>NKJG01000108.1 GCA_002256395.1 Bacteroidetes bacterium B1(2017) | reverse complement strand
ACAGCCGTAATGATGCGTTTGGTAGAGGAAAATAGGCTGAATTTAGACGCAAGAATAAAGGATTTGTATCCAGGCTATGAGGAAAGATGCAAACGAATTTTAGGGTATTTTAGAGAAGAAATGCCCGAATATACCTTTATGTTAGAAAATTACCATCCCGAAAGAAACGACATCACACTCAGGCATCATTTGACTCATACCTCTGAAAAATCGCCTGGCGACCAATACAAATACAATGGTTTTTTGTTTGGAATGCTTTCTGTAGCTGTGGAAACCGCAACGAATTCAAGTTTTGATGAATTGGTAGATAGCATGGTAATAGATCGACTGAATTTGAAAAATACGGCTTCGTCACAATTAGATAAGTCTAAAAAGGTTATGCTAGCAAAAATTGCTCAACCGTATAATCCTACAGATTCAGGTTTTGTGAAAGCTGATTTTCCAAATCCAAAACTAAACGCTGGGGCTGGTATAATATCATCAGTAAATGATTTGTTGATTTTTGATAAAGCTATCAATACCAATGTTTTGGTTTCGGAACAAACTAAGAATTTACAATTTCAGCCATATAAATTAAGCGATGGAAGTCTGTCACCTTATGGCTATGGTTGGTTTACACAGCAATATAAAGATCAGACGCTTGTTTGGCATTATGGACACCATCCAGGTTCATTCTCTGCCTTGTATTTAAAGGTTTTAGAGAAAAATTTAACACTTATTATCCTATCTAACAGCGACCGCCTTAGTCATGATTTTGATTTGGGTAAAGGCGATGTGGTTAAATCCCAATTTGCAAAAACATTTTTAGATTTGTTTGTGGGAAAATAAAAAACTAATTCCGCTGGTCAATTTCATCAAAAAATTCAAAAACGTATTCATTTTTATATTCCACCTCGTTAGAATCAAGTAGAGAGAAGTATTCGTCTTTAAAGTTTCTTTTGGAGTGATGTTTCTCTTGGTTAATAATGTACTTGATGATTACATCTTTTTCACGGTATCCATTCGAGAAGACCCCGTAGCCGTTTTGCCATTCAAATTTTCCAGAACAAAAACCATTTGTATTGATAAACTCGTTTGAAGATTTTTTGAGTTCTCTAACAAGGTCGGATATGAGTTCTTTACAATTATAGTTAAAAAATAGATGGACATGGTCATTGTAGCCATTTACTGCTAAAGAAAAATGTCCTCTGTTGTTTAGTGAGGTTGCCATATAAGCAAAAAGCTCATTTCTCCATGGTTTGACTAAAAGTGCTTTTCTGTTTTTGACAGCAAAAACGATGTGTAGATAGACTTTGCGATAGGTATCTGCCATATGGATTTTTTTATCCAAATATATAAATTAAAATATGATTTTAAAAAAAACGATAATCAATATTCCGAATAAATAATCTGACCCCGCTGGGGTCAAAATGCTTATCCATTGCTAACATAATGTGACCCCTCTGGGGTCAGTTCATAAAATATTTCGTTATTTGTTTCAGACACAAATGTTTGACCCCAGCGGGGTAAAATTATGTTATTTAGAAAAGAATAAATGACCCCAGCGGGGTCAAATTATGTTAGAAAAGAAACGATGAAGAGATTTAAATGACCCCAGTGGGGTCAAATTATGTTAGAAAAGAAAAAATGTCAATGACCCCAGCGGGGTCAAATTATGTTAGAAAAGAAAAAATGTCAATGACCCCAGCGGGGTCAAAATATGTTATGAGTTGATTTAAATTGTTTGTTGAATTTTAACACATTCATTATTTTTGATCCAAACACCCCTTCAACAGTTCCTCAAAAAACGCCTTATCCAAATCTTTCCCAATAAATACAATTTTACTTTCTCTAATTTCATCTTCATCCCAAGCTTTTCCACCAGAAATGCTGAGACTTTGACCCACAGATTGCAAAATCAAGCGATGATTCACATCTTTAGCATTTATAATTCCTTTGATTCTATACAAACCTTTGGCTTCAAAAACCAAATATCCAAAAAGTCTCATTTGCAATTCTTTGTCTATGAATGGCTCTGCGAATCTGAAAGTGAATGATTTTATTTTGCCATGTTTGTGTTCATGCGAATGAGTTTTTGGTTCGTTTTCTTCAATTTTGATATCAGCATCTCTAACTGTTTCGAAGATTTCTTTGACCGGAAAAGTCATTCCTTTTTCTTCAAAGAACTTAATGAAAGGATTTATAGACAATAATTTACCTTTTAATTCATCGAGATAAACTTCCGAGACGCTGGCAGTTTTATTTAGTAAAATAATGTCGCTAAAGGCCAATTGTTTTATGGCTTCCTCGGTTTCAATGAGCTGGTCCTCGATAAGTTCTACAT
>NKJG01000019.1 GCA_002256395.1 Bacteroidetes bacterium B1(2017) | reverse complement strand
ACAATACCAAAAACAGAGCAACAAATTCCATCGAACGCATGAATCTCACACTAAGAACACACCTAAAACGACTAAACCGACGTTCAATCGCTTTTAGTAGAAGTGTGGTAGTGCTTTCGGCTGTTTTAAGGATTTACTTTTGGGGATGAATACATATATTTTAAATAATATTTTTTTTAATCAATTTATTAAAACCAACACAAATACTAAAATTATGAAGCTTAAGTCTACATTTACTATCTGTTTTGCTGTACTTTTTTTCTTTTCTTTTAATTGCACTCATGCTAACTTTAATACAGCTATTTCTAATATTTCTACCAACGAAATAGACCAATCTATCCAAACAGCAACTGCCAAAGGAAGAGTCATAGACATATCATCTGGTGGATATTCCATTTCTCAAGCTATTTCGTCTGTAGCTATTCTGCCTGTAATTTTTCGTTCTAAAATCGATGGCTGGAACTATGACATTGTAGTTTTTGAGATGAATTTTGAGAAAGACCAAGCTTATTTAAAAGTTGGCTGCAAATTTTCTATTCCCGAGAACCAAAATTCAGAGTCAATATATTTTGGTGCAGATAGAATAGCTTTTTCAAGCAAAAATGGATTTAAAGGAGAATTGAAGATTTTGCCCAACACGTTGAGCTCTGCACGTAATGATGAAATCAGCCCCGAGGCAAATTCTTTGTTAAATGGGAAGTTTACATTCTATGAAATAAGTTTAGCGGGTTTTGGAAATACCTTAAAAATGGGTCTTGACGAAGACACTAAATTGAGCTTTTCATGCGGAGCCTTCGAGAAGTTTGAATTGTCTGGCTATATTAAATCATTTAATACTGTAGATCAAGAAAATGCTCAAGGCCAAACAATAAACGCTGGGTTGCCTTATATCCTGGCATTTAGTTCAGTATCTGTAACAGACTGGCAAGATATTTTTTTCCAAGCCAAAGCATCCAACGCCTTTCATTCTAAGTTGTACTCTGATCTAGGCTTCAGTTTTGAAAACCCAAACAGAGTAATGGTGGATTTAAGTAAAAGGCAAAATCCAAATAATTTACCAAAATGCACCAATCTTGCAGGAGATTTTTGGAAGGGAATTTATTTCGAAAGTTTTGATATCCGATTACCCAAGTTTTTCAAACTAAAAAGCGGGGCCAGTTTACCAAGCTATAAAGGCAAGAACCTTTTCATTGGCCCATCTGGTTTAGTAGGAAATATGGTTGCCGATAAGGTGTTTTCTTTAGAAGAAGGAACCACAAGTGGACTAAATCCGATGGATATGTCGCTTGAAAAAATCACCATTGACTACAGCTGTGGGGGTAATATCAATGGCCTATTCATAGGCCAGATTGGTTTTAATCTATGCGATAATTCAGGTGAAAAATTTAGGAATGACTATGTATTTTCTTACACAGAAAAAGCTGGGTATTTATATAGTTTGAAAGAAACCAACTCCAATAACTTAAAATCTACTAATACCATCACATTCTCCAATGGGTCATCATTAAGTTTAAAAATTCAAAACGGGAATCTTGATGTTTTAGAAAAATACCATAGCATTCCTTCGGTATCGTCTGATTTATTTAATAACAGCCTTTGCAAAAATTATACTGGTAGCCTTTCGGTAAAAAGTTGCCCGGATAATATAGAATGGTCGTCAGGAGGCACAACCCCAACTTTAAAAATCACACCAGTTGCTACCACAACATATACCGTAAACTGCTATGATAAATATTGCATTAATGCGATTTCTGAACCGATTGAAATAGTAGTGTATGATAGATTAGAAGCTCCTGTATTAAGCAGCGATAAAGGCGAAGCACCTTTCTGTGCAAGCTCTGATGTAAATGTTAGCACATCGGGAAGTTGTCCGGGTATTATTGAGTGGCAAAAAAACACTGAAGAATGGGCCTCCTTACCGTCAAACGCCACAGCCTTAACTTTATATGAGCCTCAGATTGCTACAAACACCACTTTCATCTATAGAACAAGATGTAGGCTAAACACTTGCATTGGAGAAGCATCTAATCTTATAACATTGAATTTACTAAAATCACCCCTTAAACCAAATGTGGTTTCCACACCAAGCGATAATGTGGTTTGTCTGAAAAAATGGTTAGGTGCCGAAAACTGCCAAGCGGGCAATTATAGGTGGTACAAAGATGATATACTAATTGAAAATACATCTGGGCAATTAGAATTGACACAAGAAGGCTCGTACAAATACAATGTCAATTGTGTAGATAGCTCCACAGGCTGCGAAAGCGGGTATTATGGAGACATATATTTTACGATAGATAGGTGTCATTGTGCTCCTGAACCAACGATGGAGGTACAATTTTCGCATCAAGGTAGAGCCATCAGAGAGAATGAATCATTTACATTTTATGCACAAGCATGTTCGAATGGCGGGACAATCCATTGGTATAATGCGATGGGTGAAATTGGTACAGGAACTCAATTGACCCGTTCTGAAAAAGCTGGTGACTTTATCTATAGCATGAAATGTATCAATAGCTACGGATGCGAAAGCACAGTGACATACACCCAATTAATTAAAGTAAAGGAGATTTGTGATAGTGATTTCAAGCCAGCCATGCCAGTCTATAATCAGGTAATTCCTTCAAACGAAACCAATGATGTTTCGATCTCAATCTATATGAGTTGTCAGAGTAACGCTACGCTTTATTGGTATAATTTCGGCAAAGAAGAAGCCGGAACAGGAAGCACCTACACCATCACAAATACGCTTGAAAACCTTAACAAAGATATCTATTTATATACCAGATGTAAGAATAGCAACAACTGCTATAGCGAATTTAAGCTCGATCGTTTTAGGATAAATAAGGACGGAGGCCCACTCCCTTGTGAAAATATTAGTGTACCTACTATATCAGCCAATAAAACTCAAATACAGCCAAATGAAACCGCCACTTTAACTGCAAATAGTTGTACAGGAACGGTAAAATGGTCAAACGGTTTAGAAGGATTAACTTTAGAAGTTGGCTTAGGAACATATACCGCAAAGTGTAAAATTGGAGATTGTGAAAGTGTGAGTTCTAATGGTGTACAAATACAATCTGTTAATTGTGACAAAACGCTGGCTCCTCGTTCACTATCGGGTCTGTCTTACATAGATGCTTTAAATCATAAACAGATATCTCTAAGCTGGGATTACCAAGAATGTACACCGGAAGGATTGAGAATTGAAGGCTCAGACGACAATATTAATTGGTATTTTATAGGATTAATAAATGGCACCATCAAATCCATACGTGGAATTGAGCGTGTTAATAATAATTATTTTGACTCGGAAGAACAGTTTTGGTTTAGAGTGAAATCTTATAACGGTGGAAATCTTTCTGGACCAAGTGAGGTCATTTCAATAACAATACTGAGTGAAACTATACCATGTTTACCACCACCTGCTCCCGTTATTTCATCTAATCCTACAATAATTTGTGGGACTCAATTATCGACTTTAACAGCGTCTGGATGTAATGGTACAATTATTTGGTCCACATCTAGTACTCAGACTACGATTCAAGCAGGTATTGGTACTTATACAGCAACTTGTAAAAGTTCATGTGGCACTTCTTCCACATCAAATTCCATTACAATTACAACTGGGTCAACAACTGCACCAGTAATTTCTTCTGATAGAAAAACCGTTTGTAAAAATGAGAAAGCAACATTAACAGCATCAGGATGTGAATGTGGAACTATTTTTTGGGGAGGTGGGCTCGGAGCTGGACGAACAAAAACTGTTGGTGCAGCAAGCTTTGCCTATACGGCAATATGTGTAACAGCGTTAGGTGAGTCAGCTAAATCGAATCCAATTTTGATTACTAAGCAATGCAAAGATTAAATAGTAGTGATCTACCAGTTTTATAAGGATCCCATTTAACTAGACATTATCAACTTTTTCAAGTAAAAATGTGATTTTTTTGGGTTATTGCGTCATATCGAGATAGTATTAAAATTCTTAGTTTGGAATGGTTAACAGTGCCAAGTGAAAACTAACAAGATAAAAATTGTGTGGTAAAATAAAAATTCCTGGGTCGATTGACTCAGGTTTTTTTTTAGAGAATTAGGATAGGAGGTAATTTGTCAGATGTGTGGGTGACCCCCTTTCAAGCCCAAATACCTGCTTTTTCAATCAAAAATGTGATTTTTTCAGAGGTAATGGGTCTTAATAATATGCAATTAAACTCCTCAAATCAAACGAAATGACTCAATTGGCATGCTCATGTTTCTCCCGATAGCTATCGGGATGTTGGTGAAAATATAAAACATTGTGAATGTGATATTTATATGATAAAACATGGTAAAGATCCAAGACAAAACAGCGTTATTTTTGTAAGAAATGTAAAACCACCAAAGTTGAATTCTATACTTACAAAGCTTATAAACAGGAGATTAACCAAAACATTGGTTGTGTTTTTTAGAAGGAATTGATATTTAATATTATGAGTTTTTTAACAAACATTTATTCGGATTAGAAATCCTCCACCGATAGCTATCGGTACTAGTTTGGGGATTGTCCTTAGGAACATCCCCAAGAGCGGATACACCAGTTCGAAGACTATAGCCTTCGAATGTTGGGGGATTATAATATCATTTGGTCACAAATCCCGACTTACGAATTTTCTCAAAAAACCTGGAAGTGGCTTCGATGCCACTTTCTGCATTTATATCGAAATACCAAAACGTCTCCAAATCGCCACGATGCATTGAACCGTTCATATCGCCACTTTGGGATTTATGACAAGCTTTTACCCAATCGGCCACTATCATATAGCTATGCTTGTTGTTTTCTCCGAAACCATACGACCTATCAAAATAAAAGACTGGGGCTTTGGAAGAAACCTTGGTTTCCGGAAATCCATCCAACATATCAAAATTATAGGTGTAACCTTTGTTCAAAGCCCTACCACCCAAAACAATCGGCTTTTTGGCCGAACTAAGATTGTTTGCAGCTCTTATTGCTAAAATACTCGCCGTTTTGTGATGAGCATGCTGTTCAGCACTTGGCACCAAGCAAAACACATAATCGTATTGTCCGTCTTCAAGAATTTTGTTTAACTTTTTCTCACAAAAGGTCATATCCCAGCGTTTTCCTTCGAAAAAAGGCTTAGGGTCAATCTGGTAAAAATCATCGAGTTGGTCAAAAAAGAAAAAGTTTCTAATACCCATCACCTCGCCTGCACACATCAATTCTTTCTTACGAAGTAAAGGAAGAGCGACCCTACCCGTGGCCGAATCCGTAAGGTTTTTGCCATAGTAAGTAGAAGCTATCAATCCATTATATCCACCCGAGGCGTCAGTAATCAAGGCCAAATCTACCGTACCTTTCAGTTCCCGAGTAATCTTAAAAACCGTTGCTGGAAACATCGTCTCATCGTCGGGATGGGCAGTCACGATTAGCACTTTGGGACCTTGGGCTAAAAGGAAATTAGAGGCAAGAAAAAGCAAGAAAAAACTGAAAATTGTTCTCATATTCTTCAAGGGTTGAATAAATAAATTCTATTTTTTATTAACAAATTTAGAAGAATTTAGGAGAAAGGCAAATGCGAATATAGAATGGACTTGTTAAGGAAATTGAAAACAGTTTCTCTTAGCGTACAAAAGCACTTTAAGAATAGAAAATTTCTGTGAAGAAAAAATATAAGTTGTATTAAAAGAAATAAGATTAAGCCTATCAAAAGGCACAAAAAAAAGCCGATTCTTTCGAATCGGCTTTGTGGTGATGGACGGAATCGAACCGCCGACACAAGGATTTTCAGTTCTTATTATTTGGATTGATATGGCTTAAAATGGGCTGTTTTGGGCTGTTTTCCCTATATTTGCATCAAATAAATACACAAAAAAACACGTTAAACCAGAAATTGTTGTACCTATGTTGTACCAAAGGTTGTACCCAAATCATGGCACATGTAAAAATTGTTCTTCGTAAAAAGCAAAATAAAGAGGGAAAATACCCTTTGACCCTGCGTATTACTAAAGATAGAAAAGCCTCATTTATACATCTTGGATACAATCTTGATATAGAAGATTGGGATGAAGATAAGCAACGTGTTAAAAAATCTCATCCAAATTCTGCTCGTCTAAACAATTATATTCTGAAAAAACTTTCAGAGGCTAATGACCAGTCTCTAGAGCTTGAAACACAAAAAAGCTATGTTTCATCTCAAGCGGTAAAGCAAAAAATTAAACCTTCTGTGGGTTCAACCTTTTTTCCGCAAGCCGAATTATATCTACAACGGTTAAAAGAGGCTGGTAAATATAATCAATATACAGCGGACAAACCGAGGATAAATCACTTCAAAGCCTTTATTAAACAAGATATTGCTTTCCAAGATATATCTGTGGCTCTTTTAGAGCGGTTTCAAAGTCATGTTAAGAATGACCTTAAATTATCTGAAAGGTCGGCTGTAAACCACATTGTAGTGATGCGGTCGGTCTTTAGTTTTGCCCGAAAAGAAGGCGTATTAGACGAAAAAATATATCCATTTGGTAAGGGGAAAATGAAGATTGTTTTTCCAGAAACATCAAAAATCGGTTTAAATCCTGAAGAGATAGCCAGACTTGAAAATGTTGAACTCACAGATACACCAAATCATGCAAGAAATCTTTTTTTATTCTCATATTATTTTGCTGGCATGAGAATAAGTGATGTTTTAAGATTGCGTTGGTCTGACTTTCAAAATGATCGCCTTTTCTATTCAATGGGAAAAAACCAAAAGGCGGGTTCATTAAAGATTCCAGATAAAGCTACCGCTATAATTAAGCAATATGAGGTCTTTAAAGAAAATAAAGATGATTTGGTTTTTCCTGAGCTTAAAGGCGTGGATTTTGATGACAAATTCATCACTCAGCGAACTATTGCCTTCAAGACCAGTGCATTAGATAAATTCCTTAATAAGCAGGTTGCTCCTGCTGCTGGAATAGACAAAAAACTGACAATGCACATTGCCCGCCATTCATTTGCACAAATGGCTAACGAGCAAATACCTGTTCAGATTCTTCAAAAATTGTATCGCCATAGTAGTATTTTAACAACTATGGGATATCAGTCAAACTTCACTACACAACAAGCAGATGATGCTTTAGCTAAGGTATTAGGTGTTAAACCTGAATAGATATTTAGTTTTCAATTTTTGTGGTATTATCAATTGACAACTTCTCTCTGTAGAAATATTATATTGATCCAATACTTGCCTAGAATGAAGGAATTTGCATGCTCTTTATTCTTTGAACCAAAAAATACTTAAGTAAACTTTAAAAAATTTACTTAACAGTAAGTATATTTGCTAAACATTCATTAATCGGAATTATAATATGAAAAATATGTCAATCTCTATTATCGATATGGGCAGTGCTCGTATCAAACAACTAATTTCTAAAGAACTTAATGGTAACATTGTAATCTCCAATTTCAAAGAGGAAACAAAGTTAAGTTCCTACTTAATAAATGACAATATAAGTGATGAAGGAATAGATATTTTATTTTCTTCATTGAAATCATGTATTGAAAGAATTCGAGATAACGGGGTTTCTAATTATATTGTTGTTGCAACTGAAATATTTAGAAAAGCTAAAAATGGGTTTGAAATATTATCAAATATTAAGAATCAACTTAACTGTACACCTAATTTATTAGATCCGAAAATTGAAGGAGAAATTTTTTTTGAGTCTATAAATAATAAAATGGGCATTAATGAAAGTGAAAGTTGCCTTATTGATGTAGGTGGTGGAAGTGTACAAATTATTTACAGAAATAATACTTCAATAATTAGTTCCATTGGTACGGGGACATTTTTCTTAGAAAAGCAATTTCAAGGAAAATTCCCAGCTTCTTCAAGTGAATTAGATATGATGAAAGTGTTTGTTAAGGAAGAATTACAAAAAGCTATTCCTATTAGTTCATCAAAAAAAATACTAATTTTTGGTTCTAATTGTATGGAAGACTTTATTAAATCTTCCTTGAATAGGCTCGGGAAAAATGATAGTTTCGGTAAATATACAATTGAAGACATACAGTATTTGTTTGATAATATCATACTAAAAGAATTTGATGATATTAAAAACTATTACCCTGAAAATCAGGGATTCATGTATGGTGCAGACAAAGCTCTTCTGAACGTTTTGGTAATCGCAGAATTCTTTAAATCAGATTACATCATTCCGACAAATGAATCTGTGAGTACTGGTCTGGCATATTTAGCAATTAATAACAGCGAGTATTTATTCAAAAATGGTATTGAGATTTCAGCAATATAAAAGTAGTTCAACAAGGACTAGATACTGTTTAAAACAGCCAAGTTCTCAATTTTTTCTTTTGTTGTTATGGCCCAGTCATCTATTTCTTTGAATTTGGGAAGTCCAAAATCCTTTAAAATCTTAAATTCAACATTACTATCGCTTGTTAAATTAGATTCTATTTTCATTCGCGAGTCTACAATTTTTAGAATACTATCCGATGTTAATTTAAGATATGATACTGCCTTTTTATATAAAGCTTCTTTATCATATCTTAAATAAATTTTTTCCGGAATGATACACTGTGGAATAATTGGAACATTATTTTGTTGATACAAATTGATTCTAACCCAATCAATGTACTTGAAATATTTATCATCAATATCCACAAAAATGCTTTTATTCAAGTTTTCGTACTCTGCTACGAATAAAGTTAGTTCTTTGAAATATTGATATTCCAAAAAATTAGAGTATTCCGCTAGCGTTAATTTGAGCTGAAGAATATTTAGCGAGTGGGGAAGGACTTTTTGTCCTTTTGCTATTTTTTCAGAAATAATAAAATATTCGAGTAAATCATTCAAATTAACAACCCTAAAAACTGGATTATATCTCTGTTTGTCTTTCCTACAATATCTATCCCATACTATCATTTCCGATAAAACCCCCTCAGATAATTTACAAATGTCCGAAGGGTTTTTCAAATCTATTCTCGTGAAAATCCAAAACTCATTGCACAATGAAGATAGTCCAAAGCAATTTCTCATCACTTCTTTCTTACTATCTTTCAAGGTATGAGTTGCAGCGTAATAACCCAAAGCATGCTCTGGATTTAAAGGATTTATGTCATTTTTAATTAGAAACTCTCTAATTAGATCAATATAAAGCATATCATCGCCATCAAAAGCAGTATAAGCAAATTTTATATTCATACGTTTTATACTATTTTTAATCCCTCTTTTTAAAATTTCTTTTCTCTTTTATTTCAATTGATGGATAGGGCAGTTCAATAACAATTGGATCTTTAAGATTGCCACCCTCTTCATCGTTTTTAAGGGTACCTCTCAATGGTTTGTATAAATTATTAACGTAAGATTCACCCTTATTTGATATATCTAAACTTTTATCTCTGCTTATTCTAAAAAAGACTTTTCTGGTCTCATCATCTCCAGGATTAAAAATATAAACATTATGTAAGCATAAAGCAGGTCCAGGAACGCCCTTTGTATAAAAAGCCCTGATATACTCTTTATTGTTTAATTCATAAAGAACCCTGTCAACAAGTTCGTCATCAATATTTTTTTCAAAAATCAAATACTTGTAGAATGATTTCCAAAGATCTATTGCATCGTCTTTGCGAGCAAGAATATATTCATATCTATACCTAAGCCTCTTCTCACCTGTTGATGGATATTGATAATTGTTCCATGTATATTTATTACTGCTCAAATTATCGTCATTCCTTTTATTATTTTTTAGGTTCTTAAGTTTCTCTACTTCTTCATAAACTTTTAAATTTTGCATTATTTTTTCTAACACTTTATTGGCATCTGAAGTTTCGGATGTTTCCACAAGGAAGTTTGCTATCATAACGTGGACTCCTGGACCAGATAAGGTTAAATTCAGCTCGTCCGTACTACTTTCTAAATTTTTATCTGAACCTGCATTTACATATACATCATAGATTCGCTTTTCGATTTCCTCCAAAAAATTCGTTTGCCCAGGAAACTTACTTTTAAGTACCAAAGAAAGAGTTTTTCTAAACTCTTCAGGAAATTTTCGGTTTTTAGCGTCACTTGGTTTAAGAACTTGGCTTACATACGATCTCAAACTCGCCTCATCTTTGTTATGATATGCCCCATTTTCCTCTTTTGTAAGTTCTCTAACTAACTCTGCCTGACTGTCAAATAATGGCTTGCCACCATTTTCTTCGAAGGTTTCCGCTGTTAGTAAATCCTTTAAATTCATAATTTGTAATTATTTAAACACTAAATCTTGGCTCTAATTTAATAAAAATTACTGTAAAATTAGTGAATTAAGAAAAAAAAGTAAAAATGTTTTGTTTTGTAAAGTCAAATCACTTAATTTTGAATAATATTTAGTAAATGTGTATTAAACATCATGTAAAATATTATGATGTTCACTTAAAACAGCTTATATTATGGTAGTCAAAAAAGGTGTTGTTAATAGTGACTTTAAAAGCCAAATACTATTGGATGAAATAACTGATTTACCTTTCTCAGAGGAGTTAAATATAAATCTATCGTCAAAGACTCTATTTACTCCTCAATTAGGCTATGTTCAATTGACAGAAAAGAATATAGACGAAGCTATAAAACGCATAAATTGGGAAAATCGCTTTAAGTAATTAGTCTGAATATATATATCACTTGTAAATTTTTATTATTCATAATTTAACCAATTTTCAAACATGAATGTATACATGTCAAAAGAAGAGTTCGAAGACAAGTGCAAGGCACAAGGTCTAAAGGAACAAAAAGATGGTTCATGGGCAGCCGATGGGCACTACGACAAACGTGTTAATTACAACACGGGGACTGGGAACGTTTCAAATGGTGGGGGCAATGGTAACCGTGCCTTTGAAAGCACTCTAAATGAGAGCATTAAAAAAGCCTCTAACAGTTAATGGAGGCTGACTTTTAAAGGGGGTGGATAAAACCACTCTCTTTATTTCTCAAAGTAAAAATTAGCCAAATTCTACCACCTAAATTTTCAAAGCAAACTATGGACAATTTTGATTTAGATACACCAATAATTGAGCTTGCCTCTGCTTATGGTAGTAGCAATTGGACTGTTCGTAACGCAGTAGAAGGCGTGCAGATATTCGGAGGAATTGGCTCTGGGAAGTCAAGTGGTAGTGGCAGATTTCTAGCCTTAAAATATTTATCTAATGGATTTGGCGGATTAGTATTGACTGTAAAGCCTGATGAAAAAATTGTTTGGCAAGAGTATTGTCGCTTGGCTGGGCGTGAGGCAGATTTGCTTATTATTGAGCCCAATGGCGAGCATTGTTTTAACTTTCTGCAATACGAATCAACCCATTCGAAGGATTCACTGACGGAAAACATTGTGGAAGTATTAAAAACGGTAATACAAGCTGGCAATGAGAAGGATAGTGGCAAATCAGATGACCCATTTTGGGAAACGGCACTGGATATGCTGATATTTAATGTTATTGATTTGTGTCGGCTCGCTTATGGAACACTTTCAATACAAACAATGTATGATATCGTTCAGACTATCCCTAAAAATAAGGAAAACTTGCAGACCGAGACATCCGATGGGGAAGTAAAAGCCTTTCAAAAAGCTTTTGAAAAGGCTCGCTCAATGGTTACAAAAAAGATTGATACATGGGTCGCTTCATTTACACCTGAACAAGAGCAAACTATACTCAAAGATAACTTTAGGTTTGAATCTGAGCTTTTAGATGCCATTCCAGAAGCACGGCTGCTCAAATTTTTAGATCAGTTTTTCTTTGATAGCTTTATTAATTTGAGTGAAAAAACTCGATCAATTATTGACTTCACTTTTTCGGGTTTTTTATTCCGATTACTAAGAGAGCCTGTTTATTCGCTGTTTTGTCGGTATGATTCAACGCTTACGCCAGAGGATTGTTTAGACGGCAAGATTATCTTGATTAATCTACCTGTTAAGTATTATCATAAAGTAGGCAGGGATTGTCAAATACTATTCAAATATATTTGGCAGAGAGCCATGGAAAAGCGTTCCATTGATACTAACTCAAGGCCATTATTCCTTTGGTCAGATGAAGCTCAAAACTTTTTACATGCCCACGATGCTGATTATCAAGCTACTGCAAGAAGTAGTCGCATAGCCACTGTTTATATTTCGCAAAACCTACCAAACTATTATGCAAGCATGGGAGGTCAAAAGGCTGAATTTAAGGTCAAGAGCTTTCTAGGCACTTTAGGTACTAAGATATTTCATGCCAATGCTGATATAACCACAAATGGCTATTCTTCTGAATTAATTGGAGATGCTTTTTTTGAAGATGCTTCCTCTAGTGTCACGGTTTCTAAAGACTTCTCACAAACCAAAGGAAAGTCTCTCAAGTTAGAACGCCTTATTCGTCCTGAAGATTTTGTTCGGTTAAAAACTGGTGGCCATTTGAATGGCTACAGGGTCGAGGGATATATTCATAAACAGGGAGATCCTATCTCTCATTTAGGACAAAACTTTACCAAAATTACTTTTAACCAAAACTTTTCGATTTAATTAATTACTCACTTTTTAACTTCTAAAACAATGAAAAAAAATTTGTACTACAAATCTATTTATGGACGTAGTAATATCCTAAAAGGGTCTATTTTGATCTTCTTTTATACTTTCAGCTCATATCCTAGATTATTGTTGGAAGTATTTATCCGTAAAAACTTTGGCGAAAGATACTTCTCTTTCATGTCAGCAATTACAATTACAATTCTTTTATCTATTTTTCCATTTTTTATAGCAGGCATTTCCCAAATGCTTTCCATTAGCGGTTATGGAAGAGGCTTTGGCTTAGAGGAAATTTTCCAACATTATTTTACTTGGTATCTGTTCTTAATTGCTTTCATGTATAAAAGCATGGAGCGTAATGATGAAATAAAGCGATTACCATCTGTATTTGATTTTGCACGTTTTAGCCTATCAACTGGAGAACGCCATCCTCGCATTTTAGCCTTTAAATGGAAAGGAAAAAGTTTGGATGTGAGACAAGTTGAGACGTTAGTTGAGCCTGGTCTTTTCTTTTTTATAGGCTTATTCCTAATGCTCATTGGACAAAGTTTAGGCACATTATTGTTTTTTTCAAGTATCTTCTATTCACTCAGTTATATGGCCGCTTATATGATTGGTGACCACTTTGTGATGGATAAGATTGACGAAATGATTTGCAATGAGGAGATGGTTGGTTCTTTTGTAGAAGGCAGAGACCCAAGCGAAACGAGAGGTTTTTCTTTCTATGGTCGCAAGCCGACTGACCCTGAAACCAGACGAAGATTAGCTGATGCATTTACGGAAGATTTTGAAGAAACAGTATTGGCTAGATAGACCCTAAGCAGTGCTTAGGGAAGATGTCTGATGAATTTAAATTAACTAACGTTATACCAGTTCACGGCAAAGCCCTAAGCACTGCTTCCTTTATCTCTGATATATGAGGTTTAATAGAATAAGGAAACCCATCTGCCAGCATACCGTTGGTGTAAATTACCTGCCTTATGATACGCATGATCCAAAGCATTTCGGCTGCCCACGCCAAAGCCTATTTCTCTGATGCTCTGATGAAATCTGATTATTACCTAGATGATCAGGAATTGCAGGGGAGCATAAACGGATTACTTGCTAATCGTTTAGGCTTAGAAAAAGAAGCTACCAAAGAAACATTCTTCGCTCTTTGTGAAAATATCAACCCCACAACTGGAGAGCAACTGACCCCCCGAACAAAGGATGACCGAACAACTGGATATGATATAAACTTTCATTGCCCGAAGTCGGTATCTGTCCTTCATGCCTTAGCAAAAGATGACCATGTTCTGAATGCCTTTCAGGAATGTGTAAATCAAACCATGTTGGATATTGAACTCGATAGCAAGACACGCATTCGCAAGGGTGGTCAATATGATGACCGCAAAACTGGCGAATTGATTTGGGCAAATTTTGTTCACCAAACGGCAAGGCCTGTGGATGGGTCATTGCCTGATCCACATCTTCATGCCCATTGTTTTGTTTTTAATGCAACTTGGGACGAACAAGAGCAACAAATTAAGGCAGGGCAGTTTCGTGATATAAAAAGGGATATGCCCTATTACCAAGCACGTTTTCACAAACGGCTTTCTGACCAACTTATTGAACTTGGTTATCAGGTGCGTCAAACTGATACCTCCTTTGAGGTTAAAGGTGTGCCACAGAAAGTTATTGATTTGTTTTCTAAGCGGACTGATGAAATTGGACGTGTGGCCAAAGAAAAGGGCATTACAGATGCCAAAGAGTTGAGCGAATTGGGAGCGAGAACACGCTCCAAAAAGCAAAAAGGCCATTCGATGTATGAACTAAAGGAAGAATGGCGGAGGCAAATTAAAGAGTTGGGGGCTGGTGAAAAAGGTGAAGGTCAGGAAATTGTGAGATTTGCCCCCGAAAAAGATGTTAAGGAGTTAAGCCCTAAACAGTGCGTTGATTATGCTGTCAAGCATGGCTTTGAAAGAGCTTCTGTTATAAATGATCGCCGATTACTAGCTTCGGCCTATCGTCATAGCCTTGGCAATGGAAACGTTAAGTTAGATGCCATTTCGCAAAATTTTGAAAATGATGATCGCCTTATTCATGTCAATGACAAAGGTCGTTTAATGACCACCACAAAGGAGGTTTTGATTGAGGAAAAGCACATGGTCAAACTTGCCAAGCAAGGTCAAGGCAAATTAAGGCCACTTTACGAAAAAACGCCAGAACTGACATTGGAAGGCCAACAAGCCGCTGCCGTTAGCCATGTGCTTACGACACCCCATAGAGTTTCAATTATTCGTGGAGCTGCTGGCTCAGGCAAAACTACCCTAATGAAAGAGGCCGTGGAATGGATAGAAAAGGCAGGGAAAGCGGTTACAGTGGTTGCCCCTACCTCAGAGGCCTCTCGTGGGGTATTGCGTCAGGAGGGCTTTGAAAAGGCCGAAACGGTTGCACAGCTTTTGACAGACAAAAAAATGCAAGAAAACCTTACGGATCAGGTGCTTTGGGTGGATGAGGCAGGGCTTCTTGGCACAAAGGACATGACCCACCTTTTAGAAATTGCCACCCAAAGGAATGCCCGACTAATCTTAGGTGGGGATACTAGACAACATTCGAGTGTAATTCGAGGGGATGCTTTACGTATTTTGAACACTGTCGGAGGGATTAAAACGGCGGAGGTTAATAAAATTTACCGCCAACGCAACGAACAATACCGCTCGGCTGTGGAGGATTTATCACAGGGCAATGTTGGCAGTGCTTTTGAAAAACTGGACAAAATGGGAGCAATTAAGAAAGCTGACCCCTTAAAGCCCAATGAGGCTTTGGTTAATGATTATATAGCTACTGTCAAAAGCAAGAAATCGGCCTTGGTGATTTCACCAACGCATAAGCAAAGCGATGAAGTAACGGATGCCATTCGAAACAGGTTAAAAAAAGAAGGTTTAATAGGCAAAAGGGAGGTTTCGGCTTCTCGGCTTATTAATCAAAACCTTACCGAGGCACAAAAAAGCGACTGGCGGAACTTTGAAGTCGGGCAAGTGATCCAGTTTAACCAAAATCTGCCCAAAATAAAAAGAGGCAGTGTTTGGACTGTTGAAAGTGCTTCTGACAAAGGAATTTTTATTCAAAACGAACAAAAACAGTCTATGCTATTGCCTGTTAAGAAAAGCAGTGATTTTGATATTTATCAAAAGAGCGTTATCCAGCTTACCAAGGGCGATGTGGTGAGAATAACACGCAATGGGTTTGATGCAGAAAAAAACAGGTTGAATAATAGTCAAATGTTAGAAGTTTTATCTGTGACTAAAAAGGGGGACATTAAGCTACGCAATGCCATTAGCAAGGTAGAATATAAGATTAATAAAGATCATGGGCATATTGCCCATGCTTATTGTGTGACCTCTCACGCTTCACAGGGAAAGACTGTGGATGAAGTATTTATTTCACAGCCAGCCTCGACATTCCCCGCTACAGATGCCAAGCAATTTTATGTTTCGGTGTCTCGTGGGCGGAACAATGCCAGTATTTATACAGATGATAAAGCTCAATTGCTTGAATATGCCTCCGAACTTGGGGATAGGAAGTCGGCTATTGAATTGGTAAGCCGCAAGAATGATGTTTCTGAAAAAATTCACCAACGCATTCGAGAAAATAGAACTATAGATATTACGCCTTCAATGGAAAGAAGTAAAAATAAAAGCACTCAAAAATCAGCCCCAATAAAAGATAATAGCTATGAGCCACGGATTTAAACTTAGATTTGATGAAATGCGGGAGAGTGACCCCACAAACTCGGATTCGACTAAGCAGGATGAAAATGAGTTATTTTATCAAAGTTCAGGCCATGCCCGAAACGTTTGTTTTGTGTGGTCAAACGAAAAACGGCTATTTCTTAACTACGCCTATTTGGTTTCAGGAGAATTTAACCCTAACGAAGAAAAAAATCTAATAACCCTTACTTTTTCATCACATACGGTTTCATTACATGGTTATAACTTGGAAACCCTGTTTACAGCATTAATGGAACATTTGCCTCGTATAATTTTTGAGGTGGACTCTAGGTATGCTTTAGGTTCTGAGTTAAGAGATGTAATAATTGTTGAAATAATAGTTGAGAAGAAAGAGGCCTAATTCTGGCTCTAGAATTAGAAAAATTTAAGAAATAGACTACGAAATTAAAATTGAATTGCCATTTATTAAACAATATGTTACATTTACTTGATAAATAGATGGATACAAATAGAATGCCAACGACTGTAAACTCCGCTTTTGCTCAATTTTTAAAAGAAACTGTTAATCTTGAAACCGAAAGATCTAAAACTGCTAGAAGTAGCAGGGATTGGTTAATAAGGCAAATTAACTCTCTCCCCGAAAGAGAAACTGATTTTCCTAAACTTGTAGAAGATTTTCATCTTCATTACGGCTCTTTTGCAAGGAAAACAAAGACAAGGCCTCTTGACGATATTGATATTATGATAGGTCTTCACGCCCATGGTGCAACGCATAATGTTATTTCGCATGACCTTATCAAAGTGTATACGAATTCAAATAACTTGATTTTAAACTCATTATCCAATGATGGTAATACAATAAATTCAAAAATGGTTATTAATCGTTTTGTTAAAAGTCTTTCAAATATTTATCAATATAAAAGTGCTGAAGTTAACCGAAGGCATGAGGCTGCGGTTCTTAATCTTTCTTCATATGATTGGTCTTTTGATATTGTTCCTTGCTTTCAAGCTACAGATGGTTATTACATTATTCCAGATGGGAATGGGAATTGGAAAAAAACAGATCCAAGGTTAGACAAATCAAAAACAGAGAGAATTAATCAAGCACACGATGGGAATATTTTAAATGTAATAAGGATAGTAAAATATTGGAATAAAAGACGAGTTGTTAACACAATACCCTCATATTTACTTGAGAATATGATTCTAAATTACTACGAAATTCAAAATATAAAAGCAACTAGTTATGTTGATATGGAATTTATTAAAGTTATGGATTATTTAGTCAACGCTATTTATAATTATATTTCAGACCCAAAAGGGATACAGGGTAATTTAAATAATTTATCTTTCGATGAAAAAAGCAATATTAGTAATGCTGCTCTAAAATATTCTGATTTGGCACAGGAGGCAAGAAGATACGAAAAAAACGAAGATCATAAAAGTGCCATAAGTAAATGGTCAGAAGTATTTGGAAATACTTTCCCTTCTTATGGCTGATGATTTCTTCCTATTCTCTCCAACGCTTCACTAACTAATGAATCCGCTGTTTTGTTCATTATTTCTTCATCCTTATTTCTCAATTTGTTATAAAAGAAATCCAAAATAAGTGGACTCTTTGAACGATGATCAAATATTTCATCTTGTAATTTTCTAGAGTTATCTAAAATTTCATGCTCATCCATGTTAAATGAACTTTCCCAAATGTTTGATGAGAAATTAACTAAATCATCGAGCCTTTTTGCAGCCTCTTTCTGGTCATTATACTGTTTAATAATGTACAAAATAAAAGGTGAGATTGAACTTGCAATTAATACAAAATTATTAAAAGATAATTTCTCATGTATTCCTAAATAGCCTAAAAAAAGTGTGATGATAACACCTAAAACACCTAAAGAAAAAGAATACCTCTTTCTTAGTCTTGAATCCCACCAACAATTACTTCTTTGACAAATAAGTCTTGCAATTGGCAATGGAACATTAGAAACTGCAGTTGAATACCAATCTCTTATTTTTTCGACATTCGTTGGTATTTTACTGTGTGCATGGTAATGTATCAAAATTTCCTCTACTGTAATATCTGTTATTACTTTTAAAGGTGAAATTGGCAGCTCTAAAACATAACAATCAAAAAGCTCTTGAATTTTAGCTGCTTTTTCTCGCCTATTTTTGATTTCTTGTTCAATAAATGATACATCTAAAATTGAAAACAAAACTCCTAGAAATGCGGAATAAGGAGCAACTTCTTCACATTTAATCGCTAATAAGGACAAGAGGACGGGTATAATAATATTTATTACTATTTGAAATATTTGAAATTTTTTTGCTGAAGAATACAACTCTCTTTGAGCCGCCAATCTTTCAAGCTGCTTTGGCTGATTCTGTCTTTCTGGTATATTATTCATTTTAATAGTTCTTTAATCAGTTGCAATCCAATTCTTTTTTTGCCTAAAATTAATTTATTTTTATCCAAAGTCATGATGCAGCAGCCATAGGTTTAATCATATTTTCTATAAACTCAACTTCCTCATAGGTCAGTTTATACTTTGAATACAATTGTTTATCAATTTCAACTGTAGACTTACTCCAGTCTATATCTGACTTATCAGTAAAGTTTTGAATAGGCACAAATCTGAAAGTTTTTGAAGTTGCATCTTGACTTGCTTTTCCTAGACTGTGTTGAAATCTTGCAAATTTTGTTTTTAAGTACTTGCAAAGGTTTGTTGCAGACGATTGATTTAATTCTAGGTCAACGCCAATTACTAAATAGGATTCCGTACAAATTGTATTTGGTACACCAACAAATGAATTAAGGTTGTCGTCATTTAACTCTGTCCCAATGTTGTTTGCTCTTGGTGTGAAGACTTTAAATTTGTCAATCCATTCTGTATTCTTGGTAATTTCTCCCCTTTCCAGAAAGCCAGCTTTTTTGCCTTTCCCATAGCAAATAACAGGGTCTTTTAACCCCATTTTGGTTTCACGAAATTTTTCATCTTTTGTAAAATACCCCCTGAAACCAAAAGGTCTTAATGATGAAATATGCTTCTCAAAAGATATAAAGTCATAACATGAGTTAACTTTATCAATCATTTCAATACCTATACTGTGTCGTATAAGTATATCAGAGTCCTCAGTTTTTAAGCTACGATTGTTTATTTTTGGAATTAAACTATCTCTGTAAGTAAAGACTTTTGTCAATCCTTTTGTGTTATCATAAGCTTTGTCCCGCAGAAAATAACAAATGCCACCTCTAAGATTTATATTTGGAAAGATTACTTCTGGCTTCAGAAAATCATGTAATTCCGACATATGAGTATCATTAAGCATTTGGTCTCTAAATTGATTTAAGCCCCTTCCTCCTGCAAACCATCTTGTAGGCATAATCATAGAAATAATGCTTGGGTTTAATTGCTTTGCGACATCAACAAAAAGATTGTAAATTGGTTTGGCACTTGCCTGAGCACCACCATCACTTTGCTGATAAGGCGGATTACCTACTATTACATTGAACTTCATTTTTTTGTTGTTTATTTTAATTGTTTCTTCCTCAATAAATATATTTTCTTTAATTAGATCGTAAGAAATGTAGCTAGCTTCAATTAGTTTTAAATCTAATTCAAGAAAACTATAAACTTTTCTTGTAAACTCATATGCTATTTTTGATGTTGGTATGGAATAGAATTTATTTGCTACTTCTTTGCCAAACTTTTTATATACTGCATACACAAACTCACCCTGCTTGGAAGCTATATCTAAAAGGATTACATTTTTATCAATGGCTTTAGCCGGTAAACCGCTAATGATTTTGTCGGTTACAATTTCAGGCGTTACAATTTCAGATTCTGATATGCGGCTAAATTTTTTCATTGCATTACTCGCCCTTTCTATTGGAGAAATTTTGGAATCGTTGGCTAGTGAGTTAATGTTGTGAATTTTATAATCTAATTCGCTTAAAATAAATGGGTTGATATAAGTTTGAAATAGGGAAAGGATTGTTGTGTCAAGGTTCAAATTTGAAGCTATTCGCAAATTATCCCCAGAATCCTTGATGTGATTAATGATTTCTTGTAAAGATTTCATTCTTGAGTCTGTTAAAAATGCAAAGAATAAAATTCTTGCATAATACATAGCAAATTGACCTTTGTGATCATTTGCAGCTTCATCCTCTTTGGATTTTACATTTTCTCCATTTTCACCTTGGCCATTTTCATCATAATCATCTATATCAATGTCATCTCCTTCGCCTTTCGTTGGTTTAATTTTCATACCCTGGAGAGAACCTATCTTACCTTGTTTTTCAATTTCAGCTTTGATTGCTTCAATATCCAACAAAGAATAATCAATGGAAATAGTTGTTGCCTCGTCAAATACACTTCTACTACTTGAATATTTGCGAACTGCATCCAAGATATCTGTTGGCTGTATTTGAACTATTTTATTGCTATTTAAAACTACAATCGGAGATATTTCAAGTTCTTTTCGAATTCGTTCCTCAAGCTTACTGTTTCCATTAGATTCAGTGTTTACATTGTAAATCTGTGCTTTATGTTCCTGCATTTGGAACATTCTATTAGGGTTAAAGTCAACTAACAAAGTTTGTGGCTTCATATTAAATTTAACCACATCACCATTGGGTTCTTTAAAAATTTTTATGAATTGATTTTGCAAGCGAAAAATTGCCTGATCGTATTCTTGTGGTGAAGCGGTATCCTTTAGGTAAAGCATAGTATCCCATTCAGGCACAGTACTACCAGTAAGCATTCTATTTACTGTCAACGTGATTGTTTTTAGATTCTTGCTTTCACATTTTTTGATTCTGGCTTGAACTGCTTGTGTGTCTTTGAAGTTCTTCTCGTTCTCAACTCCAGATATGTTTATGATTTCGTAATTGCTTAGATGTTTAAACTTGTAGTTCTTAATTAATTCCTCTAATGCGTCACAAGATGCTCTATAAGGCAAAACACAAACGATATGACGGCACATTTTGCCCTCTTTTATTTTATCGTAATCTAAGAAACTCAATAAATTAGAATCAACCTCTGAACCGTCAATAACTTTTAGCAAGTCAAGAATTTCATTTTCATACTTGAATTTTTTGTGGAGGTTATTTTCTTTGTCTATTGTTATTGATTGCGGTTTGAAAAGCTCTGAAAAAGCATAGGTTACACCTTTATCTTTCAGTTCTTCCATTTTTTTTCGGGACGATTCATTTGGATTAAAAGCAAAACGAATCATTTGAGGAAATCCATAATAGGGGTTGTCCCATTCCTTAACTTCGTCTTTATTTAGATTTTCAAAATCCCATTGTTTTTGGTCTTCTGCAATGTTCGTGAATTGATAAAATGCAATAATATCATCATTTGTGAACTCACTATTCATTAAAATGCGATATGGAGTTCCAGAAAGATGAATACGAATTTTCGCATTAAAAACTTTATTGGCAATTTCTAAATCGTCTAATGTATTGTCATTTAGTTTTAACTCGCTTTGTATTTCTTTGGTACTTAAATTTTCCTTTTTTAAGACTTTGCCATACTCTATCGCCCTTGCTCCAAAATGTGTTTCATCAATAAGCAATAAATCAATTTGATTCTCAAATACTTCTTTGTGTTTTGATTTGATTTCATCACCTTGCAAGTCTTGTAAGGTTAGAAACAAAACTATTTTCTCGTTAGCCTCCTGTTTTTCAGCAATGATTGTATCGCTCGTTAGGAGTGAGGAACTATCTAAAAAACTATAGCCAACAAATCTTACATGACTTTCAACAGTCTTTTTCCATTCTTCTTTTACATCTGCTTTTGCTGAAACGACAACTACTAATTTAGCACCCATTTCAACAGCACAACACATTGAAGTGAATGATTTGCCAAAACGCATTACAGCATACATCAGTAAATTTGTTCTACCTTTATTGATGGCTTCACGAAAATTATCTACTGTCTTTTGTTGATTGGGTCGTAATGGAAATCTCTCAATTCTTGAGTAGGTATGAGTAATGGGAATATGACTTTCGTCAAAACGATAATACTGATATTTTGATTCGTTTTTTTGATGTCCACTTTTTATATCCTCTATGGCTTCTTGTAAGTCTACTTCTGTTGCACTTTCAAAAAACTCATTTGAATAATATGGGATTCCTTTTAAAACGTTAGGCTTTAATCGGCTTCTTTTTAAATCGTTTTCAAGAAAAAAATGAACTGCATAATCTCTAAAAAAAGTTTCGTCATCAACTTTTGCAATATCTCCAAATTTCTTTTCAAGGTTTGGAAAATGTTTACGCCACTCTTGCAATCTCGTTTCAATTGGACGATATGTGTCGCCAACTTTCAAATAATTTGGTATTGTTTCAGTTGTAAATGCATAGATTTGAGGCTCTACTCTTCCAATGATTAGTTCATTAAGTATATCTACATTTATATTATTTATTTCTGACATGGCTTACTTTTCTAAAAGTGATATGAATTTTATCGGTTGTTTTATATGCCAGTCCATGATGATGCAATAAATACCATTATGTGACTTCATATTTTGATTTTTACAACCCTTACATTTCTTAATATGCGTTTTAGTTTCAAAGATATCTGAGATTTCTACAATTTCATCTTTACAACTGTTTGGGATAACTCCTTTCAAGCCGTCCATTTGCCAAATATTCCAGCAAATTATATTTGCAATATTTTGAATTTTTTCAGGCGATGGTTCTGTTTCAAATTTGTGTATAAAGTTTTCAATAAATGTTACTAGCATAGCCTCGCGAGCCAAAAGCAAACTGTCTCCTTGCCATTCAAATCCGTAAGTACTTTTATATGCGATTTCAACTGCTTTTAGCCATTCATTTATTGAGTCGCAATTTTCGTTTACTATCCTTAATTTTCTGTCTAAAATTCCAATTCTATTTTCAATTTTAATAAACTTGCCTGTTGTAGTGTCATATCTGCTAACAAGATAGGGTGCTTCACCACAAGAAATTTCAAGTCGAGTATCATGAACATAATCTATCCAAGTCTTGCCTTTTGGAAAAATAATTTTTTCTTTTTTTGTTTCCCAAGATTTAGTTCCATTCTGCAATAAGATTTCGTTATTGAAAACACTATCTTTTCCAAACCAAGAATTGTCAATCAAATTGTTTTGTGCGTTACAAATCCAAGAAGGAGTAAATACTTCTGCCATTTTTTTGGAACGTGATAATTGTAGAATTTTGTCTTTCTGAACTCTAGGCATTATTACATTGCCATTTTCGCCCGTAATTAAGTCAGGTAAGATTTCAGAATTGAATTTATATAAATTCCCCAAGTGTTCATAATTGTCTGTTGCCCAAAAAATATTTTTTTGAGTGGTCTGATCACGTAGTAATATTACGAGAATATCAGGATACTTCTCGATTAACTCATTTTCTAATATGTCGATAACTACTTGCACTTGTCTACTTCTTCGTTAATTTTTAAAAGTTATTTTACATCAATACTTAGAAAGTTACCTATTTCATAATAGCGGTTAATCTTCTTTGTTAAAATACCAAGTTCTTGTGGATAATCGCATAGAAGCGGTATCACTGGCAAGGTCTGACCATTTATATTATTCCTGAACTGATTTATCTAAGGTTTTTAGGCTGTAGCCTATGCTGTCAGCCCAGATTTTTATTTTGAGCTCTGGTTTCTGGTTGCAGCCTAGTAGGAATAGGCTGCAAGTTAGAAAGAATGTTTTCATATTAAAATTTGGATTTGTGTTAGCAAATTACTAAATTGTTTACATGTTTGAAAAAATCACAAATATAGCAGGCATTATTGCCAACTATTGGGACGCTTCTGAGGCGATCCGTTGGGTGATTTCTGTTGTATCTACTGGACTAACTTCTAGTCTGCTACGACTTTTAAAAAAAATCTCACTTTAAATAAACATTTTTAAGAAATGTGATTATTTAAAGGCTAGTCTCTCATATTTCAATATTATTAAATTTTATGCACCTTTTTATTTAAAATAATTTTGTATTCAAAATAGAATTTCCCACTTTGCACTTTTTTTGGTGGAAATAAAGAAAGCTCCATTTCTGGGGATTTTCCCTTTAGAGAATTAGACATCTTTAATTGGTGAGTTTAGCTTTAGCTCGCTCCAAATTGTCTGTGTTATCGGGAACTATTGGTTCATTCCTGCAATATGGATTACAGCTGTTAGCCTACAGCCAATAGGCGAAGCGTATAAGCGTAAAGACCGCCCCATCAGAGAATTGCCCATAAAAAAATATTATAATTCTTTTGGTTTATACTTTAAAGAATATAACTTTGAATATGAATTGGGAGCAAATCGAAACTATTGTGTCACTCCTCAACAACTCTGCTGGATTTGTTGCTATAATTGTTAGTGCATTTACTTGGCTAATTACTAAACAGAAATCTGATACCTTACAAAAAGCAGAGGCTCTATGCCTTCAAAAAGAAGCTATAAAAAAAAATTTAGATTTTCTAAAATTTTAGGCGAATAATGTAACTTTCAGATTTTTATTTTACCTATTTCACAAAAATTCAATTTTTAGGGTAAATTTTTGGAGTAAATTTCGTCTTTTTAAAAAAAATTAACTTTATTCGCGTTTTTTTCAAAATCACATTTTTTTAATTCGGTTTTATCTGGCCAAGTGCTAAGTTTTACCCTTAAAAATTTGTATCTCAAGCTCTTTTAATTCAGCGGTGATTTTTCGAATAGCAGTAAAGCCTTGGTCTCGAAGTTTCTCTGTTAAGGGTCATTTTTATATGAACAAAGAAAAAAAGAAATCAATCTTTAGTTAGGGGGTACGGGCATTTATTCAATTCTGTAGCATCCAATAATTTTATCAAAATACGCTTCTAAATGGGAACAATGTGAGTTTCTATTGATTATTTCAAGGGTTTCTAAACTATCAATTTGAGCTCCACTAAAATACGCTCCATTTATTTTCGTTGTGAATAAATGAACTCCCATTAATTTTCCCCACTGTAAATTCGCTCCAGTTAAATTTGCTCCAGTTAAATTCGCTTCAGTTAAATTCGCTTCAAACAAAATCGCTCCCGATAAATTCACTTCAAGTAAAAAAGTTCTTGTTAAATTCGCCCCCATTAAATTCGCTCCAGTTAAATTCGCCCCCTCTAAATTCGCCCCCTTTAAATTCGCTGCATGTAAATTGGTTCCTCCTAAATCCATACCCACTAAATTCGCCCCCTCTAAAAAACATTCATTTAAGTTTATTTGTTTTATTCCTTTTTTATTTAGTCGTTTTATACATCCAACTATTCTATACATTGCCTCAGGCTCTTTCCAGCCACGGTAGTCATCTATCTCTTCCTTTAACCTTTCTATTTCATTATGTTTTTCTGAGAATTTTTCGTATATAGTGAGTAATACGCCAAATAAAATGATGTCCAAAAGCATACCGTGGGCTTCTACCAAAACACCTCCCAAAAAGCTATTTTTGAATTCATCATTAGTATAATAATCTATTGAGCCTATAATTAAAGCCATAATTAGACCCATAGCTAAAAAGAAAAAATGCTTATTCTTCCTAAGCAATCCCATGTTGATTAAAGGAAACCTAAGTTTAGATTTTTGTGGGGTTATATCCATTTAGTTAATGATTTTAATAAGCAATTTAATTATAATCATTTATATTCGAATTAAAGTTGTGTGGATTTAGTAGCCGAAAAGGCCTGTTCTTTTGGATCAGGTCTTTTTTTTCTTTTTAGTGGATGAGCATTAAAGACTACCAAAAATAAAAAGCCCCAGAAATGGGGCTTTTGTAGTTTAAAGAACAAGGCATCTTTCGTTGGCAAGTTTAGCTTTGGCTCGCTCTAAAATGTCGGTGTTTTCGGTGAACATTTGGTTCATCCTTGCTGCTTCGGCATAAACGCTAATTGGGTATTTAGCTTCAAAATGTCTGTCACGCTCAACTGGTAAGCCTAATTTTCCTCTGAGTGCTATTATCTCGGGCATATATACATCTCCAAGTTCTGGAAACCCCATGCCTAGATCACAAAGGCCGTAGGCAATATCTGGAAATTCATAATCAAGATCTGTAAGAAGCCAAGTGGCCTGAGCATCAGGGGTGAATAGTTTGACCACAGGAAAATGATCTTTATCTCGGTTTTGTGGATGTCCATTTTCTGTCAATTTTGTGATTTGTTGAGTTGTTAAGAGTTTCATTGTTTTTCTCCTTTTGTTAGGTGTTTAGGAAAATGAAAAAGGCAGGCTATAAATGACCAAGCCATGAATAATTTTGGATGGGCGGGGAAAAGCTTTAGCTTGGCGAAAATTGTTATTGGTGTCGGGAATGTGCCTGCTAAATTGCCCTTAAAACACTTTAAAAGGGGGCTATTGAAACAATAATCAATAATTACGCTCTATAACCATCCAACATAACAGAATAAGCTTTAGCTACAATTCTTCAAACGATGCATTCTTGGCACTTTTAGGTTGCATTGTGAATTTGAGGCACTTTGGGGCAAATAGGACAAGGTTTAAGCTATGATGGATTAGGCATGACCCCATTATCACTAAAAGAATAATAGTCTTGAGCGGTTATTATTATATGGTCTATTACATCAATATCTAAGAGCTTCCCGCCATCAATGAGCCTTTTTGTTAGAGCTAAGTCGGCATCACTAGCAGCAAGATTGCCGCTGGGGTGGTTGTGAGCCAAAACCAGACCACTTGCTTTAGCTTTTAAGGCTGTGGCAAAAACAATTTTTGGGTCAACAATACAACTGCTTGTGCCACCTGTGGAAATTTCAGAAATACCTAGGCAATTGCTTTTTCTATCTAGCAATAAAATTTTGAATTGTTCTAGCAATTCTATTTTGTTTTCATCCCACGATTGTCTAAGAATTTTAAAGGCAGTGTATGACTGTTTAACCCTAATCCTCTCGTTGTAAGGAACATGATTTCGATATATTATATCTACTTCACTTACTATGAAAGAAGATTGATCAAAATTTGAGGACATCTGTAAGGCTTTCTATTACTGTTTTGACATGTGCCATTCGTTCACATCTTTGTAGGGGGCATAGACTTTATTCATGGGTTTATGAATTATGCCTTCTTGCGTATTAAAAAAGTTATCTAGCATTTTTGTGGCGTTTTGCCCTGCTTGGTCGTTGTCCATCCATGTATATACATGATCATAGCCATAGCCACGGATAAAGGCATTTATTTGGCTTAGACATGATAATGAATTTAGGATTATAGCGTCGCTTTTTAAGGGTTTTCCATTCATTTGACTTATAAATGATAGATAGTCCATAAAGCCTTCAAAAATAGAAATGCTTTGGGGCTTAGGAATTTCACCACGTATAAATGAAATGGCTTTTGGTGCGATACATCCTTTAAAGAGTGGGTTTCGCAATTCATAGCCGCCTTCTTCATTTGATAACCCTAAAGCAATGATTTTTCTGTTTGTGACTTTATTTAAAACTTGGACTTCTTTGAGGTGTTTTTGGGCAATTGATAACGGAATGCCTCTTTTATTTAAGTAATTAATGAGGCCTAGATGCTTTATTGCCCCGCTTTTCTTGAATATTAAAGCTTGGTCATCTTTATCTGAATTAGGAATTATCGGAGTAATGTTCAATAAATTCACACTGTCATCAGACATGTTTTTAATCCATCTGAGAGCATCCGATTTTGAATATGCTTCTTTATGATGTTTAAGATAATTGCAAACAAAATCTACAACATCGCCACCGAAACCCTCGCCATAGTCATACCAGCGGTTAGTTTTCAAATCGACTTGAAAACTTGCTGTTTTCTCATTGCGAAAAGGTGACAAATACCAAAATTTGGTACTTTGTGATTTTTTAGGTACAAGGTTTAGTTTTGCTAGAATTTCGTGTATAGAAATCCTATTAGCATCATGAATATTCATGAAAGCCTCCAAAGAAATATAAAGTGGTTAAGTTTTTAAACTGAAGATATTTTTAGGTTTGCAGTCTTTCTTCAACAAACTTCTCTAAATCATGCAGTCGATAACGCACAGCTCTTCCCATTTTGATATACTTTAAATTGTATCGTTTGGTACACGCCCATACAGCCAAAGTGTTTGGAGAAACACCCAGATACTTTGCTGCAGTTTTGCGATTGAAGACTTGTTGATTAGTTGATGGTGATTTTATTAACATTTTAATGTTCCTTTTTGGAAATAAGTAGTAATGAATAGACATTCGGGAAAGCTATGGGGAGCTTAACTACTTTAATTTAATATGTTTTGTCAATTCAATTTACCAATTGTAAACAAAGAATAACATCGGTAAATAACCATATAGCACCGTATTTGTGGTTAAAGCCCTTGGATTGAGTTAATTGTTAATAGTTTTGGGCAGATTCGTTGATAATTGGCTGATTTTGCCATCTTTTAGGTTGAGTTTACCTATTTTGACTTTCAAACCCAGAGTTATATTTTCTATCTGCAAATCGAGAATAGCCCCTTAGTGACCTATTGTAGCCTTTACCCTAAAAGGGTCATTTTTTTGTAGTGAGGGGCTAAATGAACGATTTTCTTTTTGAGACAAATTCAGCACTAGGTTTTATTAGATTAGAACAAATTTTGAAGCTTATTCCTGTTAGCAAGGCAACTTGGTGGAATGGCTGTAAAACTGGTCAATTTCCGAAACCTTATAAGCTTGCTCCAAGAATTACAGCTTGGAAAGTTAGTGATATTCAAAGCTGTATAGAGCGATTTAAGCCAACCAATGAAGCCACCTAGCTTTTGATATTTGCTAATAAGTCAATATAGTCAGCCCATTCCTGCATCATCTTGATGCGATCGGGTACAAACTTTGCTCTGTCATAAGCTTGGTCAATTTTGTTTCTTGGTAAGTGAGCTAGTTGACGGTCTACAATTTCATGGCGGTAATTTAGTTTTTCTTTAATTGTGCTCATGGCTAATGCTCTGAATCCGTGGCCTGTCATAACTTTGTGGTATCCTAGACGTTTTAAGCCTACTAAAATAGTACCATTGCTAATAGGTTTATCGTTGCGAATTACGCTAGGTAAAATATAATTCGATTTACCAAAAGCTTGTTTCAGTTCCAATAAGATTTCTACCACTTGTCTTGAAAGTGGCACAAAATGGGGAGTTCTCATTTTCATTCGTTCTGCTGGTATATGCCATTCAGCCTTTTCAAGGTCAAACTCTGACCACGTGGCATTTATTAATTCATTCGTTCTTACGAAGGTCAATAAGATTAATTTTATAGCTAAAATGGTTTGTTTAAATAATCTTGCATCATTCTTATTGATAGCCTTTAAAAGGTTAGGTAGTTCATCGGAGTCTATAGCTGCATAATGCCCTTTCTTATATTTTACCAATGCTCCTTTTAAATCGACTGTAATATCTCTTTCTGCCCTGCCAGTGATTACAGCATAACGCATCACCTGCCCCATCATTTGTAAAACTCGTCTGGCCATATCATGTGCCTCTCTTTCCTCTACTTTCCGAAGGCACGCCAGCAAATCTTGTATGGTTATTTTAGAAATTGGCAGATTGCCAATTTCAGTAAATACGTTTCTTGTTAATCGTCTCAAAATATCATTTGCATAGTTTGAAGACCATGTTTTGTAGTTAAGCTTATGCCATTCAGTGGCTACAAGTTCAAACGTTTGTGTTTGTTTGTAGCGAGCTTGGACTTTTTGGTCTTGTTTTTCTTTTGATGGATCGATACCTAATATTAATTTCTCTTTTGCTTGATCTCGTCTCTCACGAGCCACTGCTAAGGTAATCTGTGGGTACTGGCCAATGGTTAAAAGTTTCTCTTTATCAAAGAATTTGTATTTCAAACGCCAAATCTTTTTTCCTGTTACCTTGATATCAAGGTACAAACCGCCAGAGTCATAAAGTCGAAATGATTTCTCTTTCGGTTTAGCAAGGCGACAATCTAAATCACTTAAGCTCATTAAAACCCTCCATGCTGGGGTATTTTATTTTGAGGCTTAAAAAATACCCCAAATTATACCCCAAAATTTGTTAGATTTACACAGATTAACTTGTGTCTAATAAGATAGTTATACCACAGAAACTATTGAATTTCAAGCACTTTTTAGGCTTCTTTAGATGGTAGTAAAATTCAAACTGGCGGAGCGGGAGGGATTCCAATCAAACATTTAAATATTTGTTTTTAAACAAAATCTAACGCTTCTCTTCTTGAGAATACCCCTCCAAATACCCCAAATGCTATTAAACTTCGTTAGACATTGTTAGTCAAGTGCCTTGAAAAGCATTCCAGATTTCTTCTAAAGGTGATTTTATTATTGTAAATGTCTTTGACGTGCACGGTAAGTTATATTTGACGGAGCTTCTTTCTTATTCCTTCTATTTCTTCATTCCCCGTCATAAACCGATAGAGGTTTTGTATTTTTTAAATTTAATACTCAGTTTTCTTCAAATTGATTTTTTATAAAAAAAAATGAGCCCAAAAAATGCATGACAATTCCTGAACTCACTTTTTTAATGATTAATACTTTCCTGTTATATTAAATTTGATTTCATATGTCTACCTGATATTTTTCTATAATTACAATATTGAAATTACAATTCGATCCAGTTAAAATAATTGACTGTTTTGCCTTATTATTATTTTTATTATTTCCAAAATTAATTTTATTATTTGTGAATTTAGTAAAGTATAACTTAGGTAACCTAAAGTAAACAACATGATTGCAACTATTCCTTTATTATTATTTATGGTTTTTATCAGTAATTCATAGAATGTCCGAATTCTAGGATCTAATCTGTCTAAGTCGTCTATTTTAATAGAAAATCTATGTTCTACTATATTCTTTAAATTATTTAGTTCGTAATCGTTATTTGCTTTGAAAAGAAGACCATAAAGTTCATTAACTATTGCGTCACTTACAAAAATAGATTTTCTTACACCAAAATGAAATACTTGAAATATTCGAAATATTTTTGATAAAAAAACTTCGCTAAAGAGGCTGTAATAATTAAGCTGATTCTGAATAATAACAGAACCAGAGTTGTCAGTTATGTTTCCAACTTTAATAGAGTTTTTTACAGGATTGGGTTGGGGTTTCTTATCACCTTTGGGTTTGGTATCATCGCTGTGTGTACCCTCTTTCTCATTTCTTACTTCAAAAAAAAGAATAATTCCAATTTCAAGAGCAAATGTTAAGATTGCAACCATAGGCTCTCCCTTATTGGTAAAAAACCAATAGATGGCCGAAGCTATTACAACTGTCAGACCAATTAGCCGAAAAATTGTTTTTCTACTCATCAGTTATGAAACATAAACCATTCTTAGCAAAAATATTAAAAAAATTTAAAAATACAAACACTTTTAAAAATAAATAAAATATTTAATTGTAAATCTTTTGTGATAGCTACAGTTCCATGGACAATTTTAAAAATTTATAATTCAAGCCTTTTTCTATTTGTATTACTAAATTATTTTTTTCTTTAGATATCATGGATAGGGTGATCTTGCCCTTACTAACATACTTTTAATCAAAATATAAATGTGTCCCTAATAAAGGTGAGGCATCAGCAAATTGTTTGCCGAATTCAAGTAATATTTCTCTGTAACGAATTAGGGTCAATACCTTAAAGTCAATTGCTGTCATATTGTCTGGCAATCTAAAATTATCCATAGCAAATATTTTTCTTAGCCACATTTCAGCTGCCAATGAATGCTCCAATTTAGGCTCATACCCTAGAAAACCTTTAATTCTATCTCTAGCTTGTTGTCCATATGGAATGAATGTTTCCGAATAGTTTTTATAGGCTGACGGAGTGTAATCTTTCATAAGATTATGTTCCATGTCGGCATTGCGTATAAGTTTAATATGGCCTTCCATTTCAAGCGAGTATTGTTCGGCGGATAATTGCCCAAGTTGATAGCTATTTATCAAAGCTCTAATAAAAGGCTCATGTGGCAGTGTAATGTGTTGTGAAGGTAGGTAGCCTAGACATTTTTCGATGGTGTTTTGGGCTTGGGCATCTAAGTGTGGCAAAACGGTTGCTGCCCGCTCAAGAGCTTTCCATTCTATAGCTTCACGATTACATTCATCCAGTGACTCTGCATAGCGTGCAGCGTCCCCATTGTATAATTCATCTATCAATTTCTGGTTCATTCTTAATTTACCACGTAAATTTTGTCTAAGAATGACTTATATTAGCATAATTAAAATTAGTGGTCAATCTAAAAATGAAAGGCAATGGAAACTCAGAAACAAGATGTAGCCCCCGAAAGTAAGTATCCTTTTGCATACAGTCATATAGAACAAAAAGTCCAGAATGCCCTTGAAAAGATTCATCAATTTGATGAAAAAATTAAAACTATGCCCAATGATAGAGGGCCAGATTTGAGCTATAATCCCCCTGGTTTTATGAAGTCGAGACAACTGGGTAGCCGTGATCAATATATTAGTTCGCTTGAAAAGGCGAAGGCTCATGTCAAAACTGAAACTTGGCAGGAAATCCAACAGCTCCTGAAAGAAGATAATACACCAGATGCTAAACAAATACGTGATTTAGCTCGTGAGGATATTTACCCAAATAATTATAAATCTATGGATGACACTGATAAGAAAGAACATCAGAGTCAACCTAAGGATATTGAACAATCTCAAGATTATATGAGGGATGCATTAGACAGAGCCAGAAAACGTGCGAAAGATAGAGAATTAAATGTTCTTGCAGATAGTAAGCCAATAGAACAAGGCCGAGATATAGATAAATCACAAGATTTAATGAATAGCCTCATTGAGGATTATCAGCAAAGAAACAGTCCAGATAGAGAGACTTTTGAGCAAAATGAGCCCCCACAGGAAAAAGGTGAAACAACATCTATGTCTCAACGTTTTTCGCAATCGCTAGGCTATTCAAAGACCTTAAATCAAACAGAGAAGATTGATGTCCCAACTATTGATAAAGAAAGCCCTGACAGAGATTGACAGTGTAATTTTAACGTTCTGGTTCAATATCCTTATTGATGCCTTTCTCTAAGTTTTTTTCAATGGTGTCTAGACCTTTTTGAATGGTGTTGCCTTTAACCCAAGAGGGTAATTTATCCTTGACTTGCTCTTTGATGAATTGCTCCCTGCCCTCTTGAAACCCTGTAAAGCGTTCGCTCTCAACTGAGATCGTAGATAACTGCACAGCAAGTTCAGGGTTATACTTAGCGATTGTATAACCTTCATTAAATCCCGTTTGATAATCTGATGATACTGTTTCTTCTTTTTCCATGGTTAAAAAACATTTCTAGCATTTTGTTCCAAATAATCATCTATTGAATCACGGTCATAGAGAATGATTTTCTTCTGTGGCTGAGAAAACCTAATTTTACCTTCATCACGTAGCTTTTGAAGTGTTGTCTTAGATTTAATGTTTAGTAATACCATTGCTTGATCATCCGAAACCCATTTTTGCTGTGTTTCATTGTGAGTTTCCTTTAATCGGGCAACTACTTGCTCAACTAGAGAATAGAATGCAGGTTCTTCAAGGCAAATAACTTGCATGAGTTTTTTTATTGCAAGATAAATTTTTTGGGGAAAATTTCACATTCTACACAAGAATATCTCATGAATTATTATTCTAGCCATTTTGAATTATCAGGAAATGACATCCTTTTCTAAGTTGGTCTAGATGGTTTGATAGTCATTCAAGCCTCTAAAAACATCAAAATTGATATAAATTTACAGTGATTATCTTTTTATAGAAAAAAAGCAGAATACTCAAATGTTGTACCAAAGTTGTACCAAATAAAAAAAGCAGTCACAACTTTCGTCATAACTGCCTGATTTTGAGGTGGTGATGGACGGAATCGAACCGCCGACACAAGGATTTTCAGTCCTTTGCTCTACCAACTGAGCTACATCACCAAAGTGATTTCACCACCTACCGATGTGTATCGGTACCCGTTTGGGACTGCAAAATTAGGGAAAAAGTTTTTAATAACAAATTTCAACTAAAAAAAACATAATTTTTTTTTCGACCGTTTGTTTTGTTACACTTTTTCTTGATATTTGTACATAGTATGCATGCATACCATTATTCTAATAATAGACAACATGAATATTCTTCCTCAAATTCTGTTTTTGATTGCTTTAGGCACTGCTGCATACTTTATTGGTCGCAGAGTAAACCTCATCAGGAAAACCATACTATTGGGAAAAGCTGAAAACCGATACGATAATCCTAGTCAAAGGCTAAAAAACATGCTATTGATGGCTTTTGGACAGAAAAAAATGTTTGCTAAACCCATGGTGGCCATTCTGCATTTAGCAGTATATGTAGGCTTTATCATCATCAATCTTGAAGTGCTAGAAATTGTTTTGGATGGACTTTTGGGTACCCATCGTATTTTTTTAGAGCCTTTGGGTAACGTTTACTCATTTTTGATAAATTTCTTTGAAATACTGGCTTTGGCTGTAATAGTGGCTTGTGTGGTGTTCTTGATCAGACGAAACATAACCAAAGTGGAGCGTTTACAGGAAAGTCGCCACCGTGAAATGAAAGGTTGGCCTGTGAAAGATGGTAACATTATCTTGATTTTCGAGATATTATTAATGGCTGCATTCTTGAAAATGAACGCCGCCGACGTTGTACTTCAAAGCCGCGGTGTGGGTCATTTTGCAGAGGCCATTACAGGTTCTTTTGTAATCAGTCAATGGTTGGTGCCCATTATGGATAATTTCTCAGGTGGTATGCTCATCTTTGCTGAAAGAGCGGCTTGGTGGTTTCATATATTGGGCATTATGGCTTTTGCCTTGTATGTTACTTATTCTAAGCACCTCCATATAGCTTTGGCTTTTCCAAATACTTATTTTTCGGACCTCAATCCAAAAGGAAAAATGAGTAATATGCCTACTGTAAATACAGAGGTAAAAATAATGTTGGGTCTAGAACAAGCTCCCGAAACACCAGCAGAAGTGGGAAGGTTTGGAGCAAAAGACGTAGAAGACCTCTCTTGGAAAAACCTCATGGACGCCTATAGCTGCACCGAATGTGGCCGCTGTACTTCCGCATGCCCAGCCAATATTACAGGAAAGGCTCTATCGCCTCGCAAAATAATGATGGACACCAGAGACAGGTTAGAAGACATACAAAAAGGCTGGATTAAAAACGGAAAAGATTACAAAGACGAAAAAAACCTATTAGGTGACTACATCTCTGATGAAGAAATATTGGCTTGCACAAGTTGCAACGCCTGCGTTCAGGAATGCCCCGTGATGATAAGCCCGTTAGACATTATCCTACAACTACGCCGCTACCGCGTAATGGAAGAAAGTCAAGCTCCTCAAAGCTGGAATATGATGTTTCAGAACCTCGAAACCAACATGGCTCCATGGAAATTTTCCCCTGACCAGAGATTTGATTGGGCGAAGGAATCTTAATTGGTTAATTGGTTAATTGGTTAATTGGTTAATAAAAGTTTACCTATTCTATTTAGGTACATTTCTGAGCCTTTTTGTATTAATTTGCGGAAGTATTTTTGAGAAAACATAATTTCTTGGGTTCTCTGAACAATTACCTATTTCAATCAAAACACCCAATGAACCAAAACATCCAAAAACTATATGAAATAGCACAAAAGCCCTCTAGAAAAATCATTGGACTGATGTCGGGGACATCAATGGACGGCTTGGATGTGGCTCTTTGTGAATACAGAGGAAGTGGATTGGATACGAAAGTGAAGGTTTTGAAGTTTGAAACAGTATCTTTTGCTGAAGATGTAAAAATTGAAATCAGAAAGATATTTGCAAAAAAAGAAATTGATTTTCAACAACTCTGCGT
>NKJG01000018.1 GCA_002256395.1 Bacteroidetes bacterium B1(2017) | reverse complement strand
ATATAGGTTAAGTTGGCAAGGAAAGCAGCCTGCCTAACCCGAACACAATGCTTTCTCTAAACATGTAGAAAGCGTGACCATTGCACTTCCGGACCAGGGTTCGAATCCCTGCAGCTCCACTAGGTTTTCTAACAAAAACCACTTAAAGCTCTGATTATCATTTTAGTCAGGGCTTTTTTATTGCATTTTTTTACAAAAATATGCGTCAAAAAGCCCCATTTTTTGCCACTTTAAATGTGCAATTCGTTACACACTCCCAAAAAAGGCAAAAAGTGTAATGAAATGGCAAAGAATGTCAATGTTTGTCAATGTTTGGCGTTTTGCAACTCCAAATAAAAGTGTCACAATTGTACCATCAAAATGGGGGGCCATTTTAAAAAATCATGTTGTCGTCAAGAACAAGTTTTAAATTGATGTTTTACATCAACAATTCACGCCCAAATAAGCGTGGTGAATGTCCAATTAATCTCAGAATTACCATTAACGGTGATATTGAGGTCCTTTCAACCCAAAGAACTGTTTCGCCAGATATTTGGGATTCAATAAACGGACACTGCTTCGGAAAAACAGCCAAAGCAGTAGAGGTGAATAAGCACCTAGATTTAATTAAGGTAAATGCCTACAATAAGTATAATGAAATACTTGGCATGTACGAAATGGTAACTGCCAAATTATTGAAGGACGCGATTTTGTGTATTGGAACAGCCCAATCTAAGACCTTATGCGATTTATGGGAGGATCATGTTAAATCTTTACATGCAATGATTGGCAAAGGCACTTCCTATGGAAATTACCATAAATATCGCACAGCATTGCGTTATATGCGCGAATTTTTGTTATTGAACTATAGAATAAAGGATGTGCCAGTTAAGCTCGTAAACAATCATATGGTGACCAAATTTGATATTTTTTTGCAAACAAATAAGAAGTGTTGTGGAAATACTGCTAAAAAATACCTGCAAAATTTTAAGACCATTTGCAATATTGCCCTTAAAAATGGCTGGTTAAAATTAAATCCATTTGCTTTTGTTAAACTAACGCTTGAAGAAGTAGACCGACCCTACTTAACGGAAGAGGAATTAAACCGAATTATTGGTTTAGAGATTTTAATGCCCAGGTTAGAAGTAGTAAGAGACTTATTTGTTTTTGCATCCTTTACAGGACTATCCTATGCCGACTTATTTAAGCTGGATAAGTCTATGATAGAAATGGATAATAAAGGAGTTTTCTGGATTAGAACAAGGAGGCAAAAAACAAGAGTGAAAACTCAAGTACCCTTATTAAGTATTCCTGTTGCATTGCTTGAAAAGTATTGTGACCTAAGTCTTTTATCCGCAGAGGATAAAGTTTTGCCTGTAATGAGCAATCAGAAAATTAATGCCTACCTTAAGGAAATTCAAACTTTTGCTAAGATTGAAAAGGAGCTCACTTTCCATGTGGCACGGCACACTTTTGCCACAACGGTAACTATGTTCAATGGCGTGCCAATTGAATCTGTTTCCAAAATGTTGGGGCATAAAAATATTACCACTACACAACATTATGCCAGGATTGTTGATTTGAAAGTTGGAAATGACATGGTTGACCTTGCCAATAAATTAGGAGGAAGGTTTGGTCAACCTTCTGCAAGCTGATGTTTATTTAAAAAGTCACTCTTCTAGTGCATATGCATAGCATTGTTGGCTTTATTTGTTTCTATGTTTCAATTCAAAAAATGGGGGTGTTAAAACTAAAAAAATAGCACCATGAATGAAGAAACTTTTAAAGTGCGAGCTTACGGATTTGGTGAGCTCGCACAACTTTATTTTCCTAATATTACAAAAAAAAGTGCATCAGCCCAACTTAAAGTTTGGATAGTTGAAAATAAGATTTTGAATCAAAAGCTCATTTTAGCTGGATTCAAAATTGGAAATAGATTATTAACGCCTAATCAAGTAAAATGTATTATCATGGAAATAGGAGAACCAGGGTAAATAATATTTTACTAAAATTATTGAAAAAAATTAGTGCTTACTTAATTTTTTAATTACCTAAATGCATCTTTATTTATAGAGGAATTGAAATTTCGTCTTTAAATTGTTACTAATTTCAATATCAATTTTTCACTTCGTATTTCATAAGTCGCAAACTAGAAACAATTACAATTAATGTTACCCCTACATCGGCTGCAATTGCAAAAACTAAATTGCTGTAACCGATAAATGCAAGTGTTATAAATATCAATTTTACGGCAATTGCTCCGATGGTATTGAATTTTATTCTACGTAATGTTTTTTGTGAGAGGCGAATGAGAAATGGAATGAGTGAAAGTTTGTCGTTCATCAAAGCAATGTTTGCAGTTTCTATTGCAGTGTCGCTTCCTGCTGCTCCCATTGCTATGCCCACTGTGGATTGTGCTAATGCAGGTGCATCATTTATTCCATCGCCTACCATTGCGACTTTACCATATTGCACCAAGAGTTCTTTGATTTTGTCGGCTTTGTTTTCAGGTAACATATTTCCGAATATTTTTTTTATACCTACCTGCTGTGCTACATAGTTTGCAGCTTTTTCGCTATCGCCTGATAGCATTACAGGGTCAATATTCATAGCTTCCAATGCTTTTAATGCTGTGGCACTGTCGGGTTTTATTTCGTCCATCAATCCTATTACTCCTGCTACTCCATCGCCAAAACTTACTACTACACTTGTTTTGCCTTGTGCTGAAAGTTGCGCTACAATTTTCTCGGCTTCTTTGTCAACTGGTTGATGTTCTTTTATGAATTCTAATTTACCTACATAAATTGTTTCATCTTCACATACCAAACATTTTGCTGTAGCTCCTTTGCCCATCACACTTTTAAATGCTTCTGTTTTGTGAGGTTCAAATCCTTCTTTTTTACTTGCATTAACAATGGCTTGTGCCAATGGATGTTCTGAAAATATTTCTGCTCCTGCGGTGCAAGCCAAAAGTTCTTCACGGCTTGTTCCGTTTAATGGAAAAATATCTGACACGATTGGATTTCCGAAAGTGATGGTTCGTGTTTTGTCTAATGCAATTGCTTTTATTGATGCCAATGCTTCAATATATTTTCCACCTTTTACCAATGCTCCTTTAGCAGATGCGTTTCCAATGGCTGCATAGATGGCAACGGGTGTTGATATGACTAATGCACATGGACAAGCAATGACTAAAAGGGTAATTGCTTGTTGTAACCAATGATTTAGGTCAAGATGTAATACGAAAACTGGAATTGCAAAAACTATAACTGCCATTGCAATAATTGATGGTGTATAATACTTTGAAAATTGCTGAATGAATTTTTGTGTTTCGCTTTTATTAGCTGTTGCTTCAAAAGTTAAACGAATGATTTTTGAAAAAGTGGTATCAATAGAAAGTTTTGTCGTTTCTATTTCTATAAAACCATTTTTGTTTAGTGTTCCTGCAAAAAGGTTATCGCCTTTGTGTTTATCTTTAGGGATGGGCTCACCTGTAATTGCTGCTTCATCAACACTGGTTTCGCCAGAAATAATTTTACCGTCAAGCGGTATCATTTCACCTGCTTTAACTTGAATGATTGTTCCTACTGTAATTTTATCAATGAGAACAAATTCATTCTGTTCTTTTACAAAGGCTGTTTTTGGTGCTTTGCTTACCAATTCATCTAATGCAGATTTTGAATTTTCTATCCCAATATCTTCTAAGCGTTCGCCTAAAACATAGAGCACTATAACAACTGCTGCTTCTGGATATTCGCCTAAATAAAATGCTCCGATAACAGCAATCGTCATCAGTAAATTGATGCTGCTGAATTTAAGTTTGAAGATTGCTTTTACTCCATTCCACAAAACATCGTATCCAATGCCGAGAATGAAAGCAGCAAAAACAAATGGTGCATAGGGCATTGGTATATGTATGTTTATAATGGATAAAACTTCTAAAGCCACTACGATAATGATTGCCAATAGAAGTAATAGGAATTTTTTATCGTTGAATGGTATTTTCATGATTTGAATGTTTCTTAATAATGGTTAATAATTCTTCTGGTATTTCCATAGGTTGCAATGGTGAAACATTTGCTCCGCCAGTATTTCCAACGGGAATGTTTCCAACAAAGGATTTTACGCCTCCGACTAAAAGGCGAGGGATTTGCCCAATTATTTCCTTTGTGATTTTGGTTTTGATACCAAATAATAACATTTTCCAATGGACAAAGGAATGTGCAAAGGGGTAAGGTTGCCCGATTATGTGAGCCCTTTCTAAGTGTCGCCAACTTTGTTGTAATTTACCTTCTTTTAATAGTTGATTTCCCTTTTCTAATTCTTCTTTAAAATATGGGTAAAGAGTATTTGGAATAGTTAAATATAGTTTCATTCTTGTTGTATTAAATTAGAAATAGCTGCTAATGCCAAAACTAAAGCCTCCAGTTTTAGAGGGTAGATTACCAAAAATATCTGTTTGTTGTTGATACCTATAATTTAAACGAAGAACGGTTAAAGAATTTGGTCTAAAACTAATTGCTGGCATAATGCTCCAAATATTTTCTCCAATATTGGTGTTTGAAGAAGTGAATTTTCCATCATTCCAATCTACATATTCAGTGCGTAAAGCAATATTTATTACTGCATCTTTCCATCCAAATATGTCGCGTTTTAAAATTGGTTGTACTATATCAATAAAACCTCCCATTTGTTTGCTACCATATTGTTCGGTGTATGTATTTGGCACATCTAATGCCACCCAAGCCCATTCAGCGGTTATGAAAGTATTTATTTTAGGAATGGTTGTATTAAAATCAATTGCAAAAACATCAAGTTTTCTTTTTTCACCTATCAAAATACCATCGTCTTGCCATTTATTATAAATTCCACCCATATATGACAATCCTATTTCTGCAATTTTAGAATGCCTAAGGGCAATTTTTCCCGTAAATAAAGGAATGCCACTAGCAATTTCTTCAAAACGTTCGGGATTTTGTTTTGAAGCTGGTAAATATGTTTTATTCTGTTGGTTGTCAATTATCGAATTATCAAAACCACCAGAAAGGTATAGTTCATATCCAAACATCCACTTTTTGTTATAGTGTTTTCCATACAAACCAAATCCTGCATTACTCCATGTGGCAGGTAACATTTGTGTGGTAGAAATTGGACGATCAGTAAACTCCCATTTAGGGCCATCGTGGTTTTGATTAAATGCACCAATAGGGTTTAAAATTATGCCACTACGAAGATTGATTAATGGATGAAACTCCATATCAATTGCTGCAAACTCAATCGCAATTTCTTTTTCAGCAGGTTCAAATTCTATTTCACTTAAAAACTTTATTCTTTTAGAAATAGTTGAAGCTACAAATATTGTCATTCTCCGAAATTGAAATTGATGCCCATCGCTTACACCATCGGTTCCAATGTGTTGCCAATTAACTTCAACATAGCCACCTAAAGAAACTGGTAATTTGCCAAAAGTAACGAATGGACGGTTATAAACAGCATCCATATTTAATGATTTTTGAATAGTGTCTTTAGGTTGAACAATTAAAAGTAAAGAGTCTATTTGTGCATTTGCATTGAAACAGAATGACAATAGCAAAAATGTTATTGATTTTTTCATACTGCCTTTAATGATATTTGCAATTGATTATTAATAACTGTAACCGGAAAAGAACGAAGATTTTTATTTGCAGGACTATTGGTTACTTCACCTTTATTATTAAATGCACTTCCGTGAGCAGGGCATTGTAGTTTGTCACCATAAACTTGCAACTCTGCACCTTGATGCGTGCATTGCATCCATAATGCAGAATAATTTTTTGCATCATGTCTGTATACACAAATTGGGAATTTAAGTGCATCATTATTAACGATTACATATTTTTTAAATTGAATTTCGTTGGCTACTTTGGTTTCAAAATCGGAAAGTGCAATAAATAAATCGCTATTTTTCAATGTACCATTTATTGTTTTCGATATACCACAACTTTGTAAAAAGGTAGTCATTGCTGCACTACCTAAACAAGCTATACCACAAGTTTTAATAAAAGTTTTTCTATTCATTTTACTTAGCTTATAATGATTTTAGAAATTTGATTAGAGCATTTTTTTCGGACTGCGATAATTGGGTAAAATTATTTTTGCTTTGCAATCCCTCGCCACTATGCATCATTATAGCTTCTTCAATACTTTTTGCCCTACCATCGTGCATTAAGAAATATCGTCCACCTTGTGAGTTAGGTGAAAGCCCTAAACCCCATAATGGCGGTGTCCGCCATTCGAAAGTTTTTGCAGATCCTTCAGTGTAACCATCATCTAAACTATTTCCCATATCGTGAAGCAACAAATCAGTATATGGAGAAAATGTTTTATATCTTAATGCTTCAACTTGCGAAAATCCTGTTTTTAGCGATGGTGTATGGCAACTTGAACATTTGATTTGAGTAAATATATTTTTGCCTTGTTGTACCTCTGCATCATTGCTATTACGCTGAATAGGACTTTTTAAAGTTTGTAAATAAAACACCACATTGTGTATTGTAAGGTCGCTTACTTCGGGGTCAATAATATTTCCACTATATACATCTTTTAGGTTAAAATTGGAAGTAATGCCAATATCCTGATTATATGCATTTACAGTTTGGTGTAATAGATTGTAAGCACTTGCTTTTTTTCCAAATCGATGTATGTATTTACCATTTTGTGAAATTGCATTTTGAAATGGCTGCACAAAGGTTGGCAAATAGGCGTAATTGGGTACACCCGAAATGCCATCATTGTTTGCATCGGTCGGGTCTGACATTGCCAAAATGTCTTCATCGCTAACGAGTTCTATAAAACCTAAGCCTGTATTAGCAGGTGGAGTAAATTTTGAAAACGTAGCAGCTGCTGGAATTTGCTCAGGTGTATATCCAGGCAAAGCTCGGTTTTGGAGTTGCGGTCCGCCTAAATGCAAAAATTGATTACCTGTACTATCTATTTGTCCAAATCTTGTAAGCGTAGTAAAAGGTGTTCCCTTCCCATCACCAGCATGGCAACTAGCACAACTTGTAGCCACAAATATAGAACCTAGCCCTGTTTGGCTAGTAAATACTTCCTTGTTAAATGCTAAGTCACCTGCTAAAAATTGCTGATTTTGACCAAAGCTTAGCCCTTCAACTGGGCCATCTAATATTTCATCCTCTGGTGGTTCAATTGGCTCAAACATAGAACAAGCTTGGAACAAGGTTATTGTAGTAATAATAATAGTTATAAATTTAGATCTAATTTCCATTTTTATGTGTTTCTCAATACAAACTTAGGTAATTCTAAATAATTATTTAGACTTATCTAAAAAAAATTATTTAGATAAGTCAATATTAATGAGCCTGCAAAGAATTTTGTGTAATTCAATAATGAATCAGTATTAAAGAAATCCAAAGCATTTTGAATTTTTGTTGTTTGGCAAAAAGTTGTTAATGATAATAATAAGTTACAAATTATTATCACAAAACCCGTTTCAATATATTAATGTGCATGACCTTCTCCTTTATTATTCATTTTAGCTAAGATGAAAAAAGCTCCATTCACTACTACTTTGCTGTTGGCAGGAATTTCTTTGAGTAAAGTGATTTCACTGTAACCTATATCGGTAGTACCTTTTCGAACTGGAATTTTTTCAAAGTTTGTCCCTACTTCGTTGTGTTCAGGTTCCACTTTTTCACCGTGTTGATGTCCGTGTTCATCGTGCTTATGTTCAGCCGTTTCTTTTTCTTCGTGGTGTTCGGACTCACTGTGAGCATCGGTAACAATAAAAATGTAGTCTTGTCCTTCATGGTTTACAATAGCGTCTGTAGGGACTGCGTCAACGGTTGCATTTTCTAAACTTACTAATGCAGTTATGCTCATTCCGTCGATCAATCCTTGTTTGTTTCCCTTTACCATTGCATGAATAGCTACGGCTTTTGTGCTTTGCTCAAACGTATTACTAATTGCATAAACATCGGCATCGTATTCTTTCCCAGGATTGTTGGTAAGTGTAAAATGTATGGTTTGCCCAACTTTTAGTTTTTGCAAATCTTTTTCATACACATATAAATCAAGGTGTAGTTGGCTGTTGTCCACTATTTCGGCAATGGGATTATTTGCATCAACATAGCTGCCTATGTTTACCATTACATTGCTTATTGTGCCGTTTATAGGGCTTGAAATATTTACAATAGACTGGATATTTTCGCTTGTAAGTGAAGCGGTGTTTATTCCAATCAATTCTAACTGCTTTTGCAAACTTGATTTTCGGGCTTTAAGTGTTTTAAGTTCTGCATCTGCAGATTGCAAATTTTTCAATGCTCCCGCATTGCCTTGTTGCAATTCTTTTTGTCGGGCAAATTCCAATTGTGCCAACTCTGCTTTTGAAGAAATACTTAAAAACTCCTCTTGCATTGTAATAAAAGAATTATTTGAAATGGTGGCAATGGTTTGTCCTTTGCTCACGAAATTTCCTGTTTGAACCAAAATAGATTTTATGACACCGCCCAATGATGCGGTGGCGTTTGCCCTATTTTGATTTGGTACTTTTAAAATTCCGTTGGCTTTGAGGGAAGCGGTTAGTTGTTTTTTCTCAATGCTGCCTAACTCTATTTTTATAGATTTCATTTGCTCGGCTGTGAGCATTGCCGTGTTGGAGTTTTCGTGTTCTTCTTGGTGTTCGGTTTCCTCTCCTTGTGTTTCTGTTTTATTGCTGTTGCAGGATGCAAGTATTATGGCTGTTGCAATAGCTGCTAGGAAGATTATATTTTTACCCATGATTAAATATTTTATGTTTTTGAATTCGTGAACTTTCGATTTAATTTCTTTGAAGTTTTATTTATTGATTAAGAAATTAATGTTTATTATTGATTGATTGATTTGATTAACCGATTTCAGATAATTTAACTGCACATCGGTAGCGGTTTGTAAGGCTTGCAAGTATTCAATGTAGCCAATGTCGCCACTTTTGAAACCAACTTTTGCGGTGCTGATAATTATTTCGGCATTGGGCAAAGCGGTGGATTTGTAGTAATTGAATTGCGACAAATTCTGATTGTATTGTTGAAAGGCATTTTGCAATTGATTTTGCAAAATCAATTTTCCATTGTTGGCTTCGGTTTGCAACGCCTGTTGTTTGTAGTTAAGCGATTTTACTTTTGAAGCATTGCTAAAAAAAGTAATTGGAATACTTAACCCAACATTAAAGCCTTGAAAGCGTTTACTACCATCAAAATTCACATCTTCCCCATTTATGTTTTGCACTCCAATTAATGACTGGTTGAAATAACCCACATTAAAATCGGGAAGGGTAGATGCGGTTTCAACTTTCTTGTTTTGCTCTGCAATTAAGGCTTGCTGATACAATACTTTTAATGAAGGATTATTTGCAATAAGTGTAGTGTCAAGCGAATTGCTCATTACAAGTGGTTGGAAGTTTCCATCAATTTCAATCGTAAATTCTTCGCTTGTGTTCATTAGCGTTTTTAACGAATTGTAAGCCGTTGCAAAGTCCGTTTCGTTTTGTTTGAGCAAAAGCGAAAGTTGTCCACGCTTGGTTTCGGCTGTGGTTTTTTCCAACAAATTTGTTTCGCCTGTTTTATATCGTAGGTTGGCGGCTCTCACAAAATCGTTATACAAACTGTCTAAAGATTGCAATTGCTTTTTGGTCGTTTGCAAATACTGCAACTGATAAAACCAGTATAACACCTGTGCTTTTATTTCGATGGCAGTGGCTTGTTGCCGCAATTCACTACTTTGCAATTCAGCTTTGTACAAGCCTGATTTAGCAGTATAATAAGTAGGGAAAGGAATTGATTGATTGATTTGAAAAGCCTTGTCCTGATTGATGCTGTTGTATTGCCCAAATTGTAAATTGAGATTTGTTTTTGGCAATTCAAAGACTGACTTTTTTAATTTGATTGATGATTGAACATTGAGTTGTTGCGATTGAATTTCTAAATTATTTTTCAATGCCGTATTTATTGCATCTTCAACAGAAATGATTTTATCAGCAGGTGTTTGAGCATTGGATGCATTGAATGAAAGCAACCCAAAAACTAAAATGGCTGTTGTAGAAATTTGGCTTTTTGACTTTCCAATTTTAGAGAACATTAAGTATAACAATGGCAAAACAAAAAGTGTAAGGAAAGTTGCTGAAAGCAAACCTCCTATCACAACCGTGGCCAATGGTTTTTGCACTTCTGCCCCTGCGCCGTGTGATAGTGCCATTGGTAGAAATCCAAATGATGCAACGGTAGCGGTCATTAGCACAGGACGTAAACGGATTTTTGTTCCTTCTTTTATACGTTCATAAATGTCAGTCATTCCGTCTTTTTCTAATTGGTTGAAAGTTCCAATCAGCACAATACCGTTTAAAACGGCTACGCCAAACAATGCAATGAATCCGATACCTGCCGAAATGCTGAAAGGCATATCACGAATGAGCAAAGCGAATACACCGCCTATTGCACTCATTGGAATTGCTGTATAAATTAGCATTGCTTGTTTTACTGAACTGAACGTGAAATAGAGCAACATAAAAATGAGTGCTAAAGCCACAGGTAAAGCAATCATAAGTCGTTTGCTTGCTGCTTGAAGATTTTCAAATGTTCCTCCATAGGTGTAATAATAACCTTCGGGTAATTTTACTTTCTCATTCAGTTCTTTTTGTATGTCGTTAACTACACTTTCTACATCTCTGCCTTTTATATTGAAGCCTACCACTATTCTACGTTTGCCATCTTCACGGCTAATTTGTGCAGGCCCCAATTCCATTTTGATTTCTGCAACTTGCGATAATGGGATTTGTGTTCCGTTGGTTGTTGGAATATATAAATGACTTACATCGTCAATGTTGTTGCGGTGTGTGCTGTCAAGACGAACTACTAATTCAAATTTGCGTTCATTTTCATACACAACTCCTGCACTTCCTCCAGCAAAAGAAGTAGAAACAATGTGATTAATGTCCTCAATATTCAACCCGTAATTGGCAATTTGAGAACGGTTGTATTTGATTACGATTTGCGGAAGTCCTGCAACACGTTCAACACTTGGTTCTGTTGCACCGTCCACACTTTGCACCACTGCGTTTACCTTATTGGCATAGCTTAAGAGGGTGTCCATATTTTCACCGAAGATTTTAACGGCTACATCTTGGCGAATGCCTGTCATCAGTTCGTTGAACCGCATTTGAATTGGTTGGTTTTTTTCAAAGAAAACGCCAGGAATTGTGTTTAGTTTTTCTTCAAATTCTTCTGCCAATTCATCATACGAAATATCACGTTTCCATTCTGTCGGTGCTTTTAGAATTATCATCATGTCAGTAGCTTCGGGGGGCATTGGGTCTGTTGGCACTTCGGCTGCTCCTGTTTTGCCAACTACCATTTTTACCTCGTCAAATTCTTTGATTAGCCTTGATGCTTGCATACTGGTTTCTAAACTTTGTGAAAGTGAAGTTCCTTGTGGTAATATGCAGTGAAAAGCAAAATCGCCTTCCTGCAAGGTTGGAATAAATTCTCCTCCCATTTTTGAAAATAGAAATACAGAAACTACAAATACCGCAACGGTTGCGACTACAATAACTTTTTTGAAACGGATGGCTTTTTCTAAAAGTGGAGCATAAATGCGTTGGAAAAAATTCATCATTCTATCGCTCATTGTTTGTTTGTGCGAAATGTTTTTAGAAAGAAACGCTGCACACATCATTGGAATGTAGGTAAGAGATAAAATTAACGCACCAACAATAGCGAAAGAAACTGTTTGAGCCATTGGGCTAAACATTTTACCCTCGATACCTACCAAGGTTAGGATAGGAATATAAACAATAAGGATAATTATTTCGCCAAAGGCTGCACTGCTCCTTATTTTAGAGGCAGAAACAAAAACTTCATTATCCATTTCTGATTGTGAAAGTTTGCCAATTGCCTTTCGCATTCCTAAATGGTGCAAAGTAGCTTCTACAATAATTACTGCACCGTCCACTATTAAACCAAAGTCAATTGCTCCTAAACTCATTAGATTTGCAGATACACCAAACACATTCATTAATCCCAAAGCAAACAACATTGATAAAGGAATGGCAGAAGCTACAATTAACCCTGCACGAAGGTTTCCAAGAAATAAAACCAAAACGAAAATTACAATTAATGCTCCCTCAATCAGGTTTTTCTCTACTGTGCTTATGGCTCGGTTTACTAAATCGGTTCTATCTAAATACGGTTCTATTACTACATCTTTTGGCAGGGATTTTTGAATTGTTGCCATTTTACCTTTGATACGGCTTACTACATCAGCACTATTTGCCCCTTTTAACATCAATACTACGCCACCTACCGCATCTACTTCTCCGTTGTAGGTCATTGCACCATAACGCACAGCACTGCCTAAATGCACTTCGGCAACATCCTTAATTAGAATGGGAATGCCATTAGGATTTGTTTTTACGACAATATTTTTGATGTCATCAAAAGAACTAATTAAACCAACTCCACGAATGAAATAGGCGTTAGGTTTTTTGTCAATATATGCTCCACCTGTGTTTTCATTATTTTTTTCTAAGGCAATGAAAATTTCTGGAATGGTTATTCCCATTGCAATCAAGTGGTCAGGATTTACAGCAACTTCATATTGTTTCATTTGTCCGCCAAAGCTGTTTACTTCCGCAATTCCTGTTGTTCCATAAAGCTGTCGGGCAACAATCCAGTCTTGCATTGTCCGCAAATCCATAGCTGTGTATTTGCTTTCGCTTCCCTTTTTTGGGTGAATAATGTATTGATACACTTCGCCTAAACCTGTGCTAACTGGCGCTAATTCAGGTGTGCCAACACCTTTGGGTATTTTAGTTTCTGCTTCTTTCAGTCGTTCGTTTATGAGTTGTCGAGCAAAGTAGATGTCCACTTTGTCGTCAAACACAACGGTTATTACTGAAAGTCCGAAACGTGAAATGCTCCGCAACTCTTCCAAGTCGGGAAGGTTTGCAATGCTTTGTTCAATTGGGTAAGTCACCAGCTGTTCAACCTCCTGTCCTGCAAGGGTTGGGCAAACCGTAATAATTTGCACTTGGTTGTTTGTAATGTCGGGAACTGCATCAATAGGCAGTTTAGTTGCACTCCATACACCCCAAAAAATTAGTGCAAGTGTCATCAAGGCTATGATGAATTTATTTTTTATGCTGAACGCAATTATTTTGTCTAACATTTTTATTATTAGTTTAATGAATGAATACACGTATACTAGCGGTGCTTAAGCACCGCTAGTATACGTTGTTTTGTTCCACGTTTGTGGAACATCAGAAATTCATTAACTAAGTTTTGGCGGTTGCCAAATAGACAAATAAACCTCATCAACAAAGGAGGCTTTATAAATAGGAAAACACTTTACATTGAATGGTGTAGGTTGGGAAAGTGCTTTAGAATAGTATTGAATTGTGAAAATCTTTCCACAACAAGAACAAATACAAAAAGGGGAGCAATGTTCGCTGTTATTATGGTGTGCATGGTCAATTGCACTAAGTGCAGATTGATTGAAATTCTGACACTTAAAGTCTTCATTGTCACTGCATCCAAAGATTGCCAGAGCCAGTATATAAAAACTAAAGATTAGAATAAATATTTTCACAAATCAAATTTAAGAATATTATTTTGATTATAAAGCATTTATATAGAATTAAGTATTGAAATTTACAAATCAATGTTCTATTGTAAATTGATGTATTTGTTAGCAAGTAAAACAGAATTACTGATTTTAATATTGGAAATTAAACTGTTTTTAAAAAAAAATATATTATATTTTGGCTAACCATTTCATGCTCGAAATGGATTGAATTATCTATTTAAAACCTAATATTTCAATATAAGTCGATTTAACTCCAAATAGGAATTTAAGTATTAATTCGCTTTCCGAAGTTTGTTCTCACAAAGTCAAACTTCATGTCACAAGAAGCACAAACAGCAATTTTTACTACCCTATCGGGTGTTATTGGTGGAATCACTAAAGCCGTTAGCGCAAAGCCACTATTGTTGGCTATTACTTTTGGTGGATTAAGCACCGTTGTAATTTATGCTTCTGCCAGCGCAGCGGCGGGCTATGTGGTGAAGAAGTTATTGGATAGATTATCCAACGAAGTTTCAAAACATTTCGAGAACCGTAAATCAGATGACAATGAATAAGCTCATTGGCATAGGGTTTTTAGGTGCTCTAGGAGTATTTCTCCTACGCATGGTTCGGGCACAAAACGTGTCTGATAATTCTACGTTTAAACTGGCCAATCCAAGAATCCATGATGTGAACTTGGGTGGTATTTCTATTAGAACCGAAATAGCGGTTAACAACCCCACCAAAGACAGTTTGAACATGACCAAACCAGTGGTTTCTCTTTGGTCGAATGGCAAGGTATTAACCCAATCTGTTGCCGAAAATAAAACCATCCAAATTATGCCTTTGTCGGTATCATCCATTGATACCATTGAGTTGGTATTGCCCTGGACTGCTTTATCTAAAGTGGTTGGTAGCATTATCACTCAAATACCCGCTTTAATTAGCGCATTTAAAACCAAGAAGCTTTCGACTGTTTTGGCTTCCTTGAACCTTCCTTTAGAAATGTCTTTTTCGACGTATGTCAACGGCATTTTTCATCAATCACCACCTGAAAAATTTCAAGGATGAAAAATCGCTGTTATAACCCTACTATACCCGTTTCAAGTGGCTATCGTTCTATTCAGGATGGCAGTCGCTTTAACGCGTATTTTCCTCCGCCCGAGGAGCGCGATCGCATTATCATTGAAGATGGTGAGGTGACCGATACCGTAGAGTTAATGGAGAAAGTTGTTTGGAAATACCTTGACGACACCAAGCGACTGGCTCCATTGCTCAAGCGGGCTTCAACAGTGGAAACTTGCAAAGCTATTTGGGAGTTTGTTTACACGTACATCCAGTACAAGCTCGACCAAAAAGGATTGGAGCAATTGCGCCGCCCAGCTCGCTCTTGGGCAGAACGCTCAACAGGCGTGGATTGCGATTGCATGAGCATTTTTGTTTCCTCCATTTTAACTAATCTTCAAATCCCACATAAGTTCAGAGTAACGCGCTATTCTGCCGATACCTGGCAACATGTGTATGTGATTGTCCCGCTGCAAGACAGTAAAAAATACTGCGTCATAGATGCAGTGGTATCTCAATTCAATTACGAAAAATCCTTCTCAGATAAATTCGATTATACCATGAACCTAAAAGGAATAAATGTAGCTGTGCTTAGTGGCATAGCAGGCAACGACTTTCACGATGCTGTGATGGCTACCTCTCTAACTGGCTTTGGATTAGGTGATACCTCCAGTCAGGGCGATATGGATAAGCTCTATCAAAACTTAGTAGCTACGCGAAATGCCGTAGCTCAAAACCCTGCCCTAGTTTCCACAGTGGATGATCCGCAAGCTTTGCTTAAGATGCTGGATTATGCCATCCAATACTGGTATACCGATAAGCGCGTGGAAGCATTGGACATCCTTGCTAAAAACGAGCAACAACTCAACTTGAAAAACGGCCTACAAACCGTTAACGGAATTGAGCTCGACCCAGATGATTTAGCTTTGAGTGGACTAAACATCAAAGGCTTTTTTACCAATGTAAAAACAGCAGTAACCACCGTTGCAAAAAAGGTTGGCGACAAGGTAGGTGATGTTGCTAAAGCTGCTGTAAAAGCCGTTGTTAAATTCAATCCTTTGTCTCTTGCAGCTCGAGGAGGATTCTTGCTTGCCCTAAAACTTAACTTGGGTCAAATGGGCTCAAAATTAAAATGGGCTTATGGAACCAAAGAGCAAGCGGCTGCAAAAAATGTGAGTGCCGATACCTGGCAAAAAAGCAAGAACGCTTTAGCAAAAATTGAAGCCTTGTTTGCAGATAAACTTCAAGGTGATAAAACCGCCTTAAAAAATGCCATTTTGAACGGAAAGGCTGGTAATCTATCAGGCTATATCAATGGCCCTGCTCTTGGAGAAATTGGTCAATTGGGTGACCCAGTTACCCTTACAGCCATTGCAGCAGCGACACCTGTAATTGTAGCTGCCATAAATATTTTAAAGGAAACGGGGCTAGTAGGCAAAGATGAAAAGGTAGATATAAATACCCTTCAAGCACAAGCAGCAGGAGACCCAACAGCAGCGGCTGCGGCAGCACAAATTCAGGCTAGTGAAAATGCACCAGCGGTTATTCAAACTACCACCACTCCAGTATTGGTTACTCCCTCTTTACCATCTGAACCTACCTATTCCGAATCGGTTCAAACCGCCACCCCTGCTAGCACAGGAGGCATACTGAATTTTATTAAGCAAAACCCTTTGCCTGTTGCTTTGGGTGGAGGCTTGCTTGCTTTTGGCATTTACCAAATGGTTAAACCTAAGGCCAAATCAAAAGGGCTTTCGGGATATAAAACTACTCGAAAAAGCACTACTAAGAAAGCAAGCAAACACAAGGCTCATAAGCCAGCTCGCAAAGGCAAACAATCCATTAAAACTGTCAAATTATTTTAAGCATAAATACGCAACAATATGGCAACTAAAACCAAAACAAAAACCAAAATCAGTAGCCAAGCTGTAATGGATGAACTTAAAACCTTGGCATTGCTAACTGGTGGAGTGGTAATAGGCTCTATGGGTGGCAAAATGATTGATACCATGCTCAAGGTTGACCCAACCTTGCCAGGCTTTAATGCCAAAGCATTTGCTCGCCCTGTGCTCTTAGTAGGAGCTGGAACAGCCGCTAATCTTTTGATTAAAAATCCAAACATCAAACTTTTAGGAGTTGGTGTGGGAGCAGCGGGCGTTTTATCTGGCGTGAAATTGGTAATGAAAAAAGACCTGCTTGCGGGCCTAGCTGATTTTAGCTTTAATGGCGTTCAAGGCTTATTGGGCGAACCAAGTGTGTATCGCGAGCCAATTAGTTTATCTGTGGATCGCTACAACCCTGACCTTCCTGTTTTATCCTCTACCACCGATTATCCTTCCAATGATTTAGAGGGTACTCCTTCCGTTTTTGAAATTATTTAATCCCAAATCCATAAAAACAAAACCATGACAACTCTCGGACAAATTGAAGCCAGCGAATACAATTTGCTTGGCGCTATGTCGGAAGACGACTTCTTGGAAGCTCTTAATTTGAGCGGACCTGCCGACAAGAAAAAACTGTTTCGCAAGATTCAGACCCAATCCAAAACCACTACCGCTGCCACAAGCTCGCGCTCTCGTGCTGAGTTTGAAAAGCGTATTGCCATGCTGCCAAAAGAAATTCAGCAAGGTCTTGCCAATCAAAGCTTACAAGCGGTGGATACAGCCTACTATGTGGCTCGCGCCATCGGTGGCTCTAAAGTAATTAAGATGTTTAAGGATGATGACAACAAGGTTGTTGGCCAATCAAACATCTCTAGTGGTAAGCTCGAAAAAGGTAACTACTTCCTATTGTATGGTATCACATTGCTAGGAGCTGTTGGAGAAAGTTCAGATAACCCTGGAACTGTAAATTATGATATCATACCCGATTACGTTCGTAACGGTGAGTTTGAGTTCAAAGCCAACGGAACCGTGCTTGTGCCAAACACTTCGTGCGAGGTATTCCAAACAGAAGGTAAAGACAATTTCAAAGGGCTGTTTGTACTAGATAACCCAAAAATTATCCGCGACCAACAATCCATTGAATGCAACCTTGAATGGTCTGCCAATGCTCCAGAAAACTCCTTCTTGAAAGTAATTTTAAGAGGTACAGCTGTAATCAAAGCATAAACCCTAACCCATTAATCCACCATCCATGAAAAAGCATAAGTTTCAGCAAATCAGAGTTACTGTAAACAGTCCTGGAGAATCCTTGAGACTATCTGCGCAAACCGACAAGCAATATGCTCGGATAAGAGGCATTTATGTTTCGCTTCCACAGGAAAGTCTGATTGCTGGAACCATGCTTGGACTAAAGGTGAACAATCAAGAAATCTTTGAAGACCTACATGAGGTAAAGCTATTAACCAGCGGAAATCAGGTTGCCCCCAACCAAAAGTTCTTTGTATTTGAAGAGCATTTAGATGCCGCTGGAAGCGCTATTGAAGGAAGGTTAACAGATGGAGCAAGCAGCGACCCTTTGCAGGGCGACCTTCCAACAGAAGGCTATCCATACGAGGCAAAAATTTATTTGTGGCTTAGCAACGAGAATTGAGATAATGGCATTTATACGCTACCATATCTTGCGCTTTACGGTTGAGTCCAGTGGTCAAACCATACACATCCATCACAAAATCCCTGCTTACCTAAAACGTTGCACGGGGTTTTTAGTCAAACACACCAAGGGTCTTAAGCCCGAGAGCAATCTTAACGAAATAGGCTGGTTAAACCTGCAATTTAATAGCCTAAAAGAAAATGCCCTCGCCGCTGTGGTCGCTTGTCCAGCCGTGAATGAGGTGAACGACAGGTATGATTTTCAAACCCTGGAAATAACTCTTAAACCTGGCGCACTGGTCAGTGGCATCTATACCGATACCACCCCTATAACCAGTTTTTTTCCTTACAGTATCAGTGTCTACTTCAGGTGCTCGTCACTTGAAAAAGGTAGGTACAACACGGATCCTAACAGCAAAGAAAATAGACCTTATGCAGATAGTTTTTATCAGGAGGATAAACTATGCTAGACCCCATTACTTATATCAAAGAGCAATTGGCTCAGCGCGAAATTTCCATCGAGCTGCACCAGTTTAAAAAGATTGTTACCCATGCAGGTGCTAGCCGATATGAAGTGCCAGCCTACAATGAATTATTGTTCTTAAGCAATGCTGCTCAATTACCCATTGGTACGCGCATTGTATCGGATACCAATATCATTGAAATAGGCCCAGAACACGCCTTATCAGAAGCACTAGAAGAGTTTTCGGGTTTGGTGGCAATTACTATTCCATCGCACCTAGCAAGCTATCCTATCATTGAGTTTATTCAAATCCTAATCTGAAGTGAGCAAACCAAAAATATATAACGTTTCCCAGACGGGAAAAAGGATGGAAAAAACCTTTGAAAAGCAAGGGTATACCAATGTGGTGTTTAATGCCTTGTTTTCTCGCAATGGCAAAAAGCTAAACAGCATTGAAAATGCTGCCATTGCCAACTACTCCAGCCTAATATTGAGTTATTATCAAGCCGAAAATCCTGACAAGGTAAAAGTGGAGTTTAAAACCTCCCAGGACAATGTGCTTATTTGGTCAAAGGTGTATGAGTTGAATGACTCCTTAGAAGATATTCCTAAATCCCTATCGGGCTATGCAGGCCTTGGTGAAGCAGAAGTAAACGATTTGGTTCAGCGCAAATTCTCTGAAATGGAGCGCAGCAAAGAGCTGGAAAGATTAAGCGCAGAGCTGACAAAAGCAACTGCTATGAACGAAGAGCTGCAATACCAAGTGTTGGATATGCAAGCCAGTTTGGATGCCAAAAAGCAAATAGAATATTACTCCTCTGTAATTGGAATGGCCTTACCAGGACTAGCAAAATTCTTTACAGGAACACCCGTTGGAAATGCCATTAACTTTTTATCAGGAACCGAAGAAAGCCCCTCGCAAATTGATGCAGGTAAAGAAAAAGACCCCACTCAACGCGAAGCCATTTTAGAGATGATCCAATCTTTCTGCCAAGGCCTCTCCAATCAAGAATTAGGAACAATGTATTTACTCCTAAGCGAGATTGAAAAAGACAAAGCCGTGCTTAAAACTATCCTTGACCTTATTACTCAAAATTCAGAAACAGAAAAAAATACGCAACACTAATTGTATGTCAATTTTTAGCAAACCTAAACCTAGGCCAACAACAATTCAGATATGCGCAGCAGATAATGTGGATGCACGCATTATTACAGAATCGCTTCAAAAGATAGCGGATGAATTTAATGCCACCGAGCTTCATTTAATGATTAAAAAGCTCGAATCCTTTGATACGCGCCTAAAAATCCGCGCATACCTTACAGTTAAATAACTCCTTTTATGCCTACCAATCCTTCCACCATAGAGCAACAAATTGGCCTCAATCCCGCAAAGATTGTCAATGGAATCCTTGTGATTGGTGGAGTCTTTGTAACCTATAAGTTGGCTCAACGTCTGCTACTGGAGTATAAAAAATCTACCACCCAATCTCAGGTAGATGATAGCCCATCGGCACGGCAAGCTATTGGACTTCGCTCTGCTATTAACCCATCGGGTATCTCATGGTTTAAAAGCTTTGATACTACTTCGGTTTCAGTGGTATTGGAAACAGCAAAATCTATTACCAATTTGGATCAGGTGGCAAAGGATTATTCCAACTTGTTTGGCGATAATTTATTGGATGATTTACAAAGCGAGTTAAGCGCGTCAGAGTATCAAACTTTTTTATCTATTGTGGCTTCAAATCCCAAAAAGCAAACGGGACAAGGAAGCGCGCCAGCTGTGGAATATGCCAAGGCAAGCAGTCTTGTAGTTGCTAAAAAAGAAGTCACCTTAAGAACCACTCCAGATGCCTCTAATCATGGAGCCATTTATGAGCAGTTTTCAGATAAAAACATCATTCGCCTTGCTAAGCCAGGTGAGTTTTTAGGTTATGCAACAGGCAGGCAGCAATACGACCAAAAGAACAATGTGAAATTCATTGAAGTGGCCTTTGTGGTGAATGCCGTTAAAGCTCCCTCTGCATATAAAGACAAGAACAAAGTGCGCATAAGCTTTTGGGTATCGAGCTCAAGTGAGTATGTAGATATTTTCCCCTTCTACAAAAACATGTACGATGCCTATCCAGCTACCACTCCCTTTACAGGTTGGATGAAACCGCAAGACTTTTTTACGCTAAAAGGATTGCCCTCTTCCATTTTACTAACCCTATATAATGCACCTATTTTAAACGAGCAGCTAATGGCCATAAACCTAGCAAATGCGAATACTTTATTGGGTGAACCTATTATGAGTTTACAGACCACCAAGGGCGAGTTTACTCAGTTTAGAACCGTTGATAATACCCTTAGATGGGTAGAGAAAAAATACACCACTATTCTAACAAATTCATGAGCACTAAAACTGAACAATATGTGATAAGCTACTATGAGCTTGCAAAAAAAGCAGGTGAACGCTTTGGTATTGACCCGCTCATTATTCTTTCGCAAGGAGCTTTTGAAAGTGCTTGGGGAACGTCAACTCTAAGCCAAAAGCACCATAACTTTTTTGGCATAACCGCAGCTGGTAAAACCAATGAGTTTTGGAAAGGCGCATCTGTTAAAGCTAACCCTACTTATAACTTAGTCTTTCGAGTATATCCATCGGCTCAAGATAGCTTTTATGATTTTGCCCGATTGATTGCTACCAGCTATAAATCTGCCAAGGCCGCAGGAGCAGATTACAAGCTCTATGCGCAGCGCATTTCGCAAAGTGCCTATATCTCTGAAAAGAATGGAGACGATCGTAAGTCTTATATGAATGGAATTATCTCCATTTATGAAAACATCCTGTCCATAGCTAAAAAAAAAGTCTTCTTACCCGATCATCCTTTGGCCTAGCGGGAGCGCTACTTGTGTTTTTTACAGGAAGATTTATCTACAAACGATTTTTTAATTAAACCCACATGCTTTTTAAACTCACCAATATCCGCACCCGAATCCAAAAGACCTTTTCTACCAAAGACCTATTGAGCCTGATTGGCGATAGAGTAAACGATGAAATACGCTTTGGTAAAGAACGCTACCGCATTAGCACGCTGCAAGAAGTGGATGGTGGCAGCTCTAATTCTAGCTCTTTAGTGTGGCGACCAGAGTGGACTAAAATCGACTTGATTGTTAGTACCAGTGGTCAGATGGACTTTGCCTTTAGCGCAGAGGTAAACGATCCTGAAGGATTATTTTTAGTCATTAACGGAGCACTTTTCGACCATGGCTCGCACAGTGCCTTTCATGTGGATGCAGGTGTGTTGCATTGGCATGGAAGATTCAGTCTTGAACCCTCCGATGTGGTGTATGTAAAATACTTAACCCTTAATCATAATTAATATCTACCATGAGTGAATTATTAAAAATTAAACAAGTTGACCAGTTAACAGAAACACTGGCACTAAAAGCCTTAGATGCCGATGTGGTAAAAAAGGCCAACAACCTATCGGATGTGAATGCCACAACGGCTCGCACCAATCTGAATTTGTACTCTAAAACAGAGGTAGACACCTTGGTGTTGGGAGCAAAGAATGCCTTTAATGTAGCCGACAATGCAGGTAAAACAGCCTTAACAGGTTTGAAAGTTACCGACCGCGTGTTTGTAAACGATGATGGCGATACCAAATGGGCATTGTATATTGTTACAGCTGTAACAACCGGCACAGGCGCTACTTCTACCTTCAAGAAAATTGCCGATGAAGATTTATTCACCAATGCCTTAAGTGCAGCCGCTGTTAAATCTTCATATGAAAGCAATGCCGATACTTATGCATTTAGCGGATTGTATAAAGGTAAATTGGATAAGATTACTATTGCTGCCAATATTGATTTAGATGCAGTAAAAGCAAATGCCAGTTCAGCTCTAGCCAATGCAGCTACCGCTCAAACAACGGCCAATACCGCCAACACTGCGGCAGGTGCAGCGCAAACCTCGGCAAACAATGCCAATACCGCAGCGGCTACTGCCCAAACTACAGCCAATAATGCGGCCACCGCAGCAGCGGCAGCTCAAACAACTGCAAACGGAAAAGAAGATGCGTTTGTGCAAGCTACTGAAGCTTTCACTGGTCTTAACAGCCCAATCAATACGGATATTTCTGTCACCTTGGGTCATAACATCAAAACAGGTTTTGTGACTATGGTATTTGTGAACGGTCTTCGCGCAAAAACAGTTACCGCACTTGCAGGTGGTAACACTGTGACGTTTAGAGTGCCATACGTGATTGATGCCACCGACGATATTCTTATCACCTATCATTACTAAGACAGGTTTTGATGGAAACAATTTCAGCTAAACAAGTAGAAGGAGCGGTGGATGTTACATCCGACCAAAGCATTGGTGGAGTGAAATCATTTACATCTCCCGTCATCTTTTTCCCAACGGATCCAGGTCAATTTGAATGCTTAAAAATTGAAGGCCTTTACATGTATTGGTTAAAAGACCGAAGCAAATTTGAAAACGATGGGGATATGCGCATAGGCCCAAGCATGAGTTATAGCTGTCCCACGCTTCAAGAATTTAAAGATGGTAGTTGGAAAGAAAGAAATCCAAACGACATTATCTAATACCCATGACAACCCATACTCGCTATAGACTTACGCTTGCTGCCGCTCTGTTTCTGGCTGTGGTTACACTGCTATCCATTTTCTTAAAAATGGAGGCAGTGGCTACGGCTGGCATTGCTGGTATCATGACTGTTTTATCTACGTATATCTGGTCTCAAACAACTCGTCCAACCAATTCCGAAAATGAAAAACATACTCAATCAATTAAACCTGCTAAGAATACTAGCCATGGGCATTCTTATCCTGGCCCTATGGATATATTGGAAAAGCAATAAACACCTTAGAGCTGAAAAAGCACGTATGGCGCAAACCTTAGAGTCTTTGGGTGGAACTATTACCTATCTTAAATCTGAAAACGGTAAGCTCACCACTCAAAGTGATGTGCTCACACTTCGCCTATCTGAAATCAAAAGTTTGTTTCCTAAAAGGCTTTCAGAAATTAAGGCGCTAGGCATTCAACCTTCGCGTGTAAAGCAATTATCTACCATTGGCATAAGCACTCAAAAAAGTATTGTCACAATACTGCGCGATAGTGTATTATTTGATACTATTCCTGTTCGCATATTTCATTATTGCGACCCATGGCTTGAGCTAGAAGGCATTGCTGTGGGCGATTCACAAAAGGTACGTGTTCGTCTGTCCGACACCTTAGTTCAAGCCGTGTTTAAAGGAGAGCGAGCTCATCCTTGGCTTTGGGTATTTTCCCCTCGCAAGCTTCAACAACGCGCTCAATTATCCAGTCCCTACTCTAGTATTTTTTATCAGCAAGCCATCGACATTCAAGATAAATAAGTTTTGAATACCCTTAAATTAAATCAGCAAATTGAGAGCCTTATCCTTGAAAAAGACAAGGCTGGTAAGTCCTACACGCAGGCAGATAAAACTCTTATTGCCCAGTATGAAGGATCGGGCGGACAAGGCTCAAAGGGTGCAACAGGTGAAGGAGTATTGTATGAGTTTTATACGCCTGAGTATATCTGCGAGCTGATGTGGAAACTAGCTTACCGCTATGGGTTCAAGCCCTCAGGAACGGTGCTAGAACCAGCCATGGGAAACGGCAAGATGCTTGCCTATGCGCCAGATAAAAGTAAATGCACAGGCTTTGAAATTAATCCGATTGCTAAGCGAATTGCACAAATCCTCTACCCAGAGGCAACCCTGTATGAGGGCTATTTTGAATCGGCCTTTTTAGAACCGCCTCGCTTTAGTACTCGATTGAAAGGAAAAGTTTCTTGGCTTACTGGTTATCCCTTTTCGCTAGTGATTGGAAACCCACCTTATGGCAAGTACAAGAACAAATACTCCAGCTATTTTACTAAACCCAAGATGCATCAAATGGAATTGTTCTTTATGTATCAAGGGCTTCAATTGCTTCGCTCTGGCGGGCTATTGGTGTATATCACTGGATCCAATTTTATGCGCAATGGCATCTCGTATCAGGCAGAAAAAGCAGAGCTTGAAAAGCTATGTGATTTAGTGGATGCTTACCGCCTTCCACCTGTGTTTAAGTCCACCTCTGTGCCCACTGATATTATCATTCTAAAAAGAAAATAACCATGAAATATCCTGTTAATACAACAAGGCCTCAAATGGTCTTTGATAAAAATGATTTTAGCGACCTGCAAGCAAAAATTGATGAGCTAGATGCCCAGTTTAAAGTGCGCGAAATTGAGGTGACTTTTAATCAAGATGCGTATTTCTTTGGACAGATCACTAGCTCGTTTGATGTGTACCAATTTATCAAAGACCGCATCCTATCGGGCATTGAAGTGCAAGAGCATTTTATAGCTCTATATGTAAACCAAGCCAATAAAATCATTGGCTATTATCACCACTCTACTGGAGCAATAAATGCCACCTTGGTGGATGTAGAAATTGTGGCAGCAGTGGCACTAAAAACATTGGCTAAATCAGTGGTCATTTCTCATAACCATCCCAGCGGAAACCTGCATCCATCCGAGGCAGACCGCACTCTTACACGCAGAATCAAAGAAGCCCTTAAGCTCTTTGATATTGCCCTATTAGACCACCTTGTGATTACTCAATCGGGTTATTACTCGTTTGCCGAAAAGCAAGAAAGTTCCCTTCGCGGCGTGCAAGATGAGCCTGATACTTTAGTGGATGAATTACGCCATGAAATTTTGCTTCAGCTAAAAAAAGTGACTGCGGTTAACTCACCCAATTTGCATCAGATGATGCACTCTGGTAATGGATACGGACAGGTAGAAAAAATGGTGATTGACCGCGTGCTAAAATCGCAACTGGTTCCAGCTGCTATTATTCCCATGATTGAATCGGATTTAGACATGATTTAATGGATAAGCTCGAGCCCAAATACCAGCGCGCACGCGTGTTTATGCTTAGGGATATTCTATCAAAAGTTGACCCAAAAGCTCAGCACGCGGCTTTGATGCGCTCAGGTGTTTTTCCTCCCGATCGGGATGAAAAGGCCATGGTGACCGTGTATTTAAGAGACAGGGAGTTTCCAACCGAACCTCTTTCATTTACCGAGCAATGCACCTTTAACACCTGGTTTTCGATGCATCCTGAAAAGGTATGTGGCACAGAGAAACTTTCAACGTCTCGGGAGTTTCCAGTTACAATTGAAGGCGACAGAAAGTGGATTGAGAGCACCTTGGCTCATGCCTTGGGTGATGGACAACTGATTTTAGATTTACCTGGCCAATGGTACATAGAGTATTTTGACCCTAGCGAGGATGACTTTGATGTGACCTATCGCTTTGCCGATTTTCATATAACGGTCTATACCCATGGAGCAGATTATAACCTGCAAATTCACAAGGGAGATTTTATCCTGGACAATATCAATTACCGACTTATTCAGGATGCCAATAAACATATTTTGGACTTTATGCAAGCCCATCTAAAGCCCCATAATCCTGAATCCATTTTAGAAATGGAAGCATTGGCACTGGAAATAGAATTTCAATTAAAACAACTATGAGTTACTTACAAGGTATAGAAAACATAAGCGGTTTAGGCGAATTGAATGCCTATACCCGCTCTTATTTGAACAATCAATCCGATATTATTTCTAGGATTTTATCTCAATCCAAAGAGCTATCTGGCCTTGGTGATGCCGAAGGTAAAACCTTATCCTTTGCCGAAGTTGTAGCTAAATACAATAAGGGGATTACCGAGCAAGAAATCCGCGCTTGGGTATGGTATAAGCGCAAATTGGGCGTGCCTATGAGTGGCTGGCAATCGTTTTATATGACCGCTACAGGCAAGCAATTAGAAAGCGAGCTTTTTGAATTAGTAAAAGCGGGAGCCTTGTTTTATCATGGCTCAGAGCTATTGCCGTTTCCTATCTATACCTATGGAAACATTTATGATAGACTTACCCAACTAGCTGCCGATAAAGCAGAAATTGAAAAGCTCTTTGGACAAGAAGTATATGAATTGCATGAGCAAGTTTTAGAAAAAGCTAAGCCCGAGCTGCTATCTGTGACCAATCCAGACCCTAAGGAAAGACCCATCATTACGGCAATTTCAGATTTTGCTGTGGATGGAAACTTGTTTTATGTCTGCGCCGTGCGCGAGGAGTTTATGGACCTTGAAAATGCAGAAGAATTAAAGAAAGTAAATGGCAAGATAGAGCGCAAAAAAGAGCGGGAGAAAATCAATATCCGCTTTGATGCTGAAACGCGCTATACCCTTCAGCAGGTATTTGTAAAATGGCTCTATACCCTAAACTCTGAAACCGATTTTGAAAAAAGCTCAGCCATTGATATAGCCGATTACTATTTAGCCAATCGCCCACTTAGAGATGATAAGTTAAGCAAAGAAGAAAAAGCAGAACTTAGAGCCAATGCACGTATTGAGGGAGAGAGTTTGTTCTCTCGCTTTTTGCATGAAGTACCCACTCACGAGGACCAGCTTAAATTGGACCTTTCCTGGAACAGAATGTACAACGGTCAATCCGATATTAATTATTCCAAAGTACCTATTGGTTTTGAGTGCTCCACCCGTTTTAAATCAGGCATACTTCAAATAACCGATATACAGCGCGAAGGGGTTGCTTTTATGGAGGCCATGGGCTCAGGAATAAATGCTTTTGATGTGGGTGTAGGAAAAACCATGACTGCCATTGTAAACCTTGCTCATAACCTGTATTCAGGCAAGTGCAAGCGCCCGATAATAGTTGTACCAAAGCCCACTTACAAAAAGTGGATGAATGAAATCATTGGCTTTACCGATAAGAAATCAGGCGAGTTTGTTTCTGGTGTATTATCGCATACAGGTATTACTTTAAACGATTGGTATAATCTAGGAACAGATATAGTAGGTAAGATTCGTTTGGATCAGGCCGTGCCTGAACGCTCCATTACCATGGTTACCTATGAAGGCTTTAAGCGCTTAGGTTTTGGGGAATCTGTCTCAGATGAGCTATTTACTGAACTAGTAAATATCCTTGGGCAAAGCCGCGAGAAATCTTCGCGCGATAAAGAAATCGAGTACCAGAAATTTAGAGAAATGATTGGCGTGGGTCAGAAAAACTCCATTGCTGATATTGACATCCTTGGATTTGATTATGCAGTGGTAGATGAAGCGCACAGGTGCAAAAATGTATTTAGCCAGGTTAAGAGTGACGAGGATGGAAACAAGCGCTACAATATCCAATCGGCAGTTTCTGAAACTGGGCAAAAGGCCTTTTTGATACTTTCCTTTATTCAGCGAAAGTTTGGTCGGAATACCATGCTGCTAACAGCTACTCCGTTTTCAAATTCACCACTGGAAATCTATTCTATGCTTTCACTAGTGGCATATGATTCTTTGCGCGATAATGGAATAGTGAACCTAGATACCTTCTTTGATTTATTTGTGCTTCCCACTGTGGAATGGACTGCAAACTACAAAGAAGAAATTGTCGAAAAGGAAGTAATTAAATCCTTTACCAACCGTAGGATTTTACAAAAGCTTATTTACAATCATATCCTATATAAAACAGGCGAGGAAGCTGGTGTGGTTCGGCCAAAGAAAATTAACCTACCGCTGCTTTACAACTTTGAAAATACCAAAGAGCGCTTGCCACAAGATAAGCAAGTGCTTACCTATATTAACATGACTGCCCGCCAGCGCGAAAACCAAAATGGCATTGTGGCCATGGCCAAGAACTCTACCAAGGGAAAGCTCGATATGGGTAATTTATTTCGCGCCCTGGCTTATAGTTTAGATAATGCCCTTTCGCCTTATTTGCTTAATGGCTCGCCAGAGGACTATAAAGATTTTGTGGCTCAATCGCCCAAGATTGCTTATGTGATGGAGTGCATCCGCTCAGTAAAAACATGGCATGAAACACATGGAGAAACAGCCAGTGGTCAGGTTATTTACATGAACCGAGGTAAGCTCTTTTTTCCTTTGATTAAAGAGTACCTTGAAAATGAAATTGGCTATCAACGCGGCGTGATGTATGACCGCGTAAAGGTGGATGAGGTAGAAATTATCTCATCTGAAATTAACGATACGCGCAAAGAAACCATCAAAGAAGCTTTCTTAGATGGTGTTGTAAAAATCATTATTGGTACAGCTACTATTCGTGAAGGGATTGATTTGCAAAAGCGCGGAACGGTAATTTATAACTGTTATCCTGAGTGGAATCCTACCGATATTCGTCAGCTGGAGGGACGTATCTGGAGGCAAGGAAATCAGTTTAGCTACGTGCGTATTGTGATGCCATTGGTGCAGGATAGTATGGATGTGTTTGTGTTTCAGAAGCTCGAAGAAAAAACCTCGCGTATCAATGATATTTGGTTCAGGGGTGATAGAGGAAACGTGCTAGATTTAGAAAGCATGGATCCAGAAGAAATTAAACTGGCCTTGATTACCGATGTAGACCGATTGGTAAAAATGTTTTTTGACCAAGCCAAAGAAGAGCTCAACCGAGAGTTTAGAAAAGTTACCTCTGCCATTGAAACCCTAGCTGAAGTAAAGCGTGACATTGAAGACTATACCGATTACCGAACCCATTCTTTAGAGTGCATACGCACCTTTTATACCACCCTTCTTGCCTCACGCTATTTAGAGCAATTGCCCAAAGTGGCCGATGAATCCGAAACGAGCTCCAAGCAATTTAAAAAGGCCAAAGAGCTCAAAGAGGATATTGAAGCGGTAATGAATAGCGCAGCGCAAGAAGATAAAGACATCTTAGCTCTGGGTAGAAAAATTGAAAGCTCGTATGCGCTTTTGGGAATCTATTTTTCAAACCGCTACTACCTAAATTATTTTAAAGAGTATGTGAGCAAGGTTCGTAAAACCGAGCGCACCCTGCTTAAGCCCAAAGGCTATTCGCTTACTAGTGACCTAGCTCCCGTTATTGCTCAATACGAGGCGGAAAAAATCTCTATCCAAGAGCAAGCCGAGCTATTCAAAGGAGAATCGGGCTCACCAAAATGGGCAGAGCTGCGGGCCATGATTGTGCAAAAGAAATCTGCCCTGCAGGTGGAAGGACGGTCTGCTGAAAGTAGGGCTGAAGAGTTTAACAGATTAAACTACCTTTTGGAGTTTAGAGCTGCTACTGTAGTTATTAATCCACTGCCAGGACAAAACATTAGTGAGCTAGAGCTAGAAGCCCTGGCCTTAGAACTTGAATTAGAACTATTATCTTTTTAAAGACATGATTACCATAAAAAACTATCAAACTCAAGTGGCTTCTATTAATTGGACCACCATGCCAGAGGCACTTGCTAAAGGCCATAATTTAACGCTAGGCGCATCGCAAAACAACTTTGCGATGTATACCTCCAACGAGAATATTAAACGCGTAATTGACGCCTATTTAGAAAAACTCAATGGATATTTAGCGGCTAATCCTGCCAAAGCAGAAACGAAAGCTGCTGGTAAACCAAGCGATGCTAAGCCAAAGCCTGCTTCTAAATCTACTCCAGCTCCAGCAAAAGTTCCAAACTATAAAGGGCTTCGCGTGGAAATTCGCAAAGCTTCGCCCGGTTCAAAAAAGTTTGTGGTGTGGGATTTAGCTTCCGACCAAATCTTTGCCAATGAAAAGTTTGATAGCGTAACAGAAGCCAAAGCATTTATTGACCAAAACCAAATGATGCTAGTTAGCATTAAATCAAATGAGGAGGAAGAAGAATCATTGGAAGCCGAGCAGGTTGAACATATTGATTCGGATGTGACTTTTATAAAGCGTTATGCTGCCATGCATGGGAAGGTTAAATCGCAAGCACAGGTTTTGACCCTAATTCACAGCCTGCAAAAAGCCATATTAGAAAAGCGAATTGGAAAGGATTCGGCCTATGCCAAGGAAATTGAGCTCATGCAAAAGCAGCTTATTACCTGCTATGAGAAAATGGGTGATATGGCTGAAATTAAAATAGACTCCAAGAACCTGAAACGCTATTTAGAGATAGCAAATTCTCAGGAAGGGATGCTTTCTATAGCCTTGCTGAAAGCCTTTGTTGCCCTAAATGGAAAAACCGACATTAAAGACAAAGCCGAAAAGCTATTTGCACGTATTCGTAAATCGGTTGACCAAGGCAAAATTACACGCCAGGATAAATATGCCGATAAGCTAAACGAAGCCTTTGTTACCCTTAAATCCTATATCGAGGGAGAGACTAAAATCCTTTCTATTAGCAAAGCTCAGCTCAATGGACTTATGGGAATAGTTGGTGAAAATTTATTTGCGCAAAAAAAAAGTTTAAACGGAGTAGAAGATGAAACGGGTATAGTGGTAAATTCCGAAGACCTGCTTAAAATGGAATTTGAGACCATCGGTCTTCAGGGAAAATACCGTCAACTTATTGGTGATCCCAGTGTGGGTTTTACGGCCATGGTATATGGTTTGCCTAAAAGTGGCAAATCAACCCTATGTTTAGACTTTGCCAATTATCTGGCTGCACATCATGGCAAGGTATTGTATTGCGCCATAGAAGAAGGTTTTGGCTATACCCTCAAAGAAAAAATAGAGCGCCTCAAAGCCGACCATCCCAATTTGTTTTTAACCGACCGTGTTCCAGAAAACTTAGGTGACTATCAATTTGTGTTTATTGATTCTGTTTCAAAAGCAGGAATGGACATTACCGAAATTGACCGCCTACATAAATCTTTCCCTGAAGTATCGTTTATCTTTATCTACCACACCACCAAAGAAGGAAAGTTCAAGGGTGTTAACTCACATGCCCATGAAGTGGATGTGATTATTCAGGTGGATAATGGAGTGGCCAGTTCTACTGGGAGGTTTAGTGCTGGGGGGAGGTTGGAGATGTGAGGAGGAAAGCTCAATAGAAATATTCCTATCATACAAAGTCATCCATGGAGAGATTTAATTCTTAGGACCAAATTGAAAAGGAATTGAATTTGCAGAAAAACAACATTAGTTTAAGGAAACAAAGGCCATTTCAAATATTAGTCATAGAATCTTGTTTTAAATTAATCCAATTCTTTAGAGTTATCTTCCTGAAAATAAATACATACCCTTTTCATTAACTCCTTTTAATAGAATACATTTGTTTGAATTCAATCAGCCCTATGAAAAAATTACACATCCATTATCCTTTACTTTTTGTACTTGCCCTGTTTTTTAGTGCGCAGGTTAACGCGCAAAAAGTTGCTGCTGGCTTTTATCATTCCTTATTTATTTGTGAAAATGGACAATTAAGATCTGTTGGAAATAATTCTTATGGGCAACTTGGCGATGGATCATTTTCTGATCAATTAATACCTGTTAAAGTTGCTAAATTAACAGGAGTCACAGGTATTTCGGCAGGTTTTTCGTATTCTTATTTTCTTGCTGCCGACAGTACCGTTTGGCGAGCAAATCATAATCTTAGTTCCGACAATAAGCCTGTGCAAATGCCCAATTTATCTAGAATCATTAAAATTTATGTTGGAAACGAAGCAATCTTTTTTCTTAGAAATGATAGTACCGTTTGGGGTATTGGAGCAAATGCACGTGGAGAATTAGGTGATGGAAGTACATCCTCAAGACAAACACCTGTAAAACCCAAAAATCTAACCAAAATAATTGATGTTGCAGCTGGAAATTTCCATACTATTTTTCTTAAAAGTGATGGTACCTGTTGGTCAACGGGTAGAGGTGCCGATGGACAATTAGGAGCTGGTGGAACCTTTGATAGAGAAACTCCAGGGCAGGTATTAATTGTTAGCGATATTACTGCCATTGCCTGCGGGGGATATCATTCTTTATTTCTTAAAAAAGATAGTACCGTTTGGGCAACTGGTTATAATTTAGATGGTCGATTAGGAAATGACACCACGATAAATTCTATAGCACCAGAACAAGTTAAAGGAATGAGCAGTGTTACAGCTATTGCATGTGGATTTGGTTGTTCCTATTTTCTAAGAAAAGATAGCACCGTTTGGGCATTAGGCGCTAACCCTTATGGTGAGCTTGGAGATAGCACAACTACCGACAGAAAATCACCTGTTAGGGTGAAAGGGATTAGTGGCATAGTATCCATAGCAAGTCATGGAAACCATACTTTTTTTATTAAATACGATGGCACCCTTTATGGTGTGGGCTGGAATAAATATGGACAATTAGGTGATAATACCACCATTGATAAAATTTACCCAGTTCAAATAACAATTCCTTGCGATATTCCTAGTTCTATAAATGAGGTAGAAACTTTGCCAACCTTAACTTTATATCCCAACCCAACAAATGGTTTAATACAAATTGATTTAGGGGCGGAACAAAAAGAAATTTGCCTTCTTGTTCGTAACCTTTTGGGTGAAGAATTGAGTAGAAGCTATTTTTCCAATACCTCAAAAATTGAAACAACGATTAACGGAGCCTCAGGAATCTATTTTATAGAGCTACAAAACTCTTCTAGCCAAAAAAGAATGCTTAAAGTGGTAAAAGAATAACATTAATTTTAAATGTTTTTGGATTTACTTCCTTAGTATTTTATTAGTTTCTGACTATAGCTATTACCAATATTATCGACTATCACAATTAAATAAACACCAGAATTTAATCTGCTGGCGTCTATTTCATTTTTATTGGAAATAAGTATTTCGTTTCCTAGCATATCGTAAATAATAGCTTTCTCTAATTTTGAGTTATTCAAGAAAGTAATATGAATGGTTTCATTAAATGGATTGGGATAAATAATTGCTTTATTATTTACAATTAGTTCATTCATTCCTGTGCTTGGAGTTACATTTACTAAAAGTGATTTTTGAGCGCCAATACAACCTACGTTTGAGGTTTCTGTTATTTTTATCGTATCTATTCCAGTAGCAAGCCATTTTACTTGAATTTGATTTGTGCCAGATCCTGATTGAATGCTTGCACCTGTTACAATCCAATTGAAAGTAGAACCGCTTATTCCACTTACCGAATAAGAAGTGGTATCTAACCTAACGACATTTGTTAAACCTATAATATTACTGGTACTTGGTAAAGGATTAACCGTTAAATTTAGTGTGGCCGAACTATCACATCCAACAGAATTGGTTAAACCAGTTTTGGTTTGAGATCCCGCCATATTAAATATTAACCCATTCCAAGTATATGGCAATGCACTTGAACAAATGCTTACAATGGTGGTTGATGTGCTTGTTGGTTTAACAGTTAGTTTTAATATGGTAACACTATCGCATCCTACGGAATTAATTAAATAAATTGTATCAGTACTAGTGGCAGAATAGGTTCTTGCATTCCAACTAAAAGGTAAGGCAGAAGGACAAATACTTACGTTAGTTGTTGATGCGCTTTTTTGTTTAACAGTTAATTTTAAAATGGCAACACTATCGCATCCCACAGAATTGGTTAAATAAATGGTATCAGTACTACTAGCAGTATATGTTCTAGCATTCCAACTATAAGGCAATGCAGAAGGACAAATGCTTATATTATTTGTTGATATACTTGGTTGTTTAACCGTTAGTTTTAGGATGGTAACACTATCGCAACCCACAGAATTAATTAAGTAAATTGTATCTGTACTGGTGGCTGTATAGGATCTTGAATTCCAACTATAAGGCAATGCAGAAGAACAAATACTTGCGTTAGTTGTGGATACACTTTTTTGTTTCACCATTAGTTTTAAAATGGTAATACTATCACAACCTACCGAATTAGCTAAATAAATTGTATCTGTGCTAGTACTAGTGTAAGTTCTTGCATTCCAACTATAAGGTAATGCGGAAGGACAAATGCTCACATTATTTGTTGAAGTACTTGTCTGTTTAACTGTTAATTTTAAAATGGTAACACTATCGCATCCCGCAGAATTTGTTAAAATAATGGTATCTGCACTAGTAGCAGTATATGTTCTAGCATTCCAACTAAAAGGCAATGCAGAAGAACAAATGGTAATCATATTTGTGGATGAACTAGTCGATTTAACAGTTAGTTTTAAAATGGTAATACTATCGCATCCCACAGAATTAATTAAATAAATGGTATCTGTGCTAGTAGCAGTATAGGTTCTTGAATTCCAACTATAAGGCAATGCAGAGGGACAAATACTTATATTATTTGTTGATATACTTGGTTGTTTAACAGTTAGTTTTAGAATGGTAACGCTATCACAACCCACAGAATTAATCAAATAAATGGTATCGGTACTGGTGGCAGTATAGGTTCTTGCATTCCAACTATAAGGCAATGCAGAAGGACAAATGCTTACATTAGTTGTGGATACACTTTTTTGTTTAACCGTTAGTTTTAGAATTGCAATACTATCGCATCCAACAGAATTGGTTAAATAAATCGTATCTGTACTAGTAGCAGTGTAGGTTCTAGCATTCCAATTATAAGGCAATGCAGTAGGACAAATACTTACATTATTTGTTGAGGTACTTGTCTGTTTAACTGTTAATTTTAAAATAGTAACGCTATCACAACCTAAAGAGTTAATTAAATAAACGGTATCTGTACTAGTAGAATTGTATGTTCTTGCATTCCAAAAATAGGGCAAAGCACTTGGGCAAATACTTACATTTGAAGTAGAGGTGGTAATTGATAAAGCATTAACTACGCCACTTACAGCAATATTTTTTGTAGTGGCACCAGTTGAAGTACAAACTACATTACCACTTGGCAAACCAGATGCAGAACTTGATAAGCGTACATAAATTAGGGTATTATTTAAAACCGTTGCAGTAGGTGATAAACTTACATTAATACCAAAACCAGAAGATGAATTTGTAGATACCTCAAAACCAGTTGGAGCTGAAACTAAAATATTAGTAGTTAAACCAACTCCACTTAATGTAAAGGTTTGTTGGGCAGATACTTTTCCAGCACATGCACCAAACGGTGACAATGTTCCAACAGTAAAAATTGTTGGTGGATATTGAGGATTGTTACGCAATACAGAAACGGAATTGCTACCTTCATTAGTAATAGCCAAATCAGGCTTACCATCACCATCCAAATCGCCAATGGCTGCCGAATTAGGATTTGTTCCTGTGGTAAAATCAACCTTACTTGCAAAACTAATAGTACCACTGCTGCAGGTATTGCGGAATATTGAAACAGAATTGCTGTTATAATTAGTTATTGTTAAATCAGGCTTAGCATCTCCGTCAATATCGCCAATAGAAACTGATTTTGGGTTATTGCCAGTTGTGAAATCTACTTTTGTTGCAAAACTAACTGTACCATTTGTACCAATATTGCGATATACAGAAACAGTATTGCTTGAGTAATTGGTGACAGCTAAATCTAACTTACCATCTCCATCCAAATCGCCAATTGCTAATGAAGAAGGATTTGTGCCCGTGGCAATATCCACCTTAAATGCTAGGTCAATTATCCCTCGAGTGCTAATTGCATATTCCGACCAAATAGACCCCCTCATTCCGTTTGAAATTGACCCCCTATTTGGAGATTCATTTTAGCATAGATTTATAAGCGAAAAGTCAATAACAAATAAAGGGAATATTATTGAGTTTTAA
>NKJG01000017.1:1983-36302 GCA_002256395.1 Bacteroidetes bacterium B1(2017) | reverse complement strand
CCTTTTAATTCATCGAGATAAACTTCCGAGACGCTGGCAGTTTTATTTAGTAAAATAATGTCGCTAAAGGCCAATTGTTTTATGGCTTCCTCGGTTTCAATGAGCTGGTCCTCGATAAGTTCTACATCCACCAAACACACGATTCTTTTTACCGGAAAATCTTTTTTGATTTCAGAATTAGAGAAAAAAGGACTGGCTACATTGGCAGGGTCGGCAATGCCTGTAGTTTCAATTATGAGCTCATCAAACTGCTCCGTTTTTTTGGAAAGTTCGTTTAGAATATCATAAATACCTTCGTTTAGTGAACAGCATAGACAACCATTACTCAGTTCAAATATCTCATTGTCAGGCTTTATGATAAGTTCTCCGTCAATGCCTGCTTCGCCAAATTCATTTTCAACGATGGCAAATTTGGTTTCTGTTTTTTGCTCCAAAACTTGGTTCAAAAAAGTCGTTTTTCCTGAACCCAAAAAGCCAGTGAGAATGGTTACTGGTTTGCTCATACGATTGCTGGTTGTTTTCTAAGGTCTTGTCTTTCACCTATTTGCTGACGCCACATGGCATAATAAAGGCCTTTTGCTTCAAGTAAATCAGCGTGTTTCCCCACTTCAATGATTTCACCTTTTTCCAAAACATATATCCTGTCGGCATGCATGATGGTACTCAATCGGTGAGCAATCATTACCGTTATATAGTCGCCGTTTTCAGTTACTTCCCTTACGGTGGTGGTTATTTCTTGTTCTGTTAAAGAGTCTAAGGCCGAAGTTGCTTCATCAAAAACAAATATTTTTGGGTCTCGCAGCAAAGCTCTGGCAATAGAAAGCCTTTGTTTTTCGCCTCCCGAAATCTTCATTCCGCCTTCACCAATTACGGTATCAAGACCATTATCGGCTCTTTTTAAAAGGTTATGGCAAGCAGCTTTTCGCATTTTATCTAACATCAATTCGTCTGTTGCGGTAGGATTTACAAAAAGTAAATTTTCACGAATAGTGCCCGAAAACAGTTGCGTATCCTGGGTTACAAAGCCAATTTGATTCCTGAGCTCGTCAATATTGAGATGATCAGAATCTATATTGTTATAGAAAACCTTCCCGTCGTTGGGTTTATAAAGTCCAACTAAAAGCTTTACCAAAGTAGTCTTTCCAGATCCCGATGGCCCAACAAATGCTATAGTTTCACCTTTTTTAACTTCAAAATTTACGTTTTCAAGAGCATGATTTTCAGCACTTGAATGTTTGAAACTCACATCAGTAAAGGTCAGTTTATTGACTATTCCAAGGGGTTTAGGATTCTCCGGATTTTTCTCAATGGGGGTGTTTAAAAGTTTCTGAAAGTTGTTTAAAGATGCTTCAGCTTCTCTATAGGCTAATATTACGTTACCTAATTCTTGCAAAGGTCCAAAAATAAAGAATGAATAGAATTGCAATGTAAGTAGTTGGCCAACAGTAAGTTCGTTTTTGAATATCAAAAACAAAAGTATAAAAAGAATTACTTGTCTGAGTAGATTTACAAATGTGCCTTGCACAAAGTTTATCGACCGGACACCTCGAACTTTCTTCAATTCGAGTTTAAGAATCTTAAGGGTGTTCAACTTCAGACGATTAATTTCTTGGTCGGCCAAACCGAGGCTCTTAACTAATTCTATGTTTCTAAGGGATTCGGTGGTAGTTCCTGCCAAAGCTGTAGTTTCTTTTACAATCGTTTTTTGAATTTCTTTGATTTTTTTGCTCAAAATATTGGTTAATGTGCCCAACGCAAATGCACCAATAAAATAAACTGCCACCAAAGCTGGATTAAGATTTATAGCGTAAATTATTACGAAAACTATACCTACAATAGAAGTAAACGCAACATTTATGAAAACTGTGATGAATTTCTCTGAATCAGACCTCACTTTTTGTAAAACCGAAAGTGTTTCACCGCTGCGTTGGTCTTCAAACTGTTGGAAGGGTAGTTTGAGTGTATGTTTCAAACCATCAATAAATACATCAGCACCAAATTTTTGAATTACACTGTTCATCACATAGTCTTGCAATGTTTTGGCAATTCGGCTCACCATGGCTACCCCAATTATGGCCAGAATTATGAGGCCAGCTCCTTTTAAGAATTCTTCCTGACTATATTGATTGGGGTTTTTGGCAAATTTATCAATCAGTTTTCCGAAAAAAAATGGATCCATTAAAGAAAATGATTGGTTGATGGCGGCCAATAGAAAAGCCAAAAAAACACCAGATTTGTATTTAGATAGATATCGGAAAAGTAGTTTCATAAGGGTTTGGAGGAAATTTTCAGATTAAGTATTACTAACACATTTTAAAATATTAAAATTCCGGAGCACTTAAATTGGATAATTTCTTAATATTTTGACATTCATGTCCTTGACCTTTTCGCTGAAAAATTATATTTTATCTGATAATAATTTAAGTTTTGCTAAAAAGATATATATTTGCTAAAAAAGTATAGATGGCCAATATATTCCCTCCTTGCCCCAAATGTGACTCAGATGATATCTCCAAAAATGGTGTGATTAAAGGCAAACAACGCTACAAATGCCGCAGCTGTTTGTACAATTATACGGTTGAAAAAATGGGTAAAAGTATAGATAGCTATTATGTGGTGAAAGCTCTTCAGCTCTACATTGAAGGCGTAAGCTATCGAGAAATTGAGCGACTGTTGGGTATTAGCCACGTATCGGTCATGAATTGGGTGAAAAAGTACCAAATAAAGGTACCCAAGCAAAATCTTGCCACACCAACATACAAAATACTGAATCAGAAGGAGTTAGCAGAGTTCGTTTCTCGCCCACAGAATGTAGAGGGAAAGGGAATGCTCATAACTGAGCTTGGGGATAAGTTTATGGTCATTCAGTGGAACAGAATCACGTTTAATTAATCTATAGTATCCTACCAAATTGGTATATTACTTCAAAATTTTAAACTCTACAAGTTTGGTGTATTTTTAAAATAGCCAAATATTATTCTGAAATTTTCATTCGTAATAATTTAAAATCTTGCTTTCCTGCTCTAATGCTGCTGTAAGTCAATTTTTGTTATTATCTATATCAATTTACCTTAACTATATTCAAATTTCGATTTGAGAAATAGAACACTAATCTTTGTCAACGAAAAGTACAACAAAACCTCAATAAATTTAAAATCTATGAAAAAATTAATTATTCTATTTTCCGTGCTTGTCACCGCGGTGATTTCCTCCTTCGGCCAAGGTTCTTCTGACTATGGCGGTGGTATAAAACTCAACGTAAATCATGAAGGCACCAAATATGTTAGGTTCATAACTTGGAACCAAACCTGGTTTAGGGCCTCACAAATGAATCCGGGAACAACCATAGGAGGTGAAGCCGCTACTAAAAGCTATGATGTCGGTATGAGAAGACTCAGAATGCTAGCCTATGCCCAAATAAGCAAAAGATACATGGTTTTGGCTCATTTTGGCATAAACAACCAAACTTTCTTGAACGGCGGAGCTTCTGGTTCTACAGGCACTGGTGGTTACGGAGCAGGTAAAAAACCTCAATTGTTTTTTCATGATTTTTGGAACGAATATGCTGTCATACAACCAACCAAAGAAAACAAGAACTCAAGCCTTACCGTAGGTGCAGGTTTAAATTATTTTCTTGGATTATCTAGAATGACTTACGCTTCTACTTTGAATTTCTTAACTATTGACTCGCCGATATTCTCTTGGGCAACTATTGAAAACTCTGATCAGTTTGCTCGTCAGATGGGCTTTTTTGCAAAAGGAAAACTCAATAAATTGGAGTATAGATTTGCCCTTAATAAACCTTACGCTACTAACCTTGCTCCGGGCAATGCGTCAACAGCAGACAAAGCCGTAGCTGTGGACAATAACGGAAAGAGTGCTTTTGCAAAAACAGGATACGTGGAATATCAATTTCTGGATTCTGAATCTAATTTACTTCCTTTTAAAGTCGGAACTTATTTGGGAACAAAAAAAGTGTTTAACATAGGAGCAGGATTCTATAGCCAACCTAAAGGTACCAAGAGCCAAGTAAATGGAACAGTGAGCACACACAACATCAATTTAATGGCTGTAGATGCATTTTTGGATATGACTATCGGCAAAAAAGAGAAAAATATGGCCATCACTGCATATTCAGGATTATTTAACTATAATTTCGGGCCTAATTACCTTAGAAATCTCGGAATAATGAATGTGGGTGTGGCTGATGCAAATTTCAAAGGTACAGACAAATTGATGGCCGGTGCAGGAAACGCCCAACCGATGATTGGAACAGGAACGATTTTCTATACCCAAGCGGGTTTGCTTTTGCCGAAAACCAAGGAAAAACCTAAAATGCGGGTTCAACCGTTTGCGGCGTATACCATGAAAAACTTCGAAGCATTGCCAACCTCTGTTTCTAATGTTGACCTCGGTGCAAACTGGCTCATAGATGGTCACCATGCCAAAATCACCACGCAGTATTCGATTAGACCAGGAATAGAGGCTTCCACTGGCAACAAAAAGTCAATGGGGGAATTCATTGTGCAATTACAAGTATATTTATAATTATCAACCTTTAAATATTTTAAACTCTAAAATTTAATATTATGTCATCTACTAAGAAAAGTTCGATGTTCTCTATAATCGGGGCATCATCAGTAGGAACAATGATAGAATGGTACGATTTCTATATTTTTGGAAGTCTGGCCACTATTATTTCCACAAAATTTTTTCCAGCTGGAAACGAAACATTGAGCTACTTAAGTACGCTCGCAACTTTTGCCGCTGGATTTATTGTAAGGCCATTTGGTGCTTTATTCTTTGGTAGACTTGGGGATCTTATAGGCCGTAAATATACCTTTATGGTTACGCTACTTTTAATGGGTGGAGCTACATTTTTAATTGGTCTAATACCATCTTACGAAACCATAGGTATGTTGGCCCCAATAGGTGTTCTTTTATTGAGGTTGCTTCAAGGACTTGCTCTAGGTGGTGAATATGGTGGGGCGGCTACTTATGTGGCTGAACATTCCCCTGACAATGAAAGAGGCTATATGACCTCATGGATTCAGATTACGGCCACTGCTGGTTTGATTATATCTTTAATAGTAATAGCGATTACCAAAGCATCACTTTCTAAAGAGGCTTTTGATGATTACGGCTGGAGAATTCCTTTCTTAGCCTCTATTATAATGGTGGGTGTTTCCTATTTGATACGTAGAAACATGCACGAGTCACCTCTGTTTGCAAAAGTGAAATCAGAAGGCAAAACTTCTGCTAATCCGTTGAAAGAATCGTTTGGAAATAAATTAAATTTCAAATTTGTACTATTGGCACTTTTGGGTGTTACGATGGGTCAAGGTGTGGTTTGGTACACCGGTCAATTTTATGCCATGTCATTCATCGAGAAAGTAATGAATGTACCAAAAGAGCAAGTAGATAGTATATTGATTTGGGGACTTTGCTTGGGTACACCTTTCTTTGTATTGTTTGGTTGGTTATCCGATAAAATCGGCAGGAAATGGATCATGATGGCAGGTATGTTGGTAGCCATTTTATCTTACCGAACCATATATTCTAACATGTATGATAGAGCGGATATCAAGCTAAAAACTGAAATTGTTGACAAAGCCACTTCGATTGCAGAAATAAAAGAAAATGCCAAAAACAAAAATGGTGGTATGGACTCTGTCTATACAGTAACCAAAGCTTTTGAAGATGGTACCACTTATAAAGAAGTGAAAACCGTAACTTTGAACAACGGGGCTGTGGATATGAAAGATGGAAAAGCTATAGTAGATGTTAAAAAGACAGTTACTATAAGCGATTCAGACAAGTGGTTTTTGGTTTTAATGGTCTTTATTCAAATGCTTTTCGTAACCATGGTTTATGGTCCTGTAGCGGCATTTTTGGTTGAAATGTTCCCAGTTAAAATCAGATACACATCGATGTCTTTGCCTTACCATATCGGAAATGGTATATTCGGAGGATTATTGCCAGCCATTGCTACTTTCTTGGTAACCAACGCCAAAGGTCTCAATGACAAGGCAAAAGAGGCTGGGCTTGAAATAATGCCCGTTGAAAAACCTTATTTGGAAGGACTTTGGTATCCTATCATTATTGCGGGTATTTGTTTCGTCATCGGAACTATCTACCTGGATAGTAAAGACAATAAAGTTAACGATTAATCATAAACCATCATTTTATTTAACATTATCATGAATATTATAAAGAAATTATTAGGTGTAGTTTGGATACTAATTGGACTTGCTGCAGTTTATTATTTAATCATCAATCAAGCCATTCCACTTTGGAATAAAGGCGGAGAAAACAGAATACCCGCTGTGATATATACGGTTATTCTAGGGCCTATGATTGCTGGTTCTCTTGGAGCATTTGGCTTATTCTCCATCCAGGGAGAATACGACGAGAAATAGTTAAAAAATCAGCCTGAATATGCTTACTGTTCGGGCACAATAAAAAGATTATAGTTTTTTAATATTTTTTGAATTTTTACAGTCAAATATTTTATTGAAAAATTATGGTATTAGGGTTAAATACAGCAATATATGCCAATTGAGAGTAAAATCCGTTGGCATATATTCTCAAAAACCTTAAAAACATATTATCGTATGGGAAACAAGACCAAAGAACAAAAGCTATTTTTACTTTTCATACTGTTATTAGTTTTATTGAATTTTCCGATAATTTCGATTATTCAAAATGACCAATATATTGTGGGTTTTCCTTTGAAAATAGTAATAGTTTTTATTATTTGGTTTACTATTATAATGTTTGCGGCGATTTTCGTGAATCGAAAAAAATGAATGGATTTTTAATCTCAGTAGTTTCTGTACTCTACTTAGGTTTCTTATTTTACTTGGCTTTTGTGGCCGAACGTTTCAAAAGTAAAAAAAAGAGCCTGATTGACAATCCCTATGTCTATGCCTTATCGCTTTCGGTGTATTGCACGGCGTGGACATTTTACGGAAGTGTGGGTAGAGTTAAGCAAACCGGTCTGGAATTTCTCTCGGTTTATATAGGTCCTACCTTGGTTATGTTGCTGGGCTGGAGTGTTTTGAGAAAAATCATCCGAATATCTCATGTTCACAGTATTACAAGCGTAGCCGACTTCATTTCTGCCAGATATGGCAAATACCGTTCTTTGGGAGTTTGGGTTACTATTATTTCGCTTTTGGCGGGAATTCCATATATCGGTTTGCAAATCAAGGCTATTTCTAAAAGTTTTGAGATATTGTCTGGCATGACACATGGCCAATATTTTTACCAAGAACCGGCATTCTATATTTCTATGCTTTTGGTGGTTTTTACCATACTTTTCGGTACTCGTAAAGTCCAAGCCAATGAAACCCACGAAGGTATGATATTCGCTATAGCTGCTGAGGGTATTTTCAAGCTTTTAGCTTTTTTGGCGGTGGGTATTTTCGTTACTTTTTGGATGAATGATGGCTTTGCAGGTGTTTTTGAGAAACATTATTATCAAAAAGAAATCCAAAAAGCTTTCGATTTTGAGAAGCAACCGGGTTACGGCAACTGGTTCATGCATATTTTGGTTTCGGCGTTTTCATTTATGTTTTTGCCCAGACAATTTCAGGTAGCGGTGGTCGAAAACCAAAATGAAAATAACCTCAAACAGGCCATTTGGTTATTACCACTTTATATGTTTTTGATCGATATTTTTGTGATACCCATCGCACTTACTGGTAGTTCATTATTCGCAGCCAATCCTAGCATTCTTGCTGATAATTACGTGATTGAACTTCCACTCAGTGTGTCGGCTAATATCATTGCACTTATTGCTTACATCGGTGGTTTTTCGGCCGCTACCGGTATGATTATCGTAGAAACTATTGCTATCAGTACCATGCTGACCAACAGTTTGGTGTTGCCGGCTCTCTTGGAAAACAAAAGATTTAAAGAAAAATACACATTCCGTATTATCAATTTTGCGGTTTGGATTCGTCGTGGGGCTATTATTTTGACAGTTCTTCTCGGCTTTTTTTATTACAAAACTGTGGCCAGTTATTTCTCACTGGTCTCTATTGGTTTGATTGCCTTTGTAGCCATTGGGCAGTTCGGACCTATTATTTTGGGCGGAATTTTCTGGAAAGGAGCCACTAAAGCTGGAGCATTGGTGGGGCTATTATCAGGTTTCACCATATGGTTGTTTTCGCTCATTTTACCATCTCTTTTAACCGATTCGTCGGGTCAATATATCAACACTTTTGTGGCGGGTTTCTTCGAGTTTTTTGCACATTTCAAAATCCAAGGTTTTGATGATATTTCGAACACCACTTTTTGGAGTTTATTGGTGAATTCTCTTCTGTATTTTGTGGTTTCTATGTGTACCGAAGTGACGCCTTCAGAGGCAAAACAAGCCTTACTTTTTGTAGATGTTTTTAAATATTCCACCAAAGAAGGTCAGTCGGTTTTGTGGAAAGGAAAAGCCAGAAATGAGCATTTGATAGAGCTTTTGGTGAGTTTTATTGGTAGTATGCAGGCCAAAGAAGAACTGGAGGATTTCGCTCGAAAAAACAATATAGATTTGAAAGACGTCACTGCGGATCCCAAGTTGGTGAGTTATGTTGAAAACACCATCAGTAGTATTATTGGTACATCTACGGCTCGCATGTTGGTGGCTTCCATTACTAAAGAAGAAGTGGTGAGTATCGACGAAATTTTGGAGGTGTTAAAACGCTCACAAAAGATTGTGGAAGACAACCAAGAGCTTAAAAATAAGACACATCAGCTAGAAAAACTCTCGAAAGAACTTAAAACCACCAACGAGAAATTACAAAAATCAGATACTATCAAAAATGAATTTCTGACTACCGTAACACATGAAATAAGAACTCCCCTAACTTCTATAAAAGCACTGTCAGAGATAATCTACGACAACGAAGATTTAGAATTTGAGCAAAAAAAGATTTTTCTCAACACCATCATTGAAGAAACGGATAGGCTGAGCCGTCTGGTAAATCAGGTTTTAGATCTTGAAAAATACGAGTCTGGTAAGCATAAATTGATTAAGAAAAATATAGACATTCCACAGCTATTAGACAATGTTTTTCTGAGAATGGAGGAGTTGGCCAAGGAGCGAAATGTAAAACTCAAAAGCTTTACTCACAAAGAAATAACTGGTTTCAAAGCAGATGAAGATAAACTAATTCAGCTACTGATTAATTTATTATCCAACGCCATAAAATTTTCAAGGGCTGAAAACGGTTGGGTTTTATTGAGTGTAGATACGAGTAAGAAGAAAGTGCTTTTTACGATTGAAGACAATGGCGTAGGTATACCGCAAGAAATGCAAAGTAGAATATTTGAAAAATTTTATCAAGCTGATAATCAAGGTTCTATGAAAGAAAAAGGCAGCGGTTTAGGTCTTTCAATAACAAAAAAAATAGTTGAAATTCACAAAGGAAGCGTGTTCTTGGAGAGTATGCCAGATAAAGGCACCAAAGTAATAGTAAGTTTCCCCAATTAAAAAACAAAGGTCATGATTCGAAGAAATGAATTAAAAGTATTGATAGCAGACGACGAACCCAGCATCTTGATGTCTTTGGAGTTTCTTTTCAAAAAAGAAGGTTACAAAGTTCTGATAGCAAGGGACGGTCAGGAAGCCATAAATATGTTTGATTTGGAGCAACCAGCCATTATGATTTTGGACATCATGATGCCCAATGTAGATGGTTACAAGGTATGTTCTTATGTCAAAACAAATTACAAAATAAGAGCTCCTAAAGTGGTTTTTTTAAGTGCCAAAAACAAAGAGACAGAAATAGAACACGGCTACGAGTTAGGTGCAGATTTGTATATTCCCAAGCCCTTTTCCACACGTGAATTAATTAAAAAAGTCAATTTGATAGCAACAGACATGTTGTAAAAAATATAAAAAATGGAGTACAATCATTTTTATCAACAAAGTATTTTAGAAAAAGGTAAGTTTTGGGGAAGAAAAGCCGCGAAAATCGCATGGTACAAAGCCCCGAAAACGGTTCTGACTTTGGACAAGCATGGCTACTATAAATGGTATCCCGATGGAGAGCTGAATTCCTGTTATTTGGCTGTTGATAAACATGTTAATGATGGTAAAGGTGATGATCTTGCTATGTTTTATGACTCTCCTGTTACTAATGTTAAGAGGAAATATACTTATGACGAAGTCAAACGAAGAGTTTCTAAAATAGCTGGAGCTTTGCGTGATAAAGGTGTAGAAAAAGGGGATACGGTCATCATCTATATGCCTATGGTGCCTGATGCTGCCTTTTCTATGTTGGCTTGTGCTCGTTTAGGGGCAATACATTCAGTAGTTTTTGGCGGATTTGCTCCGCACGAATTGGCTATCAGAATAGACGATGCCAAGCCTAAAGTCATCATTTCGGCCAGCTGCGGTATTGAGTTTGATAAAATCATTCCTTATAAACCACTTTTAGAAAAAGCCATAGAAGAAGCTGAACATCAGCCTAGTGCTTGTCTTATTCTGCAAAGAGAAATGCACGTTTGTTCGCTTCAAGAAGGCTTCGATTTTGACTTTGATGAATCTGTCAATGCAGCTGAACCAGCAGATTGTGTTAAAGTGAAAGCAACTGATCCATTGTACATTTTATACACTTCAGGAACTACAGGTAAACCAAAAGGCATAGTTAGAGACAATGGTGGCCATGCCGTAGCTATGCAGTTTTCCATGGATTACGTTTACAATGCCAAAAAAGGTGATGTTTTTTGGGCGGCTTCAGACGTGGGTTGGGTGGTGGGGCATTCCTACATTGTTTATGCACCGCTGATAGCTGGTTGCACCACTGTTTTCTTTGAAGGTAAACCAGTAAGGACGCCCGATCCGGGCACGTTTTGGAGAGTTATAGAAGAGCATAAAGTAAACATATTTTTTACCGCTCCAACGGCTTTCAGGGCCATCAGAAAAGAAGATCCCGAGTCAGAATACTTGAAAAAATACGATTTATCAAGTCTAAATTCTATTTTTGTGGCGGGTGAAAGGTGTGATCCATCTACGCTAAAATGGCTGCAAGAAATTACCCAAAAACCCATTATTGACCATTGGTGGCAAACAGAAACTGGCTGGGCGATAGTGGCCAATATGATGGGTGTGGAGCAATTTCCTGTAAAAGAGGGCTCAGCCACGAAACCCGTTTGTGGTTATGAAGTTCAGATTCTTGATGAAACTGGAGAAGTGCTAGGGCCCAATCAAGAGGGTTTTGTGTGTATCAAAGAGCCACTTCCTCCGGGTTGCTTACCCACGCTTTGGAACGACGACGAGCGTTTTCAGGAATCGTATATGGAAAAGTTTCCTGGGTATTACTTAACTGGCGATGGTGGGTATATTGACCCAGACGGCTATGTCTTCATTATGGGAAGAATTGATGATGTAATAAACGTAGCAGGTCATAGACTTTCCACCGGCGAAATGGAGGAGATTGTGAGTAGCCATACCGCCGTTGCTGAATGTGCGGTCATAGGAATCGAGGACGAACTTACAGGCCAGAAACCTTTGGGCTTGGTGGTTTTGAAAGATACCTCAACAATCTCAGGAGAGGAGGTTCAAAAGGACTTGGTGGCCTTGGTCAGGGCTCAAGTGGGTGCAGTGGCAGCGTTCAGAACGGTGGTGATTGTCAAAAGGTTACCCAAGACCCGTTCAGGCAAAATCTTAAGAAAAACCATGCGTATGATAGCTGATGATAAGGTATTTACGGTGCCGTCAACGATAGACGATCCAGCTATTTTAGAAGAAATAAAAGTGATTTTACAAGTTAATAACATAGGTTTAGTTTCAAAAAAACAATTTTAAATAAAAATACATCAATGAGAATTAGAAGTTTTGAGGATTACGAGAAAGCTTACAAAGAAAGCGTAGAAGATCCCGAGAGTTTTTGGGGTGAAGTAGCCCAAGAATTTGTGTGGAAGAAACCATGGAAAAAAGTCTTAGAATGGGATTTTAATAATTACGATGTCAAATGGTTTAAGGGTGGCAAGATGAACATTACCGAGAACTGTCTCGATCGCCATGCCCACAATAAGCCCAATCAGCCAGCCATCATTTGGGAACCAAACGACCCTTCTGAGGAGTCTATTACACTTACTTACAAGGTCTTATTTGATAGAGTGTGTAGCTTCGCCAATGTGCTGAAAAAGAATGGTGTAGTCAAAGGTGACATTGTGTGTATCTATATGCCGATGATTCCTGAGTTAACCATTGCCGTTTTGGCTTGTGCCAGAATCGGAGCCATTCACTCGGTTGTTTTTGGTGGATTTTCGGCCCAATCTATCGCTGATCGTATCAACGACAGCCAGTGTAAAATGGTCATCACAACCGATGGAGCCGTTCGTGGAGCCAAACATGTACCGATGAAAGACACCGTGGACGATGCCTTAATCGGCTGTCCGTCCGTGAAAAAGGTAATTGTAGCTACACATACCCGCACGCCCGTTTCGATGATCAAAGGCCGTGATGCTTGGTGGGAACACGAGGTGAAACTCGTAAGTGCCGACTGCCCAGCCGAAGAAATGGACTCAGAAGATCCATTGTTTATTCTCTATACTTCGGGTTCTACAGGCAAGCCCAAAGGCGTGGTGCATACCTGTGGAGGATACATGATTTACAGTACCTACACTTTCCAGAATGTTTTCCAATATGATCCAGGTGATGTGTTTTTCTGTACAGCAGACGTAGGTTGGATTACCGGCCACTCTTACATCATTTATGGCCCCTTGGCTTCAGGAGCACAGTCACTGATGTTTGAAGGTGTACCTACTTATCCTGACGCTGGCCGTTTCTGGGATATAATCGACAAGCACAAAGTGAATATTTTCTATACTGCACCTACGGCCATCCGATCATTAATGGGCTTTGGCGATGAGTATTTCAAAGACAAGGATTTGAGTTCGTTGAAGGTGCTAGGTTCAGTAGGAGAGCCTATCAACGAAGAAGCATGGCATTGGTACAACGACAATATTGGTAAAGGCAAATGCCCAATTGTAGACACTTGGTGGCAGACAGAAACGGGCGGTATCATGATTTCGCCATTGGCCGGAATCACCAAAACCAAACCTTCATTTGCTACCTTACCGTTACCAGGTATTCAGCCGATGTTGGTAGACGAGCATGGTGTGGAAATTGAAGGAAATGGCGTAAACGGAAACTTGGTCATCAAATTCCCATGGCCATCCATTATACGCACCACTTGGGGCGACCACGAACGCTGCAAAACGACTTATTTTTCTACTTACCCAGGCTTATATTTTACGGGTGACGGTTGCCAAAGAGACGAAGACGGTTATTACAAAATTACGGGTAGGGTAGACGACGTGATAAACGTTTCTGGGCACAGAATAGGTACTGCTGAGGTGGAAAACGCCCTCAATATGCACACTGGGGTGGTAGAGTCTGCCGTGGTGGGTTATCCGCACGATATCAAGGGGCAAGGAATATATGCCTACATCATCTGTGAGGAAACACCTGAAGACCCAGAGATGACCAAAAGAGATATCTTGATGACCGTAACCCGTGTAATCGGACCCATAGCTAAGCCAGACAAAATATTGTTTGTATCAGGTTTACCAAAGACCCGTTCAGGCAAAATTATGAGGCGTATCCTTAGAAAAATAGCCGAAGGTGACGTAAAAAACCTTGGAGATATTTCAACACTTCTCGACCCAACTGTTGTAGAAGAAATCGTTAAAGGAGCTGGGTATTGAGCTAGGAAATTTTAGTATTATTATAAAAATCGGAGTCCTTTTGGGCTTCGATTTTTTTTTGTCTCATTACAGAGGCAATATTAGATATATTCCAACAAAAAAGCACCAAATTAACCCATTCAGAGTATCATTATTGGATGCTCTGATTCAAACACCAATGCCTATATGACTCCTTAGAAAAAAGTAGAGTCCCTATCGGAGACTCTGCTTGAACTTAAAAAAAGCACCAGTTATTAAAACTGATGCTTCAAAAATTGCTTTTATCCAAAACTCATCTCAACAACCCCACCGGCAATTCCTTCTCCAATAGGTTTTTATAGATAAATTGTGTTTTTAGGTTGTCGAAATGTAGGCCTTTGTTGCCGCCCCAGCCGTGTCTTCCGCCTGGGTAAAACATCACCTCAAAGTCCTTTTTCTTTTCTTGTAGGGCATCTATAAGCTGTATACTGTTTTGGAGGTGCACGTTGTCATCCATAGTGCCATGTACAATCAGCAGTTTGCCTTTGTAATTGTCCACATATTTCAATATTCCGCCGTTTTCATAGCCATCGGCGTTTTCTTGTGGGGTATCCATAAAGCGTTCGGTGTAGGCAGAGTCGTAGAGTTTCCAGCTCGTTACGCTTCCACCCGCCATGCCGTGGGTAAATACATCCGAGCCTTTGGTAAGTGCCAAGCAGGTCATATAACCACCATAGCTAAAGCCTGTTATGGCTATTTTGGCTGGGTCAGCTATGCCTTTTTTTATGAGATCTTTTATCATGGTTTTGTAGTCGTCTAGTTCCCATTTGCCGAGGTTGCGGTGCATATAAGCCACGCCTTCTTTGCCAAAATGCCCACTGGCTCTGTGGTCCAATGCCACCTGAATAATGCCTTCTCTTGACAACCACTGCGATCTGGCACTCCAGTTCCAAGAGTCATACACCGTACCGGCATCTGGGCCACCGTAAATGCTAACAATAACTGGGTATTTTTTACCAGCCACGTAGTTTTCTGGGTACACGATGGTCATTGGTAGGTCAAACTTGCCATCGTCGCTTTTTACTCTTACCAGTTCAGGCTTGTTAATGGCATAATTGTCATATTCTGAGCCTTTTGCCGAGCCGAGGTCTTTCACTATTTTGCCGGTATTGTCTATGATGGCCATGGCGTTTGGTGTGCTCAAGTTCGAGTAGGTTGTTACGAAATAGCTCAAATCTGGCGAGGCTTCTATTCTTCTGTGGTTGAAATCTCCGAAAGTCAGACGTTTCATGTTTTTGCCATCTAATCCTACGCGGTAAAGGTCAAATCTGGCTGAGTTTTCCAATCCTCTTGCGTGGAAATACAAAACACGGTTTTTTTGGTCTATGCCTTTTACTTCGGTTATGGTAAATTTGCCTGAGGTAATTGGGTTCTTCAATTTGCCATCTATTCCGTGCAAATACAATTGCTTCCAACCGGTTTTATCGCTGATGATGATCATTTCTTTTCCTCCGTCCAATACGGTCAATCTTTCGGCGGCTTCGTCTATGCCTATCCAAGAGTTTTGTTTTTCGTCATATAGCTCCGTTTTTTTGCCTGTTTTGGGCGAAACATTAAAAAGCTTTAGGTTGTCGTTGCCTCTGTTGATCCACTGGACCATCAAGCCTGAGCCGTCTGACATCCACTCCGGCCAACCAAAATATTGGTCTTGGTTTTCGTCAAAATCTGCCCAAGTGGTTTTGTTGCCGTCTGGATCTACAAACGCTAATTTAGCAGTCGGATTTGGGTCGCCCGCTTTTGGGTACCGGGTTTCTTCTATGAATCCATGCTGACCTTCACTGCTATAAATCGGGAACATCGGTGTTTTAGATTCATCAAATCTCATGTATGCAATGTTTTTGCTATCAGGACTCCACCAATAGGCTCTGAAAAGTGTCGGCCTGCCGAATATTTCTTCCCAATACAACCAAGTCGCAAAGCCATTCAAAGTAGTTTTTGTTCCATCAATGGTGAGTTGGGTCTCTCTTTTGGTTTTTAAGTTGTATGTGAAAAGATTGTTATTTTTGGTATAGGCGATGTAATTGCTATCGGGTGAAAACATCGGGTTTTTCTCTATAACATCTTGGTCATTGGTAATTTTTGTTTCGCCTTGAGCGGTGCTTAGATACAAATCGCCATTTTTCAAAGTTACTTTTTTTGAAGGATTCACTGCTTTACTTACATCTATATTGCTAGCGTCTTCTATTTGTCCACTTTTCAGATTCAGCACCACGTTTTTCATGCTTTCTGTCGGCGAGGGCTTCATGTAAATCAACACTCTGTCGTTATCTAACCACTTATTGATGGTCGGTAGGGATTGCAAAAAGTTGTCGGGGTTTTTATTGGCAATGAGCAGACCGCTCTCTATCTTTTTTTGTTGGGCCGATATTGTGGAAGAAACAAATAAAAAGAAAACAAATATTTTTTTCATGCGTTTGATGATTAAAGTTTAGGTAAAAATAAGTGCAATTATTATCTTTTTCAAGTGCATTGAATTGATTTTGGATTTTATTGTTTCTATTTGACTGCTAAATGAATAACACTTTATCTGATTTTATATGCATCGCCTTATTTTAGTTATCTTATTTTTAATTGGTCAAACTGCTTTTTCTCAAGAAAAAGGCCTTTTGTTTGAGATTTCGGGTAATAATATTCAAAAGCCGTCTTACTTATTTGGCACCATGCATTTGCTGTGCGAGGGTGATTTTGAAATGAGTGAAGAGATGATTTCTAAGATAAAATCTTCGGAAGTTTTGGCCATGGAAATGGATCTTGATGATCCAACGATAGCGTTTAAAATGATGGGCAAAATGAAAATGAAAGGAGACACCAGTTTGAGTGATTTGATGCCACAAACCAGATATGACTCTTTAAAATCATTCCTCAAAGATTCATTGAATTTGCCTCTAATGATGTTTCAAAAGACCAAGCCATTTTTGATATATTCATTGATTTTGACCAAATTATTGCCTTGCAAAACCCTGATGCTCGAAAACGAAATCATGAAAATAGGCAAAGGTAAGAAAGTCGTAGGATTAGAAACGCTTGATTTTCAAATGGGATTGATGGACAAAATGAGGTATCAGCTTCAAGCCGATTATTTACTTGAAACGCTAGCTGATAAAGCGAAATCAATTCGGGAATTTAATGAAATGGCTGAGGCTTACAAAAAAAGAGATCTGGAGATTTTATTGAAATCCATCGATGCAGAAAAGGGCATGATGGCGGATTTTGAAAACGAAATGTTGCACAAACGCAATTTGGCTTGGATTCCTGAAATTAAGAAACTGGTTTCTGATAAATCAACCTTTATTGCAGTAGGAGCAGGCCATCTTGGAGGAGAAAAAGGTGTATTGCAATTACTTAAAAATGAAGGATATACACTGAAAGTAATCGAATGATTTACTTTTTAGATTTGTCTTTTCCGCCAAATAACGAGAAGTGAACGTATCTACGCGGGTTGCTCTTCATGTCCGACAAAAGCATGTTCAACGATGCGGCTGTTTTGTCTAAATTTACATATAGAGAGTCATTTCCAGCCAATTTGCCAAGGGTTCCTTTACCCTCATTTATGCCATTCACAACGCCTTGTAGATCTTTAATAGTAGCATTTAAGCTGTTGACAGTCGAACCTAATTTAACTTGACTAAGTGAATCCGTGAAAGTTCCAGTTTTCTCCAAAATGGGCTTTAATTGGGCATCCAAACTTTTGGTTAGTGTATTGAGATTTTGAGTTAGCACTGCAGCATTGCCTGTAATGGCGGAAAGATTCTTAGAGTTATTGGCAATGATGCCATTAACACCAGCTGTAGAAGTTGTTGCACTGGCCAAAAGGACTTTTAAAGCTTGTCCAGTTTGAGCAAATTCGCCAACTACTTTGGTAAGTGTAACTGTCAGGGAGTTAACGTTTTTCAAAGTTGGATCAAGTTTACTTTGCATCATTTGCATCAATCCTGATTCTATTTCTCCTTTGAACTCTTGACCATCTTTTGCATTATCGCCGGGCTGAATTTTTAGTTTTAATAATTTACCTCCAATCAATCCATCATCTGCCAACAATACGCTGGTATTATTGGTTAATTTCACTTCTTTTTTTATTGCTAAAGTTACTTCAACTCTGTCTTTATCATAATCGGGTTTCATGCCCAGCACTCTACCTACTACCACACCACTAAAGGTGATTGGATTGGAGACTTCCAAGCCCAATACGTCTTTATAATAAACTTTGTAAGTTTGTGTCGTAGAAAAGAGATCAGAACCTTTGAGGTAGCTAAACCCAAAATATAGTATTACGATTCCAATAAGACCCAACAATCCAACTTTAGCTTCTCTTTTAAAATTCATTTCTATTTTATTTTCTTTCCAGAACCTATTTGGCTCGCAATTTACAAATTATTATTTTTCAATTTGATTTTTATACTCCTCAAATGCCCTAAAAATCGCTAAGGCTACTTTTTCTCTGCCACTCGAACTGGCCAATAAGTTCGAATCTTCGCTGTTTGTAAGGTATCCCGTTTCAACCAATACGCTGGGCATGGTAGTTTCCCAGATAACAATAAATCCAGCCTGTTTTACACCTCTGCTTCTATGACCTACTTTGCTCATGTTTTTTTCAACTTTGGCTGCAAATTCCAAACTTTGATTCATGAATGCATTCTGATAATTAGCAAGCATAATGTGTGCCAAAGGAGAAGCTGGGTTATAGCCTTTATATGATTTTTTGTAGTTTTCTTCGTAAAGAATTACATTATTTTCATTTTTTGCCAAGTCTAAGTTCTCCTGGGTTTTGTGAAGCCCCATTACATAAGTCTCAGTACCTCTGAGGCTTTTGGAGTGTGGGTTAGCGTTGCAATGTATAGAGATAAACAAGTCGGCTTTGCTCTTGTTGGCTATGGCGGCTCTTTCATGTAGCGGCACAAAAATATCCTTATCTCTTGTGTAGATCACTCTCACATTAGGGAAATTCTCCTCTATTTTTTCGCCCAATTTAAGTGTGATATCCAATGCATATTTTTTTTCCTTACCGTTACCCGTGCCAGGGTCTTTTCCGCCATGGCCAGCATCTAGCACAACAGTTTTTAGTCCTTTTATGTAAAAACTATTTCTAGAGGTAAAGCCCAAGAATATAGCCGAGGTAAACAGCCACACTAGAGCAATTTTAAGATTTATTAACTTCATTTTTCAGGAAAACATTAAAATCTATATCTTTTTATTAAGATATAATCGTTTTTAGATACACTTTCTACTTAATTTTGCCATCACAAAATTAGTGTTTTTGTTAGAACATAAAAAAAATATAAATATTGTACAATTTTCTATCGCAATTGGCCAAGTTACTGCCCGATTTTATTTGAAAATCAATTAGAAAAATCGAAATATTTTGAATTTAAGACTTTATTTGATTTGTTTTTTTTGTTTTTGGGCATTCAATGTTGTTGCTCAAAGGCCCACTTTGCCCGCAATAGGCGGAGGTGGAGGCAGAACTTTTGGGAGTCCAACAAGTACACAAAGTCAATTTCCTAAAAACCAAAATACTCAGAATGCTAATAATAGTCGTCAGCCTTCAAAATCAGCTGCAAAAAAGAATAAAATCGTCAGAGATTCACTTTCTTTAGTTATTCCAGATTCTTTAAAAAGCTTAGAAAATCAGTTGGAAACTACTGTAGAAACTTTTTCTTCTGACTCAACCATTCTCGACATTGAAACGCAACGTTATCATTTGTACGGAAATGCTCAAGTAGTTTATGGAGAAATTGAACTCAAAGCTGATTACATCATGCTTGATTGGGGCAGAAGCGAGGTTTATGCCCACGGGATGCCAGACACCACCAAAAAATCTGGGCCTCCAGTCAAAGGTAAACCTGTTTTTACAGATGGTGGAGAAACGTTTAATTCGGATACTATTAGATATAATTTTAAATCTAAAAAGGCCTTAGTTAGTAAAATTGTTACCGTGCAAGGAGATGGTTTTGTACAAGGGCAATTGGTTAAAAAAGATGCAGAAGACAATATGTATCTTTCCAAAGCCAAGTACACCACTTGTGATTTGGCTGAGCCACATTTTCATATTGCAGCTAAAAAAATTAAACTGGTCAATAAAAAATCTTTGATTTCAGGGCCTTTTAATTTCGTACTTGCGGATATTCCTTTGCCTATTGGCCTTCCTTTTGGTTTTTTTCCAATACCCAAAAAACAAGAAATAGGCACTTCAGGATTTATAATGGGTTCTTATGGAGAGCAGCGGAGAGACAATAGGGGTTTGTACTTCAAAGATTTTGGATACTATCATGCCTTTAATGAATACCTCAGTTCTACACTGAAAGGCGAAATTTACACCTATGGAAGTTTTGGGGTTGGTTTGAATACCACCTATTCTAAAAAATATAAATACAATGGTGATTTTAATGTTCAGTTTAATCGTAACATAGCCTATAGCAGTACAGGATTAGACACCACAAAATCCAATCAGTTTAATATCAGATGGTCCCATGCTCCGAGAAGTTTGCGGTCTGACAGAAGTTTCTCTTCTTCCATGGATATTGTTTCGAATGGCTTCAATAGAAATAACCGTAGCTCTGCCGATGTTCAAAATCTTACCAAGAATAATTTTGGGGGTACAGTAAACTACATGAGAAATTTTGGCAGATTTGTAACTACCAATAGCTCGTTTAGAGTGGATCAATCTTCCAATTCTTTTAGGTCTTCTTTGGGCTATAGTTTTGGTATTAAACAGTTTAATCCGTTTATTCCAGAAAAAAAACAGATTGGTCGTTGGTATGAATCTTTCAGAGTAGGGCTTGATGTTAGTGGGGGTGTTTCTGTTACCAATGCTCTTCAAAATAGATCCAATTCTTATACCGATTACAACATAGCTGGGGTGGATAACAAGCCATTATCTACAACCCAACAAAGAAGAATAGAGGAGATTAGGAATTTGTTGGCTGATCCAAATGTTTCTACAGAATTAAAAGTTATTTATCAAAAAGAATTGTCAAAACTTGAGAGCCCAGTTTTAACCGATTGGGGCCAGATTTTGAAAAACAACGTCATAAATACTTCTTACACTGTGCCGATAGTGTTGCCCAATCTCAAAATTGCAAAATATCTGAATCTTACTCCAAGCCTTTCTTATAGAGGAGATATTTATACTAAGGAGTTGAACTATACATTTGTAAATCCGACTGCAGGCATACAAACTGTTACAAAAAGCAATGGGAAAGTGGTAAACGTTGGAGTAAACCCTGCTGCTGATTCTATCAAAAATGAGTATTTAGCCAATGGGGATTTGAATGTCACACTCAATCAAAACAGTGGTGGTGTAGTAGTGGTAGATACCATTTCTCGTCCGAGTTTTGGCCAAACCTATTCTTTTGGTACAAGTTTAAATACCCGTATGTATGGCATGTACAGGTTCAGCGGGAAAGGTAAAGTGCAAGCCATAAGACATACCATTGTGCCTTCCATAAACTTAAATTATACACCCACCAGTGAGGGACAATACGCCTCGAAAGTTCAAATACGGTCGGATGATGTATATAGATTTTTACCAAGATTTCTCAATGGCGGAGGTTCTTCAGGATCGGCTTCTGGAAATATAGGTTTTAGTCTTACCAATCAATTAGAAGCAAAAATCAAGAATAATTCGGACACTTCTGAAAACGTATTTGAGAAAATATCCCTACTGGATAACTTGAATATTGGTGGAGGTTATAACTTATTAGCGAAGAAAGAATTGGGTGAATTTGCTTTGTCAAATATCAGCATTGGTACCAGTACTTCATTGTTTAAAAATCTGATCAGTATAAATGCCAACGGTTCGTTAGATCCATATGCCTATGAGCCCGACAAATTGGTTACTTCCAACTTGGCGGGGGCTAGAATTCCTGTTTTCAAATGGAACTATAAACCCGAAGATGGAGTGGTAAAAGCCAATTATTTGAGTTCATTCAATTTTTCACTGAATACCAACCTTTCTCCCAAAACCTTTAAGAAAGGCGAAGCAGCTAAGACTACCATAAACGGAAAACAAGATCCAGCAAAGGAGGCTATGTCTAAAATTGTCCAAGCAAATCCCCTAGAATATGTAGATTTCAGTGTTCCATGGACCATGGGAATTAGTTATGCCTTCAACTATAACAAGCAAGGACTTTCGGAGGCCAGAGTTACACAGAGTATAAGCATAAATGGAGATTTTAGTTTAACGCCCAAATTTAAATTTACCTATAATTCTGGTTGGGATTTCGAATTTAAACAAGTGACCCTAACCAATTTTGGAATTGTGAGAGAGTTACATTGCTGGAGTATGAGTATGAACTGGACACCAATTTCTGGTAGCAATATCCGCGGAGGTGGATTCTTCTTCACTATGCAGCCTAAGTCTTCTCTTCTTAAAGACTTGAAACTTACAAAACGTAGAGCAGGTAATTTCTAAACAAAATGGAGAAAAAAAATCATTACATAGTTTTGTGATTTTATAATTAAATATTTGTATAAATAAATAATTATTGAAAAGTTAAACTAAAATGATTCGTGTTTTACCGCTTAAAAGTTGTTTCTGCCCCACATTAGGTTAAGGTTTATTACGCACAAAACATAAAAAAAGAGAGACTGTCTGAGTCTCTCTCTTTAAATATTATGGATCTTTTCTAGATTATCAATTTATTATTTCGAAGCTCGCCAATTGCACAAATTCCATAACTCTATTATTAATTTCTGTCGCAGATAGGTACTGCATTCTTTCAGTTCCAAATTTCTCTACACAGAATGACGCCATGGCAGAGCCATAAATTATGGCTCTTTTCATGTTTTCAAAGCTCAAATCATTGGTTTTGGCCAAATATCCAATAAAACCACCTGCAAAAGTATCTCCGGCACCAGTTGGGTCAAATACTTCTTCTAGTGGCAAAGCTGGACAAAAGAATATTCTATCTTCTTGAAATAATAAGGCTCCGTGTTCTCCTTTTTTGATGATTAAGGTTTTCGGTCCCATGGCCATGATGGACTTGGCAGCTCTTTTCAAAGAGTAATCTCCTGAAAGTTGTCTAGCTTCTGAGTCATTTATGGTCAAACAATCAATTTCAGCAATAACCTTTTTTAGGTCATCCATCATGATGTCCATCCAAAGGTTCATGGTATCCAGCATTACAAACTTGGGTCTGTTCCTAAGTTTTTTGAGTGTTTGGTATTGAATTTCCGGAACCATATTGCCCAACATCAGAAACTGTGTGTCTTGATATTTTTCTGGGATAAGTGGATCCCAATTCTCAAAAACCCCCAATTGGGTGTCCAAAGTATCGCGGTTGTTCATGTCCTCATGATACTTTCCATGCCAGAAAAAAGTCTTACCGTTAGGGTCTATTACTAAACCCTCGGTATCTACACCATGCTCATTGAAAGTTTCAATCATCTCTTGTGGGAAATCTTCACCCACAATGCCAACCAAATAGTTATTTTTAGTAAAATAAGAGGCTGTAAGTGTAATAAAGGTGGCTGCTCCTCCTACAATTTTATCTGTTTTGCCGAAAGGTGTTTCAAGTTTGTCGAATGCTACTGATCCTACAGTTAATAAGCTCATTTAATGTTTTTTTGTGCAAAATTATGCCCAAAAAATTAAAAAATCGATTATTTTGAACGTTTCTGTAAAATAACCATGGATATATTTTTAATCTAAGGCAAAAAAAATTTACTTTGCATTGTATAATGGCATCCAGTTTGCCTATTATTACATGGTTTTTTGTTTATTATTTAAAAATTGTATAAAATTTCTCACAATGAAAAAGAGATTAAATTTTATCGTACTGAATGTTGCGATACTTTTAGCGTTAGGTATCTCATTCCAAAGTTTTTCTCAAACCCCTTGTAGTGCAGACCTTCATGCTGTGTTTGGAAACTCTTCCACTGATAAACCTGTAGTTTTGAATAGACTGGGGACAAGCCCACAGTTTGGCGAGATTCCGAAACATACTGCCCAAGCAGCTTACAACCATTTAAAAACAGTCCACAAGAAAAACGCTCACGACAGTAAGTCTGAGATAGATAATTATCTTCGTGCCTTGGGTTACACAGGTTTGTTAGATCCAGAATTTGGACCTTCTAAAATCACTCCAGAATTTTTGCCAAAAGGTAAAATTGGTTGGATGGGTGCTTATGCTAGAGGTCACAAATACAAATGGTCAATTCTTGGAAGAGAATTTGAGACATTCAGAATCGCGTCAAAAGATGGATCTTGTTATGCTTACATTATGAAAAAATGTGGAAATGCATTTTATGACCCATCTCCAAGAGAAGCTGCTCAAGCTGAGGCTGCTGCTTTAGCTTTCAAAAACAAACCGAAAGTAGTTTGTGCTACTCAAACCATAAATTTCTCGGGTAATGGGAAAATCCAAGCCACTGATGTTTTGAATACTACGAAAAATCTACCTGTGGTTGCTTCATACAATGGCAAAAGCCTTTGTCTAGGAGACTTTACAGTCCCTGTAAGACTGACTTACGAAATGACTGCCTCTGGAGAAGTTAATTATTCGAAGGTCGTTCAAGTTTGTGATTATGGTAATGGTGTACCTGCTACTGCTAATATTAATATGCCTCTTTTGTTAAACTATAATTTGGGAAGTTCTGACGTCAGCATCGGCGAAGACGGAAAAATGACAATGGTAATTAACAACAAGCAATTCAAGGCATTGAAAAAGGTGTACAAGGCTTGTCCAACAGATGTGGCTTCATCCCCTGAAAATAAAACTATGACAGCCAATAAAGTAAATACAGCATCTGTAGCTTCCCCAGCCACGGTATTGTCTGCTGCTGGAGATGGTCAAAACTGTGTAAAACAAACTTTGAATATAGCTGGTAATGCGGTAACAGAAGATATTTCTTCAAAAACTTCTACGAACGAAGTTACTATTATTGGTATGTATACAAAAACTGGCAAATTACAAAAAGGAGAGACTGCAAATAAATATTTGTGTTTGGGTTCATATAATGTTCCTGCAAAGTCTTCATTGCAATATGCATTAAAAGGCAATAGCAAACTAAGCCATATTTTGGAAGTTTGTGATACTGGTAATGTAAATCCAAACGAGTCTTTAAATGCTGATATGAAATTGACCAATAACTTTACCAAACAAGAAACTATGATTGGTGATTATGGTAGAATTTATCGCACACTTTCAAAGTCAGAGTATAAAAAACTTGGCAAAGTGTTCAAACGTTGTTGTAGCGACGGTAGCTCAAAATCTAAATGTTATTGATAAATAAAAAGCCTCAGAAATGAGGCTTTTTTGTTTTTTTGAATCTGATTGTTATTATTTATTAGCTGAGTTTACTTTACCTCAAAATTTAACAAATTTTCAAACGCTTGATGAACTTTTTCGAAATTGAAAGATTGAATTACGTTATTCATCATTTCTTTAATTTCAGGGTTACAAAGATTTCCTATGCTTCCTTCCAAGGTATGATTTAAGGTTTTGATTGGTTGGTAAGTACCAGCTTCTATTTCGCCACCAATAGCCCTGTAGGCATCTCTAAATGGCATGCCTTCAATAACTTTCTTATTTACATTCTCGACGCTGAAGAGCAAGTCAAATTTAGAATCATCAAGCAAGTTTTCTTTGATTTTAAGATTCTTAATCATAAATGTAGCGACACTGAGGGTTTCAGAGAAATCATCTAAAGCAGGCATAATGATTTCTTTTATGAGCTGCATTTCTCTGTGATATCCTGATGGGAGGTTAGTCTGAACAAACGCAATCTCCGAAGCTAAGCCTTTGAGTTTATTAGCTTTTCCACGAAGTATCTCCGCTACGTCGGGGTTCTTTTTATGTGGCATAATACTGGAGCCTGTGGTCATTTCCTCTGGTAAGTTGATAAACCCAAAATTCTGACTGTTGTATAGACAAACATCCATGGCCATTTTAGAGAGCGTATTTGCAAATACACCTAAAGCTTGTGCCACTAAGAACTCCATTTTGCCACGCGTCATCTGGGCATAAACCACATTGTAGTTGAGGTCTTCAAAGCCCAAAAGGTCTTTGGTAAGGTGTCTTTTTAATGGGAAATTTGAACCATAGCCAGCACCCGACCCAAGTGGATTTTTGTTAACAATTTTATAAACACTATGGAGCGATATTAAATCATCCACTAGGCTCTCTGCATAAGCACCAAACCAAAGACCAAAAGAAGAAGGCATGGCTATTTGTAAATGGGTGTAGCCCGGCAGTAAATCATTTTTGTGAAGCTCACTCTTTTCTTGCAAAGCTTTAAACAAGTCTTCGGTCAGAAGGACTATCTCTTCAATCTTGTGGCGAAGATACATTTTCATGTCAACCAACACTTGATCATTTCTCGATCTACCACTGTGTATTTTCTTTCCGATATCACCAATTTTTGTGGTCAAAATATATTCAATTTGAGAATGTACATCCTCAATCCCTTCAATTATTTCAAATTTTCCTTGTTTTATATCTTCATTATATATAATCTTGCACTCTTGAAGAATACTTTTTAATTCTTGCTTCTCTAATAAATCGATGCTGGTAAGCATAATTGCATGAGCCATCGATCCGAATAAATCAAAAGGTGCTAGGTTAATGTCGAGTTCGCGGTCTTTGCCGACTGTAAACTTGTCAATTATTTCGTTTGTTTTTTTTGAATTTGCTTTTTGCCAGAGTTTCACTTTTTTGAATCGATGTTTACGATTGCAAAGAAACGAAAAATTGTGACCAACTGATAAATTGCCTGTCAAAAATACAAATTAGTAGACCAAAAAAATAATGTACCCAAGTAATCAGTTTTTTAGCATGGTTTTTGCAGTATATTACTAACAAACAAAAGGTGAATTCGTATAATATGTTGATTTACCGCGTGAAATAAAGGTTTTGGAATTTGAGTGTTTCTGAAAGTTGAGTGAAGATGGCGTGTATTTGAAGTTAGAATTTCAATAATTCGGATGACAAATTCTATGCCAATTTTATAATTGAGTGAATCTATAAAGAATGAAAAGAAATTTTACTTTAAAAAAGTTTAATTTATCGTATCGTATTACACCAAGTTTAAATTTGGTTGTAATACTTATGTGTTTTTTATTCCCTTTCTTGTCAGTTTCGACATTTGCTCAAAAGAAAAAACAAAACGCTCAGATTGCTACAGAGTGGGCAAAGCTAACCCTACAGATACTAAAAACAACTCCTGGAGGTTCTCCTACTTTCAATTCTAGATTCTTGGGCTATTGCGGTTTAACTATGTACGAGTCAGTAGTTAAAGGAAGTTCTGATTTTCATTCTTTGGTTGGTAAAGTAAACGGGCTTAATGCTTTGACTATCCCAAATCCAGATGTGAAAATAAATTGGGATTTGTCACTCAATGCTGGTCAAGCTCAAATCATCAAACACATTTACGGATTTACTTCAAAAGCTAATTTATCAAAAATTGATAGCCTTGAAAGTTATTACTTGGTTAAAGAGTCCAAAGGATTGTCTTCAAAAGAGATAATGGAATCCATAACCTTTGGTAAAAAAATTGCCAATGAGATTTTTGAATATTCAAAAACAGATGGTGGCCATTTGGGATACAAAAGAAACTTTGATTCAACTTTTGTAATCAAACAGGGAAATGGTCTTTGGTCTCCTCCACTTAAAGGCCAATCTCAAGTCCCTCTTCCATTACATCCTGAATGGGGAAAAAATAGAACTTTTGCATCTGAAAATTACACATTGCCAATTCCTGCGATGATGGATTATGACTTTAAAAAAGGTTCAATTTATTATGGATATATGAAGGAGGTTTTTGATGTTAGAAATTCTCTTACACAAGAACAAAAGGAAATTGCTAACTGGTGGGGAGACGATCCATCAGAAACTTTCTCTCCTCCAGGGCATTCTTATTACATGGCTTTGCAAGCAGTAGAAAAATCTAAAGTAGATATTTTCAAAGCAAGTCAAACTTTTTCAGCTGTTGGCATGGCAGTTGCAGATGCTTTTGTGAATTGCTGGAAAACTAAATATCACTATAATGCAGAAAGACCATTCACTTTCATATTTTACAATATGAGTACACTATGGGATTTGTACTGGCCAGAGCCGCCATTTCCCGCTTTTTATTCTGGACATGCTGGACAAGCGTCTTCGGCCGCAACTGTTTTGACCCATTTGTATGGTGAAAATTTTGCATTTACCGATCATGCCCACGTGGGTAGACCCATGGACATGGAAAGATTGGTGGAGTATAAACCCCGAAAATTTAATTCGTTTTTTGAAGCCGCTGAAGAGTCGGCTCTTTCGCGGTTATATGGAGGTATACATACCCGGCATGATAATGAGATTGGATTGATTGAAGGAAAAAAAATAGGAAAGAATATAAACGACCTGTTTAAGAATAATAATAAATAAGCAAATACAATTTTTCGAGTGAAACTTTACAAATACAAGCAAATGAGAAACTTTACCTCTAACCATTTTTTAAATACCCCAGATTTAAAGAATGAAAAAAAAGGAAATCCTTTTAAAGCATTTAGTGCTTTTTTGATTTCCTTTATTTCTCTTATTATTAACCTAGCCAAGACCCATCTGCAAAGCAGCTTGCGTCAGGTGCCTTGGATTAATAAGATTAAACTTTCAATGGTGGGAGGAGCGTTTGCATTCTTTGCCACGTTTGTGAGTTTGGTTAATGTTTCATTTGCTCAAAATGCACCTCTCGGAGAGGATAAGTATTACTTGCTTGTTGGAGAGCTTTTGTGGAATGGTACGACCAATACTGCTAGGACTGACGTCTATCAGTACACCACAGGAGGAGGTCTTACTGGCTGTTCTCTACCTGGTGGTGGTGGTGAAGGTATGGTTGTAGATCCAACAAAAAATCTTGCTTATATTGCCACCTGTTGTGATGTTGGGCAGGTGAGAATCTATGATTATAATACTGCTACTTTCCTTACACCGATACAACTTCCCGCGGGCGAAGATATTTTGGATATTTCAATATCTGGTCCAGCTGATAATTATGGATTTGTTTATGTTTCCACTTACAAAAACTTTTACAAGATAAGCACTACTTCGAGATCGGTTGTTGCAGTAGTTCCTAAAACATCTTTGGTAAATAATACGACAGCTGATTTTTGGGGATCCGCTGTTAATAACAATAATACAAGAGTTTTCTTTTCTACCAATTGGAGGAAAGGTTCTGGCACAAGTACCATAGAATCTTTGCCAACTACATTTACAAGTACAAGTACTAGTACCCTTTTTGCAACTGCTCCTTCTGGTTTTCATTATAGAGGTATAATATTTGATGCCACTGGAAATCTGTGGGCAGTAGCTGCTCATGATAATAATTCGGTTCCAGACAGAATATATAAATACAGTTCTAGTGGAACTCTGTTAAATACTTATTTATTTCCAACGCCAATAGCAAATAGTGTTCCTGCAACGGGGAAAGTTGATCCTTATGATTTGGCATTTGGACCGGATCAGAACTTGTATGTAACAACTTTCGCTGGTGATTGTGTTACTAAATTCAATGTAACGAATAATACTTTTTCCACTTACTTACAATATACCTCAGGAGTTGGAGGAAAATCAATCACTTTTATAGGCGGTAATTTCAAATGTATTTGCACCTCTCCAGTTTTAAATATAGCTAATTTAACCCAGACCTCAGCCTCATGTAATGGAGCTATTCCTAATAATGACGCAACTGTGACTATTGATGGTTTAGTTTATAGTTCTTCTGATATTGTAAAAGGTGACATTAATGAAGGAAATACTTTTGGACAAACTCCAATTTATGGTGCTTCTTCGAATAAAACTCTTGGAAGCGGACAAAGTTCATTTACGTTTACCAATCTAAAACCAAATACCTCCTACACAATCAGAGTTTGGAGTGGCAAAGATGCTTGTTATTCAGATTTGACATTTACAACCAACCAAGGCGTTTGTTTTACATGTGTGTGTACTTCTAACAATTTGTCAGTTAATGGTGATATGCAATTGGGGAATCCACCTTCAAGTTGGACAGCTCCACAAGGTCAGTGGGGATTAGGTACGGGTTCTTCAACTGGTAATTTTGGTGTTTTAAATAACAGTGATTTTAATTCTGATTATTATGCCTATCAAGATATAGCTTTATCTCCTGGAGCGAAAGTTACTTTTGATGCATTAGCATCGACACATGCGGTGAGCACAGTGGGTGCAATAGCCGAAATGTATTTGGAGTTTTATAACGGTAGCACCTTATTGGCGACCTCATCAAAATCAAATACAACGGTTTCTTACAATGGAACTTTAGTTGCTTTGAATACCATAAAGTTTGTTGCTCCCAACAATACAACAATGGTTAGAATAGTGGCTCATTCGAAAGGAAGAGCTTTGAAGTATGACAATGTGGTTTTAACCAGATGTTATGATCAAGCGGTTAATCTAGTTAAGGGTACTGTTGTTAATCCAGCTTGTAATTCAAACACGGGTTCAATCTCTGTTGTAGGAAGCGGCGGTAGTGGAGATTATGAGTACAGAATAAATAATGGAGCTTGGGGTACTTCAAGTACATTTAGTAATCTTTCTGGAACGCTAGCAGGAACAAACTATACCATTGAGATAAGAGATAAAAAAGCAATTACTTGTTCTAAAACGCTTGTTGTTACTTTGTCTTGCCAGTGTACGATAGCTGCCAGTGCTGGTCCAGATCTTGTAATTTGTAATACTGACCAAGCTGTTATAGATGGTACTGTTTCTGGATTAGCTTCCTGCGGAACTACTGGAACCACAAATTGTGCATCCACAATTAGTAGTTCTTCTGGCTGGATAGCAGACCTCAATACAGCAAAAGTTTGTGGTGATAACCTAGGTGCAAAACTTTGGACAAAATCAGGCCAAGGCACTTCATCTATAACTTTGGATTTAGGTTCGACACTTCCTGCTGGAACAGTTGTCAGAGTAAATCTTAAACTGGAGCATTGTGAGAATACCACCTCTACGCAATCAGATGCTAAAATAGAAGGCTCAGTAAGTCCTGGTTCAGGATTTGCAGCTCTTCAAGCATCTTTATTGTTTAGTCATACTTCTTATAAAGAATATACCTATTCATTAACCACTGCAACAAGATATATCAAAGTATCAGATAATGGTAAGTGTGCCTTTAGGTTGGATTATATCAAGTACACCACACCTGATACTTATACAAATGCCGTAACTTATTCTTGGTCTGGACCAGGAATAGTTGGAGCCACGAATACTAAAAGTGTTACAATAAACGCTGCGGGATCGTATACATTTACAGTTACTGGTTGCGATGGATGTACTGCTTCAGATGTGGTTGTTGTTACAAAAAATACAGTTACAGCAAATGCAGGTCCTGATAAAGAAATATGTCTTGGAGAAACCGTTACTTTAACAGCTACAGCTGTAACAGGTGCTACATACGAATGGAGAAGTTCTACTAGTAGTACAGTTATTTCTACGAGTCAAAGTATTACGGTAACTCCAACAGCCACTATAGATTATGTTTTAACAGTTTTTAAAAACGGTTGTGATGAATCAGATGAAGTAAAAGTAACTGTAAAACCAAATATTACGGTTGATGCTGGTCCTGATAAAACTATTTGTAATACAGATGAATTAGTTCTTGATGGTTCAGTTACTGGTGTAACTGCTTGCGGAACTCCTGGAGTTACGAATTGTGCAACCACGATAAGCGGTTCAACAGGTTGGATTGCTGACTTGAACACTGCTAAAGTGTGTGGAGACAATGCGGGGGCTAAACTGTGGACTAAGTCAGGACAAGGAACCTCATCTATTACATTGGATTTAGGTTCAACATTGCCAGCTGGAACAGTCATTAGAGTAAATCTTAAATTGGAACATTGTGAAAATACTTTATCTACGCAATCTGATGCTAAAATAGAGGCTTCTTTAAGTTCGGGTTCAGGTTTTACAAGCTTGGCTTCTTCTTTATTATTCAACCACACCTCATACAAAGAATATACCTATACATTAACCTCATCTGCTAGATATATAAAAGTTTCAGATAATGGTAAATGTGCCTTAAGACTTGATTATGTAAAATATACCACGCCAGATACTTACAATAACACTGTAACATATTCATGGTCAGGACCAGGAATTGTGGGAGCAAACAACAATAAAAGTGTAACAGTTAACCAACCAGGTACATATACTTTCACAGTTACAGGTTGTAATGGTTGTACAGGAACGGACGTCGTGATAGTTACTAAAAATACTGTTTCAGCAGATGCAGGTGCTGACAAAGTGATTTGTATTGGAGAAACAGTTACCCTTACAGCTACGCCAGTTTCAGGTGCTACCTATGAGTGGAGAAGTTCAACAAGCAGCACAGTTCTATCAACTAGTGCAACTTTTACAGTAACCCCTACCATAACTACGGACTATATTTTGACTGTTCTTAAAAACGGTTGTGATGCTTCCGATGAAGTAAAAGTAACAGTTAATCCAAAACCAACTATTACTGGAAATATACCTCCAGTAGATCCAATTTGCGTTGGAACTGTTGCTACTTTAAAAGCAGGAACTTGGACCAATGCTTCCACATATTCATGGACTGGACCAGTTGGATTTGTAAGTCAAACTGGTGTAACTGCCACGACTACAATTCCTGGAACCTACACTTTATTAGTTACTTCCTCAGCAAGCTGTACTGCCACGGCTACAGTTTCTTTAGTTGTTAATCCAAACCCAACTATTTCAGTTGACTCTAAAACGGTTTGTTTAGGTGGCTCTGCTACCTTGACTGCTTCTGGATGCGTTGGAAATGTAACTTGGAATACTGGAGCTTTAGGAACAACACTTACTATAACGCCTATTGCTTTGGGAGAAGTTGTATATACTGCAACTTGTACAAACTCAAATGGCTGTAAAGCTACTAACACAGGAAAAATTACCACTGTTGCTAAACCAACAGTTTCATTAGGGCCAGATGTAGAAATTTGTCTCGGGAAATCGATCGATTTAGTTGCCACAGGATGCGTGGGTGGTACATTAACTTGGAATCAAGGAATAACAGCCACCACTACAACGGTCACTGTATCTCCTTCAATTACTACAACTTACATGGTTACATGTAAGACTTCTACAAATGATGGATGTATAGCAACCGACGAAATAACAGTAAAGGTTAATCCTAATCCAACTGTGGTTCTTTCAAAAGTAGATGCCTTATGTAAGGATGCTAACAATGGAACGATAACCGCAACTGGATCAAATGGAACTCCTCTTTATACTTTTAGTATAAATGGGGGTGCATTTACCTCAACTCCTGCAACAAGCAATACCTTCAATAACCTTAGCCCTAACAATTATTCTGTCACAGTTAAAGACTCCAAAGGGTGTACCGCTACTTCATCTGTGGCAATAACTCAACCAGATGCCTTGGTGCTTACCAAAACAGTAGTCGATCCAAATTGTGAAAAAACCAACGGGTCAATTGATCTTTCTGTGTCTGGTGGAACAAGTCCATACACCTATTTGTGGTCGAATGGAGCTACTTCTCAGGATTTGTCGAATCTTGGCGAAGGCACCTTTTCAGTTACTGTAAAAGATAAGAACAATTGTACAAGTACTTTGTCAGTTGTTTTGGCTTCGAAAGACTGTAAGTTTGATTTGGCCTTAATTAAGCAACAAAAAACTCCTGGCACCATTTATAAGCCTGGTGATAATGTAACTTTCGTAATAACTGTAAGTAACCAAGGTACTGTTACAGCAAAGAATGTCCAGGTTTCTGATTACATTCCAACAGGACTTACCTTAAATGATGCTCAATGGTCAGCTCCGGTTGGAAATATTACTACTCTGAATTCGGTAATACCTACGCTTAATCCTGGACAGAGCATTACAAAAGAAATTACTTTCAAAATAAATACGAATGCTCAAGGACAAAATTTAATAAACAGAGCAGAAATAAGTGGTGCTTCAAATGATAGAAGCTTATTAGACATAGATAGCACACCAGATCAGATAGTAGGCAACGATGCGGGTGGTGTACCAGGAAGCCCAACTGACGATAAGTTAGATGGAAACGGAACGGACGACGAAGATGATGCTGACCCAGCCCAAATCACGGTACAGAAATATGACTTGGCTTTGGTTAAGAGAATGACTACGCCAACACAAGTTATCAAAGAAGGTGATAATGTAAGCTTTACGATTACGGTAGTCAACCAAGGAACAATTCCTGCAACAGGAATCCAAGTGACGGATTACATTCCAACAGGAATGACATTGAACGATGCAACTTGGACCGCAGTAGGAACAAACCAAGCTACCAAAACGATAGCAGGTCCATTGGCAGCAGGAGCAAGCACAGACCTTACAGTAGTATTGAAAGTGTCAGCAGGTCAGCAAGGCAGCACTTTGGTAAACAGAGCAGAGATCAGTGCCACAGCAGATAGAGACAACAATGGAGTAGCCTTAGTAGATATAGACAGCAGACCAGATCAGACGGTAGGCAACGATGCGGGTGGTGTACCAGGAAGCCCAACTGACGATAAGTTAGATGGAAACGGAACGGACGACGAAGATGATGCTGACCCAGCCCAAATCACGGTACAGAAATATGACTTGGCTTTGGTTAAGAGAATGACTACGCCA
>NKJG01000017.1:0-1858 GCA_002256395.1 Bacteroidetes bacterium B1(2017) | reverse complement strand
CAACACAAGTTATCAAAGAAGGTGATAATGTAAGCTTTACGATTACGGTAGTCAACCAAGGAACAATTCCTGCAACAGGAATCCAAGTGACGGATTACATTCCAACAGGAATGACATTGAACGATGCAACTTGGACTGCAGTAGGAACAAACCAAGCTACCAAAACGATAGCAGGTCCATTGGCAGCAGGAGCAAGCACAGACCTTACAGTAGTATTGAAAGTGTCAGCAGGTCAGCAAGGCAGCACTTTGGTAAACAGAGCAGAGATTAGTGCCACAGCAGATAGAGACAACAATGGCGTAGCCTTAGTAGATATAGACAGCAGACCAGATCAGACGGTAGGCAACGATGCGGGTGGTGTACCAGGAAGCCCAACTGACGATAAGTTAGATGGAAACGGAACGGACGACGAAGATGATGCTGACCCAGCCCAAATCACCGTACAGAAATATGACTTGGCTTTGGTTAAGAAATTAAAAAGTACCGGAGATATTAAGCCAGGTGATAATGTTATATTTACTATAACTGTATCAAATCAAGGTACCATCCCTGCAAATGGAATAGAAATTACAGATTATATACCATCAGGTATGACTCTAAATGATTTATCTTGGACAGCAGCAGGTTTAAATAAAGCAACCAAAATTATTTCTGGTCCAATTTCGGCCGGTGGATCAATTTCGGTTGATATAAATTTGAAAGTCAATTCAGATTTTGAAGGAACGACCTTATTAAATAAAGCAGAGATTTCGAAAACGTCTGATAATGACAATAATGGAAATCCACTTGTGGATATTGATAGTACACCTGATGATATTGATAATGATAAATTTGTTACAGATGACGATATCAATGGTAATGGTAAAACTGGAGGAGACGAAGATGATCACGATCCAGCTGAAGTTAAAATTAAACAGATTTTTGACTTAGCTTTAAATAAGAAATTGAAAGCTGGCCAAGCCTCCCAAGTTGGTTGTGAGGATGTCGTTAAATACGTAATAACTGTATTTAATCAGGGTACACTAAAAGCGTCTAATATTGATGTTACTGATTATATCCCAACAGGGATGAGCCTTAATACTTCGCAAAGTCTAGGATGGTCATTAGTTTCTGGAAATGCTAAATTTAACATCCCAGGTCCTATCTTGCCAGGTGCAAATACTTCAATCGAATTAGTATTGAATGTTTTACCTTCAGCTTTAACAGGGCCCTTGGTAAACAGAGCGGAAATTAGTAATAATGCTACAAATGCTTTAAACCTTTTGGATATTGATAGTAAACCAGATAATATTTCATCTAATGATGCCGGAGGTTTGGTAAGTTCGGATGCAGATGATTTTATTGATGGATCTGGTTCCGGAACTCCGAATGATGGAGTAAAAGAAACTGATGAAGATGATTCAGACCCAGCTTTAGTTACAATGAAAGAGAAGCCAACTGTAATAGCTTCAAATAATGGACCTAAATGTTATGGTGATGAAATTACATTAACAGCAACAGGTAATGCGTCTACTTATAGTTGGAGTGGTCCAAATGGATACAGTGCCACAGGAGCAGTTGTTAAAATTGCAGCATTACCAGTAAATAATGGGACATATACAGTTACCGCAATGCTTAATGGTTGTAGCATTACTTCAACAACTACAATTACTCAGGCAACTCAGCTTACAGCAACGACTACTAAAGTAGATGTTAGATGTTTTGGAGGTAATGACGGAAGTGCAACAGTAGCTGCAGTCGGTGGAACATCACCATATACTTACAAGTGGAGCAACAACCAAACTACAACGACAGCTACTGGCTTAATAGCCGGCACGTATTCGGTAGTAGTAACAGATGCCAACTCGTGTACAGTAAC
>NKJG01000107.1 GCA_002256395.1 Bacteroidetes bacterium B1(2017) | reverse complement strand
GAACAGCTAAGATAACCAGAAAATATCCCACAAAATTTGGAGCATGGAATCAAATAAAAGAGCCATGGTATGTTCAATTGATGTTTCCTTTCATTCGGTCAGAAAGACCAGAAAGTGAATTACATTCATTAAGAACAAAAAACGACTATGACCCATCAATTGACTATAAAGAATTTGATAGTTGAATGATTTAAAAATTGTTTTCCGTTAAAATTTAAGGCTTTGTTCGGAATGCACTACCTGAAAAGCTGTCGAAGTTCAACCTTAGGTCGTATTTCTCCTTTTTCCCGACTTTTCTTATTCTTCATGTTATGCAGAAGCGTATTTTGGACTTATACTAATATTGAAATATCAAGTCGTATTTTATAAGTATAGCAATCCCAAAGTCAAAAATAAACAATTTAATTGTCTCCAATCCCAACAAGTAATCCTCCCAAAACAAATACCCACACTTTCAAAACAAAATCTGGGCAAGTCAAATCAGGGTTTTAGTTTTTGGTGGAGTTTCTGTTAATTTCGCTGACGAATAAAAAAATTAGTGACTATATGGCCGCAAACAGCAAGTCCAATCAATTAACCTTAAGCTTATTTTTTATTTATTTGGTCGTTTTGTTTTGGATCATCGTCCTAAAAATGAGCGTGCGGTTTACGTATATGGGGCAGCAGAGAAGCATGAACCTCATTCCATACAACCAACCTTTGATGCTCAACGGCAAAGCAGATTTTGGTGAAATATTATTGAATGCCCTCGTTTTTGTACCTATGGGCGTTTATGTAGCCATTTTGTTTAAAAAATGGTCGGTCATAAAAAGCATTTTATTCTTCAGTTTGAGTAGTTTGGTGTTGGAAAGTATCCAATATATTACTGCACTCGGGGCTTTTGACATTACAGATATTATCAACAATACGATTGGCGGCACTTTTGGCCTATTTCTATTCAAAATCTTTGAAAAACTAATTGGAAATAGCCAAAAAGCACAAAAAATCGTGAACATCGTAGCTCTTTTGGCCACGATGGCCTTCATTTCTCTTTTTCTTTACCTCAAAGTAAACAAGCTTTTGATGTTTAGGAGGTGAGGTCATTGATAACCCATAAGTTTTAAATTGCCCGTTTTACATCATTTTAGACGACAGAAAATCTAACTATAAATAAACTTATGAGACTCACTGTACTAATATTCTTATTCAAATCAGTAATTTCTAATGCTCAGGTATTAGAAAATTCAAGGATGAATAATTTAACTTCGACTATTATTTCCGAATTCAACAACAATCATTTTAAAGAGATTTATGCATTAGCCGACAGTAGCTTTAAAGCCAATGTAGCTGAAAGTGACATTTTGAGCTTATTGAATAGTGCAGCAACTTTAGGTAAAATAAAAAAGTACGAATTAGCAATAGCAGAAGACGGCAATCATACCTATCGACTTTACTTTGATAATAAATCTCTTTTCTTAGATATTTCATTAGCTTTTGACTCGACTTCTTTCAGCAGATTTGGTCTGCGACCTTATAAATTACCTCCTGTTTTAGGCAGAACTGATTTTCTTCATGAAAATCCAATTAAAACGAACCTTGATAGTACCATTCAAAAGGCCGCTAAAGATTATATGGAGAATAAAAATGTAGCTGGGCTTTCTATAGGAGTTTTCACAAATAACGAAATGTATATTTATAACTTTGGAGAAACCCAAAAAGGTAACGGCACGTTACCGACTGAAAATACCATTTACGAAATTGGGTCAGTCACCAAAGTTTTTACTGGAATATTATTGGCAAATGCTGTTGTGGAAGGAAAAGTTAAATTGGACGATGATATACGCAAATATCTACCAGGAATCTATCCAAACTTAGAATATCAAGGTAGGCCCGTAACATTGGTACAATTGAGTAACCATACTTCAGGTTTGCCTTTTACTGTAAAGTTGCCTGATACAAAAGAAGATGCTTTCAGTCCTTTTGTCAATTTCAATGATGACATGTTGTTTAAAATTCTAAATTCTGTAAAATTAGACACGGTGCCTGGTGTGCAAAAAAACTATTCAAATCTTGGAACCGCCATTCTTGGTCAAATTTTAGCAAAGATTTATGGTCAAAGTTATGAGCAGTTACTTACTACTTATATACTCAAACCTTATGGAATGAAACAAACCAAGATTATACTTTCAAAAAAAGAGAAAAGAAAAATGTCAACTGGTTATGACATGGAAGGTAAAGAAACTAAGTATTGGTACAATAAATTAGCTGAATCAGCAGGAGGAATCCACTCCACAGTATCAGATATGCTTCTATTTGTAAAAAAACAAATGTCTGATGTGGATAATGCAACAAACTTTTCACATCAACCTACTTTTGGCGACAAACAAGAAGGAGTTGGTTTAAATTGGGACATTTATACAACAAAAAAGGGATACTTGCGATTAGCACATGATGGCGGAACAGATGGTTTT
>NKJG01000106.1 GCA_002256395.1 Bacteroidetes bacterium B1(2017) | reverse complement strand
TTTCACAAAAGCAAAGAATATTTTTTTAGATTTCTTGTCCAATTTCATACTTTCGGATTGTCTTCTAGGCATTAAACAAAATAATTATGGACGAATATGTATTGATTATGAGGCATGAAAATGCCACTGGACAAGTTTCACCGGAGCAAATGCAGACTTGGATGCAACAAACCATGGATTGGTTAGGCGGAATAGCCGCTCAAGGTAAATTGTTAGAAACTGGCAACGGACTTTCCTTTGACGATGCCCGCGTGGTGGGCCATGGAGGAGTAGTAACCAACGGCCCTTTTGGCGAAATAAAGGAAACCATCGGCGGATACGTGATTGTAAAGGCCGAGTCTGTAGAAGAAGCAGTCGAATTTGCCAAAGGAAGTCCAGTTTTGCAAGGCCCAGGCAACACTTTAGAAGTTAGAAAAGTGGCCAAACACGATTTTAAGTAAGTCTCTAAACGAAACAAAGAGGCTATTGCATGAATACCGAAAAGCTCATACCGCACTTGTTCAGAACAGAATCGAGGAAAATCTCGGCTGTTTTGAACAAGCATTTCGGTATAGATCACATGGAAATTGCTGAGGATATTGTTTCAGACACATTTTTAAGTGCTTTAGAAACATGGCCTTATAAAGGAATTCCCGAAAACCCTAAAGCCTGGCTCTATGCAGTAGCCAAAAACAAAACCAAGAATTACATCCTTAAAACAAGCAACTTTGAGAACAATATCGCACATCAAATCTTTCAAATGTCAGAAATTTCGACCGAAATAGATTTGTCTGAAAGGAATATTTCCGACAGTCAATTGCAGATGCTTTTTGCCATTTGGCATCCCAGCATTTCGGAAGAATCGCAAATTGCTTTGGCCCTAAAAATACTCTGCGGATTTGGAATAGACGAGATAGCATCCGCATTCTTAACTAACAAAGAAACCATCAACAAAAGACTTTTCAGAGCTAAAGAAAAGTTGAAATCTGAAAAAATAAAGATCGAATTTCCTAGTGAAAACAAAGTTATAGAAAGAATTGACACAGTTTTGTTGACACTTTATTTACTTTTTAACGAAGGGTATTATTCTGAAAATCAAGACACCGTTATAAGAAAAGATTTGTGTTTTGAATCCATCCGACTTCTAGAATTATTAATTGAAAATTATGCACATAAAATACCAAAAATACACGCTCTTTATGCCTTGATGTGTTTTCATAGTTCTAGATTTGATGCCAGGAAAGATCAAAATAATCAAACAGTTTTATACCAAAACCAAGACGAAAACCTTTGGGATAAAGCCTTGATAAAAAAGGGAATATTTCACTTGCATCTTGCCTCAAAAGGCGAAACTGCTTCAAAATATCACATAGAGGCGAGCATTGCTTATTGGATGACCCAAAAACAAGACTCTATAGAAAAATGGGAGCAAGTGCTCAAGCTATACAACTTGCTATTGTTTCAGGAATATTCGCCCATTGCCGCTCTAAATCGCACTTTTGCTTTGTCAAAAGTACATGGAAATAAAATCGCCATAGCTGAGGCAGAAAAACTAAAGCTTGAAAGTAATCCATTCTTTTTCAGTCTTTTAGGAGAGCTTTACCTAACAATAGATTTCTCAAAAGCTAAGCAGAATTTCGAGAAAGCTCTCTCTCTTTCCAACTCTAATCATGAGAAGGAAATCTTGCACAAAAAGATTGCGGCATTGAGTTTTCAAAAATAAATATTGAAAAATATTTGCTTAAAAAGAATATTTTATTTCACTTTGTAACACAAAGTACTTTTAAATAACGAAACCCTAATAGGGCTTTTTTTAGATGAATTTACTTTGTAATAAAAAGTACTTTTCATAAAAATTTATAGAAATGAAAAATCAAAAAGCTATCTCTTTATTTATTTGCCTTGTTGCTTACTATTTTTTCTTTTGGGAAGAAAAACTTGGCTTGAATTTGTTGGTTTTCAACTTCCTATTACTTGGTCTCAACTATCCTGACATGCCGAAAAACAAAATAACATTTCTATTGTTAGCAATTGCATTTATTTCATCCATTTCCGTTGTTTTGATAAATACAGAATTCGGAATTTTAATAAACCTGCTAATAATGATGGTCGTTTTGGGTTATAATTTGTTGCCCCAAATTAACTCGGCCATTAGTGCAGGGCTTGTACTATTCCTCAATACCGTTCTCAATATAAGGCACTTAGCAACACCTATCTCCAGTATATTAGAAGGAATGGCTCCAAAATCTGAAATTCTGAACAGAATTCTAAAAATCGTAAAAATAAGTGTGCTTCCAATTGCTCTGTTCTTACTATTTATTTTGATTTTCCAAACTGCGAATCCCATTTTTTTAGAAAAAACACTATTTCTTCAACAAGCATTTGAAGTATTTATTAAAGAATTTCCTACATTCTCAATTCCAAGAACAGCGTTTACGATATTCGGATACATAATTTTATCAGGAATTTTCTTTAATCGAA
>NKJG01000084.1 GCA_002256395.1 Bacteroidetes bacterium B1(2017) | reverse complement strand
CTCTGAATCAAACCCATTTCGTCCATCATCAATAGCCTAATATATTGCTCTTTGCACACTTAACACTATATTTGTATTATTCTAGCTTTGGCTAATAAAATAAATAGTAAACAATTGCAATTCAACGAACTCAATATACACGAAGACGTACTGGCTGGTATAGATGCCATGAACTACCTTCAGGCCTCACCCATACAAGAAATGGCCATCCCGATTATTCTCGATGGTAAAGATCTAATAGCCTCGGCTCAAACGGGTACGGGCAAAACAGCTGCTTATTTAATACCACTTTTGGATTTGATTATTAGAAGCGGAAACGAGCACATTACAGCTTTAATTTTGGTGCCTACACGTGAGCTGGCCAAACAAATAGACGAACAAATAGAAGGGTTTAGTTATTTCATAAGAGCCACATCACTAGCAATTTATGGTGGAGGAAAAGGTGAGAACTGGGACCAGCAACGCAAAGCCTTGGTGGATGGAGCAGACATAATCATTGCCACCCCAGGTCGACTACTCGCACACATGAAGTCAGGTGATGTTAAGTTTGATGACCTGAAATGCTTAGTACTCGACGAAGCCGACAAAATGTTAGACATGGGATTCTCAGATGACATTCTATATGTTATCAAACACTTACCCGTCAACCGCCAAAATTTGATGTTTTCGGCTACAATGCCGCAGAAAATCAGAGATTTCGCCAACAAAATTCTAAGAAATCCAGAAGAAATCAAACTGGCAGTTTCTAAGCCAGCAGTGGGTATTGACCAACAGTTTTTCTTAGCAGCTGATCACCAAAAACTCCCACTTTTAATTCATTTATTGAAAGACAAAAAAGACCTAACTATAATTATTTTCTCTTCTCAAAAATCAATGATCAATCAGATTATTAGAGCCTTGGGAAAAGTAAAAATAATGGCCAGAGGTATATCTTCTGACAATAGCCAAGAAGAACGTGAGGAGTATTTGAGAGGATTTAAAAACAAAAATTTCAATATTTTAGTAGCTACAGATGTACTTTCTAGGGGAATTGACATCAATAATCTAAATTTGGTGATAAACTATGACGTCCCACGCGATGCCGAAGATTACATTCACCGAATAGGTAGAACTGCTCGTGCTGAAACTACCGGAACTTCCTTCACTTTTATCAACGAAAAAGATCAACGAAAAATAGCGAGTATAGAGAAACTACTTGAAAGAGAAGTGGAAAAACAAAATATCACAGAAAGTTTAGGACTTGGGCCTGCTCCTGCATATTCTGTCGAAAAACGTAGCTTCAATAAACCATTCAAAAAGAAGTTTTTTGGCAAGAAAAAACCCCCGACTGTATAATTGCTAAAAGTTTTTTGGTGATTCCTCTTGAATTTAAAACCCAATTTTTCATACATTTATGCAAACTTAAACGCCTAAACTATGAACAACGAAAAATTTAATCGGAGAAACTTTCTAGAAACTTCATTCGGAATAACCGCCATGGGTGCAGGAGCCTTGGTACTTCCTCGCAACGGTTACGGCAAGACGCTTCCTGCCGACAGAAATATCAACTTAATTGGACCTATTGAAGGTTACACGCCTCAAATAGGTACACTTATCACAATGTTAGATTGGTTGAGTAACTCCGTGATTAGTTACAACAAAAAACTAAGCATTGAACAGTTGGACTACATCCATGACAAGGATTCCAACTCTATTGGTTCTTTAATGATGCATTTGGCTGCCACTGAAGTTATTTATCAAGACATTACCTTCTTTAATCTCGAAGACTTCACGAAAGAAAACAAAGAGAAATGGAATGTGGCCATGAATCTGGAAGAGGATGCTCGGAAACAAATAAAGGGCAATCCGCTCAGTTATTACAAAGACGCCATGAATGAAGTGAGGGAAAAATCCAAAGCCGAATTTAAAAAAAGAGATGATAAATGGTTCCTTTCGGGTGAAACCAAAGACTGGGACTGGAATAATTACTGCAAATGGTTTCATGTAGCCGAACATTTTGCCAACCACCGTGGACAAATGACTTGGTACGCCAAAAGAATGCCGAAATAAAATTTTAATGCAAGATAAAAAAGCGTTTTTCTCTTTAACTGAAAACATACATTATCTCAATTGTGCCACCATGTCGCCACTACCGAAAATAGTGGAAGAGGCTGGTATAAAGGGTTTATTAAGAAAATCACAACCATATGAAATAAGCCAAGAGCATTTTTTTGACACTGCCATTCATGTCAAGAAAAAGTTCGCCAAGCTTATTAACTGCCCTGACTATGAGCAGATTGCAATAATACCTTCCGTCTCGTATGGTATGGCAACGGTGGTAAAAAACATTTTGAAAAAGGGAATTCCAAATCATAAAACCAAAGTTGTACTGGTGGGCGAGGAATTCCCAAGCGATGTTTATGCTTGGGGAGAACTTATTTCCGAAAATCCGAAAGTAAGTATTGAGACCATCCAAGCACCCCAAGAATTAAATA
>NKJG01000105.1 GCA_002256395.1 Bacteroidetes bacterium B1(2017) | reverse complement strand
GAAAAAACACTATTTCTTCAACAAGCATTTGAAGTATTTATTAAAGAATTTCCTACATTCTCAATTCCAAGAACAGCGTTTACGATATTCGGATACATAATTTTATCAGGAATTTTCTTTAATCGAAATTTGCAATTTGGCATAAAATATTTCACCAATAAAAACACATCCATAAAGCCACCAACAGACGAAATCGGAAACGAAATGTTTCAAACTGTCACCATTAGCCTTCTCGGTTTAAATGCCTTATTGTTAAGTGTTAATTTAATAGATATCCAATACTTGTGGTTTAATTTTGCGGATACCAGTGCAGCAGAAATGTCAAAATTGGTTCACTCAGGCACTTACTTGCTGATTATAAGTGTCCTAATCTCTATAGGTATTCTCGTTTTCTTCTTTAAGGGCGACCTTAATTTCCATAAAAAAATCAAACTTTTGACATCTTTGGCATTTGCATGGATAGCACAAAACATGATTTTAATAGGATCGGTATTTATTAGAAACTATAAATATGTTGAAATGTATGGTCTGACACACAAAAGAATCGGTGTAAGTGTCTTCCTTATATTGGCATTAATAGGCTTACTTACAATTACTTGGAAAATCATAAAAAAATTAAATATCAATTTTCTGTTCATTTCAAACTCATGGGCATTCCTATTGGTACTCTTGGTTCTAGGTTTTGTGAATTTTGATAAAATCATTGCAGAAAACAACCTAAAAAGACCAAATTGTGATCTAGAATACGTGAAAAGTCTATCGATTCATGCAATTCCTTCTATTCTAAAATATCATCCAGAATTGAAAAAAGAGGATATTAATTCTTATAAATGGCATATAAAAGAGAGCAAAAGTCACACCTGGCTTTCATGGAGTCTGATGGATTACAAACTCAAAAACACCAAGTAAAATGAATATTAACATAAAATATTTAATTTTCACCCTTGTACTACTGACCATCGAAATCTTTATTGCGGTTTTCGTTCATGACCAATTTATTCGCCCATTCTTTGGAGATTTCTTAGCAGTCATATTTGTATATTGTGGTTTGTGCATCTTTTTCCAGAATTCAACTAAAATCGCTACAATAAGCTTAATAATAGCATATTGCATTGAGATATTACAGTATTTCAAATTTATAGAAATTACCGGTTTAATTAAATACAAATTGTTAGCAATTTTGATTGGAAACTCGTTTTCGTGGTTCGACATTCTCGCATACACATTGGGCTTTCTATTCATTTTGGTTATAGAAAACTTCGAAATCTTAAAACTGTTCTTAAAACTCCAATTTGAAACTTCTAAAAAATAAATCCCTTGGAAACTTTCGTAAAATCAGATTCCGTAGTTAGAAAAATATGGAGTGACTCCGATAACATACTTTTTATTTTTGGAGCTTGTGCAGGCGAATTTGCCCAAAGCAAGTCTGTAGATTGGTTATTTTTTACTGGAAAACTTCCCAAAGATCCAATTGGAAGGCTTTTTTCAACAGTTGTTTATGCACAACAAATCATTTTTGAAGAAAAAAGAAAAGCCGAAAGGACTTTGGATAATATGAAAAATATCCACAAAAACGTGGAAAATGAGCGAGGATATGCCATTCCAAACTGGGCCTATCAAGATGTGCTTTACATGTTGATAGCCTATACGATTTCTGCCTATGAATTGCTAAATCAAACACTTTCGACTGACGAAAAAAACGAAATTTTTGATGTTTTTCGCAGAGTTGGTTTAAAAATGGGAATTGAAAACTTACCTACAAATTTCGCTCATTGGGAAGTTCATAGACAAGAAAATCTGCAACTTAACTATGCAAACTCAATACTTACAAATCAACTTTTCGACGCCTATCGAACACATTTAGGAAATTTCAGATTTTCAATTTTACTGTCTGTACAGGATATGCTTTTACCTAAAGAGTTGAAAAATGCAATTGGCGGATATAGAATTCCAAATCTTATAGGAATGACCAAACTTTACAAATACACCAAACATATTTGTCCAATTAATCAATTGAAATTCTATCTCCTTCCAGTACAATACAGAAAAATGCTGAGAAATTTGCACAGAAATTAATTACTATTTTACCCAATATGTATTTACAAAAACTAGCTTAAAATAACTTCTCATCAGAAGTATCAAAACCCCTTTCTCTCTAGATTTAAATGTTGAAATATTCTAAATCTATGATTTTGAAAAAATAAATCTCTAATAACCTGTAAGTTTTCCTTCAAAAAATCTACTAATTGTAAAGAATGAATGGAATGGAAAAAGAATTTACGGGACTAATCAACCAACATAAAGGCATTATCTATAAAGTATGCCACTTGTATTGCCATGAAAGGGAAGACAGAAATGACCTTTTCCAAGAGATTGTGATACAGCTTTGGAAAGCCTACCCGAATTTTAGAAAAGAAGCAAAACTCTCCACTTGGATTTATAGAATAGCACTGAATACCGCTCTAACAAGTTTAAAAAAAGAAGGCAAAAACAAATT
>NKJG01000016.1:37001-38192 GCA_002256395.1 Bacteroidetes bacterium B1(2017) | reverse complement strand
TGCTATTTGCATTTGGTTTTTTGGGATTGAAAAACCTCCTTTGGCTTAGGCATCGCGAAGATGTCGAAAAACCTATTATCTCCAAAAGCTTATGATCACCTACTTTCTTTATTGTACTTCGATTTATATGCTAAAGGCGACCTGCCAGTCACACGACTAAAAACATCCCTGAAAGCTTTTGCGTCGTTATACCCCACTTCATACATTATTTCATTGACCGTTTTTCGAGTGGTTTCAAACATTTTTTTTGCAGCCTCAGTTTTTACTCTCTGCAAATAATCGAGCGGTGTAAAACCGGTTGCTTTTATAAATCTACGGTCAAAATTTCTTCTACCAATGTTTAAATCAGACGCCAATTTTTCGAAAGAAATTTTATCTTGATAATTTTCCTCAAGGATTTTTTGAGCCATCAATATGGCTTCATCGTTATGTTTTTTATGTCCGTTGAATATGGAAAATTCTGCTTGTAAATTTCTGTCTAAATCTATTTGAAAATATTTTGCACAATGAACGGCTGTTTGTCGGTCATAAAATTTTTCGACCAAATACATCAACAAATGCAAAAACGAATAGGCCCCACCATTGGTGTAAATTCCGTTTTCGTCCGTAATTAATTGGTCAGTTTGTAAGTTTACATTTGGAAACAATTCTCTAAAATTTTCGGACAAAGCCCAATGCGTAGAACAAGTTTTCCCATCGAGGATTCCAGAAGAAGCCAACATAAAACTACCTGCACACATACTGGCTATTTCTGCACCTTGCTTGTAGTGTTTCGCTACCCAATCGATTAGCAGTTTATTGTTTTTGGAGGCTGTATCATAACTGCGAATTAAGGACGCAGGAATGAGAATAAGATCCGTTCTATCAATTTCGCTGATGGCAACCTGATGCTTTATAGAAATTAGGTTGTTATTTAAAAAATCGCTTTTGGTAGCACCTACCAACTCAATTTTGAAAATGGCTTTTTCGTCCTTTCTCGCCAAATAATTGTTTGCTTCGCTAAAAACTTGGTTCGCACCTACAATACAAGCAATCGTACTCATATTGGTTTGCTCGTCAGGAACTAGAATACTTAAATGTTTCATTCTCCGCTTTTTCGACAAAGTTAAGTAAATACTTTGTCCAAATCAACCCTTCATAATGTCCATATAGCACTGCCTAAAAACGCATTTTGGACATTAGCTTTGTAAT
>NKJG01000016.1:32238-36083 GCA_002256395.1 Bacteroidetes bacterium B1(2017) | reverse complement strand
TTGTTTCGACCTTGAAATAGTTGACGGCAAAACCAAAATAACATTTACACACGATGGCCTGATTCCACAAATAGAATGTTATAGTGGTTGCTCAAGTGCATGGACGCAGTATCTACAAAATCTTCAAGAACATCTCCAATGAAATATTTAATTCAAATTATTTTAATCACAACCTTGCTTTCTTGCAAGGGAAGAATAACAACATCAAATCAAAGTAAAAAAATGAGCAACCCATCCAATAAAAATTACACCACTACCATTACGGTTAATAAAGACATTTCAAGTGCTTTTAACGGCATTAAAAATTTTAGAGCTTGGTGGTCTGAGGAAATCGCAGGAAATACGGACAAAGTTGGAGAAACATTCTTTTATCATTATAAAGATGTGCATCTGTGCAAAATCAAACTTATTGAAATGGTTGCTGATAAAAAATTGGTTTATCAGGTGATAGACAATGAATTTAATTTTACGAAAGACAAAACAGAATGGATTAATACCCACCTGATTTTTGATTTATCAACCGAAGCCGGTAAAACCCAAATTGTTTTTACACACGAGGGTTTAGTGCCAGAATATGAATGTTACAATGTTTGTAACGATGCCTGGACAAGCTATATACAAGGAAGTTTGAAAGATTTTATTGAAATTGGTAAAGGAAAACCCAATGGAAAAGAAGGTGGATTGAATGCAGAATTGGTTGAAAAATGGGGCTTGCCAAATAAATAAAACAACGAACCTCCAGCAGAAGGAGAGCTGAAGTGCAAAATTCTACTTCTATTTAACTTTTGTACATTAGCCATGCTATATTGTGTTTCGATATTTTTTCTTTAAATTATTAAATATTCAGTAGTCTTATTTGAGTACTTTATTGTTGGATTGAAAATCCTCCTTATCTTGCTCACACATAATGAAAATGTCGAAAAGCTGATGCTTTTTCTGACGATTCAACAACGACTGAAAAAATGGTTAAAAAGAAAACATTTTCATCTAAACTTTTTAGTAGTTGGAAAAAACTTGGCCCCGGACTTGTTACTGGTGCAAGCGACGATGACCCATCTGGAATTGCCACTTATTCTCAAGCGGGTGCTGCATTTGGACTTGCCACCTTATGGACCGCCATTATTGCTTTTCCGCTTATGGCGGCTATTCAGCAGATGTGTGCGAGAATTGGCTTGGTAACGTCACAAGGTTTGACGGGGACACTAAAAAAACACTATCCAAGACCGATTCTATACCTCATGCTATTGTTTAGCTTTCCTGCCATTGTAATGAATATTGGTGCTGACATTGCAGGCATGGGTGCTGTAGGAAATCTGCTATTTCCAGCCATAGATGCCAATTATTTCAGCGTTCTCTTCACAATTATTCTTCTTGGTTTAATCATCTACCTGCCTTACCAAAAAATCGCAGCAGTTCTAAAATATTTGTGCATTGTAATGTTGGTTTATTTTATTGTTCCGTTTTTGTATAAACAAGATTTTAGCGAAATTCTGAAAGCAACATTTATTCCAACCATAAAATTTGACATAGATTTTATCGCTATTATAGTGGGCATACTTGGCACAACCATCTCACCTTATCTTTTCTTTTGGCAAGCATCTGTAGAGGTTGAAGAGATGAAAAACAAAAGGAAACATTTGATTGTAAATAAAAAGATCATTCATGAGATAAACCAAGACGTAGATTTTGGAATGACCGTTTCAGGATTTGTTATGTATTTTATAATTCTTACCACGGGAACCGTTTTGTTTAAAGGCGGTATCCACCAAATTGACACCGTAGAACAGGCGGCAATGGCACTAAAACCATTAGCTGGAAATCTTGCTTATCTGCTTTTTGCCATCGGAGTAATCGGAACAGGACTCATCGCTATTCCTGTATTGAGTGGTTCAATTTCTTATATCATAACTGAAACCTTTGGTTGGGAACAAGGCCTTGACAAGAAATTTCATGAAGCCAAAGCATTTTATATCATCATTGCTATATCGTTGCTACTGGGATTATCATTAAACTACATAGGCATTACGCCAATTCAATCTTTGATTTATACAGCCATTCTATATGGACTAACTGCTCCTGTCCTAATTGCCATCATCTTACACATTTCAAACAACAAAAAAATAATGGGAGATAATGTGAATGGAAGACTAACTAATATGCTAGGCTTTACGGCATTCATTATTATGACAGTTGCTGCTGTAGCTTTAATCTATCTGCAATTTTCAGAAAAATAGACGATTTTTATAAAATGATAACCCGCTACACAAATGATATTTCCTTCGTTCGAGTGAAATGCGTCTCGATAGTTATCGGGATCTCCTGCAGAAAATAGTAACTTCTAAATGCTATTCCATATATTCTTATCGGCCATGTTGGAACCAGATGCTTGAGGATTTATCTTACCCAAGGCATTCAAGTTTATTCTAGAATTATTCATTTTTAGAAAGTTCACACAGAGTAGCCTTAATTCAGATTGAAAATCTGGTGATAATGATTTTTGAAAATCGCTTCAACATCAGAAGGATATCGAAGCGATACTAGATGGCGAATAGCCTAACTTTGAAATCAAAAAGATGGCGAAACAAGGACTTCACATCAAGAAAATGCTACTTCCCACTTATCGTTTTCTTCCAATCCCAATCGCCTTTGGCGGCGGTATTGCGTTTTGATAAATCGGCCAGGTCTGCTTTGATTTTTGATTTATCCAGCCAATGGCCATTTACAAAAACCCCCGCGATTTTTTTGGTGTTTTTAATGTTTTCGAGTGGATTTGCTTCCAATAAAATTAAATCGGCCTTTTTGCCAGTTTCAACAGTACCGACTATGCTTTCGATACCCAGCCAGGTAGCGGATTGTTTGGTGGCAGCATTTAAGGCTTCTTCGTTGCTTAAGCCCGCTTTTACCAACAGTTCGAGTTCGTCGTGCATGGCAAAGCCGAAAACTACCCCTGAGGTGCTGGCATCGGTTCCGGCAACGATGGGTACACCAAGGGATTTGCATTCTTTAACCAGTAGATTATTGAATTTTACATAGTTTTCAAATTTTACAATGGTGGCTGAATCTGACATTTTATTGTATCTATTGGCCGTAAGCCATTTACTTTGTGAGAGAGGATGCATATACTGAAGGCTTGGTAAGGCTTTGAGTTGGTCCAAAGATCTAACTTGGCTTGCTATCCATTCTATGGTGGTTAACGTAGGGCAAAGCCATGTGCCGTTTGCTTTCAACAATTTGGCAAATCGCTGTGCGTCTTCTAAAGTATAATTCTCTGTGTGTTTTGTCAATTCTTCGGCATGGGCTACCATGCCAAAATTTGGCACAAATGCCTCTTGCAAGTGTCCCTGAAATGAATCTGGAATATGCCCGATGGATTTTAGGCCTTGTTTGGACGCTTCGTCGACGATGGCTTTAAAAGTTTCTATATTGAGATCGGAATATAATTTGATAAATTCATATCCTTCCGCCTTTGCACTACGAACCGCCTGGCGGCCTTCTTCTGCAGTATTTGCTCTTCTACCTTGTCCTTTTCCACCATCTATCATGGCTGCCAATGCCATTCTGGAACCAATTACCTGGCCTTTTGCAATCTCGTTTCTTTGACCGAAATGCTCTGGTCTTGAGCCCAGGTCAAATAAAGCGGTAACGCCATTTGAATTATGGAGCGTCATGAAATCTTGAAGGTCAAAAAAGACTGTGGCACCCTGAGTAGGGAGTTTAGGACCAAATGGCCCACCATCTGTAGGTACATGCACGTGCATATCTATGAGTCCGGGCATGAGCCATTTTCCAGTTCCATCAATAATTTTGGCTTCATTCGGAATGGGACCATTTATGGAGGCTATTTT
>NKJG01000016.1:0-31434 GCA_002256395.1 Bacteroidetes bacterium B1(2017) | reverse complement strand
GTGAGAAATAATATAAAAGAACAGCATTTATATAGGCAATATTTTTCTATATTTGGTTAAACTAATAAACTCGAAGAAGTATGGAATTAATTTATAGGATAACACTTTTTATAGCGGGTCTAATTAATATACTACCTGCTATCTTAGGATTCCTTCCTGAAAAGATTGCTAAATCATATGGGATTGAAATACCTAATGCAAATTATGAATTACTTTTAAGGCATAGGGCAATCCTTTTTGGAATAATTGGTGGGCTACTGATTTATTCTTCATTAGCAAAAAAACACTATGAACTTTCAACTATTGCTGGTTTAGTTAGTATGGTATCATTTATTATACTTTACTTCTTAATTGGCAAAAACATTAATTCAGAGCTTAAAAAAGTAATGATGATTGACCTTTTTGCAACAGTAATTCTTTGTGTTGGATTTATTTTATTTTTATTTAAATCAAAAACATGAAACAAGGAATTATCAACTGATAAAACATCAAACACCTACCCGAAAGGAGGGGTTTCTTGTTCCAATGAAAGTTATGTGGTTATTCAAACCTTAGTTTTTCAAATCATCCCGATAGCTATCAAGAGTTGTAAAAGTCCGGCCCTACGGGTAGCTGCAAAACTTCGTATCCTACTGAACAACCAGACATTTAAAACAATCGTTATCAGACTTTAATAAAGAAATTCTTTTTCGTTTAATTATCAAAGACTCCGTTTATGAATTTTAAAACTCATTTCCATTTAAGAAAGATTCAATGGCTTTTCATAATTCTTCTTTTCACTTCTTTCAACCTAAAAGCACAAAAAAAGACAGAAATTATCTGGGACAATTACGGTGTACCACATGTGTATGCCAACAATGAAGAAGAAATGTATTATGCATTGGGATGGGCACAAATGCAAAACCACGCCAACCTACTCTTAAAATTATATGCACAGGCCAGAGGCTGTGCTGCTGAATATTGGGGCGAAGATTATATTCAATCAGACAGCCGCATCCATTTGTTCAACCTTCCTGATTCGGCCAAGGCAAAATATAAAAACTATAGTGGTGCTGATAAACAATATTTAGATGCATTTGTGGCGGGCATTAACGGCTATGCAAAAGCATATCCGAATAAAATTGATCCTGTGGCAACAAAATTACTGCCTATTTTGGTTACAGATGTTTTGGCACATTCTACACGCGTGATTTGTCTTGAATTTCTTGCTAAAGAAGACATTGCGAGCAGCATGCGACAATTGGCTTCTGGTTCTAACTCGTATGCCATTGGGCCATCTAAGTCAGCATCGAAAAATCCCATGTTGGTTGTAAATCCACATCTTCCATGGAGTGATTTATTTCTATTTTTTGAATCACAGCTAACAGCTCCAGGCTTCAATACTTATGGTGTTTCTTTGGTAGGGTTCCCTTATATTATCATTGGCTTTAATGAGCATTTAGGCTGGACCCACACCGTAAACACCATAGATGCCTCAGACAGATACGAATTAAGTTTGCAGGATAACGGCTACCTGCTAGATGGTAAAATAGAGCCGTTTCAAAAAAAGACAGTAACCTTAAAAGTACTGCAAAAAGATGGCAATGTGAAGCAACAAGATATAGTTTTGACTTATTCAAATCATGGGCCAATCATCGGAGAAAAAGCCAATAAAGCATATGCTATTCGAATTGCGGGCCTAGAGAACGCTATGCTTGGGCAATATCATAAAATGGGTAAGGGTAAAAATTTAAATGAGTTTGAAAACGCCTTAAAAATGATGCAAAACCCGATGTTTAATGTGATTTATGCAGATAAGGGTGGCAATATTTTTTATCTCTTTAATGGCAATGTACCTAAAAGAACTGAAGGCGATTGGGCTTTTTGGAATGGTACTGTTGATGGCACACAATCAAAATACATCTGGAATAAATACCATAATTATGCCGATTTACCAAAATTGCTTAATCCAAATACAGGCTTTCTACAAAATGCCAACGATCCTCCATGGACCTCCACCTATCCCACTGTATTAGAACCTAAAAACTTCCCTACTTATATGGCACCCCAAAGCATGCAATTAAGACCACAAAGGGCAGTGAATTTGATTAAAGGCGATTCATCAATCACCTTTGACGAATTAATTGCTTATAAAATGAATACAGGCATGGAAGCTGCAGACCGCTTTTTGGATGATTTATTTGAAGCAGTAAAATTATACCCCGATACAGTAGCTACTAAAGCGACCTTGGTTTTGAAGCAGTGGGATAAAGCTACTAATGTTGATAGCCGAGGAGCTGTACTTTTTGCTAAATGGTTTGATAAACTCAACACAAACATGTATGCAGTTCCATGGAGTTTGGAGCACCCTGTAAGTAGCCCCGATGGATTAAATAATCCAAAGCAAGCTGTAGAACTACTTGCAAAAGCAGCAACGGAGGTAGAACAAATCTATGGATCCTTAGATGTTGCATGGGGGGATGTTTATCGATTTAAAGCAGGAGAATATGATTTTCCTTCGAATGGCGGTCCTGGTAATTATGGTATTTTCAGAACAATGAATTACCAAACAAACAAAAAGGACAATAAGAATTATACATACCATGGAGATTCTTATGTAGCAGTGGTTGAATTTGGAAAAAAAATAAATGCACAGGTTTTATTAAGCTACGGAAATGCTACGCAACCTGGCAGTAAACATATTGGCGACCAAATACCATTATTATCAGCAAAAAAACTTCGAACGGCATTCCTAACTAAAAAGGATGTTTTACTGAATATGGAGGAGAGAATGAAATTAAATATTAAATAGAGATTTCGAAAGAACGAAAGCAGCCGACAACATTGCATTTATAAAAAAGAGGGCGGACGGAAGCAATTGAACATCAGTACATTAATCAACATTTGGACCAGCAGAGCTTTTAAATATTGCGTACTTCGCATTTTGTATTGTTGCTAAAGTCAAGAAGCTGCACATCTTCAATCAGGGTATTCATTATCAGGTTGATAAAACTGAAAATTTTGTGTGCTTGGAGGTTTGGCGTTCCTGGTTTAACTTTACTACACAGACGTGACAAGTACGCATATTTCTGTGTTGGGCGTAATGCAAGAAATTCACACACTTGGATAAGCATATTCTATTTTTTCACTGGAACAGTTAAAAATAAAAAAGATGAAAAAATCACTCGTACTATTTCTTGCTCAATTGAGTTTGGTATTTACAAGCTATGCACAAACGCTAAGTCTGATTGAACAACAGCTATTGAAAAGCATTGATGCCGATATGCCTTCCACCATTCAATTGTTAAAAGAATCTGTAAACATTAACAGTGGTACTTTTAATATTGTAGGTGTAAAAAAAGTAGGTGAAATGTATGGCAAAGAACTTGCAGCTTTAGGATTTACTGTTGAATGGGTATCTATGCCTGATTCTTTGAAAAGAGCAGGACATTTAGTAGCCACCAAAAAAGGAAATAAAGGGAAAAAATTATTTCTTATAGGACATTTAGATACGGTTTTTGAACCAGATACACCTCCAAATCCTTTTACTATGCTCAATGACAGTACGGCTACTGGGCAGGGCATCATTGATATGAAAGGTGGAGATGTAATGGTCATTGCAGCGTTAAAAGCCATGCACAAACAAGGTCTGTTAAATGATGTTTCTATTACAGTTTATTTTACAGGAGATGAAGAAAATACTGGTCAGCCAACTGAAATTAGTCGTGCTGATTTTATTGAAAGAGCAAAACAGCATGATGTCGCATTGGCATTTGAATCAACAGTAGCCATTGAAAAAGTAACAACAGCACGCCGAGGTGCAACCAAGTGGGAATTAGTGATTGATGCACAACAAGGACATTCGTCCCTTGTATGGGGTAAAAATGGGTTTGGGGCTATTTATGAAGCAACAAGAATTGTGAATGAGTTCAGAGAACAATTAAGTCTTGAACCTAATATTACAGTTAATCCGGGTCTTTTTATTGGTGGTTCTGATATCAACGTAAATACCACAACCCAGAGAGGTGATGCTTCTGGTAAGAATAATATCATTTCCCCTAAAACTTTCGTTCTTGGCGATTTACGCTTTTTGACTGAAACTCAAAAAAATAATGCTCAGAAAATGATGTTTGAGATAGTATCCAAAAATTTGAATGGAGCAACAGCAAAGATTAAATTCCAAGACATGATTCCTGCAATGGCACCAACTGCGGGTAATGAAGCTTTAGCAAAAATGTTTAATAACATAAGTGTAGAATTAGGATATGGAGACGTAAAACCAGACACCAAAATGGGTGGTGGTGATGTTGCGTTTGTAGCAAAATATTTGGATAGTATAGATGGTATTGGTGCGTATGGCAAAGGTGCTCATGCACCAGGTGAAGTTATGTTTTTGAATTATTATCCTAAATTGATAAAGAAAGCCACCTTACTTATTTACCGATTAACTCAATAAGTCTACATAGTCATAATGGTATTGCAAACCATTGAAAATTTGCAAGCTATTGAGAAATTATTCAGCGATAAAACACGCAGCTAATGGAGCAGGTAAGAAAAATATTTGTGTCCATTCAGATGTATTGTAGCTGGAGTCGTATTACCTTTCACCTTCAAGCAATCCATTCATTATCAATTTGATTAGACTGAAAATTATGTGTACTTGGAGGTCTGGCGTTCCTGGTTTATTAGCTCTTCGACATGTTCCGATAGGGCATGTCGAAGCGAGATATTTTAGGATTTGTAATCCACTAATTCTTCAAGATTTTTTTTTTGAATGATTAAATATTCAGTAGTCTCATTTGAGTAGCCTTTTGTCGGATTGGAAATCCTTCCTATCTTGCTTCGACATCGGGAAGATGTCGAAGAGCTAAGTATGATCGATAGAAGAACCTTTTTGACGGATTGGAAATCCTCCCTAACTTGCTAAACTATTGAAAAGATTAAGAAGAGTTAAAAACCTAAAAAAAAAATTAAAACCCCTAAGCAATGACCAATAAAGCCTTCTTAAAAGTAGAAATAACCATCAATAAACCTGTGGACTTGGGTTGGGAATGTTGGACCAATCCTGCGGATATCATGCTTTGGAACGTTCCCTTTTCAAATTGGCACTCGCCTAAAGTGGAGAACGATGTGAGAGCAGGCGGTTTGTTTTCATTTCGTATGGAAGCCATCGATGGCAGCGAGGGATTTGACCACACCGGAAAATATGATAAAGTCATTAAAAATCAACTGATTGAATACACGGTTTCAGGCAATAGAAAGTCAAGAATTGAATTTGTAGCTAACGGCAATACCACAAGCCTAACCGAAACATTTGAACCCGAAAAAGAAACGCCCATCGACCTACAAAGAGACTTTTGTGAATCGGTTTTGCTGAATTTTAAGCAACATGTGGAGTCAAAATTATTATAAACCTTTAGGCATTTGTAAGATATTGACGCGTTTTGAAAATCGGCCTGAAACCTTAAAAAATACAAACCATGAATAAACTCGCATCCTTCCTAATATTTTGCCTTTTTACAAGTGGATTGTTGGCTCAACAACCCGTTCCCATCAAACCCAGAATTTTGGTCAGTACAGATATTGGGGGTTCTGACCCCGACGATAATCAATCCATGGCACATTTGCTCATGTACAGCGAGCTGTTTGAGATGGAAGGGCTGGTTTCTTCGCCTTCTTATGGCAGTGGTAGTAAGCAAGAAATTTTGAGAATGATACATTTATACGAGCAGGATTTACCCCAATTGCAGAAACACAAAAAAGGCTTTCCTACTCCCAACTATTTACGCTCCATCAGCAAACAGGGCCGAAAAGGAAACGCACCTTTCTTGGGTTATACAACATCCTCAGAAGGCTCCAATTGGATTATTAAATGTGCCAAAAAGAAAAGCACGCAACCACTTTGGGTGTTGGCTTGGGGTGGTTTGGAAGATTTAGCACAGGCTTTGCACGACGCACCCGAAATTCAAAGTAATATCAGGGTGTATTGGATTGGAGGGCCCAACAAAAAATGGAGTGCAAACAGCTACGCTTATATTGCTGAGAATTTTCCAAATCTGTGGTTTATAGAAGTCAATTCGTCTTATTACGGTTTCTTTTCAGATAACCATGCCATAGACAGCGTGAAAAGTTCGGATTATTACGACAAATATATAAAAGGAGCCGGGCAATTGGGAAAGGATTTTAAAAGCTATTATAAAGGCGAAGTGAAAATGGGCGATACGCCTTCACTGCTGTATATGATGGACGGTGACCCCCATCAACCGAGTCGTGAAAGTTGGGGTGGAAGTTTTGACCAAATAAGACATAGTTCAAGAGTGGTATTTAATCGCATCACCAATATCAAGGATACGGTTGCTTTTTGTGCGGTGGTGGAGTTTCATTTCAAAGGTCCTGAAATCAACATTCCGGCAGATTCTGTGTGTTTTTGGATGGAAACACCCTATAAAAATACCACTCAAAAATGGGCAGGCTATTATTTGGGCAAGGGACAGTATGCCATCAAATATGCACCCAAACAAGCCGAAGTTTTAAGCTATAGGTTCACTTCCGACATCCCTAATTTCCCAAAACAAGAAGGAAAATTGGTGGTAGAAAATCTTTGGCCGGGCAAAGCTCATTCTACGGATTATAAATTGGGGCCAAATTGGTACTCAGACAAATCAGACCCACGACTTTATGATGGAAAAATACAGGGAGGACGCACGATATTTAAATGGCGAACAAGTGTAGGCTTAGATTGGGCAAAACGATGGGAGTGGCTCAAATAGGCGTGTGGAGACATAGGTACCTACTTTACTTCCAGGAAAAAGTTATTTGAAGAAAATTCTTTTTGATTGGATAAAATAGGGTTTTCAAATAGGGTTTAAATATTCAAATCATGGAGTCTTCTACCCTTGGCACAATGGCTTCTGGAAGGTCGGTATTGGCCCTGGAATTAAATACACCATCGATGGTTCTGAAATCCATCAAATCTTGGTCATAGGGTTTACAAAGGGCCATCATTTCATCGAGGCTGAGCTCTGGAGACAGCCATGCATCTCGGTGACGATCGTCGAGTATCACAGGCATGCGTTGGCCTTCATTGTGTACCCGCCTCATTTGGTCATTGGCCTCAGTGGTCAATATGGCAAAAGTGCCCTTTCCTTGATAAACGGAGTAAATGCCGCCCAAGGTAAGCGGTTCGTTTTCAAAGTTTCTAATGTAATAACTCTGAGATGGTTTTTTAGGGTCCACCACATGCGGTTCAAAGAAACCATCTACCACTACCAAACAACGGTTCTGCCAGTAATTGCGGTAGCTAGATTTCTGTAAGAGGTCCTCGCTTCGGGCGTTTAAAGTGTTGGTTTTGAATGCTTTTGGGTCTATTACATGCTCGGGAATTAGTTTCCACCTAAAAAACCTGAGGTTATCAGGATCGGCAATCGGAACGACAGCCACCAAAGGTTGATCAAAGCCATTGAGGTGATATCTGGGCTTAAATTGACCTTCTTTATAGTTGACTTTCAATTGTTTGCTGAGCTTACGTGCCAAATTCTTAGGTTCTGTAATTTGCGAAACATGGTAACACATAACCTTCTGTTGTTTATTGGCAAATTTACCGAAATCTGCTCGAAATTGCCAAATCCAAAGGTTCAAAAAAACGGCCCATATAAAAGTTTTGATTTTGGTTGCATTTGCATGTTTTGGAAGGCTTATAATTTTAAGAAGCTTTGTATTTCAACCTAATGAATTTCTGCATACCACTTTTAAAATGATTTAATACCTTTTCTGATTTTATTTTTCACATAAATAATCTTTAAATGGTCGTTAAATTTATATAGCCTTAAGACTTTGAAATTTAGAAAATCAAGGTTTAGTATTTAAAAAATCTATACGCAATTTTTATTACTTTTGGGTTTAGTGTTTGGATTACCTGGTCTTTTTTTATTTAGCTTAAAAATTTCATATTTTTTAAAATAATGCTATGTTTCTTGATATTCTCGAAAAATCAAAAAGTGAAAAAAAATTAGTCGAACTTAATTGCTATGGTGTTGATGAGGGCTTTTATTGCGGCTATGTTTTGGAGTATACAGAAGGGTTTGTCATTGTGCAGCATTTTACCAAGTTTGGCATTTACGACGGAATTCTAATGATTAGCCTGGCCGATATCAAGTTTATTGAATCAGATACAGCCTATTTGAAAGGTATAGAATTGCTTATAAACAACCAAAGCATTTTTCTCAACCAAACCTTCAAGTTAAAAGGCAAAAATGGAGGAACGTTTACGCAATTGTTTGAGAGTTTTATTGGTAACAAAGACTACCTTATCAAGTTTGAACTTTCCGACGAAGACCTATATTTTGGCTTCATTGCGTGGTGCGATGATGATTATTTTTCAATCACTAACATTGATTCAGACGGTTCGGTGATGGGTAAGGCGACTTTCAAATTTGAAGATTTGAAAATGTATGCAATTGACGACCTAGAATGTAGGAAAAGAAAAATGCTTTATGATACCTTTATGGATCGTGGATGATCATCCTATGCTCGATAATTTTGGAAATATGCTCACCGTATTTGATTAATTTGAGTTAGTCAGTATCAATGTTCAGCTGATAAAATTCTTATCAGTTTTTTATTAAATTGTAAAAATTTTGATAAAACATAAAAACCATGTCAGAAATTAGAGATTATTCAAAATTGACACGCGAAGAGTTGTTGATGGAACAAAAGAAGATAAAAAGACAGCAATTATATGCTGCTGGAATCATCGGATTTTTCATAGGCGTGATAATTTATGGCTTTTTTAGAAATGGTTTTGGTTGGGTTTATATTTCCATTTCGGTGTTTATGATATATTTAACCAACAAGAATTCAAAGACTTACAAACAAAACCTTGAGCAAATTAAAGCCGAAATTGAAAATAAAAAAGGTGTTTAAATTTTAGAATCGACTTCATTTTTTTCAGGCTTTATCATCTGATAAGCAAGTTTACGAAGTTTTAGACACAAGAAGCTCATGTTACCTACTAACATTAGTAGTACCGCCGCAAATGAGTAAGAAGTAGTTTTGAGCAAATAAAACTTGCTATGAAAAAACTTCTACCGCTGCTGCTTATTTGCAATTTGCTTCATATTTCGATTTTTGCACAAGTACCTACAAATGATAACTGCTCGGGAGCAATTGGACTTACAATTAATAGTGACAATCTCTGTGCTGTAACCTTAACTGGCACTACTGTGGGTGCTACCCAAAGTCAAGTCGGTTGTAATTTTACATCAGCAGATGACGATGTTTGGTATAAATTCACAGCAACGGCTACTTCACATAAAATACAGGTAGCTTCCAATTCAGGTTCACTTCAAAACCCAGTTTTTGAAGTTTTTTCTGGCAGCTGTGGTAGTCTAAGTTCTTTGGGCTGCGTAAATAACCAAACCTTCACATATGATACTGAAAGAACGATTCTGTCAAGCCTAACGGTTGGTAATGAATATTTTATTAGGGTTTATAGCAGTGGAAATTCAGCATTTTCAAAGGGTACTTTTACCATTTGTGTGGCCTTGACCGTTCCACCGACCAATGACAATTGTGCAGGAGCTATAGGCCTACTCGTTAACCAAAATCAAACCTGTACCCTAACCAATGCAGGAACTTCCGAAGAAGCCACATTAAGCATGGCTGGGTGTTATTCTGGAAGTCAGGCCGATGACGACGTTTGGTTTGAATTTACCGCCACCAGCACGGTTCATAAAATCACTCTGACACCAGGAACCATAAAGTTTCCAATTTTGGAGTTGTTTTCAGGCAATTGCGGAAGCTTGACTTCCTTGTACTGCAAACCTGACTTTATTAATAATTTCACGATTGGAGATTTAACCATCGGCCAAAAGTATTTTATTAGAGTTTATGCATACAATGCAGGATATGGCCCCTCAGGCACTTTTACCATATGTATTAACGAAGGCACGGGTATGCCAGCCAACGATGGATGTTCAGGAGCCATAGCTCTAACGGCCAATAATGCCAGTTACGATGTTCTTACATCTGGTACTTTAGTAAACGCCACCGGCCCTCTGACGAGCTCATGTGTAAGCGAGCCTATCAGAAACGATGTTTGGTATAAGTTCACGGCCACCAATGCCGAAATGATTCTAAAGTTATTGAATACCACCTTTTCAAGTGCTCAAATAGAACTTTTTAGTGGAAGTTGCGTAACCCCAACCTCTTTGGCCTGTTCGATAACCAGCGAAAATTTTTTAAGTTACACCAATTTTACTATCGGTCAAGAATATTACCTAAGAGTTTGGGACAGATATGGCAGTGCAGGTACTTTTGATTTGTGCTTGTCTACTACTTTAACCAATGATAAATCTGATGCAGCCGTTTCGGTGGCGTTAAATAGCAATTTTACTTGTACCCTAAAAACAATAGGCGACAACTCGCTGGCATTGAGCAATGAAACATCCAACAATAGCTGTTCAGCCATAAAAGATGGTGTTTGGTATAAATTCTTGGCCAATAACGATAGTTTGACCATCGAACTCACTGCTTTGACAATAGGTTCTGAGTCGAATTTTGAGCTTTTTCACAAGCAAGGCAGTAGTTTAGTTTTTCAAGAAGGCCAACAACGAAAACTTTTCAAAACCAATTTTGTGATTGGAGACGAATACTATATTTTGGTTTATACATGTAACAGTTATCCACCAAGCAGAGGGACATTTGAACTTTGTGTCCGTAATTTTCCGCCGCCACCTGCCAACGATCGTTGCGTAAATGCTCTTCCTCTCAGTGTAAATCCTAATCTGACTTGCAGCCTAAGTACTTCCGGCACCACCACCAATGCCCTGCCGGGTGATTATGCCAATTGCTCTGGCGAGGTGGATGATGATGTTTGGTACAGTTTTGTCGCAACTCAAGCTAAACATACCATTTCCGTAACCCCAGGAACCTTACAAGATGCTGTTTTTCAGGTGTATGAGGGTGCTTGTGAATCTTTGAATGATTTAGTATGTGTTAATAATACCTCAGGTCAAGATACTGAAATGGGTAAAGTGGCAGATTTGGTGGTGGGTAATACTTATTTTGTTCGGGTGTTTTCGTCAAATGTAGGTTCTGGCCAGGGTACTTTTAATATATGCCTGAATTTACCCTTACCTAACGAAGACTGCGAAGGTGCCATTAGCCTCGCACCAGGGGCAAGTTGTTCGCCTATTAGCGGTACCACTACTGGCGTGACCACCGACAGATACGATAACTGTGATTTTTATAAATATGGTGTTTATTACAAATTTACTGCTGCAGGCACCTCTCAAATCATCAGGCTAAACAGAGGTACCATTCAAAATGTATATATAGACCTCTTACAAAATAATTGTGGAGATATAGATAGAATAGGCTCTTGTGGTAGCCCAAGCAATGCTGCGGTGGTTGAAAAGGTTGTCTCTGGTCTCACAGTTGGCACCGACTATTTGATTTGGGTAAATACGGAAGATATTGCTGAAGAAGGCTCTTTCGATATTTGTGTTTTGAATACCGTGCCACCTACCAACGACAAATGTACCACAGCAACCGCACTAACGGTGAATGCTGGTAATGTGCCTGTAAATTCGACAGCAGGAACGACACAGTTTGCCACACAAAGTCTAACAGGATGCAGCGGCAATGCCGACGACGACGTTTGGTACAGTTTTACGGCAAATCAGACCAGTCATCGTGTTTTTTTGCAAAAGTTAAACATTTATGAAAACATCATCCTCGAAATATTCAGTGGCTCATGTGGCAGTTTGGTTTCTAAACAATGTATCTCTTCTGGTTTTGACGATACCAAAAACTCCTCGACTCGATTGACCAACCTCACTATTGGCGAAACTTATTTCGTGCGGGTTTATTATCAAGGCACGGTTACCGGCTCTTTTTCAATAGCCATCACCTCTGCTCCGCTAAATGATAACTGTGCGTCCGCTATCACATTAAATCCATCTACCTCAGACAATTTTGGTGGTGCGGTGGCAGGAAGTAGCTTTGATGCCACATTATCGTCCAATAATTATTTTGGAAATACCCTCTCGGATGACGATGTTTGGTACCAGTTTACCGCTACGCAAAAGGTTCATAAAATCAAACTCAAAGGCTGGAAATCAAATTTGGGGGTCATAGAGGTTTTTAAAGGAACTTGCGGAGCACCCCAATACTTAAACTGTTCGCCTTCTTTTGCACCACAGTGCAACACTGGTTCCATGTCTTTGGACACTTTAATTCTGACGCATGATACCTTTATTCCGGGTCAAACTTACTTTTTTAGGGTATATAGTGCCCACCTCACTTTAAACCAATCGCTCTTTGAAGTGGCAGTTACATCGCCTTACGTTTCGCCTTTCGACGATTGCGAAGGGGCATTAAATATTCCTGTGGCCGCCACTCCAAGCTGTATCACTCCGACCATTGTAAGCACCAAAGGATTCAGTACAATATCTGGTCAGTCTGGAGGTTGCAACAATGGTGCTGAAGGTGTTGGAACACCCGAAAAAGACATCTTTCTTAAATTTACCGCCACTGCTACCCAGCATAAAATTAACCTTACTTTGGGGCAAGGTGGGTCTTTGCTTTATCAAGTTTATTCAGGCACCTGTGGTTCATTGGTATCCATGGGCTGTTCAGCAGATTTTGATTCAGTATCTTATGTGGGAAACCTCACCGTTGGCCAAACCTATTTCATCAGGGTCTTGATGTATTATACCAACATAGAATCCCTCAAAGTATGTATTTCTACACCTGTATTTGCCTCAAACGACGAATGTGCAGGGGCTACTGGGATAGTTCCGACGGGTGATGCCACCACCTGCTCCATCACTTCGGGCAATTTGTCGAACAGTTCACAAACCCAATTCAACGAATGTAATTTAAGTGGAAATGGTGATCTAAAAATCATGCGGGATGTTTGGTATAAATTTGTAGCCAGTTCTACTAGTCAAAGGATATGGTTTTCGAATGTTTCTATTTTAAAATCTAATTTCAGCGGGCCAATTCCAAAGTATCTCAAATTTGAAGTGTTCAGTGGTACTTGCAACGCTAAAACCTTTTTGGGCTGTTCTGGATCAATCAGTTCTCAAGAAGAAAAGGTATTCGATAACTTGACGGTTGGCGAAACTTACTTCATTCGAGTTTCGAGTTATGATCTTGAATCTATTGATTTTCAGTTTTGTGTAAAGAATGTCTCTCCTCCCGCCAATGATATTTGTGCTACGGCCATCAATTTGACGGTTTTTAATAGTTGGGCCAGCCAAAATTATTCAAAAGGATCCACATTGGATGCCAATCAAACTACTGGCACCAATACCTGCGGACAAGCCAACAGTTTTGACGTTTGGTACAAATTCACAGCTACCAATACAACGCATAAAATAGGTTTCAGAACCAACAATGTTCTGAAAGCTATCACTGGCCTCACGCTGGCAGTTTACAGTGGCTCTTGCACTACTCCAGTGCATATTACCTGCAAAACTGGCGATTTTACAAGTCTTTCAGAAGAATTTATGAATGTAGTGGGCTTAACCATCGGACAAGAATATTTCGTAAAAGTATATGCTTCACAAGCTTTGGTTGATCACCAGGGTGGATTCGAACTGCAGGTGCTCAACTCCACCGTACCCACCAATGACCAGTGCAGTTCACCCCTTAACCTCAACATTCAGAGTTCGTCTCAAAGCTTTACCAGTGTCGTCACCGAAACCATCTTAAGTACCCTGAGTGCTGAACCTATAGCTTGCACAGTAACTGGCACTGCCGACGACGACGTATGGTATGGCTTTACCCCAAGCCAAAATTCGGTGAGACTAATACTCTCGGCCAATTTCGTCAATCCCGTATATGTTTTATACACAGGTACTTGTGGAGCACTTACAAGTGTGGTTTGTGGTTCGGCTGGTGCTACGGTTTATTCATTAAACAAAATATTGACCAATCTTACCCCTAATACGCCGTATTTGTTACGGGTGTATAGCTCGTCCAATGTCTTGAGAGGAAGGGTTTTTGTGGCCCTCACGAGCGATACCTCGCCTCCTGTAAACGACCTTTGTGAGGATGCCGTCACCCTTGTGCCATCTGCCGATAACACACCAACTTTTACAGAGGGAACAACCGTAAACGCTAAAAACGACAATACCATTTGTTTTGCGGGCAATGAGGTCTGGTTTAAGTTTGTGGCCACCGCTACTACCCATCGAATAGTCTATGACGGATATCTCAAAGACCCGGCCATCATTATGTTTTCGGGTACTTGCGGAAGCCTGGCATTTGTTCCATCTACTTGTTTTGGAGGGATTCATAATGTGTCATTTACAAAATCTGGTTTGACCATTGGCACCACCTATTTTCTGAAAATAGCCGCTCAGGCCGATGTAAATACACACCAAGGGATATTCAAAATTGCCGTTATTACGCCTTCCGTACCCGTGAATGACAATTGTGCCAATGCACTTACCCTGAACGTAAATGGTTCTGGACAATTTTTCTCTACCAATTTGGCTACCAATGAGTTCGCTAGCTTAGGGTGTGGTTCTAACAGTGATAAGAATGTATGGTTTAAATTCACCGCCACCCGTGCCAAAATGGGTGTGGAGGTTGAAAACCTCAATACCGATGCCTTAATTGGCCTTTATAAAGGCATTTGTCCTTCGCCGAGTTTGATAAAATGCTCTTATAATAGCAATCAAAGTGAATTTAAGAATAATGCATTGCTATTCGATAACTTGATTGTTGGAGATGAATATCTGATAGCAGTAGCCACCAAAATCGCGGGTTCAGTGCTTGAATACAAAATCAAATTATACGAAACTCCAGAAGTAAGCGAAAATACACTTTATGGCAATACTTGCGTTACGGACAATTTGGTTACAAATCCATCATTTGAAGACCCTCAAACTTGCCCGACAAGTTTTGTACCCACACCATCATCGCCTGGGCAATGGTTGAGCCCAAATCTGGGTTGGACCATACCTACAAGTGGCTCATCAGATTATTTCAACACCTGTGCCGAATATCAGGCTACCATAGAAACGCCTCGAAACACCACATTTGGAATTCAAACACCACGAAATGGCCAGGGTTTTGCGGGTTTGTTTGCAGGTGGAACGGAATATCGTGAGTACCTGCATACAGCTTTGGCATCACCGATGCAAATTGGCAAAAGGTATCTGTTAAGTATGTATGTCAGCAGGTCTGATTATTACGCTGTAGCTACAAATAATCTCGGTTTTGGCTTAAATGTTAGCCAAAAAGTGGATTTTGCCAGTGATACCCTACAGGTAGAGAAAATGGTACTTCCAAGCTCTAATGTGGTCATTCATGAAAAAGACAATTGGGTAAACATTGTGGCAGAAATAACGGCCGACCAAGCTTACCAACATTTGTATTTGGGGAATTTCCGAAGTCAAGCCAACACCATCAGCCAGGCAGCAACCGACATTAGCGGCGGAACAAGCGGAGGTTATGGCGGACAGTCGGCATCCAGCAATGCCTATTATTTCATAGACGATGTTTTTGTAGGCGAAATAGCAAACACCATCGCCTGCGGTGCCAATAACTGCAACAGTACCATTGTGCTAAGCAGCCCAATGGACGACATTTCGGGTGGCACTGCCAACAAAAAAACCAACCTAGAGCTAAAAGCCAACATCACTATACAAAGCAACGCCAATGTACTGTTCCAGTCCAACAAATCTATCCTGATGGATGCCACCCAAGGCGTTTTTGAGGTGAAAAACGGGGTGGTGTTTGAGGCTAAGATTGGGGGTTGTGTGAATTGAGGTTTTTGTTTTCTTTATAATTGACCACCGGAGACTTTTGTTTTTGGTGGTTTTATTGTTTGGGAAGAAGTTAATAATAAACTTTTTTTTCGGATTGGAAATCCTCCATATCTAGCTTCGACATCGGGAAGATGTCAAAGAGCTGAGTTTTACCCGCAGCAAACATAATCTAAGTAAATGATAATCAATTACTCAAACAAAATCCAGTTTTCACTTCTAGAATTAAACCTAAAACCACCTATATTTACCTAACAATATATTTGACTTAAAACCCTTTTAGACCCTTGAATATGAAAAAACTGAGTGTACTATTTGTTCTGATATGCTTTGCTGTTGTTGAATTGGTCGCCCAAATACCTAATAACAAGGCATTGAATGATTTTTTTGAGGCGAAATTTGAGGAACAGATTCAGCTGAGTCCTTTCAATGCTACCAACATTGGCGACAACCGATTCAACAACCAATTGGCCATAGAGTTTACGGATAGTTATCGGGCTAAATTGAAGCAAATCGCCCTGCAAAACAAGGCAGAATTGGCCAAGTTTGACCGCAGTAAACTCAACGAAAATGACAAACTCAGCTATGACATTTACAAATATCGCCTCGACACAGACATTGAGGGCTATGGCTTAAAAACCAATAGAATTCCTTTTAACCAGTTTTATTCTGTGCCGCTTACCGTGGCACAATATGGCTCGGGCAATGTGGTGCAGCCTTTTAAAACCTACCTCGATTATCAAAATTGGATCGAGCGTGCCTCTCGATTACCCGCTTGGGCCGACAGTGCCATCGTCTATTTCAGAAAGGGAATGGCCGAAAACTACGTTTTACCTAAACTCTTGACCGAAAAAGCAATCAAACAAATGGAGAGCTTTGTGGTAGAAGACTCGAGCAAATCTGTTTTTTATGGACCCATCAAAAACCTACCTCCTGATTTTACAGAAGCCCAAAAAGCTGAAATGACGGCCGCCTACAAATCACTGATTTCTGAAAAACTGGTGCCGACCTACGCTAAACTGGCTGGTTTTTTGAAAAACGAATATTTGCCTAAAACCGGCTCTACCTCAGGAATAGGCTCATTGCCAGGTGGAAAGGCCATTTATGAATACAACCTCAGACAAATCACCACCACCAATAAAACGGCTGACGAAATTTTCAATACCGGCCTTGCGGAGGTGAAAAGGATACGCACAGAAATGGAAGCCATTAAAAAATCGGTGCAGTTTGAAGGTAGCTTGGAGGCGTTTTTTGAATACATGCGAACTGACCCTAAGTTTTATCCTTACAAAACCGCCGAGGATATTCTGAATGCCTACCGTGCCATTGAGGCTAAAATAACGCCGACGCTCAACAAACTGTTTTTGTACAAACCCAAAACCTCGTTTGAGGTTAGACAAACGGAGGCTTTCAGGGCTGCATCTGCTGCTGCTCAATATTTTGCAGGTTTGCAAGACGGCAGCAGGCCGGGAATTTTTTATGTGCCCATCATAGATCCAGCTAGCACGCCAGTGCGAGAGAGCTTGTTTATCCATGAAGCCGTTCCAGGTCACCATTATCAAATTATGCTACAACGTGAAAACGAGTCCTTGCCGCAGTTTAGGAGATACAGCAGTTTTACGGCTTATTCGGAAGGTTGGGGCTTGTATTCAGAAAGCCTTGGCAAAGAGCTTGGCCTCTACACCGACCCTTACCAATACATGAAGGCCTTGGGCGACGAAATCCACCGTGCCATCAGATTGGTGGTAGACCCAGGCATGCACGCCAAAGGCTGGACAAGGGAGCAAGCCATCAAATACATGGTGGATAACGAACCCATCACCGAAGCCGCCGCCACCGCCGAAATAGAAAGATATATGGCCATACCCGGCCAAGCCACTGCCTACAAAGTAGGATCGATGAAGCTGATACAGTTAAGAGCCAAATACACCAAGCAATTGGGCAAGAAATTTGACCTCGCCGATTTCCATAACCAAATCCTAAAAGATGGTGGATTGCCACTTGCGGTATTAGAAACCAAGCTAGACACTTGGGCAAAAAGTGTGAAATGAGGTGATTTATATGTCCAGAGTCTTCCTTTGGGGGACTTTGGGTTGTGTGATATGCCTAGCAAGTAGAGTCTTTACGGAGAGGTTGTTGAGGCGGATATAATCGCCCAATGCTCAAATTCTATTTCAGAAACCCTAATCACAAACCAAGTAAATCTAAACTAATGTATTTTAACGCTTACAAAAAACACATTTCCATAATCTTCTTAGGATTTATCCTCTTAACAAAGGTTAGTTATTCCCAGATAAAGCACGAAACAAAAGCCAAATATGTGGGTGGGGCTAACAGTGCTTTGCCTGGGTTAAATATAGGCATTGTGCTGGGCAGGGTAGATACATCGTATTATATGCGTTGCCAATTGTACATACCTGCCATGCAATACAGCGAGATATACCTGTCCAGAAAAAGTAATCTATCGTTTGTGCTCAAAAGCGGTAAAAGTGTGGATTTGAGCCTCGAAAAGATTCGTACCTCCATAGAGAGTTACCGAGAAATGAACGATTTTATGATTCAGCGTTCACAAGACGGATACATCACTAAACAGATTATTCCGGTGGCTCGGCAACAACTCCTGGAAATAGCCGCAGAACCACTTGAAATGATAACTTTGCCCTACTTTAAAAATCCAACCAAGTCCGAGGAACTAGTATTTTCAAGACCCCCATTTTTTAAAAGCCGAAGTTTTATTCAAGATGAAATTTATCATATTTTGGCAAGGTAAGATTTTTGTCAATCCTGAGTCTACATTCAGGTGACTTTGGACTATGCAAGGAAGCCAAACAGGTAAAAAGACCCCCGTGCGGAAACTCCTCACTCACATGGATTAAATTCTCTGCAATTTTGTTATTTGATGAGATAATGATTGTGGATGTTTGGTATTAAACTAGACGGAATTTATTCAATATTCACCTTATTTAATTGCATCGATAAGTCTTTTTGAACTCATAATTCACAGTCCCGTTCGAATCATTATAACCTACAACTCTAGTCTCATTTCCATATTCATCGTATTCATATTCTAGCATTTTTAGTAAGGTATTGTTAGGGCCAAGTGAGAACTGATATTTAATGTTTGATTTGAGTTTTTGATTATCATGATAGGTGAATTCTTCCAAGAGATTGTAAACCAAAGAATTATAAGAAATGGTTTTGTTTTTTAATAGTTTGTTTTCGTAATAAGTGCTTTTAATGATATAGGTGAATTTTCCATTTTTAAAGTTTTTCTCAAAAACTAATCGGCCGTTTTCATAAATATAGTCGGTAGAATAGCCATCTTGGTTTGAATATTTAATGATTTGCCCACTATCGTTATATTCATACTTATTGATAATTTGGCTATCTGGATGTTTGGCGGTCGTTTCAATTAAAAGATTTTTTGAATTGTATAAATTAATGATTAGTATTTTCACGATCCCATTTTCTATACTTTCAGATTTGATAACCTGGCCTTTCTCATTATATGTAGTAAATAATTTAGACAAAGTAGAAAAACTGTCACTAAAAACTAGAGAAATTTGATTTCCCTTCTCATCAAATTCATAGATAGTTTGAGACCCAGGAGTCACTTTGGTATGTTTACTAATTTTTCCATTTAAATGATATTCAAAGGTGCTAGTTTCAAATATTGTAGATTCATTTTTAACTACAAATTTAACGAGCTGAGATTTTGAATTATATGTATTTTCATAATTTCTAATATTGACAGACCCATTGGCATTGAGAAAAGTGAGCTTTGAAATATTATTCAATTTGTCATATTCGTATTTTATTAAACCTTTACCATTCCCGACTAGTCGTTCTTCGGACAAAATTAAACATAACTTATCCTCTGAAATTGGCTCAGGATTTTCGCTTGGCTTACAAGAGAGAATTAAACCTAAAAAAAGCAAGAAATGTGGAAGTTTCATGATAATTCAAAAATTTAACAAATATAGATTGCATCCATTTCATAGCAAAACCTTTCAAATGATTAAACTTTGATTTAAGAACCAACTGTACAAGGTTATTTCCTTCGTCCAGGCGAAAAGTAGGTTTTATCGGAAGGAATTTTCAGAAAATCCTGATTTCCAACACAAAAAACCACAAAAAGTGGTAAAGAAACTTAATCTTAATCATTACCTTTATTTTAGGGGAAAATCTTTGAAATAATTGAAACCATTTCTTGAAAAAACTTAGATAGAGTTAAAGTCTTCTTTAATTCATCCTTCCAGAAAATGGAGATTCAATTATTTGAAAAAGATTCCATATTTTGTCGAATAACCTTAAAAAACCATGAAAAAAACACTAGCATTTTTGCTATTTTTATTTATTTCAACCTTTGTTTTTGCTCAAAAGAACAAGCCCAACATCATTGTGATTTATGCGGATGATTTGGGCTACGGTGATGTTTCTGCGTATAAAAAAGGGACATTGTCAACTCCAAACATAGATAAATTGGCCAATGGTGGCATCCGATTTACGAATGGATATGCTACCTCTGCCACCTGCACGCCCAGCCGATTGGCTTTGCTCACAGGCAATTATCCCTGGAAAAACGACAAGGCAAAGGTTTTGCCCGGCGATGCTCCTTTGTTGATTGATACCTCCTTGATAACCTTACCAAAAATGTTGAAAAAGTCAGGTTATCACACGGCGGTAGTCGGAAAATGGCATTTGGGAATTGGTAAAGGTGCAATCGACTGGAACAAGGAACTTTCGTTTAGTCCAAATGATGTTGGTTTTGATTATTCGTATATCATGGCAGCTACCACAGACAGAGTGCCTACGGTTTATATTGAAAACAGAAAAGTGGTTGGAATTGAAGAAAGCGACCCAATTTTCGTGAATTATGATAAAAACTTTTCGGGCGAACCCACTGCAATAACCAATCCTGAACTTATGACGCGTCAGAAGTGGCACCATGGACATAATTACAGCGTACATTTTGGCATTCCCCGAATAGGCTATCAAAAAGGAGGTAAAACGGCACTTTGGAACGATGAAGAAATGTCGGATGTATTTCTCGAAAAATCCTTGAATTTTATCGAAAACAATAAAAAACAGCCATTTTTTCTATATTATGCTTTGCATCAGCCCCATGTACCACGTACGCCTCACCCGCGTTTTTCTGGTAAATCGGGTCTGGGACCTCGTGGCGATGTTATTCTCGAGGCAGATTGGTGTGTGGGCGAAATCCTAAAAAAACTGGAAGCCGAAGGCATAGATAAAAATACCTTGATTATCTTTTCAAGCGACAACGGGCCAGTTTTGAATGATGGTTATTATGATGAGGCAGTCGAAAAATTAGGAAATCATACACCCGCGGGTCGGCTACGTGGCGGAAAATATAGCTTGTACGAGGCCGGAACAAGGGTTCCATTTTTGGCCTATTGGAAGGGTACTATTAAGCCACAAGTTTCGGATGCTATGGTTTGTCAGATGGATTTTTTAGGTTCATTTGCGGCTTTGGTGGGTCAACAAGTGCCATTAACAGATAGTCAGAACTTGCTAAATGCATTTTTGGGGAAAACAAAAAAAGGAAGGAGCAATTTGGTTATCGAATCTTCAACCAGATTGGCTTTTCGGAGTGGAGATTGGGTGATGATTCCGCCATACAAGGGTGCAGCAGTTGCCAAAGAAGTAAATGTAGAATTGGGTAATTCGATTGATTATCAATTGTATAATCTAAAATCTGACCTTGGAGAAAAGAACAATTTAGCTAAATCTGATCCCAAAAAAGTGGAACAAATGGTCAAAGATATGAAGCAAATTGTGGGCGATAAATACAATTTCAATGCACATCCATTGGAGTTAAAGTAATTATCTATCTGATTTGAATTTATTGGTATCCGAGAAAAAAATAAAGCAAATGAAATCTTTATATCGCCCTGCACTGTTTGAAATGGTACGGCAATCCGGCAGTCAAAATTCTCAAAAGGGAATATTTTTGTAACTGCTTGGATATGAGAATTTTGAATGTGTGAGTTTGCAGGCGGTAGGCCGCTGCCGTGCTGTTTTTTTTGGTGGTACGCCACTCCGATTCGTTTTTTTTCGAACGGTGCCACGACTGGCAAAAATGAAGGCCTCGCCGGCGAGGCGACGCCAGTCAGTAGGGGGAGAGGTGAAAATAAAATCAAGGCTAGATGACCACTGAAGGTAGATTTTTTAATTAAACTCATTTTAGTCGGATGATTGTATTTTGAATTATAAAACTTTAACTATTTACAATGAAGAAAATTTTAGTATTCACCGCTATTAGCTTATTGCTACTTGGTCAAATATCCTTCAAGAAACCTGATATTCAGCCCAATGTGATTCTGTTTTTTATAGACGACATGGGTGCAATGGACTTGGGTTGCTATGGCAATGTATTTAACCAAACGCCAAATATTGATAAATTAGCTCAAAATGGTGTTAAGTTTAGCAATGCTTATTCGGCCTGCACGGTTTGCTCCCCTTCGAGGGCTGCCCTGATGACAGGGAAATATCCTGCTAGATTGCATATCACTGATTGGATAGCGGGACATGTCAAAAAGAATCCAAAGTTATTGATCCCTGATTGGCAACAATTTTTGCCTCAATCTGAAAAAACAACCGCAGAATACTTAAAAGAAAAAGGCTATTCTACCTGGCATATCGGCAAATGGCACTTGGGCGAAGGCGAACAATATTACCCTAAAAATCAAGGTTTTGATTTAAATATCGGTGGGTCAAATTGGGGACATCCTAAAAAAGGTTTTTTTGCCCCTTATCAAATGCCCAATCTCGAGGAAGGTCCACAGGGCGAGTATCTTACGGACAGATTAGCCAACGAAGCTATCAAACTCATAGAAAATCATGACGCAAGCAAGCCTTTTTATCTCAATTATTGGGATTATGCGGTGCATACCCCTGTGCAGGCTAAAGCGGAGAAAATAGAAAAATACAAAAAGCAAGTCACAACACCCGACAAGCAGAAAAACCCTACTTATGCGGCCATGATAGAAAGTTTGGATGAAAATATCGGCAGAATATTGGAGACCTTAGACAAGAAGAAATTGCTCGAAAACACCCTTATTATCTTTGCTGCAGACAATGGTACATTAATGAATATTGCCACAAGCAAGCCATTGAGAGAGGGAAAAGGCTGGTGTTATGAAGGCGGAACTCGCACACCACTTTTAATGTATTGGAAAGGAAAAATAGAAGGTGGAAAAGTCATTGACGAACCAGTCATTACCATGGATTTGATGCTCACAATTTTGGATTTTACCCATACCAAGCCAATAGGAAAATTAGATGGGAAATCATTAAAACCGGTGCTTTTCGAGAACAAAAACTACGACAGACCACTCTTTTGGCACTATCCGCACTATCATGAAGGCAACAATCCATACAGTGCAGTGCGATTAGGCGATTGGAAATTGATTGAATTTTTCGAGGATAACAAAATAGAATTGTATAACTTAAAGGATAATATTGGCGAAACAGAAAATTTGGTTGCCAGCCATTCAAAAAAAGCCGAAGAGCTACAAAAACTATTACACAAATGGAGAAAATCTGTAGATGCTCAAGTGCCAAGCTCCAATCCTGGTTATATTTCGGTTGGTAAATAGCAGAAATAATCTATTTGTCAACCAGTTTATAATTAGCGAATAATGTTTGTTCGTTGAGAGTCTCTCTTTATGGGCTTTGGACTAGGAGAGGAAGCCAAAAAACTTAAGCAGTGTCCTTGCTGAGACGCTGCTGGAGAGGAACAATTCATTTGCCAGAAACCATTTCCAATATCTCATTTATCCTTTTTTGTTTTGTGATGGAGGTTTTGGCACTCATTAGTCCATACAGCATAAATTTCTGCTTTGATTTACTTAAAGCTTGAAACTTTTGCTTTGTACCGTCATTTTTGGTAAAAGCCAATTCTAGTTCTTCAGGTATTTCGAGGGCGTCAATACTGTCGAGGATGGTCCACGAACCATTTTGCTTAGCTATTTCTATACATTTGATACCTGCTTGCGTCATTTTTTTGTTGGCCAAAAGGCTTTCTACTTTGTCTTTATTGACTTGGCTCCAGGTACTTTTGGGCTTTCGCTTGCAGTAATAATGTTTGTATGAATGTTCGTCGACGCTTACAGCTTTGCTATCAATCCAACCAAAACATAAAGCTTCGTCAACAGCATCGGTCCAAGCAACTGATGGCTTGCCTGCATTTTTTTTGTAATGAATCAGCCAAACAGCATCTTTATCAATATGGTTTTTCTCTAACCACTCACGCCAATGCTGTTTGGTTTCTGGATAAAAATGTTCTATTTCTCGTTTGGTCATTTCTTAGGTATTGCCTGCAAAATTAAGCAAGAAACTAAAATTCCTATCATATGAAAACCACCAACCACTAAACCATAAGACATTGGGTGTGGGATGTTTGGGTTGATGGCGATATCAAAAGTATTGGCTACCAAAAAGCCCAAACCTATGATTAATGCAAATTCAATAGCTGCTTTATTGGTGTTGATATTGAGTAGTACCATCATTAAGGCCGTAGTAATTATGGTAGGTAGAATAGTGAGAGGTGGACCATAAAAGTAAATAGGGTCTGGATTAGCGGGCATTAAACCCAATTTGCCTAATGAGTTAGCGTATTGGTTTGGAAAAAGTATGGTGAACCAAAGCCAACCTAAAAATGAATAAAATACCAAAGAGATGAAAACTCCTAACCAACTGATTTTTGAAATTTTTTGTAGCATATTTTTTTGATTTAATTAATGATGCCACAAAGAAAATGTGAGCTCAGGACAACCTTATGTCAGGGGTATTTAATGCTCATGATATTTTTCAAAAAACTCTTGAAGGGTCATTTTGTGAGGGGTAAATTTTTCTTGTTGAATTTGCAATTGCTGAATTCTATCCAAGCGGAAATAGCGAAATTCTTTTCGTAAATGACAAAAACCTACCAATAACCAGCCTTCTGTAATGTGTAATAAAGCAAAAGGCTCGACAGTTCTTTTACTTTCTTTATTCTCTGCATTGATGTAATCAAATTTCACGAGTAAAAAATTAGTAAGTGCAATTTGCAAGGAAGATAAAATTTGACTCTTTATTTCAAAGTTATCAAGTTTTCTGAATTTTGTTCTTAAAGAAAGCAAGTTAGCTTTATCTTTCTCTGATTGTCTTAAAACAGCCTTTACCTTATCGATGGCTTCGGCATAATCTTTAATCAATGAGCTGTCTCTGCTCTTTAAAACCAATTGTTCGGCCAATATTAGGGCATTGGCCTGTGCTTCAGAAAACATTACGGGAGGAATTTTGTAGCCTTCCATTAGGCTATAGCCTTTGCCGTCTTCGGTTATGATGGGCACACCGCTTTGTTCCAAGGCTCTAATGTCGCGGTAAATGGTCCTCACACTCACTCCGAATTTCTCGGCCAAATAAGTGGCTGTGATCAACCGCTTGGATTGCAATGATGTAAGTATGGCCACAAGTCTAGAAAGGCGTTTGGTGTCCTTGTCTTGCATTTGATTTTGTTTCTTCCACACAAAAATAAAAGATACAAATGACAAGGGTATGTCAGTAGTCTTTAGAATAAATTTGGTATTGTTTGTGGGGTTGATATTTAAAAATTGATATTCCTTGATTCAACCATTGTAGGATGATTATGAGTAAAAACATTAAATTTTTTGTGTAGTTGTAAATCGGCATTAATTTGCTTTTGACTTTATGTCTAATCGAAGGTCAATCTTATTATAAATTCACAAGAATGTGAAATTTTCAATTTCAATTATTTTTTTAATTTATGAAATAGCTTACTAATATAAAGCAGTTTTCAGATAAAGTGGTTCTCTATATTGAATGTGCATTTTCCTACAGAATTCCCTTAAACAAGAAACAAATACAAGAAATAGATGCTTTGCTCATAACAAAAGTAAATGAAGAACTAAATTAAAAACAAATCAAGCATACTGATTTGGAATTATATTTTATAACAAAGGAGTATATTTAAGTGGTGCATCTTAAAAAAATAGTGCAAGATATGATTAACATACCTTACACTTTTTCTCTTTTCTAAATGGCTTAAAGAACCTAACCATTTAAAGCAAAATTCCTAATCCATTCATACGATTTATTGCATAATTAAATCTAAACTAAGATCCATTCTACTCCCAAACCGCCCCATAATTGGCTTCCCAAAGCTTTTTGTTGATTTCTAGCAATCGTTCGTTCTTTAGCTTTAGTCCTTTTTCTTTAAAGGCTTGCCATTGCGGGTCCATTTGGTTTCTCAAATCTATAGACGGCTGATTTAAGCGATACCAGTCGTTCTCTGTTTGGTTGATAAGATAGAGATAGTCTGAGGTGAATTTATTCGGAAAGTTCTCTACGTCATCATAGGCTTTTGACTTTCGTTGCACCAAGGCCTCGTCCCAAGTTTTGAGGTCTTTTACCAATGAATCTACAGCAGCAATCAATTTTGAATCAGCAGACTTTTTGGTAAGCGTGCTCTTTAATTTGCTCAATTGTAGTTGTTTTTTATACAACTCATTGATCATCTCATGCATATCCTTGATGTTGGTGTGCATTTGAGCGATGGCTTTTAAATAGTCTGCTTTTTCGATATTGGTGTCCTTCAAATCAGGATGCGAAAGCAATTCTGCTTGGGTTTTTAGGGTGTCTTTGTCTATGATCAATTGTATTTGATACTTGCCTTCAGCCATTTTGTAACCTCGGTAGCTACCTTCGATATACACGTCTGGTATGCCAGGTAAGTTATTTGTACGCATATCCCACACAAACCTGTTTAAGCCCTTGTTTTTTGGAAGTTTGGGCTCAGCACTTGGGCCTCCATCGTATTTTTTAAAGTCAGGATTGGCCTCCGAGCTTAAGGTTCTTAGGTTTTTGCCATTTCTATCAAGTATGTTTAGGCTAATTTTCTTTATCGAATCTGTTTTTGATACATAATAGTTTAATACCAAACCCGTGGCAGGGTTGATACCCGCACTTTGGCCTTCGCCCTTAAAGTCTATTATGGCCTGATTCATCACGCTGCCACTACCAGTAATCCATTGGTTTTGAGGTGAAAATAGCTTGTGTTTTTTGGGAGTTTCTTTCAGCAACTGTCTCAGTAAATTCAGGTCATCCAATATCCAAATCGATCTTCCTGAAGTACCCGCTATTAAGGCATTTTTATGAATCTTCAAGTCTGTTATTGGGCACACAGGCAGATTTAATTGGAAGGTTTTCCAGTTGCCACCGCCGTCTGTGGAGTAGTAAAGGGCATTTTCTGTGCCTGCAAATAGCAAGTCTTTCTGAACATTATCTTCTCTAATAACCCTAGAAATGCTATTTTCGGGCAAGCCATTGTTGATTTTTATCCAAGTTTTACCATAGTCTGTCGATTTGTAAAAGCCCGGTTTATGGTCGTTGAATTTGTATCTGTTGGTGGCAATATATACCGTTGATTTGCTATGGGGCGAAACTTCGATGGCATTTATTTGGCATTCTTCTAAGCCTGCAGGTGTTACATTTTTCCATGTTTTGCCATTGTCTGTGGTCACTTGTACCAAGCCATCGTCGCTACCTGTGTAAATTACACCCTTTTCTAGGGCAGATTCGGCGATGTAAGTGAGCGTTCCGTAGTTTTCTGCACCTACAGCTTCGTTAGTAAAAGGTACTCCGGCTTTTCCTTGCTTAGCCTTTTCGTTTCTGGTCAAATCAGGGGAGGCTTCACGCCATGTTTTGCCCAAGTCACTGGTTTCTAGAAGCATTTGTGAGCCATGATAAAACACCTTGGGGTCATGAATACTACAAATGATAGGGGCATTCCAATTAAATCGGTATTTCATGTCTTTGGCGTCTTTGCCCAAATATTGAATCGGGGCTGCCATTACATTTACAGAACTTTTATTTTTAGTGTCTAACACCTCGATGGTACCTTGATAACTGCCACCCAAAACATATCTTGGATTGTTTGGATCAAAAGCCAAAAAGGCACTTTCACCACCTGCAGAATATTCCCAGTCTTTCCGTTCGATACTGCTTCCGCTGATATTCCATGAAGGTATTTTGACAGAGGTATTGTCTTGCTGGCCTACGTAAATGTTATAAGGAAGCAGGTTGTCGGTATTTATTCTATAGACTTGTGCCGTGGCCATATCTTGGTGCGACCAGCTGCTGCCGCCATTGAAGCTAACTGCTGCACCGCCATCGTCAGCTATAATCATGTTTTTGCTGTTTTTTGGATTGATCCACAAATCATGGTAGTCGCCATGCGTACCCGACATGTTGGACCAGGTAACACCGCCGTCGGTGCTATTCAAAGCTGGAGCACTCATTACATACACATTTAGGTCATTGTTGGGGTCAACAAATAGCTCGATATAGTACCAAGACCTTTGAATCAGTCTGTGGTCGCCACTTACCAGAGACCATTTTTTACCGCCATTGGTAGATACATACAAGCCTCCTTCATTTTTCTCCCAGTCAGCTTCTAAAAGTGCATACACTTTTTGAGGGTTTGATGGACACATGGCTATGGCAGTTTTGCCCAATAATTTTGGCAATCCTTCAGTTAATTTCACCCAAGTTTCGCCGCCATCAGTAGATTTATAAAACCCGCTTCCAGGTCCGCCACTTTTTACTTCCCAAGGTTTACGACCGTGGTCCCACATGGCAGCATAAATGATACGTGGATTGGTAGGGTCGAGAGACAATTCGCTACAGCCTGTGGTTTCATTGATATACAAGGTTTTAGTCCAGTTTTTTCCGCCATCGGTGCTTTTAAATATGCCACGCTCGGCCGATGGTCCATGAAGAGGCCCTTGAGCACCCACTAATAGTATGTCTTCATTTTTTGGATGTATTACAATTCTAGATATGTGTTGGGTTTTTATTAGGCCCATGTTTTTCCAAGTTTGTCCTGCGTCGGTGCTTTTATACACGCCATCGCCAAAACTCGTCATCACACCTCTTGGTGCGTGTTCGCCCATGCCCACATAAACAACGTTAGGGTCATTTTCAGCTACAGCAACGGCACCTACAGTACCCGTTTTAAAATAGCCATCTGACACATTCTTCCATTGATGGCCTGCATCATTGGTTTTCCAAAGTCCACCACCGGTTGTTCCCATGTAATAGGTTAATGGATCATTAAATACTCCTGTGGCACACACTGAGCGACCACCTCTAAAAGGACCAATATTTCTAAATTTCAGGTTATTGAATAATGAGCTGTCCTTTTGGAAATCTGGAAAAGATTGTGAAAATGAAGAAAAGGAGAAGAAAAAAAATAGGATAGAGACGAGTTTTTTCATGCTTTATAAAGGGTCAGTTTGTATTTTAAATTGTTTATTGATTAATGGTTTAATGGTCAAAACTTCTGAATTGAAGTTTATGAATCGATAAAAATAGTTAAATATTTTTTGGTTAATAGCATTTTTTATGGTCTTTTTGAGAACTATTAATTTACTAAAGTTTCGGGGCCAAAACCGTCGTAAATATTATACTATGTGTGCCTTGCCAGGCGGGCATTCTTTTTTTTGAAAAAAAAGAATCAAAAAAAAACACTTTTGTGTAATGATCCTCTGAAAAATTTCTTTTTTGGCACTTTTCGTTAAATAAAAATTGTAATTGTGAAATTTTTCAACGCACTACACAAAAAATTTTAGGAAAAATAAGTATTTACATCTAAAATAGTAATTGATTGATTTTCAATATTTAGCATAAAATTTAGTTTTGTAAGTTTCTGATAATAAGTATTTTGGTTTCCTTCGAAACTTTAGTTAATTTATATAAATGTAAGGCAGATAATTAATGATAGATACTTTTTGACAGTATGTCTGAAAAGTCCTAAGGTAGACGAAAATTTAATTAATGGGATAAGGTTTTTTGAAAGCTAATTTCCTTAACCTAGATTTTATATCTTTGACTAACCATTCTTTTTAAACTAGACTATGAAACTATTCTATTCTTTCCTTTTTATCTCTAATATTTTTATTGGCCATAAAACATTGTTTTCAATAAATACTAACAAATTGGAAGGGCCAAAATCCATCATAAAAACAAAAATCGTAAAATACAGTGATTTTGGAGCAAAGGGTGATGGTAAAACAGATGACATCGAAGCCATCATAGCAGCCCATGCCTATGCAAATGAGCATAATCTCAAGGTAAAAGCCGATGATAATGCCACTTATTATATTGGAGGCAAGGACAGAACAGCCATTATTCAAACAGATACTGATTTTGGCAATGCGAGTTTTATTATTGATGATTCAAATGTGGAAAACAGAACCAGTTCGGTCTTTTTGGTAAGTTCTAAAATGAAAGCCGAGAAAATTGAAGGTATTTCATCTTTAAAACGAAACCAGACTAAAATTGCAGTTAATCTAACGAAAAGAAGCCTAATAACCGTAACGAATACTAAGGTGAAACACTATATTCGTTTTGGGCTAAACCAGAATAATGGCAGCGACCAAACAGATATTTTCTTAGTGAATAAAAACGGACAAGTTGACCAATCTGCTCCAATTATTTGGGATTTTGACCAAATTACTGATGTAACTGCTTTACCTATAGACGAAAAAAGATTGACCATAACGGGAGGGAGGTTTAAAACAATTGCCAACCGAGAGCCTTCTAAATACAATTATTACAGTCGAAATTTGGCTATAAAACGTTCCAATGTTGTCGTTTCTCGCTTATATCATGAAGTTGTTGATGAAAGAGAACAAGGTGCTCCTTATGGCGGTTTTATACACATTAGCGAATGTTGTTTTGTAAAAGTTGAAAATTGCATTTTAACGGGTCACAAAACCTACGAAACCATCGGCAATGCCGGGAAGCCTGTGTCTATGGGTTCTTATGACCTCTTGGTAAACAGAGCTTTAAATGTTTCTTTTGTCAATTGTACCCAAACCAACGACATCGACGACCGTAAATATTGGGGAATATTGGGCTCGAATTTCTGTAAAAACCTATTGTATGATGGCTGTAAACTTTCTCGATTTGACGCTCATCAGGGAGTTGCCAATGCAACCATACGAAATTCAACATTGGGTCACATGGGCATTAATGCCATAGGAAGTGGTACTTTTTTGGTAGAAAATACTATCATAAGAGGAGGGAGTATAGTGAATTTAAGAAATGATTACGGTAGTTCTTGGGATGGAGACCTAATTATTCGCAATTGCCTTTTTGTCCCACGTGAAAATACCCAGGAAAAAGTTCAACTCATTGCTGGATACAATTCTGGCTTACATGATTTTGGATATCCCTGCACAATGCCGACTAAAATATGGATAGAAAACCTCAAAATTGATGACGCTAAACTATCCGAATCCTATCCAGGGCCCGCCATTTTTATGGATTTTAATCCAGAAATGAAGGATGATAGCTATTTAGAAAAATTCCATTATCAAATTACCAAAGAGATTCTTCTAAAGAATGTAAATGCCTCAAGTGGTAAAGCTATTCGCATAAGTGATAATGCCTATATGTTTAGAAATGTAAAAATTAGAGAGAATTAATAATCCTTCAAGCTATGAAAGTATATTCTTGACACTTTACAAATACAAAAGATGAAGATACTTGAAATTAAAGAAACAGTTTCTAAACCTGCTGTTATATAGGCGGACGAACTTTTCTTAATCGGAGTTCTGCGAAAATTCTTTTGGGCGTAAAC
>NKJG01000104.1 GCA_002256395.1 Bacteroidetes bacterium B1(2017) | reverse complement strand
AATCTTCAGAATAATAAAAAAGCCCGCTTTCGCAGGCTTTTTTATTATATACATTCGAAGATTTTGAAAATTATTTCAGCAAACCAATCAAATCACAAAGAATCTTTTCCGTTTCTGTCAGATACAAATCTTCTTCTTTGTCACTTTTACCACTTGACTTGGTGGTTTTCTTTACAGCCTTTCTGTTGCTTTCGTTTTCTTCTTTTTCCTTTTTGCGAAGTTCATAATTCAACGAATACTCCTTTTTGTCTTTTTGAGATTTATATTCTTCCAAGTCAATCACAAGTTCTTTTAGTGATTCGTCAGTCTTTAAACGTGATTGGAATTTAGAATCTAACTTACTAATTATCTTTTCGTTGATATTATTTGTTTTCACAAAACCTGCCTCCTCTACCTCATCATAAGGAAGTGCGGTTGGCTGCGAACTTTCTCCCATTTCGTCAGAATTGAATGGAGATGGCAAAGTCAAGTCAGGCTCCACACCTTTCAACTGCGTACTATTACCAGTGATACGGTAGAATTTTTCAGTGGTAAGTTTCAATTGACCAAAACGCTCTTTAGCTTCAAAACCAACACCCGTAGAGACTCCATTGTTGTCTTTACCTCTTGAAGCTTGACGTGGCGAATTCAAAAACTGATCGAGGTCAACCAACTGCTGAACAGTTCCTTTTCCATATGATCTTTCACCTACGATCACACCTCTTTTATAATCTTGAATGGCTCCAGCAAAAATCTCAGATGCTGAAGCACTGAATCTATTTTGAAGAATCATCAAAGGACCGGCATAAACGGTTTCTTTGTCAGTATCTGATTCTACGTCTACCTTGCCTCGACCGGTTCTACGTTGAACCACTGGACCATCTGGAATAAACAAACCCGAAAGGTTGATTGCTTCTGTCAGCGAACCGCCGCCATTGTTTCTTAAGTCTATCAAAACGCCGTCTACGCCTTTCTCTTCAAAATCTAAAAGGAATTTCTTCACATCTTTGGTGGTACTTTGAAAATCTCCACCTTTACGAGCGTCTTCAAAATCACGGTAGAACATAGGAATGTCAATTACTCCTATTTTATATTCTTTTTTATCGTGTTTAATATCAATTATTTCGCCTTGAGCAACTGCCTCTTCCAGTTTAATTTTCTCTCTAACAATTCTCAAAAGTTTAGGTTCTGTTCCTGTAGGAGCATCCGAAGGCAAAAGTTTAAGTCTAACAACTGTTCCTTTTTTACCTCTAATCAACTTCACTGCATCGTCTGTCAACCAACCAATGATATCCTGAAATTCACCTTCGTCGCCTTGTGCAACACCTATGATGTAATCATTTTTGCTTCCTTGACCGCTTTTAAACAATGGACCACCAGGAACTACATCTACAATCATCACATAGTCACCTTCGTTTCTAAGCGTTGCTCCGATTCCTTCCAAAGATTGACTCATTTCTATATTAAACTGAGCCGCACTGCTTGGAATCATATATGAAGTATGCGGATCAATGATTTCTGTAAAAGAATTCATAAATGTCTGAAAAATATCCTCCGCTCTCCATTTAACTACTCTCGACTCATACATGTCGTAGCGTTTACTTAAAGTAGCCACTATGGCACTATCGGAACTTCCGCTAAGTTTCAGGCCCAAGGCTTGGCTCAATATGATTTTGTCCCAAACTTTATCCAATTCTTTCTCGTCTTTCGCCCATGGAGAAGTAGTACGATTTACCTCATAGGTATCGTTGGTCTTAAAATCCATCGGTTTTTTCAAAAAAGCTTTGATGTAAGCATGTCTGTTTTTGTATTTCAATCTATAGGCATTGAAAACTTCAAAAGGGGCGTCCAATTCTCCAGAAAGCATAGCTTCGTCAATGCTAAATCTATACTTTTCGAAAGATTCTATTTCAGATTTTGTAAAATAAGCCTTAGATCCATCAACATTATCAATGAAGCTCGACCATATTTTTGATGATAACGAATCATCCAAAACGAACTTTCTGTAGTGATAATTATTCAAGAATTGCGTGACAAATGCTTGAACTTTAGAATGCGAAGCCGAAGGCTGCAGCGGGTCATAACTGTACTTAGGCGTTTCTGTTTGAGAAAAGGCCAAGAAACTCGAAAGTCCCAAAAAAGTAATCAATAAGCTTTTTTTCATTTTCATAACTTGTGTTTGTTTCTTATTTAATAGAAACTATTTAACGATTTCAATCAATTCTACATCAAAAATTAAAGCCTGATTTGGACCAATAGATGGTGGACCTTGTGGGCCGTATGCCAAATCAGAAGGTATATAAAGTGTCCATTTAGAACCAGCCGGCATCATCTGCAACGCTTCAATCCACCCTTTTATTACTTGAGTTACACCAAATGTTGCCGGTTCACCCCTATTCACTGAACTATCAAAAACTGTACCGTCTATAAGTGTGCCATGATAATGAACTTTTACTTTGTCAGTTTCTAGAGCCTTTGCTCCTGTTCCGGCAGTTATCACTTTATATTGTAAGCCTGACGCAGTGGTTTGAATACCCGGCTTGGTTTTATTTTGGGCCAAAAATGCATCGCTTTTTACTTTGTTTTCATTTCC
>NKJG01000015.1 GCA_002256395.1 Bacteroidetes bacterium B1(2017) | reverse complement strand
ACAATAAAAATTAAGCCCTTATCTTTGCACCACGTTTAAGAGAAACGCAAACGGTTTGGTAGTTCAGCTGGTTAGAATACCTGCCTGTCACGCAGGGGGTCGCGGGTTCGAGTCCCGTCCAGACCGCGAAATAAAAGCCTCATAATCAACAGATTACGGGGCTTTTTTCTTTTTTGGCCTACCTATCGAAAAAGCTGGTTTAAACATAGTTCAAACATTCTAACAGATCCAATATTGGCCATTTATGGTATTTTATCGAAAATACAGATTTTCGAAAATAAAAAAACCATTCGGGATGAATGGTTTTTTGGATATAAAGGAAGCTGTTCTATTAGTGTTATAATATTTTTGGTGTTTTGTCATTTGTTTTTAATGCTTCCATTGGCCTGAGGCTTTTTTCGATAAACACATCTATGTCATCCTTCCAGTACCAGTAAGCTAATATTAGAATACCTAAAATTGGGAACAACCATAACCACCAATATGATTTTTGTTTTGGCTCCATATAGTAAGTTTGATTTATTGGTGGCTCATACCAGTAACTTTGGCTATGGTTATTATTATGGTTGGCTTTAAGATAATAACCGTTTCGAGGTCTTAAACCTTGGTATTTGCTGTTCGTAGCAAGTCTTGCTGTTTCTTGATTAATTGTTTTTTCGCCTTCCTGATAATTATTATCTGAAAAAGGCTGGTAATTGAACTCTATCATGACTTTATATTTTTACAGATGATATTACGGCAAAAAATGCATCTGGCAAATCTGAAACTATGATTTGCCTTTCCACAAAATTATTATCCATATAAGGTATTGCCTTACCTTTGAATTTTTCGAAAATCTTGTAAAGCTTTTCATTCTCATAAATACCCAAGCGTTTTTTCAATCGCTCAATTTCTCCTCGATTTTCGTTTTCTGAATGATTTTCGTGCCTTCGTGCCACTAATACTTCAACATACTCTGAAAGGCTCATCGAATACCTATCAGCTTCAATGGCCAAATCCATTTTTAGTTGTGCTTCACATTTAAAGCCTAATGTTACTTTTGCTGTGGCATTGGCTAGTGCATTTACATCTAAGCCTCTACCTGTTCGGGTTGTGTTTGTCATTGTGTGTGTTACTTTATTAAATTATTAATACCCAAATATTACATTCTCTAAAAAACTAGTTTATAGTTACAATCGGATAATGCTCGTTAATTTGGGTTAATATAGGTTAATCAAAGTTATTTTATGTTTACCATGTTTAATTCCCAGGCTCCCCTAAGTGTAAAAATATTATCTCTACTTGTTTAGGGGTTAGGATTCTTGTGTTTGGTTCTATTGTGAGTCCTTCAATTTTTTTTAGCCATTTGTTCAAGGTTATCAAGGAAACATTGTAACTCGCTGCTAGCTCAGTTCTGGTGGATGTTGTAATTTTCATTTGTTTTTAAAGTTTATCCTGCTTACTTGCTTAATCAAGTAAGCAGGATGGATTTGATAATTTTTAAATTATTGCTCTTGACTGAATACTAGTTTTACATAGTATCCATGTCGACACTTGAGTTGTGTTTGTTCATATCCGAGTTTTGAAAGGGCTTTGCCTAACTGTACTGGCTTTGGAATAACTTTAGAATGGAAATGTTCCCGCAAATAGGCATTTATATCAGTTGCACTCATAAATTTGTCATGTTCCTCTTTAGAGGCTGGCAGTAAAGCAGAAACTAGCATATCTTCTTCAGGAGAGATATATTGAAATTTCTCATTTTCAATTTCATTTTCTTTTATTTCTCCTGCAGTTAATTGATATTCGAAACCAGTCGTATAAAGATAATAGGCTTGGGACCAGATAAGGTCAATATCAAGCTCGTTTCGATAATTCCAGTCTATTTCCTCAATTTTGAAACAAAGCCACCGTACAGAGCCTGTTTCATCGTTTAAAAAGTCAAATTGATTGATAGAACCAAGAAAGTTAGCTCTTCGTGGCGATCTGATTGACTTTGTACCGTAGGGAGGTCGAACCTTTACATGATCTCTAGAAAAAACACTTTTTAATGTGTTCAATTCAAATTTGCTCAAAGAGGACAGTTCGTCTAGGTTAATAATGAAGTTCTCAGTTAGGGCAATAAGGCCGTCTTTATCCATCGAAATGTTCTCTGTAAAATATTCTTTCAATCTTGGCGGACATAACCATCTACAAAATGTTGTTTTACCATTATTTTGCTTCTTTTGGACCAAAACAAAGGCCTGTTTATTGAAGACATTGGTATCTAAAGCACAAGCGATTGACCTAACCAACATTTTTTTAAATTGCCAGTTAAATCGTATCTGGTTTTCCGCATTAATGTAATTTGCCAAATTTTCGATGCAATCTATCGTTCCCTCTGGGTTATAGAGGCTACTAATATTATCGAAGTATTCTTGAAAAGGATTGTACTTTGTAACATAACTAGATTTTAATATGGCTAATAGTGTGGCCATAGATATTCCCTTATGCTGCTTATGAAGGTCTCTGAAAATGTCATTTTCATTCAATTCATGGAAAAGTTCGTTGGAACCAAATTCACGGACTTCTAATTGATAGTTGACCTCATTTAGTCTAATTTCATAGTTGGCATCCAAGAAGTCCTCGACTTCTTGGATACTAGTGCTTTTTCTGCTCATAGTTTTTTTGGATTTAGTTTTTCAGCAATCTCCTTCCTAGTGGCTTTCTTGTTATCCGCAAGCCAAGCATCTAGATCCATTTTTCTGAATCTTAAAGAACGGCCAACTTTGTTGAAACAAATCTCACGTCTGTGGGTGAGCTGATAGATGGTGCCTTGCGGTACTTGCAGATATTCCGATGCTTGTTTTAGTGTCAAGACCGCATCTGCTTGTGGACTGCTTTCCGATTTTGAAGCTAATAAATCGGTGATAATTTGCTCAATTATGGCCTTGAGCTCCGGCTGTGTGGTTACGATTATTTTTTCCATTGTTTTGTGGATTTATTTAAACAATGGGCCAAAATTATGGAGTTAAATACCGTGGGGGCTAGCTTTTGAAGCCCCCATATTTTCTGATTTTTGATGAAAATTTCAAAAAATCATCTTTAATATTCAGTTTATTGAATTCTTCTGTTAAAAATGCTTCATCTTTTTCTAAAAACTTTAAAGCTTTAATATTTTTATATATTTCAGAGTCCGCTATTTTCTTTGCTCCAAGATTTCTTCTAGTTACGAATTGAATAAACTTTGCCATGATTGTCAAATCAATATTGGAAACGCCTGCGGCATGGAGTAAAAAATATATTGCTAATGCTTGTCGGTTGGGTGTATATTCTCTTGCAAAAATAAAATCGCTTATATCTTCAAAATTTTCAATTCTGATTTGAAAATTTGATTCCTCAAAGCTGTGTAAAATTTTGTAAGAATTCATTTTCAAAAAATTCAAGAACCTCTCTTCGAATTCGCTAAGTTTATCACTATTTAGTAGATCCATATGACCTTCAGGTGTGTTTGGGAATCTCATTTCAAGCCTAGAAAGGGATAATTCAAATGAATTCTTTTCAGGGTTCAAAGAAATATTTTCACTTTGAAGCATCAATTCATATTTTTCCAAATTGGCTTGGACATCAGTAAGTTTTAGACTTCCGATATGATTTATAATTTCTGAATCAATTTTAGATACCTCATTTCTGTATTTTATCAGGAAATTATTAATAATTCGATCGTGTTCTACATTAGCATTTTTAAGAGATTGGTATTCTGATTTAAAAGCAAGAAACCGATATTCAAATTTTTCTTGAATAGTTTGATGCTGATCCTCCCAAATTCTAGAACAGTATTCGAAAAGAGTAAGGTTATCGATTATTTCGTTCATTACTTGATAACCATTTCTTCTTTTCTCATAGATCTTGGTGGTGTCAAAACTTATTACTTCAGCTAGTTTTTGTAAATATTCATCTTTTGAGGAGTTTTGATTCTCTAGGTTTTGTAGTCCTTTTTTTAAAGCTTCTTTTTCCTTAATGTACTCCAATAATAGCCCCAAATCCTCTTGTGATAGTTTTTCGAAATCTTGTTCATTCAACAGGTTCATGATTGTTAATTTATGTGGTTAAAAAATATCATCTAGGATTTTCCAGATATCTTTCCATGAAAGTCAATTGGCATTATCATTTTAGTAATACTGATTCATTGCTCGGTAATTTGGTTATTGGTTGAAGGCTTATTCAAATTTTGAATAGTGCTTATTATCGAGTATGCTCCAGAAACCAAAGTTTCTAATTTTGTAAATGTGTCTTTCATCTTAACTTCTTCATTTACTTTTGGGGAAACTTCGAACTGAATTTTATGGACAATTGACTCAGAAACTTTGTTGTCAGCACTTAAAATCTTAATATCCATTTTGCCACCTGTGTCATTAGCTTTGGTAACATTAATTTCAAATCGGATATCATCTGATATTTCATAGCCTTTGGGCAATGCCATTTCAATATCTTTTATTGTTTGTTTGACGAATTCTGTAATTTCTGATTTCATATAATTGATTGTTTCGTTTTCTAAGCCTTTATAGAAGTTTCTTTCCAAAACTCTAGTTCCTCTTCATATTTGATATATTTTTTATTAAAAACAAACTCCGCACTTTTGTATTTAGAAATTAGATTTTGAATGTAAAGGCTGGTTAAGCCTAAATTAATCCTTACTAACATTCTTATATCAGAGTCAATTTCTTTAGAATCATTGTTTTGGGTTATATATTGGACTTGATTTATTCCGATAAACTCAGAATGAGCATGGTTTGACATAATAAGCCAAAACTTTGCTGTGGAGCTATTTCTAATCAAAGAATTTTCAAACATTTCTGAAATACTAAAAATAGATTCTGGCTTTAAATTCATTTCAATTTTTTCAATTTTCGTTTGCTTCCCTTTAAAGAGTTTTAAAAAATATTTGGAGCTTTTTATTTCTTTTAACAACCCCAATATCAAACTTTTTTCAAATTCAATATGGTCTTTTTCTTTTTGACTTTGGGGATTTATTCTTCGACGGTTTAAATACCCGATCATTTCATAGATATTGATTCTAAAATCTCTTTCTTCTTTTTCTTTGGGTTGGATTATTAAATGATCAAATGTCAGGTAATTCTCAACAATACTTCTCAATAAAACTCTGGAACCACTATAGTCGTACCAATTTATTCTTTTATTTAATAAATGCATTGGGGTTCCTTTGAGTAAATGAAGAAATGAGAAAGATAAAAAAACGTATCTATGAGTCAAGGGTTCAATATTCTTCTCTTGCCTCGTTACATGTACTTTTGCATCATGAAGACTCTCCATGAGCTCCCCAAGAATTGATGAGAAGTTTTTGGCAGTTTCAATTAATTCAAACGTAGGCTTTTCGAAATAACCTAAAATCTTTTTTGCTTTCTGAAAATCAGTTCTGCTTATTTCCATAGATGGTTTCAATTATTTTTTCCTCACCCCGCCCCAGCATTGGCATTAATCCTATCAATTATCCTCACCAGCTGAATAACCTCAGTTTCCTTTTTAAAGACACCAGTAAGGCCTTCGAAGTGGTCATCGGTAAATGGGGACTCAAAAAGCATTTGCTTGTCTATCGTACCGTTTTTACTCAGATAGGTTATGATATTATTGATAAAGGTGATTTGATCGGCAGAGAGTGTGCCTGTATTTATAAAGTCAGCAAAAGCCTCTTGTGCGGCTTTAATATCTAAGCCTATAATGCTTCGAATAAAAACTCCTAGAGGTCGGTCACCATACTCTTTTTCAAACTGTTGTTTGTTTTGTGCGGCTTCGTCTGTAAAAAGAATGTCTTCGAGAGCTTTCAGGTCTGCTTCGGTAATAGGGATGTTTTTATTGAGTTTATCAATACTGAAATGGTGACGGTTTTTGCGGATATAGCTCTCCACACGGTCTTTGTAAGATTGTAAATTGCCATATGTACTCATTGGTTCCTTCACCACTATGCCATCCAAATTGAGGTCGTCTTCAAAGTGGGTATAAACAGGTGTTTGATTGTGCCTATCCAAAAACCTTATCAAGCCACGTAATGAAAGTCTAACATTTTCTATACTTTTGGTATTTGCATTCTCCCAAAAAACATCCTTTTGGATATCTTTTAATAGAGGAAGGTTTTCCACTATTTCAGGTATAGTGGTTTTCTTTTGTAATACCTGAGCCGTTCCAATAATATTGATTATCATGTTCCGAGCAGATGGGCTGTTCCTCAACCTTGCTATTTGAAGGTTTAATACCAAAATATCGAATCGTCTAGCAAGTTCTTCGTCGCCAGAAGCACCAGATTCCAAGTGTGACAAATGACTTTTAATATCATTGATGTCTGTCGAGTTTAAATTTTGCCAAACTTCAGATTTGCTAAATTTTTCTACAAACCTGAGTTCTTTTCTGACCACAAAACGCCCATGTTCTAAATTAGAAACAGTTTGATGTAGCTGATTTAGATAGTTTTCACGTGTTTCTGCGTCATCTGGTGAGATTTCATGCAGGTTGCCAACGAGCATGGCAATGTCAAGCTTGGCTTCGAATATCTGTTGTTGAAGAGGTTTTGCAATACTTTGGATTAAGCCATCGGGATTTTCATCAAAAAACTCAAAGTTTTGGCAATAGTCTAGTATCAGGAATTCTTTTTTATGGTCTCCTGGCCCAAACAAATCGGGACAAAGTCTGGTACCACGACCAATCATTTGCCAAAACTTAGTTGGACTTTTTACAGGCTTAAAAAACACCAAATTGACCACTCTTGGGGCATCGACGCCAGTATCCATCATATCAACCGATACTGCAATTTGTGGATCTACTTCTTTTATCTCATCTACAAACTTTTCCAGAAGAGCCTGGGCTTTGCTTTCATAATTGTCAATAACCCTCAAAAACTTGCCACCGTATTCGGGATAGCTTTTGTTAAATCTGGCCTCTATGAATAGTGCATGTTGGTGATTTTTGGCAAATATGATGGTCTTGCCTAATTTGTCGCCACCAGAAACCTTTATGCCCACTTCCATAAGGTGAGCAAGTACCTTATCGACTGTATCAGTGTTAAACAGCCATTTGTTTAGTGCTGAGCTGCCTATTTCGTCAGGAGCTTCCTCTTTGGTAGGGTCTCCAAATTTTTCTTCGTATTCGAATTTTTCGGCTTCGCTGAGTTCGTAGTATTTGATACCCTCTCGTTGAAACTTGAGGGGAACACTCAGTGACTTCATCGGCACCAAAAAGCCTTCTTCCACTGCCCTTGTCAGCTCATATGCAAAAGTGGGATTGTTGTCCTCGATATGGAAAAGGTCATAAGTATTTTTGTCGATATCGGTTTTAGGAGTAGCCGTAAGTCCGATAAGCATAGCATCAAAATACGCAAATATGGCTCTGTAGCTTTGATAGACTGAGCGGTGGGCTTCGTCTATTATTATCAAATCAAAATTTCCTGCCCCGTAAAACCTCCCGTCGCCACTTTTGATGGCGTCTATTCGGTTCATAATGGTGGGATAGGTAGAAAACACGATTCTGGCTTCGCCATCGTCATTTTCTTGGGTGAGGTCTATGGTTGTAAGGTCAGGCAGATATGCTTTAAACGCATTTTTTGCTTGCGTCACCAATGCATTTCTATCTGCCAGAAATAGTATCCGTTTTGCCCAATTACATTTAGTGAGCATATCTACCATTGCTGCCGATGTTCGGGTTTTACCGCTTCCTGTGGCCATAACCAGTAGGCTATGCCTCCTAGCTTCCCTAAGTTTTCCGTCTTTTGCAGTAATTGCTATGTTTTCAGCCACTCTTTTGATGGCCTCAAGTTGATAGGCTCTACCTGCAATTTTAGTATTGGGCTGAAAAAGCCTCGGGTCTTTTCGGTCACGACGACGGTCAACGCTGCGTTGGAGTTCATCTTGTGTATAAAAACCCTGTACCGGGCGATTTATGCCAAAAGTATCATCCCAGATATTGGTTTCGAAGCCGTTCGAATAAAATATTATTGGCCTTTGGCCGTGCATTTTTTCGAGACAATCTGCATATAATTCCGCTTGGTATCTTCCCTTCTTTTCATCCACCATAGTGTGTTTGGCCTCTATTACTGCCAATGGCTTGCCGTTTTTACCCCAAAGCACATAATCGGCATATCCTTTGCCTGATGGATTGGTGCTGATCGGCATGCCTTTTACTTCATATTCTGACTCAAAGCCTTTGCGAAGATTTTCCCAGCCAGCATCTTTTAGTAAAACATCAATGTATAGCTTACGAGTGGTTGCCTCAGGCAATAAAACGGGAACAACTTCCTCCAACACGTAGGCTTGTTCTCGTAATTCTCGACGTTCGGTAGTTTCTTTTTGAAGTTTTATAAATTGTTCTTTGAGTTCTTTGGCTGATTCCTGCTCTATTTCTCTTTCGGCTCTTTCTTTTCTAAGTTGTTCGTTTTGGGCTTCAAGTCTTTCAGCAAGCTCTTGCATCTGTGCCTTGCTGCGTTTTAGCTCTTCGCCATCAGGTACATTGTTTCCATCGAAAGGCTGAGATTTGAGCTGAGGATTGCCATAATAGAAGCCCAAAAATGATAAAAATCTAAACAAGTTTTTGAGTGAAGCAATTGCCTCTTGTTGGTTGACGCTTTTGCCGTGAGCACCGTTGTTGCCTATATCTTTTACTAATTTGATTTCCTGAAAAAGTCTGTAATCAACTATAGCTTTAAACTCATGTTGAAAGAGCAACGAGGCAAGTGTTTTATCATAAGGCAAACGCAGGCTGTTGTCATTTTCATACATCCAAAAAACTGCCTTTTCTAAGGCACTTCGAGATAATACAGCACAGGATTTTGGCGAAATTTGAGCAAGCGATTCAGCCTCCATCGCCTCACGAGCGATTTCGGGGAATTGGGACGCCAAGAAACTAAAGTTGCTCATAAAATTTAGCCTGCGATTTTGTTAAAAAATTATGTTCTCAAACTAACATAAAGGTTTTTATATTTTAGTTTAAGACTACTAAACTAACATATAAATTTCGAATTATTATTTAAAATATCTGTGTTAATGGCATCATCTATTCTTCTAACTCAACTTGGTCTTTTAAATTCAAAATAACACTTTCCAAAGATGGTAATATATTCTCTACGAATTGATTAAATGCTTTGCTTAGTAATTCTTTCTGTTTTTCTCTACTTTTTTGACTCCTCACTTCTGCAATTTTGGGTAAGGAATGCTTGTGAATGGTTGACCATTTGGCTGCAAGCTGGGTGAATGCGTTTTTAAAAAGTGCATTTTCTTTTGCCAAATTAAATATCATCTCCCTGATATGACCGTGTGTTTCGGTGGGGCCAATGATGAGGTTCATGTTGATTCGTTCATTGTAATTCTGAATCTCAAACAAGAGGATTCTTTTGGTTTTGGTCCATTCTTTACCCACTTTTGGAAAGAAATCCAGGCTTTTTGGTATAAACCTGATGGCTGTACGACTACAATGATCTCTAACGAGAATTGGATTTTCGTCAATGATTTCTTCTAAAATACCTTGAACTTCAGAATATATATCGGGGCGGTATTTATAAATCAAGTCGAGAGCCTTTTGGTGTTTTTTATAAAGGGCCTCACATAGTTGCTGTACTTCTGATTCTTCCATAATATATCTTTTTAGCATTTCGGCGTAATGTTGTATAAAAAGGACAACATCATCATTCATTTGGGATTTTCGGCGTTCAAACAATGTCTCAATCAATCCAGCTACTTCTTTGTGTTTGATAGAGATGTATAAGTCTTCATTTTCGGCTGAGCCACCATGAACAGTCAGATAGATGAATATCTTTTTGTAATTTTTGAAATGATGCTCCATTACATTTCGGTATTTTGAGAGCTGCTCACTATGTTCCGTACTGTCTATCTTGTTTTCAATTAAACAAACAAACTGATTGGACTCATCTACCAATAATACATCGATGTTATGCCATTCACGGTAAACTTTTATGTCGGTGAGGTCAAAAGTCTCGATGTCGAAAATGTTTAGATCGGTGTTTTTTGTTATTCCCGATTTCAGAGCGAGCTTAAGAAAGAGATTGGTGAAATAGTCAGTTAGATTGTGGGTCTCTGATGGGTCAAGCAGCCAAGCCAAAAAATTAGAATGTCGTATTTCCTGATTGATAATGCCCAAGGAAGAGAAAATATTGAACTGGTCTATAACCGCCTCCAACTTTTCTAGTTCGGGGTTATCATAGATGAATCGTTCAAGATACTCTTCAGGGGCTAATATTTCTGATTCAATTTCTCTCATAACTCTCCTTTAAATGCCTTTTGCAAAAGACTTTGAAATAATTCCTCAGCTTTTTGATGGCCTTGGATAGCTTGAGATTTTTGATTTTCGATTAATTCCAATAGAGTGATGAATTTCTCTTGTAGCATTTTAGGAGGAGTCACTATTGGAAAATCTTCAATATGGTTTTTATTGAGCTGCCTTTTATCAATACCGCCTACGCAAACTCTCCTAATTAAATCTCTAAATTGAATTGATGTGAGTATATGTAGGATAAACTTATTAACCTGTCCCTTTTTTAACCTTATTAAATATACATGACCATTTACATTTGCCATGTCGTCATGGCCCAAGTATATTGCTGCTCGCCCTAAGGAACTATTTTCAGTGTTAAATCTTCCAGTTTTAGTCATTAAAAGATCGCCATACTTTAGGCTACTTTTTGTCATTTTGTTGTGAGTTTCTTGGTCTATGTAAGCTATGTCCTCATAAATTAGATTGTTTTTCCAAACATTTTGGCTTCTGAAAAAAGTTATGCCACTTTCAACATAAACATTGCTTCCACCCTTTGGTGTATTGCCACTATGAATTTTTGTTGACAAACTTTTTAGGCTTTTCACTTCCCATCCTTTCGGATTATTAACTGGATCCCCGAACATATCCAAAAACAAGGCCTGAGAGAGCTCGTCGTATTTGGCGATAAGTTCTTTTGTTTTTTGGCGGTGTAGGTAGGCTGCATCCAATATGGCTGCTATGCGTTTTTGCTCCTCTAATGATGGAAGGGGGATTTGGAAGTTTGATAGGTCTTCCTTATTAAAACCTGCTTGTGCTGCCCTTGAACCAATACTTAGAATGAATATTTGAAAATTTAAACTCTTTAAAATATAAAAAAGGAATCTTTTATTCAATAATGATTTATTCGGAATTGTTTTAATGAGGGCAACATTATAAGCACCAGCCAATCCAGTACAAATTTTACCAATTGAGGCTCCATATCTTCCAATTAGGATATCATCGTCATTACATTTTTTGGTATTTTTTGTATCTTTAACGTATTCAATATTATCCTTTTCGGGTTGAGTAAAATCTCTTATTTGAAGCATTCTTACATACCCAGAAGCATTACTTTTCCTCCAAAAACTTTTTGGAGGTTGAGTACCACCTTGAAAATCACAAACATCTGTTAAACTTACATTTTTCATCCCAACATCGCCTTTAAAGTTTCCAAAGCCTGTAATCTCTCCTTGTCCAGATCCTCAATGGCCGTAATAATATCAGTAGGAGCGTCATATTGTGTTTCCACATATTCGGTTTCCTTATAATTGTTGATACTGAGGTTGTAGTCATTTGTAACTATTTCGGTCTTTGGTACCAAAAAACTTGAGTCTGTGCGTTTGCGGTCTTTTTCAGCATCCAAGTTTTTATATCTTGCCAAAATGTCAGGTAAGTCGTTCACATTTGGGGTTTCATAGCGTTTATCGTCCAGCGTATAGCCGTCGGCTTTCATGTCGTAGAACCACACGTTTTTGGTGCCCCCAGTTTCAGTTTTTGTAAAAAACAATATGGCTGTACTCACCCCAGCATAAGGTTTGAATACGCCACTCGGCATAGATATTACTGCATCGAGTTTGTGATTTTCTATAATCTCCTGTCTGATTTGCTTGTGGGCATTGGAGCCGCCAAAAAGAACGCCATCAGGCACTATCACCGCACAGCGGCCACCTTTGGTGAGCATCCGTAGCATAAGACCCAGAAACAACAATTCGGTCTTTTTAGATTTTACCGTGTTCAATATGCTACTTTCTACGGCTTCATAGTCAAGGCTCCCCGTAAAAGGTGGATTTGCCAGTATCAAAGAGTATTTTTCTCTGATGTTTTTCACGTCTTCATCGCTACTGAGCGAGTCATTTTTTTGAAGTTTTGGGTTTTCTATGCCATGTAGCTGCATGTTCATGGCACCTATACGTACCATCATCACGTCATTTTCGATTGCATTAAACATTTCTTTGTTGAAATGCTCCCTAAATGCTGTTTCATGAAACCAGTCAGCGTGATTATCTCTGAAATATTCTCCAGCAGCCACCAAAAAACCAGCAGTTCCAGCGGCAGGGTCACATATTACATCGTCTTTTTTAGGCTCCACCATGTCTACCATCAGCTTGATGATGTGGCGAGGTGTACGAAACTGTCCATTAGTACCCGCTTCAGCGGTTTTGGAGAGCATGTATTCGTAGAGGTCGCCCTTGGTGTCTCGGTCGTCCATGTTGATTTTATCAATGAGCTGCACCACCTGGTCGAGTAATCGTGGCGTGGCAATTATAAAAGTAGCGTTTTGCATGTATTGGGCAAACACGCCTTCTCCTACACTCTTCATGTGGTCAAATACCGAGAGGCCATCTACCAAAGGCTTGGTGAAGAGGTCAAACATCTGTTGTGGGTCTTTGTCTTTAAACGAACTCCACCTAAGCTCACGCTGTGCCTCAGTAAAAATCACCTTTTTGACAGGAATACCCACTAAAGCCGCTTTTTTCTCCTCTTTCAACTGCTCTTCGTCGAGCCTACGTATAAACAGCAAATAGGTAAACTGCTCAATTACAGAAAGGGAATTGGCAATTCCGCCCGTATGAAACGCCAGCCAAATTTTATCTACTTGTTGTTTTAGTTCTCCTGTGATCATGGGGTGGGGGTTAATTATTAAATTTTAAGGTTTCTGAAAGTTCGATTTTTTCAATCAAGTAGTCAATCATATACTCTGTTTCGAAAACAAAATTGCCTTGATTTGACAGATAATTATAAAGTGATTCAAAGTCAATTGATACTTTTTCAAATCGACTTTGAAAGTTCTCTTTGTTTTTAACGTCTGTCAAATCTATGACAAAATGTTCATTAAGGTAATTTGAATAAAGGGAATATAATATAAGTTCATGCCTATTAAAGGCATTCGGGATTTTCGATTTTTTAGGAGAATTACCCGAGAATAAAAGTTCTTTATTTATTTTTAGAAGCTCTTCAATACTTATTTCTTTCTTTTTTATTTTTTCGAAAACTTCAATCTCGGTAGATTGTAGGTAAATCAAAATTAGAAGAATGTTAGGTATAGTATAATCATTTTTATGGAAAGAGTACAAAACCGTTCTTAGTTTAGATAATAATTGTTTTGTAGCTCTAAGTTTGAGGTTTTTGTTTTGTGCAAAAGTGGTTGTGAAATTCAATAATTGCGGTTTTTCATCTACTGTCTGTCCATATTGATTTCTGAAAGTAATAAAATGTTCATTAAAATGAAGTGCTTCAAAAGTAGCTTCAACAAATTTTCCCAGTTGAGGTTTTGGAAGTGAAAATTCTAAATCAATAAATCGTTTCAAATACTCAGTCCCATCAATTTGGTCACTGCCATAATATCCTTTTATAGAGTTAGCTAACTGTTCTTTATCAACTGATAGAACAAAAACTATATTATCTACCGAAAATAAATGTTTTATAATTTCCAAAACTTCAACTGCATATGAGGGCTTACAACGGTCTAATTCATCTATAAATATTATTATAGGTTTACCATTTCCTGCCTTTTCAGCGAATGCTTTTAATGCCTCTCTGAACCCTTCAACTGTTTTTTTCTGATTTTTGTATTCGTCTATCAAACTTTGGAAAGGTTTACCCATTTCCTCTCCTATTAAAGTGGCTAAGTCCTCGTACCCATCTTTCCCTGCTAGTTTTTTTACTGCAATTTTTAATAAAACAGGTAATGATTTCACAAAAAGGCCTGTTCCTTTTTCTAAAACTATATCTAGGAGTTTCTTATCATTATTTTCTATATCTTCAGTGATTTCACTTATAATCGAAACCAAAGCATTTTCAGAATAATCATCTTCCCACGCATTGTAATATACCACTTGGAATCCTTCCTTTTCTTTTAGTTTTGCTCTCCATCTGTTTACAAAAAAGGTCTTTCCATCACCCCAACGGTTATTAAGAGCCATTACAAAGCCAGAAGGGTAGTTTTCTATTATTCTGGTGAGATTATCTGCGTATTTTTCTCTGTCAAGTTTGCAATCCTCAAATGGATTCTTTGGATTTATTTCTTTTTCAATGCTTCGGAGTGTTTTCATAACGTAAAAGTAGTTTTAGAATCTCAAATATTTTTATTGGGACAAAGTTGGGAGAATTTATTTTTATAGTGAAATGTCAACTACATTTATGGAGTGGTTGATGTATATTAAAAATGTTGGCAATTAATAATAACAATAGGGTTAAAGTTTAGATAATTTTAAAGCCATTTTTTTGTAAATATCTGAGTATGCTTTCGTGTTGCTCAATGAGGAATAAATTTTCAAGCTATCGCCAATCTTTAGATCTAATTCGTTAACTAACTTGTATGTTATTAAAAATTCTCCACAAAAATAATTACCGTTGTTGTCCTTATCTAAGACACCTTCAAATTCATTATCATTACCATTTCTTTTCCAGCTCTGTAAATTTTCCTCAACATTAGGGAATTTCATTATTAGTTTATTTGAAAAAGTTAAAAAGTCTAAAAATTGATATACAATACTTTTATACAGAAAATCATTGTTTTGAGTTCTTATGTATTCGTCGGCCTTTAGCTTTAAATCATCTTTATCATGCTCGACATCTTGTATAAACAAAATCAATTGTTCTATGTAATTTGCAATTGTAGGATGAAACTTATTTGAAAAAACTTCAAAATTTTTATTCCTATTTGTTATAAAATATCCTACTTGATTAAAACTTATGTCCTGAGGTATAAGTCCAATATTGGATAATTTCTTAAATACTCCTTCCAAGGTTTTCCTGATAGGTAGAAACAAATCTTCAAGATTTTTAAGATCGGTCGCTGACTCCAAACTTTCAATAATTGAAAATATTCTATTGTAATAATCTTTACTCAGAAAATTATCGTCACAAAAATCTAGGATTTTGTTATACTTATTTTTAAGCTTGAAGATCTCTTTATTTGTTACCTTATTTTTTATATCATCCCATAGTTTTTGATTTTCATCTCCTTTTATGTAAAAATCTCCATAAGACTGTCTAAACATTTCATTACCTGAATAGTCAGGTTGACCAGTAAAAATAAAATATGGCAAGTATTTGCCTTTAGCATTGAGTTTATTTAGGTAGTCTCTTGATGCTGCTAGGCCTGTCAGGCCGGTATCTGTATCCGATTTATAATTTTTAACTTTTGCATCGAGAATTATTGCATCATAAAGATTAAGGTTTTTTTCTAATTCTTCAATACCTTCTTCATGAGATTCAAAACCAGTTAAATAAATACCTTCAAATTCAGCTTCGCTCGCAAAATCTGGATATTGAATTTTGTATTGGTCATCAATCCACAAAACATTGATTTTCATGTTATTCATTTATAGTAAATGGAAATTTTAAAATATATGTTACTGGAAATTCTTCTGTTGGATTGTTTACAAGTTCAAGCTCTCCACCATAAGCGTCCATTAATAATTTAATGTCGGAGCCGCCAATACCGGTACCTAAACTATCAGATGTTTTTTCCCCTCTAGTGGTAAGTTTTTTTGTATCGTATGTTATGGGCATTGGAGTACCGTTGTTTGACAATTCCAAATAGATGTATTCTTCAGCTATTCTATAAGAAATCCGAATTATATTATTTTTTTTCTTGTCACTAAATCCATGATTCTTGGCATTAGAAATAATATTTGATATTATAGTCATGAAATCAGCTTTTGCAATAGAAACAATTGGTGTAATTTCTAAATCCTCAGGGTTTATCTCATTTATCGAATTAGACTCCTCTATGCGATTTTCGATGGTAAAATATTTTTCTTCAGAAAACAAGGTAATAGCCTCTTTTATTAATTCCTGAAGAGCCAATTGTTGAATATTCTTAATTTCAAATCCATCTGATTTTAACAATGTGTTTATAGAGTTTAAAATATGGTCTAGCCTATCAAGATGGGCTTCTAGAGTAATATTTTGGGTTTCACTAAAAATCTGATTGAGAAAAATTGGTTTACCCTCGTTTTTTTTTAAAAATTTTCGGGTTCCCGAAATATTTGATCTTAACGGAGATAAATATTGCCTTACGCTATGTTTTAGAGATTGTAAGTCACGAGTGTAATTCTCTTTGAATTCGGCCAATCGCAAATCAAGACCAGATTCTTTTTCTTTTGCCTTTAATGCTTCCTCTTGAACCCTAATCAGTATCTGTCTTTGTTGTTCCTTGTTTTCAGGAATACTTATGACAATATTTAAAAAATCCTCTCTCCTAATAAATGGAACTGAATAACCTATCTGATAAGCTTCTAATTGCTTTTTGACATTTTCGCTATTTAATTCACTAATTAGAAAGGCAGTATCAACTATTGATTCGTTTACTTCAAAGCAGAATATATCTCTTGAAACATAAATGGTAGTACCATCAAAATTAAATATTGTTGGTTTCAATGTTCTCCAACGGGAGGCGATCATTAAACAACTTTGATTTACCTCGGAAGCTAAATTTTGCCGTAATGGTAGAATTTCCAACTTATCTGCTGAAAAGGTAAAGTCAAGTGCATCCTCTTTGAGGTCTCTAATCCTAACAAATTTGCCAGTCTCAGGTATACTCCTAATATTTCGTCTAACTTGAGTAAGAACTTCACGGAGCTTTACTCCTTTTGGTACCACTAAAAAATACCTTGGTACACTTAGAATGTAATCATTTTCAATTACTTCTTCAATGCTTACTGAACGTAAATTGGGGTTTTCAAGATCAGATGATATTATGCTACTAATTTCATCGAACTTCAAGCTTTTAGTCCTGAGGTTTTCTATCATTTCAAAAGATCGTGTATCTATCATTTTGATAGATTTTGAATCCTTTGAGGATTTTCGAATAACTATTATTGCACTTGAGATGCTCGTGTGACTTAAAACCCCCTCAGGAAGGTTAATAATTGTTTCAATGTGGCCATTTTTAACAAGAAATTCCTTTAGGCTCCTCGTTCTAAAGGTTTCATACAGAAAACTTTGACTTACTATTGCAACCAATTTCCCATTTTCATTGAGAGAATTTAAGCCTTTTTCTAATAAAAAACTCTCAACAGTATTTGAACTAAATTCAGTGTTTTCGAAAGTCTCTCCAAGCCTAACATTTAATGGTGGGTTAGAAATTATCAAATCAAACTTTTGATTTTTTGGCCAATTAATTAATGAATTTTCACATTCAAATTTGGAATTAATGACGATATTATGAGCCATAATTCTGAGGATTCCTAATGCCCAAACTGTCTGATTAACTTCTTGAGAAATAAGGACAGAATAGTTTTTTTGTTCGATCCCAATTGAATTGAATCCGGCAAAAGGAATATAAACTGTTTTATCAGATTTTGAAGTTACCAAAGAACTCATGAATTTGGATAGCTTTTTCGGTAAAATGGCCCCTCCAAATGTGCGGCTTTGATCAGGTGCCATCTTTTCTAGCGTCTCTTCAAAAATTTCGAGGAAATTTTCCTTGAGTGAAGATTTGTCTAGGTCAAAAACTATTTTTAAGATTTGTTCCAGTTCATTTGGCGAAATTCTATTTATTAGATTCCTATATATTTCAAAAATTCTGCTATAATTTTTGAAATAGAGATTTTCATGCAGAATAAGGTTGCTTCCAATTTCTTCAATAATACTAGAATTGTTAAGCTTCCAATTAGCATTTAATAATCCGTCCTTGTAAGTGGATAAAAGAAACAATATGACATGATGGTCTTCAAAGCTTGAACCCCCAGAACGCAAAATTTCAAAAATTGATAGGATTTTAGATTTGATTTCTGATAGTTCATATGTATAAAGTTTTTCTGATAGCCTACCATCTTCTTCAAAATCAACTTTATTTATTAAATCATGAGAAAATTCTGAATTACCTTTAAAATTGTAAATACAAATTCTTTTAGAATTTAATTTTTTGTCTTTTATCAAATCCTGGAATTCTTTAAGGATATTATTTCCCTTTATCTGAATTAATAGTTGGTGATGAAATTTTTTTTCGACATCTAAAAATAATAAAGCCAATTTTTGCACAAAATTTGAATCAGTAGGAAAATCAAGATCATCAATTAAAAATATCTTTTCTTTAGATGTATAGAGTTCTATGATTAATGTAATTAGTCGTAAATAAACGTTGTTACCTTTTTCTGAACTGTAGTTTTCGAAATTTAATAATTTATTAAATTCATCTAAATTGGTAAATTTGTCAACATTATTAATAATATCAAATCCTTCTATACCCAACCAAAATTTTATAGATTGTAATGAATTATCGGAGCTTTTTTTAATAAATCTATGTATAGAATCAAAACGTTCTTCATTTTTACTTTCTGAATATTTTTGGATATTAGTGATTTTTTTTGCCAAAAACCTCCAACTCTCAAATAAATTTTTATTGACTTTTTCAAATAATTCACTCAAAAATAGGCTTTCAAAAGGATTAAGAAATTTTGAAAATAGCTCAAACAATGGGTTGTCAAAAAATTCTTCACTTTCATATGATGTTCCATCTTGAAGGGAATTATAAGCATTAAATTTCTTGTTCTGTTGAAAAGTGGAATTTTCAGGAAATTTCTTTTGATATAATTTTAGAATCGCTTCTAATTTTTCTTCACTATCTCCTAAGTAAATTTCTGTATAATTAATTTTTTCGAACGTATCTACTTCTCCTATTCCTTCTACATACTTTAATAACCCCCTTTTGCTTGAATTGTCTTTATTTACAATTACAAAATTCCCACTTCCTTGTAGTTTAGAATTGAGTGAATGAATTCCGCCTCTTTTAATTTTTCCAACATTAATTACTTCCAGCGAATCTGAGGAAAGTAAATTTTTAAAAAAAATATTAGCATTAAAGGTTATTTTATCTTCTTCAAAAACAATAAACTTTTTATCATTATAGGAATAGGAGTAACTTTTATTACCGTCATGATTTATACAAAATTCACACTCAAATAATGTATTTGTTCCCAATTCTGGATAGTTATCAACGTTTACAGGAAAATAGAACTTTAGAGGAAATATTTGTTGATCCTTTTTGAGTAAGTTAACCTTATATTCCCTACGGAGTTTGTCAATTTTCAAATCGTATTCTAATTTATCTAAATCCTCAAAATGAAAAAACAATTCTAGGGAGCTGAATAATTTATTTTTCGAGGAATTTTCATCTCCAGTAATAAGTGATATTGATCTGAAGTGGAATACAGATTTCTCCGAAAATTCCAAAAAATTCTCAATCCCAAAATAATTTAAATGTGCCATATATTATTTGTTAAACCACCAACTAAATACCTCATTTCTTGCCCTAGTAACCGCCGTGTACATCCAATCATGGTCTGTGGAGCGTAATTTGTCTGGTGTAAAAAGTACTCTTTTCCACTCACTGCCTTGGGCTTTGTGGCCAGTGAGGGCGAATCCGTAGCTCAGTCGCATGGCGTTCATGTATGGGTCGTCTTTTGCTTTTTGAGAGGCCCTGTAAACTGTATTTTTTGCCATTCTATCATTTTTGAGGTATTTGATGGACTCTGTATCCAATTTGGCTGCAGGATTATCAAGCGAATCTAACAAAACTTTGGAGTTTATCCTTATGAATTCGTCTCCATTTTTAAAAACTATTTCGGCATCTTTAAATCTCAAACCAGCTATTTCTTCTGTATTGTCTGACAATGAGGCTATCACACCCATGTTGCCGTTTACCAGCTGATGGTTTGCGTCCATCCAAGCACTTCGGAGCATTACCACATCACCAACACATAAAGTAAAATGCCCTAGACCTAATTTTTCCCTAATTTTTCTATTCCAATCTTGTACTTGGTCGTTGGATTTGCAAATCAGCATAATCTCATCTAAATGCTGATTGTCAAAAAAGGTAGTGTAATAGTCCAAGGCTAATTCGGCACTTGTCAATCTTGGTGGCCTTAGGCTGTACAGACTAATGTTTTGGTCTCTTGCGGTTTTTATTTGATTAGCCAGCTTCAATACTGGTGAATCGATGGCTTGCCTTGTAATCTCGGTCAATTGAACCTGCTTCACAGACAACTCAAATATTTCATTAATACGCTTGGCTGAAAGTGCTATTGACTCATTTTCCAAAACAGGAGTTAATTGATAAGTATCACCAAGGAAAACGATTTGGTTAAGCGGGTTACCCATAAATACAAACCGCATGAAATCAAGAAGAAGTGGGTTGGCAGATATAAACTCTCCAGTGGAGGCATTTGTTGCTGGAATCATAGAAGCCTCATCAACTATATATATTGTTCTAACTTCCGATTGGTTTTCTTTGAAGTTGAATTTTACTCTGCCATCTTCCAATTGTTCAGGGTGGTAAACCAGCTGGTGTATGGTTTGGGTTTCCATGCCTGACTTTAACTTCAGTATTGAGGCTGCTTTGCCAGTAGGGGCAAGTAATACCACTGGAAGTTCAAGTAGATTCAAATAATCAACCACAGCCTTTGTTAGGGTGGTTTTACCAGTACCAGCCGAACCGCTTAAAATAAATACTCTATCATCCGAAGCGTTTTCAATAAAACTCTCCAACTCGTACAAAGCCTTAGCCTGAGAATTTGTCGGCTTAAAACTTATGTTTTCAAATATTGAGATTGATGTAGAGGTATTTGCCATATTTCTAATTTTTTTTTCTGATGCAAAAGTGGTGCTATTTTGGAGATGTTGAAAACTTAAACTACATTTATGGTGTAGTTGATAAAAATGAAATGGCAAAGAAAAGTGATAGTGTATTGCGTATAAAAAGAATCTTTGAGATTCATAAAATTTTGAGAAAGTCAGATGGAGTTTCAGCAATCGAAATTGTCGAAATGCTCGAAAGCCTAGGCTTTGATACCAATGAAAGAATGGTAGCATCTGATATTGCTGATTTGAGGTTGCTAGGAGCGGTGGTTTCAGCAAATAGGCATAGAGGATATTGGTATGCTAAGCCGTTTTCGATGCTGAATGCTCTGGAGGGCGTAGATATAGGAGAAACCAATGAGATTTTGGCTTTTGTAAGGCAAAAGTCACATGATGAGCTATATAATCGAAACATCGCTAAACTTCTAATTAATCTGGAGCAAGAAGTCAGAAGTCTTGATTTAGAAGAAAATCCAATAATCCAATTTGAAAAAGTGGAGCTTAGGAATATTGAAAAGCTGGATAAGTACTATAGATACATTGCCGAAAAAAGAGTTATTGACATTAGCTATAGATATTTTGGGAGTATTGATTCGACAAAAATTACAATAGTGCCTGTGTTGTTGAGGGAGTACAATAATCGATGGGCATTAATTGCTTATGACTATAATAAGCAAGTGTATCAAAATTTCGCAATCGATAGAATTGAAAAAGAAGAGTTTAGTAGCCAAAATTTACAAGGTGAAAGTACATTTGATGCCCATTCACATTTTACGAATGTTATAGGTAATTCTGTTACAAAAGATGGTTCTAAAGAAAAAATCAAGTTTAAAGTCAAGAAAAAACGAGCCTATTATGTGGACTCAAAAAAATGGCATCATTCACAAACCAACCACTTGGAATTAGAGGATTCGACTTCCATGACCTTTTCTTTACAAGTAATTCCCAACCCTGAGTTATGGGCTAAAATTATGGAACATATTGAGGATATCGAAATCCTTGAGCCCGCTTGGATGGTGGATGAGTTTAGGGATAGGATTAGGAAGGTGTGGGAAAGGTTGGGCGAGTTGTGTTAATTTATTTCATGTGATTATGTAGGTAGTTTTTGTGAATTAACATCACTTGTTTTCTTATTGTTAACTTATAATAATTTGGGTTAATTTGGGTAAACTCAGGTAATGGATCTATAAATTCATCTTTAGCCAGAAATTTTCTCAAACACCGAATGAGTCGTGGAATACTTGAGTGATATCTAAGTATTGTTTCCCATCAAACGACTGGCATATTTATACATTAATAAAATATAATTTTAAAAACCATCGATTGTTATAATATTTTCGTTTGACCTTCTCTTATTTTTATCGGCCTATATATAATTTTCTTTTTTTGGTATTAACCTTAAAACTAATTTATGTTTTTAAGGCTTCCCTAATATTTAAAGTAGTAGTCTAATTTTCACATCCTTTTACTTCCGCTGTCATTACCTGACCAGCTTCTATCCTAAATCCTGGTTTAAAGACGATGTTTTTACCTGCATTCAGTATAATATCTTTTCCCCCAGGCACTTGTGTATCAATTTCTATAAAGTTAGATACTTTCTCTATGATCGGGGCATCGCTTCTACCTTCCAGACTTCTAATTAATAATGAGACAGCACACGGATATACTCGCTCATAGCTTTTATAATTAAATGAAAAATCATACGTCAAAACTTGTACAAAATAAGTATTGTCTGCCGAAGCAGGCAAAGTGAGCTGAATTTGTGAGCCTGTATGGGTATAAGCAACGGCGATACCATTAATAAAAATAGAAGTGTTATTCCAGTTTATACCAGATAGATTATCGGAAATATTAATTGTCATAATTTGACCTTGTGTAAAGGTGCTCGGAGCTTGAACAGCTATTGTTGGTGGCACGAGGTCATTTTCTAAAGAAACTCCAAAGGCAAAAACACCTAACTGGTTAAAGTTTATTGTTTGATTAACATCTCCAATTATTTGCCAAGTTGATGCCCCGTTTGGCTTAAAAATAATCTTAGGTACTAAGTTCTGAGGCATTCCTGCCAACTCGAGGTCGTTTGAATTCCAAGTTGTATTGACCGTGAAGTTACCGTTTGGGGCTTGGTTTAGTTCGGTCCCATTTAAATTTGCAAAAAGCGTAAATACATCTGAAACAATTCTCATGGTGTCTGAAGCGGTAATGGCCATCAGGTTATTCTCGGGATAATAATAGTCAAAATATAGCTCTGTGCCTGTTGCAAAGACTTGAGGCGAAGGCCCCACCGTAAAATTCATTAAAGATGGCTGGGTATTTTGAGCACTCGATGTGTTTTTAGTATTAGTTGAGCCATCGTATATCACATTGGCATTTAGATCTTTTCTAATTACCGCTCCCGTTTTTGATTCGCCAGATGCTATTGCATTCGAACCGCTAGGACAGCCCCCATTGCCAACGCAGACAAGAAAATTGTTTAAATATTGTTTAACAGGAATTACAAAATCCATAAACTTGTCAAATAGGTTTTGCGGTAATGCTTCAGTATTTGTCTTAAGATTTGTAAATAACTCTTGAACAGGATTTGAAAAGGATAAATCTAAATTAGATTCATTATCTGCCAAAGAGATAGTTGGAAAGATACGTTTATATGTTTTTGAAAACTTACTCTTTTCTAAATCGAAAGAATAGTTATTGGCCACATTAAATTTAAATTCTCCTACTTTACTAGCTAGTTTTGGAATTTCTACAGCAAGTGCTGGTTGCTCTATAGAATAGTCACGTGTGATTTCGTGACTAAACTGACCTGAAGACCAATTCGGGTCAAAATTATTTATGATATAATTCTTTGCATCCAAAAATGATTGTGAAAAGCTTTGTAGAGGCAGGCCAGTCACAAAGTTGTTTACATAATTAAAATAAGTAGGCCTATTGCTGAACATAAAATTCGCAATAGAATTACCCAAAAGTGCATTGTCTTTTGCTACCAGCATTCGCCCACGTGCTTCTGGGCCAAAAGTTGTAATGTTGTTGTATGTTACATTCAACGTTTGTAAACCGTTTACTGATATTGTTTTTTGTGAGGACTGATTTACTTTGGTATCTAACAAGTCATCATCATTACTATAATAGTTTATAAGTGTGTTGGCATTTTGTTTTGAAGATGAATAACTTTTAAAAGGCAAGGTGGCCTTCCACCAGTTCAAGGCACCTCTTCTTGTTAGGTTGGTTAACAATTCGTACTCTTCTGCCATCTCAACACCCGAATACGTTTTTATTGATAAACTTCTACCTTCATTTTTGATTTTTTCAGCTTCTATCTCTACACCCATGTTTCTAGAGCCTGATAATTTCAATGAACCGCCTGCTTGGAGCCATTTGGCATAAGTGGGGAAATTTGCTACAGTGCCAGCGTTGTATGTAATACCAAATTCGCCATTGATACTACCACTAAGTGACGCACCTATAGAACCACCTGTAAAAGTCAAAGGGCTGGGTGGAAAATAGTCATCGATACTTGCCCTTCTAAAGAAATTCGCAGCTTTATAAATACCTACAGGCACAAATGAGTTAGATAAAAACATGTTTTTTACCAGTTCAAAAACCTGCCGTGCGTTGTCTTTGTTAAAATCGAAATAAATTCCTGGCGTTGTGGCTATTTCTGCATTTATACTCCCGTTTAACTCTGCACTAAATTTACCAGACTCAATAGATGCCTCTACGCCTGCCTCACCTTCGGCTCCTATGCCTATACGAGATTTTACATGCCATACAGATGGGTTTGTTTCGCTCTGTTGATAACTAAGCGATGGCCCAAGCATAATGCTAGCCCCTAGCTTTGGACCCACAGCAAATTCAGCATTGCCAACCTTACTTTTTTTCTCATATTTTTCTAAGTCAGCCGCAGCGGCTTTTATAGAAACACCCAATCCTATTTCTACTGCTTTCTCAGTTGGTTCTGCCTTTTCTTTTAAAGTAACGGTAAATGGATTGGTAAAAAACTGATTACTGTTGACTATACTAAATTTATCTATACCGATATATTGTACTGGTACAGGATTATTAAATACTTTAATCCAGTCATCAATATTTGAAGTCAAATTATCGCCGCCTGTTTTTATGTTCAGATCCACAATTCCATCCTGATCACTAGGTTCTGATTTTCTGACTGTTGGGTCTGGACCAACCTGATAGTTTATTACCACACCTGGCACTGGCTTGTCACCATTTGTAGTTTTGGCAACATAATAATGGTGAATGGTAGATTCTTTAGGTAGTGTATATGACAACTCATTTATTTCTGATAATGCAACGATTGAGATTGGTGGAAAAAACTCAAACGCCTTAGCCACTACAGGGCTCCATCTTCCTTCAGAGTCTAGCACACGGGCCGAAATTCTGTGAATTCCTGGCGTGTAGGTGTTTACGTCTAAATCAAAATTGGCCACTACATTTTTATTGTCAGGATTTGGAGTATAAGCTACATTATTGGCAACTCCTGGACCTGGGTCATTGTCATCAATAAAATATTCAATTTTAGAAACAGTAGCGGTGCCCCCTAAATCAGGCATTACTAGAAAGACCTTTGCATGAGTAAGTGACCATTGATTAGCGATATTTTTAACTCTTACATTTAATACATGAACACCAGAAGAGAGCCCATTAGTGTTGATATCAATTACTTGTGTTTCTCCTGATACCGATGTGTAATTAACTTGTGTTCCTAGGCCAAAACCAGGGTCTGAATCGAAAAAGTATTCTATTTTGCTCAGAACATTACTTCCAGGTTCTGAACCTAAAACCAAATAGGTTTTAGTGTGAAACAAAGAATATTTTCCTTGGTTGTCTTTTACTCTAAATGCTATCGAATGGACTCCTTGTGGAATATTTTGAATTACAGGTATCGAAATGGTGGCATCATTATTTGCCGATATACCTGTTGAAATCAAATTGGATTTATCTTGCTTGAGCGAGTCAATGAAATATTCTACATCTGCTATATTATTGCTATTACCTGATGAGAATCCTAAAATTAAAAATGTTTTAGTATGTGTGAGCGACCATTTATCATTTTCGTCTTTTACTCTGATACCTATGCTATGAACTCCTTGGGGTAATTGATAGTTTTTAAGATTGATTGGTACGGTTTGGTCAATAAGTCCACCTGAAAAACTAAGACTTAATGGCAATGATTTACCAATGCCTGGGTCTTGGTCTATAAAAAACTCAGCTGATGATAAATGATTTTCATAATTTACCTTAATTACCACTGCATTTGATGGTGAGCTGTAATACCCATTCAATTGGCAATATGCGGTATAGCCTGTAAGTAAAATAGGGCTAACGTTTATACTGTTACCTGTCATACTATTTGACCAATGAATAATGCCGCCCACACAGCCTGTAGCTGACAACTGAATATTATCACCAGCGTTAATAGTTGTATTTTGGTTTGTGATAGTCGGTGGGAAAACATAATTTGAAGCCGAATTAGCTGTATTACTGTACGTTATTGAATTGGAATACCTAATTCGGTAATAATAGGTGATGTTTTGTGGTAGGTTTTGGTCTACATAAGAAGTTTGATTTGGGCCCAAACCAGCTATTGCCGCAAATTCTAAATTTGGACTTAATGAACGTTCCAAAATAAATCCAGTTTCATCTGTTGAGAGGTCGTTCCAAGTTAATAGGATGTTATTGACTGACTTCAAGGCAATTAGGCTTGTAGGAGCTATGTTTAAATCAGGAATTCCCTCTAAATCATATTCATTTTGTAATTTATCTAACCTTAACTCTTTTCCTATATTTACTCTGGCATATTGCTTTGGTGTTAAAATTTTAGCACAATATTCCTTATTTTGCTTTTGCCAATAGCCCATTAAATTGTCTATTGGTGGTGTAAAATTACTAATTGGGATACCACAATAGGAAGCATTACTTTGCAAAACTTTAAACTGACAAATAGAATTTATAGAATATTTAACATCATATTCAGCACCTTTTGGCTCGAAATCTGCAGGTGTTTCATCAATAAAATCCGCATGTTGATTGTCGCCAGATAATGATTCGATTTCACAATTATTTATTTCTGAGGGATGTGCAAATGTATGGTATAAGCCTAAATAATGGCCTAATTCATGTGCCAGAGTATTTTCAACTGAAGTTGATGTAAAGTACAAACAATTCATTTCACTTTCTTTAAATGCTTGAACTAAACTTAAATTAGATTCATGGGAAGGAAAATACGCTGCACCATTAATTGGTTCTCCATCCACATTTATTTTATCAAATAGGTAGACATTTATAGCATGAGTGGTATTTTTTTGATTAAACAGCATTAACGCAGTTGACTCATTTAAATCAAATATTTCCTGGTTTGTGCTTATTGTATTATTTGTGCCGAATTCATACAAATAGAATTGAAGACCATTTTCTAAAAACACTTGGTTCGCAAATGCAAGCATTTTATTAAATTCTGTTAAACTAATTGGAATTTCTCCACTTACTTTTGGTTTAAACCAAATTTTTAATGGTATATAGGTCAATGAAGAATTTATTCTTAAATTCTTCGTTTCGGCAGCCTTTTTGTCTAAAAATAAAGCAAAGTCTTTTTGTAAATCAATTTTGGACTTAAAAGTCCCACAGACCTGACCCACCCCTTTAAAACTTAAAAGAGTTAATAAAAATATTATAAAAATATTGAAATTGGGTAAATATCTTTTCATATCAATTATTCGTTTTAGCTTTTAACTGAATATTTAAAGTACCATTTTGTGGTACTTGGATTGGCACACTAAGTTGATAAATACTTGGTATAGAAGGCATACCACTCAACACATAAGGGTCTTCACCTCCAAAAGCCCCACACTCTGAGTTGCCTTCACCAGCGGTTTTTGCTACTGCACTTGATTGTAGTTGATAACGGGCATCTTCTGGAAGATTATTGGTATTTGACGAAAAACCTACATAAGTTGACTCTTGGGTAATACCAAATAGATTACTTGCGTCTAACTGTGAATTAAAGGTATAGGAATCTTTAAAAATGTTATTTTTAAGATAATTAGGTCGGGATTGATATAGAAAGTCGGACCTGAAATCTTCATCTTTGATTGAGCAAAAGATATTATTTTCAAAAATTACATTGGGATAGTTACCATTTTGAAAAACTATTTGATTTTGGTCATATGGAGCATTTTGAACTATATATGTATTATTTTTGAATTCACCGTAACCATTGGTACTCATAAATAATGAATTTCCAAATATTAAATTATTTGAAATAGAGAAGTTTAATGAATTGCTATTTACTGTAATACTTTGAGAATAAGAATTACCAATATAGTTTTTTCTAACTTGTACATTTTCAGTTACTTGTGATTGACCAATATAAACCCCAGAAGAAACTTTATTATTTGCGATTAGGCAGTTATTTGAGTTTACATGAATATTTTCAGTTACGAATCCTGAAATGATACTACCTGCAGAACCTGAATTTAATGTAAATGAACCAACATAAGAAGAGCCTTGCGTAGGTGTATTTGTTTTGTTTAGAAAATAACCTGTTCCAAAGATAGATAACCTTTTAATAATGGTAACATTCCCGTAATTGCCAACCTCAACAATTATTATATCACCATCTGTAGCAGTGTCAATAACTGTCTGGAGGTTTGAAGTGCTTACTACTCTATGCACAGTTTGTGCATAGGAACTAATACTCAACAATAATAAAATCAGTATCTTTTTCATCTCAATTATTCGTTTTAGCTTTAATCTGTATATTTAAAATACCATTTTGTGGTACTTGATTAGGTACTGAGAGTTGGTAAATACTCGGTATTGATGGTATACCACTCAATACATAAGGTTCATCACCACCAAAAGCACCTGCATCTGTACCACCCTCACCAGCACCTTTAGCTGGGGAGTTGGGTGCTAGTTGGTAGCGAGCATCTGGTGCCATGTCTGGAGTTGGTGAAATATACATAACTGAAAAGTTCTGATTAACTTTATTGGTAGCACTAAAATCATTTAATCCAAAACTTTCTTCACTGCATCCACCACAACCACATCTGACTTTTATGCCAAAAACATTATTAATGAGGTAATTTTGTGTGTTAGAAAAGAAATTAAAATAACCTCCATTGCAGACTGAAGTAGTGAAACTTGGAAAAAAGATATTACTCTTAAAAATCCCTGGGTTTCCCTGAGCATCTGTAATAAAAGACCCATCGACAAAAGTATTATTTGTAAAAAAAGATGTAGAGGCACCTCCAATTACTCCATTCCCCCTTATAATGTTATTATTAAAAACAATATTTAGACAATTTGGATGAATCGTAAAACCAGTGAATAAATTCTGTTTTAATAGCGTATTATTAAAGTTGGAAACTGCCGACCCAATATTTAACATACCAAATTTTGTTCTATAAATACTAATTTGATTTGATGAAACTTGAATATCATTAGTAGTTAAACCATGAATTTCTGAGTTTGAACTATTAGTATTGAAAGTTATACTGTTGATAATAGAAGTGGCCACTGAAGCTTGAAGACCAGTATTTGCCAATGTACCATCCAAAAAATATCCAGTTCCATACAATTTTAAAGGTTTGTTAAAACTAATATTTCCATAATTTCCTCCTTCAATAATAATAATCGAATTGTCTGCAGCAGCATCCATGACAGTTTGCAAGTTTTGACCATTTACTACTCTAATAGTTGTTTGGGCATTGGCTTTTTGAAATATAAAAAAGAAGGATATTAACAGTAGTTTTTTCATTTCAATTATTAGTTTTTGCTTTTATTTGTATGTTGAGAGTTCCATTTTGGCCAATGGTTTGAGGTACTTTTAGTTCATAAATACTGGGGACATAAGGTACTCCACTCAACACATAAGGTTCGTCTCCACCAAATGCACCACAATCAGTGCCAGCTTCTCCTGTTCCTTTTGCAGGTGAATTGGCTGCCAGTTGGTTACGGGCATCAAATGCCAAAACGTTTGGGTTGTTTGGATAGCCTTGGTACAGGGTGTTTAGGTCGGAAATTGAAAGATTAAAAGGAAAGTTTGCTGCAACTTGTCCATTGAATGGAGTTAAATGTATTATATTATTTTTAAATATCGTTTGAGTGATATTTGAGTATAGTTCAAGAGTGCTCGTGTTTGAAGATACACATGTAAAACCACCAGTATAAAGATTTGTAAAAATATTATTTTTAATTAAAACCGAGGAAATATTAATTGAGGTATAATATTCGAAAAACAAGCTACCGCAAAAAGTAGTACCATTAAGATTAGCATCAAATGTGTTATTAATAATTTCTCCACTAATTATGCCTTCCAAATGAAACCCTGTAGAAAACAAATTGTTTTTAACAGAAAAATTTGAAACTTGACCAGGACTTGAGGATGCCAAAATCTCCAGTCTAGTAGCAAAATTCTGTTTAATTATCACATTATTTGAAATTGCTTGCCAAAAATTCGCAGCATCGTTTATCCCTACCTTTATAGTCCCACAATAATTTCGCATAACTACTATATTGCTCGTCGATACGTTTATATCACCTGTTTGAAAACCTGTAAGCAATGAACCTGAGGAGCCTGAATTAAATGAAACTATTCCCAAAATGGCACTACCAGGTGTTGCAGTCTGTGAATTTCCGTAACCTGGGCCAATCAAGGTAAGCTGTTTGGTAAAAGTTATTGCCCCATAGTTTCCAGCCTCGACCATAATTATATCGCCAACCGTGGCATTGTTCATTTCGGTTTGTAGGTTCATACCTAAAATCACTCTACGAACTGTTTGAGCGTTTAGGCTGTAGGTGATAAATAGCAGAAATAGTAGTTTTTTCATATTATTCATGATTACATGTTTTAATTTCAGCAAAAAATACAGCTTCCTCAGCTAAAAAACCAGGTAATAATTCAATTGAATTACCAGCACTAAAATTTGTAGGCGTTTGTATTAGCGTAGAAGTCGTACTTATAATTTTTTGAGTTGCAGAAAGATCTCCCCCAAATTGATTACCCTCAGTCATATTTATTTCATTTGGACATTTTATAATATTAATGGAAATTTCAGAAGGGGGAGATAGGCAACCGTCTATTGAGCACTTTGCAGAATAAATAGTATTTTCTTGTAGGTTTTCAGTAATATAAACATTTTCATCAAAAATGGAATTTTCAAGATTAGGATTCTTAAACCATTTTACTTTTCCTTCACCACATTGTCCTGCATATAAATAATATCTACCCCCAGAATACCCATTTATATTGTTTTGATAAACATATGGTCTATAAACCGTATTTATTACTTGTTTTTCAAAACCTACTTTTCTTCTACTACTTTGGCAAATATTTACCATACTTCTACAATTCAGTGAAACTTCATTTTGAGTACCATTAAGCCTAACCTTTATGGAGTCAGCAACATGTAAGTCATAAATTTGAATATTATCAACGAATACATCCCATCTTGCCAATCCCGAACAACCTTGGGCTTTAAGAATTAATGAATCTGAATTGCACGTTTTTTGGGATAAAATTATAGGAGTTGGAATATCACAAAGTGAAATTTTACTTAGAAATTGTGTTTTATTTTCACCTGCTCCTCCATATATATATCCATCTAATTCTACCGCTATTGGTCTATTAGAAGTTATGTTACTATACGGAATTTGGTAATTAACCCAATCATCTTGTTCTGGGTCATAAACACAATAAAAGTAGTTCAAATCCACTCCTGTATTCCATTGTAGTCCATTATTGCCGCCAAAAATGTGTCCTTTCCCATTAATGCCTATACCAGTCCCTGCAGATATAGTTTGTGTAGTAATTTCAAAATTCTTTTTCCTTATCCAAGTATCATTTGATGCGTCATATTCATAAAAGTCAATAAACCTATTGCCGTTATTTGGGTCTGCCCCCAACCCTAAGTATCCTTTATTTCCTATAGAAAAAGAAACCAAACCCTCCCTAGGTGATATTGGAATCTTATTTTTTTTTATCCATACTTTAGTATCAAGATTTATTTCAATTAGGTCGGTATTGTCTCCCGCTGTTATATAAACTTTATTATCATTCACAAAAGCTGTACTGTAATTAGTTGACCGAGGTAAAATATTATTACTAGAGTATAATGTCCAAGTATTTAATGATGGGTCAAACCTAAATAACCTCCTATTGTAGGTGTCATATAAAAATCCGTAATTATTGTAAACAAAACTATTGGCACCTTCCAAATTTATTCCCGAAGGAAGCGTTTTTTTTATCCAAATATTTAATTGATTGTCATACATCATAAAACTAGTATAATTCCCAACATACAGATTATTGTATAGCGAAAATCCAAATGGACGATGACTTAAGATATAATCTTCTTGATTTATTATTACAGTTTGTGCTCCATTTGAATAACTCTTAAAATCAAATTTTTTCTGTAAATAATCAGGTTCTCTTTCTGCAAATCCTCCACCCCAAAATGCTGTATTTCCATAGGTAAAGCAAAACGCTTGTTCTCTGGCATCACCAAGACTTCCACCTAAATTCCAACTATTGGTTGCGGGGTTATATATACTTAAATAAGGTTGATTCTTATATTCACTTCTCGTATAATTATCATTTCGGCCAAGTCCAAAATAAAGTAAATTCCCTAAAGAAAAACCAATCGCTCGTCTAATTGGGTGTAAATTGTAACTAGCTTTTTGAGTCCAACTATTAAGTGTAGCATTATATTCCCAAAAATCATCGAGAGTGTAAAGGTTTGTACCTCCTAGTATAAATCCTTTGTCATTGTATGTACAGGTAGTAGCTTCGGACCTGCCAGAACCTGGCAAAGATGCCATTTGGGTCCAGGTATCAGTTACTGGTTCATATTTATATAAATCATTTTTGTAGGGATTCAACCCTACTTTGTGTCCAAAACCTAAATATCCAGTATTATTAATAGTAAAACTGCTTGGGCTATATCGATCTTCAAAAAAGTCACTTTTTCTCATCCAAGAGTCGTTTAAAATGTCATATTGCCAAAATTCCTTTGAACCACCAGGGTAAAAATAAGCTTTATCATCTATTACAAAGGCGGCACCTCTTTCGGAAAAAGATCCTGGGAAATTGGCTTTTTTTGTCCATACTTTAGTTGTCATATCAAAAGCCCATAAATCTTTACGTTTGACATGAGGCCATAATGTTTTATCAGTGCCACATACTAAAAAACCTATATTATTGTGAACAAATGTGGTTGCGTTTGCTCTCCTATATGGAATAAATGTGCTATCGGTAGGTCCATAAAGAAATTCTTCGATTGAAGATTGCGAATATGACGTATTAGAAATAAGAAGAATTGAAATTAATTGAATTATTACTATTTTCATTTGTAAAGTATTTAAAATCAAACTATAACCTCCTCCTTCTTGCCAAAGGTAACCGCTTCCCACTATAAAGAAGCACCTCGCTCTCATTGTGCGAAGCTATAAAATCACGATTGACCAAAAAACGGCGGTGGATGCGGGAGAAGGCTTTGGTTTGTGAAAATTCTTTTTCGTATTTTTTGAGGGTGTAGGCGTGTATCTCTTTATGACCATCTTTGAAGTGAAAAATGGTGTAGTTGGTAGAGGCCTCCAGATGCGTGATATTGAAAGTGTCAGATAAATTTTCTTTCATAGTTTTAGGATATTTTAACACCCAAATCTCAAGAATATTTATAGGTATATCAATCACTAAATAAAATTCGGTCGAAATTTATAATATTTGGTAAATGCAGGTTTTGCATTATAAAAATATTGCCATATACCTTTCAAGATATTAAAACATTTTAAAAACACCGAAAACACCACTAGTGAAAATCTAGCAAACGAACTAAATTCTCAACTTTACCAGTAAATCTTTCATAAAACCTAACTTTAGTCTGGATGGGGAAAATCCCATAAGGTACTCTTTCAAAACCTTGGTGCCGTTTCTAGAGGCTTCCAGCTCCGTGCCGTTGACCAGCAATACTTTTTTGGTGGCAGGCGTAAAGGTTTTGAGGTAATTGAGATTTACTAAAATGCTTTGATGTACCTGTATGAAGTCATAGTCGCGACATAGGTTATCCGCATAAAAGCCTATGTTTTTGAAGCCCTTCAGCTCTGAGCCGTTATTAAACTTAAAGATTGTCAAAATGCCGTCGGACTTTAGATATATTACGTCTTTTAGTATTACATTTTGAATCTGTCCTTTGGCAGTTTGCACACCTATTCGCTGGTTTAGGTTGCTGGGATTTTCTAACAATTCTAGTAGTAAGTCCAGCTTATGATTCTGATCTTGTTTTTGTTTTATACTTTCTATAATGACTGAAACGGAGTCCTTGAGCATCGCTTCATCCAATGGCTTTACTAAAAAATCGTTCGCCGAATACTTTATGGCCTTTATTGTATTTTCGGTGTTGCTGTGTGCCGTAAGAAAAATAAATTTAAAGGCCACGCCACCCTTACTTTTCAGATTCGTCAAAATATCAAAGCTCGTCCCGTTGATGATGTCGATGTCAAATATCACAAAATCGGGTTCTAGGCTTTTTATTATTTCTTCGCCGTCTTCAACACCTTCAGCTTCCCCAATTATTTCTATATCATCAAAGTTCGACTTAAGTAATATGCCTAAGGACTCTCTTATCTTGGGATTGTCCTCCACGAGTATGGTTCTAATTTTCATATTTTTGTTGTATTTTTATTATTACGGTGGTTCCTTGTGGCTTATCTATGGTTTGAATAGTTATCTCATAATCAGACTCATTCAGCAATTTCACACGTTCGTACACCAAGTGTGTTCCATATGATTTGTAAGAATGCTCCGACCGCCGTTTGATTTCGGCTGCGGCAACTCTGCCTATGCCGTCGTCATCGATTGTGCAGACTAATTCCTCTTCTATATGTTCAAACTTAATTCGTAAATGCCCTTTATCTTTTTTGTGTACCAAGCCGTGTTTTATGGCATTTTCGACAAATGGCTGAATGATAAGTGGTGGAAATTTTATACTGTCCAAAGGTAAATCCTCTGCATATTCTATCTTATAATCGAATTTTTCCTGATGCTGAATACTCTCTAATTCCAAATAAGAATTTAACAGCTCTATTTTGTGTCTCAAACTTATCTCATTTTTCCGAATACGTGGATTATTCGCCACCACACTTGACTCTAAATAACCCCGCATTAAGCTGGCAAGCTTTGTGAGGCTTTTATTGGCAAGAACAGTCTCGTTTTTGAGTATAAGATATTGTAAAGAACTCAATGCATTGAACAAAAAGTGAGGATTGAGTTGAGCCTGTAGCGTTTGTATTTGCAGATAATTTATTGTACGTTCTTTTTCTGCAAGTTTTCTTTTTTCATACCTCGCCTTAAAAAAAGAATATAAAAACCAAGTAAATAGAATAGCACAAGCTATTCCTAGATATAAGCTAAAGTTGGGCGATTCATAAAATGGTGCTTGTATATCAACCTTCATTTCTACTGGCACCAAATGCTCCTCCAATATGCCCTCTGTTTTAGCCCTGACTTGAATTTGATGAATTCCGTTGGTCAAGGCCGATACAAAATATTCAGACGATTTCTGCCAAGCACTCCAACTGCTGCCATCAACTTTTATGCTATATTGCGACTCCATGGGTCTATTAAATCCATTGGCTCCAACCTCCAAATGGACTTCATTCTCTTGTAGAACCAATGGCTCTTTTTGAAAAAAGCTAACTGGTGTTTTATTAACTTTTTCAATATATGGCACCAATGCATTATTTTCCAAATCAAGCTTTTTGGGTTCTATAACACTCAAAACAGATCCCGAAGTAATCCAGAGCCTTCCATTGGAATCTTTAAAGAGACCACTCTGTCCAGGCTCTAAACCTTCAAAACCATTGTGATAGTTATACAGTTTTAAAAGTGCTGGCTTATTTGCTTTGAGTTTATGCCTATCCAAAATCATTAGACCCTCATCAACTCCAACAATCAACTTATCATCAGATACTTGTCCTATTATTGGTACGAACTTTTTGATTTGGCTTGACATCACCTTTTCCCAAGAATCTTTACTTTCCACATAATAATACAATCCATCCACTGTACCGACCCATAAAGTACCATCTACATCTTCAAACATCGTCATAAATCCTTTAAATGGTATATTTTTTTTGGCTTGACTATATTCTTTAGATTTTTTCTTAAAAATATCCTCAAAAGTTTCAAACCTATTCATACCGCCCCAACCACCAAGCCAATAGCGTTTTTTACGGTCTTTATAGATATACATATAGTTAGAATATAGCAGTAAGTCTTCCCCCCCTTTCAAGAATAGTTCATTTTCTGGAGTCAAGGCTGGGTAAATACCTATTCCCAATGCACTTCCTTGAAAAATGTAGTCGTGTTCAGAGTCATAAAAATTAAAATAAGCTCCATATTCCTTAATTCTATTGAATTTATTATTTTGATATGCCAATTGGCTTGCTGAATTAGGCAACCACAAAGTACCTCTTTTGTCTTTTTGGGCAGAATAATAAAACCGATTAGCATCTGCAATAGTATGAATGTTTTTGCTACTTCCAATAAAAGGAAAAAGTTTTGAATGACCGTTTTCAACTCTAACAGTCTTGCCATTAAAGACTTTGATTGGTGCCTCATAAGAAAGCATCCAAATATTTCTTTGGTTATCTTCGGTTACCGACCATACGTACTCTGCATCCTTTTCGTCGAAATGCCTAATGCCGTTATTAGTAAACTGTAACAAGCCCTTTTCAGTGGGCATCCAAATTAGTTTCTCATCTTTTGATTTGACGCTATATAACCCTGCCACAAAACCATCATTCAATAAATTTAATTCTTTCGAGTTTTTAGGAATATAGTATACTCGATTTTTATTTGCTACTAGTTGGTCACTTTTTGTAGCATTCAACACTAAAAGATCTTCTTTTTTATCCAAAGTCAACCATTTTTTAAATCCCGAAACTCCTTCTTTGATGGCAAATTCCACTGTTCCAGCCTGATTGCGATACCTGATTACCTGTTGATTATCGTTTGAATAATTAAAAGACCCCAATTCACCTGGAAATGAATCTATAAATTTTTCGTATCTAAGATGGTTATCCAATTTATAAATATCCTCAGAAATGTTATTAAAACTAACACCAACACCATAATAAACAGAGTTCTTTGAATCAAAATATTGAGGTGAAAAAGAACAACCTTTGGAAATTTCGTCAAAAATGAGTCTCTTGAATTTCCTTGAACTTAAATCAAATAGATAAACTTTGTTTGGTTCATTTGAATTGTCTTTATTGGTAATACAAATCAATTGTTTCTGACGAGAATTGAAAAATAAACTAGTTCCATACTGATAGGTTTCAACCTCCTTAGGCAAAGGAATTTTCTTAAAGGAAGTGTTGTCATAAAACACTAAGAATTTACTATTCAAAAAACATATCTCACCGCTAGGCAGCTCAACGATGCTGCTAAATTTAGTATTATCTGCCAATCCATCCACTGTGTAAAACTTTTTAAAGGTCTTTCCATCAAATCTGTTTAGGCCGTTTTTTGTGGTTATCCATAAAAAACCTCGGCTGTCTTGGAAAACGGAGGTACACTGCATAGCTGATAGGCCATCTTTTATAGTAAAAATTTTATGAGGATATTTTTGAGCATATAATGTGAGACAATTTACTAGAAACATTAATAAGTAAATGCTAAAATAAAGCTTACGAAATTTCAATAATCCATTGGGATTCATGGTTCAAAGGGATAGGTTATCACAATACTACACAATCTATCCATACCACTAAATAAAAAATCAAAAAATTTATTATTTGGCAATTGTATATTTTTGAATTCTGTAATAATGGCAAAAAGGATATCAAGTTCCTTTAGTATTTTACAAAATTTGCTAAACAAACTTCCTAAGTATGGTTCTTAAAAAACCTTGTAAAATAAAGCCTTAATTGAATAATTCGAGAATTGGGTATTATTGACCGTCAGATATCAATCCTGTAGCTGCTTTTCGAAATCCTAAAACAATTTATTGTAGAGCTTAATGAAATTTTGGAAGATAATTTAATAACCATTCAAAATCTAATAGAATGTAAATATAATACGATAGAGAAATTTCAAATTGAGATTTACTTTACACTCAAAGAACATTTAATATTTTTTAAAGTGTGAAAGACTATAATAATTTTCTACAAATTCAAACTAGCCTCATACTTCACAGAATCATCGAAAGAATCAAGATAGATTTGGGTAATTGCTTCAGATTTATGACCCATCATTTCGCTTATTATTGCTGTAGAAACAAGGGACTTCTTTAATGCTGTAGCAAATGTGTGCCTGGCAACATAGGTGGTTAGGCTTTCATCCAGACCCGCAGTTCTACACAGGTCTTTTAGGTTTAGATTTACTGCTCGAAGTGTTTTTTTAAGCCTATTGGCAATAGTCATTGGTTTTATATGCCTTTGGCTGTCAAGGAAAGGGAAAATATAGTTTTCAGGGCCATAGGTCAAGCTTTTATACTTGTGAATTATATCTACAGCTTTAGGTGGCAGCTTAACAGTTATTTTTTTGCCAGTTTTGCTTCGTACATAAACCATTATTATGTCCTCTGGAACTATCGTTAAGTTTTTCCATTTTAACAAAGCTACATCTTTAAAATTCGTCCCTGAACTATAATAGCTAAACATAAAGAAATCTTGAGCTAGAGATAGCGGAGTATTTTGTGCTGTAATGATACCTTCAATTTTTTTTACGTCCTCTTTAGAAATAGCTCTTTTTTCGGTCTCATTTTTTAAATGTGAAATAGAATACTCAGTAAAAGGATTTTCACCTTTGCCTAAAATTTCTTGATCTATTGCTTTATTTATTGTAGCTCTAAGAGTACGAAAGTAAACACTCATGGTGTTTGGATTGAGTCCTTCTGATTTTAAATGTTGTTCAAACTTTGTCAAATAACTTTTTTTGATATCAGTGAAAGCTAACTTCTTATCACCCATATAAAGTTTTAAAACTCTTCTGAGGTCATAATAGACTCTCGAATTCCCAATTTTCCCTGCCTCTTTTAGTTCTTTTATTATTTTATCTAAAAAGTCAAAAACAGAAAGTTTAAGGACTTGTTTTACCAGTTTGGCTTTAACATCTTGGGATGAAAAACTAATGTTTTCATTTTCTATTTTTAATAGTGCTTTATTGGCTTCAGCTTTTTTTGCCTCAATCAAAATCGTGAGTTCTGTAAAATGTGGATGTTTTCTTTTGGGCATTTCTTTTTTAAAATCCCATAGCTCCTGACTACAACTATGGCCTACTGATAAATATTTGGGTTGCCTGTCTTTTATAATCCTAACCATGATTGGATGTTCTCCATTTTTTAATGTTTTGGATTTAAATAAGACTACACTTGCTGATGCCATTTGATGCTTTTGTTTTGTTACTGGTTTAAACATAGTTTAAACAAATGTATAAAAAAGCAAAAAAAAATCCAAATTATAAAAAAATAATAATTTATAAAATACTTATAATAAATAGTTTATAAAAAATTGAAAAATATCAGAAAACAAAAACTTACTGCCTGTCACGCAGGGGGTCGCGGGTTCGAGTCCCGTCCAGACCGCGAAATAAAAGCCTCATAATCAATAGATTATGGGGCTTTTTTTATGCTTTGAAGAAAACACGGTGTAACAAATCGCATTTCT
>NKJG01000103.1 GCA_002256395.1 Bacteroidetes bacterium B1(2017) | reverse complement strand
ATAAATCGAAGTACAATAAAGAAAGTAGGTGATCATAAGCTTTTGGAGATAATAGGTTTTTCGACATCTTCGCGATGCCTAAGCCAAAGGAGGTTTTTCAATCCCAAAAAACCAAATGCAAATAGCATTTCTGAAAATTTATCATTTATAAAAGTGCATCAAACCAATGTGGATTAATGACATCTGGCTTATATATGCCCATTCAGAACTTGAAGAAGCGTGATATGGTGGAGCTTTTTTTAAATAGTGATTTCAGCGGTTGATACAGATAGCTACCTGGTTGAATTTCACCTGCATGAAGGAAATATCTTTCGTGCAGCGTGGTAGTTTCAAATACGCCTCTCACTTAATTGCTCACTTGTAACAGTAATCATAGCCTGTTGCTTTTGAATTAAGACCAAAGCTTGCAAACGCCAAAGACTTTGAAGCCTCGTTGCCATAGAAAAAATTAAAAATTAAATTAAAGTTATCTTGAAGTTGATTTTTTTCATAGAACTCCTCTAATTGCAGGTACTCGCCATCCGCTATATGCTTATTAAAACCAACTTCTTTTCCAATAAATTTTTCCTGCTCTACATGTTCTTTCAGTGTAGTCGGATTTCGCTTGGTCTGCCAATACAAAGTTCTATGAGCCGATTCCAATGTTCTAATTTTGATTTTTTCAATTGAATAATCTTCACTTGCCCAAAAGAGTGGCGTACAAAAATTTCTATTGATGAGTCCCCCAATTTTGAATTTATTGTCGTAGTCGCTTATGAAACGGTTTGTCCAAGAACCTTTTAAATCGTCTAAAAGATTGAACGCCACTTTATAATTTTGGTCTGTATGTTCCGATTTTATTTTTTTGTTTAGCTCATTCAAAGTTTGATCCATTATTGGTTCAATTTCTAAAGCTTTTAGTTCATAAAGCTTTTCAAGGATATGTTCTTTTGCCATGGGGTTAAATCCCATAATTGGCAATACCAAATCTCCTTGATTGTCACCTTGAAGTGAAATCAAAAACTCCTGAAACCTTTCATAAGTTCTGGGTTTCTGATAGAGGTCCATCATGGTGTCTATAATGGGCAATAAGGCAAATGTCATATCAAAATGATTTACGAAGCTTCTACGAGGCTGTTGACTAAATAGGACTTACCAACAGTATAAATTTATGCCATTGCATAAACATCCATTGTACTCGCATGCTTTTATGTATTTTCAATTAATTGATTTTCATCTAAATATCCCTGAATTAGCATTTATTGAAGGTTTCGAAATATCAATATGCAGGCTGGGCGGCCTAAAAACTATAATAAAGCTAAGCAATAAACTCAAGAAGGACAAAAACTTAGAAGTAATATAGGAGGTATTTATGCCGAGGGAGCTTATGGAATAGCTAAACTGCTTAATTTCATCAAATAAGTACACAATTTCCCCGATTTCGTGTTCAACATAGGCGATTTTGTGATCACATCGGGCGGCGTTCCGTCGGCGATTTCGTGTTCAACATTCATCCAAATGAAAGGAATATATTAAATAAAGTGGAACTTGTTGACAATTTAATATACAAGAAAAGCTTTAAACTGTGGAGGATTATAAATCTAAAAACCATTTGGCTTAAACGTGCACATTCGAAACTTGAAAAAGAGCTATTTGGTAGAGTTTTTAGTAGAAATTGTTTTCTGCGGTTGATACAAAAGCTAATGGCTGCATTACACCTGCACGAAGGAAATATCCTTCGTGCAGCGGGATAATTAGATTTTTGGAGCCTTGCTCTTTATTCACTTTATTTTTTCAAAATATAAATTCCTTACCCGACCGTTTGAAACTTTAAATCCTGTAATTATTTTCTCGGAATTTCTGATAAATTCAACTTGCCCAAAAAACCAGGCCTCGCCATTAAAAATATCTTCTTTAACCGGACTCAAATTAAAATCACTCAATCTGCTATTTGAAGCAACCAGCTTATTTTCAACAACATTAAAATGGAAGGTTGTTGATAACTCTTCACTATAAAATTTGCCGGAGAAGTCTGAAAGGCTAACCGCTGACTTGTCAAACTCCTTTAATCGAGGTGCTTCCATAATTTGACCTCCCTGATGAAGTTTTAGAAGTTTAATATTTTTTCCTTCATTAGGTATAAACTCAATTTTTGCATCGACTCCTTTCACTAAAAACGCTGTATTGGATGTAGGGTTCAAAGCAAACTTAGGCTGTCCGGTTGCTTGAACAAATAGTTCATTATCAGCAGTGCTAACAGTTATAATAAACCCAGGTCGCAGCTCAAATTCTCCAACATATGTTTTAAATATATTGGGATCAACAGCAAAAACCCCAGGAGCTATATCTTTCTTAGGTTCATGGGGCTTGTCTTCCTTTTTAAACTTATCCTTAAGATATATATCTACAACCTGATGAGCAATTTTGTCAGAGTTAAATTCAGCTGAATTGCTAAATACCACAACTGCAAAATTTTCGTCAGGAAAACGAGTTAAATACGAGCGGTATCCGGCGTCGGCACCTCCATGTTGTATTTCTTTTAATCCTTTATAGGTACCAACAAATTGACCTAGAGCTACTCCAAAAGTTTTGCCATTGTTCAGCATGGAGGGCTTATTCATTTTATTTATTATTGTTGAATCTCCTACTTTTATATTATTAAAATTCATTGCCCATAAGCTCAAATCCTCAACTGTGGTAAAAAGACTTGTTGCACCTGCATTGGCATAATTTAAAACGCTCTTTTTGTAACCTCCTGATGCATTTTGATAAGAATAGGCTCTG
>NKJG01000102.1 GCA_002256395.1 Bacteroidetes bacterium B1(2017) | reverse complement strand
TCACCAAGGCCACAACTTGCCTTTCTTCACTAACAGTGACGGTATGCCCAGCCGATGTAGGCACGCTTGAAGACGAAGCATTTGCTTTGGTCGAAGTATCTCAAGAACAAGAATCTGCGGCCAACTGTGGCTTCATATCCACCCAAAAAGCACTAGGCGATGTGCTCAAAAGCATGATTTGTGATAATGGCAAAATGCTTATGTCAGAGCCTATTACCGATGAAAAACTCGAAGTGCTAAAAAACAGTATTCTTCAGCAGCCCATTTTTGATGGCTTAAGCTTGCCTACTATTTCTGACGACATGATTTTGAAGATAACAGCAGGTGGTGAGCAATGCAAAACCGCCATTGCTGACCTTGTAAGTGGAATAACGGGTACTTCCTTGACAGAAGATTTTAATAATTTAGCCACTGAACCTAATTTGATTGATGATTTTATTGAGAATATTGAAGATGAAATAATTTTAGATAAATACTTTAATGAAGAAGATTTTGAAGACGACAACCCATGTTTATCAACATTAGATTACTACCGAGGTTTAAAAGATGGTTTTTCTGGAAGTTGGACAGATTTGTGGGAAGCCATCAAAAGCTTGAAAGAATTAGAAACCTACAAGAATCTTTATGAAGGTGTGAAAGTTTTAACTTGCCCACCACCTTGCCCAGATGCGGAAATTGCAATTAAGCAAGCAAAAATGATTGAAAAACTTATAGAATGGTTAAATTCGAATGCTCCGACACCTGATTGTTATGAAGATGGCAGAAGAACAGGCAAGATATTTACAGACTTATTGGCAGGCGAAGGCATAGCTGCAGCGAGTAAGCGAGGATTAAAACTATTAGCAAAAGCCGCTGAAAAGGCTAAGGTAAAGACACCAATTGAGTTGTCTACAGTTTTGGATGATGTAATAAAAGTAGTTGAAGAAGATGGGTATGCTGTTATAAAAGGTAAAAACAATGAATTTGTGGGTCGAGGGTGGCTTGGAACAGACGGAGAACTAAATTTAGTAATTATTACCAAAGGGACTTCATTAGAAGGGCAAGGTAGGCAGGTTTTTAAGGAATTATTTAAATTTATAAATGAAGAATTTGACGAAGTAAAAAAAATTAGAGGTACTTGGCGTTCTTCTGACAAAGTTGCTGATAATTTGAATACATTTAATAATTTTATCAAACAAAATTATTCTCCTAATGAAGCTGCAATGAATACTTTTACTGGAAAAATTGCAAAAGAGGTTGGTTTTTCAAAGTCAAATGTATTGCCAACAAGTATAAAAAATGTTGATGGCACATATAAAGCTGTGGACGTAATTTTTATAAAATGAAATATGGAAATAGAAAAAAAATTGAGAATTATTGGTTTTACAAATTTTGTTCATTTGAATAAAAATAAACGAGATATGCGTAAAAGGTTATTTTTTACTTCCAAATATAATGACAATTGGTTTACAATAATGTTAATTGAAAAGAATAATATTTGGGAAGTAGAGAAAATAACGGGAGATGAAGAGTTATTTTCCTTTTTCGAAAATAACCATACAAACGTTAATGATATTATTCTTTTTTTTAAACAAAAGTATTATTTAGGTTCGGAAATCTCAACTTATTTATGAAAGAAGGTCCTCCAACTGTGGCTTTATGACCACCCAAAATGCCGTAGTTGATATTCTCAAAAACCTAATTTGCGATAACGGTAAATTGGCAATGGAAAAGCCTATAACGGCAGAAAAGGTTGGGTAATGTTCCAATTGTGTTGGTGACCCCATTTCAATCCCAAATAGGCACTTTTTTCATCAAAAATGTGATTTTTTCAGAGGTATTGCGTCTTAACAAGATACAATTAATCTCCTTAAATCAAACGAAATGGCTCAATTGGCATGCTCATGTTTCAGATGTGTTGGTAAAAATATAAAACATTGTGAATGTGGCAATTGTATGATTAAACATGGTAAAGATTCAAGACAAAAATAGCGATACTTTTATAATAGTTACAGTTTCAGCGGGTAAAACCCGCATTTCACCCGAACGAAGGAAATATCCTTTGTATAATGGGTTAAAACTCACCGTTTCTTCAGTTAAAATTTAGAAAATTGTAAATTTAAAATTATTCTATAAGCAGTTTTGCAGACCAACCTAGAATGAATAAAAATTTAATTATAAATACGTTGTAAATAATACACATATGAAAAAGTATATATATGCACTTATAAAAATGGACTTATTTGTTATATCAATTCTATTTTTTTCTTCTTTTGTTAATTTTTTTGTAGGAGCCTTTTTTATACATTTTGACCGATGGATCATTATAACTTTCATAAATGCTCTTTATTTAACTTTTTTATTCTTTATTGCTTCAATTGTTCTTGATTTCATGATAATTCGTTATTTTTTTCACTATTCTTTATTAATAAAAAAATATGTAGTCATTACATTTATTTTCTCTTTTAATTTATTTTTTTCAAGGCTCAATAAAGAAATGTTCCCAAGCCATATTCCATTTTATAGCTTTGTACTTCTAAATATAGTTTCAGCCATTTTGGTTTACTATGTACTCCAGGAAGGTAAAAGAATTAATAAAAAATCTTCATAGTATTAGTATTTTATGCAGGAGACTTATTCTTTGCAAATATTGATAAATTACTTTATACCGATTACATGAAAGAAGCAAAAGATGCAAAAGATAATGCTATAAAGTATATACAAAGTATCTCACCAAATACTAAAATTGATGTAATAGAAATAAAAGGTACTATGTCCCTTAATTCAAGTTGTTTTTATAATACATTGGCATATAAAATTTATTTTAAATGAAAAAAAATCAACAGTTTTTAAAATTGCTGACAACAGAAATACTCTTTATA
>NKJG01000101.1 GCA_002256395.1 Bacteroidetes bacterium B1(2017) | reverse complement strand
GCCCTGCTATAATGATTTGGACGAGAATATTTTCAAGCAGAACCAACATCTCGCCAATAAATTCTTCTGTTCTAAACTCATCATATAACTTTATAATTTTTGAAGAAAAATACCAGCCTACCACAAATGCCCCTAATATCAGTTTATCCTTTTCTCCAAAACCTCTTTGACTAATTACGGAGGCAATAAAAAAGCATAATATAAGGATAATGATATCGGTAAATAAACGTAGATAGCCTACTCGGTTAATTCTATTGTCCATTAAATTTAATTTCTTGGCTTAATTTGATTTCTTGGTGTTAGGGTAGATCAAAAACGGTTTGATATGTTATTTGCAATAGCCTTCGGCATTTACATCCAATGACCATTTCTGTTCTTTTATTTTGAAGCCGCTTTGCAAAAACGGCCAAGTATTGCCTCCATCTGTGCTGATTCTAAAATCATAGACTCCGCCCTTGCGGATTTTATAGGTCGTTATTTTTGGGTTTTCAAAGGTGAATACCAATAAATCCGTCCATTGGTTTTTACCGGGTTCACTGATTTGCGTTCTAATCTGCGTTTTCAAAAGATCTGGTCCAATAGTTTTTCCAGCAGGGCAAACCAACTTCAATTCTACTTCAACGGGTAACGGTGTGGTAGTGAGCTTTAGAGCTATGGGCGTATTGCTAAAACTGCAGCTGCTCACCCAATTCGTGGTGGCTATAGGCAGGTTGGCATTTCCGCCATAAAAATTATTGAAGTCATACACCACCAGTCGAACAGACCCAGTGGTTTCTGGAAAATAATTCAATCTCACCACAGAACCATTGTTGACTGATAAATACCCCGACCTCAACACCTTACTTTGGCTATCCTCAACACGATATAGATAAACAATATCTATTCCTTGGTAAGCAGAGTTTATTTTAAATTCTGGTCCTATATTGCATAAGCTACTGGTGCGAGCCAATATCCAATGTCCAGTTTGCGAAACATTGATTTTAACTTCTCTTTTATTGTTGGGTTTTGCTTTAGCCAGTTTATACCAACGGTTGGTTTCCTCTTGATAATTGATGACATCCAAACTGTCGTTTTCAGACCAAAGTTTACCTGTTAGTGGGTCAATGGTTTTACTGAGGTCAAAGGTCAAACCAAAAGTTTTATCGGTGCTAATGCTGATTTGCCCTTGGCTATCCGCTGCTTGTAAATAGAGCATGGCTGCAAAATCTTTGATTTCAAAAGGACTGTTTTGCAAAAGGCCTTTGGTATCATAATAAGTACCCACTGTACCTCCTCCCGGTAAATAATTTCTGGTTTTAAAATGTACCATATTCATTTCTAAAGGATAATTGATGGCTTTCCAGTTGGTATTGGCTGCTATGTTCAGCGTCGCCAAAACTTCATTGTTTTCGTTTTTTAACACTTTCTCTATGGCTTCGTTGTTAAGAATACTGAGGGTGTCACCCCAAATCCCGGCCAAGGTTTTTGTTTTTGAAGCCAAATAGGTGGTGGCGTTATAGTTGCCTCTGTCGGTTTTGTTAAAATTGTAATATTTAGACGTAAAGCCCTTGCTACCAATTTTTAGGTTGAAAACGAAATTCTTTTTTGTCTTAAAATCATAATCTTGGGGTATGCCTATCACCATTTTTCCTTCTTCATTGGGTAGGAGCGTGGGGTTTCCAAGATGATTCACCAGCAAATCTTTGCTGCTACCATAGGTTTTTAATGTAAAAGCTTCTTTGGGGAGCAAACCCGCCCCATACTGCCTAAGAGTAAATGTATGTAGTCCATCACTCAAGGGGATTTTGAAACTCAAGGCAAAATCATCCAGAGGATTCTTACATGCCCAAGCCAATAACAACAAGACTAAGGCCAAGTATTTTCTCATTTCTTTAAAGCATAAACCACACCAAGCATGGGATAGAAACTGTAGTTTCTCATGTTTTTTTCTATGGTTTTTATATCGCTAGAGAGATTGGTAGTCTCCCAAAAACCATCATAGCTCGTTTCAAATCTGGGCCGTCCCATATACGTACAACCCACATAAGTTTTTATGCTCCACGGGTGTTTGCTGGAAAATCCGCCTATCCAAAGTTTTGCATAGGGTTGTACTGGACTCCATTTTAAGGCGACGTTTACTGTACCAAAATCCTCGGCTTTTATTTGTAATCCCTCAAAGTCTATTCCTGTTGGGCTAAGCAGACTGAACTTATTTTGCTGGTTGACCAAAAAACTCAAGCCTGCTTCGGCACCCAACCATGTCTTATAAATTATTCTGGCCGTACCCAATTGCAGAGTCATTCGTTTTATTTTTGGTTGAATTTCTACATAGGTATCGTTGTCTAAATTGACTTTTAAAGTTTTGTGATAGCCAATGTATTGCACCCGCGAAATAATCTCCCAAGGACTTTTAGTGATGAAGTTTATCCCAAACGTTAAACCTTCCGTACCCACACCTATTTGGTATATTTTTGGTATATTTTTCCACGCGGGTATTTCCTGTGCAAAACTCTGAGATGGTACGTTTATTATACATAATATGACTATACCTTGTAAGATTTTCATTTGTTTTGCCGAATAATAAAAAGGTGATGTGAATGTTTGGATTATAAATAAATAAACGCAATTTTAATATCACGAAAGGCAAATGAAAACTTCTAAAAATCTAAAAAATGGACGAGAAAGCAAAATTTAACTTACAGATTTGGGGTAGGGTTGTAGGCTTAGTGCTTTTAAGTATTTTGGCCTATATTTCTTTTTTATGATTTGATTCTACTTTTATCAGTACGCTTCTTTTTTTATTTCTGGGCCCTCGTTTCTGAGCATGGCTCTATTTTAATACATTCTTTAATGATTTCTATCCCTCTCTTTTCTCTAGACGAGCTTTCTTCTAGAATTGCTGATTTTAATATTGACCTAATTAAAATCATTTCGCTTTATATTTTGGTCAAGATAGCCTTCCAAGGCAATTATTTATGGTTTAGGGCACACGGATTTAAAGAATTTGACACGGATTTTTGATTATACATT
>NKJG01000083.1 GCA_002256395.1 Bacteroidetes bacterium B1(2017) | reverse complement strand
GCCCTGCTATAATGATTTGGACGAGAATATTTTCAAGCAGAACCAACATCTCGCCAATAAATTCTTCTGTTCTAAACTCATCATATAACTTTATAATTTTTGAAGAAAAATACCAGCCTACCACAAAAGCTCCTAATATCAGTTTATCCCTTTCTCCAAAACCTCTTTGACTAATTACCGAGGCAATAATGAAGCAAAATACAAGGATAATGATATCGGTAAATAAACGTAGATAGCCTACTCGGTTAATTCTATTGTCCATTAAATTGAATTTCTTGGCTTAATTTGATTTCTAGGTGTTAGGGTAGATCAAAAACGGTTTGATATGTTATTTGCAATAGCCTTCGGCATTTACATCCAAAGACCATTTTTGTTCTTTTATTTTGAAGCCGCTTTGCAAAAACGGCCAAGTATTACCCCCATCCGTGCTGATTCTAAAATCATAGACTCCGCCCTTCCGGATTTTATAGGTAGTAATTTTTGGGTTTTCAAAGGTGAATACCAATAAATCCGTCCATTGGTTTTTGCCAGGTTCACTGATTTGCGTTCTAATCTGCGTTTTCAGAAGATCTGGTCCAATAGTTTTTCCAGCAGGGCAAACCAACTTCAATTCTACTTCAACGGGTTGCGGTGTGGTAGTGAGCTTTAGAGCTATGGGCGTATTGCTAAAACTGCAGCTGCTCACCCAATTCGTGGTGGCTATAGGCAGGTTGGCATTCCCGCCATAAAAATTATTGAAGTCATACACGACCAGTCGAACAGAACCAGTGGTTTCTGGAAAATAATTCAATCTCACCACAGAACCGTTGTTGACTGATAAATACCCCGACCTCAACACCTTACTTTGGCTATCTTCAACGCGATATAGATAAAAGATGTCTATTCCTTGGTAAGCAGAGTTTATTTTAAATTCTGGTCCTGTATTGCATAAACTACTGGTGCGAGCCAATATCCAATGTCCAGTTTGCGAAACATTGATTTTAACTTCTCTTTTATTGTTGGGTTTTGCTCTGGCCAGTTTATACCAACGGTTGGTTTCCTCTTGATAATTGATGACATCCAAACTATCGTTTACAGACCAAAGCATGCCTGTTAATGGGTCAATGGTTTTACTGAGGTCAAAGGTCAAACCAAAAGTTTTGTCGGTGCTAATGCTGATTTGCCCTTGGCCATCCGCTGCTTGTAAATAGAGCATGGCCGCAAAGTCTTTGATTTCAAAAGGACTGTTTTGTAATACACCCTTGGTATCATAATAACTACCTACTGTACCTCCTCCCGGTAAATAATTTCTGGTTTTGAAATGTACCATATTCATTTCTAAAGGATAACTTACGGCTTTCCAATTGGTATTGGCTGCTAAGCTCAGCGTTGCTAAAGTTTCATTGTTTTCATTTTTCAGCTCTTTCAATACAGCAACGTTATTGCTGATACTTAGCGAATCACCCCAAATCCCGGCCAAGGTTTTTGTTTTTGAAGCCAAATAGGTGGTGGCGTTATAGTTGCCTCTGTCAGCTTTGGTAAAATTGTAATATTTAGACGTAAAACCCTTGCTACCAATTTTTAGGTTGAAAACGAAATTCTTTTTGGTCGTAAAATCATAATCTTGGGGTATGCCTATCACCATTTTTCCTTCTTCGTTGGGTTCTAGCGTGGGGTTTCCAAGATGATTCACCAGCAAATCTTTGCTGCTACCATAGGTTTTTAAGGTAAAAGCTTCTTTGGGGAGCAAACCCGCCCCATACTGCCTAAGAGTAAATGTATGTAGTCCATCACTCAAGGGGATTTTGAAACTAAGGGCAAAATCATCCAGAGGATTCTTACATGCCCAAGCCAATAACAACAAGACTAAGGCCAAGTATTTTCTCATTTCTTTAAAGCATAAACCACACCAAGCATGGGATAGAAACTGTAGTTTCTCATGTTCTTTTCTATGGTTTTTATATCGCTAGAGAGATTGGTCGTCTCCCAAAAACCATCATAGCTCGTTTCAAATCTGGGCCGTCCCATATACGTACAACCCACATAAGTATTTATGCTCCACGGGTGTTTGCTAGAAAATCCACCTATCCAAAGTTTTGCATAGGGTTGTACTGGACTCCATTTTAAGGCGACGTTTACTGTACCAAAATCCTCGGCTTTTATTTGTAATCCCTCAAAGTCTATTCCTGTTGGGCTACGCAGACTGAACTTATTTTGTTGGTTGACCAAAAAACTCAAGCCTGCTTCAGCACCCAACCATCTCTTATAAATCATCCTGGCCGTACCCAATTGCACAGTCATGCGTTTTATTTTTGGTTGTATTTCTACATAGGTATCGTTGTCTAAATTGGCTTTTAGAGTTTTGTGATACCCTATGTATTGCACCCGCGAAATAATCTCCCAAGGGCTTTTAGTGATGAAGTTTATACCCAAGGCCAAACCTTCCGTACCCACCCCTATTTGGTATATTTTTGGTATATTTTTCCACGCGGGTATTTCCTGTGCAAAACTCTGATATGGTACGTTTATTATACAGAATATCACTATACCTTGTAATATTTTCATTTGTTTTGCCGAATAATAAAAAGGTGATGTGAATGTTTGGATTATAAAAAAATAAACGCAATTTTAATATCACGAAAGGCAAATGAAAACTTCCTAAAAATCTTAAAAATGGACGAGAAAGCAAAATTTAACTTACAGATTTGGGGTAGGGTTATAGTCTTAATGCTTTTAAGTATTTTGGCCTATATTTCTTTTTTATGATTTTATTCTACTTTCATTAATACGCTTCTTTTTTTATTTCTTAGCCCTCGTTTCTGAGCATGGCTCTATTTTAATACATTCCTTACTGATTTCTATCCCTCTCTTTTCTCTAGACGAGCTTTCTTCTAGAATTGCTGGTTTTAATATTGACCTAATTAAAATCATTTCGCTTTATATTTTGGTCAAGATAGCCTTCCAAGGCAATTATTTATGGTTTAGGGCACACGGATTTAAAGAATTTGACACGGATTTTTGATTATACATT
>NKJG01000082.1 GCA_002256395.1 Bacteroidetes bacterium B1(2017) | reverse complement strand
AATTTAATGCGAATTTTAAAATTTATGGGGGAATAAAAAACATTTTCAACTTTGTGCCTTACAAAAACCTGCCCTTTATTATTTCCCGATCACAAGACCCTTTTGATAAAAAAGTGATTTTTGAAGAATCAGGAGCGGTTCAGCGAAATGCAGAAAACCCTTATGGCCAAACATTTGACCCAACTTATGTGTATGCTTCGTTGCAAAGTCGGAGAATGTTTTTGGGCATTAAATACAATATTCAGTAAAACCATAAAGGCAGAATTCAACCATTTTAGAAAACAACTTCCGTTTCCTTGATAAAAGTGAATCTAAATTTAGCATAAAAAACTCCCTAGATCTTGTCTAGGGAGTGAATTTCAGCTTCGCCCAATGACCAACACTTAGTAATCGAATCTTATCAATCCTTTTTTGGTGGTGTTGGCGGTGACGGTGGTGACGGCGGTGACGGCACGTTTTTGGGTGATATTATACTTTTTGGTGCTTTCGGTGCTTTTGGAGAAATTACACTTTTTGGTGCCTTAGGAGCTTTAGGTGGAGATGGCGGTTTAGGTCTGTCTTTCAATATACTCAACCTGATTTCAGCTGGCATCAGCTCAATAATTTCATCAACATTTCTTTCTAATTCCACCGAAATGGACTCCATCGGTGCTGATATTTCATCCATTTTAGCAGATATAGCATCCATTGGTGCTGATACCTTCTCCATTTGAGACGATAACTCGTCCATTTGTTTGCTATACTGATCCATTTCTTTGTCGTACTCAGCCATTTCTGCATCAAATTTCTTCGAAAAAGCATCCAAATCTTTGTCACCGAATTTTTTATTGTTCAACTCGCTGGTATATTTTTTTGCTGCCAATTCCATTTTTTTCCCAATAACCTCCATTTTCTTACCTATTTCCTCCATAGGTTTAGAATTTACTTCCATTTGGGAGCTAAACTTTTCCATTTCTTGGCTTTGCTCTTCCATAAGTTTGCTTTGGGCTTCCATTTGCTGCTGATTGACCTCCAGAGCCTTCAGTCTGATATTAACTTTTTCTTGCACTTCGGGGCTCAGTTGCACCTCCTTGCCATTGTAAAAAATCTTGTTGTCTTTGATTCTAAAATCATTTTTATTGTCTTGAATTACAATGGAAGCCTCATTTCTCTTCGGCGAGATGAGCGTATCAGAGGTGGAAGAGCTGCTGTAGATTGTCTTAGAAACCGTCTTTTTTTCTTCATTTTTTTGAGCAAAAGCAAAAAACGTTACAAACAAACCCACCACTATCCAGATGCTCTCTTTGTTGAAATTTCTTGGTGAACTGATGCCCACAATGCGTTGAACACGCTCCAATAAAGAGTAACTTTTTTTGCCAAAAGCCATAGCCAATTTGGGTGTGTAAGTGGTTTCTTGCAATTGCACCAAAGTCTTAGCCAACAATAATTTGCTACCCGAAACTTCAAGAGCCATGTCATCGCAACAATTTTCTCTTTCTTTTCTGATTTGGGCAGAAAGCAACCACATGGCTGGATGGAAAAAATAAATTACGTCTAACACTGACTGTAAGCCATTTAACAGAAAATCTTGGCGTTTAAGGTGAGCCAATTCATGAGCCAAAATAGTCTCCAATTGTTCCTGACTAAACCCAGAAACCAGACTGGCCGGAATCAGAATTACGGGCTTTAGAACCCCCATAATCATAGGCAACGAAACCATCCTTGAAACCTTCACTTGAACGATTTTGGTGATATTCATCTTCTGTTTAATGTCAGACAAAATCTGGGTTAATTTCTCATCAAATTGATTTTTTGGGCTATTTTTTAGCTGATTCACCCACAAATATCCCAAAATTAACCTAGAAAAAAGTATGGCACATCCCAACACCCAAATGCCCACCACAAGCGGAAGATTGGTTTGGACAAAGCTCAACATAACTTGCACACTGCTAAGCATTTTTGGAGCCAAAGCCACACCGCCAAAGTTTTTTTCTGAGAAAGAAAACTCCCTGATAACAAAGAAAGTAATACCGCTAGCCACAAATTGCAGCAACAACAAAGTCATACCTGACCAATATCGGGTATTCGCTTTTTTGGTAAAGATTACTACCAAAAAATAAACCAAAGTGACGGCCAAAATCTGCCATAAAGCGTGAACGAGCGTCCAGCCAAGTGTCTTGGCCAAAGGATTTGAAAAGAATTCTGTGATGTTTTCCATAAGATTTTTTGAATTTCACTCGGTGACTGAGCGGAGTCGAAGCCACCGAGTGGATTGTTTAATTTTTTAAAATAGCTTTTTCATAAATTGTTATTTGTCTTGTTCGAGTTGTTGGATGAGTTTTTTGAGTTCTGAAAGTTCTTCTTCCGAGGCGTGATGATTGCCCAGAGCCTGCATCACCAAGCTCATGGCATTTCCTTGGAAGGTGGAATCTATGAAACGATTCAATAGCGATTTTTGGGTGTCTTCCTCCCCTATTTTTGCTTCAAAAATATGCTGTTTCCCCTCTGCGTTTTTCGACACAAGGCCTTTCTCAAACATGATCTGCATGATTTTCAAAGTAGTCGTATAGCCCGTTTCCTTGGTTTTGTTGATTTCCTCGTTTACTTGTTTTACTGTAGCACGGCCCATTTGCCACAATACTTTGAGTACTTCAAGCTCTGACTCTGTTGGTTTTTGGAAGATTTCCATCTATCTACGAATTGTTTCGTACAAATGTAATACGAAAAGATTCGTACTTCCAAATTTTTTCTACGAAATTTTTCGTAGGTATTCGTTTCTTTACCACAAAGGAATTGCACAAAGCACACAATGCTAGACGTTTATCGCATTCTTTGTGAAACTGCTTGCAAAACTCTGTGCACTCCGTGGTAAAAAATCAAAGCCCCAAAACCCCTCGAATCTCCAAAAGTTTCTCCTCATACGAAGACCCCACAGGTATCTCCTTACCCAAGATCCAAACAGAATTGCGGCTAATTTTCTCGATTTTCGACAATGAAATAAGATAAGAACGATGAATTCTGACGAATTTATCGAAGGGCAGTTGGCCTA
>NKJG01000014.1 GCA_002256395.1 Bacteroidetes bacterium B1(2017) | reverse complement strand
GCTGTTCCACTTTGAATTTGTATGCTGTTTGAGCTGATGCTCGTTCCACAACTATTGGTACAAGTTGCAGTATATGTTCCCGCTCCTACTTGGATTGGGTTTTGTGTACTGCCATTGTGTGTCCATGTTACTGTACCTGCACAACCTGTTGCTGTTAATGTAGCTTTTTGTGTGCCACAAATATTGGTAACATCTGCAGTAATCGTTGGAGCGTTTGGTGCTGTTCCACTTTGAATTTGAATGCTGTTTGAGCTGATGCTCGTTCCACAACTATTGGTACAAGTTGCAGTATATGTTCCCGCTCCTACTTGGATTGGGTTTTGTGTACTGCCATTGTGTGTCCATGTCACCGTACCTGCACAACCTGTTGCAGTTAATGTAGCTTTTTGTGTGCCACAAATGTTTGTAACATCTGCAGTGATAGTTGGAGCGTTTGGTGCGGTACCACTTTGAATTTGTATGCTGTTTGAGCTGATGCTTGTTCCGCATGAATTGGTACAAGTTGCAGTATATGTTCCCGCTCCTACTTGGATTGGGTTTTGTGTACTGCTATTGTGCGTCCATGTTACTGTACCTGCACAACCTGTTGCCGTTAAAGTAGCTTTTTGTGTGCCACAAATATTGGTAACATCTGCAGTAATCGTTGGAGCGTTTGGTGCTGTTCCACTTTGAATTTGAATGCTGTTCGAGCTGATGCTTGTTCCGCATGAATTGGTACAAGTTGCAGTATATGTCCCCGCTCCAACTTGGATTGGGTTTTGTGTACTGCTATTGTGCGTCCATGTTACTGTGCTTGCACAACCTGTTGCCGTTAATGTGGCTTTTTGTGTGCCACAAATATTGGTAACATCTGCAGTGATAGTTGGAGCGTTTGGTGCGGTACCACTTTGAATTTGTATGCTGTTTGAGCTGATGCTTGTTCCGCAACTATTGGTACAAGTTGCAGTATATGTACCCGCTCCAACTTGGATTGGGTTTTGTGTACTGCCATTGTGTGTCCATGTTACTGTGCCTGCACAACCTGTAGCTGTTAAGATTGCCTTTTGAGTGCCGCAAATGTTTGTAACATCTCCAGTAATCGTTGGAGCGTTTGGTGCTGTTCCGCTTTGAATCTGTATACTGTTTGAGCTGATGCTCGTTCCGCAACTATTGGTACAAGTTGCAGTATAAGTCCCCGCTCCTACTTGGATTGGGTTTTGTGTACTGCCATTGTGCGTCCAAGTTACTGTGCCTGCACAACCTGTTGCAGTTAATTTAGCTTTTTGTGTGCCGCAAATGTTTGTAATGTCTGCTGTTATCGTTGGAGCATTTGGTGCGGTACCACTTTGAATCTGTATGCTGTTTGAGCTGATGCTCGTTCCGCAACTATTGGTACAAGTTGCAGTATATGTTCCCGCTCCTACTTGGATTGGGTTTTGCGTACTAAAATTGTGCGTCCAAGTCACCGTACCTGCACAACCAGTCGCTGTTAATGTAGCTTTTTGTGTGCCACAAATATTCGTAATATCTGCAGTAATCGTTGGAGCATTTGGTGCGGTACCACTTTGAATCTGTATGCTGTTTGAGCTGATGCTCGTTCCGCATGAATTGGTACAAGTTGCAGTATAAGTCCCCGCTCCTACTTGGATTGGGTTTTGCGTACTGCCATTGTGCGTCCAAGTCACCGTACCGGCACAACCTGTTGCTGTTAATGTAGCTTTTTGTGTGCCACAAATATTCGTAATATCTTCAGTAATCGTTGGAGCCTTAGGTGCTGTTCCGCTTTGAATCTGTATGCTGTTTGAGCTGATGCTCGTTCCGCATGAATTGGTACAAGTTGCAGTATAAGTCCCCGCTCCTACTTGGATTGGGTTTTGCGTACTAAAATTGTGCGTCCAAGTCACCGTACCTGCACAACCAGTCGCTGTTAAGGTTGCTTTTTGTGTGCCACAAATATTGGTAACATCTACAGTAATCGTTGGAGCGTTTGGTGCTGTTCCACTTTGAATTTGTATGCTGTTTGAGCTGATGCTCGTTCCACAACTATTGGTACAAGTTGCAGTATATGTTCCCGCTCCTACTTGGATTGGGTTTTGTGTACTGCCATTGTGTGTCCATGATACTGTACCTGCATAACCTGTTGCTGTTAATGTGGCTTTTTGTGTGCCACAAATATTGGTAACATCTGCAGTAATCGTTGGAGCGTTTGGTGCTGTTCCGCTTTGAATAATTTGATTTTCTAAAAAAGCAACACAACCATTTGCATCCTTTACATTAACTGTATAATTTCCTTGGCTCAAATTTATGAAAGAGCCTGAATTTTGGTAGATACCGCTATTTAAACTGTAAGAGAATGGCTGATTGCCTGAGCTAGCAAAAACTGAAATAGCTCCTTTGCCAGATCCATTACAGTCAGGCTGAGTAAGTGAAGCAGTAAAAACTATTTCGGGATATCTTTCAACAGTTATAGGGCAACACTGAACAAAGTTGCAATTTGACCCCTGCTCTAATGAACTTGCAGAATACGTAAATACACCAGTTGTAGTAATGGTATAAATTTGTTGGTTTGCTCCAGGAATGGGTTGTCCATTATTATACCATTGATAGTTAGTGTAACCTGCTTGTACCTCTGCTCTTATTTCGATAGGCTCACCTTTGCAATATTTATAAACTGTATTTGGACAAGCCACTTGGCAGTTTACAACACTGGTAATAGAGGAAACACAGCCCTTAGCGTCTCTAACATCAAACACGTACGTGCCGTTAGTTTTTGTGAAAATATTGCTTGAATAAAATCCAGATCCATCACTATAAAGATATGGACTAAGGCCTCCAGAGGCGTTTAATGTTACTGTACTATTACCAAGATTATCACAAATGATATTTCCACTTAGTGCAACACCAGAGGGTCCGTTTTGTAAACTAATTAAAAGGGGTGTTACACAACCTGAATTATCTTTCACGTAAAACGTGTAGGATCCTTCTGTTAAATTTCCAAAAATATTTGAATTTACATAATTTGTACCATCTATGCTATAGGTGAATGGACCAGAACCTCCAATGGTTTCTACTCTCAAGGAGCCATTGGCTTGTCCACAAACGGGTTGGGTAATCACCACACCTGCCACGGCAGGACTGCCTGATGAAGTTAAATTGATGGTTTGATTTGATAAACAACCTTTTGAATCTTTGGCAGAAATAACATAAGTTCCTGCTATTAAATTTGAAAAAATGGTATTTGCTGAAAAAGCCCCTCCATTAATATTGTAAGTGTATGGATTATTTCCTATCACAGAAATAGAACCGTTGTTTTGATTACAGGTTGGATTTAAATTATTTGTCTGAAATGTAAATGGCAGATTGTTTTCGACTACTATAGGACAACACAATTCTTGCGGACAAGTGTTTCCTAAAATCGGATTAATAGCAGTAAAGGAATAAGTTCCAGTACTGGTAATGGTGTACATCATGCCTGTGGCATTATTAATTACCTGACCGTTTTTAAACCACTGATAATTAGTAAAACCAGAAGGTGCACTAACTTGAATTTCTATTTCCTGACCCGAACAATATCTGTAAGGAATTGATGCACAAGAAAATGCTATATCATCCTCGGCGAAACTAGAATTATTTGGATTACTATCAACATCTGTCTCCGTTAAGCTAAAAACCTCAGATTTTAGTGTTTGCACCCCCTCCCCTGTTACAATACCCTTAAAAGTTATTGTATATTCTGAAAAACTAGCGGGAATATTTCCCAAATTCCAGTTTACTTGATTACCACTAATTGAAAAAGTACCTGTAGCGGTATTTATTCCAGAGTTTGAGAGGATAAAATTAGATGGCAAAGAACTTTGAACCACCACGTTGGTAGCCACTGTACCACCTTCATTGGTTAGCTTTACCGTGTAAGTAACTGCACTTCCAACAGCAAGATTTGCTAAATTAGAAGTTGAGCTTAAAGATAAATCTACATAATCAACTATTTTACTTGATTTAGTTGCAAAAATGCTTTCAGCCTTAAAAAATAGTAGGAATATAACTAGGTATATAGCTATTAACTTTGGAGTAGAAAATGATTTCATCCAAAAATGTGTTTAAATGTTAATTACAGAATTAAGTCCCTGTATTATCTAAAGGGTCTTTTTAAAAATCGAATTGACTTTTATTTCAATTATCAGAAATAATTCTTTGGGTGGCTGTGCCTTTGGCCGTAATGAAACGTGCTAGAAGTGTGTTACCATTATAAACCTTAGGAATTGTAAATTTTTGCTGCTCAATATTAGATTTACCCATTTTATGACGTGAAATTTCTTTGCCATTCAGGTCAGTGAGTATCATAAGAACATCTCCGTCTTTTTCACTAATTCCTTCTAGACTTACACTAAAATTATTGTCTCTCACTACATTTGGGTAAATAGAGGCTTGAAATTCAGCAGGAATTAAAGCAGGCTCTACTATTTTAGATTCTTGAAAAACCTGAACCTGAGAAAATCTCTCTTCGCCTGTAATATCTACAATGGTATTCCTAAAATCACCCCCTAACATTCCTTTGGCATTTGATTTTGGATCATTTTGGTTGTCAAATAACCTAACCATAGCAGCTGAAATACCCTTGGGAAGCGTAAAATAAAACAACAGTGATTCATACTTTTCAACGAGATCAACCTTATCTCCTCCCGATGAAATTCCGTGAAAAGAAACCTTAGGATTTACCTCTGGAGCTATTACTACAGAATTATCCTCCCATGTGCCTCCATCTACATTTCTAACTTGAATTTTATCAACCAAAACGCTTGATGGAAGTACCACAGAAATTTGTGATGGCCCCCAAGTAAAGCTTTTCTGAGAAAAATTGGGAATTGCAAAAACCTCATACCTTTCGAAGTTTGCGTCATATTTTATTAAAAGATTTAACTTTTTTTGAGCATTAGCTCCAAATGCTGTTAATAATAAAAATGTTGTAACAAATAATATATTTTTCATACTTTTTTTTATTTAATTCGTGCTATTGAAACTGGTATACACACTGGATTACATACACAAACTTTTACACTTAAAGGTGAAGACCAGTCTAAACATGAGCCTGTAACACCTGAAATATTAGAGCCTAAACTTAAATTATTGACAGTCCCAGTATAACTTATAGCATATGCGTTAAATGAGTTGGTACCTGAAATTCCTGTGAAGATTGGCGAGTCTGAAAGCTTGACAATTGTTCCAGATTGGTTTACCAACAGATATTTTGTAGTTGCCCCAGATGGAGGAGCCGTAGTGTTCAAAGTGAAACTTGAAGTTGTATAATCACATACTCCATTACTAATAAAAGGAGCACAAACTTTTACAGATAAAGCTTTTGACCAATCTCCACACGAGGAGTTAACTTGATTTATTAAATTACCAGTATTTAGATTAACCAATGTCCCATTATCTTCATAGCTATATGCCAAAACCATGTAGGTTTTGCTTCCAACCAAATTAGAAAAAGTAGGTGTATTTGATATTTGAACGATTTTACCATCTAATGCATCAGCCAACACATACCTGGTTTGCACGCCCGCTGGTGCTGGTGTAGATACTACCGTGAAACTCGATGTATTGTAATCGCAATTGGTTAAGCTTACAGGACAACCATGCAAGTTTACCGGTGTTCCACTGGCAGTGCCTGGACATAAGTCTAAAGCATCACCTATCCCATCTCCGTCTGTGTCTGTACTTTGAGCTTTAAGGCTTGGCATTGCAAAAATCAACCCCAGTATTATTATACTCTTAATTTTATCTTTTAATTTATTTAGCATTATGGTAGTGTTTAGTTTTACCAAACTTAATTTTTTGACAATTCAGGTGCTGTTACATTGCACACATTACAAGTGGTTCCAGTATTGGCATAATTTGAAATGTAAACATCTTGTAGGTTAGCATTTGAAATGGAATTCCTAAAGTCTCCGCCATTCATTCCTGCTGCACTAGATTGAGGATCTGAGGAATTCACAAATAACCTTAGTCCATCTCTACAAATGCCATCAGCAAAAACAAAGGAGAAGATCAGTGTTTCTGTATTTGCAACCAAATTGATTGGCCCGCCGCTAGATTCAACACCGTGAAAGTCATTACTTGGTTGAACGCTTGGTGCATATACTTTTGAATTGTCAGCCCACGATCCAGCGGCAAAACTGGTTATTACCAAGGTAGCGTTAGGTGCTGCACTGGGTAATACCGGGGAAATCTGAGACGGTCCCCATGGAAAATTATTTTGGGTAAAACTTGGCTTAGCGAACACTTCATATCTACTTAAGCTAATATTCCATCTTAAAGTGAGCTGAATAGTACCTTGAGCGGATGCCCAAAAAGAAGAAACCAATAAAGAAAGAATAATTACAAACTTTTTCATTTCAATTGTTTTTTTAATGTTTTAAATTTTAATAAAAGGGTGAGCCCGAAGGCTCTACCCTTGTTATTTTCCTGACTAATTAAGGAAGTTGTTCTATAAATAAATCGTAGTTATACAAAGCCCCTGTGTTTAATCCTGCATATTTCGTTATCACATTAAAGAAGATAAACGATGCATCGTTGTTTGGTCCTCTGTACTTCACTTTGGCATCCATGTTTATGTCACCTCCCAAATACACTGGCGTTGCAAAATCAAAATTGTATTGCTGGGTTGTGTTAGTAACATAGTTTACAGCTTGGCTAAACACTGGTATTTGATCATTATCTACACCCACATACTTAACCTTATTGTCAGCATTTGAATTACCAGCCCATAGAGCCATTTTACCATTTACGTCCACTTGCTCAAATCCATCGTAGCCCGATAGATTGTAGGTCTGTGCTGCAGTCATTGTGGTAAAATCAACTAAGGTTCCCGTAGCGGTCATCGCTACGGCACCTGCGGTCATTGCTCCTAAATGGTTTCTATGCTTCACGCTTACATAATAACTTTCGCCTACTGCTCCAGTGAAGGTCAATGGCGAAATACCATCCGTAGATTCTACTACATCTCCATCCCTTTGAACCAAGGCCGACCTCGTTTTCAATACCGAGGCTGGATTGTTTTTGTCTCTTAACTCTACAAATACCCAATCCACAATGGCATCATTGCCACTGGCCGACAATACGCCTGCACCGATAGTTTCGCCACCACCGCCTACATGTTTAAATCTGGCGTTAGCTAATCCAGCATAAGGCTCAAGGTTCGGTATTTGACTTGGCGATGCTGTTCTCAAATCGTCTCTCATTATGCCGTTCATTATTGGACCTCCTGAGGATGAAGTTGGTAATAATGCACCCTGTAACAATACCTTTACAATTAATTTTGCCACAACATCTGTAACAGTTATAGTTACCACAGCTTCAGCACATTGGTCAGGGTCAGGCGTAGTATTACACACTTTATACCTTTGTATCACTATTCCTGATTCTCCAACTGCTGGCTTATAGGACATTATACCAGTTAATGGATCGAATATTACCGTACCTGTAGCAGTTCCACCTGGAAGTCCAATCAAAGTTGTATTTACACCAGGTAAGAAATTATCGTTTGATAAAACATTGACCATACTTGTTGTTCCAGCAGGTGCAGTTAATAAATCATTCACTGCAATAGGTATTAATATAGTCTCCGTAGGATCATTTGTGGGATCAGTGTCCATGTCTGACCCATCCACAGATTCGGCATTTAATATGATCATTCCAGTTGGGTCTGTACCTGTATCTGACACATCTGTTGCACTTCCACCAGTTGGTGTTGTACCACTTACATTTGCTGTGTTCAATACTTTTCCCATATTCAAATCGGATTGCGTGATTGTATGAACTGCTGTCAATGTTACACTCGCTGCTGGAGCAAGGCTTGCTATTGGATTTGTTCCAGTAATAGTTGCATTCGCATCGGTTACTGTTACATTCGTTAACGTAGTTGCTCCAGTGTTGGTTACAACCAAACTATATACAATAGTTGATCCTACAGCTTGACCACTTATAGCCGTTTGACTTTTAACTATTTTTAAGGAAGAAATGCAATTGCTTACAATAACGGTTACTTCTGTTGCTTTACTTTCACATCCATTTGCCTTACAAGTTGCAAAATAAATTTTGGTAGACGATGGATTTACAATTGTACCTGATATTGTTGTTAATGAAGCATCCGTATACCATGTCAATGTTCCTGTTGAACAAGTGGCTGTCAAGGTTGTATTTGTACCAGAACAAATACTACTAGGACTTGCAGCCGCTGCAGTTGGTGCAATGGGTGTATTTGTTACTGTTACAGTAACTGGAGAAGCAACACTTTTACATGCCCCAGTTACGCAAGCTGCATAATATGTTGTTGTTACCATTGGGCTTACTACATTACTTGTTAAGGCTGTGCCTGTTAGTCCTGCATCCGTATACCATGTCAATGTCCCATTTGAACAAGTGGCTGTCAAGGTTGTACTTATACCAGAACAAATATTGCTTGGACTTGCAGCCACTGCAGTCGGTGCAGCGGGTGTATTTGTTACTGTTACAGTAACTGGAGAAGCAACACTTTTACATGCCCCAGTTACGCAAGCTGCATAATATGTTGTTGTTACCGTTGGGCTTACTACATTACTTGTTAAGGCTGTGCCTGTTAATCCTGCATCCGTATACCATGTCAATGTCCCATTTGAACAAGTGGCTGTCAAGGTTGTACTTGTACCAGAACAAATATTGCTTGGACTTGCAGCCACTGCAGTCGGTGCAGCGGGTGTATTTGTTACTGTTACAGTGACTGGAGAAGCAACACTTTTACATGTCCCCGTTACGCAAGATGCATAATATGTTGTTGTTACCGGTGGGCTTACAACATTACTTGTTAAGGCTGTGCCTGTTAATCCAGCATCCGTGTACCATGTCAATGTACCTGTAGAACAAGTGGCTGTTAAAGTACTGCTTGCACCTGAACATATAGTAGCTGGGCTTGCACTTACCGAAGTTGGTGTCAAACAAGCAATACATACCGGTGGAGTTACTATCACTGTTTGTGGTGTACAGTTAGCAAAGGGTTTTGTTACTGTCAACGTTACTGGACCTGTCAGGTTTGTCAAATTAGCTGGTGTTACAGTTGTATTTGAAACAGAAGTAGTGTAGTTGATATTGTATGTTCCATCGTTGTTACATACGGTGCTATAACTGATACCTACACTACCGTCTGTACAAATTGGAGTTGCACATGAGGCTGGAGAGGTTACGGTTACACTTTGTCCGCTACAAGCTGCTGATGTTGGTGTTAAAGTCAACACTGCATTGGTACCTACAGGTATATTTATTACTGAATTACCTGATATTGTACCTGCAGCCACTGTCCCTCCTACTGTTGTTGAACTTGTTACTGTACCATTTAACGCAGTGAAACTTACAGAATAAGTACCGTTACCTGTACATATTGCATTACCTACACTTAGGCTTGCTACTTGTGTACATTGTGGTGTTACTGGGCAAATTGGTGCAGTTACTACCAATGAGGTTGCCTCACCACAACTTGTCGTTGAGGTTAAGGTTACATTGCCTGATGCCACTGTTAAGCTGCTTCCGCTTACTGCTACAATTGTTCCTACTCCAGTTCCACTTGCTGTTACAGGTGCATTGCTGCTGAAAGTTACTGTGTATCCTGTGCCTGTACCATTACATACTATGTTTTGAACACTCAATACTGGTTTTGAACATACTGGTGGTATTATATTAATATTTAATGTTGCCGCGGCACATGCTTGAGGTGTTCCATTATCACATGTAGTGTATGGTATTGCTACCGTACCAACAAAACCTGCAACTGGAGTGAATGCATACGAACCTTCCGAATTCAATACCAAACTGCCTGCTCCTGGTACATTGGTTGTACCCGCTATTACGATTTGTGTATTGCCTTGAGGGTCGCTGTCATTTGTTTTAACACTTCCGCTTACTGGTGTATTTTTTCTTGTTACAACATAATCATCCACCGCTACTGTAGTATTCGGTGCATTGGTTGGTAACACAGTGAATATCTGTTGAGCTGTTCCACATTTAGGTGGGGTTGCTGTATCACATACTTGATATTTCAACGTATCACTACCCACAAATCCTGGACTTGGTGTGTATTTAATATCACCAGTAGTTGATTCAACAACTGCAGTTCCATTTTTTGGTGCTGTTACTACACTTACACTCGCTGGATTCAATGTTGTAGCTGGATTGCCACTCACATCGTTTGCCAATGTATTTACTATAGTTGGTGTTCCTGTTTGGGTACTAACAAAGTCAGGATTAACTATTGGGCTATTTATCGTTGGTGTAAGTGGATTGCTTACTGTTACCTTCATTGGTACAGTTGGGCAATTTACCGTTATGCCTGGAGGACAAACTGGCACATTGAAATTATAGTCACCTGGTGTTGTACATGTAAATGTATAACTTCCATTGCTTGCCATCACTGGTACGCATGAGCTTGGATTACCCGCTACTGGAACTGGTTGTCCATAAGTAGTACCTGCTGGTACATTGCTATCATTTGTGCTTACATTACCCGATGATGGTGTGTTTGGTTGAACGACTGCGAAGTCTGGATTCAATACGGTACAAGGTGTTATGGTTATAGCCACACCAGCACCAGCCGGACTAAAACAATTATTTGTTTGATCGTAATAAGCCGGATAATATGTTCCTGTAGTAGTAACCGAAGTAGGGTCAGCTACCATTGTACCAACCGAAGGAGTACTAGAGGTAAACCATTTTAATGGAGCTCCCCCAATACTTATCAGAGGACTAGCGTGGGATGTCAGATCAACTTTGTTTGATGGACAAACATTCGATAAAGGAATTGTTCCACACGAATTTATCGTTACTTGCACTGGTGCCGAAGCTGGACTAAAACAATCATTGGCAGCATCGTAATATACTGCATAATAATCACCATTTACTCCAACTTGAGCAGGATTACTTACCTGATTGGCAATATTTAATGGCAATCCTTTTATCCATACCATATTAGTGCCAGATGAAGTAACATGTGTTGTTAAATCAACAAAAGTAGTAGGGCAAGTATTAGAAACAGGAATACCATTACAGCTAATCAACACTGCACGAATTGCCGTACTTGTTGGACTATAACATGGTGTTCCTGGTGCCGCATCTTCATAAGCTGCATAATAGTCTTTGCCAGCTGTCAAAGCAGGTGCCTTTGTGGGGTCGCCCATAAATTTATTGCTCGATGTTGCTGGAGTGCCTGTATGCCAGGTTAATGTTGTTCCTGCAGGATGGGCATCTATTACGTGTTTAGTTAAATCAACAGTTGTAGGACTTGTTAGATTACTACAATCATTGTTTACAACTATTTGGCCGTAAGACAACATCCTCACAAAAATCAGAAACAGCACAAGTGAATACCTCAGGAGAGATATCTTGATATTTGTTAATATATTATTCATATTTATTCATAATAAAATTTAATGATTTTGTAATTCAAAGCATTAGAATATGCCAATATCATAGCATTAAGCACTTTTTTTGCTTGAACATATTTATAATATTGGCTATCATCGTTGATTATAAATCATTAACGAACTGTAGGAGCTACACTGCCAGCATTACATACGGCTGACACATTCAGAGTATATGTACTTGTTGCACAGTTATTTGGATTACTTGCATCACAAACTTTAATACAATAAAAATAACTACCGGCTGTAGTAGGTGTTGTATAGCTATATGCACCAGTGCTTGTGTTTGTTATTGCTAAATTGCTACTTGCTGGCAAAGCAGTTGTCCCTGCTGGAGCTGTGCAGCTTGTAGTTGTATTATATACAAAAGAAGAAGCACCTGTTGGCAACATCTCAGTTGATGCTGTACCTATTTGAGATCCTCCGATTGTAGTACCATTTTTAGTAATAGCAGGATTAGCTACTGCTACAACAGCTGCAGCATTGATTATTGCTGAAACTGTACAGGTTGTGGTTGAAGCATTATTGCCAGACATACTTATTGTTAATGTCTGTGACCCAGAACCACCACCATCATAACTTATCGGAATTATTACAGATGTTTGACCTGCAGTTAAACTTGCTGTATAGGGAATAGGATTCGTTGCAAAATTCGCAGCTGACGTTTCGCTAAATGAATAACTGCCACCTGTAACTCCCATTAAGTTCACTGTTAAATTTGCAGTTGCTGCTGAACCTTGTGTAAAAGTATTTGGACTTAACGATATACCTGCACAACTTAATGATGGTGAGTTTTGACAAAGAGATTTTGCCCCACCATCATAAACACATGATGAACTCGTACCTAAAATATTGTCTGAACCAAAATTATTATCTGAGGCATACAATACAGTTCCTGCTTGTCCAGTACCTCCAGCAATTTGAGTAAATGAATTCGAGTTGATATCAAATGAACCTCCATTACAATCACCACTCGTTGTGAAGTTAAATAATTCAATTTCAGTACCAGCAGTTGGTGTTATATTTGGGTCGTTCCCTAATACTACTGACCAATAAGCCACAGATGATGAACTACCATTTAAATTATCACCAGCAATATTGTTAACACCTGACATTGCCCAACTTCCTGTAACTGAAGTAATAGTTATTGTAGAACCAAGTGCATTTGGACTAGGTGCCATTAATGCAATTAATGACCCTGTATTAAGTTGAGTTTGTGCCCCCGTTGTACTCGGTTTAAAATAGACATGGAATTTTGAATCCGATAAACTATATCTGATTCCTACACAACCTGATGTTTGAGCATCAGCGGAATATGATACTCCTACTGCCAAAGCAATAAGCATTACCATTTTTATTAATATTGTTCCTATTTTCATTATTTTAAATATTTTAAATATCAAAAAAAAATTAAAAAAAGTTAAGAGATATTGCTATCTCCTAACTTAAAGTTTTTCTTAGAAACTCTGATTTACAATTCCTGCTGTTCCAGGCGAGGTACCCGAAAAAGGATAACTTAAAACAGTATTTCTGATTAAAGCGGTATCCGTGTTAGAACCAGCATACACAGTATTACCATCTAAATTTAAATCTGAATTTCTATATCCTGCTACAATAGAACTTGTTCCTAAAGTACCTACTGATAAAGCAATTAATCTAACTGAACTTACATCATTTGTAGAACCAGCATAAATAACTTTGTCTGTACCTGCAAGCGTTATACCTGTTGCATTACCAGCCCACATAGCTTTAACTGTTCCTACTGTTTTTTGAGCATTGGTACCAAAGGTAGCCGTAGCCGCATTAGTAAAGTCAATTGCTTGTGCTGTAGTTGATATTGCTACTGTGCTTGCTGTCATCACACCTAAGTGATTACGATGACGCACTGACACATAAAAGTTTCCTGAGGTTGTCACAAATTTCAATGGTGATGTACCATCTGCATTTACAATTGTTCCATCATTTTTAACTAATGCAGCTATACTTTCTGTAACAGTACCCGGTGCCGAACGCAATTCTACCAATACCCAGTCAGTGATTGAGTTTGCAGTAAGAACTGCACTTGTAGTACTGGCTCCTTTACCATAAGGGTCTGTATTAGGTATTAAATTTTTGGTATTTAAAGTCGTCGTCATTGTTGTACCTGACAACGGTCCTTGCAATAATACTTTTATATTTAACAATCCGTCTGTTAACCCTGGCACTACTACCGGTGTAGAAGGCGAACTTGGTACATTATTTACTGTACAAACTGAAGTATAACTATCTCCCTCTACTGCCGTAACTGGGCCAAATGTAGAACTGGTAGCTCCTGATATCACAACACCGTTTTTCAACCAAGATATTGTTCCATTCGAACAACCCGTTACATTAAACGTTACTGGCTGTCCTGCTACCACCGGATTTGGACTTGGTGTTACCACTGAAGTAGTTGGCGTTACCGCTATCACATTTGATGCAGGGCTAGTAATGTTATTTACTGTACATTTAGAGGTATATTTATCTCCGCTTACTACTGTAATAGGACCAAAAGTTGAGCCTGTTGCACCAGAAATCAGAACATCGTTTTTATACCAAGATAAAACTCCTGTTGTACAGCCCGTAGCATTAAACGCTGTTGGTTGTCCAGCTACTGGTGTAGGTGGGTTTGAAGTTATAATAGGTGCAGGTACATTACAAGGGTCAACTATCACTGTTATTTGAGATGACGTTGATGATGGACTTTCGCATGTGCCTGTTCCTGACTTACAAGTTGCCGTGTAAGTTGTTGTTGCCAACGGCTGAATAGCTAAAGGAGAACCCGAACCTACGGATAATGTACCGATATACCATTGAACTGTACTACCTGCAGCACAAGTTGCGGTTAAGTTAGTAGCAGTATTAGATGTACAAACTGTATTACCTGCACTTGAAGCTATACCTGCTGGTGCAGCTGGGTTAGCTACTATTACTGTTACATCCGAAGTAGCTATTTTAGCACTTTCGCAAATTCCAACCACTGATTTACATGTAGCACTGTATGTTGTTGTAGCTAATGGTGCCACCGCTAATGGTGAGCCTGAACCTACAGATACCGTACCGATATACCATTGTATTGTTCCTGTAGTACAAATACCTGATAAGGTAGTTGAGCCACTAGGACAAATTGTTGAGATTCCTGAGGAAACCGATGATGGTGCTGCTGGTATTGGTGTAACGATTATCGCTATGTTGTTTGCCGAATTTGCTGCACTTTCACATGAGGTTGCATCGCTTTTACATTTAGCCGTGTACGTTACGTTGGCAGCTGGAGTAACAGATAGAGACGAACCCGTAGCTATTAACGCACTTGCTGAATACCAAACAACTGAAGAACCACTTGCACATGTTGCTGAAATACTTGTAGTAGTACCAGCACATATTGTGTTTCCTGCACTTGAAGATAAACCTGTAGGGTTTGCTACTACTGGCAACACGGTTACAAGGATATTTTGTGCTGAAGTACTTACACTTTCACAAGATGAACTATCTGATTTACATTTCGCTGTATAAGTAGTGTTAACTATTGGTTTTACAGATAATGGAGAACCTGTTCCAGCTACTGCTGTACCGATATACCATATTGCTTTGCTACCTGCTGCACAAGTTGCACTTAGGTTTGTAGAATCTCCTAAACAAAGACCTGATGTACCTTTTGACGAGGTAATACCTGTTGGAACTGCTACCACTGGGTTTACTTTTACCACAACATCATTAGCCGATGTGGATGCACTTACACAAGAAGTTCCATCGCTTTTACATTTTGCTGTATACGTTGTTGTTGTTGTTGGGCTTACTGTTACTGGTGAGCCTGTCGTAGCCACCGCTGTTCCAATATACCACACCGCTGTGCTACCTGTAGCACAAGTTGCTGTTAATGTAGTGCTTGCTCCAACACATATTCCTGTTGAACCTGCTGAAGACACATTATTTGCAGGTGCAGCTACAGAAGGCTGAACATACACTGGAATTGTACCAGAAGCTGTTGAAGAAGATTCACACGCTGAAGCAACATCAACACAAGTAACTTTATATGTAGCATCTGCAATTGGTTTAACCCAAACTGGAGAACCTGTTGCAAAAGAAGTTGTTGACGGGGTTAAATACCATTTCAATGTTTGTCCTGCACCACAATTAGCTGATAATTGAGTAGAATCTCCTACACACAATTTACTGGTTGTTGTACCACCTTTAGAAGTAAGAACCACTGTTGGGTCTGCTGGTAAAGGATTCACTGTTGCCGTAAAGGCATCTGAAGGTGCTGAATAACAAGCAAGTGTAGTTGATTTACAGAACGCATAGTAAGTGCCTGCTGCCGCTGCTGCTGGTGTTGTTACTAAGTTTGCTGCCGATGCCACTGTACCTGTATGCCATTCTATCGCAAAGCCCGAAGGACAAGTGCTGGAAACTAATGCTGGTGCTGCTGTTAAATCAACTGTTTGAGCAGGGCACACATTTGCACGGGTAGTTGCATTTAACGTTGGTTTTACAACTGTAGAACATAAAATAATTTTGGTTTTTGCAACCGTAGATGCAGTATCCTGTTGAGAATACGTAGCATTACCATCTGTTTGAAGATGTGCAATGTTATTTACATATTGCCCTACATCAAAAGTACCTGTATTAACATCTACTGTGAACGTTTCCGTTCCACCACCTGCTATCACAAAATTATTAATTGTTAAGGTACTCGTACCGCCATAAGCATTTATTGTACCATTAGAATTCCCATTTAAAGTACCTGTAACATACGTTACAGCACCGCCAACACTTGCAGGTAAATTATCAGTAAAGGTTGTAGTAATAGGAATCGTTGTTGGATTTTTCACAACAAAGGTGTATTTAACTACCGTATTTTGCTGTGTACTATCTTTACTTGCCGTTTTGGTAACTGTCAACTTAGGACTTGGTAGTTTTTGTACCAACACAATTGGCGTTGGAGCATTTACAGTATCTGTTGAAGAGGCCCTTGACGAAGTGTACGTATTACCGTTAATTGTAAAACTTGCTTGATTGTTATATGTTCCTACTGCAGTACCTTTAGCACTTGCATAAACAAATGATGTACCTACTGGAACTTTTAAACCTGTAATAACCAATGACCCAGTATTACCATAAGCATTTACACTCGTATAAGTATTGTTAGTTGCCAATGTAGTATCTATCCAAGAAACAGTACTTGGCAAAATATCTGTAAACTTGATTACGCTTTCAGCACAATTCGTGTTCAAAATTTTGAATTTATAACGGAAAGGTGAACCTACATCTGCTGTATCTTTATCTACTGATTTGGTAATATAAATACCATCAGGTTGTGATACTGGCGGAATGTACTCACCACAAGTAATATTGACATCAGAAATACGAATATCTTGATACATATTAAATGAATAACCGTCTGGTTTGGTGTATTCAATAACAATTTTATCAATCGCTGATGTAAACTCATATTGTACTTGTGAGTTTGGAAGTACATTATACGCACCTGTACCTGTCGCTGTTTGTGTGGAATTATTAATGGATACTTGTGGATAAATATAATAAGGCACTCCAGTAGCAGTCGGGTTCACCTGTGAGCCACCTATACTACCATAAACTTTCACAACATCTGCACCATAGCCCAACCAAGAATCAATGTCATAAATCGTAAACGATGCTCCTGCAGCAGGTTTAGACATATCCATCGTTACAGTAATTTTACCATTTTTATTAGATGTAGTACCGCCTGTGCTAGGGTTAGAATATCTTGGAAGGAATAATTGTCCACCAGAGAAATAATAGTTGAACGGATAAGCCCATGGATAAACCGTTGGTGCATAAATTGAACTCGTTGGGTCAGTAATTTTTACCTTAAATTCTTGGTCACCAATAGTATTGGTATTTTGTAAAGCTCCATTCCTCCATCTGGTATCTGACCAATTATTTGCCCATTTGTAAATTTTATCACCCATACAAATATTAGCTGGAGGATTTGGATTACCTATAAAACGAAAATATTGTGTACCAGTAAAATTATAATTAGCGGCAAAAGTTCCTCCAGAAGATTTTGTCATCGTTACCGTACTAACAATCGTTGTGAAAGTAGAGTCGTTAGAAACCTGCATGTAAATAGGATTTTGCGGATTAAAACCTAAAGAACCTAAATCAGATTGTATTTTAACGCTTTCAATAGTATTTGTTTCAACAACTTTCCAAGAACGATTAGAAAAATTATTTGGATTTCCAGGTAATGGAGCACAAATCGAACCAGTTCCAGAGGTTGGAATTGGTGTAATACCGGTTTCGCCGTTATTACCAATCATCAAATATGATTTGTCTGTATCAATTCCGCCACTATTTGTAAGATTTGTAGCTTCTATTATATTATCAATACCTATCGTAACAAAAGGACCAGAAGCAGAAGCAGTAACAGTACTATTAGACTGCTTTTGATGCAACCCTTCTTGGTCATTACGTGCAATACCAAATACATTAAAATCATACGCACCACCTAAACGCCATACCGTTGCACCGTCTGGAGAAATAAAATCATGCTCCAACATCGTACCAAATTTAACCGCCATATAAGTATCAACTTTCATTCTGGCAGTATCTGATAACACTTTTTGAAAATCAACAATTTCAAAAATCTTGGTAACACTACCATAGCAAACCCCTTTACCAATGGTTAAGTAAGGATCTGAACTAAGGTTTGTTTCTGTAGAAAGTTGAGAACCATATAGTTCAAGACCTCCATCCTGTCCTACACCAGGTGTGCCACCTATTTCAGTCCGTGCAAAATGCAGGTAAGGTATTCCTGCAGGAATTAATTTGGCTTTGTAATTTATTGTATAAACGGTATTCGGGGCAACTTGACCAGTGAAAATGGCTCCTACTGGCAAAGCATAGGTCTGAGCATGCCCATCATACCCCCCATAATTGTTAGAACCCAAACTTAGTCCGTGATAATTACTACAACTATTATTATTTTGTTCATAACGCCAAGCGGCATTCCAAGTTCCGATTGCAGGAGTAACGGCAATGCGAGTCATGAATATATTCCGAGTCAAACTGGCATTGGCTCCATCACCCGAGAGGTCATTCATATAACCCTCGACAAAGTCATAATATGGGTTAAAGTTACTGGAAGCATTACCTAACATTTTATTAACCACCCCACCACCTTTTGTAAGGGTAAGTGTTTTTGAGCCCTTACTTTTCCATGTGGTAGCTGTAGCATTTGATGCGGCATCATACCAAAGGTAAACGCCTGTTTGTCCACCAGGTTTTAATTGGGCCATTGCCTTATTTGGCAAATTTGCCAAAAACATACACACTGCAAACACATAGAGCAGTCGCGTATGTAAATGTTTTATTGTAATTTTATTGTTCATTATATTAATTTGATTTATTTTTAATTGAATTGTTTTTAATCTAATTGAATGTTTAATTTGAAAAAAAACTAATAGATATCGAATAGCAAAAAGTTATTAGATGACCTATTTTTTGTTCAAAGAAATTAAAAACTAATTGGCAAAATATTTTTATCAATCATCGTCAAAATAAGGATTGAAGAGGATGATATTTACCCATAGAAATTGGTAACTCCCGATAATTGGATTGTATCCAATTGTTTTAAAGTCAAAACAGGGAAAATGATTTCCAAAGGGCTTTTTTACAAAAAAACCATATAAAGACTTAAGAATAAAAATGATATGAAAATCTTTTAAATCGTTCATATTTGATATAATTTATCAAACATCTATGCTTATAAGAAAGTAAGCTAAAATCACGAAGAGTAGAATCAAACACGCCAATCAAACCATTGGAACACACAAAATACTTAACTTCTTTTTAAGAAAATTGGTGTACTTTTTTGCGAAACCTAAAACAACAACATCGAAGGAAATGGGACTTAAAAAATCTAAAGGATTAAGGCATTGATTTTCCGAGACAATGAAGATTTTTTTTATGGTATTAATGCATGCAATACCCTAGATGGTAGAGCTAAACTTCCTTAAATCATACTAAATGTTTTTTACTTTTTGTTTTAATCTATATGCTATCATTTAATGGAGAATATTGAATCAAATCTCTATTAAAACGAAAAACATAAACTGATAATAAATTCAAATCAGTCAAACAATTAGACGCAAAAAGAACTCCAAAGAGAGGCGAAAAATGGCTCTCATTAAGCAAATGGGCATTTAATTAAATGAAGTAGGATTTTATTTAGTCGAACTAGATTTCGAATACAACCAAATTTATTTTAGCAATTCCTCGAATAAATTTTCTTTTTTATTTTAATGAAATAAACTTCTGATTATATATAATTAACATTTAGTAAAACCAAGAAACAGTTAGATAGAACAAATGAGATTTGTAGAGAAAAAAAAAATATAATTTTGGTACTATATTTGAGGATTCAAAAAATTTAATTTTCACCTGTGCCAAAAAATAAATGAAGAATTATACTGTATTAATTGTAGAGGATTCAGAGCATTTTTTTCAAGAATTGAGTAATCATCTGAATGATTTGATACTTTGCAAAATAACTTTGGCTACCACATTAAAGGATTCACTTTCATTAATCTACAGCCAAAACTTCGATTTGATTTTTTTAGATATAATGTTGGGGAAGGATAATGGATTAGATCTAATTCATGCTACAAAGAAAACTCCTATAATAATTACTTCTTCACACCCTAACTTTGCCATAGAAACTTACGAACATGAAAATATTAAGGATTTTATTTTAAAGCCAATTTCGAAGGGTCGATTAAATAAGGCCATATCGAGGTGTTTATCACAACCTGAAACACTCGAAAATAATTCTCATTCATTTTTCTTTAAGGTTGGAAGAAAAATGCAAAAAATTAACTTTGAAAATTTAGATTACATTATTGCCTATGGAATTTATACCAAAGTTTATTTTAATGACAACTATTTATTAGTTAATGACAACATTTCCTATTTAGAAGTCAACTTGCCGTCTAATTTGTTTATAAGAATACATAAATCATACATTGTAAATTTGGATAAAATCACAAGTATAGATGCAAATCATGTATTTATCAATGAAAAACCAATTCCTGTAGGATTAACTTATAAAAATAAATTACAAGGACTCATAGGCTCATTCCCTCAAGATAAAAAGTAACTCATGCAAACTTATGACATAATTAGAATCCTCAACATCACAGTATGGATAGGTATAGCCGCTTATTCCTTGTCATATGGATTATCGTTCAAGAAATTCTTTTATTTTTTTTTCTATTCTCTATTTTGGATTGTTATACTTCCAGCACCTTTTTACATAAATTATTTAAAATTAATTTTAGGAGAGAATGTCAGCCTATCACTGATTTTTTTTGGAATCTTTATTGAAGGACTTATAATTCAAAAAATCACAAAAGCTGCGTTGATTGAACTCAGAGTTTATAAAAAGATAAAATTTGAATTTTCCAATACCCTAACATGGGTTTTAAAGTTTAGCCCCATAATACTCCTTGGAGTTAGACTTTTACCACTTTTCATGTTAACCCTATTTATAATAGGACTAAGCATATTAAATATAAATACCTACAGAATTTACCTGATTACCAAAGTCAATAATAAAAGAAAAATATTAACTGTATTTTCATTTTTTTTATATTCGATTTCCTGTCTGGTTTTAAGCTCTTTTTTTATTTTAAAAAATGTAGAGATTAATAAGTATTATTATAGTATAAGTGAAATATACATCACTATTTTTTCACTTGTATTGACAGGATTTTGGACTGGTCAAATAACAAATTTACAAGCAAGAAATATCAAAAGGATAAATGAAATAGAGCGGGAAAAGCAAGTTGAATTAAAAAAAGTAAATGAATCGTTAAATGAGAAAATAAAGGCCGAAACGGAAAAGTTGAACGAAATATTATCCATAAAGAAATTCTATTTAGGAATTATTTCACACGATTTAAGAGGGCCGTTAAATGAAGCCATCTTTTTGTTAAAACAAGAAAATAAAAAAAATAAAGGATTAATTCAGAGCCAAATTGATAGACTGGAAACTATAAATGAGTCCTTCTATTTATTTCTAAATTGGATAGAGGCAAAAAACTTCAATAAAAGTAGAGTTTTCAAATTTTTGAATTTTGATGATCAACTAACCAATATTTTATTGGAATTTGAAGATGCAATAGGGACAAAAAAAATACAAATAAAAAAGTCAATCCCCTCTGATCTTACACTTTTTTTTAACTATATTTTTATTGAAACAATTTTGAGAAATATTATCGGAAATGCCATTAAGTTTAATAGAATGAATGGTTTTATTGAAATCATTGGCATAAAAAGAGCTCAGTATACTTCCATATCAATTAAAGATAATGGGGAAGGTGTATTTCAATCTCATATTGATGGTATACTAGCAAACCCTGTCAACAAAATAGGAACAAAAAAAGAAGATAGTTTCGGCTTTGGATTGTTTATCTGTAAAGAAATTATTGAGCAATATGGTGGTAGTATAAAGGTCAAAAGCGAACCAAATTCAGGAACTACTGTGGTTTTGAAATTTAAGAACGAAAATAAGACAATTAATCCTTAGAAAAGGCTACGCTGTATTTTCCATTCAAGTTTGAAAGATTAGAAATAAAGTTTTTTTTTTAAGAAATAGAATAATCATATGATAACCATTTTCGTTTAATAAAAACTGAACAGCTGATAAAAACTCGGACCAAAACTAAGCTAACGATTGATTTGTGAATGTCAAAACATAGGAAAACATGATCTTCAGAAGCGAATTGTACTGGAGCATTCTGTTCAACATGGCATTTCTGAAATATTTATAAATTTAGGTTCGAGTTTGGATATTTACAGTTGGAGAGGACATTTAATGTAACCAGGTAAAAATGGTAACAATCGCCCTATATATCTCTTTAGTCAATTATTGATCTGAATCTTTTAATACTTAGGTCAATTGGACCACAAAATATCATTTAGTTCATTCCAAGTGTAAACTGTCAAAGTACCATCTATTTTCTATGATAAATTGTCTGGATTGTTATTATTTTGCAGAAGCCGTAACATTATGCAATTGGGAAAATAGCATTAAAAGTATAGGTTAATTTTTGCTATTAATTTTACTACTATTCTCAAAATTTATAAACTCAATTTCCTTAAAGAGATTTGAAAAATATCTTAATTATTTAGTTAATTATTAAGGTAACATATCAATCTTTAAAAAAAGAATAGCACCTTATCATAAGGTGCTGTCTTAAATTTACACGAGTGAATCGCTTATATGTTTAATATTTTTTAGAAGACAAATTTGTCTATTTTTTGGAAATAGCTTTATAAAAAAAAAGTCATATGAATTCGTAACTACACAACAAAACTAATGGTAGGATAGATAAAAAAAAAGCACACTTACTTAGTATTAAATGAACATCAAATTAATTAAAATGAAATCGGTTATTAGTCTAACCAATTTAAAAATAAAAACTCTTCATTAATTAAAAAAAAGAGTCTATTAATATTTTTTTTGAGAAAAAATCAAATTTTAAACTAAATAACATTACATAATAATCGGATAAATCCACACAATTAATTTATGCCTTTATTATGAATTGTTCTAAACAAAGTAGAAATTAAATTAACATTTTAGATCAAATCACATAAACGAAATTTTACAATCATTGAGCTTATTGATAGGTTTTGTAAGTTAAATCCTTAACTTTTGGATCTTCCTAATAATAATTTTATCAGGTTTCTAAAAATCTATTTTATGGATTAAAATATAACTAAGTTGAAGAACAAAAAAGTTATAGTTTCCTATAAAATGAAATTTCGATAGCAATAAATTAACAACGGTGAAGTTTTTTCTTTAATTGATGAGTTGGGAAATCAATCCCAATTGAATGATTGGCAAATTTGCGAAAATTTATTAATGCCATTTCTTATTTCATTAAACATTTAAAGAATTTCAAACCAGTATTTTTCGATTTCATATATCTTAAAACTTGAATTCTTGACTATGATTAAACGGCACCATACATTTGCCAAAATTTATATCTAAGCATTTCAGTGACTAAGCTATGATTACAAGATTTGTTTATTATCAAATTTATGTATCAGCTTGATGAAAAAAGATAATATTCAAATTAAAAAAACCACATAAGCTCAGTCATATTAATAACAGTTTTAAAATATAAGAATTAATCAATATAAATCCCAAACCATATTTATATCTCATTTATTACTTCCAAAATCATTAGATTTTTAGGTTTGAAAGTCGTTTTTGGAAATGTAAAATAATTTCAGTTATGTCAAACAATAGACTTTTTCTTATTAATTTAAAATTATATTTATTTCTCGCTGCCTTTTTGGTCTCCTTTTCATTAATGTCCAAAAAGGTTATTAATTCAAACGAATTCATAACTCCGAAAATAAGTCAATATTCTTCGAAATGTTATATCCTTGAGTGGGGGATAAAAAAGAATGCATCTATCGATTATTTCTTAATTCAAATTTCTCGAGGTGATGGCCGCTTTATTAATATCGGCCAAATTATGAAAAAAGGCAAAACCCATTTTCAATTTAAAGATAAATATAGACCTTATAATAAAATTCACTATAGATTAATTACTGTTTTCAAGAATGGAAATTTTATTATTTCTCCGAGTGAAATGATAAAAAACAATACGGCTAAGGGTATCAGTTAGATGGTCATATTCATGTAGCTTTAAATTATGTAATTAACTTAAAAGCAATTAACTAGATAAGAAGATTAGTTTACATTTCCCACTTCCCACCTATACTGGTACTTATTGATTTGTGGACTATTTTTGTAGTTTTATAGGCTAACCCACCATGATTTCGTTCGATGTTATATTTTTTTCCAACTAGTCATAATTAGTTTAAAAATCTCTCATAGTTTAAACTTTAAATCTCTGACAAATAAAACTTCCCATGATTACGAAAAATGACTTGATACGTGCTTTTTGCTCAAGAGAAGTAATCTTTGTAAATTACTAAGATAGGCCCTTTAGTCTTAAATATTCTTGAACAACTGTTGTTTGAAAGCGAAATGTAGCCCCATGTGAATAATGCTTGTTCAATCACTGAATTGTTTTGGCAAAGGATAAAATTGGAAAACTTGTTGAAAGTGATTTATTACCTCTTAGGGTAAAATATAATTTGTAATTCAATGCAAAGTTGCCAACTTGAATAAATGTATAAAATGGTTAAAAGGTGTGTCTCTGAAGGTGTTCTTTTACCAAACTTTTACTTATTCTTTTGTCTGATTAATTTAAACCTTCCACAAGTCATACTCCTACATAAGATTATAAATTCAATATGCTACATTCTTTCCGATGTTTTGAGAAAAATAAATCTAATCAAAGACAAATTTCGTTTTACCGCATTTTTAAGAAACACTTAGAAATGTAAGTATTAAAAAAAGAAAGTTGTAAAAGGTAAATTATAGTTTCAATTAAACAAATCTAAGTTTCATTGAATTAATATTCAAGTTTATTTAATTATGCCAAATGGTAGTTTTTTGTACCCTAAAATGTCTATATTTTTATAAAATTTTTATTCGCAAAAGGTAGAATATTTTTATTCAAAAGCATAATATTTTTTTGTGACACATTACTTTTTTATTGAAACATGCAACCTAAAATACTAATAATCTGTGACGAAAATGAGAAATGGCAGTATAGCATTATAAAAAATTACTTATCTGCTCATGGAATTTCTGAAAGTTATGTTGCTAGTTCGCTTAGGATTGCAAATGACATTTTTCTGATTGAAAATATCGATTTGATTGTTGCACCAACAACAATTAATGGTCGAATAACAATAGATTCTATATTAAACAAAAAGTTATTTTACGGCATCCCTATCCTATTCTATACATTTGATTATCAAGAATTTGAATATCATAAAAAAATTGGCACTTTTAAACATAAGAAATATTCCGATATACATTTTCTCTCCTATGAACTAAATAAATTGCATGATAATATTGTGAAGTTTTTTTATTTAAAGTTAAATAAAAAAGCAGGAGATTACTTTTTCTTAAAGTCAATTTCTGGAAAAACAGAAAGGGTTTATTTCGAAGAAATAATTTATTTTAAAACCAAAGTAGTTGGATGCAAAATTTTCACGAAAAGTAATCAATATAATTCTCCAAAATCGATTATTGGATTGACGAGTATTATAGGTGATTCGATTGTTCGAATTTCTGAACAGTACGCTGTAAATATCCATTATATTAATTCTTACACAGATGATTATATTCAAATTGAAGGAAATAAAATTCAAATTGGGAATAGAAGTGCTGTTCTACATTTAGAAAAAAGATTTAGAAAAATTAAATATTTGAGATATTAGGTAACTTTTGGTTTCAAGCCAGGGGTATAAGGTGGAAAAGGATTTGCTAGTACTATAACTAACAAATACCTTTGTTAATAGAAAGCATCTATTTTAGGTGCTTTTCTTTATTATTGTCAATTAATTGAATGAAAATAATTGGCAGAAACAAATCTAATTATTTTTGATTGAAAATTAATTTAATGATTCTAATTTATGTTCCCTAAGAACTTTTAATGCACCCTGAAATTCCATTTAGAATTATCGCTTTCAAAGTCAAAATCGGCCAGCGATGGTGTGCTATCTCCTGATGAAACCAATGCTAATTTTTTGTTTGAATTTGGAACTACCTTGGGCATAATCCTGTAAGAGCCATCAGTTAGCTGGTCTATTCGCCATAATTGTTCTGGGCTACCTGTAAAAGTTGGTACAGTTATCACCTGAGCATCTGCTGTTGCAGATAGTGCTCGTTCGGTACCTGCCAATACAATTTTATAATATGGGCTTCCTAAATAACCGGTAGAATCTGGGGCATCCGTAATGGTCCATTTTTGGTGCGGTCGATACATGTAATCGCCAATACGAACATTAATGTTACCTGTTGGCCAATTTTTGATTACCTCTGCTAATTCTTGAGCAGGCACTGGTTTGATAGGTTCGGTATTGATTTGACCAAATCCTCGTTGGGCAACCGGCATTCTACTAAAATCTACGGCCAGTTCTAAGCCATATCCTCTTCTTACCGATTCTATTTCATAAGTTCCTTCTTTGAATTTTTCACCAGCCACTGGCCAGCCATCTTTCCAAACTATAGGAAGAATGCCCAATACACTGCGACCACCCTGATCTAAATCTGCTTCGTAATGAATTGACATTTTTTCGATACCTTTTTCAAGAATCACTCTTCCAAAATGTCCAGGACCTATGAGTTTACCACGTGTCGCCACCACCATTTTTCCGCCGCCTTCCAGCATGCTTCTGCCAACATTATCTACATAAGGGCCAGTTACTTTTTTAGAACGCCCCACCACCACATTGTAGGTTGAGTTTGCACCATCACAACAACTGCCGTGTGTGGCAAGCAAATAATACCAACCATCTCGATATATCAAATCGGCTGCCTCACACACTATGGCCACATCAATTGGCTTATTTCCATCTTTGATTTTGCCTGTTTTGGGATCTAACTCTATAATGCGAGTGAATCCATAATACGTGCCATAGGCCATCCATAGTCGACCGTTTGTAGGGTCTAACATTATACCTGGATCTATGGCATCGTTTTCTTCATAGCCATCTGAAGTAGCCACTATTATGGGTTCAGAATACTTAAAGTCGGGCGATTTTGGATCCAATGTCTTGTTCCACATGGTATAAATAATACCCTTGTGCGTTGGACTTCCTCCTGTTGCACCATAAACCACTAAATAACGATCACCTATTTTTATAACATCAGGAGCGGCACCCCCACCCGGTCTTACAGCTCCTCCAGACCATGTCCAGCCATCTTCTGATATTAACCCTCCTCCTCCTGTTCCGAAGGTATAGAATTTGCCCTCACATTCTACAATAGTTGAAGGGTCATGAATGAAAGGTTTGCCAACTTGACCCAATACAGTATTTGCGAGTGTTACTGATAAAAAAGCAATTATTTTAAATTTCATTTCTTTGTTAAAATTTGGATTAGACTTTAATCTTGGCTGATACTGATATTCCTGACAGCCTTGCCTTTTTCATCAATAAAACGAAGGCAAAAATTGGCCATCCCAGGGCCATTAATTACCGCTCCTCTAATAATGTTTTTTCCCTTTTTTAAGGTTAATAATGGTGAAGTCACATTGTCAACTATCATATCTCTGTCACCAGAAAGCATGAGTACTTCTTGACCATTGAGCCAAAACATCCCTCCAGAATTACAACCAGCTGTCATTCTTACATTCTGTATTTCTTCTTGACATTCAATTACTGTAACCAACCAAAAAAGCAATCCATACTTCGGTTTATTGATGTCATAAGAAAAATTAAACAAATTAAAATTAAAGGTTTTACTATCCAGAGCGTACCATTTGAGATCTTGATTACCCACTTTTACCATTTCACCAGCCTTAGGCATCACTAAATAATCTTCGGAGAAATTGTTATTCTTAAACTCACTTCGCAAATAATTATCCGTGAAAATATTATTTCGTGCTATGTCTTTTTTGATAGGTTCCAACACCAACCACCTATGAATAAAACCATTTGAAAATGGAGGTATTTTTACGCTAGTGGCATTTGAAAAATGCCTACTCAAAGTATGTGTTGTATCCCCTTTTATGGGAATTGGTGGCAAAGGAGGTCTTTGAAAACCAGGCGGTTGCCCATTAGCAGTATTTAAGTTACTTAGTAAACTAAACATAATGGCAAATGCCAAAACTGAAAGTAATGAATTGCGTTTTCTATTCATGATTAGATTTAATTTTACCATATATTTTGAATCAGTGGACTCAATACAAATTAGTCTGTTCATCATTTTTTATCCTATCGTCTAATTCTTGAACAGAAATTTCGAGTTTTCCGTGATCTACCAATGCTTTTGCCAAAGACGCAACAGGTCTTACTTTTAATGTTTCAGCATTTTGCCATAATTTTGACCTTATCATACATTTGGCACAGTGCATAAATGCCTCTTTCATTTTCACAATAATGGCAAATGAAGGCTTTTTGCCGTCACAAATTAAAAGTTCTAAAACACTTTCATCAGTTACAATTAAAGCCTCGCCATTCACTCTTAAAGTTTCTCTAACCCCAGGAATCAAAAAAATCAATCCTACATTTGGATTTTTTATGATATTGGTCAAAGTATCTGCTTTTGCGTTTCCAGGTCTATCGGGAATTGCTAAAGTTTTATCATCCAAAATTTTCACAAAGCCTGCTGGATCACCTTTAGGCGAAACATCAAAATTCCCATGCAAATCTGATGTTGCGATGGTAATGAATGGAGAGTTTTCAATAAAGTTTCGACAATGCTCGTCTATATAATTGATTGTTTTTCGTGTCACAATTTCGCTAGGATAACCCAAAGTTGTTCGAAGCTGGTCTTCGTTTGTAATTATGTTTTGAAAATTAATCATATTTATAAATTTCTTGAATTAGAAATAAGTTGTCTTTTATTTAAAGATTAACTGAGCAAACTCGTAAATATCATGTCGCCAAACTGGCCAAGAGTGTCCACCAGCATATTCGCTATATCGGTATTTAATACCTATTTCGTCCATTTTTTTCATCATAATTTGGCAATTTGCGTGAGCAATATCCTCTTTGCCACCTTGCGAAATCCAAAATTCTTTGATATTGGCATTGATTTTTTCTTTGTTGGTTTTCATGAATTCGTATTGTGGGTCAGATAGTTTGGCATTATTTGCCCACCAACCCGAACTGAAAACACCGAGGTAATTGAATAAATCAGAATTGCGAACACCTGCATGCAAAGTTTGCAAACCTCCCATCGAAAGACCTGCCAGAGCACGATTTTTGGCCTCGTTAGAGACTTTATAATTTGCTTCTACGAATGGAATTAGTGCATTTTTTAGCTCATTTTCAAACTGATTGAGCTGTTGCAGGCCAAATCCTGCTGGGCCACCGCCACCTTGAAAATTACCATCCATTATCACAATTACCATTGATTTGGCTTTCTTTTCGGCAATAAGATTGTCTAAAATCAAGTCAGTTTTGCCTTGAGTAGCCCAACCACGTTGGTCTTCGCCACCACCATGAAGAAGATAAACGGCTGGATATTTTTCGGTAGAGTTATCGTAGCCTGGTGGCGTATAAATATACGCTTCACGCCAAGAGTTGGTTACTTTTGAATAGTATTTTTTTATACGAATATCGCCATGAGGCACGTCTTTCAAAGCATAAAAACCACCTTCTTTGTAGGGAATTTCGATGCCACTTGCTTGGCGACCCATACCGTAGAAAGTTTCGCTGGCTGGGTCTGCCAAAGCCACACCGTCAATGATCAATGAATAATAATGAAAGCCTCGGCTTATTACTTCGGTGGTTACATTCCAGAATCCGCTTGTGTCTTTCTCCATGTCGTATTTTTTACCCAAATCAATCTGAACTTTCTCGGCATTAGGGGCTTTTACTTTGAAAACTACACGATTGTCTGGTAAAATTTGAGGGTATTTAACATTTCGAATATTGGTTGTGGCTGGTGTTCCCAAAACCGTATATTGCTCCAATGAAGTATTATCAACTGGCTTAAACAAAAACTGTGAGAACATGTACAAACCGTTTTTCCAAACTTTAAAATCGTGGCCGCCTGCTTCTAAATAATAAATATGCGGCACATCGTTTTCATACATATAATCGTGTGTACGCTTGCTGAATGTGATTAAACCATCGGCATCACCACATGAAATAAAGAGTAGCCTTAATTTATATTTAGCTTCTTCAGGATTTGGCATTAACTCTTTAGGAACTTTGGTATTCGGAGCGGAAGAAAAGCCTCCTACCCACGAAAATTTATCCAAATTTCCTAAACCAAAATTCAAGGACTGACCGCCGCCCATTGAAAGACCAGCAATGGCACGATTGTCTTTGTCGGTCAGGGTTGGATATTTTTTATCAATAAAAGGAATAAGGTCATTCAGCAAGTCTTTTTCAAAAGTTGCAAACGCCTCCACCTTATCTTTATCAAAAATATTTCCTACCGAACGGTCGTCTTTCATGGCACGTCCGTTTGGCATAACTACGATCATCGGCTGTAATTTACCTTCGGCATAAAGGTTATCCAAGATATTTTGTGGACTTGCCCCTTTAAACCATTCCAAATGGTCGCCACCAATTCCATGTAACAAATAAAATACAGGATATTTTTTCTTTTTATCAAAACCTGGTGGTGTGTAAACCAAGGTTTTACGCTTATTTCCAACGGTTTTTGAATCATAAAGTACGGTATCAATTTTGCCTTTTGCGATACCCATTTTTTCTTGTTCATAGCCTTTGGGCATTTCTTTTTCCATTTTTTGTGCTAAAGACATGAAACTGCACAAAATCAAGAGTGATAATATAAGATTTTTCATAAATGTTAATTTTTTAGATAATTATTTAAAAAGCAAAGGAGCCATTGCCAGCAAACTGCGTCTCCAAGTCAGAAATTCGTGGCCAGTTTTGTCCGAAACATACGAAACGGCATTGAAACCAGCATCTTTCAATTTCGCAGTGGCATCCAAGATTCTCTCGGGTCTTTCTTTGCTTCCTGCACTCAAAAATATCATTTTTACTTTCGATTTGTCTTTGATTTCCTCAGGTGCATAGGTGCCACCACTTAGCAATCCATAATACGCAAAAACGTCTGGTTTATTGAGGGTTATGGTTTTAGTTTCCATGCCTCCCATACTTAGGCCAGCCATAGCTCTATGTGATGATTTGGCAATTGTACGAAAATGGTTATCCACATAAGGAATAAGCTCATCAACCAACACTGTTTGAAAAGGCTCAATTTTGAATTCTCTTATTTTACCAAATTTCACTTCATTTGTCATACCATAAGTATTTACTATAATGAAAGGTTTTACTTTCCCTTCGGCAATCATATTGTCCATAATTAAATTGGCTTTCCCTTGGTTCATCCATGCGGTTTCATCCTCGCCCCAACCGTGTTGAAGGTACAGAACTGGGTATTTGTCTTTGCTTTTTTCGTAGCCAGGTGGAGTGTATACAAAGGCTCTTCGTGAGGTGTTGGTGCTAGGAGAAGGAAAAAGCACTTGCTGAACATGGCCGTGAGGCACGTTATTGAGTGCATAAAAATCTTGATCATGGGCTGGAATTTCTATGCCACTTTCCCAGCGAGTTGAGCCATAAAAATTCAATGCCCCTGGGTCATTAAATTTTCCGCCATCAATTTTCACATTGTAATAGTGAAATCCTTCATCCATAGGCCCATCAGTAGTGGCCATCCAAGAGCCATCTTCTGTTTTAGCTAGTTTAGTGCCTCCTTTTCCCCCAAGACCTAAACTTACTCTAACACTATCGGCAGCGGGAGCTATGATTTTAAATCTTACATAACCTTGGGAATTTACTTGAGGGTATTCTTGCTGCGGTTGGTTGTAAGATGAAGGCTTAAAGTCTTCAACAATGGAAGTAGATTGAGCAAAGCAAATACTACTTGATAATGCAGTGAAAAGAGCAATTTTTTTGAGTGTATTTTTCATTTTTTATGAGGTTGAATAATTATTTTGAATACTATTTAAAAATTTCTTGAAGGGACATTGCCAAAAATAACTTACAGTTCATCCAAGTATGGCCGCCAGAGACAATGAGTGGATTCACTTTAATTTTCTTTTCGTTGAACATCGCAATATTTTGTTTTACACTTTCATACAAAAAGTCGTCTGTACCCACGCTGATGGTGAATAATTTGACTTGTTTGTTGATTTTTTCGGCATCTGGCGACCAATCCGTGAAGTTTTTCTTAAATTCTTCGGTGGCAGTGTAAGGTGCATAGGAGCAGATGTAGCCAAATTTATCGGTGTTTGTCAAGCCGATATTCAAAGTTTGACCTCCGCCGACCGAAAAACCTGCTACGGCACGGTTTTCAGAACCTGATTTAACAGGGTAATTTGACTCAATAAATGGAATCACATCATTTACTACATCTTTGGTAAAATCGGGCATTGGTGCCGGACGAACATTGCCATAAGGCATCACGATAATCATCGGTTTTGCTTTGCCAAGAGCAATCAAATTATCAGCAATCAGATTTGCTTTGCCAACTTTGGTCCAAGTTTCTTCGGTGTCTGAGCCGCCGTGAATCAAATACAAAACTGGATATTTCGTTTTACCGCTGGCATCAAAATTTGGTGGCGTATAAACCAATAACTGACGAGTAGTAATCAGTGCTTTTGAATCATAATACTGATATATAACCTTACCATGCGGCACATTTTGAAGGCTGTGAACCAGCGGCTTGTTGCCTTTTACTTCCACTATACTTCGTTTGAAACGCTCATTGGCGAAAATATGCGTATTATTCGGATCAGCCACTCCTACACCGTCAACCGTAAAATTATACGGATAAATATCGGGCGTTACGGGCGGCACTGTTACACTCCAAATGCCAGATGTATCTTTCTTTAGGGTAATAGGTTCTTTCAAAAATTCACCCGAAATTTTCACCTCTTTGGCATTTCTAGAAAAATATCGAAAAATAATACTATTATCAGCTTGCACATCTGGCGAACTGATGACGGGCGGGCGTTGGGCAATTACATTTATTGCCGAAAACATTACCGCAAAAATCATTAAACATCTCTTCATTATCTTATTGAATTTCAATTATTTAAAAAGAATAGGCAGTGTTTCGTTCATGTATTTTTTCACGTTCATCCACGTATGGCCGCCGTCTGTAACATAGCTTTTGAAATTGATTTTCTTTTCTTTCAAATAATTTTCCCATTCCAAAGTGCCTTTGTATAGGAAATCTTCCTTGCCGATTCCTGAAAAAAGCAGTTTAAAATCTTTGTTGGTTTTGGCAGGATTTGCAGTGATATTAGTAAAGCTTTTGTCCATTTCGGCAGGAGAAATATATGAGGCATAACTACACACGTAAGCAAATTTATCTACGTTGTTGAATGCAGTTCTGAGTGTTTGACCGCCTCCTCGTGAAAAACCACCAATGGCACGATTGTCCCGATTAGCAATGGTGCGATAATTTTTCTCAGTAAAAGGAATGATATGCGTAATGAGGTCAATTTCAAACATTTTCATTCTCCGAAGTGCATCTTCTCCATCCCTGCTCATAACATCAGCAGGCTTGTCTTTGCCTGTTTGTTCTGCAATTTTAGCCATCGGATTGCCATAAGGCATCACCACAATCATCGGTTTGGCAATGCCTTCCGAAATCATATTATCTAAAATAAGATTGGTTTTGCCTACTTTCCAGAAAGTTTCTTCCGTATCTGTAGTGCCGCTAATCAGGTAATAAACGGGATATTTTTTTGACTTATCTTTGGTATAACCGGGTGGCGTATAGACCACTAACGTACCCGTGGAACCCTCGACAGATGGATAATATTCATAAGAAACCGTACCGTGCGGAACATTTTTCAAGGCATAAATAGCAGGAACATCTGATGGGATTTCTACCAAACTCCCTTTAAATCGTTCATTTGGGAAGAAAGCCACATTGGCTGGATCCATTACAGTTACGCCATCAACTTTAAAACTATAGGGATAAATATCTGGCTTTATTGGCCCGAAAGTTACTGACCATACACCCTCGGTATTCTTCGTCATGGGTACATCTACCGCTCCAAATTGCCCACCACCCAACAAAACAGTTGTAGCATTGGGTGCCAAATACGAGAAAGTTACCGTTTTGTCGGCATTTACCTTTGGCGAAATAACAAATGGTCCACGAGGTGGTTGTGAAATTGCAAAATGTACCAAACTAACCAAAAGTGTCACGATAAGCATCATTTGTTTTTTCATATTTTAGAGTTTTTAGGTTGAATTATTTTGTTAAAATATCGATTTCGGCATAACCAGAATTTGAGTTTTCTTTAATGTTTTTCAAGGCTTTCAGTTTAATAAATCGTGCTTTTGTTTGCTCAAAACTTTTGATTTGCCAAGTTGGATTGTTTTTGATATTGGAAAATTCGCCCTCGCTCATCAGCTTCCAAGTGCTGCCATCGTCTGACACAAAAAACTGATAATGTGAAATTATACTGGCATCTGCCCACCAATTTTGATCTGAGAGGTAACGAAATCCTACTAAATTTTCCACTTTACTCAAATCGATGGTTAGTTCGGTAGGTGCTTTATGTTTTTGCCAAGAAGTATATTCGTTTCCATCCAAAACCTTCAAGGCATTTTTATCTTGCTCAGCTACGATAGTCCAATTTTTACGAGCAATGTCAAAAGATACCTCAGCTACTGCACTCGATAATTTATTTTGAGGATTAAATGAAATGGCTTTAACAGTAAGTTTGCCCAAATTAGAAGGTACAGCAGTTGTGTATTTGAATGATTTTGAGGTTGGAAGTGAACCATCTAATGTATAAAACACTTCAGATTCCGCATCGGTTTGTGAGATGTGAACATCACCATTTTGGTTACGACTGATCATTGGAGGCCTTAAAATTATAGGAGCTTGGTAAACCTCCATATTATTTATCAGCGGGCATGCCTTTGCATCCGTAATATTTAGCCTGATTTGGGTTGCTATAATAGTTTTAAATCTTAAAATTCGTTTGTACCCAATGGTGGTTTCTATGGCTATTTTTTGCCATTTTCCATTAATATTGGCTTCCAAAGTGAAAGCTTTTACTCGCTGACCCAATTGAATGGGTTCTTGTACCAAAAAACGATTGAAAGAAGTTGGCTTTGTAAAAATTATCGTTAATGAGCCACTTGTAAGATCATCATCTGTAGCCCAATAAGTTTTTGCGTCATTATCAATAGCTTTTTGGGCAGAAAACTGGCTGCTTTTAGCCCGCACATTGCTGGCTTGAATTTTTGCATTTTTTAATAATTTTTTCCCGAAAGCTTCTTTTCTTGCCTTCGCAAAATCCAGCACATTTTTTTCGTCTGTTTCATGAATCAAACCATTTGGCATAATTGGGAAATTTAGCAAAAGCGTACCGTTTCTACCGACAGAATTGTAGTATGTATCCATCAATTGAGGCAGCGTTTTTACTTTTTTGTCCTCTTTGGGATGATAAAACCATTCTGGACGAATAGAAGTATTTACCTCACCAGGCACCCAAGCATTACCATTTTCTACACCATGTCTAAGCATATCTTCTGGCACATCACCTGTGGCATTCAACAAACTCCAGTTGGTTTCGCCGACATAACCCGACTCTGTACCTACCCAACGTAAATCCGCACGGTCGCCGCCGTCATTCCAAATCACAATATTGGGTTGAAGTTTACGAACCAATTTGTAAGTATTTTGCCAGTCGTAATAGGTTTTTGCATCTATTTTGCGGTTTTCATTCGCTCCACCATAATAACCATTTCCGCCATTGGCACCGTCAAACCAAACTTCAAAAATTTCACCATAATTGGTCAAAAGTTCAGTCAATTGATTTCTGAAATATGTGATATATTCGGGTTTGCCGTAGTCGGGGTGATTTCTGTCCCAAGGGGAAAGATAAACGCCAAATTTTAGCCCGAATTCTTTACAGGCATCGGCCAATTCCTTCACCATATCGCCTTGCCCATTTTTCCAAGGAGCATTTTTTACGGAATAATCGGTGTATTTTGAAGGCCACAAACAAAAACCACTGTGGTGTTTTGCCGTGAAAATTACACCTTTCATACCTGCTTCTTTGCAGATGCGAGCCCATTGTCTCGCATCTAATTTATCGGGATTAAATATTTTAGGGTCTTCGTTTCCAAAACCCCAAGCCTCATCCGTATAAGTATTTACGGAGTAATGAATAAAGCCGTAATACTCCATTTGCTGCCAATGCAGTTGATTTTCGGTAGGTATTGGCAAAACTGGCTTTGGATTTTCATTTTGTGCAAACGAAAAACAAAATGTAAAGCATGAAAATATGACAATCAAGAACCCTTTTTTCATAAAAATTATTAAATCAAATTATTCGAATTATTTCATTTTGCCCATTCTCTACCTTCGGGAGTTCTTCTCCATTCAAAATATTTTTCCAATACTTTCAAAGATTCTTCGCTCGGGACTGTTCCCATTTTTGGGCTTTGTTTAAGATGCATTACAGCATGATTTTTCTTGGTATATTCTTTCCAAACTGGCAAATTTGATCCATTTGGATTGCCGTATTTTGCAAAATTTGTCCAATAACTCATCATAGCTTCTGAAATACTTTCGTCGGTATCTGTTTTTATTCGGCTTTTTGGGTCGGTATGGCCAAACACAAAACCTACATCATGCCCATGCGGTGTACCTTGGCCATGCTGCGGAGAACCTTCAGGAAAGTCGGGGTGTTGATCAAAATAATAGTAATAAACTTTGGCTTTACTGGTTTTGGCTTGAAGATTTGCCCAAGCCCAAGTTTGCCAACCAAAAGCTGCATCACGAGCTAAGTCACGGGCAGTTTTGGGTACATTATTTTCACCAACTGGGTAAGCTTTTATCAATTCATCGGCAAATTTTCCATAACGTTTATTCACCCCATCAATGTAGTCTTTCGGGGTTTTTGGTGGACTAAAACTTAGGCCTTCGTCTGAATTATAGCCCACCAAAATTGGAGTTTTGTTGTATTTCCCTTGTTCGTATAGCTTATATTGGTCGTCAGGAATTACATAGCCATCTACAATAGGCCAGCCGCCGGGCTGTCCAAATCCACCTGGTAGTTTTTCAGCAGGAATCGCTCTCATTTCAGCGAGAGATTTTGCACCTGCTTTTTGCATGAATTCTACGCCTTGGCTTTCTGCCAAAGACAATAACTTCATATTTTCACCTGGATAAGTAGTGATTCTGTTTGGTCCAAAGGAGCCTCCACTTTGTGAGATTGCACCATGAAAAAGTCCTTTGGCCAAAGGCGAGGCACATAGCATGCTTACAGCAATACCACCTGCCGACTCCCCAAAAATAGTAACTTTATTAGGGTCTCCTCCAAATGCTACAATATTGTTTTTTACCCATTCAAGTCCTGCAATCATATCTAACAAACCGTAATTCCCTGAAGTTTTTTGAATAGTTTCGGCACTGAGTTCGGGGTGAGCCAAAAATCCCAATTGACCTACACGGTAAGGTATAGAAACATAAACTACACCTTTTGCTGCCAATTTTTCGCCCGAATAAACGGCTTCTGAAGTGGACCCAAAGGCAAATCCGCCACCATAAATCCATACCATAACAGGTAGCTTTTCTTCAGCTTTTTTTTCGGGACTCCACACGTTCAAATACAGACAATCTTCGCTTTTTCCCGAAGGTGGATTTCCACCTTGATATGGTGCAGACCCAAATTTGTTGGCAAGTTTTATGCCTTCCCATTTGGCTGCTGGCTGAGGTGCTTTCCAACGAAAATCTCCAACAGGCGGGGCAGCAAAGGGAATACCTTTGTACACTTGCAGGCCATTTTCGGTAGTACCTTGTACCAAGCCATATTGAGTTTTTACGGTTTGTGCAAAGCTAAATAAGCTTGAAACCAAAATGAAAAAAATTAATTGAACCGTCCTTTTCATGTCTTTTTTATTTAATCAAATTATTCCTTTCCATCCAATCAAAAAGTGGGTTCATCCAACCTTTTTGGCGGAAGATAAATCCGTGGTCGCCTTTCGGAAAAACGTGCATTTCCACTTCGACTTTGTTTTTACGCAGTTTTTCAAAATAATGAATACTATTGTCCACATCTACCACTTTATCGTCGGCAGCGTGAGTGAGCCAAGTGATTGGGGTGTTGGCTTTTACCTGTAATTCATTTGAAAACAAATCTTTGTCTTCTTGCGAAGGCGTTTTGCCAATCAAGGCATCACGAGAACCGCCGTGTGTAAGTGCATCTTGCATCGTAATCACAGGGTAAACGAGAATCTGAAAATCAGGGCGAAGATTGGTATTTTGAGGATTTTCGATGTATGATTTTTCAAAATGTGTTGCGGCTGTACTTGCTAAATGCCCGCCCGCACTAAAGCCCATTACACCGATTTTGTTTTTATCGATTCCATATTTTTCAGCATTTTCACGCAAGTATTTAATAGATTGCTGCACATCTTGCAATGGTCCGATTTTCTTATCCTGCATGATTTCATCGCTTGGCAAACGATATTTCAACACAAATGCAGAAATTCCTTTTTCAGCCAAACTTTTGGCCGTTCCGAGTCCTTCTCCATTATAAACAATCACTCCATAACCACCACCCGCAATTACCACAACTGCCGTTCCATTTGGTTTTTCGGGCTTGATGTATTCGAGGGTTGGATGAATGATTCCTTTGTATAAGCCACGTTCCGCACCAGACTCAGTTACGCTCGAAGGCTTGGAATTTTGTACTCCATTTGGATACAAGGTTATTTTTTCTTGCGAAAAAGCGGAAAATCCGCAGAGAAAGGTAGCTATTAATAGGAATTTACTTTTCATTATAAGGTTGAATTAAAAATATTAGTCACTGTCTATGAGGACAAAGACAACAACTTATTCTATTTTTTTGAATATTGCATTAATGCCTCAGCATAACGTTTACCAAATTCACGAATACCTGCTGAGTCGAAATGCAAACCATCTTTGGCAGCTGTAAGACCATTTGAGGACACCACCACTGCATTTGGTATGCTTTGCGGAAGCGTAGCAATAATGGCATTGTGGCTTGCACATTTGTCGCCTTGCTCAGCAGCCACTAATTCTCCAGCCAACAAAGGGATGGAATTCCGGGCTAGGTTTAAATCGGCTAAAATATCATCGTAAATCTTTTTTACTTGGGCTGGCCAAGTTTTGTCACCCGTATTTGATTCTCCTTGATGTAGCAAAATACCTTTAATTACTCCTGATTTTTGAGCGATTTTGGCCATTTCAATCAATCTTTCATAAGGATTGCCTCCATATGCATTAGCCATATTTATCATCCAAGGCTTTTCTTTGGCCGAAGAATCGAGGTAGGCTTTGTAATTTACTTTATCAAAAATCTCAATTTTACTTCCTGCCACTGCCACATGGACTATGCCCAATTTTTGTTTCTTTTTCATAGATTTTAACAGAGTTCTTCCAAAATAATCGGCTGGCGAAAGGCGAGTATCGCAACGACAGAGTGGCGGTTTAGCAGTGTACCAGTGCCCTTTTTGACGGTCGATTTTTGGGCAATCTAAGGCTTCCAAGACTTTAAATCGGCTGTCGATATTAACAGTATCTTGGGCTTCGATGCGTGCCGCACCTTCCATATTTGACTGACCAATGCAGAAATAGATATGGAATTTTTTATCTTGAGTGAAAGCTTTTCCAATAAATAGAAATAAAGCAAATGAAAGTAGTATCTTTTTCTTCATGATCTTAAAGTTTCGAAATTTTATCTTCTATTCTGAAATAGTCGAAATCTGCAAAGCCACCGATTTCTTTGGTGGCGTAATTGAAAAGGCTGAATCTATACCCCATAAAATGCGGTAGCGTATAGGGCATTTTCAAAGGTTCACCGATTTTTGTCCATGATTTTCCATCAAGACTATAAAAGAAATTAGCAATGTCTGCTCGGTCTTTGAAATTACATTCAGCTTTGAAGAAAAGGGTGTTTTGTGAAACTGGCACTTTCTCAATTTCAACAGCTTTGCCACCCTTGGTACTTTCCATGATGATAGATTTTGTGCCGTTTTCGTTTTTCAAACCTACAAAACCATAATTCTTCTGAAGTAAACCCAAGCCCGCAATATCGCCATCTTTCATTTTTGAAACATCAAGGGCAATCGAAGCTGTGCTTTCTGGACCAATGGTACGTTGTGTAAGAGTATTTTTAGCAGATACGAATGAGGTATCGATTCTACCTGTTTTTAAGCGAAGAAAGCCTTTTCGTTCAGTAATTGACCACAGATTATTATCAGGATTATGATTCCATTGCCAAACTAAGGGCAGTTTTGCGTCTTCTTTTTTTCGAGTAAATTCATCAGTATTTACCAAATTTGGAATCAAAGTTTTATTGGAGGGCAAGTTCAAGGTCATGGGTACTTTTCTATTTTCGCCCAAAATTGGCCAACCGTTTTTCCACTCGACAGGCACTAAATAAGGAATACGCCCCACGCCGCCATTATCACGGAAAAGATACGAAAACCAACGCCCATCTGGCGTGTCAATCAAGCCACCTTGAGCTACGCCCAAATCTTGCAAGCCAATTTTTCCTTCCCACGGACCAGTGATTTTGTCGGCACGGTGAATAAGGACAGTTCGCATTCCGCCACGCGGCCAAACAATATTGAAAAGATAATATTTGCCATTATGTTTGAAAAGCTGTGAGCCTTCGGCTTGTAACATAATTGGGGCATTGGCAGCCGCAGAAGCATTTTCAATCAAAACTTTTTCTTCAATTCCATCAACTACTCCGCTCAAATCAGGCTTTAATTCTATGATTTTGAGTTTTCCTGCTCCATAAATGAGGTAGGTTTTCCCATCATCATCAAAGAAAATGCTGTGGTCGTGGTAAGCAGGGGCGAAGCATTTTTCTTTCCAAGGCCCTTTGATACTTTTTGATGTATAAATATGCGTTTTGTCCGATGTAGCGGCAAAAGTACTGACCATAAATTCGCCATTATGATGGCGGATGCAACTCGCCCAAGAACCTCGACCGTAGGTGTTTTGACCATTCGTTAGATTCATGGCATCGTTTTCTACCAATCTATCATAGCAATAGCTTTCGAGTTTCCAGTTTACTAGGTCTTTTGAACTCATAATTGGCAAACCTGGACTCATGTGCATGGTGGTGCTACTCATGTAATACGTATCGCCCACCCGAATCATCGACATATCGGGTACATCGGCATGGATGATTGGGTTTATAGCTTGCCCAAACCCTATCTGACCTACCAATAGCAATAAACAAATATTAAAAAGTGTTTTCATTTCAAAACTGGGTCGTTTCCGCTGTATTTTAAATACTTAAATGATGCTTTATTGTCTGATTTTTCACCGTTTGAAGTAGCATACATAGCATATACATTCCCAATAAAACCGCCTGAAAATTTGGTAGAAAGGTGCTTACCATCTAAGTTTTCGGCAATTATTTTGTAGTCTTTACCATTTTCTGAAATCTCGAAATCGACTTTATCTGCTTTTGAAGTTATTTTTAAATTCAATTTTCCATTGCCAACAGCAAGGGTATTTATCAATTCTACATCTTTTTTGCGGTGAACACTTTTGTATAATTCAACCTGAGCTTTACCATCTTTAATAGATTTTGCCAAGAAATAATAATGGCTTTCGTCCTGATAAATTACCAATCCTGCTTTCTCCTTTTCATTTTTTGGCGAAAAACTCAATTCGGTTTCGGCTGTTGAATACATATGTTGCTGCCGTTTTGCAACAAAAGATGGATTGCTCAAATCTGAAATTGTTTCGGGCTTTAAGTTTAAAGTTAAACCATCTTTTTTTGAAGTGCTAAATGAAGTTTTGTCAATTGTTCGCAAGTGCATTAACGAAAGGTCAAGGCCTTTGTTAAATTTCATGGTATAAGAAAAATTACCGTTTTGTGGCAAAGCACCTTTTTGTTTTACTTCTTTGATATTGGTTTTGTATTTATATTCAATGGCTTTTTCGCCGTGTTCAATCATTGGCCAGTCGTTTACCCAAGTAAGCGGAGCAATAAACATTTCACGACCTGTATTGTAATAATCACCTTCGTAAGGGCGAACAGCCAAGAAAATCGAGTACCAATTGCCATCTGGACCTTCAATAAATTGGGCGTGTCCTGCGGAAGTAATTGGATTTGGGCGGTCGGCTGGTAAACCTCTTTGCGTCAATACTGGGTTTCCTTCATAAGGCACATACGGCCCCCAAATATCTTTGCTACGCAAGGCCACTTGTGAGTGATTCACCGATGTTCCGCCTTCGGCACAGTATAAAATATACCAATCATTACGTTTCAAAATATGTGGTCCTTCAATCCAAACTGGTTTTTTGGTAATATCTACACCACCGTTTATCAGTTGCTTTTTCTCGCCAACGGTTTTTAAATTTTTGTAATCAAACTCATATATTTGCACCGTGCGGTGGCCAGAGTAAAGTGGTTTATTATCAGGAGCATCACTATTGTAAACTACATAAGCTTTGTCAGTGGCTTCATCGAAATAAATGGAAGGGTCGATGCCACGAACTTGGAGCATTTTTACGGGGTCGCTCCATGGCCCTGCTGGGTTTGTAGCCGTAACTACAAAATTTCCATCGTGGTCAATATCAGTACATGTAACGTAATAAATGCCTTTGTAATAAGTAATTGCAGGGGCAAAAAGCCCACGGCTCATACGCTCGCCCATAAAATCCATTTGTGATGGACGGGAGATTACGTTACCTATTTGTTTCCAGTTTTTCAAATCACGGCTATGCATGATGGGCAAGCCTGGGAAATAGGAGAAAGTAGAATGTACAGAATAATAATCTGCACCTACTTTAACGATGCTTGGATCGGGATAAAATCCTGTTAAGATGGGGTTTGTAAGGGTTACTTGTGCTGAAGCCATTTTTACACAACAAATCAATACTATGATAGTACAAATTTTTGATACTGTTTTTAACATTGAAATCTTTGTTTAATTCGTTAATTTTTATAGAGATAAGGTGATAATTTGTCCTTTTAGAGTGGCAATATCGTACAATTTAGTT
>NKJG01000081.1 GCA_002256395.1 Bacteroidetes bacterium B1(2017) | reverse complement strand
CAATTCGGCCTCTATGGTTATTTGTGAAGTGTCAGAATTTATTGTGGCTATTGCTGACATAATCAGAAAGGTAGATAAACCACTTTTTTCGTTTCGAAAAATTCTTCTTCATAGAAACTTGGCAAATCGTACATCGTATATTTTCTTTTGGCTTCAGCCAATTCTTCATCCAAATCGCCACCTTTGAGGTAAAGAATGCCGTTATCCAGTGGATTGAAATGGTTTTTTTTGAATTTGTGTTTGATCCAATCAACAAAAGGAGCCATCCTCGTAACGGCTCGACTTACCACAAAATCATAGGTTCCATGAATGTTTTCAGCTCTCTGGTGTTCCGCTTTCACGTTTTTTAGACCTAAAGCGTTGGCTACTTCGGTCACTACTTTTATCTTTTTGCCTATTGAATCCACCAAATGGAAGTTACAGTTTGGAAACATAATGGCCAATGGAATTCCTGGAAAACCGCCTCCAGTGCCCACATCCAAGATGTCGGTGTCGTCCACAAAACTGCAAACTTTGGCAATTCCCAAGGAGTGCAAAACGTGTTTTTCGTAAAGATGTTCCATGTCCTTTCTGGAAATAACGTTGATTTGTCCATTCCAAAGTTCATAAAGCTCACCCAAACGCCCAAATTGCTCTTTCTGAGTTTCTGTGAGATCAGGAAAGTATTTTAAAATAATATCTATGCTGTCCAAAAGTGTATTTTTTTTACAAAGATAAAATAAATTAATAATCTAGATTTTTGGAATTAACTAAAATTAGCGATTTGTTTGCCCCAATTCGAAATAGTTTTTACAAATTTTTGTAGTTTTTACTTTTTAATATTCCATAGCGAGTAATGATTGCAGGAGGTACTCTTTTTCCTTTGTTTCACTTTAGGTTCATAAAGGGTATCTTTAGTTTATTCAATTATTTGTTGTTTGTAATTTTGGCAATTGAAATCAGCTTTGTAACAAAAATAGCTTTAATTTTGCTGCAAAATATAACACGATGTCAGTAATCATTAGCCCAATCTCAGATAGTCTTTCTCAGTTTTTTGCACAGAATTCATACTCAAAAGTGATGGTATTGGTGGATAATCATACCAAAAAACACTGCTATCCATTAGTAAAGGACAATCTTCCAGCTCATAAAGTGATTACCATCAAGGCAGGTGAGCATTTTAAAAACTTGGACACTTGCCAACAGATATGGGAAGAAATGACACAAAATGAGCTAGATAGACATGCTCTTTTGATTAATCTTGGCGGCGGGGTAATAGGCGATATGGGAGGTTTTTGTGCGGCTACTTACAAACGTGGGATAGATTTTATTCAAATACCTACCACCTTACTTTCGCAAGTTGATGCAAGCGTTGGTGGAAAATTAGGTATTGATTTTAAAGGTTTTAAAAACCATATTGGTGTTTTTACACTTCCAAAAACGGTTTTAATAGACGATACTTTTTTGAAAACTCTTCCACATAAGGAGATTCGATCGGGATTTGCGGAAATCATAAAACACTGTTTGATTAGTGATAGAAACAAATGGAATGAAATAAAGACTGTTGATCTTGAAAATCAGAATTTGGCGGATTTGATTCAACATTCTGTAGAAATAAAGAAACAAGTCGTTGCTGAAGACCCAACTGAGAAAGGTTTACGAAAAATATTGAACTTTGGACACACTTTGGGGCATGCCATAGAAACATTTTATCTTGACAAAGGCAAAGATAGATTGCTCCACGGTGAGGCGATTGCTGCAGGAATGATAGCAGAGGCATATATTTCTTTTGTCAAAAAACTCATTGATGAGCCAACTTTATTACAAATAGAAGAGTTTATTTTTGCCGTGTACGGAAGTGTTAAAATTAGAAAAGAAGACATGGAGGCCATTGTAAAACTGACGCTTCAAGATAAAAAAAATATTGGGAATGTGGTAAAAGCCTCCTTAATAGATGGCATTGGCTCATGTCAATTTGATGTGGCCATTAACAAGTCAGAAATGCTGAAAGCCTTGAATTATTATTGCGGCTACTAAAACCTTTTCGGGCATAGACTTGCATTTTGGAATTCTTTTTGCAAAATTTGTTTAAACAAGCAACTGATATTGTTGGTTTTACGTATGTATTGGAATTCTAAACTTATTACCCGAATGAAAAAAATCTTTATTTTGACTTTTTTTGTGTTTGTAGGTCTTACTAGTTGCAATTCTCTAAAGTTGATGGTTGACAACGACTACAGTTACGACACCGACTTTACTACCTACACCAGTTACAATTTTCTCAATTGCGAGATCGACACCTCAGACATTTGCTCAGAAATCCAAGATGCCATTCGCCGACAAATGAAAGCCCGTGGATACAAAATGACGGATGAAAAACCAGGACTTTTGGTAAGCTACAGTATCATCAAAGATAGAGTGGGTTATAAAGGCTATTTTCAACCTTCTATGGAACGATGGGTGAACAGATACGAGAATGACGAAACCTACAAAGTCCAAACCTACAACTTTGGGGGAGGAATGATTTTGGTGTCTCTTTTAGATGCCGAAAGTAGCCGTCTGATTTGGCGAGGTTACGCCTCAGGTGTCTTTAACAAGCAAGTAAACAAGCCAGTAAACTACTATCGTTCAGTGGTCAGAAGTATATTTGACCAATATCCGCTTTTTGCTGCAGGAGAAAAACCTAGGAAGATTACCGAAATGTAATCATGAACAAGTTATTTGTATTGTTTATAATTTCGGTGATTTCAACAAGTTGCCTTAGGAATAGGGTATTTATTGAGCACGATTACAAATACTCCTTAGGTTTTACAGATTATAAAACCTATTCATTTGTTGAATGCCAGCGGGATACCAATTATATCTGTGAGGATGTACAACAAGCTATAAAACAGCAAATGGCAGCCAGAGGCTATGTTTTTACTTATGAAAAACCCGATTTGTTTGTTAATTTTTTCGTTTATTACGACGCCATAAAATATACGGGCTACGACCAGCCCAGCATGAATTTTTGGCTTAACAATAACACTGATAACGATTCATACAAGGCCATTAGATATAATCTTAAACAAGGCACTTTAATGATTTCGTTGATAGAAGGTACCACTTCCGAAATAGTTTGGAGAGGATACGCCAACGGCATTTTCAACGATAACTCGCACAAAAAGAGTTATTTCAAAAACATTGTGGCCAATATTTTTACTGAATATCCGCTTTTTGCTACAGATGCGGCTTGGAAAAAATCTAAGTTGAATAAGACGATGTAAATTGGGTCTTTGTGAGATAAGAAAGGTTTTTCTAACTACGTTAAACTCGTGTTATG
>NKJG01000013.1 GCA_002256395.1 Bacteroidetes bacterium B1(2017) | reverse complement strand
AACCAGCCAATTTAATACAGAATAAATCTGTACTTGAAAACTTGTCTCTTTGGGCGTTTGTCCGAAATTTGGTGAGGAGGTTAATTCTATAACTTCGTTTTTCGTTTTCATCGGTCATGGCTTCATACACTTCTAAGAAATCCTCAAAATTTCCCGTAAAAGGGATGAGCTGTTTTTTTATTTCGATAGATTTCTCGGGTTGTTTGGTAGCAGTATAAAGTTTCTTTAGAAAAACCCAATACGGGAAATTATAGTCAGGGTAATAGTTGTTTCTAATTATCTTGTTACAAAGGTCTATCGCTTTTTCCAGCTTGTTGCTATTTATCAGTTTTTCAATAAATTCTGAGTTGAAATCGCTGCTTTGATTTATTGGTAATAGCTGTTCTCCGTATTTTTCAAAAGTATCGGTAGTTTCAATCATCGCCCAAACTACTTGTGTGAAGTATTTATCGCCAAATTTGGTGTCGCTATGAAAACTCGTATATCGTTCTATCAAAAGTTCTAAGATATACAATTTGCCATTTTCATTCGCTTTTTCAAATATTCCCCAGAGGATTTTTAGTAGGTTGGCATCTAATCCATGAGATGCTAGCAAATTATTAGCTAGCAGCATAACGGCCAATTTAAAGTCTTCCTCTGAAAGTTCCTCATTAAAATATTCAGCAATTTTTGTTTCTATTTTTTTCTGAATATTGACATAGCTCGCGGAATTTAAGGAATAGTGCACAGAAACTTGTTTGGACATAGCTTTATAAAGTATGTCAAGCTGTTCAAAATGGATATATAGGGTTGGATTTTTGAGGTATAATTTTATGTGATTCATCGCAAAACTCTCCCACAAAGCCATGGCTTTCTTAAAATCTGTACCTTCTACGTTTCTTTTAGACCCTACGACTGCTTTCAGCAGCTCTTTTAGTTTTTTTTCTAGAGCTGGTAATGTCCAAAATTTATTTTCATCTTTCGAGAATTCCTGAATAAATTCTATCTGAAGTGCTTTGTCTTGCTCAAAAACATTCATGAGCCATGTTTTCAGGTCGTTGTGGCTAAGTTCAGAGAAAATCTTGTCGAGTGGAGATATTTTGTTTTTTGTAAGTTTCGGTGCGATTATTTTTTCGTTTCCGACCAAATGCTGCATCAAAGCAAATTTATGCTGGCACAGTGTCTCACCTTTTGGACATTCGCAATTGCTTGAAATTATCTCTTGGTTTGGATTTATGCTTAGACTAACGTCAAATGATTGGTCACCTTGGTCAACAAATGACACAAAATGCCCTTTAGATTCCTCATCACATTCTCTAATTGTGCATTGTGCAGCCCAAAGTTTTATGTCGTCTGCAAAATACTTTTTAAAATTTTTGAGGCTAAGACCAGCCATAAAACACTTTCTTTTTATCAAAAATAAGCACGTAGGGAGTAGTCAGCAAATATTCTTACTTGAATAATTTTTTTGCAAAAAAAAGCAGCTTCTCTTTCGAGAAACCGCCTTTTTTCATTTATTCATTTTTACCTCAACCTTAATTCAAAGCGAACTCACCACTAGCGGTCAATTCTACATCTTCAGCAACTACAGCAGCTGGCATAGCACCTACTCCAAAGTCTGTTCTTTTGATAGTTCCAGTTACTTTAAAACCTACCAATTTCTTTCCTTGACGGTTAGTTCCTGTTCCTAATTTTGTCAAATTCAATGTTACTGGTTTAGTAACACCTTTCATAGTTAAATTTCCAGAAAGAGCATATTTGTTTCCACCTGTGCTTTTGATTCCTGTGCTTTTGAAAGTCATTGTTGGAAATGCAGCTGTATTAAAAATATCTTCTTTTTGTAAGTGACCATCACGCATATCGTTGTTGGTTGTTACCTTGGTCATGTCAGCTGTAAGCTCAAATGTTGCGTCAGAAAAATCTTCTTTTGAAGAAGTGATGCTGGCGTCAAAAGATTTGAAAACACCGTCAACTTCTGACATCAAAAGGTGAGTCACTGTGAAAGTCAATTTTGAGTGTGCTTTGTCAAGTGTCCATTTTTGAGCTGAAACGGCAATAGTCATAAAAAGTGTGATTGCCAAAAGACTGATTTTTTTCATTTTGAAAATAAATTTTAGATTAGAAATTATAATTGTTTAAATACGAATACGGTTTTTATTTTAAATGGTTGCGAAACGGAGGATTTTAAAAAATTAGCCAGTTTCGTATTGTTCGAAACCAGCTATTATCTCAATTAGTTCTCCTCTCCTCCGCTTTTCACATCGTCATTTTTTACTTTTTTCTTCTCGGCAACAAACCTCATGTTACCAATTTTATAACTAAACGTAGCTTTTATGTTCGAATTGTACATGTAATTTACCGATTTTTGGGAGATCACTGGCGTATCAGTAGCGTTTCTCATGACCATTCCACCAAAGAAGTTTTCTGCGGCCATTCCAAAACTGGCTTTTTTGCCAAAATCTTTTCTGATGCCTAAAGAGTACATACCCATTCCTCCTTGTGTACCTTGAAGATTAATGTTGTTGCCTCTCATGCCACCACCAGCTTGCATAGCCCAACCTTTTTTCAATTTAAGATTGGTCATCAATCTACCACTCAGTATGATTCCGTCATTACTAACTTTTTCTGAGATGCCAGTTAATCCTGTCTGAAATCCTTCTAAATATCTGTAATACACATCTATACCACCATTAAGGGTCCAGTTTGATGATAAAATTACATTTCCAAATACGTTGGTTCCCAAAGTTTGCTCTTTACCGATGTTCTCAAAGGTAGTAATTATAGCACCAGGAATAGAATCTGAAGCGAAACTTACTCGCGTTATAGAATTATTAGATTGACGGGCAAATAAAGAAACTGTCAAGTACGATTTTTTAATGCTTTTACTTAAACTAAACTCCACGTTATCGGTTAATTCTGGATTAAGACTGGCGTTACCATAGCTTATGTTTAGCGGATTTACCAAGTTAACGTTAGGGTTAAGTTGCTGTAATCCAGGTCTTTGTATTCTTCTATTGTATCCCAGTTTATAAGTTGATGCTTTTATGGTTTTAGAGACATTGATACTAGGTACCAAGTTAGAGTAAGCAGGGATTTCTATGTTTCCTCTAGAGTCATCTGCTGAGATTTCAGTATATTCGTATCGTGCCCCAAGTTTAAAGTTAAACTTCTTTTTCGTTGAGAATAAATAAGAAGCATAGGCTGCCATGACGTTTTGGGAGTAGTTTAGGTAACCAGATGGATTTCTAGCATCGCTGCTGAAACTTCCTGTTGGGTTGGCTAAAAGATATTCAAACTCACTCTCTACCGTTCTAAATACTCCTTTAGCTCCGAATTCTATTTGTTGTTTTTTACCAATTGGACTCACATAGTCAGATTGAACTGTAATCTCTGTATTTAAGTTATCGTTGATGTTTTTCTGTCTGCTTAAAATTTCGTTAGAAATATTCAAAAGGTCAGAATCGAAGTTATTGATAAGTTTGTTTTGACTAAACTGCGTAGAAACTGACCATTCTTGTCCTGGTTTGAAAGTTCTGATATAGTCAACGTTTGCGTCCATAGAGTTTGATCTGTCAATTGAAGATATATCTCTAATGGATGAATTTAGTAAAGAACCATTTAAAAAGCTAGAAGAATTCAAAATTTGGTCTCTATCAAAACTACGCAAGCCAAAGGCCAATGTCCCTGACAATGATTGGTTTTTTGCCAATTCATAATCTAAACCGATATTATATCTACCAAACATTCCGAAATGATTACCTTCTTGGTTTTGTTCTGTGCTTACGCCAGTGCTTTTAAGCAACTGCGTAGTTTCTCCCGCGGATTTATTGTAAAAAGCTCTTCCGAATCCACCCAAAGTGATACCCAATTTGCCTTTACGGAAGTTTCCGTTTAATCCAAGATTTGATCCTCTCAAGCCTACCCCCGAGTCGATATTTAAGTTTAGTCCTTGTAAAGAAGATTTTTTAGTGATGATATTGATAATACCAGCAGATCCTTCTGCGTCATATTTGGCAGATGGAGAAGTGATAACTTCCACACTTTTGATAATGTCCGCAGGAATCATTTTTAAGGCATCTGCAATACTGCTGGCTACAATCGTAGATGGTTTATTGTTAATCAACACTCTGATATTTTCGCTACCTCTAAGTGAAACGTTGCCTTCTAAGTCTACGCTTAGCATGGGAACATTCTTAAGGATATCAGAAGCATCACCACCTTTGGCTGAAAGATCTTTTTCGGCGTTGTACACCAATCTGTCCACTTTTTCTTCAATCATGGCAGCTTGTCCGCTGACTACAAGTTCGTCTAGTTGTTTGGCACTTTGCTTTAGTTTAATAACCCCCAACTCTACGTCTTTGCCTTTTTCAACTACTACTTTTTCAATAATTTTATTTTCAAAACCAATAAAAGAAACCTGCACATTATAAGTGCCTGCGGCGACTCTTTTCATAGAGAAAAAACCTTTTTCGTCAGCCATTGTGCCGTCAATAGGTTTTTTAGTAGTGATGTCAATCAAAGCAATATTTGCAAATTCTACTGCTGTAGTAAGTGCATCGTCTACAACATTACCTGAGATTTTAGAATTTCCTTTTGGTACATTGGCTTCAAGGTCAAGGGTCGCTGGTTTCTGGGTATTTCCAGAAGGCCTTCCATTTTCGCCTCCACCTGGACGCCCCATTCCTCCACCTCCACCTGGAGGGCCCCATTGTGCAAACGTTGCATTGAATCCAAGGCCAATTAGTAATGTTAATAAAATCTTTTTCATTTTGATATTTTTTTTAATGTTCTATTGTTTTTTTGTGGAATTATGACACAAATTAAGGCAGGAAGTTTAGTAAAAATATTGCCTAATAGACAAAAGGCTGTATTAATTCGACAATCCTCTATGTTTTCCAAGTTTTTGGTCTTTTTTGGTATAAATAGGCATTCTTCGACCCAATTGGCCTATTCATAGAGAAATTCATGTAAAACGTATAATAAGGGTATTTTTTGGTCATAAAAAATTAAAAATCAACGTAATATTGAAGGTTATTAAAGGAATAAATGCAAACAAAAACCATATTTTCGAACAAAAGAGTCTTAGTAATGCACCTATCTTTTTGGTGTCTTTATTTCTCTTTTTTCTTTTATCAGATTACTTTTTTCAGACACAAAGACGATATTAATATTGGAAGAGCATTAGTTGATGCTCTGATGCACGTCTTGTTTATGGGTGCGGTCAGTTACCTCAATTATTTCATTTGGCTACCGAGATTTCTTAAACATAAAAACATTTGGAGGTATCTGCTAGAGTTTTTTGTGCCTTTTGTTATTGTTGTTTTTCTGCATATTTCCTTTAAGCGTTTTCTTTATTCAGAGTTTATTGAGCAGGGTAAAGGTTTTATGAACACTGGCAAGTTTATATTTCAGCATACGGTCATAACGCTATTTATTGCCATTTTCGTAGGTATGCTGAAGTTTGTGGAGGATTGGTTCGCACTAGAGTCTAAGAAGAAAGAAGTGGAGAATGAAAAATTAGTTTCTGAACTCAGGTTCCTTAAGGCTCAGATTAATCCTCATTTTCTCTTTAATACGCTCAATAATCTTTATTATTTGGCTACCGTTAACTCACCTAATACCACAGAAGTTATCGAAAAACTCTCTCAAATGATGCGTTATATGCTCTATGAATCTAACCATCCATTGGTTTCATTAGAGAAAGAACTGGCCTATATGGAGAATTATATTAGCCTAGAGAAACTGAGATTAGATAACCAAGTTCCGGTTAGTTTTGAAGTTATCGGTAATCCGAAAACTGTACAGATTGTGCCTTTGATATTAATTACGTTTTTAGAAAACGCATTTAAACATGGCGTAAGTAACAATTTCAAAGGTTCTTATGTGCAGTTATCAGTGGAAATACTCGCAAAAAGTATTGTTTATAAGGTCAAAAACAGTAAATTGCCTAAGGATTCTATTTTGGAAAAGTCAGGAATTGGCCTCCAAAATGTGAAACGCAGGTTGGAATTGAGCTACCCAGACAGATTCAGAATGGAGCAAAGCGAAACCGACCAAACTTATGAAGTTTCTCTGAAAATCGACCTTTAAAAATGACCCCATATAGTTGCATAATTGTTGAAGATGAGCCTCTAGCACGTAATTTGCTTTCGGCTTATATCTCTAAAGTGCCACGCTTACAACTAAAACATGCTTTTTCTAATGCCCTAGATGCTTTAGAATATTTAAGAGAAAATCCTGTGGATGTCCTTTTTTCTGATATTCAGATGCCTGAAGTTACAGGGATTACTTTGCTTAAGTTACTCAAATCCAAGCCGCTAATAATACTAACTACAGCCTATTCTGAGTATGCTTTGGAAGGTTATGAACTTGAAGTATACGATTATTTGCTAAAGCCTATTAGTTTTGAGCGTTTTTTAAAAGCAGTTGAAAAAGGAATTGCAAGATTGGACGGAAATAACTCCGTAGCGGGCACACAAGTGCATATACAAAAAATGCAAACAGTACCACCTGTGGATTATATATTTGTAAAAGATGGTACTAAACTTATAAAAATCAACCTTTCGGATATTCTATACATTGAGGGTTTGAAAGATTATGTTTGTATTTATACGCCAAATAGGAAAATAATTTCATTACAAACCATGAAATCGCTCGAAGCATCTCTACCGAGTGATAGATTTGTGCGGGTTCACAATAGTTTTATAATAGCTCTCGCTGCTATTGAAGAAATCGAAAAAGATAGATTGGTTATCAATAAAAGTACTATTCCGATTTCGGATACCTATAAAAAAGCATTCAGAGAAATAGTTGATAAAAGACAGATAGGTAGTTAGCTTGTTGTTAACTGGTTATTAGTGAATTAGTTACTTAGGTCAGAAGTGAGACGAACCAGGAAAAAATTAAATATGGCTTTTTGAAAGAAAGTTAAAAATACAGTTGAATATGAATAATCGCCTAATTTTAAAAAGAGAAGTTTCCTTTTCTTAATAAACAGTTAAATATTTACCAATCAACCCAATAACCCACTTCGGCTTCGCTCAGTGTCCAATAACCAGTCAACCAGTAACCCGGTCACCAGTTAACTAATAACCATTAAACCAATAAACCAATAACCAATCACCAAACTACTTAATCTTAGTACTCAAAGAAACAATATGCGACACCATTCCATTGGTACGATTATAATGTCCGTACCTGATTTCTAAAGAATTCCACCAACGGTTGCCTAGGATGCCTCCTGGAGGGGCTATTCTTAATCCAGCTCCCCAAAACGCACTGTTGAAGCCTGAAATGTCGTAGTCACTTGTATAATATTGTTCTGACAAAGTATGTTTTTGGTAGGCAGCAAAATATTTAACAGCAGTTTGGCTATTGAACCTGTAATGTGGTGTAAAGGACAAAAAAGAGTTGATTTTTACGGAAGTTTCGGCACTGACAGTATGGGCGGTCATTCCCCATGAATCCATATAATATCTATAAAAAGTTCTGAAAATCACCCGGTCACCCATGAAATAGTTGGCTCTAACGCTCATCGGTAATTTTGCTCTTTGTCCAGGTAATTTCTCTACTTTTAGGGTATTGTCTGTAAAATAAACCCTATGGAAAGGCGTACTTAATAATCCTTCTTGAAAAGCAGGTTCTACTGTTAGCATCATTTGTAATCGCTTGGAAACCACCCTCGAAACACCAATTGAAACATTATAAGAATTCCTGTTTTTGAATGCTATGCCATTTTGGTCGTCGTCGCCACCTGATGGATAACCAATCGGTCGAAGTTCATTTGGTAATATAGCCATCCATTTGTCAAAAAATGCTCCAGCCTTTAGACTTAACTCGGTGTTGTTGTCTTTTGAGCTTTTGCTGTAGCTAATATTTCCGCCGTAAGACTCATAATCCCATTCGGTAGAATAAGCGGCACTTAAGCCGAAATTGCTATGCTTAGTTTCGTCTTTTCTACTCCATGCAATCGATGGATAAAAATGGAGGTCAGTCATAGAGGCAGATGACAACGAACGTGAATCAATCATGTCTGAAGAGGCAGAAGAATAATAATCCATTGAACCATCCAGAACAACTGCATTGGTTCTTAGTTTTTTGTCCGTAAATGAAAGCTTAAGGTCTAATGAATTGGCGGCATCCCAAAGTTTTTCAGTGCCAATTCCGCCAGTAATGGCTGAATTGTTGCCAGTTTGGGTATAGTAAGAACTTACCAAGTTTACTTCGTCAATTTTTAAACTTCGCAGACCTGTTTTTTCTTTTTTGGTCTCCGCTAATTTGAGTTGAGGCTTTGTGGTTTGAGCATTTGCACAGAAAACAATACTGCAATAAATTCCAATACTTATTATTACTTTCTTCATCTGTTTTTTTGATTAATTAACAAGTGGATATTTAAGTGTTTCGTGTTCAATTACAGCCACATCCACCACCGCTTTTACCACCATTGGCACCAGCAGCTCCCTCTCGATAGAGATAAAAGTTGGTTTCAAATTTCTCCACTTTTCGGTTGGCCAATTCCATTTCTGAGTCGTTTATTCTGCTTTTCTGATATTCCTTCACACTTACACAAGAGCTGAAAAATAAGCAAAGGCCAAAAATTGAAAGTATTTTATACATTTTAGTCAATTTTAATATTGTCTGATTTATAAACATGGTTTTGGTCATCTATGATTATGCCCTCCACGCCATTTAATTGATTAATAAGATTTAATCCAGCTTCTACACCCATAATGGTCACAGGTGTAGCTAATGCATCTGCCAGTTCAGCTATTGGACAAATGATACTCACACTTTTTATTCCTGAAATTGGATAACCAGTTTTAGGATTGATAGTGTGAGAATATTTTTTACCATCAATCATTACAAATTTCTCATAATTTCCAGAAGTAGCCACTGCCAAATTGCTGATGTTCAGTTTTGAGAACGCTTTTGTTGGAAGGTCTGGATGAGCGAGCGAAATGGTCCAAGGATTTCCATTTGGTTGATTTCCCCAAGTTATAAGGTCGCCACTTGCATTAACAATTCCACTTGTAACGCCTTTTTTTCTAAGCAATTGAGCAGCTTTGTCGGCGGCATATCCTTTGCCTATACCTCCAAAACCTATCCGCATTCCTTTTTCTTTCAAAAAAACTGTTCCTAAGGTTTTATCTAAAATGATGTTCTTATAGTTAATCAATTTAACTTTTTCTTTAGCAGTTTGTGCATCAGGAAGTTGAGCCATTGTTTTGTCGAAATTCCAAAATCGTTTGTCCAATGATCCGTAGCTGAGGTCAAAAGCTCCATCTGTTAATTCTGAAATCCTTTTTGCTCGTACTATTAATTCAAATACTTCCGATTCTACTTTTACTGCCTGAATTCCTGCATTTTCGTTGATTTGGTTGGTCTGACTATTATCTGAAAAGGTAGTGAGTAAACTTTCTATTCTTTGAATTTCAGCCACGGCATCATCAATGAGTGATTCAGCTTTAACATTGTCTGCAGAAGCCACAGTTATCACAAATCGATTGCCCATTAGTCGCAGTGTTCGAGAAAAAAGTTTTTCGTTCAAAAGTACGTAAGTATTTGTTTTTTAAGAGATTGGGTGTTGAGGTCTTTTGGGTAACCATCCCATTCAGTGATTACTTTACCATCTGAGTTGATCAAAACGGTCAAAGGGAATTTTCCTTTTGGATTATATTTTTCGGCCAATTTTTCATTGTATGCCGTCTGCTCTTTGGAAAGTTGATTTTTCTTCATTCTTGGAAAGTCAGCCCTTACCAAGTTCAAATGTTCATTTGAAAATGTCTGAAAATCAGTAGTTTCTAGCACTTCCTGTTTTAGTTTTATGCAAGGGCCACACCAATCAGAACCTGAGAAATACAGTAAAACCATTTTGTGATTTTGCTTGGCATCTGATAGAGCCGTTTCTAAATTATCTCCCCATGCAGATAAACCGACAAAGAAAAGAATTAAAAATTTGAACGCTAATATTTTCATTTTCAGTAAATTACAAGTGTATTGCCATCTGTGGCTGTTTTGTAAATCGTCAATCCTTTGCTACCATTTGAGTTCAATCCTTTACCTGCCAAAGAAAATCTTGCTCCATGGTCTGTACAATACCATTCTTCGTTTGAATAGACAATTCGTTTTTTAGGTTCGTGGCTACAAGTTACAGTGGCCGCAATATATTTGCCAGTTTTTGAAAGTGCTACCACATAGGTGTTGCTTACTACCAAATATCCACCCAAGGTGTTTAATTTGGCGTATGTTGTAGACTTTAAGTCAATTTTGATTTTGGCAGAGATTTTACTCAAAGCCTCCGTAGATACAAACACAGAGCTATCGGCTTTAGTGGCTGCTACAGTAGTGGTCGTTCCTGTGCTGGTTGTTGTTCCAGTACCAGAAGTTGTGCCAGTAGTAGTTCCAGTAGTTCCGGTTCCCGAAGTTGTGCCAGTTGCTGAGGTTGTTCCTGTGGTTCCATCAGGGTTTTGTACCAAAGCTTCCACATAGCTATCTTCAGTTTTTACGCAGGAAAGCAATGCCATCAAAGATGCTCCACTAAAGCCAGCGGCTTTTAAAAATTCGTATCTCGTCATATAGGTTTTAATCTGTTTTTAATCTCTAATACGAATTCTTTAAACCCTATGTTGCCACTTGCTAAAGTAAATATGCTTATTTAAAAAGATTCTAAAATAGAATTGCATTTTTTTATATTTTTAGTAAATCCAAAATATAAATTTTCTATGTTTACGCATTGATTGGTAAATCTTTTATTTCTTTTGAAAAATACTTTCTATTCTTGCTTTTTGTTTTTAATAACGTGTTTCGGTGCTTATTCTCAAGAGGAATCATTCGAAAATATCAGTACCAAAGATGGCTTGGCTTCTGATGCTATATTAGGCCTAAAAAGGGATTCCAAAGGTTTTTTATGGGTTCATTCGAATCTAGGAATCAGTAGATATGATGGTTACCGATTCGATATATTTGGCACACGAACCAAGCCCGATGCGATGGATATTGATGCGGAAGATAATATCTGGCTAAGTAATAATCGGGGGCTTTTCAAAATCAATACCTCCAGCGGACTCTTTCAAACTATTATAAATTCAAACCTTAAGGATTCAAATCCTGACAATGACCATTTTGACGGATTATTTGTCGATAAAAAAGGATGGATCTGGTCCACAGATTTTCACCATCTGAAAGTTTATGTGCCATCCGAACACATACTGAAGATATTTAAGGTAGTGGATCTAAATCAGCAGAGCCCTAGAATTGGGTATTTCGCAAATGACAAAAGTGGTAATTTATGGTCCATTAGTCCCATGGGATTTTGTAGGTTTGATTATACTGCGAATAAGTGGATTAGATATTCTTCAAAAAATGACTTTTCCTACATTTATATTGACGAAAAATCTGGTGAGTTTATACTTGGAGATGGCACTGGGCAGATTTACAAATATTTGCCTACCAGACATTTATTTATAAAAATTTTAAGATTAAAAGAGAAAATAATTTCCATTTCTACAATAGGTTCACAAATTTTAGTTTTGACTCCTTCTCAATTAAAAGCTTACGATAGGAAAGGTAATACAATTCATTATTTTGAAGATTTGGATTCTCAAAGTCTCCATTTTCATTCGCTATTGATCAACCAAAATCAAGAAATATGGCTGGGGACTGATGAAGGTATTTTTAAGCAATCCTTTGAAAAACAAGTGATTAAATCAATTTCATTGCCTAAGAAGTTGGTTTCTGAGAAAGCCATTGTTTCAACTATCTCTAAATTTTCTAAGCAAAATTATGTGTTAGGTCTAAATACTGGTGAGTTATTGATATACAATAGTAGTTTGGGCACTTTTAATAAAATTGATTTTCAAAACTCTGGGAAAATAAATGAAATTCTTGTAGAGCAGAATCAAATATTCATAGCTGCTGAACGTGGTCTGTTTAAGGTGTTACCAAGTTTGAAAGTTGTGAAACTACTCGATGGCATGTTTACCAGTTTGACATTAGATAATTTTAATCGATTGTGGTTAGTTAGTCCAAATAAGCCATTTCGGGTTTTAAATCTTCAAAACAACCGCGAATTGGTTCCATGGCTAAAGCTCCCTTACGCTTCATTTTTCGAAGAAAACCTATTCAGAAAAGTTTATTTTTACAAGGATAAAATTTGGATTGCTGGATGGATTCCCAAAGGATTTGGTATGGCTTTTTATGACTTGAAGAACAAAACCTTCGAGGAATTGAGTAACAATAATAATCACAGAGATTTTGTTTCTGATTATTATCTCAATATCGGAGTTTCAAAAGCTGGGAATCTACTTTTCTCGGCCTACGGAGGATTCAATGAGGTAAATGTGAAAGGCAAAATTGTTGGAAAATTCGGTTCTGAACAATACCAAGCGTTAGTAGCAGATTATCAGTATTTCAATATCTGGGGTGGTCAAGATGGGGAAATTTGGATCGGAACTAAAGAAGGTTTGGCTCGAATGGATTCCAAAGGTAAAGTGAATCGTTACACACGCTTTGATGGCTTAGTCTCTAACGACATTTCAAATGGTTTTTTTGTTGACGATCATCTGATGTTGGTTGGTCATAAAAATGGCATATCGGTGGTAGATTTTGATGTTTTAAGTGAAAGTAGAGTTCATAATAAATTGGTTTTGAGTAAGGTATCTATTTTGGGTAAATCCACTTTTATAGCACCAAAATCCGATATGAGATTTAGCAAGGTCGATAATAGCCTTAGTTTTTCGTTCTCTCCACTCAATTATGTTTCTCCTCAAAAAATAAAATATCGTTACAAACTCAGTGGTGTGTCGAAGAATTGGATTGAAAATGGTAGCAATTCCTCATTTGTTTTTCCCAATTTAACCAAAGGAAATTATGTTTTGGAAGTCCAATATGCTAAAGTTTCGGGTAGTTGGGTTACCAAAAGCAAAATCGTAAACTTCGAAATACTGCCAGCATGGTACGAGACCTTATGGTTCAGAATTTTACTTTCGGTCTTTATTTTCGGTTTATTTTATGCATTTTACAGATTTAGGCTCAACCAAATCCAAAAAGTCCATGCCATTCGAAACCGCATTTCCTCCGACCTACATGACGAAATAGGGGCTTCTTTGAGTAGTATTGGTATACTGGGTAGTTTGCTCACACAAAATCTTTCACGAGATCAAAAAAACAATGGCTTTGCCCAAATGATAGCCGAGGAGGCCAAAAAAGCAGGAACAGCCATTGATTATATCATCTGGAATATTAACCCCAAATTCGATTCTTTAGAAAGCCTTTTTACCAAAATCAACAAAGAAGCTGCTGAGCTCATAGAGGCTCAAAACATTCAGTATGAGTTTGAATCAAATGACTTGAAGGATAGAAATATGTCATTAGATAACAAGCGTAATCTTTATCTCATGCTCAAAGAATTGATTAATAATGCCCTCAAACATAGTCAATCAACCAAAATTAGTCTAAAATGTAGCCTATCGGGTAACCACCTCGATTTGCTATTTCAAGACAACGGCTCTGGTTTTGATACTACCAAGGAATCCAACAGGAATGGACTCAAAAACCTGAAAAAACGTGCAGACGAACTAAATGGGCACTTGCAAATCCACTCAGAAATCGGGAAAGGAACTCAGATTAGTCTTAAATTTCCGATCAAATAAGGTTATTTTTTCAATAGATTATTAAGTTGAATTTTGTAAAAAAATATAGAATACTGATGAAACAGCTAGGTCTAAGTTTTATAAACACAGGGAAAGGTTGTTTCCTTGCGTTTTTTGCGACTTAGCGGTTAATAAATAAGAATATGAAAATTACAATATATGAGGACAATGAACGCCTGAGTCAGTTGCTTTGCATGCTCATCGAAGCTACTGAGGGCATGCAACTCTTGTCATCATACCGTGATTGCCTCGAGGCATTACAGAATACCCAATTGCAGCGACCAGATGTCATCATTATGGACATCGATATGCCCCAAAAATTGGGTACCGAAGCCGTTTTTGAGATTAAAAGTAAATTTCCGGAGGTGAAAATTATCATGCATACGGTCTTTGACGAAGACGAACACCTTTTCGAGAGCCTCAGTAAAGGTGCTGATGGTTATATTCTCAAAAAAGATTCGCCCACCCGCCTCATTGAGGCCATCAAAGAAGTACTGGCCGGTGGTGCACCTATGTCACCATTTATTGCCACCAAAGTCTTGCAATCTTTTCGAAAGCAATCGCCTAAAGACACCTATAGCCTCACAGCCAGAGAGATAGAGGTGTTAAACCTCGTCGCAAAAGGATTCTCTTATCGTATGATTTCTATCGAATTGGATATTTCAGTAGAGACCGTTAGACGGCATATCAAAAACTCCTACCAAAAACTCCATGTACAGAGTGGTCCCGAAGCAGTAGCCAAAGCCATTAAAGAAGGAATAATTTAGAGCGTCCCGAATGCTATCGGGACACGCTATCCACACCATCTTTTTGCTGTCTTCGCCAGGCCAAAAAGGATGTCGCTCCATTCGTTAACGCAAGCAGTCTGCCAACCTGAAATATTTTATCCAACAAAAAGGGTTATTGCTTCGTCTTGTTTTTTATTTTATGACCTAAAAACTCTACTTTTTTACCTTTTTATGGCATTGATGATTACGGTCTTCTGCCTCAATTTTGTATCTGTAAATGATACAATTCAATGCAAAAATACCTAGTCCTTGTTCTAATTTTCATTTCTGTATTTTCTCAAGCACAAGTTGCCACCGAATTAAGCCCCAAAAGCCTGACCCTGCCCCGACTTTCGACTTCACAACAAAATACACTTCCACCTCAACAAGCCGGCAATGTGGTTTTTAATGCGGATGAAAAAAAACTTGCGGTGCATGATGGAGCCCAATGGAATTATATTTCGGGCATTTCCAACTCATCTACAAATCCATATAAAAATCATAAAATGTTTTTAGGTAGCTCTTTTTTTACAGTACCCTCTGGTGTAACTAATATATTAATAGAAGCCTGGGGGAATGGTGCAAATGGAGAATTAATGGCAACTGTAGGTGCCGAGGTTCCATGCAGTGGTGGAGGTGGTGGTCAATATCAACAGGCAATGGCCATTGTGAACCCAGGCGACCAATTAGATATCGTTTTTGGAACGCTCTATAATGCTGTAAACAATGGGGTACTTCCACTATGTGGTGCTGCAAATGCTGACAAAACCAATGGAGGTACAGGATTTTACAATAGCAGTGCAAATATAATTATGAACATTGATGGTCAAAATGCTGAAAACGCTGATTTTAATTTTCAGCAGGCCAACGTGGGTGTCTTTCGTAAAATTGTAAAAGGCGGTGTTGGCGGTGGTACCTTTCCTACCTTCAAAAATGGCGGAAAATCCTACACTATGGAGTTTGATGTAAACACAGGGCTTTACGTAGGAGGCTCGCTCAATTATTTGCCAATAACTGATGGCAAGTTTCCAGGTGGAGGCGGAGGCTGTGGTTGTAATAACCTTGCTAGAGGAACTGGAGCTCCTGGAGCCATAATATTTCATTATTAAAATTTTATAACCATGAAAAATATCTTTATTATTTGCATTCTGTTGAGTATAACTTCGAATGCTCAAACACTAATCTCACCAAATGCTGCTGTAAATATTTATGAAAAGGAATCTTTGTATTTCAATCATGTTAGCAGTTCCTTACAACTTAAAAACTCAAGTATATCGCTTTTGAAAGAAGGCGTACCCGGTGCTCAATATTTTGATATTAGCCTTTCTACAACTGATTATATTACCACCACAAACCCTGATTTTTTACAAGAATTTACGCCCACTGTGGATGGGCTAATAGTATATATAGATGTCTTAGGTGTTGATTTATATAGTGGATTAGGGTCAAGGGTAATCACCAATAGTATTTTAGATCTCATAGACAAATCAAATAATGTTGTGATTGCCACTAGCGATGAAAGTTTTTTGGTCAGGGGTGAGGGTTGCAGAATTAATACTACCTGCCCGCCGCAAGATCACGTACGATATAGTTTATCTCCGTTTCCACTACGTTTGCAAGCAGGTAAAACATACACCATAAGACTAAGAAATACCTCAAGTCAATTTGCACCAGCCATAACTTGTTCAAATATCTATACTTATAGTGCTACAAACTTATCTTGTACAAATCAGACTGAAAAAGCAGACTTACTTTTCCGAACGGTTTTTGTGGGAATTCAAGAAAAAGCCAGCATTAATAGCGAAGGCGATGCTTTATTTAACAATGTAAATGCAAATGTTATTGATGCTGTGCAAATAAACGCAAACCAGATTGGTGTTCGTAATGAAATTGTAAGGCCCATACATACCAATTGGATGGGGATAGGGGCTAGTGAAACCAAATGCAAAGATGTTATTTATAGTTTTGGCCAGAGATTCTTGATGCTTAGTCTTTTGTGCACCAGTGAACCCGGTACCGATTTTCCTGATTGTTACACCGCATCTATTCGAAAATATACCTTTGACCCAGTCACTAATTTTCAAACGGGCATAGTCATAAGAGTATGTCGGGTAGATGGTGAGGCTTGGGGACAAAGCCCAAGGGTATACATGAACTATCAATTACTTGACTAATGAAAATCCAGAATAACAGAATCGTAGGTTTCATTATGCTAGTAATAGGCTTAGGCATTTTTTTCTATTGGGGAAATATCTTGTCAAAAATGGTTTATTTACCTTTTTCAGGAACGACCACTGAGGCAAAAGTGATAGGGTTTAAATCAAAAGGAAGTAAATGGATTGTGAAAAATGGCAATAGTGGTTCTAAAAATATTCTCACTGGTAAAAGACCATTTTTTGAGTTTATATCAATCAAAAATGAACTTATTAAATCACACAGCAAGGCTCCCCAGATATTCGTTTTTTTTAACTATTCTATTGGGGAAAAAATTTCGGTTGCCTATCCTTTGGATAATGCTGCCAATTCAATAATTCTTAATTGGCGTGAAGTGCCAGGCTTATTGATGATGCTCGCTTTTGGTATTTTAATTATCGTGGTAGGGTGGAGTTATCTCAAAGGCAGTTAATTAGGATTTAAAAAAGTACAATTTCGATATACAGTTTATTATAAAATCAAATATGTTAAATATATGAAATCATTTAGAGTAATAATTTTAGTTCTTTTTGGCTTTCAAATTAATTGTTTTGCTCAAAACCCACTTTCAAAAGGGGAACATTTTGCAAAAATCAATGGGCTGAAACTACATTATGTGATTTCGGGTAAAGGGCCACTTTGCATTTTTCCTACCCCGGGATGGGGGCCTAATCTGGATGCTTACAAAAATTCCATGCCCGACCTTGAAAAAACCTTCACAGTAGTGTGGTTGGATACCCGAGCCTCAGGCCTTTCTGAGGGTTCTGACAAACCCGAAGATTACCAAACTGATGATTTTATTGAGGATATGGAGCAACTCCGAATACACCTAAAACAAGATAAAGTCTGGATTGCTGGGCACTCTATGGGCGGCTGGCAGGTGCTTAACTATGGTATCAAATATAGTAAAAATCTAAAAGGTATCATTGCCATAGCTGCATTTGCAGGGATGGATCAAGTAGCTCAAAAAGAATATGTTAAAGCTATTAAAAAGCGTAGTTCAGAACCTTATTATGCCGCAGGGGCTAAGATGCTATTAGGTCAAGATACCACAAAACGATCTTTAAACGAGGAGATGGGATATATCATGCCTTTCTATTTTCATGACCAAGCCAATTTACCCAAATTCATGGCAGTAGAAAACGTCCAACTCAGTCAAAAAGCATGGGATATGACCTCAAAAGGAGGCTTAGGCTCAGAGCAAATTCTGGACTTGTTACCAAAAATCACAGTTCCTACTTTGGTTTTGGTGGGCGATGATGACTTTATCTGTGATCAAGTTTCACACGCTAGTCGTATCCACAAAGCTATAAAAAATTCTCAACTATCGGTAATCAAAAACGCAGGACATTTTATTTGGATAGAACAGCCTGAAGCATTTTTTGGAGAAATTAACAACTGGATGAAAAAACAAAAACTATGAAAACTAAACTTTATCTATCATTATTATTCTTTTTATTATCAATAAGATACACGTATTCGCAAAGCACCACTTTAAGTCCGCAAGGGGTGATGTTTCCACAAATGAGTACAACACAGATTAATGCCTTGGTGAATCCAATAATTGGGACCTTAATTTACAATACTACGACTAATAGTTATTGGTACCGACATACGAATAATTGGTCTGAGCTTAATACTCCTAATTTTTGGAGTTTAACAGGAGCTGCTGGAAATGAAATTAAAAATACCAATTCAGGAGGCTTTTGGTCTTCTAATTCTTTTGGCTTAAACGAATCTAGTGATAATACGACACATCCTCCAACAGCACCAATGTCTGGACCTAGTACTCGCTTAATGTGGATTCCATCAAGAAGTGCTTTCAGAGCCGGTACCGCAGGTCTTAGTGTTCATGATAACCAAGGTGCCCAAGGTAGCGATAGTTGGGATGCTGAAAACATAGGGCTTTTTTCGATAGCATTTGGATTTAATACCAAAGCCTCAGGAAGGGGAAGCAATGCGTTTGGCATAAGTAATATAGCATCGGGATTTTGTTCAACTGCTTTGGGCTTTTTTAATAAGTCATCAGGATATGCTAGTCTGAGCTCAGGTACCCAATCAGAGGCAAGTGGTAGCCTAAGTACCACTTTGGGTTATCAGAATGAAGCTAAAAGTGATTTCAGTCAAGCATTTGGACGAAATAATATTGTAAACTCCGTCAGCTCTTGTGCAATTGGATTATATAATAATGACTATTACCCTGCTAACTCAGTGGATCCAAATGGTTTTTTATTTACAATCGGAAATGGTGACGCATTAATTCGTCGCAACTGTTTTGAGGTTCGAAAAACCGGGGTTGTTCAAATAAATCACTTTAGCCCTGCACAAGACAATCCTGATAGATATGGTCTCAGAATTAAAAGGGATGTTGCAACAGGTTTACAATTTTGGACGATATCACACCCCAGCAACGAAAATCTTGATTTTCATTATGGGGCATCAGGAGCATTCAAGGCCTATGTACGTCAGTCAGACGGGGCTTGGATGCAATCGTCAGATGTTCGCCTAAAAGAACAAATCAAACCAGTAGAATCCCTACTACATAAAGTGGCTCAACTGAAAGTCTCAAGGTATTTCTACAAAACAGATACACTCCATACCAGTTTACAAATGGGTTTAATTGCACAGGAAGTTCAACCTCTTTTTCCAGAATTTATAACGCAAAACGGTCAATATTATGGCGTAAACTATGGAGGAATGAGCGTAGTGGCCCTCAAAGCTATTCAGGAATTGAAGGCTGAAAATGATAAATTGAAAAGCGAATTGCAAACACAAGCTCTACAAATAAAAGAAATTTTGAAAACATTAAAGGGGGAGGATAATGCTGTAATGGAAACAAACATCAATCAACTTAAAAATTAAATGTGGATTAGAAAGAATTAACATAATAAAGCCATGGACAATTTCCTAAACATACAGAAACCGAATATCGAAAACGGACTCATAAGTGTAAGATTGAATGGAAGAATTAATTTCATCAAAACCAGTGACTTAATACTATTGAACAGTGATTTGAATTATACTGAAATGCATTTGGTTGGGGGCAAAAAAATTGTCTCCTCTCGTACCCTATTACTTTTTGAAGGGGCCTTAAAACCCGATCAAAATTTCATTAGAGCCAACCGAAGCCAACTCATCAATGTCAATCATATCCAAAATCTGATTTTCTCTCAAAAATCTAAAAGAATTTTGCTTAGTAACGGCGAAATCATTGCTGTCTCAAGAAGGAAATTCCCTATGGTTGAAAATCATTTAAAATCTACAAGGCTATGAAAAATTTTTTACTTTTTTGTTTGCTTTTTGTAATACAACAAGCCACGGCCCAAAAATTGGCTGTGCCATATTATGCGACCTCAGAAGTTAAATTTTACGATATAAGCAATGCCCCGGCTGATTTGTTAGGAACCTTAAACACCACAGTTTCTGGGATCAGTTATAAACCCAACTGTGTCGCGTTTTATAATAATGAAATGTTTGTAGGTTATGACGAACCTTCAGCAGATGGCTTTTTACACTATAAAGGGGTGGTGGTATCTGCAGGCTCAGTAACCTACACTTCTGTTGTAAAAGTCCTAACAGGCCGAGTTACTACAGAAATAGCAGTAAATCCAGCTAATGGGATATTATATGTGGCTTGCGGCTTTGGAGATTCTAAACGTAGAGTCCTTAAAATGGCACGTGATGGATTAGGGACTTATGGAAGTTCTACAGGAGTATTTCAAAACACGCCTGTAGCAAAAAACAGTCAAACCTATTCTGGAATGGGTGGAATAACCCGTAATGCCTCTGGTGATATATTTGTTACGGATCTTTCTGACAATCGAATATTGAAATGGTCTGGTGACAATACTTTGGCTCAGCCAACGCAGTTTTTGTGTAGCACAGATGCCAATTCAATACTGTGCAACGACGTCTTTAGTAATACCGATAATCAATCTGCAAAGTTGTTTTCATTGCCAGAAGGCTTGGCACTAGATGCCAATGGCAATCTGTGGTTTGCCAATAACAACGATGGGTATTCGCCCTCAATTGACGTAAATGGGGGTTCTTTGGTAAAGCTAAGAAGTAATCTGATATCCCAAAATTTGGCTGGGTCCCGAATAACAATCGCAAATGTAGAAGCCACAATTTATTCGAAAGCTGGGGCAAAATTTGGCGGCTTGTGCCGTATAGGAAACTTTGTATATGCAAGCGATCAGGGCAATGGCAAAGTTTGGAAATTTGATCCTAGTGATGGAAGCTTTACGGATATTGGTATTTCGGCTACCTATCCCGGAAATGGCCAATGTGCCGAACCCTCAGCCTCAATTTTTCCTTCTTTTACGATTGTAAGTTGTGCCTATCCAAACTTTGGAGGCACTGTGGTTAGGCTTGGCAATCAAACAAGTGTAAGTATAAGAGCAAGCATTGATGTTGACGCTCCTGGAGATATTACAATTAATGTAAGCGGGACCAATTTCTCGGGTACCGCCACCCAAAATTTTGAAAATGTTGGTTTACAAACTATGTTTATCAATGTTAATTATGATGGTTTAGGTACTGCAGGCACCAAAACATTAAATATAAGTTCCCCAAGTCCAAATGTGGGTACTTGTAGTTTAACCGTTCCAGTATATGATTCTTTTTTTACTTTTGGAGATTGTGAATCAAGCTTAATAGACGGAACATTTACCCAAAATGTGGCCGCCACACATAACATTACCTTACTAATAACTGTGACAAAAGCTGGGACCACCACTTTTAATGTCATTTCTCAAGAATTTTCTGGAAGTCTAACAACTAGTTTGACTTTAGGTCAAACAAGCGTAATTATTCCAATAACTTATACCCCAACAAATTCAGGAAATACATCTGAAACTTTAACAATTGCGAGTAACGAAGCTTCAGGAGCTTACCCAACTTTGCCTGGGTTTTGCTATAAAAGCATACAGTTATTAGTTCCTAATTTACCATGCCCCGAACTTTTGACTTTGCCTTTAGATGATGCCTCTGCAACTCTGATAAATTCGGGAAATAGAAATTATTCAGCACAAAAAATTGTAGCTAATAACTCGGAAATTACAGGAAGTGCCAAAGTAGTTTTTTCTGCAGAAAAATCTGTAATCTTAATGCCGGGTTTTAATGCAGGCAATCAAGCTGTTTTTACAGCTCAAATTTCGAATTGTCCCAACAACAATCCTCCAGCAGCCAACATGTATATTCAAGGAAGAGATTTGTTTGATTCCAATCACCAAAAGTTTGTTCCAATCGGTATCAATTACCCAACAGATTATTGGCAATTTTCAGGAAATAACGAATACATAGATGAGTTTGATAAAACCGGGGCCAACACAGCCAGAATTGTTTGGTTTCAAAATTCAGTGCCAGGTACTTCTCACACTGATGCTGATCTCAATACCTTGATTACCAAATTTTCGGCCAAGAAAATCGTTTCAGTTGTAACGCTTTGGAATGGCTATATCAATGACCCCAATCAACTCAATTCACCAAATGGTTATGCCGCTTGGTGGACCAATCCAACTAGGGTAAGTATGTTAAATGCCCATAAGAAATACTTGATTATCAATATTATAAATGAGCTTGGCTTCGGAAGGGGATTTGCATATGATTCCAACATACCTTCAGATGTAACTGCTTTTACAAATTGGAAAGATCAATACAAAACCGCTATCACAACTATTAGAAATGCAGGTCTCAAGGTGCCATTGATGATCGATGCACCCATTGGTGGCACAAGTTTGAAAGTTATTAATCTTGCAGCCGCTGAGCTTCTAGCCCATGATCCCGAACATAACATAATATTCAGTGTACACGCTTATTGGGCTGAGGATGACCAAACTTCTGAGATTAATACGGCAGTAAACAACAATGTACCACTTATTTTTGGTGAATTGGCCAATAAACAGTTGGGAGCGGATGATTGGAACACCGTGCCTGCTACAGGATACTCAGAGTGCTATTATGGTATTGATGGTACTACTATTGAGCATTCTGCACCCTCAGGTTTCAATTATAAAAGTCTTCTGCCAACTCTTAAGTCAAATGCTATTGGATGGTTAGGTTGGGAATGGCTCAATGATGGTTGTTCAGCTAGGAATTTTACCACAAATGGAAATTTTAGCACACTCACCACGTTTGGTTCTGATATGGTCAATAATGCTTCCTATGGAATGAAAAATATAGCAATAAAAAGCAATGCATTTTAAGCATGTTTTGAGGACTATTTTTGATTTTAACCTTTGAAAATGACTAAAAAGATGATTTTGCCAAAATTAAGAAATCTAAATTTTAGATTTGCAAAGTTTTAAGGTAAATTAGCCTGATATTAAGTGCATTTTTTAGGTAGCTCAAATGAAAATTCCATTTTACAAAAAGCTCATTCCAAGGTCAATCAGATTAAATATATTGAAAGGTCAGATAGTTGAAAACCTTGAAAATAGGGATTTGAACGCTGAAGAGCAAGAGGTTTTAATTTTTTTGAAATCCCATTCACTACATATTTTTCCGTATAATTTTCCGGAAAAATATAAGCAGGAGGATATTTTAATAGAAAAAGATTCTGAAAAAGGCCTTCTTTATACACTTTGGGAAGGCAAGAAATTATATTTCAAAAACGGTCATCAGAGGAAAAAAGCACAAGTATATTTCAATAGTTTATTGTTGGAGCAAGATCCACTTTCTCCCCATCGCTATCTGACAGAAAATTTTGACGTGCATGCAGGCGACGTGATAGTCGACGTTGGTGCTGCTGAAGGTAATTTTACCCTGAGTGTAATTGAAAAAGTCAAGAAGGTTTATATTTTTGAAGTCGAAAAAGACTGGATAAAAGCTCTTGAAGCTACTTTTGATCCATGGAAAGAGAAAGTAGAAATTGTTCAGAAATATGTATCTGATGAAGATACAATGGATGCTATAAAATTGGATACTTTTTTTAATAATGGACAAACGGTAAATTTCATTAAAGCAGATGTGGAAGGAGCAGAAGCTCAAGTAGTAAATGGTGCCGCGGGTTTAATTAAATCTCAATCAAGTCTGAAAATTGCAGTTTGTACCTACCATCGTCAATCAGATGCAGAAGAATTGGATAAGTTATTGAAAAATAAGGGCTTCGTTAATCACTTTTCTGATAAATACATGATTTTTCACTATGGTAAAACAAATGTCGTTAAACCCCCGTATTTGAGAAAAGCTGTTTTAAGAGGAATAAAAGCTTAAATTTCAATTGCCTTAATTTATGTATTTGCATTCTTATTGCTTCCCAAATATTAGCCATAAATGAATATTCTCACTATCATTATAGTCAATTATAAAAGTTGGGGCATTCTTAAAAGGAATCTTGATTTGTTGGCGTCATATACGTTTGAAAAACTGTCTTTGGAAGTGATTGTGGTTGATAACTTTTCGAATGATGGCAATTTTGTACCATTCCAATCAGATTTTCCTCAGTTTAATATAATCGAAAATACCGGAAACTGGGGTTTCGCCCATGGCTGCAATTTGGGAGCAAAACACGCCAATGGAGAGATTTTGTTATTCCTAAATCCAGATACTTTGGCTCCAAAAGAATCCTTGGAAAAGATGTTTTTTGCGTACATGGAAAATCCACAAATCGGAATATTGAGTTGCAAACAATCCGAAAAACCATCTTCCTATCAAAAAATATCGCCAAGTATTTTTACACTTTTTGGGCTTCAAAGAAGTCTCTATAAGCTAATATTTCCTCAAAAATTTAAAGAAACAAATTGCCAAACCTGCCAGTGTGAAGCCGTTTCACCCGACTGGATTTCAGGATCGGTCGTTATGATTTCAAGAGCCTGGTATAATAGGGTAGGAGGCTGGAATACAGACTATTGGATGTATTCTGAAGATGTAGAATTTTCAAAAAAGGTCAAGGATTCGGGAGGGTTACTTCTACTTTTATGTAATGTAAATATTGTTCATGAACATGGGGGTGCGAGCAGAATTAATGTGGAAACATCGGCCCTAACTAAGACCGAAGTAATTATTTCGCAACATGTTTATATTCAAAATAATTTCTCCCAAATTCAGAAAATTCCCAGCCAAATGCTTTTGATAATCAATACCTTGGTGTTCAAAAGCGTTTTAGGAATCATAGGTGTTTTTTTGTTTTTCTTACCAAAAGCTAGGGTTCAGTTTTTTATTCTTAAAAATTGTGTAAAATATTATTTTTCAGCAATTATACACAGGACTTGGATAAGTCCAAAATCAGAAAAGTTTAACCAAAAATAAAAACAGTTTAAACGCTTTTATTTGAAATGGTGTGTAATTAAATTTATAATTAATTAAATACTATGGTGATGAATTTCTCGGTTTCTGAAACTTTCCCTGCCTCAAGTCAAGATATTTATAATGCTTGGCTTGATGGAGCGTCACATTCACTCATGACTGGTTCAAATGCCACAGCAGGTAACAATGTTGGTGATAGTTTTACCTCATTTGATGAATATGCCTGGGGAAAAAATCTTGAGCTTGTGCCCAATGAAAAAATTGTTCAGTCTTGGCGGACAACTGAATTCTCAGATAAAGAGGAAGATTCAATTATTGAGGTTTTGTTTGAAGAAAATGGTGAATTTACCAAAGTAATAATTAACCACAGTAAATTGCCACCACACGGAAATACTTACAATCAAGGCTGGATAGACTATTATTTTGAGCCAATGCAAGATTATTTTAAATTGAAAAAACCTTAAAACTAATTTTTAATAATGTTGATATCAAAAAATCGACAAAGACGCTTATTACAAAAATATCATTCTTACATTTGGTAAAAAACTTCTTTAAATGACAAAAAATCTTATTAAATCGATTTTCTTAATCTGTTTCAGTACTTTTTCTTTTGCCCAAAAAAACTCGAAACTACCCGAATTCAAACTTTCACAAGCTGAGGCAGAGGCTCATATTAGATTTTTGGCTTCCGACGAAATGCTGGGTAGAAGGACAGGTGAAATCACAAACAACGTGGCGGCAAGATATATTGCAGAGCAGTTTAGATTAGCTGGCATAAAACCCGCAGTGGGAAAGTCTGATTTTCTACAAAAAGTGCCTTTGGAGTTTTCAAAAGGGAGTAAAACTGGAGAAATTTTTGCAGGAAAAGATACTTTGAAATCAGGCAAGGATTTTATAATGCTGAGCGGAAAAGCCGCCAAATTGCAGAATATACCAGTCGTTTTTGTGGGATACGGATGGATAGACGATAAGCAAAATGATTACAAAGAGATAGACGTAAAAGGTAAGATAGTGGTTTGTCAGTTCGGGATACCCAATAATGACAAGCCTTTTGAAAACATGACGGGTTCCACCAAGAAAGCCAAGTTTGCAGCTGATAATGGTGCTTTGGCTTTGGTTCAAGTGTATAATCTAAATTTTCCTTTTGCATCGATTGTTAGAAATTTTGGTGGTGAAAGACTCATGATGGCTTCAGGTATAAATTCTGATATACCTCACATATGGGTAAACAGCACTTTCATTAAGCAGTTTTCCAAGGAAAATCTAACTTCGCTTGGCCTAAACGTAGGTGAAGTGGTAAAGAAATCTGTTCCAGCTTATAATGTGGTTGGTATAATTGAAGGTACAGATCCAAAACTCAAAAACGAATTTGTGGTTTTATCGGCACATTTCGACCACATAGGTGCGGGTAAAAGTTATGGAAAAGTGACTGAATCAGATACCATTTTTAACGGTACTCGCGACAACGCCATGGGCTCAACGGCTCTTTTGATGGCTGCAAAGTCATTTTCTGCCCAAAAACCTAAACGGTCAATTCTATTAATAGGCTACACAGGAGAGGAAATGGGTATGTTGGGCTCAAAATATTATGCCGAAAATCCACTTGTTCCTCTGAAACAATGTGTTTTTAACCTTAATAGCGACGGAGCTGGGTATAATGATTCCACAAAAGTGACCATCAATGGGCTGGACAGAACCGATGCAGAAGGAGAAATTAAATTGGCTGCAAAGACTTTCGGGATTGAGGCAATTAATGACCCAGCACCTGAGCAAAATTTATTTGATCGATCTGATAATGTGAGTTTAGCTGCCAAAGGAATTCCGGCACCAAACATGGCTCCAGGTTTTACTTCTTTTGATGCCGAAATTGGGAAATACTACCACCAAGCAGCTGATAATCCCGAAAATATAAGTATGAGTTATTTGACTAAGTTCTGCAAAGTATATATTCATTCGGCTCGATTGATTGCCAACAGAGCTGCTGCTCCAAAATGGAAAGTGGGTGATAAATACGAAAAAATAGGGCAAGAATTGTATGGGAAGTAAAAATAAATTTGGGCTTGTTTTGATAAAAATAATGCCCTTATTGTAATTTCTCAATCATCTCAAATTCTTCTGATAATTTGTGGGTTAGTCTTTGAAAAATTTCAAATAGCTTTTGGTAAGTTTCATTATTTTCGGATACTGGCTCAAAGATATTTTTCATTGCTATACTTTTTGCAGCTTCTTCTAGATTCTTAAACACTCCGGCATCAATCATACCCAATAATGCCGCACCTTTGTTTACGTTTTCGGCTTCATTTGACACTACTACCTTTTTGCCAAATACATCAGAGATAATACCGGCACAGATTGGTAATGAAGCATACTTTCCAGTTAAATACAACTTATCTATTTTCCTGTATTTTTCTAAGATTTTGCCAATGCTGTATATTTCAAAAATGATGCCTTCTATCGTTGCTCGAAGAAAATGCTTGGGTTGATGTTTGATGTTTATGCCAAAATAACAGCCGCGTGCATTAGAATTCCAGATGGGGGCTCTTTCTCCCAACAGATAGGGTAAAAACAAAAGTCCATTAGATCCTGATTTTACCAAAGTGGCCTCTTTGAACAAATCTTCCACGGCATCTTCAAAGTCTAAAATAATCGGATGATTTCTAAAATTACTTGCAAACCACTCCAAAACTACGCCTGCATTGTTCGTTGGGCCACCAGAAATGTAAGTTTCTTGATCGAGGATATAATTAAAAAACCTATGTTCTTTGTCCTTGATAACTTTTTTGCCTGCTACCCTTACTGCTCCGCTATGGCTAATCGAAATAGTCGCTTGACCTTCACCAAAAACGCCAGAACCTAAAGTCGCCAAGCACCCATCGGTACTTCCGAGAATGATTCTTGTATTTTTAGGTATCTCTAATGACCTTGCCAGTCCAGGTTTTAGTTTGAGATCAGTATTGAAAATAGAAGCATAGTCTGAGAATTGACTGGTTTTTAATCCTGAAATATCCATGGATTGTTGTTCCCATTTTTTTTCTTTGATATTAAAAAGGCCAGTGGCTGAGGCCATACTGTTGTCTATAACGTGTTGATTAGTAAACTGATAGATAACATATTCTTTAATAGATATGAACTTGCTCGTTTTCTTAAATCGCTCTGGTTGGGTGTTTTTTATCCATGATATTTTGGCCAATGGTGACATGGCATGAATGGGTGTTCCAGTATTTTCATAAATACTGTCGGCGTTTATTAATTTCTTTATCATATCGGCCTCGTTTTTAGCTCTATTGTCTGCCCAAATTATGGCATTTCCCAAAGGATTTCCCTTGCTATCAACCGGCAAGACACTGTGCATTGAAGCACTGAAAACTATAGATACAATTTTGTGGTTAAGAGGTAAGATTTGCTCTCGAATTAAGTCTTTAAGTACAAAAAGCACTGTAATAAACACTTGTTCGGGATCTTGCTCGCTGTGGTCGGGCTGCGGATAAAGTATCGAAAACGACCCTTTTCTGAACGCAACGAGTTTTCCTGCCAAGTCATAAGCTGCTATTTTTACAGCTGAAGTATTTATGTCTATGGTTATGATGCAGTCCATTTCTTTCTTAATTAATTATTTTTTCTAAAATGTCCAGGTGTATATCCAGTAAGTTTTTTAAAAGTAGTGGAAAAGTGTTGAGAGGAATAAAAACCCGTGTCTAAAGCAATGTCTGTAAGACTTCTATCTGAGTTTTTTAACAATCTAATGGCCTCCGAAATTCTTAAATTGATGAGGTAGTTGAGCGGCGGAAAACCCGAAAATGTTTTTACTTTTTCGGTAAAAGTGGTCGTGCCCAGTCCTATAATAGCAGCCATTTCCTCCACTGTCCAAGGATGAGCTAAGTTTTCTCTGAGCATTTGATCGAGTCTATGAAACGTCTGAGGGAATATTCTCCCTTGGTTTTCATTTTTACTCATCTGACGTGCCACCCAAATCCAAATGTCATCTAATAGGTTATTTATTCTAGTTTTATAGGCTATTTCATTTGCAAACATCTCGCTTTCAATCTTTAGAACTAACTCGCCAAAATGTTTAAAATTTGGGATAATTGACAGGTCTTTTTGGAATAAAATTTGGCTTATTAAGCGTTGTTCAGAGTCGGTAATATTGCTCCAATCACCTAATTTTAACTCGGAGTTGCCTAGGAATTCTATATCTAAACTTAATGAAACAAAAGTGCCAACTTCAAAAGATCCAGTCAAACTACCAAAGGATTGTCCAGGAAAAACAATTACCAAGTCGTTCGGAAAAACTGTAAATGTTTGGTTTTCAATGGTCCAATAATACTTGCCTTCTATCACAAACATAAACCTCATGCCGACGTTTTCTTTCATCAAAAAAGAATCAGCCTTCACCGACTGAATTTTCATTTTCGAAAACTCCATTATATGCGGCCAAGGAGAAATCTCTTGCGATTTATCTTTTATAAGAGAAAATTGGTTCATGTAAAGTACTTCAAAATTTTTAGCCAACCCATAAGCTAATGTGTAAAAATAGTACAAAAAAAACCATTTATTATTATAATAATCACCGTTGAAGAGATTTGGAAGTTTATGAGGAAAGTTTGAAAGACATTTGCTATTAGTAAAAAAATAAAGACTTTTTTAACCTATCCTTTATTCAAATCAAATAACCTTTTTTTTATGAAAAAAACACTACATTTTATTATGTTTTTGATGGTCGGGATATTACTATCCTCACTGTCAATGGCTCAGAAAATTTCTGGAAAAGTTTCTGGATCCAAAGATGGTTCTATGCTTCCGGGGGTTTCTGTACAAGTGAAAGGCACCAATTCTGGAACTTCAACAAATGCCGATGGCGAGTATTCAGTGAATGCCGTTTCGGGGTCGACATTGGTTTTTAGTTATATTGGCTTTACTACCAAAGAAGTCAAAGTGGGTAATCAAACTATATTGGATGTTAGTATGGAAGAGGATGTTTCAAACCTTGATGAGGTGGTTGTGACAGCCTTAGGTATTAAAAAAGATGCTAAAAAACTAGGTTATGCTACTACTACAGTAAATGCTGCCGCGATAACAGAAAACCGTTCACCAAACTTCATGAATACCCTTCAAGGTAAAATAGCTGGGGTGAATATTTCAGGATTAGGAACTGGTCCTGCAGGTACTTCTAAAATTCGAATTCGTGGTCAATCTTCTATTTCAGGTCAAAATAACCCCCTCATTGTGGTAAATGGTGTGCCTATTGACAATACCAACTTCGGGACTAACCCTGGTAATGCAGCTGCAGATAATTCTATCGGCGTTAGAGGAGGCGGAAATACCTCTGATGGTGGTGATGGACTTTCGTCAATTAATCCCGATGACATTGAGAGCATGACGGTATTAAAAGGAGCAACTGCTGCGGCTTTATATGGTTCAAGAGCCAAAGACGGTGTAATTATGATAACCACCAAAAGCCGAGGAACGGGTAAAGGAATAGGAGTAACCTACAATATGAACTACACCAATGAAACTCCTTTGGATTTTACAGATTATCAATATGAATATGGCCAAGGTGAAAACGGCGTTCGACCACAATCTCCGAATCCCACCTCTGGTCAATGGTCTTTTGGAGAAAAATTCGCTCCAGGTATGACCCAAGTGTTGTTTGATGGAGTAACGGTCCCTTATGAGCCACAATATGATAGAATCCGTAACTTCTTTAGAAATGGCCAGAACCTTACCAATACAGTAAGTTTATCGGCGGGAGGTGACAAAGGTGGCATGAACCTTTCATTCTCGAACATGGACAGTAAAGGAATCGTACCTAATAACAGTTTCAATAGAAAAACCATCAATTTGGGTTACAGTTATGATTTGTCTAAAAAATTGAGCTTTGCAGGAAATATCAATTATTCAAACGAATACAACAAAAACCCGCCAAATATTGCCAATCAAGACAACTCTATTCCTACATCAATTTACAACATGGCCAACTCAATGCCTTTTGACTTGTTGGATCAAAAGAAATACAATGCTGCAGGTAATGAGTACATATATTCAAGATTTCAGAACAGAACAAACCCTTATTGGGTATTAGCCGAGCAATTTCAAAATATCCGCAGAGATAGAGTATTTGGTAATATTTCTGCCAAGTATAACTTGTTACCTTGGTTGTTTTTGCAAGGTCGTGTAGGACAAGATTTCTGGTCTAGAGATCAAGACTTTAACAATTTTCCAACAGGACATGCTTCTTTGGCTGCTGCACCTGCAGGTTTTGTAAACGGTACATACACCCAGGAATCTCGCAGATTTAGAGAAACAAACGTCGATGTTTTATTATCAGGAAATCGCACTTTTGGAGATTTTGGATTGGACTTTAATGTTGGGGGCAACCAAATGTACCGTCGCTCAGATTTGAACTCTGTATTGGTGCAAGATTTCGTGGTTAGAGGTCTGTATACCGTAATGAACGGCAGAGTTAAAGATCCCATCTATGGTTTGTCAGAAAGAGCCGTGAATTCAGTTTATGGATCGAGTGAATTTTCTTATAAAAACTTCTTGTATTTAAATGTTACAGCTAGAAATGACTGGTTTTCAACACTTTCTAAGGCCAATAGAAGTATTTTATATCCTTCAGTTTCTGGAAGTTTTGTATTTTCTCAGGCTTTCGAAAACATGCCTAATTGGCTTAATTTTGGAAAACTAAGGGTGGCTTATGCCGAAGTGGGTAGCGACACAGACGTAGGTCCTTATGCCAATAACTTGTTTTATGGTATCAACGCCAACCTTTTTCCAAACCCAGCTGGACAAGCACAGCCTGTTGGTGGTTCACAGGGAACCACTGTTCCAAATGCCAACCTAAGACCAATGCGTACCACAGAGTCAGAGATAGGTTTGGAGTTGAAAACTTTAAACAACAGAGTTTCTTTGGATATGGCAGTATATCGCAAAATAACGGATGACCAAATCGTTTCAGCCCAGATCTCTGATGCATCTGGCTTTATTACTACATTGATTAACAGCGGAAGTAGCAGAAACAACGGTGTGGAGGCTTTATTGACTTTAGTTCCAGTAAAAACCAAAGATTTCCAGTGGGAAGTTAATCTAAACGGTTCTTACAATATCACCAAAGTATTGAGTTTGGCCACGGACAAGGAGGGAGAGAGAATTACAGTAGGAACACACGTTTTCAATGGCGAGCTACGTCAGATAGTTGGTCAAGAAATGGGTCAAATCTACGGTTTTGGATTTAGAAGAGATGCTAAAGGTCAGATGGTATTAGGTGCCAATGGTATTCCATTGCGTACTACGGACCTTATTTCGTTTGGCTCAGCCTTGCCAAAATGGGTAGGAGGTATCAATAACAGTTTCAATTACAAAGGCTTTAGTATATCTGCTTTGATAGATTTCAAATTAGGAAATACGATGCTTTCTGGTACTAACTTCAATGCTGTTCGTCATGGATTGCACAAAATGACTCTGGAAGGTCGCTCTACCAATGGAATAACCGCAGTCGGTGTTAACATAAATGGCGAAACGAACACAGTAAAAGCCAACGTTCAAGATTATTGGTCAGTTGTAAGGTCTCAGGCTTTGATAGAGCCAGTAATTTTCAATGGAGGCTACTGGAAGTTGCGTCAGATAACAGCTGGATATGATATTTCTAAATTTATACCTAAAAATACACCGATTCAAGGTGCAAAAATCAGTTTCGTTGCCAACAATGTGTTGATGTTGAAAAAATGGGTAGACAATATCGATCCAGAATCATTCGGATATTCATCGGATAATTTGGTAGGTATGGAGTCAACAGGCTTGCCTACTACAAGAAGCTTAGGTTTCAATTTAAATGTGAAATTCTAAACCTAAACCGATTAATTAAACTTAAAAATTGAAATTATTATGAGAAATATATTTAAAAATAAGTGGGCATTAGTTTTCACCACATTGGCATTCAGCCTAGGCTCATGCGACAAAGGTTTTGATGAAATGAACATCAATAAAACTGCTGCAACTGCCATTAATCCTGTATTTATCCTAAACAATGCAACTGTCAATTCCTCGTTTCCGGCGGGAACAGTATTTTATGAGGTGGGTATTGTTCAGCAAATGGTATCACCAAACTCAGGGGTATTGACGGGAGCAAACTTTAATCAAGATAGTCGAGATAATACCGTTGTTAACTGGCAAAGATATTACAGAAACGTGGTTAGAAATACGCAGGATGTGCTCTTGATAACAAAAGATTTACCCGCAAGAAGCAACCTGTACAACATGGCCAGAATTCTTCAATCTTACGCTTTCATGATTCTTACGGATTCTTACGGTGATATTCCTTATGCTGAGGCAGGAAAAGGTTATTCAGACCAAATCGTATTGCCAAAGTATGAGTCTCAACAGGCTGTATATGCAGGAATTATCAAAGAATTAACAGAAGCCTCAGCTGCCTTGGATGCTGCCAAAACTGTAGAAACAGCAGATGTTTTATATGGTGGAGATGTGGCCAAATGGAAGAAATTCGGAAATTCACTTCTATTAAGAGCAGGAATGAGGTTGAGTAAAATTGATCCCACTCAAGCCGCACAAGTAGTAGCAAAAGCTGTAAGCGGTGGATTAATGGCTTCTAATGCTGACAATGCTTTCGTAAAGCATGACCCTAATTATACAAATGGAATTGGAAATACTTTAAATGCCACTGAGGCTGCCAACGTATATATTGGTGCTCCATTTGCCAATTACCTGAAAAGCACCAAAGATCCTAGGTTAAAATCCATAGCAGTAAGATATGTGGGAGCAAAATCAGGACCAGAGATGGTTGCTTCAAGAGCCAATACGGACCCTTCTGTACAAATTGGTATGCCTTTTGGCTATGACAACAGCACAATTTCAGGCCCTGTAAAAGACCTAAGTTTGGCAAGTTTTTATGACTTTTCACAAGTAGATAGAACCAGAATGGTAAAAGTAACTGCTCCGATGTTTTTGGTAACCTACTCTCAATGTCAACTTTTATTGGCCGAAGCTGTACAAAGAGGTTGGACAACAGGTTCTGTGGAAACATTATATAAAAATGGTATCAAAGCCCACATGGAGCAATTGGCAGCTTACGACGCCAATTCCGCGGTAGCTCCAGCTGATATCGATGCATATTTTGTTGTAAATACTTTTGATGCTGCCAAGGCTTTGGAACAAATCAATACGCAATACTGGGTTTCTTCTTTCTTAAACGGTCCAGAAGCTTTTGCTAATTTCAGAAGAAGCGGTTTTCCAAAATTAACGCCTAACCCTTTTCCTGGAAAAGTCATCAAAGGAAACTTTATTAACAGGCTTACCTATCCAAATTCTGAAATATCGGTAAATAGTGTTAATGTAAAAGAAGCCATTACAAGACAAGGGCCGGATGATTTAGACACCAAAGTTTGGTGGGATAAATAATATTTTTTAAGAAAATACAGAATCTCTTTTGACCAATTGAAAGAGATTCTGTTTATATTTATATGTGTTTGCTCAGAGTTATTTTTATACCAAAAATACTCAATTCTTTATTCAACCATTTATAAAAAAAAATCATGAAAATCTCACTCAAAATAGCCTTTTTAGGCTTATTCTTTTGGTCGAGCCAAGTTGTTGCTCAAAATATCCAATGGACCAAAGACCAAATGCTCATTTTTACTTCTCAGTGGAAAGGTGATAGATTTCCCGACGGTCGCCCAAAAGTTTCGGATGATTTGGTTAAACGCCTCGCCAATATTTCGATAGAAGAAGCTTGGGGAACCATGAAAAACGAAGGCTATAATAATCAGTTTGAAGGAGGCTGGCAGATTATTCATCCAGACAAAGTCCTAGCAGGAAGGGTATTGACCACACAATATATGCCTTCTAGACCGGACTTAGATAACCCTATCAAAGAAAAAGGCAAATCTGAAGGTAGATTAGGTTCGCCCAACTCATGGCCAATTGATCTTCTGCAAACAGGAGATGTTTACGTGGCTGATGGATATGGGAAAATAATAGATGGAACTCTTATTGGCGATAATCTCGGGAACTCCATCTACGCCAAATCTAAAACAGGTGTTGTATTTGATGGTGCCATCAGAGACTTGGAGGGATTAGAAAATATTGACGGTTTTGTGGGATTCATCAGAGGAGCTGATCCTTCATACATCAAAGAAATGATCATGACCTGTATAAATTGTCCGATTAGAATTGGTCGTGTTTCTGTATTTCCTGGTGATTTGGTTTTGGGCAAAAGAGAAGGTGTTATTTTTATTCCAGCACATTTGGCCGAAAAAGTAATTATCAATTCAGAGTTTATTGCTCTTAGAGATAAGTTTGGGATACAAAGACTTAAAGAGGGCAAATATACTCCTGGCCAAATAGACCAAGCTTGGTCTAAAGAAATAAAAGATGATTTTTTGAAATGGATCAATGACAATCCGAAATTTTTGCCCATGTCAAGAGCAGAACTGGATAAGTTTATGAAAGACAGAAATTGGTAATTAAATCTTTATCCAATTCCGTTGCGAATCTAAACACATAGGCACATAAAACACATAGTTTACGAGCTCAGTTTTTTTTAGTAATTTAAAAAAAAGACGAAGCATAGCCTATAACTCTGTGGAACTCATACGACAGAGTAATTTATAAAAACTCTGAGTATCACTGTGTCTAAAAAATGGTACAAATGGAAATAACTTATTGAACTGGCTTGAAAGAAAGTAGTTCAAGAGCAAAGTATAAACAAGATATTCAACCAAAATTATAAATAACATGAAAAAGAATTTTTTAGACAGATTTAAATTTAATGGCCAAATTCCAGAAGGTCCAAAAGAAATAGAAATCGAACAACCAATTCATCAAAATACTGAAAGTAAAGGAGACAATAGGAGGGATTTTATTAGAAAATCTGCTCTTGGAGGACTTTCACTTGGATTGATGTTTGATGGAAATCCTGCCAAAGAAATAGAGTTTTTAACCCAAAAAGTAAATCGCTCTAGTAATCCTTCGGATCTAAAAATTACCGATGTAAGAATCGCTGTCATTACAAAAGCACCGATGACTTGCCCTATCATAAGAATCGATACCAACCAGGGGATTTCTGGATATGGAGAGATACGGGACGGAGCAAGTGCCAAATACGGCTTGTTCTTGAAAAGTCGGTTATTAGGTAAAAATCCATGTACACCTGAAATGCTTTTCAAGGAAATAAAGCAATTTGGTAACCATGGTCGAGCAGCAGGAGGCGTTTGTGGGGTTGAAATGGCCTTGATGGACCTCGCAGGAAAAGCATATGGTGTGCCAGCCTATCAGATGCTGGGTGGTAAATATCGCGACCATATCCGTATTTATGGAGATACTCCTACCTTGCCAGATCCGATCGCATTTGCCCAAAAAATGAACGAAAGGAAAAAACTCGGACTTACATTTTTGAAAATGGATTTTGGGGTAGAAATGCTCAAAAGTCACCCTGGAACTGTGGTGGGCGGACTAAATACGGATTACACAAGACAATGGGGTACTGCTGGACCACAAAAAGGAAATGCACGCGGTTATTCGCAAACCAAACACCCATTCACTGGCATTCAGCTTACTGATAAGGGCATAGAAATCATGGCCAATTTCGTGGATGAAACTCGAAAAGTGGTTGGTTATGATATTCCCTTAGCAGCCGACCATTTTGGGCATTTTGGTGTCAATACAGCCATAAGATTGGGCAAGGCTTTGGAAAAATTTCAATTAGCCTGGTTGGAAGACATGGTGCCATGGTTCTACACCGACCAATGGAAACAAATTTCGGATGCCATTGAAACGCCAACACTAACTGGTGAGGATATTTATTTGAAAGAAGAATTTATAAAACTCATCGACAACAAAGCTGTTGATATGATTCAACCGGATTTGGCGAGCTCGGGTGGCCTAATAGAAACCAAAAAAATTGGTGACTACGCCGAGGAGCGAGGCATTCCAATGGCCATGCACTTTGCGGGTACGCCAGTTTGTTTTATGGCAAATATCCATTGTGCAGCAGCCACAGAAAATTTTGTGGCTTTGGAACACCACAGTTTCGATGTGCCTTGGTGGGAAGATTTAGTGACTGGAATTGACAAGCCTATTTATAAAGATGGATTTGTGAAAGTGCCGGAAACGCCAGGATTGGGTATAGAAATGAACGAAAAAGTTGCCAAAGAGCATTTGGCCACTGGTGAACTTTATTTTGCACCCACTACTGAGTGGGATAAGGTGGATAGTTGGGATCGAACTTGGAGTTAATTTTTTGAAAAACGGCAAATTATCTGTAGTTTTCTGTTTAAATATTCTAATTTATACCTCCTTAAATGAAAAAATACATTTACCCTTTTTCAATTATTCTGATTGTAATTATTGCCTATAACTTTCCAAGTTATTTCATAGAAATAAATGGCGTTAAATTCAGCAAGTTTATTATTCCGATTCTTCAAGTTATTATGCTGGGCATGGGTTCTACCATTACTGAGGAGGACTTTATGGCTATCGTAAAAACGCCAAAGTTGGTTTTAATTGGTTTGGTAGCTCAGTTTATGATTATGCCTTTGTTGGGTTTTGGACTGACCAAATTATTTGATTTCCCCCCAGAGATAGCCGCTGGAGTCGTTTTAATTGGTTGTAGCCCAAGTGGATTGGCTTCTAATGTGATGGCTATGTTAGCAAAAGCAAATTTGGCACTTTCCATATGTATAACCACAATGGCAACACTTTTGGCACCTATACTTACACCACTATTGATGAAAACTCTTGGAGGAGAACTTATCGAAATAAAGTTCTTAAGTATGGTTTGGGATATGACAAAAATTGTAATATTACCTGTCGTTTTGGGTGTATTGGCAAATAGGTTCTTTCCTCTTTTAATGGCCAAAATAAAAAATATATTACCATATTTCTCCATGGTGGGCATAGGTTTTATTATCATTATAGTCACTGCAAGTGGACAAAAATCACTTGAAACAGTGGGTGGATTATTGTTACTGGCGGTATTTATTCACAATGTAGGAGGTTATCTATTAGGTTATTTTTCTGCGAAAATGCTCAAACTTAAAGAAAAAGATGCAAGAGCAATTGCTCTTGAGGTAGGTATGCAAAACGGGGGATTGGCATCAGCACTGGCCAACGAAATGGGCAAACTCGCAACTGTTGGCCTAGCATCAGCCATTTTCGGGCCAATGATGAACATATCTGGCTCACTGCTGGCTAGTTGGTGGGGTAATAAAAAAACTGAAGATTAACAGAAAACAAAAAATGAAAAACAAAATTTTACTTTTAACAATACTGACTTTTGTATCTTTTGTGGGTTTTTCCCAGCAGATTTCAAAAGAATATATGCTTCATCTTACCAGAGAATGGAAGGGTGAGCGTTTTCCTGACGGCCGTCCTAAAGTGTCAGATGCACTTTTACAAAGATTAAAAAAATCGACACTCGAAGAGGTTTGGGCGGTATTGAGAAATAAAAACTATAAGCACCAATATGAAGGCAATTGGTTGACCATAAACCCTGACTCTGTGTTGGTTGGACGAGCAGTTACAGCCACATTTACACCTGGTAGACCTGATATTCAAACAGCAATTGACGACAAAGGCCATGAGAAAGACGGAAGGGTGAAATCTCAAAATGCTTGGCCAATTGACCTTTTGGTTAAAGGAGATGTTTACGTGGCTGACCAATTCAATGCCTACGAAGATGGCCCAACTATAGGCGATAATTTGGGGAACTCAATTTATGCCAAAACAGGAAATGGCATTGTGTACAACGGAGCAGTGAGGGACATTAATGGATTAAAAGAGATTGGAGGTTTTACCTCATTTTTTAAGTCTTATCATCCTTCGCACCACCTTAACAATGCAGCAACATCTTTAAATACCACCTTAATTGGTATAAATACGCCAACCAGAATCGGAGATGCCACAGTAATGCCAGGTGATGTGGTCTTTGGTAGAGACGGTGGTGTTCTATTTATTCCACCGCATTTGGTAGAAGAATGTGTGAAAGTTTCTGAAGTCGTTAGATTAAGAGATATGTTTGGTCATCAACGGCTTAGAGAGCAAAAATATACCCCTGGTCAAATAGACACCCGTTGGTCAGATGAAATTGAAAAGGATTTCTCGAAATGGCTAAACGATAACAAGACAAAGTTGCCAGTGCCAATGGAACAAATCCAAGAAATGCTAAAAGGCAGGACTTGGTAGTTTCAGAATTTATTTAGTTCTCAAAACTCATTTATTCAATTAAAAAAAATATTAAAATGTCATCAAGAAGAAATTTTCTTTCCAAAGCTGCTTTGACATCAGTTTTGGCAGCAAATCCATTGTTAAACTTTGGCCGAGAATATGAGGTTGCGGTAGATAAAGCACCCAAAAGCTCGGCTCCATCTGACCTCAAAATTACTGATATCAAATGTGGATACATCAGAAATGGCCACAGTCTTTTCGTGAAAATATACACCAATCAAGACATAGTAGGCCATGGCGAAGGCGTGGATGCCACTCCAGGGACTTATCATTTGGTGAAAATGTTTGGGCAGAGGATCAAAGGTAAAAGTCCGCTAAATGTTCATAGACTTTTTGAAGATATTCGAAAGTCAGGCTTCTTTGAAGGTGCTCAATCTGGTATGTATGTTGCGGTATTGACTGCTGTAGAAACCGCTCTTTGGGATATCGCTGGCAAAGCATTGGGGGTTCCAGTTTACCAACTTTTAGGCGGTAAATTTCGCGACACTATCAGGCTATATATGGATACAGCTTTGTATCAAAACAGACTCCCAAAACCTTCAGATTTTGCAGAATCGGCACTAGAAGCTGTGAAAATGGGTTTTAACGCAGTGAAATTTGACCTTGACCAGGCCAATGACCCCAACAAATATGACAAATATAACTGGACAGCTAGTCCAGCCGAACTCCAACGTATGTATGACCAAATGGCAGCTGCAAGAGCAGCTGTTGGTCCAAACGTGGATATATGTGCCGACATGCATGGCCGTTATGACGCCATTACGGGTGAGAAAATCGCCAAAATTCTTGAACCCCTTAATCTCATGTGGTTAGAGGAACCCATTCCGGCCGAAAACGCCGATGCCTATAAAAAAATAACCAGTTCGACTTCTACACCAATTTGTGCTGGAGAGAATCATTATTTGGCTTATGGATTTAGGCCTTTGTTGGAATCGGGTGCTGTGGATATTATCATGCCGGATTTGCAAAAAGCTGGAGGTTTGGGCGAGGGACAAAGAATTGCCAATTTGGCCAACTTGTATTATGTACCGTTCGCTCCACACATGGTAGCATCGTATTTGGGTGCAATGGCTTCAGCCCACGTGTGTGCGTCTGTGCCCAACTTCATGATTTTGGAGTGGCAAATTTACTTTCATAAAGACCCAATGTTTAAGGAAATCGTGAATTATGACCCATCCATGATTAAAAATGGACAAATAACCCTTTCTGAAAAACCAGGAATTGGAGTGGAAATTAACCAAGAAGCTATGCGTAAATATGCACCAGTTGGGGTGCCGTTTTTTGAGTAAGTTTGTCTAAATTTTTATTTTGTTGCGGGAAATAGGTAAAAGGTATTGGAGTTTTGTAATTCTTACTTTTTACTTATTTCTTTTTAAGTTTACCTTCCCAAAACCTCCAACAATTCCTTACGGTTAAAGGCTTTAAAAATATCAGCTTCTGTATTTACTAATTTGCCTGCCAATTCTTTTTTGGAGGCTTGAAGTTTGAGCATTTTGTCCTCAATGGTGTTGGGGCAAATGAGTCTCACAGCTATCACCTTATTTTTCTGTCCGATTCTATAAACACGGTCAATGGCTTGGTTTTCTACGGCAGGATTCCACCATGGATCTACCAAATACACATAGTCGGCTTCGGTTAGATTTAGTCCAACTCCACCTGCTTTTAGGCTTATTAAAAAGACCCTTACTTCTCGATTTTCTTGAAAGTTTTTGACTTTTTCTGCTCGGTTTTTAGTTTGACCAGTTAGGTAGTCGAAATTGATGTTTCGTTCTAATAAGGCCTTTTTTATCAAATCCAACATTCCCACAAACTGTGAAAAAATCAATACTTTATGATCGGCAATCTGACCTTCCAATTGCTCTAAAAGAACCTCGATTTTCGCAGAAACTTCGTTTGGATATTCGTCATCGGGTAGGAGTGAAGGTGAGTCACAGATTTGACGGAGTTTTGTGAGTCCTGTCAAAACATGCATCGGACTGATTTCTTCATCCGTTTTGTGTTGCAAATAATCTCTAAGTTCGGCCTCATGCGTATCATAAATCGCTCTTTGGTCTATACCCATTTCGCAGTAGATCAACATTTCTGTTTTTGAAGGTAATTCTTCAATCACTTGTTTTTTGGTTCTCCTGAGTATAAAAGGACTTATTTTTTTGCGTAATTCTTCTGCTCGCCGACTTTCTTTAAATTTATCTATCGGCTCAGCATAAATGTCTTTAAAATAGGCTTTACTTCCTAACAGATCTGGACAAGCGAAAGACAATTGACCATACAAATCGTAGGTGTTATTCTCAATTGGCGTTCCGGTTAAAACAATTTTGTTTCGAGAGAGCAACATTCTAGCCGCTCGGTATCGTTGCGATTCTGGGTTTTTGATGGCTTGTGATTCATCTAAAATGATATAGTTGAACGTAATGTTTTTTAGAAAATGTAAGTCAGAAAGAAGCGTGCCATAAGTGGTTAGAATGACATCAAAACCTTTTATTTCTTCTTTTGAATTTAATTTTGAATTCCCATAATGAGAGGCAATATTCAAACTAGGTGCAAATTTACTGAACTCATCCAACCAATTGAACATCAGTGAAGTTGGAACAATAATCAAACTTTGTTGCTCTGGATGTTTTTGTTTTTGAATTAAAAGAAATGCTATGATTTGAATGGTTTTTCCTAAACCCATGTCATCGGCTAGACATGCACCAAAATTAAATCCGTCAAGGAAATTCAACCAATTGAGTCCATGTTTTTGGTAATCTCTCAATGTGGCATTCAATTCCATAGGAACAGACACCGCTTCAATTGTTTCAAAATGCTCAAATTTAGATTTTAAATAACTAATTTCTGCCCAAGTTTCCTTACTCAAAACCTCTGTTTCGTACAAATCCAAAATATCCAGAAATTTTGATTTGGGTGTTCGAATTAAAGCTCCTTCCAGTTTCCCCGCTTTGAAATAACTATTGAATTTCTTAATCCATTCTTCTGGTATCAAGCCCAAAGTGCCGTCGTCCAATTCCACAAATTTTGATTTATTTCTTAGCGATTTGTGCAATACTTTTAATGGAATATCTTTTTTGCCAAATTTCAATTTTACTTTAGTATCAAACCAATCAATTCCTGAGGCAACACTTATTTCGACAGATGCTTTATATGGACTTAACCTATTGTTTGTCAAAGAATTAAAACCTAAGATTTTTACATTATTTTCTCTCAGTATTTCAAAGAAATCTAGAAACCAATTGTCATCCAGAAACTTTTGTTTGTGCAAATAGAAATAATTTCCGTCTGCCAATTGTTCCGAAAATTCAGGATGAAGTCGTGAAATCAATGAAGTAAAATTCAATTCCGCTGTATCATCTCGCTCCACCGAAAAGTGGTTTCCATTGGGGTCAACATCAATCAGTTGTTTTTTAGAATGTACCGCCACTTCCAATTGGCCATATTTCATTACAGGCGTGATGTTGACAAAATTCTTTTCATCAGTTAAATAAATGAGTTTCTCTACCTCATAACCACTTTCCCATTCTATTGATTTTTCCTCATTTTTCTTTTTTATAAAAGCATACGCAATACTCACTTTGTCAGACATCGCATCGAGAATTTCCTTTCGGAAAAGCTCAAATTTCGATGGATATATGAGCAAAATGGCTCGTTTTTCAGCGAAATATTTAATGATTGGCAACATTTCAGCGTCAGAAATAAAAACCAATCTATCGCCAATTTGAAAGAAACAATTGAACCTGATTTTCAAATCTTGAAGTGCATATATATGCTCATTGATAGTTACGCTTGTAGTTACCTCATAAAAAGGCTCTTTCAGGTTTACGTTAATATTGAGGCCCAAAGAAGCATTTTCAAGTTTAATCGGAATAAGATTGTTTGCTGAAATGCTATCGTTTTCAGAGATATAAAAATTTAGAGAAAGAGGGTTCTTAACAATAAAATCAATCGCCTGATTATCATTCCATTCGGTGTTTTTTTGCACTTTTGCTAATGCCGTAAAAAAACGGACCTCTTCTGGCTTTTCATGATTCCAAACTTCATTCAGCGGGTCAATTTGGCTAAAAGGAGCTTTGATTTTGCCGTTTTTCCCAAAAGTGGCATCGTAAAGTTCGAGGGAATAAGTTTCTTGAAATTTATTTCTTCTAAAAACCAGAATTTGCTTTGTTGATTCATTCTTTTCAGTTTCAGGAGAATCACTGTTTTTTGCAAATAATTTACTTTTTAGAAAAGAAGTAGATTTTTCATCCACCGGAATCAGCTCAGGGTTTATCGGAACCACAGAAGTCTGCTTAGCATCATATTTTAATCCAAAATATTTCTCCAAATCTTCTTCATCGGCCATTCCGTAGGCTTCAGCTGCTTTTTTTATTTTTTCATGACGAAGTTTTTTGTCGAAAAATACTTTTAGGTCGGGTTTCGTAATGAGTGTTTGCAAAACCAAAGTTTGATGTTCGCATAGGGTACTTTTAACGGCACTACATCCACAAGTCAGCACCAAGTCCGACTCAATCTGACTTACCGCAACATCAGGCAGGTTTTTACTTTGGCTATTCAAAGCAAAGAGGGCATTATCTATTTCGATGTTTAATGGCTGAACGTCAACGTTTTTGAGTCCCAAACTTATCTCCACACCATAGCGAAAAGTGTCGGCGTAGGTTAGCGATGACACTTGGTGGTTTTTTAGGATGTAAGTTTGGGGGTGCATTTGTCAGAATTAGTTCCGATAGCTATCGGAATTTAGGATTAAATGATTTTAAGATATTTTCTTAATAATTTTTTCATGTTTTTTTATTTCTATTAATGATCATTCAATCCTTAAATCATATGAAACCTAATTCAGACACTCTCATTTCAATTGTCAGAATTAGTTCTGATAGCTATCGGAACTAATTCCGACGTTTTTTTAGAATTCCTCCACCTTCACCTTCGGCTTCCCAAACTTCCCCCTCTTTACCAAATACAAATTGGAATATTCGCTATCTTCAAGATCTTTTTTGAGAAATTCTTTTTCTGCCAATCCATTGATAATATGTCGGATTGTATTGCTATGGCCTACCACCAAAGTATTTTGATTTGATTTTTTCAAGGATTCTATCAAAGCCGATTGGTTTTTTGGCTCGTAAATTTCTATTTCAAGCATTTTGGCTTCGGCCAATGGCTTTGCAGTGCTGGTGGTTCTAACGGTTTTGGTGGAATAAACTTTCTCAATTCCTTTATTCGACAATATACCTTTAAGTCTCTCAGCTCGCTGACTACCAGCTTCGGTAAGCAATGGGTCCTCTTTTGGTGTAGCAGACTTTTCAGCGTGTCTGACTATATAAAAACTTGTGGTACAGGAGCTTAATGCCCATACCACAAGAATTGCTATCCAAGTATTTTTCTTAGAAATTATCAGATTGTACATAGGCTTTTATAAGTTTTTGCTCACCTTCTTTGCCTGGAAACATATTGCCATGCTCCATACCCATTATAAACTCTTGCTTATTGGCTTTTGCTTTGTCATGAATATGTTTGAAAAGGAAATTGTAATTGATTTCGCCCGTGGTTGGTTCTTTTCTACCCGGTTCATCACCGATTTGGAAATAAGCAATTTCGTCCCAAACTAAATCCATGTTTCTGGTCATTTCGCCTTCGTTGCGTTGCATGTGCCACATGTCAAATAGTATTTTGCATGAAGGACTATTAACGGCCTTGCAAATCAAATAGCTTTGATCAGAATTCTGCAAAAACAAGTCTGGCGTATCGCTCAATGGCTCCATAACCATTACCAATCCGTGTGGTTCAAATATGTCGCAGGCCCTTCTGTATGCATCTATTACATTGGCTGTTTGGATTCCCATCGGCAGTTTTCTTTCAAAGAAACCAGGTACTACGGTCATGTATTTGGCATTGCAGCGTTTGGCTGTTTCAACGGATTCGCGACAAGTTTTTAAGAAATTTTCCAAGAATTCAGGCTTTCCAGAGGCCAAAGATATTTTCCAGTTTTCTCCACCATCTATCACAAAAACACCCATTTTCATGCCCAGCTTGTTGAGCGTTTCGCCTATTTTCTTTTGCGTTTCAACGGGCCTTTTGAGCATTCCGTTGTCTTCCAAAGCCATAAACCCATTGTCTGCCATAAATTGGAGTTGATCGAATAAATCTTCTCCAGCGGAATGTTTAAACATCCCAAAATGCGGTGCATAAAGCATTTTGAAATTGTTTTTTTCAATTTTGGGTTGGTGAGCAAAAATACTTTGAGTTAAACCACCCAAGCTTAAAACTGAGGCAGTTCCAATGCTTTTTTTGATAAATTCTCTTCTGTTATTCATTTTTTAAAGGTTGATTATAAGATAGATGTAAAATTTCTTGATTTTTTTAATTGAAAATTATATTTTTTCTTGAATTTGTTATAGTTTTGTAACGCTATTTAACCTTAATAAACGATCAATCTTGACCTTAAACATAGCCTCCTGAGCAATCGGGAGGTTTTTTATTTTACAGCAATTACTGATATTTCCACGTTTACATCTTTCGGCAATTTGGCCACTTGCACAGTTTCTCTTGCAGGAGGATTTTCTGGATAAAAGCTGCCATAAACTTCATTTACAATAGCAAAATCATCCATATTTTTTAGAAAGATACTCGATTTTACGACGTTGGTATAGTCCATTTCCGCTTCAGCCAAGATATGACCCAGATTTTCCATAATTCGCTGCGTTTCGGCTTTGATGTCGCCTAGCGGTGCCAAATCCAAGGCTATTTGCCCCGAAACATAAAGTGTATTTCCAGCTAAAACAGCCTGAGAGTAAGGACCAATTGCCGCAGGGGCTTTTTCTGTAAATATTATTTTTTTGCTCATTTATATTTTTTGAATAAAAGTAAAAATACGAGCAATTTTTGGGTTTGGAAATATTATAGGTGTTTTTTAGAATTATTGAGAATGAGAAAAATATAAATTGCATTTCATAGCTTTATTATTTCTCATTTCGAGGTTTTTGATTTCTTATTCCATTTTGAAATAGGTGTATTGTTTATATTTCTGAGATGCTTGGCTATTCAAAACTTTTTATCATTTATTAATTCATTAGCACATTAACACATTGACAAATTATCACATTAACAAATTAAACCAAACCTTCAATAAAAGCATGTTGCAAAAGCATTATGGTTTTGGCATCTTTAATTTCACCCGATTTTATCATTTTCATGGCTTCCACAAAATCAAGTTCTAGTACCTCAATGTTTTCATTATCTACACCCCCACCATCATTTACTTTGTGGTCTTTTGAATATTCAGCCACAAAAAAGTAGAGAATTTCAGTCACTGAGCCCGGCGACATATATACTTCAAAAACTTTTTTTACATCAGTTACTTTGAAACCAGTTTCTTCTTCGGTTTCTCTTTTTATGCAATCTTCGGGGTTGTCTGCATCTAAAAGTCCAGCACAGGCTTCTATGAGCATACCGTCTGTATTGCCATTCAGGTAAGTGGGCATTCTAAATTGTTTGGTTAGAATCACTGTTTTTGTGGTAGAATTGTACAACAAAATCACAGCTCCATTTCCTCTGTCGTAGGCCTCTCTGCTTTGTGTCACCCATTCTCCAGATTTCATTTGGTGGTCAAAAGTCACCTTTCGAAGCGTGTACCAATTGTCAGAAAGCACTTCAGTTTTTATATTTTTTATGTTCATTATGATTTTTTATGATTAAATATGATTATTTTTGAACAAATATAGCATTTGAAATGAATTTTCAACTTAGAAAGCATAAAATTTTAGAGATTTTAGAAACAAAAGATTCAGCAGAGGTGCCAGAATTGGCTCTTGAATTGGGTATTTCTGAAATTACTGTCAGAAGAGATTTGAACATTTTGGCCAAGGAGAATCTATTGCTCCGTACACACGGAGGTGCTGTAAAAATTGGACTAACAAAAGTGGCATTTTCTCAAAAAACAGAAATCAATATTGAAGCCAAAGACGAAATATGCAAAAAAGCCGCAAGTCTTATTCAGGAAGGCGATGTGGTGTTTTTGGACTGTGGAAGTACGGTTTTCAGGATTTGCCAATATATTAAAAATAAAAAATTAAAGGTCGTAACTAATTCATTACCAGTGTTGAACGAACTTTTAGGCTCGGGAGTACATGTAAATTTTGCTGGTGGCGAAATAGATCGAGAAAGACAAGCGGCTCACGGAAAAATTGCGATAGAACACATAGCTAGATATAAAGCCGACATAGCCTTCGTAGGAATCGACGGTATATCAATAGCCAATGGACTAAGTGCAAACTCTGAAAAGGAAGCCGAAATGACGCTTGCGATGGCCAATAATTCAAAAGCGACCTATTTTTTGTGCGATTCCTCCAAATTTGAAAAGGATAAATATTTACCTTTTGCTAGAATAGATTTCGTCAAAAATATTATTACGGATTCGAAAGTCAAGGATGAAATATCCAATCAATATTCAAATATCGGCGTGAATTTTTTCTGAAATGATTGTTTTGGAGAATTACTATTTCTCCCTTTCCGTTATCATTTCTCTAATCTTCTTAACATTTTTTATGTTGGTCATCAGTATGGGTAAAAAAGCCACTGGCAAAATGGTAAACACACTAAAACCTTGTTTAGTAAACAAGTAAATGCCCGCCAATACCATCATAATCATCATTCCAATCAATACTTTTAGGCTTATATTGAGAGCCTTCTCCTTTTTCTTTAGTCCTTCCAAGTCTAATTTTGCAAACTCCGTATTTTCTTTCATGGTGTTTTTAGGGTTATATTAATTCGAAACACAAATTAATAAAAAAACGGCCATTAAAACTTCGACTATTATCAAATCTTTCTTTTGACCTGATTTTTATAAAAACTTCTTCAGATTGTCATTTGATTGACAAATTTATTCATCAAAATTTCTCATATTTGATAAATTTAAAGCTGTAACATGAAAAAACACCTTATTCTTTTAGTTTGTTCGTTTGCATTTATTCTGAATACCCA
>NKJG01000100.1 GCA_002256395.1 Bacteroidetes bacterium B1(2017) | reverse complement strand
TTGGATTAGAGGGAAGAGAACCTCTATTGGATCATAGGCTAATTGAATGGGTGAGTAGACTACCTAATGAATTAAAGATAAAAAAGATAAAAGATAAAAAATATTTACTTAAAAAGATTACTAATAAATACATTCCACCAGAGCTATTGGATAGACATAAAATGGGATTCCAAAGTCCAATAAGTGATTGGATGAAAAATGATATTCGAGATTACTTAGACGAGTATTTGAATGAAAGCAGAATAGAAAAAGAAGGGATTTTAAACTATCAATTTGTTAAAGAATTAAAAAATGACTTTTTAACTGACAAAAAAATTAACTCAAATAAATTATGGTTAATTCTAATGTTTGAAATGTGGTATGAAAAATGGATGTAGGGACAGATCTAAACTCATATACCACTTATAATTTAACAGAAAACATCGAAAAATGAAAAAAATATTACTTCTAATTCCAGATTTAAAACTTGTTGGTGGAGTAAGCAATTATTATAATTCCTTAGATTTAGTAAACTACGAAAATATAGATTACTTTTTTGTTAACAGTTATAAAAAGGAAAATTTTTTACAAAAAACTATTCGATTAATTTTAAATTATATAAAATTTACAATTAAAATTTCTACTGATAATTATAAAGTTGTACACATAAACCCGTCATTAGATGGAAATTCGTTTTATAGAGATTCCATATTTATCCTAATTTCTAAATTATTTAAGATAAATACGATAGTTTTTTTTAGGGGCTGGGACGATAATTTTGAAATTAAAATTCGTAAAAGCAAGCTTAAGAAATTCTTATTTAAAATTAGTTATGCAAAAGCAGACTTTTATATTGTACTAAGTAAAATTTTTAAGTCAAAGTTAATTCAATTAGGAGTTCTCAAAACCGCCCCATTTAAAATTGAAACTACTGTTGCTGATTCTTCTCTAATTCAAGACTTTAACATTCAAGACAAATTAAATTCTTCTAATAAAAGTTGGCAAATTTTATTTATTTCAAGAATAGAAACAAATAAGGGAATTTATATTGCTATCGACTCTTTCCACTTATTAAAAAAGCATAATAAAAACATAAAATTGAGTTTGAAAATTGCTGGAGAAGGAGGCGAATTTATAGCAGCACAGAAATATGTTAATGACAATAAAATTTGTGACGTTGAGTTTCTTGGCAATGTTTCTGGACGAAAAAAACACGAGCTTCTTAAAGAATCAAAAATTCTATTATTCCCAACATTTTTTGGTGAGGGAATGCCAAATTGTGTTTTGGAAGCAATGCTTTATGGAATGCCAATAGTATCTCGAATTAATGCAGGCATACCTGATGTGGTAAATCATGAAGAAAATGGATTCCTAACAGAAAGTAAAGACCCTTCTGTGTTCGAGGGATTTCTCAGTTTAATATTAAATAATCCAAGTTTATATGAACGCATTTGCATATCTAATCACCTAAAAGCTTCAAATGAATTTACTTCTGAGAAAGTAAGAAGCAGAATTATTAATATTTATAGTGAATTTTGATGGCAGACAAGAAACAATTAAAAGAAATTTTAGATAAAAGCATCAAGTATTTAGAGGACAAAGAATACTCTTCATATGATGTTTATGACGGTCTTAATAATCCCTTAATTACAAAATACATTAAGAATCTGTTATTAAGGAGAGTGATTATTCAAATAAATGCTAAATCTCCAATCAATTTGCGTGGGACATTGGGTATTAGCCCAATAATTCATACCAAGACAATCTCAGATATGCTTTCGGTATACTCTAAACTTTTTCTTGAATATAAAGAACCTGAATATTTAGAAAAAGCTGAAAAGATGTTTAATCTTTTACTCCAAAGAGCAACAAAAACTCAAATAGGAAAAAGTTGGGGTCTGAATTTTCCCTACACATCTAGGTTTGTAAATAGCGGATCTGAGACTCCTAATTTGTATAATACTATAAATTCTGCAAATGCGATAATTGATTACTATACAATAACCTCAGACTTAAAACTAAAAACGTATATTATTGAGATTTTTAAATTCATTTTTGATTTCCTTGGAGTTATTAATGAATCTGAAGAAGTTTCGTGGATAAGGTACTATCCTAAGCAAGAATCTACTCCGGTTGCAAATGTCAATGCAATGGCTGCTGCACTTTTTGTTAGAGCAAATTCCATCTTTAAAGAAGAGATAGTAAATGAGGATTTGATTCAGAAACTTATTAATTTCATAGTTAAGTATCAAAACCCCGATGGATCTTGGTATTATTCGACATTAAAAAATGGGAAGTGGATTGATGGATTTCACACAGGATTTATTTTAGAATCCTTGGTTCAAATAAACTCGCTGAGTTCTAAATACAACATAGATAAAGTATTATTAAAAGGTGCTAGTTTCTATATAAACAACCTCATTACAAAAGAGGGAGTACCAAAATACTTTAACAACAAATTATATCCAATTGAATCACAAAATTGTGCCCAAGCTCTCCTAACATTATCATTATTGAATCAAACTATAGGCATGAAGGATAAGAGTTTATTGGATAAAACATTTAACAGTATACTTTCAAATTTATATGATCAAAGGGGTTATTTCTATCATACAAAGAACTCTATATTCACTAACAAGCATTATTATGCACGCTGGTCGCAAACACCCATGATAATTTCAATTTTACATTATCTAAAAAATCTAAATAGATGAAATTATTTTGGATAATAATTTATTATTTCATTGGTTATAAATTGCCAAACAGATACTCTGCCATAGGAAAATTATGCAGCAAGTTTAGAGCATTGATAGTTAAGAAAATATTAAAAGACAAATGCGGAAATAACTTAGAAATTGAATCCTGCGTTCTTGTAGGCAAATTCAATGATATTAGTATTGGTAATGATGTCCAAATTAATGAAAATTCAAGGTTAAGAAATGTATCTATTGGAGACAATGTAATGATTGCTCCTGAGGTATATATTCTACATTCTGGCCATTTATTTGACAGCTTGGAAGTTCCAATGAGATTCCAAGGAGAAAAATATTATAAAAAAACAATAATTGAAGAAGATGTATGGATTGGAGCTAGATCTATAATTTATCCTGGAAGAATAATTGGAAAAGGTTCGATAGTTGCAGCCGGTTCCGTAGTGGTAAAAGACATTGCACCATACTCAATTGTTGGTGGAAATCCAGCAATTTTAATTAAAAACAGAAAAGAAAATGTGCGGAATACTAGGGACAATTAATTTAAATTTTGACGAAGCCATTCTAAATTCCATTTCTCATAGGGGACCTGATGATTTTGGAATTGAAGATTTTTTAATTTCAAATCATACTGTTAAGTTTGGGCAAAGACGTCTATCTATTGTTGATTTATCAGTCGCTGGTCATCAACCTATGATTTCTGATTGCAAAAACTATTCAATTGTTTTTAATGGAGAAATTTACAATCATTTGGAACTAAAATCTAAGTTACCTCCAAATTATGTTTTTAAAGGACATTCTGATACTGAAACTATTTTATACTATCTAAGTCATTTTGGATTTAAACAAATATGTGACCTAAATGGAATATTTTCAATTGCCTTTTTAGATTTCAAAAAATCAAAA
>NKJG01000099.1 GCA_002256395.1 Bacteroidetes bacterium B1(2017) | reverse complement strand
ATTCCATCAGCAGCCAAGGTATCCGCTTTGAGGTCGGTAAACCAAGTATAGGGTTTATTGTTCGGTATAGCGTCCCATCGTACATAAAGGCAGGCTTTTGACGACTTATCTACTTGATCCTTTTTGAGTTCGTTATAGGAAAATTTCACATGTTGATTATCTCTCCACCAGTTTTTAGTTTGCGGTTTGTCCTCAAAATCATTGATCATGATTTCTTGCTTTTTTTGGGCTTTGGTAATCTGTATGGAAAGGTTTAATAGTAAGAGTATTAAAAACAATTTTTTCATGTATTGATAAAAATTTAAATGCCTCTAATTTAAACTAGATAAATCAATAAGCCAATTATTTTTTCTTAAGACATGAAATATCTTTTCTTGTTATCGTAGGGTTTAAAGTTTTGAGATTTCTAAGTGGAGCGATCTTTAGCTTCTTTTTTAAATTGCCCGAGCAATTCGTAATAAACCTTACATGAACTCGATAGCTTTCTGACAGATAGAAATACATCAGACGTTTTTCCTAATGGCAATTGTTCTTAGATTCTTGTGTAGCTTACTAATCAACTGATAGTGCCCAAATAATCAAGGTAAATTTTGCCTCTACTTTCAGCAAAATAATCAAGCAGCAACAGAAACCCTGCTTGAATAGACAAACCCAATCCAATTCCTTTCCAGGGGGTCATTGGTTTAAAGTAAAAAAAGAAAATAATACCCGCAAAAAGTAATCCAATCTCCACCCAACGATAAATGACAAAATTTTTCATCACCACCTCCATTCTTGGAATTTCTTCAGTTTCAATTTTTTGTTGGTCAGTTTGCAATATATGTTCAACCCTTAAAATGTCTTTTGGACTTCTAAAATAAACCGAACTTCCTACCGCAATTTGTATCAAAGCAATGGCTATCAATGGATAAGCCATGCCACCGTAAAAAGGGTTTTTAACTTTTATTAAAAAGTATGTTGCAACTAAGATGGCCATCATGCCAACCAATACGAATAATAAACTTTCGTACTTTTCTGCATTGAAATACTTGGTGATTTGTTCCATATTAGTTGGCTTTATCTTGAATTTTTCGGGTGAGTTTAACCACAATGGCTCTTGGTGTAAATCTTACCGAATTGGCCATAATCCAATTCAAAAGTCCATGTATGGCCACCGTTTTTCCTTTCATCATGGCATTGTAACCATATTCAGCTACTTCTTTTGAAGTGGGTAGTTTTTTCCCTTTTACCAAATTGCTTTCCTCCATGGCCGCCGCCGCTTGGAAACCGCTTTTGGTTGCACCTGGACAAAGGGTGGTCACTGTCACGCCTTTGTCGCTTACCTCATTGTCTACGGCCTCAGAAAAACTTAAAACATAGGCTTTGGTAGCATAGTAAACTGCCATGGTAGGACCAGACTGAAAGGCCGCCGTGGAGGCCACGTTCATTATTTTTCCACTTCTGCGTTTCAACATATCTTGTAAATAGAGTTTGGTAAATTGTGTCAAGGTCGTGATGTTCAAATTTATCATTTGCAATTCTTTGTTCCAATCGGTTTCTACAAACATGCCGAAGTCGCCAAAACCTGCATTATTAATGAGATAGTCAATTTGAATATTTTGTTTTGTGGTCTCTTCATACACCTCTTGGGCCGCATTTTGGGCAGAAAGGTCCTTGCCAATGGTGTAGACAGTAATTTTGTATTGCTTTTCCAATTCTGATTTAAGTTCGTCTAATTTTGATTTGTTTCTTGCTACCAAAACCAAGTTGTCCCCTTTTGAAGCATGAACTTTCGCTAATTCTAATCCAATTCCGTTGGATGCTCCGGTAATTAATGCAGTTGCCATTTTATTTTATTTTAATAATTTCTGCAAAAATATGTTGAGTAAATTAAACATACAACATTAGAGTATAGTCTATACTTGTTATTTATTTTTAGACCCATTATATTTGCAGTATGTTAATAAACGAGTTGTCAAAACGCACGGGCATTTCCGCCCATACGATTCGGTTTTATGAAAAATCGGGTTTGATAAAAGGTAAACGTGATGAAAATATTAAGACGAACAAATATTTTCATTATGATGAAGAGACAGTAGAGAAATTGGAATTGGTGAGGGATGCTAAGTCGGTTGGCTTCACCATCAGTGAAATTGCCCAATTGCTGGATGCCTGGTATAACAACAAAATGACCATATCTGAAAAGTTAGGCGTTTTAGAGGAGAAACTGTTGTCGATTGATGAACGAATCAAGCAACTGCAAGAAATGAAAAAAATGATCAGTAAGTTCAAAAATGATGTGATTGAAGACGATTGTTAGACTCCTGGGTTGGTGACTTTTTTTGAATGAGGATTAAGCTTTGGAACTTTGTGAGGGTGTTGGGATTTTAGCAAAAAAAGTTCAAGAAATAAATCAAACTAAGGACCAAAGTATCTAGAACTACCACTGTCCAACTGAATCCTAAAGCCCAACATTTGTTAATTCCCTATTGAGCGTTGCTTATTATTTATCAAGGTTTTGATTCTTATTCTTTTGCAGTGATTGGATATAAATATTTAAATGAATTTGAAACAGCTTGGTGCATAATGGTTGCATGATTTTCTTGGGGTAAATAGTCAAAGAATACTTTCACTTTTCCACTTTTTGTACCTTTAATTTTTGCAGTCAAAAGATTAGCATCAACTTCCATTACTCTTGGAATTTCAGTAGGAGTGAGTCCTTCTTTTCCAACGCCAATATAGATGTCTGTATGTTGATTAAAATTCTCTGTCAATAAATTTGAGTTTTGATTTAACAAGGAGCCATTGTCCCACCACAGACTTGGGCTAATAATTATGTATTTATTGAAAAGTGTAGGTTTCTTTAACAAAACTTCAGTGGCAAATAGTCCACCAAGTGATTGTCCGATTATGGTTTTGTCATTGTTTGTCTTGTATTTGGTTTGTATATAAGGTTGTAATTCCTTTTCAATAAACGAAATGAATTTATCTGAATGTCCCGATGTAGGATAAGTCTTTAAGTCTTTTTTTATGGTTGTTGGAAAGGTAAAATCTCTTCTTCTATCCACAGTAGCGATACCCACAACAATAGATTTTGGAATTTGATTTATCCATTCAAAACTATTGAATTGTACAAGTCCAACAATATGTATAAAATCTTCGTCGGCTGAACCGTCTAATAAATAAATTACTGGATATTTTGTTGTGTCTTTTTGATTATAACCCTCAGGAAGATAAATATTTAAAACTCTTTTTTCTGCCAGTACATTTGATTGAATTTCGTCTATTACACCAAGAATAAATGGTTTTGATGTTTCTACAGGTTTCTGCCCAAATGCGAAAACTGTTATAAAAGTCAATGTAAAAAGTAAAATATTTTTCTTCATTTTTTGTCAATTTCTTGTTTGTATTGGGGTTTGGTATTTAGAGGCACATCGGTTGGCGGCTTGGTGATGGCGGGGTTTAGAAAGCACTAAAGTTCAAATTTAGTACAAAAGCTAATAGAATGTACAAATGTTCAGACTAGTACTAAAGTCCCACTTTTGCCAAACCCAGGTTATGTGCCGTATTTTTATGGTCATTAAAGTATTTTTCAATTTCTGTTATTGCGTTTCCAAGTCCGTTTTCGTTTCTAATTTCTTGACCAACCTTTAAAACGTTGTTTTTGATTTCGTCTTTCTGTA
>NKJG01000080.1 GCA_002256395.1 Bacteroidetes bacterium B1(2017) | reverse complement strand
ATTTAAAACAACTCATAGGCATTGAAACATCTAATGGAAACTATTACAAATTCAAATCAACCTTGAAATACATGCGTGAATTTCTTAAAAAGGAATTCAAGGTGACCGATATACCATTAAAAATGGTAAATAGGAATATGATCGTAAAATTTGATATTTTCTTAAAAACTCAAAAGACTAGTAGCTTTAATACCACCATCAAACACTTACAAAATTTTAAAAGAATTGTTATGACAGGTATTAAAAACGGATGGATAAGGCTAAACCCCTTTTTAGATTTTAAACTTACCATGCGGGAAGTGGATAGGCCTTACCTAACAGAAACAGAACTTCAAAACATAATAAATCTAGAAATCTTGGTACCGAGGTTAGAATTGGTTCGAGATTTATTTGTTTTCGCTAGTTTTAGTGGCCTCTCCTACGCCGATTTATTCAAATTAAAGGGTTCGGAAATTGAAAGAGACAATAAGGGCGTATTATGGATTAAAACCAGAAGACAGAAAACCAAAACCAGATCTCAAATTCCTTTATTACAAATACCAACTTTTATAATTGAAAAGTATTGCGACCTAAGTCTTTTAGCTGCAGAACAAAAAGTATTGCCTGTTTTAAGTAATCAAAAACTAAATGCCTACTTAAAAGAAATTCAAGACTTGGCAAAAATTGAAAAGCCACTTACCTTTCATGTTGCACGGCATACTTTTGCTACCACGGTAACCATGATGAATGGAGTTCCAATTGAGTCAATTTCCAAAATGCTTGGCCATAAAAACATCAAAACTACCCAGCATTACGCTAGAATAGTAGATTCTAAAATTGGAAATGATATGAGCGAATTGGCAAGCAAAATTGGCGCAAGAATAACACTTTCTCCAGCTATGCTAGGTTAGGTGGGATAAATAAACATTGATAATTGCTGAGTTGTGTAGTTAATAAAAATACTCAATGACCTACAAAAATTTGTTGCTCCTCCTTTGCTATTTTAGTCATAGTAAATCCAAGTGTTGGAGTTTTGGCTGTACCTGTCAAATAACCATGTAAACTATTTGGTCTATTAATTCTTGCCAAACAAAAAGTAGAACTTGATTCCTTTAAACCAAGTTTTACTTTTCTTATTCCAATTTTTTCATTTTCTATTACTCTTTCTAAGGGCTTTTGTTGAATTAAATTGTTTAGTAAGCAATCCTATTCATCATAAAGCAAATGGAGCGTGCGGGTGTTTCTGTTAATTTATTATTGGACACTCCAATTGGACTTGTTGTGCTTCGTAATACATGTTCAACAACTGTTTTATTCTTTCCCTTACAAATAATAATGCCAATGGATGGGTTCTCTCCTATTAAAAGTATATGGATTTTATTAAAAGCATAATAATCAAAGTTGCCAAAAACACTTGCCACAAAAACTTTATCAGTAGTTTTTTTGCGAAATCTTCTTTTTAACAGTTACATTATAAAATAAGAACAATTCTATGCTAGTAAAAAAACCATAACTGAATTCTTTTCCATATTTTTTCCTAAAGTTATATGTAAATATATTTTACTAATTCCTGAAATAAGTAAAACTATATGTAGAATGTTAACCATAATATTCATACCTGTATTTATTATTTTTTTGTATACTACACAATATTGGCATCGCCTTCGGTGGACCAAAAATTTAAGTTTCTGAGGGTAGTGGTGCTAGCAGGGTAAGTGGGAACAAAATGTAAATTGCTGCAAATCGTTTTGTTATTAGCACTTTAAACAATTGGCCCAACAGTAGCGCCAAAAGGCACACGTACTTTTATAGAATCTGCACTAAAGCTTAACACCTGTGCCTTAACATTACCTACAAATACATGCCTAGCACCAGTGCCTGCAATTAAATTTGAGCCATAAATAGTAAGCACTGCACATGGGTGAGCAGCCGCTGGAGAAAAGCCCGTAATGCTGGGCATTTGTGCTTTTAAAATTGGAACCGAAACAAAAAGGCCAATGCAAAAAAAAGGAGTAGAAAGCGTGTTTGAATAAATATTAAAGCTATTTAATAACAAATTACGGGTTTTTAGAGCGGAGATGCAAGGGGGAATTGCTTTTTGCAGATGGCAATTACCTAATAGCCATTCAAGTAAATTACGCGGAGTGGGATTGGATTACGCAGAGGAAGGGATTTGGATAAAAAGTAGAACCTTATCTTTTAAACAAGTTACTTTTTTTATTGCCTTTTCTGAATTTCCTCAGATTTATTACATTTTTTTAACTTTCCGGAAAAATAGACTAATCAAATTGGAAAATAAATTTTAAGTGCACTTAGAATTAACCATCTGAATTTCGAAATTCAATCCACTTTTTATAGACAAGTTCTACATTTACTTCAGTGGAATAATTAGGATTCAGTTTTTTGCCACGTGGATAGTTATTTATGTCAACCAATTTTAAATTTGAAAGTTGTAAAAGCACCTCTTTTAATGTCCAAATCCTTTTTGAAGGCATAAGATTATTATCAAACTTAAGTCCAGTATTAATCCATTCATCTCTCCAATTATTTAGGCAATTCCATTCGAGGTCTATAATTCCATATTCAAAATCGCAACATTTACACATTATAAAAGGCCAATCTTCTTTTTGGTTTTCTTGTTCCGAATCAAAATAAAAACCACATACATAACAAATTCGAGTTATATCTTTCATATTTTAATTACTTTTTACTCCAAAATCTTGCATTTGTTTTGCCATATATGATATACCATCAGTATACGAGGTACTTTCGCTTGGTATAACTTTAAATACTGATTGAATATTATTATTTGGCATAAGTATTCCATATTCTTGGGTTGCATTATCCAAACGATGGATATATCCTTTATTATCGGTAAATTCAATAATGTTATCGCCAGTTCTTGCAAAAAAGTCTTTTCCATATTGCTCCATTTCCGGTACATCCTTAAAGCCATATCCTTGTTTATTTCTAGACTTTAAATGTGTATCTACCTTGCCACGATTGTCATACCCTCCAACTTTTCGACTGATGCCTTTTGCAAGGCCTGCGGCAACATTAGTTGCTCCTTCCAATAACAATACAATGCCTATTGTAAACTGTGCTTTTTCAGAAAAAACTTGAAGTGCTTGGATATTATGAGCAATATTATATTGCTTATCTGCTAATGGCCATTTATTAGCCATACTATAAACGTCGTTTAAATCACCCGCCAAAGATAGGCTTTTATTACGCCACTCTTCTGGCATTGAATGCCAATGACCATCCGTAGAATACAAATACGCCTTATTTTCAGCATTAAAACTATGAACTGTTCCAAAAATAGTTTCATATTGGGCATTTAATTCTGAAATATTTATTAAAATAATATTTTTTCTGCTGTCCAAAGAAATCATAAAAAACGAATGTTCCAATCCATCCTTGTCAATTCCATCAATTGGAGCATTGCTTGAAAATTGGTATGGTGTTAATTCTGGGTATTGCATTGAAATTGGATCAACACTTAAAAATTTCCCAAGCCTTGTATCATAAATCCTCATTCCATAATCCTGCTGCCCGCCTTCACCCTTCACCTCATCATCCTTCTCCTTGCCATTAAAGGAGAATCTATACTCACTCGCTTGATAGCTTCTTCCTGGCATTGGTGCGCCGAAGGCGTAATAATCAGTTGCAGAAATTACTTCTGCCACAAAGCCATCTATTAAGCCATTTGCAGGGCTGGTTTGGACG
>NKJG01000079.1 GCA_002256395.1 Bacteroidetes bacterium B1(2017) | reverse complement strand
TCAGAGAAATATGCTTTGGCTTCTTCCGCCGCTTTAAGGGTTAGCTTGTCAGGGTAAACTACATAGGTTATCAAATCAGAACTATGACTGATAATGGAAGATTCCGAGTTTACGTTGAAAGTGTTATGCTTACTCCTTTCTAAATGACTCTTGTATATGAGCAAGTGAGGGCTTCCAAAAAAGTAGGTTATTTGTGATTTTTCGAAACTTCTATCAAAAGCATCGAAAACAAAGAACGCTCCGTTCTTTCCTTGTTCTCTACACTTGTCCATATCAAATATTGCCAGTGTTGAGGCTTTACCACTTTTTAGATGCTTGATAGAAAGGCCCAATTTTGTGAAATTTCCACCTAAGTCAAGGTCTTTTTCTGTAATTATTATGGCTAAGTTTCGTTTCTTGAGTTCTTTGTTTACCTCATTTATGGTCTTTTCGGTAAGAGAATTTGGATTTACTTCGTATTTAAATCCGTTGTACCTTAGTGTAGTGAGTGAGTTTAGAGAAATATTGGTTGGCAACATTCTTAATGATGCTCTTGGCCCCCAAGTGGTATAGTCTCGGTCGTTTTTAATGGTTAAAGGATACGCTTTTACTTCTATTTTCTTAACCGTTTTGGTATTGCCTTTTTCTCTTAGAACTTTTACGATTTTTTCTTTTGTAAATGCCATGAAAGCAGCCGCAATTAGCGGTATCGCAATCAAATACAGATATTTTTTTGTTTGAATTGTGGCAGGTTTAAACATGAAATGTATCCGCTGTGAAAGTGGCTTTTTGCTCATTTGATTTACAAATGAAAGCTCTGCAAAGACGCCCAATTTTAATAGGAGATTTGCATATTCCTTTTGGTTAAACGATTTAGTCATCAATTCATCTACTTCATATTCATGTATTTCTTTGAGAGATTTCTGCAGAAAATAAATTACAGGATTAAACCAGAAAACACATTTTAGAACGCCTACAATCAGTAAATCTACCGTGTGTAATTTTTTGCAATGTAAACTTTCGTGTTCGATAATTAGGGGTTTTTCGTCTGGATTTAGCGGCTTTGAGTTGATGAAAATATTATTGAAAAATGATGAATTTTGGAGGAAATTGCTGGTTTCAAATATCTTCAAATTCAATGATTTTTTTTCATAATCTGCTGTTTTTATTACTTTCAAAATCAGTGATAAATTTCTTAAAAGTATGCATATAGATACCAGAATACCCATATAATAGAAGAGAAGAAAGTAATCTGATACTTCCAAAGTTTTCCAAAATGGTTTTTCTGTTTTTTCGATTTTTAAATAATTAGCATTCGAAGCTTCTTTTTGTATTTGTGGAAAAACCAAATTGGGAACAGGCTGATTTTCCAAGGGTGTTAAATATTCAACTTCGGTTTTAGTAGTGTGGGCTAATGGTATCAAAACGCTCAAACCTAGACTCACCAGCAAATAGAATCTGTTGGCGGTATGAAAAGTGAACTGACGGAAAACGAAATAGTAAAGGCCATAAAAACCAATAAGACAAGCGGAGGATTTTAGTAGATATTCCATTTTGGTTTAGTTTAATTGCTATCAATAATTTTTTTAAGGTTCTCTATTTCTTCTTTACTTAGGTTTTCTTTTCTGACCATAAAAGACAAAAGGCTTTCGGCAGAGTTGTCGAAATAATCAGCAAATACTTTTTTGAAAGTAAATTGTTTGTATTCGTCTTTTGTAATAATTGGGAAATATTCATGCGTTTTACCATAGGCTTTGAACCCCAAAAATCCTTTATTTTCCAAAATCCTCACCACCGACGAGATGGTGTTGTAAGGTGGTTTGGGTTCGTCTGGTAATTTTTCAATAATATCTCGAACAAGGCATTTGCCTAAATTCCAGATTATTTGCATTATTTTCTCCTCTGTTTTTGTAAGTTCTTCCATCATGAAGCAAACTTAAAACTAAATAATCAGTTTTACAACTGTTTTTTCAGTTATTTAATTTAAAAATCAGTTATTGTGTATATCACATTGATGTACAGTAGATTAAGCGTCATCGTTGTTATTAATTTAGAAAGTTTTTTTTTGATAAAACAAAAGAGGAAATTTTTATACTTGGTGCTTTGCTTATATTTTATGAAATACTTGACCGTAGAATAACTTTTATTCGTCAGTATTCATTTCTGTGTCTATTTTTAAAGCACATTCTTCAAATTAATGAGGGCTACGATATTTTTTTTATTCATTTGTTCCAATGTATTTGGGAGTTATTCTCCTGATAGTTTGCCTAATTTTGGTATTAAATTTAATCCCCTTGCAGCATTTTTGGAAGTTGACCCTCATCTTCAGTTTTCAGGTGAGGATTTCTTGAGTTCCAAAAGAAGTGTTCAGGCCACTTTCGGTTTTGGTAATGATAAAATTTTCGAAAGTTCGAGCAATGAAAACGCCATGATGTTCAGACTAGAGCATCGCGTATATTTCAGACCATTTTCCTCTAAAAAGAAAGGTAGGGGATATCTAGGACAAGAAATTATGTATAAAAAAGTATTAGAAAAGAAAAGTGCCGATAATATTTCCAACCCTCAATCGCCTAGTGTTACGTATTTATTGAATGTTAATGTAGCGGCTTTACATTTAAAACTTGGCCACGAATTTATTGGTCAAAATGGTTTTCCTATCTTAGATGTTTTCTTGGGCATGGGCGTAAGAACGTATAACAATTATAACCAAAACCTGCCTGAGGGTTATGAATTTACCAGATTCACGATGTATAATAGACTAGCTGGAAATGGCACGACGCTGTCTGCTGTAGTTGGTGTGGGTATAGGAGTTGGATCTAGAAAAAACTAATCAATTCGGGAAACTCACTTTTCCCATACTTACGCTAGGTACACCTTTTCTTATTCCAAAGTCAGTTTCGCCACCACCTAGTGCTTCGTTGGCTAGAGTAGCAAAAAGTACGGCTTCTTTGGCGTCTCCATCTATGCCAATGTCATCTGTTCTTAGAAATTTTGTGTTCGGCATTTTCTTTTGTAAGAAATTTACAATCAACGGATTGTGCATGCCACCGCCACTCATGAATACCTCTGAAGGCAAGGTGTTTTCCGAAATAGAAAAAATGCAATCTGTAATGGTTTCGGCTGTAAACTGACAAAGCGTAGCCATAATATCTTCTCTCGAAAGCTCTTTAGTTTTAGAATTTTCAAGAGCCACTTCCAAATAAACCAAGTTGAAAACTTCAGGACCAGTTGTTTTAGGTAAAGGACCTTTAAAAAAAGTATGTTTTTTCAACTCTGAAAGTAAGCTTTCTGATACCTTTCCTTTCAATGCTATTTCAGCTTCTTTGTCAAATGGAATTCCGAAATGTTTCTGCACAAAAGCATCCATAATGGTGTTTCCCGGGCCAGTATCTGTGGCAAAAACTTTCTCAGGATTTAGGTCTCCGCTCAAAAAAGTAAAGTTTGAAATACCGCCCATATTGAGTAAGATTCTGTTTTTATCTTTTTCGGAGAAAATAAGGTAGTCGCCATAAACCGCCAATGGAGCACCTTCGCCTCCTGCAGCACAGTGTTTTTGTCTGAAATCTGAAAGCGTTATGATGCCTGTTTTAACGGCCAAATGGTCGCCATCGCCTATTTGTAGGGTTGCATTTGGGAATTTCTCTATTTTATGTTGAATTTTAGGAGCATGAAAAACCGTTTGTCCGTGGCTTGCAATACAATCCACTTCAGAATTTGGAATTCCCCATTTTTCTAATAGCTGATTTACTATTTCACCATGCAGATTGCCAACCCAAGGATTTAAAACGCAGAGTTGTTGAAAATCAATTTCTTTTTTTGCAAATATCTTTCTGATTTCAATTTTTACATCTTCAGCAAAAGATACTGTTTCAAACTTCAAAACCTTCACTTTCGTATCCAATCCACTTCCTC
>NKJG01000005.1 GCA_002256395.1 Bacteroidetes bacterium B1(2017) | reverse complement strand
TTTTGTCGTTTTATGACGCTTAATGACGTAGTAAACGAACAATAATAGTCATAAAAAAAGCCTGATTATTTATGATAATCAGGCTTTTAAGTGTTTTTGCTCGAGTTAGTATGTAGTCCCTGAAGGACTCGAACCTTCGACCTACGGTTTAGAAAACCGTTGCTCTATCCAGCTGAGCTAAGGAACCATTTATGGAGGTGCAAATAAAGGGCTTTTACACTTTTTTGCCAAACTTTTTCTTAGAAAATATGCTGCCATGGGCTTTTGTGCCTTGTGTTCAGGCTTTTGAAGCAAGTTGTTGAGCGGCATAGCTCCACATTTTTATGTAGCTTAATCATAGTATTACACCTGCTTTCCCCTTATTTTTGATTGGTTCAAACAGACCAAAGCTGCCAACTATGCTAGAAAATTACTACGATTCTGAATTTGAATTGCGCTTTTTTGAAATGGATAAATGGGGCGAGGCTTCGGCTACTACCATTTTAACCTTGCTAGAAGAAACGGCGGCCAACCATTGCCTATCTATTGATCATAGTTTGTATTACTTAATAGAAAAACAAGTGGGCTGGGTATTGCGTGCAGGAGCCATGGAAATGTATAGATACCCACGGTATAAAGAAAAAATTACTATAAGAACGTGGCTCTCTAGCTATTCGGCTATTAGAGGAATAAGAGAGAATATTATTTATGATGAGCAACAAAATATCATAGGTAGAGCAAAAGGTTTATGGGTGTTTTTTGATGTGGCCAAACGCAGACCTACCCAAATTTTTGATGCTATTATGCAGCGTTGGATGTTCTGCTCAAAAGTATGTTTAGATACAGATATAAATACCAAAATTGAACCTTTACACGCGGCTACGTATTGCCGTGAGTTTGAAGTAAAACGCTATGATATAGACATGAACCAACATGTAAATAATATACGGTATTTGCAATGGGTTATTGAATCCTTACCCAATGATATTTTTGAACACTACTCTTTAGAAAGTATTGATGGACGCTTTGTGGCAGAGGCGCATTTTGGCGATACCCTTATTTCATTTACCGAAGAAAATGGAAGACCCGATGCGTTTATACATACGGTAAAAGTAAAAGGTACAGATAAGGTGTGTGCTACCGCAACTACTACTTGGAAGAAACGGGTTTAACTACTCAAAAAGCAGGTGTACAACCCAATAGGGTAATCTGTTGACTCCTCTAATACAATCCCTAAATTGCCTGCTATGAAACCAAAATTACTCCTGTTAATTTTATTTACTGGCTTTTGTTTTTTTGTTCGAGCCCAAAACTTTAATTGGGCCTATGCTTTTGGTAGCTCTGCCGATACAGCTTTTGCTATTGGTGAAAGTATGGCTAGCGATAAGCATGGAAATGTGTATACCCTTGGAAACTTTACTGGAACAGTAGATTTTGACCCAAGTGAGGATACCTGTTATTTAAGATCTAGGCCAAACCAATTAGTTGATGGCTTTATTAGTAAAACAGATGCCTATGGTAATTTTGTATGGGCAAAAAAATTAAGTGGTGTAAATTATTATTATAATAAACCAGGACTTGTTATTGATAGTATAGGAAACATTATTGTGGCATGGAGTTTTGATTGGAGTTTAATTTATGATAGGGATACACTGGCAGGTAAATCAATGTCGGATACCATTGGGTCTACTAGTGGATTTGTAATGAAAGTAGATTCCTTGGGTAATTTGCTTTGGCAAAAGAAATTGATTTCAAATAGGTATGTTGTTCCTGAAGCCATTGTGCTAGATAAATTAGGAGAAATTTGTATTGCAGGTGCCTTTTCTGGTGCCGCAGATTTTAATCCAAGTGCCGATACGTTTATTTTAAATTCTGTAAATTTTAAAAGAGCTTCGTTTGTGCTAAAATTAACAGCACAAGGTGAGTTTAAGTGGGCTAAAGGTTTTTCAGGAACGTTTGATCAAGAGGCTAAAAGCATTGCTATTAGTGCAAGTAACAAGCTTGTTATAGGTGGTTGGTTTAATGGGAAAGTAGATTTTGACCCAAATGAAACAAGCTATTTCCTTGAGTCGAAAATTAACAATAGCTATATCCTTTCTTTAACACCATTGGGTGAGTTATACTTTGCCAAAAGTTTTGAAGGTGGAGTTAATTCTTGTAACTCATTGGTGCTTGATTCTATTGGAAATATATTTTGTACAGGTAACTATAAAGATACCGTAGATTTCAACCCAGATCTTGGAGTAGTGCGCAAAGTTAGCCCCAACATGAATGCCTATATTGCCAAGTTTGATAGTGTTGGAAATTATAGTTGGGTGAAAACACTTGGAGGTGGCTTTTTAGGGGCTATAGGCGAAACTATTCTTTTAGGCGATACAGGAAATGTGATTCTTTCTGGAGAGTTTAATACCAGTTCATTTGGTCCTATAGATTTTGATCCAGGACCTGGAGTATACCCTGTTATGGGTGCTAGTAAGGAGGATATTTTTGTATTGAAACTTAGCTCAAACGGATTGTTTATTTGGGCTAAAACAATTGAAAGTTTTAATAACGAAAAGGCTTGTGGTATGGCAAAGGATGCTTATGGTAATATCCTTCTTACCGGACAGTTTACTAGTAATGTAGATTTTGATCCTAGTGCTTCTAGCTTTTTGTTAAGTGGTCCAAATAGAGATTTTGGCTATGTGTTAAAACTAGGGTCATGTAATTTAGCCATCGTCAAGCAACCCAAAAATACGGTAGGAGTGGTTGGTTCGAACCAAAAATTTAGTGTGGGGTGTAATAGTGCAAACGCAAATTATCATTGGCAAATAAATGACGGTTCTGGTTTTAAAAACATAACGGATACAAGCCATTATGCAGGCGTTACAAATGATACCTTGTTAGTTAAGAACATTATTTATACGCCTATTGCTAAATATAGATGTTTGATACAAGAGGGTACTTGCAAGGCGGTTTCATATACAGCAACCATGCCTATTGTATGCGATTTTAAAGTTATTGCCGAACCTAAAAATGACCAAGTAAAAGAAGATTCTGCGGCCTTATTTGTTGTAAAAACAAATGCTACTTTAGTTGCTTATAAATGGCAAATAAATACGGGTGCTGGATTTTATGACTTACTTGATACAGGAGTATTTACAGGCTCTGCCACAGATAGCTTACATATTTCATCTGTTAAATTTGCTCAGAACGGATATGCATTTAGATGTGTGATGATACGAGCCAACTGCACAGTTGTAAGTGCTGTTGCAAACTTATTTGTAGGTTGCAATTTTGCATTTAGTAAACACCCTGTTTCAAAAAATGTTGGTGTTGCACAAGCCGTAAGTTTTAGTGCACAAGTTGCACAAGTTGCACAAGTAGGAGTAAGTTATATTTGGCAAGAAAATAGGGGAGAGGGCTTTAAAGATATTTTAGATACGGGTGTTTATGCAGGCTCTAAAACTGATTCGTTAATTATTAGTAGAAGTTTGCAATTGCAAAACAATGCTCAATACCGTTGTTTGGCTATGCTTAGTAATTGCCAAGCTAGCAGCGATACTGCAAGGCTATTGGTGGCATGTAGGTTTCGTATTTTGGTTCAGCCTGAACCGTTGTATCTAAGGTTTTACCAAAAAGGTGTTTTTAAACTACTTGTTTCTGATAGCAATGTAAAGTATGCTTGGCAAACAGGTAGAAGTTTACAAGTACCATTTGAAACAGTTTTGGATACAAACCAGAGTAATATATTAAAAATACAAAATTATAATTCGGGAGTTGGTACACAAGTTTATTATAGGTGTTTAGTAAGCGATAGTTTTTGTACTCTTAGTACAGATACAACTACACTTACAACCTGTAATAACTCCAGTTTTTTAGATCAACCCTTGAGCCAAATTGTAAATAAAGGAACAGACGTTGTACTTGCAGTTACCACCGTAGCATTTATTAAAAATTACCAATGGCAAATTAGATTGGCCGATAGCTCTTGGGCAGATATTGCTAACTCTGCTACTTATGGTGGCGCTACCACAGCCATACTTACCATTTATAATTTTGGAATTGGCCTAAATAACAAAGTGTATAGATGCAAATTGGTGGATGGTAATTGTTCTATTTTTAGCAACCCAGCTACCATTACTCTATATAACCCTAATGGTATACAAGAGCAAGAAGAGTTAGATGCTAGTTGGGTATATCCAAACCCAAACACGGGCCAACTAACCCTTGATTTGGCTGCGCAAAAATTGCCGCTTACGTATGAGTTAACAGACCTGAATGGTAAAATACAACTACAAGGTAGGCTGAACCAAGCGCAAACGCAGCTTGATTTACATACACTCTCATCGGGCTGCTATTTCTTAAGAATAGGACCTTATAAGCCAACGAAAATTATTCGAATTAATTAAGTTTGTACTACTTGTTTGTCTTTTAAATACCTAACAGTTAGGGTGATGGAAATACTTTTTTATTTAGGTATATTAGTTTTAGTTGCTTCGATTTATATTTTTTTTCACATAAATAGTGTGGTAATAAAGCATGGTTTTAATAGGAGCTTCTTTGCTGGTTATTTGGAAGATTTAGTTAATTATTATAAACTCTCCAAACGAGTTGATAAGCCGCTAAGAAACAAGATGATTTTACTTTTGATTTTACTTCCTATTGGGGTATTCTTTTCTCTGCTATTGATTGCTTTTGGTATTGTTGATGCCTTAAATTTGCAATAATGTTTTGGTATTTCGCCCTTTCAGGGCTTGGGGGCAAAGACCACTTCTTAATAGCCCAGGCCTTTAGGCTTGGGATTTGATAACGTCGATAACTCCTTTTTAGGCCTTTAGGCCTTTTCCTTGTATTAGAGATTTATTTATTGCAGGAAATTCATATGAAATAGAAAAGGCCTAAAGGCCTCCAAGATAGTATTTGGATAACCTATATTCCCTGGCCTAAAGGCCCAGGCTATTTCCCTTCGACAAACTTAGTGAACTTTGCCGATCAAAAGGTAACTGAGCCTGTCGAAGCTTGCAATATGTCGCCCCACTGGGGCTTTACCTAAATTCATACCTTGTCTTACCCTGTCTTCACGCCCTCTGCCATACGCTTCACGCTTTTTCTTTAAATAGTTGGAGGAAAGAAAGAGAATCAGAAACAGAAAGAGGTCCTTTTTTTTCTCTTTCACTTTCACTTTCTCTTTCTTCAAAGAATCATCTTCTCAAAAAGCTTCTCCAACTCCTGGCTTGGTTCGGCACAAAAGCCTGGGTGAACTTTAGAGCATTGTATAAGTGTGCTGCGTGTGGCAGTGAGCCATCTAAATCGCTCGGGTGTGCTTAATTGACTTATTGGATTTGTGCTTGCCTTGCCATCACAAATTTGTTGTAAGGCACTTAAATTGGCTTGTATATCTTGTATGTCAATAGTAGGAGCTAGGGCTAAAAGTTTGCTGCTATTTAGCTCTATTTTTGACCCTAAATAGTGTAGGTCTTTGCAGAATAATATTACCCCAACATTTATAAACTCTTCGCGCTCAACCATAGGCACCACGCGGATAATGGCGTACTCAAACAGATTTTTGTGCATCTTGAATCTCCTTTATAAAAGTGTTTGAGTGAAGCAATCTGTTTTCTAAATAGCGGGCATATGCTTGGCGTTGTGCCTCGGCATTTTCATAAATTAAATCTGTTTCGAGCCAAGATATTGGAATAAGCGCTACAATTTCTTGAATAAGTTCTTTGCTTATATTTTTATGTGCGAGTGTTTCTACTTCTTCTAAGTGGGTAGCTTTGCTAAGCAAGACATGGTTTTTTATTAACTCAAAATTCTGCTGGGCCTTAGAATCCCATGGCGTGCCTGTATGATGAAAATACAACGCTGCACCATGATCTATTAACCAAAGTTCTTTGCGCCACATAAGCATATTGGTATTGCGTGCGGTTCTATCCATGTTCATAAGCAGGGCATCAAGCCAAACTATTTTAGATGCTTCTAATGGATCAACACTGCATACTAAAGGATCATAACTAATGGCACCTGATAAAAAATGCAAAGCCAAATTTAAGCCCGTACTTGCCTTTAATAAATCTTGAATTTCTTCATCGGCTTCGGTCCTTCCAAAGGCTTCATCTAGGTTTACAAAAACTAACTCGGGCATGCGTAAACCAAGTAGGCGAGCTATTTCGCCACCAATTAATTCGGCAATTAAGGCTTTGCTTCCCTGGCCTGCACCTCTAAATTTTACCACATATAAAAAACCATCATCCGCCTCAGCAATGGCGGGCATTGAGCCGCCTTCGCGCAGCGGCGTAACATAGCGGGTGAGGTTTACGGTTCTTAAATTAAGTGATTTAGATGACATGGTCTTTTTTTCTATGAGCAAATGTAGGGAATTGAAGCGAAAAGGCATGGTGTTGCCTGCCTCCGCTAAAGCTATGGCAGACAACGCATGGCGTTGCATGGATGTAAGCTTCGCTTACTAAGGCATGGTAAGACCTGCGGCTTGAATAGGGCATGTCATGCCCTTAACCCTCCGAAGGTCCTGCCATGCCTAAGTCTTGCATCGCAAGACGTCCATGCAACGCCATGCGTAGAGTGCCAAAGCGATAGCGGCGGCACTCTACTCCCTGCCTAATATGTTGAAATATTCCCTTAAATTTGCCTACTTTCACCGGCCCAAATGATACCGCAAAGTAAGATAGAAGAGATACTAAACGCTGCCAATATAGAAGAGGTGGTGGGCGATTATGTGCGATTGAAACGTAGAGGTGCAAATCTTACGGGTTTATGTCCCTTCCATAACGAAAAAACGCCTTCTTTTTCTGTTTCACCAGCCAAAGGTATTTTTAAATGTTTTGGCTGTGGCAAAGCGGGTAATGCCGTAAACTTTGTAATGGAGCACGATAGCTTAAGCTATATTGAAGCTCTCAGGAATTTGGCCGATAGATATAGAATTGAGTGGCCTCAACAAGAGAATGTAAACATAGATCAAGAGCGAGCCTTGCGTTCAGAAAAAGAGAGCTTGCAGATATTAAACAATTGGGCGGCCGATTTTTTTGAGAAGGAATTATGGGAAAGTGAAGAGGGCAAAAACATTGGCTTATCGTATTTTGAAGAGCGCGGTTTTAGAACGGATATCATTAAAAAGTTCAGACTAGGATATAGTCATGATAGCTGGGATAGCTTTACCAATGCTGCCACCAACCAACAATTTTCGCAAGAGGTATTAGTAAAAGGTGGTTTGGTTAAACAAAATGAGGGTGGCAAAGTGTATGATGCTTACCGCGGAAGGGTTATGTTTATTATACATGGCTCAACAGGTAAGATTATTGCTTTTGCAGGTAGGCAATTAAAGAAAGATGATAAGAGTGCCAAATACGTAAACTCGCCCGAGACCTTATTGTATCATAAGAGCAACGAGTTATACGGTTTGTTCTTTGCTAAGAATGCCATACGCCAAAATGATTTTGTGTATTTGGTAGAAGGCTATACGGATGTTATTTCTATGCACCAGGCTGGGGTAGAAAATGTGGTAGCATCGAGCGGTACTTCTTTAACCGAAAATCAGATTAGGCTTATAAAACGCCATACCGATAATGTAACGGTTTTATATGATGGCGATGCAGCTGGTATAAAGGCCAGTTTGCGTGGTATTGATATGCTTTTAGAGCAGGGCTTAAATGTAAAAGTTCTCTTGTTCCCTGATGGTGATGACCCAGATAGTTATTCAAAGAAAGTTGGTTCGGAAGCCTTTCAAGAATACCTGCAAAAAGAAACGCGCGATTTTATTTTGTTTAAAGTGAATCTCTTGCTAAAAGATGCCGAACATGATCCTTTAAAAAAGGCTCAGGTAACAAGGGATATTGTAGAGAGTATAAGTAAAATTCCAGATGGCATTAAGCGCATGGCGTTTATTCGCGAATGTGCTGTTTTGCTTGATATGAACGAGCAATTATTAATTGCTGAGTTAAATAAAAGTAGAAGTGGTTTCTTAACACAAAAAGAAAAAGAATGGATTAGCGAACAGCCTAAGGAGGTACCTCATCAAGAAGAGTTGGCCCAAATTATGCAAGGTTCGCCAACCTACGATCAAGAGCAATATATTGTAAAACTATTATTGCTTCATGGACATAAACCTGCACCAGGTTATAGCAATGTGGCCGAGTATATTATTCGGAAAATGGATGCAGAAGAAATAGGTTTTGAACATGAAGTAATGCGTTTGATGTTGCAGGAGTTTAGGAGTTTATTGCTGAACCAAACCGAGTTTACTACTCAAACATTTACACAAAGTGCCAATACTATTGTAAGCACTGCCGCAGCTAATTTATTGGCAGTAATGCATGAGATGAGTAGCAGGTGGGTAAGCAAATATGATATTACCATGGAGCATCCCGATGATATCTTTTTAAAAGATGTAGAATCGGCATTGCTGTATTTAGAAAAGTATAATTTAAACAAAATGCTCGACCAAGTTCAGGCAGAATTAAAGTTGGCTCAGGATAATAATGCCGAGGCCGATTTAAACCTAAACATGGAAGTATATAAGTTGGTGAAACAAAAACAACAAGAGCTATCGCATAAAATAGGGGCTGTTATTTTACATTAAGTAGGTATGGGAAAAATAATTGGAATTATTAGAGAAGGCAAGAAACCAGAAGACTTGCGCACTCCACTTACTCCGCAACATTGCGTGGAGGTAATGAACTTTTTTCCTGGCACTCGTGTATTGGTTCAGCCCAGCCCTTTTAGATGCTTTAGCGATGAACAATATGTTGCAGCAGGCGTAGAGGTAAAAGAAGATTTGAGCGAATGCGATATTTTGATGGGCGTGAAAGAGGTTCCTGCCGATCAATTACTGGCCAATAAAACCTATTTATTTTTTTCACACACCATTAAAAAACAATCGCATAATAGAAACTTATTGCGTACCATTTTAGCTAAGAACATTACCTTAATTGATTACGAAACCTTAACTTGGGAAGCAGGCAATAGAATTATAGGTTTTGGTAGGTTTGCTGGTATTGTTGGAACCCATTATGCGTTTTTAATGTTGGGTAAAAAGTATGGCTATTATACTTTAAAACCAGCCAATGAATTAGCCAATTATGCCGAGTTATTAGCTCAATACCAGGGGCTAAAAATGCCACCAGTACGAATTGTATTGTGCGGCGATGGCAGGGTAGCACATGGGTGTATTGAGTTGTTGAGAAAGTTGAGAATACATCAGGTAAGTCAGGAAGAATTTTTAGAAGACGAATATAACAAGGCCATTTTTGTGCACTTACGTAGTGAAGATTATTATGAACGCAAAGATGGAAAGCCTTGGGATAAATCTGATTTTTACAAACACCCAGAAGATTATAGAAGTTGCTTTAAACCCTATTATCAGAAGGCAGATATTATGCTAAACAGTGTGTTTTGGAAAGATGGCATTGAGGAGTTTTTTACGCACGAAGAAATGAAGGATAGCGACTTTAGAATTAAAGTTATTTCGGATATTACGTGTGATGTACCGGGTCCTATTCCAAGTACGGTTAGAAGCACCACAATTAATAATCCATTTTATGGGTATAATGTATATTTAGAAAAAGAGGTTGCGCCTTTTCAGCCCAATGTAATTGATGTGCAAGCAGTAGGTAATTTGCCTTGTGAATTACCTTTTGATGCTTCCATAGAATTTGGCGAACAATTGGTACGCCACGTATTACCAAACCTGCTTATAGAAGATAAAGACCACATTATACATAACGCTACCATTGCCAAAGACGGCAAGCTTATGGAGAAGTTTTTGTATTTGGCAGATTATGTGAATTAGAGGAGAAAGAGAAAGAGAAAGAGAAAGAGAAAGAACCAGCGACCAGCTACCTTCTTCTTGTTAAAATTATATATTCGAGTAAAGGAAAACAAGGTGATAAAAAAGATATTAATTATTAGGTTTAGTTCTATTGGCGATATTGTGCTTACAACGCCTGTTGTGAGGTGTTTAAAGAAACAAATGCCACATCTTGAGATTCATTATTTAACCAAGCCCGAGTATAAAATTATCCTTGAAAATAATACTTATATTCATCAAATTCATCTTTTAGATAAACACCCAATTTTAAAAGCGGCAGAACTAAAAAATCAGAATTATGATTTGGTAATTGATTTGCACAATAACTTACGGACGGCTCAAATTAAGAGTGTTTTAGGTATTACGGCCTATTCATTTCCGAAGTTAAATTTCGAAAAGTTTTTGATGGTAAATTTTAAGTTTAATATTTTGCCACCTGTTCATATTGTAGATAGATATCTTTCAACCACAAAAAGTTTAGGTATTTTAAACGATGGCTTAGGATTGGATTATACCATTCCAGAAAAGGACATCGTAAAAGAATTTGAGGGATTTATACCAAACAAACAACCTTATTACACTTGGGCTATTGGAGCGCAACATTTTACTAAGCGTTTGCCCAATGAACGTATTATAAGCTTGATTAAAACCTTAGATCTACCTGTAGTATTATTAGGGGGCAAAGATGATGTGCAAAATGCGGAGCATATTAAAAAAGCAATAGGTTCAAACTGCCTAGTTGCTTGCGGAAAACTAAATTTAAATCAATCAGCGTCTTTGGTTCAGCAAAGTGTTAAACTATTTACAAATGACACTGGCTTAATGCATATAGCCGCAGCGCTGCAAATACCAACGGTTTCATTCTGGGGAAATACAATTCCACAGTTTGGTATGACACCTTATTATGGTGTTATAAACAGCCATTCAAGCATCATTGAAAACACACATTTAAGTTGTAGACCTTGCAGTAAAATTGGCTTCAACGCCTGCCCTAAAGGTCATTTTAAGTGCATGAAAGAAAGCATGGCATAGCATGGCGTAGCATGGACGTGCGCTTCGCTTACTTTGGCATGGTAGGACCTTCGGCGGGAACCGCCGGAGCTGTGTTTACGAGAGCCATTCCGCAGGTTTTTACCATGCCGAAGTAAGCACCGCGCACGTCCAAGCAACACCATGCAACGCCATGCCCTCCCTTCCATAAAATTCACTACCTTGCGGCTTCAAATGATAAAATACCCTTTCCCCGTTCACAAATGTGATATTGGTTCTAACCTCGAAATTGCTTATTGCGATGAAGGTTCGGGCGACCAAACCTTGCTTTTTATTCATGGTCTTGCCAACTATATTCCAGTTTTTAAACACAATATTGAGGGATTAAAGGGGCAGTTTAGATGTGTGGCCATAGATTTGCCTGGAAATGGATTATCATCGAGAGGCGATTATCCGTATTCTATGTTTTTTTACGCCGAAAGTTTGGCGCGATTTATTACTCAATTAGATCTTCAAAATGTGGTGTTGGTTGGGCATAGTATGGGTGGGCAAATTAGCTTGATTCTTTCTTTGCGTTATCCTACGCTAATTTCTAAATTGGTTTTATTGGCGCCAAGCGGACTAGAGTTCTACAACGATTTTGAGTGTAGTATGATGAAAGGCCTTTTAAGTTTTGGTGGCATGATGTATGGCGATGCAATGAGCTTAGAAGCTGCCATTGAAAATAGCTATTACCACGAGCAGAAGAAAGATGCCAAACATATTGTAAAGGATTTAATTCACCTAATGCAAGGCGAGCAAGGTAAGTACTGGCGCAAAATGGTTCAAACAAATATTGAGGCCATGTTAAATGAACAAGTGTTTAAGTTTCTGCCGCAGATAAATCAGAAGACTCTTATTGTGTTTGGAAAGCAAGATGCGTTTATTCCCAATAAACTCATGCATGTGGGCGAAACCACAGAGAGCATTGCTAAGAAAGGTGCCGCATTAATCCCAAATTGTCAAGTAGAAATAATTCATCATTCGGGGCATTTTGTACAAATAGAAAGTGCTGATAAGGTAAATGCTCTTATCACTAAGTTTATAGAAGCTAAGTAGGTTCGAACCTATTGACCTTTATGCAAAACCAATATTGGTAAGCCAGGGTTGAGTACCATTTTTTGAGAGTTACTTCCAATTAAAAGCTTGTCGATCCAACTGTGTTCGGCTCTGTACATGACTAATAGCTGCGTGTTTGATGGATTTATTTGTTGCTTTAAATTTTCGGCAATAGATAAATGGATGCTACCTTTTTTAATGGTAAGCTTAATGTTTTGATAGCTATGCGAATGAATATATTGTTGTGCATCAAAAATTAATTTTTCGCTTTCTGGTCCAGCATAATCAAAATAAAACAATTCCAAGGCTGCGTGAAATACAGCCGAAAATGGAACCAATACGGCCAACTCACCTTCTAAATTTTGAAGATCTGAAGCATAAATTAAATGATAAATAGGCTTAAAAGTATATTGTTTTGGAACAGCAATTATTGGCACATGTGCTTCGGCTATAAATTGTGCTGTGTTGCTTCCTAAGAAGACCGCCCTAAAGCCACTGGCTCCGTGTGTACCCATAATTACCAAATCGCAATCAAACTCATCGTAGGCATTTTTAATGCCATTGGTAATAACATTTGTGGTGTTAACTTTTACCTCAAAATCAACTAAGCTTGGGTCGAGTTTATGCTTTTTTAAGAGTTCTTTATACGCATCCGATAATAAATTCTTTTCTTGCTCCTCATCTAAATAATAATTTTCGAAAGGCATATCACTTGCCGAAATAATTTGCGGCATAGCATGATATAAAACAAGAGAACTATTTGTATAAACGGCAAAGTGATAGGCATATAAACATGCATTTTTTGCCTCGGGTGAGTAGTCTGTAGGAACCAGTATTTTCAACATGGTTAGTGGGGGTTAAACCATATCGAAGGTAAGCTATTTGGGAGTATTTGTCAAGCCTTTGAACTTTATGCTTAAATGTTCACTTTCATTCTTACATTCTTTTCCTTTCTTTTGTGCGAGTGAAGGTAACGGTATATACAGATGGTTCGGCAAGAGGTAACCCTGGAAGGGGAGGCTATGGAGCGGTTTTGGTTAGTGGGCCTCATAAAAAAGAAATGAGTGCAGGATATAGGCTTACAACTAATAACCGCATGGAATTGCTTGCCGTTATTGTGGCTATTGAATCTATGAAATTGCCCAATTTGGATATTACCATATACACTGATAGCAAATATGTGTGCGAGGCCGTAGAAAAGAAATGGGTCTTTGGTTGGGCGCAAAAGGGCTTTAAAGACAAAAAGAACCCCGATTTATGGAAACGTTTCTTAGCTCTTTACCCCAAACATCAAATACAATTTAAATGGATTAAAGGTCATGCCGGCCACGCTATGAACGAGCGCTGCGACCAATTAGCAACAGCCGCCGCAGATGGTGGAGGGCTTTTAGTGGATGAGTACTACGAGAAGGAACAGGAAAAAGGCATGGCATAGCATGCCGAAGCTTTAGCGAAGGCATGCTATGCATGGTGTTGCATGGACGTGCGCTTCGCTTTCTATGGCATGGTAAGACCTTCGGTGGGGGTAATTATCCTGTTTATAGGATAAAATAATTCTTTTTTTTGTGGGTATGGTTTCTTGTTTTCAAATTTGTTGAAACAAATTTGATATGGGAAAATTTAGATTTGAGGACTTGATTATTTGGCAGGAATCGATAAAAATAACTAGCAACTTATTTGATTTTGCAGACCGAGCTGAACAGAAAAAACAGTTTCGTTTTGCAGAACAGTTAAGGGGTGCAGGGCTTAGTATTTCAAACAATATTTGTGAAGGTTCTGGGTCAACTTCTAAAAAAGATTTTGCCAATTATTTAAATATATCTCGTCGTTCACTATATGAATGTGTAAATATTTTATACACCTATAAATTTAGAAATTTAATAACTGAGTCCGAATTCAATGAATTTTATAATGCACTTCACTTATTGAGCATAAAAATAAATAATTTCCGCAACTCTCTGCAGGAAGTAAAAGTGACTTAAGGGACAATAAGGACTATACGTACTCCCCTCCGCAGGTCTTCCCAAGCCTAAGTCTTGCATCGCAAGACGTCCATGCCACGCCATGCAACCCCATGCCTCCTCCCTTCCGCAGGTCTTACCATGCCTAAGTAAGCAACGCGCACGTCCATGCAACTCCATGCAAAGCCATGCCTTCCCTGAAAAAAAATTAATAATTTCTTCGCTTGCATTATTGCTCGGTAGTGCCTTGCTTTGCACCTCATTTAAGGGCTCCAGTATCATGATCCAGTATTTTAAAAGCGGCTACAATCAATTGCATGAAATAGAAAGCATTGAAAAAGATTGCTGGATAAATATGGTTAGCCCAACCAATAATGAAATTGAGTTTCTTTCCCACAAGCTCTTAGTTCCACCCGAAGTTTTCTTAGACCCTTTAGATCCAGACGAAAATGCACGTGTGGAAGCCCATAGAAATTCCTTGCTTATTGTGTGTAGGGTGCCTTGCTTAAACGATGAAGATTCTGATTTGCCTTACTCAACCGTTGCCCTTGGTATTCTCATAAAACGCGATGTGGTGGTTACCATTTGCTCCAAGCCAGTGGAGGTTTTGAACCTATTTAAAGAATCGAAAGTGAAGGGCTTTTTTACTTTTTTGCATGAGCGTTTTGTGATGCAAATTTTTTATAGAAGCTCCTTATTGTATTTGAAATACTTAAAGGATATTAATAATAGGGCAGGTGATATTGAACAAATGCTTCATAGAAGTACGCGTAATAGAGAACTAATAGATTTGTTAAGATTAGAGAAAAGTTTGGTGTTTTTTAGTACTTCCATTAAAGCCAACGAACTCATGATGCAACGTTTGCAACGTAATAACCTTACCGAAGCATTAAAAGATAGTGAGCACGAATTAATTGAAGATGTAAATATTGAAATTAGGCAAGCCATAGAAATGGCCAAGATTTACAGCAATATCTTAGGAAATATGATGAGTGCTCACTCAAGTATTATTTCTAATAATTTAAATATTACTATCCGGTATTTAACCACCGTAACCATTATCCTTTCATTACCTATTTTGGTGGCTAGTATTTATGGTATGAATGTGCCTTTGCCGTTTCAAGACAATCCACATGCTTTTTGGATTGTAACCATTATCGCCGTGTTTTTTTCGCTCTTGGGAGTGTTCTTCTTTAGAAAGAAAAACTTGTTTTAGTTAAAGTCTAATTCCCCTAATTCAATTGCTTTATCTAACTCAACCCAAATAAGGGTTAATGGGTAAGCAGTATATAATATCATTACCCGCTTAGTAGTGCCTTTCTCCTCAAATTCATGCAGGGCTGCAATCTTATACTTATATCCGCCCATACTGCATGGCAAGCGTTTCGCATCTATGCTTTTATCATTAAAAAAGGCATCCAATAATCCATCCCCTGTTAGGGTGTCTATCTTGCTTTTATTATACGGTTTGGTTCGGGCATATACATCCATAGAAACAAACTCTGGCTGCCCATTTTTGCATTTGGCAATCTTAATATATTGCCCCACCTCAATAGCCTTTTGCTCTACTCCTTGGCCCTTTGCAAGGCCAATTAAAAGGCATATAAAAGTAATACCTGTGGCTATAATTCTCATCTATCAAAAATAGAATTTTGTTTCCTAAAAAAATGTTAATTATACAAAAGGGACATTAGGGATATAAGGGACAATATGATTATTGATACAATGTCAAAAAAGTGGTCAGGTCTCGACCTGACCCTACAACCAAATCTTACCATGCCCAAGGAAGCGCAGCGCCCGTCCATGCTATGCCATGCAACGCCATGCCTTCTTATTCAAAAGCGCTCTTGCCCCACTCGGCCATTTCTTGCTCGTTCCATAATTGAGGGAAGAAAACCCTTACTTGGAAACGTGGAGGCAGGTATTTCTGCCAATTGGTTCCACCAGTAGCGGCAACATCGGCAGGTTGTTTTTGCAAGTATTTTACAGCAGATTTATAATGAACCAAAGGCCAATTTACGTTTACATTTTGATCCAATCTTTTTAACTGCTTAATCAATTCTTCGTTTTGTTGATCTTCAACTGGAAGTGATTGGTAGAGCTCAGAAAGATTGATGTCTTTATATTCTTTTGCCAAGCGCACCAGTTTTCCAACATATTTGTTTTCGAACTGAGTAAGAGTTAATGTTTTTATGCCTGAACCTACCTCTGTAGCGCCATGTTTCCAATAGATAAATTTAAACATGTCTTCAATATCGCTATCCGTTGAAAATTGATCTCTATGTGCTTTGTCTACTAAGAGTATTAGTGGAGTAGAGCAAATTTCTATCATTCGGTATTGAGCCGATTGGAATCCACTGGCAGGTAAAAGGCTCATCCTAAACTTTAAGAATTGCTCTTTTTCCATACCCTCTACCATTATTTCAAATGAGTTGGTCAGGTTTCTAAAATAGGCATTGATACGCTTCACACGTTGAGCAAAAAAGGCAGCTGTAAGTTTACCCTTACGGCTACTTAATTGTTTTATTTCGTGTAGGCTCAGCTTAAAATATAACTCAGTAATTTGATGATACATGATGAAGATTTCTTCATCCGGAATATTGGTCTTAGGCTTTTGCAAACTTAAAAGGGTATCTACCATAATATAATCCCAGTAACTGGTGTATTCTTGGTAAACAAGTCCTTCTAGGTATGCTTTAAAGTCCTGACTGTTTTCTTCGTATTTCTCTTTTAATTGGTTAATAAGAGATACAACATCGGCGTCGATATGGTTTTCAGACATAGGGGTTTAGAATGGGCTAGTAAAGTCTTTAAATAGAGGTAAAAGTTGGTCTTTATCAGATACAATAGGTTCGGCACTTTGCCATTTAATACCAAGGGCTGGGTCGTTCCAAAGCAAGCCGCCCTCGCAGCCTTTATTGTATACGTTGGTGCATTTGTATAAAAATAAGGTTTGATCCATTAAGGTTTCAAATCCGTGGGCAAAGCCTGGTGGAATCCAAAACATGCGTTGATTTTCTGCCGAAAGTTCTATGCACCAACTTTGGCCATAGGTAGGAGAATTCTTACGTATATCAACTACTACATCCATTACAGCTCCTTGAACAACTCGCACCAATTTGCCTTGTTCAAATGGGGGTGCCTGAAAATGCAAACCCCTTGTGGCACCCTTTTGCGAGAGCGATTGGTTGTCTTGAACAAACTTGGCCGTTATGCCAGCTTCATGAAATTTTTCTTCGTTATAACTCTCGTAGAAGTAGCCACGGCTATCTCTAAAAATTTGAGGTTCTATTATCAATATCCCCTCAATGGGCGTAGTAGTAATTTTCAAAATCTGTCTAATTTCCCACAATATTAATAAATCAAGCGAAAAATAAAGCCTTTATCTTAACATCGGTGGAAAAAGGGCAGTTTGCATTCTAATTTCAAACCCTATTTTTGTTCCATGCAAAATGAAGATAAAAAATTAAAGCGATACAGGTTAATCATTATTTTTCAATCGGTATTGAATATCCTACTCATTCTATTATTGTGTTTCTTTACCTTTAACTATTTTAAAACAGATAAGAAGCTTGCTGTTAAAGAGGTAGAATTGTTCCAAACAGATTCGGCTAAGGTTGAATTAGAGAAGGTTTTGAAAGAAACAGATTTAGAATTAACCGATTACAAAGGCCGTAACAGTCAGTTGGATCAGTTTTTAAGAGAGAAAAACGACTCGCTACAACAATTTGCAGATAGAATTGAAACCATGCTTAGAAAAGGCAAACTTACCCGCGAAGAACTTGCCAAAGCCAACGACGAATTAGATTTGTTGCGCTATTACAAACGTAAATATATTGGTCAGATAGACTCTTTAAACACCGTAATTGTTAGCCTTAACTCAGAAAATAGAACGCTTAAAACAGATATTACCAAGCAAAAGCGCAAAAACGAAGACTTAAATATGGACATTGCCCGCCTGAGCAATAAGGTTGCCATTGGTGCTAAATTAAGCACTCAAAATGTGTTTGTTACAGGAGTAAAGCTTAGAAGTAATGGCAAAGAAAAAGAAACCATTAGGGTGAGCCAGCTCAATCAGCTGAAAGTAACTTTTGCACTCAACGAAAATTACGTTACCGAAAAGGGAAATAAAGATATTTATTTAAAAGTTGTGGGGCCAGATGGAGCCACCGTTTATAACCAATTGGCCGGTTCTGGAACCTTCAAATACCAAAACGAAGAATCACTGTATAGTGCTAAAAAGGTGATTGAGTATACCCAAGAAGCTCAACAAATTAGCATTTATTGGGATAAAGGCTCTGAATTTGTAAAAGGCCTATATAAAGCCGAAATATACTGTGAAGGCTTTAAAATTGGTGCCACCGAATTTGAGTTAAAATAAACGAATTTGGCTCGAACCTAAAAAAGTTGCGAGATTGTATTCCAATAAAGTGATACAATATTTTATATTCGCAGCGCAGAAAAATTATTGACCGCTCAAAATAAACAAAATACAATGAAGAAGATTTTAGTTGCCTTTGCTTTTGCCGCCTCATTAAGCGCTTGTCATTATGGCCAAAATGAAGCTCAAAAAACACTTGAAACCAACGACCAGTACAAAGCTGATAAAGCAGATTATTCTGTAAACAGAGCTAATGTAAAAGCCACAGAAGAAATTGCTGCTCCAGTTGCTGCACCTGCAGATACTGCTCTTGCTGCTCCTGCGGTTGACGCTCCAGCAAAATAATACCTTGCACTCGGTTGAACTAAATAAAACCGCAGGCAAAGAAGAAGTGTATATCCAACTCTTGCCGCAAATGCGCGCCCTCTTTGAGGGAGAGGAGGATTTAATAGCCAATCTTTCCAACTTTTGTGCCGCCCTTAAAGAGGCGTTCAATTGGTGGTGGGTTGGCTTTTATTTTGTAAAAGCCGACCAATTGGTTCTTGGTCCGTTTCAGGGCCCTGTTGCTTGCACTCGCATTGCATTTGGCAAAGGCGTTTGTGGCAGTGCTTGGCAACAACAAAAAACAATTATCGTTCCCGATGTGCATGAATTTCCTGGTCATATCGCCTGCAGCAGCGCTTCCTTATCAGAAATAGTGCTGCCAGTTTTCGGTTCGAACCAAACCGTAGTTGCTGTGTTAGATATTGACAGCGAACACCTATCTACCTTTGATGAATTGGATCAAAAATATCTTTTAGAACTACTTGCCTTGCTAAAGTTTTAGTACATTTTTAGCTTAAGGTTTTCTAATCCAACAAGATTTAGTATTTTGCTCTACCTATACTAGGCTCATGCAAAATAAAAAAAATGTAACCCTTCTTATTATTGTCGCTGCTCTTGGGTATTTTGTAGATATCTACGACCTAATTGTGTTTAATGTAGTAAAGAAACAAAGCTTGCAAGAGCTTGGTTTTACTGGAGATGCGCTGAAGGCCAACGAAATATTTTTGTTTAACCTGCAAATGACCGGTATGCTTTTAGGCGGTTTGCTTTGGGGCATTATGGGCGATAAAAAAGGACGTGTTTCGGTATTGTTTGGCTCCATCTTTTTATATTCATTAGCTAATATTTTAAATGCATTTGTAACAGATATTAACCAATATGCCATTATGCGTTTTATTGCAGGTATTGGTTTAGCGGGCGAGCTGGGTGCAGGTATTACTCTGGTGGCAGAAAATATGCCCAAGGAAAAGCGTGGTTATGGAACTATGATTATTGTAACCTTTGGCGCCCTGGGTGCAGTAGTGGCTGGCATGGTGGGCAAAACCTTTGGGTGGCAAACAACCTATATTGTGGGTGGCGGACTTGGCTTAACATTATTACTTATGCGTGCTGGTGCCTATGAAAGTGGCATGTATCAAAACTTGCTTCACAATAGCGAAATTAAACGCGGCAACTTCTTCTCTTTATTTAAAAAATGGTCTTTGTTTTTAAAATACTTAGCCTGCATTTTAATTGGCTTACCTATTTGGTTTGCTATTGGTGTGCTCATTAATTTATCGGATAGGTTTGCCTTAGCCCATGGCCTTATAGAAAAGATAGATATTGCAGATAGTGTAATGTATGCCTATTTGGGTTTATCTGTTGGAGATCTTGCTAGTGGCTTGCTGAGCCAATATTTGAAAAGCCGCAAAAAGGTTATTTTTGTTTATTTAGTATTATCTGTTAGCCTCATGTTTGTGTATTTGTTTAATACCAACGTAAGTGTAGAATATTATAAATACATGTGTTTTGGAATTGGTTTCGGAACAGGGTATTGGGCCTTGTTTGTAACCATTGCCTCCGAGCAATTTGGCACCAATATTAGATCTACGGTTACCAATACTGTACCTAATTTTGTAAGAGGCGCTGTGGTGCCTATTACCTTAAGTTTTTCTTCTTTAAGCAAAACCATGGGCCCTATAAATGCAGCCATGTGGGTGGGTTTATGTTGTTTAGCACTTGCCTTTTTGGCCACGCTGTATATTAAAGATTCGTTTAGCAAAGACTTGAATTATTTTGAGATTGATTGAGGAAGAAGTCGCTGGTCTGCTGGTCGCTGGTTGCGGGTTAGCTGGGAGCCTTAGGTGCTTAATTTTACTTTAGCCATGTGATAGAATTTCACACTGAGCCTGTTGAAGGGAGGTTAATGGGAAAAATAATAGCTAGGGCATTTATGCCCTAGGTTGTTTTTGAAAATAATTTTAGTGGGAGGCCTTTAGGCCTTTTTTATAGTTTATGATTTTCAACTAAAATGTTCCTTAAATAGATAAATACATAAATGTTTAGGGCTATTGTTTTAGAATAATTAAATCGTTAAAATCAATGGTGTAAACTAGTTTCAATTTAGTTGAATTGTTTGTCTTTTCTGATTGATGGGTCATGACAAATTCTCTTGTGGCTTGAACTATAATTAAATCTTTATACCCATTTATCTTTTTATTATAATCCTTTAGAAGCTGATGTTGTCTTTTCTGTACTTGTTTTTTCGATAAGCCTTTATACTGTACTTGAATAGAACTTGGACATTTAATCATTGGAATAGTACCCAAATTAATACTGTTGAAGCTTCTACCATTTTTTATATTGATAATCCTAATCTCGGAATAGAATATATTGTTAACTCCGTTTCCAATTCTTATTACTTGAGACGTTGAGTCTATCTTAATTGTAAACATTCCATCTTTTGAGGTGCTTGTAGTGTAACTAGTTTTCTGGTTAGTATCTAACACCGATACAATTTCATAATCAACAAATGTTAAGGTATCAGTATAGTCGTAAAGCCTACCAGTAATAGTCTGCGCAGCAACCATTGTTGAATCAATTAATCCCCAAAAAAGGATCCCTATCTTAATCCAATTTCGCATCGTTTTTTAATATTTATGTCGCCCCTACGGGGCTTTGGAATTGCCTGATATTTTTATTTCGGTCTATTAGAATGTCGCCCCTACGGAGCTTTTGAATTACATGATATTTTTATTTCGGTCTATTAGAATGTCGCCCCCTACGGGGCTTTTGAATTGCTTGATATTTTTATTTCGGTCTATTAGAATGTCGCCCCTTTGGGGCTTTTGAATTGCATGATATTTTTATTTCGGTCAATTGGAATGTCGCCCTTACGGGGCTTTTGAATTGCATGATATTTTTATTTCGGTCAATTAGAATGTCGCCCTTACGGGGCTTTTGAATTGCATGATATTTTTATTTCGGTCTATTAGAATGTCGCCCCTACGGGGCTTTTGAATTGCATGATATTTTTATTTCGGTCTATTAGAATGTCGCCCCTACGGGGCTTTTGAATTGCTTGATATTTTTATTTCGGTCTATTAGAATGTCGCCCTTACGGGGCTTACTTCAAATTAATAATCCCAACTAGCGACTAGCGACCTTCTTCCTAAACACCGTCCACCCATTCATAGGCACCGCTCCTAAACTTAGATAAAAGTCAATAGCAGATTGGTTCCAATCTAATACACTCCATTCTACACGGCCACAGTTGCGCTCTTTGGCAATTTCAAATAGGTTCAGTAATAATGCTTTGCCATAGCCTTTGCCTCTGTAGGCTGGGTTAATAAATAAATCTTCTAAGTAAATGCCTGGCTTTGATACAAAGGTGGAATAGTTATGAAAAAACAAAACAAAGCCAACAGCTGTTGTGCCTTCGTAGGCCAATAAACACTCGGCGTACGCGCGGGCCCCAAATAAATGTTCTTCTATTTTTTCAACCGTGGCTTCTACTGCATGACTTAATTTCTCATACTCTGCAATGCCTTCAATAAAGCCTAAGATTATGGCAGCATCATCTTTTTGTGCTACTCTAATGCTAAACTCGGCCATGCTTAAAAAATAAGATTGCCAGGTTTAAAGTAACCTTTAAATTTTTTGTTGGTGCTTACAGTGCTACGACCAGTGCGAGGTTCAATGGTAATATCAAACGTTACAAGCCAGGTGTTTTTGCCAACTTTTTTACCAGTAATAGTTCCCTCATGTAATTGTCTTATGCCTCCATCGGGGCAAAAGCATGAGCGGTTAAATATCACTTTGTTTTTCTCAAAATCCTTGCTAGTTATAGTAAATGAGTTTCCTTTAGGTGGGGCCATTTCAAACTCATAGGTTTCGGCATATTCATCGTCGGCAATCAAATCTGTTTCTTGCGCTCTGTAGCTATATTTAAACACCCAATTGGCACCTTTATCGTAGGCTATATCAAAGTATATACTATCGTAGGTTCGTTTAGTTATAGTGGTGTTGTTTTGATACACAAAACGTTTGATCTCTGGGTTAACTTTTGGCTTTACATCTTGAGATTGGGCATTAGCGCTAAGGCTAAGTAGGAGCAATAGGTAACAGATAAGTTTCTTCATAAAAACAAAAGTATAGCTTTCTATCAGATTTAAGAATTAGAAATTGTGTTTCTTTGTTGTAATGAAAAAAAGCGAGCGTTACCAAGGTGTTATCAATTACTTTTTGGCCAATAAGCCCTTTGCCGAAACCGAATTAATGTACGAAAATCCTTATCAATTATTGGTTGCCGTAATCCTATCTGCCCAATGCACAGATAAGCGCGTAAACCTAGTAACACCCGATGTGTTTAGAGATTTTCCTACAGTTCAAAAATTGGCTGAAACCGATTTTGATACGCTATTTCCTTACATACGTAGCATAAGTTATCCCAATAATAAAACCAAACACCTTATTGGCATGGCTCAGTTATTGGTTCAGAAATTTAATAGCCAAGTTCCCCAAACCATTGAAGAGTTAATACAATTGCCAGGCGTGGGACGCAAAACAGCCAATGTAATTGTGAGTGTTGTATACAACCAACCGGCCATGGCAGTAGATACGCATGTGTTTAGAGTAAGTGCCAGACTTGGCCTAACCACAGCTGCCAAAACACCCCTTGCTGCCGAAACACAATTGGTAAAGAACATTCCCGAAGAGTATATTGCTACTGCTCATCATTGGCTCATACTTCATGGCCGCTATACTTGTTTGGCTCGCACTCCTAAATGCACAGAATGCGGGCTGCAAGAGTATTGTAAGTATTATGTTAAAAAAAGCATGGCATAGCATGGCGTTGCATGGACGTATGCTTCGCTTACTTGGGCATGGTAAGATCTTCGATGTGGGTGATTTGCTCAGTTACCTTTTTGCTTTTTCAATAAGGTGAATAGTGTATCTTGCTTTAAAGTAAACTGATTTTCAAAATAAGCCATTCAATGAAACCAATAAGGTACATTTTAACTTTGGTATTAATTTCTTTTTTGTCGTGCCATCAAGATGCGAAAAAGTATAATCAACTGTTAATAGGTGAATGGACCTTTGCCAGCAGGCAATCGCTTAACACAGACGAGGAAATTGTTTTAGGAGAGTATAAAAATGCTTATGCGTTTTTTGAAAATGGTATTTGTGAAAATAAACTTGGCTATTATTATAATAAACCAATAGAAAACGATGAAGAATGGGATAAAAGGTCCTATTTTTTTCTTGGAACAACTACAAAATATAAGATTGAAGCCAATAACTTATCTATTTTTAATTTAAGCGATAGTACTTGGGAGACCTCCAAAATAATTAGCCTTAGCTCGGATAAATTAATTCTGCAATCCTCGGATAGTTCAATTTATGAATTTAAGAAAGCAAATTATAAACTAAATAAGGAGGATTTATTTGATCAAATTATTGTTTCGGCATCTGGGTGCTATGGAACTTGTCCTATTAATGATATTCTCATCTCTAAAGTAGGTAAAACGCTGTATAATGGAGATAGTTATAATACTCATAATGGCCTATTTACCTCGCAAATATCGCTAAGTGATTTCTTAGCAATAGAAAAGAATTTTAAGAAAGCAAACATTGAAAAGCTGCAAGATTCTTATTACGCAAATTGGACAGATGATGAGGAAATTACAGTTAGCTTTGTTAAGAACGATACCCTTGTTAAAACCATTTTAGACTATGGAGGTAAGGCTCCTCTTGAGTTTTACCTTGCCTATTCACCTGTAAGGTATTTGTATCAGAATATTAAATTAGATACTCTACAAAATATTCCTCCCTATTTACAAATACAGGATCTTAAATTTATTGAAAACAAAAATGAGTGTTCACTCTCAAAGTCGGAGAGCTTTTACTTATGGAGTTTACTCTTAAAAAGTACCAAGGTTTACAAGGAAGGAAAGCTTAATTATAACTTGGATTTTTTTGGAAGTGAAAATATACTAGAACCCATTCAAACAGATGGTCGTTATTATAGATTTCAAATGAAGGATAAACAAATCCTAACCCTAGATATAGGGTTTAATTTTTTGGAGAGAAATAAGAAAGTTCTTAAGTTTAAAAAGGCAGAAAATTAGGGAATAAGTAGGGGGTAATTATACATTCCTAAATAAAGTCTGTTAAGAGCTTTGTTAGCCATAGCTTTTGCGATGGATGATTTCGTGCGTTGGCTTTGCCATCTGTTGCGTGTTGCGTAGGAAGTGTTTTTGTTGTCAACTAGTACAATAAACTACTAGGTATACTTGAATTGCTCAACTGCACAATGTAAAACAGGCAATCGTACTATGTTATACAGTAACCCTTACAGGTGCAAATTGTTATGTCGCATATGTACAAGTGTCACCCTAATAAGTGCAAGTGTCATGCTTATAATGTGCAAGTGCCACCCGTACAATGTACAAGTAGCACCCTTACAATGTACAAGTGCTATCCGCATAGTGTACAAGTGTCATCCGTACTATGTACAAGTGTCACCCGCACTATGCACATGTGTCACCTGCATAGTGTATAAGAGGCAACCTCACTATCTACAAGTGCCCCCCGCACAATGTATAAGTGATCTCCTTTAAATGTCCTTTGAATACAACTTCCATCCGCAGGTCTTGCCATGCCTAGGTAAGCGAAGCGCACATCCATGCAACGCCCAGCCAAGCGAACGAAGTGAGCCCATGCTATATTAATCAAGAAGCGTAATATTCCCCTTCAAATACTTCGTGCCACCATTATTGTCGGTGTATTCTACAATATAAAAGTACACCCCGCCTTGGCAGAGTTTGCCTTTGTACATTCCATCCCAACCATCGTTTAAGTTGCCAGAGGTATATAGGGTTTCGCCATATCTATTAAAGATTGTTAAGGTTCCGCCTTTGCTGTTTTTGTATATTATATGAAAGAGGTCATTTACATTATCGCCATTTGGAGTAAAGGCATTGGGTGCCCATATAAAATTGCTTCCTAAGATTTGAATTTGTTGACTGGTGGTATCAAAGCACATGGCATTTAAAGCTGTCAGTGTTACCAGGTAATTTCCTTCGTTACCAAATAGGTTTTCGGCGGTGCTAGTGTTAGCAGTATTGCCATCTCCAAAATCCCATAGCAATTGTTTGGCATCTATAGAATTGGACGTAAATACCACCGGAAAATCAATGGTAGGCATGCTTGGTAAGTAGCTAAATAAGGCAATAGGTACTTTTATAACTTCTATACTATGGCTGGTAATATCACTACATCCATTTGAGCTTATTTGATAGTTTACTACAAAGCTTCCTGCCTTTTTTGGGTCGAACCAAGTGCTGCTTACTTGCTCACCACTAAATACCCCTCCGGCGTTTACAGGGTTTAATGCAATAGGCTTATCACCCTCGCAAGCAATAGTATCGGCAGGTGTAAAGGTTGCAAGTACTTTTGCTTTATAATCTATTTGCATACCAGCGCTACTTAGCCCACAACTATTATAGGTTTGTAAAGTAAGCTGAGCCAAACCTGTAAAGCCAGTTGCAATAAAAAAGTTAGTTGCAACAGAGCTTGAATTGCTAAATACACCTGCTACATTACTTGTCCACCTGAGGCTATCATACCCACTCACATTGGCGTTTAAGGCTAATGGTAATTCATTGCAAAGTGTTTGGTTTGTGAGGGGTGCAATGCTTGGCAAATCTTTTAAGCTTACGTGTGTCGAATCAAAATTAACACAGCCATTAGCATCTGTAAAACGCACTTTGTATTTACCCGCAGCCCTAATTGTGGTAGTTGCAGTGTTTGATCCATTGCTCCAAGTATAGCTAGTAAAACCTGGCATGCTTAGAGTATTTACATTGGTACACACAATGCTGCTATCTGGCAATGTTCCTATTGGCAAAGGGTTTACAGCAATGCTTGCAGGGTTACTGTTTGCTAAGCTGCAAGCGCCTGTGGCTTTTAAATAATAACTTCCTGTATCGCTAAATGTAAGTGAATTAAATAGCAATGTGTCTTTAGTTGCGCCAGGTATACTGCTGTTATTTTTATACCATTGCACACTGTTAGAGTAGGCCGCATGCGATATAAGTTGGGCACTGCTTCCAAAGCATAAATTAAGAGTACTTGGTTGTGCGCTTATGCTAGCAGCAGGCGGAAAGCTTAGTTTACTTGTGGCAGAAGTTAGCACTCCACACGCACTGGTAATACTCACTTGGTAATTGCCACTATCGGTATAGGTAAGGTTAGTAATAAGCAAAGAATCTTTTGTGGCAAAAGGAATAGTTAAACCATCTTTTTTCCATTGGTAGTAAACAGTATCACCACCTGTAACGCTTGCTCTTAAACTTAAGGTATCGCCAACACATTTTAAAAATGTTTGAGCTCCACCTTGTAGATTAGGCATAGCCCTAAGTGCCAAGCGTGCCGAGTCGGAGTAGAGTGTATCGCATCTACCCATAACCTGAACTTTATAATACCCCGTATCTGCCACTCCAATTGTTGTTAGTTTTAGCGTATCGCTATTTGTAGGTAGGTTCAAACCATTTCTTGTCCAATGGTAAGTTAGGCTTTCATAGGCTTCTGCATTTACTACAAATTGTGCATTGCTACCTTGGCAAAGCAATACGTTTTGTGGCATGCTAAGAATGTTTATTCCAGGGTAAAGTGATATGCTTGCAGGAGCACTAAGCAAACTATCGCAACTAGCTTTTGCACTTACAAAATAGGTCCCTGTATCGGCAGTGCTTAGGCTTGTTAATACTAAGGAGTCGGCATGCTCGCCTATAATAGGCAAATTGTTTTTATACCAATTAAAGGAGTTTGCTCCAGTGGCCATTACGCGCAATACATAGGTGCTTCCATGGCATTTTTGTGCGCTTATGGGTTGGGTAAGTATAACAATAGGAACATTTAAATGCAGCGAAACTAAGCTCGAATTTATAACACCGCATTGGCCTGTAACTTGCACTTGATAGGTGCCGGTATCGCTATAAGCTGCATGGCTAATAAATAAGGAATCACTTGTGGCACCTGTTATAGGCACACCATTTTTCTTCCAAGTAAAAGTTAATGGTACTTTTCCAATAGCTTGTATCTTAAATAAAACAGCATCGTTGCTACATTTAAATTGGTCTGTTAAGTCCTGAACCAAACTTGGGGCATCCCACATGCCAATTTTTGCCGAGTCGCTATAGATAGAGTCGCAGGCTGATCCAATCTTTACTTTATAGTAAGCCGTATCGCTTGCTTTTAAACTAGTTATTTGTAAAGTATCTGAGTGGGCACTTGTAATAAGACTATTGTTTTTATACCATACATAACTTAGTGTTTGTCCTTGCCCAACGCTTGCTTGGCACTGTAATACAAGGTTAGAGCCAACGCAAGTGTCTTTGCCAATAGGTTGCAAAACAATGCTAGGTTTTATATACAAACGCACAGCCACACTTGCCGAACTACTTGTATCGCATAAGCCAATTACCTTCACAAAATAAATACCTGTATCTGCCTCTAAAACTGATGAAAGAACCAATGAATCTAAGTTGGCCGAAGGTATAGCCGTTCCGTTCTTAAACCATTGATACGTTACAGCTCCAACTGCATTCGTTCTTAAAACATGTCGTGCATTTTTGCAACCCAAAAACGAATCGGGTTGATGTGTAATAGTGGGAGGAATGTTTAAATGGAAGCTCGCAACTTGTGATACTGCCGAATCGCATAAACCTTTTACCAGAACCGTGTAGGAGCCGGTGTCGCCCATGCTGCTAGCCACAAAACTTAAGGTGTCAAGAATAGCTCCTGTAATGGCAGTGCCATTCTTTTTCCATTGGTAACTAAGCGGACCCGTTCCAGTTGCACTCACCTTAAATGTTTGAGTATTATTTAAACAACTTATGGCCGAAAGTGGTTGCAGCGTTATGCTAACTCCTGGCAATAAACTAACTTTAACAGAGTCGGTAAACAAGGTGTCGCAAGCTGCAATTATGCGTGTTTTATAATAGCCTGTATCACTAGAAGTAATGGAGTTTAAATTAAGTGAATCGGTATTTGCACTAGCAAGAGCTGCGTTGTTTTTGAACCATTTATAGTTTATACTTTGGCCTTGTGCAGCACTCGCCAAACTGCGCAAAACTAGGTTCGAACCAACACAGGCCGTTTGTACTATTGGTTGTAAAACAATACTTGGTTTTGCATATAGTTTTACATTCGCTAGTGCAGAATTTATGGTATCGCATAAGCCAATTACTTTCACATAATAAGAGCCTGTATCTGCAACTTGAACCGAAGGAAGAACCAATGAATCTAAGTTGGCCAAAGTCACAGCAGTTCCGTTCTTAAACCACTGATATGTTACAGCTCCAACTGCATTAGTTCTTAAAACATGTCGTGCATTTTTGCAACCCAAAAACGAATCGGGTTGATGTGTAATGCTTGGTGGAATATTTAATCGTAAACTAGCAACTTGAGACAAAACTGAATCGCAGGCTCCTCTTACTAACACTGTATATGCACCTGTATCCATTAAACTATTAGCCATAAAACTAAGGCTATCTAAGTTTGCACCTATACTATTTATTCCATTCTTTTTCCATTGGTAACTAAGTGGAGTAGGAGTGGCAATAACTTTAAAAGTTGCTCTATTGCCAATACAAGTTATTTGGGTTTGAGGTTGAGTAAGAATAGTGGTCGTACTTTTTAAACGAAGCAATACAGAATCAGATAAAATAGTATCGCAAACTGCCGATACCTGTAATTTATAGTACCCCGTATCTGCTGCTGTTACAGAGTTTATTTTAATTGAGTCTTTGTTTTGTCCACTTAGGTTCAGACCGTTCTTTTTCCATTGATAACTAATGCCACTAATGCCATTTGTACTAACCCTAAATAGGGCCTGACTACCGGCACATAATTCAATGGATTGGGCCTGTTGTGTAATAATTGGTTTAGGAAATAAACTTAGTCTTGCCAAAGCAGATAAAGAACTATCGCATCCCCATCTAACTTGAACACAATAGGTGCCAGTATCGGCAACGGTAATATTGCTAACTGTAAATGAGTCTTTAGTTGCTCCAACAATATTTCCGCCATTACGTCTCCATTGATAGGTATAGTTGCCATGGCCTGCTGTTACTGCTTTAAAGGTTGCACTTGCTCCTAAACATTTTTGTGCATTGGCAGGCTGAACCGTAATACTATCTGATCTCATTATAATCCTTACGCTGTCTGTTGCGGCACACCCTATTGCATCGGTGGCAGTAAGTTTATATTTAAGTGAAATGTTTGAGTTTACAACAGGGTTTAAACAGGTAGAACAACTTAAGTTTGTGCTGGGGTTCCAACTATAACTAATAGGCATAAACCTAGCTGATACATAAGCTGAATCACGCAATTGAATCGGGCTATTTTTACAGGCAAATGTATCTGGATTGGTTTTTACGAATAAGTCGGATGTGTAAATTGTAGTAGAAAGGGTATCGTCGCAACCAAAGCCAGGGTAAGCAGTTAATACAACATGGTATTTGTTAAAGGTTGCCGGCGTGGGTATGTGAGCAATTTGATTGGTATCTAACAGGGTTGAAAACGTTGAATCATACCAGCGATAACGCATAAAACCAGGTGGTGCGGTAAAGGTAGAAACGGTACTTCCTTTACAAGCAACGGAGCTAATTTCAAACAATACACAATTCACATCCACATAGCCATAGCCAAAGTGTTTTCCTTTGCTACAATCGCCACTAGCAAAATCTACAGCTACCGTTTTACCCGCATACCCCGATAAATTTAAACTAGCCAAAGACCAGGGTTTAAAATACACGTCTTTGCCTTTGGAACTTAAGGTAAAACCTGGTAAAACAGACGATGCCACAAAGCTAAATTGAGAGCAAGTGATAGGAGCATTATTAGATGAATCATACGCATTTACCTCAAACCTTGGTTGTTCTATGGGCAGGTGAGAAGGGTTTTCTAAAACAACGGCATATTTTAATAAAAGGCTGTAGTTGTTAGTATTATTTGGCACTCGCACATAATACCTAGCACGTTCGGCCTCCGCATTTACTTTATCATTACCTAGCTTTAAAGAGAATATTCCTTTGGATGTATCTGCTATTGGAAACTTTCCATAAGGGTCTACTGCCACTCCAGAAGTAATTGTATGTCTACTTCCCACAGGCCCCGATAAAAACGGAGTTACAATGGGGCAACACACACCCGTATAAAGATACCAATTAGTAAAATTCCCGAGTTCAAAATCAATATTACTAGGGCATACCGTTGCCTGTGCCTGAACCTTAGTTAGGCTCAGCCAAAATGCAAAAATCAAGGATATGTATTTTACTTTTTTCAATAGAGGTATAGCCCGCAATTTTTAAGTGTTTTTAAGACAACTTATTCAGTGTGCGGTTTTTATGCCAATTTCGAATCTAATAAAATAATAATCAGCGATAAATGATATTATTTAAGTTTTTTTTAAGAGTAGAATTGATAGGTTAAATGGAGGTTTTTTGCTTATAAAAGTGAGGGTTTGTTACTAGGGCAAAAAAAAAGCTCCTGCCAATGGCAGGAGCTTTTTACATTTCATGCTAAAAACTAATTATTCTGCAATAACTAATTTTTGAGTATGTGTGCTGTTTCCAGCAGTGATGCTAATCATGTAAACACCAGGATTTAATGAAGTTAAATCCATTGGTAATTCATAAGTACCAGCAGCAGTTTTACCGAAGTTAATAGTTTTAACTGTTTGACCAATTAAGTTAACGATTTCAACTTTAACATCAGAGCTAGTTTTAGTTTCGAAATTAGCTTTTACAAAACCTTTGCTTGGGTTAGGATAAACGCTAGTGATGCTTACGTTATCAGTTTCGTTAACACCAGCAAGGATAGAACCTGTAGTAGATAAATGGAACCATGATTCTAAGAATAAATCATTCGTAAATGCGTTTCCAGAAACATAACCTTTCCAAGAGTTTGGATTACCATCATCTTTGTAAGAAGTATTTTTCAAGGCAAATAATGAGGTATTGAAGAAGCTTTGGTTAGCCCAACCAGTAGTACCAGAATTTTGTTGGAATCTGCAACCGAAATAGTTTGTTCTGCGCATTCCAGCAGGAGTAGTGATAGGATCTTTTTGGTAAACCATAACAGCTGTATCTGTTCCAACAATGGTAGGAACACCAGATTTAAATGTGTACGACATACCAACTAAGTTGTTAGTAGTTGAACCATTTGAGTTTGCAGTAATTGCCATTCCAGCAGGAGCAGGAATTTGACCAATTTTGGTAATCCAACCGTTTTCAAAACCACCATTGCTATTGTTACAAACAGTAGTATCAAAAATACCATTATCGCCTCTGTTCAACAAAATAGTTTGAATAGATACGTAGTTAGCAGGTAAACGTTTTGTGTAATCCCAATCAACTAAGGCTAATTTATCTCCAGAAGAAGTAAAGCTTAATTTTTTGATTTGAGCACCAGAGAAGAAAGCAACAAATAAAGTATCTACTACTTTAGCTTTGCCACCCATACCATCTGAAATAGAATCAACGTTACGTACATATAAGTATTGGAAAGCAATACTATCGCACTTGTAACTGTTGAAACGAGACAATTGGTTTTGAGGAGAAGTTGTCAAGTTAATTAAATCGTCTTTTGGATCGATTACTTGACCAACACTTTGCCATCCGCCGTATCTAACTGTTCCATCGCTTTCAATAAATTTATTTAATGAATCGTGAACCATGAAGTTAACGAATGGTGTTAAGCTTGAACCAACATTACTTTGATCAATCATATCCATAATTGAATACCAATCTGAAACTGCTTGGCCTGCTTTATGCAAAGATTTAGTTTTGAATGGGTTGCTTGCTTCACCTACTGATTGAAAACGGCGATCTTTACTGTTGTCAATTTTTTGTGCCATTGCAGCAGTACCAATCGATAGCGCAGCAAGAGCTGTTAGTAACACTTTTTTCATTTTTTATGATTTGTTTTAAAGTTTCGAATTTAGAGATTTCCTATTAATATGCAAATTAGACAATTAATTAAGTAATATGGTTGTATCAATATTTAATTTTCAATCCAGTCACCATTTTCCTTTATCAAATCTATCAATAAATCTACAGCATTTTCAGAATTTATTGCTTTTTTGACCACCTCTTTACCTTTGTAAAGGGTTATTTTTCCTGGGCCTGAACCCACATAACCATAATGTGCATCAGCCATTTCGCCTGGACCGTTTACGATACAGCCCATAATGGCAATTTTAATTCCCTTTAAATGGTCAGTACGTTTTCTAATCATAGCCGTAGTTTCCTGTAAATCAAATAAGGTGCGGCCGCAGCTTGGGCAACTAATATATTCGGTTTTGCTAATACGGGTTCTAGCCGCTTGCAAAATTCCGAAAGAAATATCGTTCAAACGTTTTGGACTTTCTTGGCTGTTTGTAAAAAAGATTCCGTTGCCAAATCCATCAATTAATAAACTTCCACTGTCGGTGCTGCTAAATAACATGGTGGTTTCAAGGCTTTCTTGCGGATTTTCCTCTGCTGGGTAACTTAACCCAAAAACAATGGGTAGGCTTAAATTGTGTTCTGCAAGCAAGCCCAATGAATTGCGCAAATCACACATGGCATTTGGGTGTGAGGGTTCAAGAATTAAAACTACATTTTTTGTGCTCCCTAATTTAACTAAAAATTTAGCTTCACTAAATTCAAGTGTAGTTGCTCTTACAAAGTTTAAGGTGCTAGAAAAAACAAATGCATCCAAAAATTCTTCTGCTTTGAATAAAGGAAATGAATTGTCTTTATTACTTAATACTTGCCAGTCTGCCGCATTATATATGGCTTTAAGGCCCATTGGAAGCATGAATTCAGGCTTTTCTGAACCAAAGTAAATATAATCTGCCCCCACATCACTCATGCTCCATTTATCTGTAATGGGCTCATATGTATACCCAATTGCAGCTAAATCTTGCATTTGGGTTGGGCCAAAACTAAAATTGGCAAGTACCCTTGGAACATGGTTTCCTCCAAAATTATATACTTCTTGTGTAACTCTTTTTTCATAGCTATAAAAGCGTTGTGCTTGGCCTTTCATCCATACCGATTCATTAGGAATGGCGGTATTATTCTCTCTGCCTACATATCTTTTAGCTAATTTTTTAGCTACAGGTACTTCAAATTCTGGGTCTTCGGTTAAAGATACTCTTATGGTATCGCCAATTCCATCTTCTAAAAGTGCTCCAATTCCAAGAGCAGATTTAATGCGGCCATCGTCGCCATCACCCGCCTCCGTTACTCCTAAGTGTAAAGGGTAATGCATATTGTTTTGGTTCATGGTTTGAACCAAAAGACGGTATGCTTGCACCATTACTTGAGGATTACTCGCTTTCATCGACAATACGATGTTATGAAAATTCTCGTCCTCGGCTATACGTAAAAACTCCATGGCACTTTCAACCATTCCAATGGGAGTATCTCCATATCTACTCAATATTCTATCTGATAGGCTTCCATGATTTGTTCCAATTCTAAGAGCAGTGCCATATTCTTTACAAATGGCCAAAAGCGGCAGAAATTTTTCTCTAATACGTGCAATTTCTGCATCGTATTCTACATCAGTGTATTCTAGAACTTGAAATTTCTTTTTATCCGCGTAATTGCCTGGGTTAACCCTTACTTTTTCAACAATTCTAGCAGCCATTTCAGCCGCATTAGGCGTAAAATGAATATCGGCAACAAGTGGTATATGAACTCCTCTTTTTTGAAGTTCCTTTTTAATATTGGCTAAATTCTCTGCCTCGTTTATACTTGGGGCAGTAAGCCTTACCAACTCACATCCCGCATCAACCATTCGTATGATTTGGTTTACCGAGCCAAGTGTGTCCATGGTGTCGGTTGTAGTCATACTTTGGATACGAATTGGGTATTCGCTTCCCATAAGTAAGTCGCCAATTTTTACGGTATTGGTTATTCTTCTTTTATACTTGGTTAAACTATCAACAAAGAGCAAATTGGTGTTCATATTTTGTTAAAACGGATAGATGGGGATTTTGTTCCCAAAAGTAGTAGATTAATTTAAAAATTGATGGAATAAGCCCATTCTTTAGGTAAAAGAAAGTAGCTTTTGTTTATTTAAAATCACCCAATTGAGGACGAATTAATAGTTCCTCTACGACCGTTGAAGGAGATAGGTCATAGGCATTCCAAACCAATTTGGCAATATCTTCGGCAGGAATAAAACGCTCAGAAGGCAGATCACTTCCCTTCCAACTATCTGTTAGTGTAGCACCTGGCAAAACTGCCGTAACTTTGATGTTCTTTTCTCTTAATTCTTCTCTTAAAACTTGGTTCATACCAAGCATGGCGTATTTGCTAATACAATACGATCCACCATTGGTATAGGCGGTAATACTTGCTGTTGAGCAGATATTAAAAATATGTCCTACCAAATTAGAGACCATATTGGTTCCAATTATTCTACTTAAATGATAGGCGCTACTTACATTTGTTAAAAATTGTTTTTCAAATGCACCCTCTTCTTCTTGCAAAATGGTTCCAGGCATAAAAACTCCTGCATTATTCACCAATACCTGCACGGTTCCGAACTCTCTAAGCACATCTTTTGCAAATATTTTTAAAAGTTCGGTATTAGATACATCGCATGCTTCCATAAAGAAATGCTGCTTAGGATACTGAGTAGAGAGTTGAGTAAACAAAAGTTCTAAATCGCTTTGGTTTCTTGCGCAACCTGCCACGTTAAATCCCTCCTGTGCAAATTTTTGCGCAATTGCAAGTCCAATTCCTTTTGTACAGCCGCTTACAAGAACTGTTGGTTTCATTTCTTTTTCCATTTCTTAAAACAAAATTATTGTTTTTGCTCTTAATCCTCTCAACTATTTATTCATCTTAGTAAATGTTCCTTTCTTGCACATAATTAGGAATGCATTATATTTACCTCGGTTTTATTAACTTATAAAAACATTTTAGTTCATGGTTTTTTTGAATCAATTTGGTAGCTATATACTTTTTTTAAGGGCTTGTTTTAGAAAGCCTGATAAGTGGAGCATGTTTTGGCGTTCACTATTTACAGAGGTTTATAAAATGGGTAACGACTCATTCGCCATTGTGTCTATCATTTCCATGTTTATTGGAGCGGTAGCGGTAATTCAATTTGGTAGCCAGTTGCAAGGCAGTTTGGTGCCAATGACCATTTTAGGTAGGATTGTGCGTGATGCAAATATTCTTGAGTTTTCGCCAACTATTACCGCCTTAGTTATGGCTGGTAAAATAGGTTCAAACATTGCTTCTGAGATTGGAACCATGAAGGTAAGTGAACAAATAGATGCACTTGAAATTATGGGTGTAAATGCCGCTAGTTATGTGGCTTTACCCAAAATAGTTGCCGCTTTGTTTGCCGTACCAGCTTTAGTAACTTACAGTATGTTTTTAGCCAATGTGGGAGGTGCTATTTCTTGTTATTTTTCTGAAATGGTAACTGTTGATACCTATGTTCAAGGTTTACGTATGGATTTTAATTCCTTCTTTATTACGCACTCTTTAACAAAGGCCGTTACTTCAGCTTTTTTAATTTCAACCATTTCTTCTTTACATGGGTATCAAACAGAAGGTGGAGCCTTAGAGGTTGGTTCGGCTAGTACTAAAGCGGTGGTTCAAAGTTGTATAGCCATTATTTTCTTTGATTATATTCTTACCCAATTGATGTTATATTAAATGATAGAGTTAAAAGATATTAGCAAATCTTTCAATGGAAGGCCTGTACTTAAGAATGTTAATGCTGCTTTTAAAAAGGGGCAGTGTAGCTTTGTAATTGGTGCGAGTGGGGGAGGTAAGAGTGTGCTCATGAAATGCATGGTGGGTTTATTAGCTCAAGATAGTGGCATTATTGATTTTGACGGGCGAGATTTTTTGAACCTAGATTATTACCAGAAAAAGGAACTTAGGCAAGAAATAGGAATGTTGTTTCAAGGTGGTGCTTTATTTGACTCTTTAAGTGTGGAAGACAATGTTGCCTTTCCTTTAAGAATGTTTACCAATTTTACCAAGGAAGAGATTTTAGAACGAGTAAATTTTTGCTTGAAACGCGTAAAGTTAGAGAACGTTAATAAATTGTTCCCTAGTAATATAAGTGGTGGAATGAAGAAACGTGTGGGTATTGCTCGTTCTATTGCCATGAATCCCAAATATTTGTTTTGCGATGAACCAAATAGCGGTTTAGACCCTCTTACCTCAAGGGTAATTGATGAGTTAATTATGGAAATTACTCAGGAATATGATATTACTACTATTGTAAATTCGCATGATATTAAGAGCGTTTTTGATATGGGCGATCATATAGTTTTTATCTACCAAGGTCAGAGTTTGTGGGAAGGAAATAAGAATCAATTACGAGGTAGTGGCAACAAAGAGTTAGACTTATTTATTAAGGCGAGTGAGTTTTAGTTGCTTGATTTTTAGATTTTAAATAATATATTTGGGTCAAATTATGAAGAAGTTATTACCTGTATTTATTTTTGGTTTTATTGCCTTATTTGCTACCTGTAAGCATGAACCTAATGTGTTGATAAAAGGATTGCCAGGAGATCCAAATGATACTTTTACTGTTACAGAAGCTCCCATTCCTAATTTACCAACAAGCGATTCCATTTGCTTTACCACTCAAATCCTTCCTTTGTTTCAAACAGCTTGTGCCATGCGCTCTGGTTGCCATGTTTCGCCAGGTGGAGCGGATGGAGTTTCTTTAGTAAATTATGCTCAAATAAAAGCTCGTTTGACTAAGTCGATGAGTGAGATAAACAAAAATGCAATGCCTTATTCGGTGTATCCAAAGTTGGATCCTGCCGCTATTGCCTTATTAAATAAATGGATTAGCCAAGGCGCTAGGTTAACTGATTGCTATAACTCTAATTGTGATACAGCAAATGTTAAATATACCACCCATATTGCTCCTATAATGAGTATGTATTGTAGAGGTTGTCACAATGCAACTGATGCAAATGGAAATATTAAATTGCATACCTACGCTGAGGTAAAAACAAATACTCAATCGGGTTTAGTTTTATGTACAGCTAAAGGTAGAGGATGTAAGTTTATGCCAAAAGGCGGAATTCATATAGGCACTTGTAATGTGAGGAAAATTCAGCTTTGGTTAGATGCTGGTTGCCCACAATAAATAGAAAGAAGGAGTTTTGAAAAACACTGTTTATGTAGCCTTCATAGTGGCTTTGCTTTTGGTTATTTCGTGCTCGCATTACGACCAATTAAGTAAGAATCCAGTTGAAAGTAAAAGTGGAGGTAGAAGTCATAACTCAGGTGAAAATTGTGGCAAATGTCATAATTCACATAATAATGGCGAGTTTCCTGGTGCAGATAAATGGTGGACAGTTGCAGGAACAATTTATGCCTCAAATTTTAGTGCTCAAAAAAATGCTGTGATAGAGTTATATGAAAAAACAGGTAAACAAGGTAAATTAATCAAGCGCTTGGTTTCAGATAACAATGGAAATTTCTATACTAATCAAATCATAGATTTTAATAATGGATGTTACCCAGTTGTAACTGTTGGTTCAAACAGTAAAATGATGAACCAAGGATATATTGGAGGCAGTTGCAACAGTTGCCATGGAATTACTACTGCTAGCTTGGTGGTAAATTAGAAAATCATTTTTTTTTCTTTCGCTTATTTTATTGCTAGTGCTCAACACTTTGTGCTATAGCAAATCCAATTAATTGGGATTGCCTACGTATGTTTTCTGTCACAGGGCAGTCATTTTTTTGACATTTTTCATGAATGAAACTGATTATTGTCATGAACCTAATCTGACAATAATTTTACTATTGTATCGACAAACAACCTATCAAACGATTGTTAGGTTGACAACAACAGGTTTGTTTTATGAAAAAAATGTTAATTGCTTTATGTTGGTGTTTCCTAGGTTTAGGGGCAACAACGGCATTCGCCCAGCAGGGCAACATTGCTGCTGGTGGGAACGCCAGCGGAAGTGGAGGTACTGCTAGTTTCAGTATCGGCCAAGTGTTTTACTCCTCCCCATCGGGTACTACCCACAAATTAATTCAAGGGCTACAACAGCCTTATGAAATTTCTGTGGTTTCTGGATTAGACAAGAGTTTAGCAGGAATTAATTTAACTGCATCTGTGTATCCAAATCCTAGCGTAGACAAGTTTACTTTAAAAGTTGAGAACATTAGTTTAAAGGGTTTAAACTATGGTTTATTCGATTCGCAAGGAAAGCAAATTCTACAAAGTAAAGTTGAGGCTGATGAATCGGCCGTTGAAGTTGGTGGCTTACCAAATGGAGCTTACCTATTAAAAGTGTATCAAGACAATCTAGAAATCAAAATTTTTAAAATCATTAAAGTTTTTTAATATATGAAAAACATTAGCCCAAAAATCGTCCTTATAGCAGTGATGCTATTTTTCTCTAATTTACTATCGGCTCAGTCGCCGCATAGAATGAGTTATCAAGCAGTAGTTCGTAATAGCAGTTTTGCCTTGGTGGTAAATACAACTATTGGAATGAAGATTAGTATTTTACAAGGTACTTCAACTGGTGCAGTAGTTTATTCAGAAACTCAAACTCCGGTTACCAATGCAAACGGTTTAGCTACTATAGAAATTGGTGGTGGAACCGTAGTAAGTGGAACATTTGCTTCTATTAATTGGGCAAACGGTCCTTTCTTTATTAAAACAGAAACTGATCCAGCAGGTGGAACAGCGTATAGTATTACAAGTACTACTCAGTTGTTAAGTGTTCCTTACGCTTTATATGCTGCAAATTCTGGCAGTTCAACTCCTGGCCCAGCTGGTCCTGCAGGTCCTGCCGGTGTTGCAGGTCCAATGGGTCCTCAAGGTCCTTCTGGAGTTGCAAATTGCACCCAATGCCATATTCATGATAAAAACTCAGCTGCATACCAAGGTTCAATGGCGCAAAGACGCGACCAAGCAGCTTATGCTTATGAGTTTTCAAAACATGGTGAAGGTAAAGAATTAGCAATGGGCGAAGGTGCAAGTACTTCATGTGCTCCTTGCCATTCAAATGAAGGTTTCACCTACAGAATAGCTAATAAAGTTGAACCTACTTATACTGGTACTGGTCCATACACATATACTTTTGCAGTTCCTGCATCAGTTTCTTCAGCAATGAATGGTTTACCAACTCATATTAGTTGCTTTACTTGCCATAAAGGTGCTCCTTCTGATTCAATGGCTTTAGCTACAAAAGATTCAGTTAAAATGTTGTTCTATGCTATGCCTGGTAAAGTTAAATACTTAAACTTCCCTCAAGATAATAGCAAGAGTAACTTATGCGTAAATTGTCACCAACCAAGACCTATTACAGAAAATACAACTTCTGGTAATGGTTCTTCATTAGATTACCCAGCATTAGGTGCTAATTTAACAGCTATGTTCTATGATAGTACTAAAACAAGTGCTAATGGTAATAAAGTTAATATTTCTGGTTCAACAATAGGCCATTACGGCTGGCCAGGTGCAGTATTAGCAGGTAAAGGATTTGGTCCAATTGAAATCCCTGGAGCTCCAATAGCTTATACAAACTCTGCACATACAACTCAAGCTTCTTGCCAAAATTGCCATATGGCTATGCCTAAAATTATTAGTGATGTTCCACATGGTGGACATACATTTGATGCAGTAGGTAATTACAATGGTTGTAATACAGTTGATTGTCATGGTGGTTCACCACTTTCTTCATCTACAGCTAAAGTTACAACCGCATTTAATAATCAAAAAGCAAACTTAGATACACTTGCCGAATTATTACAAGTAAAAGGTATGTATATGTGTGCTACAGATACAACTTTAGAAGCGGATGGTATTACAAGAGTAAATCGTTGGTATAAATTTACAACTAAACATTTCACAGGCGGTTACAATATTGGAACTAAAGCTGGACAATTTGTTGTAAACGGTTCCACAGTTGCAACTCCTGTTGCTGGTGCACAAAGATGGCCTTCAATTACTAATGGACAATTTGCATGTATGCAAGCTTTCTCTGTAGCAATTAAAGAATATAGTGGTGGTATCCATAATACGAAATATACCAATGCTTTATTAAGAAATGCTATCTGGTATTTAAGAGCTAATCCTATTCAATAATTTGATTAAAATAAAGGGCCGAAATTCTGTTTCGGCCCTTTATCTGTTTATTCATTTCAAAACTTTTTTTATGAAAAAAATTAAACTTATTTATGCTTTACCATTAACCGTAATAGCAATTTTCTTAACCCAGTTTGGATTTACCAAATTGGTTAATTTTACTTCTACTACAAGAGCTTGGGATGCTATTGGACCTGGTATTACTGTACGCAAAGATTGCACTGGTTGTCATACAGATGTAGCGCCAGTTACTCAAGACAATACCCATAGAATTTTTACACTTGGCGCTGGATTAACCAAATATAAGCCAGGTGAAGTACATACCGTTAAATTTAAAATTTTAGGTGCTGGACCAGTAGGTTTTTCATGCACTGTTTTGAAAAACGATTCGAATATTATGTGTGGAACATTAGCAGTAGTTGATACAAATGAAACCAAGTTGTTTTTACATGCGGCTTCTGGAAGATATTACATGAACCATAGGGTTGGTGCAACTGCTGACGGTGTAAAGGAATATACTTTTAGTTGGACAGCTCCTGCCAAAGGAAGTGGTCCTGTAACATTCTATTTTAGTTCTTTATCTTCAAATGGAGATGATGCAACTACAGATGATACTACCTATCAAAATTCGTATGTCATTGAAGAAGGCATACCTACCAGTTTATCAAGTGTAAGTTCTAATTCGGAAGTGAAAGTATTTCCAAACCCTGCCTTAGATAGAATTGGTGTAAACTTTACCAATACAACTAAAGGAACAACAAAAATTACGTTGATTTCTATGGATGGTAAAGAAGCTGTTACTCTATTAAATGATGAACTTGAAATGGGTGAACAAAAATTATCTTTTGATTTATCAGGTAAAGTTCAATCGGGAGTTTATTTCTTGAGTATTAGTAATGGTACTCATAGAAGTATTCAAAAAATATTGATCTACTAGTAGGTCAATTTTTCATAAAAAAAAGTGCCTGGCCGTAAATTCGGTCGGGCACTTTTTTTATTTACAGTGCTTCAATACCTGAGAAAATTCTGCTAGTTTCCTTATTAATGTCAGTTTTTTTATTCTTTCTAGAGGCTACTTTCGTTACGCTCAAATAATAAGTGAATCATTACAAAATAGTAATAATTCTACTTGGGTAAAATCGAATTCGAAGAACATTATACGACACACCTTATGAAATTTATTTTTAATTTACTTTATTCAACAAAGGCCACTCTGTGGTTGTTGCTAGTTTTTGCCATAGCCATGGCAGGTGCCACATTTATTGAAGAGAGCCATGATACTGCAACTGCCTATAAATTAGTATACGGCGCCAAATGGTTTGAGTTGGTAATGGTTTTACTAGCAATTAATTTTATCGGAAACATAAAGCGATACAACCTTCTTTCAAAAAAGAAATATGCTGGTTTATTATTTCACTCGGCATTTATTGTGATGATAATTGGTGCGGGTGTTTCAAGGTATATTGGCTATGAAGGCGTTGTTCATATTAGAGAAGGTGAATCTTCAAATGTGTTATTAAGTCCTAAGAGAGTTGTAAAGGTTTTAGCAATAGATCAAGGAAATGAAATTCGATTGAATATACCTTTTGCCATAAGAGATACAGCAGATGCCAATTTTAGCGAATCTATTTCTACCAAGGAGAATGGCGACTTGGAAATATCTTATAAAGATTTTTATAAGAGTGCTACCTATGGATTTGCCGAAAATGTAGAGGGGGGGCAAGATTATTGTAAACTAAATGTGTTTGATAATGGAAACGAATCGGATTTGTTTTTAGTAAGTAAGGAAATTTCAAGCGCATTTAGCCACAAAATGGCCTTTAATACAGCCGATGATACCACAGCTATCATCTTCTTTGAAAAAGAAGGAAAGTATTTCTTATTAGCTCCTTATGAATTAAGGTCTATTACTATTCCAGATATGCAAGAAGGAGTGTTGCCAGCTGGAGCATTAGTTGAATTAAACCCAATGACACAATATGGATTGGCAGATAATTCGTTTAAATTTATTTTTCATGCAGGATATAAAAAAGCTGTACGCAAGGTTATTCGAGCAGAGGCCGGTGATGGTGGTGTTCCAGCTTTACTATTAGCTGTAAACTTTAAGGATAAGGATTATGAAGTTCCTGTTTTTATGAATCAGGAGGGTTTTTCGGATATGCAAAAAGCAAATGTAGAGGGTATATCCTTATTAGTAGGTTGCGGAGAAAATGATATTCGCTTACCCTTCTCCTTACGATTAAATGATTTTATTTTGGAGCGCTATCCAGGTTCAAGCAATCCAAGTTCTTACGCAAGTGAGGTTACTATTATGGATACCCGTAAAGAGGGAACGGAGAATTTTAGAATATATATGAATCATGTATTAGATTATGATGGATATAGGTTTTTTCAATCATCATATGATAAGGATGAAAAGGGCACAGTTCTTTCTGTGAACCATGATTTTTGGGGGACTTGGATAACCTATTTTGGGTATACACTTTTAGCTCTTGGTTTTATATTAACCTTATTTAATAAACATTCAAGGTTTCAAATCCTGGCAAAAAGCATTCGTGAAATTAGAAAAATGAGGGTTGGTTCGACTCTACTTTTGATGCTTGCCTTAGGAATTACTGCCCAAGCGCAAGAAATTGTAAGAAAGCCTGTGAGCCCAGAGCATGCCGAGCGTTTAGGTATGTTAATTGCTCAAACTTTTGATGGAAGATCTGAGCCAGTGCATACGATGGCTTATGATGCACTTCATAAAATTTCAAGAAAAGATCAGTTTGAATTTGCAGGCAAGGGGAAAATGGATGCTATGCAAATGTTTGTTGATTTGATATTGGATAGACCTTTTTGGAAGAACCAAAAACTTATTTATGTGCGTGAAAAAGCGGTAGCCGATATGTTGGGAATTACAGGCAAATACGCTGCCTACGCAGATTTGGTTGATGCTTCGGGGAATTTTAAATTAAAAGAACTTACCGAAGAAGCATTTAGAAAAAAAGGTCAGGATCAAAACTTGGTTGATAAAGAAATTATAAAAGTTAGCGAGCGCTTTGAAATATTTATGATGCTTAGCGATGGCTCTATGCTAAAGGTATTTCCAGAGCCTGTTGCAAATAGCACTGTTTGGATAAATTGGAATGACCCTAAAGCACAAATCTTGCTGCAGGATAAATGGAATATACTAGCCGACTTAAATATTCCACAATTGAATTATAATAACTTTATGGGGGCCTACCTTAATGCAGCTTACACAGGCATTAATTCTGAGGATTTCTCAAGGGCTGATAGAATAGTTGGGTATATTGAAAATATACAACGCCAAAGCGCTGTAGCAGATTTAATTCCTTCTGCCAATCAAGTGAAAATGGAGATATACTATAACAAAGCTCAAATATTTATTCTACTAAGAAATATTTATGGTGCCTTAGCTATTGTGTTATTAATCTTAGCGTACCTTGACAATCTATTGGTTAAGAAAAATAAAATCGTTTCGCTTTCCTTGAATTTCTTTTTGGTGTTATTAGGTTTAGCATTTGCCTATCATACTTTTGGAATGGGTTTACGTTGGTATTTATCTGGGCATGCGCCATGGAGCAACGGGTATGAAGCTTTATTGTTAGTAGGATGGGCAGGAATATTAGCAGGATTTAGCTTTATACGTTTTTCTAAAATCCCATTAGCTGCCACGGCTTTGCTAGCGTTTTTTACTTTAATGACCGCCAGCCATAGTAGTTATGACCCTCAATTAACCAACTTGCAACCCGTATTAAAATCTTATTGGTTGGTAATTCATGTGGCAACTTTAACAATTAGCTATGGCTTTTTAGGCTTAGCATTTATATTGGGAATATTTATTCTTAGCTTATATTTAATTAGAAATAAACACAATGGAAATAGGTATAGCTTAATGATAAAAGAGCTTTCTCATATTAATGAAATGAATATTACCATTGGTTTAGTATTGGCAACTGTTGGTACATTCTTAGGTGGTATTTGGGCCAATGAATCATGGGGTAGATATTGGGGATGGGATGCCAAAGAAACTTGGGCATTAATTATTACCATGATTTATTCTATTGTGGTTCATTTAAGATTGGTAGATAAATTAAGAGGAGATTATTTATTTACAGTTGGTTCGGTATTGGCTTTTGGTACGGTTCTAATGACCTTTATTGGGGTAAATTATTATCTATCAAAAGGCATGCATAGCTATGGAACTGGCGATACTCCAATATTTCCAATTTGGGCTTGGATAGCTATCCTATCTGTGTTTGCTTTGGTAATTGCCGCTGGCATAAAGGATAAAGCATACAGAAAGCATCAAGAAAAATTGCATTCTTCTGAAACCAATTAAATTGTAAGATTGAACATAAACTAACACATAAAACGATGAAAAATATACTATTCTCAATAAGCCTAATTTGGCTAGTATTTGCCTGCGGAGAATCAACCCCAAGCACTAAATTGGATCCAAATATTCATAAAGGAATTGCCTTGGAGAAAATTAATGCAACTCAATACACCTATGTTTTGGTCAATGAAAATGGAGTGGAAAAATGGCTTGCATGTCCGTTAACAGAAATTGTAATTGGAGAGCCATACTACTACATGAATGAAATGTTAATGACCAATTTTGCGAGTAAAGATTTAGGTAGAACTTTTGATAAGGTTTATTTTGTAGGGGGCGTTTCTTTGGAGGTTCCTAAATTGGTGGAACCGGGTCAGGTAACAAACATGAATCCAGAACCTGTGCCTCAAGGACAACCACATGTTGGAAGTGCAGTAGTGGAGAAAGTGAAATTGCCTGTTGATATTGCCCCAGCAAAAGGTCAAATTACCATTGCAACTTTATATGAGAAAAAAGAAAGTTTAGCTGGTAAAAAGGTTTTGGTAAAAGGTAAAGTTGCTAAATTTAGCGCTGAAATAATGGATAAAAATTGGATCCATATTCAAGATGGAACAGAGTTTAAGGGCGATTTTGATTTAACTCTTACCACTAAAGAAACAGTAGCCGTTGGCGATGTTGTTACATTTGAAGGAACCGTTGCTGTTAATAAAGATTTTGGCGCAGGATACACTTATAGCCTGATTTTGGAAGATGTTGTAATAAAAAAGTAAGGTCTTATATTTGACCATGCGAAAGGGGTATTTCCTATTTATTTTTCTGAACCTATTGGTTTGTGATAGGAACCTTATTGGTCAAATTCCCTCCTTGTATGAGTTGAAGAATGGGAAGATTTCATTCTTTTCTTATGCTCCCCAGGAAATAATTAAAGCAAGTTCAGATAAAATAAAAGGCTTAATTAATCCTAGTCAAAATACGTTTGCCGTAAGTGTAGAAAACTCCTCTTTTGGAGGGTTCAACAGTGCTCTACAGCAAGAGCATTTTAATGAACGATTTATTGAGTCAAATACCTATACTTTTTCGTCTTATTCTGGAAAAATTATTGATAAGGTTGATTGGCTTAAAGATGGCACCAATAAAGTTCGGGTAAAAGGCAAGTTAATCATTCATGGAATTTCACAAGAACGAATTTTACCTGTGGTGATTACCATCAAGAATGGTCAAATAAATGTTTCGGCATCCTTTAAGGTGTTTTTGAGTGATTATGAAATCAATATTCCTTCGATAGTCAATCAAAAAATCTCTGAACAGATTGATGTTGCAGTGAATGTTAACTTTGAAAAGAAATGAGACTAGTCTTGCTCTTTTTAATGGTTTTTTATTGCAGCATCTGCAATGCTCAACTTCCATTTATCAATTCGCATAGTTTTGAGCATGAGTATCAAGGATTAAAAATTAGCAAAGTTTATACAGACCATGAGGGGTTTATTTGGTTTGTAACTCAATTGGGATTATTTCAATATGATGGTATGAATGTAGTTCATATTAATCTACCTGACTCAAGTTCTGATCAAACTATTTCAGTAATTTATTCTAAGCCTTCTTATGGATTATTTGTTGGAACCAAGCAAGGAGAGTTGTTTCAATTAAGGGAAAATAGATTAATTCATTTTGACGGATATACGAATATAACAGGTTCGTCCATAAGTGCTATTGCCATCGGGTCAAATGCTAGTGTTTGGATTGGAACGAATGGAGGAGGAATATCTTTAGTATTAAATGGTCATCAATATGATTTTACAGCAGCTAAAGACGGACTTATAGATAATAATATTAATTGTATAGAGGAGTTTAATGATTCCCAAATTTGGTTTGGTACTGACGGAGGTATCACAATTGGAAGTATTGTAAATGGATTTCCACGATTGAGGCCATTGAAATGTAACACTAATTTGCCTGATCCAATGGTAACATTTCTGAAAACGAATACCACAAAAGAAATGTTAATTGGAACTCAATCCAAGGGTGTTTTTGTTTTCAATACTAACAGGTCTCAAATAGTGCCAATTTTGGTAAAGGATGACTGGAGCTTTGGTTCAATAAAAGGCTTGATAACGCAGGGAAGGCAACTATGGGTTGCTACGGAAGAAAGTGGCTTACTATTCATTGAAAATAATAGGATACGAGGTGTTTTTAATCAACAGAATACTAAAATTAACAATAGGATAAATTCAATCGCAGAAGATAGAAGTGGAAGTATTTGGATAGCCGATAAGTCGGAAAATATTTTGAGTGCCAACAATTTATTTTCCTATTTACAACTGCCTTCCAAACGCAAGGGTCCAATTCAATGTTTGGGTATTGATAGCGAAACTAATTTGTGGGTTGGTGATCGTGATGGAATTTGTTTATTAAGAAATGGACAGTTTGTAGAATTACCTTCAAATATAAGCGGTGTAAAAGCTGTTAGCATATATATTGATAGCCTTTCTAATATCTGGTTAGGAACTTTTGGAGAGGGGGTCTATGTGTTTCAACCAAAGACAAAAAGGCTGTTACATTTTAACGAGAAAAGCGGTTTAATTAATAATAATGTAATTTCTATTACTGGAAACAAGGAGCAAATTTGGTTTGCCACATTTGGAGGAATTTCCTGTTATGAATTTGATAACGGTGATATTGAAAAGGGTGTTTTTGCTGCATTTACCTCTAAATATGGATTGCCTCAAAGTTACTATTACCAGGTGTTTATGGATTCGAAGGGAGGTGTTTGGTTTACAACTGATGGTATTGGAGTTTCTCGTTTGCTAGGACATAAGTTAACACATTATGGTGTTGGAAATGGATTAGAAAGTAAGGTGGTAAATGCCATTTGTGAAGATTCAAAAGGGAATATTTGGCTTAATTCACCCGAATTGGGCTTGTATAAATTTGCCTCTAATAAGTTTGTGAATTTTGGTACAAAGGAAGGTGTAAGAGAAAAGGGGTATGCCAATATAATAGCCGACAATGGAGAGAATTTGATCTATGTGAACGGCAAGGGAATTGATATGTTAAATATTCATTCAGGGAATATTTTATACCATGATAAAGAAATTGGTTTTGAAGGTGTTTCAAAGGATACGCGGGTAATATGTAAGGATAAGCTGGGTAAAGTTTGGATAGGTTCTGGTAGAAATATTGTTTGTTATGACCCCAGAAAAAATCATTTGTGGGAGGGGCCTAAGCCAATTTTAAAATCTGTGCATTTGTTTGAAAAGGAAATTCATCTTTCATATAAACGAGTTTTTAGTTCAGATGAAAATAGTCTTTCCTTTGATTATGTTGGGATTTGGTATCATTTACCAGAAGAAGTAAATTATCTAATTAAATTAGAAGGGTATGATGCCGATTGGATACGATCTAGAAATCTCCAGGCATCCTATCCTAAATTAGCTCCAGGGAAATATGAGTTTAAAATTAAAGCCTTGCCAAGCAATAATTTTAAAACCTCAAAAATGCTTACTTATTCTTTTGAAATTAAAAAACCATTTTATGAAACGTTTTGGTTTTATGGTTTGATTTTGATTATAGGTGGATTCATACTTCGAGCATTTTTTTATTTTAGGTTCAAACAACTAAAGGCGAAAGAAAAAATAAGTAACGATGCTATTAAGTTTCAATTTGAAACGTTACGCAGTCAAGTAAACCCACACTTTTTATTTAATAGTTTTAATACACTTTCTGGGATAATTGAAAAGAATCCAGAACATGCTGTTGAATATGTAGAACATTTGTCTGATTTCTTTCGAAATATCCTTCAATATAAGGAGAAAGATTTGATTACATTGTCGGAAGAATTGAGCATTTTGAATGATTATTTATTTATTCAAAAAAATAGATTTGGTGAAAATCTTTTAATAGAAATCCTTCCCGAATTGAGGGATTCTGTTTGCTTAATTGCCCCTATGACCCTGCAGATTTTGGTGGAGAATGCTATTAAACATAATGTGGTTTCAAAAGCACATCCTTTGAAAATTACGATTGAAAAAATGGAGGATGATTATTTATTGATTTCAAATCCTATTCAAGCAAAAACCACTCTACCCGTTTCAACACAAATTGGATTGAAAAATATTGTCGAAAGATATGCCATTTTGCAAGCTCGAAGGGTTTTAGTTGAGAGAAGTACACATGATTTTATTGTTAAAATACCTTTAATTAAAAATGAAAAGAATACTCATCATTGAGGATGAACAAACAGCGGCAGATAGACTTCAGGATTTGCTAAAATCTATAGAGCCAACTTGTGAAATTATCGGAGTTTTAGATAGTATTAGCAGCTCTGTGGAGTGGTTGAAAAAATGGGGGGCTCCAGATTTGATTTTTATGGATATTCATTTGGCAGATGGGGTGAGTTTTGAAATATTTAAGCAGGTTGAAGTTCTTTCACCCATTATTTTTATTACTGCATTTAACGAATTTGCTATTCAAGCATTTAAGGTTAATAGCATCGATTATTTGTTAAAGCCACTGAAAAAAGTGGAGTTGCAATTGGCCCTTGAAAAATTTGATAAGTTTGCGAAAGGCAAACCATCCATTCAGGTTGAAAGTTTACTAAAGGCCATTCAAGATACCACCAAAGTTTATCAAACTAGGATTATGTTGCGCTTGGGACAAAATTTACGGGTGGTAGAAATTGCTGATATTGCCTATTTTTATACGGAAGATAAAGCCGATTTTTTAATAACGTTTCAAGGTCAAAAAATGCTCATGGATTATCACCTGGATGAGATCCAAAATATGGTTGACCCAAAACAGTTTTTTAGAATTAATAGGCAGTTTATTGTAAATATTAAAGCCATTGGAGAGATGGTTACTCATTCGAAGTCGAGGGTGAAGTTAAGCCTTAAACCTGCCATACATATTGAAACAATAGTCTCTGCCGAACGGTCTTCTGACTTTAAAGATTGGTTAATGGGATTTTAATCAGAGCTTAATTTTACCGATTTAGGTATGTTTTTTCCCTGTTCGGTGAATTGATTTTCCTTATTCTGTTTAACTAGTTCACTTTTGTTTCATAATAAATGATCAAAATGGAAAAGTTAAGAGGTTTTTTACTTGTGTCTTTACTAGTTGTTTTAGGCCAAGTTTCTTGTACTCACAAAAGTGCAGAGTTGATTCCTGTTTATGTTAATACCAATCCAACTGGTGGAGGAAATGGAAATGGCGGAGGCACTACCAACCCAAATCCATGCGACCCCAATATTGTTTATTTTACAAAGGACATTTTGCCAATTTTGAATTCTAATTGTGCCATGAGTGGATGCCATGATAATATTACAGCAAAAGAAGGCATTGTTTTAAATTCTTATGCAGGTGCAAGGGCTAAAGTGACCCCTTATAGTTTAAACAGTTCAAAGATTTATAAGGTAATGGTGACCTCTAATTCTAAAGACATAATGCCACCAGCTCCAAATTCAAAGTTGTCTCAAACACAATTGGATTTAATTGCCAAATGGATTAACCAAGGTGCTCAAAATTTAACCTGTAATTCTGGAAATTGTGATACTAGTAATGTGACCTATTCAGGTGTCGTTTCAAAAACAATAAATACTTACTGTTATGGTTGCCATAATGGAGCAAGTGCAGGTGGTGGAATAAATTTAAGTAGCCATGCAGGAGTTGCATCCATAGCCGCTAATGGGAAATTAATGGGTAGTATACAAGGAGTGGCTGGTTATAGCGCAATGCCTAAAGGGTCGAAGCTTGACGAGTGCCAAATAAAGCAAATTCAGATTTGGGTTAAGGCTGGTGCTTTAAATAATTAAATTGACATTAATTGTCGAAAAAAAAGAGCAAATTTGTAATTAATATGAAGACTACTATTTGGGCAAAAATGCCACGCTTGAGTTATCTATTTTTTGTGTTGTTTTCGGGAGTAATTGTTTCTTGTTCTCATTACGACCAAATACAAGCAGATTTAAAAGAAAGTGGTTCTGGAGAGGATGAAAGTCATAACTCTGGACAAAATTGTGCAAGCTGCCACAATGTATCGGGGAGTGAGGCTGCTAGGGAAGGCGGTTGGTGGACGGTTGCTGGAACAGTGTATACTAATTCTGGTAATCTAAATAAAGGCGTTACTGTTGAGCTTTGGGAAAAACCAGGAAAACAAGGAAAGCTTATTAAGCGATTAACATCTGATAGCAAAGGGAATTTTTATACCAATCAAATCCTAAATTTTGGCAATGGAGTATATCCTTCCATCTCGGTTGGTTCGAACACAAAATCAATGACCCAAGGTTTTTCTGGAGGTAGTTGTAATTCTTGCCACGGTGTTACTACAAATAAATTAACGATCAATTAAGTATTTAGATAATGAAGAAAATTAGCGGAATTTTTATCGTGATGCTAGCTTTGGCTGGCTGTTATTTAGACAAGGAGGAGGAATTATATCCAAATGGATTTTCCAACACAACCGATACAACCACGTATTATTATGCAAAAGATATTAAGCCATTGGTTGCAGGAAGTTGTGCTACTAGTGGTTGCCATGTGGCTGGAACAGGTCGCTCAGATTTGTCGACTTACACAGGATTAAGCACCAATAAGGATGCTGTGAATTTGAGAGCCGTTGTTCAAAGAACAATGCCAACTAGTGGTCCATTAAGCACAAATGATATTAGTAAATTGAGAAATTGGATAGCCGCAGGCGCCTTAAATAATTAAACAAATGAAAAAGATTTTTACGCTGTTATTCATTTTTAGTTTTCTACTAAAGGTAGAAGCACAAGACGATTTATTGAATATGTTGAATCAAGAAAATCCTCAAAAGCCAGTTCCTGTTTTTGCTACTTTTAAATCGACTCGTGTTATTACTGGGCAAAGTATTGAGCATATTTCTGCTAAGCATTTAAATTTTGTTATTCTTCATAGGTTTGGCGAAATAAATAAAGGAGCCTATGAGCTTTGGGGTTTGGATCAGGCTAATATGCGATTGGTTTTTGATTATGGTATTACAGATAGAATTCAGGTAGGTGTGGCTAGAAGCTCATTAAACAAAACCTATGATGGAAACTTGAAAATAAAATTGGTTAAGCAAAGTAAAGGTAAAGGTGGAATGCCTGTAAGTATTGGTTATTATGGCAATGTGGCGGTTAATTCAATGAAATGGGCTGATCCAACACGTAATAATTATTTTACTTCACGCATGAGTTTTTTCAATCAATTGATTATAGCACGCAAGTTTGGAGATAGATTGAGTTTGCAAATTGCTCCGTGTATGGTTCATGAAAATTTAGTGAAATATTCGAGTGATTTGAATACCACATTTGCTTTAGGTACGGGTGGTAGTATTAAATTAAACCGTAGCTTTAGGTTGAATTTCGAATATTATCCAAGACTTACTGGGAAAGATATGAAGTCGTCATCTGGTTCTACTTTGTATGATTACTTGGGCTTAGGAGTGGATATTGAAACAGGAGGGCACGTTTTTCAAATTATGTTTTGCAATGGTGTAGGAATGTTAGAACAACAAATGATTAAGAATACAGAAACTACTTGGTTTAATTCAAAAGGCTTAACCAATGCGGGTGTTCGTTTAGGGTTTAATATTAGCAGAACCTTTTCATTTGATCATTCAACTAAAAAGGCTTACTAAAAAAGGAGATTCCGAAATTTATTCGGCATGGTAATTGGGTAATAAAAAATATAAAATTAAGAATATGAAAAAGTTAGTATTAGCAGCATTGTTTGGATTTAGCATGGCTTTAGTTTCAAACGCACAAATGTTTTCAACTTCAACAGGAAAGGTGAGTTTCTTTTCAAAAACTCCTATGGAGAATATAGATGCCGAATCTAATACTGTATTAGCGGTTTTAAAAGCCGATACTAAGGAGATGGCTATCATTATTACAAATACTTCCTTTAAGTTTCAAAATGGTTTAATGGAAGAGCATTTTAATGAGAAGTATGTAGAGAGTGAAAAATTTCCTAAGAGTATTTTTAAAGGAAAAATAAATGAGAATATTGATTTAACAAAGGATGGCGAATATACCGTTACCGTTACAGGTAAATTAACTATTCACGGGGTAGAAGTAGATAGAACTATTCCTGGAAAAATTATTGTAAAAGGTGGTACTATCCAACTAAAATCAAATTTTAGTGTAAAGAATGCAGATCATAAAATTGAGATTCCAACCATTGTAACGTCTAAAATTGCCGAAGCAATTGATGTAACAGTAGATTTAATTTTGACTCCAAAAAAATAACTAGTCGAATAATTTATAAAATAAAAAGGCCTGCTCCTATTAGGATGCAGGCCTTTTTATTTGTACCAATCAAATTTTTTGTTAGCGCCTATTCTTCGCCAGGCTTTCCTTTGAAGATTTCGCCACCGCTGGCTTTAGCCCTAATTAAGCCTTCAATTTCTGCGCTTAGCTCAGGATTATCGGTAAGTAATTGTTTAACGGCATCTCTGCCTTGACCCAATTTAGTTTCGTTGTAGCTGAACCAAGAGCCTGATTTTTTGATGATTTCTAAGTCTACCCCCAAGTCAATTATTTCACCTAGTTTAGAAATACCTTCGCCATAAATAATGTCAAACTCAACCGTACGGAAAGGAGGTGCAACTTTGTTTTTAGCTACCTTAACTTTGGTTCTGTTACCTACTATATCCAAACCATCTTTAATTTGGCCAATGCGGCGAATGTCAAGGCGAACAGAAGCGTAAAATTTAAGAGCATTACCACCTGTGGTTGTTTCGGGGCTACCAAACATAACTCCAATTTTATCACGAAGCTGATTGATGAAAATACAAATACAACCTGTTTTGTTAATGGTACCTGTAAGTTTTCTCAAGGCTTGGCTCATTAAACGAGCTTGTAAGCCCATTTTACTTTCGCCCATATCGCCTTCTAATTCTGCTTTAGGTACAAGGGCTGCTACCGAGTCAATCACAATAATATCAATAGCTCCAGAACGAATTAAGGCATCTGCAATTTCTAATGCTTGCTCGCCATCATCTGGTTGAGAGATAATTAAGTTTTCGATATCGATGCCTAATTTTTCTGCGTAGTTTCTATCAAAGGCATGCTCTGCATCAATAAATGCGGCAATGCCACCTTTCTTTTGAGCTTCGGCAATGGCATGCATAGAAAGAGTTGTTTTACCAGATGATTCTGGTCCGTATATTTCAATTACTCTTCCTGTAGGTAAACCTCCAATTCCTAAGGCAATGTCTAATGAAAGGGAACCTGTTGATAGAGCTTCTATATCATCTATCTTTTGGTCGCTCATTTTCATAACCGTACCTTTTCCATAAGCTTTGTCCAACTTATCAATGGTAAGTTGTAAGGCTTTCAATTTTTCTTTTACGTCGCTGCTCATAATTATTCCTTTTATTTGATTCAAAATTAATGCTTATCCAAGTGTATTTTACCCTCTTTGGTTTAATACTATCCACAAGTTTTACCATGTGTAAGGCAAAGGTAAACAATTAAATATGAAAAAATGTAGTTTTTTTTATCCAAATAATGTTAATTAAATTATCAAATATTAAAGGTTCCGATACTCAATTATTTAGTATTTGACTATTCCTTATTTCTAAGGCTAAAGTCCTAGCCTTTTACTTTTGCTTTATCCTTATTGTTCATTAATAAGATATCTGAAAGAACAATTTCGGTATAGTATTTTTTTGTGCCTGCTTTGTCTACATAATTTCTATTTGAAATTTTCCCCTCAACGCAAACCTCAAATCCCTTTGATAAAAATCGTTCGGCTAAATCGGCAAGTTTGCCCCAAGCTACGAGAGAGTGCCACATGGTTTCACTAATTTTTTGCCCATGAGAATCGATGTACGTTTCATTCGTTGCCAATGAAAAAGTAGCTACTTTTTTTCCATTAGGAGTGTGTTTAATTTCTGGGTTCTGACCCAAGTGGCCCATCAGGCGCACGCTGTTTTTTAGGTTCGACATACGTTTTAAATTAAGTTGTTTAAAATTATTGTCTAACGAATTTGAAGGGGTGTGAATAATTTAGTCGGATGTTATCCGATTATATCCGTTTGTAATCGGATAAAAGGGCAAAAAAAAGCGGGCTTACCAATTTTGGTAAGCCCGCTTTTTGAATAGAATTGACTGCTTATTTAGTCACTACAAACTTAATAGTCTTAGTTCCGTTAGCCGATTCTAGGTTACAGAAGTAGATACCATTTTGCAAGTTGCGAATATCAAACACATGGTTGATCGTATTGCTTGTAAATGTTTGGCTTAGTAATGTTCTACCACTTAAATCAATAATGTTTGCTGTTAATGGCAAGGTATTGATATTGCTTACAGATAATGTTAATTGATCGTGAGCTGGGTTAGGATACACATTGCTTAATGCATAGGTTAATTCGTTTTCGTTGATACTTGTTTTGCTATACACAATTACTGTACGAGTTACAGAATCTTTGTTGCCAGCTAAGTCGCTTACTTTATAGGTGATTAAGTAAGTTCCAATTTTAGTGTTATCAATACCACTTGTTCTAACAACATTAGAAGTTATGTCGCCATCTTTATTGTCTGCAGCAGTAAATCCTGGTTCAACATACGTAGCGTTTAATAACAATGAATCAGGGTTTTTACCAGTTAAAGTAATAACAGGTTTTTCTGTATCAGGAGCGCCAGAGAAATCTAAATCATTGCTATCGCGTGGTTCTAGTTTCCAGTTGCTAAATGATAAGATAAAGATACCTTGAGCTTTCTTCATCAATTGAGAAGCTACTAAGTTGTTATTGAAATTATCAGGTAATTTGGTGCTAATATCATCAATACGTAAACCGGTGGTTTTTGTTTTGTTTGTATTTACTAAGAACTCACCAAAATTAGAAGGCGCATCTGCATTTACATTAACTACATAAACGCTATCCCACTTCATCAACATTCCTTCGTATCCACATAATTCTGGGCGACGAGCTGCACTTGCAGAAATTGTGGAGATAGTATCAATGTTTAAAGTAGTGAATGCTGGCAATGCATTTCCACTAGAAATTTTTGTTCCAGCAACGCTGTTTAAACAAGTATTACCAAATGTTTCAACAACTCTAAAACCTGTTAATGAAACTGAGTCACCAGCTTTCCAAGTTCCTGTAATATCGCCGTTTACACGGTTTACTATAATGGCACTATTTAAGCCTGTTCCATTTTGAATGGTTAAGATATTTGTAGTACCTTGGGTCATGTTATTTGAAGTAACAATACCTCTAATATCAACACCCGAAATACTATCGTTATGCCAAATAGTTTGGTTGTTTGGATACGGGCTAAATTGTAAATCTTGAATGGTTTTGATACCGGCATCTGTTACTTTATAGGCATTGTAGCTACCAAAAGTATCAGGTGAATTAGTAAAGAAACCGTTTACGTCTGTAGGGCGTACAAAGTATTTTACAATTGAACCATTAGGTCTTTTAGGAATAAAACCATACCATAAGGTGGTATCGTTTGGAGCTTGGTTGCGAACTAAGTTAATTGTATCGAACACGGTATTGGTATATCCCACTGTGTGGAATAATTTAACAGTTGAAACACGCGCAGAACCTTGTTGTACTTTAACCAAAACACCTACTGAATCATTTGAAGTAGCAACAACTGGACCTCTTTGACGAGAAACAATAGTTGGAGGAGTGTAGCTTACAGGACCTAAATCGGATGGTAACAGTGGGGCAATTACATACCTATACTGACTAGAAATAGAATTTTCAATTATTACCCCTCTTATAAAACTAATTCGCGTTCCAATAATTGGAGGAGTAAACCTTCCAACTGGCAATAAACTATCAGAAAGGTTGTCATTTCTAAACCAACCCGAGAAATCGTTTACATCAATGGCATTACCATTTTCATCGGCAACACTCCAGAACCAACGGCTACCACTAGCTGTTCTGGTAAGGACTGTCACATTCTTTAGTTCAACGTATGAGCCTTCCCATTTTTCGCCACTTAATTTTTTCTGAACTTGACCTATGCTGGCATTTCCTGTCATCAATGAATCTATCCTAATAGGAGTGGCTGTGAATTGTTTAGGATTTAAATCCAATATTTCAACTGAATTATCCCAATTTGGATTTCCTCTTAGCAAATTCATTTGACTTTGTCCTTGTTTGTTTCCCGCAGGGTTTGCGTTTCTAAAGGTTCTTAAAATGCCTGTAATTCTTACTTTATAACCAGGTTTTACATTGTCAAAAAAATGATTTTCATTTACGAGAGTAGCCAAAGTGGTAACCTGGCTTGGGATCATTACCGAACTTGTTGGATCTGCCATAACCTCAACACCTCCCCATGGTCTTCCAAATGTATCAGCCATTATTACTGTTGAAGCTCTGTTTTTACCAGTAGGTAAACCGTATAATCTTGGGTCAAAAAGGACATATCCTTCAATTCTAAATGTATCTCTGAAAATTTGGTTCTTAAATACTGGATTTACATAATCCGAGGAATCATTAGGAAATTGGCCGCTCATTTTTGCATCATTCACAAATTGAACCGTATCTATAGGTATAGTTGGATATGGATTTTGAGCATGTGCAAGATTAAAGAGAATCAAAATGGAAGAAAGTAGAAATATTTTTTTCATAATTTTTAAAATAACGATTCAAAAGTAAATATTTTTATCGAAAAAATGATTTTAGATTAAGTCTTTTTGATTTGATAACAAATTCATAATTTAAAATTATTTCTAATCCTGAAATTTTTATCCTATCATGCAATTAAATCTAAATAAATTATGCCAATTATTCAAACATCAATTTTTGATTTAAGAAATATAATTATTCCTAATACATTAGATACTTATTTTGTGACTGATGAAGATAAACAAGGTAATTGGTACTTTGATCCAACAGATTTAGTATCTTTAGATAATGAAGGAACAATTTTGGTAGGTTTTTCTGGGTCTAGGTATAAAAGGATTTATGATGGCTATGTAAATGTTAAATGGTTTGGGGCCAAAGGAAATAATTACCTTGGTGTTCCGTTTCCAAATGATGATACAATTGCAATTCAAAAAGCTTTAGATTTCATATCAACTTCAAATTATTTGGAACTTTGGAATTCAGCTCCTGTACCACCATACCAATATCGTGAATTTGGCATGGGTACATTGTTTTTTCCAATTGGAAATTACTTAATTACAGACACTTTGCTTGTTGGTCCGTTTGTTAAAATAATGGGACAAACCAAAAGCGGGAATACTTCACCATATAATTCAAAAAATAATAATGGTTCTATTATTTCTTGTAATTTTTCAAGACCCACTGGTGAAAATGGAATTACTTACAATAAATGGATGATTGAATCATCTTCATTTTACACCTCGAATTCATCCTTCCCAGGTCAATTGCAGCAAATTGCACAAATCCTATCATTGTCTGTAGATTATGATGGTCAAAAAATTATCTGGACTAATGGATTTTCAATCGAAAATATTTCCCTGAATACAGGATTCCTAATAGAAAATCCATCCGGAACAGCCTTTGGGGGAATTAAATTGTCGGGATCTTATTATCCTTTAATTAGAAATGTTTCAATAATAAATACCAGAATTGGAATTATGCTAAATGCATGCGTTTATGCAGAAATTGACAATATTTTTAATTATTCTTTTTGGTTTGGGTTAGTTATTACAAATTGTAATGTTGTAAAGGTTGATTCATTCTACCATTGCGGTTCAAAACCATTTGAACAAAGCCTTTATTCTCCTGAATTAACGAATATTGAAATTCAAAATGAAGAAAAATATGGGCGTTTTCCGTGGCATATTCAAAAATTCTTCATGAATGAAATTCCATTTAGTTCTACTTATCATATTCAAGATCCTAAAATTTATAAAGGAAAATGTGGGATAATTGCATATTTTGGTGTTTCATTATCATTAAACTCGGTTTCATGTGAGAATACTTCTAATGGCGTTGTTTTACTTGATTCAGTGTGTTCTGCAAGTAGTTTTTATTCTGAACAATTAGCTAACTTTGGAGTCGTTACTGCTGGAACTAGATTTAATTTTGTGGATTTCATATTAAATGTTGTACCTAAACCATTTTATTTAGGTCATTTTTCATTCGGAGATATATCAAATGTAAATGTAGGTGGTTATTTAATTCTATTTGAGGATTTACAAGAACCAAAACGATTAATTAATTTTTCAAAAGTTCTTGATTATAACAATACTGCTAGGGTACCAAAATGTATTTATTCTAAACAAGTTATTTTTTTAGACGAAACTCCAATTGGACCAAATATCGGAATAGTTTATGTTGACCCAAAAGACGGTAATGATTCGAACTATGGATTTTCTATTTCCGACCCTTTAAAGTCATTTGATGCAGCCTTAATAAGGGTTCAAAACCAATCTACTTTAAATCCAGTTCACACTATTTTACTTAAAGCAAATATACCAATTGAAATACCTCCATTCGAATTTCCGATTATTAAGGATTTATCAATTAAAGAAATCGAAAATTGTAATTTATTAATCACAGGTTATTCGGATAACTTAATTAAACCAATTCTTTATTTCCCATCTAATGGTGGAATTCATGAAATTGGACAAATTTTATTAAAAGGAAATTGCTCAATTACTTTTAAGAATGTTGATATTACTTTGTTCGATCCTCAAGGAGATGACTATGGAAGTCAATTGGTGGTCTTTGGCTTGGAAAATACATTTGCTAGATTTGTTTTTTCAAATGTCAATTTTAATTATGGAATTTGGTATTATATATTCGAATCAACAAAGGGTAATTCGAATTTAGAAGTTAAAATAAATGATTCTACTTTCGGTGGTACTCAATTTTTTACTCCATTTGTTGTTTCAGGTCCGAATATAATTGTTGATTGTGTTCAAATTGGCTCTTTTTCAAATCCTACTCCATGGGCAAATAGTATTGTAATTAGAAATAACTTATAAAAATTTGCAGTCATAATTTTTAATTAAGTATGAATTTACATTTTTAAATCTAAATGAAGAAAATAATTTTATGCCTAATCCAATTTTTAATTTTAATGAAAATGGGTTTTGCTCAGGTACCTTCACAAAGCAGATATACCAATGCTGGCCGCATAGGTTTAAGCATAAATAACTATGGAACATATGGTAGGCCAACCGTTAGAAGCAATACTCAAGGTCCGCCTTCAATGGCGTTTCCTAGAGGAAGCGGAGTGGAGCATTTATTTGAATCGGGGATTTGGATAGGTGCACTTGTAAATGGACAAGTAAGGGTGAGCACCAGCTCTGTAGATGCAAGTTCTGGTTATAGCACGGGCGGCAGTGGATTTGAATTTACCCAACTAAGTTCTATTAAAGAACGTTCAAAGCTCCCAAGCAGCGCTAGTTATTCTTCTTCGGCCATTTCTCATCAAGATTTTAGTATGCTGCAAACAGATAGCTTTGTGGTTATTCCAGGAACCTCTATTCCAATTAGTGGTCACCAAAACCCTTTGGGAGCTGTTATAAAATTAGAAACCTATGCTTGGAATTTTCCTTTTGCCGATTTTTTTGTGATATGTAATTATGAGATTACCAATACCTCAACAAATCGCTGGGATTCTGTGTTTTTAGGAACCTTTAGCGATTTAGTAGTGCGAAATGTAAATGTAACGAGGGATGCAGGAACGGCCTTTTTTAATAAAGGTAGAAATGGTGTAGATGCTAAATACAACACTTTATTTGCCTACCAAAGTTATGGCGATGATATTGATTTCACAAAATCCTATGGTGCTATTCAGTTTTTGGGAATTGATTGGAGAGGCATGTTTTTTAACCCCCAAAAGCCCGATACCTTTTTATCCTTAGGCTATCCGGCACCAAGGGTAAATTATAATTTTTGGAATTTTAACTCTATTGCCACGCCTTGGAATACGCCAAGTAATGATCAAGAGCGTTATTTAAAATTGGCTAACACCATTGATTCTACAACCTTATATGGGGCCGATGGTCCAATTTTGGGTGTTCCTGCAAATTGGTTGCAATTACTATCTGCGGGTCCAATTGTTAATGTAAATCCAGGTGAGAAATTTAATTTCACATTTGCCTTTGTTTGTGCCAAACAAAAAGAACCGCTATCGTATTTACCACCTGCAAGCAGTAGCATTGTTACGTCTATTTCTTCTCAAAAAGAATTAACAGATAATTTAAAAAGAACCCGTGCCACTTATGTGGGTGAAGATGTGAATGAAGATGGCCGTTATGCACCAGAGTTAGACTTAAATGGAAATGGCAAATTAGATAGGTATATATTACCAGAACCGCCAGAATCGCCATTAACCAAGGTAATTACAAGTGAAAGTAAAATAGAAGTGTATTGGACAAATAAATCGGAATATTCAATAGACCCAATTACACGTACTAGAGATTTTGAAGGATATAGAATTTATAGAAGTAATGCGGGTGATGATTTAGCTTTAAATTTAATAAGTGATGCCAACCTTATTTCGCAATGGGATTCTATAGGTAATGATTTTGGTTTTAATAATGGTTTTAGCTTAATAAAATTGGCCGAACCAAAAATGTTTGAAGGCGATACAACAAAGTATTATTACAAATATACCCTTGATAATATTTCGAATGGATGGCAATATTTAGTAGTAGTAACAGCCTTTGATAAGGGCGATAAAATATTAGGAATTCCTTCTTTAGAATCATCCTTTACAGAGAATGAAATTCGTGCCTTTGCTGGTACCAAACCAAATGATTTTACTGGTGCTGATGCCAAAAAAGTGGGCGTCTATCCAAATCCGTATAACACTACAGCCGCATGGGATGGGGGCACAAGTAGAACTAAGAAATTATACTTTTATAATTTGCCATCAAAGTGCGAAATACATATCTATACAAACAGCGGCGATTTAATTGCTACCTTATCACACAATAGCGATACCTATAAAGGTGAAGGAATAGGATGGACCACCAATTATGGCAATGCAGAAAAAACTACCATGAGTGGTGGAGAGCATGCTTGGGATGTGTTGAGTGATTCAAAAACAACACTTAGTACAGGCGTGTATCTATTTACGGTTAAAGACACCAAAACAGGTGAAATTCAAAGTGGAAGTTTTGCTGTTATAAAATAGAAAATCATTTTGGATCCATTAAATTTTCCAGCCTATACATTTCAGTTAAGTAGGAGCGAAGAAAAGGAATTTATTTACGATCCTATTCGCAAAAAGAAAGTTGTATTAACACCCGAAGAATGGGTTAGGCAGCATGTGTTGGCCTTTTTGGTTCAGACCCAAAATTACCCCATGAGTTTAATTGCTGTAGAACGAATGATACAATTTAATAACCTTAAAAAACGTTTTGATGTGATGCTTTATAACAAGCAAGGCCATCCTCAAATGTTAATTGAATGTAAGGCGCCAGAAGTTAATTTAAGCAGCGAAACCTTGTTTCAAATTTCAACCTATAACATGGTTTTTAAAGTGCCACATTTGTTTGTTTCAAATGGCCTAAAACATTTATTGTTTCAACTAAATGAAGCAGGAAATTACGAATCGGTAAGTGAGTTTCCGGTGTTATAAAATTACATCATTATTCCAGCAAGAGTAGCGCCCATGTAAGAGGCCAGAGTGCCACAAATTAGGGCTTTAAAACCAAGTTTAGCTAAATCGGCTCTTCTACTTGGAGCCAATTCACCTATGCCACCAACTTGTATTGCGATAGAACTAAAATTTGCAAACCCGCACAAAGCAAAACTGGCAATCATAACAGATTTTGGGGCTAATTGATGAGCAGCAATCATAGGAGATAATTTTGAATAGGCCACAAATTCATTGATTACCATTTTTGTTCCCATGAGTGAACCAACCACTTGTGTATCTTGGGAAGGAACACCCATTGCCCAGGCAAAAACAGAGAAGAAAGAACCAAATATTTTATCCAAACTCATTACAGGAAAGTTTAAACTTCCAACACCACCTAAAAGATGCATAATGGCATCGGGTAGTTGAGATAGTTTAAATAATAACACATCTGCCAACGCAATTAAGGCAATAAAGCCAATAAGCATGGCAATTACATTCAAAGAAATTTTTAATCCATCTGAAGCGCCATGCGAAATGGCATCCAATAAATTGGCATGGGTCTTTTTTACCTCTAATTTTATGGCTCCTTTTGTGGGAGATTCTTGGGTTTCGGGCCAAACAATTTTTGAAATAACTAAGGCTCCTGGAGCGGCCATAATGCTGGCTGCTAACAAATAAGGAGCAGGCACGCCCATAGAAATATAAACTGCCATAACACCTCCAGCTATGGTGGCCATTGAACCGCTCATACTTGCCAAAAGTTCGCTCATGGTCATGGTAGAAATATAAGGCTTAATCATAATTTGTGCCTCAACTTGCCCAACAAAGGTGCTTGCCACATTTGACAGAGCCTCGCTGCCACTAACACGCATAAGCGAATGGACAATGCGAGCTAAGAAAGAAACAATTATTTGCATAAGGCCAATATGATAGGCCATGCTAACCAAAACGGCAACAAAGATTATAGTAGGCATAATCTTAAACATAAATAAAAAGGAGTATTGATCGCCAAAAATGGGTCTCAATAAATCGGGTTTAATAAGGCCACCAAAAACAAACTCACCACCTTTATCTGCAAGAGTAAGTAAGCCTTCAATTTTTTTTCCAATAAAGGCAAATAGGTTCGAACCAATTTCTGTTTTAAGGATAAAAAGAGCAAGGGCAACTTGTATTCCAAGACCACTAAATACTAACCGGTAATTTATTGCTTTTCTGTTATTAGAGAGAAGGAAGGCAATTCCTAAAATAAGTGCTATGCCAATTAAACCGGTAAATTTTTCCATTTTATTTTTCTCTTCTTTGTATCTCGTCGCGAATTTTAGCGGCGGTAACGTAATCTTCAACCCCAAGCGCATTGCTAAGCATAGATTGTAATTGCTCTAGGGTCATTCTAGTATATTCTTTACCTTCTTCTTTTGCCTTAGGGGCAGCAGGAGTGGGCTTTGCCGTTTCTTCAAGGGCCTCGTTTAGGTCTTCGTTAAACACAACACCAGCAGCATCCATTATATCTTCATAGGTATAAATAGGGCATTTAAATCTAACCGCAAGAGCAATGCTATCGGAGGTACGTGCGTCTATTTCTCTAATCTCGCCATTGTGTTCGCAAATCATTTTAGCATGGAATACACCTTCGTTTAAACTGTAAATTACCACCTCGTGAATTTGAATATCAAACGACTTACTAAAATTCAGAAATAAATCGTGTGTCATTGGGCGAAAAGGAACAATTTTTTCAATTTCAATGGCAATTGCCTGAGCTTCGAAACTACCAATTACAATAGGCAATTTTCTGCTCGAATTTTCTTCTCCTAGAATTAATGTATACGACCCGCTGGTTTGCCCAGTACTCAACCCTACAATATGTAATTTAACCCTACTCATGAAAAACTTTTAACAAAAACGAATTAAGTGATTTAGTTCAATGAAAACAAATTGTGAAGAGGGAAATGGGAAGTGGGCTCTGGGCGCTGAGATTTCCCAATGCCCATCTCAGTGCTCACTTCCCATTTCTTCCCTTAGGCTTGTTGTGATTTAAATGCTTTAGCGGCATCTGTTATTAATGGCAAAACTTCAAAGGCATCACCAACAATACCATAATCTGCAGCTTTAAAGAAAGGTGCTTCTGGATCTTTATTAATTGCTACAATAACCTTACTTGAGCTCACACCAGCTAAATGTTGGATGGCACCAGAAATACCGATGGCAATGTATAAGTTAGGTTTAATAGTAATACCTGTTTGACCAACATGTTCTTCGTGTGAACGCCAATGCATATCGCTAACAGGCTTAGAGCAAGCTGTAGCAGCACCAAGTATATCTGCTAAGTTTTCAATTAGGTGCCAGTTTTCTGGACCTTTCAATCCTCTTCCTCCACTTACAACTAGTTCGGCTTCGGTTAAAACAATTTTACCAGTTGCTCTATTAACTTCGGTTGTTTTTGTTTTTACATCTGATGCGCCAATGCCAGCGTCCATATTTTCAATGGCGCCTGCTTTTGCATTTTCTGTAATTGTAAATGAGTTTGGAGTAATAGCTAAAACTTTAATAGATGTATTAATAGCTACATCGGCAAATGCTTTACCAGAGAAAACGGTTCTTCTAACTTTAAAACCAGTAGCTGTTTCTGGAAAAGAAATAACACCACTTACAATTCCTGCACTTAATTGAGCAGCTGTGCGAGGAGCAATCATTTTGCCGCTATAGGTGTTTGATACAATAATAAGTTCTGCACCAAAACTTTTGGCAGCATGGCTAAGAGCCTTGCTATATGCTTCGCCCGAGAAGCTAGCATAAATATCTTGAGAGTAAGTGTAAATACAATCGGCACCAACAGAAGCAAGTTCTGCTAATTTTTCTGAACCTACATTTCCAATAGAAACGGCGGCAACTGTACCATTATTTAAAGAGGCAATTTGTGCGGCATATGAAACGGCTTCAAGGGTTGATTTCTTGAAATTTCCGTCTTGATTTTCTGCGAATACTATAATTTTCATGAATGTAATTTTTAAGATGGATTAGATAACTTTAGCTTCATTATGTAATAGCTCAATTAATTTACCTGCATCGGCCGCATCAATTAATTTGCAGGCACCTTTAGGAGCTGGCAATTCAAAAGAGGTGGTTTGGGTATTTGCTTGAGAACCGCTTGGGTCAACCACTTTTAGCGGTTTGCTTCTTGCGGCCATAATGCCACGCATATTCGGAATTCTTGGTTCGGTTAATTCTTTTTGAGCGCTAGCAACAAATGGGAACGCAACCTCTAGTTTTTCTCTACCACCATCAATATCACGTTCAAGTTTGGCCATATTATTTTCAACTTCAATAGAAGTAATTACATTTATGCTAGGCATAGAAAGCATTTCGCCTAATAAACCAGCCACCATTCCTCCATTATAATCAATGCTTTCGCGACCTGTTAGGATAAAATCAAAGCCTTCTGATTTGGCATAGTTGGCAATTTGTTCGGCAACAAAATAAGCATCTACTGGTTCAGCGTTTATTCTAACTGCATCATTTGCACCAATGGCCAATGCTTTGCGAATACTTGGTTCGGTTTCTGCTAAACCTACATTAATAACGGTAACTGTTCCACCAGATTTCTCGATGATTTCTAAGGCACGTGTTAATGCAAGTTCATCGTAGGGGTTAATAATAAATTGTACACCTTGGGTGTTAAACTTTGTGCTGTTGTCCGTAAAGGTCACTTTGGTAGTGGTGTCGGGAACATTGCTAATGCAAACCAAAATTTTCATGCGTATATAGTTTTAATTTTGTTCAAGGATAAATCGGTTCAAACCGAAAGCGCAAATGTGAGCGAAATATCCTTATTTTGAAAGGCAAAAATAACTGAATTATTAAGAAAGCGAAATGCGAGAACAACGTTTAGAAAAACTATTGGAAATGTTAACCCAAAATGAGGGGGATACCTTTGTAAATTACGCATTAGCAATGGAATACCTTGGTTTGAACCAAAAGGAAAAGGCGGAAGATTATTTTAGAAAATGCATTGATTTGGATGAAAAATACACCTCTGCCTATTATCAATTGGCATTATTGGCAAGCGAAAAAGGGGAGGATACCCTTGCTATTAGCTATTTAGAAAAGGGTTTGCTATTTTTAAATGGGCCCTCAAATCAAAAAACTAAGAATGAGTTTCAGGCTTTATTGGATGAATTGAGTTATTAATTTATTGGGTTAAATTAGGAGCATCTTGGCATAATTCTATTAAAACGCCATTGGTGTCTTTTGGGTGTATAAAAGCAATTAATTTATTATCGGCACCTGCTTTTGGAGTTTCATGAATAAGTTGGAATCCAGCTTCTTTCAATCGCTTTAGTTCGGCCACAATGTCTTCTACGGCAAAGGCAATATGGTGAATACCTTCCCCTTTTTTTGCAATAAATTTTGAGATAGCCGAATCCTCTGATAGTCCTTGCAATAATTCTATTTTATTGGGGCCGTTTTGGTAAAAAATGGTCTGAACCATTTCGCTTTCAACTACTTCTTTTTTGTAGGGAGTTTGGTTCAGCAAGGCATTAAATAAGGCTTCAGATTTTTGAGCATCTTTAACTGCAATTCCGATATGTTCTATTTTTTGAAACATTGTTTTAAGGTTTATAACTATACGTAAGGAAATAATTTTGAATTTTTAAGTATTGAATGGTGCATTCTTGGTGGAACGTATTTTTATTAATAATGCCTTGAAACTGGCCTTGGGAGCTAATTTGAAAGGGTTTGATAAAGAGATTAAGTTTAAAATCGAGTTCCTTTAAACTGTATATTTTATAGAGTGTTTCTTTGGCGCTCCAAATAAGTGTTTGTTCCTCAATTTGATTTTCTGAACCAGCAAAATCAAGTTCGGTTTGGTTCAGAAATTTATGTTTTACTCTACTTATTCTTGAATTTATTTGTTCTATATCTATACCTATTTTGCCTGTTGGAGTAATAATAATAGCCGCAAATTCGTGGGAATGAGTGATTGAAATGTTCCATTCCTTTTTATTGATCCAAAGACTTGGTTTGTTTTGGGCGTTTTTAGTGAGTGTTATTTCTTGGTTTTTAAAAAGTTCACATAAAACAACTCTACTAGCAAGGTAATGCAAGGCATTGGCGCTGTTAAGGCGCAGGTTTTGTGATTCTTCAGAAAGGTTTTTGCCTAATAAATCAAGGAGTTGTTCTTTGCTTTCTTGAATATGCCAAACAGCAAGGAGTGTTTCTGCGTTTAAATTTTTTTGAAGGAATACTGGCATATGGTGCAAGTTTACTTTTTTAGGTTCATTTTTGGAGCAAAATTTTTAGGAAATGCAAAGAAAGGTACACGTTGAAAAGTTGGCTCAGTTTTCGGGGCATACTGGAAATATTTATGGTTTGTATTGTTCGCCCGTTTCTGGGAAGGTTTATACGGGAGCATCGGATGGCTATGTGGTGGAATGGGATTTAACAAAACCAGATGAAGGAAGATTGATTTGTAGATTAAATGAGCCTATATATAGTATTTATTTATTTGAACCCAAACAGCAATTATGGATAGGGGTTGCTTCTGGAAATATTCATGTGGTAGATTTAATAACAAAGGAGGAACTAAAGAATATAAGTGTTCATAGGTCGGGTGTATTTGATTTAAAGGGTAGGGATGGCAAAATACTTGCTGCAGGTGGCGATGGTAGTGTTTCTATATTTAATGCGAGTGATTATAGTTTAGAGAAATGCCGAAATTTTTCAGATAAAAGTGCTCGAATACTGGCGTTTCACCCTCATAAGGATATTGTAGCAGTAGGTTTTAGCGATTGTTCAATATTGTTTTTGAACGAAAAATTAGAGGTGTTGGATGCTAAAATGGATGCCCATGGCAATTCTGTTTTTTCGTTGGCCTATACGCCAGATGGCCAGTATTTATTGAGCGGAGGGCGCGATGCGATGTTGAAAATTTGGAAAGTAACAGAAGGCGTTAGTTTATTTCAAGAAATACCTGCCCACAATTTGCATGTTCATTCACTTTCTGTTCAAAAAGAAGGAAGTATGTTTTTAAGTTCGAGCATGGATAAAACCATTAAAATTTGGGACTTAGAGGGTTTTTCTCTATTAAAAGTAATCGATAAGCAACGCAATAATTCACATGTAAATTCTGTCAATAAAATTGTTTGGGTAAATGAAAGCGATTTTGTGAGCATTAGTGATGATAAATTAGTGATGCATTGGAGGGTGATTTCTTAAAAAAACCTAAATTTTAATTTTCCTTTAATTACTTTATAAAAAATATTACACGTAAAAACGAGGTGTTTTACGCCGTTTACATCAAGTTTTTGTTTGTATATATAAGTCTTATGGGTGTTAGGTTGGGTAGGTGCTTGTATTTGTCAACAGTTTGTTATGTTTATATTATGATTTTTTAGACATCTCAATTTGAATTGCTTATAGGATAAAAGTTTACAGGTAGAAAAAAAATGTAGGATAATTATAGAGAAATGCAGGTGAAATACGCCCGATTTTTCTTTAATTGGTGAAGGAGTTTAATCCTTAGTAATTCAATGGTTTGAGGTGTTTTTTGAAACAGAAAACAAACAAACACAAACTATATGAATTTTTTACTTAACAAGACCATTAAAAAAGTAGGTTTATCCTTAACTTTATTATTGTTCCTTTATTCAAAGGGTTATGGCCAGTCGGCAACGGCAACCATAGGAACGGGTACAACCACTATTGCAGGTACCTCTGCCACCAATCCTTTTGGTAGTTATTTTACCTCCAGTCATGCTCAGTATTTAATTACAGCTGCCGAATTAAATGCGGCGGGTATTACTGGTAGTGTTGCATTAAACTCCCTAGGTTTTAATATTTCAGTTGCGGCACCCTTAACTATTTCATCTTGTGCTTCTGGAAACATAACCGCTGGAAATCAAATATTGAATTATTCAATAAAGCTAAAAAATACCAGTGCAACTGCTTTAACAACTACGTATGATTTGGTGGGATTAACAACAGTTTATAATCCATCTACAATTTTTACTAGCACTGGTTGGACCAATTTAAATTTTAATAATTCATTCACATGGGATGGGGTTTCAAATTTATTGGTAGATATATGTAGTGATAATTCAAATAATGTTTCAAGTGTTACTTGTTATACAACAGGGCCAACAGTTTTAGCAACTACAACGGCAGTTAATACGGTAACTCATAACTGGGCTGATGGTGTTGCTTCGCAGTGCGGACTTGTAACAGGAACCACTAACAACGCCATTCGGCCGAATATGCAAATTGGTTACATTGCTCCACCTATGGTTTTTTCTTCGTCTACTGTTTCGCAAGGTACAACTGTAGCAGTTGGGGTTGGTTCAAATGATAATCCAATTGTTGCATTACAAGTTGCTGTAACAGGGTTACGCAACCCATTTACAGTTAAAACAATTAATTTAAATACAAATGGTTCAACAAATATTGCTGATATAACAAATGCTAAAATTTATTATAGTGGTACTAGTAGTAATTTTAGTACTGCAACTTTATTTGGATCAACCACTCTTTCATCAAGTACATTTTCTGTTACAGGAAATCAAGTTCTAAGTGGTGCTGGTACCCATTATTTTTGGTTGGCTTATGATGTTAGTGCATCCGCTACTCCAAATAATACTTTAGATGGGGAAGTTTCTTCGTTTTCATTTGATTCGTTAAGTGTGAATTTTGTAAAAACACCAACTGTAACAGCCCCTGTAGGAAGCAGAATTATTCGCCCCCGTTTAAATGGAAATTATACCATTGGAGCTGGAGGTAATTTTACAACCCTAACCCAGTTTATAAATGAATTAAATTCGGTAGGGGTAACGGGTCCAGTAACAGCAAATTTAACAGATGCTGTTTATGGTGCCTCTGAATTGTTTCCTATTACTATAAATTCATATTTCGGCATGGGGGCAAGTAATCCTGTAGTTATACGCCCATCGGTTTCGAACAGCAATGTGCTTATTCAAGGAAATGCAACTTCTTTATTTACCTATAGCGGTGCCAAATATATTACCATTGATGGTAGACCAGGTGGGCTTGGATCAAATAACCTTAAATTCATTAATGCAAATACTACTAGTCCGGTTATTCAATTTGTAAATGAATCTTCTGTAAATGCCATAAACTATTGTACTTTTTTTAGTGCAAATGCAGGAACAATAAGTGGGGCAATTGTAATTGGAGGAACAACTGGTTTATTAGGTAATGATAGTATTACCTTAAGCAATCTAAACATTCGAAGCTCTGCTTTTCCTGCAACCTTAGCTAATGCCATTTTTGCTCAAGGGCAATCCACCACCGCGCAAAACGATTATGTAACCATTACAAACAATAATATTTATGCGTTTACCTTTAATGGAATTTTAGCTAATGGAACAAACACAGGTAATGGTTCTTTCTGGAATATTAGTAATAATAGCTTTTATGATACAGCAACTACCACTTCTGTAAATGCCATGACCGCAATTAATTTTATTCCAGCAGGTACCACTTCCTTTAGTCATACTATAAGTAATAACTACATTGGAGGTTCTGCTCCATTGGCTGCAGGTACTGCTTGGACAATTAGTAGTGCATCTGGTTCATTAACCGGTATTGCAGCATCTACTTCGGCAGGGGTATCGCCTACAGTTATTCAAAATAATATCATCCAAAATATTAATTTAACGGGCGGTGCCGCATCCACCTTTGCCTTAACAGGTATAAATACAAGTGGATCTGGAACCTACACCATTGGAGGTTCGGCATTAACGGCCAATACCATTGGTCATGCTAGTACCGTTTCGAGTATTCGTTCGTTGAACAACTCAGCCATAACAGGTATTACCAATTCGGGAACAGGTATTATTAATATCTCCTTTAATTTAATTGCCAATTTAACTGATAGTAATATAAGTGCAGCGGCAGCAATTAGAGGTATTAATAACGGTTCGGGAAGTATCGTTACAATTTCTAATAACAACCTATACAATTTTATAACGCAATCTACCAATGCTGGTGTTACAACAGCTGCCGCATTATCTGGATTGGCCATTACTTCATCAGGTAATCCACAAGTTATTTCTGGAAATACCATTGGAGGTTCATTAGGTATTTTTAGAAATGTACAAACTGGAACACATGTTATGAATGGTATTTATTATGCAGGAGCTTCTGCCAATAATACGATTTCAAATAATGTGGTTTCTAATTTTACTTCTGCAAGTACAGCAGTAGGAGTTACCTCTTCTGCCGCCATGAACGGTTTGTTAATAGCAAGTGGTAGTACATTAAATACCATTTCTGGAAACACCTTTTCTAACTTTACCTTATCGGGTGCAGCAGCAAATCAAATGAATGCTATTTGTGAAACGAGTTCATCAACCACAAATAATATTCTTAATAATTCAATTTTTAATTTCAGAAACTTATCTGGAACTAGCGCGGGTGTTACAACCTCTGCCACTGTAAATGGAATGTTGTTAAACGTTTCAACTTTACATAACATTACCAATAATACAATAGATTCATTAGTTTTTGCTGGTGCAACTAGCGCTCAAATTAATGGTTTGTATTTATTAGGAACAACGGGTAATACTATAACAGGAAACACCATTAGTAGAATTTATACAACAAGTATTAGTGCTAGTTCATTAAACTCTTCTTCTATTGTAGGTATGAACGTTTCGGGTGCTGGTTTGAACCAAAATGTTTCGTCAAACACACTTCATACTTTTGTAAATACAGCTGCTGCAGCCAATGCTAATATTGTTGGTTTGTATTTTGGCTCTAGTACAACTTCGTCTGGAAATAACAGCGTAATTGCTAAAAACAATTTCCATAGTTATAGTTTATCAACCACAACTGCAGGTGCAATTACAGGTATGATTTTAACTAGTACCTATGTTACGGTTCAAAACAATATCATTCGCATAGGTGTAAATAACGCTGGTACTGTATTAACTGGACCTTATGCAAACAGAGGTATCTTTTTAACAGCAGGAACTTATGGTACAGCTGGTTTAGGAAATGGATTAAGAATTTACCATAATACCATTTATTTAAATGGAACATACACATCTGGAACTTCGGCAACTTATTGTATTGATGCAAGTGTTGCAGTTAGCACAGGTAATGTGGATATCAGAAATAACATCCTTGCCAATTTATCTTCAAACACCGTAGCAACTGGTTTGCATTATGGTTTAAAATTAACTTCAGTAGCCAATGTAAACAGTAACTTCAATTTATTTTTTACTCCAGGAACAGGAGGTAATGCAGCTATATTAAGTGTTACTCCATATGCCAGTTTAACTGGAGCAACAGGATGGAGAACAGCTACCAAGTTTGATGTAAATAGTGCTTCGGCAAATCCAAATTTTGCCTTGCCTTTAGGTACTTCAGGTACTGTGAATATGCGCTTACAATCTCCAACTCCTGCGGAGGGAATGGGAGATAACACCGTAACAACAACAGATAATTTTGATGGTGCAGCCCGTTCAAGCAGAACTCCAGTTGATATTGGTGCTGATGCTGGAAATTATACTTTATCAACAGATCAAATTGCACCTTATATTACGTTTACCCCATTGGCAAATGTGTTAAATGGTGCCAATGTAACCTTGCAAGCTTCTATTTATGATAACGGAGGAATGTATACTAGCGGTAGTTTAGTTCCAAGAGTTTATTATAGAAAAGGAGCAAATGGAACCTATACAAGTGTGGCTGGTTCCTTAAATGCAGGTTCATCAAGAAATGCACAATGGAATTTTACTATAGATCATTCATTAGTTGGGGGATTGGTTGGAAACGATACGGTTTACTATTATTTAATTGCTCAAGATAGTGCTGGTAATATTGCTTCTAGTGTGGCAAATGCTATAGCAACAGATGTAAATACAATTACCACTCATCCAAGTAATTTAATTGCTCCTGTTTTAAATTTCTATAAGGTTATTCCATTATTAAGTTCACCTATTTTAGTTGGACCAGGAAACCCTATTACTTCATTAACAGCAGGTGATGCAACAGGTTTGTTCTTTAATATTAATAATAGTGCCATAACAGGAAACACAACTGTATTAATAACTGGTAATATTACTGAAACGGGTATTACTGCTTTAAATAAATTTGCTCAGGTGAGTGGAGGCGTTTTAGGCGATTATGGGTTTAGAATGACTATTCAACCACAAAGTAATTCGCAAGTTACTTTAACAAGTACCAATGCGTCGGGTATGATTAGATTAAACGGAGCAAGTGGGGTAACTATAAAAGGTATTTCACCTACAGGTTCTTCAACAGATACCAATATGGTATTTGTAAGTCAGGCTGTGGCTCCAGCAATTTTAATTTCAAATGATGCTTCCAACGATTCAATTGTAAATATGGTTGTACGTGGAAGAAATACGAGTACAGGATTAATTAATATCACCAATGCAGGTGTAGGTAATGGAAATGATAATACAGTAATTACAGGTTCAACTTTATATACTGATTTAGGCACACCATATGCCTATGGTATTTATATGTTAGGAACAAGTGGTAAGGAAAATGATAATACCTATATTTCTAATAACAATATCTATAACTTTACAATTGGTGGGGTTTTTGGTTCAACAGCTACTGGTATAAATACTAGAATTTTAAATAACCATTTTTATTATAACCATCCAACTGCATTGGCAGGGTCATGGGCACCAATTACCTTAACTCCTGGAACCGTTTCAAATGGCGACACCATTAGTGGAAACTATATTGGAGGTTCAGCTAGATTTTGTGGTGGGGTTCAGTTAATTAATGCTGGAGCAACAACCTTTAATGGTATTACCTGTAGTGTTGGAACCAACACGGGTGTAAGTATTCAAGGAAATGTCATTCAAAACATAAGTTACACATCAGTTTCGGCCAGTTCATTTACAGGTATAAATGTTTCGGGTGGTGTGGCCAATATTGGAACTACAAGTGCTAATACCATTGGTAGTGCTACCGTTGCAAATAGTTTACAATCATTGGGTATTGGTGTAATGACAGGTATTAATTATGGAGGTACAGCTAGTGTAAATATTTCGAATAACTATATTGGAAATTTAACTACCAACAATTCAACTTCAACTGCTGCTGCTGTAAGAGGTATAGCTGTTTCAACCACCTCGTTGAGTGTTACTGTAAGTAATAATACAATTTATAAATTATTTGTAAGTACTGCCTTAACAGGTACCACAACAGCTACTCCTTTATGCGGTATAATGGTATCGAGTGCCAATTTAACACAAACAATATCTGGAAACATTATTTCTAATTTGGTTAATGCAAATACAACCGCAACTTTAGGTTCACATTATGGTATTGGAACCTTTGGTGGTGTAAATAATATTTCAAATAATCAGGTTAGAAATATTACCATAAACACATTAAGCGCAGGAACTACAACAGGTGCGAGTTTAATTGGTATCATAAACACATCTACCTCAACAGGACAAATTATTTCGGGTAATTTAGTAGATACCTTAGTTAACAACGGAGCTGCTTCTACGCAAACAGAAGGTATTTATGCTGCTGGTGTTACCTTAACTTTATCAAATAATATTGTTAGAAACATTACTTCATATACTACTTCTATAAACTCTACTTCTACCTCTGGTATTATTGGTTTAGTTTATCCAACTGCCTCTACCAATAATAATATCACAGGAAATAAAGTGTATAATTTTAATAGTACCAATCCAACTGTTTCGGGGATTAATATTATTGGTTTATATGCCTCTGTGAGTACTTTGGGTGCTAATTATTTCCAAAAGAACTTTATTCATTCATTTGGTGCACAAACATCTGGTACTGCCACCTTAATTGGTATTTATCAAATAGCAGGAACCGTAACTACCCAAAACAATATGATTCGTTTGGGAATAGACGCCTCAGGAAATCCTTTTACTGGTCCTTATAACGTGTATGGATTTTATTTAGCAAACTCATCTGCAAATAATATTTATCACAACTCAATTTACATTGCTGGTAATCCATCGTCGGGCTCGGCAACTACTGCTGCCTTTTTTGCTTCAACAGGTTCAGGAATTGTAAATGTTAAAAACAATATTTTTGTAAACAATGTCAATTCAATGGGAGCGGCAACTGGCTTAAATGTTGCCTACCGCCCTTTTTCTGCCACAGCATATAATTCTAATTATAATTTATTTTATGTGAATGGTTCGCCTACCAATGCATTGGTTTATAATGGAAGCACCTTAACAAGTTATACTAATTTAAGAGGAACTGGAAGTTGGCAAACTGCAAATGCTGCTGCGCCAAACGATTTATTTAGTGCTACGGGTATGCCAAGTTTTGTTAATGCCGACGGTTCTGCTGATTTAGTTGATTTACATGTAACTTCAACTAACGCAATTGAAGGTGCTGGTGATTTGGCGGTTGCAAGTTTGGTGACAGATGATTATGATGCAGACGTTCGTTCTTCGAGCACTCCAGTGGATGTTGGGGCAGATGCTGGTAACTTTACAGCAGGACTTTCAAGCGATTATTTTAGCCCAATTATAACGTATACTTCTTTAACCAATACCGCTTCTATAGCCAATAGAACCTTAAGTGCCACCATTACTGATAATATTGGTGTAACAGCTGCGGGTAATGGCCCAACCTTATATTGCCGTAAAGGTGTTAACGGAACTTTTGTTACTTCACCAGGTTTATTAAGTTCAGGGACTAATTTAAATGGAACATGGGCTTTCACAATTAGCACAAGCGGTTTAGGTGGTTTAACCACAGGTGATACTGTGTTTTATTTTGTTGCTGCACAAGATGACGCGGGTAACTTAGCTATTGCTCCAACTTATGGTATTGGCGTTAATACATCAACTATTACTACTTATCCAATAAACATGAGTAGTTATACCATTTCACAGCCATTAGCAACAGTTATAAATGTAGGTGCTGGATATGCCACTACTAGTTTAACTGCGAATGATACTACAGGTGTGTTTTACAGAATTAATAATGGTTTCTTACAAGGAAATACTGTTATTAATATAATGAGTGATACCATTGTAGAAACCGGAACTGTAGCCTTAAACAAATGGTTAGAGGTTAGTGGATCAACAATAGGTACCTACAATTACAGTTTAACCATACGCCCAGGAAACGGCGGTACCATTGCTAAGAAATTAATAGTAGGTAACGCAACTCAAGCCTTAATAAGATTTAATAATGCAAGCAATATTTCAATATCCGGTATTGCGGATGGAGGTGTTTCTACCGATACTAATTTAGTGGTGAGAAATATTTCAACCGTTTCTATTTCAAATTTCCAACTTATAAATGATGCCTCTAATATTTCATTCCAAAATGTAATCAATGAAGGACGAAGTATTGGTGGTGCTTTAGTAGCTATTGGAACTACTACCAACCTTACAGGAAACGATAATATTAGTTTCACTAATTGTATTTTTAGAGGAGATACGATTAATTCAAGTGCTCTTTCTGGTATTTCATGTTCGGGTACTGCGGGTAAGGAAAATGATAATATTAGTGTTATTGGCTGTACGTTTGAAAACGTAAATAATACGTGTATTAGCTTTACAGCGGGAACAGGTAATAATATTAGTATTAAAAATAACCATGTGTATTGGAATCGTTCTTTCCCTTCAATAAATACGGTATTATGTTTTAACTTAAACGTGGGTGCAACTACAAATGGAGATACGATTAGTGGTAACTTTATAGGTGGTTCGGCTAGATTCTGCGCTGGTTTACCATGGAGTACCGTTGGTATTGTTGCTCCAATTCAGACAAGTGTGGGTGTTAGTACTGGTTGTTATATTCAAGGTAATACTATTCAAAATTTTAATACATCTAATCAGTTTATTGGTATGAACTGTACAACTGGTGGTGTATTGAATATTGTTGGAAACACAATTGGACATGCCACTACATCAAATAGTATTGTTTGTACAGGTGGAACCTTGAGTACAGGTTTGGTTGTAGCATCTCCAGGAAACGTTACAGTAAGTGGAAACACCATTGCTAATATTTTTGCAAATAATACAGGAGCTACTACTGGTATTAGAGGGATAGCCGTTTCGGGTGGGTCTGTTAATACAAGTATTGTTAGCAATAATATCATCAATAACTTAAGTACAAACTCAACTAGTGGTTCAACCACTACTTCATGCGCTTTGCAAGGTATTACCATGAGTTCATCAAGTTCGAACCAAAGCATAACTGGTAATACCATTACCAATTTAATTAATACCAATACTACCACAGCAAACCTTACGGGAGCGCATGGTATTATGGCTATTGCAGGTACTAATATTATTTCAAATAATACAGTATCTGGAATTACTAACCCAAGTATGTATACAGGTAACTTGGCTTCCAACTTTTTGACAGCTGTTTCGGGTATATCTGTTTTAAGTAGTGGTGGTGCAAATACCTTAACTAATAATACCGTAAATAATTTAAGCAATTTGCCTTCAACAGCTGCATCTACCCAAGTTGTGGGTATGGCGGTATTGGTAGGTAGTAATACAACTTGTACAGGAAATACGATAAGAAATTTAAATACCAATAGTATTAGTACAGGTATAACTTCTGCATCAGGAATAGTTGGTTTAGAATATACTGTTGCAGGTACAAACAATGTGTTTACAAATAACACTATCCATTCATTACAATTATTAACTTCTGCATTGCCTGTAGCTAACTCAGCTATTGGATTCTACTATAGTAATTCAACTGCTGGAAATAACTCAGTAAGCAGAAATACCATTCATAGTATTAGAAATACCACTGCTGGTCCTGGTTTAGTAATAGGTTTATTTAACAACGCAGGTACTACCACCTTTAGTAATAATATCATTAGAGTGGGTTTAGATTCAACAGGAGCTAACTTTAGTGGACAATTAGAGGTGAGAGGTATTTATAACGGTACCAACACCAATAATAATTTTTACCACAATACAGTTTACGTTGGAGGAGCTCCAAATGCAGGTGGTTCAAATACCTATGCATTTTATAGCTTACCACAAATTGCAGCTAACAATATCTTAAATATTAGAAACAATATTTTCTATAATGCTGCTTCACGTTCGGGTTCGGCCAGTGGATTTAACTATGGCATGAAGTTATTTGATTCGTTAAACGTAGTAAGTAATAATAATATTTTTGCTGCTACAGGAACAGGAGCCATGTTAGTTGGAACTGCAGGTAATTATACTAGCTTACGCGGAGTAGGCGGATTTAACTTTACAACAGGTTTAGATTATAACAGTGCTACCTCAAGTACACCATTCTTTGTGAATGCAACGGGTGCTGCTTCGGCAGTTAACTTAAGATTAAACGCCACTAACCCTGCTGAAGGAAATGGAGATGCAACTATTTCTTCATTGGTATCTGTTGATATAGATGGAAATAGCCGTGCTACAGCAACACCTTCTGATATTGGTGCAAGTGCTGGAAGTAATACAGCTAGTCCTGATATTTTTACTCCAGCAATTTCGTTTACTGCTTTAGGAAATACAGGTGATAATGTAGGTCCAAGAGTATTCTCTGGTGTTACCATTACCGATCAAAATGGAATTCCATTAACAGGTACAAGTTCTCCAAGAGTATACTATAAAAAAGGTGCAAATGGAACCTATGTAAGTGTTGGTTCAAGTGCTAATTCTGGAACTAGCACCAATGCAAGCTTTACCTTTAGTATGGACTACACTTTAATAAGTGGAGGTGTTTCATCAAATGATACAATTTTCTATTATGTTTTGGCTCAAGACAATGCCGGAAACATAATTTCAAATACACCTTTTGCGGTAGCTAGTGATGTAAATACAGTATTAGCTCATCCACGAAATGCTGGATTCTACCAAATATTCCCAAGCTTACCTGCCAACACTGTAATTTATGCAGGTGTGGGTCAAACATACCCAACCTTAACAGGTGTAGGCGGTGTGTTTGAATTATTAAATAATAGAAGTATAGCAGGTAATATTGATGTACGTATTACTTCTAATATTATAGAGCCAGGCTTTGTTTCTCTGAACCAAATTGGTGAAAATGGTGTAGGTGGTTATTCTGTAACTATTCGACCTGATTCGTTAACAACAGGTGAGAGAGTATTAAGTGGATCTGGTTCATTGTTTGGATTAGTGATTTTAAATGGTGCTGATAGGATTAAATTCTCTGGTGTTCCAGCTGTTACAGGTTTGGCAACAGATAGGAAATTACGTATACGAAACAGTGCAACTGGTGTAGCCACATTAATGTTTGTTAATGATGCAACAGGATGTAAAGTTAGTAATGTAATTATAGAAGGAGCTGCCAATGCTACTACTGCTGGTGTTGTTCAATTTGCTATTTCAACGGGTAGTTTAGGAAATAGTACAGATACCATTACAAATTGTGTGATCAGAAATGATATCAGCCAGGTATTGCCAAATGGTGTTCCTGCAAATGCTATATACTCATCTAGTACCATTACTGCCTTAAATGCAAACAATGTTATTAGTGGAAATGAGCTTTTGAATTTTGGAACCAATGGTGTTTTTGTAGATGTGGTTAATGGTGGTTCTTGGACAATTAGTGATAATAGTTTCTATAATAACTTAAGCGTTCCAACCACTTCAACCTCTCAAACAGCTATTTCAATTCAACCGGGTATCTTCAGTAATGGAAATACAATTACTGGAAATTATATTGGAGGTTCTGCTGCTTTAGCTGCTGGTACACCTTGGGTGAATCTTTCAACCGCGGTTACTTTTAATGGTTTAGTATTGAATACAGGTGTAAGTTCTACCAATACCGTAAATGGAAATGTAATCCAAAATATTAGTTTAAATGGAGGTTCTAGTGCTTCGTTAAATGGTATTTCTTTAACCTTTGGAAAGTTTGCTATTACCAATAATCAAATTGGACATGCAACTGTTACAAACAGTATTAATACCTTAGGTTCAGGAACCATAAATGGTATTGTAAATAATAGTACAGATAATGTAACCATTACTGGAAATAATATTCAAGGTATTAATATTAACTCGGGTAGTGCAACTACCTTTAATGGTATTAATATTACAACAGGTATTTGTACCGTAAGTAATAATACAATTGGACATGCAACTACAGCGAATAGTATTACCTTTAATTCTAGTGGTGCCTTTAATGGTATTGTAGTTACAACGGTTTATACTGTTGCTCCCAATACTGTTGTTTCAAATAATAGAGTTGCCAATATAAACTCACCATTAAATGCAAACTATACCGTTTCGGGTATTAGTTTCCAAGGAACAAGTATTGCAACTATTACAGGAAACAATGTTCACAATATTGTTTCAAATAGTAATAACTCAAGTACAAATAACTCAGAGGCAGTTATTGGAATTAACTATTCATCAGGAAGTCCAGCTGGGGCATTAATAAGTCAAAACAATGTGTTCTCACTTACCGCATCAAATACAGCGGGTTCTGCCATTACTGCAGCTTCAGGTATGTATATTAGTGCTGCTACAAACCCAATGATATCAAGAAATAAAATTTATGATATACGTAATTTAAGTACAAGTACAAGTAACTTCCCTCCACCAGTTGCCGTTGGTATAAACATGGCAACTCCAGGTGTTGGATTAAGTTTAGTAAATAATCAAATTGTTTTAGGTAAAGATCAAACCACCAATACCGAGTTTATTGGTATCTGGCAACAATTGTCTGGTACATTTACCATTACTGCTCAAAACAATTCAATTTTAATTACAGGTGCGGCAAGTTCTGGTTCATTACCTTCTTATGCTTATTTAAGAGGAGCCAATTCAACTTCAGAAATTACCTCACCTTCGAGTTTGGTTAATAATGTATTCTTTAATAATCGATCGGGTGGTTCTGGTAAACATTATGCGCTTGCAAATCAAGTGGCTATACCAACCGTAGTTACAGGTACAAATTGGAATCCAAATTCATCAAGATATAATTTATTAGTAAGTGCAAATCCTTCAACATTGGCCTTATGGGGTGGGGTTGATATGAACATTGCAACATGGAGAACTACTGCAACATCAGATAACTTATCATACGCTGTTCAAGCAGGTACAGGAGCAGGAATGTTAAATGCAGATAATTTATTTACCAATCCATCCACTGGAGATTTGTCTGTTCAAACTAATAATCCTGAATCGTGGTATCTACATGGTAAAGCAATTTCTGGGCAAGCTACTACCGATTTTAATAATGCAAGTAGAGTAACGGCCACAGGTTTTGGAAGTGATATTGGAGCCTTTGAGTTTACTACTTCAAGTACTCCACCTTCATGTACTTTATCTGGCTCAATTGGCACAGGAAATACCCAAACTATTTCATTTGCTAACAGAGAGGTTGGTCAAATCGCTTGGCAAACAGCTTCGGGTTCTTTCCCTAGTGCATTGGATGTTAAATATTATACAGGTGTAAATCCGCCTTCAGCTAATTCTGCATACACCTACTTAAATAGCTATTGGAATATGAGCGCAACGGGTGGCTCAAACTATACCTATAGATTATTACTAACCTACGACGATGCGTTATTAGGAACTATGGCTTCAGAAGGAGCCTTGAACCTAGTTAGCAAATCTGGATCAGGTCCTTGGAATCCAATTTCGGGTTCATCAAGTGTAAATACTGCAACCAATAGAATAGACAATTCAACTAATTTATCATCCTTTGGTTTAGTTAGCGGTTCGAACCAATGTGTAACTATTCCTGTAATTACAGGTCCAAGTGCAGCTTGTGCTAACTCTGTTCAAAACTACTCTGTTCCTTCAAATTCTGGAAGAACCTATAATTGGACAGTTAGTGGCGGTAGCGTAACTAGTGGACAAGGAACAGCAAGTGTTTCTATTACATGGGCTAGTGCTGGAAGTGGAAGTCTATCTGTATTAGATTCGGCAAACGGAACCTCATGTAAAGCAAATTCAGATGCATATGCGGTTGTAATTAACCCTAATCCAACTCCTGTTATTGCAGGTGTAACATCTATTTGCGAAAACAATAGTGCAAGCTATACTTCTGGTTCAAACACAGGAAGAACCTATTTATGGTCAATAAGTGGAGGTACTATAAGCAGCGGTCAAGGTACGGCAAGTATAACTGCTGCTTGGGCATCTGCAGGTACAGGTACTTTAACCTTAATGGATTCTATAAATGCAACAGGTTGTAAGGTTGTTACTTCAGCCTATTCAGTTACTTTAAATGCATATCCTACACCAGTAATTACTGGTTCAACGATACAATGTGAAAACACATCTGCTACGTATTCAACTCCTTCAAATATTGGTCGGTCTTATGCTTGGGTTGTATCGGGTGGTACAATTTCAAGTGGACAAGGTACTAATAGCATAAGTGTTGCTTGGGGTAGTAATGGAGTAGGAACAGTGGTTGTTACAGATTCTGTTAATTCAACAGGTTGTAAAACAACAACAGCTTCCTATAATGTAACTAAAAACCCAATTATTGCTAGTAATACAATAACTGGAAATCAAACAATTTGTACAGGAAGTACTCCAACAACCTTTACTGGTTCAACACCAACAGGTGGTAACGGAACTTATACGTATGTTTGGGAAAGCAGCACAACTAGCGCAAGTGCTGGTTTTGCAGCTGCATCTGGTACAAATAATACAAGTAATTATAGTGCAGGTTCATTAACCCAAACAACTTGGTATAGAAGAACTGTTAGTGCTGGAGTTTGTACTTCAATTACTTCTTCAACAATTGAGGTAACCGTAAATCCGGTATTAAGCTCAAATACAATTTCATCTGCTCAAACCATTTGTACCGGTTCAACTCCAAGTACCCTTACAGGTTCAACTGTAACTGGTGGAAATGGAACAACAACCTACTTATGGGAAAGCAGTACCACTAGCGCTTCAACAGGCTTTAGTGCTGCTAGTGGAACTAACAATGCTGTAGATTATAGCCCTAGTTCATTAACAACAACAACTTGGTATAGAAGAACAGCAAGTGCGGGTGTTTGTCCTTCGAGCACAACTGCTGCAGTTCAAATTACCGTTAACCCAGTTATTGCTTCAAATACAATTAGTGGCGATCAAACAATTTGTACTGGTAGTATTCCAACAAGCTTTACAGGTTCAACTCCAACCGGAGGAAATGGAACCTATACCTATGCTTGGGAAAGTAGCACTACTAGCGCAAGCGCTGGATTTGCTGCGGCTTCTGGAACAAACAATACAAGTAACTATAGTGCAGGTGCATTAACACAAACAACTTGGTATAGAAGAACCGTAAGTGCTGGAATTTGTCCTTCCATTACTAGTTCAACTATTCAGGTAATTGTTAATCCTGTATTAAGTTCAAATACTATTTCATCTGCTCAAACCATTTGTACTGGTTCAACACCTAGTACCTTAACAGGTTCGGTTGTAACAGGTGGAAATGGATCAACTACCTACTTATGGGAAAGTAGCACAACAAGTGCTTCAACAGGTTTTGCTGCAGCTAGTGGAACAAACAATGCTGCTGATTATAGTCCTGCTGCCTTAACAACCACAACTTGGTATAGAAGAACAACAAGTGCGGGTGTTTGTCCGTCAAGCACAACTGCTGCAATAGCCATTACTGTTAATCCTTTAGTAGCTAATAATACTACAAGTTCTCCTGCCCAAGTTTGTATAGGAACTGCTACCGCAACCATTGTTGGTTCAACACCAACAGGTGGTAATGGAACGTATACTTACCTATGGGAAAGTAGCACCACAAGTGCCTCAACAGGATTTAGTAACGCATCTGGTACAAATACAAACGTTGATTATGTACCAGGAACCTTAACACAAACTACTTGGTTCAGAAGAACTGTAACTGCTGGAATTTGTCCTTCAGTAACCACCACTGCAGTTCAAGCATTAGTTAATCCTTATCCAACACCTGCTGTTTCTGGTATTACTACTATTTGTGAAAATAATAGTGCTACCTATACCACTCCTTCAAATACAGGAAGAACATTTGTTTGGAATGTAAATGGAGGAACCATTAGCAGTGGACAAGGAACTGCTGGTATTACTGTAAATTGGGGTGCCGCTGGAGCTGGAAGCGTTAGTGTAAGTGATTCAATAAATGTAACAGGATGTAAAGTAACAACAAGTGCTTATTCTGTAACAAAGAATGCATATCCTACTCCTGTTATATCGGGATCAAGTACTGTTTGTTCAAATTCATCAACTTCATTTAGTACTCCTTCAAATTCTGGAAGAACCTATGTGTGGAACGTTACTGGAGGAACCATTGCTAGTGGACAAGGTACTACTTCCATTTCTGTAAATTGGGGTGGAGTTGGTGCTGGTACCGTTACGGTAAGTGATTCGGTTAACGCCACAGGATGTAAAACAACTACACCAACTTTTGCAGTGAGTATTAATAATAGTCCTAATCCAGTTATAACAGGTTTAAGTGCTATTTGCCATAATCAATCAACCACCTATTCTACACCAGCAAATGCAGGAAGTGCATTTATCTGGGCCATTACAGGTGGAACAATAACTAGTGGTTTAGGAACTAACGCTGTTACTGTTAATTGGTCAAGCGTAGGTACTGGAACTTTAGTTGTAACCGATTCAATTTTAGCAGGAGGTTGTAAAACAACAACAGCTCCTTATAATGTTGTAGTTAATCCTCTTCCAACTCCAGTAATTTCTGGAACCAACCTAGTTTGTATTAATACCACAAATACGTATTCAACTCCGTCAAATACTGGAAGAACCTATGTTTGGACAGTTAGTGGTGGAACAATAACAGCAGGTGCAGGTACAAATTCAGTAAGTGTTTTATGGAATACTGCTGGTACTGGAACATTAAGTGTAAGCGATTCGGTTAATGCAACAGGATGTAAAACGATTGCCTCTACCTATAATGTAACTGTGAATCCAGTAATTGCTAACAATACCGCAACAGGTGTTCAAACCATCTGTTCTGGAACTTCAGCTACTACCATATCAGGTACAACTCCAACAGGTGGCAATGGTACATTTACCTATGCATGGGAAAGTAGTACAACAAGTTCAACAACTGGTTTTGCTGCTGCTTCAGGTACTAATAATACAATTAATTATAGTCCTGGTGTGTTAACTGCAACCACTTGGTATAGAAGAGTAGTAAGTGCAGGTGTTTGCTCTGCAAATACAAGTGCAGCCGTTCAAGTAACTGTTAACCCTGTCATTGCAAGCAATACAGTAAGTGGTGTTCAAACCATTTGCCATAACACAGTACCTACTGCATTAACAGGTACCACACCTACAGGTGGAAATGGTACCTTTACTTACCTTTGGGAAAGTAGCACCACCAGTGCTAGTGCCGGATTTGCTGCTGCATCTGGAACAAACAATGGAATAAATTACACTCCAGGTTCATTAGCTGTTTCTACTTGGTACAGACGTACAGTTAGTGCTGGTGTTTGTACTGCTAATGTTAGTGCTGCCATTAAAGTAACTGTTGAGGATGTAACTAAGCCAATTGTTTTGGTACAAAATATCACTCGTTATTTAAATGCTAGTGGTGCGGCAACTATTACAACTACCGATATTGATAATGGTAGTACAGATAATTGTGGTATCTCTTCACGAGTATTAAGCAAAACAAGTTTCAATTGTACAAATGTTGGTGCCAACACTGTAACCTTTGTTGTTACCGATTTAATTGGAAACAAAGATTCTGCAACTGCCACCGTAACTATTGCCGATACAACAAAACCAAATGTGATTACTAAAAACTTTACCAGTTATTTGGACGCATCTGGAAATACAACAATTACTGTTGCCAATGTAAATAATGGAAGCACAGATAATTGCTCTATTCAATCAACAGTATTAAGTAAAACTGCATTTAATTGCACCAATGTTGGTGCTAACACAGTTACCCTAACCGTTACGGATGTTAATGGAAATATTAAAACTGGAACTTCAACAGTTACCATTTTGGATACTATTAAGCCTACCGTAAATGTTGTTACAGGAATTGTTTTATATCTAAATGCATCTGCAAATATTCCTATTACCACGTCGATGATTAACAATGCAAGCTTTGATAATTGCGGCATTGCATCTATGACAGTTTCTCCAACCGCTATTAATTGCTCTCATATTGGTATTACACCAGTTACCTTAACCATTACAGATGTTAACGGCAATGTAAATTCAGCTGTAACCAATGTGGTTGTGTTTGATCCAGTGGTTCCAGTGGCTCGTCCTAAGAACAATGTAAATGTTTATTTATCAAGCACCGGGCAGGCTGTTATAAATGCTACCCAGTTAGATAGCGCAAGTTCTGATAATTGTACAATTACTAGTAGAGTAATCAGCCAGTCGTCATTTAACTGCTCGCATATAGGAGCTAACACGGTTTCATTTACCGTTCAAGATCAAAGTGGTAATGCTAATGCAGCTAATGTTACCGTAACAGTTCTTGATACCATTAAGCCAACCGCAGTAGCTCAAAATAGAACGATCTATTTAAGTGCTGCTGGTACTGCAACAATTACTGCCGCTTCTGTTAATAATGGAAGTACAGATAATTGCAGTATTGCTAGCTTAGCATTAAATACAACTAGCTTTACCTGCTCAAATACTGGTTCAAACACAGTAGTTTTATCTGTTGCCGATGGTAGTGGAAATATTTCTACTGCTTCTGCCGTAATTACTGTTCTTGATACGATTAAACCAGTAATGAGACCAAAAGCTAATCTTACTGCATACTTAAGTGCAGCTGGTACAGCAAGCATAAGCGTTTTAGCAGCTGATAGCGCAAGCACAGATAATTGCAGTATTTCAACAAAAACATTAAGCGTTTCTTCGTTTACATGTGCAAATGTTGGCTTAAATACTGTATTCTTAAATGGTGTAGATGCTTCTGGAAACACAGGCTCACAAGCGTTTAGTGTAAACGTATTAGATACCATTAAACCAATAGCAACTGCTCAAAACTTAACGATCTATTTAGATGGTACAGGTAATGCAAGCATTACAACTACTCAAGTAAATAATGGTTCAACAGATAATTGTTCTGTAAGTTCATTGAGCTTAAGCAAATCAACGTTTAACTGTACTAATATTGGTGCCAACAACGTAACCCTAACGGCTACCGATGCAAGCTCTAACTTTAGAACAGCTACCTCAGTAGTAACTGTTGCAGATACTACCAAGCCAACTGTAAATTATAATGCAAGCATTACACTTTACTTAAACGCTGCTGGTACTGCTACTTTAACCACCACACAGGTTAACAATGGATCAACAGATAATTGTAGCGTGGGTGTGTTAAGCTTAAGCAAAACATCGTTTAATGGAACTAATTTGGGAATAAACGCAGTAACCTTTACGGTTAATGATGTGAACCTAAACTCTAGAACTGTTAACGTAAGCGTAAATGTGTTAGATACTATGAAGCCAACAGCAATTGCTCAAAACCGTACCATCTACTTAGATGGAACCGGTAACGCTAGCATAACAGCTGCCTTGGTTAATAATGCATCAACAGATAACGTAGGTGTAACAACCTTAACTTTAAGTAAAAATACGTTCAATTGTACCAATATAGGTTCAAACAATGTAACCTTAACAGTTGGTGATATTACTGGAAATACACAAACAGCTAGCGCCATTGTAACTGTACTAGATACCATTAAACCAATAGCAACTGCTCAAAACTTAACTATTTATTTAGATGGTACAGGTAATGCAAGCATTACAACTACTCAAGTAAATAATGGTTCAACAGATAATTGTTCTGTAAGTTCATTGAGCTTAAGCAAATCAACGTTTAACTGTACTAATATTGGTGCCAACAACGTAACCTTAACGGCTACCGATGCAAGCTCTAACTTTAGAACAGCTACCTCAGTAGTAACTGTTGCAGATACTACCAAGCCAACTGTAAATTATAATGCAAGCATTACACTTTACTTAAACGCTGCTGGTACTGCTACTTTAACCACCACACAGGTTAACAATGGATCAACAGATAATTGTAGCGTGGGTGTGTTAAGCTTAAGCAAAACATCGTTTAATGGAACTAATTTGGGAATAAACGCAGTAACCTTTACGGTTAATGATGTGAACCTAAACTCTAGAACTGTTAACGTAAGCGTAAATGTGTTGGATACCATGAAGCCAACAGCTATTGCTCAAAACCGTACGATCTATTTAGATGGAACCGGTAACGCTAGCATAACAGCTGCCTTGGTTAATAATGCATCAACAGATAACGTAGGTGTAACAACCTTAACTTTAAGTAAAACCACGTTCAACTGTACCAATATAGGTTCAAACAATGTAACCTTAACAGTTGGTGATGTGAGCGGAAATACACAAACAGCTAGTGCCATAGTAACTGTATTGGATACCATTAAACCAATAGCAACTGCTCAAAACTTAACTATCTATCTAGATGGTACTGGTAATGCAAGCATTACAACTACTCAAGTAAATAATGGTTCAACAGATAATTGTTCTGTAAGTTCATTGAGCTTAAGCAAGTCAACCTTTAACTGTACTAATATTGGTGCCAACAACGTAACCTTAACTGCTACCGATGCAAGCTCTAACTTTAGAACAGCTACCTCAGTAGTAACTGTTGCAGATACTACCAAGCCAACTGTAAATTATAATGCAAGCATTACACTTTACTTAAACGCTGCTGGTACTGCTACTTTAACTACCACACAGGTTAACAATGGATCAACAGATAATTGTAGCGTGGGTGTGTTAAGCTTAAGCAAAACAGCCTTTACTGGTGCCGATTTAGGATTGAATACAGTAACCTTTACTGTAAATGATGTTAACTCTAATGCCAAGGCTGTATCTGTAAGCGTAAATGTGTTAGATACTATGAAGCCAACAGCAATTGCTCAAAACCGTACCATCTACTTAGATGGAACTGGTAACGCTAGCATAACAGCTGCCTTGGTTAATAATGCATCAACAGATAACGTAGGTGTAACAACCTTAACTCTAAGTAAGACTAACTTCAATTGTAGCAATACTGGTGCAAATACCGTAACCTTAACTGTTGCCGATATAAGCGGTAATACTTCAACTGCTAGTGCGGTGATAACTGTTTTGGATACTATTAAGCCAATAGCAACAGTTCAAAACCTAAGTGTTTACCTAGATGTGAATGGTTTAGCATCTATAACTGCAAGCCAGGTAAATAATGGTTCTACAGACAATTGCTCTATTAGTAGTTTAAGTTTATCTAAAACTACATTCAACTGTAGTAATTTGGGTGCTAACAATGTAACGTTGACTGCAACCGATGCAAGTTCTAACTTTAGAACCGCCGTTTCAGTGGTAACTATTATTGATAGTATTAAGCCAACAGTTAGCTTTAACAATAACCTAAACTTGTATTTAAATGCAAGTGGAACAGCAACCTTAACTACTGCCATGGTTAATAATGGTTCAACAGATAATTGTACTATTTCTAACTTAGCGCTTAGCAAAACCGCTTTCACTGGTGCAGATAAAGGATTAAATGTTGTAACCTTTACCGTAACAGATAATAGTAGCAATGCCAAAGCCGTAAGTGTTAATGTAATTGTAATTGACTCTGTAAGACCAATTGCTATTGCACAAAATATAAATGCTTATTTAAATGCAAGTGGTTCTGCAACTATTACGGCAGCACAAGTAAATAATGGATCTACAGATAATGTTGGAGTAACAAGTTTAAGTCTGAACCAAAGCACCTTTAATTGTGCTAGTTTAGGTGCAAACACTGTTACCTTAACGGTGGGTGATGGTTCTGGAAACAGCGCCACAACAACAGCCATCGTTACAGTAATTGATACCATTAAGCCAATAGCCATTGCTCAGAACCTAACTATTCAATTGAATCAATTAGGTTTAGCTTCAATTACTTCTTCACAAGTGAATAATGGTTCTTCTGATAATTGTTCAATTAGTACTATTAACTTATCTAAGTCAACATTTGATTGTAGCAACTTGGGTGTTAATAATGTTTTGGTAACTGTTACCGATGCAAGTGGAAACTTTAGAACTGCCAATGCAATCATTACTGTTCAAGATACAGTGAAACCAATACCAGCTATTAATAACAACTTAAACTTGTACTTAAATGCAAGTGGAACTGCAACCTTAACAACTGCAATGGTTAATAATGGTTCAAGTGATAATTGCGGTATTGCTAGCTTAACCTTAAGTAAAACTAGCTTTACAGGTGCCGATAGAGGATTAAATGTAGTAACCTTTACTGTAGCAGATAATAGCTCAAACAGTCGTGCATTAAGCGTTAACATTATTGTAAACGATACCATGCGTCCAATAGCTATTGCTCAAAACCGCACTGTTTACTTAAATGCAAGTGGTATTGCAAGTATTACTGCCGCGCAAGTAAATAATGGTTCTACAGATAATGTGGGTGTTACTAGTTTAAGTCTGAACCAAAGCACATTTAATTGTGGTGATTTAGGGTTAAATACTGTTACTCTAAGTGTAGGTGATGCAAGTGGAAATACTTCAAATACTACTGCTATTATTACCGTTGCAGATTCTACTAAGCCAACAGTTGTGGCTCGTAACCTTACGGTTTACCTAAATCAATTTGGTAACGCCAGCATTACAACAACAATGGCAAATAATGGTAGCAACGATAATTGCGGAATTAGCAGCTTAAGTTTAACTAAAACAGATTTTGATTGCAGTAATACTGGAACAAATACTGTAACATTAACAGCAACTGATGCAAGCAATAATGCTTCAAGTGCAACTATTGTTGTAACTGTTTTAGATACTCTTAAACCATTTGTAACTGTTAATAACAACATTAATATTTACCTTGATGCTGCTGGAAGTGTAACCTTAACTCCTTCTGAGGTAGATAATGGTTCGTACGACAATTGTTCAATTGCAAGCAGAGTGCTTAGTAAAACAACTTTTGATGGAACACACTTAGGATTAAATGTTGTTACCTTCACTGTAACAGATGCAAGCAATAACAGTAAGTCTGTTAATGTAAATGTATTTGTACGTGATACGATGGTGCCATTAGTTAAAGCTAAAAACTTAAGCATTTACTTAAGTGCATCTGGTACTGCTAGCATTACAACTACCTTGGTAGATGATGGATCAACAGATAACGTAGGTATTAAAACTAGAACATTGAGTAAGTCGAACTTCAATTGCTCAAACAAAGGTGCCAATACAGTTTTCTATACCATTAGAGATGCTTCTAATAACGAAAGCACTGGAGAGATAACGATTACCGTGTTAGATACGATCAAACCAATATTAGGAACTACACCTGCAAACAGAATACTTGGATATTGTAATGCGGTTCAAACCTACAGCTTACCAACAGCCAACGATAATTGTGGTGTGGTTACTGTAACTCAAACTTCTGGTTTTGCTTCAGGCGCTAAATTCCCAATTGGTATTACAACCAATACCTTCGAATTAGCGGATGAGTCGGGTAATAAAGTTACTACTAGCTTTACCATTACCATCTTACCTGAAGTGGTAATTGATACCTTCCCAAGTGTGGATATGTGCCAAGATCATGGAGTGTTAGAATTGAGCCATGGTGTTGCTAACATGACCTTTAGTGGAAGTGGTATCATGAAGGATAAGAAAACGTTTGATCCACTTTTATCTGGTACAGGAACACACACAATTACTGCCTCGTTCTTAGATACAATGGGCTGTATTAGTACTGGAACCTTTACCATTACAGTTTTCCCAGTTCCTGATAAACCAGAAATTGTGAGAGTTTCTTCAAATGTTCTTGCCGCTCAAAAAGATTACTATGCTTACCAATGGTATAGAAATAACGAGCCAATTGCAGGTGCAACTTCTAGAAATTACACCGTATCTCAATCGGGTATTTATGGATTGGTTGTAAGAAATCAAAGTGGTTGTGTGAATGGTTCTGATCCATATGCATTGGGTGTTCCATTGGGTCAAAGCACCTTGGTAAGAGAGCAAGACTTGTTTAAAGTATATCCAAATCCTAGTTCTGGTATGTTCTATATTGAGTTAAAAGGTATAGACTTAAAAGGAGCTAAGATTACCATGATTGATATGCTTGGAAAAGAAGTAATGGCAATGGAGCCTGATCGCGATTTCATTGAAATGAATGTGGTAGATTTTGCTCCTGGAACCTATTATGTGAAATTGGAATCTGGTAGTAAGTTTATGGTTAAACCTATAGTTATTGCCAAATAATGAAATCACAAATGAGTCACCAACCAGTAACTATTAGTACCATGAAAAACATACAAATAAGCATGAGCAAAAGCATAAATAATATAACTATACCTGCCACACGCATTGCCTCCTTTGGGAGGTTAATGCTACTGGCTGGTTTAAGCTGTTTGGGAAGTTTAAGCACCAAGGCGCAGGAGGTAACTCCTGCTGCCTCATTGCTTCCCGCTCCCAATGCAGCGCTTACTCCAAAATGGAATAGGTTTTCATTAGGTATGAAACTAACCCATTTATACGATCTTAAATATACCTCCTACGATTTGTTATCGTCTGGCGTTTCTGCTTCAGACCCATACGGCCTCAATGGATCAAAAACAAAATTTGATTTGGCTGCGGGGATTGATATGAGCTATTATTTTACACCACTTTTTAGCATGGATTTGGGCTATGAAAAAGGTAAAATGACTGGCGCAAATAAAACAGAATACTACGAGTCTAATGTTTCGTTTATTACCTTAGGTGCCAACCTTGATTTAAAACGTGCTTCTAGAATCGAAGAGTACAAATGGGTGCCTTATCTTAGGGCCAGTTTAGCACAAGGTACTTATGAAACTGAAAGACGTTTTATTTCGGATGATGTGAAGTTTAGTGACACAAAGGGAAATAGCATGCAGGTTGGTGTTGGCTTAGGTGTTAGATACCATATAAACAATCGCTGGTGTTTGAACCTAATGAGTGAATTTGTTACCATTAATACGGATGCTTGGGATGGATACGATTATGGAACGGGTAGCGATCAAATGATTAAATCTTCTCTTGGCTTAAAATATACTTTTGGAAAAGAAAAACATATTGATAGAGCTCTTGCCTGGCAAGATAATAGAGTAGATAGAATGCAAGCTAGAATTGATGATCAAGTTAATAATGCCATCAAATCAATTAATGATTCGGTTGATACCAAGTTCAAAAAATTAATGAATACTCCTGGTAGCAAAGATTCTGATGATGATGGAATTGTAGACAAGTTTGATAAGTGCCCAGATGTAGCTGGATTGTTCTCAAACAATGGTTGCCCTCCAGTTGAAGAAGCCGTTAAAGCCAAAGAAAAAGAGGCGGAAGTAGATCAAACAATTGCTAAAATTGCTCCAGCTCCAAGTGCTTCAGGTTCTAGTCATTCTGGTTTATCCGATGAAGAAAAATATCGTTTGAAAAATGAAATTATGGTGGAAATGAACCCTATTCGTTTCGGATATAATTCATATCAACTTACAGCTAAATCATACGAACAATTAAACACCATTGCGGTAATTATGCGTAATAATAATGCCTATAAATTAACCTTAAAAGGTTTTACAGATGATTTAGGTTCGGCAGATTACAATAAAAAATTAAGTGAAATGCGTGCAAATGCAGTAGCTGAATATCTAGCGTCTAGAGGAATTACCAAAGACAGAATTAGTATCTTGGCTGTTGGTAAAGAAAATCCATTAGACGATAATAACTCGAAAATAGGTAAAGCCAACAATAGAAGGGTAGAGTGCAAGTTGCAATAATTGCTTAAAGGCCTTCAATGTAGGAAGCCTATTTTATTTCAAATCCATAATTTATCTAAACAAAAAGCCCCCATCTGGAGGCTTTTTGTTTTTAATATATTTCCCAACCTCTCAAGCTCCTTCTTCCCTAAGCTCCCTTTTCACCCACAAATTGGTCGTGTGGAAATTTAAATAGTACATTAAAGGTAGTTAAGGTTCCATACACCTTTGTAATATACTGTTGCATATTCACCTTGTCTTCATCGCTAAGTTTATCATGCGCATTAATACGTTGTTCCAACACTCTTAATCTATCTCTCAACATGACAATTTTGTGAAAGAATGCATCAATTGGAATTTCTTTATTAGCCATGGTTCTATCTCCTGGCTGTAAAATCATCTTACCATTGGTCCATTTACTGCCTAAACTAACATGTTCTGGCATTTCGGTCCATCTGCGTAAAATACCCATTAAGGTTTTTTCCATTTCCAAACTACTTATCATATCGTCTGGCGCTTCTATTGCCTCAATAATTTCTAAGGTGTGGTCGAACCGAGGGATGTCTTTTTTTCCTTCTTCTACAAAGGTAATTTGGTAGTGGGTGCCTTTTACATTTACTACCACTCCTAAACCATAATCAGGGTGTTTTACCCTGCTTCCAATTCCTAAATTATCTGAACTTACCATGTTTTGTTGATTGAATGTGTGGGAGCAAAATAATTTTTTTTATTTGGATTTCTAAGGGTTTAATTTGTTGGAAATTTTTGAATCATGATTTTATCAGATAAGCGCATATTAGAAGAAATGGAAGCGGGTACCATTCTTATTGAACCTTTTCAAAAAGATTGTCTTGGAACCAATAGTTATGATGTGCACTTGGGGCGTTATTTGGCAACGTATAAAGACCGTGTTTTAGATGCTCGCGAGCATAATAAAATTGATACGTTTGAAATTCCTCACGAAGGTTTTGTGCTTCAACCTGGTACTTTGTATTTAGGTGTTACTGCCGAATACACCGAAACTCATAAGCATGTTCCATTCTTAGAAGGTAAAAGTAGCACTGGCCGCCTTGGTATTGATATCCACGCAACAGCAGGTAAGGGAGATGTGGGCTTTTGTAATACTTGGACCTTAGAGATTTCTTGTGCCCAGCCTGTAAGAATTTATGCGGGTATGCCTATTGGGCAGCTTATTTATTTTGTAGTGGAAGGTGAAATTGAAACCCTTTACAATACCAAGAAAAACGCCAAATACAGCAAACGCTCTGTAAAACCTGTTGAAAGTATGATGTGGAAGAATAAGTTTTAAACTATTTTCCTTAAAATCTCGTTACTAGGTTCCAAATAATTTAGTTTTTATGCCATTGAAAAAAATAAAGACCTGTCTAATTTATGCCCTGCTTATGCTATTTATAAGCAATCAAAAATTGGTTCAGGCCCAAACCACATTGCCCCAAAAACGATTTACCATAAGTGGATACGTTAAAGAACAAGGCAGTTCCGAACTACTTATTGGTACAAGCATTGCCATACCCTCACTAAAAACAGGTACCATTTCTAATAACTACGGGTTTTATTCTCTTACCCTTCCCGAAGGTCGTTACCAATTATTAGTTTCTTATATAGGGTTTGAACCAAAAGCATTTTTTATTGACCTAAACAAAAACTTAGAATGGGATATTATTCTTGAACCAGCTAAAGCTCTGAAGGAAGTGGTTGTTTCGGCCGAAAAGCAAACCGCTAAATTGGCAGATGTAACTCAAATGAGCGTAATTGAAATTCCCGTTCAACAAATAAAAGATATTCCTGCCCTTATGGGTGAAAAGGATGTGTTAAAAGTAATTCAACTCCTGCCCGGCGTGCAAAAAGGAGGGGAAGGTAATTCAGGCATTTATGTTCGTGGTGGTGGACCAGATCAAAACCTAATTATTTTAGATGATGCAATTGTATATAATGCCTTCCATTTATTTGGCTTTTTTAGTCTCTTTAATGGCGATGCATTAAAAAGTGTTGAACTTACCAAAGGTGGTTTCCCTGCTAGATTTGGCGGACGTTTATCTTCTGTACTCGAGATGAATATGAAGGAAGGTAATAAAGAAAAATTAAAGGGTGAAGCAGGTATTGGTTTAATAGCAAGCCGACTATTATTAGAAGGTCCAATCATTAAAGGCAAATCTTCCTTCCTTGTTTCTGCTCGAAGAACATATGTAGATGTTCTTACTTTGCCATTCCAGGAAGCCAATAGTAAAGGAGGTTATTATTTTTATGATTTTAATGCAAAAACAAACTATGAAATTAATCACCGGAACAAAATTTTCTTAAGTGGATATTTTGGAAGAGATAAGTTTTATTTCTATCAAAAAGATGCCGTAGATGCAACTTCTGCTGGAGGTTTAAGGTGGGGAAACGCCAGCGGAACACTGCGCTGGAACCATCAATATACTCCTAAGGTGTTTTCAAATACCTCCTTCATTTTTAGTGATTATAAATTTGAATTATTTGAAAATCAAAAAGTAGGTCAAAGCGTTTATTCACTTAATTATTCCTCTGGAATTAGAGATTTTTCTTTTAAACACGATTTAGATTTTAGACCTAATGCCAACCATACAATAAAGGCAGGCATACAAATTATTCGACATCTATTTACTCCTTCGGCCATTGTAACAAAAGACGATTTTTCAGGAACAAATACCAATACAAAGAATACCATTGTGGCATATGAAAATGCCATATATTTAGAAGACGATATAAAAATTGGTCCCAAATTTAGAGTTAACCCAGGCCTTAGGATTTCGCAGTTTAATGTGGGAGGCCTAAATTATTTTAAACCTGAACCTAGAATAAGTGCCGCCTATAAAGTAAAAAGCGATTTGGCCATTAAGGCTTCCTATGCTGTAATGAACCAATACGTACATTTAGTAAGTAATACAGGTGTTGGTTTGCCAACAGATTTATGGGTGCCCACTACTAAAGTTGTTAAACCACAAAATTCGTGGCAGCTGGCTGGGGGAGTGGCAAAAGATTTTTTAGAAAAGAATTTTTCAGTGAGCATGGAAGGCTATTACAAACAAGCATCCAACATTATTTCTTACAAAGAGGGTGCAAGTTTTTTAAGCTCTGACCCTACAGAGGCAGGTAATTCGGGTAGCACTGCCTGGGAAGATAACCTTACAACAGGTAAAATGTGGAGCTATGGTGCGGAGTTTTTTGTTCAAAAAAAGACAGGCAATTTTACAGGTTGGATTGGCTACACACTTAGCTGGACACAAATGCAATTTGAGGAACTAAATTTTGGTGAAAAATTTTGGGCTAAGTATGATCGCCGACATGATATTTCATTGGTAGGTATTTATAAAATTAGAGAAGAAACGGCTACGCAAAATGGAGTGAAATTATCTGCCACCTGGGTGTACGGAACGGGTAATGCCATTACCTTACCAATAGCAGAATATGATGCTCCCATTCATCAGCCAGGGCATTCGTCTGGTAATTCAGGGTATTACAATACGGTATCTCAATATACAAGTAAAAATAATTTTAGAATGGCTCCTTATCATCGAATGGATTTTGCCGTGCAAGTGGAAAAGCGCATGAAACATTGGGTTCGAACTTGGGAGTTTAGCGTGTATAATTTGTATAATAGGTACAATCCATACTTTTATTACATAGGGTATCCAGGTACTTCTACCAACCGAACATTAATGCAAATAACCATTTTTCCTATTGTGCCATCCGTTTCTTGGAACATTAAATTTTAAGCAGTATGAACATTAAATTTTTGTATCCCTCATTTATCGTTCTATTAGTAGTTCTTTTGGCCTCGTGCGAACGACCTGCAACGGTTGAAATTCCTTATACAGGTAACCAATTGGTCCTCTATTCTTTTCTTTCACCCGATGAATCAGGTGTAAAGGTTACCTTAACATTATCGCAACCCATTTATGGAAATGGTGGCAATGGCTATTTTCCTCCCATTAAGGATGCAAGTGTAAAAATTTCGGATAATAATGGACATACTCAAACTCTTAGTTATTCAGAAATTGAAGAAGCCTATTTTGTAGACCAATCTGTGTTTCCAATAAACCCTGGCTATACCTATACTATTGAGGCATCTCAAGGAACAAGGAAGATACTTGGTAAAACCACTGTGCCAAATAGTGTTGTTCCGTTTACCGACTTAAAAGTAGACAAATATTCTACTGGCAACCAAGGTGAAGAACATTATATCTTTGGTTTTAAATGGAAAGATGAAGCTAATAGTGCTAATTACTACCGCATTAATTTGGAAGAATATTTTGCCTCTGGGAAAGATACAAATGCCTATTCATTGGGTGATGGAATGTTTAGCGATAAAAACAAAGATGGGCAAGACTTTAGTAGCAAGTTTGATTACTATAATTATAAGGGAGATATAGGCACTTTAGATCCAAGTTTTTACGTTTATTTGATTAATAGTGATATACATTATTATGAATATCATAGGCGAAGATTAGTTTATTTTGGGGATGACCCATTTAGTGAACCTGCTCCTCAATACTCAAATGTGGAAGGTGGTTTAGGTGTGGTGTGTAGTTTTAGAAAACACTCCGAGCGCCTTAATTAAGAGGCTTTGTTTGCCCTAGCATTTTGCTATATTAGCAAAAAAAAACAACCATGAAGTATCGCTTATTATTTGTCTTTTGCATTTTATCTTTTATAAGTTTTTCGCAAGTAATTACCGAAGCTTGGCTTAAGGAAAATTATACCAAAACAGAAACCCAAATTTCTATGCGCGACGGTGTTAAATTATATACCGTAATTTATGCTCCTAAAGATCAATCAGAAAAGCATCCCATTCTATTAAATCGTACCCCTTATGGTTGCTTTCCATACGGGGCAAGTTTTTCGGGTAGATTGTTTGGAACCTATTGGAAAGAGTATATTAAAGAAGGATATATCATCGTTCAGCAAGATGTACGTGGATGCTGGATGAGCGAAGGCCAATTTGTAGATGTTAGACCCTTTAATGCAAACAAAAAAGGGAAAGAAATTGATGAGGCAAGTGATACCTATGATGCAGTGGATTGGTTGGTGAAAAATGTTCCAGGAACAAATAAAAAAGTGGGCGTATTTGGTATTTCTTATCCTGGTTTTTATTCTACCATGGCTGCCTTAAGTGGTCACCCTGCCATTAAAGCGGTTAGTCCGCAGGCTCCTGTTACAGATTGGTATATGGGCGACGATTTCCATCATAATGGAGCCCTTATGTTACATGATGCGTTTAGCTTCTATTCTGGCTTTGGTTTGCCTCGTCCAAAACCTACCCAAACTGGAAGGCCAAGCAAAATAAAATATAACACCCGCGATGATTATAAATTCTATTTAGAAACGGGTGCTATCTCTAATTTCTCAACTTTAATGGGCGATAGCATTCAGTTTTGGAACGATTTACTTGCTCACCCAAATTACGACGAATGGTGGAAAGCCCGCGATGCCCGCCGTTCTTGTTATAATATTAAACCTGCTATGTTAGTTGTTGGTGGCGTTTTTGATGCCGAAGATTGTTTTGGCGCATGGCGATTATATGAAGCCATTGAAAAACAAAATCCTAAAACAAGCAACAAACTTGTGATGGGCCCATGGTTTCACGGTGGTTGGAGCCGCAGCGATGGTTCGTATTTAGGTAATGTGCGTTTTGGTTCAAACACCTCTGCCTATTACCAACAGAATTTCGAAATTCCCTTTTTTCAGTTCTATCTAAAAGGTATTGGGACTGTAGATAAAATTGCTGAAGCAAATATCTTTTTTACAGGTGAAAATGATTGGAAGTCGTTCACTGAATGGCCACCAAAACAAGCTACTCCAACAGATTTTTATTTTAACTTTAATGGTGGTTTAAGCAATACCATTTCGCCTGTTGTAACTTCTTTTAGTTCTTATATTAGTGATCCAAATAAACCTGTACCTTACACAGAAGATGTTCATTCTGGTCGTACTCGTGAGTACATGACAGATGATCAACGCTTTGCCTCTCGCAGGCCTGATGTTATTAGTTTTACGGGTGAAGTGTTGCAAGAAGATTTAACCATTGCCGGCACTATTAAGGCTAATTTGCAAGTAAGCCTAAGCACCACAGATGCCGATTTTATTGTTAAAATTATTGATGTTTTCCCTGATGGATTTACCTATGACACCACCGTTTATGGTAAAGGAAATGGGAGTAATTATATGATGGACGCTTACCAAATGTTAGTGCGTGGTGAGGTAATGAGAGGTAGGTTCAGAAATAGTTTTGAAAAGCCAGAAGCCTTTGTTCCTGGGCAAGTTGCAGCGGTTAATTTTGAGCTCCCAGATATTGCTCATACCTTTAAAAAAGGTCACCGATTAATGATTCAAATTCAAAGTACTTGGTTTCCCTTAGTAGATAGAAATCCCCAACAATTTGTAGATACTTATCATTGCACAGATAGTGATTTTGTGAAATCAGAAATTAAGATATATCACGATGCCTCTCGGCCAAGTAAAATAGTGTTACCTGTAATGAAGTAATAAAAAAAAATCCCAGCCACTGGCTGGGATTTTTTTTATGATTCAATTATAGTTTTTCGGCTTCTGTTATAAGCCTATTAATGTCAATAGGTACAACTCCAACTTCTTCGCAAACCAAGCCTCCTGCAAGGTTCGAAAGGGAGGCAATATCTTTATTTGCCATGCCTAATGCCATGCATAAAGAAGCTACAGAAATAACGGTATCGCCTGCACCACTTACATCGGCAATTTTTCTCAAATGGGCTGGAATGTATTCAAAACTTGTTCCATCGCTAATCATTACCCCACGCTCACTTAGCGTAACCATAATGTTTTTCAGTTCCATTACTTTCATTAAATCAATAATGGCAGCTTCAAACTCTGCAGGGTCAGAAGGGTCGGCATCTCTCTTAAAACCTTCTTTAAGTTCTTTTAAATTTGGTTTAAATAAATCTACTCCTTTATAGTTAATAAAGTTTCTTTTCTTCGGGTCAACAACAACTTTAATATTGTGTTTATGTGCAGCAACCACAATTTGGTCAATTAAGCTCGAGCTAATTACACCTTTATCGTAATCCTCAAATAATACAACATCAGCCGCAGGCAATAAATCGTTAATAATTCGCTGAACTAAAACATAGGTATCGTATTCACTAATTGGTTCAGTTTGCTCATTATCTATCCTAATCATTTGATGGTTTTGAGCCATTACTCTTGTTTTGGTAGTTGTTAGGCGTTCTTTAGAACGAATAATACCAGAGCTTTGAATGGATGCTTTATCAAGTAATTGAAGTAATTCATTGCCATCAAAATCATCGCCAATTACCGAACATAAAATTGGTTTTGCACCCAGGGCAACTAGGTTCAGGGCAACATTTGCCGCGCCACCCAAGCGATAATCTTTTTTATTTACTGCCACCACAGGTACCGGCGCTTCAGGCGAAATGCGTTCTACGTTTCCTATTAAATAGGCATCTATCATCACATCGCCTATTACCAATACCTTTAGTCCTTCAAATTTTTTTATACTGTTTTTCATCTCAATCATTCTCTTAAAATTTAGGCCAATTTAGCTAAAGCCTCGCTAATTCTCAATAGGGCAAGTGTTAATTTTTCGTCTGAAGCCGCATAGCTCATTCGTATGCAGTTTGGATTGCCAAAGGCTTCACCTGTTACTAAACTCACGTGCCCCTCGTTTAATAAATATAAACATAAGTCGGTGGCCGTTTCAATTGTTTTTCCTTCAAATTGTTTGCCTAAGAAATGTGAGATATCTGGAAAGAAATAGAAGGCTCCTTCGGGTTTATTATTAATTAATCCTGGAATAGTGTTAAGGCCTTTTTCAACTAATTCTTTTCTCCGTTTAAATGCCTTTACCATCTCAAAACTTGGTTCAAGACTACCGGTAAGTGCCGCAACGGCAGCTTTTTGCGAAATGCTATTTGCTGCACTTGTATATTGTCCTTGTATTTTTTCACAAGCCATAGCAACATGTTTTGGGGCTCCCATATATCCTAATCTCCAACCCGTCATGGCATATCCTTTTGATAACCCATTGATGGTTATCACTCGGTCTTTCACACTTTCAAAGGTTCCAATACTATGGTGCTTCCCAACAAAATTGATATACTCATAAATTTCATCCGAGATAATATAAATAGAAGGGTGTTTCTCAAATACGTTTACCAATTCTGCAAGCTCATTATGGCTGTATACCGAACCGGTAGGGTTGCATGGTGAGGAAAATAAGAATGCTTTTGATTTAGGGGTAATTGAAGCTTCTAATTGAGCGGCTGTTATTTTGTAATCTTGCTCTAATGGAGCAGCAATAAAAACAGGCACACCATCCATTAACTTAACCATTTCTGAATAGCTCACCCAATATGGAGTTGGAATAATTACCTCGTCGCCAGGGTTAATTAATGCCATGATGGTGTTCATGATGGCATGTTTTGCACCCGTAGAAACAACAATTTGATCTGGGGCGTAAACCAAGTTATTATCGCGTAAAAACTTTTTAGAAATGGCTTCCCTCAATTCAGGAATTCCCGCAACTGGAGTATAATAACTAAAGTTGTTTTGAATAGCTGCAATGGCGGCTTCTTTTATATGTTCAGGAGTAGTAAAATCGGGCTCTCCTAAGCTAAGGTTAACTACATTTACACCGGTTGCCATAAGTTCTCTGGCTTTTTTTGCCATGGCAATTGTTTGCGGTTCATTTATGCTAAATACACGTTTGGCTAATGCTTCCATTTGCTATAATTAAACGGCGAATATAGGATTTACCTTTAGCTGTTGCGAATGAGAATTATCAAATAAAGTTTGGAATTTGCGCAAATTGCCCCTGTTAAGTGTAGTATTTTGCATAAAAGGCTAGCTCTTTAGTGTCGGTTTGAACCAAAATGCCCGTTAGGGATGTGCTTAGCTCATAGCTCTTGCAGAATTGTTAAAAGTTTTATGGGTGTGTCTATGAAGCAATTTTATTGCCCAATAGGGATAAAATACATTTGCTCCATAAAATTACCACTCATATGAAAAACGTAAACAAATTAGCCTTTTTAGGATTAGTGTTTTTGCAACTTTTCTCCACCTCACTCTTGGCTCAAACCGCCAAAATTAAACCCACCCTTACCGTTTTAAATATTGATACCAAAGGCGTTACTCTGGACCCAACCCAAATGGGAAATTTAGTTCGTATTGAGTTAGATAAACTCGATATGTTTGATGTGACCGATAGGTATGATGTGGCCTACCTAATTGATAAGAATAAATTAAATATTACCAATTGCTATGGTAAAATGTGCCTATTAGAAATAGGAAATGTAATTAAATCTGAATATATGTTTACAGGTAGCGCCGAGCTTTACGGTGAAACCATTGTAATGACCTTTCGCTTAGTGAATATTCAACAAGGAAGCGTTACAAAAACTACCGTTATGGAGTTTTTAAATTTGCCACTAGAAATTCAAAATATGACTGGTATTACCATTCGTAAAATGTTTGATAAGCCAAACGACGATGTAGAGTTGGCAAGACTTACCAAGAAATTTAACTATGAATCTGCCACCAATAATCCAAATAAAGAGCGTGTAAATCTTCAAGGACCTCGTTTCGGATATACCTTTATTTTTGGGAAAAATGCCGATATCCTTCGTATGTCAAAAGAAAGCGGAGGCTTTGAAGCGTATCCTGCCATGTTTCAATTTGGATACCAATTTGAAAAACAATATTTAAACGAAGGAAATTATCAAGCTTTATTTGAAATTATCCCATCTGTTTCAGGTATAGATCAACAAATGTTTGTACCAACTTTAACCTTATTAAATGGGTTCAGAAATACAAAAAATGGCTGGGAGATTGCCATTGGCCCCACTTTTAGTTTAGCCAATTATTCTCAAATGGCATTTTATAATAATCAATATTATACCCAAGATCAAATTTCTACCATGGGTGTTACAGATGTTACCTTCGAAAAAAGATTGAATAGCAATGGAACTTTAGGTATTGGTTCAGCCCTTTTATTGGGTGTTGGAAAAACAATTAAATCGGGTAAAATGAATATTCCTGTAAATGCGTTTATCACCGTTCCAACCCATGATGGTTTTAAAATTGGAATTTCGGTAGGGTATAATTCAAAAAATACTAGCAAGAAATAGAATTAGATGATAGGTGTTTGTGCCACTAGGGTAGGAGTTGGTTTTGCTTGAACCAAATAGCTTCATGCCTTAGTGGCATTTTTTTTTGATTTTAATCTAAAATCGAGACAAATAATTGTCGTTTTTGTCTGCTCTGGCTCAAGATAGTAGCCAAAATTTCTGCTTTTTAGCCTTGGTGCTAATATTGACGTTTTTAGGAAGGCAAATGAACCGGTAATTTACCCATAATAATGCCCCTTAAAACCTAATAAAAAAGCATATGAATTTAAATAATTTCACTATCAAATCTCAAGAGGCCATTCAGCAAGCTCAACAGATTGCGGCCAGCCTATCGCATTCTAGCATTGAAACAGGTCACTTGTTAAAAGGCTTGCTTCAGAGCGATGAACAAACCATTAGCTTTCTATTAAAGAAAGTAGATGTAAATATGGCTAGGCTGAACCAAGGTTTGGATGCCTTATTAAAAACCTATCCAAAGGTTCAAGATAATCCTGGTCAATACTTAAGTAACTCGGCTAACCAAATTTTAATTAAAGCCCAAAATTTATTAAAGGATTTTGGTGATGAGTTTGTAGCGGTAGAACACTTGCTAGTTGCCATGCTTCAGGTTACAGACCCTGTAGCAACATTGCTTAAAGATGCAGGCTTAAATGATAAGAGTTTAAGAGCAGCCATTAAAGAATTACGTGGTGGCGAAACCGTTAACTCACAAGGTGCCGAAGCACAATATAATTCTTTGAATAAATACGCTAAAAACCTAAACGATTTGGCTCAACGAGGTAAACTTGATCCTGTAATTGGAAGAGATGAAGAAATACGTAGAGTACTACAAATTCTTTCGCGCAGAACAAAAAATAATCCTGTATTAATTGGTGAGCCTGGTGTTGGTAAAACCGCCATTGCCGAAGGTCTTGCGCATAGAATTGTAAATGGGGATGTGCCAGAGAATCTAAAAAGTAAACGTGTTTTCTCTCTCGATATGGGTGCTTTAATTGCAGGTGCAAAATATAAGGGTGAGTTTGAAGAACGTTTAAAATCTGTAGTAAAAGAGGTCACTCAAAGTGATGGCGAAATAATTTTATTTATTGATGAAATACATACCTTAGTTGGCGCAGGCGGTGGTGGCGAAGGCGCAATGGATGCCGCCAATATTTTAAAGCCAGCTTTAGCAAGAGGAGAACTTCGTTCTATTGGTGCAACAACTCTTGCCGAGTACCAACGATATATTGAAAAGGATAAAGCATTGGAACGTAGGTTTCAGAAAGTATACGTGGAAGAACCAGATACCGAAGCAGCCATTTCTATTTTGCGTGGTTTAAAAGAACGCTACGAAGTACATCATAAAGTGCGTATTAAAGACGAAGCAATTATTGCTGCCGTTGAATTATCGCAGCGCTATATTTCGGATAGATTCTTGCCAGATAAAGCCATTGATTTAATGGATGAGGCTGCTTCTAAATTGCGTTTAGAAATAGACTCAGTGCCTGAAGAGTTGGATCAGCTTGAAAGACGAATAATGCAGTTGGAGATTGAACGTGAAGCCATTAAACGCGAAGGTGATACCAATAAAGTTAAGGAGCTTAGTGAAGAAATTGCAAACCTGCAAAGCGATAGAAATACACTAAAGGCCGAGTGGCAAAGTGAGAAAATAATTGTAGACGCCATTCAAACTTCAAAGCAAGAAATTGAAAACTTAAAAGTTGAGGCCGAACATGCTGAGCGTGCGGGTGATTTTGGTAAAGTAGCCGAAATTAGATATGGTAGAATCAAAGATGCCGAAGCCAAAGTAATTGAATTGAAAACTAAGCTTCAATTGCAACAAGGCGATAAAGCCATGGTGAAAGAAGAAGTAGATAGCGAAGATATTGCTGATGTGGTTAGTCGGTGGACTGGCGTGCCTGTTACTAGAATGCTTCAAAGTGAACGTGAAAAGTTATTGGGACTAGAAGAGGAATTACATAAACGCGTTATTGGCCAGGAAGAAGCTATTGTTGCAATAAGCGATGCTATTAGAAGAAATAGAGCAGGATTGTCTGATCCAAAAAGACCTATCGGTTCTTTCATCTTTTTGGGGACAACAGGTGTTGGTAAAACAGAATTAGCAAAAGCTCTCGCCGAATTTTTGTTTAATCAAGAAAATGCATTGGTGCGAATTGATATGAGTGAGTACCAAGAAAAACATACGGTTTCAAGATTAATTGGTGCGCCTCCAGGATATGTTGGTTACGAAGAAGGTGGACAGCTTACAGAAGCTATTCGCAGAAGACCATACAGCGTTGTTTTATTAGATGAAATTGAAAAAGCACATCCAGATGTGTTTAATATTTTATTACAAGTATTAGATGATGGAAGACTTACTGATAATAAAGGTAGAATGGCTAATTTTAAGAATACCATCATTATCATGACCTCTAATATTGGTTCTCACTTAATACAAGAAAAGTTTGAAACCTATACCGATGCCAATAAAGATGAATTGATGGCTGAGGCTAAAGTAAATGTAATGGAATTGCTTAAACGTAGCATACGACCAGAGTTCTTAAATAGAATTGATGATGTAATAATGTTTACTCCGCTTACCCGCGAGGATGTGCGCAGCATTGTGGAGATTCAGCTGAAAGATATCCAAGCTAAATTGCATGATCAAGATATTGAGTTTACCGCTACAGAAAATGCCTTAGATTGGTTAGCTCAATTAGGTTATGATCCTCAATATGGCGCGAGACCTTTGAAACGCGTTCTACAACGCAAAATATTAAATGAGTTATCAAAGGAAATTCTAAAAGGCAGTATTAAAAAAGATGCCTGCATTGAATTAGAATTGGATACCAACAACCATCTTATTTTTAAGAATAAATAAGTTTCATTTAAATAAATTATGTTCATAGGTATGGCCTGTTAAACTGGAAAGTTTAACAGGCCATTTTGTATTGGAATACTTTGATTAAGTATCCATAAAAGTGAATTTTACTGTATATAAAAGAGTTCACTTCACTTGCTTTTTTTACTTGTTCAATTATGTCACCTAGTTCTGATTCAAAATAAGTTACAATTTTTTTTTGAATAAAATTCAAATAGGCAAATTAGGATTTGCGCAAAATGCAAGAAACTGAGGTTAGAGTTTTAAATTTTACGTATTATCTATTCCTGTAAGATATTCAAGCAGAGGTTTCGCATTTATTTAAAATTACTCGTTTGAGATAATTAGGTATAGGATTTCAAAAAAAAATAGTGGCAAGAATTTTTCTAAATGCAGGATGGAATGTATTAAAAATTACCCATTTAAAAATCTCAAACAATCTTAAAAACAAAAATTATGAAAACAAACTTAACAACAAAAACAATCATGGCCATTGTATTGGCATTATTCACGTTTAATTCATTCGCTCAAAAAAGCGTTTATGTAAAGCTTGGCGGAGGCTACAATTTTGGAACAACGGCAGCATTAGATGGAGCTAGTAATGACAATACAAACGGTACAGTTACAAGTATGGAAAGAGTTAAGCTAGCCTTTGGAAAAGGAGTCAACTTTGGTGGCACTGCAGGTTATATGTTCAATAAATATGTAGGAGCCGAGTTGAATATATCTTATTTATTAGGGGGCACCACGCAAGTGAAATCCTCAGAAATGTCTTCAAGTTCTTCAAATTTATTTACCATTGATTATTCAGCAAAGATGTTAAGTTTTATTCCTTCAATAGTAATTACTCCTGGTTTCGAAAAAATTAATCCTTATGCCAGATTTGGAATGATTATGGGAATTCCTACCGTTACGGGCAAAATGGAAAGCTCTTATACTTTTGGTGGAAATTCGAGTACTTCAAATTCAACAATAAAATTAAATGGTGGCTTAGCTGTTGGTTTCCAAAGTGCTATTGGTATTGATTGTAAAATAAATGATAAGTTTTCAGTGTTTGGAGAGTTAACTAGTACCAATTTAACCTATTCGCCAAAAAAGGGAGAAGTAATTGAAAGCAAATTAGATGGCGTTGATAACTTAGCTAATTTGACTACTAGAGATAAAAAAATAGAATTTGTGGATTCTTATAGTGAAGATAGTAGCGTTATGCCTGACCCAAATACTTCGCAAAAAAGCATAAAACCCAGTTTGCCATTTAGTAGTTTGGGCTTAAACATTGGAGTGGTGTTTCATTTATAGGATTTAGTCATATAACATGTCTTCAGCCTTATGAATAAGCATTGAAGAGTTCGTTACTAAAATTAGAATTAGATACAAACAAGCAGCTTATTTTTAAGAATAAATAAATAAAATATAAGGCCTTGCAAATCTAGTATTTGCAAGGCCTTTTTGTTTTTATGAACCTTTGCAGGTGTTTGGGTGACTAATTAATAGTTCTTTCAGTCGTTTCACCTTAAATTTACTGCGTATGAGTCGGAAGCTACTTTTTTGGGCCATGTGCCTAATGACTTTTAGTTTGTATGGTCAGCCCTTTACGTTTGCACCAAAACAAGCCTTTACTTATGTGTATCGACTAGATTCGGCTCAGGCCAGTTTAGCATTTAAGAGAAATGTGTTTGATACAAACTATTTCTTTAAGCACAAGGTGGATAGTTTTTATTCATCTATTCCAACGTTACCACCCGGAAATTATCTCTTTGCGCGCTTTCAAGAACCCGGAATGTATTTGCAACAATACCTCGTTCCTTTTGGTAAAGTAAGAACCTTGGCTTATAATGGAATTGTGCAGATTAGGGTTTTAGATTCAACGTATAACAGTATGCCGTCTATTTCGCTATGGGTAGATGGAAAACAAATAAAGAGAGATGCCAATTGTGGGTGTTTTGAAATTCCAAGGAACAAAAAGGAGCGCAGCTATTTTCTGAAAAGTGATTCTCTTTTTATGTTAGGGAAATTATCGGGTGATTATAAGGTTCATCCTGAAGATCCAAGCAGTAATTATACAAGCGTCCCACCTATTTCTCATGGCTATTTTATGTTGAACCAACCGAAGTATCAGCCTAAAGATAGTGTTAAGTTAAAGGCATTTATTTTAAGGTCGGATGGTATTGCGTTTACTCGGCCCATGAAATTGTTTTTTATCTCTCATAACCCTTATGCTAGGATATTATTAGCTACAGTAAAACCAGTGAGCAGGGGCGCTTATGTTTACCAATTTAAATTATCTGATACACTTAAGATAGATCAAAACTATGAATTACAATTCCAAGATAAAGATGGGTCTATTTTGCAAAAAGCTAACTTTAACATAGAAGAATATAAGCTACGAAATGCAAGCTACGACGCTCGAATTGAGAGTAATTTCATTCATGCCGGTGAAAAAGTAAAGTTTTATTTAAGCGCAAAAGATGCCAATCTATTGCCCTTAACAGATGCCAGAGTAAGGGTAAGGTTGCGTTTAAATAACTATTCAAATTTTACTGGAAAATACTTGTTCGTTCCCAATGAATGGCGCAGCAATATGTATGAAACCAATGTAGAGTTGGAGATGAGCAGCGAAACAGAAGTAGTAATTCCTTCAGGTGTTTTTCCTCCAATGGATATGAACCTTAGTGCCGAAATTAGTTTTACAAATACAGCTGGGGAGTTAAACCAAAAACAAATTGATTTTAATGTCGTTCAAGTAAAGAGTTATTATGTGTTTAATTATTTTAATGGAAGCCTAAATGCACATTTTATTGAAGACGGAAAGATAAAATCCGCTAAAACAATTTTGAAGGGCTATTTAAACGGAAAGTTATTACAACAAGACACCTTAATGATTCCTGCAATTGTGAATGTAAATGCAGCTTGTAACTATTATGAATTATGTGATTCTATTGGTAAAATGGTGAAACAAGTAAATGTTTACGACATGGAAAATTTAGTATATCCAGATGGTAGAAGAACTCATGATAGCATTTTTATCGACCTAAATAATCCAGCCAATTTTGAAATCTATTATAGGATTTATCGTGGACAAGATTTAATAGAAAGTGGTCTTACGCATAAGCTTCATTTTGCCAAGGTAGATACATCAATGCTTTCTTATCACTTATTTTATTCAAGCACTATTTTGGGCGGTCAGAAATTGCAAGAAGCTAGATATACTTTTAAAGAAAAGGAACTATCTATTAAAACAAATTTGCCTTATGATATTTACCCTGGACAAAATGTTACTGTAGATATTAAGGTCTTGAACCACGAACGAATTCCTCAAGAAGGTGTAAACCTAACGGCCTTTTCTGTGAATACACAGTTTGAAGAATTGCACACTCCGCATCTTACCTATTATGGGCAAGACCCAGATATGATTCTTGAACTTGAACGAACCTATACCCAATCGTGGCCCTATTCAACGTCACAATTTTATATGCAAGCACGTCATACTACTTTATTGTATGCAGGCATAGAGCATCAAGGAGATTATCGATTGCGTTATCCAAATGAAATCCTGTTTCAGGCAAAAATTCCTATTCGTTTTTCGCAAGCAGAATTTACTCCTTTTGTAGTAGCCAACGGAAAGCGCGTTGAAATTTATTATGCAGAAATAGATGGAAAACCAAGGTATGTTAAAGGAGGAAGCAATAGTGAGCAGGCCTTTGCTTTTTTAGTGAACCCAGGGAAGCATAGTATTTTGCTCAGAACCAAAACAGCCAGCTTTCAATTACCTGAACTTCTTTTTGAAGATAGTTTTAGATATATCCTAAGCTTTGACACCCTTTGTTTGCCTGCTGGAATTACCAAAAAAGTAATGGAAAATCACCTTGGCTTTAGTGTGGAAGAAATGGAGAAATTAAAAAAGCACCTGTTTGTTTTTAGCCTGAATAATTTGCAAGAAAAATTTGGAAATATTTTAGCGGTACAAGGAAGCACTGTGCAACAAATTAATAAACCTTTATTTGCTAGTTATAATCCTCAAAATGCGAGTACCTCCAATTATTACGGCTTATTCCAATCCGATTCAATTGGCATTTATAGTAATGGTAGACTTATACAAAATCTTTGGTTCGAACCAAACAAACGCTATGTGAGTTTTTGGAACCAAATTGTATCCGAAGACTTAGATTCTTTAGAAATACCTTTTGATTTTAAATTCTTTCGCTATCAAGATGAAAGTTTTAAAATGTTGTTCGATACAGCCATGCGTGTGGTTGATCCACCAAAACCAATAGGGGAACAAAAGCAAGAGGTTAAAAATAGAGAACGAAATAAGATAGAGGAGGAATGTTATTTTAATTTTAAATATGAGCCAGAGTATCTTGAGAAAAATGAGCATACACTTTTATCCATAACAGGTGTGTACCCTTCTTTGGTTCGAAACATGGTTTTTATACACCAAAGAAATGACTTAAGAAGTGTGCTAAATCCAATTTTTGATGCCTACCAAAATGCCTTTAATTTAGATTTAGATACAGGTGTTTATAGTGCTTATTTTACCAATGAATACAATGCCTTAGCCGTTTTTGATAATTTAATAATTCCTGCCAATGGTGCTGTTTTATTGCGCTTAGATACTTCCGATTTTAAACACGATTGCAAAGAGTTAAAGAAATTGGTTCCACTTGCCTTGCAATTAGAGGAGTCTTTTAAAATTCGTAATACTATTTTGAAATCTTATAGAAAAGAAGATTATGTGGATATACGAGTAAAGTCAAATTTAGAATTAAGTGGCTCAAAAGAAAAAACACCCATTCTTACCGGTACTGTATTTGATAAATATGGTTCGGCTTTAGAAAATGTTATTGTAACCTTAGAAGATAGGGGAAAGGTGATAGGAATATCTTTTACAGATGCCACAGGAGGCTTTTTAATTAGAGATATAAAAGCAGGCCAATACCAATTGCGTTTTACAAGATATGGCTCTTGTGTAACCATTTTTGAAAATGTTCAATTAAGTAATAATCATATTCAAACCATTCAAGCGCGCCTCAACGATTGCGGTTTTGTTGGCAATGGGCAAGATGCTATGCCGAGTATTTTCTTTGGCAAATCTAAAATTACTGAGGCAGAGAAAAATGTGAGAGCCACCGAAGGTGAACCCTATATTGCTGGAACAGGCAGCATTAGAGGGCAAATTATGGATAAGGATACAAAGCAACCATTGGCTTATGTAAGTGTTACTTTAAAATTAAATGGTGTTACCAAAGCGGGTTGTTTGACGGATGAAGATGGTAATTTCTTGTTCAAAAATTTGTCGCCTGGAAATTATGATATGCATGTAAGTTATGTTGGTTATAAAACAACCATCATACGAGCTATCTCAGTTGAATCTGAAATGGATCGATTTGTAAATTTTACCATGGAATCTTCTGGTGTAACTGATTTAAGAGAGGTTGTGGTGAGTGAAAGTATGCCTTCTTATGCCGAGTCGAATGGTGTGAATACTACTGTTTATGCGAGTAAAGAAATTTTGGCACGAGGTAGCAGAAGTCTAAATTCCATAGCAGGTTATTCTGTGGGTGTAGATTCACGTGGTGGAGAGGTACCTACTTTTAGAGGCTCGCGTGCCGATGGTACTGCGTATTATATTGATGGGGTTAGGGTTCAAAGTGTAGGAGTTCCTTCAAGTGCACTAGATAAATTTGAAGTGGTTGTTGGAGGACTTCCAGCGTCAAATGGAGATGCCGATCTTGCTCCATCTGCCTTCGCAACTCAACAACGTAGTAGAATGTATGAAATGGCTTCGGCTCAAGCAGCAAATCGCACTCGTACTAATTTTAGAGATTATGGTTATTGGGTGCCAAACTTAGTGACCGATGCCAAAGGAGAGGCCCATATGAACATTACTTTTCCTGATAATATTACCAAATGGCGTAGCTTTATCTTGGGTATGGACGAGCATTTTAATACAAAAGTGTATGTGCATGAAACCCGCTCCTTTAAACCTTTAAGCGCCTCTTTATATATTCCTTCTTTTGCCATAAATGGCGATGCAATTTGGGTAAAAGGGAAGCTCGTTAATTACACACCTGAACCTATCGAGCTTACCACTCAATTTGAATTGAAAGACTCTGTTTTACAAAAGGAAACAATTAAGATAAAACAATCTCAAAAGCAGAAGTTTTTAGTGCCTATTAATTCTTTAGATACTATGGTTTTAGGTTACACTCTAAAAACAGATTTCAATTATATAGACGGCGAACGATTTAAATTGCCTGTATTGCCAAATGGCATTGAACTAAATGAGCTGAAGTACTTTAATCTAAACGCTGATACCACCATTCGGTTCAGTACAGATAGTATTGGGACATATTCTGTTGTTGTTACAAATAATTATACCCAATTGCTTCGCGATGAAATAAAGCGCTTGCAAGCTTATCAATATGGTTGTGTAGAACAAACAACTTCTAAGTTAAATGCCCTACTGGTTGAGATTAAATTATGTCGTTTATTAGGCGATTCATTTGCTCAAAAACAAATGCTTATTACTTGCATTAAACGCCTCGAAACACTACAGCAATCAAATGGTTCATGGGGTTGGTTTTATCGTTCAAGCTCCGAAATGTGGCTCACCCATTATGTGTTGCAAACTTTATTGGAAGCGCAACGTATGGGCTATAAATCAAATTCTTTAGAAAAAGGAATAAGATATTTAAAAAACACAATGCCTCAGCTTTATGGTGCCGATAAAATTAGAGCTATTTCAATCTTGTTTCAAAGTAGAGAAGAGTTAGATTATGCCACTTTATTAAAGCCAATTGAAGAAAATAGCCTCGATTTTTATGATCGTTTATTGCTTACTTCTCTCAAACAAAAAATGGCCTTGCCTCATTTCTCTGGATTTATTTTTGAAGGCATACAAAAAGATAAAGAAGGAAGTATTTATTGGAATCAACCGTATATAAATATACATCAAAATAAGGTGTCTGCAACCTTGCTTGCCTACGAAATATTAAAGGCCGATAGAGCAGATTCTTCTATCCTTGCAGGTATCCGTCAGTTCTTTTTTAATGACCATGTGTTTGGTTCAAATCAATACCGAAATACGTTGGAAACCTCCCTTATTTTACAAGCCATGGCCAGTGATTTGGCGAACCAAGAAAAAGGAAGTTTTCAAACTCAATTGAAGTTAAACGGACAAGCTTTAAATACGCTTTTCCCGAAGCAACTTACCTTAAAACCTGGCAGTAGTTATGTGATAGAAAAACAAGGGGCTAAAGCAAAAATGTTCTTAGTAAAAAGATATTTGGTTGGCAACCCTATACCTGATTCTAGCTTATTTGAATTCCAAACTAAGTTGGTTCAAGATGCTAAAGTACAACAAGCCTTATATACAGATATTCCATTTAGGTATGAAGTTCAGCTAACAAATTTAAAGAATCAAGAATTTATTATGGTTCAGATTCCTATTCCAGCTAGCTGCAATTACCTCAATAAAAACGAGCGCTTTGGAGCCGATGAGGTAGAATACCATAAAGATAGAATTTTATTATTCTATAGGAAACTTAGAACTGGTAAGTTTTCTTTTTCTATTCAACTTGAACCTCGTTTTGAAGGTGAATTTACCTTGCTACCGGTACAAGTTGAGAATATGTATAACCCAGAAATTAAAGGAAACAGCGCGAGTTTAAGAATAAGCGTGAAGGAAAAACCAACAGTAAAAAATTAGGGAATAAAACTAGTTCTGAGGAGTTTCTTCAGAACTAGTTTCACCGGTTTCTTGTCCTTCTGCTTCTTGTGCAGCTAGTTTTTTCTTATCACGTGTGCCTCTATAAATTTCAAATTTATGATACCTACATTCCAGGGCACCGTTAAATAGCATTATCTTTTTAGAAGGAGCAAGGCCTGTCATTTTTAAGGCCGCAATGTTTGATGAAATAACCCACACATCATAGCCATCAAATTCTTTTTTCATTTGATCTCCCATCATTTTGTAGAAAGCTCCAATTTCATCTATTGGTAAACGCTCACCATAAGGCGGGTTTATAATCATAAGGCCACCGCCAGCAGGTCCTTTAACTTCTTCAAAGCGTTTGTTACTTACTTTAATATCTTCGTCTAAGCCTGCTCTAGTAATGTTTTCTCTGCTAATATCAATGGCTTTAAAGGTTTTGTCTGAACCAATAATATTTGCTTTTGATTCTCTTATGGCTGCAATGGCATCTTCTCTAACTTGAGAGAAAATCATTGGGTCAAAGTTTTTCCAACGTTCAAATCCAAACTGCGCTCTCTTTAAATTTGGAGGCATGTTTTTGGCAATCATAGCAGCTTCAATTAAAAGTGTTCCGCTACCACACATGGGGTCGTAATAATTTCCTTCGCCGTTCCACCCTGTAAGCATAATCATTCCAGCAGCTGTTACTTCATTAATTGGAGCTAAGGTGCTATCTGTTCTATACCCACGTCTGTGCAATGATTCGGCCGAAGAGTCTAAAGAAACCGTAACCTCATCTTTGTTTATGTGAATATCTATACTTAAGTCGGGATGAGTTAAATCTATGCTTGGGCGCTCACCATATTTCTCTCTAAATTGGTCTACAATAGCATCTTTAGATTTTAAGGAAACATATTGCGAATGATTAAAGAAATCGCTTTTTAAGCTCGTATGAATCACTAAGCGACCATCTTTCTCTAAATATTCACCCCAATTAATTTTCTTAATCCCATCATATAATTGGGCTTCGTTGCGTGCTCTAAATTTATTTATTGGAATAAGTACTTTAAGGGCAGTTCGCAAACATAAGTTTGCTTTATACATAAGCGCTAAATCGCCTTTAAAACTTACCGCTCTATTATGTGCTTCTACTTCTTGGGCACCTAATTGGTGCAATTCCTCGGCTAATATTTGCTCCAGTCCAAACTGGGTTTTAGCCACCATGGCATATGTTGAATTCAATTCTTGGTCTATTAAGTGCTCAAAGGTAGGTGTTTAATTTGAATACCCCTAAAAGCTTACCTTAGGGCTATTGCGTGGGTTTAGGTTAAGTAGTAAGTTTGAACCTAAATAAAAGTGTATGCGCCTTAAAATTTTTCTAATTCTGTTTCTTTTTGTTAGTAAAACCTATGCTTGCGAGTGCGCATGGAATTCTATATCCCAAAATTTTCAAGGTGCTAGCTTAATATTTTTTGCTAAACATGTGTCCACCACCCAATCATCTGATGTATATACCATATACGGTAAACCTATGGTAACAGAGCAATTTGAGGTCCTTAAGTTTTATAAGGGAGTTGATAATTCAACACTTAGTGCAGGCTATAAACTATCCATTGTTTCGAGCAGGCAATCAAGTTGTGGGTATAGTTTTGAACCAAATAAAACCTATTTGGTATATGCTAGTAGCGGGATTTCTGGCTATGGGTATTTTGTTAACCTGTGTTCTGGAACAAGGGAAATTGTAGGTAACCAATTTATTATTTCGAACCAAGCCAACCCAGAAGCTGGAAAAGATGAAGATCGTGAATTAATGAAATTGGCTCAGAAAAGTAATTTGACCGAAAACAGCCTTGTTAAAACCCAACAAGCGGCCTACCAGAAGACCTTAGAGGAAAATGAACACACTAAAATTGCCTTGCAAAAAGAGCTCAAGAAAAAAGGAAGCATGACCATTATTCTTTCAACCACTACCTTAATTTTATTTATTTACCTTCTGTTTGATTGGTTCAAAAAGCGTAAACAAAAAACTAATTAAGGTAAGAGCTCAATTTTTTGTGCTAAATAGGGGATAGAAACAATTTCAAATCCTTTTTCTAAAAATCTGTTTCTAAATGCATCTAGTGTATGTATTTCGCCATGAACTAAAAAGACCTCTTTTATTTTGGCTGGTTTTTGGCATCCAAGCCAGTTAAAAATTTCGTCATAATCGGCATGCGCACTATAATAATCCATGGATTTAACCTGTGCCTTAACAGCAAATTCCTCACCAAAAATACGAACCATTTTTTCGCCACTTTTTAGTTTTCCTCCCAAGCTTTCTGGAGTGCAATACCCAACCAATAAAATGGTGTTCTTTGGGTTTTCAATAGCATTCATTATATGATGTTTAATTCTACCAGCTTCTGCCATGCCACTGGCAGAGATAATAATGCAGGGTTCTTCTAATGAATTCAATGCTTTTGATTGTTCTACCTCGCTAATATAGGTGAGGTTTTGAAATCCAAAAGGGTCTTCGTCTTTATTTATATATTCAATAAATTCGGGTCTAAAACACTCCTCATGTTTGCGCATAATTTGAGTGGCTTTTACAGAAAGTGGACTGTCAACAAACACCTTTATATTTGGCATTCTGCCTTCGTTTACGGCTTTATCTAAAATATAAATGATCTCTTGAGTTCTATCCACGCTAAAAGCTGGAATAATTAGTTTCCCTTTGTTAACCACACATGTTTGAGTAATTACCTCAAATAATTCTTTTTCTGCATCGGCCACCATGGGGTGAAGTTTGTTGCCATACGTGCTTTCACAAATCAAATAATCACATTGTCTAAATGGTTGTGGGTCGCGAAAAATAGAGTCGTTATACCTGCCAATATCTCCACTAAAAGTTAGTTTTAGTTTTTTAGAAGTAGGCAATGTAATATCTAAGTTAACAGCGGCACTGCCCAATAAATGTCCGGCATCAGTAAAGCAAAGGGTAATTTCTTTATCTATTTTTAGCTCCTCTTCATAATCCAATTCTTCCATTAACGAGAGGGCTTTTTCTACATCCTCCAGTTCATATAATGGTTCTATTGCTTCTAAGTTTTTTTTCAATCGGCGCTTATTCACATATTTTAAATCGGCTGTTTGTATATGGGCAGAATCGGCTAGCATTATGCTGCATAAGCTCTTCGTGGCTGGTGTGCAAAATATTAATCCGTTAAAACCCTCTTTTACTAATCGAGGTATTAAGCCGCTGTGGTCAATATGGGCATGAGATAAAATAAGGTAATCAATATCACTGGGCTTGAACCCAAAGTGGCGGTTTAAATCATCGCGTTGTTCAACATGGCCCTGAACCAATCCGCAATCCAATAATATTTTTGTGCCTTTGGGTGTGGTAAGCAAATGTTTGCTGCCTGTTACCATTTGAGCCGCGCCAAAAAATTGTATATTCATATAGCAATATGGATAAAATTGTTAGCACCACAAAAGTTTGACGAAACTAAAAAATCAAATAAATTATCCACCAAACTCACATACATTTGTTGATTACGTCATAAAATCGTTTTTTGCAACATAATTAGGATAAGGAAACATGCATTTAGCTATCGCAGGAAATATTGGTTCAGGAAAAACCACGCTTACAACTTTGCTTTCAAAGCATTATAAGTTCGAACCTCATTACGAGAATGTAGAGGATAATCCCTATATCTCAGATTTTTATGAGGACATGCAACGTTGGAGCTTTAATCTTCAAATCTATTTCTTAAATGCACGTTACAATACCTTGTTGCAATTACAGAAATCAAAAAAGAACATTATTCAAGATAGAACCATTTATGAAGATGCACACATATTTGCTCCCAATCTTCATAGCATGGGTTTAATGAGCACCCGCGATTTTGAAACCTATCAAAAGATGTTCGATTCGTTGAGCCAAACCGTGAAAGCTCCTGATTTGTTAGTTTATTTGCGTGCTTCAATTCCTCATTTGGTAAATAATATTCAAAAGCGTGGCAGAGAGTATGAAGATAGCATTCGTTTAGATTATTTACGCCGCTTAAACGAGCGTTACGAGGCATGGATTACTAGTTATAAACCTCGTCATTTAATTATTGAAGTAGATGATATGAACTTTGCCGAAAATGGTGAACACCTAGGAAATATTATCTCCCGCATTGAAGGAGAGATGAATGGATTGTTTTAGTCTATTCATTTATACATAAAAAAGTCCCAAATCACATAGTGGTTTGGGACTTTTTTTATGGGTTATTTTTATCTTACAAACACCCCGTTCTGCCGCCATCAACTGGCACATTAATTCCAGTAATATACGCGGCATATTCGCTTGCTAAAAAGCAGGCTGCGTAGGCAATTTCATCTGGCTTAGCAAATCTGTTCATGGGTATTTCTGCTAACATTTCTTTGCTAACATCATCAATGCTTTCATTTTGCTTTAGCGCTTTTCCTTCAATAATTTGAGTTAATCTATCGGTTCCAGTGGCTCCTGGTAAAATATTATTAACGGTAATTCCTAGTGGTGCTAATTCATTTGCCATGGTCTTACTCCAACTAGCAACAGCGCCTCTAATGGTATTGGATACTCCTAAGCCTTTCAACGGAATTTTTACACTGGTAGAAATGATATTTATAATCCTTCCATATCCACTTTGTTTCATTCCATTAACTACACCTTGAACCAAATGATGACTGCTTAAAAGATGTGAATTAAATGCATTCAAAAACTCTTCCTCTTTTGCTCCCATAGCTGGCCCTGGCGATGGTCCGCCGCTATTATTAACTAAAATTTGGTAAGAGTAATGAGCCTGTATTTTTTGTTCAATAGCAGCCTTAACTTGCTCTGGCTTACTAAAGTCGGCAACTAAAAAATCGTGTTTCTGACCTTCTTCTGCGTGTAAGTCGCGAACTACGCGTTCTAACAAAGCGCCATTTCTGGCCATCATGGTAACGTTTGCACCCAATAGGGCAAATTGTTTGGCAATGGCAAAGCCAATTCCTTTAGTACTTCCGCATACTAAAGCGTTTTTGCCTCTTAAATCAATATTCATGGGACGAAAATAGTCTTTTTTTTTCTTTGCTAATATTCCACTATCACATATTACAGAATCCTATTAAATTGCGCCATGCACTTTTTGTATCCCGCATTTTTGTACGCATTGGGTTTAATAGCCATCCCCATTCTTATTCACCTATTTAATTTTAGGCGTTATAAGAAAGTTGTTTTTAGCGATATCCGTTTTTTGAAAGAATTGACAGAGCAAAATAAAAAACAACAAAGTATTAAGCAGTGGCTCATTTTACTTTGCAGAGTTTTGGCCATAGCTTTTTTGGTTTTTGCGTTTGCGCAACCCTTTACTCCTTCCAACGAAAATTCAAAATTAAATCAAGCCTATTGGGTAAGTGTATTTGTTGATAATAGCTTTTCTATGCAGGCCAATACCAAGGAAGGCAGCTTATTGGATCAGGCTAAAAAGAAGGCAATAGAAATTGCCAACTCCTATAAAGAAACAGATCAATTTCAGTTGCTCACCAACGATTTTGAAGGTAAACATCAACGATTAGTTAGCAAAAAAGATTTCTTAGAATTGGTATCTCAAGTTCAAGAAAGCTCGGCGCATAAAAACTTTTCAGAGGTGTTAAAACGCCAAGAAAGCATAGGTGCGCAAGTAGGTTCAGGCAAAGGTCAGTTTTATTGGGTGAGCGATTTTCAAAAAAATATGGCCCCAACTTTGGTTCAGCCCGATTCTACTGCCTCTATTTTTTTAGTGCCACTAAAAGGTGAGCTGAACCAAAATACCTGGATAGATACTGCTTGGTTTGCCGAACCTATTCTGAAAAAAGGGGCGCAAAATAAATTGTTTGTCCGCATTAAAAACGAAAGTGAGGCAGATTTTAATAACCAACCTATTGTTTTAAAAATAGACGGAACACAAAAGTCCATTCAAAATATTAGCTGCCCTAGTGGCGAAAAAACCACTCTTGAAATGCGCTTCACTTTGCCCGATTATGCTTGGCATGACATAGAATTAGGACTAACAGATTATCCAATTGTTTTTGACGATAAATATTTTTTAGCTGCTAAGGCAAAGGAGTTTGTGCATGTGCTTCATATTAAGGAAGGCGAATCCTCAAATTTACTTGCCAAGGTATATTCATTAGACCCCTTTTATGAGTATAAAGAATCCAATATCAAACAGTTGAATTTTGAAGATTTTCCTAAGCAGGCAGCCATCGTTTTAAATGAACCTAAATCTATAAGTTCTGGCTTAAATGCCGAATTAGTAAAGTTTGTAAAAGGAGGGGGAGTGCTATTTTTTATACCTTCTCCTAGTCCAACTGATATCCTAAGTATCCAAACATTCTTAAATTCATTGGGTGTTCAATACAGTAATTTTAGTAAACAAATTAGTAAGGTAAATAGAGTTGAAACCAAGGATCCAATTTTTGAAAATGTGTTTAGCAAAATTCCTGAACTTGCCAATTTACCAAGCAATATGGCTTATTGGCAAATGAGCGGAACCAATCAAAGTTTTAGAAATATCATTACCTTAAGCAATGATTTGCCTTTTTTGGCTCGAACCAAATTAGGACTTGGGTCGGCTTATTTTCTATCTGCCTCTTTGCAGCCAGAGGGGACAGATTTTGGGAAACAATCACTTTTTGTGCCATTTATGCTTAATCTACCTCTCCAATCGGGAATAAAACAATATGCTTGCTTTAACTTGGGCGAACAAAGTCAATTTACATTTGAGGCTCAATCGGTGCAAAAAGTAGTGCAATTAAAACTTGGGAAGCAAGAACATCTAGTGGAGGTAAGTGTAAAAGACAAGGCTGGATTTGGCAAGCTTAATGGACAAATACAACAAGCAGGAGTATACTCTCTTCATTTTGAAAAAACTGAATGGGCTAAAATTGCTTTTAACTATCCTCGAACAGAATCGGTTCAGGGCTACATAGATACGGAAGATTTTGCAAAAAAAATTGGAGCAAAGGAACTAGGTACAAACTTAAGTGGATTGAAAAGCCAGCTAGAAAAAGAAATTCAAGGAACTCATTATTGGCAGTGGGCATTGCTGCTTGCCTTGTTGTTTTTAGTTTTAGAAATGTTGCTCATAAGGGGACTGAAATTTTCATAAAAAAGGCTTAATTTAAAGAATTGAACCAAGTTTCTGTAGAAAGCGACTTCCTTTTAAAGAAAAAAACTATATTTGCTCATACCTACAAGAAAGCAAAATCTTCACGGATGAAGTTATTAATTAGCAATGCACAGGTTTGTGATTTTCAATCGCCTTTTCATGGCAAAACCTGTGATATTTTGGTCAATGGAGATTTCATTGAACAAATTTCACTCTCTTCCAAAAAACAACAAATTGCAGTAAAAGGCATAAAGCAAATTGAGGCCAAAGGACTTCTAATTTTCCCTGGCTTATTTGATATGCGTGCCGATTTTTGCGACCCAGGTTTTGAACAGAAGGAAACATTAGCAAGCGGGTCTAAAGCAGCCTTAAACGGCGGATATACAGATGTGGCATTATTGCCTTCTACAAATCCAGTGCGCGACTCAAAAATTGGTGTTGAATATGTTCTAAACCAAGGGAAATCGCAAGCAATAAACCTTCATGCCTATGGCGCTTTAAGTCAAGGTAGAGATGGAAAAGAATTGGCTGAGCATTTTGATATGCATAGCGCTGGAGCCATTGGTTTTACAGATGGTAACAGGCCTGTAGATAATTCTGGATTATTATTAAGGTCACTTTTATACAATAAAATTTTTAATGGCTTGGTATTGGTGTTAGCCAATGATAGCCATATTAGCGAAGGTGGTAGAATGCACGAAGGCAATGTAAGTACTTTGCTTGGCCTTAAAGGAATTCCTACCATTGCCGAAGAACTTATTGTTCATCGCGATATTGAGATCTTGAAGTATACGGGTGGTCGTTTACATTTTTCTGTAATTACCAGCAAGGGCTCAGTTGAGCTTATTCGTAAAGCTAAAAAGCAAGGGCTTCTGGTTACTGCAGATGTGTCATTTGCCAACCTATGCTTTACAGATGAAAACTTAATGGATTACGATTCTAATTTTAAATTACATCCTCCTTTGCGTTCAAAACAAGATCAAAAAGCCTTATGGGAGGGTGTTCAAGATGGAACCATTGATGCCATTGTTAGTAACCATCAACCACAAAATAAAGAACATAAAGAAGTTGAATTTGAATATGCCTTGCCAGGTATGATTACTTTACAAACTCTGTTACCTAAACTTTTAGCTCACAAGCCCGCAACAATAGAATTAAGTAAGGTTGTGGCAGCTTTAACAGAAGGTCCGCGCAGAGTGCTCAACCAAAACCAAGTTTCTATTGCAGAAGGAAAATTAGCTAGTCTAACTTTATTTGACCCAAGTAAAGAATGGATCTATAAGAATAATTTTTCTAAGTCGGAAAATTCACCCCTTTTAAATACAAAATTAACCGGAGCCTTTACACATGTAATTTGTAAAGACCAGCTTCATACTTTATAATATGCTTACATCAAACTCATCTCAATTGGCAGTTGCTGCCAGTTTACAATCACTTATAAAAAATTACACCAGTGGAGCAAATGTTGCTGGTGCTGCCGAAGAAATAACTGCAATTATTCAAAATGAACAAGCTAGTTTCCTCGATCGTAATTCTGAACTAACGGAATGGTTAGAAAAAAATGAATCCTATTCTGAATTGGCCGATATGCTTTTTGATTTGCTAATGGTTCAATTCCTTAGTGCAGAGCTTCATTCGGAAGATTATTTTGATTCGCCAGAATGGAATGATATAGAGAATAAAACACTTGATTTTGGTTCAGAAATGCTGAACCTATACCTGTATTTAAGTGAAGCCAGAGAAACAGAAGTTGAAATTACCTTAGAAGATTTTTTAAATGAATTTCTGTTAGTTGGAGAGGATGAGTTTCAAGACGAATACCGCATTTACGAAAGTTTAATTGTAAACGAAGAAATACTTGATGCCGATTTAACAGAGGTGCGCGAGGCAAAGAAAACAGTTAAACCAGAAACAGGTTTACAAGAGTATTTTGTGTCGTTGGTATTGTTTTTTCAATTAGTTGAAGGGGCAATAGACCTTGCCGATGTACAAAAAGATTTAACTCCATTTGAATCGGCCATTTTAAATGCGTTACTTGCATTTCAAGAAAATTAAAAACCACCTATAAATTACCTAATTACCCATGGAACCGCAAATCTCTACCAGCAAAGGACAAATTATTGCCAAATTTGGCCTCATCTATTCTCTGTTATTAATTGCCCTAAATTTAATTATGTATATCACAGGTATGCAAAATCAAATGAAATCGGTGACCTTTTTCATAACAATGAGCATGATTTTAGGCTCCGTATATTTTGGCATTATTTCGAGGCGTAATAATACCTTGGGTGGTTTCATTACATATGGTCAAAGTGTTGGAACAGGTATGTTAATTAGCTTGGTTGGTGGGCTTATTATGGCAGTATATTCCTATTTATTTGTAACGATTATTGATCCTGAAATGATTACCAATGGCCTTTTAGAAACTAAAAGGCAAATGATAGAACAAAATAAAAGCGAAGAAGAAATAGAAATGGCTATGAAGTGGGGAAAGAAGCTTAGTACGCCATTAATGGTTATCGTATTCAGTATCCTTTTAAACTTATTTTATGGCCTTGTAGCTTCCTTAATAATTGCAATTTTTACCAAACGAGAAGACCCCGATTCTCAATATAATTCTTTGAATTCGTAATTCATGAGCGAAACAAATATTGATATTTCTGTTGTTGTTCCTTTCCTAAATGAAGAGGAGTCTATTCCCGAGTTATTAGCTTGGATTGAAAGAGTAATGGATGAAAATAATTTCAGCTATGAAATTTTATTAATTGATGATGGAAGTAACGACAGATCGTGGCAAATAGTGGAGGAAAACCGCCTAAGAAATAGTAGAATTAAGGCGATAAAATTTAGAAGAAACTATGGTAAATCTGCCGCATTAAATGTTGGCTTCCATGCCGTAACTGGTAAGGTTGTAATTACCATGGATGCCGATATGCAAGATAGTCCTGACGAAATTCCTGAACTATACCGAATGATAACCGAACAAGGTTTGGATTTAGTTAGTGGATGGAAAAAGAAGCGTTATGATCCTATTACTAAAACAATTCCTACTAAGTTCTTTAATGCTGCGACTAGAGCCATATCGGGCATACAGTTGCACGACTTTAATTGTGGCTTAAAAGCCTATAGAGTTGAAGTTGTAAAATCAATTGAGGTGTATAACGAAATGCATCGCTATATTCCTGTTATTGCTAAATGGGCAGGCTTTAGAAAAATTGAAGAGAAGGTAGTACAACATAGAGCGCGTAAATATGGTTCTACCAAATTTGGCGGTATATCTAGGTTTATCAATGGTTTCCTAGATTTGCTAACCATTTTCTTTGTGTCAAAATTTGGCAAAAGACCTATGCACTTTTTTGGTGTTTGGGGAACCTTAATGTTTATGTTTGGTTTCTTTGGTGCTTTGTATATTGGGCTTGAGAAAATTTATTTAGTCTATAATACAGATATCGTCCCACGCAATATTACCGACCAACCTTTGTTTTTCTTGTGTTTGGTATCCTTAATTATAGGCTCCCAACTTTTCTTAGCCGGCTTTATTGGTGAAATGATTTCGCGCAATGCCACCGAAAGAAATGTATATGGCATAACAAAACGTTTAGGTCTTGAAGAATAAGAAAAAAATTCTTATTGTTGGTCCTGCGTTTCCCTTACGTGGCGGACTTGCTACCTACGATGAGCGTTTGTGCAGAGAGTTTTTATCACAGGGTCATAGCTGCGAAATCCTTAGCTTTTCCTTGCAATATCCAAGCTTATTATTTCCGGGTAAAACACAGTTTTCTTCTGATCCAACACCTACTGATATTGTCATTCATTCGGAGGTAAATTCAATTAATCCATTAAATTGGATAATCGTTGGAAATAAGTTTGCCAAGAAAAAATACGACATGGTTATTTTTAGGTATTGGATGAGTTTTATGGCTCCTTCTTTTGGTACCATTGCCAGAGCTCTGCGCAAAAGTGGAGCAAAGGTTTTAGCTATTACAGATAATATTGTTCCTCACGAAAAACGCTTTTTTGATAGCGCATTCACAAATTACTTTTTAAACTCTTGCGATGGTTTTTTAAGCATGTCGAAAGAGGTTCAAGCACAAGCGCAGGCCCTGCAACCAAATAAGAAAGTTGCCTATGTTGCCCATCCTATGTACGACATGTTTGGGCAAGCATTAGATAAAAAAGTAGCTATAGAAAAGCTTGGTTTAGATGCACAGTACAATTATATTTTGTTCTTTGGTTTTATCAGAAAATACAAAGGTTTGAGCCTATTATTAGATAGCTTTGCTAAGCTAGATAGACAAAAATTAAAACTAAAATTAATACTAGCTGGTGAGTTTTATGAGCCAGCAGAACCCTATTTGCAGCAAATACAAGACTTAGGTTTGCTAGAAGATGTAGTGCTTAAAACCGACTTTATCCCTAATGCAGAAGTGTCTCTGTATTTTTCTGCATCCGATATGGTGGTTCAAACGTATTTAAGTGCCACACAAAGTGGAGTTACACAGATAGCTTATTATTATAATAAACCTATGCTTGTAACCAATGTAGGTGGTTTAGCCGAATTGGTTCCGCATAAAAAAGTTGGCTATGTATGCTCGCAAGATGCTACAGAAATTGCCGAATCCATAACTCACTTCTATGAGCATAAAATGGAAACTACTTTTGAGTTAGGTGTAGAAGAAGAAAAACAGAAATTTACCTGGGCTTATTTAACAGAGCAGCTGTTTTCGCTATAATTCGATTTATTTTACTTTAAATCAAGTATTTACGATGCTTTTTTTTGTTTTTAAGGTTTGCTAACTGACTGAATTTAGCTTAATTCAGTCAGTATGTTGACTGAATTTGACTTAATTCAGTCAGTATGTTGACTGAATTTCATATATTTGACAATTAATTTAGGAGTTATGCAGCAAATTGAACGGAGCATTGCCAAGGATCTTTTAAAGAAATTGAAGCCTAATAAAGTGCTTTTATTACTTGGGCCAAGACGTGTGGGTAAAACAAATTTGGTGAAAGAACTAGCAGCCAATTTGGGTAAAGAAAAAATTCTTCAACTAAATGGAGAGGACATGGCAACAAGCTCCGTTCTTTCTCAGAGAACCGTTGAAAATTACAAGCGCCTGTTGGGCAATTATACTTTATTGATTATTGATGAAGCCCAGAAAATAGAAGACATTGGAGCTATTTTAAAGTTAATGGTGGATGAGATTTCTGGAATTAAAATATTGGTCACTGGTTCTTCTATGTTTGATATGAGCAATAAAATGGGTGAACCATTAACGGGAAGAAAATTGACTGTTCAGCTTTTTCCATTTGCCCAAATGGAATACAATTCAATTGAAAATTTGGTTCAAACCAAATCCAATTTAGAAGAGAGGCTTATTTATGGAAGTTACCCAGAATTGCTGAAATACAATAGTCATCAAGAAATGGCTAACTATTTAAATGAGTTGGTAAATTCATATTTGCTCAAAGATATTTTGGCAATTGATGGCGTGCGTAATGCCTCAAAAATGTTGGATTTATTGCGCTTAATTGCCTTTCAGGTTGGCAGCGAAGTTTCTTTGGATGAGCTTGGCAAACAATTGGGCATGAGTAAAAATACGGTGGAACGCTATCTGGATTTACTGAGCAAAGTATTTGTAATTTTTAAGGTGCAAGGTTTTAGCAGAAACCTTAGAGGCGAAATAGTTAAAAGCAGCAAATGGTATTTCTATGATAATGGCATTCGCAATACCTTGATAGCTAATTTTGCCCCATTAAGTTTACGAACAGATGTTGGTGTTTTATGGGGAAATTATTGCTTGTATGAGCGTATTAAATTCCAAAACTATAAGCAAATACAGGTAAACAATTATTTTTGGCGAACCTACCAACAGCAAGAAATTGATTGGATAGAAGACCGCGGCGGCAAATTATTTGCCTATGAAATGAAATGGAATCCAAACAAAAAAGTAAGTGCTCCAAGTGCTTGGCTTCAACACTATCCTGATGCTAGCTTTGAGGTAATTACACCCGATAATTATTTGGATTGGATTTGCACGTGAAATCGTTAAAATGAAATTCTATAATAGGACGAAAGATTTATTTTTAATAAGTCTAAAATTTAATAGATTCGAATATGTCTACAGAAAAATCCTACCTCAGTTTTACGCTTGATGTAAAACGAATATTTCCTATTTGGTTTTTATTTGTTGGTCTTGTATTAGCTCCCTATGTATTGCAGTATATGGCGCTTACCTCGGGTGAGCCTGTAAATTACCCGGTGCAACGCGAGTTTTATTTGATTAGTTTTTTGTATGCACTTTTGGTGGGTTTAGGCTACCTTTTGTTCTATTATAAATTTGCCGTACTTATTATTAGTTCCATTTCTTATAAAGATCACAACCTTGAATTTACCGAAAATTTCTTTAGCTATTTTGTTCTGGTTATTGCAGGCGTTATCCTTTCCATTCTTTCCTTAACCATTTATATCCCTTGGTTCATCGCAAGCTTAAATAGATTTTTTACTGATTATACTCGCTACAAAGATTCCTATTTTGAGTTTAAAGGTAAGGGAGGTAAATTATTTGTAATTGGGTTGGTTTCTATTTTCATTCCCGTGATTTGCCTTGGCATTATAATGTCGGTGCTTGCGTCTGTTTATAAGGATGAGTTAGGTCATATGTCGCCAATTCATATGGGACAAAAAGTTATGTTATATCAAGTAGCCACTCAAATTTTCGCTAACTTTTTCACTATTCCATTATTCTATTTATCCTTTAAGTGGCGCGTAAATACTAGGTATAAAGATTATTCTTTTAAATTAATGAGTGATTTCTTTCCAGCTGTTTTTTTTGCGGCAGGTCAGTTTTTTTTAACAGTAATTAGTGTTGGTATCTATTTCCCTCTTGCTTTCTTAAATCTCTACAGGTATTTCTTGGGAAATATTCATGGCCTTGGTTCGGGCCGAACCCTACGAATACGCTATGAATTAGAAAGTGGCAAAGACTTCCTTTTTATTTGGAAACAGTTTCTTTTGGTAATTATTAGTCTTGGTTTTTATTACCCTTGGGCCTTGAAAAAGATGGGAGCCTATATTTTTGCTAAAACTTCACTCGAAACACGCTATGACCCAATTGTGCTAGTAGAAACTCCTGAATTCCCAAGTGCTACTTTATATGCACAGGCCTTTGAAAATTCGGAGGAAGGCAGGGAAGAAGCTGAACCTAAACAAATAGACCCAACTGCTCCAGTTGAACCTACTGATACTGAAGAATAGCAAGGGAAAGCAGAGTTTTTGAAGAAATATTTTTTTTATCAAATTATCTGCCTACTTTTGCCACCCCCTTAAATGGGGAAAATCTAAAGGAAAGGAGGTGCACCATATATGATCCATATCAGCGTAAAAGAAAACGAATCTTTAGACAGAGCTCTAAAGAAGTTTAAGAAAAAGTTTGAGAAAACTGGCGTAGTTAAGGAACTTCGTGCCCGTCAGTCTTTCACTAAGCATTGTATCAATAAGCGTCATGAGAAAATTCGTGCAGCTTACAAATTGAAAATGCAACAACAAGCGCAAGCGTAAGACCCTAGTGTTTTATATAAAAAAGCAGTCTGATTATCAGGCTGCTTTTTTTTTGTTTTTACACACAGGTTTCAATCCAATTGCGTACCTTGCTAATAACAATTTCAAAACATGGTATTGCAAGAGGCTATCACCCATTTTATGCGATTTGTGCAGTTTGAAAAGAAGCAATCTCCTCACTCTTGCACCGCTTACGAAAGCGATTTGGGCCAATTTAGCAGCTACCTTTATGTTACATATCAAGTTGAACAGCTAGAAGAGTTTAATCATTTGCAAATTCGCTCTTGGATGGCTCACCTTATGAACCAAGGAATAAGTGCAAGAAGCATTTCTAGAAAAATATCCAGTTTAAAGTCGTTCTATAAGTTTTTATTAAAGCAAGAATGGCTCACCCAAAATCCTATGCAAAAGGTGCAGATACCAAAAGTGTCTAAAAAACTACCTGTTTTTGTAGAAGAAAAGGCAATGGGTGAACTGCTTGAACCAAGCCGTTTTACGCATGATTTTGAAGGTTTAAGAGACCAACTTATATTACATATGTATTATGGTACAGGTATGCGTCAATCTGAACTTATTGGCCTTAAAATGCAAGATTTAGATTTGTATAAAGTACAAGTGAAGGTTTTAGGCAAACGTAATAAAGAACGTATCATACCCATTACTCGCGAACTGGCCAAATTGTCAAAGGAATTTCTTGAAATAAGGGAGGCCGAAGGGATTGTTTCGGAGTTTGTATTTACCACAAACACAGGAAAACAGGTGTATCCTAAACTAATTTATAACCTGGTTCATAACAGGCTTTCGGAGGTAACAACTATTCAAAAAAGAAGTCCGCATGTACTTAGGCATACGTATGCTACGCATATGTTAAATAATGGTGCCGATTTAAATGCGATCAAAGAATTATTGGGTCATGCCAATCTTTCTGCCACGCAAGTATACACGCACAACAGTATTGAACGTTTAAAAGAAGTTTACAAGAATAAACATCCAAGATCTTAAATCCTGCCAAAATTTTTTACCCACAGGGTGTGGCCCATCTGGCAGGTGTGGTTCAGCCCTCAAAAAAGATTAATGAGTATGAAGATTGAAATTCAGTCGATTCACTTTAAAGCAGACAAGAAGCTGCTAGATTTTATTAAAGCTAAAGTTGAGAAAACCCAAACCTTCTTTGATGGCGTGCAACAGGCCGATGTTTACCTTAGGTTAGAGAAGGATAAAGAGGGGGAGAACAAGGTGGTGGAAATTAAAATGAATGTGGCTGGAAATCCTGTATTTGCGAAGGAGCAAGGCAGTACATTTGAAACGGCAACAGATTTAGTGCTTGATAAATTGGTAGCCCAAATTAGAAAACACAAAGAGAAATTGCAATCAAAAACAGCTTAAACAAGCTTCAAAAAAAAGCCCCAAAACACTTTCGTTTTGGGGCTTTTTTGTTTAATCAAGTGTGTAAACAGGAAATCGTAAATGCTCCTTTTCGTAATAGGGTGAGTTTTTATAAATAAAACCTAATACCTCATATTTACTCATTAGTTTTTCGGGATTTTGAGTCTTCCAGTCTTCAAATTTCTGAGCCAAAACCGTATCTGTTTCCAAGAAATACTTGGCATCTTCCTCAAAGGCATAATCCGAAAACCCTTCTTTTTCGTTTAGGATAGGGTCAAAGAAATTCCATGCCATAAAGCCATCAGCTGTTTGTGGGCTTAGCACTTCCATTAAGTAACGTATTCCTTTTTGATGAGTGGGAATTAGCAAATCGCCAGCATAAAATTGAATTTCCATTCGTCTTGTTTCGCATGCCATTCCGCTATGAACAAAATGCCCTTCATAGGGGTTGTTTGAATGTTTAATCTGCTTAATATAATTGGCATTTACACGTATTAAGGTATCATTGGCAAGGCTTATATAGTTAATTCCATTGGCTTTTAGACGTTCTGCTGCTTTGGCCCAAGATTGGGGTAAAATAAAGTAACTTGGAATCTTAAGTTGCACTGTTGCCACGCAAGAATCGTAATATGGAATGGTTTTTTGAAAGGGCTTTTTGGTATTATAAAAATTGCGTTCATATCCTCCCAAGGTGCTCGGTTTTTTCTCTAATTCAAATCCTTTAAAGTCAAGGTCCTTATGGCTTTCGCGGCTAACTTTATAATTACTTGGATAAACAGTTTGAGCTTGCATCCATTGCTCCTGCAGGGTTTTGGTTCGAACCAACAAGCCTTTGTTATGTGATATATAAACTTGAAAGCTTTCTAAAAGTGCGTAGGTTGCCTTAACCCTATTAGGATAGGGTTTTAGCATGTGTGTTTCTGCTACAAAACCTAAGGTTCCAAACAAAGAAGTATATCCAGTAGAAAACTTAGGACTTTCAATAAACACTTCAAATCCATCTTGGTCGGGCGATTGGCCAAATACGTTTACATATGGGCTCATTTCATAGCCTTTCTTTTTCATGTTAGCGTATAGCCAAGGGGTCATAATGCCATGCTGTAAATCTGCTATAGGCCCGCCAAGTTTGTCTTTTTGGGTGCTTATAAGCGTCATGGTGTATTGGTAATCTGCCCCGTTTGAAGTATGAGTATCCAGGAATACATCCGGTTTCCATTGGCTAAATATATTGTAAAAAGCAAAGGTGTTTTTAGAATCGGCCTTTAGGAAATCTCGGTTCAAATCGTAATTACAGGCGCTTGCTCTAAATCCTTTTTCCTCTGGTCCATTTTGGTTGGCTCGGGTATACTTTTTGCGATTGCGCATGCCATCAATATTGTAGCAAGGAATGACCAAAATAGTAATACTATCAGGAATAAGTTTAGGGTTTTTGGCTAAGGCCTCTAGATAAAACACTGAGGCATCAATGCCTTCACTTTCTCCTGGGTGTATTCCATTCATTAGCAGCCATATGGCATTTCTGTTTTCTGTTTGAACCGAAGGACTGAAGTTTTTGGATTTGTTTACAATTAAAAGGTTGAGAGGTGTACCTGCATCAGAATACCCAATTGTGGTTAGTTTCATAAACTCACTTAAGGAATCAATTCTTTGATAGGCTTGAAGGAGCTGGCTATAGCTTAAACTTTGGTTTGAGTTGAACGTTAATTTAGGTAATTGCGCCCAAGAAGTGAAACTAAAGAGCAGTAAGAAAAGTCCAAAATTGAGTTTATAAAATCGCATGAATTAATTTTTTTGAAGGATTAGGGGAGCAATTTGACCGATTTTTTTCAGATTTTTCAAAAAAAATGCTGATTCAAAATGGGAGTCAAGGAAAAAAAATGGGGGTAGGAGGGCCTAAATGAAAAAAAATATTGCGAATTAAGTCCTTGAAAAGCAGAGATAATTCAGGAAAAATGCGGCTTGGCAGGCAAAATTACTTGCGTATTTAGGCTATCTTCTTACATTTGCCCCGCTGTTACGCTTCAACGTTCTCTTTAATTTTTTTTTGCTTCCTACTTGTAAACATCCTGCAAAACACTACATTTGCAGTCCTTTTGAAAAAGAAAGGCGAAATGTAGAAACGTTCTTTGCAGGTTAACATTCAGAAGAATAGCTAGTTAGCTTATTCTGAAGTTATATGGGACATAAACGTCAAAACGGAATTTGTTTTGGATTGATCCAAAAATAAATGCCACTTTAGCTCAGCTGGTAGAGCAACTGATTTGTAATCAGTAGGTCGCTGGTTCGATTCCGGCAAGTGGCTCCACTTTAAACCAGAGGGTTTAAGTGATGGGGAGGTTCCAGAGCGGTCAAATGGGACGGACTGTAAATCCGTTACTTCGGTTTCGAAGGTTCGAATCCTTCCCTCCCCACGAAGACGTTTATGTTTCCAAAAGTAATTAGCGGGAGTAGCTCAGTTGGTAGAGCGACAGCCTTCCAAGCTGTAGGTCGCGGGTTCGAGCCTCGTCTCCCGCTCACAAGAGGTGAGCATGTAACAGAAATCAAATGTTTATTGATCGCTAAGTATTATTATGCAATTCATTGAAAAGTGGATTGCTAAAGCCTTTGTAGCTCAGTGGTAGAGCACTTCCTTGGTAAGGAAGAGGTCGGCAGTTCGATTCTGCTCAACGGCTCAAACAAAAACATAAACTTAAAATATATAACACAATGGCTAAAGAAAAATTTGACCGCAGTAAACCACACGTTAACATCGGTACAATCGGTCACGTTGACCACGGTAAAACAACCTTAACAGCTGCTATTACAAAAGTATTATCAGATGCAGGTTTATCAGAAGCTCGTTCATTTGAATCAATTGACTCAGCTCCTGAAGAAAAAGAACGCGGTATTACTATTAATACAGCACACGTTGAGTATTCAACAGCTAACCGTCACTACGCTCACGTTGACTGTCCAGGTCACGCGGATTACGTAAAGAACATGGTTACGGGTGCAGCTCAAATGGACGGAGCTATCCTAGTAGTAGCTTCAACAGATGGTCCTATGCCACAAACTCGCGAGCATATCCTTTTGGCTCGTCAGGTAGGTGTACCTAGAATCGTTGTATTCATGAACAAAGTGGATATGGTTGATGATCCAGAATTATTAGAAATCGTTGAAATGGAAATCCGTGATTTGTTAAACAAATACGAATTCCCTGGAGATGAGATTCCAGTTATCCAAGGTTCTGCTTTGGGTGGATTGAATGGTGATGCTAAGTGGGTAGAAAAAATCATGGATTTGATGGCTGCTGTAGATTCATACATTCCAGTACCTCCTCGTGCAACTGAACTTCCTTTCTTAATGCCAATTGAAGACGTATTCTCGATCACTGGTCGTGGTACAGTAGCAACTGGTCGTATCGAGCGTGGTATCATCAACTCATCAGAAAGTGTTGATATCATTGGCTTAGGTGCAGAAAAATTAACTTCAGTAGTAACTGGTGTTGAGATGTTCCGTAAGATCCTTGATAGAGGTGAAGCAGGTGATAACGTAGGTTTATTGTTACGTGGTGTTGATAAAAACCAAATCCGTCGTGGAATGGTTATTTGCAAGCCAGGTTCAGTATTACCTCACACTAAATTCAAAGCTGAAATTTACGTATTGAGCAAAGAAGAAGGTGGACGTCATACTCCATTCTTTAACAAATATCGTCCACAGTTCTATTTCCGTACCACAGACGTAACTGGCGAGTGCCAATTAGCTGAAGGTGTTGAAATGGTAATGCCTGGTGATAACGTAACTATCACAGTTAACTTGATCGCTCCAATTGCGATGGAAAAGAACTTACGTTTCGCTATCCGTGAAGGTGGTAGAACAGTAGGTGCTGGACAGGTAACTGAAATTTTAGAATAATTAGTTATTAAAAAATATATAAATGTTGGCTAGGCAACTAGCCAACATTTATTGTCTATACGGGAATAGTTCAATGGTAGAATGTCGGTCTCCAAAACCGCTGATCAGGGTTCGAGTCCTTGTTCCCGTGCTAAGAAAAAATTATGAACAAGTTTAGAGAATATATCAAATTGTCGTACGACGAGTTGATGAACAAGGTTTCTTGGCCTAGCTGGGAAGATTTGCAAGAAAGTACCATCATTGTGATGATCGCTTCATTGATTATTGCCTTGGTAATTGGCGTAATTGACTTGGCAAGCAGTACCTCTTTGGGCCTTTTTTACCAGATATTCCAAAGCTAAGATTGAATCATGACAGAACAAGGAACTGAACAATTTAAATGGTATGTAGTGCGTGCTGTAACCGGACAAGAAAAGAAGGTTAAAGCGCAACTAGAAGTTGAACTCGAAAGAGCAGGCTTAACTGCACAGGTTCCTCAAATCTTAATTCCTACTGAGAAGATTTACCAAGTTAAGAATGGTAAAAAAACTAGTAAGGAGAAAGCTTATCTGCCAGGATATATCTTAATAAATGCGGATATTGGTGGTGAGGTAGGTCATGTTATTACATCTATAAATGGTGTGGTAGGATTCTTAGGAGGAAAAATTACTCCAACAGCATTACGCCCATCAGAAGTAAGTAGAATACTTGGAAATGTAGATGATATAGCAAACGAAGGAGAATCATTAATTGAACCGTATATCGTAGGTGAAAACGTAAAAGTAACCGACGGACCTTTCACAGGATTTAGCGGTGTAATTGAAGAGGTGAGTGAAGATAAAAAGAAATTGAAAGTAATGGTAAAAATCTTCGGAAGAAGAACTCCATTAGAGTTGAATTTCGGACAAGTAGAAAAAGAAAGTTAAATGTAGTATAATCCCGTTTAGTCGGGAACAAAATTAGATGTTATGGCAAAAGAACTAACAGGTTTTATTAAACTTCAGGTAAAGGGCGGCGCTGCAAATCCAGCTCCTCCGATTGGTCCTGCATTGGGATCGAAGGGTGTAAATATCATGGAGTTTTGCAAGCAATTTAATGCAAGAACCCAAGATAAAGCAGGAAAGATTTTACCTGTTGTAATTAGTGTTTACAGTGACAAGTCGTTCGACTTCGTTATTAAAACACCACCTGTAGCTGCACAATTATTGGAAGCTTCAAAAATTGCAAAAGGTTCTGCAGAACCTAACCGTAAGAAAAACGGAACCGTTACCTGGGATCAGGTTAAAGCGATTGCAGAGGACAAGATTGTTGACATGAACTGCTTTAAAGTAGAGTCGGCAATGAAAATGGTCGCTGGTAGCGCTCGTTCAATGGGTATAACCATTAGCGGAGAGAATCCTTTTAACAATTAAAATAATTAAGAGATGACAAGGATAAGTAAGAAAAGAAAAGAAGTTCTTAAAAAAGTGGATGCTGCAAAAGCATACTCTTTAACAGAAGCTTCCAAATTGGTGAAGGAAATTAGCTATACCAAATTCGACTCTTCGGTAGACATCGATATTCGTTTGGGTGTTGATCCTAAGAAAGCCAATCAAATGGTACGTGGTGTGGTAGCTTTACCTCATGGAACTGGAAAAACCATTAAAGTATTAGCTTTAGTTCCTGCCGATAAAGAAGCAGAAGCAAAAGAGGCTGGTGCAGATTATGCTGGTTTGGATGAGTATATCCAAAAGATTGAGCAAGGTTGGACAGATATTGATATCATTATTACTATGCCAGCTGTAATGGCTAAATTAGGTAAATTAGGTAAAATATTAGGACCACGTAACTTGATGCCAAATCCTAAGAGTGGTACCGTAACTCAAGAAGTTGGTAAAACTGTTAGAGAAATTAAAGCAGGTAAGATAGATTTCAAAGTAGACAAAGAAGGTATTATCCATACATCCATTGGTAAATCAACTTTTGCTCCTGAGAAATTATATGAAAATGCAGTTGAGTTAATTCAAACTCTTGCTAAGATGAAACCTTCTTCGGCTAAAGGTACTTATTTCAGAAGTATTCACGTCAGCAGCACAATGAGCCCGGGCATTACTGTTGATACCAAATCAGTTCCTGGTATTTAATCTAAGACGGCAATGAAAAAGGAAGAAAAAGAGTTAGTCATTAATTCGTTGGTTGAAAAGTTCAATCAATATAAGAATATCTATATTACGGATATTGCCAGCTTAAATGCTCAAAAAACGAGTGATTTAAGAAGAATGTTGTTCAAGAACAACATCACTTTAGAAGTAGCTAAAAACACTTTGATAGAAAAAGCTTTCGAAAGATCTGATCGCGATTTTGGTACATTAGCTGATGTATTAAAAGGCAACAGTGCAATTATGTTCTGCGAAGACATGAAAGCACCTGCAAAAGCAATCAAGGAATTTAGAAAGAAAGACAGTATTCCTGCTCTTAAAGGTGCGTGCATCGATACAGATGTATTCATCGGAGACAACCAATTGGATGCGTTAATGTCGTTGAAGTCGAAAAACGAGTTAATTGGAGAAATCATCGGTCTATTACAATCGCCTGCACAAAATGTGATCAGCGCATTGCAGTCGGGTGGTAGCACAATTGCAGGAGTAGTAAAAACATTATCAGAGCGTCCTGAATAATTAAGAAAAATAAAAAACAATTAATAACAATTAAATTTTAGAAAAATGGCAGATTTAAAAGCGTTCGCGGAACAATTAGTTAACTTAACAGTTAAAGAAGTTAATGAGTTAGCTAAAATTTTGAAAGATGAGTATGGTATCGAGCCTGCAGCTGCTGCTGTAGCTGTTGCCGCTCCTGCAGCAAGTGCTGCTGAAGCTCCAGCTGAAAAAACATCTTTTGATGTAATTTTGAAAGCTGCTGGTGCAAACAAACTTAACGTAGTTAAGATTGTAAAAGACCTTACCGGTTTAGGTTTGAAAGAAGCTAAAGAATTGGTAGATGGTGCTCCAAAACCAATCAAAGAAGGTGTTGACAAAGCAACTGCTGAAGACTTAAAAGCTAAGCTTACTGAAGCAGGAGCTGAGATTGAAGTTAAGTAGTTCAAAATCAGTTGATTTTAAAAATGTGACCCCGACAAATGTCGTGGGTCACATCTTTGTTTATGCATATCGTAGGATTGGTTAACTTTTTAATATAATTATACATTGGCCAAAATTAATAACCCGACAGGAGAAAGAATTTCATTCGCTTCTGTCAAACCTGTAATTGATTATCCTGATTTTTTGGATGTACAATTACAGTCGTTCAGGGAATTCTTCCAGTTGGATACCACCTCTGAAAGCAGAACCAATGAAGGCTTGTACAAAGTGTTTTTGGAAAATTTTCCAATTACTGATACAAGAAATATCTTCGTTCTGGAATTCCTTGACTATTTTGTTGATCCACCTCGTTACTCTATAGATGAGTGTATCGAAAGAGGATTGACTTATTCGGTGCCTTTAAAGGCAAAATTGCGTTTATCATGTAACGACCCTGAGCACGAGGATTTCAAAACCATCGTGCAAGACGTGTATTTGGGAACTATCCCTTATATGACGCCTCGCGGTACTTTCGTTATTAATGGTGCTGAACGTATTATTGTTTCTCAATTACACCGTTCACCAGGTGTGTTCTTTGGTCAAAGCTACCATACCAATGGTACTAAATTATATTCAGCTCGTGTTATTCCTTTTAAAGGTAGCTGGATTGAGTTTGCAACAGACGTAAATAACGTAATGTATGCATACATTGATCGTAAGAAAAAGTTCCCTGTAACTACCCTCCTTCGTGCAATTGGGTTCGAGTCTGATAAAGATATCTTGAACTTATTTGAATTGGCAGAGGAAGTAAAAGTAAGTAAATCTGGTTTGAAGAAAGTATTGGGTCGCAAATTGGCGGCTCGTGTTCTTAGAACTTGGATTGAAGACTTTGTTGATGAGGATACAGGCGAGGTGGTATCAATTGAGCGTAATGAAGTAATCATTGAGCGTGATACCATTATTGAAGAAGATCATATTGATTTAATTGTTGAAGCAGAAGTTAAAACCATTCTTCTGCATAAAAATGAGTCGAGCCACAATGATTTCGCTATCATTTTGAATACTCTTCAAAAAGATACTGCTAACAGTGGTAAAGAAGCTCATGAACATATCTATCGTCAATTGCGTAATGCAGATCCACCTGATGAGGAAACTGCACGTGGTGTAATTGAAAAATTATTCTTCTCTGAAAAACGTTACGATTTAGGTGATGTAGGTCGTTACCGTATCAACCGCAAGTTGAACAAAAACGAACCTTTAACTAACCGTGTATTAAGTAAAGACGATATCGTTTCTATCATCAAGTATCTAATTGAATTATCTAATTCAAGAGCTGATGTGGATGATATTGATCACTTAAGTAATCGTCGTGTACGTACAGTAGGCGAGCAGTTATATTCTCAGTTTGGTGTTGGTTTAGCCCGTATGGCTCGTACCATCCGCGAACGTATGAATATTAGAGATAATGAAGTGTTTACTCCAACAGATTTAATTAATGCTAAGACTTTGTCTTCCGTTATTAATTCATTCTTTGGTACCAACCAATTATCACAGTTTATGGATCAAACTAATCCATTGGCCGAGATCACTCACAAGAGAAGGATGTCTGCCCTTGGACCTGGTGGTTTGAGTCGTGATCGTGCTGGTTTTGAGGTTCGTGACGTTCACTATACTCACTATGGTCGTTTATGTACTATTGAAACACCAGAGGGACCAAACATTGGTTTGATTTCTTCACTTTGTGTGCATGCAAAAATTAATAGCATGGGCTTTATCGAAACACCTTACTTAAAGGTGCATGATGGTAAAGTTATGGCCAACGAACCTGTTACTTACCTTAGTGCTGAAGATGAAGAAGGAAAAGTAATTGCGCAATCAAATGCCAAATACGATGATGGTGGAAATTTCTTAGACCATAAGATTAAAGCTCGTTACGAAGGTGACTTCCCGATGGTAGAATCGGATAAATTGGAGTTTATGGATATTGCTCCAAATCAGATTGTATCTATCGCAGCATCTTTAATTCCTTTCTTAGAGCATAATGATGCGAACCGTGCATTGATGGGATCAAACATGCAGCGCCAAGCAGTACCTTTATTGAAGCCACAAGCTCCAGTTGTAGGAACAGGTTTGGAAGGTAGAGTTGCTAAAGATTCTCGTACTTTGTTGGTAGCAGAAGGTAAGGGTGTAGTTGAGTATGTAGATGCCAACGAAATCCGTATCCGTTATGAACAAACAGAAACAGATAAACTAGTAAGTTTTGGTACCGATACCAAAGCCTATCCATTGATTAAGTTCCGCAGAACTAACCAAAATACTTGTATTAACTTGAAGCCAATTGTACGTAAAGGACAAAAGGTTGAAAAAGGTACAGTATTGTGCGAAGGTTATGCAACTGAAGGTGGTGAGTTAGCTTTGGGTAGAAACTTACAAGTAGCGTTCATGCCTTGGCAAGGATTTAACTTTGAGGATGCGATTGTAATCTCTGAAAAAGTAGTTAAAGAAGATATCTTTACTTCTATTCATATTACAGAATACGAACTTGAAGTGAGAGACACCAAGCGTGGTGAAGAAGAATTAACAAATGATATTCCTAACGTAAGCGAAGAAGCAACCAAAAACTTGGATGAAAATGGTTTGATTCGTGTGGGTTGTGAAGTAGGTGAAGGGGATATCTTAATTGGTAAAATTACTCCTAAAGGCGAAACAGAACCTTCTCCAGAAGAAAAATTGTTACGCGCTATCTTTGGTGATAAAGCAGGTGATGTGAAAGATGCTTCATTGAAAGCAATTCCATCTACTAATGGTGTGGTAATTGACAAGAAATTGTTTGCCCGTGCTAAAAAGGAAAAAACTGCTAAAGCTGATGATAAGTTGAAATTGGCTAAGTTGAAAGACGAGCACGAGAAGAACTTGAAAGAAATTAAAGAAATATTAGTTGAAAAACTATTTACTATTCTTTCTGGAAAAACTTCTGCCGGTGTTGCCAATGTATACAACGAGGAGATAATTGCTAAAGGTTCTAAGTTTAGCATGAAGAATTTGAATGAGGTAGATTACTCAAACGTTATGGCCAATAATTGGACAAGCGATTCTGAGAAAAACGATTTGATTCGTACTATCCTTACCAACTTCAAAAATCGTCATAATCAAGAACTAGCCGATTACCGTAGAAAAGAATATGCTATTAGCGTAGGTGATGAACTACCAACAGGTATTTTAAAATTAGCGAAAGTATATATTGCTCAAAAACGTAAGTTGAAAGTAGGGGATAAGATGGCTGGTCGTCACGGAAACAAGGGTATTGTAGCCCGTATCGTGCGCGAAGAAGATCTTCCTTTTATGGACAATGGAAGACCAGTTGATATCGTGTTGAACCCATTGGGTGTACCTTCACGTATGAACTTGGGTCAGATTTATGAAACTGTATTAGGATGGGCTGCGAAAGAATTGGAATGCAAATTTGCGACACCAATTTTTGATGGAGCTACAGATGATCAGGTTCTTGAATATACTCGTAAGGCAGGAATTCCTGATTGGGGTAAAACATACTTAAACGATGGTTTGAGTGGTGCTCGCTTTGACCAACCTGTAACTGTAGGTGTAATCTATATGATTAAACTTGGTCACATGGTTGATGATAAGATGCATGCTCGTTCAATCGGACCATATTCATTAATTACACAACAACCATTGGGTGGTAAAGCACAATTTGGTGGTCAGCGTTTTGGTGAGATGGAGGTATGGGCATTAGAAGCATATGGTGCTGCTAATATCTTACAAGAAATCTTAACACTTAAATCGGATGATATTATTGGTCGTGCTAAGACTTATGAAGCCATTGTGAAAGGCGATAACTTGCCTACACCTGGTATTCCAGAATCTTTCAACGTATTGGCCCATGAATTACGTGGTTTAGGTTTAGAACTTACACTTGAGTAAAAATAATCATTGTATGTGGGGCAGAAGTAATTCTGCCCCAACATATGATATCACAACATAATAAATCGCAAACATGTCTTTGAAAAAAGAACAAAAAATAAAAGCCAACTTTACTAAGATTCGCATTGGCTTAGCGTCGCCAGAGAACATCTTAACCAGATCGTTTGGTGAGGTAACCAAGCCTGAAACAATCAACTACCGCTCATTTAAACCTGAGATGGGTGGTTTGTTTTGCGAAAGGATTTTTGGACCGATCAAGGATTACGAATGTCATTGTGGTAAATACAAGCGTATTCGTTACAAGGGTATTGTATGTGACCGTTGCGGGGTAGAAGTAACAGAAAAGAAAGTTAGACGCGAGCGCATGGGCCATATCAATTTGGTTGTTCCTGTTGCTCATATCTGGTATTTCCGTTCATTGCCTAACAAAATTGGTTATTTATTAGGTGTACCTTCCAAGAAATTGGATATGGTTGTTTACTACGAGCGTTACTTAGTATGCCAGCCAGGTATAAAATCAAATGATGGTGTTCAAAACCTTGATTTGTTAACCGAAGAAGAGTACCTAGATATCTTAGATACTTTACCAAAAGATAATCAACATTTAGAAGATACTGATCCGAATAAATTCATCGCCAAAATGGGTGGTGAAGCTCTTTGGTTCATGTTATCTAGAATAGACTTAGATACATTAAGTTTCGACTTACGTATTAAGGCTAGCACAGAAACTTCGCAACAACGTAAGAACGAAGCGTTGAAGCGTTTGAAAGTAATTGAAGGATTCCGTAACTCTCAACGTCATGGCGAAAATCGTCCTGAGTGGATGGTCGTGAAGATTCTTCCAGTTATTCCACCAGAATTACGTCCGTTAGTTCCATTGGAAGGTGGTCGTTTTGCAACGTCAGATTTAAATGATTTATATCGTCGTGTAATTATTCGTAACAATCGTTTGAAGCGCTTAATGGAGATTAAAGCTCCAGAAGTAATTCTAAGAAACGAGAAACGTATGTTACAAGAAGCGGTAGATTCATTGTTTGATAATACCCGTAGAGTAAGTGCCGTAAAAACTGAAGGTAATCGTCCGTTGAAATCTTTAAGTGATATGCTTAAAGGTAAACAAGGTCGTTTCCGTCAAAACTTATTAGGTAAACGTGTGGATTATTCAGGTCGTTCGGTAATTGTGGTTGGACCAAACCTTAAATTACACGAATGCGGTATTCCAAAAAACATGGCTGCTGAGTTATTCAAGCCATTTATTATCCGTAAACTTCTTGAGCGTGGTATCGTAAAAACGGTTAAGTCTGCTAAGAAATTAGTTGATCGCAAAGAGCCTATCATTTGGGATATTTTAGAGAATATATTAAAAGGCCATCCAGTATTACTGAATCGTGCCCCTACACTCCATAGATTAGGTATTCAAGCATTCCAACCTAAATTAATTGAAGGAAAAGCAATCCAATTGCATCCTTTGGTGTGTACAGGTTTTAATGCGGATTTTGACGGTGACCAGATGGCTGTTCACGTTCCACTTGGAAACGCTGCTGTTTTGGAAGCCCAATTATTAATGTTGGCTTCAAACAATATCTTGAACCCTGCCAATGGAGCGCCTATTACGGTTCCTTCTCAGGACATGGTTCTTGGTTTATACTACATTACTAAAGGACGTAAATCAACTCCTGAGCATCCAATTAAGGGTGAAGGATTACGTTTCTATTCTTCTGAAGAAGCAATTATTGCTTACAATGAAGGTAGAATAGATTTACATGCTTGGGTTAAATGTAGAGTAAATGTGTTGGAAGGCGGCGAGTTGGTTAGTCGTGTAATTGATACTACTTTAGGTAGAATCTTATTTAACCAAGTTGTACCTGCTCAACATCCATACATCAATGAATTATTAACTAAGAAATCATTACGTGATATCATTGGTGTAATGTTCAAAGAAGTTGGACAAGATGTTTGTGCTGCATTCTTAGATGATATTAAGTACTTAGGTTTCCAATACGCTTTCCGTGGTGGTTTATCTTTCAACTTGTCATACGTGAACATTCCGGATGAAAAAGAGAAATTTATTAAGCAAGCACAGGCAGAGGTAGATGAAATTTGGGATAACTATAACAATGGTTTCATTACCAATAATGAGCGTTACAACCAGGTAATTGATATCTGGACTCGTATCAACTCTCGTTTGGCTGATACTTTGTTGAAGCAATTAAAAGAAGACCAACAAGGATTTAATCCAGTTTATATGATGTTGGATTCTGGAGCGCGTGGTTCTAAAGAGCAAATTCGTCAGTTAGGTGGTATGAGGGGATTGATGGCGAAACCGCAAAAGAACTTAAGTGGTGGTACAGGTGAGATTATCGAGAATCCAATTCTTTCTAACTTTAAAGAAGGTCTTTCGGTAATTGAATACTTTATCTCTACCCACGGTGCTCGTAAAGGTTTGGCGGATACAGCTTTGAAAACTGCGGATGCGGGTTACTTAACACGTAGGTTGCATGATGTTGCTCAAGATGTTGTAGTAAGCGAGCCAGATTGTGGTACTTTACGTGGTATTCCAATTAGTGCTTTAAAAGATAATGAAGAGGTTGTAGAGACTTTATACGAACGTATTTTAGGTAGAACAAGTGTTCATGATATTTATGATCCAATTAGTGGTGATTTAATCATCCATTCTGGTGAAGAAATTTTTGAAGACGTTGCACAAAAAATAGAAGAGTCGCCAATAGAAATAGTGGAGATTCGTTCGGCCTTAACGTGCGAAACCCGTTATGGTGTTTGTTGCAAATGTTATGGTAGAAGTATGAGTACTGGTAGAAATTCACAAATTGGTGATGCGGTAGGTGTAATAGCTGCCCAATCAATTGGTGAGCCTGGTACACAGTTAACACTTCGTACTTTCCACGTGGGTGGTACGGCTTCTAACATTGCTTCTGAATCACAAATGGTAGCTAAGTTTGGTGGTATCCTTGAGTTTGAAGAAATCAGAACTACTGATTTGAAAAATAACGAAGGTGAATTTGATACCGTAATCATTGGTCGCCAAGGTGAAATTAGAATTTTAGATGAGAAGACTCGTAATCCTATTATTACCATTAATATTCCTTACGGTGCACACCTAAAGGTTAAGAATGGTCAACATGTAGAAAAAGGAGCTTCTATTTGTACTTGGGATCCATACAATGCGGTAATTATTTCTGAGTTTTCTGGTAAAGTAAGCTTTGAAAATATTATCGAGAATGTGAACTACAAAGAAGAAAGTGACGAGCAAACTGGTCACAAAGAAAAAGTAATTGTAGAGAGCAGAGATAAAACTAAAATACCATCGTTAATAGTAACTGAGGCTAAGGATAAAGGTACTAAGGAGTACAACTTACCTGTAGGAGCGCATATCATGGTAGAAGATGGTCATAAGATTTTGGCCGGAGAAATTTTAGTTAAGATTCCTCGTGTAGTTGGTAAAACAAGGGATATCACGGGAGGTTTACCACGTGTAACAGAATTATTTGAAGCACGTAACCCTTCTAACCCTGCTATTGTAACAGAGATTGATGGTGTAGTAACTTTTGGTGGCATTAAGCGTGGTAATCGTGAGATTATGATTACTTCAAAAGATGGCGAACAAAAGAAATACTTAGTTCCATTGTCTAAACACATTCTTGTTCAAGAAAACGATTTCGTGAAAGCTGGTTCATCACTTTCTGATGGATCCATCTCACCACAAGATATCTTGCGTATTGAAGGTCCTTTGGCTGTTCAACGTTATATCTTAAATGGTATCATGGAGGTTTATCGTTTACAAGGTGTAAAAATCAATGATAAACACGTAGAAACCATCATCCGCCAGATGATGAAACATATTGAAATTGTAGATCCAGGTGATACTACTTTCTTGGAAGGTGAATTTGTTAGTCGTTGGGATTTGAAACAAGCCAATGATTGGATTTACGACAAAAAAGTGGTGATGGAAGCAGGTGATTCTGCAAACGTTAAACCAGGTCAGATTATCAGTATTAGAAAACTACGTGACGAGAACTCACAATTGAAACGTAAGGATTTGAAATTAGTAGAAGTAAGAGATGCTCAATCGGCAACTGTAACCCAAATTATTATGGGTATTACCAAAGCTAGTTTAGGAACCCATAGTTTCATGAGTGCTGCATCGTTCCAGGAAACTACTAAAGTATTAAACGAAGCTGCTATCTCGGGTAAAGTAGACCGTATGTTAGGTTTGAAAGAAAACGTAATTGTTGGTCACTTAATTCCAGCTGGTACAGGTAACCGCGACTATGAAAAATTAGTTGTTGGTTCACGTGAAGAATACGACTTGTTAATGGCTTCTAAAGCAGAATAAGTTAACAGTTGAAAAACTTAAAACGGCCTTCATTGAAAAATGAAGGCCGTTTTTTTTTGTTCCTACAATAGGTGTGGCATGGTTTGGGGTTGCTTTACTTTCCAGATGTAGGCGTCTAATACGTAATGAGTTATTTGAGGTAAGGATAATACTGGAACAAGTATGCTTAATAAAATTGGGTCGCTTAGGTGAGGTAAATTTGTAAACCATTTGAACCAAAGCTCATGGTCTCTCCATATTAGGCCATCCCAAAGGCCTTCTTCTATATATGAAAAGGCTAGTAAAATAATTATAAACCCCAACACACCTTGCAAGGAAAAGAGTTTATTTAGAAAGCCTGTGTTGGCTTGTTTTATAGCTTGTTTTTTGCCATAAATCCAAATTAAGGCGATATACGGAATGCCATGCGTAAGGATGTTTAGGGCGCTAAAAATTAAATCGGCATTGAATGCCACTATTCCTAAATACCAAGATAGAATGGTGCCCATTATCCATGTATGTTTGGGTACATTAAAGGATTTGTTTTTTAAACTTGTGTAGCCTGTATTAACAACATACATGAGTAAAACTATGCCGTATAATATGCCTAAAATTTGTTTCAGAAATGGGGATGCAAAGGCCAAAAAATCGCCTTCAACAAACCAACTAAATTGTCTATTAGCATCAACATGCCAGAATAATATCGGGTATAAAACAGCCGAATAAATGGTCAGTGAGTTTATTTGTTTTGAAAGGTTACTTAGATTTTCATTGCGTTCGTACAAGCGCATAATTCCATATTGTTGGCGCATAAAATGAAATACGGCAAGGTACGCTAAAACTCTCCAGAATGCCATTGGATGTATGGCATACAAAAGGATACTTACTACCAGGCAAATAATTGGAGTATAGGTAAATAAATCGCGATTCTTGTTAAAAGCTTCTGAGTTAAAATAGGTTCGAAACAAGGTAGAGTATACATGCGAAACATCAATTCCTACAACCAATAGCAACCACCAAATGGCATTCACTTCGGTATGCGTTTGAAAATAGTCCTTAAAAATAAAAATAGATAGGCAACATATAAGTGCAGGCAATAAGATGAAGGCAATTTCTAAACCTTTAAATCCAAGCCAAGGTGAATTTGATTTGGATTCATTCATAGTACTTGTTGTTTACAAATTTGCTGGGCTGCCTTGGTTCCTTGATAAAAGGCTTCTTCAAAAATAGAGATTCCACTTAGGTCGCTGTGCGCATAATAAATGGGTTCAGAATTGTTTAAAAACTGTTTTTTTTCTGTGTTCCAAATAACACCTGTTTGTGGGCTAATCATTGCATGACCCCATACTTTTAAATCTATTTTTTCAATTTGTTGGCGTAAATCGGGATGCGCTTTTTCAAGATCTTTTAATACAATTTCGGCCCACTCTTCTTGTGTTTTTTCGAAAGCCAATTTACGTTCTTCCTTAGCAGATAGTTTGCAAAGTGGAAGGTAATAGGTGAGAACATATTTTGGGATTTTGCTGTCTAAATGCTGGTGACAAGCATTTACATATCCAAGCGATTCACTAGTATAAAGAACATTATCCCAGCTCATTTCTGTTCCTTTATTCTGAGCCAGCGGAAGTGTGGTAATATTTGCAACGAGCCAAGGGAAATAGTCGAAATTGAGATGTGTTAAAGGATAATTTCTAATAATTTTCTTATTAATATATTGTGGTGTTGCAATAATTGCTTGCTTACAAATTATCTTATGGTAGGTGTTTTTAGCATGATTTAAATAAAGTATTTCTATTTCGTTTGGCTTTTGGTTCACATCTACTACCAAAGCATTTTCTAGAATGTTTTGTTTAATTGGTTTAGTTAAGCCTTGAACCAAAAAGTTGTTTCCTTCTGGCCAAGTAAGCACGTCTCCGGCTGTTGCGTTGGCGGCAATTCCTTTCCTAGAAGCAAAATAATGAATGCCTGCCCAAGCACTGGTTTTGTTTAATGGGGTGCCAAAATCATCTTTACAACAATAGTTTAGGTACCAAAGTAAATAGGTGCTTTTTAACTCATGTTGTAGCAAAAAATCCGCCATCGTTTGCTTGTCGAGTTTTAGAAATTCTAAATCTTGCGAGGAGTTTTCTATGGGTATGCAAAAGGCTTCTTTCTGGTCTGAACCAATTGCATTTTTGTAATGGGATATTAATTCAAAGAATGTTTTTATATCTCTATGGTCTTGCTCTTTTAAGGCTGTTTCAGGAATTATTCCTTCCTGCCAATAATGATGTATAAACAATCTCTCTTCTGGGGCAGAACACAAGTAATAATCGTTGTAAACAGGTAGCCCCAATTCATTCGTTTCTGTTATTACACCCGTTTCAGTAAGGAAGTTAATTAACTCTGGCTGATAAAGATTTGGAATGGGAAGGTAATGAGCACCCCAAGGATAGGCACTAACTTCATTTTTGCCACTAATAGCATTTCCGCCAGGTTGGTTATTTAATTCAAGTAAAACAAAAGGGATATTATTTTTTTTTAGAATCCTAGCAGCACTCAAGCCAGAAATACCACCACCAATAATAGCTACACGTGTTTCTGTACTATCCGTTATGGTGTGCTTAGCGAGTAACTCTGAAGAGGTCTTTTTGTTTCTTAACAGGTGGCCAATGTTTGCATTGGAGGCTTGCATTTGAATGGCCAATATCTTTTTTTGAAACCAAATTTTACCCGAAGCAGCAACTGCAAGTGCAGCTACTCCAAATTTTAGGAATTGTTTTCTACTTATATATGCCATGTTTCATTACTGATAAATTGCCCATTCTTTTTCAAAGTAATGCACCAGTATCTGATTGTTTAACTTGTTTACTTCTGTTGTTTGTTTGCTCATATCTGCCGAAAATGAACTCATGGTTTTGATTGTTTCATTTGTAAGAAAGCGCATGGGTAAGCTAATGTTTTCTGTAGCAAAGCTTGGCTTGTCAAAGGAGGCAAGAATAAATCCCCATTCTCCAAAAGAGGGTACAAAGGCATGGTAGGGGAGTGTTTGCAATCCTACCGACTCCATGGTTTGGTTCACACACCAAAAAGATTTAGGTGCAACCAATGGGGAGGTAGATTGAACCACCACAAGGGTTTTGGGCTGCATGCTTTTTTTTAGTAGTTTGTAAAATGTTTGGGTGTATAGCTTTCCCACGCTGTAATTTCCTGGGTCTGGAAAATCTATAATAATGGCGTCAAATGCTTTTGTGTTTGTTTTGAGCCATTGAAAAGCATCTTTATGATGTACACTAACTTTTGGATTTGATAAGGAGTTTTGGTTCAAATCTGTTAGCAGACTATTTGAACTGAATAGGTGTGTTACGGCTTCATCTAAATCAACCAAATCTACCTTTTTTACATTTGAATAACGAAGTATTTCTCTTAAAGCCAATCCATCTCCACCTCCTAAAATTAATACAGAACAACTATCTTTTAGTTGTTGCATAACAGGATGCACTAAAGCCTCGTGGTAGCGATATTCATCGGCTGAACTAAATTGTAGGTTGCCGTTTAAATATAACCTTAATTCTTTTCGATTACGAGTTAAAACAATTCTTTGGTAGGGCGATGATTTTGCGAAAATAACAGGTTCGGCATAGCTTAAACTTTCGCTAAACTGTACAATTTTTTCTGATAAAATAAACCCTGCAACAAGAATAATAAGCGCCGCAAACCCAATTCGTTTTAATACCGAAAACCATTTGCCTAAATGTTTTAATTGTATGCATAAAGCAATGGCCACTCCAACATTTAGGATGCCAAATAGAAAGGACGTTTTTACTAAACCTAAAAATGGAACTAAAACTAAAGGAAAAACCAATGAGGCAACAAGTGCCCCTATGTAATCAAAAGTAAATACGCGAGAAACTAAGTCGGTAAAATCAAACTCATCTTTTAGGATTCGCATGATTAGTGGAATTTCCAATCCAACCAATATGCCTGTTAACATTACAAGTCCATATAAGACCAATTGAAAGGAGCCTGCAAATTCAAATAAGATAAATAAGGCAGATGAACTAAAACCTCCAACCAAGCCAACAAGGATTTCAATTTGAATAAACCACGAAAGTAGGTTTCGTTCAAAGTATTTTGAAAGCCATGAGCCAATTCCCATGGAGAATAAATATACCCCAATGATGATGGAAAATTGGGTTACAGAATCTCCAAGCAAGTAACTGGCAAGAGTACCTGCAATAAGCTCATAAATTAATCCGCACGTAGCAACAACTAATACCGAAAACAGCAGCAGATTGGGGGTAGAAACCTTTCTAACCATGAATTGCTGAGCTAATAATAATTGCTATAGCAATCATAAATGCACCCGCCATTATAGCAAGTGCCATGTTTTTATTTACTAAAATTTCTTTCCATAGATTCTCTGGAGTAATTTTTTCTATAATCCAAAAGGTAACAACTAAAATGGCAATGCCAATCAATGAGTAGAGCACAGAGCCAACTACATACTTCATGTTAATAATTTCTTCCATAATTTTATTTGTGATAATGATGTTCTTTTTTAGGGTCGTATTTACTTGTGTTGGCTCCATTAAACAATTTATACCCATCAAAGGAAAGGTATATATAGGCGCTCATTATAAGTCCAAGTATGCTTATAAAAAACCAACTATGTTTCTCAAGTTTTATTAATTTATTCATCAGATCCTCCTAAATTTCTTTCAAACCATGAACGATGGTCGTAGGTTGAGTAATTGCTATTCGACCATCTTTTTCGTTCAAATGACATATAGCGTAAATATTGCAAATACACCAAAATTATAAGTAGTCCAATAAGGTAATAAAAATTACTTCTTACGGCAACGCCTCTATAAATTTCAAGATCCAAACTAACATTCATAGGATTAGGACTTAAGTATGGAATGACTTGAATATGGTAGTTTCCAGCAGGAATATTATTGAAGATCTCACTGCTTTCATTGGTGCCATCTGTCCACGAACCTTCATCGTCGTACCCAGAATAATAATACAATTCTTTAGTCAAGGTGTATTCCTCATCTAAGTCGTCATTAATTAGTGTTATTTCTGCCTCTACCCAATTTTGTTCTAGCTTGGTATGGAAAAAAAGCTCAAGGTTATTTATCCCTTTGTCTAATTTAAATCCCTCGCCAACATATACCTTATTGGCAGAATCGTTGCAATTAAAATAATAGGATTGATGGAAGACTTTTTTTGGTTCGAGGCTGTTTTCAAAAAGTAAAGTAAACACACCCATTATCAGAATTGTGAGGGCTGCATAAATAGCAAAAGACTTATATTCAATTCCCAAGAATTGAGGTTCAATGCTTCCTTTCCCAATTTTAGGAGGAGCAAATTCGCTATCGCCAAAAGCCTCTTTTATTTCTTTAAAGGAAATATGTTCACCTTTAAACCATATGGTTTCGCTAGGGTATTCCTTTAACATATACATTACTGGTGGGTTAATGTATTCCTTAATCAGTTTTACATTTTCGTCAACGGCATTGTATGGAAATTCGCCTATAGCATTTAAGCAATCTGTTTGATACCTTAAAAATAGTTGATACGAATTACCCTCTGCATCTTCAATGGTATGGTTGTTAATTTTTACTTGAGGGTAAATACTTGTTTCCTTTAGTAGTATCCAGTTTCCAGTATATTCAGAGAGGTAAACATAGCCATGAAGTGGATTAAATAAACAATATTCCATCCAGGTATAACTCGCACCTTTTTCTTTTCTTAATACGGCTCCGGTCAATTGGTATGTGATACCTCTTATTTGTCCTGTTTTACCAATAGGCCATAAGAAATCAACCTTTTGGGATTTACTTGAAATTTTTTCTGCCTTTTTTTCTGAAACATTTACAAACAACTTGCAATGCACGCAAACGTAATGTGTTGCCGCATCGTGAAGGTATAATTGATTGCCTTTTGAACAGCTTGGGCATTCAACCTTTTTAGGTGCATTGGGCCATATTTTAGCTGAGTTATCCAATGAGTGTATAGTTAGGATGTGTAATAAAATTAACTTCTAAATGGAGTAATTCACCTTGCCAAACTTGGTTTTTTTCTTTGTTAAATTGCAAAATTAGCAGACTGTTTCCATGTTCATTATAAGCAACAATGTGCTTAACTAAAGGTTCTGTATCTACAGGGTAATAAACTTCCCCAAAAACATCATACCGATTACACACAAAAAGGCTTCTTACTAAATAGGTGTGGTAATCATTATTTATAATAAGCACGGCAGGCTTTCCGTTTTTTAGGGAATTGAATTTTTGGTTCAGCACATACGTTTTTGCTACGTTTTTGTATAAAAAGAATGAACCAGAATCTTCACTCATATAGTGGAGCTTGTTTTCTTCATCTACTATATTCCAAAACACTACAGGGCCATTTTTTAATTGCCATTCTATGCAGCCAATAATCTTACCTGTTATTAGAGGGCATTGTATGCTTGACCCAATTTTTAGTAGTGAAATTAGTTCAAGCGGATTGCCAGAAGTGCTTTTCCAAGGTTCAGCAAAGGAACTATTCCATAGAATGCTCTGGCAAAATGAGCACACTCTTGCATTGCTTTCATGGCAAATTACATCCACTGAATGATTGCAAGTAGGGCAAATTTCTTTTTGTTGAATAACGGTAAGATTCATCGGGATAGTTTATGAATTTGAGAAACCTTGCCTCCGAAAAACGTTTGTATTTCTTTTGAAATATGTTCACATACGCTATCATTTACCTGCAAAAAATTTGAAAGAAAAATATCATAGGTTACTCTTCCAAACTCAGGCCAAGTATGCACAGAAAGATGCGATTCTGTTAAGCCAACAACAGCAGTATATCCTTTAAGCTCGAAATGATGATAAACTGAACCTGTTGATTGTAGTTGATGTTTTAAAATTAAACCCTCCACTAAAGTTTTAAATCCATCCATATTGCAGAGTGCATCCTCACTTGCATCCTCCAAATCACAAACAATATGTAATCCCTTTTTGTATTCCATAAGCTGTATCAATTATAAGAAAAGCTTTTAACCTTTACAACACTCTTTTTTTTTAAGATTCGCTTTCATGCGATTAGAATTAGTAAGGGTGAATGGGTTATTTCTTGCCCTTTAAGGAACCTAAACTTTGCATGAATAGTGCTTGTATGGAATTCATGATATTTCTTCAACAATAAGTGCATTTGTTAAATACTATTTTATTCAACATATTTGATAAGCATAAATTTAAGAAACCCTAATTTAGAATGAAAAAACTACAATATAAAATAAGCATAAAGTCTCCTGTAGCCAAGGTCTATGATTTTATGCTTGGCAATTCTAGCAAAGCAACCTATGAGCAATGGACAGCCTTGTTTAATCCTACCTCTACTTATGAAGGCAGTTGGGACAAGGGAAGTAAAATTCTATTTATTGGTGTAGATGAAAAAGGAGAAAAGGGTGGAATGGTTTCTAGAATAGCGGAAAATATTCCTGAACAATTTGTTTCCATTCAACATTATGGACTTGTTAAAGGCGACAAGGAAATTACCGAAGGACCAGATGTTGAAAAATGGGCAAATGGTTTCGAAAACTATACTTTTGAGGCAGGCAGCAATGGAACCACAAACCTAACAGTTGACATTGATATTACCGAAGATTTTGAAACGTATATGAACCAATCTTATCCAAAAGCTTTGGATAGGTTGAAGGAGTTATGTGAAGGATAAAAATTAATAATAAAATTTAAAATATCCACTATAAACATGAAATTAAGTATCATTAAATCTATATTTTTTGTAATTGCAATAGGAACACTTCTTTCGTTTGACCTTCCAAACAATTGGTTTAAGGCAGGTAGTAATCCCGAATGTTATGAAATGGGTATAGACAAAGGAGTTGGCCCGGAGGGGAAAAACGCTGCAACTATTAAATCAGCCGGTAAAAAAGTAAAAGGCTTTGGCACGCTTATGCAAAGTTGTTTAGCAGAAAAATATTTGGGTAAGAAAATTAAGATGTCGGGCTATGTAAAATCAACAGACGTTAAAGGTTGGGCAGGACTTTGGCTTAGAGTAGATGATGATGCCACCAATAGAGCTATGGCATTTGATAATATGCAAAATAGACCAATTGTGAAAACTACTGATTGGAAAAAATATGAAATTGTTTTGGATGTTCCTTTTAAAGCCGATGGTCTAGCCTATGGAGCATTGTTGGTAGGCAAAGGGCAAATTTGGTTCTCCGATATAACATTTGAAATCATTGGTGATATAGTTCCTTTAGGAACTAAAGAGTGCATTGTTTGTACCAAAAAATTAAAGGAACCAAGCAATTTAAATTTCACAGAATAAGCAAATTAAGAAGTAAAAACAGAAACAAAACGAGAACGAGGGGCTTTCACTTTCTCTTTCACTTTCTTCTTCTTCCTCATTCTAGATTTTTAATCATTGCAAAAAGCATGCGGGAAATTTCTTCATAAGAAGTTTTTATTTCATTGTGAAAAATTGGATTTACCTCCTTTTGGGCTAATAGTAGATCGAGTATTGCAGCACATTCAAATACTGAACCGCGAGCAACAACAAAGAAAAATTTTCGATCCTTATTTGTTGATCGACCGCTTCCTTCAGCCAGATTAAGCATTATACTTAAACTTGCTCTACCATATTGATTTCTCAAATAAACAGGCAAACTTTTATTGTTTTTCAGAAAATCCATTACCCTTCCTTGCAAAAGAAAGGCCTTATTGTAAACTACTAGCTTTTCAAAAGGGAACATTTTAATTGATTTTTTAACAATACAAAATAAATACGTTTTCAAATGTTTTAAATAGTCCAAAATAAATTAAATGCAAGAAACAAGATAAGGGGAAGAAGAAACAGAAACAGAACAAGAACGAGGGGCTTTCTCTTTCACTTTCACTTTCTTTCTACTTTGAATAGAAGAAGAAACAGAAACAGAACGAGAAGGATGGGCTTTCTCTTTCACTTTCACTTTCTTCTTCTTTGAATGGATGAAGAAACAGAAACAGAACGAGAAGGATGGGCTTTCTCTTTCACTTTCACTTTCTTCTTCTTCTATAAAATAATAATTCTCATTTATAACAGATAGTACTTACTTTGCTTTTTCAAAAAAGAAAGAACTATGACCGACTATAAACTTACCGAATACTCGCACAAGGCGGGTTGTGGATGTAAAATTGCACCTGCCGATTTGGAGAAAATTTTGAGCCAAAGAAGTGGTACTTCTTTTAAAGAATTATTGGTTGGAAACAATAGCAACGATGATGCGGCAGTTTGGGATTTAGGTACCGGCATGAGTGTAATAAATACGGTTGATTTTTTTATGCCTATTGTAAACGATGCCTACGATTTTGGTAGAATTGCCTCGGCAAATGCCATTAGCGATATTTATGCTATGGGTGGCAAACCCATATTTGCCAATGCTTTACTAGGTTGGCCTATGGAAACTTTGCCATTAGAGTTGGCTGGTAAAGTAATGGATGGTGCGCGTAAAATTTGCGAAGATGCAGGAATTCCTATAGCTGGTGGCCATAGCATAGATAGTAAAGAACCACTATTTGGATTAACCGTTACAGGTTTGGTTCGAACCGAAAACTTAAAGAGAAATAATACACCCGAAATAGGTGACGTTTTAATATTAACAAAACAATTGGGCACTGGAATTTTGGGAACCGCCATTAAACGTAAAGCGGCCAAAGAAGAACATGCTAAAGCGGCCATAGATTCTATGTGTAAATTAAATTCTGTTGGTGCTGCATTAAGTCAAATTACAGAAGTACATGCTTTAACGGATGTTACCGGCTTTGGTTTATTAGGGCATTTAATGGAGTTGTGTTCGAACCAAGTTTCGGCAGAAATTGTATGGAGCCAGGTGCCAAGCTTTCCTTTCTTGGACGAGTATTTGGCTCTTAACATCATGCCCGATAATACCACTAGAAACTGGAACTCGCATGAGTTAAAGGTAGATGGTTTAATAGATTTAAAAGCCTTTCAAGTATTAAATGATCCACAAACAAGTGGAGGACTTTTAATTTCAGTTGCTCCTTCTAAAGTAAATGAGGTAATGGCCTTATTAAATGCCGATGGTTTGAACCATGCCGCGATTATTGGTGCAATTTTGCCAAAGCAATCGAAAACAGTATTGATAAAGTAAGATAGATTTTGTTTCTTCGAATACACCAAAAACAAACCCATGAAAAAAATACTTTTAGCATTTAGCTTTTTATGTTTTGCAACTTTTTTATTTGCACAAAGTGCCGATGATGTTGTTGGCACTTGGATTAATCCAAAAGGTACAGGAAAAATAAAAATATTTAGAACTGGCGATTATTTCTATGGCAATTTAGTTTGGTTGGATCAACCATTAGATGCCCAAGGGAAACCTAAATTAGATAAGGAAAACCCTGATGTAAGTAAGCGCACACGCAAAATACAAGGCTTGCTTATGCTTACAGGTTTTACCTTTGATGCCGATGATAAAGTTTGGCAAAACGGGCAAATTTATGACCCTAAAAATGGAAAGACCTATAGCTGCAAAATGACTCTTAGTGCCGATAATAACCAATTGGATATACGTGGATACATAGGCATTTCTATGATTGGGCGCAGCGAAACATGGAAGCGTGTTGATCCATAAACAACAATTTGGTTTAGCTCATCTCTTTTATTTACCTTGCCTCAGAATTCTACATACATGAAAAAACAAATCCTTGGTGTTCTATTATCAATAAGTATAGGGTATGCCTTTGCACAAAAATCGGATGCGGGTTTAAGTTATGAGGCAAAAACAATTGTTAGTCCCAAAGGTGCTACCGTAAATTTAATGGAATTGCCTTCCTTACCCGAAGCTCATATTATTACAATTAAAGCAGCGCCTTCGCCACTCAACGATTTTCAAGCAAAGAAACAAGCACTAGATGCACAACGTGCTTTGGCAACTAAAGGAGCCGTTTTCAATAAAAAGGCACCCGCCATTGCTCCAAGCGTTACACGTAGTTTTAATGGCAACGTTACCCAAGGTACTCCAAACGATAATGATTTTTGTATTGGTAATAATGGTATGATGATTAGTTGCGTAAATACCAACCTAAACATCTATAACGATACCGGTAAAATGGTTACTGGTAAAACCTTGCAAGTATTGGGTCAGGCCTTAGGAACACTTAATAGAACCTACGACCCGCGCACTATATACGACCCTGTTGCCGATAGGTTTATTGTGGTGTTTTTGCAAGGAAGCTCAAGTGTAGATACAAGAATTATTGTTGCTTTTTCAACCAGCAATGACCCTAGTAAAACCTGGAATTTATACCAATTGCCAGGCAATATTACTGGCGATAGCAGCTGGAGCGATTATCCAATTATTTCCTTGAGCAATGATGAATTATTTATTACGGTAAATAGACTTAAAGATAATACTTTTTGGAAGAATGGTTTCTTAGAATCCTATATCTGGCAAGTAGATAAAACCAAAGGGTATAGTGGCGATTCATTGCCTCAAAAGATATATAATAATATTAAATACAATGGCAAAGCAGTATGGAGCATTTGCCCGGCAAAAGGAGGCTCAAAATTATATGGTCCCGAAATGTATTTCTTATCACAACGCCCATCCGATTTAGATAATGATACGGTTTTTGTTCATTATATAACGAATACCATAAAATCTGGTAAGGCAAGCCTGGGAATGCGTGTCCTAAAAAACCCTGTTCACTATGGTTTGCAACCAAACGCCATCCAACCCAATGGCATGAAATTACAAACAAATGATTCACGAGTATTAAGTGCCATGTACGAAAATGGGGTGATAAGTTATTGCGGTAATACCATTGATCCTACATTGTTTAGCCCAAGTATTTATTTTGGTAGAATACATAATATTTGGACAGCTACACCACGTTTAGAAGGAACAATTATTTCGTCTGATACCCTAGATTTTGGGTACCCAAGTATAGCCTATGTAGGTTCGGGTGCCAATGGAGATCATAGCAGCATGATTACTTTTTCGCATGTTTCGTCAAAACAATTCCCTGGAACTACTGTGGTGTATGTGGATAGAAACTTCAATGTATCAGGCCCAGTATTTGTGAAAAAGGGAGAAGGTAACATCCGTGTTATTGGCGATACCGTTGAGCGTTGGGGCGATTATACTGGCATACAGCGTAAATACAATGAGCTTGGAGTAGCTTGGTTAAATGGCTCTTGGGGAACAGTTGGAAGTCAGAATAGAACCTGGATAGGACGCGTACAAACCAATGACCCATTAAGTGGGGTGGAGGCGAGTGTAAGTGAGCATGCACCAATAAAAGTATATCCAAATCCTAGTAGTGAGATACTTCATTTTGAGTTTGAGTTAACTCAGAAAAAAATGCTTCGCGTAGAGCTTTCAAGTATGGATGGAAAGTTACATGAGGTAATAACGAAAGATTGGGCTAAGGCTGGCTTAAACCAATTACAACTCGATACGAGAGAGATTCCAGAAGGATTGTATTTTGTAAATTTAAGTACTGATGAAGGCGTTTTATTTACGTTTAAGTTTGTTGTTCAGCATTAGTTTGCTGAGCCTATTTTCGTGCCATGTTTGCAAAAAGAAGGCTGAACCCAAAGCTGCTGAAACTATTGAGCAGCCAAGGCCTTTAAGTGAACATCAAACAGATTCCTTAAAGAATTATTTGGATGAGGAACGTGCTAGAAGGAAGAATCAAGGTAAGGAATAAGAGCCTAAACAAGTTCCGTTATTTTTTGCAGTACTTTCTCTGTTGCCCCTTTATTGGAGGCAACAAATTCTCTACATTTTAAAGATATTTTTTGAGTGTAACTTGGGTCATCTAATAAATGCTTGAACCATGAAATAAATTCAAGGGAAGTGTTAATTGGTGTTCCAATAGTTTGCTGAACCAATTCATGAGCCTCTGGAAATCGTCGAAGTTTTGGGCCAAAACAAATGGGCATTCCAAAAGCTGCCGCCTCTAAACAATTGTGCAATCCATTCTCCCAATAGCCGCCACCAATAAAAGCGGCATCGGCATATCGGTATACTCGAGAGAGTTTTCCAATGCTATCTAGTATAAGGATATTTTTGTTGTGCAAGTCTTCAATGGAGTTGATTGTTGAATATCTAATACATCCTTCGCCGAATAGTTTTTCAATTGAAATTAATCTTTGTTCATCAATAAAATGCGGGGCAAAAATTACTTTAAAATCACCCACATTCTCTTTGGCCTGTTTAATAATTTCCTCTTCGTTTTTATAAGAACTCCCAGCAATTAATAAAAAACTTGAACCTTTAAAATCTGCAATAAAAGGTAATTCAAATTCGGGATGAATATTCTGCAATACCCTATCGTATCTATTATCTCCGGTAAGAATATGATTATTTATTTGAATAGAATTAAGTAGGTCTTGTGAGTGTTGGTTTTGGCAAAAAATGTAGGTGAATTGTTTAAGTAAATTGCGCTTAAACACTCCATACCATTTAAAGAATAACTGTGTTGGTCGGAACTGTGCGGCTAACAAAAATACTGGGATGTTTTGTTTTCTTAATTCGCTTAAATAGAAAAACCAAAAATCATATTTCACCCAAAAAGCAAGTTCAGGCTTAAGTGCTTTGACAAGTTCTTTTGCATTTTTTTTGCTTTCAAATGGGAGGTAATATACCGCATCGCAAAAGGTATCGTTTTTCATATGCTCATAACCTGAAGGAGAAAAGAAAGTTGCGATTATGCGATGACTAGGATAGCGTTTTTTTAGCGCTTCAATAACAGGTCGACCTTGTTCAAATTCGCCTAAAGAAGAACTGTGAATCCAAATTGATTTTCCAGAAATGGTAGATTCTGTTTCTTTTATCTTTTGCAATAAGCCCACCTGTCCTTGCCACAAAAGCTTGGCTCGGCCATTTATTGGGGCAATTAACCGAACCAATAAAAAATAGCATTGGGTGCTAATAATGTAAAGAAAATACCCAGCAAGGTTTAGCATGCTACCTAAATTGAAATTCGTTTTCTTCTTTGGTGTTTAGATAAATTGGAATCATCCAACCAAACCTAAACGAAGTTGAAAAGTCGTTTTTCTTCCCTAGGTCGTAGGCCATCTTATCATAATTATATCCACGTCGGTTTTGCGTTTGGGCCTGCATTAAATCAACACCAATATAAAAATTTATAAGTCTATTGCTGCTTTGATAGCTATACCCAATAAATTCGTTAAAAGCAATTCCAGTGCTATATCTATCATAGCCTTTAGAATAGTTTAAGTCTATTTGAGGAATATCACTTTCCTGAGCTTGAAGGTTAATATGGTGCTGAATAATTCCTATTCCACCTTTAATTAAGATGCCACTATTCATATTTCGTTTATTCCAAGCGAGGACTCTTCCTGCCCTAACAAAGGAAGAAATACCCCTCATGTTTACTAAATAATTTCCGGGAGCTCCACCAACTGAACTTAGGTAGCCACCACTGGTAGTTAAGTTATCTAAAAGCGATAATTCTTTAATTTCTTTCCCAAAAAGGTAATTTAGCTCGGCCGATACCACCCAATTGTTCTTAGTTTTTAACAATCCCCCACATCCAATGGCGTTAAAGTTGCCATAAAGCTTGCCAAAATTTCCCGAAGGAATATGGTAATTATACATGATTTGAATATTGGCAATTTTGTTGCTAAACATGTATTTGTCTTGTGCCTGTAGGCAGAAGGGGAATAGTAGTAAAAATAAAAGACCCCTTAGGAGGCTAGTTTTCTTTATCATTTGGTAACAAATATGAGTTTTTTTAGCCTGATTCTAAAAAAAAATACACTCGTGGAAGGAAAGCATATTTTAATCTAAATCCTTTTACTATTTTCGTTCCGAGTATCAGAATTGGAGTAAGTGTAGTAGAAATTCTATTTTAGTTGCATCTAATTCAAAATACCCATTAAGTTCAAACTATTTAAAAATTACATAAAATGAAAATTGTAGTCATTGGAACTGGTTATGTAGGCCTAGTAACAGGAACCTGTTTTGCTGAGGTCGGTATTGATGTTGTATGTATCGATGTTGATGCAAAGAAAATTGAAAACCTAAAAAAAGGCATTATGCCAATTTATGAGCCAGGTCTTGAAGAAATGGTGATTCGTAATTATGAAAAAGGAAGATTGAGTTTTTCTACCAATCTTGGAGAAAACATTCCTGATGCAGATGTTGCGTTTATTGCTGTGGGAACACCTCCAGGCGAAGATGGTTCAGCAGATTTGAAATATGTATTAGGTGTTGCCAAAGAAATTGGTTCACATATTAATAACCATATTGTTGTTGTTACTAAGAGTACTGTGCCAGTAGGAACCGCCCAAAAAGTTAGAGCAGCAGTTAAAAAAGAATTAGATGCTCGTAAGTTAGATATTGAATTTGACGTAGCTTCTAACCCTGAATTCTTAAAAGAAGGTGCTGCTATTGACGATTTCTTGAAGCCAGATAGAATTGTTGTTGGAGTAGAATCTAAGAAGGCAGAAGATGTAATGCGTAAATTATACAAACCATTTTTGTTAAATGGCCATCCAATTATTTTTATGGATGTTCCTAGCGCCGAAATGACCAAATATGCTGCAAACTCAATGCTTGCTACAAAAATTAGCTTTATGAATGACATTGCTAATTTATGTGAAATTATGGGTGCAGATGTAAACTTGGTAAGAAAAGGTATTGGTTCAGACCCACGTATTGGAAACCGTTTTATTTACCCTGGGATTGGATATGGTGGTTCATGTTTTCCTAAGGATGTAAAAGCATTAATTAGAACTGCTAAAGAAAATGGTCATGTAATGCGTATTCTACAAGCTGTAGAAGATGTAAATGAAGATCAAAAAAGCGTATTGTTTAATAAAATAAGCGCACATTTTAAAGGCGATTTAAAAGGCAAAATCTTTGCTATGTGGGGACTTTCTTTCAAACCAAAAACAGATGATATGCGTGAAGCTCCATCTTTGGTTATTATTGAAAAGTTATTGCATGCTGGTGCACATGTTAGAGCCTACGATCCAGTAGCTATGCATGAGGCTAAAAAAGATTTAGGCGAGCAAATAGAATATAGCAAAGACCCTAATGATGCGTTAATAGATGCAGATGCATTATTAATTGTTACAGAATGGCCTGAGTTTAGAACACCAAACTTTAAGGTAATGAGCAAGCTAATGAAGAGTCAAGTAATTTTTGATGGTAGAAATATTTACGATCAAGAAGAGATGGAAGAACATGGCTTTGACTATTATTGCATTGGAGTAAATACACAAAAGAACTAATGGCAAATAGAAGAGTACTTATTACGGGAGCCGCAGGCTTTCTTGGTTCGCATCTATGCGACCGTTTTATAGCAGAGGGCTATGATGTAGTTGGTATGGATAACCTAATTACAGGTGATTTAAAAAATATCGAACACTTATTTAAATTAAAAGAGTTTGAATTTTATAACCACGATGTAAGTAAGTTCATTCATGTACCAGGTAAAATAGATTATATCCTCCATTTTGCTTCACCTGCTAGTCCAATCGATTATTTAAAAATTCCTATCCAAACCTTAAAAGTTGGATCCTTAGGAATTCATAATTGTTTGGGTTTGGCTCGCGTAAAAAATGCCAGAGTTTTAATTGCTTCCACAAGTGAGGTATATGGCGATCCAATGGTTCATCCTCAAACAGAAGAATATTGGGGAAATGTAAATCCTGTTGGCCCTCGCGGAGTGTATGATGAAGCGAAGCGTTTTCAAGAAGCTATGACCATGGCTTACCATACTTTTCACGGTTTAGAAACTCGTATCGTTCGTATTTTTAATACCTACGGTCCTCGTATGCGACTAAATGATGGTAGAGTTTTGCCTGCCTTTATTGGCCAGGCATTACGCGGCGAAGATCTTACCATGTTTGGAGATGGAAGTCAAACACGTAGCTTCTGCTATGTGAGCGATTTAGTGGATGGTATTTATAAATTGCTTTTGAGCGATTATGCTTATCCGGTAAACATTGGTAACCCAAATGAAATAACCATTCGTGAATTTGGTGAAGAAATTATCAAACTTACGGGTACCAACCAAAAGCTTATTTCTAAACCTTTACCTAAGGATGATCCAAAACAACGTAAGCCAGATATTACCAAGGCTAAAGAAATATTAAACTGGGAACCAAAAGTAAGTAGGGCAGAAGGATTAAAAATTACCTACGAGTATTTTAAGAATTTACCTACCGAAGAACTTATGAAAACTGCACATAGGTTTGATTAAATTGTTCTAATTTCTATACCAACAAGGCCGCTTTTCAACAAAGGCGGCCTTGTTTTTTTATAAGAAACATTGATTTTAATCATGTTTTAGGTACTTTTGTTTACCGAAACATATGAAAAAAATAAAATTAGCCATCCTCGCTTTTGCCTTTCTTGGCTTAGCTGGATGCAGTAAAACGGAATCGCCCACAACAAGTGGGTCAAATACCAATACTGGCGGAAACACTACTCCTACCTATTATTTTACGTGTAAAGTAAACGGTGTGGCTACCGATTTCAAGGCAATGACGTTAATTAAAGATGTAGCCGATAATCCTCAAATGTTGTTCTTGGTAGGGCAAAAAAGTGCTACAGAATTGCCTTCCTTAACCTTTACCTTAAACTTTAAAGGGTCGGGTTGGGTTGATGGCTTAACCTATGTGTTAGACGAAAAAGACTTTGATAATTTTGTTGAATATAAAAATGTTGCTCAACTTTTGTTTAAGAGTAAAGCTACACCCGCCTCTGCAAATACAGGTCTTACCGTTGTGTTTGATAAAATTATTCTTCCAAAAGATCAATATGCATCTGGAACCTTTCATGGTACCTTGCAATTAGAAGAAAATACTACCACCGTTCAAATTACAGAAGGAAAGTTTAAGGTTCAGTTCTTAAACTAATAGACCTCTGTTTTTTCTTTTGTTAAATCGGGCAGTTCCATTAATTGGTACTGCCCGATTTTGTTTAGTTCCAATACGGTTGAAAATCCGCTTTCGGAGCGTTTATACATGGGGTCAAATTTGGCTCCCCAAATAATTTCTTTGAAATTATAGCTTAAGCGGGTATGAATATTCTGAGAATAGGTGTCGTCAAATGCCTTAAACATCAAAATAATTTCTGGTTGTAATTCTTCTAAATCAGCTTGGTTCAGACCGTAAATTGGACTTTTTTCATCAATTGGATGAACAATTGTCCAGCTTAATGACAGTGCATTTACCTTTGCATATTCCAATTCAATATTAATAAACCTTCTTGCGTTGGTTTCTTTATCGTGGTAGTTAAATAATACTGTTGCTTCGCATTCTATCAATTGATTTTTGCGCGCATTGGCTATTCTAAACATCAAGGCAGTTTTATCCTGGAAAGGCGCTATTAATGCGTTTTCACTATATAATAATCTAGCAAAAGGTCTCGAAAAACGACCGTATAACAAACCTGTAACTAAGGCAAAACTTAAGAGCCCAACCAAAGCTTCAAGAGATGCTAGTAAGCTTGCAAAATCGCCTATGGGGCTAACTCTGCCATAGCCAACAGTAGTTAATGTTTGTGCGCTAAAGGCAAAAATTTCTATAAATCGGCTTATAGGTTTTGTGTGGTAAATTCCTGTTATTTCATCTAATCCAATCACGTAATATCCGGAAGTGAAAAGAAAATTTAAAGCAAGAAATGCCGAAATAATCATGGTCATAAAATGTGTCCATGGCATGGTAATTAATTGATGAAACGGACTTATTCGTTCCCAAAATCCTTGTCCGGTGCGGCTTACATTAAAGGTTCCATCACGGTTCAAAAGTCTATCTCCTTGGTTGTTTAAGCCTGAACCAAAACCTGTATATCGGTCAAATTTAAATCGTTTTTGAAAATCTCGTACTCTTGTCATAATGGGGCTTAGTTGGAGTTTTTATCACTAGCTAACTTTCCTTGTAAGGCAAACATTTCATCTCTTAATCTGGCGGCTTCCATAAAGTCTAAATCTTTTGCGGCCTTATTCATTCGTTTCTTCGTTTCTTCAATAGCTTTACTTAATTGATCCTCTGTCATGTGATTCAACACAGGGTCGGCAGCAATATTTACAGATTCATTTTCTATATATGGAACGGCAGTATGTGATGCTATTTGTGAATCGGCAACACTTGTTTGTTGCATAATTTCTTGGATGCTTTTTAATACTGTAGTTGGAGTAATTCCATGTTTTAAATTATAAGCAATTTGAATTTCTCGCTTCCTGTAATTTTCATCCATGGTGCGTTGCATGCTGTCTGTAATTCTATCGGCATACATAATAACTTTACCTCTTTCATTACGTGCAGCCCTACCAATTGTTTGTGTTAGTGATTTATCGTTGCGTAAAAATCCTTCCTTATCGGCATCCATAATGGCTACTAAACTTACTTCTGGTAAGTCTAAACCTTCTCGTAATAAGTTAACACCAATAAGTACATCAAATTTTCCTAAGCGTAAGTCTCTAAGTATTTCTACACGGTCAATTGTTTTTACTTCACTATGTATATACCTACATTTAATATGAAGCTTAGTCATGTATTTACTTAACTCTTCGGCCATACGTTTTGTTAGTGTTGTAACCAAAATACGATCGCCCATTTTTATACGCTCATCAATTTCATCCAGTAAGTCATCTACTTGGTTTAGGCAAGGTCTCACTTCAATGGTTGGGTCCAATAAGCCTGTTGGCCTAATAATTTGCTCCACAATAATTCCTTCCGATTCTCTAATTTCATAATCAGAAGGAGTAGCACTAACAAAAATTGTTTGAGGAATTAAGGTTTCAAATTCATTAAACTTCAAAGGTCTATTGTCCATTGCCGAAGGCAGCCTAAATCCATACTCTACTAAGTTTTCTTTTCTACTTCTATCACCCCCATACATGGCTCGCACCTGTGGCATGGTGGCATGACTTTCGTCTACAATTAACAGGAAGTCTTCAGGGAAATAATCAATTAAGCAAAAAGGTCTATCACCAGGTTTGCGCTTATCCATATACCTGCTATAATTTTCAATACCACTGCAATACCCAAGTTCACGCATCATTTCCAAATCAAAGTTGGTTCTCTCTTCAAGGCGTTTTGCTTCTAAAGGTTTTCCTATTGATTTAAAGTATTCAATTTGTAAAACTAAATCATCTTGAATGTCTCTTATGGCCTCATTTAACTGGTCTTTTGGAGTTATGTAAATATTTGCTGGGAAGATGGCTAGGTTCGAAACGCTTTCAATTTTTTTGCCACTAACAGGGTCAATAATAGTTAGCTCTTCAATATCATCTCCAAAAAATGAAATGCGAAATGCGATATCGGCATAAGCTGGAAATACATCTACCACATCACCTTTTACCCTAAAATTTCCTCTTTGAAAATCGGCTGTTGTTCTACTATATAGTGAGTCAACCAAGGAATACAAAAGTGTATTTCTTGAAATTTTATCTCCAACATTTATCCTAATAATACTGTTCTCATAATCCTTTGGATTACCTGCACCATAAATACAACTCACCGATGCCAATACAATTACATCTCTTCTTCCACTTAGCAAGGAGGAAGTTGTTTTTAATCTTAGCTTTTCAATTTCTTGATTTATTTGTAAGTCCTTTTCAATATAAGTATTGCTCGAAGGAATAAAGGCTTCGGGTTGGTAGTAATCATAGTAAGAAACAAAATACTCAACCGCATTCTCTGGAAAGAACTGTTTAAACTCTCCATATAATTGGGCCACTAAGGTTTTGTTATGACTAATAATAAGAGTTGGTTTTTTTACTTGTGCAATTACATTGGCCATGGTAAATGTTTTACCAGAACCAGTAACACCCAAAAGTACTTGTGCTCTATCGCCACGATTGATGCCTTCCACCAAACCTTTAATAGCCTGTGGTTGATCGCCCGTTGGAAAGAATTGAGAAGTTAATTTAAAGTCCAAAGTGTAATAAAATTAATTAAGTAATTCTTTCCTTAACATTTCAAGGGCAGTAAGGGCCGTGCGTTGAATGGTTCGTTCTCTATTATCACCCATATGATAAACTCTTGCAAATACATTATCTGGGGTTGCAATGCTGATCCAAACTGTTCCAACAGGTTTTGCCTCTGTACCTCCACCTGGTCCAGCAATACCACTTGTTGCTATTGCATAGGTGGTGTTATATTTTAATCTGATGCCTGCTGCCATTGCCATAACACATGCTTCGCTAACTGCACCTTCTTTTTCAATAATATTTTTACCTACACCAAGTTCATTTATTTTAATTCGGTTATCATAACTAATAACGCTGCCAATAAAATAATCTGAGCTGCCGGGTATAGAAGTTAGTTGATGAGCAATAAAACCACCTGTGCAACTTTCAGCCGTACTTAACGTAGCGTTCTTTTTTCTAAGCAAGTTGCCTACAATTTCTGAAATAGAATCTTCTCCTTCTCCAAAAATATGTTGTCCAATTTCAGAATATAAGTTTGCAATTATTGGATTTAATTCTTCCTCCAAGGCCTGTATATTCTGGCCATAAGCACTAAAACGTAAACGTACCGAACCAACAGCAGGAAGGTAAGCAAGCTTTATATGGTCTGGCAATTCATCTTCTATATGTGCTATTTTTTTAGCAAGAAAGCTCTCGCCAATTCCAATGGTTTGTATGGTACGATGTAAGATGGATGGAAAAGAAAAATGGTGTTTAAGTTTAGGAATAGCCTCTTCTATAAAAATAGTTTTCATTTCAAATGGAACGCCAGGCATACTAATAAATGCCTTTCCATTTTCATAAAACCACATACCCGGAGCTGTTCCATTTTTATTCCATAATACTTCGCAATTTTCTGGAACCATTGCTTGTTGATTGTTAGATTCAAGCATTGGTAAATTTCTATTGTTAAAAATAGATTGAACCCAATCCAAAACTTTTTGGTTTAATACCAATTTTGTATCAAAAAAATCGCAAAGTGTTACCTTAGTAATATCATCCTTTGTTGGACCAAGTCCACCTGTTATTAGTATAACATCACTTCTATGCGATGCCTCGCGCAAGGCTATTAATATGGCCTCTCGGCTATCGCTTATAGTTGATTTGTGATGAACGCGTGCTCCAATTCTATTTAATTCTTGACCAAGCCACGCTGAGTTGGTATCAATAACTTGACCTAACAATAATTCATCACCTATGGTTATAATTTCTGCTTTCATACTCCTCAAATAAATTCTAAAATTTATGTTTGGTTTAAAGGTAAGATTACAACTCAATAGAAAAAAATATAGATGTGATTTTTTTTTAAAACAATAATTCCTCTTCACATAAATTTTTATAAGAAACTGTATAAAAAAATATACTCTTCTAGAAGAGTTTTTAGGAGAAAATTCATTTAAAATAAAATGAAGTGATTTTTATTTTTACTCGTTTTGTTTTTGAAATTTGTCCTAGTGAAATTAAATGCGCAGCTGAAGATAACTGCAAATACAACTATCTTCAGCTGTTGTGTGCATTCAATGTATGCATAATGATTTTATTTTTAAATAAAACATACTTGATTGATTAATCGGTGATTGAAAAAAAAATGAAGTATTTAATCACATATCAAAAAAAGTATATGTGACTGAAGATGTCAGTAAAATCAATTGTTCGCAGTGTGTGTGTGCAGTTATCAACATGTTTAAGTGGTAATTTTTATGTACTGATATACAGTAGGTACTTGAAAATATTAAATACACTTTTAACTTTGTTATCGTAATCAATCAAATTTTTATAAACATGGCAACAACCAAAAAAACTAAAAAAGCTGCACCTAAGAAGGCTGCAACTAAAAAAGCTGCTGCCCTAAGAAAGCTGCTGCTCCTAAGAAAGCTGCAACTAAAAAAGCTGCTGCTCCTAAGAAAGCCGCTACTAAGAAAGCTGCTACTAAGAAAGCTGCTGCTCCTAAAAAAGCAGCTAAGTAATCAAAACTTAGTTTTAAGAATTAAAATAAAAAAGGTCTCCACTGTGAGACCTTTTTTATTTTATAGAAGTCGATTAGTTTCTTATTAAACAATTTAATCAACTATGAAATCGCGTAATACTATCTGTTGGATACTCTTAGTTTTTTTTCTTGCAGGAATGTCATGCAAGGCAAAACGTTGTGCTAGTTTCGAGAATCAAGATAAAGAGTATAAACTTAAGTACGATCGGAATGGTCGGGTAAAGAGGTAAGCTTTACTAATTCATTTAAATAATAGCTCGCCTGCTTTATTGTATTTACTTCAAATATCATTAGGATCAGGTTTTGATTGCTTTGTTTTAGCTTACACAACTTAGGATGTTGTTGTACATAACTTAAAATCCCAGTAAATAATTCCGATTGATAATAGAATTGCTTTTGTTCTGCTGGAAAGTAGGCAAGGAGCTGTTTTCTTTTCAGGATTAACTTTTCAAATCCTAATTTTTTCCCCATTTCCCTAAGCGCAATTAAGTCAATTAGGTCTAGTACTTCCTTCGGCAGTTTGCCAAATCTATCCCTCAACTCATTTCCAAATTTCAATAAATCCTCTTCCTTCGTCAAGGCCGATAAGGAATTATATAAACTCAATCGCTCACCAATGTTTCTAACATAATTATCTGGAATAAGCGCTTCTAAGTCTGTTTCTAAATTGCAATCCCGCGATTCTAATTTGGATACAGGTTTTTCGTCTTTAAAAAGTTCAGCAAACTCATCTTCTTTTAATTCGTGAATGGCCTCATCCAATATCTTATGATACATTTCAAAGCCTATTTCTGCCACAAAGCCACTTTGTTCGCCCCCAAGTAAATTACCTGCACCACGAATATCTAAATCGCGCATTGCTACATTAAAACCACTTCCAAGGTCGCTAAATTCTTCTATGGCTTGTAATCTTTTTCGAGCATCATTGCTTAAACCTGTCATTGCAGGAACCAATAAATAACAAAATGCTTTTTTATTGCTTCTACCCACTCGTCCACGCATTTGGTGTAAATCGCTTAGGCCAAACATGTGTGCATTATTTATAATAATTGTATTTGCGTTAGATATATCTAGGCCAGCCTCAATAATGGTTGTTGCAACTAATACATCATATTCTCCTTCAATAAAACGCATCATTACATCCTCCAAATGGTCTCCTTCTAATTGCCCATGGGCTACGGCAACTTTTACTCCAGGACAAATTTTTTCAATATGCAATCCAACATCATAAATATCTTTTACTCTATGGTGCACAAAAAATACCTGACCACCTCTTTCTACTTCATTTAAAATAGCTTCTTTAATAACTTCATCATTATAGTTGTATAAAGTTGTTTCTACTGGTTGCCTGTTTGCTGGTGGGGTATTTATAATGGATAAATCTCTTGCACCCATCAATGAAAAATGCAAGGTTCTTGGAATAGGCGTAGCCGTTAAGGTAAGTGTATCAACATTGGTCTTAAACGATTTTAGTTTTTCTTTTGCAGCTACTCCAAACTTTTGTTCTTCGTCAATTATTAATAATCCAAGGTCTTTAAATTTAGTGTCTTTGCTTAATAATCTATGGGTACCAATAACCAAATCTAATTGTCCCTCTGCTAATTTTTTAAGAACTACTTTTTGTTCGGCTGCCGATTTAAAACGGTTTATATAATCAATGTTACAAGGGAAATCTTTTAAGCGTTCTTTAAAGGTTCTATAATGCTGATTAGCTAAAATGGTTGTTGGAACCAAGATGGCCACTTGCTTGCTATCGCAAATAGATTTAAAGGCTGCTCTAATGGCAATTTCCGTTTTACCAAATCCAACATCGCCACATATTAAACGGTCCATAGGATGTGGGTTTTCCATATCCTTTTTTACATCAAAGGTTGCCTTACTTTGATCGGGAGTATCTTCATACATAAAGGAGGCTTCCAACTCTATTTGCATGTAATTATCTGGCGAAAAAGCGAATCCTTGTTGCGCCTTACGTTTGGCATATAATTTTATTAAGTCGCGGGCAATGTCTTTAACTTTTTTCTTGGTATTGCTTTTTAGTTTTTCCCAAGCATCGCTTCCCAATTTATTCATCCTTGGTTCAGCCCCTTCTTTACCTACATACTTAGATATTTTGTGTAAAGAGTTTATGCTAACATAAAGCAAATCGTTGTCTCTATAAACTAAACGTACTGCTTCTTGGAGCTGACCATTAATTTCTAATTTTTCAAGTCCGGCAAATTTTCCAATGCCATGGTCTATGTGCGTTACATAATCTCCAGGCCTTAATTCTCTAAGTTCTTTGAGGGTAATTATTTTACTTCCGGTATATCCACTTTTAACTTTTCCCTTATAAAATCTATCAAAAATTTGGTGCTCGGTATAAAAGGCACATTTTAATTGATGGTCAATAAATCCATTGCTCAAACCATGATAAATCGGTTCAAACTTTACCTCTTTATCTAAGTCTTCAAAAATGGTATACAGGCGTTCTATTTGTCTACTACTTTCACTAAAAATAAAATTCTGATATCCATTTGCCGTATTTTCTTTTAGGTTTTGAATTAGTAATTTAAAGTTCTTATGAAATACCGGTTGAAGGCTTATTTGAAAGCCAATTGAACTACTTGCTTTTAAATATTTTCTTGGTCCAAATTCAATAATTTTAAACTTTTCTAAGGCAACTTTCCAATCGTTTGCACTCATCCAAGTTTGTTCAACACCTTCAAAATTTAGCTCTTCATTTCCAGTATAATTTTTAACATCAAATTTAGCGGCTTTCTCAAGTCCTCTTGCAATTTGGTCTCTTCCCAACCCAAGATCTTGAACCCAAAATAGGGTGTTTTCTGGCAGGTAATCAAAGAATCGTTGTTTTTTTTGAATGTCTTTTTGAACATTCGGAATAATAAAAAAGCGATCTACTTTTTTTACGGATAATTGGTCGTAGGGTTCAAAAATTCGGATGCCTTCAATGGTATCTCCATTTAGTTCTATGCGGTATGGTTTTTCGTTACTAAACGAATACACATCCACTATTCCGCCTCTAATACTAAACTGCCCTGCTTCATAAACAAAATCGCTGCGCTCAAAATGGTGTTCGGTTAAAAACTCCATGAAAAATTCTAAATCAAAGGCATCTCCAACTTTTAATTCGTAGGTATTTTGGTTTAAGTCTTGCTCGCTAATAACCCATTCGCTCATAGCCTCTGCCGTGGTAATAACCCATTCTGGTCGCGTGTGGTTTTGGTTCAGTCTATTTAAAACTTCTGCTCTTTCTAAAACAAGTTGGTTGCTTAAGGTTTCTGGTTGGAAACTTCTTTTATAAGAAGAGGGCAGGTAATTTATGGTTTTGCCCTGAACCAAATTTTCGATGTCGGAGGCAAGATAGCGAGCATCCTCGGCGGTATTACAAATTAATATTTGCGTGGCTTCAAATTGCTCATAAACCATTGCCGCAAAAAGAGAGGCAGATGAACCCAAAAGGCCATTTGCATGAATCACTTTATTTTTCGAATTTTCAAGAGCACTTTTCAAATCAGAAAATTCTGCACCTGGCTCGTATAAATCAAAAATATCCTTTAACTTCATAAAACAGTTTAGCCCGGTGGAGTGCCGGGCGATTTTTTAGGATACGAAAATAAGCTTAAGATAAGAGTTAATGAAATTCTTGAGGAATAAATTGCAATAGCTTATCCAATAGTTTTTCTGTTTCGATAGGCTTGCGCAAAAAGGTTTCAATAAATTCTCCTCCATCTTTGTGGCTTTCGGCTGTAATGTCTGCTGTTAAGGCAAGTATAGGAGTTGTTTGATTTAAATTAGTATTGGTTCTAATCCATTTACTGGTCTCAAATCCGTCCATTTCGGGCATATGAATATCCATTAAAATGGCATCAAACTTTTGTTTTTTTACAATGTCAAGAGCAATTAATCCATTTAAAGCATGAACAGTATTTACATTCCAACGAGATAATAATTTAGAAGCCACCATGGCATTAATTGAATTATCTTCCACCAACAATATTGATTTGCCAGATAAAGCCTCGGGATTAACTACTGCTTTTATAGGAATTTTTTCGCCACGTTCTAAAATTAAATCGAAATAGAAAATGGTTCCTTTGCCAACTTGTGAAATTAAATTAATTTCACTTTCATGAAGTTCTACCAGTTTTTTTACAATAGCTAAACCCAAACCAGTACCGCCTTGTTTTCTGGTTCTAGTGTTTTGCATTTGAGAAAAGCTTTCAAAAATTTCATCTTTAAAGTTTGGCGCAATGCCAATTCCAGTGTCTTCAACAGAAATTCTAATTTTATCCGTTTTAGAACCCGATTCTAAAACCCGTACTTCAATTTCTATTTTACCTTTGTCGGTATATTTAATGGCATTGCCAATAAGATTAACCATTATCTGACTAATCCTTGTTTCGTCTACCAAATATAAATCAGCTAGGTTTGAGTCTACCACATAGGTTAATTCCAACTTTTTTTCGGCCGCCAAACCCAAGTAGGTTTTGTGTAGGTTGTCGAATAGTGTTTTTAATCTAACATGATTTTTTTCAAGTACCATTTTACCCGAGTCTAATTTGGTAAAATCGAGTATGTCATTTATAAGTAGGAGTAAATTATTAGCCGCAAATTGAAGTGAATTCACTAATGTTTTGTTTTCATCAGTGGTGTTAGTGTCTAGTAAAGAGGCAATGGTAATAACCGCATTTAAGGGTGTTCTTATCTCATGGCTCATGGTAGAGAGAAAGTCTTGTTTAATATTAGCTAAATTTTCTGCTTTATTTTTCTTCTCCAACATTTCAGCGCGCTCTTTCTGTAATTCAGATTCGCGCTTCATAACTTCTACTTTATTTAGAAGTTCAAAATTATCAATAATAGTAAGGGTTTGGTTGTTTACTACGAGTTCTTTTTGCTTTAAATATTCTTCTAAATATTGAAGTGCTTTTTTAGAATGGTCGAGTTTTTTATAGAGTTGATATAAATGAAAATTAGATTTGTATTTAACAATTCCAATTTGATTTTTATAACTAAAATCTCTCGCCAAAAGAAGCGTTTCCATGGCTTGGTCAAACTGATTATTTAGTAAATAAAGTTCTCCCAATTTTCTATACGTCATGGCAGCGCCAAGAAGTTCATTATATTCTAAATGAATCTTAAGCGATTCCAAATAATCTAATTCCGAGTCGTTTACCCGGTTTAAAGCAGCATACACTTTTGCTCTCGCATAAATGGCAAATGCGTAACCTCTACGGTCGCCAGAATCAAGCTTCATTTTCATGGCTTTTTCGGCGGTAAGCAAGGCTAATTCTAATTCGCCTTTCTTAATATAAATTCCCGAAAGAGGATTGTAGGCGTTTGATTCCAAGCTTTGATCACCTACTTGTTGGGCATGTGAAATGGTTTCTTGATAGGCTATAATGGCATTTTTTTGATCGCCAAAATATTCGTAAATGGTTCCTAAAGCTTTGTAAACTCTACCTATATTATGATGGTCGTTGTGCTTCTTATAAATTTGCAGGCAATCAATAAGGTTAATTAAACCTAAGTGAAAATTGTCTGTTTTATAATGACCGCTTGCGATATTAAATTTTGCGTCAGCAATTCCTAATTCATTTCCAATTGTTTCAAAATAAGTAATCGCTCTTTCTGCCAATTCATTTGAATGCCTGAAGTTTCCTTTAATCATTTGAAATAAGGAAAGCTTATTCAAACATTGGGCAATTAATTCTGAATTCTTTAATAAATTGGCTGTTTCTAGGGCTAATTCCGAAAGCCTTACACTCTCATTTATATCATTTCCACGGCATGCATAAGCTTGCTCCAAAATATCTTGAACGTGAAGTTGCTTAAACTTAGCTTTATCCATGGTGATTAATCAAACGAATAAAGAGAATATTTTACAATTGTTTTCACCAAATTTCACTAAAATGGATTAAAATTTCCTTGGTCCTCTATTTAGATTAATTAAATATACTCCATCTTCTTCAATTCTTACTTTCTTTTGTTTGTAGAGAATGCCAATTGCCTTTTTGAAAACCTTCTTGCTCACCTGCAAACGACTTTGTATTTCTTCTGGAGAGGAGTTGTCTGAAAGATTTAAAAAGCCTTTGTTGTGTTTTAGGAGTTCTAAAATTCGTTCGGTTTGATCATCAACATGTTTAAATCCAATTTTTTGTAGGCTCAAATCAATCTCTCCACCTTCTTTAATTTTCTTAATATAAACGGTCAGTATTTCTCCCATTCTTAATTTTCCAAAAACTTCATTATGGTAAATTAATCCTTTATGTTCATTGTTAACAATAGCCAAATAGCCTAATGGGGTGTCATCAAAAATCATGGCCGAAGCTGGTTTGCCAACTTCAAGGGTCATATTTTCATTAACAAGGTATTTTTTGATTTTGCTCGAACCTACCAATCTATTCGTGCTTTCATCCAAAAACATATGTACCACGTAAGATTGTCCTTCCTCCATTTTGTCGTCCTGTTCTTTACTTGGAACTAAAAGGTCTTTTTCCATACCCCAATCCATAAAGGCGCCAAAACTGCTAACCTGATTAACCTTTAAAAAGGCAAAGCCTCCCAATTCTATTAGTGGTACAATAGTGGTTGCAACAGGCCTATCCTCAGAGTCGTTGTAAATAAAAACCTCTAAGAGTTCCCCTACACGCAGGGATTTGGGAACATATTTATTCGGTAATAAAACCTCATTTCCTTTTTTATCAACTAGGTACATCCCAGCTGCAGCATTTCTACTTGCCTCTAATGTCTGTTTTTTGCCAATTGCAATCATGGCTCAAAGGTAATCTACTTCACCTTAATAACTGCAAGTTCACCCTGTTTTATTGGAATATAGCCATAGTCGTAGCAGTAATAGCAAATTTTTCCATCCTCCAATTCTTCCGTATGGGTATAGAAATTAAAAATAAATCCTAATTCCTGAATTTTTCTTTCATAAATGTGTTTCCGAGCTCTATTTTTTTCTATATAAAGCCGCTCTAAAATATTTCTATTCTTTTTTAATACGCCATTAATGTGACGCATTTTGCTGTTTAGCGCACTGTTGGTTTTATTGTTAAAAGCGCTTCTGCATTGGTCGTCACAGAATTTTTTGTCGGGTCGGCCTACTATACTCTGATGGCAAAACCCACAGCATTTCTTTTCCATTTAGTATCCTTTTTCTAAAAGATACAAAATGCAGCTAATTTTTTATCTGCTACCAAAAATGATGCTTCCAACTCTAATTAAGGTTGATCCTTCTTCTATGGCAATTTTATAATCGCTACTCATGCCCATTGAAAGCTCCTTAAATTTTTCGTCGTTGGCAAAATAGGTGTTCTTAATTTGGGTAAAGGTATTTTTTAAGCCCTTAAATTCTGCTCTAATTTGGGTGGTGTCCTCTACATTACTGGCCATGCCCATTAATCCACAAAGTTGGATATTTGGAAGGGGATTCTTTTTAAAGGTTTCCAAAAGTTCTATCAATTCGGGTTGGTTCAGCCCAAATTTGGTTTCTTCTGTGGCAATAAATACCTGTAATAAACAATTAATAACCCGTTGGTTTTTTTCGGCTTCTTTGTTTATTACTTCCAATAATTTATAGGAATCAACAGAATGAATCATAGCCACAAAAGGGGCTATGTATTTAACTTTATTGCTTTGTAAGTGTCCAATTAAATGCCATTCAATATCCATTGGCAATACACTTTGTTTGCTGCACATTTCCTGAACCTTGTTTTCTCCAAAAATTCTTTGTCCTGCTTCATAGGCTTCTGCAAGGGCTTCTACGGGTTTTGTTTTGCTCACAGCAATTAATCTTGCCTTAGGTCCTGTTTCTTGGTTTATTTTTTGAATATTTGCAGCGATCATGGATAGAAAAATAATCTTCAAATATCTGTTTATTGCTGCATTTGTGCTAATCAATTCTTGCAGCAATACGGGCTTGCCTTCTGTGTCTAAGCCAAAAAACATGCTAAGTAGAGAACAAATGGCTGGCATTTTAGCTGATATGCACCTGGCAGATGCAGGTTTACAAGCACGAAATTTAAGTCCAGATTCACTTAGAAGGTCAAGCGCTGGTTACGATGATTTTATTTTTGAGAAACATAAAACCACTCTTAAAGAATTTGAAGCGAGCTACGATTATTACTTAACCATACCCATGGAAATGGATTCAGTATATATTCAGGTTGTAGACTTGCTAAATACCAAAGATGCTAAATCGCGCGGCATTTCGGTTGAACCAATTAGTGTAAAAGATAGTGTTAACAAATAATTTTTAAACTTTGCCTTTCCCCAAAAATATAGAAACTAAACTTGGTTTTAATCAGGTAAGAGAATTGCTTCAAACTAGGTGTTTGAGCGCAATGGGTATCTCCTATGTAGAACGTATGCGTTTTGCAAATCGTCACGATTTACTCTCAAAAATGCTTCAACAAACCAAGGAATTTAAAACCATTTTAGTTGAAGAAACTCCATTTCCAAATGAACATTATTTTGATGTTGGCCCATGGCTGTACAAGGCTAAAATAGAGGGTGTATGGCTTTTAGAAGAAGAGTTACATCAAATTAAATTGGTAGTTCAAGCATTCTTAAATGTGACTCGTTTTTTGCGCGAACGCAATGGGAAGTATCCCGAACTAGAATTGCTTTTAGAAGGTCTTATCATTAACGATTTAGTGGTTAGAAGAATTGATCGTATTTTAGATGTAGAGGGAAATCTACGGCCAAATGCTTCCCCAGAATTAGCCAAAATCTCAGCTAAGATTCATGAAAAAGAAGGTGAAATTAGAAAACGTATTCAGCGTTTATTTGATAAAAATACCGACTTAGGTTATTTAACAGATGCCATTGGTATTACTATTCGTGAAGGACGTTTAGTACTGCCTGTTTTGGCCGAACACAAACGCCATGTTCCAGGTTTTGTGCATGATGAATCGAATACCGGACAAACGGTTTATATTGAGCCGGCCGATTGCTTTGATTTAAATAATATGCTTCGCGAATTGCAAATAGCCTATCGACGAGAGCGTGAACGAATTTTGTTGGATATAACAGATCAAATTAGACCCGAAATTCCAGAATTAGAAAAGAACCTTCAGCGTTTGGGTTTGTTCGATTTTATAAGAGCAAAGGCTATCCTAGCACTCGATATGAAGGCCGATTTACCAATTTTAGTGAAGCATCCCGGACTTAAAATGGTAAAGGCCTATCATCCATTATTACGAATGAGTCATGATAAGGTGGGACAAACTACCATTCCTCTTTCTATTGAGTTAAATAAAGATAAACATATAGTTGTTATTTCTGGTCCAAATGCTGGCGGTAAATCGGTTTGTTTAAAAACGGTTGGCCTACTTCAATATATGTTGCAATGTGGTTTGTTAATTCCTTGTGAATCGTACAGTGAGGTGGGGGTATATAAAGAAATAATGGTTGATATTGGCGATGAACAAAGTATAGAGAACGACTTAAGTACCTATAGCTCGCATTTATTGAGCATGAAGAATTTTTGTGATTTTGCCGATGGAAAAACCTTATTCTTAATTGATGAGTTTGGTACAGGTACAGATCCTCAATTTGGAGGACCTTTGGCAGAAGCAATTTTGCACCATTTGGCTCAGAAAAAGGCCCAAGGAATTGTTACAACCCATTTTAGTAATTTAAAGAATTTTGCCTCTCAATATACAGGTTTAGAAAATGCAAGTATGTTGTTTGACCACGATAAAATGCAACCTCTTTACCAATTAGAAATTGGTAAACCGGGTAGTAGTTATGCCTTTGAATTGGCTGGTAAATCTGGTTTGAGCCAACATATTATTAACTATGCAAAAAATAAGGTAGGCGATAAACAACGTAAGGTTGATGATTTACTGGTTGAGCTTGAAAAGGAAAAGAAACAAGTAAATGATTTGCGTGCTAAATTTACCGAACGAGAGCAAAAGGCCGAACAGCTTCAGGCTAAATATGAAAAGCTTAGTGAAGAAATTGAGAAGAACAAACGTCAATTTATTAAGCAAGCTAAACAAGAGGCCCTTGCCTTAGTTACCGAAGCTAATAGTAAAATAGAAGCCACTATTCGTGAAATAAAGGAACAACAAGCCGATAGCGAGGTTCAACGCAAAGCCAGAACGATGGTGAAGGAACAAATTGGTACACTAAAAAAAGACTTGGATGCCAATGCTAAAGAAGAAGAAAAGGAATTGGAAGAGGTTGTTGTTGATTTGAACCAAACTACCTTAGTTGTGGGAGATACTATTAGAGTGGCTGGACAGCAAACCATTGGGCAGATTTTAGAAATTCAAAAAAACAAAGCCGTTGTGGCGTTGGGTGATATTAGAACAACGGTTGCCCTTAACAAGCTGGAAAAGATTAGCCAAAAGGAAATAAAAAAATCGGTTCAAAGTGCTCCAAAAGGATTAGATATGAATTCTAAAATGCAACATTTTGGCGGCGAACTAAATATAATTGGTACCAGGGGAGAGGATGCTGTAAGACAGTTGAACGAATATTTAGATGAAGCAATTTTACTTGGAGTAAAACAAGTAAGGATTGTTCATGGTAAAGGCTACGGAATATTGCGTAAATTGGTTAGAGAGCAATTACAAGCAAATAAGATGATTGCTCATTTTGCGGATGAACATGTAGAAATGGGTGGTGATGGAGTGACGATTGTAACCTTACACACTTAGGCTTTCAAAAGCTCTTCTATTTTGTTCGTTATTTTCTTATTCAATGGGTCGGTTATACTTAAGTAATAATCTACGTATTCGCCGTTTTTATTAAGTAGATATTTTTGGAAATTCCATTTTGGCGACATACTTGTAACGCCATTCAAACTTTTCTCAGATAGGAATTTATAAAGGGGATGCGCATCTTTTCCTTTTACTTTTATTTTATCAAAAATTGGAAAGGTAGTTTGGTATTGCAGCTTGCAAAATTCTTGGATGGATTCTCCATTAAGTGGCTCCTGTTTGCCAAAATCATTAGAAGGGAAAGCCAAAACCTCAAAACCTTTTTTGTGATACGTTTGATACAGGGTTTCAAGATTTTTAAGTTGTGGCGTAAAACCACATTCGCTAGCTGTATTTACTATTAAAAGTACTTTTCCAGAAAAATCTGCCAAGGAAACTAATTGCCCTGTTAAATTTGTTACGTGAATCGACTGAATGTTTGGTTTGCTCATGTAATAGGTACAAATGAAGGTGCGATTTGTTTCAATTAAGGATACTGATATAAATTATATTATGGCAATTGCCCAATGAAATGGATTGTTTCGGTAGATTGTTTAAATATCTCCATAATTTTGCTTTTTTGATTTTTTAACAAATTGTATGATTGTACCACCAAATTAATGGAAAACTTGCATTTAAATACTCAGGGGGACCCGATTCGCATTGTTTTAATAGACGATGACAAGGTAACTATTTTTATGAGTAAAAAGATTTTGAGCAATTACGATCCAAAATTAATTGTGGATAGCTTCGCATCCGGTAAGGAAGCTATTGATTTTTTAAAAATTAATAAACCAGTTTCTCCAACTATACTTTTGCTAGATATAAACATGCCTGATTATTCTGGTTGGGATTTTTTACAAGAGTTTTCAGACCTGACAAGCGATTGTAAAGTTTTTATGTTTACCTCTAGTATAGATATGAAGGATTTGGAGAAATCTAAAACCTTCAAAAAAGTATTAGGTTTTATCTCAAAACCGCTAAATGCAGAGAAAATTAAACAGCTTTTAGCCGACGCATTTAATTGATAAATAGATAGTAGCGCAGGTTTGTGCTCTTTTTTTGAAAAAATACTTGTATATACATATAATGTAAGTACATTTGTGCTATAATTACTATAAAAAAATAATATATGAGCAACAAATGGAGTATTGATCCTATGCACTCTGATATAGAGTTCAAGGTTAAACATTTAATGATTTCTACTGTAACTGGAAAATTTACTAGCTACAAAGCTGAAGCAGAAGCGGGAGATGATTTTACAGATGCAAGCATTAACTTTAGTGCGGATGTGAATAGCATTACAACTGGAAACGATCAAAGAGATGGTCACTTAAAAAGTGATGATTTTTTCAACGTTGAAAAATTTCCAAGCTTAAACTTTTCTTCAACTGCTTTTACTAAAAATGCAGATGGAACCTATGTGTTAACTGGTGATTTAACTATCAGAGATGTTACTAAAAGCATTAGCCTAAACGTTGAATTTAATGGCTTAATGACCGATTTCTACGGCAATGTAAAGGCTGGTTTTGATGTAACAGGTAAAATTAACAGAAAAGACTTCGACCTTAAATGGACAGCTACAACAGAAGCAGGTGGTATTGTTGTAAGTGATGAAGTGAAATTGGTTTGTAATATACAAATGGCTAAAATTGCCTAATGATTAAAGAAGAAATAAAAGTTGCTAAAGTTTTAAAAGCTGCCTTAAAAGGTGGATTGGTTGCGGCAGGAGTTAATATTGCTTGGCTGTATGTATTAGAGTTTACAATTGGACTAAAAGATTTACCTCAGGGATTTCCTGTAGCGGTTGTTATTTCTAGCATTTTGCCAATATTTTTAGGCGGACTTTTATATGCGTATTTAGCAAAGAATTTGCAAAAAGGGCGACTTTTATTTCTTATAATTTCTATAGGTTTTGCGGTGCTGAGCATCTTCCCAAGTTTTCAAACAACTATGGCCGATGGAAATCCAGCACCGCATAACTTTGCCGTTTTAACAGTGCCTATGCATTTTTTTGCTACCCTTATTGGCTTGTACTTTATTATAAAAAAGAGCAATTAAAACAGGTACTTTTTTAGCATTGAAACAAATTTGTAGAAGTCTACTTATATGGCAAAAGATACAGTTATTTATGTGTTCGACCCTATGTGTGGGTGGTGTTATGGGTTTTCTGAAATAATAAAACAAGCTGCCACCGAATATCAATCCGATTTTGATTTTCAAATTCTAAGCGGTGGTATGGTTGTAGGTGAACGCGAAGGTCCTATTGGCGATTTTGCTGATTATATTCTTGGCGCTTATAAACGGGTAGAAGAATATTCGGGTCAAACTTTTGGTGAACCTTATTTGGCTCAACTTAGAACAAAGGAATTGTATTCTTCCTCTGTAATGCCTTCAATAGCCCTAGAGGTTTTTAAATCTTATTTCCCAGATATGGCTATTAACTTTGCTCACGAAATGCAAAGAGCTTATTTTTATATGGGCCAAGATTTACGTGAGGATGAAGTTTACCTTGGATTAATTAAACCTTATGGAATACCTGGTGAGGAGTTTTTGCAACGCTTGCACTCAACAGAATTTAAGAATTTGGCATTCGCTGGATTTCAACAATCGGCTCACCTTGGTGTTAGCGGTTACCCAGCCGTTTTGGCTATACACGATGGCAAATACTATTCGCTAGCCAATGGTTTTACTCCTTATCAAAATTTAAAGGAGGTGTTTGAAAAATTAAAATCCTTGTAATGAACCGCAAAAAGTTTTTACAATCGGGATTGCTTTTTCCCTTTATAAATATGGATTTACATGCTTTTGAATCGGAGATAATTGGCTCAAACGAATCAAGCGATTTAATGCCAGTTTTGTTTGTAGGACATGGTAACCCCATGAACGCAATAATGCCAAATGCCTATAGCGCTAAATGGAAAGAAATAGGCGAGAAAATTGCCACACCCAAAGCCATCTTATGTGTTTCGGCTCATTGGCAAACCAGAGGTACTCAGGTTACGTTTATGGAACATCCAAAAACCATTCACGATTTTGGAGGATTTCCTAAGGCATTGTTTGATGCTCAATACCCCGCACCTGGTTCACCCTTGTTTGCTCAAAAAACAATTGATGCGGTTAAGGCGGTTCATATTACCAAAGACCTAGAGTGGGGCTTGGATCATGGCTGTTGGAGCGTTTTAAAACCCATGTTCCCTAAAGCAACTATTCCTGTATTTCAATTAAGCCTCGATTACTTGGCAACACCCGAACAACATTTTCAAATAGGTATGCAGCTGCAATCGCTGCGTAGTAAAGGTGTTCTTATTGTTGGAAGTGGTAACCTGGTTCATAACCTTGGCATGTTGAATTGGGAAGGTGGCCCCTTTGATTGGGCTATTGAGTTTGATGCCTTAGCTAAAACGAAAATTTTAGAGGGCGATTTTGTTTCTTTGGTTGGTTATAGAAACCTTGGAAAGTCAGCAAAACTGGCCATTCCAACCAATGAACATTACTTACCTTTACTCTATGCCTTAGCGCTTAAAACCAAAAATGAGCCTCTCCATTTCTTTAATGAAAGTATTGATATGGGCTCTATTTCTATGACAAGCCTATTTATTGGCGCTTAGTAGTCTACTTAATAACATTATTTTTAGTTTAAGTGTATAAATGAACCTCGCTAATTAAGCGCATCCTTTTATTTTTGCACTGTGTATGCCATTGTAGATATAGAAACCACGGGAGGCCATGCTACCCAAAACCGCATTACAGAAATTTCTATTTTTGTTTTTGACGGTAAGGAGGTAGTAAACCACTTCGAAACGCTTATTCATCCCGAAATGAGCATACCAACCTATATCCAAGCTTTTACAGGTATAAGCAATGAAATGGTTGAGCATGCCCCTGTTTTTGCAGATGTAGCAGAACAAATTTATGATATCCTTTCAGGAAATATCTTCGTTGCCCACAACGTAAATTTCGACCATAGTTTTATTAAACATCAGTTGCAAGAGTGTGGGTTCGACCTACAGGTTAAGAAACTTTGTACTGTTAGGCTCAGCCGAAAAATTGTGCCAGGACATAGAAGTTATAGCCTTGGTAATATTTGTGCTGCCCTTGGCATTAGGCTAGAAAATAGGCACCGTGCCGGTGGTGATGCTATGGCAACTGTTAAGCTGTTTGCTTATTTAATTTCGCATGATGTAGAAAAGCATATTGAAGATTCGCTTAAGCGAGGTTCAAAAGAACAGGTATTACCTCCTAATGTAAACAAATCTGATTTTGAAAAATTGCCCAAATCACCAGGTGTTTATTTTTTTGTAAACGATAAAGGCTTGGCCGTTTATGTAGGTAAAGCAAAGAACATTCGTTCAAGAGTTGGCTCCCACTTTAGTGGCGATTTAAAGGGAAAGCAAAAGCAAAACTTTATGCGCGATGTGCATGGCTTTAGTCATACCGCAACCGGCACCGAATTGTTGGCAATATTGCTCGAAAGCCACGAAATACGCCGTTTGTGGCCAGATGAAAATAGAGCCCAAAAGCGTATTCAAACGGTGTATGGCTTGTTCGATTATTTGGATCAAAACAACAAAATACGATTTGGAATAGATAAGGTGCGCAAAGACCAAAGGGCATTAGTAACGTTTAGTACCCATGCTGCTGCGCTGCAATATTTGCAAACCTTAATAGATCAATACGGCCTTTGCCCGAAGCTTTGTAATAGCCAAACCAACAAAGGCGATTGCATACATGTTACCCATGATATTTGCGATGGGTATTGTTTGGCTCAAGAAAATGTAGCGCAATACAATGCCAAAGCGCAAGCATTTTTTGATCACTTAGAAGCAGAACGCAAGGCCTATTATATTGTTGGCAAGGGCAGAACCTATAAGGAGCAGAGCGTAATAATTTACGAGCCCGATAAATATATTGGCTACACTTTTGTTTCCTTAAAAGAACAAATAGATTTTGATTTGGTTAAAGAAATGGCCACGCCTTTAAAATTAAATAGCTTAATGGAATCTGTTTTAGCCCAAGTGGTAAGCGGCGAAAAAAGCAAAGGCTATAAGGTGTATACACAGATGAAGATGGTGTAGCTTTAAGCATTATTATTAGTAGTATTAAGAAGTTTAGATAAAAGTTTTATTGGTCTTGGTTTTACTGTGTTTGAAATTCCATATATTTGTCTAAACCAACAAAGTATGAATATTGAAATAACCAAATTTGAGTTGATTAACAGGTTGATGTGTACAACAGACGAGGCTATTTTGGATCAACTTATGAGTGTTTTTAACAAGGCAGGAAATACCCCTGAAACTATTTCAATTGCTCAATATAATAAGGAGCTAGATGCTGCAGAGGCAAGAATAAAGAGTGGAAAATTTATTAATCATGATGACCTTGAACTTGAAAGCGAGGGATGGTAGAAAAGAAAAAGAGAAGCATACACTGGGATATTGAGGCCAAATTATATTTTAAACAAGCTATTCAATATATAAAGCAAGAATCACCTCAAGGGGCAAATATTGTAAAGAAGGCAATTCTTGAACATGTTTCTGTTCTGAAATTGGATGCAGGGATTTATGAAGCAGATAGATTTAAAATTGGAAACGATGGAACTTATAGGGCTGTAACAGTTTATAGTTATAGAATTACATATAGGGTAACCAATTCTCAAATTTTAATACTTAGGATAAGGCATACAAGTCAAAACCCAATTCTGTATTGATTTTGTTATTTTTCAAAACAAATACCCAACCTTTAGCCCCATTCTTAAATTAACGCCATTTGTATAAGGGTTGCTTTCAAAGCTTCTTACTTTGTAGGGCTTTAAAAAATCTTTGCTAGGACTCGAATTAAAACACGTTGGAACGCTTATTCCAATTCCACAAAACACATCTATCAGGTATTTATTTTGATAGGTTTTTTGATAGCCATAAACCCATCCTAGTGTAATACCATGTAAGTTTTCTGTATACGCAATGGGCTTATTTTTTGTGAGTGAATCTTGAATATAATCTTTGTTTATAAATTGACTATACCTCAAAAAATATTGATGGTATCTTCCATTAAGTAGACCATTTGAATGGGTGTATTTTCTAACATCTAAAAGGTATTGAAAACCTTCGGTAGAGTATGGTTTTCTTGGATCTCTGCTAATAATCATTTGTGTATAACATAGGCCGTTTTGGATGCTCCATTTTTGGGTCAACCTATACTCATAACTTATGTTTAGGGTTCCTACAAAACCACTCAATACATTTATTTTTAAGGCATGGGAGGGAGGAGCTATATTTTCTATGCGTATTTTTCGCTGAGCTAAAACCTGGAATTGCAGCGTAAGCAAAAGAATAAAATAAACTACCTGTTTCATATTAGTTGAACCTGTAGTTAAGGGTTAAACCAAATCTTCCAAATATTCCATTTAATGGTCCGGCCCAAGTATCTATTTTTTTATTAGGGAGAGTGCCTTCTTTAACAAAACCAAAATTAATGGTTGGTCCTGTATAAAGTTCCAATCCTAGTCTGTTTCCTAATGCCCATTTTTTGCCAAGTAAAATGCCAATGCCAACAGTGTTATAATGCGAGTAAACATATCTATCTTCTATATATAAATAACTCACATTAGGTTCAACAAAATAAGTGTTTGGTTTAGTTCCATTAAAATAAGCCCTTTGGCCTGCGCCAACTTCAAAACCCATTAAGTTTCCTTGAAATCCAAAATCAATTAAACTCCCCCAAATTACGGTAGATTGATTTGGATTTAGGTGTTTTTCATAGTGCACTTGCAGTATGCCAGCGCCCACATATAAAAGGTTTACTTTTAATTCTTTTTGGTAGCTAAACTGCCTTTCTGTGTTGTGCATTTGAGCACAAACAAGCAAGGGAAACAAGCATAGTATTAGCCAAAAGGGTCTCATGAGTTGGGTTTGTATCCACGCAAAAAGGTTTCAATATCCATGCGCTTCTTAGATTCTAGTTGTACATCCAGCAAAAGTATAAATCCATCTAAGCAGGCAATTTTCAAATACGTTTTATGGTCGGTATGGGCCGAACCAAACACTTGCTGCTGGTTTTCTATTGGTTCAAAACGGGCAGTAAACACTTTCATTTGTTTACCTTCAAATACCGTGTGCGAAGCAGGGTAGGGGTTCATGCCTCGTATTAAATTTAGTATACTTTGTCCAGTTTTATTCCATTGGATAAGGCAATGTTCTTTAAATATTTTAGGTGCAATTTTGCTCGAATCATTTCCTTGAGGTATGCCTTTGGTATTTCCTTGCTCAATTTTATGTAAGGATTCAAGCATTACTTTGGCACCTAATTCCATTAAGGTATCATGCAATTCACCTGCATTGGTTGTTGGCTCAATTGGGCATTCGGCTTTATGCAAAATATCACCTGTATCTATTTCATGTTTTAAGAAAAATGTACTTACTCCACTTTTGGTTTCGCCATTTATTATTGCCCAATTAATAGGCGCTGCACCGCGGTAATCGGGTAATAAAGATGCATGTAAATTGATTGTACCTAAAGGCGGCATATTCCAAACCACTTCGGGCAACATTCTAAAAGCAATTACTACCTGTAAATCGGCTTTCAAGCTTTTAAGTTCAGCCAAAAACTCAGGGTTACGCAATTTCTCTGGCTGCATTATGTGCAGGCCTTTTTCAAGCGCATATTTCTTTACCGCACTCTGTTGCATATGCATACCCCTGCCAGCAGGTTTATCTGGTGCCGTAATTACACCCACCACATTATATCCCGCTTCCACAATAGCTCTCAATGATGCTACAGCAAAATCGGGTGTTCCTAGGAATACTATTTTCATGTTCTTGTTTTCTGGTCGCTAGTCGCGGGTCGCTGGTTTTTAAATTTGTCTCATCCTCCCAACCTCTCATCCTCTCGTTTCCCTAATTAGCAATATTCAATTCAGATAACAGTTGATTCGCATGTGCTACTTTTTGAAGTGTCCACAATACATATCTTATGTCAACAGCTACACTTCTACTATATGCTTCGTTCCAAGCATAATCGTTTATGGTTGCGGTATAGGCACGGTCAAAGTTTACTCCAACTAGGCTACCATCTGCATCTAAAACCGGACTACCGCTATTACCTCCCGTGGTATCTAAATTGTATAAAAAGTTTACCGGTAAATCGTTTAAAGTAGGATGAATAAATACTCCAAAATCTTTTGCTGCATACAGGTCTTTTATTACTTGCAATAATTCGTAATCAGCACCATCTTCTTTTTCTATTACTCCTTTAAGAGTTGTGAAAGGTTTATTATACTCGGCATCGTTAGGGTAATATCCTCTCACATATCCGTAGGTAAAACGCAAAGTTGAGTTAGCATCTGGAATAAATTGTTTTTGTTTAAAAGCACTCTTAGCATCGGCGTAGCGCGCTAATAGAGCGTTTAAGGTGCCTTCGCGTTTGCGATCTATTTCGTCATAATAGTTTAGTTCTAGGTTTATGCTATGACTTAACTCTACCAATCCATCATTTATTTTAGAAAAATCGGAACTGCTATCTGCTAATACTTTTAGCATATAGGTTTTATTGCTAAGTTTAGTTTTGCTATAATATTTAGTAAGAACTTTTTCTCGCGCTTCTTCAGTTGGATATTTTTTATAGAAAGCTTCAATGGCTTCCACTTTATTGTTTCCATCGTGTTTATGAGCATCGGCAAACACTTTTAATATACCTGCAATTTCAAAGGCAGGATCCATCTGACCATATAAACGTTGGAAGGTAGTTTTAAGCTTAGGCACTTGCGTGCGTAGGAAGTTTTGTTTATCTGTTTTGTTGCTTAATAATAAGTAGTTAAGCTTGTAATTATCAATAGCCGCGGCCATTTGCAAGGTTGGTGCAACAGAATACGCATAGTCAAAAAACAAATTGCGAGGCGCATTGGCAATTACTTCATCATACAATTTATTTATCTCGGGCACAACGGTTCCAAACTGTTTGTTTAGGTTGGCATCGGCCTCAATAAATTGTTGCATTTCTTTTTCTTCTTGGTATTTCTTTTGGGTCAGGCCAACACGCCTAAAGCCTTGCAATTTGCCTTTATAGTTTTTGGTTGTATTAGCCAAGGATTTAATTTTACCAGCATATTTTATTTGCAAACTATCATTACCCTTAGCCATTTCTTCCATCTTGTTTATTTGCCAATCGTATAAATCGCTTACATAGTTTAGCATATAGTTTTCGTGGTATTTATAAAAGGCAGCAGGTTGGTTTCTAAAGGTTCTACCAGGGTAACCCAATATGCATACAAAGTCGTTTTCGGCAATACCTTGCACATTAATTTTTAAGAAACGTTTTGGTTTAAATGGAACATTATTCACATTATATTCTGCCGCACTTCCATCGGGTGCAACATAGGCACGTAAGAAAGCAAAGTCGCCACTGTGGCGAGGCCAAACCCAATTATCTTTTTCGCCGCCATACTCGCCAATGCTGCGCGCTGGAACATATACTAAGCGTACATCTTTTAATAATTGATATCTAAACAATACATAGGTTTTACCCGTAAACATTTCAGATATTTCGCATTGCAAATTTGGGTTTGCTTTGTTTTCGGCATCTGTAATTTGTTTAATATTAGCCGCAATAATTTGCAAACGCGTTACAGGGTTATTGGTACTTTGAGTACCCATTAATACCTGATCCGAAACATCGGCATAACTGGCAGTAATTTTGCAAACCAAACCTTTTGCTTGCGCTTCTTGGCTGCGTTCTTTAGCCAAATAGCCATCGCGTATATAGTTGTTTTCAACGGTGCTCATGGCAGCTACAAAACCAAAGGCACAATGGTGGTTGGTAACCATTAAACCATCATTTGAAATAAAAGAACCTGTGCAGCCTCCCACGCGTACAATGGCATCTACCAAACTAATTCCATTTGGGTTGTATAAATCTAAAGCGGGTATGCGCAAACCTGCTTTTTTAAGGTCAATATTTTTCATTTCCGATAGCGGAAACATTCCTTCATCAGCCTTATGACTACTAAATAATAGGGCAGAAGTGCTAAGTAAAATGGTAAATAGAATTTTTTTCATACTGGGCGAAGATAATTATTCCTGAGAAATGCTTGTTAAGAGAATTTTTCCTTTCATCGAGAACGTTGCGGGTTTTACTTGCCATAGCTTTAGCGAAGGTAAGTTGCGAGCTCAGGCTTCGCCTAATGTTGTGAGTTGCGTAGGAATTTTATTTGTAGGTAGGTTGCTATTCTGGCTTAAATTGTATTGGTAGGATCATTTTTACTTCTACTTTTTTGCCGAATTCAGTTCCGGGGGTGAATTTTAATAATTTTACCACACGGAGCGTTTCCTCATTTGCTGCAGGACTTAGGCCCTTGGCTATTTCGGCATGGATTACATTGCCAAAGGTGTCCACCGTAAAGCTTACTATTACCTTGCCGCTTACTTTTTCCTTTGGATAGTTTATGTTTTTTGATAAAAACTCATACAAACCTTCATTTCCGCCCTTACTATATACAGGCATGTATCCTGACATTTCACCCAAAATAAAATTTAATGAATCGGGTTTACTTTCTGTGTTTCTGGGTTCAATAGTGGTTTGTGCGTAAAGGTCTTTCGTTAGTGCACTAAAGCCCAAAGATAAAAGTAGGCTGGCCACTAGGTGTTTGAACCAATTTATTTTGGAAGTTTTAACACTCGCTTGTTGAGTGGTAAATAAGCCGCAAACTTTGTTTTGGGTAGTGAGAAGTTCAGTAATTTCTGTTTCGTTTAAATTTCTAAAATCAATTACTTCCTTTTTGCATAGCTGGCAAAATGCACCCTTACTAGTTGGCTTCATGGAGCCAAAATCTTGCTTGCAAGAAAATGCTAGGTTTACGTTTTTGGTTTTTTGCATTATTGGCCATTAATTTTCACTAACGATAATACAAATTTCTTTGAAGAATTTGATTGCTTTTTTGGAGGCCTTTAGGCCTTTTCCCTTTAATAAATAGCTTTGATTTATATTAAAGGCCTAAAGGCCTGCAATGTCCTTCTATTCATAATTCTCCCTCTGTCGTAAACGCCAGAGCTATTTATTTGAGAAAGAGAAAGAGAAAGAGAACGAGAAAGAGCGACCACCCTTCGACAGGTTCAGGATGACCGGCGACCAGCGACCAGCGACATTTTCCCCTACCCCAATTCAATCACCCTAAAATTCCTGGGTGCATTAAGGGCATTACTTAATAGGCATTCATCAGCGTTTAAAAGGTCTTGTGTATGGCAACTTTTTTCTTCTACCGTATGGCTTTCCATAAATAATTGTCGACCAATACCTGCTACGCAACCATCTGCAAGAGGCGGAGTGAACCAAGTTGTTCCTTTGCGCCAAAAAATATTGCTGTGGGTAGATTCTATGATAGCGTTTTGAGTGTTTAAAATTAAGGCTCCATCCAAATTGTTTTCTTGTGCCCAAATACTTGCCATTACATATATTAAGGCATTGCCTGTTTTTAAATTGGCCAATATTCCAGGTGCTTTTTGTTGCGGGGTATAAATTCCTAATCGTAGTATTTCGGGCTGAACCAAATAGGTGATTTCGCTAATTTGCAGTTCAAGTTTTCCCTTGTTTTCGAGAGGTAAATAAGTTCCTTGCGAATCTCTGTATAGAACTGCTCTAAGGCGTAAAAAGCTAGAATCGGGGTTTTGAGCCTCAAATTCTGCTATTTTTTGCTCACAAAGCCTGTTAAATTTTTCCTCATTTAACCCACATAAATCAATTTTTAGGGTTTGCGCCGATTGCTCTAAACGCTTGAAATGACGGGCTATATGAGGAATTCTGCCGTATTCAACGCGCATGCTTTCAAACAGTAAATCGCCATATAAAAATGCTCTTTCCATCAAATTCATTTGTTCGTAAAGGTAAAATCCTACATTTGCCCCACCAAAATAAAGTTTAATTTCATATGAAAACAGTTTATATTGTTTCTGCAGTGCGCACTCCCATTGGCGCTTTCAATGGTAGTTTAGCTGCTGTTAGTGCTCCTCAATTAGGAGCTGTTGCCATTAAAGGAGCCTTGGCTCAGGCCGGTATTGCTCCAGAAATGGTTCAAGAGGTATTTATGGGAAATGTAATTTCTGCAGGTATGGGTCAGGCACCCGCCACCCAAGCTATGATTTACGCAGGAATTCCATATACAGTACCTGCTACCGTGGTTAACAAAGTATGTGCCTCTGGTTCAAAAGCCATTATGATGGCTGCTCAAACCATTATGTTGGGCATTAATGATGTGGTTGTTGCAGGTGGTATGGAAAGCATGAGCAATATTCCGTATTATTTAGACAAGGCTAGAAACGGTTATCGTTTGGGTCATGGTACCATTTTAGATGGAATGGTAAAAGATGGCTTATGGGATGTTTACAATGATTACCACATGGGTAATGCTGCCGAACTTTGTGCAAGAGAATATAAGTTTACTCGCGAAGATCAGGATGCATTTGCTATTGAAAGTTATACCCGTGCTCAAAACGCTTATGCAAACAATGCATTTGCCAATGAATTGGTTTCAGTTGAAATTCCAGTAAGAGGTAAAGATCCAATTATTGTGAGTGTAGATGAAGAGTATACTAAAGTAAATTTTGATAAATTAAAAACCTTAAAGCCTGCTTTCGAAAAAGAAGGAACTATTACCGCTGCTAACGCTTCAAAATTAAATGATGGTGCAAGTGCTTTAGTTTTAATGAGCGAAGAAAAAGTAAAAGAATTAGGCCTAACTCCATTGGCTAAAATTATTGCTTTTGCCGATGCTGCTCAAGCTCCTGAATGGTTTACAACTGCGCCTGCTTTAGCTGTTCCAAAAGCATTGAAATGGGCCGGAGTAGATATTAAAGATGTAGATTTCTTTGAATTAAACGAAGCATTCTCTGTGGTTGGTTTAGTGAATACTCAATTATTGGGTATTGATGCTAAGAAAGTAAATGCTCGCGGCGGCGCGGTAGCTTTGGGGCATCCATTAGGAAGTTCTGGTTCACGTATTGTTGTTTCTTTGGCTCATTTATTAAAAGCCGAAGGTGGCCGTTATGGTGTAACGGGTATTTGCAATGGTGGCGGTGGCGCATCAGCCATTGTTATTGAAAACGTTAAGTAATTAAATCTCTATAAAGCAAGGAAGCAACAAGTATTTTGTTTGCTTCCTTGCTTTTTTTATAAGGTCTGAACCAATTTTGCGTTTGGTATATTTATTAGCAAATCATTTAAACTTGTAATTATGAAACCGATTGTATTTTTAACTGCATTCTTGTTAAGTGTGTTTTTTGTGAAGGCACAAAAAATAGATTCGCTTTCCATGGATTCCTTGCATGATTTTGAAATACGTTTAAGTGGACTTAGTTATAATATGGTGCGCAATTTTGATGAGGAGGTTCGAATTACTTCAGGGCGCAATTTTATCAGGCAAATGGGCCGTGCACTAAAAGTTAAAAACTCGTATTACTATCCGTTTGATTCACTTAAAAATTTAATGATTCTCTATTCGCCTGATGGTTTGTTTAGAATATTTACTTGGAACGTAGCCACCAACGACGAAAAATTTAGGTATTTTGGGGTTATTCAAATGAATCCCGATAAGTTGAAAAAGCTAAATAAAAAGCAGCAACTCTACGAAAATTTTTACCCATTAATTGATAGAAGCGATAGCTTAGAAAGTTTTTTAATACGGGAAACAGATGCCAACCATTGGTTTGGTGCAGCCTATTATAAAATTATAAAAACTACGTTTAATAAAGTAGATTATTATACCTTATTAGGTTGGGATGGGGCAGGGCCCGAAACTAATCGTAAGGTAGCAGATGTATTGTATTTTAGATCGGGTATTCCTGTTTTTGGTGCGCCTATTTTCGATTTAAAGCGTAAGACAAAATATCATCGCATGGTGTTTGAATTTAATAACCAAGCCACCATTGGTTTGCGCTACGATGAAAAACGCAAGATCTTAATTTATGAAAATATCGTTCCCGATAAACCCGCAAACGCTGGTTTTGTAGAACATTATTATCCCGATGGTAGCTTTGATTACCTGCTCTGGAAAAATGGAAATTGGGAGAAGCAAAAAGGGTTTCTAGAAAACTAGCTTCTAGCTTATAGCTTCTAGCTTCTAGCTTCTAGCTTCTAGCTTCTAGCTTCTAGCTTCTAGCTTCTAGCTTCTAGCTTCTAGCTTCTAGCTTCTAGCTTCTAGCTTCTAGCTTCGCTGTGAATCCTAAAACCTTTTCTAAAAAATTGCCAGTAGCCAGAAGCCAGCAGCCAGAAGCTAATTCTTCGCTGCACGTGCAAGTCTATCATTAATCGCTCTTCCTAGGTGTTCATCAGGGAAATAATCGGCTACAATTAATTTTAGGTTTAGGGCATCTGCTTGGCGTATGGCGGCAAATAATTTTTGTGCGGCTTCTTCTAAATTTCCTTGCTCCGATAATATTAATTGATGCTCTTCCTTAAGGTTTGGGTTCAGGTTATTAAAACCTATATATGCCATTTGAGTATAGTCGCAAAATTCAATAAAGTCTTCTGGTTTGCCAATGCGCAAGGGAGTGTTTGGCGCATAATGTTTGCTAAGCATTCCAGGTGCTTCGGGGTTATCGTTGTTTATGAGTTTACTTTTATCTAAGGCCATGCCCAACACTTCTTCAATGGCCTCAATAGATAATCCTCCCAGGCGTAATAATTGAGGTTGCTCATTTACAAAAGAGATAATGGTCGATTCTAATCCTATCTCGCATTCGCCTCCTTCTAACACAGCACCTATTAGCTCGCCTAATTGATTGTTTACATGTTGGGCAGTAGTTGGACTAACGGTTCCCGATAAATTGGCACTTGGCGCTGCTAAGGGGAAATTAAGCATAGCCAAAAGCTTTAAGGTTGTTGGGTGATTTGGAATACGTATAGCAACAGAAGAATGGCCTGCTGTAACAATATCTGGAATGGTGTCTGATTTAGGCACCACAAAAGTTATTGGTCCGGGCGAAAATGCCTGCGCTAATTTAAGTGCTTCATCTGGCAAGTGTATACCCCAAGATTTAAACCGTTCTAATGAATTACTATGAAGAATGAGTGGGTTAAATTGAGGTCTATTTTTGACTTCATATATTTGAGCAATGGCATTGCCATCAAACCCATTAGCTGCTAATCCATAAACGGTTTCGGTGGGTATGGCAACCAATTGACCTTGGTTTAAAATGGCCGCCGCATTATGGTAATCGTGTATTATCATGGGTGCAAATAATTTGCAGCAAATTAAGGGTATTGAGCAAATAATTTAATCAAAAAAACATTTTGGTTTAATTATTGAGTAGTTTGCCATACCTACTTTTTATTTAAACTTACGCGTAAACCTTTAAAGCCTCCAAATGAAAAAAACACTTGCCTTATTTTATTTACTTATGCCCTGTTTATTGGCTGCGCAAATTCCTGCTGGAACTTATTTTATAGGTGCAAGTTCGGGTATGCGAACCTACTCCCAAATTTATGGGAATAGCACATCTAGTAAGACGACAAATTTATTTGGATTAAATCCAACGCAAGTGTCGTTTGGCAAGTTTGTGAGTGATAAAAATGCCTTTAGTGTGTTGCTGTTAGGGTCAATAAACTCTTCTAATTTTTCAAACCTCGATTATAATTATACCGCAGGTTTGGGCTTTGGTTATACTTATGTGATTCCCATGGATGAGAAATGGGGATTTATGCTTTCGAATGAAATATCTGGAACTTTTGGAAGAGCCAAACTAGAAAAAGAAGCAAGCTACACGGTGAACTTATACAAACTTAATGCCTCTGTTTCGCCGGGAATGTATGTGCTCCTATTTGATCAATTTATGTTGCAGGCAAATTTTAACGTATTTGATTTGGAAATACAAGGAGCAAAAAGCGAAGCCTCTGTTCCAAATAATGAAAAGGTTCTAGAAAGACATTCAATTAAGATAAATGGTGTGCTGCCAAGAGGCCTTGATTTGTTGTCGTTTAATTTTGGTTTAAACTATTTACTCCTTAAGAAATGAAAAAGTTAACCATTCAAGTGTTGGCACTAGTTCTAAACCTAGTTTTGCTTTCAAGTTACTCCAAGGCTCAGTTTGTAAAAGGGCAAAAATTTGCAACTGTTTTTGCAGGTGTTAACTATTCAAATACTGGTAACCTCGACCCCTTTTGGGCTCTTACGGATGGGCCTGCCATTAAAAAAGAAAATCTTTATATTACTTACAATACCAGATTAGCTGCTTCAATTTATAAAATGAAAAGCGATAAGCTTATGAAAGGCAATGGATTTAGAATTGATTATTATGGTTCAAGGCAAAATCAAAAATCATTAACAGAGGATAATAAATTAATAGAATATGCTACTTCTAAAAATTATGGAGTGTCTGCTGCCTATGTAAATTCTAGCAAATGGATATTTCCAATTAAACCTAAATTTGGAGCCAATATTGAGCTAAATAAAAATGTGGGTTTAAATTTTTATGAGGATAAATATATAGCAGACACGGCAGATGGAAGCCAGTATTCCTTTAATAAATCAAAACAATATAGTTTAAGTTTGGGTGTTTACTTAAGTGCTAATGTGTATTATTGGATTTCGCCAAGAGTGATTTTAGAAACAGGTATTGGACTTGGATCTCTTAATGTTTATTTTTCAGAGAGAAATTTTTCTTCCAGTTCGTCTGCTAACGATAATTTTAATTTTTCAAATGAAATTATTTTAAGCTTACCTTTTTCATCTCAACACTCCATGCAATATCAATATGTTTCTATTTCGTACTTGTTAAAGTAAAAGCATAAAAAAAAGCTTGTCCGAACCTAGGTTCAGACAAGCTTTTTAGTTTATAATAAATTGGTTTTAGTTAAATCTTGATGATACAACTAGTTCTTTTGAACCCGGTGTGTATACATAAAATCCTTCGCCAGATTTAACGCCTAAGATGCCAGCAGTTACCATATTTACTAATAATGGACTAGGAGCATACTTGGTATCGCCTAAGCCATCATACAATACATTCATAATAGCTAAACATACGTCTAAGCCAATAAAATCTGCTAATTGCAATGGTCCCATTGGATGAGCCATACCCAATTTCATAACGGTGTCAATAGATTCTACCGAACCTACGCCACTTTGCAAGCAAATAATAGCTTCGTTAATCATTGGCATTAAAATACGGTTGGCAATAAAACCAGCGTAATCATTTGCTTCGGCAGGTATTTTGCCAATGGCTTTTGATAAGGCAACTACAGATGCAGTAACTTCTTTTGAAGTTTTGTATCCATTAATAACTTCTACCAATTTCATTACAGGCACTGGGTTCATAAAGTGCATTCCAATAACTTGCTCTGGACGTTTAGTAACGCTAGCAATTTTAGTGATTGAAATAGAAGAAGTGTTAGATGCCAAGATGCAATGTGCAGGAGCATACTCATCTATTTGCTTAAAAATATCTAATTTAATATTAATGTTTTCGCTGGCTGCTTCAACAATTAAATCGGCATTAGCACTTGCATCTTTTAAGCTAGTGAAAGTTGTAATATTAGCTAAAGTTGTGTTTTTAACTTCTTCAGTAATGCTTCCTTTGCTTACCATTCTGTCTAAGTTTTTGCCAATGGTTTCGATGGCCTTTTTTAATTGTGCTTCATTTACATCTATTAAGTTTACTTGATAGTTGTTTTGAGCAAATACATGTGCAATTCCATTGCCCATGGTTCCTGATCCTATTACGGTTATGTTCTTCATTTTTCTGATAAAAATTCAGCGCAAATGTAGAAAAGCTAAATAGATAAAAAAGTTTTCTTTAAAATGAATTTACTCACAAGAAAATACTATGTTTGAAATACCCATGATGAAGAAATATATAGTTCTGTTTTTTAGCTTATTAAGCCTGTTTTCTCAGGCCCAAAATCTTTCGTGTCCAAGCGTTTTTACAGAGCAACAAAAGAGTAATTTAAAGGCTTTTCAACAACAATTAGAAAACGGGCAGGTTAATTTGGGCAAAAAAGCTATGCAATACGTGCCCATAAAAGTACATATTGTGGGCAATGAAAAGGGCGTTGGATATTACCCCGTTAGCTTTTTAATGCAAACCTTATGCGAACTAAATGAGCGTTTTATACCCACTGGTTTTCATTTTTACTTAGAAAGCGAAATAGATTATATTAATGATGTAGAACTTTATATTGGTGATAATAATGCTATCTGGGAAAAGTCGGAGGCCTATAAATCTTCAACAGCTGTTAATTTGTTTTTCCATGGCATTAGCGATGTATGGTGCGGGGTATATTTTGGTGGAGTTGACGTAGTGTATATTCGCAATTCTTGTCAGGGGCCAAATGCTACAACTCTGTCTCATGAGCTTGGCCATTTCTTTGGTTTAATGCATACCTTTTATGGCTGGGAGGGTGGCAATACACCCACAGAAATAGAAAAAATAGATGGTACAAATTGCCGCAGTGCGGGCGATGGTTTTTGCGATACCAAACCCGATTATGTTGGTGAAAGATGGAATTGCCCATTAGGCAAAAATTTGGTTGACCCAAACAATGTGGTATTTAAGCCGGATAGTTCTCTATATATGAATTATGCCTTGGATGCATGCCACAAGCGTTTCAGCAATGAGCAAATGCTTGCTATGCAAAACAATTTAAGCAGCAGAGGTATTGCCAAAACTTCCGCAGATATTAGCAACTTGCCGCCTCCACAAAAGTTGTATCCTGTGCCTGGAGATACTAGTGTAAATGCAGATTATGTAGAATTGAGTTGGAAAGCGGTTCCTGGTGCTTTTGCTTACCATGTAGAAATAGCGCGCTTTGGCGATTGGAATTACTTAAACTACGACCAGTTAATTTTTGATACGGCAGTGGTGGTAGATTTGTTTGGACATTGGCCATATGCTTGGCGCGTGAAGGCCATTACTGCTGCCAATACGTGCTCTAGTTTTGGAGCAGTTGATACCTTTACCACCCGTGAATTGCCTGCTGGAATAACTCAAGTGTATAAAACCAATGAGGCTTTCTTATACCCAAACCCCGTTTCATTAGGTCAAAAGGTATACTTTAAAACAAATGGTGAAACAGAGGTGCACGTTTATTCTTCAATGGGTAAACTAGTTGCCAAATTGGAAGCTAATTTTCAATCTGAAATTTCAATAGACCTTCCTGTTGCAGGTATGTATTTTGTGGTGTTCAAAAACGCTCAAGGTAGCCTTACAAAGCGTTTGGTGGTGCAGTAAAATTGCTAAACTCTTCGGGAGTATCAAAACTTTTCAATACATCAATTGATTTCGGTTTGATCCTAATTGGATTTGATGCGGCAAGGAAATTTCTTAAGGATTGCTTACCTGCAAGAAAGTTTGATTTTATTCTACTAAAATCGTTTGGATGATATATAGCAAGAAGTGGTTCCTCCATCTGGCTAATTTCATTATAAAAGCAAACTGTTTGCTTGTTTAATTCAAAGGTATCCAGCAATTGGTTCAGCTCAAACTTGCCAAATAATGGGTAGTCGCAGCCTATTACTAAAATAGCTTTTGTTGGATGTTTTTCTATGGCACTTAATAAACCAGAAATGGGGCCAGCATTAGTATAGAGGCTTAAATCAAGGATTAGTTTAGTGTTTTCTTTAAATGTGTATGCTTGGTCAAACGTGCAGGAAACATAAGTTTCTAAACCTGCTTCTACACAAAGTTGTATTAAATGTAAGTATTGTTCTTGAAAATGATACACTAAATGCGATTTTGGATTTTGCATGCGCGTGCTTTGTCCGCCACACAAAATAATTGCCACTCTGTTTTTGGCTGTATCCATTACGTTAGTTGGTTCAAACCGACAAAGCCATAAGCTTACCTTTAACCACCATGTCTTCGTCAATTTCTTCTAGTTTATAGTCTAAAATTTCATTTACTAAAGATGGGTCGTAAGCTGTTTTTACCTTCACGTAATTAGAGGTAAAGCCATGCATGGTATCGCCATCATTTTCTATTTCCCACAGCACAGGGTATGTTTTACCAAGATTTTGTTCGTAGAAAAATCTGCGCTTTTTATCAGATAAAATATGAAGCATTTTACTACGCTCATTACGCGTGCGAAGGGTAACTTTACCTGGTAATTTGTATGCTGTGGTATTCTCGCGTTCGCTATACGTAAATACATGTAAATACGAAATGTCTAGCTCATTGAGGTAGTTATAGGTTTCAAGAAAATGCTCATGCGTTTCGCCCGGGTAACCAATAATTACATCTACTCCAATACAGCAATGCGGCATCAGTTTCTTAATTTTTTCTACTCTAGAAGTATATAATGCCGTAAGGTATTTGCGACGCATGCTCTTGAGCATTTCATCTGAACCAGATTGTAGTGGGATATGAAAATGAGGGACAATGGTTTTGCTTTGCGCTACAAATTCTATTATTTCATCGCTCAATAGGTTCGGTTCAATACTGCTGATGCGCAAGCGTTCTAAACCTTTTACTTCATCTAAGGCTTTTAATAATAGGTAGAAGTTTTCGTCTGAACCAATCCCAAAATCGCCTGTATTTACACCTGTTAAAACTATTTCTTTAATGCCTTTTGCCACTACTTCATTTGCTTGTTTAATCACATTTGCAATGGTGTCGCTGCGGCTTTTGCCTCTCGCTAATGGAATGGTGCAGAAGGAACAAAAGTAATCGCATCCATCTTGAACTTTTAAAAAGGTGCGAGTTCTGTCGCCAATAGAGTAGGAGGCATGGTAATCTAAAACTTCCTTTATTTTACCTTCTTTAACTTCGGCAATTTCCTTTTTAGCGCCATTTCCAATATAGTCTTGTATATTAAATTTTTCGGCAGCCCCTAACACTAAATCAACCCCTTCAATGCTTGCAATTTCTTGAGGTTTTAATTGGGCATAGCATCCAATAATAGTTACAAATGCGTTGGGATTGTGCCTTAATGCTTCTTTAACAATTTTCTTGCAACGTCTATCCGCATGGTCTGTAACAGAGCAGGTATTTATTACATACACGTCTGCGCCTTCATGAAACTCCACTTTCTTATACCCATGTTGGGCTAGGTTACGACCAATGGTGGAGGTTTCAGAAAAATTGAGTTTACAACCCAGCGTATAAAAGGCAACCGATTTCTGCATATGGGCCGCGAAGATATGAAAAAATATGGGTCAATTCTTCTTAGCCTTTGGCGCTAAGCTTTCTATTTTATCTTTTAGGGCTTCTATTAAATCTTGCTGCATGGAAACGAGCCTATTTAAATGGTCTATTTCCTTTTGTAAAACTTGCATTTTTTCTTCAAAGGCAGGGTTTGGAGTGGCTTTATAAACAGATAAAGGCTCGTTTACCATATTGTCAAATTCTGACTCCTCTACCTCTAACACCTCGCATATTTTTTTAAGGGTATGCGGACTTATTTTGCCCGTTTGCTCAATGGAAGAAATGAGTGGACGGGTTTTATTTACCTTGTCGGCAAGGTCTTCTTGGGTTAAACCCTTGCTAATTCTGAGTAGTTTTATTTTTAGGCCTAAATGCATGATGCAATTTGTACAATTGGGGATTGTCATTTTGATGTATTGTATAGTGAAAGTACTAAAAATAAATGGTAGTATTAATTATTAAAAAGAAAGTTTTAATTTTGACACGGTGATAGTAATTGTTACCTAATGTCAATTTATTTTCAACTTCTTATTTTTTTTTAGTCATGAAAACCTATTCCTTATTTATTCTTGCTAGCATTTTGCTACTGGTGGTTTCCTGCAGAAAGCAAACTCCAGAATTTAATCAAGTTTCATCTAGCCCAAACCTCGAAAAAGTTATGGCTGGAATTGTACAAAAACATATTTCCCAAACTAAGCAGGGGAATAGTTTAACAAAGAGTGCTGCAGATTTAGTAAGCTTAGATAGCTTAGAGTTTTATTTTAATTGTTTGGCAAATGCTAGTATGGCCAATAACGATACTTTGCTAGTTGATTTTGAGGATAGCTTATTTTCTATTCCTTTTCTTGCTCCAGTAAGCAATGCTTATTCGTTTGCTTATTTGTCTTCGAAAGTGAATTTGTTAAAATTCTCCCTTCAATTGAGTATACCAAGTAATTGCCGCATTTATTTGGTTCAAAGCAATTGGAAGCCCAATTTACCTGGAATGGAACTAAGAGTTACTATTGGCAAACAAAGAATTTCATTATTTAAAGGTACACTTGGTACCTTAAATTCTTTTGCCTCAACAGATACTTATAGAATGGGTTATGGCAATGAATTCCAAACCGCAACTGGAGAAGTTGAGGGAGGTAGAATGGCTGTGCCGCCGCTTGGACAGGCTGGAAACGGGATAGTAAATGAAATGTTTGGGAAATATGTTTGGTACGGAGGTTCTATTAATTCGGCCTTGCCAACAGGTACTCAAAAACCTGCTGGTGCAGCAAAGGTTATGGAAACCTATGGTAACAATAATATTTTTGCCACTTATGGTTGGCCATCTAGTGCCCCTACTGGATATAAATATGTGTTTGTTATATCAAGTGCAACAGATATTAAAGATTTGGACTATAAAAGAACGTTTACCAAAGGAAATCCTTGGTATAATCCAAATCAACTCACCAATAGATTTACGCAAGTATATCCTTCCCTTATTTTCTCTAAATTTTGCGATGGATCAGAATACTTAACCAATTTAAGTGTTCCAGCCAATCCTAGTTATGGAGTTTATAGTGTGGTAAATTTAAACAGTACTCAGTTGAATTATTACCTCAATCAAATACCAAGTATTTATAGTCAAGCAAAAAATACGGTTCCTAGTAATAAGGTATTTGTACGTTTAGATATTGTGCCTATTTATAATTATTGGGAAACAAATTGTTCGGGTGTTTGCAAAAGCACTTTGGAGTTTAGTCATACCGAGCAATTATTTACACCTTTTGATGGAGCCTATTTCCCCGATACCTGCACCAAATTAAAGTATAAATATACCTACCGATTTGTTTTTGCTACTCGTGTTTTAGTTCCAGATCCAAATGCATTTAGTGGTTTGTAAAACTATGAAACAAAGATTATTTTTTGTGTTAATTATAGTATGCAATTTTTGCAAGGCTCAAGTTGTATATGAAGGTATGCCCAAAACCTATACGCGTAATTGGAGTGAATATTGGGTAGATTGCCATGAGTTGGGCTTGAACCAATTAGTGTTTATTGGTAGTGCAGAGCGAAAGGCTGATAGTTTACAGTATTTACTACTTGCCAAAACCACCTATGCTGGAGGTAAAATGGATAGTATTTCCTTGCCATTATCAAAAGATTCTTCCTTTACCATTGCAGGCTCAGTTTTGCAAGCTGGTAAAATTGTAGTGTATGGGTTTGCAGGTAAAGTTGTACCTTCTCAATTAAAATTGGTTCAGCCTGTATTGTATTGCTGGTACTTTTCTTTTAACTTAACCTATTTAGGTTCAAGCTCACAAGTTTTGCCAATAAGTTTGCCCTATACCATTAATAGAATGCATGGCAAAATAAATATGCAGCAACAATTATTTGGAGCAATTGGCATTGATTTATTAGCTACACCAAATAGGCTAACGCCAAGGCAGAATGTGTATTTTGTCCTTGATTCTGAAAGTAAAATGAACAGTTTTAGGTTAGATACCCTTTGGTATGGAAGGCGTTCGGATACACTTTTTTCTTTGTATTTAGATTTTTATTCAACAGAATTATCTCAATTAAGCGAAACCAAGTATATGGGGTATAGGGTTGATAATTGGTTATACTATCATACGGTTGGTGTTAGATTTGAAATACCAAGAGTATTAAATGAGGATTTAAATGATTTAAACTATCCTTCTCCTACTTGTTTTGTAGATGATAACAATAATTGTAATCCTGCATATACACGGTTTCTTGGGCCATACAATACTGTTTTACCTATACTTGGCGATTCATCAAGTTTTTATGTTGCAGGTGTTAGATTTAAAGATCCGAATCATACTCAACAGTTTTTTGTTGCCTTAAATACGCTTAACTCTGATACCCTTTTACCAGAAAATAGGGTGGAAAATAAAAAGGTAATTGGGTTCGAAAATTCATATTGGCATTGTTACCCTGCCTATCTGCGCTGCTTAGATAGATTTAATAATGGGAGTATGGTTTTTGCAGGAATGATAGACCAAAAAAATGAAGAGTTTAATTTCCCACCGGTGCCAAAAGCCGACACCTTGTTTTTTGCTTGGATTAGTAAAGATCTGGGTTTAATAAAAAGTAAACGATATTTCAATAATCAAAATGTTTCCTTGTTAAGTATAACTCCCCTAAGCGATGGAAGTGTTGTTGGTGTTGGGTATACGCATAATTATATAAATGATTCGCAAAATTTGAGTAGAGATTTTTTTGCCATTCGTTTAGATGCAAATGGAAATGTATTAAATGGCCTGACCCAAGGGCAGGAGGTAAAAGAAAAGAGCTTGGTTTATCCTAATCCGTTTACAGATTTAATAACTATTGAGAGTGAGTTTGAGATAGAGAAATTGGAGTTAATAAATGAGTTTGGCCAAGTAGTTGCCACTCAAATTGGAGCAATAAAACAGGCTACAATACAAACTCAAGATATTCCAAAGGGAATCTATTTTTTAACTGTTTTGCACACCAATTCTAGAAGCCAACATAAGCTTCTACTTAAAATATAAATATACGTGGGGTATATAAAACTGGGATACACTTTTGCCTTAATGCTGCTTTCACAGCAGTGTTGGCAAAGGTCCCCAGGGCTTAAAAATTTGCTTTCCAAATAACTCTCGTACCATATTCACCCCAATCTTTGAGAGCCTTCTTTATTTCGGTATTGAAGCTACTTAAATTAGTTTTCTTTGATTTAGATTTAGGCATTTCAAAGGCTGTTTCTGGGAGTGTTTGTGTTTCAACCTTAGTAGCAAAATAGGTCATGTTTAACCTTGGCAAAACTATTCCTAATATCATTCCTGGTAAACCTGTAAACGATTCGGGTCCACTGCTTACTGGAATTTCATCGGTGTAAAAAGCTATCACATAAATAGAATCCATAAGAATGGTGCTCGCTTTTCTACAGGTGTATCCGGCAATGGTTCTAAATTCTCCCATCATTTTCCATTGGTAAGTTGGTATGCTATCATCAATTCTATAATTGCCTTCGTAAATTGTTTTTTCGGCACTTAAATGTTTGTTGTCGAGGTCAATTTTTACGGTGTTTGCCGCCGCTACACGTACCCATTGAAACATTGGGTTTTCATCTTCCAGTACTACTTTGTAAAGTGTTTGGTGCGTGTTAAAGCTTAATTGAAATTGGTCTGTTTTATATTTTGGCATATGCTTAATTCTTTCTTCCGACCAGCTATTATCATTATCTTCAAAAAGTTTGTGCATATTTTCTTTGCGTTCGAAACTAATTACGCCGCTTAAGCCTAGGTTTTGCGACAAGCCAAGCAGGCTATTACAAACAAAAGCAAAAAGAAATAGAATAGGTTTTAATTGCGTTTTCATGAGGGTATTATTTGCTTCCAGGTGCTTTTGTAAAATTGTAGGTAAGGCTAAACATAAAATACCTCTTAAGCACCAAATAGGTATTTTCATTTATATAATTGCTGCTTGCATTTCTGTAAAACCCAATGTTTTGGTTCAATATATCATCCACTCCAATTTTTGCAATTAAGTTTTCAGATTTTAAGAATTTGCGACTAACAGATGCATTTATAATTAAGGTATTATTGTTTTTACTAAATACGGCCGTTTGCTGCCTAATATTGTAGGTGCCATCTATTAACCATTCAAAATGTTTTGGGAGAAATACGTTCACATAGGCATTTGGTGAGTAAGTGAAATAGGAGGTAACCACATCTGGTCTTAGGCTTGATTTACTGTTGTTATACTCTATTCCTGATCCAATGTTTATATCAAGTTTCTCTTCTATATCATACGATAAATTTAGGTTGTAGCTAAGGTTGTAATTATTATTTGTATTTGGCAAACTATTAATGAAATTCATGTTTTTATTATACGATCCACTTGCTTGATTGTTAATGCCAAGGTTCAGTTTTTTAATTTCAAAGTAATAATACATATAGCTGTTTATACTTTGATTAGCTTTTACATTTACTGTTTCGTAAACTCTTCGTCCAAGATTATCAACCTTATCGTAATTGGCAAAATCATTAAAGGTATGGCTATAGCTTAAGCTTAAATATAAACTTCGACTGGTTAAAGCTTGATAGCTATTATAGTTTACACTAATATCGTTATCAAAACTTTGCCCTAAATTTGGGTTACCTTTATAAATTACTAATGGATTGCTTATGTCTTGTATAGGGTTAATTTGTTGTAGTGTAGGTTGTCGGGTTTGGCCATTATAACTTACAGCAATGGAACGAGAATTTGAAATTTTATAGTTAAATCTTGCCGCAGGGAAAAGGTTTAAAAAGTCTTGGTGAAACGTTGTGTCTAATGTTTGGTTTACCTGTGTTAGATTTGTGTGAGATATTCTACCTCCAATGGAGCCATTTATTTTCTTACTAACATATTTAAAGGCAACTCCGCCTTTTTGCATGCCAATGTCGTAGGTTAAATTGTTGCTTAATGAGTCTACCTTTTGATTGTATATGCCGCTTAAGGATTTGTTAAAAGTCCCAATAGCACTTTTGTTTTGTGTATAATGTACGTCTGCATCCGTAACCAAAAACCATTTTTTACTTAAGGGTTCAGTATAGGTAATTTTACCTCCCAAATTATTTCCATTCTCTTCAATTTGTTTAAACTGATCCAAGTTTTGCTCGGCATTTGCAATGGAATCGCCATAATTTGTTTTAGACAAAATATATCCATCACTATTATTTTGGTTTAATTGTTGATCCCATTGTAAGGATAAACTGCGACCTGCCTTGTAAAACTTTTTATTATAAATGGCCGAGTAACTAAATTTAAGAGTTGTTCCTTTGCTGCTGTTTGTTCGTTTGTTTTTGTTGACTAATTGTGCGTTTTCATTGTAGTTTTCTGAAATGTATTCACTGCTTTTATCAAATAGTCCTTGGTTTAAATCGGCTTTAAAAATAAAGGTGGAAAGGGAATCTATTTTGAATTCTAATTTCCCATTGGCGGTGTTATTTATTCTATTACTATTAACCGTATTGTACTGTGTATTGAAATACATGGTATCGGGCAAAATATACTGTGTATAGTTTTTGTCGATGCCTTTTACGATAGATTGTTTGCGAGTGGCGGTAAAGTTTACTTGGTCTTTTTCTTTATTAAATTTATTTGTAAAAAAACCTCCGATATAATTTGTTTGTGGAATTCCATTTCCATTAAAATCATTGGGGTCGGAGTTAAAATAAGAGAACATATACCCACTGGCCTCATCATATTCTACATTGTTGCCACCCATATATTTTTCGCGGTCTTCCCAATCTAAACCGGTTTTGTTTGTATTGCTAAAAGTTGAGAATACAGATACTTTCCGTTTGCCCTTAAAATTATTAAACATCAATTCATTTTCGTACCTGTTTTCTTGTCCAACGGTGGTGTTTACGCCATCTATTTTATTGTCGAGTTTGGTTCCAATACCTCCCTTAACCTTCCCAAAATATCCTTTTTTTGCTTCGTCTTTTAGGGTTAGGTTAATAGTTTTTTCTTTGGATCCATCGTCAATACCCGTAAAGGCCGCTTGGTCGCTTTTTTTATCAAACACCTGCACTGTTTCCACATTTTCAGCTTTCAGATTTCGGGTGGCAACCGTTGGGTCGTTTCCAAAAAACTCTTCGCCATCCACTAATACTTTTTTTACTTCCTGCCCTTGAGCGGTAATTTTTCCGTTCTTGTCGACTTGGATTCCCGGTAGTTTTTTTAACAGGTCTTCTACATTTGAATTTTTGTTTGTAAGAAAGGAGTCTACTAAAAACTCTGTGGTATCACCTTTTATTTTAATGGCTGATCGATCCTTAATTAATACTTCTTTTAAAAGATTTTCTCTAGTAATTAGGCTAATGGAGCCCAAATTTTTCTCTTCATTTTCGTTTAAGATAATATCTTCTTCATAATCGGCAAAGGCTGGCCTCGTAATAAGTATACGGTAAGTGTCGGGTTTAATTTGTTGAAGGTTAAACTCACCTTTGGTATTGGCAAATTGGGTTCGAACCAAAACTGAATCTTTTCTAATAAGGGATACACTAGAATAGGCCATTGGTCTATAATTTGTTGTATCTGTAAGTGTTCCAAAGATTCTACCGCCTTGAGCAAAGATGCTTTGGCAGATAAGAAAGGTCCAAACAAGTAGGAGTAGTTTTTTGTTCATGTGTTTCAAAAATGCACAAGCCTAACGAAACTTTTAGGTATTTTGTATAAAAGGTAAAATTACAGTTTAGAAACTCTTAAAATATTCTAAATAGAGGGTATTGGCAATTGGGCATAAAACCTTATTTTTGTTGGCTAGATGGATACGAAAAAAGAATGGTTTGCAGAATGGTTTGATTCGCCATATTACCACATCCTTTATGGGAATAGGGATATGCGGGAGGCTGAGTTTTTTTTAAAGAACCTTATTTTGCGTTTTAATCCACATGAAAAGGCTAAAATTATTGACTTGGCATGTGGAAAGGGGAGGCATAGTATTTACCTAAATTCATTGGGTTTTGATGTTACAGGTGTAGATTTATCCTGCCATAGCATTTCATTGGCAAAGCCATTTGAAAATGAGCATTTGCATTTTGCCGTTAGCGATTTACGCAGCCTTAAATTGGATCAGAAATTTGATATAGCCTTAAACTTGTTTACCAGCTTTGCCTATTTCGACGATTTAGAGACCGATGAAAAAGTGTTACTTGAAATTAAAAATGTTCTTAACCCAGGTGGCTTTTTGTTAATTGATTTTTTTAATGCGCATAAAGTTATTTCGAACCTAGTTGAACATGAAGTGAAGGAAAAGGAAGGTATAGTTTTTACCTTGGATAAGAAATTAGAGGCAGGTAAAATTATTAAAACAATTTCGTTTAGCGACAAACAACAAGACTATACCTTTGAAGAAAAGGTTCAGGCATTACAAATATCCGATTTTGTTTATTTACTTAAGAAAACGGGCTTTCAATTAATAGAGGTGTTTGGCGATTACGATTTAAATAACTTCGAACCACTTACTAGCGATAGACTTATTTTAATAGCCCAAAATACCTATGTTGGATAGTTTATTGGCATTTGATAAGAGCGCATTTATATCTATTAATAATGGCTTAGCAAATCCGTTTTTAGATATGCTTTGTCCATTGTTACGTAAGCAAGAATTTTGGTACCCTATGTATGCTGGCATTATTTATTTGTTGGTTCGAACCTACAAAGTAGATACCTGGAAAATACTTTTGGCTTTGGGCTTAATGATTTTGGCGAGCGACCAGTTTAGTGCAAATTTGGTAAAGAATACTTTTATGCGCTTAAGGCCTTGCGCCGAACCGAGTCTAGAAGGTATTACAAGACATTTAATTGCATCCTGCAATGGATATAGTTTTATATCTGCTCATGCCACCAATCACTTTGCAATTGCCGTATTTGTTTCTTTTTTCTTTAAAAAACATAAATGGGTTTTACCTGTTTTATTAGTTTGGGCTGCAATAATATCCTTTTCCCAAGTGTATGTTGGGGTTCATTATCCCTTAGATGTAATAGTGGGCGGTCTATGTGGAATTTTATTTGGCATTGCATTTTCGAGATACGTGAGTAAGTTTTTAGTTAGTAAAGCATGAGTTTGTTTTGGTTTATTTTATTGCCCTTTGGGCCTTTATTAGGTGGAGCCTTAGCTATTAAAACCACCAAGAAATACCAGACACAATTAAATTGGTTTTTGGCATTTGCAGGCGCCTATTTATTAGGTATAACCTTGTTAAATTTAATACCAGAGGTGTTTCAGGTATTTAATCCATATAAGGGATTATTAGTTTTGGCGGGCTTCTTTTTTCAGATATTTTTAGAGAAGTATTCAGAGGGAATTGAGCATGGGCATATGCATGTGCACCATCATTTAAAAAATAAGGTAATACCTATTGGCATTGTAGCCTCCATGAGTTTGCATTCATTTACAGAAGGCATCCCTTTAGGTGCTTTATGGATGGCAGAAAATACTAGTTTTTATTCTTTGTTATTTGGTATAATTATTCATGAAGTTCCAGCTGCATTTGCCTTGATAAGCATATTAAAGGGCATCCATTTGGAAGTAAAATCATTACGTGTTATTAGTGTAGTTTATGGTGTAATGGCGCTATTAGGTGCTTGCCTAAGCTTATATTTAAGAACAAGTATTAACGAGGAGTTTTTTGATTATTTTATGGCCTTTGTAATTGGTACCTTCTTACATATTTCTACCACCATTTTGTTTGAAAACAGTGAGCAACATCATTTTAGTAAGAACAAGTTGTTTGCCGTAATTTTAGGAATTGGACTTGCTGCCTTAATTTCTATTGGCCTGCATTCGTAGGAAAGGCAGGGTATTGCATGGCGTTGCATGGACGGTCGCTTTGCTTCATTAGGCATGTTAATACCTGCGGCAGGGCGCCAAGATTTATGTCCCTTTAGTCCTGTTGTCCCTAAGGTCCTTAATGTCCTTTTGCCCTCTAAAATTTTAGTGCAACATTAATCCAAAAGTTTCTCCCCGGAGAGCTAATGCCACTTGAAAATGTGCGGTAGTTTCTATCTAAAATATTTTCAATACCAAGTCCTAAACGAAGCGTATTGCTTTTTAGAAATGAATAGGATGTTTGAATGTTTAGTGTGTACCAAGACGGCATGCCAGTAGGGGTGGCATATTGTAAATTGTCTTCCCCATTCAAATAATAATCTTTAAGTTTTTTTGTGCCGCTATAGAGTGAATATAAACTTGCCTGAATTTTATGATAGGAATAAGTGAGGGAAGTTTTTCCAAATAAAGGTGCAATGTGATCGATTGGCATTACGCTATCTCCTATAATTCTACCATAGGTATAATTAATACTACTTTGCAAAACTAACTTCGTGCTAAAATAATAGGCTACTTGAAAATTGAGTCCGTACTGGTATCCATTTTGTGAATTTTGTAAGCTATAAACAGGAGTTAGTTTTCCATCATAGATTAAACTATCACTGTCATTTAGGGTGGTTTTTTGAGTTAGGATAGCATTCCATAGTTTGGTGTAAAACACATTTGCTTCTATACTTAACTTATCTGTTGCTTTTATTAGAGTTCCTATTTCTGCACTTACGCTTTGTTCTGGCTTAAGGTTAGGATTAGGTAAAATCATAGCTGAACCCGATTTAGAATCAAATATTTTACCCATATCGTCCACATTTGGTGTTCTAAATGCATTGCCAATGTTTGCATATACTTTTGAGTTTTTTTGAACTAAATAAACAAGTCCTAAACTGCCGCACAGGGAGGTGTTTTTTTGTTCAATTGTATTTGGAAGAAATTCATAAAATGTTTTATCCTTAAAGGTTGATTTTAATTGGGTGTGCGACACTCTAAGGCCTTCACTCAAAATTAGTTTAGGGGTAATCTCTTGATTTATGTTTAGGTAGGCTGCTGTCCACCACATAGTCGATCCGCCATCTGGATAACGTGTACTGGCATTACTAATAGCATTTGTGTTTATATTTAATGCATTTGCCTTTGATTGAACATCGTTTAATACATATTCCAATCCATACTTAATTTCATGTATTCCAATAATTTTTCTAAGGTCAAGGTTTAATGAATATACCTTTACATTTTCTGTTCTGAAGGTTCTTTTGCTACTGCCAAAGTTTCTAGAAACTCTACTTTCTTCAATGGATTGAAAAGAAGAAGTAAGTTTGATTTGATTAGAAATTAATCGGCTCTTGGTATCCTCAAATTGGTAGCTTATTAAATTAAATTTCTCTGGTCCATAATACCATTCGCCATAAGTTGGAGTATCTTTTTTACTTTCACTTAGTCTGTCGTACCTAGGAACATTGCTGCTAATACTCCCAATATATTCAAGCGTATGTTGTTGCTTTGTGCTTGGTTTAAATGTTAACTTGGCCATGCCATTTTTTTGTTGGTAGGCTGAACCAATTTGTAATTCGGGCGAAGTATTTTGTTTAATAATGTCTTTATTCGCTTCCCTTGCTTGGTAGAAATTTCGCAAGCCTAATGTTCCCATGCTGCTAGGTCTATTTTTGCCTTGCCTTAAATCTCCATAATTACTTGCAGTAAAATTTCCACTAAATGAAATTTTATTAGAAGAATATCCAAGTGAAATTGAATTGTTAATTTCTGAATTTACCGTGCTAAATCTTCCAGAATAATTGCCCGTAATTCCTTTATTAAAACTAGGTTTCTGAGTTGAAAAATGTATAACTCCACCCATTGCATCTGAGCCATAAACAAGACCACCTGGCCCATAAACTAATTCTACATTTTGTAGCATGTTTTGATCTATGCGCAAAATGTTTTGTAAATGTCCGCTTCTATAAATGGCGTTGTTTAACCTTATTCCATCTACTACTAACAAAATTCTGTTCGCTTCAAATCCTCGCATAACAGGGCTTCCTCCTCCTTGCTGACTTTTTTGAATAAACACATTTCCTGTTTCCTGAAGTAAATCGGCTGTGTTTTGTTTATTCCATAATTCTATTTGCTTTTTTGAAAGAACATCTATTTGCCTAGGAAGGTCTTTTATTTTTTCTTGAAACCTATCTGCCGAAATAACGAGCTCTTCCATCTTGTTGCTTGTTGAATCTACTTTTTGAGCGAAGAGACTGGTGCTAAGTATCGACAGGATTAGGGAAAGACAGAATAATATTTTATATCTAGCTATAGAGTCCATTTTGAAGGAGATTAGTTTTGATTCGAAAATAAGTTTTTTGAGAGAACTTTAAATTGTAAAATTGAATAAAATTTTTCAGTTGCCGTATTAAAAATAAATGAAACCACCTAAGCGAATAGTAAGTTTGTTTGCCTTTGTTACTTGCATTCTAGTAGGCCTTGCCTCAAGGCGCTATGCCATCTATTTTCCAGATTTAGTAAATACGTATTTAGGCGATGCTATATGGGCAATGATGGTTTACTTTTTAATGCAAAGTATTTTTATTGGTTCGAACCGAAATAGGATATTGCTTTTTACTATGTGTTTTTGTTTCTTTATTGAACTATCTCAACTATATCATGCACCATGGATAGATGGCATACGACATACTACTTTAGGTGGCTTAGTTTTAGGTTTTGGATTTCTTTGGAGCGATATACTTGCTTATACATTTGGTGCTATTGGTGCGTATTTATTATCCTTTCAAATAAAATATCCTTAGCTCACACTCCATCTCCTGCTGCTCATGTACTGATTTGTAACTCGCTGAAATTAATTTAATTAGGTTTGTCCAATTAATGGGTTAACCTTTGCATGTCGACTTTCTACACTACTGCTCCCCATTATTTTATTGAAAAACTTTAGGTTGGCTAAAGTTTCTTCGAGGGTTTGGTTCGACATTTATCCTTATTTCAATGAAACTCTATATTAAGTTTATGGTTTCACTACGTTGTAAAATGTTAGTGAAGGAAGAGTTAATTAAACTTGGTCTCAAATATGTTGTCATAGAATTAGGAATGGTAGAGGTTTTGGAGGATATTACCCAAGCTCAACACGATCAGTTAAAAATTAATTTATTGCGTTCTGGTTTGGAGTTATTAGACAATAAAAAATCAATACTTATTGAAAAAATAAAGAATGTAATTACTGAGATGATTCACTACACCGACGAGGTGCCTAAGGTTAACTACTCTGATTATATAAGTGCTAAGTTAGGTTATGATTATACCTATTTATCCAATATTTTTTCAGAGGTAAAAGGAATTACCATTCAACAATATATTATAATTCATAAAATAGAACGCGTAAAAGAGTTACTCTTGTACGATGAATTAAATTTAACCGAGATATCCTATCTCATGCATTATAGCAGTGTTGCGCATTTGAGCAATCAGTTTAAAAAAATTACGGGATTATCTCCTTCATATTTTAAACAGCTCAAGAATAAGCGTTTGAAAAACCTTGAAAACATGTGATTTGTGTAAGTTTAATAGAGGGATGTGTAAGTAATTGAATTGATTAATGTGTGTTCTTTGTGCTGTGATTTATTAGTATCACATAATGTTAAAAAAATGGAAGCCACACACAACAAAACCGCTAATCCCTTTACGATTAGTGGGAACTGGGAAGAACAGGCAAAAAAATTGAAAGGTAAATTTTCTCAATTAACAGATGCCGATGTAAAGTTTGAAGTTGGAAAGGAAAGTGATTTATTAAGACGACTTGAAACTAAACTGCATATGAAACGCGAGGATGTAATTTACCTAATTAAAAAGAATATGCCTGCTAACCTTTAGCGGCAAATAATTTAATTCAAAGATTGGGAGTTTGTTATAAAAGACTCTCCGTTTTTGGATTATATAGATCACTCGTTTCTAATAAAAAGAAAACCGTAAAAAATGTAAAACATAGATTTTGAAAAAGGTAAAGCCTTTATTGTTGTTGAAATTATTGAATATATACCCAATTCGGTGGTTATTAAAACTATTATTCGCAAAACAACAGGCAATGTAAGTGCTGTTTCATTTGATTCTGGTGAAGGTTTATTAGAAAAAATTTCTGCTTACGATACCTTTATACAGGTTATTGACGGCAAGGCTGAAATAGAAATAGCCGGCGTTTCTCACTTCCTAGAAACAGGCGAGTCTATTATTATTCCGGCTCATAGTCATAATTCAATTAGAGCCAATGTGCGCTTTAAAATGCTATCCACAATTATTAAAAGCGGTTACGAAGACTAAGTCTTTTTAAATCGTTTAGCTATTTCTTATTCATGGATTCGATGTGTTTTTAAACACGTCGTAGAATTCCACAAACAAAATTATTATGAAAATGATTACTCCAAAATTTCTTTGGCCAGCGCTAGCTGTGTCTGTTTTTATAGCCTTAATGGTAGGCAGTTGTAAGAAAGACAATTTTGTAGAAACACCAGGCGTATGCCCAGTTGTTACTGCAACTAACCCATTAAACGGGGCCTTGTCTGTACCCCTTAACCAAGTAATAGTTGTTACATTTAACGAAGAGTTAAATCCAGCTACAATTATTCCAGCTTGTTTTGAATTAAAGGCAGCAACATCGGTTGCGGGTGTATTAACCTATAACCAGCAAACTGCCAGCATGAACTTCATGCCTAATGCTCCTTTGTTGGCCAATACTACCTATACAGGTATTGTTAAAACATCCATTCGTGATATGCGGGGAAATGCTTTACAGCGCGAATATGTTTGGTCGTTTAGTACTGGAGTTATTATTGCTCCTATAGTAAGCTCAACCGATCCCTTTAATACCGAAACCAATGTGCCATTAAACAAAGTTGTAAAAGCAACCTTTAGTTTACCTATGGATCCAACAAGTATAAAGGATTCTAGTTTTAGCTTAAAAGCAGGTGCTGTTTCTGTTGCAGGTGTGGTTACATATACAGATACCACCGCCGTTTTTACTCCTAGTAGTAATTTAGCTCCAAGTACTGTTTATACTGCTACCATAACTACTATGGCCAAAACTTTAGGTAAAACAAATTTGGCCAATAATTATGTATGGCAATTTACTACCTTATCATTGCCCGCTCCGTTTGTTACTAAAACAAATCCTGTAGGTTCAAGTATTAATGTGCCGTTAAATAAAATTGTTACAGCAAGCTTTAATGTTCCAATGGATCATTTAAGTATAAAAGATTCTAGTTTTAAATTAATGCAAGGGAGCAATGTGGTATTAGGAACAATAACCTATATAGACACTATCGCCACCTTTACACCAACTATTGCCTTATTGCCTAATACACTTTATACCGCCACCATTACCACAATGGCAAAAGATAAATCGGGTACACATTTGGTTTCTGATTTTGTTTGGAGCTTTACAACTGTGCCTTCAATTGCACCAACGGTAGTTTTGGTTGATCCTTTAAATCTATCCTCTAATGTACTTTTAAACAAAATTGTTTCGGCAACTTTTAGCGAACCAATGAATGCAGCTACAATTACCAATTCAAGTTTTACCTTGAAAATTGGAGCAACTCCAGTTTCAGGTATTGTTAGCTATGCTGGATTAAAAGCATCTTTTACACCCTCAAGTAATTTGCTCGCGGGTACTACTTATACAGCAACCATAACAACTCTTGCTAAAAATGTAGTAGGTACAGCTATTGCTACTGATTATGTGTGGAGTTTTACTACCGCAGCGGCAATTGCTCCAACAGTAATTTTAGTTGATCCATTAAACTTGGCTTCCAATGTTTTATTAAACAAAGTCATTTCGGCTAATTTTAGTACTCCAATGGATGCTGCCACTATAAACAATTTAAGTTTTACCTTAAAATTGGGAGCATTGCCAATTACAGGTGTTGTGGCCTATTCGGGCACAACTGCAACGTTTACTCCAACGGTTAATTTAACATCGGGTAGCACGTATACTGCCACCATTACTACGCTTGCTAAGAACGTAGCAGGTACAGCCATTGCAACAGATTATGTTTGGACTTTTACAACTATAGCCGCAGCGGCTCCAACTGTGATTTTGGTTGATCCATTAAACTTGGCTTCCAATGTAGTTTTAAATAAGGTTTTATCGGCCACCTTTAGCGAACCTATGGATGCTGCAACCATAACGAATTTGAGTTTTACGTTAAAACTTGGAGTAACTCCAGTTGCGGGTACTGTAGGTTATTCTGGCAGCACAGCAACTTTTACACCTAGCTCTAATTTGTTGTCTGGTAATACCTATACGGCTACTATTACAACGCTTGCTAAAAATGTAGCAGGTACATCATTGGCTTCTAATTATGTGTGGACATTTAATACCAAAGCTCCACTAGGACCTATTCCACCGGATTTAAAAACAGTAGCACGCTTCGGAATCATTTCGGGTGTTGGGGTAAGTAATAATGCAGGCTTTAGTGTAATCAATAATATGGATGTTGGAATTAGCCCAGGAGCACGTTCTTCGGTAACTGGATTTCCTCCAGCAACCATTGTGGGTGGAGCAATATATGCATCTGATGATTTAGTACCTGTAGGAACTGCTGCTATGTTGGTTCAGGCCAAAGCAGATTTAACTGCTGCGTATTTATATGCTGCAGGCGCTGTATCACCAGCTCCTGTTACGGTGGCGGGCGATCAAGGTGGCTTAACCCTTGCACCTGGTATTTATAAATCAACCTCATCCTTACTTGTACTTGGTGGCAATTTAACCTTAGATGCACAAGGCGATGTAAACGCTGTTTGGATTTTTCAAATTGCTTCGGCATTAACAACTACAGGTGGTTCAGGTGGGAGTATAATTTTAACGAATGGGGCACAGGCTAAGAATATTTATTGGCAAGTTGGTAGCTCTGCCACCATTGGAGATAATACAGCCTTTAAAGGAAATTTATTGGTGTTAACTTCTATCACATTAAATTCTAATGCTACCCTTCAAGGCAGAGTTTTATGTAGCAATGGTGCTGTAGTTTTAACCAGTACAAATATTATTAACAAGCCTTAATTCTACAAAAATGAAAACAATTAATTATAGTTCTCAGGCATTACATTTATATGTAGTACTGATACCTTCGATACAGAAAATTAGATTCCTATTTTTAACAGTTATTTTGCTGTTGGTGTTGAATGCAACTGCACAAGATAAAGAGTATACTAAACCTAGTTGGTATATAGGTTTAGCAGCAGGTGCCAATTTAAATTTTTACAATGGAACCACGCAGGAATTAAATACTAGTTTTATGGTTCCTACAGCATTTAAGGCAGGCAAGGGTGTAGGTTTGTATTTGGCCCCATTGGTAGAGTTTCATAAGCCTAATACACGTTGGGGTGTTATTATGCAAGCTGGTTATGATAATAGAAAAGGTAAATTTGATAGAGTAACTTCTCCATGTAATTGTCCTGCCGATTTATCTACTAACCTTACCTATGTTAGTTTTGAACCAAGTTTGCGTTTTGCGCCTTTTAAATCTGATTTTTATATGTATGCGGGCCCTCGTGTTGGATTAATATTTGACCAGTCATTTGTATTCCACCAAGGAGTAAACCCAGATGTGCCAGATCAAATAGCAAATCCTGATGTGACGGGTGATTTTAGTAAGATTAATCCCCTTATTGTTTCTATGCAAATAGTTATGGGGTATGATTTGCCTGTTTCACTACAAACCAAAAAGACTCAGTTTTTTATCTCTCCATTTATTTCCTATCATCCATATTTTGGGCAAGATCCAAGAAGTATTGAAAGTTGGAATATAAATACCTTAAGAATTGGCGCCGCCATAAAATTTGGCCCAGGTAAAAAAGTAGAAAAAGAAAATGATACCCTTGTAAAGCCGGTGCCTCTAGTGGCAGCTCCTAGCAAGGTTCAGTTTGTAGTTAACTCGCCTAAAAACATTCCAGCCGCTCGCAAGGTAAGAGAAACATTTCCTTTACGTAATTATGTGTTTTTTAATATTGGTTCAACCGAAATTCCTAACAGATATGTGTTGCTAAAAAAAGACCAAGTAAAGTCGTTTAAGGAAGATCAAGTGGCAATTAATTCGCCTAATAATACATCTGGCAGAAGCAAACGTCAAATGGTTGTTTACTACAATGTACTAAACATTTTAGGCGATAGAATGGGTAAACACCCAGAATCTACCATCACCTTGGTTGGTTCATCTGAACAAGGGCCTGAGGATGCTAAATTGATGTCGGAATCTATTAAAACTTATTTGGTAGATGTGTTTGGAATTAGTCCTACTAGAATTGCTATTGAGGGAAGAAGCAAACCTAAAATCCCTTCAAAACAAGCAGGAGCAACACATGACTTAGATTTGTTAAAGGAAGGCGACAGACGCGTTTCTATAGAAAGTACCTCTCCAGCATTACTTATGGAATTTCAAAGTGGGCCAAATGCTCCTTTGAAGCCAGTTGAAGTTGTGGCATTAGTTGAAGCGCCAATTGAAAGTTACTTGACCTTTAACGCAAATGGGGGAGGTAATGAATATAGCTCATGGATGCTTGAGGTAAAAGATGATAAAGGTGTGGTTCAAAAATTTGGACCCTATACAGGGGACAATGTAAGTATTCCTGGTCAAAAGATTTTGGGTACTAAAGCCAGCGGCGATTATACTGTTACCATGGTTGGTACAACCAAAAAAGGTAAGGAAGAACGCAAAGAAACAATGGTTCATATGGTATTATGGACCCCGCCAAATGATCAAGAAGTAATGCGTTTTAGTGTTATTTATGAGTTTAATGAATCGAAAGCGATTTCAATGTATGATAAGTATTTAACTGAAATTGTGATGCCTAAAATTCCTTTAAATGGAACCGTTATGATTCACGGACATACAGATATAATTGGGGATGCAACTCATAATAAACAATTGTCGATTGATCGCGCTAATGATGTAAAAGGAATATTAGAAAAAGGCTTGAAGAAAGCTGGAAGGTCAGATGTGAAATTTGAAGTGTTAGGTTTTGGTGAAGATACCCAGGCATCTCCATTTGACAATAATTATGCAGAGGAGCGTTTTTATAATCGTACCGTTATTATTGATATCATTCCTCAATAAAATTCAAATCGAAGCTCTTCGTTTTTAAAAATTATTATACCACAAAGGCTGCTGAATTCGTACCCTAGTTAATGACTTATTTAGCTTACCTATTCATTGGTTTTTGTGGTGTTTTTTTTCTTTCTCTATTCTCCTTAAATGTGTGATTCATGTAAGAATTGAAGCAACATGTGTAAGATTAAAAATAGAGAATAATGCAACCTTTGTTGAGTGAATTAACTCACACAATTAATTTAAAACTAGTATGGATAATTTAACAGAATTAAAAGGAAATTGGAACGAAACCAAAGGTAAATTGAAACAAAAATTTGCCAGCTTAACAGACGATGATTTGTTGTTAGTAGAAGGCAAACAAGACGAAATGTTGGGTCGTTTACAAAAGAAATTAGGTAAAACTAAAGATGAATTACATAAACTAATTGAGAAATTATAGTCTCAATAAATTAAACAAATTTAAACCAATGAAAAATACATATACCAAGCTGCTTGCCCTTTCTGTTTTTTCGGCAACAGCATTTATTGCTTGCGATTCACCAGCTAAAAAAGTGGAACACGCAACAGAGAATTTAAGTGAAGCCAAAGCCGAATTGAGCCAGGCTCAAAAGGATTCTGTTTTGGATTACGAAACATTTAAAAATGAATCGGAACTTAGAATAGCAAAAAATGAAGAGTTTATAATGGCGTACAAAGAACGCATGAAGAAAACTAAAAAAGAGTTGAAAGAAGCCGATCAAAAGATGGTGGATGAACTTGAGCAAAAGAATATAAATATGCGCAAGAAAATTGAAGAGTTTAGAACAGATGGCAAAGATAAATGGGTAGATTTTAAAATAGAATTTAATCACGATATGGACGAATTAGGCAGTGCCATAAAAGATTTGACTGTTAAAAATACACATTAATACTACTCGTATGAAAACCAAACTAATCTTAAGCTTATGTCTTTTTGGACTTTTTTGTTCGGATGCTAAATCACAGGAAAAATATGGCAAGACAATTAACCTAGGCATAGGTGTTGGTGGATATTCTGGATACTATAGGTATGTAGGACACAATACAACTGTTGTAGATTTTAACTACGAGTTTGATGTAGCCAAGAACTTTACATTGGCTCCATTTGTGTCGTATTATACGTATAGCAATCAATATTATTATGGAAGTAATGCAAATGGATATAAATATTATTCGTATCGCGAAACGGTTGTACCACTTGGTATAAAGGGTACGTATTATTTTGATGAGATTTTAAAAGCAAGTTCACCTTGGGATTTTTACTTAGGTGCATCTTTAGGTTTTGCACTAGTTAATTCGCATTGGGATGCAGATTATACTGGGGATAAGCACGTTTATCAAAGTGCAGATCCTATGTACCTTAATTTTCATTTAGGTGCAGAGTATCATTTCAATCCTAAAATTGGCGCTTTTTTAGATTTGTCAAATGGCGTTTCAACTTTTGGTTTAGCCTTTCACCACTTAAAATAAAATCATGTCAAATTTTTTATATTCAATTGCAATTATTGCCATCGTTGTGTGGTGTATTGGTTATCTGGGATTTCATATGGGTGGCTTGTTTCATTTACTAATTGCCTTGGCCCTCATATCCTTGATTTTAAGAGTTATTAAGGGTGAAAAAGTAATTTAAGATCACAAATGGAAAACTCAAACAATACAGGTAAGATGCTTGGAGCATTATTACTTGGTGCCGCTATTGGCGGCGCATTAGGTGTGTTATTTGCCCCTGATAAAGGAAGTGAAACACGCCGTAAAATTTCGGCAAAGGGAGAAGATTTAACCGATGCTATGAAAGAAAAATTCAATGATTTCTTAGATGAAGTTAAAATAGAAATGGATGCAGTAAAAGATAAAGCTAAAGGTTTAATGGCTTCTACAAATGCTATTGCCGAAAAAGCTAAAGGCTAATCTGTTTTTTCTAAAATCAAAAAATCAAAATCATTTGGTTGGAGTGGCAACGCTCCAACCATTTATTAATGTATTATGGACGAAAATTTAAAAACATTTGAACCATTAATTGACCGGATGGAAATATATGGTAAAACTAGCATAGAGTTGTTTCGATTGAAGTCGCTAAATTCTGCGGCACATCTTGTTTCTATAATGGTTACAAGAGTTCTATTGATTTCTATTGCTATGCTTTTTGTTTTATCGTTGAGTATGGCAGCAGCCATTTACTTGGGCGATTTTTTAGGTAAATTATATCAAGGATTTTTATGGGTGGCAGGTTTTTATTTGGTAGCTATTGTTGTGTTAATAATTTGTATGCCCAACCTCGGAATGAGAAGTAAAAATTATTTTATCCGAATTTTACTAATGTAAGCTATATGGGAACTATTACAAATGAAATGGATTTACAAGCTGCTATTATTGTATTGGAATTAAAGCAAGATCAAGAATGGGGTTTGGTAAAAGTTGAATTGAGCGCTGCAGTGGATAGTCTAATGCCACTTAGTTTACTTAAAAATAGCCTCAAGAATGTCCAGTTGATTCCTAGTATTAAAGAAAAACTTGTGGCAAGTGCCATTGGTTTACTTGCAGGATACGTTTCAAGAAAAGCCATTTTTAGCGAGCATTCTCCAATTAAGAAGGTCCTTGCCGCATTGGTTCAAACAGGTGTTTCTATAGAAGTTTCTCAAGAGACTGAACTAGCAAAAATGATTATTTCAGGCGTTGAAAGCATGTTTCATAAAAGCACATCTCCAAAAAGGCATTGGCCAAAGAATGAAGAAAACTACTAACATATCCGTTTTTCTGATTGGCTTTTTTGTGCTTTTATGTCTGCTCTATTTGGCAAAAGATATTTTTGTTCCAATCATTTTTGCCTTCTTATTTTCTGTTTTGCTTGATCCGGTGGTAAGCTTTTTTAAACGGTTTAGATTTTCAACTATTTGGGCCATTTCACTAACACTTTTTTTGCTCATTGTGCTAAGTGCATTAACCATGCTTTTTTTAGTTGCACAACTATCTCGTCTACTTGATGAGCTACCCAAACTTATTCAAAACCTTACTTCTTTAATGGTTCAAACCGAACAGTGGGTTTCAACTTATTTTGATATTAATTTAACGGTTATTCAAACTTGGGTAAAAGATGCCAATGCCGATATCCTTATGGAAGGTCGAGCTTTAATTGGCACTACCATAATGGGGGTTGGCAGTGTTTTAGTTGTGTTGGTTCTAATACCAGTATACATTTTTTTTATACTGTATTACAAAAGTTTGCTTTTGAATTTTGTGTTTATGCTTTTTGGAAAAGCACATGAGCTGCGGGTACATAAAACACTTCTTTCTATGAAGGCAGTGGTTCAAAACTATTTGGTAGGATTAATTATTGAAGCATCCTTAGTTGCAGTGTTAAATTCTGTGGCTTTGTTATTATTAGGCCTTGAATACGCTGTGTTAATTGGAGTGTTTGGTGCTTTATTAAATGTTATACCTTATCTAGGAGGCATAGTTGCCATTGCCTTGCCAGTAATAATAGCACTTGCTACTCAATCTTCCTCCTCGGCTGTTTGGGTAATGGTATTGTATGGGTTCATTCAATTTGTTGATAATAATATCATTATGACAAAAATTGTGGCATCTAAAGTTCAAATAAACGGCCTTGTTTCTGTTGCCATTGTTTTAGCAGGTGGAGCCCTTTGGGGAGTTTCAGGAATGTTTCTTTCTATACCAGGTGCGGCACTTTTAAAGGTTGTTTGTGATCAATCTACCTCGTTTAAATCGTTCGGTTACGTGTTAGGCGTAGATCAATCAAAACAATATTAAATACGCGTCCAACCTTAAAGCTTTCCTATAAAATGTGTGGATGATGTAACTTTTTTCATTCCTTTTGTAAGGTAGTATTTGTAGTTCTATTCGACCTTTACCCCTTTAATTACCTGAATAAGTTTAAACTTAAAGATGTTGGTATTTAAAGACTTTTTTAGCTCATGTCGAGCATTTTTTTATAATTTAATCCGAATATCATGAAACCAGAAATTGGAATTTCAAACAAACATTTAGAATCTAGTGTTCAATTGTTATCAGAGTTTTTAGCAGATGAAATGACCCTTTACATAAAAACCAGAAAGTATCATTGGAATGTGTCTGGCGATAGTTTTATGGAGTTGCATCAGCTATTCTTGAAGCAATATACCGAATTGGAAGAAACCGTTGATTTAATTGCAGAGCGAATAAATAAATTGGGTGCTAACGCAATTGGTACCATGCAAGAATTTATGGAATTAAGCAGAATCAAAGAGCATGCTGGTAAATACCCAGAACAAAAAGAGATGCTTAAAGATTTATTATGCGATCATGAAATGGTGTGTGTTGAACTTAGGAAAGGTATAGAAAAGGCCGCAGATAAATTTAAAGACTTAGGAACAGCAGATTTCTTAACTGGTCTTTTAGAACAACACGAGACATCTGCCTGGATTCTTAGAAGATACTTGAATTAGGCTCCTATGCCCAAAAAAAGTGCTGTTCATGCTAATTTTAAATCCAAGAAATTTAGCTTTAAAAATGTTGTAATCACATGTTTTGATTGGATTGAACAATTTCTGATTAAGGTTGCCGATTTTTCATTATTTACTGCCCGGTTTTTTAAGGAATTATTTATACCTCCATTTGAGTGGAATGAGTTTGTTAGACAAGCCTACTTTATTGGAAATAAATCTTTGTTTTTAGTTGGTATAACAGGTTTTATTATGGGCCTAGTGCTTACAATTCAATCCCGTCCAACCCTTGCCGAATTTGGAGCAGAATCATGGCTTCCAGCTATGATTTCTGTTTCCATAGTTCGCGAAATTGGTCCTGTAATTACAGCTTTAATTTGTGCAGGTAAGGTAGGTTCAGGCATAGGTGCCGAATTGGCTTCTATGAAGGTTACTGAGCAAATTGATGCCATGGAAGTTTCGGGCATTAACCCCTTTAAGTATATTGTGTTTACTCGCATTTTAGCTTCCTCGCTTATGTTGCCTCTTTTAACTATTTATAGCGACTTTATTTCTATGCTGGGTTCTTTTGTAGGTGTAAACATTAAAGGTGATAGTAGTTTTCATTTGTTCTTTGCTCAAGCATTTGCCGAAATAAGCTTTATGGATGTTATTCCATCACTTATTAAAACGCTCTTTTTTGGCTTCTCTATTGGGTTAATTTCTACCTACCAAGGGTACACATCCAATAAAGGTACAGAAGGCGTTGGGCAAGCTGCAAATACTGCTGTAGTAATTAGCTCTTTAATGGTTTTTATAATTGATATCGTGGCGGTTCAAGTAACCTCAATATTTCTTTAGTATTCATGAAATCAAAATCGTCAGTCCCAATTCCCCAAGAGTCGGATTCAATTCTTGAAATGAGTCATGTTAAAAAATCTTTTGGCTCAAACACCGTATTAAATGATATAAGCTTAAGCTTATCAAAGGGTGAAAATTTGGTTGTGATGGGTCGCTCTGGCTGTGGTAAATCTGTATTAATAAAATGCCTTGTTGGTCTTATCTATCCAGATAATGGCGCCATTAAAGTGCTCGGAAAAACCATTCAAGATTTAGAGAGTAAAGAGCTAAATGAACTGCGCAAGAAAATAGGATTCTTGTTTCAAAGTGGCGCCTTGTATGATTCTATGAATGTGATGGAGAATTTATTATTTCCCCTCCGAGAAGATAAAAAAACAACCCAAGCTAAGAAAATTCAGTTGGTGAAAATTGCGCTTAAAAATGTTGGTTTAGAAGATACCTTAAGTAAAATGCCTTCCGAGCTTTCGGGTGGTATGCGCAAACGCCTGGGGTTGGCTCGAACATTAATGCTAAAGCCTGAAATAATGTTATACGATGAACCTACAACGGGTCTTGATCCTATAACCTCAAAGGAAATAAGTGAGCTCATGCTCCAGGTTCAAAAGGAGTATAATACATCTTCTATAATTATAACACATGATATTGCTTGTGCTCGTTTAACCGCTAATAGAATCCTAATTCTCGATTCAGGATCAATACAAGCAGAGGGCACAATTAAGGAACTCGAATCATCTAAAGTTGCTTTGGTGAAGGCTTTTTTTGAATAACATTTTTGCCAATTAAATCATATGGAAAAAGAAATTTCGTGTAAAATTAAGCTAGCGGTTTTTGTGCTACTTGGTTTGGCTATTCTTCTGCTGGGTGTTTATTTTATCGGGCAAAGTAAGAAATTGTTTAGTACAACATTTTCGTTAAATACACAGTTTAAAGATGTTAATGGATTGCAGGTTGGTAATAATGTTCGCTTTGCTGGCATAAATGTGGGAACCGTTGATGCCATTACCATTCAGGCCGATACGTCTGTACTTGTGAACTTAGTTGTAGATGAAAAAACACGTGAGTTTATTAAAACAGATGCGAAAGCAATAATTGGATCCGATGGACTTATGGGCAACAAAATTTTAATTATTTCGCCTGGTTCTAAAAACAAATCTGCTGTTCTTGATAATGCTTCCATTGGAACTCAAGTACCTGTTGATTTTGATGAGGTACTCCATAAACTTAAATCTACGGTTGATAATGCCGAACTGATTTCAAAAGATTTGGCAGCCATTTTTGGGAATTTGCGAAATGGCAAAGGTGCCATAGGGAAGCTTTTTATGGATACTGTTTTTGCCCTGAACCTAGATAAGTCGATTGTGAATATTAAACAGGGTACAAAAGGGTTTAAACAAAATATGGATGCTGCCCAAAACAGTATTTTATTGAAAGGCTTCTTTAATAAGAAAGATAAATCAAAAAATGATTCTCCTAAGAAATAGGTACCATGATTAACGTTAAAAACGAAGGTGTTATCCTTCAAAAAACTACTTTTGGCTTTGAAAATGAAGGTGTGCTAAACCCTGGAGTTATTAAAGAAGATAGCACCATTCACATGTTTTATAGAGCAGTAGCCAAAGGTAATTATTCAAGTATTGGATATTGTAGTTTAAATACGCCCTTAACCATTGATACACGTTTTGATTCACCCATTTTGTTCCCCCAATTTGAGTATGAGTCGCATGGCATGGAGGACCCAAGAATTTGTAAAATAGACGATCTGTTTTACTTAACCTATACAGCCTATGATGGCCACAATGCCATTGCAGCTTTAGCCACCTCCCTAGATTTAATTCATTTTGAGAAAAAAGGATTAATCATGCCCCAAATTTTGTTTAAAGAATTTCATCGCTTGGCAAGTTCTAAACAATCTTTAAATGAAAAATATGTAAGATTTAACGACCATGGCGGTTCAATTGAAAAAAATGGTAAGCCTCTATTTCTATGGGATAAAAATGTTGTCTTTTTTCCTCGTCGTATTCATGGTAAGTTATGTTTGTTACATAGAATAAAACCAGATATCCAACTTGTTGCCTTTGATAACATTGGCGATTTAAATCCAGAATTTTGGCAACACTACTTTTTGCATCTTCAAGAAAACATTGTTTTAGCACCAATACACCCACATGAGGTGAGTTATATTGGTTCGGGTTGCCCACCTATTGAAACAAGCGAAGGCTGGTTGCTTATATATCATGGTGTGTACGATACTGTTGCTGGATACGTATATGTTGCTTGCGCGGCGTTGCTCGACCTTGAAAACCCACAAATAGAAATTGCTAGGTTACCTTATCCTTTATTTAAGCCAAGGTATACCTATGAAATACTTGGGTATGTAAATAATGTTTGTTTCCCTACAGGGGCTGTCGTAGAATTAGATCGCTTGTTTATTTATTATGGAGCAGCAGATGAACAAATTGCCGTTGCCTCCCTGAACCTAAAAGACCTTGTTTCTGAGTTATTACTTCATGCTAAAAAATTATGAAAGCCAATTATATGAATTTAATAGAGGAGCTGCATTTGGGCCCGTTTTTGCGTAGTATTCATTTAGGAAATACCTTTAAATCTACTTTTTCTCCAACAACTCATTTGCCCGAAGTGCTTTTCGTTTCATCGTATCCTCCCAGAGAATGTGGGATTGCAACCTATTCGCAAGATTTAATAGCAGCTATTCAAAATAAGTTTATTGATTCTTTTAACGTGAGCGTTTGTGCTTTAGAAGATGGTCGAAAAAAATATGATTACCCACCCGAAGTGAAGTATGTTTTAGATACAACTTTTGCCAAAGGGTATGTTGAATTAGCTCATTCTATTAATACAGATCATGCCATAAAATCGGTAGTGTTTCAACACGAATTTGGATTTTATCAAGGTAAAATGGAGGATGCTTTTTTTGAATTACTATTCTTAATTCGCAAACCCATAATCACCGTTTTTCATACCGTGCTACCTTTGCCCAATAAAGAACTCCAAGCTAAGATAAAAATTATTACTTCGGCCTGCAGTTCTATTATTGTTATGACCAATAACGCCGCACAAATTCTTCATAAAAAATATGGGGTATTAAGCTCAAAAATTGAAGTTATTGCCCATGGCACCCATTTGGTTCCTCATATTTCAAAAACGGAATTAAAAGAGAAATTTGGTCTAAGTGGTAAAAAGGTTTTAGCAACATTTGGTTTGTTAAGCTCTGGTAAAGGAATAGAAATTACTCTTGAATCATTGCCTCAAATTATTAAGCAAAATCCAGATGTTGTATTTCTAATTTTAGGAAAAACACATCCCGTAGTTTTTAAAATGGAAGGGGAGGCCTATCGCGAAATGTTAGAGGCCAAAATAGTGGAATTGAATCTTCAAAATCATGTAGTTTTTTGCAATAAATATTTGCCTTTAAATGAATTGCTTTCTTATTTACAACTAATAGATATCTATTTGTTTACCTCAAAAGACCCTAATCAAGCGGTTAGTGGAACATTTGCCTATGCCTTAAGTTGTGGCTGCCCCATAATTTCTACCCCTATCCCTCATGCCAAAGAAGTGTTAGCAGATGGGTATGGAATGATAGTAGATTTTGAAAATGTGGAGCAGTTAAGTTAATCGGTAAATAAATTGCTTTTTGATGAGACCTTACGAACTCTTTTCACTCAAAACACACTGCAACGTATGGCTCCCACTGCTTGGGGAAATTCTGCCATTTCTTATGCCGAATTGTTTCAACGAATTTCAAGAAAACAACTCGTTAGTAATTATCCAGAGTTTAAACTTAAAATTCCTACGGCATCAAACTCCAAAATACAATTATGTTTTAAATTACCTCCAATCAATTTAACCCATATCCAAAACCTTACTACCAATACTGGAATAATTCAATTCTCTAAGGTTAATCAACCCGATATGGAAAGTGGCTACACCCTTGATGATAACGCTCGTGCATTAATTGCCTATGTGATGCATTTTGAATTAACCAATCAAAAAAGTAGCATTGAACCTATCCTTATTTATCTGAATTTTATTCAAAACTGTCAACAAATAGATGGCTCATTCCTAAATTATTTAGATGCTAATTGCCAATTTACTAGCCAAAATAAAATAGAGAATCTAGACGATTCAAACGGGAGGGCTATTTGGGCACTTGGGTATTTATTATCCAAATCAGATTTGTTTCCACTGGAACTTATTCAACAGGCCGAAGAAATTTTGATGAATGCCTATGTAAAAATTGAAAGTATACTTTCTTCACGGGCTATGGGCTTTGCCATTAAAGGGCTATACTACGCAAATTTTGGTACTAATTCTTCGGTTCGAACCGACTTAATAATAAAATTAGCAGATCGATTACTTGAAATGTATAAACATGAATCGGAACCTAATTGGGAATGGTTTGAATGTTATTTAACTTATGCAAATAGTATCCTTCCAGAAGCAATGCTATGTGCCTACCAGGATACAAGTGACTCTAAATACAAAGATGTAGCAAAATCAAGTTTCGATTTTTTAATAAGCAAAATGTTTTACCACGATCAAATTAACCTTATCTCAAATCAATCTTGGTTGTTAAAGGGCGGTAAATCTTCTATCCATGGGCAACAACCAATTGATGTGGCATATACTATTCTTTCGCTTAAACGATTTTATGAGGTTTTCAAAGATTCAAAATACCTCGAAAAAGTTGCGGTGGCCTTCAATTGGTTTTTGGGTAAAAATCACTTACATCAAATAATTTATAACCCGTGCACGGGTGGGTGTTATGATGGTTTAGAAGAAACTCAAGTTAATCTGAACCAAGGCGCTGAATCTAGTTTAAGTTATTTACTAGCTAGGTTAACCATAAAGAAATTGGATATGCAACAAAGGGCCTTTTTTTATATCTAAATAAAGTGGGATTGATGTAAGATAATGCCTTATTTCTGTAAGGCTTAACGCAAAGGATAGGTTTAGTTTTGAACCGGAATCAAAAGATTCTGTTAATCTAATTATATCATGAAAATGCATCTCAAATTTAATCCTCATTTTCCTTTGTTTAGGAATTTGAAAAAAGTAGTACTCTTATTGTTTTTAACCGCAGTTATACTGAATGTAAATGCTCAAACCAGCGAGCGTAAATGGAATATTGGCCTAATGGGAGGCTTTAGTGTTTATGCTGGAGACTTGGGTAATAGCATGAACAATTTTACCACCGATGTGTTCCGCCAAAATCCAACAGGAGCAATTACCTTTTCGAGGTATTTAGGAAGATCTTTTGATGTTTCTTTAAATGGTTCATATGGCTCTTGGGGCTATTATAAAAATGATGTCACCATTTTTAAAGGAAGTATGCTTCAATCTAATTTAAATTTTAAATATAAGTTTAATAATGGTTATATGTTGGCCGAGAATAGCATCATTGCTCCCTATATCTTTGCGGGTGGAGGTGTTGCAAACACAACTGGCGATAGAATTACTAATGGCTACGATTATCCAGCAATTCTTGGTGTAGGCGCTCGTTTGCGCCTATCTAATACCCTCAGTTTAAATTATCAAGCAACTTTTGGATATATGAGTACTGCTCATAATAATCCCGAAACTAATTTAGGCGTTGCCGCTACAGGTAACGATCAATTTATGCTTCATATGATTGGTGTTGGTATGAACCTAGGTAGAGGTAAAGATGCCGATAAAGATGGCGTAAGCGATAAAAAAGATAAGTGCCCTAATACGCCTACTGGTGTAACAGTTGATGAAGATGGTTGCCCTGTTGACAAAGATGGCGACGGCGTGGCCGATTATAAAGATAAATGTCCAGACCTAGCTGGTATGGCAGGCACTGAAGGTTGCCCCGATTCTGATAAAGATGGTGTAGCAGATAAAGACGATCAGTGCCCTACTGTAGCTGGTACTATAGAATTAAAAGGTTGCCCAGATGCCGATGAAGATGGCATAACGGATAGCAAAGATGCTTGCCCTAATATTTATGGTACACTTGCTATGAACGGTTGCCCAGATAGAGATAATGATGGTATTAAAGATGCCGATGATATATGTCCAGATGTTGCAGGAACGATTCAAACTCAAGGTTGTCCTGATAGCGATAAAGATGGTATTCATGATGGCGTTGATAAATGCCCTAATAGCCCAGGAAGCGCCGACCATTTTGGTTGCCCTGATACCGATAAAGATGGTGTGTTTGATGATGTTGACAGATGTATAAATATTGTGGGTGTGCCTCAAAATCAAGGTTGCCCAGAGATTAAAGCAGCTACTAAACAATTGTTTCAAAAAGCATTGCAAGGTATTCAGTTCGAAACTGGAAAAGACAAAATCAAACCTGTTTCCTACCCAATCTTAAATTCTATCGTAAAGGTTATGAAAGAAAATCCTAGCTATAAATTATTAATTGGTGGCCATACAGATAATGTTGGCGAAGATGCCATGAACATGACACTTTCTCAAGATAGAGCAACTGCCGTATCTAATTATTTAATTAGCCATGGTGTTGATCCACTAAGAGTAGTTGCAACTGGTTATGGCGAAACCTCTCCAGTGGATACCAACGATTCTACAAACGGTAGAACCCGCAACCGCCGAGTAGAATTTAAAGTTGAATTTCTACAGTAAACTAATTTTCTAAAGTAAAAGCCCATGGTCCATTGTCAATGGTCCATGGGCTTTTTTTGTTTTATCAAATTGCTTAGGATGAGTAGCACCTTACAACCGCTTTTTGATAACAAAATATAAGTTCTGCACAAACTGGTCAGCAAAGATCATCTATAGGGTTTATTTTATTATTGGTTTTTTTTGTAAATTTGAATGGTAAAAAACGAACTGATGAGCATCGATACATTAAAACTAGATTTAGCCAAGAAAATCATTGATACCCAAGACAAAGGAATTATCAATCATATCAAAGCTATATTTGATACACACCCCGAAGCAAACTGGTTTGAGAGTCTGCCGGATGATGTTAAAGCTTCAGTAGAGCAGGGCATTAAAGAAGCCGATAGAGGTGAAGGTACACCGCATACAGTAGTTATGAAAAAGGTGAAGAAATGGCTAAAGAAATAATTTGGTCACCCCAATCAGAGGCAACCTTTTATAAAGTAGTCGAATATTTAAAGGACAATTGGACAGAGAAGGAACTTGACAATTTTCTAGTTGCAACTGAAAATGTTATAAATTATATTTCTGAATACCCATTGATGTTCAGAAAAACAAATAAGAAGAATATTCATGAGGCATTAATTACCCCGCAAAACTTACTCATTTATAAAATCTATATTGATCGAATTGTTTTGATCACATTTTATGATACTCGTAAAAGCCCTCGGAAAAAGAAATTCTAAAATCATTTATAATCTTATTTGTAATAGATCTAAAGCACTTTAATGGCAATAAGGACCTTCGATTTTGTTTATTTTGAATTCTGTTTTAAATAGAAATAGAACCCTTCCAGCCTAGGTATGAAATATTTGCTTGCCCCTAAATTACAAATTTTAAAATCGATTTTGGTTATCGTTTTTTATTGTAGCAAGGTATCTGCCAATTCAATTCCTAGCAACTCAAGTTTTGCAGTTTCTAGGGCAAATTCAAGCCTTGTTTCAAAAGATACTACCTATCAAATTCCTTATCTTACTTATAGTTTAACGTATCAATATGAGGCATGAAGTACTCCATTTAGAACAGGCGGACTTCAATCGAATTTTAGGTTAAATTTATCAACGTTTTTTACAAATAAATTTGTGTTGGGAGTATGCTTAAATATTAAGTGGTTTCCGGGCTATACGAAGCAATATTTTACGAGTGATTTTAAGAATGATTTCAATTCTAGTTTTATTCATAATCAACCTAATTATGCCGATTCAATGGCAGCTGATCTTTTATGGCAAAGTGTGAATGGAAATTCAAATCACTTTTTTCAAGGAACTTCAAATACTAGTTATGGTATTTTTTTTACACCTTTCCCGCAAAAATATGGCAGCTTAACGTTTGAAATGAATAAGGGAATAAGCAATTTATTTGTTTTCAGAAATAACCCTAAAGGCTTATTTAATAGCATTGGAAATCATACTCCTCCAGTTTTAATGCAATACAATAAATTTCAATTTTTGGCATCCGTTTACCCTTTAAGAAGTTTTGTAGCAATGTCGAGCCAAAGCAGGAAGTATTTAAATTACTTTAATCGCAATTTCCTTCTATGTGTTTATTATGAGCGCTATAAGCTCGAAAATACTAAAATACAAGGCGATATTTACCAAGCCTCCATCACTAAATTTTTAGATAAAGAATTTATGGAAAAGTATTCTGTTTTAAATAGATTTGGTATTAAAGTAGGCTTGAGTATAAATTAAGTATGGTACTAAGTGTTTTATTAATGCCAATAGAAGTTTTGGCAACTCAATAAATGAATTTATGCTAAAGTTTAAAATCTTAGGAATAGTACTTATCTTCTTTTTTCTTATCGGAATTAAAACTAGCTATCAAGAAATACAAGTAAAAAAGGAGGGCAAGCTAGTTTCCGTAGTAGTTGCTGATAAACATAATGGCGGTGGTCGTTCAACTTCCCGTTTTCTTGATTTTCAGTTTCATAATAAACAATACGACGTTAAAGTTTCCGAGTCAGATTATCAAAATATTGGCGTTGGACAAACAATTCAGGTGCTACATAAAAATGGAGTCGAAATTTTTGTAATGCCATACTCAAACGTTTGGATTGAATTTGTAATAGGCATATTGTGTTTCCTAGTAGGTGTTTTTTTTATGTTTTATAAGCCTAAGAAAAAGGTGTTTTCTTAATTAAAACATTTAATATTAGAAATTAAAGGAATAGTTGTAATTCACTTGCCCTTTTAATTATTTAAACTACTAATATAACGAATGATTTAAAAGAAGAATTATTAGATAATCTAAAAGAAGACCATTTTCCCAGCCTCTCATCTTCCCAAGCTCCCAACGCCCACTTCCCACCTCACGTTCTTACCATGCCCAGGTAAGCACAGCGCACGTCCATGCAACGCCATGCCACACCATGCCCTTCCTAAGAAACAGCCTGCTTCATCGACAAAGAAATCCTCTTCCTCACAACATCTACCTCCATTACTTTAACAAGTACTTGTTGCTGCAAACGCACTACCTCATTGGGGTCGGACACAAACTTATTTGCCAACTGCGAAATATGAACCATGCCGTCTTGCTTTACGCCAATATCTACAAAGCATCCAAACTTGGTAATATTGGTTACTATGCCTGGCACTATCATTCCCTCATATAAATCTTCGGGCTTCTTTACATTGGCAAAACTAAAGGCTTGTATGGCCTCTCTTGGATCAAGACCTGGCTTTGCTAATTCTTTTAAAATATCTTGTATGGTTGGTAAACCTGCTTGCGACGTCACATATTTTTCGGCCACAATTTTTTTGCGTATATCTTCTTTGTTTAATAAATCGGCTACACTGCAATTTTGGTCTTTTGCCATAGCTTCCACAATGGCATAGCTCTCTGGATGAACTGCACTATTATCTAGTGGGTGAACACCATTTGGGATGCGTAAAAAACCGGCACATTGTTCAAATGCCTTATCACCAAGGCGCGCTACTTTTTTTAATTGAGTTCTGTTTTTAAAAGCACCTTCTTTATTTCTAAATGCGATGATATTTTGAGCCGTTTGAGGCCCTAATCCCGATACATACGTTAATAAACTTTTACTGGCAGTATTTAGGTTCACCCCAACTTTGTTTACGCAACTTTGCACCACGGTATCCAGCGATTGTTTAAGTTTGTTTTGATCCACATCGTGCTGGTATTGGCCTACACCAATAGATTTGGCATCTATCTTAACTAACTCTGCTAATGGGTCGGCAAGCCTGCGGCCAATAGAAACTGCGCCGCGTACGGTTAAATCTTTGTCTGGAAATTCTTCTCTTGCAATATCCGATGCAGAGTATATGGAAGCACCACTTTCGTTTACTAAAAACACATCTAGGCTTGTTCCAAAATCAATGCTCTTAACAACTTCTTCTGTTTCTCTTCCAGCAGTTCCGTTTCCAATAGCTATGGCTTGTATGTGGTAGGTCTGAACCAACTTTTTTAATGTGTCAATAGCTTTGCTTAATTCGCGTTGAGGTTCGTGTGGATAGATAACCGTATCGTGTATTAGATCGCCCTCTTGGTTCAAACAAACCACTTTACAACCCGATCTAAACCCAGGGTCGATAGCCAATATGCGTTTGCTACCCAAAGGCGCCGAAAGTAATAGTTGGCGCAAGTTTTCGGCAAATACATGTATCGCTTCCTCATCGGCTTTTGCCTTGGCCAAATTTCTAAATTCGGTTTCAATAGAAGGGGCCAAAAGGCGTTTATAAGAGTCTTTTACGGCTAAGGCAATATGCTGAGCCGAATCTGTTTTACGAGTAATAAATTGCCGCTCTAATTTTTCGAGGGTAAATTCTTCTTCAGGTTCAATGCCAATTTTTAAAAAGCCTTCTTCCTCGCCTCTAAACAAGGCTAATATTCTGTGTGAAGGGCATTTTTTTAAGGGTTCAGAAAACGAAAAATAATCTTGAAACTTTTGTCCTTCTACCTCTTTGCCTTTTGCCACTTTTGAATATACTTCGGCATGGCGTTCAAATTCTAAGCGAATGCTTGCTCTGGCTCTTGCATCCTCATTGATCCACTCGGCAATAATATCTCTGGCACCTTGAAGGGCTTCTTCCTCTGTGTTAATTTTATTTTTTACAAAACGTGTTGCCTCTTTAAAAACATCTTGATAGGTTTCTTTCATGAGCCATTGAGCCAAGGGTTCTAAGCCATTTTCTCTAGCTATGCTAGCTTTTGTTTTGCGTTTAGGTTTAAAGGGTAAATATAGGTCTTCCAAAAAATTGGAATCGGTGCAATCTTTTATTTTAGCTTCTAATTCAGGAGTCAATTTTCCTTGTTCAAGTATGCTGGCTAAAATATATTCTTTGCGTTTTTCAAGTTCTCTATACTTAAGGGTAGCTAATCTAATTTTTTCAATAAGCACTTCATCTAGGCCTCCAGTTGCTTCCTTTCTATAGCGGGCTATAAATGGAACGGTTGAACCTTCGTCTAATAAGGTAATAGTAGCAGCAACTTGCTTGGCAGAGCAGGCAACTTGGCTGCTTATGGTCGATAATAAGTGTGTAGGTGTCATATAACAGGAACGCAAGTATAAGAAATAGTTCTTGCTGTTTTTCCTGCCCATTTGTAGGCGTTTAACGCAGAGGATTTTTAATTATTTTTTCTTTTTGGCAGCTGCCTTTTCTGCGTTTTCCTTGAGTTTAAATTTTACCATTTTTGTAACCAGCGCTAATGGAATTGGTTTGGCTAATGGAAATTGCACTGCTCCTTTAGAATGGGCATACTTGGCTATTTCTTTTTCAAATTTGGCAATGCCCGATCCTGTTGGGTAAAAGCCAATATGCTTGGCATAGGCAGCAAAATAAACCAACATGCCGTCTTGTTTATAAGCGGGCATAGCATAACTAATTATTTCCTGGGCTTTTGGTGCGGCCATTTTTATACAGGCTCTTAACTCCTCCAATAAGGCTTGGGTTTCTGGTGGAAAATTAGAAATGTACTCGTCAACAGTACTTGCTTTTTGAGTAATCATAGATTGTAATAGTTAGAAAACCAAAAATAGTATTTTCGCTTTTTCTTTTAAAATTTCGACCCAATTAGTGAAATTAAGGTATAATTTTTAATTTTAAGAGTTATTTAAGCAACCTTTTAACCCATAAAGTGTATCTTCACTTTTGAATAACTATTTGATGAAACAACGCTTACTGTTTTTTATTTTCCTACTTCCTCTGTTGGTTCAAGGCCAAAATTGCAAAATAATAACTGCAACAAACAAAGTTTGTTTGGGAAATACGCTTTTATTTAATGTCACTTTTGATGCTGGGCTTACCGCTTCCTCCTATAGTTGGAATTTTGGAAATGCAGCCACCAGCTCACAACCTGGGCCAGTTTATCAATATCCAGCTCGCGGTAAATTTGTTCCAAGGGTAACCATAAATTTTACCAATACTACCAGTTGTACCGTTTTTGGAGATACCATCCAAGTAGTTGATAATCCCAAGGCCAATTTTAATGTAACTACGGCTTTAACCCAGTGTTTTAAAAATAATCTCACGTGTATGGATGATATCTCAACCGTGGGTTTAGATAATGCTCCAATTACAAGTAGAACTTTTTTATATGGCGATGGAGGCTTTAGTAATCAAGCACCGGGTACCGGAAATACAATTTGTCATAATTACTCAAACCCGCTAGGTGGCGTGTATACGTTGGTGCTTGAGGTTACAGATGCCAACATGTGTATGTCGCGCAAAGAACGTATTGATTATGTAACGGTTTATTCTAAAATGCAAGACATTAGTTTTAGAACAAACTATGTTACTCAATGTAATAAAACTCCCGTTCTTTTTACCAATACCTCCAAAATGTTGCCGGCAAATGTGGCAAGCTACGAATGGGATTTTGGTGATGGTACCAAACAAACAAGTCCTTGGTCAAGCTTTACACATACCTATACTGCTAATGGTGTTTTTGATGCAAGACTTAGTATTATCGACAAAAATGGGTGTAGAGATACCTTTTACTTAAATCGTGCAGGTGAAAATTATGCGATAGATAGCACCATTTACCTAAGCAGCAATGCCATGTGTTTTTATCATAATGGGGTTAGGGTTCGATCCAATAATTTTTACCCTGGAGCTTCGCAAGTATTTTGGGCCTATTATAAAGTTGGTAACCCTAATAGAATTGATACCGTACTAGGCAATCTTTATACAGATACATTTAATTTTCCCGATTGCGGGGTATACCAAATTAGAATGTATGTAAAGCTTGGTAATTGCTTTGTGCGAGCCGATACAACGGTTAAAATATTTGGACCTCATGCGGTCATGGATATTTATGAAGATGCCATTGTCAATAGCATTCAGTGCGAGGTTCATGATACTGTTTTATTTAGAACTCCAGTTGGCGATCACTCGTGTTACTATAATAACGGAGCTATTGATCGAATATGGGATTTTGGAGATCCCTTTGCCCCACAGTGTACCACCGATACCAAGGCCAATCAAAATGTGGGTCTGAATTGTAATTATAGCAGGGATAGTAGCAATGTGCGGCATGCTTATAAACCTGGCGAAGACAGATGTTATTACCCTCGGTTAATTCTTACCGACCCCATTAGTGGTTGCACCGATACAAGCTCTTCTCCAATGAAACTTACTCAGCCCGATGCTGGTTGGGATAGTACCTCAACTCCTATACGACGTGGTTTATATTATAATCCTAAAAAACCCTGTCTAAATTCTCCTGTTACCTTTTACCTCGATGAAACTTTGCCTAAGTGTGGGCGCGAAAAAGTTTGGTTTATGGCCGATTCGGCTTGTACTATTAAATATTGGGAACCCATAGATTCAAGTTTAAACTTCTTCTCACATACCTATACCTCAACCTGCGACCCAAGTGGTTATGTTACCGTTGGCTTAATTATAAAAAATGGTAAAGATAAAAATGGTAAAGATTGTTACGACACAGCTTGGTACCATCATTATTTTAGGTTCTTTCTTATCAATCCAATTTTTACAGTGGTTAGAACCAATACTGGCTGCGGACCTTGGGCTGTTAAACTTACTCTTTTAGATTCTATTCAAGATAGTATTGCCAAAGTGGTGTTTGATTTTAGAAATGGACCAAGTAGTGTTAAAACTATTATCATGGGTCCAACAGACTCTATTATTCCTAGCCAATATTATACGTATTTAACCCCGGGCATTAAACAAAATATTGGTATATCCATTACCAATACACGAGGCTGTGTTCAAACCTATTTCCAAACCATTTATTTTGGTTTTCAACGTAGCTTTAAACCAGATAAACAGGTACTCTGTTTAAGTGATACTCTCACACTCATTGACGATATTTCCTATTATAATACCCTCTATCAATATTGGCGAGATTCTACCAGAGCCAAGGCTGGAAAGGAGCAAGTTTATTGGGATTTTGGCGATGGGCGAGGCTTTGTACAATCTGGCGGATTGCCTAAGTGGAAGTATTCAAAAGTGGGGAATTATAGGTTGCGAATGGTGGCTATTGATAGCCTTGGTTGTAAAGATACTTTTACCTATGTGCCAAATATAAAAGTGGTTGATTTAGAAGCCGCAATTAAGCCCATGCAAGCCCGCTATTTATGTGCGCCCCAAATATTAAATTTCAACGATAAATCTCTCTATTTCGATTCAAGTGCATTGTATGGTCAAACGCCTTACGATTCAATTATAAACTACTTATGGTCGTTTGGCGATAATAAATTATCAAGTCTTCTGAAAGACCCCGTACACGATTATACAGCCAATGGAAATTATACTGTTAAGCTAGTCATTAGAAGTTATGCAGGTTGCGTAGATTCAACTACCATCCCAATTTGGATAGATGGACCACGACCACAATTTACCATTCTGTCTGATACGGTTGGTTGCGCTCCATTTAAACTAATACTTAAAAATACAACGGGTTATCCCTTAGTAAACTGGATTTGGTATTTTAGAGATCAAAACAATGCCACCGCAAGTACCCAATTAGACACGAATGTGAGCCATATTTACACCAAAGGAGGCATCTATAAAATTTATTTAGTAGGAGAGGATACCATTTTTAACCCACTATCTGGTCAGTATAAAACGTGTTTAGCGGCCTACCCCGATTCCATGAATATTAACTCTCCTAAACGAACTATAAGAGTTATTGATGCGATTCATGCTGGCCTTGAAGCACCAGACACTGTTTGTATTGGCGAGCCATTTGATTTATATGCTCACCCAGAAGGCCTGGTGCCTGGCTTTGCTTGGATGTATGGAGATAATACCCCAACCAAACAAACACTTTATCCGGATACCGTAGAAACGCATACCTTCTTTCAATTTGGCTCCTACCAAGTAAAAATGTATCCCCTAAAAGCGGGTAACCTTTGCACCGATACCGCTGTTAAAACAATTACTGTAGCGAATGTTCAAGCCGACTTTGATCTAGATGATTCTAAAATGCCAACAGTAACTTTTACCAATAAATCAAAGGATGCGGTGCGCTATGCATGGGATTTTGGTAACCCCAAAAGTGGTTCTAAAAACAGCAGTACCCTCGAAAATCCAACTCATTATTATACTGGCGATTCGGGTTCATTTGTTGTATGTTTAATTGCCTACAATAACCAAGATTGTTGGGATAGTATTTGTAAAAGAACCATTCCTGCAGAAATGCATTTAATTATTCCAAATGTATTTACCCCAAATGAAGATGGTAAAAACGACTCTTATGATATTGATATTTTAGGGTACCAAGTGTATAACCTAAATATATACAATAGATGGGGTAATAGAGTTTATGAAAGCACTATTGATGGCATAGGTCACGATGATATTAATTGGAATGGTACGAATTTTAATAACGGATTTGAATGTCCAGAAGGTGTGTATTATTTCGTGTTTAAATACCAAATGAACAATCAAAAATCATTGCAAGAAGTGCATGGAACAATTACTTTATTAAGAGATGAATAATCTGTTTTTAAAATGGATATCCTACTCCAAAATTAAAAATAGTATTCGTCCATAATAAACCAACATCTCTATATTCTCTAAATACATAATGGTTTCCTTCCGACCTTCTTGGGTCGAAAATTGGGAAGGCTGCATCTAATCTTAAAATTAGGAAGTCGAGGTTAAGCCTAACGCCTACGCCTGTTCCAACGGCTAATTGTTTGTAGAAGGTGTTAAAGTTAAATACAGCATCTCTTCTTCCATCATCCTTAATACGCCAAATATTACCCACGTCGGTAAATAAGGCTCCCTCAATAAAATGGTTTAAAATATTAAAACGGTATTCAATACTCGTTTCAATTCTAATATCCCCACTTCTATCTAAATTACCTGTTGTATCATAAGAACCCGGTCCTATACTTCTAGGAAGAAAAGCTCTAATACTATTTGCCCCACCAATAAAAAAACGTTTGTCAAATGGAACATAGTTTGGTGAGTTTCCAAACGGTAAAGCTATACCTAAAGATGCTCGTGTGGCAATTCTGTTATTTTCATCTAGGTATTTATTATAGCGATAATCGGCAAAGGTTTTAGCATATTGAAAGTACTGAACACCTAAGAAGGTATTGTAGCCGCTATCCGATGGTGCAATCTTAAAAACTCTATACGTTAAATCTATTAAACTCCCTGCAAGCTCTAATACATCCCATTTAAAATAGGTATAGTTTTTCTTGCGCACATCGGCCTGGTTATTATAAACAAAACCATATTTAGATGCTGTAACTAAGTTGTTCGAAAAAACACTTTGAAGGTAAGGGTCGTTTAAACTTTGGGCTTCCAATTCCTTGCTACTAAAGCTTGTTTTTATATAACTTATCTCTACAGGTGCAAAATATTGATTAAAAAATGCCTTGTTTTTTTGCCAGGTAAATCCAACTGCATAAACGTTTCTTATCCAGTTTACATTCTTTTCCCAAATGGTAGATGCCGATACTAAACTTCGGTTGGTTGAACTTGTCCATCTCCTGTCAATAGAAGGTAAAAACAATAATTTAGGGATAATTAAACTTGCACTTAAGTTCGATTCAAAGCTATTGAAAAATGGGTTTTTAGGAATACTTGCTCCTCGCTGTGCCTCAACAGAAATGCGATAGGTTACCTGAAGTATTTCGGCATTGTGAAAAATATTTCTATCGGCCAAGGTAATCTGTGAAGCAAATCCATAATTTCTACCTGAGGAACCTGTTACCAAATTCGATTGATCGGAAGTGATTGCTTGTGGTTCAATTGTGTAATCATATTTTTTGCTCGGCTGCAACTTAATAAGATAATTAACCGTAGGTGTATCTGTATTTTCATTTACAGGGGTTGCCAACATATTTACAGCCCTAAAAATTTGTAATTCATTTAGCCTATTAAAGGTAACATTTGAATTTTCTGTTTTAAAAAGCTGGTTTTTTTCAAGCAAAATTACCCTATTCAAAATCTCTGGGTTCAATGGAAATCCATTGGGCTTGTAAGTGAAAAAGGGTAGGATCAAACTATCTTTATCCAATTTAGTTGAATCTTTTTTATCGGGTTCAATATCAATTAAAACATTTCTAATATAGTATTTATGGTAGCGTTTAAAATCTTCTGGATTGGAGATGTTCGTTCCAATCATAGAATGAAAATCGCCCATATTTGTGTCTACATCAAATTTTACCAAATCCTTGTTAAATGAGAAATAACCATTGTTTCGCAATAATTCACTAACCCTGTTTTTTTCTTTAAGCATATTCTCAAAGGTTGCCCTATTACCTAATCTAATATGGCTAAACTCTGTATTGGCTCTTGCTAATGAATCTAAATCTTTGTCGGCAATATGCTGTTCAATCCTATACACATGGTAGGCCGAACCTGTTTGAATGATATATTTTACCTTTTGCTTGTGAATTTTTCCTGTTACCTCATAACTAATTTTAGGATAGTAATACCCTTCGGTTCGTAAGAAACTTCTCATGCCTTTTACGGAAGCTTCTATTAAACTTGTATCTAAAATTACAGGAGCTTCGCCTAATTTGCTTTGAAATTGCCTTCCAAGCCAAGTGTTTGGAATGCGTGAACCTAATTTGTAAAAACGTAGGCCGAACCTAGAAATACCAAGCAAGGACTTGTTGGGACGTTGCTTTATATACCCATCTAAATCACTTGTAAATAAGCGTGATTCTTTTTTTTCTGAAATATCTACTTGATTTTTATAAAGAATAGGCCCTTCTTTTCTGGCAAGTTTTGGTAAATTGCAGGCCTGCATCATTCCCAAAAGAATAATTAAAATTAAAGCAGTACGTATGTTAACAAAAGCCGATATCAAACTGGTTAAATCACTTGGGGATAAGAATGTTCGAAATACAAATTCTCTATTTGTTGCGGAAGGTAACAAATCGGTAGTGGATTTAATAATTTCTAAAATCAAACCACAACAAATTTACGCTCTTGCTAGCTGGCTGAACCAACAAACACCAGATTTCTTAAGTCAATTGCCTTTTGTTGAAATTTCTCAAAAAGAACTCGAACAAATGAGCAGCCTGCAAAGTACTCGCGAAGTAATTGGCGTTTTTCATATGCCTAAACCTGTCTTTAATCCTTCTGAATTAAACGGTTTAATTCTAGCACTAGATACCATACAAGACCCCGGAAATTTGGGTACCCTCATTCGTTTGGCCGATTGGTATGGCGTAAAACATATCCTTTGTTCGCCTCAAACCGTTGATTGTTACAACTCTAAGGTTATTCAATCTACCATGGGTTCAATTGGCAGAGTTTCTATTCACTATGGCGATTTGGCAGATTGGTTCAAAACGATTAATTTACCCATTATTGCTGCAAGCATGGAAGGCCAAGCATCAAGAATTTTTGATTTTCCTCAGGATATGATTTTGCTGCTAGGGAACGAGGGCTCAGGCATTAACCCTCAACTTAGAGCGATGGTTAATAAAACCATTCGCATTGAAAAAAGAGGCTTAGCCGAAAGTTTAAATGTAGCCGTAGCAGGCGCAATTTTAGTGGATAGGTATTTTGGACAATTTGAATTTTAGTTGGCATAAACATTGATAAAGTATAAGGCTGCCATTTGAGTTTAATGGCTATTGAAAACGAAAAACATGCACGATAGATTGATTTTGAGCAATATAATTAACGACGAAAACGAAAGCACCGATTTCATTTCCTTGCTTAGTCAAGAGGAGGAAGACCAAATGAATAAGGAGAAGCTTCCTGAAAGTCTGCCAATTTTGCCGCTTAGAAATACCATTCTTTTTCCAGGTGTGGTTATGCCAATTACAGTAGCGCGCGATAAGAGCATTCAATTACTTAAAGAAGCATACAAAACAAAGGATAAATTGGTGGGTGTGGTTGCCCAAAAATCGGCCGATATTGAAGAGCCAATTCTTGAGGACTTATATGAAATTGGTACAGTAGCCTCTATTCTTCGAATGATTAAAATGCCCGATGGTAGCACCATGGCGGTTATTCAGGGTAAACGTAGATTTAAAATTAATGAGGTACTGCAACACGAACCTTATATTAAGGCTCAAATTCTTCCGCTAGATGAACCCGATTTTGTGGAGGATGAAGAAACAAAAGCTTTGGCAGAATCTATTAAAGATTTCTCTCAACGTATTATTAATATGTCGCCGCACATGCCTAGTGAGGCGGCTCAAGCGATTAGTAAAATTAAAAGCCCTACCTTTTTGGTAAACTTTGTGGCTTCTAACCTAAACTCAGAAATTCAAGTAAAGCAAGCAATTTTAGAAGAACTTCCTTATAAATCTAGGGCGCAAAAAATTCTTGAAGCACTTAAGAGAGATTACCAATTTGCCGAAATTAAAGCTCAAATTGAAAGCAAGGTTCGTGGAGATTTAGATAAACAACAACGCGATTTCTTTTTACAACAACAAATAAAAGCCATCCAAGAAGAGCTTGGTGGCGATTCGCCTGAACGCGATATTGAAACGCTTTTGTCGGCTTCTAAACTTAAAAAATGGGATGCAAAAGTAAGCGAGTCCTTTGCTAAAGAAGTAGAGCGCTTGCGCCGAACCAATCCAATGGCACCCGATTACAGCATTCAATTAAGCTACTTGCAACTCCTATTAGATTTGCCTTGGGGCGATTACAGCAAAGATAATTTTGATTTGCGCCGTGCCGAAAAGATATTAAACGAAGATCATTTTGGTTTAGAAAAAGTTAAGCAACGTATTCTAGAATATTTGGCTGTTCTTAAATTAAAGAACAATATGAAAAGCCCAATCCTTTGTCTTTACGGACCTCCAGGGGTGGGTAAAACATCTTTGGGTAAGTCTATTGCAAAAGCTGTTGGTCGTAAATATGCACGTATTGCCTTAGGTGGCTTAAGCGATGAAAGCGAAATTCGTGGTCACCGCAGAACCTATATTGGCGCCATGCCTGGCCGTATTATCCAAAATTTAAAGAAGATAAAATCTAATAATCCTGTTTTTGTTTTAGATGAAGTTGATAAAATTGGGAATAGCTTTAGAGGCGATCCTAGCTCGGCTTTGTTAGAGGTGTTGGATCCAGAACAAAATGGAACCTTCTATGATAATTATGTAGAGATAGAATACGATCTCTCACATGTTATGTTTATTGCCACAGCTAATTCTTTAGATACCATTCAACCTGCCTTATTAGATAGAATGGAGATTATAGAAATTAACGGCTATACTCTTGAAGAGAAAGTTCAAATTGCTAAGAAATATCTAATCCCTAAGCAAAAAGAAAACCATGGCTTATTGCCAAAAGACTTTGAGTTAAGTGAAGATATTCTTAAGAAAATAATTGATGGCTATACCCGCGAAAGTGGTGTACGTGGCCTCGAAAAACAAATCGCATCTATCTCCCGTCATATTGCTCGCGAAAAAGTAATGAGCAAAAAATATGTGAAGAAAATTGATGCCGATATGGTTATTCAAATCTTAGGTGCCGATAGGGGAGAAAAAGAAATTTACCAAGGAAACGATGTGGCTGGAGTTGTTACAGGCTTAGCTTGGACAAGCGTTGGGGGTGAAATATTATTTGTAGAAAGTATCCTTTCTAAAGGTAAAGGCAAACTTACTCTTACTGGTCATTTAGGCGAAGTAATGAAAGAGTCGGCTATAACCGCCTTAAGTTATTTAAAAGCTAATTGCGAAAAATTGGGTGTTGATTCAAGAGTATTTGATCAATTTGATTTACATATTCACGTGCCTGCAGGTGCCGTTCCAAAAGATGGTCCCTCTGCTGGTGTTACCATGCTTACCTCATTGGCTTCTGTATTTACTCAACGCAAAGTAAGGCCTCATTTAGCCATGACAGGTGAGATTACTCTGCGCGGAAAAGTATTGCCAATTGGTGGCGTGAAAGAAAAAATACTTGCAGCCAAACGTGCTGGTATAAAAGATATCTTATTGTGCGAAGCCAACCGAAAAGACATTCTTGAAATAAAGGAAGTGTACTTAAAAGACCTACACTTTACCTATGTAAAAGAAATGCACGAGGTAATAGATTTTGCTCTCCTTCCAGAAAAAATTGCTAATCCATTAGATTTGTCGGTAACTGAGGTAAAAGCCTCTAGCAACTAGCTTCTGGCTTCTGGCCTTTTTTTATTTATCTTAACTTACAAAATTGCCAGGAGCTAGCTGCCAGAAGCCAGCAGCTTTCTTAAGCATCATTCTTTTCCAACAGCTTCACCAAAACGGCAAAGTCTTTTGGATACGGAGCTACAATATTGTATTCCTTTTCAAATAAGTTAAAGTGAATCGAGTAGGAGTGAAGTGCTACGCGTTTCATCATTGGCTCTTCGTTTTCCCATTTGCCCTCTTTGTATTTGGCCTTTATTTTTGATAGAAAAGGCATTTTACCACCATACGTTACATCTGCAACCAATGGGAAATTTTGGGATGCTAAGTGAATTCTAATTTGGTGCAATCTACCGGTAACAGGCATACATGCTAATAAAGTATAATGGCGGTAATTTTTGAGAGTACTTACAATTGTTTCAGATGGCTTTCCGTCTATTTTATCAATTTTGGCAACGCCCTTAGCGGTTTGACCCAAAGGTAAAACGATTTTTTGCTCTTGAACGTTTAAAACGCCTTCTGCTACTGCGTGGTATACTTTCTTAACCTCACGTTTTTCAAATAACATAGCCATCTCTCGGTAAACCATTTCGTTTTTCGCAATCACCAAAATACCACTTGTTTCTTTATCCAATCTGTGGCAAAGTTGTAGGTTTTCATCGTGTTTCTTGGCCTGACGAATAATAGAGAATACATCGCCATGTCTATCGTCTAATGAAGAATAAAGCGCGGGTTTATTAATAAACACAAAATGCTCATCCTCCTCAAGTATCATTTGTTTAAAGGGAATTACCTTCGGATTTTCCATAGCCGCAAATGTAAGGGAATAATTGAGAAAAGGCATGGTGCAGAAGGAAGAGAAAGAGAAGGAGAAAGAGAGAAAGAGATAGAGAAAGAGGCACATTTCTTTCTCTTTCCCTTTCTTCACACTTTTCTACACAAGCCTACTCCCATTAGGCACCACATTCTTAGGTTGCGATAGTATAATATTCCCTTGCTCGTCGGCAAAACCAGTTAATAGAAATTCCGAAATAAAGTCGGCAATTTGCTTGGGTTCAAAATTTAATACGCCAATTATTTGTTGCCCAATAAGCCCTTCGCAGGTATAATGATGTGTAATTTGAGCACTCGTTTTTTTTATACCAAACTCACCAAAATCGGCCCAAACCTTATAGGCAGGTTTGCGCGCTTTAGCAAATTCTTCGGCTTTAATAATAGTGCCAACACGTAGTTCAACTTTCTCAAAATCGCCCCAAGCTATGGTTTCAGAAAATGCAGATTTTTGTGTCATTAGTTTTATAGATGTTTTTAGATTGCGCCTTAATTTTTATATAACAAAATGGCCAAACCAATCCATGAAAGATAAATAAACTTACGATTTTTATTTGAACTAATATGAATATAAATCTGCCACAAACAAGGAGTATTGCTCTTAATTTTTGTCTTTTTATTAAAATTACTTGATAATAAAACCAATAATAAACACATTTGTTTAATTGAAATATTTATTAACTTTTTACCTATTGCAACAATTACTACTATGAAAAGAAAACTCCTATTTCCTTTTTTTGCCCTATTTTTAAGTCTTGCTTCTCAAAACATCTTTGCACAAAATCAAACCAGTGTGGGCGCATTTATGGCCATGCCGGTTGGTAAATTTAAATCAACAGATTTAAAAGAGGGCGGTTTTGCCAAAAATGGTTGGGGTATTGTGTTAGATACTAAAAGTCCATTAAAGAATTTTCCAAAAGGACTTTCGTTTTATTCGCACTCAACCTTTCAATGGAATGCCATGGATACTAAAACTATGGAAGAAAAATTTACGAAAGAATTAGGATATAGAACAGAAATTTCTGACAGTAAATATAGCCCTATTCTTACCACTGTTGGTCCTTCTTACGATTTTCCAGTAAGCGATAAAGTATCTTTTGGGGTGAATGGAACAGCAGGGATTATTTTTAATAACACCAAAGCATTTTCGGTAACTGTTTATGATAATAATAATGTTGTACTAGTAAAGGAGCTGTTTAATTTTGATGGCAATATTGCTTTTGCTTATTCTTTTGGAGCTCAAGTTAAATTTGTTGTCATTCCAGATGTATTTGCAATCTCTCTATACGGAGATTATACAGGCGCTAAACAGAAAACAGATATTTCTTCACAGAGCTCAAGCACCGAAGCTTTTCAATCACTTAATTATTTAAATTTTGGTGTTAAATTAGTAATGACCAAACCTGCTGGTAGCTAAGTGAGAGTACAGAATACAGATTTCAGAAAATTCCTATCTGAACTCTGTATTCTGTACACTTTTTTCTCGCATCTCGCTTCTCGTCTCTCGCTTCTTCTCCTATAGCATTGTCAGCCTGAGTTTATCGAATGGCTATTCCGTTAATTCCAACCAACGCAATTCTTTATCATCTAGCTCGTTTTTAATGGTCTCAATTTCTGTGCTCCACTCCAATAATTCTTGATGATTATTACTTCCTTGGCTCAGCATATTTTCTAAATCTTTTCTGCGGCCTGAAAGCATTTCCATATCCGTTTCTAATTGCTCCAACTCGCGCTGCTCCTTAAAAGTTAGCTTCCTCTTTTCTACAGGTTTTGGAGCTTCTACTTTTTTAGGTTCTACTTTTGGTTTCAACAATTCTTGCTTTGCATTGTATGCTGCCTGCTTCTTATCTTCCAATTCATTCAGGTAGTCCTGGTAATTGCCATTAAAGTCTCTAATATGTCCTTCGCCTTCAAAAACAAATAGTTTCTCTACCAAAGTATCCATAAAATAACGGTCGTGGGTAACCACAAGCAAACACCCTTCATAACTTTCTAAAAACTCTTCCAACACATTTAGGGTTTCAATATCCAAATCATTGGTAGGCTCATCTAAAATTAAGAAGTTTGGTTTTTCCATCAACACCGTTAACAAATACAACCTACGTTTTTCGCCTCCACTTAATGAGCTTACATAGTTGTGTTGCTTCTTAGGGTCGAACAAAAACATGCGCAGCAAAGCAATGGCTGTTATTTTAACGCCCTTACCAACTTCTAAATATTCTGCTATATCTGTTATTACTTCAACTACGCGTTTATCTTCTTTTAGCTGTAGGCCTTGCTGACCATAATACCCAAACTTAATAGTTTCTCCTTTTACAATTTTGCCAGAGTCTTGTTTCTCCAAGCCTTGCAACATGTTTAAGAAAGTAGATTTTCCAACCCCATTTTTACCAATAACCCCAATGCGTTCGCCTGGTTTAAATAGGTAGGTAAAGTCTTCGGCAATTTTTAATTTTCCATAGCTTTTGTGCAATTGCTGAACCTCAAGTATTTTATTTCCCATGCGTTTCATTTGCATTTGAATTTCTACTTGCGAATCGTCTTTTCTAAAAGATGCTTTTTCTTTGGTTTCGTAATAGGCGTCAATTCTACTTTTTGATTTGGTAGTACGAGCCTTTGGTTGCCTGCGCATCCATTCTAATTCTTTACGCGCCAATTTACGCGCCTCATCTGCTTCTTTGGCTTGGTAGGTTTCGCGTTGTTCTTTCTTCTCTAAAAAATAGGCATAATTGCCTTTATAGGTAAAAAGCTGACCCAAATCCATCTCAATAATTTCATTACACACATTGTCTAAGAAATATCTATCGTGGGTAACTAGTAAAAGCGTAATGTCTTGCGATTTTAAATAGGCCTCTAACCACTCAATCATTGGAATATCTAAGTGATTGGTAGGCTCATCTAAAATTAGCATATCGGGTGTTTGAATTAAAACCCTAGCCAATGCCAACCGCTTTTTTTGTCCACCACTCAATTGATCTGCCGTATGATGTAAATGATGCTGTAAGTTTAATTGGGTTAAAATAGTGTGCACCCTAGCCTCAATATCCCAGGCTTGAAATACATCCATTTGTTCCATGGCAGCCTGAAGTCGGCTCTGTAAAACAGCATCATCGGGCTGAGTTTCCAATTCTTCTATACACCATTCGTATTCGGCTACAGCTTTTAAAACCTCGTTTTCTGAGTTAAAAACAGCTTGCCAAACGGTATCTACTTTATTAAAACTTGGGTCTTGTTCTAAATAGGCCCATTTAATATTCTTGTCAATAACAATGTTGCCGCTATCGGGTTCATCGTTGAGTGTGAGGATGTTTAATAAGGAAGTTTTGCCTGTTCCATTTTTAGCAATTAATGCAACTCGACTACCTTTAACCAAGGTATAGGAAATGTTTTCGAATAAAATTCTCTCTCCAAAGCGTTTCGACAGGTTTTCTGCCCTCAAATAATTCATGCCCGCAAGGTAGCTAAATTTCTATGAAGTACGAAACTGGCTTCTGGCCTCTAGCTTCTGGCAGAACCCCCTACCTCCCAACAACAACAACTAGCGACCAGCAACCCGCGACCCGCAACCCGCGACCAGCGACCCGCGACATATTCTACTGAAATGATATCTTTGAATAACAATTACTTACTCTTAGAACCAAAACCCTTTCAAATGAAAATAATAAACCTCCCACTAACCATTCCCAATATCCTTAGTTTGTTTCGTTTATTTTCGTTTCCATTTATAGGCATCCTTATTTATGAAGGCTTAGAGTCTTGGTTTGTATTTTTTATTTGTGCTCATTTTGTCACAGATATTTTAGATGGATGGATAGCTAGACGTTTTAATCAAATGACTGAGATAGGAGCGACCCTAGATTCTATGGCCGATACTGGTACCTATATTTTAGCAATTGCTGGTGTAGTGGCATTTAAACCAACTGATTTCGAACCTTATTATCTTTCTTTATTTACCTATTTAGGGGGTGTTTTATTAGTGGATGTTCTACCTTATTTTAAATTTGGCAAGTTTAATAGCTACCATACTTATTCGGCAAAAATTGGTGCCTATTTGAAAGGAATATTTTTTGTGCTTCTTTTTACCATTGGGTTCATGCCTTGGTTTTATTATGGTGTAATTATTCTAGGTTTTTTAACCCTATTAGAAGGAATTGCCATTACAATATTACTTAAGGAACCAAAAGCCGATGTTAAGGGGCTGTTTTGGATTTTAAATGAAAAAAGAGGGTTGTGATACAACACTTTTAGCCTCCAAATGTCAAATTAGGTCATTAGTCCTTTGTTTTTTGTGTTTAGTTTCTTAAAATTGAGAAACCTATTCCATGATTCACCTTCTACCTAATTGGATATTAAAGTCAAAAAACTACTATCTAACTGTTGTTGGAATGGATGGTAATTTTAAGTTTGTTAACGAGCATTACCAGAATCAGTTTGCTTTTTATTCCGATAATTGGATAGGTTTACATTCGTATCATTTAGTGCATCCCGACGATCAAGAGAAGTGCTTAATTGCTACAAATAAAATCATTGCAAACCCGCATGAAGTAGTTGAGCTGCAAATTAGAAAAGGAACACCAATTGCAAATGAATATATTTGGACTACTTGGGAGTTTTCATTGCTAATGGATGAATATGGTTTCCCTCTCGGAATTATGTGTGTGGGTCATAATATTACCGAATCGAAATTAGCTAACGAGAAAGCTCTTGAATTTGAAAGAAAAGCAGATTCAATTATTGAAAATATTTCAGAGGGTTTTTTTGTCCTAAATAAAAATTGGGAGTTTCTAAAATTTAATCATGCTGCAGAGGAGCTGTTAGGCCTACGTAAAGAGGAAGTATTAGGAAACTCATTTTGGAAGTTTTTTTCTGAAAATGCACATTATCAATTCCCCAAATTACTTTTATGGGCTTTTGAAAAAAATGAATCCATAAGTTTTGAAGAAAAAGTTTTGAATAAAGAGGTTATTTACAAAGCCACCGTTTACCCTTCTCCAGAAGGTTTAACTGTTTTCTTTAAAGATGTTACCGAGGAAAGAACCATTGCCAATAGCCTTCTCCATTCTGAAAGCAAATTGCGCGCTTTATTAGATAGTACCTCCGATTGTAATGTACTCATTAGTCCCGATTTTAAAGTGCTTAGTTATAACAAACAGGCAGCTATAACCATGTTTCAACTTTCACATAAAGAGTTGAAAGAAGGCGATGATTTTAGAGATTATATTTTTGAAGATGCAGAAATACCCTTTCTCAAAGCCTTTAATATGGCCCTAAATGGTCAAGTGGTTAAGATTGAACGCGAACTAAAGGTTGAATCTAATAAATACGTTTGGTTCAGCATTTCTTATTACCCTGTTTACGACCATCAAAATAATTTAATGGGAGTGTCTTTTGATAGTGTTGATATTGACCAACGGAAACGCATTGAAATTAACCTTCAGAAGAAAAATGAAATGCTAAATTCCATCTCTTGGAAACAATCTCATGAAGTGCGCAAACCAGTAGCAAATATTCTTGGCCTTGTTAGTTTACTCAAGGAAACAGAGGAAAAGGAGGAGCGTAACCTCTATATTAAACACCTCGAAGAAGAGTCGAACGACTTAGACGATATTATTCACGAAATAGTACATAAAATTAGCGACTACTATTACCTCGGCGATAAGTAATTTCTATAATTAAGCGCATTAAGCTAGTAATGCCATGCCAAGTTTTCTATTATATTTGCACCTCAATTTTAGGTTATGTTTAAATTTAATACCATTGAGGAAGCTATTGAGGATATTCGTTTAGGTAAAATGATTATCGTTGTGGATGACGAGGATCGTGAAAACGAAGGCGATTTCTTAACTGCTGCGCGCAATGTAACACCAGAAGTAATTAATTTTATGGCCCGCGAAGGCAGAGGCCTTATATGTGCTCCACTTACCGAAAGCAGATGTTCTGAACTCCAGCTTGATTTAATGGTAAGCCATAATACTACCAGCCACGAAACACCTTTTACCGTTTCTGTTGATTTGTTAGGCAAAGGTTGTACAACTGGTATTTCTGCCCAAGATCGTTCTAAAACGGTTCAAGCTCTTATAGATCCTTCAAGCAAACCAGAAGATTTTGGTAAACCAGGCCATATTTTTCCATTAAAAGCACGTCCTGAGGGTGTTTTACGCAGAGCGGGTCATACCGAGGCAGCCATAGATTTTGCTCGTCTGGCAGGTTTTGAACCGGCTGGATGTATTGTGGAAATATTAAATGAAGATGGCAGTATGGCTCGTGTGCCCGATTTAATTAAGATTGCCCAAAAGTTTGATATGAAATTGGTAACCATTAAAGATTTAATTGCTTACCGCCTCGAAAAAGAATCTTTAATTCAACGACTAATTTCGGTGGATATGCCTACCGAATATGGCAATTTTATCTTAACCGCATTTAAACAAATTGATACAGGCGAAGAACATTTGGTATTGCAAAAAGGCACTTGGACAGAAGAGGAACCTGTTCTTGTTCGCGTGCATTCTAGCTGCATAACCGGCGATATTTTTCATTCGATGCGCTGCGATTGTGGAGATCAACTTCATAAAGCAATGGAGCTTATTGAGCAAGAAGGAAAGGGCATGGTTTTGTATATTAACCAAGAGGGTAGAGGCATTGGTTTAGTTAATAAATTAAGGGCCTATAAATTGCAAGAACAAGGGGTAGATACCGTTGATGCTAACTTACAATTAGGCTTTAAAATGGATGAACGCGATTATGGTGTTGGTGCTCAAATTTTGCGCAGCATGGGTGTTCAAAAAATGCGCTTAATGACCAATAATCCAACCAAACGCGCAGGCTTAATTGGGTATGGTTTAGAGATTGTAGAAAACGTGCCATTAAGTGTAAAATCTAATCCTCACAACCAAAAGTACCTCGAAACTAAGCGTGTGAAAATGGGCCACGAATTAAAAAAAGAAGCCTAGGTTTTGCATGGAGGCTGAATATAAAAAATACCTCAATACGGCAACTAAAAATAAGGCCGAAAATAAAAAGTTTCTCGAAAAATTGCGGAAACAAAAACCTGCTCATTTAGATACTCTTATTCAAGATTTACATGAGCAGGCTTTTGAGCAAATAGATTGTTTGCTCTGCGCTAATTGCTGCAAATCTACAGGTCCGCTTTTGCTTAATAAAGATGTAGATAGATTAGCTAAGGAATTAAAATTACGCCCCTCCATTTTTGCCGAAACCTATCTTAAAACAGATGAAGATGGCGATTATGTATTTACCCAAATGCCTTGTCCATTCTTGGGTTCAGACCATTATTGTAGTGTATACCAAGCCCGCCCAAATGCTTGTAGAGAATATCCTCACACTCAACAACGCGATCAATTTCAAAAGCTTAAAATTACCTATTTAAATAGTTTAATTTGCCCAGCGGTTGCCAAAATAGTAGAGCAATTAAAGCAAGAGCTAAAATAAAGATTTAAGGTATTTGTAAGAATTTATGGGTTTGTAAACTAATTCGCCAAGCGGGGTTTTGCTTTACAAATTCAATTATTTGCGGCAACATTTTGTTTGCCTCATCCCACTCGGGTTGTAAGTATAGTTTGCAGGCCGAACCAACTAAGGCGGCATGTTTTTGGGCCCAATCAAAATCACTTTTATTAAACACCACCACCTTTAGTTCGTGTGCTTGTTTTAATACTTCTGGCAAAGGCGCTTTAAATTTCTTTGGCGAAACACAAATCCAATCCCATGTTCCTGTTAAAGGGTGTGAGCCCGAGGTTTCTATATTGGTTTCAAGACCTTGGTCTTTTATACTTTTTGTTAAGGCTTCTAAGTTATGCATACAAGGCTCGCCACCGGTAACTACCACCATGGGTGTACCCGATTCTTTTGCCCACAAACTCATGTTCTCAATAGAAACCTGTGGATGTTTAGTGGCGTCCCAACTTTCTTTTACATCACACCAAACGCAGCCTACATCACAGCCTCCTAAGCGCAAGAAATAAGCAGCTCTGCCTGTGTGGTAGCCTTCGCCTTGCAGCGTATAAAAGTGTTCCATTAAAGGTAAGTGCATTTTTTCCATGGATCTATTTCTGGTTTATTACTTTTAAATAATGTACCATTTGGGCGGCTAGGTTTTGTATGTTTTTGTCTGAACCAATATCAATAATACTGTCGTTGTAACTTAATCCATTTGGTAGTTGCGCTCCCATAGAATAAGCACTTTGGCAATAGGTACTTAAAGCCTGCAAAGGCAATTCACTTTCTAGGTATAGGTTCAAAACTAAATCAAATTTGTGCGTAATGAAGTTGCCAATTTTACTGGGTTCAGGCAGATTAAAAAAGCTTAATTTTTCCTTCCAGAAATACTCAGAGCTAATATGAAATTTTTTATTTGCTGGTAAGGTTTTGGCATCTACATAGCCCATCATCCAAACCTTTTTACCTTGTTCCCTTAAAAAATGAGCTATTTGGTTTATTTGCTCCTCGTTTTCTTTTGAGTTTGCATTATATATAATTCCAACCTCATGTAAATCGCTAAAATGCGGAATAGCATGCACCTGCTGCTTTGCTTTAGGCAAATTGCGTTGCAAGATTAGGCGACCTATTTTAGTTTTTAGTTGTTCTATCCAGTTCATGTACTTCGCAAAGATAATTTTTTACACACTTACCTTAGGTTTGTGGTGTATGGCTTTTCTTAGAAAATAGTTTCTTAAATCGTTTCGAAATTTTGCTAAAGATAATCTTATCAAATAGTGCCGAATCGGTGGCTGCTTGATAGGTTATAAAAAATCCTAAGGGTATAAATACAAATATGCCTAACCACATACCTTGCCCGGGCGACCATGCCTCTGTTTTTGCAGCCTTCTCCCCCGAGAGCGATACAATGTGGTAACTAACATATAATAATACCGAAACCACAATTGGCAAACCAAAGCCTCCTTTACGAATGATTGACCCTAATGGTGCACCTATAAAGAACATCACAATACAAGCAACAGATAAAATAAACTTTCTATGCCATTCAATAGTATGTCTTGTTCTAAGTTTTGTAAGTTCTTTATATTCTCCAATACTATACTCAACAATATTCATAGCGCTGCGTGCCGAGTTTAAGGCGTTGGCGTAAATTGTTTGGCTTGATACATCATGAAAATGACTGGTAATATCTGCCTCACGGGTCTTTACTAAAATCTTGTTCGAATCGGCCACTAGTTGAGAACTATCGCCTCTGGCTTTAGAAAAATAATAATATGGTTGAATAAAACCTTTTAACTCTTTGTATTTGTTCTCTGCCACACCCTCTAGCGAATCGCTAGCCGCACTTAATTCTAAAACGTTTAGCATTTCCCAATGATGTTTAAATAAGCTCTCGTCGGTTCGGTTAAACTTAAAACTATTCATATCAAAAGCAATGCGCTCTTGGTTAAATGTCATGGTTGAATGTTGTTGCGAATAATAATACCCCTTAACCTTTTCCAACTCTTCGTATCGTCCGCCTTCAAACAATGTTAAAAACAAATAGCGCTTATCGGGACTCATGGTCATGGTGCCGCGTTTAGCATAAATTATTACGGGGTGTATCTGACTTTCTCTTTGGTCGTAAATAATTATTTCTTGTAGTTCTTGGGTAACCCTGTCTTTTTTTCCAACTCGTAGGGTAATGCCTGGTATATCTTGACTAAATACGCCGGGTTTAATGGCCAGGGAGGGTTTTTGCTGACGAACATCGTAAAGCAAGGACCCCTTTTTTAAATTGGCCTGAGGGATCAATACATTGGATACGAAGAATCCAAAGGTAGCCACCACCATCATAACCATAAACATGGGCCTAAACATACGCCAAATAGAAATACCAGAGGCTTTGGCGGCAACCAATTCATAACTTTCGCCTAGGTTACCAAAGGTCATAATACTTGCCAAGAGTACAGATAGGGGTAAGGCCTGCGGTATTAAACTAGCCGAGAAGTAGAATAATAATTCGCCAATAATTAACCAATCTAATCCTTTGCCAATGAGTTCATCTACATAGAGCCAGATAACTTGCATCAGCAAAATCATCATAACTATGATAAAGGTTGGTAGAAATGCTTTAAGATAACTCTTTATAATGAATAGATAAAACTTCTTCACGCTTGATTATATTTGACAGAATGGAACAAAAATGGGCAAATAAATTGAATAATGACGAATTCAATTTAATTACAGACACGTGGTACCCTTTACTCAAAAAAAATGCCACCCTTAAAATAAAGGCACAACTAGCGTCTTTGGGCCAAGATTTAGAGCTGCTTTTGCCTGGTTTCGGTTCTAAAATAAGTTCAGGAGAAAACTTTCTGAACCTACCTTATATGGTGCTAGATTATCCTAAAATTTCTGGAAATAATTTCCCCTTCCTCTTTAGAACCCTTTTCTGGTGGGGGCATGCAGCCTCCTTTCAAGTGTTGGTTCGAACCAAGGACAGACCTGATTTGTGCGAAAAACTAGTAGAAATTTGCGAGGACCAAACCTTAATTTACGTGGGAGACAACCTTTGGGAAAACAATTTTGAAGCGAGCGAATTTGTAGCTATAGCCAAATTAAGTGAGGCACAAAAAGTACAGGTGTTGAAGCAAGATATGTTGAAATTTGTTTGGGTATCGGGCACAAAAAAACCCGAAAACCTTTTTGAAGAGGCAATCGGGTTTTATAAAAAGTTTATAGAAGTGGTATTATCCGCCTAGTAATGTTCTTAATTCATGTACTTGGTTTTCCCAAAGTAAAATGGCATTCTTTTCGTCAATTGGCTCTACGTAATCTGTAACCACAAGGGCAACATCATCGGTTAACTCATCTTGTTGAATTTCAAATTCAAAAAACTCATCTGGGTGAGTGTCTTTCCAACGGAACTTAACTCCCTTTAAAGGAGTCTTTTTTAATAATTCGGCAATGTTTTCATCGCCATCCCATTTAAACTTATAGAAATTATTATAAATGTCTACGTCGTTGCAAAACCATTGCGATAAACCCGATGGTGAGCTGATATAATTAAAAAGCATAGAAGGCGATGCTTTTATTTCAAACTCCATGCGGATCTTTTTCTTAGTACTCTTAACCATTAGTGTAAAATTTTTTAGGTCGTAGGCAAATATATCTTTTTTGAGCACACTGCCAATATTTTTATTGAATAGGCGCGATAATTTTTGGAATTGTGGGTAATATTTTCCCAAAATAGCCGTTTCCGACCTTAGCTATCTGCTTTTTTAAGGGTGAACCCAAAGGTAGTGCCAATATCAATAGCACTTCTTACATTAATGGTTTGCCTGTGTGCTTCAATAATATGTTTAACAATTGCTAAGCCTAATCCTGTTCCACCATCTTGGCCTTCTCTGCTTCTACTTTTATCAATTCTATAAAAACGTTCAAATATTCTGGCCAAATGTTCTTGGGCAATACCCTGACCATTATCTGCAATTTCAATCAATAGATTTTCATCCATATCATAAATTCCTGCGGTGGTGGTGCCGTTTTGTTTACCGTATTTAACACTGTTCGAAATAAGATTAACTAGGACTTGGCGTATTCTATACCTATCTGCAAATACATAAAAGGGGCCATTACAACCTTCTTTAATTAATAATTGAACTTTAGAGTTTCCTAATTGTTCATATACATCGCGTATTAAGGAAGCAATATCAAAGCGTTCCAATTCCATGGTCAGCTCTCCGCTTTCTAATTGCGAAATGGCTAATAAATCGGCCACTAAATCGCTCAATCTATCCGCACTTTTTGCAGCTTTTTCCAAAAAACGGCCATTTACATTTGGATCATCAATAGCCCCATCAATTAAGGTGTGTATATACCCTTGAATATTAAAAATAGGAGTCTTTAATTCATGAGATACGTTGCCCAAAAACTCTTTCCTAAAATCGGCTAGTTTTTTAAGTTGCTCAATTTCAAATTTGTTATCCCTTGCCCACTTAATAACCTCCTTGTTCATTTCATAAATGGGGTCTTTGTCCCAATTAAAATTGCTTATCACCGCATCGTAGCGCTGAGTTTTAAGGCTATGAATGGTTTTATAAATGAGTTTTATTTTGCGGTAAATAAAAAACTCAAGCGTGTAAAAGAATAAGAAAAAAGAGAGACCAAAGCTTAGGGTAAAAATAATAACAGCACTAAGTATATGCGAATCTTCTATAAAAAAGGTAACCGTACCCAGTATAACAGATAGTAATAACGAAATAAATAGAGCTAAGCTGGTAGGTTTAGGGTTTCTAATCATATTTCAAATTTGTATCCAACACCTTTTACAGTGCCTATATATTCATCGCCTAATTTTTCTCTAATTTTTCTGATGTGTACATCAATGGTTCGGTCCACTACCAATACTTCTTCGCCCCATACTTTTTCTAAAATATACTCGCGGGTAAATACTTTACCAGGCTTTGATGCTAATAAAAACAAGAGTTCAAATTCTTTTCTAGCCAGTTGTATTTTTTGCTCTCCTCTGTGTATCAAAAAGGTTTCTCTATCAATAAACAAATCCTTTACCCTAATAGAGGGCGAAACGATTTCTTTTACCTTCCTTCTAAGTATGGCGTTTAATCTACTTAATAATACTTTTGGTTTAATTGGCTTGGCTATATAATCGTCGGCTCCAGCATTAAATCCTTCTATTTCCGAGTATTCTTCGGCTCTAGCAGTTAAGAATACCACATAGGTTTTTGCAAAATCTGGATCTGCCTTAATTTGCTTACATGTTTCAATGCCATCCATTATGGGCATCATTACATCCAATAGGATTAAATCGGGCTTAACTTTTTTGGCAATTGGCAGGGCTTCTTTTCCATTTGTTGCCGTATAAACGTCGTAACCTTCTTTCTTTAAATTATACGAAATAAACTCAATAATATCTGCCTCATCGTCTACTACAAGAATTTTACCGTTACTTTCCATGGTGTTAAATTTTATGTAATATTCCTCTGCCTACCTTATTGCAGTGTTAAGTTAATGTTATCAAAAGGTTAAGCCCCTTTATTTAAAAGCCAAACACCTCTTTTAATTTGGCTTCCAACTCTTTTCCCTTTAAACCTCGTGCCAAAATTTTACCTTCTTTGTCAACCAAAACAGTAAACGGAATTTCCTCCAAATTATATAAAGCAACCAATGGCGAGTTCCATTTTTGAAGATCCGAACCATGACTCCAAAGCAATTTGTCTTTATTAATGGCTTCAATCCATGCTTCTCTATCTTCATCCAAACTTACTCCAAAAATATCGAAGCCAGCTGTTTTATATTTATTATAAAGAATTACATTATTTGGGTTTTCCTCTCTGCAGGGGCCACACCAACTTGCCCAAAAATCTACCAATACAATTTTTCCTCTAAGTCCAGATAAGGAAACTGTTTTGCCAAAAGGATCATTTAACACAATATCTGGTGCCACAGAACCAATTCCTATTTTCTTTAAGTCGGCAACCTTTTGGTGCAATTGAATGGCATATTTAGAGTGCGAAAATTTAGGATACAAGGTATTATCCAATGCTTCTAGAAAATCTACATCAGGGGTAGGCAATAAAAATGAGCTAGCAAAATAAGGTACCATAGAATTTGTTAGCGAACCTACATACGTTTTAATGGCTAATTGGTGAGCGGCTTGCAAGCTATCAAAGGCTAGCAATAGCAATTCTTTAGCTTTAGCTTCAGGTATTAGTATGTTATTGCTGAACCTAGTGCTCAACTCATTTGATTTTTTTAGGTAGCTATCATTTAATAAATACAATTGCTTTAGCTCCTCATTTTCTTTTGAGTTTTCTACTGTGTAGGTAGTCATATCATCCGCATCTAGGTTTAGGTTCAAATTGCTATTGGTATCTACTACCAGCACTATATCGCCTTTGGTAAAGCGCAGAACACAAAACAGCTTCTCACTAATTTCGCCAGTTAGGGTAAAGTTACCTGCAGCATCTAATTTCGTGCTATCTAAATAACTTAATCCGCTAGGTGTTAATTCTTCGATGCTAATTCCTTTAATGTCATTAGCATGCGAAATTTTTCCTGTAATAGTGAAGCCTTTTTTTATTTCTTCTTTTTTGCTTGAGCAGGCGCTTACTAATATTAAAGCCAAACTTAGGCATCCTAAAAGCTTCGAGAGGTGTTTTTTCATGTGTGATTGTACTTACTATTCTTAGTTTTCTAAACTCTTTTTAAGCATTTGGGTGGTCACTTTCGGGTCGGCTTTACCTTTGCTAAACTTCATCACTTCGCCCATAAATAAACCCATTAAACTTTGTTTGCCAGCTTTGTATTCAGCCACTTTCTCTGGGTATTTTGCAAGGGCTTCGTCAATCCATTTTTGCAATTCGCCACTATCGCTTTCCTGCAATAGGTTCAGGGCTTCTGCAATTTGTAGGGCCGATTTATGGTGCTCCTTAATCATTTCTGGGAATAAGCGTTGCGAGGCAGCGCTATTGCTAATTTTACCTGTATCAATTAAGGCAATAATCTCAGCAATTTTTGCAGGCTGTAGAACAAAGTTGTTAATATCAATTGCTTGTTCGTTTAAATACCCTTTAATGGTTCCTGTTAGCCAGTTCGAGGCCGCTTTTGCATTGCCTGTATGCTTTAGCATATCTTCAAAATAGGCTGCAATATCTTTGTTTTCGGTCAGTACCTGGGCATCGTACTCGTTTAGTCCAATATTCTTGGTAAACTTTTCAAATAAGGCTTTTGGCAATTGAGGCATTTGCTCTCTTACACCTTCAATAAACTCATTTGTTACATGCAAAGGTGGCAAATCGGGCTCTGGAAAATAGCGGTAATCTGCAGCGCCTTCTTTGCTACGCATAGCTAAGGTTATCCCTTTAATTGCATCAAAGTTGCGGGTTTCCATATATAGCTTTTCGCCATTTTCTATGGCCACAATTTGGCGGTGTACTTCAAAATCTATGGCTCTTTGCACATTACGCATCGAGTTCATGTTCTTCACTTCTATTTTGGTTCCAAATTCCTTGGCACCCTTTAGCATCACAGAAATATTGGCATCACATCTAAGGCTACCTTCTTCCATATTTCCATCGCAAATATCTAAGTAGCGAACCAATTTGCGCACTTCGGTAAGGTATTGATAGGCTTCTTCTCCTGTTTTTATTTCAGGCTCAGATACAATTTCAATCAGCGGAACTCCAGCACGGTTCAGGTCAATTAAACTATCGTATACATCCTGGTCGTGCATGCTTTTTCCAGCATCTTCTTCCATATGTATACGTGTTAAGCCTATGCTTTTAGTACTTCCGTCTTTAAGTCTAATTTCAATGGCACCACCTGTACAAATTGGCGTTTTATCTTGGGTAATTTGATAGCCTTTCGGTAAATCGGCGTAGAAATAATTCTTGCGCGCATAATATTGGTGATCGGCAATTTTGCAATTACAGGCCAAGCCCATTTTAATGGCATTAACTACTACTTGCTTATTATGTTTTGGCAAGGTGCCTGGGTGACCCAAGCTAATAGCACTAATCTGAGTATTTGGCTCGGCGCCATATTCATAAGGGTCAGAGCAATATGCCTTACTATGCGTAAGCATTTGCGCGTGAACTTCTAATCCAATTACGGTTTCGTATTTACCAAAGTCTATGGTTGATTCTTCTATCTTCATGATTGCTGCGCGAAAATAGGGAAAGAAAAGAAGAAAGGGAAAGGGAAAGTAGGCATGGAGGGAAAAAGCGTGAGGAATGGTCGCTAGCGACTTTCTTCTATACCAGCGACCTAATTCATATCCCCCATACTTTCGCTCACCACATCCGATTTTTCTTGTTTAACGAGTTTGAGTTGATTTTTGGAGAAGGAGAAATGGTCTTTTTGTGTGTAATGCCATTCTTCTCCTTCTCGCATATTCATTCCACTCACATTATATTTTACCGAAATAATATCGCCTTTTGTTCTTACGGTAATTTCGTCAAAGGTTTCCTGTATGGTGGCTCCATCAGGTGTGGTAGGGCAATTTTGCAAACTTTCAAGCGCTTTTGGGTCGTTTCTAAACCAATATCTAAGGAAGTCTAAATGCTGCGCAGAGCATTGATAACCAAGGTTAAGCTGACTCAATATTTTGCATTTTAAATTGCTTCTATCTTCTTTTCCTTCGCCGTCCCACTGACATTCGTTTCCAATAAAGGTGGCCACATAGCCAAGTGCAGCGCGTTCAGCATCGTTTATGTTTGCCGTATAAGCATCATTTAAAACAAGTACCGAAAAGGTATCGCCTAAATCAGCCACAAACTGCCTATCGCGCCATAGGAATTTAGTGGTTGCGTCGCTAAGTGTAAATTCTTGTTTGGCATAATCGCCATAAGCCGCGGCAATAGAATCTCCCGTGCTAAGTTTTGACGGTTTATTGGCATCATTGCCACACGAAAGAATAAGAGTAAGCGTAAGTAGTGTAAAGAATAATTTCATAAGTTTAGTTTGTGCCTCAAGTATATGAATTTATCCTTTTAAAAGAAAGTCGCGTGTTGCTGGTGGGGAAGAAAGTCGCTGGTAGGAAAGGCCGTCGCTGGTCGCTGGTAACTTGGAACCCGCGACCGGCGACCTTCTTCCTACATTCCACTTTCATCTGCGCTAGGGCCGTAAACTCCGGGGATGGGTATGTTTAATAATCTTAAATACACGCCCAATTGTGCTCTGTGGTGAACCAATTGACAGAAGCTATGGCGTATGGTTTGCAATTTGTTCGCTTGCATATAAATTATGTCTCCGTTTTTTAGAGTCCAAATTTGTTCTAAAACAGAATCATCATAGGTGCTTAAATTTGCATGTGCTTCTTGATAGTTTTTATCAAAATAGGCAAGCAATTCTTCTGCGTTAGCGCAATTAGGTGGGTTGTAAGGGCTGGTGGCAAAGTCTAATTCGTCTTGAACCAAAGCCAAGCTAATCCAACTTGGCAAATCTGCAATGTGGGTAGCTAAATCTTTTAAGGCCATGCTCTTTTCGTGGGGCTTAAAAGTGGCTTTGTCGGCAGGCACTAAGGCCAACATTTTGCGGGTGCCAATACGTTCGTGTTCTAGTTCTTGCAAGAACGCTTGCATAAATGTAATCATACTGTTTTTATTAATTTGTGTAGGCAAACTTATTAGGGCGGTATGACAACAGTATGTCAGTAGGAAATTACATTTTCATTTTATTTTTTATTTCAGAGGCTAAGTCAATAATTCTCGTTTTTAATTTGCTGGGTAATATAACTTCGGCTTCATCGCCAAACATCATAAACCAACGCGCCATCCCTTCAAGGGAAGAACAGAGGAAGGTCATTTCAATTTGATCTTTTACTTCTGTTTCCGATACAAAACCATGATAGTATTTCTGTTCGCCAAGATATTTATGAGCACTTTTATTTATTCTAAGAACAACTTTCTGCAGCTCTCTATTTTCTTTCGTAAGTTCTTTCAAATACTTATTTAAGGGTGGGTGTTGTTTCTTAAATTCTTGATCCAAGAATTGTGTTTTGCTAATTCTATCTAATCTAAAAGTTCGGTAATCTTTTCTGAGCCAACAGTAGGCAATTACATACCAGTTGTTTCCATTTAAGAAAATACCAATGGGTTCAATAGTTCTGCTTGTATTTTGTTGAGAGTGTAAGGCGCTATACTCAATACTTAAAACAGTTTTTAGCGAAATGCTTTTTAGAATACTTTGTATAGGAGTGTTCCATTCGACTTGCTTGGGTATATATGGGCTATCTAAAACTGCAATGTGTTGATACATGTTTTCCAAATGCTCTTTTTCATCGTTACGCAATACCGCCTTAATTTTATACAAGGCAGATTGGTACAATTTAGCAGTAGCTTCATCCGTAAGTTTTTCTACCAGTTTCTCGGCAGTTAAAAAAGCAATTGCTTCTTCTTTCGTAAACATAATAGGAGGGAGTCTATACCCTTCCACCAAAGAATAGCCAATTCCGGCATCGCTTATAATGGGCACACCTGCTTCTTCCAGAGTTTTAATATCTCTATAAACAGTGCGTAAGCTTATCCCAAACCTATTGGCTATATCCTGGCCTCGAACCAATTTTTTTGATTGCAGGTGAATAAGGATGGCGGCTATTCTATCTATTCTGTTCATACACTAATTTGCCAAAGATAAAAATCCTAGGTCAAAAGCTTGTGGTCCATGGTCCATAGTCGATGGACCACGAACATTTTCGTTGTCTGTAGGGGTGTTTCCATTGTCGGCAAGGGGATTTCCATCGTCGGCAAGACCATTTCCAGCTTCGGCAAAGCTTCTTCCAAGTTCGACAAGGATATTTCCAAGGTCGGCAAGGGGATTTCCATCGTCGGCAGAGCTTTTTCCAAGGTCGACAAGGATATTTCCATCGTCGGCAATGCCATTTCCAACTTCGGCAGGGCTTTTTCCAAGGTCGACAAGGCAATTTCCAGCTTCGGCAGAGCTTTTTCCAATGTCGACAAGGGAATTTCCATCGTCGGCAAGACAATTTCCAGGTTCGGCAGAGCTTTTTCCAATGTCGACAAGGATATTTCCATCGTCAAGAACTGAATTTCCAAGGTTTGTAAAGCATATTCAAACGTCGGATTTAGAGAATCCTTCGAGATTTTTATGTTCGATAAGGCAGATTGCTGAGCTGGTAGGTTACATTTCACTAGAGGAAGTATCCTAAAAAACTAATATTTAAAAACCAAGCGTATTACTTCGTCTTTATATGCCATAACTTTAAAATATGGATGTCCTTGTGTCAGGATATCAAAAATAAGATTTGCATTCTCTAGTTTTACCTTGTCATTAGAAAGTTGGTATTTAAATTTAGTTATGAATTTTATTTTGACTATTAAGCTATCCATAATTATGCTGCCCTGGTCATAATCCATGTATCCTATGGCTTCCAAATTACCAGTTAAATTATAAAAATACCACTCCTTTGTACCATATGCCTTTGACAATGGATCTCTGGTTCCTTTCACTTTTAATTGGCCATTATTTCCCCAATAGGCTACATCCAAAAGTTTGGTTTCATTATTGTATTTATAAATTAAGGAATCGTAATCTCCTAATGGTTGTGGGTTGCTATCTGATAGATACAGTTTTAAATAATTCAAAGAGCCAGAATCATTATAAATCCTTATTTCCTGCAAATACTTTTTGCCGCCCTTTTCTAGGGTATAGCTAAAGGAAGTATCTATACTAATGTAATTATTGTTTTTTATTTTTAAAATTTGAATGGCATAACTACCAGAACTTGAATCAATTTTTGTTGGTATTGAATCAATAATTTTTAGGTTTTTGATGCTGATATAATGATAAAAGTAGTTCTCTGAAATAAGTAATTCTGAATTAATTGAATCAATAAGCAAATTGGAAATAACTTTTCCATCTTTAAAGTGTTTAAGAACAATTTCATTTATATTCTGGCAAATTGCTAGTTGTGGTAGGAATAAGAAGGTTATAATTAGTTTAAATTTCATGGCCAAAAGTATTCTATAAATCAGAAATTGATTTTAATTCTATTTTATAGTTAATCCCAATTTTAGTCAAACCTTTGCCTAGCAAAATTGAATCCTTGGCTTTAAAGTAGGTAAAGTATTCTGATTCTTTGCCAAAAAAATATACGTAATAGATAGTTTTTTTTACTTCTTTATTTGTAACAACAACAAGGCTATCGTTAAAGTAAACATCTGTAATATTAGAATTAACCTGATACCATATTTTTCGCTCTGCTTCCAATAAATAATTGTCCGGTGCAATTGTACTGTTGAGATAATAAAGATTAAACTTGTTATCTAAGGTAGGTTCAAGTACAAATTTAGCATTCAGTTGCTTTTTAATCTCCATTTCCGATTTAATAATCGCACACCCACATAGAATACAACACACCAAAATAAACCCTATGGCTATATTAACGGTTCTCATATTTCTTCTCTATTAAACACCTTTAAAGCTAGTTATTAAAGACAAATTATCTTTTCTACGTTGATTTTTATAGTGCTTGGTTTGAAGCAATTTAACGTATTTCAATACCAATTTAAATAGTATTAAAGAACATTCTTACTCCATTACAATCCATAAAACGCTACTAAGTAAGTTTTATTAGTGAACTATAATTTGGAACTTTTCAGTTACAAATATACCTTAGCATAAATATAGTCCTATGAAATCCCTTGCCAAAATTATCCTAATAGCCTTCTGTTTCCTTGCCTTTTCGGCAAAAGCTCAAACCAAAACATTTTCTTCAAAAATTACTAAACCAAGCAATGAGAAATTAGAGCACGGCGATTTAGCAAATAAAACCTTGCCAGAGGTAATGAAAGCGTTAAACCTAACTGCTAAAGATACCATTGGCAAAACAGGTACTATGTTTCTTGAGGCGGGAACTCAACGCACCAAGTATTTTTACTTAGCCTTAAAAGATGGAACAACGCTTGGCTTTTATAACGGTAATGTTAGTGCTATTTTACCGAAAAGGTAAGGGGGAGGAAGGTCGCTGGTAAGCTGGTCGCGTGTGGGAAAGAAAGTCGCTGCTTGGCTGGTCGCTGGTGGGGAGGTGGGCATAATTGTTTGGTTCCGAAAAAAATCTCACCATAGATTCTTATTTTCGTTCTATGATGGGAGTGCAGGTAAAACTTTGTTTGGTAGTTTTTTATTTGTTTCCATGCTTTGCATTTGGTGGATCTAAATTGGATAGTATACCGCAAAAAGAACAGAAACATCTCTTTGGAATTAATTTGCAATATGGCCGGGGATTCACTTTAATAAATACTTCTTATGAACATACACATACCAACTCCAATGTGTATGGAATTGGTTTGGAGTATGAATATATATTTAAACCAAAATTCTCTTATTTTTCATCCTTTCAAGCAATTGCGTTTGATGAAAACAAGGTAAGTATAACAGAAAATACTCCTACCAATTTGGTTTATGCCGATAGACAGAATTTTTATTTTTTAGTTCATAGAGATTTAAGTCTTCAGCAAGGAATTACGTATCAAATCAAACCTAAAAATAAAGAATTCGGGAGTCTTGGTTTTGCTCTGGGTGCGGGTTTGTGCAATATACCAATAATACGTTCTGGTCAATTAAATAGTACCAATGATTACCATGAATTTTTCTCCTCACATAAATTTAATCCCTATTGTTTTCTGAGTGTCAATGCATCAAAAAAAATAAAGTTAAACAAGCACCTTATCCTGGAGCCAACAGTTTCCTACAATTATCTACTAAGCAATATAGCCGACCCAAGAATTGAAATTTATGCTACCAATTACTATCTGTCCCAAAGCACAAGTTTTAAATTCAATTACATTGTTTTCTTACTAAAGGTGAAATTTTAAAAAAAGGTTTATTTTAATACTAGAGCAGCATTAATTCATAACCTAAAGCGTTTCGAGCTCTGAAGGTCTTTGCTTTTGAAAGGGATAGTTACCTAAGGAGCAGGCTTAGTTAATAGTATATTTCTTCTAAAACTTAACGCGCATTTTTAGCATGGTAAGGTAAGGTGTTGCTTTCTTTTGTATCCATTTCCACACCGCAATAACTTGTTTGCTCTGCAAAAAGAAATGCACAATTTCTAGCGCAAGATACCCAACTAAAATAGAAATAGTGGTTTGAAGCCAATGTGGGATTTCATTTACTACCGTTGTTTTGCGGTGAGCTAACCCAAATAAATTATCCAAACTTCTGCGTTCAATAACCGAGTGGGTAAATGTTTTAGAAACCCATAACCCAACAGCAATCCCAATTATGTTTCCTAGAGCTTGTTTTGATATAAAATCAATAATATTGGGTAAAGTTAGTTGCTCCATCAAGCTTAGTTTTGGAACTTCTGTAATACCAGTTTCTTCTTTTTCCTCTGCATCCCAAACTTTTTTTACTCTTTCAAAGTAAAGTTGGTTGTTTGGGTTTTGATGCAACCAAGCAAAAAACACTTCTTTTTCTAATTCAGTTTCATCTTTAGAAAGGTGATGCGTAATCATCAACCATATTTCATAGTCCTTCATTCGGTTTTTACTAATTCAAGCGAAAAACCGATTGAATACAGCAAGGTAGGTCAATACTTGCGAATAGCAACTAGGGCATTTATAAATAAATTATACTTTCATTTATTCAGCCAGTTAATATTTGGGTTTAATGGTTAAAGTTTTGGGTTGCGCAGGAAGATGCTGTATTTATTTCTTCTAAAGTAAATTTATTTAGATTAAAAATTAGTTCGGATATTTTGGTATTAATGAATAAATTCGTGACATGCAAACTATTACAGTAGATATTATTAATAAAAAAGCACTAAAACTTCTTCAAGATTTAGAAAACTTGCAATTAATTCGTTTGCGAAAGAATAAGGATCAAGATATCGAAAAAAATCAAGTCGATAAATACAAAGGCGCTATGAACAAGCAAACTTTAAGTGAAATTGACCAACAACTTAATGACCTTAGGAACGGATGGGAATAAGATACTTGTGGGATACAAATACCGCCATTTATTACCTTCAACAACAATTTCCAATTGGTGCAGAGAAGTTTATTGATGACATTCTTAAATTTGAGCAACCACTTATTTCAGCTATTACAGAAATTGAATTGCTTTGTTGGAAAACGGTTTCAGAAAGTGATTTAATTATTCTGAATCAATTTATAAATGATTGCTCTGTTATTGAATTGGAACAATCTATTAAACTTAGGACAGCTTCAATTAGAAAGGCAACAAGGATAAAATTACCTGATGCAATAATTGCAGCAACAGCAATGGAATACGACCTTACTTTGCTTACTAGAAATGTTTCTGACTTTTCTGTAGTTGCCGGTTTGGAATTACTTAATCCATGGGAAATTAATTAGGTAAAAGTTTTACGCAACCCGCAACTCAAGCCCCAGCTTGAAACGTAACTCGTAACATGTTCCTTTAAGAACAGGTTTTCTTAAGAAGATTTTTTCTTTATCTAAAATGTTTCTGGCATTGCTAGCCTTAGCTTTAGCGAAGACTGTTTTCGTTGGAAGGTGCCGCTCCGCTGGAGCTCCATAATGTGTTTTGTCTTCCAAAGTTCTATTAGGATGTCACCCCTCTGGGGTTCGTTTAAGCAAATTGTTGTATAAATCACATGTTCCTTTTCCTCCAAACAGCAGGCTCTTACCATGCCCAAGTCTTGCACAGCAAGACGTCCATGCCATCTTCACGCCCCATGCATCACGCTTCACGCTTCTTCTACGGCGTTTGCGTAGAGAACTTCCTCGCACCAATCAACTCATCATAGTGGTATTGCAAATTGCGTGTGTAAACCAATACCATGTATTCGTTTTCTGTTTGAAAATGGTTGCCTTCTAATGTTGTTTCGTCGGGCTGGCCTGCTTCGTTTTTGATGGCATAACAATATTCAAACCTGCCCTGCTTCATCGGTATTTCTAGGTCGTAGCGTTGGCGGGTTTTGTTGTAATACATTTTGTATTCGGGCACTAAGCGCCAATCTGTAAACTCTCCAAATACATATACTTCTGCATCGGGTGGCACGCCCATGGCAGAGGAGAGGTAGAAGTTTACATAGGCATAATCGCCATCAATATCTGTATTGCTTCCTTCTTTGTTTTGTATTAAACGCTTGCCATTATAATCTAAATAATTAAAGTATTGATTAGCGCCTCTACTCTCGTCTATGTTTAAGATAACATGCACAACTGTATCGGTACGTTTGCTGCGTACATTGGTGCTAAATTGGCGTAGCTGACGAATATCAAAAAACCTAAATTCATTGCCTCCATTAAACAACATTTTATCTAGGTAGGCATACTCCAATTTGTTGTTGCTCATAAACTGAGGCTTTAAATCGGTAATGGCATTATCCCATCTGCTGTTTTGCATCAATACTACTTTAATGTCATCCAAAGGGTTTACAACTGTTGCTGGGTTTATGCCTACTGTAAATTGTACTTCTTGTTTGGTAAACCTAGCTTCTGCTAAGGTTGCGGGTCTGGCTAATCCTTCAATTTGTGTGGAGTTATTTAACACCATCATGCGGCGTGTAAGTAACAAATCTTCTTCATCAAAATTCCTAAAAACCTTCACTAAATAATTACCCGCAATGCGAGGTTTCATATTCTCATTCGGCAAGAAAATATTATAATGAACATACTTTACATAGGTATTGGTAGAGAATTTAAAGTCGCTAATATTATCAAAGGTCATGCCACTCAAATATTCGTTTTGGTTTAGGCGAGTGGGTACCCAATTGGCATCGCAATGAACCAAGGTATATTGTAAGTTTTCGTTTTGTGGTCCTAATAAATCAAAGCTTAATCTTAATTGCTCAACTGTTTGCAAAGAAATAATGGGGTACCTATCATCGGTTCCAGCCTTACCAAATAAAATGGTTTGAACCCGGTTGTCAAAAACTTTGTTTTCGCCTGTTTGGGCAAATAGCACTTGGCTCAGTATCAAACAAACCCAAACTAGAATAAATTTATGCATACACAAGATTAACCAAAAAATTGTAGAATAATAAACGACTTAAATTTCCTTTAGTATATTCGCCCCACACAAAAAATAGATTTCATGAAAATTATTGGCATCATTCCCGCTCGATACGCTAGCACACGCTACCCTGGTAAACCTTTAATAGATATTTTAGGCAAAAGCATGATTCAACGTGTGTATGAAAAAGCCAAGGAAGCCAAAGGTTTGAGCGAAGTAATAATTGCCACCGATGATGAACGTATTGCCCAGCATGTGCGCGAGTTTGGTGGCGTGGCTGTGCTTACCAAGGAAGATCACCCAAGTGGCACCGACAGATGTTATGAGGCATTATTGAACCATGGAAAAGAATTTGATTATGTGTTAAACATTCAAGGCGATGAACCTTTTATAGACCCAGAACAAATAAATGAATTATGTGCGGTTTGCACAGGCTCAACAGAGTTGGCAACCCAAATGATTCCGGTTGATAGTCATGAAATTCTATTTGATATGGGCGAGGTAAAAATTGTAATGAACACCCAGCAAGAGGCCTTATATTTTAGCCGAATGGTTATTCCCTATATTAAAGGTGTGCCTCAAACAGAGTGGCACAAACACCATGCGTATTTTAGGCATGTAGGTATGTATGCCTATAGAACAGATGTACTAAAAGAGCTTACTCAATTAGCACCTTCGGCTTTAGAAAATGCCGAGAGTTTGGAGCAGTTGCGCTGGTTAGAGAATGGCTATAAAATAAAATTGGTTCAAACCACGTACGATAGCCATTGCATAGACACGCCCGAAGATTTGGTTCGTGTGCTAAAACATATGGGCCGTTAATTGGTCTGAACCAAGATTGGATTTATTCGCTTAATAAGGTTTTCCAAGCATCTTGAACCTTGCCTTCGTTTAATAAACGATGTGCTAAGTGATGCAATAATTCTTTTTTCTCAGGCTTACTTACATCGCGGTTTAAGATGGCAAAGAGTTCTTTGTTCATGTGCCCAAAAATGGCCACGCTATCGGCATCGGGTAAGGTTTCTACATTGGCCAACATGCCAAGGTTATTTCCTGTAAGGATGCTGCTATTTCGAATGGCTTCGGGTAAATTATCAAAACCTATACCTAAGTTTTTGGCAGGTTTTGCAACTTCAAACAAGGCGTTTCCACTTGCTCTCACATACCAATCGCTGCCTAAGCGGCCTACTAAATCTATTTTTTGTTGGTCTATTTTTCCATCTGCCGTAAGTACATCGGGCGAAATATGCATCACAAGCATTTCGGCAATAATTAAATTTCCTGCTCCACCTTCTTTGCCTGTTTCTATTACATCAACCACCTTACATTCAAACTGCACCGGACTTTCCAATACTCTAAACGGTTTCACTTTTTCGGAAGCAATAGCGGTAAAGCCAGCTTTTTCAAATTCATTTACACCCTTTGGATACTCGCAACTAGCAAGGCTCATTTGCTGAACCATGGCGTAGTTCACCACATTTATTACTACCTCTTTGGTAGCAAGGGCGTTTTCTAAAGTATGCTTAATAGTATTATCGCGCACTCTTCTAGCAGGCGAAAATATAAAGCGGGTTGGGTTCGAACCAAAAATATTGAAGAAGCTAAACGGACTTAAATTTGGGTTGCCATCTTTGTCCATGGTGCTGGCAAAGCAGATTGGACGAGGAGCTATGGCAGTTAACAAAGCATTATGAAACTCTCCCAAAGGCAAGTCTTTGCTGCCTATTGTTTTAAATTTTTTCATCCTAATATTAGTTACTAAAGGTAAGTAGGAAGTAATTTTTCTTTCCTTTCTGAACCAATAAATATTTTTGGTTCAGCAAATGACTCGTACCAACTACTAAAGCTACATCTTCAATTTTTTGTTTGTTTATGCTTACACCGCCACCTTGCAGCATTTTCTTGGCTTCGCCTTTTGATGGAAATACCTGTGTTTTTTCTGCCAATAAATCAATAATTGGGATTCCTGTTTCAAGCTCGCTCATAGGCAATTGGTATTGAGGAACGCCTTCAAAAATATCTAAGAATGTTTCTTCGTCAAGGGCCGCAAAAGCTTCTACGCCGCTGTTTCCAAATAAAATTGTACTAGCTTCTACGGCTGTTTCATATGCCTCTGCCGAATGTACTTTGCTCGTAATTTCTTTGGCTAATGCTTTTTGCAAAATACGAGTATGCGGTGCTAAAGCATGTTCTGCTTCTAAAGCTTCTATTTCTGCCTGCGATAAAAGCGTAAAAATACGTATCCAACTAGCAGCATCTGCATCGCTGGCATTTAGCCAAAACTGGTAAAATTTATAGGGGGATGTTCTTTTAGGGTCAAGCCAAACAGCACCACTTTCTGTCTTGCCAAATTTTGTGCCGTCCGATTTTTTTATCAGGTTAGTTGTAATGGCAAATGCCTCGCCACCGCTTTTGCGTCTAATTAATTCGGTGCCTGTTACAATGTTTCCCCATTGATCGCTGCCGCCCATTTGCACCTTGCAATGATGTTCTTTCCAAAGGTGGTAAAAGTCAAAGCCCTGAACCAATTGGTATGAGAATTCGGTAAAGCTCATGCCCGTTTCACCCTCTAAACGTTTTTTCACAGAGTCTTTAGCCATCATATAATTTACGGTTATATGCTTGCCTACATCTCTAATAAAATTTAAAAAGCTAAAGCCTTTAAACCAATCGTAATTATTAACCATTACGGCTGCATTGGCGCCTTCGCTAAAGTTTAAGAACTTGCTCAATTGTGCTTCAATACAGGCCACATTATGAAACAAAATGTCTTCTGATAATAAATTTCTCTCGGCCGATTTTCCGCTAGGATCGCCCACCATACCTGTGGCACCTCCAACCAATGCATAGGGTTTATGGCCCGCACGTTGAAAGTGTATTAGGGTCATTATTTGGGTTAAATGTCCTACATGTAAACTATCGGCAGTTGGGTCGAAGCCAATATAGCCCGAGGTGCTTTCTTTAGAGAGTAGCTCTTCTGTTCCGGGCATCATATCGTGCAGCATGCCACGCCATTTCATTTCTTCCACAAAGTTTGTCATGCCGCGAAAATAAGTTTTTGCGGCCTACTATGGTAAAAAAAGGAGTGGCTGCTCGCTCATAAACTCTAAAATGTATTATTTTGTGACACTTAAAACTAGCAATTGAATTTTCTTTCTCATTTTTATATTCATCAGCAAGGCCCAAATCCGCTGTATAGCACCGGCTTAGTTTTGCCCGATTTGGCGCGAGGATTTGTAAAACATCCAGGCAAATTAGAGAATACGAACTATGCCCATTTGCTAGATTTAGCTTTGGGTTGTAGGCAGCATTACCTAGCCGATAAGGTTTTTCACGGCTCAGAGTTTTTTACCTGGGGCACCCATCAATGTACCGAAGTGGTGAAGCAGGCGAAGTTTGAAACCCAAGTAGAGCGCCGCTGGTTTATTGGCCATATTTTATTTGAGTTGTTGTTAGATCGCATTTTGGTTCGGCACCAACCCCAAGTGGCCATTGATTTTTATGAAAACCTCCGATTATTGCAGGCAAATGAGCTCAATGAATTTATTTCTTTGCACGAACACAAAGAGAAAGATAGGTTTTTGAAATTTTTTGAGCATTTTCGCAAAGCGGCTTACATTCATAATTATCCAGATAATAACCTTTTCGCCTTTTCGTTAAGCAGGATAATTATACGAGCTGGCTTGCCAGAATTAAGTCATGCCGATAAAATAGTGCTGCAAGAATGTGTGTGGCAACTGGAAGCAAACCAGTTTAAAAATGCACAAGGAATATTAATAGAATTAAAAGAAGTGTTTAAATGAGGAGATATTTTTTAGCTGTACTTGCGGTTTGTTTTAGCTTTGGCTTAAGTGCTCAAACGCTTAAATATAGCAATGAGTTTTTAAACATAGGAATTGGTGGCCGAGCCATGGCTATGGGCGGTTCTGTTATTGCCAGCACTTCAGATGTTACTGCTGCCTATTGGAACCCTGCTGCCTTAGTTTTGCTAAAAGATAATGTTCAAATTGCTGCTATGCATAATGAACAATTTGCGGGTATTGCCAAACACGATTATGGGAGCGTAGGGTTTAAATTAAGCGAAAATTCTGCTGCCGCTGTTAGCTTTGTTCGCTTGGGTGTAGATGGTATTCCTAATACCTTATACCTCATGCAAGATGGGCAAATAAATTATTCTTTGATTCGTAGCTTCTCTGCAGTTGATTATGCTTTTGTGGGTTCATATGCCCATCAAACTCAAATAGAGGGTTTATCTGTGGGTGCCAATGCAAAGGTAGTGCGCAGAGTGGTGGGAGAATTTGGTGGTGCTTGGGGCTTTGGTATAGATGCAGCCATTAGGTACAACCACAACGATTGGCAATATGCTATCATGGCTCGTGATATAACCACCACCTTTAATGCTTGGAGTTATAAAATGAGTGATCAGGATAAGCAACAGTTATTGGCAACTGGTAATAGTATTCCAACTGGAGGACTAGAACTTACCTTACCTAGATTTACCTTGGGTGTGGCTAAGAAATATGTTATTAAAGATACTTATTCTATTCTTCCAGAGTTTAATTTAGACCTTACTACAGATGGGCAAAGAAATGTTTTAGTAAGTAGTAAGTTTATAAATATCGATCCTCGTATTGGAGTTGAGCTTGGCTATAACGATTTTCTTTTCTTACGCGGTGGCTATAGCACCATGCAACGTGTTACCGATTTTAATGGTAAGAAAACCTTAAACGGTATGCCAAGCATAGGCGTAGGTATTCAGTTAAATAAATTGGCTATTGATTATGCCCTCGGAAATGCCTTTAACCAAGGACTAATAGGTATGAGCAATATTATTAGTTTGAGGTTAAGTATTAACAGAAAAGGTTAATTTCCTTCCTCAGGTTCGGGCTGATGGTATAAATCTAAAGCCGCAATCATGGCTATAAATCCCCAAAATAATACGGCAATTTTATCTTGTTCGCTATAGCTATTTAATAAGCCATGTGCCAAGTAAGTTATTAAGCCCAATAGTAATCCTGCACTAAATATTCGGATCTCAAAGGTTCGCCCATGATACACTAAGCGTAGGCCTTTGTATAACACCACTACAATCAAAAATAAAAAGGTACCCATTCCTATCCAACCTGTTTCTGCAAGAGGGTTAAGGTATTCAGAGTGGGCATGACCTTGATCTCCAAAAGCGGTGGTAATAGGAGTTTTAAATTCAGGGTCTTGGTAAGGGGCATAGGTAAAGGAATAGGCGCCTGGTCCAAATCCAAATACAGGCTTTTCTTTAACCATGTTTATGGCAGCCGCCCACCGGTTTACGCGTTCTAAGTTCGACACGTCGTTGCGCACATTGGATACAGATTCTAAATGTTTTTCAAAGCCTTCGGCAGAGTTTTGTTTGTTTTGATAGAGCTGATAAAAAATATCATCGAAATTGGCCATTACCAAAGCCACAACAATTCCTAAAACAATACCCATATGCCATAGTCTTAATCGTAAAACAAGGGCAATTCCAAATAGGGTTGCAGCCGCCAAACTAATCCATCCTGCACGGGTATAACTAAATATTAATCCTGTGGTAAGCAGAAGTAAAAAGAATATCGAAATTAAAACGGTTGCAAAGTTTAGGTTCAGCTTAAAACCAAAAATGACCCACAACAAAAGCATAGGAATAAAAAAGGCAATTGCTGCTGCGTATATACCGTGGGCTATATAAAACGGACTCATTACCTCAAACGAGGTTACTTGTGAAAAATCGTCGTCGGAATGCTTTATAAGAGTAATAATGATAACAACACCAAGAGGAATAATATAGGCCCATAAATAATAGCGTATGAACTCAAATTTTCTGAAAAGTACTACCGCCAAAAAGTAAAAAACAGTGATGAACCAAGAGCGTGACAGAAAGAATTTAAAGCTTACTATCTTTTCCATACTGGTAAAAGAAGTAAGTAATATCCAGGCTAAATTTATGAGAATGGCAATGGTTATAGGATGTTTAAATACCCTAAAATCATATTCGCCATCGATGACAAATTTGTAAATTACAAGCAGGAAAATTCCAATAATTAAAGGTTCATCGGGTAAGGAAATACCCATCCCAAATACCACATCTTCTATGTTTATAGAAATAGGTACAAGGCCAACCAAAATAATAATTAATACATCTAATTTAAGTAAAGCCAATAAGGCAACTATGGCCAAAGCTGGTAGGGCAGGGGTCCAATAAAACTCAAAGGCAATGCTTAGGGTATTGAGCAGCATAAATACTATGCCCGACCCAATGAGCCAATTCTTCTTTGCTTCGAGATTCAAGGTGCTTACGAAATTAAATCGTCTGATTCGTTTCTAAATTTCTCTACAAACAATAAAACGATGCAAGAGAGTAAGAATGAACCTAAAACCGCACCTAATACAATTAACGAACGAATAGGATAGGTTTTGCGTTCGGCAGGAGAGGCATTTTGTAGAATAAATACATTACTCAAATTACCACCAACGTCAATTTTAGCCTGATCCAATTTCTTCTTCAATTCGTTCATTTGCTCTACTTGCAATTCAAGTGTGTTGTATAAGGATTGCGATTCGGCACCATACATGGCAAGGTTGTTTTGTTGCTGACGAATATTCTCATTCATGCCATTTTTACCAATTAACTCGGTAATGGCTTTCGATTGTTCTTCTACGTTATAAACTCCTTTAGCACCTAATTCTTGCATGCGTGTTTTAATGGTGTTTATCTCTTCCTCTTTACGTTTGTATTCGGTTTCAATAATGTTTAATGCTTGTAAAGCCAACCTGCGTTGTACTTCTGTTTTTACAGAGTCTAAAATCATTACAATACCATTGGCAACATTGGCCGCAATCTGAGGGTCTTCGTCTAATACATTAATCTCAATAGAAGCATAAGGTGTTTTTCTAACACTAATATTCTTCAAATACATTTTGCCCAGCTTGTAATTTCTCTCCGAATCATCGGCCTCAATTTTATAATGCTCGGCCAATTTAAATTGATCAATTACTTTTCCTTTTAAATAATCCGATTCTAGAATTTGCACATACTGCTGCGCGGCAACCTGCTCTCCAAATTCCAAGGGATCTTTTTGCTTCACACGGCTATCTGTTAATAAGGCTGATGAAATAGAGTTATTGGTGGATGGATAAAAAACTGCCGTTGATAAAAACTTAGGTTTAATTATAAAAGGACTAGAAATAATAATGGCTAATACCGCAGATATGCTGCAGATAATAATTAGCTTCTTTCTCCATTTGATGATAAAATGAAAAACATCTATCAATTCAAAATAATACTGTTTCTTTTTCTTGTTCATGTCTGTATTCGCACAAAAATATAAAAATTAGCTCATATACCGCTTTTTTCCGACTGCCTGTTTTTTATTAAGCTTAAACCTTGCTGTAAATCCAAGATTTTTAATCCAATCATACAACCCAAAGTTCCTACACCTATAAGAATTGCCGATTGCCACCAGAGCAAATCCATATTCTTGCTGGCAAGCATTAATAAACTTATAATAAGGATAGAGCTTAAAAATCGTATCACAAAGGTTCGCTCAAAGCTAAGCTTCAATAGAATTACTGCTAAAATAAAATTGCTTAAGCCTATAAACCCTTGAGTGCTAATAGCAGCAATAGCTGCTCCATAGGCTTTTAAATAAGGAATAAGCCATAGGTTCAGCCCAAGGTTTAATGCCAAACCTATAGCAGCCAAACTGTTAAGTATTTTAAAATTGCCATTAGCTGTAAGTAAAGTTCCATAAATATACATGATAGCCAAGGGAAAAAAGCATAAAATGACCAAGCCAAATACCAAAGCAGCATAGCTGGTACTTTGATGATTTAATAAATGAATAATGGGCTCTTGGTAAAAATAGGCAATGAGGCAAAAGGAGAAAGCTGGTATAATCATTAATCCTGTACTAAATTGTACCAATGGATTCACATTTTCTTTGCCTGCCAACATCTTCGAGAACATAGGTAATAGCAACATCGCCACCAAGGCAGCCATCATATTTGCTGCTTCCAATAATCTGTATGAACTAGCATAAATCCCATTCTGTATATCGCCATCGGGTATTAATTGCCTTATAAGCACCACGTCCATGCGGGTATAAAATGTCATAAGTAAAGATAACAAGGCATAGGGAAGCATTTGCTTTACTACCTTATTAAAAAGTTGGCGGTCTATTTTCCAGCTAAGTTGCTGTAAGTGTGGCTTAATTACTAAAAAGGAAATAAGAACGGCTATGCTATAGGCAAAGGTTTGAGCCAAAATAAAAGCCTGAATGCTAATGGTAAAAAAGCCAAACCAAAGCATCATGCCGCATAAAACAATCATTAATGTTCTATCTACCACCGAAAGCAAGGCATCCGTTCTAAACTTTTGTAAGCCCCCAACTATGCTTCTAAAATAGGTGTAGAAATAAGAGAGTATTTGGTTCAGACCTAATATCCATAATAATTTTATCCTGTCTAAGGGGTAGCCAATAAGTATTCCTATGCCCAGAGTTAAGGCTAGGTAGACTAGGCTAGAACTTAGTTTAAATGTGGTAAGTGCGGCAAACTCCTCTTTTAGGAGATCTGGGTTTTTTGCAACATTGGAGGAGGTATAACTGTTTATTCCCAAATCTAACAGGGTAATAAACAACATCGAAAAAGCAAAGAGGTTGGTATAAATACCGTATTGCTCATACCCAACAGCGTTTTGAACCCCGCGGTCAATACCAAGTATCCAAAATGGCTTTATCAGTAGGTTTACCGACATAAGCAGGATAAAATTGGTAATAAAGGTTTTTTTCATCAATAGCTGGGTACTCTTAAACGCTGTAAATTTATTGATTCGTATAAACTTTGTAGCATTCTTTTATAATTTGCCTGTTATTTGCTTCAAAACCTGCATTAAATTCTAGTATGAGCCTAATAAAATTCTTTCAAAAGGAAGTGCCAGAAGCTGGCTGCGATGAGGCAGGGCGTGGTCCTCTGGCCGGTCCGGTATTTGCTGCTGCCCTCATTCTTGATCCTAAAAAAAGAATTGCTGGGCTCGACGATTCTAAGAAATTAAGTGAAAGTTCCAGAAATAGCCTCCGTCTCGAAATTGAAGAAAAGGCATTGGCCTGGGCTGTTGCCTCCTTAGATAATGTGGAGATAGATAAATATAATATCCTTAAATCTTCTTTTATGGCCATGCATAAAGCCTTGAACCAATTAAAAGTTGAGCCTGGTTTATTACTAATTGATGGAAATAGGTTTTTGCCTTATAAGAAAATTCCGCATCGCTGCGAAATAAAGGGAGATGGAAAGTTCCAAGCAATTGCGGCTGCATCTATTCTAGCAAAAACCTATAGAGATGACTATATGGATAAAATTCATCAAGAATTTCCCATGTATGGATGGGATCAAAACAAAGGTTATCCCACAAAAGCGCACCGTGAGGCAATAAAAATTCATGGTCCATGCAAATACCATAGGTTAAGTTTTCGTTTACTCGACGATCAATTGCACTTATTCTGAGAGGCTTGCAATATTAACTTAAGGATGATTTTAATTATTTTTATTTAACTCCATTTTTTGATGGAAAAAATATATTTTGCCGCCTTGCTTTTGCCATATGTCAAGTCAATTTTCTAATAAGGTAATTATTTTAACGGGTGCATCCTCAGGAATAGGGAAGGCTCTTGCTATGCAAATGGCGGTTCCTGGTGCTAAGCTAATTTTGGCGGCCCGTAGAATGAACGAACTCACCGAATTGGTTCAAACATGTGAAGCTAAAGGTGCTATTTGCCATCCACTTTTTCTAGATGTTTCTGATGAAGCTTCTATTAAGGAGTTTGCATCCAAGGTTAAATCCCTTGTAAATGTGGTGGATGTTTTGGTCAATAATGCTGGAATAAGTCAACGCTCGCAAGCAGAAGAAACAGATATTGCGGTAGATAGACGTATTATGGAGGTGAATTTCTTTGGGCAGGTAAGCCTTACAAAAAGTTTATGGCCTTTACTATGTCAATCTTCTCATGCCAATATTGTTTTAATAAGTTCGGTGGTTGGTACATTTGGCTTCCCACAGCGTAGTGCCTATTCTGCCTCTAAACATGCACTCGAAGGTTTCTTTGAATCGTGGGCAATTGAAAACAAGCGCGAAAACATTCACTTTACAACGGTTTCTCCAGGTCGTATCCAAACCAATATATCTCTTTCTGCCCTAAAGGCCGATGGAACCTCCCACCAAGTGATGGACGATGGTCAGGTTAATGGTATACCTGTAGATGTATGTGCTAAAAAAATAATTAGCGGCTTGCTTAAAAATAAGCGCAAAATATATGTGGTTCAAAACGAAATGATCTTGATTATCCTTCGTAAAACTGCTCCTTTCTTATACTTCTGGTTAGTTAAAAAACTTAAATTATCTTAAATATCCCCATGGCTTTTATTTCAGGAATTCAACAGGTTGGTATTGGTTGCCAAAATTCACCCGAAACATTTAAATGGTTGCGCAAAACATTTGGAATTGATGTGCAAATTTTTGATGATGAAGCCAAAGCGCCTTTAATGACACCCTACACAGGGGGTGAAGTACACAGTCGTAGAGCTATTTTAGCCATGAACATGAATGGTGGTGGTGGCGCCGAAATTTGGCAATTCACCAGTCGCCAATCTGCTCCAAGCCCAATTGTACAATGGGGCGATTTAGGAATTAATGCAGTTAAACTGAAAGCCAATAATGTAAAAATGGCGTATTCAACTATAATGGAAAAAACTGTCTGTACCTTGCCAAGTGCCGACCCTAAAGGGGAGGATACTTTTTGGACAAAAGATCCTGCAGGAAATAACTTTCAGGTGGTAAAAGATGAATCGTGGTTTAAAAATGAAACCTTTATGCAAGGTGGTTTTTGTGGGGCTGTAATAGGAGTAAGTAATATTGATATGGCCATTGCATTTTATCAAAATGGCTTAGGCGTGAACCAAATTGCTTATGATGTAAGTGGTACTTTTAACGATTTAGGGGAAGAATATAAAAACCAAAATTTTAGAAGGGCTTTGTTAACGTTCAAAAATCCTAAAACTGCTCCCTTTAGTAAGCTTTTGGGTGATATTCAAATTGAGTTAATTCAATGCCTCGATCGCACCCCTATTAAATTATATGAAAATAGATTTTGGGGCGATTTAGGTTTTATTCACCTTTGTTTTGATGTTCCTAATATGGAACGTTTAAAAAAGAACCTAGAAAAATTTAAATACCCTCTAACCGTAGATAGCGGAGATACTTTTGATATGGGCGAATCGGGCGGACGTTTTGCGTATGTGGAAGACCCGGATGGAACCCTTATAGAAATGGTTGAAACGCACAAAGTGCCCATCCTTAAAAAGTTTGGTTGGTATTTAAACCTTAAAAAACGTGGCCAAGATAAACCACTTCCGAGCTGGATGGTTAGCTTAATGGGCTTAAATAAAATTAAGGATTAGAATATTGCCTTTACTAGTAATCCAATAATTAGTAAATACACTGGCCATAAAAACATAACTAAGCCAAATGAAATGGAATCAAAAAATAATTTTGGTTTCACAATTTTTGGAGTGAGCCAGGTGCTAAAAGCATACAAAGGCATAAATACTAAACTCCAGTTAATAAATAACTTGTTGTTTACTTTTTTCTTTGCTTTCTCACTCGAGCGAAGGTGGTTTAATATAGCTGGCACCGATTTTTCGCGCGCAATAATTTCTTGTAATTTAGCTCTAAATTCTTGGTGCTTTGCATCTCCTTCCTGCATTTCTGGATCTATGTAAGCCAACTCTCCAAAGTTATTAGCTATTTTTTCATTGAAGGTTTTAACTAATAAAGCTTCATTGGCTATTCCTTCAAAGTCGTGTTTTTCTATAGGTTTACCAATATTTACCAATATGTTTTTGCCAGCACCGCTAAAATGTTCGTAGGTTAATCCTATTGGAACAATTACCAATTCGTTAGCAGGTGTTTGGCTATTCCAAGCTTTCATGGCAATTCGTGCAGGACCTTTTTTTAAGCTTCTCATGGCCCAATTGTTTTCACTTAAGCCTTCTGCAAAAATTATAATCACCTGCCTTTTTTCAAGAATATCTTGGCAGGCGTCAAAGGTTTCGGTATTCTTATTTAAATTCTCTTTCCCTTCCGATAATCTATAAACAGGCAACATGTTTAAGGAGGTGAGAATAGGAAAGGCTATCTTGTTTTTAAACGCATCGCCTCTGGCCAAAAAATATGTCGACCTAGGTATCATGCCACCAACTATTACTGCATCAAAAAAGGAGTTGGGATGATTTATGGCCAGTAATACAGGTTTGTTTTTGGGTATGTTTTCTACCCCACTCATTCTAATAGTATTAAAAAATAAATGAGAGGTTAATCGTGTATTGTATTTGCAGTAAGTATAAAATGCACCCATATCGCAATAGTAAGTAAGTTTACTTTTTCATCCAAATTCTAAAGGCTTCATCCGCTTGTAAATGCAGCATCTCAAGTCCGTTTTTTATGTGAGCCCCTCTAATTTCGGCCTCCTGCAAGAATTTTGTTTTTTGGGGCAGGTAAATTAAATCGTAGCAAAAATGGTCCGAACCAAGAGCCTCAAATGAAATGGGAACACATTTATCTTCCATTGGAAACATACCTAAGGAAGTAGTATTAATCCAAATTTTATGCTTGCTAAGCTCTTCTTTACTCAATTGGGCATAGCTAATTTGTTTGCCACTTGGGGCTCTACAAACATGCACATACTCCATTTGTATCTGCTCTAATACATAACAAACTGCTCTAGCCGCGCCTCCATTTCCAAATACAATTGCTTTTTGGTTTCGGTTCGAACCAATAAAAGGCAAAAACGAATTTTGGAAGCCAATAATGTCTGTATTGTGCCCTACCCAATTAGTAGCGTCACTAATTTCAATGCAATTTACCGCCCCACATGCCGCAGCTCCAATACTCAAACTGTTTAAATAGGGGAGTATACTTTCTTTATAGGGTTTCGTAACATTTAGTCCTCTTAAATTGGGATATTGATTAGGTAAATTAACTACAGAATTGATCTCTGCTAATTCAAAATTAAGGTACCTATGTGTTAGCCCATAAGATTTAAACTTGGCTGTAAAATAATCCTTCGAAAAAGTATTGGCCAAGGGAAAACCTATTAAGCCATATACTTCTGATGCTTGTTGTTCTGGTATCACGTGTCACAAATGTATTTTATTTTTATGGAATTGTTCCTGAAGAGTTAATTCTTGTATACTTATTATTCTACTAGTCAACTAATAGTGCAATTCAGTTAGATTCCTGAAAATTTCCGAATTTTTCCTAGAATTTCTTGGATTTTACCTCATAATTCCATTTCAATTTCTACTCAAAGCGGAGAGTATTTATTTATTAACGATGTAAATACTTGCATATTGGGAAGTTGATATTTTAAAGTAGAACTGATATGCTTATGCCCAGCTAATAATTGAACATCCTCCAATGGCAACTTATAAAAATTAATCCAATTGTAAATAACACTTTGCCTAATTGTTTTTGGGTTTAATGATTTACTTGGAAAGAGGAACTTAAAAGTTTCTACCAAATAATTTATTTCATCAACAGAAATCGCATTGCCAGTTTTGCCGATTAAAAAATTGGGTGTGTTTTTATGAATTAATTTGCACCTACTTTCTTTTGAATACCTTTCAAAAAGTTCTACCTGACTTGGCATTAAATTTATAATTCGTCCTTTTATGATCCTATTTCCCTTTACTCGAATCCGTTCTAAATCCAAATCAATATCGCTTAAGCAAATTTTGCACACTTCATTTGAGCTTAAGCCTTGATAAATTAATAAGGACATTAACACTTGGTTTCGCAATTTTAATATTGGATAGCGTTCTGGTCGGTTAAGCATTGAACCCCGCACGCTCCATTTGCTTTATGATAAATAATATTGATTACTAAGCAATTTCATGAAAATATAGCACTTAGAGATGGTAACTAGAAAATTAAAAAAGGAGATAATAAAAGTAGAACTTGGTTAATTAAACTAAGTTCTACTTTTTGATTAAGAACATTTGTTACAAAAGGTAGTTTTATTAGCCACTACACGTGCTTTTTTAGCTTCTTTGAGTTGAGAAAGCGTACGTTCCCTATCAACCTGTTTTCCTTCAAAAGCTTCGAGTGGAATTAAGCCCTATAGCCTCCCATGTGGGCTATGATGGTTGAGTTACCTTCTATTTTATTTTTACTGTTTGGGCAGACCTTAACAAGGATGTTTAGATAGTATTAATTAGATTCAAGAATTAAGTCTGTTTATGGAATTTTCAAACTATATGTTCGATTTAGGATGTGTTTCTTTTATAAATCAAAATGTTTACTTTTGATTGTGAACTCAAAAAACCTTTATATAGTGGCTGGGTGCAATGGAGCAGGTAAAACAACAGCTTCCTTTAATATTCTTCCAGAGATTTTAGATTGTAAAGAATTTGTTAACGCAGATGAAATTGCAAAAGGGATTTCCCCTTTTAATCCAGAAGGAGTTTCAATAGAAGCAGGAAGGATAATGTTAGATAGGATTAAAGAACTTTTAAAGAGCAATCAAAATTTTGCCTTTGAAACAACACTTGCCTCAATAACCTTTACTAATTTTATAGGCAAGGCAAAGCAACAGGGCTATAATGTTACCTTAATATTTTTATGGCTTGAGAATGAAGAATTGGCTATTTCTAGAGTGTTTAATAGAGTAAAAGAAGGGGGACATAATATTCCTGAATCCACTATTAGGAGACGATATCATTCTGGAATAAATAATCTATTTCAAAAATATTGGGATTTGCCTGATAGTATTCTTATTTATGACACTTCAACAGGTATACCAGACCTTATCTGCACAAAAGCTCTAGATGAAAAACCAACAATTATTGATTCAATTAAATTTAACCATTTATTAGTACAGGCAAATGAAAGACACGAATAAAAAAGATTTAATCAAAAAAATTAGCGAGGGATTAAAACAATCAACTCAAAAAATGTTTGAAACTAAGCGAAAATTAGGGCAGAAAATTGTGGTCTTAGAAAATGGAAAAATTAAAATTACCGATCCATAATTTGTTTTGTTTTTGAGACTTCTTAATGAGTACAGATTTGGGTTTAATGGGAAGGAAGCAGACAACGAAATAAACGGCACTGGAAACGATTATGATTTTGGTGCGAGGATTTATGATGCTAGGTTGGGGAGGTGGTTGAGTTTAGATCCAAAGCAGATAAGTTATCCGAGTTTAAGTGCTTATAACTTTACAATGAATAACCCTATTTTATTTATTGACCCTGATGGAAAAGTAGTTACCATAAAAGATGTAGCCTCTTATAAAGCCGTATTAGGAACACTAACTGCAAAGGAGATTGAAAGAATTAATGTAAATTCAGATGGTACATTATCAATTACCGGTAGAGAATTAGGCAGTACTAATTTAGAAAATTTAAGGATTTTAGTTGATTCCAAAATTAATCATAATATAATTACTACCGATACCTATAAAAGTGCTGAAGGAAAGGATGTGAAACTACGTCAAGGTATTGCTGGAAGGACTCTTTTGCCTGAAAATGAAGCAATTGAAATGGGTCTAAATTGCTCGGTAACATCTCCTGACAATGATGTATACATTATTATAAAACCAACAACAGAAGAAGGTGCTACCCAAGTTGCAGCCCATGAAGCCTTTGGTCACGCAGTCTTAGCAGAAAAGAAACGCAACGGGGAGGCAGTAAACCCATTACATAATTTTGGAACTGATTATGTTGAACAAAATGAAGACTTTAAAACGCAAGGTTGGAAAGCAGTTGGTGAGGCAAAAGTAAATTACAAATCAAACACTAATAATAAAGATTGGAAAGATTGCTTAGAAGAAAAATTGAAGGATTTTGAAACAAAAACAAAGAAAAAATGAAAATAATAATTACGCTTTTAAGCTTTTACATAGTTTATGTTCAAAACCTTAGCGCACAAAATGTTAATCAAACTTGGTCACATAATATGTCTGGTACAATTGTTTCTTTTAATTTTGGTGAGGAAATGTTTGAAATTGATTCAACTAATTTCTATGAAGGATATGTTTTTTATTTTAAATCTAAGAGTGATTCAAGCTACTTTAGAATGAATCACATATCTCCATATGCAATGTTTGAATGTTGTATAAAGGATAGTATGTATAAAGAATCAAATAGAACTTTAGAAAAAGGTGTTTTAAGTAGAAATGGAAAAGTAAATTCAACCAATTTATTTTGGCGAGAAATAAGTGATGAAAATATTGAAATAGTATATAATAATTGTTCCAATGAAAAGTTAAAACTCTATAATAAGATTATGGACTCCATTTACTTGAAATTAGTTAGTTCGAAATTTAAGTAATAACAGTATTTATATTGAGGCTTACAATAAACATTTTTTAAAACTTCAAAATTAGGATAAATGAATTTTAAGATACAGGAAAGATTAACTAGGTTTCACTAGACTTGAGATTTTTTTTGAAAAGTATTGCTACTATAATATTCCCCCGCACGCTCCATTTGCTTTTTATTAATTAGATTGCTTACTAAGCAATTTAATTCAACTAAAGCACTTAGAGATGGATGTTTGAATATTGAAAAGGTAGTAAGAAAAGTAGAACTTGGTTGTTTAAACTAAGTTCTACTTTTTTTTTAAGAACATTTGTTTAAATTCAATTGAGAATTTCTCCCTATTTTTATACCTAAGTAAAACCTGTTGAAATATTCATTCCCATATAAACCTTTAGCCACTGCAAACACAAGCCTACTCAGGCATTATTTGCAAGAAAATGGAGGTTATTACTTCCACTTTAATGGGCAAGAGAGCGATAACGAAATTGCAGGCATTGGAAACATTAATACTGCCGAGTTTTGGGAGTATGATGCGAGGTTGGGAAGACGATGGAATTTGGATCCGATTACGAAACCACATGAAAGTTCATATTCATGTTTTTCAAATAATCCGATATGGAATGTAGATAAATTAGGAAACGACACAACAAATGGATTTGTTAACAGCCAGTCAAGGGATGAGTTTAATCAAATCTACAACGAATTAAATAATAGAATAGATAAAGTAGCAAAAGATATTTACAACCTAGAGGATAAGGAAAAGTTATCAAATAAAGATGTAAGGAATTTAAACACTTTAAAAAATCAGCTAGAAGGATATTTAAAAATTAAGAAAGCTTTTGATGAGGTGATTTCCAATAAAGATATAAAATATTGGTTTCACTCATCTAAAAACATTGGCCAATTTGAGGATGGCAAGACAGGTGAACAAAATGGCCTTGTTTACATTATTTGGGAAACAGGTAACTCTACGGCTTTGGTTCATGAAATTAGACATGGGTATGGGTATATTAAAAAAGAATGGAAAACTGGGGATGGTTATGATTATATGGATGAACTTGAAGCTTGGAATTTCACCCAAATATGGGATAGTTCCAAAGTTATTGATTATTTAAATAAAGCCTCTCAATATGTATACCCTGAATTAAGGATGAATTTTGATCTTAGAATGATGATTGAACTAAAGTATGTAGATAAGGTCCAATATCAGGATTGGATCCAACATAAAGTTAAATAACTATGAAAAAGTATATTTTATTGGTATTTTTTATCTTTTTTGTAATAAATACCTATTCTATTTCAGAGAATATTAGAATTGAAGCATTCGAATTTAGATCTGAGGATACGTATTTTAGGATATCAAATGAAGGTATTTATTGTAGAGTACCTGTGCATAATAATAGACGTGTTTATTTTTGGGATATAAATAAAATAAACATCAAAAAGAAATTAGAATTAATGAATTTTTTACGCCAATATTTCGACTCTATTGAACAAAATAAAATCCATTTACAAACCAATAATGTTTTGGGGGGCATTGTTAGAACAATTACATTAATAGACGAAAGAGGGTGTCCACAAAAGGAGCTCAAATATAGTTCTTGTTATAATGAAACCTTGAATAGAATTATAGATTTGATAAATGAATTGATACCAATAAGTAAGCGAAGGATTATTAATATAAATAGTTGTAAGGTAGAAAGAGATGAATATTGTAAAGAATGCAAGTGGGAGAAAGATTAAACAAGTATAATTTATTAATAGAAAATGAATCATAATTTAATTGGATCTTCGACCCACACTCTCCTGCCGCACGCTACATTTGCTTTATGGTAAATAACAATGCTTACTAAGTACCGCACACTACATTTGCTATATGATAAATAGCATTGCTTACTAAACCATTTGATGAAAATAAAAACTTAGAAGGGGGATTGGAAAATGAAAGAATTGGAATAAAAAAAGTAGAGCTTGGTTTTTCGAGTCTAGTTTTACTTTTAAGAAAGAACGTTTGTTTAGATTCAATTAAAATTTACTTCCTATTTTTATAACTCAATAACGCATATTGAAATATTCGTCCCCATATCAACCTTTAACCACTGCAAACACAAGCCTGCTCAGGCATTATTTGCAAGAAAATGGAGCTTATTACTTCCACTTTAATGGCAAGGAAGCCGATAACGAAATAAACGGTACTGGAAACAACTATGATTTTGGCGCAAGGATTTATGATGCGAGGTTGGGAAGATGGTTGAGTGTAGATCCGTTGCAGGCCAAGTATCAATGGTTAAGTCCTTATAACTTTGTGGCAAACAACCCAATTTTATATATTGATAATGATGGAAAAGATTATGGAGTTTATGTGGATCATGAATCAAAAACAATAATAATAAAAGCAACTTACTTAGTTAATAAACATGATGAATTATCAAATAATTCAGCTGAAAAAGCTGCGCAATTCTGGAATGAACAAACAGGAAAGTTTCAATACATAATTAATAATGGTAAAGAAAAAATTGTTTATGATATCAAATTTGAATTTGATGTTAAGGAGTCAGATAATCCAAGTGAAGATTCAAATAATAACAAAGATGCAAATGCTTATTATGTAAAGCCTGATAAAGATCCTTCTTTTAATGGTAAATCCATTACCAATTCTAAGGAAGAGATTGTTAACGGGGTAACAGATAAATTCAGAAATGAAATTAGCGTTAAAGCTACACGAGCTTTTTTGCCTACAGGAGCTCATGAGATGGGACACACTCTAGGAATAGGACATTGGACAAGGGGCTTGATGTTTTGGGCGTCAAATGGTAGAGAAAACAAAATATCTAAAGGTCTAGTTAAAATGATTTTGAATAATGGAAATGTCGGAAATTCAAATCCTCCATTTATTACTAGTGATGCAGAAGTTGAGGATCCAGGATATAGAGGAAAAATAAGTGGACCAGTAAATTCTGAAGAAAACGTAAAGGGCAGTGCTCCTAAAAATTTTGACAAAGGAAAAGTTGTCTTAACAAAAACATAGAATAAAAAATAAATTATTTCAGAAAATGAAAAATAGCTGTTTAAATAGTCTCAAATATATCGTGATATTTATTTTATTTATTTGCTTTTTTAATAAGGGAATTAATGCACAAAAGCAGAATTCTTTGAGGCAAATTTATATTGTTGATACAATTCAATTGGATGCTCCAAAATTGATTTATATTCATGAAAAGTCAGGGTCAATTGATAAGTTCACAGCAGTTGTTGTTCCTGAAATAGAGTATAGGAAAATTGATTTCTTCAAAATTAAATCTGTAGAACAATTATTAATGAGCAAGAATTGTTTTATTTTTAATGATTATTCAAGTTTAATTTCCACACTTAAATTCATAAACGTAAATGATACCTTGGATTATAAAAAAAAATTGAGCCTGACTTCGGATAATTGTATTGAGGAAAGTAAAATAATAACAAGTTGTAATTTAAAAGGATTAAATACAAACAGGTTTATAATCGCAATTATGAATGTTGATTTTTATAACAATTTTAAAGTTATTGAACATAAAAAGCTTACTCCACAATTAGGATATGTTTTATTAGCATATCCATTAGATTAATTTTATCCGCCGCATGCTCCACCTCTCCGCACTCTCCATTTGCTTTTTGATAAATAAGATTGCTTACTAATCAATTTAATGAAAATAAAGCACTTAGAGAGGGATACTAGAAAATGGAAAAAGGAACTAAGAAGAGTATATCTTAATTTAACAAAACTTATGAATAAAAAGTTACAGGAATTAGCTCTTTAAGATAGCTTGGAATTGAACTAATAAATGGGGGTTTATCTTTCTCAATTGAAAGAATAAATTTTGGTTCTTCGCCATAAGAGGATGTATCAAACAAATCTATGGAATCAAAAAAAGGATAACAGGAATTTAAATTTGCAAATCCTTCATAATACCTTTTTTCGATTTCAGTGTCTGGCACAAAATGTCCTCCGTTTTGAACTCTTATGGCAACTCTTTTCATTGCCTCTTCAATGGAATTCAAGCAAAGAAATGCCATTCTAATTTCGTACCCATTATCTTTAAAAATTTGAGGCCAATAAAGAGGACTTGAATTAAAGTTGGTTTCATAGCAAAAATTAGATTTACTTTTAATTGCATCCTCAACTTGGTTTTCCAATTGCTGCCAAGTGATGTTATGAGCCATTTTATCCTTTATGTCAATATCTAGAAGAGAAGAATAATTTCTTAAAAAATGAAAATCATAATCAAAAGGTTCAAAATTTCCAGCACCAATGTCCTTTGAAAATGTTGATTTACCAGATCCATTGCAACCCGCAATAACAAGTAAAATGGGTTTAGTCATTTTTAAATTGTGGAGCTGGCTTAGGAGATTTCACAAGAGTATTGCTTTTAAGAGCCTTTTCATAAACCTCAATTTGATGCTTAACTTCTGGCATAGCTTTTTTCATTTGCTCAATAAAAAAAGTCACTCGTGCTTTTGTATTTGAAAAATCTACCATACTCCAAATTTAGGCAATATCTTTTAAATAAAGCAAGTGTCCCAAAATCTCAATTTAAGTTATTGGGTTTCATCTTCAAGAAATTAAAGGACCCAAAAGCCAAATGACCGTTTTTAAAGGAGAATTTTAACCCAAATAAAAAAACTATATAAATTCATAAATTTGGATGAAATGTTACCCACCTTAACCCATCATTCGCCGAGCAATCGCTCTCCAAAAAGCAGGCATTATAATACGTACCGCTTTGGTTTTAATGGGCAGGAGACCGATAACGAAATTGCAGGCATTGGAAACATTAATGCTGCCGAGTTTTGGGAGTATGATGCGAGGTTGGGAAGAAGGTGGAATGTTGATATTTCTCCATTTACAGCCATTAGTTTCTATGCCTGTTTTGTGAATAATCCAATTGTTTTTAATGATATTTTGGGTAATGTTATTGGGGGTGATAGAGAAAAGGTTGAAAAGGTTAAAAAAAGTTCACAAGATTACATTGAAAGTTTAACCAAAGAAATCAACAGTTTAAATGAACAACTTTCTTCCAATAAGTTAAATAAAAAAGAAAGAATAGGTATCCAAAACCAAATTGGAGAACTCGAAACAAAAAGGAATGAATTTAGAACTGTTCTCGATGAAATTAAAGAATTAGAAGAGGACAATACAACCGAATACTATATTAAAACTATTGATGGTTCATCAGGATCAACAAGCTATAATTCTGATATTAGACGAATTGAAATTACTACAGATGGATCTGTTGAACTTACAGCACATGAATTGAAACATGGTCACCAATATTTTAAAGGAGAGATAAATTTTTTAACTGGAGGAGCAAAAGGTTACCTCTGTGACATAAATGATGAATTTCAGGCCTATAGCAGGCAATATTTATTTGATCCAAATTCGCTTGGTTTTTTACTTACAGTGGAAAATATTAGACTTCAAACCGTTGATGAAGGTCAACCATATTTAAGTTTGCCTGGCGAAAATCTCACTAAAAACACTTTAATGAAAGAAATCTCCCTTATTTATAATATTTCGATACCATCTGGTGCTGGACCTATGATGTTTAAAGATGCTTATATGCAATTAAATAAAGCCAAACAAATTTTACATAAATAATTCAAAAATGAATTTCAAGAAACAAGTTATTGGTAATATTATTATTTCTTTATTTTTTGTGTCTTGTTTTCAAAAAGGCAATTTATTTAAAGAAAATAATACATTTTATTCAAATAGATTTATAAGTAAAGCAAATAGTTCTATTTTTATTGATACATGTAGTAAATTTAAATATAAATTTCAATATGATGGAATATACCAATATAGTATAGGAAACATTACGAAAAAGAAGGGATACATTTACTTATCAAGTATGCTAATTGATAGTATTTGTAATATAAAGGTTTTGGAAGAATACGATGAAAACCTAAAAGGATTCGAAATTAATATTGATACTACTTGGATAGAGAATTTTGATCTTTATAATTTAATAGTAAATGATAGTATTATGTTAGGTAGAGGTAATTTAATAGATAGTAATACTTTCCAAATAAAGGATTCATTCAATTTAAATAGTTTTAAATTCCTATTTATTAATGGATTTAAAACCAATGAGTATCATCTAACTAATAATAGGTCAAATAAACTATTTGTGAAATTTGATTTCCCAGGGGAATTATTTGGCTACCAAGTTTTTAACAATAAGAGAATAAAAATAATGACAAATGGAAATCTGAAATGGGGTAAAACAAAGTTTTATCGAACAAAAAAAATATGATTTATGCTTGTTTTTCTCCGCACGCTACATTTGCTTTAGGATATTTCGACAAGCTCAATACAGGGAAATAGGATTGCTTACTTAGCAATTTAATTCAACTAAAGCACTTAGGAAGGGGATTGGAAAATGAAAGAATAAGTAGAACTTGGTTATAAGAAATCAAGTTCTACTTTTATTTCCATCGTAAGAAAAACCCTGATTGTTTAAGATAATCAGGGTTTAAGTGTTTTTACTTGAGTTGATACATAGTCGTTGAGGGATAAGAATTAATAATCTCGAAATATATTTTTAGACTAATCTAAAAATTACTTTTTATTCTTCAATAAAAGCCTCATGTTTGTGCCATGAAAGTTGTTTTTTCTACCCTTACTTTTATATGGTCTAGTCTTGCTATAGCTCAAATAGATAGCTCCAAAGTTGGGCAGTCAAAGTCGTTCAATTTAAGTGAAGTGGGTGTTTTTAGTAAGCAAATAAGCCATGCTCAAACAAATTCGCCCATTCAGTTAAAATCCTATGGGCAGGCCATATTTAAGAAAAATGCCAGTGTTAATTTACTAGAATCCATTCAACTCATAAATGGCGTTTTGTTGAGCAACAACTGCACTGTATGTAATACCTCAGATATTCAAATAAACGGTTTAGAAGGACCCTATACGCTGGTGTTAATTGATGGAATGCCTATTGTTAGTGCTCTTTCAACGGTATATGGCCTAAGTGGTATTCCTACAAGTATTATTAGTAGCATTGAGCTTACAAAGGGTCCAAGTTCTGCCAATTATGGTAGCGAGGCTATGGGTGGTATTATTAATATTATAACCAAAGATGCAAGTACCTCTCCGCGCGTATTTGCAAATTATTATGCAAGCTCTCACCTAGAGCAAAATCTTGATTTAAGTACTGTTTTTAAATTCAAAAAACTTCAAACCTTACTAAGTGCTAATTACTTTAGGTTTCAAAATAGATTAGATGCAAACCAAGATAATTTCACCGATTTAGCTAGTCAAAATAGGCTGTCAGTATTTGCTAAAACCACCTGGCAACGAAAGCCAAACCTTTCAGCAAATATAGCTCTAAGGGTGTATGGCGAAGATAGATTTGGAGGGGAACTAAATTGGCAAAAGCCTTTTCGATTATCGGATAGCATTTACGGCGAATCTATTTATACCAAGCGAATAGAGGTGTTAGCCGATTTTCCTTTCTTAATTGCTAAGCAGAAGCTAATCTTTCAGAGTTCTGCTAATGCTCATTTTCAGGATGCGGCCTATGGTATTCATTCTTTTATTGCCAAGCAACTAATTGCTTTTAACCAATTGAGTACGTCAAAGAAATTTGGTTCAAGGCATACCGTATCAGGGGGCCTTAGTTTAAAAACAAATTATTATAAAGATAATACACCAGCAACAGCTAATGCTTCCAATTTATTGCTTAACCATACACCAGGAGTATTTGTTCAAGATATCTATTTAATTAATTCTTCTAATACCTTATCGGTAGGGGCGCGTTTAGATAACTATCCTATTCATGGAGCTGTATTTTCTCCGCGTTTAAATTATTTACTAAAACTTGGTTCAACCCAAAGCCTTAGACTTAGTGCAGGTAGAGGTTTTAGAGTGGTAAGCATTTTTACAGAAGATCATGCCGCACTAACTGGTGCTAGGGAGGTAGAAATTAAACAAGCTCTAAAACCCGAAGAAAGCCTATCGAGCAATATTCAGTTTTCAAAGTGGACGTCTAAAAAATGGGGATATTTAGAATGGGATATCAATTTGTTTTATGCCAGGTTTAGTAATAAAATTATTCCAGATTATGATAGTGATCCAAATAAAATTATTTACGCCAATTCAAGTGATCATGCCGTTTCAAGAGGACTCAGCTATAACATTGAAACGGCTTTTAATAAGCCCTTTAAGGTTAACGTAGGAATAAGCTTCATGGATGTGTATTCGGTTCAGAAAGACTCATTCAATTCAATTCAAAAATCAGCCCAAATTCATAGCCCCAAGTATTCTGGAACCTTACAAGCTTCGTATATACTAAAAAAGCTAAACCTAAATATTGATTATACTGCAAGCCTTACAGGTCCAATGCGTATGCCCGTGCAAGCAAATGATTTTAGACCAAGTTATTCGCCTGCCTATAGTATCCATACTATTCAAGTGAGCAAAAAATGGAACACCCGGTTTGAAGGATATTTGGGCGTAAAAAATCTGCTTAATTTCACCCAACAAAACCCCATTATGCGCTGGTGGGATCCCTTTGATAAAAATGTTTCAAATGCGTCAGAAAATCCGAATGGATATACTTTTGATACGGCTTATAGTTATGCCAGTATGCAAGGACGACGATTGTATGTAGGTGTTCGAATAAACCTGCAATAATTAGCGCATTTGGGCCACTTTAAGTTTTTGAATTTTGGTAAATTCTTTATTCATTTTTTGAATGCCCTTTAATATTTCGGGCCTTCCTCTTTTATCAAGTGCCGAGGTAAGATACATGACAGGTAATTCTTCCCAAGTTTCTAATAACTTAACTTTAAATGCTTCAATATTAGCTTCGGCTTCAGCTGCCTTTAGCTTATCTAATTTCGTAAAAACAATATTAAATGGAATACCTGTTTCGCCCAGTTTATTAATAAAATCGAGGTCTTTTTCTTGTGGCTCAATGCGCGAATCAATCAAGGTAAACAAACAAACCAAATGGTCGCGTTTTTCTAAATAGTTCCAAAGAGTTTTTTCCCAAGAGGCACGCAAATCTTTAGACCTACGCGCATATCCATATCCAGGTAAATCAACTAAACACCATTCATTGTTTACAAAATAGAAATTCATACTTATGGTTTTACCAGGAGTTCCAGAGGTTCTAGCCAATTCCTTTCGGCCTACCAACATGTTTATCAACGACGATTTCCCAACATTACTTCTACCAATAAAAGCATATTCGGGAAATTCTGTTTTTGGGCAATCTTTTAAGGTATTTGCACTCGTTTTGTATTCGGCTTTAGTAATATCCATTTGGCAAAAGTAGGTTATTTAGCGCTTACTCAAATACGTTTTACCATTTCACTAATCAATCGGGTCATTTTTGGTTCGGCAATGGAAGCTGCATTTAGCACATCTTGCAAACTAATTTTCTTAACCAATCCTGGAACTCCTAAATCTGTAATAACAGAGATAGCAAACACTTTCATGCCCATATGGATGGCTACAATATTCTCGGGTACGGTGCTCATTCCAACGGCATCTGCTCCAATAATTCTCAAATACGTATATTCAGCTTTTGTTTCAAGGGTTGGTCCTTGCACAGCGGCATATACTCCTTCTTGCAATTTAATTCCTAATTCGTTTCCAATTTCTTTGGCTAGGTTCAATAAACCTTCATCGTAGGCCTCACTCATATCTGGAAAACGCGGTCCAAGTGTATCTAAGTTTTTCCCTCTTAAGGGATGCTCTGGCAATAGGTTAATATGGTCGTTCATCAACATCAAATCACTTACCTCAAAATTTGGGTTCAACCCACCTGATGCATTTGAAATAAATAAATTTTGAACGCCCATTTGTTTCATTACCCTAACCGGAAAGGTTACTTCTTGCATGGAATATCCTTCGTAATAATGAAAACGACCTTGCATAACAAGAACTGGAACACCACCTAATTTTCCAATGAGTAAACGTCCTTGGTGACTTTCAACTGTGCTTACCGGGAAGTTTGGAATATCGCCATATGGGAGGCTGTGTTCTATGTCTAATTCTTTTACTAAGGCGCCTAATCCGGTACCTAAAATTATTCCAATTTTGGCTCCATTAGCAAATGGAGTTAAGTGTTTAAGCGTTTGTTCTATTTTGGCTAACATAATCCCTGATTTTTTTGTTAAAGCGTTCTTGGTCGTTCCCTAAAAAGCTAATTTCTATTGGTAAATAATAAAATGGATTCGCATGTAATAGTTCTGCTGGAGCCGATTGTAGCAATTTTTGATAGTCCTTTTCTGTTGAAATAAGGATTTTATTTTTACCCTCTATTGTTTCAAACAAGGATACCAATTGTTCAATTTCTAACATGCTTAAGGTATGGTGATCAGGGAACTTTTTAAGTTCCACTTTCTCAAATTGTCCTTTTAAGTAATTTTCAAAAGGATCTGTGTTTGCTATGCCAGCAAATGCTAATACGGCACTAGGTTCGTTCCATAGTTGATTCTCAAAATAGGGGACTAAATGACCATATTTAATGGCAGAAAAAAACACCTCCTGATTGGTTTCAGGTTTAAGTTTGGCAATAATTTCTTTTTGTTGTACTTCCTTTAAATTGGGATTACATTTAGTCACTATAATAATGTCGGCACGTTTTGAAGCAGCAGCATATTCCCTTAAATAACCACTTGGAACTAGCTTGTCCTGGGTATATAAATTACCTTGTTCGGTAAGTAAAATGTTTAGTCCAGGCTTTAAGGCCCTATGCTGGTAGGCATCATCCAATAATACCACTTCCGTTTCGGGCGCATCTAGTAATAAATAGGGTAAACCTAATACTCTATTCTCACAAACACCTACCGCTATGTCGCCAAATTTGTGCGCTATTTGATAGGGTTCGTCGCCAATGGTAAAAGGAGTGGCTTCAGAATTACTAAAAACATAGCCACTGGTTTTACGTTTGTATCCTCTGCTTAAAACGGCAATTTGATAACTAGGTTTGAGTAAACGAATGAGGTATTCAATATGAGGTGTTTTGCCTGTTCCTCCAAATGCTAAATTACCCACATTTATGGTAGGTATATCAAATTCTGTTACCCCAAAAAATCCAATGGTATACAAATGGTTTCTTAAGCGCAAAACTCCCTGATAGAGAAGTGAAAAAGGCACTAATAAGAGGTGAATAAATTTCAAAATGAAGCCGTTTAATCTTCTGCAAGGTGTAGCTTTTTCGTGAATTTTCGTTCAAAAACTCTTTTAATGTACTGTAAATAGCTCATTCATCGTTTATTAGGAAAATTACCTGTGGATACTTATCTTTGCCCTCGGATAATTATGCTTAGGCAAAGACCTATTTTTGATTTCCTTACCTGAAAAAGAATATATGCTAAATAAAAAAATATTAGTTTCTATTTCTGCCCTTATCCTTACTGTATCAGGACTTTTGGCTCAGCCCCTTATTGGTGGTATGGGTTCAGAAAGAGATGCAGTGGTTGCCAGAATAGATAGTAATACGCTGCATTTACGAAGCAAAATGTATCCAGTTACCGATGCGGGTGAATTGAATACCTATGGTTTTGATGCGGGTGATATTCCTGTTTATTCAGATTCAACCTATGCGTTTCGTTTGGGTTTATTAGAAACAGAAATTCCTCTAGAATATAATCAACAGGTGAGAGCCTATATTGATTTATATGCCAATAGGAAAAGAAAATTAGTATCAAAGGTATTGTCAACCTCTAAATTCTATTTCCCAATTTTTGAGGAAGTTTTTGATAGAGAAAATGTTCCAATGGAACTAAAATATTTGGCTGTTATTGAAAGTGCCTTGAACCAAAGAGCTATTTCACCTGTGGGCGCTGCTGGTTTATGGCAGTTTATGGCTCCAACCGGCAAAATGTATGGCTTGCGCACCGATACCTATATTGACGATAGAAAAGATATTATTAAATCAACCGAAGCCGCAGTTAAATATTTTAAAAACTCGTATCGTATTTATGGCGATTGGTTATTGGTTATTGCTAGTTATAACTGTGGTCCAGGAAATGTATCAAAGGCAATTCGTAAATCGGGCGGTAAACGCAATATTTGGGAGATAATGCCTTATTTACCTAGAGAAACCAGAGGTTATGTTCCTGCTTTTATTGCCGCGGCCTATGTGATGAATTATGCCAGTGAGCATAACATATATCCTGCCGAAGATGAAATGTATTATCACTTAGATACGGTTATGGTTGATAATAGAATGTCGATTGAAAAATTGGCTTTAGCCTTAAACACCAGCGCCGAAGAGATTAGGTTTTATAATCCTGCTTTAAGAAGAGGTGTGATACCATTTTCTTCTACAGGCGTAATGTTAACCTTACCTTATCATCAGGCCATAATGGTGGCAGCTTTGCGTAATGATACCAATATGAGCAATCAACTTAACAACGAGTTAATTGCCATGAACCGCGAAATTCAAAACGAAAAACCAGATAAGGTAGTTTATAAAGTAAAGAGTGGCGATTACCTGGCAAAAATTGCAAGGAAATATGATGTAAGTGTGGCCGATTTAAAGAAGTGGAATAAATCCACCATAAAGAAAAATAAAGTTTCGAAGGGCCAAAGACTAAATATATATCCCAATAGAGCCTAAGATAGTTTAATACCGTGGTACACCATGCGTGTTCCATTTGAGAGGGTGCTAAAGAATAAATAATCTTTACCACCCTCTTTTAGTTTAAATGTCTTTCGAATATCCTCCACACTTTGTTTGAAATTCCTCCGGGTAATATTCACTTGGTTCAAACTGTTGGTTTGAATATATTTTTGCAAGGCCGATTTTGAAAACTCAAATGCCTGAAGCAATTGAAAAGACCTTCCCATAAAATTGGGTGGCACTTGAGCTCCAACATATAAAAAGCTTTGCGCCGATAGTTGCTCTAAAAAGCAATGTTTGGCATAGGTAGCAGATAATCCCGCTTTTATTATTACAGGATGCGGTTCAAATAAATAGGTGTTTTCTTTAACACCCTTAATTTCACTGCTGGTCATGCCTTCAAATCTGAATGCAGGCTGATCCTCCAACAATACAACGGCTTCAACAATTGGTTCACCAACATGCTCCTTATGGAGTAAACACAAGAGCTCCTTTACTTCTGTTTTATCGCCCACCACAATTATTTTGGATAATTTGGGCAAGGTTTGAACCAAATAACTTAGATCAACCATGGGCGATAGCTTTAATAAAATGGCATCGCTTAATTGAAAGCAGCGTTCTTGAATAGCCAAAAAATTAGGAGCACCTTGATCTAAAAAGAAGTTTCTAGTTTCATTTATTCGCCTATCCGCGTCTAAATAAATTAAGTCAAAATGTTGGGTGCTGGGCTGAACCAAATACTCTTCGGCAGTTAAATCAAGCCGTTGAATATTATTTTTTTGTAATTTTTTAAAGTTAATTCTAACCAGATTATTCAATTCAATATCTGGATCAAGGGAAACTACCTGGTCAAATCTTTGTGAAAAAGCCCAATCGTCTACACCCAATCCACCAGATAAATCTAGAAGCCTATTGCCCGAAAACAGGGAACTTTTAAAAATAGCAGACGCTTGACCACTAGCTTGTTCATAACTTTTAGCGGTAAACCAACAATGATTCTCTACAAATTGAGGAAGTTTGTGCCAGGCTTTGGAATATATATTGAGTTGTTCGGCTAATAGCCAATTTAACTCATTTGTATTACCTTTGTTGCGCAGTAAAAAAGTACTGGCATTTACATGTTTGTTTTGGGTCAAAAAACTTTCCAAATCAAATTCATGTACTATGTGTGCAATACTGCTCGTTGGTTTCAATAGTTAAAAGTTAGTAGTATGAAAAAGTTATTGTATGTAATTGCCATTTTTGCTTTGTTAAGCTTAAGTGCGTGTAAAGGAAGCTGCCCTAAGTTTTATTTACCAAGCCCATCTTTTAGTCTAAACTTCTAAGAAGTAATGTATGTTTACATCTTGAATAAGATCAGGATGTAAGCTTTTGGCAACTGGGCAGTTAATTCCAGCTTCAATAAGTGCAGCTTTTTGCCTGTCGCTTAAATTTCTATTTGGAATTTGTGCCTCCACACCAATTTTTATTACCCTTCTTGGCTCAGTTCCCATGTATTTGGTAATGCTTATTTTAGCACCATCGATATTTACGTTATGCTTATTAGCCTCAATTCCCATAATGGTAAGCATACAAACACCTAGTGATGTAGCAAGTAAATCGGTTGGCGAAAATGCCTGGCCTTTTCCTTGGTTATCTGTTGGTGCATCTGTCACAATTATAGAATCTGATTGCAAATGTGTAGCTTTACATCTTAATTCGCCTTCATAAATAAGTTCGGAAGTTGCCATGTTTTTTATAAATTTGAAACAAAGTTAAGGAATTGATAAAGTTCAAAAATTTCTTTTTTCTAATTTGTGTGTTCCTAGGGTCAATAAAGCTCTATGCACAAAATGCACCTATAACCGAACCTCAGTTAATGTATACCCAAAGTAATTTAATGGGTATTGATATTAACTCCTTTAAATCTTGGGGCTTGTTTTACCGCTATGGATGGCATAAAACAGGAAAACAACAAAACCATTTCGAAATAGACCTGAACCGTATTAAAGATCCCAAGGAGGTGCGTCGCCAAGGATATACCGAGAGCCAAAGTCAATATTCATTTGGACGATTAAATGCTGTGTTTTTCTTGCGCCCAAGTTTGGGTCAAACCATGGTAATTACCGAAAGGCCTTATAAAAATGCAATTGGATTAAATTTTGTTTACAGCATCGGTGCCAATATTGCTTTTCTAAAGCCTGTATACATAGAGGTGTTATATCCATACGATAATGCGCCTACACAAGGATATTTGGTGAGTGAAAAATACGATCCAGCAAAACATACCGATATTTATAGAATTTATGGCAACTCTGCTTTTACCAAAGGTATAAGCGAAACTCAAATTAAATTGGGCGGCTTTGGTCGTGCTGGGTTTCAAGTGGAGTGGGGGCAATATGCCGACGAAATTAGGTGTTTAGAAGCAGGTATTACCTTAGATGTATTTGCCGAAGGCCTGCCAATTGTGGCTAATAAAGATAACTCATATAAGCAGCTTTTTTATGGGTTTTATGTTTCATACGATTTTGGAAATAGAAAATAGACGATGATAGAATTACCAGTTCTTGGAGAAGAGAAAGTGAAAAAGCCGTCTTGGCTAAAAGTTAAATTACCTACCGGAGAAAGTTATAGAAATGTTAGGCGTTTGGTAGATGAGCATAAGCTTCATACCATTTGTGAAAGTGGAAATTGCCCCAATATGGGCGAATGCTGGGGCGAAGGAACCGCTACTTTTATGATTTTAGGTAACACCTGTACGCGCAGTTGTTCTTTTTGCGCAGTAGCAACTGGCCGTGCTTATGATTACGATAGGGATGAACCAAGACGTGTTGCAGAGGCCATCAAATTAATGAAGGTAAAGCATGCTGTAATTACCTCAGTAAATAGAGATGAATTGCCCGATAAAGGTGCCACCGTTTGGGCAGATACCATTCGATTAATTAAGCAAGAAAGTCCTGGTACCACCATGGAAACTCTAATTCCAGATTTCTTAAGTCATTGGGATTTATTATACCAAGTTTTAGATGAACGCCCAGAGGTAGTTTCTCATAATATGGAAACCGTTAAGCGTTTGTACCGTAAGGTTAGACCTCAAGCTAAATATGAAAGAAGCTTGGAGCAAATTAAATTAACCAAAGAGCGTGGCAGAAGAACCAAAAGTGGTGTGATGCTTGGCTTAGGCGAAACCGAGGCCGAGGTGCTAGAGGTGATGCAAGATTTGGTTAAGCACAAATGTGATGTAATAACGTTGGGTCAGTACTTACAGCCAACTAAAATGCACCTAAATGTAGAGGCGTTTATTACACCAGAACAGTTTGAGTATTACAAAGTAGCTGGAATGGAAATGGGCTTTAAATACGTAGAATCAGGTGCTTTGGTAAGGTCATCGTACCATGCCGAACGCCATATTTAAGAAAACAATAAGCATAAAAAAAGCTGCATCAAGTTAATTGGTGCAGCTTTTTTTATGAATGATTTTGAATTATTTACCAGTCAATTTCTTTTTCATATCCACCAAAATTGGGGCTAATTGTTCGGCATTTCTATATCCTGCCATTAACTCTGATTTCTTTGCTTTTGGGTAAATAAAAATGGTTGTAGGGTACCCATTTATTTGATAGTTACTAATAACACCTGCCAATTGCTCTCCTGTGTACGATTTACCTTCGAAGGTATAAGTAACACCTTGGATTTCTGGGTTGAATTTTACCGCAATAAAATCGGCATTTACAGCACTAATGATGTTTGCCTTTGAATAAGCATCCTTATCCATTCTTTTGCACCAACCGCACCAGTCGGTATACACATCTACCAACATGATTTTATTTTTCTTCTTGGCCATTTCGTAGCCTTTATTAAAATCAACCCATTTAATTTCATCGGCCGACTTAAATGAAGTAGCTACGATAGTTACGAGTAATAATGCAAATACTTTTATTTTCATATGATTGGTATATTTTTAAAAATTAAGAAGCGGTTCAAAAATAAATCTGAATCGCTTCTTAGTTCAAACAACGTGAATTTAACCGATATTATTTTGTTAATTTTTTTCGGCCATGTTAATAACCTTGTCGTTATTATAAGAGCCGTTTTTCAATTTTTCTCTAATTTCAGTAAAGGCTTTGATGGTTGTTTCCGCTTGCTCTACTGTATGCACAGCAGTTGGGATCAAGCGCAATAAAATCATTCCTTTTGGAATTACTGGATATACCACAACCGAACAGAAAATATGATAGTTTTCTCTTAAATCGTGCACCACAGCAGTAGATTCAGCCACTGTTCCATGCATAATTACAGGAGATACCGGAGAGTTTGTTCTACCCAAATCAAATCCTTCGGCTTTTAAACCAGTTTGTAAAGCACGAACCACTGTCCATAGGTTTTCTCTAAACTCTGGGTGTTTTCTTATTAAATCCAAACGCTTAAGTGCACCAATAACAATAGGCATTGGCACTGATTTAGCATAAATTTGAGAACGTAAATTGTAACGTAAGAATTTAACAACTTCCTTGTTTGCTGCAATAAATCCACCAATTAAGGCCATTGATTTTGCGAAGGTTCCAAAGTAAATATCAATACCATCTTGGCATCCTTGCTCTTCTCCAGTTCCAGCTCCAGTTTTACCCATAGTTCCAAAACCATGCGCATCATCTACGAATAAGCGGAATTTATATTTGTCTTTTAAGGCAACTATTTCTTTCAATCTTCCTTGAGCACCTGTCATACCAAATACACCTTCGGTAATAACTAAAATGGCTCCACCAGATTCTTCGGTAAGGCGTGTGGCGCGAACCAATTGTTTCTCTAAGCTTTCCATGTCGTTGTGCTCAAACACAAAACGCTTGCCCATGTGTAAACGCACACCATCTACAATACAAGCATGACTTTCGGCATCGTATACAATCACATCATGTCTGTCTACCATGGCATCAATGGCACTAACCATTCCTTGGTATCCATAGTTTAATAATACGGCGTCTTCTTTTGATTCAAAGGCGGCAAGTTCTCTATCTAATTGTTCGTGATAAACAGAGTTTCCACTCATCATACGAGCACCCATTGGGTATCCTAAGCCAAATTGAGCAGCAGCTTCGGCATCTGTTTTTCTAACTTCTGGGTGATTAGCTAAACCTAAATAGTTATTTAAACTCCAGTTTAACATTTTCTGACCACGAAAATCCATTTCTGGTCCAATTTCACCTTCTAATTTTGGGAACATGTAATAACCATATGCATCATCGGCATATTGGCCCAAGGGACCAGCTTTTTTCTTTAATTTTTCAAATAAATCCATGGTAAACATTCGTTTAAACAGAGCGCAAAAGTACCTAAATACAGCTCAGTTTGCAAGCCCATTTAAGCCAAAAGTTAGAATGTGATTTATTTCATGTAAGTTCCTGAAAGTGTTAGTCTTAAAACCGGCCTAAAAGTGTGAATAAACTTTTGAATCTTACTGACTTACATCAATAATTAACGAGTTTGGAATTTTAACAGCTCCAGAAGGTCCCATGGCAGTCACATTGGTGAGCACAATTTTGTCGCCTGGTTTGGCATTGCTTAAGGTGTTTCTCATTGCCGCGCTTAGGTTCGAGCCTTTTCCATTTTCTAAAACAACTTGCTGACTATTTTTGGCTTGGTAGGCAAGGGTCCAAGTTTGAGGAGTATACATTACATTCTCATAAATGAAATCTCGTAAGATGGTAAACACTCCATTAATGCTTCTAACTCTTGCAGCAGAAACGGGTCCACTTACCTCTATTGAACCCAACATTAGGGTTGGTTTTGGAACTCTACGTATCCTATATTTAGTTAGTCCCATCACTCTTCCGTTTACTTCGGCTTTAACTGTAATTTCTGAGCTTGTAATATTACTAGTAGGTTTTAAGAAGTAATTTCCTTGGCTCGAACCAAGGCTTAAAACAGAGGCTTCACTACAAGATACCTTGACATCTTTTGTATTAACACCCGGAACAGAAACAGAAATTGGATTTTCTAAACCCATATAGATTACATTCATTTTAGTGGCAGAAATAACAGCTGTTGGGGCAGCAGTATAATAGGTTCCAACACTTTCAAAACGCTGTTTTTTGCCACTTGCATTGGTGGTACTAATAATAGCATTAAATTTATTTTCACCTTCTCTATTCGCTACCACATCATAAATTCCATATCCATTTTCTATTTTTAATGGAACACCATTCACCTCTATTTGTGGTTGGGCTTTTGAGCTCATGGCAGCCAAAAATATTTTCGCTTGAAACCTGTTTCCAAGGGTAATATTTGAGCCATTAATTGGTATAATAGCTGGTTCTAATTTATCTACTACCTCTAAGTTATTTGTTAGAGATGATTTAAGTGTTTCTAGAACTTGAAATTCTGTATTGCGAATATCATTTTGAACATTACTTAACATGGCTACAACACCTGCTAATGGTACATTTTCAAACATTTCTGATTCCCAGCTTTGTGCTGGATTTATTGGATTGGGTGTTACTAAATCACTATGAATTTGATTTTGTTCAAGGGGATTATCAAGGATTTTAATTAGCCTATTTCGAAGCTCATTAATCTTATTTTTTACTTCCTTTCCTTTGCCTTCATTTATCAGTAGGTTAGCATGCAATTCTGTATTGTCGGGGTTGGCAACTTCTTCTAAAGGATCTCCATTTGGAAATAAATCTGTTTTCTTTCTTCCACCTGCATTGGCTACTAACTCTTCTTTTAAGCGTTGAAAATAAAGCACGCCTTCATCGGCAATTTTGTTTACCTGATAGGCTTTTGCAAGGGTTCTCTTGCCATGCATATCGTTTGGCAAATCGCTGCAGTATTTTGCAATTAAAGAAACGGTATAGTCATTTTTTCGCATACCATTTTCTACCGTACGATCCATTTTTACTTCGGCATTATGAAATGCCTTTAAAATTTCTGCCGAAACATTTAAAGCTAACATGGCAGTTAGTACTAAGTACATCATGTTAATCATTTTTTGGCGGGTGCTAAGTTTTTCAAACGACATAAGGGTATTGGTTAAGGGTTACTTAATGGGTTATATTTTTTTAATAAAAGGTGTTTGAATACCATGCCTTTTTTAGGCATGATTCGTAGAGGTTCAGAATACGTGGGGTAGTGAGTTCTTAAATTTATCATAAAACGCAGACTCACTTATTTATTGTATTATTTGTGTAATTTTTTTTTGAATGCAATCCACTTGATCGTATTTTTGGCCATGACAAATGCCCAACTGAATAGCTATACCCAGGAAATAATTGCTTCCTTAAAAGAGTATGAAGACTTGGAAAGAAAAACGTTTGCACTAATTTCTTATCCTACTAAATTGGAACTATTGGGAGTAAGAAACCCAGATTTAAAATTAGTTCTAAAGGAAGTTAAGGTGCTAAGTAAAGAATGGCCTTTGCAAGCTAAAATGGATTTAGCCATAGGCTTGATAAATACAGGCATTATGGAATGTGTTCATTTAGCATTTGAGTATATAGGACTTGAGAAAAAAGTGTTGGCCACCTTTAATGAATCTCATTTACCTTCTTTTATGAAATACATGGATAACTGGGTTTGTACAGATACATTTGGTGTACATGTATTGGGTGTAGCTTGGCGCAACAATCAAATTAAGACCAGCACCATTCATAAAATGGCTAGCCATTCCGATTTTTGGATTAGGCGTTTGGCACTTGTGGCAACCATTCCCTTTAATATGCGATCGAGAGGAGGGAAGGGAAATACAGAACAAACATTAGCCGTATGTGAATTATTGGTGGCTGATAAACACGATATGATTGTGAAAGCACTTTCATGGGCTTTGAGAGAATTGTTAGAACATGATAAGGATTCTGTTGAAAAATTCTTGGTCAAACATGAGCATGTAATTCATGCCCGAGTAAAACGTGAACTAAAGAATAAAATAAGCACTGGAAAGAAAAATCCAAATAGTTAAAAGCTACTTCTGAATTGAATTTTTATTTCACTTAATTTATTTCCTTGTACCTGCTCGTATGCGCTTCCAATGGTTGGTTCATTTGGGTAATAGCTATGAGTAAATCGCATAGAAAAGCTGCTATGTTTTGCAAGTGAATAGGAGGCCAATAAATAGATTCTAGTTCCTGTTTTGTTTAATTGAACTTGGGTATATGAAAAGGGAATGTCTGTTTCTAATACTACTATTCGAGCCGCATAATCTTCAATATTGAAACTCTCTAACCTTGTTTGAAAACTGTACTTCTTGCCTTTTGGGTGAAAGCTAAGGTGATGAAAAATGAGTGTTCCATTTAGGGTTTGTTCTTCTGTGTTTTTAAAACAGATATATTCCATCCTAAATTGATAATTTAGGTTTTCTTGAAATTGATACCTGCAATGAAATCTAACTTGAATTTTATGTTCAGTTCCTTGTTGTTTGGTTATGGAGTTTTCTATGGATAAGTCCTTACTTTGAATGGAGTTTTTAAATCGCAGCTCACCAGAAAAGAGTTTAGATGGAGTGTAAACATAATCTATAAAATAGTCGAAATTAGCGCTTGGGAATGCATTTTGATACCGTGGTGATTTTGAGTAAAACCGGTCGGTATAAAAACTAAATTGATGTTCCTTTTTTGGTTTAAAGATAAGTGCCCAATACATACCTTTTTCGTTGCCTATACTACTTAAAGCACTCCAAGCATTCGAATAGGATTGCGAAATGGTAGAAGGATAGTTTCTGTAAATTACACTTAAATCTAATTTGCTATGTAGAGGAACAATCACAGAAATTATTCCCGCCAATTTTTGATTTATAAATCCCGATACTTCACTACTTACTAAACAATTTTTTAATAATACCGCCGAATAGGCTCCTAAATTTAGACTTCTATTTGTAAGGAAAATGGATCTTAGATTTTCTGACCCTAGAATGGAGTTGGAGGCAATTTGTGCTTCCTTTTTTACCACAAAACCAAGGTCAAATTTCTTTCCTTCATAGGCTAGGTTCAGGGCCATTAACTCATGAATTGCTTCGTTTTTTTTACTTAACTCTGTTTGGGTTCTATGTAAGCCAGATTGATTAATACTACTTATCCTATCAAGTTGGTTTATCGTGTCGGTTTGAACCAAGGCAGAAATAGGAGCGGCGCTGGCTAGGAAAATTAGATGAAAATTTTGTTTTTTTAAGCAAATTGCACCCCCCCTAAGAAAGCCTGTTTCGTTTAAGGAACGGTATGGTTTAATACCACTTGCCATATAGTGTGATTGAAAGACCAATGCCGACTTTCCATTAAATAAGGAGCTTCCTAAATTTAACCCCATTCCCAAATTTGCTTGGAAATCACCCATGGCAAATTGTTGTAAAAGTCCTTTTCCTTTATAAACAACATGTAAGCTTTGGAAATCTCCTAGGCTACCCCATTTTTCACCTGCATCTTTTTCTAGAGAAAATCCAAAGCGTAATTTATCCCTACAAGAAAATCTATACCTTATAGAAAGTTGATTTGCTGAGCCTGCATAATAACCTGGTATTAAATAGGCTTTTTTTGTCTGGAAAATCCGCTCACTTTGAAAGATAATTTCATTTCCTCCTTCTTTCAAAAGGTCTTTTAAGGTAGATTGGTCCAACTGTTTTAACTCTTCCAGTGAGACATAGGCCGCCAATTTCTTTGCCGTTGCTTCAGTAAGTCCAGCTATCGCTTGGAGTTCATATTTACTTAAGAATAGGCCATATTTTTCTCTATGATGAAGTATGGCATCTATGTCTTTTGTGGTCAAAAAATTTAATTGCCTTAGTTCTTTAAAGTCCACCGTATTTAAGTTTATTTTTTTTGAATTAAGCTCCATTAAATTTAATTCCAAGTCACTTTGATCTGGCATTTGTTCTTGGTTTTCAAGCATTAATTCCATGGTTTTATCTGTTATTTCTAAGTTGTTTTGTGCAAGTATCGAAAGATTAATCCCAATGCATAGGAGAAGGCAAAGTGCAACTTTCATAGGCTTACTTAAAAAGATATTGAAGGTCGCAAATAGGCCAAAGGCCCAATGTTTTGTGGTTTGCCATGGCAATATTAAGGTTTATTGATTTTGCCTTATAACTCATCCCAAAACCAGCTTGTTGAGAATTTAAATCAACACCTGCAACTAGTTTTATTTTTTTGTTAGGCTCATAGGATATGCCTAAGCAGTTTTTTTGAATCTTCTCTAATTGATTAAATTCAAGCATCCATTTAAGTTGATCTTGGATTTTATAATTTATTCCAATGGCAAGCTGCAGAGGCAGGTGTTGCTCTGTTTTTATTGGAAAAGCCGCACCATTAAAATTTGTTAGACTCGAATGAATGGAAATTTGTCCATTAATACCTAAAATTACACCTATCCCTCCAATTAGCGTATGTGCAGTTTTGTTCTGAAATTGTTGGGTATGTAAGTAATTTAATTTAACCCCTAGATAGAGTTGTTTGGCCAGTTTTTGTGAACAAGCAAATGCCAAAATATGCTGCAGGAAGTATGGATTGCCAGTTTGAATGAAGGCAATTGAATAGGGTAATTGCTTAATAGAATGGGTAAATGTGATAGCAGAAATAGCTAGGTCTTTTTGGAAATAGGGTAGTTCTTGGGAAATACTTAACACCTTCTTTTTACTGAATGATAAAAAGGCAGGATTGGAAACTGATTCAAAGCCACTAGGTTCAAACAAGGTTGCACCACCCATGGCATTGTTTAAAGCACCATATGATTTAGAATACACTTGGGCATGTAAACATGGGGCAAAACAGGGCCAAAAAAGGATGTAAAAAACGACGTATTTCATAGCTATGATTTTTGCTTCAAATACGTTAATTGCGTTTAAATGATTGATTATTAACCAATAGGAACTTTAATTTTTCCTTGTTAAAAATGCCTGCCAATCCCTATTTTTGCAAGCTCTAAAAGAAAAATACAAAATATAGGAAAAATTATGACAGAACTGATTTACCTGATTCCTGCCCTAGGGGTAGTTGGCCTCATAGTGATGGCTATTAAAAGTGCATGGGTTTCTAAGCAAGATGCTGGTGATGCCAAAATGCAAGAGCTCGCTGGTTATATTGCAGATGGAGCAATGGCCTTCTTAAAAGCCGAATGGAAAGTACTTGGCATCTTTGTAACCTTTGCTGCTATTTTACTTGCCTACTCTGGTACTATCCATGAAATTAATGGAAAACCTATCCACTCAAGCTGGATTATTTCAATTGCCTTTATTATTGGTGCAGTATTTTCTGCTACTGCTGGGTATATTGGAATGAAGGTTGCAACCAAAGCAAATGTTAGAACTACTCAAGCTGCTCGTACTAGCTTAAAGCAAGCCTTAAAGGTTTCGTTTACGGGTGGTACAGTAATGGGCTTAGGTGTTGCTGGCTTAGCTGTTTTAGGTTTAGGTGGATTGTTTATAGTGTTCTTAAAAATATTTGCCGATTTAGGTACAGAAACTGTTAAGACAGCGATTGAAGTTTTAACTGGTTTCTCATTAGGTGCTGAGTCTATCGCTTTATTTGCTCGTGTGGGTGGTGGTATTTATACCAAAGCTGCCGATGTGGGTGCCGATTTAGTAGGTAAGGTAGAAGCTGGTATTCCTGAAGATGATGTTAGAAATCCTGCAACTATTGCCGATAACGTTGGTGATAACGTAGGTGACGTTGCTGGTATGGGTGCCGATTTATTTGGTTCATACGTAGCAACCATTCTTGCTACCATGGTATTGGGTCAAGAAATTACCGTTACAGATAAATTTGGTGGAATGTCGCCAATCTTATTACCAATGGTAATTTGTGGTTTAGGAATTCTTTTCTCTATCGTTGGAACTTGGTTCGTTACTATTAAAGACGATAAATCGAATGTACAAAATGCCTTAAACATGGGTAACTGGTCGTCTATGCTATTAACGGTTGTAGCTTCTTACTTCATCGTTGATATGATGTTACCTGATACCTTGAATTTACGTGGATATGAATTCTCAAAAATAAGTGTATTCTATGCCATTTTAGTTGGTACGGTTGTAGGTGCTATCATGAGTATCGTAACCGAATATTACACTGCCATGGGTAAAGGTCCAGTTTTATCTATTATTCAACAATCATCTACTGGTCATGCTACTAATATCATTGGTGGTTTATCAGTAGGTATGAAATCAACTGTTATTCCTATTTTAACTTTAGCTGGTGGTATTATGTTATCTTACCATTTTGCAGGTTTATATGGGGTAGCTATTGCTGCTGCAGGTATGATGGCTACAACTGCTATGCAATTAGCAATTGATGCATTTGGTCCTATTGCAGATAATGCTGGTGGTATTGCCGAAATGAGTCAATTGCCTCCTGAAGTTCGCGAGCGTACTGATAATTTAGATGCGGTAGGCAATACCACTGCTGCTACCGGTAAAGGTTTTGCAATTGCTTCTGCAGCTTTAACTTCTTTAGCATTGTTTGCTGCATTTGTGGGTATTGCTGGTATTGATGCCATTGATATTTACAAGGCTCCAGTTTTAGCTGGTTTATTTGTAGGTGGTATGATTCCATTTATTTTCTCTGCTCTTTGTATTCAAGCGGTTGGTAAAGCGGCTATGGATATGGTGCAAGAAGTTCGTCGTCAGTTCCGCGAAATTCCAGGAATTATGGAATACAAAGCAAAACCTGAATACGAAAAGTGTGTGGCTATCTCTACAAAAGCTTCTATTCGTGAAATGATGTTACCTGGTGCTATTGCTTTAATTACACCGGTAATTGTTGGTTTTACGTTTGGTCCAGAAGTATTAGGTGGTTTATTAGCTGGCGTTACCGTAAGTGGTGTACTAATGGGTATTTTCCAATCTAATGCGGGTGGTGCTTGGGATAATGCTAAAAAATCATTCGAAAAAGGAGTGATGATTAATGGCGAAATGTTCTACAAAAAATCTGAGCCACATAAAGCTTCTGTAACAGGTGATACAGTAGGTGATCCATTTAAAGATACTTCTGGTCCATCGATGAATATTTTGATTAAATTAATGTCTATCGTTTCTTTAGTTATTGCTCCTTATATCGCTGTTGAAGGTGGGATGAAAGCAGACCAAGCTAGATTAATGATGCATGGCCAAGGAATGGAATGTACCATGGATATGAGCAAATGCCAAATGGATATGGGTAATTGCGATATGAGCCGTTGCATGACAATGACCAAAGAAGAGTGTGCTGCTTATTGCGATAGCAATGCATGTACTGCTGAGCAAAAAGAAATGTGCTTAAGTATGTATGGCGCCGATGGTAAATTTGATGAAGCCAAATGCAAAGAGCATTGCAAAACCATGATGAGCAAATCGTGTGATAAGCCATGCATGGAGTCGTGCGAAAAAGGCTGCAAAACGGCAGAAGAATGTGCTAAATCTTGTGGTGATGCGTGTGTTAAATCGCATAGCGAAACCAAAGGCAAATGCTGCGAAGAAGGAAAAGAAAAAGGCGAGTGCAAACACTAATCTTTAATAAAAACTATATTTTGAAAAGGCTCGGTAATTACCGGGCCTTTTCTGTTTCAAGGCCAGCTAGTTTCATTTTCTCCATTACTCCTAAGAAAATTATATACAGGCTAATGCTCATTATTACGTGGCTTATATCTTTATAATTAAACCATTCGCTATAAGATATTTTTAAGCCATGAACCAAAAGAGAACTTGTGCTAATGGTAAATCCAAGAAGAATAAACCCGCTGCCAATAAAGCCACTGCGATAGGTTTTAAAGTGATTGAAGAGAGTTAAACCTATAACAAAGCCTGCATTTAATTTAACAAGTAAAAAGTTGTTTAGCATAATTACCAAAATGGTTAATATTGCTGTTAATACAATGGATGTAAGTTTTAGCTTTTTCTTTAACTCTTGGTTCAGCTTTGATAATTCAATATTTGCTTGGAGCAAAAAATACGAGCATGGAATGCCAGCCAAATTCATGAGTAACCATACAAAATAGTAATCGTCTTGGCCAAAATAGCTTTTCAAACCATGGGTAAGTGCTCCAATAATGCTCGCAATTCCCATAAAAAGGAAGAAGAATTTCCAGTTAGAGCCTAGTTTATAATGCACAGGTTCTTTCTTCAGCCTATTAAAGAAAACGAAACACAATCCACCCATAATTAAATTGGTAAATACAGTAGTGGGCTCCATTATATGCAAATGCAAAATATCGAGCATTGTTTCTTTTACAGGCATTTTGCAAACATAGGTTTTTATTTATGCTGCAATGTAAAGCCTATGTAATTATCTTCCGAAATACCTTATTCTAAATCGTATTGCTTAATTTTTCTATAAAGTGTGCGTTCAGAAATGCCTAATTCTTGAGCGGCACGCTTGCGTTTTCCATTGTGTTTTTTCAATGATTTGCGTATCAACTCTATTTCCTTTTCTTCAATACTTAATGATTCGGGTTCAGATTGAGCCTCGGTAATATCAATAATTTGCGGGGCATGAGTATTACTAGTAGGGGTGGGAATATTAACAAAGTTGCTATTGTTAGTTACAGGTTGCTCTTCCCTAACAAAAGCATCTCTAAAGGCATTATTTCCTTCAGATGTATGTTTCCCTTGGTTGCCTTGCATTAAATCAAATACAATCGATTTTAGGTCGCTTAAATCTTTGCGTAAATCATAGAGTACTTTATAAAAAATATCGCGCTCACTAAATTGTTGCTCGGGTGCATGCGAGCCGATAAGCATTGGTAATCCTGGTTTTTCAGGAGGCAAAACTCTGCTAAGTTCTGGGCCGTTCACAATTTTATCTTCATCCAAAACAGATAATTGTTCGGCAATATTTTTTAATTGTCTGATGTTTCCAGGCCAGGTATAATGTTGCAATAAATTTAGCGCATCAGCTTCCAAGGTTACTGGTTTAGAGCGGTATTTTTCGGCAAAATCGGCGCTAAATTTTCTAAATAAAATATGAATATCCTCTTTGCGTTCTCTTAACGATGGCACTTTGATAGGTACCGTAGATAAGCGGTAATACAGATCTTCTCTAAACTTTCCTTTATACGATAAATCCATTAAATCGCGGTTGGTTGCAGCCACTATGCGCACATCTGTTTTTTGTACTTTGCTCGAACCTACTTTAATAAATTCTCCGCTTTCCAAAATCCTCAATAACCTAGCCTGAGTTTCTAAGGGTAATTCGCCAATTTCATCCAAGAAAATGGTTCCTCCACTTACGGTTTCAAAATATCCTTTACGGGTATCATGTGCTCCAGTAAACGAACCTTTCTCATGCCCAAATAGTTCGCTATCAATGGTGCCTTCGGGTATGGCACCGCAGTTTACAGCTATAAAAGGGCCGTGTTTTCTATTACTTAATGAATGAATAATTTTTGAGAAAGCTTCTTTACCTACGCCGCTTTCGCCATTAATTAAAACCGTAATATCTGTTGCCGCAACTTTTACCGCTGTTTCAAGAGCAATATTTAATAATGGCGAATTGCCAATAATTTCAAATCGTTGCTTAATGTCTTGTAAATTCATATTAATATAGTTCTCGTTTTGTTACAATTGGTATGCCAATTAGTCCATGGCGTATTTCATACGACACTCCGTTAAAAAATGTCAGGCTATTCGTGGGAAGAATTTCAAACTTTTCAAAAGTTCGTGCTTTTGGAAAATCAAGTAGAAAATCATCACTAAAATTGAAGGTTATTATTCGTGTTTGGGTATTATTGCTATAGCCCTCCTTTGAATAAAAGCTGGCTATTTCATGTTTGCTTGTTTTGGCAGAGAATTCCCATCCATGTAGGTGGTTAACGACTAATAGAGTGCAAACCAATACTGGGCTATACCCCAAAACTCCATTTACAAAGATGAGCCAGGTATTTTTAAATAAACCAAGGTCTTTAAAGAACTTAATACCAAGTATAGAAAGGGTAATTCCAGTAACCAAAATAAAGCTAAGTATAAGGTCGGTTTGAACCAACAAAGTCTCGGAAAGGAAATAGAGCACTACCGGGCAAATGGTGAGTCCGAAAAACGGGAAATTATACGCCCAATGCCATTCTTTGTATTTATAATTAATGGGTATTGCTTTGGGTAAGGATTGTAAAACATTTGCCTTTGATAACCTTTGCCTGTCATAGGTGTAATCGTCGGCGCTGTTTAAGGGGTCTTGGTTCAACAATAAACATAAATGGGCATAGGAGGTAGGAAGCTCTTTTCTGAAGAGTTCAGGCTTCTCAAAAAACATCTCCACACATTTCGAGAATACATGGTTTAGATCCTCTGGGTTTTCATCCAATTGTTGCATGGTATCTCGGTTCGATTTAAGCAAACATTCTTTCTTAATAATTTCAAACCAAGTATCCATATAACTGCCAAAATGGATGTCATACTGTTTGCCGTTAAGCACTGTTCTTATTAGCGCTAAGGCATATTGAGCCAAACTTATATTTCTTCCGTCATTTGCCTTTAAATGATCCTTTGCAAAGTCTTGCCACGAAAGAGCAATAATTTTATTTTGGTAGGTTGAACCGCTAACTGTTTGTCCTGTTTTTTTTATTTCAAAGGCTTCAGGGTAAAGGTAAATATATTCATATCCAAATAGCCAAAACTCCTTCAATCCAAAAGTTAATTCAACTAAATTAGAAACTACCAGAATGCTTATTTCTGGATTAATTTCTTGTCCTTCTTTCCCAATTATTTCTACGTTTAGGTAGATAGATTCTACCCGTTTTACAAAGCGTTCCTTTCCCTTTAGGCTAAGATTTCTATAGTATAAATGATATTTATATAGAAAAGAATCCCACTGTTCAAAGAAGGCCTTATTCATTTTTGTTTGGTGTTTATGAACCCAATTTTAGTTATTGAAATCTACTAATTCAATTACCTTTCCAAATAAGGATGTTTGAGATGCTCGTTCAATAAGCACTTTTACATATTGTCCTTTTTTATAATTCTCTGCTGGAAATAAAACCAAAGCACTCTTGTCGCTTCTTCCTCTTAAATCGTTTTCAGAGCGTTTCGAGAAACCTTCAATTAATACGGTTTGAACCTTACCAATTTCGGCATTATTTAAAGCCATACTGTTTTCATGTTGAACCACAATAATTTCTTGAAGTCGTTTTAGTTTTACCTCTGCTGGAATATCATCTGCATACCTGCGAGCGGCCAATGTACCTGGTCGTTCGCTGTATTGGTACATAAACGCAAAGTTGAATTTTGCAAACCTCATGAGTTCAATGGTATCTTGATGTTCTTCTTCTGTTTCGGTGCAAAATCCAGAAATAATATCGGTTGAAATTCCGCAATTTGGCAACACTTCTTTAATTCGTTCGAGGCGCATTTTTAACCAAGCATTATCATAGGTTCGGTTCATTAATGCTAATACCCTTGAGTTACCAGATTGAATTGGGAAGTGAATATGCTTGCAGATATTGGTATACTTTTTCATGGTAAACAAAACCTCATCAGTAATGTCTTTAGGGTGCGAGCTACTAAAGCGCACTCTTAAATCTGGAGCTATTAAGGCAACCTTTTCTAGTAATTGTGCAAAGTTGCAAATAATGTTGCCTTCCAAATCTAGTTCTTTATAGGAGTCAACGTTTTGACCCAACAAGCTTACCTCTTTGTATCCAGCCGTGTATAATTCTCGTGCTTCATTTACAATGGATTCAGAGTCTCTGCTTCTTTCTCTGCCTCTAGTAAAAGGAACCACACAAAACGAACACATATTATCGCAGCCTCTCATGATGCTTATAAATGCAGTAACACCATTCGAACTTAAACGAACGGGAGTAATTTCGGCATAGGTTTCTTCCCTTGATAAAAGCACATTTACGGCCTTCTGACCTTCCTCCACCTGAGTTATCAATTGTGGGATATCGCGATAGGCATCTGGCCCAACGATCAGGTCTATTATTTGCTCCTTTTCTAGAAGTTGTGTTTTTAAACGCTCGGCCATACACCCTAAAACGCCAATTATTAGTCCTGGATTGCTTCGTTTGTAAGGTCTCATTTCTTTTAACCTGCCCCAAACATGCGATTCGGCATTGTCTCTAATGGCACATGTGTTTACAAAAATCACATCTGCATCTTTCATCTCTTGGGTGGTTTTAAAGCCTTTATCTGCCATAATTGAGGCAACAACTTCACTGTCGGCTAAATTCATAGCACAACCATAGGTTTCTATGTATAGGTTTCTGGTAGCGGTTTCAGGAATGGTATCTGCTAGTACTCCTCTCATTCAAATAAATTTTTAGGTGGGCAAATATAGGTGATTTTATGACAGAGTGGCAGATTGTTTGTAAAATCCTTTCTATTTTTTATTGCCTCATATTTGCAAGAACCTAAAAGGAGTAGTTCAGCAACAAAAATCCTAGAAACACGAAAATGTTTTTTGCAGGCTTATATCATGCTGTACAGCGCATTTCGAATAAAAGGGTATTCAATATTGCGTTTTGAGATTTTGCTCAGAACTAAATCCGCACTTTTTTCAGATATTGCGGCAACATTTCAAATTAACGCGATGAAAGTACTCATTACAGGAAGCAATGGTTTGTTGGGTCAGAAATTAATTGAACTCTACAAAACAAAACCAGAACACCAATTAATTGCCACCGCTAGAGGCGAGGATAGATTTGCCGATAAAGGTGGTTATACCTATGAAAGTTTAGATGTAACCAATAGAGCAGATGTTTTGCGTGTAATTGCCTTGCATAAACCAGATGCCGTTATCAATACAGCGGCTATGACAAATGTGGATGCCTGCGAATCGGAACGAGAAGCCTGCGATTTGTTAAATATTGAATCAGTTCGATTTTTAATTGAGGCATGTAATGAACATAATTGCCATTTAGTTCATCTTTCAACCGACTTTATTTTTGAAGGAACTCATGGGCCGATAGATGAATTAGAAAAACCCAACCCGGTAAGTTATTACGGCTTATCAAAATTAAAGGCAGAGGAGTTGCTTATGGCAACTAGTAAAAGTTGGGGTATTGCCAGAACCGTTTTGGTATATGGTATTGTAAGCGATATGAGCCGAAGTAATATTGTTCTTTGGGCAAAGGGCGCACTTGAAAGTGGCAAACCTATTAATGTGGTTTCGGATCAATTTAGAACCCCAACCTTAGCCGAAGATTTGGCCATTGGCTGCTCACTTATAGCAGAACAAAAAGCAACTGGAATTTATAATATTTCGGGTAGAGATTTTATGAGCGTTTTTGATTTGGTTTATAGAGTGGCCACCTATTGGAAATTAGATAAATCACTCTTAAATATTTCTACCAGTGAAGGAATCAAGCAACCTGCTAAACGACCACCAATAACTGGTTTTAGGTTGGATAAAGCTATAAAAGAACTTGGATATGCTCCGAGAAGTTTTGAGGAAGGTTTGGCTTTATTAGATAACCAATTAAACGCACACAAATGAAAATGATTCTTCTAACAGCGGCTGAACCAGCCAGCTTTACGTTTTGGTTTTTAACCGAACTGTTTTTTGCAGGTGTGGTTGTTTTTTTACTCTACTATTTCTTTGTAAAGAATCCCAAGATTAATAAAAATCTTAGAAGGGATGAAAAGGAGGATTAAGGTTTTTTTTCAAACCTATTTTTATTTTAATAAAACAGAACGCAAAGGACTGATAAGTCTTTTAGGTTTGCTTTTTCTATTGCAAGCCATAAGTATGCTTTATTCTGCTTTTACCTTTACCGAATTGAAGCCCATTCCAGAGGCATATTTTGTTGAGCTAAATCAAGTGGATTCAACTCCTTTCTCGTCTAACAACAAATCGTATGGTAGATATGCTTTTAAGCAGGCAAATTATAAGGATTTTAAGACGAATAAGTATGTGAAAGATACGTTTACTAGCTCACTAAAAAAGGGTGTTCCGCAGCTAGTAGAGCTTAATTCAGCTGATAGTGTTGCCCTGGTTAAGCTTCCTAAGATTGGACCTGTTTTGGCGGCCAGAATAATTGCTTATCGCACACGATTAGGTGGCTTTATTTCCTTAAATCAATTGCTCGAGATTTATGGTTTTAAAGAAGATGTCTTGTATGATTTGGAGGAGAAAATCACTTTAAATCCTAGCCTAGCGGTAACATTTAATTTAAATGAAGTTGCAGTAGAAACACTTAAAAAGCATCCCTATTTTAAATACACACTTTCAAATGCCTTGGTAAATTATCGCGTTCAACATGGAGCCTATAAAAAGCTAGAGGATATAAAGAATATTAAATTAGTTAACGATTCTATTTACAATTTGATTTTACCTTATTGTAGGGTAGAATAGAAGCTATTCTAATTCTCCGTCATATTCCTCTGCTTAATCCTCAAACCACAAGCAAATATTCATGTTTTGAGTTTAGGTGTTTAAAGAGCGGTTATTTGAGGAGTGCATGTTACCTCAAAATTCATAGAGTTTGCTATATAGCAAATGTCATGTGCTTTATGATGTAATTCAATTGCTTCAAATACTTTGCTCTTATCCTCTATGCATACAATAGGATTTAAATTCACCTCTTTAAAACTCCCTCCACCACTCGTTTTTTCAATCATTAATCCAGTGGCATTGTCTTCATATTTTACGACAACAATTCCGGCTAAGGAACAGAGGTATAAATACGAAAGCATATGGCAAGAAGAGATTGCTGAAACTAATAAGTCTTCTGGGTTAAGTTTCGTTTTATCGCCCACCGCCGCATTGTCTGTGGTGAGTACTAAGGTGGGTTTGTTTGTGTTTGAAATAGTATGCGTTCTAGAGTATTTTTTTATGTCCTTTGTATTGCCTTCCCAATAGGTTTTTATGTGATAAGTATGTTCTAGTTTCATAAGTTTTAGTTTAAGCTTTTAATAGATTGCATATAAGCCCCAGTAGGTAAAAATTAGAATACAAATAAGATATAAAATTAAGTTAATCCAAAATAGAATTCTTTGAAATTTAGGTGCCACCTTCAAATTGTTCTTTAGGATAAGATTATATCCTAAATAAATAAACATAAACAATACTAAAAAAGGGGTATAAGATGCCACATCCAACATGCTAAACACATTGCCTTGATAAGGGGCCTGCATGTAAAAATATTCATTTCTAATTCCTACTAAGATTAAAAAAAATAGCAAGATAGAATTGCTAGCTAGCATACTTATGAGTACACCCTTTTCTGGGTGCTTTTTCTTTACTAATCCAACTAGTAATAGTAGGCTCGTAACGAATAGAATTAAAAACAAAAACACTAAACTTTCCATAGCCCATTTTGAATTTCTAGGTGTATAGTAGTGTATCAATTCTTCATACTCTTTATTGGTAGGAAACAAACTAGGAAGAGCAAGTAAATGCTTTCCTTTATCTAGTTCTTCCTTAAGAATAAACCTTACTTCATGGCTATAATCGTGGTAAAAATACAGGTAAATTAGTCCATCTTGTATGTTAAAAATATTCGTATATAAGGTACCATCACCTTTCCATTTGCGGCATACATGCATGCTGTCTGAAAGCGCTCGGCAATAATTTATACTAGTATCTATACCTTCAACTAAAATGGCTTTTCCTTTTAGGTATCGCGCTTTATTTACCTTGCTAAGGTCTGTGGTGCTCGGACAAAAATTGGCTAATGCAAATGTGTTTTCTGATGCTATGTATAAGGTGTCTGGTTCAACAATTAAGTATGATCCACTTTTATCTACATATACAAATACATCATTTGAGAAATAATTGAAATTATATCCTTCAATAAATTGTTTTGCCTCAACTACAGTCTTGCATTTTTTTAATATATTTCTTAGGTAATCACTTTCATTGGTAATGCTTGTTTTAGTTGGGTTGTTGCGCAATTCTTTTAGTGGTGTTTCAACCGCATTTCGGGTAAACGCTAAGCCCTCCTCATTCATACCCGTTTGAGGAGCATAATTCCCTTCACTATTCATTCTAGAGCCAATAAATGCAGCGCCGTATTCTCCTGATTTTTCACTTGGTTCGAACCAAATTTTAGTTGTTGTCCAATAAGCATCGCAATTACTACCAAACATTGTTTTGCCTTTGTAGCTTATCTTATATAGGCTGCAAGAATATCCAGGAATTAGAAGTAAAAGGAGCGCTATTAAAAATACACTATTCCTTAAAGAGGTTTGTTTCATTGGTGTTTGATAGAATTGCCAAACGAAGCTGGGATAATTTTATTCTTCGTAAAACTCAATTGGTAATAAATCAGGATCCGAAATAAAGGTGAATTTCTTGCCAGTTAATTCATCGGTTCGAATAGGTTCTACCTCAATATTTTTTGAGGTTAAATAGTCTCTCATTTTTTCTATGTCTTCCACTTCAAAGGCTAAATGCCTTAGGCCAACAGCTTCTGGATGCGAAGGCCGAATAGGAGGGGTAGGGAATGAGAATAATTCCACCATATACTGCCCATTTAATCCTAAGTCTAGTTTATAAGAATCGCGTTCGGCTCTAAACGTTTCTTGGAGAATTTCTAATCCTAACACCTCTGTATAAAATGCCTTTGAAACCTCGTATTGAGAGCAAATAATGGCAATATGATGAATATTCTTAAGCATCTAATTCTATGACTACATTCCCTGTTTTCATTCCTGTTTCAACATACCTAGTGGCTTCAACAATTTGCTCTAAAGAATACGTTCTATCAATTATGGGTTTGTATTTCCCTTCTTCAATTAGTTTTTTGAAGAACTCAATATCCTCTATCGTATCGGTAGGGATAGGAAACAAAACTTTTTTACCTGCAAATACGGGTGTAAAAAGGGCGTAAAAGATGTTTTGAGAATAGGCTCCAAGCTCGCTTGAAATGTATATTCCTTTTGGTTTTAGTATCTTTTTACATTTGCCAAAAGAACTTTTGCCAACCATATCCAATATCACATCAAAGCTTTGGTTTGTAAGGGTAAAGTCTTCTTTAGAATAATCAATGCAGGTAGTAGCGCCCAATGATTTTAACAACTCAAAGTTATGTGTTTGGCAAACGGCCGTTATGGTAGCTCCAAAATAATGCGCCAATTGCACAGCCGCCGTGCCTATGGCTCCAGATGCACCATTTACCAATATGTTTGGCTTAGAACTAAAATCAATTTTTTTAATATTGGCATAAGCTAAAAATGCTCCATCGCAAATAGAAGCGGCTTGGTTAAACGTTAAATTGCTTGGCTTTAGAGTAATGGATTTTGTTTCTGGCAGGCAACAGTATTCTGCATGGGTTCCAAATTGGTAGGTATTTAACCCATATACTTCATCGCCCACTTTAAATCGCTTCACATCAGGTCCAATTTCTTCTATAATTCCAGCAAGTTCAGAACCTAAGACCTTGTTTTTAGGTTTAAAAAGGCCTGAAATTAATCTTACTAGCAAGTATTCTGGGTTTCTAAATCCGCAATCGGTGCGATTTACCGTGGTGGCTTTAATTTTTATGAGTACCTCATTCTTCTTTGGAGTTGGTTTTTCAATTTCCTGTATGCTAAGCACATCTGGAGGTCCATAGTGAGTATTTACGCTGGCTTTCATAGGTGTTTCCTGTTTTTTAGGCTAGTTTTTCGAGTGAATTCAAAAGTAGATTTAATGACAGAGAAATCCTTGTCACTAATTTATTTATCATTTCTTAAATTTACTTTTAAGAAGCTCGCAAAAAGATATAATATTGCCAATAAATAATCCTAGTATTTTTATGTTGAATTTTGAGACAAGTGAAAATCAAAAAATGATCGCCCAAATGGTGCGCGATTTTGCAGAGAAAAATATTCGTCCAAATATTATGGAATGGGACGAAAGTCAAACCTTTCCATTGGATACCTTTAAGGAAATGGGTAAATTGGGTTTACTTGGCGTGTTAGTTCCCGAAGAATTTGGTGGAGCAGGATTTGGTTATTTTGAATATGTAACAGCCATTGTTGAATTATCAAAGGTTTGTGGTTCGGTTGGTCTAAGTATGGCAGCTCATAATAGCTTGTGTACTGGCCATATAATGTATTTTGGAAACCAAGAACAAAAACAACGTTGGTTGCCTAAATTAGCTAGCGGCGAGTGGATTGGTGCTTGGGGCTTAACAGAAGCAAATACTGGTTCGGATGCGATGCGTATGCAATGTGTAGCCAAACAAGATGGCGACCATTGGGTATTAAATGGTACTAAGAACTGGATTACTCATGGTATTACCGGAAATGTAGTAGTAGTTTTGGCTAGAACTGGCGAATTATTGGATAGCAACGGCATTACAGCCTTTGTAGTTGAACGCGGCACTCCAGGATTTAAAGGTGGTAAGAAAGAAAATAAATTGGGTATGCGTGCCAGTGAAACGGCAGAGTTAATTTTTGAAGATTGCAGAATACCCAAAGAAAATGTTTTAGGAAATGTAGGCGATGGTTTTAAACAAGCCATGAAAGTGTTGGATGGTGGACGTATATCCATTGCAGCCCTTTCGTTAGGTATTGCAAAAGGAGCCTATGAGGCTGCCTTAAAATACTCAAAAGAGCGTCAGCAGTTTGGGCAACCTATCTGCAATTTCCAAGGCATTTCGTTTAAGTTGGCCGACATGGCAATGAAAATTGAGGCTTCTGAATTGTTAATTATGCAAGCTGCCGATAGAAAAAACAAGCATATGAGCGTAAACAAAGAAGGTGCTATGGCTAAATACTATGCTAGTGAAACTGCAGTTTATGCAAGTACCGAAGCTGTTCAGATTTTTGGTGGATATGGGTATACCAAAGATTTTCCTGTTGAGAAATTCTACCGCGATTCAAAACTTTGTACCATAGGCGAAGGAACTAGCGAAATTCAAAAGCTGGTTATTAGCCGTGCTATATTAAAAGATTAATTGTTTGTAAAGGCCACTATTTTAATGAATTAGATGGCTAACTTTACAATTGTCAATATTCCTTCTTAAATGAGGCCTCGTGTATGCCATTTTTCTTCCGTTCATCATGTGTGGGATACCCGTGTGTTTTACCGCGAGTGTACTTCATTGGCAACAGAATTTGATGTAACTCTTATTGCCATAGGAGAGGGAAGCTATCTCCAAAATGGCGTTCGGGTTATTGGAGTACCTAAGCCAAAATCGTTTTTACAACGTTTTCTATACACCATTTTTAAGGTGTTTATTTTAGCCGTTAAAGAGGATGCCAGTATCTACCATATTCACGATGCCGAAATGGTTCCATTTGGCATGGTTTTGAGTGTTTTAGGTAAGAAGGTAATTTATGATATTCACGAGAATACCTACGATGATATCCTTTTAAAGCCTTGGATCAGGCCAACTTTACGATTGTTTTTAGCCAAGCTTTATAATTTACTTTTGTTAAGTGGTGCAAAGTTTATGCATTATATAGTGGTGGTGGCCGACCCAAGATACCTGACAAAGTTTTTTGTAAAAGAGGAGGAGTGCAGCATTATTCAAAATTTTGCTGACCCCAAAGACTTACAGGAGTTTATAGTAGAGGATAGGTGGAATTTACCCGGAAATCATTTGTTTTATGTGGGTATGATTAGGGATATGTATTATGATATAGATCCTGTTATTGAGGCATTGGCAATTTTAAAGAATAAGGGTTTACAAGCTCACCTGCATCTAATTGGCTATTTTGGTTCCGAAACAAACAAAAGGTTTGATACACTTCCTTGCTGGAATGAGGTGAAAGACCAGGTTCATTACTATGGTTTTTTAGAAACAAAAGAAGCTTATAAGGTTTCTATGATATGTAAAGTTGGTTTGTGCATTAAAAACCAACCAGAAAACATGTTGGTTTCGCATGAGCGGAAGCTATTTGAATACATGTGTATTGGTTTACCATCTATTTTTTGCAATACGTCTATTTACCAGGAACTTAATAGTGCTTGGCAAATTGGGTTGGAAGTTCAATTAACGAGTAGCAGCCAATTAGCAGTTGCTATTGAAAACCTTCTGACTAATCCTGAAATGCAAAGGGTGTTTTCAAAAAATAATTTAGTTGGTTCTCAATTAAAATTTAATTGGCAGTTTGAAGCACAAAAGTTGCTGAATGTATACTCAAAATTGTTGACTCATTAGGGCCGAACTGCCGTTTGCTGCGTGGCTAATTGTAATCTTGTTTTGGGATGACAATTCATTTATTTCCTTTATTGGGATGAATGCTTAGTGGCTTGATTTTGCTAGTTAAATAGATATTTTACCATTTAGCGTTTGTATATTGGTGGTTTAGCATTTTTCTTAATTTTCGGAAGTGCCTGAATTTATCTTCCGCGTAACCTTAATTAAAAATCCTTTACTCAATATTTATTTAACACAATTACTAGCAATGATTTTATCCAAGTTTTTACCCAACAGATTACTTCAATTTCTGTTACTTTTTCCTTTAGTTTTTTTAGTCAATTCCAACTTCGCATTTTCACAAACTTATACCGCTTCTAGCAATGGAAATTGGAGTACTGCTTCCACCTGGACTGGCGGTGTAGTGCCTCCAGACGGGGCAAATATAATTATTGATGCCAATGTTACCTTGACAGGATTGACAAATGCCGGAAATATTACCATCAATTCTGGTAAGAGTTTATCATTAGGTTCCAGTATTTTGGTCATAACTGTTAGCTCAAATTTAACTAATAATGGTACTTTAAATGGAAATACAGGAAATGTAATTTTCGTTGGAGGATCCTCTACTGTTGGAGGTTCAGGCACAACAGCCTTTACACATACCAGTATGGCTGGAGCTGTCGACTTCGGTTCAAATTCTACCATTTCGGGCACAATGATTATTCACTCTGGAGGCTCAATAAATACCAATGTTCCTACTTTTTTGTCTAATTCAACCATCTATTATAATCAAACGGGTACTACAGTGGTAGGTCCAGAGTGGACTTCAACTTTAACTGGTGTATCTATAATTGTTGGTCCTTCAACAAATTTGAGTTTTGGAACGATAAGCACTAGTCGCACGTTTGCTGGCTCAGGTAAATATTTATCCATTCAAGGAACGCTTACTCTTTCTACCGTTGCTGGTGGAGATTTAATTTTTGACAATTCAAGCCTTGCATCTTCCTCAACAGGATCAATAGTTACAAATGGAAGAACAATTACGTTTACCGGAACTGGTACTTCAAATATTCAGCCAACCGGGCCATTAACCATTGATAATATTGTTGTTGATAAAGGTACAGGGGCTGTTAATTTATCAGGTGGTACTTTAAATGTAAATACCAATTTAAATTTGGTTGGCGGGAAATTTATTTCTGATAATAACGGGGTTTTATCTATAAATTCTGGCGCAACCATTACTGGATACAATGCAACAAACCATGTTGAAATAGCGGGTAATGGAGTATTAAAGAAAAAGAATATTGGAAATTCACCCACATTTTTTCCTATAGGTATTTATTCAAGTTCTTATACACCTTTAACCATAACCAATGGTGGAAGTGTGGATTATACTGTTGGCCTAAATAATATGGCTCCAGGAGGATTTGGAATAGATAACCCAAATAAGACATCTAACCGCACTTGGACCGTCGTGCCTAGTAATGCAAGTCAAACCAATGTTGATTTAACGTTTCATTATAATACAGATGATGGCGCTGGAACATTTTCACCAACAGGCTACATGCTTGGTTTATATTATAAAGCTGGTGCATGGTTTCCTATGGGCGTTGCCTTGGCTACCGGAACCGATCCCTATTCTGTTACCTTTACTCATCCAGGAGGAGCGGGTAATTGGAACCAGTTTTCATTTAGTAATACACTCACACCCGACATTACCCTAGGTTTTATGTCAGGTGTTTGTACAACGAGTGCTAATTTACCCTATAGTTATACCGTTGGCGCTCCCAATCAATATCGCATAGATTACGATGCAGCTGCAGAAGCTGCTGGTTTTGTAGATGTGGCATTAACAACGTTACCTGTGAGTCCAATTAGCATTTCGGTTCCAGTAGGCGCAGCTGCAGGTACCTATAATGCCACCTTATATGTTAAGAATTCTGTTTCTGGTGATGAAAGTACAGGCGATGCTTTTTCTTTTACAAAAACACCTATAAATACTGCTGGATCTGCTTCATCAACTCCATCATTATGTAAAAACATCGCTTTAACAGCTATAACTCACACCACAACAGAAGCAACAGGTATTGAAAATGATGGCGTTTCGGGTGCAAATGGATTGCCTGCCGGAGTTTCTGCAACTTGGGCTAGTAATACCATTACCATAAGCGGTACTCCAACGGCTTCGGGAGTTTTTAATTATAGTATTCTTTTAACTGGAGGTTGTGGTACTGTTTCTGCAACAGGTACTATTACTGTATGGGCCACCCCAACAGCTAGTTTCTCTGTAAATACTGCTAACCAATGCTTAACTCCAAATAGTTTTGATTTACTTTCTACCTCCACTGCCGGTAGTGGTGCTATTACTACCTATGCTTGGACGGCAGCTGGTGCAAGTGTAGCTCCAACGGGTGCAAATCCTTCGGCTTATAGTTATGCTTCTGCTGGAAGTAAATCGGTAAGCTTGCAAGTAACAGATGCAAACGGATGTACCAATACCAGTTCAACTGCTACTTATACGGTATGGGTTAACCCAACAGCAAGTATCTCTATTGTAGATTTCGACCAATGTTTAACTGGCAATAGCTTTACTGTATCTAGTACTTCAACTCAAGGTAGCGGTTCTTCGTTTGCTACGTATGCTTGGAGTGCAACAGGTGCGAGCCCAGCTTTAGCTGCTAGTGCAAACCCTAGCGCATTTAGCTATGCAAGCTCAGGTTTAAAAACAGTTAACTTAACCGTAACCGATAATAATGGTTGTAGCAACGCCACTGCCTTAAGTAATAATATTACTGTTTGGGCAATGCCAGTTCCTGCCTTTACTATTGATGATAACACCCAGTGTTTTATTGGTAATAGCTTTACGTTAACCAATACATCAAGCAATGGTTCGGGAACCATCAATGCATGGAATTGGACAGCCACTGGTTCTAGCTCAGCTACTATCACAGGAACTGGCCCACATACTATAACGTATGCTGCATATGGTAATAAAACAGTTAACTTAAGTGTTACCGATGATAATAATTGTACGGCAACTACTGTATTATCTAATAATATAGCCGTATACGATCATCCAACTGCGGCCTTTACTACCACAGAATCTTCTGCCGCCGTAAATGATTATAATATCTGTTCTGGTTCGGTAGTTAATTTTACAGGCGCTAGTTCAACAGCAGGTTCTTTCCCAGGTTCTACCTTAAATACAGGCTTAGCTGCCTTCCAATACAAGGTAACGAATTTAATTTTACCAGGCCCTCCAGCAGCAGCTAATGCAGGTACTGGCTCTAACGCAAGTGTATATGCACCTGTAGTAACTGGTACCAATGGAGCTGTAAACGACGATATGCTTTACTCTTTATTAGTAACCAACAATTGGGGTTGTACCAACGAAACCAGTGGAGCAGGCAATCGCCATATTTATGTTTACCCTGCCCCAGTACCGGGAATAACTACACCAACTATTGGTGCTCAAGGTCCTTACGGAACATTAGCTAACAATGGTAATGGCGGAACATTATTATGCCATAGCAAAGTAATATTTGGTAATACGTCTACCATCCCTAATGGTTCAATTGTTAACTATGTATGGAATTTTGGCGATGGTTCGGCTACTGTAAGTACTGCTGATATGGCAAACTTAAAACATGAGTATCCTGTAAACTACACCATCAATTGGTTCGATCCAGGTTTTCCTAATACACGCTACTCTGTTGCATTAACTGCTATCTCAAACCTAGGTTGCTCTACAACCGTTACAGTTGCTAAAGACATCAAAAATGGTCCTGATGCAGTAATAGGTTTAACCGATCCGGTATCGCAAAGCTTCGCTACTAATTCTTTCTTGTTTAAAAACTTAAGTCAAAACCGTCACCCAAGCTTTATTACCAGCTCCTTGTGGAATTGGGGCGATGGTACAACAACTACTAATACCACGTTTGTACCTAAAGTATATGCTACTGCAGGTTCATACAGAGTACACTTAATTAACTATACCAATACCGGTTGTACCGATACAGCTAATATTGATTTAACCATAGCTCCAACGGCATCGGCATCCTTTACTAAGGTACTTAATGGTTGTGGCAACAGAACAGTAGCATTTACTAGCACGTCAGTTTTAGCTACTAGCTATTCATGGAATTGGGGCGATGGAACTGCTGTAGGAACTACAGCCACACCATCTCATACCTATGCAGCAGATGGAGTTTACATAGTTGTATTAACCATAAATGGAACAACCGCTTCTGCTCCTGATACCATTAGAGTAGCAAGCACACCTACGGTAGGTGCCATTACTAGCAGCGTAAGTACTTGCGGTAATG
>NKJG01000208.1:0-2500 GCA_002256395.1 Bacteroidetes bacterium B1(2017) | reverse complement strand
CTTTCACCCCTACCCACAGGTCATCCGAAGTCTTTTCAACGACAACCGGTTCGGACCTCCACTATGTGTTACCACAGCTTCATCCTGCCCATGGGTAGATCACACGGTTTCGCGTCTACCACTACTGACTAAAGCGCCCTATTAAGACTCGCTTTCGCTACGGATCCGTGACTTAATCACTTAACCTTGCCAGCAACGGTAACTCGTAGGCTCATTATGCAAAAGGCACGCCGTCACCCAACTTGTGGGCTCCGACCGCTTGTAGGCGTATGGTTTCAGGATCTATTTCACTCCGTTATTCACGGTTCTTTTCACCTTTCCTTCACAGTACTGGTTCACTATCGGTCTCTCAGGAGTATTTAGCCTTAGCGGATGGTCCCGCCAGATTCAGACAGGGTTTCACGTGCCCCGCCCTACTCAGGATACCACTATCTATTATATTCCTTACCTGTACAGGGCTATCACCTTGTTTCGCCTACCTTTCCAGGTAGTTCCAGTTCAGTTTACATAGAACGTCGTGGTCCTACAACCCCAGCACTGCCGTAACAGCACTGGTTTGGGCTTTTCCGCGTTCGCTCGCCACTACTTACGGAATCACTTTTGTTTTCTTCTCCTCCGCCTACTTAGATGTTTCAGTTCAGCGGGTTTGCTCACCTATCGGTGTAATGCATCTTCAATGCATTGGGTTGCCCCATTCGGATATCTGCGGATCAATTCGTATGTGCCAATCCCCGCAGCTTTTCGCAGCTTATCACGTCCTTCATCGCCTCTGAGAGCCTAGGCATCCCCCATACGCCCTTATTTTGCTTATGTATTAACACGTATAAATACGCGCCTAATATTTTGTCATAACTAATCACAACAAAATGTATTTTCTACTTTGTTTGTTTCTTTTTTATCCCAATATGTCAATGAACTTTATCCCCCTCCTACTCCCCCGAAGGGGGAGCGCCAAATGCGCTGTGTTCCTCCCCTTTGGGGAGGTTAGGAGGGGATTTGTGGAGAATAAGGGAGTCGAACCCTTGACCTCCTGCGTGCAAGGCAGGCGCTCTAGCCAGCTGAGCTAATTCCCCATTCTAAATGTTGAATTTTGAATGTTGAATTTTGAATTTGTGTTAAACACAAGAGCTCAACTTCCAGAATTTCCTCTTTATACTCATACAAAACTTCTTTAAATTCATATTTGACCTGATTTTTAAACGTAAACATCCAAAAAATCTTCAACTCAAACCTAAAACCTAAAAAAAGTAGTCCCGCCCAGACTCGAACTGGGGACCCCTACATTATCAGTGTAGTACTCTAACCAGCTGAGCTACGAGACTCTGTATTTAGTATATTATAATATTATTGAACCAACAGCGAGAGTAATTTTCTCTATTTATTTATTTTAGCAACAAGTTTCCCATCTTTTGTCTCTAGAAAGGAGGTGTTCCAGCCGCACCTTCCGGTACGGCTACCTTGTTACGACTTAGCCCCAGTTACCAGTTTTACCCTAGGCAGCTCCTTGCGGTCACCGACTTCAGGTACCCCCAGCTTCCATGGCTTGACGGGCGGTGTGTACAAGGCCCGGGAACGTATTCACCGGATCATGGCTGATATCCGATTACTAGCGATTCCAGCTTCACGGAGTCGGGTTGCAGACTCCGATCCGAACTGAGAACGGTTTTATAGATTCGCTCCTACTCGCGTAGTGGCTGCTCTCTGTACCGCCCATTGTAGCACGTGTGTAGCCCAAGGCGTAAGGGCCGTGATGATTTGACGTCATCCCCACCTTCCTCACAGTTTGCACTGGCAGTCTTGTTAGAGTTCCCGACATGACTCGCTGGCAACTAACAACAGGGGTTGCGCTCGTTATAGGACTTAACCTGACACCTCACGGCACGAGCTGACGACAACCATGCAGCACCTTGTAATTTGTCTTGCGAAAGATCTGTTTCCAAATCGGTCAAACTACATTTAAGCCTTGGTAAGGTTCCTCGCGTATCATCGAATTAAACCACATGCTCCACCGCTTGTGCGGGCCCCCGTCAATTCCTTTGAGTTTCATTCTTGCGAACGTACTCCCCAGGTGGGATACTTATCACTTTCGCTTAGCCACTCAGTATTGCTACCAAACAGCTAGTATCCATCGTTTACAGCGTGGACTACCAGGGTATCTAATCCTGTTCGCTACCCACGCTTTCGTCCATCAGCGTCAATGAACTATTAGTAACCTGCCTTCGCAATTGGTATTCCATGTAATATCTAAGCATTTCACCGCTACACTACATATTCTAGTTACTTCACAGTTATTCAAGCCCTACAGTATCAATGGCAGTTCCATCGTTGAGCGACGGGATTTCACCACTGACTTATAAGGCCGCCTACGGACCCTTTAAACCCAATGATTCCGGATAACGCTTGGATCCTCCGTATTACCGCGGCTGCTGGCACGGAGTTAGCCGATCCTTATTCTTACGGTACCGTCAAGCCGGTTCACGAACCGGTGTTTCTTCCCGTA
>NKJG01000078.1 GCA_002256395.1 Bacteroidetes bacterium B1(2017) | reverse complement strand
AATACAAAAGCCCATGGTTTGCCATTCATACCAAAGCGAAACATGGGATCAAAACTCAATCGCCCCTTGCCAACGTTCATATCAAACAAAACGGCTGGTCTGCCTAATGAAAACGTGGGAATTAGCGAAACACCGTTATTGGTTGCTGTAATTTGTCCTCTTAAGAAACTTGGAGTTTGGGTGCTGTCGGTTGGTTGAGAAAAAGTAGCATAGAAAGAAAGTATCAAGAAAATAGAGAGGGAAATTAACTTCATTTATAGCGGTTTGGTTATTCGAATGCAAAGTTCTTATTATTTGCTTAATATCCAAATACCATTTTTACAGCCGCATCTATCATTTTTATCCAATTTATATTTTATAAAAATAAAGATTATTAGGATGTTTTTGAAATTAAAGAATCAATTTCATCATAATATCAGTTTGCTCATCATCTCCCAGCTTAAAGATGTGCTTATCAAACTCCACAAAACCATTTTTCTTATAGAAACTTATGGCTCTCGGGTTTTCTTCCCAAACACCCAACCAGACATAACTGACCTTTTTCATCTGGGCAATTTCTAAAGCTTTTTTGTAAAGCAATTGACCTACACTTTTGCCATGAAAATCCTTTAAAACATATATTCTTTCTATTTCTAAGGCACTGTTATCTTTCAACTCGGTTTGCGAGTCTCCAAAGTTTAATTTTAAATAACCAATTACATCACCTTCTGAGGTGGCAAAATAAAACTCGGCATTGGGGTTCTGAAGTTCTGACAAAAGTTTTTCCTCTGCAAAACCTTCTTCCAAATACTTTTTCATATTCTCTTCTGAATTTCCTTCTGAGAAGGTCTCCAAAAAAGTCTGCTTGCCAATGATTTGCAGTTGTTTTATATCATCAGTCCAAACCCTAGTTATTTCAATATTAGACATTTGTGGTATTAGGTTTTATTTCTAAATCACAAATTAAGTATTTGATATACTATTCTGCAAATTAACCGTAATTTCGGCTCTCAATTTTAAAACCCAATTTTATTTTATAATGCAATCTCTTTTCAAAGATTTTGAAGAAATACTACCTTTATCGGCTGACGAGGCGGCTTTAATTGAAAGTTTGATAACTAAATCAAATATCAAACGTAAAGGATTAATTTTGAAGGAAGGGCAAGTCTGCAAGCATTATACTTTCGTATTCAAAGGCTGTTTTAAGATGTATGGCATTGATGACAAAGGCTTTAGTCACAACATTCAGTTTGCTGCAGAGGGTGATTGGATTGCTGACATTGGTAGTTTTTATACCCAAACGGCAAGTAAGCTATATATTGAAGCTATTGAAGGTTCTGAAATTTACCAAATAAACCAACCTAATTTGTATGGGTTGTTTATAGAAGTCCATAAAGTGAACAGGATGTTTAAAGTCATATCTGAAAATAATTTTGTAGAGATTCAAAACCGAGTTCTACAGAATTTCAGTTCCACTGCTGAACAACGGTATTTAAGTTTTTTAGAGCAATATCCACATTTGAGTAACAGACTACCCAATACACAAATCGCATCATATTTAGGCATTACACCCGAGTTTTTGAGTAAAATCCGGAAAGGGTTGACAAAAAAGGCTTTCTGATAAATTTGTAATTCAATAATGGTTTTCTTAATCTAGGTTAAGAGTGCCGAGATTTCCTTTGCTTTACCTTTGCATGATCAAAATTAAATATGAAAGGATGAAAAAGTATATCTCGATTATTGCCTTCTTTATAACTTTATCCACTTCTAAAGGACAAAATATAATATTCGGCAAACAAACCTTTGAATTACACAATGTTACGGGTTCAGTTATTAAGTTTGGAGGCAAAAAAGTATTAAAAATTGAACGCGATTTAAAGGCACTTCCGTTCGATGAAAAGAACTTAGAATCTACCGTTGACGACCGACATTATGCAAGGCTTTTGGACATTGCCGATTTTGAAAATGGTACGATTGAAGTAAAAATGTACAGCCAACTTCAAAACCCATCACCCTATCCGCCAGCTGCTGGTTTTATAGGCTTGTATTATAGAATTGCAGAAGATGATTCTGCTTGGGAATCTATTTATTTACGCCCAAAAGTCGGAAGAATCAATAACCAAATGGCGAGAAATCATGCAGTACAGTATTTTGCCTATCCCAATTTTAAGTTTCAAACCCTAAGAGATAAATTCCCAGCGGGTTCTTATGAAGGATCTGCACCAGTGATGCTCAATGAGTGGATTACGTTTCGTTTAGAAATCAATGGTGAAATTGCTGAAATGTTTATCAACGATTTGAAATATTCTTCATTTATCGTCAATAAAATGCTAGGCAATAGCAAAAAAGGCTATGTTGGATTATATGTAGATATTGCTACAATAGGTTATTTCAAAGATTTGAAAGTAACGAAACGAGCATTGAAAGTGAAGAAAGAAGCTGAAAAAGTGGGTGATATATGATCGGTGACTTATTTTACACTTTATAGTTGTGAAAATGCATAAATGCTGATAAAAAGTATATTCATGATAAATTACCTCAACCTAAGCCATACTAATTGACCTAAAAGATAAAAATTGACTATTATTTATTAATTCTAGTTAATCAAAAAAGTGTTTTTTCCATATTTATTACAAAACAGAAAATTTAACTATTTAAAAGGGAGCAAATGAGATAACTAGATAAATTATCTTTAGGAATATAAAATCCTTTATTAAAGGAGGACATATTGTTTATAATCTGATACAAAACAGAAATTTTAACTATTTAAAAGGTAGCAAATTAGTTGACATAATAATATAGCTCAAAAAATAAGAAACGCATTTTAATCAAAATAGGTCTGTTTTTTCCGAATCGAAAGCAACACAGATAATTTACCTATTTAAACGGTAGCAAATAAACTATCTAGATAAAATAACTAAGTAAATTTGGGCAAAACCCAGCTTCGTCGAAGACATCGAAAACGCTCCGCGGCCCATTCCATTTATGTTTCTCAAGCAATCAAAGTCATTTTTTAATTTTGCAGGATTTCATTGTCCTAAATTATAAATCAAACTGTATCTTTTCTAACGCTCTTTTACAAAATTTCAAGTCACTTAGAGCGAAACCATCGCCTTAATCACTTTGCTTTCGGGGTCAAGCCAGTGATTAAAAATTTCAGGCAAATCATCAAATTCGGCTCGATGGCTTATCCAGGGTTTGATATCAATCTTTCCGTTTTCCATGAGCTCAATGATGTTGGTAAAATCTTGGGGCAAACTATTTCTACTTGCAAATAGCGTAATTTCACGGCGATGAAAAAGAGGATCGTCAAAAATAACATCCCCAATAAACAAGCCCACAAATACCAGCTTTCCGCCAAAGGCAACATAATTGAAGGCATTTTTCATAGATTTCGGATTTCCTGTGGCGTCGAAAACTACTGTGGGAAGAAGCCCCCTAAATTCACCATTGAGGGACTTTTCTAGCTGTTCTCGTAAAATCTCCGTGCAGAAACCCTGCGAGCCGTCAAGAAGTATATCGGCTTTTAATTGCTCTTGGGCAAATGCTAGTCGCTCGGCATTGATGTCTAAGACTGCCACTGTAGCCCCAGTAAGTTTGGCAAATTGTATCACCGACAAACCGATAGGCCCAGCACCAATTACCAATACCAAATCTTGTGAAGAGACCCCAGCACGTTGCACCGCGTGGGCTCCAATGCTCAATGGCTCCACCACAGCCAGTTGTTCAAAACTCAAACTTTTGGAGGCATGTAGTTTGTGCATAGGCACTTTTAAATACTCGCACATACCACCATGGGTATGTACACCCAGTACTTGTAGATTTTCACAACAATTACCTTTACCATTTTTGCAAGACTGACAAGCACCGCAGTTCATGTAGGGTTCTACCGTAACTTTATCGCCAACTTTTATGCGGTCATTCTCCTCTCCTACGGCCACGACCTCAGCACCCAACTCATGCCCAAGCACTCGGGGATAGCTAAAAAAAGGCTGTTTACCCCTAAAAGCATGATAATCCGTACCGCAAATACCGATGTTCTTTATTTTTATTAAGGCCTCATGTGGCTCCAAACCTGACAGCTGATCTTGTTGTATGAATTTAAAAACTTCTGGTTCTTCTAATCTTAGGGTTTTCATATTTTTATATTATTTCTTTCTTTATACTTATTTTATTTTCGCTCGCTCTTTGCCGTTGAAACCACCAAAATATCCTTAAATACTTTCAAATTGGTAGCGGCAAATTTGGTGGGTAAACCCGTACTGGTGGATTTCCAAGAAGCCATTGTATCTACTTTGCTATAAACGCCATCCCATTGTCCCGCAAACAAATTATCTCCTTTTTTTAT
>NKJG01000077.1 GCA_002256395.1 Bacteroidetes bacterium B1(2017) | reverse complement strand
TTACTTAGCCAAACTTCTAATCATAAACCAAGGCCTCTACTTAAATATTATGGCAGGCAGATTAGAAAACCGATTTTAGGTTTTAGCCATGAAGTCCATCCAGAGCATAGCTTATAACCTTTAGAAAATTGAACAAAAACTCTGTGGTTAAATTTTTAAAAAATTATACATTTAGAAAATATAGATTTTATTTAGACACAAAGTCACCTAAAAACAAAGTTATTTTTAACAAACCTATCAAAGCTTTTCAATTATACGCTATGATTCTAAATGGTTATTTTACAAGACCTACAAGCCGAAAACACGAATTGAATTAATATACTATTTTTTACCTACAGCTATGAAAATTATACTCCTTTTTACTTGGACGGCATGCGTGTTCAGCATTTTTTATTTCAGTTGGGTACCTAGCCCAGAACTCGGTCAGACAGGCATGTTGCCTTTGTGGCTAGCCGAATGGACAGATGCCAACGAAAACCTCCGAACGGCCGTGCCATTTTTAATCTTGGGCATTCTGTCGGTTCTTTTACAATTCAAAAAGACCCAAGTGTTGCGGTTCGGCATCATTGGTGCGATGGTGATAGAGAGCGTGCAGCTTTTAATGCCAGAGAGAAGCTTTGATATGGCCGACGTGGCTTTTGCCGTAATCGGCTTGATATTGGGCATTGTAATAGGTATGCTTTTGGACCGCAACCAACACAGTCTTGGGTAAAGTTTATACAGTATGGCTGGTATTGGTGGCGGTGGTTTTGTTTTTGATACTTTTCCCTTTTCTGTGGATCAGTGTCCAATTCAAGCCCACACCTGCACTATTCTATAAACTTCAGTATTTCTGGATATGGTCTATTTGCTTTTTGGGTGGAATAAGAATAAAGATCAATCGGCACTTTAAGCCTGTTAAAAACGAACCCGTGGTGTATTGCTGCAACCATTTCTCTTCTTTTGACAATTTAAGCATAGCTTTGGTATTGAATCGCCCCTTCAGTGTATTGGCCTTGAAAGAGATGGAAGAGATTCCGCTTTTAGGTATGCTGTACAAAAAAGCCCATATCTTGATTGACCGAAAAAATCCTTACAGCAAACACAAGGCTTTGCTGGCCGCCAGCCAAAAACTGAGCCAAAGAATGGATATTGCCATAGCCCCAGAAGGCGGTATAAAGTCGCTGAACCCACCGAAGTTATATGATACTTTTGAAGATGGGGCTTTTATATTGGCCATTAAGAAACAGATACCTATCGTACCTTTTGTTTTTAAAAGCAATTACAGGATTCTTCCGGAGTTTCCGCTTAAGAATTTTCATCGGGTTCCTTTTGAGGCCTCTGTCCTACCCGCCATCTCTACCTTGGGAATGACCTTGAAGGATTTAGATGGACTCAAAGAAGAGGTAAGATATAGAATGCAGACCGCTCTGGCCGACTGCCCCGCAATGAAAGCCAACCTGGATGTAAAGTCTAAATGGAATATGATTTCGGATTTTAGGTGAGGTTTTTTTTCTAAACACATAGACACATAGGGATCATAGTTTGTTTTTTTTAGACACATTGGGATTATAGTTTGTTTTTTTAGACACTTAGGGATCATATTTGTTTTTTTTAAACACATAGACACATAGAGATTATGTTTTTTTTTAGTACTTATATACAGAAAGCATTGTTTATCTATTGTGTCCTATGATTCTATGTGTTTATTTAAAAATTCAAAAGATTCTGACCGTATAATAAAAATGAAAGCTTATTGGTTGCTTGCAGAAATGGAAAGCTTAACTTTGATAAAAAGCCATGTTTAAGTCTTAATATACGCAAAGTAAGCATCTAAACTTTGTATGCTTAGGACTTTTCCTGAAAACCAGAGACCCATGAAAAAAATCGCTGTCTTTCTATTTGTTATTATTGGCACACCCCTAATCGCCCAAGAAGCCAATGTACCGTTGGCAACACAAAAGAAATCTATTTTGTATTTGAAAGTTGGCTCTACAGGTATTTCTCCTGAGTTTTCTTATAGCCTAAACAAAAAACTGGGCTTGCGACTGAGCACTTCGTTTTATCAATACCAGAAAAACGAAATCGTATCTATAGAACAAGGTGAGGGCTTGGACGATTTTAAACTGAACTACGATGTAAAAGCGAAGACCGGTACTGTTGGATTATTGCTGGATTATATTCCTTTTAAAAAATTTCTTGTTCTAAATATTGGGGCTTTGTATAATCTCAATGCGGTAGATCTAAATCTGAATCCCAAAAGCAATTTAGCCTTTAATGACTTGATTTACTCGCCAGAGGAAATAGGCCAATTGGAATTAAACATAACATACCCAAAAATATCACCTTATGCAGGCATTACCCTGGGCAATGCCTACCGAAAAAAAGTGCGGTTCTTGTGTGACATAGGGGTATCTTATACGGGTTCGCCCAAAATAGAAATGCGTGCAAGTGGAGCAATTGAACCCACCGCAAGCCAGTCGGCAACTTTGGAGCGAAATCTCAAGCCGCTTTATTTGTTTCCAGTCATAAAACTGGGCTTGTCTTATCAATTGAACAAAAAATAATTTTAAATCCAAATGAAAAATATATTAAAAAGTAGCAAAATTGTAGTCAGTGTTTTTGTTATTTCCTTGTTTTTGCTTCTTTCCTGCAAAGACCTGCTGAATATAGATCCGACCAAGGATTTGAAATTGATGCTGAACTATAAACCTGCCGACTCCTATATAGAAGCCCAAGTAAAAGATGCCAACACCGGTAAAATAATCAGTGATAACATTACGATACAAATAATAGGTACCCACACCGACAAAATAACCAACTTCGAAGGCGAGGCCAAGACACTTTATACCAAAAAAGGACCGAGTGTGTACATTGGACTGAAGAAACTCGTCCCTAGCCAAGAAAACCCAGTGGACTTTAAAGTATTGATAAGTGCCAATGGCTATTTAAAAACCAGCCAAAACATCAGAATGACAAGCTTGTCTGCTTTACCCATAGATATTTTCATGGTTAAACTCAGTGACTTGCCGGAAGGAGCCACAGCAAAACAAAGCAATGTGAGCACCAAAGCCGATGGTGCGGTAGCCCAGAATCAGGTGGTGGCAGTTCAAAATGGCAGCTTGGCTACGAATCTGAATTTAAGTGAAGGCACGATAGGAAAAGATAACCAAGGAAACATAGTAAGCGGTATACTTCAAACGACCATGGTGTCATTTTCGGGAGGAAGTGCCGAGGCCAGAAAGTCTTTTCCTGGTGGAAACACCATCACCATGGCCGAAACCAGCACGGGTGAAAAAAACGTAAGAGGTTCTCTGATACCGAAAAGCTTTGTGAGTATAGAGATGAAAAACTCGGAAGGAAAAAAAGCCACCACTTTTAATAAGAACTTGGGAATCAACATAGAGATTACGGAAAAAACGATCAATCCATACACCAAAACGATAGCAAAAGTAGGCGACAAGTTTCCAGTATATACTTACAATGAAGACCTCGGCACATGGAAATATGATGGCGATGGCACAGTGGAACAAAAAAATGGAAAGCTGTCGGTGAACTTTTTAAGCAATCACCTTTCGTGGTTTGGAATTACAGAACATGATTATTATTCATTTACGGAGCAAATCATTAGCATTGGCTTAGATACTTTTCTCCCAGAATCCATACAAAGGTCTGCTGATCAATATAATGGAACCTTATGGTTTCCTGTGGAAGAATTTATAGAGACAGACGGTATATTGGACCAAACAACTGGAATTTATATGGATTCTCCTCCAACGACAGAATTCAGGGGAAAAGGTTTTGTGGGTGGAGATAAGCGAGGTAGAATATTCGAAGGTAAAATACAAGTGATGAAGTTTACTGATAAAATATACAGGGTAAAGAGAAGGTATTTGCGGGTGTTTTTTGATAAATTTTATACCATTGAAATGCCGTTAAGCGTAAATGTTGCTAGTTATGCCTTGAATTTCACTGTTCCGAAGGACATCAAATCTAAAACAGCCACCATTTTCATTCAATGTGAAAATGCATGTCCGATTCAGTTATTTCCATACAATATGTCGATTGAGTATTCTGAAAACAATGTAGATTGGTCGTATTTGGGTGCTATATACCAAGGGCTCGACAAATCTATTCAATTATTTATGCCATTTGGAGATAACAAAGACCTCTGGTTAAGAGCAATAGCCTATCCAGAATATCCATTAAAGGTAAATACAGGAACTGGACTATTTAATTTCCAAATTCCGCTAACGCTAAGCAAAACGCATCCGGCATGCAATTGTAATTGAGGGAAAGGTTGGCTTATTTTAGTAATGATAATCAAGCCCATTTGGCTTTCTAATAGCGAAAACCAATAAACAAAGATTAAAATGTATAATCAAAAATCCGTGTCAAATTCTTTAAATCCGTGTGCCCTAAACCATAAATAATTGCCTTGGAAGGCTATCTTGACCAAAATATAAAGCGAAATGATTTTAATTAGGTCAATATTAAAA
>NKJG01000076.1 GCA_002256395.1 Bacteroidetes bacterium B1(2017) | reverse complement strand
GATGTCTGCTTCGCTTTTTGCTATTTTATTGGCTATTTGTTCTTCATCTTCACTTTTAAAATATCCATCTTGAAAACCGGCTATGATATTTGAAGAGTATTTTTTTGTGTAGAAATCAACAACATTCTTTACAATTACTCCATTTGCACCAAGAAAAAATATTTTGTAGCCTTTTTCAAATGAAAGTTTTACCAAATTATCCATCAAGTCTATACCTGCTACCCTTTCAGGAATATATTTACCCAAGAAATTTGCCGCCGTAACAATACTTTGACCATCTGCATTTATCAAATCACAATCAAAAATCGCTTCCTTTAGCTGAGAGTCTTTTCGCATATTTACAAACTTCGCTCCGTTTATAACAACATGATGAATCTGTTGCTTATTCACAATAGCATCTTCAATTACGCTGATAGTTTCATGCATATTTAATGCATCTATCGGACAACCAAGTAGGTCTATTCTATTATACCCTTTTTTATACACCTGTGACATTAATTACTATTTTATTTAGATCAATTGCTTTTTGAGGTAAACCTTTAAATTCTTTATGGCTTACTAAAAAACAGCATATATCAGCATTTTGAACCGCCAATTCTGGGTCTTCTAAATGTTCGCCTGCAAAGTTTAAAATGTTAGGCTCAACTATCATTAAATTAAATGATTCTTTCTTTAATTGATGGTAGATTTCAATTGCTGGACTTTCTCTTAAATCATCTATATCAGGTTTAAATGCAAGTCCGAAACATGCTATAATTGGTACTTTATTATTTTGATTATTAAATTGGAGAGCAGCATATTTAATTTTTTCAATTACCCAAAGTGTTTTGTAATCGTTAACTTGTCTAGCCGTTTTTATCACCTTGCTATACTCAGGAAAAGCAGAGACTATAAACCATGGGTCAACCGCAATACAATGACCACCAACTCCACTGCCTGGTCGTAGAATATTTACTCGAGGATGACGATTGGCTAAAGTAATCAATTCCCAAACATTAATATTGGCTTGATCACATATCATAGAAAGTTCATTTGCAAAAGCAATATTTACATCTCTTGATGCATTCTCAACCAATTTACAAAGCTCTGCTGTGCGAGCATCTGTACCTATAACTTCACCTTCTACAAATTTTTCATAAAAACTTTTAACCATTTCGGTTGATTTACTGTTTACTCCACCAACTACTCTATCATTTTGTATCAGCTCACGCATTACCTGACCAGGTAAAACACGCTCTGGACAATGGGCAATAAATAGGTCTTCAATATCTTTTCCCTCATCTTTCAAAGTCTTTGCCATCAACTCAGTTGTACCTACTGGAGAAGTGGACTCTAGCAGCACAACGTTTCCTTTTTTTACGAATGGAGCAATAGACTTAGTTGCTGAAACCACATAATCCACATTCGGAATAAAACCTTCATGAAAAGGAGTTGGTACAGCAATTATAAACACATCAGCTTCTTCAGGACTAAGAGCTGCTCTAAGCTTTCCTGACATTATCGCTGATTTGACGAAAGTGTCAAGTCCAGGTTCTACTATATGTATTTGGCCTGAATTTATCGTGTTCACTACATGTGGTAATACATCAACCCCCAATACATCAAAGCCCCTATTAGCTAATAATGCGGCTGTTGGTAAGCCTATATACCCTAAACCAAGTACACATATTTTTTGAAAGGGTGCGTTAGATTGCATAATTCTCTATTTTATTTTCGACTAAAAAATCAACTATTCTTTTTGAGGCATTACCATCTCCATAAGGGTTATGTAACTCACTCATCGTTTTATACATTTCAGGGTTTTCTAATAGTTCAATGGTACTATTATAAATCAATTCGGTGTCTGTTCCAACTAACTTTACTGTTCCTGCATCCACCGCCTCAGGTCTTTCTGTTGTATTCCGCATTACTAAAACTGGTTTCCCTAAAGAAGGTGCTTCTTCTTGCACACCACCACTATCCGTAATTATTAATTTAGCTTGATTCATTAACCATATAAAGGATTCGTAAGGCTGAGGTTCAATTAAATGGATGTTTTTTGTGTTTTGAAGGATTTCATAAACTGGTTTTTGAACATTGGGATTTAAATGAACAGGATAAATAATTGAAACCTCAGGTTTTTTTAAAGCTATTTCCTTAAGTGCTCTACATATATTTAAAAAACCTTCTCCAAAATTCTCCCTTCTATGACCTGTTACTAATATAATATTATCTAATTGATCAAATTTGGCTTTTAATGTATTAATGTTAGGATAGCTTTTTGATTCAATTTTATCAATTGCAAATTTTAATGCATCAATGACAGTATTACCAGTTATCAAAATAGCATCCTCTGGAATATTTTCATTCAATAGGTTCATTTTTGAAGTATTTGTAGGAGCAAAATGTACATCCGCAATTCGCCCAGTTAAACTTCTATTCATCTCCTCAGGAAATGGCGATAGCTTATTACCTGTTCTTAATCCAGCTTCCACATGTCCTACTTTTGAGCCATTGTAAAATGCTGCTAGCGATACAGCCATTGAAGTGGTAGTGTCACCGTGAACCAAAACATAATCTGGCTGAAACTCTTCCAGAACGGATTTCATTCCCAAAATTATTGAAGAAGTTAAGTTATATAAATTTTGATTCGGCTTCATTAAGTCTAAATCATAGTCTGACTTAATCTCAAAAAAATCTAAAACTTGATCTAACATTTGCCTATGTTGAGCTGTTACGCAAACTTTTAGATTTACTTTATTTTTCAATGAATGGTATAAAGGAGCCATTTTTATGGCTTCTGGTCTAGTTCCAAAGGCTAAGAGTATTTTTTTTTTCATTTGAAAGGGTAAAATAATTTCAGATTACTACTTTTTTTTGAGAAAAGTAGCTTAAGTAAAAAAGATTTTTTTATGTGTTATTTTTGAAAAAAAAGATCATGAAAGTTCATTCATCTTTTTTTAAATCTTTACGGAACAATTTTAATTATCTTAATATTTAGGACAGAAAGACATCATCATGAATTTCAAACCAATAATAAATACTAAGTAATAAAAAAATCTGTTTTTCTTTGTTAAACCCTGCTTTATGTTCATTCAAAAGATTTTTAACAGCATTTAAATTGAAAATCTTAGCAAAGTTTGAATTGTTAGAAAGCAATATATCATGCAGAATACTAGATTCCTTTTCAAACCAAATTTTAGTTGGTGACTGAAACCCTTTCTTTTTTCTATTTACAATGTAGTCGGGCAATATTTTTTTTGCATAATTTTTATGAATAATTTTACTGCCAAATAAATTTAATTTGTATTTTGTGGGTAATGATTCTACAAATGATACTAAGTTGTGGTCAAGTAATGGAACTCTACACTCAATAGAAAAATTCATTGAAATTTTGTCAGTGTAATTTAATAAATCGTCTGATAAATTCATTCTAGTATCAAGACTCATCATCCTTTCTACTGGATTTTTGTTTTTTTGACAATCTAGTAAATTATACATATTTGTAATCGCCTGAGAGCTTTTAGTATCGCTATTATTAACTAAAGAATAGATTTCATTTTCATTAAATAATTCGTAGCCACGCAAAAATCTTTTAATATCATCTGAGATTCCTAAAGTTTTTATTCCCCTAGCTATTGATTCATTTTTAAATTTGGAATCTTTGGATAGGTAGTTTATACTTTTACTCAAAAAAGTAGGTAATTTTTGATTTAGTAGTTCTGCTTTATAGCGTTTATAACCACCAAGGGGTTCATCTGCTCCTTGACCTGTCAAAACGACCTTTACGAATTTTGAGGATAACCTTGATAAGTAGTACATGGGAATTATAGAAGTAGTTGCTAAAGGTTCTTCAATTATTCTTGTACATTCTTTTATTAATTTTAAAAAGCCTTCAAAATTTATTCTTTCATAATAGTGCTCAAGCCCTAAATATTTTGCTGTTTCTGTTGCTTCCGGAATTTCATCTTCAAAATGAGCTCCTTCAAAGCCGATGGTGAACGCTTTTAACGGTTTTTTTGAGTTTTTTTGTGCTAATGCAGCCACTACAGCAGAATCTATACCACCACTTAACATTATTCCAATTTCAACATCAGAAAGAAGTTGAATTTTTACGGCATTTTCAATTATTTCTTGATATTTGTCTGAAGCCTCTTGTTTATTATATGCAAAATTTCTTGGTGGTTGACGATCAAATGTGTTTTGATTAAACATCAAGTTCGGGGAATCTAATCCGATTTCTAAGTAATGTCCCGGAATTACCTTACTAATTTCAGTAAATAATGTATAAGGGGATGGATTATACCTTAATCTTAGTAATGAAGTTAGTGCTTCTTTGTTCAATGAAAGTGGAGTCACAATTTCTTTTATTGGACGAACTTCCGAAGAAAATACAAGTTTATTAGAGTTGAAATAATAATATAAAGGTTTGACACCAAATGGATCACGGGCTAAATAAAGTTTTGATTTTTTGAAATCTAAAAAGGCAATTGAAAATATTCCATTTAGGTCACATATTTGTTTAAATCCAAAATGACTTAGATAGTATAAAATAGTTTCAGTATCAGAATGTCCTTTAAAAACATAA
>NKJG01000075.1 GCA_002256395.1 Bacteroidetes bacterium B1(2017) | reverse complement strand
TCGTGAATCTATTGCTTTTGAGGGGATCTATCGGAAAAGAAGGTGCGGGTACGTGTCCTGTGCGTGGGCATAGCAATGTGCAGGGCGACCGTACTGTTGGCATTATGCACAAACCTTCTGCAGCATTTAATGAGGCGATTGAAAAGAATTTTGGATTTACTCCACCTCAGCAACATGGATATGATGTGGTAGAGGCCATTGAGGCCATGTATGAAAAGAAGGCTAAAGTGTTTTTTGCCTTGGGGGGCAATTTCCTTTCGGCTTCACCCGATACTGAGTATACAGCCCAAGCCATGAAAAACTGCAGTTTAACGGTGCAGGTTTCTACAAAACTCAACCGCAGCCATTTGATTCATGGCAAAACTGCCTTGATTTTGCCGTGTTTAGGACGTACCGACAAAGATTTTCAAAAATCTGGTGAGCAGTTTGTGACCACCGAAAATTCGATGGGTGTGGTGCAAAAATCACAAGGTGTGCTAAATCCTTTGTCAGAAGACATGATGTCTGAACCCGCAATTGTTGCCCATTTGGCCCATAAAGTATTGGGAAATAAGCACGATATGAATTGGTTGGCTTATATCGAAAATTATACTTTGATACGTGAAGACATTGCCAAAACCATTGAAGGATTTAAAAATTTTGAGGAAAAAGTAACTCAGGATGGAGGGTTTTATTTGCCCAATGCTCCAAGAGAGGGAAAGTTTAAAACCTCATCAGGAAAAGCCAAATTCACTGTAAATATTTGGGAGAAACTTTCTGTAAAACCTAATGAATATTTAATGATGACAATTAGAAGTCACGACCAGTTTAATACAACGGTTTATGGGTTAAATGATAGATATAGGGGGATTTATAATGAGCGAAGAATCGTATTTATGAATCCAAAAGACATGTTTAAAGCTGGATTTGAAAACTACGAAAAAGTGGATATTATTAACGAATTTGGCGGCATAAAACGCATCGCTGAATGTTTTTTGGTTGTTCCTTATAATATTCCAGTGGGTTGTTTGGCCACCTATTTTCCTGAAGCCAATGTGCTGGTTCCTTTACACGCCAAAGCGGATGGTAGCCAAACACCGGCTAGCAAAAGTGTGGTCGTAAAACTAGAAAAAATCAAATAGTTTGGTTCTTTTCCTTTCTAATTAAGTGTTAATTGGACACAAAAAAATGCTAAAATTATTTTTTTAAAATCAAATATCGTATTTTTCCGTCACTATTAACTGTAGGCTCTAACCAAAAGGAACTAATGAAGAAAACGATGTACAGTATCATATTGATGCTGTGTTATTTTGTGTCAATTTCACAAGAAATCAAGCAAAAAGTTCAACTTAACTTTTCAAATCTCTCTCAAAAACTTCAGCAATCAAGAACTGAGAAAACATCAGGTATAGGTAATTTGGCAAATTCAGAGACCATCATCAGTCTACCCTTGTTAGATGGTAGGTTTGCAGATTTTAATATGATGGAATACCTAATAGTCCCAGAGAATTCAAAGACTGATATCAGGACTTATTATGGGGTGAAAGTTGGTGATGCTTTAGTTACTTGTAGGGTGACGCTTACCAAAGAAAAATTGATGGCAAGTATTCTGGACAATGGCCAAACTATTATAATTGAAAAGACCAAAGGGTCATTGCTAGCGGATGAATATCAAGTTTATGTTCAAAAAAAAAGCTCCGAATTGTGCCATAATATAGAAGAACAAATTAAAAATGGGAGAATAGCTGAAAAGCGGGGTGTTTCGAGTTATAGCTATGGTAGTACGCTCAAAATCTATAAATTGGCTTTAATTGTGACCAATGAGTTTTATGCAGACTATGTAAATGACGCTGGAGTCAATGCTGAAATTGTGGCGATTCTCAACAACATGAATGCACTCTATGAAAAAGAAGTAGCAGTAAGGATGACTTTGGTGTCACCTAATAATCCTGTAAGTGGTAATTTTTTTTATAGAAAAACAACCGCTACTGGTACTTATTACCAATCTTTGAGTACTGTTAGGGATGAAATAAATACGCGATTTGGTAACGCTAATTATGATTTGGGACATTGTTTGCACAATTCTGGTGGTGGAGTGGCAGGTTTGGGCGTGGTATGTAATTCCACTGAAAAGGGCCGTGGTTGGTCTGGGAGTACAACCGCAAGTAGCATTTTGCTTTTTGCCCATGAACTTGGCCACCAATTTGATGCACCGCATACTTTTAATGGAACTGGAACAGGTAACTGTAGTGTAGGTAATAGGGACGATGGTACGGCCTTCGAACCGGGTAGTGGAAGTACCATTATGTCTTATTTTGGGACTTGTCTTTCTACTTTTAATCTCACTGGTTCTGAAACTGGATATTTTCACAGCAATTCTTTAGAAAGAATGTCTGCTTATATTGTTTCAAATTTATCTGGAGATGGGGGCACTTGTGGTACTTCTTCCGCTACAGGAAACGTTGCACCTGTTGTGAATGCAGGTACGGCTTTTTCTATTCCCAAAAATACCCCGTTTAAACTAAAAGGGACAGCAACAGATGCCAACAACGATGCTCTCAGTTATACTTGGGAGCAATACGATTTGGCAGTGGTCTCTGATACTGCAAGACTAGGCCATATAGCCAATAGCCTAGGCATCAACGCAGTAAACAGTTCTACCGCTCCATTGTTTCGTAGTAAACAGTCCTCAACCGGCGAAAGGACATTTCCAAATATGGCCTTTGTTTTGAATAATAGCAATAACCCAGTAGATAGAGAAGGGGAAGATTTATCCAATGTGAGCCGAACTTTGAATTTTAGGTTAACTGCTAGAGATAATAAAAATGGCGGAGGAGGCGTGCATTGTGCGGCAGTAGCCGTGACTGTAGATGCCACAAAAGGACCTTTGTCTGTAACATCGCCCAATACTGCTATTACCTTAGCCGCTGGAGCATCACATACAATTACCTGGGCTGTTAACAGTACCAATGCTTTGAGTGCCAACGTTAAAATTTTATTATCGATTGATGGTGGTGGGTCATTTCCATTTATTTTGTCTTCGTCAACTTCCAATGATGGTAGCGAGTCTGTTGTTATTCCATCCAATGTGCCCAATTCTACTTTAGCCAGAATAATTGTTTCTAGTAATAACAGTTCTACAGCTGAGTTTTTTGATGCCTCAGATGTGAATTTTAGCATTACTTCATCTTGTTTGGTAAAATCCTCTATAGTCTGTACGGAAACCCCTGTTAATGCAATGGCTGGTAATGCCTCTTTAAACTTGGGTATGAGTAAAGTTGCAGCTTTTTCTTTGCTAAATAATACTAAAGTATTGCCAGCAAGTCCGACTACAAATAGGGCATTAATAAACTACACCGATGAAAATCTGACTACTTGTCAAAATTCTGGTAATCGACCTTCAATTCTATTGGCTTTTAGGGTTTCTAAATCAGATAATTACACTTTATTAGCCAACGGTGATAACGGAGCAGATTTTCAGCCGTTTAGTGTTTTTAGTTCAAATGTTTTCAATTGTACCAATTTCGTTGGCGGTAATTCTTATCAAAATGTGGGCTGGGGATTTGATAGGACACTACAACTCAATGCTTGCCAAACTTATTATATTTTGATTAATCCAGTTTTTGGCCCAAATAATATTACACTTTCTATCTCTGGTTCTGGCGAAGTTTATGAGGTGATTACAGACCCCTCAGGCTACTCTTACACCTACGCAGCAGTTAACCAAAGTAATAATCTTATAGAAGACGTTTCACCTTCTTCTAACTTTACAAATACAGCGGCTGGGACTTACAAAATTTATGGTTTAATGTATGTCAATGGGTTTAATAACAATACTTTAACTGGAAAAACTATCGAGCAAGCCTACGGCTTGGGGAGCTGTATTTTGTTTAGCAATAATTCGAAACCTGTCACTATTATTCCCAATCCTTGTGCCACCACGGTCGAGCTTATTCATCCCACACACGATATTACAACCGGCACTGTAACGAAAGTAGCTGCTAGCGGAGTGGGAGGGAAGATTACAGCCAGCAACTGGGTAACGGGCTCTGGAACTCGGGCAACTTATACGGCACGTGCAATAGAACTAAAAGAAGGTTTTGTGGCAGAACAAGGTACAATATTTAGAGCGGAGGTGGGTGGCTGTAATTAAAATTAAATCAGGTTTTTGGAGATAAAATTCACCAAAGAACCCTCAGCGACTTTTTGTGAAAATGGGAGATATTGACGAAGGAGTACAAAAAGCTCATCTTCGGGGAAAAATTCACTAAGAATTTGGTAAACAGCTAAGTAACTTTCTTTTTCGCAATTAATAATGTGGTTACTTGCCCCACTTGGTGGATATTTAAAATGGTTAATGATATTTAAAAATGTCTTTTTTTTATTCTGTTTTAACATTTCTTCTAAATAGGGCACAAAATACTGTATGAGTGGATATTGTTGAAGGTAATCAATTAACTTGGTGTAATTTTTCTCATAACCAGCCAATTTAATACAGAATAAATCTGTACTTGAAAACTTGTCTCTTTGGGCGTTTGTCCGAAATTTGGTGAGGAGGTTAATTCTATAACTTCGTTTTTCGTTTTCATCGGTCATGGCTTCATA
>NKJG01000012.1 GCA_002256395.1 Bacteroidetes bacterium B1(2017) | reverse complement strand
TTGTTGAATGCTGGTGTAACACTTCCAGCAGGATTTGAAGCCAACACTTATGTAGGTGCATTTAGCACTACTGACTGGACGGCAGGTTGGACAAACTTCGACCCTCAAAACGCAGATTATTGATTTAATTAGAATACTGGTTGCTGCTCACCGAGCATAATGAAATTCAGATGATAGTCTGAATGAAATTGCGACCGAAGATCTCGAAGTGCCGCTCAGTGACCGCAGAAATGACACTTCGGCTTCGCTCAGTGTCCTCAGGATATAAAGACTTTGAATACAAGTTTCAAACTTGATTCATATTGGTAAATGCCGCAAAGACCCCAGTTCTGCTGGGGTTCTTTGTTTTTATAAGGTTAATCAATTTATTATTCCGAAAAAGTCCAAATTCTCCGCACTTCCCAAATAATTCCTCTAAACCAGAAGATTTCCAAAAACCGCCTTCTTGCACTTTAACTTCTTCTCTAATATTTGTTCGGTATTTTCCTTTTGAGTCCATTTTTGCCCATTAGCAAATTTACCAACCATTTGGCTATGGCTTATGGAATGTTTTTTTCTTATTGCCAAAATAATTGCCCTTTGTAGCGGAAAGTTCTTCAATATTCACTAGGTTTCTTAAAAAAGTGACTTTTATAATATTGATTTCAGTTTCTAATAATTTTAAAAGATTTCTGTCCTATTTACAATAAAGAGTTTTGGGGATTTCTACATTTTTGAAAAAGTAGAAATTTTAGTTTCAATTAAACCTTTTCTTATTTTACCCTATTTTACAAGATTGATGCATCCAAATTCCACGAAAAGAAATTTCCAGATGTACAACTCAACCTAAATTATAAATTTATTTGGTTTACCATTGATAAAAAACCAAACAACAATTCGACACAACATACTCAAAAATAAGCCATTAAATAAAACCTTTTGCTTTATCCTTACCTATTGTTATTAAATTTCAAAAAAAAAAATAAAGCTTTGTTAAACTTTATATTTAACGCCATGAAACAAATTCTCCTTTGCATTTTTATGCTATCGTTTAGTACTTATGTTTTTGCTCAAAACGCCAAAATTATCGATTCGCCAAGTGGCAGCGTGATTTCTAATATTGGTGGCACTGACATCCCTAATTCTACTTCTATTTTAGATATTCGAAGCAGTAATAAAGGCGTCCTTTTTCCTCGCGTTGGATCAGATTTAGCATCACCTACTGAAGGATTACTTTATTACAACACCACAGGCCACAATTTCCGTTATTATGATGGTACGGCCTGGCAAAATGCCCTTTTTGGCAACCAATGGAATGTGAATGGTACATCTATTTCTTATTCGCTTGGTAATGTAGGGATAGGTACAAATACACCTGCTTCTCCATTTGATTTCTTTCATCCTACCAATGCTAGTATGTATTTTCATAATACCTTATCTGGCACAACCGCTACAGATGGGCTTTTGGTAGGCATTAATAGTGCATCTGCCAAAGCATTCTTTTGGAATTATGAAAATGCTTCAATTGGCATTGGGACTAATAATTTAGAAAGAATGACAATTACTTCATCAGGAAATGTAGGTATTGGATTCACTGGCCCAACCTACAAGCTATCTGTAAATGGAGATTTATATTCTAATGGCTTGTATTCCAATGGCTTTTCTGAAATTGTTGGAACTTTACAGGCAAATTCTACAGCAAATTTTTTAAGCGTAGTAAATGTAACCGGAACCCTTAATGCCAATGGAAATCTTGCTGTTGATGGCAATATAACTACCAATAATGGAAAAGGAATAGTACGTAGCAACGATGCCAACCAATTGGCCATTGATGAATATTCTTCGCCAGCAAATATTACCTATTCTTTAGCTGCTGGTTCCACTATATGTTGCATAGGAATTGGTTATTCAACTTTTACGGCAAATCCTTCGGTTTTGATTACAGAAACAGCTGGCACAACTGTAAACCCAAGTTTTATTGTTTATACTGTAGACACGTACCCCACCCTTAACTCAGCAAATATACGTGTTACAAATATTGGAAATGCCACGGCATCAGCTACAAATGCAGTAATTCGTGGGATGATTATTGGAAGGAAATAAGAACGATGGAAATCGTCGAATAGAGAATTATTTACTTTTCAACATTTTCCGTAGGATAAAATAGAAGTAAAGACTTTGAATAGATGTTTCAAACTTGATACATATTGATGAAAGCATAGACCCCAGTTCTGCTGTGTTCTTTGTTTTTATAAAGGAATACTTTTTATTTCTCTTAAATTTAACGAAATTTGCACTCCAATTACGGTCCCGTAGTTCAACGGATAGAAGCGACGGTCGCCCCGAGTGTTTCCTAAACATTAGATATGGGTTTGAAAGATAAAATAATAGTTTGATAAAAATACTGGTCCCATAGTTCAACGGATAGAATAGATGTTTCCTAAACATTAGATATGGGTTCGATTCCCTTTGGGACCACAAATAGAAAAATCAAATGCCTTATAATCAATAGATTGTAAGGCATTTTTCTTTAAGTGTAAAAGTAAGTGTAAAAGTAAAATACTTAAAAGTATTGTAAAGTGTGGTTAAGCCGAATTGAAGGATCAATCAATGTAAATTGGACCATAAGCAAAAAACTTGTAGTAGAAGCCAGTGGATCCAGCACAGTTTATTACAGAAACTACCCTACCATCAAAAAAGAATTATCTGGCTGCTGCAAAGTGATATAAGATTGTGTATAATCATACACAGCAGAATAACAACTTTGAAACAAATCAAATGGATGATTGTATTATAATTTCAAAGCCCCATCCCCTATAAAACTCTAAATTTCAATTTTTTATGAAAAAGAATTAAATATCCATTGTTCCTTATCTTTTCAATTCATCATCGTCGATTTTGTTTTCAAAATCGGCGATTTCGTATTCAACATTCACGAATTTGTGTTTAAATCAGTTGCACTCATACTCGTAAATTTAATTTTAAGTGAATATCGTTGTTTATTGCTTCCTTTTCATAAGGATACTTAACACCAGGTTCACTAATTTTTGTATTTGGTAAATGCTCAGCTACAAATTTTCTGATTCTTATTCTTTGTTCATCAGAATATCTACCACCAATTAATACTATATCTACTTTTGGCAATGATGTGATTTTCTCCATCCCTTCTTCCTCACTCAATGTGCCATATATCGTAATGTCTCCGATTTGTTTTAAATGGTTGATAACTTCCTCTCTTCTGAAAGGATTACAGCCAAAAAGCACAATTACTGGTGCAGCCACATCATATGAAATATGTTCTCTTGTTAGCACATTGATTAAATTTTAACTCCTCTATTCATAGGCACTTCTACAAAAATAAGTTCTGCTGTGTCTGATGCTTTGAATGTGAACGATTCTGTTTCATAAACGCCTAATGCATCTCCTTCTTGAAGGATGAAGTTATCAATAGTTATGCTGCCACTTATACAATGAACATAAACACCATTACCAGTTAAATTCATATTGTACTCTAACGCCACTGCTTTTTCAACACGACTCACACTAAAAAAAGCATCTTGATTTATTAAGGCTGTGTTGCTTCTTCTATCTGGTGAAAGCGTCAAGAGAATTTTATTCAATTTGTCTTCTAATTGATACTTAAATGCTTCGTGCCTTGGCTTTACATTCAGTTCCCTTGGATATACCCAAATCTGATAACTGTGAAAAGGTTCTGTTTTGGAAGCATTAAATTCGCTGTGCATAATACCCGTGCCAGCACTCATTGTCTGCACACTATTTTGATGGATGATGCCTTCGCTGCCTGTATTGTCTTTATGGGCTTGCGAACCAGCTACCACTATGGTACTAATTTCCATGTTTTGATGTGGGTGCATACCAAAGCCTTCACCACCATTTACAATATCATCGGCAAAGCCACAAAGTTCGCCAAAATTGGTTTGGTTGGGGGCAAAGGCATAGGCACTTTTTTTCCAAGCGTCTTGTTTGTGCCATCTGGCTTTGTTTGGTCTGTGTAAGAATTTCATTTTTTTAAAATTAAAGAGCTGAATTAATTCTTCGCTTTTTTGATAAAATATAATAACGAAAAAGCAACCACCAAATGCATTACATCAAGCACAATTCCATAAGCAACTGGCATACCTTGCACGGCCATAAACGGACTTGATAAAGATAAAAACACTAAAACATTTGCTAAAATGCTAAAAATCTTAAGACCATTGTTAGTATATTTTTCGAACAGGAAAAATACACAAGCACCAATAAAAGTTGGTAAAATACTTGAAATAATGACAGGAACGACCGTCAAAGGTTCATTAGGTTGCACAAAAACAGTATCTGAAATAACACCTACCGAATGAAAAACAAAGTATAAGATAATGTTGATAACTACTGACACAACTGCTGCAATTGCTCCCGCAGTAATGATTTGTTTGAAATTTAATTTTGAATTCATTTTGATAAAATTTATTTGTTAAAAAATTGATTAATTTAAAGTTGGATAATCCGTGTATCCTTTTTCACCACCGCCATACATAGTGGCACGATCTGGGTGATTGAGTTCTGCGTTTAATTCAAAACGTTTAGGTAAATCTGGATTGGCTAAAAACAAAGCACCATAAGAAATCATTTTCGCAATGCCTTTCTCTAATTCTTGTTCACCAGTTTCACGTGTATAGCCGCCATTTGCCATTAAGGCATGTTTTGTTAAACCGCCAAATGTTCCTATCACATCTCTTGGATATTGCGGTAAGTTATCCGTAGGAAACATGGCATTCATTAATTGTACATAAAGCAATGGCATGTTATTTAGTTTTTTTAATAGGTAAGAAAATAATTCAGTTGGGTTGCTATCAATGATACTGTTAAAAGGAATGCTTGGAGAAAGTTTTATAGCTACTTTGTTTTCGCCAATTCCATCTACCATGGCTTGCATTACTTCTAATACAAAACGGCTTCTATTTTCTATGCTTCCACCGTATTCATCCGTGCGTTGATTGGCACTTTCTACCAAAAATTGATTCGGTAAATACCCAAATGCAGCATGTAACTCTATACCATCAAAACCAGCTTCAATAGCGTTTATGGCAGCTTGTTTATAGTCTTGCACAATTAGTTTTACTTCCTTTGTTTCTAAGGCTCTTGGTGTTTCATATTCTTTTGGCCCTTGTGATGTAAAATGTTGCTGCCCTTGAATAGCAATAGCCGATGGGGCAACTGGTAAAACACCTCCTTTATCAACTGAATGTCCAACTCGACCTGTATGCCACAATTGAGCAATAATTTTCCCTCCTTTATCGTGGACAGCATTGGTTACTTTTTTCCAAGCAACTATTTGCTCATAGGTAAAAATACCTGGTGTAAATGGGCTTCCTAATGCTTGTTCGGTGATATTGATGGCTTCGGTAATCAACAAACCTGCACTGGCTCTTTGGGCATAGTACAATACTGTTAAATCACTTACTACTCCATTTAGATCAGCACGACTGCGTGTCATAGGTGCCATTGCCATTTTGTTTTGCAAGCCTAAATTGCCAATTCTTACTTCTTCTAAAAGCTTCATCTATCTATTTGTTTAAATTTGAACTGTTCCCATTTTACCCATTTGGTAATCCATCATTACTCGGCGAATTTGTTCTTCGCTATTCATCACATAAGAGGCATAGCCAACTATGGGTTCATTGAGTGGTGTACCTCCGAAGAGCATAAAATGAGTTTCTTCAATCGAATCTACTTGAATCGAATCTCCTTCAACCGAAAACGAAGTAATTGTTGTAGGTAAAAGGCTTTGGTTTTCTATGTTTAAGTGACCATTTACTACATACAACCCTGCAGTATCACCCTCTTTTATTGGAATTTCGATAGATTGGTTCTTAGGTATTTTAAATTCATAAATGTAAGCTGGTGATAAACTTTTGACAGGTGATTGATAGCCCAACAAAACTCCACTCAATACTTTTACGGTTGCTTCGCCCAATTTGAATTCAGGGAATTGAGCCGAAACATGATGATAGAATACAGGCTCAATAAACTTATCCTTAGCTGGAAGTGAAATCCAAAATTGTAAGCCCTGAACCGTTTCAGGTTCTGTTCTATTTTCATTCATTCCTTCTGCATGTACAATGCCCCTACCTGCTTGCATCCAAGCAATATCGCCTGCCTGCACCACAGCATCATGACCTTTACTATCTTGATGACGATTACTGCCTGTAAAAAGATATGTAATGGTAGCAATGCCAGCATGTGGGTGAGGTGGAACTCCTTGCCCTCTTGGTTTTTTTTCCACTGGGCCAAAGTGGTCTAAAAAAACAAAGGGGTCAATATTGCCAATTGCACTTGGTATCACTTGCCTAACGCTTGGACCCATGCTTTTACTAGCGTGTGCTTTGATCGATTTTGATATTTTCTTAAACATGATTTAGTTATTATATTAGTTATACATACAACTATTATTTCAAAAAAAGGGTTCATTCCTCTCTCAATTTATCTAATAAAGCGTTCAAATGGAACGCTTCGGAGACACTAAGATTTCCAAACCTATTTGGCTTACTTTGTAAGTCTTTTCCTATGACTTCCAATAATTCTAAACCAGCATCAGTGATGTTTATTTCATACTCTCTTTTATCTACGGCAGATTGTTGGACGACAATCAGCTGCTTATCAATCAGCTTCTTCACAATCAACGTAACGTTAGAATTAGGAGCTATCATCCTTGACAAAATATCCTTTTGACACATATTTTGGGGATGACTTCCCTTCAAAATTCTCAATACATTAAATTGCTCATGGGTTAAATTAAATGGTTTTAAATTAGCCGATATTTTATTATACAACCAATTAGCAGTAAACAGCACATTCAAATTGGCTTTGATATGCTCATTAGGAAATTTTGATTGTTTTATTTCTTCTTCTAAGGTTGCCATCGTTTATAATTATCATACAAACGTAGCTCATTATAGATATACATACAAGTTTTTTATAGATTATTTTATAATTTTAAAATCATGCTCAATTGCTGTTAAATTGAATTGAGATTAAAATGTAGCTGATTAACTATTCCACTATCAACCTATACGTCTTCATTTGAAAGGCTTTAAAACTGGTATTCAAAACCTCATTATTTACTTTCAATGGTTGTTCATTGGTTTCAATATGCGTTGTTTGCCAAGCCGTATTTATTGGTTTTGAAAGTTTTAAGATTGGGCTAACAGCCTTAGCATTAAAATTCCAAAAGCGAGTGATTAAACCATTTTCTATACCTTCTTCTGATGGTTTTACACTCCAAAGCAATACATTTGGGTCGCTAACAGAAAGTAGTGAAAAGCTGTTTTGCCTACTTTCATTTTTACCCTTAATCCAACCTGTTGTAAATGGATTTTGGTGTTCCAGAGAAAATTTCTATCTCCCGCAGTGTGGACATATAGTGGAAACATAAATATAAAAAGGGCATATCTTAAATTTGATTTATCAGGTATTCCAAGTTCTGCAGCTATCGACTCCGCTCATTTAGATCTTTTCTATAGTCAAGAATTAATAAATACCTACCCGTACTTTTCAGGACAAACCGGACATTCTGGAGAAAATACTTTTTTAATCAAAAGGGCATTGTCGAATTGGAGTGAATCCACCTTAACATGGAATTCTAAACCTTCAACATCCGAAATAAATTCCGTAACAATCACCGCAAGTTCAATTCCAACCCAAAACTTCTTAAAAATAAATGTAAAAAATATTTTGATGGACATAATGGCTTCAACAAACTATGGTTTTGAAATAAGAATGCTCGATGAGTCTATTTATAAATCATTGTGCTTAACTTCTTCTGAAGAAGTAAATTCACTAATTAGACCAAAATTGACTATCTATTACCATTAACAGTTAGTTTATTCATAAACCAAATTACTAACCTCCAATCTGTAAAAGTATTGTATTTAAATAAAAATGGGCTTGTTTCAACCGCCTGAAAAATGAACTGTATTTTAATATTTCATAAGACCCATTAAATCTTGAATCACAAGTACGCTATTTTGGAATTGAAATGGTTAACTCAAACGGACCCGAAATGTTAGCCACCAAAAAAAACTTAATATTGACTTAACAATAGTTTTTTATAATATTGCAGATTATAACAGTACATAACAGATAAAAATATGAAAGCAGAAAAACAAGCTCTCAAAAAACAAATTGAAGAAGCAATAAATGCTATAGTTAAAGGTGACTCTAACAAAAAAATAGAGAAAGCTACTAAAAAATCAGCGGAGAAATTGGCTGAAATGATAATAGAGGATAGAAAAAAAGCGAAAAAGAAAGCTGAAAAAGACGCTAAAAAGGCTGAAAAAGAAGCAAAAAAATCTGCTAAGAAACCTTCGAAAAAGGCAGACAAAAAATCAAGCAAAAAAGTGGTAGCTCCAAAAAAAGAAGTGTTAGCTGAAACTGTTGCTCCGAAAGTTGAGATTCTTAAGAAAACTCCAACCAAGGTTACCCCAAAAACTACGACTAAAACTGCAGCAAAACCAGCCGCAAAACCAGCAGTGGTGAAAGCCGTAAAACCAGAAGTGGTTAAAAAAGCACCGAAAATAGAGACGCCAGCTCAATAATATTTATATTTCCTTAAAAAAGCCGAAGACGAAAACTTCGGCTTTTTTTGTCCCCAATTTTTACTTCATTTTACATTACCTTTGTGGGTAAATAATTCCAAAAATGAACATTTCTACCGAAGAAAAAATAGCACACCTTGAAGATTTTAAAACCAAAGATTGGCTAATTCTCGACGAATGGGAAGACCGTGATTTAAAATGGCCAGGCGACGATGTGGTAGAGCAAATGCGGCTTGAAATACTTGATTTTACCAATTTCCTGATATTTCATCTAAAAAAAGAAGGCATTGATCTTCAAGCTGAAACTCAAAAATACTACGCAGACTGGGATACCGAATATTTTAAAAATGAAGAGGTAGAATTCATCGTTGAAATAGAACTCATTGCCATGAAAATAGTAGGAATTAATGTAGATGAGATAATTATTTAACCCTCAAGTACTTCGACTTACTCTTAAATTCTAATAAATCCACCGAAAGCTCGGCCATAACTTCATCAACGGTTTTGCCCATAGTTTGAAAATAACTCCATTGAGCCTCCACCAATTTTCTGATCATCTCTAAGTACAATTCACGGTCAACCACCATCTCAAATGCATCTTTATTATTAAATGACAATTTGTATTTTATGACGGTAAGGTCTGAGGCAAAATCTGAAGATTTAAACTCTAAAAAACCTGATTTGAATTCATAAGTACCTTTATTATTCAAGTAGAATGCATCTAAATCAACCATATCGATATCTGTACTTCTATCGTCAATTTTGATTTCATAGGTTCCGTCTTTGGCAAAACTCATCACCAAGTTTTTAGATGCCAACTCAGAGTTAGCCAACTCAGGATCTTTTTCACGAATATGTAACAAAGCCTCTGAGGAAATCAATTTCCAATCGCCCAATATTTGTTGATCAGGACTAGGTTCTGCTTGCTCACAAGCTGAAAAAACTAAGGTTGTAAAAAGTATAAAGAGTGGCTTGTAAAATTTCATTTAGTTAGGGCTTTAGAATACCTAATTTACCATTTATTCATAGGCATAGCCTTACAAATGAATGCTTGTGGTATTGTAGTTTATTTTCCTGTTCAAATTTAAGTTTCCAAAACAACAAAAAAAATCTGATATTCACCTCAAAAAAAATCAATTATTTTCTGATTAAAGGGGGATTCATTATAATTTTAAAGCTTGACTATTAGTTTATTACCGCTTTAAAATGCCGTATATCTACAAAATTTAAGAAAAACTTTATTTGGCACTTTCAAAAAAAATCCATAAATAGTGGTATTCAACCATAAAAATACATTGATATGTTTAAAAAGATAACTTTCAGTTTAATTGCTTCTTTTACGACTATTCATCTCGCCTTTGCCCAACCCACCGAGAAATTCATTAAAGTTATAGTTGCAGCCGATCATACCGACTGGACCTATAAAGTTGGTGAAAAAGCAAAGTTTACGATTTCTGTTTTACAAAACGGCAATCCCATAAAAAACGCCAAAGTCCGCTATGAAATAGGGCCAGAAAAAATGGAACCTACAAAAAAAGAAACCATTACACTGGCCACAGGAACACAAACTTTAGAAGCAGGCACCCTGACAACCGCTGGCTTTTTACGTTGTGTAGCCATAGCCGAAATCGACGGAAAAGAATATAGAAATTTAGCTACTGCGGGCTTTAATCCTATTGATATACAACCCACTGTGGCAAATCCATCTGATTTTGATGCATTCTGGACCGAAGCAAAATCTGATTTGGCCAAAATTCCACTTGATGCAAAAATGACCTTATTGCCTGAACGTTGCACCGAAAAAGTAAACGTGTATCAGGTTAATATTCAAAACTTTGCAGTTGGCACAAGATTGTACGGAATTCTTTGTGTACCCAAAAAAGAAGGAAAATACCCAGCATTGCTCCAAGTGCCAGGAGCTGGGGTAAGGCCTTACGCTGGAGACATTGCAAATGCCGAAAAAGGAATTATCACGCTTCAAATAGGTATTCATGGTATTCCTGTAAACCTCGACCCTCAGGTTTATGCAGACTTAGGGAGAGGAATTCTAAACGGCTATCCCAGTTATAACCTAGACGATAAAAACCGTTTTTTCTATAAAAGAGTGTATTTGGGTTGTGTAAGAGCCAATGATTTTTTGGTTAGCTTGCCTCAATATGATGGTAAAAATCTGGCCGTAACTGGCGGAAGCCAAGGCGGAGCATTGTCTATCGTCACGGCCGCCCTCGACAGCCGCGTGAAGTGGCTCGGAGCATTTTACCCAGCCATTTCTGACGTTACTGGGTATCTCAACGGAAGAGCAGGCGGTTGGCCGCATTATTTCGACAAAAATAGCCGAGCAGTAAACGACAAAAAAGAAAAAATCGAAACAGTAGCTTATTACGATGTAGTAAACTTTGCCCGCAGACTCAGCCAACCAGGAATATATTCATGGGGATACAATGACGAAACCTGTCCACCTACTTCCATGTATGCTGCTTATAATGTGATCAAAGCACCAAAAGAGTTGTATTTGGCATTAGAAACAGGTCACTGGACTTACCCCGAGCAGCAAGAAAAAGTAGGCAATTGGCTAGTTGGCAAGCTGAAAGAATAATGAACTATTCGCAAGTCGTCGGTCAGTTTCATCCGCTTTTGGTGCATCTGCCTATTGGCATTTTGCTGTTTGCTTTCTTAATGATAATTTATCAAAATTGGCAAAAAGCAGAATTGACCGAGGCTATTTCACTCGCTTTACTTTTGGGTTCAGTAGCTGCTTTGTTTTCTTGCATTGCAGGTTGGTTTCTAGCTCAAAGTGGTGAATACGAAGCCGAAATTGTCCAAAAACACCAATGGACTGCGATTGCCTCCACGGTTTTCGGTTTTGTAGCCTATCTCTACAAAAACCAAAGGATGATTTTGTCGTCCATAATGGCAGCAACACTGACTATTGCAGGGCATTTTGGAGGAACTATTACGCATGGGGAAGCTTATCTTTTTGGCAAACAAGAGCAATTGGCAGAAATTCCACAGAATGTTGAGAAACAAACCAAAATTGACACTTTGAATACAAGCAAGGAAACTGTAAAACAAACTTTTTTATACCAAGAAAAAGTGGTTCCAATTCTAGAAAAAAAATGCTACAGTTGCCATTCTTCCAGAAAAAAGAAAGGGGGGTTACGTCTTGATGCTGAAACATTTATACGAAAAGGAGGGAAAAATGGTGAAATTTTAATCGGAGGAAATCCGAGCAAAAGTGCACTATACACCAACCTGCTTTTACCTTTAGATGACGACAAACACATGCCTCCCAAAGGCAAATCTCAGTTGACTTCTGGAGAGATTTCCGTAATACACTATTGGATAAAAAAGGGAGCATCATTTACAGGAGAAACGGAAACTGTCATTCCACAAGTGATAACGCCATTGAACGAAGTTTCATCACAAAATATTCTTCCAGAAAACCTTGAACTGGGTATTTTAGAACCGAATCTCAATAAACCTGATCAGCAATCATTAGAAAAACTCAAAAATGAAAAAATCGTCATAAATTCCGAAGGATTGGAGGGCAAAAAACTAGCTGTAAATTTTGTAAACATCAAAGATTTAAACACAAATCAAATAACTGATTTACAAACAATTAGAGAAAATATTTTTTCGCTAAAAATCAATAATAAAGCATTATCAGATGTAAATTTAGGACAGATTAAAACCTTTGAAAATATAGAAAAACTAAACCTTGATCAAACCTCTATTACAGATAAAGGCATAAAAGAACTGGCAAACTTAAAGAATTTAAAGCATCTGAACCTTTATGACACCAACATTTCGGATGAAAGTATAGACGCACTTTCAAGTATTAAAACCCTGAAAGTGTTATATTTATGGAAAACTAAAATTTCAGAATCAGGAATAGAAAAATTGAAAAAGAAACTGCCCAACACCAAAATAGAATACGGCAATTTCAAATTCTCAAAACCCGATTCATTGAAGTAATTAATAACTTTTAAATTATAACTTAATATTAATCAAGAACAAAATCGACTTGTATTGAGATGCCTATAATTTAAAAAACTCCCATTAAGTATATCACTGTTAAGTTAATAAATACTAATGGTTCATTATATTTTTTGAACAGTCCGTTGTGAAATTTTGGACTGACTAAATTTATTAATTGGGAAAAGGTTAAATCCAAAATTTCACAGAGCATCATTGTTCAAAAAGTGTTTTTTTTGTTACTTTTTTTTCAAAAAAAAAGTAAGCCCGCCCGGCAAGGGCACGAAAGATTGGAAATTATCGCTATTGATTAACCGAAATCTATTAGAAATTAACTTCTAAATGAAATTAATAAAAATTCTCCTTTTAACTACATTTTCGCTTGGACATCTCTATGCCCAAACAAAAATAAAATTGCCCAAAGAAATAGCCGACGCCCTCAAAACCCTACCTGCTGAAATCGACTACAACATCCACGTAAAACCCATATTATCAGATAAATGCTTCGCTTGCCACGGGCCCGACAAAGCCAAACAAAAGGCAGGATTAAGATTGGATATTGCTGCAAATGCCTACGCTCAACTCCCCGAAAGTCCAGGAAAAGTGGCCATTTCTCCCAAAAACTTGAACAAAAGTGAGGTATTCCACCGAATCACTTCTCAAGATCCGAGTTACATGATGCCCACGCCAAAATCTCACCTCTCGCTTTCGGACACAGAGAAAGCTACCATCATCAAATGGATAGAAAACGGAGCGGTTTATCAGCCACATTGGGCCTTTGTAAAACCATCAAAAAAGCCAATTCCTGCGGTAGATGCCAGCCAATTGGTATTCAATCCCATAGACAATTTCATTTTAGCCAAACTCAAAACCCAAAATCTCAAACAAAACAAAGAAGCCGATAAAGAAATATTGCTTCGCAGAGTTTCACTTGACCTTACAGGCCTGCCCCCTACGATAACCGAAATTGAGTCTTTTTTATCAGATAATAGTCCAAATGCCTACGAAAAACAGGTGGACAGACTGCTCACCTCGCCACATTATGGCGAAAAAATGGCTACCGACTGGCTTGATTTAGCTCGTTTTGCAGACTCGCATGGTTACACAGTAGATCGCCTCAGAGATATGTCGCCTTACCGCGATTGGGTTATCAAGGCATTTAACCAAAACATGCCTTACAATAATTTTATCGAGCAACAGCTCGCCGGTGACTTGATGCCCAATCCAACCAAAGACATGATCATCGCCACGGCATTTAACCGCAACCACCAACAAAATCTCGAAGGAGGTATAGTGGAGGAAGAATTCCAAACCGAATATGTGATGGACCGCACCAACACCTTCGGCGATGCTTTTTTGGGCATTTCAGTAGGATGTGCCCGCTGTCACGATCACAAATACGATCCCATTTCTCAGAAAAATTATTACGAATTGTTCAGCTTTTTCAATAATGTAAGAGAAGCTGGACAAATAGCTTGGAACGACGATCCTCCAACGCCTACCCTACTTTTACCCGATCAGCAAAAAGAAAAAATAATTGCATTTTTGAAGAAAACCATTTCAGAAAACGGAGAAAATCTGAACTCTGAAAAACAAAAAGCAGAGGCAAATTTCGACAACTGGCTAAAAACCAAGGCTTACAAAAAACTTTCAGATTATTCTATTCCAAAAAATAATCTAAAAGGGCATTACACTTTCGAAGATTCTTTAAAAAACAGCATAAATCCTGCCCAAAAAGGTATAATGCGTCGTGATGCAGGCACAGTGGACAAGCCTACTTTCGAAAAAACTGGCAACAATACTTATCTCACCCTCGATGGAGATGTGTACGCCGACCTCAAAGACGTGGGTGTATTCCGCAAATCGGAGGAATTTACAGTCGGACTTTGGCTAAAAATACCCAAAGACATGAAGGAGGGCGTTATTTTCCATAAAAGCAATGCTGAGCGACTTTACAATTTCAAAGGCTTCCATCTTTACTTAAAAAATAATAGGCTTGAAGCCACTTTGGCTCATACCGCCCCATCCAATGCCATCACCAAACTGAGCATTTCTGATGTGCCCAGAGACAAATGGCAGCAAATCACCCTGACCTACGATGGTTCTTCCACAGCTGCAGGTTTGCAGGTATATTTAGATGGAAAACCACTCGAAATGGAAACCGTTATTGACCAACTGTACAAAGACATCATATTTTTCTCCAAAAACGAACCAGCCCTCCAAATAGGAGGTTGGTGGCGTGGGCTAGGATTCAAAGGCGGAAAAGTAGATGATGTTGTAGTTTATGACCGAGCACTTACTAGTTTAGAAATCAATATCTTAGCTAAAAAATCCTCTTGGAATACCATTTCACAAAAAGAAATTGAGCACTTTAGCCACACCGAAAAGGAGAACTTAAAACAATTTTACATTTCGGCAGTAGATTCTAATTGTTTAGTAGCCAAAAAAGCTCTAATTAAATCCAGAACAGCTTTGGCCGACTCCATGGAACACATCCCCGAACTCATGGTAATGCAAGAAATGCCTAAACCAAAACGAACTTTTATACTCCAAAGAGGTCAATACGATGCTCCAGGAGCAGAAGTTTTCCCAAATACACCCGAAAGTATTTTGGCTTTTTCTAATCAATACCCAAAAAATCGACTAGGTTTAGCCCAATGGCTTACCGACGAAAATCATCCCCTCACTGCTCGGGTGGCGGTAAATAGACTATGGCAGAATTTTTTCGGAACAGGCCTCGTAAAAACCGCTGAAGATTTCGGAAACCAAGGCGAAATGCCCACACATCCCGAGCTTTTGGATTGGTTAGCAGTGAATTTCCAAGAAAATAATTGGGATTTGAAACAGCTTAGCAAACGCTTAGTAATGTCAGCCGCCTACCGACAAGACTCTAAAACTGACAAAAACCTAAGAGAAATAGACCCAGAAAATAGATTTTTGGCAAGAGGCCCAGCCAAACGCCTCACTGCCGAAATGATCAGAGACAATGCCTTGCTAGCCAGTGGATTGCTAAATGAAAAAATCGGAGGAAAAAGCATAAAACCCTACCAACCCGAAGGCCTTTGGGACATCAATGGAGCAAATTATAAGCCAGATTCTTCAGACGAAATCTACCGCCGAAGCCTTTATATTGTAGTCAAACGCACTGTTCCAAATCCTACTTTGGGGACTTTTGACGCCTCCCAAAGGAGTTCCTGCATAGTCCGTCGCCAAAGTACCAACACACCTTTGCAGGCTTTGGTTACGCTCAACGACCCGACATTTTTAGAAGTAGCCAAAAAACTGGGCGAACAAATGTGTTCTGACCATGATATCAAAAATAGTATTGTAAAAACATACCAAAAACTAACTGGAAAACAGCCCACAGAGGCAGAATTAAAGCTTTTGATGAATTTGAGAGAAAAAGAATATCAAAAATTCAAGGCCGAACCCGAAAAAACAAAAGGCTGGCTTTCAGCCGGATTGTCCAAAACCAATCCCAACCTAGAAGCCCCAGCCCTAGCCGCCAACGCAGTAGTGGCCTCCACCATCTTAAATTCGGACGCAGCTTTAACTAAACGGTAGAGTATAATGGAACACAGATGACTTAGATTTTCGATAAGGAATATAGAACACAGATGACACGGATTAAACTGATTAACACGGATAAATTTATAAATTATTAAAAAATAGAATTATTAAAAAATCAATAAAATCCGTGTAACATCAGTGTTATCCGTATTCAATAAGAAAACGACAAAAATGAAAGACCTAGAAAATATATCACAAAAACTCGACAGGCGGAATTTCCTCCTCAAAACCGCTTCTGGCCTTGGAGCATTCGCACTGGGCAATTTGCTCGGACACAGTTCCGACGCCAAAAGCATCGAGCAAAGCCTCCTTGCCGCATTGCCCAGCATAGCACCAAAAGCCAAACGCGTAGTTTACCTTTTCATGGCGGGCGGCCCATCGCAGTTCGAAACCTTCGACTACAAACCTCGCCTGTCCAACATGTTTGGCCAAAATCTGCCCGATAGCGTCCGTAAAGGCCAACGTCTGACAGGTATGAGTGCCAATCAGGCAGTTTTGCCTGTGGTGCCTTCGGCTTACAAGTTTAACCAACACGGCAAAAACAAAACTTGGGTGTCAGAATTGCTGCCCTACACCGCCCAAGTGGTGGACGAACTCTGTATCATCAAGTCGCTTTATACCGAGCAAATCAACCACGACCCCGCCATTACTTTTTTCCAAACGGGCCACCAACTGCCTGGCCGACCGTCCATTGGCTCGTGGTTGTCTTACGGATTGGGTTCCGAAAACCAAAACCTGCCCGCTTTCATCGTTTTGGTATCTAAAAACGCCTCCAAAGACCAGCCACTTTATGCCCGCCTTTGGGGCAATGGCTTCTTGCCATCAGAGCATCAGGGTGTGCAATTTCGGTCAGGTAAAGACCCCGTGTTGTTTCTTAACAACCCCGAGGGCTACGACGGCCCCGACCGACAGCAGATGCTCGCCTACCTCACTCAGCTCAACCAACTCCAAAACGAGAACTGGGCCGACCCCGAAGTAGATGCCCGCATTGCACAATACGAAATGGCCTACCGCATGCAGACCTCCGTGCCCGACGTGATGGACACCACCAATGAGCCTGACGAAGTCTTTGACCTTTACGGCCCCGACAGCCGCGACAAAGGCTCTTATGCCGCCAATTGCCTTTTGGCCCGCAAACTCCTCGAAAAAGACGTGCGTTTTGTGCAGCTCTATCACCAAGGCTGGGATCATCACGGCGGCCTGCCCAAAAACATGGCTCAACAGTGTAAACAAACCGACCAAGCCACCGCAGCCCTGCTCATTGACCTCAAACGCCGCGGTATGCTCGAGGACACCCTTGTGGTGTGGGGCGGCGAATTTGGCCGGACCGTGTACTCACAAGGCAAACTCACCAAAAACGACTACGGCCGCGACCACCACCCACGCTGTTTCAGCATGTGGATGGCCGGAGCAGGCGTAAAAGCCGGCCTCAGCTACGGACAAACCGACGACTTTAGCTATAACATCGTAAAAGACCCCATGCATGTGCACGACTTCCAGGCCACGCTTATGCACCTCATGGGCATCGACCACGAGCAGCTCATTTACAAATACCAAGGCCGCCGTTTCCGCCTCACAGACGTCAGCGGGCACATCGTGAAAGGCATCTTGAGCTAAAACAAAATACAGTTTAGGGCATGCCCCCAGCTGAGCCAATCCGCTAGCCAAAAGCATCCCCAAAGCAGCTGGGGTCGGGCCATCACTACTCGCTTTTTTGCGTTCCGCCTTTCGGCAGGCACACAAAAAGAGCTCAAACAGGCCGTTCTGTCCCTCATGCAGGGGCATCAATAAAGAAAGAAACATTTAGGTTTACTTCTTAACTGTAACAATCAAAACATATAATTACTTTTGTACACAGGGCTCCCAGCTAAACAAAGAGCCTCCTCCCCCACCTATATCCTATCTAGAAATCCAAAAATATTGGGTTGTAATTCTTTTCCGTTTAAAACAGAAAACAAATAAAGTCAAAGCGGACTTATGCTTAAAAAGGAGTTAAAAAGCGAAAAAAAAGAAAGTTTAATCATTAGGTATTCCTAATCAATGTTGTTTCATTACTTATAATTTCTCTATTTTAATAAAGCTAAATTTTTTAATTTTAGAGTTGATTATGCTACTCAAAATCCTCATACACCTTGGAAGAATCTACAGTAGCCGAGTTAATAATTTCTAGTTCTTTGGAGGTAAGATTTCTCCATTTACCTATGGGCAAATCGAGGTGGATGTGCATAATTCTTACTCTTTTAAGCTTGGTCACAGAATAGCCCAAATACTCGCACATTCGTCTGATTTGGCGATTCAGGCCTTGGGTAAGGATAATTTTGAAGGTATACAAATCTATTTTTTCTACTTTGCAAGGTCTCGTGACCGTATCGAGAATGGGCACGCCTTTACTCATTTTAAACACAAAATCTCTGCTGATGGGCTTATTCACCGTTACGACATATTCCTTTTCGTGGTTGTTTCTGGCTCTAAGTATTTTGTTCACAATGTCTCCATCGCTGGTGAGCAATATCAAGCCTTCTGAAGGTTTATCCAGTCTACCAATTGGAAATATTCGCTTAGGATGATTGATAAAATCGATGATATTGTCTTTTTCGGCTTTTATATCGGTAGTGCAAACTATACCAACTGGCTTATTAAAAGCCAAGTACACATGTTGTTCTTTGGGTTCTGAAATCAACTTTCCATCCACTCTTATTTCGTCACCTTCCTGGATTCTTGTTCCCATCTCTGGCACTTTTCCATTGATGGTTACCCGACGTTCTTCAATGAGTGTATCGGCAGCTCTTCTCGAACAAAAACCGACTTCACTCAAGTATTTGTTGATTCTTGTGCCTTTGGGTTCTTGATTTGTTTCTTGATTTGTCATCTAGGTGTTTTAGTACCACAGAGGGTCACAAAGTTTTTCACAAAGTTCCACAAAGGTTTCGGAAAGGTAATGAAGATTAGGAAAGTTTTTTATCTAAACTCCCTCATCCCAAAGATTTTCAACCGTATAATCCGAATCTGAAAGGCACCAAAAATCACCTTTGATATAGCGGTAATTCATGTTTACTGCAGCCATTTGTACCATTTCTGCTTCTGAAAGTTCGATATCTGCTGCTTCCAGATTCTCTTTTAGCCTGTTGGCATTTACTGACTTTGGTATGGTGCAAGTACCTCTGCTCACTGCCCATGCAAGCATGGTTTGAGCCAGCGAACATCCTTTGCTTTCTGCAATATTTCGGATGATTTCATTATCAAAAAGTTTTGGTTCACCCGCAACAATTCTATTGGCTGGTCTATCTGAAGAGCCTAATGGAGCGTATCCTGTCAACAAAATCCCTTCGGCATCACAATATGCTTTTAAAATTTTTTGTTGTAAAAAAGGGTGCATTTCCACTTGGTTATTTTCTGGTTTTACACCTGTCACTTCGGTGAGTTCTTTTATTTTCTTTATACTAAAATTACTCGTGCCGATATGTAAAGCCATGTCCATTTCTTGAACCGCTCTCATTCCTTCCCAAGTTTCGGTCAATGGTGTCACATTTAGGCTAACCATCTCATCTGCCTTAGTTGGAAAAGTAACATCATCCCTCAGGGCGATCGGCCAATGAATCAAATATAAATCTAGGTAATCGAGACGGAGATTTTTTAAGGTTAATTCCAAGGCAGGTTGCACTTGCTCTTTTCTATGGCGATTGTTCCAAAGTTTTGAGGTTATCCAAAGCTCCGCTCTTTTTACTTCTCCAGCTTTCAATGCATCAGCAAAAGCTTGGCCGATTTCGGGTTCATTGCCATACAAATGTGCACAGTCAAAATGTCGGTAACCAATTGTAATTGCCTCTCTGACAGCTTTATAAACTTCTCCTGGAGCCGACTTCCAAGTTCCTAATCCTAAACTCGGCATTAGGTCGCCATTGCTATATTTTATATATTTCATTTTTTCTTTTTCAAATAAACAGTCAAAGGTGCAGAATTTTCAACAAAAATAGTGTCTGTTTCATATCCTTCTTTCGAAAATTTAAGGTTAAATTCTGGGCATTTTCCATTGGCTCTTCCTACCTCCACCAAACTAAAAGCCCCATCAGCTTTGGTTTTCTCTTCAAAACCTGGGTTTGCCAGATTATCAATCAAAACACTATCCAAAGGTTTCTTTGTTTGGTCGTCTAGTACAACACCAGTGGCAGTAACCATGCAGTCACAACTCAGTAGAAAAACTAAAGAAATAATGCCCAGAATTCTTTTTGCCACTTGTTAAACTTTATCTGGAACAATAAACGGAGCTCTATATTTGCGTGTCAACATTTCATTGGCTTTTTTGTCGCCCAGAAATTTTTCCGCAATAGGGTCAAACTTCAAAGTACGGCCAAGTTTATATGAAATATTGCCTAAATGGGCCAAACTAGCGGCTAAATGTGCGGTTTCAACTGGCCCGTTCAGCATTTTTTTATCCTGAGCTCTGACTGCATCCACAAAGTTTTTGTAATGATCACCTCCCTCCTTACGAGCTGGACCAGGAGCACGTTCTTTACCCAAGAATGTTTTGTAATCGTTGTAGCCATTGATTACCATGTAGCCTTTATCGCCATAAAAAATATTGCCGATTTCTACGCCATCTTCTTTGTTGGTCATCCATGGACGCACCTCAAACTGCAAAATTTTATTCTCTTTTGTATATTGATAAGACGACGTCAAATATTCTGGAGTCTCCTTGCAATCGTTCCAAAGGTATTTACCACCAGATGAGCTTATGGTATCAGGCAAACCAACATCTAATCCCCACATGGCAAGGTCTGTTTCGTGAATTCCTTGATTACCAATATCGCCATTGCCATAGTCCCAAAACCAGTGCCAGTTATAATGCACATAGTTTTTGCTGAATGGTTTTTCCTGTGCTGGGCCTTGCCACAAGTTCCAGTCCAATCCTTCTGGTACAGCCGAATTACCTAAATTTCCAATATCTGGTCGCCATTTGTAAACGATTCCTTTGGCCATATAAACTTTGCCAATGAGTCCATCTCTGAGGTGTTTTATGGCTTCTTGAATTGCCAAAGAACTTCTCAACTGTACGCCATGCTGTACAATTTTATTATATTTGGTAGCGGCCTCCACCAATTTTCTTCCTTCAAAAACATTGTGACAAGCCGGTTTTTCAACGTACACATCCTTACCCGCCTGACAAGCCCAAATTGCCGCCAACGCATGCCAGTGATTTGGCGTGGCAATGCTTACGGCATCAATATTTTTATCCTCATAAACTTTTCTGAGATCTTTTTCTTGCTTTACAGACTTGTTAAATTTTTTCTCAAAATCTGTAGCTCCAGCACTTAAAACCACACTGTCTACGTCACAAAGAGTGGTGACTTGAACATTGTCTAAATTCATAAAACCTTTGATGTGATCCTTTCCACGGCCGTTTATTCCTATTACCGCTACTCGCAAGCGGTCGTTGGCACCAAAAGCTGTTTGAGGTATAAAAGTTGGAATAGCGTAAGCCGCCACACTCGCAGGCAAAGCCGTTTTAAGAAGGTCTCTTCTGGTAAATTTTTTCATTAATGGTTGAATATTTGTTAGGTTAAATTTACATTTAATATTTTGCAAATCAACAAATTGATGGGGTAATTTTTCAATTAACCAAAGAATAATATTCTAAATTAGCCACATATAAAAAGGCAGAAACAATTTCTATATTTTGTTCAGACTTAAAATTTGAACCACAGATTACAATCTCGCAATTGTCAATCCGCCATCAACCACAAAAACCTGTCCTGTCGAATACATAAAATTACCTTGGGCAATTGCCGTAACTGTTTTACCAACATCGTCGGGTAATCCCCAACGTTTGGTCAAACAAAGTCCATTTTCTATCAAATCGTCATATTTTTGACTTACTTTTTCGGTCATATCTGTTTTGATAATGCCTGGACGTACCTCAAAAACCGGAATATCGAACTCGGCTAAACGTACTGAAAACAATTGCGTGGCCATACTTACACCAGCTTTCGAAATACAATATTCTCCTCTATTTACAGAAGCTACTGTGGATGAAATGGATGAAACATTGATTATTGTTCCCTCAAATTTATAGTCTTGAGATTTCAATTCTACCATCCAGTTGGCTACAGATTGCGTTAGAAAATAGGGTCCTTTCAGGTTGGTTGAAATTAGATAATCGAAACTTTCCTCTGAAGCTTCAAGGATGTCCTTTCGTTCTTTTGGTGCTACTCCAGCATTGTTTATCAGCACATTAAGTTTCCCAAAATGGTTTCTTATTTTTTCTAAAATACTATTTCTATCTTCTTTTCTCGAAATATCTCCTTGGCAATAAATGACATCGACACCTAACTTTTTGAGATTTTCAATTACTTCCAATACATCAGATTCGGCCCGCATGCCGTTGATAGCCAAGTTGAAACCCGCTTCTGCCATCTTTTGGGCTATGCCGAAGCCTATTCCTCTTGAACCTCCAGTTATTAGGGCTACTTTTTTCATAATTTCTCCTTAATTTCTTTCAAAGTCACCGCCTCTGGAAGTGTTTTATACAAAGGATCCAAAGGATAACAACCCGACACCATGCCATTTCTAGGAGCCGTGGTGCAGTCGGAGAACGTTCTACACAAAAGTTTTCTTTCCGTTGGGCGATTATTGAGCATATCATCAGGCATGGTCGGATACGAAAGCACCATCCTTCCAAACCCTACAGCATCTACCATTTTGTTTCGCAAAACATACTGGGCCACGTTGGGAAGCCATTCTTGCAAATAAGAGTACCCCGAGCCTACTATTACTAAATTTGGAAATTCCTTTTTCAAATCTGCCACAACGTTGATCATTCTTGCTACGCCAATTAACGGCTCTTCTGGTGGCTGATAGCCATCCGAAGGAGGAAAAAGGGCTGGGCGCGTAACGTGTGGATTGTAATATGGACTCGAAAGTGTAATACAAACCAATTGAATATCAAGTTCTTCTAGTAACTTTAAAAACTTACGAGGTTCTTCCAGGTTTATTTCTAAACCTGTTTCATCACAACCAAAAGCATATTTATATTTTTCGTTTTCTTTCAAATCTGGTATCCCAATGCCATCCGCACCTTTTTTAAATGGGGCAAAATCAATGGCACTTAATCTAACGCCTATTTCTAATCCAGGAGCTTCTTTTCGGATTCCAGCTACTATATTTTTTAGAAAATTAGTCCGATTTTCAAAACTTCCGCCATATTTTCCATTTCTATCGACAGCACTCAAAAATTCATGGCCCAAATAACCATGGCAATGTTTGATGTCCACAAAATGATAGCCAGCCTTTTGAGCCAAAACAGCAGCTTTTACGAAATCCTCCACCAATGTATCCACTTCGTCATCCGTCATGGGTAAATTATCTTCAGCCACATGAAATTTAGCATCTAACTTCGGGTGATTGTAAGCTATTTTTGACTCAAATTTGGTATTGTCATTGGGTTTGCAAAATCGCCCAGAATGCGTCAACTGTAAACCAACCAATAGATCATCTGCAGTTCCGAATTTCTCCGCATGTTTATCTAAAACTATCTGTAGCATTTCGTCCAAATCGCCAATATTTGCCTCATTGATAGTCAATTGTCGTGGATTGGCTCTGCCTTCATGCGTAACCGCCACAGCCTCACATCCCCATAGTAATTTAGCTCCCGAAATGGCGAAATTCTCCCAACGTTTCTTTGTAAAATGGGTCGGTTTACCATCCGCCGTACCATCCCAACCTTCCATTGGTAAAATTGAGAGGCTATTTCCGATGGTTTTTCCTGATTTAAGATAAATCGCCTTGTTAAATGGCGAAGTTTCTTTTGGAAGCATTTCTTCATCAAATCTTAAATCTACTTGATTATCTTCCAGGTATTTGGCAAAATCTGCAGCCGTTTTTAATTGTGCTACTCGACTATATTTGGGTTTAAATTTTCCGGTCATTTTATGGGTTAAATATTACTTAGGCAAACAGTTAAAAAAAGTATAATAAGGCTCATTATTTAAATGTTTTTGCAAATAAAGTGCTGCTTCTCTAAAATGATAATCGCCCCACATACACGACTCTCCGTAAGGTATTTTGCTTCCTTCAGGTACAAAATCCCAACCATTAGGTTGGTGATAAATGGTGTGCAAAAGCAAACCTTGATGGTTTTTATCGGTACTCAGATAAGGTTCTTCTAAAAGCGAATTCATTACGGTTAATCCAGTTTGCCAATACCTGTTGCCATCTTCGGTATCGCCATTTTCTTTCAAATATTTGCCCAAACGTAACAAACCTTGAGCCGCTATGGCTGCCGCTGAGCTGTCCACAGGTTCATGATCGTTAAAAGGATTAGCTCTTTCGTTTAGAAATCCCTCCATTTTGTGCAAATTTGGAGCACCAGTATCCCAATAAGGTACTCCACAAATTGGCGTATTTTCAACATAAAAATCACATGTTGCTTTTGCCGCCTTAAGCATGAAATTCTTGATATATGACCTTCCACCTACTGCTTCCAATTCCATTCCGTCCAATATTTCAAGACATTCAAGTTGTTCCGCAAAACCACACATCGCCCATGCTAAGCCACGTGTCCAAGTACTAAATCCTGTATAGCCTTGCTGTGAATTTGGACAACGAAAATTACCGTCTTTTACATTAAAAACTGACTCGTGTGCCGTTCTGCCCCAAACATCATAAATATCTCTGCCTGCTCCATAAAAAACCGAAAAGTTAGCTGTAGCCTCAATGTGCTTAATGGCTCGTTCCAAAAGACTTATTTTGGCATCACCTTCGCCTTGAAAAACATGACCCAATTGGTGGCTAATCATTAAAGTCCTACAAGAACGGATGGTATCAACAAAAAGCGAATGGGCACCATTAAACGAATGAATAAATCCACCTTCGTTTTTTATGTCCGTCCATCGACTGGCCTGCACTGCTCCCGAAATCTTCAAGGCCAATTCATAGAAATTTTGCTCCCAATCGTTCTGAGCGATTTTACCTTCTCGCATCAATCGGAGCAAATTGCCATAGGTACTTACATTATTGAAGCCATGGTCATGCACTCCAATGTGACTGATGTGGGGAGCCATTTTTTCTAACGTTTTCTTTCTTCCAATTTCAAGAAAATCGTCCTCACCTGTGGCATCGTACTGCAAAATGGCGGAGCCGTATTGAAAACCCTGCGTCCATTCTGTCCAGCCACGGGTAGTATATTTACCATTTTTAGTAAAGACAGGCGATCCGTCATTGTCATCATATTCGGCTTGGATGGAGCGGATTTTTTCACCGGATAGTTTCCAAAATGTATCTAATTTGGATTGTAAATCTTGTGCTTTGAGAGAATAGTTTATGTTTATCATCGGTAAAAAATATCGAAAACTCAGTATCCGACACGCATTTATTTAAGGTTGAAAATCGACTGTATTATAATTATTAAAATGCCAGAAAAAACAATACAGAGAGTAAATTTAGAAATCTTGCGGGATTATTGAATTAAAATCATTTTAAATTTTGTTCTTCTAATAATCAACATACCAAAAAAAGCAAAAATAGTATGAAAAACGTCCTCATAGCGATTGTTGTTCTCGGCATAATAGCCTTTTTATATTATAGAAATAACCCGAAAGTTGATTTTAAAGAAGATACCGTCGATGGCATTCACTTTCAAAAAGGTAACTGGCAACAAGCCTTAGATTTGGCAAAAAAAGAGAATAAAGTAGTTTTCTTAGACATTTATGCTACTTGGTGTGGGCCGTGCAAACAACTCAAAAAATACACTTTTGCGGACAAATCCGCAGGTGATTTTTTTAATACCAACTTTGTAAATATGGCACTTGATGGTGAACAAGAAGAAGGAGCAGTATTGGCTCAAAAGTTCGGAATTGAGGCTTATCCTACCCTGATGTTTGTAACACCAGAAGGCGAACTCATCACCAAATCACCTGGATTTCGTACCGCCTCGGACTTGATAAATTTGGGACAGCAGATATTGGATACTAGAAATTAAGCTTATTTTTTCTTTGTTTTCCGCTGACTATATATGTATTCGTTGTCTTCTACTCTGATTTTCACTATTTCTTGAATAAGATTTTTGGGCAAAACCCCATCAAACTTAAATCGGATGGTGCCAGTGGCATAATCCATGCCAATTAGCTGATTTTCAAAATGATTCAACACGGAATTGCTCATGACATAAAAAGCCACGTGCTTTTTGGTAGCCCCAACTGCCACCAGTCCACCAAGATATTTGTAGGTAGGAATACCATAGCTTATACCCTCTTCTGCCTGCGGAACAGCTTCCTTTATGATAGCCATCAGTTCTAGAAGTTTGGGTTTTGATTCTTCTGGAATATTTTGGAGATATTCAGCAAAGGAGCTGATGGTGGTGTTCATTCTCATGCCTTGATTATAGGCTTCGTTATAATTTACAATCAAAAATAAAAATAAAATTTAAAAAAAATGCGACCCAAAATATTGAATCGCATTTTTTAAATTAATCAACCTTTTGCCCAACCTACTCTGAAACTCTCATAACAAACCCATTTAATGGAGTTCCAGTGCTAGTTAATATAGTTCCAAAATTTACCGTTTGTGAGAAAACTCCAGTAATGAATAAATTTGAACCCACATTTATTCTTTTAGCAGAATCAAAATCTGACCCTCCATAATTTTGTAATAAAGTCGAAAAATCGGAACTGTTAAACTTTGAAAGAAAAATATCAGAGCTTCCATTCGATGTTATTGATTTCGAACCGTTGGTTAATGTTCCGGCAAATTCTCCAATTAAAAAGACATTTCCATCTGCATCCGATCCCATATCATTTGCCTTGTCGTTATTATCTCCTCCAAAAAGTTTTGCGTTCAAAATACTAAGACTGCTATTCAATTTCACAAAAAAAGCGTCATAATTGCCGGCAGACGTAAGAACAAACGACCCGATTGTGGCATTTTGGTAAATAGCACCACAAGCCCAAATATTAGAATTGTTGTCTTTTGCTAATCTTGATGCCTCGTCTGTGCCAGCACCTCCAAAGCCAATTGAGGCTTGACAATCTCCTGACAAATTATACTTTGCAATAAAAATATCTACATTTCCTGCTGCAGAGCTGAGAGAGATTGAATTTCCAAAATCAGTGGTATTTTCAAAAGAACCAAACACATATAAATCCGTACCTGATATCAAAACGTCATTTGATTTTTGCTTTGCAGAACCCTCAATGCTTTTAGCCCAAAAAACATTTCCAGCAGCATCCAATTTAGCCACAAATCCATCGTCTCCACCAGCAGAGTTCAATGTGATATTGCTAACACCGAAAAAAGTGCAGGAGCCAGCAAAAGACCCTCCCAAATATACATTTCCAGAGGCATCTGTATCCACCGAATTACCTAAATCCAAACCAGAACCACCTACTTTTTTTGCCCATATAACTGTACCCAAAGGGTCATATTTGGCAACAAAAACATCGGATTCGCCAGAAATTGAAAGAATATTTCCTCCAAAATTAATTGCATCGAAATAATATCCTGTAATCAAAACATTACCACTTGGATCAATACTAATATCTGTCGCAATATCTCCAGCTAGGCTCCCAGCAGTCCTAACCCAAAGAAGCACGCCTTCTGAAGTATATTTTGCCAAAAAAACATCATTATCACCTGCTGAATTGACGTTAGTGTTTCCAAAAACTCCTGTTCCTTTAAAGTTGCCAGCCAGATAAATATTCCCATTCAAATCTTTGGCTATTCCATTGGAAGAAAGGGTTTCGTTGGTGCCGAGTTGCCATGCAATGTTGGACGTTTGACCCAAATCTTGAGCTGTCATTAGTTGCAACCATTTTGAACCATTAAAAACTCTCAGACAATTAAATGTCAAATCATACGCTAAATCTCCTTTTTGAGGATTCGGTAAAGCTAAAATTTGATCATTTGTAATTCTTGGATGACTGCCAGATGGAGCAGGAGATATTCCTGTGGGTAGGATACTAACGTTCTGAGCGAATGTATAAACAGATAAAAAACAAAAATAAAAAGTGCGTATAATTGATTTGGTGGTCATTTTGAGCGGAAATTTAGTTAACTATTAGATTTTGCCTCAAATTTAACTGCAGGTAGAACAACTTTATTTTAATTCTTAAATTATTTTGGCAAAAGTTTACATACCACCACCAAAAAAAATCGCGACCCAAAAGTTATGAGTCGCAATTCCTACACTAATCCCAGTTATTTAATTTTTCCAGGGTGAAAAAAATCCACACCTTCCCAATTAAATTCCAGTTATATAGACGCAAATATTCGGCTTTTCGATGCTTCATTTTTAAATATTTTTTTAGCAAAAAACGCTTATCTACCAAATACGCCACCTCATACCCGAAAAATCAGAATTTGTACCCGTTTTTGTTTTTTTATTTCAAAAAATAAATACATTTACTATTCAAATTTTATCACCAAACGAAACCCTTATGATGGATAGAAGGAAATTTATGCAGCTTTCTGGGCTCGGTATGGGTGCCTTAGTAAGTGCTGGTATTCCGATTATTGGAAACGCCACCACGCCTGAGCATCTCCTCGAAACGCCCGCTGACGCTGCCCAAAAGAAATTGATGTCAGACATTGCCCTCAACGCCGCCCGAAGCAAAGGTGCTACTTACACGGATGTGCGTATTGGCCGTTATTTGCAACAGTTTTTGTTTACCCGCGAAACCAAAGTACAAAACATCGTAAATGCAGAGTCTTACGGTGTGGGTATCAGAGTGATTGCCAACGGTACTTGGGGTTTTTCAGCTACCAGCGACGTCAGTAAAGAAGGCATAGCCAAATGTGCAGAAACAGCCGTGGCAATAGCCAAAGCTAACGCCAAAATACAGACTGAACCCGTGATACTCGCTCCCCAAAAAGGCGTAGGCGAAGTTACATGGAAAACACCCATCGTAAAAAATGCTTTCGAGATTCCTATACAAGAAAAAATAGATTTGTTGATGAAAGTAAACGGCGAGGCCATGAAAAACGGTGCTGGTTTCGTAACTTCCAATCTATTTTTTGTAAACGAACAAAAATATTTTGCCTCTTCTGATGGCTCATATATAGACCAAGACATTCACAGAATATGGCCTACATTTACAGTAACTGCAGTAGACAAAGCCGCAGGAAAATTTAAAACCCGTGACGCTATAAGCTCTCCTATGGGCATGGGCTACGAGTATTTAGACGGCTTGGCTTCTGAAAAAATAGCGGGACCTAATGGTTTGGTAGGCTACAGAAACTCTTATGACATGGTGGAAGATGCCATTATGGCCGCCAAACAAGCCAAAGAAAAAATGACGGCTAAGTCGGTTCCAGCTGGTAAATATGACTTGGTACTTGACCCTAATCACTTAGGCTTAACTATTCACGAGTCAGTGGGCCATCCGCTGGAACTTGACCGTGTTTTGGGTTATGAGGCCAATTACGCCGGTACAAGCTTCGCAACATTGGATAAATGGAAAGCCGGAAACTTCAACTACGGAAGCAAAAACGTAACTATTGTGGCAGACAAAACACAACCGCATGCCCTCGGAACAGTGGGATATGACGACGAAGGTGTTCCGTCGAAACAATGGAATTTGATAAAAGACGGTGTTTTGGTCAACTACCAGGCGATCAGAGACCAAGTGAATATATTAGGTGAAAAAGAATCCCATGGCTGTTGTTATGCCGACAACTGGGATTCGGTGCAATTCCAACGTATGCCGAATGTTTCATTGCTTCCTGGCAAAGATAAGTTGAGTGTTTTGGATATGATAAAAGGCGTAGAAAAAGGAATATATATCGTAGGCCGAGGCTCGTACTCTATTGACCAACAACGCTATAACTTCCAGTTTGGTGGACAGTTGTTTTACGAAATCAAAAACGGAGAGGTAGTAGGAATGCTCGATGATGTGGCATATCAGTCTAACACCCAAGAGTTTTGGAACTCATGCGTACAGGTATGTGACAAAGACGATTACCGTACTTTCGGATCGTTTTTCGATGGCAAAGGCCAGCCGTCTCAGGTATCGGCGGTGTCGCATGGTAGTTCAACCACTCGTTTCAATGGCGTAAATGTAATTAACACGGGCAGAAAGATTTAATTTGATATGCGGTCAGACGCCAGTCGGACCTGAAATCAAAGTCTTTTTCAAAAAAACAGATTAAAAAAAATGAAAATATTAACTAAAGAAGAAGCCAAAAAAATCATCGATAAGGTGTTGGCTTACTCCAAAGCAGACGAAATGAGCGTTAACCTCAATGGCGGACGCACGGGCAATATTCGTTATGCCAGAAACACCGTTTCTACCAGTGGAGAGTCTGAAAATCAATCATTGGCTGTCACTGCTGTTTTTGGCAAAAAATCAGGGACTGCTACAATAAATGAATTTGATGATGCATCCCTAGAAAAAACAGTTAGAAGAGCGGAGGAAATAGCAAGACTTGCTCCTGAAAACTCAGAGTACATGCCCATGCTAGGACCTCAAACTTATCTAAATACCAATACGTTTTCGGAAAATACGGCCAAAATTGACCCTAATCTAAGAGCAAAGGCAGCATTAGATAGTATTATGCCATGTAGAGAAAACAAACTCACGGCTGCTGGTTACATGGAAGACACCGCCGGATATTCGGCTATGGGCAACTCTAAAGGGCTATTTGTCTACAACAAAGCAACTCAAGTGGACTTCACGATAACTGTTAGAACTGACGACGGATTAGGCTCAGGCTATGGTATCCAGGACTTCAATGACGTGTCGCTACTCAACACCAAAAAAGTGACCGAGGTGGCTATGCAAAAAGCAAAAGCATCGGCCTCAGCACAGGCTTTGGAACCAGGAAAATACACGGTAATTCTTGAACCAGCCGCTGCAGTAGATTTGCTACAAAACATGATGCGAAGCATGGATGCCCGCAATGCCGACGAAGGCCGCAGCTTTTTGAGCAAAAAAGGAGGAGAGACGAAATTAGGCGAAAAGCTTTTCGACGAAAGAGTAAATATCTATTCCGACCCGATGAACGAAGAAATACCTGGTTCTCCTTTCTCTGGAGACGGCCGTCCACAAGAAAAAATATATTGGATAGAAAACGGCATAGTTAAAAACATGACCTATTCACGTTTTTGGGCAGACAAAAAAGGAGTAAAAGCCACGCCACCACCCAATTCGTTTATTATGGCAGGTGGCACAAAGTCACTAGCAGACTTGATAAAAGGGACAGACAAAGGAATATTGGTGACGCGACTTTGGTATATCAGAGCAGTTGACCCACAAACTTTGTTATACACAGGCCTAACTCGAGACGGAACTTTTTACATAGAAAATGGGAAAATTAAGTTCCCAGTAAAAAACTTCCGTTTCAACGAGAGTCCAGTAATTATGCTCAACAACTTGGAAGAAATGGGCAAACCAGTAAGAATTACGGGCAATCTTGTACCTCCTTTAAAAATAAGAGACTTTACATTTTCGAGCTTGAGTGATGCAGTGTGATAAACGATTGACGATTGACGATTGACGATTGACGATTGACGATTGACGATTGACGATTGACGATTTTAGGTAAGTTTACTTAACATTAAATAGTTCAAAATTTTGAATATAAAATGGTTTCAATTCGTCCATTAAAGAAAAATGACGCTGAACAATTGGCTATCTTGGCCAATAATGTCAATATTTGGAATAATGTTCGAGACTATTTTCTGCATCCTTATTCCATTAAGGATGCGGAATTTTTTATAAATCTTACCAATGAGGAAAATCCAAAACTTACTTTCGGTATAGATTATAACAATTGCCTTTGCGGCGTTGTAGGCTTAGTAAAACAAAATGATATATACAAACATTCGGCAGAATTAGGCTATTGGCTAGGTGAACCCTTTTGGGGCAAAGGGATAGCGACAGCTGCTGTAAAACTCATCACAAAGTACGGTTTCAATGAATTAAAGCTTCAAAGACTTTTCAGTGGAATATTTGAATACAATAAAAGTTCCATGCGAGTTTTAGAAAAATGTGGCTTTCAGTTAGAAGGCATCTCTAAAAAAGGCTTAATAAAAAACCAAAAATTATGGGATGAATATCGTTATGCTTTATTGAAATAAATTCTAATTTTGTTAAAATCTTAACGATATGTCAATCCAAAAGAAAATAGGATTTCTTGGAGCTTATTCCATTCCATTTTTCATTTTGCTTTCTTTCTATCTAGAAGGAACGTATTGGGCTTTTATGCCAGTTGTATACACCTATTTTTTTGTTCCCATTATAGACGAAATCATCGGAAAAGATGCACAAAATGTACAAAAAAAAGAATTTGAAGGTCTTATCAAAGATAAGTATTTTGATTTTCTCGTTTATTCTCATGTTTGGATTCACTTTTTTGTTTTAATATTTGTGACCTTTCAAATTTCCAGTAACCAGTTCTCAAATATTCAAATTTTAGGTTTCGTTCTAAGCCAAGGAGTTTATGCTTCTTCCATCATTAATGTATCTCATGAACTAGGACATAGAAACCATCCATTAGCTATAATTCATGCAAGAGTAGCACTTATGTCTGTATGCTACCATCATTTTATAATTGAACACAATAGGGGGCACCATGTACATGTAGCCACCCCCAATGACCCTGCAACCTCTAAAAAAGGCCAAACGGTTTTCGAATTTTGGATTCAAACTCTGATTGGGAGCTTTAAAAGTGCATGGAATATTGAAAAAAGACTATTACAAAAAAAGGAAATCAAAACTTGGAGTTTAAAAAATGAAGTAATTCAAGGTATTCTTGGAAGCTGTGCTATGGCAATTTTGATGTTTTCCTTAATAAGTCTTTATAGAAACGAGCTCTCTTGGATTGTATTAATACATTTTTTTGGTCAAAGTATTGTAGCTATTCTTTCTCTAGAATGCGTAAATTATATCGAACATTACGGTATAGTTAGAAATGAAATTTCTGAAGGAAAATATGAAAAAGTCAATCCCCTTCACTCTTGGAATGCCAACCACTTTTATAGTAATCTCCTACTTTTTCATTTGCAACGACATTCTGATCATCATGCTTATGCTTCAAGACCATACCAAGTTTTAAGGCATTTTGACGAAAGTCCACAATTGCCATTTGGATATCCAGTTATGATTATTATGTCCTTATTTCCACCTTTATGGTTTAAAATAATGAATCCTAAATTGGAAGAATGGAAATCAAAAGCCATTGACTCTGAACAAATTAAAAATATTGTGAGACAGTTTGCCTGAAGCAGTTATATTCAATAATTCTTGACCTATTTAAATTTCCATCGAAATAAACCTCCATTACAATGTAAAACCTGGAATTATTCGAAATATAAAGACTCGAATACTGGTGAGAATTATAGGGAATAGATAACTACCTTTCAAAATAAGAGAATTTACCTGCTCAAGTTTTAGCTGCACCGTTTAATAAATATAATTATTCTCAAAAAAATGAGGTCTAATAACAAATCGCCAATCATTTTTTATTTTAAAATATGTATAAATTACCACTTTCAAAGTAAACCTAATATATTTGTATTTTGATTTCAGAAATCTTTTTATGCTGTATTATATGGCAATTTGGATGTTTGAAACAAATTATAAATAGGAGTTTTCTTTTGAGAACCTCAATATGTAAATAAGCACAAAAGGCTTCGTGTATGACAAATAATATTTGGCGGTCTCTATCTGTCATACTTCCACTAATTTTATTTGGTTTCTTGGCCAGTTTATTTTTGGAAAGACCTGGCTTACAAACCGATGAGATACTATTTGCGAATCTCTCACTTGGCGAAATCAGCCATACTACCTACATTGCTCGCAAAATTGGCGGCATCACTTTTTTTGTTATTTCATACATTGGAGCCTTAAAATCTTGGATTTTCATACCCATTTTCAAAGTTTTTGGATTTAATTATTTTAGTGTGAGAATTCCAATGATTTTGATGAGCATGGTGAGTCTTTTGCTGGTTTACAAGAGTGTTCATATTTCTTTCAAGAAACCTTTTTTAGCTTGGATGATATTGATGGCTTTGGTGACAGAATCGACCTTCATAACCATGGTAAGAACAGATGTGGGACCCATCGCTATTGAGTATTTTTGCAAAATTTTGAGTATTTTTCTCATTTTCAAATATTTGCAAAACAAAAACCAAGGTATATTTTACTTATTACCCATAATTTTAGCTCTTGGAATTTTTAACAAAATAAATTTTATTTGGTTTTCTAATGCACTCATTTTTAGCAGCTTACTGTTTTTGAATTTACTAGAAACTAAAAAGGAGAAGGTTAAATTCGTAAAGGTTTTAGCCTTAACCTTTATGTTTGAACTCTTGCTTTTTATTGGATTTAATAAGCTCAACCCAGGCATGGTAAGCTCATCAAACATTAGTTTTGACTTAAACTTTATAAAAACCAAACTTCAATTGTTTTATTATTTTGGGAGAGGCATATTTGATGGCACAGGTTTTTATAGAATTCAATATCTAATTTCTGAAGAGATTTTTGGATATAATATTATTTCAAAGGGTATCTATAGTACTTTATTTTACTTATTCGAAGTATGCCTCACTTTGATTATTGTCTGTTCTTTTGTGGTTTTTCGGAAAATTTGGAGAAAAGATTTTGGTAAATCTGACATCTTTTTTTTGTTCTTTTTAGGAATAATAATTTTTACTGCTGCTCAAATTTTCATCGTAGAGAATGCCCGCAACCTTTGGCACTTTTATACGCTATTTCCGTTTTTTACAATTTGCCTCTTCTATAGTATAAATCAACTATTTGGAGCAAAAATTAAGTGGTTGTTTTTCTTAATTATCCTCATATACAATCTCAATAACTACTCAGTTTATGTCTTTGCACTTCAAAACAAAGTGCCTAATCCGTTTTGGTCTAATAAAATAAATGATCTAGCCGAATACTTAAAATCCAAAGAAGGAGAATTTGTAGAACTTGATTGGGGCTTAAGTACCCAATTACTTTGCTTTACAAAGGAAGACAAATTCAAAAGAGGATTTTTGACTAAAAAGGGTGAACTAATGACATATCAAAAGAATCCCGATGAAGTTTTTTTTAATGATTATGTAAACAATAAAGACTTAGAGAAACTATTTTTTATAAGTATTCAAAGTAAATTGGCAGATCCTAAAATGAATTCTATTTTTGAGGAAATGACCCATAAAAGAGGTTATCAAACCATCTTGATTAAGAATTTTTATGAAAATGACAATACTTTGATTTACAGCATATTTAGACTTAAGAAAATATGATTTTAGAAAACCTAGAGCAAAAGACATTATCGATTTTAATTCCAGTTTATAACGAAGAAAGAACAGTGCATTTTATACTTGAAAAAGTAGTAAATGTGAATCTGATTGGAGGATACAAAAAAGAGATTGTTCTCGTTAATGACGCATCAAAAGATAACACGGAAGGTAAAATTCAAGAATTTATCAATAAGTACCCCAATGAAACCATCAGTTATTACAAACATGAAGTGAACCAAGGCAAAGGGGCTGCCATTCATACTGGTATAAAAAATGCCAAAGGCAATTTGATAATTGTTCAAGATGCTGATCTCGAATACGACCCAAATGAGTTCAATATTTTACTAAAACCAATCATTGACGGTTTTGCAGATGTGGTTTATGGCTCCAGATTTATCGGAGGAAAACCGCACCGTATTTTATTCTTTTTCCATTCTATTGGCAACAAGTTGCTAACTTTCCTATGCAACGCATCCACTAATCTTAACTTGACAGACATGGAGACTTGCTATAAACTATTTGATGCAAAAATCCTCAAAAGTCTTTCTTTAAAAGAAAACAGATTCGGATTTGAACCAGAGGTGACTGCCAAAATTTCAAGAATAAAAGGAATCAGAATTTACGAAGTAGGTATTTCTTATTATGGCAGAACTTACGAAGAAGGCAAAAAAATTAATTGGAAGGATGGTTTTAGAGCCCTTTACTGCATTCTAAAGTATGGTTTCTTTCAGAGATAATTGATTATTATCTAACCTTTCGATGCCGAATATTATTATTTGAGTTTTCTACAAACAAAAACTTCAAGGAGCTCTCCTCTCAATCCAAGATTTTCATCAATAATTGAATATATTTGAACATCCATTTTACTATATTTTTTGACATATTCTAAAAAATTATAGCCCCAATCAAATGTAACTAAAGACTTGCCGTTGCCAACTGGATTACCATGATATTCAGGAGATTCAAGGTGCACAACTTCGCCTTTCAAGTCAAGTTTAGCCCTCTGAACTGTTTTGGTCCAATTCCTATAGGGTGTTGTAAAAACATGGTAACCACCTATTTTTAGTACTCTTGTAATTTCAGCCAATGCCAAATCAGGATGAAAAACATGTTCCATTACCTCTTGGGAAATAAAAATATCAAACGTTTGTTTCCCAAAAGTAAGTTTCTCCAAATTTTCACATCTAGTGCCATGATATATATCGCCAGGCTGAACATTCAGAAAATATTGAGATGAAGTGTAAAGTGAACAATTCTTCGCAATGTAATAAGAAGATGATGACCCTGGTGAAGTCTCGTGTATTACTTTCGTTTTCCAATTTGGAATGAATTTATTTAAAGAAAGCATCAACATTCTTTGTCTTGGCATTGAGCCACACCTCAAACACTCATAATTATCTCGATCGTAATTACCATTTAGAATAAAAAAGGTATTTCTATCACAAACTGAACATCTACCAATATTGACTTTCCCTTTCAAAAAATGAGTTGCAAGAAGATAAATTTTGCCTGAATAACCCCATCTATTTAATTTCATAGTTTGTTGGATTTATGTATTTATTGAATAATTTTCAAGAATCAATGGCTTTATAAAGGTTATTGACTTAATCGAAAATAACATTATTAAATGCCATAATTATCAAAAATAGTATTTAAAAACTCAGACATAACTTAATGGACACAAATATATTTTAAAAGCTTACTTTTAAGCAATAAAACCATTTAATTAGTATACAAAACACATCTTTATGCACATAAAATATAGAAATTAATAGTAAGTATTGTAATTTGTTGATTGTTATAAAATGGACTTACTACTTTTTATTCGTGGTTTAATTTTTTTTCAAAACTTTAAAACAAACTCATAATCGCCCTTAATAGCTCCACCTTTCAACCTACAATTTTATCCGCTTATACAATTGCAACTATTGCTCCATTGTTTTCATCTTTGATTTGATTTATATTTACCTAATATATTCATTTCTAATCTAAAAGCTATTTACCTTGAAAAGACGAGATTTCCTTCAATTATCGGGTCTTGGAATTGGTGCGGCCATGCTGCCCAATATTCCAGTTATGGGAAACAATGTTTCCTATGAAGCCCTACTCAATGGCTCTATGGACGTAGCCATAAAAAAACGCCTTGCCGACGCTGCATTAAATGCAGCCAAATCCAAAGGAGCTACTTATACGGACATCAGAATTGGTCGCTATTTAAACCAGTTTGTGGTTACGCGTGAAGACAAAGTTCAAAATATCGTTAATACCGAGTCGTACGGAGTAGGTGTTCGTGTAATTGCTGACGGGTGCTGGGGTTTTGCCGCAGTAGTTGATGCCAAATCAGAAGCCGACACAGCCCGGGCTGCAGAGGAAGCGGTGGCCATTGCAAAAGCGAACGCCAAGCTGATGAAAGAGCCCGTAGCCTTGGCTGCCCAAAAGGGATTTGGAGAGGTAAGTTGGAAAACACCCATCATCAAAAACGCCTTTGAGGTGCCTATTCAAGAAAAAGTTGATTTACTTCTAGGAGTAAACGACGCCGCTATAAAAAATGGAGCAAACTATGTTAACTCCATTCTGTTCTTGGTTAATGAACAAAAATACTTTGCCTCATCTGATGGCACTTATGTAGACCAAGACATACACCGCACTTGGCCGATTTTCAATGTAACTTGTATAGATCCTAAATCAGGAAAATTTGAAACAAGAAATGCACTTAGTGCTCCAATGGGTATGGGTTACGAGTATTTGCAAACCAATCCAAAGGACAAAATAACAGGCATAACTACCCGATATAACCGAGGCTATGACATGCTTGAAGACGCCATATCGGCGGCCCAACAAGCCAAAGCGAAGCTTTCTGCAAAATCAGTAGAAGCTGGAAAATACGATTTGGTCCTAGATCCATCACATTTGTGGCTTACTATCCACGAGTCAGTTGGGCACCCACTAGAGCTTGATAGAGTACTGGGTTATGAAGCTAATTTTGCAGGAACTTCTTTTGCGACTTTAGACAAATGGCAGTCTAAAAACTTCAACTATGGCAGTAAAGAAGTAACCCTTTTTGCTGATAAAACGCAAGTGGGATCATTAGGAGCAGTTGGTTGGGACGATGAGGGCGTTAAAACTAAAAAATGGGATTTGGTAAAAGACGGCACTTTGGTAAACTATCAAGCCATTCGTGATCAAGCTCATATTATAGGGGAAACAGAATCTCATGGATGTTGCTATGCGGACAGTTGGTCGTCGGTACAGTTCCAACGTATGGCCAATGTTTCCTTAGCCCCAGGCAAAGCTCCTCTTTCGGTAGAAGAAATGATAAAAGACGTTAAAAAGGGTATTTATATCATTGGAGATGGTTCATTCTCAATTGACCAGCAGCGTTATAACTTCCAATTTGGTGGCCAGCTTTATTACGAAATCAAAGATGGAAAAATAGGTGAAATGCTGAAAGACGTTGCATATCAGTCCAATACGCAGGAATTCTGGAATTCATGCAGTAAAATCTGTGATGAGAGAGATTATCGATTGGGTGGTTCATTTTTTGATGGGAAAGGCCAGCCTTCGCAATCAAGTGCTGTATCACATGGTAGCTCAACTGCCAGATTTGATGGAGTCAATGTCATTAACACCGGCAGAAAAATTTAATTGGTTAATTGGTTAATTGGTTAATTGGTTAATTGGTTAATTGGTTAATTGAAAATTAAGAGATGAATGGAAAGTTCAATCTGATTTAACAAAAAACCAAATCAGACCCAATTAAAATTTAAGTCATTCAAATCCTGAGTTTAAAATCATCAAAAAAGAACAAAGAACATGAACATAATATTAACAGAAGAAGAAGCCAAAGCCTTGCTCAAAAAAATCTTGAGCTACTCCAAGGCTGATGAATGTATTGTAAACATCATTGGCGAGCAACGTGGTAACATCCGTTATGCACGAAACGAAGTTTCTACGGCGGGTGGACTTACCAATAAAAACATCGCTGTTACCTCTGCATTTGGCAACAAAGTAGGCTCAGCCACCATAGACGAATTTGACGATGCCTCACTCGAAAAAGTTGTAAAAAGAGCCGAAGAACTGGCAAAACTGGCACCAGAAAATCCAGAATATGAAGGTTTAGTAGACCCACAAACCTACATGAAAGCCAACGGTTATTTTGAATCGACAGCCACCATAAATCCTGATAAAAGAGCCACCAAAGTAGCTCAAAGTTTGGAATTATGCCGAAAAGAGAAACTCGTTGGAGCAGGTTTTTTAGAAGACCAACATGGCTACACAGCCATTATGAATTCAAAAGGTTTGTTTGCTTATTACGCATCTACCAACGTAAACTTCTCACTTACAGTAAGAACCGAAGATGGCAAAGGTTCTGGCTATGTGGCCAAAGGCTATAGTGATTTCAATAAATTAGACACGGCCGCTGCCACAAAAGTGGCACTCCAAAAAGCCAAAGCATCGGCAAGTGCTCAAGCCATAGAACCGGGAAAGTATACCGTAATTCTTGAACCAACAGCTGCGGCAGTTTTATTAGAAAACATTTTCTTCGGCATGGATGCTAGAAGTGCCGATGAAGGCCGTTCGTTTTTTAGTAAACCAGGCGGGAAAACTAAACTTGGTGATAAAATAGTAGACGAAGCCGTTACTTTCTACTCTGACCCCAACCATCCCGAATTGCCTGCTTCGCCATGGTCGGGTGATGGGCAAGCCCAACAAAAACTCAAATGGATAGATAAAGGTGTAGTAAAAAATCTGGCCTATTCTATTTTTTGGGCCAAAGAAAAGGGTGTAAAACCAGTTCCATTTCCTAACAACATGATCATGGAAGGTGGAAAGGCAAGTTTGGAAGAAATGATAAAAAGCACAAAAAGAGGCATATTGGTTACCAAACTTTGGTACATCAGACCTGTAGATCCCCAAACATTGCTATTGACGGGACTTACGCGTGACGGGACTTTTTATATAGAAGACGGAAAAATAAAACATCCTATCAAAAACTTGAGGTTCAACGAAAGTCCGATTATTATGCTCAATAACCTTGAAACGCTTGGTGTATCTGAAAGAGTAGTAAGCACGGAATCTAACCAAAACTATATGATTCCTCCGATGAAAATCAGAGAATTTACTTTCTCGAGCTTAAGCGATGCGGTTTAGGAAACGCAAAAAATATGTTTCATTAAAGGCAAGACTCCTTGAAGTCTTGCCTTTTTTGTTCCCCAAAAACTATTCTAATGGCATAATTAAAATTAATTTGATCATTTAATTCAAAAAAGAACCAAACAACTAACCAACAATATGAATATTTTTGTAAACAAAATAAAAGCATAAGATGTACAAAATCCTAGTGTTATTCGTCCTGTACTTTCATATGGCCACAGCTCAATCACCCATACATGACCTCAACAAAAAACTAGGAAAAGGAATAAACATGGGGAATATGTTTGAGGCACCGTCAGAAACCGAATGGGGAAATCCATTTAAAGATGATTATTTCAAGCGAATTTCGTCCTTGGGATTTAATCATGTAAGAATTCCAATCAGATGGGATGTAGCCGCAAGATGCCAACAAACTGAACCTTTCACCATTAATGCTAATTTTTTAGAAAGAATTAAAACTGTTGTGGATTTGGCAAAAAAAGAAAATCTTTTGGTAATAATAAACATGCACCACCATGAGGCCATATTTGCAAATCCAGATGCCCAAAAAGCGAAGTTTTTAAGTCAATGGACTCAAATAGCCACCTTTTTTAAAGATTATGATTCAAACTTGCTGTTTGAAGTCATGAACGAACCAAACACTAACCTCACGCCAGATAAATGGAACACTTTTTTTGCAGAAGCACTTTCTGCCATTCGTAAAACCAACAAAACTAGGGCAGTTTTAATAGGAACCTCAAATTGGGGTGGACTTGCGGGTGTTTCATCGCTCAAAATACCTGCCGACGACAACATCATACTTACTATACACTATTACGACCCTTTCAATTTTACACACCAAGGGGCCGACTGGGTAGATGGCTCTACCCCATGGCTGGGTACAAAATGGGAAAACACTAACTTAGAAAGGGACGAAATAATTGGACAATTTAAATACTTAAAGGAATTTGGCAATCAAAATAACCTTCCGATTCATATAGGAGAATTTGGAGCGTTTTCAAAAGCCGACTTAGAAAGTAGGGTACTTTGGAGTAATTACCTCGCCCGATGGTTTGAACAACAAGGTTTTAGCTGGGCTTATTGGGAATTTAGTGCAGGTTTCGGAATTTACAATCCCTCAACTGGCCAATATCTACAACCTCTATTGGACGCTTTGGTCCGAAATCCAATTTCAGCCGCAAAAGAAATCAAAACCAACACTATTTACGAAAGTAACTTCACCACAAATACCAACAATTGGAACTTATACCTTCAACCTTCAGCTACTGCAAACCTCGTAATTAAGGAAAACTCTGCAAACATTGAAATTAAGAAATCTTCCACTGAGGGATGGCATGTACAATTTGTAAAAAATGACATCCCGCTAAAAAAAGGGAAAAGATACTTAGTGCGATTTGAGGCAAAATCTGATACCGATTTAGGCATAACCAACTATATTGGTCAAGCTTCTGGTACTTACAGTGCGTATTCAAGCTACAAAGGTTTCACCTTGACTAGTAACGAGACCAAATTTACCTATAGTTTTGTAATGACCTCACCTGACGATCCCAAAGCAAGAATAGTTTTTGATCTTGGTCTTAAAACTGGAAACGTATCCTTAAAAAATATCAAAGTTGAAGAAGTTCAAGACACATCAAGTGTTTTATTATCAATTTCTAGCGAAAATAAAGTCAAAGTTTTTCCAAATCCAGTTTCTGACGAACTACACCTAAGCGAAATTCAAGACTTTTACCTACTTCATATTTACGACCAGCTTGGTCGAAAAATTCTCCAAAAAGACATTTCAAACCTAAAATCTACAAAACTTGACCTCAAATTACTTCCAAAAGGCGTATATTATTTGTACCTTTTAGGTTCGAAAGAACCAGAGAGCTATAAACTGTTGAAAATATAATTAAATGCACCGCAATTTTATAATAGTTCTATGTGCGATTTTGCTGCTTGGAAATTTTTCTTGCAGTAGAAAACCCATAGATATTAACCCCATAAACAACAACCCTAAGGATTCTACCACTACAATAGTTCCATCTAAATTTCTAAAAGAAAACAACTGGATTTATTCGCAAATGAAAAAGTATTATCTATGGGAAGAGGCCATGCCAGCAGAAGCCAAAACTGATAAGTACTTAGAACCAATCAAATATTACAAATCGCTCATAAATGATAATCAAGATTGGTTTTCATATATGAAGAGTGACAAAAACGACGTTTTGAACTTTTGGTTGGGCACACCAGTAGGATACGGATTTAGATACAAAACTTTTAAACCAGACCCATTAAAAGACCAAATATTTCTGGCGATTTCATTGGTAGCACAAAATAGCCCAGCAGAAAAAGCGGGGCTGTACAGGGCAGATATTATCCAGAAAATTAATGGAAATACGATTACTGAAAATAATATTTTGACACTTTTAGCCCAGCCGAATATCGACATAACCTGGCTAAATACTTCAAACGAAATCAAAAATGCCAATATCGCAAAAACTGGCTACAAAGTAAAACCCATTTATGACTTTAGGGTAATCGAAACTGGAAAACAAAAAATTGGTTATTTGGCTTTCACACAATTTCTCCATGAGATCGACCCAGAACTCAGAGCCGTTTTTGGCTATTTCAAAAACCAGAAAATAGATGATTTCATACTCGATTTAAGATTCAATCCAGGAGGATTTACACCAAATGCAGAAGTTGTAGGTTCTTTGATTGTTAAAAATCTAAATCCAAATGAGAAAATGTTTGGAGGACACATGAATAAAAACCAAACACTCGAGGCTCAAAGCAAACCTGATGGAAATAAAGACGGAAGAAACTGGACAAATGAAACTTTTAATTTAAATACGCTCAACAGAGTTTTCGTAATAACCTCAAAATCAACGGCTTCTTCATCTGAATTGGTAATAAACTGCCTAAAACCGCATATGGAGGTGATTTTAATTGGAGACAATACCATGGGTAAAAGCGTAATTTCGACCATCATAACAGATGAAACTGGCCAACTACCTTTGGTTCTTATGCCTGCCTATTCAACCTTGGAAAACTCAAGAGGAGAAGCTATTTATGCAAGAAAAGAAGGATTTATCCCGAATTATGTGGTTCAAGATGATGTTTTGCCATATTATCCAATCGGAAATCTCAATGAAACGCTTTTGAAAAAAACACTTCAAATAATTAATAATACCATAACCGCCGATGTAATAGATGCAAACCATTACAAAGTAAACTTCATGGATAGGCTTCACCATTATGATAGTTTAACGCCGTTTGTATCCAACTAAAATTTATTTTAGCTGAAAGCATAAATTTTCTTTTTATTAAAAAAGCAACAAAAAATATAATTTGTCGTCATTTAATCTCCATTCGTCAAGTTTTTGAAGGTTAAATAAGCCTTTTTTATTAAGTTTAGTGGTTTTTTAATTCATCTGAAAAAGCAAACTTGAAACCTTTCGTTTTTACACGTATTCAATATAACTCTGGCGACTGGGATACTGACCAACGTATGCCTAGTAATATCTTGAATTCGCTTGTCGAATATACAACCATTCCAATAGACGAAAAAGAACGAACCATTTTTCTGACTGATAAAAACCTATTCCGAAGTCCAATCTGTTATTTAAGTGGTCACAAATTAGTAGAATTTTCGAGTATGGAAAGAGATAACCTGCATCGCTACATTCAAAATGGAGGATTTCTTTTTGTGGATGATTGCAACCATGATATCGATGGACTTTTTGCAAAATCGTTTGAGCAGGAAATCGGGAGAGTTTTTGGACAAAAAGCCTTGCAGAAAATCCCAAATACGCATCCAATCTACCATTCTTTCTTTGAATTTGAAGGCCCTCCTACCACAAGTTTTGAGCTCAATGGCTGGGGTGACGACCTCGTTCATGATTATCTAAAAGCAGTAACGGTAAACGGAAGAATAGGAATTTTATACTCAAACAAAGACTACGGCTGCGAATGGGACTATGATTTTCGCAACAAACGCTGGCTGGCCGAAGACAACACCAAGTTTGGTGTGAATATTATCAACTATGCATTAACACATTAGAATAAATTGGAAACCAAAGAACAATACAAATCGCTGGTAGAGAAATTGCCACTCTTAAAAAAAGAAATTGCCAAGGTAATAGTTGGGCAAAACGAAGTTATTGAGGAAATCTTAATCGCTTTTTTGGCAGGGGGACATTGCCTGCTCGAAGGTGTTCCAGGATTAGCAAAAACATTGATGGTAAAGACGATATCTGAGGCTTTAGAGATGGAATTCAAAAGAATCCAATTCACGCCCGATCTTATGCCAGGCGATATTATTGGAACCGAGATATTGGAAGAAGACCACGAAACTGGAAAGAAATTCTTCAAATTCAACAAAGGCCCTTTGTTTGCCAACATAGTTCTAGCAGACGAAATAAACCGTACGCCACCTAAAACTCAAGCTGCCTTATTGGAAGCTATGCAAGAATATAAAGTGACATACGGTGGAGTAAATTATGATTTAGACAAGCCATTTTTGATTATCGCTACCCAAAATCCAATTGAGCAATCTGGAACCTACCCCTTGCCTGAAGCTCAATTAGACAGATTTTTGTTGTTTATAAAACTCTATTATCCTTCTGAAACAGAAGAATTGGAAGTGTTAAAGTCTACGACTGCTGTGAAAAAAAATACGATTAACAGTGTATTTAACGCATTGGATATTATATCCTTACAAAATCTCACTCGCCAAGTTCATATAGACGACAGCTTGATAGTGGAAGTAAATAACCTAGTAAGAAATTCGCGACCACAGAATTCTACTTCAGAGTTTGTAAAAAAATGGTGTGAATGGGGTGCTGGACCTCGAGCGGGCCAGGCATTGATACTTTGTGCCAAAGCCAGGGCTGTGATAAAAGGTAGATTTTCGGTAATTCCCGAAGACATTCATACGCTGGCATATCCAGTTTTAAGACATAGAATTTCGCTAAACTTTCGTGCTGAAGCCGAAGGAATAAGCACCGATGATGTCATAAAAAGTTTATTGAAATCATAAAAAAACTTTCAAATAAGCTACGCATGTCTTTAGCCCAAGACCTAAAAAAAGTCAATAACCTACAGCTCGCTGCCAAATTGGTGAGTGATCAGGTAGTGCTTGGGCTTCATAATAGCAAAAGGTCAGGCACTGGGGCAGAGTTTGAACAATACCGACATTACAGACCGGGTGACGACCCAAAAAGTATAGACTGGAAGCTGTTTGCCCGTACTGAAAAACACCAGGTAAGAGAATCAGCCACTGAAAGTACACTCACTATCAACTTCATTATTGACCTATCTGGCTCGATGAACTATGAAGAAAAGGGCGTTTCTCGGCTATATTTTGCCAAAATATTACTCGCATCTTTCGCATATCTGGGCTTTAAGCAGAGTGACGACATGAATCTTTTTGGCTTAAAAAACGGCAAACTGGAATTGTTGGCTAGCCAAGGCAAACAAAGTTTTCAAAAAATACTTTATGGACTAGAAAATGCTAAAGCAGAAGGAAATTGGAATTTTGAGAAAATAAATTTTCCTGAATTTCAATCAAAAAATAAAGAATTGTTGATATTCGCCTCCGACTTTTTTCAGACAAACAGTGAGTTTTATCAGCTCGTGAATCTATGGTCGAGGCCTGGAAAACAACTTTTACTCTTTCAAATTCTTGGTGAAAAAGAAGTTAGCTTTGAATGGGATGAAGTTATCAAATTTAAAGACTTAGAAACTGGAAAAAGTATAGAATTAAGTCCTGAGGAAACAAAAAACGCATATCTGAAATCCTTTCATGGTTACCTAGATGATTTTGAAAATGAGCTAAAAATTGAAAATGTCCATTTTTACAGGTGTCAACTCAATGACCCAATAGCTGAAGTACTGAAAAACTCTCTCAAAAAATTAAAATGGAGCTAATAAACCCAAATGTTCTTTGGGGATTAGCTGCTATAGCTGCCCCAATTTTGATTCACTTTTGGAATCAAAAACAAGCTAAAAATGTGGATTGGGCAGCTATGAAATGGTTGGTAGAAAGCCAAAAACTAAAAGCCAAAGGATTCAGGTTTGATGATTGGTTACTATTGATTCTAAGGATTTTAGCCATTGGATTATTAGTTTTAATAATTGCCAAACCTCTATTAGATAAATTAGGAGAAAATAACGAGACTCCACTTGGTAAAATTCATGTTGTGGCAAAGGACAAAGCAACTACAGAGAATTTTAAATTCGAAATAAATGAGGCTTTAACCAAAAAAGAACCTGTATTTTGGATAGACAATCTCAACAAAAACATTGAGAAATTAGAAGCCAATTTTGTAGAAAAAGAAACGTATATTTCTGATATTCAAAACATTGCAAATAATAAAAAAATAGATTTTTCAAAAAAAAGGCTTCACCTATATTTACCTAATGATATAAATTTAGGAGAAAACCCAAATCTATTTTTACCAAGAAACTTTGAAGTTTTCTTTTCCAATAAAACCCCAAAAGAGGAAGGTAAGGCTCTGTCAACCTATGAATATATTTATGTAGATGCTGATAAAAAATTAACGAATAATAGCACCAAACCATCGAAAGAAATTATTGAGAAAAAAGAAATAAAAGTTGCCATAAATATCACGAATCAAACAGAAAACAATAATGCGAAAGCAGCTTTTGAAGCCATAAAAGAAGTTTATGGATTTCCATTTATTTACGTAAATCAAAGTCCAGAAATAGTAATCAGTGATCAAATTGAAAAATACAAAAATGCTGAATTGATAATTTTATTAAAAGGAAGTCAAAATACTTCCAAAAACGTTGTGTTTCTCAATGAAAATCTAAACGCTGGAAGTGCATTCAGAGCAGAACTACCCGAACAAATACTTGAAATTCTTTTGAATCATTATCAATTGCACTCGCAGAAATCACCATTGAGTAAGCAACAGTTGAGGCAGATTTTTAAAGAGCATACAAGCGAAAAAACGAATGATAAAATACTTATTGACAAATACTTATGTTTGTTACTTTTAGGAATTATAATAACAGAGCGTTGGATTTCACTAAAAAAAAATAAATGAACAGAATAAGTAATACAGTTTCCAAAATAGCCATCAGAATGTTCTTGATAGACATACTGAAGTGTATTTTTGTGGGCCTTGCTTCTTATTTCGTTTTAAACTACTTTATTCAAAATAAGTGGCTATCCATATTAGGTGGAACCTTAGGATTTGTTGCATTGGGTTTTTATCTAAACATTTGGAAAAATAAAAAGGAAGCTGCCAAAATATTTGTTCATCAACACAATCCAAAGCTAGAACACAGCCTTTCGTTATTAGAGAAAAAGGAGCTAAATGTAGTGGAAATTATGCAAGTGGATAGAATCATGGACACAAAAATACAGCTCCCACTGAAGCTAGATAAGGCATTCTGGATTTTGTTGTCGGTAGCCATTTTGAGTTCCGGATTTTCATTTATTCCAAAAAAACTGAAAAGCCTAAATTTGCCAATCGCAAACTTGCTTAAGACAACCGCGAGTAGTTCGGAAGTAAAACAGCCAAAATTCAACTCTTCCGTTCTAAAAATTACACCTCCAAAATATACTGGATTGAGCCAAAAAACTACTGCCAACCTTAATGCGGAAGTAATAGTAGGTTCCAACCTTGAATGGATTGTGAAATTTGATAATTCACCAGAGGTCTCAGTTGTTTTAGAAAATGCCAAGGGTAAAAGCTTGGAATTCATCAAAAGTGGAGACAATTACCTACACAAGGATCAAATATTACACAGCGGTTTTTATTCTATCAAAGCATTTCAAAAAGACTCATTAATATATCAATCAGCGTTTTACAGAATTGAAGCTTTGCCCGATAATCCTCCAAAAATAGAACCCGCTTCCAAAAATCTGTATACGATCCATCAAATGAAAGACCCGAAAACCATCCAAATTTCAGCAAAAATATCTGATGATTTTAAGGTGAGTCAAGCTTATATTGTAGCTACTGTAGCCCGGGGCTCTGGTGAAAATGTAAAATTCAGAGAGGCAAAGTGGCCAGTGGGAAGTACAAATTTTCAATCTGCCAATATCTCCAAAAATATAGATTTAAAAGCACTCAACTTCAGCCCTGGAGATGAATTGTATTATTATTGGGCTGCAATTGACAACAAACATCCTGAGCCAAATTTCACAAAATCAGACACTTACTTCGTGGTTTTCAAAGACACAGCTTCAAAAGATGAATCTAATTTAGCCACCATGGCCATGAATATTCTACCAGAATACTTCAGAAGCCAGAGACAAATAATCATTGATACCGAAAAGCTCATAAAAAAACGCAGTAAAATTAAAACTGCAGTGTTTAATTCAGAATCCAATGAAATTGGATATGACCAAAAAGTACTTCGGTTGAGATATGGACAATATTTAGGAGAGGAATTTGAAAATAGTATTGGAGCAGCTCCGCATGAAGAGGAAGATGGGGACTTCATGAAGGGTTTTGTACATGCCCATGACTCAGAAGAGCAGGAGGATAACCACGGGCATGAGGAACATGGACATGAACACGCTCACGCTGTAGAAAATCCGAACACAAACCAGGATCCTTTAGCTGCCTTAATGGCCGAATATGTGCATTCCCATGATGATGCCGAAACCAACACTTTCTATGAACAATCGACCAGGAGTCTCTTAAAAATGGCTTTGGAGCAAATGTGGCAATCGGAACTTCACCTGAGACTTTACGAACCAGAAAAAGCCTTACCGTTTGAAAACAAAGCACTTGCCTACCTAAAGGAAGCTCAACAAAAAGCCAGAGTTTATGTAAAGAAGACGGGATTTGACCCGCCTCCAATCAAAGAAAAAGAGAAAAGACTCACAGGTGAATTGACCAAATTCAATGCAAAACAAAATATCAGCAAAGTGTTTTTTGAAGACGAAACCAGACTATTGACCGCTTCGATAATAGATATTCTTGAAAAAGAAAAGATTGATAATAAGGATAAGCAAAAAATGCTGAGACTTGGTCAGGCATTATCGGAATTGTCCAACATTAAGGGTTCTATTTTGAAGGATATTCAGACCATAATAAACGCCAAAAACGTAACAAAACAGCAGAAAGAAACCCTAAAAAATAGCTTATTGCTCATCTTAAATTTCGAAAATCAGAAAAATAAAGGAGGAAAAACCACCATAAATAATAAAGAATTGGAAACAGCTTTTAGAAAACACTTAAAGTAAATTGTCAGAGAACATACAACATATTACCCTTATCACATTGCTAACCATATTGTTAGCTACTCAATTGTATGGGACTTTAAGTCAAAAAAATCTCAAAAGGAAATACACCAAACTAACGCTCAACATCTTGCATTGGATATCTATTGTCATTTTGATATTTCCGCCAACGACGAACAACAATAAGTATTTAGTTAAAATTGGAATTAAGGATGAAATAGTTTCTCCAGATTTTGAAAAAAAAATAAAGGACAGTTTAGGCCTTAAAATGGTGGTTTCGACTAGCAAATTTGAAAAGGATTATGCCGATAAAAACCAAGAGGTAAAATTAATTGGTCAAAGCTTTAATCCAGAGTTTTTGAGTTTACTTTCTGACAGAAAAGTAGAATTTTTACCGGAATTCCAACAAAATGAAATCCAAAACCTGAACTGGCGAGCAGTCCTATTCCAAAACGAAACACAAACGGTAAGTGGATTGATAGATTTAGAAAAAGTAGGTACATTAAAACTAAAATATGGAAGTCAAATACTTGATAGTGTGAAACTTGAAAAAGGAAAACAACACTTTAACCTTTCTTACCCTTCATTTTCAGTAGGTAAAACTAACATCAGTTTAAACCTTGAAGAAGAAACAATATCTGAAATAAAGTATTATTCAAGGACACCTCCTAAACTAAAAATCCTTGTATTGGCTGAAAATCCAGACTTTGAAACGAAAATGTTATCGGAGTGGCTTGGGAAAAATGGACATACCGTTGATGTTGAAACAATCATTACCAAAAACACACAAAACAAAACGGTCATAAATCAAAATAAAGCTGCTAATTACAATATTGTTTTTACTACTCCAGCTAGAGCCAATAATCCCGTTTGCCAAAAAACTTTGAAAGCTGGCGGCGGCGTTTTTGTTTTCAATTTGACAGAAAACGACCTTTCAATTGTCAATAAATCATTCTCCGAAAACTTTGAAATTCAGAGAATTAGCCAAGAAACAGAATCTAAACTACCAAACGATTTAATTGGTATCCCCTTCGGCTTAAAAGAAAACAAAAACCATCAAAAATTCAACAAATGGCCGATTTCCGTATCAAATAAAAGAGTTGGAATAACCTTAATATCTGAGACCTATCCCCTACTACTTTCTGGCGATAGCATTATTTATCGGCAAATTTGGGGAAATGTGCTGCAATTTTTGCAACCAGTTCAAAAGAATAATATAGAAATAGCAGCTCCTATTGTTCGTGGTCTTTGGACGAACATAAAATTTAATAATTTTGATAATTCTTCAGCGATTTTCAAAACGACAAACGACACTATTTTCACTAAAATTTCGCCTATCAATTCGAAAACGCGAATTGGAAAATACGTATTTAGACAAACTGACTGGCAAAAAATAAATGATAGTTTAGAAGTATTTGTAGAAGTCAATGCTAAACCATATTTAAGTTTCAAGCAGACAAAATCCATAATCAATTCTTACGATTCCAAAATGACTGCAGATACTTTCCAATCTAATAGTAGTTTTGAAATTCTACCCGATTGGTTGAGATTAATTTTATGTATTATCCTGTTTATTGTGGTTTGGATAGAGGCAAAATGGTGAAACAAATTGATAAAACTTTGTTAACTTTTGGGTTTGCCACCAATTATTGTCATCTTAGTAGTCCAAAAATACCCAACCTTAAATGATTCTAATTATCGTTCTGATTGCAATTGCTTTCATTGTGCTGTCTTCTACGGTTTTCAAAATTCACCCACTGGCCGGACTGCTGATTGCGGCACTGTTTGTGGGCATTTCAGCTGGCCTACCCATTGACAAATTGGCAGAAACTATAGGCAAAGGATTTGGGGATTTAATGACCAAAATAGGCTTAATGGTGATTCTCGGTTGTGTAATTGGGGCGATTTTGGATAAATCAGGAGCTGCTATAAAGGTAGCGGACTTAATCATTGATTCTTTTGGAAAAAAATATCCCACTTTCGCCATGTCTATCATCGGGGCTTTGGTAGGTATCCCCGTTTTCTGCGATTCTGGCTTTATTATACTTTCTAAACTTAATAAAATAGTCGCTCAAAAATCTAAAGTTCCGCTAGGAACCATAGCTATTGGGCTCTCAGGAGGCCTTTTTGCTACCCATACATTAGTGCCACCAACACCAGGACCATTATCAGCTGCTGGAAATTTAAATATTTCTGATTCGATTGGCTTAGTAATTATAATTGGTCTCGTAGTTTCTATACCAAGCTTATTTTTGTCCACATGGTTTGCCAATAAATTTGCAAAAAACCTTACTTTAATATCAGAAGATGAGGAAAATATAGCCATTCAAAATCACAAAAAATTACCTTCGGCTTGGTTGGCATTTATGCCTATTTTGTTGCCTATTTTATTAATTTCATTGGCCTCATTCGCTAAAATATTACACTTTCCAGAAACCGTCACAACGTGGCTGAGTTTTATTGGTAGTCCGTTGATTTCATTTTTACTTGCTATATTTCTTTCTTATTTTCTTTTTCCTGAGAAGCCCTCAGAAAGGCTTTTAGAATGCTTCAAAAGCGGCATAAATCACTGCGGAACTACCTTGGTTTTGGTAGGTGCTGGTGGAGCTTTTGGAGCTATTTTAAAAGAAACCTCACTTAAACAAATGATGACCGATTGGCTTATAAATAATCAAAGTACTGGTCTATTATTCTTACTTTTTGCTTTTTTAATTGCAGCATTTTTCAAAACTGCCCAAGGTTCTACTACTTCGGCTATGGTACTATCGTCAAGCCTCTTAGCTCCTATACTCATATCTGTAGGATTTACTCAAGCATTTGAGCTCACATTACTTTTGATGGCCATTGGTAGCGGTGCAATGGTGGTTTCACATGCCAACGATGCATGGTTTTGGGTGGTCTCTCAATTTACTGGAATCAGCCAAAAAGATGCTTTAAAAACGCATACGTTATTGACAGGCTTACAAGGAATTGCGAGTTTCATTACCGTGTGTTTATTATATATTATTTTCAATTAAGCATTAAAAAAACAACTAAACGCATGAAAATATTAAAAATAAGAATTCAAATATTTTTACTTCTTCTTTTAATAATAACAAAAACTCAGGCCCAAACCAACGCTCTCTTCACTCAGGATACTGCTGAAAAATTGGCTGGGTTGCCTTTGCATTGTATAACACAGGAATTTCCCAATAAAACCGGACACAGCTCCGATGGGGCAGCTGATCACAAGCTTCTTCCTTCTGACCTACACCCAAGTTTTTATGGATGTTTAGACTGGCACTCCAGTGTGCATGGCCACTGGATGCTGGTAAAATTACTAAAAACCTTTCCTGACTTAAAAGATAAAGCTAAGATTATCAAAACCTTAGAAAGCAGTTTTCAGTCCGAAAAAATTAAAACAGAGGCTGAATACTTTACCAAATACAAAACAACCAAGACTTTTGAAAGAACATACGGTTGGGCATGGATACTCAAACTCGATCAAGAATTATTAACTTGGAACGATCCTATTGCTCAAAAATGGCATAAAAACTTGCAGCCACTAACCATGGAAATAGTAAGACTTTGGTCAGAGTTTTTACCTAAACAAACTTATCCAAATAGAACAGGCGTGCACCCAAATACCGCCTTCGGGTTATGTTTTGCACTCGATTGGGCAATCGCTACTAAAAATGACAATTTTGAATTGGCTGTTATTGCTAAAGCGAATGAATTTTACTATGAACAAAAAAATGCACCTGCATATCTAGAACCTGATGGCTCTGATTTTCTCTCACCAAATTTAGAAATTGCAGATTTAATGCGTAGGATTATGCCTCCTCGTGAATTTGAAACTTGGTTTAAAACTTTTATGGAACCAAAATCGATCACAAATATCCTGAAAATGCCAGTAGTTTCAGACAGGACTGACTTTCAAATTGTTCACTTGGATGGCTTGAGTTTGAGCCGTGCTTGGTGTTTAAAAGGTATAGCGAAATCTTTAGATAAGACTAATCCTTTAAAAGTGAGGTTCGAGAAAAAATCTCAAGAGTTTCTTGAAAAGACTTTACCCAACGTAACCTCTGGCAACTATGGTGGCGATCATTGGCTCGCTTCTTTTGCAGTTTATGCCATTTTTGATTGAAACCATTTTGTTTTTGATAGAAGAGTTGGCATTTTAATCCATCAGTATTATTTTACCGAAAAAATTGACAATAAAAAAAGCACCAAACTGGTGCTTTTTTTATTGCCTAATTCTCTAAAGACTATTGAAAAAATCCAACTTCTGTCAATTGAAGTATTACATCAGTTTTGGCGGCTTTCTCGTTTCTGAATACCAAATAAACGTCATGTTTTCCATTTACACTTTGGTTTAAGGTCAATTTAGCTTTTCCAGAACGATTGCGACTCCATTCAGCCATATTTGTACCAGCAGGAGGTCTTTCAAAGCCTAATTCTTTCAAACCCACGTATTCCGAAGTTGCCAAAAGTGGTCCGTCTACTTTGTCGAGTCTTAGCTCTACTTTACCGCCAACAGCCCCATTTCTAGCACTTGCTTGAACATAGGCTATAATTTCTTTGATTGAAGTCAAATCAATGTTTTTGTAATATCCATAAGACTTATCGCCAACCAACGAAAACGAATACCCAGGAGTGGTTATTACCTGCGTGCCAAATGAGCCATTCAGATCTTGAGGACGAAGATAATTTGGACGCAAAATTACCAATTTCTCATTCAAAAGAGCCTTGGTTTTCATGGCTCCCTTGTCTTTATAAGCTGCTCTTAAAACAAAACTACCTGCAGTATTCTCATAAATTGGGTTTTCAGGTTTAACACTTCCTGTCAAAGCTAATTTAGATACATTTGCATTTTTAGAGGCCAGGCTAAATATGTAATCTGCCATACGTTTAGCATTTACTTCGCTCAAGTCTGGGTGTGCACTCATACCATGTTCTCCCCAAACACCACTACCACCTTCTTTGATTTTTTTCACTAAATACGTCATATTTTCAGGGGTATTTGGATATTTATCCGCTACGGCTTGGTAGCTAGGTCCAATAGATTTTGTCGTATACTGGTGGCAAGATTTACAGTCAGAAGCCTCTATCAAGTTGCGTCCCACAGCATAAGAAGCCATATCATCAGCACTTTTTTGCTTGGCCGCAATTTCTATTGGATCAAAACCTTGTGGCAAATAATCAAACGTTACCGCCACTTCCTCAGGTTTAATTTTATCGCCATCTTCTTTGTCTTTTACCTTCACTTTATAACCAATAGGGTTTTTTCCAAAGTAAAAAGTCTGATTAGAAGCTTCAAGCTCAATATCTACTTCTGGAGCAGTGTTTCCAGCTGTAACAGGTAAAGAAATACTATTTTTAGCTCCTTTGGTGTCGGTTACTTCAAGTGTTACTGTAAAATTTCCAGCAGTTTTAAAAATGAAATTTGGTTCTTTACCCACTAAATTCGCAACGATTGCTTTTTTTGCATCAGCAATTTTCCATTTGTAAGTCAATTTACCTGCATCTTCTGCGTCAAAGTCATTCGAACCTTCTGCTGAAAACTTAACCGCTAAGGGTATTGCCCCTGAAGTTTTATCAGAAACAGCCACAACATTTGGTCTTCTATTTCCAGCGTTGTATTCTATTTTCACCAATTTCGAATTGTCATTACCTCTGAACCAGGCTGAACCGTACTCCAGCACATACATATCGCCGCTTGGACCAAAATCCATGTCGATGGCAGAACTAAAGTTCATTTCTGGCAAAACTCTTTCCATTGATACATAATCACCTTTCTCGTCCATGGTAACAGCCATTATCCATCCACGCATAAATTCCGTGATAAGCCATTTTCCTTCATAATAATCAGGCCAAGGTCTTGGTGCAGTTTTGAAATCGGCCTTTCTAAACACTGGGCCTCCTGTAGCACTTCTTCCGGAAGTTCCTACCAATGGAAAATCAGGTGAAGGTCCATATGGATAATAAATCATTGCAGGAACTGGCTTAGGTAAATTCACCAAACCTGTATTGTTAACTGAGTTGTTTACTGGGTTATTTACATCGAAAGGTTCACCATAAGTGCCGTCAGCAGAGTTATATTTTTTATAAGGAAAGTTTTTTCCAATAAAATATGGCCAGCCAAAAAAACCAGGGCCTTTGGCTTGGTTAAACTCATCGTATCCTCTTGGTCCCCAAGTTGAATCTTTGGAGGCATCTGGACCAACTTCACCCCAATACAAAAAGCCAGTTTTTGAATCCAAAGAAGGTCTCCAAGCATTTCTATGACCCATGGTATAAATTTCAGGACGGGTTTTGGCCGTGCCAACTGGGAATAAATTGCCTTTTGGAATGGTATATGTCCCGTTGGCTTCTGGATGAATTCTCAATATTTTACCTCTCAAATCATTTGTATTACCAGGGGCTCTTTGATCATCTTCATTTTCCTTTCCCGGAGTTTCTACCAAGTTTGAAGATCCTTGACGTGGATTTACAGTATTATTACCCACTGTCAAAAATAAGTTGCCCGCTTTGTCCCAAGTCATACCACCACCAGTGTGGCAACACTCTTCTCGCTGTGTTATTACATCCAATACTTGCTTTTCAGAAGCCATATCTAATGTATCGTTTTTCAAAGTAAATCTCGACAAAACATGTTTAGACTGCTTTGGATGGGCATAATATAAATAAACCCAACGGTTTGTTGCAAATTTTGGATCAAGACTTACACCCATCAGTCCTTCTTCGGCTTCACGAACTTGGCCTTGCTTGTTGGTATATTTAGTATTAACGGTAATAAAACCCGCATCTAAAACTTCCTTAGTTTTTTCGTTGATAATTTTCACACCACCTTTCCTTTCTACCACAATAATCTTATTTCCTGGCAAAAAAGCCATTTCCATGGGCTCATCTAAACCTTCAGCCAAAACAACTTTCGTGAATCGATTCCAATCTGGTGGAGCAGGTTTATCAGCTAAAAAGCCAAACCAAGCCAAAACGCTTAAAAACAAAGTAGAGAAAATCTTAATCATAGAAATAGGTTGATTGAGTTTGAAAAATCCAAATTTACCATCATTTTATTATAAAGATACAATTATTAGATATATAGGCTTTTTTATTAGATGATTAGGAAGTTTTGTAGGGTTAGTTATGTAGAAAAACAAAATGCTACTCATATTTTTGGCATTGTATTTTGCTCTAAAAAAGACTTTTATAAAGAAGAAAAAATAAAAAAGATGTTCTCCTTCTCTAGAGATTTCAAATAAGCTAAATAAACAAGAGGAGTTGAAATTTCTTGAAAATCATACTTGTTAACTAATATTATTTATCAAAGTAATGAAGAATACTAGCCTAAATCACAAATAATTTTGGACATAACACGAGTTTAACGTAGTTAGAAAAACCTTTCTTATCTCACAAAGACCCAATTTACATCGTCTTATTCAACTTAGATTTTTTCCAAGCCGCATCTGTAGCAAAAAGCGGATATTCAGTAAAAA
>NKJG01000074.1 GCA_002256395.1 Bacteroidetes bacterium B1(2017) | reverse complement strand
TAATATTTGGCAACGAAATCTCAATGATGACCCAAATGATACCCGAACCATCGTAAATCTTTTAACGGACCAAATCGAGTTTGCCGATATAATAATACTGAATAAAACAGATTTGGTGACGCCCCATTAGCTGGGTGAGCTCAAGGCCATTTTAAAATCGCTCAACCCTGTGGCTCAAATAATTGACTCAAGCTTTGGGAAAGTGCCAAGTAGCTCAATTTTAAACACTGGACTATTCGATTACGAAAAAGCAGAAAACTCCGCAGGTTGGATTCAGGAGCTTGAAAACCGAAACAAAGGCCTAACGCATACACCCGAAACGGAGGAATACGGTATAAGTAGTTTTGTTTTCAGAGCGAAAAAGCCTTTCCACCCGGAAAGATTTTGGAATTATATTGGAGAAGAATGGCACGCAGGTATCATACGCTCAAAAGGATTATTCTGGATGGCATCACGTCCTGACGATGCCCTAAACTGGAGTCAGGCTGGAGGTTCTTTACGAGCCGAGAGTGCCGGCGTTTGGTGGTCTAGTATGACTTTTAGAGAAAGATCACAATACGCCTCATTTCTCAACAATCAGCAGCAAATAGAAAGCCGATGGGACAAACGCTTTGGCGATAGACAAAATGAGTTGGTCATCATTGGCCAAGACCTCAACGAAGAGATTATCCGTTCAGAACTCGAAAACTGCCTTTGTACCGAGGAAGAAATATTAAGTATGGAATCCGGTAGCAGGTTTAAAGACCCTTTCCCAAAAATTTAAATAATTAACCAAAACAAAAATTATGAATTTCAAAAAACTACTCACGCTCTTACTTTTAATTTCATCTGTTTCATTTGCTCAAAATACATTTGGAAGCCAAAGAAATTTCAGCAATGAATTAGAGAAGTTGTATTTACAAACGGTGTGAAGCGAATGAAAAAAAGTTATAGTAGAATTGTAAAATATCAGTCATGAGAAAAAAGGTTTTTGATTTGCTTGACATTACTTTTGGAAAAAACACTTTATGAAAAAAACAGCTACTTATTTTATTGACTATAAGTCATTTATTTCTTTTTCAGGATGGAGATATTTTTCCTCCCCAAATTCATCAAAAGGATATATTCGCACAAAAAATAAACGAAAATATTCAAGTGAATGGGCGGATGGATTAAGAGGTATGGCAGAATACGCCCATCGCCTGTGGTTTTTTCAAACAGTTTTAACAGCCATAGTAAATCAGGCGGTTGAGATTTGCTTGAATACACCATTAAATTGTATTTAGGGAGCTGATTATTTACTTGAATTTTTGTTTTACTCTCTCAATTTTAGATATGAATTTTGATATTTTCAAAAGATATAGATCCCGATTTTATTTGGGGTAATTGTCTCTTTTTCCAAATAATAACTTTACAGATAATTTTTTATTTATCGATATTTGATATTCCAAGAATTTTTCTTTAAAAATTTAGCTAAAAGAAGCAATATTGAAGTTTTTAATATTTCATAGATTCTTTAATTTCTCTCTAAATCCTTTCTCTTTTGTACTATCAAAAAAACGGTCATACATCATTTTTAAAGGAAATCCATTTAAAATAGCCATTAAACCTATTCCAATCCACTTTCCTATATCACTTTCTTTCAATTTTTTCCAATCAAAATCCCAAAATTCATTATAATACACATATAAGCCAGAAAAAGTAATAAAAATGCTGAAAATGAAAATAATTAGAGCTGTATTCTTCCACTTTTTCACGGCACGGTCTACTTCTTTTTTCTTCATTACTTTCAATTCCTTTTCTGCTTCTGATTCCATTTTTGGAGTTTCCGAAGGAGTTGGGACAGGTGGAATTGTATTTATATTAAAAATAGGACTAACCGTATTTGTATTTTGATTATTTGACATGGCTTTTCCAGTACTTTTATTCTCAATTTCAAAATCATCTATTCTACTCTGTGGCATAAAAGAATTTAATCCCGCATTAAAAATCAAACTATTAATAGTCATAGTTGTCGAACTTTCATTACACACAACAGTTTGTTTTGTTTTAGCCCATTCCAGAAGTTTAGGATAAGGAAATAAAGAAGGTGCTTCGTTTTTACTACAAATTTGACAATTACAAGGCACATTGGCAAAGTATTTAACCCCTCGATAATCACTTAGTGTATTTTCAATAGCCTCAATAATCAATACTACCAGCCCTCTTGCATCTTGTCCGTTGGCTTTGACGTAGATATTCCTTTTAAAATAATCTTCTTCTACTTGAGCTTCACTATTATTTAATACAAAATTTACTGCATTGTTCCATACATCAGAATCCGACTTTATTTGACGACTTAACTCAGCACTTAATTGATTGACAATTCCACGAGGCATAAAGTCAAAAGTATATTCCAATCTAATCGTTTTATCAATATTTGTCCATCTTTTTTCATCGGGTAAAGAATTCAACCGTGCAGGCAAAATAAAATCTTCTTTTGAATGTTTTTTTGGAAAAGCAATCTTGAAAACCTGAATCATATTTTTCAATAATTCATGCTTTTGAATAAATTCTTGTTCACACCAAAGCCTTTTGAAATCACTTTTTCGGATAATCCCATGTTTCTGAACCTCTACATCATCTATGATTTTATAAACCGCATGCATTGCCCATTGAGGTTGTAGAATAACCCAATCTTTAAGATACTCTTTTTCGTGATACCATAAAATGATACCTAAATCAGCAAAAAAACGCCCTAAAAGTTCTACATCGCTTGTTTTTTGGAAATTCATTGCATCTACTGTCTGGCAGACCTCAACAAATTTTTCGTAAGAAATACAGGCATCAACCTTTTGTCTTTCTGCCAATGCTGCTCGCACACTAACCCATGATTTTGGTACTGGTTTACCAATATGAGGGAGTTGAATGATTTGTTGCTCAATGGCATTTTCTAAGGTACTTAGTCCTTCATTTTGATTAGGAAGGTTTAATTCAAAATGAGGTTTTAGAATCTTGAAATTAGGATTGCCATAAAAAATACCCAAATCGTTCCAATGAGAACGGTTATTATCGTGGCAAGTTTGAACCAAAATGATTGGGCTGTTGCCACCAAATTGATAAATGGTAGGAATCCAATACTCAAAATTATGTGATTGGATACGGGTAGAAGCCATCAAAACATACACGGAGTTTTCGGTTAAGAAAAAGCGATGCACAGGATAATAGACATCTTGCCCTCCGAAATCCCAAATATTAGCCGTGTATTTTGTATTTTCTTTATCTTTAAAATGCCAGTAAGATATTTTTATTCCTCTCGTTCTTTCTTCACTTTTGGGCAGTGGTGCATAATTATCAACAATCCGAGTTTGTAACGAGGTTTTACCTGCACCTCCATCACCTACAAGGGTTAGTTTTGCTTCATAGATATAATCTATACCTTCGGTTTCTATTTTTTTTAAGTAATCTATAATTTCATTTTCACCTTGTTTGATTACTTCTATTGGAGGGGTATCAAGGGAAATGTACTTTGAAAATTCAATCAAAAACTCATTATGGTATTTACATAAAATATCCGTATCTAAATTTTCAACTTTATAATCATCACGAAAAAGTTTCTTTTCGAAATCTCTTAATTGAGCTGCCTCTTCATATCTTTGACTTTTGACTATGCGACTCTTTAAGAAATTTATTGTTGGTTTAAGATTGGAACTAAATATTTTAAAAGATAATAATTCGACGTAATTTTCTAAAGAAACCTTTTTTATGGGATTATTTTCCAGAGGAATGAATTTATTATTATGTACTATTAATGATAATGTTTCAATTTTATTATTACTTAAATCAACTTCCAAAAGATTTTCTAATTTAGAGATATATGAATAATTAACTATTTTATTATTATTCAGCTTTAAGGATTCTAAATTTATCAATTCTTTTAAATATTGAATATCGGTAATTTGATTAGAACTTAGGTCTAATTTGGACAAATTGGATAAGCCAGACAATTTACTAATTTCCGAAATTTCATTTTTGCTGAGGTCTAATTGAGTTAACTTAAACAAGCCCGACAAAATACTAATATCTTTAATTTGATTAGTGCAAAGGAATAATTGAGATAAATTATACAATCCAGACAAAAAACTAATGTCCGCAATTTGATTATTACTTAGGATTAATTGAGACAAATTAGACAAACCCGACAAAAAACTAATACCCGAAATTTGATTATGGCTAAGGTCTAATTGAGACAAATTCGACAAGCCCGACAAAATACTAATATCTGTAATTTGATTATCTCTAAGGTATAATAGCGATAAATTGGACATGCCTGACAAAAAACTAATATCCGTAATTTGATTATTCCCAAGGTCTAAAGCTTGTAAACCTGACAGTTTTTCTAAAAAACGAATATCGCTAATTTGATTTTTGCGAAGGGCTAAAGTTTGTAAACCGTTCAGTTTTTCTAAAAAACGAATATCGCTAATTTCATTTGAGCTAAGGTATAAAGTACGTAAACCTGTCAGTTTTTCTAAAAAACGAATTTCGCTAATTTGATTATCGCTAAGGTTTAAAGTTTGTAAACCTGTCAGTTTTTCTAAAAAACGAATATTGCTAATTTGACTTGAGCCAAGGTCTAAAGTTTGTAAAC
>NKJG01000011.1 GCA_002256395.1 Bacteroidetes bacterium B1(2017) | reverse complement strand
CAGCCATGGCTCTAGGAACAGAAACCATAGATGCAGTAGACATGATTGTTGGGCCAGGAAATGCTTATGTGGCTGAAGCAAAAAGGCAACTCTTTGGAAAAATAGGTATAGATTTACTGGCTGGTCCAACTGAAACATTGGTGATAGCGGATGATACCAGCGATGCCGAAATTTGTGCCACTGACTTGCTCGGTCAAGCCGAACATGGGCCAACTTCTCCAGCTATTTTGTTGACAAACTCTGAAAAGTTGGCAAAAGAAACTATATTAGAAGTGGAAAAGCAATTAAAAACCCTTCCAACGGCAGATATTGCGAGCATTTCTTGGAGAGACTATGGACAAGTGATAGTGGTGGATACGGTAGATGAAATGGTAGCTGAAGCCGACGCCATAGCGAGTGAGCACGTGCAAGTAATGACAGCAGACCCAAGATATTTTTTAGAAAAAATGACCAATTATGGCGGACTTTTCCTTGGTCAATATACCAATGTGGCTTATGGAGATAAAGTAATTGGTACAAATCACACCTTGCCAACCAAACATGGGGCAAAATATACTGGAGGGCTTTGGGTGGGTAAATTTATGAAAACATGTACTTACCAAGAAATCAGAACGCCTGAGGCCAGTGCACTGATTGGTGAATATTGTTCAAGATTGTGTGAGATCGAGAATTTTGCTGGCCACAAAGAGCAGGCAGATATTAGGGTGAGGAGGTATTCTTGATTTAGGATTTGCGGTTTTAGCTAAAAGGAATGACGATTTACGATTTACGAATGACGAATTGCGAATAACCAATAACGAATAACAAATATTGAATAACGAATGTCGAATGACGATTTACAAAAAAGAAGTTTTATGAAAACAGTTTTAGTTACAGGTGGTGCAGGTGAAATAGGTTCAGCGATTTGTAGAAAATTTGCTGAGTATGGTTTTGATGTTATAATTACTTATAATACTAATGCCGAAAAAGCCGAAAAAGTGCTTGCTACTTTGCATCACGGTAAACATTCCATCTTTCATGCCCCAACTACTGATCCAGATAAAGTGGCCGACTTGAAGCAATTTGTGCTTGAAAAATACGGAAAATTGGATGTTTTGGTAAATAATGCAGGCATAACCACTCCAGTAAAACACGATGACTTGGATGGATTGACAGATGATTGGATTGATAAAATAATGCAGACCAATTTCAGAGGAGGTTTTGCAATGGTCAGGGCTTTTAAAGATTTATTAATGAAGTCAGAGGAAGATTCTGCCTTAGTGGTAAATATCTCCTCAATAGCCGGAATTTACGGAATTGGTTCGAATGTGGCTTATTGTGCCTCCAAATCAGCGGTCGATTCCATGACGAGGTCTTTGGCTAGAGCTTTGGCACCGAAAATAAGGGTGGTGTCTGTTTCACCTGGTTTTGTTGAAGGTGAATATACCAAAAACTTTGACCCAGCTTTTTTGAAAAATCAAATGGAAAATACACCTTTGGAGCGTTTTGCAAACGGAAATGATGTAGCAAACGCCGTTTTTGCTGTTGCTACGCAATTGACATTTTCAACAGGAAATATTATTACTGTGGACGGTGGTAGGCTTTTAAAGTGAGGAGTATTTTAATGAATAGCAATAAATTTTAGAGGGTTTAATTAGAAAAACTTTAAACTTATTAACATTTGTCACTAAAGCAATTAGCAAGATACAAATATCCAATTAACCAGTAATCAATTAACCAATAACCAAACATGCGAATTATAGACCTTTCAGTAACCATTTCGGAAAAAATCAAGGAGCCAATGGCCACCAAAATCGATTATGAAGATCATAAAAATGGTGCTAAAAAGATTGGAGCTATGCTTTTTGGAGGTATGACCGATTGTTTTGTAAACGATAACGGACCTGCTGGAGAAACTTTGACCGTAACCAGTCATTGTGGTACGCATGTCGATGCTCCCTACCATTATTATCCCACTTGCGAAGGGAAACCCTCTCGTACAATCGACGAAATGCCACTGGATTGGTTTTTTCAAGATGGAGTAGTTTTGGATTTTACGGATAAGCCGGATGGTTATATGTTTGAGCCAGAAGATTTACAGGAAAAGCTATCAGCTATTGGCTATAAGCTTAAACCACTTGATATTGTACTCATTCGATGTGATGCCGACAAACGCATTCACGACGATAATTTTGTAAAAATTCATGTGGGTGCATCTGCAAAAGCCACCCATTGGCTGATTGACCAAGGTATAAAAGTAATGGGGACTGATGGCTGGGGTTGGGATATTCCCTTGCATATTCAGGCCGCTGATTACAAAGCCAACCCTAGACAAGGGGTTATATGGCAGGCACATTACGTGGGTATCGAAAAAGAATATTGTCAAATCGAAAAACTGGCAAATCTAGATCAATTACCGCCATTTGGGTTTAAGGTAGCGTGTTTCCCAGCCAAAATAGAAAAAGCAAGTGCTGGTTGGACAAGGGCAGTGGCTATTTTTGAGTAATCTTCTTTGGTTATTTGTTGATCGGTTATTAGTAAACTCGTTATTGGATAAGAGGTTTTTATTAATAAAAAAAATGACTGGTGAAGTTGGCTAAAACCTATAATTAGATTTTGAATAAGAAATATAAAGTATTGAGAGAATTAGTAAAAGCTAACCGAGATAACAATAATAACGTTGCAATTATACCAATTATCTAATAATAAATTGACCAATAACTACGCTTGAATAAAGAAATAAACATACCAGTAATCGAACCCAACGGATTGGATTCTTTCCATTTCGGAGGGGTAAGTTGGCCGTTTAACTTTAGCAAAGATCATAATCTTTTTCATATTAATCGTATAGAGAATTATCGAGATAAACTCTCCTTTCCCCTGCCTCCGCATCGCAAAACTGTCTATGATTTGATTTTTCTTACCAAAGGTAAATCGATAAGAAGCAAAGGCTTAGCCAACTATGAGTTTGGAGTGGGTCAATTTTTCTTTTTACCTCCTTACCAAATTACCTCACACGAGTACATGAGTGAGGATGCCGAAGGCTATTTTTTGCATTTTGATATTGATATTCTCAAACATTTATCCTTAGACAAACACCTCAATAAATTCAATTTTTTAAATTTCCTTTCTAATCCTGTTGTGGCCGTTTCTTCTGAAGCTATTGAACCTATTTTAAATATCTTTTACAGGTTAGAAGTTTTAGATCAAGAGGGTGAAAATAAGCAAATGGAGCTGATAGCCTTTTATATTTTTGCTTTACTTAAAGAAGCCTCATTGTTTGTTGAATCAGATTTGAAACCTCAAAAAAATGCTGCAGCAAGTCTGGTGCAACGTTACAAAGAGGCACTTTCTCAGTTTATTTATCAAAAACAAAAAGTGAGTGATTATGCCAATTATCTGCATGTTACTCCCAACCACTTAAATAAATGTGTAAAAAATATAACTTTGAAATCATCTCAAGATTTGCTTAACGAAATGATGATTTTGGAAGCTAAATCCTTGTTGAAATATTCTAATCTGCATATTGCAGAAATCGCAATAAAATTGGGAAATCAAACTCCTAGCAATTTTGCAAGGTTTTTTAAGAGTAAAACAGGTATGATGCCAAAGGAATACAAATAATAGCTATTAGGCATCAACAGTGCAGGTTAGTTTGGTGATTTTTTTTCTTTAGCTTTGGTAGTGATTCATTTGAATTTACGGTCTTTTAAATTTTAGAATTTAGAAAGAAAGATTAAATATTTAGGTCGAATATTTCTTAAATCAGTTTTTTAATACTTTTATGACAATTAATGGATAAAATAGAAATTGAAAGAAGAACACGAAAATAGGCTTTTTGAAAACCAAGTTGCTATAGTCACGGGTGCAGGTGTTGGTATAGGTTTTGAAATAGCTCGAAAATTAGCAAAAAATGGTGCTAAAATCATACTCAATGATATAGATAAAAATTTGGCTGAAAAAGCGAGTCAAAAAATAACTGACGAGCAAGGGGTTTGTAAGGCATTTGCTGGAGATGTTTCAGAAATGTCTGTTATACAGGATGTTGTAAAGTTTACGGTTGATAATTTCGGAAGATTAGACATCTTAGTGGCCAATGCGGGTATTACCACCTTTGGTGATTTTTGGGAGTATCAACCGATTTCAATGCAGCATTTATTGCAAGTCAATCTTTTTGGGACTTTTTTCCTTACGCAAGCAGTCACTAGACAAATGGTCGCCCAAGGTGAAGGGGGAAGTGTTTTGTTAACATCCTCTGTCACGGCCCATGCGGCTCACAAAAACTTGGCTGCCTATGGCATGACAAAGGCCGCCATAGATCAATTGGCTAAAAATTTGATCGTGGATTTGGCACCTCATGGAATAAATATTAACACCGTTGTTCCAGGGGCAACACTTACTGAACGAACTTTAGAAGATACCGAATACATTTCCACTTGGTCCAGAATTACACCATCTGGTAGGCCAGCAACTATAGAAGATATTGCTCATGCCGCATTGTTTTTGGTTTCTCCACTTTCGCGACAGATAATGGGGCAGAATTTGGTGATAGATGGTGGATGGACCTCAGTAGGGGTATCGCCATATGAATGAGAATTAAAGCAAAATTAACCTTAAATAATTATCAATATGAAGTCGTCTGGGCAGTCTCCCGTGTTACAAATAGTTTTTGTGATTGGTATTTTTCTGTGTTTCACAATTCAAGGTTTAGCACAATCTAAAACCAAAAAGAGCAAAGGCGACCCTTCTAATTGGAAACTCGGACTAGCTTTGTACACTTTTAGTAATATGTCTTTCCCGCAGCAGCTAGACTATGCCGATAGTGCCAGTATTAAATATGTGGAGGGATTCACATTTGCAAAAGCAGGAATTGAACTCAAAGATAGTCTCCTCATGAATTTATCGCCGTCAGGTGTACAACAATTGAAGGCCAAACTTAATCAAAAAGGTTTTAAGATGGAGTCCATTTACATCACTGGTGGTAAAACTGTTGACAACTGGAAACGTGATTTTGAATTTGCAAATCGTTTTGGCGTGAAATATGTAACTGCCGAACCGCCCAAAAATATGTGGAATAGTGTAGATAGTTTGGCTAAAGCATATGGAGTAAAAGTGGCATTGCACAATCACTGGAACGGAAATAGTATATATTGGCACCCAGATTCGGTGCTAGCAGCCATTGAAGGTCATTCGAGTTTTGGTGCTTGTCCTGATCTAGGTCATTATCCAAAGTCTGGCCTGAATCCGCTGGACGCTATCAAGAAATTGGAAGGAAAAATAATAGGAATTCATCTAAAAGACATCGCTGAGTATAATAATACTAAAATTCAGGACGTACAAGTTGGTACGGGTGTGATTGATTTTCCAGCAATTTTTGATGAACTGAAAAGACAGGATTTTAGAGGGAATATCAATATAGAAAGAGACACCAAAGAGAAACCCAATAACTTAAGTTCAGTAAAACAGACAATCAACTATTACCGTGAAATATTAAAATTAAAAGAGAAAATTGAATGACCTTGACGTTTAAGATGTCAGGAAAAAAATCTTATACGAAATTCTAAATTATCCAATAAATTAAACTCAAGCCTTAAAACATGATACGCCATTCCGTCATTCTCAAACTAAAAGAGACCATTTCCCATGAGTCCAAGAAAGCTTTTTTTGATGCGGTAGACAAACTAAAAGTAATACCAGACGTCAAGACATTTGAGGTTTTGAAACAGATAAGCCCCAAAAATAAATTTGAATATGGTATTTCGATGGAGTTTGAAAATCAAGAACAATATGATACTTATTCAAATCATCCTGCCCATCTTGATTTTATCCAAAACTTTTGGATTCCAAATGTGGAAGATTTTTTAGAAATTGATTATACCCTTTACAATAACTGATAAATGAAAAAATTACTATTTCTTTCTATAATATCGTGTATGTTTCTCGCTTGTGGAAACTCCAACCTGAAAAACAAAGTCGATTACGAAGTGAAAATTGATAGAATAGACTCTACTTCTTATAGAGCTTTGACCGATTTCAAAATAAGACAAATGTCGGTTAATATCAAAAGTTTAGATGAAAATACCGATTTCGAATTTTACTTTTCAGGTTTAAAAAAACTCGATTCTTTGAAGTTAAACAAAGCTTATGATTCTTTTTTAAAGTCAATTAAGAATGGAGAAGTGGCAGATGCTGGAGCCTATCAGGTGAAAACTTTGCACAAAAGTAAATCAGAAAGATATGAACTCTGGAAACTGCAGTATGTAAGTGTAGATGCATCACCTTATTTTTATGGTTCACATGTATTTCTGAGTTACTTTAGAAATGATAGCCTCAAAAATACCTATGAAATAGCCAATAGTTCTAAAGCGGGAAATTCGCCTGATTATATTTTTACCAAAGCCAATGCTCGTATAAAATCTGACAGTGTTTTGGTGTCTCTCCTGAAAGTAACCAAACTGGCTGAAAAATTAGACTCCTCTAAAGTAGAGACGCTGATAATGGTTAAGTAATATACCGCTGTTTGTAAGTTTCCTGTTTCAGTAATATTCTGCGTGGCCAGGAAGGTCCTCAATTATTTTATTTGATTAAAAAATCTTGATAGTTCGTCCTTTTAAATTTATTTCAAAAATGAAAATTACTATAGCCACTGTTCTCTTATTGTTATTGAGGATATCTACTCAAGCACAAACTTTGTCCGACTCTTTACTTATTGAAAACAATTACCGAAGTTTTTATTTTATTCCCGCTCCAAAACCGAAAGCATCACTCGTCTTTGTTATTCATGGTTCACAAGGCGATGGCCAAGTCATTAGAAAAAGTGAAGCTGAGAAAAAACTAGAAGGTATTGCCGAGGCTGAAAATATTTTTTTGGTGTATCCGAACGGCTACAAAAGATATTGGAACGAATGCCGGAAAACTGCTAATTCAGCAGCAAATATGGAGAATATAAATGAGGAGGCTTTTTTCGGCCAAATGATAGATTATTTCAAAATGAAATATGATATAAACGAAAAGAAAATATTTGCTATTGGTACTTCTGGTGGTGGACACATGGCCTACAAATTGGTTTTGACTATGCCCGAGCGTTTTAGGGCCATAACGGCATTTATTGCCAATCTACCCGACACCAACAACTTGGATTGTGCAGAAAAACGTTTAAAAAAACCTGTAATGATTGTCAACGGAACAGCTGATGAAATAAATCCTTATAATGGAGGGGAAGTTAAACTGGGACCCAAAGTAAATTTAGGTTTTGTTCGCTCAACAGATAGAACGTTTCAATATTGGTCAAGCTTGGCTGGCTATAAAGGCTCTCCGAAAATGGAAGCCATGCCAGACAGAGATCCAAAAGATGGTAAAATAGTGGAAAAGTATACCTACAAATCCAAAAGAAAGCCAGAAATAACGCTTTTTAAAGTAATCGGTGGCAAACATGATTATCCCAACGATATCGATATTTATCTCGAAGCTTGGAATTTCTTCAAACGAAATTGATACAGTTTATTTCTTTTCAACCGATCATTATTTATGAAAAAAATATTTATTGGCTTGTTATTGCTTCAATCGCAATTAATGGCTCAAAGTACTTTACTAAAAGACTTTCTAACACCGCCCAATGCAGCTAAACCACGTGTATGGTGGCATTGGATGAACGGAAACATCTCAAAAGAAGGTATCCAAAAAGATCTCGATTGGATGAAAAAAACAGGAATTGGCGGCTTTCAAAATTTTGATGCCAATTTGTTTACTCCTTTAGTAGTTCCCAAGAAATTGGTTTTTATGGATCCAGACTGGAAAGATGCCTTTAAGTTTACTACTGACATGGCCGTCAAAAATGGCTTAGAAATGGCCATTGCTGGTTCTCCAGGTTGGAGTGTGACAGGCGGTCCGTGGGTTGAGCCCAAAGATGCCATGAAGAAAATAGTTTGGTCCGAGGTATTGATAAAGGGAGGAGAGACATTTAACGGAAAACTGCCAGCATTGCCCAACAATATTGGTAAATATCAAGAAGTTCCTGAAAGTGGTGGAGGTATTTCAGGAGGGTTTGTAGGTATAAAACCGGAGTTTGCTGCAGACGCATTCGTCATAGCTTATAAGCTGTCTGACAAAGAAAAACACTTGCCTCAAATGAATCCCAAAATTACGGTTTCGGGAGGGGATTTTGATTTTAAAGGCCTTTTAGACCATGATATTAAAACATTTTATGCCATTCCACCAATGGAAGTTGGGCAGGATATGTACGTTCAATATTCGTTTGATAAATCACAAACTTTCAGAGCATTTGCCGTTTCAGGTGCAAGTCAAGATCCCCTCGCCGAGTTTAATGGAGCTCCCGAAAATAGAAGTTTAAAAGTAAGCGATGACGGAATCAATTGGCGTACAGTAGGTAAGGTATCAGGAAGTACAGTCCCATTTAATACAGTTTCTATTCCTATCACTACGGCCAAATACTGGCGTATGTGTTTTCAAACCCTTCCAATTACTGTGAGCCCCATGTTGGCCATGATGGGGGCTCCGTCACCTACAAAACCCGATGGTGTTAATGTTGCAGAATTCGTTCTTTTTAACACTTCAAGAATTAACCAATCAGAAGACAAAGCTGGTTTTTCGCCATGGAAAGAAGACAGTGAATACGGGGATTTGAGTTTTAAAAGTGAAATTCCAGATGTGATTCAGAGTCAAAATACGATAGATTTAACTTCAAAAATGAGTGCTGATGGAAGCCTTAATTGGACTGCTCCAACTAGTGGCGAATGGATAATACTTCGCTTGGGTTTTAGTCTTACTGGTCGCCAAAACCATCCCGCATCGCCAGAAGCTACTGGTCTTGAAGTGGATAAACTGGATAAAGAAGCGGTAAAGAAATACATAAATACGTATTTGGATTTGTATAAAGATGCTACAGGGGGACAGTTAGGAGCCAAGGGTTTAGAATACATGGCTTTAGACAGTTATGAGGCTGGCCACATGAACTGGACACTAAACATGCCCCAGGAATTTCAAAAAAGACGTGGTTATAGTTTGTTGAAATATCTTCCTGTTCTGACCGGTCGTGTGGTAAATGGTTTGGACGAAAGTGAGAAATTTCTTTGGGATTTTAGAAAAACCATCGGTGAAATGATAGCCGAAAACCACTATGATGTGATAGGAGAGGAGTTGGCTAAGAGAGGAATGAAAAGATATACGGAGTCTCACGAAGGTGGCAGGATTTATTTGGCTGACGGCATGGATGTAAAACGAAATGCTGATATTCCGATGGCTGCTATGTGGACACCTGGTAGTTTGGTGCCAGGACCTGACGAGGAAGTTAGAAGTGAGGCCGATATTAGGGAAGCCGCATCGGTTGCCCATATTTATGGAAAACCTTTCGTTGCAGCGGAGTCCATGACTTCCGTTGGTAAGCCTTTTCAAGAATATCCCGAAAAACTAAAAAGAACAGCCGATCTTGAATTGGCCTCTGGACTCAATCGCTTCGTGATACATACCTCTGTGCATCAACCTTTAGATAAATCTCCCGGGTTTTCATTGGGACCTTTTGGTCAGTATTTTTCAAGATTAGAAACATGGTCGGGGGCAGGTGCCAAAGCTTGGATGGACTATTTGGGCAGGAGTTCGTACATGTTGCAGCAAGGTCGCAATGTAGCAGATATTCTATATTTATATGGAGAGAATACCAATATTACCTGGATAAGTCGCAAAAGTTTACCAAATATTCCCAAGGGTTTCGAATTCGATTTTGTCAACTCCTCAGCTTTGATTAATGCTATTCAACCAAAAAATGGACAATTGTTTGCTCAAAGTGGAAACACTTACGAGGTGCTGATGCTCGACGAAAGTACCAAAATGATGACCTTGTCAGTTTTGAAAAAAATAAAAACTTTGGTAGATGCTGGGGTTAAAATAGTAGGAGCAAAGCCTGTAAAATCTCCTAGTTTGGCTGATAACGATGCAGAATTCCAGAATTTAGCTGCTGAAATTTGGAAAAGCAACCAAATTACCTCAGTTGAAAAGTTGAATTTCCAACCTGACCTTAAAATTTCTGGAACCACTAATAAGGTTCTTTTTAGACATAGAAATACCGGTTTCAACTCTGCTCAGTTAAATCAGGCATCTAGTAACCAATCAACTGATATCTATTGGTTGAATAACAGAAGTGACTCGCCAACTACCGCCGAAGTTAGTTTTAGGGTTATTGGCAAAATACCTGAACTTTGGAATGCCCAAACAGGGAAAACCGAGAAACTGAGTTATCAAATAAAGGACGGCCGCACGATAGTTCCTTTGAAGTTTGAGTCTTGGGACGCGTATTTTGTCGTGTTTAAGGAAAAAGCCTCTGCCCAATCTTATGAAAAACCAAAAACTACAGAAACTTTGTTGACCACCATCCATAAACCTTGGAAAGTAAGTTTCAGTAACCAATCAGCTATATTCGATAAGTTGACTTCTTGGCATGAAAACTCCGATGCCAACATCAAGTATTTTTCTGGAACAGCCTCTTATGAAAATTCATTTAACTTTGATATTAAAGCCTCGAAGGTTGACCGGATTCGAAGTGTCATTCTTGACCTGGGTGACGTTAAAAATATAGCGGAAGTTTTTGTTAATGGCCAAAAAATCGGAACTGTTTGGAAAAAACCTTTCAATGTAGATATTGGTAGTGCCTTAAAAGCAGGTGAAAATAAAATAAAAATTGACGTGACCAACACTTGGGTGAACCGATTAATTGGAGATGCTCAACCGAACGCAATTAAAACTACATTCACCACCATGCCTTTCTATGGAGCAAACTCTCCATTAGAGCCTGCAGGACTTTTGGGTGAGGTAAAAGTAATTGGTGTTAAATAAGGTTTAATTTTTTAACAATCAAAGAGCAGCTTAGTTTGCTCTTTTTTTATGGAAAACATTTTGCTTTAATTTCTTTCAAATACTTTCTGAAGGTAATACCATATAAAATCTGATTGGTGCCTACTAATTCTCTATAATTATTCTTGAATGCGGTTTGTAATAGCTGGTCATTCCAAATATTAATGACATATAGGAAACTGTTTGTAAAATTCTAACGAATGGGTAAATAAAAAATATTTCTGAATTAAATACAAAATAGCTTTGCATAATGTGTATAAACTCCGTGAGCCATATCCCAAAAATTATCAAATACCTGTCATAAAGGTTTTTGGTGGGTGGCAAAAACATTACAAAAACGCAAGTACAGGCCGCAAATAATGCAAACAGAAAAGAAGAAATTTTAATTTGGATGTCCTCCATCGGAAGTATTACCAAAAAATAATTTAAGAATGGGATTATAAAAATAATTGGAACCAATAAGTAATATGTGCGAGGAAATCTGAATTTATTAAATTGCGTCCCTAAGGATTTTAAGATATTTAACCATAAAGCGTAAATTACTAAATATAAGACCGTATTAATTTTGATGGCAATTAAAGCAGTGAATATGAACCTAGAGAGTCCCAGTAGCAGAGGGATCAGTATAGTTATGAGAAATTTTATCTGTACCATGTTAAGTTTTGAACCTTGTTGTCTATAGTACAAAATGGCCAATGCTAGATTAACCAATTCTCGAAATATAAAATCCAGAAGGCTCATCGTTCCATCTCCTGTTTTTATAAATGCGAAAATCTCAACTATCAATAAAAGAAATACCAATAACACAAAAATGTAGTTGTTTTTCAAGGCTTATTTTTAATTAATTAACGTAGGCTATTCTTATAACTAATTTAAGTTATTTTTTTAATATCCCAAGTTCATATAAAAAAATGTTATATGATAATTGGAGAATTAAAAGTTGTAACTATTTTATTTTAAAATTGTTACGAGAATTTGTTTTTATTTTGCAGTCTCTATAATCCTCATTTTGAATTTGTTAAAATTTAAAATGCATTTCTGAGAATTTGAAACAATATAAACCTGATTTTTCTTAGAGGTTTTCCATATACTCGACATAAATTTCTGGATTGAGAAAAAAGAAGTGGATTATTAGTAACAATTAATTCGCAACTTTTTTATTTCCTTAAATCTAAAAGATACGGAAATGTTCTAGCGGGGATTATTTAAATAAACAAAATGACGCTCCTAAAATTCTAATCAGAAATTTGTACTTTATTTGACTATTTAAACTATTTACAGTTTCTAGATTGTTTAATAAAAAACCGTCAATATTCTATAATTATCCTTGAGTTACGTCTGCAATAGCTAGTCATTCCAATCAGTAAGAAGATGAAGGAAGATGTTTGTAATATCCTTGCAAATGGATAAATAAATAGACCTTCGTTGTTGAAATGATAATAGCTCTGCATCATGTGTGTAAATTCGGTGAGCCAAATACCGAAAATAATTAAATGTCGCCCAGAAAAGTCTTTGGTGGTGGGCAAAAACAAGACATATACACATGTACTGGCTGCAAATAGGGCAAACAAAAATACCAATACCTTGTTTCCATGATTTAACATCGGAAATAACACAAAGAAATAATACAAAAATGGAATGGCGAAAATGAGTGGAATGAATAAAAAGTAAGCAAAAGGGAATTTGGATATTTTAAACTCTGCTCCAAGTGATTTGAATTGGAGAATCCACAAAACATAGGTACTAAAATAAAAAAAAGCGTTCACTTTAATTGCCAAAGGGTCAGGTATGAAATATCTCGAAAATCCAAATATCAACGGAATTAAAAGTGTCATCAGGAAATTCCTTTGCAGATTCGTTAGTTTTGACCCTTGACTTTGATAGTACCACATAGCCAAGATAAAAGTCACGGCTTGTCGAAAAATAAAAGTTTCTATGGCTCTTATGCCAGTTTCAGCATTCCATGCTGCGATTATTTCACATGATACCGATATGCAGATCAGTACCACGTAAATGAGGTTATTTTTCAATTTTTATTATTTGTAGTTTATCTACGGCTATACTCATCATCAATAAGCAAAGATATTTCAGCATTTCCTATTCAAAAAACATTATAGGATTTAAATAAAACATTTCGATTTAAAAAAGGAGTATTCTAGTTTATTACTTGCTTGCCAATTATTTGCATTTGTGTTTTTTTTCTAGTTTTTGCTAAAATAAATTAATAAAAAAAGAGTATTGCAAATAATAAAATTATTGAACGGTACCAAAATGAAATTTTCTCATAACTTGCTCATTGATAGTGCGAATTGGCACAAAAAATGGAATGATTTTTGCCCTATATTTCGCAAGTCTTTTTTGGTGAAATGCTTAGTGTGTTGACCTCTTTAAGAGACCCTGACCAAAAACAAAAAAAATAATAGAATCTATATGAATACATTTTCCTCTACTTATGGCTACAATATCGAAAATCCAACCATCAGAGATTTCAACATGGTTTGTGATTTAATAGAAGTGGTGCTTGTTAAGAAAAAAACCGAGTCTCTTTCACTTGTTTATGAGGATGTTTTAGGAAACCTCATTACGAAGTATAATGAATTTCTTGAAACCGATTTGATAAAATCAAAACAGGGCAATTGGATAATTCGTGACCCATTTGCAAATGTAAAATGCTAATATTACTACTATTTATCTTTGTTACAATTCTGTAAAGCTATGGGTAAATTTTGATGTTTCATTTTAAGCAGAATTTTTGAAAGAAAAATCAATTTTTCTAGTTTTTAATTCGGTCATGTCTTTTTCTCAAATAATGGTAAAAAACCCTTAGAATAAATCGATTCTGTGGGTTTGCAATTAATTGGAAATAAACCATATTGATGAGCTTTTTTCTTTAAGCCAATTAGAATTATACTATAGACCAACATTTTCGATTTGTCTATTTTTTTCGTAATTGTGCTTCTGATATTCTAATTTAAACAATAAAAATCATTAAGATGTAAAATGTGATATTGGAATTTTTGTACTTAAAATATTCCCCAATCTATTTTAAGTATACTCATATCTTTGATAAAAATATCTTCATCGGATCCATTATTTTCTAATTGTTCTTTTAGTGTCCACTTGCATTTCGGGACAAACCACAGATGTAAAACCCCTCCAACACCGCCAAAGCCTGTAAATTCGATGTTAGGCGATAGAGAACTTAATTTTCAATTGAATAAGCAGTTTAGTCCCGCCAGCAGGTTTGCTGTTTGTACATGCTGACCCAAAAATACTGGTGGTCATTCAGACTCAAATTGGATTGACGGAACAAAAGCATTTCGAAAACTTCTCAATAGTAGAATTTAAGCCAAAATTAAATGATCATTGGGGACTATACACCATCGTCCAACCATTATTAATTATACAATTTTCACAAAGCCTCACAATAGAAGCTATTTCTATTTATGGACTGGTAATAGTTATAAAAACTATCAATTTGGTTTGGATAATAATTTTGATTTTTACGGTTCCACCAAACATGGTAAAAACAATTTTGGAACATTTTTGCGTGCAGAGTTTTTTTTAATTAAAGCTTTGGTGAGGGGAGGGTTGTTTAACATATGCTGGATAAAAGTTTTTTATACATTTGAACACTTAGCCAAACTTTCCAAATGTACTTCGGGTTGTTAATGAAAGCCTGCTCATCAAATGACCAAAATACCTTTATCTGTCCTTGAACTCGCCACTGTAGTGGAAGGAGGAAACCACCGCACTGCCATAAGCAATACCGTAAAAATAGCCCATTACGTGGAGTCGATTGGTTATCAGCGTATTTGGATGGCCGAACACCACAATATGGAATACATTGCCAGCTCGGCTACCTCGATTTTGATTGGCCATGTGGCAGGAAAAACCAAAAACATCCGAGTAGGTTCAGGCGGAATAATGTTGCCTAACCATAGTCCATTGGTGATAGCGGAACAGTTTGGCACGCTCGAAACTATTTATCCTGGTCGAATAGACTTGGGATTGGGTCGTGCACCGGGGTCCGACCAAGTCACAGCCATGGCTTTAAGAAGAAATCAAGAAACAGCCCATTCGTTCCCGAGAGATGTACGTCAACTGCAAACATATTTTAGCGATGACAATGCCGATGCTAAAGTGCGGGCATTTCCGGGCGAAGGCTTAGATATACCGCTGTGGATATTGGGTTCGAGTACCGACAGTGCCTATTTGGCTGCAGAAATGGGACTTCCCTATGCTTTTGCGTCACATTTTGCACCTGCACAATTTCGTACGGCCATTCAAATTTATCGAAGCAATTTCAAGCCATCAACTGCTCTACAAAGACCTTACGTAATGGCCTGCGTGAATGTCATTGGTGCAGATACTGACGATGAAGCAAATTTTTTATTGAGTAGTTTGCTCAATCTTTTTGTTGGAATTATAACCAACACACGCAAGCCTCTAAGGCCAGCAGGTTCTTTTCCAGAGAGTTACAATATTCCAGAAGTTAAAAATGCCGTAAACAACATGCTTTCCTGTACTTTTTACGGAAGTAAGGAAACCTTAAAGAAAAACCTCTCCCAATTCATAGCTGAAACTGAGATAAATGAATTGATGGTAGCGTCACATATTTTCGATATGGATGCAAAGTTAAAATCTTTTTCGATCTTAAATGAAGCACTTAATGTTGACTAAATGCCTTATTCCTGATTAATCCATTTACTAATAAAGTAGTCGATGATATCATCTAAGCAACAAGACCAATCGTTTGATTTTCGCAGTTTTTCTATTTAATCTGTTGATCTCCCCCTTTTTTTAGCTATAATTTTGAAATGTTAAACTATTCTTATTTGAGGTCTTTAATGATTACTTATCGTTATATTTCTATTTGTTAGCCTAATTTTTTACTCCTTTTTAGCGTTCAAAGAATGTGTGGACAAACCATAGACAGTACGATGAATTTTAGAGGAATTACAAGCTTGATCAACCATGGATTTTCGTTTGTTTCTACTTTTTGAGTGGGCAAATCAGCAGCTATTTTTAACATCAATGGTGGCAATAGAATCAGCTCTCGGTCTGAGTTTAGGTTTACTTTGAATGATGATCTACGCGTTAAGTTGGTTTTTGAAAAATACGTTACTCGATTTATTCTTATAAGTAGATTACCCAAAATTTATTTTTTAAACACCCATTAACAATACTTACAAATTCTTAAATTTTATTTTTATTAGAAATTGTCAACAACACAATGGCCATTAATAAAAATAAACCCAAAACAAACCCAAGGCCAACTCTTAGTCCAAATGTCTCTGCCAAAAAACCAATGGCGGGAGGTCCTATAAAAAAGCCAGCGTAGCCTATTGAAGTAGCCATAGAAATACCGGCGGATGGACTAATGTTTTTGAGGTTTCCGGCGGACGAAAACACAATTGGGACAATAGTAGAAAGTCCTAAACCAACCAAGAAGAAGCCAACAAAAGTACTCCATAACGAAACAAAAGTTAGAGCCATAGCTAATCCAACAATAGCCAACAAAGCGTCAATCAACATCAATTTTTGTTTTCCCAATTTTAGTGTAAAAAAGTCACCAAATATTCGACCAATGGTCATGGATACTCCGAAAATACCAAATGCCCAGGCACTAATTACTTCGCTTTGCCCCACCACCGTGTTCATAAAAATAGCTGACCAGTCTACCATAGCACCTTCGCCAGTCATGCAGCAAAACGCCAGGATTCCAAAAGGAAGAATAGTTTTGAAAGCCAAGAAATTGTCTGTTTTTACATTTGACTTTAAAGTTTCTGGTTCATGTTTTTGGTCTTTAATCAGTTGTGTGGAAGCCCACAATATTGGAAGAATGCCCAAAAGACCTATAACAAATAAATGGGCTTGAAGCCTAACTTCGAAACTAGAAAAAATACCTCCTGCGGCTGCTCCCAAAGCCATGCCGATACTAAAAATAGCATGAAAGGAAGAAAAAATGATTTTCCCCCAAAGTCTTTCAACCAAAACCGCCTGACCATTCATGGTGACATCCATGGAACCGGAAGCGGCTCCCAGAAAGAAAAAACAGAGACGGATAATCCATTCGTTTTGAGAAATGGCCACCATCGGTATAGACAAACAAAATAAAATAGCTACAATTTTAAGGATTTTCTCGGAACCGAATCTGCTTCCCAACCATCCTGCAAAGGGCATAGAAACCATGGAACCCAAAGCGATACAGAACAAAACCGTACCGAGTTGAGCATTGTTAAGTCCGAAAAAACGTTGAAGTTCGGGTAAACGAGCAGTCCAGTTGGCATATAAAAAACCGTTTACAAAAAAGAAAGTGGATACAGCAATTCTATTGACGAGTAAGTTCTTGTTTTTCATGAATGAAATATTTGGCACAAAACTAAAGAAACCTAAGTTTGAGAAAAAGTGAATTTTAGAAATGAATGCCAAGGGTTTCTTGAAAATAAGAAAACTTTAGAATAAATCCATAGCTCATAAATGGAGTCTTGGAATAAAAAGATAGGACTTCCTTTTATAGAAAGTCCTATCTTTTGTTAATAAAATTCTTAAAATAACTTCTCCTGTGGCGGTTTTGCACCTGCCAAGCGGATATAAACTGTGGTTTGTCCTCTATGGTGGGTTTGGTGCTCAAAGCATTTGGTTATGGCCATGCCTTTTGTCATTTCAAAACGACCAAACATTTTTACATTTTCGCCCATAACAGCTGGGTTCATTTTTTTGATTCCATTAATTACAAAATCATAGCCAGCCATAACCAACTTTGTCGTATTTTCTTTAGATTTATCAGCAGATTTTTCTGACTCACCTTGCCCAATTGGACTTTTTTCTCCTGTAGCTGCAGCTGCAAAAGCATAGTTGGCGTCTGTAAAATGTAGCATTTGTTCTGCAAAAGAACGCATTTCAGGCGTTGGTTTCAAATCATATTTGTCAGCAGGCATCGCATCCAAATACTCTTTGGTGTAAGCCTTGGCTCTTTCCCATTCCTTCACCATTTCGTCGATAGATTGTGCTTTTGCAGATTGAAAAGCCCAAAAGGCCACCATTAGAGAAAGTACAAGTTTAAGTTTTTTCATTTTTTGTTTAATGTTTTAGGATATAAAAATAAAGAAATTATTTATTTTTAATGTCAAAACAACAATATATCTATTCTTTAACCAATCGATTGGCTTTCTGAACTTTAAAAACCAAAAGGTACATTATTCTAACAATTTGAAGACTCATTCCTTTTTGCATTTAAAACAATTTCATATTTATAATTTGCTCTAAAAATTCTCTTTTCCCCAATCTTATTTTAAAATTTATAATCTATAGGTTTGATTAAATAGAATCATTTAATCTAGATTTTCTAGAAAAAAGAGGAGTTATAGATTTGCCTCCTAAAATAATTATTCTCAAGAAAAGCTTATTTAATTAATGATGCATGTAGTTTATTATATTTCAATTGAAAAGAATATATAGACTTGTGTGTTGATTTCTAAATTCAATAAATATATTTGCTAATTGGTATTCAACCTTATTAAAAACAAAAAATGAATAGACGAGAGGTCATTAAAAATGTAGCCTTGATGTTGGGTGGCACCTTCTCCGCATCCTCACTGATGGCCATGAACCACTGGGAACAATCTACATCTCCAAATAATGCAGGAGCAGTTTTCATTTTGTCAGATTTACAACAGAAGATGGTGGCCGAAATTGCTGAAATTATCATTCCCAAAACTGAAACTCCCGGAGCCAAGGATGTGGGTGTGCCCGCATTCATAGAAATGATGCTGAAGGATTGTTACAAGGAGCCTGATCAAGAGAGTTTTATGGAGGGTTTGGCTTCATTGGAAAAAGTGAAGTTTTTAAGTTTAAATTCGGATGAAAGGAAGGGCGTTTTGAAGTTTCTAGAACAAGAAACCAAGAAGATGAAGAGTAAATCGACTCCCTTTTGGCGATTGATTAAAGAACTTACACTATTAGGCTATTTCACTTCTGAGGCTGGTTTAAAGGCTTCATTTGAGTATGTCCAAATTCCAGGCAAACTTGAACTCATCAAACTAAAACCTAATCAAAAATCTTATGCTTATTGATTCAAGATTTTAGAATGACGATTTACGAATATTCGTAGCTATTATTAGAGGTAAACCTAATTGTAAAACGAAGCTATCGTCAATTTTAATAATCAAATCAAATTAATCATAAATCGAACCAATCATAAATCGAACCAATCGTAAATCGAATCATGAATTTAAATATCAAAGCAAATAAAAATAATACGTTTGATGCCATTGTGGTAGGCTCAGGAATGTCGGGAGGTTTTGCTGCAAAAGAACTTACAGAAAGAGGTCTAAAAGTATTGATGATTGAACGTGGTCATGAAATCAAACACGTCGAAGACTATGACACCGCCATGAAAGAACCTTGGGAGTTTGAACACAGAGGTAAAACCACCAATATTTCAGCGGAAGAACGTTGGGCCAATAGTAGGTTTCCAGGGCTTGGTAGTGAAGAAGTAGTGAATCATTTGACCAATGATAAAGAAAACCCATACATTGAAAAGCGTGCTTTTGATTGGATTCGTGCCTATCATACAGGTGGTAAATCAATGCACTGGGGGCGACAGTCGTACCGATGGGGAAAACATGATTTTGAAGCAAACGCTAAAGAAGGTATTGGTATTGACTGGCCAATCCGATATGGAGATTTAGAGCCATGGTACACACATGTAGAGAAATTTGTGGGCATAAGTGGGCAGAAGGAAGGCTTAGAGGTTTTGCCAGATGGTCATTTTTTACCAGCTATGCCTTTATTTGCTCCTGAAGTTCATTTCAAAAATAAAATGATGGAAAGGTTCAACCGACCTGTTACGGTAGGTCGGGTTGCTAATCTTACCCAACCGCAAGACATTCACACAGCTTTAGGTCGAGCATCTTGCCAATACCGAAGCAAATGCCAAAGGGGTTGTCCATACGGAGCTTATTATAGTTCCTTGTCTGGATCAATTCCAGCAGCTATGCGAACCAACCGTTTGAGTATCTTGCACGATTCCATCGTTTCTGAAATCATTTATGATGAGCAGAAGAAGCGTGCCACGGGTGTTCGAATTATCAACCAAAATAACCTGCAAACTGAAGAATATTTTGCTAAAATAATCTTCCTAAATGCTGGTTCTATCAATACGGCTGCTTTGATGTTGAACTCGAAATCAAATCGTTTCCAAAATGGATTTGGTAACGACAGCGACCAAGTAGGTAGAAACCTCATGGACCATCAATTGGGTTCAGGTGCGTCGGCTACTGTAGATGGATTTGAGGATGATTATGTTTTTGGGCAACGTCCAAATGCCATGTATATTCCTCGTTTCCGAAACTGGGGCGACGATAAACAAACTTCCTATCTTAGAGGTTTCGGATACCAAGGTGGAGCTAGTCGTGAAGGATGGGAGAGGGGAGTTAGTGCCGACGGATTTGGTGATGATTTTAAACAAAATCTGACTAAACCTGGCCCTTGGAATATTAGAATTGGTGGTTTCGGTGAAATTTTACCTGACCCCAACAATAGAATTTATCTTGACCCTAACAAAAAAGACAAATGGGGAATACCTATGATCGTTACAGATGCTGCTTTTGTAGAAAACGATTGGGCCATGCGTAAAGACATTGTAGCCAGTGCCGTTGAAATGTTAGAAACCGCAGGTTTTAAAAACGTAACTTCCTACGACCGACCAACTCACATGGGCTTAGGTATTCACGATATGGGAACTGCTCGTATGGGACGTGATCCCAAAACTTCTGTTCTGAATGCATTTAATCAAGTACACGATTGTAAAAATGTCTTTGTGACCGATGGTGCAGCCATGACGTCTTCATCTTGTGTTAATCCATCGATTACCTACATGGCATTAACTGCTCGTGCAGCAGACTTTGCTGTGAAGTCGCTGAAAAAGAGAGAATTGTGATTCAGTTTTCAAAGAGGATTTGGAGTATTTGTCAAGATTTTTAAATATATATAATCTGTAATTTGTGTAAAAAACCTAGTAAATAAATGAAAGAAATAAAATACGTAAAAAGCCTATTATTGCTGCTTTGGGCATTAGGACTAAGTCAAATCTCCATTGCTCAAGCTGGTCAAAATCCTGACTATACCATGGTAGTGGAAGGCTTCGATTGGGGGCCAATGGTAAACAAAGTAATTATTGGGCTGGACTCCCCAACAAAGAATGTGAACATGGCTGATTATACGGTAGTGGCAGAAAGAAGTCACCCCTGTGCGGTTATTCCCTTGGAGTTTGCAAAAGGGCCTCGAACCGTAGTTTACGCCTATGTGTCTGACAATAAGGGGAAAAAAGTAGAATCAGGTACATTTATTACACTTGTTTTGTACGTCGCCCCAAATTCTCAGATTAGCTCCGCCTTACAGTATTCCCAAAAAGCTGAGTGCCGTGGCAATCAGTGGGTAGATTATAAACTGACGGTATTAAATACAAAAACCAATCAAATTTGGAATAAAAAGAAGGATAGAATTATGCCCATTGGTGACGATTTTGACCTTTCAGGGAAATTCGAATATGAGTCGGGAAAGAGCTTAACTTATGCCGAATTTGTTCCTAAAAAGTCTGCTGCCAAAGCTCCACTTATTATTTGGTTGCATGGTGGAGGTGAGGGTGGAACCGACCCAAGCATTGCTTTGATGGGAAACAAGGCCTTTAATTATGCAAGTCCAGATATTCAGAAATATTTTGGCGGGGCCTATGTATTGGTACCCCAAACCCCTGGTGCTTGGATGCAGGATAAAGATGGCAAAATGCAGTCTGGAAATGGTGAAGATGCTTACAATGTCGGTTTGATGGCTTTAATCAAAAACTACGTCAATACACATCCAGGAATAGATAAAAAACGCATTTATATTGGAGGATGCTCTAATGGCGGATATATGTCATTAAAACTTCTGCTCAAAGAACCTTCGTATTTTGCAGCGGCTTATATCAGTGCATTGGCGTATCAATCGCAGTATATTTCAGATGCACAAATCAATAGCATAAAGAATATGCCGATTTGGTTTATACAATCTAAGGACGACAAAGTAACTGACCCTGTAAAAACCGCTATACCTGTTTATGAAAGATTGAAAAAAGCAGGTGCCAAAAACCTGCATTTTAGCTTTTATGACCATGTAATTGACTTATCGGGAATGTTTGGTGGAGAAAACTACCACTTTAATGGACACTGGTCTTGGATATATTCGCATGCCAATCAGGCACATACAGAATTTGACGGTTCAGAAGTATTGTTGAACGGAAAACCCACCACAGTGATGGAATGGTTGGCCGCTCAAGCTAAAAAGTGAGTTTTTTAGAAATTATTTTCTGCCACGAATGATTATAATCCTCATTCGTGGTTTTTTTATGACTTTTATTTCAAATCTAAAGTTGCTGAACTGCTGCGATTTGTTTTTTTTTGAAAGTTTTTGAGAATTTATTTTTCTTGAAAAATATTTGCGTAGCCAAATAGCTTCATATATATTTGTAGCCAAATAGCTACAGATGAATTTAAGAAGAGACGTATTTCAGGCCATAGCGGATCCTACAAGAAGGGCCATTCTTTTATTATTGGCCTCTCAGGCTATGACGGCCGGAGCTATTGCCGCTAATTTTGATTCGGCTAGGCCAACGGTTTCTAAACATTTGCAAATTCTGACAGCGTGCGAATTATTGAAACAAGTGCAGAATGGCCGTGAAATATTTTACAGTGTAAATCCAGAAAAGGTGAAAGAAGTGGCCGAGTGGGCTGAGCAATTCCGCCAGCTTTGGGACGAAAGATTCAATAAGTTGGAGACAATTATGAAAAAATACCAATAGAATGGAACAGAAAACTAAAATTCATGCTGAAGCAGGTAAACAAGAGTTAATAGTCACCAGAGATTTCGATTTACCCTTAGAATTACTTTTTCGAGCATACACCGAACCTGAAATTGTGGAGCAATGGATGGGAACGAAAGTAATTAAACTTGAAAATCAGAAGCATGGTGCTTGGCGTTTTGAAACCACCGATCATAGGGCTAATGTGCACATTTTCAGCGGAGTTATCCATGATTTTTTGCCCAATATGAAAATCACAAGGACATTTCAAATGGAGAATACACCTTTTGAAGCCCAACTGGAATTTCTAGATTTTGAATCAGTTGGAGAGAAACAAAGTAAGCTGACGATGCATATTGTTTATAGAACAGTGGCATTTAGGGATCAGATGTTGGCCTTGCCATTTGCCCAAGGAATTAATATGGCTCATAATAGATTACAAGAAATTGTAAACAAATTGAAATAATGACAAAGAGAAACAAAATCATTTATTGGGTGGCCACCCTTTGGCTAGCTTTAGGAATGACTTCCACGGGCGTAGTTCAATTGATTAAAATGAAAGAAGAAGTGGCAAAAATGACCCAATTGGGATATCCAGTTTACTTTCTGACCATTCTGGGTGTTTGGAAAATATTGGGCGTTATCGCCATTCTAATTCCAAAATATCCTTTAATAAAAGAGTGGGCATATGCAGGTTTCTTCTTTGCTATGTCTGGAGCCGCAATATCACATTTTTACATTGCTCATCCAGTGAGTGAAATTTTCCCATCCTTGTTATTACTTGTTTTGACAATCGTTTCATGGTATTTTCGACCAGCGGAAAGAAAAACCTTATAAAACTCAGAAAATGAAGAGCGAACTACTTGATGACTTTTTTGAAAAACCAAGCAAATGGCACGACGAACTCAATGAACTCAGAAAGATTGTGTTAGAAACGGGTCTCATGGAAGAGCTAAAATGGAAACAGCCTTGCTATACCATGGACGGTACGAATCTTCTGATGGTGAGTAGCTTTAAAGATTTTGCTTTTGTGAGTTTTTTAAACGGTTCATTACTAGCCGACACCGAGAAAATTCTCGTAAAACCCGGAGAGAACTCTCAGTTTTCGAGATTGATGAGATTCAAGAATGTGGAAGAGATTAAAAAACTCAAACCCACTTTATTGGCTTATATGTATGAAATGATCGAGGCACACAAAGCAGGAATAAAACCTGTTGCAGAGAAAAACAAAGAGCTTGATTTTCCAGAAGAGTTATTATTAAAATTTGAAAAAGATACGGCATTCAAAGCAGCCTTCGAGGCACTTACACCTGGTCGACAGCGTGCTTACAATATTTATTTTACTGGAGCCAAGCAATCTAAAGCTCGGGAATCTCGCATAGAAAACTATACCCAAAGAATCATGAATGGAAAAGGCTTTAATGATTGCGTTTGTGGAATGTCCAAGAAAATGCCGGGCTGTGATGGGTCGCATAAATACATTACCTAAGAAACCTCAATTCTTAAACCTATACAAATACGGAGCTTTGTTGGCCGCACCGGTAAATTTCTTTTCAAGACGTTCTAATACATCCAAATCCAATATTTTCTTTTGGAAATTGTTTCTAGCAAATGCTTTGTCAAAAACTGCTTCGTAAAGTTCTTGAACCTCCTTCATAGTAAAAGTTTCAGGCAATAGATTGAATCCAATGAGTTTTTGATCAAGGTTTTGACGAAGAGCCTCCAAAGCATGGTTTACCATTTCGTTGTGGTCCATAATCATTTTGGGCAAATCTTTGATATTGTACCAAGCTATGGAATCATCAAAGCCAGTGGTTTTTGGACTTACTTTGTTGATGTCCACCAAGGCATAATATCCAATTGAAACAAATCTTTTTGTCAGCCAGGAAATGTCCGCTTCATCTATTCCTACATTTAGAAATTTTTCTCTCCCTATTTCATTGATATGTTCGATAAAGTCAAAATTTGTTCGATTGATTTCTCCAAATACCCTAAATTGCTCTAAATATATGTCGTTGATGCTGGTTCGTTCTTCTAAAATCCTTTTTGCCGCCGAATCTATGCTTTCATTTTGAAAAATAAATCCACCAGGAAGTGAATAGAGTGGCTTATTAAAACCCAGTTTAGGTACCAACACTTTTAATTCCTTGTTTTTATATCCAAATATGACGCTGTCGATAGAAAGTTGTTGAATTAGATTTTTTTCGTCAAAAAGTTTCATGTTCTTTTTTCTTTGGTGTGTCGTTGAAAACATTTTCTAACCGCTCCTAAAATATAATTATTCAAATATATTATAAAATTAAAATTTATTGTCTGAAAAATAGACAATAAATAAATCTTTTTCTACATTTGTTCAAAATTAGTATATTCAATTATTGAATTTTATATATTTTAATGAAAAAAGCTATAAAAATTATTCTTTGGGTAATCCTGGGTTTAGCCCTGATTCTTGGAGGCCTTTTCGCAGGATTCGTTTATAAAGTCAAAAATGGATTTCCTGTTTTTTATGAAACAGATATTCCCAAAATAGATTTTCCTGCCAATCAATCTGCTATTTTGTTATTCTCTAAAACTTCGGGCTTTCGTCACGGTGGTTCTATTGAAGCCTCGAAGAAAGTGTTCGCAGAGATGGCCAAGAAAAACAATTGGTTTTTGTATGAGACCGAAGACGGAGGCGTGTTTAATGCCGAACAATTGGCTAAATTCCAAACAGTCATTTTCAACAACTCCACAGGCGAAGTGATCAACGATGAACAAAAGAAAGCCCTTGAAAATTATGTAGAAAATGGTGGAAGTTTAGTAGGTATTCATGGTGCGGGAGATAATTCTCACCACTGGCCTTGGTATGTTCAAAACCTGACTGGTGCAGAGTTTTCGCATCATTCTCTCAAAATGCCTTTTGAAACTACAGCAATTTTGACGGATAATCAAGCAGATAGTACCTTGGTTTTAGGTATAAATAAAGACTGGAAACGTGCCGACGAATGGTATGTTTTTCTAGAAAATCCCCGCCAAAAGGGTTTTGATATTTTGTATACTATAAATGGTGAGTCCATTGACCCAACGGCCAATATTCCGCTCATTGCCCCAAACAAAGACTTCGGAATGGGCAAAGACCATCCTGTGGCTTGGCATAAAAACATAGGAAAAGGTAAGACATTCTATACTTCTATGGGCCATGACGAGACCGCTTGGAAAGATGAAAACTTTGTAAAACTTATTGAAAATGGGATTAAATGGGCGGTTAAGAAGTTTTGAGTGCTGAGATTGGTTTGGGATTTTTGTAGATGTTTTATTTGGAAGAAAACCAAGTTTTTTTTTTGTTAAGTTTTGTAATCTATGAATGAAAAAAAATTAAAAGTAGCAGTAATTACGGGTGCAGCACGTGGTATTGGGCTAACTATTGCACAAAGATTCCATGCTGAAGGTTATAATAGCATTATTATTGACAATGACGAAACTTCTCTGCAATCGTGTGAAGCAAGCCTAAAGAATCAAGAAAGATACACTTTTTTTCTTTGTGATGTTTCTGATCCAAAGCAGGTAAAACGCACTTTTGAATTAATTATAAATGAGTTTCCTACCATTGATGCTTTGATAAACAATGCAGGCATAGCAATTTTCAAACCTGCTCAAGAGGTGACTTTTGAAGATTGGAGTGCGGTAATGAATACCAATCTCAATGGTACTTTTCTTTGTAGCCAAGCATGTTTGCCTGCTTTAATAGCTGCAAAAGGCAGTATAGTTAACATCGCCAGCATATCCGGCCTAAGAGCCAGCACTTTGAGAATAGCTTACGGAACAAGTAAGGCAGCCATTATGCACCTTACCAAACAACAAGCCGTGGAATATGGAAACATGGGCGTGAGAGCCAACGCCGTAGCCCCTGGACCAGTCGAAACCGAAATGGCCAAATTGGTACACAGTGCCGATATTCGAACCTCCTATGCAGATGCGATTCCATTGGCACGTTATGGCAGTACAGACGAGATTTCCAACATGGTTTATTTCTTGTGTAGCCCAGCGGCCAGTTATATCAATGGACAAATCATTGCAGCAGATGGCGGATTTGATGCCGCAGGAGTCGGTTTACTTAGTTTGAGAGTATAATTTTTTTCATTGGCCTTTAGCTGTAAGCTATTGGCCTCAAAAAACGAATCATAATGCCAAAAGCTATGGCTAATGGCTAAAAGCTAAAATATGAAAAAACACATTTGGCTCGCCATTATCGCCTCAGCATTGGGCTTTTTTGTTGATTTGTACGACATCATCATTCTCAGTATTGTCCGTTCCAAAAGTCTCTTGGAATTGGGAATTCCCGAATCAGAGCTACTTTCTAAAGGCGTTTCTTTGATCAATGTCCAAATGGTGGGCATGTTGATAGGCGGCTTTGTATGGGGAATTATTGGTGATAAACTGGGCAGGTTGTCTGTACTTTTTGGTTCTATTATTTTGTATTCGTCAGCAACTTTTGCCAATGCCTACGCCCCAAATTTTGAAATTTATTTATTACTACGGTTTCTGGCTGGCGTAGGTTTAGCCGGTGAACTTGGAGCAGCCATAACCTTGGTGACCGAACAAATGCCTCAAAAATACAGAGGCATTGGGCCTGCCATCATAGGCGGTTGTGGTATGTTGGGGGCCATTGTTGGTGCTTATATTGGTGGAAAATACTCTTGGCAGTTTACATACCAACTTGGTGGAGGACTTGGTTTTCTGCTACTGATTTTACGATTAGGCGTTTTGGAATCAGGGCTTTTTAACCAAATGAAAGACAAGACTTCTAATAAAGGAGATTTACGGCTATTGTTTAAAAACAAAGATTACATCATTAAATACATCAGTATCTGTGTTTTGGGTTTTCCTGTTTGGTATGTCAATGGCGTGGTGATGACCTTTACGCCTGAAATTGCCAAAGCTTGGGGAATGAACCCCATGCCTTCGGTTTCCGCAGTATTTACCTATTATTTTATTGGCCTTACTTTCGGAGATTTGACGGGCGGATTTGTGAGTCAGCTCCTAAAAAGTCGTAAGAAAGCCATCCTACTGTATTTATCTATGTATGCAGTCGGGGCTGTTGTTTTCTTTGTAATGGGCAACAAATCTTTGACCTTGTATTATGGATTGCTACTTTTCTTAGGCTTCTGTGTGGGTTATTCCATCGTGCTATTGACCTTAGCAGCAGAGCAGTATGGAACCAACATCAGAGCCACCGTTACGACTTCTTCACTGAATATTCTTAGAGCTACCGTAATTCCTCAGACCTTATTGTTTGGTTTTTTGAACCCCTACATAGGAACAGTAAACTCGGCCATGGTGGTAGGAGTGGTGGCTATTTTATTGGCATTCTGGGGATTAAGAAATTTAGAAGAAACTTTTCATAAGGATCTGAATTATATGGAGGAGTTGTGAGGTACGAATTGGGAACTGGGAATTGGGAATTACGAGGTACGAATTAGGAATTGGGAATTGGGAGGTAGGAATAACGAATAATGAATAACGAATAACGAATAACGAATATCGAATATCGAATTACGAGGTACGAATAACCAATAACGAATAACGAATAACGAATAACGAATTATTTAGTTCGTATGGAGCGACATTTCTCTGCGTGGGAGTTTAAATAGAAAATCAATTAATCAATTTTACATATATGAAAAAACAAGGTTTAAACATAGTAAAGCAGATCTTCATGACTGTTTTTATGTTGTTTACTGTCAACACGCTGCTTGCACAAACCAAAATCAATGTTTTGGTATTTAGCAAGACAGCAGCGTTCAGACATCAATCTATTGAAGCCGGAAAAACTGCTTTGGCTAAAATGGCCAAAGAAAAAGGCTTTGGAGTGAGTTTTACCGAAGATGCAGCTCAGTTTACTGAATTGAATCTAAAGAAATTTAATACAGTAATTTTCTTGAATACCACCGGTGATATTCTTAATAATGAGCAACAGAATGCTTTTGAACGCTATATTCAAGCAGGTGGTGGTTATGTGGGTATTCACGCCGCTACCGATACCGAATACGAATGGCCATGGTACAATCAACTGGCAGGTGCTTGGTTTCTAGATCACCCCATGCCTAATAATGTTCAAAAAGGAAGGTTTTATGTCACCCAAAAGAATGAATTCACTGCGGGTATGCCGGACTCTTTTGAGCGTTCTGACGAATTTTATGCCTTCAAAGATATCTCTCCAAAAATCAATGTGGTCCTTAAAATAGATGAAAAAAGCTATACCGGCGGTAAAAATGGCGACAATCACCCCATGAGCTGGTACCAAGAATTTCAAGGCGGACGCTCGTTTTATACGGCCATGGGTCACACCGACGAAACCTTTGCCGAACCACTATTTTTGAACCATTTATACGCAGGTATCAAATATACCAGTGGCGGAGATGCTCCTAAACCGCTCGATTTTTCTAAAGCTCGTCCAGAGGAAAATCGCTTTACAAAAGTAGTACTCGAAGAAAAATTAGACGAACCCGTTGAACTGAGTGTATTGGACAAAGACCGTGTCCTTTTCATTCAAAGAAAAGGTGAGGTAAGACTTTACAATGGCAAAACCAAGACCCTAAAAACCATCAATAAACTTCCAGTTAGTCTGAAATATGTGAGCAAAGACGGAAAAGAAGCTGTGGCCGAAGATGGACTTTTGGGATTGAATAAAGACCCGAAATTCGCCCAAAATCAGTGGATTTACTTGTATTATTCTTCTACCAAAGGTTCTTATAATGTACTTTCAAGATTTACCATGAAAGGCGATGAGCTACTTTTAGATTCAGAAAAAGAACTATTAAAAGTAGAAACCCAACGTGAGGAATGTTGCCACACGGGTGGATCGATTGATTGGGACAAGCAAGGAAATTTATACCTTTCTACAGGCGACAATACCAATCCCCATGCATCTAACGGCTATAGTCCTAGTGACGAACGCCCGGGCAGAAGTCCGTGGGATGCTCAGAAATCATCGGCCAATACCAATGATTTGCGTGGTAAAATACTCAGAATCAAGCCAAATGTCGACGGTGCCTACACCATACCTGAAGGAAACTTGTTTGCGAAAGGTGCAGAAAAAACACGTCCTGAGATCTACACCATGGGACACCGCAATCCTTACAGAATATCCGTAGATCCTAAAAACAGTAAATTGTATTGGGGGGATGTTGGACCTGATGCTTCTAAAGCAGATCCAAGCCGTGGTGCTGCAGGTACTTGTGAGTTTGGTCAAGCTCCATCCGCTGGGAATTACGGTTGGCCGCATTTTGTGGGTGACAACAGTCCTTATACCAAATTTGATTTTGCCAGCAATACTTCTAGCGACAAATGGGACTATCTCAAGCCCATCAACACATCGCCGAATAATACCGGTTTGACCCAGTTGCCTCCTGCTAAAGGTGCTATGATTTGGTATACTTATGGCAACAGCCAAGAGTTTCCTCAGGTGGGTGCAGGTGGATGCAATCCCATGGCAGGGCCTGTTTACTACAAAGATATGTTTAATACAGCTTCTAGGGCTTTCCCTAAATATTATGACGGTAAGTTTTTTGCCTACGAATGGATGCGTGGTTGGGTAATGGCCGTGAGTTTTGACAAAGACGGCAACTACGCTTCGATGGAGCGATTTATGCCCAGCTACAAATTTAGTAATCCCATGGATATGGAGTTTGCAGAAAATGGCGACTTGTATATGCTGGAATATGGCTCGGGCTGGTTTACGGCCAATGATGATGCTCGTTTGATACGTATAGAATACAATGGTTTCAATCGCAAGCCACAAATACAAATGGCTGCTAATCAAATGGGTGGAGCGGTACCTTTTAACCTTAAGTTGACCTCAAAAGGTACTTTCGATGCAGACAATGACCTCCTGAAATATACTTGGAAGATTACCTCTAAAGAGGGTTTTGTAAAAGTAATCACTACACCTGATGCCAATTTGACGCTCAGCAAAATGGGTTCATACAAAGTGGTATTGACCGTAAACGACGGCAAAGGCGGTATCAATAGCCAAGCCATGGAAATAACCGCAGGTAACGAGCCTCCGATGTTAAGCCTTGAAATGCCCATGAGCAACAAGACTTTTTATGTGGCCAATAAATCGTTTCCTTACGAAATAAAGGTAAAAGACAAAGAAGACGGCACTTTAGAAAATGGTATTGAGCCTGATCAAGTAGCCGTGAATATTGATTATTTGGCTGAAGGCTTCGATAAGAACATGATCGCCATGGGACACCGTTCGGCAGATGCAAGTGCGGCCTTTGCAACGGGCAAAAAACTGATTGAGGCCAGCGACTGTATGGCTTGCCACAGCAAAGAGAAAAAATCTATCGGGCCTAGCTACCGCGATGTTTCTAACAAATACAAGGGCGATGCCACGGCTTTGGAGAAACTTACCAAGAAAATAATCTCTGGCGGAAGTGGTGTATGGGGAGAAACGGCCATGGCCGGTCACCCGCAATTGTCCACAGTCGATGCTTCAGAAATGGTGAAGTATATTTTGAACATATCCAACGAAAAACCGAAATCTTCTCTGCCAGTAAAAGGTTCGTTTACTACCAAAGCTCCTGCAAGCGATAAAAACAAAGGCGTATTTATAGTGCGTGCGGCATACGAGGACCAAGGATCTAATGGCCTACCTTCTTTGAAATCTGAGCAGACCTTTGTTTTGAGGAATTCTAAAATTGACGCCCACGGATTCGATGAATATGTGGATATCAACAAAATGGCTTTCGGTGGAAACAACCTGGCTATACCAGCCAAATCAGGCGGATATATGGCCATTAAACAAATTGATTTGAGTGGTTTGAAAGAACTGATTGTAATGGCAACGGCTCCAAAGCCACAGTTGAATGCGGTAGGTGGCAAGGTGGAGTTGCGAGTGGGTAGTCCTAAAGGGCAGCTTATTGGCGAATCTACGTTCTTAGAGCCTAGCGAGAAAATGGACTTTACGCCTAAAGTGCTCAAGGTTCCGATGAACTTGTCTGGTATTTCTACAGATAAATTGCAAGATGTATATGCCGTATATGTAAACCCAAATGCGGAGGGCTCACTTATGGTGGTGATGGGCTTGGAATTTACATTGGCCAACGAAGGTAAGCCAGCGGTAGAGGCTCCAAAATCGGCTTCATCCAATGCGGATTACTTTGTGGGTAAATGGGCTACCAAGTTTATCGGTACGCCAGGCGGCGATGCGGCGATGGATTTCATACTCGAACGAAACAATGGTGTACTTACAGGAAAAATAGTTTCGCTGCAAGGCACGCAAGCTTTTGACAAAGTGGAGGAAACAGACGCCGAAAACATCAAAGTATTTTTCCAAGCCAACGGAATGTCCATCAACGTAGGCATACAAAAAGAAGATGCTGACAATTTCAAAGGTAAGCTGATGGGCATGTTTGAAGTAAAAGGGGCGAGGGTGAAGTGAGTTAGGATTTAGGAATTAGGAATTAGGAATTACGAATTAGGAATTACGAAATACGAAATACGAATTGCGAAGTTCGAATTAGGAATTGCGAGGTTTGAATTACGAATTACGAGGTTCGAATTACGAAGTTTGAATTACGAATTTGGATTATTGATTGGGCGGGGTTTTGTTTTAGATTTACGATTTTTGGATTTAATTTTAATAAACAAAAGTGGCGACTTAACGCATAAACAAATGAAAAAAATAAGTGTAATTTTATTCGCATTGATTTTGGGATTGGCTACCAAAGGTTTTTCACAAACCTCTAGCAACTTCTTTGAAGGCAAATGGACGGTTTTGGTAAAAGGAACTCCTGAAGGAGATGCTGCGATACCGATGCGTTTTGAAACCAAAGAAGGGAAACTAAAAGGCTATTTCACAGCCAAGGGAGAGCAAACCGAAACCGAAATGACTTCGGCCGAAGCAAAAGGCGACGAATTGATTTTGGCTTTTACCATTTCGGGCTATGACATCAATTTGGTGATCACCAAGAAAGACGAAGACCATGGAACAGGCAAACTCATGGACATGTTTGAGGTAGAAGCGACAAGAGTGAAGTAAAGCACCTTTTCCAAAAAAATATGGCCTGCAAATTATCATGTATTTGCAGGCCTTTTTTTTATTCATTTATCTGATGCTTTATTCCACAAAATCTCGGTGTACCTCTGTGCAAAACTCCGTGTCCTCTGTGGTTAAAAAGGCAGTTAGTTAATTTGTTAATTCGTTAATGTGCTAATTGCTGGTCAATTATACCACAAGTTTCACCAAGGAGACACAAAGGTTCACAAAGACATACACTATGTTTAGACTTTTGAAACCCAATGTTTTTTTAAAACAACCAAGCACTTTGTGAAACTTTGAGCATTCTTTGTGAGCCTTTGTGTAATACCATTAAAAGTGACCAACTTCTATAGGCTAATCCCCAAGTCACGAGTTACCAATAACCAATAAACTAATACCCAATCAACCAGTACCCAATCAACCAGTAACCCACTTCGGCTCCCCTCAGTGGACGAGTCTTTAGTAACCAATAAACCAGTAACTAATACACTAATAACCAATAACCAATCAACCAATAACCAGTCGAATAAACCTCTAATTCTCAACAATTTCCCGTTTTTTTGGTTTATATATTTTAAAACAAACGCCGATGGCTTTGATTAAGGTCATTTTTTTCTGAAAGCATATACCTCAAACACCTTATAATATGTCAGTTCCAAAGTTTGATGCTGTTTTGGATAAGATCGTTCAGCAAATTCCGAAGCCGGAGATCATCTCTACGAAAGATGTTTTTCATGACTTGATGAGTTGTGTTTTGGAGCAGCAAATCCATTATCGCAGCACCAAGAAAATATTTCAGAAAATGCTGAATACGGCAGGTATCGAAAGGCTCAGCCCTTCAAACTTTCCGATATTAGAGGAAAAGGCCCTAAAGGCAGATGCCAAGCTTTCTATGGGCAAATACGAAACCCTGCTAAGTATACTTGATTTTTGGGAAAGACACCAAATGGATTGGTTTGCCTTGCACGACAATGAGGTAAGAAACCACCTGTCACAAATAAAAGGCATAGGCAAATGGACCGTGGACATGATTCTGCTATATACCTTGCAACGCCCCGATGTGTTTCCATATGACGATTTTCATTTAAAGCAAATCATGTCCAGCCTATATGGACTCGACCCTAAGGTAAAGCTAAAAGCCAAGATGATAGAAATCTCCGAAAAGTGGGGCGATCAAAAGTCTTTGGCGGTGCTGTATCTCTTGGATTGGAAAAAATATCAAAAACGAGCATGACCAGTACCATTTGCCCAAAGTGTAACAGGTCTTTGAGAAGCAAAACGCAGATGGTTAATGTGCTAATTTCTTGACAATTATACCACAAAGTTTCACAAAGAACGCTGTGTACCTCTGTGCAAAACTCCGTGTCCTCTGTGGTTAAAAAAGGCACCGAGGCACATAGGCACAAAGAAATATATATAAACTCTAAGCACCTCTGTGAAAAACTCTGTGAACGCTGTGGTAAAAAAACATAGTCTAACTCTCCGTTTTGAATAAACGCTTTATCAAGGTATTTAATACAAAAAAAGCCCCACTGGGGCTTCAAGGATTTTAAGCATGCGAGTATAGCATTAGCCGCTGATTGGTCCATTAGCTGTTCCGCTTTTGAGAGCCTTGGTAGGGCCATCCGAAACCGTAAATCCCCATTCTCCCAAGCGTTTGGGTTGTGTCCGATATACCCCCAACAGCAGGTCGCGGGTAGCTTTGATGGTCTCGCCTATGGGCTTTAGCATGGCGTCACGCTCACGGTAGGCCAGTTCCATCTGTCTCCGCAGGTCCTCTGCTTTGAGGTGTTGCACTTGACAGGACGCCACTCGGGTGCCTATGCCTTGCAGGTTGAGGTCTTTTAAAGTGTTGAGTGGAGAAGTCTCCCCATCCGTAGTGTGCTTGGCGTTGATGATCTCCGCCAGTTCCAATACCTCTTGCACATTTTTAGGTATTTGGATTCTTGCTTTTGACATGATAAATAATTGATTATGATTAAAAAAAAATACGCTGTTCCATCGCCTTTTCTTTGGCTGGGTCGCGGGTGGAGCTTGTGTAGAACCCTCTTCCCTCGACTGGGGTCTCTAAAAAACCTCGCTTGGGCTTGGCCGATGGGTCAGGTTTCCGTTGTATGGACGCTGATGGTAGGTGTGGCTGCTTCCCTAGCAGGGTTTGCTATTGATTATTCCAAAATTAAACCATACCCTCGTCCTTCAAGGTACGATTTGATGAAGCTTTGAACAGCCCAAAAAAGCATCAAAAACCTGATTTAAGCAGATTTTTCTTCGACTGGGGCCTTGGGCCTTTCGAAAATTAAAATATTTTAAAAAATCTAAGCTGGTTGGGCTGGACTTATTTCTTCTTAGCTCTGGCACTTTATCTCCATGCAGTCCTGATAAATGGCCAAAGATTTCGGCGGAATAAAATACCCCTCCTACAAATTTCCCCGACCCCCTGACAAAGTTTTCTGACCCCCTGTTTGGTTTTTTGAGGCTGCCTAAAATTCTTTATAAGGGCTTATTTGTCAGTACTTTAGGATTGGGATATAGTATAAATCCACCTCAGAACCGCAATAAAACCACCTGAGAGCGAAGATGGGTCAAAAGTTCGGGCCCTTACAGCACCTTCACATGCCCGGGTAAACCCAATATAAAGCGGCCGATACCCGCAGGGTGACAGATAGGCCCTTGGAAGTAGGTACCGTTTTTCTCTTCCGACACATAAGGCCTAACCATGGGATGCTCCTCCAGCAACAGCACCTTGGCCAGCGGGCTCAGGCGTATTTTTACCGTTTGCCGTTTGTCGCCACTAAAACCGAAGGCATCGGTATAGCGTTTGGGCTTTTTGGGATTTTGGCAGGCGGTTTCTAGCAATTGCACCCGCCCGATGCGGTCTATCTTAAAGATCCTCACATCTGATTTGGCGGGGTCGTAGGCCTCCAGTTGGCGGTGTTGGTCTAGGTAGGCAATGGGTTGTACCAGTCGGCAGGGCTTGGTTTCGTTGCTGGTAGGTGAGTGGTAATGATGAAGCTCTATCTGCAAATTGTGGCGGAGGGCAAAGTCTATGGCCTCGTAGTTGCTGCCCAAGTTGGCGTCTTTTATTTGGTGGGGCAGGGGAAAGGGCAGCTGCCGAGGACCGAGCTTCTGTTGGATACTCTGGCTAAAAGGATGCCCAGAAGCATGCAAGGCGGCCAACTTGCACAGCCAAGCCTTTTCGGCTTCGAGCAAGAGGCCTTTACGGACCTGCTCGGCACCAAAGATAAACTGCCGTTGGTTTTCGTCTTCGTCTATGCAGAGGTGATAACTTTCGAGCTCTTGAAAATAGCGGTTGATTTGCGGAATACCCACCTGCAGGATAGCGGCCAGCTGGGCCTTGGTTTTGCTGCCCAGCGTGAGCAAATCCAATAGTCTTATCAAGTTGAGTGCTTTGTTTCTTGCCATTTTTGTTGTGTTAGTTCGGTAGGTGAATTTAGGGAAAAAAATGATTTGGTGAAATACTTTTAAACTTCTAATATAAAAATCAAATTTTAACTATTGAAAAATACATTATTAATGTAATTCCCGTAAAAAAAACATTCTAAATAGCAATCAGGCATACTGAAGCACAAACTAATCAATTTTTGAGCTGTGGTTATAGGAGCCTAATAGAATTGTTTATGTTATAAATTTGATGTTTTAGTAGCCAGTCATATCAGATTAGACTTATTTCAAGGCATGAGAATACCTTGCTATGAATTTTAAAAGTATTCAGTCACCTATGATTTAACAGTTAACGTTTAGAATGCAAACACATAAATATAAATTCAAAACTTTGAACAGAGATACATTTGGCCTATTTTTGTAAAAAGCACCATTTACTCTTAAGGCATCAATTCGACAGATCAAATTGCCACATAATCCCCTAACTAGTCTAACTCATTATGAGCATTAGCTTAGGCTTGGTATAAGGTTGGTTGAGATTTAGAAATTAAAGAAAAACTATCTCTAATTCCAAATGGTTGCGAATACAATTTGGCTTTAATAAAGATTTAACCAAATAAATAATGAAGGAAAACGAAGAAATAATTCAAGCACTTTTGAAATTTAGAAATGAAAGAGATTGGGAGCAATTTCACAATCCAAAAGATTTAGCATTAGCCATAAGCATTGAATCAGCTGAACTTTTAGAATTATTTCTTTGGAAAAAAGCAGAAGATGCAAATACAGAAAAAGTAAAAGAGGAGCTTGCTGATATTTTTTCATTTGCATTTTTACTAGCTGAAAAATATGGATTTGATGTTAAGGAAATTGTGTTGGAAAAAATCAAAAAAAATGATTTAAAATATCCTGTAGACAAAGCCAAAGGTACATCAAAAAAGTATGATGAATTATAGTCAAGATTTTGAAATAAATAAAATTGAGTTTAATAACTTTGGATTAAACTCAATTCAATTACAATATTTTGTTGCTGAAAATTGGCCAATTGTTTACATACTGAATAATGATGGTGTAAAACAAGCCTATGTTGGTGAAACGACTGACACTTATTCTAGAATGTTTTCTCATTTACAATCACAAAGTAAAAACCATTTAAAAGAAGCCCATTTCATTTCTAGTAAAAAATTCAACAAATCTGCAACACTTGATATTGAATCCAACCTCATTAAATATTTACATGCAGATGGTAAATTTAAATTGTTAAATGGGAATTTAGGCCTTGTTAATCATTCATATTACCAAAGAGAAGAATACTATTCAAGTTTATTTCGTGAGATATGGAATTCATTGATAAGTAAAGGTATTGCAAGTCACAGTTTGGAGTATATTTCTAATAGCGATCTTTTTAAGTATTCACCCTACAAAACACTATCATCAGATCAGAAGAGAAACTTAATGCTAATAATTGATGCATTAATTTCAGATAGTAAAAAATCTATTTTTGTAGAAGGTGGAGCAGGAACAGGCAAAACAATTATCGCAATATTTTTATTCAAGTTAATGCTAACTTCGCATGAGGATTTTAATTACAAAGAATTTGGCGAAGATGAATTAGAATTTATTGATAAAGTTAAGTTATTAAGACAGAAGTATCCTTCTCCTAAAATGGGCTTAATAATTGCTATGAGCTCATTTAGGAAAACATTAAAAAATGTCTTTAATAATATTGAAGGATTAAATCAGAAAATGGTTATTGGTCCTTCCGATCTTTCAAAAGCTAAATATGATATTGTTTTTGTTGATGAGGCTCATCGTTTAAGAAAAAGGGTAAATCTAACAAATTATGCTTCATTTGATAATACTGCAAAAGCATTAGGATTAATTCCGAACGAGACGGATGAATTAGAATGGACACAACTACAATCATTAAAGGCACTTTATTTCTATGACCCTAAACAAAGCATAAAGCCTTCTGATGTAAATCCAGAGGAGTTTAATTTAATTAAACAGAGTTCTAACTCAAAAACAGTGCAACTTTACTCACAGTTTCGTTCTAAAGGAGGAAACGGATATGTTAAATTTGTGGATGATCTGCTTGATCAAAAAATCTCTGATGATAATTTTAAATACAGCAATAAGAATTACGAAGTTTTGCTTTTTGATAATTTCAAAGATTTTGTTTCAGAACTTAGATTAAAAAATACCAAACACCAGCTATCAAGATTTGTTGCAGGATATGGATGGCAATGGATTTCGAAAAATGACAAATCAAAATATGACATTGTTATTGACGGGTTAAGTTTCCAATGGAATCATGACAATATTGAGTATATTTTAAAAGATGTAAATGCGGAGCAGATTGGCTGTATTCACACTACTCAAGGTTATGATTTAAATTATGTCGGCTTGATTTTTGGCCCGGAAATTATTTTAAATCCAATGACTAACCAAATCGAAATATTACAGAAAAATTATTATGACACGAATGGTCAAAATACAATAACTGATATAAATGTACTTAAACAATATATAATTAACATTTATAAGACTATTATGCTAAGAGGTATTCTGGGTTGCTACCTCTATATAACTGATGAAAATCTTAGAAACTATTTCAAAAAACACATTTATATATTTAATGAAAAAAAATCTCCTATAATTGATAGTGCTGCCAACGAAGAAGTTAAATTAATTCCATTTGAAAATAGTGTGCCATTGTATTCTTTAAAAGTAGCTGCGGGTGAATTTAAATTTAATGACAACATTCCCGAAGAAAATTTCATTTTAGTTCCTGAAGGTATAAAAATCACAAAAGACCATTTTGCTTGTAAAATAATTGGGAACTCTATGAACAAAATAGTTCAAGATGGTCAAATAGCTTTATTTAAATGGTATAAAGGTGGCACTAGGAATGGTTTAATGGTAATCGCTGAGTATTACGATCATCAAGATATCGATAATGGCTCTTGTTATACATTCAAGGAATATTATAGTCAAAAAGCTATAAACGAGGAAAGTTGGTTCCATGAAAAAATTATTCTTAAACCAAAATCATTTGATTCTTCCTATCAAGATATCGAAATAGACCCGGACTCAATTAATGAAAAAGCTTTTAGTGTAAAAGGGATTTTTGATCGAGTACTTGAATAAGAATAAATATTATTCGTTCCCACCCTTCTCAGTTCTCAAACAAAAAAGCCCTATCCATTGGTCTTTAGTCTGAAAAGAAGAAATTAGTTTATCCTTTTCATGCTCAAATTGGTTCTCCATATAAAATACAAACTCGCAACAATTTGCCATATCAAGTCTGACCGAACCACGCTCAGTTTTTATATCTTTGTAAAACCTTAAGCTGGGTATATGTATTTTAGTTTTAGCGATAAAAGCTCTGTTTTTACTCAGCAAATAAAAAGCTAAAAATATAAGTGTTTTTAAGACAAATGATGGTAGGGGTTAGGAATCAAATTTATTATAGGAAGGGAAAGGAATGAATACAAAAAATAGTGTCATAATAAGAAAGCAGTTTGATAGTTTTATATGTATTGACATCAGCCATTCTGCTGTTAGCAGTTGTTAGAAAAGCTTCCACCCTGATTTTGGGGATAAGGCTCGCCACCGATTTAGTTATCTTTTGAACATGTCCATTCTCCGTCTTTGTTAATAAAAAAGCTGAAGTCACTGTTAACCTGCTTTTGGCTAATGGTGCCGTTATAGTCCTCGCATACATGAAAAATCATTTTTACCGGATAGATGGTGGCATTTACAGGTGCACCTTCGTGTTTTCGGGTGGCTCCCCTTCCAGCTAAATTCTGCACTGTGTTTTTATAAGCAGTGCCTCTTTCGAAGCTGGTGAAAACGACACCGACCCTTATTGGCCGGCTAAGGCTGCCATTGACAAGCCGGTTGTACCAATCATAGACTTCACGTTTGAACAATGCATCAGAAGCAGGAGAGGCATTGGTAAAATTACCTGAGGGAGGGGCAAACGAACAAGTCACCGTCACGGCTTCTCCATTTTCTCCAAGGTCTCTGGTGTAGGAGCGATGCACCCACTTGTCTTCTACGCTGCTATAGCCATCAAAATGCACTTTGTATAAGTCACCCTTTTGTTCCAAAACAGTTGCTTTGTACCAATAAGCCCTGTCGTTTACCTCTATCCGTTTTCCTTTGATACCTGTCACCTTTTTTGTCTCGGCGACAGGGGGAATCATGCCATTGGCTTTTGCTGCACGCAGCAGTCCTTTGTCCTTAAATATCCATTGGTCATTGTCCAAGTTGTTTACGTCTTTGTCAAGATGTATTTTGTACTGCGAGTCGTTTACATCAACTATAGTAGCCGGATACCATACGCCGCTTTGCCATTGCACCTCTACTTTACTCCCGATTTTGAATGACTGACCCTGGCATGAAGCTGTCAGCAGTAATAGCATTAAAACGGCAATTGTTTTCATCAAATACCTTGTTTATAAATTATAAAATATGCTAACCTTTTGAAGAAAATCCATCTACTATAAACTTTTATTTTGCTCAACCTTCTCTCTTATAGCAGGCATCTTTTATATCACAATTTGAAAACACAGCTTCCACTTGCAGTAACCAATAGCTGCTAACTCTCTAATGTACGAAAGTTTTGTAGTACTTTTTAAACATATTTGCACAAAAGGAATGTTTCATTGTACTATTCTTGTCGTACTTTTCTGTTATTTTATCTTCATAAAAATATTTATAATCTTTAAAAATTCCAAATATTATCCCAGCTCTTCTTAGTCTTCGGACTAAGAAGAGGCGTTCATCGGTCTTCATACCGAAAATAGTTTATCCATTAAATTCCCAATCCGTCTAATCTAGCCGGACCACGCCCAAAGGAGCGGAGGTGGTGTTGTTTCGGATGGTGTTGTTGCCAAACGAAATGATCATGTTGTTGGCTGAGGCTCCCACGGCATTGTGGGTCATGGCGGAGCCTGAAAGGCTGATTTCGGAGCTGGCGGTAGAAATCAGGGCGGTGCCATTGTTGGTAATATCCGAGTGGTTCAGCAGCATTTTGGCACTTCCCAGACCCACCACACCGGCTAAGTTTGAAGATATGACCGAGTTCATCACAGACAAAGTGGTGTTGCCATCGGCCACTATGGCTGAGTCTATGGCGTGCAGTCTGGAGTTTACCATCGAAACCTTAAGGTTTGCCGTAGAACCCGCAGGAAGTAGTCGGAGGCCCACTGAAGTTGTAGTAGCATTTTCATAATCTAAAAACGAGCTATTGGAAATCAACATGGTGGCATTTCCCGAGGCCATATCTACGTTTATGCCATTTAGCGTAAAATTGTTGATGGAACAGTTTTCTACGATCAATTCCCTTCCAGCTACAAAACGAATACCTGAGAGGCCAGTTTTAACACCTTCAATGGATAAATTCCTTAAAATGACCTTATCGTTTACACCTGCATTGATGATCACCCCATTGGTACTACCAGCCAATATACTCGCCAAGGTGCCGTCGCCACTGATGGTGATGGATTTTGTAATAGTTACCGAACCAAATCCACCAGGGTCTAAAGTGGAAATCTCTCCCCCAGCGGCGGTTTTAGAAATGGCCCCGGCATAGGTCTTACACGGAGCGGTTCGGCTACAAGGATTGGCGTCGTCGCCCACACCAGAAACAAAGGTGCGGGTAGCCTGCCCATACATTTTGAAGGAAAACAAAAGAAGAATTGCTAAATATTTTTTCATGGGTTTTGTATTTTAAAATTTTCTAATCGCTCTAACTCTTGCAGTAGAACCTTTACTTAAGGGTGCCTCAGCTCCAGCAGTAAAGTCTTTTACAAATGCCGTTGTTGAAGGGTTGCTGGCTGGCGAACTCGATATCTCTGTAGAGCTCCAATAGTTGGCACTGGAAAATCCGCCAATGACGTTTTTTTGATTGTACATCAGTCGGAGCTCTTCTAAAGAAGGTAAATACCAATCTCCAAATCCTCCGCCTGTGTGAGATTGGGCAATTTTGGCAGCATAAGAACCATTTTCTTCAATTCGAACGATGTCGCTGGTGTTGTCGATACCACCATAAATGCCCACGCGTGTGGCACCTGTAATATGGAAGTTGACATTGAACCACTTTGTAGAGGCTGTTTGGTCTAAAGTGGCAGCCGCTAAGCCGTGGCGACCTGTTTCGTCAACAAAAAATACACTTCCTCCTTGGGCCAGTTGCCCTACGGTGTAGCTGGGTAAATCGGAGGTAGCAGGCACAAACATCGGTGCCCAGGCACTGCCATTGTAGGCATAAGGACCTATGCCAGCGAGACAATTGCTGCAATAAACCTGCATGCCCATCACAGGGGCGGGTATAAGATTTCTTTGAGATTCGTTGAGCACAGGAAGCTTGATGGCTTGGGTGGCGGTTTGAACGCTGAGAATGTTTTTGGTATCAGAAGCATCGAGGGTGATGCTTTGTGCTTGGGCGGTCCATTGGGCCATAAGAAGCCCAAGGGCTATTTTTAGTTTTATATTCATGACAAAGGGGTTTGGTAGTTCAAATTTATATTAAATATTGTCTGAAAACAAAGCTAAATAAATTTAACACCTGTAAAAAAAGTTTTTGGGAGGAATGCACTGAGGCTTGCGTTCTTCTTAGTCTTCAGACCAATAAGCCGCGTTCATCGGTCTTCAAACCAAAATGAAGAAAGTAGTTTATCCTTTTCATCCTCATATTTATTCTCCATATAAAATACACACTCGCAACAATTTGCCACATATGGACTAGCCGAACCACGCTCAGTTTTTATATATTTGTAAAACCTTAAGCTGGGTATATGTATTTTAGTTTTAGCGACAAAAGCTCCCTTTTGCTTATTTTCTTTTTCCATGGCCTGGTGTTTTCGGCTTTGCTTTTTAAAAAGGGCTTGGCCACCGAAAACCCATCGGACCATTGGTTGGGGGCTTTTTGCTTGCTCAGTGTTTTTTATATTGCCCCTTTTATGCTGGGTTATGCGGGTTGGTATGGCCGCCTGCCTTATCGCGAAATCCTTTTTTACTTTCCCTTTCAGCAGCTTTTGTTATTACCTCCGGTTTTGTATTTTTATTTCCAGCGGTTGTTTGATAAGTCCTTTGTTTTCCAAGCCAAAGATTTTCTTCATTTCCTGCCCGCCTTGGCCTACAACCTGTATGCCTTGGGTATATGGCTGGCAGACCAATGGCTCTTGGAGGAAGTTTATTTTTATGCCAATGGCCAAGACAAGGATTTTGACGCTTGGTACCAAATATCGGGTTTCCTGAGTATGGTTTTTTACTTGGTGCTTAGCTTGATGCTCTACCGAAAATATACTTTCCTGACTTTTAACTCCCTAAGTTTTGCGGAGGACATGACTTTCGTGTGGGCCAAGCGGTTTCTTTGGGCATTTATGGCCTTGGTGGCCATCCGCCTGTTGTTTTTTGTCCTGAATCCCGAATGGGATGCATTTGGTCGGAAGTTCTGGTATTACCTCAGTTTCTCTTTTTTGTTTTATTATATCACTATCAGCGGATATTTGAACTCCGTCCGCTCCAAAACTTCTTTTAGCGATTGGAAAGGGAACAAAGTAGAACCTTCACCAGCATCCCCAAAACTGGAGGCGGAGCCAAAAAGCGAAAACGAGCCTTGGCCAGACTTGGAGATTTGGAAAGACAAGGTGGAAGACTTGGTATTGGCACAGCGGATGTACGAAAATCCAGCATTGACGATTGCTGATTTGGCAGAAAAGTTGGGCACCCATTCCAAGCGGGTTTCGCAGGTGATCAATCAGGGCTTTGGGATGAACTTCAACGATTTTGTAAACCACTATCGGGTGAAAGCCCTCATAGGGAAGTTTGAACAAGGGGAGTATACTTTGGTAACTTTTCTGGGTTTGGCCTTGGCCTGTGGGTTTAATTCAAAATCTACCTTCAATCGGGCATTTAAAAGAGAAACGGGTGTGTCGCCCAAGGAGTTTATCCAGAAAAGATTTCAGAAATAGGTGTCAAATCAGGATTTGGGGCGAAAGTTTGGAAGATCGCAGCGATTTTTGCTGAAAAAAAACAAAAAACATGACAAAGTACTTTTTTACCTGCTGGATGCTTTTGGTCTTTCCGGCCTTACTTTTGGGACAATCCAAAGCCTTCGAGCTCCAGCTTAAACAAATCCAAAAACTAGACAGCATTGCCTCTCAGGATGTGCCAGTAGGAGCACCGGGCATAGCTACGGCGATACTTCAGGATGGAAAAGTTATCTATGAAAGATACTTTGGCTTGGCCGACTTAACAGACAGCGTACGAATTGGGCCATCGTCGCGGTTTAATATCGCTTCCAACGCAAAGCAGTTTACGGCATTGGCCATTCAGCTCTTGATAGACCAGAAAATATTAAGGCTGGAGGATGATGTCAGAAGCTATTTCCCCCTCTTGTTTCCGGGCATAAAAGAAAAAATTACGGTTCGACACCTGTTGACCCACAGCAGCGGCATCAGAGATTGCTATGATTTATGGTCGCTCCAAGGCCTCACTTGGTGGAAAAATACGTTTAGCAATGCCGAGGTGCTGGCCTTGATGAGCCGACAGGAAGACCTCAACTTCAAGCCCAGTGAAAAATACCTTTACAGCAACAGCAATTATATTTTATTGGCCCTTTTGGTGGAGAAGGCTTCGGGCAAAACTTTTGTGGATTTTACCCAAGAGATGTTTGAAGCTTTGAACATGCCCCACACCTCGTTTGTGTCTGATTATAAACATATTCAGGGACCTATAGCCCGATCGTATTTCAATTTCGGTACTTGGACCACCTATGATTGGATTTGGAATGTACATGGCGACGGTAATTTGTTTTCCACTTTGACCGACCAAATTCAGTGGGAAAAAGTAATCGCTGGTACAGCCAAAAGTAGGATTGAAAGAAAGATCATTTTACAAAGTCAGCAGTGGGTGGCGGGTGCAAAGGTTCAAAATTATGGGTATGGATTAGAATTTGGTACCTACAAAGGCCTCGATTATGCTTTTCATGAAGGAGCTACAGGAGCATGGAAGGCCACGGTGGTGCGTTTTCCTGTGAAGGCAGTTTCGATGATTACCCTCACCAATACCGGTAAGTCGAAACCCTATTCCCAAACCCGTCAGATGGCGGATTATTTGTTTGCATTGCCCAATGGGAAAGCGTTTTTTTTGACCAAACCCAAAGAAATTGGTAAATATATAGCTGAGGAAGAGATAATGGGGATCTATCTGACCGAAAGCGATTTTGCTTTTACGTTTGTAAAAAAGAATGGCAAATTGTTTTTGAGAAGAGTGGGCAGAAATGATGTGGAATTGGAGCGGGAATCTGATAATGTTTTTCGTCAGAAGTTTGACCCCTATTTTAAGCAGGAATTTACCACCAACGCCAATGGAGAAATGCAAGTGACTGCATACTATACCAGTCACGCTCCCTATTCGCTCACCAAGACCAAGGCCTTAGGCAACCATTTTGATTATAAGTCTTTGGAAGGAGAATACTTCAATGCCGAAACCGATGTGCGGTTTTCGATTAAATATCTGAAAGGGAACAATTTTCAGATACATAGTGGTAAAGATTCTAAAACCAACGGACTATTGGTATCTGAGCATAAAATGCTGGTCGATTTTTACAGTTTGGTATTTAGTGAAAAAGAATTGTTTTTGAATGGAGAAAGGATCAAGCAGGTGAGGTTTAGAAAGGAATAGCGGACTACATTGCCTTTTTTTACCACAGCGGACACGGAGTTTTTATTACTGGTTGATTGGTTATTGGATTATTGGTTTATTGGTTATTGGTGGATTGGCCACTGAGCACAATGAAATTCAAATGATAATCTGAATGAAATTGCGATCGATAGATCTCGAAGTGGGTTACTGGTGGATTAGTTATTGGTTGATTGGTTACTAGTATATTAGTTACTGGTTTATCGTCCACTGAGCACAATGAAGTTCGGATGTTAATCTGAATGAAATTGCGATCGATAGATCTCGAAGTGGGTCACTGTTAAAGCTATTACACAAAGGTTCAGAAAGAATGCTCAAAGTATCACGAAGGCAAATGTTTAATTATGCCTTGGTGCCTTTTTATACTTGAAGCTCATATTATTAAAACATTAATTCTGTAACTTCTTAAGGTTGCCTAACATTCAGTAAATACTTTTGCGAAAAAAAACACCGTATGAAAGTAAAATCAATGTTGGTAATTATTGCTGTAATTTCAGTAATTTTTAGTTGCAGCACAGAGAAGGTTGTGACACCTGAAACAATCATTTATCCAGCCATCGCTACGGATAAACGTCCTAAAGTCCTGGCCACAACGCCGAATGGCATCACACTAAATAATGGAGGTTATGGATCATCCATGGTACAAGACCCTACGGATAAGGCAGTGTTTTATCTGCTTACTGATAGAGGCCCTAATGTAGCTGAAGCCGCAACGAATAGTATTATGATTGCAACGCCAGATTTTGTTCCACAAATTGGTAAATTCCGTTTAAAAGGAGATTCTCTCACATTGGAGTCCGTTATACTTTTAAAAAACAGCAATGGCGTAAACCTTAATGGTCTTCCAAACCCTGTTGGTGCTGGAGCTACTGGCGAAAACCCTTTCGACATTAATAATAAGCCACTTTCTACTAGCGTTGATGGCTTAGATTCAGAAGGTATGGCCATGGCCAAAGATGGTAGTTTTTGGATAAGTGATGAATATGGTCCGCACCTCATACATTTTGACAAAACAGGGAAAACAATAGAGAAAATAAATCCATTTACAACAGGCAGAAAGTTGCCTTTGGTATTGGCAAAACGTCGTCCCAACAGAGGAATGGAAGGTCTTACGATTACACCAGATGGAAAAACCCTTGTAGGTATTATGCAATTTCCTTTGTATAATCCATCTTCGGCTGCTGTTGCCAATTCATTGGTAATACGTATTGTTACTTTTGATATAGCGTCGGGTGATACTAAGCAATTTGTGTACATGATGGACAGTCCAACTTTGCAAGCAGTAAGTGAGATAACCGCCATTGATAACAACAGTTTTCTTGTGTTGGAAAGGGACGGATTATTTGCAACTGATGCCAATAAAGCCACAGTTTTCAAAAAAGTATTTAAGATTAGCCTGACAGGTGCTACAGATATTTCAGATGCTGCAAACAGTGCAAATGGAAAGTTATTTGGTGGAAAAACGGTAGAAGAATTGAAGGATGCCGCAACACTTACAAACAACAGTATTGTGCCAGTTACAAAAACATTGATAGCTGACCTAATGAAAGATATCCCAACATTATACCCACATGACAAGGCCGAAGGCTTGGTGATTATTAATTCAACTACCATTGCAGTGTCAAACGATGATGATTTTGGTATAACTGGGGCTAACAAAGTATATCAGAAAAAAATACTTGCAGGCAATGGAAAGGTGGACGGGAATGGTATATATTTTATTAAACTTACCACGCCATTGTTTTAAAATGTTTTTTATTACAAAATGAAAAGCATGCTTCTGTGTAGCTAATGGCGGAGGGATTAATTTTGAACTTTATTTAACTAGAATAAATTCGTTCTAAATTCATCAAAAAGGTAGTTTTAAAACTAGCCATACCCATAGGTTTGGGGATAGGGCAGCTATAGGGATATTTTTTATTTTCGATCTTTACCGCTCTATGATGGTTCCACCACCGTAGAGCGGTATTTTAGTTTTACTAGAAAAAGCATTATTATAGCTTCAGTATACATACTTTAATCCAGTTTGAGCAGGATTTGCTGAAAAGGAAGAAGAATATTTAAATAGTTTTGCAGTGAACATTATGGAAAGAGCGTTGGGCGAATTTTTTACCAAATCTATAATTGGGATTGGAAATGTTCTTTGTCAATGTTCGACCTTGCTCTTAACAATCTTCAAACTAAGAAGCCACGTCCATCGGTCTTCAGACCGAAATGGAGAAAGTAGTTTATCCTTTTCATGCTCAAATTTCATCTCCATATAAATTACAACTTCGCAACAATTTGCCACATCTGGTCTAGCCGAACCACGCTCAGTTTTTATATCTTTGTAAAACCTTAAGCTGGGGATAGGCATTTTAGTTTTAGCGACAAAAGTTCTGTTTTGCCACAGTAAATAAATAGCTAAACATGTAAGTGTTTTTAAGGCAAAGGCTGATAGGTGTTAGGAATCAAATTTATTAAAGGATTGAAAGGAATGAATACAAAAGATAGCGTCATAAAAAGAAAGCAGTTTGATAGTTTTATTTGGATTGACATCAGCCATCCTGACCTCAACAATCTCAATAAACTGGCGGAGGAATATCAGCTGGATTATTTTCAAATCAGAGATAGCCTTGAGCAAGGCCACCTGCCGAAGTTTGAAGCCCACGGCGACTATAACTTTATGATATTGCGGGCATTTACGGCCAGTGTCAACGATAGAATCACCAACATCAGTGAGCTTTCCAACAAAGTGGCCTTCTTTTTTAATGACAAAAAACTGATAACCGTCCATAGAAATGAGTTTGCGTTTCTCAAGAATTTAGAGGTGAGCTGCACCACCTCTGAGGAGCTTTTGATAGCCATCATGCACAAAATGATCGATACCTTTGAGGAGCCTTCGAGCCATCTGAGCAACCAAGTGGATGATTTTGAGAAGCATATTTTCTTAAAAAACGATGCCAAGATTTCGCTTGAGGATTTGTATTTTCAGAAATCCCAAACCCGAATTTCGAAGAAACTCTTACAAATAACCCAGGGGGTAATCAACGAAATGGAGGTAAGCCCTGCGTCGAAGTCGGCACTTCAAGATATAAAAGACCGCCTGCTGAGCCTCATCCTTACCTACGACGAAGTGGCTGACGACTCTGTGAACCTCATGAATACCTATCTGTCGGTCAGTGCCCAAAAAAGCAACGATGTCATGAAACTGCTGACCATATTCTCGGCTTTCTTTTTGCCCTTGACATTCATTGTGGGTATTTACGGCATGAACTTCGAAAACATGCCCGAGCTTAAGTGGCAGTCGGGATATTTTATGACTTTGGGGGTAATGGCCATAGTGGCGGCGGTCATATATGTGTGGTTTAAGCGTAAACGGATTATTAGAAGTATAAAGGAAATTAATTTTAGCAAAAACACAACGAAATACAATTAACTGTAGGCTAGGGAAAGGTGGGCATGTAATTCTTTATTCGTTCGAGGAGGGAAATTAAAAGTGGATCTAAAGAAATAAATCAAATACATGAGAATTTTACATCAGAGGTTATCACCCTGCCTGAAAATGCCACTTTCACCAAGAACAGATATTTGGGTATAATCTCCATAAACAAAAAATCAATATAAATCTTACAGAATCTGATATGCGACTTAATGAAGTAGAGGGGTATTGGGTGGTTTTGAACTAAAACTAGATAGGACTTTATATCTAAAGCATGAATCCATATCTATGTCGAATTTTTCCGATATAGGTTGCGAAACTTTATAACTGTCTAGTTATCATTGGGGATATATATTACCGAATAATAAATATTCCTTGGAATTTTATTTGGTTTTTTTGAACTTGTGGCAAATAAACCAAAACCCCTATTAAACCATGGTAATACTTAATAAGTACTATTTTGAAGAGAAATTGAATCTACTCAAGGAAGGAAATGAAAAGCTGGGTAAGACTATTGATTTAAAATTAGAAAAAATTATCAATCCAACCACCGCTGACCTAGAGGAAAAGGAAATTTTAGACAAAATTAAGAAGGAATTAGATAAAGTATCACTAACAAGTATAAAAGAGAAAATCATTACAAACCATGAATATCGAGAAATTGATGAGTTATTTAATAAAGCCATTAACAATGATAAAGCTGATGCTAATTATGAGGTCTTAATTAATTCCATTATTGCAAAAATTAAATTTTTCGAAAATTTAATGTATTTCCCAGAAAGGACATTAAATAAAGTTAATTATAACGATTTCAAGCTTTCTCATATTCAATTTACTTATTTTCCAATAACTATAGTCTTTTTATTAGGATGCTTGATATTTTGTTTAAAAAATGTGATTACTGACTATTTGATTATTTTAGTAAGTGTTTATATAATTTCTGTTTTAATAACACTGTATTTTATTGGGAGAAAAATTATCAAATTCTTAACATTTGCATCAATCATTTCATTCATTGAAAATGGAATTGATTCAATAAATAGTATACCTCCAGGTAATAATCCAATTTCAGACAAATTGATTGAAAAAACCATAACTGAATTGGTTAAGAACATTCCCTTACAAAAAAATCATAACCACAAACTTTTTTAATATAAACTTATGCCAGAACATAAATACGCCAGGAAAGCATTTATTAAGGATGTTTTTCTGGAACTGCCTGATTATAAGTTTAATCATAATCCAATCGAAGGGCCTGACTTGGGTGAGGACTCAGATGAGATTTTTATTGGTAGAAAAAAAATTGAAAGTCAACTCCTTAATATTCTAAAATATGGAGGACTTAATGGCTCTTATCTGGTAACTGGTTACCGAGGAATGGGTAAAACCAGCTTTGTAAAAAGGGCTATAAAAATATACGCCAATTATCGCAAGAAAACCAAAAGAAATAAGGGGGCTATCTCTAACCATATTAGGGAGATAAAAATCAGTTTCGCTCAAAACGACCTCAACGATAAGGATATATTAAAACAAATTACTACCAATCTTATCCAACACTGCAGACGAAATTGGTTTATAAAATTCTCCTCCTTTTTTGGTCCGCTTTCATCCTTTGTTTTGTCTGTGCTTGTGTTTTTTGTATTGATTTTCTTTCCTTTTGTTCAATTTAAAACTATTTATAAGGATTCCCAAAAAAATAGTCAGATTGAATTGCACGATATTAAGGGACAAATAAACATGACCGTCAATAAAGACGCACAAGAAATAATAAGTACTGATGAAGAGAAATATAGTTTTATTAATTTGTTTCACGAGATAAGGCAAAAATTGGTCTATGGTGAACTGGACGATAAATTTGGGGCATTGCTGCTCATTATTCTTCTTGGAGTTATGTCTGCGGCACTTTTTAGATTGGGTATCCGCTTGGTTGAAGAAATTTTGAAACGTACCGAGCTATTCTATCTTTCACGGTTTTTGGTAGAAAAAACCATAAAGGAACGTGAGCTATATAAAAGATTGGTTGAGCTTGAAGATAAGATATATGCAAGTATAACCAAAGAACAAGGCTTCCAAACCTTGGGAGAAAAAATCCTGGTGAGCTTCACAGATAAAAGTACCAAAACCTACCCTGTCTTGAATTCTAAAGAGATAGAAAATGAATTGATTTCTATTTTAGATGGGTATTCAAAATTTGAGCGGTACATCAACGAGTTTATTGTTGTTTTTGATGAATTGGATAAGGTAGAACCCAACCTTGGTAAAGGTTTCTATAATGAAAAGGAGGACGTTATTTTAAATGACAACTTCGCAAACACCAGCATGTCGCACGTTAAAAAACGGCGGACTGCCATCATCAATATTTTGTCATCTTTAAAATATTTTGTCACAGAAGCCAAAGCAAAATTTATATTTATTGCAGGCAGAGAGATGTTTGACGCCGCATTGGCAGATATAGCTGATAGGGAGTCGTTTATCAGTAGTATTTTTCACCAAATCATTTATGTGGATAGTTTTCTGAAAGAATCGGTATATCCCAACAGTGGCGGTAATACACTTTCCGCCATGGCGGAATTGTATCTTTCGCATATTTTACTTCCTGAAGCTTATAATTCTGAAGCTAATTTTTTGAAGGATTATTATACCTATGTAATGGAAAATAAAGATTCTTTCAATTTTAAAGATCTTAACGCCCAAGACTACAAAGCCGAATTGTTGAAAGCCATCTATACACTTCAAACATTTGTTGTCTTTCTAACTTACCGAAGCAATGGCTCGCCTAAAAAAATGGTAAGGCTCATAGAAGAGTATATAATAAGCGATGAGAATGAAAAATTACAAAGGAAATGGAAGAATAGTGTGGTGCTTCAAAGACCAAATCAACCTAAGCGGCTTTTTCTAGCTTTAACTTATAAACATCAATATCATTTTGGCTTTATTACTTATCTGTATAGGCCATTTTTGATGAGTCAAAGTTTTGTACTTAAAGATTTTAGCGATAATATATTGGTATCCACACAGTATTTGATGGATCATATCCTTAAGTACCACCCATTTGCATTTTCAAGGCAAAACTTAGAGCTTATACCTGAGGTATTTACCAACAACCGTAATCCGCTTTTTAGATATTTTATTGAAGAGCTTGTGAAGTATCTAAGTATAAATCATTTGAAAGAAACGGAGTTTGGGATATTTGATTATAAATTTATCAAGAGAACCACCAACGAAATCGAGTACATGTCTAAGATGTTTGAGAACGAGTTGGCAGCCTTGAATTTTTCATTGGATGAAATGTTTCAGGTAAAACATCACCTGAAAGAAAAAATAAAGGAAATTAGGAATAATTATGGTATTCAAAAGGAAGGATTTACCAACGAGTTTATCAGGTCAATAAGTTTTCTGAATGGAATGCTGGGAGATGCCTATTATTTTGATCAAGAATATGATAATGCCATCGTAGCTTATCTGGATGGCATACAATATTTAAAAACAGAGAAAGAATTAAATCTAGAATGGGCCACCATTTTTATAGTTTTCAATCTAAAACTTGGCCTCCTTAATGAGAAGATGGGGAATATAGAAAACGCATTGGGATTTTATACTGACTGCATGAATGGTCTTGCAAAGCTGGTGCAAGGTAACTATTACCCATTTTCATATCAAAATCAGGAAATAATTAAATTATATAACCTTACATATTCAGCTTATCTATGTGCTTATGAGAAGTACTCTATTTCAGGAGTGAATGCCGAAATGATTAGGTATTTTTCAGAAAATTTAAACGATATATTGGACGGAAATAATGGTGGTTTTAGGGAGAAAAAGCTTGTTATGGCTGATTATTATAACAACATAGGGGCTTTGACTTTTTACAAGAATTTGTCTGAAGAAGTTTTCTCAATTACGAGACAACAAGATTCAATTTTTAAATTAGTTAATTGCACTTTTGGATCTAAAGATCCTTTTGAAACAATTTTAAAAGAGCTAAGTTCAGAAGGACAGCATCATAATTTATGTGATGATAAATATTGGGTTGGACGATTTGGAGAAAGAAGACCTTCAGAAGTCGAAGATACTAAATTTAAAAAAAGGACTTTTCACTATTTTTCCCCCTCAAAAATTAATAAAATTGAACATATTCAAACTGAAAATCTACACAAAGAGATTATTAGAAATGATGATTCAATTTTGATAGAAAATAAAGATGAACAATTTTCATTAACAGCTTTAAATTATTATACAAAAGCACTATTGGAAATATTTGAATCCTTTTCAAGTTCCAATGGATCTTCCTACAATACTACAAATGAGAAAACTTTTTACTTTAATTTTTCTAAAGATAAATTTGAACCTGAAAATTTAGTTTGTTTGATTGGGGCTTTTTCTTCCCTATTATTTGATCGTAGAACCAACATATCCAAAAATACTTTAAAGTTAGTTGGCTACACTTTGTCGTGCATAGCTGATTGTTTAATATCGGGCTTAAAAGATGATAAAGACGAACATGAAAAATTTCCATTACAACACTTTATTGATTTTTGTGAAGGTAAAATTGAGGAGGATTGGAAACGTGGAAAAAAGAAAGCTTGGGATACTTGGACAGAAAAGTACTATTTTGATCTTGTTTTTGAACGAAATTCCGAAAAAACCAAACCTACACTGGAACCAAAAGAGGTACTAACCTTCATTATTTTTTCCTATTACTTATCAGGTAGGTATTTTTCAAAAGCAGGTAATCTCACCAGCTTTTCAATCCAAATCAGAAAGATTCTGCAATTATTAAACAGGTTTGCTAGAAGTAAAGAATTGAAAGGTTTCACGAGTGAAAGTAACTTTGTAAATATAATCGAAAGTACTCTATTGAAGATGGTATTGGAGGTTTCTTCTTGGAACAGTGATTCTACAGACCGTCCTCAGATTTACAAATTCAAAAATATCATTTCAGATATAGACGGGATGCCTCATCCTGAGGAGTTTACAAAGCTCAATTATGCCAATATATCCAATAATCCAGAAACAAGAGAGGCTCTATTGTTTTTTGCAAAAATAAAATTAAGAGCAAGCGATTATCCAATTTTCATAGGCGAAACCATTGATGAAATGATTGCAAATATTCCTGAGGCAAGCCTGGTAAATCCTCATCAGGTTATTTCTAGTCAACTAACCAGAATGCTAGAACTGGAGGTGATGTCTATCATTAATGACAAGATGTTGGATAAAAGATTTCCAGAATTAATTAAATGGACTAACGAGCCTTTTAAGTATTACAAGCGTAACCAGGTTAATTTGAGATACATAAATAATGAAATAAAGTACGATTTTACTTTAAGTAAAAAACAACAGTCCTTTAGTGTCTTTGTAAATGACGTAATTTTGGGCACCAACTTTCAATCCAAAAAATTGGAATTTAAAAATCTGGTAATTAATAATATTTTCTCTTTACTACAACTCATTCAGATTTTTGATGTTTACACGACCAATCCCTATTTATCCAATTCTTTCGTTGCTTCTACCCACAAGAAATTTGGTGATTGGTTGAAATATTATGAGTTGTCAAGAATGATAGATGCAATAGATTTGATTGATAAAGAGGATCCGAAAGAAACAAAAAATATTATTGAGGAAATGCTTGGAAAGGGGAGTATGATCATTCATGATTCAACTTCGCATTATCAAATTGCTCTTAAGTATTACCATAAAGCCAAGGAATTTCACCGTAACGGTAAAGAATATCACACTTACCTTAACAATAAATTGTTTTTTCTAGAAGGTAGCTATGATGATGAAATGTACCACTTTGGATTAGCCATGGAAAGGCAAGCTATGAACAGTGGTATTATAAGAGATAATATTAGAGCATTAGAGGATGAGATTGCCACTTCACCACTTCTTAATTATAATAGTTATGCCAATAATAGTGTTTTTAAAGATGACTTTATGGACTAACAAAGTCTAAAGTCTTTTGATGATGATTTATATAGGTGTTCCCTTACTTTTTTCAGTCCTTAGCCTAAAAGATGTCATCCATGCGTCTTCAGACCGAAAAGTATGGAATAACTCAACTATATTCGATTATTTGAAACTCCCTACTTCTAAAATCACTTTATCAATCTAAAGGCAGAATGTCACTCTTGTGTCTCTAAACAAATTAGAAACTCGCCCCAAACCCTCTCACCTAATCCAGCCGAACCACACCCAAAGCAGTGGAGGTGGTGTTGTTTCGGATAGTTTGGTTGCCAAACGAAATAACGATATGATGCTCTCACGGCATTTTGGCGGAGCTAGAAAGGCCGATTTCGGAGCTGGTGGAAGAAATTAGTGATTCAATTCTGAAAGAATATATTAATTTTGGGTTAGGTATTTGGTGGCTAAAGAATTTGTAAAAATTTTACTACTCTAATTTACCATGAAAGCTGATTAATAATCAAACCCAAAATATGAGAATACTATTTACAGGAGGCTCAGGAAAGGCAGGCAAGCATGTGATACCTTATTTGTTGGAGCAAGGGCATCAGGTGCTGAATGTGGATCTTACGCCGCTGCACCATCCAGGGGTGCATAACCTCCTTGCCGATATCACCGATTCGGGTCAGATGTTTAATGCCATGAGCTCTTACACGGGCCTGCACGAGCTAGAGGGTGGCCAAGGCATACCCCAATTTGACGCCGTGGTGCATTTTGCGGCCGTGCCGAGAATCCTTATCAAACCTGACAACGAGACTTTTAGGGTAAATACGCTGGGTACCTATAATGTGATAGAGGCAGCCGTAAAGTTGGGCATCAAAAAGATCATCATTGCCTCGTCGGAGACTACCTATGGTATCTGTTTTGCGGATGGCGTCACCGACCCCAAAGTGCTGCCATTGGAGGAAGATTATGACGTGGACCCGATGGACAGCTATGGTTTGTCCAAAGTAGTGAACGAAAAAACGGCCCGGAGCTTTCAGCTACGCTCGGGCTTTGATATATATGCCTTGCGTATCGGCAATGTGATAGAGCCGCACGAATACGCCGAACTGTTTCCGCATTATTTCAGAAATCCTGAAGTACGTCGCCGCAATGCGTTCTGTTATATCGATGCCCGTGATTTGGGGCAGATAGTGGATCTTTGCTTGAAGAAAGACGGCTTGGGTTATCAGGTTTTCAATGCGGGTAACGACCACAACGGTGCAGTATTGACCAACAAGGAATTGCTTGAAAGGTTTTTCCCGAATGTACCCCTCAGCCGAGAACTGGACGAAACCGAGGCCTTATTCTCCAACCACAAAATCCGCGAAATGCTGGACTTTAAGGAGCAGCACAATTGGCGGAGGTATGTGGAGTGGGTGGATTAGTTATTGGTTACTGGTGGATTGGTTATTAGTGTATTAGTTACTGGTTTATTGGTTATTGGTAGATTAGTTACTGGTTTATTGGTTACTGATGGATTAGTTATTGGTTATTAGTTTATTGGTTGCTTGATTACTGGTCCCGATAGCCATCGGGAGGTTGCTGGTGACTTGGGCAGAAGCAATTGGAAGTAGGCCAATGTTAATGCTATTACACAAAGGCTCACAAAGAATGCTCAACGTTTCACAAAGTGCTCGGTTGTTTTAAAAAAGCATTGGGTTTCAAAAATCTAAACATAGTGTATGTCTTTGTGAAACTTTGTGTCTCCTTGGTGAAACTTTGTGGAATAATTGACCAGCAATTAGCACATTAACGAATTAACAAATTAACTACCTGCCTTTTTTACCACAGAGGGCACGGAGTTTTGCACAGAGGTGCTTAGAGTTTATATATATTTCTTTGTGCCTAAGTGCCTTTATGTCTTGGTGCCTTTTTTACCACAGAGATAGACTCATAGCTGCACAGTGTTTATAAACAATTTTCATGTTTGAAGGGGTTTTATGCACAATTGTAATTAATTCCAACAAGACCCACTATTTTTGTCTTTGTATCAAGAACCACTAATCATAAATGAATATAAAGATGAAGTCGGGGGAGTTTATCACCCTCTCTGCCTGCACCATGATGTTGACTGCCTTGGGTATCGATATTATGCTACCTGCTTTTGCCAGTTTGAGAGAGCATTTTGGTTTCAAGCCTGAATCTACGGCCACAGCCCAAATCATCGTTTTCTTTTTTATGGGTCAAATCGCTCAATTGTTTTTTGGAATTTTGTCGGATCGCTTTGGCCGATTGGCCATTTATCGCATTGGTTTTCCTTTATATATTTTAGGTGGCTTGGTAGCGGCTTTTGCACCAACATTTGAGATCATGCTGGGGGCGAGATTTTTTGCCGGAGTGGGAGCTTCGGCGGTATTTATGACTACCATTGCGGGTGTTAGAGACCGTTTTGTTGGCGATCAAATGGCCCGCACGATGTCGCTCATTTTTACTATTTTCTTGTTTACACCCGTCATAGCACCCTTTTTGGGACTGGCTATACTTTCGGTTTCGTCTTGGCAAATGGTATTTCTAACACCCGTTATCTTCGGCATAGTGATATTCATTTGGTCATTCAGAATGGAAGAAACACATCCCGTTGAAAAGCGAACGGCCCTCAATTGGCCCAGCGTGAGCTTATCCTTAAAAACAGTCATCAGCAATCGTCCATTTCTAAGATATACCACCATTACGACTTTATTATTTTCTGCTTTGAGCACATGGGTGGCCACTTCAGAACATATCGTCGGGGGGATTTACGGCAAACCTGAACTATTTGCTTGGGTTTTTGCGGGCATAGGACTCTTGATGTCGCTTTGTACATTTTTCAATTCGTACTTCACCACCCGAATAGGAGCGAGGAAAAGTATAAAATGGCTTTTGATGGCCTATGCCACGGTGGCCACGATTTTGTTGGTCATTACGATAGTTTTTGGGGAGCCGCCTCATTTGATGGTGTTTTTTGTGGGCATCGCACTTTTGATGGCCATCAACATCGCCATAGAACCCAACAGCAGTGCATTGGCTCTCGAACCTATGGGCGATATGGCCGGCGTAGCCTCTTCGGTTTATGGTACTTTTTTCTTTTTCATCGGTTCAGCCTTGGGCTCCTTGGTAAGTTTCTTTATGACAGAAAGTGTGTTTCCATTGATATTGAGTTTTTTCGTGATTGGCATCATCAATTTGGTTTTGGTTTTTGTAGGAAATAAAGAGAAAGTATTATAATGTTAAAATCTATTTTCTATTTGTCTGGTATTTTACAAATATGATCAGGTAGTTTGATCATGATTATTTACTATTGTGCAACCAAAAAAATAAATATCCATGTTTAAAAGTATTCTGCTGTTGTCGTTGAGCATTGCTTTTGGTTCCTGTGGACAATTCAAGAGTTTTTCAGAAAAAACTGAGCCCATACAAGCTGGATTGGTTTATTTTTCAAAAAACGATGGATTAGATTGGGAAAATGTCGGTGCAGGTTTGCCTGATAGTTTGAGTATTGGGCTCGGAGGAATTGCTGTTTCGGAGAATTTGCTGGGCATAGCCACCAAGGAGAAGGGTGTATATCTATTCGATGAAAAGGCCAGCAAATGGGATAATTTACCCACCAGTGAACAAATGCTAAAAGATCAGGTGGGGCCGCTATTTTTTTATAACAACCACATTTTCTTAGGAACTCAATATGGGGGCGTTTATTTTTCTAATGACTTGGGTACAAGCTGGAGTTTAAGAAACGGAGGACTCAGCGATAAAACCATCAGAAGGTTTGTGGAAATAAACCGCGTGCTTTATGCGGCCACCAATAATGGATTGTATAGTTTTGATAATCCCCAACAAAAGTGGGATAAAGTCTATGGAGAAGCAGGTTTACAGGTAAATGGCGTGACGGAATTTAAGGGCGATTTATATTTGGCAACCAACCGTGGCGTATATAAATCCAATAAAAACGCAAAAGATGGGTCCTTGATTTTGCCCAATCATTCTGTTCATAATATTGCTGCTGATGAGCGTACGCTTTATGCCATGACTTACACCTCCTTACTGATTTCGTCAGTGGATGGCATAACTTGGAAAAGCTGCCAAGCAGGACTTCCTGATAATTTGTACACTTTCAATATGATAAAAAAAGGAGATAATTTGTTTGCGGGACAATGGGATGGCGTTTATAGCAAAGTAGATACAATGGCTTCTTGGAAATCCACCAGTACGGGTTTACCCACCAAATTTGCCGCTACCAATTTGAAAG
>NKJG01000073.1 GCA_002256395.1 Bacteroidetes bacterium B1(2017) | reverse complement strand
TTGTATCATCTGCTTCATAATAAGGCTGATACACGAAATTAAAATATACTTTCTCCAGTTTTCCGTTTCTTTGAATTGGAACGAGATATTCATACCCTTCAAATGGTTTACCTGTTTTTAATACTTCTAATATTATATCAGGTAAATCACTATTCAACAGTTCTGGTAGTACTTCCACCAGAAGTTTTCCTTCAATATCATTTCCCTTTCCCCAAATTTCTTTTATCGTATCATTGGCAAGCGATATTCTCAATTCTTCTCCGAGCAAAATGGCAAATGCAAAAGGAGATTGCATTAACAACCTGTTGTATCGGCTATTACTATTTTCAATTGCTTTGTGGGCCTCTTTTTCTAGATTTAATTGAACTTCTAGTTCTAACCTTTGCCTGATTTGCTGCTCAACGGCTAGTCTTTTTACTTCTGTTATATCGGCAATGGTTAGGACGATAAGGTCTTCATTCTGACTTTTTTGTTGAATCCTATGGGCATTGAGCAACAAGTTTTTAATACCTATCTGCTCAAAAGTCTGTTCAATCTCAAAGTCTTGAAATCTAAGATTTTTAGGTATAATTTCTTCCAAAAGCTCCCTCAAGTCCGGAATGTTCCATTCTCCATTATTGATTTTATAAATAGAAATCCCCAACAAATCGTCTTCTTTGACTTTAAACATTTTACAAAATGACCCATTGGCAGATTTTATTCGGATATTTTTATCCAAAACCAAAACAGGTTCATGTACAGTAGAAATAATGCCTTCATAATAGGAATACAATTCTTCAATTTGTAAAATTCGGGCATTCAGTTCCTGATTGCTGGTTGTAAGTTCTTCGTTGGTCGATTCTATTTCTTCTTTCGAGGTTTCTAACTCTTCGTTGAGGCTTTGTAGTTCCTCGTTGCTCGATATGATCTCCTCGTTGGCACTCTGAAGTTCTTCATTGGCTGCTTCTTGATCGTGGGTGATGGAGCCCATATCCGCTCTTGCCGCTGTCAACTCCTCTTCGAGTTTTTTAATTCTTCTGTCTTTTGCCAACGAATTATTTTTGGTACCATGAGGGGTGGTTTCGGGTAATTCCATGTGTTGTTCGGTAAATACCACCATCAAAAGTGGCTCCTCATTTTCTATTTTAAATGGAGCAACTTCTATATTGACTATTCTCACCATGTTCTGTAAAATACCACGGTTCATTTCTATTCCCGTTTTCCTGATGGTCTGTTTGGTTTTTATCGCATGATGAATGGCATTTCTCAGCTCAAAAGTAATTTCCTCATGGGCCATTTTTAAAATATTAAATGATGCCTTTCCTGAAGAATTTTGAAGAAAAGTACTTGTTGGTCCTTTAAATTGCAAAATCTCCAACTCATAATTTATGATTACGGATGCGGGCACATATTGGGCCAAAAGCACTGCGTCGAAAGCACTTCCGAGGTTAGAATTGGTTAAGGTATTTATTTGTTTTTTTATATTGGGGAAAATGGTCTTATTCAGCTCCAAATTGATCGTAAGCGGCAGCCGTGTTGTAATGTCTGGATTTTTTATCAATCCTGAGTACATTTTTCTTGAATAAAATTTGCATTTTTTATTGACTATTGAAAACAGCTTTGCAGACGAACCGATGGTTTCTGATTTACCCAGCATCAAATATCCGCCATCATTTAAAGCATAATGGAAAGTATTAATACATTTTTTTTGGTAAAAAGCATCCAAGTAAATCATGAAATTGCGACAACTGATAAAGTCCATCCTGGAAAACGGCGGGTCATTGAGGATGTTATGCTGAGCAAATACGCAAACATCTCGTAGCGATTTAACAATACGATATTTGTCTTTTGTTTTTATGAAAAATTGCCTTAATCGTTTTGGAGATACGTTTTTTAGTTGACTTTCGGTGTACTCACCATTTCTAGCGAGGGCGATGGCCTCAGCACTCAAATCAGAAGCGAATATTTGAAATGGAATATTTACAGAAGTACTTTGCTGGAGTTCAATAAGTGTAATAGCAATAGAATACACCTCTTCGCCAGTTGCACAAGCAGCGACCCAAATCCTTATGGTATCGCCTTCTTTTTTTGATTTTATAATTTTGGGTAAAATCGTTTTCTTAAATAGTAAAAATGTCTCTGGATCTCTAAAAAACTCGGTGACATTGATTAATAAATCTTGGTACAGCAAATCTATTTCACTTGAATTTTCTAGCAAAAACTCCGCATAAACTTTAATAGAGGCCAATTTCAGCATCATCATCCTGCGTAACATACGCCGCTTGATGGTATTCATTTTATAATGAAAAAAGTCTACATTTTTTTTTATCAAAATTAGATTCAGAATTTTGACCAAATCAGGATTTTCGTTGTCAATTTCGTCTTCTGGATTTATTTTCTTTGAATTTCTGATTACCAATGGGTGTTTACTTATCCAATTTATTTCCTCTGCTATTTCTTTGGGCGACATCACAAAATCTACAATACCTTCGGTAATAGCCGATTGGGGCATACTTTGATATTTAGCAGATTCGTCTTGTGCAAAAGTTATCCCGCCAGCCAACTTGATATCTTTCAAACCCTTTGTGCCGTCATTTGCACTTCCTGACAAGACTATGCCTATAACGTTATCCTTATGAGTTTCTGCCAATGATGAAAACAAAACATCAATGGAAATAGCCGTTCCTACTTTTGTGCGAGGGATCAGTTTAATATGTCCATCAATTACCTCTATATCCTTGTCGGATGGTATGACATAGACATTATTGGGTTTCATTTTTTCCATGTCATCAATGTCTTGCACCGTCATAGAAGTGACCTTTGACAATATAGAGGAAAGCATACTTTTATGATCAGGACTCAGGTGCTGCACCACTATAAATGCCATTCCTGTATCAGTGGCAAGATTTTGCAAAAGTTGAATAATAGCTTCTAAACCACCTGCAGACGCACCCATTGATACAACTGTAAATCCATAATTTTCAGAATCTTTTTTTGACCCTTGCATGATCTTTGGTTTAACTTTTTTTGTAGCCGTTACAGCGTTTCTAGCCAACAAATCTGATTCGGGGTTGGTCTTAGCTATTGGTGGGAAAGGTTCTTTCATAGGTGAGTGCTGATAGAGAACGAAGGTAGTCTATTAACTGAGTTTCTGTTGAAATTCACCATAAAGTTTCATATAAATCTTTGGCTTTCTTGAGAGATTACCAAATAGCTCCATTAAAAACTATATTTTCATTTTAAAATATTTTAAATCAATAGTTTATGTGTGAATAATGAAAGTAAAATTTTAAATTATATGAATGATTTTATTCCATAAAAACAATATTTGTAATAGAATAAAAACCTATTCTTCTGCCTTTAAATCTTATGAAAATACGCATAATTCTCCTTGTCAATTTGTTTACTTTTCTGTCCATTTATCAGTTTTATTTGGCAGTTTCTAGCAACCGAATAGAGGACAGAAGCTCTTATAAAGTGATACAAACCCACAAAAACTTTGAGATTCGAATGTACAACCCCATAGCAGTGGAAGTAATCAACGCTAAGGCTTATAGGTTTAAGGAATACAGTCGATATGGTATTAAAAACTTAGATAGATTCGGAATAATAGACGGTCAGCAGGGCAATGCCTTCAACTCCGAAAAACTATCTGGGTCGCTCATTACCCAAAACTTAAATAGCAATTCAAAAGCTCATAGTTCTGAGACAAAAAATAATAATCTCTATTTAGCCGTAATCACCTTCGATGGATTCGCATTTGAAAGTGATATAAAGTCCTACGCAAAAACCATGGTTTTGGCCTTGAAAAAGTCAAATATTCGTCATTTTGGCAACTTCCAATATGTAGGCTATAACTCTCGATTTCAGTTCTTTAGAAGAAGAAACGAAGTAATCGTTCATATAAACTATTAATAATAACAACATGGAATTAAAACAAAAAATCGATGTTTTGGAAATCTCAGAACTAGAGAAATTCAAAGAGAACTATTTCATGACCCAAAAACCTGTGGTTTTGAAAGGCCTGGCAAATGAAAAAGTGGCTGGACAAAGTTGGAATATAAAATACTTTATGGACAAAGCCGGCGATTTAGAAATCAGTGTTTTCGATAATTCAAATCTAAAGCGTTCAAAATCAACCTATACGAGGCCTGATTTTAAAATGAATTTTGGAGATTACCTGTCTATTATTCAAAAAGATGAAAAAACCGATTTGAGAATTTTTGGAATGAATATGTCCAAACAATTACCCAAGCTCAAGAAAGATTTTCCTTGTCCGAAAATCTTCCAAGGCATGCTCGGCAACCTAGGACTGATGTTTTTTGGCGGAAAAAACACCACGGTAAGGATTCATTACGACATAGACATTTCTAATGTCTTACTGACTCACTTTGGAGGTAAGAAAAAAGTGGTTCTGATAGCTCCTGAATACACTGATTTGCTCTATCGCCTACCCTACTGCACCTATTCACTGATCAATCTCGATGACCTAGATTTTGTAAAATATCCTGGCTTAATATTTATAAAAGCCTATGAATGCACACTGGAGCACGGCGATTCTATTTTCATGCCAAGTGGATATTGGCACTATATGACTTACCTAGAAGGCAGTATGTCAGTTAGTTACAGAAAGATTTCTCCTTCTTTACAAACCAATCTAAAGGGATTAATGAATATTGCACTAAGAATGCCATTTGATAAAATGATGGGCAAAGCCATGGGGTCTAAATGGCTAGCGTCCAAAGAGAAAATCGCCCAGATGAGAGCTAAGAGAGCCATTTACAATTTAAACTTTTCCTAATGTGTGAATTTTACAAATAGAAATCAATATTTTACAACGACCTGATTTTCAATCTACCCACCTTTACACTGTGGAAATACTTTCACACTAACAAATAGAGAAAATGAAATCTAACGAAGAACTT
>NKJG01000072.1 GCA_002256395.1 Bacteroidetes bacterium B1(2017) | reverse complement strand
TTTGGCTCTATTCGAATGGAACCCGTGTTCATGGTTTTGGCTCAGTCAGCCGCAACTGCGGCTGTTTTGGCGATTGATTCCAAGAAGGGCCTGCATGAATTGAATGTCACCAAACTGCAAGAAATACTAAAAAGTAATCCCTTGGCTGATGGCTCGTTACCCGAAATATTGATTGACAACAGTTATAATGGTCAATTTTCGGTATTGGGCGAACATATAATCATGAAAAAACAATACGGTAGATATGGAAAAGATTATGTAAAAATAAATTCAAATGGACAAGCGACGTTTTCTACTATTGTATCAAACGCTGGTAAATATAACCTTCAAGTTTACTTTCCGAAAAGTGAAAATAATTCTAAAAACGTAAAAATTATTGTAAAAATTGGGAATCAAATCATCGAAAAACAGTTTGAAATAGACGCCAATGAAAACGATTGGTATAACTATGGCGAAATAGAAATAGCAAGCGGCGAAAAAGTAAGTGTGACCTTGTCCAGTCTTTCCGATGCTGGATTTATAGCCGATGCAATTCTTTTTGTACCAATCAAATGAAGAATTTAAACTATTAAAATGATTCTGACGTTTTCTCTAAAACCAAAATAATCAACCATGAATCGTTTATTTATTTTTCCTTTACTGAGCTTGGGTTTATTTTCATTGAATTGCTCTGGAATGCCTAAAACAGAGCCAAATTTAGTTTCAAAAACAGACACTACAATTGCTCCAGTAGAAACCAGAGAGGCAAATTCTCCTCAATACAAGTCCGCATTTGTTGGGCAAACCAGAACAAACGGTGTTAAAACTACCACCAAATACTCTTTTAAGGTATTGACAGAAAAACTAAATTCACCTTGGGGTTTAACTTCGCTTCCTGATGGTCGATTGCTCATCACAGAAAAAAGTGGTAACCTTAGAATAGTGAAGACGACTGGCGAAATGAGTGATAAAATCACAGGACTTCCAACAGTAGATACAGATGGCCAAGGAGGATTGCTAGGTATTACGCTGGATCCCGCTTTTGCACAAAACCGTATGGTTTATTGGGCATTTTCTGAACCTGTTAGTGGTGGAAACCACACTTCAGTGGCCAAAGGTAGATTAAGCGACGACGAACGCAAAATAGAAAATGCGGTGGTTATTTACAGAGCTACACCAGCCCACAAGGGAAATCTTCATTATGGTGGCAGAGTACTTTTTGATAAAAATGGGTATTTATTTGTAAGTACAGGCGAACGTTCGGATCGCAGCACACGACCACAAGCACAACAGCTCAACTCTGGACTGGGCAAAATAATCAGAATAACCACAGAAGGCAAACCCGCACCTGGAAATGCTTTAGTCTCAGCGGGAGGATCAAGACCTGAATTATATTCTTATGGCCACAGAAATGTACAAGGACTTACCATAAACCCTGTGGATGGTGAGTTGTGGTCGAATGAATTTGGCCCAAGAGGAGGAGATGAAATCAACCATGTAATCCCAGGAAAAAACTACGGCTGGCCAACAATAACGTATGGAATTGAGTATGGTGGCGGAAAAGTTGGTGATGGAATTCAACAAAAAGAAGGATTAGAACAGCCAGTTTACTATTGGGACCCTTCGGTTTCACCTTCAGGTATGACATTTTATTCTGGTACACAAATACCAGAATGGCAAAATAATCTATTTGTAGGCTGTCTAAGCGGTATGCATATTAATAGATTGGTAATTAAAGACAATAAAGTAATAGGCGAAGAAAGGCTATTAATCGAAGAATATCAACGTTTTAGAGATGTTCATCAAGGAAAAGATGGCTCATTGTATGCAGTAACTGACCAAGGGCGTTTATATAAAATTGGAAAGTAACATTTCTTTTTTTTCAAAAGGGTTCAAAATTTACATTTTGAACCCTTTTTTTTTATAAAATTCAGCCCCAACAAGCATAATTTACGTATTTATTTTAATTTTGTTTAATCAAAAATTTATAAGCCCATGAAAACTAGAATTTTACTAATTATTTTCATTCTTTTTGGGTTAAAAGTTTATGCTCAAGTAAATCTAAGGCTAAGTTTATTTGCAAAAAATTTTGGTAGCGTGATGGACATCAAACATGCGGCGATAACAAGTTTTTTGTAGTTGAACAAAATGGAAAAATTAAGATATTACACAAAAATGAGACGACTAATCTTTTGCCATTTATAGATATTTCGAACAAGGTTAGAAATAGTGGTGAACAGGGTCCTTTAGAATTAACGTTTCTTTCGTACTTTAAGAATAATGGCCATTTTATTACTAATAATATTTGCTTAGATTCAAACACAGAAGTGGCTCCATTACTACGTTGAAACCAGTTTACACTGTGGAAAAAGTAGTTACAAGCAAACATATAATTTTTACACACTTAATTTTGTCTTATTTGGCCCAGACTTCAAGGCAGAAAACGGAATTGTGTTTTCTAAAAATTGGTGTGTTATTCTTTACTAAAATAACTGAATAATTGAAATTGCATTTAATGTTTTCCTTCAGTTGAAAATCAAACTCTGATTCTGTAGATTTATTTAAAAAATTGAATAAGTTTTAGAGCTCATTTAATTCAATTTTACAGCGGATTGGCCTTTGATTTTCTAAAAACCTGCAATTCTTCAAAGTCATCGAGTAAAACTGCTAATACGTCAAAAAAATCTATCTTTATTAATATTATTCAGTAATTTGCAATCAAAAATATAGTACATCTCTAAGGGATTAATCTTTAATTATTTATCATGAAAAGCAGTTTTCTTTCTAAGATTTTGGTGGTGGTATTGTTGCTTTCTGCCAGTTCAAGCTTGTTTGCTCAAAAAAAATGGGGTGGTATGACCCTTTACACCGTAAGAAACGAAATGGGCAAAGACCCTAAAGCAACCTTAAAAGCAGTGGCTGATTTAGGTTACAAATACATAGAAGCAGTAGAATATAAAGATGGAAAATTCTATGGAATGTTGCCTGAGGAGTTTAAGTCGTATACCAAAAGCCTTGGCTTAAAGCCTATAAGTATTCACATGGGAGCCATGACTACAAGCAATGCTGATAAACTTATTGCAGATGTAAAAGCAGCTGGTTTTAAGTATTTTGTAGCTCCTGTACCTCCGATGGGCATGTTTAAATTTGACCCAAAAAGTAGGTCATTAACGATGACAGATGATGTGGAGAGACTTACCAGTGTTTTGGACACCATATCTCGTAAAGCACATGCTGCTGGGCTGAAATTTTTATATCATAATCATGCTTTTGAGTTTGAGAAAAACAGCAAAGGAATTGTTCCAATGGAATATATGCTAGAACATCTGGACCCTAAATATGTAAATTTCCAAATGGACTTATATTGGGTTACTAAAGCTGGAGTTGATCCTGTTGAATTGTTCAAGAAATATCCAAAACGTTTCAAAATATGGCATGTTAAAGACATGGACGATCAGGGACGATTTGCACCAGTGGGTAAAGGCAAGATAGATTTTGCTCGTATCCTTAAAAATGCTAAACTTTCAGGAATGAAATATTACATAGTAGAACAAGACCAAGTTTTTGACGGAATGGATCCTATGGAAGCCATCAGATTGAGTAGAGAGGGGTTGATAAAATTTGGATTTAATTAATTCTGATATTTATAAAAAGAAAAGCAGTGTTCCAAAAGAACACTGCTTTTTTTATGATTACAATTTTTGTCTTAGTAAAAATCAAAATTTTAGGCCTATAATTTGTTCCTGTTCTTTCTTTTAAACACTGAAAGATAAAAATATGTTGGATTTTAATTAATTTTATACCTCCTCTAAGTATCAACAATACTAATAACCCATTGAAAAAAGCATTTGCGTTTATTTACTTTCTTCTGATAGTATTAGATTTCTTGTTTTTTTCACTTGATTTCAAATGGTATTTTCTAATTGCCAAGAACGCCATTCCACTATTTTTGATATATTCTCTGGTTTATTTTAGGAAATATTCATTGAACAAAAATGATTACCTTCTATTGACGGCACTAATTTTTTTATCTATAGGCCTTAACTTTAGTTATTTTTTTCACACACAAGACTTTTACTTGCCTGTCATAACCATCATTTATTTTTTTGAAATTCAAATACAATTGTACTTAGTACTAAAGAAACTTAGACGAATTGAAACAAAAAAAACAAAGACATTTACCAAAATCTTTCTGATATTCACATTAGGCCTTTTCTTTATCATTGTGTTTTTTCCACTATTTTCTTTCCCATTACAAATACTATTTTTTGTAAGAGTTTTTCAATACGCCTATTTTTTTTCTTTGGTTTTTGGAAACAAAAAAATACACCCTCAGATATCTTTAAGCCTTTGGCTCATCATCCTATCCAACGTTGCCTTATTGGCTGATTTGGTGATATTTAAGTATAATTTTGAATACATAATCATCATGTTCTTTTTTTACTTATCAAAATTCTTTTTTGTAAATGGATATTTGAATATTAACAAAATGAATCGAAGAGAAACAAATATAGAATTACCACAAAATTCAATGTTTTGAATACTAAGAATTCATCTAGGATAACCATAAATCCTTTCAATTCCGTATAACACCTGGTCATTACTTAAATAATTGAAATATTTATTATTAATGAACTTTATGGTAAACGTTCATTAATAAAAACTGGAATGATTTTTAGTAGTCTGCCTTACTTCAAATGAAATCAGTGTGCCATAAGCTGGCCTCTAATTTCGCCACCTGGAGCTCTAGCTGTATGAATATTTACATACATTTTTCCAGCTTTCAAATCAGTCTCTTGTTCAGCAGTAAGAGCAGGAGATGTGTAAGAAAAGCCTGAGCTGAAAGACGTACCAAGGTCAAAAACAACTGGGCCGCTTTCGTTTTCTCCACCTTTATGAATATGCCAAGCAGTTGGGGTTATATCTGAATAATTGACCTTTACCG
>NKJG01000071.1 GCA_002256395.1 Bacteroidetes bacterium B1(2017) | reverse complement strand
CCACTCCAATTTTACCGTCCAAAGGCCATCGGCCAGTTTGCCTGTATATATTTTTTGTTGGCCGTTGTAGTCTAAATTCATCGGAATTTTGTAGTCCATTTTTTCACTAGAAGGTCTGTAAAAAACCACAGATCCAGTAGAGCCAATAGATTGTTTTGTCAAATCTAAGTAGACGCTATCTACGTCATCTTTTACCAAAATTTGCAAATCTTTGCCCAATGCATTGGCATTTTTCACTTTCTGAATGCGAGTTTCATACGCCAATTCGTCGCTGTAATAATTTTCTGTTACCAAAAAAATATCTTTTTGTTTTATGCACAAAACAACCAATGTGAGCATAAAAACAACGAATCCTACATAAACGAGTCCGATTTTGTGTCCCCAGTTCATAGCTTTAAAAATTTATATTGTTAATCAATTAGGTCCTTGAAAATTTGTTTTGGCTTCCTCCAATTGTTTATCATTTTCCATAATTTGGATCTTAATTGGCGTTGACCTTTTGGTAATTTTGTCTTTTGGAAATTCCACAAAAAACACCACTTCGGCTTTTGAGCCGGCCTTTATTTTAATAGGATTTTGCCCAATAAACTTCAACGTAGCACCTCGTTCTTTGATGGTAATATTCAGCACTTTGTCGGAGTTTGTTTTGTTCACCATCTGTGCATTATACAAATTCGTGATTTTGTCGCCGTTTTCTTGGTAAAGTTGCCCAGGAACACGCATGAGCGTAGTTTCTACCGAACTTCTGTTAACCAGCAATATACCTACCACAGAAACCAAAGCCGCCAAAACCAAGGTATAAGCTAAAGTTCTGATCGTAAACTTAAATGGTACATTGTTTTTAATGGTATCTACCGAAGCATACCTTATCAATCCTTTAGGTCTGTCAACTTTCACCATAACCTCATCACATACATCTATACAGGCCGTGCAGTTGACACATTCCAGTTGAATACCATTGCGAATATCGATACCAGTAGGGCAAACTTGAACACAAAGTCCACAGTCAATACAATCTCCTTTTTTGGCCTCAGTTGGTACATCCTTTTTCGAAATTCTGGCTCTTGGCTCACCCCTGACTTCGTCATAAATGATCGTCATCGTATCTTTGGTAACTAATACGCCTTGCAGACGGCCATAAGGACAAATGGCTACGCAAACTTGCTCACGAAGTTTTGCAAAAACAAAATAGAACAAACCTGTAAAAACCACTAGGCCAATAAAACCCGAAAGATTTTCTGTTGGGGGTTTAGTAATTATTTCCTTTACTCCCTCTATACCAATCAAATAAGCCATGGTAAAGTGGGCAATAACAGTAGAAAAAGTAATGTAAATAACGTGCTTGAGTGCTTTTCTCCACGCTTTGTTAAAGTCCCAATCTGCTTCGTCAAATTTCTTTTGTGTGCGGCCTTCGCCTTCTAACCAAACCTCTATTGGGCGGAAAATCATTTCCATAAATACCGTTTGAGGACATAACCATCCACACCAAATCCTACCATAAGTAACCGTAAACAGAATGATAAAAACTACGAAGGTGATCATTCCTAAACCAAATATGATAAAATCTTGTGGAAGGAAAAGTTGGCCGAAGATGGCAAATTTCCTTTCGAAAATATTCATCATAATCAGCGGAAGACCGTTTATTTTAATAAATGGAGCAGATAAAAATACCGCCAAGAATACGATTGTAGCAATTATGCGTTTGTTGAAGAAAGCTCCTTTGGGCATTTTTGGATAAAGCCAAATTCTTTTTCCGTCTTTGTCAACAGTGGCAAGTGTATTTCTAAATTCATCTTGCTCGCTGTCGGCATACTTGTAAATATCATCGATATTTTCCATGATTATTTTTTATATTTTATTCCAATCGAAATTTGAAATTGACTTATTTCTTGACGAATCAAGAAATAAGTCTTTTTCGTTTGCGTGCAACTATTATTTAGCTTGAGTTGAATCTCCACTGGTAGTTGATGCCGCTACATCTCCTACTTTCTCTCCTTGAGGAGCCTTAGGATTTGCAGGATTTGTACCTTTCAGCGTCATTATAAAATTCGAAACTTCCTGAATTTGCCCAGGCTTAAGCGTAGCTTTCCAAGAGATCATACCTTTCTCAGGAACACCATTTTTGATTACACCAAACACTTGATTGATGGTTCCACCGTGAATCCAATACTCATCAGTGAGGTTAGGTCCTACACCACCCTCACCAGCAGCACCGTGACAAGCCACGCATTTTTCGGTATAAATGGTTTTACCATTCTCAATCGTTTTAGCGTCTGCCAATACTTTTACTGATTTCTCATCAATGCTCTCTCCCAATTTTGCCTGATAGGCTTCTACTTCTTTTTTGCCTTCGTCCATAGCTATGGTATACTCTTGCTCTTGTGATGGACTCCAATGCCATACGTGGTAATTGAGTAGATAAACAATCGCAAACACAATAGAACCATAAAGCAAACCTAACCACCAAGGCGGTAGGTGATTATCCAGCTCGCGAATGCCATCGTAGTTGTGATCCAGCAACACCGTTTCTTCTTTTGCGATTGGCACGGCGTTGGTCAAACTTTTCCAAAAGCTAGTTTCCTCAACAGCATCAGCTGCTGCCGAGCCACTTGCACCCAGATTTAGTTTCTTTAATAGCATGAAAATATTCATGACTACTATAAACAAAATCACTGTGAAAATAAGAAGAACTCCCAGCAATATAAACTGGAACAATTCCTCTCCTGTTTTAAATGATAAGTCCATAATTTATTTGGTTTACAATATTTTTAATCCTTTTGATAAACTTCGTCGGTGAGTGGCATTTCCTCCATGTGCTTGATGTATTTTTTGTCTGCCCTGAAAACCATATAACCTAACAAAACAAAAAATGCAACAAAAATGGTGAGCGAAATGACTGGATAAATGGCCACATCGGAAATGGAAGCAAGCGAGTTCTTAATCATAATATTATTTAGTTTAGCACTCACAGTTTTGTGAGTGCGTTTTCTCATTATTTTAATGCTGTAGCTTCATTTTTGATATCTGTACCCATTCTTTGAAGATAAGCTATTAAGGCAATAATCTCCTTTTCTTTGCCCACCTTTATTTTGGCATCAGCTAAGTTTTTAGAAATCCCTTCCGCTTGTTCATTTAGGTCCGCCACGGCTTGGTCTTCATAACCTTCCTCATATGGCACTCCTAACGTACGCATTGTGCTGATTTTTGTGGCCGTGTTGGTGGTGTTTAACTCATCATCAAACAACCATGGGTAGGCTGGCATGATAGAACCTGGAGACATGGAAGTGGGCTCCAACATGTGGTTGTAGTGCCAAGAGTCAGGATATTTACCACCTTCGCGGTGCAAATCTGGACCCGTACGTTTAGATCCCCATTGGAAAGGGTGGTCATATACAAATTCACCTGATTTTGAATACTCGCCATAACGCTCAGTTTCTGATCTAAATGGCCTAATCATCTGAGAGTGACAATTGTAACAACCCTCTCTCACATAAATATCTCTTCCTTCTAGCTCAAGAGGCGTATAAGGTTTTACACTGGCAATAGTTGGAATGTTAGAGTCAATCAACCATGTAGGAACAAACTCAACAACTCCACCTATCAATACAGCAACGAAAGCTAAAACTGTAAATAATATTGGTTTACGCTCTAACATGGTATGGAATGCACCGCCTACTTTTAGTTTGTGATTCAAAGCGGGAGCTTCGTCGTATTCGTGGGCTAAGAACTCCCCAGTTCCAGCAGTTTTCATCAAATTATAGACCATAACCAAGGTACCCGCCAAGTACAAAGTACCTCCGAATGCTCTTGCCATATACATCGGCAATATTTGGGTAACTGTTTCTAGGAAGTTTGGATAAGCTAAGAAACCGTCTTTTGTGAATTCTTTCCACATTAAACTTTGTGTAAAACCAGCCCAATAAAGGGGTAGAGCATAAAAAACTATGCCTAATGTACCTAACCAGAAGTGGACATTCGCCAATTTCATTGAGTATAAATTGGTTCTCCACATTTTTGGTACTAGATAATAGAACATACCAAAAGTCATGAAACCGTTCCATCCAAGACCACCGATGTGTACGTGGGCGATGGTCCAGTCGGTATAGTGCGATATGGCGTTTACGTTTTTCAAGGAAAGCATTGGACCTTCGAAAGTGGACATACCGTAAGCCGTTACAGCAACTACGAAGAATTTTAAAACTGGATTTTCTCTCACTCTGTCCCATGCACCTCTTAGCGTCAGAAGTCCATTCAGCATACCACCCCAAGATGGAGCAAGCAACATTATGGAGAAAACTGTACCCAAACTTTGTGCCCAATCAGGAAGTGAAGTATATAACAGGTGGTGAGGACCAGCCCAGATATATAAGAATATCAATGACCAGAAGTGAATAATGGATAATTTGTAAGAATATACTGGTCTATTAGCCGCTTTGGGTAAGAAGTAGTACATCAAACCAAGTATTGGAGTAGTAAGAAAAAATGCAACCGCATTGTGCCCATACCACCATTGCACAAGAGCATCTTGAACACCAGCGAATAATGTGTAGCTTTTAAACAAGGTAACTGGTAAAGCCAATGAATTGACAATGTGCAACATAGCGATAGTTACGATGGTAGCTATATAGAACCAAAGAGCCACATACATGTGTCTTTCTCTTCTTTTTATGATGGCACCTATGAAGTTTATCGCAAAAACTACCCAAACCAATGTAATGGCTATATCAATGGGCCATTCTAATTCAGCATATTCTTTACCGGTGGTAATACCTAATGGCAATGAAACTGCCGCTGCAACAATAATCAATTGCCATCCCCAAAAGTGAATCCAACTTAAAATTGGACTCAACATAGGACCTTTGAGAAGCCTTTGTGTTGAATAATAAACCCCTGCAAACATACCATTGCCCACAAAGGCAAAAATAATAGCATTGGTGTGTAATGGCCTCAATCTACCAAATGT
>NKJG01000098.1 GCA_002256395.1 Bacteroidetes bacterium B1(2017) | reverse complement strand
TTGGATTAGAGGGAAGAGAACCTCTATTGGATCATAGGCTAATTGAATGGGTGAGTAGACTACCTAATGAATTAAAGATAAAAAAGATAAAAGATAAAAAATATTTACTTAAAAAGATTACTAATAAGTACATTCCACCAGAGCTATTGGATAGACATAAAATGGGATTCCAAAGTCCAATAAGTGATTGGATGAAAAATGATATTCGAGATTATTTAGATGAGTATTTGAATGAAAGCAGAATAGAAAAAGAAGGGATTCTAAACTATCAATTTGTTAAAGAATTAAAAAATGACTTTTTAACTGACAAAAAAATTAACTCAAATAAATTATGGTTAATTCTAATGTTTGAAATGTGGTATGAAAAATGGATGTAGAGACAGAACTAAACTCATTTACCACTTATAATTTAACTGAAAACATCGAAAAATGAAAAAAATACTACTTCTAATTCCAGATTTAAAGCTTGTTGGTGGAGTAAGCAATTATTATAATTCCTTAGATTTAGTAAACTATGAAAATATTGATTACTTTTTTGTTAACAGTTATAAAAAGGAAAATTTTATACAAAAAACTATTCGATTAATTTTAAATTATATAAAATTTACAATTAAAGTATCTACTGATAATTATAAAATTGTACACATAAACCCGTCATTAGATGGAAAATCGTTTTACAGAGATTCCATATTTATCCTAATTTCTAAATTATTTAGGATAAATACGATAGTTTTTTTTAGGGGCTGGGACGATAATTTTGAAATTAAAATTCGTAAAAGCAAGCTTATGAAATTCTTATTTAAAATTAGTTATGCAAAAGCAGACTATTATATTGTACTAAGTAAAATTTTTAAGTCAAAGTTAATTCAATTGGGAGTTCTCAAAACCGCCCCATTTAAAATTGAAACTACTGTTGCTGATTCTTCTCTAATTCAAGACTTTAACATTCAAGACAAATTAAATTCTTCTAATAAAAGTTGGCAAATTTTATTTATTTCAAGAATAGAAACAAATAAGGGAATTTATATTGCCATCGATTCTTTCCACTTATTAAATACACATATTAAAAATATAAAATTGAGTTTGAAAATTGCTGGAGAAGGAGGCGAATTTATAGCTGCACAGAAATATGTTAATGACAATAAAATCTGTGATGTTGAGTTTCTTGGCAATGTTTCTGGACGAAAAAAACACGACCTTCTTAAAGAATCAAAAATTCTATTATTCCCAACATTTTTTGGTGAGGGAATGCCAAATTGTGTTTTAGAAGCAATGCTTTATGGAATGCCAATAGTATCTCGAATTAATGCAGGCATACCGGATGTGGTAAAACATGAAGAAAATGGATTCCTAACAGATAGTAAAGACCCTTCCGTGTTCGAAGGATTTCTCAGTTTAATAATAAATAATCCGAGTTTATATAATCGCATCTGCATATCTAATCACTTAAAAGCGTCAAATGAATTTACTTCTGAGAAAGTAAGAACAAGAATTATTAATATTTATAGTGAATTTTGATGGCAGACAAGAAACAATTAAAAGAAATTTTAGATAAAAGCATTAAATATATAGAGAACAAAGAATACTCTTCGTATGATGTTTATGACGGTCATAATAATCCCTTTATTACTAAATAAATTAAGAATCTGTTATTACGGAGGGTGATTATTCAAATAAATGCTAAATCCCCAATCAATTTGCGAGGGACATTGGGTATTCGCCCAATAATTCATATCAAGACAATCTCAGACATGCTTTCGGTATACTCTAAACTTTTTCTTGAATATAAAGAAACTGAATATTTAAAAAAAGCTGATAAGATGTTTAATCTTTTACTCCAAAGAGCAACAAAAACACAAATAGGAAAAAGTTGGGGTCTGAATTTTCCCTACTCATCAAAGTTTGTCAATAGCGGCTCGGCTGTAAAACTCTTAATATTTAAAATACAACAAATTCTTCAAACTTAATAATTGATTTTAACGAAATAACACTAAATTTTAAATTAAAAACATATATTAAACAGAATATTATATTCATTTTTGATTTGCTTTGTGCATTTACTGATAATGAAATAAAGAAAAAAGTTATTATATCGATTGGCATTAATAGAGAAACATATCAACTAAAAAAATACATTCAAAGGAAAGGACCATTAAAAACCTCTTAATATATTGGTAGTTTGACGCAAAAAAAGAAATGTTAATTAAGTTTAACATCTTCACCTTACCCATTTTCATGAAGGACTTCTATATTAAAAGCATGAATAATGGATTACCAATTATTTCAACCAATCATGGAGACTTTCCAGCAGCTATTCAGTATGGTAGTAAATGGTTTGTTGATTGAACCATAAAACAAAGAAGGAAAAAAATAACCCATTCCTTTTTTTTCCTTCAGACAGTGTAAATAGAATCTAAACAGATTGACAAGAAGTTTTATCCCAAAAACGTATTCCCTCAACTTGAAAAAAAATATTCCGAACTGTTGACAACTTCAATTTAATGAATTGGTATATCCAAAGGTTAAAAACTATGAATATTCGAGAAATATTATTTCGAGTATTTCAGCAAGCTCAATATAAAATAAAAAAAATTGATGCTTCAAAGCCTATTAACAAACCAAAATGGGGACTTTCAAGTTTTCCCATGTTTAAAATACCCAAATTATTGCCAGTAGGAAATGAAACATTAGATATTTTTGAACATATAATAGATTATTCAAAATCAGTAAACTGGCATTTAGATCTTTCAAGCCGAAAAACTTTTGCAAAAAAATATTGCTTTGATATAGACATTAGGACGGATAAAAATGGTTCTGCTAAATATGTTTGGGAAGTAAACAGAATGCTTTTTTTACCCAGGCTTGCAATAAATTATTCAAATCAAGTTAAAGATTCAGATTTAGAATTGTTTATGAGCCATATAAAGAGCTGGAAAGCTGAAAATCCCTATTTGATAGGTGTAAATTGGTATAGCAATATTGAAATCAACATAAGACTAATTAATTGGGCTATCAGTTGGGTAATTTTGGATGGGGGCAAACTAATGTCCACTAATCCTAAATTTAATAAGTTTGTAAACGAAGAATGGCTTCCATTAATATTTCAACATTGTAAATTTTCAGCAACCTTTCCTTCTCTTTTCACATCTGCTAACAACCATCTTATTGCCGAGCATGCTGGTTTGTTCGTCGCCAATTGTATTTGGAATTTCCCAGAGTCTAAGAAATGGATTGAAAAAAGCAAAAAAGGGCTTGAAAGGGAAATACAAAATCAACATACATCTGAGGGTGTAAATCGAGAGCAGGCTGCAGTATACATACAGTTCATTACTGACTTCTTCTTGATATCCTACGTATTTGGATTGAAATCAAATAATAATTTTTCAAAAAATTATTTAGATAAATTAGTTCTAATATTTGAATATATTCATGCTATATTAGATGTAAAAGGGAATGTTCCAAAGTATGGTGACGAAGATAACGGTAGATTAACACTTCTTAACACAAATCAGCATGACCTCAATTTCGACTCGATTTTAATAAGTGCGGCAATCATAACTAAAAACCCAAAATTCAAATTACAAAGACTAAAAATTGATAATAAAAATTTAATTTTTTTTGGAGAAAATGAAGCAAAAGAGTTTGATAGTTTAGAATTTAAAAATGAAACCTCTTCAAGCTTTTTTGAAAATAGTGGTCATTTCATTTTCAAGAAAGCTTTGGGGAAAAGTGAAATATATCTACACTTTAATGCTGCTCCTTTGGGCTATTTGTCAATTGCTGCCCATGGACATTCAGATGCTTTGTCTTTAATTTGTCATTTAGATGGGTATCCATTTTTGATAGACTCAGGAACTTATAAATACCATACTGAAAAAAATTGGAGAAGTTATTTTATTAGCACTAGTGCTCACAATACAATAACTATTAATAAAGAAAATCAAGCCATAAATGGCGGACCACTTTTATGGACTAAACATTATGCTCTTAAAATATTGAAGTCCGAAATTAGTGACAATTTTGAAGAAGTAGAAGCTAGTCACAATGGATATATTGATAAATTTCAATTAGAACATATTAGAAATGTTAAATTCGATAAACTGAAAAACATTTTTGAAATAAAAGACACTTTAACTAATACCTATACTAAATCAAAAAATGTAGAGGTTTTAATGCCTTGGCATTTTCATCCAGCATGTTCAATAGAAAAGTCGAATGAAGGTTCTTGGATAATTTCGAGGCCAGAAACCAATAGAAAAATCATTTTAACATTGGACTCCAGCTTAAATGTTAAAAAATTATATGGCGATACAAACCCAATATTTGGTTGGTACTCAAAAGCATTTTACAAAAAAGAACCTTGTACTACAATTAAAACCGACAACTATTTTCTTATTAATGATAAAATTGAAATAAAATCCGTTATCGAAATAATTTGAATATTAGTAATATCGGCTAAGGTGATGTAGACAGCGTGAGCTCAAGTTGTTTATCAAAAACGGTCTTAAACTAATAGGAGTTAGTCTATGGTTTGGGACAAGGTTTACAATTTATCCAAGAAAAAAAATTGGAAAAGGTTCGATAGTTGCAGCAGGTTCAGTAGAAGTAAAAGACATTGCACCATACTCAATTGTTGGTGGAAATCCAGCAATTTTAATTATAAACAGAAAAGAAAATGTGCGGAATACTAGGGACAATTAATTTAAATTTTGACGAAGACATTCTAAATTCCATTTCTCATAGGGGACCTGATGATTTTGGAATTGAAGATTTTTTAATTTCAAATCATACTGTTAAGTTTGGGCAAAGACGTTTATCAATTGTTGATTTATCAGTCGCTGGTCATCAACCTATGATTTCTGATTGCAAGAACTATTCAATTGTTTTTAATGGGGAAATTTACAATCATCTGGAACTAAAATCTAAGTTACCTCCAACTTATGTTTTTAAAGGACATTCTGATACTGAAACTATTTTATACTATCTAAGTCATTTTGGATTTAAACAAATATGTGACCTAAATGGAATATTTTCAATTGCCTTTTTAGATTTCAAAAAATCAAAA
>NKJG01000070.1 GCA_002256395.1 Bacteroidetes bacterium B1(2017) | reverse complement strand
TCAGGAATATGCAACTGTTTACAAATGTCTCTACGCGTAACTTTATCGGCTGTGGCGGTAAGAGCGACGACTGGAATATCTGGAAATTGATCTTTTAATATAGATAATTGGCGATATTCTGGACGAAAATCATGTCCCCAAGAAGAAATACAATGTGATTCATCTATAGCGAAAAGTGAGATATTGAGATTTTTAAAATTCTCTACCATATTGCCTGCAAACAATTTCTCAGGAGCAATGTAAAGCAACTTCAATTCTCCCAATTTGGCTGCCCAAAATACGGCATCTTGTTCGTCATTTGAAATGCTTGAATTTAAGAAAGAGGCTTTTATCCCATTCCCTCTTAATGCCTCCACCTGGTCTTTCATCAAGGCTATAAGTGGCGAAATAACCACTGTAAGTCCATCTAAAACCAAAGCAGGAACTTGAAAGCAAATAGATTTACCTCCACCCGTTGGCATTAAAACCAAAGCATCTTTTTTATCTAAAATATGGTCTATTATTGCCGCTTGAAGGGGTCTAAAGCTATCATACCCGAAGTATTTTTTAAGTGCTGTGGTTTTATTCATTATAAAAAAAGGAGAAAAATTAAGCTAGCAAATTAAGTTTAAATTCTTAAAAAATGAATGTTTGGCTAAAAAGAGAACATTTTGCTAAAAAATTTAGTGGTGGAATATTTTAAAGCAAGCGTTAAAGAATATGGAAGCTTTTGGTGTAAAACCTATAAAATTTAAAGACAAATGATAGTAAGCTGTCCCGTCGCATTTCTATTTTAAAAATATTTTTTTCACCATATTAAAAAAAACACGAAAAGAATTTTGACACAAAAGAAACCTTATATACTATTAATCAATACATTAACGAAACACAAATTTACTAAATTCAAACTTAACACTGGCTTAATATTCTCTTAACATTGGGATTCTAATTTTGTGGCGTAATTAAAATACCAAGAAATTAGAAATTCAAAATACCAATGAACAAGTTTAAAATTACTACATTATTACTATTTATTTCTGTCACGATCTTTGGACAGTCAGGCATATTAAAAGGAAATGTAAAAGAGAAAACTACTAATGAAGGAGCAATCGGTGCCACTGTAAAAATAGCAAACACCACCTTCGCAGCCATGACAGACATTGAAGGCAATTTCGTTTTCTCAAAATTGGCAGCTGGAAACTACAAAATCATAATTACAAGTATTGGTTTTGCTCCAAAAGAAATTGACAACGTAAGAATAGAATCAGATAAAACAACATTGATCAATGCAGTTTTAGAAGATGACAGCAAAATGCTAGAAGGCGTTGTGATTAAAGCCCAAAGAATGACAGGCACTGAAATCTCAGTGATTTCTGAAATCAAACAGATTCAAAATATTGCGGTGGGTGTTTCTTCTCAACAAATCGTAAAAACTCAGGACAGAGATGCTTCACAAGTAGTAAGACGTGTACCGGGTGTTTCTATTTTCGACGATAGATTTATAGTAATCAGAGGATTAAATGAAAGATACAATACCGTTCTCCTAAACGATATCATTACACCATCAACTGAGGTAGATGTTAAGTCTTTCTCATTTGACTTGATTCCAAGTGCAGCCATAGATAGAATGATGGTTTACAAATCACCATCGGCTGAATTGCCAGGAGATATCGCTGGAGGAGCTATAAAAATCTACACAAAGACCGTTCCTGACGGCAACAACATCTCAGCAGGATTCACCATAGGTTATCGTTCAAATGCTACGGGACAATCAACAACTGACTATACAGGCAGTAATCTTGACGCACTTGGATTTGGAGCAGCCTACAGAAACTTACCAGCTGGATTTCCAAGCACAAAAAATGTGATTAACTTGGCATCTACTGAGCAAATGATACAAAATTTTAGAGACCTAAATCCATACTACAGTGCTGCTACGAAAACCATCAATCCTGATTTTAGAGCAAATATCAACTTTAGCAGAAGATTTTTCTTTGGTTCTAAAGAATTGACCAACATCTCATATATCAATTATTCTAATACAAATACCAACCAAAGCGTAATTCAGAACAGATTCTTGTTTGACGAATCAAAAGCCAGTGAGTTCTTTGACCAATCCTATGCCAACAACGTGAGGTTAGGTGCTATGACCAACTGGGCCTTGATTTTGAACCCAAAAAACAAAATAGAATTCAGGAATCTATTCAATCAAATGGCTTCTAAAGAGACTGTTACTCGTAATGGAAATCTTTTAGAGAATAATCTTGAAATCTTCAACCAATCGTTCAGATATGAGCAAAAAAGTATTTTCTCTAGCCAATTGAACGGAACGCATGAAATTTCAGAAAAAGCAAAATTAAAGTGGATTGGTGCATTGGGCTATACCATCAGAAAAGAGCCTGACTTCAGAAGATTTACATCGTCAAGAGAAATTGGATCAACAGGTGGATACAAAATGGACCTTCAACAATTTGAATCTCCTACCTTACAACAAGCAGCTCGTTTTTACTCTAACATGGATGAGTACGTGATCACTGGCTCAGTAAATTACGATTTGATTTTAGGCAAGAAATCAGACAATGAGTCGATGAACAAGGTCTTAAAAACAGGAATTTATACAGAATACAAAGACAGATATTTCAAAGCTAGATGGTTTGGCGTAGTAAACCCTAACCGTGTAACTAATGAATTACTTTCACTTGAGCCTAATAGCTTCTTTGACAACGAAAACCTAAGATCATCAAGAGTATATTATTCAGAAGGAACCAATTTTGACGACAGATACACTGCTCAAAACTTATTAACTGCTGGTTTTGCAAGCATATACTTACCATTCAATGAGAAGTTCAATGCCACATTTGGCATCAGAGAGGAATACAACAAACAAATGCTACAAAGCCGTGAGCGTGGTGGTGGTGCTAAAGTAGATGTAAACAACCCGATTTTCAGTTTTTTACCTTCTATAAATGCAACCTATAATTTCAATCCGAAAAACGTGTTAAGATTTGGATACGGAACCACAGTAAACCGTCCTGAATTTAGAGAATTGGCTCCATTTACGTATTATGACTTCGTATTTGACGTAGCCCGTAGAGGAAACAAAGATATCAAAATTGCTACTATCCAAAACTTCGATATCCGTTATGAATTCTACCCAAGTTCAGGTGAGCTGATTACGATTGGTGCTTTTTACAAAAAATTCAAAAACCCGATAGAAGCAGCCGTATTCTATAACGGTAGCACAGTGGCCTTTACAGTAGCAAACTCAGAATCAGCTTACTCTCAAGGTGTTGAATTAGAAGTACGAAAAAATATCACCAAAAACTTGATGGGCGTATTTAATACCTCATTGATTTATTCAAACGTAACAGTGGGTGGACTTTCGGACATCAATAGATACTTGCAAGGTCAGTCACCATATTTGATCAACGCAGGATTATTCTACAGCGAGCCTAAAAGTGGTGTGCAAGCCAACGTGATGTACAACGTGATTGGTCAAAGAATCTACGTAATCGGCGACAACGTATTGAGTTCTAATGTTTTCGAAATGCCAAGAAACGTCATAGACTTGAACCTTTCTAAATCTTTCAAAAACATAGAAATCAAAGCAGGCGTGCAAGACCTTTTGAACCAATCGTTCAAACTTATTCAAGATACCAATAGAGATAATAAAATAACAGAGACAGATGGCATTTTCCAACAGTACAAAAGAGGTTCTAATTACTTCTTGACACTAAATTATAAACTTTAATTATTTTATATTTTTTCAAAACCAAAGAAAATCATGAAGGTGAATTTTAAAACTTTATTACTCTCAGCAATGGTATTGGGGCTTGCTATAAGCTCATGCGAAAGAACTGACGACACCGACGACACAACCGTGATTCCCGTTGGAGAAAACATTACGGTAAAAGGATCTCTTACTGCTAACACTGTTTGGAATGCCAAAAACAAATACCTTCTTGAGGGCTTTGTTTATGTAGAATCAGGTGCTACTTTGACTATTGAGCCAGGTACAATCATCAAAGGAGACAAAGCTACAAAAGCTACTTTGATCATCAAGCCAGGTGGCAAAATCATAGCAGAAGGCACTGCTTCTAAACCGATTGTATTTACTTCAAACCAAGCAAAAGGTTCAAGAAACTATGGAGACTGGGGTGGACTAGTAATTCTTGGAAAAGGAAAAGTTAACAAAACTCCAGCAACGATTGAAGGTGAAAACATTTCAACTTTCGGTGGTGATGTAGAAGCAGACAACTCAGGAATCTTGAAGTATGTTAGACTTGAGTTTGGTGGAATTGCCTTCGAAACCGACAAAGAAATCAATGGACTTACCCTAGGTGGTGTAGGTAGCGGAACTGTGATTGACTACGTTCAAGTTTCTATGAATGGAGACGACGGCTTTGAGTGGTTTGGAGGAAACGTAAACGCCAAGCACTTGATATCATACAAAAACTTGGATGACGATTTTGATACTGACTGGGGATACGCTGGTAAAGTTCAATATGGTTTGATTTTCAGAGACCCAAAAGTTGCTGACCAATGTTCATGCTCTGACTCTAACGGTTTTGAATCTGACAACGACGCTTCTGGATCTGCTGCTACACCTCAAACTTCTGCCATGTTTGCAAACGTATCGGTTATCATGGGCGATGGAACACCAGACGCAAAGTTCCGTTCGGGCTACAGAATCAGAAGAAACTCGGCTATCTCAATCTACAACTCATTGGTAACAGGAGCGTTTCCAAAAGGCGGTCTTGAACTAGGTGATGCTGCTACTCAGAAAAACTTTGTAGATGGCAAAAACGACTTCAAAGGTTTGATATTTGCTGGTATGGGTACAAAAGGCTTGGTTTTGGGAGATGCAGCTAAATTGAATGATGCTTCGAGAAAGAACCAATTTGCATTGGAAGCTTCAGCTTTGGGTTTACCAACAGGCTATAACTCATTGACAGGTAAACCAAGTTTGTTGCCTATTTCAGCTTCAATTTTGTTGAATGCTGGTGTAACACTTCCAGCAGGATTTGAAGCCAACACTTATGTAGGTGCATTTAGCACTACTGACTGGACGGCAGGTTGGACAAACTTCGACCCTCAAAACGCAGATTATTGATTTA
>NKJG01000069.1 GCA_002256395.1 Bacteroidetes bacterium B1(2017) | reverse complement strand
TAAATATCAAAAACTGAAATAAAAAAAAGCACAATACAAAAAGTACTCACTCCTAAATACAATAAAAAAGGACTAAAACACAAAACAATACAAAAAGTACTATTATTTTTGCGTCTATTTATGAGTTATGTGCTATTTTAGGACAACCCACGGCAAACAATGACCGACAACAATTTTGACATAAAAATATTAGAACTTCATTGGATAAAGAACGTTGACGACCCAACAGACCTTTGTGCTCACGGACATGTTTTTGTAAAAATCGGAGACGAAGTTATTGCTGATAAAGGCAGTTTAGAAGTAACAGTAAGTGCGACTGGTTTATATTTAATGCGGACACTTAAAGACAACTATAAAAAGGACGACTATGCAAGCCAATTACTTCCTTGTTGTGGTCATTTTATAATTTCAGATGATGACAATGATTTTGTAAATATTTGTGGTTGTCCAAGTGGTATTGATTGGACTATTATACACACAGATGACAATAAAATCAAACATATATCAGACAGCGGACAAGAAGCAATAATTGACAAAGAACAATACAAAAAAATAGTTTTGGAATTCGCAGACCAAATTGAGAACTTTTACAAAACGAGTATTCCAAAGACAATACCAACTGATGATTTTGACAAAAAAGGTTACTTGACGTTTTGGAAAGAATGGAGAAATTTACGAGACGAATGGAAATAAATTTGCTACAACCAAGAGAAGATTTTGTTGTTGAAACATTTGACGAATTTGAAAAGCGTTTTTTGGGTTTTGGAAGGGAAATTTATCTAAATATTAAGAAGAGTTTACCTAATATTTTCAACAATCTTGTGTTTTACAGGCGTATAAATTTTCAAAAAGAAGATAGCTATGCCGAATATAAAAATGACAAATTTTCATTTTGTATTCAGCTTGACCCATTATGTGAAGTAATAGTTTTATGGAATGACACTAAACAAATAGAAATTGGTTGTTGGGCAAAAAATGAATATGAAGATGCAATTGATTATATCAAATCAGAATTACTGAAATGAAAAAAAACAGCACATAACAGGGGTTTTGCAAAAGCTGGGCTTCAGTGCTAAATTGAACATTTGGAATTCTACTGAACATTGTGCTAAATTTGAACATTTCTGCTTCTAAACCCAGCCTTCGCAAAGCCCCAAAACGTTAGTGGTCATGCTAGGAGACCGACAAAGAATAGTAACCGACAAGAATGATTAAACAATCAAATGACATATAAATCGAAATTTGAAGCATCAGAACATAGAGCACATTATCAGAATATTGCTACAAAAATACTTCGAGAAATGTCTGTTTTACGGTCTTTGGTTGAGAGTTCTCCTATTGCTCCAAGAAGATGGATTTGGGAATTAATTCAGAACGCAAAAGACGTTCACTACCACGAAGGGGTAAAAATTGAAATTGATTATCAACCTAAAGTTGACAAACCTTTTATTTCATTTAAACACAATGGTAAGCCATTTACAGCTGACAACATTCGCTTTTTAATCGAACAAATTTCTACAAAAGATAGAACCAAAGACGAAGAAGGAAAAAGAAAAACAACGGGTAAGTTTGGAACGGGCTTTCTAACTACGCATTTATTATCTGAAACCGTAAAGGTAAAGGGTGTGGCTAAGGAACCAGAACTAGATTATCGACAATTTGAAATGGAACTTGATAGAACTGGGTTTGAGATTGAACAAATTACTGATGCAGTTCAGACTGCAAAAATATCTGTTCAAAATTTAGATGAAACGCCTGTTTTTTCAGCTTTTAAGGAAGGAGCATTTAATACTGAATTTTACTATCCTTTATCCGATTCCGTAAGTCAAAAAGTAGCCAAATCTGGACTTGATGATTTATCGATATGTCTGCCATATACCTTTGCATTTGTTCAAGATATAAGTACAGTCAATCTTGTCTCTATCAGTAAATTGTTTTCGAAGTCTAATTCAATTGAAGTTCTAAATGAGAATTTAAGAATTGTGCATATAGAGATTAAAGATACTCTTACAAATGTTGTAAATATTATTTCAGTAGTAATTGTTTCAAACGGATTAACTCAAATTGCAATACCCATTAAAAGAGAAAATGAAATAATTAGTCTCCAAGAGATTCACGAACAAACTCCAAAGTTATTTTGTGATTTTCCGTTAATAGGAGCAGAAAAATTTCCTTTTCCAGTAATCATAAATAATCCTAATTTTAATCCAACCGACCCAAGAGATGGTGTCTTTCTCACAACACCACAGCGAACAAATCCACTTATAGAGGATAATAAAGCGATAGTCAATGAAGCCGTAAACTTGTATTTTATTCTTTTGGAATATGCAATTGAAAACAACTGGAAAAATCTACATCTACTAGCCAAAATCAAACCATTCTTTGAAGTACCAGATTGGATTGATGAAAATTGGTTTAATAAAAACGTATTAAATCCGATAAGGGAGAAATTATTGTATGCTAAAATTATTACTAGCAGTAATAATGAATTAATCTCAATACTGACCTCTGATAATAAAAAGTACGCTTGGTTTCCAAATTCTAATTCTAAAGAAACTAGAAATCAAATTTGGACTCTTGCTAACTATTGGTTTCCTCATTGTTTGCCTCTAGAAAAAGATATTGAACTTTGGTATAAATTAACATGGAAAGATTGCGGTAAACTTGATTTGTCTCAGTTATCTGCATTTGTGGCTAGTCAAAATACAATGGACGAATTAACTAAATATATTAAAGGAATTGAGGTATATACTTGGCTTAATTCGTTCTATGTTCTTTTAAAATCAGATGAAAAGGAATACGCAACTATAGTCAGTAAATATGCAATATTCCCAAATCAGAACGGAGACTTAGTCAAATTAGCACATTTAAAAACAGACGGTAGAGATATTGGTGATGTATTTAAGGATATTCTCAAGCTATTAGGGAATGACATAAGAAATGAACTGTTATGTGAAAAAATAGATTTTGAAATTGAAGATGTAAGGGATAAAAATCACGCTGTAAGAGAAATTACTACAGAAATTAATGAAAAGGCTAGTGACAGAGAAGTAGCAAAAAGTTACGGCACTGCATTTAAAAAACTTCTTTTATGGTTTCAAGAAAATAAAGAACAAGCCAAGTTATTATTTCCAACCCTTTACAGGAATAAGCATCTTCTATATAATGATGATGAAATATTGGAAAATATTAATAAAGCAGAACAGCTAGCCGATTTATTAAAGGATTGTAATGCCAGTACCATCGCAGAATTAAAAGAATTAATTGCAAAAGGGCAAAATAATAGTGCAAATCTTTTACCCATCACTCAGGAAATACTAGTTAGCATGGGTATTTCATCTCCAGAGGAATGGGCAGAGGCAATTAAGGATAAAAATCTTTCTGCAATTTTCTCTCATGAATCAGTTCCAACTACTGATATGTTTGTTTATGTTCAAAGTCTCATAAAACAAGCTAAAGAGAATATTATATCTCACTTAGCAACGCTTGAAAACTATGATATTTCTGAGTTGGACGATACAACCGCCCAAACAATTTTAGGTGGAATAAAAAAGGATGGTCAGGATTTAAGTATTGTTGCGAGACCAGCATATCAGGGAGAGGTAATAATTTATTATGGCTCAGAAAGAGATATATTAGATTTCGAACCTTCTGAATTGTGGATTGATGATGGTATTTTACCTCGCAAGATTTCATTGGGTCATATTTTAAAAAAGGCACAAATAATTAAATTCCCTATCTAGAATTATGGATTTATCACAAGAAATACTTCAATTAATAGGAAATCCCGAAGACGAAAAATTGGAATACAAAGCTGTATTACCTCCTGCAAGGAGTATAGGGCAAATGATTTCTGCTTTTGCGAATTCACAAGGAGGAATAATTATCTTAGGTGTATCTGAATTTCATGGTCAGATAACAGTTAATGGTTTAAGTGAAGATTTTAACGCAAATAGTGTTACTCACAAAGCAATTGATTTACTAGTTCCAAAACCTATTGTTAATTATCAATATGTAGTTTATAATTCAAAAAAAGTATATGCAATAAAGGTTGAAAAATCTGACTTACCTGTTTTAATTGAAGGAAAAGAATATATTAGGCAAGGAGAAAGAATAATTCAAAAAAACTCTTCGGACGTAATTAGCAGACTATCACCAGTTCCAATTGTCAACCAATCAACACAAAAGCTTAATGACTTAAAGGAAAACAGTACCAGTGCTAAGACTAAATTTATAGAACACTATCAAAGTGTTTTAAATATTATTTCTGATTTGGGTAATCTCCTCTATCCAATTTCTCCTTCTACTCCTACAACTAACCAGGAGGGAAAAATATTGATTCGGATTCTGTTTTCATCCTGTGCTGACAATTTTGAAACATATTTGTCCGAGTTACTTTATGAAATATATTTAGCCAATCCTTCAACCTTAAAGTCAAATCAACAGGTTAGTATTAAAGAAGTTTTGGATTGTGCTGACATGCAAGAATTTGTTATTTATTGGTCAAAGAAAAAGTTAAGTAAACTTCAAAGAGGTAGCGTTAAAGGATTCATTTCTGACAATTCACAAATTAACGACCTAAATGTTATTGATAATATTCAGCAAGATGATATCGAAAAAATATTACAAATCCGACACTTATACGCCCATCGAAATGGAATAGTTGATGAAAAATTTTTACAATTTTACACTGGGCAATATAACGTAAACGATGAACACCAACTTTCAATTAGTGAACTTTTAAATCACTTCTTATATTTAATCGAAACAGTAGACAGACTCGACAAATCTGCAATCCAAAAGTTTCAGCTTGTAACATTAAATTAAATATTTCATAACAAAAATGTTAGCTATAGAAAAAGCACGAACCACTAACAAGGGTTTTGTGCAATGCTGGCAGAAGTGCTAGTTTGAACTTTCGGAATTCTTTTTTACATTCGTAAAAAAGTCAACATTCGGAATGCTATCCCAGCACTGCTCAAAGCCCCGGACGTTAGCAGCCATTTTAGTACGACCACTCATCGACAAACTGACAGGCTCTCTAATGAAATATTTTATCGCTGTGTTTTTTAATATGACTTTCACCCCAACCAAACAAAGTTTCCAAAACTGGGCGGA
>NKJG01000004.1 GCA_002256395.1 Bacteroidetes bacterium B1(2017) | reverse complement strand
CTACTAAACTCCTCTTTTCCTTCTCTCCTGTTTCCTAAACATCCCCCGTTTTATTGGGGTAGCAAAGGTAACACTCTTTATCTTCTTTCCAAGAGTTATTTTCAATTATTTTTAGAACGTTTCCCCTTGCCTTCTCACCTACGCTCGCTCTTAAGGGGGCTGCAAATGTAAGGCGATTTGTTACACTCACAAATCTTTTTTGCCGTACATGCCCTAAAACACTGTATTTGAGATAAAAAAATATTAATTAACCCCTGTAAACGCTGCATTTTAGACGGCAATAGGTTCAAATTACCCTAGAAATTGCTCACTTTTTCAAGAAATCAGAATAAAACTATATGGGCGATAAAAAGAAAAACACGTTGAATTGAAATTTAATAAACCAATCTATATAGATAACAGTGATTATTCTACCTTATAGTATATATATAAGCTACATTTTGCAATCCAAGTATTTCAAATAACTTTGCCTTCCTAATACTGAAACAAAAAAACTAGTATGACATTATTTGAAAAACACCAAGCCACGTTAGAGTCGGCATTACAGGCATTAACAGTTAGAACATATTACTCACCTTATCCAGAGAATCCAAAGGCATACGATTCAGAGGCAGATGGAAAAGCAAAGAACTGGATTAGTGCCACCATGAACTCAAACTATACAGGCTTGGATCAAACCGATGCAACAGGATGGATAGGCGAAGAAGTTTCTCCATTTTTACAAGTTGGAATTGGCGTAAACTATCCTGAATTAAATCCAGAGACTTTATTAAAGCACGCCATTAGCGCTCAAACCATTTGGGCAAAAACAAGTGTTACCGAAAGAACTGGTATATTAATAGAAGCACTTGATAGAATTAAAGAAAGATTCTTTGATATAGCGTATGCTACCATGCATACAACTGGCCAAGCCTATATGATGAGCTTTCAGGCAAGTGGACCACATGCGAATGATAGAGCTTTAGAGGCAGTGGTTATGGGCTATAAAGAACTTACCTCTGTTCCTGAAAAAGCAGAGTGGGTAAAGAACTTAGGCAAGTTTGATTTGAAAATGAATAAAACTTGGACTCCAATTCCAAAAGGTATTTCATTAGTAATTGGCTGTTCAACTTTTCCAGTATGGAATACCGTACCAGGATTATTTGCTGCTTTAATAACAGGAAATGTTTCTATTGTTAAGCCACATCCAAAGGCAATATTGGCCATAGCGATTGTGGTGGAAGAATTGCAGAAAGTTTTTGCTGAAAATGGATTGCCAAAACAAATTGTACAATTGGGAGTAGATACATTAAACAATCCAATAACAAAACTTTTAGCAGAGCATCCAGCCGTGAAAATGGTTGATTTTACGGGAGGTAGCGAATTTGGTTCTTATATTGAAAGCTTGCCTAAAACAACCTTTACTGAAAAAGCAGGGGTGAACTCTATTATATTAGACTCTGTAAAAGATTTAAAATCTGTTTTAGGAAATATAGCTTTTAGTGCAAGTTTATATAGTGGACAAATGTGTACTGCTCCACAAAATATTTTTGTCAGTAAGCATGGCGTTCAAACCGATGAGGGATTGGTAAGTTACCAAGATGTGGTGAATGGAATTGCAGCAGCGGTAACAGGCTTAGTAGATAATCCAAAAGCCGGACCAGGAACTTTAGGTGCCATACAAGCAGAAGCTACTTATAAAAGAGTTTTGGATGCTAAAAATTTAGGTGGAAACTTGGTATTAGATACCAAATCTATCGTAAACGAAGAATTTAAAGATGCTAGAATTGCCACACCCGTAGTAATTGAGGTGGATAAAACACAAGGTGGAGTATATAATAGAGAGTGTTTTGGACCAATTTTATTTGTTATAAAAACAGATGGCGTTGAAGATTCATTGGCCTTAACAGAAGCACTAGTAAAAGAAAAAGGTGCCTTAACATGCGGTGCGTATACAACTAATGAACTTACCCAAAGTTTAATTGCACATACGATGAACAATGCATTTGTACCAGTTAGTTTTAACTTTACCGGTGCTGGCTTTATTAACTCCCACGCAGCATTTAGCGATTTCCATTTAACTGGTGGTAACCCTGCAGGAAATGCAAGTTTTGCTAATTCTGAATTTGTAAGCAAGCGTTTTGTTTGGGTTGGAAATAGGATGATGTAAAGTTCGACAGGCTCACTTTGACGCGATTGGCTCATTTTGATGACTATAAAAAAAGGCTCTTGGTAAAACCAAGAGCCTTTTTTTATTAGTTAAGGGCCGTCAAAGTGAGCCTGTCGAACTAACGGCTTACCATATCGAAGGCTTCTTCTGGAATACCTTTTACTTCAACGATTAGAAATCCATCCAGGGAATCATTAAAATTTGGATCCACATTAAAGGAAACAATTTTGCCATTTAATTTAAGGTATTTCTTAACTAGTATAGGCACTTTCAATTTTTGGTTTCCTTCGATTTCGCCAATAAAATTATCTAATAACTTAATGTCCTCTGAGTGCTTTTGAAGAAGTAGGTTTTTACCTTCGGTTTTAGATTGGTAATGGAAACGCTTTTTAGGTTCAATCCATTTAGAGATGGTATTGTCCCAATGGTTGTGGCGTATGTATGAAACCAATAAATCTTTTGAAAGATTAGAAAAACTATTGCTAATACTTACTGGCCCTATCATATATAGGAAACGTTCTTTGTTTAGCTTTATATATTCATGAATACCTTTCCAAAGAAGCATTAAACTAGCTGGTTTTCTTTGATAATCGAGGGATACAAACGAGCGACCCAATTCAATAGATTTAAAAAGCATGGGGTGCATTTCGGAGCTCATTTTAAAAAGTTGGCTCAGGTAAAAACCTTTTACACCAAATTTCTTAAACAATACATCGCCTTCTCCTAAACGATAGGAGCCAGCAATTTTTTTGGCATCTCTATCCCAAATAAATAGGTGTTTATAATACAAATCGTATTCATCTGTATCGCAGCTATGATTGGTCCCCTCTCCTACACTTCTAAATACTTCCTCGCGAAGTCGAGAAACTTCCCGCATAACATTTGGAATTTGTTTATACGAGGCAATGTGCACTTCTAAAGATTCGTAATCAAACATGTGTGTCTTGGTTCGAACCGATAGAATTTCTTGTTCTAATATTTGTGGAGAAACAGGATCAATAATTGCTTCTGGCTTACTTAATTTACGAAGGTTTAGTCGGAAATTAATTTTCTTGTGACCTTCTTCAGTAGCACCTAGGGCATAGGTTTTGGCTCGCAAGAAATCGAGTAGTTTATCATTATCATATCCTTCTAATTCCTTAAATGGAATAGGTTTACCAATCCTTAGCTTGATATTGGATTTACCTTTATTAAGCATTTCGGAAGGTAATTTAATGGTTCGTAAATTAGGATGTAAAAGGCCCATTAAATTAAAGGCAAGACTATTATGCCCGGAGAAGTATACTGGAATTACTTTAACTCCGGCTTTGGCAATAATTTTACCTACTCCTGGCTCCCATTTTTTATCTGTAATTTTAAGGTTGTTAAGTTTCATGGCTGAAACTTCGCCTGCTGGAAAGATGCCTAAAGGAGATTCTTTTAAATGAGTTAAAATTTGTTTTACGCCAAGGATATTCATCCCTTTTTCGCCAATATTTTCGAATGGATTAACAGCAATTAAGCAATCGGCTAGTGGCGGTATTTGCTTTAACAAATAGTTGGCCACCATTTTATAATCGGGACGAATTTTAGAGATAATTGAGAGAAGAATAATTCCATCAATGCCTCCATATGGGTGATTTGAGATAAGAATAAAAGGACCTGATTTTGGAATATTGGCCAAATCAGTTTCACTTACTTCATGGGTAATGCCAAATTCTTCAAGAATATCGTCGGCAAAGGCAGCACCCATTTTTTCTCTAGCATTATCATAGGCATTGTTAATATTATGAAGCTTAAGAAGTTTCATAATTGCAGGTGCTAATACCTTCAATTTTACCTTTTCTAATTGTAATGCTTTAGATACGTCTTCCTTACTTATGAGATCTGTCATTAATTAAATAATAGTTGGGTGAAGATAGCTAAACAAAAATACCAATCAAATGCTTAACATAAATTTTACAGCTAATCCTTATCGTCAATTTCTTCAAGATTCTTATCAATCATTTCCTCGATAGCTTTTTTCTCCTTATCACTTAGGGTATTGCTTTCTTTAGCTTTTTGTTTTAGTCGCTTATACATTTCACGTTTGCGAAGCTCCATAGCAATCCAAACTTGGTAGGTTTTATCAGGTTTTTGAAAGGTTTTTTGATCTATTTTATTTGAACCAATAATGGTAGTGCTCATTACCTCGCGAGTAAGTTGTTGGAATCTTTCTCCAAAATCACCCAAATTACCATCTGCTTTTCGTTCATTTTGGTAATTCTCACTTACATTTTTGATTTCGGTTTCAACCGAGGAGGCAATGCGTTGGTTTGCGGTTAACCTAGCTTTGCTGATGGCAGTTTCTAAATTTATACTTTCGCCACTACCTACCGCTCTAAAATATCTGCGGTTACTTTCATAAGCTGAACCGTTGAAGGGAGTTTTAATTTCTTTAAGTCCGTTCTTAGAACTATTACAAGAAAGGGTTACAAGCACTAAGGCCAATAAACCAAAAGATAAATTTTTCATAATTGTACGTATTAATCTTCTAAGCCTAATAGAAATTTTCGTGCCACAATTTTATCTATCGGGAAGCTTAGTAAATTTATATCAAAGCTATTCACTTTTTCCCAAAAAAAACGAAGAGTTTCAATTTTTCCATTCACACTAATTTCTCGCTCTTCTAAAGATAATTGGCTACAATCATCCATTGGTTCAACCCGATAATAAATGGCCATTAATTGATCGCCTTTATTAAAGGCACTGGGTTGAAAGAAATCTGTGGTATAGAGATGTTCCTTAACCTGAACTCTTAGTCCAGTTTCTTCCATAAATTCCCGTTCAAGACATTCACGCGTACCTTCACCAAACTCGAGACCACCACCAGGGAATTTAGTAAAATGGAGATGAGGCATTTTTTCGTGGGACAATAGCACTTCACCTGAGGAATTAATGAGAAGACCGTATACACGAATGGTGAACCTATTAATTTCCATTATTTATTATTGAAAAGCATGCCCACATTGAGAGCAAAATAAAAAGGATAGGAAGAATTGGTGCTACGTGTAACCGAGATAGGATAAAAGCCTATTAAAGGTTGAAAGAAATAGATCTTTTCTTTCGTATCATGGTATTCAATGTTCATTCCAATTTGCAGGCTAGTACTAATTCTCCTTGCCTCAAACCCAGAAGAATCAAGTTTAAATTGATCTTTACTATCAATTTTAAATCCAGGACTGCAATTGGCAACAAGTTGATGCTTAACCAAAATTTGTGGAGTAATGCCTGTGGAGAAATTGTATACCCATTTAAAATCGCCCGAACGACCTAAGTACGTATTTAAAATAACAGGAATTTGGATATAGTTAAAACGATAATTATAGGTTATTTCTCTCCCAGAGTTTGGACTAAATACATCTTCAATAAACCCAACTCCGATACCAGGATAGGTTGGGTTTTTAAATTGCAGATTGGTTTGTTTTCTAGCAAATCCAACTTGTTGAAATCCTAAACCAATTTGTAAATCGGCTTTTTTGCCTAGCGAATAATTTAGCCATGCATGAATTCCTTTATTGTAATGAGCCGTTGTGCTTGATTTTACAGAATCGGAGTAGGTTTTATAGGCATCTGAACCTACAATGGCAGATCCAAGACCAAGGTTTACTCCCAAGCCATATGATAATTTAGACTTACTTTGGGCTTGAACATTTACATTCAAGAAGCCAGAAAGGGCAATAAGCAAACATAATTTACTAATTGGCTTCAAATTCCAATTCATCATTGTTTTCATTTTTTTCTACTTTTTTAAGAGTTGAATCTTTTTTGATACCAAACTCTTGTTTTAATATCTCTTTTATATTTTCCTTTTCTTGTTTGGCATCTTGCTTTAGTTGCGCTTTGGCACCTTTGCGATCAAACACAAACTTTAAATCTGAAATAGGACCTTTAATGGTAAGGAATAAATTTATCCCACGAGTTTTTTCATCTTCTTCACCAAATTCATTGGATTGAGGTTTACGTTTTTTGCTGAGAAGTTCTGATAGGGATAGTTTTATTTTATAATCTAATACATTTTCAAATGAGTGAACCCCTGTTAGGTTCAGATTTAATGCATTATTGCGAATATCCATTGTAGGGATAGTAAGCATTTTATCTTTAATGGTGAGGGTGTTTTTGAGTTCCGAAAATTTCAAATTTTTGAGCTCATTTACATCTACAAATTTAGATAATGAATTTAAAGGTTCATAATTTATTAATTCCCCATTTTTAATACTCATGTCTGTAACAACAAGCATTTTGTCGGAGATTAAATTCATTTTACTATCCCAAACCACTAATAAATCTGTGCTTGCACTTAAACTTCCATTTAAGTTTTGGGAGGTAAATTCTGTTTGACCAAAATTATTAAACTGCTTTAACAACTCGTTTATATTTAATCCTTTTGCTTGATTTGAGCTTTTGAGTACGTAAAGGTTATTCTGCATAATCCATTGGCCATTACCAGAGAATGTTCCGCCACAGGTGCTTAGGTTAGCATTATTAAACTCAATCAAATCGGGTTTTAGAATAGCCTCCATTTTAAAGTTATTGGCATTAAAATTTCCGTACACAAATTGATTTGCATTTGCCTTAAGAGAAATGGTATAATCTAGGGCTTGTTCACCTTCTTCTCGTGGATCTGAAGAGTCGTAAATAAGAATATCATCTATATCTAAAAAGGCAGATGATAAGGATATAGACCCATTTAAGGAGGCTCCTTTTTTAACCAAGAAATCCATAAACCCAGGGAAGGTTCCTGTTGCTTTTAAATCAGATTTGTTAATTACAAAATCTGCTTGCGAAAGGGTAAGAGAATTATTATTCAGCTCAGCCTTAATGGTTCCTTTTTCGAGGGCTTTGGTTAAATAATTTAATTTGAGTTTATCTAATTGTAAGGCAAAAATACCTTTATTGAACGGACTACTCCAATCCCATCCTTCGCCTTTTTTCTCCCCTTTTAAGGTGAGTGTAAACTGAACATTCCCTCCTATTTCTTTTACATCGGCAAATTTAAAAAAGGTATGGAGGGTATTTAAATCGGCCTCTCCATTCAAATCGAGGTTGAGGGTAGGCGATTGCAAGTTTGAAACGGTTAAATTCCCATTTATTTTTGACCCAACTAAAATGGCATTAAAGGTTGGTATAGCAATAACGGCATCCTCCAAAGAACCAGACTTTCCATTATCAAAACTACCTTTAAGACTTATTTGCTCCAACTTCATTTTTGAATCTGGTTCTACTAAAGAACCTTGATCAATTCCAAAGTTGATTTTTACTTGAGGGTTTTGATTAGCTGTTTGAATTCCTTTAATACTTCCTTCGAAAAACACATTTCCACTACTCTGATAAGCATTCATTGCCTCAGGTAAAGAAACAGGCAAAGTTGAAAGTAAATCTTGAATGCTCAATTTATTTGCCTTGAACCCTAATTGATATTCCGTTTGATTTTTACTGTTTTGAATATATCCGGTAAGGTCAAGGATTAATTGGTTTACGGTGAAATTACCTTTTATAAATTGGTATTTATTATTTTCTTGATCGATATCTAAGGAGGTTTGAACCCCAATTTCTTTGTCCTTAAAAAAAGTTAATGAACCTGATTGAATGAATTTTGAATTTCCTTTCAATGCAATGTCCATGGTAAACCGTTTATCTGTGAAACTACCCGATAGACTTGATTCTTGAAGGTAGGTATGGGTAGAAAAATTACTTTGTAAATCTTGAACTTCAAGAGACATTCTTGTAAGTTCTAGTTTATTTAATTGAAATGAAAATGGCTTTTTCTTTTTACTTGGAGCTTCGGTTTCTTTCAGGATATCGTAATTGGTTTTGCCTTTACCATTGGTGTATAAAAAAACAGAACCGCTATCGAGGCTTATTAGGTGAATTTTATAATTACTGTTAAGCACATCTAAAATATCGAAGCCAAGGAAAAGATGTTCGGCTTGAAGGAGTTTTTTGTTAGCCCTAATTGGGTCGGCAATGGAAACTTGATTGAGGGCAAGACTAACCTTTGGGAATGTTTTGAACACGGTAACATCAATACTTTTGGCGGTTAGCTCTGCAGTAAGCATTTGATTAACTTCTTTAAGAGCATATTTCTTTAGCTCATCAATATTTTGATAAACATAAATAAATAAGGTTCCAAACAATGAAACCAAGATCAACAATGTGATCAGAATTACTTTGAGTGCTTTTGGCATAATGTATTAACGTATCAAATATCCATCTATTTCAAAAATTAGCCTTCAAATGAAATAAACAAAAGGTGGATTAGCTCTGAACCTAGCTAAAAGAGTGTACAAAAATTAGGTTTGTAGCTTAACGTGAGAGCTTTTTAACAAGTGGTTTAAGACTTGTTTTATACTCTCTATTGGTTTTACTGAGCTTTGTTAAAAGGTCTTTGTAAGCCAAATTTCGTTTAGAAATTAAATTTTGCTTTACATTAAACCTTGTCTCTTCATAGGCTAATTCGGCTTTTAGGCGCTTGCCTTGATTTCTACTTTGTTTTAGAATAGGTTTAGCCCAGGCAGCTTCATACACAAAATACTCTTTTAAATAGTGATGATTTGCAACCATACTATCGATGTTGGCACAGATGAGTTGAAGGCTTTGGCTATACATTTTACTATTATCGATACCAAGGAGAGCGTTTGCATCCACCATTTGCTTTGTTTGCTGATGGAGTTGTTTTAGAATTCCTAGATAATCATTGTTATCTAGTTCCAAACTGGCACATTCGCGCACATTTTGATTTCGAATTTGAATAGCATCTTTGAGTGAATCATTAAACATAGTGCGAAACACCTGAGCATCTTGTAACTCATCATCTAAATTGTCGAAATGATTTATTCGTAAGGTATTGGAGTACATGGTAAGTTGGCAAATTAAATCTTGAAAACGTTCAATTTGAGCCAATTTTATGTAGGACGCGGGTAATAATGAATCTGAAATAATTGATAAATTATGTTGAAGTTTTTTCTCAATTCCTCTTGCTGAATCTAGAAAATTACTGATTTGTTTTTCGTTGTAATTAAACTCATTCTTAAACGACTCTGCATTGCTGTCTGCATCCTCCTGCTGAATTTGTAATTTCTTATCTTGAAGGTTAGATTTTTGGGTCAGTAAATTGGCATCTACACGAGTGTAGTTACTAAGCTTACGTTTATTTCTAATAGGAACTTTTTTTGAAAAAGTAAGCGTGCGCTTATTTTGGTTCAGAACAGGCTTAATGCTTATTTGAGCCAATTTATGGCGGTACTGATTTTTATATTTCCGATGGTAATATTCTTCTTGAATATAGGCGCGAGCATTTGGAATAGTGGCATTACTTGAATCGATATATTGAAGAACCTTCTTAAGTCCTTGCACATCATACGGAATTTCTTTTTTCTTAGGCGAATAGCCTATTTCGAGTAAGGTTTGATAGGCTGCGTTCTGCAAATCAAAAGCACGAACAAATTGATTCCTATAATTAAAGGCAACGGAGGAATCGGCATGCCAAATAAACCGTTCTTTAGGAGTTGAATTATTCCAATCTTCTATTGAACCTAAATTACTTTGAGCATTTTGGGTGGAATAACAGCGGTTGTTTCTACAATTTTGAAAATCATAGAGCGATAAAGGTGATTCGAGATTTTGAAACTCTGGCAGGGAGGGCAAATGGGTAGCAACAAAATAATTAGGGTCAGACAAAAAATAACTTGTATCCTGACTTCTAATAAATTTTAATTTTGACCGTGTAATTGGTCGAAAAAGCAAGGCATTTAATCGTTCTAAAAAACTTGGTACATAGGTTAGGTAACCAGCCGAAATGGTAACATCTACCAATTGCCACGACTGATCTATTTTAACCATATTCCAAGCATGTTCGGAGGTATAAAGAGTATCGTCGAACTCTACAGTTGCCGATTTAAAATACCCATCCACTGTAAAGCTTTTTACGTCAACTGCCTTGCATAAATCATTAAAAAGGTTTGCATATTCGTCGCATAAAGCACGTTTTCGCCATAAGATATGGTTGGAAGAATAGCGTTTAATACTGGATTGCTTATATCTATTCCCATCGTATTTTATGTGGTAGGTAATCCAGGCAAAAATTGCTTTGGCCTTATCCTCGTCTGTATTGGCATTTTTACAAATAGCGGTAGCTAATTTCTTCGTATTATAAAAAGAGAAAAGGGGTAAATTACCTTTACCACTAGGCATTTGAGCTAGTGCTGAACCGAAGAAAAGAAAGAAACTTAAACCAATTAGTGTTCTACTTTTGAGTAAAGACATAGATGTGTTTGGTATAAAAAACGATAGTAGCAAGGTACTACTAGCTTGGTATAAAATAAAATCAAGCTAAGAGGGATATGCTACTACTTTTTGTTATCAAACGAAGAAAGTAGACAATTTAATATTGAGGAGAAGGAGGCTACAAAAGTTCCTTTATCTCTTGAAGATTTATTTCGATATGGGATGCGGTATGCACGCAGGTGCCATTTTTAATAAGCAGCGTTTGAGGCGACTGGTGTTCGATAGAATATCTGTTAGCAATTTCATTTGAAATATCTCTGTGCTTTAGTAAATCTAAATAATAAACCGGCAGATTATCTGGATTTTCGTTTGCATAAGCACGTTGGAAGCGGCTTAAAGCGGTTGAGCTAATACTGCAGCGGGTGCTATGCTTAAAAATAATTACAGCCTTTTGTGCCGAAAGCAAATCTAGTTGATCTAATTGAGAGCTATTTTGTAAGTCTATCATAAAAGTAAAAACAGGTATAATTAGTGTTTGTTTTAGGTTGATGTATAAAATTGGAAAAGGGGCCGAAGCCCCTTTATCTTTAGCAAAACTATAAGCCGGGTTCTGTTCAAAAATGGCTTTTGACCAAATTTGCGACTATCATTTATCTGCTCTTATTATCACTAATAAGATGTAGCAGCCTACCCGCAAGAAAAACAACCTGAGGTTGTTGGTGCTAAGCGAACACCCTTTTATTTCTTGCCTATTTGGCTTTGCAACACATAAGGTTTACCCTGCCCTATTTATTGCTAAATAGGCGGTGGGCTCTTACCCCGCCTTTTCACCTTTTCTCTACTTTGCAGCAGAGTAGTTTAATTTTCTGTGGCACTTTCTGTATTTCTATCATTATAATGGAAACCCTTCCCGTTAGGAAGTATGCTGCTTAAGTTGCCCGGACTTTCCTCTCCACCCTAAGGCGTAGCGATAATCTGTTTTGCTAGGCAAATATACATATTAGCCTAAATAATTTATATAGAAATAATCTTAAAACAACTTTGGTTGTTCAGGATCTATTTTGGGACCTTTTGTTTTTTTCACCTCATTAGATTCAGGATCATCTTCAAGAAGCTTTTTAATTTTCTCTTGTTCTTCGGTAAACAAGTCTTCGTTCACAAGCGTTTCTTCTACTTCCTGAATTTGTTCGTCTATTTCATCTTGGGGATCGGGAGGAAGCAATTCTAATTTTGTTAAATCGGCTCCTGCAAATCTATTTCCGATACTCTTCCAACCTTTTACGTCAATAAATTGCGAAAGATTTATTTGACCTTCTGCCAAGGTTTTGCCTTTCCCAGTGGTTAAAATTACTTCTGGATTTTTATAATCTGTAGCAAGTAAAATGTAATTCCCTTTTTCTTCTGGGATACACATAAACTTTTTATTGAGTGTTTGAGTTTCAATTAAAAAGCGTTTGATGGTATATTGTTTGGCTTTGGCATCAAAGTAAACCACACTAATAGGGCGCTCGGGTTTAAATTTAGAAATGTGCAATAATTGCTCATACTCATAATGGTTGCTCACATCAAAGTTTGTGAGTTCGTAATTACCATCTTTATAAATCGAGATAATTAAATCGTTGCCAAGGAAATTTCCTAAGAAATTACCATGTTCGTTGGTATTTATTCTACCAATAGAATCATCATACCAAAGATTAATGCCACCAAGAGTTGAGATACCCTTTGATTTAAGTTTAATGCCTTTAACTAAATATTTGCTAACAATATTTCCTTGAACACTACGTCCTTTAATTGCCAATTCGCTAAAATCGAAATCGAAACTTAGCTTACGAGCATGGCTAAGCGGACTTAGCGTAATGCTCACAACCTCGGCTTCTCCAGAAGGATTGGCGGTAAAATACAAAATTCTTGAGCCAGGGGTGCCTTGAGAAAGATCGTATTCTTTATCACGCGTAATACCAGTTACAGGGAAACGTTTTGCATAACTAACCTTTGTTTTGCCGTCGAGGTAAATCAAATTATAGATTCTACGTTCATCGTTTTTCCTAAACACATCTACGTGAATGATATCCTTACCAATAAAAGCCTTTTCCTGAACTTTACTTACGGCAACTTTACCATCTTTTCTAAAGACAATAATATCATCAATATCGCTACAATCGCACACGTATTCATCTTTCTTAAGACCAATACCCACAAAGCCTTCGGCTCTATTAACGTATAATTTTTGATTGGCAATTGCTACGGTTTTAGAATCAATGGTATCAAAGGTTTTTATTTCGGTTTTGCGTTCTTTTCCTTTGCCGTATTTCTTTAGTAAATTTTCGAAATATTTAATCGCATATGCTTTTAAGTTTTCTAAATCGTAGGTTACTTGTTGCAGTTGCGCTTCAAGGCCTTTCATAATTTCGTCGGCCTTAAACGAATCGTATTTAGAGATACGTTTAATTTTTATTTCGGTTAAACGAAGGATATCATTTTCGGTAAGTTCGCGGCGGAACAATTTCTTAAATTTGTTCATGCCTTTCCAAATGGTATCAATTACATCTTCAAAGCTTTCGCATTCTTCAATATCGCGGTAGATGCGCTTCTCAATGAATATTTTCTCAATACTACTATAATGCCATTGCTCCTCAAGTTCGGCTTGTTTAATTTCAAGTTCTTGACGAAGGAGGTCTTTTGTTTTTTCGGTAGATAAACGCAAAAGTTCATCTACACCTAAAAACACAGGTTTATCATCTACAATAACGCAGGCGTTTGGCGAAATGCTCACTTCGCAATCTGTAAAAGCATACAGTGCATCAATGGTTTTATCAGGAGAAACACCAGGTGCCAATTGAATTTCTATTTCAACATCTTTAGCGGTATTATCAATTACCTTCTTGATTTTAATTTTACCAGAGTCGTTAGCCTTAATTACCGAATCTATTAGCTGAATGGTAGTAACGCCATAAGGAACATCTTTAATAAAGAGTGTTTTCTTATCTACCTCTTCAATTCTAGCTCTGACCCTAATTTTGCCACCTTTTTTGCCTTGGTTATAATTTGCGGCATCCACTAAACCACCCGTAGGAAAATCTGGGTAAAGTTCAAATGATTTACCTTTTAAATGATCTATACTGGCTTGTAAAAGTTCGCAAAAATTATGAGGCATAACTTTGGTAGCTAAGCCTACGGCAATACCTTCAACCCCTTGAGCCAAAAGCAAAGGAAATTTCATTGGAAGAGTTATCGGTTCCTTTTTACGACCATCGTAGGAGTTTTGCCAAAGAGTGGTTTGTTTATTAAAGGCAACCTCTAGGGCAAATTTAGATAAACGAGCCTCAATATAACGAGGAGCAGCAGCCGAATCACCTGTTCTAACATCACCCCAGTTTCCTTGGGTTTCAATTAATAGGTCTTTTTGGCCAAGATTCACCATGGCATCGCCAATGGCAGCATCACCATGCGGATGGTACTGCATAGTTTGGCCAATAACGTTAGCCACCTTATTAAAGCGGCCATCGTCCATTTCCTTCATACTATGAAGAATCCTACGTTGAACAGGTTTTAACCCATCTTCGATGGCAGGTACGGCTCTTTCTAAAATAACATACGAGGCATAATCTAGAAACCAGTTCTCGTACAAGCCATTAACCGCCTTCACGTGGTATTCTTTGGGTTGTTCTGGATCTAATTCATCCGGTGTATTATCGTCGTTTATATTCTCTTCCATGCTTCCTTAAACACTAGCAGACAAAACTATTCATTAAGATAGAAAGGCTATCCACAAAAAATCAAAAACTTTGAGGATAAATTGATAGAACTAGACTATTAGGTTTTAAAAAGTCCTTGAAAATAGGCCCTACTTTGGATCAAACGGCTACCGTACCAACTAAAAAGTTCCCCATCTACTAATTGTATTTTGGCATGTGGGCAATGGCTTTGTAATTCTTCTATGTGCTTGGTTTTAAATGGATAGGGTTCTGAGGAAAGGAAAATAAGATCAGGTTGATTCTCTGTTAACCATTCCTGAGTAATGCTTGGATACCTTTCCAATACAAGGTTTTTGAGCCCAATTTTAGCCATCATGTCTCCAATAAAAGTATTGGAGCCGGCGGCCATCCATGGTTCGCGCCAAATTAGGTAGAGGCAGGTTTTGGGTGTTTCGGTTCGAACCAAAGCCTGAAAGTTGGCTTGTATTTTATCACAAATTCTTTTTGACTCCAACTGTCTATTTACTAGAACACCAATTTGTTGCATCATTTCAATGGCATCTTCCAAACAATTTATATCGCTCATATAAATTGGAAACTCCTGACTTAGTTCTTCAATTTGGGCTTTTGTATTTTCCTCTTTGTTACCAATAATTAAATCGGGTTTGAGTTCTCGAATTTTCTGAAGATTTAAATTTTTGGTTCCTCCTACCCTTGGTTTAGCTTGATGCATTTGGGCAGGATGAATACAAAATAGGGTTTGGGCAATTACTTCATCTGTTAAACCCAAAGCGTATAAATACTCTGTTTGTGAGGGCACTAAAGAAATTATTCGTTTGGGTGGCTCTGGTAAATCAAGCCTATTGCCCATTTGGTCGACTAACATGAAGCGAATATAAGATTTTATACTTTTATAAAATTGAGGGTATTTGTTCTTAAAAATTGGATAACAATCATAGAATGAAAGCGCGGGAGTTTTTTTTAAATAGGCAAAGGCCCTTATATTTGCGTCCATTCTAAAAAACAGCGTCAAAATATATTATGGGTAGAGTATTTGAAAAACGCAAACACAAGATGTTTGCTCGTTATGCCAAGATGAGTCAGGCTTTTACCAAAATTGGGAAAGAAATTGCCATTGCTATTAAAGCAGGTGGAGGCAGTGGCGACCCAGATAGTAACTCACGTTTGCGCGTAATTATTGCTAATGCAAAATCGGTGAACATGCCAAAAGCCAATATAGATGCGGCTATACAACGTGCTACTAGTAAATTAGATAAAGAATTTGAAGAAATTGCCTACGAAGGAAAAGGCCCGCATGGAGTTGCAGTAGTAATTGAAACCGCTACCGATAATCCAACGCGTACCATTGCCAACCTACGCAGTCATATGAATAAAACAGGTGGTACCATGCTTACCTCTGGTAGTTTAGATTTTATGTTTGAACGCAAAGGAATTTTTAGCATTACTAATGCTGGAATTAACTTAGAAGATTTTGAATTGGAGATGATTGATTTTGGTATGGAAGAAATGGAAGACGATGGCGAAGGTCATTTGATTATAACCGTTCCATTTACCGAATTTGGTGCTATGCAAAAAGCATTAGAAGACAGAAAATTTGAAATTGTGAATGCTCAATTGCAGCGTGTACCAACCACTTCGGTTGAATTAACAGAAGAAGAACAAGAAGATTTTGGCAAATTGTTGGATAGATTAGATGATGATGATGATGTTGTAAACGTTTGGCATAATCTTAAATAAACTATGAAAACCCGTCCACACCGTAAACCCAAATTAATAGAACGTACAGCAGAGCGCTCTGATATTGATGAAATAATGGAGCTATCGAGGGTATGCTTCCCAAAAAACGATCCGTGGACAGTAGACATGTTGGAAAGCCAATATAAGCTCTTTCCAGATGGAATGCAGGTAATAGAGTATGAAGGCAAAATTGTTGGTTCGGCCTGTAGCTTAATTGTTAGCTGGGATGAATATGATGATGACCATAGTTGGAAGGAGATTTGTGATAATGGGTTTATTACCAACCACGACGAAGAAGGCGATACCTTGTATGGCATTGAGGTTATGGTTCACCCCGACTACCAAGGATTAAAGATTGGTAGACGTTTATATGAAATGCGTAAAACACTTTGTTTAGAGAAAAATTTAAAGCGCATTTTTATTGGCGGTCGTGTTCCTAATTTTCACAGATTTTCAAAAGACTTTGGTATACGTGCCTACATAAAGCGTGTGGTTGATAAAAAGATTAAAGACCCTGTAGTTACATTTCAGTTATCACAAGGTTTTACCATACAACGAATTATAAAAGACTATTTGCCAGAAGACCAAGAGAGCGAAGGATATGCCTTATTGCTTGAATGGATAAATTTGGATTATGTGCCCGAAATACGCGAGCGCAGCGTATTAATGAAAAAGGTACGTATCTGTTGTATTCAATATGAGTTGAGAAAGATTAGAGGTTTCAAAGAATTTGCACAACAATGTGAATACTTTACCGATGTGGCTTCGAATTATAAATCTGATTTTGTATTATTTCCTGAATTATTCACCACTCAATTACTATCCTTACACGAGTATAAAAGTATGAGTCCGGAGGATAGTATTCGTAAGATAGATGAGTATACGGAAGATTATATTGAGTTGTTCTCTAGACTTTCTATGGAGTATAATATTAATATAATTGCTGGAACTCACTTACAAGTTGAGGGCGAAAACCTATATAATATTTCCTATATTTTTAAACGTGATGGTACGTTTGAAAAACAGTATAAAATTCACATTACTAGCAACGAAAGTAAATGGTGGGGAGTAAAACCTGGTAACGAAATAAAGGTATTTAATACCGATTGCGGTAAGGTTGCTATAAATGTTTGCTATGATGTAGAGTTCCCAGAAATGGCCAGAATTGCTTGCCAAAAGGGAGCTAAGATTTTGTTTGTACCTTTTAGTACAGATGAAAAGCATGGACATTTGCGTGTGAAAATTTGTGCTCAAGCACGTGCCGTTGAGAATCAAATTTTTGTTGCCACAGCAGGTACCATAGGTAATATTCCTTCGGTAGATAATATGGACATTAATTATGCCCAATCAGGTATTTACACGCCAAGTGATTTTGCCTTTCCACCAGATGCCATTGCAGGCGAATGTAGCACAAATATTGAAACGGTTGTTATTGCCGATTTAGACTTAGCAGCACTAGAACGTGCGCGCAATACAGGTACGGTTTTAAACTGGAAAGACAGAAGAGCGGATATGTATGAGGTGTTGGAGAAGTAAGGAGGAAAGTCGCGGGTTAGCTGGTAATGGGTTTTAGTTCGTTGCGAATTTCATGCGCAGCTTTATTTTTGTTAGGCGGCGTTTGGTGTCGAGAGAGAAATCGTTATCCATCATCCATTGGTAGTAGCCAGGTTCTTGTTTAAAAATTTGCTCTACCGATTTGCCTCTGTGTTTACCAAAATTAAAAACTTCTTTTCCTTCGGCATTATAAATCATTCTGCCTGCAAGGTCTACTAAGTTATTTTGACCCGATACTTTACCTAATTCATCAATGGTATTTTTGAGTTGCGGGTAACGTGTAATTTGCGATTGAATAATTTCCCAAGTGGCGCGTGTATCGGCCTCTGCGCTGTGAGCGTTTTCTAAATTCTTCTCACAATAAAATTTATAGGCAGCGCTTAGATTGCGCGGTTCCATCATATGAAAAATACGTTGGGCATCAATAAACTTTCTGTTTTCTACATCGAAATCCACGCCTGCGCGCAAGAACTCTTCAACCAACATTGGAAAATCAAATTTATTGGAGTTAAAACCAGCAAAATCGCAGCCTTGCATAAAGGTAGCTAATTCGCGTGCAAGTTCTGCAAATTTTGGTTTATCTGCTACATCTGCATCGGTGATGCCATGAATGGCTATTACTTCTGGAGGTATTGGCATACCTGGGTTTATTCGTTCTAAACGAGTTTCCTCACGCCCATCAGGAAATACTTTGATACAGGCTATTTCTACAATTCTATCTGTAGAAATACTGATCCCTGTTGTTTCTAAATCAAAAACAATGAGGGGCTTATTGAGTTGTAAATTCATTTTTTTCTATTCTTCCGCGCCAAATTCGCTTTGTTCGGCTTCACCTTCTTCACCTCCGTCAAACAATCCAAAGCCATCACCATCTTCATCGGAGATATCGCCAGGAATTTCATCTGTTTGGTTCAAATAATTTTTAGTTATTTCATCAAACTCATTGTCATCAACCATACCAAACTTCTGCACTTTATCGTATTGTTTAGGCGCCATTCCAATGCTTTTAACACAATGAGGATAGGTGATTTTAGGATTTTCATCCTTTATAATTCCAGTAAGTTCAATATTAAGGGCCCAGCATTCAATAAAATCATAGACATATAAGATTTTCTGATGCGGGTCGATCACAAATTGGTTCAGCTTAGATTTAGCCATAATGGGAATTGGAGTATCCGCATTTTCGCTCATATCTTCTAAAGTAATTTCCTGACCTTTTTTCCAACTATCATTACTCATGTAAAAGGAGGCCAATTGTTTATCATCAAATTTTATGCTTTCCAAGATTCCTTTGTGAAGGTCTAAGAAAGTTTGAGTTGACTTAATTTCAATTACACGAGAGATGTCTTCGTAATCTTCAAAAGACACTTTAAATTTATATACTATGGCCATACTGCTTTATCTTACTGCGAATATTCAATTTTTTTGGGTTAAAATCAACCCTTCCAAAAGAATATCAAGGAGTTTAATTTTTATAAATATTACCTCATTAATTTAAGTATTCCAATTTTATCAAACACCACAATTATTGGGTAAACCGGGTCTATCTCCCACCATTTGGCGGCAAAATTAGGTTTTGAACCAGCATGATGATGGTTGTTTTGAAATAATTCGCCAAACATCAAGAAATCAAAAACTAGGGTGTTTTGGGATTGATCGTTTTCATTAAAATTTCTATAGCCGTATTTATGTCCAGCCCAATTAACAATAGCACCATGAACCGGCCCCATTAAAAAATGAATTGGCAATAAAAGGTACATCCACCATTGAGTTGCAAAAGCCATGTAAAAGAAAATATATCCAAAGGCAAAAGCTAAACGAGTAAGCCAAGCATCGGCAATTTTATCAACGGCAGGATACACAGGGTAATTGCGTTCAAACTTATCCTCCACTTCAATAGTTCCATGCAAAACGCCATTATAAATATCGCGTGTATGCATCATCATACTAAATACTTCCTTGAAAAAATGGGGTGTATGAGGATCTTTTTCAGTGTCGCTATATGCATGGTGCATTCTATGAAGAATGGCGTAAGCTCTAGCATTTAAGTAACTTGAACCTTGAGTTACCCAAGCAAAAATATACCAAAATTTTTCCCAATTTTTGCTCATGGTAAACATTTTATGAGCAGAGTAACGATGTAAAAAAAAGGTTTGCCCAAACAAGGATAAATACCAATGGGCAATAAAGAAAATTGCTATAATCATGTATTGAAAAGGAAATTAATTGAATTAAGTTTTTGAGTTTAAAATACGTTCACCAATTTCTATCATTTTGGCAAATGCTTCATCGTAATTGTTTGCCACCAATCCATCTAGAATGGCTTCGCGCAATTCTTCTTTAATTTGGCCAACTTGACGGCAAGGACTTAAATTAAAGTGTTTCATAATATCTTCACCTGTAACTGGAGGCTGCCAATTTCTTAGCGCATCACGTTCTTCAACTTCCCTAACCAAAAGTTGAACCTTGTGAAGGTTGCTTCTAAAAAGTCTAATTTTCTCTGCATTTTTGCTGGTCATGTCGGCTCGGCAAAGCGTAAATAAATCATCCAAATCATCGCCGGCATCTACAATTAATCTTCGTATAGCAGAATCTGTAATCCCCTCCTCGGCAAGTACTTTTGGCCTATGATGTAAGGAAACTAATTTCTCAACATATTTCATTTTTTCGTTGAGAGGGAGCTTTAATTTTCTAAATATTTTTGAGACCATTCTTCCTCCGCGGTCTTCGTGCCCATGAAAAGTCCAACCACCTTCCGAATCAATAAACCTTTTTGTACTAGGCTTACCAATATCATGTAAAAGGGTTGCCCACCGAAGCCAGAGGTTATCTGTTTCGAGACAAACATTATCGAGTACTTGAAGGGTATGGTAAAAATTGTCTTTATGAGCTTTTCCTTTAATAACTTCAACACCATGCATGGCATGTAATTCGGGGAAAATGAGTTTCAACAATCCGCTTTCGAAGAGTGCATTAAAACCAATACTTGGTTTAGAGCTCATCATAATTTTATTGAGCTCTTCGTTTACCCGTTCCATTGAAACAATGCTAATTCTGTTGGCATGTGTTTTAATAGCTTCGAAGGTATGGTATTCAATATTAAATTTGAGTTGAGAAGAAAATCGAACAGCACGCATCATTCTCAAAGGATCGTCGTCGAAGGTTATTTCGGGCTCAAGTGGAGTGCGAATGATTTTGTTTTCGATATCTGAAATGCCCTCAAAAGGATCTACTACCTCATACAAGGTATTTTTGTTTAAACTAATAGCGAGCGCATTAATGGTAAAATCTCTTCGCAATTGGTCATCACGGATGGTACCAGGAATAACGGCTGGTTTGCGACTTTCGCGGCTATAACTTTCTCGTCGGGCACCTACAAATTCTATTTCCCAATTGCGGGTTTTAACCATTGCGGTGCCAAAATTCTTGAATACGGCAAAGTCGGTTTTTTCTGGAACCAATTCTGCAAATGCTTGGGCAAAAGCAATTCCATCTCCAACCACCACGATATCAATATCTTTTGATTCTCGCTTTAAAAAGATGTCGCGCACAAAGCCACCAATAACAAAAGCTTCCACATTTAATTGGGAGGCTAAGCGGCTTATTTCTTTAAATACGGCATCCTTTAGTTCTATTTTCACAGTGCGAATTTAAGCCTTTCCCTAATTTATTTAGCTATTGCTTTACCATACTTTCATACAAAAGCATGGTTTGTTGGCATAAGGTGGTGGAGTTAAATTGCTTAAGATGTGCAGGCATGTTTTGAAGCAAACTTTCTCGGAGACTTTCATTTTGATTAAGTTCTAATAGGCCATCACAAATAGCTGAAACATCAGTTGGGTCAACCAAATAGGCTGCCTTACCGCCAACTTCAGCAATAGAACTTGTGGAGGAGGCTAAAACAGGGGTTCCAACTCGCATGGCTTCCAAAACAGGTATCCCAAAACCTTCGTAGGTACTAATATAAACGGCAGCTCTAGCCAATTTATAAATAACAGGTAAATCTTGAAAGGAAACCTGATGAATAAAATGAATCCTTGAGCCAAGCTTCTTTTCTTCGACAAATTTTAGCAATTCTGGATATGCATCTGCCTTTTTACCTACAAACACTATATCCATATTTTTGAGATTTGCTTGTTCAAAAGCCTGAAGTAAACGAAGGTGATTTTTCCTATTTTCTAGGGTTCCCACACTTAAAATAAAGTTTTGGTTCAGCCCATATTTACTTTTAACCTGCACCAATTTTGCCTCATCTATTGGTAATGAAAAAACAGGATCGCAATCTTGATACACCACATTTACTTTTTCGGGTGAACAGCCATAAAAACTAAGAATATCCTTTCGTGTATTTTGGCTTGTAGCAATTACCATATCCGCTCTGTTAATAGCAGAGGCAAATTTGCGTTTATAAATTTGTAGGTCGAGCCAAGGATATTGCTTAGGAAAATGAAGAAAGATTAAATCGTGAATGGTAGCAATGCTTTTAATTTGGGTGGTTTCAATTCCTTTTGGGAGTTCATTACTTAAGCCGTGAAAAACCTCAATTTCGTCGCGAATTAAATCGGGTACTAAATTGTTTGAACGCCAATTGGATGAAAATTTTGAATTGATTAAGCCGCTGGGTAAATGGCGATGAACATTTTTTTGATGACTTAAAAAGTCGGGGAATAATTTAACACCAGGAGTATACAAATGGAACTCACTTGAATGGTATTGCTGAACCAAACCTTGCACCAAAGAGCGCGAATAATTTCCTAGTCCCGTTTGGTTATAAAAAATACGTTTGGCATCAAACCCTATCTTCATGGGGGCAAGATAGGTATTTTAATTTTTGAACATTCAATTAAGCCAAAATAAGGCCTTAAGAACTGATTTTAATCAGCGTTTGTGGTGATGCGCATCACTTGTTTTTATTGAGGAAAACAACATATTTGGGAACACATAAAACCAAGCTATGTATATTCAACAACTGTACACCAATTGCTTAGCCGAAGCAGCCTATTATATTGAGAGTAATGGAGAGGCTGCCATTATTGATCCGCTAAGAGAAACAGATCCATATATTGACTTAGCCGAAAGCAGAGGCGCTGTTATTAAATATGTTTTTGAGACTCATTTTCATGCAGATTTTGTAAGCGGACATATTGACCTTGCTCGCAAAACTGGAGCAAAAATAGTTTATGGACCAACTGCCCAAGCGGGATATGATATTTATGTGGCAGAGGATGAGGAAGTTTTTCAATTGGGCAAAATAAGTTTAAAATTATTGCACACTCCGGGTCATACTTTAGAATCTATGTGCTTGTTGTTACGCGATGAAAAAGGCGAAAACCATTCTGTTTTTACAGGAGATACCGTTTTTGTAGGCGATGTTGGAAGACCTGATTTAGCTGTAAAATCTGACTTAAGTAAAGAAGATTTAGCTGGATTATTATTTGAGTCGATTCAAAGTAAGATAATGCCATTGGCCGATGATGTTATTATTTATCCAGGACATGGAGCTGGTTCGGCCTGCGGAAAAAATATTGGGAAAGAAACACAAACCACTATTGGAATCCAAAAGAAAGTGAATTATGCCCTTTGTTGTGCTACAAAAGATGAGTTTGTATTAAAGGTTACCGAAGGATTAGAGGATCCTCCAAAATACTTCTTTATGGATGCTGGTATAAACAAAAATGGATACGAAAATATAGATGAGATAATGGCTCGCAATGCAATTGGCCTTGACCCAAAAACCTTTGAGGAAGAAGTTGTAAAAGGAGCTATAATTCTAGATGCACGTGATGCAAATACCTTTGAAAAGGGATTTTTGCCAGGAAGCATAAACATAGGTTTAAATGGACAATATGCAGTATGGGTAGGTTCGCTGATAGATCAGGCCAAACCAATACTTGTGGTGGCTGATGAAGGCAAAGAATCAGAAGCAATTTTGAGATTAGCTAGAGTTGGTTACGAGCATGTGTATGGTTATTTAAAAGGAGGATTTGAAGCTTGGTTGGTTCAGGGCAAACCTATAGAAACCGTAGATTCAATTGAGCCAGAAGAAATTTTAGGAATTGATATGCATACCATTATAGATGTAAGAAATCCAAGTGAATGGAACTCTGGCGTAATGGAAGGTGCAGAATTAATTCCATTAAGTAAACTAGAAAGCAGATTGGTTAATTTAGATAAAAACCAACGTTACCTAATACATTGTGCAGGTGGGTATAGAAGTATGATGGCTGCATCTATAATGAAGAAACATGGATTTACAAACATCATAAATGTAAAGGGTGGTATAAACAAAATTAAGGAAAATGGGTTTATGCTTGTAATACCAGCATAAGGATTAATTCAAATAAAGGATATTAGGTAAACAGTATGCATAAATACAAAAAAATTGCCATTGGTGCGGTTTTAGGAAGCATGGCAGGATATGCCTATTATTACTTTGTAGGATGTGCAAGTGGCACATGCGCCATAACCTCTAGCCCAATAAACAGTACCTTATATGGATTATTTATGGGTGGATTAATTGGTGATTTATTTAATCAATCAAAAGCAAAAAAAGAGGAAAAAGAAAATGGGCACCATTCATAAAACACATACAGAATATACCGGTAAAATGGCTTTTGATAGCCAAATAAATGGGCATCATATTTTAATAGATACCGTAGCTGCAGGTGGTGGAGATAATACCGGACCGAATCCAAAACCCCTAATGCTTAGCGCTCTTGCTGGTTGCACTGGTATGGATGTTGTTTCTGTATTAACAAAAATGCGAGCAACCTTTAGCGATTTTGCCATTGATGTAGAAGCAGATTTAAGCGATGAACATCCAAGAGTATATACCGAAATTAGGGTTCATTATTTTATTAAAATTACGGAGCCTGAAAAGATGGAAAAGGCAATGAACCTTTCAAAGGATACCTACTGTGGAGTGAGTGCGATGCTAGCTAAAATTTGCCCTGTAAAGTTTGAGATTCACTACCTATAGCTTTTAGCTTTAGTCTTGTTTAATAAGCTTTATTCGTTGAATGGAGTTTCCTTGTTCAATAGTAAGCAGGTAAATTCCAGCGGCTAATGATTCTATAGAAATACTTTTCTTAGCCTCCCCCATTCTTTCTGTTAATACCAATTCACCCATCGTATTAACTACCGAAATAGTACATGGCAAGGTGTTTTTGAAATCAAAATTAAGGTAATTGCTTACAGGATTTGGATACACAATTGCTAAGGATTCATCCTTAGAATTTATCGTTATACCAGTTGCATTATCAACCCTAAACGAATCTACTAAGGCCAATAATCCGTCGATGCTGGTTCCAACTTTAAGTGTATAAACTGTTTTGTTTGCAGCAGCGTCTATGCTAACTTGTAGTTTTACAAACGTATCATTTACTAGGGTACGGCCAATTACTTTTACGTTAGTACTTAATGCACCTACCTCATAGAAATTAGCAACAAAGCTTGATGAATCAGATTTGAAATGGGTACTAATTCCATAAACAGAAATTGTATGTGTTGCTGCTCTGGCTGCAGAAGCTGGGCTAAGCGCTTTAAGAGAAGGTAAAGGCACTACTTTAAAAGCACCAGACATGGTTAGAACGCCACTAATTGGGTCGTTTATCACCACATCATAATTACCCAATTGATTTGTATTTAACACACTCACATTAACCGTTAAGGCGGTATCATTTATTACTGTTACAGAATTTACAAAAAGTTTGCTTGCGCCTAGTCTTACATTTACGGATAGGCTGCTACCTTGAGTAAAATGAGTATACAAACCAAAGACATGCACATCTAAATTTTGTGTTTGCATACCCACTGCTGGGCTAATAGCCACTAATTTGGGAATGGTTATTTTGCGAACACGATAAATAAAATTTTGAGCTTTTTGCCCTGTTGTATCCATTAAGGCTCTGGCCATATACCCTTTGGTATTTTTTCCATACCATTGGTATTCAATGATCCGTTGATTTTCTTGAATATTAGCTAATGAATTAATGTTTACCCAACCTGTAAAGGCCGAATGGGCATATAAATTTGTATTGGTAACAGTGGTAATTTTAACCTGTAAAACAGAAAGTGAGGTATCAGGCAAAACTAAGGTTCCGTAGCCAACACAGGTACTTGAATCATGTAAGTGAATCTCGGCACGAACAGAATCGTAACCGATGGTTGCTAACATTGGGGCATTAAAATCTGTTGGGGTACCTGCCTTATAATAATGTAAAGAATCTACAATGGTATTTCCATAAGTTAATGGAAAAGAAAGAATCTTAAAATTCAATCCATCTATTTTATTGTTGGATCTATCAATAATCATTTTAACACCTGAGGCATCAACTTGGTTGTATTGTTGGCCAATAGTACTAGAAAGAATTTTAAGGTTAGCACCACTAGGTGCATTTGCGGCCGGAGCTACATACATAAAAGAATCGTAGGTATTTGCTATTACCCCTGAAGCAAAATTCCAGGTTTTATTGGCACCAGTTAGCATAATTGTAGGAACTATTGAAGACGCAACAGGAGTATCAATTGCGATATATGTTTTATCACCAATTTTTCCATAATCAGACAACGAAACTGTAATCTGGGCTTGGGTAAACAAAGCAAAGGATGCAAATAAAATACTTAAATAATTTCTCATATGGGTATCTGGTAGATTGCGAATATAAGTTAAAAAAAATGAGTAAAAACTTGAACCTAATACACTTTTCAGGGATTTTGACAGTTTCGTGAGATTTGCCAATTTATAATTGGATGGAAAATGGACTATACTTGCGCTAACAAATTGAAGGCTCGATTTAGTGAAAAACACTCTTAAACATTTTTGCTTCCTAATCTTATTGATAGTGATTTCCATAAAGGGAATTGCTATAAATACCGAGAGTAAAACGGTTCATGAAAATACGTTCGAGTTCAATATCAGTCATTCAGTAGATTCGCCCATTGAAGTTGCTGAGCATCCGGTTTATTTTGCTGGAATAAGAACTTTGGTTAAAGGGAGTAATTTTCACACTAAAGAAAACACTCCAGTTTTTATTACCAAGCGTTTACTTTTTGTAGAAGAATTTGCCCTTTATATTCAAGGCAAAATTAATTCACCAACCTATTTAAAGCTTAGAATTTTAAGATTATAAAACAAGACTTTTTTACCTCCATAATTGGAGTGTAATTACATTTAGGTTCAAAATGCTTAAACCATAATTGGGTTTGAGCTACCCATTAAGACTTTATTAATCTATAATTTTTTAAGTATGACAGAAGAAGAAAAACGCCAACAACGCGGAAACACCGTTATGGGCGTCGTATTCATTATAATAATTGCGATTGGAATTATCGTAAATTTTTTAATGAGTAAATAATAAAAAAGCCCGCTCAAAAAAATTTGAGCTGGCTTTTTTAGTTTCATATTTTAGAAAGTATACCTCACCCCTAATTGCACTTGCCAAGTATCCGAAATATTTTTACTGTTAGTAAATGAACTATAATTTAAAGAATTGTTTACAGCCACCATCCTGTAAACAGGTTTTCCTTGAGCATCGGTACTCATAAATTGCAATGGGTTTGTGTTTTGCGGAACGGAAGCCACACCCCAATTACTATTAAAAATATGGGCAAAGTTAAACACATCCAATCGAATTTGTAGACCGCCCATTTTTTGTTTACTTACATCATGAGAAATAGACAAATCAATTCTATTTACCCAAGGCATAATTGCTGCATTGCGTTCGGCATACATACCTCTGCGGGTTTTTAAATAGGCATCTTTTTCAATAAAAGCATCAAAGGCATCGGCTTGCTCGGCAGCGGTATAGGTAATGGAACCACTTGTATAATTTTCAAAATTCATTTCAGATTTATCTTTTGGGACATATATTAAATCATTCCCAAACAAACCATCGCCATTCATATCGCCAGCATAGGCATAAGAAAATCTAGAACCATTTCTAGCTTCTGCAAACAAGGTTATATTGGTTGATTGACTTTGACTCCAATTAATTTTTTGTGAAATAGCGGCCACCCATCTGTGGCGTTGATCATAATCTGAAAAACTTAAAGTAGGATTGTTATTTCCATTCACAGTAAAATAGGAAGCCCATGAATTATATGAAACGGACCCTGCCGAACCCAAATCTTTAGCTACACCAAAATTGTAGGCAATAAAAACTGAACTTAATTTACCTGGTTTCATTTCAGCTTTAAACGTTACAGTATAAGCAAAACCTTCTTTTGTATTTACTAGTACAATTGCATCGGTAACTGGCGCATTAATTCTATCTGAAGAAGCTAAACCATAGGATCCATAATAGCGTTGACGAGTATCTGGTCCATTAAATTTCATGCTATCTTTTAAGGCCGATTGATTTGCATTAATATACCTAAAATTATTGATTTGCTTGGTTACAACCCCTTCAAGCGATACAACTAATTCCTTCCAATTTATCTTTTTATCTATAGCCAAACTTGATCTCCAAACTTGAGGATAGCGATAATTATTTTGAGTTAATGATAAAGAATAAGAGCTTGGCAAGGCAGGGTTTGCAGGAGTATAATAGGATGGTGTGCTATTAAATGGAAATTGATTGGTATTATTTGAAAAAATTGAACCTTGGCTAATACCGTTATTTGACACTTGGTTTCCAATAAAAACAAAAGCTGGTCTGCCTGTAAACAAACCAGTTCCACCTCTAACTCGTATGGATTCGCTATGCTTATAATTAAAACCAAATCGAGGAGAAACTAATAGTGATGGTTTTGGCAAAGTGCCAGTATTATACTGCGTGCTTGCACCATTTTGATCAATGAAATTCATAGTTGTAACGGCTATATTTTCTTTTGCCGTTTTTGCAAATGAAGAATAGTCAATACGAACTCCTGCGGTTAATACCCATTTTTTGAAGGTATATTCATCTTGCGCATAAATACTACTAAAATTGGATCGGGTATTTGCAGTAGGAATTTGGTTACCAGTTGTTGAATACCCCTGACGATATCTTTGCAAAACAACTGAGGTATCCCCAGCAGCAGATTTATAAAAATCATCGAGGCTTTTAAAAGCAAATTGCCCTTGGAAATAAGGTGTAAATACATTTTTGAAATCAAAGTATTCGAATGAAACGCCAGCTGAAAAATAGTGTTTTCCTTTGTAATAACTTAAATTATCACTAAACTGAAATGTGCTCGTACTAACTTTATTATTGGGGGTAAATGGGTCGGTACCAAAGGTGATGTAATTTCTACCTCCTTGCAAAATATCAACCAAAGGAAATATATTGGTATTATCTCTATAATCTTTATTATACGTTAAACCCACTTTTAAATTGTTAGCAAGGTTTTCTTTTAGCATACTATTAAGTTCCACAATGCCTGAAAGGAGATGATTATATTGTCTAAAATTACTGTTTTCAAAACTCATAGCAAAGGCATTATCTCTCCTACCAGAAAAGGAGCCACTGGCCGCTATAGGTAAGTCGCGATAGGAATACAAATAATTGGTTCGAAACACCAATTTATGGCGAGCAGAAATATTATAATCTACTTTAAGAACACCTTTATTACTAAATGTATGAAGGTAATAATCTTGAAAACTTCCTGGGTTATAGCCATATTTTTCTATTAAAAAAGATTGGATTTTAGTTAGATCAGATTCTAGTACACGAGTAACTCCTGTTCCTTGGTCCAAGGAATCTGTCTTGGCTCTATAGGTCGTTCCAGGATCAAGGCGTTTTTCTATTTCGGCATTGACAAAGAAAAATAGTTTGTCTTTAATAATTGGTCCACCAAGTCTGAACCCAATTTGGTTTACGCTAAAATCATTTAAATTTAAAGACTCACCTGAAACTTTTTGACCTGCCAAATTTTGGTTTCTAAAATTATAAAACACCGAACCTTTCCAAGTATTTGTGCCAGAACGAGTAACCATATTTACACCTGCCCCTGTAAATCCACCTTGCCTAACATCATATGGAGCAAGGCTTACCTGTATTTGTTCTACCGCATCCAATGAAATAAAATTTGCCCCAGTTTGACCACCAGGAGTGGGTGATAAACCAAAACTATTGTTAAAAACAGAACCGTCAATAGATATATTATTGAACCTAACATCAGCTCCACCAAAAGATGGAATACTTGAATTAGAGCCGCCAATACTAACATTCCCCGAACCCTGAGGTACTAAACGAGTGATATCGCCTAAACTCCTTCCCATTGTTGGTAAGGATTTTATTTGCTCATTACTAATTTGCTGAACCGTTCCTGGCTTTTGGTTATTTAAGGGATTTCCTTTATCTGATTTTACTACAACTTCCTTTAGTTCGGTTTTAGCCTCTTTTAAATCAATATTAAGTTCATAGGCCTCTCCAAGTGAAAGTTGAATACCTGTTTGTTCTGATTTATTGAATCCAACATAAGTAATGGTAACTGTATACGGGCCACCAACACGCATTCCAACAATTCTATAGTTCCCTTCATAATCTGTTTGTGCACCATATATACTTCCTGATTCTACATGCAAAACACGCACTACAGCACCAATAACTTCCTCTTTTTTATCATCCAATACTTTTCCATAAATGGAGGAGCTTGTTACTTGAGAAAAAACACAATTTGATAAAAAAAGAGCAAAAAAAAGTAGGGTAAATATTCGTTTCATATTAATATAAAATAATGGCTTGTTTAAAAGCAATAAATCCAATTATAATACCAACTAAAGATAATAGAGTCATGGAGCTCAGGAAAATTATCTTCATATTATATGACTTTAAGATAAGCGAAACTGCCCCAAAAACTAAAGCAATTTGCATAAAGAATAATGCCGTATCAAAAGTATCGCCGGCAGCAGAAAGTATTTTAACTTCCTTTTCCCATTCAAAAGCTCCTTTAATATTTCCAAGCTTTCCATCATTATCATATTGCGACCAATTGGTAGAATCAATATTTTTTGACCCTTTCAACACTTCCTCTTTATCTAATGAATAACGCTTTGCCTTCTTCTCTAAAAAGCCTATTTCAATATTCATAGCGGCAGTATCTTTAGGTACAACTGCCCCAGAAGTTACTAATGATTTTAGCATGTGCACCTGCGATTCGGCAACAATTTCTTTTACTCCTTTTGCCTGAAACCATTCATAGGTTGCTGATTTTTCGTTACTTGCTATAATCTCATCATCACCAAATTTACCAGCATATAAATCAATAACTGCTAGGCAGGTTGCAAAAATGGCAATAAGTAATCCACTAATTACTTCTAGGTTATCTTCGGGTAGTAGTTTCTTAAGCATAAATCGGATTTATATTTTTTATTTATGGCAACATTTTATCTGAATAGAATTGTTCAATATACAATTTGCAAAATACAAATAATTCCAATAAACTTCCACAAAACCTTAAAAAACGTATGCTTGAAATACTATATGGTTATTGTTACATTAACCAACAAAAATCATTTAGTTTTAAGATTAAATTAAAATTAAATTTGAATTGAGATTGGAATTATTTTTCAATTTACAATCTAATATAATTAATATGGACTTACCAGATGAAAACAAAGAGGATAAGATATTCTACTTGGAAGAAAGAATTGTAGAACTTGAAAAAGAAAATCAAGCTTTAAAGGAAAACCAAATTGAAATATCGAAAGCAAAAGAACTCTATTTAAAAATTTTCGAAGATTTCCCTGCACTTATTTGGCGCTCAAGGACAGATAAATTGTGCGACCATTTTAATAAAACGTGGCTAGATTTTACTGGCAGAACCATGGAGCAAGAATTTGGAAATGGTTGGGCAGAAGGGGTTCATCCAGACGACTTTGAAAGATGCCTTGAAATTTATGTTACAGAATTTGACAAGCGGAAAGCATTTGCGATGGATTACCGTATGCTAAATAGGCAAGGTGAATATAGGTGGATTAGAGATTATGGAAGGCCTTTTTATGACGTTGACAATACCTTTTTAGGGTATATAGGTTCATGCTATGATATTACAGAAAACAAGGATTATGAGTTAAAATTAGTCGACTTAAATAATGAAAAGGATAAATTCTTTTCTATAATTGGTCACGATTTAAAAGGACCTATTAGTTCTGTTATCGCACTATCAGAAATCCTATCTGATTACATAGAATCAAAGGAATTTGAGAAGTTAAACGAAATAGGGAATAACATTAAGGAACTTTCTATTAATTCACTCGAAATATTGAAAGACCTCTTTGATTGGGCTCAATCGCAATCAGGCCGAATGAAATTTAACCCTGCCCAATTTAATTTAAGTGAATTGGTTTCAGAAGGAATAAATCACTCAAAACCGATTTCAATTCTTAAATCTATCACAATTGAAAACAATTTTCCCGAATTATGTGAGGTTTATGCAGATAAAAAGATGATTCAGATAGTGCTTCGAAATTTGCTTTCAAATGCCATTAAATTTACGCCATTAAATGGAACAATAGTAGTTTCAGTATCTATTCTTAATTCTGAAATTATCCTATCAGTTAAAGATAATGGGGTTGGTATTTCAACAGAAAGAATAAATAGGCTCTTTAATTTAAATGATGGTCAATCAACTAATGGTACGATGAAAGAAAAAGGAACAGGATTAGGCCTTGTATTATGTAAGGATCTTATTGAAAAAAACAATGGCAAAATTTGGGTTGAAAGTGAGCAAAATAATGGTTCAAGCTTTTATTTTACCCTCCCACAAAACCAATAAAACGAGATACTTAAAAGCACCTATTTTAATAAAAAAACCAAAAGGCAATCGTTAATTCCATTGGGCAAAAGAACTAATTTGTTTACTTTTGCACCTCAATATGAAGAATAAAGGAAATTATTGGGTACTTGCTTTTTACTATTATACCCCAATTTTTGATGCCGAAGAATTTGTGGTTCAACACCTAAGCTATTGCAAGCAAGTGGGTATTATGGGCCGTATTTATATCGCTCGCGAAGGTATAAATGGTACCATTGGTGGAACTTGGCAACAGGTAAATATTTATATGGACGATTTAAAATCGGACCCACGATTTGAAGGCATAAGCTTTAAAATGGACGAGTTTGAACATCCAGCCTTTAACCGCATTCATGTTAGATTAAAAAACGAAATAGTTCATTCTGGTCTTAAAAATGTAAACCCAATAAGACAAACAGGCAAACACCTTCATGGCAAAGAGTTTCAAGAAATGATGAACCAAGACGATGTTGTTGTAATTGATGTTCGATCAAATTACGAAACACGGTTAGGGAAATTCAAAAATGCCATCACTTTGGATTTAGAAACATTTAGAGAGTTCCCTTCAAAGCTGCCCGAATTACAAGAATATAAAGATAAGAAAGTAGTAACTTATTGTACTGGCGGTATTAAATGCGAAAAGGCCTCGGCTTATTTGTTGGAGCAAGGTTTTAAAGATGTGTACCAATTATATGATGGCATAATTGGATATGCAAAAGAAACAGGAGGAAAAGATTTTGAAGGCGTTTTATATGTATTTGATGGCAGGGTAACAGTACCGGTAAATGAGGTAAACCCAAGTATTATTAGTACGTGTATTAAATGTAATACCCCTGTTGCACGTAATTTAAATTGTGCCAATGTAGATTGTAATGTGCAGTTTGTCATGTGCGAACCATGTGCCCAAGAAATGGATGGTTGCTGCTCCGAGGAATGTAAAAATTCGGAAGGAAAACGCCCGTATAATGGAACAGGGTTTTACTCGAAGCCTATGTTATAAAACACTTGATAATTGGCACTAAATACCAATTATCAAGCATTTAAAAAATTATTTTACGCGTTCAACGTAATCACCTGTGCGTGTATCCACTTTTACTTTATCGCCTACGTTCACAAACAAAGGAACCATAACTTCGGCACCATTATCTAATTTAGCTGGTTTAAGTGTATTGGTAGCGGTATCGCCTTTAACACCTGGCTCTGCATAATCAATTGTTAAAACCACAAATGTTGGCATTTCTGCTGTTAAGCAAGTATCACCTTCAAATGAAACTTTTAAGATCATTTCTTCTTTCAAGAATTTAGCAGAATCACCTAACAAGAATTCTTCTACATAAATTTGATCAAATGTTTCAGGGTCCATTAATACCAAACTATTTCCGTCTTTGTATAGATATTGCATTTCTTTGAACTCAACACGAATCATTTCAACTGATTCGCCAGCACGGAAGCGGTGTTCCATTTGCTTACCAGTTTTTACGTTGCGAACAACTACTTGATAAAATGCTCTTAAATTACCTGGTGTACGGTGTTGGTATTCCAAAACCTGACATAATTCGTTGTTATGTCTGATAAAACAACCTTTAAATAAATCGCCTGTATTTGCCATGAATTTTAAATTTAACCTATTTTTAGGCTGCGAAAATAAGGAATTACCCCTCTTTTGAAAACAAAAAGTTTTTTTGCATCTTGGCTGCCATGCCAAGCACGCGTTTTCTATACCTTTTTCTACTTGTGAATGTCCATTTTACATGGGCTCAGGGCATAAAAGGAATTTTAACTAATAGCGCGGGCGAACCTCTACCCTATGTTACCATCTATTGTATAGACACCAAAACAGGCACCAACTCCAATGTTAATGGCAGCTTTCAACTTAAGTTAGCAAAGGGCACTCATCAAATTAGTTTTCAAAGCATTGATTATAAAACCTTAAGCAAAACCATACAAATTGAAAATGATTGGCAAGAGCTGAACCTAGAAATGGAGAAGCAAACCTATGAACTTAAGGAAGTTACGGTTAACAGTGGAAAAGATAACCCAGCCAATTATATTATGCGAAAAGCCATAGCCGCTGCCCCATATTATAAAAGGCAGGTTTTAAATTACCAAGCTAATGTTTATGTAAAAGGTACTGGTAGAATTGACCAATGTCCACGTATTTTTAGAGGTTTATTAAAGGAGCAACATGTTGAAGTTGGTAAAACCTATGTTACCGAAAGCATTAATCAGCTTAATTTTTCGCAACCAAACACCTACAGAGAAAAGGTTATTTCTGTTAAATCATCCATGCCCTTTGAAGGTGCACCCGAGCCCATGCGTATGGCCCGAGGTAGTTGGTATGATGCCTCCAATGAAAATGAAGTATCGCCTTTGAGTGCGCAGGCTTTTAATGCCTATACCTTTAAACTAGAGGGCAGCTTTTATGAGAATGGCAGAGAGATTAATAAAATAAAGGTTGAACCAAAACGAAAAGGAAATGAATTTTACAGTGGCACTATTTACATAATAGAAAAACTATGGTGCCTGCACAGTTGTGTATTAACAAGAGAAGAGAGTGGAACTACAGTTACCGTAAAAACAAGCTTTAAACCAATTTCTGAGTACCCATTTGTATATATGCCAGTAACCTATGATATTCAATTCAAAGGAAATTATTTAGGTGTAGAGGGAAGCTTTAGATACCTAGCCTCTATTAGTGATTATCGATTAAAACTTAATCCAAATGTAAGTCATACTTGGGTTCAACAAATAACCAGCCCGCCAAAAATTGCGGAGGAAGCAAACAAGCCAAGTAAACCAATTGAAGCAAAAAAAAGCAAAAATCAACAGCAAATTGATGCGCTATTGGCCAAAGAAAAATTAACGAAAGGTGAGATGCTAAAACTGGCTTCAAAAATGAAAAAAGAAGCCGAGAATAATACCCAAACCTTGATGATGGAAAACGATAGCAGTGAATTGATTATTGATAGTTTGGCTTTTACGAGAGATTCTAACTTTTGGGCTAACAATAGGCCAGTACCATTACTTAAAGATGAACAACAAAGTTTTAAAGTGAAAGACACCTCACAACTTTTTGGTTCAGACAGTACCCATAAAAAGAAGAATTACCACCTTAGTTTAGGAAGTATTTTACTTTTAGGAGATAGCCTTACAAAAAAAGACCACAAGAATTATTTTAGTTACAAGGGTTTATTTGGAAGGCCAAGTTTAAACACAGTAGAAGGATTTGCCTTGCAAACAGAATTAAGCTTTGGAAATAAAGGTTTTAAGCAATGGCGCTATACACAAAAAATTAAAGTTCCCCTAGAGCGACCCTTGCTAGAAACGAGTGGTGAATTAAGTTTTAGGTTCAACCCAAAACACTTGGCATACGTGCAATTTAAAGGGGGTAGTTTTATTACAGATTATAACCCCAAAGGTATTACACCCTTTACGGATGCCTTTCAACTTTTGCTCTTAAAAACTAATTATTCAAAGTTCTATCAACAAGATTTTTTGAATGCCAACTTTCAATATGAGGTACTAAATGGTTTGCTGGTTAACGCATCTATTTTGGCAACAAATAGGTATAGCATAGAAAATATTGATAGGTATCAAAACAAAGAAGGAAAAGACCACATACGTGCAAATGTTCCTGATAAAATTTTAATAAGCGAGCCCAGACATCAAAGCTATCAATATCAGCTTGGATTGGTGTATAAACCTTTTCAATTATATAAAATGCGCCAAAACAAAAAGTTCTATTTAAAAAACACATGGCCAAGTTTATCAGTTAATTATAAGGAAGGATATGATGCCCAAGGATTGCAATTTGGGAAGTTAGATTTTGGTTTGGATCAAACGGTTAAACCTTGGCATTGGGTGAACCTAATGTACCAAGCAAGAGCCGGATTTTTTACCAAAACCCCAAACCTTTACTTTGCCGATTGGCAGCACTTTGCAGGCAATCAAAGCAGTATTTTTGATGGAAATTATTTTGGGCACTTTATGCAATTGCCCTACTATAGTTATAGCACAAATAGAAGCTACCAAAGTTTATTTTTGCAAGCAGAGTTTAAACATTTATTGCTGCGTAAATTGCCGTATTTAAACTTGATGGATTTTAAAGAAGTGGTGTATTTTAATTATTTAAACTCGCAAGGAAATGCCATGTATTACGAAACAGGGTATCGCATTGAACCACTTTTGAATCGAATAGCAATTGGAGTTAATTTTCATTTCATTTCCAACACATATCAAGGGGCAGCATTTAGAATGAGTATTCGATTATAAAGCCTAACCAGGATCTACATCGGCAAACACAATCACACTTCTAAAAACCTTTTCCTGACCTAAATCTGCCATTGCTTTTTTAATGGCTTGTTTTATGCTTTCCAACTCAGGGTTGGTTCGAGAAATTTTAACCAGAATTTCTTTGATATAAAAATTGCGAATCTTACTTACATAAGGACTTTCGGGACCAAGCATAGTGGCTTTTACATTTCCTTGCATAAGGTATTTTAAACGCAAGGCAGCCTGTTCTACTACTTTAAAATCTTTATGCTTTAGCACAACTTTTATTATTCTAAAAAAAGGAGGATAGGCAAATTTTTGGCGCTCTTCTAACTCTCTTTCCATTAAGGCTTCGTATTGTTTGTTTAGCAATGCCTGCAACACAAAATGATTAGGCATAGATGTTTGAATAATAACCTTACCCTGCTTATGTTTTCTACCGGCTCTGCCACTAACTTGCATAAGCAATTGCATGGCACGTTCATGCGCTCTAAAATCTGGAAACGACAAGAGGCTATCGGCATTAATTACCCCAACCAAACTAACGTGTTCAAAATCTAAACCCTTACTCAACATTTGTGTTCCAACTAGGATATCAAATTGTTGTTCTTCAAAACTTCTAATTATTTCTTCGTGTCCGTTTTTAGTTTTTGCAGCATCTAAATCTAAGCGAGCAATGCGTGCTAAAGGGTATAATTCGTTCAATTCATCCTCTACCTTTTCTGTACCAACCCCTTTTAAACTTAAATGCGTAGAACCACATGCACCGCAAGTTTTAGGCTGCTGGGCGGTATAGCCACAATAATGGCATTTTAAAGAATCGATGTATTTATGGTAGGTTAAACTAATATCACAATTTTGACATTTAGGAACCCATTCGCAGGTATTACAGGATAAGAAAGGTGCGTAGCCTCTCCTATTTTGGAATAAAATTACCTGTTCATTATTAGCCAAAGCCTGTTCAATACCTTGACTTAATTGAAAGCTAATATCCTCCTTTACCATGGTTTTAACCCTGCGCTCTTCGGCAATATTGGCCGTTTCTATGGCAGGCATAGCCACATCAAAAAATCGATTATCCATTTTTACCCAGCCATATTTATTTTGCTGAGCCATAAAATGAACTTCAAGTGAAGGAGTGGCCGAACCTAAGATAGTTTTGCAGTGATTTAGTTTAGCCAACATCATGGCCGCATCTCTTGCATGATAACGAGGTGCAGGATCTTGCTGTTTATAGCTACCCTCATGTTCCTCATCAACAATGCATAAACCTAAATTTGCAAAAGGTAAAAATACTGCACTTCTTGCTCCAATAACAATTTGGTATTTGCCCTCCTTTACTTTGTGCCAAATTTCAACTTTCTCTTGGTCGTTAAATTTGCTATGATAAGAAATACACGCTTCACCAAAAAACTTACGAATGCGTTTCACAATTTGGGAGGTAAGAGCAATTTCTGGCAATAGAAATAACACCTGTTTACCAAGGGCCATTTGTTCTTGGATAAGCCTCACATAAACATGGGTTTTACCACTACCCGTAACACCTTGCAGCAATACTATTTCTTTCTCTTCCCATTGATTTTTAATTTGAGTAAGAGCCAATTCTTGGGCTTCGTTTAACTCAAATTTTTGAAGTGGGGTGGCAGCAATTTGAATTCTATCGATACTAATTTGATAGGTTTCAAAAATACCCTTTTTAATAAGTGTATTTAGAGGAGCTGTAGTACCATTGCAGGTCTTAAGCAAAAGAGCACGATCAATATCTGTTTCATGCTGCTTAAGATGCAGGTAAGCCATTAAGATATTTAATTGCTTTTCATTGCGTTCAAGCACAGCAAATAAAGCCTCTAAAGCTGCCTCGTCATCAAATTGAGTAGCTAATTTTAAGCAGGTTAATTTCTTCTCTTTATACCGTTCTTCTAACTCTTCTTTAATTAGAATCATTTCCTTTTTCACCATGCTTTTCAGCAAAGGAAAAACGTTTTTAAGTTGGATTATCTCTGCAATTTCTTCCAGTGTAAGTTCATGCCTAATTTCTAATGCCTCATAAACCAAATATTCTTTATCATCTAGCACCGTTTGGTTCAGCTCAAAAGATGGGTTTGCAATAACTCTAGTGGCACTCTCAAGCTTAAGAGCAGCGGGAAGTGCGGCCTGCATAACATCGCCTAATGAGCAGAGGTAATATTTAGAAATCCAATCCCAAAACAAGAAATTTTGAGCATCCACAACTGGAGATTCATCTAAAACAGAATAGATGTATTTTGCTTCGTAGTTTTTGGGAGGTTGATGATGTATTTGATAAATTAATGCTGAGTATACTTTTTTTGCACCAAATTGGATGGCCACACGTTTCCCAATAGCAATTTCTTGCTCCCATTCTGCGGGAACCCTATAGGTATAAACCTGCTGAAGGTGCAGGGGCAGAATAACATTTACAAAGGTGGCAAAGTTTTCTTCTTGCATGCAATGAAGGGCATTTTAAATTTCTTTAAAATGCCCTCCCAAAATAACTATTTGCTAGGAATTCTTTCTAGTGTTTTTAATAAAAAACTCCAGTATTTCTGAACCGAGCTTATTTGAACGCGTTCGTCTGGAGAATGCGCTCCTCTAATATTTGGACCAAACGAAATCATTTGCATACCAGGGTAATTGGTTCCTAGGATACCACACTCTAAACCGGCATGGCAGGCATTTACCATTGCTTTTGAACCAAACACCTCTTCATACAAATCGCTCATTAATTTAACAATGGCAGCATCTGGTTGAGGCATCCAACCTGGGTATGAGCCCTTCATTTCAACTTGTGCTCCTAATAAATGAAAGGCAGATTCAATCATATCGGCAAGGTCCATTTTCTCAGAATCCACGCTACTTCTGGTAAGGCATTGAATACTTAACTCGCCGTCCTTCACTAAAATTCTAGCAACATTATTTGAGCTCTGAACCAAGCCTTCAATACCTGGGGTCATTCTAAAGATACCATTTGGTAATACATGAATTACTTGTAATAAATGAATTTGAAACAGCTTTTCTAAAACGGTAACAGGGCATTCAATTTCTTTTATACTTACTTCTAAATTAGGATCTGTAATTCGATATTCCGATTTAAAAACAGATTCAATTTGTTTTATTTGTTGAACTAATGCATCCTTATCAACGGTATGAACAGCTAAGGTAACATGCGATTCGCGAGGAATGGCATTGCGCAAACCACCTCCATCAATAGTACTTATTTCGAAATGAGTGTGTTTATGAACCTCAATTAACAAGCGATTCATTAATTTATTAGCATTCCCTCTTCCAAGGTGAATATCCATACCTGAGTGGCCACCAGTTAATCCCTTTACAGAAATTTCTAACCCGGTGCTTTCTTCAGCAACTGGTTTTTTAATATAATGCCTAGTTCCTGTAACATCAATACCTCCGGCACAACCAATGGTTAATTCATGATCATCTTCGGTATCGAGGTTAAGTAAAATTTTACCCTCCAACAAGCCGCCTTTTAATCCCAAGGCACCTGTCATTCCAGTTTCTTCATCGATTGTAAACAGAGCTTCAATGGCAGGATGAGCAATATCAGTAGATGCGAGCAAGGTCATAATACTGGCAACACCAATTCCATTATCAGCACCAAGCGTTGTTCCTCTAGCCTTCACCCAATCACCCTCAATAAACATATCAATTCCTTGTGTGGCAAAATCAAAATTTGTATCCGCATTTTTTTGATGCACCATATCTAAATGACTTTGCAACACAATCGTTTGGCGGCCCTCCATTCCCAGGGAGGCAGGTTTTTTAATTATTACATTACCTACTTCATCTTTACTAGTTGGCAATCCTAATGAAGCACCAAAATCTAACATAAATTGAATTACTTGCTCTTCTTTTTTAGAAGGACGAGGCACTGCATTTAGATTTGCAAAATGCTGCCAAAGCGCTTTTGGTTCAAGGCTTGAAAGTGAATTAGACATAGTTTAAATAGTATAAATGAAAATTAATTAATTGAAAGCTTAAGTAGCAAGTTTACAAAAATTGTTAGTGTATAAAAATAATTTAGGTCATGCTTTACTCAAACCTAATTTACCTGCAAAGTATCAATAGAATAAAATGAGTTTTTATTGAAATATCTAAAATAATAGGTACCAGAGGCAATTGGTTTAAACGAATAATCTGTTTTGTTAATAAAAAACACCATTGTACATTGGCAACCCTCATATTTTACTTTAGGTTGAAAGGTGTAGGTGTTACCCAAATTGCTGACTTGCAATTCTTGAAAAACACCACATCCATTATGAACTTCATAGTAAACAGGGATAGAAATAGTTTGGTTAATAGTTGCCGTTGAGGGTACATAAATACTATCTACTATGGCTGTTTCATTAGATATACAAGTATCGGCTTTTGGTGAACAAGCACCTATTAAAATACTCAGAAAAAATATGGATATACCAAAATTGAACTTCATGAAACAAATGTACTCATTACGGGTCAAATTTCAACTTAAATCTAGCGTATAAATGAAGTACCTTTTCCCAAAAAGAGGTTCAATTTCTTTATAGATAGTAAACCCAAATTTCTCATATACATGGCGGGCATCGGCCATGTGTTCGCCGGTATGTAGTGCAATTACGCGTTCATTATTTTGTTTAGCAAATGCAATACACATGGAAGTTAAGTTTTTTGCAATTCCATTTCCTCTATATTCTGGGTTTACTCCAACCATTCTAATACACGACCATTCCTCTAAAAACAACTCACTTTTTAAACCACTTCTTAAAATAAAGGCCATTCCTACTAGTTCATTATTCGATTCACAAACAAAACAATGTCCATTTTCAAGCAACTCATCCATTAATTTAGGCTTACTTAAATTGTTTTTTAAAAGAGTCCAATTTTCTGCTGTTAAATCCTTAGATAAACTTTGGTAAGCGATTAAAGCAAGATTCATTAATTGAGCTTTATCGGCTGAGGTGCCATGGCGATATAGAATTGAATTTTGTTTCATAATAGGCAAGTGAAATATAAAAAAATAAAATCGGAAATGAAAACAAGAATAATTTCCAACCCATAAATCCAGTAGATTTTACTTTCCAATTTTCGAATGCTTGGATATTAAATTCAGTGGATTAAATTTGGCCAATCTTATTGTTGACCCTATGTATTTATTGAAACGTGCCTTCTTTTTAAGTATTTTCTTCCTCTCATTTTTGGTTGGTAATTGCCAAAAAAAAAACTTTGAAATAGTGAGTCTTGAAATGGAAAACAATTTCTCATTTCCAGTTTTTAGCAAATCAAACGATACCTTATTAGGTAATAAAATTAACCATTTATTGCAACTAACAGAATTAGAATTACTGCACGGTTATGAGAAGAAAAACCCCTTTGAACGTGTAGCCATTAACCTCATCAATCCTATTCCTGGTAAGGAAATGATTCAATATTCTATCTATCAAAATAATGCTCGTTTATTATCCTTTTCTTTAGCTCAATCATTTTGTGGAGCAGGCTGTACCTATTGGTGCTCCTATTATAATTTTAACCCAGAAAATGGAGAGTTAATTCATTTAAAAGATTTATTTTCACCAAAAGGATACGAGGTGTTTATTCAGAAACTGGATCAAAAACGCATTGCTGTATTTAAGCAGTGGATAAACAAACAAGACAGCTCAAAACGAGAAGAATTTGAAGGAATACCAACTTGTTATGAGCATGCACCCAACACAGACTATTACATAAAAAACGATTCTATATTTATTGATGGAAGTATTTGTTTTGGCAAAAACCTTATGTATTCAAATCTAGATCCAATAACATCCTTCCATAAGAAAGAACTTAAAAAGTATTTAAATGATTATGGATTACTTGTTTTTGGTTTTAAGAAAGGGAAATTAACCACATACCATTCCAATCATTTGCCTCAACTATTTACAGGTAAATTAGCTGATGATAGCATCGCATTTATTTTAAGTCAGCCACAAAATGGAAACCTCAATGGGGTTTATTTTAATAAGACTACTGGCCAATGCATGCAATTACGTGGAGGTGCTGTTAAAGAAGGCATTAAGCTTGATGAGTTTGATGAAGAAGAGAAACCTCAAGGATCAATTTTATTTAGGTTCAACAATCAAAATTTAATTGGAATTAGGTTTACAAAAGACAAAAAACAAAGGCAAGCATTTGAAGTGCATCCCTAGTTAAATTACCTTCGGCTATATGGTCTGAACCTACTAAGCGTTTGGGTCATTTTTCTAGAAATGAGAAGATTAAATTTTGAAATTCAAGATTTTGTCTGTTAATTTTGAGAAAACCCTCAAACTATGAAGTTAACTTTTACAGGAAATTTCTTTGCCATTACTTTTGCAATAGCTATTCTTTTGAACCAAAGTAAAGCACAAACCATTCAAGGCGGTAGCGCTAGTATAATAAATAACCTACCAGTTAGAACAGCTGTATTTACAGGTAGTTCTGGACTTAAGAAATCAAGTTCATGTGGTAGCGATACGGTGAATTATACGTTTAATAAAACGACCTTATTAAATACAGTTACTTTAAATAATGTTAGTAGTGGAAATGCCTTTGCACAATGGTATCCATCGCCACAAGCAATTACGGTTTCAGGCTTTGAGTTCTTTGCTTGGCAAACAGCCATGACAGGTGCAGTAATACCTCTTACCTGCAGAATGTATGCAGCAGGTATTGATTCTATGCCATCTGGTTTACCCCTTGCTTCGGTTACAGTAAATGTTGATTCAACTTTTGGCGGAGGCACATTAACAACCTTAAGAAAGAAAGCTATTTTTCCTAGTGCAGTTACCACCTCTTCTAGCACTGGATATGTACTTACAGTAGAAACTAGTTCGGGCACCAATGTAGCTGTAGTAACAAATGCTTGGAATGCAACTCCACCAAATGGGAGAAGTGAATGGTGTAGCTCGGTGCGCATTGGAGCCTCGTTTATTCGTTCCTATAATATTAATATTAGTGGCACTCCATTTAATGCCGATTTTATTTTACAGCCTTTTGTAACATACAATTTAAACGCATCCTTTACCTCCTCAGCAAATTGTATAACAACAGGTAACCCTATTACCTTTACCAACACATCTAGTCCAGTATTATTTAGCAAATTCTATAGTGTAAGAGCGTTTTTTAACATTACTCAATTTAGTTGTTTATGGGATTATGGCGATACCACCGGAACCTATTATGCAATAAATGGGGGTACTACCTATAACTTTAATGTTACACATAGAGTTAAACTTTTAGACACTTTATACGGTTGGACAAATGGTTGTGGGGATACATATACAAAAGATATTTACCAATCGCCAGACCCCACTAATGCAAGCAACAATAGCCCAATTTGTGCAGGTGGAACCTTGCAATTATTTGCAGATAGTGTGCCTGGTGCAACTTATGTTTGGAGTGGACCAAATGGGTTTACTAGCACACAACGTAATCCAGAAATACCATCGGCAGGGGTAGCTGCTTCAGGTTTATATTCGGTATTTACCGTAATTGGGCAATGTTCATCTAGTGTTAGTACCTGCTATGTTTCTGTAATTAATTCGTATTCGGCTAGTAGCAATGGACCACTTTGTGTTGGACAAAATTTGAGTTTAAACTCTACACCGATAACTGGAGCCACGTATGCTTGGACGGGGCCAAATAGCTTTACATCTACCATTAGAAATCCTTTAAGAAATGGAGTAACAAAAGCCGATTCAGGCACCTATCAGGTTACTATTAGTTTGCCTGGTTGCGGGGTATTAGGACCATTTTCAACCTTAGTTATTGTAAATGACATTCCAGCAACTCCTACCGTTTCCAATAATGGGCCACTATGTGTTGGACAAAATTTAAGTTTAACTGCAAGTGGACCTTCCTCAGCAGCCTATAATTGGTTCGGGCCAAATAATTTTAGTTCAACTCAACAAAACCCAGTGCGCCCATCCTCAGTAAATACTTTTGCTGGAACTTATACCGTAACCCTTACCCAAAACGGTTGTACAAGTGCCATGGGAAGTACCAATGTGGTTGTAAACTCCATACCATCAGCTCCAACAGCTGGTAATAATGGCCCCTTATGTTCGGGTCAAACCTTAAGTTTAACTGCTTCCTTAATTTCTGGTGCAACTTATACCTGGAGTGGACCTAATGGATTTACATCCTCCACACAAAATCCAACAAGAACCGGATTAAGTTTATTAGATGGAGGTACGTATAGTGTAATTGCCAGCGTAAATGGATGCCCTTCAAGTGCCGCTACAACCAACGTTACCATAACTAATAGTACACCTGCACCAACAGTTAGTAGCAATGGCCCGCTATGCCCAGGGCAAAATTTGCAATTATCAGCTACAGGAATAGCAGGTGCAACATTTTCATGGACTGGCCCAAAAGGTTTTACATCAAATTTGCCTTACCCAATTATCCCTAGTGTTACAGATTCAAATGCTGGAGTTTATACAGTTACAGCAACTACAGGAAGCTGCGGAACATCTAGTGCAGCGAATGTTACAGTTGTCATTAATTCTCTCCCTGCAGCTCCAAATGTAGGTTCAAACAGCCCTGTTTGTGAAGGCGAACTATTATCTTTAACAGCATCGCCAATTACGGGGGCAAATTATTATTGGACAGGACCAAATGGATTTACATCCAATGCTCAAAATCCAAGCTCGGGGCCAATGACCAAAACAAAGGCTGGAGCCTATAGCGTTTATGTAACAGTTCCTGGCTGCGGAACTTCTGGCACTTCAAGCACTACAGCTATTGTTAGATCTGTACCAGCAAATCCACAAGTTACGAGCAATGCACCTGTTTGCATCGGGGATTCAATAAAATTTATTGCAAACTCAACTGGGGTTGGTCCAAATGCAAGTTACACTTGGACTGGTCCAAATAATTTTACGGCAATAGGTTCTATTGCACTCATTAATAGTGCTCTCAATTCAGATAATGGAATCTTCAGAGCAACTGTTACGGATAGTGGTTGCACCTCTGCCAATGGTTCCTTAAATGTATTAGTTAAAAATTTACCAAGCACTCCAGTTCCTTCAAGCAACAGCCCAATATGTTCTGGTTCTACCCTGAACCTACAATCAACCTTGGTTTTAGGAACCACCTATTTTTGGTCGGGGCCAAATGGTTATACCTCTACGGCTCAAAACCCAAGTGTATTAAATGCTGACCCTAAAAACTCTGGTTTGTATGCTTTAAGCTCTGTGATGGCTGGATGTAAATCAATACCTGCCACCCTAAATATTCTCATAAATTCTTTGCCTGAATCGCCAACCGCCACCAATACTGGTCCAGCTTGTGTTGGTGATAATATAAATTTAAGAGCAAGTTCAATTACTGGAGCAACGTATAATTGGAGTGGGCCTAGCTTCTCCTCTACTTTACAAAACCCAATATTAGTTTCTGCAACAAAGCAAATGAGCGGTTCGTATTCGGTAAGTGCAACAGTAAGTGGTTGCACATCACCTGAAAGCAAAACAGATGTGGTGGTAAATAATTATCCAGAAGCTCCTGTTTTAAGCAGTAATCCTAGTTTAGCAGCATGCACAGGAGATAGTTTAAAGTTTTATGCGAACAATGTAACGGATGGAATATTTGAATGGTCGGGCCCATTAGGATTTGCATCAAATAAACAAAACCCTGTTTTATTCATAAATAGTACTGCCCAATCTGGGGCCTATTTTGCAACCGTAAATAGGTATGGTTGTTTATCTCCAAAGAGCACGTTAAACATTTCTGTGCATGGCACTCCTACCACATCGGCCATAAGTGGATTGAGCGATGTAAAAAGTGGTGAAACCTCTACTTATACCGTATCGGGTTCATCTGGTTCAACCTATGATTGGATTGTAACTGGGGGCTCTATTCAAACAGGAATTGGTTCGCCAAGTATTACGGTTTTGTGGGGTGCAAAAGGAACAGGAACAGTAAAAGTAAGCGAAACAAATTCGCCAGGTTGCAAAGGAATTGGACAAACTAAAGCCATTACCATAGGAGCACCAGCAGGAGTTTCTGAAAAAGGCGATTTCTCAACTCAGATTGTTCTATTTCCTAATCCGGCAGAAAGTTCAATTAATCTAGATATCAACTCTGATTTGTTAGGAGATTTAAGTTATGGAATTTATGATATGACGGGTAGATTATTGCAGCAATATGAACTTGAAAAAGGAGCCAATTTTAGAAGTGTACAAATCCCACTATCAAATTATTCTGCTGGTTTTTATATGGTAAAAGTAAAGTTGGGGAATAGTGAAGGAGTTAAAACTTTTATTATTAAATAGCATTTCTAAAAACACTCATTTAGGGTTAAGTAGTAGGTCCAATAACCTCTACTTAACCCTACATCTAAGCCACATTTAATCCCAGTTCGCTTATCCAATTTTAGTCTTAGTCCTAAGCCAGTAGAAAATGTTGGAAATTGATACTCCTGGGTAAACAAAACGGCAGGTGATGTAAGGTTCATAAAGGCAACACCGCCCCAAAGGCCATTTGCTGTAAGGTTGGTTCTATACTCAATTTCGGTGTAGGCAAGTCCTGTACTTCTATACCTATTGCGATACACTCCTCTGGCAGTTCTTCCATAGTTATCCCAACCATTACTAGGTAAATCTAAATAATTTGGGTTACCATTTACCACACTCCAATACCAAGCCCATAGGGCAATTACCTGATTTTTCCTATAATTTAAAGGCAAGTATTTACGTGCATCAATATAAACCGAAGTCCAATTTCTATCGCTTCCTAAAGATTTTAAATTATTCCTTAAACTAAATCGTAAATAGGTCCCTTTTTGTGGGTTAATTGTATTGCCCCTTGTATCCAAAATAAGCTCCAAAGTTGGACCACACGAAATAAAAGATTCGTTTAACGTATCGCCATACTTTTGGTATGCAGTTGGCCTATCAATATATATTTGATCCTCTTTAATTGCCGCATAATAATCGTATTGAACACCTGCTCCAATTGCCATCCAAGGTTTAACCGACTTGGAAAAGGTTTGGTAAAATCGAGTCTGGTAATAAAACAATCGAGACTCTTCTTTATTTTCTTTAGGTTTATACATATTATATTGAACCTGCGGATATTTCATGAATCTATAATCACCTATAAAATTAAACCGATTATTTTTTGTCCAAATGTAACTCCGCATAGGCAATACATATTGTTCAGAAAAGGTAAAATAAGGCGTAAAATAAACTGTTGAAAGAGTGGTTGTTTTGGAGCTTCCTAAATAAAAGGCACCCATAAAACTAGTCACAAAAGCCTTATCAGAACCACTAGTGGCAAAGGAGGGAATTATTGAAAAATAGAATTTAGCGGTATCGCGTTTGTCTTGCTGAGACTGGGTAAAAGGGTCTTTGCCTAATATCTCTCGGGCCAAATCTTGAAAGTCTTTTCGTTTAGCCAATGGAATTGAATCTTGAGCGAATAAGGATGTTTGAGCCACAAAAAACAAACTGATACTTAAAAAAGTAAGTATATGCTTTTGAATAAAATAAGGCCTACTAAACATCCATTAAAATTAAAAAACAATAGTAAACAATTCTTCAGAAAAAGGAGATGCCTACTTCCAAAATTAGAATAAATTAATTCCCAAATAAGTACTATTCTTGGAGAAATTAACTTGATATGGCACAGAGTATTCAGCAAAAATTAAAACTAAAACCAAATCAAACTATACTTCAAATTAATGCGCCAATCAATTTCGAAGAAAGTATTTCACCTTTACCGGAAGGCATCAGTTTCCACAAGAAAATATCAAATCCAAGCCAAATTCATTGGTTTGTTAAATCGCAAGGAGAAATAAAAAAACAAGTAGTTGAAGTTATCAAGCAACTAGCAGAGGGTACGGTTTTATGGATTTATTTTCCGAAAGGAAGCTCTGGAATTCAAACAGATTTAACACGTGATTTGGGTTGGGAATTAGTTCTAAACCCTAGTAATAACTTAAGCAGATTAACACTCATATCCTTTGACGAAACATGGTCGGCATTTGCGTTTAGAAAAATGAAAGTATAGGTGTATACCTGTTATTAAAAACTTCTATTAACCCCTAAAACCCAACGATACTGAATATTTCCAGGATTAGAATAAGAGGCATTACTCAAATAAAATGGAATATCAAATCGAATCGACAAAGGTTTAATTTCATCCAAAACGCCCCAACGTTTTATTGTAAAAATTAATCCATGGCCACCACATGCCATAACACCTGTATTTAATTTATCTGTTTGTGCGGCTAGTGATTTATCTAAATTAGATCCTGTTGTTGCTGCCAAAATTCCTGCATCAAAAAACAAGTAAGCATCCAAGTGAATGTATTTGCTTAAAGCCCCCATTCTTAAATTAATGTATTTATCATAATCCAACTCAATATTTACGGAAGCTCCTTGATTTCCTCGGTATACATAATATTGGTTCGCCCCAACTACAACAGGAGCCAAATACCCCGAATACCCTCTTAAATTAATACCTCCACCCATTTGAAACTTATTAATATCATTTCCGTATACGGACCAATCACTAGGAACAATACCTGCTGCTCTGTTAAATTTATTTTCAACCATCTCCTCTGGGTTAGCGCCAGCTAGGTAAAGTTGAGATTCTTGTGCAATATGGCTTCCAGTAATATAACTAGCATAAAGTCTTGTCCTCAATTCTAATTTATGAATAGGATGTGTTTGAGTAATTTGAGCAGTTATTCCTGCGTAATCAAAATCAGAATAAATGGAGCTGGTTTTTAAACTTAATAGCAATTTTGAATTTCCTTTTAAATAGTTAAAACCTCTCTCCCACTCTAGATTTAAGGTATTGTTCCATTGGTCATAAGATGAAATATTAGGAACAAAGGCCTGGTAATCAATATCCGTTTTTTGAAAACCTGGAAGGTAATATAATTGTACCCTGCGCATCGTTTTAACATATAAACGGTAGGTGTTTTGATTGGATGTTTTTTCAACACCAAGCTTATTCATAAATAAACCATCTAAGATTCTGCTTTGTACAAATACATCCGTAAATTTTGCAACCCTATTCTTATAACTTAAAGAATAGTGAACGGGATAAATAGCGCTGCTTTTAGAATATATTTCTGTGGAATAATTGCTTGCAACACCTGTATTATACCATGCTGTAAATTTAAAAACATGCTTTAGGTTCAAATAATTCCCATTAACATGAACTCCAACTTTAAACCCATCATAGCTATTATACCAAAGGTCGGGCCTTGCTTTTAACAAATAATGACGTCTATCTGCAGGGCTAGTTACTTGGTGGTCAAAGGTAAATAACACTGGGCATTTCCATGAATTATTCAACTCGTTTATATCGGCCAATCTATGCGTTGGATCTATTTGTACATCACTTAATTTTTTTGAATATGGGAATACCACTGTATGGTTTTTATTTAAAGAACCCCACCCCAACCAACGAGGTAAACTAGTGCCATAACCCGTTTTAGAAAAATAGGTATTGGGCAAAGTATATCTGTCAATACTTGAATCTTTAGAAAGCAAAATAAAATCAAGAGGCATTTGCATTTCACCTTTGCGTTCAAAGGTTATTGCAATTGATTTATCATCTACTTTTTTTACCTTTTTCACACCATAATCAATGGTTTTTGTTGTTTCCATCCATTGATCAAAAAACCAATTCAAATCAACATGGGTATAATTAATAATACTGTTTCTAAAGTCTTCAAAATACGGATGCGCCATTTTCCATTGATTGAAATAATTTTGCATGGCAGCTTTAAATAAATCCTCCCCTAAAACGTATTGCAAATTATATAACATGGTGGCTGTTTTGTAATATACATGACCATATCCACCTCCATGGTTCAATGCACCATTAAAGTCGTCGCTATGCGTATTTATTGGCATATCATTATGGTTTATGGCATCGCGTAAATAGCCATAATAAACGGTTTGATCCAAGGATGGCATAGGTTTATAATACTTGTTTACCCAAGCCGATTTACTCTTCATTTTTGTTTGCTCCTTGGTTAATCTACTCATGCTCCAATGAGTTAAAAACTGAGTAAACCCTTCATCCAAACTTGCTCTATAGGTTTCATTATTACCAACCATTCCAAAAAACCAATTGTGCCCTATTTCATGTGCAAATAAACCATAATAGCCAGGGCTACTTCCGCCGTCTAAAGTTAACATTGGGTATTCCATTCCATCTCTAGCATCTGCAACAATCATTTTTGGATAAGCGTAGGTTCCAAACTCTTTACTATAGGTTTCAATTATTTTTGAATTAAACCAAGCCGCATCCTGCCATCCACTTGCATGTGGTTCCTGAACTAAGGCAATACACCTAACCTTTCCTCTTGGATTTTCTGGTAAATTTAAAACTACCTCCCCTAGCCTATAAGTTGGATCACAGGTCCAAGCAAAATCATGTGTATTTACAGAATGGTAAAGCCAAGTTTTTGTGGTTCCATTTGCTTCAATAATGGTACTCGCTTTTTCATCCCAAGGCTTCTTGGCAAAATTTTTAATATCTAGTTTCTCCCTTAATGGAGCAGGCAAAACTTCCGATTCGTTTTCAAGTTCACCCGTTGCATCCATTATATAATTGTTTGGTAAAGTAAGACTAACCGTAAACTCACCAAAATCGCCATAAAACTCTTTGCCCAAATGTTGGTCTGTTTCCCACCCAAATTTTCTATCATACACACAAATTCTCGGATACCAATGCACTACATCATATTGCTTATTTCCCGCAGCATCTTTAAACATCTTCATTCTTCGACGCTGGTCGCCCCCATCATCAAAATAAGTTTTAAAAGAAATATAAATAATTTCGTTGGTATGGGGCAATATTGGGTGCTCAAGTTCAATCTTCATTATAGAAAAATCTATGCTGGTCTTTACTTCTCGGCGGTCTATTTGAACACTAAGTATTTCTGTTCCCTTTCCAGCGGCCTCATATTTGCCAAACTTCTGTTTAAACCCATTGGCCAAATTTAATTGCTCCAAATATCCTCCTTTGATAAAGGCATTTTGATATAAATGAAAATACAAAACCTTCAAGGTATCATTTGAATTATTTGAATAGGTAAGAACCTCACTACCGGTAACAATATCAGTAGAATCATCTAGGGTGGCCTTAATTAGATAGTTTACATCCTGCTGCCAATAACCTTCATATGGTTTACGATTTTTCCAATAATAAGGATTGGCTGTACTTTGATAGGCAAAATCTTGGGCAAATAATGTAATGCTAAATAAACTAAAAATGGCAAAGAATACGTTTTTCATATGCAGGCAAAATAAACAAATTTCGTTTGTTTTTAGTATGCCAAGAACTTACCTTTAATTTAAGTAAAAATAACCCTATGAAATTGATTTATCTTCTACTGAGTTTTCTATTTATACTAGGAAGCTGCAACAAAAAACAAGAAAAAAAACTAGTTAAAACAGCTAACCTAGACCTATTGGTGGATGCAGAGCCTGAGCCAGAAGAAGAACTAGGGTATACTGTAACTGAAGAAGGGGATGGAGATGCCGCATCACTAAAGGAAAAGGTGCTTTTTACCCCGCCAGATATTGGTGGCACCTACGTCCAAACTTTTAGTAATGGGTCAAGCGAGCCATCGACTAACAAACCTGTTAACAAAAAAATGATTATTAAAGATGGCACCATTAGTTTTAAGACTACCAATTTAGCTAAAGCAAAAACCCAGTTAGATTCTGTTATAAAAAGGTTTGGAGCTTATTACGATAAGGAAGAATTTAGCAACGACGATAATCAATCGAGTTTCAACTTAAGCATTCGCATTCCATCTGTTTATTTTGAAAGCTTTTTAACCCAAATTGAACGTTCTGAACTCGAACTCCTAACAAAATCAATAACTGCCAGAGATGTAACAACAGAATTTATTGACACCGAAACTAGGTTGAATAACAAAAAAGCCTACCTAAAAAAATACAATGAGCTCTTGGTTCGAGCCAACTCCATAAAAGATATTTTACAATTACAGGAAAACATTAGAGCCCTTCAGGAAGAAATTGAAAGCAGTGAAGGACAATTGAAATACCTTCTCGACCAAGTGGGCTATAGCACTTTGAACCTTGAATTAATTTACAAAAAAGATTATGTTTATAAACCTCAAAACCAGGACAGCTTTTTTGAACTAATAAAACGTTCTCTTACTGGAGGTTGGCAAAGTGTTAAAAATTTGGCGTTGTTTTTAATTCAAAGTTGGCCATACCTTGTATTGGCAGCCATCCTATTTACTTGGTTCAAAATCAGGAAAAAGAAAAAGTCCCAAGCTTAAACAACATGTGGTGGCCGACTTTTTATTTATTGACGGTTTTTACAAAAAAATCTGAGCTTTTTTGTTTAAAATTGTGTAGAATTATTTACTCAAACAATGAATAAATCCCAATCGATATTTTCCTTTTTAGCCTTAACCATCCTTTTTTCTATTTCTATAAATAGTTATTTAGGCCTTGAGATTGTGAGGTTTAATAAACGTGGAATTTTATTCAATACAGAAACCAAGGTTCCTCTAAAAGATAGAATGGACTTAGCTTGGGAGCAAGAATTTGAGCTCACCAAAGACCCTGCATTAGGGATTGTTCCTCGCGAAAGACTTTATGCTGCTTGGCAATACCAACAACAACTATTTGCACAACAAGGGAGAGGTAAAGCAGCTATTCCAGGTGTAACTTGGACCGAACGCGGACCCAATAATTATGGAGGCAGAACGAGGAGTTTATTGGTTGATTTAAATGATGTAAGTAGAAAAACCGTTTGGGCAGGAGGTGCCGGTGGAGGGCTATGGAAAACAACAGATATTACTGCCGCAAGTCCAAATTGGACGCCTATTAATGATTTCTTTCAAAACCTTGCCATTACCCACATAGACCAAGCCCCAAACAATCCTCAAGTCATGTATTTTTGTACAGGTGAAGGCAACGGAAACCTGGATGCAATTAGGGGTTTGGGCGTTTGGAAAAGCACCAATGGTGGAGCTGCTTGGACCCAAGTTGCTGCCACTAATAATTCAAGTTATTATTATTGCCAAAAAGTGGTTTCATTGGGTGTTGGAGATACCACTTTTGTTTTAACAAAAACAGGTTTATACAGAACGGTTAACGGTGGTACAGCTTTCACAAAAGTGCTTGGCTCTGGTATTTCATCTGCAGGAGGAGACATTGCATACGACCTTGAGGTAATGGCAAATGGAACAATTTATGTTACCATGAGTAATGGAACAAGTACCGGTGGAACCATTCATAAATCGTATAATAAAGGTAGCACTTGGACTACCCCTCTAACCATTCCAGCCTATGTTAACAGGGATGAAATGGAAATTGCAGTTGCTAATAACGACACCAATACAATTTATGCCTTAGTTGAAAGTGGAAGTGTAATTAAGGCAATAATTAAATCTACTAATGCAGGGGTTTCATTTGACACAGTTGCCTCCCACCCAATTGATGCCGACGCAGGGGTTTCTCAAGCATCCAATAGAAAAGATTTTAGTAGAGGACAAGCTTGGTATGATTTAAGTTTAGCTGTTGACCCAAATAATTCACAAGTATGTGTAGTGGGTGGAGTTGATTTATTTAAAACTTCAAATGGAGGTAGCAGTTGGACCCAACTTTCGCATTGGTATGGTGGCTTTGGCTTTCAAGAAGTACATGCCGACCAACATTATGCCTATTTTGAACCTGGAAATTCTTCTGTTTGTTATTTCTCAAATGACGGTGGCGTATATAGATGTGGCAGCTTTGCTGTTGCAAGCCCTGTAATAGAAAACAAAGGAAATAATTACAACACACTTCAATTTTATGCCTGTGATATTCATCCAAATGCAGGTGCAAACCAATATGTGGCGGGAGCGCAAGACAATGGCTCACATGCATTTAGTACAGCGGGTATAAATAGTACTGTGGAGGTAACAGGCGGAGATGGCGCATTTTGCCATATCGATCAGGACCAACCTACTTATTGGTTTACGTCTTATGTATATACCAGTTATTACCGCTCAACCAATGGCGGAGGTAGCTTTTCAAATGTATTGAACACCAGCCAAAATGTAGGCAGCTTTATTAGTCCAACAGATTACGACGATTTAAATAACAAAATGTATATGTGTGGTAACACTGGAACATTTGTACGTTGGGACAATCCGCAAACAGGAACCACATTAGTTTACGATACCGTTTCTTTATTTAATGGAGGAAAAATAACCCATGTTAAGGTATCTCCAAACACAAGTAATAGGGTGTTTTTTGGCCTTAATAATGGTAGAGTGATGCGCATTGATAATGCTCATATTTTGGCTGGAATTGATTCGTGTATTAATAACGGAAAGGGAATGCCAAGCACAAGCGTATCGTGTATAGAAGTTGAAAATGGCAATGATAACCATATCCTTGCAACCTATTCGAGCTATGGAGTTACGAGCGTTTGGGAAACTAAAAACAATGGAGTTACATGGACAAGCGTTGAAGGAAATTTACCAGATATGCCTGTAAGATGGGCCCTTTTTAATCCCAATAAAAACTGGCAAGTTATGTTGGCCACTGAATTAGGAGTATGGACAACAGATAGTTTACAAGGTGCTTCCACCAATTGGCAACCAAGTAATTCGGGGTTTTCAAATGTAAGAACAGATATGTTGCAAATGCGCGCCTTTGATAAACAAGTAGTGGCAGCAACTCATGGAAGAGGATTATTTACATCCAATATTTTTGCACCTCCTTTTGCCGATTTCTATGTAAACAAACCACTAACTTATGTAAGTGCATTTATTAATTTTACGAGCACATCTAATGGGGCAAATACCTATTCTTGGGATTTTGGCGACGGAACATTTAGCACGCTTCAAAACCCAAGCAAGCAATATTTAACAGCGGGTGTTTATAATGTTACATTAACAATTAATGGAGGAGCCTATTCTAAAACCATTAATTCTTGCGTTCAAGTTCTACCTTACAGAGCAGTGCCATACACCTTAGCCCAAGGAGGAAATTTTGATTCGAACCCGAATGATTTTGGAGCTGAAACGATATCGGGTGTAGGTTTTGTTAGAGGAAACTCTACTACAGCAGGTAAAAGTGGAACCGCTAGTGGATCTTTTGCTTGGGTTACTGGTTTAACTGGAAATTACGGAGATAATAACGACGCACGCTTATATTCTCCAAATTTTAATTGTACTGCCGCCGGAACCTATACACTCAGGTTTAAAGTTAAAAACAAATTTGAAATAGCTTACGATGGATATATTGTTGAGTATAGTTTAAACCTAGGTAATACCTGGACAAAATTAGGCACAGCCGTGGCCACTAGTTGGTACGATTTTGCAAACACCGCTGGCGGAGCTGCATTTCCTCAAAACGAGCCCTTCTTTAATGCAACTCGTAGTGCCTATACTCAAATGCAATATGTATTCTCTTCCCTAGCCGGAAACCCTAAAGTTTGCTTTAGAATCGTATTCAAATCGGATGTTGGTACAGTTGATGTAGGACTTGCAGTGGATGATTTTGAAATTGTTGGGCCTACCAATTCGGCAACACCTGTTGAACTAGTGCGTTTTTGGGGAACTAGATTAGGTAACAACTCCGTTCTGCTTAATTGGCAAACTGCCAGTGAAAAAAACAACAAAGGATTTTTTATTGAACAAAGTAAGGATGGATTTACTTTTAACAGCATTGGATTTGTATCAGGAAAAGTAAATAGCAATGTAACAAATTCCTATTCCTTTAACGATATGGATGCTCCTCAAGACAATTTATATTATCGCCTTCGCCAGATTGACCTGGATGGAAAATTTACCTATTCAAACACCATTCAAATTGGAGAACAAAATGCCCAAGAAAAGCCTGTATCATTTGGCTATTTAAGCAATGGCCTGGGAATAAATATTAAATGTAAAGAGCAGTTTACCAAGCTTACCATTTATTCCCAAGGAGGACAAATAGTTGAAACGATTAGTCTAAATTTATTCGACCAAAATATTGAATTAGGTGAATTAGCAAAAGGAATTTATTTGTTAGAATTTAACACAAATTCTGGCCAACATCAAATAGAAAAACTATTGTGGTTAGGTCATTAACCGACAGAATAATTAAAACATATAGATTAGTTTTTTGGTTTCAAAAAACTCTTCTTCATAATAGTTACTAAGTGAAACTTCTTCTATTACGAGTTTCTTATTTATTTGTTTCACTGCTTTTAACTCCTCTTTTAAATCGCCACCTTTTAAGAAGATATAGCCATTTATTTTTGAATTAAACTCTTCTTTCGAATCTACATATTCTTGTGTCCATTTGTAGAGTTGATCGGCCGGAGCAACAGCCCTTGCCGTTATAAAATGAAACGATTCTTTTAATTGCTCTACTCTACCAATGGCAAAATCTGTATTAGTTAATCCTATTGCCTCCGAAACACCTTCTGCCACTTTAATTTTTTTAGCAATTGAATCCACCATAGTAATAGTACTTTCAGGAAAAAGTATTGCTAATGGTACTCCAGGAAAGCCGCCACCAGTACCTATATCTAAGATGCGTGTATTAGGTTTAAATTCAATGAACTTAGCAATTGCCATGCTATGCAAAATATGTTTCTCATACAACGATTCAATATCCTTGCGTGAGATTACATTAATCTTAGCGTTCCATTCGCCATACAATTCTTGTAAGGCTCCAAACTGCTCCAATTGCTTGGCAGATAAGTTTGGAAAGTATTTTTTTATGATTTGCACTACCAGATTTTTTTCTGTTTTGTAAATAAGCCTATGGTACCAAATACAAAAATGTAAATGAGATAAAAAATATCTAATACTGCCACAAACCAAATAAGTTGCATTCCTTTTAGTCTTTTCAAAACACCAAAAAAGATGGCGGTTTGAACCAAAAATCGGAAGCCATAAACGCCAAGAATAATTTGCCAACTAAACCCTAAAACCAATAACACAGGAATACACGCATAAAATAAAAGGTGCGAAAAATAATACCCACCTAAATACACTTGATCCTTTAATTTATAGTATTTACCAGTACTATTATGCCTAGTCTTTTGCCTTTGGTATGCTTCAAACGATTTTTTAGGCTCAGTAAGCATAAAACTTTGAGGGTCTATTTGAATAGAAACATTTGTTGGAGTGGCTGTTTGGTTAACATGTAAATCGTCGTCGCCACTAAGAATATGTTGGTGTTTTGCAAATCCTTTATGTTTAAAAAACAACTCACGCGTATAGGCCAAATTTCTACCTACCCCCATAAATGGGTTTTTACCTATAGCTGCAGAAAGGTAGGCCATGGCTGTAAAAACAGTTTCGAATCGAATAAATAAATTAAGAAAACTGTTATAACTTTTAGCAGGCGAATAGCCTAATACAATTTCTTTACCCTGAGTAAATTGACTTTGCATTAATCGTAACCATTGATTGCTTGCTGGCATACAATCTGCATCCGTAAAAAAAAGCTGATTGAATTGTGCAGCCTTTATTCCAATAGTTAGGGCAAATTTCTTACCGGTAGGGTACTTTTCTTGCTCTATTAATTGACAAACTTTTAAATGCGAATATTTTTCTTGATAGTATTCCAATAGCTTTTGGCTATCATCCCAACTGCAATCGTTTATAACAATTACTTCAAAATTTGGATAATCTTGTTCCAAAATTGAGATTAGATTTTTTTCTAAATTTTTGTACTCGTTTCTTGCAGATATTAATACAGAAACAGGCTCCAAGTCAAGGTGATTAGAGGCTTGAGGCTTTTTATAAAATGCTAAACGAGAGAAAATTCCCAGGTAATAAAATGCCTGAACCAAGGTGCTTAGGATCAAAAGCACAAAAAACAAAATCTGCCAACTATTCTGAAATTCCAACATACCAAGCAAATGTAAAGTCTCTAAGTAGGATTGTGTTGAAGGGATATCAACACCCTGTGAATAGCGCCCAATTAAAATCTATAACCAATATTAAATACCAACCTATACCCTGCTCCCATTTGGAAGGAAGAACCTTTAGATTCTAAAGAAGTACCTTCAAAAACTGTATTGGCTCCAGGAAATTTATTAAGAATAGCCTGTTTTACAACTGCCATTAATTTTCCTTCATTTTCGGAAGATAGAGAAGTGTTTAAATCTCCCTTATATTTATAAAATCCCATACCTGGGCCAAATAAAATCATATCTAATGCCACCCTATCTTTTAAAAACAAAAACTGGTAACCAATTTGGGCTCCAATGGTAAAAACTTGAAGTTCATTCTTCAATTCAAAATCAACTTTGGTTCCACCCTTTGCCAAATTCAAATACGCATCTCTGCGTAATACATTGGCGTTCATATATGGACCTATATACAAACCATGAGGGGCGCCATATTTATTTTCTTTTTTTAAATAAAACCTATAATCAAGTGCTAGGCTAAAACCAGAACCCTTGCTTTGATGGCTTACCTCTAAGGAGTCTAATGCAACAGAGCCTAATGCAGGAAAGCTAGCTATTCCAAAATTTAGGGATGCACTTTGGTGCCTTCCCAAAACACGCTCGTACCCAAAAATGATGTACTCCGAACCAAAAAATAGGGTATTGGAAAGATTGTATCGGATAGTGTTTTTATAAAGAGGTGCAATTGTTGAATCTTTTTCTAGCTTTTGGGCTTTCAATAGGGTCACACCGAATAAAAATAATAGTAAAAATTTAACTCTCATACGTTTAAAATGTTTCGTTTACATTAAAGAAAAAACCATGGGCTCCATATTTGCCAATCCCATAATCGGCAGTTACATTTACACGGGCATCCTTTTTAAGCATTAATCTCAATCCAACTCCGGCAGCAGGGTCTAAATAATCAAACAACTTAATATAACCAGTATTGCTGGCAGTTGTTGCATTCACAAACACAACTCCACCTAACAAATCCTTTTCACGTTGAAGAGGAAACCGATATTCAATCTCACCATATACTAAATTATTCCCTCTAAAACGGCCTTGCGTATATGCCCTACCCGATCTACCAAACTGATCCCAACCAACGGCAGGTAAATCCATGTAAGGAACCTTACCCGAAGTAACAAAATTTCCATAGGTCCAAAAAGCAATTAAATGCCTAGGTCGTGCTGCATTCAAATGAATATAATCTCTGTATTCTAGCCATAATAAAGAGGAATTCTTCGAACTCCCCATCAGGTTTGAATTCATTCTAAAACTTATCAAGGCATATCTTCCCGAATAAGGGTTAATAGCATTATCTCTACTATCAAATAATCCGTTTAAAGAAAGTCCTGATAAAAAATAGTTATTGGCAGTAAATCCATTTAATGTGCTGTAGGCATAATGACTAGTTATTCTAGGCGACGCGCCATTACTGGTATCCAAACTTAATAGGTTATCCTTAATTTGATAATGGTAATCTAAATGCAAACCAATTCCAGCATAAATACTTTTTCTTATTTTACGCATAGCTATTTCATGAACACGTAAATAATTAAAAAGCATCATTTGAGAAGTTGGAATAGGTTCTGAAAAAAGCCCTTCCGCATATTCATAACTTTGGTTGGCAACAGGCTTTTTAGATTGTGGTCCTGTACCCAAGCCATAAGTAGGTGCCGAAGAAAAAAACAGACGCCAATCACCTATTAAATCCCACTTATCGTCTTTTAAAAACACATTCGACTTAATAGAAAATATCTTTTGTTGTTTGGAAGTTATCAAGCCCGAAATCTGAGCCGAAGATAAATGAGTTGTTTGTTTAGGGCCCATATACCAAGCAGCTGTTCCTGCTGCTCCAAATAAGAATCCTGTTGATGGGTTTGAACCAATAATGGGTAAGGCTGCTAGTTGAAAATCAGGGTCGAAATGAGTATAAGATAGCGCTGTTGTATCTGGCATTGGATTTTGCCCAAATAGATTTACAACTTGAAATGGAATAAGAAATAGCAAGGACCAATATTTTCGCATCAGGCAAAGATGCGGATATTGAACTATCAATCAAAACCCAATTGTTTAATAATTTGTTCAATTTGCCAATCCTCTATAGGGTCAAATTCTTCCTTTAAATTGGCATCAAACACCTTGGCCATTCCTTGCCAATAAATAGCTGTTAAATCGCCTCTATAGGTTTGAAGTAAATCATAAGTAGTTTTACCTGTCTCTCTATAAATAAGCTTAATAAGGATTTTTCCTTGGCTGCGAGTTAGGTTTTTTAGATCGTCCATAAACTGATCTTTAATTGCCTTTTCGGTTCTTTTAAGGTATTCTTTACGGGCTTTATCTGATGGCAAAACCTGTAAATTTTGTTCCATTAATTGAAACCTAAAACTAGCCATTTTTGCATAGGGTAATACCTTCCTAACATTGTAAACCAATCGTTGGTATTTCTTTTCATAATTAGAATCTTTCTGGGCTTCTAAAATAAAATCAGGTAAGGTAAACGTATATTCAACGGTATCTGGGCCTGTTTCGGTTTGAGCCAAAACTTTGTTACCCATGAACATGGATACTCCTAAAAATAAAAGTAAAAATAAAGCTAATTTCCTAGGCATATGATTCTTCCTCCTGAGCAATGCTATCTAAATATCATGCCACTTTTTTCTTATTTCCACGAATTAAAATAACCAAACCAATTAATGACCCAAAAATAAAGGTGAAGGATATTATTTGGGCTTGAGTTATATGTTTACTAAATAAATCATAGGTAGTGTTTACTCTAATTTGTTCAATTAAAAAACGTTCTATTCCGTTTAACAAAAGGTAAAATAAAAAGAAGGTACCTGGTATGGTAAAGCGTTTACGAACCGACCATAAAACAAAAAACAAACCTATACAAACTACTGCCTCATAAAATGGGGTAGGAAAAACAGGGTTAGGCAAAACATGGCAGTGCGGACCAGTGCATCCTGGAATTAAGATTCCTTCGTTTACCACATTATTTGGATACTTAAATGCCCACATCCAATCAGGCAAAAAACTCATCCATTCAGGCTTAGGCATTAAATTATCAATTCCCCAATCGCCATCGCCGCTAAGCTGACATCCTAGTCTTCCAATTCCGTATGATAACATTAAACCAGCTGCTGCAGAATCGCACATATGCCAGGCTGGTACCCCATTCTTCTTGGCATAATAAATTATTCCAATAGCTGCCACTATTAAACCACCATAAAAAGTTAATCCACTAAAAGATATTAAGGAGTCTATTGGATCAGCCATAAACTGATCTAAGTTTTCTAAATTATGAAATATTTTTGCTCCTAATAAACCGCCAATGGCTGCTATAGCAACAATATTCCCCATAAGCTCATACGGGTGAACCTCCACTTCTTTAAAGTATTCACTCTTTCCAATTAAGGCATCAGCGTCCTTCTTCTTAAAATAATAGGCTAAAGCACCTCCCGCCAAAAATCCAAACCAACTCCCTTTACCACTTAGAATAAATTTCTGAGGATTATCAACCAAAGAATCATAATCTAAAATACCTTCCAGCAATTTAAATCCAATAAATCCACCAATGATACAGGCTGTAACAAAATCAATTAAGGTAATTTTCTCATTAAATTTACGCTTTTGCATAAAAGGTTTTAATAGGCCATTTGCCTCTTTGCGCTGCAATTCGGAAGATGTTGCCAAATATGCAGCTACAAATGCAAGTGCCATTATAAAGCCAAATGTTTGAATTGGGAGTCTCAAATGAAGCCCAAACAAATCTAAAAGTAAGTCGGATATCGTTGCGTACATAATTCTTTTTCTGCTACGAATAACGTCAAAAAAAATCAATATTATAGGGCCTTTCAAATACAATTCTTCGCTAATAAAAATCAAATCCTTTTTTTACATTTGTTTTCATAACCTTTACTATGGATAACTTAAACTTAGACCTCAGAAGTGATACCGTAACTAAACCAACTTCCCAAATGATGGAGGCAGTAATAAATGCTCCTTTAGGTGATGATGTATTTGGGGAAGACCCTTCTGTAAATGCCTTGCAAGAATATGCTGCTAACCTTTTTGGAATGGAGGAAGCTCTTTTTTGCAGCAGTGGAACTCAAACAAATCAAATTGCTATAAAGGTTCATACCCAACCTGCCGATGAGGTAATTTGCCATGAATTAGCGCATGTTTATTTATATGAAGGTGGTGGAATTGCTTACAATAGTGGGGCCTCCGTTCGCTTGTTAACTGGAAACCGAGGTATGTTTACCGCACAACAAGTGAAGGAAAATATAAATAAAGAAGACGTTCATTTTCCGTCTACCAAATTAGTTTGTGTTGAAAACACCATGAACAAGGGCGGTGGCGCATGTTGGGATTGGCAAGAACTGCTTAAAATTAAGGAGGTTTGTACAAACAACAATCTCGCTTTCCATTTGGATGGCGCAAGATTATTTAATGCACTTATAGCTAAAAACGAAAATCCCATGCAATATGGCCAACTATTCGATACTATTTCAATTTGCCTCAGCAAAGGACTTGGCGCACCAGTTGGTTCATTATTATTAGGTTCTAAACAAACCATTCATAAGGCAAAACGAATTCGAAAAATTATGGGAGGCGGTATGCGTCAGGCAGGAATTTTAGCCGCTGCAGGTTTATTTGCCTTACAAAACAATGTGGATAGACTTATTGAAGACCATAAAAAGGCAAGTTATATTGAATCCATTTTAAAAACCCAGCCCTATGTTGAATATGTGTTGCCAGTTGAAACAAATTTGCTTGTATTCAAATTAATCGACGATTATTCCTCTGAGCATTTCATTCAACTTCTCCTAAAACATGGGATTAAAGCCGTTGGTATGGGTAAAAATTTGGTCAGGTTTGTTTTTCATCTAAATCAAACCGATGCACAGGTTGAAGCCTTAGGAATAGTGCTCTCAAACCTGCATTAATCCTATATTTTTAGGCCTTTTAAGATTTATTTCTTGTTGAGCCAATTTTAGTTCCAAAAAACGGATGTCTAAAAAATTGGGTTAAAACATTGCCATGTGAATCTTAATATTTACTAAATCATATGATTATAAAGGCCAAAGAGTTAATTTGTGCCTGTATTTTAACTAAGAAATAACTTTAAATTAAATCGCATGTTGAAAAAATTACTATTTGCAATATTCGTTCTTGCAAATTTTTCAGCTTATTCCCAGTTCCCCGATGTGATTGCTAGCGCTAAGCTACCAGCAACTGATGGGCAAATTCTGGACGTTGTAGACTACAATAACGACGGCTTCGAAGATGTTGTATATCAAAACGGGGTTAGTGGTACCATTGAAATCTACCGTAACCTAAATGGGGTCTTTTCAAATGTTACAACCTATACCGGATTCCCATCCATTTCGGGTGCAGGAGATGGTATGGAAGGAGTTATCTCCTTTGATTATAACAATGATGGATTCCAAGACCTTTTGGTTATGAAGTCGAATTCGGATGGATACATGCGATTGTTTAAAAACAATTGTGGTGTAACCTTCCAAGAAGTAACTCCTGCTGTTGGTCTTCCTCCAACACCTAATATTATTCCAGCCAATCAAACAAAAGACCCTTTGGTGCTTATCTCGGATTATGATGGAGATAAAGACAATGATATTATTTATTCAAGGGTAGGAGCTACAGAGAACGAAATTGTAGTATTGCCTAATTCCTTTGGCGTTTTTGGAAGCCCTATTGTATTAATTTCAGGCTTAACTAGTGCCATAATTCCTTATATAGCACTTATTAATTATGATAACGACCAAGATGAAGACCTATTAATTATTAAGGTTAGTTCTATTTCAAATGCCTGCGTGGTTGATTTGTATGATAATAGCCTTGGAAGCTTCACGGTGGTTTCATCGGGAATTTCAAATAGTAGTCCTGTTGGATTTGCCAATATTGCCGATTTAGACAATGATGGATATATGGATATTTTACTTGGAACCAAGGAAGTAGTAAACCCAGGTCCAGGCAATTCTGGTTGTAAGGTATTTCATAATAATGCAGGTGTTGGTACATTTTCTAATATAACAAGTTCGTATGCTACCATTTCTGGAAGTTCGTCTGGCGATTACTTTAATGCACATGTATTTGATATGGATAATGATGGCGACAATGATGTGCTTTGGGAGGTAAATAGAAACCTTCAACTTACCTCTATTCCAGCCTTAATGCGTAATAATGGTTCAAATGTTTTCGCAAATGCTAGAGGAGCTCTTATCCCAAGTGCAACCACCGAAACAAATGGTTTTTCTAAATATACTGTTTTCGATTATAATAATGATGGTACCCTAGATATATTTATGCCAGGTACCTCTGCTAGCCCAGCTAAATTGTTTAACAATATTTTGGCTAGTAATAATTATGCAAATTTCCGTTTACTTTCATGTACTGGTCAAGCTGATCCAATAGGAACCCGAGTATATGTAAAAGCTGGAACTTTTAGCCAAACTCAGGTGTATGGTTCACAAGGTATCACCACAAGTACAACAGGAAAATCAGAGCGTTTGCATTTTGGACTTGGAGGTAACGCTGTTATGGATAGTATCATTATTTATTGGCCTGATAACTTTACCACTCCAGATATTTATACTAACGTTAACTCAAACCAAAATATTAACTACCAAAATGGAAGCTGCCCTCTTGGAATTCCTTTAACATTTGATTTAGGTCCAGATACCACCAGTGTTTGTAACCAAGATACAGCCTACCTTTCTGCACCTGCAGGTTATGTATCTTATACTTGGAATACAGGCGATATTACTCCTGATGTAAAATTCACTAAGAGTGGTTGGTACTTTTGTACAGTTACTAATGTTGATTTTTGTTCATCAATGGACAGTATTTATGTGAATTTTGGAATTGGTAAAATAGTTCAAACAGATACTACGGTTTGTGCTAACTCGCCTTATACATTAGATGCCTTGCCAAGATTTGATTGTTCTCCTTTCGGAGCTCCTGTAAAAAGAGCCCCCTTGGCTGATGGAGAAGTTTTTGATCCAAACTTTATTTATGTTGGATCAACAGGTGGTCATCACTATTACAGATTAAAAATAGCTAGCAAATGGACTGATGCAGCTAAAGCAGCGAGAGATGCTGGTGGATATTTGGTGGTAGTTAACGATCAAATTGAACAAGATTATATTACTAGTCAAACCTCTTTAAAAGGCTTTAACCTTTGGACAGGTTTGTATAGACCCAATGCGTTTTCTGCATTTAGATGGGTGAATTGCGATTCGCTAAATTATACCAATTGGGATCTGACAGCTAATGCACCTACACCAGGAGCTACACAGTCTTATGTTTATATGAGATCTGATTTATGTACTGAACCAAGACAATGGAAGAACACAGATGAAAATACTGTGAACCCTGACCCTTGTGAATCTACTTTTTATGGCTTGGTGGAATTTGATGCCTCAACAAATATTTCTTATATCTGGAGCAATGGCGATACAACTGCATCAACGGTTGTTAGCCCTACTGCCCCTACCTCTTATTTTGTAGAAATTATCCAAAATGGAGCTCATTGTTTTGGAACTGTAAACTTAAATGTAATTGACCCAAATAATTTCTTTGGTATCGATACCCTTACAGAATGTAAAGCTAGCTTTGTTCAATTGTTTGCTCCTCCTGGAATGACAAAATACAAATGGAGTAATGGCGGTTCTTTAGATAACACTTATTATGGCTCATCAAGCAGCAATAAATGGGTAAGTTGTGCCATTACAACCCCCGAAGGATGTATTGGAAAGGACTCTATATATATTGTAATTTTCAATACCAATATACTTACTCCCGATACAGCAGTTTGTTTAGGTTCGCCAGTATTCTTACGTGGTCCTACTCCTCCTTACGCATACTCAACAGATTATTACCAAGATTTCCAATCAGCACCTTTTGGTGGATGGAACAGTGCTAGTTCTATTAACTTTAATGCAACCAAAATGCTTGGGCCATTTGCCAACGATTCTGTTACCTATAATTACGCTGGCTTACCTGCACATGATTCTATTATCGTAACCTTTGATTTATATATTCACGATACTTGGGATGGTGATGATGCCATTGCAGGTAAAGATTATTTTAGGTTCAAAAATGGTAACACCAATTTAATTAACGCTACTTTTTCAAATAACCCAGCAAGTTCTCAAAGCTACTCTGCTAGTGGTTTACCAGGTACCTACCCTGCTTTTACCGATGGCTTATCTGGTTTACCTAGAAGATGTGATAATAATGGATCAACAACCAAATATACTATCACTAAGAAAATGAAACATACTTCAAGCAACCTCGATTTATCTTGGGTTGGTGAATTAGTTGACACTGCAGATAATTCAGGAAAATGTGCCGAAAGTTGGTCTCTAGATAATATTAAAATTGATATTCGTCGCCCTGCAAATTTACTTTGGTCAACTGGTGATACAGATAGAAATATTACGGTAAATCCTATTGATCCAAGCACCGTTTATTGGGTTAGAATTCCAGTTGAAACTGGTTATTGCTATGACTCTGTTACTGTTACTACTTACACAGGAAGAGTTCCAGCTGATTTATTAGGTTACGATACCTTAAGAAATTGTAATGTTTACCAAGATAGCTACACACTTCCTGCAAACTTTGATAAATATGTTTGGAGTAATGGAGATACCGGTAGAATTGCAACTTTTTATAACGAAGGTTGGTATGTTGGTTATGTATATAGTAATTATGGATGTTATGGATCCGACTCAGTATTTGTAGCTTTTAATAAAGCAACTATTGTACCTTCTAGTGATACAAGTGTTTGTTATGGAACAGCCTTAACAATTAAGGCAAATCAACATAATGATTGCAGCCCGTTTGGTGGCCCTGCTAATTCAGGATACATTGCAGGCCAACCAATACCAGGTTATACCTATAAAGGTGAATACAGAAGCCATTTTTATTACTTAGCCGATACGCATAGCAGTTGGAGCGTAGCTGCCCAAAATGCACTAGCTGCAGGGGGTCATTTGGCCGCAATTAATGATACAAGTGAGCAAGGTTTTATTAGTGATATGGTAGATAGTAATGCCTGGTTAGGTTTGTATAGTGGTTCTGCAGGGTATTACGTTTGGATGAATTGTGATACACTTACCTATACCAATTTCGCCGGTGGAGAACCAACACCTAACCCGAATAATTATGTTTATTTAACTAGCAAAGCTTGCCCAGAACCACATAAATGGGCATCGAATACTGATAGTGATACACTTTCTTCAGACCCTTGTCACAATACGATGTATGGCCTCTTAGAAATTTATCCAATACCTCACATTTATGACTGGCAAGAAAATGGTATTAGCATTTCTAACGCCGATAGTGTTGTTGTTTATCCAACAGGAGATGTTAGCTACCGTGGCTTTACAGGTAAATATGATAATGGCCCTTATTGCGGAACCAAAACGATTCATATAAGCGTAGCAAATGAATTCTTTGATATTTTACCTGATAGCGTATCTAAAATAAGTTGTGCTGGTGATACTGCCATGATTGAAGCTAAAATAGGATATTCTAATTATCATTGGGATAATGGAGATACCAATCGAATTGCTGTTTATAGTGGATTAGTTGGATGGGCTTACTGCTATTACGATAATGGATCATGTAAATTTACCGATAGTGTTTTTGTAAATGTACCAGGTAAATTAACCACAACTCCTATAGTAACTGATATCACCTGTTATGGTGCAAATGATGGTATTGCTAATTCTGGTGTTACAGGAGGTACAGTACCAATTGCCATTCAGTGGCTACATAATGGATCAACCAATGCCATTGAAACTAATTTAAGTCCTGGAGTTTACTACTATTCTGTACTTGATACAAATGGTTGTAGTGCAATAGATAGCGTAACAATTACAAATCCTGATTCAGCCTTAAACGCAAACTTTGTAACGGTTCAACCAGTTGGTTGTAGCAATGATTCAAATGCAATTGTTGTTGGATTGCCATACGGAGGTTCTGCTCCTTACTTTGGAACTTGGGTTGGTTATTCTTTATCAGATACCCTTTGGTTTAAAGGTGCTGGCATATATACCTACTCTGTTACGGATGGTAGAGGTTGTGTATTTACAAAAGATGATACAATTGCTAGACCACCTGTTTTAGACCTTAGCGCTACCATATTTAAACAAGTATTTTGTAATGAAGATACGGATGGTGTCGTAATTCTTAATGTAACTGGTGGTGTTGGTCCTTATCATTTTGCATGGAATTATAACCTCATCTATAATGATACAATTACTGGAGTAAAAGGCGGTACTTACATGGCATATGTGCTAGATACAAATTACTGTTACGATTCAGTAGCTGTTAACATGGTACCTTCAAACCCTGATAAATGTGGATTGGTTGTTTCTTCTGGTTTTACTCCTAATGGCGATGGACACAATGATTTCTTCTATATTAAAGGTTTAAGCGACTTCCCAGATAATGAGCTAACCATTTTTAACCGTTGGGGAGAAACTGTTTACCACGCAGTTAATTACCAAAACAATTGGGATGGTAAACCAAATAAAAACACCTTACTAAGCGGAAATGATGGCATTGTTCCTAATGATACTTATTTCTATATTCTTGTTACCAAAGCCAATAACAAGACTTCAACCGGTTATGTTTATATTACTAAATAACCCATTAAGAAAAAGATTATGAAATTGAATAAATTCATCGCTGTACTTTTTGCTGGGATTGCATGTTCACAAGTAAAAGCACAATTAACTTATGGTAACGAACAGTTTTTGTTTAATCCTGTTTCAATAAATCCATCAGTTGCCGGTTTAAATAATAACCAAATAAAATTAGGTTACGACACTCGTTGGACCGGAATTGACGGGGCTCCTAAAACAGGTTATATTAATTACGATAGGTTGTTTAATGGAAATACAGGTTGGAATGTGGCTCTTATTAGTGATAGAATAGGTCCAATTAGCACTGTTACTCTTTCCAATTCATTTGCCTTTATGGTAAATACAAGCTCCGAAACTAAATTGTCATTTGGGCTTCGTCATAACCTCAGTCAAAGTTATTTAAGCATGAATAATAATGTAATTGATGGAAATGATCCTCTATTACCATCCAATCAAACGGGTGTCCCTGTTAACAATTTTGATGCATCTGTTTCATGGTTAAATCCAAATGTGTTTTTCGTCGGGTTTAGTTATAGAAACCTTATCCCACAACCAAGGTTTCGTTATAATAATACGAATGTTGAACCAATTTTAAGTATGCAAGGTTGGTATACACATGATTTTGGCGAAGCCTCTTTGGAAGCTTTTACGATGGTAAGTGCATCTATTAATTCGCCTGTTAATACTAGCATTGGAGCTATGGGAGCCTTTCAACATAAGGTGGGTTTAGGGTTAAATTTTTCACCCAAAAACCAAATAGGTATCTTTACGTACATTAAACTTACCGAAAAATTAAATGCGTTTTATAACTTCAATTACCCTCTTTCTGATATTTCAAAAGCAAGCAGCCAATCGCACGGAATTGGCTTATCATTTCGCTTAGGGCAAAATACCTTATCTGGACAAACATTTTTCATTCAACCAACAAATGAAAGCACCAGAACTAGAATGTTCTAATGGTTAATATTCCTATAAAAAAGGGGCTGTTTCAAATTTGAAACAGCCCCTTTTTTATACACCTATTATTTTAACTCACTTAATGCCTGATCTAATTTTTCAATTAAGGAATCAATTTCAAGATCATTTAAGGTACCTACAGAAATTCGATACCAATTAGTTCCTGTATCGCAACCAAAAGCCGTAAAGGGAACTAAGGCTAACTGAGCATTATCTAATAAAAATTGGGTTATATCACCTGTAGTTTGGATGATGTTTCCTTCCTTGGTTTCGAGCCCAAACAAATTAAATTGAACAGATAAATAGATAGCCCCCTCTGGTTTTATCATATCCACTGGATACCCTTTCTTTTTTAACTCTTGAAATCCATGATATAGGCCATCAAAACGCTTATTTAATTTAGATTTTAATTCAACTAAAAATCCATCTAAAGCATTCTCATTTGCTAAAAAATGTGCAGTGGCAATTTGCTCGGCTCTTGGTGCCCATGCGCCAATATGTCCAACAATACTCTTCATTTTTCCAATCACCTCTGCAGGGCCCATTCCCCATCCTACCCTCACTCCTGTAGCTGCCAAAGCTTTCGAAATTCCATCCACAAACAAGGTATAAGGCTTCATTTCTGGCCTTAAAGAAACAGGATTAATATGTTCATTACCTTCAGCCATTAACATCCAATAAATTTGATCGTATAAAACATATAATGGTTTTCTTTTGCCCTCCCTACGTTTATTTTCAGCTAAAACTAAATCGCAAATCTTTCCTAATTCTTCCCGCTTAAATGTTGTTCCTGTTGGGTTCAAAGGTGAACACAATGCTAATAATACAACATCACCCAAATGGGGTGCAAGCATTTCCGCGGTTGGCATAAATCCATCTTCAGGATGTGTTTGAACCTCCACTTTTTGAGCATCACTTAAATGGCAATAATGATTATTATTCCAGGATGGTACTGGATAAAGTACTTTATCTCCTGGATCAACAATTGCCTTGTAAATTGAGTGAATTAGGGGTCTTCCTCCCCCAGCAATCATTACTTCCTCATCGCTAAAATCTAAGCCTTCATATTTTTTTAAAAAATTCAATACAGAAACTTTTAACTCAGCAACTCCATCTGCAGGTGGGTAGTTTGTTTGCCCGCCCATGTAAGCATCTACAATATAATTTTTTAAAACCTCTGGAATTGGAAATAATTTGGGATTAAAATCTCCAATGGTTAAATTATAGATGGAGCGTCCCTCGCGAATTTTTTGATTTATTTCGTTACCAAGTTTGATAATCTCTGAGCCTATTAAGTTGGCTGCCTTTACAGAAACTTTATGCATGGGGCAATCTATATTATCAAATTAAAAAAAGAAAATTTTTAGCCCAATAAATACGCACATCCTTAAAGTTTTTATCACAATATCAAAATTGGCCAAGTATCTGGGCATGAACTTCCATCTTCATTCCCTATCTTTGCCACCCATTTTATGATTGCATTAACCAATATCGGATTTGAATTTGGAGGCCGGTTCCTCTACCGAAATGCCAATTGGCATATTAAACCCAATGAACGTATTGGCCTTATTGGCCTTAATGGTACAGGTAAATCTACCTTACTGCGTATAATTACAGGTGAATATTCGCTCACAGAAGGCACCATGTCTAAGCCTCGCGATTTAACCATTGGATTCTTAAATCAAGATCAATTAAGCTTTGATAGCGAGGACAGTATCCTACAAGTTGCCCTTACTGCATTTGAGCGACAATTAGAAATTGAGAAGGAAATAAATGAAATAATTGAACTTCTTGAAACCGACCATAGCGAAGAAACTATTCAAAAGCTTAGCGACAGACAGGAAGAATTTGAACGCCTAGATGGATATAATATTCACCATAAAACTGAAAAAATTCTCGAAGGGCTTGGTTTCACTACCGAACAACTAACCAAACCTTTCAACAAATTCTCTGGAGGTTGGAGAATGAGGGTTCTTTTAGCAAAAATGCTTCTGCAAGAACCTAACCTACTTATGCTCGATGAGCCTACCAATCACTTGGATTTACCAAGTATTGAGTGGCTAGAAGAATACCTACGCTCCTACAAAGGAACCGTTATTGTTGTTAGTCACGATAGGTTTTTCTTAGATAAAATGGTGAGTAAGATTGTGGAAGTGAGCATGCAAAAAATCTTTGAATACCCTGGTAATTATAGCTTTTACCAAGAATCAAAGGAAGATCGTATGGAAATGCAACAACGTTCATATGATAATCAGCAACAGTTTATTAAGGAACAAGAAAAGTTAATTAATAGGTTCAAGGCAAAAGCAAGTAAGGCCACCATGGCTCAAAGCCGTGTAAAAATGCTGGATAGAATTGAACGCATTGAAGCCCCTGAAGACGATAACAGAGAAATAAACATTCAGTTTAGGGTTGGAATGCAACCTGGTAGAAATTTGGCTGAACTTATAAATGTTAGCAAAAACTACCCAGGCGTACGAATTATTAACCATGCCGACGCTCGCATTGAGAAAGGTGATAAAATTGCCTTAATTGGAGCGAATGGTAAAGGAAAATCAACCATCTTGCGCCTTTTGGCTCAAACCGACACCTTTGAGGGTGAAATTGTGTTAGGACATAATGTACGTAAAGCATTCTACGCCCAGCACCAATTAGAATCTTTAAATATGAACTATGAGATTCTGGAAGAACTTTCAAACTTTGCAACAGATAGACCTGAAACAGAATTAAGAACCGTTTTGGGATGTTTCTTATTCGCAGGTGATGACGTATTCAAGAAAATTAAAGTATTAAGTGGTGGTGAAAAAGCTCGTGTTGCCTTAGCAAAAACACTTTTAACTGAAGCTAACTTTTTGCTTTTAGATGAGCCTACCAATCACTTGGATATGCGCAGTATCAATATCCTAATTCAATCCCTACAAAAATACGAAGGTTCCTTTATTGTGGTTAGCCACGATAGATTTTTTGTATCAGAAATTGCCAATAAAATTTGGTGGGTTGAAGACGAAAAAATAAAAGAATACCCTGGCACGTTTGCCGAATGGGAATATTGGAAAGCCAAAAAGGAAGAAGAGGAAAAACTTAATCAAAGTAAAAAACCTGAACCTAAAAAGGAAAAGAAGCCCGATTCTACTCCTGTTGCATCAACCAATAATAACGCACCTAAGCAGGCTAAAGTTAGCAATAATTATATTCAAAATTTACGCAAGCAATTTGATGAGTATGAACAAAAGGTAAATCAAACTAAAAAGAAATTAGTTGAATTGGAACTTGCCTTTACTCTTCCTGAAAACTCAAACGATTCTAAAAAAATTGCCGAACTTACCAGCTTCTATGAAGCAGAGAAAAAAGCATTAATACATTTAGAAAAAGAAATGGAATCGGTCATGGAAGAGCTTATCGATTTAGAAGGATAAACAAAAAACTAAATACAAAAAAAAACCGGTCTCAATTTGAGCCGGTTTTTTTATATTCTGTAAAGGTTGGCCCAAGGCCATTTGGTTTCTAATAAATGTTTGCTGCATTGCGGTAACCGCTTCCATTTGAATACCAATCGGTATATAAACTTCCACCACTGCTAACCCAAGTTGCAAACTTTGTGTATGCTGTATTAACATCTGCCTTTTCTTTAGGATAGCTAAAGCTTGCAGGAATATTAATTGCCCAAGGATATCTACCATTTTTACTTACATAGGTATCATGGGTATTTAAATTAGTACCATCATTACTGGCTCCAAACAATGAGTTATTAGCTAAATCGGTTGGCATTTGACCAGGTAAATGTATTTCATAACCTCTACCAAATCCTGGAGTTCCGTTCCAAATAAATGGATTGTAATAACTCAAACCAAAGGCAGATAAAGTTGGACCATTGCTAATATTAAAGGCAACATTGTAAGTTTTAGTAGGACTAACAGTTTGGCCAGGAACGGTATTCCACATATTCATTTCGCCACGCATATTATTAAACATTAATAACACTGCTTTAGATTGATTGGCTTCAAGTGTAGCACCACTAACACCAGATATTTTGCTTCTATCAACTGGGAACTGAACACCAAAACCATTCATATAAGTTCCACCTGTTGCACGTAAGGTATAAGAAGCTTCAACACGAGTTACAATATTACTAGCATTTGCTTTTACGGTGTAATTGTAAGAAACAACCACATCATTCATATCATAATCACCTTGTGATGGCCATAAATCTTCAAAGGCTAAAGTTCCAGTTCCGTAAGTATTACAAGTTGCTACTGCTGCATTGTTAGGTTCGCAATCATTTGCATCACATACACCATCGTTATCTGTATCCGTGCATGAAGGAGGTAAAACTGGAATGTTATCGTCTTCAATTGCGGTAAAAGGATTTGCAGTAGTATAGAATAATACATCATTAAAGTCATGATCACATCCGCTAACATCTCTTTTAATATCTTCAAATCCCATTATGTACCTGTGGTTAGTTTCATCATTTAACAATACCATATGCTCCTTTAAACTAGCATTAGATTCTGGATTTAGATTTTTATCACCAAACACTTTCCATAATCCTTCGGTAGCTCCATTAAATCCGTTTGAGCCACCTTTCCAACCATCAGAAGCTATACCATATCCAATAACAGTTCCTGCAGGAAAGTTTCCTAATTTTACTTTATTACCTGAAACCAAACCTCCACCTGAACCGGCAAAAGAAGCATTCGGGAAAATCACATTATAATCATCTATATCTGATAAAGAGGCAGGAGGATTATTTACGTTATAGGTGTAATAGAATAATACATTTTTATAACCAGCACCTTCACTTACAAAGGTTACAAACACTTCACATGAGTCTACCAATTTAATTACTCTCACATTTGATGCAGCTAATAAGGCAGATGATGCAGATAAATGTACGCTTTCTGGTAATGTGCTTGCAATTTGGCTTAAGGTAGTAGATGAAATTACATCATTTGTAGATTCCAAATAGTTAGGAACACCACCCGATGCCGAAGTAGACCAAGTTCTGCTAGAAGGTAATACTTGAAATTTAGAACCTGATTTCCCTAATGAACTACTAGTGCTTAATTCTGGCTCCAAAGTACGAATTGCGGCAGGAACCTTTCCTCCCAAATCTAGACTTGCTACTTGACCATTAAAGGTCAAAACCACATTCTGAGGAACGGCCAAATAATTTGTGTTTACAACTAATTCCTTAATGCTTGTGGCTAATTCCAAAGCAAATTCAAACTCACCTTTTTCATTTGTAAAACCTGCGGCTAAAGTAGATCCACGTTTATTATTAACGATATCAGATATCCATACCTTTTGTTTAGCTACAGGCTTATCTTGATTATCTCTTAAACTTACTTTAACTAATTTGTTGTCGGTTGTTTTCCAGTTAAAACCTGCTGGTACAATAATGTCATTCATTTTGCTCACATTCACAGAACCTGTTGTTAATCCAGTTTCAGATGTGCTTAATTGATTTTCTAATCCTTTTTTGCAAGATGTTACGGCTAATCCGGCTGCAAGTGTTAATACGAGTAATTTATTCATGTTGTTAGTTAGATTTCTTTGTTTCTTAGCATATTGCCAATAAAAGGCCAAAAACACTAAAACCTAAATATCAAGTATTTATAAAATATCAAAGTTGTTTTTTAGGTTCTTTTTGAGACATTTTCCCATTTAGAGAGCGCACTCCAAATTGAACCTAATTGTAATTGCACAAAAAAAAGGCCCGGCAAAATTGCCGGGCCTTTCTAGTTCATCACCTATAATAATCCCTACGAAATCAAGGATTTTGTATTGCGTTGAATAAACTGGGTTAACTCTTCGCCGTGTAAAATATTCTGTGATAAACGAGCTAAGTCAAATGCTTGTTTTACCAACTCCTCTTTGTTTGAACCATCTTCCATTTTACTTATTTTAAGACTTAATGGGTGGTTACTATTAATTACCGCATTAAAAGAATCCGGCATGTTACCAAAAATATCCATTCCCATACCTTGCATTTTTTGCATTTCCTTCATTCTACGCTCCCATTCTGGTTTAATAAGAGTTAAGAAAGAATCATCTGGAGCTAAAGCTTCGGTTGAAAACCTAAACTGTCCAGCACCTGCAAAATTCTTTTCGAAAAGTTCTTTTATACTCGTTTGATCCGCTTCACTTAAAACACTTTCATTTTTAAGGTCTTTATCAATAAGCTTATCTACGCTATCGCTATCCACACGTTTCCATGTTACACCCTCAAACTTATGCTCTACATTACTTATAAAATGATTATCCAACACACCATCCATTTTCAAAACTTCGTATCCACGCTTTTCAACCGCATGTACAAAACTATCATGGGCAATTAAATCGTTACTATATAAGAAAACTACTTTTCCATCCTTATCTGTTTGGGTCGAACCAACCTTTTCTTTGTATTCTTGAATGGTGTAGTAATCATTTCCTTTACTTTGAAGCAAACAGAATTTTGAAGAGCGATCATAAAATTTCTCATCGCTAATCATTCCATACTTCACAAAGGTTCCAATGCTTTCCCATTTCGAATTAAATTCTACCCTATCTTGTTTAAAGATTTCCTCTAATTTATCTGCCACCTTTTTAGAAATATGGCTATTAATTTTCTTAACGTTGGCATCACTTTGCAAATAACTTCTGCTAACATTTAATGGAATATCTGGTGAATCAATAACACCATGCAAGAGCATTAAAAACTCAGGTACAATATCCTGAACGCTATCTGTTACAAAAACTTGGTTGCTATAAAGCTGAATTTTATTGCGAGTTGGTTCAAACTCATTTTTAATTTTAGGAAAGTATAAAATACCTGTTAATTTAAATGGATAATCAACATTTAGGTGGATCCAAAACAACGGGGTTTCGCTAAAAGGATAAAGTTCCTTATAAAAATTTTCGTAATCTTCTTTGGTACAATCCGCCGGAGCCTTGGTCCAAAGTGGACTAGGATTATTTAATATTTTCTCTTCGAATTCAATTTCAATTGGCAAGAATTTACAGTACTTTTCGAGGATAGATTTAATTTTAAAATCATCATTAAATTCCATCGAATCTTCTGCCAAATGAAGAATTATTTCTGTACCTCTTTCTTCTTTTTCAGCATCTGATATTTCAAAAGAAGTACTTCCATCGCATGTCCACCTAACTGCCGCTGCACCTTCTTTGTACGACTTAGTAATTAACTCTACTTTATGGGCAACCATAAATGCCGAATAAAATCCTAAACCAAAATGACCAATAACCTGAGCACCTTTATCTTTATATTTTTCAAGAAACTCTTCTGCACTACTAAAAGCAACTTGGTTGATATATTTTCCAACCTCTTCCTCTGTCATACCAATACCTCTATCAATAATGTGAAGAGTTTTGGCCTCCTTATCAACCTTAACGGTTATTTTTAATTCCCCAATTTCACCCTTTGCCTCACCTGTACTAGATAAAGTTTTTAATTTTTGAGTAGCATCAACCGCATTACTAACTAATTCTCTTAAGAAAATCTCATGGTCTGAATAAAGAAATTTCTTAATAATAGGAAAAATGTTCTCTGTGTGAACGCTAATATTACCTTTTGTAGCCATAGTGTATATAATTTAAGTTCTGCTATTCAAATGCTGTTCCACTCATCAAATTCTGTCAAATTGTCTACCAATAGCCACAATCGCTGCAATTTTGAACATAGAAATTACGTTGAAAAGCATATTTTTGAAAACGGCATGAGAAGCAAAATCTTAATTCTATTTATTTGTCTAGCAAAATTTGGTTCAAGCCAAATTGGTGGCATGGGTACCTATCAATTTCTTAAGGTTTCACCCAACGCTAGAATAGCTGCCTTAGGCGGAAATGCCATAGCTACTCCCGATGCCGATATTAATTTAGTTAGCCAAAACCCAGCTTTACTAACAAGTGCCAATAAGCACCAAGTTGGCCTAAATTTCATTAATTACTTTTCAGACATTACTGCCGGAGAGGCTAATTATGCTTGGCATGCCGATTCATTAAAAACATCTTTTGCAGCTGGAATACAATATTTAAATTATGGCAACTTTGTAAGAACAAGTCCAGATGGACAAGTACTTGGCACCTTTACGGCCGGAGAATATAATTTTCATGCCACTGCCGCAAGAACCTACAAAAAATTTCAATATGGTTTGACCCTAAAAGCCATTAACTCCAACCTTGAATCTTATAATTCATTTGGAGTAGCTACAGATATTGCTGGGGCATGGTTGAGTTCAGACAGGCTTATGATGGTAACAGCTGTAGTTAGTAATATTGGCACCCAATTTAAAACCTATACCGATAATAATTACGAGCGAATTCCTTATAATGTTCAAATTGGATTTTCAAAAAAGTTTGAACACAACCCCTTTAGAATAAGTGTAATTGCACATAACCTGCAAAGTCCAGGAAAGTTGCTTTATCAAATTGATAGCAGAAACAACCGAACAATTAATCTAGAAACTGGCCTTCCTATTCAAGAAGATTTTACCATTCTTCAAAAAGCCATGAGCCATGTTATAATTAATACTGAAATGATTTTGGGTAAAACCTTAAACATAAGATTTGGTTATAATGCCATGCGCCAACGCGAAATGAGTTTATATGATATAAGAGGTTTTAATGGCTTCTCATGGGGCTTTGGAGTAAGAATAAACAGGTTTCAATTTTCATATGGAAATGGAGGGTATATGCCCGGTAAAAATACGAATGCCTTTACCATCATAACACGACTTGATGATTTCAAAAAATCAAAATAAAAAAATTAGTGAATAAGTTAATTATAGCAATAGATGGTTTCTCATCGTGTGGCAAAAGCACTTTGGCTCGTGAGTTAGCAAAACAACTCAACTATCATTATGTTGATACAGGAGCCATGTATAGAGCTGTAACCCTATATTTATTGCAAAATCAAATAGATTTTCATCATCCAGAAATGGTGGCAGAATGTTTGCCTCAAATACAAATATCATTTGGGTTTAACGAGGAAACACAGACTCAAATCACCCTGTTAAACGGGGAAAATATTGAAAATGAAATTCGTATAAACCCTCGTGTAGCAAGCGCCGTAAGTGATGTAAGTTCATTAAGTGAGGTAAGAAGATTTTTAGTTAAACAACAACAAGCGTTGGGTTTAAACAAAGGCATAGTGATGGATGGAAGGGATATTGGTACGGTAGTTTTTCCAAAGGCAGAACTTAAACTCTTTATTACGGCCGACCCAAAAATTAGAGCCCAACGACGCTTGGATGAACTTAAAGAAAAAGGCCAAAACACTACCTTCGACGAAGTGTTTGCCAACCTCGAAAAACGCGACCACATGGATAGCAACCGCGCCGATAGCCCTCTGCTAAAAGCCGATGATGCAATTGAATTAGACAATAGCTTCTTGAGTAAAGAAGAACAACTTACAATTGTTTTAAATTGGATAAATAAGCTTCAAGCGAACTCAAACTAGAAAATTTCTTTACTTTTATTATGTTCATTTTTTAACTTTAAACTGAACACGAAATCCATTTATGGCATAAAAATGAACACAAAAACCATACATGTTCAGATTTTATATAAAAAATGAACATGAATGCTTTTAAAATCAAAAAAAGGAACACATATTTGTATCATGTTCAGTTATAATAATAAAACTGAACACATCAAAAATGAAACCCTACGACAGAAACAAACCCTTTAACGAACTACCCTTACTTCCTCCTTCTGTATCTATTTTAACTACAGATATATTATTATCTTGGGGGAAGGCTAGCAGATCATTGGCTGAGCTTAATAAAAATCTGTTAAGACTTCCAAATCCAATCATGTTAATAAATACTATTTCTATTCAAGAGGCAAGAAGTTCAACTGAAATAGAAAATATCTTCACTACCGAAGATGAGCTATACAAAGCCATTTCAGATGATTTAATGGAAGAAGGCTTAAACCCAAATATAATAGAGGTATTGCGATATAGAGAGGCTCTTTGGGCAGGCTACCTAAACATGAAAAAGAAAAATGAAATAAACCTCTCTACCATTGTTAAAATTAACCAACAAATAAAAAACAATAAGCAAGCCATACGTTCGCCTCAATCACAGATTATTTTTAAGAGAGGTCAAAGTGAATTTAGATCTGGAGAAACTATTTACACACCACCGAGAGGAAAAGGAGTTGTTGAGAAAAAAATTAACAATTTAGTTGATTATTTAAACCAAGAGTATGCAGATGATATTGACCCATTATTAAAAATGACGATTGCACATTACCAGTTTGAAGCAATTCACCCATTTAGTGATGGAAATGGTAGAACAGGTAGAATATTAAACCTCATTTACTTAGTTAAAGAAGGATTGTTGGCTCAACCTGTATTATACTTTAGTAAATACATTATTGAAAACAAGGAGGATTATTACCATTTTTTAGCTGGCGTTACTCAAAGGAAAGATTGGAAATCGTGGATATTATTTATGCTGGAAGGTATTAGGCAAACTGCAGGATTTACCAATAATTTAATAGATGAAATTTTGAGTCAAGTGGATGCCACTCTTGAGTACGGTAAGAAAGAATTAAAGTGGTATACCAAAGAATTAAATGAGGTGATATTTTCTCAACCCTATATTAAACCATCACTTGTGGGTGAAGTTCTTAGCAAAAACAGCCGAACCACCCTCACAAAATACATGCAAGATTTATGCAAGAAAGGCATCCTAAGTAGAAAACAAATAGGCAAAGAAGTGTATTATTTGAACCATGATTTAATAAGAATATTGGAGCAAAAATAAGCCCTCCAATTAGCTTGGTCTTTTCATTTTGTTTTATGCCCGAATTTAGTAGATTTGACCATGAATGAAAATCTTCTAAACAAGCTTTATTGTTTCAGAACAAAGCTTTTAACTACTTTGTTTTTTTTATATTTATCTACCCTTTCCCTAAACTCTTTTTCCCAAATAAATTACGCCAAATTGGTTGATCCATTTATTGGCACAGGTGGCCACGGACATACTTTCCCTGGACCAGTAGTTCCATTTGGAATGGTTCAATTAGGGCCAGATACTAGAATAAACGGAAGCTGGGATGGGTGCAGTGGATATCATTACAGCGATTCAGTTATATATGGGTTCAGCCACACCCATTTAAGTGGCACAGGTTGCAGCGACTATGGCGATATTATGCTGATGCCTGTTGCAGGAAAAGCCACCTTTGATAAATCTGTTTATTCTTCTAAGTTTTTACATAACAAAGAACAAGCAAAAGCAGGTTATTATAAGGTACATTTAGAAGACGATAATATAGAAGTTGAATTGACAAGTACCACACGAGTAGGTTTTCATAAATATACCTTTCAAAAAAGTGGCACCTATCAATTTATTTTAGATTTAACACATAGAGATAAACTGCTTAAAGGAAAAATAACTAGCAGTTCACCACATAGCATTGAAGGGTCTCGCAGCAGTTATGCCTGGGCAAGAGACCAACGTATTTCCTATAAAATAGAATTCTCAAAAAACAGCTCTGCCATAGTCATTAACCCTGGCGAAAATGGAAATCAAACTGGTGCAGCCATTGAATTTAAAGTAAAAAAAGGAGAAAGCATTTTAGTAAAAGTGGCCATTAGCCAAGTGGATGAAAAAGGTGCTGAGTTAAACATGCAAAAGGAATTGCCTAATTGGGATTTTGAGGCCACCAAATTAGCTGCCGAAACAGAATGGAATAAAGAACTTTCTAAAATTGAAGTGAGCGGTGGAACAAAGGATCAAGATATTATTTTCTATACAGCCCTTTACCATTGCTTTATTCACCCTAGCATTGCCAATGATGTAGATGGACGATATTTAGGAAGAGATTTTAAAATTTACAAAGCCGATGGCTTTAACTATTATACCGTATTTAGTTTATGGGATACTTTTAGAGCATTGCATCCTTTGTTCAACATTGTTCAAAGGGAACGCAATGTAGATTTTATAAAAACCTTTTTAGAGCAATACAAACAAATTGGTCGCATGCCCATGTGGGAACTTAGTAGCAACGAAACAGATTGCATGATTGGCTACCACTCTGTAAGTATTATTGCCGATGCCATGGCTAAAGGTAATGATAAATTTGATCATAAATTAGCACTTGAAGCTTGTGAAGGTACTGCGGCATACCCACATTTTGGAGCTCCAACGTATGCTAAAAAAGGATACCTAAGTGTAGAAGATGAAAGCGAAAGTGTAAGTAAATCTCTTGAATATGCCTACGACCAATGGTGTATTAGAAAAGTAAGAGAAAACCAGGTAGATGATAATAATGAAATTGCTGGAGTATTGCACGCAAGTTTGTTTGAGCAATATAATTGGCAAAATGTATTTAACGCCAAAACAGGTTTTATGCAACCTCGCATGAATGGTGGTTGGTACGAACCGTTTAACCCAAAAGAAGTAAACAATAATTACACCGAAGCAAATGCTTGGCAGTATACGTTCTTTGTGCCTCAAGATATTCAAGGCTTAATAAATGTCATGGGTGGTAGCAAGGCATTTGAAAAAAAATTGGATGAACTATTTGAAACTGGAAGCGAAACTAGTGGAAGAGTACAAGCAGATATAAGTGGATTAATAGGCCAATATGCGCATGGCAATGAACCTAGTCACCATATGGCCTATTTATACAATTATGTGGGCAAGCCAGAGAAAACCCAAGCACGTGTGCAACAGATTTTAAATGAAATGTATCACAATGCTCCAGATGGTTTAGCAGGCAATGAAGATTGCGGACAAATGAGCGCCTGGTTTGTATTTAGTGCCATGGGATTTTACCCCGTTACACCCGGATTAGAAAACTACCAATTAGGTTCACCCCTATTTAATAAAGTACAAATAAATTTTATTGACCACAGTGTAATTTTAGATTATGGTAGAACTACCTCGAACCAAATTTACTTGCTTGATTCTGGCAATAAAATAAATGATCGCGATGGGTATTCCATAAATCACTTTAGACTTTTTGCAGAGAATGGACAACATGGAATGCCAAATTTTAGACAAGGAAAATATTTTGTTAGCCATGATTTTAAAGCATCCGACAAACCATTTGCTGTAAAGGATTTCAAATTTAAGTATGATTCAACAGGTGGAGGATTTCTGCCATCACCCATTATTGAAGCCAAATCAAAAACATTTAAAGACAGTTTACTTATAACACTTTATGAAAATTTTGTAAACCAAGAAACCCGAAATCCCGGTAAAATTTATTACAGAATTATTGGTTCAGACACGGAAAAGAAAAATGAACCTAGGCTATATAAAAAGCCTTTCTATATTTACAAATCATGCACCATTGAAGCCTATGACGCAATTGACATGGGCGAGAATATGATGGGCCTTGAGGCTTCTGGGAAATTTTATAAACAAGAAAACAATTGGGATATAACCTTAAAATACACCTATAATAAACAATATACTGCCGGTGGTGCCGAAGGCTTAATAGACGGCATAAATGGCGATATTGATTGGCGCAAAGGTGGCTGGCAAGGCTACCAAGCATCGAACTTTGAGGCAACCTTAGATCTGAAAAAAGAATGCTCTTTGAATACCTTTTATGGCCACTTTTTGCAAGACCAAGGAGCATGGATTATGATGCCAAAAGAAGTTGAGTTTTATGTTTCATTGGATGGTATAAATTACACATCGGTAGGAATTGCCAAGCATGATGTAGCAAACAATATTGAGGGAGCTGTAATAAAAACTATTACGTATACAAGTGCAACTAAGGTAAATGCCCGTTACGTAAAAGTAATAGCAAGAAACTATGGCAAATTGCCAAGCTGGCACCTAAGTGCTGGCGAAGATGCCTTTATTTTTGTTGACGAAATTGGAGTGAAATAATTACTTTCAATTTCTCCTAGTTCTTATCTTTTCTAAATCCTATTTTCTTTCGTTCTGTAGTTTCCGTTTTCAATAAATGTTTTAATGCATTGAAAAGATATTCAAGATCATCTTTATAACTTTTAAGGTTTACATCATGTTCAAGAAGTTTTTTTTCAATAGCAATCATCTTTGTATATGCCATATTTTTATCTGCTATCATCTCGCGCATTCGAATAAAAATTCTAACAATTTGAATATTCATCTGTATGGCAACTTCGCTATTTAAAACACTAGATAGCATAGCAACTCCTTGTTCTGTAAAGGCCAATGGTAGGGTTCTTCTGCCGCCCCAACTTGAAGTCACAAATTGTGACTTCAAGTTGCTCCATTCCAATTCTGTTAATTGAAAGTAAAAATCATCTGGAAATCTTGATATTTTTCGCTTAACTGCTTGATTCAACACTTTTGTTTCAACTGAATATAATGAAGCTAGGTCACTATCAAGCATAACCCTTTTACCTCGAATTAAGAGTATTTTATTAATTAAATACTCATCACTTATTAGTTGCAAATTTTTCATTCTATAGTGCTATTTTTATTTGTAAAAATATTACTAATAAATGAACCTCAAATCTATATGGAAAAGTAAATCAAGTAAACACGATTTTAGTATTTAGGAATAAACATAGGCACCTTTTTTTGGTAGGATTTATATTCTTCACCAAATTGCTTTATCAATTTTTGCTCTTCCCAATAGGCTCCAAGGTACAAGTAAATGCAACTTATTAAGCTAAATAGGGCTGAACCAAGAGTTGGTTTATAAAGTAGGTAAGCCATAAAAAATAAATAGCTAGCCGTGTATAATGGATGCCTTACATAGTGGTTCAAACCGCCCGTTTGCAAACGCTCAGAAAGGGCTGCATTGTGTTTGTTTGTTCTTACTTGTTGGATACCAATAAACTCTTGAAGTTGGTAATTCTTGAAGCTTAAATACATTCCATAAACAGAAAGAATAACCAAGGTTAATCCCAAATAATGTAGGAATAAACTATCTATAAAAACACGTTCAACCATACTTATTTGAAAAGCAAATGCCCAAACAAATAAACTAATTGAAATAAAATTATATAGCAACCTATAAGGTCTATTAAATGCTGGCAAGGTATTTTGAACCAAGCTTTTTATACTACTTGAAGCCAAAATGCTATGGACACCATAAAAGAGAATCCATAGCAAAGCCAAATTTAAATAAGGCGATTCCATTAGAAAGTAATTCAGTAAACCTAGCCCTCGCTTAGTTTTACTTGGTCTTGTAAACGTATTCCTTTTTCTGTTTGAACTACCGTGCAGGCTTCATTAAACGGATCGTGTTCAAAATATAAAACCCAGTTGTTCTCTACAGCCATATTTAAAATATCTGTCTTTTCCTTCATTGTATCAAGCGGACGAACATCATAACCCATAACATATGGGATTGGAAGATGCGCTTGAGTAGGTATTACATCTGCTAAGTAAATTAGCTTACTTCCTTTATATGGAATTACAGGGTGCATCATACTTTGAGTATGTCCTTTTGAAAACAAAAGATCTATATCTTTATGAAATTGCTCACCTGGTTTTACTAATTTTAACTGACCACTTTCTTGAATAGGCATAATATTATCGCGTAAAAAGCTTGCCTTTTCGCGCGGATTAGGAGCCATACTTTCATTCCAATGGTCCTCTCCTACCCAATACGTAGCGTTTGGAAAGGCCGTTTCAAAACCCGTTCTATCTTTGTTCCATTGAATACTTCCTCCACAATGATCGAAATGCAAATGAGTTAAAACCATATCCGTAATATCGGCCTTAGTAAATCCATGTTTATTCAGAGATTTTTCCAAGGTATCATCGCCATGCAAAAAATAATATCCAAAAAATTTATTGTCTTGCTTGTTACCTAATCCATTATCAATTAGCATAAGTCTATCACCATCTTTAACTAACAAACACCGCATAGCTAAACGAATCATATTGTTTTCGTCGGCAGGGTTTTGTTTATGCCATATACTCTTAGGAACAACGCCAAACATAGCGCCACCATCTAGTTTAAAAAAACCGGTATCAATTGTAAATAATTCCATGTAGCAAGTTTAGCGAAAAATCAGTTTCTCATTGGAAATATTTTCTTATTTTCGGCACTTTAATAATCCTCACATAAATATTATCTACCCTATCCTGCGTCTAAACAGAATGACAAAAACCCTGCTCCTATTAACAATTTACTTAAACCTGAATGCCTTAATGGCTCAGGATACTAGCTATTATGATACTGAATGGCAATCTTGTGATCAAAAAAATGCTTCTTATTCGAGAATACTAAAAATTGGCAAATCAGGTTATGCGGTTAAGGATTATTATTATCCTTCTATGGTGATACAAATGACGGGAACATATGAGGATAAAAATTTTAGTTATAAAAAAGGTTATTTCGATTATTACACTAAAGAAGGAAAACAAAAAGTACATCTTTACTATGAAATGGGACAGTTAAATGATTGGCAAATAATTTTTGATAAGGAAGGATTTTTTATAGACTCCACCTTCTTCGTTGATGGAATGAAAGAAGGTACTAGGAAGCTATATCATAAGAATAAGTATCTTCAAATTACCGAAACCTATCGAAATGACTTATTAGAAGATACCACTTTTACCTATTACCCTACAGGCAAGAAAAAAAGAATTGAACTATATGATCATAATAAGTTAGTTACAGGATATTGCTTAGACCAACTGGGTAATAAAATAGAATATACCCCATTATTTAAGCAGCCACAATTTCCAGGGGGACAAGATCAATTATATGAATGGCTTCAATCAAATATAGTTTATCCTAAATCTCTCGCATTAAAAAGAATTGAAGGAAGGGTAATCATAAGTTTTACAATTGATACAACTGGAAAACCAACAAAGTATGAAATTGTAGAATCAAACGACCCAACATTTTCAGAAGCAACTAATTATTTAGTAGATTTAATGCCTAACTGGACTCCAGCAAATTTAGATGGTGAGAAAATAGATTTTAAAATCACCCTCCCAATTAAATTTGTTCCAGGACCAGTTGGAGGATTATCATATGATTCGCCAAGTGAGGTAATTGATTTATATATTAATGGAGAACCAGTTCTTACACAGGCTTCAGAGATGCCTGAATACATTGGAGGTTATGAAAAAATGTATGCGTATATTCAGGCTAATTTAAAGTATCCTGAGTTGGCATTGGAAAACAAAATAGAAGGGAATTCATATGTTTCCTTTATCGTTTTAAGTAATGGAGATTTAACCGATGTGAAGGCCATTAAAAAAATTGGATGGGAAATGGATGCGGAAGCGGTTAGAATAGTTAAATCTATGCCTAAATGGAAACCCGGTAAAATGAATGGTGAACCAGCAAATGTTAGATTTACTATTCCAGTTAAATTTCAATTAAACAACTAAATAAAAAATCATGAAGCTACAAAATACACTCAGAACCCTTACATTTATGCTACTTATTACATTGGGTTCAAACCATTGCTATGCCCAAACAACAGATTCAATTCCTAAAAAGGAAATATTAACTTTTGCCGAACAAATGCCAGAGTTTGTGGGAGGAAATGAGGCCATGTATAAATATTTAAGTCGTACTATTAGATATCCATCTCAAGCACATAAGAAAAACAAAGAAGGAAAAGTTGTTCTTACCTTTATTGTTCAATCAGATGGAACAATTACCGATGTTGAACAAGTTGGAACTCCTGCAGGATATGGCATGGATGAGGAAGCAATTCGTGTAGTTAAAGAAATGCCAAAATGGAATCCTGGTTTTCAAGGAGGCAAACCAGTTATTGTAAAATATACTCTTCCAATTAGGTTTCAATTAAACTAAGAAATTACAAAACAATGAACCTACTACTTAAAGTATTTACCTCCTTCTTGCTTCTTGCACTTGGCTTAAACCAAAGCTATGCGCAAACAAAAGAACAAAATATAAAACCTAAACAAGAAGAAATTTTAATTAGCGAAGGTGCCAGCACTGGTGAGGAAGAAATATTTATTTTTACCGAACAAATGCCAAGCTTCCCTGGTGGGGAAACGGAATTGAATTTGTTTATAAATAAAAACCTGAGGTACCCAAAACTTGGCGCTGAACATTGTATTGAAGGAAAAGTTATTGTAAGATTTGTGGTTTGTAAAGATGGAACTTTAAAAAAAGCAGAAGTTTTAAAAAAGATGGGCTGGGGCTTTGATGAAGAAGCTCTTAGAATTGTAGGCATCATGCCAAATTGGATACCCGCAAAAAATAATGGGCAAAAAGTAGATTGTTACATATTATTGCCAATCAAATTTAAATTACCTTAAACTCAAACTATACCTTTCAAATGCGCATACATTTTATTTCTATTGGCGGTGCGGTAATGCACAATATGGCAATTGCCTTGCATAAAAAAGGCTATCAGGTTACGGGTACCGACGATGAAATTTATGAACCCGCAAAATCAAGGCTCGATACCTATGGTTTATTACCAAGTTCATTCGGATGGAAACCAGAACTTATTACATCAGATATTGATGCCATTATTTTGGGAATGCATGCGCGCAAAGACAATCCAGAATTAGCCCGCGCCCAAGAGCTTGGATTAAAAATATATTCCTTCCCAGAATATATGTATGAGCAAACTAAGGATAAACTTAGAATAGTTGTTGGTGGAAGTCATGGCAAAACCACCACCACCGCCATGATATTACATGTATTAAATTACCACGGCTTAGAGTTTGATTATTTAGTAGGCTCGCAACTAGAAGGCTTTGAAACCATGGTTGGGTTCAGCCATACTTCTAAAATTGCGGTTTTTGAAGGCGATGAATACTTAACTTCTGCCTTAGATTTACGCCCTAAATTCCACGTATACCAAGCCAATGTAGGAATTATTACAGGTATCGCTTGGGATCATATAAATGTATTTCCAACCTTTGAAAACTATGTGTGGCAGTTTCAAAAATTTGTCACAGATATTCCTGCCAATGGTGCCATTATTTATTGTGAATCGGATCCTGAAGTAAAGAAATTATTGGATGGAACCGAAACTCAAAGTGAAAAAATTCCATACCAAACACCTGCCTTTAGTGTGGAAAATGGTTGCTTTATTTTACCTACCCAAGTAACAGGAACAACCGAACCTGTTCGTTTAAGTTTCTTTGGAAGTCATAACTTACAAAACATGATGGCCGCCAAACATGCTTGTATAAAAGCCGGTCTGAACCAAGCGCAGTTTTTTGAGGCCATTCAAAGTTTTAAAGGAACTGCCAAGCGATTAGAAACAATTAAAGAAACAGAAACAAGTTTAATCATTCGCGATTTTGCCCATGCACCTTCAAAACTGGGAGCTACCGTAAATGCTGTCAGAGAACTCTATCCAACTAGAAAGCTCATTGCCATTTATGAACTGCATACGTTTAGCAGCTTAAATAAAGACTTTCTACCGCATTATGAGAACACTTTAGCTAAAGCTGATGTGCGCGCGGTATTATTTAGCAAACACGCCTTAGAAGTCAAGAAAATGCCCATGCTTGACCCAAAAGAGGTGGCAAATGGATTTGGCGAAGGTGTTGAGGTGTTTACAGATAAAGATAAACTTAGAACGTTTATTGAGCAAGAGTATTCTGGAAATGAAAATTTATTGCTTATGAGTAGTGGTACTTTTGATGGGATGAGTTTAGAATTCTAATTTATTTTTGAGTAGAAAAAACCGTTTGAGAGGAGATAATAATTGATTTTATTATTTCATCAAATTCGTTTGCAGAAAGCAATACATTTTGGAGTAGCATCTTAGTTTCTTCTGACATATCCTCCTCAATTAATAATAAATCGACCAAGCCCATAATTCGGGCCAATGGAGCCCTTACGATATGCGATTGTATCCAAGCAATTTCGCGAAGGCGTTTGTTTTGTAATTCAGTATCTTCTAAATGGGCAACACGTTCCGAAATATCTTGGGTTGCCCCAATCATGCGCACCGCATTTCCATTCTCATCACGCAAAATATATCCTTTGCTGTTCACATGTAAAAACTTTCCTTGGTCTGTAAGCAATCTGTATTCATGTTCCCATAAATGTGCATTAGGGTTAGTAAATACAAGCTCTTGAGAATTTAAAAAATCCGTAACATCATCTGGGTGAACCAAATTATTCCAATTTAATTCTCCAACATTGGCGTTTAGGTGTTGGAATTTTGTTGGACCTAATAAAGCCCTATCTGTTCTAATTAATTCACCAGTTACTATATTCAAATCCCAAACGGTATCATGTGTTGCCATAGATACCAAATTATACCGTTCATTACTTTCTTCAAGAGCTTTTTGGGCTAATTTAGTTGCAGTAATATCTACCTTAACAGCGAGAAAATTTATAATTTCACCTTTCTCATCCATAATTGGAGTAATGAGTGCCGACTCCCAATACAATTCCCCATTCTTACGTTTATTATGAAATTCTCCAATCCATTTCTTTCCATTGGTAATGGTTTCCCATAGTTTTTTATATTCTATATCCAGGGTTTCACCCGACTTTAATATGCGAGGATTTTGGCCAATGGCCTCATCTAATGTAAAGCCTGATGTTTGCGAGAAAGTCGGATTTGCATATTGAATCTCGCCCCTTAAATTTGTAATAACAATAGAAACTGGACTTTGCTCAACTGCCTTTGAAAGCTGTAATAATCGTTTTTCTGCTAGAACTCTTTCTGTTATATCATAAAAAATAATTAGTTGGTCTCCCCCCCTTGCTGAATCTATAGAAGAGGCACTTATTAATATGTTTTTTTGAATTCCATTTTTACAAACAACTTTACATTCAATTGGAACAAATACCCCACCATTTATGGTAAAATTATCCAATGTAAATTTCCAAACCTTCTTAATATAATTTCTATAGGTTAGTTCAGGATAGGCAATAGGCCACCAAGCCTCAACGGTTGGAATATCATTAAGGGTATATCCTAATAACTTAATAAAAGAGGAATTTAAATAGGTAATGTTTCTTTCCGAATCATTCACTGCCATGGCAATTGGAGATGCCTCAATTATTAATTTCCATTTACTTTCATTATGTCTTAATTCAGCTTCAATTTCCTTTCGTTCACTTATATCTTGAATGACACCAAAAATAAAATCATCACCAATTAATTTATCAGCTTTTGAGTGAATAAAAACTTCCTTATTGTCTATTAATCGGTTTATTTTATATTCTACATCATATTGTTTTCCTTTTAGAATTTGCCCTTTCAATGCTTGGTCAATAAGCTCAATATATTCTGGGTGATGCAGTTTTGAGACCTCCTCCATAGTTATTTCATCTGCCGATATACCATAAATATTTTGAGTACCTACCGATGGATAAAACAATCTTGTTTTCAAATCAAGTTTCCAATATCCAATGCCTGCAACCATTTCGGCACGTTTTAATTGACTTTCGCTTTCCTCAAGTGTTTGCTTAATTTTTTTTGTATCCGTAATATCATTTGCAATACTTATTACCACTTTGTTTGATTCATCCGAAAAATCAAAAGGGAAAGAGCTTATCATCCAATTTTTTATTGAACCGTTTTTACATCGTATATTAAATTCACCATTGAAACGAAATTCAGTATAATTAAACAAATCCTTAATATGCACTAAAATATCCTCATAGGTTGCTCCATAAACCTTTTCTGCCCAATCATGCATAGTTCTTATTTCAGATTCATCGTATCCTGTAATTTCAAATAAGCCTCTACTCATTGCAAGAATTTGACCATTCTCTGTATGAATAATCATAGGATAGGGAACATCTTTAACGGCATGAACAAACCTTTGTTCACTTTCAATAAATTGTATTTGAAGCCGATTACTTTTTTTCTTTTCCAAGGCTAGTTCAGCCAGTAACTTTTCAATGGTTTTCTTAGCAATCCGTAATTCTACTTTGGTAGCATCTTTGCTATTTAATGGCAATTCATATGAAACTTGTTTACTCATTACCTTTTGCTAAACCTCAATGCAAATATCCGTCTTAATTTATCATTAAATATGCCCAAGATCAGTGTTTATGTCAATTATAGTAAAATGAATTACTTTTTGTATTTTTATGGAATGAAATTAATTAGTCTACTCCTACTTATTCCAAGCTTATGTTTTGGACAAGATTCTTTTAGGAAAGTAAACCTAAAAGAAATCAAACAAACTCTCACAGATAGCACTGGGTATTCTTATTCAACGCTTATGAATCGGTATTTAAGTAAGGATACCACACTCACCGAAAACGAATTCTTCTATTTGTATTATGGGCAAGCAACGCAAGAATCATACAGCCCTTATGGTAGTAGTGATACAAATAAAAAATTAAAAGAATTAATGGATAAAAAAGGAGATCCAAGCGAGAAAGACCTTGAAAAAATTATTACTCTAAGCGAAAAAATATTAAAAGAAATTCCTTTCGACATTGACTATTGGTTATATATAGCCTATGCTAATAAAATGCTCAATAGGCCACTCGATAGGCATTCTGCCATACAAATGTATAGAGGAATTTTAACGGCCATAAACTCTACCGGAGATGGCAAATCTCTTGAAACTGCCTTTTGGGTTATTAGGGTAGATAATGAATATACCATGTTACATTGGCTCGACCTAGAATTTGGAGGACAGCAAAGCCTAATCAATAGATGTGATAAACTAACTGTTAAGAAAAACGAAGAAGGTTTAGAAGCCGTTTATTTTGATGTTTCAATTTTGTTTAATAGTATGAGTAAACTATTTGATAAAGGTAAGAAATAAAAAAAGGGGATTCAATTTATTAGATTGAATCCCCTTTTCTTTTTATAGAATTGGCTTATACCAAACTCTTTCTTAAAACCTCAATCTTTTGGGCGGCATCAGCCTTTTTCTGACGTTCTTTCTCAACCAATTCAGGTTTTGCATTTGCCACAAATTTTTCATTGCTTAACTTAGCATCAACAGATTTCATAAAGCCTTCTAAATAGATAATTTCTTTTTCTACTTTTTCGCGCTCAGCTTCTGCATCAACAACAATATTTAATACAACAAAAACCTCATCTGTATCAACTGGCAAAAGTGTTGTACCTGTTGGCTGCTCAGTAACAAAGGCGAATGAAGATACATTCGCTAATTTCTGAACCAAAAACATGTAAGGAGCATATAAACTTTGGTTGCTCGTTTTAATTGAAATCTCAAATGCCTCTTTCGGACTAATTCCTTTTGCATTTCTTAAATTTCTAATTTGCTGTATGGTTTCAAAAGCCCTTGATAAATCAGGAGTTTGAGCCTTACTTGGCAAAGGATAAGGAGCAACGCAAATTGAACTACCATCTTTACGAGTTGCCATATTTTGCCAAATCTCTTCGGTAATAAATGGCATAAATGGATGCAAAACTTTCATTAATTCTTCAAAAAATGAAAGCGTAGTTTGATACGTACTTTCATTCATAGGTTCGCCATAAACAGGCTTAACCATTTCTAAATACCAAGCACAAAAATCGTCCCAAATAAGCTTATAAATACTCATTAAAGCTTCACTCAAACGATATCCTTTATACTTCTCTTCAATATCTAGTAATGCATCCGATAGTCGGCCCGCAAACCACTTCGCACTAAGCTCATTTGTTGCCAATACTTCTGCACTAAAACCTGCATCAGGCTTAACTTCCCAGCCTTTTACTAATCTAAATGCATTCCAAATTTTATTGGCAAAATTCCTTCCTTGTTCAACTTGGCTATCATCAAATAAAATATCATTACCTGCAGGAGAGCAAAGCAACATTCCCATACGCACACCATCTGCTCCATATTGTGCAATTAAATCTAATGGGTCTGGCGAATTACCCATAGACTTACTCATTTTCCTACGTTGCTTATCTCTTACAATACCGGTGTAATAAACGTTTTTAAATGGCTTCTCTCCTCTCCATTCATATCCAGCCATAATCATTCTAGCTACCCAAAAAAACATAATCTCTGGCGCGGTTACTAAATCATTGGTTGGATAAAAATGTTTGATATCCTCGTTCTCTGGGTTTTCAAATCCATCAAACACAGATATAGGCCATAACCAACTGCTAAACCAAGTATCTAATACGTCTTCGTCTTGGTGTAGGCCATTGGCCGTTAGCCCTTGGCTATTGGCAATTTTTTGGGCTTCTTCAATGGTTTTAGCTACTGCAACAAAATTATTGTTTTCATCGTACCAGGCAGGTATACGCTGCCCCCACCATAATTGACGACTTATACACCAGTCTTTAATATTCTCCAACCAATGACGATAGGTGTTTTTCATTTTAGCAGGATGAAATTGAATTTCATCGCTCATAACAGCCTCTAACACCTCTGGGTTTTTAGCCATAAATTTCTTCATGTCAACCCACCATTGTAAACTCAATCTAGGTTCAATAACTGCACCTGTGCGTTCACTTGTTCCAACCTGGTTTTTGTATTCCTCTATTTTAAGAATATGTCCTGCCTCTTCTAAATCAATGGCAATTTGTTTTCTTACGACAAATCTATCTTTACCAATATAACGTTCATCCTTTGCTTCGGCATTTAAGAAACCATCCTCATTTAAAATATCAATTACAGGCAAATTGTATTTCTGGCCCAATGCATAATCATTAACATCATGCGCAGGAGTTACCTTTAAGCAACCAGTACCAAAATCCATGGCTACATACTCATCGGCAATTACAGGTATTTCTCTAGTTAAAAACGGAACCAAAACCTTTTTGCCAACCAAGGCTTTAAAGCGTTCATCACTTGGGTTTACGCATATAGCCACATCTGCTAAAATAGTTTCTGGACGAGTGGTTGCAATAGTTACAAATTCACCACTACCATCGGCCATAAAGTATTTGATATAATACAATTTTGATTGAACTTCTTTATATATTACCTCTTCATCAGAAAGGGCTGTTTTACCCTGTGGATCCCAATTAACCATGCGAAGGCCTCTATATATTAATCCTTTATTATAAAGGTCAATAAACACATCAATTACAGCCTCGCTTAATTTAGGTTCCATGGTAAACCTTGTTCTATCCCAATCGCAGCTAGCTCCTAATTTCTTGAGTTGCTCTAGAATAATGCCACCATATTTTTCTTTCCATTCCCAGGCATATTTCAAAAAGTCTTCTCTGCTTAAATCAGATTTTTTAATACCACGTTCGCGCAGCATTTGAACCACCTTTGCTTCAGTAGCAATTGAAGCGTGGTCTGTTCCAGGAACCCAACAAGCATTCTTTCCTTCCATACGAGCTTTGCGCACCAGAACATCTTGGATAGTATTATTAAGCATATGGCCCATATGCAATACACCCGTAACATTAGGCGGAGGAATGACAATGGTATAAGGTTCTTTAGAAGAATCTGGTTCGGCATGAAAAAACTTATTGTCTAACCAATATTGGTTCCACTTGTCCTCAAAGGCTTGTGGGGTATATGTTTTTGCTAGTTCGGTCATTGTATTTTGGGCATCTGGCAGCTGGCATCGGGCAAAGAGCTTCTGGCTTCTGGCAACTGGCTGCTAGCTGTTTTGTTAAGTATGTATAATTTTCAAAAATATATAATTCTTGTTTTAGGCTAGGTACTTTCTTTAAATAAAATTTCAATAGTTAAACCCTCCGCCAGAAGCTAGAGGCCAGAAGCAATCTGATAAATGAGCATTTCAAAAATGAGCAAAACGCAGCCAAAGGACTCGATAAGCTTCTGAAAACAAAAACCCCGACCCAAATAAATGAGCCGGGGTCGATGCTTAAGTTATGAAATTTTTACCCTCTTCTTTCTTTTACTTTGGCATTCTTTCCTTTGGCTTCACGTAAATAGAACAAACGAGCTCTACGCACTTTACCGCGTGAGACTAGTTCAATTTTATCAATGTTTTGGCTGTATAAAGGGAAAATCCTTTCTACACCAACACCATTAGAAATTTTGCGCACTGTAAGGGTTGCGCTTAATCCTGCATTTCTGCGTTGGATTACAATACCTTGGTACTGCTGAATACGTTCTTTTGCACCCTCACGGATTTTATAATGAATGTTTACAGTATCTCCTGCTGTGAATTCAGGGAAGGATTTTCCTTGTGTAAATTCTTGCTCTACAAATTTTATTGCGTCCATGTTGCTATTCTTTTCTAAAAATCGGACTGCGAAAATAGACTTTTTCATCTAAATTCAAAAGTGGAGTCGAAAAAAATATTTTTTTCTAGCCGAGTTTTGTTGACATCTCCTTTTGTAGCTTGACTTGTAGCATATTAGAGATATTCAAATTGCGTTTATAAAACCAGCTTTTAAAGGTATTATTCGCCCAAATTTGGTCTGCGCTCCTTGGTTCGAACCAAACTTTGCTCGTGTCGCCACTCGTCTATTTTGGCTTGATGCCCAGAAAGTAAAACATCCGGAACCTTCCAACCTTTATATTCTGCTGGCCTAGTATAAACTGGCGGACTAATTAAATCATCTTGAAACGAATCGCTTAAGGCGGAAGTTTCATCATTAAGAGTACCTGGAATTAACCTAACAATCGCATCAACCATAGCGGCGGCGGCAAGCTCCCCTCCAGTTAAAACAAAATCGCCCAAACTTAATTCGCGCGTTACTAAGTTTTCTCTTACTCGTTCGTCAACCCCTTTATAGTGGCCGCATAAAAAAGCAATATTCTTTTTACCCGAAAGTTGATTGGCAATTTTTTGAGTAAATGGCTCCCCATCAGGACTCATATAAATAATCTCATCATAGGTTCTACTTTCTGTTAAATGTGTTAAGCACCTATCAATTGGTTCAATGCTCATTACCATGCCAGCGCCTCCGCCAAAGGGATAATCGTCTACATTTTTATGTTTTGAAAGAGAATAATCTCTAATATTATGCAAATCAATAGTCACTAAACCTCGCTCAACCGCCCTTTTTAGGATAGATTCGGTAAAAGGTCCTTCAAAAATTTGGGGAAACAAAGTTAAAATGTCAATTTGCATACGCTTGCGAAAATAAGTTCTTTTCTGCCATCACCCTATTTTTAAACTATGAAAAATTCAAAATCTGCCATCTTTATCGTTTTGATCCTACTCTTTTCTTGCAAGTTAATATGGGCTCAGGGCAATTCTTATCACCCAATTTCCTTGCCTATAAAAGAAAAAGGAAAACCTGTTATTTACAATGCCTTTGGAATGGGAGTATTGCCCTATCAAAATTTAATGATTGGAGGAAACCATATCAGTTATAGGAAAATTGGCTTTGGGGTGAGTTGGCGCATGGGGATAGAAAATTTTAATAATACTCGCAAAGGATTTAGCGGTGTGGATTATGATACTGCTTCCAATAAGGGGTGGTTTACGCGTAAATCTAAGAATTACTATTCCTTCGCTGGTACTTTTAACGTGGTAGTACCCATCACTCAAAAAATTCCTTTCTACCTTGGTGTTGGGGTAGTTCGACAAAGAAATTTTAGAGAAATTCAAACTCCATTTGCACAGCCAGGTGAAACAGAATGGGTATTTAACCCGTATGATACCAAGTTTAAATTTAATTTTACCGCAGGTGTTTTTATCCCAATTGTAAATCAAGTAGTGCTAAATATAGCCTATGATCATTTACCTCAAACCATATTTGTGGGCATTGCCATTTCGGGTCCATTTAATTACGAAGACCTCGATATGTGGGAATAAAAAAAGGTTGTTTCGTTTCCGAAACAACCTTTTTTCAATATGTATTAGTTCAATTATTTTATATCGGCAAGAACTGTTTTTGCCTTTGTATTTTGAGGATCAAGCTCAATCACCTTTTTGTAGTAATCTTTTGCCTCCGCCTTCTTATCTTTATTTAAATAAAAGAATCCAAGGTAGCCATAGGCATTTATTAAACCTGCCTTATTTTTTGCCTTTAAGGTAGATTCAAACTTTTCAGGATCGGCAGTTAACAAAGAAATATATTTTTCATAATGAACCTTCGCAAAATCTGATTCAAAATCTGGGTCCATCGCAGAGTTAGAATTTCCTCTCCATAAATAAGCATCTGGATAATCTGGCTTCATTTCATTTACTTTAATAAAAGCAGAATCGGCTTTAGTGTATTGCTTAGAATTATAAAGAGCTTTACCGTATAAGAAATAATCGGCAGCGTTAACCTTTTTAGATTTACTAATGTATATCTCATAAGTGGCGGCAGCACTGTCAAATTGCTTCATTTTATTATATACCTTAGCTAAATCAATATACATATCGGTATTGTAAGGGTTAAGAGCCATCGCTTGTTTAAGTGTTATAACTGCCAATGAATCTTTACCTCCTACACGAGCTTGCAATCTTCCTAAATACTCATAATCTGTGGCAGTAATTTTCTTAGGATCTTGTTTTTGGAAATAATATTCAAGAGAACCTAAACCACTTTTCGCCAATTCAACATCTGCTTTGGTTTCAACCACCTCACAAACAGAGAATGCTCTTAAACGATACAACAACAAAGTAGTTTTATCTTGTTTTTGAATCTCATCAATCTTCTCTAACGATTCATCATACGCTTTACTCAAAAACAAAATACGAGCAAATCTAATTTGGTTAGCCATACTTGGTTCAGAATTAGAAAGGTATTTTGCATACGCTTCTTTTGCCAAAGCAAATTTGCGTTGTGAGTAATACAACTCTGCTTGATACTTCCAAGCTGGAGCATAGTTAGGGTCTTTTTCAAACGCCCTATTTAAATCGGTTTGAGCTTGTTCATAATTTTTAACACGAATCCAGATAAGTGAAACACGAGTGTATGCTTTAGGATTTTTAGGATCAACAACGATTGCTCTTTCATAAAAAGTAGCGGCATTACCTCCATCATTTTTCTCTAAGTAAACATCACCACCAGCAATAAGCAAATCGTAATCTTTTCTATTTTGCTCAAAACCCATTTTTATTAAGCTTTCAGCTTCATCTAACATTTTGGCAATAGAGTTATTAACCATACTAGAAGCTACAACTGTAATAGCTTTAATATCGGTATAAATGCCTGCTCTATTTTTACTAAATGAAAGTGATTTGTCAAATAAAACCTTCGCTTTATCCTTATTTTCATTTAATAATTCCAACTCTCCTAAACCAGCATAATTAGCTGGGTTAGCTGGAGCTATTTTAACACCTTCATTATAGCAATATGCTGCTGAGTCAACATTTAATAAATTCAAATATGATTGACCCAAATGATACCAATAATCACCATTGTTTGGTTCTTTTGCAACGAGTGCCTTGAATACATTTCTAGATGCCTCGTATTTTTCAAAATCAATATCTCTTAATCCTTCTTCTAAGCTTTGGGCCTTAGCTCCAAATGCAACAAATATGCTGCAAATCAAAATCAATACTCTGTTTTTCATGTATCCTAATTTATATTTATCGTTCTAATAGATGATCTAAAAGGTACCAAGCCTCCTTTTAAAATAATTTTTTGTCCTGGTTCACTTTCCATAAAGCTGGCAAAGCCCGTGCCAAGGCCAGCTCTCATTTCTCTGCTTGCTACTTTTATTTGACGCCAATAAGGGTATTGCTTTAATGCAATATTGCCTTGAATAGGCTTATTTGTTATTCCGGCTAAACGCATCAAGATGGGTTCAACTTCTGCTACTTTAACGGTTTCAAGAAAGCCTTTAGCTTGAATATCATCCGTATCGCTAATCCAACTTACCCCAATTATTCCAATGGCATTTTTGTTCTTTTGCACATATTCAATAACCTCTGGATTACTTTTTAAGGCAAAACAATTTTTACCTAAATCAGACCCTTTTAGCACGCTATCTTTTAACAATCTAATTGCTCCTGAGCTTGGACTATCGAATACGATATTAATTTTACCCAAGGTACTATTGGCATTTAGCTGCTTCCAATCTGTATATTCTCCCGATAAGAGGCTATGAATTTGTTTTAATGAAAAGCTAGTATCTTTATTGGCTGGGTTCATTATAAAAGCAACGGCATCGTACCCTAGTTTATGATAATTGGCCTTACTAATATGTTGCTCATTTAATACTTCTGTTTCGGCTGGTAAGAGTTCACGCGTTACAATGGCCATTCTTGCGCTGTCGTGAATCATGGCTTGAATGGCATCATATTCACTCATGTAACGCATGGTAATTTTGGCATTTGGATAGAGTTCCTCAAACACCATTTCTTCGGCTTCCATTATTGGCTTTAAACTTTCATCGCAAGCAACAGTAATTTCGCCACTACTAGGAGTATCAGTATCTCTTGAACTACTTGAAGGGTTACTACAAGATACAAAGGCTAAGCCCACACTTAGAATCAAAACAAGTTTTTTCATGACCATAATGCCCTTTTTAACCTAAAGCCGCCGTATAAAACTAAAACTACACTTATGGATATTTTAGCCCAGGTATCAAAGGATTCGGTAAAGGGGAAAAAGTAAAAAACGACACCCATAACCATATAAAAAACACCCATTATAGCACTAAAATAATTGAATATCTTACTTACCTTATCTTGTCGTTCTTCTCTTATTTCTTCAATTTGGTCATTCATTTTCTTAATTCAATTGGGGGCACCAAATATATTAACAAACAAGGCCTGAACCTACAAGGCAACCAAAAGAATTTCGGCTACAAAGTAGATTCAGGCCCATTTTTAGTATTAATTCAATTGGAAACGAATAGGCAAAGTAAACTTTACAACTACCGCTTTTCCATTTTGTTTACCAGGAGTCCAAGGTGGCATGTTCTTCACAACACGAATCGCTTCTTCATCACATGACCAACCAAGTTTTTTTCCTACTTGTTCAATTTGAGAGATTTTTCCATCTGATCCAACCACAAAGGTTAAAACCACTTTTCCTTCAATACTATTTTCTCTAGCTAAAGGAGGATATTGGATATTCTTACTCAAATACTTATAGAGTTCTTCGGTACCACCAGCAAACTCAGGCATTTGTTCTGCAAATGTTAAAATTTCTGGGGCCTCTCCATCACCTTCTCCACCTTCTGTTAAAGAAGCATCAACACCATTAGGGTCACCCTCAACGGTTGTAACACCAGCATCTTTATCCTTCATTTCTTCTTGAATCGGAGGTGGTTCATCATCTGGAACCTCTTCATCCGGTTTAATTTCAGGAGGAGTAAACTTCACCGTACTTTTTAAAGGTGGCGGTGGTTCTGTAGGTGGTGGTGGTGGTTCGTTTTTATCAATGGGTGGTGGCTCTTCTAATGTTGTTACATCAGTAACCTTCACCGCATTTTCTTTAGGGATTTGTGATTTAATATAATTCACAATTACGGGAGCTGAGATACTTGCAGTAAACAAAACTACTGCAAAAATAATTCCTTTAATGGTGTACTCGTCGCCTTTTTTGCGCAACACATAGGCACCATAAGCTTTGTTTCTGCCAGTAAAAACTAGCTCCACCCACTTACTATCAAATATATCTAATTTTGCTGCCATGTTATTGAGGTTTTACTGCCATTGCGGTCTTAATCAATTCTTGTTCTACTGGTGTAATATCAACAATAGCATAACGACCAATATTACAAATTAGCATTTCATCTAAAATATCCACTAAATTCTTGTATTTGGCTTTATCATCTGCTTTAATTACAACAATTAAGGCATGAGGATTGGCCTTAATACCAGCTATTCTAGATTTCATTTCTTCTTCCTTAATCTGATTTTTCTTATACATATCCTTCAGAACAGGAATTGAATCGTAATTATTGGCATTGGCTTTATCTAAAAGTTCTTTGTTTTTGTTTAACAAAGTAGCTCTTATTCCGCCTTTACTAAAATTGGTAATTACAGGTGTTTCGGGCTCACCCGTTTTTTCATCAATAAAATAATAAACTATTTCATCGTTCTCTGCTAGCAATAGGGTAATTGCTTGAGAGGCTTTTACAGGTGTTTTTACAACATTCGGTTCATCAACCGGCATGTTAATCTCCATCGTTTTTGGCTTATTCATGGAGGTGGTCAACATAAAGAAAGTAATGAGCAAGAAGCCCAAATCTACCATGGGGGTAAAGTCAACACGAGTCGACATTTTCTTCCCTTTTGGTTTCCCACCTTTTTTATGGCCACCGCCGCCGCCTTCTATTTCTGCCATTTTATTTTACTATTTTTCAACAGTCTCTGTAGACATGTTAGTGATGAAATTAAAACGATTTACTTTCTTATCCTGCAAGGTTTTGATAACTTGTTTAACAACAGGGAAATTAGCTTCTTGATCACCTTTAATAGCCACACGTACTTGGTTATTTGTTAAGCGAGATTGCCAGATCCATTCTGCTAATTCGTTATTCAATGAATCACAAGGTATTCCTTTTTGAGGAAACTGAGCTCTTTCTTCTGATTTAGTATTGAGCAAATTGCCCAATTGATTTAAAGGAACTCCAAAACTCGACATTAGGGAGAAACTTTTTATTTGCTCAGGTGTGAAAGTAATACTATGAAGTGCGGCTACTTTTTTAATTAAGGTCTCCTTGTATTGCTGTCCTTGCAATTCAAAAAACACTCTGCTATCATCACTAATGGTAATGGTCATCATGTCTTTATCTGGCAAAGGAACTTCGGCAACAGACGAAGGGGCATTAATAGTAACCGGCTCTTCGGGTTTAAATTGTGTAGCCAACATAAAGAACGTCAGCAACAGGAAAGCCACATCCGTCATGGCTGTCATGTCTACCGAGGTACTCTTACGTGGTACTTTAACCTTAGGCATATTGTTTTGTATTAATTATTAAACGCTAAAAATCAAAAAATTTGTTTGAGTTTGGGTTCAGACCCAAAACGTCAACTTATTTATGCTTTTCAGCAAATGTTTGTACAATACTATATCCAGCTTCATCAATTGTAAAGGTAATCTTATCAATTTTTGTAGTGAATACGTTGTACATAATAATAGCTATAGCTGAGTTACCAATACCCAAAGCTGTGTTAATCAAAGCTTCAGAGATACCATTTGCCAAACCAACTGAATCTGGAGCGCCACCAGTACCTAAAGCCGAGAACGCACGAATCATACCTAATACCGTTCCTAATAGCGCGATCAAAGTTGAAACAGATGCCATAGTAGCGATAATTACCAAGTTCTTTTCTAACATAGGTAATTCTAAAGTGGTTGCTTCTTCTAATTCTTTTTGAATAGCCAATACTTTATGGTCTGTATCCATATCCGATTTGCTTTCCATTTCTTTATACTTGATTAAGGCAGCTCTAACAACATTAGCTACTGAACCTTGTTGTTTATCGCACTCAGCAATAGCAGCATCAACGCTGTTAGCACCTAAATGACCTTGTACCTTACGCACAAATCCTTCTGCGCTACCTTTACCTTGAGCTTTTGCAATAGTTAAAAAACGTTCAATAGAGAATGTGATACTCATTAACACCAATGATAACAAGATTGGTACAATGAAACCACCTTTGTAAATTAAACCTAATACGTGACCAATACCTTCGGCTACGGGGTGATTTTTGGGGTCGTTACCTTCGAAGTTGCTTGGGTTACCCAAAACAAACATGTAAATTAAGATACCTGTAATTACCAGGATTGGAATTGTGAAAGCTGCAAAATTGCTTTTCAATGAGCTTTCTTTTTGAGGTGTTGCTACCTTGTTCATGCGAATTGTATTTTATAGTTTAGTTGTTACAAAAAAAGTCAATAATTAGGAATATACAAGTTGCATCACATATTAATTAATTGTGAAGTCCGACTTGCAATATAAAGGAAACGGAAAAATTCTCTAAAAAATATTCAAAATTGGCGCAGGATATAGGCCAAATGCGATACTTAGAGCTAAACAAACCCACAAAACAAGCTGATAATTGATAGAAGTTTCAATTTTTGCTTCATTTGCAGGCTTGCCATACATGGCAATAATTACCTTAAAATAATAGTAAACACCAATCATTGAGGCGAATATGGCAACTAAAGTAGTGTTATGAAAACCACTGTGTAATGACTCTGTAAAAATATAATATTTACCCAAAAATCCTGCAAATGGAGGGATACCTGCAAGGCCTAACATTGCCATACTCATGGCAGCTGCTTGTACCGGATTTTTCTTTGCCAAGCCATTAAACGAATCTATTTCTTCTGAACCTGCTGCTTTAAATACCGGAATAGCTATGGCAAATGCAGCCAAAGTACTTAATGAATAAGCCAAGGCATAATAGAACAATGCCCCTGCAGGTTGATTTTGTGCACTTAAAATAAGCAACATCATATATCCGGCATGTGAAATACCTGAATATGCTAATAGTCGCTTGAAATTAGTTTGAGACAAAGCCATTAAATTACCTACAGCTAAAGTTAAAATAGCAGCAATATTTAAAATAAGCTCTGCTTGTGTGGAGGTATAGAAAAAGGTTGCACTCATTAATTTGTAGAACGCAGCAAAGGCGGCTATCTTAACAAGCGTGCTCATATACGCTGTAATTAAAGCAGGAGCACCTTCGTATACATCTGGAGCCCAGAAATGAAATGGAGCTGCAGAAACCTTAAATAACATGGCAAAAACCATCAATACCATACCCGTATAAAACAATGGTGAAATGTGATGTTGATTTTGAATGGTATAATCGGCAATCTTAGCTAAATCAAATGTACCAGTAGCACCATAAATTAAGGTTATACCAAATAACAAGAAACAAGAAGCAAAAGATCCCATTAGGAAATATTTGAAACCTGCTTCGTTTGAGCGAACATCAAAACGTTTGCTACCAGCCATTATATACAAGGCAATAGACAACGTTTCAATTCCCAAAAACAACATCGTTAAATTAGAGAAAGAGAACATCATTAAGGCTCCAACCAAAATAAAGGTTAGGATCGACATGTAATCACTTAAATGTTCTTGGTCTTTTGCATAAAAATCTGTTGAAAGGATAAAAATTAATAAGGTTACAAAAATAGCTAGGCCACTAAATGCCACCGAAAAATTGTCGACCTTAAGCATGTTATTATAAAATGCTTGGTTGGTATTCCAATCGTTTAGGTTCAGACCAAAAATTACGGCTAAACCTAATACCAGTGCTGGTACGATTAATTTTCTCCAATTGAATATTTCTGCAAGCATGCAGAAAAATCCCAATACCGATGTATAAATAATTGTATTCACGTTCTGAATTATTTAGTTAATGTTTTTAATACGGGTTCTGTAAGCTCAATAATAGGTTTAGGATACACACCCAAGAAGAAAATTAAAATACCAAGTGTTATTAATACCACTTTCTCGTTCCAATATAAATCTGGGAATACCATGTTTTCCATGATAGGTTTTCCTAAAACAACTTTTTGATACATGCGCAGCATATAAACTGCTCCAAGAATTATTGTAAGGCCAGCAAATACACTTAGCCAAGTATTGTATTGATAAACACCATACAATAACATAAACTCACCCACAAATCCACTGGTTAATGGCAAGGCAACTGAACCCAATACAATAACCATAAACCAAGTTGCAAATTGTGGAGCTACTAAACGTATCCCTCCTATTCCTTCTACATTTGGATTTTGAGTTCTATTAAAAATAATATCCGCGCAAAGGAATAAGCCTACAACCGTTAAACCATGCGATAACATTTGAATTAAACTTCCTTGCATACCTGTTAGGTTCATGGCAAGTATACCTGCACTAATTAAACCCACATGAGCTATGGATGAATAAGCAAACAATTTCTTTAAGTCTCTTTGCATAATGGCAATTACAGAAGCATACACTATACCTGCTACGCATAAGGCAATTGCAATAGGTTGCCATTCCGAAGCACCAGAAGGTACAATTGGAATTAACCAGCGAATTAAACTATAGGTACCCATTTTTAACATAATACCTGATAATAACATGGTACCTTGAGTAGGAGCTGTTTTATAGGTATCGGGTTGCCAAGTATGGAATGGAACAATTGGAATTTTAATAGCAAATGCTATAAAGAATAACCAAAATAACCAGGTTTGATTGCAGCCACACGAAGGGTTTGATTTTAAAGACAACCAATCTAATGAATGTGCCGGACTTCCATTGTAAAGGAATAAGAATCCAAACAACATTAATAAACTACCTGCTAAGGTGTAGATGAAAAACTTAAGTGTAACTTGAGCTCTGTTTTCGCCACCCCAAGTGAAGGATATAAAGTAAATTGGAATAAGCGCCAATTCCCAGAATATATAATACACAAATCCATCAAATGCAATGAATACACCATTTAAGGCAAATTGCATAAACAACATTAGGCTATAAAATACATGCGGACGAGTAAGTTCTCTATTGTATCCACTTAATACAATTAATGGAAGAAGTAAATTGCTAAGGATAATCATTAGCATACTAATTCCATCCATTGAAAAATGAACGTTAATAAAAGGCTTAGCCGACCAATTCCTCAAGAAATCAAATGGCACAGCGCCTTCTGCTTTAAATACAGAATAGGCATAAGCTGTAACTCCTAATTGAATTACAGTAAATACTAGCGCCAAGTTTCGGCTCAAACCGCCTCTGGTAAATAACAACAGAACCGACGCTACTAGCGGTATAGATAAAAGTATTAAACTAAGCATGATACACCAATTGAATAAACATTAAAACCATCATTCCAATTACCATCAAAAATATATAGAGCCCAGTATTACCGGTTTGAACCAAACGAATGGTTTTACCTGTAAAGCCTACAATCCATGCGGCAGCCATAACAATTAAATCAACTATTAATTTATCGATTAATACAAAGAAGATATCGCTCATAACCATAATAGGTTTTACGATAACGGTAGTATAAAACTCATCGATATAGAATTTGTTGGCAACCCATTTTGCAAATCCTTTTGTTTCTGAATCTGGTTCAGGAACAACTTTGGAGGATATATAAAAATTCCAAGCTACACCCAAACTTATAACTGCAGCTAAAAAGGCAATTCCCATAAGCATTAATTCTGTGCCATGGTCTGCTTCGTGTGCTTCTCCTAAAAATGCTTTAGAACCTTCGAATACAGGTTTTAAATAGGCACCAAATAAATGCGTTTGGCTAATTACAGCTGGCAATCCCAATAGGCCTGCAAAAGCAGCTAATACAGCTAAAATGGTTAAAGGCACTGTCATTGTCCAAGGCGATTCGTGCAAATGATGTTTTTGTTCTTCTGTGCCGCGGAAGCTTGAGCTAAAGGTTAAGAAGAAAACTCTAAACATATAAAATGCAGTAATCATTGAGCTAATGCTAAGCAATACCCAAACTTCTTTATGAGAATTATAAGCTGCTGCTAAAATTTCGTCTTTTGAGAAGAAACCAGCCAAAGGAGGAATACCCGAAATAGCTATTGTTCCGATTAAGAAGGTTATGGCAGTTATTTTAATATACTTCCTTAAACCACCCATTTGTCTTACATCTTGCTCTCCACCCATTGCGTGTATTACGCTACCAGCACCTAAGAATAAAAGAGCTTTAAAGAACGCATGTGTAACCACATGAAACATTCCACTTTCAAAAGCACCCATTCCAAGAGCGGCAAACATTAAACCTAATTGCGAAACGGTTGAATAAGCCAATACTTTCTTGATATCGTTTTGTTTCACACCAATTACCGCTGCAAATAATGAGGTAGCAACACCTACCCACATTACCACATCCATGGTGTGCGGAGCCATTGCAAACAAAATATTTGAACGACAAATCATATAAATACCAGCGGTAACCATGGTAGCTGCGTGAATTAATGCAGATACTGGAGTTGGACCCGCCATGGCATCTGGCAACCAAGTGTACAAAGGAATTTGAGCACTCTTACCCATAGCACCTACAAATAATAATAAGGTAACAGCAACAATAAGCATATTGTTAATTGGCAATGTTTGAGCAGCTGCATTAACAGTTGTAAAATCTAACCCGCCAAAGTAAAACAACATAAAGAACATTGCAACTAAGAAACCTAAATCGCCAATTCTATTCATAATAAATGCCTTTTTAGCGGCATCATTATACGAGTCGTTTTTGAACCAAAAACCAATTAATAGGTAAGAGCATAAACCAACACCTTCCCAGCCAATAAACATAACTAGGTAACTATTGCCCATTACCAAAACCAACATAAAGAAGATAAACAGATTTAGATAAGAGAAGAATCTGCTAAAACCTTCGTCGTGGTGCATATAGCCAATAGAGTATAGATGAATTAAGAATCCAATACCTGTAACCACTAATAGCATTACTATTGAAAGGTGATCTATTAAAATACCAAAAGATAGATTAACGGTTCCCCATTTCATCCAATCCATTAGGTTAAAGTTAAGAACCGATTCGGCAGGTAGGTTTAGGAATAAGTATACCGAAATCAAAAAGGAAACGAGTATCATACCACTGGCAATCCAGCCGCTGGCATGTTTTAATTGTTTACCAAATAAAGCTGTTACAAAGAATCCCAAAAGAGGGAATAATGCAAGCAGGCTGGCAGGGGTAATCAAATTTGTAAGTTCTAAAAAGTTATCCATTGCGTAATTTCTTTGAATTCTCCTACCATTTTAATTTACTAAGTACATCAATATCTGTGGTGCCAATATTGCGATAAATGCTTACCAACAAAGCCAAGCCCACAGCCACTTCTGCCGCAGCCACCACCATTATGAAAAACACAAAAACTTGTCCTTCTGTATTGCCGGCATAGGCCGAAAAACTAACCAACAAAAGGTTTACTGAGTTAAGCATAAGCTCAACACACATTAAAATAATTAATGCATTTCTACGCATTAATACGCCCATAACTCCTATTGAAAACAGGATGGTACTTAATAGCAAGTACCAATTTTGTGGGTTTGCTTGTTCTACTACGTTATTCATTAGTGTACCTCCTTTTTAGCTAATACAACTGCACCAATCATGGCAGCTATAAATAAAACAGATGTCATTTCAAATGGAAGAAGAAAATCTGTAAAGAGTTTCAAGCCTACATTTTGCACAAAACCTACATCCGTTCTGGTTGGTGCTACATACGTTGTTAATTGAGTAGAGCGCATAGCTGCCAACAAAACTAACATCATCATACCGCCAGTAATAACGGCAGCACCTTTATATAAAATAGATTTATGTGGCTCCGATTCTTTGTTTAGGTTCAGCAACATTACTGTAAACAACATTAACACCATGATGGCTCCAGCGTATACAATTATGTGAACAATTGCCAAAAATTGAGCATTAAGCATAACATAATGCCCAGCTATGGAGAAAAAGCAAACAATAAGCCACAACACACTGTAGATTGGACTTTTGGAGAATACCACAAACAACGCACTTAGTATAGAGAGCGCTGCAAGCATAAAAAATATTAACTGACTACTCATCATTGGGTTTTCTTAGGGTGACTGTTTATTAGAAACAGATTAAATGGTATAATTCTTTTTCCTTTTGCTAATGTCAATTCGTTGATCAACTTTTTCTACTAGCATATCTTTACCAAACACAAACTCTCCTCTTGAATATTCAGAAGGAACAATTCTATCTGTTAGGTAAATGGCATCTTTAGGGCAAGCTTCTTCGCATAAACCGCAGTAGATGCAACGCAACATATTAATCTCGTATTTGGCAGCGTATTTTTCTTCGCGGTATAAATGCTCTTCGCCTTTTTTACGTTCGGCTGCATCCATGGTAATGGCTTCGGCAGGACATGATACTGCGCACAAACCACAGGCTGTACAATTTTCTCTGCCTTGTTCATCGCGTTTTAACACGTGCATGCCTCTATAAACCGGTGCAAATTCTCTGGTTACTTCAGGATATTTTAAGGTAGCCTTTTTCTTAAAAAGGTGCTTAATGGTTATCGCCAAACCAGAGACAATAGCAGGGAGATATAACTTTTCTACAAAAGTCATTTCTGGTTTAGTTACTACTTTAGATCTATTGGTTAATTGCATAAATGCTTAGGTTCAAAAAATTAGTTTACAAAAAAGTTAAGATAGCACCAGTTACTAATACATTAATAATAGAAATTGGCATTAATACTTGCCAGCCTAAGCGCATTAGCTGGTCGTAGCGGAATCTTGGGATGGTCCAACGAACCCACATAAAGAAGAAAATAAAGAAGAATATTTTAGCAAATAATACAGCTACACTTATTAAGCTTACCAAATTGGCAGGCATGATAGTTCCTAAATAATCTATACCAGGGAAATTATAGCCACCAAAGAATAAGCAAGAAATTACGGCCGATGAGATAAACATATTAATGTACTCACCAAATAAATATAAGCCCAATTTCATACTTGAATACTCGGTATGAAAACCACCAATAAGTTCCGATTCAGATTCAGGTAAATCAAATGGAGTACGGTTGGTTTCGGCAAACGCACAAACTAAGAAGATGATAAAGGCTACAGGCTGATAAATTACATTCCAATGGAATCCTTTTTGGCTTTCAACAATTGCGTTCAAACTCAAAGAACCATCTGTCATAAGTAAAAGTGCAATTACACTCATACCCATAGCTAATTCATAGCTAATCATTTGGCTACTTGCTCTAATAGCTCCAAGTAATGCAAACTTATTGTTTGAAGCCCAACCACCAATCATAATACCATATACACCTAAAGATACAACACCCATAATGTATAAGATACCAATATTAATATCGGCCACTTGTAAGGCATAAACCTGGCCTCCAAATTCTAATGGCTTACCCCAAGGAATAACCGCAGAGGTCATTAATGCTGTTAGCATAAACATACTTGGGCCAGCAATAAATAATAACTTATCAGAAACGGTTGGAATAATTTCTTCTTTCAAAAACATTTTTACTCCATCTGCAATAGGCTGAAGCAAACCAAATGGACCCGCTCTATCTGGACCAATACGATCTTGCAAAAAGGCAGCTACTTTACGCTCGGCATAGGTGCTATAAGCAGCAATACCAAGACTTACAAGAAACAGTAACAATACCAAAATGGCTTTAAATACAACTATACTCATACTTATTTTCCTTCCTGAATGGATAGTGGTTTAATTTCGTTGATTTTAAATTCAGTTGGCTTTTTGAACACCTCGTAGTGGTTAGCCGAAATAACTGAATGACGGTCGATAGCAGTTGGTCCTTCAATAGTCCAATCGCTCGTATTTTTCTTATCAAATCGGCACGTATTACAGATAAATTCTTCCACTTCACCCCACTGGTCTTTTCTACCAGTAACTCTAAGAACCTCTTCTCCTTTATACCAAAGGTTAACTTTACCACAGCATTTATCACAATTTCTGTGAGCTTGCATAGGTTTGGTAAACCATACTCTACTTTTAAATCTAAATGTTTTATCTGTTAAGGCACCTACAGGGCAAACATCAATTACGTTTCCAGAGAAATCGTTATCAATAGCTTGCTCAACATAGGTCGAAATTTCTGAATGATCACCTCTATTCATTACTCCATGAACCCTACCATCTGTAATTTGGTTCGCCACCTTAACGCAACGGTAGCAAAGTATACAGCGAGTCATGTGTAATTGAATCTTCTCACCAATATTTATTTTATCAAAGGTGCGGCGTTCAAAATCTGTTCTAGTTTTGCTTGAACCATGCTCGTATGAAAGGTCTTGCAAATGGCACTCACCTGCTTGGTCGCAAATAGGGCAATCTAATGGATGGTTTAATAATAAAAACTCAACCACACCCTTACGCGCTTCTCTAACTTTTACGGAAGTATTATTACCTACTTCCATGCCATCCATTACAGATGTGCGGCACGAGGCAACCAGTTTAGGCATAGGCCTTGGGTCTTTTTCTGAACCCTTGGTAACTTCTACCAAACAGGTTCTGCAATACCCACCACTGGTTTTTAGTTTGCTGTAATAGCACATGGTAGGTGGAGCTACCTCCGGCCCTATCATTCTTGCAGCCTGAAGAATTGTGGTTCCATCTGGAACTTCAATAAATCTACCGTCTATTGTTACTTTTGCCATTGTTCAAATCTTTCTATTTGCTAAGTTCTAAAAAACTAGCACTCGTTAATTATGCGTTACCTAAATTATGTGTTGTATCGTAATGACGATTTTTCTTAACTCCATTTGGATTGCTTACATACTCTTCAAATTCGGAGCGGAAATGACGAATAGCACTTGCTACTGGCCATGCAGCTGCATCACCAAGTGGGCAAATGGTATTACCTTCAATCTTGCTTTGAATTTCCCATAGCAAATCAATATCTGCCAAGGTTCCATGACCATCCATAATCTTGTGAAGAATTTTCTCCATCCAAGCAGTTCCTTCGCGGCAAGGGCTACATTGGCCGCAGCTCTCGTGATGGTAGAAACGAGCAAACGTAAATAAATTTTCTACGATGCTTGTTGTTTCATCCATTACAATAAAACCTCCAGAACCCAACATGGTACCACCAGCAAATCCGCCATCCGATAAGCTTTCATAACTCATCAAACGTTTTTCGCCATTAGCTAAATTCAAAATTTTGTCGGCAGGCAAAACAGGCACAGAAGAACCACCAGCTACAACAGCTTTTAATTTTTTACCATTTAAGATTCCACCACAATATTCTTCACTATAAATAAAATCTTCAACGGTAATACCCATTTCAATTTCGTATATCCCAGGCTTATTAATATGGCCCGAAGCAGAAATTAATTTGGTACCTGCAGATTTTCCAATACCTATTTGAGCATAAGCATCACCACCATAATTTACAATAAATGGAACAGCAGCTAAGGTTTCAACATTATTAACCACCGTTGGACAACCATATAAACCTGCTATTGCCGGGAATGGAGGTTTAATTCTTGGATTTCCTCTTTTACCCTCTAAGCTTTCAAGCAAGGCTGTTTCCTCACCACAGATATAAGCACCTGCACCAATTTGAACATGTAAATCCAAATTGTAACCTGTGCCTAAAATATTTTTACCTAACCAACCATTTGCGTAGGCTTCGGAAATTGCTTTTTCTAAAATATTAGCAACATAATAATACTCACCTCTAATATAAATAAAAGCTGTATTTACACCTAAAGCAAAGCTCGATGTAATCATACCCTCCACAAGAATATGAGGAATACGCGACATTAAATAACGGTCTTTAAATGTACCTGGCTCACTCTCGTCGGCATTACAAACTAAATATCTAGGAACACCTTCGGGCTTAGCCAAAAAGCTCCACTTCATACCCGTTGGAAAACCAGCACCACCGCGGCCTCTCAAACCCGATTTTTTAACTTCTTCTACCAAAGCCTCAGGGCTCATGGTTTTTATGGCTTTTTCTACAGATGCATAGCCACCATGCTTGCGATACACTTCATAACCCTGAATTCCGGGAACATGATCATGTTCTAATAATAACTTTTTGCCCATGCGATTAATATTTGTCAATCACTACGTTGTCTAAATAGGTCTTTCTTTTATTGTCACCCTTATGATGGTCTAAAATTCCATCTACTTTATCGTGGGTTAGGTTTTCGTGGTATTGAGCACCAATCATCATCATAGGCGCAGTACCACAACTACCAAGGCATTCAACAGATTTAAGAGTAAACATTCCATCTGCAGTGGTTTCACCTTCTTTAATGCCTAATTTCTTTTCTATGTGCTCAATAATTTCATTTGCACCACGCAACCAGCAGCTGCTTGTGCGGCAAACTTCTATTAAACATTTACCAACTGGTTTTAAATTAAACATCGAATAAAACGAAGCTACTTCATACACTTCAACTTCATGAATATGTAAAAGAGAAGCCACATATTGCATGGTTTCTGGACTTAACCATCCTTCAAATTCGGCCTGAGCCAAATGAAGCAATGGAATTAATGCCGATTTCTGTTTTCCTTCCGGATAACGAGCAATAATCTTATTTGCCAATGCTAAGGTTTCTTCGCTAAACTTACTATCTGTCATATCCTGTTTGATATTTTTTCTTTAATCTTCTAATTACTTTGGTCTATCCACTATGGTCCAAGGACTTATCCATCCAATTCACCTGCGATAACGTTCATGCTACTCATGGTAACAATAGCATCACTAAGGGTTGAACCTTTAATCATTTCTGGATAGGCTTGGTAATAAATAAAACTAGGACGACGGAAGTGTAAGCGGTAAGCCGCTCTGCCACCATCACTCACTAAGTAAAACCCTAATTCACCATTACCACCTTCAACACTATTATAAACCTCGCCAACTGGAACCTCGCCTTCGCCCATAACAATTTTAAAATGCCAAATTAAGGCTTCCATGTTACTATACACTTCTTGTTTTGGAGGCAAGTAAAATTCTGGAACTTCAGCAAAAAACTTTCCTTCAGGCAAATTCTCTATCGCTTGGGTGATAATTTTATAACTCTCCCACATTTCTTGTTGGCGAACCATAAACCTATCATACGTATCACCGTTGATACCAACTGGAATGATAAAATCAAAATCTTGGTAGCTGCTGTATGGGTTCATAGCCCTTACATCATAATCTAAACCTGTAGCTCTTAAATTGGGACCAGTAAACCCATATTTTAAGGCGCGCTCGGTGCTAATAGGGCCAGTACCAATGGTTCTGTCCATAAAAATACGGTTGCGCTCTAATAAATTTGTAAATTCTCTTAAGGCAGCAGGAAACTCTCTCAAGAAGTCTCTAATTTTTTGAATACAAGCTGGAGAGAAATCTCTTTCCATTCCACCTATTCTACCAATATTCGTAGTTAAACGAGCACCACATACTTCTTCAAAAATATCGTAGATTTTTTCGCGCCATTGAAACACGTAGGTAAAACCTGTTAATGCTCCCACATCCACACCAATTACCGAATTACAAACCAAATGGTCTGAAATACGAGCCAACTCCATAATAATAACGCGCATGTAATCTACACGTTTTGGAGTTTCTACACCTAGCAGTTTTTCAACTGTCATGTGCCAACCCATATTATTAATTGGAGAAGAGCAATAGTTTAACCTATCTGTTAAAGGTGTTATTTGATAGAAAGGACGATGTTCGGCAATTTTTTCAAATGCACGGTGGATGTATCCGCAAGTCTGTTCGGCATTTACAATTATCTCACCATCCATGGTTAGAATATTCTGAAAAATACCATGTGTAGCAGGATGTGTAGGCCCTAAGTTTAGAGTGGTATACTCTGGTTTATAATCGTATTGATTAATTGTATTTTCCATGCTCTTACCTTCCAAAATAGTTATCGTTTTTGTCGGTTCTAGTTTGATCTTCTAGTGGATATTCTTTTCTCATTGGGAAATAATCCATTTCATCTACGTTTAAAATACGCTTCAAGTTTGGATGCCCGGTGAAAATTATCCCGTAAAAATCAAAGGTTTCTCTTTCTTGCCAGTTTGCCGCATCGTATAAAGATGTAATGCTACTTATCTCTGGTGTTTCAATTGGCATAAAGCATTTTACACGCAGGCGAATATTATTCACAAAACTGTGTAAGTGGTAAATGGCACCTAATTCTTTTCCTTTATTATCCGGATTATGAATACCGCATACATCTGTTAAGAATTGCATTTGTACCACTGGATGATTGTAAAGATATTCAAGAACGGCAAGAATGCTGTTTTTATCTAATTCAATAGTAAGCAACCCATAAGGTTCTTCTGCTGAAATAATAGCCGAGGAAAATTGCTCCTGCAATTCCTTTAGCAAGTAGGCATTGTTTACTTCACTCATTATTCTATACCGTAAGAGGCCATTAATGCTTTGTATTCTGCAGAGTTTCTGCGACGCAAAGGTTCTGTTTTAACTAACTCTTGAATTTTTGTAATTCCATCTATAATTTGTTCTGGACGAGGCGGGCAGCCTGGCACATAAACGTCTACAGGAATTACTTTGTCTATACCTTGCAATACAGAATAGGTATCAAAAATACCTCCACTTGAGGCACAAGCCCCAACAGCAATAACCCATCTTGGTTCGGCCATTTGCAAATAAACTTGGCGTAATACAGGACCCATTTTTTTAGAAATAGTACCTGTAACCATTAATAAATCTGCCTGACGAGGTGAGAAAGAAATTCTTTCTGAACCAAATCTAGCCAAATCGTAATTGGATGCCATGGTAGCCATAAACTCAATACCGCAACAAGAAGTTGCAAATGGTAATGGCCAAATAGAATTGGCTCGAGCCAAACCTACTGCTTTTTCAAAGGTAGTAGCAAAAAATCCCTGACCTTCTAGGCCGGGAGGTGCGGATGCTATTTGTATACTTGACATATTCTTCTGTTAAAATTTAATGTGGGATATTACTCCCATTTTAAGGCGCCTTTTTTAAGAATGTAAACAAAGCCTAATAGTAAGGTGCTTACAAACAATAACATTTCAATAAATCCTGCTGAGCCTAGCGCTTTAAAGTTCACTGCCCATGGATACATAAAAATTACTTCCACATCAAACATCACAAACAAGATGGCTGTTAGGAAATAACGAATTGAAAATGGCATACGAGCATTTCCCGTAGAATCGATACCACATTCAAAAACTTCCAACTTATCATGTGTTTTCCTTTTGGGACCAGCCATGTGTGAAACGACCATGGCAAAAACAACAAACCCTGCAGCTACTAAGAACTGCATGAAGATTGCAAAATAATCGATAGATGTTGACATACGTATTCTTTAAAAAGCCTCGCAAAAATAGATTTTATCCCTTATTCCAGACTGATTTATATCAGATTTTATTGTAATTTATTTCAGCATTTATAAAGCTATGAAATAGAGTTTCTTACACGTTCAAAAAACGCTCTAGTGGCGGTTTTCACGTCAATTTGCTCCTTTTCTACTCGTTCTAAAATGTCAATTGCCCCCAAAATGTGTGTGAGTTGCTCTCCTTCGTCGTCTCCACCTACTTCAAATGGTAACTCATTTCCTTCACATAAACTTTCTTCAGCTGCCTTCAATTCGGGAAGTGTTTTTGTTTCAGCCAAACTTTTTATAACAGGTAATTTCATAACATTAGACACCTAAATTTTGAATCATTTTCTCTACAGATTCTTCCTTGGCTGTTGTATCGCCCTGAACCAAAGTGCCATTCTTAAAAGTGGCAAAAAAAGGCAAATTATTTACCCCTGCCAATTTTCTAGCTTCCGGATTCTCCTCGGCATTAATCTCTAAAAAGGAAATATTTTGATATTCTTCCTTATTACTTAATTTGGTAAATTTGGGTGCAAACAACCGGCAACTCCCACACCAGTCGGCATAAAACTTAACTATAACATTCTCCTTTTCTGCTAAATGTGCAGCAAATTGTTCATCCGTTATTTTACTTACCATAATCCTTCAATTTTACATGAAAGATGCGTGGATATCCAAATAATTCTAGGATTTTGACAATACAAAGAAAAAAAGTGATTTAACTCGCTAACTATTAGCGAAAGGTGAATTTCAGATCCGATTAATTCTTCTTGGCTTCATTCCAAATGGCATCCATTTCGGCCAAGCTCATATCGGTTAACTTTTTATCTAGTTGTTTAGCTCGCTCCTCAATAAACATAAATCTAGTTAAAAACTTTTGGTTGGTATGTTCTAAAGCATCATCTGGGTTCAATCCAGATTTGCGTGCTAAATTTATTAAGGCAAATAACAAATCGCCAAATTCTCGTTCCGATTTATCCTTATTATTTGGCTTATCTAATTCGTCTTTTAACTCCTGCAATTCTTCGTGAACCTTTCCCCAAACTTGCTCACTAGTTTCCCAATCAAAACCAACCTGCGAAGCTTTATCTTGCATACGTAAAGCTTTCACGAGTGAAGGTGCTCCTTTTGAAACACCACTTAATACAGATTTATTGCCCTCTTTCAATTTTATTTGCTCCCAATTTTCCTTCACTTGGGCTTCATTTTCAACCTTCACATCCCCATAAATATGTGGGTGACGTACAATAAGTTTTTCGCAAAGTGTATGAATAATATCGGCAATGTCAAATTGCTCCATTTCGCTGGTAATACGGGCATAAAAAACAATATGCAACAATACATCACCAAGCTCTTTTTTAAGTTCGGGTAGGTCGTTTTTTATAATGGCATCGGTTAACTCATAGGTTTCCTCAATGGTTAAATGTCTTAAGCTATCTAAGGTTTGTTTTTTATCCCAAGGACACTTTTCTCTTAGTTCATCCATTATATCTAGCAACCTTCCAAAAGCTGCTAGTTTTTCTTCCCTACTATTTAAATTATGCATGATCCAAAATAATTAATCCTGTTCTTATTTTGGGTTCAATCCAAGTTGATTTTGGTGGCATAATTAACTTTTCTTCTGCCACTTGTTTTACCTCCTCAATACTTGTTGGATAAAGGGTAATAGCCAAATCAAACTCTCCATTATCAACCACCTCTTGCAAATGCCCAATACCTTTTCCACCGTCCATAAAACTTAATCTATGATCTGTTTTACTGTCTTTAATTTGAAAGATATTTTGAAGGATAAATTTCTCAACAATACTTACATCTAAAGCATCTAAAGTACCTTCAATTTGAGAGGCAAATTCTTCCTTCAATAATAGTAAGTAGGCCTTGCCATGAAAGTATATTCCAAACTCTCTTTTATTCAAGGGTTGAACCGGCAAATGCCCACTAGGGATTGCCTCAAAATACTGCTTTATTTGTTCTAAGAAATGTTTATCGTCTACCTTAGCCTTATCTCTTACCAACCTATGGTATTCAAAAATAGTGAGCTTACTAAATGGAATTAAACAAACAGGAAAATAGTTAAAAGTTTCTTCACCTGTATAGTTCGGATTTTCTTTTCGCATAATCTCGCAAAAGGCTGCCGAACCTGCTGTTCTATGGTGTCCATCGGCAATGTATAATTTATCAATTGCCTCGAAACGAGTTTCCAATAATTCAATATCCTTTTCCTCAGTAACTACCCAAAGATTGTGCTTTATTTGATCGTGACTAATAAAATTATATTCGGGAACATGTCTCAAAATATATTGATTTAATAGTAAATCAATACTTTGATCGTCGGGGTAAGTTAGTAAAACAGGGTTTCCTAAATTTTTGTAAAAATGAATATGCTCTGCAATTTCATTTTGCTTATCGGTAAGGGTATTTTCGTGCTTAAGGATATTATCATTATAATAATCATCAACACTGGCCATGGCAATAATACCAGCGTATGCTTGGCTACCCTTAATTAATCGATAGATATAAAAAACAGGCTTTTCATCTTTAATCAATAAGCCATCAGCAATAAATTTCTTTAAATACTCAAGCCCTATAGGAAAATGTTTTTCAGGATTTTTACGTTCGCCTTTAAAATGCAAATACGGTTTTACTACATGTAAATACGAAATAGGATTATGCGTAATTTCATAATACGCTTGCTCCTTAGATCCAGAATCGAAAGGAGGTGCACTAACCTCGCCTGCTTTTTCTTTGGCAGGACGCAATGCTGCAAAAGGTTTTACTTTAGCCATAAATCCTGCTTTTTAGTTTATTTCTTAAAAAACTCTATAACCTTCTCGGCTAACTCAATACTAATTCTGTTTTGAGCTTCTTTGGTACTACCTCCTACATGTGGACTTAAGGACACATGATCGTGTTGTAAAATATCCATGTTTACAGGTGGTTCTTTCGCAAATACATCAAGGCCTGCAAAAGAAACCTGACCACTATTTAAAGCTGCCAATAAATCGGCCTCATCAATTACACCACCTCTTGAGCAGTTAACCAAACCAACTCCCTTTTTCATGCGAGCAATTACCTCCCCATTGATAGGAGCTTTCTCTCCTTCGTTAAATGGAATATGAAAGGTTATAAAATCACTTTGAGTTATAACAGATTGTTCTGAAACTGTATTTATAACAACTTTTTGGCGAGAGTTAGCACCCAACATGGGTAAGTTTAAAATCAACTCAACTTTATCTACGTATGGATCAAAAGCAAGAACTTTCATACCTAAGCCAATGGCAATTTTTGCCGCTTCTTGGCCAATACGGCCAAAGCCATAAATACCCATGGTTTTGCCTTGCAATTCAATTGCATTGGAGGCAACTTTCTTTAATTCACCAAAACGAGTATTCCCTTCGCCTGGCATAATTCTGTTGGTATATTGTAAAAAACGAATACCAGTAAATAAGTGCGCAAATACCAGTTCGGCAACACTTATCGAGGAAGATGCTGGAGTATTGATGACTTTAATTCCTTTTTGTTTGGCATGATCCACATCTATATTATCCATACCTACACCACCTCTACCAATTAGTTTTAAATTAGGACAAGCATCCATTAAATCTTTTCTAACTTTGGTGGCAGAGCGAACCAAAATGGCGTCAAAATTATTTAATTGAGAAGCTAAATCCTCCTGAGCAATTTTTTCAGTAATTACTTCAAAACCGGCAGCTTCTAAAATGGCTTTACCACTTGCATCAATGCCATCATTGGCTAAAATTTTTATCATCAAAGTATGAATTATGAGTTATGAATTATAAGGTCCCTGAGTTTATCGAAGGGGAGGTATGAGTTATTGGGTCATTTAGTTTATCGAAGTAGATTTTTCGAAATCTTGCATGGCTTGAACCAAGGCGGCAACGCTTTCAAGTTCTAATGCATTGTATAAAGAAGCACGTAAGCCTCCTACCGAGCGATGGCCTTTTAATCCACTTAAATTTCTTTCTTTACAGAATTTCAAGAAGGCTTCTTCTTGGCTCTTATCGTTTAAAACAAAATTCACATTCATTCTGCTACGATCTTCTTTGGCAACTGTTCCAACAAAAAGATGGTTTCTATCAATTTCAGCATATAACATATCTGCCTTGCCTTTGTTGCGAATTTCCATTGCTTCAAGACCAATAGATTTAATCCAACGCAAAGTATGCATACAAACAAAAATGGCAAATACACTTGGTGTATTATACATGCTACCATTTTCAACATGTATTTTATAATTTAACATGGTAGGCACTTTTGCATTTGCCTTTTCTAAAAACGAATTCTTTATTATAACCAAGGTAGTTCCAGCAGGACCCATATTTTTTTGAGCACCAGCATAAATCATATCAAATTTAGTTGCATCAAAAGGTCTGCTAAAAATATCTGAACTCATATCGCAAATCATTGGTACGGGCGATTCTGGGAATTCAAACATTTCGGTACCATAAATAGTATTGTTGCTTGTACAATGGTAATAAGCAGCATCTGAAGGTATGGTATAATCTTTAGGAATATAGTTAAAGTTTTTCTCCTCACTACTCGCGAGTACATTCACCTCACCAAACATTTTGGCCTCTTTTATGGCTCTACCTGCCCAAACACCCGTATTCACATAAGCAGCAGTTTTACCTGGGCTCAAGAAATTCATCGGAATCATATCAAATTGAAGACTAGCCCCACCTTGAAGAAAAATGACAGCGTAATCGTCGCCTAAGTGTAAAATATCTTTCACTAATTGGGTGGCTTCGTTCACAACTGCTTCGTATTCTTTGCTACGGTGTGATACTTCGATAAGGGAAAGGCCAGTTCCCGAAAAATTTTGAAGTGCTTCTACACTGGCGTCAATAGCCGATTGGGGAAGAATTGCCGGTCCGGCAGAAAAATTATGTACTTTGCTCATATGATTTGCGTTAATAGCAATGCGAATTAATAAAACCTTAGGCGAATTTTATCCATTAAATTATTTTATTTTTGCCCAACATGAAAAAATATTCCATCCTACTAATCACTTTTGGCCTTTTATGGCTTCCAAGCATGGCTCAGCGCAAGATGAAGCAATTGGATGAAGAAGAATCGAAAAAACAAGAACAACTAAAGGCCTACGAGAAAAATAAAACTGGGTTCGACCCAAGCAAATTGGTTTATGGAGGAAATGTAGGAGCTGCTTTTAATACCAATTATTCTTATGTTTTGGCTCAACCTATGGTGGGATACAAAGTTTATCCAAAAACCATTGCAGGTCTTGGTTTTACATATATTTATCAATCAAATAATATAGGTGGTAAAACCTACTCTACAAGCGCTTACGGGCCAATTGTATTTGTAAGGCAAAGCCTAATTCCTCAAATTTTTTTACATGCAGAATACCAACCCATAAACCATCAAATAAGTATTACCGAACGTACATGGACCAACCAACTTTTTGTTGGAGGTGGCTTAGGAAGCAGTGGCGCTCAAGTGTATGTGCTTTACGATGTTTTGCATTCTAGCCAAAGCCTATACGCTAGCCCGTGGATGATTAGAATTGGTTTTATGTTTTAAAACTGGCTCAAGAAAAATTTAAACACCTGGGGTTTAAACACCAGTGTAAAAACAATTCCATAAATAGCGCCATATAAATGGGCCTCATGGTTAATATTATCTCCACTTCTTTGAGCAGCATATTGAGAATAGGCTAAATAAGCAATGCCAAACAAAAAGCCTGGTATGCCAAAATAAAATTTGGTCATAGGTTCAAACAATATACTTACAAACACAATTGCCGAAACAGCTCCTGAAGCCCCTAAGGAATTATATCCAGGATTATGTTGATTTCTATAATAAGTTGTTGCATTGGCAGCGGCAATACTACTAATATACAATACTAAATACATCCATGGGCCCGCCTGCAAACCAAAGAAGTAGCTGTAATAATGGATAACTACCGAACCAAAATTAAAGAGCACAAACATATTAATCCCAAGATGCATCCAATCTGCGTGTAAAAACCCTGAGCTTATAAATCTATACCACTCTTTACGTTGCGCAATGGTATATGGATTAAAAATAAGTTTGTGCATCAATTGTGAATTGCTAAACGCTTGAATACTTATTATTGCAGTAATTACTACGATGATTAAATTTACTTCTGACATGTGGGTTCAAATAAACAATTTTTTGGCTAAATAAAGATGAGAAGAATTGGAATTTTAAGTGATACGCATGGCTTTTTGAACCCTGCCCTGTTTGAGTTTTTTAAAGATGTGGATGAAATTTGGCATGCTGGCGATTGGGGAAATTTTGAGCTGGTAAGAAAATTAGAGGCATTTAAACCTTTAAGAGGTGTATATGGAAATATTGATGGCCAAGAAATAAGAAGTGTTTGCCCCGAAATTAATTATTTTCAAGTAGAAGAAGTTAAGGTTTTGATGATTCATATTGGAGGATATCCTGGTAGATATTCTCCAGGATTTAGAAAAATTATGAAAAATCAAAAAATTGACCTCATGGTTTGTGGACATTCACATATTTTAAGAGTTATGCGCGACCCAGTTAACAAATGGATGCATATTAACCCCGGAGCTTGCGGCCAACATGGATTTCAGAAAGTTAACACAGCTGTAAGGTTTAAAATTGAGGGCTCAAAACTTAGCGAGATGGAGGTTTGGGAACAAAAAAGGGACTAATTTGAAGCAACCTTGCCAAATATTGGATTGACTTATTAAAAAAATTATTATTTTGCCTTCCCAAATTTATGGGTAAGTAGGCTCGAACCAAAGGAATTTTACATAGCATTTTGGTTCGAACCGACTGATAAACTGAAAAATAGAAAACTTAACATACATATGAAAAAGTTATTACTGATTGGATCTTTTGTATTTGCAACTTTTGGTGCCTTTGCGCAACAGAAAAATGCAGCCTGTGGAACCGATGAAAATTTGGCTACACAGATTCAACAAAACCCTGATTTAAAGATTGCCAAAGAAAAATTTGAGGCCGACATGAAACAGGCTATGCAATCTTACAATCCAGAAAATTACAAGACCCAAGCGGGTGCAAAAAAAGCTGGACCTAAATATATAATACCAGTTGTGGTGCATGTTTTCCATGCAAACGGTGGCGAAAATATCAGCGAAGCACAAGTAAAAGCAGAAATTGCTTATTTAAATAAGAGTTTCAGAAATTTAAATTCTGATAGCACCTACAGAAGAAAAGGTTGGTTTGTGGCTCCAAACGGAGATTCAAACTATTACGATTATAAAACGCTGGCTGCCGATGCTGAAGTTGAATTTAGATTGGCTCAAAAAGATCCTAATGGTAATTGTACCAATGGTATTGTGCGTGTGTATACACCACTAACAAACAAAGGAAACGACGAATTAAAAAAGACCAGCGTGTGGGATACTAAGAAGTATTTTAACATGTGGGTTGTTAAACAAATTAACAAAGGAAATACAATTGGTATTGCCGGTTATGCTCAATTCCCATTTGGTTTTGGCGGTGGTGCTTCTACAGATGGTGTAATGTTAATGAGTACCTATTTTGGTGTTAACGATGCAACATGTACACACGAAGCAGGTCACTGGTTAGGCTTATATCACCCATTCCAAATTTCTACTGATAGCTGTGGATTAGATGGTGATGGTGTAATGGATACTCCTCCTACCTATTTTAACCCTACCTCATCAGCTCCTTTAAGAAACGCATGTAATAATAAGAGTTATAACACTTGCTCTACAGACAAACCAGATTTGCCAGATATGCAAGAAGCCTACATGGATTATTTTGAAGGTAATTGCTCTAGCAATATGTTCACCTTAGAGCAAAAAGCTAGAATTCACTCCGTTTTAGATAATATCAGAAGAGGTCTTTGGGCTCCAGAAAATTTAATCGCTACAGGTGTGGATGTAACTACCGCTCCTACCTGCCCTCCTATTGCAGCGTTTGATGCTCCTACTACTTTAACTTGTGCAGGTAACAAAATTCAATTCTACGATTATTCTTACAACGGAAATATTACCTCTTGGGAATGGACATTTGAAGGAGGAACACCTTCTACCTTCACCGGTAAAACTCCACCACTTATTCAATATGATAATGCTGGAGATTACAGTGTAACATTAAAAGTAAGCGGTGCAAATGGCACCAACACAAGCACCTTTAATAAATATATTACCATTATGCCAGCCACTGCTTCATTACCTTCTGGCTATTATAGCGCTGATTGGTGGTACCAAAATAATTGGCAAGAACAAGGTTGGACATTTAAATATGAAAATGATCAAAACCAATTTGAGCGTTTTGGAATTTCATACAATCAAAATGCGAGTATGAAATATCCTCAAGATCCATTCAACCAAAAAGCATCTGTAGGAAGTATTAGTTCATTAATTTCGCCAAGCTTTAACTTTTCGGGCGTTACAAATGGTTATTTCTCATTTAACTATGCTACTGCCCAATCTACTTTACCTGCAAACGTAGGTGGAGGAAGAACACAAGAAGAATTAAAAGTGTATACCTCGGTTGATTGTGGTAAAACTTGGATTTTAAGAGATAGCTATACAGATGCTACTACTCCAAACATTTCAACCATCGGAACTGGTACAAGTGCAACACTTGCTAGCGCTGTTAATTTTATCCCTGCGGATCAAAGCAAATGGAGAACAGTAACCTTAAGTGGAGCTAAAGTTCCAAATAATGCCAACGTTCGCTTTAAAATTGATTTTAAATATGCTGGTGGTAATAACTTCTATTTAGATAATGTACATTTAGGATTAACAACAGGTTTGAACCAAGCCTCTTTAGCAGATGCTATTCAATTTAAGGCTCAACCAAATCCGTTTAATGTATCTACAACTTTAAGCTACAATTTAGTTAGCAGCGAGCAGGTAGAGATTAAATTGTTTGATATTTTAGGAAAAGAGATTGCAACTGTATTTAGTGGAGTGCAAACAGCGGGTGCACAAAACCAAATGATAGAGAAAAACAGCTTGAATTTACACTCAGGAATTTACTTAGTGAACCTAAAAGTGGGTAATTCTAGCCTAACTCATAAAATAATTGTAGAATAAGTTAGCTGATTCTCAAGTAAAAATCCCTGCAAGCGAAGGTTTGCAGGGATTTTTTGTTTTTAAATTTGGCAGAAATGCAAGAGAAGCCTATTTTCGCAGTGGAGAGTTGGCAGAGTGGTCGAACGCGGCAGTCTTGAAAACTGTTGACTGTAACAGGTCCGGGGGTTCGAATCCCTCACTCTCCGCCAGTCCAAAGAAAAGCCTGGTTTAGCGATGCTAAACCGGGCTTTTTTGCGCAAGAGCCCGTTGAAACGGAGCTCAGCGGAGTTTCAAAAGGGCGATGGCGCAAAAAAGCCCGCAGTTGGAGCGGAGCGGAAGATGCAGGCTTTAGTTTGGACTGAAGCCTCCCCCTCTGGGATCACGAAGTAACCCTTTCAATTCAACAAGGTTCATTTTCTATCCAATTGCCTCTTAGGCTAAGTTAATTTGTAAGTTTTTATCAAACTTTTAATCAAAAATTAAAAGCCTCAAAAATTAAAGTTACCTTACGTGCTTAATTATTTTTCATGCATTCAAGTATTTCATTCAAAAGCTGTTTAAGCGGTATTTCGGCTTGGGTTATTTTGTTTTTTTATTCTTTGCCCCTCTCAAACGCTCAAGTAATACCAGTAGGCTCGGGAAGTTATACCACCACCTTTCCAGGAACAGATGCTGCTGGAAGAAATTCATTTCCTTCGGGTACACCACTTACTATCGGTATTGCAGCAAGTAAGCCGGTTCCAACCAATGATTGGTGGTCGAGTAAAGTAAAAAATAACCATTCCGATAATTTGTTTAATTATCCTTTTACCATGAAAACAACCACAGCAGGTTTAGTGGTTACCTATATTCCTTGGGGCGTTATTGATGATATAATGCCTGTGGTAGTAGGTGTTTCAGGTTTGAACGCAACGGCTGCTAAAGTTTCTGATTTTTCTGATTGGACGGTAAGCATGAACTGGTTAGATGCGAGCCATAATTTTACCGCTGTTTCTGGTGTTGGAATGCCCTTTTTATATTTTACTAAAGATAGCGCTAGTTTGGCTCAAATAACCGTAAACCAAGGTACTGTTACTATTGACAATGAAAAGTTAATTATTATGAATGCCCGCAATGGGGCCGATTTTGTGGTTTATGGCCCAACTGGTTCGGTTTGGAGCAATACTGGTACTACCTACACTTCTAATTTAAATGGAAAGAACTATTGGTCGCTGGCCTTTATTCCTTTAACTGCAGCCAATGTGACAACAGTAGCGAATGAATATAAAAAATATGCGTATGTATTTCCTAAAAGCACAAAAGCCAATTTTTCTTATAGCGAAAGTACGTCCATCGTTCGTACCGATTTTGTGGTAGAAACCGATATTAAAGAAGGAATAGACACAAGCATGTTATTGGGTTTATTGCCGCATCAATGGGCGCATTTAGCGCCGGGTTCGCCTAGTTTAAATGGGTATACCTATGCAAGTGTTAGAGGACAGTTAAAAACCGCCGCCACCAATAGGTTTAGTGTAGAAAATAAATTCTTTGGCATTTTACCTACCCTACCCTTTGTAGATCCATTAAGCACTGGGTTCAGCCCAATGAAATTAAAAGAAAAAGTAGATGCGATAAAAAATGAAGGCCTAAGCACTTGGACCGATTCGTATAATGAAGGTCAGGTAATGAACCGCCTCATACAAACAGGCAGAATAGCTGAATTATCAAAAGACACGGCCTCTTTAAATATAATTTTAACAACCATAAAAGAACGTTTAGAAAATTGGTTGAGTGCTAAACCTGGTGAGGTAGCATTTCTGTTTTATTATAATCAAACTTGGTCCACATTAATTGGATACCCTGCGGGGCATGGACAAGATGGAAATATTAACGACCACCATTTTCATTGGGGATATTTTATTCATGCAGCCTCTTTTGTGGAGCAATTTGAACCAGGTTGGAAAGATAAATGGGGAGCTATGGTGAACCTATTGGTGAAAGATGCTGCCAATGAAAATAGAAATTCAAGCGACTACCCGTATTTAAGAAATTTTAGTCCCTATGCCGGACATTGTTGGGCAAATGGATTTGCCACTTTCCCTCAAGGAAATGATCAAGAATCCACCTCCGAAAGTATGCAGTTTAACTCTTCCCTTATTCATTGGGGAGCTGTTACCAATAATAAAGCCATTCGTGATTTAGGAATTTACCTGTATACCACAGAGCAAACAGCAATAGAAGAATATTGGTTCGACAAAAGCAAACGAAACTTTGGCCCTTCTCAAACCTATAGCCTAGTTTCAAGAGTATGGGGAAATAGCTACGACAATGGAACATTTTGGACAGCAGATATAGCGGCTTCTTACGGAATTGAAATGTATCCCATACATGGGGGGTCTTTGTATTTGGGTCAGGATACCAATTATGTAAAAACACTCTGGGCAGAAATTGAAAAGAATACCGGAATATTAAGTAACCAAGTAAACGACAATTTATGGCACGATGTAATGTGGGAATATTTAGCTTTTATTAATCCTGAAAAAGCCATCAATTTATATAACTCAAACCCATCCAGAAATTTAAAATTTGGTATATCTGATGCACAAACCTACCATTGGTTACATGCCATGAATGTACTAGGAAATGTGAGCAACTCAATAAGTTCAAACCATCCATTGGCAGCAGTATTTGTAAAGAATGGGGTAAAAACCTATGTGGCACAAAACTATTCTAGCACTCCACTTTCAGTAACCTTTTCCGATAATTATGTATTAAGCGTTCCACCCAATAGTATGGCCACTAGCAGAGATGCATCTGTGGCAGGAGTATTGAGTACCCCATTTGAAGAAGTATATCCAGGAGGAAGTTTAAATCTTACTTTAAGCCTCAGCAATGGAAGCGCAAGCAAGGTGCAGTTTATGAATGGCGACTCGCTAATTGGCGAAGATACCCAAGCTCCATTTGCGATAAAGGTTTCAAATTTATCGGTAGGTAAAAAGAGTTTTTACGCCAAAATTTATAGTGGCGCAAACTTTAATCTGAGCAATATGCTAAGTGTTTTGGTGGGTGGAAAATTACCCTTTTTGGGAACTCCAATTAACATACCTGGATCACTAATGCCTGGGCAATTTGATGTATTCGAAGGTGGTATTGGGCAAGGCATAACGTACAATGATAATAGCCCTAAAAATGAAGGCAATTATAGGATGAATGAATACGTAGATGCCTCATCAGATGCCGCAGAAGGAAAAGTAATTGGATGGATTAACGCCAATGAATGGTTAACCTATACGGTGGATGTAAAGCAAGCAGGTTTGTACTCGGTGCAAATTAGATATGCCTGTGGCAACACTTCAGGCGGTGGACCATTTACCATTGAATCAGACGGACAACAAATTGCTGGGCCTATATCTGTTAGCTACACCAATAATTGGACAACTTGGAGCAATAAAACAATACAAAATATCCCTTTAAAAAGTGGCAAACAAACTTTGAAATTGCGATTTGCAAATGGCGAATTAAACTTGGGAAAACTAATTTTTACCTATGTTTCACCCTTGCCTTATATAGAACCAATAGCAGAGGCTGGCGACAATCAATTGGTGGTTTTGCCAAGCAGCAGCGCCACATTAGATGGAAGCAAAAGTAAAAACATGGGACCAGGAACACTCACGTATCTATGGAAACAAGTGTATGGACCAAACATAGCAAACATAAGTAATGTACAAATTTCTAATCCATTAGTTACAGGTTTGCAAGAAGGTGTTTATTTATTTGAATTATCTGTTTCAAACGGAACTAATTCTGATAAAGACCAAGTATATATTATTTCGAGTGTGGCTAACAATATTGCGCCTACTGTTTCTATTAATTCACCTGCAAACTTAAGCAGGTATATAGCCAATGAAACCATTTCCTTTTCTGTTTTGGCATCCGATTTAAATGGAAGTATTACGGAAGTGAAATTATATGAAGGACAAAATTTGATGGCAACTAGCACCAATTTCCCGTATGAATTTAGTTGGTTTGGGCCAGTGGGAACCTACACATTTACGGCCGTAACAAAAGATAATAATGGACTAGCTAGCACCTCTAAACCAATAACAATTTATGTTGATTCAACTCCATCTTGCAAGGGCATGGCATTTAACGGCGATTTTACCTATGAATTTTCACCCGATGAAAGCAATCCAACCTTAAGCTTTATTCCAGGGAAAACCGGAGTAGGAAGTCCAACCTGCATTTTATATTATGGAACCAATGCTGGAAGCTTACCGGGTTATATTGTTACACCTAATACACCCTTTAGGTTAAATGCGGCAAAAGGCTCTTTAATCTATTTTTATTATACCTATAGTTACCCTGGCATAGGAGAAAAAAACACCTCTACCAATAAAAATACTTATGTAATTGGGAGTTGCAAACCATTTGCTACTGGGACAACTGAAATAGAAGAAAAAGGTGAGTTGGTATATTATCCAAATCCTGTAAACAACAATTTACATTTTGTTCTTCCTGAACCAAAAACAAGTATTACAGTGTATACCCTATCTGGTCAAGTTTTGGATCAACTAGAAGTAACAGATTACGTTTATGAATACGATATGAGCCACTATTCGCAAGGCATTTATGTATTTGAATTGAGAAGTTCAAAAGGAATTAAGCAGGTAAAGATTATTAAGTAATTATTATTTTATGCCTTGAAGATTTCGCTTTTTACCTTCTCCCATTCCTCATCTAAAATACTATAATATGCCGAGTTTCTGATGCTGCCATTTGCACGTATTCTATCCTTACGAAGAATACCCTCAAACTGCCCTCCTATTTTCTCAATGGCTTTCCTAGAACGGATATTGGTATCGCTAGTTTTAAGCTGAACGCGAATGGCTTTGAGGGTTTCAAAACAATAGGTAAGTAGCAATAACTTACAGTCAAAATTAATAGCCGTTCCCCAATAATCGGGATGCAGCCAGGTCCAGCCAATTTCTAGTTTTCTATGGCTTGGGTGTATATCAAAAAAACGAGTTGAACCAATTAATTTGCCCGTTTCAAGGAGTCGAATAACAAAGGGATAATGATTGCCCCTTTCTCTTTCTACCAAGGCCTCTTCATATTCTTTTATAAACACCTCTGCATTGGAGCAGTCACTTGGCAAAAACTCCCAAATCTTTTTGTTGGCGGCCAAAGCTGCTAATTCTTCAAAATGAAATTTCTCTAAAGGAATTAATTCTACCAATTGCCCTTTTAAACTAAGGGGGTGTTTGATCCAATTATGCATACTAGGAGTTTGAAAGAATTAATTGAGGTGTGAATCTTTTAAAATTCCTGCCGTCTTAAGTTTTTCTATAATATAATTCGCTTCGGCTTCATCTATTCCACCAGCAAATTTTATAGTTTTTAAGCCATAATCAAACCTTATAGTACCACCCGAATTAAAGGCAGCAAAACTATTTCTTTGCATGCCCCAAATTCCATCGGTGCCATTGTTATCTTCTTGGGCTCTAAAGTTTTTTGACTCGATTAAATCATAGGTTTTAGGTTTTGCTAACAGCAATCCTTTTTTCTCAATTTTTAATTGGCCCATTCCAATAGTAATAATTTCCTTTCCCTTTAAATTCCACAGAAATGTTTTAATGGCAAAAAAGCCTCCTACTGTCCAACCACCCAACCAAACCAACATAAATAGATTGGCAAATTCCATTTTTCCAAATAACAAACCAGTAAGCATTGTTAGTGCGAAAACTTCTCCAAACACCCAGCCACAAAGCCAAAATCCAAGGAAAAGAATTACAAACCAATTCTTTTTGGTTGGAATGATTATTTCAAAGCCTTCAAAGCTTTCGTTAATGGTGGCAGCGCCAGAATAGGGTTTTTCCATGGAGTACTAATTAGAGGATCAATTTATGAATTAATTCAAAATAACAAATTCATTAGCATTTTGTCGAATATAGATTTCAACTAATTTCATGCTCTGATCTCTTATTTTATAATATTGAGCATCATATTTTTCAAACTCCTTCAAACTATCGAAGAGTGGTGCCCAGTTATTATTTGCTTTATGTATATCAAATTGTGCTTTATGTAGCAAATAAGAAGCATGTGCTTTATTTAAAAGGTTCACAAACGAGGTATCGCCAATGAGGCTCATGCCTTCAATGGCATCGGGCATAAAGGGCCCATACCCGTTTAAATAATATTGAATAAAGCCACCATCATCCACTTGTTCATCTATATCCCAAAAAAGGTATAAGGCTTTTTGTCCAGGCGAAAGTTGCTTTAAGAGTGTTATTTCACTCTCTTCACTTGTAGCAATTCTAATAGGTTCAAGCACAAAATAAGCTAAGTCCCAAGTATGTAAGGTGTCAAATGCTTTCCTAGAAAGTAAAGGGTGTAAAACAGTATTCGTAGTCGCGTTTAAATTTTGGGCAAAGGAGTCGTAAGCCGAAAGCTTGGGCTTTTCTGTGGAATTGTTACACGCAAAAGTTGAAAGTAAAAGAATAAGTAAAGCGGCATAAAAAAAGCATTTCATACACTTTAGTAAACTACCTAAACTCATAATCTACACCCGTTACTTGGCTCAACAAGGTATCTGGAGCATCTAAAATAATAGCATTTTTGGCGGGCGTTGGTGTAATTGGATTATTTGCCTTAATATATTCTGTCAACAAGGAATGTAAGGTAGCATCTGTGTTTTTTGCATCTTGTACACCTTTCAGTCTGCAAAGCATATCAGCTGGGTCGCCATCTCGTTCACAAGCCAAAAGTGAATATACTTTATCTAATTCTAAGGGAGCGCCATTTACAAGGATACTTTGAGTACGTGAGCCCATCTCCCCAAAGGCATTGAAGCTAACTTTCATACCACTAAATTTAACCACCCAACCTCCAACTCTTTTTGAGGCATCTTTGGCAAATACATTGTTTAACTCTTTTTCGAGCCATTCTTTTAATTGTTTACCTGTGGCTTTGGCAGTTCTTGCGGCACTATCAACCGGCAACATATCAAAAATAAAACCATTGGTAATTGGTATTAAACCCGTTTTATCAGCGGTGGTTCTTGGCGGACAAAATCTAAAGCCATTTGAAAGCACAATATCTATTTCAGGAAACTTCCAATGAAGGGCATTTAGGATTAGGGTATCAATTGGATTTTCAACAACAAAATACCTATATAATGGAATGGTGCTATACCCAATAACATGGTTTATATGCTCTTTATAAACGGCTTCATTTTCGTTTATTAATTTCTCAATTTTTGGTTCGGCTTTAAGGTTAGAAGGTGTAACTTCTATAAGCTCATAGCTATCAGAAACAACTTTACCGTGCTCTATAGTTAAGTCTAACTTTCCTATAAAAGAACCAAAGGCTCCTGGTTCAACCACCTTAGCATACGTACACACTATTGGCTTACGAACGCGTTCATGGGTATCGCCACCCAATATATAATTTACACCTTCGCATTCTTTCATATTGGCTAAGGCAATTTGCTGCGATAGTCCCAAATGCGCAATCATAAGTATATAGGCACATTGCTCTTGATTTTTTAATACATCAATATAATGAGCCAAATTTTCTTCGGGTTTGGTATATATTATTCCTTTGCTATAATTAGGACTTTGGCGTATTGGCACCAAAGGATCTGTATACCCTAAAAAGCCAATCTTAACACCAGCCACATTCCAAATATGATAGGGTGCAAATATTAATTCGCCACGTTTACCCTCTCCCAAATCGTGGTACATATTGCTGCAAATCTTTGGGGCATTTAAGGAGCCCATTAAAGTTTGCATATTTTTTTTACCATAAATCACTTCCCAATTCCCAGGCAAGTATAGGTTATAATCCATGGCATTTAAGATGGGTACAAATGCCTTACCGGTTGTTTTAACACTTAACTCACTCCCTTGAAACATATCTCCTGTATCCAGTGAAAATGTATTTGGGTTAGCAGCCTTCAATTGATTTAATTTATTGGCCATATAGGCATATCCACCCGTTTTGCGAAATACCTTTTTGCCATTTTCCCAAAACAATTCATCGTGCGGATGTATTTGGCAATGAACATCGGTTGTTTGCAAAATACTGATTACTTTTTTAGTAGATTTTGGTTTAGGTAAATCGCCCACCTTATCCAAAATGATACTAGGTTCATCCATAGCCAATACAGAAGGAACAATACCTGCACCTAAACCAAGTGAACCGATTGATTTAATAAATTTTCTTCTATTTGAGTTCTTCATCCTTACTTTTTAGTTTGTTGTTTCTTTGCCAAATCAATGGGCTTAAAAGGACCAAATTTATGTTGAATTTCTGAAAACGTATCGGCATACGGACCAAATGGATGGTCAATTGGCTTTTCTTCTATCTTAGGCCAATCGGCAGAAATATCTTTTGAAGGATGTGGCTGTGAATTTACGAAGGCCGCAATATCCCATGCTTCTTCATTGCTAAGTTGAGGCTCATTAAAACTTGCACCTAAGGGCATATTATATTTAATATAGCCTGCAAACCTGCTCATACGAAATAAACCAGCTCCAATGGTGTATGAATTTGGCCCCCAAAGCGGTGGATAAAGATACTCCTCACTACTATCTTTCATTTTACCTTGTCCATCTAGTTGGTGGCAAGTTACACACTTAACTTCATAAAGTTCTTTCCCTTTAATAGGATTACTTGCTCTATCTAAAAATGGCACTTCAAATATGCCTGAACCTTTGGGCTTACTTCCTTTTTTAACATCCTTACCAATATACTCAATATAGCTTTTAATGGCTTGCATTTCTTTGCTTTCAATGGCAAGTGCTTTTCCATTTAAACTGCGCTCTATACAATCATTTATACGTTTATAAATATCTTCTACTTTACCACTTCTAGCACGGTATTTTGGGTAGTTTGCATACACAGCACCATAATTATTCCCCCATATTTTTGTTCCTACATCTAAATGGCAGTTCTGGCAATTCATGCCATTGCTTATTTGACTAACACGCCCCTTAGGACCAAGATAAATAGAGGTGTGTTGTATCAATTCTTTTCCATAAAGAATAAGTTCTTTTTGATTTTCGGGCAACTCATTACCAAGAATGGCTGCTTGCCAAAATGCATTCGAATCGTTTGTTTCGATTTGCAATCCTATGCCTTTCGAATTTGCAGGTTTAACTATTGGTAAGCCAATAATAATAAGGACACAAACCAACAGTAAAGCACTTAAACACAATAAATAATTGCAATGCCTTAAGAGAGATTTATAGCTATCGTTTGCCAAATTAGTAAATGCTAGTGTGATACTATCTCTCTAAAATACCCGTAAGAATAGGCTCCAAGAATGGCATTGAATAGTCCTGCAACATACCAGGGCCAAGGGTTTTTAAGTAATTCGAGCATGTTAGGTTTGCTTGTAAAACAAACATAAGAAAATAATTTGAAGGAAAATTGAATTCCTATTTTATTTAATGAAATTCCTATTAAGTGTATTTATGGTATAGATACATTTTTCCAATTCATCTAAACACTCATAACAATCCACCAATACAAAGGCATACCAAGGGTTATATTTACTGGAAAGGTTACGGCCAAGGCCATGGGTAAATACAAGCCAGGGTTGGCCTTTGGCACAGACACTTTCATAGCAGCGGGAACCGCAATATAAGAGGCACTTGCGGCAAGAACAGCAAACATAAACCGATTGGTAGGATCAGAACTAATTAAACCACTTAGCAAGGCAAATACACAACCGTTAAGGAGTGGAATAAATACCGCAAACAAGAAAGGGAAAAGTCCAAATGAAAAGAATGACTTAAGTTTTCTGCCGCTGCTAATACCCATATCTAATAGAAAGATGGCTAGAAATCCTTTAAACAAATCGTTTGTAAAGGGCTTAATTCCTTCGGCATGTTTGGCACTGGCAACAAATCCAATAAGCAAACTACCAAGAATTAATAAAACACTTCCATTGGTTAAGGAATGCTTTATAACAGAGGGTATATTGAGCTTTGCTCCTTTCTTTTCTTTGTTATAAATAGATAGTAAAACCAATCCAACAATAATGGCAGGCGATTCCATTAATGCCATAATAGCAACCATATGGCCATGCAAGCCCATTTGCTGCGATTCTAGATAGGAAACTGCCGTAACAAAGGTAACCGCACTCACAGATCCATAGGCGGCGGCTATAGCGCCTGCATCATATACACTAAGCTTTCGTTTTAAGATAAAAAATGTGTACGCAGGTATAAAGGCCGAAATGCCTATTCCAAACAACATGGAATAAGCAATTTCGCTCGTAAAGGTTTCGTGCGAGAGTTCTTGTCCGCCTTTAAACCCTATTGAAAACAATAAATAAAGAGAGATAAATTTAGAGGAATTAGCTGGTATTTCTAAATCACTTTTTAAATACACGGCCACTATTCCAAGAACAAAAAACAATAAGGCTGGATTCGTTAAATTTTCGAGTAATAAATTAAAATTCATGTGTTAACTATTTTGGGTGTTGGTTCGTTTAAGATCATATGTTATGAGTGAACCAAGAATTATTCCTATAGAGGCCAATATTTTACTCGACGATTCAGTATTAGCTAGCATAGCCAAAGCTATTAAGCTTATAAGTACCAATATGTAAAATCCAATTTTTATTTTTCTCATTCCTAATTTAGCGTTATTTGTGATTCAAGAGTAACGTTGCCTTTTATACCAAGCAGCTTCATTCTTACCGCGGCCAATTCATTCTGAAGCATTTTTATTTTCGTTTCCCTACTTTTAATATCCTCCTCAGAACTAAGGGTATTAATTTTGTTCTCATGAAACTTAATTTTAACATGTATCAATTCCGTAATAAGCTCAAGAGCATCGCTCGAACTAAATTCTCCTTGTATTAAGTGTATGTTCATATGTTTTAATTATTGTCCTTGACCTAATGAATATCCCGTTTTTCCATCAAACGAATACAGGTTTTCTGTTTTGATTGTATCTATATTCAAGTGAATGGCATTTGTTAAAAGATCAACAATACTTGCCTTTGTTAGTACCGAAGCTTCTACCGGTTTAAACCTACATCTCCAATGATCGGTGCAAAACGTTTCCTTAAATCCTTCTGGCCAAACTTTAATACCTCTATTGGTAATCATGGAAAGTTTAAGGTTATAATTTTCCATATGTTTTACTATGTCTGCCAATTCATTTGCATTGGTGCCATTCCATTGAACAAACACATCCACTCCTTCCAATACTTTTCTGGCCGATGGTTTCCTCTTGTATTTTGGGAGATTTAAAGCCGAATTATTTGCGTAAGAAACGGGATTTAAAACGCTTGGCATTTTGCCCAAATTTGAAATAACCGCCTTGGCAAATTCTTTGGTTCCAAGCTTTTCTTTACTAATTCCTTCCTTATAAATATCATAGGTATGTAAACCATCCTCTAAGGTTTTAAGCCAAGCGTTTTGAACCTTTTCGGCAATATCTGTTTGGCCAATATGGTTTAACATCATAATGGCTCCTTGTAATAAGCCAGATGGATTTGCCACATTCTGTCCGGCTCTTCTTGGTGCCGAACCATGTATGGCCTCAAACATAGAACACTCTTCGCCTATATTAGCAGAACCTGCCAAGCCAACAGATCCAGTTATTTGTGCAGCCACATCACTTAAAACATCGCCATACAAGTTTGGCATAACTATGACATCAAATGCCTCTGGAGTGTCGGCCATTTTTGCTGCACCAATGTCTATAATCCAATGTTCATTTTCTATTTCAGGATACTCTTTAGCAATCTCATCAAAAACCTGGTGAAACAATCCATCCGTTTGTTTCATGATATTATCCTTGGTAAAACAAGTTACCTTTTTCCTATTCTGTTGCTTGGCATATTCAAAGGCATACCGTACAATTTTCTCACAACCCGGTCTACTTATTAATTTCAAACATTGAACCACCTCATCCGTTTGCTGATGCTCAATCCCTGCATATAAGTCCTCTTCATTTTCTCTTACAATTACAATATCCATTATAGGATGCTTGGTGCTTACAAATGGATGCATACTTCTACATGGCCTCACATTTGAATATAAACCCAAAAATTTACGTGTGGTCACATTTAAGCTTTTGTATCCTCCTCCTTGTGGAGTAGTAATGGGTGCTTTTAAAAACACCTTGTTTCTTCTAATAATATCCCACGATTCGGCTGATATACCAGAAGTATTTCCCGCCAGGTAAACCTTTTCTCCAACTTCAATTTCATCTATTTCGAGCTTGGCTCCTGCGCTTAAAAGAATGTCTAAGGTGGCATCCATTATTTCTGGACCAATACCATCTCCTTTTGCAACTGTAATTTTTGTCATGCTTAGTGTGTTTTTTATCGGATGCAAAAATGTCTTGCCTAATTCATAAATTTTTATTGAACTTTGTAATACATTCCATAAATACTTTTTATGAACTATACACTGAACCAACTTCAAATTTTTCTAAAAATTGTTCAAACACAAAGTGTAACCAAGGCAGCAGAAGAGCTGAACCTAACGCAGCCTGCGGTATCTATTCAACTCAAGAATTTTCAAGATCAATTTGAAATTCCCTTAACAGAATTGCAGGGAAGAAGAATCTATATCACAGATTTTGGGAAAGAAATAGCCGAAGCAGCAGAGAAAATTATAGAACAGGTATATGCCATCAACTATAAAGCTTCGGCCCACAAAGGTGAATTAACGGGCCGTTTAAAAATATCTATCGTGTCTACGGGCAAATATGTAATGCCCTATTTCTTGAGCGATTTCATGAAACAACACCCAGGCATAGAACTAGCCATGGATGTAACCAATAAAAGTAAGGTGCTAGAAGCCCTTGAAAACAATGAAGTAGATATGGCATTGGTTTCTATTCTCCCCCAAAAACTTGCTATTCAAAAACTAGATTTACTACAAAACAAATTATACTTGGTTGGCACCAATCAACTAAACCAAAAGAAAAATAGTTCAAACAAAGAACTATTTCATGAACTCCCGTTAATCTTTAGAGAGAAGGGCTCGGGCACTAGGCAAACCATGGAGAACTTTATAGAACAAAAAGGAATATCGGTGCTAAAGAAAATGGAGCTTAGCTCAAACGAAGCCGTAAAACAAGCCATCCTAGCGGGCTTAGGATATTCTATTATGCCACTTATAGGTATTAAAAGTGAATTGCAAAACGGCGACTTACAAATTATTCCTGTAAAAGGACTTCCCATAAAAACCACTTGGAGTTTAATTTGGCTTCAAGGAAAGAAACATTCACCCGCCTCCGCTGCATTTTTGGAACATTTGAAAAAAGAAAAACAAGCTATTGTTCAAAACACCTTTAGATGGTATGAGGAGTATTAGGGAGGTATGGAGAGGTTGTGAGGTTGTGAGGTTGTGAGGATGGGAGGTTGGGAAACGAAAACTTTAATACCCTTGCTTTAAACTTCTTACTATGGATTATGGACGATAGAGTATGGACTTTTTTATGAATAAATTATATTTCGAAAATTATAAATCATGAAACATCTCCTCCACCTATTTGTATGGGTAGCTTTAATGCCCCTATTAACAAATGCCCAAAGCACTATTCAAAACAGAATTGATATAGAACAACCAGAGTATTGTTTTAATTATAAAGCTACTACAATAGGTACCTCGGCAGCCCTAATTAGTTTTGAAAAATATTTAGTAGCCGGAAAAACCAATGAATATGAATTCCATATTTACGATACCAATTTGGTTGAGAAATTTTCTAAAAAGGCCAGCTTTAAATACGATTTAAGAGAATTTGAACTATGGGCAAAATCAGAAAAAACAGCCCATGTAATTAAATTTAATAGTGATGGGGAATACTTTTTAATGAGTATAAATACCGAAAACGGTGACTTAAAAAAAGTTAGTGGCAAATTGCCGCGCGGTGCCAAACTTTCTGAGGCTACAGTTATGGGTGATATGCTTTTCTTTGAAGGTACTATTGGTGGTGATAAAGCCCTTATTTCGCTAAATTGGCAAACTAATTTATTGAATTCTTATAAAGTAGAATTAGAAGATATTGGCAATATGAAGGTGTTTTATATGGGTTGCCAGAAAATAGAACCTGAAAAAGAAATAATCTTCTATTTTAAGGCCTCACCTAGTAGAAAAACCAGCGATATATTTGCTATTCATGCCTCAGAAAAAGGAGCATTTGGAAAACCTGCTAATTTAACCAGCAATTTTAATGAGTATATGCATTCGGCTAATACCCGCGCCATAAATGGTTCAAACGATATCTTTACAGGAACCTATGTGAAAGAAGCAAGCTATTTTCCAGAGGGTATATTCTTTGCAAATTCCTTAAGCAATAAACCTGAGGCAGTTGATTTTTACCAATTATCAAGTCTTAAAAAATTTAAGGAAACGGTAAATTCTCAATTTGAAAAGATATATAAAACAGAAACCTTCTCTGGCTTAACCATAAACAAGGGAGAAGAGTTTAGTTTTGTACAGCACGAACCAAGAAAATTAGCGGATGGTTATTTGTTAATGGGAGAAGTATTTTACCCAACCACAGAAAACAGACCCTATAGAATGAATGCTTCTGCCAGATCGAGTATACTTTTTGGAGGGTTTAAATACACCGCCGCATGTATGATTAAATTAGACCTAAATGGAAAAATGGTATGGAGTTCAAGTTTCCCAATGGACATTAATGAGAAATCTTATACCGATTATCCAGGAAGTTTCTTGTTTGATGCACCCGTGCCTATAACCTTTTTAAAAATTAAAGAAAACACAAATAATACTATCACAGCGGCCTATTTAAGCAGCACCAAAATTGTTTCTAGAAGCTACACTTCAAAGGGCGAATTTATAAAAGAAAGTGAACTAGATTTAGGCTTTAAAGCTATCCCAGAAAAAGATCAAGAAATACTTGGCAACGCCTTAAATTATTGGTACGGCGATTATTATTTAGCCTTTGCCTCTATTCACTCGACAGCAAAAACCAAACGCGGCGAAAAGGAGAAATTGAACCAATTTATTTTAACTAAAGTAAAGGTTGATTAGTCTATGGTCTATAGACTATGGACATTAAACTTTTTTCTCTAAATTTGGTCTACCAACAAATTACCCCGCTATGAAACTAACTTCTACTCTCCTATTGGCACTATTCCTTTTAGTAGTCAACCAATGCTCTTTATTTCACGAACCAATTAATAGTCATTCGGGTATATATTCGGCCAATAAAAAGTGGACCTTTCTTGCCACTTTCAATGACTCAAATGAGATAGTTACAAGCCAAGACACCCTAATTCTTAAAACAGAAGACGAAGCTTTTATGGCAGCCCAAAACAAAATTGTTTGGACATTAATACATACCTATTCTCCAGCGCCCAATCAAACCTCGGTTGAAACCACAGATAATGTTACAGGATTGGTTGATACTGAACAAGAATTATGGCTTCATCCGCCGCGCTTTAAAGGCTATGAAGAATACACAGAATTGGCTCCTTTCCCAAAAATTAAATACCCCTTACAAATTGGTGCCACATGGAAAGATAAATTTAATTTAGGAACACATAGCTCAGAAGAACGTGGCTCGGAAGTAGAATATTCATATACCTTAAGGCAGATAGATACAATTGGTTCAAACCCAATTCAAGTAAACTATCTCGTTGAAGGAATAGGTGTATCAAAGGCAGGCAGGTACACCTCCAAAGCCTGGTTTAATCAAAAACTTGGCTTTACTAAATTTGAATATAGAACTCCGTTAAACAATTGCTTAACAATAAGCATAGTCCAATAAGCAATTGTTCCTTGGCAGAAAATCACCCATGAAAAAACTATTCGTATTCATTTCTCTGCTAAGTCTACTAAGCTTATTCATTTGGCTTAGCCTTTTAAAAACCCAAAACCTCACATCCAACATAGGTTCGAACCAAGCCAAGAGTATATACCTGCAAGCTTTTACCAATGTGCCAACAAAGGATATACTAAGACTAAAAAATCAACTACAATTTGCCCTTAAATTAGACTCCTCACACATAAAAATAGTAGCTCCAATAAGCTTGCCTGCTTGGGCGCTGAACCAAACAAAAACTAGGTATAGAGCCGATTCTTTATTAAAACTATTAAACAAATTATGCCCAAGCGATGGAGTAATTTTAGGCATTTGCTACAGCGATATAAGCTCTACCAAGGGCATACACAAAGACTGGGGAATAATGGGCTTAGGTTATTGCCCTGGTAAGGCATGCATTATTTCAAACTATAGATTAAAAGGGGCAAATAAACTAGAGAAACTTGGCAAATTAGCCTTACACGAATACGGGCACACACAAGGCCTTAAACATTGCTCTACTATAACCTGCCTGATGCGAGACGCAGAAGGAAAAGATCACTTAAATGAAATGACAGGTTTTTGTGAATCCTGCTTAAAAATAATTACCAAGACCTACTAAAACCTAATTTGACTTCTTTACAATTTCTCTAATAATAGTATCTAGTTTTTGGGCAGATGTATCAATTAAATTCAGGAGATTTTCCTGTTCTTGATCCAGATTAGAATTTTCTTTAAGTAAACTAACCAAACCCATTAAATTTGCTAAAGGTGCTCTAACAATATGCGATTGAGTCCAAGAAATTTCCTGTAATACCTTACTTTGTTTTTCAATCTTATTCAAACGCTCCAAGGTTTCTGTTAAATCTATCATGGCACCTAAAACCCTAGTGGCAGTTCCATTTGCATTTCTTATAATAATACCCCTTAATTGCACATAAGCTGTTTGGCTATTAGATTTAATGAACCTAAACTCGCTATTAAAAGTTTTTGTATTTCTATTGCATAAATAGGTATGCAAATCTACTAATACCTTTTCCTTGTCATCGGCATGAATATTATTTTGCCATAAGTGAATATTTGTGGTTTTATTATCATACCCAAAAATGGTAGTAAAACCTTCGCCCCAAAAAACAGTTTTATTTTTAACATCCCAATCAATTATTGCTTCTGTTGTTGCTTGGGCAATAAATTTAAAGCGTTCATTGCTATCAACCAACTCCTGTTCATGCAATTTTCTTTTCGTAATATCCAAGGCAATTCCATCTAACCTAATTGGTTTATTCTCCTTGTTATTAATTAAATATTGCCTTTCATAAATCCATTTTAATTCACCCTTTGGAGTATAAATTCTACTTTCATTTTCCTTAACTTCAATTTCTCCAAAATGATTTTCAAAATCAAAATTAAAGGAGCCTTGATCCTCATGGTGGTAAAGCTCTTTTATTTCCTCAAAATTAAGTTTAAAAGTACTTGGGTCTACTTCAAAAATTTTGTACAATTCATCCGACCATTGAATTTTATTTAATGGTAAATCATGCGACCAATAACCAAGCTTGGCAATTTCGCTGGCTAATTTAAGCCTTGAATTACTTTTTTCAAGTTGGTTCTGGATTTCTGCTTCCTCTGTAACATCTTGGAGCAAAACCAAACGAGCTTCTTTTCCTTTAAAAGTTACTGCCGAGCTTTTTATCTTAACTAATAATTGTTCTCCACCTTTTTTCTTATGTTTTACCATCTCTGGTATTTGATAAGATTTGTTTTTTGAACATATCTTAACTAATTGGTCCAACAAATCTAACTCTTCAATTGGGCGAATATCTTTTAGAGTAAGGCATGCAAACTCTTCTTGTGTATACCCATATTGTTTACAAGCAGCCTCATTTACTAATAAAAATCTATAGGTTTCTATTTCAAAAATCCACATGGGAATGGGACTTAAATTAAATAGATCAATATACTCATCCGTAGATTGATGCCATGATTCATCTGCTTCAAGTTTCACATTCATATTCTTTTAATAGTTCAATTTAGAATCAAGTAAATTTTTGTGAAGCGATTTCATGGCAGGCGGGGTAAATTGTTAGTCCTAGTTGATTTACATAAATAGACTAATTATTTACTTATTAAACATTTTTTTTACTAACTAGTAAATAAAATTTATTTCCACCCCTTTACAGGGTGTGCAATTATGTCATTTATTTTATTAAAATTTGATGCCTACTTTTAAAGAAATTAAAAACAATTGATTTCTACACTCAAAATGAACACTCAAATAAACTCCTTTCGTATTTTATTACTTGTAGCACTTACAAGCTTGTCATCCTTCCAACTTTTAGCTCAACAAAAAGGTGAACCCTTTGAAGGAATTGACCAAACCTGGCAAAATGGTAGCGACCGCCGCGATTCATTGCCCTTTAAAAACATGAAGATTTTTAGTCCGAGCATTCTTGTGGATGTGAATTACAACTACTCATTTAACAACCCAATAGATAATACTGTTGTTGGTTCAACCGCCATGGCTCGCCATAATGAAATTCAACTTGCAGCCTTGCACTTTGGCGGTGATTTTAATTACAACAATACACGCGCTAGAATAATGACTCAGTTTGGCACCCGCTCTACTGTTATTCCGCGAAATGATTATAGTACGTTTAAAGGGCAATATAACCTACCTGATGTATATCGCTATTTAAGTGAAGCCTATGCGGGGTATCATTTTAATAAACTTCACGGAATAAATATTGATGCGGGTTTATTTATGAGTTATGTAGGTTTAAACTCCTTCTATCAAGCCGAGAATTGGGAGTATCAAGCCTCCTTTACCTCAGACAATACGCCTTGGTTTTTTAATGGGGTAAGGTGCCAAATATTCATAAACAAAAACTGGAAAGTAGAACCTTGGATTATTAATGGTTGGCAAAGTTATGGCAAGTTTAATAGCATGCCTGGCGTAGGTGGTAATATTACCTATATGAGTTCAAACAGCCATGTAAAAGCACTTACCAATAATTATTACGGCACCGATGATGCTGGCTTTGCCCATAGAACAAGATTCCATTCTGATAATAGTTTATTAGTTAGATATTTTAATAGACCAGGAAAAAAGGGGGTAAACAAAATGGCTTTCTCTTTAACAGGAGATTTTGGGTTTGAAAAAGGAGATGGCGTAAATGGATTAAAATCGGATGCAGTAAAAGGTCCGGCCCAGTACTTTGCCAGCATAATGTTTTATAACAGAATGTGGTTTGCTAAAAACAAAATGGCCTGGACCTTTGGTGGAGGTTGGATGGATAACCCAGGAAGATATTTAGTTCTTTACCCAACTGGCCAAGCTAGCCCATTGCCCAACCCAAATAACCCAACCCAAACAGCAGGAGCTTTTCCGTTTAGTGCCAACCCTGGCGATAAATTTATTGGATGGGATGTATCAACCAATTTAGATTTAATGCCAAGCGATAACTTAACTTTCAGAACAGAGCTTGTTTATAGAAACGCAGATGTTCCTTATTTTGCAGGAAGAGGCGGTGTTACCTCCCAAACAGGTTATTCCACTACCCCACTCGATCCTACTTGGCGCCCCGATTTAGTTAAATCTGAAACACGCCTAATCTTTGCGCTTTTATATCGTTTATAAGTACTATTTCTCTAAAATAGCTTTTAAGTTTTGCAGGCTAATGCCCATATCCTTAGCCAACATACTTTGCACCATTGGCATCATAATATTCATTGGATACGGCATATCTCCTTTGCTATTCCAAGTAATTTTGGTTTGGTTTTCTGAAACAGAATCCAATTGTGTAATAGAATAAGCTATTGATTTCATTGGACGTACAAAGCGTATTTCTGTTTCTATTCGTTCGCCTTCAACTAGTGTTTTTAATTCTAATTCTCCTTCGCCTGCCTTCTTATTTCCATTCCAGGAATACACAAAACCTACCGTGCCATCGGTACCTGTATACTCGCGCTTCATGTTTGGATCAGCCATAACCCATTTATTAAAACTATCTTGATTTTTTAAGGTCTTTAAATAATCATATACCTTTTGCCTTGGAGCATTAATGATTATCTCGTTTTGAGCATCGTATTCTTTTTTAATAAATAAAGCAACTAGCAATAGCAACGCAACAATACCTGCTAAGGCAATAAGGATAATTTTTAGAATTTTCATATGTAAGTGTTTAAGTGGTGAGTATGATTATGTAAATTTAGTAAGGTATTCCTATTGAATGATTTTGAATTCGACAAATATAAAAGAGACGCAAATGAAAGCAAGGTAAAATGATGCAAGTAGTATTTCTACCCTCAAATGGACAGATTTGGCTTACTAATTAACCCATAAAATGGCATGAAAAATGGCTTTATAAAAGCAAATTATCTAATTAAAGAAAGCATCAACCAATCCTCATTTAACCATCCAACATATTTTTATAACCACTCACATTCTTTTTTCGCTAATTTTTAGACGTTTTATGAAAACTAAACACAAAATTAGATTTTCAAAGTATTTTCAACAACTATATGCCTATCAGCTATTTAAGCAACATTATCCACATTTTACAAAAATCAATGCCATTATTTTATTTGCCTGAAAAACAATTCAAACAGCGTAAAATTTAGTTTAAGCGTTGCAAAATTTATTTCAACTGCTATATTCGTTTTGAGCAAACATGAAAAAAACTCTAACATTTATAGCTTTTCTAACTTGGCTGCAACTAGCACATGCGCAGAACATGGTAGTGAGTAGCTATTATGTTGCAGCCGATAAAAGAGATTCATGGATAGAGCTATTAGTTACCAGCGATAATTTAGATATTAGAGAATGGCTAGTTGGCGATTATGATGTAAACGGAGGAGGGCATTTAAGTAACTATGCCAGTATAAAGTTTAAAAGCATAAATTTTTGGAACCACCTCAGAAGAGGTACCATCATTTTAATTTACTGCCGTTCTACTAATTCTTCAAACGTACCCTATTCCATAGACACCAGTAAAGCCGATGGATTTATATCGGTGCATGCTCAATTCTCTGCTGTTTTTGATGATTGTCCTGCTAATTCAGACCCAAAATTAGATTTACAAAGTTTGGCCGAAATGATTACCATTAAATACGACATCCCTATTCATTCCCTTGGCCACGGAACCAATCATAGCAATTGGCTTATGGTAGCAAACCCAAAAGTAATAAACAACCAAGCAGGTTCCAGCAATAAACTTATTCAGGTTTGTCCGGGAGCAACCCTTGCAGGATATGATAATATAATTGAGGATACGGTAAAAACAAACATGACCAGCACAGGGCTAAGCCTTGGCCTTCCAAATTTTAGGAGCGGCAATTTAGGTTCGAACCAAGCCTTTTGGAACCAATTAAGAGAACCTACCTGGACCACTCCAACGCTAACTATAAGCACCAATACAACCCATACTGTAGACACCTTAAGATGGAATGTTTCACTTGACCCCTACTCAACAGATTTAACTCAAGGGTATCTTATTTTAAAAAGCAATACGGGTATATTTTCTAGCAGCCCCGTCGATGGAACCACCTACACAACTGGAACAAGCATTGGTTCGGCCACCATAATTGCCACCTTAACTACTTCTCAACTTTCAAGCTTTGTACACTCTCATGCGGCCGAATGCGGGAAGATTTATTATAGAGTGTATGCCTACAGGTATTCACAAGATGAGACAAATGGAAACTCCTACCATGAAACTAGAGGCAGAGCTTATAATCAAACAAGCTTTGCCCAAGGAAATTCAACTGCGCAAAACCCAATCCCAATTTTATATCACTATTAAAAACCAACTCATGAAAAACCGAGAATTATTAAGAAATGCTGGACTACTTGCCCTCATTTTTTTTAGCCTAAATGCCCCAGAGAAACTTCTTCAATTTGGATCCTCATTTTTCGACAAATTTTTCCCTAACAAATAAACCAAAAACCAAACAAACCATGAAAACTACATTACTTTTTAAACTTGCCTTTTTTAGCCTATTCCTTACCCTTTCAACTTCCATATTTGCACAAAGTACTGCTACCCCAGATACTGTTTGTGCCGGCGCCTCAGGTAAAATTTACAAAGTAAGTGGACAAACTGGAAGCACCTTTAATTGGGTAATAAAAAATGGTACCAAAGCTAGTGGTGGCACCTCCGATTCAATTACCATTAATTGGAGTGCAACACCTGGAATTGACACCTTAAAGGTAGTTGAAGTTAACTTCTTAGGTTGTCCTGGCGATACTGTTTCATTAGCGGTATTAAGGCTTGCTCCGCCTACAGTTGTAGTAAGTGGCACCGATTCAATTTGTTTAAACTCGGCCACAGTTTTGGCTAAGCTACAAATGAATTTTACAGGGCAAGCTCCTTGGTTAGTTAATTATACCGAAGCGGGCGTTGCAAGAACAGTTAGTACGAGTAGTAATCCGTACAATTTTAACTCACAACTATTTACTACAGCAGGTATTAAGGCCTATATACCAACTAGTATTTCAGACAGATTAGGTTGCAGTGGTACCTATTCAGGTTCGGCCAGTGTAACTGTAATGCCAAAACCTGCCACCTCAGCTATTATGCATTATTAGATTTCTTCTATTGCAGAAACCTTGTATAATCTAAAATATATAATTGGGATTGCAGCTACCTGTCTATGCCTGAACCTAAGGGCACAGATAATTGATACCGTATGCACCGGTGAGAAAAACATACATTATTATGTGATTCAAAATCCGGGTGCAACGTATCAATGGGAAATTGAAGGAGGCACTATTGTAAGTGGAAATGGCACAAACAACATACAAGTAGATTGGGATTCAATACCTGGTATTTTTGAACTAAGTGTTATCGCCAAAAATCAACTAGGATGCGAGAGTCCAATTCAAATAGGTTACGTACTAATAATTCAACAAAACCCAAAAATTAGTAAACCTCCAAGAGAGGAACATATTTTTCCACCAAATGCTTTTTCTCCTAACGGCGATGGACTAAACGAAACATATAAACCTGTTACACTTGGAATAGAAACCTATTCTTTACGAATTTTAAACAGGTGGGGAGAAACCCTTTTTGAAAGCACAAACCCAGATATTGGTTGGGACGGAACCTACAGAGGAGCTGGAGTAGAGGCCGATATTTACCTTTACTTTATTGAAGCACAAGGGTATTCTGGGAAATGGTATTATTTAAAAGGGAATGTTCAATTATTGAGGTAGTTGTTGCTGGTAGTTGGATGTTTGGTGGCTAATTACTAGTTGCCTTTGCTAAATTTGAATGGATATAAAACCTAGCGGCCAACTCACCAGCGACCTTCCTCTTATTCCAAGCACTTATCCTTAAGCAATTTCATGTATGCTAGACCTTTCTTCTTTGCATAGAGAATATTTCGCTCAGGAATACCCTCAGGGTTGGGGTATTTTTCGATGGCTTTTTCTATACTCGCCTCACGTATTAAATGCAACATGGGGTAGATGGATCTGTTGGTATAATTTGCTGCATCCTTTTCTGATGAACCCGCAAAGCAATAGTTTGGATGAAAACTTGCTAATTGATAAATGCCATCATACCCTTGTTTGTGTAGCATTATTTCTGCCACTTCTACAAATTCTAAATACTGGCTGAACCTACTAAACATAAATGGAAATAACAGGAGTGTTGTTTCAATTTCTGAATGTTCATTTAAGCGTTCACATTCTAGTTGAAGGCTCATGGTTGATGCCGCCATATTGCCAGCAGGAGCAACTTCATAATGAATAGTATTTGCCTTCATTTCTTTAGCTGCAAAGGGGCAAAAATTGGTTCCAATTACCACCTCTTGTACCCATTTACGAGTTTGGTTAATCATTTCTTGATTGCTGTAAATAGGCATAAATAGTAGTACTTAAGGCAAGGAAGATAGACTATTAAAACAGATAGAAAAGAAAAAGCCCCCAATGCATGAAGCAAAGGAGGCTTTTAACACACCTAAAAAGCCAATTCAGGAGGAGGAAACAACACCTCTCCCGTATCGGTATTTTCTACTTTAATGGCACATTGCGGACATTGTTCTGCGGTGCCTAAGAGTTCTGTTAAATCTGCACCTTCAGGGTTGTAAACACGAGCCTGACGGTTTTCATCCTTATCAAAAACAGAGGGCGAAAACATCATACATAATTGCGAGCCAACGCACTTATTGAGGTTTACGCTTACTTTTATGTTTGCCATAACCTAACTATTTAACGGTTTAACAATAACTGGCAACTCTTTTAATGCTCTATGCACCACAGATGGATAATACGATAGTTGAGCATCTGCTTGCAATTCTGGGCATTGAATTCTACTAATTAAACCTGCAAATGCTTCTTCCACTTCCATACGGGCTAAAGATGCACCTAAACAAACATGGATACCATGAGCAAATGCCACGTGAAGGTTTGGATTACGAGTAATATCTAATCCATCAGGGTCGGTAAACTGTTGAGGATCGCGGTTTGCACCAGAAAGACTCACTAATAAGCGATCACCTTTTTTAATTAAGGTATCCCCTACTTTACAATCTTCTTTTGCCCAACGTACGGTTGATTTAACAGAACCATCATACCTTAATAATTCTTCTACAGCTTTCTTCAACAAATCTGGGTTTTGCTGGAATTTATCCCACTGATCGGGATGGTTCATAAAAGCCATTGTACCATTGGCAATTAAGTTCATGGTTGTTTCATGGCCACCAAATACTAAAAGAACACATGTAGCCAAAACATCATTTGCGGTAATGCTTCCAGCCTCTTCGGCAGAAAGTAATAAGCTTATTAAATCTATACCAGGGCGTTCTCTACGTTTTTCAATTAATGGTGTAATATAGTTTACTAAGGAATCAATTCCTTCACAAGCAATTTCCCTGCGGCGAGGCTCATCCGCTTTAATAAAGAAGAATAAGCCTAATTTTTCTGACCATTCTTTAATCTTATCTGTATCCAAATCTGGCGCACCAATAAGTTCAAGAATAACGGTCATGGGTACTTCATATGCAAAGTCTTTAATAAAATCTATTTTACCCTTTGCCAACATACGATCAATTGTTTTTTGAACGATTTTACGTACCATTGGTCTATAACGCTCAATGGCTATTGGAGTAAAGTGTTTATTTAGGAGCATTCTTAAAGCTGTATGTTCTGGCGGATCGCGAAATACCATCCAATACGATAAAACTTTGAAAATTGGGGCAATAGATTCTTGTTCTTCTTGAGTTAACTCCTGAGCCAAAAAGCCCATACGATCTGAAGAAAAATGAAGAGAATCTCTCAACACTTCCACCACATCATTGTAACCAGTAAGAACCCATCCTCCCCATCGAGCATTCCAATGAATTGGTTCGGCACTTCTAAGTTTATGATAATACGCATGCGGATTAGCAATAACTTCTGGAGCCATCAAATCATCATTTAAAGCAGCTGTTTCCATAAAATTTTTTTGGGTTTAAAACACTAAATTCTACCGATAAGGCAATATAAAAAATGATTAAAATCAGGCACATACGAAAACCCTAACAATTGTTAGGCAAGAAATTGTTTTTTTTATTTCGACCATCTTACAAGTGCAATTCTTATTTTGCAGAGGTATATTCATAGAACAAGTAGTTGGAGAACGTAATTTATTTAAGTCATGGTAAACACCTAACAGGAGGCTATTTGCACGAGAAGCAATTTGCCCAAACTTTATGTGAGCATTTGGGTTTAAGTCCAAGTGCCTATATTGAAAAACGTCGTTGGGAGTATTTTGAAACCCCACTTGACTATCTAAAACTATTTACTTGGAGTTTTAAAGAAGGATATGGTAGCCAAAATATTTGCGTTGCCAGAATTGCCCTACCGGTATTATTAAGAAACCTGTTTAACAAAAAAAAGGTTTGGGTTGTGTGGCATTATTTCGACCCAACAGACAAGAAGCAAACCATTCTAAAAATTTGGTATTCCATCCTACTCTTTTTGGCAAGGTGGATAAGCCCACAGAAACTTCAAATAGTATGTGTAGCACCCTTTTGGAAAAATTATTTTGAGAAAAAAATAGGCATCAATAAGGTACTGTATTTTCCTAATTTTTTTGATTCAAAACAATATATCCCTTATCGTAACCTACCAAAGAAAAAACAAATTCACCTTGGACAAGAGTCGTTTAAAAATAGTCGTGATGTAATTGATTTAAGTAGTTGGCTCACAGCCTTAGGATATGCGTGTTACTTTAGCACAAATGCCCCCGAAAAAGCAGGTGATTTTGAGACTTACGAGATTAGGTATTTTAAAACATTTGAAGCGTATTTGAGTGAAATGGCTAAAAGTGAATATACCTTGGCCTTGCCATATATTAATGAAGGCTGGAATAGAATTGCACATGAAAGTTTTTTGGTGGGTACTCAAGTAATAGGTTACAAAAAAGGAGGCTTAGGCGATTTGTTGGATGGAGCTAATGGAATAATTGTAGAGAATATAGAAGAGGTATTGGAGGCCATTAAATCAAAAAAAATAAAGCAAATAAATCAAGAATTCCTTTTTCACTTTGATGTGGAAGAGGCAAAAAAATATTTAATGAAAAAAAAATAGACAAAATTCTAGAATTTTTGTATTTTTGACTTGTTTTAAAGAGAAATGGCAACCTATAAAAATACACGCAAAAAATACACAGAACCAAAGGAATCCCCTGATAAGGTTGAAGATATCCAAGCTGTGTATACTATAAACAAGCCTAATGTAGAGTATGTGGCTGCGCAATTATTGGGTTTAAACAGCCCTTTATCAGATGATTTTTTATTAATTGCTGCCACCAGAAAGGGAATAAAAAAAGAAGCCTTGCTTAGTATATCAAAAAAAATGGGCTTAGATTTAACTACACTTTGTGGCGTTTTACACATTAGTACAAAAACCTTTCAACGTCTTCCCGAAGATTCAATCCTTGATATCTATTCCTCAGAGCAGGCCATTGAATTAGCACTTATATTGGCAAAAGCCTCGGAAATATTTTCGGATGAGAATCATGTTAAACGTTGGTTCAATACGCCCCTTTTGGCGCTAAATGGCGTTAGTCCAGTTTCGTTATTAGATACCGGCTTTGGTGTAAAAGTGGTTTTGCAAACCCTCGGAAGAATAGAACACGGCGTTTACTCATAAGATGGAGGTATATAGAATTTGCAAAACCAAATTTGCCTCTGATTTAAGTGGCATTGGAGCAAAAACATATGGAGGGAGATGGAATAAAATTGGCACTTCTATGTTGTATTGTTCAAGCCATATTTCACTTTGCGCCCTAGAATTAGCTTGCAATAGTGGCGGTTTGGTTAGTTTATCCGATATGCAATTGATTTGCCTAAGCATAAAAGAACAAGCTACAATTCTTAAACCTAGCAAGGAAGAGTTGCCAAATGAATGGAATCAGTATCCAAGCACAATTTACTCGCAAAATTATGGTAGCAAATGGATAGAAAGCTTTGAAAGTTTAGTTATGAAAGTGCCCTCTGCCGTTGTGGCGGAAGAAAACAATTACTTATTAAATCCTTTGCACCCACAATTTCACAAACAGGTTAGGGTATTATGGACAAAACCGTTTAATTTCGACCCAAGACTTTTTCAATAATATGATCGTATTTCCATCGTGTAAAATTAATTTAGGCTTACATATTTTGAGTAAGAGGCAAGATGGGTATCATGAGCTTGAAACCATATTTTATCCCGTTCCAATTTATGATGCATTAGAAATAATTGAAGCTCCGCTTGGTTCAGACCAAAAGGTAAAACTTAGTTGCAGTGGCTTAGAAGTACAGGGAAATGAAGAACAGAATTTGGTTGTAAAAGCATATCATTTATTAGCTACTGATTACTCATTACCTCCTATTGAAATTGCCCTATTAAAAAACATACCTATGGGTGCTGGTTTGGGTGGAGGGTCAAGTGATGGAGCCTTTGCAATTAAGCTATTGAACACCTATTTCAAATTATCCCTTTCAACGGAAAAGCAGTTAGACTATGCTGCAAAACTTGGTAGTGATTGCGCATTTTTTATTCTTAATAAACCGTGTGTAGGCAAAGGAAGAGGTGAGCAACTTGAACCAATAGAATTGAGTTTAAGTACCTATTGGATTGCATTAGTAAAACCCAATATTCATATTAGTACAGCGGAAGCATTTGCTGGAATTATTCCTAGAGATAAACTTGAAAACAATTTCAACACTTCTCTTTTAGAAATTATTAAATCACCAATAAACACCTGGAAAGAAGCTCTTGTAAACGATTTTGAGGCAAGCATTTTTAAGAACCATTCAGAACTGAATTCTATCAAGAACACATTATATTCTAGTGGGGCTGTTTATGCCTCTATGAGTGGAAGTGGTTCAAGCCTTTTTGGTTTGTTTTTAGAAGAGCCAAACTTAAAAAGTACGTTTAAATCTCACTATTATTTTGAGGGTAAATTATCCTAAGCCATAATCTTCAATCACGCCATCGCGCAACCTAATTATACGTTTGGCACGTTTGGCAATATCTTCTTCGTGGGTAACGATAATAACGGTATTACCAGCTTCATGAATTTTTTCTATTAACTCCATAATTTCAACAGAAGTTTTAGAATCTAAATTCCCTGTAGGTTCATCTGCTAAAATAATAGATGGGTTATTTACCAATGCACGAGCGATGGCAACACGTTGACGTTGACCTCCAGAAAGTTCATTAGGCTTATGGTCCATTCTATCTCCTAATCCAACACTTTTGAGTGCTGCTTCTGCCTTTTCTACTCTATCCTTTTTACTAATACCAGCGTATACAAGAGGCAATGCCACATTATCGAGGGAAGTATTTCGAGCTAGAAGATTAAATGTTTGAAAGATAAACCCGATTTCTTTATTTCTTATTTCGGCCAATTCATTGTCCGTCATATTACTTACATCGGTGCCATTTAGCCAATACTTGCCTTTGCTAGGTGTATCAAGGCAACCGAGTATATTCATTAGGGTAGATTTACCAGAACCGGAAGGACCCATAAGCGCTACATATTCACCACGCTTAATTTGAAGATCAACTTCACGCAAGGCATTTACAATAACATCACCAATTTTGTATGCTTTACCTATTCCTTTTATATTGATGACAAATTCGTCCATTATTTCTCAATAAATTTAGGAACGCGGAAATAGTCACTGTCTTTTGCAGGTGCATTTAAAAGGGCATCGGCCTTGGTAAAATCTGTATGAGGTTCATCGGCACGGAGCAAATTTACATTGTCGCTCATAAAAATAAGCGGCTCTACCCCATCTGTATTTACCTCATTTAGTTTTTCAAAATAACTAAGAATTCTATTGAGGTCGTTTTTTATATTTTCTTTTTCGGTTTCGTTGAACTCTAGTTTGGCTAGGTCTGCCAAGCGATCAACTGTTTCGTTATTAATATCCATTTGCTTGCAATTTATCACTAATTACTTGAAAAACCTGCTCTTTCACTGTTTCAATATCGTTAAGGGTTAATCCCTTTGTTGGAATTGCCTTGTGAACATATTGATGCACTATTCCTGGACGACCTTCAAAAACACCTTGATCGGGCATTACTTGCCAGTTTCCGATAATAGTAACGGGCAACAAAGGAATTTGTTTTTCGATGGCCATTCTAAATGGACCATCTTTAAATTTAATCATTTTAGGCACTTGTGAGGCAATGGTACCTTCTGGAAAAATAACCATACTATTTCCTGCTTCAATCCAGTTTAGCGCCTTACGGTAGGCTAAAGCGGCTTTGCGAGCATCTTTACGCTCCACAGCTATATCAATTGTTCTGAACCAAATGCCAAAAACAGGAATCCTTTCAAGTTCGGCTTTTGCCATGAAATTAAAATACAGGTGTAGTTTAGCCGTTAAGGTAACAATATCAACTTGTGAAGTATGATTGGGAACAATCATATAAGCCTGATTAGGATCGGGCATTTCTTCATAATGCATTTTTACACGGATCAGACCACCAACCAAAAGCATTTTGCCCCAAAACTTACGTATTATATGGGCATAGCGATACCGTTTAGGATTTGATAAGCTCCAATAAATAAACGGGTATAATAGGAAAAACCAAAATACCACCCACAAACCAAAATAAATGGCGTAGAGCGTTTTGAAAGGATTTTTAGATAATTTTAGTGCCACACCTGAACAATTAAACTCCCCATGTTTCTGGACTTCTTCTCCAAGCTGCCAATACTTCTCTATCGCCTTCGCTCACATATCCTTTTGCTACAGCAACTTCAATTAAAGTGTCGTAATTACATAAAGAAACATATTTGCAATTTGCCGCATCAAAATTAGCTTGAGCCGATTCAAAGCCGTAGGTAAAAATACACATTAAGCCCAAAACAGTTGACCCATGTGCTCGCAAGGCATCAATGGCCTGAAGACTACTTTTACCTGTAGATACTAAATCTTCAATAACTACAACAGCTTGTTCAGGACTAATATCACCCTCTACTTGTTTACCCATGCCATGCTTTTTGGCTTCTGACCTAACATATCCAAAAGGCAAATTCATTTCATCGGCTACTAAGGCTCCAGGAGCGATACCAGCAGTGGCAACACCAATAATTGCCTGAGCAGTTGGATATTGAGTGCTAATTTCTTGAGCTAAAGCTTGTTTAATAAAAGTACGAATTTGTGGGTGTGAAAGCGATAATCTGTTATCACTATAAATTGGCGACTTAAGTCCAGAGGCCCACGTAAAAGGATTATTAGGCTGAAGTTTAATGGCTTTTATCTCCAATAAATATTCTGCTATCTTTGTTGCGATTGGTTCACTAATTTGCATGCCTACAAATGTATAAATTTTTCATTAACGATAAGCCTCTAATCATTACTAGTTCTGAAGAACTAATCCCACGTTTTCAACAATTGAGAAAAGTGAGCTACACTTCTGCCATTAATTTGATGGACTTGGTAAGGCAAATTGAGGATCCTCAGAGCACTGGATGTGTATTAATTTGTGAGGATAGTACGGAAGTTTTTATGATGTTAAAATCTAACTTTACCACGATTCATGCAGGGGGAGGCATAGTTTTTAATTCGAAAAAAGAATTATTAATTATGAAGAGATTGGGAAAATGGGATTTACCGAAGGGCAAAATTGATCCAGGAGAAACCATTGAAGAGGGAGCAAAAAGAGAAGTTGAAGAGGAATGTGGAATAAATGAATTAAAAATTGAACGATTTTTTGAAAACAGTTACCATACCTATAAATTACAAGGACATAGGTTTCTTAAGGCTACTCATTGGTATTTAATGGAAACCGGATTTGAGGGAAATTTGGTACCTCAATTAGAAGAGAGTATAACCGAAGTTAAATGGGTTGATTTAAGTGAAATAGACTTGAGCACCTATGACACGTATGAATCGATTAGGGAAATTTTAATAGAGGTACAATCTAGGAAATAACTAAAACTGAACTTCTTTTGGAACAAAGGCGGAGGTTTCTCCTCCATTTCGAATTAAATCTCTCACCACAGAAGAACTTATTGGGGTATAAGCAGGGTCGCACATTAAGAATACAGTTTCGGCTTGGGGGTAAATAATTTTATTCATTTGAGCGATATTTTTCTCATAGTCAAAATCGGCCATGTTACGAATGCCCCTTAGGATATATTGAGCTCCAATTTCTTCACAAAATTTAACCGTTAAACCTTCGTAGAAATGCGCTCTAACTTTAGGCTGATTTTTAAAAACCAAACTAATCCATTCGGCTCTTTTCTCTACTGGAAATAAAGTTGATTTACTGCTATTATGCCCAATTCCAACTATTATTTCATCAAATAAAGGCAGGCCTCTTTCAATGATATTTACATGTCCAATGGTAATAGGATCAAAGGTTCCGGGGAACAGGGCTATCTTTTTCATGTGAGATAAATTGAGTCAAAAATAAACTTTAAGTTGATTTAAAAAACGAAAAAGTAGATTGACCATATTTGCGTTCTTCGAAGAAATTTGGCAAATGAGAAAGACTCATTAAAGTGGCATGTTCTAAAATGAGCCATGCACCTGGTTTTAATAGGTTTTTCTCAAAAACAAGTCCTGGTATTTCTGCTATACGAGATAAGGCATAAGGAGCATCTCCAAAAATAATATCAAACTGCTCCTCGCAATTTTTTAAAAAGGCAAAAACATCTTGTCTTCGCACTTCCATGGCTGTGAAATCTAATTTGCGAGCGGTTTCTTTCATGAATTTTACGCAGCCATTATCCTGATCGATGCTTAATACTGCAATGGCACCTCTACTTGCAAATTCATAACTAATATTACCCGTGCCAGCAAATAAATCGAGCACACTTAGTTCCTCTAAATCAAAATTATTTTGAAGAATATTGAATAAGCTTTCTTTGGCTCTATCTGTTGTTGGCCTGACAGGTAGGCCAGCTGGAGCATGCAAAAGAATGCCCTTTTTATGACCGCCAATTATTCGCACAAGAGGGCAGCTGATTCTATAAAAAATTGATGCTCGCCAAATTGCTTGAAGCTAATTGGGTAGGTAAAACTTTTAGGTTTAATACCGTATTGAACCGAACGAACATACTTAGAAAGGAGGCTATTTAACTCAGTAATATGAGTAGAATTTCCATATAGAACCACATCACATCCATGTGCAATTTGCAATTGCTCTGCAGCTGCTAAAAGGTAATACACAATTTCGGTTTCGGTTTCAAACGTAAAGGTATTATAGAATTTAATTTGCTGATCCAAATTTAGCAACTCAAAATAACCCGAATGCAAATGAAGATGAAGCTTTGAAGCTGAATTATCAAAGGCTTGAGCCTCCACAGCTTTAATAAATAAGAGGGATGAATGATAGACATCCACCATAGGCATATTAAAGCGAATAAGCTTTAATAATTCATTTCTTACATTAAAAATGGCAGCTGTTTGTTGAACATGCATTTTACAATACAATATTTGCGACTGCGGCATTATTTTTTGGTTCAGAGCATAGTATGCATCTGTTTCAACAACGTTTAATAATGACTCAGGAACGAGGGTTGTATTGGCTGAAGAAATAAGAACTTTTCTATCTTTAAATTTGTGTGCTAAATCGGCTTTTAAGGCTTCAATAGATTTTAAATCATCGTATGATAGATTTAAGAAATTTGTATCAGCTGCTGTGAAAATTGTTAATTGTAAAACCTGATTATTATTTGGGTCAACAACCACTGTACTAATATGGTTTGCTTCAAAATAAACAACTTGATTAAACGAGCCATTTTCGGCTGGATTATACAAATTATCTGAATAGGTTTTAACGATGATGGATTGCACAGGGATTGTTCTTACCTTCGCAAAGTAGTAAAACCCTTTCAAAAAATAAAAAAGTGCAGCAGTTTGTTCCCCAAAACCCAGAATTTTTAGAGCTAATTAAAGGAAAAATGCATGAAAACCATTTCATGAATCATTTAGGCTTTGTTGTAGGTAAGATTGAACCCGGATTTATAGAGGGCGAGCTTCGGATTGAACAACATCATAAACAACAAATTGGTTTTTTACATGGCGGTGTGGTGGCTACTCTTGCCGATTTAGCAGCAGGATTTGCCTCTTTTACCTTGGTAAAGAAGAATCAAACGGTGGTTACAGCCGAAATGAAAGTTTCTTACCTAAATCCGGGTCTTGGACCAGTAGCTTTTTGCAAAGGATTTGTATTAAAAGCTGGTCAGAAATTAATTTTTGCCGAAGCAGAAATATTTACCGAAAACAATGGTATTCTTACCTTAATTGCTAAAGGAAGTGCAACATATGCCGTTATAGACACACCTGTTTAGGATTTTAATCTAGTTTCCATTTAATACCACACCCAATAGCTTTTGTTTGACTAATAGATATTGGAATATTTGCCAAATAGGCATCTAAAGCTGCTTCCAAATATTTTTCTTTTACCTCTTTCGGTTCCTCAAAATTATCGTCGATAGCGCCTACATAAATTACTTTTAGGGTTGAATCTAAAACAAAAACATGTGGTGTTCTTGTAGCTCCATATGCTTTGGCTATTGATTGAGTTGGATCCACCAAATAGTTAAACGCATAGGCATGTTCCTTTGAACGTTTAATCATATTCTTATAACTGTCTTCTGGTTGGCGTTTAGCATCATTGGGATTGATGGCAATAACGGGCATCCCTAGAATTGAATACTTCGAGTGGATAGCGATAATTCTTTCTTCATAGGCTTGTGAAAAAGGACAATGATTGCAAGTGAAAACAATTATAAAGCCTTTATTTTCGGACATATTAGCTAAAGAATGCATTTTCCCATCCACACCCTTTAGATTAAAATCAATTCCACTATCTCCAGGTTTTAAGGTGCTTGTAGTTGTTACTTGTGCCTTACTATTGAATACAAAAGCAAGACTAAATAGGAAAATTAGAAGGTGATTTTTCATCGTAAGAGTTTTGTGATTTCAGTATTTAATTGATCATAAGAAAGAGTTCCTTCTTTAAAGAACCTTTGACCAGTGCTTCCTTTAAAAATAAGGGTTGCGGGTATGGCCCCACTCCAATTTGGGTCAACCATTTCAATCCAAGTATTCGGATTGGTTTCATCCATAAATACTACTTGGCTTTTAATTTTAGCATGTTTAAGAAAGGGAACTAATTTAGTGTCTATTTGCTTTTTAAAATCATTACTTACTAAAATTACCTTCACGAAGGAATTTGGATAGTTGCGCGTTATTTTCTCGAAACTTGGTAGTTCTTCTAAACAGGGTTTACACCAAGTTGCCCAAAAATTAATTACATAAATGGTATCCGTTATGGAGCTTTGCCAAAGGGAAATTTGTTCTTTTTTAATGAAGGGTATTTCTTGAGCTTTACTCGACCCAAAAAGTAAAAGTCCAATTCCTAAAAGGAAAGCAAATTTTTTCATGTGACTATAATTTTTCGCCAAAACACAAATCGCCGGCATCACCTAAACCAGGCACAATATAACTGTTTTCATCGAGTGATGGGTCAACAGCAGCAATAAAAATATCGGCATTGGGCATATGTTTTTGAATATATTCTACACCTTGTTCACTGGCTATTAAACTTACCACAAACACTCTACTTGGTTTTCCTTTTGTTAAAAGAGCTTTATAAGTTAAAAACATACTTCTACCTGTGGCCAACATTGGGTCGATTAGGATAAGAGTTCTGCCTTCGATACTAGGAGTGGCAAGGTATTCAACCACAATTTCAAATTCATGCAAGTTTGTATGCTTTCTATATGCCGAAACATAGGCATTATCTGCATGGTCGAAATAATTTAAAAAGCCATGATGTAAAGCTAATCCAGCCCTTAAAACAGTAGCTAATACAGGCTGTTCTTTTTGGAGCATGGAGGCATGTTGGCCTAAGGGTGTTTGAACCGAAACTTCAGTTCTATCAAGGTATTTACTTACTTCATAAGCCATAATTTCGCCTATTCGTTCTACGTTTTTCCTGAACCTAGCGCGGTCTTTTTGAATGGAAACATCGCGTAATTCGGCAAGAAAATCGTTGATAATAGAGCTTTGTTGGGTCAAAATTTGAAGCATACTTGGGCAATTATTGAGCAAAGTTAAAGAAAGTTCCTTTCTTTGCTATTCACAAAAGAGTTGGAATAAGAGAAGAACACGATGAAGTTAAGATTTTTAGGGGCGGCTAAGCAGGTAACGGGGAGTATGTATATGCTGCAATTGGATTCGGGATATACCATTTTGGTTGATTGCGGAATGGATTATGAGGTTAAAAAGAATCCAGTTGAAAAACCCAATTTATTTCCGTTTGAACCAGTTGATATTGATTTGGTATTATTAACTCATGCCCATATTGACCATTCAGGCAACCTACCTGCTTTGGTTCACCAAGGATTTAGCAAACATATTTGTTGCACCCCAGCAACCGCAGAACTTACCGAATACTTGCTTTATGATTCGGCAAATATTCAATTTCATGAATATAGAAAAAGTTTGGGGAGATCAAAAAAAACACGCCGAGACCAAATACCCAAACCGCTTTTTAGTGAAAAAAATGTTAAGCAAACTGTAGAACAATTCTTAACCATAACTCTCAATAAAGATTATAAAGTTAATGAACAGGTTTCTATTAAATTTTTAGAGGCAGGACACTTATTAGGAGCAGCAAGTATAGAAATAACCATAACTGAAAATAACAAAACAACACGCATTGGTTTCTCAGGCGATTTAGGACGATCGAATAGTAAATTGGTTAAGAACGGTGAAATTTTTGAAAATGTAGATTACCTCATAACAGAATCTACTTATGGCGGTCGTAAGCATATTGTAACACAATCGGCCGAGGATGAGTTGATGCATTATATTCAAAAAACCTGCGTTGAGTTTAGAGGCCGGTTAGTAATACCAGCATTTAGTGTGGGCCGAACCCAAGCCATTGTTTTTACCATAAATCAATTAAAAAAACGAGGATTAATTCCAGACTGGTTGAAGGTTTTTGTAGATAGTCCACTAGCCATAAAAAGCACCCCCGTTTATGAGCGCCATAATTATTTGCTAAACCAGGAAGCACATGATTTTATGAACCAATATGGTAGTCTCTTTAAATTTGAAGGAATAGAGTATTTAGAAGGGATGGATGAGCACGATGAGTTAATGAATTACTACGACCCCTGTATTATAATTTCGGCTGCTGGAATGGTTGAAGGTGGAAGAATTCAAGAACATGTTTCGAATAATATTGAAAACCCCTACTCTACTATATTAATTGCAGGCTTTTGCGCCGAAGGAACACTTGGACATAGATTGTTACAAGGTCAATCGAGCATTAGAATAAAGAATAAGGAAAAGAATGTATATGCCCAAATAGCCAAAACAGATGTGTTTAGTTCGCATCCCGACCATGATGAGGTATTTGGATACATTCATAAGACAGCCGTTAATTCTAAAGCCAATGGAAAAGGTTTACAGAAAGTATTTTTGGTTCATGGCGAAGAACCCCAATTACTTGCTATGCAAAAATCTGTTTTAGAAGATGGATTAACTACTGCCGTTATACCTAGCATGGAGGAGGAAATTATTCTTTAATGGGTATTGGTGTTGGATACATAGCAGCCTGCGCCACTCTATTTAGCTGGACAATTGGAACCTTTGCATTTACACGAGCTTCGCAATTAGTTAACCCTGCAAGTGTAAATAGAGTAAGATTATTATATGCCTTTATAGCATTAAGTTGTATTGTGATGGTGATGAACTCCTATTCGCCCATTAACCTCTTTACGACAATTTCAGTTGAGCAATACTTTTGGTTTGGCCTATCAGGCTTTATTGGGTTAACCTTAGGCGATTATTTTGCTTTTACCGCATATAGAATATTAGGAGGAAGGCGAACCAGCTTGTTTGGTTGTTTTGCACCCGGTGCTGCATTAATGGCTGCAAACCTCTTAATAGGCGAGCATATTAACTTTATAGGAATTGTAGGCATGAGTGTTTCTGTTTTTGGAATAATGCTTCTGGTATTATCAAGAAAAGAAAAAACACAGAGTAAAGTTGCAGATAAGGCAGAATACACAAAAGGTATTTTATTTGGCGCGCTAGGTGCCATTTGTCAAGGGGTAGGATTGGTATTAGCAAAAAAAGGATTTTCAATATCTGGGGATGGGTTCAGCCCTATTTATGCCACTTGGATTCGTATGTTTTTGGCAAGTGTTTGTGTATATATAATAGGTGCCTTTACTACTAATTTATGGACAGAATTTAAGCTAGTAAGCACCACTATTAAAAATTTAAAACCCATTTTGCTCGGGACCTTATTTGGGCCTATTATTGGGGTAAGTTCATCCTTACTAACAGCCACTTATTTGGAGGCATCTGTTGCACAAACACTCTTTTCTTTATTACCTGTAAGTGTTTTATTTGCCTCGGTAATTTTCTTCAAAGAAAAAGTTCCTTTTCAGTCGTATTTAGCTGTATTAGTATCCATTATTGGAGTTTTAATATTAGTATGGCGTAATCAATTTTAGTACTATTTTTATCATTAATAAAAACAGACAATGACAAATTCAGATTTAGCAGATATCTTTAAATTATATGCCGATTTAAGTGAATTACATGGTGGAAATCCTTTTAAGATTAAGACTTTTGCCTCAGCATCTTTTAGGATTGATAAAATTATCGAACCCTTATTTGGGAAGAGTGTTGAAGAATTAGAAAAGATGGAGGGTATTGGGAAAAGTATTGCTCAAAAAATCTATGAAATAACAAGCACAAACACCTTTCAAGAGCTCACAGAACTAATGGAGGCCACTCCATCTGGAGTTAGGGATATTATGCGTATTAAAGGCATTGGCCCAAAGAAAGTTGCTGTTATTTGGAAAGAAATGGGAGTAGAATCTATTGGTGAATTACTTTATGCGTGCAAAGAAAACAGACTTGCTCAATACAAGGGATTTGGGTTAAAAACACAAGAAGCCGTTATTAAGCAAATAGAATTCATGTTTGTGTCGGCAGATAAATTTCATTATGCAAAAGCTTATCCAGTTGCACAAAGATTACTTGCCCACATTGAACAATTTGAAACCGTTGAAAGTGTTGAATTAATAGGTGAAATAAAACGCAAATTTGAGGTACTAACAGAAATAGAAATCTTAATTTGTACAGAGGATGAAGCATCTTTTAGAGATGAATGTTTAAGTGGAAACGAATTGGATTTAGACGAAGAAGAGTTGAAGTTTGAAGGATATAAAATAAAAATAGAAATTTGTCACCCCTCGGAAAGAGCTTATAAAGCTTGGCAACTCAGCTCCTCAGCTACGCATATCGAAAAGGTGGTTGCCTTGTTTAAATCGTCTCAAACAACATTTGATAATGAAGAAGAAATTTATACCCAAGCTGGATTACCTTTTATTGTTGCAGAACTGCGAGAAGATAGAGGAGAAATAGAAAAAGCTCAACAAGGAAAACTTCCTACCTTAATAGAGTTTAAAGACCTTACAGGCCCTTTGCATAACCATTCAACTTGGAGTGATGGTATTCATACTATTGAAACCATGGCCAATTTTTGTTTGGATAAAGGGTATGCCTATTTAGGAATGGCAGACCACTCGAAAAGTGCCTTTTATGCCAACGGATTATCTGAGGAGAAGGTTTTAAAACAACAGGAAGAAATTAGAGCCTTGAACCAAAAATTTGCTGGCAAGTTTAAAGTATTTGCAGGTATTGAAAGTGATATTTTATATGATGGCAATTTAGATTATGAGGAAGAACTATTAAAGACTTTTGATTATGTAGTTGCCTCTGTTCATAGCGTTTTAAAAATGAATGAAGAGAAGGCCATGAGTAGGTTGATTACCGCTATAGAAAACAAGTACACTACTATTTTGGGACATCCAACTGGACGCTTGTTATTAATGCGTGAAGGCTATCCAATAAATCATGAAAAGATAATTGATGCCTGTGCGGCAAACGGAGTTATTATAGAACTAAACGCGAACCCGTATAGATTAGACATGGATTGGAGACACCTTGATTATGCCTTAAACAAAGGTGTTATGATTAGTATAAACCCAGATGCCCATGAGGTAGATGGTTTTTACGATATGTTTTGGGGTGTAGAAGTTGCCCGCAAAGGAGGACTAAGCAAAGAGATGTGCTTTAATGCACAAGACCTTTCGTTTATAGAAGCACATTTTGCTAAAAAAAGGGCATAAAAAAAGGCTTGGTTCAGTGCACTGAACCAAGCCTTTTACGTATATATAAATTAGCTTCTATCTATTACCCACTGGGCAACTTTAGGACCTAATTCTTTTTGAGATTTACCACCAACAAACACGCCAATATGTCCACCTGGGAAGGCATATTCTTCTTTATCTTTTGAACCAATAACCTTCATTACTGGACGAGTGGAGCTGTTTGGAATAATATTGTCTTCGGTGGCAAAGATGTTTAGGAAAGGCATAGTGATATTTTTTAAATTCACCAATTTACCACCTAATTCAAATTCACCTTTAATTAATTTATTATCTCTCCAAAGGTCTTTAATGTATTTACGGAACATTTCACCAGCTAAGTCTGGGCAATCGTTTTTCCATTTTTCCATGCGCAAGAAATTGCTCAATTTGGCTTCATCTTGCATCATATCTACCATTCCAAAATATTTAGAAATATCGGCACTTGGTTTTAATGAACCAAAACCAGCATTTAACATATCAGCAGGGATAATACCAAGGCTATCTACCATTGCATCTACGTTAAGGTCTTTCGTCCATTTATAAAGCATACACTCATTACCACTAAAATCAAACGGGGTAACATAAACTGTTAAAGACTTTAATTTTTCTGGATATAATGCTGCGTATATGGCGCTAAATGTACCACCTTGGCAGATTCCCATTTTATGAATTTTAGGGCTTTTTGTACTTTTTCTAACAAAGTCAACAGCATCATTCATAAAACCAAGGATATAATCTTCCATGGTTAAGAACTTATGTTGTTGTTTTGGATACCCCCAATCCATGATGTAAATATCTAAACCTTCATCTAAAAGTTTTTTCATTAAGGATCTATCAGGTTGTAAATCCAACACATCATGACGGTTCATTATAGCAAATGAAACAAGGACAGGAATCTTGCATTTAGCAGGAGTTTCGCGCTTGTAATGGTATAATTTAACCAAATCATTTTCCCAAACTAATTCTTTTGGAGTAGTTGCCACCTCAACGTCTTGTATACCCGATAATACTTCGTAACCTTTTACTAATTTCTTGCTTGCTGTATGGAGTTCATCCATCATTCCTGCAAAATTCTTGTTATCCATAGATTGTTATTTAAATGTTATGTGAGCGATTTATAGAAAATATCTGTAAAAAAAAAGCCGCAGAAATAAGGAGTAAACCAAATAACTGCGGCCTAATATAAACAAACCCTAAACTTTATGCATTTTTAGCAGTTTTCTTAGCCGCCTTTGGCTCTTCAACTACAACTTCAGTATCTAATTGTTTTTCCAACATATTGATACGTTTTCTTAATTCGTAAACTGTTTTGTATAACTCATCCATTTCTGTACGGTTAATCAAAGGCAGGCTACTCATAGATTTTTCCATTTCTTTTTCAATGGTTTTCTTTAAAGTTAATTGCATAGCACTAACCTCACCCATTAATTTAGAATACTCGTCGGTTTCAAATAAGCTGATAAATTCTTTATCTTGAACGCTTAACCACTCTTGGTAAACAGTCATAAAATCTTTCATCTCTTCGCCATTTCTAACCTTGGTATACAGACTTTCTGAAAGAATATCCATAGCTTTTAATCCAGTAGTATACATCATATACTGAAGTTGGCTATTTTTAACATTGTAAACGCTTAACATATTGCTAATTTCTTTCATAGCTTCCATATTTTTGGTTTGGCTATTTACAGGCATTAACTTAGTAAGAGGAGCAAAAGCTGAATTCATTTGGTTATACATGTTTGTATAGTTGCTCATGGCCGAACCAAAGATATCATTAGGCATCATGTTACCCATTTGGGCATTCATGTTATTTTTCATGGTATCAAACATGTTTTTGTTCATGTCCATCATCTTACCCATTTGATCTTTCATTCCACCATTCATATTGTTCATCATGGTTTTCATGAAATCAGGTTGCATGTTAAACATTTTGTCCATCATGTCTTTGTACATTTCTGTATTGAATGATTGCTTAAACATTTCAGGAGTAAACGTTTTATCGTTTAAACTTTTCATCATTGGCATCATCAATTCAAACATTTTCATATACATTTCAGCATTGTTAAATAAACCGCTGAAAGATTCTTTTGCTGTACCATTGTTAATGTTAGTCATCATTTCAGAATAGCTATTCGTCATAGTTTCTTTCCATGAGTTAAACATATTCATCATGTTGCTATAATCAGTGTTCATAGTATTCATTTGAGGAACACCTTTAAACATATTAGCACTCATTTCTTGCCAATTTTTTGCCATGTTCATTTGGTTGCTCATCCAGTTGTTAAAGAACTCAAATGATTGTGCATTTTTGTTTTCTCCTTGAGCTTGGTTAAACCAATTCATTTGGCTATCGTACCATTTTTTGAAGAAATCAGAATTAAAGTCAACATTCCCACCATTCATCATTGCTTTTTGCATAGTTTCTGCCGCTGTGTTAAAAGTTTCAGAAGCTTTTTTTTGCATATCAGCAAAAGTTTCAAACATGTTCTTGTTTTCCATATTTATTTTTAATATTATTGTTTCGTTAAGTAGACTATATAGTAGCTCTCAAATCGGGCGCAAAATTAGGACAATTTCTTTATTTTCAATACCCTGCGCATTATTTTATCATCAACACTATTCAAACCCGCCACTATCTAGGGAAGAAATTTGTTTGACTTTTATCACTTTTGTCTAAAATTAGGCTAAACTCAAACCTTAATTTTAAAAATTCGGCGCAATTTTATACCACTCCTCAATTTTTTTTTGAAACAAATACCATAAAAAAAGTCCTAGCTCAATATGTGAACTAGGACTTTTTTTTTAGAAAGTATCTGGTTTAATTACCAAACATAAGATTTTTTATTCATCAATAAGGCCTCGCCAACAATTGTGTCAGCGCCAGTAGCTACGTCAACCACTTTTGTTTCGTATAATACTCTATTTTTTTCTGGGTAAATTTCTTTAATGGTAATTACAGCTTGGTAAGGCGTGTTTACAAACATTGGCTTTAAGAAGGTATTATTTTGCTTCATGTAAATATGACCATCAGCATATAATAGAGTTCCAAAAATTTTAGTGAATACGCTGGCACTAAAATGCCCATGGATAATATTTCTACCAAACATGCTGGCTTTGCCAACTTCAGGATTTATATGTAAAGGGTTCACATCGCCGCTAATTTGGGCATAAAGATCTACTTGTTCTTGAGTGTAGGTAATATCATGTGTAAACACATCTCCTACTTTTGGTGCTGTCATAGTTGTTAGTATTAAGTTTACGAATGAAAGATATTTCTTCGAAAAATAAAACTATTGTAAAAATTGATATAAAAAAAATTGCTAGAGGGGCAATTTGAATTACCTCATCAAATAAATCTTACCGGTTCCATTTACAAAAAAACTAGATTCGTCTTTTGCCTTAGTAGCCCTATTTTCAATTTCATTTCCCTCAATTTTAGTAAATACCTGATACAGGTAAACTCCATTGGCTAACCTATCTCCATATTGATCTGTGCCATCCCAAGCAAATTCACTTATATTGTTTCCAATATGCATTGAACCAAATTCATCCTTTCTTATTTCCCTAACAACCTTACCATTTATAGTAAGTATTCTAATTAATAATTGATCTGGAACTTTGGAACCGGTAAGTGTATACACAAACCGCATTTGAGTGGTAAATGGGTTTGGATAAGGGTAAAAATAACTGATACTACTTTTATTAATTACATTAAAATCAAGTTCAAAATCATTTGAGCCAGCTTTATTTCCGCTAGCATCGGTTGCCTGAACACGAATTGAATAAACCCCATCTACTAATTGCGTTGGTTGATAAACCAATTGTGCCTCATTTCTCTCAGTGGCAGGAATAAATTGAACGTTTGCGTTATTCATAAATATCTGCTCAAAATCAAACTGTTTTGGCCTTCTAATGAAAAGTTCGAATGTGCTTGTATCTTTTTGCAGTAAGAATGCATTTTTATCTGTTGAACTAATTCGAATGACAGGATTTGGAGAAACTATATCACCATTCAAAATCCTTTGTCCATCAAATGTTACCTCTAAAAATGGATTGTTTAAATCTCCTTTTACAACAAAATTATGCTTATAAAAATTATTATTAAAATTAGTCTCTGCCTGGTTTTTATTCGCATTTACGGTTACTTGAAATTGGTTCGCCCCTTTTAAAAATTGGGTACTTACCTTTTGGTTCAGAATATACTTTTCATTTGAGGAAATTGGTGGAACCTTAACCCAAGCACTATAAGGTATTGTTCTATTCTCATCTTGGATAGCAATTAATGCATCGGTACTATCCATCGTATTTTTGCCCAAATTAATAATTGGTAAAGTTACTTTAATAGAATCACCTTGATCTAATACATCCGAATAAAAAGAGTACCCTTTATTCAAATCAATACTTAATTCTGGAGCGGCATCATAATTTACTTGCCAGTAATTAATTTGATGTGGTGTTCTGTAGGTGCTATCTACAAAATGAATATCTAATTTTATGTAAGGGTATTGCTTTGCATTTATAGAACTTAGGTCTAATTGGGTTCCAACAAAATTTACGAGTAATAAAGTATCTACTCCATTTGAGTTAAGCCCAATTACATTTAGCCACCATCTACCAGCAGGCATCGGATCATCTGAACCTAAGGCTAAATTTAATTGATGGTAAGAGGTTGCAGGCCCTATGGGTGAAGAAACGAAACTACCCGTATACCATTTTAATTTTATGTTCCTCCTAATTCTAAGGTATACTTCATCTTGAGGTTCTGTTGGAAGAGGAGGTAAATTTGGCGCATTTTGTAATTCATTGTTGGTTACAGTATCCTCTGCTGCTAAGCCAATAGACTCGCCCTTTCTACCAATAACGGCCCAGGCTGTATTTGCACTATGAACCAAAGGTACTTTTGAGGAACCTATTTTTGAAAAAAGGGATTTAGTAGAATTTTGCCAATACGGAATATTTGAACTATACCTTGAAAATAGGGCTACATAATACCCCTCTGGAACAGAATCAATAAGCCTTGCCAAATCATTTTCGCCAGCAATAGTATTTGTATTAAAGGAATAATACCGAACACTTTGATCATATTTGTTTTGTTGAACCCATGCACAGTTAAAAGGATAATTTGGAAGCTCATACGGGTAATCAACTTGAAATGGTTCGAACACTAAGGCAACAGTGCCTTGACTAATACAATTACCTACACCAGCATTCAACAAATAGGGAATAATAACACCCATTCTGCTATGATCCCATCTACGATTTTCAATTCCTAATACTAATTCATTACTACTAAATTCAATTTTCTTTGTGCTATCATTAAATTCAATAAAAGTTTTAGAAACAGCATTCCTAATTTGTTCATAGCGTCTTTGATGCCATCCATCATTACCCGTATTTATATAAACAAAACTTTGAGTAACCCATACTCCACCTTCGTTTTCGGGCAAATTTAATTTGGCTCGCCAATAATAAACCATTGAATCAATTCCGCTAACTTTGGCTCTCCATGTAGCCAATTGATTTGCCGCAATTACTCCGCTATTTTTATAAAACAAACTACTGGAAGAGAAAGCAAGACTAGTATCTAACTCAAAAATATATTCTGCATTTTCAACCTGCAGATTATTATTTTGAACAATTAACCGAACTGAATCTGAGTGCACAATTTCGTAGGGTTGCGGAAACAAAGCTTGAACTCCACTTCCAGGGAGGAAGTAATCTAAATTGGCTTCATTATTTGAATACCTAATTTCGTTTACAGATTTATCTGGGTTTACAGTAACTTTAAAACTATTAAGTCCAATATCTTTTTTGAGCAATGGTTTGATCCAAATGTAGAACGTGTCAATATAATAAGGTGATAGTTTCTTATTAAGAAAATATTCTTTACTACTATTGTCAGGGAATTTTCTTTGTAGAGTTATAGAAATTGAATCGGATTGAGCCTTAGCCAAATTATGTACAATTATTGCAACGGCAAGTGAATCGGATTGTACAGAAGCATTGGCTGGACTAATAAATAGATCTTGATTAGTTATTTTATAATCAGGTTTGGCCGGCGAATACAATACCACTGCAGGATCTCCTTGTAACAAAAGTTGCAAGGCATGTGATCTAGAAAAAGCCTCGTTTGACTGCGAACTAATTTCTAAAGCCTTTTTAAGTTGAAGTCCAACAGGTATACCATAAGCGCTTGAACCAATTTGTTGGTAAAACTGGCCCATTTGGGTTTCAAGGTGATTGGTAAAAGTTAAATTTGTATGAGCCAGCCAACCAATTGCGCCTTTTGAATCGGCGCAGATATAATCTTTTCCATAAACCAATCCTGTTCCTAATGGATCCACATCATTGGCATTACCAATATTGCACCCATTAAAATAATAAAAAGCAGTATGATGGTTTGATTGTAAATCATCTATGCCTCCAAAATCCATATCTAAAACGGTAAGCGACCCATGTCCATAAAAGGTCATTAGGTTTACACCATCATTTAAATGTCCAACCAAAACCTTTTTTAAATCGCCATCGGTTGGAGCAGTTTTGTTTTTGAAATACGGAAAAATATTTGCGCCAACTGGCTTGTCAGAAATAATTGTTCCTAATGTTTTAAGTGTGTTTTTAAATCCGCTTTGTTGTTGCTCATCTGCCCCACCACTTAAATGCAAATAATGTTTACGCCACAGCTCTATTGAATCAGGGTTACTTTCATAATAAATTACTTTTTGCAAATAATTAGTTGCTTCACTTAGGCTGCTTGCAGGTATTCTTCCGGTGGCAATACAAGGCGCTCCATTCGTTCCCGAAAAGCCATTGGTAAACATATTATCCGAAGAAGGAACACCTATGGCTGGAACCAAATTTAAAGCATTATTTTCAATATTTGATTTAAGTAAATTGTTTTGGTACCCTCTTCCAAGTAATAATAAAAACTGAGGTTTTAGAGTTTGTTTATCATACAAATGGTGACAAAATCTTCGTATGGCTAAGGGATGGTAATGACCATAAAAATAATAATTTGAAATATCGTCTATATAGGCTAAATAGGTTTTATAGTTTGTTGTTCTATAATTTTTATAGGCCTCGGCAGCACTTGCCAAGCTTTTATTTGAAACAATTAAATACGAATAATTTTGCAACGCATTTGGGTACACAAAATTTATCGATTGTAGATTTTGAATCGTAGAAATTTCGCTTTCATCAATCACCCAAATTTGTCTCTTGGTAGCAGAATAAGGAATTAATGCCAATGCATTTGCCCCTTGTTTTGTTCCACTTGCACGTTTCAAATTCAATAAATCCCAAACAATTGGTTGAGCACCTACAAAATTTGTAATCTGAATTTTTGTTTTGGCTCCAGGTTGGCTCGAACTTAGCTCATATGATTGGTTCAGAGATATGGATTCGTTTGTAGAAGTATAGTTGTATACAATATACGAAACGCCAATAAAATCGCTGTTTACGGAAATATCATTAATCACTTCAACATAAATTTGAATAGAATCTGCCACTAAAGAGCTAGCAATAGTTCTATTAAATTTATGTTCGCCATACCCTCTAAATGTAGTATCAATAAGTAATGCAGGACTTGCATTGGGACTAATTGCCCAAACTTTAGCATGATGATTTGGTGCAGTTTGATTATCCAGAAAAAAATCGGACGCGCCAATTAGTTTTATCTCTAAGGAAGCAGTTTGTCCGCTTGCTGCATGAGGTGATTTAAACGTGAAAACTCTATTTTGCCCCTGCCCTATTAAGGCACTCATCATACCCTCTGCATCTCCATATTCTGAGATATAATATTTAGAGCTAGCAGGTAAATAGGCACCATAATAATACTCTTCTTGCGGTGCTATTTTTTGAGTGATACTAAAACTGGGCTCACTTGTGTAATTGCCATAGTCGGCATCATTAAAGGCTTGTACACGTTTAGGCTGAACCAAACTTGTATCAGGCAAAAGAGTAATAAAATAAATTCCAGTATCCGAAAACAAACTACGAAAGGTGTGGGCTTGCTCGTTAGCATTTCTAAATAATTCGGTGTCTAATGAACCATCATTGGGCAAACCAACAAACTCAATAAAGTCTGACCCGTTAAATGTACCATCGCTTTCTCCTTTTACAAAAACAGACTGTTCTATTCCATTCTTAAAGATTTGAACTTTTCTTGGATCAAAACTACCCCATGATTTTAGGGTAAGAGAGTCTATTCTATAAATTGAGGCTTTGGTTATTTTGAATTTAAAATAAGGCTGGTATGGCCTTATCCATTCAAACCCATACGTGCTTTGTGCATTCAATGAAGGATGAACACAAATGCACAGAAATAAAAAAAGAATAAGCTTTATTTTTTGTACTTGCTTTTTCATTTAGGGAATTAACTGAGAAAGGCCATTTAACCTCCTTTGCAAAATACTATTTAGGCAGTAAAAAACATACGCCAAAACAAAATTTTGACCGTATAACGATTATAAGCAAAAACTATTGCCAAAAATCAAGATTGAATTTTGGCAATAGGTGTTTATTTCTGAGCAAAAAAACTAAAGAAATAGGGTATTGTTTCTATTCCTTTATAATAGTTTTCAAGGCCATAATGTTCATTGGGAGAATGCAATGCGTCGCTATCCAAACCAAAACCCATCAAAACAGATTTCAAGCCTAATTCGCGTTCAAATAATGCCACAATAGGAATACTTCCTCCACCACGTGTAGGAATTGGCTTTTTGCCATAGGTTTTTTCCATGGCTTTTTCGGCAGAAAGATACGCATGTGAATCAATTGGGGTAACTACTGGTTCACCTCCATGATGAGGTTTAACAAGTACTTTAACTCCGGCTGGAGCAATACTCTCAAAATGTTTTTGAAACAATTCGGTAATATCATGCGAAACTTGGTTTGGCACTAAACGCATGCTTATTTTAGCAAATGCTTTTGAAGGCAAAACTGTTTTAGCGCCTTCCCCTATATATCCACCCCAAATACCATTGCAATCAAGAGTTGGACGAATTCCAGTTCGTTCCAAAACCGTATATCCTGTTTCTCCCCACACATCCTTAATATCAAGGTCTTTTTTATAGTCTTCAATATCAAATGGAGCTTTATTTAATTCGGCTCTTTCTTGAATGGTTAAATCTAAAACCTTATCATAAAAACCAGGGATAGTAATGTGATTATTTTCATCGTGCATGCTGGCAATCATTTTTGCCAATATATTTATTGGATTGGCCACTGCACCGCCATAAACACCACTATGTAAATCACGGTTCGGCCCCGTAACTTCAACCTCTACATAACTCAACCCACGCAATCCACAATCAATACTTGGTGTGTCATTTGCAATAATTGAAGTATCTGAAATTAATACTACATCGGCTTTTAAACGCTCTTTATTGGCAATACAAAATGGACCTAAATTGGTTGAACCAACTTCTTCCTCGCCTTCAATCATAAACTTTACATTACAAGGTAATGTATTGGTAGCCATCATAATTTCAAAAGCTTTAACATGCGCATATGCCTGGCCTTTATCGTCGCAAGCACCACGAGCAAAGATTGCTCCGTTTGGATGCACGGCTGTTTTACGAATAGTTGGTTCAAAAGGAGGTGTTTCCCATAATTCTAATGGAACTGCAGGTTGTACATCATAATGACCATAAACTAAAACTGTAGGTAATTGGGGATCAATAATTTTTTCTCCATAAACTATTGGATTACCTTGTGTGTGGCATAATTCAACATTATCAGCACCAGCTGATATCAATTTGTTTTTAATATAAGTTGCAGCAGAAATAGTGTCGTTATGATAGGCACTATCGGCACTAATGGAGGGTATACGCAATAATTCAAATAGTTCGTCTAAAAACCGTTGTTTGTTTTGTTCAAGATATTGGTTCGGCATAATTTGTTAATTAAGGAACCTCAAAAGTATTCATTTCAAGCATTTCAACAAGTGTTGAACCCACTATAAATCATGTAAAAAAAGTTTTTGTCTAGAAAAAAATGTTTTATATATTTGACTGTGAATAAGAAACCTAAAATCAATCTGCAAAAGGGTACCTAGTAGATTAATTTTGAAGACCATGAAAACCAAACAATATTTTGAGGAAAAACATATTCCTATTCAGGTATATGGGGTCTATTTTATCCTTTTATTACCAATCTCATTAATTTTATTAATTAATAAATTATTGTCGCCACTTGCACCAACAGTAAGTTTTATTGATTTGGATGAAATGGTAAGTCATAAGCCTAACTAGTTTTTTCTGCTTCATAGCAAAAACGAGTTGTTATTATTATGTGCTTTTTGTTGAAATCTTAAGCGCTAGTAAAAAAAAAATCGAGCTACTTTCGTGAGGTGGATTATTTAGCAACTTTAAACCCTTCACAGCGTGCGGCTGTAGAACAAATAAACGGACCAGTAATGATTGTAGCTGGTGCAGGTTCAGGCAAAACACGTGTACTTACCTATCGCATTGTGCATATGCTTAGGCATGATGTAGATCCTTTTCACATTCTTTCCCTAACATTTACCAATAAGGCTGCCAAAGAAATGCGCCATAGAATTCATGAGGCAGTTGGCTCAGAATCGCGTAACCTTTGGATGGGCACATTCCATAGTATTTTTTCACGCATTTTAAGAAGTGAAAGTGACCGAATTGGATACCCAAGAAACTTTACCATATATGATACAGATGACGCAAAGAGTTTAATTAAAACTATTTTGGGTGAAATGAAATTAGATGATAAATTATATAAACCATCTAATATGCTTGCTCGAATTTCATCCGCTAAAAATGCATTAATTTCTGCGGATGAATATTTAGGTAATGCTGAGTTTTCTGAAAATGATTCAAGCAGTGGTCGTCCAAAATTTGGCTTCCTTTTTAAAGCCTACCAAGATCGTTGCTTTAGAGCTGGAGCCATGGATTTCGACGATTTATTAGTAAACACTCATAAACTTTTTGCCAACCACTTAGATGTCTTGCATAAATATCAGCATATGTTTAAGTATATTATGGTGGATGAGTTTCAAGATACGAATCATGCACAATACATGATTATTAAAAAACTTGCTGCTGTTAACGAAAACATTGCTGTGGTAGGCGATGATGCACAAAGTATTTATGCTTTTAGAGGTGCAAATATTAGAAACATCTTAGGCTTTCAAAAAGACTTTCCGGATGTAAAAACATTTAAGCTCGAACAAAATTACAGAAGTACTCAAACCATTGTAAATGCTGCCACCAGCATTATTGAAAAAAACAAAGACCAAATAAAAAAGAAAGTTTGGACAGATAACGAAGCTGGTGAGCGCATACGAGTTTTTAAAGCTTTAACAGATAATGAAGAAGGTAAAATGGTGGCTTCGGCAATTTTTCAAGAGAAAATGACCGCCCATGCCTTCAATAAAGATTTTGCTATTTTATATCGCACCAACGCCCAAAGTAGATCTATGGAGGAGGCTCTGCGGAAATTAAATATTCCGTATAAAATTTATGGCGGTCTTTCTTTTTACCAACGCAAAGAGGTAAAAGATTTATTGGCATATTACAGGTTGGTGCTGAACCCAAGAGATGAAGAAGCATTAAAACGTGTGATTAATTACCCAACTAGAGGTATTGGTAAAACAAGTTTGGAAAAACTTGCACTAGTTGCAGATCAGCACAAAGTAAGTTTGTGGCAAGTAATGGAACAGGTTAATCAAATTGGGTTCAAGAATATGGGACCAGTTGAAGACTTTGTTACCATGATTAAAAGTTTTCAAATAATGGCTGAGCAAAATGCCTATGATGTGGCTATGCATATTGCTAAATCGAGCGGAGTTTTGAAATCATTATATGAAGATAAAACCGTTGAAGGTATTGCTAGGTATGAAAACACAGAGGCCTTATTAAATGGTATAAAAGAGTTTAGCTTGGAAGAAGCTGTAGACGATGAAGGGGTTCTTAAATCAAGAACCCTAGCCGATTTTATGGCAGACGTTGCCTTACTTACAAACGATGATAAAGACAAAGATCAAGACCAAGACCATGTGAGTTTAATGACTATTCACTCGGCAAAGGGACTTGAGTATAAGTATGTGCATGTGGTAGGTTTAGAGGAGAATTTATTCCCTAGTCAACTGTCTTTAAATAGTCGCCAAGAATTAGAAGAAGAACGTAGGTTGTTTTATGTAGCCATAACTAGAGCTATGAAAAAGCTAACTATTAGTTTTGCAACTAGCCGTTTTAAATTTGGCAATATTGTTAATTCTGAACCAAGTAGGTTTTTAAGTGAAATAGACCCTCAATTCTTGCACTTCGAAAATATGTTTAGCTCTAAAGGGCAATATAATGAAGGTAGAGAATCCTCTTCAAGAAGTGGTGGAACAATGACAGGATTGCCCAAGAAAGCTTTAACTTTAACCAAGGTACAACCTAGGACAGCAGCACCGCCCCCTCCTGCAGATCCAAATTTCATACCAGACGATACAAGTAATTTAGCAGCAGGAATGAAAGTACAGCATCAACGATTTGGCGCAGGAACTGTGGCTAGTATGGAAGGTAATGGGGATAATAGAAAAGCCACCATTGATTTTGAACAAAATGGCCAAAAAGTGTTGGTACTTAAATTTGCTAAACTAAAGATAGTTTAAGTAATTCTTGATGAATTTTTATTACCTGAGGAATTAGTAATTGCTCATGATTTTGTACGCAAAAGTGAGCCATTTTTAGTTTCTCTTCTTCTGGCATTTGATTTTTCATTCTATCACGAATAGCAGCTTCATTACTTGCATCTCGTTCTATACTTCGTTTGAGCCTAATCTCTTCTGGGGCACTAACAACTATTAATTTATCAAGGGTTTTGTAAGAACCACTTTCTATTAATAAGGCGGCCTCCTTTAGCACATAGGGTGAATCTTGACGTAACACCCAATCATCGAAATCCTTAAATACGGCAGGGTGCACCAAGGCATTTAAACCTTGAAGAAGTGTGGAATTTGAAAATACTTTTTGTGAAATTATAGCCCTATTTAAGGAGCCATCGGATGCGTAAGAATCCTCTCCTATTAATTCTTTAATGGACTGAACCAAGCTTTGGTTCTCAATCATTACCGCCTTTGCGCGGGTATCGGCATCATAAATTGGAATTCCAAGAATGGAAAAAATTCGTGCAACAGTAGATTTGCCGCTTCCAATATTACCTGTTATGCCAACTTTAATCATTAGAGAACATTTGCTTTCTCAAAGAAAGCAAATGTTCTTCTGATATACTATTATTTCTTTTCCTCTTTTGCTGGTTGGTTCAAAGCTTGTGAAGCTTCCATAGAAACTGCTGTACGATCAATACGAAGTTTAGTACCTTCGCTATCAATTAAGAAAGTAGTTTCATTTGCATCAATAATTTTGGCATGCACACCACCAATGGTAATAATCTTATCGCCTTTACCAATTGATTCGCGGAATTTCTTTTGAGCTTTATTCTTTTTAATTTGAGGATAAATCATAAAGAAGTAAAACACAACAAAAATTAAGATTAGAGGAAGAAACTGCATAATTGGATTTCCAGGCGCAGCGCCGGCAGCCGGAGGCGCCATTAATAAAATTTGGTTCATGTGATATATGTATAGTTTTTGTTTTTAAAATTTGAGTGTTTAGTTAGATTCTGGTTTAGGATTTACTTCTCCTCTAATAACTAAATAAACCTGGGTAGGAATTGTGTTGGCTGTAATGGTTACATTTTTCTCTACCATACCAGATTTACCGCTACTATTAAATTGAACGTCTATAGCCGATTCTTCACCTGGTGCAATTGGAACTCTAGGATAACTAGGAACAGTGCAACCACAACTTGCGCTTGCATTGCTTATTATTAAATCTGATTTACCCGTATTCTTAAACTTAAATTTATAGGTAACAACTTCTCCATCTACTAATTTACCAAAGTCATGAATATTCTCATTAAATGTCATAATGGGTGCATCAGCAGATAAATCGGCCGCCGTATCTGTTGCGCTAATGGGGTTGTTAACCAAATTTCCAGAAGCCATTTTAGAATTATTTCCACATGCAACTAGTAGAAACAAACCTGCTACAATAAAAAATTTATTCATATTTGTTACAATTAAAATGTTGTATTAATCAACCAAACCTCTACCCAATTTTTGGATACGGTTATTGCTTCTTAGGTCTATTTGAACTTTATCTAAAACGCCATTAATAAATCCGTGACTATTAGGAGTACTGTATAGTTTAGCTAATTCAAGGTATTCATTAATAGAAACTTTAAGAGGAACATACGGAAAATACAACACCTCGCAAATAGCCATTTTCATTAGAATTAAATCCACTAAAGCAATACGGTCTTGATCCCAATTTTTTGTCTTTGCTGCTATTAACTCCATTAATTCTTTGTCGTTTTGAACGCACAAATCAAACAGATTTTTCACAAACTTCAAATCCTCTTCCTCGTCTTTGTGTTTATCAGGAAGCACTCTGGTAGAACTTTCCTTTAGCATTTGTAGAGTCTTTTGAAGTGTTGTCAATACTAAAACTTGATCATCTTCCCAATTAGAATAGCGCTCTTCCACAAATGCTTCAAACAATTCTGAGTCGGCCGAAACATACTCCAAAATTCCAGCTAATAGGTTTTTATCCTCGTTAATAGTATGGTTTTCGGCCTTGTAATAATTTTGGATTAGGTCGTGCCCTTTTAATTCATTCCAAATTTGACGTAGTAAATCGGTATGGTCGCTCCATGCCACTTTATTTTTCTTAAGTGCTTCGGCAAATGGCAAATTATTTTCAATAATGGCAATAGCTTTATTGCCAATTAGCATTTGAAAACGTTCAATTTGCTGTTCAGATGGAATGTATTTTGCCTTTTCAGTTTCTAATTCCTGAGCCAAAAAATTCTTAAACTCTGGACCAAAGGCTAGTAAAAACAAGTACAATTCATACGTTTTATCTAAACCAGATAGCATTCGTTTCTTAAAAATAGATGCATCTCCACCTTCCTCTCTAGAAAAGCTATAAAGTGCCTGAAAGGCTTTGATGCGTAAAAATCTTCGGTTCAACATAATGTATAAAATCAAAGCAAGCAGCAAACAAATCCAATTGGTTTAATAAACAATATGAAAAGAACGTTTGCTGCTTGCGCAGAAAATTGTGTGTATAGTATTAATAAGTAGATTTAACTCTCGACATATCACTGATACGTTTTTCAGCTAAATTCATGGCAGCTTTTTGAGTATAAATTTTCTCAGTAGCCGAAATCTTTAAAATCTCTAATGTAACATCATAAATATGCTCTGCTTTTCTGTAAGCAGTTTCGCGGTTGTAACCAATATGTTCTTGGTAAACATTAATTAAACCACCCGCATTAATTAGAAAGTCAGGTGCATACGTAATTCCTTTATTCATTAAAGCAGGGCCATGTATGGTTTCATCTGCCAATTGATTATTGGCTGCCCCAGCAATAATTGAACATTTTAATTTTGCAATATGCTCATCATTTAAAATTGCACCTAAGGCACATGGAGCAAATACATCTACATCCAAACCATAAATATCTTCACCCTTAACTATTGTTGCTCCAACGGCACCAGCATAATGGTTTAACATTTCTTGGTTGATATCAGAAATAAATAACTCAGCACCTTCCTTATGTAAAAATTCTAATAAATGACCACCTACTTTTCCAACTCCTTGAACGGCAACTTTCTTACCGGCTAAACTATCGGTTCCAAAAACATGTTTAGCACTTGCCTTCATTCCCATATAAACACCATAAGCAGTTACTGGACTAGGATCTCCGCCACCACCCATACTTTCAGGTAAACCTACAACATGTTTTGTTTCCATGTTTACATATTCCATATCCTTAGTTGTAGTATTTACATCCTCGGCAGTAATATATTTACCATGTAGATTCTCAACAAATCTTCCAAACTTGCGCATTAAAGCTTCAGTTTTAATTTTAGAAGCATCGCCAATAATTACGGCTTTTGCTCCTCCTAAATTTAAACCTGAAATAGCAGCCTTGTATGTCATACCGCGTGATAAACGCATTACATCATTAATAGCTTCGGCCTCGTTGTTATAGTTCCAAACACGAGTACCACCTAAACCTGGACCAAGCACAGTATTATGAATAGCAATAATTGCTTTCAAACCAGTTGCATTGTCATTACAAAATACAATCTGTTCGTGATCGTAAGTTGAGAGTTGCGTAAAAATTTCTTGTTCTGCCATAGCGGTAATGGGTTAAATTTTGAGTTTTTAGTGGCGCAAAAGTAGTTTTATTTTTTGTTTTTCAAGTTCAAAAAAAAAGCCACCCCAAATTGTGCTAGTTTTTCCTTTATTTTGTGGTATTGAAAGCACTTCGCCATCTTAGAAAATACTTCTACCTATACAAAAAAAGGCTCCTTTTGGGGGTTCTATTTGTTGCTGCGTCTAACCTTTTTGCCATTTTCCCAGCTCAAATGGTTCGAAAATCTATAGATTTAATTCGCGAAATCTTAGGAAAATTAACACAATCAAATGATTCTCAAAAGGTTGTTTTGAGGGAGGAACTAGCAACGAATGTTTTTTATTTTTTCCTTTTAGTTATTGCCTTTGCTATTATTAGAGGGGTATTTATGTATTTAATGCGCCAAACCATAATAGTTATGAGCAGGCATATTGAATATGACCTTAAGAATGAGCTTTTTGTACATTATCAAGAGTTGGATCAGGGCTTTTACCGAGCCAACCGCATTGGGGATTTAATGGCAAGGATTAGTGAAGATGTGGGTAGAGTGAGAATGTATGCTGGCCCAGCTATTATGTATTCTATCAATTTAGTAGTAACCATTATTTTGGTTTTATCGGTAATGTTTACGGTAAATGTGAGGTTAACTTGGTTGGTAATTGCGCCTTTACCAATATTATCCTATGCCATTTTTAAAATAAACAATCTCATAAACACTCGCAGTGATGCTATTCAAAATCAACTTTCTAGTATTACTTCCTTTGTACAGGAGGCATTTTCTGGAATTAGGGTGGTAAAAGCTTTTGCAGCAGAAGAGGCAAGTTCTTTAAGTTTTGAAAAAGAGACTGAAAGTTACCGCAAAAAACAAATGAGTTTAGCTGGAGTGGAGGCCTTTTTCTTTCCATTAATGCTATTTTTAACAGGATTAAGTTCTTTAATTACCATTTATATAGGAGGTTTAGAAGTAATTGCAGGAAGGGCTAGCCTGGGAAATATTGCCGAATTTGTAATGTATGTAACCATTTTGGTTTGGCCTGTTACGAGTTTGGGGTATACCAGTAGCCTAATTCAACGGGCTGCCGCCTCGCAAGCTAGAATTAATGAATTTTTAGAAACCAAACCATCCTTAGAATATCCTACTGGAAATCCGCTCGATTTTAAGGAGGAAATAACATTTGAAAATATTTCATTTACCTATCCAGGGAAAACCATTCCTGCCTTGGATAAGCTAAGCTTTTCAATTCCAAAGGGTAGTACCTTTGCTATTTTGGGAACAACGGGGTCTGGTAAAAGTACTCTTATTCAATTATTGTTACGACTGTTTGATCCTAGTTTTGGTAAGATTAAAATAGACTCCAAAAACCTGGAAGAGTTAGACTTAGTTCAATGGAAGGAAATGATTGGGTATGTTCCTCAAGATGTTTTCCTATTTAGCGATTCAATTGCAAATAATATTTCTTTTGGCCTAAGTCATGAAAGTGAACTTTTGAATGAACGAATTGTAAATGCGTCAAAAATGGCGGCTTTACATGAAAATATTATGGGATTTACCCAGCAATATGAAACAAGGGTTGGAGAGAGAGGCATTACACTGTCGGGAGGGCAAAAACAAAGAGTTGCTATTGCCAGAGCTTTTATAAAAAACCCTGAACTATTAATTTTAGATGATTGTTTAAGTGCTTTGGACACAAAAACAGAATCTGAGATTTTAAAAAACCTTCAAGAAATTAAGAGAAATAAGACAACTATTATCGTAAGTCATCGAGTTTCTTCGGTAAAGGACGCGGATAAAATTTTGGTTCTCCACGAAGGTAAAATGCTTGAATTTGGTAGCCACGACGAACTTATTGAATTAAATGGCTCATATAGTGCTATTTACAGCAAGCAAATTCAAGAAGACCTAACACTTGAATAGGATTAAAATAAGGATATTTCCTTCTTGTTGAAAAAATGTTTTGAAAACAAACTATGAACATATATTTTGCCGACGTTTATAGTTAAAAAATTGCATGGACGAGTTCAACAAAAATGACAACCAGGAAATATTTTCCAAAAAAATTCGCGCTGGTAAAAGAACGTATTTCTTTGATGTTAAATCAACACGTGGAAAAGATTATTTCATTACTATTACTGAAAGTAAAAAAAGTTTTGAGGATGGAAATTTTGTTAAGCACAAAATATTCTTGTACAAAGAGGACTTTAATAAATTTTTGGAAGCATTAAATGAAACCGTTAATCACATCAAAACTGACTTAATGCCTGATTATAACTTTGATGAATTTCGCCACGACTCATATGAGAACAATGAGGCTCGTGAAGTACAAGCGAATTAATAAATAATTAAAATTTAAGGCTTATATTTGCCAAACAAACATCTAAAATAAATCAATTAACAAATACAATGAAAAAACTAGTTAAATCTATTTTCGTTTTAGCAGCGTTATCAACGTCTGTTTTATTTACATCTTGTGGTGATAAAACTACCACAACAACCGAGTCAGCCGCTCCTACATTAACTGTAAATGATGGTGTTAAAAAATCTAATGCTTCATTAAGTGTAGATACCATTTCAGTAAAAGTGTTAGCATCAGCAGACACAGATAGAAAAATCAAAAAATTAACTATTACCCGTGCTATTACTGGCGGAAGTACAAATACAATCAAATCTTCATCTTATGATGCAAAAGATGTAATTTATACTCATAAAGATGTAATTGCTGGCGAAATTGTAATTGACGAAGCGGATGTAATTACTTATTCAGTAACAGTTGAAGATGATAAAGGTAAAACTACTAATGCAACTTATGAAGTAACAATTGCAAGTATGGTAACTTCGGGTCAAATTTTATTAGGTGGCCCTACATCAACAACTAATGAATACCGTTTCTTTGGTGTTGCAGATGGTTTTAGAAGATACCGTGCTGGTTCAGTTGGTTCAGATCTTGCAAAAGACAATTCATCTAAAATTGATTTCATTTATTACTATAATTCAGCTGGTAGCGTTCAAAATGCAATTTATTCTCCTGATTACGCTTTTGGTGCTGGTATTGGTTGGAATGCTGAAACTTCAACTTGGCCTACAAAAAACAAAACTATCTATAAATTAACTCCAGATATTACATCATCTGCTTTTGATGCATTATCAGGAAGTACTTTCATGACAGAAATTAACTTAGTAGATTTTACTGCTGGAACCACTGATAGATTAGCTAACTTAGGTACTAACCAAGTATTTGCTTTCAAAAAATCTGATGGCAAAAGAGGTTTTATCTTAGTTGGTAATATTGCAACTACTGCCACTGGTCAAATTCTAATGGTTGTAAAAACAGAATTATAATATTTTTCTAAATTATTATGAAAAGGCCGTTTCAAATGAAGCGGCCTTTTTTTATTTTTACACCATGAAGAAAATAGCTGTTTTTACATCAGGTGGAGATGCACCTGGAATGAATGCTTGTGTGAGGGCTGTTGTTAGAACAGCAATTTCAAAAGATGTAGAGGTAATAGGTGTTATGCAAGGTTATAAAGGCATGATAGAAGGTGGAGAGAATTTTATGCCACTAAGCTCTAGGTCGGTTGGAAATATTATACAACGAGGAGGAACCATTTTAAAATCGTCGCGCAGCAAGGCCTTTATGACTCCTGAGGGAAGAAAAGCAGCTTACGAAAATTTGGTAAGTCATGGCATTGAAGGAATCGTTTGTATTGGAGGGAATGGAACCTTTACAGGTGCCGAAATATTTTATAATGAATATGGAATCCCTTCTATTGGAGCGCCTGGAACAATTGATAATGATTTATATGGAACCGATTTAACCATTGGCTTTGATACGGCAATCAACACGGCTGTTGAAGCAATTGATAAAATTAGAGATACAGCCGATAGCCACGGAAGAGTTTTCTTTGTGGAGGTTATGGGCAGAGATGCAGGTTTTATTGCCCTAGCTGCAACTATTGCAGGTGGTGCTGAAATGGTATTATTGCCGGAGGTGAAAATGGACCATTTAAAACTTATCGATTTCTTTAGAAACCGCCAGCAAAGTAAGAAATCATTTTCTTTGGTAGTAGTTGCAGAAGGAAACTTTGAAGGTGGAGCTGTGGCTATGTCGAGTATGCTCAATAAGGAGATACCGGGTTTTGAATCTAGGGTAGTCATACTTGGCCATATTCAAAGAGGAGGATCACCATCGGCATACGATAGAGTTTTAGCATCAAAACTGGGTTATGGAGCTGTGAATGCTTTATTAAGTGGAGAGAAAAATAAAATGGTAGGCTTAATTGATAACAAAATTAGCTTAACCCCCTTTATTGATTCTATTACTAAAACCAAAGAATTAAATCCCGACCTATTAAAACTAATTGATATCCTAAATCACTAAAAGTAATTTATTTTGGCATCTTGCCCGTTAATTGGGCGAGTGCCAATTTTATTCGTTGCCATTTAAAAAATAGAAATCCTCCCCTATCGTATTTTTCTTGAATACTCAATTTTTCTTTATAGGCTTCAACAATAAACTTGCTGCTTTTACTATTTTCATGCACTCTATAAGAGGCTATTTCTCGGTTCAAAAATAATATAGTTTTGATTTTTGCTAGAGATAGAATCAAATCATAATCAAATGCAAATTGGTACTCCTCATTTACTAAATACCAGTTGGTAATATAAGCAACATTAAAAAAGCATGCTGGTTGAAATATGTTTGGCAACATTCCATTGCGAGCTAAAGAATCAAACTTTATTGGGTTGCCTTGAGCTTCGTGAATTAAATTTCCGTTGGCATCAATAGTTTTACATTTTCCATATAAAATGGCAAACTCCTGGTTAACCTCAAAGGCATTCACAATTCCTTCAACAGCTTTAGGTTCTAACAAATCATCTGAATTTAAATACGCAACCAAATCTCCCTTTGCCTTCTTAAAACCAATATTTATGGCAAAGGCCTGACCCTTATCCTTTTCAGATTGCCAGTAAGCAAGTTTATGAGAGTATTTTTCAATAATCTCTTTTGAACCATCTGTTGAACCACCATCTATAATTATATACTCAATATTTTTATACGATTGCGTTAATACAGATTGTATAGTTGCCTCAAGCCATTGAGCTTGGTTAAATGAGGGAGTAATAATAGTAACTAAAGGCTGATTCATTTTCAATTGCAAATATACTACAGTAAGCCCATATCCGACAATTCTTCTAGTTTTTTATATTTAGCATTTAAACTAGGATGCCAATGGTGTAATAAACCCTTTTCGTGACTTCTAATGACAATATAGCTTGCTTTATGTGCTCTCATCCAAAAGTCTTCATCCTCCCCACCCCAGGTAATAAATTTTTCATCTAAACCACCTAAATTGGCGTATTGGGTTCTGTTCATGCAAAGCAAACCCTTACCTCCCCAAATCATCCATTCGCCATTCTTCGAGGAGTAAATGGGAGGTTTATTTTTGTATAAATAAAATACAATTGGAAACCAACAGGCATTGGAAAAGGTGTTATTAGCGCACAATTGAACAATCTCCTTAGGAATTGAAAAATCTGCATCGCACAAAAATAGAATTTCGTGGCTAGATTGTTTTACGGCTAAATTCAAGGTACAAGCTCGAGTAAATGTTTGTTCTGTTTTTTGAATAAGCAACTTACCTGTATATACCATTTTAATTTGCCTTTCAAATTCTGCCAAATCCTCATTTCCACAAACCACAATTGAAAGTTCTATTTTATCAAGGTTATCACAATTGGCTAGACTGGGAATAAAATACTTAAGAAAAATTTCTTGCCTATTAAATAATCCAACACAAATGCTAATAGGTTTTGGATTAGCTTTACTAATCCTAGTTTTAAATTGAATACCTAATCCAATTAAATCATTTTTAAGGGTATACCACCCGAGGCTTCTTTGTGGCGATTTAAAAATCCACCAAAACGGAAATTTAATTGAATTAGGCACCCAAGATTTCATCGGCTTTACTAATTAAATTGGATGGTTTTAATGGGCTTTACCTTACTGATAATCTTAACAGGCAAAAGCAATAGTAGGAAGCAAATAATAAAACTAAGGGTATTTATCCATACCAAATCACTCAGATTTATTTCAATGGGAACCCTATTTAGGTAATATGATTTTTGATCTAATTTTATCCAAGAAAATTTGTTTTGTAGGTAGGCTAAGCCAATTCCCAAAAAATTACCTAAGAGTAAACCTTTAATTATAATATTGGCAGCCATCCACAAAAAAATCTGGCTTACTGTTTTGTCTTCTGCCCCCATTGCCTTCATTAAACCAATCATTTGGGTGCGCTCCAAAATTAAGATAAGCAAAGCTGTAATCATATTTATGGATGCCACAGCCACCATTAAAATTAGAATAATAATAACATTCATGTCCAATAAATTCAACCAATCAAACAAAGCTGGATACAAGTCAAAAATGCTACTCAAACCCATATTATAGGGCGTTATTGAGGCCATTTCATTTCGCATATCCTCTGTTTTAGTATAATCTTTCAGGCCAATTTCATACCCGCTAATTGACTCTTTGTTCCAATTATTCAATTTCTGAACCTGTCTAATATCTACATAGGCATATAGTTCATCCAATTCACCCATTCCAGTATCAAAAATTCCACAAATTTTCAATTTTCTAACCCTAGGTGGATCTTGAATAAAATAGATATAGGCGTACTCATTCAGTTTAAAATTTAATCTTTTCGCTGTGATGGCAGAAATCAGAATCTCTTGTGAAGCATTGGAATCAGAAAGATTAGGTAATCGGCCGCTCTTTAGGTTTGAACCAATAAAGTCCCAATTATAATTAGCACCTATTCCTTTTAATACAATTCCTTCGAAGGCCTCCTCTGTTTTAATAATACCCGCTTTAGTTGCATAAATTTGAAAATAAGTAACACCCTCTTTTTTAATGGCAAGTGTTTCAAGTATACTATCTCGTTCAATGGGTAAGCTTTCAAAACTATTATTTAAATCGAGGTGACTTATTTGTAAGGGAGCATTAAATCCAATTAATTTATCTCTTACTTCGTGCTGATAACCTTTTACTATTGCTGTGGCTAAAATCATAACCATTACACTTACGCATACAGCAATAAGTGCAAGGTTGATAATCAACCTTGAAAATCCGCTTCTCTTTCCATTTCTTTGGAGCGGCTTTTCGGCCATTAAACGTTTTGCAATGAAAAAACTTACTTTCATAATACCGCTCAAATATAAACACTGGGCCTTTCTTTTATGCTTTTTCCTTTTGGGTTCAAAAATATTTGCCCAAATTCCGGGAGCGGCGCAGCCAGAAAAATATCTTCCAATGCTAAAAGGGAAAAAAATTGGACTTGTTGTGAACCAAACGGCAATGGTTGGCAAAGAACATTTGGTTGATTTTCTTAAGAAAAATAAAATTGAAATTGTTTGCATTTTTGCCCCAGAACACGGTTTCAGGGGAGATCATTCTGCAGGTGAAAAGGTTAAATCTAGCATTGATTCAAAAACAAAACTCCCTGTTTACTCTTTATATGGCGCCTATAAAAAGCCAAATGAGGAACAACTAAAAAAATTAGATATCGTTTTGTTTGATATACAAGATGTAGGAGCTAGGTTTTATACCTATATATCTACCTTACATTATGTAATGGAAGCTTGTGCCGAGCAAAATAAGACATTATTAGTTTTAGACAGGCCAAACCCTAATGGCTTTTATGTAGATGGCCCTTTACTTGATTCGTCCTATAAATCTTTTGTTGGAATGCATCCTGTGCCAATAGTACATGGATGCACCATGGCCGAATATGCCCAAATGATAAATGGTGAAGGCTGGTTAAAAAATCATATTTCATGTAAGCTAGATGTAGTTAAGATTAAAAACTATACGCATCAAACTCCTTACAAATTACCAATTAAACCTTCTCCAAATTTGCCTACTATGAGTAGTATTTATTTATATCCTAGTTTATGTTTATTTGAAGGTACTCCTTACAGTATTGGAAGGGGTACAAATAAACCTTTCGAATGTGTGGGAAGACCAAATTGCTTGATTGGTTCAGACCTATTTACACCGCAAAATATTCCTGGTATTGCAGAGCATCCTCCTTTTGAAGGAAAAGAATGTAAAGGCTTTGATTTAAGTGAATATGGAATGAATGTTGCGCCCTTTCAGAAAAAAATTAATCTCTATTGGCTACTTGAATTATACAAGGCAGATTCTTCAAAGGATACCTTTTTTAGCCCATTCTTTGATAAGTTGGCTGGCACAAGCGAATTACGAAAGCAAATTATTGCTGGAAAAACAGAGGATGAAATTCGCAAATCTTGGCAGCCAGGATTAAAAAAATACAAAATGATGCGAAAAAAGTATTTATTGTACAGCGAATTAGAATAGTAATTAGTTGATTATCAGAATTAAACCAAAAAGTGTACAAAAACCGTGTCTAATTTATACGAAGCAAATCCAATAAACTAGTCACTTTTAATGCGCCTTTAATTCCCCAGCCCTAATTTATATTTTTTACTAACTGATAATCTATCATTTACATAATAAAACTTTTCTTAATATCACTTTGGCAAAGTTTTGGTTATATGCTTCACATCTAAAATCATTTTACTTGATATAAAAAAAACCAATCTACTAGCCATAGATTGGTTTTTTTGTTTTGGGCTATTTGTAAATTGCTTGACCTTTGGTTGGTGGTGCCAATAAATGGTTAAAATTTGTATAGCATTTATTGCAGCGCATTTTCTTTAATTTAAGGAAGAAAAGCACATATTTTCCAACGAATCCTCTTTTTACTCTTTCAACTTCACTGTTTGAATTACAGCTTGGGCAATTCCCTGTAAAAGTAGGTTTAAAGGCAATTTTAAAGAGGTATATTAATACAACAGTAATTGCTATTACTATGTATACATTAAATGAAATTTGCATAAATTTTAAGTTTCTAATTAGTTTATAGATGATTGATTTTTATCTTTTGAAAGAGTGCGTTTAGCGCCATATACCAAGCTAAGAGCCATTAAAACTCCAACACCTCCATCAATAGGGGTATCTACAATTTCATTATCATCGAAACCCGGTTGGGCAAATAAACTGGTAGCTGAAAGGGTTAGGCCTAGGGCTAAAAGGCAGGTGAATAAGTTCTTTTTCATATGATTATATTTTATGTTTTTCGAGGTTGAATTATTTAATGAATTTTATTGTCTGTGTTGTTTGGCTATTGCTAACTTTAATGAAGTAAATGCCAGCTGCCAAATTTTCAACGTTGATTTGATTTGGGTTAGAAAAGCTCGGTTCAATTGCCCCATTACAAAGCTCTTCACCTAATTGATTGCAGATGGTATAATTAAATTCACCTACGTATTTGGTTGGAAAAGAAATAGCTATAAAAGTGCTTGCTGGGTTGGGAAATAACCCGATTTTAGGCTCCTTTGAAACTTGAGATAATCCAGTTGTACCTTGTTTAAATACCACTTGCAATCTATTGTTACCAAGGCTTAAAGTATTTGTAGCATCTACATCCAAATCATAATAATTACCTTCCTCTAACTTGGTTAAGGCTTGTGTATTTTTATCTAATAGGTATGCCTCTAAGTAATTTTCTAAGGTATTTGCATATACTGTTATTCTAATTCTTTTTGAACCAGAAGTTAACCTTAGGCCTAAAGGAATAACTGAGTTGCTATTCAATGGGCGCATATCAGTACACAGGTTTTTAGCATCAGAGCTTATACTATATAAATCAAACAGGTCGTTTTGAAGTTTATTGGCATCGTTGGTTCTTTCATACTCTTCTTTGTAGGTATCGCCGAAAGCAAAGTTTAAGACATCATACTCCACCGTATCTATACTAGCTTTAAGTTGAAGGCCATTTGCGATATAAGAATTCTTCTTAAAAACTGTTTCATTACTGGCACCAGCTTTGTTTGCTTCTGTAAATGTTAATACGGGAGATCCACTTGTTGCCTGAACAAAAACTGCAGTATAGGCAGGAATAATTTTGGGATTTCCAGACACTAATAACTGTGGCGTATAGGCTCCAGATTGAGGGTTTCTTAAATAAATGGTTTTATTGATATTGGCAGCAGCAGTTGAAGACCAAACTACCGCACTAAAATCAACAGGACAAGCAAACGGGTTCCCTACCAAATTAAACCCTTGACCACTACCCGAACCTAAAGAAGAAAGAGTAACACTGGTGCTATTTCCTTGATTTGGAGTACCAGTCATGGTTAATGTGGTACTACTTGGAGTGTAGGCATTCGCATCCAATCCTTCGCCTTTAGCACCTCTTATTAAAATTCTTATTCCTTCTCCAACTCCCCAAGTATTATTAGTACCAGTACCATCGGCAGATTTAAAAGGAACCCATCCCCCATTTACAGATGCACTATTTGCACCTTCGGTATTAAACCAGTATGAACTTGGGTTATTTGTAAGCGTGGAAGTAAAACTAGGACCAACTGTTTTTATGGTGGCATCGTTTATACCATCAGGGTTTCCTGTGATATCAATATCATCTATTAATTGAGATAAATTAATGGCGCTACTAAAAGGATGAGCAAGGAACCTAGATGCGCGTTTATTGCCTGGAATATATTGCTCTACGTTTACATTACCAGTAATAGTTCCAGCACTTTGGGAAATTCTTGCTGTTGCGGATGCAGTTGATTTTAGGGTTAAAAAACCATTCGTGTTTAGGGCTCCATCCACAACTAATGCATTCTTAATATTTACACTACTTCCGGATGTAGAAACGGAAGTTATTCCCCCTGAATTAATCGTAACATCATAAAAAGTATTGGTTCCACCAATGGTTGCAGTGGTGCCTGTAAAAACTAATTTACTGGTTCCATAATTAAAACTTGCATTATCATTCATCCAAGCAGAGCCATTACTTCCATTAAGTGTTAGGATGGTTCCTGTACCACCATTTAAAACACTACCATTTGCTAAACTCATAGATTTAATGGTAGTAGAGGCTGGTAAAGTTGGATCAAAACTTGTTGTGGTAGCATCAGGAATAACTACATCACTAGTTGAAATAGGAACACCAGTTGACCAATTATCAGCTAAAGTCCAATCGTTACTGGTGGCTCCAATCCAAGTATAATTTGGAATAGTAGATTGAGCAAGGGTCCAATATTTATCACTAAACACAGTTGGAAAAAGGTACGTTAATGATAAACCACTTTTTCCAATCCATTTATCCGTTGTGTTTTCAGTATTATGTCCATGATCATGACCCGACGAATTTGAAACATGGTAATCAAAAAAATCGATGTTACTATTTTCTAAAACTCCATTCAGTTCACTTGCCAAATAATGCAATTGAATATCTACTTTGTTTGATACATCTCCACCGGTTCTTATGATATCATAGTAGCGATTAATAGCATCGCTTTTCCAAGAATGACTCGTGGTTAAAATAATTTTCACGGTAATATCTGTTGGAAGTGTACCTGTATTTGAAAAGTTTAAAACGGTAAATTGATTTCCAAAACTATAATTTGTGGAGGCAGCAATGGTGCTACGTTTTACCATTCCGGTTACATCGCCTGTGCCAGCAGTGGTTGCGGTAGCTCCCATGTTTAAGGTATATGCACCCATGCTTAAGGCACCAGCAGTAGCAGATGCATTTGCACTTGTAAGAGTAAGAATTCCGTTTACGGTAATGTTATTAGTAGAAGTTAATCCTGCAGCGTTATTAACCGTTAAATTATTAAATGTTGTAACGCCCGTAAGAGTTTGCGCCAAGGAACCAGCAAAACTTAATGTTCCACTATTATGAGTAAAGGTTCCATTATTTGTGAAGTTTCCTGTAAGGGAAAGTGTATTGCTTGTGGAGGTTAAAGTTCCTGCAGAGATGGTAAAATCCTTAATTGAAATACTATTTGCTCCAAAAGATAAACCACCTGCACCTGCTTTTGTAAGGCTGTAAGTGCTAGCAGATAAAGAACCTCCAAGAGTTAGCGTATTAGCAGAAGAGGTAATTATTCTATCTGCACTCATGGTTATTGTTCCAGTTCCTAAATCTAAATTTTGTGTTCCAGTGAATGTAAAATCTCCACCAAGTGTAATTGCATTATTAGTTGAAAGTACAATAGCACCTCCAGTTGAATTATCAATAGTTCCACCATTTAACGTAAATGCTCCAGTACCTATTGAAGAACTTGTTCCACTCGATCCCGCATTATTAATATTTAATGTTCCGGCAGTTAATGTTGTTCCACCCGAGTATGTATTTGCACTACTCAAGATGGTAATTCCTGTACTTGTATTATTTACAATAACAGATCCACCACCAGAAATAGCACTGCTTAAGGTAGTACCACCTGTGCTAGTATTAGTTAAGGTAAGTGCTCCTCCTGTTGTGGTAACAATAGTACCGGTACTTACTGTTAACACATTAGCTGAAGTATTTGTTAAAGTACCACCTGCCGCTGAAACGGTTAAACCCCTAGTAAAGGCAGCTGTTGATCCAGTATAACTTAAATTACCGCCCGATAATGCCACTGCAGAACTTGCATTTCCTAAATTACTAGCACTTGCAGATACCACTATTGTAGATGCAGATAAAGTTCCACCATTTATAGTGGTAACACCCGTATAGGTATTCGCACCTGATACTGTCCAGGTACCGGCATCTTGTTTGGTAAGCGTACCTGAAGTGGTACCTAAAATACTAGTTAAGGTACCTCCTTGGGCACCTCCTAAAGTTAAACCAAAGGTTGCACCAGAAATAGTTCCTATATTACTTATTGAAATTAAGCCTGTACCTCCAATTATACTGCTTGCACTTCCTAAAGTTATTAAGCCTGCAAAGGTTGCCGTGCTGGAGCTACTATTAATAATTGCACCTCCATTTGAAATACCTGTGCCATTAATGGTTAATGGTTCTGATGTTGAGTAATTTATTCCATTTAAATCTAAGGAAGCTCCTGAGGTAATGGATGTTGAACCGGCAGTTGTTCCTAAGGCTGATGCATTATTTAATTTTAATATTCCTGCACTAATTGTTGTGGCACCAATAAAGGTATTTGCGCCAGATAATGTCCAAGTTCCAGCATCTTGTTTGGTAAGCGTACCTGAAGTGGTACCTAAAATACTAGTTAAGGTACCTCCTTGGGCTCCACCTAAAGTTAAACCAAAGGTTGCGCCAGATATAGTTCCAATATTACTTATTGAAATTAAGCCTGTGCCTCCAATTATACTGCTTGCACTGCCTAAAGTTATAAGACCTGAAAAGGTAGCTGGACTAGAGCTACTATTAATAATTGAACCCCAATTTGCAATACCTGTTCCATTTATTGTTAATGTTTCTGCAGTTGAATAATCTGTTCCATACAAATCTAAAACTGCTCCTGAGGTGATAGTTGTACCAGCAGCAACTGTTCCCAAAGCAGTGGCATTGTTTAGTTTTAATGTTCCTGCACTTATTGTTGTAGAACCAGTATAAGTATTTGCACCCGACAAAAGCAAGGTACCCGTTCCATCTTTTGTAAGGGTAAAGGTATTACCACTTACTATTCCTGAAAGAGTTAAATCGTCAGCATTTGTGCCATCGTCTGAAACAAAAAAGGTTCTATTTGCTCCTAAAGCTATGGGGCAAGAAATAGTAACACCATTTGTACCTGTACCAATGCTTGATAAAATAATATTCCCGCCTAATGTTAAGGTGCCTGCTCCATTAATTGTGCTTGCATTTAAGGCTCCATTTTCAAGTATAAGAATTCCAGAGGTAAGTGTTAAACCACCAGTATTGGTTAAGGTAACTCCACTTTTTATGGTAATATTTTTTGCTGCGCCTAATGTAGTTGTAATGGTAGGTTGATTGGCAACACTAGGAATTATGACCTCGGAGGAATTAGTGGGTACCGATGTTGGATTCCAATTTGCAGCTGTATTCCATTCTGTAGAAGAAGATCCTGTCCAGGTCCAGATAGCGTTAGTAACATTTACTGTTCCTGTTCCAGCAAAATATGTTGCATTAATGTTTGAAGCACCCGAACCAGTGAAGCCATAAGTACCAGTTGCTGTTTGGCCAGATGTTCCTAATATTAATACCGAACAACCGGTACTTGTAAAACCGCCTAAATTTAAAACGCCACCTGAAATAGTTAATTTTGGCAAAGCTGTTTTTGCCCCATTAAGTGTTATAGTTCCAGATTTAATTATCACACCACCTGTGGCAGTAAATGAGGCAGGCCATTCTGTTGTTCCGCTGGTTCTAGGTGTTGCTGATGTATTGTATTGTAGAGTTGCATTGGCGCCATAAGTAATATTAGCAGAAGCTGTGGCAGAACCTTCCATAGATAACACGCCATTTACCGTTACTGTTGAGGTAGTTTTTGAACCAGTACCAGATAAGGTAAGATTATTATACGTTCCAGTTTTAACAGTTTGCGCTGCACCAGTATAGTTTACCGTATTACCAAGGGAGGTAGCTATTAGGGTTGTAATTGTATTGGTACCTCCAATGTTTAATACACCAGTTGCCCATTGCGTTAAAGTACCTCCACCTGTTAAAGCAGTTGTAACAGTTAGTGTATTTTTATTCGTAATTGTACCTGTAACAGCAACATTAACAAAAGATGTAATTGTTGAACCGCTAATTGTTTTATTAGTACCGCTAAATGTATGCCCGGCAGTTGCGGTTGAAAGTGCGCTAAAACTTAAGGCATTATTTATAAAATTACTCGCAAAAACAAAGGTATTAGCTGATCCATTTCCAGAAGCAGGCTCAGTCCAGGTAGCTGTGTTATTAAGCGTAACATTTCCATTAAAGGTCATTGCACGGGTTGTTCCACTGCTTGAAATCCAATTTGCAGTACCTGAAATAATACTTGCCCCAGTTACTGTGAATTGACGTTGTATGGTTACAGAAGCATTTGCATTAACTGTAAATGTACCTGTTACAGCTAAGTTTCCTGCACCTGGAGATGTTATAACACCCGTACCCGCAATTTCTAAATTAACAATTGAGGTTGGCCATTCAGTTGCCGTGGCAGTTCTTAAAGTCGATGTATTATATTTTAGAGTTGCTGAGGGACCATAGGTCAACGCCCCTGCAGTTAATGTTAATGTTGCTGTACCCTCCATTGAAAGTGTTCCATTAACGGTAATGGCATTAGCAAAAGTTTTAGCTAGGGTGCCAGATAATGTAAGGTTATCATAGGTTGTTACGATACATGCTGTTTGTGCTGCACCCGAATAATTTACCGTATTTCCAGCCGCTGTGGCTGTCAGAGTATTTATGGTAGAAGTTCCTCCAATATTTAATACTCCTGTTGCTGAATTTGTTAAAGAACCAGCCCCTGCAAATGTGGTAGAAACAGTTAGGGAACTATTATTTGTTATGGAACCTGTAACCGTTAAAGAGGCAACAGTTGCTGTTACATCTACGGTTACTATGTGTCCTGATGCAATTGTTATAATATCAGCGGAAGAATTTGGCACCACTCCACCTACCCAGGTAGAAGTTGCACTCCAATTACCCGTTTGAGCACTCGTAATTGTGGCGCCTTGCGCATTAGAAAAACAAATAAGCATAAGCAGTGCTATGCTTACAAATTTGATTTTTGATTGAAATAAGGCCTTTAGTTTTTTCATAGTAATAACAGTTTTGTATTGCTTTTTGAATCTGATGAATGGTGAAAAGCGAACGGGTCAAAACTATTATTAACAGGATTTACACAGCTATTTTTAGAAGTCTATGATTAGACCAAAAACGGAAATGTTATAAAAAAAATTTATGCAAGTTGTGAGCAAGCATAATTGAATTCAGAAAAATAGAAAGCAATGTCTATGGTTTTGTTGATTCACCAAGCATAGACTATTGCACAATTTGAATAGACAAGAATAAATTACTTAAATCCAACTATCTGTTTTATAAAACTTTAAAAAACAAAGCACATAGACATGACTAAATTTACACTAACTGAATCTCGAATTAGGCAGAAAATAAACTCAATGGACAATATTTTGATTTTAATTAATGGTTGGCAGTTTTTGGGCTGTTGAATAGCACTAATGGGAGCCATAAAAAAAACCGAAGCAAGTCGGTTTTTTTTAAATGAGACAAAAAGAGGAAAAAAGTTAAATTCTTGAATGGAGTTTGCCTTTCAAATCTGTCGTAAAAAACGAAAAATGCGAATTATTTTTTCTCAATTCGTTCTCTTTAGTATGTTTAATGCAATAGAATTTATTTCAGAATTAAAGAATGAAATAAAGCATTCCTTACGAGGATAAACACCTGTAATAGCAGGATATTAGACCTTTTTGGTAGCAGAAAATTTGATTCATACCGACCAAAATAAAAGAAAGGAAAAGATTGAAGGAATCTGTAGAAAAACAAGTAGTTAAACCAATTATGCATTAAGGAATTGATACCTAGGCAAAATGGCGTTCCTTATTTAACAAACGTAATGGTTTGAGAAGTTTGAAGATTTGTAACTTTTATATAATACACACCAGACGCTAACTCTTCAATGGAAAGGTTATTAGGGCTTCCTACACTAGGTTCAATAGAACCTGCAGCTACCTCCACTCCTATCTGATTAAAAATTGAATATTTAAATTCTGAATTAAACTTGCTTGGAATAGTAAGGCCTATAAAAGTACTTGCAGGGTTAGGGAATAGTGTAATTTTGGGTTCTTGTTCCAATTGATTAATACCCGTAATTTCTGGTTTAAAAACTAATTGCAATCTATTCTCTCCATAAGATTGTGAATTGGTGCCATCAATAGTTAAGTCATAATAAGCTCCTTCATCTAACTTAGTTAAAACGCTTGTATACTTATCAAGTAAATAGGCTTCCAAATTATTTTCTAAGGTATTTGCAGAGGCCGAAATTCTAATCCTTTTTGAACCTGTATTTAAACGTAAACCTAAAGGTATAATAGAATTTACAGTTATAGGTCGCATATCTGTTGAAAGTGCTTTCAAATCGAAACTAATACTATAGAGATCAAACAAATCATTGTTTAATTTAGCAGCATCATTTGCGGGTTCAAATCGCTCATTAAATGCAGTATCAAAAGCAAAATTCAGAACATCATATTCTAAGGTATCAATACTAGCTTTTAATTGGATACCATTGGTTATATAGGAGTTCTTTTTAAAAACGGTTTCATTTGAATAGGTTGCTTTATTTACTTGAGTAAAATTAAGCACTGGCGAACCACTAGTTGCTTTTATAAAAACGGCCGTATAGGCTGGAATTATTTTGGGATTACCCGACACTAATAATTGTGAGATATATGCACCAGAATATGGGTTCCGTGTATAAATAGTTTTATTTATTTGTGCAGATCCTGTAGAGGCATAAACCACTGCGCTAATATCTACAGGAGAGGCAAATGGGTTTCCAATTAAATTAAATCCTTGTCCGCTTCCTGCCCCCAAAGACGATAGAGAAACCGAATTGTTATTACCTTGATTAGGGGTTCCACTCATGGTAATTATGGTGCCACTTGGAGTATAATTGTTTACATCTATTCCTTCACCTTTTGCACCACGGATCAATACTCTAATTCCTTCGCCAAGGCCCCATGTATTGTTTGCCCCTGAACCATTTGCCGAATTAAATGCTACCCACCCAGAGCTTGATGAGCTTGCAGAAGTTGCAGCTGGATTAAACCAATAAGAACTAGGATTATTGAGCGTAGTTGGAGTAAAACCAATTCCTAAGGCTTTAATGTTTGCATCGGTAATTCCATCTGGGTTACCAGTAATATCAATATCATCTAGTAATTGGGATAAATTAATGGCGGTATTAAATGGATGTGCTAAAAACCGAGAGGCACGTTTACCTCCAGGAAAGTATTGTTCAACATTTAAATTTCCAATTATAGTTCCTGCACTAGTTGCTAACCTTGCTGTTTGCGTGGCACTCGATTTTAGAGTTAAATTTCCATTACTTGTGAAAGCTCCATTAACCACTAAATTATTTATTACATTTACTTTATTCCCTGCAGATGGCACTACGGATGTAGTTGCACCAGTGTTTATAGTAATATTATAAAAAGTATCTATCCCTCCAATAGTGGCAGATGTTCCTGCAAAAATAATGGTACTACTACCATAATTAAAGATTGCATTATCGCTCATCCAAGCCGAAATAGAGTTAGCTAAAAGAGTTAAACTAGTAGAATTGCCTCCATTTAAAATGCTACCATTTGCCAAACTTATAGAATTTATAGTTGCCGAGGCTGGTAAGCTTGGATCAAAACTTGTTAAGGAAGCATTTGGAATTATAACATCGCTACTGGAATTTGGTACTCCACTCGACCAATTATCTGTTAAATTCCAATCCTTACTACTCGTTCCTATCCATGTATAATTTGGAGTAGTAGACTGTGCCAATGTCCAATACAGATCATCAAAATTATTTGTACTTGTAATTAAATAGGTTAAAGATAACCCACTCTTTCCAATCCATTTATTCAGCGTATTTTCAGAATTATGTCCATGATCGTGTCCGGTTCCATTTGATAAATGGTAATCAAAAAAATCGATGTTACTATTTTCAATTACTCCATTCAGTTCACTAGCTAAATAATGAAATTGAATGTCCACTTTGTTTGCGCTGTCGCCTCCTGTTCTAATTATTGAGTAATACCTATTAATAGATTGTGAGTTCCAAGTATGGCTTGGGGTTAATACTATTTTCATAGTAATATCACCTGGCAGTGTACCCGTATTTGAAAAGTTAAGTACGGTAAATTGATTTCCAAAAGTGTAATTTGTATTTGCAGCTATTGATGTTCTTCTAACTAAGCCCGAAACATCCCCAATTCCAATAGTTGTAGCATTTGGTCCCATTGTTAAAATAGTTGCAGCACTCATACTTAGCGCCCCAATTGATGAAGACACATTGGTGCTTGAAAGTGTAAGAGTTCCATTTACACTTAAATTACTAATAGAAACTAGCCCTGCTGGGTTATTTAAAGTCAAATTATTAAATGATGTTTCACCCGAAATGGATTGACTAAAAACACCAGCAAAGCTTATTGTTCCATTTTTATTAGTAAAGGTTCCGTTGTTTGTAAAACTACCAGATAAAGTAAGTGTATTGCTAGTTGAGGTAAATGTGCCTTCTGCAATTATCAGATTTTTAAATGCCGCAGTATTTGCACCTAATGAAAAAGCCCCTGGACCTAATTTTGTAAGGTTAAAGTTACTTGCAGAAATTGCACCACCCACACTTAAATTGTTTGCGTTGGTAGTAATTGTTGTTGAGCCCGCTAGAGTAATGGCCCCCGTTCCTAAATCTAAATTTTGAGTACCCAAAAACACAAAATTTGAATTCCAAATTTGAACATTATTAGTTGAAAGAGTGATACTCCCAACACTGGTATTATCTATGTATCCTCCATTTATTGTTAGGGGGCCTGAACCTATTGCATTTTGAGAATTTAAATTTAAAGTTCCTGCATTTAATGTGGTACCTCCACTATAGGTATTGGCGCCAGATAAAGTCCAGGAGCCAATTCCTTTTTTAAGAATACTATTTTGTGCAGATATATTACCCAACATGGTACCGATACCTACTCCATCTAAAGTAAGAACATTGGCTCCACTTGCAATGGTACCTGCGCACGTAAGTGAACCAGTTGCACAAGTTGTGATAGTTGTGGCCGAGCCCAAAGTAATATTACCCAAATAGGTTGCATTGCCACCGGTGTTGGTTAATGCACCAGAAGGTGAAACGCTTAATCCTGTTCCGTTTAAGGTTAGTGATTCTGCAGTTGAAAGTGTATATCCATTTAAATCTAAAACCGCCCCAGATGAAATTGTTGTTCGCCCATTAGTAGTGCCTAAAACAGATGTACTAGCGCCAAGTTTAAGTGTTCCTGCACTAAGGGTTGTGATTCCTGTGTATGTATTGGCTCCTCTTAGAATAAGAGTACCCGTGCCTATTTTTGTTATAGCACCGGTTCCAATTATAATACCCGCAAAAGCACTTGGGCTTGTATTGTCGGAACCAACCGTTAAGGTGGAAGTTCCTAAATTCACATTTCCGCCATTAAACCCGCCACCAGTTATGGAGCCAATGGTATTAGAGAAACCAGAGATATTTAATAATGCACTCGGAACATCGGCTAAAATAAAAGCTGAATTAATGCCAAAAGAATTGGTAATTCTACCTGCTGCAAGAGAACCTTCATTAATGTAAGTTGGACCTGTATACGTATTTGCACCACTTAATGTCCAAGATCCTGAACCATTTTTTATTACAGAAATTGGAGTAGAAATAGAACCAGATATTGTACCATCGCCAGGGCCATCCAAGGTTAATTCAAACGAACCATTTGAAATAGTACCACTGCAGGTTAGTGTACCCGAAATACTTGTTGTAATGGTAGTAGCCGAACCTAAAGTTATATTACCTGAGAATGTTGCATTAACCCCTGTATTCATTAACGCCCCCTGTGGTTGTAATGCTAGTCCGGTTCCGTTTAATGTAATTGGTTCGGCAATTGAAAGAGTATACCCATCCAAATCTAATGAAGCACCAGAGGCAACAATGGTTATTCCCGAATTTGACCCCAAAGCTAAAGGATTACCTAAAATAAGAGTTCCAGCTCCAATTGTTGTTGTTCCATTATACGTATTTGCTCCACTAAGAGTAAGGGCGCCCACTCCATTTTTTGTTACTCCACCGGTTCCACTTATAATACCCGCAAAAACATCTGTATTTAAATTATCACTTCCAATAGTTAATGTAGCGGCACCAAGAACAACAGCACCACCATTCACACCTCCCCCATTTAATGAACCAATAGAAGTTGAAAAGCCATTAATATTTAAAGTAGCACTAGCCACATTTCCAATTATCAAATCAGAATTAATTCCAAATGCATTTGTATTTATTCCAGCAGAAAGTGTTCCAGCATAAATTGTTGTTGCACCAGAATAGGTATTATTTCCGCTTAATTTCCATGAACCTAATCCATATTTATTTATGGCAACAGGTGAAGAAATAATACCTGAAATGGTACCAGACCCTGCACCGTCTAAGGATAATACAAAAGAACCGTTTGCTATAGAACCACTACATGTAAGAGAGCCAGAAGCACTTACTGTAATTGTTGATGCAGACCCCAGAGTTATTGGCCCAGAAAAGGATGCATTTGCCCCAGTATTGGTTAAGGCCCCAAGTGGCATAGTGGCCAAACCAGAACCATTTAAGGTTATTGGTTCAGCAGTTAAAGGGGTAAACCCATTTAGATCTAAAACAGCCCCTGAATTAATTATTGTGGGACCAACTATGGTTCCCAAGGCCATTGTACTTCCTAGTTTCAGTGTTCCGGAGCTAATTATACATGAGCCAGAAAAAGTATTTGTACCAGAAACTAAAAGGGTTCCAGAGCCATCTTTTATGAAAGTGTAATTTCCACTAATTATGCCAGATAGTGTTAAGTCCACCGCACTCGTTAAACCATCATTAACGGTTATGGTTCTATCCGCAGCAAGTGTAATTGGACAAAAAATGGTAACTCCATTATTTCCCTGTCCTAGGCCAATAAGAATAATATTTCCACCTAATGTTAAGGTTCCACTTCCAATGATTGAGCTTGAGTTAGCGGCTCCCCCCTCAAGGAAAAGAGTTCCATTTGTAAGCGTTAATCCAGCGGTATTAGTTAGGGTTGCTCCACTTTTTAAACTTAGATTTTTTGCTAAACCAGCGATTGAAGAAATAATAGGTTGATTAACAACACTTGGAATAATAACTTCTGAATAGCTTGTAGGTACCAAATTGGTACTCCAATTGGAGGCAGTATTCCAGGAGGTGCTTGTTGATCCTGTCCATGTGTAAATGGCCCCAATAACATCAATGGTTCCAGTATTATTAGCAAAAAACACTGTATTATTATTATTTGCTCCAGAATACCCCCATGTTCCAGTAGCGATTTGTCCGTTATTACCTAAAATTAAAGACCCGCAATTCGTATTTGTGAAGCCCCCCAAATTTAGTTTTGATCCTATACCAATAGTTAATTTTGAAATACTAGTTTTGCTGGCATTAAGAGTAATAACACCCACATTTGAAATTATAACTCCACCTGTGGCAACAAAGGAGGCTGGCCATTCTTCCATTGTAGCTGTGTAGGCAGCATCCTTATTATATTTCAAAGCTGCAGAACTACCATAGGTAACAACTCCAGAAATCACATTGATATTTGCTGTGCCTTCAATTGTAAGGATACCATTTACTGTTGGACTTGTGGCAAATGTTTTAGCTACTGAACCTGAAACACCAAGATTTTGGTAGGTAGTAACTTTACAGGTTTGGGCTGAGCCAGTATAATTTACAGTATTACCTGCTGAGGTTGCAATAAGAGTAGTAATGGTAATAGCGCCTTCAATAGTTAATGTTCCAGTTGCACTATTAATTAGGGTACCAGTTCCAGTAATGTTAGATCCAATATTCAAACTATTCGCATTTGTGAGGGTAATAATAGGAACGGTTGAATTTTGAATGGAAATAGTTCCCGTTGTAGTTTGTGCATTTGTTGTAAACGAATAAACTCCTGAACCTGATAAAAAGGTTCCATTATTGCCTAAACCTCCCCTTAACTCAATATCAGAATTGGATAAATTATTCCATGTGCCACCCAAATTAATTTGAACAAATCCTGTAAATAACTTCGCTCCAATACTTGATGAAATAATTAGAGAAGAATGATTTGTAACTGCGGTGGTACCCATTATGGTTAATGGATAAGAATGAGCATGAAAAGATGCAATAGTATTGCCATCACCAACAACAAAATTCCCACCTATTGTTAATCCTACAACTGTAGAACAGGAAACTGAGCCATTTAGAGTAAGGTTTCCAACTATGTTAGTGGTTCCAACTTGGAGTGATTTAAAACCTGAACCAGAAAGCACTAAATTATAATATGAACCTCCATAAATGGTTTGATCTGAAAGAGAATTAAAATTAACTGTTCCTGTACCATAACTAAATGTTCCATTATTTATAAAATTTCCTGAAACGTTAAGGGTGCCAGTAGTAGCTTTAAAATTAGCAGAAGATGAAACAAGAATATCTTTTATTGAAATGGTATAAGAAGCAATATTAAATGTGGCTCCAGTTTGAATAGTTAAATTTGAAATGGTTGAGGTTTTTGTTCCATTTAGGCTAATGGTTCCCGTATTTTTAATAACTACACCTCCAGCTGCCGAGAAAGTTGAAGGCCATTCGAAAGTACTTACAGTTCTAGAATTTGGAGTATTATATTGTAAGGTTGCAGATGAACCAAAATTAATTGCACTTGAACCAATGGTTGCTGTTCCCTCCAAAGAAAGTATATTGGCTACATCGGGGCTTGTAGCAAAGGTTTTAACTCCAGAACCCGCGAGGGTTAAATTATAGTAACTTGTAACATGGCATGTTTGTGCAGTACCCGAATAAATAACTTTGTTTCCATTTTCACTTGCATCAAAGGTTGCTAGTGTATTTGAACCACCTATGGTTAGTATTCCTGATTGTGTATTAGTTAAAGAACCAGACCCTGTTAATATACCCGAAACATTCAAAGAGCCTGTATTTCTAAGTGTTCCAGTGATAACAACACTTGGAAAAGTGGTAGGTTTACCCCCCCCTATTGTTTTTCCAATTCCAGTAAATGAATGCCCAAGTGGTGTTGTAATAAGAGCACTAAATACATTCGCATTGTTTGTAAAATCTCCTTCAAAAACAAATGAATTAGCAGACCCATTCCCAGTTCCTGGCTCAATCCAAGAGGCTGTGCTATTTAGAATAACATCACCTGAAAAGGTCATAACTCTAGTGGTACGACCTGTTGATGTCCAATTTGCTATACCAGAAATCATACTAGTACCAGACACGGTAAATTGACGTTGAACATTAAGTGAGGCACCCGCATTAATGGTTAAATTTCCAGCAAGAAAAAGGTTGCCACTATTAGGAGATGTAATTGCACCTGTATTTGTAATTTTCAAGTTTACAATTGAGGACGGCCATTCAAGAGAGGTAGCAGAATAGGAGATAGTTCTATTATATTGTAAAGTTGCATTTGAACCATAAAGTATAATACTTCCGCTAATTGAGGCTGTTCCTTCCATAGAAAGAACACCATTCACCAATGGACTTGAAGCAAAAGTTTTTGAACCTGAACCAGAAATAGTAAGGTTGGTATAGGTTGTTACTTTACACATTTGAGAGGTTCCAGTATATTTCACTGTGTTGCCATCTGAAGTGGCAATCAAATTCATAAGGGTATTTGTTCCTGCTAAATTTAAAACGGAGTTAATTTCATTTATTATAGTTCCGTTACCCGTTAAACTATTTGTAATGGTAAGAGTAGAAAAATTTGATAGCGAACCCGTAACTGTTAAATTTAGAATAGATTTTGGATTGTCTACAAAAACGGTATCTCCTAAGGCTATTGTTACATTATCAGTTGAACTAGGAACTAGTCCACCAATCCATGTAGAAGACAAATTCCAACTTCCATTATTGGCACTTGTTATTGTTGCTGCATTTATAGATAAAATGCACACCAAATGGAGACCTAAAAAGCCTATCAATTTAAGAATTGAGGAAGGTAAGAGTTTATATTTTTTCAAAGTAATAACTGTTTTGATATCACTTTTCAGGTTAATTAAAAATGAAAAGTGATAGAGACAAAACTATTATTAACAAGATTTACACAGCAAAATTTGGAAGTCTATGAATAGACCAAAAATGGAAATGTGAAAAGGAAAAATTATTCAAGCAGTGAAAAAAAACCAAGCCAATAAAACAAAAAACAAGTTCTATCTAATCTTTTGTTACTTTCTACTTTATAGACAAACCAATTTATCGAATAGACACATTCGCAAAAAAAATAATTAACAAACTGGCTATTAAGACTTAAACGAAATAAGCCTATAGACAAAATAAACTATTTATAAATTAATTAATTTGTCACTAGGTCAATTCATTAAAGAGATGGATAATTAAATTTAATTATTTTTTGGATGTTTTTATCCCGTTAAACTATGACTAAGGACTTGTTTTAATTTAGGTTGTAAAAGTAGCTTTTAGCCAAATGCGACAAAAAAAGGAAAATGCGGCATTTAATTGACCAATTTAGATTGCACATAATGTCGCGAAAGCATGGAAATAGAAAACTATTTTTATAAACTTGAAGTACTCATGTCAATTTCATTGAAGAGCATTTCAAAATCGAAGGTATCCGTAAGGTTCAGTTTTTTCTTTAACCTGTATTTCTTTGTTATTACACTTTCTAAAGAAATATCAAGAATAGAGGCAATCTCTTTATTAGACAGGTTTAGCTTTAATAGTGAGCAGAATTGTATATCGCCCACTGTAATTGAAGTGTATTTTCGTTTTAAACCAGCAATAAAATTTTGGTTGAGTGATTCAAATTTTTCAAAATAATCAACCCCGAAATTTTCAGTTCTAAGCATATTAATTTTAGAGATAATCTCTGATTTAGTTAGCTTACGTTTATCCTCTAAGCTATTTATAAAGAGGGTTATTTTTTCTTCATAGGAACTCGAGATAGCATGATTATTGAGAATTTCCTGCTTTTGATTGAAAATAGTTTCATTCATAAGCTTTATTCTTAGTTTCTCACTTTCATTTTCCTTTAGTAGAATATCAGAATTTAACTTTTCAGATTCAAGCTCCTTTTCTTTTAGCAGCTTTAGGTTCAGCTCTTTTTGATATTTTGTAAATAATAAATAGCTTATTAAAAGTAGGATGATGAAACCTAAAAATAAGAAATACTTTCTATTGCTAGCTTTTTGCCCAAGAAGGGTATTATTCTCATTTAATATTTTAATATCCTTCTCATACAATTCTGTTTGATAAATAGCTTGAATTTGATGAACTATAAGATCTTGTTTGCTTGCAAGCAAGGAGTCGGACCATTGCAGGGCTTTTTCAAAATTTAGGGAGGCTTCCTTAAAGTTGCCAAGGTTTCTGTTTGCAGTTCCTAATTCGTTATAAAAATCAACCCTATCGGTATTAGTGGCCAGGTGTAATAATGGAATTGCCTCATGAGACAAATCAATTACTTTAGAACTCAATCTTTTTTTATTAAGGTAAAAAAAATAAGCGGCCGCAACAGAAATGGTCGTGTTAGATTCATTTTCAATTGCCAATTGAAAAGCCTTATTAAATGATTGCTGGGCAAATGTATTTTTATTTATTTTGGAATATAGCGAACCAAGGTTTCCAAGAGCAGAAACCATAACAGAAGTATTATTAACCTCATTGGCACCTTTAACCGCTTCTAATAAATACTTCTCAGACAGTTGGTATTTTTTTAATTCCATTAAACAAACTCCATATATTTCTAAGCCGTTATGATAATTATTGAAATCCCCTTGAATTTTAAGCTTAGGAATTAATTTAAGTAAAAGCTTTTCAGCAAGGTCTAAATTATTATTTTGTATATAAGAATCAGCTAGGTTAATTTGAAGTATAGGTAAAAGACCAGTGTTATCAGGCATTTCATCTTCAAGTCCCTTAATTCCATTCAATAAGTATTTTATTGAATAATCATTATTCCCAAGGTCGTTGTAATTTGCAGCGAGCTCATTACACGAATAACCAATTCCTAGAAAATCTTTCTGTTCCTGAAAAATTTTAAGTGCTATTCTAAGCGTATTTATTGCTTTAACATGTTTGTTTTGTTTCCTATATATTATAGCCAAATTTTGTAAAACATTTGCATGACGAACCGAATTAGGTACCGTGTAGGGCATTGCTTTCAAAAAATAAGTTAATGCCGAATCATGTTCGCTCAAGTTTCCATAATAAACCCCAATAATTCTATTCACTTTATATTGAATTGAATCAGGATTGCTTAACGGAATGTGCTTAAGAGCCTCAATTGTTTTTTGGTTTGCATTGGGATTTTTAATAATTTCTCTAAACAAAGAATCCCAATTGGTTTTCTGAAAATCAAAAGAAAACGCTCCAAAATTTAAACAAAGGCAAAAAAAAATAAAGAGGAATTTTTTATGAATCATACTAAAAATAACTTAAACCGAAATTGAAAATAGTAGTGTAATACTTTCCATTCTAAACTATTGACTGCACATATTCATCCAGAGAAGTAGTTTGGTTGAGTTTAAGCTTCTCGGATAGTTCCATTTTACGTGCCACTACTTTTTCAAATGAAATGGCAAAAACTGAGGCGATTTCTTTTGGACTTAGATTTAACTTTACAAGGGCTATAAATTGCAAATCAGAATGGCTGAGCTGTTTATTTTGGCTTGAGATTTTGTTTATAAAGTCTGCATTTAACCGCTCAAATTTTTCATAAAATTTTTCCCAATAATTTTTAACAGGACGCAAGGCTATAAGCTTATTCTCTAATTCTTGAATAGAAATGTTTTTATCATCCTTAAGCAAATTGAAAACCTCATCCAATTTTTGGTTAAGTACATTACTAGAATAGTCTAACTCTAATATTTCATTCTTTTGATTTTCTATGGTACTTAAGCTATTTTGATTGATTATTTTCTGGCTTTCCAACTCAAATTGACTTAGCATACGCTCTGCTTTTTCGGCTCTAATTTTTTCAAAAAACAAACTCTTTTTTTGTTTTTCAATTCGATATCTTGAATAAATAATAAAACCTAAAAACAGAAGGCACCCCACCAGAAAGAGGTTAAAGAACAATTGATATTTTAGCTTATTTACTAGAGCCCAGGAAACAGCTTCGCTTACCTTTGCATCCTTTTCTTCGTTAAGCTTTTGATAAGCATTTTGTAATTCGCTAACCCTATAGTTGCTCTTAACTTTAGAGAAAGCCTCTTTTATTTTAATATACGTTTGGAAGCTTATAATACTTTCGTCTACCCTACCTAATCCAAGATAAGCACTTGTTAATTCTAATTGAAAACTAATTCTATCTTCCCAATTTGCTTCAGGGATTTCTATTTCATAGGGTTTTGCTAAGGCTATAGCTTCATGATATTTCTTTTGTTTATTTAGAATAACAAGGTTGTTCGAAACTATTACAAGTACATTTTTTGATTCTGCGTAAGAAATATTTTGTAGTGCCTTTGAAAAATAGGTATCAGCCAATTTTTCTTTTCCTACTGCTTGATATAATTTCCCATACAAGCAATATCCTTGAACCAATGCTCTTTTGGGCTCGAAATCCTTGGAACCGAGAATTGCTAGCTTAATTATTTTATCCGCTTTAACATATTTTTTCTTGGCAAGTAAACATTCGGCATAATCAAAAAGGCAAAGGTTAAAATTTAACAAATCGTGATTATTCTTGTATTGCTCCATTGATTTTTCAATAAGCGGAATGGCAAAATCAATATTCGCATTATTCATATAAGTTCGAGCCAAGTTGTTTCGCACTATAGACAGATCTGAATATTTTTCATTGGGTAATTTATCAAGAATATCTAGGCTTAAAACCAAATATTTAACAACTAATTCATCTTGAAACAAAGCATGGTAATTGCCTGCCATTTCGCAATAAATCATAGCTGTAGAATGTTTATCACCAAAGCGCTTACTAAGTCTTAAGGCCGCAGATAATACCTGAAGTGCCCGTTTGTTTTTTTGTTGGTTTCTATATACAATTGCCAATTTCCTTAATGCATCTGCTCTCTTTACAGACATTACAGGAGTATATGAAATGGCCTTGAAGAAATAATGATAGGCAGAATCGAACTGGCCAAAGACTCCATAATATACCCCGATCAAATTAAATTTTTGAAAATTTAAAGAATCAGGAATATCTAAAGTAGAAGCCTTTAGTGAATTTAACTCCTCTTTTACATGGTTGGGATTGGAGAAAATTTGTGCAAATAAAGAATCTAAATGAACAGAATTGATTTCCTTCCCATCAATAGAATTAAGGAAGTTCAAACAAAAAACAGCTATAAGAAAAATTCGAGCAAAAGCATTCATATGGTAAAAAAAAATAGTCCACAAAATACATTTATGCCAATTGGAGAAATGGACCATTAAGGCAAATAAATAGACAATAAAAAGAATATCTACCAATGAGTATTACATCTAAACGCATCCATTATAAAACATATTCATATTGCAACAGGCTATTAAACTTTTCTTGGAAGGCTAAAGTTAGCAGGAATTAAAACTGAAAATTTACCCAGTTCGAAAATATTTCCAAACTCTATTGACCCATTGAAATAGCTAATAATTTTCTTAGTAATATACAGTCCATAACCCAATCCTGGATTGGTTTTAGCCTCATTAAAAAACTGTTTAAACGGTGCAATTTCATTAAAACATTTAGCTGTAAAATTGCCGGTATTGTAAATTACTTTAAAATCAAGGAATCCATTTTCAACTTTTATTTCCCAATTAATTTTTATTCCATGGGTTGTAAATTTAAACGAATTATCAGCAAGCTCTTCCAACACTTTACGCAAAAGGTATTTATCCAAATTAAGATCCTCCTCAAAGGTTGAAACAAGAAGTGTTAAATCACTTATTCGATTATAGGATAGTGCAATTGATTTAATTATGGATTCAATAAACTTAGAATCAATAGTTTCAATAAACGGAACAAGCGTATTTTTTTGAAACTCATTACCTAAAACAAGATTATTTATTCCTTTATTTAATCTCAAACCACAGCTGTTAATAATAAATAGAACATGTTGTAAATCTAAATCCTGATTGTTCTTTTTTGAATCTATTAAGAGCTGCGACCCGCCTATAATAGAAGTAACGCAATTATTCACTTCTCTAATAGGAATAAATGTATTGATAGTATCTTTCTTCTTGGAGGAGCCTTGAAGAAATGATTTCAGGTTATCCAGCTTACCAAATTTAACCCTAATAGTTTCGGCTAAATGATCCAATTGAAAAGGCTTTACAATGTAATCATCCGCGCCTAAATTCATGCCAAAACGCATATCCGAATTAACGTTTTTTGCTGTAACAAAAATAAAAAGGCTATTTTGAAAAGGATACTTTTTTGTGTACTCTTTGAAGAAAGTATACCCATCCATTTCAGGCATCATAATATCACATAATATTAAGTCTGGAATAAATGTTTGAACAATCTCAAGGCCCATCAATCCGTTATTCCCAAGCCTTACCTCATATCCATTCAGTACTAAAAAGTCGAACATATTTCTACTAATAATAGCATCATCTTCTACAATTAGTATACGTTTTTTTTCGCTCCTATTAGGCATGTATTGTTTTTATTTTAAGCGTAATTTTTGTCCCAACCATTTCTTCTGATACAATAGAAATAACCCCTCCCAATATTTCAACCATATTTTTAACAATTGCTAACCCCAAACCTGTTCCTTGAAAATCTTGAACATTTCTTGCTCTGAAAAAGGATTCAAACAAAAACTTCTGATCCGATTCTGGAATACCAATTCCGTAATCAATTACTTGAATTTCGAAAACGCCATTTAACTCTGAGCAATTGACATCCACTATCTGTTTCTCTTTACTGTATTTAATTGCGTTATGAATTAAATTATCCAAAATATGTTCCATAAACCTCCTATCTGAAGTAATAGGCATTTCAATTGAACAGTTTAGATTGATTACAGAATCTGGAAACGATTTTTGGTATTTCAATTTTACCTCTTCTAATAATTGTATAAGTTTAAATGTTTGAAGAGTTGGTTTGGTTCTACTTGAGTCCAATTTCCCAAGAAGTAACACATCATTCATTAAATCTGTTACTCTTGTAATTTCATTACGAATAATTTCTAAGTAATGCGAAACTTTACCTTTTACCGATTGGTTAAAATCCTTATTTAATAATATCCCTATTAAATCGGCACTCGTTTGAATACCAGTAAGTGGGGTACGAAACTCATGTGAGGTCATGGTAACAAATTTCGATTTCAATTCAACCAGGTCTTTTTCCTTTTGAAGCGCCGATATTAAATCCATTTCGGCCCTCTTTTGCAGGGTAATATCTTGTTTCAAAATAGAAACATTCTTTATGCCTTTCAGCTCTAGCAAATTTAACTTTGCACTTGCCCATCCATTTCCATCTAAAGTAAGTGTAGGGTATTCAATTAAATCTGGTTTTCCTGTTTTAAAAACCTTCTTGATAGCAGAAATTATTTGTGTATGAACTTCAGGAGGGAAATAATTTTGAATTGGAAGGATCTCTTGTGGCAAGCCAATCTTGTTTTTTATCACTCGTTCTTTCGACCAACTGTTTTCAACGCTCAAATCCTCATTTACCTCTAGAACTTCATTTTCAAAAGAACTTAAAATCGAAACAAGGTTAGATTCTTTCTCCTTACGTTCATTAATACTTCTAGTTGAGCTGAGAATTTTATAGGTATCAGAATTTTCATCCTTTATCTTTTTCAAATAGGTTTCTACCCAAATATACCCACCGTTTGCTGTTTTATGTCGGTAAGCAAATACACAATGTCCACGGCGATGAAAATCATAAAAGTATTCCTTCTTCAAATTAACTAAATCGTCGGGGTGAATCATATCCCAGGAAGTTTGTTGATTTATTTCGGCATTTTCAAATCCAAATAAATCAATAAAAGATGGAGATGAGAACAAAATTTCTCCTTTAGGATTATGCAAACATACCACATCTGAAATATTGGTGGATAGCATTTCATACAAACTCTGAGTTTCATCGAGCTTAGCAGCTAATTGCCTACTTTTCGAAATATTACTTACACTTCCAACAATTCCTTTAAACCATCCCCCTTCAAAATGTCCTTTACAATTTACTTTTAGCCAAACAGTTTCTCCATTTTCATTCTCAAATGAAATTTCTCGAACCAATTTTTCGTCTGAGTTTTTTCTTAATTCATTAATAAGTGAAAAGGAATTATCTGGATTATTTGTTGCAAGAAAATTATGAATTATGAGAGAAATAATGGCCTCCTTATTTGCACCAACAATTCTTTCAAAAGAATTACTAACAAATAATAATTCACCTTTTTCATCAAATTGAAAAAACACCTCATCAATGGAATCCATAACTAATTGGTATTTTTTATTGCTCTCAAACAGCAATTTCTCATTCCGCTTTTGGTCACTTATATCATCAAATTGCCAAACAGACCCCTTATTTCCTTCCACAAATTCAACAGGAAAATAACTTAACAATAAAGTCTTTCCAGAAACAGACTCTAATTGGATTTTCTCACTCATTTCATTAGATTGAAATAAGCCTTTAATGAGGATGCTAAAAGGGATATCCAACATAAAAAAATGATCGAAACGAGAGGCTAAATTGAGGTAGTTTTCTCCTATAAATTTCGCTTTCTCCTCCTCTATTTCAAACATTTTTAAAAAGGATTCATTGAGTTTTATTATCTCTCCTTTTTCATCCTCTACTACAATCCCTACAGTGGTGGTATTAATTAGTTTTTCTAGTATTTGATTATTGAGTCTAGTTTCTCTTTGTTGTCTTTTTAATTCGTTCTCATAGGTTATTTTGGGAGTAATATCCTTAATAAATAGGGAATAAAATCCTGTTTGAACATTTATTCTAGAAAAAGAAATTTCAACAAATAATCGTTGTTTATTATTGAGAATAATTGTTGTCTCAAAACTTCCAAACTCAGATTTCTTTTCTGCATTAAATTGATACACATTTTCGATAAATTCTTCATCTACCAATTGTGTTATTTTCAAACCCCTTATAGTAGATTTATCAAATTCCGTCATTTTTTCAAATGCAGGATTATAATCAACAATTGAATAGGTATTATCTAAAAGTACATAAGCATCAATGCTGCTGCTGATTGCTTGGAAATGGATTCTTTGAAGTGAACGTGGACTTAAATTAGAAAAACTTAAAAAGTCACTTGATTCAGGAAAATTTTCTTCACTCTCACTTGCCAAAGAGTTTTCTTGTTCATTTGAAAAATAGAGATCAATAGGCAAAATATCCACTATTTTATTAGGCGAATCTATTTTTAGGCTTGTATAAAGATATTCAAGCAATTTATCTGGAGTGTCTTTTGATATAATGGATTTTACTCCATATCTCTTTAAATGGTATTCAAAATAGGGCTCATTATAGGAGGAAAAAATAAGCAAATCACTACTTAATTTTTTCTCCTCAAGAAAACCAAAAATGAGCAATGCATTTGCTCCTGGTATGGTATTATCCGCAATAATTAAGTCAAAGTCTTGCTCTAATGAAAAGAGTTCCTTTAAAGAATTGAAGGTATCTACATTTTGAATTTCGCAATTAAATGGAAGTTTTTCAACCATTCTTCTGACAAGAATTTGGTCAGCTACATCATCTTCAATATGTAAGATTTTAAACACGGGCAATTATCAACTATAAAGCCCGCACTCCTAATACAAAATAAGGAATTTAGTATCCTTATTAAGGAACTAGAAAATAAAAAAAAGGCACCTGAAGGGTTGAACCTAAAGATGCCTTTTTATTATAGAAAACAGTTGCTTACTTACTCAACTTATCTGGATCGAAGCCACGCTTTTTAGCCATGTCTTCTAATTTACTTTGTAAACGCGATTTGGTTACAGGCTTTTTCTTATTCTCTTGAATTTGCTTATGTAAGGCTTTATCATCTACAAACTGACGGATAAGCAATTGTTGTCCAATTGTGAATAGGTTCGATAAGAAATAATAATAGGTTAAGCCACTTGCATAGTTATTAAAGAAACCTAAGAACATCACTGGCATAAGGTAACTAATAACCTTCATTTGACCCGTAACGCCTGTCATTTGGTTATTATACATGGTATACACCAAAGTAGATACCGTCATTAATAAGGTAAACAAACTCACGTGATCGCCATAGAAAGGAATATTAAATCCAAAGTTAAGGATGCTATCATAGCTACTTAAATCGCTACTCCAAAGAAATGCTTTTTGACGTAATTCAAAGGCGCTTGGAAAGAATTGGAACATGGCAATTAAGATTGGCATTTGAAGTAACATTGGCAAACAACCTCCCATTGGATTAACACCGGCTTTGCGGTATATCTTCATGTTTTCTTGTTGTAATTTAGCCATATCATTACCGTACTTTTCTTTTATTTCATCAATCTCTGGCTTCAATACACGCATTTTGGCCGATGATAAATACGAGCGGTAAACTAGAGGAAAAAGCAAGGTTTTAACAATGACAGTAAGTAATAAAATTACGATACCAAAGTTACCTAAGTATTGACCTAAGAAATAAAATACGTTTACAGTTAATAGTTTGTTTACCCATCCAAAGATTCCCCAACCCATAGGAACAACTTTCTCTAGACCAATATTAAGGGCTTTAAGTGTTTTATAATGGTTCGGACCAAAATAAAACTGCATAGAAAACTCTTCGTTCTTAGAGTGATTGTAGGGCAATTCAATATTAGCAGATGCAAATTTTACAAACTTTTTGCCTTGATCTAATTTGGTTTCCACCAAAGCCTTATCAAACGTTTTAGCGCTAATTAACGCGGTATTGAAATATTGTTGCTTAAATGAAATCCATTGAATAGGTGTTTTTAAATCTTCTTTAACATCCTTGGTTTCTGCTAAAAACTCAGCGTCTTCATTCGGGTAACGATAATAAATGGTAGAGGTTTTTTCCTCTGCATCATGCGTTTTTTCCTGTTGAAGAATATTTTGTTTCCAGCTTAAATCTAAAATATTGTAATTTGGAGCTATAAGTGACTCCATTCCTACCAAATTAATTTTAAAGTCAACCAAATTAGTGCTTGCATTAAAGCTAACTTTATGTTCAATGTATTGACCATCGGCAAGGTTAACCTTCATGGTAACACTTTTACCATCTGCAGCTAAAGCGGGAGTAAAATAAAGGTCTTTCGTAGAAATAGCTTTGGCATCGCGAGTTGCAAATCCATATGAGAATTCATTATCTACTCCATCCACTAAGACAAGTGGCGAACCATCCGCACGTTTATATTTCTTTAATTCAACCTTAAAAATACGACCACCTTTATTGGTAACATCTACCTTTAACTCTTCGTTTTCAATGGTTGTCATTTGTTCCTTTCCTTCGGTATAAGAAGCAAAAGTTCCAAAAGCGTTTTGTTTAGCGGCGCTATCTGCTTGAGTTGGAATGGCAGCTTCTGCCACTTTTTTCTCGGCCATAGCCATAGTAGCTGCTATACTATCATTTTGAATGCGAACTAAGGTAAGAGAATCTTGGCGACGCTTAGCTGCGTCAATCTCTGCTTGTGAAGGCTGATTTAAATAGGCAAAGGAGATCAAGATTACAAAGATCAACCCTAAACCAATAATCGAATTTCTATCCATATTGTTTATTAAAAGCGGGGGCGAAAATAGGAATTTACTAGGAATATTTTTTACCTCAAACCGATTAAGCGTTGAATTAGCTTAAAATGAAGCTAAATGGGCCCAATTTGGGCCCATTTAGCAATTAATTAATCTTGTATGGTCGGTATTAACGTTGACTATAGGTTACAGCTGCTTTTACAAATCTCACAAAAAGTGGATGAGGATTTAGCACTGTGCTTTTATATTCTGGGTGGAATTGAACACCGATAAAATACGGATGGTTCTTAATTTCAACTATTTCGGCCAATTTTGTCTCTGGGTTTACGCCTGTAATTTGCATACCAGCAGATTCAAATTCCTTTGTAAATTGGTTATTAAACTCAAAACGATGACGATGACGCTCATTTACTTTTGATTTTTCATAAGCATGGTGGGCTTTTGAACCTTTAGTAATTTCACATACGTAGGATCCTAAACGCATTGTACCACCTTTTTTAGTGATTTTCTTTTGGTCAGGCATCATGTCAATCACGGCATGTTTCGTTTTAGGATTCATTTCGGTGCTATGGGCATCTTTCCAACCAATAACATTACGAGCAAATTCAATTACAGCCATTTGCATACCCAAACAAATACCAAAGAAAGGAATACCTTCTTCTCTGGCATATTTTATTGCATGAATTTTCCCTTCAATTCCTCTTTCTCCAAAGCCAGGAGCCACTAAAATGCCATCTAATTCAGCTAATTTTTGAGACACATTATCTTCGGCCAAAAGCTCGCTATGAATATATTGAACTCTTACACGTGCTTCATTAATGGAACCAGCGTGAATAAAGGCCTCAATAATAGACTTATAAGCATCTGGCAGCTCCACATACTTTCCAATAACTCCAATTCTAACTTCGTTTTTAGGGTTTTTATGGCGTGTTAAAAAGGCTTTCCAACTTTCTAAATCAGGTTCATTTTTGGCAGATAGTTTTAATTTAGAAAGCACCGTTTTATCTAATTTTTCCTTTAACATCATTAAAGGAACATCATAAATAGTAGGAACATCAAGGGCTTCAATTACAGAGTTTGAATCAACATTACAGAATAAGGCTATTTTCTTCCTCATTTCTTTGGTAATAGAATGCTCTGTTCTACAAACTAAGATATCTGGCTGAACACCGCTTTCAAGCAATAGCTTAACACTGTGCTGTGTTGGTTTTGTTTTTAACTCTTTGGTTGAACTTAGGTATGGTAATAGAGTAAGATGAATGACTAATGCATCCTCTTCCTTCATTTCCCAAAGTAATTGTCGAACCGACTCGATATAAGGCAGTGATTCAATATCGCCAACTGTACCGCCAATTTCGGTAATAATAATTTCGTACTCGCCAGTTTCGCCAAGCAATTTAATGCTGCGCTTGATTTCATCTGTAATATGTGGAATAACCTGAACCGTTTTACCTAAATAAGCTCCTTCGCGTTCTTGATTAATTACATGTTGGTAAATTCTACCTGTTGTAACATTATTAGCCTGAGAGGTTGGGCGGTTTAAGAAACGCTCGTAATGACCCAAATCTAAATCGGTTTCGGCACCATCTTCAGTTACAAAGCACTCTCCGTGTTCGTATGGATTTAGTGTTCCTGGATCCACATTAATGTATGGATCTAGTTTTTGAATGGTAACTGAATAACCTCTTGCTTGCAATAACTTAGCTAAAGAGGCGGCAATAATTCCTTTGCCCAACGACGAAGTAACTCCGCCAGTAACGAATATATATTTTGGTGTCATAATAGATTCTTGATGAGTGCACCAAAAACGGCTCTAAATTATTGGGGAACTGCTGGCTATAAAGGCATTAGGCCAACAAAAGGAAAATGAAATTTTAAGACCGTAATTGAGTACTTACGGGATACGAAAATAGTTTCTTAACATGGGCCTACCAAAGGTAAAACCATATTCTTTTCAATAAGTTGTTAACAGGTGTTAGGGCTAAATTAGATTTCTCTATTAATATCCCATTGCTCCATGTAATCGGCAACACGTTTTAAGAAACTACCACCCAATGAACCATCCACCACGCGATGATCGTAGCTTAAGCTTAAGAACATCATATGGCGTATAGCAATTACATCGCCCATTTCTGTTTCCAAAACGGCAGGCTTTTTCTTAATAGAGCCTGTAGCCATAATAGCTACTTGAGGCTGGTTAATAATAGGAGTACCCATTACGTTTCCAAATCCACCAACATTGGTTAAGGTAAATGTACCACCTTGAATATCATCTGGAGCCAATTTATTTGCTCTAGCTTTTGTTGCAAGGCCGTTTACAGATTTGGTTAGGCCAACCATATTCATGGTGTCGGCATTTTTAATAACTGGCACAATTAAGTTTCCAGAAGGTAAGGCTGCTGCCATACCAATATTAATAGCTTTTCTTTTGATAATATTATAGCCATCAACGGTAATATTAATCATAGGAAAATCTTTGATGGCTTTCACCACACACTCAATAAACATTGGCGTGAACGTAATTTTTTCGCCTTCTCTTTTTTCGTATACTTTCTTAGCTTTATCTCTCCAAATTACCATGTTGGTCACATCGGCCTCCACAAAAGAAGTAACATGTGGGCTAGTATGTTTACTCATTACCATATGATCGGCAATAAGTTTACGCATACGATCCATTTCTATAACCTCATCTCCGCCAGATAAGCTTACAGCTGGTTTGGCTGCTGCAGGAGCTGGAGTTGCAGGTGCAGCTGGTCTTTCGGTTTGAACCGATGGAACTACTGGAGCTGCTTCCGAAATAGGAGCAGGAGCGGATGCTGTTCCTCTGTTTTGAACATGAGCTAAAATATCGCGTTTTGTAACACGACCTTCAGCGCCAGTACCAGCAATGGTTTCAAGTTCGGCCATGCTAATATTTTCGGTTCGGGCTATATTTAAAACCAATGGAGAGTAAAATCTATTACCTCCTGCACTGCTAACCGTTTGTTGGGCTGCAGCAATACTATGTTCTACCGTTACGGCAGCTTCCTTAACAGCTGCTGGCGCTTCTACTTTAGGAGCAGCAGCTACAGGAGCGCTGGCAGAAGCAGCACCTTCTAAGGCGATTATTGCAATTGGCGCATTTACTGGAACCACATCGCCTTCATTAAACAATCTTTTAATTAACTTACCAGCTTTAGGAGATGGAACCTCAGAATCAACTTTATCGGTGGCAATTTCTAAAACAGTTTCATCCACTGCTATCATATCACCTTCGTTTTTTGTCCAACGAATAATAGTTGCTTCAGCAATACTTTCGCCCATTTTGGGCATCACCAATTGAAATTCAGACATAGTAATTTATTAGGATAGTTTAAGTCTTTCTAGCAGAATGGGTTCAGGCATAAACCTGTTCCAATCTAAAGGCAAATTTATTTTAATTTACCAATTGAAAAAACTTTTCTGAATTTACAATCGCAACCTACTATTTCTCAAGGGAAGACCATTCCAATTGGAGGTCGACCAACTTGCGATAAATACCCATTTCTTTTACCATTAACTCCTCGTGAGTACCAATTTCTTGAACCGTTCCTTTGTCGATTACTATAATTTTATCGGCATTTCTAACCGTAGAAAGGCGGTGGGCAATCACAAAACTGGTTCTACCTTTCATTAAATTATCTAAAGCCTCCTGAACCAACTGTTCACTTTCTGAATCTAATGAGCTGGTTGCTTCATCTAATAAAAGAATGGCAGGATTTTTAAGAATAGCGCGCGCAATGGCAATACGCTGGCGTTGGCCACCACTTAACTTAATACCACGCTCACCCACTATGGTTTCATATCCTTCAGGAAAACGAGCCACAAACTCATGCGCATTGGCCTTTTTGGCCGCTTCCATTATTTCCTCATCGCTTGCGCCAGGCTTACCATAAGAGATATTTTCCTTTATAGAACCTCCAAATAAAATTACATCCTGCGGCACAAATCCAATCTGCTTGCGCAATTCGGTTAGGGCAAAATCTTGGCTATCCATGCCGTCGTAATAAATATGACCTTCGGAAGGCTCATAGAACTTTAACAATAAAGAGGCAATGGTGCTTTTACCTGCACCACTTGGGCCAACTAGCGCTACTTGCTCACCATTTTTTACTTCTAAATTAATGTTATGAAGTACTTGAACATCTTTTCGTGAAGGGTAAGAAAAAGCAACTTCTTTAAACGTAACGTTCCCAATAATTTTATGTACAATAGGGTTTGTGTTTGAACCTAATTCTATCTCTTCTCCATTTTGACGAAGCAATTCTCTTACGCGTTGGGTTGCACCCAAGGTTTTTTGTAATTGGGAGAACATTTCTGCAAATCCTGCAAAAGTTCCACCAACAAATGCCGAGAAAATAACAAACATTGTTAAATAGCCAGTGCTCAGTTCACCACTTCTAATTAAACCAACTCCATACCATATTACAAAAGCTATGGTTCCAAATACACTAAAAATCATTAAACTCACAAAAGCTCCACGGTAACGAGCATTAGAAATTGCGGTGGCCACTACCCCATAGATACTTTTTTTGTATCGGTTCATTTCATAAGATTCACTTGTAAATGCTTTCACAATAGATATTCCTAAAAAAGTTTCTTGCACTATAGTGCCGCTTTCGGCCAATTGATCTTGAGCTTTGCGAGACATTTTACGAATTCTCATTCCAAAAATCACAGCCACAACAGCAATAATTGGAACAACCGAAAGCATTACAAATGCTAATTCTCTCGAAATCCAAAAGATGAAGCTAAGACCAAAAATAAGGGTAAATACTCCTCTTAAAAATTCGGCCAACGTAAAGGATATGGCATCTTGTATTTGGGACAAATCGGAGCTAATTCTATTGCTTAAATCGCCCACGCGTTGATCACTATAAAAACTCATGGGTTGACTAAGAAGCTTGCCATATAAGTCGGTACGCATATTTGCTAAAGATTTTTCTCCAACTTCAGTAAGCAAATAAATACGCATAAAAGAAAAAATGGTTTGAACCGAAAGCTGCAAAAATAGAAGGAGTAAAATTGTATTTAAACTCCATTGAACAGTTTTTAAATCGAAACCCATTGCCGCAACGCCCATACCCGATTGAGGCATTTGCATTTGAGAACCAGGTGAAGCAGCATCTATCATTTTACCCAAAAGGAAAGGGAAAATCATCGTACTAAAAGCGGATAGTGCAATAAAAACCATGCTCCAAATAAACTTGCCTCTAAACGGTTTTATGTAGGCAAACAGCGAGAGCGCCTCGCGAATGCTTTCCTTACTTATTTTTGCTTTTTCGGGCTCCTGTCCTAAATTGCCATTGCTGTTAAAACTTCTTTTTGCCATAATTTGTATGCAAATATAATCTGCCTAAATTAGCACTATGCATTTATTCTGTAAAGCATCGGTATTTGTCGATAAATAAAAATTCAGGGAAAAATGCTTGCGATTTATACGTATGTATTTTATTTTTGCACGTATAGAGTTAAAGTCATGAGCAAACAAGGAAAAACAAAACTTACCCTATCCTGCAATCCAACCATTATAGAGGAAGCAAAAAAATATGTGAACCTCGAGGAAGAATCTCTATCCTCTGTAGTGGAGGAATTTTTATCAACCTACATTGCCATCAAAAAAAACAAGTTGGCGGGTAAATATGCCTTTCATGCGCTAGAGGTAGAAAAATTATCAGGCGCCTTTAAGTTAGGTTCGCACCGTAATTACAAAAAAGAATTTAAAGCCTAATGCGTTCTATTTTTGTAGATGCCAATGTGGTTATAGATTGGCTTAATTCCGATTCGGTTCAGAATAAAACTTGCACCAAATGCATTGAATTAATGTATACTTTATACGAAAAGCCAATGGTATCGCCGGTAAGCATTGCCATTGTATTTTATATTGTAGGTAAAAAAGTAAAAAACAAAAAGCTGTTGCGAAGCACCCTCATGGATGCATTTTCAAATTTTAGAATAACAGGAGAAAACGCACAAACATTAAGGCAGGTATTTGCTTCGCATTATTTAGATTTAGAAGATGGCATTCAATATTTTTCTGCCTTAGAAGCCAAGGCAGATGCGATTGTTACCTTTAATGGTTTTGATTATCCGCATTCTCAAATTCCAATATTACATCCCGAAGAATTTTTGCAATTACATGGAATAGAATAAGTCTTTATTCAAACCTTAGGTGTTTCACAGACTCACCAGAGTCTCTTAATTCTATTAATGAATCGATGCCAATTTCTAAATGTTTGGTAACAAATTGTGCGGTTACCGACACATCACTTTTTGACGTTTTAACCCCTTCTGGAACCATAGGATTATCGCTAACCAACAGTAATGCTCCTTTTGGAATTTCATTTACAAAACCCGTAATAAATATGGTGGCGGTTTCCATATCAATACCCATTGCACGCGTTTTACGCAGGTAAGTTTTAAACTCCTCATCATGCTCCCAAACGCGTCTGTTGGTAGTATAAACAGTGCCCGTCCAATAATCCATTTCATGTTTTACAATGGTGGCAGAAACGGCCTTTTGTAAACGAAAAGAAGGCAAGGCGGGAATTTCTTGCATGATATAATCGTTGCTAGTTCCTTCGCCTCTAATGGCAGCAATTGGAAGGATTAAATCTCCAATTTTAGTTGCCTTTTTTAAGCCCCCACATTTACCTAAAAATAAAGCCGCCTTAGGATGAACCGCACTTATTAAATCCATACAAGTTGCAGCCATAGCACTACCCATTCCAAAGTTTATGATGGTTATATTTTCGGCGGTGGCTGTTTGCATGGGTTTATCTCTACCCATAATTTCAACGCCAAAACGTTGTGCAAATAACTCAACGTAGGTAATAAAATTTGTTAAAAGTATATATTCTCCAAATAAATCAAGTGGTCTACCTGTGTAACGAGGCAACCAATCATTCACTATTTCTTCTTTCGTTTTCATTTGAGCAAGATAATTTTTTAGTATGAAATTATCTTGCCTAAATAATAACCATTTTATTAGTCTTCTTTTAAATTAAACATACCACTCATGAGGTCTTTAAATTCAAAGCCCTTCACCAAAGGATTTTTGCTTAATTGCGAAAATTCAGCCAAACCATGAAGTATCAACTCCATTAAAATTACCTTCTCATGTTCTGGTGTTTCAGGATATTTAATTTTAACCAACTCGGCCAAACCCTCCACTGTTAGCAATGCTTTAAGGTAATTCTCCTCATTACTTGTGCTTAATGTGCTAACTGTATACCCATCGTTAAACCAATTTAGAATAAGTGCATAAGGATTTCCTTGTTTGGCTTTTTTTGCTTTTTCTGGATTTGTAAACTTTTCTAAAAACAAGGTACGGATAGCTTTCCCAATAAGGTTTTGCGCTACATTTTGGGTTCCTTCCAATTCGCCCTCGTATACTAATTCAACTTTGCCAGTAATGCTTGGTAATACACCAAACAAATCACTTATTCGTGCATGCGTTTTACGTTCACCAGAGAGCAGCATCCTACGCTCGGCAGTGCTATATAAATTTTCTAAAGCACTTATAGTAAGCCTAGCCGAAACTCCACTTTTTTGATCTACCCAATCGCTTTTACGCGCCTCCATGGCAATATGCTCTATTAAATCTAATAACAGATTATTAACCGTTACAGCTTCCTTTTGAGAGCTAGTAATATGCGCCTCTTGGGTAGTAACAGCCTTGGCTAATTCTATTGTTTTAGGATAATGTGTTAAAATTTGGCTATCGATACGGTCTTTAAGCGGCGTAACAATACTTCCTCTATTAGTATAATCTTCGGGGTTGGCTGTAAATACAAATTGCACATCAAGAGGTAATCTAAGTTTAAAGCCACGTATTTGAAGATCGCCTTCTTGCAAAATATTAAACAATGAAACCTGAATTCTAGCTTGCAAATCGGGTAATTCATTAATAACAAATAAACATCTATTGCTACGTGGTATTAATCCAAAATGAATAACTCGCTCATCGTTGTAATGAAGCTTAAGAGTAGCTGCTTTAATAGGATCCACATCACCAATCAAGTCGGCCACCGACACATCTGGAGTTGCCAATTTTTCGGTATATCTATCGGCCTTGCTCATCCATTCAATTGGGGTATCATCGCCCATTTGTTCAATTAAATCAATGGCGAACCTACTCAAAGGTTTCAAAGGATCATCATTAATTTCGCTACCAGAAACTACAGGAATAAACTCATCCAATAGGTTCACCATAAGCCTAGCAATACGCGTTTTTGCTTGCCCACGAAGACCCAACAAAATTATATTATGTTGCGAAAGGATGGCAGTTTGCAATTGAGGTATAACAGTATCTTCATAACCTTGAATTCCTTTAAACGGGGTGCCCCCTTCTCTTAAACTTTGTATGAGATTTTCTCTCATTTCTTGTTTAACTGTTTTAGAAATATATCCCGAGGCTATAAGTTGACCGAGGGTTTTAATGGTTGTAGGATTCTTTTTCATGAATTATCTAATATTCTTTTTTCTGTTTTTTTCAAAGTCTTCAAAGATGAAATCGCCTAAGCCATTTAGATTGCTGTAATACGCTTTCCCTTTATTGGTTTCGGTAAACTCGCGAACAAACTTTTGCAAGTATGGGTCGCTGGCAATCATAAAAGTAGTGATAGAAATATTTAGCCTACGCGCCTGAGCTGCCATGGTAAGAGTTTTATTTATAATTTTTCTATCTAAACCAAAGCTATTTTGATAGTATCCTGTACCTTCTTTTAGGCAGGTTGGTTTACCATCTGTTATCATAAATATTTGCTTATTTATGTTCTTACGTTTTCTCAAAATATCAAGCGCAAGTTCAAGTCCAGCATAGGTATTAGTATGATAAGGACCAACTTGCAAATAAGGCAAATCTTTAACTTCTATTGGCCAAGCATCGTTACCAAACACAATTATATCAAGGGTATCTTTAGGGTAACGAGTTTTAATAAGTTCGGCCAATGCCATAGCTACTTTTTTGGCAGGTGTAATTCTATCCTCACCATATAAAATCATGCTATGCGAAATATCAATCATTAAAACAGTGGAGGTTTGTGTTTTAAGATCCTTTTCACGAATTTCTAAATCATCTTCACTCAACTTAAAATCTTCAATACCATGGTTTACTTGTGCATTATGAATGCTAGCAGTAATGTCAATTTGATCCAAAGAATCACCAAAAGAAAACTTTCTGCTGTCGCTATTTAGTTCATCACCAGGACCAACTTTGGACGTTGCATGATTTCCTTTGCCACCTTTTTTTAATTTGCCAAAAACCTCCTCTAAGCTGTTTTTACGAATGGTTTGATTGGTTTTAGAACTTGGAGAAAGTGTGCCATCTAGCGGGTTTTCTTTTATGTATCCTTTATCTTTTAAATCTTGAATAAAATTGCCCATTCCATAGGCATCAGAACTTAATTTATGCTGCTCATCCAATTGGGTAAGCCAATCAAGTGCCTCAGCCACGTCGCCATTTGTATATTGAAGCAATTGTAAAAACAAGTTCATTAATTGCTCAAAACCCTTCTCATCCTCGGGGCCAGGTATGAATTTAGAAAAAATATGTCCTCTCATTTATCGACTCAAATTTACTTGTAGCTTTAAGAAAACATGAATTTTTATGTAAAATTAATAGGGAGCATAATCTTTCTCCCTATTTTCGCTCCATGAAATCAATACTAGTAATACTACTGAGCCTCCTATTTTGTTTTAATACCGAGGCACAAAACAAGAAAAAGATTTGTGTTGCCTTTTATAATCAGGAGAATTTATTTGATACATTAGACACTCCAAACAAAATAGATGAAGAGTTTTTGCCTAGCGGAACCTACAAATGGAATACCGAAAAATATACCAATAAATTGGCCAATATGAGTGAGGTAATATTGGCTATGAACGATAAAATTGGTCCTGATTTTATTGGTATGTGTGAGGTAGAAAACAATTTGGTATTAACAGACTTGTGTAAACAATTAAAAAAAGGCAAACAAGATTACGGCATGGTATGGTTTGACAGCCCCGATGAGCGTGGCATTGACAATGCATTATTATACAAGAAATCGGCTGTAAAAAAAGTAAGTTCACATATGTTTATGATTGATACAAATGGCATAGGTGGAGATAATACAAGAGGCATAGTGATGGCAGATTTTACCTTAACAAATGCTAGTCGTTTAGTAATTTTGGTAAATCATTTTCCTAGCCGCAGAGAAGGTGAAAAAGAAAGTGAATTCAAACGTTTGTTTGTGGCACAACGTTTAAAAAATATTTGCGATAGTATTCAGAAAAAAGACCCAAACACAGCTCTAGTAATTATGGGCGATTTTAACGACTACCCGGATAATGCAAGTATAAAAGATGTTTTAAAAGCCAAGGCTGAACCAAGTGAAACAGGTACGACAGATTTTTATAATCCAATGAACCAATTGCTAAAACAAGGCATGGGGTCTTACAAACACAAGGGCGAATGGAACTTCTTGGACCAGTTTATGGTAAATAAAAATTTATTAAACCCAAAAGCAAAGGTTTCATACGAAGCTAATTCTGCCTCCACTTTTAAGCAAGATTGGATGTTAGAAACAGAAGAAAAATACAAAGGAAATCCAAAGAGAACGTTTGGTGGGAAGAAATATTTAAATGGATATAGTGATCATTTACCTATTTATATGTATTTGAATTTAAACTAATGAAAATACTTCCAAGTATTTACCATAGTACGGATGGAGGTAAAACTCTCTTTCGTGAAGACCTAGATGAAACCTACCATTCGAGGCATGGAGCCATTGCAGAAAGTTTACATGTTTTTATAAAAGAAGGCCTAAACTTTTACTTAGACCAGAACCCGAAAAAGGAACTTTTTATTTTAGAAATTGGATTTGGAACAGGCCTTAATGCCATGTTAAGTTTACTTGAAGCCAACGCCAAAAATATCGGTATCAACTATTCAAGTTTAGAAACCATACCACTACCCTATTCTTTGGTCAAGCAACTAGACTATCAGGCTCATTGGGGCATTGAACGAGAAATAAATTTTGAGCATATCCATGCGTGTGATTGGAACGTAGAACAAGCAATAAATTCAAATTTTGTATTAACCAAAATTGAACAAGGATTAGAGGATTATAAGCCAAATGAGCAATTTGACTTATTGTTTTTTGATGCCTTTGCACCAGATAAACAGCCTGAGCTTTGGGAATTGAGTGTATTTGAGAAGCTTTTTAATGCAACCAAAAAGGGTGGCGTTTTGGTAACTTACTCTTCTAAAGGAGATGTAAGACGAAGCTTGCAAAAAGCAGGATTTGAAGTTGAAAAAATTGCAGGGCCACCAAGAAAAAGGCATATGCTAAGAGCGATAAAAAGATAAACTATGAACGCTAAAAAGAAGGACTACCTAATTATTGGTGGTGGAATTGCGGGGCTTATGATAGCACACCAATTGCGTAAGGCTGGAAAAGACTTTTTGCTAGTTGATAGACAAGAGAAAAATACCTCAAGTAAAATTGCCGCGGGTATGTTTAATCCTATTAGCGGCAAACGCATGAGTGTAAATTGGAAAGCAAATGAATTACTCAACTCCCTTCACTCAAACTTTACTGAATTTGAAACCTTATTAGAAGCTAAATACTTAATACAAGCAAACATTCACCAAGCATTTGGCAATATTAAAGAATCAAATGATTTCGCCTCACGTTTGGATGTAGAACAATTTAAACAATTTGTTAATCCTGAACCTAAAGTTGAATCGGCATTGATTGACGATTTTGGCACCTTTGAAGTGATTGGCTCAGGTTGGGTAAAAACAAGTGATTGGATGAGTGATTTTCAAAATTACTTAGAACATGACCAAGCCTTTTTTAAGGCTGAATTTGAATGGACAGACCTTCTCTATTCGAATAATGAATGGCACTGGCAGGAACAGTTTTTTTCGAACATAATTTCGTGCGAAGGATATCAAAACAACTCAAACCCCTATTTTAATTGGCTGCCATTTAAACTATGTAAGGGCCAGGTTTTATTAATAAAATGTCCAGGATTAAACCCGAAATACATTTTAAAAAGAGGAGTATATTTGGTTCATCAATATGAAGATGTATATAAAGTTGGCGCTTCATATGAATGGGATTTTGAAGATGCCAGAGTTACAACTGAAGGAAAAGAAAACCTGATTGAAAAAGTTAAACACGTAATCAATTTACCTTTTGAAGTTATAGATCAAATTGCTGGAATACGTCCAACAACAAGAGACAGAGCGGCAATTCTAGGTGCTCATCCTATACAAAAGAACCTGTTTATTTTTAATGGATTAGGAACCAAAGGAATGCTACAAGCCCCATTTTTAAGCGAACATATGGCATCGCATCTATTACATCAAACACCGTTATTTAAAGAGGTAGATATAGACAGATTTAAGTCATTCTACCCAAATGGGCAATAAGGCAAAACGGTGTAAAACATCTTTTTTTGAAGCTAGCTCCACCACTTAAATTGCAGAATGGATTGGAGTATAGAAAAAATAAAACTCGACTTAAAATATACCTGGAAAATTTCTAGGAATGCCAGCACGTATAAGGAGAACTTTATTGTAACGTGTAAGTATAAATCCTGTATTGGATTAGGAGAAGTTGCGCCAAACATTAGGTACAATGAAACCCCAGAGAATATTGCAACCGCATTTGAGTTGGTTCGAACCGAACTGAATACCCTTGATTTTAGCTTAGCTGAATTTGAAGTATGGCTTAAAAACAAAGAGATACCCAATGCCTTAAAATTTGGAATTGAAAGTGCCTTTGTGCATGCCTATTGCCAAGTTAATAATCTAGACTTATTTTCATTTTTAAACATAGAGAAGCCTAAACAGGTAGCTAGTTGCTATACACTTCCAATAATGGAAGCCGGTGAAATAAAAGAATTTTACCACACCTATGCGCTAAATAGATTTAACTTTTTAAAAGTAAAAGTGAATAATGAAGAAGCATTAGAAATGATTTCGGCATTAAGTGCCTTGGGCAAACACCCGATAATGATTGACGCCAACGAAGCTTGGAAGGATGTAGAGGCCTTATTAAAATTCTTGCCAAAATTAAAACCGTTTCCTATTGAATTTGTTGAACAACCTATGCCATCGGCATTTATTGAGGAGTATATTTATTTAAAGAAAAACAGTCCACTACCAATCATGGGAGATGAAAGCGTATTAGACTATCCTGACTTTGATATCTTAGAAAAACAATTTCATGGAGTAAACATGAAATTAATGAAAGCCGGCGGATATGTAAATGGAATACGAATATTACAAGAAGCAAAAAGGAGAGGTTTAAAAACTATGATTGGATGCATGGTTGAAACAACATTAGGAATAAAAAGTGCATGGAATTTATGCTCCTTAGCACAATATGCCGATCTTGATGGTTGCCTCATTGTTGGCAATGAACCCTTTCATAATTTGAAAGAGGAGAATGGAATTTTTATAGAAAATTTGAATTAATGGAAACGAGCAGTATTGCCGAAATTAAAAAGGAACTTCAACAACTTCATCCAAAAGAGTTGATAGAAATTTGTTTGCGTTTGGCTAAATTTAAAAAGACAAACAAAGAGCTAGCCCATTATCTTTTATTTGAGGTTCAAAATGAGGAAGAATATATTCGTAAGGCAAAGGAAGAAATTAGTTCTCGCTTTATTGAAATGCCAACAAATAGTTTGTTTTTTACCACTAAGTATATTCGTAAAACTCTCAGAATAGCTAAGCTTTATGCCCAGTATAGCAAATTGCCTCAAACAGAAATTGAATTGCTAATCCATTTTTGTAGCGAATTAAAACAATACAAACATTACTGGAAAAAATACCAAGCAATCGAAAATTTGTTTGATAGACAAATTGAGAAAATTATAAAAGACAGTTCAAAATTGCATGAAGATTTGCAATATGACTATAAAAAACAATTGGAAAATTTAACGGCCTAGTGGTATTTAAGTTCTTCTATAAAATCGCTTGCAATACAATTTTTATGGCCTTTATTTTTAAGCGAATCTGCTAGGTGACCATGCGTAAAAACTCCTTTTAAAGCCGCATCAATTGGCGAATACCCTTGAGCTAAGTAAGAAGTAATTATCCCTGTAAGTACATCCCCACTTCCAGCAGTTGCAAGTAGAACATTTCCTGTTGCATTAAAAAACACCTCACCTTTTGGAGAAATAATTTGAGTGTGGGCCCCTTTCAAAACAATAATTAAGGAGTGTTTTTTTGCCATTTCAATTCCCTTTAATAATCTTTCATAGGAATTTGGTTGAGCCCCAAATAATCTATCAAACTCTTTGGCATGAGGAGTTAGAATGGCATATTTTGGAAACGCAAACGAACTATTTTCACTTAAAATTTTAGCATATATATTTAAGGCATCCGCATCTATTACACAAGGTTTATCCAGCTGCGAAATCCACTTTTCAAAGGCCTTGCATGTGCCCGAATGAGTTCCTAAACCAGGACCAATTCCAATGGCAGAATATTTTTCAATACTTGGAAAATTTCTTATTTCATTTGGCTCAACATCAGTTTCAATCATTGCCTCAGGAAATGCTGTTTGAATAATTGAATACCCAACACTTGGAACAAAGGTACTTATTAAACCACAACCAGCGCGCAATGCGGCCTTAGCCGATAAAATAACAGCACCTATTTTGCCATAACTACCTCCAATAAGCAAAGCATGGCCTTTTTGCCATTTATAGGAAAATTTTGAACTAGATTTTGGCTCCACATTCAACTTATTAAGCCAAAACCAAGGATTATTAAGTGTTGTTAAAAATGATGGAGATAAATCAATGTTTACCAAATAAAAATCACCAACACATTTAGCTGTTTCGGCAAACAAAAAACTACTCTTCGGTAATTCAAAGGAGTAGGTGTTAGTTGCATAAATAACATTTTGCAGGTTTTGAGTGCAAGAAGAATCAATATCAGCAAATAAGCCACTTGGCAAATCAATAGAAATAATATTGGCATTACTTACATTTATATGCTGAACCAAGGCTAAACTAAGTCCAGATAATTCTGCATTTAAGCCCGTTCCAAACAAGGCATCTATTACTATTTCTGATTTACTAATAGAAGGGAAATCCGACTCTGATTGAATAAAATTCGGTTCAATGCCAATTGCTTTGCAGCGCACTAAATTTAATTCGAAATCTTCGCTTCCAATTTCTTTTAAAGAAAGTAGATGAAGTTGGACTGTATAGCCAGCATTCTTTAAATGACGGGCAATCACAAGACCATCTCCCCCATTATTACCCTGGCCACAAAACACCATAAAGGTTTTAGAACCAAGCGAGGTATTTTCCAGTTCTAACTGACTAATTAAGGCATGATAACATCTTGTTGCAGCCCGCTCCATTAAACCTAAACGTGTTAAGGAATCCTGTTCAATGGTATAATTATCCCATTGTTTAATTTGGCTACTACTTAAAATGGGTGCTATCATGCTCAAAGGTAAAACAAAATTTCAGGTACTACTTATTTTTGTTCTGCTTTATAAGCTATGGCAATTTCTTCTAATTCGGCATACCATTCTTGGCCAAATTTACTGATGAGAGGTTCTTTCAAAAACTTATATACGGCTACTTTTTCTTGTTTACCAAGAGTACAGGCTGCTTTGCAAATATCCCAACGATGGTAATTTAATGCCTCATAATCGCCAACCTTTATTACTCGAATAGGATATAGGTAACAAGAAATAGGTTTTCTAATTTTGGATTCACCGGCTAGGAAACTCTTCTCAATTCCACAAGAAAGCAAGCCATTTTCATCTTTCTTCACAAAATTACACTCACCTGTTGGCAGGCAGGTGGTAACCCACTCTCCATCTTCATCCATTTCAAAACCCGTTCGTTTTTCGATATCTAATAAAGAAGGTTCCGCTAAATAGGGCTTTATTTTATCAAACTCCTGTTCAATGATACTCTTTTCATCTTCTGTTACAGGTGCACCACTATCTCCTTCTACACAACAAGAGCCTTTACAGGCACTTAAATTGCAAATAAACTCCTGATCAAAAAGGTCTTCAGAAACCAAGGTATTACCAATTATTATCATATTTTCATTTTTTGCTATCCAAGAAAATGCAAGGTTGAACCGTGTATTTACGTGTATCTATTTTCTATGTACCCCATTTTACAAGGCTCAAATATATTTAATTAATGGCTATCTTTGAAGCAATATGACAGACATTCAAAAAGTAGATATTCGCAGCCTTAGCCTTACTCAACTTAAGGAAGCCTTTGTACAAAAAGGCGACAAAGCCTTCAGGGGTCAGCAGGTTTACGAATGGCTTTGGAAAAAATCGGCCATAGATTTTGATGCTATGAGCAATATTAATCTTGAAACCAGAAATTGGCTGAAAGAGAAATTTGTCATTCAAGCAATTAAAGTAGAAGATAAGCAAGTAAGTAATGATGGGACTATTAAAAGTGGCTTTCGATTACATGATGGCTTTTTAGTAGAAGGAGTATTAATTCCAGCTGATGATAGAATGACAGCTTGCGTATCATCACAAGTAGGCTGCAGCCTAACATGCAAGTTTTGCGCCACAGGAACCATGGAGCGCATGCGAAATCTCACTCCCGATGAAATATACGACCAAGTAGTTTTAATTAAAGGATGGGCCATGCAACATTATGGCAAACCACTAACTAACATTGTATTTATGGGAATGGGCGAACCCTTGCTTAATTATGCCAATGTATTAAAAGGAATAGAAAAAATAACCTCACCAGAAGGCCTGGGAATGAGTTCTGATAGGATCACCGTTTCTACAGCGGGCATATCTAAAATGATCAAGAAACTTGCGGATGATGGTGTTAAATTTAATCTGGCACTTAGTTTACATGCAGCGAATGATATTAAGCGCGACCAAATAATGCCTATAAATGAAAGTAATAATTTAAAAGCCGTTGGTGAAGCTTTAAAATACTTTTGCAACAAAACGGGTAAACGTGTAACATTTGAATACATTGCTTTCAATAATTTTAATGAAAGCCTAAAGGATGCTAAGGAATTATTAGATTTTAGCAAACAAATACCTTGCAAGGTTAATATAATTGAATACAACCCAACGGGGGATGGTAAATTTGAAAAAGCCGATTCTAAAAAGATAGACCAATTTTGCGCCTACCTTGAACGCAATGGAATTATTGCACGTGTAAGAAGAAGCAGAGGTAAAGATATTGATGCAGCTTGTGGTCAGTTAGCCAACAAAAAGCACGATGAGGCATTAGTAAACGAATAAGCTTATAACCTTACAAGTTTTAGAACTTGAGTACGACCTTTTTCATCGCTTACATGTAAGAAATATACTCCCGGGTTTAAATTTGTAGGCGCTAAATTATATTCTAAAACAAACTTGCTCTCTGCCTGAATTGTTTCTCCCATAATATTATAAAGCACTGCTTTTATCTTTTGGTTAGATGCCATTGAAACCTTTAAGGAGCCAGTACCTTTAGCAAACTCTTCACTATTTATGACTTGCAATCCAACAATTTTTTCAAATGTTTCCAATAAACCAGTTCGAATAGAAAATCCTCTTTCGGTAAACCTAGTAGTTAGGGCAGGTATATGTTCATAACCATAAACAATACTATCTGCTTCTGCTAATAAATTTGCCATCTCTTGCATGGTTTGGTTATTATTATAACTGTACATGGAGGTAAGCAATAAACGAGTAGTAACTTCTCTACCAATATCTTCACTAATATCATTTAGCATGCTACTCCAAATGAGCGAAGATTGGTAATAATCGCTGCTACTTAAATCCGTTGGGTAAACATTTTTGCTATTCGCATTTCGTCCCGACCAAAACTCATTATGTCCATCCCAATTAAACACCCAACGCCAATTATAGGCACTAATGGCCTTGGAATATTGGCAAGCCATAAAATCGCAATTGGCTTCTTCAACAGCTAAGCGCTCAGAACCACTGGTCGTATTGGGAGCAATAAAATTAGAAATACCATGCGTATATTCATGTGTAATTACATCTGCATCTTCGGCATCCGGAACACCACCAGTACCAAAAAATAATGCAGGCTCACCTTTATCTGTAAATGAAAAACGAGATTGATCTTGCCCTTGATAGGCAGTTGGATCAACCAAAAGTGGTTTCATACCCGTAAGAGGTAAATTAATTGAAGTTAAATAGGTTCTTAATTGTTCTATATGGTAAAGGCAATTCATTTCTCTAAACTCACTTTGACTTCTGGTAAAATTAAAATTAGCGGAGGTGGACTGAAATACGGTTTGAGTTGGAGATTCGAGATCCTTAATTACTGCGAAGGAGGAAGAAGCATAAAACGTATCGTTACTAAAACCTAATGTGATGTTCTTTACTTTCCTTTCAGCATTTAGTTCACTAGCATCGGCACCACCATTGTTTTTATAAATACCATCCTGTCCGTAAGTTTTTTGAGCAGTAGTAAGTGGATCAGGGTTAAAAACTTTGCTTGGAACCAAAGAATCTTTTCGGGCAAACAAATCTAGCATTCTAGATTGAATGAGCGCATTGTCTCTGTTATAAACATTCTCAACCAACTCTCTATTATTATTAGGTTCAACCTTAACAATACAAGGTAACCATTCGCTACCTATTAATAAATAGGCTTTCTTATCTTGGTTCGAACCAACTGCTAAAGTATTTGTAGGAAGTAATTCATAAATAGGTTTAAGATTACTAAAAACACTTAAGACTTTACCTGATAAACTGAGATTAATTTTTACATCCCCTCCATAAACTAGTATTCCTTGATGCATTTGAGCAAACAAAAAATGCGATCCAATTTCACTTCTACGTTCACTTTGCAAAAGCAAACCATTTTGATTTTGAAGCAACCAAGGGAATTGAGTTGTAATTTGACTTAAGGCTTGATCTCTCCAATTGGAATTCTCGGAGGAGGAAACCTTATTTTCTTGGGCCTTTAGGTTTGAACCTAAAACAACCTGTACAAAAAATAAAAAACTAAACCAATATTTTGCCTTCATAGGATGTGTTTGCTAATATGTTTACGAAAATATCACTTCCAACTCAATAAAGGATGCTAAGCCATATAAGTTTAATGATTCTGTTACCATTTCTTTACTTGAGGGAGGGATATCTATTGTAATTCCTGGGTTAGACTCAAAATAATCGGGGAAAAATTTTAATTGATTCTGTTTCCCAATTCTAATAATTTCATGTTGACGTTCAAATTCACAGGCTTGAAAGACCCTATAATATACTTTGCGTTCGAGCATTTGGCTATTCAGAATTGAGTCCTTTGCGGCTTCTCCATAAGCTTGAATTAAACCCGGTACACCTAATAATTTCCCTCCAAAATACCTTACAACGGCAATTAACACGAAGGTCAATTTTTTTTCGAGTAGAACTCTTAAAATTGGTTTTCCTGCGGTTCCAGAAGGCTCTCTATCATCCGAGCTTTTTTCAATTTCGCCATTGCAACCAATAACATAGGCCCAACAAACATGTGCAGCAGCATAATGTTCTTTTCTTAAATTTTTAAGTTCCTCCTTAGCCTGGTCTTCATCTACAATTGGAATTGCAAATGCTAAAAACTTACTTCCTTTATCTTTAAACTCACCCTTGGCAGGAGATTGGATGGTAAAAAACGAATCGGGCAAACTCATGAAAGTGAAATTAACAGAATAGCCAAAATAGATAAGCCTAAGCCAATGTAATTTTGCTTGCTCAACTTTTCTTTGAAAAACAATAAGGCTAGTAAAGTAGAGAAAGCCACTATACCAATATTATTAATTGGAAAAATAAAAGTAGCCGGAAAAACTCCTAATGTTTTTACCAAGAAATACATGCTAAAATAATTGGGAACACCAAGAAAAACGCCCCACAACAGAGATTTAAGACTTAGCTTCATCTTTTTTAAAGCAATAGAAATGGCCATCCAAATTAACCCAGTAAGAAAGGCAAAAGAAAAGGCTGAGGTAACTATTTCATCGGCAGAATATGGAGGTATAAAGTGTTGTTCTAAATAATTTAGGATACTATCAATTGAGCCACTTCCTATAAAAACCAAAATAGGCAAAAACCATAATAGCGTCTTTTGGTTCGAACCTACACCAGATTTTTTACTAATAAAATATACAGCTAATAAGGATATGAAAATACCTGCAATTTTTAAGGCACTTAATGATTCTTGGTAAAGAAACCAAGCAAGTAATACAGGAACAACAACCGATAATTTAGCAGCCACCATACTCGCCGAAACACTTATCTGTTGGGCTGTTAGAGCAATGCAATAAAAAATACTAATAAATAATAAACCTAATAAAAAAGCTAAACCAAGCCAATCAGAATGTAACACCTCTGAGCTCCAAACTGCGTGTTCTGAGTAAAATAAACCTATAATTCCGCATGTTAAATAATTGGCAATTATAGCTTGAAAAGTATCCACTTTTTTAATTTCAAAAACCTTAAAAAAGCTAACCGTAATGGTAGAAAATAATATACTTAATAATAATAAAATCATACGTTTTGGTATTGTATTAAGTTCATTTGGTCTACCGTTTCTGTTTGAATTATTTTGCCTGAAATAGCTGGAGCTTTGATTCCATCAGAAATGTTTTTAGGCGCGTAAAAAACAATCGCTTCATCCCATAAATTTTCATCAATAAGAAAATTTAAGAAGGTAGCCCCTCCCTCAATAACAATACTCTGAATCTTATATTCATATAACCTATTAAGCATTTCTTCAAACCAATTTCCTGCAAAGTCAACTTTCACATAAACGGTTTGACCATCTAACTTTTCTTGAATACCATTAATTACGAAAGTTACTTGGGAGTTATCAAATAGTTTAAGCGTTTTTGGCAAGCGTAAATGTTGATCCAACAAAATTCGAGCTGGTGCTCTACCTTCCCATGCCCTAGCATTTAATGCAGGATTATCTGTTAAGGCAGTATTAGTTGCAACCATAATTGCATCTTCCTGTGTTCTCCATTTGTGAACCAATTTTTGAATTAAAAAACCTGTTATATGTCTTTCTTGCTCAAATTGTTCTGCACTCATTTTGTTTGCATCGGGTGATAAATATCCATTTGCAGTTTGTGCCCATTTAAGAATTACATAGGGTCTTTTGTTTTTTATATAACATAAAAAACGTTTATTTAAATTGGCACATTCTAACTCTAAAACGGGGCAAATAACCTCCACACCTGCTTCTCTTAAAAGTTCTATTCCTTTGCCTGCAACAAGCGGGTTTGGGTCAAGCATTCCAACCACAACCCGTTTAATTTTACTCTTGATTATTAACTGCGCACAAGGAGGTGTTTTTCCAAAATGAGCACATGGCTCAAGGTTCACGTATATTGTTGATCTGGACAATAGGGCGATGTCCTTGACAGATTCAATAGCATTCACCTCGGCATGAGCTTGGCCATATTGCTTGTGCCAGCCTTCACCAATTATTTTATCATCCAAAACAATTACCGAACCAACCATAGGATTTGGAGATACAGTACCGGCACCTAACCGGGCTAATTCCAGACACCTACGCATGTATTTCAAATGGACATTCATGGGCAGCAATTTACAAATAGGTTTAGAAATAAAAGCCATAAAAAAACGCCAGGGTTTAGCTGGCGTTTTTTTATTTATTTAAAGACTAAGCTTCCTTCATAAAATCATATTCGTAGCGCACTGGCGGCACAAATGTTTCTTTAATCGTTCGAAGACTAACCCAACGCATTAAATTAATCATCGCACCCGCCTTATCATTGGTACCACTAGCTCTAGCACCACCAAATGGCTGCTGTCCTACAACGGCTCCTGTTGGTTTGTCATTAATGTAAAAATTACCGGCAGAGTTTCTCAACTTCCAAGTAGCCAATTCAACGGCGTATCTATCTTGAGCCAATACAGCCCCCGTTAATGCGTATTCAGAAGTACTATCTACTAAGTCTAAAGCTGCTTCAAACTCATTTGCTTCATATACATAAAGTGTTAGAACAGGTCCAAATAACTCTTCGCACATAGTGGTGTATTTAGGATCTTTAGTTACAATAACTGTTGGGTCAATAAACCAGCCCTTTGATTTATCATAAGTACCACCAGCAATAATTTCACATGATGGATCTTTCTTAGCATTATCAATATATTGAGCCAATTTATCGAATGATTTCTCATCAATAACAGCATTCACAAAATTTCTAAAATCTTCCACCGGACCAACACTAAAGGTAGCCATTTCTTTCACCAATTTAGTTCTCACCTCTTCCCACATATTTGAAGGAATATAAGCTCTAGATGCAGCCGAACATTTTTGACCTTGATACTCAAACGAACCTCTAACCAAGGCCGTAACAACAGTATCTACATGAGCCGAAGAATGGGCAATGATAAAATCTTTCCCTCCTGTTTCACCAACAATACGAGGGTAGGTTTTAAATTTATGTATATTATTACCTATGGTTTTCCAAATACTTTGGAATACACCTGTTGAGCCTGTAAAGTGAATACCCGCAAAATCGGCATGGTTAAAAATTACCTCCGCAGCAACTGGTCCGCTTGGATAAATTAAATTAATTACTCCATCAGGCACACCTGCTTGCTTAAATATTTCCATCAATACATTGGCCGAATAAACTTGAGTATTACTTGGCTTCCAAACAACTACATTACCCATCATTGCCGCAGAAGCAGGCAAATTACCTGCAATAGCAGTAAAATTAAAGGGAGTTAAAGCATAAATAAAACCTTCTAATGGACGGTATTCAATTCTATTCCAAATACCTTTTGCAGATTGAGGTTGCTCAGAATAAATTTGGCTCATGAAATAGACATTGAATCTTAAAAAATCAATGATTTCACAGGCGCTATCAATTTCTGCTTGGTAGGCATTTTTGCTCTGACCCAACATAGTAGCGGCATTTAATTTTGCTCTATAAGGTCCAGCTATTAAATCGGCCGCTTTTAAAAATATGGCAGCTCTTTGTTCCCAACTTAAGGCTTCCCATTTTGGCTTTGCAGCCAAGGCAACCTGTATTGCTTGGGTTACATGAGAAGCATCACTTACATGAAATTTCCCTAATAGGTGTTGATGGTCGTGTGGCGGACGCAAATCCATGGTATTCCCACTTCTTACCTCCTCAGAACCAATGTACATTGGTATATCCAATTGTTGGCTTCTTGCATCTTGCAAGGCATCTTTTAATGCTTTGCGTTCTTGACTTCCTGGAGCATAATTTAAAACCGGCTCATTTACCGGAACTGGCACTTTAAAAAAACCGTTCATATTCTTGTTTTTATGGTCTTAAAATTGAGTTGCGAAGATAACAAGAATTTGCAGAACCTGCATCGTTGAGCACATATTCTGAAAGATTTTGTATTCTAATTATTCCTTGAACACATGTGTGCTGGGTGAGTTTCTATTTTGACCAATAACCTCTTTGTAAGTCAATTCCCCAAGTTGTTTAATAATTAACTCTCTTGCATCAATAGAACCTCCTTTTGTCATTACCCCAATGATATATGGCCTTCCCTCACAATAAACAATAGCAAAATGATGCAGCTGTGCCTTATCAGAAATTCCTTTCTTGTCAATTCTATTTCCATATTTATGGGCCATTTTTATTTCTGAGGGAACAGCAGCTCTGAGTCCTTTTTCATATTTTGATTGAGACAATAATTCCAACGCCTTTTCTGACATTTTAGGACTTAAAAAAGTACTATTATATAAAACTCTCAAAATAGAAGAATAATTCTTAACCGTTACAAAATTTGAATTTTGAGTATAATCTCCTTCAATTTGAAAATTCAATTCTCGCATAACCTCCAAAATGGCACTGTCCCCCAAAAAATTCATTAATACCAAACTTGCGGCATTGTCTGAATAGCAAATCATGTGGGTTAATAATTCATCTAAGGTGTAAAACTTCCCCTTCTCTTTTGGAAATCCACTTTCCTCCTCTACCTCAAAAATTTCTTTCTGATTGTAGGTAAGGCCTGTAGTAAAAATATCAGGCTCTTTTTCGGCTCTCTTAAAAAAGGTAATAAGAATGGGTAATTTAAAAAGGCTTGCAGGACTATATCTTTCATTCTCATTTATACCAAACCACAAACCTGTATTTAAATCTCGGTAATAATAAGAAATTCCTATTCCCGAATTTTTAGCCTTTTGGGAGTTAATTAGCTTTTCAATTTCAGGCTTAAAATTATCGAATTCAACGTGGGCTAAATTTCTTTGTTCCCAATATTCATGCATCGGATTAATTAATTCTGAACCTTCCTTAGATAAAATTTTAGTTGAATTAATAGTTGAATTTAAAGGTGAAGAATAAAGGTATCTGCCTAAAGTAAAGGATGCAATGGAAACACCAATTAATAAAAACACAAAAAGGTAAACCTTATTTTTCTTAGTCATTTAGGTAGAAAACTAAGGAAATAAGTAAAATCAAAAAAAGACCAAACTCACGCTTAACCTCAGTTTAATACACATTAAAATACAATTTCACACTCCAATTACAACAGGCTAAAAACCAAGCAATTGTCATTCACTTACCTCGTTTTTATAGAAAAATAATTTCGTTTTAATGAAATTAAGACACAAAACTTTTAGAAAAATTTACCTAGGCCTTCTGTTTGTATGCTTACAGGCTCCTCTTTAACGGGATGAATAAAGCTTAATTCACACGATTGCAAAAGAATTACTCCATTCTTAAGGGGAGCAGAAGCTCCGTATTTATAATCGCCCACTATTGGACATCCCATGGCAGAAAGTTGAGCCCTAATTTGATGCTTTCTTCCGGTGTATAATTTAATTCTGAGTAAATATTTAGACCCAATATTCTTAATTACTTTATACCCTAATTGAGCCTTCAAAGAATCTTTCACTTCAGAACTAAAGGCCTTGGTAAAATTTTTATTCTCGTCGCGCTTTAAATAATGAATGAGCATACCATCGGCCATTGGAGGCTTATTTTCAACCCATGCTTCATATTCTTTATTCACTTCTCTATCGTGAAATTTCTCATTCATACGAGCAAGAGCTTTGCTGGTTCTAGCAAATAAAACCAAACCACTAACGGGCATATCTAACCTGTGAATAACACCCAAAAAAACGGCACCTTCTTTATTGTATTTCGTTTTTATATATGCTTTTACCTCATCCTCTAGTGCAATAGGCTTATTAGGTTCGGGCTGAACCGTTTGCCCAGATTGCTTAAAGGCAGCAATGAGATGATTGTCTTCAAAAAGAATTTTAACCATATAAAGAAACTAGGTAAATATTAAATAAAGCAAGCTTAGTATTGCTCCTTTTGGTTCGGGAAATCAACTGATTTTACATCCGACACATATTGTTCAACAGCACCCTGAATTTGATCGTATAAATTTAAATATCTACGCAAAAATTTAGGAGAAAAATCTTTATTGATTCCAAGCATATCATGGCTAACTAAAACTTGCCCATCCACATCAGGACCAGCACCAATACCTATTACAGGAATCTTTACCATTTGAGCAACTTCTTTAGCAAGTTTTGATGGGATTTTTTCTAACACAATCGAAAAACAACCTGCTTCTTCAAGCAATTTGGCATCTTGCAATAATTTTTGCGCTTCAGCATCTTCTTTGGCTCTAACCTCGTAGGTTCCAAATTTATAAATACTTTGAGGGGTAAGTCCAAGATGACCCATAACTGGAATTCCAGCCGTTAAAATTCTTCTTATAGATTCAACCACCTCTTCACCACCTTCTAATTTTACCGCATGAGCCTCGGCTTCTTTCATTATTCTAATAGAAGAATTTAGGGCCTCTTTTGAATTACCTTGGTATGAACCAAAAGGCAAATCTACTACCACCAAACTCCTCTGAACAGCGCGTATTACCGCTGCAGCATGAGAAATCATTTCATCTAAGGTTATTGGCAAAGTTGTTTCGTGGCCATGCATAACATTAGAGGCAGAATCGCCTACCAACAAAACATCTACCTTGGCGGCATCAAAAATTTTGGCCATACTATAATCATAGGCCGTTAGCATACTAATTTTTTCACCACGCATTTTCATTTCGAAAAGCGTATGGGTAGTTACTTTTTTAACTTCTTTATACGTGCTCATTCCAAAAAATTTGAAATTCAAAGGTAGAGATAAAACCTAAATTCAAATTCTATTGACTAAGTATTTTTGACAGCTCAGAAAATAAACCTTACTTTGCAAGCGATGAATTGGAAAAAGTTACTAGGAGTCATGATGTTAGCCCTAAGCCTAGGGTGCAAAAACGATATTGATATTAATGCTCCCTATAAGGATGTGGCCATTGTTTATGGATTTTTGGATCAAAACCAAGCCACGCAATACATTCGAATTGAAAAATTATACCAAAATTCCAGTACTACTAGTACTGCCGAAGGAGCAAAATTTGCCGATTCCTTATATTTTGACTCCCTAGTTGTTAAATTAATAAACATTACCTCAAAAGACACTTTCCTTTGCCACCGAGTAGATAGTATTCCAAAAGATTCGGGGTTTTTCTCAAGTGCTATAAATGCATTCTACGCCTGTACCTTTCCTAAAAACAATGCGGCAAATGAGGTTTTTCAATTAGATATTTATTATCCTAAAAAGAAGGCTCATTTTTATTCAAAAACCCAATTGGTAAAAGATGCTGTTATTGAACCTAGAAAAATTGTTATGAAGTTGGTTCCAACCAATCACACCTTTCCTTTTAGGTTCACCACTGGAAGAAATGGGTATTTATATGACCTTTCCGTTAAGTATACCTATAAAGAAATGAATGCTGCAGACCAAAGCAAGTATACCTTTAAATCTATTGATTACAATATTGTTAAGAGCAATGCCTACGATCCAGAAAAATTTTATACTCATAGTATTTCAAGCCGACAATATATAGATTATTTAAAGTCTCAAATACCTGAAGATAATTCAAAGGTTAGAACAACGGTTAGCATTACCTATCAAACATATGGTGGCTCTCAAGAGTTTCAAACTATGCTCGATCTAAGTAAACCTAATTTAACCGTGGTTCAAAAAAATCCATTGTTTAGTAATATTGAACCAGCTCAATATGGAATAGGTATTTTTACTAGTCGTAACTTCACCGAAAGAGATATGGAAATTGACCCAAACACCATCATCTTATTGGGTCAGGAATTGCCAAACTTCATAGATTAACTGCCATAATTTTCTGCCATTGGGTCAGAAAAACACCTTCATTCATTAAATTTCTGCCAGAAAAGGGCCTAAACTGCCACTTTTTAGGATTGGCATTTTGATTGCTAAATTGAGGCAAAGAAAGAAATTTAATTTTATGAGCAAAATAATAGGAATCGATTTAGGAACAACCAACTCTTGCGTTTCTGTAATGGAAGGCAATGAACCCGTTGTTATCGCTAACAGCGAAGGACGCAGAACAACTCCTTCTATTGTAGCATTTTTAAAAGATGGTGAACGTAAGATTGGTGATCCAGCAAAAAGACAAGCTGTAACTAATCCTATCAATACCATTTATTCTATCAAACGCTTTATGGGCCATACCTACACAGAGGTTGCCGAAGAAACTAAGCGTGTACCATACAAAGTTGAAAAAGGAGATAACAATACTCCACGTGTAAACATTGATGGTAGAATGTATACCTCACAAGAAATTTCTGCAATGGTTCTTCAAAAAATGAAGAAAACTGCTGAAGATTATTTAGGAACCGAAGTAAGAGAAGCAGTTATTACTGTTCCTGCCTACTTTAACGATGCTCAACGTCAGGCTACAAAAGAAGCTGGCGAAATTGCTGGTTTAAATGTTCGTAGAATTATTAACGAACCTACTGCTGCGGCCCTTGCTTATGGCATGGACAAAAAAGGAAAAGACATGAAAATTGTTGTTTTCGACTGCGGTGGTGGAACACATGACGTTTCTGTTTTAGAACTTGGTGATGGCGTATTTGAAGTAAAATCAACCGATGGTGATACACACTTAGGTGGGGATGATTTTGACAATGCTATTATTGGTTGGATGGCCGATGAATTTAAAACCGATGAAGGTATTGATTTACGTCTTGACCCTATGGCTTTGCAACGTTTGAAAGAAGCTGCAGAAAAAGCTAAAATAGAATTATCAAGCTCAACACAAACCGAAATTAATTTACCATATGTTACTGCAACTGCTAGTGGCCCTAAGCACTTAGTTAAAACATTAACTCGTGCTAAATTTGAACAATTAGTGGATAGCTTAATTAAGCGCACCATTGAGCCTTGCAGAAGCGCACTTAAAAACGCAGGTTTAAGCACCAGCGATATCGATGAAATTATTTTGGTGGGTGGTTCAACACGTATCCCAGCTATTCAAGCAGCGGTTGAATCTTTCTTTGGCAAATCGCCTTCTAAAGGTGTAAACCCAGATGAGGTTGTTGCCATTGGTGCAGCTATTCAAGGTGGTGTATTAACGGGTGAAGTTAAAGACGTTTTATTATTAGATGTAACTCCTTTGAGTTTAGGAATTGAAACAATGGGTGGTGTAATGACTCGCTTAATTGAATCAAACACAACTATTCCTAGCAAACGTAGTGAAACCTTCTCTACTGCTTCAGACAACCAACCATCTGTAGAAATACATGTATTGCAAGGTGAGCGCCCATTGGCTAATCAAAACCGTTCAATTGGACGTTTCCATTTAAGTGATATTCCACCAGCACCGCGTGGTGTTCCTCAAATTGAAGTAACTTTTGACATTGATGCAAACGGTATCTTACACGTTAGCGCAAAAGATAAAGGTACTGGCAAAGAGCAAAAAATTAGAATTGAAGCTAGCTCTGGCCTAAGCGACGCAGAAATTGAAAGAATGAAACGTGAGGCCGAAGCCAACGCAGATTCTGATAAAAAAGCAAAAGAAGAAGCTGAAAAAGTAAACCAAGCAGATAGCTTAATTTTCCAAACAGAAAAGCAAGTGAAGGAATATGGTGATAAAATCCCAGCAGACAAAAAAGCTAAAATTGAAAGTGGATTGGAAGATCTTAAGAAAGCTCATACAGCCAAAGATTTAGCTGCAATTGATACTGCCATGGAAGCATTAAACGCTGCTTGGCAAGAAGCTAGTCAAGACATCTACAACGCCCAACAAGCGCAAGGCGGACCAGAAGCTGGAGCTAATCCAGAAGAAGGACCGAAAGCAGATGGAAATAATGTACAAGACGTAGAATTTGAAGAAGTGAAATAATTCTAATTCCTTATTTTTGAACGGCCAATATGATTTATTTATATTGGCCGTTTTTGTATTCATAAAACCAAATTACCAATTATATGAAATTAAAATTAGTCGCTCTTGTTTGCCTATTTGCTTTGAACCAAACTTTTGGGCAAACAAAAACAATTACATTTACTCAACCTAAGGGCTTTGTATTTGTTCCATCAACAAACGCATCCAGCAAATCAAAAACTTCCTTTTACGTTATGGCCGAACCAGTAACCATGAAGGATTATAAAGACTTTACAGTTTATTTAGTAACTCATAACAAACTAAATGAAGCTACCATTTGCACCAATTCAATACCCAAAAATATTGACCCAAAAGCAAAATACATTTCATTAGCAAGTCCACAAGCCATTGCCATGTATGCCGAGTACCTATCGAAAAAACTAAGTGACCAAAACATTCTTGTTAAATGCAGTTTAGTTAGTGAGGATAATTGGAAGCAAATGCAAGGACCAGAAACAGGAAAACTTCCTAAGGCAAAAAACCCTTATGGAATTACCTATGTAAAAAACTTCCATGAGTGGAAAGCAAATGCAATAGGTAACCCTGAAACCTATACCGATGTGAATGGAAATAAAAGTTCTGGTTTTAGATTAAAGTTAACCTATATTCAAAAATAACCATGATAAAACATATTGTATTTTGGAAGCTTAAAGAGCAAGCCAACAATTTAAACAAGGAAGAAAATGCCTTAGAAATTAAAACTAAACTAGAAGCCTTAAACGGGCAAATAGAAGGTTTACTTTCCCTTGAGGTGGGAAGAGATTTTTTAGGTTCGGCCGAATCTGCCGATTTAGTATTATACAGCGAATTTGAAAGTAAAGAAGCCCTTGATTATTACCAAAACCACCCATTGCACAAAGCCATCATGCCTTTTATTGGCGAGGCCCGAAGCGAACGAAGAGTAGTTGACTATGAAGTATAAAAAAAAGGCTGAACCAACTTTGGTTCAGCCTTTTTTCTTTTAGTTAAGGATTAATTTTCGATATCCTATTTCTGAACCTAATTCCAATTTCAGTAAATATATTCCTTTGCTTAATCCGTCTAAGCTTAATCCTTTTCCCGATTGAACTTCGGTGCTTAATACTTGTTTGCTATTTACATCAAACACTTCCAATTTACCTGTTTTTGTTCCATCCCATGTTAAGGTAATATCTGAGCTAGTTGGGTTTGGATACATGGTAAATAAATCGTTTACTTTATTAGTTGCCAAGCCTGTTGCCACAATAGTTAGTTGAACCGAATCTTTATTGTTACAACCGTTTCCATCAACTATACTCAAGATAGCTTTATAAGAACCTGCTGCAGCATAGGTATGGGTTACATTTCTAGCAGAATTACTTGAAGTATTGCCATCACCAAAGTTCCAAGATCTGCTTGCAGAAGCCGCTGTTGTATCTCTTAATTCTATATTTAAATTAGCCGTGAAAGCTTGAATTTTTGGAAGTGCTGGAATATCTATGCTTACAGGTTTAACAGCTGGTAAAGTTGCACAACCGCTTGCAGTATCATGTAAGGTGATTTTTATGGTGCTATTTACATCAAATGTTGGACTTACAGGAATGGGTCCAAATTTATACCCTTGGCTTTTATATTTTGAACCTAATTCGGTTCCAGAAAAGTTGTATAATTTAACCATATCCACCAATGGATCGGCAACCGTTACATCAAATGATAGATCAGCATTTTTACAAACCTTTAAAGAGGTAGTTGTAAAACCAGTTTGCAAATTAATAGTTGGAATAACCACCAAAGAATCCTTTATACCACAAGAAACATTAGCTGAATCGATAATAGAAATAGTAAAATTACCACCCACTAATGGGCTAATGGTAAATGAATCCATTTTCGAATAGCCAATAGGTGCCGCTGGTGGATTAGATAATTTATAATATGGATTTACCGCATTTGTGCTTAATACCTTAAACTTATAAATGGATGCACCTTGAGCACACATAACTTTTGGATACGACAATTGCATGGTTATAGGTTGGCAATTGCTAGCCACACAAGTTCTAGTAGCAATAATAGAATATTGGCAAACATTAGCTGAAACGCCTCTGGCCCACGCAACCTTACTTTGGTTCGGCGCAAGGCCTGTAAGCACATGGCTTGAACCTGCATTTGGGGTAATCCAATTTTGACCGCTATCTAAGCTTATTTGAGTATTGGTTCCGCCAACATTAAACGTAATGCTACTAGGTGTAGTGGTTCCGCAACTTAAACTTGGAGCAGGATCTTGAGCTAAAACCGTAATTTGCTTACTAGCTAAATCACTCGTACAAGTTCCATTAAAACCTTTAATGCCAATACTTGCAGAGCCTGCTACCAGTTTAAATTTCTTTGAAGCGCTTGCACTTGAATCTACCTGAACTCCATTTACAAAGTAACGATATAAACTAAAACCACTTGTACCGGTAACAAGTAAGGAGTCTTTTGTACAAATAGTATCGGCATTTGTTTGTATGGTAATACTTGGTTTGGTAACAACACTAGTAGCTACTGCATTACTAGTTTTAAAGCAACCAGCGCTGTTTGTAACTTTAACGGTATAAGATCCCGCAGCTCCAATTTTAACATCTTTGCTCGTCATATTCCCAGGCGACCATAAATAAGTTAAGCCTGTTCCAGCATTAGCACTTAAGGTTATTGAATCGTTGCCGCAAATTACTTGGGAGGCAGATGGTGTAATGGTAGCAGTTGGTTTGGCAACAATCTGAACCGATATGGTTGCAATAGGTGAAGTTCCACTAGAATTGGTGGCTGTTAACCTTACGGTAGTAAATCCGGCTACGGTAAAAACAACTTTTGGGTTTTGTTGTGTTGAGGCATTAGGAATATTTCCTAAAAACGACCAATTATAGGAAGTTGGGCTATTTGTTCCTGAACCAGAAAACTGAATGGTATCACCTAAGCAAAATACGGCATTAGTTGCAGGTGAAGTAATACTGGCAACTGGCAAATTACCTGGAGTAAAGGCAAATGATTTTAAATAAACAGCATCGCCAACATCCGAAGAACTATTGGAATTAGTGGCATTATAAGCTACATAAAATGTTACCGTTCCTGCCGCAGGTGAAGGGGCTGTCCACGAAAACGTAAACGAACTTTGACTAGTGCCTGAAGAAGTATGACCAACATAGGCTCTACTTCCTGAAGTCAATGCTTGAGATCCTGTTCCAGCAGTAAAAGAGCCAGCCATAGCATTACTTGAATTTAGGGCTGTTATTTGAAAACCGTTTTTAGAGGTAGCAGCACTTGCTCCTGCTAGCGTTAACGTATATGTTGTACCAGGAGAATAGCCCCCAGCTGGTATTCCTGTAAGGGTAATAGAACTATGTGCAGTTCCAGAAGTTATGGATGCCCCATGGCAAGAAGAACATGAGCCCTCGCTTGGCGCCCCTGTAAGTCCAGCAGAAGGACCTGAGGTATTGGTGTAGGTTACCCCAGAAATAGCAATAAGAGCCGTAAGAAAGGCGTATTTCAGCCAGTTTCGAGTAGATTTTATTTTCATAAATAAATGTTTTGGTGGCCTTTAGGTGTAAAAAGGCATTCAAGTATACTATTTTGCTTACATAATATTTCCTTAAAAAGTATAATTAACCGTAAAATAAAAAGACCACAAAGATTCTCGATTAGGTGTAACTAATCAAAAACCTTCGTGGTCAAAAAAAAAAAAAAACTAGAAGAAGAACTTAGTTAACTACCCAAGTTTCTTTTCCAGCAATTAACTTATCTAAATTGCCAGCGCCTAATTTTTCTTTGGCGTAGGCTATTTGCTCATTGAATAAATCGTCGAAAGTGGCCTTTTCATTGTTTACATAAAACACGCCAAATGGACGAGGGAAATGACCTTCTTTAGATGGGTCATCGTAGAATCTAGAAAGGATGGTAGCTTTTACCAAATCAGTTTCATCATGAATCCACAAATCATTTACAGAAGTATCGTTTAAATCAACAATAATAGGTTTAAACCCATCGAGTTTAATACCCTTATCGTTGTTCTCACCAAATACTAAGGGTTGTCCATGTTCCATCATAAGTGTTTGTTCTTTTTTACTTGATTTCTCAGTAAAAATTTCGAACGCACCATCATTAAACACGTTACAGTTTTGATAGATTTCAACTAATGAAGTTCCTTTATGGTCGTATGCCCTGCGAATCATTGCTTGAAGGTGTTTTGGATCGCGATCCATTGACCTAGCCACAAAAGTTCCATCAGCACCTAAACTTAACGCAATTGGATTAAAAGGATAATCAATCGACCCCATTGGAGTTGATTTGGTTACCTTACCTTGTTCAGATGTAGGAGAATATTGACCTTTAGTTAAACCGTAAATTTGATTGTTGAACACCATCAAATTTATATCTGGGTTTCTTCTTAACATATGAATAAAGTGATTGCCACCAATACTCATAGAATCGCCATCACCAGAAATTACCCAAACAGAAAGGTCTGGGCGGGTTGCTTTAAGTCCTGTAGCAATTGCATTAGCTCTACCATGAATGGAGTGCATTCCAAAAGTCTCCATATAATATGGAAATCTAGATGAACAGCCAATACCAGAGATAAACACGATATCCTCTTTAGGTATTCCTAAATCGGGCATTACGGTTTGAACTTGTTTTAAAATGGAGTAATCTCCACAACCAGGACACCATCTTACCTCTTGATCGGAAGCGAAATCCTTTGATTTTAATTTTTCTATTACTTCAGCCATCTTTTTACTAATCTAAAATTTGTTTAATTTTACTAACCACTTCATGACTCATAAATGGAAGTCCTTGGATTTTATTGTATGGAATGGCATCTACAAAATATTTATCACGAATAATTTTAACTAATTGACCATTGTTTAACTCTGGTACAACTACTGTTTTAAATTTACTCAATAATTCGCCTAAGTTTTTAGGGAATGGATTGATGTATCTGATGTGAGCATGAGAAACTTTATAGCCTTGAGCAATTAACTGAGCGGTTGCTGTTCTTAATGCGCCATAGGTTCCACCCCATCCTAAAATCAATAAATCTCCCGATTCTTCGCCCGAATCGATGGTTTGTAAAGGAATAAAATCTGCTACTTTATCTACCTTTTCTTGACGCAAATGCACCATCAATTCATGGTTAGCAGGATCGTAGCTGATATTACCAGTTACGTTTTGTTTTTCAATTCCACCAATTCTATGTTCTAAGCCTTTTGTTCCAGGAATAGCCCATGGTCTGCTTAACTTCTCGTCTCTAAAATAAGGCATAAACTTATCGTCCGATTCGCCTCTTTCCTTTGCAAACGTTACATTGATTGGTTCAAGATCTGCAGAGCTAGGAAACTTCCAAGGCTCAGCACCATTGGCAATATATCCGTCTGTTAATAAAAACACCGGAATCATGTGGTTTAAAGCAATTTTACACGCCTCGTAAGCCATAGTAAAACAATCGGATGGAGATTGAGCTGCTAATACTACCAAAGGACATTCACCATTTCTACCATACATCGCTTGATTTAAATCTGCTTGCTCTGTTTTGGTTGGTAAACCTGTACTTGGACCCGCTCTTTGAACATTCACAATTACCAATGGTAATTCTAACATGGTAGCCAAACCAATGGCTTCGCCTTTTAGGGCAATACCAGGGCCAGAAGAACCTGTAATAGCTAAATGACCGCCAAAAGCGGCACCAATAGCAGAACATATACCGGCAATTTCATCCTCTGCTTGATACGTTTTAATATCAAAGTTTTTGTACTTCGATAAATCATGCAAAATATCTGATGCAGGTGTAATTGGATAGGTACCATAAAATAAAGGTAAACCAGATTTAACTGAAGCAGCAATTAAGCCTAAAGCAGCAGCTTGGTTACCCATAATTCCGCGGTAAACACCAGATTCCATTTTAGCAGGTGCAACGGTGTAACGGTTAGCAAACATTTCGGTTGTTTCACCATAATTCCAACCTGCATTTAACACCTTAATATTGGCGTTCATTACGGCTTCATTCTTTTTGAATTTGCTGCGTAAAAACTCCAAGGTATTTTCAATTGGGCGATGGTACATCCAATACACTAAACCCAATACAAACATATTTTTGCAACGGTCAATTTCCTTTGTTGTCATGCCACTATCGGCAAGAGCAGCACGGGTAATTTTGGTTACATCTACAATTTTTACATCGTATTCTGATAGTGAACCATCGTTTATTGGATTTTGGTCTTCTGGTACATTGGCTAAACGTAAATTTTTGGCATCAAAACCATCAGAGTTAAGAATAATTACTCCTCCTTTTTTAAGGTTTTTTATATTTACTTTAAATGCAGCCACATTCATTGCCACCAAAACATCGCTTTGGTCTCCAGGTGTATTAATTTGGGTTGAACCAAAATGAATTTGAAATCCAGATACACCTGCCAATGTTCCTAACGGGGCTCGTATTTCGGCAGGGAAATCAGGAAATGTTGCAAGATCGTTACCATGCAATGCGGTTGCATTTGTGAACTGTGTTCCGGTTAATTGCATTCCATCGCCGGAATCGCCGGCAAATCGAATGACTACGGATTCTAACTCTTTATCTGTTATTTCTGTCATTGTGTGGAATTTAGTTTTTGGGCCATGCCCTCAATGAGTCACGAAACTATAAATTTAAGCCAAATAAAGAAATGATTTTACTCATCAAAAAAAAAGGTGACGAAGCAGTTGATTCCTTTGCGATGAAACCTTTACTTTGAATAAAAAATAATCATGGAAATAAGGCTATTTGTTACAGGTGGAACTTTTGATAAAGAATACAACGAATTAAACGGACAATTGTTCTTTAAAGACACCCATATCCATGAAATTTTAAAACTTGGAAGGAGCCGACTTCCCATAAACATTAGAACCTTAATGCTTATTGATAGTTTAGAAATGACAGACTCCGACCGTAAAATTATTGCCGAAAACTGCCATAATTGTGAGGAGGATAAAATTGTTATTACCCATGGCACAGATACCATGACCGAAACGGCAGCCTATTTGGCCAAAGAAAAAATTGACAAAACCATTGTCATTACTGGAGCCATGATTCCCTATAAATTTGGGTCAAGCGATGGTTTATTTAACCTTGGAGGCGCTTTAGCATTTGCACAAACGCTTCCTGCAGGCGTTTATGTAGCCATGAACGGAAGGTATTTTAATTGGGATAATTGCCGCAAGGACAAGAAAAACGGAATATTTGAAGAAAGTGATGGAAATGAAAATGCCTAAGCATCTTTATTAACCATTTCCCAAAGTTTATCTTTTAATTCTTCCAAGCCTTTTTGAGCTGCCGAACTAATAAATACGTGAGGTACTCTTGGCAATTTCTTTTTGATATCTTTTAGAGTTGCCTCATCCACTAAATCGCATTTGGTTATAGCTAGTATCCTAGTTTTGGCGCTTAATTCTTTGTTGTAAAGTTTAAGCTCACGCAAGAGAACATTGTATTCGTCTTTAATGTTCTCGCTGGTGGCAGGCACCATAAACAATAAAGTAGCATTACGTTCTATATGGCGTAAAAAGCGAGTTCCTAAGCCTTTACCCTCATGTGCTCCTTCAATAATTCCAGGAATATCGGCCATTACAAACGACTGATAATCGCGGTAAGGCACAATACCTAGGTTCGGCACTAAGGTAGTAAAAGGATAATCTGCAATTTCTGGTTTGGCAGCGGTTATAACAGAAAGTAAAGTTGATTTACCAGCATTAGGAAAACCTACTAAACCCACATCAGCCAATATTTTAAGTTCTAATATTCGCCATTCTTCCTTTCCAGATTCGCCTGGCTGCGCGTGTGTTGGCGCTTGATTTACGGCAGTTTTAAAATGGTAATTTCCTAAGCCACCTCTACCCCCAGCAGATAAAACATGCTTTTCACCATGCTCCGTTACCTCAAATAATATTTCACCTGTTTCGGCATCTTTAGCAACCGTACCAAGCGGAACTTCCACAATTTCGTTTTTACCGTCTTTTCCTTTTCTTAAACCACTTTCACCATTTCCACCAGGCGTAGCAATAACGTGCTTGCGATATTTAAGGTGCAATAGCGTCCACAAATTTGAATTACCTTGTAAGATAATATTTCCACCATGTCCCCCATCTCCCCCATCTGGTCCACCTTTAGCGGTATGTTTATCGCGGAGAAAGTGCATGCAACCGGCACCACCTTTGCCACTTCTGCAACAGATCTTTACGTAATCTACAAAATTTGATTCAGCCATAAGTATTGAATTGGTTCAGCCTAAATGCCTTTTGAGCATAAAAAAGCCCACAAAGATAATCTTTATGGGCTTGTATAAAAATTTAAAGGCGAATTAAGCTTTTTCTATTTCTTTACAAAGGGCTTCAAAAATGGTATCAATCTCGCCTATTCCATCAATTCCTTTGTATTTATTTTGAGCCGAATAGTAATCTTTTACAGGCATTGTTTCGGCATTATACACGTTTATTCTATTTTGAATAATAGCAGGATCTTGATCATCGGCACGGCCACTATCTTTGCCACGAAGCAATAAACGCTTGCGCAATTCATCTTCTTCAACTTCAAGAGCTAACATCATGGTAATGGCAGTTCCTTTGCTACTTAACAACTCATCTAAAGCCGCAGCCTGAGCCGATGTACGAGGGAAACCATCAAAGATAAATCCTTTAGGATCGGCGTGCTTGTTTACCTCAGATGCCAACATACCAATGGTAACTTCATCTGGCACCAATTTACCTTGATCGATGAAACTTTTGGCTAATACGCCTAATTCTGTTCCACCTTTAATATTAGCTCTAAAAATATCTCCTGTTGAAAGGTGAACCAATTGGTAGGTATCAATTAGTTTGGCAGATTGGGTGCCTTTACCAGCTCCCGGAGGTCCGAATAGTACAAGATTTAACATTTCTTTTTATTTGATGCTGCGAAGAAAAAGGAAAGTTTCTGAACACACAATGATTTTTGTAAGGAACTATAGTTTTTGAGCAAGAATACTTTATTATATCAATACCATTTCTGCAATCTGCCCATTTTTAAAACAGGATAGGCATTTATTGGCTTAGGCATATAATTGGAATCAAGTTTCAAAACCATTAGGTGCAAATGAGTTGGCGAGCGCTTTTGGTAGGCATTTTTACCTGTTCTTCCCATTAATCCAATTTCTTGACCTGCCTTTACCCAGTCTCCTGGCTTTACTATAATTTTTTTTTGATGGGCATAATAATAAAGGTAGTGATTTAGGGGATCAAACACCCAAATGTACTTTCCACCTCTTAAATTACTATTTATATCCCAATTAGGTTCGCAAGCAATAACCACTCCTGCGCTCATGCTTAAAATGGGAACATCCTTAGTATATAAATCGTCTTTTGAATCTTGGTTGGTGTCTCTAATAAATATATCCTGGGCAGCATGACCAGTATGCGCATTTCCATCAAAATAAGAGTAGTTGCCCGGCACATATCCATTGCCATTTTTACCTCCAACGGCAGAAAGGTTATAGCCTTTCATTGGAAAATACAAACTACTATCTATGTATACAAAGGAGAGTTTACTAAGTTCATTTTCAATTTCGTTGAGCAGTGTGCTGAACCTAGCTTTTGCTTTGTCTTTCTCAATTTTGCTATCTCGAACAAAGGTGTTTAACTGGTTAAATTCTTCGCATTTTTGTTTCAGATTTCCTTGGGCAAACGCATTACCTGCTATAAAGAAAATTAGAACTTGAAGGAATCTTTTCATTACTAGTTTTCCTTAAACTGCTTTAAATCTGTTTTGGCAAAAGTCCATTCAGGGGTATTAAGCTCCTCTCCTATTTCTTCAATAGAATACCAAGGCGAAAGTTTTGAATTGTTAGGGTTCACCAAAACATGAATAGATTGAGCTGGCATATAACTTTGAGCCAATAAAAAAACCTTGTTTCCAGTTTTCGAATAAATGGCAACATCTATCACTATTACTGCATGTCCGGGACTTCCACCATAAATAAATACATCGCCTATTTCTAAGTCCTTAAGTGCTTTTTTTTGCAATTCTTTGCTTAAAGATAAAGTACCCGCATAGGTAAAAACCAAGTCGAGGTATTTTCTAAAATTAGCATAGGAATAATCGGCTTTAGCTTTTGCCATTTCAAGCGTGCAAGAGTTTCCACTTACCTTAATTCTGTTTCCTTTTGCCCAATCAGTATAATTTGCTCTGAACCCATTGGTAAAATTGAAGTGAATTTGAGCATATTTTTTTTCTTTAAATAAATATTCGGCGCGTAAACGCATAACCGCATCGGCGCATTGTTGCAGGTTTCTTTTTCCAATATCTAAATCAAGCACCGCAGCGCAAACATCTTGATTAGGTTTTATGGAACCATCAAAATAAAGCACCTTTGCTCCAGCTTCTTTTAAGGGTAAATGCGAGAGGTAAAACTCAAAAGAATTTGCTTCAAAGGTACTACGCTTATAATTGGTTGGAGCACTAAATCTGCTTGAAACAGTTTTGCCCTGCGCATTAACTTGTAAGGCCTGGGAAGTATTATTTGCACTGTTGTTTTGGCAATTTATGGAGAGCGAAAACAAAGAGAAAAACAAAATAAATAATGCCCATTTCATAGCTTATTTTTTTACAACGAAAAAAGTTTTATCATAGATTAATTTATCCTTATAAAAAAACAGTAAACGCCAATTACCAGGCACAATTTCAAAATCCTTTTCAAACTCATATGTTGTAAAACTTGTATAGTTTGTGCTGAGGGTCACTTCACTTTCAATACGCGTATAACTCTCCCCTTTTTCATTGGTCATTGTAGGGAAATTCCAAACCTTAATTAACCGAACATCTTTATCATAATCCGATTCAAATCTGAACTCTGCGCCAAATGCATTTCCTAATGTACCCTCAATGGTATCGGTTTCGGCAATTAAGGTTACGCCGTTAATAGTAGAAGTTGTTCCAAGAGGAGTATTTAGTGCTTCATGCGTTTCTTTTTTACCAAGGGTATAGGTTCCATGGCTAACTTCATTAAAGGTCATTTTGCCGTAACCCATTTTTGGTTTTTTAGGTTTAGTGGTCGAACAAGCCACTAAAAACAGGCATAGCGAATAGAAAACAAACTTTTTCATAGAGGTTTTAAAAGTACAAAGTTTTGTGAATTGAACAAACATTTCGCTGAAAAACAGACAAAAACGGGTAATATCAAATAATAAACCTACCTTCGCTCCGCTAATTTCTTTTCAATTGCCAAAACTTACACCAAAAGCCTAAGCACTGAAAACCAAGGTGCACAAACAATTAATACCAAATAATGGCTAAATCACAGGAAACATTCAGTAAGAAAGAAAAAGAAAAATTAAAGCTTAAGAAGAGAAGAGAAAAAGAGGAAAAGAAGGCAGAACGTAAGGCCAATTCTCAAAAAGGACTTGAGTTGGAAGACATGTTGGCTTATGTTGACGAGAATGGAAATTTAACAAACACTCCTCCCGACCCTAAAAAGAGAAAAGTAATTAACGCTGAAGATGTGAATATTGGCGTTGGCCGTCAGGCTCCAGCTGAGCCAGAGGAAGTATTGCGTAAAGGTGTGGTGACCTTTTTTAACGAATCAAAAGGATATGGATTTATTAAGGATGCCAAAAACCAAAATGGTGTATTTGTGCATATAAACGGTTTAATAGATCAAGTAAAAGAAGGCGATAAAGTTACCTTTGAAATTGAAATGAACCATAAAGGTGCAAATGCTATTAAGGTTAGATTTGATATTCCAGAAAAAGCAGTAAAGCCAGGAGCTAAAGTGGCCCCAGTTGCAGCAGTTGAACCTGTTGTGGCAGAAGAGCCTGAAGCAATAATAGACGAAGTAAAAACTGAAACTATCGATTAATTTAATCGGGGGGTTTATACAAAAAAAGCAAGCTAAGATTTAGTTTGCTTTTTTTTTGCTTAGTCAATTGCTTGGTATAAATGTCTCAGATTGCGGCCTAGGCCATCATAATCTAAGCCATAGCCTACTAAGAAATGATTGTCTACTTCAAAGCCCGTGTATTGCACATCTAGCTTAACTTTAAGCGCATCTGGCTTAACCAATAAACTACAAATACTAATTGAACTTGGTTCTTGCAGCAATAAGTCCTTTCGCAAAAAGTCAATAGTAAGACCCGAATCAATGATATCTTCTATGATAATAACCTTCCTATTTTTAATGGGTTGGCTCAAGCCAAGCACTTGCTGAACCTTTCCTGAGCTTTGGGTTCCGTGGTAACTGCTAACCTTTACAAATTGTATTTCGCAAGGAAAATCCATGTGCTTCATAAGGTCGGCAGCAAAAATAAAAGAGCCATTTAACACGGCAATAAACAAAGGCTGTTCTTGAGCAAACTCTTTGCTAATAGCCTTTGCAAGCTCATTCACTCTTGTTAAAATTCTATCTTCATGGATGAAAATTTGAAACGATTTATCGTGAATTTGAATTTGGTTCATGCCTTACTTATTTGTTCAAAAATAAGTTTATTAAGTAAATCACCCGCAAAACAATGTGTTTTATTAGCAAAACAATTGCAATAGGCTTAGGTTATGCTAGCATATTTTTTATTTTTGTGCCAATAGGTATAACAGCATGAAAGTAAATTTTGAATGTAATTTATGTGGTGGCAAAGAAGGAAACACCATTCCGTTTAGGTATGCGTTCAAAGAAAAATTCCTTTGGGGTGTAAAATGCACTACATGTGAACTAGTTTCTATTTGGCCTAGGCCAAGTAACCAAGAAATAGAAGAAATGTATGCTGAGGATTATTTTGCTGGAAGCGATAAGCAAACTCACCATATGGAGGTATCTTATTTAGATATCCTTTCATCGGGCGACTATAAAGAAGGAGTTAAGGTAATTCAAAAGTATTGCAGCACAGGAAATATCTTAGACGTAGGCTGTGCAACAGGAAATTTCTTGTATGTACTTAAAGAAAATGGATATCAAGTAAAAGGCATTGAACTATCTACCTTTGCGGCAGAATATGGCAGAAAAAACTTCGGAATTGAAATTGTAAACAAACCTTATGATTTGGCCCTATTAAACAAAGAATTGCCCGAAAACCATTTCGATGTCATTCTAATGGGCGATGTATTGGAGCATTTTACCGATCCAACTGAGGCCATGCGATTAACGCACAAAATTTTAAAGCCAGGTGGCGTGGCACTTATTCAATTACCAGGCACTTTAAACCTTATTTCGAGCAAAATTGCCTTTGGCATTTATAAGCTTATTGGGTCGCAAAAAACCATGCGCATACCTCCCTATCATTTAACAGAGTTTAATGCAAAAACAGCCACCAAAATGTTTGAAGTTTGTGGCTTTAGTAAAACCATCATTACCCAAGAAGTTAAGCCACCATCTACTATTCCACTTAGAGGAAACTTTATAGAAAACACCTTTAAATATGTGTTTCAATTTATTAATTATTACCTCACAAAATGGTTTGGTGTGGCCGGCGATAGAATTATAATTGAAACCTATAAATAAGTAGCGTTTTGAACCTATTCGCCATCATCTCGTATCCGTTTTTGCCCGCCACAACTGGTGGCGAAATTTCAACCTTGCAAATACTTACGTATATGGGCAAAGTAAACCGTTTAAAGGTTTTTACGGTTGAACCCTATAAAGATGTAAGTCATCAAAAATTTGATTTTGAACTTTTGTTCGGAATGAAATTTAAACCTTGGCGTTATCTTAATCCGTTTTTATTGTTTAAGGTTATTAAACTTATAAAGGAACATAAAAGCGATGCCATTTTCTTTGATCAACCTTTTATGGGTTGGATGATTCCGTTTATTAGAATTAGCACAGGTAAGAAAGTATTCCTTCGTAGTAATAATATTGAGTATTTAAGGTTTAAAAGCATGGGCAAAAGCTGGTGGTCCCTGCTTTATATGTACGAGAAGTTTGTTTACCGTATGGCCAGTTTGGTAATTTTTGTGAGTGATGTAGATCAAAACAAGGCCATAAAAGAGTTTGATTTAAACCCCGAAAACACCTTGCTTACTCCGTATGGTATACCGCAAAATAGTTTGCCAATACCTGTTGCAAATGCCCGTCAACAACTGCTACAGCGCCATGTTATTGGTTCGAACCAACATATACTCCTGTTTTTTTCTACCCTTAATTACCAACCCAATTACGAAGCAGTAACCTTTATTGCCAATGAAATTTTACCCATTTTAAAACGCACACGCACAGGTGATTTTTGCATTTTAATTTGTGGCAAAAATCTCCCAAAAGATATTCAAGAATCTTTAACCGATAAGCCAGAAATAAAATACTTAGGCTTTGTGGAGGATATTGAAACCTATATTGATGGTGCATCTGTAATGCTGAACCCAATATTAAGCGGAGGAGGAGTTAAAACAAAAGCTATTGATACTCTAGGCAGAGGTCAAGTAGTTATTTCAACCAAAACAGGTGCCGAAGGAATTGACCCAAGCGTATGTGGAAACAATTTAAGAATAGCCGAGAATGGCAATTGGGAAGAATACGCAAACTTGGTAAACCAACAATTGGATAGCCCTACTAATAACCTACCACAAGCCTTTTTTGAAACCTATAGCTGGAGTGGAATTATTGCCAATCTAATGACAAAACTAAACGCCTCAAACAAATAGTATTTGCTCGTCGTTCAGCAAAGATTCGTTTCTAAATTTGAGTAGCAATTGAGCTACTGTAACCACATCTTTCTGGCAATACGTCATAATGCGTTCTACATCCTGTTCTTGCCAATACACTTTCCACACCATGCTTCCATCAATATCGTCTTTTGGTGTAGGTATACCAAAGGAGGCGGCCAATAATTCAAGGGAGGTATAACTTTTATAATCGCCAAACTTCCAAAGCTCCATCGTATCTAGTAAACTTATTTCCCAAGGCTTTTTACCAGCTATATCAAGCAAAGAAGGTATTTCAAGTCCGTTTAGCAAACACCTACGGGCTATGTATGGGTAATCAAACTCTTTTCCATTATGCGCACAAAGTGAATTACCTGGGTCGCTAAAATGGCGTTCGAGCATATAATTAAAATCGCTTAACAGTTTTACTTCATCATTTCCATAAAACGATTTCACTCTAAATTGATAGCTCCGACCAGAGCTACTAAAAAAGCCACATGAGATGCAAACTATCTTACCAAACTCGGCGTAAATGCCTGCTCTAGGGTATACATCCGACTCCGATTCACCATCTGCTTTGCGCAAGGTTGCCGATTTTTTTGTCCATAAATGCTGCCATTTATCTGGCACCTCATCAAAGCTTGGGTATTGAGGTACGGTTTCAATATCGAGTATAAGAATTTTGGTAAGGTCTAAATTTTGAAGCATGGCATTTCATTTTTATTGCTTAAAACAATACTACTAAAAAAACAGCTTTTGCCTTCATTTAAAAGAAAGCTCTCAAAAAATAAATCGTAGAACTAGGATTTAGAAAAAAGAAGAAACCCTATTTAACCTCTTGCATAAGCTTGCGCACAAAAGGCGAAATGGCAATAAGCAATACACCAGAAATTAACGCATAAATAGACAATTGCTTATATCCATCGGCATAAATAATAAGCTTCTCCAAGTTACTCGAATTCTCTGAGGCTTCGGCAATATTGGCACCTAAAATACCCGCAAAATATTGACCGTACGCACTAGCTAAAAACCACATACCCATCATAACCGCTTGCAATTTATTGGGCGATAATTTGGTCATAATAGACATACCTATTGGAGATAAGCAAAGCTCCCCAAAAGTTATGATGAACCAACCAAAAGTAAAAAATCCAAGAGGAGTCATACCATTGGCATCGGCAAAGAATTTGGTATAATAGAATACATAAAAACCACCAGCTAAAAACAAAAATCCTAAACCAAATTTAACAAGTGTATTTGGTTCAATGCCACGCTTATTAAGCCATATCCAAACCAAGCCCAGCAGGGCCGCAAAAGAAATTACAAATAAAGAATTGGCCGAGTTGTTTACCCCATTTGGATCGAGCGGAACACCTAAAATATGTTTCTCTAAATTATTAGCCGCAAACAAACTTAAAGAACCACCACTTTGTTCAAAAAAGGCCCAAAAAACTATAGAGAATAAAATGAATACTAAAGCGGCAATAAGCTTTTTGTTTTCTGCCAATGAAAAGTTTCGCATTTCATAAAACAGATACACCAAAGAAAATGGCCCAATGGTATACATAAAATAATTAGTGTACTCTGAGTTAGAAACCATCAAAATAATTAAAGGAATAATGGCTACCGAACCAATATAAGTAAGCACTTCGTAAGTTTTACGCTTGTTAGGTTCAAGACTTAACAAAGGCGATATACCAATAAGACCTAGACTTTTTTGCGTTTGAACAAAGGTTAGTAAACTAATAACCATTACTACAGAAGCAAATCCAAAAGCAACATTCCATCTAAGTGCAATAGGCACTAAATCGCTTAAAATACTTCCATTAGCAACGGCGATACACAGGTAACCTCCAATAAAGGCACCCAAATTTACACCTGCATAAAACAAAGAAAAACCTGCATCGCGTCTATTATCATCATCGGCATAAAGGATACCTACGATGGTAGAAATATTAGGTTTAAAAAAGCCTGTTCCAATAATGGTAAAACTTATTCCAATAAAGAAGAATTGAGTAGGGTTTACAGCCAAAACAATACTCCCAACAATCATTAACAAACCACCCCAAAATAGAGATTTACGATAGCCTAAAATTTTATCGGCAAACATGCCACCAATAAAGGTAAAAGCATATACAAAAGCCTGCGTTGCGCCATATTGCAAATTGGCAACTTGCCCATTCATATTTAGCTGCGATACCATGAAAATAACCAGCATACCGCGCATACCGTAGAAACTAAATCGTTCCCACATTTCACTAAAAAACAAGTACCACAATTGCTTGGGGTACTTGCCTTTAAAATTCTGTATTTCAGAAATTGTTAGGGGTGCATTCATTCGTTAAAATGTAAGCGAAATAAAATTGAAAATACTAACTCTACAATTAATGAGCATCCATATCAGGAGCAAATTCATTGTGATCTTCGTTCATCATTTTTTGTAACCAAGAACTTAAGATGAATAAGATACCAGCCGATATACCTGTCATTACAATAAACACCATAAAGAACTCATACAAATTGGTAATTTGAAAACCAATGATAGTAGGGTAAACTACAGGTTTAGTTGGATCCACATCGCCCGAAGGTGGGATCAACGCACTTAAGGTACCAGCAAATTTATTAGCAGCAGCATTGGCCAAAAACCAAGTACCCATCATTAAAGATGATAAACGTAAAGGAGCCAATTTAGATACCATAGATAAACCAATTGGAGATAAACATAACTCACCAATTGAGTGAATTACATACAATGAAATTAACCACATCATGCTAACTTTATCGCCAATGCCTAATCCTTTAACGGCAATTGCAATTACTACATAACCCAAGGCAACTAACGTTAAACCTAAAGCCATTTTCTTTGGAGAACTTGGCTCTAATTTGCGGCTATATAAAACACCCCAGATTATAGTTAATACAGGAGCTAAGCAAATAACAGCTAATGGATTAATTGATTGAAAATAAGAGGCAGGCATTTCCCAACCCATTACCATACGATCTGTTTGTCTATCTGCAAAAAGTGTTAAAGATGCACCAGCTTGTTCAAAGGCACCCCAGAAGAAAATTACAAAGAAAGCCAAGATAAAAATAACGATAATACGGTTACGTTCTGTTTTGGATAAACTCTTGTCGCTAAGAATAATGACAGGCATTACCAGCATTGCACCATAAATAAAGTAACTGATTATTTCTACATCGCTTTTAAACATTTGCTTAAAGTTCAACATAAAGAAAATAATTCCAATTGAACCAAGAATAACAAGGATACTTTGTAGGTCTAATTTTTTAACAGGCAAACCAATTTCTTTACCTTCTTCAGAAATAAGAAACTTCTTTTGGAATAAGACAAAGGAGATTAAGCTAATTACCATACCCATACAGGCAGCTAAGAAACCCCATTTAAAATCCATTGAACCACATACTAATGGCGAGAAGAAAGCCCCAAGGTTAATACCCATATAGAAAATGGTAAAGGCGCTATCTATTCTACGATCGCGAGGAGGATACAATTGGCCAACCATGGTTGAAATATTTGGTTTAAAGAAACCATTACCAATAATTATAGCTGTTAAACCAGCCCACATAATAGAAACTGCAGCCGGACCACCGCCCGTTGAGGCGCTTAAAAACATTAAAAACTGACCCAAGGCCATTAACAAACCACCGATGATAATACTATGCCTATTTCCTAAAAACTTATCGCATAAGTACCCTCCCAATAATGGAGTTAGGTAAACTAATCCGGTGTAACTTCCATAAATTTGAGAAGCATCTGCATCCTGCATCATCAACACTTTGGTCATGAAAAGGATAAAAATAGCTCTCATTCCATAATAACTAAATCTCTCCCACATTTCTGTGAAAAACAAAAAGTAGAGACCTTTTGGATGGTCTGATTTTACTACAGGTTGGCTCATATATTTTTACTAGTTAATGCTGCAATATAAATGAAGTTATCACTTTTTCAAATCTAGCCTAAAGATTGTTAGTTATCAGAAATAATTAATTTTTGATAAATTCGAACAAAATACCAAACTATGAAAAAATACTATGTGTTAACCGCCTTAATAATTGGCATTTTCTCTTTTAGCGCCTGCGAAAAAGCACAGCAAATACTAGATGCTACAGGACTATCAAACGATGAAGTTATTCAAGGACTTAAATCGGCCCTAAACGTAGGAAGCGATACATCTGTAACAACCCTATCAAAAGTAGATGGGTATTTTAAAGACCAAGCCGTTAAAATTTTATTGCCCGAAGAAGCTCAACCCGTTTATAATGTTATTAATTCTATACCAGGTGGCAGCATTTTATTAGATAATGCCATTCAATCTATTAACAGAGCTGCGGAGGATGCAGCGCCAGAAGCCAAAGTTATTTTTACAGATGCCATTACAGGCATAACCATTGCCGATGGATTTAGCATTTTAAATGGAGGCGATACCGCTGCAACGGTTTATTTAAACTCAAAAACCTACCAGCCCTTAACACAAGTATTCCAACCAAAAATTGATGCTTCTTTGGCTAAGCCCTTACTCTTTAATACTTCGGCATCAGAATCGTATACCAAATTATTAAATGCCTATAACACGGCTTCCTTAGGAGGTATTTTATACCCCGAAATTAAAACAAACTCATTAAGCGAGCATGTAACTAAAAAGGCTTTAGATGGCTTGTTTATAAAGGTTGCCGCCGAAGAAAAGAAAATTAGGCAAGACCCTTTGCACCAAGTAAGTGATATTTTAAAGAAAGTATTTGGAGGATAATCTCCAATACTTTCTTTAAATACTATTTTTATAATTTTTCCAATATAAAATTGGTCATTCTATCGTATAAATGTAAGCGAGTTCTAGATCCTCCAATTCCATGGTTTTTGTTTGGATAAAACTCCGAATCAAATTTCACACTCTTCTTAATCATGGCATCTACCATTTCAACAGTGTTCTGAAAATGCACATTATCATCGGCTGTACCATGTATAATTAGGTAATTGCCTTTTATTTTCTCTACATGATTTATGGGTGAATTATCATCATAGTTCTTGCCGTTTTCGGCAGGTGTACGCATAAAACGTTCGGTGTAAATATTATCGTAATAGCGCCAGTTGGTAACCGGAGCAACAGAGATAGCACTTTTAAAAATATCATTTCCTTTGCTTATTCCTAAACCTGCCATATAACCGCCAAAACTCCATCCCCAAATTCCCATGCGAGTTGCATCCACATAAGGTAATTTAGCCAATTGCTTAGCAGCAAATAGTTGATCTTCTATTTCAAACTTACCTAAATTTAAATAGGTGCATTTCTTAAACTGCTCTCCTTTAAAACCTGTTCCTCTTCCATCAATAGAAACAATGATATAGCCTTTTTGTGCAAGCATTTGATACCAAAAGTAATTGCCTCCACTCCATCTGTTCATTACGGTTTGCGAGCCCGGACCACCATACACATACATTAAAACAGGGTACTTTTTAGTAGCATCAAAATTTATTGGCAGTAAAGTAAATTGGTTCATATCCTGACCCAATTCGTTTTTGATAGTGCTAAAACTAATCTCATTAATTTTATAGTCCTTTAGTTTAGCAAGCAAGGCTTTGTTATCTTCTAGAGTTCGAACCAACTTACCCTGCGCGTTTAATAAGCTATAAACAGGTGGAGTATTAATAGTACTAACAACATCTAAGTAAAAGGTAAAATCGTTGTTAAAACTAGCGCTGTGCCAACCTTTACCTGTACTTAACATTTTTTTATCTTTTCCATTTAAGCCAATAGAATACACATAACGCTCGGCAGCATTTACCTCAGATGAAGAGAAATACAATTTCTTATTCTTTTCATCCACCCCAAATACATCATCTACATCAAAGGCTCCTTTGGTTAATTGCTTTACCAATTTACCTTTCATATCAAACAAATAAATGTGGTTATAGCCGTCTCTTTCGCTACTTAATAAAAAGGTTTTACCATCTTTTAAGAAGGTTAAGTTATCCGTAATATCAACATAATACGGGTTATTCTCGGTTAAAATCACATTCGATTTTCCACTAGCGGCATCGGCCAACAATAGCTCTAATTTGTTTTGCAATCTGTTTAAACGTTGAATGCAAAGCGTATTGTTACTAGTGGTCCATTGCATACGTGGCAAATACATATCTGTTTCGCTGCCCGTTTGCATTTCAGAAATCAACTCCGATTTGGTATCAAATACATAAATATTTACTACTGAATTTACCTCACCAGCTTTAGGATATTTAAACTTAGATTGATTAGGATACAGCGTTCCATAAACAGCCATTTCATATTCAGGCACCTTGGTTTCATCAAAACGGTAGTAGGCAATTTTATCGCTATTTGGGCTCCAAGCAAAACCTCTCCAAATGGCAAATTCTTCTTCGTACACCCAATCAGTTGCCCCATTAATAATGGCATTTTCTTTTCCGTCTTTGCTAATTCTAACCTCTGAATTACTTCTAAAATCAAAATAGTACAAATCGTTATTACGCACAAAAGCCATTTTAGAGTTATCGGCCGAAAGCGTTGCGTATCTAACCTTTTCGGCTACAGGTTTTACTAATTTTTTACTTGTCAAATCGTAAATATAAAATACACTTTTACTACTATGGCGGTAAATGTATTCTGTTTGGGTAGCAATAATTAATTTGCTTTCATCGGCACTCCAGGAGAAGGATGATAAATCAATTGCCTCTCCCCCATTAGCTTGTTTAACATCTGCGTTTCTAATTAAAGTATCTACTAGTTTACCGCTAGCAAATTCAAAACGTAATAAATTTTGGCGCTCATCTAAATTGCAATAGTATCTGCCATCGTTCATAGAGTTAAAGCCTGCCACACCTTTAGCGGCAAATGTGCCCTTGGTCCAAATATCTTCAAGACTTATATCTTTTTGTGCAAAGCCAAATTTAACGCCTAGTAATAGACTGATGCTTAAGAGTAAAACCGATTTTCTCATAGTAAATAATTTGCCCAAACCTAAGTAAAAAATAATACAAATTAATACCGCTCATCCAATACGGCCATTTATGCATACAAAAGCTTCGTATTTAGGCATCAAATGTGAAAATAAAAGGTTTGCTATTTAGGCTCAAAACTAGACCTTTGGCACATGGATTATTCTAAAATTGACGCACAACATATTAGCTACTTTACCGAAGTAGTAGGCCCCGAATTTGTATTAAGCCAAGCCGATTTAATAGAACCCTATTCAAAAGATTATACCGAAGACCTGCGCTTTTACCCAGAGTTGGTTGTAAAACCAGGCAATACCCAAGAAGTATCAAAAATTGCGGCCTATTGCAATACCCATAAAATTCCTTTAACAACACGTGGCGCAGGTACAGGCCTTAGCGGCGGCTCCTTACCCGTAAAAGGCGGACTTGTTTTAAGTATGGAACGCTTCAATAAAATCATTTCAATTGATGAGCGTAACTTTCAGGCAACGGTTGAACCAGGCGTAATTAACGAAGCCTTTCAACAAGCGGTTTTAGCAAAAGGTTTATTTTATCCACCCGATCCAGCCAGTAAAGGAAGTTGTTTTTTAGGAGGCAATATAGCACATAGCAGTGGTGGCCCAAGAGCTGTAAAATATGGCACTACCAGAGATTACGTGCTGAACCTAGAAGTGGTTTTAGCTAATGGTGAAATTATACTGACAGGTGCAAATACCTTAAAATATTCAACTGGGTATAACCTCACACACCTTATGATTGGTAGTGAAGGAACCCTGGCTATTGTAACCAAAATAGTTTTTAAACTCATACCTGCACCTAAAAACACCTTACTTTTATTAGCACCCTTTACCTCACCCGAAAAAGCATGTGAGGCTGTAAATGGCATATTCTTGGCGGGTTGCACCCCATCTGCCTGCGAGTTTGTAGAGCCCGATGGCTTTAGATTATCCTCCAATATGCTAAAAATGAATTTTGAAATTGCAGAGGATGTTGGTGCCTATTTATTAATAGAAGTAGATGGAAACGATACCGAACTAATGATGAAAGATTGCGAACGCATTAGTGAAGTATTATATAGCAACCAGGCTATAGATGTATTGTTTGCCGAAACAGCTAACCAAAAAGAATATTTCTGGAAATTACGCAGAGGAATTGGCGAAGCAACCAAACACAACAATACCTATAAAGAAGAAGATACGGTTGTGCCAAGAGCAGAGCTTCCTGTATTGTTTAAAGGCGTGAAAGAAATATCAGCACGATATGGGTTCAGAACAGTTTGTTACGGACATGCAGGCGACGGTAACTTACACGTAAATATTTTGAAAGATGAGTTAAGTACTGAGTTTTGGAATACCGAATTAAACCAAGCCATTGTAGAAATATTTGAACTTTGCAAATCGCTAAACGGCACTATTAGCGGTGAACACGGCATAGGTTTGGTTCAGCAAAAATATATGAAAGTGGTAATGCCACAAACTAATTTAGATCTTATGCGTGCTATTAAATTAGCTTTTGATCCAAATGAAATTTTAAATCCAGGGAAGATTTACAACGCTTAGTTTAGCCTTCTATCGAATGCTTTTCGTCCTTCAATAAATTATCTAAAGTCCAAGGTAATTTTTGAACAAATTGAGCCTTTCTTTCTGGGCAATTTGCCACCTCACAAATAGGGCAAGATTTTGGCAAACAGGGGTCGGCATGAATAAACAACTCAACATGTTTATAAAACTTCTCTGTAGCTAAATAATCCAAGGCAGTTACTTCATCATGGGCTTGCTCTAAAGTCCAATACCAAGGCAAGGTTACATGCGCATCTATATGAAAATCGGACCCATATTTTACCACTCTCAAATTATGAATATCTATCCAATTTGGGTTTCTATTTTCATTTAAAATGGGCATCAATTCTTCAATAATTTCGAGGTCGGTTTCATCCATTAAACCTGCCAAGGATTTGCGAATTAAGGTATAACCTGTATATAAAATCATGCAGCCCATTAATAGGGCAATTACGGCATCAAGCCATACGTATTGTGTAAGCTGAACCAAAGCCAATCCAGCAACTAATCCTAAACTCGTATAGGTATCGGTTAGTAAATGTTTACCATCTGCTACCATAGCCTCTGTGCGCGTTTGTTTGCCAATGCGTACCAAGTAAGTTCCCATTAAAAAGTTCACTGCGCCAGACCCTGCCACCAAGTATATTCCCAAATCGAGTTGTTTTACAACAGGCGGAGTAACTAAGGAAATAATAGCTTCAAACAAAATATAGAAGGCTGCTACCACTATCATTCCGCCTTCAAAACCAGCAGAAATAAACTGTATTTTCCCATGACCGTAAGGATGGTTCGAATCCTTTGGCTTCTTAGATAAATACAAACTATAAAGCGCCAAAGTACCTGCGGCCACATTAATAATAGACTCTAAAGCATCACTCAAAATAGCATTACTATTTGTGAGTAAGTAGGCTAAAAACTTGGCTGCCATAAGCACTACACCAAGTATTAGGACAATAAATTGAATACGAATTATGTTGGGCGCTTTTTTCACTGGGCGGTAAAAATACAAAAGGCAGCCCATATGGACTGCCTTTTGTAAATATATTTTAAATTTAATTAGTCAACCAACATGCGGCGAGAGGTTTTGAAACCTTCTGCTTCAATTGAATAAACATAAACACCACTAGGTACATTACCCATATGGATATCTAAATTATTGTTTCCAGCAGGAATATTGCTGAATTCTTGGCTATAAATTTCTTTTCCTACTAAATCGTAAACCGATACTTTAACAGAGGTATTTCTAGTAAAGTTAACTGGAATAGAAGTGTTACCTGTAAATGGATTAGGATAATTTTGACCCATTACAAATAAATCATTCTTCACTTCATTTACTCCACTCAAAGAACCAGAGAAAATAGAAGCTGTATCAACAGACATATAATAAATACCATGTGTACCTACAGCACCAGGGTTATTGGTTGCATCATATCTTCCGATTGAAGTTTTTTGCATATACGTTAAATGCAATTTGTTATTCACTAACTTAGCAACTGAAGGGAAAACTTGCTCGGTATTAAATTCTACCCAGCTAGTTAAATTCATTGCACCTGTAGCAAGAACACTTGATTGAACGGTTGAACTCCAAGTTTCGCCACCATCTCTTGAGTATACTAGATAGATATCACGGAAATTCTTAGAATCTGTGCTATTATCTGTTTCATTTAAAGATGAGTAAGTTAAATAAATTGTTCCATCAGGACCAACCGTTGCGTTTGGCATAGTAGTAATAGCTAGGGTACCATATCTTGCCGAAACATCATTCCAACTAGCACTTAAATCATTCGTACCATTCGCGTTTTCGTCGTTCATGGCAGTAATAACATTTAATTGAGCATCAATTGTTGGAGTTCCTTCTTTCCAATAAACAATACCATTTACGCTTGGGAAGTATGAATACTGATCATCTGTAGTATCCGAATCCATGATTAATCTTCTTCCCCAAAAGCAATGAGCCATATTATTGTTATCTAAAACCACATTAAATGCACCATCATTAGTTTCGGTTGTATCTAATAATTTTTTGCTAACATAAGCAGGCACTGGGAACGAATCGATAATAGTTTTGCTCCAAGTTGCACCAGCATCAGTTGATTTCCATAAAGCAACATCATCAAAAGTACCACCCATTAAAATAGCAATGGTATTTCCTCTTGAATCTATGCTGTAATTATCACCACCACCAGCATAAACTCTAGAGTTATCGTATCCAGGTAATAATTGGTTTTTAACTAACCAAGTATTGGTGCTAAATTGGTAACGAGAATAAACTTGTGGAGTTCTTACACCACCTAAATAAACTCTGTTTGGTTGTGTTGAAGATGAATCTGTGTAAGAAGCAATGCTTACCATATAATCACCGGCAATGGCGGTTTGAGCCCACAATACGCCAGGAATGGTAGCAACGGTATCCATAACTAGGTTAGAGGTCCATGTTCCAGCACCTAAACCAGTTTTACGGTTCATTAAAATACCACCTGCATTACCTGTACCTTTTTTAACCACATGCGAAGTAATAATTTCTTCGTTGGTTGTTGGATTGTAAACGTAGCAAGGGAAACCAGTTCTTTCTGGTTCAATTCTATTGCTTGTTACAGCACCCCAAGCAGTACCATTAAAATGGTTGTAACCTGCCCCGCGAGAATCGTATGGAGCTGGATCTGCACTAGTTGTCCAGGTAGCAGAAACTTTTCCATCAGCAAATACATGCACATGACGGTAGCAAGATGCATTACTTTGTTGATCATTTTGAGTTTGACCAATTATCCAATAATTGGCTTTTTTGTTTAAAGACCCTTGAGTTGAACCAGTTACAGGCGCAACCACTTTAACAGGTGATTGAGGCGTGCGGTCTGTGGTTACAACTCTGTCGATTTTTACGCTTCTTAAATCATTGCCCCAATTTTTAGGACTCTGAGCCATAGAAGGCAAAGAAAGGGCAGCTAGTGCCATTAAGTAGATTTTTTTCATTTATATAAATTAAGTTAAGGGGTTACAATTGAATTTTTCAAATGTATAAAAAAGACAATTAAAAAAAAGCAAACTTAATATTTGCTTAATAAAGCTTTTTCATTTTGACATTAATTTGATAAAGTTGGGCGGTAAAGTATCTTAAATAGAAGCTCCTTCATAAGCTCGCTATCCCCTACCATTGTTTGGTTTACACCTTTACTTTTCAAATCATATTCGGCAACCAACGACATCGCTTTTTCTAATTCGGCCATGCTAAAATTTGACAACATTTTTTCGTAATCTTTTATTTGCCTGAACCCAATACCCATAGACATCATGCCTTTTTGGTCTTTTACCTGGGTTTGCTTGAGCACTACACCCTTCATAAAAAAACTATTAAACTGCGCTAATAAAGGAATTATTGAAAAGTCTTTGGCGCTGCTCATATGATGGTTGATATAAAAGGTGCGTTTTGTGTTTCTATGAGCCAAAGCCGACATTAACTCAAACACATTAAAGTCTTTACTAACTCCAATATGTTTTTCAATCATGGCCTCATTCACCTCTGTTAAATCGCCTTTGTTTATTAATAGCTTTTCTAACTCATTGGCTACTTTACTTAAATCACTGCCCACATGGTCGGCAATTAGGAGGCAATTGCTTTCACTTATTTGAAGTCCGCGCTCACCTAAATGTTGCTTAATCCAACGCGGCAACTCGCTATCCTCATACAAACGCTTCGATTCAAAACTCACATATTTCTTGCTCGATTTGTACAACTTACTTCTGCCATCAACCTTCTTTCCCTTAACCGCAATAACTAATACCGTTGTTGGAACAGGGTTGTCAAAATAAGCTTCAAAATCATCTAATTTCTTATACCCTTGAGCCTCTTTTACTATAATAACTTGGTGATTTGCCATCATAGGATACCTTCTAGCATTTTCAACCACGGCCGAAATCTCAATATCCTTTGCATAAAAAACCGTTTGGTTAAAAGCACGTTCCGATTCGGTTAACACATGGTTCTCAATATGACTAACAATTTCATCAATAAAATACGCTTCATCACCATGTAATAAATAAATGGGATAAAACTTTCGAGCTTTTAAATCGGAAATTACTTTTGAATATTCTTGTATGCTATCTGCAGGCATTTCTATATTTCTTAGATAGGCCAAAGAAACCACTTTCGAATGGATTTTCAAAAACACTTTCATTTAGGGGCCGAACCAAATTCTGCTAGTAATCCATGGTTTTTATGCGCAATTCTTGTGAATAAAAAAAGAAGCATTGAAACTGTGAGAGGCATCACCTAAGAACTTGGGCAAAAAGTATTCCCCTCAGCATCTGTAGTGTGAATAAAACATATCTTGATTTCCAAGCTACTAAGCTATCTTCCTGAAAATATCCCACAGGTTATCCCCATTTCTATTCGAGGTGTGAATATCTAATTGTGATTTTAAGGCTAGCAGGAGAGAGAGTATATTCGACGAATTGAAATAGAAACATGCAGGAAGAAAGAGGAAATATTAAAAGGCGTAAAACTACCATTACCCAAAATTCTTTGGTTGAGGGAAGCAAACTTCCGCCACAAGCTATTGATTTAGAAGAGGCCGTTTTGGGTGCTTTAATGATTGAAAAGCACGCCATTACTTTAATTGGCGAGATACTTAGTCCAGATAGTTTTTATAAAGATGCACATGGTATTATATATAAAGCAATAAGAGAATTAGCTTCTAATGCCGAACCAATAGATATTTTAACCGTAACATCTGAACTTAGAAAAAAGGGACAATTAGATTTAGTTGGTGGCGCATTTTACATTACTCAACTTACTAATCGTGTAGCTTCTGCTGCAAATATTGAATACCATGCGCGTATTATTTCAGAAAAATTTCTGCAGCGTGAACTTATTCGTATCTCAGGTGAAATACAAACAGATGCCTTTGAAGATAGCAATGATGCCTTTGATTTATTAGATAGCGCAGAGAGAAAGTTGTTTGAACTCTCGCAAGGTAACATCAAAAAATCAATGCAATCAATGAACAAGGTTATTAAAGATACCTTGAGAGACATTGAAGAATTAAAACATAAAACGGGTAAGTTTACTGGCGTTCCTTCTGGATTTACCAAATTAGATAGAATTACTTCTGGCTTCCAAAAATCGGATTTAATTATTGTGGCAGCCCGCCCAGGTATGGGTAAAACGGCCTTTGCTTTAAGTGTGGCCAGAAATGCTTCCTTAGAAAGTTTGGGCGAAGGCGAAGCCCCAAGAGGTGTTGCGATATTCTCACTTGAAATGGGAAATAAGCAAATGGTAAGTAGGATGATTAGCTCCGAAGCCGAAATCCACGGTCACAAGCTTAGAACGGGAGAATTGAAGGAATATGAGTGGGCTCAACTTAACTCAAAAATTGGCCGCTTAAGTGAGGCTCCAATATTTATTGATGATACCCCTGCCCTTTCTGTTTTTGAATTGCGTGCCAAATGCCGCCGACTTAAACAACAAAGCAATATTCAAATGGTATTAATTGATTACCTCCAATTAATGCGAGGCGATGATGCCAACGTTAAAAATGGTAATCGTGAACAAGAGGTAAGTTATATTTCAAGATCTCTTAAAGCTCTCGCAAAAGAATTAGATGTACCTGTAATTGCTCTCTCACAGTTAAGTCGTATGACCGAGCGAAGAACATCTTCTAGCAACAGACCCATGCTATCAGATTTACGTGAATCTGGATCTATTGAACAGGATGCCGACATGGTAATGTTTATTTACAGACCAGAATACTACCAATTAAATGAGTGGGAAGATGGTGAACCAACAACGGGCCAAGCCGAGATTATGATTGCCAAAAACAGGCATGGGGCTATTGAAAATATACGCTTGAGGTTTATTAACGACTTTACCAAATTTACCGATTTGATGGAGGATACATATATCCAAAGCAATAACGATTTGATGGTTGATAACCCGGGCTTCATTACTATAAGTTCAAAACTAAATGAGGAAGACGAATCTCACGATAGTTTTAACCCTGCTCCTTTCTAAACCTTGGGTCAAGATTTTATATTCTAAAAATTAAAGCTAGTTTCGCAAACAGAAATGACGGATAAATCCTTAATATTAATTACCAACGACGATGGTATTACCGCCCCTGGAATTAGAGCCTTAGTAGAGGCTGTAAAATCCTTAGGTGATGTTGTGGTTGTTGCTCCAGATAGTCCGCAAAGTGCTATGGGACATGCAGTAACTATTAGCAAACCATTACGTTTAGAAAAAACCAACTTGTATGGAAGTATTCCTTCCTACCAATGCAGCGGCACTCCCGCAGATTGTGTAAAACTAGCGGTAGACAAGGTTTTACACCGGAAGCCAGATTTAGTTTTATCTGGAATTAACCATGGCTCAAACAGTTCTATTAATATATTATATAGTGGAACAATGAGTGCCGCCATGGAAGGTGCCATTGAAGGAATACCTGCCGCCGGCTTTAGTTTATGCGATTTTTCTATCGAAGCCGACTTTACTTTGGCGGCCAAAATTGCCTTTTCGGTGGCCCAAAATATTTTAAGGAATGGATTACCTGCCGGAGTTTTACTAAATGTAAACATACCAAAATTAACCGAAGAAACGTTTAAAGGGACAAAAGTTTGCAGGCAGGCTTTAGCTAAATGGGAAGAAGAGTTTGATGAACGCAAGGATCCAAATGGCAAAAAGTACTATTGGCTAACCGGAAAGTTTGTGAATTTTGATAAAGGAAATGATACGGATGAATGGGCCCTTGCTAATGGCTATGCCTCTATTGTTCCGGTGCAGTTTGATTTAACAGCTCATAATGCAATTGGGCTAATTAACCAATGGAATATTAAACATGAAAATTAATTTAAAGGATAATTTAGTTATTGGCTTTTTAAGTGGCCTTATTGGGCCGAGTATAGGAATTATTGGGTTTTATCTAGTAAATTTTGGATCAGATTCAGTAGATGCTTTTCTTGATGCATCCATTAAAGGTAAATTAATGTCGCCCCTTCTAAGCTTATGCTGTGTTATAAACCTAGGTATTTTCTATTTATATATTCAATTTGATAAATACTTATCGGCCAGAGGTGTCATTTTGAGTACCTTTTTATATGGCTTTATCATAGTTTTGCTAAAGTTTTTCCTATAAATCAGCTAATAAGGGCTATTTTTTTCTTAAAAAGTTCCTTAAATCCATATTTTTGCAGTATGGTACAAAGATTACTCTCTATTTTCATTTTACTCTGCCCAATATTTTCTTTTGCTCAAGAAAATACTTCGCCTAAACCTATTGTTTTAAGTGGTAGCACTAATGATTTAAACGCCGTTGCCGTTACTCCCATTAAATTTAAAAGAATGGCCGTGGCAGGATGGAATAATGAAATACTCGTTTATAATACCGATACTCCTTATAAATTGGTTCAGAAATTAACCGGGCATACCGCACAAATTAACGCCTTAGCGTATACTCTTTCTGGCAATATGTTGGCCAGTGCCTCAAGCGATATGACAGTAAGAATTTATGATTCTATGTATCGCCAAATTCCTATTCAAGAAGATTTATTAAACAGGCACTTAACAGGCGTAAATACAGTAGTGTTTGATAAAAGCGGCAAGTATTTATTTAGCGGCGATAAGGAAGGTAAGTTAATGATATGGGATATCGCGAATAAAAAACCATTGAAATATTATTCAACTGGCAACTCCATTAACGACTTATGTTTATCTCCAAATATTGCCAACATTTTTGTAGCACATAGCGATAAACAAATCAAAGTATTAGCCTTAGCCGGAGGCAAAATAATCAGAACTTTAGATGGCCATACAGATGTGGTAAACGCTTTAGCTTTAAGTCCAAATAACCAATATTTAATTAGTGGTTCAAACGACAAAACGGCCCGTATTTGGGACATGAAAACATTTAAACAACTTCATGTTTTACAAGTAGAAAGTTGGAAAGTTTTATCGGTTGCCTTTACAGATGATAGTAAATATTGCGTTACTGCCTGCAACGATGGAAGTATAAAAATATGGGACGTTCAAACAGGTAAACTAGTTACTAAATTAGATTATCCCGAATTTAACATTAAAGATATTGCCTTTATGAAAGGTAATTTGCAAGTGGTGTTTGCCCCTAAATTAAAAGAAGGAGAAGTCTATGGTGCACGCTTGGCTCCAATTGTTATTCCGGCCTATCAGCCAGCTCCCGCTCCAGAAAAAATTGTAAGTCCTGCTCAAAAATCTGTGGATAGTATTATGGCTATTCGCCCACTTACTAAACAAGATTCGGTAAAATATAAAAGTGTACTTATACCAACTCAAAATGCAAAACCTATAAAAGGAACTGCAGAAAATAAAGGTGCAAATAATTCAAACATTCCTAAGGATTCGGCTGTTGTAATAAAAACTCCGATGAATGTTCAACCCAAAAAGAAGTAGTATTTACTTCGTACTCATCCTGTTTCGTTTTTCAAAAACTACGAACCTAACGTTTGTTAGGTTTAAAAACAAATTTTTTTGTAAAAATTGCGCTTTACAAAAAATTTACTTTCATATATTGCAACGCATTTTAACCCAACTGTAATCAAAAAAAGCTAACAAAAATGAAGATTCTCAACATGTTAACTAAAATCACCTTCGTTATTGCAGTTTTGTGCTCATTCGGTCTGAACCTATCGGCTCAGAGTGTAGATGAAGGCAAAACGCTTTTTAACGCAAATTGTACGGCCTGCCATGCCATAAAGGACAAAGTGGTTGGACCAGCTTTAAAAGATGTTCATAAACGTCGCGAAGAAGCTTGGCTCATTAAATGGATTAAGAATTCGCAAGCACTTGTAAAGAGTGGAGATCCAATTGCGGTTCAGGTTTACAAAGAAAACAATGAAGTATTAATGACTGCATTTGAAACTTTGTCTGAAACACAAATCAAATCTATTCTTGCGTATGTAAAAGCAGAAAGCGAAGCTCCAGCAGCCGCAGCAGTTGCTACTGTTGCGCCAACAGGAACTACCAATGCAGAAAGCACAGATTTAGAAACACCTGTGAATTGGTTATTAGTAGTTATTACCATTTTATTGGTATTAATTATTTCACAAGTATTTAAAATCTTAGCGCGCATAGGCGACATTCAAGGAAAGCCAGTTGTAAATTGGAATACCTTAAATGCAGCTTTAATGATGGGCTTCCTAGTAATAGGTTTAGGTGCCGCATTCTGGGAGTTTTATGTACATGGAAAATTAACTGTCTTCAGTCAAGGTCCTGCCTCTGAGCATGGAGTTGAATACGATAGTATGTTCATGATAACATTTGGTTTAACAGGTATTGTGTTTGTTATAACTCAAATACTATTATTCTGGTATGGCTTTAAATATAAGTCGGATGGCAAACGCAAAGCGCTTTACTACCCAGACAATCATAAAATTGAAATGTGGTGGACCATTGTTCCAGCTATTGTATTAACTATTTTGGTAATACGTGGTTTAATTACTTGGAACCATATGATGTATCACAAAGATGAAAAAGCTAGAAAAATGGAAATATTTGCCTACCAATTTGGTTGGAACGTTCGCTATGCGGGTGCCGACAACAAATTAGGTGCACATAATTTCCGTGAAGTTGGTAAAATGAATGCTTTAGGTATTGACACAAACGATGTTAATTCATACGATGACGTTGTTACAAGTGAATTACATTTAGAAGTTAATCAACCAATTGATATAGCTTTTAGAGCAAAAGATGTTATTCATAGTGCCTTAATGCCTCACTTTAGAGTTCAAATGAACGTAGTACCAGGCTTACCAACTAAATTCTCATTTAAACCTACTGTTACCACTGCAGAAATGCGTTCGAAACTAGGTAAACCAGAATTTGATTACGTATTGTTATGTAACAAAATTTGTGGTAGTGCACATTATAGAATGAAAATGCTAATTGTTGTTGACACAAAAGAAGACTACGAAAAATGGATGAAATCGCAAGCGGCTTTAGTTCCAAGTAAAGTAGCAAACAAAACAGTTGCTTTAAATTAATTTATCAAAAGAAAAAAATATCTAAACTTATATGAGCGATCACAATACTCACCAAATCCACGAGGAACATGAGCATCATGAAGATAACTTCATCTCGAAGTATATTTTCAGCATGGACCACAAAATGATTGCAAGACAATTCCTCATTACGGGTATCATTATGGGTACTATTGGAATGTTGATGTCTTTATTATTCAGAATGCAATTGGCTTACCCAGATATGAAAATGCCTTTCTTAGAAGGTATCATTGGACATTGGGGTAAGGATGGTAAATTAGATCCTAATTTCTATTTAGCATTAATTACAATCCATGGTACCATCATGGTATTCTACGTATTAACTGCTGGTTTAAGTGGAACCTTTTCAAATCTTTTAATTCCACTTCAAGTTGGAGCACGTGATATGGCTTCTCCTTTTATGAATATGTTATCGTATTGGTTCTTCTTCCTTTCTTCAGTTGTATTGTTACTCTCTTTATTTGTAGATGGTGGACCAGCTTCTGCAGGTTGGACAGTTTATCCTCCTTTATCAGCATTGCCTAAAGCAATCCCAGGTTCTGGAACGGGTATGACTATGTGGCTTATTGCTATGGTATTGTTTATTGCATCGGCCTTATTAGGTGGTATCAATTACATTGCTACAGTATTAAACATGAGAACAACTGGTATGAAAATGACTCGTATGCCATTAACCATTTGGGCATTTTTAGTTACCGCAATTTTAGGTTTATTATCTTTCCCAGTATTATTGGGTGGATCATTATTATTAATCTTCGATCGTAGCTTTGGTACATCTTTCTATTTATCAGAAATAGTTGCAGAATTTGCTGGTGGTATCGAGCGTACAGGTGGATCTCCAATCTTGTTCCAACATTTATTTTGGTTCTTAGGTCACCCAGAGGTATACATTATTTTATTACCTGCATTAGGTATTACATCTGAAGTAATTGCTACTAACTCTCGTAAACCAATCTTTGGATACCGTGCCATGATTGCCTCTATTTTGGCAATTGGTATTTTATCTTTCATCGTTTGGGGTCACCATATGTTTATTACCGGTATGAACCCATTCTTAGGTTCAGTATTTATGTTGGGAACCTTAATTATTGCGGTACCATCGGCGGTAAAAACATTTAATTACTTGGCTACTTTATGGCAAGGTAATTTAAAGTTAACTCCAGCCATGATGTTTGCAATTGGATTAGTTTCATTATTTATCTCAGGTGGTTTAACTGGTATTTATTTAGGAAATGCAGCATTAGATATTGAATTACATGATACTTACTTTGTTGTTGCCCACTTCCATTTAGTAATGGGTAGCGCTGCAATTTTTGGTATGATGAGTGGTATTTACCATTGGTATCCAAAAATGTTTGGTAGAATGATGAACGAAACAGCTGGACATATCCATTTCTGGTTAACTATTATTTCTGCTTATTGCGTGTTCTTTCCTATGCACTTTATGGGATTAGCTGGTGTTCCGCGTAGATATTACGCTAACACTGCTTACGACCAATTTAATGTGTTTGTAGACATGAACCAATTTATTACTATAGCAGCCATTTTAGGTGGAGTAGCTCAGTTAATATTCTTAGCCAATTTCTTCTATAGTATTTTCAAAGGAAAACGTGCTACACAAAACCCTTGGAATTCAAATACCTTAGAGTGGACAGCTCCTGTAGAACATTTACATGGTAACTGGCCTGGTGAAATTCCTCACGTTTATCGTTGGGCATATGATTATAGCAAGCCTGGTGCAGAAGATGATTTCATTCCTCAAAACGTACCAGACGAAGGACAAACCAACCCAATGGATGAAGCAGTTGGATTGCCCGCTAAAACCAAGTAATTAAAAATTAGCTATTTACAAAATAATACTACTGATTTGAACCCGAAAAGTTAATTTTCGGGTTCAAAATCAAAAAACCGTGATAGCACAAAACAAACAAGCAAGATTTAGACGCTTTGGAATATTAACCATTGCGGCAGTGTTCTTTCTCATATTTATAGGTGGATTAGTGCGTAGCACTGGTAGTGGAATGGGTTGCCCAGATTGGCCAAAATGTTTTGGTAAATTAGTGCCTCCTACAGATGTAAGTCAGCTGCCAGCCGATTACAAAACTCAATTTGCGGTGGCAGGAAAAGAAATTGCCGATTTTAATGTCTTTAAAACTTGGACAGAATATGTTAACAGGTTGATAGGTGTTATTATTGGATTCCTAATTCTTTTCACTGTGATCTTTGCCGTCCCTTACTTAAAAAGCGAAAACAAAAAAATATTTTGGTTAAGCTTATTGGCCTTCTTTTTGGTTGGCTATCAAGGTTGGATTGGATCAAAGGTTGTATCAAGCGATTTAGCCGTTTATATGATTACCATACATATGCTTTTAGCATTGGTAATTGTGGCTTTATTGATTTATACCATAACAGCAAGCCAAGATTTTACCATCCAGCAATTTGAATCCTACGCACCATTAAAATCAATCATAGTTTTAACTCTTCTTATCTCCTTGGTTCAAACCGTAAGTGGAACCCAAGTAAGAGAAGCAGTTGATGAAGTAGCCAAACGTATTGATAACCGTTGGTTATGGACAGATGAATTGGGAATTATTTTTAAAGCACATAGAAGTTGGAGTTTACTAAACTTAGGCTTAAGTGTTTTTATTATGACCCGATTTAGAAAACTATTAGAGCGAAATTCTATCCTATATAAATCATCCTTGGCTTTAGTTCTGTTAATGAGCACACAGGCATTAACAGGCGCAGTACTTGCCAATTTGGGCTTTCCAGCCCAGTTTCAAAGTATTCACTTAACCCTTGGAAGTTTAACAGCAGGTTTGCAAATTTTTATTGCCATCCTGGTGTTCACAAAATTAAAATTAGAAAAAGTAAACGTTTAAACGTGGAAGTAAAATCAATACATAGTGAAGTAGTAGTTTCGGAAGTAAGTTACTTAAGAGCAAAGGCGGCTGATTATAACCAATTGGTTAAATTTCGTCTTACTTTTTTAGTCGTTTTCTCTTCTGTAGTTACCTATTTAACGGCAGCAACCGGAGCCATTAATTGGTTTGAGGTAGCCATGCTTTCTATTGGAGGTTTTCTGGTAACAGGAGCATCCAATGGGATCAACCAAATTATTGAAAAAGACTACGATAAATTAATGCTTAGAACAGCTAATAGACCATTAGCAACCAATAGAATGAGTGTAACTGAAGCTGGAGTTGTAAGCTTATTGATGGGTATTTCTGGAGTAGTATTAATTGGTACCTTTTTGAACCCATTATGTGGCTGGTTAGCTTTAGGTGCATTAATGAGTTATGCATTTGTATATACTCCTTTAAAAAGAATTTCACCTATTTCGGTATTCGTTGGCGCCTTTCCAGGAGCCATCCCTACCCTATTAGGTTGGGTAGCGTTTACTGGTAAAATAGATATGCCAGCCATTATTTTATTTGGAGTTCAATTCTTTTGGCAATTCCCGCATTTTTGGAGCATTGCCTGGATATTAGACGATGACTATAAAAGAGCAGGTTTCAAGATGTTACCATCTACACCAGGTAGAGATAAAGGTACAGCCTTTCAAACCCTTACTTTTAGTTTGGCATTAATTCCTATTGGAATGCTACCTTATCAATATGGTGTAAGTGGAATGATATCAGCATTTGTAGGTGCATTTGGTGGTTTATTATTAACCTATTATGCCTTTAAATTATTTAGAAGTTGCGAAACAGCTGATGCTAAAAAATTAATGTTCGCCTCGTTTATTTACCTTCCAATGGTTCAATTGGCTTATTTAATTGATAAAATATAATCATGCAAAGTAGTATCCTACAAAAAGAAGAAGAAAACTATGTAATCCATCCAAAGAAATTTGTGTTGTGGTTATTTATAGTTGCTAGCGTAATGTTATTTGCTGGCTTTACTTCGGCGTATATTGTAAGAAGAGGAGAAGGAAATTGGGAAATTTTTAATTTGCCCTCACTATTCAATTTGAATACACTTCTTATTATTCTTTCTTCTATAAGTATCCAATTATCTTATAGTGCAGCTAAAAATAACCAGTTTGCTAAAGTTAAAACATTTATTGGCATTGCCTTTTTATTAGGCATTGGCTTTTGTTTTGGACAATGGTTTGCTTGGAAACAGCTGATTGCCGACAATGTATTTTTTGCATTCTCTAACCCTAGTAATTCATTTGTATATGTAATTTCAGGTGTTCATTTATTTCACGTAATTGGCGGCTTGGTTTTCATGAGTATCATGTTGGTTCAAGCCCTACAAAACAAAATTGGCAGTAGTACACATCTATTCTTAAACATGTGCATTACCTACTGGCATTTCATAGGAATCCTTTGGATTTATTTATATTTATTTTTATACCTGTACAGATAATTAATAACCTAAAACAAGCATAATTCTAAAATGGCTACAAACACTTTAAGCACTGAGAAAAAGTTTACATGGGGTGGTGGTAAATCACCATTTAGTGTAAGCTACGGAAAGTTGATGATGTGGATCTTCTTACTTTCTGATGCCTTTACATTTTCATCCCTGCTGATCGCTTATGGATTTATCCGATATAGCTTTCAATCGCCTATTCACAACACAACGGTAAAACCGTTCGATCATTTGTCGCATGATTTTGTGCAGGAAATGGTAGAAAAAACAAAGTATTTTGTTCAAGATCATTGGCCTTCCCCAGAATTGGTATTTAACCATTTCCCGTTTATACATGGCGTTCACTTACCATTATTCTTTGTAAGTTTAATGACCTTTATTTTGATTTTAAGTTCAGTAACCATGGTATTGGCGGTAGAAGCTGGTCATAGAAATGCTAAAAAAGAAGTAGCTAATTACATGCTATTAACCATTATTGGTGGTGCAATGTTCTTAGGCTGCCAAGCTTGGGAGTGGAGTACGTTTATTGGAGAAGGAGCACGTTTATATGGTAACCCTTACGGCCCAAGATCATTTGCTGCCTTGTTCTTTATTGTAACTGGCTTCCACGGATTTCACGTATTTTCTGGCGTTATGCTTAATGTAATCATTTACTTAAATGTATTAAACGGCACTTACGAAAAAAGAGGTCATTATGAAATGGTTGAAAAAGTTGGTCTTTACTGGCACTTTGTAGACTTAGTTTGGGTATTTGTATTTACCTTTTTCTACCTTATTTGATTTTTATAACAACACATTTTAATTATATACAAAATGGAACACGTTGAACATTTAGAGCATACAGAAACTCCAAAAGATATGAAAAGCCAAATCTGGAAAACATTCTGGATTTTATTGGCCTTTACTGTAATAGATATTTTCTTCTATTTCATCTTACTTAGTACACATGCTATGTGGAAGAATTGGTTGTTTATTTTCCTTGGTGTAATAAAGGCCTATTTTATTGTAGGTGTATTTATGCACATGAAATTTGAAAGAAAAACACTTATGTATACCATTATTTTACCAATGGTATTCGTAGTTTTTCTTGTTACTTTAATGATTATTGAAGGAGATTATACCAACTTATTGAGGTGGGTTAAATAATGAAAAGAAAAGGATTTTGGATAGCAACCGGACTACTTGTAGTACCGGTTGTTATTTTTTATATGCTTAACGGAGGCACGTCACATTTTAAAACATTGCCTTATTTTGGTGAACGAATTCCGCCCAATGGAGTGGATCAAAAAGACACTATTTACTATACTATTCCGCCATTTAAGGTGCAAGACCAACTAGGCAAGAATTTAACAAATGATAGCTTTAACAATAGCATTGTTATTTGCAACTTCTTCTTTGCCAGTTGTAAAGATGTTTGCCCAAGCATGAACCGAAGATTGTCTCAGGTATATGATAAATATAGAGAGTTTACCGAAGTTCAATTTATGTCTATTACTGTTGACCCCGACAATGATACTATACCCGTTTTAAATAGCTATTCGCAAAAATACAAAGCAGATCCTGCCATTTGGCATTTTGTGCGAACCGACAAAGAATCTGTGTTTAATATGGGCCAAGGATTTCTTTTACCAGTAAGCCAAGAAGAGAAAACAATTGACCATAGTCAGCAGTTATTACTCTTAGATAAAGCCAAACATATACGTGGAATATATGATAGCTTTAGCGATGTAGAAATTAAACGTTTAGAAGAAGACATAAGAGTACTTTTATATGAATACCACCACCCAGGAAAATAAAGACAAAAACTTTTTTAGGTTAGCAATGGGCCTTTCGGCCGTTGTTTTTGTAGCAGTAATAGTGTTAAATAAAAAGGTATTACCAGTGCCAGCAGAATTGCCTAGCTGGACCTACTTTTTACCAAAGTTAAATGCACTCATTAATGGCACATGTAGTATTTTGTTGTTATTGAGTTTATACTTTATTAAGAACAAAAATATTGCTGCCCATAAAGCTATTAACCTTACTGCTTTTGTTCTTAGTAGCATTTTCTTAGTGAGTTATGTATTATTTCATTGGTTAGCTCCTCAAACTTATTTTCCTGAAGATAATTCCTTACTTACCCTTTATCATACCATATTAATAAGTCATATTATATTGGCAGCCATTGTGCTCCCTTTAATTTTAATAAGCTTCTACAGAGGCATACAAATGCAGGTAGAGTTGCATAAAAAGATTGTACGCTTTGCTTTTCCAATTTGGTTGTATGTAACGGTTACAGGTGTTGTGGTATACTTAATGATAAGTCCTTTTTATCCTCATTAAATTGAAGGATTGATTATATTTGACCATGCAAAAAAGAAAATTCTTATTTATTGCCTTTCTGTTTGCTGCCTTAGTGTTTAGTCAAGTGCCTGCACATGCCCAATGCGCTATGTGTAAGAGCAATATAGAAAAGGCTAGAGAAGATGGTAGCACCCAAGTTGGAAATACTTTAAATAATGGAATTTTGTATTTATTAGTACTTCCTTATGCTATTGCAAGTGTGTTCGGGTACATTTATTACAAAAAGTATAAAGAGAAACAACTTGCTTTGAAGAATTCTCCATCAAATATAGTTTCTTAATACCATGTGCGATAAATACGAACCTTCGAAAGGCCTTGCCATTCTTAAATGTAAATGCCCTCAATGCCAAAGCGGCAAGTTATTTAACTTTCCATTTTACAATTTAAATAAGTTTACCGAAATGGATGCCACCTGCAAGGTATGCGGCTTAAAATATGAGGTTGAACCAGGATTTTTTTGGGGCGCCATGTATGTTAGCTATACACTTACAGTAGGAATTATGCTTATTTTAGGCGGACTTATCCTTTGGCTAAGTAATGGCGAAGCAGGATTTTATGGATATACCATTCCTATTATTAGCTGCATGATTTTAACGGCTCCACTTACCTACAGATATTCGAGGGTATTAATGGTTTATTTCTTTTCACCCTTTAGGTTCAACCCTGATATGGCAAACAAAAAATAGATGAAGTCGCCCATCTTATTTTATGACGGCTATTGTGCTTTATGTAATTTCTTTGTTCGTTTTCTTCTAAAATTTGATTCAAAACAACTGTTTTTTTACGCTGCCTTAGATTCTGAAATAGCTCAAAATACACTTCAAACTTTTCATATTGATCCAAGCATAGATTCCATTATTTTCTACGATGGAACAAAAATATATACCCACCACGAAGCCGTATTTAAAATTTTAAGACTCTTACCGTACCCGATTAAAACACTACTTATTTTTAATTTGTTACCAAATATACTAAATAAGAAACTCTATCAATTTATTGCTAAAAAACGTTATTCGGTATTTGGCAAATATGAATCTTGTCCATTGCCTCCTATAAAAAATAGGAAGCAGTTTTTGCATTAAAAGTAGTATTTTTGAGTAGTAGCATATGACTCAAATTTACATACAAGATAAACGCTTTGAGAAAATTAATTTCTCTGAAACCCCATTGGTAAAGGGAGAGTACGAAGATTGCACATTTGTTGATTGTCTTTTTGAGCGAGTACATTTAAGTGGCTTTATTTTTACTAATTGCCAATTTGTAAATTGTAATTTAAGTTTGGCTAAAGTGGCTAATAGCTCTCTTAAAAATGTTAGCTTTAAAGGATGTAAGTTACTTGGTATACCGTTCGAAAATTGTCATACTTTTTTACTCGAATTACGTTTTGAGGATTGCGCAATAAATGTTTCATCCTTCTATAAATTGCCACTCAAAAAAACAATCTTTAAAAATTGCAGCTTACAGGAAGTAGATTTTAGTGAAGCCGATTTGAGCCAGTCTATATTCAATAATTGCGATTTAACAGGAGCCATATTTGGCAAAACAAACTTAGAGAAAGCAGACTTTAGTACTGCCTATAATTTCTCTATTAACCCTGCCGAAAACAGACTTAAAAAGGCCAAATTCTCGTCTTCTGGATTATCTGGGTTGCTGCATGCCCACGATTTGGTAATTGTACCTTAAAAAGTAATTCAAGCTATTTATTAATTATTCCATCTAAATTGTACCTTCGTTTCATAAATTATTGAAATTATGAGAGGCACTGGAGTAGCATTAATTACACCTTTTAAAAAAGATTTAAGCATAGATTTTGATTCACTTGGAAATATTATAGACCACGCCATTAGTGGTGGTGTAGAATATTTGGTAGCACTTGGTACAACTGGTGAAAGCGTTACCTTAACTAAAGAAGAAAAGAAAGACGTTTATAAATTTATAAGTGCCAGAGCCAAAGGTAAAGTACCCTGTGTAGCAGGTATTGGCGGTAATAATACAAATGAAGTAATTGGCACTATCCAAGGCTTTGATTTTACTGGTTTTGATGGAATACTTTCTGTTAGCCCATATTATAATAAACCTACACAAGAAGGAATTTTTCAACACTTTATGGCGGTTCAAGAACATGCACCAGTGCCTATTATTTTATATAATGTGCCTGGTAGAACTGGTTCTAATATGACCGCAGCAACCACCTTAAGATTGGCCAATGCCAGTGAAAAATTTGTGGCTATTAAAGAAGCAAGTGGCAACCCAGAACAATTTATGGATTTGCTAAATGAGAAACCTGCCGATTTTGATATTATCTCAGGAGATGATAATTTAACCTTGCCTTTTTTGGCTATGGGCATGACAGGTGTTATCTCTGTAATTGGACAAGCCTACCCTCAATTATTTACTAGTATGGTGCGTTTAGGATTAGATGGAAAGTTTGAAGAAGGTCGTCAAATTCATTATAGATTATACAACCTAATGAAGGGAATTTTTATTGAAGGAAACCCTGGTGGTATTAAATATGTAATGAGCAAAATGGGTTTATGTGAAAACATTGTTCGTTTGCCGCTAGCTCCTATCAGTGAAGCCTCTGAGGCCAAACTAGATGAATGGATGAAAGCTCTTTAAGAGTTAAGCCTTAATTATCTTAAAAGTATACTTCAGTCCTGTGCTTGGTTCGTCTATAATTAAAATATAGATGCCACTTTGCAAATCAAGCAAACCCAATAAAATAGTTTGATTGCCATTTACCGCCTTAGATTCTTGATGTTGAATTTTACCTGTCATATCGTACACCGTAAAATTTAAATTAGTTGCAATATGGCTTTCAATATCCATGGTAAGTGTTTGCACAAATGGATTAGGATATATTCCAGCCACACGCCAAGGGTTATCCATATGCACTAAAACAGTTTTAGAGTAATGCTTGGTTCCATCCAAATCTATTTGTGCTAAGCGATAATATAAATATTCTGGAATAGCCTTATTTAGAGAATGCGAAAAAGAATAGCTCGAAACACCGAGGTGGTTTGCTCCTGTAGCATTCCTCGATCCAACTTGAAGAAAGAAAACATTATCATCGCTGTATTCTATTTGAAATTCCTTGGCATTTATTTCTTGGGCTGTTTGCCAATTCAGATCAACCAAATTTGTATTTGATTGATAGGCTGTAAAATTCAAATAGCTGACAGGAACTGTTGAAGAATATAATGGCGAACCACTAATAAGTAGGGAAAATTTTTGCGAACTCAAATTTTGTAAAATCCCTTTATGCATTACTTGAACCCTATACCTAGCGGTTGGTAAATTAGTCGTATAAATTTGCTCTACGTTATCTCTGAAATTATTTCCCGTGGTGGCTGCTAATGAAGGGTTAGCAGGATTTAATATATAAGGCATTGCAACTGTATTACCAGCCATATTTAGTACTCTTAAATCTAAATCATTTACCAATTTAGGGGTGGTATCATTATAAATTGGTGCAGCTGTAACGCCTTTTGGATCTGTCCATGCCAGGGTAATGCGCAAACTATCACCAGAAGTAACATATACATCCGTGCTAAACGAATCGGTGTTAGCAAGGCTAGGTTCAAGCACGGTATTTTTAAATGAATCTTGCAAACACAAGGCTGCTCTGGCCATATTTGGCACTCCCCAACCGCACTCATAATTTGGACCCAAGGCGGTTTTACACCTATCTGCAGTATGAATTGCTAAGCCTTTTAGGGTAGAATTATACATATATCTACCTTTTAATTGAAAGAAATATTGTTGCAATAAAAGTAGCGAACCAGTAACATTTGCTGCCGCTGCAGAAGTTCCTCCAATATAGGCGTAATCAGAATCATGGGCAGTTCCAACAGAATATACATTTCCGCTGGCAGCTACTAAATCGGGTTTAATTCTACCATCATCGGTTGGGCCCCAAGCACTAAAATTTAAGATTGAAACAGAACTTGGACCAGCATATCCAGCAGGCAATAAATCAATGGCACCAATAGTTAGGAGATTTTTTGCTGTACCAAAAGTTGAGATACAATCGTAAGGCCCCACAGTATCCTTAATTGAATTTGTAAGTACCCAGGCGCTTCCATTCCAATAATAATACGTACTACCGGGAGCAACCCCAATTCCTCTATCGTTACCCGCAGCCTTTACCATAAGGTAATAGGGATTTTGGTACATAACACTATCCCAAATTCTACTTCGGTTATCATAATACCCAAACTTCCAATCACGCAATACATTTATAGAAGAATCGCCATACCAATAAACGCTGCCACTAATGGTTTGCCAACCACAGGTAGAAGCATAAGAATGGTTTGATACCAAAAGACTTGGCGCCGCAGCTATAATTTCGGCATTATCATTGGTAAAATTCCAATTTCTTAGTTGGGTTTCATAACTCATACCCTTGGCATTTGCAGTAATTCCTGTAGCAATCATATTACCTACAACAGCGGTGGTATGGGCACTCATAGTATTTGGTGGATCCATTATGGTTACCCTTCCCAACAATTCTCGATGCGTTGTTCTGGCTGAACCTCCATCCCAAACCGCCAATTTATTTAAGCCAAGTCCACTTAAATTTAATCCAAGCGAACCTCCATTCCAGAGTTTATTTGTTCCAATCGTTTTAGCTGCATCCAAATTATTACAGGTGCATAAAAACTGGGGTTGTTGGTTCGAACCAAAACCATCGAAACTGCAATTCTCTGAATTAAGTGATGAAAAACTAAGTGGAATTTGAGGTTTAGATGCCTCGTAAGTGGCATATGCTTTCCAAAAACTTTGACTATATTCTTTATTGGGTTCAATAAGCAAAGAAGCCTTTTGCGCAACTGAAAAGTTTACACAAAAGGCTTCAATAAATATGGCCAAAAGTATGGCGCGCATTATTTCTTCTCTAAAAGAGATTTAATTTTTTCTTCCAAGGCAAATTCATCCCCTTCAACATAACCGCTGTGTTGGTATACAATTTTACCGTTTTGATCCAACAAAAAAGTATGTGGTATTTGAACAATGTTTAAGGCACGCTGAAAATCCTGATTCATATCCATAATCACTTCGTATTCCCAACCTTGACCATCAACATAAGGTTTTACCTTTTGAACATTTCGTGCATTATCTGTGCAAACAGCCACCAATTGAAGATCGTATTTGTTTTTCCAATCATCATATACCTCATTAATATTGTTTAACTCTTTTTTACAAGGTGAGCACCAAGTAGCCCAAAAACTTACAATGGTAATTTTGCCTGTCTTAGAAAAATCGGCCATGTTCACAGATTTTCCATTTACATCTTTCAAAACCATGTTTGGCATTGTTTGGCCATCTTTTTGAGCCCAAGCAGAAAAACTAATAAGTGTAATTAGTGCGATTGAAAGTAATTTTTTCATGTTGCTAAAGTAATAAAAAAAAGAATAGCAAAATAGGGACCAAAATCATGTTTAAAAATTTCCGCATAAATGATAGAGCCAAAAAAAAAGAAAATCTTACATTTGACCTGATTTGAAAACAATACAAAAATCTGAACCACTATTTAATATGACCAAATCTGCTAAAAGAAAAGCAGAGGAGGACGACTTTTTAGCGGAAGAAAAATCGAAATTATTGGAACAAGTTTTTGGGGTAATTTATTTAATTTTCATCATTGGAATCACACTTTGTGTGCTTATGGAACTAAAAATGGAATACCAAATAGATATTTTCCCTGGGGTAGATACTCCTTTTGATGATATTTATAGAGGAGCCAAGAATACTATGAGTGGAAATCCCAACCCGCCGCCTCCTCCTCACGATTAACATTCAAATTGGAGTATTTAATCCCAAATTGAATCAATAAGAAGTAAATGGAGTTTTAAAGCAAAAGCAAAAAAGACAGGTTTAACAAGCCTTAGCAAGAATTAAATAAAAATGGATTCAAAATTGAATCTAACTAAACAATAAATAAAACGATTATGTTACTAGCCATTTTCATTATTCTCTTAGCCATTAATATTATTGGTTTTTTGAACCGCAAAAGAGCTTGGTCTAAAATATTTTTAGTAAGCCAAGTGTTTGTAGTGGGAGGATTGGTTGTAATGTTTAATGTAGCCAATACCCAATCTGGAATTCAAGGAATTGAAGCAGAAAAAAACAACAAAACAGAATTACCTTCAAGCATTGACGCATTGAAAGATCAAGCTAAAAACAAGAAAAACATAGATACAGTAGATGCAGAGAAAGAAACACAAGGCGGTAATGCTGTTAAGTTTTAAGCCACAAACCTAGTTCTTTTCAATCTGTTTTACTTTTAACAGAAAGTGTTTTTGATCTACCAAAAAATCGGCAGAATTGGTATAGGGTAAATCGTAAATACGCCATTTATTATCAAACACTAAGAAGTCAAATTTCTCTTTCCCTAATGTCACTTTAACGGGTAATTTAAGTCTTTTTTCCTTTGCATTCAATCTATAATGCAATTCATTAAGGCCATTCTTTTCTATCATAAAATATTGTACTTCTGGCAATTCGGCTACATACAGGTATTGCTTAAAAAAGGTACCAAAATCATATCCTGTTCGCTTTATTAGAAAATCCTCAACCTGCTTACTAGTGATTGTTTGATGATAAAAGTGTTGGTTCAAATCTTTTAAGGTATTAAACCAAAGTGTATCATTATCCAGAATACTGCGCATGGTATGTAAAATCCAGGTGCCTTTGTAATACAAATCATTATCAGGTCTTTCATAATTTATATCGCGAGGCCCAATCATGGGCAATTTGTTTTTAATATTCCCTTTTTGCCCTTCTAAATATTGAATAGCTCTGGGCGAACCAAATTGCTTTTCAACGTATAAGGCTTCACTGTATGTGGTAAAACTTTCATGAATCCACATATCGGCCTTATCAGAAGCTGTTAGGCTATTTGCAAACCACTCGTGGCCGCTTTCGTGAACAATAATAAAATCGAAACCAAATTTATTGTTCTCATAATTATTGCCATAGGCCACACAACTTTGATGTTCCATACCCCAATAAGGAGTTTCAACCAATTTGTATCCATCCTCATAAAAAGGGTATAATCCAAAATATCCTTCAAAGGTTTGAAGCATCCGTTTTACTTGTTGAAAATGAGTTTTGGCCACCACAAAATTCTTAGCCAATACGTAATAGTTAAGACTTAGTCGTTCTCCTTTAGCATTTAGGTAAACATCTTCAATATGCTCATAATTTGCTACGTTGATACTAATATTATAATGATTAATTGGGCTACTCACATACCAATCAAATTCACTAAAACCATCCGGTCTTTTTAATTGACCAACTAGCTTCCCATTTGAAACTCCAATTAAACCTTGAGGAACAATTACTTTTACTTTAACCCAGTTTGGCTCATCGTTCCATTGGTCTTTACAAGGAAGCCAACAAGATGCACCTAAGCCTTCACAAGCCAAGCCAATCCAAGGTTTTCCATCCGAGTCTTTATCCCAAACAAAACCTCCATCCCAAGGTGCTTTTTTGGCAATAATGGGCATTCCAACATAATTCACTGCAAAGGAAACAGTGTCTCCCTTTTTAAGGGATTTAGGGAAGCTTATAATAAAAGAATTAGAATCTCTTTGAACTGGCAGATTTCCATTGCCAAAATTTACTCCTGTAATGCTTAATTGTGGGAATAAATCTAATTCAATTTTTGTAAGTGATTTTAGGGCTACAATTTGAATGATATTTTGGCCTTCGATACGTTTACTTTGAGGCAATACTTTTAGTGAAATTTGATAGGATAGAATATCATAATTCGCTTTAAGCTTAGGCGTTTTTGCCGCTAAAGGGAAAGCTACTATGGCAGCCAATACAAAGCAAAAAACGACCTTTAATTTCATATAAATTAATCGTCGAAACGAATACCTGTGGCAACTTTATATTTTAGGTAATCATTTAACTTGGGGTTAAACAATTCGCGTTCAACATACTCAATAGTAACATTTTTGTTTTTACCCTTTTGCATCAATTTTTCTGAATTCTTAAAATAGTCAAGCCAAATAATTTTCACGTCTCTCCCATCCGAATCTTTTATAAGAATGGTTACAAATTGATCCACCACAAATTCAGTAATGGTACCATCAATGCTATTTGAACTAGCTTCTTCTGAAGTAATAACGGTAATTAATTCTGTAAAATTAGCACATGAAGAAGCCATTTTAAGCCCCACCAAACGACCTAATTTTTCGCCTTCGCCTCTATCAATATTTTTCATATCAATGCCATACACCTGTTTCAATTGCTTTTCATAGGGTTGTGCAGCTTTCATCATACATAAGCCAAATTCCATGGTAGCTTTTTCTTTCCCAATGTTTTTCAAATCTAATTTTGAAATACAATCACAACTATGGTTGGCTATAGAATCTAAAACATCCTGAGCTTTAAGGTTAGATAAAGCAATAAAACTGAGGCAAAAAAGAATAATTTTTTTCATTGATAAGTGGTTTCATTTGGCTGAACCCACTCAGACAAACAGGATGGCAAAATAAAGAATTAATATGAAAAAAAAAGACCTTTTGAAACCTTAAACCATCTGTAAATTTACCTGTATGTATTAATTAGAAGATCAAAATTTGCTATGTTGCAGGCATCATGGAGAAACACTACCTCACGATTTCAAAAACCGCCCGTTTTTTTACCCTTGGCGAGCTGAACCAAAATACCACGCATATTTGGTTGGTTATTCATGGATATGCACAATCGGCAGAGGAGTTTATTAGCTGCTTTGAGGGCCTAGGTTCGAACCATTTTATAATTGCCCCTGAGGGATTAAACAAGTTTTATTCGAGAGGATTTACTGGTAAACCTGTGGCAAGTTGGATGACAAGCTTAGAGCGAGACCATGAAATAAGCGATTACTGCAATTATTTAGAAAGTTTGGTTCAGGGCTTGGCATTGAGCAACTTTGCAGGAGCCCAAGTAATTGCCTTGGGTTTTAGCCAAGGGGTTTCAACACTTACAAGGTTTATTAATTCTACTCGGTTCGAACCAAATTTTCAAATTTTAGTGGCGGGAGAAATTGCAAAAGAATTTCAAGAAAATTTACCCCAAAAGATAGCTCAACTAAAAAGTTTATATTTGGTTGGAACCAAAGAAAATTTAATACAGCCAGAAAGTATAGACCGACAAAAGAAATGCTTAAGTGAAGCAAATTGTAGTTTTAAAACATTTGAAGGGAAGCATGAGGTTAATGGGGCGGCACTTGAACAAACACTGATGTTTATTGAAGAGAAAAGTTAAATTACTCTAAAAATTTGGCAAACTTTTGATCTATGTGTTCATTAAACCATTTATCAATTACACTTTTTTTGAAACGCCATTCCTTCCCTAATTTTGCGGCGGGTATTTTACCTTCTTGCGCCCAAACATAAATGGTTTGAGGCTTTAGCTTAAGGTATTTTGCAAGCTCCTCTAAAGTTAATATTTCTTCCATAATTAGGGTTTGAGTTTAGTAGAATAGGTAGTATCAAGGATGGCTTCAGGACCTATGTTGGAATTATAAATAGGGCTTAAGGTATCCTTAGAAATTTCATTTGGATGATTAATTAATTGGTCAAATGAATAAACCACAGCAGTATAAAAATTGCCCTCATATTTTCTGAAGAGTTTAAACTCTTCGTCTTTGTTACATAAAAAAGGACGAAGATTCCAACTCAATTGCATTCCCACAAAGGCCAAAATGATAATCCAAATTTTAAACACATTAACTCCAATTTGAGGATAAACAGAATTCTTTTCATACGTTACTTTAAGAGATTCTAACATTAATCGAAGTCCGAAAACACCACCAAAGATAAAAATTGCCACATGCAGTAATTGCAAAAAGTGGTAATTACCTCCTGTTAGTTGAAAAAACAGCAATACTGGAACAAAGGATAAATTTATAGTAGTTGTAACAACTAATCCTCCCAAAACAATGCTCGCCATTTGTTTTATGCTCATCCTTGATCCTAAAATTTGCTGAATGATATAAAAGGAAGGAAAGCAAATAAGAATAGTAGTTAAGTATAGCAAAACAACCTTTACACCTGCAACTAAGGATTGTAAAAAGCTATGATAGCTTCCCATAACCACGCCATAAAAGAAGGCAAAAATACAAATCACCAAGAGCTGGCTTGCCATCCGTTTTGCGCTTTGCCCTGTGTTAATTTCTTCAATGAATGAATCTTTATCATTAAATACATTAAAGACAGTTAATAGACCCTTTGAATTTTCCATATTAATTTAATTTATACTCGAAAATAGTATTAAAATTGATTTTTACTACTGTTTTTTACTGTTTGTTATTGTTTTGCGCATTTTGCAGGCAAGAATAGGGCGATTGAGAATATCTATTTTTAGGCAATTGCCAAAACACCCATTCAATCTAAAAGGCCAATTAACAATCAAAATGAAAGAAAATGCCCCTATGTTTCTTGACAAAAAACATTAAACTTGCAGCAAATAATTTTGAACTCAAACCATGAACAATCTATTAAAAGGTAAAAAAGGCATCATTTTCGGTGCGTTAAATGATAAAAGTATTGCTTGGAAAGTGGCTCTTAAATGCCACGAACAAGGAGCAGAATTTGTATTAACCAATGCCCCAATAGCCATGCGTATGGGTGAGATTAATAATTTAGCAGCTATTTGTAATAATGCTCAAATTATCCCTTGCGATGTGAGCAAGAACGAAGACATGGAAAATCTAATTACCAAATCAATGGAAATTTTGGGTGGTAAAATAGATTTCATTTTGCATTCTGTGGGAATGAGTTTAAATATTCGCAAAGGCAGAAGCTATACCGATTTAGATTATAAATTTAGTCACGAAACGTATGATATTAGCTCTATGAGCTTACATCGTTTATTGCAAACATGTTATAAAATGGATGCCATTAACGATTGGGGTTCGGTTGTAGCCTTAACCTATATTGCTGCCCAACGCGTATTCCCTGATTACAATGAAATGGCTGATGCAAAAGCCTTATTGGAATCTATCGCTCGTAGCTTTGGATACCATTATGGAAAACGCAATAAGGTTAGAATTAACACTATTTCACAAAGCCCAACGGCCACCACTGCTGGTTCTGGCGTAAAAGGCTTTGGCGATTTCTTTGATTATGCTGGCGCCCTTTCTCCATTAGGAAATGCAAGCTCTGAGGCATGTGCAGATTATTGCGCACTTATGTTCTCTGATTTAAGTAGAATGGTTACCATGCAGAATTTATTCCACGATGGTGGATTTAGCAACACAGGATTTAGCTACGATGTGTTTAAGCTAATGGAAAATAAAAACAGTTAATTTATTGCTAATTGAAAATGGGTAGCTCCTACCCGTTTTCAATTAAAATTGAAAATTGCGTTTAGGTTCAGCCTGACTTTGCTCAAAAGTTACTGAACCAACAACCTTTTCTGAGTGCAAACGGATAATTAGATAATCCTTTTCTAGCAACTCATATTTCATAATATTGGCAGATAAAGCCAAAAGTCCACCATTTTTTTCTACAAAATGAATGTCCTTAAAATCTCTATTTATATAGTATTGATTTTCGGATTCATTGATTACCAATTTAATTGCCGTTTCGCTTAAGATATCTTTTAAGCTTAGGTCTTTAAATTCATTTGAGGTATATCCTAACAACCTTGTTAAGGCCTGGCTAGAGCTAACAATTGAATAATCTTTAAGCTTAACGATACACACAGGGTATGGTGCCGAATCAAAAATAACATTCATATTTCGACTGGCATTTATTTCTACAAATTTGAATTTGTAAACGAGCCAAAAAATAAGAAAGGTGGTTATTAAACTAATAACAAGTGCCTTTAGGATGTTTACTATCTTCAGATTGTCGGCACCCAGAAAATTATTGGCTTTAATACTTACTTGATCAATGGCAAAAAACAAGACTACACAAATGGATAAATACGCCATTACTGGCAGAATTGATTTTTTAAGGGCTATATTTTCAAATCGTTCTCTAGATTCCATTTGTTAGTGCTTCAAAAAATAAAGAGTGTATAGGGATTTTAACTCTAAAACATCCCTTTTAACAAGTTTACAATGTTAAGTACTTTCTTAATATTAATTCTAATATTCTGTCATAATTCGAGGCATAGCCCCTAAAAAATTCAATTTATATGCTAAAATTAGCAACTAAAATCATATTTTCCCAAATGTTAATGGCTTAGTTTCGAATATTGAATAAAAGTCCAGAGTAGACATTTTCAATTAATGAATTTCATGCAAGGAAAAACTCAACTTATAAGTAATGTTTATATAGAGATTAGTCCTGAAGGATTTTGCACGCGGGCGAACCAAAGTGTTTTCGAAAATTTAGGATACCAAGCACAAGAATTGCTTGGCAAAAAATTTAAAGACTTTCTACAAATTGATTCACAAAAACTCCACGAAATTGAAACGGGGATTTCGAGTGGGGATGGCATAATACTGAATTTTGAAGCTGCGTTTAGACATAAATTAGGAAAGCCTGTTTTTCTATTATGGACCATATACTGGAGCGTAGAGCAGGATTCTGTAATATGTATTGGAAAACCATTAAACCAAAACGAGCAAAAGTTTATAAAAGAAAATCATGAATTGCAGTTGTTAAATGCCATCAATGAGTGCATACAACAGAACCATGAGCCGGAAGAAATTTTTGATAGTATTTGCAAAATAATGGTCAAAACAGGTCGCTATCAATTGGCCTTTGTTGGCAAGCAAAACCCCGCTTACTTAGAAATTTGGTTTAAAGAATCGGAGGCCTATTTATCTGATGAACAATTTAACAAATCGCCTTTAATTTCACATTTGTTTGATCGTTTAGAGGCAGGATTTGCTATGAACGAGGCAGGTATAATTCATTTTTCTGAAGATGAAATGGAACAATTCCTGCCTAAAGGAAATTTTAAAATTAGAAGTTTAGTTTTAAGCCCAGTTAACCTAGGTGAAGAAAAGCAATGGCTATTTTGTGTTGCTTCCATAAATCCTGAAGGGTTTGACTCACATGAAAGCGGCATCATAGAAAAAATTAGGGCAAACTTAACCTATGCCTTAAGGTCGATACAAATTGAAAAGAAAAACGAAACGAACGAAAGCCACCTAAGCAAGTATATCCATGAATTAACTTTACTAAATGAAGTTAATAATTTGATATTGCACACCAAGGATGAAGAGACATTAATAAAACAAATATTAAACGTATTGGTTCAGAAAGGTGGATACAGACTCTCCTGGTTAGCCTATTTTGAAAAAAACAAGGAAAGAGAAGTACCTATAGTTCCTTGCTTATTTGCAGGTGAAACAGAATATGCCGCCAATTTAAGTTTTGATTTAACAGATAGTAAGATTTTAGCAGGACCATCGGCAACTTGCATTTTAACACAAAAAACGATTGTCCAAAATTCAACTTTAGACGACCCCAATTATTCAACATGGCGGGAGCAAGCGAGGAAATTTGGACTTCAATCAAGTATCTCTATATACTTAGATTTGGAAGGAAGCCAAAAGGCTACTCTATCTATTTACGCTGCTCAAAAAAATGGATTTGACCATAGAGAAACAATTATTCTAGAAAGATTGGTTCAGAATATTTCCTATGCTATTTCGAGTATACGAACGAATGAAAAAAGCAAGGAGGTTGTTAATGAACTTTCCATATCCAAAAAGTTAATTATTGATTACCGTAAAGCAATTAATCAAATTGCCATTATTTCTAGTACGGATGCTGAAGGTGTGATTACCTCTATTAATGAAAATTTTATAACTGAATTTGGATATGGCGAAAATGAAATCCTTGGGCAGAAACATACCTTAATCAATTCTGGATTTCATACAGAGGAGTTTTGGAAAAATTTCTGGGACACCATCCTTCAAGGCAACGTTTGGGTTGGTGAAATTAAAAATAAAAACAGAGAAGGAATTGAAAAATGGTATGATACGACCATCTATCCATTTATGGATATGGATGGAAAACCCTATCAATTTATTTCTTTTAGGTGGGACACTACTCTTAAACGTAGTGCTGAGGAAAATGCAACCATCATGACAAGGTTAGTAGAGTCGTCAGAAGAAGCGATTTATTCGGTAGATTTAAATGGCGATTTTACTTCTTGGAATGATGCCTCCACAAAATTATATGGATATGAGCGGGAGGAGATAATTGGAAAAAATATTGCAAATTTCTTGAGGGATGAGAAGCTTAATGAAGAGAAAGAAATAATAGAGAAAATTAAGCGAAGTGAATCTATTATAGATTTTGAAACGGATAGAATAACAAAACACGGAAAAACAATTTATTTAAGTTTATCTATTTCTCCCTTAAGAGATAACCAATCTAAGATTATTGGCTATTCAAAAATTGCTAGGGATATTAGTCGACTTAAATTGGCCGAAATAACAGCGAAAGCTGCAGATGATGAACGAAACATAAAAGAGAGAGAAATTGGTTTATTAAAAGACCTTTCTAAATTGATGCAGGAAGAGGGAATAAGCGTGCATCAATTTTTATTAAATAGCGCCAAATTAATCCCTTCTGGATGGAAATATTCAAAGGATGCAAGCGTTTGTATTTACTATAAAAATAGAAACTACCATTCATCAAATTTTGAAGAATCGAAAACCTACCTAAAAGGCTCCAGCACCAATTCAAAAAAGAATGGTATAGAATTAACTGTTTATTATCCAGAACAGTTTGAAATTTTACCTGAAGAACAATCACTCATAAATTTAATTTGCAATTGGTTAAATGTATTTTTAACTAGTTTAGAAAATGAAATTGAATTAGTAAAAAAGGTTAGGGAACTAAAGTTACTAGAAAAAGTAGCCATTGTATTCACCAATACTCAACAAGCTGTTCCAAGCTTATTAGAGAAAACATGTACCTTACTTTCAAACGAATGGTTACTTAATCAATCTTTAGGAATTGAAATTTGCTTAGGTAATGACACCTATGTTTCTGGAAATATTGAGTCATTTGTATCAAGTCAAACAAGCAATTTCGAAACCATGGATGGTAAATCTGGCTCTGTGAAGGTTTATTTTCCAAATGAGTTGATTGAATCATATGATATGGAAGTATTAAACGACAATCAATTACTATACTCAATTGCACATCAATTAACATTTTTTGTCAATAAACGAATATTAAAAAACAGGCTCGACTTTGCTGATACAAGGCTCAATAATATTATAAACCATGGCAATATTGGCTTTTTATTGTTTAGCGAAAACTTAGAAATTATTTATAGTAATAAACAAAATACTGAAGTAGGAAGAAATCTCTTCAATTTAGATTTTTCCCCTGGAATGAATTTAAACACCTTGGCATATCCAGAGATTACCTCTCAATTTTTGAACATGGTTGCCATGTTAAAGAATCAAAACGAATGTAAATTCAATATTGAAAATACCGATATACAGGGAAATTCGCATTTATTTGAGTTGAATCTTATTAAAACCATTAACCCAGAAAACAAATTAGCAGAAATACTTCTGGTAACAAACGACATAACCCATATAAAACAAAAAGAGAAGGATGTTTCTAATTTGATAAATCTATTGAAAGATTTAAACTTTATAACCTCTTACGAAATTAGTCACGAATTCCACAAACTACAGGCTATTGTAGAACTTGCGCAAGATTTAGATTTTGAAGACTCTGAATTAAAAGAAATTTTTAAAACCAGCAAAGAAACCTTTAATAAAGCTGGAGGTGCCATAAAGAAACTCATTGAAAGGATAAACATTCCCCTACAGGAAGAATTGTTATTGGCAAATAGTTACAAACAAATAGAAAAAGTGATATTGGTTGACGATGATGAGATTTCCAATAAGATTAGCATGCGAATGTTAGGCAAATTTTTCTCACCAGTTCAATTAATTTCATTTACGAGTATAGATGATTCAATAGCCTACCTCAAATCGAAGGGCGATACTGGCAAGGACTTAATACTATTAGAAATTAATATTGTAGCTAAAAGTGGTTGGGAATTTATTAAGCAATATGAATCGAATGGATTCCTCTCACCTTTGCTAATTATGGGTTCGAACCTTAATCCAGAAATACAAAAAAAGATACACCAATTTGAATTTATTAAAAACTATATTCAGAAGCCCGTAAATAAAGAAACAGCCGAAAAAATATTTTCCAAGGAAGCCTTTGCTTGGAATAATTAAATCAACCCAACTATGAAACCTAAGGATTCATCCATTTTTGACTTAAATAATTCAGACAACCAATTGGTGTTGTTGGATGCCTTAACAAATTGCCCAGGAATTGGACTATTTATAGTTAATAGAGAGGGTTTAATTGAATATTGTAATGAATGGTCTTGTTTAATTTTTGAGGGAGAGAAAAATGCGTTTTTAGGAAGCAATCTGTTTGATTTAATAGCCCCTTCTGAAGAATCATGGTTTAAGGAGGATCACCAACAATTGTTCGAAGGTGGAGGCACAGGAGAAATTGACTTGGAGGTAATATCCTGTAAAGGAAAAAACCTTCATTTACTTTTTATTTCAAAAATTATTGACACTACTTCAAAGAAAAAACTTAGAGTAATTACAATAAAAGATTTAACAGAAAAGTACCGCTATTTAAAACTACTTGAAACCACAAATATCATTTCAAAATCGGGAGGATTTGAAGTTGATTTAAGGACGAGAACGGTTTCATGGACTCTTTCAACCAAAATGCTTCATGAGGTTGATTTATCTTATGAACCCACAATTGAAACTGCCCAAGATTTTATTGTACCAAAATTCAGAGCCTTTGCAAAAGAGGCCTATGAAAAATGCATTCAGAACAAAACATCCTTTAATATTAGATTACAAATTGAAACAACAAAAAAAGAACTTAAATGGATACAAATAATTGGTGAACCTCTTTATGAAAATGGTATTCCCATAAAGGTGGCGGGATCCATGACAGATATATCCGACAAAAAGGTGGCAGAAGATAGACTACAAATTAGCGAACGCATTTTTGAAAATAGCGTAGATTTAATTTGCGTGATGGATTTTGACGGACAATTATTGGAGGTAAACCCTGCTTGGGAAAAATGTTTAGGATGGAATAGAGCCGAACTTTTGAAAAATAATTGGAGAAAATATGTTCATTTAGAAGATCAGGAAAAATTTGATCAGTATACAAAAAAGGCGGTAAATGGGGCCAAATTCCAACAATTTGAAAATAGATTTAGTTGCAAAAATGGAAGCTTCAAGTGGATTTCATGGAATATCTACTCCTATGAAAACGAAAAACAAATAGTTGGGTTAGGAAAGGATTTTACCTATAAAAAAGAGGAAGAAAACAGACTCCTTTTGTTTGAAATGATGTTTATGCATATCCAAGACGGTATATTAATAACGGATGCCAAACCTAATGGACAAATGCCCGAAATTTTATATGTAAATGATACCCTTGCCAAAATTACAGGGTATCCAAAACAAGAATTAATTGGAAAATCCCCTTCGTTATTTAGTGGACCTGAGAGTGATTTATCAGAATTAATACGATTGGGAGACATAATAAAAAAAGAGATTCCTGGAGAATTTGAGATATTAAACTACAAGAAAAATGGAGAAAAATTTTGGAATAGATTCTCCATTGTTCCTATCAAAAATGAAACAGGAAAATGTACTAATTGGGTGGCAATTGAAGTGGATATAACCCAGAAAAAAATCCAAACGCAAAAACTGATAGAGTCTGAAACAAAGTTTAGAAGTTTAGTTGAAAACTCATCTATTGGAATTTATATTTTAGGGTCAAAAGGCTTCATTTTTGTAAACAAAAGATTCACCCAAATTACAGGATATACAGAACACGAAATTTATTCTATGCCATTAAAAAACTGGGTTCACCCCGACGATTTTGAAATGGTTTCCCAAAAAATAGAAGATAGAATAAAAGGCAAAAGTCTGGAGGCAAATTATGAAATAAGGGTTTTTAATAATAAAGGGAATTTAATAGAAATAGAAGTGCATGGAAACCGAACCATTTACAATGGCGAGCCCGCAGTAATTGGCACCATGCTAGATATTACGGAGAGGAAGAAATCGGAAGAAAAAATTAGAAAATTTTCTCAAGCAATTGTGCAAAGTGGAGCCTCGGTAGTTGTAACAGATTTAGAAGGAAATATTGAATATGTGAACCCAGCTTTTACCAAAATTACAGGCTATACGGCTGAAGAAGCAATTGGAAAAAACCCAAGGATACTAAAAACCGAATTTACAGAAGAAGGTACGCATACAAACCTATGGGATAAACTCTCGAACCAACAAAGTTGGATGGGGACATTTTGCAATAAGAAGAAAAATGGCGAACTCTATTGGGAGCATGCAACTATTAGTCCGATTTTTGACAATAATGGCGTAAAAACAAATTACGTAGCGGTTAAGGAAGATATTACCAATAGGATATTATTAGAGGAAGAAAAAGAGAAATTAATAGCAGAAGTGACCTTAAGCTACCAAGAATTAAAAAAATTCTCCTATATCATTACTCATAATTTACGGGCGCCTCTTACCAATTTAATTGGCATTTTAGATTTGCTTGATCCATCCAGTATTTCGGATGAAACAATTCGCATATTACTCGAAGGTTTTAAGAAATCTACGCTTAGGTTAAATGAAACCATGCAAGATTTAATTAAGACTTTAATCATTAAAGAGAATACTGACCACAAATATACTTTGGTTACTTTTGAAGATATTTTAGAAAAGGTTAAGAAAAATTTCGACCATCAAATTGAAAGGGAAAATGTTCTTCTTGAAACTAACTTTAAGGATGCACCTTCTGGTAATTTCATTCCCTCCTATTTAGAAAGTATTTTCCAAAATTTGTTGGCAAATAGTATTAAGTATGCACAAATTGGAATTCCACCTAAAATTTTAATTGAAAGTAAAAAGGATAATAATAAGATTATACTCACCTTCAAGGATAATGGAATGGGTATGGATATGAATAAGGTGAAAGACCGTTTATTTGGAATGTATCAAAAATTTCACAAGTTTGACGACAGCAAAGGAATAGGTTTGTACCTAGTAAAATCGCATGTTCATGCATTAAGAGGTACAATAACGGCACAAAGTGAAATTAATAAAGGAACTATATTTACAATAATTTTTGAACAATAAAACCATGTTAAAAAGTGTACTATTGGTAGATGATGATGATGTAACCCTCATGATCTGCAAGTTGCGACTAAAAAAATCCAAATTTTGCGAGGAAGTAATTACCGCAGAAAATGGAGAGGAAGCAGCAAAATTTTTTGAAAGGCAACTAGCTTTACCTGAAATAGAGAGAAATTTACCCGAGCTTATTTTCTTGGATATTAATATGCCTGTGATGAATGGATGGGACTTTTTGGATGATTTTGAATCAAAATACCAACACATTTTCACTAAAATTAGAATTGATATTTTAAGTTCAAGTGTAGATCCCAAAGACGAAGAAAAGGCCGAAAACCACCCTTTAATTATTGGTTTCATAACAAAACCTTTAACCGATGATAATTTGCAAGCACTAATGGCTTCTGATCAATTTAAGGCCTTTTACCCATAAAATTACAAGGATTAAAATTATAAATTAATTCTACTTATATGATTAAATCGGTAATGTTAATTGACGATGATGATGTAACCCTCATGATATGTAAAATGAGGTTATTAAAATCGGGGTTTTGTGAGGAGGTATATACCTTTGAAAGTGCAGAGGCTGCCTTAGATTTTTTTGATGAGCAAAAGTCTATGCCTGAAGGCCATCAAAAATTACCCGACCTTATTTTCTTGGATTTAAACATGCCAGGTATGGATGGGTGGGAATTTATTGAGGAATTTGGGAAGATTTATCACACTTTATTGAAACCAATTTCAATCTTAATTTTAAGCTCTAGTGTTGACCCAGATGATGCAGAGCGCGCCTCTTTTGAACCCTTAATTTTAGGCTTTATTACAAAGCCATTAACGGAACAAAGTTTAGATAAATTTAAAAATACAGGAATACTCGATTCGTTTTAATTACGAACGCATTTTTATTTGATGCTTGGTTTGTGCATAGGTTACATCTATCACACCAGGCTCATTAAAGAAATCGCCAGGAAAGCCTAATTCAAAGGCTGATACGGCATTTAACTCAACTAACCACTCAGCAGGAATTTCTATTTGAGCAGCACCCAAAGCATCATTTAATTGATAGGCCTTTGTGGCACCAATTATTGGAATAACAGTTTGATTGCGCTGCATAGTCCATCTAATTGCCACTTGAGCTGGAGTACATTCCAAAGCTGTAGCCACCTCAATTACTTTTTGGGCAATAAGGGTACTTCTTTCGTTTAAGCGTTTTGAGCCCTCTGTTAAACGTCCTTTTTCGCCCTTTATATATTTACCGGTTAAAGCACCACCAGCAAGCGGAGCCCACGGTGTTACAGCCATATTAAACGCATCAGCCATAGGAAGTAAATCTCTTTCGGCCGTTCTATTTATTAAATTATATTCAACTTGTAAAGCCGCAAATCGGTTCCAACCGCGCAACTCGGCAATGGTATTGGCTTGAGCCACACGCCAAGCTGGAGTATCACTAATACCAATATAATGAACCAAGCCTCTGCTAATTAAATCATTTAAGCCTTGTAAAACTTCTTCGGGATGTGTGGTAAAATCCCATATATGAAGCCATAAAACATCTAAGTAATCTGTTTGCAAGCGAGCCATACTTTCTTTCACAGAACGCATCATATTTTTGCGGTGGTTACCAGCAAAATTGGGATCACTATTTTTATCTTTTAGGGTATATTTTGTAGCTATTACAAAATGGTCTCTATCTTCTTTTATAAACTCACCAAGAAATTTTTCGGAAGTACCTTCGGTATATCTATTTGCGGTATCAATAAAGTTACCTCCTGCATTGGCATACGCATCAAATACATCCTTACTAGCGGCATAATCGGCACCCCAACCCCACTCTGTTCCAAAACCCATAGTACCCAAACACAATTCTGAAACACGCAAACCCGTATGGCCAAATAATTGATAGTTCATAGTTAGAAATTAAGGGATAAAGGTAGGAGATTTTGAAGGAAATGAAATGTAAAAAATAAGAAACAAATTAATTTTGACTACACATTAGAATTCGCTTTTCGAGAAAAAAACTTATACCCTTCAATCCAAAAAACACCTACAAAGGCGGCAACTAAACAAAGTAAGAATTGTTGCCAACTTAGAGCTTCAAATTCAAAAATAGATTGAACGGGTGCCACATAAATACTTACAAGTAAAAGCAATAATGAAACACTAAGGATAAAAGGAATTAGTCGGTTTTTATTGGCGAAGCTTTTTATTACAGATAGCTCAAACGAACGGTTGACAAGGGTAAGGAACAAGTTACTAAAAATAAGAGTAGCAAAAATACTGGTTCGAACCAACTCATCCGAAGCATTTAGTGAGTTGAAATAAATACCCATTCCAAAGCAAGAAACAGTTATGAATAGACCTTGAATAATACTCATTCGCAACTCATGAAAACTAAAAAACGAACGTGTATTATTACGCGGTTTTTGTTTCATTGAATTTGCTTCAATAGGTTCGTTTTCAAAAATAATAGAGCAGGTTGGGCCCATTATTAACTCCAGAAAAATAACATGTACAGGAGTAAACAGCTCTAGGTTCGGATCAAAAAACAAAAAGGGTATACTTACAATTAAAATAATAGGAATATGAATTGACAAAATATAGCGAATAGCTTTTTTAAGGTTTTCATAAATTCTTCTTCCTAAAGCCACCGCCTCTACCATATGCTCCAAATCATCATCAACAATAACTAAAGAGGCAGTATTGCGTGCCACTTCGCTCCCACGCAAACCCATGGCTATCCCAATATGCGCAGCTTTTAGGGCAGGACCATCATTAACACCATCGCCTGTCATGGCAACTATTTCGCCTTTATGTTTTAGCGCTTCAATAACCTTTAGTTTGGCTTCTGGAAACATACGAGCAAACACATTGCTATGCTCTACTTGTTTTTCTAATTGAGGCATTTCCATATCCATAACTTCTGGACCAGTTAACACCTTTTGTCCAATTTGCAACTCTACTTGATTGGCAATTGCCAAGGCCGTTTCGGCATGATCGCCCGTTATCATTTTTACCTTTATGCCAGCCTCATAAAACTGCTTTAAAACACTAGAAATATTTTTACGTGGGGGATCATAAAAAGCAATTAGGCCAATTAATATAAAGGTAAATTCAAACTGGGTTTCAGGTAAATTTGCAGTTTCGGTTTCAACCCTACCAACAGCCAATATTCTGTAGCCTTTTGAGCTTAGTTCTTTTGCTTTTGCCTGAACCAATTCTTTATCGGTATCACTTAATTTTGTTTGATGTAAAACCCCTTCCACACTACCCTTTACCGCACTAATTCTTTCTTTCTTTTCATTCTCAAACACATGCGTCATTATAGGAGGAGTGCCACCCAAAGGGTACTCCTTAAACATAACAAACTGCTTACGTTTATCGTCTTTAGCAACCTTTGTATAGGCAGTATGAATGGCAATTTCCATGGCGTCAAAAGGCTCTACTTCCGACGACCAAACAGCATATTCCAAAACAGGTGATTCTATAATTTCTGATTTTGTAAAATCAAACACTTTCTTGCTTTCAAAATCATAAATGGCACTAAGTTCCATTCTATTTTCTGTGAGTGTACCTGTTTTATCAACGCAAATAACGGTAGCCGCACCAAGGGTTTCAACGGTACTTGGAGTTCTCACAATAACCTTGTTTTTGTACATTCTATAAGCACCCAAAGCCATAAAAGTACTCAAGGCTACAGGAATTTCTTCGGGTATAATAGACATGGCTAAAGTGAGCCCGTGCATTAAGGCATGTAATACCTTGCCCGACAAATAATAGTTAACCCCAAACACCAAAACAAAGGCTACAAGACCTGCATACAGCATATACTTCACAAAATTGTGAACCTGTATTTGTAAAGGAGTTTTTTCGGGTTCAATCTCTTGCAGCGATTGTTGAATTTTACCCAATTGGGTTGCTGCTCCTACGGCAATTACGCTTGCCGTGCAAGCTCCAGAAACAACCATGGTACCTTGAAAGATAAGTGGCTCATCTGTGCCTTTAATTAAAGGAATAGATTCTCCAGTAAGAATGCTTTCATTAGCCGAAAAATCATTTGCGTTTACAATGCTAGCATCGGCTGGAACTATGGCGCCATCAACCAATTGAATAACATCACCCACCACTAAGTCTTCGGTAAGGATTTCTATAAGTTTTGCGTTTCTAAAAACCTTTGCCTTAGGACTATTTAATTTCTTAAGCGCATCAACGGCGTTTCTACTTTTATGTTCTTGAAAAATGGAGATACTGGTCACAATTCCAAGAGCGCCTAACATTAGAAATGCCTCCTGAGTTTGCCCCATTATAAAATAGATTACACATACTCCAATAAGTATTAAAAATAGCGGTTCGAGCACAAGCTCCAAAAGCATGTTAAAGAATCTATATTCGCTTTTATTGGCTAAAGAATTTGAGCCATATTTTGAACGAGAAGTTAGAACCTCTGCGTCAGTTAATCCGACAGTATTTTGAGCCACCTCCATGGTATGAGCCTCCATTTCGAAGGTAGAACAAAATGTTTGAAACTAGGTATTATTTAAACATGATTTTTCTCTGTAAAAACCTTTTTTCGAGGAGGTTCCAAGAAAGGAAAGAGCACACTAAAACTAAGGATATAATACCTAATCCAACCATATAGGGTGAATAGATAGTAAACAGCCCAAGACTCACTGCCGTTTGGATAATTGGAAAATGGTAAATATATATTCCGTAGGAAAAATCGCCATATTTCCCCCAATTATTTAGGAAGGTAAATCCATAGGCAACATATAAAATTAAGATAGCCATAGCAATTGGTCGTAGTATTTCAAGATTTAAGGAATACTCCACAATAAAAACAATTAGTGCCAATGGGCTTACATAATTTTTATACTTATGAAATTGGTCTTGATAATAATACATGGCAATACCAGAAATAAAATAGGTTAGGAAACCTGGTAACTGATGTTTTAATACATCAAATATTGCAGCCTTAGCAGGAATTGAAATGGCCATTTGGGTTAAGCCATATTCATACAACAAACCAAACAAATACACAGCAATTAATACAAGATGTTTTTTAGATGTTTTTTGAATCCAATAAATAATAAAGGGCAATACTAAATAGAAACTTACTTCAACTTTAATGGTCCATAAGGCACCATTAATGGTACATAAATAATTACCTAAAAATACGCCAGGCAAGCAAGGTTGCAAGAAATTTAGAAAACTCAAATTACTTGCTAGATACTTGAACCAAGCAGCATTTAAATAATATTGGGTAAAAGAAAAACTACTTATAAAAACAAAGAAAATAGCAGAAAATAATACTACAAAAATATAGGCAGGAAGAAGTCGGTTTGCTCGCTTAACAAAATAGCTTTTTACTGTTTTAGAGACAATAAAGCTACCAGCAATTAAATAACCACTTATAATAAAAAAACCAGTCACAGAAACATGAGAATCGAAGTACTTTTTAAGATAGGCAATATCGGGATGCAGGGATAAATCAACAATATGCGAAAGCACCACTATAAAGGCAAAGAAAAAACGCAAAAAATCAAAATTGTTCTTATGCATAATCTCTTAAAAATTTATCGTCTAAACTGACCCGGTTTACTTGGACCGTTAGTGTTTTTGCGCGGACCTTTTTTATGAAAGGTACGCTCTACTCTTTTGCTAGGTTCGTAAAGCGGTGCTTGACCCAAAGACTCTGGTAAAGGAAGTTTTGGAATTTCTTTTTCAATTAGAGTTTCTATGGCATGAAACCTGCGTTGGTCTTTTTCGTTAATAAAAGTAATGGCTGTACCTTTTGTTTCGGCCCTAGCAGTTCTTCCAATACGGTGTACATAATCCTCTGGATCGGGTGGCACATCAAAGTTTACCACTAAATCAATTCCATCTACATCAATACCACGTGAGAGAATATCGGTTCCAATAAGCACTTGTACCTTACGGCTTCTAAACTCATTCATGAGATCTTCACGTTCTTTTTGCTCTAGATCTGAGTGAAAGGATTTTGCCTTTAAGCCAATTTTCTTTAATTCGAATTGAAGGCTTTTTACTTTCTCTTTTGTACCCGCAAAAATGATTACACTTTGATAGGCTGTTGCTTTAAAAATCTCGCCAAGTAATGGTATTTTCTGAGGGTCGTAAGTTAAATAAGCTTGTTGCAAAATACCTTCGGCAGGTTTAGAAATGGCAATGCTAATTTCCTCGGGTTTATATAAAATTTTAGAGGCTAGGGTACGAATTTTAGGAGGCATAGTAGCCGAAAACAATAGTGTTTGTCTGTCTTTAGGCAAATAGGAGATTATCTTAACAATATCCTCATAAAAGCCCATATCAAGCATCCTATCTGCTTCGTCCAAAACTAAATGTTCGAGGTGTTCAAAATTAATATCACCCGAAATAAGTTGTGAAATTAATCTACCTGGAGTGGCAATAATAATATCTGCGCCATGTTTAAGTGCTTTCTTTTGTTGATCCCAAGAGGCGCCATCGCCACCACCATAAATTGGAATTGAGCTAACTTGAATATAATACGAAAAGCCTTGCACCTGCTGATCTATTTGCATGGCTAGCTCGCGGGTTGGAGCTAAGATTAATGTATTTAAATGACTGTGATCAGACTCTGCAATTTTATTTAAAATGGGTAATACATAGGCAGCTGTTTTGCCTGTACCCGTTTGAGCACAAGCTATCAAATCTTTGTGTTCAAGAATAACAGGTATTGCTAGTTCTTGAATGGGTGTTGGTTTTGAGAAGCCCATGGCATCTAAGGCATCCATGAGCCCATAATCGAAATAAAAATCGTCGAATGTCAAAATAATATTTTTTTTGCAAGATACAGCTAATTGATCAATTACAATTTTGGAGCTGCATATTTCTAATTCTACCTATTTAACTCGATTATGGGCTTAGGTTCAGACCTTAAGCTAGCTGAGCTTCTTTTGATTTGCGTTTACCTCTAAAAAACAGATATAGGTTTAAGAAAAGCATGATGCCAAGGTAAATTGAAAACCAACCAATTTTATAGGCCAATATTTCAAGCAATTCGCGAGTAGCAACAATTTCATAGGCAACATTCATGATAATAAATGCAAAGCCAATGTTGAGTAAATAAAACCCAACTTTAAATAAATGATTGGTGGCATCAGCAATAGATTCGCGGCCTTTAAAGATATCAATCATAAAAATACGACCATTGCTAAATAACACATTGGCAACATAAATGGTAAGAGCAATGGTAATTGGTAAATAGATGGAATAAGCCATCACGACAAAATTTGTGTTCATAAAAATTACTATTAAGATGTGGTTTGATTAGAAAAAAGATGTTGAATTTGTTTTGTGAATGTTGTTAACGCAAACAGGTTAAAATAATGAATAAAGCCCAACCCCATAAGCAACATTCCAAGTCTTAAGGTAAGCTCTTCTACCAGCATAAGCCAAGTATCTATTTGCGAAAAGAAATTTACCGAAACGGCTGCATAGCCAAGGTTTATAAGGTAGTAACCAATTAATAAAAACTTATTTAGGGTTTGAACCAACTCTGTATCACCGGCAAATGTTTGGAGCAAAAAATGTGCTCCTTGTTGGTTTAAATCTTTTCCAATGACTATCGTTATATAAAAAGTAGCTGGTAAATAGAGGCAATAAGAAATTAAATTAAACTCCATTATTTTTTGTTATTGTAGTTTCAGGAAACTTTGAAAGATATAGTTAATAAAAAAAGCTTACTTCTTTGAATTCAGAATAACTAAGTTGAACATACCAAATAGCAGTTATTGGAGATAAAATAAGCAATGCCATTAAGCCAATAAAAGTAAGTGGAGGAATAAGCATAACGATGAAAGCAATAAGGGCGTAGGAGTAATATTTACGTGCCTTACTTTGATTGTTGCCTGCCCAAGAATAGTTTATTAAAAAGCTAGCTAATTGGGCTGAACCCACCACAAAATAAAAGATAAAAAAGTTGTTAGGAACCTTTGCTTCTGCAATCATGGCGCCAGCCAAAACAGTAAATGAAGTTGCCAACAAAGCGGCCTGAAACAAGGCATCCGCTTTTTTGAATTGTTTAAATGATTTTTTCATGAGATTATTTGATTAATTTGAGAAGTGTGCTAAAAAACCAACTCTCATCGGCTTTCAACATAACCTCTACAGACTTGTCCATTTTACCTACAAAATCGCCCAAGTTAGCCACCGTTTCACTAAACGCTTTGTGCTCTGGATTGCTCTTGATGCCTTCAAATTCATTTAACTGACCTAGTACTTTAAGCACAGGTTCAATCTCTCTTCTCTTACGTTCTTTGGCAATTCGTCGGGCAATTTCCCAGATATCTTTTTCGGCTACAAAATATTCTTTTCTATCGCCTGCAACCAACTCTTTGCTCACCAAGGTCCAATTAATTAAATCGCGTAAATTAGTGTTGGCATTACCTCTAGAGATACTTAGCTCGGCCATTACATCTTCTGTGGTTAAAGGCTTTGGAGCAATTAATAACAAGGCATGCACTTGTGCCATACTTCTGTTTATACCCCATTCACTTCCTAAGGTTCCCCAGGTTTGAATAAATTGTTTTTTAGCTTCAGGAAATTTCATACAGTTCTTATTTCTGGGTCAAAGATACAAACACTTATTAAACTTTCAATTATTACTGAAAGTTTAATAACATAAAAGTTGCAACTAGTTGAGAATCTGTTGGCTATTTTTTTTGACAGGTATTAAACAAAATTTTAAGGAATAATAGAGACCAAACAACTACCTTTCATGCTCATTATAAAAATCATGCAAACACACGCATTTGCAGCCTTTGCGGCTGGTTCAAAATTAGGTCCACATACCATAGAAAGAAGAGCCATTGGCGCCCACGATGTGGGAATGGATATTTTATACTGTGGCGTTTGCCACTCAGATATCCATCAAGTAAATAACGATTGGGGTGGCAGTACCTTTCCAATAGTGCCTGGTCATGAAGTGCTAGGAAGAGTTACAGAAATTGGCTCACATGTAACAAAATATAAAATTGGTGATATTATAGGTGTTGGTTGTTTTGTAGATAGTTGTCGTACCTGCAACCCATGTAAAGAAGGCGAAGAAAACTTTTGCGAAGGCGCCGTAACCTGGACCTATAATACTGTTGTTCCAGGTCAAAGCTTACCTACTTATGGTGGGTATTCAAAATACATGGTAGTAGATGAGCAATATGCCTTACGTGTTGATCCTAGCATGGATTTAAGCAGAGTGGCTCCCCTACTATGCGCAGGAATTACCACTTACTCGCCCTTGCGCCATTGGAATATTGGCAAAGGCAGTAAATTAGCTGTATTAGGTTTAGGAGGATTAGGCCATATGGCTGTTAAATTTGGTGTTGCCTTTGGAGCAGAAGTTACCGTATTAAGCTCATCAGAAAACAAGCGAGCGGATGCCCTGGCATTAGGTGCACATAAATTTGTAAACTATAAAAATGCAGATGAAGCTAGCACTTGTAATAACAGTTTCGATTTAATTATTGATAGTGTTTCGGCACCCCACGATTTAAATTTCTTTATGCTTATGCTTAAGCGCGACTCAACTATGGTGCTATTAGGCTTACCTTCTGTACCAACCGAATTTAGTCACCGCAGTGTTATAAGCAAACGCCGTAACCTAAGCGGCTCTAGCATTGGAGGCACAAAAGAAACTCAAGAAATGTTAGATTTTTGTGCTGCAAATAGTATCTACTGCGATGTGGAGGTTATTCCACTTAGTGAAATTAATACAGCCTATGAAAGAATGAATAGGAATGATATTAAATACAGATTTGTGATTGATTTAAATGCGGAGTAAGCTAACCTACGCTGAAGCTTCGGCCAGCAAAGCTACTGGCTGCTGGCTGCTGGCAACTAGCTACTATAATTTATGCTAGAAGCTAGAAGCTAGAAGCTAGATACTATATTGTAGCAATCACTTTCAGCTCAATAGCAATTGGAGTTGGCAGGCAATTAATCTCTAAGGTTGTACGGCAAGGTGGGTCGATGGCAAAGTACTCGGCCCACAGGCGGTTATACGTTGGGAAATCGTCTTTCATATTGGTAAGAAAAACGGTTACGTCTACAATATTTTCCCATTTACTACCAGAGTCTTCTAATATATTTTTGATATTATTAAAAACCGAGCGACATTGTTTTTCTATATCATAGCTGAGTATGTTATTGTTTTCGTCTAACTCAACGCCAGGAATAATTTTGGTACCCTTTTCTCTAGGGCCAACACCCGAAAGAAACAACAAATTTCCGACGCGTTTTGCATGGGGATAATGGCCTACAGGCTCTGGAGCTTTAGAAGAATGAATACTCATAATTAGGAAGATTTATCGGGTCGAAAATAACTAAAAAAACGGTATTGGAATAACTTAAGAAGCGGCTTCATTAAAAGCGTATACCATTTTGGCTTTAAGCCATTAATATGCCAAGCCTTTCTATCTTCAATATTTGCCTTTAATCGGTTCAACAAAGACCTGTTACTAGCGCCACCAGTGCGCATTTTAACAAAGAACTTTGGAATATAATGAAGTTGAATATTGTTTTTAAAAATAAGGCGCAGCATTAATTCATAATCTGCCGCACTTTTAAGCACTGTATTAAATGAACCAAATTTTGAATACACCTCACGCTTTGAGAAAAAGGCAGGATGAGGTGGCATCCAACCACTATAAAAATCAGCTTTTTTATACACGCCAGAATCCCATAAGCGTACAATTTTATTGGTATCGCTGCCTTTTACGTAATATAAATTTGAATAAACAGCATCGCAATTTGTTTCTTCAAATGCCTGAACCACCTGTGAAAGAACATAAGGATGCGCATAGAAATCGTCGCTATGAAGGAGTGCAATAACATCTCCTGTGGCCATTGAAATTCCTTTGTTTAAGGCAAAATAAACACCTTCATCTGGTTCAGAAATAAACTTTGAAATTCTATCGCCATATGATAAAACAACTTCTACCGTACCATCTGTTGAACCACCATCTACAATAATATATTCTATCTCTACATTTTTTTGCGAGAGCACAGAATTAATCGCATCATGAATAAATGCTTGATTAGAGAATACGGCTGTTATAACAGATACTTTCATTATTTCTGCATGCCATTAATGGTGGTTCGAACCGTATCAAAAAACCAACCGTATTTATTAAAGTACCTAAATGCCGAAACAATATGGTATTTAAGCAATTTCAGACTTTTATAGGAACCTTTTTCGTATTGATGTATGATAGAAACTTTGGGGTAATAGATAGTTTGAAACTGTAAATTTATTCGCCTACTTAAATCGGTATCCTCTAAATACATAAAGAAACTTTCATCAAATAAGCCGACAATTTTTAACACATCCATGCGCAAAAACATAAAGCAACCCGAGAGGTTTGGCACCTCCATAATCTCATCATAGTTTTTGTGTTTTAACTCATATTGATCCAAGCGATTTTGAAGTTTCCCTTTAAGAAATCCAGGAATAAACCTACGCATAATTAAATCAAAAGGCGTTGGGAATAACTTACACAGAAACTGCGTTTCGCCATTGGCATAAAGCACTTTAGGCATAAGCAATCCGATATTTGGCTTCTCATTCATATATTGAACTAAGGCTTCAATAGCTTTCGGTTCAAACAGAATATCTGGGTTCAATACAATATGAAACTCCGACCAATTTGCGGCTAAGCGTAAGGCTTTGTTATGCGCTTTGCCGTAGCCCAAATTGGCATTACAAAAATGATAGTGGATACTTTCTGATTTTGGTAATTCTTGCTCCAAAGTATTGCTTGGCGAATTATCAATAATATATAGCCTAAGATCGAAAGGCAATAAAAGGATGGATTCAACTAAATCGGATAACTGAGCATACTTATGCTTATAAATAACAATTGAAGCGCTTATTTTAACCGTTTGACCCACCTAGCAAATAAACAGAAATCTACTAGGTTTACCAATTACTTTTTTTATAAATTGCTAGCCAATACGCCAATTAAAGCATGTTACATAAACTTAAAAGAATACTCGAAACACTTAAGAAAATTCCAGCACAAAACCGTTTGGTTCTTAAGCAAACAGAATCGGCTAATATGCTACATGGGCAAGTATTATCGGCGTTAAACAAACAAAATACAGAAGCCATTTTAAAGAATATTCAACTAGCAGAGTTTAGTGTTTTTTCACAGTGGGGCGACGATGGAATAATTGATTTCTTAACCGCTTATTTAGATTTTGAACACCAAACATTTCTCGAATTTGGGGTAGAAGATTATTCAGAGGCAAACACTCGTTACCTGTTAAAATCAAAGAATTGGACTGGCTTTGTTATGGATGGCTCGAGGCAACATATTCAAAAAATACAAGATGGCGAGTTGTATTGGCAGCATGAGCTATTTGCCAAAGAGGCATTTATAACTGCTGAGAATATTAATACACTCATTACAGAAGCCGGTTTTGCTAATAAACTTGGCCTATTACATATTGATATTGATGGCAATGATTACCATATTTGGAAAGCCATTACCTGCATAAATCCCACTTTGGTCATAATGGAATACAATAGCATTTTTGGTTCGAACCAAGCTTGGACAATTCCGTATGAACCTGAATTTGTTAGGCAAAACAAACATTTTAGTCATTTATATTGTGGCTGCTCTTTACTATCCTACTGTGATTTAGCCGAAGAAAAAGGCTATGCATTTGTTGGCTCAAACAGAGCAGGAAACAACGCTTATTTTGTGAGAAAAGATAAACTAAAACAATTGCCCGTATTAAGTGCCGAGCAAGGATATGTGGAATCTAAATTTAGAGAAAGCAGGAACCAAGATGGCCAATTAACTTTTGCCGCAGGCTCAGAAAGATTAAAGCTTTTAAACGGTTTGGATATTTATAATACACGAACCAAAACGATTGAGAAAATAGACTAGATGCCTTATTTTTGGAGTTCGAAAACCCCATAAATACAGTATTGTGAAAGCTTTTTGCTAAAGTAGGTTGATTTAAAAAATGTAGGGCGATAGATATATTTGGTGTTTACAAAACCAAAACTTGCTAAAAGAGTATTCATCTCCACTTCATCGTAAAAATGTTTGTGGTCATCATCCATTGTATACCCTTTAATTCCAGGCACCGCAATAATTAGTTTTGCCTTATTTTTAAGCACACGTTTAGCTTCCAACAAGGTAATATGAGGTTCTGTTAAATGCTCTAAAACATTATCTAAAACAGCACCATCAAACGTGTTTTCCGAGAATGGAAAGTGATTGTTTTCAATAGTATAGGCTTCCCAACCTTGTTCTTTACAATAATTTACATTTAAGGCATTTATATCAATACCCACCGTATTTTGTCGGCACATTAAAAAATCGCCAATACCACAACCAATATCCAGAACCTTACCAGATAGAACCCTTTTTAAAGCAGGATAAACAAGATTGGTTCTATAAAACAAAGCTAATTTGCTTCTGGTTTTTAGATAATTAAAGTAGTGTAAATCGCTCATGAGTATAATAGAGGCACAATATAAAAAGAAATGCTTAAAACACCTTAATTATGCTCCTTAGCACCCAATTTTAAATATATTTCCTGGAAAGAAAGGGCCATTGAATTTGCTGAATAAATTTCAGCCATTTTAACATCCGATCTAATGGTTGTTTGAATTAATCGTCCCAAATCGTCTTTATTGGAAGCCTCAAAATAATTTACTCCCTTACAGTTATTTTCCTTTAATTCGAGATGAACAGAAATATTACTTAACAGCAAATTTAGCCCCGCGAAACCAGCTTCTAATACGGCATTTGGCATGCCTTCGGATAAGGATGCACTAATAAAAAAATCGGACATACCAACATAATCCATGACCGTATCAACCATGCCTGTAAAATAAATTTGGGGATTATTATTAGCGAGTTCTTTACAGGTATTTAGCAAAGTACCTGAACCAACCATAAAAAGAACTTGCTTTGGGGTGGCATATTCTAGAAATGCCTTTACAACTGTTAAAGAATCTTTACGTTCATTAATTAATCCTGTGCATACAAATACTTCCGTAGTTAAATCCAGTTGGAATTTATGCCTAAGTTTTTCTTTTTCACTAGCCGTCAACACAAAATAATTTTGTTGGCTTACTCCATTAGGAATACAAATAAGATTTTTAAAATAGGTGTACTTTTGGGCTAAGGTATTGGAACAAACAGTAACATAATTTGCCGATTTATCTAATTGTAATTCAAGCGCCGCAATTAATCTACCTAAAAACTTACCATAGTCAACTTGGTAATTTTCCTTCAAATCTGCTTGAATAGTAACTATTCTCGGATAGTTCTTTAGGTATTGACTTGCAAAAACATTTCCTCTAAAGCTAAAGGTATGGATAATATCGGGTGCAATAGAATTAATCTTTTCTTGGATGATGTTTTTATTAAAAAGAAACCTTTTAACCCCTTCTAATTGAATGGTATGTAACTTAATATTCAATTGTTCAAAATCGTTCCAACGGGAATGTGTAGGTTCTTTTGAAAGAGTTAAAATGTGAATATCAAACTGCGTCTTATCAAGGTGCCTTACTAAATTATAAAACACATTGGTTAAGCCACTTCGCTCAAGTGTTGAATTAATGATTAAAATCTTAAGCATTAGGCAAAGGTATGTTTTATAATAAATCTTAACATCCTATTAAATCTATATTTATACCTAAAGTATTCAATAAATGCAGGCATGGATCTATTTAAATTTAACACATAATCAATAGCTAGTTTATTACGCTTAATTAACTTTTGCTTTGAAGCAAAAACATCCAATGGCATAGCGTCCCACAATTCTTTGCTTGACCTATATAATTCTTGACTATCATGGCTAAAATTATCATTGTGCAAATGTGCAATATACAAGGGCTCAGAAAGGTATTTTGTTTTCATATTTGGCGAAAGACCATACATCAAAATCCAAAAGAAACGATCATCAGCACCTTTATATTTAACTGGAGCAATAAAGCGGCACGTGCTAACTAAAGACCTTTTAAATACAACTTGACCTGGAGATCTAACAAAATCGTCGAGTATAAAATTATCAATAGTTAAGCTAGGACTTAGAAGGTAAATTAGGTGCTTTTTATTTACGCTCAAATTTTCAAAATATCCATTACTAAGCACCCAATCTGCTGATTGTAAGGCCTGCAAATTCAATTCATAAAAGTCCTCACGTATTTCATCATCTTGATCCAAAATATGAATAAATTCTCCCCTAGCATAATCAAGGCCAACATTTCTTGAAATGGCCACGCCGCAATTTTCTTTATTGGATAAAATATGAATGTGATCAGTGAAAGCCTTCTCAAAATTCGCATCCAAATTTTCTTGAAGGGTGTTTAAAGAAAAACTTGGGGAATCGTTTATTATAATAAGTTCAAAATCGCTTGAAATATTTGCTTTATCCAATGAAACTTTAATTGAGCGAATACCCCTTAAAAGAAAGTCAATTTGCTTATAGAAAGGTATGATTATAGATAATCGAATTGGGCTCATAGAAGCACATCAGTTTAGGATAAAGGACAAAAGAGCATTATTTTTAATGAAATACCAAAAGGCAATTTAAGAAATTAATTCAAAATCATGCTCATTTCCAATTTGCCTTAGGTAACAAGCATCAATATAGGAAAGCACAAAAACAGAAATGGCGTAATACGGAAAATTAGGTTGAAAAAAGAAAGGAATTAGAAACCCAAAAACCATCAACATTTGCCTTGCTTTTATGGCTCTTTTCATACTCCTAAATAAAAGATAAACAAGAGCAAAGGTAAATATTCCATATTGACAATATAGGAATACAAAACTATTGTGTGGCAAAGGGGTATCGTTACTAGTAAAATCGAACCAAGCCTTATCAAAATTTATGGAACCAGAACCCAACAAAAAATAATTGCTTTTAATAAACTCAAATCCAGCTTCAATGGTCGACCATCTAGAGTTTGTACTCTCTCCCGAATTTGCTCCTCCTAAAAACAAACGACCAACTGCAGATCCCGGGTTTTCTTCGAAGTAAGAGATAAGAATAGGAACCAATAAACTAATTAAAATAGCAAGTGCACCCCCTATTTGTAGTAATTTTTTAATACTAAATCCCTTTACAAAACCCCAAATAAAACCTAAAAATAGTATTGCCCAAAAAATTAAACCTTGACGAGATCCAGAAATATTCACTAATACAAAATCCAACACTAATAATCCCATATAAGCCATGCGGTATTGCTTGGAACTTTTAAAGGTGTATAGGTTTAAGATGATAATAGAAAGAATAATAATGATATCTGCAAAGTTATTTGAATCGGATAAGGTTGTTGAAACCTTAATGGAAATTTTTGTCAGAGCACCAGAAACTAAGACACCAAATTCAACAGGGAAATAATATTCTACTATTGCTTGTGCCAATAAAATCAAATACAAACCCACACTAAATCTAAGGAAAAACGATTTTATTTTCGTTTGTGTATCACATGCAAAAAACACCCAATTAAAATAAAAGCTGGCTCCTGTTACGCGTATCAAATCATTAAAATTAGGTTCGGCAACTTTTAATAAAATGGCTATAAAATAAAAGAGTAAAGAAAAGAGAATGTAAAAAGAAAGGTTCCAGTTTATGAGTTGATTAATAAAATCTGCTACATTAAACCGCTTCACAAAAAAGTAAAATGAAATTCCTAAGCTAGCAAGAATGATTAGAGCCGACGGAATAATCAAACTAACCAATATATATAGGTTCAGCACCATTGAAAAGCCAACCAAATACATGGCAATCATTTCAAATTTGTTCGCTATTTTAATGGGTTCATTCAAACTATTTGAATCCTATTTAGTGTTATACTGACTTTTTCGTAATACATATTTAGCCAACATCATCCTTAGTTTTGCATAAAGATACACGAAACTGCTAAAGTTATCATAAATCAACTTCATTCTAGCTGCAATATAGGTAGAATCAATTGTTGAGGCACTTAAACCGGTTTGATTATACTTAGCAATAACAAAAGGAAAATAAGAAAAAGAAAAATTCTTATCTCCGTATAACTTTATATTTAAGGCATGATCTGCCAATAATTTATAGGGTAATTCAAACGAATACTTTTTGAAAACACTTGAAGGATAAAAAATTGCCTGGTGACAAATATTTTTAATGGCTAATTTATACGCTCCAAACTCACCATCGTATTTAATCCCACTTTGTTTAAACAACACATCGCCATAATAAATGGTAGTGCTATCGCCTAATAAGGATGCTATTTCGGCTAAATCAACAAGCAAGGTATCATCGGCGCCTAAGAACAAAATATAATCACCCGTTGCTAGTTTAACACCTTTGTTCATGGCATCATAAATGCCCATATCAGGTTCGGAAATATAGGTAGAAATAAGGCCTAAATTAGATTCAATTATTGATAAGGTAGAATCTGTTGAAGCCCCATCAACAATAACAAGCTCCATATTCTTGTAGCTTTGTTTTTGAATACTATCCAAACATTCTTGCAAGAATTCACCCGCTTGAAACGTGGCAATAAGGATCGATATTTTAGGCTCTTTATGCACCATACATACTTTTACAACTGGTAATTGCTTGGTTAATTGTTGACCCTAAAACTTTCTCCGAATTAAATCTATACTCAATTAACTCATCAGCCGACATCCGAGAAAGACGTAATACATCGTTCATTTTATTGGCTAAATCAACAGCGCTTAAAGACTCAAAAAACACAATTAAATTATTCTCAATTTCTCTGTTTACAGGAATATCAGAAAGCACAACAGGAATACCCATTCCAAGAGCTTCATATACTGCTCCCCCACCTGGACCGCCTTCGAATAGGGTTGGTTGAATGACGGCTTTGGCATTATACATGAGCCTTTTCTGCTCTTGTTTTGAAATATAACCAGTAAAAATCAACTTGTTTTTTATTCCTAATTTTTCAATTTGAGACTCGAGTAAATCTATGTATTCTGGATTCCGATAATCTTTCATTTCGCCCGTGCATACAAGTCTAACTGAAGGGTTTGATTTAACAAACAAAGCCATTGCATCAAAAAGAGTGCTATGGTTTTTATGTTTCCAAAACTGGTTTGAAACCAAAAAATAATCTTTGCCTAAATTATATTTCTGAACCAAATCGCCTAGTTCGTATATGTTAAAATCGAATAGCGGAGTAAATGGTAAAGCAATAATTTTTGATTGGCTATCTTTATAAAATTCGGCAATATCATTTGCCACAGCTTTAGCATTTACAATAACAAAACGTGCTTCAGAAAGAGTAGTTTCAAACTGCTTATTCCGCATTTCAATATCTTTACTAGAAAACCAAGTTGGTAAATATTTGTGCTGAAAATCGTACACATAACCAATCCAAGGAATAGGGAATTTTGAACCCAAACTTTGAAAGCAAGGAATAAGTATATCTAACTTATTTTGAATACAAATTTTCTTAAATGCAGATTTAGTATCCGTATAATAAACCCATTCAAATGAGCCTTCATTAGAAAATGAATTTACTAAATTGCACCTGTTTAAGTTGGGCGCAAGTATGGTTTTATTAATAAGAGGAAACAATACTTTTTTTATAGAATGCTTTATTTTAGCTTCTAGGGAAGGAGTTGGAACTAGGAATATTAACTCCACTATTTCGTCTTTTTGAATTTGTTTAAGCCCTCTAATTAGAAGTCGCAAGAAATCAACACCTCCGCCCCAATCCATAAAGAATTTAGCATGTATTCCAACCCTCATTTCCGTTATTTATTAAGCTTTTTAGCTGGAATTCCAACATAAACGCCCGGTTCTAATATAGACTTAGTAACTACAGAACCAGCTCCTATAACAGCATCATCACAAATACTTAAACGCTCTAAAATAACTGCACCTGTGCCAACAAAAACACCATTACCCATAGCCACATTTCCAGAAACATGCACTCCAGGTGAAAGTGTACAAAAATCTCCTATAGTAGTATCATGACCTATAGTGCAGTTTAAATTTACATGCACCTGCGAGCCAATCTTAATATCGGTAGTAAGTACAGAACCGGCACAAATAATGGAACCTTCACCAACTAGTACTTTTCCTTCTCTAGTATCAAAATTCACTGTAGGATAAATTATAGAAGGAAAGCTAATTTGAGAATACTCCTTTATTTTTTCGTAAATTTTCTTCCTTAATCTGGGAGAACCAACAGCTAAAAAAGCCTGAACCAATTCTGTTGCTTTAAGTGAACCAAAAAAATCTTCCTCAGATAAAACACTTTTGCCATTTATACTTTCACCCACATTATCCTTACCAATAAAGGAACTTGCAAGTAACTCTTTTGAATCACTAGCAGCACATATTTCATGTAAAAACCAATCCACTTCCTTTGCAAAACCTGCTGACCCAAAAATAACACTCATGAATTTATAACTGATTAATTATGCCACAAATAAGGGATAGTTCTTCATTACTTAATCCAGGATAACTTGGCAGATTAATTCCCCTCCAACCTAAATTTTCGGCAACAGGTATTTTCTGGTATTTCTGTGAATACATGGGCATGGTATGAACAGGATAAAACAAAGGACGTGTTTCAACACCTTCTTTTGCTAATTTTTCTCTTAACTCCTCTCGTAGATTTGAATCGGGGGTTAAAACGCTGCACATCCAATAAGAATGGGTAAGCCCAGCTTTTTCTTTGTGAAACTCTACTTTAGGATTAACAATATTTTGTTCGTAGAATTTGGCTATTTCTCTTTTGCGTTTCAAGAAGCCATCAATTTGTTCGAGCTGAGCCAAACCAATTGCCGCACAAATATTTGTCATCCGATAATTATAGCCAATTACATCATGCCAATATTGGCGGTGTTTAGCTAAACCCTGCCCTTTAAAATGTATGGATCTATCAAACAAGGTTTCGTCGTTGGTTACAACCATTCCACCCTCACCAGTTGTAATAGTTTTATTTCCATAAAAACTAAAGGTACTTATATCGCCGTATGTTCCTACATGTCTATCTCCATATTTTGAACCTAAAGCCTCTGCACAATCTTCAATTAAAAACAAACCATTTGCCTTACAAATTTCATCTATTAGTTCTATTTCGCATGGATGCCCGTATAAGTGAACAGCCATTACAGCTTTGGTTCGAGCCGTAATTTTACGCTTCAAATCTGCTGGATCCATTTGCCAAGTATCTGGCAAACTATCAATAAATACAGGCGTTGCACCAACATACACAATTGCATTTACAGAAGAAATATACGTTAAGCTTGGCACAATAACTTCATCGCCAGGACCAATTCCAAGGGCAATCATGGCTAAGTGCAGAGCAACTGTTCCATTTGAAACGGAAGCCGCATATTTTATTCCAATAAAGTTAGCAAAGCTCGATTCAAATTCATTTATGAACTTTCCTTTTGAGGAAATCCAAGTTGTATCCAAACACTCATTTACATATTTCTTTTCGTTTCCGTTCAGTGCTGGTTGATATACTGGTATTTTAATATTCATACATAAAATTATTTATTCCAAATTTTAGTTGCTTTCTTATTTATCAATAAATAATACTGATAAGGAGCTAAAAACGCTCCAGGCAAAATACAAATAATATTGGATAACAAAACTCCTTCACTCCCCATTTCTAAATATTTGCAAAAAAACAATGACAATGGAATGCTTACCAAAGATAGAAAAATAGAACCAAAAAATTGAATTCTAATCTTACCAATTCCATTTATAAACAACACAAAAATAGAGCACCAATTATTTACAATTACAAATAATGCTGAAAATGCCACAAGAACAAAAGGCGCGTCAATTGGCTGTTTTATCCATAATTTCAAAACAAATGGAAACAAAAACACGAACAAAATTATTCCCAAACTAAAAACACCCCAAAAGGAGATTAATTTTTTAACAATATTTCTAATCCACGAAAAGTCACCCTTAAAATAGGCCTCCCCAAAACCAGCCCATAATGGGGTCATAATTATTGAAAAGCCTAATAGTGGGATGCTAAAAAGTTTGTTTACCAAACTAAAGGTAGTAACCTCCGTTGGACCAAAAAGTTGAGCCACCACTAAATTGTTAGAGGTAAACATAAAAATAGTGGCCAATTGGATAACAAAAAATTGAAGTCCCTTTGCAAATAAGCCTTTAGATAAAGAAAAATCAACGGAGGATAAAGAGGGTTTATATTCCTTAAAGCTAGTATTAAAAATAATATAGGAGGCAATTAACAAAACTAAGGTTGGAACCAACATGTTTAAGAGACCAATTAGCAGCAAGGAATCTTGATTAAGATATCGCATGAATAGCATTACTACGAGCAAAGAAACACTTGATAGCAGGTCTATTAAACTACTCAAACCTACCTTATGATTAGCAATTAAAGCGGTATTTACAATTGACAGAAAAAGCTTAACACAAAAGAAAAACAAAACCCCTTTCACCAATAGTTCAATTGGTAAGCTCGAAGAACTTGGAACATTTAATATGCTGTTCCAATTTAGAAAAGGATTGGCTGCTAAAAACACCACATAAATCGCTGCAGCCATTATCCCTATTGTTGCGTAGGTAGTGCTAATGTATTTTTGAGCAAGGTCTTTTTCATTCAATGCAATGGCTTGAGTAAACTTGTTTCTAAAGCCATTTGCTATTCCTAAATCAAAGAAGTATAACCAGCCAATAATGGATGAAATAGTTACCCATATACCATATGACTCACGATCCAAAATTTCCAAGGAAACAGAAACTAGATATAAGCCTGAAATTAAATTTAAAACCTTTATTAAACCCGAGGAAAAAATGCTTTTAATTACACCCTGACTTCTTTCATGCTGCTTACTTAAAATAGGAAGTTTAGTGATGCCAATTTTCTGTAAGCGCTTTTTCAAAATTTTAAGATTAATACCTTTAATTAAACCGTTAAATTATTCTATTTTCCTTTTTTAAAAGAAAGGCTACAGTAATAATAAACACGCCAAAAAGGGTAAATGCCATAAAGCCTAAAAAGCTAAATACAGGCACTGATTTGGTCTTTTTTTCTAATGGCAAAATAGGCTCATCTACCACCTGAAACAAGGGGCGTTCTTGATCTAATGAAAACTTAGCAAACTCTCTGTTTTTAAGAACTTCCACATATAAAACATTTAGCATTTCCACTTCTTTTCGCAATCTCAATTCATCTACTTTTCCTCGGTATCTAAACACATTATAAGAGTTATCAGATGCAATAGCACTTTCATTTTCTGTGGCCCTTAATAAGGAACTTATAGAATCGGCACGAAAGTTTAATAGCTCATAATTATTTTGCAAGTTTCTAAGCATCGATTCTGAGTAGAATTCGGATAACTCAAGATACACTGCATTCACAAATTCCTTGGCTAAATTTTCGTTCCTACTTTCATAAGAAATAGAGATTATCCCATTACTTTGATTTCCATATAAAGAGTTTGCTTTTCTTTTTACAGATTCAACTTTAAATCTATTCGACAGTTTTATGGAATTAATTATTTGATCCATCGCAAAGCTTTCTTGCTTGCTAATTTTATCAAAACGTGTGGCCGTAAAACCTTTAAAATTATCCATTAAAGTATCTGAGGCAAGAACTCCATTTAACTTATAAGCCTCAATCATTTTATCGCCAATGGTACCCGATTTATCGTCCATTTTCTTAAGCAAAACAGTACCTAATATTTTCTTTGCCGACAACAGAAACATAATTCGATCATCTGTTACTGTAGGGCCAGAACTACCAATACCTAATTGTCCTGCAATGGCACTTAAAGCACTTACATTTCCCGACTTTCCATCGTTTATTATGAAGCTCAATTGTGATACATAATAGGGCTTATAACTTACCGAATAGTACACCCCAAGTATTAATCCAATGACACCAATAAATAGGATTGTTTTGGTTTTACTTTTTATAAAACTCAAATACTTATTTACCCAAAGACCTAGTGAATCTATATTAATACCCCTTTTCATTGTATTATTTTGTTAAGGTAGAAATAATCAACAACATACTTGTTAAGCTGGTAGCAATGGTTACCACTTCTAAGACACTAACACTTTTATGTGTTTCTTTAACAGGAATTACTAGCTCTGAGCCAGGTTTTACTTTAGGGTAAAAATGAAAGAATAAAAAGTTTTTTGTATCCTTAGCAGTTCCATTAGCATAAACAATATAACTGCGTTTACGCAATGCCCTTGAACTAAAACCACCCGACATGGAAACATAATTCCTAAAACTACTACCTCCATTATAACGCAGTCTAACAGGATATAATACCTGCCCACTAACTAAAACCGTTTGTTGCATGGATGGAATTTCTAATACATCATTTTCACTTAGAAATAAGTCTTCTTTTGAGCCTGGATTTTTTAAAATCTTATCCAAATTAATACCAACAATATCGGCTGTTTTTTGCAACTCCTTTTCTATTTCATCCGTTACCATGGAGGTATCTTTACTTAATTTCTTAAGGGTCTCTATTTTATTTTCCTTTACAATCTTATCTCTATATGAATTCCCCCTTGGCCTTATTAATATGGCCCCTCCAGGAAACCCGTTCGCAGTAAGTCCACCTGCACGTTTCAATACATCTGAAATACGCTCATGACCTTTGCTTAAAACATAGGTACCTGGAAACATTACCTCACCATTTAATTGAACTTGCTTTTGTTCTTGATATCCAGATTGAGTAAAAATAGTTACTACATCATTTGGCAATAAAACATAATTACTACCTTTTTCATCCTTTAAATCCTTATTTATTGAAAAGGTTAAAACCTTCGATAACTCTCCTGTTGGATTTGCTTTATCTACATTAAAACTTCTTTGAGCTACAAGGATATTTATTAAGGAGGCAGATTCCTTTAATCCGCCAGCAATTACAATTAAATCTTCAATACGCATGTTATCTGCAAACGCATACACACCAGGGTTCATAACTGGACCATTAATGGTAATGGTATTCTTTTCTTGCATAGAGATTTTGGAAGCAATGCTTACCAAATCTTCCCGTTTTAATTCAAGGTCTTTAGAACCATTAACCACTTCATTTAAATCAACAGAAACTACTTCCATAGTATTATCTGCCTTTTTACGAAGAATGGTTGCGCGAGTCATAAAAGCATCTTCTTTTAAACCCTCCGCATTGGCAATTAATTTCTTTAGGCTAGTATTTCCCTCTAAACTATAGTAGCCTGGTCTAAAAACGGCCCCTTCAATTGATATTCTATTTTCAAATCTACTTAAGGCACTATCTATTGTATACATATCCCCATTTTTGGGAATAAATGAACCAAAAGAAGCTTTCTCAATATCTGCCACGCTTTTTTGAGTTCCAGTATTTCGTATTACCTTAATTCTATTGGTATAGGCATTCGATTTAAAACCTCCTGCAAAACTTAACAAGGTGTTTAAATTATCTTTTGGCAATACTTCATAAAGGCCTTCACGCTTAACAAAACCACTTACTTCCACCCTATTTTCATAAGGTTCAACCTTTATTACATCTTGATCTTTTAAAGCAATGTTTCCTTTCGAATTGCCATTAATCAAAAAGTCGTACATATCTATTTTGGCAATTAATTTATTGCCACGATACACTTTTATATTACGAAATGACCCATTTAAATTGGGGCCACCTGATGAATATAAAGCATTAAAAACGGTTGCTAAAGAGGGTAAAGAATAGGTTCCAGGTAAATTTACTTCTCCTAAAATTATAACCTTAATATTTCTAATACTACCTAGATTTACCGATACAGAAGTTTCGCCACTAGCTATTCTTGGGTACAACTTAACCAATTGACTTCTAATTTTAATTTGAGCCTGCTCTACTGTTAAACCTGCTACTTGCACTGGACCAAGGTTTGGAATTCGAACATGACCTTCAGGACTTACACGCAATTGAAAACTTTGTTCTGAAAAACCAAAAATATCAATTAGCAACTCATCATCTGGGCCTAATTGGTAATTGAGGGGTGTTGCCATTTTCAAATTAGGTTCAAAACTTAATTTAGGGTTGTTAAAAAGTTCTGAGCCAAAAATTTTAGGAGATAAGGCTTCAAATGGGTTTTCATTTTGCGCCCCTTCTGTGGTTCTACCCTTTGTTTTTTCCGTGTCTTTACTTTTTTCTTGAGAGCTAGATAGTTTCCCTTTTGTCTCTAACTCAAGTAAACGTTTTTGAAGTTTATCAAGCTCTGATGGAGGCAATTTACGCTTAATCAATTCCTCTTCTAATTGGCCCTCAGAATAACCACTTGCCAAAAATTGCTTTTTAAAGGTAATCACCTGCTGATCGCTTAAATCATCTACCCTTAGGGAAGATAAATTTTGGGAATTGGCAAATGAATTTTGAGAATAGGACTTGTTCGACCCTATTAATACAAAAACAAGCAACAACATCAAGGCATAAATCCAATTAGATTGGCCTTGAAAATCCTTCACAATTTTACTGTTCATTCAGTTTTAATTTCGATGAGAGTGCTGCAAAATAGCCATTTCAGTCAATTTTTCCTCAATTTTCTTAAGGCCATACAACTTTTCTCCATTTTTAACCCACTTAGATTATATTCGTGCCGCGCTATAAAGCTGCTGGGATAAACTCACTAGCAGCATACAAAACAGAAAAATTAATGTCTAAAATACGATTCCTGCTTCCTCTATTTATTCTTGCATGCCTGAACCTAAGCGCGCAAACTGGTGAAATTAGAGGCTTTGTATACGATAAAGAAAATGGAGAACCCATTATTTTTACCAATGTTATTATCAAAGAAATGCAATTGGGCAAATCTACCGATGCAAATGGATTTTACTCCCTCTCTAAAATTGCTCCAGGATCCTATACATTAGTTTGTTTTAGTCTTGGTTACGATACGGCAAGTGCAAAAATAAACGTAGGTCCAGGGCGAATTGTAACCCAAAACTTATACCTCAAGCCAAAAAAGTTTGAACTCAATACCATTGAAATTAAAGCCGACAAGCAAAAATCTAAAGAAAACGTAAATATTTCCTCGAATACCATTACTCAAAAAGAGTTAAAACAATTGCCAACATTTGGTGGTGAGCCAGATTTGGTTCAGTACTTACAAGTCTTGCCAGGCGTTAACTTTAGTGGCGATCAAGGCGGACAACTTTATATTAGAGGAGGCCCGCCTGTAATGAACAAGGTTATGATTGATGGAATGATTATTTATAATCCTTTTCATAGCATAGGCCTTTTTTCTGTATTTGACGCCGATTTAATTAGAAATGCCGAAGTAAGTTCAGGTGGATTTAACGCGCAATATGGTGGTCGTATTAGCGGAATAATAGACGTGAGCACACGTGAGGGGGATAAGAAACGCTTCTCGGGTAAAGTGTCGGCAAACCCAATTACTGCGAAGGTTATGCTTGAAGGACCAATTCGTAAATTTACAGAGGATGGCGGAAGCGCGTCCTATGTTGTTTCATATAAAACTTCGTATTTAGATAAAACCTCCAGAACCTTATACAATTATGCCGATCAAGGGAATGGACTTCCATATACCTTTAATGATTTGTATGGAAAAATTTCAAACATTTCTGCTAATGGAAGTAGGTTTAATTTATTTGGCTTTAGGTTTACAGATAATACCAATTTCCCTAGCAATCAATATGGATGGACATCTAGCGGTGCGGGTGGAAATATGCTCGTAATTCCAGATGGTTCAAACACGCTTATTAATGCAAATGTGGGCTATTCAAATTACAAAATGAGCCAACATAGCCTCGATAATTTACCCAGAGAAAGTAGCATTAGTAGCTTTAATGCATCCATTAACTTTACCAATTTTATTGGAAAAGATGATGTTAAATACGGCTTTGATGCAATTGGCATAGCTACTAACTTTAATTACACAAATGGTGTTGGACGACTACTATCACAAGATGATAATTCATCTGAAATTCATGGCTTCCTTAAATACCGAAAAGTATGGAAGCGCCTAGTGGTTGAGCCTGGAATTAGAGCTATCTATTATGCTTCTTTAAGTGAAGGTAGTTTTGAACCAAGACTTGGAATAAAGTACAATGTAAACAGCTCTATTAGAGTAAAATTTGCCGCTGGTACTTACTCTCAAAATTTAATGGCAGCTGTAAGCGATCAAGATGTGGTAAATTTATTTTATGGCTACCTATCTAGCCCAGATAAAGTTAATAGCAGCATTAGACGCCAAACTGCCGAACACTTAGTTTTGGGAACAGAAATAGATTTGGGTAGAAATATTGAAGTTAATATTGAAGGTTTCTTGAAAAACTATAGCCAGATTACGAATATTAACAGAGACAAAGTTTACGACGACGATAGCTATAACCAATGGCGCCCTTACTATTTAAGAGCTGATGTAATTAAAGAAACAGGTAAGGCCTATGGTTGTGATGCACGCATTAAATACGAGCATAAAAACATGTATATATGGGCCGTTTACTCCCTAACGTATGTTACTCGTAACGATGGTCGCAGAGATTATACGCCACATTTCGATCGCCGTCATAATTTTAATTTGGTTTATACATATGCCTGGGGCAAACAAAAAAATTGGAACGTGAATGCGCGTTGGAATTTTGGTTCAGGCTACCCTTTTACCCAAACACAAGGCTTCTACGAAATGCTTAATTTTGGCAATGGTGTTGGAACCAATACCAACAATCAAAATGGAAACTTAGGAATTTATTACACCGACGTAAACACAGGTAGACTGCCATACTTCCACCGTTTAGATGCTTCTATTTCGAAGAAATTCCAAGTAAAAGAACATCAAACAATGAGTATTATTTTATCTGCAACGAATGTGTATAATAGAGAAAATATTTTCTTCTTTGATAGGTTAAATTATCGCAGAATAAACCAATTACCTATTATGCCAACGCTTGGGTTTAACTACACTTTTTAACAGGTTCGAACCTATTTAAAAACTAAACTTCCTTCTTTATTTTAGCAAATAGAAATTGAAGCCTGCCTTTTTGGTATAGGCCGAAATAAATCAGACTAGCTGTTGTACTACCAATTATAGATCCAACACACGTATCAATCAAGAAGTGTTGAAGTAAGTAAATGCGTGTAAAAGCAGTAAAAAAAGCAAGGATAAAGAACAGCACTCTTTGCCAATTTTTGTTGACATACAATGCCAACATTCCAAATACCGCAAAGGCCGAAGTAGAATGCCCAGAAGGAAATGAGTTATTATAATTATGCTCTGCTCCTGGTACTAAATAATGGCTAGTGATTCCTAACTCTTCAATATGCCATAAAGGCCTGTGCATACTAGTGAAAAGTGTATGTTTAAGCAATTGAGTAAAGCCGGCACTTAGCGCATAACTAATCAAAATAAGTAGGGCTAACCGAGGTTTAAAGAAGAATAATACAATACAAGAGGCGCAAACAAACCACCCATCTCCCAAGAAGGTTCCATAAACACAAAGCAAATCTAAAATGGAGCTGTGGTGGGAATTTATTGCCAAACTAATAGCAAGCTGAGGCACAAAATATTGGTAGCAAAATAAGACCAACAATAAGCCTACATATGATTTCAGAAAAGCATCCTTGCCAATATTCATACAAGGCAATATTAAAACAAAAAAGCAACTTCCCGTTAGAGAAGTTGCTTTAATAAATTGTTAATCACAACCAACTTTAATTTTCGGCTGATCGGTTGTTCTATCTGCCGTGCTGGTATATACTTTTCGCCTAACTGTACATTCTATTTCCTTTGGTTTAAAGGTTGGGCTAAACCCAAAGAACGATTGAGGAATCATAGTTAAATAGAATCTTCCTGTTGCCAAATCTTTTTTCATTTCAAGGCTAGGATTGCTACCAGCGTTAAAGAAACTTGAAGGTTGGTAAACTACAGGAGCCCCAGTAATGGTGTCGGTTCCAGAGCATTTAATCCAAAGATAGGCATCCCCTTCAGCCAAGTTTTTCATACCCACGTTTGTATCAACCGGATTATCATAAAAGATATTGGTAATTTCGTTGCTTAAGATAACAGCAGGAACTTGATAAATATAGCTACGTGTTAATTTTGGTGGAGCAATCACAATATTTAAATCCTCTGTTTTCAAATCAGGATCGCCATAACCACCACCATCTTTAGGCTTCACAAGAAACGAAATTCCTTTGCTATACACTTCAGAAGCTGCAACTCCATAAAATTCTGTTGGTGTCATTTCATAATACCAAACCTTAGCACCCTTATCTAAATCTTGCTTCATTACCAAGATATCATTTGAGTTCTTCCAAGGCTTATCGCCTGTTCCATTTTCTTTACCAGAACCAGCTGGATGCTCAAATGGCTTCCAAGTCCAAATATAAAATGGGCCTGTTAAATCGGCACAAGAAGTATTGGTAGTTTTAGATAAATCTACATATAAGCGAACCGGTTGAGTAACATCTGGATTTTCTGGTTCAACCCAAGAGGCCTGGCCCATAGCATATGAGCTTAAGCAGGCAAATAATAGTATCGATATAATTTTTTTCATGAGATTTTTATTTTCTTACAAATTCTAAATTATAACTCATTACCCAAGTTGGCTTGGTCTTGCAAGTTTTATGAATTTCTTTGGTTAAACGTAAATTATCAACGGGTCTAATTGGGCCATTTAATTTTAAGGTAAAGGCACTTGCTCCATCAGGAGTAAAGGTAATATTGCTAGGAAATTGAGGATCATCAAATACCCACTTACCTGTTGTACCGCCAAAAAAGTTATACCCTAAACCAGCTGTATCAACAGCAAAGGTAGAGTCTGTAAAGGTAATATTTGGCAATTTTGCAGCGCTTGTAAAATAGCCATAAATATTTGCAGCCTCTTTTGTAAGCGATAGTTCATCTACCTGCACAGCTTTTGAAAGCTCCCAATGGGCTTTAATACCCTCCATTTTACTAGCAGGAGCACCTATTTCTTTTACATCTTTTTTGCAGGCCCCCAAGGTTAATCCAATGGCTACTGCTATCATTAAAATCTTTTTCATATTATTCACATCCTCCTTCTGGATTAAACTCAAACAAACTTGTTTTTTCGTTTACTGGAAACTGCAAAGCTAAACCAGGGCAATTCCATTTCGAATTTCTAATTAACACACTTCCCGATGCACTAGGGTCTTCTTTAGCGCCAATACGTTTTAAATCTTGAACCCTAACACCTTCACATGGAAACTCTAATCTGCGTTGTTTGCGAGCCATGGTTATTACATCTTGGGCCGAGGTATTTGTTGGAATATTTGCCACATTAGAACCATAGGCTCTGGTTAAAATATCGTTGATATCGCTAATGGCTGTTGGCAAATCAGAATTAAGTATGGCCAACGCTTCGGCACGCATTAACTTTAATTGAGTAGTATAACTAATAGGATTACTTAAAAAATCTGAGTTAAACTTAGTAATTCCATAGGTTTCGGCAGCTGCATCACCTGCATTAAATATAGCATAGAACTTAGAACGTTTATCAGCTGTATCGGCAGTTGCTTCGTAATACAACGATTTAGACAATCTTATTGGTGAAGGATTACTTGGATTTACAATCTTAAAATTAGCCATATAATTAGCCGTACGATTATCACCTACACCAGTACTAACAAAACTAAATATGTTTTCAGTGCTAGTTAATGCCTCATCAAATCTATTTAAGCTAGGACTTAAGGCATGTTTTGGGATTAACTCATTGGTTAATTCCTTTACCTTATCATAATTATTCATTTGAAAATACACTTTCGCTAAAAGTGCTTTTGCTGCATCTTTAGAAGCGTAATTTCCATTGCTTTCTGGCAAATTTGCGATGGCATCGTTTAAATCGCCAATTATAAAATCATACACTTCAGCTACGGTTGATCTTGCCTTTGGTTTTGTTTCAACGCTATTTCTAATTACAATTCCCAAATGGTTGTTGGCAGCTGAAGTTCCATATGGTTGAGCCCAAATTCTTACAATATCAAAATGCAACATGGCACGTAAAAATTTAGCTTCTCCAGTAGCTCTTGCCTTAAAAGCTCCATCTACAGCAATTGTACCATCTTCCATTTTCAAAAGAAGGTAGTTCAATCTAAAAGCCACATTATATAAATCGCCATATAAACCTCCTACATCTGAATTAAAGAAATTGGTGGTACGTAGATAAATTGGAACGGTAAAACCACTTTGAGGCTTTTCTAAATTATCGCCCATTAGTTCATTAAAAAACTGAACTCTGCCATTATAGTGATTGGCCATAGCATCGTAACTTGAGTTCAAAATATCGGCCAAATCTTTCTGTGTTTTCACAGCATCTGCTTCTAATTGCACTCCTTCAGGATATACTTCAAGCCATTTGCGGCACGAACCTAAAGAAAGTAAAACAAAGCTTAGTATAAGTAATTTCTTCATGTGATTATTTTAATTAAAACTCCATATTTATTTGTACACTGAAGGTTTTCTCCTGTGGGGGTGTTAAATAAGTAATGTTTTGTGAACCCATATTTCTTGAATTATTCAAGTTTCCTTGACCACTACCTTCTGAATCTCTGCCAATTTCAGGATCTAAACCATCATAATTTGTAATGGTAAAGATGTTTGTTGCAATGGCAGAAATACGCATACTAGTAATTTTCATTTTCCTACAACGAGCAGAAGTCATGTTATAACCAACAGTTAAGTTTCTTAAACGAGCATAGCTACCATTTTTCAACCATAGGGTTGTATTACTCCACTCATCTGGTAATCCATAGGTTCTGTAATCTCTTGTTAAGCGAGGGAAATGGCTAATATCGCCAGGCTTTTGCCAACGATCATACACACGCTCATCCATATTCCAATCTGTTATTAATGATGCTTGGCGTTTTTGAGATGATTCGTATATGTTTGAACCAATACTAAACACAATTAACATACTCATATCCCATTGCTTGTAACGGAAAGTATTGGTTAAACCACCAATAGCATCTGGAATAATTTTACCAACTGCCGTTCTATTACTATTGTTATATACAGAGGTCTCTTTACCATTAATATCCAAATAAATTGGCAAACCAGTACTTGGGTCAACGCGCGACCAACGGATTAAATAATTGGTTCCTACTGGATGACCAACAACTACACGAGTATCATTTGTACCGCCACTAACAGCATCTTCGGTGTAAACACCTAAACTAGTAATTTCGTTAAAGTTTCTAGCAACGTTAAAGTTTGTTGTCCATTGAAAATCTTTTGTTATGATATTTCTAGACTTAAAACTAAACTCCAAACCTTGGTTCAAAATGCTACCTACATTATCCCAATAATTTGCAAAACCAATGGAAGCAGGTATAGATAAATACATTAAAACATCTTTGGTTTCTTTTCTATAATAATCCAATTCAACAGTTAACCTGTCTTTGAAGAAACCGGCCTCAACAGCAACATCATAATTCTGAGTGGTTTCCCAACGAATATTTTGGTTCTCCAATTTATTTGGGAACAAAGTTGGTTGACCATTATATGTAATATTATTTGAAGAGTTTGAATAGGTAGCAAAACGAGCATCATCAGGAATACCCGCATTACCAGATTTACCCCAACCTGCACGTAATTTTAAATAGCTAAAGGTTTTATTACCTTTCATAAAATCTTCTTCAGAAACAACCCAACTTCCAGATAAAGAAGGGAAACTTGCCCATCTGTAATTGGTACCAAACCTCGATGAAGCATCTGTTCTGAATACTGCTTGTACAAAATATTTTTGCTTATAATTATACATAGCCCTAGCAAAATAACTCAAGAACGACCAATTAGTTCCTGGTTGAGCTAAATAGCGAGCAGTTAAATATTTATCATAATTATCTCTAAATAAACCTCCCACATTGGTTGAATCGGCAGATCTTCTTAGTGTGTTGGCTCTTTGATATTCATTACCAACCATCACGGTAAAATTGTGCTTTTCTTTAATCGACTTCATGTAACTAGCAGTTACATAATAGTTGAAGTTTTTTACAAACGACATTCCCCTGTATGCATCACCCGCATTAGTGGTTCCTGTAATTTCATTCGAACGCCATTGGTCGTCTTTCGCATCCATATAATCATAACTTCCCTGGGCTTGAACAGCTAAATTCTTAATTGGAGTTAGAGTTAAATTTAGACCATTTAAGGCACGCAATTCCTCTGTTTTCCATAACATATTTTCCATGTTACGAACAGGATTATTTCCTCCTCTATACCAAGTACCATCTGCATTATAAATTGGATAAATTGGCAAAGCCGTACTCATTGCTGCACCTAAACCTCCAGACCAAGCTGCATTTACACGATTATTTAAACCTCTACTGATAGAAGAGTTAATTCCAATTTTCAACCATTGAGTAGCATTATAATCTAAATTAATTCTACCAGCTGTTCTAATAAAAGAGTTTCCCGCTAGGTAGGATCCATTATAATCATGTGACAAGTTAATATAGGTATTTAATTTTTCACCCCCTTTAGTAGCCGAGAAATTCATACCATACTTGGTACCAGTTTGTGTAGTTTGATCTACCCAATTAGTATTATTAGCCATTGCTTGTTCATAGGTTAAACCACCTGGCAATGGAGCTCTACCAGAATGACCATCATTCTCCCAAGCCTCTTGGTTTAGTTGCATCCATTGTTGGCTATTCAACATTTTAGGTCGAGCAGTTGGTACAGAAACACCTCCTTTAACTTGAGCACCCAATTTCCAACCCTTACCTTTACCACGTTTAGTTGTAATTAATATTACACCATTTGCACCTCTAGAACCATAAATGGCATTGGCTGCTGCATCCTTTAATATTTCAATACTTTCAATATCATCTGGGTTAATAGTTGCCAAAGGGTTATTATTCATACCACCCGAGTTACCAGTAATAAAGTAATCTTGAGTAATTGGAATACCATCTACCACATATAATGGATCACCACCCGCACTAATTGAGGATATACCTCTAATACGAATAATGGATGCCGAACCAGCTAAACCGCTACCAACAGTAACTTGCACACCTGGTGCTTTACCTTGAATAGCTGCTTCAAAACTTGGAACAGGTAAATCATTTAACTCTTTACCGCCAATTTTTGAGATGGCACCAGTAACCTCTCTTTTACGCTGAACCCCATACCCTACTACCACAAGCTCATCCATTTGCTTTCGGTCTTCCTTCATAATAACAGTAACTGTTACATCGCTTGCGCCTAAGGTTACTTCCTTAAAAGTTGTGGCCAAACCGATAGAAGAAACCTTAATCTTGTAATTGCCTGGTTTCAATTTTTTAATTTCGAAAAAACCAAGTGGATCTGTTACGGCTCCGTATCCAGAGCCCTCCACCTGCACGGTTGCTCCAATAACTGGATCATTCCCAACATCCTTAACAGTACCTTTGATACTCTGGGCGGATGCCGTTGAAGCAAAAATTAATAATAAATAAATGGTTAGTAATCGTGTATTCATGCAGGCAAAATAATATTAAAACGAAATATAAAAAACTTGTAAACAAAAAAATTTACATGAGCTTAACTTTCTGCTGATTTTTAATCGATAATAGCACAAATAGAAATTTTACACAGTTTTTTGTGAAAAACAATCTGCTTTTATCATTAAAACTATATAAATTGCGACCATCAATTACTTTTTATACTATATGAAAAAATTATTACTAATCGCGGCTGCATTGGTGGCAACATCAGGTGCTTTTGCAAGAAAAGTTAAATTCCAAGTGGATATGACTGGCCAAACTATCAGTGCAAATGGTGTTCACATTGCAGGTAACTTCAAAAATGTGAACTATGATGCTACTGACGAAAATCCTTCTCAATTCAACTGGGATCCATCTAAAAACGCTATGAGCAATGGCGGTTCTGGAAACATTTATTCAGTTATGATGGACCTTCAAGGTAACCTTACCTACGAATTCAAATTTATTAACGATAGCGATTGGCCAGGTGCCGAAACTATTCCAACCGAAAATGGTGTTGGTGGTGGTAATGGTAATCGTTGGACTTGGGTTGATAATGGTACTGATACCCTTGTTATGGCTCCAATCAAATTTGGTGGAAACGCTCCTGCAGGTAAATACTTACTACGTTTAAAAGTAGATATGGGTTTAGTTGCTTCGGTTGATACCAATGGCGTTCACGTTGCTGGTAACTTACAAGGATGGGATCCTGCTAAAACTCGTATGGTTAACTATACTGGCGATGGCAAATATGAATCTACCATTTACCAAACTATCCAATACGTAGATAGTGGTAACTATGCTTACAAATTTGTAAATGGTAACGCTTGGGGTAAAGATGAGTCGGTACCTTCTGAGTGTGCTGTTAGCAATAACCGTGAAGTTTTAGTTGCAGCTGCTACTACTATTAAAGATGCAGTTTGCTACGCTAAATGTGGTGTTTGCAAAATCCTTCCTAAATATAATGTAACTTTTAACGTAGATGTTGAAAGTATCTGTAACGTAGATTCAGTTGACGTTGCTGGTGGATTATTAGATGGTAGCTGGGGTGCTGGTAACAAAATGACTAAAGTTGGTGCAACCAATGTTTGGACAGGTAGCCAAAACAACATTGATTCTGGTGCAACCTTACAATTCAAATATCGTTACTACAAAAATGGTGTTCAAAACTGGGAGCAAATTACTTCTGCTTCAGGTAACCGTGAGGTAAAAATCACAGGAAACACTGTTTTGCCTTCAAACTGTATTAACACTTTTGCTAATTGCGCTCCTAGACCAGGTGTTCAAAACATTACTTTCAAAGTTGATATTAGCCAAATTACTCCTAACGGAAACCAATATTTAGTTGTTGATTACCTTGGTGGAAAAAAAGGTGCTATTCGTTTAACTCCTGAAGCTGGTAACCCTGCTGTTTACAAAACAACTGTGAATGGTGTTTGTAATGGAACTTTATACTATTACTTTATAAATGGTGATAGCAGCGTAGATGCGAATGCTGAAGTATTTGCTGATACTGCTGACCGTGCTTGCACAAAACCTAATGGTGTTGGTGGTTTCACTAGAGAATTAGTTAGAACTACTGCTACTGATTTAACTATCTTCAAAATGTATGGTTCATGCAAAAACAGCACAAACGCTGTGAATGAAGTAAGCAGTTTATCAGCTAACTTAAAATTATATCCTAACCCAACTAGCACTTATACTGTTATTGAGTTCAATGATAATGCAACTAGCCACAATGTTCAAGTTGTTGACATTACTGGTAGAATTATTAAAACGTATAGCAACCATAAGTATAATACCTTAAGAATAGACAGAGAAGAATTAACTTCTGGTGTTTATTTCATTAATGTAATTAACGAAAACAACCAAAACGGAACGATTAAATTAATCATCGAATAATAATCGATTTATAAAAATAAAAAAACTCCGTTCGCCTTTGGCGAGCGGAGTTTTTTTTTGCCCCAAAGGCACATTTAAAAAGGGGCTTTTTGAACTTCTAAAATATTGACTTATATTTCAGCATTAAATTTTTTCCATAATTACAATCGTCAACTCATGAAAAAATCAGTTGTGTTTCTGTGGGCATTTATGATGGCATGTTCTGCCCTATTTGCTGAATCAATTCCTATGACTTCGCCTTCTGGCAAAGTTAACTTAAGCTTTAACCTTCAAAATGGTAAGCCAACTTATACTCTTAGCTATAAAGGTAAATCTGTAATGGAAGAATCTTCGCTTGGATTCAGCATAAAAGATATGGCCGATTTTGGCCTTAGCTATACCTTAACAAATATCGAAAAGAAATCTGTTGATGAGCCATGGACGCCTGTTTGGGGCGAAACAAAAACTATTCAAAATAAGTATAATCAATTAATTGTTACCCTAACTGATAATGCTAAAACGCCTCATATTATTAAAATTAATTTTAAAATATATGACGATGGCGTAGGTTTTAGATACGAGTTTCCAGAACAAGAAAACCTCATGCATTTTATTATTAATGATGAGTTAACTTCGTTTAACCTTACTGGCGACCATAAAATTTGGTGGATTCCGGGCGATTTTGACACCAATGAATATGCGTATTATACATCTAAAATTACCGAGGTAGAAAAGAAAACTCAAAAACGTGATGGCAATATTTTTACAGCCACACCAATTGCAGGTTCATTTGTGCAAACACCTCTTATGATTAAGTCGGCCGAAGGTATTTATATGAACATTCATGAGGCAGCCCTTATCAATTATCCGTGTATGGATTTAAAATTTGATGTAAATACCTTTAATGCAACAACCACTTTAGCTCCTGATGCAGTAGGTAACAAAGCCTATATGAGAGCTCCGGCTCAAACTCCTTGGAGAACAATTGTTGTGAGTGATGATGCTAGAGAAATTATTGCATCAAAAATGATTTTGAATCTGAACGAACCATCTAAAATTGCCGATGCCACCTATATTAAACCAATGAAATATGTTGGTATTTGGCTTGAAATGCACTTAGGTGTTTCTACCTGGGATTATGCCGGATCACAATCGGCAAGCGATGCGGGTGGAGAAGCCAAAAAAGCTACCAAAGTAAAACATGGTGCAACTACAGAAAACACAAAAAAATACATCGACTTTGCTGCCGAAAACGGATTTAGCGGTGTGCTAGTGGAAGGATGGAATACTGGCTGGGAAGATTGGTTTGGCAAATGGAAAGAAGATGTTTTTGACTTTGTTACCCCCTACCCAGATTTTGATGTAAAAGGTTTGAACCAATACGCTAGAAGCAAAAATATAACCATCATTACTCACCACGAAACAAGCGGAAGTGTAACCAATTATGAAAGATGGATGGACACGGCCTACCGTCAAATGAATGCGTATGGAAGCACTGCACTTAAATCGGGTTATGTGGGTAGAATTATTCCAAGAGGCGAATACCACGATGGACAATGGATGGTAAACCATTACCTACGGGCCATTAAAAAGGCATCTGATTATAATATTATGGTGGTGGCTCATGAGCCAGTGCGCCCTACAGGTTTGCATAGAACCTATCCAAATTTTATGGCAGCAGAGGCCGCAAGAGGACAGGAATTTAATTTCTGGAGCGAAGGAAACCCACCTGAGCATGAAACCATTTTACCTTTTACTCGTATAATGGGTGGCCCAATGGATTATACTCCAGGTATCTTTAAAATTAAGAAAAGCTATTATATACCAGGTGCTAAAGAACAAGTTCATACAACTCTTACAAAGCAATTAGCTTTATATGTTACCTTATATAGCCCAGTTCAAATGGTAACAGATTTACCAGAAAACTATAAGGCTAAATTAGACGCATTTCAATTTATAAAAGATGTTGCGGTTGATTGGGATGACACCAAAATATTATTGGCCGAACCTGGCGATTACCTAGCTACTGCGCGTAAAGCCAAAGGAACAAACAACTGGTTTATTGGTGCTATTTCGGATGAAAATGCAAGAACAATGACTATTGATTTTAGCTTCTTAGATAAAGGTAAAAAATATGATATTACCATTTATAAAGATGCCCAGGATGCTAGCTGGGATAATAATCCGGAAGCATATAAAATTGAAAAAATGACTGTTACCAGTAAAACTAAACTTACTGTTAATGTTGCTCGTGGTGGTGGTTTTGCCATCAGCGCATTCCCTAAAAAATAATAATTAGTCGATTATTTTAAGGCGCAGGGTTTAACAGAAAATCTCATTCTGTTAACTTTGCGCCTTCTTTTTTATAAATTAAAACAGAACACATTATGAGCCTTAAAATTTACGGAATAAAAAATTGTGACACGATGAAAAAAGCCTTTACATGGCTTGAAGATCATGGAATTGATTATACATTTCACGATTATAAAAAACTGGGAATCGATCAAGCCACCATTAAAAGTTGGCTCAAAATAAAACCAATAGATTTGTTAATTAATAGCAAAGGTCCTACTTATAAAAAGCTAAGTGAAGAAGATAAATTAGCCTGCCAAAAACCAGCTACTGCACTTCCAGTTATGATGCAATTTACCTCCACAATTAAACGACCATTAATTGAATTTAATGGAGATATTATTCTTGGATTTAACCCGGAACTCTATCAAGAAACATTTCTAAAATAAAGCAAATGGAATATTCATTTACAGCTTGTGTGGAGGAACACCAGGGTATTTTTAGAAATTACGGACTATTTATTCCAGAAGAAATTTACTCTCAACTTCCTCAAAAGGGTCGGTTCAGAACGCAAGGAACCATAAATGGAGTGCCCTTTAATTTAGCCATTTTACACGCCCTTGATAAAGGCCACTTTTTTGTTATTTCTGCTCCATTTTTAAAATCCTTAAAGGCAAAGGTGGGCGAACCCATACATGTAAAATTTGAGGTGGTAAGCGCCGATTTGCTTGAAATTCCTGAAGAATTTCAAGAATGCCTCAACCAAGATGAGGAAGCAAATGAGCTTTTTTTAGGATTTACCATTGGTGTTAGAAGAAGCTTGGTGTATTATGTAAATTCTGCTAAATCCATAGATACACGGATAAAACGCTCTTTAGAATTGATTCATAAAATAAAAACAAGAGGCCTTTCGGTTCAGCAAGCCAAAGAAAAAAAAGAGAAATAGTGTCCAATCATTCATTCAGCAACCTACCCTAGAAGCGCAAATGGGGATAAATCTCATTTAAATTACACTGAGTCAATGGCTAGTTTCGTTAGCAGTTGTAATTAGTCCATGCGAAATTTTCAAATACAAAAAATCAAGCTTCCTACAGAGGGATCTTGGATGCAAAACATCCTTCTAATTATTGGAAGAGTTTTGGCTGTAACTTTATTTTTGCTTCTTTGCCATAGCAGGCTTAAAGCTCAGCAAACGGCCATATACACCGATGAAATAAGACTGTACAACAAAGGAATTGAACTCTTTGAAAAGGAAAAGTATGCCGCGGCTCAAAAACAATTTGATGAGTATATTCAAATAAACCATCAGGCACAAAATCAAATTAATGCAATTTATTATTCTGCCGTTTGTGCCATGGAATTATTTAATGGCGATGCAGAATGGAAATTAAAACAAATTAATACCCTATACCCTGAAAACACCAAAGCCAAATTAGCTAAATTTCAATTAGGTAAACTTTATTATAGAAATAAAAACAACAAGCAGGCTGTTGCAACCCTGGATGGAGTAGAAACAAAATACCTTACTGGACCAGAACTAAAAGAATACTATTTTATTTATGGGTATTCATTATTTAAAGTAGAACGTTTTGAAGATGCAAAAAAAGCCTTTAAACCTATTAAAGACGAAAAGAGTAAGTACTATGATGCATCTAATTATTATTATGGGTACGTCTGCTACAAATCGGCCGCATACGATGAGGCGCTGGAGCATTTTGGAAGAGTAAAATACCATAAAACATTTGGCCCCTTATCAAGCGTATATATTGCCCAAGTATATTTTGTAAGAAAACAATACGCCCAAGTAATTACCTTCTGCGATACCATAAGCAATGCCGATGTTGCCAATGATGTGGCAGGAATTGTTGGACAATCGCATTATCAATTACAACATTACCCAGAGGCAATCCCTAATCTTGAAAAGTTTATGAGTGCAGCTCCTGTTGTTCCAAGTAACAACGATTATTATATGCTTGGATACTGCTACGCTCAAAACAAACAACATGAAAAAGCTATTACTCAATTTTTAAAAGTGGATGCCAATAACGATACCATTGGTCCTTACGTTTTATATAACCTTGGAAATAGTTACCTAGCTTTAAACAATAAAACAGCAGCAAGAGCCGCCTTTGAAAGTAGCTACAACGCAGATTCAACAGGGTCTTTGGCCGAACCTAGTTTGTTTTTTTCTGCAAAGGTTTCTGATGAATTAAACCTTCAAGGTATTGCTATGAACCGCTATGTAAAATTGATAGACCAATATCCCGACGGGGCATTTACAGAAGAAGCAAGAGCCAATTTGGGCAACATTTTATTACATGCGAAAAACTATAAAGAAGCAATCCGAATTTTGGAGGGCTTAAAGAAACCAACTAAACAAGACCTAACCAATTTGCAACGTGTAAGTTATTACCGAGCCGAGGAGCTTTACTTAAATAACAATTATTCTGAAGCCAACGAATTATTTAAAAAAGTTAGCGCCGATTCATACGACCTAAAAATGAAAGGCCTCGCCTATTTTTGGATTGCCGAGCAAGATTATAGAGACCTTAACTTTAAATCATGTGTTCAAAATATTCAAAAATTTCAGGCAACAAGCGAGGTAAAAGAAACCCGATTCTATAATCAGTCATTTTATAATTTAGGCTATGCCTACCTAAAGCAAGAACAATATAGCAATGCAATTGAGGCATTTATTGCGTATGAAGACAAAGATAAAAATGCTACTAATCCAGAAGTATACACCGATGCTGCCATAAGAATAGCCGATTGTTATTTTGCGGATAAAAACTATTCTAAAGCCATTGAATATTATTCCATTTTGGTTCAGAAAAACTTAACTGGGGCTGATTATGCTCTATACCAAAAAGCAATGATTTTGGGTGTATTAGGCAGGGATGAAGAAAAAATTACTGCACTTAAAACCATCGAAAAAAACTACCCCAAATCACCTTATATAGACGATGCTGTATTTGAATTGGCAGATATTTATTTGAAAACAGAAAACTATTCAACTGCAATTACTGCTTTCCAAAATATTATCAGCAATTACCCACGATCAATCTATTTGCGCAAATCAATATTAAACAAAGCACTAGCTTTATTTAACCTTCAAAAAGACGAGGAAGCTTTGGATGATATTAAAAAGTTAATTACCAATTACCCTAGTAGCGATGAAGCTAGAGCAGCACTTCCTTTGGTTCAAACCATATTGGTAAATCAAGGTAAAGGAGAAGTTTACCTTGATTTTATTAAGGTTTTACCTAATGTATTAATTTCAGCTTCTACCCAAGATTCCATCGGCTATGAATCGGCTTTTAAATTATACTCTGATGAAAAAACGGATAAAGCTAGCAAAGCTTTCGGAAATTATATTACTCGCTTCCCAGGTGGGTTCTTTATTTTAAAAGCAAATTATTACAAAGCCGAATGCGATTATAAATTAAAGAAATACGACGACGCATTAGTTTGCTATGAATATGTTGCCAACCAACTTAGAAGCGAATATTCAGAGAAAAGTGCCAGGCAGAGCGCCGTATTATTAAACATGAGAAAGAACTATGAAAAAGCCTATGAATATTTCTCAATTCTTGAACGAATTGCAAGTAATAAAGACAACCTACAAGTTTCTATTTTAGGGCAAATGAGAACGGCTGCCTATATGAATAAAATTGATACAGCAGCCTTAGCTTCTACCAAATATTTAAACTCAGGTATTGCTCAAAAAGATGGAATTATTGAAGCTCAAACCTATTTAGGAAGATATTATATGCTTCATGGTAAACAAGATTCGGCATTGACAGCATTTAATGCCGTATTAAAAGAAACCAAAAATATTTATGGCGCCGAAGCAAAATATACTATTGCCCTCATTCAATACAACAGAAAAGAATATAAAGCGGCTCAAAAAACCATTTTCGAACTCAATGATAAATTTAGTGCATTCGATTCTTGGGTTGCTAAAGGCTTTGTATTATTGGCTGATACCTATATTAAACAAAACGATTTGTTTCAAGCAAAAGCAACCCTTCAAAGTATTATCGATAACTATGACGGACAAGATATCCTTAGCCAATGCAAGGCAAAACTAAACGAAATTGCGGATATGGAAAAATCGCAAAAACAAGAAAGTCAAAAACAAATTGAACAACGTATTAAACAAAGCGAAAAGTAATAGATCATGAAAAATATTCTTCATAAATTCTTACTCCTTGTTGGAACATTGCTTTGTTTAGACAACCTAAATGCACAGCAAAAAGACACCACAATAGAAAACAATAATGTACTTGTTACCAAAGTTTTTAAACCACAACTGTCTGAAGCCATTCGTATTCCTGTAAACCCAAATCCCGAAAAACCTGAATTCGTAAAGCCTGTATTTAATTACGATATTCCTAATCAACAATACTCGGTTCAACCTACCATTTATACTATTAAACCTCTAAGTGTTGGAACCATGCTTTTGCCTAAATTAAAAAACAACTATGCAAAAATTGGATATGGCAATTACAATACTCCATTAGTTGAATTTTACTTAAACTCCGTTCGCAACAAACAATATCAAGCCGGTTTATTTGTAAAACATCTTTCGGCCATTGGCGACGCTGATTACAATAAATTCTCAAACAATTTAGCATATGGGTATGTAAAGAAATTTTTAGCCAAGGGTGCAGTTGGAGTGGATGCGTTTTTCTATAGAAATTCCGTAAATTTATATGGCTCACCAAACGATCAATTAAAATTGAGTAAGGACCCAAGTTTAGTTTATTTCTTGTACGACCTAAAAACTAATTATCAAAACTATCAAACAGATAGTAACGGTTTGGTTTATAAATTGGATGCCAATTACTACAACTATACTAGTAATGGAAGCTTCAATGAAAATGATGTGGCATTAAAAGCAAGAATAGCCAAACAAACGAGCAGCATTCCATTTGAGCTTGTAACTGGCCTTAGATTAAACAATAATTCAATCCATTCTTCTACTTCTGATATATGGCTAAATTACCAACGAATTTTCTTTGATTTAAATCCTCAAGTGTTTATGACTGGAACAGATTTTTACCTAAAAGGAGGATTTAATTCAACCATAAGTAGCGATTCTGCTGGGGCTAAATTTCATTTCTTCCCTAAAGCAGAAGGCGGTTATTCTATCATAAACAATAAGTTAGTTGTTTATGCTGGGTTAAAAGGCGGTTTAAACCCCAATACTTACCGCAGCATTACCACAGAAAACCCATTTGTTAACGAATTTTCATTACTCAATACAATCCAAAGAGTAGAAGTATACGGCGGACTTAAAGGTGAACTTGGGCCACAAACTAACTTCCAAATCACTGCAAGCTCAGCTGCAGTAGAAAATTTACTTTGCTTTTCAAAAGATTCTTCAAGCGGACATCAAATTGCCTTGTATGATTTGAATGGTAGTGCTAAACTTACAACCCTTTCTTTAGCCATACAACATCAATGGAATGAAAAATTTAGAATAGGTATTATAACCAACGTTTTTGGCTATCAGTTAAAATCTTTGGCTAAAGCATATTCTTTACCTCAGTTCGAAACAAAATTGAACAGCACCTATAATATTGGCGATAAATTTTTGCTAAAATTAGACCTAATTTATTGGGGCGAAAGAACAGGAAGAGTTGACTCAAAGAGAACAGACGGCACCTTTGTTAGCACCGATTATAAAATGAATCCATTTGTTGACTTAAACTTTGGAATTGATTATAGATATAGCAAAAATTTATCGGCCTTCTTAAACTTCAATAACATAGCAAATAATCGCTACCAAAGATATTATGCACTTCCTGTTTATGGCATAAATATTCTTGGAGGCTTTACCTTTACATTTTAATACAAACACCATGGGATCATTTAAAGTTGTAGGCGGAAAACAATTAAAAGGGGAACTGGTTCCTCAAGGAGCCAAAAACGAAGCGCTCCAAATTTTATCTGCCGTTCTTTTATCAGAAGAACTAATTGAAATCTCTAATATCCCTGCCATTAGAGATGTAATGAAGCTTATAGAGTTGCTGGGCGACATGGGTGTTGAGGTTACAAAAATTAGCGAAGACACCTATACCTTTAAAGCTAAAAATGTTAACCTCGATTATTTATTGAGCGATGAGTTTAAATTAAAAGGTGCAAGTCTTAGAGGCTCAATAATGATTATTGGCCCACTCTTAGCTCGATTTGGCTTGGCATATATTCCTGAACCCGGTGGCGATAAAATTGGTAGACGCCCTGTAGATACACATTTGCGCGGATTTGAAAACCTAGGTGCAACTTTTGAGCATATGCACCAGGAGCGTTTTTATAAAATAAATGGAAAAGAATTAAAAGGTGCATACATGCTTTTAGATGAAGCATCTGTAACTGGAACTGCAAATATATTAATGGCCGCTACTTTGGCTAAAGGTCGAACCAGCATATATAACGCTGCTAGTGAACCCTATATTCAACAACTATGTAAAATGCTCATTAGCATGGGAGCAAAAATTACAGGTGTTGGCTCAAATCTATTACATATTGATGGAGTAGATTCACTTGGAGGATGTAAACATAGAATGCTTCCTGATATGATTGAAATAGGAAGTTTTATAGGTCTTGCCGCAGCAACAAATTCAGATATAACAATTAAAAATTGTGCCATTCCAAGTCTCGGGTTGATCCCAAAAATGTTTCAAAGAATGGGAATTAAATTAGAGATAATTGGAGATGATATTCGTATTCCAAATCAAGACTCGTATAAAATTGACACCCTAATTGATGGATCTATATTAACCATTAAAGATGGTATTTGGCCAGCATTTACCCCCGATTTAATTTCAGTTGCATTAGTAACTGCCACTCAAGCCAAAGGCAGTGTTCTTATTCATCAATGGATGTTCGAAAGCCGCCTATTCTTTGTAGATAATCTTATTGATATGGGCGCAAAAATTATTTTGTGTGACCCACACCGCGCCGTAGTTATAGGTTCAAACCGTGAAACAAAATTAAGAGGTATAAACATGTCGTCGCCAGATATTAGAGCTGGTGTTTCTATGCTTATAGCCGCACTTGCCGCACAAGGTACAAGCACAATAAACAATATTGAACAAATTGATCGTGGCTACCAAAATATCGATGAGCGTTTAAGAGCCATTGGGGCAGATATTACTCGTATTTCATGAGAGTAAAACTCTTTATTCTAATTTTCTTTAGTTCCATTGGCTTGCTTAAATGTCAAACCAATGGACTTTCCATTGGCGATACCCTACCCAATTTTTCCTACCAAGGTCAATTTGCTAAACCATACAGTTTAAAAGACCTTAAAGGTTCTTATGTTTTGGTTCATTATTGGGCATCGTGGAATGAAGAAAGCAGAAAAATGCAGCAAGATTTTACGGAACCATTTGCTCGATATAAAGACAGAAAATTTAAGAAAGGAAGAAAGTTTTATATCGTAAGTATTAGCCTAGATGAAAGTCCAAAAATCTGGGACCTTAGCCTAAAAAAAGATAATCTTCCATGGCGCAGCCATGTTTGCGATTTTATGGGATGGAATTCACCCATCATTCAAAAAAGTGCCATCAAAACTATTCCTTCAAATTATTTGCTCGATCCAAACGGAAGGATTATTGCCAAAAACATTAAGAAAGATGAGCTTGAGCAGTTATTAAGTGGGTTTTAGTGTCAGATTGTCACCAAACAGCTAGGTGGCAAAAGATTTGAACACTAGCAGGCAAATAGTAATGGCATGAACAAAGAGCAAGAAAATACTAAGGAAGAAATTGAATTTAAATCCGACGACACCAATATTGACGCAGAGTTAAGAGAAGTTGCTGAAGAAATTAACCAACATCAACCAACTGCCAATACAGATGAAATTGTCAGTGAAGAAGACAAAATTAAGGCAGAATTGGCATCGGTTCAGGATAAATATTTAAGGCTTTATTCTGAGTTCGAAAATTATAAAAGACGTACCACCAAAGAGCGTTCAGATTTATTTAAAACGGCAAACCAAGAATCATTATTAGCTATGCTGCCGGTGCTTGATGATTTTGAAAGAGCCATGGCCAATATGCCAAGCACTGATGAAACGGCCAAGGTGAGAGAAGGTGTTGAACTTATTTATAATAAGCTTAAAAACACTATGACCCAAAAAGGGCTAAAAGAAATGGACGCTAATGGAAAATCATTTGATCCAGATTTTCATGAAGCAATTACTAAAATACCTGCCCCAACATTAGAGTTGAAAGATAAAATTGTGGATGTTTTAGAAAAAGGGTACTTCCTGCATGATAAGGTTATTAGGTTTGCAAAAGTTGTAATTGGCGAATAAAAAATAAGATGGCTAAAAGAGATTATTACGAAATACTAGGTGTAGGTAGAAATGCTGCCGCCGATGAAATTAAAAAGGCCTATAGACAAATGGCCATCAAATTTCATCCTGATAAAAATCCAGGCAATAAAGAAGCCGAGGACAAATTTAAAGAAGCAGCAGAAGCCTATGAGGTATTAAGTGATGCTGATAAAAAGGCTCGTTACGATAGATTTGGACACCAAGGAATGGGAGCCGGTGGCGGCCATCAAGGTGGTGGAATGAATATGGACGATATCTTTAGTCAATTTGGGGATGTTTTTGGCGATGGTAATCCGTTCGAATCCTTCTTCGGTGGCGGTGGCCAGCGCAGAGGTGGAAATGGAGGAAGAAGACAACGAGTTGGTTCGAACCTAAGAATTAAAGTTAAACTAACCCTTCAAGAAATTGCTACGGGTGTAGAAAAGAAATTGAAAGTTACCAAGCAAATAGCTTGTAATACGTGTGGTGGAAATGGAGCAAAAGATAAAGCATCCTTTAAAACTTGTGGTACTTGCGGTGGTTCTGGTCAGGTTAGAAAAGTAACACAAACCTTCCTTGGACAAATGGCTACCACCTCAACCTGCCCTAGTTGTAACGGTGAAGGAACGGTTGTAACCTCTAGCTGTGGTTCATGTCGTGGTTCTGGAAGAATGGAAGGCGAAGAGGTGATTACAGTTAACATTCCAGCTGGGGTTGCAGATGGAATGCAGCTCTCAATGAGTGGAAAAGGTAACGCTCCTGAGAGAGGTGGAATTCCTGGTGATTTAATTATCTTAATAGAAGAAATTGAAGACCCTGTTCTTAAAAGAGATGGTAATAATATCATTTTTGATTTATACCTAAATTTTGCAGATGCTGCTCTTGGCACCCAAGTAGAAATTCCTACCGTAAACGGAAAGGTTAAACTAAAAATTGATGCAGGAACTCAAGCAGGTAAAATATTAAGATTAAGAGGAAAAGGATTACCAGAACTTAACTCTGGCTACCATGGTGATCAATTGGTTCAGGTTAATGTTTGGACCCCAAAAAAGATGAGCTCTGAAGAAAAAGCACTTTTAGAAAAATTGCGTACTTCCGAAAACTTTATGCCAAAGCCAGATAAAAACGACCATGGCTTCTTTGATAGAATGAAAGAATTTTTTAATTAAAACTTAGGGCAGCCTAGCTGTCCTTTTCTTGATCCTAATCTAAAATATATTCCTAAGCTACTCATAAAGTAGCTATCAGGTGGAATCCAACTCCTTTTAAAGAGATTACCCGACATTTTATTGGATGTACTGATATTGGTAGTTGTCTCCCAATAAATATTTATAGTATTACTAAGTCTATACCCAAAATTAAATCCAATGGATCCAATAATTGCTGCCTGCTTATTGGCCTGATCCTTTATAGATGTTAGCTCGCCATTATACCCTAAAGTAGCCCAAATTTTATCTATTTCTTTGGTCTTTGTATTAACCGTAAAATATTTTGATCTAAAATAGGTTAGTCCTAAACCCATCTGAGCATTAATTGTAAATCGTTGATTACTCAAATCAGCATTATGGTTAAGGCTGTAATCAACCATAAAATAGGCGTCGTTAAAGTCGCAAGTCGACCCTTGTGTGTTTTCTGATTTAAGTGTAAGCAAATGTCCATTTCGAGCTTCAACTCCAATTTCAAAATCAGAATTTAATGCCTTATGAAAACCCAATAAATAACTAGGAATTAACTCATTAAAGGAACCATAATTCGTGGTAATTTGGTAATCCATTTGGTTCGTTAAATAAAAACCATATCCCATTCCACCGCCAAACCTATACATTTCAATTCCTCCCTTATTAATGGCAATTTGGCCAATTGGATTTGTTGACCCCCCCAAAACTTTTGACGAACAAAATGCCATCAAAAGCACAAATAAAGCTATTTGAAGCCTAATAATTGGCACTGATTTATTCTTTAACTTGCATTAAAACGAAGTTAATGATAAAAACAATAGAAAAAGAAAATATTGTTAAAAATTATCCTAGAATATTCTAGAATTTAGGACATCCTAAACGTCCGCCAGCCTTGCCAAATCTATAATAAAAACTTAGCCCAGTATACAAATAACAATCAGGAGGTATGGCTGAGGTTTTAGACAAATTTCCGGAAAGTTTATTACTAGTAGAAACTTGAAGGCTTGTTTCATAATAAAGGCTCATATTTCGGCCCATTCTAAACCCAATATTCAAACCTAAATTCCCTAAAAAAGTAAGTTTCTTTTTTGCTATATCGGTAAAAGCTGCGCCTTTCCAATCGGTTCTATTAGCATAACCGTATCCAACACTTGAGATAACATAATCTTCCGTTTTAAAATTAGGATTAACAGCAAAATATTTGCTTTTGTAATACATTATACCAATTCCGTATTGAAAATTAACTGTAACCGGACCGCCATTTAGGCCAATATTATCATTTAAGCTCCTTTGCCAAACCGATTGAATTTCTTGGTAATTACATTGTATACCTTGCATATTTGATGATTTCAAGGTCTGAAAAGATCCAAATTTCATTACTAATCCCCATTCCTTTAATTCATCCAATTGATGAAATGCACTCAAGGTAAGGTTTGTACGCAACTCATTAAAATCGCCATAGTGGCGAGTAAGAGTATAATCCATTTGATCTCCAACATAAAAGGCATAACCTAATCCTCCACCTAATCTCCATCCATCCATGGCCATTGGCTTTGCATTTGGTATTGAACCCATTACAGTCAATTTGGTGAAATCGGATGCCCAAACCTGGGAAATTAGCCCAAAAACCAACACTAAATAAAATTTGATTACTTTCACTGCTTCCTATTAATTATAGTATTTATTCTATCCAAAAATAGCAAATTAATAGATAAAAATCTACTTACAAATATTTTATCTATTCAAAATTTTCAATTTATACCGCTTAAATAAAAAATATTCATTCCACCATCTTTTACCTTTTCCCTTTATTTAAATTGATTTACTTGCATCTATGATTATTGAAATTAACTCTCTAAACAAAAGTTATCAAAACCATATCGCCCTAAAAAATATTAGTTTAGGGATAAAAAAAGGCTCCATTTTTGGTTTACTTGGGCCGAATGGTGCTGGTAAAACAAGCCTAATCAGAATTTTAACTCATATTACAGAAGCTGATTCTGGCACCATTCTTTTTAACGGAAATCCTCTGCAAGAAAACCATATCTATAAAATGGGATACTTACCAGAAGAAAGAGGCTTATACAAGAAAATGACCGTTAAGGATCAACTATTATATTTTGCTGAGTTAAAAGGATTATCCAATTCAATGGCTAAAGAAAAGCTAAAATATTGGGTAGATAAATTTGAAATAAAAAACTGGCTTGGTAAAAAAGTAGAAGAACTTTCAAAGGGAATGCAACAAAAGGTTCAATTTATTGCAACCGTTTTGCATGAACCAGAATTGATAATTTTAGATGAACCATTTTCTGGTTTTGACCCTATTAATGCCCAATTATTGGTGGACGAAATTTTGCAATTAAAACAAAATGGAGCAACCATAATTTTCTCAACGCATAGAATGGATTCTGTTGAACTATTATGCGATCATATTGCCCTAATTAATAAGGCCGAAAAAATTCTAGATGGAGAAGTAAACACCATTAAACAACAATTTAAGAAAAACCAATTTGCACTCACTTATTCAGGTCAAAGGCTTTTAAGTGATTCATTCATTAACGTTTCAAAAGAAGAATCAAAAAATGGCGAAACAAATTGCCTGCTCGAATTAAACTCAATAGCCTCAAATAATGACCTTATAGCACATTTATTAAACCAACAAATTTCTATTCATTCATTTGGTGAAAGCCTTCCAAGCATGGAAGAAATTTTTATTCAAGCTGTTCAACAAAAATCACAATCGCTATAATTATGTATAAAATCTGGCTTATCTGCAAACGCGAATATTTAACAAGGGTTAAGAAAAAATCGTTCTTAATAATGACCCTTCTTTCTCCCCTTTTAATAGTACTGTTTTATGGGATAATTTTCTATTTATCCTTCAATAAAGATCTTGCCGAGGATAAAAAAATCATCTTGGTAAACGATGAAACGGGTATCTTTAATAATACCTTGGAGGATACAAAAACAATAAACTTTCAATATAAAACCCTTTCCAAAGATGAACCCAAATTATTGTTGGATGAAACTGGAACCTATGGCATTTTAACAATTAGTAAAAAAGAGGAAAGCTATTCTTATGACTTGTTAGCAAATGAACAACCCGGCATTAACACACTTACAACCATTGAATCTCAATTAGAAAAATCACTCAAAAACCAACAACTAAGAGCCAAAGGTATTGACAATAAAATACTCAGCGAAATTGACCAAATTGATGTCAATCTTAATACTAGAAAAAACACTGCAGATGGCTTTGAAAAAGGCAATTCTGGTGCCACTACAATGATTGGTTTTCTAGGCGCCTTCCTTATTTATTTTTTCATTTTTCTCTATGGTGTTCAAGTTATGAAAGGTGTGATTGAAGAAAAAACAAACCGCATTGTTGAGGTAATTATTTCTTCTGTGAAACCATTCCAATTAATGATGGGGAAAATTATGGGAATTGCCATGGTAGGTTTTACTCAGTTTGTAATTTGGGTAGCCCTAGTTACCTTGCTTAGTGGCCCAGTTACTATGTTAGTAAAAGATTTAATGCATATTGAACCAAGCGTAGTAACAGAACAAATTAATACAGCAGGAGTTCAAACACCTGCCCCAAGTAGTGGGGAGTTTTTGGATGCCCTTGGAAACTTTAATTTCCCACTTATTTTAGGCCTATTTGTATTTTATTTTATTGGTGGGTACCTATTCTACGGGGCATTGTTTGCTGCAGTTGGCTCAGCCGTAGATAACGAAACAGACACCCAGCAATTTATGATGCCAATTACCTTACCACTCATTTTCTCAATTGCTTTGGCTCAAACAGTTATTAATTCTCCAAACAGTTCTTTATCGGTTTGGCTTTCTATGATACCATTTAGCTCTCCAGTAATCATGATGGTTCGACTTCCATTTGGAATTCCAACCTATCAAATTATTGCCTCTATGGTTTGTATGATTCTAGGATTTTTATCTACCGTATGGTTTGCAGGAAGGATTTATAGAATTGGTATTTTAACCTATGGAAAAAAACCAACCTATAAAGAACTTTTCAAATGGCTATTTCGTAAAAATTAATGAGCAACCAAACCACCATTCAGGTTTTAAAAATCCCATCATTTAGATTTTTTTTAGCCACTCGCCTATTTCTAACATTAGCCTTGCAAATGCAAGCTGTTATAATTGGCTGGCAAATCTATAAACTCACAAACGATCCTTTTTCTCTTGGTTTAGTTGGCTTGGCCGAAGCAATTCCTGCTATTTCTATTGCGCTATATGCTGGTCATATGGCCGACATTCATAATAGAAAAACCATTCTTCTAATTAGTCTTTTAGCTATGATTGTGAGTAGCTGTGGACTTTTCTTTGCTTTTGGCGGCCCCTTAGTTGGCAAAATACAATTGTATGCTATTTATTCATTTATTTGTTTAAGCGGATTTGCTAGAGGGTTTTATGCTCCTGCATCTTTTGCAACCATATCACAATTAGTACCAAGAAATTTGCTCACCTACGCGGGTACCTTAAACAGTACAATTTGGCAATTTGCCTCGGTAATTGGCCCCGCCTTGGGAGGGTTTTGTTATGCATATCTTGGCTTAGAAACTAGCTTTACAAGTATTATTATTCTTTCATGTATTGCGTTTTTTGCCCTGAACCAAATTCAAATTACGTTCGAAAAAAAGCCTCCCACTAATGAAAAAATTCTGAGCCGATTAAAAGTTGGAATTAGCTTTGTTTACAACCATAAAATAATCCTTTCTGCTTTATCCCTAGATTTATTTTCTGTGCTTTTTGGAGGTGCAACCGCCTTGTTACCAATTTTTGCAAATGAAATTTTGCATACTGGAGCCGAAGGTTTAGGATTACTCAGGGCTGCCCCTTCCTTTGGAGCTGTGCTTATGATGACTTACTTATCGATGCGAAAAAATTTGAGCGAACCAGGCAAAACTCTTATTCTGGCTGTAGGAGCTTTTGGACTATGTATGCTTGGATTTGGGCTTTCCCAAAACTTTATTCTATCGCTCATTTTACTTTTTTTAAGCGGAGCCTTTGATAGCATAAGTGTGGTGGTAAGATCTAACATTTTGCAAATACATACACCAGATGATATGAGAGGAAGAGTAAGTGCCGTGAACACAATATTTATTGGTTCATCAAATGAAATTGGCGCATTTGAAAGTGGATTAGCAGCAAAATTAATTGGCACAGCTAATTCAGTTATTTTTGGGGGATTAATGACTTTAGGAATTGTTGCCTTTACAAACTCCAAGGCAAAAGAACTTAAAGAACTGCGCTTTCAAAACGATTAATTTATTTCTAATAAACCATCAGGTAATTTAACCAAAACAGTTTTTTTGCGATCGTTTATTTCTAATACAATTCCGTCAACTAAGGGAATTAAAACAGGCATTTCGCCTCGACTTATTTTTGCTAAAGTTTGATAAGGATACTCTACAATTTCTTCCACCTCTCCCAAATTACCCAAAACTGAATCAATTATTTGGTAGCCCAAAATATCAAATTCATCAAAGCTTGTATCCTTTTTGACTTGTTTCTTTGGCAACATCAAAACCTTGCCAATAAAACCTTTAGCAATTTCTATTGAATCAATATCTCTTAGTTTAAGAATTATCTCTTCATAAGATTCGGCTTTAGTTCCTTCTATATAAAAAGGAACGGGCTTTCCCCGAAATTCGAGAAAAGCCCATTCTTTTAAATCTATTTCACGAGTAAGCATACATCTAAGCTCACCCTTGGTGCCATGAACCTTAACCACAGAGCCAACTTCTACGAAGTCTTTTCGTTGGATGGTTTTCAATGGTACTAATTATTCGGCTGGTGTTTCAGTAGCTTCTTCAGCAGGAACTCCAGGAGTTTCTTCTGTAGGAACTTCTTCAGTTGCATTAGCAGCAGCTTCTGCAGCAGCAGCTTTAGCAGCTAATTTCTCCAAACGAGCTTTGTTCACTTTAGCTTCTTCAGCTAATTTAGCAGCTACTTTTTCAGAAGCAGTCATTTTCACACGGTCAACATGTGATTTAACTTTGCTTTCTTTTTCGCTAATCCATTTAGTAAATTTCTCATCGGCTTGCTCTTGGGTAAAAGCACCTTTCTTTACACCAACTGCCAAATGGCTTTTCATCAATGCACCTTTGTATGAAAGGATTGCACGACAAGTGTCGGTAGGTTGAGCACCATTTTCTAACCAGTAGGTTGCGCGATCTACATCCAACTCAATGGTTGCAGGCTGTGTCTGAGGAAGATAAGAACCAATTTTCTCGATAAACTTACCATCTCTCGGAGCACGCGAATCCGCCACCACTACGTGGTAAAAAGGTGATTTAGAACGTCCATGACGTTGTAATCTGATTTTTACTGACATATCTAATTTTTGTTTTTAATCCCCGGGTCTCCTTTTCCGGGGTGGCAAATATCAGCTATTTTTTTGAAAAACAAAAGCTTTGCACCATTTCTAGCATCAAACTAATCCAAACTGACTTAAATGATGAGTAAAATGCTTACTATGAAACACATACCACTCCTTCTCATTTAATGGACCAAAAATAGGATGCGTAAAAATTGAGCTTGGATTCTCTTTCCAAAAGCTCAGAAAGGTCTCAATTTCTGTAAATAAAGCTAATTTGCTTTCATTTAAACTACCAAATTTCAAAGGCTGCAATCCTGGACTTAAAAATGGAGCTGGAAAATCTCTCTTTAAAGGTGCATCACTCAGGAGCATTATCCTTTTTATTTTTTCAACTTTGTCAATTGGGCTTACCAATGGTACTTCAAACAATCCTCTCGAAAATTCTAATGGCAGTAGCAAATGCTCCAACATATGTTGGGCAGTCATAGTGCCCCATAAAGCTGGAGTATCTTCTTTTAATTGCTCAACCTTTTCGAAGACAATTGGTCCAGGAAACTCAATAAATGCTGCCATATTATGGATTTATTTCAATTATCTTGTATTTGCCGCCCTTCATTTTAAACCATAATTGGCCATCTTCTCCAATCATAGCACCCTTTTTATCGCGGTATATTTCCATTGGATCTTGATCCAAAATTTCCTCCACAAAATCTGGAGCAAAAATGGAATCGAAGTTTTTAAAGAAGGATTTCTTATCCTTATAGTCACGTAAAGGAAAATCAATATTAGAAGCAATTTTCTCTTTATTTCTGTCCATTACATCCCACTGGAATTTTTTATAAAAAATAATAAAGTCTTTGGCATTTGGAAATCCTGCCTCATCCCAACTTGTTGCAATGGAACTATCTCTAAACAATTGCGCCTTATGTTGGTATGGGTTTGGCAAGGTATAATCAATAACTTTGGCGTCCATTCCTGGAATTGTTCCATCGTAATTATCTGTTGATTTATTTGTTGCAACTACCTTTGGTATGGTATCCGACTCATCAAACAAAACATGAGGAATTGGATCATCGCATGCAACAGATACTAATACAATGGCTACTAATGCCGTAAAAACTTGTTTCATATTCCAGTGTAATTATGAGGAGTGATAGTAAATAATTCGGCTCTTACATCCTCGGTAACAGCCAAGGTACTTATAAATTCTTGAATAGATTGTTGCGTTATTGCTTCATTGGTTCTAGTTAATGCTTTTAGGGCTTCATAGGGTTTATCAAACCCTTCTCTACGCAATATGGTTTGAATAGCTTCTGCCACAACTGCCCAATTATTTTCTAAATCCAAATGCAATTTAGGTTCGTTCAATAACAATTTTCCTAAGCCTTTCTCTAATGATTTAAATGCAATTAACATATGGCCAAAAGGCACACCCACATTACGCAACACCGTACTATCTGTTAAATCTCTTTGCAATCTAGAGATGGGTAATTTTGCCGATAAATGTTCAAACAAAGCGTTTGCTATTCCTAGATTTCCTTCTGCATTTTCAAAATCAATAGGGTTCACTTTATGAGGCATGGCACTTGATCCAACCTCGCCCTCTTTTAGTTTTTGCTTAAAATAATCCATTGCCACATATTGCCATACATCTTTAGAAAAATCAAGTAAAATGGTGTTTATACGCTTAAACACATCAAAAATTGCAGCTAAATTATCATAATGCTCAATTTGCGTAGTAGGGTGAGAACGGTTCAAACCTAAATGGGAACAAAATTGAGTGCCAAATTGCAACCAATCAATAGCAGGGTATGCCACCACATGCGCATTAAAATTACCGGTTGCGCCACCAAATTTAGCAGGAAAACTTAACTGTTCTAATTGTGCTAATTGAACCTTAATTCTTGAAATAAAAACCTCCCATTCTTTCCCCAAACGAGTTGGAGAAGCTGGCTGTCCGTGTGTTCTAGCCAACATTGGGATATGAGCCCAAGCATGTGCTTGTTGATCCATACTAGCAAGAACAGAATGCAACATTGGAAGCATTTCTTCCTGAATGGCCAATCGCAAACTCATAGGAATGGCCGTATTATTAATATCCTGAGAGGTTAATCCAAAATGAACAAACTCTGAAGCGTCTTTCAATCCAAGTTTTTCAAATTCGGCCTTAATAAAATATTCCACTGCCTTCACATCATGATTTGTGGTGCGTTCAATTTCCTTTATTTGCTTTGCCTGATCCAAACTTAGGTTCTGATAAATGGCCCTAATTTGTTGTTTTTGGTTCTCACTAACTTTACCGGCTAATTGAGGCAAAGGCAATTCGGCTAGAGCAATAAAATACTCCATTTCTACCCAAACACGGTATTTAATAAGTGCGTATTCACTAAAATAATTTCCTAGCGTTTCGGTTTGTTTTCTATATCTCCCATCAATTGGTGAAATAGCGGTAAGTGCCTCTAATTGCATGCGTGTAAATTTCGACAAAAATAATTGGGTTCGAACCTAAATAAAAACTATTTCTCCACTTGTGTATCTGAATAGATTGAATTAGTTTACCGCCTATGAAAAAAACAAGCTGCCCTTGGCCACAAAACGACCCATTAATGATGGCCTACCATGAGGAAGAATGGGGAGTTCCCTTGCACGACGACCAAAAACTATTTGAATTTTTAGTCTTGGATGCCTTTCAAGCTGGCTTAAGTTGGAAGACAATTTTACATAAACGCAAAAACTTTGAGAAGGCTTTTGCTGGGTTCGACCCAAACAAAATTGTAAAATTCAGCGACAAAAAACTAGAAACATTGATGTTGGATGCAGGAATTATTCGTAATCGCTTAAAAATTTATGGCACTGTAAAAAATGCCAAGGCCTTTTTAGAAGTTCAAAAAGAATTTGGAACTTTTGATGCCTATATCTGGCAATTTACCAGGCACAAAACCATTACCAACAATTGGACTACTGGAGGTCAAATACCTGCTAAAACCAAAGAAAGCGATGCCATGAGCAAAGACCTGAAAAAGCGCGGCTTTACCTTCGTAGGTTCAACCATTTGCTATGCTTTTATGCAAGCAGCTGGCATGGTAAACGACCATCTAGTGGATTGTTATTGCCGAAAGAATGGGAAGTAATTATTTGAATAAACCCCAAATATCGTTTCCGAAAATTAGCACCATTAAGCTAAGCAAAATTATCATACCAGCATATTGAGCGCGTTCCAAAAACTTCTCGCTTAATGGGCGACCCAAGATCATTTCTACTAGTAAGAATATTACGTGACCACCATCTAATGCTGGAATTGGCAATATATTCATAAAGGCAAGACCTAGTGAAATTAAGGCGGTGAATAACCAAAATCTGCTCCAAATCCATTCGCCACCATAAAACTTGGCTATTCCAATTGGACCTTGCACGGCTTTATTTACGGCAATATCGCCTTTAAAAATCTTACCCCATCCACGAATTTGTGCATCAATTGTTTCTACTGCTTTGTTCCAACCAGCAGGGAAAGATTCAAAGAAGCCAAATTCAACAACCTCATAGGCAAAGTCTTTTGAATCGGGTTTAAAGCCAACTCTACCTTTTTCATCCACCATAACCTTCATGATTACAGTTTGAGTATCTCTTAAGATGGATAAGGCAACTTCTTTACCAGCACTTGCCTTCAACATAGATTGGAACTCGTCGAAGAATTCAAAGGTAGAAGTATCTACTTTAGTAATTACATCATTTACCTTTAAACCAGCTTTTTCTGCAGGATAGCCAGGAGTTAATTCGGCCACGTAAAAGTGCATACGAGGCAAAAAGAAATCGGCTTTGGCTTCGCTAAATTTCTTTACAAAATCAGAAGGCAAACTAACTTGCATTAATTGGCCATTTCGCTCAACATCATAGGTAACTCCGTTTCCAAGAATATCCTTAATTTTAAGCGCATCTTCAAAACGCATCAATTTAGTTCCATTAACAGAAACCAATTTATCACCAGTTTGAAATCCATATCCTCTAGCCAATTCAGAAGGCACAATACCATTGGTAACAGAAGAATTTTGAATATACTTTTCTCCATAATAGTAGCTCATCATGGCAAAAATTACCACCCCAGTTACTATATTTACCACTACCCCACCAATCATTACAATTAGTCGTTGCCAAGCTGGTTTACTTCTAAATTCCCAAGGTTGAGCAGGCTGTTTCATGGCTTCTTTATCCATGCTTTCGTCAATCATACCTGCAATTTTCACATATCCACCAAGAGGCAACCAACCAATACCCCATTCAGTTTCGCCTATTTTTATGGAGAATAATTTAACACCCCAAGCATCAAAGAATAAATAGAATTTCTCTACTTTAATTCCAAAAGCTCTAGCAGCTAAATAATGCCCAAATTCGTGTAAAATAACTAATATAGATATGCCCAAAATAAGCTGGGCCGCCATGATAAGTGCTTGCATGTGTTTGTTTAATTCCTATAAATATTTGCAATAATAACCAATTAACTCAATAAACTGAGGGCAATTCTTCTCGTTTCTTCATCTGTATTAACATAATCCTCCAGACTAGGCCTTTCAATAAAGGAAACCAAATTCATACATTTCTCATTTAATTCGGCAATTTCTAAAAACTTTATCTTGTCCTTAAGAAAAGCATCCACGGCAATTTCGTTGGCCGCATTTAAAATACATGCCATATTTCCTCCCTTATCCATGGCTTCAAAGGCAAGACCCAAATTTCTGAAAGTAATTGGATCTGGCTCCTCAAATGTAAGTGTGTTATAATCTTTAAAACTCAATCGCTTAAAGTCGGTTTGAACCCTTTGCGGAAAGAAAAAGGCATAATGAATTGGGAGTTTCATGTCTGGCAAACCCATTTGGGCCTTTATACTTCCATCATTAAACTCAACCATGCTGTGCACAATAGATTGAGGATGTACCACTACATCAATTTGATTTTTTTGTAAACCAAATAGCCATTTGGCCTCTATTACCTCCAAGCCTTTATTCATCATGGAGGCCGAATCGATGGTTATTTTTGCACCCATGCTCCAATTAGGATGCTTAAGAGCTTGGGCCTTGGTTACATGTAAAAGATCCTCTCTCTTTTTTCCTCTAAAGGGACCACCTGAGGCTGTTAATATTACTTTATCAATGGTATCCAAATTCTCTCCAACCAAACATTGAAAAATGGCCGAATGCTCGGAGTCGACAGGTATTAAATCAACTCTATTTTGAGCACATAATTGAGTTATTAACTCTCCTGCCACCACCAAAGTTTCTTTGTTTGCAAGGGCAATACGTTTCTTATTTTCTATCGCTTTAATAGTAGGTTTCAAACCACTATATCCAACCATAGCCGTTAAAACCATATCGGCTTCGGTAATTTCCATTAGCTCCTCAATGGCTTTATTACCTGCAAAAACTTTTATGTCATGTGGGTCTAATGCATCCTTTACCTCTAGGTATTTAGATTCATCGGCAATTACAACATGATTTGGCTTGTAATGTAATGCTTGTTTTATAAGCAAATCGGCATTGCTATTGGCGGTTAAAACTTCCACCTCAAGGAATGCATTTTGCTCACTAATAACTTCAAGAGCTTGAGTTCCTATACTTCCAGTGCTACCTAAAATAGCAATTTTCTTCTTTTGATTTTCCATAAAAAACGAACTGCAAAATAAAGCAAATTAATTAAGAATGGGTGCTGAAATTCCCTCTGTTGAACATCATTTGAAATTCAACTCTATGCAGACAACAAATCCGCAATTTTACGGTCATTGCTTAAACGAGGCACCTTGTTTTGACCGCCTAATTTCCCTTGCGATTTCATGTAATGAATAAATGCATCTGGAGCCAAGGTTCTAATTTTCAATGCTTGCAAAATGCTTCCCTTAATTAAATCTTGGTAATAAATATTCTTGGTTTGCAAAGCTATATCTACCTCTGCCGAAAAACCTGCCAAATCTGTTGGTTCATTCTCAAATGAAACAAACCATTCGTGGTAGGGCAAACCTCCTTCGGGCGGATTAACCTGTGGGGCAACCGTAAATTCAATAATGCTGACGCCATACTTTTTGGCAACAGATAAAATGGCAAATTCAACCTCCTCACCAATTACATGCTCGCCAAATGCCGAAATATAATGTTTTATTCTACCTGTTACTTTTATTCGATATGGATTTAAAGAAACAAATTTTACTGTGTCGCCAATATTATAACCATAAAGACCAGCATTGGTATTTAAAATAATAGCGTAATTAACTCCTAGCTCCACCTGGGCAAGTGACAACCTTGTTGGGTTCTCATGAAAGAATTCATCAACAGGAATAAACTCATAAAATATCCCATTATTAACCAATAATAATAAGCCATTTGCCTCTTGAGAATCTTGGTAGGCAATAAATCCTTCTGAGGCGGGATAGGTTTCTATGGTATCTACTTTCTTACCAATACTTTCTTCAATTTTTGCTCTGTAGGGTTCAAAATTTACCCCACCATAAACAAACAAATTAAAATTTGGAAATAGGTCTTTTATTTGTTTGCCTGTTTTCTCTTTAAGCTTATCAAAATACATTTGAACCCAAGGTGGAATTCCACTTATGAGAGTCATGTCTGCTGACAAGGTTTCCTCCGTAATTTTCTCTACTTTTTGCTCCCAATCTTCAATGCAATTAGTAGCATAAGATGGCATTTGGTTAGTTCGCAAATATTGGGGAACATGATGGTTAACAATACCACTTAATCGGCCAGTGAAAATACCGTTTTTTGTATCCATTTCAGGGCTACCAGAAAGAAAAATTAGCTTCCCATCCACAAATTCAGAATTCCCGGTTTCTGCAATATAACAAAGCAATGCATTGCGAGCCGAGTTAATATGAAATGAAATGGATTCTTTAGAAATAGGAATATATTTTACGCCACTAGTTGTGCCAGAAGTCTTTGCAAAATAAAGTGGTTTACCAGGCCATAAAATATCAACCTCTCCTGCTACCATTCTATCTACATAGGGCTTTAGCGCTTCATAATCGCGAATGGGAATATTCGCTTTGAAAAGCTCATAGGAATTAATTTTTGAAAAAGAATGGTCCTTACCAAAAGCCGTATTTTGAGCTGAGCCAAGAATTTTGTTCATCCAAGTGCTTTGCCATTCAAGGGCATTTTCACTTTCCTTTTTTACTTTACCAGCTATATACTTGGCAAAGGGTTTAGCTAATATTGCTTTTATACCCATGGATCAAAAATGCAAAAAAAATAGCAGGTATCAAACAGCCAATTTTATAAAAAGAAAAGCCACATTACCTATGGCAATATGGCTCTTAAAAAAAGTTTATTGTAGTATTAAATTGGTTTTTTAATAGTAGCAAGAATATCATTCAAACTCATACTCTTAAACATTTCAACAATAATGTTTTTTAAACCTAATCCTTGTAGGTTCAAACCGCTACCACCCAAAATACTTGAGGCAGCATCTGCAATTTGATTACCTTGCTTGGTTTTTGAAGCAGCTGATAATTTAGTAAAATCTGTGTCGGCAACCTTAATTTTTAATACATCGCCCATAATTTGCGACTTAACACCATCCAATTTAAATTGATCTTTTAAAGATTTATCTAAGTTACCTAAAATGGTTGAAGTAGAAGAGTTTTTTGCATCGGTTGCAGCGGCAGAGCCTTGTTTTGCAAGTTTATCCATAGCGCCACCCAATTGGGCAAATGCAGAATTTGATTGAATAGCAAAAGCTACTAAAAGTAAAAGAATTAGTTTTTTCATAATGTTCTATTTAATGGTGGGAAAATAATTAGATTTTATCAATAACAATAAACATGCCTTAAATTAATAGCCTGTTATTATTTTATTAGATGGATAACTTATTTCAAATGAGAACCTAACTTTGATAGTTTGCTTTGGAGCAAGCTTTTTTGTCCAACTCAATTGGCCAGTTTCTACAGCAAGTTTGGCGTCTCCAATATCACCCAATTTAACCTCAATTTCTTTATTGCTTGGCACAGGAATTTGATCCTCCAAAGCAACTTCAATGGTTTCGTTACTACTATTGGTTAAGGTAATTTCAATTGTGCTTGCCTCTTTTTTGGTTGACCCAAACAAAGATTTACTGCACATCTCTTTTACTTTTTCTCTTTTAACAATTACTCTATGTTCTTTTCCCAAGGTTATGGTTAATGAATCTTGCCCTTTATCAGACAAGAAAGTTTTACCAGTATAAGTGCCATTTAGATACACATTTGCCTCCCCGTTTAATTGGCTAATTAATTCATTGGTTTGAACCTTGGCAGTCACAAACACTTCCGAATTTAATTTAGGCACACAAGCATACCCATAGCTGGCAGGTAATGAAAAGCGATACAATTCAACCAAATGAGTTTTCGAATCGGATGGGATGGTGCTTAAACCTGCCACATCAAATTCAAGGTTCAATAAGGTTTGAGTGGGTTGGGAGATTGGAGTATATGCTTCATTACCGTTTAGTGCCCTATAAGCAGCTGGCGCATCCATCTTTTCCGAAATGCCATCGGCATCTTTTTCTGTAATACTATTGTTTACCAAATACAATCTGGTTGGTTCAAGAATAGGCTTAACACCTATATCCATTGGATTGGCAGTAGTGAGTTTTAGTTTTACATTCTCCCAAACCTCACCAGTATTTTGCGTAAGGTTGGCTTTCAACACAAATTGCATTGGGTTTTTAGTATCCTTTACTCTCACATCATAAAAGGCTTGCCAACTAACTCCATTTACCAAATACTTTAGTCCAAATTTTGCTTCTGCTAAAGGTTTACTGCACCTAACCTGAACCACTATTTGATTTATCAATGAAAGTGTACCATTGGTATACTCTTGCAATTGATTTTCTACCAAAACTTTTTGATCCAAATAGGTGCGTTCAAGTCGGTTTAAACGAATATTCTCGAACTTAAACTCCTGTAGCTTTTTCTGATAAATTAGCAATACATCTTCCAATTCATCAGCCTTTACTCCTTGAGTGCTCCCGCCCAAATTTTTATTAGCTAGCAACAATTCCTTTTGCAAAACCAATGCTTCTTTATCCGCTTTTATTTCGGCTAAATGTTCTGTAATTGTGCGTAATGAATCTTCTAAATTAAGAATGAATGTTGGCTTATTATTTTTTGAAAAATAATCGGTCTGCACCCCTACCGAAAGTATTTCAACTCCCTCTACTGCCTCTACTTCAATTGAGCCTTGAATTAACTGCGGAGATATCTTATCAAAAACAACTAAGTTAACACCTTCCTCCAATGCCAATTTCCCTTCTCTATGTACCTGAGCTTGGTTCAAGAATACATTTACCGAAGTAACTTTTGAACTGCATACTCTTTCTTGTTGCGCCCAAGAAAAAATGGGTAGCAGCATAAGAGAAGCGAGTATTAGTTTAGTTTGAAAGATATACTTTTTCATACCTGATAAATTAACTTAGTATCATTGGCCAAACGATAAAATAGATTATTTCTTATAATGGAATATTGCCATGTTTTTTGCGAGGCAAAGTGGCTACTTTATTTTCAAGCATAGAAAATGCCTTTATTAATTTAGCTCTTGTTTCCTCTGGCAAAATTACATCATCAATAAATCCACGCTCGGCTGCACGGTAAGGATTGGCAAACAACTCGGCATATTCTGTTTCCTTTGCTTTTAAAGCTTCCTCTTTATTTTCGGCAGCATCTATTTGGCGTTTGAAAATAATTTCGGCAGCACCTTTGGCTCCCATAACAGCAATCTCAGCACTAGGCCAAGCAAAGTTCATATCGGCACCAATGTGTTTGCTATTCATTACATCATACGCTCCACCGTATGCTTTACGTGTAATAACAGTAACTCTTGGAACCGTTGCCTCACAAAATGCATACAATAATTTTGCACCATTGGTAATTATCGCATTCCATTCTTGATCGGTACCAGGCAAAAATCCTGGAACATCTTCAAACACTAATAAGGGAATATTAAAACAATCGCAGAATCTTACAAAACGAGCAGCTTTTTGCGAAGAATGTATATCCAACACTCCCGCCAAGAAAGCTGGCTGATTAGCAACAATACCAATACTTTTACCCGCTAAGCGAGCAAATCCAACGACAATATTTTCAGCAAAATTCTTATGTACTTCATAGAAACTTCCTTCATCTGCAACTTCATCAATAACCTCTCTAATATCGTAAGGTTGATTAGCACTTTCAGGAATAATATCTGCCAATTTCATTCGTGTTTCATCAGCCTTTTCATATGGCAAGGAAGGAACTTTTTCTTCGCAATTTTGAGGCACATAACTCAATAATTTTTTAAGTTGTTGGATTGCTTCAATTTCATTTGCTGCAGTAAAATGCGCTACACCACTTTTGCTTGAATGCACCGACGCACCACCTAAATCTTCGCTACTAACTTCTTCATGCGTTACAGTTTTTACCACATTTGGCCCCGTAACAAACATATAGCTCGAATTTTCAACCATTAAAATATAGTCGGTAATGGCAGGACTATAAACAGCACCGCCAGCGCAGGGGCCCATAATAGCCGATAACTGAGGAATTACACCCGAAGCAAGGGTGTTTCTATAGAAGATATCTGCGTACCCTCCTAAGCTTACCACACCTTCTTGAATACGTGCGCCTCCACTATCATTTAAGCCAATTAATGGAGCGCCATTTTTCATGGCTAAATCCATTAACTTACAAATTTTCTCTGCATGAGTTTCAGATAAGGACCCACCAAAAATGGTAAAGTCTTGAGAAAACACATAGGTTAATCTCCCATTTATAGTTCCATAACCGGTAACAACTCCATCTCCAAGAAACTTCTGTTTTTCCATTCCAAAATCAGAGCTGCGGTGTTGAACAAAGGCCCCTATTTCTTCGAAGCTGCCTTCATCCATTAAAAAATGAATGCGTTCGCGAGCTGTTAATTTTCCCTTTTTGTGTTGTGAGGCAATTCTATCTGCGCCACCACCTAATTGAGCTTCATCTCTAAGCTTTAAAAGTTGTTCTCTCTTTTTCATTCGTGAAAATTCTTAATTCAATAATTCCATTATTTCGTCTACATCAATTTGCTTAATAATAGATTCATCCGTTTCAATAATATTGTCTGCAAGTAATTTCTTTTTTTCCTGAAGTGCTAATATCTTTTCTTCAACGGAATCTTTGGTAATAAATTTATAGATAAACACATTCTGCGTTTGTCCAATTCTATGCGCTCTATCAATTGCTTGGCGTTCAACAGCAGGGTTCCACCAAGGATCTATCAAAAATACATAATCGGCCGAGGTTAGGTTCAGGCCGAACCCACCCGCCTTTAAAGAGATTAGAAAAAAGGGTGTATTTCCTTGTTGAAATTTGTTAACCATATTTTGCCTTGCCTCGTTGGTCATCGAACCGTCGAGGTAGCAATACGGTATATGTTGGGTTTCAAACCATTTTCTATATATCTCTAGCTGACTCACAAATTGTGAAAACATTAATACCTTGTGACCTTCGGCCAAGGCAGTTTGAGCCATATAAGTAACTTCTTTAAACTTGCCACTCTCACCCACAAAATCCGGGTTTATTAAAAGCGGATGATTCGCAATTTGACGCAACTTAGTTAAGCCTTGCAGCAAGGTAAATTGGGATCTATTTACACCCAAATCGCGAATGGCTTTAATGATTTCATTTCTATAATACGACTTCACTTTCTCATAAGCCTCGTTCTGCTCTTCGCTCATTTGGCAATATACAACCTGCTCCATTTTAGCAGGCAAATCAGTTGCAACTTGATCCTTGGTTCGGCGTAAAATAAACGGACTAATGATGGCTTTCAACTGTTGCATTTTCATCACGTCCTTTTGCCTTTCAATGGGTAAAACAAACCGTTCTGAAAAGGATTGTAAGCTTCCCAACAAACCTGGATTTACAAATGACAACTGGCTCCACAATTCCTGAACACTATTTTCTATTGGGGTTCCGGTTAGTACCAACCTACGGCTAGCATGCAATAATTTTACCGCTTTTGAAACTTGAGACTGTGCATTTTTTATTGCCTGACTCTCATCCAAAATAATGTAATTAAACATAAATTCTTTGAAGATATCTATGTCAACCCGAACCGTTCCGTATGTACTTATTACCAAATCATATTTTACAAAATATTTGGCATTTTTTATTCTATTAATTCCGGTATAAACTAAAATTTTTATTCCTGGAGTAAACTTCCTTGCCTCATTATACCAATTAAATACAAGAGAGTTTGGTACAATAATTAAGCTCGTTTTTATAACGGTATTCTTTCCTTTTTCTGAACCAAGCTCAGCAGGTTTGCTAAAGCTATGATGAGCAACTCCACCTGTTTGCAAATACAATAAATTATTCTGTTGGGGAGTAGCCAAAGCCGACTGATCAAAAATACTTAACTGCCCTTGAGCACCAGAATTTTCAAGAGGTTCAAACGGAGCAAAATTACTAGGCTTTTGAATTTTATCTTCCTCTAAATGCGCCAAATAAAGTTCGCGTTCCTTTTGCAATAAGGCTAAGGTTTGAATGGTTTTCCCCAAACCCATATCATCTGCTAAACATCCACCAAATTGATTATCTTTTAAAAAATAAAACCAATCAAATCCAGCCTTTTGATATGGTCTTAAAGTTCCTTTGAAGTCTTTGGGCATCTCCATTTCGCGCAACTGCCCATAACTTAACATTTTCTGAAGTTTATCGCTTATTTTTAGGTATCTATTATTATTTAAGGTAAGCTCCTCTAACAATCCAATATGATGTTTTTCTATTTTAATTTCATCTTCACTGGTGCTAAATTCAAAAATGCCTGTTAGGTTACCAAACCATTCTTCAGGTATTATTGCAATTAAGCCATTGGGTAAAATAAACTCTCGCTTTCCTTTTAAGATGTATTCACGAAGAGCCATAAACGAAAAAGAATACTCTCCAAAACGAGCGATAGCTTGAACATCAAACCAATCTCTTTGTTCTTTTACTTCTATTTTGAGCTCACGTGGACCAATATAAAATTTAGAATGTTCGCTGTCTTGTTCAACATCAATTCCTTGCTCTTTTAATTCTTCGAAATATTGGTTGAGCCAATCCAAGAAAACATATTTATCAGAAGAACCAATGCCTAAAAAATCATCCTGTTTTTTGGATGATTTAAGCGCTGGCAAAATAAAATAGGGACCATGAGAATGATTTAATCCCATTTTCTCCAAGGCTTTCATTCTGCCATCTTCCCACTTTCTATTGCGGGCAACACGGTTAAATACATATTCCTCTCCAACTTTTAAAAGTTGGGCATGTATCTCTTGATCCGATTGGTAATCGAAAATAATGTCTGCGTAATTAAATTGAAGTCGAAGTGCTACCTCATCCTCAAATAAATTTTGCATATTTAAAACAGGCCTACCAAAAGAAGGAAGATTATTAATCTTAAAACAATCGGCTTTAACATCATACTTTTCAACCAATTGAAGAACAAATTTACTTAAATAAGTTTCCTCCGATTTTTTTGGTATTTGAATATACCGTTTGCTCATAAATGGCAACAATTTTTTACCATCTACATTTTTCTCAAAATCATAAAGCATATTGTCTACCAAAAGCCAAGCAGGTGTTTGCGAAACAATATGGGCACCTTTATACATAAACTCTACCTTTTGATTTTGATATCGCAGGGTTGGATAATATCGAATGCCTTCTGGACTATTTTTGAAATGAAACCAAATATTGGCTTGCTCCTCACCAATGGTAATTTTAACCGAGCTTGGGTTATTATCATTTCCGTTTTTATAAATCGTTTTCCCTCGTAAAATATTAAACACCTTATTCATTCGTTCCTCTACAAATGGTCGAATGGAGTCTTCCATTAATTCTTTCGGACAATACTTCGCAAAAAACTCGGCGGTTCTAATTTTACGTTTTACTTCGGTATTAAAACGTTTGAAAATATAATCGTCATCCACCTCATCTAAAATCTTTATGAGTTTTAAATCTTCTTCAGAAATATTTTTGGCAAAATAATCGGCGGTTTTTGAAAACACCCGCTGATGTGTAAGCGTATATGCTCCCTTGCTATTTACCTGAACCACATGCGGTTCTAGCACAACGCCCAAATACGGGTGTTGAAACAAAGAATATATTAAAGCGAACGGTTGGGTGTTAACGACTATCAATTACACTACACATTAAGGTAGGCAAGATAGAATAAAATAAAAAAAATTGGGTATTAAATATTAAGATTTTTTACACAGAAACCACTCCTTCAAAAACCTTTTTTGCGGGGCCAATCAACCAAACATCTTCGAACCTATTTTCTAAAGGAAAGAAATGAAATTTAACATTTAATACGCCTCCCATAACCTCTACTTTTAATTGGTGTTTGCCTGCAGGAAGATTATTAAAAATTGCGGTACTCATAGCGGCGGCAGTTGCTCCAGTGCCACATGACAAAGTTTCATCTTCTACTCCTCTTTCATAGGTTCGGAGTTTTATTTCCTTAATTCCCAAAAGATTAAGATAATTTACATTAATTCCTTTTAAAACATAGGGAGGATTATAGCGGATTTTTTTTGCCTCATTTATTAAGTCAAAATCTGTAACAGAACTTTCAATAAACCTAACATAGTGAGGAGAGCCAGTGTTTAATTCAAACGTATTGGCATCGATAAGACTTACGCCAGTAACTTGTATCATTTGAAGAGCAATTTCCTCCTTATGACTTGAATCGTAACATAAATTAGCTTGATGCCATCCATCTACAGCTAAGAACTTTATCTCTTTTTGAGCTAATCCTTGATCTAAAATAAACCTTGCAAAACATCTTCCCCCATTACCACACATGCTGCTTTCTCTGCCATCTCTATTAAAGTATTGCATGTAAAAGTGTCCATCCTCTGTATGTTGCAACAAAATTAATCCATCGGCGCCTATCCCAAATCGTCTGTCGCAAAGTGTATTTATCAGTTCAATATTTTCAGAAGGAAAAACCTTTTCCCTGTCATCTATTAAAATAAAATCGTTGCCTGTACCTTGGTATTTGGTAAAAGTTATCATTCTTCTGCAAGTTTATGGAATTGACTATCAGGAAATAAGTGAAACTCTTTATTTAATAAAAACACATGATAAGTATTATTCTGTTCATTTCTGCTCAAATACATAGGCACCTTTGAGTCAAATCCATAAATCAATAATTTCTTTCCATCAAATAAATACCCTCTAAAATGTATTGGCGACTCCCAAAACTCAACTAATAATTGATGACTGATTGATTGAGGAGCCTTAAATAAACTCTTAACAACTAATAAATTCAAGGTGCTATCATCTAATAAACTATCTGTTTGAACTCGTAAGGCCTTGGTTCGCTCTATCAAAACGGTCTGGTCTACAACTTTATACAAAGAATCAGAAACATAATAATCTCCTTGAATTGCGAGCCTATTTCCTTCCATGTATTCAATTAATTGTTCATCTATTTGAGCCAATAACTGGGAAGTATCTTCTGGATAAACATCCGGAATTATATCCGTTTTACTTCGGCTTGACTTGTCCTTAATTGGTTCAGACGCCTCCTTTGGCCTAGCGCTTGGTTTAAAAATATTTATCTTATCAATTAATGGTCTGCGCTTTACTTGGCTTTGTAAACTCCCATTATAATTAGCCGTAATAAAATAATCAATAATTAACACCAAACATAAAATTGAAATACTCGCATAGGCCCATCCCCATTTTTGAGGTTTAGGTAACAAAAGTTCTGGCTGGTCATATTCTGCTAATCCACCCTCAACAATTTCTTTTCTATTTTTTGAATAGTATTCGAAATCATTTTTAAAACTTTCGTTCTCCCTTAAACGTTTTTCAAAAGATGCAAGCTCCTCCCCTGTCATCTCGTTTCTGAGATACTTTTCAAAAAAATATTGGTGCTTGTCGTGGGAAATATGCATATTTACGTTTCTTACAGCAGCGGCAAATTTCGTTAATTAATTGGTAAAATTTGTCACTTCTTTTAAGCGTTTATCAAATATAAATTTAAAAATCTGTCAATTTGTACACTGGAACAATTTTTGAAAATAAAAAAAAAACTTAAGGACAAAATATGAAAAAGTATCTAGGAATGATTGTAGTTGCCAGCCTTGGAGGTTTGGTTGCTATAGGACTAAACAAATTAATTTCACACGACAATGAACAACAATTTACTGCAAATTACTTAGCAAAATATGCGAGTATTCAAGATGGCAGTCATCCAGATTTTGTAGCTGTTGCTGAATTAGTTACACCTACTGTTGTTCATATTATTACAACTGTTACAAGCTCGGGTCAAGAGCAAGGCAACGACCCCTTTGGTGGATTTTTTAAAGGTTTTGACATGCCCCAAATGCCAAGAAGCGCATCCGGTTCTGGAGTAATTATTTCTTCTGACGGTTACATAGTTACTAACAATCACGTAATTGAAGGTGCCAGCAAAATAAAAGTAATCTTAAACGACAAAAGAGAATACGATGCAGAACTTTTGGGTAAAGACAAAAATACAGATTTGGCACTTTTGAGGATAGTTGAAAAGAACCTTCCATTTGCTGTATTAGGAAACTCGGATGAAGTAAAAGTTGGTCAATGGGTATTAGCAGTAGGTAATCCATTTAACTTAACATCAACAGTTACAGCCGGTATTGTAAGTGCAAAAGGTCGCGGTTTGAACCTAATTCGTGATCCAAGAAATCAAGAAACTCAATATGCTATTGAAGCATTTATTCAAACAGATGCTGCAGTTAACCCAGGTAATAGTGGAGGTGCATTGGTTTCTACCGATGGCAAACTTGTTGGTATTAATACTGCCATAGCAAGCGAAACTGGTAACTATGCTGGATATGCCTTTGCCATTCCTTCAAACCTTATGAAAAAAGTGGTAGATGATTTAATGAAATATGGTGAGGTTCAAAGAGGTTTATTAGGCGTTCAAATTCAAGATGTAAACAACCAACTTGCCGAGAAGGAAGGATTGAAAGATGTAAAAGGCGTTTATGTTGCAAAGGTAAATGAAAACTCTGCCGCCGAATCTGCAGGTATTAAAGATGGCGATGTAATTGTTGCCATTGATGGAGAAAATGTAAATACAAGCAATGAGTTACAAGAAAAAGTTGGAAAGAAAAGTCCTGGAGATAAAGTAATGGTTGGACTTTTAAGAAAAGGAAGTAGAATGGATCTTACTGCCACTCTTAAAGGAAAAGATGGAAAAACAACCGTTACTAAAGTTGAGAAAATTGAAAGTAATAAGGTATTAGATTGTGAGTTTGAAACGATTCCAAGAGAGGAACGTCTAAAATTAAAAATTGCAAATGGCGTTAGAATAAAAAAAGTTGGCGAAAAAAGTCCGCTTAAAAAAGCAGGAATACCAAATGGCTTTGTGGTAACAAGTATCGACAAAAACCCTGTTGGCACTATAAATGATATTAAACTTGGCTTGGAAGACCATAAGGGTGGTGTGCTAATAGAAGGAATAAACCCTGATGGTAGCAAAGGTTATTATGGTTTTGGATTGTAATCTATTCCATCTAATCTATAAAAAGGAGAACGTTGATTTACGTTCTCCTTTTTTTTAAATTTCTTAAACACCCCGAAAATGGCATTTGAGGCTAATTGACAAAATTTGCTATTTTTGCCACATATGGAATTAGTGAATGGACAATATACTACTTCGGGTAGTGATTTAATTGAAATTGCCAATGAGTTTGGCGCCCCAGTTTATGTGTATGATGGGAACAAAATTGTAGAACAATACCAACGATTGTTAAATGCCTTTAAACCAATAAACATTAAGGTAAAATACGCTTGTAAAGCTTTAAATAATTCATCTATTCTTAAGTTATTAAAAAACCAAGGTAGTGGTTTAGATACTGTTTCTATTAATGAAGTTCATTTAGGTTTAAAGGCAGGATTTGAACCTAAAGATATAATTTTCACACCAAACTGTGTAAGTATTGAAGAGATTCAGGCAGCTGTAAAACTTGGAGTTCACATAAATATTGACAACATTTCTATCCTTGAACAATTTGGTCATTTATATGGCAATAGTGTTCCTTGTTGTATAAGAATTAACCCCCATATTTTAGCAGGCGGTAATACCAAAATTTCTACAGGACATATCGACTCAAAGTTTGGCATTTCTGTTTATCAATTAAGGCATGTTGCTCGAGTTGTTAAATCTAGTAATATTAGAGTTAATGGTCTTCATATGCATACTGGTTCCGACATATTAGATGCAGGAGTATTTTTACAAGGAGCAGAAATTCTTTTTGATTCTGCCAAAGATTTCCCAGATTTAGAGTTTGTTGATTTTGGTTCAGGATTTAAAGTTGCCTATAAAGAAGGTGATATTACTACAGATATAGAAGAATTAGGAGCAGCTATATCTTCTCGCTTTATGGAGTTTTGCAAAGAGTATGGAAAAGAGTTGGAACTTTGGTTCGAACCCGGTAAATATTTGGTTAGTGAATCTGGATACTTTTTGGTGAAAGTAAATGTATTAAAACAAACTACAGCTACTGTATTTGTGGGAGTTGATAGCGGTTTGAACCACTTAATTAGACCCATGCTGTATGATTCATACCACTCAATTGTAAACCTGAGTAACCCTGAAGGTAAGCAACGTATTTACACTGTTGTTGGATATATCTGTGAAACCGACACTTTTGGTTGGGATAGGAAATTAAGTGAGGTGCATGAAGGAGATATTTTATGCTTTAAAAATGCAGGTGCATATGGATTTACAATGAGTAGTAATTACAATGCCAGGTTCAGACCCGCTGAAGTTTTGGTTTGGAATAATAAAGCTCAATTAATTAGAAAGCGCGAAGAGTTTGAGGATTTATTGAGAAATGAGGTTGAAGTTGAATTATAAAAAAGATGCAAAGACTTACAACCTATTTATTAAAACCAAAATTGGTATTGGGTTATAAGCCTCAAGCAATCATCTTAGTTATTCTTTTCTTTATTGGCTCAATAACAAAAATACTTGCCCAAGAAAATAAAGACACCTTGTTTTTGCACAATGGCATCATTGTTCATGGAGAGTTTAAGAAAATAAGCCTTGGGAGAGTTTACTTTGATGCTGAGGACATCGGTTTATTTAATTTAAAAACAAATGCCATAGATTATTTAGTAGCAAATACTCAACTTTATAGAATTAATACAACTTCGAAAGAAATTATTTTTTCTAAAATATATAAAAGCAATGAGGCTGGAGTATTGGTATTTAAAGTTGACTCTACATTAAAAGAAATTCCTTTAACTAAAATTAGTTCCATCTCCTACTTTTTTGAAAAGGATAGTTTAAGAAATTTAGAGGGAAACATTTCAGTTGGATTTACCTATACCAAATCAAGCGATGTTGGTCGTTATAATATTGATGGACAGTTAAAATATTTAATGAAAAAAAGTGACTTTGCCTTGGCAGCAAACACAATTAGTACCCAAAGCAAAGGCACATGGAATAGAGACAGAGAGAATCTTAAATTTTTATCACAAACCTTTTATTCTCCAACCTTTAGAGGACTTGGTATTGCTAATTATCAAAGAAACTTAGAACTAGGATTAAGCAGACGTTTTCAGGAAGGATATGCTATTGCTTACAATGCCTTTAGCACAAGCGAAATGGATGGCTTTATAGGAACAGGTATTTTGGTAAACCAAGAAAGAAGTATAGAGGGTAATGAAACGAATCACTTAGAAATTCCATTGTTACTTCAATACGATTTCTTTAGACTAAATAGTCCAGAAATTACCATAATAGCTGGTTCTGGATTTTATTATAGTCTAAATCAAAATGGACGGAAAAGGCAAGAAAACGAACTTAAAATAAGTTGGGAAATTATTAGCGATTTTTCAGTTGACCTAAAAACATACAGTTCCTATGATAGCAAACCTCCCAGCGCTAAAGCAAACAAAATAGATTATGGAATTGTGTTTGGCTTAGGATATTCCTTCAATTAAATTAAATTAAATTAAAAAAAATGGTAACGAGTTTTAAAGAAACTATCCAAAACGGATATACTCATAAAGGTGAAAGTATTGTTTTAGGTGCAGCTATGCAAAATGGAATTGCAGATAAAGAATGTATCATAAGTTTACCCCTAAAAACATTTAATAGACATGGATTAATTGCAGGCGCCACTGGTACTGGAAAAACAAAAACACTACAATTAATTGCAGAATCACTTAGCAAAAAAAGTGTGCCCGTTTTGGTTATGGATATCAAGGGAGATTTGAGTGGTATAGCGGCAAAAGGAAGTTCAAATGACCGAATAATTGAACGCTATAATCAGCTTGGAATGAGCTACCAAATAGATTCTTCGCCTGTGGAATTCTTAACATTAAACAAAGGCAATGGAACTCAATTAAAAGCTACTGTGACAGAATTTGGGCCTGTTTTACTAAGTAAGATATTAGACCTTAATGATACGCAAGGTGGATTTGTTGCTTTACTTTTTAAATTTTGCGACGATAACCAATTGCCACTTTTAGACTTAAAAGATTTCATAAAAGTTTTGCAGTATATTTCAAATGAAGGCAAATCAGAAATTGAAAAAGAGTATGGAAAAATTAGCACCACAAGTACTGGAACAATCCTAAGGAAAGTTATTGAACTGCAACAACAAGGAGCCGATACGCTTTTTGGCGAACCAAGTTTTGATGTAGAGGATTTAATTAGAGTAGATGATAATGGAAGAGGAATAGTTTCTGTTTTACGCGTAACAGATTTACAAGACAAGCCAAAACTATTCTCTACGTTTATGTTAAGTTTATTGGCAGAATTGTATGCTAAGCTGCCCGAAGAAGGCGATTTGGATCAGCCCAAATTGGTATTATTTATAGATGAGGCTCATTTAATTTTTAATGATGCTAGTGATGCTTTGCTGAACCAAATTGAAACCATTATTAAACTAATACGATCGAAAGGGGTAGGAATATTTTTTGTAACGCAAAACCCAACAGATGTGCCTGCTGCTGTATTAAGTCAGCTTGGCTTAAAAGTACAACATGCCTTGCGTGCTTTTACCGCTGCCGATAGAAAAAGTATTAAACAATCTGCTGAGAATTTTCCTTTAAGCGAATTTTATAAGGTTGATGAACTCTTAACACAATTGGGAATGGGAGAAGCTTTAGTAACTGGCTTAAATGAAAAAGGAATCCCTACCCCTCTTGCTGCAACTTTATTATGTGCACCTTCTAGCCGAATGGATGTATTAACTGATGATGAACTAAAAGCAATTGTAAGCCAATCTAAAATTGCCTCTAAATACAACAAAGATTTAGATAGCATAAGTGCGTATGAAATATTAAATGGCAAACTTCAAAAGGCCAGTGAAGCGGCACATGAAGGAGAAAGAGAAAGGGAAACAGAGTCAAGTGAGAGGAAATTATCTAGGAACGAGAAATCTACTTTGGATGAAATTTTAAGCAGCCCTGTAACCAAGCAAGTAGCCAGAACCGCAGCCAATGTAATAACCAGATCTTTATTAGGTGCTTTGGGCATTACAGGGTCTAGCAGAAGTAAAAAGAATAGTTCTTGGTTTTAGGTTTGCTTTTTCCTAAATCCAATTGAATCTTTTGGTAATGCTTGAACTGGATTGAGCAAATGTTTTAAGGCTTCAAATATTAATTGAATATCTTTTTCCTGTTTACTAACTCGATGATTTTGTTTGAGAACCTTCTTTTCAAGTTGTTCAATTTTAAGTAAGGCATCCTTATTTGCATTTAAAATGTCTCTAATTTTTGTAAATATTCTAATAATTTGAATGTTTACCTCAATGGATGTATCTGTATTTAAAACACTCGAAAGCATTGCTACTCCTTGCTCTGTGAAGGCAAATGGGAGTTTTCGTAAACCCTTAGTTAAGGAATTGGAAGTCGCAAATTGCGACTTCCAATTTTCCAATTCTTTGGTATTTAATTGGAACATAAAGTCTTTCGGAAATCGTTTGGCGTTTCTTTTTACCTGTTCATTTAATCGCTTTGTTTCTACCCCATACATTTCTGCCAAGTCTCTATCAAGCATTACCTTTTTACCTCGTATAAAATAAATTTTGCTTATTACAGATTCATCACTTAGTTGAATTGAGCTACCCATATATTTAAAATTATGAGCTTCAAAAATATAAGCAATAAAATTAAATAAATAGCAGCAACCACCACTTAAATCCTAGATATTGGATTTAGTTCTTAACAAACTTCTTATATACTACTCCTGTTTGAGTTTCTAGGCTTAGGATATAACAACCAGCACTTAGGTCGCTAATATTTAAGTTCATTTCATTTGTAACAACTGAAAGGATATTCCCTCTCAAATCCATTATTTTAAGAGTGCAATTTTGCCCTTGGTTCAGACCTTGAATTTCTATACTTGTTTGAGCAGGATTTGGATAAATTGAAACACCTTTCAGGTCCTTTAGTTGGTTCAAACCGCTTACTCCTTTGCACATAACTTTATTTAAGTAAAACCAAATATCATTATTAAAAGAAATGGGTACTTCGCCATTATCACCTGGGGCGTCGCCAATTCTAACCAGCACTAAATTTAACGATGGAACAACATTGATTAATTGACCATTTTTACCCATTGCTGCAAACATATCGGATGGAGCATTTGGTGCCAACATTCCATTAAAAACCAATTGCGATCCAGGAGCCATAAATTTAGGAGAACCATTTAACCATGTAAGGTATCCATAGGCAGGATTTAATGTTTGTGAAGCATGCGTCATTTGCCTAAAATAAGCCGTATCATTTAATATGGTGGTTTGATCCCATTTACCTTGGTTTAATAACAACAAGCCGTATCGTGCCATACTTCTTGTATTGCTATAGAGCACATTATTAAAATCACTTTTTATCCATAGCCCTCCAATTCCTGTTTTATTTCTAACCTCGACATTAAAAAACTGCTGCCAAGTAACAGAACTTGCTGCCTCTAAAACCTTATCCAACAAGGTGTATGGAGCATTATGGTATGCCCAACGTGTCCCTGCATCTGCTTTATAAACTAAACACGAATCAAAGGTGCAATCTTTGTTTACGCCAGTATCATCCAATCCACTTGTCATGGTAAGTTGGTGCCTAATTTTAATTTTATCCTCCTGAGCCTGACTTAAACTTGTCCATCCCTTTCCTAAATAAGTAGAACTGGTATCGTTAATGGATAATAGGCCTTTTTGTTGCGCAATACCAATCATTAACGCGCTCATGGTTTTACCTGCCGATGCCCAATACCAAAAACTATCTTGAGTAAACGTTCCAAAGTATTTTTCCAAAACAATTTTGCCATCCTGTAATACTAAAAAGCCTTTGGTATTTTTACTTTCAAGATATGAATAAAGGCTATCCGTTTTTGACACACACCAGCCTAAATTGCTTGGCGATAGAGTGTCCCAAGTTTTGCCAATTAAGGGAGGAAAATACAGGCTCTGCGCACTTAGGTGAAAAGTACTTAGAAACAAAAAAATTAGGTAGTATCCTTTTTTCATAAAGCAATTTAAAACTATTCGATTTAATTCTAGGCAAATGGTTTAATTGAATTATTAATTGTTACATTTTCCTATTTTTTTTCAAATAGTTGAAAACTTTTTATTAGCCCCTTATTTATCAGCATAAGCTATTCATTTTTTCAACACACCTCCTCATTGTTTTTTACTTAGCTTACATTCGAAGTCTGTTATAAAAAATGAACTTCTCACACTTACACGTACACACCCAATTTTCTCTCCTAGATGGCGCTGCCGACATAGGCAAACTTTATAAAAAAGCCATGGATGATAATATGCCAGCTTTGGCTATTACCGACCATGGAAATATGTTTGGAGCTTTTGAGTTTGTTGCTCAAGCCCATAAACATAAAAATGCCGATGGAAGCCTGAAAGTTAAACCCATTGTTGGATGTGAGTTTTATGTAGTTGCTGATAGAACTAAACTTTCGTTTACGAAAGAAGATAAAGACATTCGCTACCATCAACTTATGCTAGCAAAGAACGATGAAGGCTACAGAAACCTTATCAAACTTTGCTCTCTTGGGTACATGGAAGGCATGTATGGCAAATACCCTCGTATTGATAAGAACCTTATTCTTAAATATCATAAAGGATTAATTGCCACTACCTGTTGCCTAGGCGCATCTGTTCCCAAAGCCATTTTAAAGAAAGGTGAAGAAGCCGGAGAAATAGAATTTAAATGGTGGCTCGATTTGTTTGGTGAAGATTATTACATAGAACTTCAACGCCATGATATTCCTGATCAAAACAAGGTAAATGAAGTTTTACTTCGCTTTGCAGAAAAGTATAATGTTCCCATAATTGCCTCAAACGATTCGCATTACGTGGATCAAAAAGATGCAAATGCACATGATATTTTGCTTTGTATAAATACAGGCGAAAAACAAAGTACACCCACTGTTAAAGAAATAGATGACGAGGTGAGTATAAAAGGAAAACGCTTTGCTTTTTATAACGATCAATTCTATTTCAAAACCACTCAGGAAATGTCGACCCTATTTAGCGATATTCCTCAGGCAATTGACAATACAAATATGGTTATTGATAAGATTCAAACCTTGGATCTTAAACGCGATATTTTATTACCAAACTACGTAATACCAGAAACCTTTTTAACTCAAGATGATTATTTACATCATCTTACCTATACAGGTGCTAAAGAGCGATACAAAGACATTACACCAGATGTTGAGGAACGTTTAAATTTTGAATTGCATACCATTCGTACCATGGGGTTTGCAGGTTACTTTTTAATTGTTGCCGATTTCATTAAAGCAGGTAGGGAATTAGGTGTATTTGTTGGCCCTGGTCGTGGTTCTGCAGCAGGCTCGGCAGTTGCTTATTGTATAGGTATTACCAATATTGACCCTATTAAATACGATTTACTTTTCGAACGTTTCTTAAATCCAGATCGTAAATCAATGCCCGATATTGATACGGACTTTGATGATGCTGGACGACAAAAAGTAATTGATTATGTTGTCAAAAAATATGGCAGAAATCAAGTAGCTCAAATTGTTACCTATGGCACTATGGCTGCCAAAATGAGTATTAAAGATGTTGCTCGAGTTTTAGACCTTCCTCTTCAAGAAGCAAATGCCTTGGTTAAATTGGTTCCAGACAAACCTGGTATTGATTTAGGTCGCTTGCTAACAGCACCTATTGATGGCGATAAAGGATTAAAAGATAAAGAAGGTTTACAATCGGAGGAGCTTGAGAATGTAAAAAAACTTAGAGAATTATACGCTGGTTCAGACCTTGTTTCTAGGGTTTTAAAGGAAGCTGAAATTTTAGAGGGTTCTGTGCGCGGAACAGGAGTGCATGCGGCAGGTATTATTATTGCCCCAACAGATTTAACCGATTTAATTCCTGTAGCGGTTGCCAAGGATTCTGATTTATTAGTAACACAATTTCAAGGGAAAGTTATTGAAGATGCAGGTGTAATTAAGATGGACTTTTTAGGTTTAAAAAACTTAACTATCCTAAAAGATGCACTTGCGTTAATTAAACAAAATCATGGAATAGAAATAGTATTAGAAGACATTCCATTAGATGATGTTAAAACATATGAGCTCTATCAAAGGGGCGAAACCAATGGTACTTTCCAGTTTGAAAGTGCTGGAATGCAAAAGCATTTAAAAGATCTTAAGCCAGATAAATTCGACGATTTAATTGCTATGAATGCTTTATATCGTCCAGGGCCAATTCAATATATTCCAAATTTCATTGCCCGTAAACACGGTAGAGAAGCCATTTCTTACGATTTAGAAGAAATGAAGGAATACCTTGAACCTACTTATGGTATTACAGTTTACCAAGAGCAGGTAATGCTTCTCTCACAAAAAATTGCCGATTTTACAAAAGGTGATGCCGATACCCTGCGTAAAGCAATGGGTAAAAAAGATAAATATACCCTCGACAAAATGAAGGGTAAATTTATGGAAGGCGCCAGTGCCAAAGGATTTTTACCAGAAACCTTAGAAAAAATTTGGACAGACTGGGAAGCTTTTGCTCAATATGCATTTAACAAATCACATTCAACTTGCTATGCGTATGTTGCATTTCATACAGCCTATTTAAAAACCCATTACCCGGCAGAATATATGTCGGCTGTACTTACTACTAACTTAGGAAACATAGAAAAAGTTTCTTTCTTTATGGAAGAATGCAGAAGAATGGGTGTACCTGTTCTTGGGCCAGATGTGAATGAATCCTATGCCTCTTTTTCTGTAAATAAAGCAGGGCAAATTAGGTTCGGTTTGAACGCAATAAAAGGTGTGGGTGAAGCAGCTGTGGAGGCACTTATTCTAGAAAGAGAAAACGGCCCATATAAAAGCATTTTTGATTTAACAAAACGTGTAAACCTAAGAGCTGTAAATAAAAAAACTATTGAAGCCTTGGCTCTAGCGGGTGGTTTTGACTGTTTTGAAAATACCACTCGTGCCCAATATTTTGCCAATGGCAGCGATGAAATAAATACCATCGAAAAAGCAATTCGATACGGCAATTCGGTTCAGGCCAACGCATCTAGTAATGCTATGAGTTTATTTGGCGCTGTATCTGGTGTAATTTTACCAGAACCACCCCTACCTGTTGCCGAACCTTGGAGTTTAATGCAACAATTGAATGCAGAGAAAGAAATAATTGGCATGTATCTTTCAGGGCATCCATTGGATCCATATAAAATTGAAATCGATAAATTAACCACTCATAAACTTGGCGAATTAAACGATTTAGGCCCTCTTAAAGGCAAGGAAGTTAAAATTGCTGGTATTGTTACTGCGGCCGACCATAAAGTGACTAAAAACGGCAAAAACTTTGGAAGCATAACCATTGAAGATTATTCAGGAACCTTTCAAATGGTACTCTTTCAAGATTCGTATATAAACCACCGACGATTTATGGAGGTTGGGTACTTTATTTATATTAAAGGACGCGTTGAAAATAGATGGCAGCGTGAAAATGATTTTGAACTAAAAGTTCAAGGCATGGAAATGCTCAATGATATTAGAGATAAATACTTTAATAAAATAACTGTAAACCTAGAATTAGAAAGAGTTAGCAAAGATTTGTTAGCTCAATTCCAAAACCTTTCAAAGGCCAATCCAGGTAATTGTGTACTTAATTTCGATATCATTGACACACAAGAAAACGCATCGCTAAGAATGCTATCAACCAAAATTAAATTTAGCCCACAAAACGAGGTAATACACTGGTTGGAAGAAAACGGATTTAATTATCGATTAAATTAACCTGACAAAATGTTGCATTTTACTCAATGGCATTTATCTTGCAAGTAAATAAAACCTTAATATAAAAAATATGGCATTAGAAATAACAGATAGCAACTTCGAGGAAGTGGTGCTAAAATCAAAATTACCTGTATTGGTAGACTTTTGGGCTGAATGGTGTGGCCCTTGTAGAATGGTTGGTCCATTGGTAGAAGAAATGGCTAAAGAGTTTGATGGAAAAGCCGTTATTGGAAAATTAAATGTTGATCATAATCCAAAAGTTGCTACTGAATTTGGCATCATGAGCATTCCTGCTTTACTTTATTTTAAAGATGGTAAAGTAGTAGACAAACAAGTTGGTGCAGTGCCAAAACATATCTTATCAAAAAAATTAGAAGCCCAAATGGCATAATTTATTCAGATAAAATCTTATTTTGCAACAGTCGGTTCAGCATTGAGCCGACTGTTTTTTTTTGACCATGGCCTATACAATTAAAGAAAGCGATTTATTACAAATTTCGAACCTAGAATTGCTCGCAAGGCAAGTGGTAGAAGGCTTCCTAACAGGATTGCATAAAAGTCCATACCACGGTTTTTCTGTTGAATTTGCCGAACATAGGCAATACAATACAGGCGAAAGCACGCGTAACATAGATTGGAAATTATTTGGCCGCACCGACAAATTATTTGTCAAACGCTTTGAGGAAGAAACCAACCTACGCTGCCAAATTGTTATTGATACCTCCAGTTCTATGTATTTCCCTGTAGATGGTTTAAACAAAATTAAATTTAGTGTCATTGCTGCAGCATCTTTAATTCAACTAATGAAAAAGCAGAGAGATGCTTCTGGAATCTCTTTATTTAATGAAGAGCTTTGGTTCCATAGCGCCTCTAAATTGGGCTTAACACATCAGAAATTATTGTTTTCAAAACTACAAAGTTGTTTGGCCGAACCAATTAAAGGCAAGGGAAGTGAAATAAGTAAAACCTTGCATACCCTTGCCGAAGGCCTTCACAAGCGCTCCATGGTTATTATCTTTAGCGATATGTTTCAAAGTGGAGCTGATGATTTATTTTCTGCCTTACAACATTTGAAATACAAAAACCATGAGATTATAATTTTTGATGTGCATGATAAGCGTGAGGAATTAGAATTAGAATTTGAATTTGGCCATAGACCCTATATTTTCAAAGACAGTGAAACAGGCGAAGAATTAAAACTTCATCCTAATGCGGTGAAGGAAATGTACCTACAAAATTACAAGACACATCAAGAGGCATTAAAACTAAAATGCCTTCAATATAAAATAGATTACAATGAGGCAATTGTAGAAAATAATTTCAACCAAGTTTTGATGCCGTTTATTAAGAAAAGAAGAAAATAACATAGTGTGTACCTCATAATTTTTTGAGCAGTATGCATACAACAAAAAAGCTCCAAAGTATTCAATACTCTGAGGCTTTTTTGTTAATTGAAATAAATTTTTAAGGGACAAATAATTTATTAGAGTTTCTATATCCTGAATTATTTAGATACCAATCTGTAAATAATGTTCCATTACTTTGAGCCCAATCTGCAAACTTTAAATATCCTGATAAGAAGTCTGTTTTTTCAGTCATATATGGAATAGAAGTAGTAACATTTAAAGCCCAAGGTAGGTTGTTGGCAGATTTATAATATTTATTAGAACCAGGTTTTGTGTCATCATCACCTGTTCCAAATAAGGCTGTATTTGCCTTTGAGCTAGGCACATAATTTGGCAAATGAACCTCTTTCCCTCTCGTTTGGTCAACAATAATATAAGGATTAAACACAACATCAGCTAAGCCAATCATTTGACCAATAGTATTGGTAAATGTAATGTTTAAGGAAGTTGTATCAGGTGCAACTCTTGGATTATCTGGATTTGTATTCGTTCCGCTACCACCTGCCGATGGAAGAACCTTTTGCGCATCATCAAATACAATAATATTCACACTTGTTTGATCATTTTCTGTGCCGTTTGCCCCAATGCTTAACCAGCTTGCAGCATGATATTTTGCTCCTGTGGTGGCGGTAATTTTGGACGTAGCCATTCCATTTAATTGAAAGGCAAATCCATTATGTAAAGTAGCACCAATAGCGCGAGTAACAAATTTACCCTTCATTTCTACTACCTTATTGCTCGCATTTGTAACCAAATTATATTGATAATCTACCACTAGATCGTTAAAATCATAATCACCTGTAGAAGGCCAAAGGTCTTCAAACATTAATGTACCAAAACCTGAAGCAGGGTACATATTATTATAGGCTCTTGTGGCATCATTTGGATAAGCATCATCTGCATCTGCTACTCCATCTAAATCGGCATCCACAATTAAAGCCAATGGAAGGCAACTGTTAGAAGGATCTGACCAATATGTTCCAGGAATAACAAAATCATCCATATTAAAACGCGTTGTTCCACCAGTACCAACAAATGATATTCTAAATTTATATCGTTGACCAGAATTTGCAATAGCAGAAGGAATGGCAAACGAAATGGTTTGAGCTGTTGTTGGAAGATTTGGAGTATAACTTATTGAATCAAACAAAACCATTGCACCTTCCTTTGAGGCAGATACTGAACCTGCGTCATAGGCACAATATGAAATAATAATTCTTCTAATGGTAGCTGCTGATGCCGCCTCAAATTTCATTTTAAAAGTAATATTACCTGAACCAGGCTTTAACCAAGGAGATTTTAGCCAACAAGCATCAGGACTTAAACTGGTTGGAGAATTTGAGCGCATGGCAAAATTTCCTGTAATTCTTTGTGATAATGTTGTGGTATATGCAATAGCACCAAATCCCCAACAATTAGTCCTGTCGTATTGCTGGGTATTTTCTGGCCTTAGAGGAGCATAAGGAGCTGCCGTTTCACAATTAACTGTTACTGTTTGAGCCATGGTATTCGTAATACTCAAAAGCACAAATACTATTAAAAACAATTTATTCAATTTCATAAAATTAGTTTGTATGTATCTTAAAGGTAATGATTATTCCGCAATAGGAGTTAAATAATCAAATTGTAGTTCAGATTGACTAACAGATAATGTTTTTTGAATACTACCATAAGTCACTTTGATATCTTTAATATGAGAAGGAATAGTTAACTTAATTAAACCATCTTGTTCCATAACTTGAAGACCTTGATAAAAAACAATCTTGTCATCAATAGAACTTACAATTAAAGTTCTTGAAATAGGTGAAGCAGTTTTAAATCCAAATATTTTTAAGTTTATCTCTTTGCTGGTCTTCCAATCAAAATTCTCGCTGGCTTTTATTTCTTTAAAATTAGAAACTGGTACAATATTACTTGTAGGGGTAGCTTTTTCTAGGATGTCCTTTTTGCATGAAGTCAATCCAAAAACAAGAAGTGCTGATACAATAGTTAGAGTTTTCATTTGTTTGTTCTAGTTAGTTTGATAGTATAGTTTCAATGTTTTTGCCAAAGTTGAAAATGGGACCAAAACAAATACAACAAACTATTTTTCAATTACTTATATATTAAACAAAAAAGCATAAATACTATTCACAATTCCCAATATGAGCCAAAACAATCAGTTTTAGGATTAAATTCAATTTAATAAGGAAAAATCAACAAAAATTGTTAGATCAAAACGTATGTTCTATCACCTTATATCGGCAAATCTATATAGAAAAAAGGGAAATGACAATTGCCTAAGTGTCACAAAATAGGGCAAAAAAAAAGCCCTCACTAACGTGAAGGCTTTTAAGAATCTGGCAACGACATACTTTCCCAGGTATTACCCAAGTATCATCTGCGCTGATGGGCTTAACTACTCTGTTCGGAAAGGGAAGAGGTGGACACCATCGCTAAAGTCACCA
>NKJG01000068.1 GCA_002256395.1 Bacteroidetes bacterium B1(2017) | reverse complement strand
TAATCGCTTATACAACTATGCTATTTTAGGGGGTCAGTTTGCCCCGGAATATGGGGGTCAATTTAACCCGGAATCGAGGGGGTCAGTTTACCCCGGAATGAGGGGGTCAATTTGTCCGGAATTTCCAATAACCTCAATTGGCTGGTCATTGTCTTGTTCAAATACAAATGGAAAAATATTTGTGGCTGCCAATATTGCCGGGTCAGTTGGTTTTGCTACTTCAGGTACATTTTCTACAATTCAATTTGGCGGAAACGACCTTTTACTGTATTCATTTGATGAATTTGGTAATAGAATTTGGTCAACATACTATGGTGGCTCTGGAGATGAATTTTACTTTTCTATTAAATCAAATAAATTAGGACAATCATTTGTTAGTGGATTCACTACATCAAGCACTGGAATGGTAACTGCTGGGGCACACAAAAGTACAGCTACTGGTTTAGATGGGTTTATAGCAAAATTTGATAGTACTGGAAACAGAATCTGGGGAACTTATTTTGGGGGAAACAATTATGATTCAATTTGGAATCTTGAACTCGACACCTCAAATAATATTTATATCTGCGGTACAACAAATTCTACAACTGGCATTGCCACAACAGGTGCATATCAAACGGTAGGTAGCCAGACTGCACCAAAAGCCTATATAAGTAAATTTAATGCTCTTGGAGTAAGGCAATGGGGCACCTATTATGGGGGCAATTTGAAATCCAAAGGCACTCAATTGGCAATTGATTTAAACGGTAATATAGTATTAGCAGGCACCACCAATTCAACAACAGGCATTGCCACAGCAAATACCAGTCAAACAACGCTAACGGGTGTTTACAATGCCTTTTTAGCCAAGTTAAATCCAAGTGGTACCGCAAGACTTTGGGGGACCTACTTTGGTGGAAATAAATCGGAAATAATAAATGATGTTTTTATTAACCAAGTTGATGAAATTTATATCACCGGCGAAACAATCTCCACTACTGGTTTTGCAACCCCCGGGGCGCATCAAACTGTAGGAAATACAAACTACAGCAATTCCTTTATTGCTGTGCTTTCGCCATATGGCGGTATGCCCGTTACTTGGGAATCTTTTGAGGTAAATGCTTTTAATGATAATTCTATTACCAAAGCCATATTAAATTGGAATACGGCCAGTGAAAGTAACAACGATTATTTTACCATAGAACGCTCCTATGATGCAGAAAATTTTGAATCAATTGGCTCTATTAAGGGAGCTGGCAACAGCAATAAGCTGAGCAGATATAGCTTTAAGGATGAATTACCATTTAAAACTGTTCAGGCCAATCAAGAGGTATATTACCGCATTAAGCAAACAGACTTAGATGGAAAATTTGATTATTCACAAGTAAGAAAACTGAGCTTACAAGAATCTCAGATTCCCATTAAAATCTTCTACCAAAATAACCAGCCAATTATAGACTGGGGAACAAATCAATCAGAAAATTGTCAATTAGAACTAATAAACCTTGCAGGGCAAATTGTGTGGCAAACAAACATTAACTCAGCAAACCAATTCACACAAACGCCAATTACGTATAAAGGAATGGAAGGCATTTACCTTTTAAGAATAAAAGCCTCAACCCATGAGGAATGTTTTAAGATTATAGTTGAGTAAGTTTTGCATCTAAATTTTTGATTCTTCATTAATCCAAATCAAAAAGTATAGATTTTCTTAAATTTTTATTGCAAAAGTTAAACTCCTCATGCACCTTTTCTCTTCAATCAATTACCAGTCAAGGCGTCCAGGTTTTTTTATGGGTAAATTTTTGGACTACCGCTTCTCCTTCAATGGCAAAGAAAAGGATAATGAGACATATGGGGATGGAAATGTGTATGATTATGGTTTTAGGGTGTATAATCCGAGATTAGGTAAGTTTCTATCTGTTGATCCGTTGACATCATCTTATCCATGGTATACTCCTTATCAATTTGCAGGAAATAAACCTATTGTTGCAATTGATTTAGACGGACTGGAAGAATATTTTGTACATGAAATAACGTTTAAAAATTCTTACGGCCACACTGTTTTATTCAGAGTGGACTATGTAAAAGTTATGCCATCCTCAACTGTTGATCCGCGTCCTGGATTTGTTGCAAAAATGGCTGATATTGATGTGAAAAGAAATCCAAATCAATTAAAGGGAGTTATGAATAATTATAATAGAGGAATGGCACAAAAGGCTTCTGATGATGGAAGGATTTTGAACTACAATGGTGTTAGAATTTCTAACATGCATAGAAATGAACCAATGAATAATTCACCGGCAAGCCTATTTATGTTACAGTCTGCAACAATTAAGTTTGGCGAAAATAAAGGGAGAAATTGTGATGAAGTGAGAGCTCAGTTTGATGCGCCAGCAAATGCAGCACAAAAGGAGAGTTTGGATAATTTAGCTTTAGGATTGATAAATGATCCAAATTTCAAAGTAAATGTTGTTGGCTATGCATCACCTAAACCTACCGATTTAGGAGGAGAATACAATACTACGGAGGTTGAACATAATAACCAGTTGGCGATGGAGAGGGCTGAGGGTGGTAAGTCCTATCTATTAGACTATATTAAGAATACACTCAAGGTGGAAAATTTTGATACGAGCAGAATTTCTACTAGCAATGGTGGCGTAATAGATGCAGGGGCTAATGCTCAAACAATACGTTTTAATCCAAATTAGTTATGAGAGGTATAACCACCATATTAATCACTGCATATTTGTTTTTCTTAATCGATGTTGTGAGGGGACAGTCACGATCAAGCGTTTTTATTTGGAGAGATTTTAGAGATTCTGTTTGCTTGGTGAATGGGTTTGCCGGAGTTGATTCCATGCAGGGTAGTTTTCTAAATGGCAAGTCACATGGTATTTATATTGTTTACGAAGGGAAAAACGACATGAAAGACTATTCTTTTCCAACCTATGAAGGCTATGGTTATGATACGTTGGCCCTTTTCGAGGATCCAATGGACATTATGATGTCTCGTCAAGATTCGTGTAATCCTAAAAAAGATACCTTGCCTGATGGCAGGTGGTCTAAATATTTGATTTATGAAAATGGGACATTTAGTAGAATTAGCATTAAAACTGTTGAAAATGGTTTATTGACTGGTATACGAAAACGAAACGGAACGTATGAAAATTTCTCTTCGTTGCAAATGTATGAAAAAGGCTTTTTGAAATCACGTCTGGTTATGAGGGATAATAAGGTGATAGCAATCGGTACATACAGGAATTGTGACAAAGTAATTGAAGAAAAAGTATGGGCAAACGGGCGATTGTATCGAGTGACTAAAAATAATAAATTGACAGGATACAATGAAAAAGGGCAAATTGAATTTGTAATTGAAACGGATGACTGGGGAGTGCCACTTAAAAGATAGTTGTTTTTGTTGACATGTCATCAAAAGACAGTGCCCTATTTAAGTTTGCAATAAGGCTGAATGTGGGGTGAAAGTAAATCTTCTGGAGTGTTAAGAAATTTTGGATATTTACCAATCTTTAATGGAAAGGAGCGGTTCTTTGAAAACATCTGTATTTGTTAGATTTGGTGAGTATAAAACCTACACAGGGGTTTACCGCTTCCACTTTAATGGGCAAGAGAGCGACAATGAAATTGCAGGCGTTGGAAATATTAATACTGCCGAGTTTTGGGAGTATGATTCTAGGTTAGGGAGACGGTGGAATTTGGATCCTAAGCCGAAGACAGAATTAAGTAATTATATTTGTTTTAATAACAACCCTATCATTTTTGTTGATCCAAATGGAGATAATGTAATTAATGGTGATCAACTGAAGGCTAATGAATCAGTAAAAAACCATACATTTTGGAACAATAAAAAGACAGAATTCATGAAGAATCATGGAATTAATGAAAAAACAAAGCGCAAAGATTTTATTAAGGCTGGTGGAACAAAAGACGAATGGAATGAATATTCCGTGTTGAAAAAGGATGTAAAGGATTTGAAAAGTGAGATGACATATTGGAATGCAAGAGCAGAAATAACCGAGGGCATTATCAAAAAATGGAAAGAAGAAAGTAGAACTACTTTTGATGAGGTTGATCAATTAAACGTTGATTTTTTACTTTCCTCAGAAGATTTATCCTCAAAGAATTATTTTGGTGTGAATAATTTGAATGTTGGTGAAAATATTATTAATTTCCAAGCAAGTGGGTATGAAGGCCATTATACTAAACCTGCAATATCGGTTGTTATTAGTCAGGATGTAAATATTTCAACAATTGATATTGAGACAGGTCAATATAGTTTAAACCATGAAGCTGGACACTTTATTTATGTTGTTAAAAATCAGGAGGAATATTTCAAATATATTCAGGAACTAAGGGAAAAGAAAAGAGGCTTTAATGGTGGGCATAATGATGATGACAAGGGAGGGGAGTTGGCCAAAAGATATGGATCAAGAAAATAACTTAAGTAATGAAAACATCCTTTAAAATAAAAATGTACATTTTATTTTTAGCTTTTTACTCATGTACAGTAGAACAGAAAATTGGTATTAAATTACCAAAGGAAAGTAAACTTAATACTCACTTATTAAAAGATACAATTGTTACTTTTATGACTAAGCAGTTTATGAATGAACCCTACAAAATAGAATCAATTAAGGTTAAAAATGATACAACAATTGTTTTTGTTCTAAAAGAAGAATGGAGATATAAACTTCAATTGGATACCAATTGTAGCATTGTAAAGTGGGATTTATTATTAGAAATTTATTAAGCCACACCCTCCCCCGCACGCTACATTTGCTTTATGATATTTCGACAAGCTCAGTACAGGGAAATAGCATTACTTACTAAACAATTTTATGAAAATAAAGCACTTAGAGTTGGTTGGTAGAATATTGGAAATGGAAATAGAAAAAGGTAGAACTTGGTTAAAAGAAATCAAGTTCTACTTTTATTTAAAAATATTTGTTTAAATTCAATTGAGAATTTCCCCCTATTTTTAAACCTCAATAAAGCCTTTTGAAATATTCATCCCCAAATCACTCTTTAACCATTGTAAACACAAGCCTTTTCAGGTATTATTTGCAAGAATATGGAGGCTATTACTTCCACTTTAATGGGCAAGAGAAAGACGACGAGATTAAAGGTGATGGAAATGATTTGGATTTTGGAGCTAGGGTTTATGATGCGATGTTAGGCAGATGGTTAAGCTTAGATCCATTGACAAAAAAATACCCCGGGCTATCACCCTACAATTTTTCAATAAATAACCCAATTGCTTTCATTGATCCAGATGGAAGAAGTCCCATTTATGTAAATGGTTTATATATGGGGACCGATAACCAAAAATTTAAAGGTGAAGTTCTCACTATGACAAGTGACCAATATGCAAAGTTAAGCAATTCTCAAAAGGATAATATAACAATGGGTACGTAAGCACCCGCTAAAGTACATATTTGTGTAGAGGAAGTCAAGCAAGACCTTTGGCGCATGAAAAACACAAAGGAATCTATGTTGCAACATTTTTCGCAATGGGAACAAAGCGGGTTGAATAAGC
>NKJG01000067.1 GCA_002256395.1 Bacteroidetes bacterium B1(2017) | reverse complement strand
CAGAGCCTATTCTTATCAAAATGCATCAGGAGGTTACAAAAAGAGCGTTTTAAATTATGCCAATGCAGGTGCAACAAGTCTTTTTACCACAGTTGAGGATTTGAGCTTATGGGCAATGAATTTTAATCATATAAAAGTAGGAGATTCAACAATAATAAATAAAATGAATAAGCCTTCAATGCTGAACAATGGCAAAACTATTGGAGGAGCTCTAGGTCAATTTGTTGGTACCTAAAAAGGATTAAAAGAAATACAACATGGAGGTGCCGATGCCGGATACCGCTCGTATTTAACTCGTTTTCCTGACGAAAATTTTGCAGTCGTGGTATTTAGTAATTCAGCTGAATTTAACGCTGACAAAATTGCTCATCAGGTTGTAGATATATATCTTAAGGATAAGTTAAAAAAGGAAGACAAGCCCCATGAACTTAAGAAAGATATAGCTCCGGTGGTTTTTGCTGTTGATCCCAATATATTTAAAACATATGTTGGAGAATTTGAGCTGAAACCGGGGTTTATTTTAACTGTTAGCACTGCTGATAATGAACTATTTAGTCAAGCAACCGGACAGCCTAAGTTTGCTTTGAACCCTACATCCAATACAGCGTTTTTAGTGAAAGGAGTCGATGCAAAAATTGAGTTTATACCTAATGAAGGAAAAAATATTAAACTTCTAAAAATTCATCAGGGAGGTCAAATTATGGAAGTACCTCGATTAACGGAGTTTGACAAGTCAGCGGTTAGCCTTTCAGACTTCTCCGGCAAATTTTATAGTGAAGAGCTATCAACAACCTTCCATTTTAATGTTGTTGAAAATAAGCTGGTTGCTTCAAATAGCAGATTGAGTGATTTTAATTTGAGTCCGGTTAAAGAAGATATTTTTAATGGCGAGGCCTGGTTTTTTGGGCAAGTTGAATTTATCAGAAATTCCGAGAAAATAATTACAGGATTTAAAGTTTCAAACGGTCGGGTAAGGAATTTATATTTTGAAAAAATAAAGTGAGTAAAGAACAAGGCTCCAAAAATCTAATTATCCCTCTGCATGAAGGATATTTCCTTCGTGCAGGTGAAATGCAGGTTTTACCCGCAGAAATGCAATTTCCTCTAAAAGTTCTGTTAACTAAGTTCTGCTTCAAATTCTGACAGTGCAACTTTAAGCCAAATGTTTTTTGGATTTACAATCTTTCGCAGTTCAAAGCTTTTCTTGTATATTAAATTGTCAACAAGTTCCACTTTACTTAAAATATTCCCCTCAATTGGATGAATATTGAACATAAAATCGCCGAAGTTGAACACGAAATCGCCGAAGTTGAACACAAAATCGCCGATGTTGAACACGAAATCACCTATGTTGAACACGAAATCGCCGATGTTGAACACAAAATCGCAGATGTTGAACACAAAATCGCCGATGTTGAAAACAAAATCGCCGATGTTGAGCACGAAATCGCCGAAGTTGAACACAAAATCGCAAATGTTGAGCTCGAAATCGTGGAAATTGCGTACTTATTTGATAAACTTTAACAGTTTAGCCATTACATAAGCTTCCTCCGCATAAATTCCTCCAATATTACTTCTCAGTTTTTGTCCTTCTTGGGTTTATTGCTTAGCTTCGTTATAGTTTTTAGGCCGCTCAGCCTGCATATTGATATTTCGAAACCTTCAATAAATGCTAATTCCGGGATATTTAAGTGAAAATCAATAAATTGAAAAAACATAAAAGCACACGAGTACAATGGATGTTTATGCAAATGCATAAATTTATGCTGTTGGTAAGTCCTTTTTAATCAACAGCCTCGTAGAAGCTTCGTAAATCATTTTGATATGACATTTGTTTTATTGCCCATTTTAGACACCATGATGGACCTCTATCAGAAACCCAGAACTTATGAAAGGTTTCAGGAGTTTTTGATTTCACTTCAAGGTGACAATCAAGGAGATTTGGTATTGCCAATTATGGGATTTAACCCCATGGCAAAAGAACATATCCTTGAAAAGCTTTATGAACTAAAAGCTTTAGAAATTGAACCAATAATGGATCAAACTTTGAGTGAGCTAAACAAAAAAATAAAATCGGAACATACAGACCAAAATTATAAAGTGGCGTTCAATCTTTTAGACGATTTAAAAGGTTCTTGGACTAACCGTTTTATCAGCGACTACGACAATAAATTCAAAATTGGGGGGCTCATCAATAGAAATTTTTGTACGCCGCTCTTTTGGGCAAGTGAAGACTATTCAATTGAAAAAATCAAAATTAGAACATTGGAATCGGCTTATAGAACTTTGTATTGGCAGACCAAGCGAAATCCGACTACACTGAAAGAACATGTGGAGCAGGAAAAATTTATTGGAAAAGAAGTTGGTTTTAATAAGCATATAGCGGATGGCGAGTACATGAAATTAGAGGAGTTCTATAAAAATAATCAGCATCAAGATAACTTTAATCTAATTTTTAATTTTTTCTATGGCAACGAGGCTTCAAAGTCTTTGGCGTTTGCAAGCTTTGGTCTTAATTCAAAAGCTACAGGCTATGATTACTGTTACAAGTGAGCACAGAAGTGAAAGGCGTATTTGAAACTACCACGCTGCACGAAGGATATTTCCTTTGTGCAGGTGAAATGCGTCCCGATAGCTGTCGGGATCACCCGTAGAAAACATTATCCCCTAAAAGCTCCGCCAAATCAATCTTCTTCAAGTTCTGAATGGGCATATCTAAGCCAGATGTCTTTAATCCACAATGGTTTGATGCACTTTCATGAATGATAAATTTTTAGAAATTGTACATTCATTCCGTTTGATGAATTGGAAATCCTTCCTATCTTGTTTTGGAATAGGTCTAGGATTCCATGAGACACTACTAAATAATAATAAGTCAATACCCATTGAAAGATTATACTAGAAAAAATGAAAACAGCTTTTGTTATAACAGCAATTTATGCCTTGGTGCTTTTCTTAAATGTAATATTTATACGTGAAGGTTTGGGGCAAACCAGAACCGATGCTTCTGCTGTCTTTGTTGACGAAAAAGTAACGTATGAAATCCCCATGGCTTATGAGCTCATGCACATCGCGATTGCTTTGACTGATACCACGATCGTTTCAAATGGTTATAATGTTTACAATGAAATCATTAACAGAAATTCAAACTATTACCAAGAGGTTATCAATCATTTTAAAGGCTTTAAAAACCATGAACTAATTATTGAGCTGAATAAGTCCCTTCGGAAAAGTGCTTCCAATCTTATTTATAATGTACAACTCGGCAATAATTTAAATTTCGATAAGCACCGTCTTGAGAAAGTCAAGATTATGCCTTTGATTAGGCGGGTGTATATAAATCTTAAATCAGTAAACAAAAATAAGGTGGAAGATTTTGCCCGAATCTCCAATTTTGAAAAGTTTTATACCGAACATCAGGCCTACTACGATGCTGAACTTAAAAATGTTCAACAAAATTCAAACGTTAATGGTCAACAAAAATGGTTGGAAACGGAATTTCCTACCCAGTATGATAATTACCGAATAATCATCAGTCCTTTGATGGGTTCCACACATTTTACCCAACGCTTTAAACTACAAGGCCAAAGAAAATGTATCATGTGGGTAGCTAGCTATGATGGCAACCAGCAACAATTGGATATCATAGAAAAAGTGAACTATACAGGAATGGTTATGACAGAGATTGACCACAACTATGTGAATCCTGTTAGTTATAAATACAAAAAAGAATTAAAGGCATTGAAGGGTGGAAGCTACAGAACTAAATGGACAAATGGTGGCCCAACAAACGCCTACAAGACTGGCTATTCAGTTTTTAATGAGTATATGACACATGCTGTTTATCTGCTTTACGCAAATAAACTTTTAAATGCCTCTGAACAGCTGATCGTTGAAAATTCAAAAATTCAAGGAATGACCAAACGACGGAAGTTTATAAAGTTTGCCGAATTCTATGAGCAGTTAAAACGTCTTTCCGAAAGCCGATTGCCAAACGAAACCATAGCAGGCCTCTACCCAAAAATAATTGAATGGTGTAAAGCAGAAAATGGTAAATAGAAAGCTGCATATGCAGCTAAGGCTTCGTTCGATATGCGAAACCGCCCTTTCACTTGTTCCGCTAAGGTTTCAAGGGCTTTTTTGGTAAATAAATTTCCGATGAACTACTCGACCTGATCAGGCGATATGTTTTTTGGATGGTTAAGTAATTTTTTTAAAATATAATATGAAAAGGTTTTTTGTTTTCATGCTAATGGTAATTCCCACCATCGGTTTTTCACAAAAGATATCTGAACAGCCAATTTATCTACCTGCGGTCTTGACTGAGGGAAGATTTTTCCTAAAAATACCCACCACAAAAGGAGACACCCTTTTAGGATTTTGTGACACCGGTGGCGGATACACCGCAATTTATAAGGCTGCACTAAAAAAACTGGGCTTAGAATCAGAAGTTAAATTATTGGATATTGGCGGCGATACCACCAAATATATTCTTGCAAAAGAGATCTATACCAACCAAGAAATACCCTATCCACAGATTCCAAACTACTTCAAAAATCATATAGACCAGCCATTTATTCAAGCTCCTGACGACGATAAGGAGCGTATTTTTTTCGCCAAATTTGTGGATTATCAAATATTTCTAGGGCAATTTTTCTTCATAGAAAATGCTTGGACATTTAACTATAAAACAGGAGAAATGTCTATCAACACCCCAATAGCAAAGACCAAAGCTGATGAAAATATTCAGGTTCTGGGTTTTAAAAAAGATAAGAAAGGGAACAAAAGATTTGGTCATCCGAGAATGAAACTGGTCATTGAAGGAAAAGTGATAGAGGTGCTGTTTGATACAGGGGCCACATTTTTATTAAGTGATCGTGGAAAAGAGCAATTAGGCCTGCAAGTGAAAGCAACGGCAGGCTCCTTTATTGCAAAAAGCCTTTTCGACGAATGGCACCTTCAACATCCTGAATGGAGAATTATTGAGAAAGGAGAATTTACAGGTGCAGATTTGATTGAAGTCCCCGAAGTAAAAGTTGGAAACTTGACAGCCGGACCGGTTTGGTTTGCTAAAAGACCTGATGAAGCATGGTCAAAAGGCATGATAGGGAGTATGGATAAAGTGGTAAAAGGTGCCATTGGCGGTTCTTTTTTACAATATTTTAAAGTAAGCATTGACTACCCCAAAGAATTGATAAAATTTGAAAAATAGCCTGAGCTAGAATGGATACTTCCTTTCTTCGGGCCAAATGCGTCCAGATAGCTATCGTGATCACCCGTTGAAAATAAGCTCTACAAAAAGCTTTGACAAATCACGTTTCTTTAAGTTCTGAATAGGCATATCAAAGCCGATAGTTTAAAATCTACTATGGATTAAAGAACTTTCTTGAACAATAAAATTTCTGAATGTGCTATTTGCATTTGGTTTTTTGGGATTGAAAAACCTCCTTTGGCTTAGGCATCGCGAAGATGTCGAAAAACCTATTATCTCCAAAAGCTTATGATCACCTACTTTCTTTATTGTACTTCGATTTAT
>NKJG01000066.1 GCA_002256395.1 Bacteroidetes bacterium B1(2017) | reverse complement strand
ACTGAAAATCCTTGTGTCGGCGGTTCGATTCCGTCCATCACCACAAAGCCGATTCGAAAGAATCGGCTTTTTTTTGTGCCTTTTGATAGGCTTAATCTTATTTCTTTTAATACAACTTATATTTTTTCTTCACAGAAATTTTCTATTCTTAAAGTGCTTTTGTACGCTAAGAGAAACTGTTTTCAATTTCCTTAACAAGTCCATTCTATATTCGCATTTGCCTTTCTCCTAAATTCTTCTAAATTTGTTAATAAAAAATAGAATTTATTTATTCAACCCTTGAAGAATATGAGAACAATTTTCAGTTTTTTCTTGCTTTTTCTTGCCTCTAATTTCCTTTTAGCCCAAGGTCCCAAAGTGCTAATCGTGACTGCCCATCCCGACGATGAGACGATGTTTCCAGCAACGGTTTTTAAGATTACTCGGGAACTGAAAGGTACGGTAGATTTGGCCTTGATTACTGACGCCTCGGGTGGATATAATGGATTGATAGCTTCTACTTACTATGGCAAAAACCTTACGGATTCGGCCACGGGTAGGGTCGCTCTTCCTTTACTTCGTAAGAAAGAATTGATGTGTGCAGGCGAGGTGATGGGTATTAGAAACTTTTTCTTTTTTGACCAACTCGATGATTTTTACCAGATTGACCCTAAGCCTTTTTTCGAAGGAAAACGCTGGGATATGACCTTTTGTGAGAAAAAGTTAAACAAAATTCTTGAAGACGGACAATACGATTATGTGTTTTGCTTGGTGCCAAGTGCTGAACAGCATGCTCATCACAAAACGGCGAGTATTTTAGCAATAAGAGCTGCAAACAATCTTAGTTCGGCCAAAAAGCCGATTGTTTTGGGTGGTAGGGCTTTGAACAAAGGTTACACCTATAATTTTGATATGTTGGATGGATTTCCGGAAACCAAGGTTTCTTCCAAAGCCCCAGTCTTTTATTTTGATAGGTCGTATGGTTTCGGAGAAAACAACAAGCATAGCTATATGATAGTGGCCGATTGGGTAAAAGCTTGTCATAAATCCCAAAGTGGCGATATGAACGGTTCAATGCATCGTGGCGATTTGGAGACGTTTTGGTATTTCGATATAAATGCAGAAAGTGGCATCGAAGCCACTTCCAGGTTTTTTGAGAAAATTCGTAAGTCGGGATTTGTGACCAAATGATATTATAATCCCCCAACATTCGAAGGCTATAGTCTTCGAACTGGTGTATCCGCTCTTGGGGATGTTCCTAAGGACAATCCCCAAACTAGTACCGATAGCTATCGGTGGAGGATTTCTAATCCGAATAAATGTTTGTTAAAAAACTCATAATATTAAATATCAATTCCTTCTAAAAAACACAACCAATGTTTTGGTTAATCTCCTGTTTATAAGCTTTGTAAGTATAGAATTCAACTTTGGTGGTTTTACATTTCTTACAAAAATAACGCTGTTTTGTCTTGGATCTTTACCATGTTTTATCATATAAATATCACATTCACAATGTTTTATATTTTCACCAACATCCCGATAGCTATCGGGAGAAACATGAGCATGCCAATTGAGTCATTTCGTTTGATTTGAGGAGTTTAATTGCATATTATTAAGACCCATTACCTCTGAAAAAATCACATTTTTGATTGAAAAAGCAGGTATTTGGGCTTGAAAGGGGGTCACCCACACATCTGACAAATTACCTCCTATCCTAATTCTCTAAAAAAAAACCTGAGTCAATCGACCCAGGAATTTTTATTTTACCACACAATTTTTATCTTGTTAGTTTTCACTTGGCACTGTTAACCATTCCAAACTAAGAATTTTAATACTATCTCGATATGACGCAATAACCCAAAAAAATCACATTTTTACTTGAAAAAGTTGATAATGTCTAGTTAAATGGGATCCTTATAAAACTGGTAGATCACTACTATTTAATCTTTGCATTGCTTAGTAATCAAAATTGGATTCGATTTAGCTGACTCACCTAACGCTGTTACACATATTGCCGTATAGGCAAAGCTTGCTGCACCAACAGTTTTTGTTCGTCCAGCTCCGAGCCCACCTCCCCAAAAAATAGTTCCACATTCACATCCTGATGCTGTTAATGTTGCTTTCTCATTTTTACAAACGGTTTTTCTATCAGAAGAAATTACTGGTGCAGTTGTTGACCCAGTTGTAATTGTAATGGAATTTGATGTGGAAGAAGTGCCACATGAACTTTTACAAGTTGCTGTATAAGTACCAATACCTGCTTGAATCGTAGTCTGAGTACTAGATGTGGACCAAATAATTGTACCATTACATCCAGACGCTGTTAAAGTCGATAATTGAGTCCCACAAATTATTGTAGGATTAGATGAAATAACGGGAGCAGGTGGTGGTAAACATGGTATAGTTTCACTCAGTATTGTTATTGAAATGACCTCACTTGGTCCAGAAAGATTTCCACCGTTATAAGATTTCACTCTAAACCAAAACTGTTCTTCCGAGTCAAAATAATTATTATTAACACGCTCAATTCCACGTATGGATTTGATGGTGCCATTTATTAATCCTATAAAATACCAATTAATATTGTCGTCTGAGCCTTCAATTCTCAATCCTTCCGGTGTACATTCTTGGTAATCCCAGCTTAGAGATATCTGTTTATGATTTAAAGCATCTATGTAAGACAGACCCGATAGTGAACGAGGAGCCAGCGTTTTGTCACAATTAACAGATTGTATTTGTACACCATTAGAACTCACACTTTCACAATCTCCAATTTTACACTTTGCGGTATATGTTCCTAAGCCAACTTCTAAAGTTAATCCTTCTAAACCGTTTGACCATTTTACCGTTCCTGTACAACTATTTGCAGTTAAAGTGGCGGTTTCATTTGGCTGTATTTGAGTTTTATTGGCTGATATAGTAGGTACACTAATATTTTCACAAGGGAGTGGGCCTCCGTCCTTATTTATCCTAAAACGATCGAGCTTAAATTCGCTATAGCAGTTGTTGCTATTCTTACATCTGGTATATAAATAGATATCTTTGTTAAGGTTTTCAAGCGTATTTGTGATGGTGTAGGTGCTTCCTGTTCCGGCTTCTTCTTTGCCGAAATTATACCAATAAAGCGTAGCGTTACTCTGACAACTCATATAGATTGAGATCGAAACATCATTGGTTTCGTTTGAAGGAATTACCTGATTATAGACTGGCATGGCTGGCTTGAAATCACTATCACAAATCTCCTTTACTTTAATTAATTGGGTGTATGTCACTGTGCTTTCGCATCCGTAGCTATTGATACATTTCATGCTATAGATAAAGTCACCAGCTTTTTCAGAACGGGTCAATTGAGTTCCTGTACCAATTTCACCCATCGCATTATACCAATGGATTGTCCCGCCATTCGAACATGCTTGTGCATAAAATGTAAATGATTCATTCTCTCTGATGGCTCTACCTTGATGCGAAAATTGTACCTCCATCGTTGGTTCAGGAGCACAATGACACCTATCTATCGTAAAATATATGTCTCCATAATACCCGCTTTCGCAGCCTGTGGAGCTATCTACACAATTGACATTGTATTTGTACGAGCCTTCTTGTGTCAATTCTAATTGCCCAGATGTATTTTCAATTAGTATATCATCTTTGTACCACCTATAATTGCCCGCTTGGCAGTTTTCGGCACCTAACCATTTTTTCAGACAAACCACATTATCGCTTGGTGTGGAAACCACATTTGGTTTAAGGGGTGATTTTAGTAAATTCAATGTTATAAGATTAGATGCTTCTCCAATGCAAGTGTTTAGCCTACATCTTGTTCTATAGATGAAAGTGGTGTTTGTAGCAATCTGAGGCTCATATAAAGTTAAGGCTGTGGCGTTTGACGGTAAGGAGGCCCATTCTTCAGTGTTTTTTTGCCACTCAATAATACCCGGACAACTTCCCGATGTGCTAACATTTACATCAGAGCTTGCACAGAAAGGTGCTTCGCCTTTATCGCTGCTTAATACAGGAGCTTCTAATCTATCATACACTACTATTTCAATCGGTTCAGAAATCGCATTAATGCAATATTTATCATAGCAGTTTACGGTATATGTTGTGGTAGCAACTGGTGTGATTTTTAAAGTTGGGGTTGTGCCTCCTGACGACCATTCTATATTATCCGGGCAACTTTTTACCGAAAGGCTACCAGTATAATTTTTGCAAAGGCTGTTATTAAATAAATCAGACGATACCGAAGGAATGCTATGGTATTTTTCTAAAACATCAAGATTCCCGTTTTGAATTTTTAAACTTAATGATGACCCATTGGAGAATGTGATGGTATTAGTAGATTTTAAGTTATTGGAGTTGGTTTCTTTCAAACTATATAAATACCCAGCTTTTTCTGTGTAAGAAAATACATAGTCATTCCTAAATTTTTCACCTGAATTATCGCATAGATTAAAACCAATCTGGCCTATGAATAGGCCATTGATATTACCCCCACAGCTGTAGTCAATGGTGATTTTTTCAAGCGACATATCCATCGGATTTAGTCCACTTGTGGTTCCTTCTTCTAAAGAAAACACCTTATCGGCAACCATATTTCCTACTAAACCAGATGGGCCAATGAAAAGGTTCTTGCCTTTATAGCTTGGTAAACTGGCCCCGCTTTTTAGTTTGAAAAACTTGGGTAATCGGATATCAAAACTTTCGAAATAAATTCCCTTCCAAAAATCTCCTGCAAGATTGGTGCATTTTGGTAAATTATTTGGATTTTGCCTTTTACTTAAATCCACCATTACTCTGTTTGGGTTTTCAAAACTGAAGCCTAGATCAGAGTACAACTTAGAATGAAAGGCGTTGGATGCTTTGGCTTGGAAAAAAATATCTTGCCAGTCTGTTACAGATACTGAACTAAATGCCAGGATATAAGGCAACCCAGCGTTTATTGTTTGGCCTTGAGCATTTTCTTGATCTACAGTATTAAATGATTTAATATAGCCAGACAATTCAAACTTCTCGAAGGCTCCGCATGAAAAGCTCAATTTAGTGTCTTCGTCAAGACCCATTTTTAAGGTATTTCCAAAACCCGCTAAACTTATTTCATAGAATGTAAACTTCCCATTTAACAAAGAATTTGCCTCGGGGCTGATTTCATCATTACGTGCAGAGCTCAACGTGTTGGGCAAAATCTTCAATTCTCCTTTAAATCCATTTTTGCTTGAAAAAGCTATTCTATCTGCACCAAAATATATTGACTCTGAATTTTGGTTCTCGGGAATAGAAAATTTGCAGCCAACTTTTAAATAAGCTTGGTCTTTCTCAAAATTCATCTCAAAAACTACAATGTCATAGTTCCAGCCATCGATTTTAGAACGAAAAATTACAGGCAGAATAGCTACAGACGAAATAGCTTGAGAAATGGAATATCCACCAGATGATATGTCTATGACTCTTCCTTTGGCAGTTGCTGTTTGGATAGATTGGTCTATTTCGTTGGTAGAAATATTAGAAATAGCTGTATTAAAGTTAGCATGAGTGCAATTAAAAGAAAAGAAAAAAAGTACAGCAAAACAGATAGTAAATGTAGACTTAAGCTTCATAATTTTAGTATTTGTGTTGGTTTTAATAAATTGATTAAAAAAAATATTATTTAAAATATATGTATTCATCCCCAAAAGTAAATCCTTAAAACAGCCGAAAGCACTACCACACTTCTACTAAAAGCGATTGAACGTCGGTTTAGTCGTTTTAGGTGTGTTCTTAGTGTGAGATTCATGCGTTCGATGGAATTTGTTGCTCTGTTTTTGGTATTGT
>NKJG01000065.1 GCA_002256395.1 Bacteroidetes bacterium B1(2017) | reverse complement strand
TTATGTGCCGTATTTTTATGGTCATTAAAGTATTTTTCAATTTCTGTTATTGCGTTTCCAAGTCCGTTTTCGTTTCTAATTTCTTGACCAACCTTTAAAACGTTGTTTTTGATTTCGTCTTTCTGTACAAGGTAAATAGCTGAAATTAGTTTTTCTGCTGTTAGCGACTTGACTGGAATATGAACACCTATGCTTCTATGTTCAACGATTTTTCCCCAAGTTGGTTGGTCTGTATAAAATGAAACAATGATTACTGGTAAATTGTGTCTAAACATAGCCGCCAAAGTTCCTGCTCCACCGTGAAAAACACCTATTTTACATTGTGGTAAAATCTTTTCGTGATTTACATACTTTGTTATGAATAAATTGTCGTGTTTTGGTAAATTGTCAAACCGAGACCAACCTGAACAAAACAAAATTCTTTCTGTTGTCTGTTCTAAAATATGATTAATAATTTTTATAAATTTGGTAGTGTTTCCAATTCCATTACTTCCAAAACCTATGTAAATTGGTTTATCTCCTTTTGATAGCCATTCTGTTAGTTCAGTTGGTGTCTGGTCTAAAAAATGGTTGTCTCTTTTTTGTTTAGGAATATTGATAAATCCTGTGATTTTATGGTGGCTTTCCCAGTCCTTTGGTTGTGGAATTAACGATTGACTAATGCAGTACAAATCCAATACTTTTTGCTTGTCTATATGTGCAACTAAATTTTCTTTTAATTCGGCAAGTCCTAATTTATTTCGGTATTCGTTAGTGTCTTTCTTTACAAATTGCCAAAAGAAATATTGGGCAATTTTATAAGTAAATTTGTTGTACCAAGAAAAGTTTAAAAAATCAAAATCTCCCAAAGGAAATTCAGTTGTCGGAACAACTGGTGGCATAAAATAGGTGAGTGCTATTTTTTTATTTTGTTTTTCAACAATAGCACTTACAATTGGAAGTGTCATTGAGTTGGCAATAATAAAATCAACTTTAGAAATGGCTTCGAAATAGCTTTTTCGCAAAGGTTCTCTGTTGTCGTGAAGTACTTTGAAATAATACTTCATTAATTTAATTGAATTTTCGGTTTGCAGTATTTCTTGTCCTTCGATAGAGTTCATCATTGTTTCAGCATTTCCCCAAAGTGGTTGAAACGTAACACCAAAACCTTCTACAAATTCTTTAAAGTCTTCTGTTGCAGAAAGCGTTACTGTATATCCTTTGTCCATAAGTCCGAGTGCTAATGCAATGTATGGCTGCAAGTCCCCTCTTGTTCCGTATGTAAATATTCCTATGTTCATGTTACAAAAGAACAAAAACAAAAACTGAAAATTTTTAGCATAGGTTAAAAAATCAATTTACTTTTCTGATTCTACTCAAAGTTACCTGATTCATACCTAAATAAGATGATATGAATCCTAAAGAAACGCGGTTAATTAAATTGGGATGTCTTTTAATGAATTCAAGATATCGTTCTTTAGCCGAAAGTAATTGCAAGCTATCAATTTTATATTGTAAATATAACATACTTTGAATAGCGATTATACGTCCCAATCGTTCAATATCGTGATGCTTTTGATAGAGTCGTTCTAAATCAGAAAAGGATATACGAATAAATTCACAGTCTTCCAATGTTTCAACAGAGTGAATGGTTTCTTTAACAGGGAAATTTCGAATTGTAGGGCCTATAACCATGTTTTCAACTCCAAACCAATCCGTTACTTCTTTTCCATTATGATAAAAAAAAGCCCTGACAACTCCTTTGCTGATAAAATATAAATGTTGAGACTTTGACAGTTCTTGAATTAGCATATGTTTTTTTGGGACATTAACAACTGAAATACATTCTTCAATATCGTGAATAGCAGAACTACAAAGTTTTGAAATGCTATTCATATGTTCTATAAACTTATTCATTGCTTGGAGTCATAATATGGCACATAACTTATAAATAGACGCAAAAATTGCAGTAGTTTTTGTAATGTTTTGTGCGTTCAAAAGTAACCATTGCATTTTGCTTGCGTACTTATTTTTTGGATATTCAAATTTAATGAAAGAATTGAGAAATTCTTCATTATTAGTTCCTGGTATTCATGCAACAGTTTTTTTGAATATTAGGAATTATTTTGCCTTTAGTAATTTCACAGCTTTCTTTTATTTGTCGGTTTGATTCCGCTTTTGAATATTTTTTTTGAGAAACATTCAAAAAAAACTCAAGAAACAGTTAAAGGTGGACAGAGGGTTTATAAAAACAGATTTTCAACACTTTGATAATTGAATCAAAGAAACCAAAGCCTTTAAGTATATTTGTACATTACCAAAAATTTCCTAAATTAGATTTTATATTCAACCTAAAAAAATGAAAATCAATCATTTATTTGTATTGGTTTTAAGTGTGTGTATAAGTGTTTACATGCTTAATGCTTGTACCGATTCCGCTGCACAAGGTTCGGAGATTCCAGATGTGGTAGATTATAATTTTCATGTAAGGCCTATTTTGGCAGATAATTGTTTTGCTTGCCATGGTCCAGATGCCAAGAAAAGACAAGCCGGATTAAGGCTAGATATCGCCGAAGAGGCTTATAAAGCTCTAAAAGAAAATCCTGGAAAACACGCTCTCGTACCCCGGAAACCCCAACAATCAGAGGTTTATTTACGCTTAATAACCAAAGATGCCGAACTAAAAATGCCCCCGATAGATTCAAAGCTGTCTATGACCGAAACACAGATTGAAATCATAGAAAAATGGATAAAGCAAGGGGCGGTTTACAAACCTCATTGGGCTTTTTTGGCTCCTAAACAGGCTCCCTTACCCGATATAGACGATGAAGATTGGGTAAGCAATGAAATAGATTACTTTATTTTAGAAAAATTAGAAAACAACAATTTAAAGCCCAACCCCACAGCAGATGATGAAAGCCTTCTGAAAAGACTTTCCATAGATCTTAGTGGTCTACCACCCACAATGCAACAAATGGATGCCAAAGATAACTACGAAAAGCAAGTGGATCAGTTGTTGGCTAGCCCCAAATACGGAGAAAAAATGGCGGTGTATTGGATGGATTTAGCAAGATTTGCGGACTCTCATGGCTTTCAAGACGATAGCTATCGGAGCCAATGGCCTTGGAGAGATTGGGTGATAAATGCGTTTAACAAAAACATGCCCTACAATACCTTTGTGAGCATGCAGCTTGCTGGCGACCTGATGCCCAATGCCACGAAAGAACATATTTTGGCCACGGCTTTTAATAGAAACCATAAAATTACGGAAGAAGGCGGTATAGTAGATGAAGAATACCGGGTGTCTTATGTAGCAGATAGAACCAACACCTTTAGCAAGGCATTTTTAGGCCTGACCATGGAATGTGCAGCCTGCCACGACCACAAATACGATCCATTTTCGCAAAAAAACTATTACCAACTTTTTTCTTTTTTTAATAATGTTCCCGAAAAAGGCATTGAGTCGGTAGTCGGAGGACCTGAAACCTATGCAAAAAAACCTTTTATAAAAATCACCAAAGGGGAGGTGGACTCATTGCTCCAGTTTATTTCCAAAAAAGATACCAACGAGCTCATCGTTTCGGTAATGGGGGAACTAGAAGACAGCATCCGCCCCACCTATGTGCTCGAAAGAGGTGCTTATGATAAACTTGGGGCTTTGGTTTTTCCACAAACACCCGAATCCGTTTTGCCTTTTAATTCAAAATATCCTAAAAACAGATTGGGCTTAAGCCAGTGGTTGTTTGATAAAAATAATCCGCTTACGGCCAGAGTTTTTGTAAATCAAATTTGGCAAGAGTTTTTCGGAAAAGGACTGGTAAAAACCCCAGGAGACTTTGGCATGCAAGGAGCCTTACCGAGCCATCCCGAATTGTTAGATTGGCTGGCGGTTGATTTTGTGAATCATGGTTGGGACATCAAACATCTGGTTCGAAAAATAGTGACATCGGCTACCTACAAGCAATCGGCCGTCATTTCAAAAGAAAAATATGAAAAGGACCCCGAAAATGTTTTAATATCCCGGGCTCCACGATTTAGAATAAAAGCAGAGTTTATCAGAGATCTCATATTGACCAGTAGTGGTTTATTAAATCAAAGCATCGGTGGGCCCAGTATAAAGCCTTACCAACCCGAAGGTCTTTGGGAAGGAGCCACTTCGGGAAGAGGCATTCTTTCTATATATAAACAAGACCACGGCTTTGATTTATACCGAAGAGGTCTGTATAGCTTTGTTAAACGCACTGTTCCTCCGCCAGCGATGACCATCTTTGACGCCAGCAACCGTGACCAGTGCCAGATAGAACGCCTACCCACCAATACCCCATTGCAGGCTTTGGTTTTGATGAACGACCCCACAGTTTTAGAAGCTTCACGGGTGCTGGGAGCGAAACTCTTGGAAAATAAGCAGCCTTTGAAAGACAAACTCTCTCAAGCATTCAGAGCTATAGTTTGCAGAAAACCCAATGAAAAAGAGCTGATATTGTTAGATAATTATTATCATCTACTGGCCAAGGCTATGACAAAAGCAAAAGCCGAAAAGCTGTTGAAAGTAGGAGAGTATCCCATAAAACCGCAATTGGATAAAGTTCAACTGGCCAGCCTTATGCAGGTCATAGCGTCCATATATAATTTAGAAGAAACCTTTTCAAGAACATAATCATGAACAAAAATTTTCTTGAACACCAATTGAATTTCAACAGAAGGCGATTTTTGTCTCAATTGAGTATGGGTGTGGGCGGCGTAGCTTTAGGCTCACTGTTAATGCCTGATCTTTTTAGTGGGAAAAATGACGCAGAGGCCAATTTGTCGCCGGGTATTCCTGACTTTGCACCTAAGGCCAAGCGGGTCATTTATATGTTTCAAAACGGAGCCCCTTCTCAGCTCGAATCCTTCGATTACAAACCCAAACTCAAAAAGATGTTTGGCCAAGAACTTCCGGCTTCTATCAGAGGCGAACAGCGACTCACCGGCATGACGGCCAATCAATCGACTTTTCCTTTGGTAGGGTCATTTGCGGGTTTTAAACAATATGGCCAATCGGGGGCTTGGATGAGCGATTTGTTTCCTTATACCTCCAAAATAGTAGACGATATTTGTATTGTTCGGTCTATGCACACCGAGGCTATAAACCACGATCCAGCCCTCACGTTTTTTCAAACCGGTGCCCAGCAAGGCAATAGGCCCAGCATGGGTGCTTGGCTCAGTTATGGCTTAGGTAGTGAAAACAAAAACTTGCCCGCATTCACGGTATTGCTTTCTAGAGGGGTGGGCAATGGACAAGGCGTTTATTCAAAACTTTGGACCAACGGATTTTTAGAGTCTATACATCAAGGGGTGCAATTTAGCAGCGGTGAAAATCCCGTTTTATATTTAAAAGATCCAGATGGAATGAATCGGGAAGACCGCCGAAAGATGTTAGATAATTTGGCAGCGATGAACCAGCTTTCTTACGACAAGTTTGGTGACCCAGAAATAACATCCAAGATACAGCAATACGAAATGGCCTACAGAATGCAAACGGCGGTGCCCGAAATAATGGATCTTTCTAGTGAACCCGACAACGTAATTAAAATGTATGGCCCCGACTGTTTGGTGCCGGGTACTTATGCTGCAAATTGTCTTATGGCAAGGAAATTATCTGAAAGTGGCGTGCGTTTTGTTCAACTGTATCACCAAGGTTGGGACCAGCACGGAAATCTCCCTTATGAAATTACCAAACAAGCAAAAGATGTAGATCAAGCTTCGGCGGCTTTGGTGAGCGATTTGAAACAAAGAGGTCTTTTGGATGAAACCTTGGTGATTTGGGGAGGGGAATTTGGAAGAACCAATTTTAGCCAAGGCACTTTGACACCCGATAATTATGGTCGTGACCACCACCCTAGATGTTTTAGTATTTGGATGGCAGGCGGAGGCATAAAGCCCGGAATAGTGTATGGCGAAACCGACGAGTTGGGCTATAATGTAATTAAAGACCCTGTACATGTGCATGATTTTCAGGCTACTGTATTAAACCAGCTGGGCTTGGATCATGAAAAACT
>NKJG01000097.1 GCA_002256395.1 Bacteroidetes bacterium B1(2017) | reverse complement strand
AGAAATAATATAAAAGAACAGCATTTATATAGGCAATATTTTTCTATATTTGGTTAAACTAATAAACTCGAAGAAGTATGGAATTAATTTATAGGATAACACTTTTTATAGCGGGTCTAATTAATATACTACCTGCTATCTTAGGATTCCTTCCTGAAAAGATTGCTAAATCATATGGGATTGAAATACCTAATGCAAATTATGAATTACTTTTAAGGCATAGGGCAATCCTTTTTGGAATAATTGGTGGGCTACTGATTTATTCTTCATTAGCAAAAAAACACTATGAACTTTCAACTATTGCTGGTTTAGTTAGTATGGTATCATTTATTATACTTTACTTCTTAATTGGCAAAAACATTAATTCAGAGCTTAAAAAAGTAATGATGATTGACCTTTTTGCAACAGTAATTCTTTGTGTTGGATTTATTTTATTTTTATTTAAATCAAAAACATGAAACAAGGAATTATCAACTGATAAAACATCAAACACCTACCCGAAAGGAGGGGTTTCTTGTTCCAATGAAAGTTATGTGGTTATTCAAACCTTAGTTTTTCAAATCATCCCGATAGCTATCAAGAGTTGTAAAAGTCCGGCCCTACGGGTAGCTGCAAAACTTCGTATCCTACTGAACAACCAGACATTTAAAACAATCGTTATCAGACTTTAATAAAGAAATTCTTTTTCGTTTAATTATCAAAGACTCCGTTTATGAATTTTAAAACTCATTTCCATTTAAGAAAGATTCAATGGCTTTTCATAATTCTTCTTTTCACTTCTTTCAACCTAAAAGCACAAAAAAAGACAGAAATTATCTGGGACAATTACGGTGTACCACATGTGTATGCCAACAATGAAGAAGAAATGTATTATGCATTGGGATGGGCACAAATGCAAAACCACGCCAACCTACTCTTAAAATTATATGCACAGGCCAGAGGCTGTGCTGCTGAATATTGGGGCGAAGATTATATTCAATCAGACAGCCGCATCCATTTGTTCAACCTTCCTGATTCGGCCAAGGCAAAATATAAAAACTATAGTGGTGCTGATAAACAATATTTAGATGCATTTGTGGCGGGCATTAACGGCTATGCAAAAGCATATCCGAATAAAATTGATCCTGTGGCAACAAAATTACTGCCTATTTTGGTTACAGATGTTTTGGCACATTCTACACGCGTGATTTGTCTTGAATTTCTTGCTAAAGAAGACATTGCGAGCAGCATGCGACAATTGGCTTCTGGTTCTAACTCGTATGCCATTGGGCCATCTAAGTCAGCATCGAAAAATCCCATGTTGGTTGTAAATCCACATCTTCCATGGAGTGATTTATTTCTATTTTTTGAATCACAGCTAACAGCTCCAGGCTTCAATACTTATGGTGTTTCTTTGGTAGGGTTCCCTTATATTATCATTGGCTTTAATGAGCATTTAGGCTGGACCCACACCGTAAACACCATAGATGCCTCAGACAGATACGAATTAAGTTTGCAGGATAACGGCTACCTGCTAGATGGTAAAATAGAGCCGTTTCAAAAAAAGACAGTAACCTTAAAAGTACTGCAAAAAGATGGCAATGTGAAGCAACAAGATATAGTTTTGACTTATTCAAATCATGGGCCAATCATCGGAGAAAAAGCCAATAAAGCATATGCTATTCGAATTGCGGGCCTAGAGAACGCTATGCTTGGGCAATATCATAAAATGGGTAAGGGTAAAAATTTAAATGAGTTTGAAAACGCCTTAAAAATGATGCAAAACCCGATGTTTAATGTGATTTATGCAGATAAGGGTGGCAATATTTTTTATCTCTTTAATGGCAATGTACCTAAAAGAACTGAAGGCGATTGGGCTTTTTGGAATGGTACTGTTGATGGCACACAATCAAAATACATCTGGAATAAATACCATAATTATGCCGATTTACCAAAATTGCTTAATCCAAATACAGGCTTTCTACAAAATGCCAACGATCCTCCATGGACCTCCACCTATCCCACTGTATTAGAACCTAAAAACTTCCCTACTTATATGGCACCCCAAAGCATGCAATTAAGACCACAAAGGGCAGTGAATTTGATTAAAGGCGATTCATCAATCACCTTTGACGAATTAATTGCTTATAAAATGAATACAGGCATGGAAGCTGCAGACCGCTTTTTGGATGATTTATTTGAAGCAGTAAAATTATACCCCGATACAGTAGCTACTAAAGCGACCTTGGTTTTGAAGCAGTGGGATAAAGCTACTAATGTTGATAGCCGAGGAGCTGTACTTTTTGCTAAATGGTTTGATAAACTCAACACAAACATGTATGCAGTTCCATGGAGTTTGGAGCACCCTGTAAGTAGCCCCGATGGATTAAATAATCCAAAGCAAGCTGTAGAACTACTTGCAAAAGCAGCAACGGAGGTAGAACAAATCTATGGATCCTTAGATGTTGCATGGGGGGATGTTTATCGATTTAAAGCAGGAGAATATGATTTTCCTTCGAATGGCGGTCCTGGTAATTATGGTATTTTCAGAACAATGAATTACCAAACAAACAAAAAGGACAATAAGAATTATACATACCATGGAGATTCTTATGTAGCAGTGGTTGAATTTGGAAAAAAAATAAATGCACAGGTTTTATTAAGCTACGGAAATGCTACGCAACCTGGCAGTAAACATATTGGCGACCAAATACCATTATTATCAGCAAAAAAACTTCGAACGGCATTCCTAACTAAAAAGGATGTTTTACTGAATATGGAGGAGAGAATGAAATTAAATATTAAATAGAGATTTCGAAAGAACGAAAGCAGCCGACAACATTGCATTTATAAAAAAGAGGGCGGACGGAAGCAATTGAACATCAGTACATTAATCAACATTTGGACCAGCAGAGCTTTTAAATATTGCGTACTTCGCATTTTGTATTGTTGCTAAAGTCAAGAAGCTGCACATCTTCAATCAGGGTATTCATTATCAGGTTGATAAAACTGAAAATTTTGTGTGCTTGGAGGTTTGGCGTTCCTGGTTTAACTTTACTACACAGACGTGACAAGTACGCATATTTCTGTGTTGGGCGTAATGCAAGAAATTCACACACTTGGATAAGCATATTCTATTTTTTCACTGGAACAGTTAAAAATAAAAAAGATGAAAAAATCACTCGTACTATTTCTTGCTCAATTGAGTTTGGTATTTACAAGCTATGCACAAACGCTAAGTCTGATTGAACAACAGCTATTGAAAAGCATTGATGCCGATATGCCTTCCACCATTCAATTGTTAAAAGAATCTGTAAACATTAACAGTGGTACTTTTAATATTGTAGGTGTAAAAAAAGTAGGTGAAATGTATGGCAAAGAACTTGCAGCTTTAGGATTTACTGTTGAATGGGTATCTATGCCTGATTCTTTGAAAAGAGCAGGACATTTAGTAGCCACCAAAAAAGGAAATAAAGGGAAAAAATTATTTCTTATAGGACATTTAGATACGGTTTTTGAACCAGATACACCTCCAAATCCTTTTACTATGCTCAATGACAGTACGGCTACTGGGCAGGGCATCATTGATATGAAAGGTGGAGATGTAATGGTCATTGCAGCGTTAAAAGCCATGCACAAACAAGGTCTGTTAAATGATGTTTCTATTACAGTTTATTTTACAGGAGATGAAGAAAATACTGGTCAGCCAACTGAAATTAGTCGTGCTGATTTTATTGAAAGAGCAAAACAGCATGATGTCGCATTGGCATTTGAATCAACAGTAGCCATTGAAAAAGTAACAACAGCACGCCGAGGTGCAACCAAGTGGGAATTAGTGATTGATGCACAACAAGGACATTCGTCCCTTGTATGGGGTAAAAATGGGTTTGGGGCTATTTATGAAGCAACAAGAATTGTGAATGAGTTCAGAGAACAATTAAGTCTTGAACCTAATATTACAGTTAATCCGGGTCTTTTTATTGGTGGTTCTGATATCAACGTAAATACCACAACCCAGAGAGGTGATGCTTCTGGTAAGAATAATATCATTTCCCCTAAAACTTTCGTTCTTGGCGATTTACGCTTTTTGACTGAAACTCAAAAAAATAATGCTCAGAAAATGATGTTTGAGATAGTATCCAAAAATTTGAATGGAGCAACAGCAAAGATTAAATTCCAAGACATGATTCCTGCAATGGCACCAACTGCGGGTAATGAAGCTTTAGCAAAAATGTTTAATAACATAAGTGTAGAATTAGGATATGGAGACGTAAAACCAGACACCAAAATGGGTGGTGGTGATGTTGCGTTTGTAGCAAAATATTTGGATAGTATAGATGGTATTGGTGCGTATGGCAAAGGTGCTCATGCACCAGGTGAAGTTATGTTTTTGAATTATTATCCTAAATTGATAAAGAAAGCCACCTTACTTATTTACCGATTAACTCAATAAGTCTACATAGTCATAATGGTATTGCAAACCATTGAAAATTTGCAAGCTATTGAGAAATTATTCAGCGATAAAACACGCAGCTAATGGAGCAGGTAAGAAAAATATTTGTGTCCATTCAGATGTATTGTAGCTGGAGTCGTATTACCTTTCACCTTCAAGCAATCCATTCATTATCAATTTGATTAGACTGAAAATTATGTGTACTTGGAGGTCTGGCGTTCCTGGTTTATTAGCTCTTCGACATGTTCCGATAGGGCATGTCGAAGCGAGATATTTTAGGATTTGTAATCCACTAATTCTTCAAGATTTTTTTTTTGAATGATTAAATATTCAGTAGTCTCATTTGAGTAGCCTTTTGTCGGATTGGAAATCCTTCCTATCTTGCTTCGACATCGGGAAGATGTCGAAGAGCTAAGTATGATCGATAGAAGAACCTTTTTGACGGATTGGAAATCCTCCCTAACTTGCTAAACTATTGAAAAGATTAAGAAGAGTTAAAAACCTAAAAAAAAAATTAAAACCCCTAAGCAATGACCAATAAAGCCTTCTTAAAAGTAGAAATAACCATCAATAAACCTGTGGACTTGGGTTGGGAATGTTGGACCAATCCTGCGGATATCATGCTTTGGAACGTTCCCTTTTCAAATTGGCACTCGCCTAAAGTGGAGAACGATGTGAGAGCAGGCGGTTTGTTTTCATTTCGTATGGAAGCCATCGATGGCAGCGAGGGATTTGACCACACCGGAAAATATGATAAAGTCATTAAAAATCAACTGATTGAATACACGGTTTCAGGCAATAGAAAGTCAAGAATTGAATTTGTAGCTAACGGCAATACCACAAGCCTAACCGAAACATTTGAACCCGAAAAAGAAACGCCCATCGACCTACAAAGAGACTTTTGTGAATCGGTTTTGCTGAATTTTAAGCAACATGTGGAGTCAAAATTATTATAAACCTTTAGGCATTTGTAAGATATTGACGCGTTTTGAAAATCGGCCTGAAACCTTAAAAAATACAAACCATGAATAAACTCGCATCCTTCCTAATATTTTGCCTTTTTACAAGTGGATTGTTGGCTCAACAACCCGTTCCCATCAAACCCAGAATTTTGGTCAGTACAGATATTGGGGGTTCTGACCCCGACGATAATCAATCCATGGCACATTTGCTCATGTACAGCGAGCTGTTTGAGATGGAAGGGCTGGTTTCTTCGCCTTCTTATGGCAGTGGTAGTAAGCAAGAAATTTTGAGAATGATACATTTATACGAGCAGGATTTACCCCAATTGCAGAAACACAAAAAAGGCTTTCCTACTCCCAACTATTTACGCTCCATCAGCAAACAGGGCCGAAAAGGAAACGCACCTTTCTTGGGTTATACAACATCCTCAGAAGGCTCCAATTGGATTATTAAATGTGCCAAAAAGAAAAGCACGCAACCACTTTGGGTGTTGGCTTGGGGTGGTTTGGAAGATTTAGCACAGGCTTTGCACGACGCACCCGAAATTCAAAGTAATATCAGGGTGTATTGGATTGGAGGGCCCAACAAAAAATGGAGTGCAAACAGCTACGCTTATATTGCTGAGAATTTTCCAAATCTGTGGTTTAT
>NKJG01000207.1 GCA_002256395.1 Bacteroidetes bacterium B1(2017) | reverse complement strand
TCGAAAATCTGGCACTCAAACCATCCAACCAAATTTCGGGAGGAGAAAAACAGCGGGTAGCCATCGCCAGGGCTTTAATCAACAATCCACAAATCATTATGGGTGATGAACCCACCGGAAATCTCGATCAGAAAAACAGCCAAATAGTGTTTGAAGTTTTCAAACAATTGGCCGAAGAATTTAAACAAACCTTACTCATCGTAACACACGACCAATCTTTTGCCAATAGAACCCACCGCATCATTAACATGGAGGATGGAAGAATTCTTACCTGATTAATATTCTAATCAAAGAAAGATATTTGAAACATTAAAAATCATGTAAGGCATTTATTTACTCATATTATCAATTTTGACAATTAAACTCCAAACGAACTAAAAATTCATTCAAAATGAAAAGAAATCGTGTCAGCCAAAAAGAAGAAGGTATTATTTCAATTGTTCAATCGCCAGAGGAATCTGCACATAAAACGATGGGTAAAAATAAAATTAGAGCTAAAAAACAAGCAAATAATATCAAAGACCAAGGCGTTATTTCGGTCATCCAAACGCCCGAAGAAGACCAAAAAAATATCATAAAAGGTAATTAGCCTTAATCTTTAATTTAACACTAATGCCATCCGAGAAAAAAATGAAAAAAAAAATGAAATCTTTATATCGCCCTGCACTGTTTGAACACAGTCAAAATTCTCAAAAGTGTACATTTATATAACTTCTTGGACATGAGAATTTTGAATGTGTGAGTTTGCAGGCGGACGGCCGCTGCCGTGCAGTTTTTTTTGGTGGTACGCCACTCCGATTCGTTTTTTTTCGAACGGTGCCACGGCTGGCAAAAATGAAGGCCCCGCCGGCGAGGCGACGAAAGTGAATTCATATCTGTTAATATCAAGGCACCTTGACTTTTCAGAATAATATTCAAGAAGTATTACCAATAATTCCAAAAATCATCTCAAACCAACAATCCAATAGCTTTAGCATTTTGAATGGCCTCATCGGTGTGTTGCGACTGAAAGGTTTTTATGGATTTATTTTGTATTGAATTTAGGGTTTCAGTAGTAAAATCTGCTTTTTCCAAACTAATATTTCGAATATAAACCGCCACAATCTGCTCAGGATATTTATTGGCTATCGAAGCATAAATTTGCGGGTCACTTTGCGAATTATCGCCAAGCAATACAAACCTTTGTCTCGGAAAAGCCTTCAGAATTCTAGTCACCCTGTTGAGCTTTGCTTCGTGTTTGGTTTTGCCTGTTTTCAACAATTGATACCACTTCTTTATATTATTCAACAAAAAAGCTCCTTTTGGCAAGCCATTGTGCTTAAAAAAAGCATTTAAATCATCATATAGATTCCACTCGCTACTCGAAACATAGAAAAAAGGATTCGGCACGTTTGGTTCGGTATGGGTAAAAGCCAGCAACTTGTAAAATTTCACCACATCGGCAAAAGTTTTGCGGCTACGTGGATTTTTGGTGAACATCACCCGAAGTTTTTTACCTGTGTGGGCCGAATGTGAAACCAAAACGGTATCGTCAATATCCGAAATAAAACCGTATTGCGTTGCGTGCGGAACAAATAGTTTCCCTTCTCCACTAGTTTTCTCAAATCCCTGACCTTCAACCAAATGCACTTTAATCAAATGCCAACCAGCTTCTATTTCAAAATCCGATTGCCACTCGAACTTAAAAAAACCATCCCCCTCAGTGGTGGCATGAAGTGTTTGATTTTGCCACTGCAAACTTAATTGAACATGAGGTACAGGTTTAACTAAAAATAATCTGGCTAAATGTATAATATTACTGAAGGGATTATTGTTAAATTTACTCGGACGCACAGATTTTCCAGCCAAAACATGACCATACAACACCAGGTTATTTTGATGTCCATAACCATGATATACTTTTATCGTTGCAACAGCATGTTCAATTTCATTCTTCATGATGACATCAAAAAACTTAAAAGTACTTTTTATAATTAATGCTGGTTCAGGCAATAATTCGATAGACTGGACCGCTCAGATTACCAATTATTTTGTAAATCTTAGCAACTCCATAGATTTTTACGATCTCACACCAACTTGCAACATTTCAACCATAAAAGCAAAAATAAAGTTGTTTAAACCTGATTGTGTGGCTGCTGTCGGTGGTGATGGTACCATAAAACTGGTGGCTGAATGTTTGATAAAAACCAAAATCCTTTTGGGCATCATTCCGGCAGGATCAGCCAATGGACTTGCAAAGGAACTCGGAATAAGTGACAATCCTACAAAAGCCTTGGATATACTCTTCCAGGCTTTCTCAAAAAAAATTCATATCACCCGAATCAATGAGCAACTCTGCATTCATTTGAGTGATATTGGGCTGAATGCCTATGCCATGAAAGAGTTTGAAAAGCAACCCTTCAGGGGCTGGTGGGGCTATTTTGTGGCGGCCTTGAAAGTCCTGTGGCAAAATCCTTTAATGGAAATTACCCTAAAAATAGACGAACAGAGCATTAAAATAAAGGCCGAAATGATTGTTATAGCCAACGCCACCAAATACGGCAATGGCGTGGTGATCAACCCCGTCGGTAAATTAGGCGATAAACTGTTTGAGGTGATTGTTGTCAAAAAAATATCGTTCATCGAAATCATAAAAATGGCTTATTCGCATGGTTTACTTGACCCCGACAAAACCGAAATATTTCAAACAAACGCATTGTCCATGAAGTCTCGCAGCAAAGTCCACTTTCAAATAGACGGCGAATATTTGGGCAAAGTAAAGGAAGTCAATGCCTTCATTGCTCCAAATGCTCTACAGGTGATTGTTCCAGAAATATAGACTTGTAAATGTTTCAAGCTTTTTGAATCTCTTAAAACAAATTCCCGCTAATTCTTTTATCCTCAATAATATACTTCAATATTAGCTTATATAAAAATCACTAATTTATAAGGTTCTTAATCAAAACCTGTAAAAACTAAAAACAATTATTCCTTATATCAGCCAGCACTGTTTGAACACAATCAAAATTCTGTTCTAGGAAATTTTAGCTTTTGCAAATGAATTTTCACAGAATTTTGAGTGTGTGAGTTTGTGGACGGTCGGCCGCTGCCGTGCAGTTTTTTTTGGTGGTACGCCACTCCGATTCGTTTTTTTTTGAACGGTGCCACGACTGGCAAAAATGAAGGCCCCGCCGGCGAGGCGACGAAAGTGATTTCAATACTGTGAATATTAAGCATAGCTCAAAGTTTCTATTAATTTTGACCAAGAATCCTTTTTAATTATGTTTGGATAATATTCTAAAAAACCAACCATGAATAAAATACTATGCATGCTACTTTACCTGATGGCGACTCAGGTAAATGTCCTTTCACAAACGAAACCCATCCTCAAAACCGAACTCCCCACCGCACTCAATGGCGTTTTTACAAATGACCAAGTGTCTTCTGTCACAGAAGTATATGCCAACCAATGTGCAGCTTGCCATGGCAGGGACTTGAGAGGAACAGAAGGCGGAACCGCTCTGGTAGGAGAAAGATTCCTGACCAAATGGAAAAATAAAACCCTCAGGGAATTGTATGTGTATACCAAAACCACCATGCCCAAAACCCAACCCAACGCTTTTGACGAGAAAACCTATACCGCACTCATAGCCTTTGTTTTAAATGCCAACGGTTTTCCAGCTGGTGAAAAACCCTTGAGTTTCAAAAATCCTTCGGAGAAAATCTTGATGGGCATGGCTCCTCCCTCGAGGGTCAGCATGGGTTTTAGGCCTGCATTGGTAAACACCAAGCCCAAAACCATAGAGGCAGAATGGAAACAACACCGTGGAGATTTTGCCAGCACCAACTATTCGCCGCTTGACCAAATCAACGAAAGTAATGTTAGCCAAATGAAAATAGCTTGGCGATGGAAAACCGATAATTTTGGTCCAAATCCTGAGTTTTATTTCAAATCTACTCCCTTGATGGTGAAAGGCATATTGTACACCACCGCAGGCTTGAGCCGCAGCGTGGCGGCCATTGATGGCGAAACCGGCGAAACGCTTTGGACTTTTAGATTAGACGAAAAAGAACGAAAAGCTTATGTACCCAGGCAAAACTCTGGCCGAGGGGTGGCTTATTGGGAAGACAAAGTCAATGGCAAGGATAAAATCGTATTTGTTTCTCCGAGTTTTCAATTGGTGGCCTTAGATGCCCAAACGGGTCATTTGGTGAGCGATTTTGGTGAAAATGGCATAGTGGACTTGAAAAAAGGCTTGGATAGCCAACTAGATCCCTCAACCTCCACCATTGGTTCTACTTCTCCACCGATTATTGTGAATGATGTCATTGTGATTGGCTCTAGTTTTCCGGTGGGCTTGGCTCCTACTTCTAAAACGCAAGTAAGAGGCGACATACTGGGCTATGACGTAAAAACAGGCAAAAAAATATGGACTTTCCACACCATTCCGCAGGCTGGTGAACTTGGGAACGAAACCTGGAAACAGGAAAGCTGGAAATACACAGGCAATGCCGGAGCTTGGGCTCCACTCACCGCCGACCCTGAATTGGGCTATGTGTACCTGCCCATAGAAGCTCCCACGGGTGATTTTTATGGCGGTCATCGGCCGGGTGATAATTTATTTTCTCAAAGTTTGGTTTGTCTCAACGCCAAAACTGGTGAAAGGGTTTGGCACTATCAGTTGGTACACCACGATATCTGGGATTATGACTTGCCCGCACCACCGATTTTGGCCGACATCAATGTAGATGGAAAAGCCGTAAAAGCTGTGGTACAAGTCACCAAGCAGGCCTTTGCCTTTGTTTTTGATAGAATCACGGGTCAGCCCGTTTGGCCGATAGAAGAAAAGCCTGTGCCCAAAAGCAGTGTCCCTGGCGAAATCACCTCCCCTACCCAACCTTTTCCGACCAAACCTGCTCCCTTTGACCGACAAGGCTATTCTGACGACATTTTGGTGGATTTTACCCCAGAAATAAAAAAAGAGGCCCAAAAGATTGCGGCCAAGTTTCACAAAGGGCCCTTGTACACACCCGTAAACCTCTACAATCCTCCCAAAGAATTGGGAACCTTAATGATACCCGACGCCGTGGGCGGAGCCAACTGGCAAGGGGGTGTTGTGGACCCCGAAACGGGCGTTTTGTATGTATCCTCCAGCACGGTGCTGCGGCCCATGAGCATAGAAGCCGCTCCAAAAGGTGCCGGAGATATGGATTATGTGGCGTTTTTGGGTTCTTCACGCATTGGGCCTTATGGCTTGCCTTTGGTAAAACCGCCCTACGGCCGAATAACCGCCATAGACCTCAATAAAGGCGAACACCAATGGATGGTTCCCAACTCCGACACCCCCGAATGGGTAAAAAACATTCACGCACTGAAAGGCCTGAAGATACCAAGAACGGGCTCACCTGAGCGGGTAGGCATGTTGGTGACCAAGTCACTGCTCTTTGCCGGAGAAGGCTCAGGTTTGTATGCTTCTGATGGCGGTGGCGGGAAAGTTTTTAGAGCCTACGATAAAGCCACGGGAAAAATCATCTCGGAGATCAACCTACCGGCCAACCAAACAGGCGTACCCATGACCTACTCCATCAATGGCAAACAATACATTGTGGTAGCCGTAGGAGCCGTTGGCCACCCAGGCGAGTTGGTGGCTTTGTCGCTGTAAGGATTTTGAGGTTTTCTGCTCGAAAAACAAGGCAATCGTTGTACTTCAATAATTAGTGCAAAATATGTGCTTTATGAATCAAAGACCTTGATCAAATAGTTAGTCCTCTGGCCAAATTAAAACTGAAATGAATACTTGGAAAGTAGAAATATGAACAATATATTTGAATTTGATAAAAAGAAAAATAATAACACAAAAATTCTCATGAAAATATTAACGAAACTCCCTAACACTCACAACAATCTCACTACCAGTAAATTAACAAAATCAACGACAAAAATTCAATAAAGATATTTACGAAACTACGAAAATGGGTTTCGTAAACATACTCGTTGGCAGCAATTTTTAGAGACATCACAATGAAACTTAGCCTTTATCAAATAGACGCATTTACAGATAAAACATTTGGTGGGAATCCTGCTTGTGTGGTACCATTAGACAATTGGTTGGACGATG
>NKJG01000064.1 GCA_002256395.1 Bacteroidetes bacterium B1(2017) | reverse complement strand
AAAATGCCAATGCTTGGACAAAAATAAAAAGCTTGCTTTTGAGCATGGTAAAAGAGCCTATCAACTCTATCATGATTGTGGCCATTTTGCTTTTGATCTTTGATGTGAGTTACAAAACCCTCCCAACCTTGGTCACTGATATTTTTGATAAAACAAGTGCCATGATGACGCCCCTAATTTTACTATTCATTGGATTAGCCGTTCAACTCAAACAAAGCAAAAAACGCATTATAGTATCCCTATTATTTTTTAGAGCAGGCATAAGTATTCTATTCAGTGCATTGTTGGTGGCTATTTTGGGCATACACGACCACAACCTTATGCTTTTGGCCTTGGTTGTACCCTTATCTTCAGCTAGTTTTTGGCCATTTGCACATATATCTGCATTTAATCTGAAAGAAGATAGACTTGAAATAGCAAAAGAAAAACGAACATTCAATATGGAATTTGCAGTGCTGATTCTAGCATTTTCCTTGCCATTTTCTTCAGGTTTAATTTTGGGAATTCTTTCTTTCGGGACTTTCTTTGCCAATAACCTTACCATGATTTACATGGGCGTTTTGATGATTGCCATAGCAGTCATTCCGATATTCATCAGCAAACTTTCACTTCGCTTCTCAAATACAATAGCTAAAAACTGAAATCAAAAGGGGTTTCTGGATTCATTTCTGGAAACCCTTTTTGTTTCTAAAACTAAATTTTCAATTCACACAAAATATAAACATTCTCATAATCAATTTGATATAACCCAAAAGTCTGAACATTCGGCCTGATTATTGGCATAAAACAAATAGCTAAGAATTAATTTTGAGTACAATTTAGCATTTGAAAACCATGACCATAGCAAGTCAGCAATTAGACCGAGGCTTAGCCACCAACATCGAATCTACCAGATCTCGGATTCGATGGGCAGTTTCGGCATTTTATTTCTTCCAAGGTTTGTGTTTTGCATCTTGGGCTAGTCGAATTCCGGATATCAAAACTGCCCTACAACTCTCCGATGGGGCCATGGGTTCTATTCTTTTCGCCCTTCCTGCAGGACAAATGCTCACTATGCCTTTTTCTGGTTATTTTGCTGGTAAATATGGGAGCAAAAAAATCATGTATTTTGGCCCACCATTATACGCTCTGGCCATGATAGCACTGGCATTGGCCACCAGTCCATTTCAGTTGGCTATTGCATTATTTTTCTTTGGGATTTCAGGAAACTTAAGCAACATTTCTATTAACACACAGGCCATAACGGCCGAGAAAATGTATCGACGCCCAATAATGGCGTCATTTCATGGCTCCTGGAGCTTAGCAGGATTTGCAGGTGCACTCATCGGGCTTTTAATGGGCGTGTTGCAGGTTTCACCTTTGTTTCACTTCATTATTGTTGCGGCCATATCCATTGGAGCCACATTTCTTAATTCACAATATCTTTTGGAAGAAGTGAGCGTTCGACAAGTAAAAACGAAATTGTTTCATAAACCCGACCGGTTTATACTTTCATTAGGCGTGATCGGCTTCTTTGCGATGTCTTGTGAAGGAGCCATGTTTGACTGGAGCGGCGTATATTTTAAAGACATCGTAGGAGCAACAGGCGGCTGGGTGACCTTGGGTTATGCCAGTTTTATGGTGATGATGACTATTGGTAGATTTATTGGAAACAAACTCACCGCACAGTTTGGAAAGAAAAAAATGATGCAAATCAATGGTGTTCTGATAGCCGTGGGTTTATTGATAGCCGTTATTTTCCCCTATATTCCAACCGCCGTTTTTGGATTTTTATTGGTTGGTTTTGGTATCTCTACAAACATTCCAACTGTATTTAGTTTGGCTGGAACGCATAAAAACATGTCTGCTAGTACTGCTCTGGCTTCCATATCAAGCATCAGCTACCTCGGTTTTCTTTTAGGCCCACCCATGATTGGCTACGTTTCCGAAGTCTTCAATCTCCGTATTTCTTATTTACTTATTGCAGTTTTTGGCCTGATGATTAGTGTGTTAGTGACTAGGATTAAGGCGATCAGGTGAACCAACTCAAATGTATAATCTTATCAATTTTAGCCAATAAGCTTAATTTTTTGACCAACTCTATGAGGATTGAAATCTTTATATAGAATCAAAATTCTTAAGTTAACAATTAATTTAATAGGTCCCTTCAATAACATTTACCCACATCAAATATAATACTCCGAGCTGTGTTTGATTTCTTTCAGCACAAAAGTGCTGTTCAAAACACCGATGTTTTCAATTTTTGAAAGTTTGTATTTGATAAAATCGTGGTATTCTTCAAGGCTATTTACATGGATTTTCAGCACAAAATCAACTTGGCCGGCCAGGTGATAACATTCTTGTACTTCTTCCAATTTCTGAATTTCCTGCTCAAAATTTTCAATAAAAGCCTCATTGTGGTATCGCATCGAAACCTGACAAATGGATGTTACAGACTTATTAATTAAGTCTTTATCTAAAATAGCCACGTATTTTTTTATAAATCCCAAACCCTCCAATCGCCTGATGCGGTCATAAATCGGTGAAGGAGTTAGCTTCAGTTGCCCTGCTATTTCCTTGGCTGTTTTTTTGGCGTCTTTTTGTAAAATCCTCAGGATAATTTTATCGGTTTCGTCCAATTGCTCCATAATGCACTAAAATTTATTTCATACAAAGTATAAATATAGTACTATTTAGTAAAAAACACTTTTAAAGTAGACATAATAAACTATTTTTACTGTTTTATAGGACTATTAAACAACATAATATTTCATTTTATACTTTTGTAAGTAAATATTACTTCGAGCAAATACACTTCATCAACAAATAAAACTATGAAAACGACAAAGGTTTTGGTAGTGGGTGCTAATGGACAACTTGGGTCAGTTTTGACACAAGCTCTTCAAACTAAATACGGCAGCGAGCAAGTTATTGCCTCAGATTTGTTTCAAAAACCAGAATTTGATGGCTATTTTGAAATTTTAGACGGCACAAATTTTAATCAGCTACACGAAATTGTGGTTCGACATGGGATAACGCAAATCTATCATTTGGCGGCCATTCTTTCGGCCAATGGAGAAAAAGACCCGCTTCGCACTTGGGATATAAACATGAAAGCCTTGCTAAATGTCTTGGAAGTAGGCAGAATTGAAAAATTAGACAAAATATTTTACCCAAGTTCCATCGCCGTTTTTGGTAATTCGGCTCCTAAAGGTACTTGTCCACAGGAAACTTTTTTAGATCCAAGCACAGTTTACGGCATCAGCAAAGCAACGGGCGAAAATTGGGCGAATTATTATTTCAATCGCTACGGTTTAGATGTACGTTCGTTGCGTTATCCTGGAGTTATTGGCTACCAATCTTTGCCTGGTGGCGGCACCACCGACTACGCCATTGATATTTTTCACAAGGCTGTGTGCGATGAGCCTTATACTTGTTTTTTGGCAAAAGACACTCGCTTACCGATGATATTCATGGACGATGCCATCAAGGCAACGCTCCAATTAATGGAAGCCCCGAAAGAGAGTATCATAACTCGCACTTCATATAATTTGGCCGGCCTGAGCTTTACTCCCGAAGGAATTGCGGCAGAAATCAAGAAAATCATTCCGAATTTTAGCATTTCTTACGAACCAGATTTCAGACAACAAATTGCCGAATCTTGGCCACAAGTAATTGATGACAAGGAAGCGAGAGCCGATTGGGCTTGGCAATCAAGCTACACATTGAAGGATATCACCGAAACAATGATTTTAAAATTACAAGAACAATTAACATTTGCATAAAACCATGTTTGAAAACATCAGAGGATACTATTCAGAAGAAATAACGGCTATTAAAGAGGCTGGTTTATATAAATCAGAAAGGGTAATAACTACGCCACAGTCAGCTAAGATAAATACACAAAATAAGGAAGTTTTAAACTTCTGTGCCAATAATTATTTGGGGCTTTCGTCTCACCCTGAAGTACTTGAAGCTGCCATCGAAACCATCAAAACGCATGGTTTTGGTATGTCGTCGGTGAGATTTATCTGCGGAACGCAAGATATTCACAAAGAATTGGAGCGTAAAACAGCCGAATTCTTAGGCACAGAAGATTGTATTTTGTATGCTGCCGCTTTCGATGCAAATGGTGGTGTTTTTGAACCACTATTGGGTGCAGAAGATGCCATTATTTCGGATGAACTCAACCATGCTTCTATCATTGATGGTATTAGATTGTGCAAAGCCGAGCGTTTCCGTTATAGAAATAATAACATGGAAGATTTGGAGCAGCAACTCATTGCGGCCAGCCATTGCAAAAAGAAGTTAATTGTAACTGATGGTGTTTTCTCTATGGATGGTTCTATTGCACAATTGGACAAAATCTGTGATTTGGCTGATAAATACGGGGCGATGGTAATGGTTGACGAGTGCCACGCAACAGGTTTTATGGGCAAAACAGGTCGAGGAACGATTGAATTGAAAAACGTAATCGGTAGAGTTGATATAGTAACAGGTACTTATGGAAAAGCACTGGGCGGTGCATCGGGTGGCTTTACGGCTGCAAGAAAGGAAATCGTTGAAATGCTTCGCCAACGCTCCAGACCGTATCTTTTCTCGAACACACTCGCTCCAGCTATCGTTGGTGCTTCCATAAAAGTATTGGATATTTTACAAAAATCTACAGCACTGAGAGACAAACTCGAAAGAAATGCTGCGTATTTCAGAGCAAAAATGACAGAAGCAGGTTTTGATTTGTTACAAGGCGAGCATCCGATTATCCCAATAATGCTTTACGATGCTCCTTTGGCTCAAAGTTTTGCAGCCAAGTTATTGGAAGAAGGCATTTATGTAATTGGTTTCTTTTATCCAGTTGTACCCAAATCGAAAGCCAGAATCAGAGTTCAGATTTCGGCAGGTCACGAAATAGAGCATCTGGACAAAGCTATTGCGGCATTTATCAAAGTAGGCAAAGAGCTGAAAGTTATTTAATGCTATTCAACTCTCTGTATTCCAATCCACCGGGTGTCTTTTTTTAGATTTACGGTGGTTTTTATTTAATAACTCCTTTGGTTTTGTTTTTATCCTAAACAGTTGGCTATACAGATATGGTATCGGCCTTAGTTAATTTTAAACTACTTCAAATACAAGCCTTTTGTTTGGAATACATTCAGGTCCCGAACGAACTTTTTTTCAACAAAACTACTTCATTGTATAAATAAATAAAAAAAGCCGATGGGAAAACAAACTGATAGAATTGAACCAGAAATCAAAACTTTCATAGAAAACCAGAAAATTTTCTTTGTAGGCACGGCCATGACATCTGGAATAGTGAATATCTCCCCAAAAGGCATGGATAGTTTGAGAGTTTTAGGTCCAAATCGAGTTATCTGGCTAAATGTGACTGGCAGTGGCAATGAGACCGCCACCCACATACAAGAATCGAACAGGATGACAATTATGTTTTGTGCATTTGAAGGAAAACCCTTGATTTTGAGACTCTATGGCAAAGCCAAATCTTATCATCCGCGTGATATCGAATGGAACGAATACATTGACCTCTTCCCAAAATATACTGGTGCAAGACAAATTTTCGACTTGGAGGTGAATATAGTTCAAACTTCTTGTGGAATGGCCGTTCCTTTTATGGACTATCAAAGTGAACGCGAGGAACTAAACACTTGGGCAGACAAACAAGGAGAATCAGGTATCAATAAATACTGGCAAAACAAAAACACAGTAAGCTTTGATGGACATCCGACAGGCATATTTGAATGAGCTTATTAAAACCTATAACCTCTCAAAAACTCATCAGTTGTCATTCTCTTTTTTCCTTCTAATTGAAGGCTCTTTATGGCTAAATAGCCGTTTGAAGTTTGAATGAGTAGTTGTTTTTTGTGATCAGTTTTTAGGGTAAAATCTTCAAATGCTTGATTATCCATATCTGGAAATACTTCATTGACAATTTCTGTTTCAAATATCTTTAAAACTTTACCGTCCAAAGTTGTCCATGCGGCTGGGTACGGGCTCAGGCCTCTTACAAAATCGTATATAGATTTAGAATCTTTCTGCCAATCTATTTTGCAGGTTTCTTTAAAAATTTTAGGTGCGGGTTTCAGTTCTTGCGAAAAATCTTGTTTCTCACTTGGATAAACTCCTGATGCTATTGCCTTTACCGTTTTCACCATC
>NKJG01000063.1 GCA_002256395.1 Bacteroidetes bacterium B1(2017) | reverse complement strand
TTAGTATTTCCTCTCTCCTATTGCTCTCACGACCTCTTGATGAAGTGCTTGGAGCCTCTGTTCTACTATTTCCGTTTCTCTGAGGTGTGGTCCTAGGAGCATCGCTTCTAGAGCTTCCACTTCCCCAAGTACCTGAGTTGCTTCTGCTTTCATTTGACTTAGAATCTCTACTGCTGCCATTGTTTCTACTATCTAAAGATCTTGAATCTCTACTACTGCTGTTGTTTCTATTGTCCGAAGATCTCGAATCTCTGCTGTAGTTATTGTTTCTGTTGTTATTCCTGTCTTCGGTTCTGCTACGGTTACTGTTATTGTTCCAATCTCTGTTGCTATTGTTACTTCTGTTCCAGCTTCTGTCTCTATCCCAGTTATCGTTTCTGTTCCAATTATTGTTTCTATGGTTCCAGTTGCTAGTATAGCTTCTGTTTCTATAGTAGACGTGGTTATGAGGAAAAAAAGCTCTTGGACGGTATCCAAACGATATGCTTCCATATCCTCTTCTGTCGAAACGGTAAAAGTCGTAGCTGTTGCCAAAATACCAAGGAGAGAATCCTCTGTAGCTCAATCCACGAGCACTGTAACCATAATAGGTTCTGTCCCAGTCACGGAGTTCTATTCCAATCAATCGGTTAAGGTCAACCACATCCTCCCAGATTTCGTCTTGTTCAAAAGCACTCAAAAAACCGTCAGATTGGTAAGCATACTCTTTTCTTTCTATACGCTCAAGCTTATTATAAAGTCTGTCGGCTTCTCTACGAGTTAAACTACCATTGTCTATCCCGTCAGAGATTCTTACCCTGATGTCCCAACGCCAGTCGAAGTTTTCATCATAAAAATATCGGTCTGGGCCGTCGTAAGAAGTGCCGTACTCGTCGTTATAATCATACTGAGCATTCACATTAGCTCCAAAAAGTATCATTCCGAAAAAAACCACCAAAGCTCTCATAATTGTAGAAGTTTAAATTTGAACATTAGATGCATAAAAGTAACCGAAGGTTTACTAAGGAATTGTTAATGAAAATATAATAATAAAATCCATCATTTTACACGCATAAAATATGCTCCTTACTCATAAAAAACAACAGAATCTTATCAAATAAATCCAAACCAATTCTGCACCTTTGCAATTATGCAAAAACAACTATATCCATCCGAAACCATAGACTATGCTCTCGAAACTTACCTACCTAATGAAAATCTCGAGAGTCAATTGAATGCGGGGCTTGGTGAACTGAAAAATTACAGACATTGCAAAAGATTTGGTGATTGTCAGCGAACAACCTGTCTTCAAAGTCAGATGTCACCTAGAAAAACAAGAAGTATCTTTATCGACTATAAAGCCACCTTAAAAAAAGGAATGTCTCTCAAGGCTAGGTTTATTGTTACCAAACAATCGTTGTTCCAACTTCTTTACGCCAAAGCGGATGATTGGGTAAATCCTAATCTAAATCGAATAAACTAATTGTCAAATTTATTTTTAATTTTTTTCAGTCTTTCCTCTAAAAACCTTATCCTAGTTTCTAGCGATTGAATAATAATCTCTGAGGTTCTGATTTTACTTTCCTCAAGAGACATGTTTTCATCTTTTGAAAACAATTCTTCTATTTTTACCCCATAGTGTTCTGCTAGTTTATTCAGATATTTGAGTGGCACCTTGTCAGGACTTCCATTCTCAATTCTAGAGTAAGCGGTCTGCCCAATTCCGAGAATTTTCCCAACATATTCTTGTTTTAAATTGTGCGATTCACGCAGTGTTTTAAGATGGTGTCTTAGGTATTTCATTTTTATAAAAGTGATGGTCTAGAATTAAATAATTACGAAATATAATATTTTCAGGCAAAATAAAAATACTTTTTAAATGAACTGCCAAATAAAGTATACGAAAGTGAAGTTTCATACATAAACTATTTTTCAAGCACCTATTTCGACCCGTGTATGCTGTTTTCAAAAATATCGACCCAACAAACACAAGTGTTGAGGCTGTAGAATCACCAACTGGATTTGGAGCAATTTTTAATTTACAATAAATTATGAATTATAGATGCGTCATAGTCTACTTAACTTTGTAAAGAAATTTTATGAAATTGACAATGCTCTTGATTTTGCAGCAACCAATCAAGCGTCTCTCTAACCAAACGCTTTAGAAAATCCCTAAAAAACTTATAATAAATCTCTACCTCGCATAAGTTATGCTTGAAAGGCATAATTCAAGCCCATTTTTATTTGATATATCATTTTCAATTTTTGAACTTTGACAGAACAAACACAACGGTGGCCACCAACTGAGTTTGGAGTAATTTTATTAATCTTCAAAATTTAAGTTTTATGAAAAAATTATTTTTAATCGCAGTTTTAAGTATTCTCTCTATTTCTACCTTCGCTTGGAAAGGTAAGTTTACAACCAGTTGTGGCGTCACGCTTCAAGTGGACTCTGGTACTGATAATATTCATGGTACGATTAGTTATTTAAGAGCAATCAATGGAAACATTTGTGGTTATACCAATGTGTCAATAACATTTCACTAAGTTTATTTGGGGTGATTAAACACCCCAAATAATTTTTTCACACCGAATTTTAAAATAAGCTATTCAGAATGAAACCACATTTTTTATTGTTTTTCTTCATACAAAACTTCGCATTCTCGCAGACTTCCATTTTGGCCAAATATGAAGCTCGGTATGAGCTGAACTATAAACCTTCAAAACAATCGGATTTTAAACTTAAGAATACTTTCATATTGTTGATGAACGAAAAAGAAAGTTTCTTACAAAACATGTCACATTATGTAATGGATTCTTTAGAAAAAGCTGGGAAATTAAAAAAAACTGGAAATATGCAAACAGATATTGCCAATTATGCGAAGTATGCACCAGAGCTACCCTACAAGATTTATACACAAAACGGGACTTTAAAGTATTTAGATTCGCCTAACAGCAGAGACCAACTATTTGAGTATTCAGAAAGCCCCAAGTTCAATTGGGTAATCACCAGAGAGACCAAGAAAATTAGTGGAGTTGACTGCATAAAAGCAACCACCCATATGTGGGGCCGTAAATGGTTAGCCTATTATTCCCCTAAGCATCCCCTACCCTTTGGACCTTACAAATTTGGTGGATTACCCGGACTGATCTTTATGATATACGACGAGGCTGACGAATATAATTTCAAGCTTTACAGATATAGTAAAAGAAACAACCTGAATTACACAATAAATATCGATGCCAAAACTATAAGCAAAAAAGAGTACAATACCCTAAAGACAAAAGCCGACGCTGACATTGATAATATGGGTATTGATTTTTCTAAAATGGATTTAAAATCAAAGAATCAACTAATCAAAACCATACAAAATAATGTCAAAAACAAAAATCACTTGGAGATAAACGAATAGGCTATGCGTTTAAATCTATTTCTTTTCTTTCAGTTTTCCTTCTTATTGGTACAAAGTCAGACGAAGCTTTCCGGAATTGTGACAGATAGCACCAACACGCCCATTGAAAACGCAACGGTTGTTATCGAAGATGCTGCAAATCAGGTTCTTTCCTTTGGATTTACTGATGCCGAAGGCCAATTTAGTTTGGTCTTCAATTCAAGTACCCAATTGGTAAAAATCAAGGTTTCCAACATGGCATTTCAACCGTTAGAACGTATCATTGAAAACAAAACTCAAAAATTGACCTTTGTCCTTCAAATCATAAACAATGAGCTTGAAGAGTTAAGTGTTTACATAAAGCCCTTAGAAATACGTGGCGACACAATTGAATTCGACGCAGGCAGGTTGAAGTCCAAAGAAGACAGAGTTCTTGCAGACTTGTTGAAAAGGCTCCCTGGTGTGGAGTTGGAATCCAACGGCAGCATAAAATACCAAGGCAAACCGATAAACAAATTTTATGTGGAAGGGAAAGACCTCATGGAAGGTTCTTATGGCCAGATTGTTTCCTCGCTGTCAGTTGACGAAATAGCCAAAATTCAAGTTCTTGAAAGACACCAACCCATTAAACTATTTAAAAATAAAATATCAAATGAAAATGCTGGTATAAACGTGGTTTTGTATGATAAAAAAGTAAAAACAGGGAGGATAGAGATACAAACCGGATACCGACCCATACTTTGGAATAGCAATACGTCGAGAATTCATTTTTCTGATAAAAACCAAAGTTTACATCTGCTCAAAGTCAACAATACCGCACTAGATATCATCTCAGAACAGCAAAGTTTTTCTTTGCAAGATCGGTTTGAAAACAATTTGACAGAAACCACAACAACACCCTTAATATCAACTACTAAGACCACATACCCCAATATTGATAGAGTTAGATTTGTAAACAATAGATCAATGGCAGGTTCTACAAATTTCCTCAAGTCTTTTTCCAACGACAGAGAAAACAAATTTAATTTGAGTCTCTATAGAAATGAAGAGAACTATAATAGTAAGTCCAATCAATCTTTTGGAACAGTATTTTCTGAAATACCGACTATAAATAAGGTTATTGACAATAGCGAGCAAGGTGCTCAAATCAAGCTAAAAAACACCTTGATTAGAAATAGTGATTTAGTTTACTCAAAAAACATTACATTTCTAAGGGTCAACTCTGGCCTTGATCATGCATCTACGTTGGTCAACAAATCGGCGGTCGAGGAAGAGTTAAGTAAACCATCGATTGCTTTTGAAAATAATTATAAACTCATCAAAAATATCAACGATAACAACATAAGTTTCTATTCTAAAATCAAATATGATGCTATAAAGCAAGTATATCAAACTCGTCAGGATGCTAGTCAGCTTATAACCGGATATGATTTTAGAGCATACCAGCAAGGATTACAAAAGAATGAATTTCGATTACAAAATGGAGCTACTTTATTATTGAACGTATTTAAATGGAACTTTCTGACAACACTTGAAAATGAGTTGCAAATGTCTTCTTTACAAACGCGGCTTTCAGGAGGTGAAACTTCGGCCAAAGTAATTTTGCCTAGTTTTGGAAACCTTGCAAAATGGAAAAGTAGCAATACCCTGATAAAACCCTTTTGGATTCGGACAAGCAATAAATCAGAGGTTAATCTTGAATTACCGATAAGATGGTTTTGGGTTCAAGCTAATAACGATAGTTCCTCTTTTGTACATTTTGACATAAATACCATTTTAATTGAACCTAGGTTTTCTTGGATGCAAAAAATGAATAGAGAAATTATTAACTCCGTTTCTGTCCACTATTATAATGAATTTGGAAATATTGACAACTTGTTGAATAATCCTTATTTCACGAATTTGGGTCTTAATAATCAGAACTCTGTAATTCCAAGATCTCAGAATCTCGATATCAATAACTTTTTTGAATATAAAAGTATTCGCTTAGGTTTGTTTTTCAACCATCAAATTGGCTTTAGAAAAATTGGATATAATACCATACAAGAGCGGAAAGTCATAAGCGAAGGTTTCATTAATAATATATCAATAAGTGACAAAAACGTTGCACAAAAAGCATATTACAACTCTGGGATAAGCCATTATATATCAAGATGGAAACTCAAATATGGATTATCTGTATTTCAATCCTTCGAAAGTAGAGAAATTATGCTGAATTCTAAGAGTTTTAATTTATATAACCAAAACTCCAATCTGAAACTTGCCCTCAGCTATAACAAATATACATGGGCAAAAGTGGATGTTGAAAGTGTTTTCAGACAATTTTCAAACAACATGGATGATCTTTCTAAAGATGCCAATATTAACGTCAATTACGGTATCATTGTCCGTGAAAAACATTATTTTACAGTAAAGGGAAATCTTCGTAATGTAAAATTCAACCAATTTATTTTTAGAAATAAATTCTTGGATGCTGAATATCAATATATTTTTGAAAAGCACCTTGTAGATTTCAACATTACTGTCAATAATATCCTTAACCAGAAACAAATAGTAGAGACTTTACTCACAGAATTTGGTGTTCTTACAAACATCAATAATCTTCGACCGCGACAATTTTTGGTAGGGGTATCGTATAATCTTAAAAGGTAAATCAATTAATTGTATGCATAACCTAGATTGAATAATTATTATTCAACAGCTAAATCTTTTGAGTGGTAAAATCATAAAAAAAAATAGCCATTAGAGTTTTTGAACAAGAATTGCTTAGGATTTTGAAATTTTTTTTCAAATGTTTGGTTTAGCAGAAACTACTCAAAGATTTTGAAACAATCACAGAAAAAACGGCAAAACCATTAGCATCATAGTTCCCAATCAAAGCACCGTAAGATTTGCCGACCAAATAATTGTATTAGAAAATGGAAAACTCATAGAATCAGGTAATCACAAGCAACTTTTCGAGTAAAAAGGCAAGTACTTTGACCTCTGGATCAAACAGTTTGAAGGGGTTTTGGTGGATTTTTGAAAAAAAATCCCCACCTCAAAAATGAAATGGGGATTTTCAAATAAAACTTATTTCTTACTTACACCACACTCAACCTCACTGTATTGGTTCTGTTGTTTTCGGTAAGTGGGAAACTCATGGTATTGATATACTTGTCGCCAGT
>NKJG01000062.1 GCA_002256395.1 Bacteroidetes bacterium B1(2017) | reverse complement strand
TCTAATGCTTTTAAAATACCATCGACGCCTAAATAAGCATTGGCAGAGATAATTTCGCCTGATTGCTTGACAGGCAAATTGGTTTCCATAGCAAGTGCTTCAAAATCTAACATTGATAAAACATCATCCCCAAAAACAGCCGCAACTTTTATATTTAACCCCAATTCTAGAGAAATATCCTTAACTTTTTGTGCAGCAGCCAAGGGATTAGCGGCTCCCATGTTGGTAATTAGGCAAATTTTGTTCTTCCAAATTGCTAGCAGTAACATTCTCATTCTTCTTTCCAAAAACGGATCGTAGCCTAACTCAGGATTTAATTGCTTGCGTTTTTGAGCCAAGGCTATAGTCCTTTCAGCTAGACATTCCAAAACCAAATAGTCAAGATTTCCTTTTTCGGCCAAAATAACTGCGGGTTCCAACCTATCTCCCGAAAAACCCGCTCCACAACCAATCCTTATTGTATTTTTCATATACTCAATGATCCAGTTAAAATTGCCACAATGGTCATAACTATAGTAGTACCCCAGGCCCAAAAAAACGTATGTTTTTGGTGTTCTCCTAAATCAACCTCAGCTAAACCTACCAATAAAAAGGTGGATGCTGTAAGCGGACTAATTGGAAAACCCACTGTCATTTGTCCCAACAATGCGGCACGCCCAATCTCGAATGGATTTATACCAAATTGGATGGCAGTTTCACTTAAAATTGGTACAACACCAAAATAATAAGCATCAGGTGTGAACAAAATACTTGCAGGTAAACTGGTAAGGGCTGTAATAAGAGGCAAAAGATTGGCATGATTCGCAGGAATAAGGGTAACCAAACCGGAAGCCATTTCTTCAATCATTTTGGAGCCCGTCAAAATTCCAGAAAAAATTCCTGCAGCGAAAATCATACTTGAAACCAAAAAGATATTAGTCCCATGGCTTTTCAACACTTTTGTTTGATCAGCAAGTTTAGGATAATTTAGCATCAATGCTATCATACTTGCTAAAACGAAAAGTGCAGGTGCTGGAATCCATCCTTTTGTTAGGCTGATAATCAATCCAATCGTAAGTATTGCATTAAAAATTATCAATTTCGGCCTTCTTAAATGCTTTTGTTCAGCACTTAAGTTTTCTTTATGGTTATATTCAAACTCAATTACTCCTAGTCGTTTTCTTTCTTTTTTCCCAAAATAATAAGCTACAAATAACACCCAAACAATACCTGCCGCGATGGAAGGAATATTGGGATTGAAAATGTGAACCGAATCTGTCTTCAAAGTGGAAATTGCTCTTGCAGATGTACCAGACCAAGGCACTAAATGCAAAGGACCAACCCCTAAAGCTACTACAGAAGCCAAAATTAATCTATTGATTTTTAACTGTTTATATATTGGCAAAAATGCCGAGAGAACTATCATAAACGTAGCAGTACCATCGCCGTCTAAATGCACGATCATGGTAAGAATTGCCGTACCCATAACTACTTTTAGGGGATCACCTTTTACTGTTCTAACTATAAAAGCTATGACTGGGTCAAAAAGGCCCGCGTCTAACATTGTGGCAAAATATAAAACCGCAAACATCAATAAAATACCCGTTGGTGCTACTTGCTTTATCCCGTCTAGAGCAAATTTCCCTAACGCTTTAACATCAAAGCCAGCAAGCAGTCCAAACAGTATGGGCGTAAGCACTAGAGCAGTCATAACTGACATTTTTTTGCTGATAATCAGTACCAAAAAGACTAAAATAGTCCCGAATCCAAACCAAGCCAACATATTATTGGAATTTTAGGTAATCATTGAAAAAAGGTAAGAGTTCATTCAAAACTCGCCCATCATTGGTCCAAATTTTATTGCCATGGTCTCCGATATATTCCTCTGCAAAATGGTTTATTCCGAGGTTTTCAAGTCTTTGGCTCAACATACCTATTTGTACCGGAAATCTGGGCGAATCATTTCTTCCCCAGTCAAACTTTATGGCGGACATTTTCCTTAGGTTGTCAGCATATTTTTCAACCATATAAAAAGGCATATTAGACTCCCATTTTGCGAGAACAGATTGATTTATTGTCATTTTATCGCCTTCATATTCGAAAGGAAAATCGCAATAGAATGGTGGTTTGTTGGGATTTGGCGACCAAGCACGGCCAGTGGCAACGAGTACCTTTGGATAATATGTTTTTTTGAGTTCTTCTGTGGTTTTTACTTTTTGTACCTCTTTAAATGAGTTGCTATTTGGCCCAAATTCCTTTACCATAGCCACCAATCCCGGGCTAAGTGCATATATACTATTGTAAACTTCTGGATGAAGCATGCCTATCTTAAACGCACCATAACCACCCATTGAATGACCAGCAATTCCTCTACTTTCACGCTGGGCAATGGTTCTAAAATTCTGGTCTATATATTTCACTACTTCCTCTGCTTGGAAATCTTCCCAATTACCAGTTAAAGTAGAATTGCTATAAAAACTTCCTTCAAAAAGCGTATAATGATCAGCTTGAACAAAAATAAAGGGCCTAATTTTTTGGCGAGCAATGGCTTCGTCCAAAATGCCTTTCATTTGGTTATTGATTACGTCTTTGCCCATAAACCCATGTAAATAATAGATTACTGGGTATTTTGAATTAGAAGCTTCATAATTTGGAGGTAAATAAACTGAAACCGATCTGGTAGTATGCTCACCACCAGTATTTTGTAGTGCCTTAGAATCAATTTTTACAATGACTATCTTACCTTCCTTTATCTGAGCAAATAAAGCTTCAGAAAATAATAGACAAGTTGATACCCAAAACAAGATGGCGTATTTTTTCATTTACATTAATAGGTTGAAATAATTAAAAAAAACAAACATTAAAACAGTCATTCTTTTGATTACAATTGATAGTATTTAAATATAATTTTGAAATCCTATCTCCTTAAAAGCCACTAAAACTGACATTCCTAAAAATACTTCTAAAAAACCGAAATATTAAACAAAATGGTTTTGTTTTTTAAGTTTTGAAAAATCAATGTCTGTATAATTCAAATTCAAAATTCTGATTTTATCTCTTGGGTATCTTAATTATTGCTTATCGCCATTTCGATGCTAGGCAGTGATGAATTCATTGTTTTTGAAATGTCCTTTTTCGATAAAACGATAGCCAAGGTGTTTAATAGTAACGCCATTTTTCAATACAAAATCTGCTTTTATTCCATGTCCTAAGATATAAAACGCATCTGCAGAATTTTGGATAATATGTCTGCCCCATTATCTTTAGGCAGACCAACAAAAGGGTTTGGAGGCGGACCTTCCTGTTTTTACATGTCTTCTGCTATTTCGATGCCCACCACTATTACTGCTGCAATGAATTTGATTCTTCTGAACGCCCTATTTAGTTTAAACCATACAGTAAAAAATATAAGTAGCTGATAACAAGACCAATAATTTTTTTTAACTTAATCAAATGATTTTTTAAAAACTTAATATTGACTGAATTTTTATTAAAGTTTTAGTTATTGAAATTTCACAATGAACTTATAGGAAATATCAATTTCCAGTCTCTTAAGAAAATAAAACTATTTTTCTAAAATATAATACAAACTTCAGATATTCTCATTGAATTTGTGAATCAAAAAAACTCCAATTAGATTCAAAATCAATCAATATGATTCCCCTTATTTATATTTTTTAAAGAAATCTAAATACTAATAACTGTAAATGAATTAAAACTATACCCTTAAAGTTGAATTTGCTGAATTGTGTATTTTGGATAATCCTTTAACTTATTTGAGTAATATCCTAAAATGGATTATGATGGATTCCATTTAACGAGAACAATATTTAAGTTATTCAACAATTTAGTGCCTAGATCCATTTTTATAAAACTAATAACCAGAGCTTCATCGTTTGAAAACTCTGGTTATCTTCAAATTCAAGCATATATTACCTCACTTCAAAAACATAATCGCCAGAAGTCAAAGGAATCATCACATTTTCACCATCCACTTTTAAACCTATCCAAGTGCTGATAACTTTCCCAGATTCGATGATTTTACCAACACTTTTAGCCGGCAAATAAAGTGTAGCTGTACTATTTGGTGGTACTGTGCATTTGTAACTCAACTTGCCTTTATCTGTTTTCCACTCACTTTTTATTGTACCATATACCGAGTCATAATGTCCTTTAGCAAAGGTCATCACATTGTCTGGGTCTGGTATGGGTTTCAGGATAAAATGTTTAAATCCCGCATGATCTGGACTTCTTTGAATGCCCAACGAGTAATTGTACATCCATGAGGAAATCGCTCCAAAAGAATAATGATTAAAGGAATTCATGGAATTATTACCTCCGAAACCGTTTTCAACTGTATAAGAATTTAATCGCTCCCAAATAGAAGTGGCCCCATTCACAACAGAATACAGCCAAGATGGATAGCTTTTTTGCTGTAACAATCTGTAAGCATTGGCATGATTTCCATTTTCAGAAAGAGCATCGGCAATAGATGCAGTTCCAATAAACCCTGTCATCAAAGAATATTCAGGACGCTCCACACCCTCGTCGTCTTTGTTTTTACGTATCAAAGCTTCGTTCAAATATTTGATAGCAAATGCCTTATTCTCTTCATTAAATAATCCCAAATCTAGCGGAATAGCATATGAAGCTTGTGTATCTACCAATTGCCCTTTGTCTGATTTTTCCTCCACATTTCTAGCATTTGGGGGTCCCATTCTGGCTGTTTTTACACCTGACTTTATCGTTCTGTGACTCTTTTTATCTATGTAAACTTCATTGAAAACTCGCTTTACTTCCTCATAACGTGCCTTAAACACTGCTGCATCTTCAGTTTTGTTAAGAATTGTAGCCACTTTAGTCATGATTTCTAAATCATAAGCAAAATAGGTCATCCAGAACGCCGTATTGTCGTTTTTGCCATTTTCGGGACTTAACCAGTCGCCCAGCGGCCCTTCGTTTAATATTCCAGTGGCTTTATCTACTTTGGTATCCAAGAATGTCATATACTTTTTCATGGCATCGTAATGCTCTTTGAGAAGTTGCACATCGCCATATTGTTGATAAGTCTCCCAAGCTACAGTCAAGCCAGCACTTCCCCAAAGAGTTCCTCCAAAACCTCCACCCATGGGAGCCACATCAGTAAATCGACCGCTTTCAGCCTGTACATCACGCATGGCGAGCAGGTGTCTTCTTAAAAACATATCTGCATCTGTGAGATAAGTGGCTGATTTTGAGAAAACAGAAATATCCCCACTCCAACCCATACGTTCGTTTCGAGCAGGTGTATCTGTTGGAATAGAAAGAAAATTACTACGAAGCGACCAAGTGATATTTTGCCATAGTTTATTCACTAAAGGGTTGGAAGTTTCATAACTCGACGACAAACCTAACACCGAACTTATTACTAATCCTTTTACGGCAGCAATTGGCAAGGCATTCGATAAACCTGTTATTTCTAAATATCTATATCCATGAAAAGTAAATCGAGGCTGGATAATTTCATCACCTCCTTTTAAAATATAAACATCTTGGGTGAGTGCCGCCCTAATGTTTTCCATCATCACCATGCCCACATTTTCACCGTATTCTTTCAAGTTTGGATACTTTACCTCCGCAAAACGCATTGTAATTACTTGGCCTTTTTTTCCATTTTTTATAAAAACTTGAGGAACACCTACCATATTTTGAGCCATATCGTACACATACACTTTAGGACGAACTTCTTCTACTGAAACCGCAGGCATCGTTTTTACAATAGTTGCATTGTTTCCCATTTGACCGATTAGTTTCAGATCTCTGTAAGAAAAAGTAGATTTTTGTCCACGTCCATCTGTAAAAGTTCCTTGGTAGGCCGTTCCCTCCAATGGCACCTCCACCGCTGACTTCCAAGCACTTGCATTGTAAGAGGACGTTGACCAGTCTTTTATAACAGCTTCTTTGTTGGCATCATACACTTCACCTTGAAAATAACTCCCATAACGAACGGGTCCATCATTGAAAAACTTCCATTCGTTTGGATTTGAGGTGATTATCTGTTCTGTGCCATCTGTATATTTTATGACCAATTTACTCAATAGTGATTGTCTATCGCCAAAATAATTCCAGTTTTCGCCACTAAATGTAATGTTTCCACTCCACCAACCTTCACTCAACCATGCTCCTATGGCATTTTGGCCACCTTGTTTCAGAGCCTCTTTCACGTCATAGGTTTGATACATGTGATTTTTATTGTATTGCGTCAAGCCCGGATTAAAATAATCGTTGCTCACACGTTTTCCGTTCATAAAAACCTCATAAATCCCTCTGGCAGTCACATATAATCTGGCTGTTTTGATGGTTTTGGGTTGCACCTCAAAAGTAGTTCTAAGCATAGGGGCGGCATTCTTGCTTGGATTTGCCAATATCAATGCTCCGCCTTTTACAACATAGCTACCGTTTTTAACCGACAATTTATTGGATTTGAAAATTCCATTATAATCATCCACATTTAGCTTTTCACTAAACAAAGTATTTGAAGGGAAACGGAAGTTTTTTAATTCTACTTCCGAAAAAATGGCTGTTTGATTCTCATTGGTTTGAAAACCCACATCTGCCATCATAGGAAAACTTATAAAATTATTTCCACTTCCTACTGGATTAAGATTTAAGCCACGAGGGCCAAAAGGCGAAGGCGTTCCTTCCACTTTTTCTACCACTTTATTCTCAGGCTTATTTTCTCCAATAAAAAACTCATACAAACCAAAATTACAAGTCACAAAAATCTTATGCTTTTCATACTTATTGACTTCATTTATCAAGTTTTTCGGAATCGAAAGGCTTTTGAAGGGGATTTCCTTATGGTCTGTTTTGGTATAGCCAACTCTATAGATATTGAGTTTGGCTAAGCCTTCAGGAGATTCAGAAACTGTGCTTATGTCCAATTCTAAAGCAATATAGCTTTGGTCTTTTTGGTTTTCAACACCTTGGATGTTCAAATCTTTGTCCATCAATCGGGCATCATTTCCTCCAAATATAAATG
>NKJG01000061.1 GCA_002256395.1 Bacteroidetes bacterium B1(2017) | reverse complement strand
ATATCGATTTTGTAGTGCGACAAACCCATACTCATCACCCAATCATTGATGGTGATGGGATTATTTTCGTTTATCATTAAATCAAAAATATGGCAATGGTTACCCTCCTCAAAGAGCAAAGCCACATGATATCCCCAACGTAAATTTCCTTTTAAAGCCAAACCGTTAGGGTCAGGTTTTGAAATACAGATTTTAGATTTGGCATCCAGCCTCTTGGGAGCATAAAACCAAATTTTTTTATGTTTTATATTTCTTCTAGACAAAATCATGGAACAATAATGCACTACGTTGTGGCAATTGCCCTGTTTGTATTTGTAAGCAGGAAAACATAGTTCTTTTAGCTCTTGAAAAAGAGATAGGAAATCAATGCTAGTGTGTTTTTTCTTTTTATACTTAAAAACTATGGCCGACATATTTCTGATAAATATGTAGCAAATATATAGGTCAATTTAATTTTGAATGTAAACGTAAAATTATGTTTGTGTAACCAAAAAGGCTTCAATCATTATTCAATATTTATTAAAAAATTCGTTCAAAACTTGCGTTTTATTTTTCTTTCTGTAAAGCCAAATACTTTTACAACAAAAAACAATTGACTATATTTTTTCGATTACAAATAGGTATAAACAATTTGTTTACAATATCTTAACATATCTTGAAAAAAAATAATATAGCTTTGGTGCAAAAACCGTCCTATTTGCAATGAAAGCAAATAAAAAAGAAATCAAAGCCAAATTGAAGGAAGCCATAGAACCAATCATTGGTGAAAACAGTAGCAAAGAACTCGACAAAATGGTACTGAAATCAACCAAGAAATTGGGGGATTTGATTGCCGACTTTATGGTAAAATCTGAAAAGAAAATGAAGAAAGCGAAAGCTAATTAGTGGTTGCCACATTTTGTTTGTAATTTAACAGGATATTAGAATTAGTAAATAATAAATCCCTCATTAGAAGCACATAATTCCATAATTAGGTGCTACTCCTACTTAACAAACAAAAAATGACCTTCGAAGAAATTTTACACTATAGACGTTCTGTCAGACATTACAAAGACCTGGCTATTGATACTGACAAAGTAAAACATTGCATAGCACTGGCAACATTAGCACCCAACAGCTCAAATCTTCAACTCTGGGAGTTTTATCATGTTACCAACCCCGAAATTCTCGAAAAATTAGCAGTAGCATGTTTGGGTCAACAAGCTGCTACTACCGCCCAACAAATGGTAGTTTTTGTGACGCGTCAAGATTTACATCGCAAAAGAGCAAAGGAAATGCTGACTTTGGAAACAGAAAACGTTTTGAAAAATAGCCCAAAAGAGAGGCAAGAGAAAAGGATTAAAACCTGGAAAATGTATTATGGAAAAGTTATTCCATTTCTATATATGCGTTTTTTGGGGATTTTAGGAATTCTTCGCAAAATCATGGTGAATCTTATTGGGCTTTTCAGGGCTATCACCTATCAGGTATCCGAAAACGATGTGCGAGTAGTGGTTCATAAAACCTGTGCTTTAGCGGCTCAAACCTTTATGTTGGCCATGGCCAATGAGAAATACGACACCTGCCCAATGGAAGGTTTTGATAGTAGAAAAGTAAAAAACATATTGGATTTGCCTTTTGGTGCAGAAATAAACATGGTGATTTCCTGCGGAATTAGAGAAGAAAATGGTGTTTGGGGAGACAGAATGAGAGTCCCTTTTGAGGAGGTTTATCATTGCATTTGAAAAGTGGATTCATTTAAACCTAAATAAATTGGCATTAAATAATTCAACCTTTAACACGAATACATTGATTTATTAATTGCAAAAAAACAAATCCATTGGTTCGGTAAATGGTCAGCAACCAAGTTTCATAAAATATTATCAAAATAGTCTAAAATTTAAAAGTCAGTTGTTCAGATATTAAAATTTGGAAATACTATTTGTTCAAAGTAGCATTTTTGAAATTAAAAAAAAAAGAGGCTTCAGATGTATTCTGAAAACCTCTTTTTCAATTTAATGTTAAACCATTTTAATCTTCATCACTTTTAACAACCCTAACAAACGCACTTCTTCTTGGAGCTGGCAATATGGCCATTTCGCCTTTTATGCCTTTCCAAAGAATATCGTTAAATTCATTGTCATCATTGGTATCTACCTCCACAAAATTCAAACCTTCTGAACGTTTTGCAGCGGGCGTATAAGCCGTATTTATCTCATTAAGATTTATGTTGTTTATTACCAATTGAAAAGGCGTAAAATCGGGCTTAGAAGTAAAACTACGGAACATCGGCGTGGCAGCTGCATCATACTGGGTCATCGGAGGCAAACCCAATATCAACTCCATCGTACGCAACATGCCAGATGTTGAATACATAGTATGATCGACAAATTTCCGTTTGGTATATGGACTAATTACTAGGGCATTAGAACGGTGGGCATCTACATGGTCTGGGCCATTTTGAGCATCGTCTTCAAGAATAAATACCGCTGATTCGTTCCAAATGGGGCTTTTACTTAAATGCTCTACAAACATTCCCACGGCCAAGTCATTATCTGCCACACATGCAAATGGGCTTGGTTTGCCAACTGCCATACCTTGGGTATGATCAGCACCTAGTCGTATAGAATTGAAAGCCGGAACAGCTTTGGCCACAACCAAAGAATCAAAGTCTCTTTTCCACTGATTTACTCTGGTGGTATCTTGTACTTTTTGGTTATAATATCCTGTAAAATAAGCACATACATGGTCTTTATCTAATGCAGGAATATTGCCTTTTTTATCATCGGCAAAAACACCGTATGTGCGATAGCTTACTCCTTGGCGTTTGCAAAAATCCCAAATAAAACCATCCTTATCATTGGCTATTTGTCGACGACCCATCCCTTCGGTTACGCCTCCTCTTCTTCCATAACCTGTAGGCCACGTTTTTTCTAAATAATCGTTGGCATGAGCCCCCAAAGACCAATTGTGCCCATCAGCACTGACTTCGGCATCTACATAAAAATTATCCAAAAGCACATATTCTCTCGCCAGTTTGTGCTGATTGGGAGTATATTTCTCTCCAAACAAACAAAGTGTAGAATCACCATTACCTTCTTTCATATCACCAAAAACTTGGTCGTAGGTGCGGTTTTCTTTTAAGATATAAAATACATGTTTTATGGGTGACTTTTCCCCTACCTTCATGGGTATCGGATTGCCCAATTCACCATCTGTTACCAATTCTTTGTCTTTTTTATAGGGCGTGTTCTGATAAACTTTGGCAGAAAAGACTGCCAATTCTTTGGAAGAAGGTGTATCAATAATACTAAGGGTACCTTTCATCAAATTGCCGATGTATTGCCCACGGGTATCTTCGCCCAAATGTGATTCTGACTTTATGTCTTTTTTGACAGGCTGTGGCCCTTTAGGATTGGCAAATGAGGTAAAGCCTTTTCCGTTGGCTACAAAAATCTTCTTGCCCACTACCCTCACATTGGTAGGGTACCATCCTACTGGTATAAATCCTTTTGAAAAACTTTTGCCCTTGGTAGATACATCAAAAACTGCCAAACAATTGTTATCAGCATTGGCAATGTACAGTGTTTTTTCATCCTTCGACAATGCCACACCGTTGGTAACCGAACCCACCAGTGAATTCGGATATAGACCGGCATCCAATACTTCTATTACTTTTTGGGCTTTGGTATCTATGACTGACACACTGTTGTCGCCTGCATTGGCCACAAAAAGATGTTGCCCACTTTTACTCAATATCAATTCATTGGGATTATACGAGACTGGAATCTCCGCAATAATTTTACGTGCTTGAGTGTCAAATACCGCAATTTTTCTTCCACCCCAAAGAGAGATATAGAGGGTACTTTTATCAGGAGAAAGAATACAGGTATAACCCTCATGCCCCATATTCAATTCAAAAACTATAGCCTTGGTTTTTAAATCTAAAATATAAAAAGAGTTGTTTTCTTTGGTTACTACATATAAAAGCTGTCGGTCATCATCTATTTCAATACCAACTGGTGAGATTTTATTAGGCCATTTTTTACCCAATACCAAGCTATCTTTTAATACCAATTTGTTTTGTAAAATCGCATATTTCAGAATCCAGTTGTCATTTCCACCAGAAGCATAAAGCGATTTGTTGTCGCTGCTAAATTTTAAACCATAAAATGATTTAGGAATTTCTACGTTATCCAAAATTTTCTCAGTTTGGGTATCTATTAGCTGAATAGACTGCTTTCCTTGACCATTGTTGGTAACGGCCATCAATTTTTGTGAAGAGGATACTGCAATATTGAGTGGCAAATCGCCTACTTCCAGCGAGCGACCCGCAGGACTCAGCGACCAACCATTGGGCAGTAGCAACTGACTATTTTCGAACTTAACATTTGGTGTTTGGCCTAAGGCCGTAATAGCCGAAACCAAAAGTAAAAAGTTAAATAAATGTTTCATTTTATTATAATATTAAATGTATAACGCTGGCAAGTTAACAATAACCTACCAGCGTTCAAATTGACTATAAGTGATTTATCACTTTTCCCACCAAACTTTAACATCGCTATTATCTGCTCCCATAGAGGCTACTGCCCCAGCCAATCCTTCGGGGTTGAGAGATTGCAAATAGGTAGGATATGGTACACGGCTAGGAAATTTATTAATTTCAGGAATACCCGTTCCTCGCGGCAAAACAGGCAAGCCAGTTCGACGTTTTTCAAACCATGCCTGATAATCTACAAAGAATGATGCATAATATTTTTGCAACATTATTAGCTCCATTTGCTTTTCGGCAGAGGCTGTGGCATCAAACTCTACTGTTTTCTGTATGAAAAAATCCTTTGGAACTACTGTTCCCCATTGTATCATAGAGGCAGTAATACCGGCCTCATAATGTTGCTTAGGTGTTTTACCCGTTTTGTAGCCGTTCAATGCCAACTCGGCCTTAATAAACTCTACTTCGGCTAAGGGCATCATGACACCGAGCTGCGGCAAAGTTTTGAGGGCATCAGTATAGCTAGAGTTTTGATCAACCACATACTCTAAAGTAGTTGGATAACCACTTTTAATACCTCTAAATGTTGGTACGCCGGCAACATTGACTGGAATAGCCCAGATAGCACGTCGAGGGTCAGCACTTTCGTTTAGATTTCCCAAGAAAAACTCAGTGAAATAGTTGCCACTTCTCCAATCCAATGTTCGAGCATTATAAAAAGGATTGAAATAAGGGAAAGTACCTGGATATCGTAATATTGCTTCTTCGGCATTGGTAGCCATGGTAGGGTACTTGGCAGGATCTCCCAAAATGGCATTGATTTGCTCCTTGATATTAAGTTCGCCTTCTTTCTTAGAAAGTCTTAACAATAGTCTTAATTTCAAGGAATTGCCAAATTTCTTCCAACGTTGAATACCAATGTTTTTACCACTTGTCAATGCAGAAGAATTGTATACCAAATCGCCACCATAGGTCAAAACTTTGGTATCATCAAATAAAGCATTGGCGGCATCTAAGTCTTTCAAGATTTGAATGTAGATATCTTTTTGCTTATCGAAAGAAGGCTTGAAGATTCCGTCTGTTGCCTTTATAGCTTTAGAATAAGGCACATCTCCATATAAATCGGTCAAAATGGAATAAGCCCAACTTTTATAAACCAAAGCAATAGCTTTATAATTATTTTCCTTCAAGTTTTCAGAAACTTTGATAATATCCTCAATATCAGTAAGATTCTGATAAAACCCAGTCCAAACACCACTACCGGGTCCCACAATGTAACGATGCAAACCCAAGCCTGAGGTACTCGAGCGGGGGGCGTCCATCTGCATAAGTTCGTGTGTAAAGTTTCGTGCTGCAGAAATAGAATTGTTCACAATTCGGTATTGCATTTGGCTCAAAATTACACCAGGGCTTACCTTCTCTGGGCGGTTAGGGTCTATGTTTAGTTCTTCGAAATCTTTGGTGCAAGAAGATACAATCAAAAGGACTATCAAAAGGCCAAAAAAAGGAGTTTTTAATTTAATCTCAAATATATTTTTCATGTCGTTAATTGCTTTTTAATTAAAACTTAAATGTCAAGTTGGCTCCCAAGCTTCTAGCAGATGGAAACTGAGTAAGTTCTACTCCTGGTGTTAGTGTTCCGTTATTTAAGTTACCACCTTCAGGATCAAACCCAGGGAATTTGGTGAAATTGAACAATTCACGACCAAATAAAGCCACACTCGTTTGACGAATACCGACTCTACTCAACAAGTTTTGAGGTAAATTAAACTCCAAACGTACTTCTCTGATTTTCAGAAAAGAAGCATCAAAAATATTTACTTCGGTGTTGCTAATTTGATAATAATTGTCGTAGTAAGATACCGCAGATACTTTCACGGTATTTGGCAAATATGAACCATCAGCTTGTTTCACTACTCCTTCTCCTACTATGCCTCCATCTCTGCCAGGCAAAGTAACTTTGGTTTTACCTAATGTATTGTTTTTATGGTTGGTTTGCGAATACATACTTCCGCCCATTTGTCCATCTAATAAAACACTCATCTTTAAACCTTTATAAGAAACTTCGTTTGACCAACTGGCTTTCCAGTCTGCAAATGCATTCCCCCATTTTTTTACATTAGGATCAAGCTGAGCAGGTAAACCGTTGGTGCCATAAATGATTTGGCCATCTGGCGATCGCTGGAATCCTCGTCCATACATATCGCCCATTCTTCCGCCCACTCTAGCTTCTATGGTAACATTAGAACCATGGGCATAAATCGTTTGATTGGTAATACCCTCTGCCAATTCACGCACATAGCTGCGGTTTCTTGACCAGATCGCTGTCGAATTCCACTTGAAATTATCGTTGTTGATTATTTTTCCGTTTAGCTTCAACTCTACTCCCTTGCTATTGATTAATCCTGCATTGATTAAGGCATTTGAAAAACCTGATGTAGGATCTAATGGAACGGCCAAAATCTGATTTCGGCTTTTGTTGTCATAAGCTGCTATATCCAATCCCAACCTATTTTTCCATAATCGCAGGTCTAAACCTACCTCATAACTGGCCGT
>NKJG01000060.1:5258-7493 GCA_002256395.1 Bacteroidetes bacterium B1(2017) | reverse complement strand
AAACAAAATCTACCACCTGGGGTTCGGTGGTGGGTGTGGTCACTATCCTCGTAGGAGCTACTGGTGTATTTGTTGAATTACAAATTACACTAAACGCCATCTGGCAAGTTAAAGTAATCACAAAAAAAGGCATTTTACCCATTCTTAGAGCTAGACTTTTTTCATTTGGCTTAATATTAGCAACTGCCTTTTTGCTAATCGTTTCACTTGTCATATCTACTGCTTTGGTTGCAATTGGTGATTTATTTAAAGATTACACTTCAAATTTCACTATACTATTTTTTAACCTCCTCAATTTCGCCTTTTCATTATCAGTGATTTCAATGCTTTTTGCCTTGATTTTTAAAATTTTACCTGATGCCAAAATTCTTTGGAAACATGTATGGTTAGGATCAATCTTAACTGGCCTGCTTTTTACAATAGGCAAAACTACCCTTGCCTTTTACTTTAATAAAACAAACCCAGCTTCAGTTTATGGTGCAGCTGGAACCATCATTTTAATACTCTTATGGGTTTCATATTCTTCTATGATTCTATTTTTTGGAGCAGAATTCACAGCCGCTTATGCAAAAAAATATTCTGCAAAGGTGCCTCCAACCATTATTGCAAAAGCTGAAACACGCACTTTGTCTAATAAAGGCATATAAGAAAACCTACATCAATGTGGGAATATTATAACAATGTAAAATAGTTCTATAACACATTATTATTGTAAATATTTGACCTTTGAGTTATTAAAATATAAACGAAAATGTCAAACGAAAAAGACAAAAAAGACAAGTCGGGCAAAAAAAGTCCAGCAAAAAACTTGAAAGAAAAGCGGATGGCCAAGGCAGACAAACGCACAGAAAAAAGTAGCCAAACTTCCTCATAATACATATAAACAAACACAATACCGCTATGATTGAAGTAATAAAAAAAGGAATTCTATTTGAGAAAACACCTATTGAATTTGAAAATAGTGGTGTGTTGAATCCTGGTGTAATAAAAGAAGGAGAGTTTGTACATGTATTTTATAGAGCGGTGAGCTTCAACAATTATTCAAGTATTGGCTATTGTAAATTAGAGGGACCAGCAACTATATTAAAACGAAATAAAACTCCCCTTATAGTTCCTGAATTTGACTATGAATCCCATGGAGTTGAAGATCCTAGAATTGTAAAAATTGATGAATTATATTATCTAAGTTATACAGCATATGATGGAATAAATGCCCTAGGAGCACTCGCTGTCTCTTCAGATTTGATTCATTGGGAAAAGAAAGGCATCATCGTTCCTCAATTGACCTATGATGAGTTTAATCAACTTGCACCACAAGAAAATATGCTAAATGACAACAAATATATAAGATACAATGACCAACACCTCTTACAATCAATAACTGATAAGCAGGTTCTACTTTGGGATAAAAACCTTATATTTTTCCCAAGAAAATTAAACGGAAAATTTTATTTTTTACATAGAATAAAGCCCGACATTCAGATACTTGTAGGAATTGAAAAATTAGAAGATTTAACGGAGGAATTTTGGGAAAATTACTTCTCAAACTTCAAAGAAAACATCGTATTATCTTCAAAGTTCGAACACGAAATAAGTTATATTGGAGGAGGTTGTCCTCCTATAGAAACCGAAGATGGCTGGCTTCTGATTTATCATGGCGTAAAAGACTCATTAAATGGATATATATATTCAGCTTGTGCATCACTGTTAGATCTGGAAAATCCACAAAAAGAAATCGGCCGTTTGCCGTATCCTTTGTTTGAGCCCAGCAAAATTTGGGAGTTAAAAGGAGAGGTCAATAACGTATGTTTCCCAACAGGAACGGCTCTTTTTGGCGACACACTCTACATATACTATGGTGCCGCAGACGAACTAATAGCCTATGCCTCGGTTAGTTTGTCAGCATTATTAATTGAACTAAAGAAAAATAAAATATAAAAATGAGAAATGAAAAGCTACTAAATCACAACAGTAACCATAGTTTTGGAAGGCAAAAAAATATTATTCCAAATTTTGCGAACAAGTTCGAAGGCTCCAATAAATTACCTGAAGTACTATTCCTTACTTCTTTCCCTCCCCGCGAATGTGGTATAGCTACCTACTCGCAGGATCTGATTGGGGCTTTGAATAATAAATTTTTTGATTCTTTCAAATTGAGCATCTGTGCTTTAGAATCTGACAATGAAAAACACGAATACAATGAAGAAATCAAATATAAGCTAAATACCGACGTGA
>NKJG01000060.1:0-4398 GCA_002256395.1 Bacteroidetes bacterium B1(2017) | reverse complement strand
GATTCCACACGCCATGGAAGTTCTAAAAGACGGTGCTGGCGTGATTTTTGACTTTGGGGATTCCAAAAAATTTGCCCTAGAAATAAATAAATTGCTCAAAAGCAATTCGCTCAGAAAAAATATCAGTTCTATTGGGCTGCATAGCATGGCTCCAACTGCCTGGGAAAATGTAGCCATAGCCCATGCTCGATTGTTTCAAAAAGTTTCTTTAAGGAAGATAGATTTGGAATACAAAATGCCAGAGCCAAATTTGAATTATCTAAAAAAAATGACGACAGATTTTGGCATAATTCAGTTTTCTATTATTCACGAACCAGATATAGACTCGGGCTATACCGTAGATGACAATGCCCGTGCCTTGGTAGCTACTTGCATGCATTTTCAAAAAACAAAAGATATCCAAGACTTACCTTACATAAAAATATATCTCAATTTCATAGTATTCTGTTTACAAAACGACACTAGATTTTTAAACTATGTCGATGAAACTCAGCTCTTTACGCAGCAGAACTATGAAACATACCTCGAGGATTCAAACGGCCGAGCCCTTTGGGGATTGGGATTTATGATATCAATTGGAGATTCATTTCCTGAGGAATTGGTTATTGAAGCAGAAATAGCCCTTGATTTTGCACTGACCAACTGTCTCGAAATACACTCTTCAAGATCAATGGCTTTTATTATCAAAGGTTTGTATTACAAAAACTTAGTTAATAAAAATCTAAATGACATCATTTTGCTTACTCAGCTGACCAACAGACTGGTACAAATGTATCTCCACGAGTCAGAAAAAAACTGGGACTGGTATGAGAGTTATTTGACCTATGGAAATAGTATTTTACCAGAAGCAATGTTATGTGCTTATTTGGCTACTGGTGAGCCTATTTACAAAGAAATCGCCAAAACGAGTTTTGATTTTTTACTTTCCAAAATATTCATTGGGCAAGGAATAAGCGTGATCTCGAACAACGGTTGGCTACATCGAGGCGAAGAAGATAATCGCGTAACCATAGGTGGTGAACAAGCTATTGATGTCACCTATACGATATTGGCCCTCGATAAATTCAGAATGGTTTTTCATGAAAACAACTACTCAGAAAAAATGAGAATAGCATTTAGTTGGTTTTTGGGCAACAATCACCTACACCAAATCGTCTACAACCCCTGTACTGGAGGATGTTATGATGGCTTGGAGGATACTTACATTAACATTAACCAAGGGGCCGAATCGACAGTGAGCTATTTGATGGCCAGGTTAACAATGGAAAATGTAAAAAAGCCGAATCAAATTCGAGTCATCGAACCCGTACAGGAAGTAGAGATTTATCTATAGAATATTGCAAAAACTACAGCGTGTGAATTTTGTAAGTTTTCTGGCAAATTGTGTAATACAATAATTACCTGAGGACACGACCTTTGCAAAGAGAAATTTTCGATTTGAAAACTTTAAAAATAAATAAAATGGGCAATTTACTGTATTTAGTAGCCGTGATATTAATCATTCTTTGGGCCATTGGGTTTTTCGCATATAGTTTTGGTGCCATCATCCATGTTCTACTGGTTATAGCGGTAATAGCCATCATCTTGAGAATCATTCAAGGCAAAAGCATAATTAAATAGAGATCAATAAACAATTTAAAATCAAGATAATGAAATCAGGAAAAGTATTATTAGGTGTGTTGGCTGGAGCGGCCGTTGGAGCTATAGCCGGAATATTGTTTGCCCCAGATAAGGGTTCTAGAACAAGAAAGCAAATCGTGGACAAAGGTGAAGATTACGCCGATGGTCTAATAGAAAAATATGATGAAATGACAGCAGTACTTTCCAAAAAATACAACAATGCGATGCAGGAAGTGGATGCACTAGTAGCAAAAGGAAAAAATAAGTACAACCAAGCAATGTTGGAAGTAGACCAAGCTATGTCAAACGGAAAGAACAAATTGGATGATACAAAAAATCAAAATTCTTGATAATCATTAAGGAAATGGCCGATTCATTGGATCGGCTATTTCTTTGTAAATACTTAAACGATGGATTTTAAAGAAGGGAAAATTGAGATGGTTTACGCAAAAATTGAGGACCTGGTTAGCAATCAACAAGAAATCATAAAACTGAAAGTTTACAGTAAATCTGCAGATATGGCTACTTTTCTGGTTATGAAAATAATCATGTTTGTTGTGGTAGGTTTGTTTGTTTTATTTTTAAACATTGGCCTGTCCATATGGCTGGGCGAAATCTTGGGCGAAACCTACTATGGATTCTTTGCATTGGCTGGATTCTATGCAATCTCTGCCTTAATCATCAAAACATTTCTTTACCGTAACATCGAATACAAAATCAATAATTTCTTTCTTTTTAAAATTTTAAAAGGAGAAAATTTATGAAAAAAATTAAAGAACAATTAGAATTTAGAATTTTAGAACTCGAAGTCCAACAGAAAGAAAACCTTCAATTGCTTATAGAAGATTTACAAGAAATTGTTGAAAACCTTACGCCACTCAATCTTATTAAAAATGTAATTGCCGATAGCGAAATATCTTCAGAAAACATCGGACAAAATATTCTTAATGATGCCATTGGCATTTCTTCAGGGTACATTACAAAAAGGTTGATGTTTGGCTCTTCAAACAATCCGGTAAAAAAAGTAATGGGATCCATGTTTCAATTTATTGTTGCAAAATTTGTTTCTAATCAGTCAGAAAGAATAGAGGCTATCGGAGAAGTAATAATGAGAAAAATCGGGTCGAGTTTTTCAAAAGACAAAATGGTGGTGATGGATGAATAGTCCATTTAACCATGCGATGTTAAAAAAAATCTCCGTACAACTAATAGGATAACGGATTTTAAATCAACTTATTAATCTCCACCTGATATTTCTAGAATGTGGGAATTTCATAAACTTTAGACTAAATTTTGTAATACTCCTTAGCATAAAAAAGGTGACCTTTGATTATCAAACAAGAACAATATTACAAACACTAATTATGGCAAATCTTACGAAATTTAAAGGGAATTGGAACGAAACAAAAGGAAAGTTAAAGCAACAATTTGCAATGTTGACGGATGATGACCTGATGCTTGCAGAAGGCAAACAAGATGAGCTTTTAGGAAGATTACAGGTCAAGCTAGGAAAAACAAAAGAAGAAATTCATACGCTTATTTCAAGTTTATAAAAATTAAAAACAAATACAAAATGAAACAAACATATTTAACATTGGCAGCTATCGCCATCCTTTTTACAGCAACAAATTGTAAAAGCGAAACAGAAAAAGTAGAAGAAGCAACAGCTGATGTAGTTGAAGCAGGCAAAGATTTAGAAGAAGCCAATGCTGATTATCAAGTAGAAGTGGACAAGTACAGAATAGAAACTGCTGAAAAAATCACTGAGAATGAAAAGTCAATCACAGCGTTTAATCTTAGAATAGCCAGCGAAAAGAAAGAAGCAAGAGAGGACTATAAAAAGAAAATTGCTGAGCTAGAAGCAAAAAACTCAGACCTCAAAATGAAAATGGACAATTACAAAGCCGACAGTAAAGAAAACTGGGAAAAATTCAAAGTTGAGTTTTCTCGTGACATGGACGAGTTAGGAGCTGCGTTCAAAGATTTGACTGTTAAAAATGTCAAATAATTCTTCTAAAAGTCCATTTAACTAATAAAAATAAATTCACAATGCATAAATCACACATATTTTTAGCGATAATAACGCTATTAAGTTACACAGCTTTTTCTCAAGAAACACTAGAAGACGTTAGAGGTAAGGTAAAATTCGGACTAAAAGGAGGCATAAATTACTCCAACAATTACGATTCTGAAGGAGAGGAATTTGTTTCAGAAAGTAAAGTCGGTTTTGCAGGAGGAATATTCTTAGGAATACCAATTGGCAAGTTTTTAGGAATACAACCTGAATTGCTCTATTCTCAAAAAGGATATAAAGAAACCGGACAGTTTCTTGGTAGCACCTATGACTTTACCAGAACTACGGATTACATTGATGTACCGCTACTGGTTTCTATAAAGCCAGTAAAATTCCTTACCATTCAAGCTGGGCCACAGTTTTCTTATTTGGTGAAACAAAAAGACGTATTTACAAATCCACTTGCGACAATTGAGCAGGAAAATGAATTTAAGAACGACAATATCCGCAAGAATATTTTCGGATTTACAGGAGGCTTAGATATCAATATTAATAAATTGGTAATCGGAGCAAGAGCTGGCTGGGACATACAAAACAACAATGGAGATGGTACATCAACCAATCCGCGATACAAAAATGCATGGACCCAAGCAACCATAGGATTTAGAATTTTATAATAATCAAAAAAATAAAGACATGAACATTCAATTGATATTACTGGCCTTATTGTTAATGATTGGAATTTACGAAATAATTACATTAAG
>NKJG01000059.1:4230-7611 GCA_002256395.1 Bacteroidetes bacterium B1(2017) | reverse complement strand
AGACTCAGAATAAAAGCTGAATTAAAAGCTAGGAAAATGAGTAAATATATCATGGAAGTGGCCATGAAAGAGATACCAAACGACGACTATTTTACTACTGCAACTCAACTCATTGAAAAAAAACTTCACGATTTAAGAACGGAAAGCAACTATCTAAAACGCAAACAAAAAACATTCAACTATTTGATTTCCAAAGGATATGAGTCCAATATTATTCTTGAAATATTGAAAGATTTGGAGAAGAAAAACTCATAGCATGGGTTCTTTTTTAAAATGCCTAATCATCTGTCCATAATCCATTTTGTGCAATAATCCATACAAACACATAGAGATCCGCTTCGATTTGGTTTCGTATGTTTTAGCCGACTCTACCCAGTTAGAATAATATCTTTGGTGGCCTTTGGGATAGGAATTAAAAAGCTCCAAAGCTTCAGGTTCGAATTCGAGAGAATTTAATAAATCTACCGAAATAGGCAATTCTTCAGTTTCTTCTTCTAAAGCTATTTTAAGTTTGTCCCCAACCTGCTTTTTTAAAACCTTCCTCATTCCGGCATTAAGAGGCAATATATAGTTCCCCTCTCCGATTGGCACCAATGCAATCTGATGGATGCTTAAATCATCCAGTTTGCCTTTTACTCTATAAGTCGTTTTGGTTTTAGGTTTTATTTTTTCTGCAATATCAAGCGAAACTTCCACGAATGTCCAGCCCGTTTTCTCACCATTTTTGGCATATTTTATTATTTCAGCTTCAAATTCTACCATAAACAAAAAGTATTTTTCAGTGTTAGAAAGTTAATCCTAAAAGAGATAATGGGCGTTTCATCCGAAAAATAGTCAATATTTGGTGAACTAGTAATCAACAAATCTGTATTTTACCATTTAAAACTTTAATTTTCCGCTAAATTATTTTTTGATTTCTCTAAAAAGATGCCAACCTAACTTTGTTTTGTAGATTTGTAATTTAACATTCAATTAGAAATAAAATGCTTCAGTTCTTAAAATACGTTTTGGCCACGATAATCGGAATATTCCTATTCTCCTTGTTTTCGTTGTTTTTAATTATCGGAATTGGCTCGATGATGTCGAGCAGCGAAGATGAAACTTCAGTCAAGTCAAATTCGATTTTGCAACTCGATCTTAATACTCAAATTTCAGAAAACTCAACCAAAGAAGATCCTTTTTCTGAGATTTTTAGCAATGGTGAAATGAAAACAGGTCTGATTGATCTCAAAGCAGCTATTGCCAATGCCAAACTGGATCCGAATATCAAAGGAATCAGCATAAAATTAGAGTATCCTGTTGCTGGCTTTGCCGAGATTGAAGAGATTAGAAATGCATTGATAGACTTCAAAAAATCAGGCAAATTTGTGTATACCTATGCAGAAATAATGACTGAAAAAGCTGTTTATCTTTCGTCTGTTGCCACCAAAAGCTATCTGAATCCAGCGGGTGGAATAGAATTTAATGGCTTGGATGCAGAGATAACTTTTATGAAAGGCCTTTTTGACAAAATCGGTGTTAAACCAGTTATTTTCAGAGTCGGTCAGTTTAAAAGTTTTGTTGAGCCCTATATCAGAACGGACATGAGTCCAGAAAACAAAATGCAAGTTTCAGAATACTTGGGTTCAATATCCAACCACATTTATTCTAAAATGGCAGCTGAAAAAGGTATGACGAAAGCAGAAATAGACGAAGTACTGAATAAGGCTTTGATTCAAGAACCTCAAGATGCAGTAAAATACAAAATATTGACTAATGTGGGATATGAGGATGAATACGATGCGGCATTGAAAAAAGCAACAGGAATTAAAGAATCTGCTAAGCTTAGTTTTATTAAACTTGGTAGCTACAAAAAAGCCAAAAATTATGTAAAAGAGGGGTCTAGAGACAATAGAATAGCCGTAATTGTAGCTGAAGGTGATATCAATTCAGGTGAAGGCGGTTCAGAATCTATTGGATCAGAAACTTTCTTAAAAGAATTGAGAAAAGCGAAAAATGACAAAAAAATTAAGGCTATCGTATTGAGAATCAACTCACCTGGTGGTAGTGCTTTGGCTTCTGATGTAATGTGGAGAGAGATACAGTTAACTAAAAAAGTAAAACCTGTAATAGCCTCAATGGGTAGCGTAGCTGCCTCTGGCGGATATTATATGGCAATGGGGTGTGACACCATTGTGGCTCTTCCAACTACTATCACGGGTTCCATAGGCATATTTGGTATGTTATTCAATGCACAAGAATTGATGAACAATAAGCTTGGAATTACTTTCGATGGCGTAAAAACGCATGAATTTGCTGATTCGCCTTCGTTAACCAGAGAAATGTCAGATGCCGAGAAAATGTTGATTCAAAACTCAGTGAACAAGGGCTATGAGAAATTTACTTCGAAAGCAGCCGCAGGAAGAAAAATGTCATTAGAAAAACTTAAAGAAGTTGCCGGAGGACGTGTTTGGACAGGTGTTCAGGCTAAAAATGTTGGATTAGTAGATGTATTGGGTGGACTTGACTATGCCATTGCCATTGCCGCCAAAAAAGTAAAACTCAAAACTGGCGATTATCAAGTAAAGTATTATCCTTATCCGAAATCAGAGTTTGAACAGATAATGGAGAAATTTGGCAAAAGCCAAGAGGATGCCAAACTAAAGGAATATCTAGGTGTTTTTGCCCCAATGGCTAAAGAAATAAAATATCTTCAAAATATGGAAAGGCTACAGGCCAAACTGCCTTATAGTTTAGAAATAAAATAATCTGACCATCATTTATTAACCTTAAAAAAGCCCAAGGATACTTGGGCTTTTTTATTTTGAATATTTTTCAAGGAACCTACCAATACCCCCAAATCCATAAAGTGTGAATATTACAAAAATCAAATAGAATCTTGTAAGACCTTTTCATTTGAAAATCAACAATTTTGCCGAAATAAGTATTGGAGAAAATGAAAACCCAAGATTTCATATCAGAAGAGAATTCACATTTAGAAAAATTCCGAAAAATTGTTCAGGACAGTATAGAGGCCGAGGAACTTATTGTTTACAATCTCCTTCATCCACCTACGGAGACGCTCAGTGATGGCCAAAAAATATCAGATAAAGTAGCAAAATTCGGTGGCAGCTGGCGGTTTATTATCACATTTGCTATATTACTTAGCATCTGGATTATATTTAACACATTTATTACGCTTAAATTCCGCTTTGACCCTTACCCTTTCATTTTAATGAACCTAATTCTGTCTTCTATTGCGGCCCTTCAGGCTCCAATAATAATGATGAGCCAGAATAGACAAGAAGAAAAAGACCGTATGATGAACGAAAACGATTATCTGATAAATCTTAAAGCCGAAATGCAAATCAGAAGTTTGCACCAAAAAATAGATTTGTTATT
>NKJG01000059.1:0-3411 GCA_002256395.1 Bacteroidetes bacterium B1(2017) | reverse complement strand
GATAAACAAGTTGATCTCGAAAAACTCAATAAAATATTGGTAGTGGCCATGTTAAGAAACGAGAATAGTCGGCATTTGGCAGAAAGCGAAATGGTTAAGCTTCTTGATGGTAAAGGTTTCGCATCTTTCGATTATCTAAAGGCGAGTTTCGATAAATCCAATGAAAATGCTCTTCGAGAAAAAATCAAGAAAGATGGCTTTGACGGAGCTATAACCATGCGATTAATTGATGTGGAAAGAGAAAGAAATTATACGCTTAACAGTATCGGTCCAAATCGCTGGAATCCCATTTCTTTTCCTAACTATTATTACCGAAGCTGGCCAAATAATCAAGCCGATGGATATTATTTGACCACTAAAACATTCGTAGTAGAAATTGCCATTTTTTCAATACTAGAAGACAAAATCATCTGGACAAGCGAAACAAAAACAATAAACCCTACGGGTGTAGATCAAATGACCAAAGAGATAAGTAAAGTATTGTATAAAAGAATGGTAAAAGAAGGGTTTCTAAAGCGAAAAGGGTAAATCAAGCTTTAAAAATGAGAATTATACAAATAAATAAAAGAACAATAACAGATAAAACAAATTATGCAATTGGTGCACAATGTTTTAGATAGTAAAAGAGTTATTGATTGGCATATTAAAACCAATATAAAATGCTCATCAATTATTTGTTTTTCTCGATTCTTTTAAACATATTTACTACCGAACCAGTCGCCACTAAAAGTAAGAATCTTGAACTATTTGAGGCTTGTGAAATCTCAGAAGTGATAGATTTTCAAACCTTCAATGAATCCATAAAAGGTTTTGAGAAGTTTCATCCAAAGAAATCGATCATAACCATAGTAGATTTCAGTTTGCCCTCTACGAAGGAAAGGTTTTTTGTGATAGACATAGCAAAAAAGAAATTACTTTTTAAATCTTTGGTGGCTCATGGTAAAAAGTCTGGAGATGTGATGGCCAAGTCTTTTTCCAATAAGTTGGAGTCACACCAGAGCAGTCTTGGATTTTACATGGTCGGAAGTATCATTCATAGTCCTAAACATGGTAAGGCACTCTTGCTAAACGGACTAGACAAAGGAGTAAATGACAATGCACTTAAGAGAGAAATAATAATTCATGGAGCCGACTACGTAAGTACGGCTTTTGTACAGCGTCACGGTTATTTAGGGCGAAGTTTCGGCTGCCCGGCGTTGCCAAACGACATAATTCCGCAGGTTGTACCTGTGTTAGCAAATGGAAGTTTACTTTACATACATTCTAAATCTTAAAACTGAGAAATATTTTCTTAAACAGAAAAACGTCTTTTTTAAGTTATTCACATTTACTTTTTTAATCTGCCTTCTTTTCTCTTTTGCCTTGATGAGTTGCGGTAAAAACAAAGCTGCTAACAAAGGAATTTTGCCTGACACAAGCATATATTCCAACCAAAACTTTAGTGAGAAAATACTCGATAGCACCATTTTAGCTGACTTCTATCTGCAATATCATACAGAAGACTCACTCCAAACGCAGATCACCGAATTCTACAAAAGGAGAAACTACCAATATGCTTGGTTTGACAAAAATGGAATTACAGAGGCTTGCCATATATTTTATAATCAGCTACAAAATTTTAGTTCTGACTTTGATGATCAATCCATCAACACAAAACTCATAGATTCTCTAATAAACATTGCCCATAAAGAAGATAAAAACACCATATTACCCGAAAGTGAAACCCATAAAATAGAGTTTTTACTCACTTCAAATTTCTTCCAATATGCCGAAAAATCCTTTGGAGGTATTGCCAAAAACACCTATGACCTTGAATGGTTTATACCTCGAAAAAAGAAAAACTTTCAGAGTTTATTGGATAGTATAATTTCGACATCTAATAACTCAAACTTACAATATCCTGTAAATCAATACTATAAAACGCTCACAATTGAACTTAGAAATTATAAAGCCATTGAAAAATCAGGTGGATTTCCAGGAATAACAACCCTGAAAAAACAAATATCTGTGGGTGAATCCGACTCTTGTTTAGTGAATTTGAAAAGATATCTGCTCATCACCGGTGATCTCAAGACAAAAGATACCACTATGATTTTTGACGAAAATCTAAAAACAGCCATAATAAGTTTCCAAAACAGATTTGGCCTAACAGAATCAGGAATATTAAACAAAGCCACCTTAAATGAGCTCAACACACCAATAAAAGAACGAATACAACAGATAATGATAAATTTAGAAAGACTGAGGTGGCTTCCCGAAGAAATGGAACCCAATTTTCTAATGGTCAATATCCCAGAATTCAAATTACATATTTTTGAGAATGGCAAACCCATCAGCGAAAGCAAAGTTGTGGTGGGCAAAATGGCCACTAAAACGAGTATTTTTAAAGGGCAACTTTCAACAGTTGTACTCAATCCTTATTGGGGACTTCCAAATAGTATCGTCATTAACGAAGTGTTGCCGAAAATTAAGAGCAACGTTTCCTATTTGAGTAGAAATAACATTGAAGTTTTTAGTAAAAATTCAATTATAGATCCAAGAACCGTGAATTGGAGCCAATATAAAACCCAGGTTCCTTATAATTTTAGACAAAAACCCGGAAAGAATAATTCTCTGGGCAAAATCAAATTCCTTTTTCCCAATAATTATAATATTTACCTTCACGATACACCTTCAAAAAGTTTATTTACAGAAACCAATAGATCTTTTAGTCATGGATGTATTCGGGTCGAAAATCCTAAAAACTTAGCCGAATATATTCTTCGTAATGACACACAATGGAACATAGAGCATATTGAAAAAATACTAAAAACTGACATTGAAAAAAGAATTACAGTAAAGCCGACGATTCCAGTTTACTTGCTATATCTTACATCATGGGTAAATCATAGAGGCAAACTAAATTTTAGAAAAGACATTTACCTTCATGACAAAAAACTGGCATCAGAAATTTTTGCGAAGGAAAAATAAAATTACTCAATGTTTCAAGATTAGCATGAAAAAAGAATTACCACTAGCAACCCAAGGCATAAAAGGCCTCAATCCCAGAGAGGTATTGGTTTCAAGAGAAAAAAACGGAAAAAATCTCTTGGACTTCAAGAAAGAGAACAGCGTTTTAAGTGTCATTAGGAGACTGGCTCAAGACCCAATGGTAATTATACTTCTTGTGGCTTCTATCATTTATTTTATTAGTGATAAAACAGCCGATGCCATATTTTTAGCCTCTGCAATACTGTTTCAGATAAGTATTTCTTTTTTCCAGGATGCCCGAAGTACAAATGCCCTAGAAAAACTAAAGGAATTTATCGTTGCCAAAAGTAAAGTTATTAGAAATGGCAAAGTAGAAGAAATTAAAAGTGAAGATTTGGTTTTAGGAGATGTGATAATCATTGAAGAAGGAATGTCCATTCC
>NKJG01000010.1 GCA_002256395.1 Bacteroidetes bacterium B1(2017) | reverse complement strand
TGGTGACTTTAGCGATGGTGTCCACCTCTTCCCTTTCCGAACAGAGTAGTTAAGCCCATCAGCGCAGATGATACTTGGGTAATACCTGGGAAAGTATGTCGTTGCCAGATTCTTAAAAGCCTTCACGCAAGTGAGGGCTTTTTTTTTGCCCTATTTTTACTTAGTTTATCTTAGTTTTGCTATATGCGTTTGTATTATTTTTGCCTTGTATTGTTTTTTGCCTATAATTTGCCTCATGCAAATGGTTCACTCCCAAAAATTGGTTCAATTGATACTTGCGTGTTTCCTAAATTAGTTGGTAATTTTGAACAAATTCCAAAACCTTCTCATATCTCCAATATTCTAAATACTAAATTTCCATTCAATGAAACTGGCTTTAAATACTCTGGTTTTATTAATATTACTGAAATAGGGGCGAGTATTAGTGTAGGGAAAATAAAAGTCAATAATTTTTTAATTAGTGATACTAGAAGCTCTTTGAATATTAGAACCGTAAACGGTTATCAATTTAATTATTATTTTTCTATGGGTGTTGGGTGTGGATTGGATATTTATGATCTATTTACCCTGGCTCCAGTTACCTTAGATGCTCGAATTGCTACAACTGAGGGTAAGTTTAGTGGATTACTAGTATTAAATGCTGGGTATTCATTTTTAATAAATAGGGCCTATAGAGATCTTGGTAATGATGGTTTTATAATTAACCCATCCGTAGGATTTAGAAATTACCTATCTGAAAATATTGCCCTTGTTGCTACTCTTGGATATAAAATGCAACAACAACAAATTCATGAATATTATTATTACCCAATTTCGGGTAGCGGATTTAGAAAAGCAATTTGCTTAAATGTTGGTTTATCTTTTTAGATTGGATTTTGCCCTGTAATAGCTTTAGTAGTAATATTGTTTACTTTTATTATTTTATGAATCAAAGCTATTTAAAGTTGGAAAAGGAGTCAGTAAGATTCTATTTAATAGATAGAATGGCTTATAAAGAGTTTCTGGTTAAGTATAATTCATTGGGCATTGAAGATTATTCAATTTTGAAGAGTGATTTTGCTGAGCCAATTGCTAATACTAGCCTTTCATATAGAAATGTATATGATTTATATTTTGACGTCTTTAATTTTGATGAAATCGTCGATATTCAAAAGAGAAAATTAGATAGATTATTGAAGAAAGAATCTGTTACGCAATTTGATGTTGATTCTTTAAAGGAATGTATGTTTTACAAATACTGTTCTCCAATATTTACTGAATTTTGGTATATGGAACCGTATCTGCCAATTTCAAAATCTTTGTCAAAAGTTATGATTGAAAATTCAATCGTTTATAAACAACTTTTTAATGCTTCCTTAGACATAAATATGTTGGAAAAAATAAGAGTCGGTTCAAACGATAATGGAATAGTTTTAATGAATAAAGAATTAGCTCTTGAATTCCTAAGCTGCATTGTGGTTGGAGGCATGCTAGGACCAGATAATCCAATAACAGTTGAAAGTAGAAATTATATAGAAGTGAAAAACCTTCTTTCAAAAAATGCAAATTTGGAAATGGGATTTATATTTCTTGAGTAACAATGGTAAATGTGGTAAATCTTCTAGTTCCAGCAAATGTGCCATCCACGTGAATAAGAAAGGCAAACAGTGGTGCGGAATATTGGAGCTTTTTCTACTCTTTGAAAGTTGGATGTATTAAAAAATAAATCCTAAAAAAATCTTCTTCCAATCTATTGTTTCGCCATAAATCTTGTTGTTCAATGTAAGAACTTGATTGGCCAGATGATATGTCTAATGTTGAAATAAGAATGGCGCACGCCATCCAGTCCTTTTCCTTATTTTGGAAATATGATAAAAGAATTGGATAGTACTCTTTTGAAATTTCTTTTAATAAATAAGGCGTTCCATTTAATTCAATCAATACTGTAACATATTTTTCATCACTTAATGATAAAAACACGGAAATATCTTTATTCGAAATTAAATTTAAAATGCTATCTGCTTCTTGTTCCAAAAATGTGATTGAAGTTTCTTTGTCTAAGGTATTTTCATTTTTAGTTGGCAATGGACTTAAGACAATTTTCTTTGAATTTTGTCCTTTTACATTAAGTGAAATGCTTACTAAAAAAAGATACATTATAAATTCTTTCATACTACAAATTCTAAATAGAAAAATTAAATATTGGATACTTTTTCCAATGGTTTACCTAATGAAAATACCCCATCGTAAACCTTTTTGTTTCCTCAGATAAGTCTTTAATAATATAGCCTTGCAAGCCGCCCTTTTTGGTGTAAACCGCAAATAAATTATAAAAGGGGGTGGGGCCTAAATAGGTGTTTTTTCCAAACTCCTTTGTGTCAAATACAACGCGGGTATCGTCATTAACAAATACTTGGTCGTTGTCTGAAAAACTTATAGACGAAGGATTGGCTTGTGGCACCAAGGTGGGCAAAGGAATATTTGTAGTTGAATTGGTATGCCAAGCATAATACCATTTATGGTACCCAAGTGGTTTTTGCCTAGGTGGACATTCCTCACACGCATTATAAGCACTCGGCTCTGGATTTTTGATATTCGATCTTTCGTTTATTAACTGCAATTCAGATTCTGACGCTGGCTCACAGCTTCCATCTTTATTTACCCTATAATACACCTCTACCGCCATTGAATTACTGCCAAACATGTAGGTGTTATCTATCACAAATTTAAAGGGCAAATTTATCCTGGATGCAATTGGAGTATGGTTAAAGGTATTAAAAAAAGAGTTTTCCTTATAGTGCTCCACAAAGATATAGTCTTTTGCTAGTTCTGTTTTTTCAACAATCACTTTCCCTTCATACAAAAAATAACTGGTTCTTCCATCCAATGAAACTTCGCCCCTATGGTACTCATTTTGTTTCTTAACAGGGGTATAGAGTAACTTAAAATTGGCCACACATTTTTCTATATTTTTTTCATTCCTAATTCCATGTGTTAAATACGACCGTAAGTCTGAGTTTTTTTCTAAGCCATAGTCGGGTATATCGCATTGTGCTTTAAGTGTTCCATTGCTATCTATAAGCATTGCTTTATGCTGTTTGTAGTTATAGGCATAAAATGAACCCGAGCCCTGATTATATTCTATCCTGAGGTCTTTATTATCCTTAAATTCAAATATGCATTGGTAATTTTTGTTAAAAACCTGGCCACAACTATTCACTACAAGGTTTCCATAATAGTCTCTAATTTCATTGCCTTTATTTAGGGTGTCAATAAATTTGAATGCCTTGTTGTAAAGCAATTGATCTTCCTTATAAGTTTTAGGGTTTACCAGGTACACAGTGATAAATCCATCCCCAAACGATTTTAGATTTTTATACTTAATTGGAAACAAAAGTTTCTTTTCTTTTAAATCATAAATGCCAACTTTATAGGACGAGTTTTTGTCGTAAGCCAAAATATGATACTCATGAGCTGGATGGCTAGAGAAGCCTAATCCGGGCAAAAAGGCAACTTGACTAATGGTACCGCTTGAGTCAATTATTCTATTCTCATTATCTCTAAAAAATCCAGGCTTTAATTGCGCACTAAAATTTGCACCTTCTAAATTTACCATATTACTCATACACTTGCCTTCGTTTGAATAGAGAGCGGTATATACTATATTGTTAAGGATACTTGTTACCTCAAAACAATACAGGGTAGTATTGTTTTCGTTTTGTAAACTCAAAAGGGTAATGGTCTCAAAATTGGGTGGCAATATTTCGTTTCCATAGGTATCTAAAAGGCCTTTGTTATTGCTGTTTCTGGTGTTATCCATTACCACGTATGCGCAGGCTTTTTGGTCTAATTTTGGATGCGGTGGGGCTCCATTATTTCTAGAGGAATACACGTTTTGAACCAATTCAAATGATACGGGTAATAAAGGCTTTCCTGTTTTAAAAATAACCCCACAATACGTAATTCCTTCGAGCCTAATATCTACTAAGGCCTTATCATTAGTAAAGAAGGGGGCATGCTCATATTTTGCCTGGATTATTGTTTGTCCGCTTACATTTTTATAACCCCAAAATCCTTCTTCTTTAAAGGGTATAAGTTCTGGTAAATCTAATTTTTGTTGAGCTATTACTTTCGTACTATTTCCCAAAACTAGCAGAATACATAGGAGTAGGATAGGTTTTAGAACAAACCTTGGTTTAACTTTTTTTAGGAACATAGGTTGCTAAAGTAATGGAATACTTCTTGGTTTAACGATTTTGTACTTTACTAATTTCAATCATTGCACTTACAAACGTATCCAATTCCTTTTCTGTTGTGTAAAGATGTGGGGTAACTCTTATTCCATGAATATTTGCAGTGTTTATGGCAACCGTCCAAATCTTGTATTGGTTCAGCAAAATTTTGGCTAGTTCTGTTGATCCTAAGCCAAAAACTTTCACATTGCCAATGCCGCAACTTCTGCTTTTATCAAGAGGTGTGTTTAAGATAATATTCTTTTGATCTCTTAGCTTATCCATCCAATAATTTTGCAAATACCTTAAGCGCTTTTCTTTTTGCTCAATACCTAACCAAATAGCATAATCAAGGGCATGGTTAATGGCAATATCTGTTGCCACAGGATGTGTGCCCGTATGGTTTAATTTAGAAATATCTGATTTCTCAACACTATACTCGCCATAAATTGGCCAAAGTGGTTCTATGTTTTCTTTACTTACATACAATATTCCAGCGCCTAAAGGGCAACCCAACCATTTGTGGAGACTACTTCCATAATAATCGCAGCCAAGCTCCGAAATTTTAAAATTGATATGCGAAACCGCATGCGCACCATCCACCATAACTTTAACGCCTCTGCTATGAGCCATCTCACAAATCTTTTTAATAGGCAGTATCTGTCCACTTATATTAATCATTTGGCATACCATAATTAAACGCGTTTTTGGAGTAATTTCTTGCGCATATAAGTCAACAATTTCTTCATCTGTTTTTGGGTCAATAGGGATAGAAATCAGTTTATTTACTAGTCCATAGCGTTGGGCTTGTTGTTTAAACATATCCAACATGCTTCCATAATCTTGTTGGGCCATTATGGCTTCATCACCCGGTTTCCAGTCTTTGCCCGAAATAATAGTATCTAACGATTCTGTTGTATTGCGTGTAATAATTAACTCTTCTGGTTCGCAACCTAAATACTGAGCCAAACGTTTTTTTGTGTTCAACTTATTTTCAAATTGAACCGTACGCATATAATAAGAGCCCTCTAAATTTACCTTGCGAATATCCTCTAAATAGGCTTCCAATATGGGTTGAGCTAGGATGCTATAATATCCATTTTCAAGATTTATATAGTCTTTTTTTAATACATAATGACTTCTAATTTCATCCCAATTACCCGTAAAGGGAGCATTGAAATTGGGCTTTTCAAACACGTCCAATATGCTTTTACTTTTGCTCTCAAAAGGCCAGAAGGCGCCCATGGCTGCTAATTTTATAAATTGTCGTTTGCTAAATTGCATCCTACAAGATAGTTTATTGATTCAAAAAATCAATAGCTAGGTAGCCATCTCAAGTTGGTAAAACTTAGTGCTGCTCTTTTTTCTGAGCCTTTGTTTGCCTTACTTTTATACCCAGCTTAGCGGCTTCTATCCAAAAGTTTGGAAACGATTTTTGCACCGACTGAATTTCACTTAGCACCACATTTGATTGGAGTATGGCAAGCATAGCAAAGGCCATGGTAATTCTATGGTCTTCGTGGGTTTCTATCACTTTATTTTCGTAAAAAGAATGTTGCAAGCCATCGTGTTTTAGTTCTGCTTTGCTCGACTCTACCTTAAAGTTTAGTTTCTTTAAACCATTGGCAAGTGCATCAATTCTATCGCTTTCTTTAAAGGCTAAACTGCCAATTCCATTTGCGGTAAACGGAAGAAAAATTCCTGCTGTGGCACATACAATTGCAGGCGCCAAATCTGGGCAATCGGTAAAATCTATGGAATGGTTTGAACCTGCATATTCCTTAGATTTAGTTAGGTATACACCCTTTTCTTTTTGAAGGCTTCTGATTCCAAGTTCATTCATATAGTTGGCTAATACCACATCGCCCTGAACCGAATTTAAACTTAAAGCTTCTAATAAAATATCGGCTTTATCTGCTAGTAGGGCAGCTTCGTAAAAGAAAGCAGCACTGCTCCAATCGGCTTCAATGGTATAAGAATCTAATTCTATTTTCTTAGATGCTTGAGATACAGATATACTTGTATGATCACTTGAAATGGTACTTTCAAACCCAAAATCGCCAAGCATTTTATGGGTTAAATCAAGGTAGTTTTTGCTCACAATTTCGCCCTTTAATTGAATGCTTAAAGGGTCCTTCATTAATGGAGCAATCATCATAAGAGCAGAGCTAAACTGGCTCGATTGAGAGGCATCTATTTCAATAGTTCCTCCACTCAATTTTGTGCCTTCAATAGATATTGGTAAACATCCGTCTTGGTCTACATAGCTAATTGAAGCTCCTAAGTTTTTTAAGGCCTCAACCAATGGTAAAATGGGGCGTTGCAGCATTCTTTCATTGCCCGTTAAGGTTATCTTACATCCTGGGGTGGCTGCAAAATAGGCACTTAAAAAACGCAAACAAGTTCCTGCATTTTCAACGTTAATGGTAGCTTCGGTTTGATCCAAAGCAGCCATCATTAGTTTGGTATCCTCGGCCTCTGATAAATTAGTTAAGAGTATTGACTTACCTGTAATTTGAGCGTATACCTTATTTAAAATTAAGGCACGGTTACTTATACTTTTAGAGGCAGGTAATTGAATGTTTGCTATTAAATTAGACTCATTCGATTCTATTAAATATGCTGCCATGCCTATAACGACTTATAAAATTCTAATGATTTTTCAATTAGTTCATCATGGCAATTCACATCTAGTTTTACCTTCCCAATTTTTTTAAGGAGCGTAAAATTAATTAAGCCTTCTCTGTTCTTCTTGTCGTTTTTCATCAATACAATTAATTCAGCTGCAATTAATTTACCCTTGTATTTTGGGAACCGTGTGCTAAAATAATCACAAATGCTTTTAAACTCAGAATTAGATAAACCTTGAATAGATTTACTAATAAAGGCTTCACAAATCATTCCAATGGCAATAGCCTCGCCATGTTTTAAGGGCGTTTTATCGTGTAATAAAGAACTTGTTTCAATGGCATGGCCAATGGTATGTCCAAAGTTTAAAGCCTTACGAATATCTTTTTCAAAAGGATCTTTTTTTACAATGGCCACTTTAATCTTCAACGACTGAAAAATCATAGCACCACTTTTTCCCCAATCGTAGGTAGTGGTTTTTGCCAGTTTTTCAAACAGGGCTTTATCTTCAATTAAGGCATGTTTACAAACTTCCGCTAAGCCATTTCTTTTTTCTTCCTCGGGCAATGTTGCCAAAAAGCCGGGGTTAATAAAGATATATTTTGGGTGTTTAAATACGCCAATTACATTCTTATAAGATTTAAAATCAACTCCCAATTTGCCGCCAATACTGGCATCAACCATAGAAAGTAGGGTAGTGGGGATATTGATAAAATCGATTCCTCGCTTATAAGTAGCCGCACAAAAACCGCCTAAATCAGTAATCACTCCACCTCCTAAGTTTAGTAAAACGGCACTTCTATCGGCAAAGTGAGCTTGAAACTTCTCCCAAACCATTTCGGCATATTGAATAGTTTTATTTGCCTCACCAGCAGGGATAACGATGATTTCTGTATTCACTAAATACGGACTTACAATGGGCCAACAATGCTTGTGCGTGTTAGAATCCATTAAAACAAAGATTTTTGAATATTCCTTATTTATCAGTATTTCAGCGAGTTTCTCAAGGATTTCATCCCCCAAAAAAATTTCGTAATCTTTTTGAATAATTTCTTTCATGAACCCCCTTATAATTATACTTTTGTCGAGCAAATTTACTCTATAATTTGGCTTCAACAATTTAAAAAGCTATCAAAGTATGAATCACTCATCAATTGACTTTTCAAATACGCAAATTGCATTTCAATCGAAATCCAACAAAGAGCTGCGAAATTCCTATATGTTATTTAAAGCAATTAGCTACAATTGGTTGGTTCAGGCCGGACCAAAAATGGTTGATATATGCTTTAATATTGGATTGCCTATTAAAGGTATCATCAAAAAAACAGTATTCCACCAATTTTGCGGCGGCGAAAACATTGAAGATTGTGAAGCAAACATTCAACTAATGCACAAATTTAATGTGGGTACCATATTAGATTATTCGGTTGAAGGCGAAGAAAAAGAAGAGGTTTTTGAGGTAACCGCTAAAGAGATAATTAAAACCATTGAGAAGGCAAAGGGAAATGTGGCTATTCCTTTTAGTGTGTTTAAAGTTACAGGTGTTGCTCGTTTAGCATTGCTCGAAAAAGTAAATACCAATCAACCATTGTCGGATGCCGAAATGAATGAATTTGACCAAGTAAAACGTCGCATACGTTCTATTTGCCAAGCTGCATTTGACGCGAATGTTAGGTTGTTTATTGATGCTGAAGAAACTTGGATTCAAAATACCATTGATGGACTAGTAACAGGTATGATGCAATTGTTTAACAAAGACAGAGCTATTGTTTACAATACCATTCAATTTTATCGTCATGATAGGATAGATTACCTTCAAAAATCTATTCAACAGGCAAAAGATAATGGCTATTTCTATGGTGTTAAACTAGTGCGTGGCGCCTATATGGAAAAAGAAAGTTTAAGAGCAAAAGAAATGGGGTATCTTGATCCTATTCAACCAAACAAAGCTGCCAGTGATAGAGATTATAATGAAGGCTTAAGAATCTGCCTTCAAAATATTGACATCACCTCTATTTGTGCGGGTACCCATAACGAAGATAGTTGTACCTTCTTAAGTGAGTTAATGAAAGAACATGGTATTGAACCAAATGATGAACGCATATACTTCTCTCAATTATTTGGTATGAGTGATCACTTAAGTTATAACTTAGGAAATGCTGGGTATAATGTAGCTAAATATTTGCCTTACGGACCTGTAAAAGCCGTGCTTCCGTATTTGTTTAGAAGAGCTCAAGAGAATACCAGTGTTCAAGGCGCAGCTGGCCGCGAATTAAGTTTGGTTCAAAAAGAATTGAGCAGAAGAAGACATGCCTAATGCCTCTTCATTTAGGTATTCTTTAAACCAATTGAACCTTGCTGCAGCATGGGTAATACAGGCTGCAAATACACATAAAATATGGTGTTTTGATGGAAGTATGGGTGCCGGTAAAACCACGCTCATAACTCATTTGTGCAAACAATTAGGAGTTGTTTCAGAAATTTCCAGTCCAAGTTTTTCTATTGTTAATGAATACACGTGTGCCTCGGGCGATATCGTTTACCATTTCGATTTTTACCGGATTAAAGATCTGGAAGAAGTCTACGATTTAGGATACGAAGAGTATTTTGATAGTGGAGCCATTTGTATTATAGAATGGCCCGAAAAAATTGAGGAATTACTTACTAAAGAACCGCATCATCTGTTTAAGATAGACCTTCATGGGGATGCCAGAGAAATTCATTTTGTTTACTAGGGGTAGGCAAAAAATTGATTGTGAATTGTTAATTAATAGCCCTATATTTGGGTTCACTCAATATACTTATTATGGCCGAAAACTCATCTTTTGGATTTAGTGATCTTGCTAAGCAAGCTAGTTTGCAACCCAAAGAGGCTTTATTAGAAGTTAATCATCCGCACAAGACTTTGTTTATTGGTATTCCCAAAGAATGCACCTTACAAGAACATCGCATTTCACTCACGCCTTCCTCGGTTCAGCAATTGGTAAATAATGGCAACGAAGTTTGGATAGAAACCAATGCTGGTAAAGAAGCAAAATTTACCGATAAAGAATACAGTGAGGCGGGTGCCAAAATTTGTTACGATAAAAACGAGGTATTTAAAGCCGATGTGGTGGTAAAGGTTGAACCTCCTACACCAGAAGAGGTTCTATTGCTTAGCCCTGATAAATTGCTTATTTCTGCCCTTCAACATGGTGCAAAATCTGAACCCTATATTAGGAGTTTGATGCAGAAAAAAATAAATGCCATTGCCTTTGAATATTTAAAAGATCAAGATGGCATTTTTCCTATAGTTAGAAGTTTGAGCGAAATTGCAGGTATTACTGCCATAGGTATTGCCTCCGATTTGTTAAGCATTAGTGGGGGAGGAAAAGGCGAAATGTTGGGTGGCGTTTCTGGAATTCCACCTACCGAAATAGTTATAATTGGAGCGGGCACCGTAGGTGAATATGCCGCCAAAGCAGCTCTTGGAAAAGGCGCTACCATAAAGGTGTTTGACCATTCTTTGGCTAAGCTTCGTAGGCTTCAAAGCAATGTGGGTCAAAATGTTTTCACCTCTCTTATTCATCCTAAAATATTGCAAAAAGCTCTTCAAAATGCCGATGTAGCCATTGGGTGTATTAGAAGCGAAGAAGGGCGAAGTCCGGTTATTGTTAGCGAAGAACTGGTTTCTACCATGAAAGAATCAAGCGTTATTTTGGATATAAGCATAGACCAAGGCGGAGTTTTTGAAACTTCCGAAATTACCTCTCATTCTAAACCAACCTTTGTAAAACATGGAGTAATTCATTATTGCGTTCCGAATATTACCAGTAATGTTTGCCGAACCGCGAGTTATGCCCTTAGTAATATTATTACGCCGCTTTTATTGAGAATTGCCGATTCGAAAAATTTAGCGGAATTCTTATATGCCAACCCAGAAGTGAGGAATGGAGTGTATATTTATAGAGGAAACCTAACCCATAAACATTTAGGCAAACGATTAAGTATCTATCAGAAAGACATAGATTTACTATTAGCAGCTCATGCCTGATTTTTTTTCGACATTGACAAAAATATATTGCAAGAGTCAATAAATCAGCGCAAAAAGTAATCAACACCTATGTGGATACGTGGTGTATTAGTTGCCACTTTCAATTTCGTTATTTGAAAAGCACAAAATTTGTTTCACGCAACAGGTTTAAGTGTTTCACGGAATTATGGAGATACAATTTTTTGGTCATTCTTGTTTTACTATAAAGGTTTCTGGAAAGCAATTGCTTTTCGATCCTTTTATTAGTGGCAACCCATTGGCCAAAGAAATAAATATAGACGCTATAGAGGCCGATTATATCTTAGTTTCTCATGCACATGGCGATCATATTGGTGATTTGGTTTATTTAGCTAAAAAGACCAAAGCCCTTGTAATTGGCTCGTTTGAACTAACTAATTGGCTAATAAAACAAGGCCATACCCATGTTCATCCCATGAACCTAGGAGGTAAAAAAGTGTTTGAGTTTGGCAGTATAAAAATGACTTATGCCGCTCATAGCAGCAGTTTCGACGATGGATCATACGGTGGAGTGGCAGCAGGTTATTTGCTAGAAACAGATTCGATAAACGTGTATTATAGCGGAGATACAGCCTTAACTCAAGAAATGAGAGTATTGGCCGAAATGCACCAAATAGACTGGGCTTTATTGCCTATTGGCGATAATTTTACCATGGGTATGGAAGATGCTGCAATGGCTGCTAGCTTTTTAAACTGTAAGCAGGTAATAGGAATCCATTACGATACGTTTGGATTAATAAAAATTGATCACGAGAAAGCGATAGCGGCGTTTGCCGAGAAGCAAATAAATTTGAAATTATTAAAAATTGGTGAGCAATTCACCATCTAAAGAAATGGGTAAAACAATATCAATTGTAAATCAAAAAGGGGGAGTAGGTAAAACCACTACCGCTATTAATCTTGCAGCTAGCTTAGCTGTACTTGAGTTTAAAACCTTGGTTATTGATGCCGATCCTCAGGCCAATACCACATCTGGTTTAGGTTTCGACCCAAAGGATGTGCGTACCGGTTTGTATGAAGTATTGGTAAATGAGGTGCCTGCAAAAGATGCCATTATTAAAACCGATTTCGCCTACCTAGATATTCTGCCTTCGAACATTGATTTAGTTGGTGCCGAAATTGAATTGATTAATGTACCAAATCGTGAGCGTATTATGCGCCACGCGATGGAAAAAATTAAAGGCAACTATGATTTTGTGATCATAGACTGTTCGCCTTCCTTAGGTTTAATTACCACCAATTCATTAGTGGCTAGCGATTCAGTAATCATTCCGGTTCAATGCGAGTATTTTGCCTTGGAAGGTTTAGGAAAATTATTGAATACCGTTAAAATTATTCAAACCAATTTAAATACAGAATTACAAATTGAAGGATTGTTATTAACCATGTACGACATGCGTTTGCGATTGAGCAACCAGGTGGTAGAGGAGGTTAAAATGCACTTCCAAGATTTAGTTTTTGATACCATTATCCAACGTAATACCAAACTTAGCGAAGCACCTAGCTTTGGAGTTGCCGTTATTACTCATGATGCCGAAAGCAAAGGCGCAGTTAATTATTTAAACTTGGCCAAAGAATTGCTACATAAAAATGGTTTAACAAAAACCAGTATGATGGAATCGAATCACGAATTAAATTAATTGAAGAATAGAAAGAGAAGAAGAGATGAGTACACCTACCAATAAAAGAAACGCCCTAGGAAGAGGTTTAAGCGCCTTGCTTGAAAATGCAAGCACAGATATTACGGCAACCGAATCGAAGCCATTACACTCTATTAGTGAAATTCCAATTAGCCAGGTTCAAGCCAACCCGTTCCAACCGCGTGAGGAGTTTGAAGAAGAGGCTTTAAATGAATTAGCAGAATCCATAAAAGTTCATGGTATTATTCAACCAATTACTGTTCGAAAATTAGGATACGATAGCTACCAAATTATTAGTGGTGAACGCAGAACGCGTGCTGCAAGAATTGCTGGTTTAACCAATATTCCTGCCTTTATTCGTTTGGCCGATGACCAAGGAATGTTGGAAATGGCGCTAATTGAAAATATTCAACGTGAAGAATTAAATGCCATGGAAATTGCATTTAGTTATAAGCGTTTGGTAGATGAGTGTAGCCTGAACCAAGAGCAATTGGGAGAGCGCGTTGGAAAAAACCGTTCTACCGTTAATAATTATTTGCGCTTAATGAAGTTGCCAGATAATATTCAGGCCGCCATTAGAGATGCTCAAATTACAATGGGTCATGCCAGAGCCATTATTAATATTGATAATGCCGATGAGCAACAGTATTTGTTTACAACAATGCTTGAAGAAGGCTTATCTGTAAGAGAAGTAGAAAACTTGGTAAGAGCTGCTCACGAAAGAAAAGACGACGAAAGCAAACCTGTTATTCCAGCCAAAAAGAAGGCCGAATTGCCTACAGGTTTTGTTGAATATCAAAAAACCTTAAGTGGGAAATTAGATACCAAAGTTAAAATTAAAGCCGATGAACGCGGCAGAGGTATGGTAAGTATTCCATTTAAATCACAACAAGATTTAAAACGTATCATCGATTTATTGTGATAAAAAACACCCTCTTATTTTTGTCTGTGCTATTTCTGTTTGGCCCTTCTGCTAGTGCGCAGCAAGCCAATCCAGAAAAGAAGCCCACTGAGTTGGTTACCCCAAATCAAAAGAAGGAAATGAGCCATGTAAAAAAGGCTACCTTATATTCCATTATTCCTGGTGGCGGACAAATTTATAATAAGAGCTATTGGAAGGTGCCGGTTATTTATGTTGGTTTTGGAGCATTAACCTACTCTTTTATTTTCTATAATCAGTTGTATGGCGATGTGCGTGCATCTTATATTCAAAGCATAAATGGGCAACCCATTACCAATCTAGAATATGCCAATGTGCCAGAAGAAATGCTCTATACCCTGCGTGAAAGTTACCGCAAATCAAGAGATTTATCTGCTATTGGATTGGCTGGTTGGTACGTGTTTAATTTGGTTGATGCCGCTGTGGATGCACATTTGCAAGAATTTGATGTGAGTGATAAACTTTCCCTAAAAATAACACCCGACTATCGCTATTCGTATACTGGATATAGCACTGGAATTAACCTTAAGTTCAGGTTTTAGCCAGTTTACGGTGATTTTTTGAGCCTTTTTGATATTTTTTTTTGAAACATCTAAATTTACCCTTACTTTTATTAGGTTCGAACCAAATGGACGAACAGAATTTGATTTTTGGTTTTTGATTCTGAATAAACTCATACACACCGCATGAAGATTGCATTATTAGGATATGGTAAAATGGGAATGGCTATTGAAAAAATTGCTGTCTCAAAGGGCCATGAAATTGTTTACAAGGTAAACCTTGAAAACGCTTACGATTTTATGCCAGTAAGTTTAAAAAATGTGGATGTTGCCATTGATTTTAGCATGCCCACTGCTGCTGTAGATAATATCCTAAAATGTTTTGAAGCCCAAATACCCATTGTAGTTGGAACCACCGGTTGGTATGATCAATTTGATGAAATTAAGGCCAAATGCCTTGCCGAAGGTCAGGCTTTAGTGCATAGCACAAACTTTAGTATTGGCGTAAATTTATTCTATAAAATGAATAAAATTTTAGCCTCTATGATGGCCCATTTCGATTCGTATGATGTAATGATTGAAGAAGTTCATCATACCGCAAAAAAGGATCATCCAAGTGGTACTGCTTTAAGTTTAGCCAAACATATAATGGACGAGATGCCTGATAAAACAGCCATTCGCGAGCGTTTAATTTTTGGCAAGGATCAACCTTCGCAAAGCGTAAAACCCCATGAACTTTTAATTGAAAGTTACAGAGAAGGTGATGTTACCGGAATTCATAGAGTAAAATACGAATCGGTAATTGATAGCATTGAAATTATTCATGATGCAAAATCTAGATATGGTTTTGCTAAAGGAGCGCTATTAGCTGCCGAATGGATTATTGGTAAGAAAGGAATTTATACCATGGACGACATCTTAAATTTAGATGAGATTATAAAATAACCTTTCATTCTTTTCACTTGCCGCTTATTACAAAATTACATTTATACTAAACTTGTACGCATTACTTTGCGTTACATTCATAAAAAATTATGCAACAGAAATCATCAGGCTTTAACCTTAAATCTACCTTCGATTATTATTATAAAAGTCCAAAAGAATTTAGCCGCAGTCAATGGATAATTGTAGGCGTTTGGTGCTTATTAAATATACTCATCTTTGGTTTTTATTTAAGTGCTGGTTCAAGCATTGGCATGGCATTACTTAATGTAGTTTATGGTTGTGCCTTAATTGTACTTTACTTTACCAGAATTCTTGCATTTATAGTTTCTCCATTTATTTATTGTGCCTTATTTGTTTTGTCTCTTGTTAGAATAGTTGATAAGCCAGATAATGCCATGGTGTATGAATGGGCAGATGCCTTATGGTTTGCCACCCTTGCCGCTACGGTAATACGTTCATACTTTATAGAAGCCTATACCATTCCTACACCTTCTATGGAGAAATCGTTATTAGTAGGTGATTTCTTATTTGTAAGTAAATTTCATTACGGAACAAGGTTACCTGTAACCCCTTTATCGTTTCCTTTTTCGCATAATGTTTTGCCTTTAACCGATTCAACACCTAGTTACTTAAGCTTTATGCAAATGCCCTATAAGCGTTTGCCTGCCTTAACAGAGGTAAAGAATAACGATGTGGTGGTATTTAATTACCCATATGAAGATGGCCGACCTTTTGATAAAAAGGAAAACTATATCAAGCGCTGTTTAGCCATAGCTGGAGATAGCATACAAGTTGTAGAAGGAGATGTATACGTTAATGGAATTTTAGCCGACAAGCCTGTTAATATGCAATACGGCTATGTGTTGAAGTTTGATCAAAGCTATTTTGTTGATGGCACAGGTAGAATTGATGAACCAAAGTTTACGAAATATCTAGCTCAATACGATATCAATATCAATGATATGGTGGAGAATGTGCATGATGATGGGATGATTTTTGTTTATCCTGCCTCAACCAAAATTGCCGAACGTTTAAGAAACGACCCTAAAATTTTAAAGGTTGATTCATTCAGGTATTCACAAGGTGGAAGAGACCCTCGTATTTTCCCGTATTATGATAAGTTAAAGTGGAACGCAGATAATTTTGGGGCCGTTTATGTTCCTAAAGCTGGCGCCACCATTAAATTAGATAGCCTCCATTATTATTTATATGGCAGGGCAATTATGGTTTATGAAAATAACCCTGATTTTAAAATGGAAAATGGAAAGTTCTATTTAGGTGGAGCCGAAATTACAAGCTATACGTTTAAATACAATTACTATTTTATGATGGGCGATAACCGTCATAATAGCGCCGATAGTAGGTTCTGGGGCTTTGTGCCTGAAACCAATATTGTTGGTAAAGCCTTATTTGTTTGGATGAGTTGGGATAAATTTGCCACCAATCCAATTAAAAAAGTACGTTGGAACCGCTTGTTTAGAGGAATTAATTAATAGGCCTAAAGGCCGCTTCTGGCTTCTGGCTACTGGCCTCTGGCTCTTGGAAGGTAGATAACTTTTTGCCAGCTGCTAGGAGCCAGAAGCCAGCTGCCAGTATTTCCCAAATGTCAATTCTTTGTGGGTTTCTTGTGCCTTTTGATATGTATTTTGCCTCATTAAATCTGAGACAGAAGCATGTTAACTTCACTAACCATTTTAAATTCAAAAGTTTATGGTAAGGCAGAGATTCGACTTAATGATTGTGATAGCCTGCAACTAGTTGGGCCTAACAATATTGGGAAGAGTACCCTTATTTATGCCCTTAATTTCCTTTTTATTATTGATGGAAACAAAATGACCTTTAGTGGTCAGCGTAGAGGCGATAAAGAAACCTTACACCATTATTTTCCAAACCCAAATCAAAGCTATATAGTATTTGAGATTTTTAAGAAATCATACTACTGCATTTTAGTTAAACGTAATGGCGATTCGGAGCTAGAGTATTACCGTTTTAATACCGAATACAAAGAGCATTATTTTGTAGATGAAAATAAGAAACTCCTAAAGTTTGACGAGGTTCAAGAGGCTTTGGCGAAAGACGGAGTGGAGTTTATTCCATTTAAAGATAAGCGCGAAGTATTTAATACCGTTTACCAACGTGGCCGCAGAAATAATGGCGTAGTATGGTTAGATGATAATGTGAAAACAGAAGGTTTAAGCAATAACTTTTCTCGCATCTACAGATACCTAATTAATACCAAACTAATTACCAACAAAAACCTGAAGGAAGCTTTAATTGTTGCCGATAACAGGGAAAATGAAGTCTTAAATTTCTCGCAAAAGAATAAGAAAGATATCATTGATTTAAGGAAAATTAACAATGAAATTCGTAACCTTAAATCGGTGAAGAATGAGTTTGATGAGTTTAGAGAAGTAGTAAGCCAATACAATGCGAAGGCAAGAATTATTCACCAATTCTTTTATGCCTTTAATGCAAATTACGAAAGCACACTCCCTACTCTGCAAAGTCAGTTGGCTGAACGCAATCAAAATATTGCACGCATTAATACAGAGATAAACGAGAACTTAATTCCGCAAAAGGCCGATTTTGACCGAAAAATTGGAAACAAGGAGACCGAAATAAATAGCAAGGCCGAATTGCTTAATGAAAAAGAAATAGAAATTAAGGTAATTAATTCGTTTGACCCTATTGAGTTGCTAAACGAGAGCTTAGAGAATTACGATCAAAAACGTAAGGAAATAGAATCTAGAATTACCATGGTGGAGATTCAGAAATTGAATAGCCGCATGATTGATAACCGCATTGCCCAATTGCGCGACAGCGTTGTGAGATACGAAAACCAAGTTAAAAACTATGGCGATTTATTAATTAATAAAATCTCGGGCAATATGGAAAATCGCAAAATGCTAAATGGCATTTTAAGCGAACAAGTTAAGAGCTTACCTGGCGATCAAGTTTTAAAAGCTATTCACAAGGTTTCTGAAAAGCTTAAGATTTTTGATGGTGAAATAGATTTATCCAAGAATATTCATTTTGAAGATTTTAAATCAGTTGAAGAAATTAAGGATGAATTGGCAGGCGCCAAAACAGAATTAAAGAGCCAAGAAGCTTTGTATGAAGTTGCCAAAGACCTAGAAAAATCAACGCTAGAGCTACAGGCTATTAATGCCGAAATTGAAGGGATTAAACTGAAGATTCAAAAGATTAAATCGAAGCCAACTTTAATTAAGGCCATTGATAAATTAAAACAAGACCTTCAAACTCTAAACGAAGAGAAGCAAAAAATTGAAGCCGAACAAGCTAAGTTAGCAAAGGATATTGCGAAGCGCCAACTGGAGGTTCAAGACTTAATTGTAGATAAAGATAAACGCGAGCGTAGAATTAGAGAGCTTCAAGAATACAAACAAACCTTAGATACTTATGGTTTGGTAGGAGAGGAGTTTGAATCGCAAGACGACTTAGATAATTTATACAAAAAAGTACAAATTAATATGGCCGATAGACATGAGCTAAAAGCCAGTAAAGACAAGTTGTTTGAGAAGTTGCGTGATAAATTACAAAGCACCTTTGCCGATGAAATGGACTTTATAAAATACGTTGAAGAAGAGATTGCTTTAATTGATGATAAAGAACGTTCTATTTCGAGTTTATTAGAAAATATCTCGGCTCAATTTGCAAACCCTGCCTATACTTTGTTAAAGCGTTACGATGAGTTTAAAGAGTTTGTTTATAATAAGTTTAATACCAAATTATCGCAAGCAAAAATCTCGGATATTGAATCGCTTACCATAGAGTTAGAAGACAATAAGAGATTGGTAGATGAAGTGAAAAAGATTAGCCAAATTCAAGCGGTGCGCGGACAATTAATGTTTGAGTTTGATCATTCAGAGAACTTAAAAGTATTGGATGCTTACTTAGATTCGGGTAAGAAAATTGAGTTTGATGATTTATTTGATATTACCCTTCATCTTACTCGCAAAGGAGTAAGCAAGCGTGTTGATTTAAATGAGCAAATAGAATCGGATGGAACAGATAAAATGATTCGTTTGATTATTATTATGACCATTATTAATCGCTTGGCCATTTTTGATGATGAAAATAGAATTGCCTTATTTATTGATGAGGTAGCCACTATTGATAAACAAAATAGGCCTGAGTTAGTAAGGTTCTGCAAGGAGCATAATTTTATTCCAATTTTTGCTGCGCCAGATGCTGTAGCAGGCTTTGGTAAATACTATTTTATCTATCCAAATGCAGGCAAAATTAATATCAACGAAAAAGTAAATGCCATGTATGGCGAACGTAATGCAAGTGCTAATTAATGGGAGGTTGAAATGAGCAAAGCAGAACCAAAAACCATACTCAACTTTCTGGCTGGATATTTTGATAGCCTGAAAGATTTATTTGATATTCAAACCAGCGATGGCTTGATTAGAAAAGAACGCCTTCAAGAAATTATGAAGGAGCGTGGCGAAGAAATTTTGCCTCAATTACTCGATTATAAAATTATTCGCAAACTGGGCGACGATTACGAGTTTAGAGATACATACTACAAATTATTTGAATTTATCTTAAATGAGTTTCGCCCGCTATTGCCCGAAACCATTCAGAAATATGAGCAATCTATTTCGGTATTGTTTCGAAAAATTCGCGAGGGCATCTCTAAAGATAAACTCATCTTGGGTCAGCGCATAGGCGATTTATACAACGAGATAAAAGAGTTTAGCGAGGCGGTTGAGAAAAATACCATTCGCTTATTAAATGAAACACGCGAGTTAAAATCAAATGTAGAAAAGCTCGATTACCAAGAGAAAGTGCGCAAAGCCAGCTTTTGGATTGATTACTACATTACACCTTTGAATAATATTTTAGATATCAATCATGTTGAATCTATTACCAACAAATTGTTTGATATCTCTAATTATGTTAACGTTCGTAGGTTAAATTTTGAGGACGAATTAATTCGTTTGCAATTTGAAAAGCTCTATACCTTTTTGGTTCAAACCAACGACGATTTATTGCGCCAATCAAAAATGCTAACCAATGAATTATTGCCATTAATTGAACGCATACGTACCGAGTCTATAATACTTACGGGTTGGATAGAGTTCTTAAAACAACCGCATAGAGCGCCATTGCCTAAGGTGTTTAAGGTAGAGCGAACCTACCCGTATAGTAATGATATGTACTTAAACGCAAAAGAGTACTTAGAACAATTTGCGATTGATGAAACCATTTTCTTAGAAGACCCAACCATGCTGAGCGATAAGTGGGTTTTTAATAAAGATTTATACAAAGCACGGATGATGGATCAATTGCCATTAGATAGTTTCTTTGAGTGGTGCGGTTTGACCCTACGTAGCGATTACGAAAAAATTGAAACCGATAAGTTCTTTGCCTTAACCGCTCTCTTGTTTGAAGATGGCATAAGCATTGAATTAGCTAGTAAAGACGATCGTCAGTTGATTAATACCAGCAACATGACCCTTCGAGTACCCAAATTAAAAATTGCCCGTTATGGAATTTCCTAGATATCATAAAGACCTTGTAAACGATCTCATGAATGGGAAGTTTATTTTGGCTAGCGACCAACGTTTTGTTTCGCTAAAAGACAATGCCGCTTTCTTTGAAAAGTTCTTTAAAGAAAGTTTTGGATACGCACTAGAAGTAAAAAGCGATTATGCCTTTTTATTAAGTTATGAAACCGCCGAGCAATTAAGTCGCGACATCTGTATTTTCTTTGCCATACTTTGCTATGAATTAGATAAAGATGGAAAGAATTTCTTAGAAGAAATTCAATATGCCGAGTTTGAGCATGAGAAAATTGATGCCTATTTTGAGAATAGTGCCTATGCCGAATTAATTGCCTCAAACAATCAATTAAGAAGCAACGAATCGCGCAGAGATTTTATGCGTACGCTTGGCCGTCGTAATATAGTTGAGCGCACAGGCGATAATAAATTTACCTTTACACAGGCCTATAAAGTATTTGTAGATTTTGCGGCCGATTTTGCCAAAGGAAAATTAAGCGCACCTGTTAGCGAAACCGATAATTAAATCCTCAACATGAACGGCAATACCTTTGGAAAAGCATTCTCTTGCACCAGCTTTGGCGAAAGTCATGGACCAGCTATTGGTGTTGTTATTGATGGCTGTTTGCCAAACATGCCCGTTGATTTTGAGTTAATAAACAAAGATTTGCAGCGCCGTAAACCGGGGCAAAGTAAACTTACCACTAGTAGAAACGAAGCCGAAGAATTTGAAATTTTAAGTGGTGTGTTTGAAGGTAAAACTCTTGGAACTCCCATTTGTATTATGGTTCGAAATAAGGATGCAAAATCGAGTGATTACGATTCGTTAAAAGATATTTATCGTCCTTCGCATGCCGATTTTACCTACCAAGAAAAATATGGTATTCGTGATCATAGAGGAGGAGGAAGGCAATCGGCTAGAGAAACTGTGGCGCGCGTATTAGCGGGAGCTTTTGCCAAAATGATTTTGCAAAAATTAGGTATTAGCATTCAAGCTTATGTTTCGCAAGTGCATACCATTGAATTAAACCAAGCCTACACGCAACTCGATTTGGATCAAACCGAAAGCAATGCCATACGTTGCCCTGAACCAAACACGGCAAAGACCATGATGGAGGCCATAGAAGTTGCCCAAGCTACTGGCGATACTCTTGGTGGTACTATTTCCTGCGTCATAAAACATGTTCCCATAGGCTGGGGCAGCCCCGTGTTTGATAAATTAAATGCCGATTTAGCAAAGGCCATGTTTAGCATAAATGCGGTGAAGGGTTTCGATTTAGGTTCGGGCTTTGCAGGAACCAAATTAAAAGGTAGCCAACACAACGATGTGTTTGAAGATAATGAAGGAACTATTCATACCAAAACAAATCATAGTGGAGGCATACAAGGAGGTATTTCAAATGGCGAGGACATTTATTTTAAAGTGGCCTTTAAGCCTGTAGCTTCTATTTTGCAGCCTCAAGAAAGTGTAAGTACCAGTCACGAAGCGGTAAAATTTACCATTGCAGGAAGACACGATGCCTGTGTGTTGCCACGCGCTGTGCCAATAGTGGAGGCAATGGCGGCTATGGTGCTGGTAGATCATTACTTGCGCAATGCTATGCTTAATATGCAACCTTTTGCCTAATATTGCTGTTATAAGGGCAATACAAATCCTTTACACATTACCGAATGAAGAAATTATTGTTAGTTGCGGGCTTGGCTCTTTTTTCTGTTGTTTCAAAATCACAATCGATTGTGCCGTGTGCCACAGACGAAGTTTATGTTGAAAGCTTAAAGAACCATCCTGAGCTTAAATTGCAGGAAGATTTGGCCAATAACATGGCACGTTTGCCAATTTTACAAAAGGCCATTACCACAAAATATATCCCTGTTGTATTTCATGTAATTCATAAATATGGGTTCGAAAATATTTCGCAAACACAGATCAACGATGCCATTCGTGTTTTGAACGAAGATTTTAGAAAAATTGCAGGAACCAATGGTGGTTCAAGCACTGATCCATTGGCAACGGATATGCAAATAGAATTTAGGTTGGCTCAGTTTGATCCAAATGGTTTTCCAACAAATGGTGTAAATAGAATTTACAATTTAGGAACCGATAATGCTCGCGATGCTCAAAAGGCTTTAAGCTATTGGGATGCCCGCAAATATTTTAATGTTTGGGTGGTAAATAGTATCCAAAATACTACGGGTGATCCTGGAACAATTTTGGGCTATGCTCAGTTTCCGTTCCAATTAAATTCTCAAACCAGTACCGATGGAATTATGGCCCTTTACTCGCAATGTGGTGCCATTGAAGCTGCCGAAATTGCCCAAGCAGGTAGAACCTTAACCCACGAAGGTGGACATTGGATTGGCTTATATCATACTTTCCAAGGCGGTTGTGTGGGTGGAACTAGTTCTAATTGTGCTAGCCAAGGCGATCAGGTTTGTGATACGCCTCCAGTTGCTGCGGCAAATTATGGTTGTGTAAGCAATAAAAACTCATGTACCAATGATGTTCCAGATATGCCCGATCAAATTAAGAACTATATGGATTACAGCGATGGTACCTGTATGAACATGTATACCAATGGTCAAAAAACGAGAGCTGATCAAATACTTACCAATTACCGTGCAAACATTTTCTCGGCAACCAATATTAGCGCTGCCGGTTTAAATGCCGATGGTACTTATAAAACATTAACTCCTTCAAGCGTTAAAGCTCCTTACCAATTTGGATTTAATGTAGCTAGCTTAGCAGGTACAGGTTGGGGCTTAGAAAACTATACATGTCCTGGCGATAGTGGTTGGCAAGCTAACAATGCAGTTGGAGCATCAGGTTCTGGTTGTATCTCGGCTCAAAATAGTAAAACCTGGAGAACCAATGTTAGAAATGCCTTTACCTCTCCAAGTATTGATATTACTACACTTAGTACTCCAACCATGAGCTTTTATGTAGCCTATGGAAAACGTACAACCGCTAGTAGCGATAAACTTAGAATTTATATATCCAATAGCCACGGACGTTCTGAGGTTTTAATAAGAACCTTAACGTCTACCGAAATGGAAACAGCAGGTTCAATTGGTACTTCGCCTTTTACTCCAACGGCCACACAATGGAAAAGATTTACGATAGATTTAAGCGGATACAAAACCTATACAAATTGTAAAGTGCGTTTTGAATTACTATCTCTACGTGGCAATAATATTTTTATAGATGAGTTTGCTATTTCTGAACCAGTTGGAATTTCTGAGCAGTTAAAACAGGCCATTAATTTCAATGTTTTTCCTAACCCAAGCAACGATAATTCAACCATTTCGTTTGAAAACAAGGAAAATAGAGAGATAGAAATCAGTATTTTAGACCTACAAGGTAAAATTATGAAAGAATTAGTAAAAAATAATTTCGCGGTAGGTAAACACGAACTTAGTTTCAATGTAAAAGATATGAATTCAGGACTTTACCTTATTGAAGTGAAAACACCTGAAGGCCTATTTGTTCACAAGTTGTTGGTAGAATAAAGAGCCTAAAACACCACAAAAAGCCGCCTCTCAGCGGCTTTTTGTTTTTTTTAACATTTGTATTTCGGATATTGTGCCCGCAATTTTTATGTTTTAATAGTGTATTGAAACGCTTAAAAATTTGAGAAAAAGAAAAGATGAGTAAGAATTTAGTTATAGTTGAGTCGCCTGCCAAGGCAAAAACCATTGAGAAGTTTTTGGGAAAAGATTTCACAGTTAAGAGTTGCTTTGGACATATACGTGATCTTGCCAAAGGCGATGATGCCATTGATGTGAAAGGGAATTTTAAACCTAATTACGAGGTAAGCGATGATAAAAAGGCCATCGTAGCCGAATTAAAGAAGCTTTCTAAAGATGCCGATTTGGTTTGGTTAGCTTCCGATGAGGACCGCGAGGGGGAAGCCATTAGCTGGCACCTAAGCGAAGTACTAAATTTAGACGAAAAGAAAACCAGACGAATTGTATTCCACGAAATTACCAAGCCTGCTATTTTAAAAGCTATTGATAACCCTAGAGGTATAGATAAAAACTTGGTTGATGCGCAACAGGCTCGACGTGTGTTAGATAGATTGGTGGGTTTTGAATTATCTCCTGTTTTATGGAAAAAAGTAAAGGGTAATTTAAGTGCAGGCAGGGTGCAATCTGTAGCTGTTAGATTAATTGTAGATAGGGAACGCGAAATAAATAACTTTAACTATTCTTCGGCTTTTAGAGTAATTGCCCGCTTTAATGTAGGTGGCAAACAAATGGAGGCCGAATTAGGCAAACGTTTTGAAACCGAAGCAGAAGCAAAGGCATTTCTTGAAAAATGTGTAGGTGCCAATTTTACTATTAAAAACCTAGAAGTTAAGCCTAGCGAAAAATCTCCAGCTCCGCCGTTTACTACCTCTACCTTGCAACAAGAGGCAAGTAGAAAAATGGGGTATGGTGTAAGTATAACCATGAGTATTGCCCAAAAGCTTTACGAAAACGGGTTAATTACCTACATGCGTACCGATAGCGTGAACCTTTCTGAATTGGCTATCGCTAGTGCTCAAAACTATATTAGCTCAAACTTTGGCGAGAAATATAGTCGCCCAATGCGCTATACTACCAAGAATGATAGTGCTCAAGAGGCGCATGAGGCTATACGTCCTACCTATTTTGAGAATGTAGAAATAGAAGGTACTCCTCAAGAAAAAAGATTATACGACCTAATTTATAAGCGTGCTATTGCCTCTCAAATGGCTAAGGCGCAAATAGAAAAAACCATTGCTACCATTGCTATTGATGGCGTTACAGAACAATTAGTGGCAACCGGTGAGGTTTTAAAATTTGATGGTTTTTTAAAGGTATACTTAGAAAGTACAGATGACGATCAAGAGGATGAAGGTAGCAAAATGTTACCTCCTTTAGCTGTTGGCGAGCAATTGGTACTGAACCAAATTCAGGCTACTGAGCGCTTTACTCGTCCTGCTCCTAGATATACTGAGGCAAGTTTGGTTAAACGCTTAGAAGAGCTTGGTATTGGTCGTCCTTCTACCTATGCACCAACTATTAGTACGATTCAAAAGAGAGGCTATGTGGTTAAGGAAGATAGAGAGGGTAAAGAGCGTAATTTTGTTCAGTTAACTTTAGAGAAACAAGTTATTTCTAGAGAAGATAGAACAGAGAAATTTGCTAGCGAAAAATCGAAGTTATTCCCAAGCGATATTGGAATGATTGTAACCGATTTCTTGAGCAAACACTTTGAGCAAATTATGGACTTTAACTTTACCGCTAGCGTAGAGGAAGAGTTTGATAAAATTGCCAGAGGCCAATTGGTTTGGAATAAAATGATTGAAAAATTCTACGGTCCTTTCCATGCCACTGTAACAAATACTAGCGAAAACGCAGAGCGCCAAAATGCAGAGCGTACCATTGGTATTGATCCAGAAACGGGCAAAACAGTCTATGTAAAAGTGGGCAGATATGGTCCGTTTGCACAAATTGGAGATAATAGCGATGATGAGGCTTTAAAACCAAAATATGCCAGTTTACGTGCAGGCCAATTAACCGAAACCATAACACTAGAAGAGGCTTTAGATTTATTTAAATTACCTCGCGTGGTGGGAAATTTTGAAGGGAAAGATATTAAAGCTGCCATTGGTAGGTTCGGCCCTTATTTAATGCACGATAGCAAGTTTATTAGCATACCAAAAACAGATGATGTTTTTGCCATAGAGTTTGATAGAGCGGTTGAATTAATTGAAGGCAAACGTATTTCGGATGCCAATAAATTATTGAAAACCTTTGAAGAGGATGCCGAGGTAAAAATATTAAATGGCCGTTGGGGTCCTTATATTGCTAAGGGAAGAGATAATTATCGCTTGCCAAAAACAACTAAAGTAGAAGAACTAACTTACGAGGTTGTTGCTAAAATAATTGAAGCAGAAGCAAAACCTGCTAGCAAGAAAACGGCAGCAAAAAAGGTAGTTGCAGCAAAAACTCCTGCAAAGAAAACAGCAGCCAAAAAAACAGCAGCCAAAAAAGTTAAGAAATAGTTTTGGTTCGAACCAAATTGTAAAAACCACTTAGTAGCATAATCTTGATGAACGAGTCTGAATTAAGATCACTAGTTGTTTTGTTAGACGATGACGATCCAGAGGTATTTAGTCATATTGAGGAGCGTTTACTTTCTTTAGGCACCCAGGTAATTCCTTTCTTAGAAGAGGAGTGGGGCGAGCTTAAAGATATGGTGCACCAACAGCGTTTAGAGAATATTATTCATAAGCTTCAATACAATGCGCTATTCGAAGAGTTTTTAGTTTGGTACAATTCTAAGGAGCAAGATTTGTTAGAGGGTGTTTACCTAATTACTAAATATAGGTTTCCAGAATATAACAAACAGAATTTAATTAATACCATAGAAAAGCTTAGGCTAGATGTATGGTTGGAAATGAATTATGAATTAAGTCCCTACGAAAAAGTACGCATCATAAATTATATCCTATACCAAGTACATGGCTTTAAAGGCAATGTAGATAATTACCACGATCCGTCGAACTCCTTTATTAATCAAGTGTTGGAGAGCAAAAAGGGAAACCCAATTTTGCTAGCAACAGTGTATATTTTGGTGGCTCAAAAATTAAATATTCCTGTGTTTGGAGTTAATCTTCCGCAACATTTTGTGTTGGCCTACATGGAAGAATTTGGCAAGAGCAATGTAGAGATGAAGTTTAATGAAATAGAAGAATGGCTGAACCAAAGCGGCAAAATTCTGTTTTATATAAATGCCTTTAATGGCGGTGCTATCTTTACCAAATCAAACTTAGAGCAGTTTCTACAGCAAATACATATTGAGGCTAAACAAGATTTTCTCGTGCCTTGTTCAAACCTAGATATTGTTAAACGCATCCTCCGCAATTTAGCTTCGTCGTACGAAAAGTTAAATAAAACGGCCAAGCAAAAAGAAATATTGAAAATTCTCTACGCCTTGGGTGAGCCACCACTAGCAGATTTCCACGATTTTGGTTCAGAACTAGAATAGCTTGGCAAATACATTTTATTAGCACATTTTTGTTTGACCAATCAAATGACCAATAGCAACCCAAACCAATTCGCAAAATTAATAGCCGTGCTTATGCTAAGCTTTTGGGTTAACAATGCCTTGGCTCAGCATACTTATATACCTTATGGAGGGGCTAGCAACCATATATTAGACAGGTTAGAGATTAAATCTGGAGAGTTTGCCAACGATTATTTTCATTCTACTACCAAAAGCTATAGGCGCATGGCAATTGCTACCTATGTGGATAGCTTTCCAGTAAACAAGGTTGGCTTATCGGGCCAAGATTATTTTAATATGAGCTACTTAATTAACGATAATTTTGAGTGGAGTAGCAGCGAGCAGACCAAATCGCAACATAGCTTTAGAAATACTTTGTATACCCGCAAGGCAGCCTTTTATAGTGCCCAGGTAAAAGATTTTAACTTAGTGGTAAACCCTGTTTTATATTATCAAGTTAGCAGCGATACTTACAAAGGCAAGGCTTCCTTACTAAATAATAGAGGAATTGAAATTAGAGGGAATGTGGGGCAAAATATTGGCTTTTATACCCAGGTAAGCGACGAAATTTATAGACCTCAAAGTTGGGTGGGCGAAAATCTACAAAGAGATAGCACCTTGCCGTATACTAATTTTATTAAAGAATCTCCTGGTCAATTAAACTATTTTCTATCGAGTGCCTATGTAACGGGTTCGCTGAATAAATACATGGATTTACAATTTGGCCATGTAAAGAATTTTATTGGCGATGGCTATAGAACATTTGTTTTGGGCGATATGCACCCAGAGTATTTAACACTTAGACTTAATACTCGTATTTGGAAAATGAACTATACCAATATTTGGAGCGAATTACGCAATCCTCAGAATAACGTTTACCAAATACAACCAAGACATTATATGGCCACTCATATGCTGAGTTTAAACCTTGGGAAGAACTTTAATATAGGCATGTTCGAGACCATTTTGTTTAAACGCGATAGTGGCTATACCAATACCGGCTTTGAGCCCAATTACCTCAATCCAATAATTTTTTATAAATCTATTGAAAACGGATTAAACAGTACCGATAAGGCAATTATTGGAGTTACCTATAAATACAATTTCAAGAAACACTTTCAATGGTATGGCCAAATGGTAATTTCCGAATTTGTTTTAAAAGAATTACTGGCTAGAAATGGTTGGTGGGGAAATAAATATGCCCTACAAACTGGCTTAAAATATATAGATGTAGCAGGCATACAGAATTTTGATTTACAGGGCGAGGTAAATATTTCGCGCCCATTTATGTATACCAGTTATAATGCGGCCCAATCCTTTGATAATTTTAGGCAACCTATGGCTCATCCTTTGGGAGCCAATTTTTATGAAGCCATTGGTATTGTGAGGTATCAACCGTATAACCGACTAAATATTACAGGAAAACTCCTTTTTGCCTTGTATGGCAATGATACCAATGGCAGCAATTTTGGAAAAGACATTCGTTTAAGCTACAGGTATAAGAGCTCTGGCGATTACGGAAACTATATTGGCCAAGGAATTGAAACCAAATTGCTTATGGCCGATGTATTGGCGAGCTATATGCCCATGCATAATTTGTACTTAGATGCCAAACTTGGGTTCAGAAGCACGCGGTCTGAGTTGAGCCTTTTTAATAGTACAACGGCCTATATCTCTTTAGGTATTAGGCTGAATATCAATTACAGAAATTACGATTTCTAGTGCCTTGTAAAGTAGGCAAGCTGTGGATAAGCTAGTGCTTTTTGATTTAAACTTCTTAGTAATGAGAATTTTAAGACCTATTTAATAAGTTAGCCATAAAATTAAGTGTGGGAAGCCTATTTTTGCAGCCCTAAAAACATTCTATTTTGACGCTTATAAAATCAATTTCAGGTATTAGAGGTACTATTGGCGGAAAGGCCGGTGATGCATTAACCCCAACAGATATTGTTAAATTTACTGCTTCTTTTGGTTATCTCATGAAGCAAAACCAGCCAACATGTAAAATAGTGGTAGGTAGAGATGCTCGTATTTCGGGCGAAATGGTGAACTCCTTAGTTTGCGGAACCTTAATGGGATTGGGTATTGATGTAATAGACTTAGGTTTAAGCACCACCCCAACCGTAGAAATGGCTGTAGTTATGGAAGGCGCTCAAGGTGGTATTATCTTAACGGCTAGCCATAACCCTAAGCAATGGAATGCTCTTAAATTGTTAAATAATAAAGGTGAGTTTATTTCGGATGAATTTGGCAAGGAAGTTCTTTCTGTAGCCGATAGCGATAAAATTGAATTTGCCGAAGTGGACAAATTAGGTAAACGTAAAGAAGACAATACCTATATCCAAAAACATATTGATGCTATTTTAGCTATTGATTTAGTGGATACCAAAGCCATTAAAGAAAAGAACTTTAAAATAGTAGTTGATGCCGTTAATTCTACAGGTGGTATTGCCGTTCCAATGTTATTAAAAGCGTTAGGTGTGAATGATATTGTAGAAATATATTGCACACCCGATGGAAAATTCCCTCATAACCCAGAGCCATTGCCAGAAAACTTAACAGCCATTTCGGGCGAGGTGAAGCGCAGTGGTGCCGATTTAGGTATTGTGGTTGATCCAGATGTTGATCGTTTGGCATTGGTGAGTGAAGATGGAAGTATGTTTGGCGAAGAATATACCTTGGTATCTATTGCCGATTATGTATTGAAAAATTCTTCCGAAGAAAAATTAGCGCGCTTAGGCTATGCTAAAAATACGGTTTCTAATTTATCTTCTACTCGTGCGCTTAGAGATATTACCGAGAAAAACGGTGGTGTTTACCAAGCGAGTGCAGTAGGTGAGGTAAACGTAGTAAAGATGATGAAAGATACCAATGCCGTTATTGGTGGCGAAGGTAATGGGGGTGTAATTTTCCCTGAATTACATTATGGTAGAGATTCATTGGTAGGTATTGCGTTGTTTTTATCGCACTTGGCTAAGTATGGCAAAATTTGCTCTATGCTAAGAGAAAGCTACCCCGATTATACCATTGCTAAAAAGAAAATTGAATTAACTCCAGAGATTAATATTGATTCGCTTTTAAAACAGGTGAAAGATAAATACAAAAAGCAACCCATTAATGAAGTAGATGGCTTGAAAATAGAGTTTGATAAAGAATGGGTGCATTTACGCCGTTCTAATACCGAACCTATTATTAGAATTTATGCCGAAAGTGTGAGTGAAACAACTGCTAATTCTTTAGCCGAAAAGTTAATCTCAGATATGAAACAGTTTATTAAATCGTAAGAAAACACAGATAAAAAAATATGGCTTTACAATGCGGAATCGTGGGCTTGCCCAATGTTGGAAAATCAACCTTATTTAATTGCTTAAGTAATGCAAAAGCGCAAGCTGCAAACTTTCCTTTTTGTACTATTGAGCCAAATGTTGGGGTGATTACCGTTCCCGATATTCGCTTAAATAAATTGGCCGAATTTGTAAAGCCTAATCGTTTGGTGCCTACCACTATTGAGATTGTAGATATTGCTGGTTTAGTAAAAGGCGCTAGTAAAGGCGAAGGATTGGGTAACCAGTTCTTGGGTAATATTAGAGAAACCGATGCTATTATTCATGTATTGCGTTGCTTTGAAGACGATAATATTATACACGTAGATGGTAGCGTTAACCCGTTGCGCGATAAGGATGTAATTGATACGGAGCTACAGTTGAAGGATATTGATTCTATAGAAAAGAAATTAATTAAAACAACTCGTGCGGCTAAAACAGGCGATAAAACGGCTGTGAAAACAGAAGCGGCTTTAATTAAGTTTAAAGATCATTTAGAGAACGGTTTAAATGCACGTACACTAGAAGTTAGCGAAGACGAATTAGAGCAAGTGGCCGACTTATGTTTGCTTACTCTTAAGCCTGTATTATACGTATGTAATGTAGATGAAGGCAGCGTTGTAAAAGGCAATGTGCATGTAGATAAAGTAAAAGAAGCGGTAAAGAACGAAAAGGCAGAAGTATTAGTTATTAGCGCTGCTATTGAAGCGGATATTGCTGGTTTAGATAGTTTCGAAGATCGTCAGGCTTTCTTGAGCGACCTTGGTTTGGAAGAATCTGGGGTGGCTAAATTAATCCATGGTGCTTATCATTTGCTGAACCTAATAACCTACTTTACTGCTGGTGTGCAAGAAGTGCGTGCATGGACTATCGACCGTGGTTTTAAAGCTCCTCAAGCTGCTGGTGTAATACATACCGATTTTGAAAGAGGCTTTATTAAAGCGGAGGTAATTCACTTAGAAGATTACCTTAAATTTGGTAGCGAAGCTGCTTGCCGCGAAAATGGTAAGCTTAGCATGGAAGGAAAAGACTATATTGTGCAAGACGGCGACGTAATGCATTTTAAGTTTAACGTATAAACATGATACAACTCGGTGATAAAGTAAGATTCTTAAACGAAAACATGGTCCACCTGCGCTAAAGCTTCGGCGGATAAAAAATATGATACAACTCGGTGATAAAGTAAGATTCTTAAACGAAAACATGGTCCACCTGCGCTAAAGCTTCGGCGGATAAAAAATATGATACAACTCGGTGATAAAGTAAGATTCTTAAACGAAAACATGGAGGGGATTGTAACGTCCCTCCTTGGTAAGAATCAAATTGGTGTTACCGTAGATAGCGATTTTGAGATACCTGTTTTAATCTCGGAAGTAGTTAAGATAAAGTTTGAAGACAAGGCGGGTAATAATCCAAAGGCCGAACCTGCAAAGCCTTTTAGAGTTGCCACCAACCAACCTTTAGGAATTTTCCTAGCCTTTGAACGGGTTGGCGAAACAGATTTAACCATACACGTACATAATAATTTAAGTGAGCATGCTACCATTTTGGTATATACTAAAGAGCAAGCAGTGTTTCATTTAGAAAAAAGTATGTATCTAGAACGCGACGAAACCAAGCAACTTGGAAAAACAACTTTGAGTAGCTTTGATAAATGGTTGCCTTACCAATTTATTATTTTGCCTTACGAAAGTGTAACGGTTAAGACCGCAAATTCGGTAACAACAAGTTTACAGTTTAATGCCAAAACCTTTTATAATTTTTGGAAACACTGCGCTTTCTTAAACAAACAAGCTTATGTGTTTAGGTTAGATGAAGAAGTAGAAAAGGTAGATTTTGCCAAACTTAAAACAAAAGATTTTGCCGAGAAAATAGAGGAGAAGGGAATAGATTTTAAAGCTAAACCTGCTTCTATTATAGATTTGCATTACGATGCCTTAAAGCAAAATGGCTATGGCACTGCCGAAGACATCACCGCCTTTCAAATGGATGTGTTTGCTAAAACCTTGGAAGCAGCCTTTGTGCATCATATGCCCGAAATAATCTTTATTCATGGTGTAGGCAATGCCTATTTAAAGAATAAGATTAGAACCTACCTTAGCAAACACCCAGAGATGGTGCTAAACTTTACCGATGCCGATATCCTTCAGTTTGGTAGTGGCGCTACCTTGGTTCGACTTAAATAATACACCTGCTATTTTTATTAGTTTTAATACCCTTACAACCAAATTTCCTATTTGTGCATCTTAGGTAAAACAGCCCTTGCTTTACCTATGAAAAAAGCTAGCCATTTAGTACAGTATGTATATTGGGTTTTTACCTTTTATTTTTTTGTAAATGCTCCAATAGCAAAGGCTCAATGTGCTGCAAATTTTAGTGTGAACCAAGAATGGTATCTACCAAATATTTTTAGTTTTGATGGCAGTAGTTCGAAGGGCTTAAATTTAAATTACGAGTGGGATTTTGGTGAAGGTGTAGAGGCTTATGGTCCTAATACATTTAAGGTATTTAAAACACCAGGCGAGCATGAAGTATGTTTGCATGTTTGGAGTAGCACAGATACCAATTGCCAAGATACCTATTGCCAAAAGATTTGGGTGGGATGTGTGGCTCAGTATACCTATAAGGTAGATAAAAACCTTGCCACCAGAGTATTTTTTAGCAATAAAAGCACCCACGATTCGAACACGGTTTTTACTTGGGATTTTGGCGACGGCAGCTCTAGCAGAGCCTTTGAAGCCATACATACCTATACTTCTTTTGGATATTATACCGTTTGTTTAACCTTAAAACGTACAACTTCAATGGGCCTTTTGTGTTACGAAACCTATTGCGATTCGCTCTTAATAGGTTCACCCAATTGTATATCTTATTTTGGTGTGGAGAATAGTCTTGATTCTCCCACAGTGTTTTTTCCAACACATGCTGGCACAAGCTCTATGCTTTACAATTGGTCCTTTGGCGATGGCGATAGCTCTTCTTTAAAATATCCTACTCATACCTATGCGGCAGATAGCAATTATAAGGTGTGCTTAAAAATTATGGATACCCTGCAAACTCTTTGCACCGATGAATATTGCCGCATGGTTTATAATCATAAAAGTACTCCATTTTGTACCGCACAATTTACAGATAGTAAAGATCGCTTTTATTCTGGGCCGGGTTACAAGGTTAATTTTGTTCCTCAAACAACGTATTCCTCCAATAAGGCAAGTTATTTATGGTCGTTTGGAGATGGCGATTCATCTAATAACTTGCGAGAGCCCACCCATATTTATACCAAAGCAGGTGCCTATAGGGTTTGCCTATCTGTGCTCAATACTATTAGTGCATGCAAGGTAACAGATTGCCACTCGGTATATGTTCCAGATAGTTTAGCAAGTTCCCTTGCAAAAGATCTTTTAGAAACAAACTTTAGGGCCTATCCAAACCCTATTTCGGATGAATTAACAATAGAAATAGGGGAGCAGTATAGCAAGGCCCTCAATTATTCTATCATAGATATGCAAGGCCGCGAGATGGCACAGGGCTCAATACCTGCGCAAACTGGTAGCCGTAAAACAACGCTGTCGGTTCAGCATTTACCTAAGGGAGTGTATATTGTAAGAGTAGGTTCAGAGGGTGCCTACTATTACCATAAACTACTTAAATAATAATCTTTTAAGAGTTTATTAAGAGCATATTGCTCTTTTGCTTACAACTATTTTACATTTACTTGCATCTTAGGTAAAACCACTAACCGCTTTACCTATGAAAAAACTTGTACAAAAGAATTTCTTTATTGCCTTGTTTTTTGTTTTAAGCGCTACCCTATATAGCCATACAATTAGTGCACAATGCGCAGCTTCGTTTACCTTTACTCAGGATATAAACGCAAAAAAAGTTACCTTTTACAATTCGTCTACCCCCACAACTGGTAAGTTTTATTATTGGCGTTTTGGCGATAATACCAACTCCTCTGTTAAGAACCCAACCCATACCTACGCAGCAAACGCTAATTATACTGTATGCTTAATAGTATATGATTCGCTTTGCATGGATAGTATTTGCCGCAGTGTTGATTTGAGTTTCTACTGGAATTGCTTTCAAATTACAGATTTAAGGAGTTATCAGCTTTCTGATTCTATGACGTTTGATTTCAGATATCATGATTATGCGGGAGTTCCACAATTCACGCCTGGTGTATGGACCTATAATGATACTGTTTTTGGGTATTATGGATTTCATTTTCCGCATAAGGGAGTTTACAATATTTGTTATACCAAAAAAACCATAACGGGGGCCGATACCTGCATAACGCGGTATTGTAAAAATTTTTCTATTCCAAAAGCTAATTGTATTTCAAATTTTAATATTATTAAGCAGCCTAGCAATGCTTTGGGTAGGTATTACCAATCTTTAAATGTAGATACTACTTTAAGCTATACTTGGACCTATGGCGATAGCACAACCGGCACTGGTAAAACGGCCTTCCACCTGTATAGCAAACCAGGTATTTATACTGTTTGCCTTAAAACAAATAAGTATGTAATAAACGATTCGTGCGAAACCATTATTTGCAAACAAGATACGGTAAGCGCTTCGTGTGTGGCTAATTTTACGTATAATATTCCTAATATAAATAATCCAAGGGGAATAAACTTTGTGTATTCTGGTGGCTCTGCCAATGTAACTATATCTTGGAATTTTGGCGATGGTACCGTTCCACAATTAGGAACTCCTAAGCAACATTTCTTTCCTTATTTTACTACCTATACTGTTTGTGCAACGGTAAAAAGTTTAATTGATACTACCTGCACTAATACCATATGCAAAAACATTACTATTAGAGATACAACAGGATGTGGCGCTTATTTTAACCAAGAGTTTGCCGATACTATTCATAATACACGCTTGCGTTTCTTTCCGCAATTAACTTTTGATAGCCTTTATAGATATCAATGGAAAATAGATGATACCCTTGCCGGAAATACCTTTGCAATAATTAAAGACTTATCCTATGGAAACCATATTGTTTGTTTAAAGGCAACACGCGTGCGCAATAACGATACCTGTGTAGCACAAGTGTGTGATACCATTCATGTAGGCTGCCAAGCGTATTTTTATTTTAACCAAGATAATACACAGCCAAACAAGTTTAGCTTTAATGGCAGTTTCTCGCATGGCTTAAAACTTAATTATGCTTGGGATTTTGGTTCAGGCATAGAAAGTAATGCCGCTAACCCTATTAAAATATTTAGCACAGGTGGAAACAAAAACGTTTGCCTTAGAGTTTGGAGTAGTGTAGATACAAACTGCCAAAGTGTGTATTGTAAAACGCTTACTGTGGGTTGTTATTCGCATTTTACCAAGCAGGTAGATCCAACTAATCCCATGAGACTAATCTTTAAAAACCAAAGCATACACGATACCATTACCACCTACCTATGGGACTTTGGCGATGGACAAGGTAGCACTGCCTTTGAACCAACTCATACCTATGCCAACATTGGTTTTAATACAGTATGTTTAACAACCTACAGAAATGGAAGTCCTTATTGCATTCAAACCTTTTGCGATTCGTTCTTAGTAGGTTCGCCTGCTTGCGTGGCTTATTTTGCGGTTGATTATACGGCTAGTCCAAGTTTACACTTCTTAAGCTCAACACCTGGATCGGCCAATATGTTGTATAATTGGAGCTTTGGCGATGGTGGCACAAGCCTAAGTAAATATCCATTTCATACCTATCCAAGTGCAGATAGTGTATATAGAGTTTGTTTAAGCATTAGAGATACCGTTCAAACCCTTTGTGCCGATACCTATTGCCGATTGGTTTATATAAATAGAAACACCGACTACTGCACAGGTAAGTTTAATCAAAGCCTCGATAGTTTATATATGGGGGCAGGGTTTAGATTTATTTTTAATCCTTTAACGGCCTATAATTTCTCTACCGCTCAATACTTATGGAGCTTTGGCGATGGCGATTCTTCTACCTTAAGAAACCCAATGCATATTTATAATGCTATTGGTAATTATACGGTTTGTTTAAGCATCCTAAATACTACCAACCAATGTGCTATTACAGATTGTAAACTCATTCATGTGCCCGATAGCATTATTAGCAGCACCGGAAATGCGCTTTTGGCTCAAAGCTTTAAAGCCTATCCAAACCCAGTAAGTGATGAATTAACTTTAGAAATAGGGGAGCAGTTTAGCAAGGCCCTCAATTATTCTATCATAGATATGCAGGGTCGCGAGATGGCACAGGGCTCAATACCTGCGCAAACTGGTAGCCGTAAAACAACGCTTTCGGTTCAGCATTTACCTAAGGGAGTGTATATTGTACGAGTAGGTTCAGAGGGTGCCTACTATTACCATAAACTACTTAAGTAAGGTATTGGCATAGGGTGTATTTATTTTCTTTTGTAAATTCTACATTAATATTAGGTTTGCAGCACAAATTATACTCCTATGTCAATTACTACACTCGGTCAGTTTATTATTGAAAAACAACAAGATTTCCCGTATGCCAAAGGCGAGCTTTCGCGCTTATTGCGTGATATTGGTATTGCCGCAAAAATTATTAGTAGAGAGGTAAACAAAGCCGGCTTAACCCAAATTTTGGGCGAGTATGGTTCTGTGAATGTGCAAGGCGAAGATGTTAAGAAACTAGATATTATTGGTAACGAAACCTTTATTTGGGCTCTAGAAAAAGGTGGCGAGGTATGTGCCATGGCCAGCGAAGAAAACGATGATATGATTCCTTTGCAGGGTGCCTATTCTAAAAATGGTAGATATGTTATTTGCATTGATCCTTTAGATGGTTCGAGTAATATAGATGTAAACGTTTCTATTGGTACGATCTTTTCTATTTACCGCAGGGTTACAGAAAGTGGTACCGAACCAACCTTAAATGATGTATTGCAACCTGGTAATAAATTAGTTGCTGCAGGTTATGTAGTTTATGGTACTTCAACCATGTTGGTATATAGCACCGGTAAGGGTGTATATGGCTTTACACTCGATCCAAGTATTGGCGAGTTTTGTTTAAGTCACCCCGATATTAAAACCCCAGAAGATGGAAAAGTATATTCTATTAACGAGGGTAATGCAGGTGAGTTTCCTCAAGGTGTTACCAATTACCTAAACTGGGTAAAAGAAACAGATAAGGCAACAAACCGTCCGTATACTGCAAGATATATTGGCTCTATGGTGGCAGATTTTCACCGTAACTTATTAAAAGGTGGTGTGTTTATTTACCCACCAACAGCAAAAGCTCCAAAAGGCAAATTGCGTTTAATGTTTGAGTGTATTCCAATGTCGTTTATAGCCGAGCAAGCAGGTGGTAAATCTACTACAGGCACAGAGCGTGTATTAGATGTAGAGCCTACCGAAATTCACCAACGCGTTCCCGTAATCATGGGATCGAAAAACATGGTGGATAAGGTGTTGGAGTTTATGAAGTAGAAGAAGGCATGGTGTAATTTGCCTTCGCTATCGCTTGGCAAATTACGCATGGAATTTTATGCCTCGCTATCGCTTTGGCATAAAATGCATGGGCGGTCCGCGGGCGCGGGCCTAGGGCATGGTAAGACGCTTTGCGCTGCAGAATAAAAAAAGACCACTACGCGGAGCGTGGTGGTCTTTTTTTTGGAGATTTTCTTTCTTTAGCGCAGCTTTTACCATGCCTAAGGAAGCGCAGCGCCCGCCCATGCTATGCCATGCAACGCCATGCTTCTTCCTGCTTTTTTTGCTATCTTGCTGCTTGTATGAAAAACATTCTTTATATACTCTGTATTTTATTTTTTGTATCATGTGGTAAAGGGGGAAGCAACGATACACTGCGTAACTCATCTGATACCTTGGAGCCGGAGGCTTTAGTGAAGGTGGCTGAGGAAGATTATGGTAGTTTTAGAAGCGGCAAAGGTTACACTAATTTGGTGGAGGAAATTTATACTGAATTGTCTTCAAAAAATAAATCCTTAGAGAGCCTTAATACCAACTTTGCCAATCAACAAGTAGCTTCCTCTAAATTAGAATCTGAGTTTAATGACTATCATTCAAAGTCGCAACAATATTATGAGGATGCAGGTAGTATGGCTAACTCTATTAGCGATAGTTTAATTAGAGAGCAAGTGATTGCCTTACTCAAAAAAAGTGAGTTGCAAGACTCTATTAAATGTTTAAGAAACGTAACACTCTTAAGCCAACTCCAAACAAATTCGCAAAAGCTGGAAGACTTACGCGTGCTCCTAAAAATAAGCTTAACTCTGCCTAGTATCCAAAAATACCAATCTAATAAATTGCCATCCACTAAGCCTTTGCTCGAATTACTGAGTGAGCAGGAGAGGGTGATTATTCAAACAAAGAAAGCATTGCCTAAATAAGGCATGGTGTAATTTGCCTTCGCTATCGCTTGGCAAATTACGCATGGTATTTTATGCCTCGCTATCGCTTTGGCATAAAATGCATGGGCGGTCCGCGGGCGCGGGCCTAGGGCATGGTAAGACGCTTCGCGCTACAAAACAAAAAAAGGCCATTACGCTGCGCGTGAGGGCCTTTTTTTGTTTATGTATTCTTTCATCACGGCACAGGCCGCGACCTATCCATACCAAATGCGAAGCTCTTACCATGCCTTAGTTCCGCCATGGCGGTACGTCCATGCTATGCCATGCGTTGTATGCCAAAGCGATAGCGACGGCTTACAACACCATGCTTCTTAAAGCGTTCCGCGGCGGGCTTGTTCTGCTTCTATGGATTCGAAGAGGGCTTGGAAGTTTCCTTTGCCAAATGATTTGGCGCCTTTGCGTTGGATAATTTCAAAGAATAAGGTTGGGCGGTCTTCTACCGGTTTGGTGAATATTTGTAATAAATATCCTTCCTCATCGTGATCTACCATAATACCCCATTTCTTTAACTCATTAAGGTCTTCTTCTATAATACCTACACGGTCTAAAACAGTATCGTAGTAAGTGCCGGGTACGTATAAAAATTCTACGCCACGTTTGCGCATTTCGCTAATGGTAAATACTATATCATCTGTAGCCACAGCAATGTGCTGGCAGCCCGCACCTCTATAGAAATCTAAATACTCTTCTACTTGCGATTTCTTTTTGCCAATAGCAGGCTCGTTAATAGGGAATTTGATATAGCCATTTCCATTGGTCATAACCTTACTCATAAGAGCGGTATATTCGGTAGAAATATCTTTATCGTCAAAGGTTACTAGGTTTGCAAATCCCATTACGTTGGCATAAAAATCCGACCATTTGTTCATGGCTCCCAATTCTACATTGCCCACCATATGATCTACATATTTTAAACCTGTTGAGCCAGGGTTATAACCTGTTTCTAGTTTTTCGTAACCAGGTAAGAATAAACCTTTGTAGTTTTTACGCTCCACAAAAATATGAACCGTTTCGCCATAGGTATGAATACCACTCATGCGCACTTCACCATCGGCATCGGTAACCGTTTTAGGTTCCATATACGATTTAGCACCGCGTGAAATAGTTTGTTCATAGGCATCATAGGCATCATTCACCCATAGAGCAATCACTTTCACCCCGTCGCCATGCATGCGTAGGTGTTGGGCAATTTCACTTTCTGGATCAAACGGAGTGGTAAGAACCAACCTTATTTTACCTTGTTGTAAAACATACGATGTTCTATCTCTAAGACCCGTTTCTAAACCAGCATAGGCTAGGTCTTGGAAACCCAAGGCAGTTTTGTAGAAATGCGCCGCTTGCTTGGCGTTTCCCACATACAATTCAACATAATCCGTTCCATTAATAGGAAGGAAATCCTGTGCCTGATCAAAAATTTTGGCACCAGTGTAAGTAAAGTTCTTTACTTCGGTTAAGTCGTTATACATTTTTTTTCGTTTTTAGGTTTTCGTCACATGTGTAGGGACAGGTCGCGACCTGTCCTTACCGTTTTTTGTAAGGGACATAAGGGACGGTAGGTGGGTATACCTCCCCGCGCGCAGCGTCTTACCATGCCTTAGGTCTGCCTTGGCAGACCGTCCATGCAATGCCAAGCAACGCCATGCCTTCCCTAAGCGTCTACCGGCTTCTTTGTTACCCAGCTTTGATAGTAGTCTTGCAGCTCGTACTTCATTGCTTCCTCGGTAATTTTTACAGGGTTAAAAGGGTCAATCATAACCGCCAATTCGTTGGTGGCAGCTTTGCCAATACTGCGTTCTATAGCACCCGGGTGTGGTCCGTGTGGGATACCTCCTGGATGTAAGGTAATTTGTCCTTTTTGGATATTATTACGGCTCATAAAATCGCCATCTACGTAATACAATAACTCATCGCTATCTATATTACTATGGTGGTATGGAGCTGGAATAGCATCTGGATGGTAATCATATAACCTTGGCACAAACGAGCAAATAACAAAGTTCTTGCCTTGGAAGGTTTGGTGTATTGGAGGCGGCATATGTATGCGACCTGTGATAGGTTCGAAATTAAAGATAGAGAAAGCATACGGGTAGCAATAGCCATCCCAACCTACCACATCAAACGGATGGTTTTCGTAAACATATGGATAGATTAACCCACGCTTCTTAATCTTAATTAAGAACTCACCTTGTTGGTCAATTGTTTCTAATCCTTTAGGCAATTTAAAATCGCGTTCGCAAAATGGAGAGTGTTCTAGGTACTGACCATAATTGTTTCTATAACGAGTAGGCGTTTCAATTGGACCAAACGATTCTACTATCAATAATTTATTATCGGTGGTAGTAAAATGCAATTGGTAAACTGTACCCCTAGGTATAATAATATAATCGCCATACTCAAAAGGTATATGGCCATACATTGTTTTTAAAGTACCCGAACCTTTATGAATAAATATCATTTCATCGGCATCGGCATTTTTAAAGAAATACTCTGTTAGGCTTTTGCTAGGAGCAGCCATACCAATTGTCATATCGGCATTTATAAAAAGCGTTTTACGACTTTCAATATAGTCTTCATTCGGTTCAACTTGGTAGCCCATATAACTTCTGGCTTGCAAGTTATCTTCTATAGCTACTTCGGGTCGAACCGAGTAAGGCTGACCATGTTCTTTAACCATAGTGGGTGGATACAAGTGGTACACTAGCGACGAAGTGCCAGCAAAACCTTCTGTTCCAAAAAGCTCTTCGTGGTATAAATTACCATTGGGTTGACGAAATACTACATGGCGTTTGCTAGGTATTTTTCCGGCTTGTTGATAAACTGACATAAGGTGAGAATTAGATTTCTACAAACTTATCCAGCCACACAAAGCAGCAACATGACCTAGGTCAGTTTTAAATATGATTTTACCCCAAACCTTTTATAAGCCAATGATACCATGTAGGTTCAGGAAGAAAGCGGCCACAGTTAAACTTGCATAAAGTAAATACTCGCCTACAGAGGTGTATTTTCTAACATCTACGCCTTCCATTTTGCAATAGATTACTAAGAGTAGCTTTTCTACGGTAAAGGAAATAACGGTAGCATAGGCAATCCCTTCTATACCCCAAATGCCAATAAACCAAAACGAGAGAATACAGTTTAAAATAAGGTAATTAGAGCTTACCAAATAAAAGATTCTATTCTTCATTAAACCCATAACCACCGTTTGTGGAAAGAGCATGCGGCTAACAATTAGCAACAGGTAAATATTAAATATTTTGTAGCCCTGAACCAAGTCTTGGTTATACGCCAGCTCAAAGAAATGCTTACTCACCAGCATGAGCAAAATGGTAGAAGGAAACAACCATCGCATGAGTTTGGTAGAGCTTGCCTTAAGCTTAGCCAAGCCTTCTTGCAGGTTATTATTCTTATTAAAATTGGCAATTTCGCCACTGTAGATATTGCTTAAAGAGTTGGCCAAAATTAAAAAGATAGGCAGCTCTTTGGCTCCATATCTAAACACCGCAAAATCTAAAGGCGAGAAATAATACTCTACAATATAGCTATTAATATAATCCATACTGCCCGCCAATAAAATAGAGAATAGAAAAGGCAATACCTTTTTCATAAACTCTTGGATAAGCCTAGTATGAAACGAAATAATAGAATATTTCATCAACAGAATAATGGTATAATTAAACTTAACCAAGCTTAAAATAACCAAAAGATTAATGGCCAAGTTTAGCGTTTGGCGCATGTAAATAGGCAAGCACAATAAAAGTATATGCGCACTAAAGGTTACCACACCCCAAATAAGCAAGGATTTGTATTTGCCCTTGAGGTAAAAAATATAATCGGCAATATAGGAGGGCGTGTTTAAGAACACCACCAGGGCAAACATCTGAAACAGATCGGCATCCTTGGGGTATTTAACATGACCTACAATGGTAGTAACAATAGCCGCCACCAAACTAAATATAGTAAGGATAGCAAAGGCATTAAACAAAATGCGTTTTTGCTTTTCCTCATCCGAGCTATGGTAGAAAGGTATTAGGGTATTGGTAATACTCGAAACCCAGAAGAAGGTAAGGGAGGAGCTAAGCAACATTAGCATCTCATACTTACTCAGTATTAAAGTACCAAAGCCAGAGGTAAACCTAGCATAAGTAACCTTAGCCAAAATAATAGATATCAGAAAGAAGGTCCCAAAGCGAAGGAACTGATATATCTGAAGGCTATTGAACTTATTGAGTTCGAATTTGGAGCTGAGTGTAGGCAATCTATTTAGTTATGGAGGCAAATATGCGAAAAGTTTGGGTGTTTTCAATGAAGAAGGTCGCTAGTAGGGAAGAAGGTCGCTGGTCGCGGGTTGAGGGGAAGGTCACTTGTCGCTAGTCTACTGCCTGCGCTAAAGCATGGGCGTGCGAGGTACGCTTATTTCAAGGTCACGGAGTTTATCGAAGGGTTTATGGGTAATCACCAATGGAATGGTAATTCAATTTCTGGTATAGATATAATTCTAGGTATAAGAATCAATTATGTGATTGACAGTTGTTTATGCTTTTTATACTATTGAATTCCCCAAAACGGATAGCCTAAATACCTTAAATAATAGATATATGAAGTACCCCAAAATGATGGCTCAAGTGGCCATTTTATTCATGAGCCTGCAACTCACATTTGCACAACAAACTTTTGTTAGAAAAACAAAACAAGTTACCACCTTTAATTCTAGTCCGCAATTAAGCAGGTGGCTTTTTCCAAATGCTAGCGGTTTGAACCAAGTGTTGTTTAACCCAAGTACCAGTGCGGTAAACAATACCAATGGAAGACCAACTATTCCAATTACAAATATGGCTGGGTTCAACTCTTATTCGGATGAAAATGGAAGAATCCTCTTTTACGTAATTTCTTCGAAGGATGGAGTAAAGATTTTTGATAAGAATAATTTGGAAATAGCTCTACCGTTTAATTCTGGCTTGGATGTTTATAGTGGTAAGCAAATTGGCATTGTACCCTTTCTCAAAAATTGTGAAGGCAGGGTGTTCCATATAATTGTAGGTGGAAGAATTATTGTGCTTAATTTTAATAGCATGGATAATTCAACTAATTGTAGCTTATTAATGGATAATGGAGCACCCTTTAGTTGGGCGGGTGTTAATATTCAATCTTCTGCTTCCTCTACTTGGATGAATGAATTTCCCATGGCTATTTCTAAGCCAAGTGAAATGGGTATATATAATCTGTATACTCTTAGTGCAAATAATCCAGGTATCACACTTAGAACCTTAAATAAGTATGTTATAAACGGTGTAACATCTACACTTAATAGCTCCCTCACGCAACAAACCAATATTTCATCCTTTCAGCTTGGAACTAACCAAGTAAATACAAACTTTAATAATTATACCAGTGAAATGGAAGTTTCTCCAAATGGGAATTACCTTTCCTTAGCCGACAATAATTTTATCTTTATTTACCCTATAGGTTCAAACGGAAACATTGGAACCCTGTATAAGTATTTTGATTATAATAATTCTCAAACGGCACTTCAAACTACCCATAAAATTGGTGGATTAGAATTTAGCACCGATGGCAAATTGGTATTTAGTATTTTTGGTGGCGATGTTGCCATGGCTCAGCCAAGCAATTTTATTGGTAAAATAGATCTTGCTACACCCATTAGTAGCACTAACCCAAGTTATATATCTGGCCTTAATCCAGAAATTGGAAGATCAGTCATTGAGTTGGGATCAGATGGATTAATGTATGTTTCGGATGGCAATTACCTATATACCTTTACGAGCTCAGCTAGCAGTATAACCCAATCGTTTGCTATTTCTAATCCAAGGAATTTCCAACCCTTTACCTTTACGAATACCAATGGGATAAATTATTCGGTTCATACCTTACCCCAGCAAATGGATGGGTATTATTATCCAAAGTTACCTAGTGTAAATTATTATGCCAATAAGGTAACATTTGACTTTGGAGCCACTACTGTTACCACCCTTACAGCTGGCACTGCCATTACACCTTTACCGTGGACAGAATCAACAGAATTAATTACGCTTACACAGGGGTTAGAGGTTAAATCGGGCACCGTTATTCTGAGAGATTTTAACTTTGAGTTGCCACGGTTTACAGATATTTTGGTTCAGCCCGGAGCAAAGCTGGTTATAATAAATACCACCTTGCAGGGCTATTGTAACCAAATGTGGAATGGCGTAAAGGTATTGGGCAATGGTAGTTTTGAAATGTTTGCCAAAGATAAAAATTTACCTACCATTATTGCACCGCCGCAACCCGATCCATTAAAGGGCAGTAAGATATTTGATGCCTTGGTGGGCATAAGCACTACTAATTTAAGTTCAAATTTGTATATAGGTTGGTATAGTTATTTTGATGCCAATGAATATCATTTAAAAATTACCAATACGCCTGCCTCTGTTATTAGCAATGCCTATCCCACAAGCTATCCATTAAGTGGTATTAATATTATGGGCAGTACCTTTTCGCATAATTTACCTTTGCTTGATCCAACAAAAGGAATATCCTATGCAGGTTTGGTAAATGGCATTCATTCTATTGTTTTAAATAACCCTTATAAACCAGCTCAAACAAATGCCAATATCCTTAAACTTTTTAACTGTTCTTTTAGAGGAGGCTATAATGGTATAGATGCCACCAATGCTAATTTTGAAGTGCTTAATTCTAATTTTTATAATGTACATAATGCTGCTATTTTTGATAAGATAGATTGTTTTTATAGCTACCCTATTATTGGAGCTAGGTATAGTAGCTGTGCCATTACAAACACTAGTTTTAAAAATTGTAACCAAGGCATAGTAGTGTATGGCAAAACCAATAGCAAATATTATGGCGGGGTTAATGCTACCATTCAAAAGTGTGTGTTTGATAATATTTGGCAAGAGAGTATTATTTATAAAGACAATAGAAAATCTACCCTGCTTATTGGCGATGAAATAAATGCCTTTAATAAAAATACCTTCCAAAACTTTTCGCATACACGGGCCATTATTCATTGCGAGAATAATATTAGTTATACCTCTGTAACAAATGGAACCTCTATAATCATTGCCAATAATGCCTTTGCCTCTGGCCCAACAGCTACTGGTATTAAAGTTTTTGAAAACACCTTACCTGCCCAAGAAAACCAACCAAGTTATAGCAAATTGCTTATTAGTAATAATGCAATAAGCAATATTCAAACAGGCATTGCCTTAAGTAATGTTGGAGCTTTTAGTATGGTGAAGTTTAATTCAATCCAATCCAATAGTCAAATTAATTATTATTTAAATTGGCAAAATACAAAATTGTACAATTTCATGAATTTTTATAACTTATCTCGCCCTCAATGCGATATTATAGAAAATACTATAAGCAATTCTTTAGCAGAAAATGTATTAAACACCGCTATTAGTATAGATCAATGTTATGGCCCACATATAGCCCATAATACCATTGCCTCTAGCAATAAAGTAAACTCTTTTAGCAGAGGTATTGCGGTAAAAAATTCGAACCAAACCTTGGTCACCCTAAACTTATGTTCTAATGGAATTGGAATTTATGGCTATGCCTTGAATTTAGGAAGTGAACTAAGTTGCAATACATTGGATAATTGCCGCTGGGGCATTAAGCTAGAAAATCATGTATTGAGAAATGTGGGCGAAACCCATGGTATTCCTGGTGATAGATCTTACCATAATCAGTTTACCAATGTTCAAACCAAAGGGGCAGACATACTTCTATACCGCACCAATAAGCTTTTTCCGGCAGCAGCTTCTTTTAATAAATGGGTATTTAAACCAGCCTCGCCTGTGTTTGACCCTAAGGTTAGAATAATAAATGTAATAGGTACACCCACTGATAATCAAATAAGGCCAAGCATTGCCCTAAACAATTTAAACTTGATAGATGCTACACCAAGAGCTATTCCACCCTGCGAGGTATTTGATTCTACAGGTTCTGTAATTGAAACAGATTCGGCGAGTACCGATGCCCTATTGGAGTTTCAAAAGCTCTACCTAAAACAATTGCATGCCAGAGCCTATGGGTTGCCAAATATACCCAATACCTTTTTGGTGAAGTATTTTACCCTTAGTGAAATGCTAACAAATGGAGAGTATGAAACAGCCAATCAAAGCCTACAAGAACTCAATCCTCAAAGCAATTTTGAAAACTACCTGAAAACCTATTTGGGTATTTATATAGCCTGTAAATACCCCTTGGAAAGAGGTTTAATGCAGCACGAATTGGATCAACTGGCAACCATTGCTAGCATGGAAGTGAACCAAGCTGGTCCTGCCAAATACTTTTGCAAAGCCTGGGTAGAATCTGAAATGGGCGGATTATTAGACGAGGTATCGCCAGAAATAGATTTAGTAGAAGGCCAATATGGAATAAGTGGATGCAACGAAACACCAAGTACTATTGACTCTATAGCACTGGTAGATATTAATACCAATACCTTATACCCAATTGTGGCATTATATGATGAGAATATGTTTAGTGTAGAACCCGTTCATTTTAAGTTTTTACCCGAAGGTGGCCGATATGATTTTGTGGCATATACAGGCACGCAAGTAATACCATTGGGTTTTGCCAGAAGTAAAGAGGAGATTATACAAAGCGAACTGCAAGACCTGTATTTCCCTTGTCCTGAGAATCAACTTAAACGCGGCCTAATAAATTTAACCCTGCTGCCCAACCCAACCCAAGACGAGTTAACCTTATTGGGCGATGTAAATGGATTATATAGTTTGAAAGTAGTAAATTTGGTAGGCGAAACACTTATAGAAATACCTACACTTGGCAATAAGCAAAAATTTAGTATTGGTCACTTACCAACGGGCATTTATTTAATAAGGCTAAGCAACTTGCAAACAAAAGAACAAAAGACACTTAAAATACAAAAGAATTGAGATGGCTAATTAGCATATTGTTTTTTATACAAGCATTGCCTACGGTAAGTGGGCAATGCTTGTTTTATAAATACCAAATAGATAGAACTAATAAGGAACCTAATTTTGCCATATTTAACCAAGTCGAAAATGATTTTTTTTCTATAACATGGAAATATGTATCTCCTATTGAATATGGCATAACAATTCATGCCTACGATTCCTGTGGAAATGATAAGTGGTTTTATAATAGTCCTGACTCACTTGGATATCATAAATTCTTTAATTTTTATAAGAATAATTACAAATATTATTTTTTTGGTGTAAATCCAAACCTAGGATGGTCTCCTGTTCTATTTAAATTTTCAACAACTGGTAAATTAATTTACCATTATGATATTGGAACTCTATTTACAACTTATAATGATATATTAATATACAAGGACCAGTTTGTATTAATTGGTAATAAAATGTCAAATAAAAAGAAGAATTATGAGGATGCTTGTATTAAAATAATTGATACAAATATTACAACAATTCGATCAATAGAATATGGCTATGAAAACGCACGTGACGAATTTTTATTTGCAAAGTTTTTTGGAGATACGTTATATGCTTTTTTTCAATCTGGAGTTCCAATTAATAATGATTCTACCTACCTTCAAAGACCTACTTATATCTTTAAATATTCAAAAGACCTTCAAAGATTAGATTCGTTTAGAACCGAATTACCTTTGCTCGATTATTTTAACCCTAAACCCAATAAAGTTACGGGAGATATTTTATTGAGAGGATCTTACCAAACAGGAAATACATATATAACAGATATTATTCTAACCAATTGGCAGGGAAAGTTGCTTAAGCGGTTTATAAACAAAGATGGAATATTAAGTATTGAACCCTTTAGAGACGGCTGGATAGGCATAGTTAACTCTAAGGTGGTGTTTTATACTAGAGATTTAGTTCCTTACAAAACTTTGCAAGTAGTGCCAGATAAAACGCTTGTAGATGTGCAGCTTACCACCTTTTGGAATGAGCGAGTAATAGCAGTATATGGCAAGGCGCGCAACTTTTTATTAGATACACCCGAGGATGATTACTTAGATGCCCCTTTTATGATGATGTTTGATAGCAGCGGAACCCAATTTGCTACCCGCACCAGCTTGCCCATAACTGCTCCTTCCATGGTATTGTTTCCAAACCCCACCACAGGTAATTTTAGAATTAAGTTTGAGCCCGATGCCGATGGAACCTTAAAGGAAGTAGAAATTATAAACCTGCAAGGACAAGTTATAGATCACTTTACCACCTATAGCCAAATAGATTATCAATTGGAAGGTGTGCAGGGGGTGTATTTGGTTAGGGTGTATAATGCCAGCCAAGGATGGGGGAAGACGTTTAGGGTGTTGAAGCTGTAGGAAGGCCGTCGCTGGTTTGCTGGTCGCTGGTTAATGGTCACTCTTGCTAACGCATAAAACATCAGAGACCAGCGACCTTCTTCACTAAAAGAACAAATACTTTTCGCATAAAGGCTAAGCAACTTGCAAACAAAAGAACAAAAGACCCTTAAAATACAAAAGAATTGAGATTGGTGATTAGAATAGTATTGTTTTATTCATACCCTAATTATAGTGCGAATTAAAAAACTACTCTTGATAAGAATGCGATTCATTTATTGAAAAGGAATCTTAGACAGGGCTTTTTCCAAGGTCGACATGGAGATTTCCAGCATCGGCAAGGCCATTTCCAGCTTCGGCAATGCTTATTCCAAGGTCGACATGGAGATTTCCAGCATCGGCAATGCTTATTCTAAGGTCGACATCGAGATTTCCAGCTTCGGCAAGACAATTCCCAACATCGGCAAGGCCATTTCCATCGTCGGCAAGAGCTTGTTCCAAGGTCGACATGGATATTTCCAGCATCGGCAAGGCCATTTCCATCGTCGGCAATGCTTTTTCCAGCATCGGCAATGCCATTTCCTTCGTCTACAATGCTTGTTCCAGCATCCGCAATACAATTTCCAATTTCGGCAAGACGATTTCCAGTTTCGGCAAGTGGATTATGAGAGCAAAATTTGGAGGGTGTAATCTCTTTTTCTGGTTTTGGGTAATTCAAGAAGCAAAAATTAGGATCGGGTTATTCTACAAAAAATAGATTTTATAGATATTTTACCCCATTTCTCCACTCCCAAATCTCAATGCTCACCTCCCAAATCCCTCTTCCAACAAGGTGTTTCGGCATTTATAGATAAATATCGAGGAATAGATATTTATCTAAAAAAATAATTATTTTATCTATGAATCAAGTTTAGGGCAACCCCAATCTTTGTGGCATGCTTAGTTATCAAAACGGAAAGACTGGTGCAAGGAATGTTGCTGGTAGTTCAAATCACGTCATGCAAATGACCAAGGCCGAGAGCCTTATTGTAAAGCTTGAATCATTCGGTTCAAGCTACAAACCCTCTAATGCGAGCATAAGTTTGCTGGCGCTCAAAGATAATTTGGCGCTCAACAAACAGCTTGTATCCGACATACAAACCGCCACTGCGTTGTTTGCTAGTCACCAAATAGCCAAGAACAATATGCTTCTTGAGCTGAATGAAAAAGTGCGCCAGATTCAACTAAATTTAACTGCACTCGATTTAGAACCTGGCACACTAGAACAAGTTAAAGTTATTACCAATAACTTTAAAAGTAAGGTAGGCAAATCTCACAAGGCAAGCGTGGTGCCAAGCCTAGAGGGTAATGCAAGCGCTGGTCCCGATCCCAATGCGCCCCAAGTAGAAGCTCCTAAGGCTCCTAAAATTGCCCAAAAGTTTGCCGAACGCAAGGTGGAATGGTTTTGTCAGCTGATTGAGTTTTTAGCCCATGTACCCACTTACCAACCCAATGAGCCCGAGCTAAGCTTAAGCTCTCTTAAAACCTATGCCGATGGCTTAAATGCAGAGCTTGCTTTGTGGCATCGCGAAAGCGAAAATTTGGCTAGCCTGCGCTATAAGCGCCTTGAGCAATCTAAACACCCCGAAACCGGCATGGTAACTTTGTGCAGAAAAGCCATTGCCTACGCTAAATCTATTTATTCACCTAAAACGCAAGAAGGAAAGGAGCTTGCTAAGTTTACGTTTGTGAGAAGGTAGTTGGGGAGGATGGGAGGAAGGGAGGTTGGGAGGATGGGCACTGGGCGTTGGTGGCGTAAAAGCGTGATGCGGAGGGCGTGAAGAGGGGAGTTCTTTCTCTTTCTCCTTCTGTTTCCTTCTTCTTGTTACTTTCTTTAAAAAAAAACACTCTTCAGGAATGGAGGGTGTTTTTTTTTGTGGGGGGGGTATTGAAAAAGGAATTACATAATTTAAGTCAAAAAACAAATGATACATATTGTATAAAATACTACAGATTGTCTGTTGATCGAAACATACAATGTGTATAGGTTTGTTTGATGATTAATGAAGCTTTAATAATAGAGTTTGGCCTAAGGATTAAACAACTTTGTTCTGAAAAAAATATTAGCCAAGAAAAGCTTTCTAATTTAACAGGCTTTCATAGAACCTATATTGGAATGATTGAAAGGGGCGAAAGGAATATTTCACTTACCAATATTGCGGTTTTTGCCAAAGTTTTTGAATTAACTGTTTCTGAACTTTTAGATTTCTCTTCAATTAATCCAAAACATTCGTATAAGAAATACGAAATAAAAGCAGAAGAATAATGTCAAGGAAGCATTCATTTGTATTGACATTATCCAATAATGTTACCGAAAAGGAAGGTGTTAATTACCTTATTGAAAACCACACAGGATTTTTTAAGGTTGACCTGATAAGCAAAAAGGAGTTACTGAATTTATTAGGTATAGAACATAAATTTTTACAAGCCTTTGATTTAATTTACATACCAGATTTGGTTGGCAAAGTAATAGATGCCCAATTTATTAAGACCTATTTAGAGGATATTATTTTAGTTGAATTAAAGACAACCAAAAAGTACCTACCACAAAACCCCAAAGGGTTTTTCTTTGGGGCAACTGAAAATGAATTTAATTTCGGCAAAATACTAGGTGCTAGATTTAGATTTTGCTTTGTAAGCCTAAATGAAAAAGGTTCATCTTATTCTCTCCAAACCATTGAGGAATTAGATGCAATTATTAAGAACAAAAGAATTCAATATCAGATTAATTTATAGGCTAGGGCTTTAACAGGTTTGTTTTCAATATTTATTATATGGGACTATTCCGTATTTTTTAATATTAGGTTGTGAAAAATACAACCCAAGGTTATTTGACCTAAATTAAAATTTTGAACCACAAGTTATTTAAAATTACATGGTCAATATATTGCACTATATCTATTCTTAACTTTTTGTAAAAGTTAAAACAATTAAATTTCATTAAATTGAAATAAAAAGTCTCCCATTACTTAATATTTCACCAGGTTTAATTATATTAATGTCAGTGAGGTCAGATTTGAAACGAACATCTGTTACAAGTGATGGAACATTGTTAAATGAAATTTTTGGAATGTCTTCTGCATTGTAAAAACGCAATGAATCTTTTGCTAACTGAAAATCAAATTTCATTTTCATTGCATCGCTAATTGATTTTCCCAAAGTCATTGCAACTTGCATTTGCAATTTCTCAATCAATTCAATTTGTGCTGCAAGTCGGTCTGAAATTTCGTTTTGCAAATCTAAAATACTTTTTCCTGAACTTGCTTGTTTTACAAATACGGATGCAATGATTGTTCTTGTATCAGTGATTGAATGTAGTTGGTCAAGTGAAAATGTGTGAATACGCAAACCACTTCCTGAACTCTTAACTTCAATTCTTTCTTCGCCATTGTTGAAATCAAATTTTTCTTCAGGTATGGAATGCCAACACCTTACAAGGTTCGCTGGCTCTTTACTTTCAGCAATCATAAATAATTCTGCCCAAAGCCCCTGAATGGTTTTCGTTTGCGGTTCTGTTGCTAAACGAAACAACTCTACGAAACGGGTAATCTCTTTTCTAACACCCTCTTGCGTTGGTGTGTTACCTAAATCTTCAATTAATGCTGAACAAAGTTTTAGAAAATATTTTTTTAGTGAATGGTCGCTGCCAACAAAACAAATTGCTGTAAAATTTCTTTCAATAAGATTTCCGTTTTGTTGAATGTTGCATTTGATGTCAAACAACACAGAAACATTTTGAAGTTTTAAGTTTGCAGTTAAAATTTTTCGCTGCTCATTAGAAACTGAAATAAGTAGAGTTGGATTTTCGGTTTTGTCTTTTGCTATTCTGTGGTTGTCAAATCCGGGAATTGGAATAGCAGAGAACTGAAATGTATCACTCTCTTTAGGTGCAATTATCGTATTAAAGGTTTCAAGTAAATTCATTATGCCCAACGAATAAGGTCAACTGAAATTTCTTCGGGAATAAATGTTGCCAAACCAACTACTGAATTAAATGTTTCTCCGTTCTCCTGCTCCAAATCAAAAACATAAATTTGGAAAGTAATTCCTGTTCCTTTTATATCTCTCAAACCTTCTGTTCTATCGTTTCGTCCTTGAAAGTATTGAGCAATTTGGTTTTTATCATTCAATGAACGGAAGCGTTTGTTTTCAAAACTGCTTATTAAAAATAAAGTGCAAGTTTGTTCGGGAACTTCATTCAAGTGTTTTTCTAAAACATAAAGCAACGCTGTGTAGTCGCCAACATCTGCATTGCTATTGAAACGGAATTGTATAAGTAACTCATTGTAAACTTCAATCAATGGCTTTTGAATTAATGGGAATCTTCCAGAGTTTGTAAACTCATTGTTTGAAAGAAAATCGCTCAAAGTATTTTGGTTGCTTTCAATAATGTTTGGTGCGTTGTGTGGTATTTTAATTACACTCCACTCGCCACCAAAAATTGAACGCTGAAAGTTGTGCGAAAAAATTTCTCGTCTTGCTAAAGTTAAATCGCTTGTCAAGAAAACTTCTCTATACCATTCATTCAAACTCCGTCCTGAATTTTTGTGTTCGGATAATCTCCTTCGCATATCTTCTTCATGCCTCACATAATCTATGTACCGGTCTCTTGCATCACCGTCAAGATAAACTCGGCAATAGCCGATGTAATTCATTTTGTAACCAAAGAATCTTGCACGCTGTTGTATTGTGTCTGCGTTGCCTACACCAACACTCCTAGGCATGTATGTAACGGTTAAACCTTCAACTGTAAATCCTCTGTCCATTGCTTGTCCTCCAATTAAAATCCAACTGTAAGAATTTCGCCATTCAACACTTGTCCTGTTGTTGCCTGTTGAATTTAGTGATTGAATAACTGTTGAACTAATTGCATGACGTAATCTGTCACCTGTCAATTCATCAAATGGTGGAAGGTCGGTTGTTGTGGCTTGCAAATCGTTGTAAGCTACTCTGAACTGTTCTAACAAATCATTTTTGTCTGCGTTGCCATCTGGCAAACTCAACACTTCGATGAAATGATTTTTAATGTTTGTTACGAACCTTGCATATTCTGCATGAGTGAAGGTAAGTTGAGAAGGATGAATCATCATTGAACGATTTTTTCCTTCTCTTAATGGCTTGCCTTTTACAACTCCTAAAAAGAAAAGCATCAATGCATTAATCAAACTTTGAGGTGGAATGTTTGGAAATTGATGTGGGTCTATGTCGTCAATTACTTCCGTTGTTTGTGGTCTATCCTCAAAGAATAATTTCCCTCCTGTGTAGCCCTGCCCAGGAGTAAGCAACTGAATAAACTTTGGTGAAAGGTCATCCATGATGTCTTGAAACAAAGGTCCTTGCGGTGTTGCTGTGTATTGAATAAATGTGTGGTGTGGAATTGAATTTCTTAACTCAACAATTCTTCTGTGAATCGTGCTTGTTCTTCTGTTACCTGTTCTTGAATTTTTTCTGTTTTGATTATTCATGCTATGTTGGTCGCCCTCATCATCAATAATCAGCACTGGAACACCAGCTAAATCAACTGTTTGCAAAAGCTCACATAGATTTGGCAAATGGTCTTTTTGTTTCATTACAGTAATCAGAATTGTTTGCTTGTCTTCTGTTGGATAAGTTGGGTCACTCCAATTTCTTAAAGCACTTTCAATTTGGCTTCTTGTTGTGGCTTCGTTTCGTTTTGGATTTCTGAAAGAAAGCCATTGCATATCGTTTCTATCATCAATGCGTAAATCTTTTTCAAGTCGTGTAAAAGATTGCGAAACAAGGTTTGTTGAAATACCTGCTATGATAATTATCATTCGGTAGCCGTTGTCTTTTGCCATCGCTGTAAGCGTAGTAAAAGACATTGTTTTTCCGCTTTGGACATAACCGAATACAAGGCCAATTTCGCTGAATGTTGTTTGTGAGGTGTTACCACATTGCGATAAAATTTCTGTAGTTTCATTTAGCAAGGTTTGCTGACTGTTATGAGGAAGACCTAAATGAGTAAGCAACGCTAATGTTTCATCACCAACTGTTGGCAGCCAACTTCCGCTGTTGGATGTGGTATCAATGCTAATATGTTCTGTATTATTACTCATGATTTAGATATGGATGTTAATAGTTTGTTCAAGTTTTTTCTTACTATCCCTGCTTGCTTTACCCCAACTTCTCTTGCTGCTTCTTCCGCAAGTCCTATTGCTGCCGCAATACGCAAGATTGGTTCAAGTTTATTTTTGTCTGCACCTGCAAAATGAATTACAAATGGATGATTCAAACTCATCCTCACCCCAACCTGTCTTAACATTTTGTCTGTGTTTTTGCTTTTCAAAACATGGCTTCCTATTTCTATCCAATCGGTTATATCATCATCATAAGAAAGTTCAAGCGTTACTAGCCATTTTGTATCATTGAATTCAATTTCAAATTCTCTGTTTGCAACTTCTTCTGTTTTTGTTAACTCTGTTGTTTCATTTACTGATATTGGGGTTGAACGAATTTCATTCATTATTGGCTGCACATGATTTCTTATATCATCTGCCGTTGCCTTCACTACTGCTTCTGCTGCTTTTCTTAATTCCGCTTTGGGTGGATTAACTCTATAATCTCTTGCCTGTTTGATAAAGTTTGAAGATACCAAATCTTTTTTAAGTAATTCTAAAAAGATGTCCATATTTTCATCCCATTTGATCCCCTTCTTAGTAAAACTAACATTGAATCCTTCCAAGTGTAGTTCGCCAAAAATTCTTTTCCATTCGCTAGTTCCGACTCCTCCCATAACTTCTGTTGGTTTAAAGCCATCATCACAACTTCCTTCAATAACTCTTCCTCTTCTGAATAAAGCAAAACCATTCTTTCCGCTGTCTTGCGATTCAAGTAAACCGACAAAACCTTTAACAAACATTTTTCCTTTGTCAATGTCAAAGTCAATTTCTTTTTTCCAATAAATAGGATTCGTTTTGCTGTCGTATGGAAATGGTGCTGTTAAAATGATAGGGTCTTTATATTCTAAAATTTCTCCGTCAAGATAAATTTTCAAAGTGCCTTTTCTTGAAAAGTCCCTGTAAATGCTTGCCAAATGTTCCTTAATTTTACCTTTCGTCTTTTTGATAGGCATTTTGTTGATGCTGGTCAATTCAATTGTTGTATAGTGAGCATTTTCTTTTTGAGGTTTTGTTGTTACGTTCAATTCCTCAAGTTTATCATAAAAAATTTTGTTAAGGTCAAAGGAAACTGTCTTTTCCACATTTTCACCGATTGCACTTGTTTTCACGCACCAGTTATCCGAAAACCAACATGCAGCTGATTTCATTCCCATTCCAAACTCTGAAAGTCCTGAATTGTCCGGTGGAATTTCAGCAGCACGAAAAGCTCTGTTATAATCTTTCTGATTTATACCTGCTGCGTTATCTTTTATTGTAATTTTATTATCAATATCGTTGAATTCAATTCTTACCTCCAACTGATATTTTTCTCCTTCAATTTCTTTGAGAAGTTTTCCGTTTTTCTGATAACTATCAATTGCATTATCTACAAATTCTGCAAGTGCAAACCAAGGGTCGTATTGAATGTGTTTAAGCATTGTCAATATGCTAACTCCTGGTCTAATACTAACTTTACTTTGCTTTTCCATTTTATGTATCCATTAATTTTATTATAGAATTTTTACCTTTTTGTTAAAAAAAAATAGAGTTTTAATTGTTTGCTAATAAATTTTCTGCAATTAATTTCACAATTTCTGAATTTACAGCATTCCCAAGCGCCTTGAAAGCTGCATTATCGTTTGAAGGTAACTTTAATCCTGAAAGGGATTGAAGTTTCAGACCCTCTTTTCTGGAAAGGTAGCGTCCTTCCCAACCAATAATTGGAATTTGAGTATTTGAACAAACAAGTGATGGAAAGTAATCTGCTTTTTTTACTCTAATTCCAGATGCTCTAAATTGCAAAATATATTTTCCAATTTCCCTTTTACCATCACCAACATTCCATTCCAATTTTTGCCAACTTTGTGAAGGTAATTCGGAAATTTTTTTGACAACTTTTTTTATATATTTTTCATTTTCTAAAAAAAATAATCTATTCTGTTTAATATATCGTTTTTTCCAATTTGGAAATGGACTTTCAACCCTCGCATAACTTGGCAAATTTGCTAATTGCTCCTCTTTAGTCATTCCCTTTAAAGAAATCCCAAAGTTTCCCTTAAAATCTCCTAACTCTTTTTTTGATAGTAAAAATGGATATTTTTCTTCAAAAGGGTAGTCTGCTCCAAATTCCATTCCCCAAATTGGAAAACCTGGAATTTTCAAATCTTTTGGAAGTGCATCTATAAATTCTTGCCAAAGATTAATGCAATCTATATTTGCTTTTGGAATTTTCTTTGCACTAGAAGGGTTAATTCCAATAAATTTATTCAATTCAACTATTTTTTTCTTATGTAAATCTACTTTGTCAAAACTGAAATTTTTCAAGCCGGACTTACCTAATTCCCCAACAATAAAAATTCTTTGTCGATGTTGTGGGATTCCAAAATCGTGAGGGGAATAATCTCGATGGTCAACCTGGTATCCAAGTCTTTGGAATTCAACTTTCATTGCGTTCCAAGTTTCCTCGTTGTTGTGTTTTGCAATAAAACGAACATTCTCTAAAATGAAAAATTTGGGATTTCTTAATTCAAGTATTTTGACAATTTCATCGAATAAAGTACCTCTTTCATCATCTCTACCTAATTGTTTACCTGCTTTGGAAAATGGTTGACAAGGAAAACCTGCACATAATATATCATGGGCTGGAATTATTTCTGGGGTTTCCTGAACTATTTTTTTTATATCACCATAAATGGCTATGTCTTTACCCCAATTTACCTTATATGTTTCTCTTAGCGCAGGGTTCAATTCACTGGCAAAAACACATTCATGGCCTAGTTCATGCAGTGCTTTATGAAATCCGCCTAGGCCCGCAAACAAATCTATAAATTTCATTTTTTTTAACTAATCCTTTTTTTTATATCTTTAAATTAACTTGCCTTTCAAATTACCACGCAATTCTTGAATTTACAAATATGAAAGAACCCTTGAAATTATTTAATGTACCTTTAATTTAACAATAAAAAGGATTATTAAAATAACTTATCATTGTTTTATTAACGATTACAATTTTGATCAATATGTAAATCACCTAATTAAAACAATTAATGAGGGAGTAAATCTTGATTTATAAATTTTTTTAAGTTTTAATAGATTTCTTAAATTCAATAATTGAACTAATATTTAAATCCCTATGTATCATACTATGGCAATTAGAGCAAAGCAATGCCAAATCTTCTAACTTGGTTACCTTGTTTTCTTGAAAGTTTGCTAGAGGAATTAAATGGTGACATTCTATATACCCCTTTCCCAATTCGCCGTAAGTTGTTTCAAAATTGAAATTGCATGCTTCACATCTTAGTTCACCTTTTTCTTTTATTACTCTTTTCTTTTTGGCATCAATTATTTTTCTATCCCGTTCTCTAACCTTATGTAATTTATATAATACTTGACCCTCCTTAACACTATCTGTTTCACTTAAATCGTCGTTTTCAATATTTGCTATTTCCTTCGAGAGCACTGAATTCGTTGAGATTTTCTTTATTTCATTTGCAATCTTATTTAGTAATTTAATATCTGAGCTAAATTCTTCAAAAACCTCCTTATCTAGTTTACTAAATGAATTCATGCCTTTCCCACCATAATTTGGGTCAATGGCCTTAAAGTTTGAAAGCTTTAGGGTCACTCCATTTGGGTTTCGAAATGTTTGTTGATCAGGTTTATTGTCAAAAATAGGAAGTTTATTTAATAGTTTTGATAACTCAATTATCTTTGGATTTCTTGAATCTATTGACCCCAGGTTTTTGTCATGATATAAATCCAAAGCCAAAATTATTTCATCTCTATGCCATTTCGGATTTCTCATTTTTCCTAGTTCATTTTATGCTATTACATTTATTAATTCTTCCTTTTTTTGTGGAAGGAGATAAATAGCTGCGTTTATATCGAATTAAATTTTTATTATGTGCAGATTAGTTTCAATTCTGCTCTTAAACAGAGATTGTTGGGGGGCCAGCTATATTTAATAAAAACTCATTAGAAAAATCCTTCTGGACAAAATGATGTAAATATGAGTTACCCATCTTGTTCGTAATTAAATGAAATAATGGAATGTAAAGATGTGATAGGAGGGGTTTTGATAGTTTCATATTCATAGTTGTTATACTAGCAATACACTTATTGAGAATACACTAAGCGCTTGGGGATTGCTTTTTCAAACATAACAATTTAAAAAGTCAATAAATAGGGGTTTCCCATAATAAAATATTGATATATATCACAAATGATATTTTTTAACGCACAAGAAATTAACCCTAAAAAATTAAGAACCTGATTGTGATACTAAAAAAGAGATTTACCCAAATTAGATTAAAAGCCAAATAGCAATAAGAAATTCCCCCTTCAAAAAGAGTTTCGGTTCAGCCATAAACAACTGAAACTAATTTCCAGTTACCTTTTTGTTTCCCTTCCACCACCTCAAAATTTCCTCCATCACCTTTTTATCCCCAATAGGGCAGCAATACAACCCAAGATCAAGAGGGGTTTTATGAATATAGGATAATAAAAATAGTTGCGCATATCCTCCAATAGTGGCTTGTTTATCAAATGGTATATAAGAGCCCATTGGATCCTTCACACACATGCATTTTTGTTGCGAGTTGAGAAGGGTAAGTAAGGTGTCGATATATGAGGCTTTTACCCAATCTGCTGGAAAATGAGTGTATATCACAAAAGTATTTAAACTCGAGTCGACTTTGGTTTTTGGTGTAACAGACTGCAAAAAAGTTATGGGCGTAAATTGGCTAGGAGATAAAAATATTCCGCTATCTGATTTCTGTTCATTTCTATTATCGGAAGAATGAGTATTGTTTTCATCACATGAAACAAGAAGCAAAAGACTGCCAATTACCAGCAAGAAAATTGCCAAATCACTAACCTTCGCTAAAGCTTCGGCTAGCAAAGCATCCTCAAGCTTCACGCTTTCAAGCCTCACGCTTTCCACTACTTCTTACTCATCGTAACAAGGTACTCCAAAATAAGCGCCTGGGAGTTTTCATCAATCACAATATCTTTCTTCTTTGCCTTGACAACCATTTTAGGAACAATTTCTTTCCAGCGTTCTTCGGTTTTGGATGCGGGGTTTTTTAGTTTATGGCAGCCGGCGCAATAGCTTTCGTAAAGGCGTTTGCCTTCGTTTACTTGCATTAAATTGTAGGCAGGGTACTTTGTATTTACGCGGTCTAAATCTGTTTGTGTAGGAGTGGCTAGCATCTTGGCCGAGAAGCAGCTTGATACTAAAATAGCGGAGATGATTAGGAGCGTGTATTTCATGGTGAGTATGGGTTGATGGCAGCTAGCTTCTGGCTTCTGGCTTCTGGCAGTTGGCAGCTGGCAGCTGGCTTTTTTGTTTGTGTATGCAATATTAATCAATTTTATGGGAGAAAGTCGCGGGTGGTGAAGAAGGTCGCGAGTCGCTGGTCGCTGGTCGCGGGTTTTTTGTAAAAGTTACCAGCCGACTAGCGACCAGCGACCTTCCCCTTCACCAGCCTACCAGCGACCAGCGACTAGCGACCTTCCCCTTCCACTGCGACTAGCGACCCGCGACTTTCCCCGCCACCTCTTCATACGCCGTTGCTACTGCTTCTTTAAATAAAACACTCTTAACTGCCGATAATTCTACTAAAGTCCAGCCTTGTTTGCCCCATTTGTTGGGTACGGGGTAGATAATTTCTTTGGCGGCAATAGAGTAGAGGTCTTGTTGTAGTTCTGAGAGTTTTAGGCAGGCTCTATTTGTTTTAGCATCGTAGGTGGCGAAGATTTTTTTCTTTACCCTAAAGGAGGTTTTTTCGAAGTGAGGTTCTTCGCTTGCATCGGGAAATGCAAGGGCAATTTTGCGGAAGGTTTCAAGGGTTACCATAGTTGTTGCTTGCGCTTGGGATTTTTAATTAAACTATGAATATAAGATTTTTCTTTTCTTTTTAATTGATGAAGGTTTTTCTATGTTGAGTTATTTTCTTTCTATTAAGCTTAGAATAATTTCCTTTCCTGATAAGTTGTTCTCTTAAGAATGGTTTCCTTCATCATTTGTTCTTTTCTTTTTCCTTGATGAAAAAGAAACAAAAAATCAAGACGTCATAGCTTTAACTGGCAAATGTAGAAAGCACTTTTTCTCAGCGCATACCAAGCCGCAAGGCCAGATTTTGTTTCAACATAGGCCTTGCTCGTGGTATGCTTGCACAGGCCGGCCCGCAAAAAAGTCCTTTCACATTTGCTGGCGTTAAAGCTATAGGTCGGGCGGTTTTTCTAAAGAAGAATAGCTGAGAAGGAGAAGGAGAAGGAGAAGGAGAAAGAGCAAGAAAAAAAAAACCTCTTTCTGTTTCTCTTACTCTTTCTCAAAAAGGGTTCCGTTGGTGCCCTTTTTTTTTCCCGATAGCTATCGGGATTATTTTTTTGGGCAAGCAAAAAAGTGACAAAATCTTCAATTAAGAAAATGCTTCTTTGAGGTTGAATTTTAATTGAAAATAAAATACTGTTTGTGCCTTTTTAGAAAATTTGTTACGCTAGAGGAAATTTCATCCAAGGAAAAAGAAAAGAACATTCTTCGAAGATTGCACTGAATAAGAAATGTTAATCTTCTTTCGAAAGGAATTACCCTTCGATAAACTCAGGGACCTGCAAGGTAGCTGAGCCCGTCGAAGCACTCCCCGCCGCAGGTCATACCATGCCTAAGTATGCGAAGCTTACGACCATGCAACGCCATGCTTTGTCTGCCGTAGCTTTAGCGGAGGCAGGCAATGCCATGCCTTCTTTCTATTACCATTTCCAATTCAAATCTTCTTTGTATTCTATTTGGTTCGTTAGTGCTACTTGTTTTAGGTCGGCTCTAAGTTGTTCTATTTGGCTCAGACCGCTCTTAGGAATTATTACCGCTTCTAACTTAAATTTAACAAAGAAATGAGTGCCTGTTTCTACAATTTTGGCAAGTTGATTTCGATTTAAGTTTGTATCGCCAAGTATACTTTTTATATGAAATTGGTTTTCATCCACCAGTAAATGAAAGGGAGTATTTAATCTGCTTTCAAAAACTTTGCAGTCTTTCTTTAATATTTTTTTATACGTACGTCTCATCCTCCATGGATGAATAAAGGAAACAATAATAGACATTACTGCCACAACTGCTGCCTCAAAAAAAAGATTCTTCCAGATTGAAAACCCAATAAAAACACCTACAAACATCATAAAGACCATCCATGTTTTAAGTAGTATAGATTTGAATTTTCCTTCACTCTTAAAAAAGTAAAGTTGAAATTCTAAAAAATCGTTTTCTTGAAGGGTATAGTCTAGTTCAATCATATGTTTTCGTTTACAAATATTAATTCTTTTCTACCATTTTCACCTATATTTAACTTCCTACGTAAACCGCAACAGCCTCTAAAGAATGGCAACTGGCTTCTAGCTTCTGGCTTCTGGCCGTTTGCCTTCCGCAGGTCTTACCATGCCTAAGTAAGCGCAGCGCACATCCATGCCATGCCATGCTTTGTCTGCCGTAGCTTTAGCGGAGGCAGGCAAGCCATGCCTTCTATTTCTTCGCTGCCTTCTTCAAGGCTCTCCGCGTTTCTCTCAGCGTCTTCTTATCCATATCGCCCGAGATTGTTATGTCGGGGTTATCGCCTTTTAGGGCCTCATCAAGGATGCTTAGGGTCTTTTCCATTTGCTCTTTGTTTTTGAGTTCCTTTTGTTTTAGCTCTTCGGCAGTGGGAGCTTTGCAATAGATGGCTTTCCAATCGTCAAAATCTCTATCGCTCCACGAGTAATTGGTTGAGTTGCCTGTGTGCTCTGTTTTATAGGCAATCGCATCGAGCTCATATTGATAGTCGAACTGAAAATCACCCGTAAATTTCTGTTTCACATTGTTAGAGTCGTTTAAGTAGAACTCTAGGTATATGGAATATTTCTCGCTATTGGCTTCTTTTATATTATTACTTAAAATGCTGCTTTCTTTTACATAGCCAAAAAGTATAGGCTCATAGGTTTGTGGGTATAAGGCATGAGAAGCAATCCAATTTTGTATGTGCAAAATTAGGTTTGATTTTAGGGTATCAGGTTTTTTTGATCCATCGGTATAGTAGTATTCCCAATCAATTTGGTCGCCATAGCTATCGTATATAAATTTAATTTGAGAAGCTACTATGAGTTTTAGGCTATCGGTATTTATCAGGCGTTTTACTTCTACTAAATTGCTGTCGGCATATACATAGGTAACCTGTGGAAATACCTTACCTGTAAAGCTCATGAGTTCTGTTCTATTTTTATAGCATTGTTCAACTTCTACTTGTTGGTTTTTGTTATACTTAATTACTTTAATACAATACCCTTGCTGACCAACAAAAAGGTTGTTGGCACTATCTAGTAAAGTTCTTTTTGTTAGCTTACCCTCTTTGGTGTATTCGTTAATTTCTTTGCTTTGAAATTGGCTGCTATGGATAGGAATGCATTTTTGTAAATAGCTTATTTCTTTCATTCCATTGGCCAGCAATTTCTCTTTGGTTTCGGGCTTGAAGCCTAGGATGGGTCTAAGTTCATTTAGCCTTAACAGGTTAATATAGTTTTCGTCGCAATTTAGGCTTAGGCGCATGAGGTCTGGGCTATTTTCATCTATTTCTTTTGCCTCACCCAAGCCACCCATGCCAAGGATAATATCTACCGTATAGGGGTCAATTTGCCTATATAAACCTACCGTTGTTTTTAATTCATTCCCCGATTTTTTATCATAAATAATAGAGGTAAAGGTGTGTGGTAGGAGGGTGGTATCAATGCGATATTTAATGGCCAATAGCATACCTTTTTTACTGGTGCTAGTTCCACCAATGGTGTCTTCACCAATAATTAATTGGAAATGATTATCGGGCAAAAAGATGAGTTGTTCGCCTCTAGATTTGCGACCATACGTAAAGTATTGTCCCGGTAAAATTTGTGCCGCCACATAGTCAAAAGAAAGCAAGAGTAGGAGAGTAAGTGCATGTTTCATGCTCCTAAATTAAGTATAATTTTTAAAGGAAAGCATTTGCTTGGTATTAATATACATTTATTCATTGAAGATGTTACGTGTTGCGTAGGAATGGCTACTGGCTTCTAGCCTCTAGCTTCTGGCCGTTTTGGCCGCCGCAGGTCTAACCATGCCTAAGTAAGCGAAGCTTAGGTCCATGCTACGCCATGCTTTGTCTGCCGTAGCTTTAGCGGAGGCAGGCAATGCCATGCTTTCCCTCAGCTTCTCAAAATCTTCTCCATCTTTTTGCCTTTGGCAAGTTCATCAATAAGTTTATCTAGGTATCGAACTTGGCGGGTAATGGGGTTGAGCAATTCTTCTACGCGGTAGCCGCAAATAAGGCCAGTAATTTTATCGGCATCTGGGTTCAGCTTGGCTTGCTTAAAAAACTCTTCAAAGTTTGCTTTCTCGTCAATGAGTTTTTGCAATTTAGGTTCGTCAAAACCTGTGAGCCATTCAATCACTTCAAGCAACTCGGCTTTGGTTCGGCCCTTAGCTTCTACCTTTTTAATATAGTATGGGTAAACCGCCGCAAAGGTAGTTTTAGCCATTCGTTGGTTATGTTCGGGAGTGGTATTCATGTGAGTTAGTTAGTATCTAATTTCCTTTTTATTTCTTGTATTCCTTCAGCTATTCCCAAATAATAGTGGCCTGCTCTAAAATTTGGAATAAGGATTTTGTCTATTATCTCTTTTGTTTGCGCGTCGCTTAGTTTCATTTCTATGCCAAGACCGTTTTCTATTCTAATTTTTCTATGTTCTTTAGAAATGCCAATAACTATCCCATTGTTTTTACCCTTTTTGCCCACTCCCCATGTTTGGGCAAGTTTAAGCATAAGCGAATCAAACTCTTCTCTGGTACATGCTTCTAAAGGAACAGTAACAACTGCAATTTCAATAGATGTTTTTTTCTCGTAGCTACCAATTAAACTATCCAAAGATTTTATTTCTGCAGCAGTAAAGATATTCTCATAATCATTTACCCAGCCAATGGGTTTTGGTATGCTTGTCCACCTACCCTTAGGTGCGGTTTGAGCCAAGGCCGCAAGGCTACTAAAGAGGATAAGTAGGAGTATGGGTAATTTTGATTTCATTCGTTTGATTCGGCCTAGCCATTTCTAAAGGTTTACTAATTTACGAACCCAAACTTAGCATAAATGGTTCAAATAAAAATCTACTTTCTTGGCAATAAGCATCCTCATACCTGCATGGTAATAAATGAGTCTGGAGTTTGAATATGAATAGTAGCTTTTTTATAGTCTTTAATATTTCTAGTGATAAGTGTTGCTAAGTTATTTTCTAAAGCACAGCAATATTGGATGGCATCTTCAAAATCGTTGAAGTCTGAAACCAAAGCTAAATCAATAGTTTTACTACTTACAGTTGCTACCGAAACCAATGTTTTAAATTTCCCAAGTACTTGTTTAGAATGAGTTGCCGAATAGTGAGACCTTAGCACATAATCTATATTTGCAAAAGAAAGTGAAGACACATAAATTTTAATCTTTCCTTTATCTGCAAGAGAAAATAAAGTCTCGGCAGTTTTATTAAAGGGTTGTCTACCCGATAATAGATCTATACATACATCTGTATCAACAAATACCTTAACCATACTAATTGCTGTATTTAGTTAGCACATGTTTTTTATAGTCTTTTTTGTAATCAAAGTCAGTAGGCAAATCAATTACACCCGATATGCTTTTTACTAAAGGTGTTACTTCTTGATTTTCTATCGGTGTAACTAAAACTCCAAGGTAAGATTCGATTAGTTTTGATAAACTAGTATTTTTATTTTTAGCATACACCTTTGCCTTCTCAATTACAGCATCGTCTAGCTTTAAGGTTAGTTTGGTATCCATAATTTTGTTTGTTGTACGTGCAAATTTATGATTGTTGTACGTAAAATCAAAGAGTATGTCCATGTTTTTTGTATTCATGAATTTTAGAATTGGGTTGGGTTAGTTATTAATTGATAGACCCTTGTGTAAATAGTTCAAATAATAACACTCGTAGCCATAGCCTTTAGGCTATGGAATTTAAGATGGCAATTTAATTTAGCGAGGCCTTTAGGCCTTTACTCTAGCAAACGCTTTTCGCCGAAATAATTGTAATCTATAAAAAGGTAAAGGCCTAAAGGCCTCTATTAGAATCTGCCAATCATTTTTCCCCAGGCCTAAAGACCTGGGCTATTATCTCTTTTAGCAAAGGACAATAAGGACCATAGCCTATCACTTTTTTCTATGGAATAAACATATTAGCTTCGCAGCCATGTGGAAACAGAATATTTTAGAAACCATAGGCAATACCCCCTTGGTTAAGATTAATAAGTTAACTAAGGATTTACCTTGCACCGTATTGGCAAAAATAGAAACTACCAACCCAGGTAATTCTATTAAAGATAGAATGGCTCTTAAAATGATTGAAGATGCCGAAAAAGATGGCAGACTTAAACCGGGATATACCATTATTGAGGGTACTAGTGGAAATACTGGTATGGGTTTGGCTATTGCGGCTGTTATTAAAGGCTATAAATGTATTTTTACCACAACCGATAAACAGAGCAAAGAAAAGTTTGATGCGCTAAAGGCTTTTGGAGCAGAGGTTATTGTTTGCCCAACAGATGTAGAGCCAGAAGATCCTCGTTCTTACTATTCTGTATCGAGCCGATTGATTAAGGAAATTCCAAACTCTTGGAAGCCGAATCAATATGATAATTTAAGCAACTCTGCCGCCCATTACGAAGGAACTGGTCCTGAAATTTGGGAGCAAACCGAGGGCAAAATAACCCATTTAGTAGTAGGTGTAGGTACGGGCGGAACCATATGTGGTACGGGTAAATATTTAAAAGAAAAGAATCCCGATATTAAGATTTTAGGGATTGATACCTATGGTTCGGTATTTAAGAAATACAAAGAGACAGGCATTTTTGATAAGAACGAAATCTATCCCTACATCACAGAAGGTATTGGCGAAGATTTTTTACCTGCCAATGTAGATTTTAGTGTGATAGATCATTTTGAAAAAGTGACCGATCGCGATGCCGCAATTATGACCCGTAGAATACCTCGTGAAGAAGGCATATTTGCGGGTAACTCTGCTGGTTCGGCCATGGCGGGCTTATTGCAAATGCGCCATATGTTTAAGCCTAGCGATGTGGTAGTGGTCATTTTCCACGATCATGGCACACGCTACTTAGGCAAAATGTTTAACGAAGATTGGATGCGCGACCGTGGATTTTTAATGAACGATCAAACGCGTGCCATTAATTTAATTGAAAGTCATAAGCACCTTAAATTGGTTACCGCTAGCGAAGACCAAACGGTTGAATCGGCTTTGAAGATGATGCGTAAATATTTTATTTCGCAATTGCCTGTAACCAATGCCGAAGGCAAGTATACTGGCTCTTTAAACGATGCTAGCTTATTTAATTTATTGCTAGAAGACCAAGGTATAAAAGCTAAAAAAGTAAAAGAGGTAATGAGTGCACCTTTCCCATTTGTGCAACCCGATGCAGCTATGGAAGAAGTAAGTCGCATGATTACCAAAGACAACGCCGCAGTAATGGTTAAAGACCTAATGGGCGACGTGCATATTATTACACGACAAGACGTGATTGAAGCGATATCGTAGGAAGAAGGTCGCTGGTGGGGAAGAAGGTCGCTAGTCGCTGGTGAGCTGCCGCAGGTCTTACCATGCCCAAGTAAGCGCAGCGCACGTCCATGCTATGCCATGCAACGCCCTGCTTCCCTTACGCTTTCTTCCTTCCCACCATCCTCACCACACTACCTAGTCCATTGTGGTAGATTCCTTCATGGAGTTCTATTTCTTGTTCTTGTAGTTGTAGGTAATCGTAGTTTTCAAAATCGGCTTTTAGTTCATCTAGAGAGAAAAGTGTTTCTAAATCTTTTGGTCCACCTACGGCTTCGTTTTTTGTCACGTACGCTAGGTGGTTTTTGCTAAAGGCTTCAAAGAGTATGGTCCCACCCGGTTTTAGGTAGGTACTAATTTGCTTTTGTATACCCGATTTTATGGGTCCGGGGAAATGCGCATAAATAAACACAATGGCGTCAAATTGGGCAGGAGCATAGTTTAAATATTGTTCTTCGCCTACTTCATAGGTAATGCTTACCCCATTTTCCTCAGCTAACTTAAGCGCTTTCTTTTGGCCTTCTTCACTAATATCAAAGGCAAAAACTTCCCAACCTAATTTGGCAGCATAAACCGCATTGCGTCCTTCGCCCTCTGCCGCAAACAATATTTTACCTGGTTTGATATGTTGTAGTTGTTCTCTTAAAAATTCATTTGGCAATATCCCATAAGCAAATTCTTCTGCCTGGTACCGCTGGTTCCATCTTTCTTTCACGTGTTTTTTCTCGTATTAAGGATTCACTTTCAATATAAATTTTTTCTTTTTAGAGGAAGTCGCTGGTAGGGAAGAAGGTCGCTAGTCGCCGGTCGCTAGTTGACTGCCGCAGGTCTTACCATGCCTAAGTAAGCGCAGCGCACATCCATGCTATGCCATGCAACACCATGCCAAACGCTCAGCGCCCATTTCCTTCCTCATTCCCCTGCCGCTTCCCGCATCATGGCTTCGGCTAATTCTCTGCCAAGATAGCTATCTATTACATAATGTACGCCATATAAAACGGGTGTGAGTAAAACGGCTACGCTGAGTTTATAAATATAGTTAACCACGCATATTCCAAGTACCAAATTTAGGTTCCAACCTGCCCCAATATAAAAGGCAATAAAGAGTACCACAAAACTATCTATTAACTGCGAAACCACTGTAGAGCCGGTTGAGCGCAGCCATAGGTTTTTATTTCCAGTGCGTTTCTTAACGTAATGAAACACGCTCACATCTACTAATTGTCCAACTAAAAATGCGACTAAAGATCCAACAATAATCCATAAACCTTGGCCAAAAATATTGTTATAGGCATCTTGCATATTAAGCGTTCCGGTAGGTGTAGTTTTGATGATCCAAAAATCGGCAGGGGTAAGTTTCATCCCCATAAACACAGCTAGGAAGGAATAGGAAATTAGAATGGCTGCTATGTACGAAAATAGTTTAACGCCGCCAGAACCAAAGTATTCGTTAATAATGTCGGTCATTATAAATACAACGGGCCAAAGGATAACACCAACGGTCATGTTAAACGAAAGGGTATTTCCAAACAAGTTCCAATTAACGGGTTGCATACCAAGTGTGCCTTCTAGGGTAAATATTTTTACGCCAATAAACTCGGCAATAATAGCATTGGCTATAAAGAAACTGCCTAAGACTAAAAATAGGATGGTTCGTTTGTTTTCCTTCATGGTATACTAAACACGTTTAGGGCAAGGTAGTTTTTTTAGGTTCAAGATTCAAGTAAAGAAAACAAGGCCTAGGCAATAAGTTGACAAAAAGCATGATTTGGGTTCTTAATAATTTACTACTTTCGTTCTATGAATTCAAATGAGGTAGTTATGGCCGAAATGATGGTAGAAGGAATGACCTGCAGCAATTGTGCAATGGGCGTTCGCAAGCGTTTAGAAAAACAAGGTATGGAAGAAGTGGATGTGAACTTTGCTACAGGTGAAGTTCGTTTCCAAAATACACTTAATAAGCCTATGGGCGAAATTAAGGAGAGCATAGAAGAGTTGGGCTACGTGGTGGTAGAAGCCAATGAGCCCCCTCAAAAAAAAAACTTCTAGCTAGCCTCGAATCTAAGTTACTCTTTAGCTTAGTATTTACTATTCCTTTGGCTTTACATATGGTATTGCCTTGGGAACCTTTGCACAATCCTTTGGTGCAATTGGCCTTATCTATTCCTGTGTATGCCATGGGTTTGTGGTTCTTTGGAAAATCGGCTTACCATAGCTTAAAATCTGGTGTGCCCAATATGGATGTGCTTATTTTTATGGGTGCAGCTTCGGCTTTCTTTTACAGTGTTTTTGGTACCCTTTATTATTGGAATACCCATGAGGTGCATATGTACTTGTTTTACGAAACAGGGGCAACCATAATTTCATTGGTACTAATGGGTAATTTGTTAGAAAAGCGTTCGGTAAAAAAAACTACTACTGCCATTACCAGTTTAAGTGCCTTACAAGTAAAAACAGCAACCTTACTGCTTGAACACGATGGACATGTTCATACAAAAGAAGTGGAGGTGAGCCAACTTAAAAAAGGAGATACACTTCAAATTAATACAGGCGACAGTATACCTATTGATAGCAAAGTTGTTTTTGGTGAAGCCGAGTGCGATGAGAGTTTATTGAGCGGCGAAAGTTTACCTGTACACAAAGTTATTGGTTCTACCGTAATTGGTGGAACCCTTGTACTTACAGGGAATATGAAAGTAGAGGTAACTACGAATTTAAAAGATACTGTACTTTCTCAAATAATAGAATTGGTAAAAAAAGCACAAGGTACTAAGCCTAGTATTCAAAAATTGGGCGACCAAGTAAGTGCTATTTTTGTGCCTGTGGTGGTTGGTATTTCGGTGCTTACCTTTTTGATATCTTATTTTTTCTTAGATTTAGGTTCGGCCCAAAGTATGCTAAGGGCAGTGGCTGTTTTGGTTATTAGTTGCCCTTGTGCCATGGGTTTAGCCACGCCAACGGCAATTATGGTAGGCATAGGCAAAGCAGCCAAGCGAGGTATTTTAATTAAAGGTGGAGATGTATTGGAGAATTTTGCCAAAAGCAAAAAGATAATCTTTGATAAAACCGGAACGCTAACTACAGGTATGTTTAGCTTTTCTACTTTTTGGTTTAAAGAGGGAGAGGAGCAAAACAGTAAGGCAATTATTTATGCCTTAGAATCACATTCGTCGCATCCCATTGCTAAAGCCTTGGCCAAAGAATTTAAGACGTTTGAAAACCCTGCCTTAAGCTTTAGTAAGTTTGATGAGGTAAAAGGTTTAGGCATAAAAGCTATAGATAGTAATGGCGATGAATGGGCTTTGGGTTCGGGCAAGTTTATGGGTTTGAGTGAAGCTAAATATGATTTGTATTTAAACAAAAACAAAGAGCAGTATGCGGCCTGGAATATAACTGATGAGTTAAAGCCAGATGCCAAACAATTAATTAGCTATTTAAAAGAACAAGGTGTAGAAAACGTTTTATTAAGCGGCGATGCTACAAAAAAGGTGAAGCAAATGAGCGAAGAGCTAGGCATTGAACATTATTTTGCCGAGCAAATGCCTGCTCAAAAATTGGCTTATATAGAGCAAGAGCAAAAGCTGAACCCACTGGTAATGGTGGGCGATGGTGTAAATGATGCGCCTGCTTTGAGCAAAGTATCGGTGGGTATATCTTTTGCAAAGGGAAGTGATATTGCCATTAAATCGGCCAACTTGGTGCTTATGCATAATGATATGAAAGCTTTGCAAGAGGCACATATTATTAGTAAGCAAACGTATAAAACCATTAAGCAAAATTTGTTTTGGGCGTTTTTCTATAATGTTATTTGCATACCCTTAGCAGCAGCAGGCTTTATGCACCCAATGTTGGGGGCGCTATCTATGGCTTTTAGCGATGTAATTGTTATTGGCAACTCGCTCTTGCTTGGCCTTAAAAAAGTAAAGGCAGATTAAGCTTTGCCTAATCTGCCTTTACCCAATACGTTAGTTTTTTTATTCTTTTACAAACTTAGCTTGATAGCTTAAGCCTTCGTTTACGCCTTTTACAAAGTATACGCCTGGTTTAAGTGAGCTTACATCAAACTTAACCTCGCCTGTGTTTGGACTCATTTGAGCAGGGATATCATATACCTGGCCGGTTACATTATAAATTTGGTAGGTAGCAGTGGCCGAGTATTTCTTAATTTCAACGGTCAATAAATTACCAGCTGGGTTAGGGTAAGCTTTTAAGCCAACGGCCTGAACCAACTCTTGCATACCGGTAGGTTTAACAATTTTAAAATCGATGGTACTTGAATCTAATTGATCTAATTGGTTAGGTAAGCCAACTATTTTAAAGTAGGTACGAACCTTCACATAAATTACATAATCGCCTGTATCATCTAAGGTTGGGTTGCCATATAAACGGGCACAACCTCTTTGGCCACCAGCCCAAGTTTTACTAGGCTTATCGCATTGGTAAGAGAAGCCTTTTGGCAAATCGCTCATACCAACCACCGATGCCGAATCAACAACAACGTTATAAACGGTACCATTGTAATTTACAAAGGTGTCTTTAGGAACCACCAAGGTAGCTACTTCAGAGTAAGGTGTACCTGCAATACCATTAGGTAATTTGCTTGGTTTTAAACCTGGTTTGGTAAGTGTAGGATCAGGGATACATTGCGCAAATGCAGCAAATGTGCTGGCTAGGGCAAATAATAAAAGGTATATTTTTTTCATAATTAGGAGTTTAAAATTAGTATTGATGTAACTCAAAGATAGGGCAAAATAGCAAATTTTAGTCGTCGTTGGCTTTCCTGACAAAAATTTGATAGAGGTAGGTGAAGATAAAAACCAGTCCTAAACCAAACAGAGCAAGGGCTGGGTATTGTCCGTTAAAACTGTAAAACTCTTTAAACATCCAGCAAGAATTGGCGCTAATCCAACATAAAACAGATAGGTTTACAAGTAGCGTTAAGTAGTTTTTGCGGGTATGGTAACAGATAAAAACGGCCATGGCAATGGTAGGAAAAAAGGCAATTGTGCCTGCTAATTTCCACTCCATTAACCAGCACGAATCTTTTATAAGCCATAAAAGAATATGCATATTTTCGAGGTGGCGTATTTTAGCGAAGGGGTTCATGTGGGCAAATATATTAGGGTGATGGTATAAAACAAGTTTGGGCCAAATCCATTGCCTCCTGCTGATTTTTTACCCAATGAATGTGAAGCCCTGCCTTTTCCATTTTTCTAAAATAGGTCATTTGGCGTTTGGCAAATTGTTGGATGGCAATACCTAATTTTTCTTGTAAATGTTCCTTGCTGAGTTGGTTCAATAAATAGCTTAAAACAAATTTGTATTCCAATCCAAAATAAGCCAGTTTATCGTCTGTTATGCCGTTTTGCCTTAGGCTAATTACTTCTTCAATTAAGCCATTGTTGAGCCTATGTGCTAATCGTTTTAGGATGTTTTCTCTGCGTTGGTTTAAGCCTGGTTCAAGTCCAATAATAAAGGGGCGCAGAGGTTTAGGCTGAGCCAAAATAAAGCTGGGGTTTTGTTTTAAATACTCTGCCATTTCTATGGCACGTTGGGCTCGTTTTATTGAACCTAAATCGGCCTTTTGGGTAAAGGCATTTGCCGGGTAGCTGTCAAATATTTCCTGCAACTGAGTTAGGTTCAGCCCATTTAAACCTTGCTTAAAGCTTGGTAAATTAGGTATGGCGGTAAAGGTAAAATCTTGTATAACTGCCTCTAAATAGAGTCCGCTACCGCCACAAATAATAGGTACAATATTGGTTTGAACCAAGGCATTAAAGGCCTCTTTAAACTCTTTTTGATATTGATAGATATGGTATTGTTGGGAGGGATGGCAAACATTAATTAAGGAATAGGGGATGGGTTTTCCGTCAAAAAAATATTCGTCTAAATCTTTGCCTGTGCCAATATCCATTTGGGTATACACCATGCGCGAATCGGCACTTAAAATATGGCCGCCATACATACCAGCTAGGGCAACAGCCAATTTTGTTTTGCCAGATGCGGTTGGTCCTAGAACAACAATTGAATCATATTTTGGGTTTAGGATCATGGCTTATCTAAGGTCTAAAACGAGTTTTTTACTTCCTTTATTAAAGCACTTTATAAGGCTAGGTTTTGTTGAGTGTATACCTTCAAACTCTCTTTGACTGTAACGTATGTGGGTTGTAGGGTCAACATAAAAGGGTATTTCTTCTATGCTGCCCATTTCTTTAAATCCTAATTTTAAGAAACTAGCTCCATCGCCCCAATCTAGGTCAATATAGGTCATAATATGTTGGGCATGTTTTTCTTTACTAAAGTGCTTGAGTAATTTATCAAGTCCACCCATTACTGTAAGGCCATTTTTATTAGTAAATTTAATAAGTTCATAGGAGCGGTAATATACCTCCGAATCAATCATTACCCTTGATTTACTAAAGGCAATGGCGGCTACGAGTTCATTTTTGTAGGTAAGGCCATATCTTATTCCAGAGCTAGAACTACCCTGTAAATGGTTGGCTTCAAAAAAAACTTCTGCCTCAGGCTTGGTTAAACTTACTAGTTTGCAAGCCCTGCCCGCCAGCGTTTGGTTCAAACCGAGTTTACTTTTAACCCTGCTTTTAACTATTTCTGGTTTGCTAAGCCATTGGTCTTCATAAATATCTATACAAATTGCTTCGCCTAGGTTTGGTGCCTGTTTTTTATATTCGTTAAAATAGGTGTGCAATTGAAAAGCAAACCTACCTGAGTTAGTTTCGAGCATAAGTGAGGATTCAGATACTTCTTTTATAGACCCGATGTCTAAATCTTGAAGAAACTTGGTAAATGCTGCTTGAAAGGAATTACTCACCCCACGAAGAAATTAAAAATAAATGAAACAAACCTCATAAAAAATTGTTTACTTGCAGCTTAAATAGTAACCTGTCTATTTAATGTGGTTTAGGAGAGTTTCATTTCTTTGTCTCTTTGGTGTGCTTTTTATTGGTTTTGCCAGTAAAAGTAATGCCCTTCCTTTGCACCAATTATCGCAACAAAAGCCCATTTTATTAAATAAGGGTGGCTGGGTTTTTTATTTTAATAGCACCTATCAAGATATTCAAAATAATCCTGCTTTAGTTCCAGAAGATATTATTGTTCCTGGCCCTTGGGGATATTTAGGTCACCCCGACGTAGGGTATGGAACCTATGTATATAGGTTTACCCATGATTTAAAGAAGGACGATATAATGGTCTTAAAAATGATGACCATTGGAACAGCTTACGATTTATTTATAAATGGCAAAAAGTCTTCCTCAGTGGGTGTTTTTGCCACCAATAAAGAGAATAGTAAACCTAATTTTAGAACCGAACTTATTTCATTTGATGTAGATATAGACACGGTAGAAATTGCTGTTCAGGTTTGTAATTACCATTATAGAGAAGGTGGAATTTGGTTTGCACCAAGTCTTGGAATGCCAAAAGAGATGGAAGCCTTAAAATCTCAAACTACTTTTATGGATTCCTTTTTAGTAGGATCATTATTTGTGTTGTTCTGCTATTTTGTGGCCTTTTATTATATTAAAACAGAAGACAAAACATCGTTAATGTTTGCTTCTATGTGCTTTTTTGCTGCCTTACGTATTGCTTCTACGGGCGATATTTTAATACGCGAATTAAACCTTTCAATTCCTTGGGAAATGCTCGTGAAATTTGAGTATTTATCGCTGGCATTTATGCTCTTGTTTGGCGTGTATTACATAGAGAGTTTGTTTCCAAAAGATGTAAACAAAAAAGTATTAAATTTTATTACCTATGTACAGGTGCCTGCAGGTATATTTTTCTTGTTAACCCCTGTTTGTTATTCGTCGCATGTAATTCCTTATTACCTAATTTTCTGTGGCTTTTTGTTGTTGTATATGCTTAATCTGGTTATTAAGATTATACTTAATAAAAGGCCATTTGCTTTGTGGGTAGGAGGGGCATATTTAGTAGTATTTGTGGCAGGTATAAATGATATATTATATAGCCAATCTATTATTAAATCGTTTTATTTAATGCCTGAAGGTATTTTTATTTTTGCCATTGTTCAGGCACTTACTTTAACACGCTTATTCTCGAATGCTTTTAAAGAGGTAGAAAACCTATCAGACAAGCTTCAGAATATAAATAAAAACCAAAAAGAAATTATTCATGAGCGTACTTCTTTGTTGAATATGCAGGCTCAAGAATTGCAGCGAAGCAATCAAATTAAGGATAAAGTATTCTCCATTATTGCACACGATTTACGTGCTCCAATAAAATCGTTAAGTACCGTTTTAACCTGGGTTGCCGAAGACGATTTACCTATGGAGGATTTGAAGAAAAGTTTAGGCAGCATTAGTAAAAATGTGGATACCTTAAACTTAACGTTAGAAAACTTATTGCAATGGAGCAGAAGCCAATTAAATGGTGTTAAGAGTGAGCCAGAGTTAATAGATATACGCAAGCCTGTTCAGGAAATGATGGATTTGTATAAGATTCAAGTTGCCGAAAAAGGGATTCGATTTAAATATTCTATTCCAGATAGATTTGCGGTATATGTAGACAAGCATCACTTAAATTTATTGCTTAGAAATATCATTAGTAATGCCATTAAGTTTACGCGTGATGGTGGAGAGATTGAAATTTCGGCTTCTACCTATAACCAAACTTATACCTTAGTTTCAATAAAAGATAATGGAGTAGGTATGAGTGCAGAGGCAATAGAAAAGGTGTTTTCTGCGGTTGACCATTATACCACCTATGGCACTAACAATGAAAAAGGAACTGGCTTAGGACTATTATTATGTAAGGAATACATTGATAATAGCAATGGTAAAATATGGATTGAAAGTCAATTGGGTTCAAGCACAAACATTTTGTTTACGCTGCCAAACTTTGCTTCATAACCCCTATTTCCCTACCACAAATTGCAGCGTATTTCTGGTTTTTTGTTCTATTAATTGCTTCTTGTTTTGTAAGAGCTGAGCCAAGCCTTCGCTGGTATAATTGGTAATGGTTAAGAGCTCCAAATCTTCGTTTATTTTTATCGAATATTCTTTTTCTAAACCCGCTTTTAGGTGGCTAATTTTTTCGCTTTCATTATCTACACAAACACTAAAGCTAATGGCCGAATTTTGCATGAGGTTTATTTTGATTTTTGAGGTAGCAAAGGCATTAAAAATTTTGCTCAAATTATCTTCTACTATAAAACTAAAATCTTTGCTACTAATAGAAATTAAAACTTGGTTTCCTTTTGAAATAATGGTTGGTAAATGAACTTCTTTATCTTTACTCACACCCACAATGGTGCCGTTAGCACTAGGGTCGACAAAGGATTTAACAAACAAAGGTATGTTTTTACTTTGAAGTGGTTGAATAGTTTTAGGATGAATAACGGTGGCACCATAATAGGCCATTTCAATTGCTTTAGGGTAGCTAATGGCATCAATTTTAATGGCATCTGGAAATTTCTTAGGATCGGCATTCATTACACCTGCTACATCTTTCCAAATAGTTACATTTTCGGCATCTAAGCCATACGCAAAAATAGCTGCAGAATAATCAGAACCTTCGCGGCCAAGAGTTACAGTAAAGTTATCTTTGTTTCGACCAATAAAACCTTGCGTAACCACCATTTGTTTTTTAACAATTGGCTTTAGTTTTTTAGATATTAGATTTTCTGTTATTTCCCAATCCACTTTTCCTTCGCGGTAAGTATTATCGGTACTAATAAAATTCTGAGCATCCATCCACCTATTTTTGATGCCACTTTCATTTAAGTAAGCACTTAAAATGCGGGATGAGAAGATTTCACCATAACTGACAATTTGATCATACACCTTGTCGAAGTTGGCATCGGGCGTGTTTTCTAATTCACATTCCAATTCAATAAACAAGTTTTCAATATCGTCGTAGGTATGCGAATCGCTTTTAATTAATAGGCCGGCTATAATATCGTCGTGAAATTTCTTTAGTTCTTTATAAAGATCGTTTATGCTATTGTTTTTCTCGTAATAGGCCTTTGCTAATAGTTCTAATTGGTTGGTAGTTTTGCCCATAGCACTCACTACTACCAATACTTCGGTATCACTAAAACCTTTTAAAACTTCCCCTACATTTCTAACAGCCTCGGCATTTTTTACAGAGGCACCACCAAATTTAAATACTTTCATGAAACATTATTGAATGGCCAAATATAGGTTAAATCAAACTTTAAGGAAAAGCTTGTTTCTCAAATTTAGTTTTTAAATAGGTTCAATCTCCTTATTTTATTGGGTTTAAGCCTAGTTTTTGTGAAATAAAATTTTCCTTTCTATTTTAAGTGTATTCTTAATATATTTATAAATTAAATTATTAAGAAAATCCTATGGAATTGGCAACTTACCTTTGAGTTGTTAATAGCAAATTATAATGACTGTTTTAAAATCTATACTAAAAGTCTTTTTGTTGAGCATCAGTTTGTTGCTCTTGTCAAAAAGTTCATTTGCCGATCACGTGGTTGGATCTGATGTTTCCTATCAGTGTGCTGGAACAAATGTATATGATGTTACCTTTAAAATCTACCGTGATTGCCAAGGTATTCAATTGTGTTCAAATTGTCCAACAGGCTTAAGTCCATCTTGCGGTTTGCCATTAACTATTTATGGAGCTCCTGTTCCAGCTGGTTCGGGATTACCAGCAAGCCCATGTGCAGGTACAAATTTTGGGAACTCTAGTTTAACGGTTGTAACAGGCGTATCGGGTTTTGATGTGGTTCAATTATGTGCGGCAGAAAAAACTATTTGTAGTAATTGCGGTACTAGAACTCCAGGTACTTTTACACCAGGTATTGAAGTGTATACCTTTACTGGTCAGGTTAATTTAAGTTCCATCCCTGCAAGTTGCTGTTTGGTAAGTTTAGGTTTTCAAACATGTTGCCGTAATACAGCTATTACTACTTTAGCTAACCCTTCTTCCTTAGGATTTTATACTCAAACGGTAATTAACCGTTGTGCTTCGCCTTGTAATTCTTCTCCAACTTTTACCAATGATCCGGTGGCTGTAACCTGCGCTGGGCAAGATTTTACCTATAACTTAGGTGCTATCGACCCAGATGGGGATTCTTTGAGTTATGCATTTGGACAATCTTTAACCTCTAATGGTGTTTCGGCTCCATATAATTCCCCTTATAGCCCTACCGTTCCTTTTCCTTATTTAGGAGCCCCAGTTCAAAGTCCGCCTGCCGTAGCGCCCGCAGGTATTAATATTGATGGAGTAACAGGTGATATTCGTTTTAGGCCTATGGGTAATTTTGTGGCGAACCTAATTATTGAGGTAAAGCAGTGGAAAATGGTTGCTGGTGTTCCAACCCTAATGGGTATTACTCGAAGGGATATTCAGTTCTATAGTAAATTTTGCCCTGCCAATAATCCTCCCGTTCTTAGAACCTATAATGAAGATGGAACCTTAACAACACCTCAACCAAACTTTGCGTATTCCGTGTGTGCAGGCCAACAATTATGTTTTATGATTTCGGCATGGGACAATACTGCAACAACCGATACAACGGATATTACTTGGAATTCTCCTTCTATTTTAGTTGGAAATGGTGCTACCTTGGTTAAATGTTATAATCCTACCAATAGAGCCACAATAGGTCCAAAGTTTGATAGTGTGAAATTTTGTTGGACCCCACCGGCAAGTTTGGCAAGTAATTTACCCTATTATTTTGTTTTAACGGCCAAAGACAAAGCATGTGCAATTCCAGCCCGTGTAACCCGTTCGTTTAGTATTTTGGTTCGTAAAATTCCCGTGGCAATTATTAATAAAACCAATAAAAATTGCGGCTATTATGATTTTAGCTATACCCTTCAAAATAATGTGCCACTAAATAATACCTATACCAAAATACGTGTAGAAAGTGGACCTAAGACGGGTTTCTATACCACCTATAATGCCTCTACCGTAACCAATCATAGGTTTACTGCAGGCGGGTGGCATAGAATTAATTTGCAATTAACAACCGCTCCGCCACCCTTGCCAAATGGTTGCCCGAACGATAATATTTGGGATTCGGTTTATGTTCCACCACCTGTTGATGTAAGTGTACGCGATTCGTTTAATTGTTTTGGTGTGCCAATATCTATACCCGTAAGTGGACATTTTGGAACTCCATTTGGACTAAGTTATAGATATACTTTTTATAGCGGTAGCTTGGCTTCAAATACCATCATTAGGGCTTTTGGAATTGATTCTAATTGTACCATTAACCCTCCAACATCAGGAGTAACCTCTAATTACAAAGTGGTAATTCAAGATCTAAATGGATGTAAAGACTCGGCTGCATTTAATATTTTTACGCGCAATCTTCCTATTAAGGAATTGCCCACTAGCATGCGTTTTTGTTATGGTACTAGCGATACATTAGACGCTGGTAATAGCATAAACACCGTAAATACTTGGCGTTGGTATAAATCTCCTGTTGCTCCAGTTCTTTCTGATACCATGTCACAGAAA
>NKJG01000058.1 GCA_002256395.1 Bacteroidetes bacterium B1(2017) | reverse complement strand
GGTCACTACCCTGTACGAGTGTATATCCCAAATACGAGGACAAATACACATGCTCAAAATAGGTTTCGTTTCCTGGGCCGGGCGTCAGAAAAACTACATTGGGGTTTTCGTTGGAAATATTGCCCAGTGTAGCCACCGTTTGTTGCAAATGGTTAAAATAGGGCGAGAGCCTATTTCGATAAATATTTTTGTTGAGCTCGGGAAACACTTTGGCCATCACTGTACGGTTCTCTAGAGCGTAGCCTGATCCTGAAGGTGACTGCGTACGATTATCGAGCAGCCACATTTTACCATCCGGCCCACGTGCCATGTCGCAAGCATACATAATGAGCTGATTTTTAAGCTTTTGTTTTAAATCAAAACAAGGCAACATAAACCCTGTATTGTCAAAAACCAGTTCAGCAGGAATAATGGCATTTTTGATGAGGAGCTGTGGCCCATAGATGTCTTTGAGAATCAAATCAAGCAAATGTGCTCTTTGCTTGATGCCTTTTTCAATAGTTTGCCACTCTTTTTCGTGAATTAAAAAAGGAATCGGGTCGAGTTTCCAAGCCCTATTTGCTCCGTTTTCTGAATTATAAACGTTGTAAGTGACACCGTTTTCTTTGAGTTTTTCAATGATTTCTTTGTTGCGAAGCTCCAATCCATCCAAACCAACAGTTTCCAAAGTGTCAAAAAGACTTTTCCAGTAAGGTTTCACCTGACCTTTGAGGTCAAGTACCTCATCATAAGAGTTTATGGCACTTTTATAAGAATTGAGCAGGCTCAAAGACAAATCTTTTATCATTTAATTGGATAGGAGTTCTTCTACAAATTAATGCCTTTTTAGTGTAAAAACCAATAAATTCGGGTTTAAAGCCTGAAAATGGGATTGCTTTGCAATTTTTAGTAAGACTGTTTTTATTTTTACCACAGAGTTACTCAGAGTTTACATTCATTGTCTACAATGAGTTTCACAGAGTTCTATTTCCTTAAAGCCCATTGAGACCTAGCTTCCTTGCGGTGAAAAAAATCTACGCCTTAGCTTTCCAATAATGCCTCAAATCCAGTGTACTTGGATACTCCGGGTTGATCAATTCTATAGGCGTATCGGGTAAAAGATCGGTTTTGTTTTGTGCTACAAATCTCGAAACCGTTGCCGTGTTTATCACTGGAGCCGTTTGTTCTACCGTACTCGATGGCGTATGTCCAAAGTCCCAGAAACGACTAATTTTGCGAGATTCTGCCTCAAAACTATTCACCGGATAAGTATCAAAACTTCTACCACCTGGGTGTGTCACAAAATAGGTGCAGCCACCCAATACGCGGTTGTTCCAAGTATCCACGATATCAAAAACTAAAGGGACATCTTCGCCAATATTTGGATGCAATGCCGATGGAGGACTCCAGGCTTTGTATCGAATTCCGGCCACATATTCGCCTTTTGTACCGGTGCTTCTTAGAGGAATTCTACAGCCTTTACACAGTAAAATGTGTCGTTCTGGCACAATCCCCGACACTTTTACCTGTAATCTTTCGAGCGAAGAATCCACAAATCTGGATGTTCCGGCATTCGAAAGTTCTTCTCCTAAAACGTGCCAAGGTTCTATTCCAAGTCTAATTTCAAGTTGAATATTATCCACAGTTATGCTGCCATGGTGCGGAAATCTGAACTCAAAAAACGGATTAAACCATGAAATATCAAAATCATAACCAGCATCTTTGAGGTCGTTTACCACGTCAATCATATCCAGATAGGCAAAATGAGGTAGCAAGAATCTATCATGTAGTTCTGTTCCCCAACGAATCAGTTTTTTCTTATACGGATTTTTCCAAAACTTAGCCACCAATGCCCTCACCAACAAAGTTTGGACCAAGTTCATGTGCTTGTGCGGGGGCATATCAAACGCCCGCAATTCCAAAATTCCAAGTCGGCCAGTTGAAGAATCTGGCGAATATAATTTATCAATACAAAACTCCGAGCGGTGGGTATTGCCAGTAATGTCGGTCAGTAGATTCCTAAAAATCCTATCTACCATCCAGAAAGGCACTTCTTTGTCTTCAGGTATTTGTTCAAAGGCTATTTCCATTTCATACAGTCGGTCGTCTCGGCCTTCGTCAATCCTGGGGGCCTGACTGGTTGGGCCAATAAACGGCCCCGCAAAAAGATAACTCAAAGCTGGATGATGCTGCCAGTAGGTAATCAAACTTCGCAACAAATCGGGTCTTCTCAGCAGTGGGCTATCCTCTGGTTTTGAGGCACCTAGTGTCACGTGGTTTCCTCCTCCTGTACCGGTATGGCGGCCATCTACCATAAATTTATCTGTACCCAAGCGAGCAAAAAACGCCTCCTCATAAAGTGCCGTGGTGTTGTCAACAATCTCCTGCCACGACTTGGCTGGATGCACGTTGACCTCTATCACACCTGGATCAGGCGTTACCATGAGTTTCTCTATTCTGTAGTCAGACTTCGGCTGGTAACCTTCTATTCTGACAGGAATTTGTAATTTTTCTGCCGTCTTTTCCACTGAAGCTATCAGGTCCAAATAGGTCTCCAGATAGTCTGTCGGTGGCAAAAATACGTAAATAATGCCCTCACGTTCTTCTACGCACAAAGCCGTTGTAAAAGTATCTACCTCAAAAAGTAAATTTTCTTTTTCTTCTTCCTCATTTACTTTGGTTTCAGTAGCCTTGTAAGGAGGCGAAACCGTGCCATATCTTTCTGCCAACGAAGTATGAAAATCGCCCAAAGGAGGCAATTCCTCAAACGGACTTCTTTCTATCGGTTGTTCGCGTTTGTTTTTGGAGCTTTTGGGCAAAGATTCCAATGGCAAACGCAAACCCACAGGTGAATTACCCGGAATCAAAAAACACTGCTGACGGCGAAACTCCCAGATGCAGCTCGTCCAATTTCCTGTTTCATGTACCCATTTCAGAGGCAAAACAAAACCTGAAGGATTATTTAAACCTTTTTCAAGTAGCTTGGCCAGCGTATGCCTTTGCACCGAATCCTTCAAGTTCACGGCCAAGGGATCAAGATTTACAGGCAATTTGCCCTCTTCCAATGCCCAATAAATGGGATCTTCGTAAGTAGGCGAAATATTTTTGGGGTCTATACCCAGATGTTTGGTGAGTTCTTTCGCAAACCGCTCAGCATCATGAAAAGTATAATGGGTCTCGCCTTCTTTGGCCACCAAATCGTCGTTTTTCCAAATCGGCTGACCGTCTTTTCTCCAGTAAAGTGCATACTGCCAACGCGGAAACAACTCTCCCGGATACCATTTCCCCTGCCCAAAATGCAGCAATCCACCATGTGCGAAACGTTTTTTTAGTCTTAAAGAAAGGTCATAGGCCAGTTTGCGTTTTAGCGGGCCGTCTGCAGTGGTGTTCCACTCAGCAGATTCAAAATCGTCAATCGACACGAAAGTAGGCTCGCCTCCCATGGTCAATCTTACGTCGCCCGCAATGAGATCTTTTTCTACCACCTCCCCAACTTCCATTACCTTGGACCACTGTGCTTCCGAGTAGGGCTTGGTCACCCGTGGATCTTCGTGAATTCTAAAAACACTGTTGTCAAATTCAAAAGTTACGTTACACACATCGGTCGCACCTGTTATGGGCGATGCACTGGCATAATCAGGGGTACAACACAACGGAATATGTCCTTCGCTGGCGAACAGTCCCGAGGTAGGATCTAAACCAATCCAGCCTGCACCAGGCACGTAGGCTTCTACCCAAGCGTGTAAATCTGTGAAGTCGGCCTCTGGACCAGACGGACCGTCGAGTGATTTTACATCTGAAGTCAGCTGCACCAAATAGCCAGACACAAAGCGAGTTGCTAGTCCGAAACTACGTAACACCTGCACCAAAAGCCAGGCGAAGTCACGACACGAACCACTTCCTAGTGTCAATGTTTCTTCACACGTTTGTACACCAGTTTCAAGGCGGATATTGTATTTGAGACCATTGTAAACTTGCTGGTTAGCATATACCAAAAAATCAACCGTATTGATGTCTTTTTTCACCGACATCTGCTCAATAAAATGCTTGGTAAGCTCTCCTATGTCTTTAGTTTCTAAGTAAGGCGTTAGTTCTTTTTGTAGAATAGTTTCGTATTTGAAAGGAAACTTTGCGGCATATTCTTCCACAAAAAAATCGAAGGGATTGATGACTTGCAGCTTGGCAATCACCTCCACCTCAATGCGTAGCTCAGTGGAAGGCTCAGGAAAAACCACCCGGGCTTGATAATTGCCAAACGGATCCTGCTGCCAGTTGATAAAATGATTCTCGGGAAAAATCTTAAACGAATAACCTTCAATCTGCGTGCGAGAGTGAGCGGCGGGTCTCAATCTAAAAATATGGGGCGACAGCTTTACGCTCCTGTCAAACTTATACGCAGTTTTATGCGAAATGGCTACTTTGATAGACATAGGTTTTATTAAGGCTTTTTAATCAACTACTGTAATTTAAGTCCAAAAAAGGGAAGTCTTTATAGGCATCGAAAGAAAATATGCCCAAAAACCCAAAATATTATCATTTTAGAATAAATTAGTCCAAGAAATGAAGATTTAAAAGAAAGGTAAAAGGTAGTGAGGCATTCAGGCAATGAGGCACAAAGGAAAGTAAGTAAAAGTAATTGAGTTTTTTTTAAGATAATGCGAGAACAGTGATAGAAGATTTACAGAAATATTATTTGGGGCAAGATGAACCTAACAAAAGCTGTCTTTTGGCTTTAAGGAGTATTATTTTGGCTCAAAATACCAAAATTACTGAAACCATTAAGTACGGAATGCCCTGCTTTTTGTACAAAGGAAAAAGATACTGTTATGTTTGGGTAGACAAAAAGACCCAAGACCCCTACATATTAATGGTAGAAGGAAACCGCCTCCACCACCCCGAACTAGAACAAGGCGACCGAGCCAAAATGAAAATACTGAGAGTTAATCCTAATTTAGATTTGCCTTTGGGTACTATTTTGGAGGTTTTGAGGAGTGGGTTGGGGTTGTATGGGTAGTTAAATTCAGAAATGAAAGTTAGAAAATAATTATCTTAGGTCCGTTCTGAGTCTTCATTCAGGGGACTCTAAACTACACTAGAATACCAAACACACCAGCCGAGTGCACCAAGCAGAGCAATAAACACACCCTGCATTGAGAAAAAAAAGATTCTACCTACAATTTACATTCTTTTACATTTGTACTGCTTCATTCTGAAAGACAGCGTTTACTTTTGATTATGCAAAAACGGATTTAAAAATATGAATTGGTCAGATATCAAAACCTCAAATTTTTACCTGCTGGTATTCCTATTTTTTTGTACAGGCTGCACAGGGCAGACTTCAAAAGACCACAACCACGAAATTTCAACAGGAAAAACCGTAAAATATCCTCAAATAGTTCGAACACTGGGAACAAACTTTCAGGTTGTACATTGCGAAATGCTTGACTCCGATGGTAATGTTTGGTTTAGTATTAAGGAAGATGGTGCTTATCGGTATGACGGTAAATCTTTTACCAATTTTACCACCAAAGATGGATTATGCAATAATAATGTAAGTGCTATAATTCAGGACAAATCAGGAAATTTTTTGTTTGGATCCGATAGAGGAATTTGCAAGTATGACGGGAAAAATTTCACAAATATTCCAATAACTGACACGCTGAATATTATTAGTCTTTTTGAAGACCGAGATGGAATCCTTTGGTTAGGTGTGATGAATAAAGGAATTTATAAGTATGATGGAACCAATCTTACTAATGTTCTTTTTAAGTACAAGCACCCATTTTATGGGGATAGAGCCGAGAAATACATCAGTGATATTATTCAAGATAGAAACGGAAACATTTGGTTCAGTTCGTGGAATGGTGGCGGGGTGTGGAGATACGACGGGAAAGATTTTAAGCACTTTCTTCCATCTTTAGACTATTATAAAACCAACCAAGACAATAGAAAAATTGGCGGTACACAAAATGCATTAGATTTGAATTTGGGGCACAAGGTTTTTATTCAATCCCAAGATTATATTTCGGATGATATGATATCTTCCATGACAGAAGATCATTTAGGAAATATTTGGTTTGCAACAAGAAACCACGGAGCTTGCCGTTTTGACGGCAAAATATTTACAGAATTTGGAACAAAGCAAGGTCATTTAAGCGGGGGAGCATACGCTATATTGGAAGACAAAAAAGGCAACTTTTGGTTCACAACAGAAAAAGATGGTGTCTGGCGTTTTGATGGCAAAACAATGAAAAACTTTAATGAAAAGGACGGACTTGTAAATAATGCAGTAATGAATGTTATAGAAGACAATGAAGGCAACTTGTGGTTTGGAACCAAAGGCTCTGGACTGAGCCGTTATGACGGCAAAAACTTTGTGACCTTTTCGCAATAAATTTTTAAATTTGAAGGTACTTATAACCAAACCTATTACCACAGACAAGTTATCATGGTTGAACGAAATCTACCTTTAGGTCTTAAAATTAACCATAAAATTAGCTTTAAAATTTAGGACGGGACAGGCTATGTAAAAGTAACCTACAAAGTCCTATCGGAAACCCTACTCAATCAAAAAAACTTCCAAATTCACCAAATAATTTATAAATTGTATTCGCAAATAATTGGAAAAATAATGCAAGAAAAACAACTGAACGAACTGAGCGACGAGGAATTATTGAAAAAGTGGAAAGACACCAAAACGCCTTACCTATTTGTGATGGCTACCATGATAGTGTCCGTTATCTTTACTTTTATCAGGATGTTCATCAGTGACTTTGAGTTTTCTATGCTAGCTGTACCTGTTTTTGTCGGGATTATAGCCTTTTCTATCACCAATAACTATAAGGCTGTTGAGGCAGAAATGAAAGCAAGAAATTTAAACTTGAAGAAATAGTAAAATATTGAAGCTTTTTGGAATACTCAGAATTACGAAAAACCATGACTAAAAAAGAAATAGCCCTCGCCTTCTCCAATGGTGAATTCGATAAAACTGTGGAATACATTGCTGATGAGGCAGTTTGGGAAGTGGTGGAGGAAAATACTTTTGTGGGTAAAGATGCCATCATAGAAAACTGCAACCAGGTGGCGGCCTATTTTAAATCTGTTACCATCGACTTCAAGACCTTGAATATCATCGCTCAAGACCACAAAGTGGTTATCAACGGCACAGCAGAATTCAGCAGAAATGGTCAGCGTGTTTCGTTTGTTTCTGCTTGTGATTTGTATGAATTCAATGAAAACGGCCAAATTCAGCGAATTACTTCCTATTGTATTCAAGCACCGCAGGCTTAATACAATAATTACTGTACTCTACGGTATTTATTTTTGATTCTATCACCTGATTCTATCAGGATTAGGTTTTTTCTGTCCAACAGTTCAATTGTTTTGGTGTTTGCATCGGCACATTTTACAGTTTTACAGTCAGGGGCATTTACATATTCAAACGTGAGTTTTTGGCCAACAAGCTTATATTTACTTCCTGGATTACAACACGTTTCGACAACTTTGCCGTCTTGTAGAAATCGACCATCTTTGGTAAACTCATATGTTGGTACAGCCACAAAAGTGTTAATAGTTATCCACTCGCTCCAAGTGCCATCAGGCTGGAGGTTTTGCACTTCATAAGTTGGCTGCCATTTGCCTATTATAGATGAATTGTCGATGATAGTTTCAGTTTTCTCACAAAACGAAACATTAAAAATCAAGAGTATATATACCAAAAGGTTTTTCATTTTTATGCTTTTTTTGTGAAAGACCACTTTTTTCATGAAATGGTTGTTGCCCAACAAAAAATTAAATGAGAAACCTATCGAGGCTCAAAAAAAATCAACAAAATTTCTATCTTTGCCTAAACCTAAACTATCACTATTTAATCCTATGGAAAATAATCCCCACGAAAAAAGCAATTGGATTCAAGAACTGTCCAACCAAAGTTGGAATCTAGAATTGGTGGTTTCTGGGGCAGCCATTTTTTCTACTTCGTTTTTACCCGAACTCACCGACCGTGCCATCGCCAGCTATTATGAAAACTATCAGATTAGCAGTGATTTATACAATCAAGTAATGCCTACGCTTGCTTATAGTTTCGGAAAATCCTCTGCTTATTTATTGATATTTACATTTATAGTTCATTTTATTTTTCGTGCATTTTGGATTGCTTTAGTAGGTTTACGGGCGGTTTTTCCAAACGGAATCAACTTCGACAACCTTCCTAACACCACCAAAGAAATGGCAGAAATGTATAAACAAAAATTTGGCTCTTTAGATAGTTATATCGTACGTCTAGATAAACTTTGTAGTCAAA
>NKJG01000057.1 GCA_002256395.1 Bacteroidetes bacterium B1(2017) | reverse complement strand
GCAAAAATTGGCAAAAAAACAATAAAAAATGTTCCTCTAAGCTTTGCCGCAAGATCCTCAGATATTCCCATGAAAGTATTTGGCAACGATCTTTTGAAGCGTTTCAATGTGATTTTTGATTTTCAGAAAAATGAAATTTATCTCAAGCCAAATGGATTAAGGAAGATGAATTATAATATCAAAAAATGATTGGAACCCTTGTCGAATCTACAATATTGGAGGGACTTTCAATTTGCGGTTCATTCGGGATTAATCGTAAAAGTAGTATTTACCATTATTTGACTTTAATACTGAGGTCAGAATTCAAAACTTTTTTTGAATAGCCAAAAATATTTGTCATTTTATGTCCAATTTTAAATTGGCTGATCGTCATGAATTTGAAAACGATTTTTAAAACATTTAAACATTAAAGAAAATGAACGAATTTATGATGATTTTTAGAAGCGAGTATAACCCTAGTTTTATACCAAGCCCTGAACAAATGCAGGCCAGCATAAAACAATGGCAGGATTGGATTGGTGGCATAGCAGCTCAAGGTAAATTTGTGAGTACCAATAGACTGAGCTCAGTTGGGAGCAAAGTACTGAAGCCAAACAATGTGATTACTGACGGCCCTTATGCCGAGATAAAAGAAATTGTAGGCGGTAACATAGTCGTAAAAGCAAACAATATGGACGAAGCCATACACTTGGCCGAAGGATGCCCGATTTTATTCGTAGGTGGTCATGTGGAAATTCGTGCCGTAATACCAATGTAAAATGCTTGAGCATATTTTGATCCAATCATTATTCAAGACAGAGTATAGAAAAATTGTTTCTGTACTCTGTCGTGGTTTTGGATTAAAATACATCGAGATAGCTGAAGATCTCACCAACGACACTTTTTTATTAGCCACCGAAACCTGGACACAGAAGGGAGTTCCCGAAAACCCAACAGCTTGGTTATATACTGTAGCCAAAAACAAAACCAAGGATTATTTGAAGCACAATAAAGTGTTTTCAGAAAAAATAGAAAACCAGCTAGCATATCATCAAAATAACGTTGAAAAATTTGAGCCAGATTTATCGCCAAAAAATATTCAAGACAGTCAACTTTTGATGATTTTTGCAGTTTGTAATCCTACCATTCCTGTAGAAGCTCAAATTGGCTTGGCATTGAGAATTTTATGTGGTTTTGGTATTGAAGAAATAGCCGAAGCCTTCCTTAGCAACAAAGAAGCCATTAACAAGCGACTTTTTAGAGCAAAAGAAATACTAAAAAACCAATTCCTCAATTTAAAAATTAACAGTCCTTTGGAGATTGAAAAGAGACTAAATGCTGTATTGACCACCATATATTTGGTTTTTAATGAAGGCTATTATTCCTCAACATCAAATAAGGGACTAAGAAAAGAGTTTTGTTTAGAAGCCATGCGTTTATGTTATTTTTTGATTGATAACCCAAGTACAAATCTCTCCAAAGTAAATGCTCTAATGGCTTTGATGTGTTTTCAGGCGTCACGTTTAAATGCCAGGCTAGATGATTTTGGAAAAAATATACTTTACGAAGACCAGAACAGAGATTTATGGGACGAAGAACTCATAGCCAAAGCCAATTATTTCTTGATAGATAGTGCAAAAGGGCAAGAACTCTCGAAATATCACCTGGAGGCATCTATTGCTTATTGGCACAGCAAAAAAACGGAATCCAAAGACAAATGGGAGAAAATATTGCAAAACTATAACCTGTTGCTACAAATAGAATATTCTCCTATAACCGCTCTGAATCGTACTTATGCACTATCTCGAGCCAACAGCAAGGATATCGCGTTGTTGGAAGCTAAAAAAATAAACCTTAAAGGAAATCATTTATATCATTCATTGTTAGGTCATCTACTAGAAGAAAGAAATCCCAAAATGGCCATAGAAGAATATCAGAGAGCCATAGAACTATCTAAAAATCAGCATGATAAATATCTACTTTCGGAAAAAATAGCTAAGCTTACAATTTTATTATGAATGAAAATCTATGAGTTTTTCATGTATACTTATTTTTAAACACCTTTAAAATGCTTCAAAACATTACACCCTCGCTCAATATATTTTTTGGATGGACAACTTTGGTTTGTTTATTTTTAGTCCATAAAATCCTTAAATCTTCATTGAAAACACACAGGTACTCATTAAACATTTGCATGGGATTTGTTGTCTGGATGTCAATTCAAGCTGTTTTAACTTTAAGTGGGTTTTACGCCAATAACCCCAATTCGTTTCCACCCAAAATAGTTCTGTTTGGTATTTTGCCAATGATGGTTTTGACGATCTCCCTCTTAATAATTCCCCAAACCAGAAAAGTAATTGATTCGTTTTCGATAGTTTCACTTACCAACTTACACATCGTTAGAATTCCGGTTGAAATAGCTTTGTATTGGTTGTTTTTACAAAAAGCAATTCCAGAGATCATGACTTTTGAGGGGCGAAACTTTGATATTTTGGCAGGAATATCGGCTCCGCTTATGGTCTGTTTTTACAAAAAAGGTATGAATCCTAAACTTCTCATTGCATGGAATATAATGGCTTTGTTATTACTTTCAAACATAGTTTTTACGGCAATCTTTTCTACCGAAACTCCACTTCAAAAATTTGGTTTCGAACAGCCAAATATTGCCATTATACACTTCCCTTTTAGTTGGTTAGCCACTTTTATTGTTCCTGCTGTTCTTTTTTCTCACTTGGCTTCACTTCGAATTTTACTTAAAAAGGCCTAAAAATGGGGAATTAAGCTTCAAATCATAATTTGAGCCGCCTCAAATGATATTTTGCAACGCCTCCGATAATTTTTGATTTCAAATTTGTAACATCAAATCGCAACGGTGCGGTTTCGAAGATTAAACAAATATGAAAAAGCTATTCTCAATTTCACTAATTTTCTTTGCTGGCCTGCTAAGTGTCAAAGCACAAGAAAATAACAAAAAAGTTACTGTAACTTTTGTAAACAACAGTATTCTACCTAAAAAGTACACCTTTGTTAGTTACAGGCCGGGTAATGACAGCAATGGCACAGAAGGTAAAGTGCTCGCTCCGTACGGAAAAAAAACTTTTACAGACTTAATAGGTACACAGATTTACTTGGCCGACAACAAAGAAATATCCGTTGTGATGTCAGGTAAAAGAATCAAGAGTAAGCCATTTTGGGTTTTAAAACCATCTGATAACAACAAAACAATTAACCTCAACCAATAACTAAAATGAAGAAATTAATCTTAAAACTAATAAAACCCGAGGAAGCAAGCTGGGCGATGGATATTGCACTGGCAATTCCGAGAATTGTTTATGGCTATTTGCTGACTGCAGAATTTGGCTCTCCAAAGTTTGGATTACCGTGGTCTGATCCCGACAAAAATCTTAAACTTTTTGAAGTAGCTTTCTGGTTTCCAAATGACGTTGCAGAATATGGAGGCATTTTCGCCTTGATACCTTCTTTTCTGGCTTGGATGGCCGCATTTAGCGAAGGAGTGGGCGGCATTGCATGGATTTTGGGCTTTCAGACACGTATTTTTTCGTTTCTCATATTTTGCACAATGTTGGTGGTGGTATTTGTACATCAGATACAATACGGCTATTGGAACATGTTACCAGGAATGGGTATCCTATGGATTTCTGCCATCAGTATGATTGCAGGCTCGGGACGTTTTGGATTAGATTTTTTAACTTCTAAATGGTTATAGAAATGAAAAAGATAAATTTTTTATACTTTGTAATATTTGGCCTATTGACCTCCTCTTGTGTACAAGAATCATACAATCAAACCGTTACAGTGATTTTAGATGTGTCTGGCATCAAAGACATAAAGTCAGTCGGCCTAAGAGGAGATGGTAAACCACTCAGTTGGGATGAAGATTTTGAAATGAAACCATTAATAAAAGACAGTCTGTACACAACCACATTCTCTGGGAAAACTGGCTATTTGTTTGCCGAGGTAAAGTTTGTAGTCAACGGTGAATTTGAGCTAAAAGACAAAGACAACCGTCAAGTATATTTTGATAAATCTAGGAAAACAATTTATAAAGCAACCTTCAACAAAAACGACTAATACTATGAAAAAACTATGTTTCTTATTGCTCATTTTGCCAACTTTGCTAAATGCACAATTGTTTGGGTCGGGCAAAGTAATCACCCGTGAATTTGCTTTCAAAGACTTCGATAAAGTAAATATTGAAGATTTTGACGGTCATGTAGAAATAGAAGTGGGAAAATCCTTCAGTGTAAAAATTGAAATAGATGAAAACCTAGAGCCAAGACTAAAGGTAAATAAAAACAACTCTGAAAATCAATTAAATATCATTTTAGAAGGCAATAAAAATGGCAGACTGTATTTAGAAAAAACGAGAATAAAGATAAAAATTAGTATGCCTGAAGCGGCAGTAATAAGTCATCGAGGAAATACAAATGTAAATGTCCATGGCATTATGGGGAGGTATTTTAGACTTGAAACTAGCGGAAACGGTGATGTTTTTCTGTCGGGCTCGATTGACGAATTGGATATCAAAAAAAGTGGAAATGGCGAGGTAAAAGCCCAGAAATTGATTTCAAAAACTGCCAAAGTGAAAAGTTATGGCAATGGAAATGTGGTGGTAAACTCACAAATAACGCTGCAGGCACATGGTACAGGTAATTGCAGCATCATTCAAGCTGGGACTGGAAAAATAGACCCCATGTCTGGAGTGATAGGGAATGGAGATGTACGAAAAATATAAACAAACTTAAAAAGCTAAAGTTTAATATAGAAAATATGAATTATGAAAAAACTATTATTTCTTTTTTTGCTTGTTAGCAATATCGTGAATGCTCAAAGCTATGATGATGTTTTAAAAAAATATCCGAATTTTAATGGGGTTGTTTTGGTAGCAAATAAAGGCAAAATAGCATATAAGAAGGCCGCTGGATTATCTAATATACAAGAAAAAATAGATTTAAAGACCAACTCCATTTTTAGAATTTGCTCAATTACAAAAACATTTACCGCGGCTATTATTTTGCAACTTTTGCAAGAAAATAAATTGTCATTAGACGATAAAATTGGAAAATATTTGCCTAATTATCATGGAGAAGCAAAAGACAAAGTAAATATTCATCAGTTGTTGACCTACAGTTCAGGTATCAAAAACCTAGACCAAAACACTGAAGAAATGTATGCCCTAAAACTTCCCATCGATTCAATATTGATAAGGTATTGCTCAGGAAATTTAGTTACTGAACCAGGAAATCAATTTGACTATAAAAATGCGGAGTATATCATATTAGGAAAAATAATAGAAACCATTGAAAATAAACCTTTTGCCACGGTTTTGCAGGCAAGAATTCTGGACAAAACTGGTATGATGAATTCAGGAATGTTAAGCAATGCTAAAGTGATTAATAGTCTCGCTAACAGCTACTTATTTGATTCAAAAACTTTAACCTACAGCAACGATGATCCCTATTGGATAGAAAACTTCTACGCATCAGGAGCCATGTACAGCACAGTTGAAGACTTGTTAATATTTGATCAAGCCTTGTTTAACAATATGCTATTGAATAAACAGACGCTTGAAATAATGTTAAAACCCAATCCCCATTTGTGGAATGTTGCCTATGGATTTTGGGTTACAGAGAACGAATATTTGGGCAAAAAGTATTGGTGTGCAGATAGGCAAGGTAGTATTTCTGGAAGTAACGCCACTTGGCTACATTTGATAAAGGAAAACAATACTGTCATCATTTTTGGAAACTCCGATGCTGTAAATTTGAACGATTTACGAACAGAATTGGTAGAAATTAGCCTTAAAAAGAATTAAATGTCGATATATACTACTCCTCTTCAGTTTGCTTACTTTTTAGGCATATTATTCTCACTTTTGTTATTGATAAGAGGTTTTCGAGAAGAAAGACTTTCAGACAAACTACTCGCGGCGGTACTTTTCTTATTGACCATGGAAATCCAAGATTATACTTTTGGTTTTGCGGGTATCAATTTGCTTTGGGAAGAGCTAAATGGCTTCCCAAGGCATTTTTCTTTGGCATTTCCTGCCACAGTATATTTCTATTTAAAAGCCCAAATCAACCGAGAGTTTAAATTTCAAACAAAAGATTTACTGTATTACTTACCTTATGCTATATACTTTGTAATCAATATTTTGGTCTTTTTTCAAGGTAAAGATTATGTGAACAAATGGCAGAGTAATCCAAATATTCAATGGCTCTCATGGTTAGAGACCTTGGCTCTTTGGGCCATGTATGTCTATTTTTTTTACCTGTCACTTAAGATTTACAAAGAATACCGAAATTGGGCGGAGACACAGTTTTCTGATACCGAAACCATAAGTTTTGGGTGGATTCGTAATTTTATATATTTGATTATTACGGGTGAAGTTTTTAAAACGGCTTGGAATCTGGCCGATTACATTATCGATATGCCCTTTGAAAAAGACTGGTGGTGGCATCTTTACACGGTTGCCATTATCTGTTATGTAGGCATTAGAGGTTATACCCAAGCTCAGCCTAAGTTTTTGCACTTTACTTCCAATAAGCTTGAAGTAAAACCAGAACCGAAGGTTGAAGAAAGTGGCCAAAAAGTATTCAATGAATTGATTCCGAAGATAGAAAACTTATTTAACAGCGAAAAGATTTTTTTAGAGCCAGAATTGACGCTTTCGGAGTTGGCAATAAAACTGAAAACCAACACCTCTTTACTCTCAGCAGCCATAAATCAAGGGTTTGGCAAGAATTTCAATGATTTTGTAAATGAATTCCGCATTCGTGAGTTCGAAATTCAAATGACAAATCCCGAAAACAAAAACTACACTAAATTGGCCATCGCCCTAGACTGCGGCTTCAATTCAAAAGCTACTTTTAATCGGGCATTGAAAAAGTTTGGGGAGCACTAGTTGATCAACTTATTTTTCTAACATTTCAGGATTTTTAACGGCAAACTTCAAATACTTAAAAAGCTTTCCGGCATGTGAGGCGTCTACTACTCTGTGGTCTAATGCAGCACCGAGTGTTATTACTCTACGTGGAACGACCTCATTATTGACCACCCACGGTTTGGTTTTTACACCTCCCATGATCATCACAAAAGAAATATTAGCAAAAGGAAAAAGTGCTGGAAAACCAATATCGAGCCCCAAAGTACCGATATTGGAGAGCATAAATGAGCCAAAAGTTTGAGGCTTTAAATCTATAAAAGGCAAACTTATACCCCAGTCTATAAACAGTTTTTTGATAATGCCCACAATCCAATTTCTGAATGGATACGGAATAGCAGACATCGTATCTTTTAGCTGCATAGTGCCACTTTCTGAGCCTTTCCTTGATTTCTGAATTTCATTATTGAGTACCTCTACTGAGTCTTTGAAAGTGAGTTGGTCAGCATCTTTTACAATAACTGATGACATTTCACCATCGGCTTTCAATACACTAACTGACACATTAATAGACGGAAACGAGTATATATTACCTCGCTTTGAGTAGGAATTAAGTTCAGGAATATCATTACTAATAGCCCTAGAAGTAGCCAACAAAAAGAAATGGGTCAGTGTGATTTTTAAACCTTCTTTTCTCTTTTTTTCAATATAAATCTCCAAATCTGTTACATCAATTTCTACCGAACCAAAAATTTTAGAATCGTTTGGTTTTTTGTAAATCGTAGAGGCTATTTGTCGCCAAGCAGTATTGAGGTTTTCGGTCAATGCTTTTAATTTTTATACAAAAGTAATAAAACAAATTTTAAGCTACTCCAAAGCAAAAGCCACATACTTGTTCCCTTTTGGAGTTCCTAATTTTGTACCTCCACAAGCTATTACAATATACTGCTTGCCATTTTTAGAGTAAATTGATGGTGTTGCAAAAGCAGCAGCTGGCAGTGGATGTTCCCAAACCAATCTGCCTGTTTTCGCCTCAAAAGCTCGTAATGTTGCATCTTTTGTAGCCGCTATAAAAAGAAGCCCAGTTTTGGTTATGACTGGTCCTCCATAATTTTCAGTTCCTGTACCGGTTATTCCTTCTTTCATTAATAAAGGTTCATTTCCAAATGGAATCCTCCAAAGCTGCTTCCCAGAATTTAGGTCAATGGCGTTTAAAGTTCCCCAAGGAGGAGCAATGGCTGGTAAACCTCTATTGTCAAGAAATTTGTTGTAACCAGTCATTTTGTAGGCTATTCCAGCTTTTTGGCTCAACTGACTATCTTTGCTTTGAACTTCCTTTTTCTCTTCATTTTTTAGGAATGCTATCAAGGCTTGTTTTTCCTCTGGTTTAATAAATCCAAAACCGGGCATCATGCCCTTTCCTCCATTTATCAGATTCAAAAGTG
>NKJG01000096.1 GCA_002256395.1 Bacteroidetes bacterium B1(2017) | reverse complement strand
ACATTTTTTTACATAAAAAAGACCAAGGCCCTAAAAAAGAGCTTTTCGACCTCTCTGTAGATTTATCTGAGACTAATAATCTAGCCGAAGACAACCCGAAACAATTGGCCATTATGGAAAAATTTGCAAAGGATATGCATATAAAATCGGAGCATACACTTTTTCGCAGGGCTGAGGAGAAGTAGTTACTAATCGATAAAAAGTTGGAAAGAAAAGGTATATTGAGATTCACTTTTACGACTTTAATGCACATACCCAGTCGCCCAATTCGATGGCCTATTGTTTTTTCTGACGTACGTCTGGCCCAGAATCGTTGATTGAACTAAATATCAAGAAAAAAGGTAAGCATTTTAATTCTGATGATGTCCGTAACATCAAAGGGATTTTCAAAATCAACTCGTCCGACATAGATAACCTCAACTATAACATGGAGCAAGCTAAGTTGGTGAGGTAATCAAAACTGGCTCATATAGCTCAGTTTACCAATAAATGACTGATTTCGAGATGGAGTTTCTCGAATATGGGCTTCTTTGAATACCAAATAGAGAAAATTCAGTGGGGCAAATTCCCAAAGCCCAAGAATGTTTATTGGGTTTTTGCTATTATCTTTATTGTATTGATATATAGAATTAAATAAATTCTTTGCATTGGTATTTGTACTTTTGATAACCGCTTCACACCGTTTGTAAATACAACTTCTCTAACTCATTGGCCGAAATTTCTTTGGCATCAATCACCGAAACTAAGTTGCCTTCTTTCATAATTCCGATGCGGTTGGCTACTTCTTTTGCTCTGAAAATATCGTGGGTAGCCATTAAAACAGCCGTTCCGTTTTGAGCCAATTCACGTAAAATCTCCGAAAATTCGTTCGAAGCTTTGGGATCAAGTCCCGAGGTAGGCTCATCGAGCAATAGGGCTTTGGCTTTTTTAGCGATGGCAATGGCAATGCCTACTTTTTGTCGCATGCCTTTTGAATAGCCACCAACTCGCTGATTGTGAGCCGTATTTTGTAAACCTGCCTTATTCAAAAACGAGCTTAATTCATCTTTTCCATAAGAGAAACCCGCCAAAGATGAGAAAAACTCCAAGTTTTCGATACCTGTCAGATTAGGATAAAGCATCACCGTTTCGGGAATGTAGGCGAGGTATTTTTTGGTTTCAAGGGAATTTTCTGCCACCGAAACGCCATTGATGCTAGCTGTGCCACCCGAAGGCTGGGTAAAGCCCAAAAAGCAGTTAATAGTGGTGGTTTTACCCGCACCATTTTGCCCCAGTAAGGCAAATATTTCGCCCTCATTGATGGTCAAATTCAGACTGTTGAGAGCTGTTTGCTCTCCATAAGTTTTGGTTAAATTCTTTGCTTGTAACATATCTTTTAGATTTACGATTAATTCGATTTTTGATTGACGATTGTTTTTGCTTTAAATCTGTGAAAATCAGCGTTTCACAGAATCCATTTTATCAGCGTGCCAATAGGTCTTTACTAAATTTCAATTTCGCACAAAACACACACAAAATGCTGATTATCAACAACGGCAAAAGCATTTTTAGCCAATTGAGATTCGGTTTTTCTTGATAAAACTCTAAGCCGAATTCTTTCCAGTTTTCATCGCTAACTGCCGCTTCGGTAAAGATTTTTGGATAGAAATAAAGTCGTTTTTGCTCATGAAAATTTTCCAGTTTTTCGATAAAATTCAGATAATTATCCATATCCGAACGACTCAAAGCATTGAGGCTTAAAGTTGCATGAATGCCCGGAAAAAACATGCCTGCTGTACTGCTGAAGGCATTGCGTTTTTTGAGTTTTTCTTTGAATGCCAAAGCTTCTTTGGCTGCCTCATCGTCGCCCATTTGTTGCATGGCATAGTACCACAACCAACTATAATCCTTGCCTTCGGGGTGCTTAAATTGGCTAAACTGTGGGTAATGTTGATAAAACTTCGCCACGGTTGGTTCTTTAGGCTCATCCCACTTGTTATGGTAGCCATCTCTGCTTTCCAGCACGGTGCTGAATGCTTCTGGAACAGGATAAAGATTGACTGTAAGAGCATTGATTCCTGCAGGAACTACGATGGTGAGCGTTACCCAAGAAAGCAATAAAATCAAGGCATTTTGACTCGAATTATTATGAAAACTGGCAACTAACCAAGCCAACGCAAACCAAAAAGTGATGTACAAAATAGAAGTGAGAATAAATGCAAAAAATGTCGAGTCAAACGGAATGGCTAAGTAGAATTTGGCAATGAGGAGCAATAACACTAAAACTAAAAGTACACTGACGAACCGAATTAAAATCTTTGTTCGTAGCATTTTTAGCGGATTTTCTGACTGACTCAAAACCAAACTCCAAGTGCCTTCTTCTTTTTCTTCCGAAATCAGATTGAAACAAAACGCAATTATGATGAGCGGGAAAAAGTAAATCAAAACGAAACTAAAATCCATGTTTCCGAGCATCTGATACATGGGGTTCATCAAATCGGTGGCGTATTTTTGCTCTTCCAAATTACGAATCGTTACACTTTGGAGCGATGGATTGATGTCTCGCTGGCCAATGGCCAAACCTGCTAAATTGGGCATTTCATTTACCAAACCAAAACGCACATAATAAAGCAATAAACCAATTTCTTTTGGGTGAAATTCAACATTTTTGGCAATGCTTTCTTGCTGATAATGAGCGGTTTTTTCAATGATTTCCTTGTTTTTATCTAAAAAATGTTTGCCGATATTGAGGCTAATTAAGCCTGCCACAAACAGTATCAAAAGACCCGTCATCAAGCCTTTTGAACGAAGAAAGTTTTTTAATAATAGTGCTTCCATGTTAAAATGCTTTTAGGTTTTTAATCGAATATTTAACTAAAAAAAACAATCCTAAAGTCCATAAAATCAATGAGATAGTAGAAATAATTTCGTTTTTAAAGACTTCTACTAAACTCAAAAATTGATGATGAAAATCGGGTAAATTCTTCCAATTTTTGCTGCTGATAATGGCTTTTTTATCGGCCGAAGTTTTTACTTTATTACCGATGTATTTTATCTGTAATTCATTCATCGTTTGGGCCAATTTGTATCTAAAATCTTCCGCTTGACTCTGAAAATCGTTGTATGCCAAGAAATCGGTTCCCGAAAGTGCCATTGAAAGGTTTTTGATAGCCATGTAAGGATTCAGTAATGCTGTAAAACGTACCACATTTTGTTGTTTTTGATAAGTTTCAACCAATTCAGCTTGATGTTTTTTGTAGGTTTCGGCACTGAGTTTTTCACCTTCACGCATCACGTAGCCGCTGTAATTGAAAGGTAGTTTGTGAGTAGAATCTACTTTGTAAACGATTAGTAATGAGTCTTTTATAGCCTTGTAATGAGGGTCGTTAGGGTTGTGGCTATCGCCCTGTTTGATGAGTTCTTGTTCTACGGTGGTGTCAAACTCAATTTTTGATGGTGATGGAAAAAGACTTTGTCCCACTACTTGCGAAACTTTGGGTAACATCAAGGTAAAAAACAACCAAAACCCTATGAGCGTAGTTAGAGCCGACTTAGAAGATTTTGCCTTAGCTGATACCAAAATTGCCAGTACAGAAAGTATAAAAAAGTAAGCTAAATAACTGATAATGAGAAAGAAAAAACGTAAATAGCTTTGCGGATTTTCGGAGGTAAATTCATTGAAAGTCAACAAAATAAACCCAATAATGACCGATGGAACGAAAATACTCAAAGCCAAAGCAAACAAACCGAGCGATTTGCCCAAAATGAGTTCTTGCCAACTTACGCCCTGCGTGAGTAAAATTCGTAGTGTGCCATGTTCCCTTTCACGAGCCACCAAATCGAATCCCCAAAAGAAAATGAGTAGAGGCAACAAAAGTTGCAGAATCATCCCTGCCGAAATTTCTCCAAAACGCAGCAATCCATTCGACAAACTGGCTTCCGAAAAGTTGACCGTATTTTGCTTGTGGGCTTCCAAAAAAACGACATTTCCTAAATAGCTATCCATACCAAAATCCAAGAAACTCAGCGGAAAACGATTTCGGAATGCCACATAGCCATAATGTGCCATGCGGTGCGGGTGTTTATCGGGGCGATTTTCCCAGCGTTCACGCACTTCGTGGCAGTAATGTTCAACGGTTTCTTGTTGATTTACAAGGTTTTTGTACCGAGAAAACAAAGCAAAAAGCAATAAAATATTAAAAATCCCAATCAGCCAAAGCGTACTGGAATTTTTGATTTTACTGCTCCAAACCTGTTTTGAAATGAGTTTTAGTATCTTGATTCGCATTTTTCTTAGTTTAAAAAGACTCTTCAATTAGTTCTCTATTGGCCATAACTCCTGCCAGTGAACCTTTGGCTACGGCATTGGCCACTTGGCGAAGTGGCGTAGCATTATCGCCAGCGGCAAAAACACCTTTTACGTTTGTTTGCTGAAAATCATTGACTTTTATTAGACCCAACTCGTCAAATTCACAGCCCAGCTGAGCTGCGATGTCTGATTTTTGTATAAATGGAGCCCGATGATAAATCACAGAAATAGGGAAATCCTCGGCATCGTTTAAGCTAATAGAAGCTACTTTTCCAGCTTGATGGTTGATTTTTGTTATCTGTTTCTCAATAATTTGGATGCCTTTCGATTGGATTTTTTGAGATTGCTCTTCGGTTAAGGTTGAGCTACCATTTGTCAAAAGCGTGAGATTTTTCGTCCAATGACTAATCATTTTTAAGTACTCAATAGCCTCATTTCCATTAGCTATTATTGCCGTTGGCTGATTTTTCACCTCATAACCGTGGCAATATGGGCAGTGAATGACAGAAATCCCCCAACATGCTGCCAATCCTTCTATTTTTGAAGTATCGTCTTTCAAGCCCCAAGCTAAAACCAGTTTTGGAGCTTTTACCTCGCCATTTTCTTTGAGTTTAATTTCAAATAAATCCTCTGATTTGCTGGCACTTATAGCTGTATCATTTATAAACTCTACGGTTGGGTATGCCTCCAATTGTCTGCGAGCTTCAGCCAAAATTTCAAGCGGAGGCTTCCCATCTTGGGTCAAAAAGTTGTGTGAATGTGGTGTCTGTATATTGCAAGGTTGCTGATTGTCAATGATTAAGACCTTTCTCATCGAACGCCCCAAACTCATGGCAGCCGACAGCCCCGAAAAACTTCCACCAATGATGACTACTTCGTATTTTTCCATATTTTGTTTAAGCCACGAATTCACGAATTATTTATTTTCAATTGATGAATTCGTGGCATATTTTATTTAAAATTTATAAGTTGCCGTCAGCATAAAATTTCTTGGTGCTCCTGGAAACAAACGGGTATAATTTTGAGCTCCAATCCAATACGTTTTATCGAAAATATTGTTCATGTTGAGAGCCATTTGTACGTTGCTTTTGCTTGGTGTGTAATAAATAGCCGCATCAAAAGTGGTAAAGGCTGGCACTTCAAATGCTCTACTGAACCACGGAATTCTACTGCCTTGGGCGTTCATTCCTGCACCAATTCCCAAATCTTTTAGCTTAGAATTAGCCCCGAAATTGTAGCGAGTCCAGATATTACCGCTGTGTTTGGCCACATTTTCTTTGCATTGACCCACCAAAGTTTCGTTGGCATCGGCTATGATTTTAGCATCTATAAAGCTATACGAAGCATTTATTTGCCAGTTTGGCAAGATATATCCCGCCAAATCTGTCTCGAAACCACGACTGCGGTCAGCTCCACGTTGTACCAATAAATCAGGCTTGGTTGGGTCATTGGCACTCATCAAGATATTTTTTTGGTTGATTTCATAAAATGCCATATTGAGTGTAAAGCGTTTATCCAATAAATCAGCTTTCATGCCCAATTCTTTTAAATCGCTGATGAGTGGCTTGAAGGTTGCAGCCGAAGTCGGTGTCCAAAAGTATGCCCCAGTGCTTGGCATGAGCGTTACGGTGTTAGATTGTGGCTGGTAACCTTCTAAGTAGGTACCATACACATTGATGTTTTTAGTAACTTCGTAGGTCAAGCCAATTCTTGGAATCAAAGCTGTGTTTTTGAATGATGCTTCGTTGGGTGCGTTGTAGTTGGTTATATCTTCAAACCATTCGTTTCTTAAACTCAACAAAGCAGAGAATTTACCGATTTTAAGCTGCTCTTGAATGTAAATAGCATCAGTCGTTGTCAATGCTGATGGCACTGCAATTCGACTGTTGAGTGTATAATCATTAATATTTCTAACTGTATAAACTGGATTACTCAAGTCAAAATAATTTGTATTCGGTCTCGGTAAAGTTTTTCCACCAATCGAAACGGTTTGATAATTAGCTGCGTTAGCCAAAACAAAACTTCCTGCCACTGAGCCATCTTTCAACAAAAATCCACGGGCAGCGTTCTGTCCGCCACCTTTGAGTTTATTCCAGCTTTGTAAGTCATAGCCTACCAAAAGTTTGTTTGATGTTTTGCCCGCATTAAAATTGAAGTTGAAGTAAGCGTTTAAGTTATCTGTACTCCAAAATTGCTTGCGTTGTACCATTTGCATTCCTACCAAACTCGTCACTTCGGCACCTGTGATGTCTCTCGCAAAGGCGTTGGTGGTGCGGTGTTCCTGCAAATCTTCCGACCAGGTTTGTTTCATATAAGAGGCATTAAAACTGATTTTCTCGCTGAATTTGTGCGAAAGATTTGCCATAAGAATCAATTCTTTCGACTTGAAAAAATCGTTTGCAGCTCCTAAATTCAAGCTGATAGGCGTACTATTCAAGTTTGTTTTACCAGCCACTGCCCCAAAAATCGGCTGACCACGGTCGAGATTGCCCACCATATTTGAGTAAATCAATTCAGTATTGATGGCAGTTTTATTGCTCGGCAAATAGGTGATTGATGGAGAAATCAATACCGAATTATTCTTCACCAAATCACGGTATGATTGTGCTTCTTGGTAAGCTCCGTTGATACGATAAAGCAAGGTTTTTGATTCATTCAATGGGCCTGTAAAATCCAAAGCCCCACGAACTGTGCTAAAACTTCCTGCACTTAAACTCACTTCTCGGCGAGTTTCGGCCAATGGTTTTTTGGTTACCATGTTGATACTTCCGCCTGGGTCAACACTGCTAAAAGTAACCGACGCTGGGCCTTTAAGCACCTCCACACGCTCTACATTGGTAGTAAGCGGTTGTAAAAAATAAAACTGGCGGGTACGCATTCCATTGATAATTTGTCCCTCCTCATTTTGACTTATTCCTCTGATATTGAATTGGTTATAAAAACTCGAAGGCGAAACCCCCGAAGCGATTTTTACTGCATCGGCCAACTGAAAAGCACCACGGTCGGCAATCAATTCTTTGGTTACTGTGCTGAGTGCCTGCGGCAAATCTTTGTTTTTGATGGCAATTTTGGTAGCTGAAAAACTATAATCGGAGTTATAATCTTTTCTGGCTCTACCCAGTACTTCTACGTCCTGAAGCATGGTTTCCGATGGTTTCAGACTAATTTCAAGCGTTTGATTGGCCTTTACTTCCTGCGAAAAAGCTTCAAAGCCAATTGAACTGATACTCAGCTTGTAATTTTGGTCTAAAAGGTTTGTAAACTCAAAATTTCCATTGATATCACTTACAGTATTTTTGGTTTCTGAGGTTGAGCTAAGTTTGGCAGTCGCTCCGATAATAGGTATTTTTCCATTTTCTTTTATGGTACCTTTTAGGGTATTTTGGGCGAAGGTTACAGTTGAAATTAGAAGTAAGAGCGTGAGTAGTTTTTTGAAATTCATAATATTTGTTTTGGTTAATTATTTAAATTTTGGGGAAAGGGTCTGTAAATTGGCCACCGGCTTCCATTCTTAGTATTTCTTCCTCGGTACAAAGGCAGTTTTCGAGTTCTGAGCAAATAATCTCTTCGTTGAGGTCTTGTCCAATGATGACCAACTCATCTTGTCTATCACCAAAGCGTTTGTCCCATCGGCTTTCTATTTGCTGCTGATTGTTGAGAAATGAGGCGTATTGTGATCTTTCTCTAAAAGTCATGCTTGCCCACCAAACTCCGGCACTCTCGGCTCGTAAAGAACCTCCTGCCTGACTCCAGTTTAGGGCATCGTCAGGACGTGAAGCCATCCAGAATAATCCTTTTGAGCGTATGATACCTGCATGCCATTCTTCTCCAATATAATTCCAGAACCTTTCTGGATGGAAAGGCTTTTTCGCCCTGAAAACAAAACTACTTATACCGTATTCCTCCGTTTCGGGTGTATGCGTTAGGCCTTTGTTTCGGTTTTCAAGCTCCTGAATCCAACCTGCGGAGTTTTCGGCTATTTCGTAATCGAATAGTCCAGTGTTTAAAATTGAGCTACTTGGCACTTTTCCAAAACTTGAGTCAATTATTTGAGCCACAGGGTTGAGCGATTTTAAAATGGCCTTGAGCTCACCCAGCTGATGGGGCGTCACCAAATCTGTTTTATTCAGTATTATTATATCGGCAAACTCGATTTGGTCCGTTAAAAGATTTACGATGGTTCGGGTATCATTTGGGTCATCATTGAGATTTCGTTGCCAAATATTA
>NKJG01000206.1 GCA_002256395.1 Bacteroidetes bacterium B1(2017) | reverse complement strand
ACATTGAGAAAAAATTATTTTTTCAGACATCAACCATTTTTAATAATGGCTTTTTTTATAACTTTAGGTTTAAAGACCTTTAAACTATGAATAAGATTCTCACCGTAATATTTTTGATCCTATTTTCGAATGCTTTTGCCCAAACGCAATTTCAAGTTTCGTTTCCAAACCAAAAAGGCCTTCTTGATGGACGATTACTTCTTTTGCTATCAAAAAACGACAAGGCTGAGCCTCGTTTTCAAGTATTGGATGGCCATGACACACAATTGGTCTTTGGCTTAACTCTCGACAATTGGCCAAGTACTAAAACCCAAAACATGACCACAGGCAACACCTTTGGTTATCCTATTGAAGCCTTAAAAAACATACCAGCTGGAGACTATTATTTGCAAGTATTACTCCATAAATACGAAACCTTCCACCGCAAAGATGGCAAAATCGTAAAATTGCCGATGGATCGTGGAGAAGGCCAGCAGTGGAATTTGGCTCCGGGAAATATTTACTCCAAGCCGGT
>NKJG01000205.1 GCA_002256395.1 Bacteroidetes bacterium B1(2017) | reverse complement strand
ACATTGAGAAAAAATTATTTTTTCAGACATCAACCATTTTTAATAATGGCTTTTTTTATAACTTTAGGTTTAAAGACCTTTAAACTATGAATAAGATTCTCACCGTAATATTTTTGATCCTATTTTCAAATGCTTTTGCCCAAACGCAATTTCAAGTTTCGTTTCCAAACCAAAAAGGCCTTCTTGATGGACGATTACTCCTTTTGCTATCAAAAAACGACAAGGCTGAGCCACGTTTTCAGGTGCTTGATGGCCATGATACACAATTGGTCTTTGGCTTAACTCTCGACAATTGGCCAAGTACTAAAACCCAAAACATGACCACGGGAAATACCTTTGGTTATCCTATTGAAGCCTTAAAAAACATACCAGCCGGAGACTATTATGTGCAAGTATTACTCCATAAATACGAAACCTTCCACCGCAAAGATGGCAAAATCGTAAAATTGCCGATGGATCGTGGAGAAGGCCAGCAGTGGAATTTGGCTCCGGGAAATATTTACTCCAAGCCGGT
>NKJG01000090.1 GCA_002256395.1 Bacteroidetes bacterium B1(2017) | reverse complement strand
AATGCCGAGATAAAACAAACCAAAATCTTTAAGGTTTTGAATGAAGCTATCAGCTTGATTCAATTGGGTATGCTTTTTGTTGATGCTTTAGGTTGAAGGAAATTGTGATCATAAATTCATTTGACTACAACAATGTCATTGCACCCTTGCTTAGTCTATTTATAATACTTCTAGTATGTTTTCATTTAGTTCATTACATATGAGAAATTGCTTTACTTTAATCAGAAAGTTGACGTTTGACCTTGAATGGTGATCTCATGATAACCTTGCGTGCCTCGGATCTTCGGAAAAGCGACAAATGGCCAAAGGTACTAGGAAATGATTTCTATTCGAAGCCAAACCTAGCCAAGCATGCATCATACATAATGCCTCAATAAAATCATTCCATAGCTCTTCAAGAAAAGAATAAAGGTTGCTTGACATTAAACATTGCCTCTAGCTAAAGCAAATTGATCCCAACATCTCTTGTAGATCATCATTTAGGCCACAGCAAATTCTCTAATGCCTTGTTACCTTTA
>NKJG01000204.1 GCA_002256395.1 Bacteroidetes bacterium B1(2017) | reverse complement strand
GTTTTTTTAGGATCGGCAGCTTATGCAGGATTTTTCTTTAGGCTTAGGAAACAAAAAAATGTGTCTGCCTGCTAAGTGAGCTATAGCATAGCATGCTTTTTATTTAAAAGCAGAGCTTGATCTTTATGTCAGCCTGTGGTGATTGTTCAGAAAATAGCATTTGATTTTAAAAAGTGTTTCATGTAGCATTCAATGGATTTCCTAATTTTTATTTCCTGAAGAATGATCCTGTATTTTTTTATACATTTTCTTTCTTATAGCACATAATTTAGTTTTTGGCTGGTTTTTGCTCAGATATTTTGTACTATTTTTAGATTTAATGTATGAAAGAAAAGTCCAAAAAGCAGACTTTTTATGTCCAGGATGCTGGGTAGTTTTGTAATGAAAATTGCAAGCCTTTTTTCTGATTTAGCCATCTTTATTAATTGAAACAAAAAAAGAAATTGTTATAGCCCAAGCTATGCAAGGCCAATTTAAGTTTTTTTTAAAAGGATGTTCTGCTCAGAAAAGAGGTTTTTT
>NKJG01000203.1 GCA_002256395.1 Bacteroidetes bacterium B1(2017) | reverse complement strand
TTTTCTTTCATAATGATTAGAGTTTTTAAAATTTTTTAAAAATAGCTACATTTTTTTGGAATATGAAAAAACAATCAGAAAAAATGGATTTAATTGTTGAAAACTCAAATATCTAGGATAACGTGACGACTTATCTACGTTTTAACTAAAAGTAAACAAAGAAAGTGCTGAAAAATCAGCACTTTCTTGAAAACTAGACTTAAAGGCATTTACACCAAAGCGGCAGTCAAAATAATTTCTGCATTTAATAATCTTGAAATAGGGCATTTCGCTTTAGCAGCCATTGCAATTTCTTGGAATTTCTCCTCACCTATGTTTGGAATAGTAGCTGTTAAGTTCAATTCAATACTGACGATGGTTCCATCTAGAAAATTAACACTTGCAGCAGTATCAATGTTGTCAGCAGTAAAACCTGCTTCGTTTAATAAAAAACTCAATTGCATAGAAAAACAACCTGCATGAGCTGCACCGATTAATTCCTCTGGATTGGTACCCACACCGTCTGCAAAACGAGTTTTAA
>NKJG01000202.1 GCA_002256395.1 Bacteroidetes bacterium B1(2017) | reverse complement strand
GTTTTTTTAGGATCGGCAGCTTATGCAGGATTTTTCTTTAGGCTTAGGAAACAAAAAAATGTGTCTGCCTGCTAAGTGAGCTATAGCATAGCATGCTTTTTATTTAAAAGCAGAGCTTGATCTTTATTTCAGCCTGTGGAGATTGTTCAGAAAATAGCATTTGATTTTAAAAAGTGTTTCATGTAGCATTCAATGGATTTCCTAATTTTTATTTGCTGAAGAATGATACTGTATTTTTTTTTATACATTTTCTTTCTTATGGCACATAATTTAGTTTTTGGCTGGTTTTTGTTCAGATATTTTGTACTATTTTTAGATTTAATGTATGAAAGAAAAGTCCAAAAAGCAGACTTTTTATGTCCAGGATGCTGGGTAGTTTTGTAATGAAAATTGTAAGCCTTTTTTCTGATTTAGCCATCTTTATTAATTGAAACAAAAAAAGAAATTGTTATAGCCCAAGCTATGCAAGGCCAATTTAAGTTTTTTTTAAAAGGATGTTCTGCTCAGAAAAGAGGTTTTTT
>NKJG01000225.1 GCA_002256395.1 Bacteroidetes bacterium B1(2017) | reverse complement strand
GGTCGCCAGATTTGAATAATGCCGCAACAACAACTTACACGTTTACGCCAACTGCTGGATTGTGCGCAACAACTGCGACGATGACCATCACAGTGAATCCGAACATTACGCCAACATTTACGCAAGTCGCTGCGATTTGTTCGGGTGCGACGCTAAATGCGCTTCCAACAACTTCCAACAACAGTTTAACGGGAACTTGGTCGCCAGATTTGAATAATGCCGCAACAACAACTTACACGTTTACGCCAACTGCTGGATTGTGTGCTACAACTGCGACAATGACCATCACCGTGAATCCGAATGTGACGCCAAGCTTCACGCAAGTTTCACCAATTTGTTCAGGAGCAACTTTATCTGCGCTTCCAACCACATCGAACAACAGCTTGACAGGAACTTGGTCGCCAGATTTGAATAATGCCGCAACAACAACTTACACGTTTACGCCAACTGCTGGATTGTGCGCAACAACTGCGACGATGACCATCACAGTGAATCCGAACATTACGCCAACATTTACGCAAGT
>NKJG01000201.1 GCA_002256395.1 Bacteroidetes bacterium B1(2017) | reverse complement strand
GGATGAAAACCAAGAAGCTTTAATATTTTCTGAATGACCATTTGATTAATGAGATTGTCTTCAGCTATTAAAATATTGGCAGGATACTCACTGGCAAAATTTATATCAAAATTACTTTTCTCTTCAACTTTTTTCTCGTCATTTTGTAGGGGCAATGATGTTCTAAATTGCCCGAGAATTTCCTTGTACAGTTGATGTTGTTTTACCGGTTTTGTAAGACTTGCTGAGATTATTTGGCCATGTTCCTTGTATGACATATCTCCAAAAGAGCTCAATAGTATGATTGGTATTTTGGAGTTGAATTTTCTAATTTCTTTAGAAAGCGTTATCCCATCCATTTCTGGCATTTGGAAATCCGTAATCACCATGTCAAAATGCTTATTTTTTCGCATTATATCTAGGGCTTCTTTTCCTGATATCGCTAAAGTGGGCTCAACCTTCCAAGTTCTTAGTTGGGTTTCTAGTATCTGCCTATTGGTTTTATTATCATCTATTATTAAAATTTGTTTTCCTTCAATGGTATCATCC
>NKJG01000089.1 GCA_002256395.1 Bacteroidetes bacterium B1(2017) | reverse complement strand
GGATGAAAACCAAGAAGCTTTAATATTTTCTGAATGACCATTTGATTAATGAGATTGTCTTCAGCTATTAAAATATTGGCAGGATACTCACTGGCAAAATTTATATCAAAATTACTTTTCTCTTCAATTTTTTTCTCGTCAATTTGTAGGGGCAATGATGTTTTAAATTGCCCGAGAATTTCCTTGTATAGTTGATATTGTTTTACCGGTTTTGTAAGACTTGCTGAGATTATTTGGCTATGTTCCTTGTATGACATATCTCCAAAAGAGCTCAATAGTATGATTGGTATTTTAGTGTTGAATTTTCTAATTTCTTTAGAAAGCGTTATCCCATCCATTTCTGGCATTTGGAAATCCGTAATCACCATGTCAAAATGCTTATTTTTTCGCATTATATCTATGGCTTCTTTTCCTGATATCGCTAAAGTGGGCTCAACCTTCCAAGTTCTTAGTTGGGTTTCTAGTATCTGCCTATTGGTTTTATTATCATCTATTATTAAAATTTGTTTTCCTTCAATGGTATCATCC
>NKJG01000200.1 GCA_002256395.1 Bacteroidetes bacterium B1(2017) | reverse complement strand
AAGTGAATTTGTCTCAAGCGTTGCAAGGGTCTAGTCGAAAACTATTATTGGGAGAACTTGCAAATAATGGAGCCCAAGAATTGCAAAAAAATCCATGGTTGGCTTGTGATTTGTTGAATCTTCCGATTTTGTTGCTGGTCTTGACAATATAAAATTCGCCCACTCATTGACCCTGTAAGCAAATGATATCAGCGAGTTTGGGGAACAGTAGTATTCTTAGTTCTCAAACTCATTGTAACAATATCAACTACTCATCACATTAATGGTTTCCAATCTGGTTGCTATTTAAGAAACTATTTATTACTATCTTTCTCTGATATCATTTGGTTTCTTACAGCTGTAAATAAAGTCTTGTCATCGTACACTCCTAAATCAAGACTTTCAACAGATACCTGTTCACATCAAGCATGGCTCAAGCTTTTCTAAATACCTGCTACCAAATTATGCGCCAACTTTAGATTTCCATGGATTTTGGCTGTACAAGCCTACGGGTATGTTCCTGTATATCATCTCTTTTGATTTTGTAGGTTG
>NKJG01000199.1 GCA_002256395.1 Bacteroidetes bacterium B1(2017) | reverse complement strand
AAGTGAATTTGTCTCAAGCGTTGCAAGGGTCTAGTCGAAAACTATTATTGGGAGAACTTGCAAATAATGGAGCCCAAGAATTGCAAAAAAATCCATGGTTGGCTTGTGATTTGTTGAATCTTCCGATATTGTTGCTGGTCTTGACAATATAAAGTTCGCCCACTCATTGACCCTGTAAGCAAATGATATCAGCGAGTTTGGGGAACAGTAGTATTTTTAGTTCTCAAACTCATTGCAACAATATCAACTACTCATCACATTAATGGTTTCCAATCTGGTTGCTATTTAAGAAACTATCTATTACTATCTTTCTCTGATATCATTTGCTTTCTTACAGCTGTAAATAAAGTCTTATCGTCGTACACTCCTAAATCAAGACTTTCAACAGATACCTGTTCACATCAAGCAGCATGGCTCAAGCTTTTCTAAATACCTGCTACCAAATTATGCGCCAACTTTAGATTTCCATGGATTTTGGCTGTACAAGCCTACGGGTATGTTCCTGTATATCATCTCTTTTGATTTTGTAGGTTG
>NKJG01000056.1 GCA_002256395.1 Bacteroidetes bacterium B1(2017) | reverse complement strand
CGTAGAAAACGTGAGAGGCAAAGCCCATAGCTTGATATATGTAAAACCATGGACGCAGTTTTTCGACCTCAAAGGACGCAAAGATGTGCCGCTATCCTACTCCGACCACATCAGCCTCAAAAACATAGACATGAATTGCAATATAATGTTTGATGTAGCCATTACCGAGTATGACAAACTCTCCAACTTCGCCTTCAAAAATCTAATCATCAAAACCAAAAATGCGAAAATAGACAAGAGCATTGTTAAAGGTTTTTCTTTGAAAAATGTGTTGGTGAATGGGGAGAGGGTAAGGTGAAATCTTTGGTTTTTATGTAATAAAATATTCATTTAGAATAAATAATGTTTCTTTACTTTTGAAAATCTAGAACTCATTTTATATCTGAAAGACTTAATTAATATTAGAAGGTGGAACAAGGGACTTCGATGAGCTCTTCTAAATATATTCTAACCGAGCATTTTGTCCTCCCCAGTTTCAATCGAGCCTATTTATGTTTATGAACATCAGTCATATTTTTACTTAATTAGTAATTTTTAATCTCTCTAAATATGAGGCGAAAAAATTCTATTTTTGATTTTTATTAATGAATTGTGAAAATTCAACCCACCAAATAATGAAATACCTAATAATAATTTTAGCCCTTTTAAGCTTCACCCCAAAACCCAAACCCACCCTCTACCTCATCGGCGATAGCACCGTAAAAGCTGGCCAGGGCAAAGGCGAAAACGATATGTGGGGCTGGGGAAGCCTCATCGGGCAGCATTTTGATTCTACTAAAATCCATATCGAAAACCATGCGATTGGCGGTAGAAGCAGCCGAACATTCCTGGCAGATGGCCGCTGGGAGCCGATTTTGAAAAAGATGAAGAAGGGAGATTTCTTGATTATTCAGTTTGGTCATAACGACGACTGGGCTATAAACGATACCATAAGAGCCAGAGGGACTATTAAGGGAATTGGTTTGGATTCTGTTGAAATTGATAATTTGATAACGAAAAAACATGAAGTGGTGCATAGTTTTGGTTGGTACATGAGCAAATATGTAAACGAAGCCAAAGCGAAAGGTGTAGATGTGTTGGTATGCTCGCAGGTGCCTTTCAATAAGTTTGAAAATGGTAAGGTGAAACGCCAAGAGGAATATTACCCAAAATGGACAAAACAAGTTGCTGAAAATACCCATGCTCATTTCATAGACTTGCATGAATTGTCAGCCGTTTTCTACGATAAACTGGGATTTGACGAAACCAAAAAACGATATTTCACTCCAAAAGATAATGTTCACACCAATCTAACTGGTGCCAAATTAAATGCCGAAAATGTAGCTTTTGGAATCAAAAATACCAAAAAATCAAAACTAAGAAAGTCTTTAAAGTAATATTTCTCATGGCTTTCTAAATAAAAAAATCAGCTTAAATCCGTGTTACTTGTATCCGTGTCATCCGTGTGCCAATAACGAGCATAGTAATTTCCCAAAATCTCACTATTTTTGACAAAACAAATTGATGTGAAGTCAACCATTCTTTACGGAGTTTCGATGGCCATTTTGCTATTTCTACTGAAATGGTTGGAGCTTCGCTTTGTGGTTTTCAATCATCTCTTTGAAATTTATGCTGGAATAATTTCCATAGTTTTTATGGTATTGGGAGCATGGCTGATGTACCATTTTCAGCAGAGGAAACAGGAAAAGGAAAATGCAAGAAAAGAAATGGTAGCCATACCTGAGCTCGGACTTAGTCAACGAGAGATGGAGGTTCTTGAATTGATGTCACAAGGCTTCACAAATCAACAAATAGCCGATAAGCTTTTTCTTTCTATCCACACCATAAAAACCCATGGCTCCAATCTCTTTGTAAAACTAGACGTGAAAAACCGCACTCAAGCTTTAATAAGAGCCAAAGAATTAGAAATTTTAGAATGAAAAACGTAATTTCATACTAAAGTATGAAAGTGTTAAGCACTAAAATTCAGAAAATTGCCTAAAATTTAAACCCAATTGATATGCAAAAAATTATTCTTAAAAACGGACTTATTGCAGGACTTGCTGTTTCCATCTTCATGGTCTGTTCAATGGCCTATGTGTATAACTCAGAGCATGCTGAAGGTAGTATGCTCATTGGATATGTCTCTATGTTGGCAGCTTTTTCTTTTGTTTTTATTGGCATTAAAAACTATCGTGATAAAGTAGCCGATGGAAAAATTACCTTTTTTACGGCTTTTAAAATAGGAATTGCTATCTCAGCAATCGCTAGCCTTATGTATGTAATAGCTTGGGGCATTGAGTACCATTTTTTTATGCCTGATTTTCTTGATAAGTATATTTTGTCTGAAATAGAGAAATTACAAAAATTAAATTTACCAACAGCCGAACTTGATGCTAAAATAAAGGAGATTGAACAAAGTAAAGGTCTGTATGACAATGTATTTTCGTTTGCTGGAATTACTTTCGCTGAGATTTTTCCAGTGGGATTATTGGTTTCGATTATAAGTTCTTTAATTCTAAAAAACACCAAATCAGCATAACTTTAAGAGATTCATTATAATTAAAGACGATTTCTTAAAAGACTAAATTTATATTTATAAAAAAATAAATAATGTTATGAAAAAAGTTACCGGTATTGGTGGAGTATTTTTTAAATGTAAGGACCCAAAAACGACTACTGAGTGGTATCAAAAACATCTTGGACTCACCACCAACCCTTATGGTGCCAGCTTTGATTGGTTTGAAGATTCAGATGGAATAAAAAAAGCTCAAACGCAATGGACTCCATTTAAGGATACTTCAAATTATTTTGAACCTTCGAAGAAAGACTTTATGATTAATTACCGTGTCGAAAATTTAGAACGTCTACTCGCTGAATTAAAAAAAGAAGGGGTAACTATTCTTGATAATTTGGAAACCTACGACTACGGAAAATTTGTCCATATTCTTGATAATGAAGGGAACAAAATTGAACTTTGGGAGCCAATTGATTAGTTAAATCACAGCTTAAAATTCAAGTATTATATAATGCATTTAGCAACAAAAAACCTCCCGAGACTCAGGAGGTTTTCATATTTTAAAACTTCAATGTAGCTGGTAAATATTTGGCCACCAAATCCTCATAATAAGGCCTTAACTCTTGTACATTAGGCGGATATGGCACTTTTGAGTACAAGTCATAAGGGTTAAACTTGTCCACCCATTTAAACATCTCGTGGTCGTGGGCATTCATGAGGTGATCGTAAGCATGTTCGCGGTGTTGCGAGTAAAACGAATGATAACGCAACATGTACAATCCTTCTTCAGGAATATAAGGCTTCATGATACGATAAATGTATTCATCATGTCCCCATGACATTTGTACGTTATCAAGGCCGCAGTTTGGCTCATAAATACCATATTTCGTATTGTATCTCGGATCTCTTGAGTCTGGGTTTTCAACAAAAAACTCTGAGTATACGATTTTGTCTGAGTGTTTGCAACCGGTAGGGAAGGTATCGCCAACTACAGCCCATTGCGGCTCACCAAACAAACACAATACTTTGCCCAAATCATGCATAAAGCCAGTCAGTACAAACCAATCAGGGTGACCATCTTGACGTATAGCTTCTGATGTTTGCAAAAGGTGCTGCAGCTGATCCATGCTCGTGTCAGGATCTGAGTCGTCTATGAGTGTGTTTAGGAAATCCACGGCATCCCAGATGCTCATTTCTTTCTTGTCAAACTTTAAGAAATGCTCCTGCTTGTTTTTAGCAAATTCGTATGTCTGAAAAGTATGATTTAATCTATAAAACTCTTTAACGGTATCTTGTCTTGCGGAGTCCACATAGTTGCGATATTCTTCTTTTGATTTCTCAAAAGGCTCTGGATAACGCTCAAGCACATCATCTTCCCACTCTTCAATAGAAGCCAATGGGTTAAGTTCTTTTTCTGAAAAATTGGTTTCCATTATTTTTGAATGAATGATTTTGGTTCAAATATAATGGGAATTTTTTATTCATGATTATTAGACGAGGAGATTAGTTTATGGTTGAAGCTATTTTAGCCAAAATAGCATTCAAAAATGACCTTTTATTTCTTAATAGTTTAGTTTTTAATGAGTTTGATGTGCATAATTCGTAAAGCAGCAGTGTCCTTTGCGGTGGCTTTTTTATGTTTAATATTTTTTAGCAAAATTCAAAATTTAGAATAAAATTGAAACTTTATTCAAATTTACGCAGAGCCTCTGCAGTTTTCATTAAGAATTCCCACTTTGAATAAATTCAGAAGTACCAAACTGGTTTTTGAGGATATTCATAATTATTTTCTTTAACTTTGAAAAAACGACCTTATTCAACAATGAAATTCAATTTATTTAGTAAAATCCTTTTCCTATCTTCATTAATTATTTGCTCTTTCGAAGCTAATTCGAAGAACCCCAATTCGGTGGTGGCCCATAGAGGGGCTTGGAAGGCTAAAAATCTACCTGAAAACTCGATTGCTTCTCTAAAGTATGCCATTCAACTTAAATGTATAGGCTCTGAATTTGACGTTCATATGACAGCTGATGATGTTTTAGTGGTCAATCATGACCCAACATATAATGGACTGAACATAGAAAAAGTAACTTACAAACAGCTTTTGGATTTTAAATTGAGCAACGGTGAAAAAATTCCTACACTCAAGGATTATCTAAATTCTGGGAAAAATTCTTACACCAGGTTAGTGTGTGAAATTAAACCTGCTTCGAGTGTTGAAAGAGGGAGAATAGTTGCCCAAAAAGTGCTTGAATTGGTGAGGTCTATGAAAATGGATAAATACGTCGATTATATCAGTTTTGATTATGAAATGTTATTAAAAATCAGGAGTTTGGATAGCAAAGCACACTTGCAATATTTGAATGGTACCAAATCCCCAACAGAACTGAAAGCAGACAAAATAAATGGAGCGGATTATCATTTTTCGGTCTTTAAAAGAAATCCCGATTGGATTACCGAATCAAAAAAATTAGGTTTAAGTTTGAATGCATGGACTGTAAATGAAGCCAAGGATTTAGATTGGTTGATAGCCAATGATTTTGATTTTATCACTACGAATGAGCCCGAACTGGCTTTTGAAAGAATCAAGAATGCACCAATTCAAAAAGACTGGAAATTGGTTTGGTCAGATGAGTTTAATTACAAAGGTTTACCTGATGACAAGAAATGGGGTTATGATGTAGGCGGATCGGGTTGGGGAAATAATGAACTACAGTTTTATACCGAAAAAGACAGCACAACTGCATTTGTCAACAATGGTTTTTTGACTATTTCGGCCAACAAAATAACCAAAGAAAACAGACAATACACCTCAGCCAGAATGGTCACAAAAACAAAAGGCGATTGGCTCAATGGCAAAATAGAAGTGCGGGCAAAATTACCCAAAGGCAAAGGTGCCTGGCCGGCCATTTGGATGTTGCCAACGGATTGGGAATATGGCGGATGGCCCGAAAGTGGTGAAATAGACATTATGGAACACGTAGGCTATCAGCCTGATACAGTTTATGGAACAGTACATACCAAGGCCTTCAATCATTCCATTGGTACGCACAAAACCGGGTCATTTTTTATACCGACACCCTATACTGAATTTCATGATTATGGCATAGAATGGGATCAAGAAAAGATTGATTTCTTTTATGACGGGAAAAAATATTTCAGCTTTAAAAATACTAAAAAGAATTTCCAAGAATGGCCATATGATAAGCGATTTCATTTAATTATGAACATTGCAGTAGGGGGTAATTGGGGAGGGAAATATGGAGTTGCTCCTGATATTTTTCCTTCAAAAATGGAAGTAGATTATGTGAGAGTTTTTCAAAAATAAGAATAATATATGAAATCTAAAGTATTGTTATTGAGTGTTTTGTTTTTGTGTTTTCAATCTTCTTTTTCGCAGAAAATTGAAAATAGACTGGCGGAATTAAAGATTGTTTTGCCTAAAGTGCAGCCTCCAATTGCATCTTATGTAAATGCAGTTAGAACCGGTAATCTCATTTTTCTTTCTGGAAAAGGTCCAACCGGAGCAGATGGTAAATTTATAACTGGAAAAGTAGGCGTGGATATGACTTTAGAAGAAGGAAAGGCAGCTGCTAGAAATACTGGACTCAATCTTTTGGCTGCTCTCAAGGCTGAAATAGGTGACTTAGACAAGGTAAAACGCATTGTGAAAGTTCTCGGAATGGTCAATTGTCCGACAGACTTTACCCAACAACCCCAAGTAATCAACGGCTTCTCTGACCTTATGGTGGAAGTTTTTGGAGATAAAGGCAAACATGCACGCAGTGCAGTTGGAGTAGGTTCTTTACCTGCTAATATGGCAGTGGAGATTGAGATGATTGTGGAGGTGGAGTGATTTTCGATTTTTCTGATTTAATAGTACTTAGTTTTGTTTCATATTTGAGTTTAACTAATGAAGCGTCAGGATTTTCCATCGCTCACTGAGCGAAGCCGAAGTGAGTTTTCCTGACCATTGAGAAAGGCAAGGTGAGCAGTTCCTGACCACTGAGCGAAGTCAAAGTAAGCAGTTCTGGCCACTGAGCAAAGTCGAAATGGCGACGTTTATTTCTTTTCCAACCAAACATATTCGCCTCTATTCCTGCACCAGACTTTTTCTACTTTTCCGTTTTTGTCTCTTAAAAAAAGTATATTGATATACATCGAGCTGAAATAGTCTGTGCCATCTTTGTAAAGATGAAAAAAGTTTCGCAAATCTCTGTCATTCAAAATGTAGTGGAGGATATTGTCTTTTTGACTGATTTCTAGCTTTAAATCGCCTTTTTCATTGGTGTAAATACCTTCATAATCTTTAAATTCCGCAGACCTATCTTTTCCTTTTATTGGCTCTATATCTTTGAGCATATCTATTTCTTTGATCAGTTCTATGGCAAATGATGCCATGTTTTTTTGGCCCTTTTCCACTGTTCCCAAGGCTGCGTAACCGTTTATTCCTGAGGTGTTTAAATTGCCGCCTTCTATAGGTCTTGGCGTCATGCTACCTGCTTTGGCTTTCATGGAGGAGTCATTGACTGCTCGTTTCATTTCTACCAAATCTGGCCTGATGTTCAGTATGTTGGAGGTTTCTATTTCGTCTGCGTGTCCACTGTAACTTTTGGTTCTAAAAACCGCCTCAGCCTTTTCGAAAGCCGGTTTGTCGTAGCGGCTGAAAGTCATCAAAATGCCATCTTCGGCCAATATTTTTGCAGCAGCCAACAAGGGTGGAGTAGTACTCACACCTATGTTGATAATATAGAATTTCTTTGGGCCGTAAGCCGCTAGACTTCTGATTACCTGCACCACCATGTCAGTGGCAGTAGCAAAAGTAGTGCTGGTGGAGCCTGGATATTTGAGAAAAGCAGGATAGAAACCGTAGTTTATGATGGGCGTAATGACCACATTTCTTTCAAGTGCCACCAAATCTGCCAAAGCTTGGGCTTGTAAAAAATCAGTCGAAAGGGGTAGGTGAGGGCCATGTTCTTTTGAACCAGCACCGAGCGGTAAAACCAGGAGCGAATTTTCATTCAGAATTTCTTGAGCTGTAGTCCAACTGATATCTTCCAGAAAAACCGCCTTGTTTTTTGGGTTTCTATTTTGGGCAAAAGAAAGTACTGTAATGCATGTAAAAAATATGATTAATGAATTGATTTTCATTGTTTTAGTGCGTTTTTGAATTTCGTGAATAATTCATTGGCTGAAGTAGAATTCAGAGATTCGTTTACCAATAAATTGAGGCTAGTTTTGTTTTTAGGATTAGCCAAAATATCTTGCTTTTTGAGGTTTTGAGAAAAATCTTGTGCCGAAATTGCCGATAGCTCTAAATTAAATATGTTGCTTCCGTTTTCTATTCTATTTACCTTAAATCTCTCTTCTGTTTTTAATTTTTGGATAAATTCGTCAGAAATAGACTTAGCAATTGCGTACCTTTTTTCAAAGCCTTCCATGAAATAATCTGCGACTGCCACAAAGGGCCAAGATTGGTGTAAACCGCTCCCAAACATTCTTCTGGTGTGGAACATGCCTTCTATTACGCTTTTTGGGCCTGCCAAAATTGCCCCTGAGGCAGCATTGAAATATTTATAAAGCGATACATAAACCGTATCGAAATGCGAGGCATATTCAGTGGGTTTTATTCCCGTGTAAGCAGAAGCTAAGAATATCCTTGCACCGTCTAAGTGCATTTTTATGTTTTTTTCATTGGCATATGCACTGATTTTTTGCATTTCCACAAAATCAAAAAGCTCACCAGTTTTTCTCCTAACGGGCGACTCAATCGATATCATGCCGATGTTAGTTTTTACCCGATTGGTTTCGTTTTTTTGAAATAATTCTTGAACATCTTCTAATGAAAAACTGGCATTTTCTTGTCCCAAAGGAACCAAGTTTATTTGACTGAGAGACTGAACGCAGTCGCCGGAGTCATTGTAAATATGGCTCTGATTTTGTACGATTGCTCGCTTAGAATCGCCACATAGTTTCCTTATGGCGAGCTGGTTGGCGAGTGTTCCAGTGGGCAAAAATATGGCCATTTCTTTTCCAACCAGCTTCGCAAATTTCTGCTCAAATTCCTCTACAATACCATCAAGAGAATAGTTGTCAACCTGTATCCCTTTGGTTTCTATGATTTGATTCAGGACTTTGAGATACTGACTCGGAGAAAGATTTAGACCATCAGAAACAAAGTTGACCATTGGGCTTTCTTTTAAAATCGGCGAGTTGGTTTCGGGTGAAAAAGGAATTGCCGAGCCTATGGCCGACATTTTGATGAAGTTTCGTCTGTTGAGATCTTTCAAATTTTTTAGTATTATGTTGAAAATTAGGGATTTTCATTTAAAAATCTGAATGAAATCGCGTAATTTTAATAAACCTAAAACTATACCATGAAAAATATCTCAGATTTCTTCGTTCGGAT
>NKJG01000198.1 GCA_002256395.1 Bacteroidetes bacterium B1(2017) | reverse complement strand
TTATCTATCTATGTATGAATATGTGTATGTGTATATGTATATGTATGTGTATATGTATATGCATATGTATATGTATGTGTATATGTATATGTATGTGTATATTTATGTATGAAAGTATGTATGTATGAAAGTATGTATGTATGTATCTATGAAAGTATATATGTATATATGTATGTATTTATCTTTTTATGAATGTATTTATATATGTCTATACGTATGTATGAATATATTTATCTATCTATGTATGCATATGTGTATGTGTATATGTATATGTATGTGTATATGTATATGCATATGTATATGTATGTGTATATGTATATGTATGTGTATATTTATGTATAAAAGTATGTATGAAAGTATGTATGTATGAAAGTATGTATGTATGTATCTATGAAAGTATATATGTATATATGTATGTATCTATCTTTTTATGAATGTATTTATATATGTCTATACGTATGTATGAATATATTTATCTATTTATGTATGCATATGTGTATGTATATATGTATTTATGTATGTGTGTATGTGTGATCAA
>NKJG01000197.1 GCA_002256395.1 Bacteroidetes bacterium B1(2017) | reverse complement strand
ATCATAACCCAAATTTTCAAAAAAAAATAGACTTTGAAGCTTTAAAATTATACTTCAACTATGGTTATATATTAGCACCACACACCATATTTAAGGATACTTATAAACTTTTACCAGGCTCATTTTTATCAATTGATCTTATAAACAGAAAAACAACGCAAATTCAATATTGGGATGTCAAGAATTCATATAACAAGGAAAAAATACTAATTAATGAAGAAGAGGCAATTATTGAAACAGAAAAAATACTTAAATCTGCTTGTGAGTATCGCACGGTAGCTGATGTGCCTTTCGGTATTTTTTTAAGTGGCGGATATGACAGCAGTCTTATTACCTCAATTTTACAAACTAATAGTACTAAAAGAATTAAAACTTTTACCTTAGGGTTTTCGCAAAAAAATATCAATGAAGCTCCATTTGCCAAAAATATCGCTAATTATTTAGCTACGGATCATTCTGAATATTATTGCAACAAAGAAGATGTTCGGCAAATGACAGAAATGATGCCGTATCATTATGATGAACCATTTGGTGATAGTT
>NKJG01000196.1 GCA_002256395.1 Bacteroidetes bacterium B1(2017) | reverse complement strand
ATCATAACCCAAATTTTCAAAAAAAAATAGACTTTGAAGCTTTAAAATTATACTTCAACTATGGTTATATATTAGCACCACACACCATATTTAAGGATACTTATAAACTTTTACCAGGCTCATTTTTGTCAATTGATCTTATAAACAGAAAAACAACGCAAATACAATATTGGGATGTTCAAAATTCATATAACAAGGAAAAAATACTAATTAATGAAGAAGAGGCAATTATTGAAACAGAAAAAATAATTAAATCTGCCTGTGAATATCGCACGGTAGCTGATGTGCCTTTCGGTGTTTTTTTAAGTGGTGGATATGACAGCAGTCTTATTACCTCAATTTTGCAAACTAATAGTACTAAAAGAATTAAAACTTTTACCTTAGGGTTTTCGCAAAAAAATATCAATGAAGCCCCATTTGCCAAAAATATCGCTAATTATTTAGCTACGGATCATTCTGAATATTATTGCAACAAAGAAGATGTTCGGCAAATGACAGAAATGATGCCGTATCATTATGATGAACCATTTGGTGATAGTT
>NKJG01000055.1:5835-9084 GCA_002256395.1 Bacteroidetes bacterium B1(2017) | reverse complement strand
TCCTTTTTGTAAAAACTCTAATAAATCTGCCATTTCTTGGTTAGAAAGTGCATTTTCGAAACCTTCCATCATCAAAGAAGTGCCTAAAGACCGAAACTTCTTAATGTCACTTTTATTAATTAATACTTTTTCGCCACCTATTTTATGAAAGGTTACAGACTTATCGGTTTCATTGGCTACAATTCCCATATGTATAACACCGCTTTTTGTTTCAATACTGTGATTCACATATTTAGGATCAACTGCAGCATTGGGGTCAAGAATATCGTGTAGCATAGTCGCTTTACTTTTTCGGCTGATTTCTGTCAAAACAGGGCCAACTTCTTTGCCAATACTGCCGTATTTGTGGCAAGTAGCACAGGTATTGCTGAATACTTTTTCACCATTTATATTATTTCCTTTTAAGGTTAAGGCCGGTTTCATTTTGTCCATAGCAGCCTGACGATTACTCACACCCGAGTCACTGAAAAGTTTTTTGGCTCTTGTTTTGGTGCTTTCATTATCAGTCCACCAAAGTAAAGTTCGTCTTCTTTCGAGGTCAAAATTCATTTCACCAATGTTAATTATGCCTTTTTCAAGGCCAGTGAGCAAGGCATCGTGGTTAGATTCAATATATAACAATAAGTCACTGGCGTAGCGGCGGGTCTGTGGACTAAGGTCTTTCCACATTGCCACAACCCTATTTCCGATTTCTTTTTCTCTGTAATTAGAAAGCTGTCGCAGAGCATTTTCTTGCAACTTTAGCGGTTGGTTATTTTTCAGACATTCAAATAAAATTGTTGATTTTTGAGAATAAGGCACAAAATCAAGCAAAGATAGATATTGCACCCGAACTGAATCTGGCAACTTGGTATTCAATACATTTTTTGAGGCCTCATTGCTGTAATTCAAAAATTGGGGAGCAGGCTTTAATTTTAGTTTTTGCCTTACTGATGCCAATTGAGTCAATAAATCTAATTTTGCATTTTTCTCTAGAGATTCTAATTGTTTTTCAATAGCTTTTCCCGCAATTTTATCCATATTTTGAGCTAACTGTTTCATTACAAATGCTCGATCTTTATCTGAAATATTGGATGATTGAAGACTCGATAACACTGAAACTACTTCATCAACTGAACCCGAAGTATTCAAAGCCAAAGAAGCAAGTAAACTCGAATTAGGACGTTTTTCTTGTGCAATTTGCGAGAAAAGTTGAGCTGTTTTACTTTGAGCCGCCAAAGTCACTGCCGCTACATTCCACGCATCAGTAGATAGTTGTGTCGATTGAACCAAGGCATGAAACAGTTTTGCCTGATTTTTTTGAAAAGTAGGATGAGTTTCGGGTAAGGTGCTTAAACTCAACGCAGCTTGCATACGCACACGGGCGTCTGAATCTTGCAGTAATTCCACAATTTTTATCAAAATACTTTCATTTTCACTAATATAATTTTCTGCAATTTTCAAAATGCTTTCTCTGAGCGAACCCGTACTATTTTGTAATGCTTCTACCACTTCATTGGCTGTCAACTTACCCGAATGACTCAAAATCCAAAGTGCGTGCAAGCGAGAAAGTTGATTTTCTGAATTGAGCAGTTTTTTCAATCCCGCAAAAACATCGTTGCTTATTGAATTCTCCATCAAGAGCCTGTGAGCCGTATTTCTGACCCATTGATTAGAGCTTTCGAGCGACTTTAGTAAGCCTTCTGTATTCCTAAATTGCTGAAAATCAAACTCCTCATACCCCTCGGCCAAAGAAATCCTATACACTCTACCTTGATTTTTACCTGCATTGAGGTCTAGTGTTTTTTCGATATCGTCAGGAATCCACTCGGGATGCTCAATCACCTTGCGGTGAATATCTATCACATACATGGAGCCATCGGGTCCAACGCTCATATTCACTGGCCGAAACGCCCTGTCAGAACTCGCCAAAAAGTCTTTATTTTCAAAAATCCTTGAAGCCGTAAATGATGCTCCGTTGGGTTTTATTTTATCGACATGTATCAGGTTCAGCACCACGTCCGCTACCCAAACGGTATTATCATATTTTTCGCCAAACGCACCTCCACCATAATATGTTACGCCACAAGAACCCGAGAAATAACCCGATTGCTCGGGATGATTCACGCGATCTTCCTGCTCGCCGATTGGAAAAATCCGAGCAAGACCATTTTCGTCATGGTCTGATATGTTTTGAAGTGTATTTTCGGGTAAAATGGGCTTGCCCTTGAGATACCTGTCGGGGAAAACTGAATGCGAAATATGCGTGAGGTTGTGCGTCTCAAAAATGCGTCCATATTCATCCATTCCCAGTCCAAAGCCCCCCGAAGATTCACCGAGGCGTTCCATTTGACGGGTTTCAAGGTTAAATCTCAAATCTTGTCCGCGTAAATCCAAGGCAGTGGTGGTATCGCCCCACCAAAATGGTTTACCACTGTTTCCGCCATTGGCAGCATAAATCCAATTGTCGATGCCGTAAGTAAGTCCATTATAATTGTGTTGCAGATTTTCTTTTGCAAATCCACCCATAAGTGTGTCAATCTTTTCTACTTTATAATCTTCATTGTCATCATGCAATTGAAGTAGATATGGAGGAGCTGCTACCAAAACGCCTTTTTTATAAGGCATAAACGAATCGGCCAATCCTAAATTTTCGGCAAAAACAATGGTGCTATCATACACACCATCGTTGTTTTTATCTTTCAAAACCAACAAACGGCTTTGCTTATCTTCCATAGGGTAACCCGGCATTTCGAGTACCAATGCGTCACCATTTTCATTAAATTCCAAATCTACGGGGTCTTTTATGAGTGGTTCTGAAGCTACCAATTCTAATTTGAAACCATCTTGAATCTCGAAACCTTCGGGATTTTGATGGGTCTTTTTACAAGAAATAACAAAAAGAACTGTTATGATAAAAATTACAAAATATCTGTGCATTTTACTATTTAAGGTTGTAAACAAAAATAATCAATTGGGTGAAATGAGAAACATTTTTTGAAAGAAAAATATATTTTCAAAATGAATTTAATTTTTAAAACTTCAACAAATTTTAATTGGGTCAGCACATTTTATATACTAACTAAATTTCAATCCTAATCAAACCTCAGATTGATGATCATCCAACTTGACTGTAAGGAAACATTGAGAAAAAATTATTTTTTCAGACATCAACCATTTTTAATAATGGCTTTTTTTATAACTTTAGGTTTAAAGACCTTTAAACTATGAATAAGATTCTCACCGTAATATTTTTGATCCTATTTTCAA
>NKJG01000055.1:3622-5452 GCA_002256395.1 Bacteroidetes bacterium B1(2017) | reverse complement strand
TGTGCAAGTATTACTCCATAAATACGAAACCTTCCACCGCAAAGATGGCAAAATCGTAAAATTGCCGATGGATCGTGGAGAAGGCCAGCAGTGGAATTTGGCTCCGGGAAATATTTACTCCAAGCCGGTAAAGATATCTATTAATCCTAAAAGTCCTCAATCGTTTAAAGTCAGTTTAGATCAAACCATACCACCTATAGAAGAGCCCAAAGACACCAAGTATATCAAGCATATCAAAATTCAAAGCAAACTTTTGACCGAATTTTGGGGAAGGCCTATGTACTTAGGAGCTCATGTGCTTTTGCCAGAAGGTTTTGAAGAGAAAAAAGACGTAAAATACCCACTGGCAATATTTCACGGACATTTTCCGAGTGATTTTGATGGTTTCAGAACCACCCCACCAGATGAAAATTTACCCAATGATTACAATTCGAGATTTAACATTTTTGGATACGAAAAAATTGTCCAACAGGAAGCTTATGATTTCTATAAAATGTGGACTGGGCCAAATTTCCCGAGGGTTTTAGCCATTGAAATTCAACATGCTTGCCCCTACTATGACGACTCTTATGCCATAAATTCAGAAAGCATTGGCCCATATGGCGATGCTATCACATATGAATTGATACCCTATATCGAAAAGCAGTTCAGAGGAATAGGCGAAGGTTGGGCTCGTTTTACTTATGGTGGTTCTACTGGTGGTTGGGAGGCCTTGGCCGTGCAGGTCAAATACCCCGATCAATACAATGGTTGCTATGCGGCTTGTCCTGACCCAATAGATTTTAGGGCATTTACAACTGTTAATATTTACGAAGACAAAAACGCATATTATTACGAAAGCGAATTCAAACCTACCTTAAAGCCCGGCCACCGCAACTACCTCGGTCAAATTTCAGCTTCTCTAAAAGACATGAATATGAGGGAATTGGCCTTAGGGACAAAATCTCGTGGAGGGCAACAATGGGATATTTGGGAGGCAGTGTACTCACCTATAGGGAAAGATGGTTATCCAGAGCCCATTTGGGATAAAAAGAGTGGGGTAATAAACAAAAAAGTAGCTGAATATTGGAAAGAAAACTATGACTTAAGCTACATACTAAAGCGTGATTGGCCAAAATATGGTGACAAATGGCGAGGGAAAATCAGAATTTACTGTGGAGATATGGACAACTACTATCTCAACAATGCCGTATATCTGGCCGAGGAAGAACTCAAAAACCTAAATAACCCAGCTTACGAAGGTGAAGTGGACTATGGCGATAGAGCAGAACATTGCTGGAATGGCGATCACACCCAGCCCAACTATATCAGTAGACTGCGATATCACAGAATGTTTATTCCAAAATGGGTGGAAGATATGAAGAAAACTACACCAAAAAATAAGGACCTAACAAGCTGGAGATACTAAAAGGTTATGTCTAAATAGAAAAAAAACCATTTATACTATTTTAAGGTTAAGAGTTTAATGAACATTTTACTTTTACAGCATTAATTTAAAATCTATATAAATGAAAAAAACGATTAAACTATTATTTGCGTCAGCATTGGTTTTCGCAGCTACAATCGCACAGGCACAAACTGCCGACGACATTATCAAAAAGTATTTTGAAGCAACAGGTGGAGCAGCTAAATGGGCTGAGGTAAAATCTGTAAAAATGATTGCAAAAGGCAAACAAGGTGGTATGGAATTTCCGATTACAAGCCTTCAAAAAGCTCCCAATCTTATGAAGCAGACCATCAATTTTCAAGGTAAAGACATCACCATTACGGCATTTGATGGAAAAGAAATGTGGAAAACAAGCTTTATGACCATGAAAGCTGAAAAAGGCG
>NKJG01000055.1:0-2680 GCA_002256395.1 Bacteroidetes bacterium B1(2017) | reverse complement strand
CTGGAGAAATTTGGACTCGTAACTCCGTAACTATAGGCGACGGCATTTACAAAACTACCGACGGTGGCCAAAACTGGACCAATATGGGACTTGCCAATTCTGAAAGAATAAGTTCTATTAAAGTCAATCCAAATAACACTAACGAAGTATTTGTCGGTGTATTGGGAGCTTTATGGAGCGACAGCCCAGATCGTGGTGTTTACAAAACTACAGACGGAGGAAAAACTTGGGAGAAAGTATTTTATATCAATGCTACCACAGGCTGTTCCGACTTAGTCATGGATCCAAAAAATCCAAGCATAATGTATGCTTCTTTTTGGGAATTCCGCAGAACAGCTTATTCATTTAGCTCAGGCGGTGAAAACAGTGCATTGTATAAAACCACTGACGGTGGCAAAACTTGGAACAAAATTCATAATGGATTTCCTGCAGGAAAGTTGGGTAGGATAGCGATAGCTGCTGCACCTTCAAACCCAAATATACTTTATTCGGTAATTGAATCAGAAAAAGACACTGACAAAGGTCTTTACAGATCTGACGATGCAGGAGCTAGCTGGAAGAGAACCAATGGTGACTTTGGTTTGGTGGTTCGTCCTTTCTATTTCTCAAGAATTGTAGTTGACCCGAAAAATCCTGATATCGTACTCAAAGCTGGCCTCAATGGCTCATTGAGTAGAGATGGCGGAAAGACATTCAAAGACATTGGAGGCGGAATTCATGCCGATGTACATGACTTTTGGTTTGATTTACATGATTCCAACCGTATTTATTTGTGTGATGACGGAGGATTTTATCGTTCTTATGACGGCGGTAGTATTTGGGATATGTCAAAAGGCTTACCTATTTCGCAATTTTACCAAGTAGCGGTTGACAACCAAACCCCATTTAAAGTTTATGGTGGCTTACAAGACAACGGCTCGTGGATAGGACCATCGTCAAAGCCAGGTGGCATAGAAAACCGTGATTGGATATCGGTAGGTGCTGGCGACGGTTTCCGTACTTTTCCTCATCCTAAAGACCCTAACATTGTGTATTCTGAAATGCAAGGTGCAGAGAATATTTGGAGAATTAATCTCGAAAAAAACTCAGCTAAAACAATTAAGCCTTTTCCTGAAGCCAATGATCCGAAGTTTAGATTTAACTGGAACACCCCAATCACAACCAGTCCGCACAATCCAGATAGACTGTACGTGGGTAGCCAATTTTTACATAAATCTGATGATCGAGGAGAAACTTGGGTGAAAATTTCACCGGATTTGACCACCAATGATCCAGCCAAACAACAACAAGAAAATTCGGGTGGATTGAGCATGGACAATTCAGGTGCTGAGAATCACTGTACCATATTTGCCATAAACGAGTCTCCTTTAGACCAAAACATCATTTGGATCGGGACAGACGACGGAAACGTTCAATTAACTCAAGATGGCGGAAAAACATGGACCAACGTTACGGCCAATATTCCTAACCTACCGAAAAACACTTGGGCATATTTTATTGAACCAAGTAGTTTTGATAAGAATACAGCTTATGCGGTATTTACAGGTTATACAAGTGGGGATTTTAAACCTTATGTATATAAAACAACTGATGCTGGAAAGACATGGAAATCCATTGTTTCACCTGATGTCAAGTCTTTCGCAAGAAACATCAAAGAAGATTACAAAAACCCTAATTTGTTGTTTTTAGGTACAGAAGGTGGTTTGTATGTAACCATTGATGGAGGACAAAATTGGTCGCAATTCAAAAACAATATGCCGCCTGTGGCAGTACACTGGATTGCCCTTCACCCTACGGAGGATGCTTTGGTAATGGCTACACACGGTCGTGGTGTAATCATCGTGGATGATATTTCGCCGTTACGTCAATTGACCAAAGAGATTATAGCAAAAGACCTGCATTTCTTCACCACAAAACCAACCAAAATGGCTGAATCTGGTGCTTTTGGCGGATATGCCCGAATGGGAGAATTTGTTGGAGAAAATCCTAGCTCAATGGCTCAAATTGTATATTTCTTAAAAAGTAGACATACTTTTGGCAAAATGTCTCTAGAAATTTTCGACCAAAATGACAAGAAAATAGCAGACTTGGCTCCAGGAAAATCAAAAGGAATCAACTACGTGGATTGGAATTATAGCCTAAAACCACCAAAAGTGGCCAAAGGAAAAACCTTGGTTTTCGGAGGCTTTCAAGGCCCTACAGTTTTGCCTGGTACCTACAAAATTAAGGTTACCAAAGGAGCAAAAACCTACGAAAGTAACTTGAATTTGATTGCGAATCCAAAGTCTATTCATACGGCCGAGGACCGCAAAGTGCAATTTGAAACCGCCATGAAGCTCTTCAATATGAGTGAAGAATTGGGTTATGTGGTAGACCAAATTGACACTTACAAGATAAAAATAGACTCAATCTCTCCAAAATTGACTACTGCCAAATTGAAAAAACAGTTTCCTTTAGCAGACATAGCAGGTAAAATGCAAACCTTAAAAGAAACTTTGGTCGTATTAAAAGGCGACAACTACGTGGGTGCTGCTGAGCCACAGTTGAGAGAGAAAATCTCTGGACTATACGGTGAAGTGTTGAGCTATACAGGACGCCCAACCAATGCCCAATTGGCCAGCATGAAAGTTTTAGAAGAGAAGCTTAATGCGGCAAAAAGCCAAATGGAAGGTTTCAAAGC
>NKJG01000195.1 GCA_002256395.1 Bacteroidetes bacterium B1(2017) | reverse complement strand
TCTTTGTTGCACCATAACATATATTGCTTCCTCTAACCCCAGCCTCAATTATTATTCGGCAATCATCAAAGTCAATTGCCAAGATAAAGTACGTTCTATTGATTTTTAAGCTATTTTGTTTCAATCCGCTAATTGAAACTAAATAACAATTCCAAGGTGACTCCCATTCCCTTTGTCAAAAAGCGCGCCGCCATGACACTTGATTTTTGCAGTCACCATTGCATTATTAGAACAACAAGACTTGCAATGGATCCTTTCCAATCATGCGCACTCAAAGCAATCGATATGCCAGGTTGATTGCCATATCCATTTTTTGCTTCCTACTATAGTGAAAGGTTAAGTTGAAACTGACACAATCAGCCACTGAATACAACAGGACTACAGCTTTATTTTTTACCAATACAAGTACTCTTGCTTGGGCGAGTATATGTGAGACAAAATTTCTGATCAATTTTGCAATCTAGCAAGAATGATTTAAGCTATTGAAATCTTCGAAAAATAAGATTAGCTCATGGCATGTTGATTCTGATGTGAATGACAACTCACGATGATTGGGGCCGAAA
>NKJG01000194.1 GCA_002256395.1 Bacteroidetes bacterium B1(2017) | reverse complement strand
AGATATATGTTCGAAATAGGAACAGTTCATGCTCAATTTCCGTGGAGATACTATTCAGTCTAATAACAAGTTGGCCGTGGTGGTCAAGACAGAGTTGTTGACTCATCAACCCCCCTATTTGTACTACAGAAGTAAAAAATCAAATTAATGTACTGGTAGTTTGTATTCCAGCCGTATATAATATGCCGCTATATATACCAGTATAATGTACCAGCATGTAGTCAAATAAATAGAGTGAGGACCAGTGACCAGGACTAAAGATAGCTGGTATGTACATGGCTGACACTGCTGGTACTAATAAAACCGTCCAGTATTACTAACTTTTGGTTTGCCAGCAGTTGGTTTTCATTTTTAACCTGTAGGTATGTCATCATCAATTGGATATAAAAATCCATTTGACGATATCAGCCTAACTTGGAATTGTATGTATCAATTACGTTTTGTAAACAGTCTACAACTCCGGAATGTCAACTAGTTCTTCCAACTTGTTGCCTTATAATTCCTCCTTGGAGAATGAAATTGTTGTCTTGCAAAGTTCAGGAGATTGTTCGTCAGATGATAGTG
>NKJG01000054.1:2604-9288 GCA_002256395.1 Bacteroidetes bacterium B1(2017) | reverse complement strand
GGAATTCCGTATTTATTCAATGCAGCTAGATAACCATCAAGTCTATCGTTACTTATTAATAATTCTTTAGGGCCAGCAAGGATTGCAATTCGCTTACATCCATTTTCAATTAAATGTTCTACCAATTGAAAACTTCCTTCTTTATTTTGGTGTGTAATTTTTGAACTATTTATTTCGTTACTAATTCTGTCAAAATGGACTATTGGCACACCTTTATTTAAATGGATTTTTAAATGTTCAAAAGTTGAAGTTTCTTTTGTATGACTAATCAAAAGGCCATCCACACGGCTAGCCATAAGTGTTTGTATATTCAGAATTTCAGTTTGATGACTTTCGTCGCTTTGACAAATAATCACGCTATAACCAGCTTTGCTGGCTACAGATTGTATACCTGCCAATACTGCCGCAAAAAATGGTCTTTCAATATTGGGTATTATTACACCGATTGTATTTGAATTTCCACGACTAAGGCTTTTAGCAAAATGATTAGGTTTATAATTTAAATCATTGGCCAGTTTAACTATTAGGTTTTTAGTTTCAAAGTTTATATCTGATTTATTATTTAGGGCCTTTGATACTGTTGATGGAGCTATTCCTAAGTGTTTGGCTATATCCAAAATTGTTATCTGATGTGAATTTTTATTTTCAATTTTTACTTTTCTTTTTTCACTAAAATGGGTTTTACAGTGATTGCAATAATATCTTTGAGCCCCTCTTAATATTCCAGCTTTTACTACTTTTCGAGTAAATTCTAAATCTTCATTTAGTTTACAATTGGGACATTCCATTTTTGTACTATTTTAATATTTGTAGTTTAAACTTATGTTTATTTGAAAAGAATGTTTTCGAAAAAATAATTTAGACGTAAGGAAATTTCATTCTTTTTTTTAAAATTATTTTATCTATCGAAAGTGATTTCGAAAACAATTTCGATACAAATTTAACATTAATTCTTAAAAAAATTTAATAAATTCTTTTAATTCTTAAAAAAAAGGGATTAGGTTGAGGCATATTGTTAGTTTAAACCCAACTTAAAAAAACAGGAGTATTTCATGTCATAATTTATAATTGCACTTAAATCATATTCCAATATTCAGAACTTAAATTAAAATGAAGAAAATTAAAATAATTATTTCAATATTATTGGTTATCATATTTGGGCCAAAAGGGACTGCTCAAATTAAAATTTCAGCAACAAAACTAAATTCAAAAATTGATGTAAATATTGACAACAATTTTTTTACAAGTTATATTTTCTCTCAAGACGAAAAATATCCTTATTTTTTCCCTGTTAATGGCCCTTCCAATGGTAGTGTTACCTCAATGCGTAATGGTAATTTTCCTCATCATAGTTCCTTGTTTTTTGGTTGTGATAAGGTAAATGGCGGAAATTATTGGCAAGAAGGACTCGAAAGGGGACAAATAATTTCTTTGAGAGCTGATATTGTTGAATCAGGAAATAATAAAGTTGTAATTGAAACTGAAAACATTTGGCGTAGACCCAATGCCAATTCCCCTATAAAAGATTTTCGTAAAATTACGATTACAGCCCCTTCTAAAGAGCTTTTTCAAATTGATTTTGATGTTACTATGGAAATGCTCATGGATGTAACAATAGATAAAACGAACCACTCACTTTTTAGCGGTCGTATGGATGCTGACCTTGCTGTTACAAATGGTGGCACCATGATTAATGCCGATGGCGATAAAGGGGAAAAAGGCACTTTTGGCAAAAAATCACCTTGGATTGATTTTTATGGCAAACGGGGCGATAAAATTGAAGGCATGGCAATAATGCAGCACCCCTCTAATGATTGGTATCCATCGCCATGGTTTACAAGAGACTATGGATTCTTTTCACCAACACCTATGTATTGGCCAGAGAATGACAAGGAAACAACCTTAAAAAAAGGTCAAACCATCAAATTGAAATATCGTGTTTTGGTACATGCTGGGGATGTGACAACGGCAAAAATTGCAGAACAATTTGAACTGTATAAATCAAAGTAAAACTGTACCAAATTTAAATCTTTGAAAATAATAATATGAAAAGGAAGAATTTCACTTATATCACCTTGATTGTTTCATTCTTTTGGCTAATTACTTCAAGCATAGGCTGTTCTAGCTCAAATTTGAAAAATACAAGTGAGCTTGAAAAACTAACTATAAAATGGCGATTAATCAAAAATCCAAAGAGCGAAACAGAGACCAACAAATCAGCCTTCACTTTTATTAATAATGGAGCTGAAACCATTAAAACAGGGAACTGGGCCTTGTATTTTAACCAAAGTTTTTTAAAACCGATGCAATCAGATGAATTGACTCAAGGGAAAATTGAACATCTCAATGGCGATTTATACCGCTATGTACCTGATAGTAGTTTTACCCTTCGTCAAGGCGACTCTCTTATATTTGAATACGAAGCCGCAGGTATTCTATTTAATGAAAAATATGCCCCTCAAGGTGCTTACATTGTTTATGATGATTCAAAAATCATCGCCAAAAATTTAAATATTGCTTCCATAACAGATTATTCAGATATCTTCTCCGACTCTGCATTTGTTGCCACAATACCTACTGCGTCTAATCAATACCTGATAAATCAAAATATTCCTGATCTTCCTACTGACCATATTGGCAAAATCATACCGAGTCCTTATTCTATAAAATCAGGAAAAGGGTCTGTAACACTAGATAAAACTTCAACCATTTATTATAGCAATTCACTTAAAAATGAGGCTTCTTATTTGGTGACTTTGATGGATAAATATTTAGGAGCGAAATTGAAGATTAAAGAAGGAGTTGGAACAGATGCAAACTCTATTAGCCTCAAAACAGCACCATTAATAGTCAATGAAATTTCAAACGAGGCCTACTCACTTGCTGTGCATGAATCGAAAGGGATAAATATTATTGGAAATGATGCGGCAGGCGTTTTCTATGGAATTCAAAGCCTATCAGCTCTTATACCAGCAAAATATGAGGAAAAAATTACTATCGAAAGTGTAGAGATTTTAGATGCACCCAGATTTAGTTTTCGGAGTTTTCTGCTAGATGTTTCTCGAAATTTTAGCAAAAAAGAAGACGTATTAAGACTTATTGATCTTTTGGCTATGTACAAGATTAATAAACTCAATCTCCATCTTTCTGAAGACGAAGGTTGGCGTTTAGAAATAAATGGTCTGCCTGAATTAACACAGATAGGAAGTAAACGTGGACATACCATTGATTCAAAAAACTGGCTTACTCCATCATATGGTTCTGGTCCTCATCCGGATACTGAAAATAACTACGGAAAGGGTTACTACACAAGAGAAGAATTTAAAGAAATAATTAAATATGCTGACCAAAGGCATATCCAAGTTATTCCTGAAATTTCAATGCCAGGTCATGCCCGTGCTGCTATTAAGGCCATGGAAGCACGATACGATTATTATATGGCCAAGGGCGAAAAAGAGAAAGCTAAGGAATTTCGATTGATTGACCCGAACGACAAATCGGTTTACTTATCAGCACAGATGTACAAAGACAATATTGTATGCGTAGCACTACCATCTGTGTATCACTTCTACGATACAGTCGTGAAAGATATTGTAGCTATGTATCAGGAGGCTGGTTTGAAATTAACCACATTCAACACAGGTGGAGACGAAGTGCCCAACGGAGCTTGGGCTAAATCACCTCTTTGTATGGAGTTGATGAAAACGCTGCCTGAAATTAAAGATGCCCGTCAACTACAAGGATATTTCCTTGAAAAAGCGTTGGCCATTTTTGAAAAATACAATCTGGAAGTAGCTGGTTGGGAAGAAATCGTATTGAATAAAGACAGTCAAAATAATATTCAGGTCAATCCAAAATTTAAAGACAAAAAGGTATTGCCATTGGTTTGGGACAATACTGGAAAAAACATTGACCTTGGTTATCGAATTGCCAATGCTGGTTACAAGGTGGTATTGTGCAACGCAACCAATCTATATTTCGATCTTTCTTATAATTCTGACCCTACTGAACCTGGATTAGTATGGGCGGGTTATCAAGACGCAATAGACCCTTATGTAATGACCCCATTTGATGTTTTTAAATCCATAAATTTTGATAAATACAGCCGTCTGACAGAAAAAGATGAAATTTTCGGACGTAAATCTCAAAAAATTGATGCCAATTTGGTAAGAAATCACCTGAAGATTGACGCACAAAAAAACATTGTGGGCATGCAAGCCCAGTTGTGGTCTGAAACTATTAAAGGGTCGAAAATGCTTGAATATTACCTGGCTCCTAAATTATTTGCTTTTGCAGAAAAATCGTGGTCTATTGCTCCTGCTTGGGAAAGTGAAAGTAATATAGCTAAACGCGTAAAAGCAATATGGGCGGGTTGGGCAGATATTTCCAATCAAATAGGCCAGAGAGAATTTCCACGTTTAGACTTTTTATTTGGTGGGTATAATTATCGTATAACCCCACCCGGAGCGGTAATAGAAGATGGTTTACTGAAAGCAAATCTAGCTTTTCCAGGCTTGACTATACGCTACACGGAGGATGGTTCTGAACCGGGCATAAATTCTAAAGAATATACAAAGCCGATAAAAGTTAATGGCCTAATAAAAGTTAGGACTTTCAATAAATTTGGTAGAGCTAGTAAAACATTCACGGTTAAATAAAATAAAATATGAAACGTAGAAAATTTATTGAACAAACTCTGACTGGAGTTGTAGCGACTATTGGTTTGCCAACCATTGTACCCTCTTCAGTATTTGGGAAAAACGCTCCTTCCAATAAGATAAACATAGGTCAAATTGGATGTGGCAGAATAGCTCGTGAACATGACTTAGCAGAAACATTTAAACACGATGCAGCAAGAATCGTAGCTGCTTGTGATATAGATAGAAATAGATTAGAGGATGCCAAAAGGCTCATTGATGGATATTATGGGCAAAAGACAGGGAATAACAAATACATGGATACCAAGATGTATGACGATTACCGTGAAATGCTCTTGAATAAAGATATAGATGCTGTAATGATAAGTACTCCAGACCATTGGCATGCTCAGCCTGCAATAGAGGCCGCATTAGCAGGTAAGCACATATATCTTCAAAAACCTACTTCTTTGACCATATCAGAAGGTCGGCAACTTTGCCAAATAGTTAAGAAAAAAGGGGTGGTGTTTCAAGTAGGAACTCAACAACGTTCTACATCTCAATTTAGAATAGCGGCTGAGTTAGTCCGAAACGGTAGAATAGGAAAGCTACACACCATAAAAGTAGGATTGCCAGGTGACCCATCTGGGCCATCTGCACCTGAAATGCCTATTCCTAAAAATTTGAACTATGATGCTTGGCTAGGCTCTACTCCCTATGTGCCTTACACTGAAATAGGGGTTCATCCGCAAGTAGGATATGGTCGTCCAGGATGGTTAAGACTTGAGCAGTTTGGATCTGGTATGATTACCGGATGGGGACAACATCATTATGATATAGCATCATGGGGAATGAATACCGAATATACAGGTCCTATTTCTGTTGAAGCCATAGCCGAGTTTCCAAAATCTGGCTTATGGAATGTCCATGGCGATTTTATGGTAAAGGCTGAATATGCAAACGGCGTCTCGATGTATACAAGTGGTGGCTATCCAAATGGAATTCGTTTTGAAGGCTCAGAGGGTTGGATTTTTGTTTCTAGAGGTAATTATGTTGCATCGGCATCTGACCCAGTTGCAGCAGCTAAAAGCTCTAAGGCTTTGGATGCAAGCGACCCAAAAATATTAAATTCAGTAATAAAAGATAATGAAATAAAACTCCAGGTAAGCGAAGAACACCATTTAAACTGGCTTGAAGGAATTCAAAACAAGACTCCGGTATTATCTCCAGTTGAAATCGCTCATCGTATTTGCTCAATTTGTTTGATTAGTCATATCGCAATGAAACTGCCAGGTAAATTGAAATGGGATCCAAAGACTGAAAGATTTACCAATAGCGAAAAAGCAAATGCTATGTTGGGGCGGCCACAAAGGGTACCGTATGGAACTAATCAGTTTAAAATTAAGTAGTTGTCGAATTTATTTTTTAAAATCTCTAAAAATGTATTCTATTCAAAAATTATAATTTTTATCAATTTCTAATCAATTCTTAAATTATGAAGAAAATTTATCTTTTGTTATCTGCATTGTTTCTGTGCATGCAGATAGTAACGGCTCAAACCGGGCAATTGACAGGTAAAGTGTCAGACCCATCGGGCGACGGCTTGCCAGGAGTTAGTGTGAAAGTAAAAGGTACCTCACAAGGTACAGTTACTGATGGGAGTGGAAATTATTCCATAAATATATCCTCAAAAAATGCAGTTTTGGTTTTCTCATCTATCGGCTATATTAACAAAGAAGAGATAGTCGGAACCAGAAACCAAATCAATATTAGCTTAGTTGAAGACAGTCAGAATCTCAATGAAGTAGTGGTTGTGGGCTATGGTACTATGAAAAAAAGTGATTTAACGGGTGCCGTAGGTCAAATAAAAGCCACTAAAATGGAAAACGAAAACCCACGGACAGTACAAGATATGTTACGTGGTAACACTCCTGGTTTAGATGTATCAAATAATGCATCTCCAAGAGGTGGTGGAAGTTTTCTAATTAGAGGCCGTGCTTCATTAACAGCTTCTACTTCGCCTTTGATAGTGGTAGATGGAGTTAAT
>NKJG01000054.1:0-1810 GCA_002256395.1 Bacteroidetes bacterium B1(2017) | reverse complement strand
TTCCAATTGATTTGGGCAATGCTATTCGTACCACACCTTTTGGTCAGTTATATCAAGATGATGGTGTTACACTACGTCAAAGTACCAATGATGACGTTGGTAATAACACCAATCCATTTCTTGACCAAGTTTTTAATTCGAGAGATAGAAGAGTTAATAACCTATTTAGTTCTATTTTTATAAAAGGAGATTTAGGTTATGGTTTTTCATATCAGATTAATTACACTCCAAGGTTCGAGTTTCTGAATTATTTAGATCATGTTTCGGCAAATAAGCCAGGAATAACAAACCGTCGTGGTATATCTAGAAGAGAAAATAGCACCTCGTTTCAATGGCAACTTGATAATATTTTAAGATGGAATAAATCATTTGGAAAACACAATTTTGATGCTACATTTTTGGTGAATGCTGAAAAAGCCCAAATTTGGCAAAATGTAATCAATGCTGAGAATTATTCACCAAGTGATAACTTACTTTACCATAATGTGGGTGCGGCAACTTTGTTTCCATCTATAACAAGCAACGATACCTATTTTACGGGAGATGCTTTAATGGGAAGAATTAATTACAATTTCAGTTCAAAGTATTTTCTAACAGCTACAATGCGTAGAGATGGATACTCGGGCTTTGGAGCTGCCAATCAACGAGCAATGTTCCCCTCTTTAGCCGTTGGATGGCAATTTACTGACGAGAAATTCTTTAAAGGCCTTCAGAAATACTTAGATTATGGAAAACTTAGAGTTTCTTATGGGGTAAATGGTAACCGCGAAATATTAAATGGCGATGGCTCTGCCAATAGGTTTGCATCTCTTTCTGCTCTTTCTATAGGAGTTTATAGCTACACTACACCAGGTGGGGCAACGTATAATACTGGAACTGTACGAACTACAAATATGCCCAATCCCAACTTGAAATGGGAGAAAAATAGCTCATACAATTTTGGTTTAGATTTTGGAATTTTAAATAGCAAGATATCTGGCTCTGTGGATTACTACATCAGAGAAACAAATGATTTGTTATTGTTCCGTTCACTCCCTAATGTTACAGGATTTGCTAGTGTAATTTCAAATTTAGGCTCTGTTGGAAACAACGGACTCGAAGTAGCGATAAACACTGAAAACTACAAGAAGAAAAATTTTGTATGGCGTTCGAATGTAAGTTTCTGGACCAATAATAACAAAATCTTGAAACTGTATGGAGCTGTACCAGTAAAAGATGCAAGTGGAAATGTATCGATGGTAGACCAAGACGATAGAGCTAACGGGTGGTTTATTGGTAAACCTATCAATCAAATATGGGACTACAAAGTTTTGGGTGTTTGGCAGGAGTCTGAAAGAGATTTAGCTAAGACTTATGGATTTACGCCAGGGGACTTCAAACTCGAAGATTTAAATAAAGATGGTAAATATACCATAGATGATAGACAATTTTTAGGTCACCAAAATCCTTTGTTTTCATTTAACCTAAGAAATGAGTTTAACGTATACAAAAATTTCGATTTTTCATTCTCATTATATGGCCGTATTGGGCAAAATACAGCATACAATGAGGCTAAAAATGTGGATTTGTTCTACGACCGTTCTCAATTTTATAAAAGACCTTATTGGACTCCAGAAAATCCAATAAATGACTATGCTAAAATGATGTCAGCGGCAGGGGGAGCTGTTGCGTATACGGTTTGGAGAAAATCTTCCTTTGTTAGATTAAATAATATTAGTTTGGCATACACCCTCCCTAAGGCTATGGCCAATAAGGTCAAATTTGAAAGTATGAAGTTTTACGTGAATGTATCCAACCTAGCCGTATTTAC
>NKJG01000193.1 GCA_002256395.1 Bacteroidetes bacterium B1(2017) | reverse complement strand
ATGTTTTTGTTTTTGAGATGCATCTATATTTTTTTCAAAGACCCTTGGCAGTTCATTGAAATTATTATGTTTTTGACAAAAATAGTGAATTAGAGCAAAATATTGGTGGGTGGGGTTTTAAAAATGTGGACTGATGTTGAAAACGAATATTAGCAAATTTTTAAAATTGCGTCAAGAAAACAAATTTTCGATTTTTAGGAAGACTGCGTTTAGCTTCTAAACTTTAGGATTTTTTGAAATTATTAGAAGAAATCTTACATTTGTAAAGGTTCTAATATGAAATAAATAAACTAACCCAAACGTACGATATTATTTCCTAAACCTTATTTTTTAAACAATCATATAAATACTAAGGCAAAAAAATAAAAAAACCTATGAAATTTAAAAGACTTAGGAAGGGAGTTTGAGTAATATATTCGTTTGCAGAAACATTAAGATAAAATATGGAAAATGAATTAATTAGTAAATCAATACCCGTCGTTCTGCTTCTAATTTTAGGCATTATTGAAGCAATGGGAGGATTATACCTTGAAGATAGAAGAACTAAAAATGATTGGACAATTGA
>NKJG01000192.1 GCA_002256395.1 Bacteroidetes bacterium B1(2017) | reverse complement strand
ACAAAAAGTGGAATTTAAAAAATGGTATGAGGCAAAATATGGAAATGCAGAGGTAGGCTATACCATGAACAAAGAGACCACTTATGAACCTCCGAAAGGTTATGATGATAGGTTAGACCACATGATCGTATTTTTTAATGGAATCAGAACAGGCTCCAAAATTATTGAAGACGCAAGTTTTGGCTTAAGAGCCGCCGCTCCGTCAATTGCTTGTAATTTGAGTACTGAAAGAAAAGCACCCATAATATGGGATCCAGAGAAGATGGTTTTGAAGAATTAATAATCATTTTTTTTAATTTAGAAATCAAGAATTTAAACTATCATTTATTTAAAAAAGTGGGCTGGAAAAACTTCAAATTATTCGTTTAATATAACTTTTTAAGGGTAGAATTAGTCTTGGTTATAAATATTCTTAGTCAGACTTTCATAATCCCAAAATAATCCTACCTTTTTATACTTTTTTTTAGGTTTTTATCGGAATTATGAAATTTTCTTCGTTATTTCGCACCCGAAAAATCACCCTCTTTGGAGACTTTTCTCCAAAAAGGCGTTTTTAAATAGAATAAAATTAATAAGCATAAT
>NKJG01000088.1 GCA_002256395.1 Bacteroidetes bacterium B1(2017) | reverse complement strand
CTATGACCTACAAACAATTTAATGGAATTTTATCAAATGGGAGAAAATATCCTAGACAATTCTCAATGGTAACCTACATCAAGTTATATGCAGACAAAAAACTTATGGATAGATTACAAGATTATGCGAAGCTAAATAATTGCCGAAAGGTTAAAAATACCTTTACAAATGGCGAGACAACCGTAGAATATATTGAAGTCCAAAATTTGCCACAATTCCCAATTCAAGAGATAGGCATTTCATTAATGAACGACCAAATTTATCATCATGAAAAAATTAGCGAAAACTTGGAAATTAGAATTCTAGGTAAAAAAGCTAATTTAATATTCAAGTACACTAATTAAAAACTTCTGCTAACGTTAGCTCTTCGAGCTATTCCGATAGTCAAAGGAGTACGGGCGTACGAACTTTGCGAGCGAAAGCTCTGTCGATGCAAGATGGTTTAATATTAATAATCCTATTCATCTAAATTATTTCTTAGATGTATACCATTCCCGAACAACTGAAAAATTTTCCCGACCCTCTTAATACTTTAAATAACACACTTAAAACTGCCAAATTGGCGATAAACCCTCCCCTATTTAGCTGTTTTTGTTTAT
>NKJG01000191.1 GCA_002256395.1 Bacteroidetes bacterium B1(2017) | reverse complement strand
TTCCCTCTATAAATTTTATTATAAATTTTAATGTAGTAATGATACTTACTAGCTATACGGAAATGTGTGCTAGAAAAAGAATCAGCAGACATACTGATATGAATCTGATACAGCAAATCCTTTAGCTTTTGTAATCATATTGCTTCACTGTTAAGCCATGTGTTCTCATCAAAATCCCCACAAGCCATCTTGTCAGAGAAGCCGTGAAGATCTCAGTCTTGCTAAAAATGAAATGGATTCTGTGTTAGAGGGGAATGATGCTGGCAAAGTGGGATTGACTTTTTGTTCACCAAGGCAAAAAGCTTTGGCCGATTTGTACAACAGGATGAGATCATCAATTGAACAAGGTCACACCCCCAAACCTTTCAAGAAAAACAAGAAGAAAATTCTTTTGATCATAATTCTCCAAATGAGAAAATTGGTTCAAATTTCGAATCTGTTCTTCATGAAGTTTTGATCAGAGTCTAGTAGAGGGACGAGATAGCAGAGCAGTTTGTTGTTTTCGGCCCCAATCATCGTGAGTTGTCATTCACATCAGAATCAACATGCCATGAGCTAATCTTATTTTTCGAAGATTTCAATAGCTTAAATCATTCTTGC
>NKJG01000087.1 GCA_002256395.1 Bacteroidetes bacterium B1(2017) | reverse complement strand
ACTCCATTTTCCGAAATTATCTGTTGCTTTACCATTTATTCTAACTCAGTTCCGTATAGTGAAAATATCATAAATTTAAAATTATTCGGCACAGTAAAACCAATTGTAATTCCGTATTAATCCAAATTGCCAAAAGAGAATTAAGGTGAAAATAAATGAGCCTAAATTTAATCCTGAAATATAAAAAAACAAAAAACCCTGAAGAATCCTCAGGGTTTTTGTGTTTACCTTTTAACCAATATTCTATTCCATTATCTTGTCTAATGCTGGTTTATTTGATTCACTACCTGCATATCCTAAATTTTGATTGATCTGTCCCAAGCTATTTGCCAAAATTGCTGGCCTAGGAATCGGCCACAATACATGGTATGGACTTATTGTGTAGCTATCTCCTCTAATGTTTTTTACTTTGTTATAAAAGTTGTTTTTCTCCACAACCCTGTCAAAAAAGAAATTAGCGGTTGAAAAGTTTTGCAAAGAATAAGTTTTGCCATTATAACTTTTACCTGACTTAGCCATTTGATAGGCTATACGGGTTAATTCTGTTTTACGAGGTTCTTCATAATACAACTCTCTTCCCCTCTCATCAAGTATGGTACCAATGTC
>NKJG01000086.1 GCA_002256395.1 Bacteroidetes bacterium B1(2017) | reverse complement strand
AGAAAAGCAAAAATGACTGATATTGAAGTAGTTGCTTTGAGTTTAACAGCTGAATACATGTCTATTGACAGTGAAAATAATTTATTCAAACAGCTGGCTAATACATCGATTCCAAATTTAATTGAACGAAGTCAATACAATAAACGACGTAGAAAATTGTTTGAGTTTTCAGAAACAGTCAGAACAAAGCTTGCTAGTTCATTTTTAGAATTTGAAGACTATTTCATTATTGATAGTATGCCTTTAGAAATATGTAAAAAGTCGAGAGAAAATAGACTTAAGATCTGTAAAAAAGATTTTGAGACTGCTCCTTCAAAAGGATTTTGTGCATCGCAAGACACCTGGTTTTACGGCTATAAATTACATGGAGTTTGTTCTGTTTCTGGCGTTTTTCAATCTATTGATATTACCAAAGCAAATGTTCATGATGTTCAAATATTGAATGATGTGAAAGATCAAATATCTGATTGTGTGCTACTTGGGGATAAAGGTTATCTGTCTTCCACTCAACAAATAGATTTATTTCAATCGGCAAATATCATTTTGGAGACACCAATGAGAATGAATCAAAAAGGGTATGTAAAACAGCCATATATCTTTAGAAAGGC
>NKJG01000053.1 GCA_002256395.1 Bacteroidetes bacterium B1(2017) | reverse complement strand
TCATTGCTCTACTGTGCCTTGGCCAAATGGCTTTTGCTCAGGTGGTGTATGAACCAGAGTTTAAGACTTCCTATAATTTCTTAAGTCGTATGGCCCAGCGGGGTATAATTTCTTTAGACGACGTAGTGTTGCCTTTGTCACGTAAATACATTCAAGAAAAACTTAGTGAGGTCTATTTTAGATATAAAGAGCTCACCTTATTGGAGAACAAAGAACTCGATTTTTATCTCAAAGACTATCTTTTGGACCGTATAAGTATCGATACCATGCACAGTGGCTCTTTGCCGCCTATTCTTTTCAAAAAGAAAATAAACGACCGCTGGCGTTTTGTGGCTTATCGCAATAAAGACTTTACCATCAACCTACAACCCATCATCGGTACCCAACTGGACCTTCGCCAAGGCGAAACGGTTTTCAAACGTAGCAGTGGATTCTGGTTGTATGGCTATATACATAAAAACTTCGGATACAGTTTTTCGTTCAACGAAATAAGCGAAAATGGTCCTTTGGTGGACTTTAAAAAGTCCTTCACGCCTGAGCCAGGCTTTTTTGGCATTGCCTCACCTGGCACTACCAACTATTCTGATTTCCGAACCAACCTCAGTTACAACTGGAAATGGGGTACGATCAGCACAGGTAGAGAAAAAACACAATGGGGCTATGGAGCCAATGGCAAGGTGGTCTTGTCCAACAAGGCCCCCGCCTATCCTTTTGTGCGGCTGGATGTAAAACCCGCCACTTGGTTGTCTTTCAATATGACCGCCATGTGGTTAAGTTCAGGAGTGGTGGATTCCGCTTATGTAAGGCCGACTACAGTGGCCATGCAAACACAAATAGATTTCGTGCCCAAATATTTAAGCACCCACTCCTTTACCTTTATGGCTTCTAAAAAACTGAGCTTTTCTATTGGGGAGTCTATCATTTTTAATAACCGACTCAAATTGGGTTATTTGATACCCTTGGCTTTTTGGAGGGCACAAAGCCACTATGATGGAGAGAATGGAGGAGGTACAAACACTTTATCTAATTCTCAGTTTTTTTTACAAGCTAGTAGCAGAAATCACTTACCCAATACCCATCTCTATTTCAATTTCTTTGTAGATGAAATGAGTTTTAAAAAATTCTTTGATAAAGCTTTGATGCGAAACCAAACGGGCTATTGTGCAGGCTTGTCTGTTACCAATATCCCTTTTAAAAATGGATATTTCCAAACCGACTATACGCGAACACGTCCTTACAATTACGTGCATTTTGTTCCTGCCCAAACCTATACCAACCGAGAATATAATCTGGGCCATTGGATAGGACCTAATGCCGACCAATGGTACTCCGCCTACACCTACCAATTTATCAGAGGATTAAAAGGCCAAATAACTTTCAATACCGTAAGGGCTGGAACGGTCGGCAAAGGTTTTGGACAACAATATGAGCGAGGTACTCAGTTTTTATGGGGGAGTATCAATAGATATAATACTTTGGCAAGCAATTTCACTTATGAAATCACGCATGATGTATTTTTAAAAGGCTCACTTGCTTACCAACAAACTCTAATAAACAATGCACTTGATAAATATTTCCATTATTCTGTAGCCCTGAATATAAGTTTATGAACTGGTATGTGATTTACACCAAGTCGAGGTTTGAGAAAAAAACTGAACAGCTTTTGCTTGAAAAAGGCATAGAAGCTTATTGCCCCAAAAGAGAGGTGAGCAAGCAGTGGTCGGATAGAAAAAAATTGGTGGTGGAACCGCTCTTTCGTTCTTATGTATTTGTAAAAATCAACCTAATTCAAAAATACGACGTATTAAATACCGAAGGGGTAGTTACCTTTATTGGTTACAAAGGCGGACAAATGGCCACCATGCGAGAATCGGAAATTGAACGCATAAAAGCCATGCTGAACGAATATGACCACCAAAACATAAAAATCAAAACTTTTGAGCCCAATGAATTGGTGACCATCGCTTCCGGGGCCTTTATGGATTTCCAAGGTAGGGTGATAGACCACAAAGGCCACAAGGCTATATTATACCTAGAACAATTGGGATTGAAATTAGAAATAGACTTAGACAAAAATATTTTACAAAAAAATACTATCTTGGGCAACCAACCTACCGCAAATTATCTTTAAATGAACAAACTTAAACTATTTAGCTTTTTCATCACATTGATGGCTATTCAAAGTTCTTGTGTTACTACACCTACCATTACTTATTTTGATAGTACTGATAGTACCAAATATCAGATATTGCCTGAAAATATCCCAATCATTACTAAAATCAGACCCAATGATATTTTGGCCATTACTGTGGGCAGTTTGAGTCAAGAAAGCAATGATATTCTAAATTTTAACAATATTAATAGAATCTTTACTACTAATTTTCCTGGGCAAAATATGGGCCAATTTGGCCAACCCTTAGGCTTTTTGGTAGATAATACCGGACAAGTAGATTTGCCCATGATTGGAAGAATTTCTCTAAATGGTTTAAAATTGGATGAGGCGGCTGAAAAAGTTAGAATTGAGGTTGAAAAACTGCTAAAATCACCTTCAGTAACCGTGCGTTTTTTAAATCATCGCTTCACAGTTATTGGTGAGGTTGCCAAGCCTGCTGTTTATAATCTCATAGATGACAAAACCACCCTGACCGAGGCATTGGCATTGGCAGGTGACTTGACCGCCTTTGGAAACCGAACCAACGTTATGATTATCAGAGATTATTATGGGAAAAGAGAAATGGCAAGAGTGAATTTATTGAGCAAAGAAATATTCTCATCACCTTATTATTACCTGAAAGATGGAGATATGATATATATAGAACCTCTAAAAGCGAAAGCAACTTTCTCAGACCAGAAAGTGCAATTGGCACCCCTTTACCTCAGTGGGGCATCAGCATTGGTGGTATTGATAAATGTTTTGGTCAACATAATTAAATAATTGAGAAACAACATAGCTAATAGCAAATAGTTAATAGACAACAGCTAATAAAATGAACGATAATAACTTTAACATTTGGAAAGAAGAGGAAGATAATTTCAATTTAAGAGACTTTTTCTTTAAATATTTTCGACGCTGGCCTTGGTTTCTCATAAGCTTAGTAATTAGCTTGGCCACTGCATACACTTACTTGAGGTATACAACACCCATATTTGAAATCCAAGCCTCAATATTGGTAAAGGATGAAAAGAAAGGATCCAATATGGGCAATGATATCTTAAAAGAACTCGACATTATGCCAGGCAGTAAACTGGTGGAAAACGAGATAGAGATTATGCGAAGCCGAAATTTAATCGAAAAAGTGGTTGATAAACTTAACCTTACTGTGAGCTATCTAAGAGAGGGAAATATAAGAGATGTAGAATTATTTAATGATAGCCCAATCAAAATATACCAGCTGGATTCCAATCCAAAAGGTTTTCCTGAACCTTTTTTTGTACTTCATAAAAACAAGGATAAATATGAATTATTAGATGAAGACAAAAACACATTAGGTGAGTTTACTTATGGACAAGGTATAAAGACCCCTTTTGGTCAAATCAGGATTTTTTCGGTTGACTCTGTATCCAAGTTCAAAATGTTACCTATAAAGGTACAACTTGCAAATCGTGATGCAGTGGTAAGTGCCATTATTAAAGGTTTGAGTACCGAGTTGGTCAATATTAAAAGTACAGTCGTATCACTGAAAAGAGAAGATGCACTTCCTGAAAAAGGGAAAGCAATTTTAGGAAATATATTAGAAGAATATGCTTTTTTAGCCTTAGAAGATAAAAATCGAGAGGCTACTAACACCCTGAGATTTATTGAAGATCGACTAAAATTAGTAACCAGTGAATTGGGAGATGTAGAAAAAGACGTGGAACAATACAGAACTTCCAAAGGAATTACGGATTTAAGTACAGAAGCCAATCTTTTCCTTGAAAAAGTAAAGGAAAATGATACCAAGCTGAATGAGGTAAATATCCAGCTCAAGGTCCTAGATGGTGTAGAGGAATATCTCAAATCTAATCAAATGAGAAATGTATCACCGTCAACGTTGATGGTAAGCGATCCTGTTCTAAATAGTTATTTGACCCAATTAGGTGCCTTGGAACTCGAAAAAGAAAAAGTAGCCCGATCTACTCAGGCAGGAAATCCATTCTTAGAAACCATCAATACGCAAATAAAAAACATCAAAGGTGCTGTTAGAGAGAATATTTCTAACCAGAAGAATAATATAATGGTCAGTAGAAATAGTTTGACTGGTTTAAATAACCGACTGGAAGCAGCCATTGGAACCATACCCAAAAAAGAACGTGAATATGTGGAGATCAAAAGACAAGCCAGTATAAAGGAAAGCCTATATCTGCTTCTTTTACAAAAAAGGGAAGAAACAGCTCTTTCATATGCCTCAACAGTAAATGATAGCCGTATTGTAGACCTCCCATTTAGTAGCTCAAAGCCTATGAAGCCAAGTAAAAATATTGTTTGGGTAATGGGATTATTGGTGGGATTAATATTTCCTGCAGCCTTTATCAATATCAAAGAGTTACTAATTAATACTGTACAATCTAAAAAAGAAATTGAAAATGCAACTGGAATAACAGTATTTGGGGAAATTGGTAAACAAGAAAAGAATGAAGCAAGTAATCTTATCAATTTGGAAAGCAGAAGTTTTGCAGCAGAACAAATAAGGATGATTCGTTCGAATATGCAATACTTATTTGCTAACGATAATAGTCAAAAGGGCAAAGTGATGTTAGTAACATCATCAACTCCAGGAGAAGGAAAAAGTTTTGTCGCAACAAACATAGCTGCTTCATTGAGTATGCTCGATGTAAAAGTACTTATCATAGGTTTAGATATGAGAAAGCCAAAAGTAAACGAATATTTAGACGTTAACAACAAAATTGGAATAAGTACATATCTAATAGGCAAGGCTACTGAAAATGATATTATTCAAAAAACTGAAATAAAAAACTTATCCATTATAACTTCAGGACCTATTCCGCCAAACCCCGCTGAATTAATAGCAAATGGTAGCCTAAACAAGTTGTTAGAATATCTAAAAAATGAATACAGATATATAATTATAGATACCCCACCTACGAGCTTAGTAAGTGATGCTCTTATTTTAGCTGCTCTTGTGGATACTTGCTTCTTTATAGTACGACATCAACGAACCCCCAAGCAGTACTTGGATGCTATCAAAGATCTCAAAGAAAGAGCTATCTTCCCTTCCATAAATATTATATTTAATGCCTTAGACTACAAGCATTCTTCAGAATATGGTTATGGTTATGGTTATGGTTATGGTTATGGTTACGGAAGCGGATATGGTGGTGGATATTACTCTGAAAACAAAGCTAAAAAGAATTTTCTTAAGAAAATATTGGATAAATTTAAAAAAAATAGACGCACCTAAAATATTCAAGTTTTTAAGGTAAATCGTATTCTTAAATATAAACCCTTATTTTTATTTGTTATTCTCTTGTAAGTTCTGTGTAGATTTCCTTAGTTCAATCATTACTAAGGCACCTTATCTATTCATTCTTGACTTTTTGGGTTAGTTGTGTTATGAAAAAAAACTTTTTCAAAAATACCTTTGTAGGTGTATTTCAATTCATCACAACAACAATAATTATCTTGTTGTGTATTCCTATTTTTATTAAGCTACTTGGTCCTGAACAATACGGTATATTTGCTATTTTATCAGTTTTAGGTAACCTAAATATTTTTGCTAATTTAGGAATTACTACGTCGTTAATTAAATATTTATCCGAACAAGGTAAAAGTGAAGAATCAAATAAAGATATCATAACAGCTTTTACTATAATCCTATTGATGACAACAATCCTGACAATTCTTTTATATATTGGAGAGGATATCGTTGTAATAAAAATATTGCAAATACCCACTAAATTCTACTCAGAGGCTAGGATATTATATTTATTCCTGATATGTAGCAACATGTTTGTAATAATTGGTCAAATATTTACTGCAATATTAGACTCTCAATATAAAAATTATTTGACAAATATTTTACAATTGCTCTTCACAATAGCATGGTGGTCTGGTGTTTTAATAACTATTATGCTGGGATATGGCTTAAAAGAAATTGGACTTTCAATATTCTGCAGTACTTTAATTTGGTTTGGTTTCTTAATTTATTATTCCATGAAATTCTGGGGTAATTTATTCATCACCTACAAAAGATTTGAATATAAGAAACAAATTAATAAACATTTGAATTATAGTTTAAAAGTATATACCACGAGTTTATTTGGGTTTTTATTTGAACCTTTAACAAAAATTATGGTTTCTTCGCTTTTAGGAGTAAAGGAAGTCGGTTACTTCGATATATCATTGAGAATAAAAGGGCAAATTTGGGGAATCATTACAAAGCTAACTTATCCCCTAACCCCAATAATTGCATCAAATGATTTAAAGACCAACAGACTAATTATCCTTAAAAGTCAAAATATAATACTTTTTATTATCATCCCTTTATTAGTTATCTTCTTTCTTTGCTCAGAGCAGATAACTTCCATTTGGCTCAAAATTAATATAAATGAAATTAATGTTGCTCTAAAATATATAATCCCATTTTTCCTCCTAGGATCTACAGTAATACCCTCTTACGTATTTTTATTATATAAAAATGAAGTAAAAAAAACAATTTTAATACAAGCCTCAAATGTGATAGTTAATTCCCTAGTTATTTTATTTACATTCAAAACTATGGGGTTTAATTCAATAGTTCTTGGCAGTACAATTTCTATATTTACCTCATTTTCTTTAACTTTATTTTTTCAGAAAAAATACCTTGGTTTCTGGCTATTTAAAAAGAAATCTGAATTTCTTGTTTGGTTATCAACAATTATAATATCAATAATTATTGGTAATTTAATATTAAAAATAAGCATTTTAGATAGCTTAAAAATTACTCTAGTATTTATTTCTAGCACATTTATTACTTCGATGTCTATTTACTATTTTTATCATAAAAATCCTTTTAAATTTTTCCGAGAACTTGACTCTATTAGAAAAACCACATAATAGGTAAAAGGGATGGAGAAATAGAAATTCTCATTTAAATCATGATTTATTAAACTTAAAAAAAAATGCAAAGCTTTTTGGAAAAAATTATTAGAAAATTCAAACTTGTTTATATCAACATATTTAAACCTAAAATTATAAATAATTATAATTACAAAGGTGTGAGAGTTAATCTCGATTTAAAGAAACACGTTGATTACAGGTTGTATATAAATACCTTTGAAAGTACAACTATAAATTATTTTATTGATTGTTTAAAAAAAGACATGGTAGTTTTAGATGTTGGTGCTAATATCGGTATATATTCATTAATATCTTCTAAAATTGTGGGTGGAAATGGAGCAGTTTTTGCATTTGAACCATCTCCTTATTGCCAGAAGAGAATAAGTGAAAATATGAATCTTAATTCTTTTAAAAATATAACTATTATTGAAAGCTGTGTTAGCAATACAAATGGTACTACCGATTTTTACCTTTGTGATGATGATGCTTATAATTCTATGACAAAATATACTATGTTGCCTTATGAAAAAAAAATTGAATTACCTGTAATTACAATTGATGATTTCATAAAAAACAAAAAACTTAATTCCGTAGATATTTTAAAAATTGATACTGAAGGTGTGGATCATCTAGTGATTGAAGGAGCATCTGAAACAATTAGATTATTTCATCCAATTATTTTCTTTGAATACAATAGAGTTATATCTGATAAATCTAGTAGTAATATAGGATCAGGCTTATATTTACTTTGGGATTTAGGCTATGAAATATATGAATTTAGAAATGAAATTTTAACTCTAATCGAGTTCGACACACTCCCAACTCAAAGCGATATAATAGCAATTTTCAAAATAAAGTCGTAACTTAATTAGCCTCGTTCTTAAACTTAAATTACAAAAGAAAATATTGACCTCAATAGGCCTTTAAAAATTAATATAATTCAACTTTCAATTAAGAAACAAAAATGAAACTTATTTTTTCTTTTATTTCAACAGCGATAAGTTGGATTGAGAGTATTTACCTTTTCATTCTATTTAAAAAAAACAGGGTTCATTATTCAAGTTTTCCAAAAAATTACGGATTTTTATTAATGAAAAATGACGGTCATATTAATATAGGTAGTAATGTCATATTTAATAGTTCAAAAAAAGCTAATATGGTAGGCTTGACGAAACCATGCTCCATAAGAGTGACAGAAAACGGTAAATTAAATATAGGTAATAATTCAGGTTTTTCAGGAGTTACAATTTATTGTGTCGAAAATATAAGTATTGGGAATTTTGTAACAATTGGAGGAAATGTCTGCATTTGGGACACAGATTTTCATCCAATGCAACATCTAGATAGAAGGGCACATAATATTTCTAAAATTAAAACAGCACCTGTTGATATCCATGATGATGTTTTTATTGGTGCTAATAGCATAATTCTTAAGGGAGTAACAATTGGACAAAACTCAATTGTAGGTGCTGGAAGTGTTGTTACTAAAGATATCCCAAAAAATGAAATCTGGGCTGGTAATCCAGCCAAATTTATTAGGACTCATACTCAATTAATATCCTAATATGCTTGGAATATCGCTTGTCATTATCCACTTTTTGTTTTTCTTTTCCAAGAATAAAAAAAACAAAAAAATATGCTTATTAATATTTTTCTTTTTTGTTTCAAATGGCTTTCAAATAATACCTTCGGAATTTATTTCCTTTGGGTTACCAATGATTTCGAAAACTTACGACTTTTCACTAATTATTATTATTTTAATCCATATTATTAAGTTCAAAAGAATCCTAAGTTCTAAAGAAAAATTTAAGCAAATTAAATCAATAAATTATTTAATCACTTTTTCAATAATTTGCTCTCTTTATAGTATTGCTGTATTAGATTATGAGGCTATTGATGTTTTAAGAGTACTTAGGCCATATCTTTTATTCTTTTCATTAAGTTATTTTTACCTTTTCACGAAGGAAGACCTATTATACACCATAAAAAGCATTACTATAATTACAATATTTATTTCCATTTTGTATTTATTACAAATCCCTACTAACACTATACTTATTGGTTCTCCAAGTGGCGATGTAAATACAAATTTATTAACTGGAACAAGTTGGATTAGATATTATAATACTCCAATGTTCCTGATTATTTCATTTATTTTAGTTGTTTTCCAAGTAAATTTCATCAACAAAAAAGTAAGATATTTATCTATCATAATTTTGGGTTTGAGTATAATTGCTCCTGCCCATCGATCAATGTTGATACTTACTTTTGGGATTATAATAGTATATTATATTAGCAAAACAAATTTTAGAAATAAAATAATATCGGGTATTGCTTTATTTTGTGCCATTTTATATTTGAGTAATGTAGATATATTTCTAAAAACTGCTAGCCGTACTTATCAAAATTTGAATGTTTTCGAGTCATCTAAATATAAGCAACAAGATGAAATGAATACTTTCTCTTATAGACTTGCTCACTTTATTGAAAGGGCACAATTTGTTTCCAAAGAGCCTTTAGAGTCAATCTTTGGTCTTGGGTTTATTACTGAAAATTCAACTAGTGCAAATAAATTACATTTCAATGTGGGTTTATTAGATGTTAAAACTAATAAAATCACACAAATCGATACTGGAGATGTTGTTTGGTCATTGTTAATTTTACAAGGCGGGTGGATGATTATATTTCTAAATATTTTAGTTGTGTATACACTTTATAGTTTTTTTAATAAGCATTCAATTTCAAAGATTGCAGAATCAGCAAAAATATATCTGCTAATTGTTATAACACTATCTTTCTTTAGTACCGAATTAATCAACGTTGGCTTTAGATGTATTATTTTACTAATACTAGCATACGTAAAGCTTAGTATTTATGATGAAAAAAAAACAAAAACAATTCAATTTAGTTTAAAAAAATGACTCACTTGAATTTATTATTTACAATAATCACCCCATCATTTAATCAAGGTGAATTTATTGAAGCTACCATATTAAGTGTACTTAATCAAACCTACAAAAATATTCAGTACATAATTGTAGATGGAGGCTCTACTGATAATACCATGGATATTGTCAATAAATATAGAGATAGCATTGATATTATTGTGCATGAAAAAGATAAAGGACAATCCGATGCCATTAATAAAGGTTTCAAATTATCAAAAGGCGATTTAATAGGTTGGATTAATTCTGACGACATATTATACCCAACATGCGTGGAAAATATAATAAAACTG
>NKJG01000052.1 GCA_002256395.1 Bacteroidetes bacterium B1(2017) | reverse complement strand
GCATAATCTTGTAATCTATCCATAAGTTTTTTGTCTGCATATAACTTGATGTAGGTTACCATTGAGAATTGTCTAGGATATTTTCTCCCATTTGATAAAATTCCATTAAATTGTTTGTAGGTCATAGACTGGTTGATTTGGCTGTCCGTAAAGCCCAAGTTCTTTAAATAATCTGATTGATACTCTAAGATTGCTAACTCATTGTTTGCATTCTTTAAGCTTAGTGATTTATACCAATTGATTGGTAAACTGTCTAGAGCCACTGTAGTCGTAAAAGTATCAACAGGAATTTTCAGCAGGTTTGAATTCTTGATTATTTGGTCGAGCATATTGATTTTTCTAGTTTTAAATTCAATTCCCCAGTCGCCAAAATTATCTCCAAGCTGGTGAGTATTTTTGGGTTGGAAAAATTCTATTGTAGCTGATTCGCCAATTAAGTACTTTCCAATGTATGTACCGGCATTGGTTTCTTCTTGTTGCTCTCTACAAAAAAACAAAGTGTCTTTTAAATATTTGCTTTGATATAATTGTTCATAGGTGACACTGTCAATACATAAATAGATGGTATTGAAATCAGTGGTAACCACGGGCCTCTGTCCAAAACTATTAATCGGTATAAATAGGAAAATTAAAAGAAAGTACTGTTTCATATAAAATTTCTGTTGACGTTTTGGCAGCTTGCAGAAGTGGCGGACTTTCATTACCAAAGTTACTGAAAATTCCTAAACTTCCAACAAGCACAAAAGTTTCTAAAAAAGCATAAAACCGCCATTTTAGCCATCTGCTGTTAGCCGTTCGGTTTTATTTTCAATTAATTTTTTCCATTTTGATTTGTTTAAAATCATATTCAATGAAATCCATTTATTTCCTTTTACTTCAATTTCGCTAAATTTATTTGGATTTATTTCAAAACCTGTTTTTTCGTAACATTGAATCGCATACTTATTCCAATCATATACATTAAGTTCAACTTTTTCAGCATTTAGTTTTTCAAAACTATATTTTACTAATTCATTTATAATTTTTTTACCAAATCCTTTTCCTCTTAGGTTTTCCTCACCAATTAAAATTCTACAAAGTTTAACCTCATTTTTTTCAGTTTTATAGATTTCGGAATGTCCAATTACTTCCTTGGTTTCTATATCTATAATTTTAAATGAAATTGTATTTTCTGTATTTAAATATTCGTTTAGTTGTTCTTTGGTTAATGGAAATTTAAAAATCCCGCCAGAAAATTGGACTAACATTTCTTCGCTTTCAATCCAACTTATCAATCTTTCAAAATCTTGTTCTGTAAACTTTTCAAGTTTTAACATAAAAAATAATAACTTTTTAAATTTTTTTTCCTTCTGTTTTCCGTCGATCGAAACTGAAGGCTAACTCATAAATAACCACAAAAAATGGAGTAGTTATTGCATTGTTTGGTGTGATATCTTGAAACGGTTGCATTTTGGCCTGCGTACGTATTGATCAAAAATAGCAAAAAATCCTTTAAAGTATAAGCATTCCAATATTTTAAGAATTGAACTAGCTTTTGATGCCCACAAACCTAAAATAAACAAAAACAGCTAATTAGAGCAGGTTTGACTCTCAAAATAGCATGAGTGGTTGTTTTGAATAGGATGTTTAAAGTTTTAATAATGTCAGGAAAAGTATACAGGGGTGGGGAAATGGTACATTTTAGAAATAATATGGCTGGTAAGGCATACAAATCATAAACTATCTCGCTTCGCCAGAGCTTTTACTCGCAAAGTTCGTACGCCTTTGACTATCGGGACATTTCGATGAGCAAAATTAGTTTCGCCTAAGAAGCGTTCAAGCTTCTATAAGAGCAAAAAGACCTCAAACCTCGCGGGGACTTCAGTGGGGTCTTTCTTCTATTCTGCTAAATGTCATTCGGTCGGCTATCGCTCTTGCCTTTGTCGTATTTCTTAACCAAAGTCAATGGATAGCAGTCGTTACGTAAATAATTTTGTCCTTGAATTATTTCTTAGAACTATTAATATTAAAATGAAAGCGAGCGTAAGTAAAATGTATGGAACACCAGATGTGTTCAAAATTGAAGAAGTCACAAAACCTATCCCTAAACATAATGAAGTTTTGGTTAGAGTTTATGCCGCCACAGTTACAGGGTCAGACATTATGATGAGAATTGGTAAGCCGTATGTGGGCCGTTTATATTTGGGATTAAGTAAACCTAAGACAACAATTCTCGGATTTGATTTTGCTGGCCAAATAGTCGAAACGGGAAAAAATGTCACTTCATTTAATGTTGGTGATAAAGTCTTTGGAGGAACAACTGCTCTAGGGTGTTATGCTGAATACACTTGTGTCAATGTTGATGATGTAATAGCGACCATACCCGAAAATATAAATTATCAGTCTGCAGCACCTGTGAGTGGAAGTGCAATTACTGTGATGAATTTCTTAAAAGGTCTGGCTAAAATAAAGGCAGGAGATACGCTGTTAATTAATGGTGCTTCAGGTAGTCTTGGGACTTATGCGGTTCAAATAGCCAAGCATTTTGGTGCTGTAGTAACTGGAGTTTGCAGTTCTAAAAATATGAAAATGGTTAAGAACTTAGGTGCTGATTTTGTGATTGACTATACAAATCAAGATTTTACAAAGAATGGCAAACAGTATGATATTCTTTTTGATACTACAGGCAAAATTACTTTTTCTTCTTGTAAAAATTCGCTAACCAAAAAAGGCATTTTTCTTTCCTCAGTTGTAAGTTTCCCGCTTTTGTTGCAAATGATGATAACATCTTTGTTTGGCAAAAAGAAAGTAAAGTCCTCATCAACTGGTATGTTGTCCACTAAAGTGCGTTTAAACTATTTCATGGAACTTAAGGAATTGCTGGAAGCTGAAAAGATTAAAACAGTGATTGACACTTCATACCCCTTGTCGCAAATGAGTGAGGCTCATAAATATGTAGAAAAAGGTCATAAGAAAGGTAATGTAGTAATAGAAACAAATACAAATTATCAATTATCATAAAGCCCTTTTATTATGAATATATTTTTAAATAATGAGCATAAGATAAAAAACATATGGTGGATAGTGATTTTTTTTCTGTTGCTTTCTTCTTTCTTATTTCCATTGATTCTTTTAGCAAATCGCTATTATTTTGAGATTACGATTCTTCATCAAGCAATAATCATTTCCCTTGTTTCCTGGATTTGTCAATTGTTAAGGCGTAAACGAATTAGCGATTTAACAGGTATGATGAATTTGATGTGGTTTAAGGAGTTGCTAACTGGAATATTCCTTGGTGCCTTACTAATGTTATTACCTGTTCTACTGTTAAGCATTTTTGGTTATCTTCATTGGAAGGTAAATGCTTATTCGTTTTCTACTGTTTGGTCAGGTTTGTCTGTTTTACTGGTAGCGGCAATCACCGAAGAGTTGTTGTTTAGAGGTTTCCTTTTTCAACGGCTAATTCAAGCTTTTGGAAAATGGCCGGCACAATTGCTAATAGCGGGTCTGTTTCTATTAACCCATATTAATAATCCAGGTATGACTGGAATAGTAAAAACATTGGCGTCTATAAATATTTTCATTGCTTCAATTATGTTTGGTATTGCCTTTATAAAAACCAAAAGTTTGGCAATGCCTATAGGTCTGCATTTTATGGCAAATTATATGCAGGGTACCATTCTTGGTTTTGGTGTGAGTGGCGATAAAGACCCGAGTATATTTAAACCTGTTTTTGATAATGCACCAATTTGGCTTAGTGGTGGAGATTTTGGAATAGAAGCAAGCATTTTGGGTTTATCCTTTGTAATCATTTTGACGATCTATTTATATTTTTGGCATCCAAAATCACTTAAACCAAATCTATAGCCTATTGCTCTATAATTTATTTTTGGCAATCCTTTTTCTAATTCTGCTCAATGATTCGGGTTTAACGCCAATATAACTTGCCATATGATATTGTGAAACTCTTTGAAATAAGTCAGGTCGTGATCTCTGTAGCTTTAAATATCTCTCTTCAGGCGTGTCGGTATGGTAAGCGGTCATTAGTTGTTGTTGTTCAGCAAAAGATTTTTCAACCACCACTCTGGCTAAAGTTTCAAATCGAGGAAATTTCTTAAATAATTCTTGAGCTTTTTGTTCGTTACCTATCACTAATGAAGTTTCCTCCATACATACTAAATTATGAAAAGACGGTGTATTTTGTGTTAATCCTGTCAATGAAATAACCCATTGTCCTTCAGTAAAGAAATTGGTTGTTTTTTCTTCTCCGTCAATCAGGCAATATTGTCGGAGACAACCTTCAATAATAAAATACGTGTCAATAGAAATTTGTCCATCCCTAATTAAAAAAGTATCTTTCTTGAGGTGGGTTACTACCATCCCTTCTTCCAACACGCTTGCTTCGTCTTGGCTAAGGGAAGTAATTTGAGAAAAATATTTTACGATTTTGTTTTCCATTCGGGTATGTCTTTTAAGCTGCCGCATAACTCATAACTACCTACAATATCTGAATTAGTTTTCGGACGGTTAAGTTTTTAACTATTACATTTTGGCGTGCGTATGTATTGATCAAAAATAGCAAAAAATCCTTTAAAGTATAAGCATTCCAAAATTTTAAGAATTGAACTAGCTTTTGATGCCCTCACAGCTAAAATAAACAAAAACAGCTAATTAGCGTAGGATTAATCGCTAAAATGCACTTTTGAGTGGGGTATTTGTAGTTTTAAGAGGGTCTTACAAAGTTGTCAGGGGGTCGGGAAACTTTGTCAGGGGGTCGGCAAACTTTGTCAGGGGGTCGGAAAACCTTGTCGGGAGGTCGGAAAACTTTGTCGGGGGGTCGGGAAAAGTTTTTGGAAGTGCATGAAAATTTCAATGATAGGATATGGATTAGACTGGGGTGGCTGGTTTTCTTGGATTGAGCTACCTGTTTAGTGTTTTGAGGTTTTAATGTGTATTTTTCAAGGTAGTTGCTTTTGTAAGGATCTATTTTTTGTCCTTAGGCTTAAATACTGTTCGTCAACAGAGCTATTTCTTTCTGGCTTGGAGGTTCTTTTTGAGACGAAAAAGGTAAAAACCAAAACGCTAAGGGAAGAATGAAATATGTAAAAAATATTTCCTGAAATTTTCTCTACCACACTTGAGTGGATGTGGTAGAGAAATGGCCTGCAACAAATAGGATTTATTTCAATGTCCTAAGGCTTTTCATCAGTCATTTATACTTCCGGGAATCTTATTTCAATCACCGTACCTATATCATCACTTGGGCTGTTGGGGTCTTCAATTCTGTCTCTGATAGAAAATACGATGTTGGCATCATTGATTTTGTTATAGGTAATCAAGCGTTCCGCCGTAATTTTCAAACCTTGGGATTTATAGCCCTCAATGGGCTTATCCTTTATGATTTCAGAATTTTTCCTTCCCACACCGTCGTCTTCTATAGTACAAATCAAATAATTGGGTTCTTTTTGGAATCTGATACTCAATAGTCCTTTTTGCTGTTTGTATCTCAAGCCATGGTTGATGGCGTTTTCAATAAAGGGTTGCAAAATCATGGTCGGGATTTCAATGTTTTTGTTTACATGCCCTTCAAACAGTATTTCGAATTCAAACTTATTGTCGAACCTGATTCTCTCTAACTCTATATAAAGCGTGAGCAGATTTACCTCTTCAGAAAGAGGGATGAACTTACTTCTGGAGGAGTCTAAAAACAAACGAATCAACCTTGAAAACTTGGTCAGGTACAGGTTGGCCGTGAGCGTATCTTGATTAAGAATATAACTTTGAATAGAATTTAAGGCATTGAAGATAAAATGCGGATTCATCTGCATTTGCAATGCCCTGAGTTCTAGTTCTGCTTTTGATCGGTTGGCTTCTTCTGCCAATTCTTGGGCGGAGGTGAGGGCATCTTCTGCATTTTTTTTCTCAGTAATGTCTATGGAGGTTCCGATGATCATCACCGATTCATTTTGCTCATTCCGAATCACCTTTATGGTATTTTCAAGCCATTTGATGTCACCACGGGCATCTTTTATCCGGAATATGCCATAAGATTGACCTTGCGTTTTTATTTCTTTTTCAATGCGTTCGCCTATCCGTTTGTCTTCGGGTAAGATTACCTCTTTCCAAAGCAATAATTTACGCTTCCAGATTTTCGAAGATTTCCCAAACACTTTTTCGAATGAATTGCTTATTAAAACGAGCTTGGAATCTGGCAGGCTGATGGCCCAAACCACCTCATCCAATGAATTCAATATACTGCTGAGGGTACGTTCGCTCTCCAACAACAACTGTTGAGATTTTCGGCGTTCGGTAATGTCCACACTTACGCCCACCAAACCGGTAACTTCCTCTTTTTCGTTTAGTAGCGGGATTTTAGAGACCAATAACCAGGATTCTGTACCGTCATTTTTTACCAAAGGAGCTTCTAAACCAATAATGGATTCTTTGGATTGGATAACTTGAAAATCCTGTTCATAGGAATTTTGGGCTGTCTCCATATTGTACAACTCAAAATCTGTTTTTCCGAGAACACTTTTTTCGTCTTGAAATCCTGCAAACTGCACATCGGTTTTGTTAGATAATACCTTTTTAAAGGCATTGTCTTTTACATAAACATTGACAGGTATATTATCAATTATGGCACGCAATAAGCGTCTTTCTTCTACCAATTCTTTTTCTACTTTTACGCGTTCGGTGATATTTCTTACTACCGATATAAATCTAAAAACGCGAGCACCATCATATATAGCGGTTATGGTATCTTCACGCCATATATAGCTGCCATTTTTGTGTAGCGATCTGTATTTTAATATAAAGTTATCATTTTTAAGACCCGTGTGGTAAATGATACTATTTCTGAAATAGTCGGCATCCTCAGGGTGGATATAATCGATGAGATTACCTTTGCTTTGTTGGTAACTTTCCTCAAATGTATAGCCGAATATTTTTTGAAAAGAAGGGGAGGTATATGTTATTCGGGTATTTTCAATTACAAAAATGCCATCTGAAGTACTTTCAGCAATAAATCGATAACGTTCTTCACTTTCAATAAGTAAACTTTCTACTTTCTTTCTTTCCGTGATATCAATGATTACTTCAATTTGTTGAACCAAATTGCCTTGGTCATCTTTGATAGAGGTATTTACTATTTCTATCCATTTTTTTGTTTTTTTGAAAGTTTCAATCTCAATTTCGATATTAAAATTATTGCCGTTAAGTATTTCAGATTTGGTATTGGGGTCTCTAAATTTAGGATTAAATAAATCGGTTGGCCGATTACCCAATAGATTGGGCAATTCTATTTCCATCATATCCAATAAACTTTGATTGGCCCACAAAACCCTACCCTGTCTATCTGCAATTAAAACCCCATTGGTAATTTTTTCGGCAACAATAGATAACTGTTTAATTTCACTTTGAATTTTCTTCTTTTCAGTGATGTCGGTACAAATGGCTGAAATCCTAACCAATTCATTGGCCTCATTTCTAATGCCAAAGGATTTCATATAAATCCATTTAAGATTTCCTTCTGAGGTTTTTAATCTGTATTCGATTTCTGATGAATTATTTATATTGATTTGTTGTAATACTTGATCTATAATCCATTGATCGTCTTCAAATAGATAATCTTCCGTATAAGTATTGGGATTATAAAAATAGGATTGATCAGGACCGAGTACTTTGCTACACGATGGGCTTACATATATGTATCTATTCTCAGCCAGGTCAAACAGCAAGAAAACATCTTCGAGGTTTTCATTGAGTTGCCTAAAATTGGCTTCGCTCTCTCTGATGATATGTTCATTATTGATGCGTTCTATCGCATTAGCCACATTGGTGGATAAAGAAAATAGGATATTTATTTTATCGTCAGACCATATTTGCTCAGTACTACAATCATCAAAACCAATAAAACCAAAAAATTTATCTTTGATGGTGATGGGGAATAAAATGATAGAAAGAATGCCTTGGTTACTCAAGAACTCAAATACTTCTGGATCTTCTATTTCTGATATGATTTTTTTGAATACTTTATTTTGGAGAAGTACCTCAGTGAAAAATCCATAATTCTCTAATGGTAAATTTTGTAATTCAGGATTGTCTATTTGGGGAATAATGCCTTCTCTAACCCATTCGGTTTTTTGGCTGGTGAGGTTTTTAGCGATATCATTTTCAAAATAGTATATTCTATCCGCACCAATGGTATCTCCAATGAGGTTGAATATTTCGGAGAGCGTGTCTTCAATATTAGTACTAATTAAAAGCCTTTCAGTTGATCTGGCCACCACCGCCAGTAATTCACTTTTGTAAAGTAGTTCTTTCTGATTTTCAATTAATTTGGCCTCTGCTTTTTTTCTTTCAGTAATATCAATTTGAATGGTAGCAATGGCGACAGGCCTTTTATTTTGCGGGTCCCGAATGATAAATATAGTTGAATCGGTAATGATTGTTTCATTGGTATTGAGGTTCATAAGCTCTTGTTCCCCTTGCCAAATACCTTTTTCATATACGGTGGGTATAATCGAATTATCCAGTGAAAATTTACCATTATCCGTAAAAAAATCTCTGGTAATCAAATTTCCATCGGGATCGTTGTAACCTAAGGTATGTTTGGCTTTCTCATTTAGGAAAATAACCTTGCCACTAAAATCTGCCATGCCAATCATGGCACCCGAATATTTAACTAGACTTACAAATTTTTCCTGTTCTAATTGGGTGGAAATTAATTGCGTTTGGGTGTTTTTGAGTTCCTCATAACTCTTTATAAGAGCAATTTCAGCTTGTTTACGTTCGGTAATATTTGAAATGATTCCATCGAGCATCACTCTTTTTTCTATTTCGTCATAATACCTTCTTCCTTTTTCAATAATCCATACGATTTCATTGGATTTATTCACAATTCGATATTCGATATCGTATTCTTCCGCCTGGTCATTGGAATTGCTGTCTACCAAATTTCTATCCTCAGCGAAAACCAGGTCTAAATAGCTTCGTTTTTTGTTAAAAATAAAATCTTCAGCAGGATAACCCGATAATTGCTCGATGGCGTCACTGATATAAATCATCGTCCATCTATCTTCATGGGTACACCTAAAGGTTACACTAGAAATATTGGAAAGTAGCGAACGATATTGCTGTTCTTTATCTTTTATGATCTGAACAAGGTGGACTTGCTCATTGATGTCTTGAAAAGTTCCATAAAGTCTTTTACAACGCCCATTTTCATATTCTGCTTGACCCAAAGCCCTTACCCAACGTTCATTGTTTTTGAAAGTGATGATTCTTACCTCGATGTCAAAGGATATACCTTTCTTGAAACATTGCGTAAAAGCATCAAAAACCAAATCCCTGTCATGGCCTTCTTTAAAAAATAACAAAGCAGTATCCAAATTCAAATCAAAATCTGGTGGGGCCTCCAGGGTGGCTTTATTTATATCCGAGAAAAATATTTTTTGGTTCAGCACATCTATTTCCCAAGCACCCACTTTGGCCACTTGACTGGTTTGTTCTAAAACCTCTTTGGTTCTTTTTAATTCGTTTTCTGTCTTGTACCTTTTGTCGGATTCAATTTCCAAAGAAATAAAATCGGCGATAGATTTTGCAAATGAAATGTCCTCATCTGTCCAAAATTTGTTTTCATGCTGATGTTCCCAACAAATCACACCTACCAATTGCCCTCCAATACTGATCGGCAAATCGAGCATAGACATAATATGGGTAGATTTCAAGTAATCCTTAGAGAATTCTTTGGTGTAAACATGCGTATGGGCATCATGGGCTATAATGGCCAATTCTCCCCTTAGTCCTTCGAAATATTTTGGAAAATCCTTCTCGAAAATGCTTTCTGCAACGGTATGGGTGTTGTTTTCTTTTACATATAAATCTATGCAATCAATTTTATCTTCCTTGTATAGCCAAAAGCTTACCCGTCCTGCCTGAATCCCATCGGCTGCTGCTTCTGTGATTTTAAATAGACCATCATTCCAAAAATCACCCAGATTTAATCTAAATTTGGATAGCTTAATTAAAATGTTATTTTGATAAATTATGGCCTCTTGGCGTAAAGAGTCTGCCAATTCCTGAATCTTTCTTTCGCTTACATCTCGGGCGGTAATCAGTCTGATGGTGTTGTAGCCTTGATCGTCGTAAATAAGGCTTACGGAGTCTTCTCGCCAAATGTAAGAGCCATTCTTGTGTAAAAAACGTGAAACATAGGTTATTTTCGGCGTCTTATTTTTAATAGCTTCTATATAGATTTTATCGAGATATTCATGATCATCTGGATGAAAGAAATCGTAAATATTGTTATCAGCAATGGCAATCGCCTCTTCAGCGGAA
>NKJG01000190.1 GCA_002256395.1 Bacteroidetes bacterium B1(2017) | reverse complement strand
CTTTTTAGTGAAAACAAGCCTGCCAACATACTGAGCGACACCGCAATACCCACCACAAGTTTGTTATGGATACTATATTTGACGAGTTTATCAAACATGATGTATTATGCTTTTAATTGGCCAATTTTTAAAATTGACGAGGTAATAATAATTTGAAATAGAATATCATCAGGACGAAGGCCATGAATCAGATTTCATGAAAATTTTCATGACAGTACAAGCTTCGGAAGGAATTTCCTGATAACTAAAAGTAATTAACCCAACTGGGGCGGGTTTAGAAGAGACTTTAAGTATTGGAATTGGTAAAGATTTGAATACTCTAGAGAGTTGAAAACTTCGTAGAATACCATGCTTTCTTTATAACCAGACTCTAAAATTGGCTGAACTGGAGAAACGAATGCTAAAAAAGATATCTGCGACTCGAATGAAGGAAGATTTTTGTGCTCTTTGTTGGTTTTATGACCCGAATCTGACGAATAATGCATCCATAAAAAGGTATTAAGGCTAACCCCTTTTTGTTTGTGCTCCAGATAATGGTGATAAAGTTCGCCAATGCGAGAAACCTGCGAAATACCCAAACCGTTAGGTAAGAGACTTTCGAAGAAAATCACTGCCGCAACAA
>NKJG01000051.1 GCA_002256395.1 Bacteroidetes bacterium B1(2017) | reverse complement strand
TGAATGAGCCAACTTTTGAGCATTTTGATAGGGCTTTTGATTCTTTGGCTTCAGAAATAATGGCAATACAGAATCCCGAAATTATCGATTGGGCAAGTGTCTTTCTGGTCGATTTGGAGAAAGAACCCAAAAATTATATGCTGTCTTTAGAGAAATTTATTGATTTTGAACAGCTTGTTCGGGAGAAATACCCGAGCTATAAGTTCAATAAAATGAAAGCCAATTTTGGCTTAAGAAAGGATAATCAAAGCGGATATTATTGGAAATATTAGTTCATAATTGGATTAGTTTCTTAGCAAATTTTGAAAAGTAATTTTGAAAAGCTTAATTTTCGAACTTTAAAAACGAAAATTTATTTATAATGAAAGATTGGAATAAGATTCTTAAGCCTTTGCTAGCGTTATATCGCAACAAAAGGCACCCTTTAGAATACCAGAATCTCTATCAACTGTTGGTTATGGTGGTATTGTCCGCTCAGGATTCCGATGCTAATATCAACAAGATTTCTCCTGCTTTATTTGAGGCTTTTCCTGATATGGCGAGTCTTTCAAAAGCGGATATGGACTCGCTTATTCCATTTATTTCTAAGGTAAGAAAGTACCATACCAAGGCTTCATGGCTTTTGGAAATAGCACAAATAATAAAGGAGGATAATAATATCCCCAAGACGTTGGCTGAGTTGGTTGATCTTAAGGGCATAGGACGCAAGTCTGCGAATGTTATATTACGTGAATCTGGCGGCAAATCGGAAGGGGTAATTGTGGATTTACATGTGATTAGAGTTGCACCGAGATTGGGTTTAGTAACTGAATTAAAGGATGGAATCAAAATTGAGAAACAAATAATGACTCAACTCAAAGAGGATATGTGGGCGGTTGGAATGCCAATTTCATTTCTAGGGCGTGAGATTTGTCGTCCTACAAATCCCAAATGTGACGAATGTATTTTAAATGCCGATTGTAATTTTTATCAAACCTCTATTTGATTTTTAGTTTGGCCTTATATTCAAAAAGCCACCTCAAAATAATTTGAAGTGGCTTTTTGGTGTTTCAGAAAGAATATTAAATTCTGTCTAATATTTCTTTTCCAATTGCATCCGTACCTAATATTTTGTCGGCAGGAGTGGTTTTATCCGCGATATCACGTGTTCTCCATCCAGCTTTCAAAACACCATCAATGGCTGCAATAAGGGCTTCTGATTCGGCTTTTAGGCCAAAAGAGATGTCTAATAACAAGGCTGCAGATAGCACAGAGGCCATTGGGTTGGCAACTCCTTTACCAGCAATGTCATGACCAGAGCCATGAATAGGCTCATAAACGCCAGTGCTTTCGCCAACAGAAGCTGAAGCAAGCATTCCCATTGATCCAGCTATTTGAGACGCCTCATCGGTCAATATATCGCCAAAGATATTTCCAGTAACTACAACATCAAAACGCTTTGGATCCTTGATTAAAAGCATAGCTGCAGCATCAATGAATTGGTGTTCTAATTCGACTTCAGGATAATCTTGGGCTACTTCTAATACGGTTTCTCGCCAAAGTCTGCTCGACTCCAATACATTGGCTTTATCCACTGACATAAGTTTTTTGCCACGTGTCATAGCTGCATCAAAAGCCTTACGAGCGATTCTTTCCACCTCATATTTGCTATAAATCATCGTGTCGTAGGCGGTAGTACCTTCGTTTAGTCTTCCTCTTTCTCCAAAGTAAACATCTCCTGTTAGCTCTCTAAAGAAAAGAATATCTGCTCCTTTCAAAATTTCGGGTTTAATACTTGAGGCACCTAAAAGTTCATCAAATAATTTGATTGGGCGTAAATTAGCGAATAAGCCTAATTCTTTACGCATTTTTAAAAGTCCTTGCTCAGGACGAACCTTTGCATGAGGATCATTGTCATATTTGGCATGGCCAACCGCACCAAATAAAATGGCATCTGATGCACGCATCTTTTCTAAGGACTCTGCTGGTAATGGATCTCCAGTAGCTTCGATGGCTACATGTCCCATAAGAGCCTCATCATAAGTGAAATCATGGCCAAATTTGGCAGCGATTTTTTCTAAAGCTTTTTTACCAACGACGGTAACTTCTTGTCCGATGCCATCTCCTGGCACTACTAAAATGTGTTTTTTCATCTTGCTTTTTTTTGTATCACAGGGGTACACTAAGTTTTACACAGAGTACCTCAGAGTTTTTATTTTTATAGAATTAACCTTTTTATGCCATCTTTGAGGCTTTTTACCTTAAAATTTATTAATAATCCCAAATGGAATCCTCCTAATCTCATGTAAGTAAGAGTTTGTGCTATATGTACATCTGTAAAGCAGTCCACAGTTTTAAGTTCAACTACAATTTTATCATTCACGAGTAAATCTAACCTGTAACCTTGATCAAGTTTGATTTCTTCAAAAATCAAAGGCATTGGTTTTTCCTTTTCAACAAATAAACCATCTTTATTAAGTCTATATGCTAAACATTCTTTGTATGCACTTTCTAAAAGCCCAGGCCCAAGTGCTGTATGAATGTCAAAAGCATGTTTCAATATTTGCCCAGAAAGTTCATTAATTTCTGTGTAACGCTGTGTCATACTCTGTGAAACTTTGTGACCTCATCTTATATAATATTCAACATCTTCCTAGTCGCTTCAATTGCTGACACCGTTTGGTCGGAGTCAAGCCCTCTTGTTTTCACGTCTTTTCCGTTGATGCTCCAAGTAATTATGGTTTCGCACAAAGCGTCAGTTTTTCCACCGGGAGGTATCCTTACAGAATAATCTGTCAGCAAGGGTAACTCTTTGCCTTTTTTGATATAGATTTTCTTCAAGGCATTCATAAAAGCATCGTATTGACCGTCTCCTTGAGCATTTTCTTGGAAAATTTCATCGCCAATTTGTACTTGTAAAGTAGAAGAAGGCTGAAGGTTTTTAGAATGTGTAAGTACGTAATTAAGGATTTTTACATTCTCATTAACTGCACTTGTGTCTAGTACATCAGAAATGATGTAGGGTAGGTCCTCCTTGGTTACGTTCTCCTTTCTATCACCAAGTTCAATTATCCTTTGGGTTACTTTTTTGAGGTCTGCATCATTAAGTTTTATACCCAATTCTTGAAGGTTCTTCTCAATATTTGCTTTCCCGGAAGTCTTTCCAAGGGCATATTTAGTTTTTCTACCGAACCGCTCAGGACTCAAAGTACTCACATAAAGATTGTTCTTCTTGTCGCCATCGGCATGAATTCCAGCAGTTTGTGTAAATACATTTTCTCCAACTATCGGCTTATTAGCGGGAATTCTTAGACCTGAAAACGATTCAACAATTTTGCTTATGGAATATAATGATTTCTCCACCACAGATGTCTTAAACTCTGGCATAAAATCGTTAATAACAGCTACCGCACTTGAAAGAGCCGCATTGCCTGTTCTTTCTCCCATGCCGTTTACCGTAAGATGCAATCCATGAACACCTGCACGAAGGGCTTCCATTACATTGGCAGTAGACAGGTCATAGTCATTATGGGCATGAAAATCAAAATGTGTATCCGGATATTCATTGATTATCGACTTCAAGTAAGTGTATGTTTCAGAAGGAGTTAAAACACCCAAAGTATCCGGAAAAAGTATACGTTTTACAGGTTGTTTGGTCAGAAATGCCAAAAACTGAAAAACATAATCTGGTGAGTTTCTCATACCGTTACTCCAGTCTTCGAGATACACATTTACAGTAATATCGTTTTCTATTGCCAAGGTTATTACTTCTTCTATCTCTTTAAAATGCTGTTCAGGTGTTTTTTGGAGCTGATGCGTGAGGTGATTCATAGAGCCTTTGGTAAGGAGATTCATCACTTTAGCACCAGAATTCAACATCCAGTCTATCGAAGCTCGACCATCTACAAATGTCAGGACTTCTACTTTTTCAAGAAAACCATTTTCTGCGGCCCAACTGGTTATGAGCTTTACTGCTTGAAGTTCACCGTCTGAGACTCTGGCAGAAGCCACTTCTATCCTGTCTACTTTTACTTCTTGTAGCAAAAGTTGGGCTATGGTAAGTTTTTCAGAAACAGAAAACGATACTCCACTGGTTTGCTCACCATCGCGGAGTGTGGTGTCCATTATTTCGATATGTCTCATTACGTAAAAATTATGCTGTTGGCTATTATACCAACAGCATGGATTATTTTATTGTACTCTTTTGAATAAATTCAAAAATTGGGTTTTATCAAATACGAGTTTTTTCAAATTCAGCGATTTCTGCCTTCATTGATTGTAGGTAATCTATATCATCGAAACCGTTGGTCATGTTATGCTTTTTGTAACCGTTGATGTCGAATGATTCTGCTTCACCCGTGGCCGCAATCGTTACTTTTTGATTTGGTAAATCAACTATTACTTCTGTTTTTGGGTCGCTTTCGATGGATCTAAATATTTTGTCAAGAAATTCAGGACTAACTGTTACTGGTAAGATGCCAATGTTTAGTGAATTCCCTTTAAAAATATCAGCAAAGAAGCTTGAAATCACACAACGGAAGCCATAATCATAAATAGCCCAAGCAGCATGCTCACGACTTGAACCCGAGCCGAAGTTGCGACCAGCTACAAGAATTTTTCCTGAATAAGTTGGGTTATTCAAAACGAAATCGGCCTTTGGAGTGTCATCTCCATTATATCTCCAATCTCTAAAAAGGTTATCCCCAAAGCCTTCTCTTTTGGTCGCTTTCAAAAAGCGAGCAGGAATGATCTGGTCTGTATCCACGTTTTCTAATGGAAGTGGAACACAGCTAGATGTTAAGATATTAAAACTATCGTATGCCATATTATTATTTATTTAACCGATTGACCGGCAAATTTCTTTTACTATTAATTACAAAAATACCCTTGGATCAGTCACTTTGCCAGTCACTGCTGCTGCGGCTGCTACTAATGGAGAAGCCAAAAGGGTTTTTGAGTTTGGTCCTTGACGACCTTCAAAGTTTCTATTTGAAGTAGAAACTGCAAGTTTTCCTGCTGGAACTTTATCGTCATTCATAGCCAAACATGCTGAACATCCTGGTTGACGAAGAGCAAAACCAGCTTCAGTCAGAATATCCAAAATTCCTTCTTCTTTGATTTGAGCTTCTACAATATGTGAGCCAGGGACTAACCAAGCTGTGATATTATCCGCTTTTTTGCGTCCTTTTACTATCGAAGCAAATGCTCTGAAGTCTTCTATACGACCATTTGTACAGCTTCCTAAAAATACGTAGTCAACTTCTTTGCCTATCATGCTTTCTCCTTCGGCAAATCCCATATAAGCCAATGATTTTTTATAGCTGGCTTCGCCATCTTTTACGTCACTTGCTTTCGGAATATTTCTTGAAATTCCTGTTCCCAAACCAGGATTAGTACCATAAGTGATTTGTGGCTCTATATCTGCGGCATCGTAAGTTAGCTCTAGATCAAACTCAGCACCTTCGTCTGTTTTCAGGGTTTTCCAGTAAGCTACTTGCTTTGTCCATTCGTCGCCTTTAGGGCTTTGTTCACGGCCTTCAAGGAATGCAAAAGTAGTTTCGTCTGGTGCAATCATGCCACCACGAGCACCCATTTCGATCGACATATTACAAACCGTCATACGTCCCTCCATGGTCATGTTTTCAAAAACATCTCCAGCGTATTCAGCAAAGTATCCTGTGGCTCCAGAAGCAGAAATTTGAGAAATAATATAAAGTGTTACGTCTTTAGGGGTTACTGCTTTTCCAAGTTTACCATTGACGTTAATTCTCATTCTCTTAGGCTTGGGTTGCATAATACATTGCGATGCTAACACCATTTCCACCTCAGAAGTACCAATTCCAAACGCAATGGCACCAAATGCACCGTGCGTAGAAGTATGTGAGTCACCACAAACGATAGTCATGCCTGGTTGTGTAATACCATTTTCTGGTCCAACTACGTGTACAATGCCGTTTTTTGGATTTCCTAAACCCCAGTGTGAAATTCCATATTTGCCAGAATTGGTTTCTAAAGCTTTAAGTTGATTAGCCGAAAGTGGATCTTCAACAGGCAAGTGCTGATTGATAGTAGGCGTGTTGTGGTCAGCAGTTGCAAAAGTTCTTTCAGGAAACAACACTCCTATTCCGCGAGACTCCAGCCCTAAAAACGCAACGGGACTAGTAACTTCATGGATAAAATGACGGTCGATAAACAATACATCTGGGCCATCCTCTATGTGTTTTACCATGTGAGCATCCCAAACTTTGTCAAAAAGAGTTTTCTTAGACATATTTTTCTTTTGATAAATTTTCGAGTACAAAATTGCAGCAAATAAAGGAAAGCGTAATTATTCAATTCGACCAAATAATAGCGTTTTTGGTTCAAATAGCAAAATGGTCTAAATAAACAATAAAAAAGCGAGAGAAGAATCTTCCCTCGCTTTGTGTATATTGTATAACCTATGATTGAATAAAAGAAGCACAAATGTAAAATAAACACATCTTGTATTCAAAGCAATTGCGGTAATTTTTCAATACTAAAATGCTTTATTTTGAAATAAGGCATTGTTTCAAACAAAAATAATGTTGAATTTAAAATCCAGAGGGTCAAAGGTTTGTGAAATTTTTGAAATAAACTGTGGGTCATTCAGGTAAAAATTCAGGAAGTTTTCTGAACGTTCCTGAAGCCCGCCACCAGGAAATAATTTCTCTTTTAATCCTTGCAATTGAGCCAATGAAGTCTCGAACTTTTTCTCTTCAGCTTTCTTAATTCTTTTCTCCAAATGCTCAAGGGAAGTTGCATTCTTCACTTTTTCAGATTCCATTGCAGGTTTGAGTGTGGGATCTACCTCGGCTGCTTTTTTTATAATTTGGTCAAAAGCCGCAGCTATTTGGTTAATTTCAACAGCCAGTGAAAGTGAATTTACGGAGTTCTTCTCTACAAAATTTCTTTTCAAAGTAACTTCGTCTTGAAACAGTTCTTCGGCTTCTACACCTAATTTTTCCATCCTTTTTTTTGTGCCTTCGTTTATGGCTAATCCAAGGTTTCTTGGCAAAAGAATTGGAAATTGTACCTGATGATGTTCAAAGATATCTTTCAGTTGTAACCAATAACAGACTTCGGATGGCCCACCAAGATAGGCAAGATTAGGCAAAATGGTTTCTTGGTAAATTGGCCTTAAAACTACGTTAGGGCTAATTTTTTCAGGAGTTTTTTCTAAAATTTTTAGAATTTCAGCTTCAGAAAAACTCAAATCTGTGTTTACAACCGTATATTTTTCGCCTTGTTTTTCTAATCTATCACGCAGGTTTTCGTCCAAATAGAAGAAATTAATGTTGCGGGCATGTATCTGAGTTTTGTATCCAAGGTTTTCAAGACGAGCGGAGGTTTTGGCCACAATCTTTTCAGCTGCGTTCTCGGTGATGTCTTTTTTCATGATAGGAGCAAAGACACTCTTCAAAATTCTATCGTCACCATCGATACAAATCAAGCCTTCGGCACCAAATAATTCGTGCATATACTGTCTAACGGCTCCCGCTAAGGTACTATTCTCTCCATAAGCTCTCAAAAAGACTTCAGGTTTATCTCTCAAACCTTCGATAATTTGCAATAATTCGGATGGATTCATTTTTCCTACTCCGCCTTTTTGCTCGGTTTCCCATTTGTGTTTTTGTCCGAAAAGATTAAAGTAAGAAATCTCTTCGAAATCATGGTCCTCTGTAGCCATCCAATATATAGGCACAAAATTGTAATTTGGATAAGCCTCTTTTAGTTTTTTAGCCAAATTGATGGTACTTACTATTTTGTAAATCACGTATAGCGGCCCAGTAAAAATGTTTAGTTGGTGTCCTGTAGTTACAGTAAACGTATTTTCGTCGAGCAGAATATTGATATTCGGCTGATTTTCAATTCCTTGATATTGATTTTTCAAAGCATCGACCAACTCTTTTCTGTAGCTAAATTTACGTTTGGAAATTGCTTCTTTGAAACCTTCAAGATCAGGAAAGGAATCATAAAAATCACTCAACTGAGGATTTCTGTCTATGTAATCTATGAAAAGTTTAGGAAAATGAGAGGCTTGCGAAAAGGGTATCTGCTTATGAGTAATTTCCAAAATAGTTTGATTTTAAAAATGAAAACAAAGAAAACCACGATTGGGTTTCAAAACTTATATTTGTTCCAAATTTAACAGAAATGATTGTCAGAACTACAGAAGATGGCTCCAAAACTGTTTATTCGGAGCAATTTAAACAATATTACCATTCGGTTTTTGGTGCGAAAACAGAATCGGAGTGGGTTTATATAAACCTTGGATATTTGGATGCAATCAAGAAATTCAATGCAATTAGAATTTTAGAAGTCGGATTCGGTACTGGCCTGAATGCTTTTTTGAGTCAGAAAATGGCCGATGAGCATCAAATTTCAACTTCTTATGTTGGATTAGAGGCTTATCCAATTCGGTCAGGTTTATTTCAAGGCCTGAATGAGGATTTGCAAATCTATCATACTTGTGAGTGGGAGAGGCCCAAGCAGCTTTCAAAATATTTTAGTTTTGAGAAAAAAGAAATTGAAGTAGAAAACTATGAAGCTAATCAAACTTTCCACTTGATTTATTTTGATGCTTTTGCTCCCGATGCCCAGCCAGAGCTTTGGACTGCTGAAATTTTCAAAAAACTAAGAAAATTGCTTGTTCAAGATGGGATTTTGACCACCTATTGCTCAAAGGTAACGGTACAGAAAAACCTTAAGCAAGCTGGCTATAAAATAGAAAAACACCAAGGCCCACCACATAAAAGGGAGATTTTGAGGGCAATAAACTTGCGTTGATGGTTCTTTAAAAAGTTAAATTAATGCCAAAAATTTTCATAGTTTTGTGGAAAATACATTCTAAAACCTATGAACAAAAATACGATCATTTATTTCATTGCTGCAGTGGCAGCTACAGGGGGCCTACTCTTCGGATTCGATACTGGAGTAATCAATGTTGCCCTTCCTTCGCTTCGAGAACAACTACAACTTACGCCTTCACAAGAAAGCATGGTGGTGGGAGCCGTTCTTTTTGGGGCCATGTTTGGACCCTTTATTTCTGGATTTTTAACCGACAAATTGGGTCGAAAAAAGATCAACATTATTGCTTCCTTGGTTTTTGTTGTGGGTTCTATATTGGCTGCCATTGCTCCAGATACCAACTCGCTTATTGCAGGTAGGTTGCTTTTGGGCTTGGCCATTGGTATAGTGGCTGCCACAGTTCCATTATATTTGGCGGAGCTGTCGCCGAAAGATAAACGGGGTAGAATGGTGACCTTCTTTCAGTTAGCTATTACTTTGGGTATTTTACTCTCTTATGTAGTGGGCTATATCTTTGGCGATGCAGAAAATGCTTGGCGAATGATGTTTTGGGCTGGATTTGTCCCTGCCATTATATTGTTTGTGGGAATGTTATTGGTACCCGAAAGCCCAAGATGGTTACTCACAAAAGGAAGAAATGAAGAAGCCCTGAAAGTCCTAAATCAGCTTAGAACGCCTGATGAAGCCGTAGCAGAATATAATGAAACTTTGAAATTGTTGGAAGAAGAAAAGCAAAATAAGTCGAGCTGGATGGAGTTATTCATGCCGAAACTCAGGATTCCCCTTTTCATCGGTATTGGGATATTTGCCATTCAACAGTTTTCGGGCATCAACGCTATCATTTATTACTCCACAGATATTTTCAAATCACTTTTTAGTGATTCGCAGGCCACATTGGCCACTGTTGGCGTTGGAATCGTAAATTCCTTAGCCACCATCTTGGGAATGCAATTTCTCGACAAATGGGGCCGTAAACCATTGCTTTATACGGGTCTAATTGGTACAGCCGTTTGTTTGGGTACTGTTGGTTTGGCGTTTTTGTTTGAAAGCAGTTTGCCAGCAGGTTTACGCCAAATGATGTTGGTAGGCGGAATTTATACCTATATTATTTTCTTCGCCATTAGTTTAGGGCCATTGGGTTGGTTATTGATATCCGAGGTTTATCCATTAAAAATCAGAGGATTTGCTTCAAGCATGGGGAGTTTTAATCACTGGTTTTTCGACTTAATGGTAGCCATTTCGTTTCCATTAATGCGAGCTACATCTTTAGGTAAAAACGGAGGTATCTTCTTCATTTATATGATAGTAGTTCTTTTAGGTTTATTTTTCGCCAAGTTTGTAGTTTTCGAAACCAAAGGCTTGAGTTTAGAAGACATTGAGAAGAAGTATAATTGATATTTAGAATTTTTTTTGAAAGTGCAAGTCGTTTGGCTTGCACTTTTTTCGTTTTCCAAGTTTGCATTTTGATATTATTAAATAAATGTTCCCTATACCTACAAAAACTTATTCTAAGCCTAA
>NKJG01000050.1 GCA_002256395.1 Bacteroidetes bacterium B1(2017) | reverse complement strand
CCGATTAATTTGAAGCTCGGCGTTGGGCTCAACCACATTGATTCCCACTTTATTTGCCGTGGTATTCAATGCGTTGCTATTGGCATTGTTTGGTAAAATGGTGAAGCTTTGTGCATTAACTATACTCTGCACTGCCATTAACGATATAAAAAGTTTAGTTTTCATGAATATAAAGTTTAATTATCTAAACAATGTGCATGTCAAAGTCCACCGCACTTCTGACAAGTTTCCCGATAATTTCTCCAGAAACTGACAAGGCCTCAGCACCTTCTTGATCCGCTTCAATTCCGAAAGTTTTCATTAAATCTATCCAACCAACAGGATCGTGAATATTTAGCCATTTGTTGGGTAGATTACTGGGATTAGAGAAAGTATGAACCGTGTTAGGCGGTATATTTACGAAGTCATTTTGCTTTAATAACCTCTTCTCTCCGGCAAGTATAAATTCCATTTCACCTTCTAAAACCATAAAAAACTCCGTAAGTCCAGCATGATAATGCGGCGGTGGCCCGGAAACGCCTGCTGGGGTCTGTCCGATAACCATATCATAATTTTGAGTGGTTAAAACAGGCGTTATAAGATGACCAATTAACCAATATTTTTTTGACATTTCCATATGTTTTGTATATTTGTGAGAAATTTTTCTCACAAATATAAACTAGAGAAAAAATAAATTCCAAATAATTATGAGAAAAATTTCTCACAAAAGCAAAAACCAACTGTCGCTAAGTGTTGGTCGAGTAGATCAAAAGAAAAGAACACGCCAGCTTCTTTTAGATGCCGCCAATCAACTCTTGAGTGAAGGCATCGTATTTAATATTGACGACGTGGCTCAAAGAGCACAAATATCAACAGCGACAGCCTACCGGTATTTCTCCAACCCTGAGACCCTCAAACAAGAGGCAATACTGGCCATTAACACCAAAGACCCTGAGGAGATTTTCGCAAACTTCAAAAGTGCCAGCCTGGCTGATCGAATGTCAGAAGCCATAGATTATCATCTAAATATGACCCAGACTAACGAGGACAAGTTTCGAATATTCTTGAGCACCTCTCTTCAAGAATCTATAAAATCTCCTAAAACCAAACTCCGCGGTGCGAGAAGAATTCCGATCATCAAAAAAGCTCTTGAGCCCTTCCAGAATGAGATTTCGATTGACCAATACGAACACCTCATAAACACTCTTTCAGTACTCATAGGATTGGAATCTTATTTAGTTCTTAAAGACATTTGTGGACTCAACCCTGAACAAATACGAGAAACCACACATTGGGCAATTCGTAATCTAATACAATCTGTGTTGAACAATAAGGGTTAAATTCCCCCTTTCCAGTCAAAACTTTTTGTCCATAAAATGTATCAAATATTTAATCCCCAATTAAACGAGTAGTAGGTCCTAACAGCCAACGAATGACCTTTTGCGGAAATAAAGGCACATCTGCCACCCAAGTGTCAAATTTGAGTCCCAAACTAGCCAACTTCAAAAGCACTTTGGGTGATTTAGTACCGTGCTGATCCATGACTGGGTAGAGCTGGCTTAGACCATAAGCGAAATGTGATGGCATGGTAGGATGAATTTCTGAACTATCGTTCAAGATAACCATTTCGTCAGTTTCATTAAACGGTTTATGAGGTGTTCCTTTCGGAATCAAAATACTTTCGCCAGTCTTCAGTGTACGTTTTTGGCCATTGATGAGTAAACTCAGCGTTCCCTTCTCTACTGCAAAAAACTCATCGAACTCCTGGTGAATATGTTCGGGAGGCCCTGCTGCATAAGGCTCAAGCGACACCTTCAGATAAACTTTTTTCTCGTCAAGCTTTTTTATGCTTAATTGCATTCCCTCTTCTTTACTTGCAAACTGTTGGTGTTTCTCGAAATATGCTGAGTAATCAATCGGTTTTGGTGGGAAAACATGGTTAAACAAAATACCTCCACCAACCAAATAAAGAATGAGAAAGCCGAGAATGTAAATTATTGTTTTTTGAATCATGGCTATAAAATTGTAATGATTATGTTACAAAGCTACAGACCAAAAAAAATCAAAAATTGTATAAAATGAAACTCACAGATAAATCACACGGGAAGTGATGGGCAGCGAAAGATTCTTGAATTCTTTGGGTGTAAAACCCGTCATTTTTTTGATTTGATGTATGAAATGGGCTTGGTCAAAATAGTTTAATTCATGAGCTAAAGCCGTGAAATTCTCAATTTTTGAGTCCCCTAGGAGCATTTGAATAGCCTGACCTACCTTAAAAATATTTTGAAGGCTTTTGATACTTACGCCGGCATGAGACCGCAAGATTTTGTTGACATACTGGTGCGAGTACCCTGTTATGTCAATTATTGCGTTGATGTTAAGTTCGCTTCGGAATTTTACTAAGTTTATAAAATCCTGTGGTAAGGTTAGGCTGTCAAATTTTGAAAGAATATTTGTCAATAATTTTTCAAGGATCAATATCTTAGTTTCGCAAGTTTCCTCTTCCCCCAAATCGTGATAGATGCTTTCGAAGAGGTTTTTGTTTATCAAATCGGCATCAATAGCTTGATTTTTAAACTCTTCTATCGGAATTTTTATGAAAGGATAGGCTCCTCCAGATTTGAAAATTACCCCAACTTGCTGATGAATTTCCTCTTCTGATTCATATTTCATAGAAATAAAATTGGTAAAGACCCCCGTAAAGACACAACGCTTAATGGGCAAATGTAACTTCCCACTAACGCTGGCGACAGGTTTTCCAAAATTAAAAAGCAACAGACAAGAGCCATCGGGAATAACTCGCTCCTCTTTGAAGTTAGGCTTGCCATTGCTCGCCCAGATAAGGTCAATATATGGCAAAAGTCGGGCGTTGGGCTTCTTAATAAAGAAATCCATGCCTTCGTTTACTTTTATATTGATCGGTATATCCATTCAGAAAAGAATTGAATTTCTGCAAGTTAAAAGAATTTTTGAATATGAAAATTGTAAAAAATGAAACTAACAAATAAATTAACCGGGAAGTGATGGGCAGCGAAAGCTTTTTTGAATTCCTTAGGTGTAAAACCGGTAATTTTTTTGACTTGATGTATGAAATGGGCTATGTCAAAATATTTTAACTAATATGCTAAGGCTATGAAATTGCCGATTTTTGGGCCGCTATTGCATATTTGAAAGGCCTGGCCCACCATAAAAATATTCCTTTTGCTTTAAATATTTATGCTTAAAAGAGACCTCAAGATTTTGTTGACGTCCAAGTGGGAGTACCTTATTTCATCAAATTATCGTGTCATTTTTTTAGATTTGGTCTATGTGACATACTCTTTGCTCTCTTTTTTGTTGGAAATTGTCTAAAAATCATAACTTTGTTTATGAAATAGGGTTATAACTCTGACCCTTCAACAAACTAACGCTATATGAAGAAAACTATCCTAACCGCAGCATTTCTTGGCTGCTCAAGCCTTTTTTTACAAGCTCAAAACAATTTACTGCTCCGCCAGCCAGCTATCAATAAAGATGGCTCAGTAGTAGCATTTTCATTTCAAGGTGATATTTGGACAGTGCCAAGTTTAGGTGGAAAAGCTGCTCGTTTGACCATCCACGAAGCTTATGAAAGCAATCCAGTTTTTAGCCCAGATGGCAATCAGATTGCTTTTTCAGGGTCAAGATTTGGTAACAATGATATTTTCGTAATGCCAACTGATGGCGGAATGCCCAAGCGTCTGACTTATCATTCTGGCTCAGATAATATTTCAAGCTGGACTCACGCCGATAAAATTTTATTTTCTACCAACCGAGAATTCAAACAAATCGAACGTCCAAGTGAAGTTTATACAATCAGCTCGAAAGGCGGTACAGAGTCCCGTTTTTTAGATGCCGTTGGACATGACCCAATATTTTCTCCTGATGGCCGTTTTTTGGCTTTTGTTCGTGGCGATATTAACCCAGTTGCTCGTCAAGACTACAAAGGAAGTTCTGACCGTGACCTTTGGTTGTATGATACTAAAAACAAAAATTATCAGCAACTTCCAAGTTTTGAAACCAATGATGTGTTGCCACAGTGGGGCGGAAACAATTCGCTGTATTTTTTGAGTAGTATTGATGGTGCGTACAATATTTATCGCCTAAAAATTGATGCCAATGGCAAAGCTGCCGAAAAAGCAGAAAAATTGACCAATTTTAAAGATGAATCAATTCGTGCGTTTAGTGTATCGGCTGAAGGTAATTCGATAGTATTCGAGAAAGACATGAACCTTTATACGATGAAAACTTCGGGCGGTTCGGCTCAAAAACTCAACGTACAAATCAGTGCCGACGACCGTTTGGATGCCACCGAACAAAAAACATTTACCACAGGAGCAAGCCAATATGCAGTTTCGCCTAATGGAAAAATGTTAGCATATTCGATTCGTGGAGAGGTTTTCGTGAAAGAAGCCGATAAAGAGAAATCAAGAAGTATCAATGTTTCGGAACATGGTTTTCGTGATGTTGAACCAACTTGGTTGAATGATTCAACGCTACTTTTTACAAGTGACCGTGCCAACGGAAATTTTGATATTTACATGGTTCGTTCGGCCGATACTACCCAACGCAATATCTTCAAATCTTTGAAGCACGAACTTACGCAAATAACCAAAACTCCAACCGATGAAAATGGTTTGAGTGTGTCGTCCGATGGTAAAAAGATTGCTTACGTGCGTGGAAGAGGCACTTTTGTAGTAGCTGATATTTCGGCCGATGGCAAATTATCAAACGAAAAAATCATGAATGATAGTTGGGCATCGCCAAGCAGTATCGTTTGGAGTCCAGATAATAAATGGTTGGCATATTCGCTCGAAGATTTGTATTTCAACGAAGAAGTTTTCATTCAGGCCGCTGATAATTCCTCAAAACCAGTTAATGTTTCTATGCACCCACGAGGCGATAGCCGTCCGTTTTGGAGTGCCGATGGTTCGAAATTAGGTTTTATTTCACAACGAAGTGTGGGCCGAAGTGCCGATATTTGGTTTGTATGGCTCAAAAAAGAAGATTGGGAAAAGGAAATCCAAGATTGGCAAGAACGCGAAACGCCAGCCGAAGCTGCTCCAGCAAAACCAAACGACAAAAAAGATAAAACTCCGAAGCCAATCAAGATTGATTTCGATAAAATCTATGAGCGTGTGGTGCAAGTAACCAACTTCCCTGGCGATGAAAGTGACCTGGTAATCTCGAAAGATGGTGAAACTTTTTACTACACAACCACCAGCAGCAATGCCAAAGGTAGAGATTTGTTTAGCATCAAATGGGATGGAAAAGATTTGAAGGAAATCACGAAGGGCGGAGCAAATCCAAATGGCGTGACAATGGACAAAGAGGGAAAATTCTTATACTTTGCTAAACAAGGAGCTTTGGGTAGAATTGACATAAAAACAAGTGCATCCGAAAATCTACCTTTTGTTTCAAAAATGAAAGTTGATTATACCGCCGAGCGTACTCAAGTTTTTGAAGAAGCATGGCGTACTATTCGTGATGGTTTTTATGACCCTAAATTTCATGGAAATGATTGGGTGAAATTGCATGATAAATACAAAGAGCGTTGCGTAAATGCCAGCACAGGCAATGATTTTAGAGATATGTTTAACCTGCTTTTGGGTGAACTCAACTCCAGCCACATGGGGCTTACCGTAACCGACCGTGCCGAAACACAACGTGAAGCAACTGGTCTGCTGGGTGCTGAAATTTCACCTGTAAATGGTGGTGTGAAAATCAATCATATTGTGCCAGAAACCCCTGCAGATAAAGAAAAAAGCAAACTCAACGAGGGTGACGTAATTGTGGCGGTAAATGGGGAAAATGTAAGCGAAACTACTAACTTTCATGGTTTATTAAATGGTTTAGTCAACGAAAAAGTATTATTGGCCATAAAAGCCGCCGATGGCAAAACTCGTGAAGTAGCTATTAGATTGACTGCCAGTATTTCGAGCAATTTGTATGAAGAATGGGTAGAAAACCGCAAGAAATTGGTAGAAAAATATTCAAACGGACGTTTAGGTTATATTCATATCAAAGGCATGGATTTTCCGAGTTTTGAAGTAGTAGAGCGTGAATTTACCGCAGCAGGCTACGGAAAAGAAGGCTTACTGATTGATGTGCGTTATAATGGCGGTGGCTCAACAACCGATTATTTAATGACGATGCTCAATTATAAGCAACATGCCTATACGATTCCAAGAGGAGCGAGTAATGATTTGGAAAAAGATAAATTGAAGTTTAAAGATTATTATCCAACAGGCGAACGCTTGGTTTATGCCGCTTGGACAAAACCTTCGATTGCACTTTGTAATGAAGGCAGTTACTCAAACGCTGAAATTTTCTCACATGCCTACAAAACACTCGGGATCGGTAAATTGGTGGGCGTTCCAACCAATGGTTCGGTAATTTCAACTGGTGGAAAAGCCTTAATGGATGGTTCGTTTGTGCGTTTACCTTTCCGTGGCTGGTTTACGAAAGCCACTGATAAAAACCAAGAACTTGGGCCAGCCGTGCCAGATATTATCGTAGAAAATCAACCAGATTGGATTTCAAAAGGCACTGACGACCAACTCAAAACCGCAGTTGATGTGCTTTTGAAAGATATTGATGCTAAGAAATAAAATTTAAGAATATCTTTTTAAATCGTCGGCATGGTTTTTTCAACCAAGCCGACGTTTTTTTTGCTACCTATCGACTGAACCCATCTTTGATCAATTTTAAACTGAACTACACTTAAATTTGCCCAACAGCCTCTCTTTATTGATTTTATCTCTAAAAGCAAAATTCAAAAAACTGTGTTTGACCTTTCGTAGATAGACACATTTTCTCTAACTCTGCCATCTTTTACGCGGCTTCATAGGCAAGCTTTGTTATGTGTGTAAAATTTGCCGGCATGTGCCATGCCCAAGCTTTAACAAACAGAAGAAAGAGCGATAAAATAAAGAGGCTTTGTAGTTTCATGTGCCTATACTTTCTCAAATATAATGGCGGTACTTCCACCGAGAGAAGATTTTATTTCTAATTTACCTTCAATCTCCTCTGCTCGGGTTTTCATATTGTTGAGTCCATAAGACTCCATGACTTTATTTTGCTCTAAATCAAAGCCTTTACCATTATCTGTTATTTCTAAAAAGTAGTTTTTTTCAAAAAAATCGGCATTAGGGCTTTCTTGAAATCTCCTTTGACCGTATAAATCGAATCCAAATTCTTTAATGCATTCTTCTTGATCCTGAAAATATCATATTTTTCACCAATTCTGAGGGCAATTAATGCTGATAAGATGGCCTTCTTGGTAATTTTGAAATGCAATCATTATCTGAGCACGAGAATTGCACAATCTCCCTTCAAAAATCTCATCTTTTGTATTTTTGGGAAATTCCAATCCGGTATCCACCAGATTTAAGACCTCATTATAATTACTTTGGAGAAATAAATAGTAATTTAACCTTACAATAGATGTCAGTTCCCCTTTTGTCCAAGGCAATTGATTTGATAATTTTAATGCCTCTCTACCATAGAATTCGGATTTCTTTATTTAAATATCCTTGGGCAATTTCTATCAAAGTGTTCACTCTATTGGTATCAGGTTTCATGGTTTTTGCAACAAATGCCAAGCTATCAAGTTTTTTATTTTGACCAAATGAAAGGTTCGAACAAATCAAAATAAGAAATAGACATTTTTTCCTACCCACCTATTCTTTTGTGACACTGACACAGCCTCCAATTTAGAGTGTACCTGAAGCTTTTGATAAATATTTTCTATATGCTTAAGTGCAGTTTTGGCAGAAATAAAAAGTTGGTCAGCTATTTGGTTGTAATTAAGTCCGGCGGCAACTTTTTCTAGTATTTCTATTTCTCTCTTCGATAAATTATAAGATTCTGGGCTTAGATAAGATTCGGTCTTATGGCCTACAACCTCCTGACTTCTAAGCATTTTAAGGGTTTTCATGGCTTTAGTTGGCGACATCGGTGCACCGCCTTCCATCAGTTCTTCTATAGCAGCTACAATTTTGGAGGGTTTTTCATCTTTGGTCAAATATCCCGATGCTCCAGCTTTTATGGCCTCAAAAATTTTATCCTCGCCATCGAGCACGCTCAGCATCATTATTTTTATTTCAGGAAAAAGCTCTTTTACCCATCTGGTGGTTTATATGCCGTCAATTTCGGGCATTTCTATTTCCATCAGGAGCATGTTGGGGTGGTGATTGTTGAGCTTGTCTAAGGCATCATGACCACCATTGGCTTTAAACAACACCTGCACTTCGTGAAAAATCGGGAGATTCTGACAAATGTTTCGCAGCTATGTTGGGTTATCATCAACTAGGCCAATCGTAATCATGGACATTTGTTTTTATACAAATGTAGGATTTTATCATGGCAAAAAACAATAGGGCATTTGACCTATTTTAATTAAGAACGAAATGATAATCCCTCGAAACATTCTGTGGTCTCAATTGCTCGTTTTTCCGAAATAAATATTTATAAAACGCAATGACGAAATGATAATCACTTCGGTATTCGTCTGGTTTTACCAATGGATACGGGTTCTTCGGAGCCAATTTGCCATTCACCGAACGAATTAACATAAAAGTTTAAAACGCGAATCCATCCCTCTTCTACTTCTGTGGCTGCTCTATATAGGGTTTTTACGGTGTAAGTAGCTTTAACTGGATATACAATAGTGTTGGCAGTGCCACTTCCTGTATCTTGCCTGTAACTCCAAGGTCGAGGACTTCCAATTTGTAGATTTGCTACCTCGACCAAAACCGCCCCTTCTTCTCCTAGCTGAACTGCCTTTTCTCCTTTTTTACACCTTACCAATTTTTTGAAAACCTCAGCATCGGGTTTTGCTCCATTTTTTACAGTTTTTTGAATAATGGGGCATTCGATAAACTGTGCAAAAGTATTTGCACTTAATAATAAAAAAATCACTAGTAACACACAGGTATACATAGATGATTTTTGTGTTAATCTAGATTTTCTGGTAGATTTTAGCTTTGACATAAATTATATTATTTTACTTGAAACATTAAATCTAATCTATTTTCGAAAAATACACAGATGGACTACTTGTACTAAATCCTTGACCAACAAAATATACCGAGACGGTCATTACCATACTTTTATTGCCAGAGGCGTCCCATGCTACATCAATAAAATTAGTAAGGCTTCTTTCACTCGATGTAATTGCTGTAATATACCCATCATAATAAAAAAGGCCAGAGCTTGCGAAAGTATCTTTAGAGGCATTTTGTGAAAGCCCCTTTGTAAGCCATTTGCCATTTTTGTAAAAAAATCCAAAAGCCTCATTACTTTCTGATAAACCTCCCGCTTGAATCATGACCGCCATCTCTCCATTCGGTCCTTGGTCTGCCTGAAAGCTTTGGATTTTGACTCCTGTCTTTTGAATTGAGGCCAAAACATTAGTTTTTCTTGTAGCAACATCGTAATCCCAGATTTGCTCACTTTCTAAAGTAGAAGCGGGGGGCCTAAAAATGATGTGATCGTTGCCTTTTTCATCATAAAGGAGTTCAGCTGGATTATTAAATGTGTTTCCTTCTTTATACAATGGGTATTGATATGCGATTTCAGCCTTTGTTCCATTGTATAGAAAAAGCGTTTTGACACCAGACTCGGCAACAAATTCACCAATAAAATGTAGTTTGTTTTGCTTATCATAATAACCGCTAAGATTTTGAAATCCCAAATTGGGAGGTGCCCCACCTGGATATTTGGGTTTGCCTGGAGTAGAATAATCTTTAAAATTTCCGAAACTGCCCCCATTTAATGTAGCTTCAGTGATTAAATCGGCATAGTACCAATAAGTATTCCAGCGGTTTTTTAAGGTTTCGTCACTGACTTGTGACCACACCACGTGTACCTTGCCCGCATTGTCAAGTGTGGCAAACCACGAAACCTGCATGAGTTCATTGCTTGCCAACATAATAGGCTTGCCAAAAGTGTTTCCGTTTAAAACAGCATAGAAAAGTGTGCCCATATTATAGCCTCCAGTACCTTCTAGCGTAGTTTCAGCTATTGGATATTGTGACTTATTACTGCTTCCAAAGCGTTTCCAAATAGCGTAAATGGTACCGCTTCCATCTTGAATCAATTTCGGAATAGAGGCCCCATTTCCAGTACCGTCATTGCTAACAGTTACTGGTTTAGACCACGATTTGCCTTTATTGTTTGATGAGCTATAATACACAAAAACTGGTTTGCCGTAATCGAGGTTTTCGAGAAAAACCGCATGGTAGGTTCCGTCTTTGGCTATGAGTAAATCACAGTAGCCTGCTTTTTCAAATTGGGAGAGCATTATCTCTTCTGCCCCCGATGCCTTAATGGCGTCAGGCAAAAGTTTGCAGCTGGATAA
>NKJG01000189.1 GCA_002256395.1 Bacteroidetes bacterium B1(2017) | reverse complement strand
AAAACCTGGAGACGGATGTTAAAGAACTCTGAAACCTCGAGAAGGAGCTAAAGAATGCTTGATGTCCCGGGTTTTCCGTTCTTTTGCGTTCATCTCCTACAAGTTGCGGCCATTTTGCAGAAACTAAGATTTGGCGCCGGCAGGCTCTCAAATTCGATTTGTTCGCGCATTTTTGTAGACTCAGTAGTCTAGCACAGATCAGGTGCAATGTAGGGCTGCAGGATGACGTTTCAAATTGAAATTTGAAATGGGGTGGGCATGGCATTGCTTCATACAATATGTAGGACGTCAAATATTTTCTGTCCCAGTATACCAATACATTGTTATGCTCACAAATGAATGATCAAATAATTATATAATTGCAAAGTATGTTTTTAAGTATGCATTAAAGAGCCTCAACTATAGTGGAGTTCTTTGGGTTGCACTGGATCTCAGAGGGCCAGGATTTTAAACGTAGAACTGTGAAGTCAGGCCATGAGCACATTCTATCATGTAATTTACAGATGCACAATTCAAAATGATGACGATATGAAAAGATTTGAGACCACTTTCACAGAAGCTGCACAACAAAAACGATTTATTTAGCTGAGTTTTTGCGATTCTTTTATGTATACAAAACACTAGAGTGTATGC
>NKJG01000049.1 GCA_002256395.1 Bacteroidetes bacterium B1(2017) | reverse complement strand
GAAACATAACTCTCTATACCCACAGATTTGTACATCTTTGAAATACGGTGGGCATGCTCATCATAAGCACTCTGGAATAAGTCCGCCGCTTTTTCCGCTCCCACTACGGCTCCGGCTGTCAATACTTTTGGTGGGCGGCCTGCCTGTGTTAAAAGATTGGCAACTTCCGCTTTGATAGAATTGATGAGCATACAAGAACCCACGGTAGAACCTGGTGCAACTGGCGTTTCTAAGTTCTCAATTTTTATCATGGCGTCGCCCAGTGGTGCACCTGAATCCAAAACGATATCACAAAAATCCTGTAATTTCTTTCCGTCTTTTCTTTTAGAAGTACTGGCTTCAGAATGCAGTTTGGTATTCAATCCCACTACTTTCAATCCTTTTGACTTAAATATTTCTGCCATTTCTATAGGCACAACATTGCAGCCTGAAGATGAAATAATCAAAGCACTGTCTTGGTCTGAAACATCAAAATTTCGAATGATTTGTTCCGCTAAACCAGTAACATTTTCCAAAAACATTGCTTGCCGTTGGCCATTGGCCCCTACTACCAAATTATGAAAAGTTAGCGAAAGCTCCACAATGGGATTGAAACCAGGGAATGAACCATATCTTGGCCACATTTCTTCCACCATTATGCGACTGTGCCCGCTTCCAAAAACATGTACCATTCTTCCTGCCAAAATAGAATCTGCAAATATGCTAGCCACTTCAAGAATCTGTTTTTCTTGAGAGGCTACTGTTTCAATCATCTGCTGGCACTTTTCTAAATATTGTTTTGTATAGGTCATATTTTATTTTTTTTAAAACACATAGGCACATAGTTAGCATAGTTATTTACTATTGATTCTTATTTTTCTTTAAACACATAGGCACTTAGACATCATAGTCTTTTTTGTAATTTTCTATTGTGTACTATGTGCCTATGTGTTTATTAATTTTCCCCAATGCAAAAGCTGCCGCTCCAATAGCTCCTGAGAGATCATCGAAATGAGCCTTTTCTATGCTTGTTTTTTTGCCTTTCGGTCTAAATTCATAAAGGTCAATAAAAGTTTGTAAAGGCTCAAAAAGTAAATTGCCAGCTAATGTGATACCTCCACTCAAAACGATGATTTCAGGTGAAAAAACATTAATTAAGGAGGCCATCGAAATGGCCAATTTACGGACAGCATCCAACCAAAGCCAGGTCCCAAAACTATCGTTTTCACTATAGGCCTTTAAAAGCTCATGGGTAGATTTAAATTTCCCCATAGAACGTTTTTCGATAGAATAATTTCCCAAGGCATATTCTAAACTACCAGGAATTCCCAAAATACTTCGCTCATCGTCTGATATATTGATAGATATATGTCCCAAATGCCCGGCCATCTGACTTAATCCTTGGTACAATTCTCCATTAATCAAAATACCACCTCCAACACCTGTTCCTAAAGTAAGCAAAATCGCATTTTTATACCCTTTTACCGCCCCAAATTTAGCTTCGGCCATCAATGCCGCATGAGCGTCGTTTAATACCAATGTATGCGTTCCGAAATAATCTGCCCACACAAAATTCTCTAATCCAAAAAGTCTATTGGGCAAATGAGCGATACAAGAATTCTCTGCATTTGCTAACCCTGGAGCAGACATACCAATGATATCAACTTGATTTTGGCTTTTCGATTTAAGATAGTTTACCATTTCCAAAACATTCACCTTCCACCTTTCATCTCCCTCATCACTGGTAGGGATATAATGTTTCTGAAGGACCTCACCCATTTCATTGAGCAAAATCCCTTTCACGTTTGTTCCGCCTAAGTCTATTCCTATTGCTACTTTCATTTCTTAGCTGTTGGCTTTTAGCAAATAGCTATTAGCTTTTATTTCAATCCATTATTAAACCCATTCCTATTTCATCAAATCAACCTTTGCTAATTAACCTATTAACTAATTAACACATTAGTATTGTCCTTCAGAAACCTCCCATCCACCATCTACATATAGCGTTTGGCCAGTTGTAAACTTTGAGCCATCTGACATGAAATATACCGCCGCACCGTCTAAATCTTCGGGTTTTCCGTTTCTTCCACCGTCGAGCGGTTGTTTGGTTTTCACGAAATTCATAATAGTTTCATCCGTACTTGCTCTAGCAGACATAGGCGTTTCAACCAAAGCTGGAGCAAGAATGTTGATACGAATATTGTCTTTGGCATAATAAGCCGCCAAAGCTTTTGTAAAACCAATTACTGCAGATTTGGCTGCAGCATAGGCATGTGTTACGAAATATTGCGGAGAGGGTGAAAAGCCCAAAACAGAACTCATATTTAAAATACTTCCTGATTTCCCGAGTTCTAAAAATTTCCTTACTGCGGCTTGGTTAGAAAGCATCAAACTTGTAAGATTCAAATCAAACGTTTTTTGCCAGCCATCTAGGGTAAGCTCATGCAGCGGTCCGTCTCCAAATTTCCTTCCACTTCCGCCAGCCACATGATACAAACCATCAAAATTTCCAAATTCAGACATACAGATTTCGATGGCTTTAAAAGCCGTTTGGGGATCTGAAGCATCACCTTTTACTGCTCGTGCATTTTCACCTAGTGCTAATTCGGCAGAAATGCAATTTTCAGGATTTCTTCCAACTACCACCACATTTGCTCCATTTTTTACAAATGCTTTTGCTGCCGAAAATCCCAAGCCAGTGGTTCCTCCTATGATAACAATATTTTTGCCTTCGAGCATAATTTACACCATTTATTGAAAACATATCAATAATATACAAAAATATATAACTAAAATTTAAATTTCCACCTATATTTATTGTTCAACCAATACTATATTGATATTTAATGGAACCAATTCTCCAAAGATTACCACTCAGCAAAGACCTCTCCTATATCTATGAGCGTTATGAATCTCCCTTTTTCGAAACTCCCTGGCATTATCATGATGAGTTCGAAATCGTCCTTTGTGATGGTGGTTTTGGAAAAAAAGTAATTGGCAACCATACTTCTGAATATAAGGAGGGCGATTTAATATTGATAGGTAGCAAACTTCCACATTGGTTTCGTGCGGATGAAACGTTTTATATGTATGGGGCTTTTCCGCGTCCGGCATCTATCGTTATACAGTTTCGCTCAGATAGTTTTGGTGAGTCTTTTTTTGACTTAGTAGAAATGACCCCAGTGAGGTCCTTATTGGAAAAAGCAAAATTTGGGCTGGAATTTAAGGGCTATGCCAAGGAGCTAATAAATAAAATAATTAAAGAAAACATTCATAAAACTAGTTTAGAAAAGTTCCTGAGCCTTTTTGAAATATTGCAATTGATGGCTGAAAGTAAAGAGCAACAGACGCTTTCAGAAATAGGAATGGAAGGCATTAGCAAGAAAGATTCAGAGAGAATGAGCATTATTTTTGACCAAATTTTGAAAAACTTCAAAGAACCGGTGTCGGTGGAGGACTTGGCCCAAAAAGTAAATTTAACCAAAGCCGCCTTTTGCAGGTATTTTAAAGCCCGAACGCAAAAGACGTTTGTGGAGTACCTTATGCAAGTTCGAATCAATCACGCATGTAAGCTTTTGAAGGAAACTGACCTGAGTGTTCTTGAAATTTGCTATGAGTCGGGATTTAATAACTTATCGAATTTTAATCGGCAGTTTTTGAAGCTTACCAAACAAAACCCCAAAGCCTTCAGAAAAAACCAGCATACTTCGGTTTCCACAAATTCATAGCTGAAATTTCAGAAAAAAAAACTTACAACGCTTTTCTCAATTAAGGTTAAAATTATATCCAATTTTTGGCCATTAAATGAGTCAATAGATACTCAGATTTTAAGGAGACTTTTAAAGTGTAAAATTAACACCTAAAGCGACATTTCCGATATAAACCTTTCGAAAACTTAGAAGAAAAAATAGTCAACTACCTCAAAATCAGCACAATTTTATTTTACATTTTTATGATTTTAGAAGTAAACGTTGTACTATTACAAGAAATCCATGTTTTTTTTGCTATTGTTAACACTTCCTAAAACCTCCATCCGTTTGTTTTGCATAAAAATTAAGTGCGTATGAATTTTACAAAAACACTTTTTATAATACTTTTTTCTGCTTTAGGTTTTGTGCCTTCATTTTCACAAGGATTGGAATACAAAAAATCGTTTGAAGGCTTGGCATCGTTTTATGGCAAAGAATTTAATGGCAAAACAACTGCAAATGGAGACGTTTTCAGCAATCGCTATTATACTTGTGCACATCGCACATTGCCTTTTGGTACATTGATAGAAATAGAAAATCCTAAAAATGGGAAAAAAGTAATAGTAAAAGTAAATGACCGCGGGCCCTATTGTGGAGAAAGAGTCATCGATCTTTCCAGAGAGGCTGCCAGCAAATTGGGATTAATCCACCATGGCGTATCGGATATTAAGGCAAGAATTCTTAAGAAAAGAAGAGGTTTTGATATCAGCACAGGATCAATGGCCACAAAAAGTAAATGGCCAGCACCTACCACCTCACGTAGTTTTCATGAGATGATATTCTTGAATTCTGCAAGAAGAAACTTTGTGATGAAAATCTAGGATCATCATTGGGCTATGGCTTATTATAAAAACCTTCGAGCATTGTACCCTCGAAGGTTTTTTTTGTAAATAATTATTGGATGGATGATTTCAAAAACAAAGTCTTATTCAAGCAATAGAGGTTCTGTAACAACCAGCGTTATCCATTTAATAATCTTAAAAATATCTTCTCCTCAAATTCTTTACCGCTTTAATTCAATTTACCAGTTAAATTTGTAAGTATTCTTAATCTTTGGAAAAGGAGTCAATATGGACTGCAATAAATACTTTGAATGAAACTTTTAGAGAAGATTAAAAAAAATGCAAAAATTTTAAAATATATTAGAAATTTCCAAAAAAAAATTATATTTGCAGAAACGAAGGCAATTAGAATCCCATAACTGCATTTTCAATTTTGAAACACACTTTAAAATATTTAATAACTCTTCTGCTATTTTCTTGTTCCCAAGAAACAGACTTAATTATTGTTCCCAGTATATCATCTTTCACTTTACAAGAGTTTCAGGGAAGAATCGTTGAAATTAAGGGCAATCAGATAACCGTTACATTGCCGTATGGTGCTTTGACAAAAAGCCTAAATACAAAAATTGAAACCCAAAATACAGTTGAAATAATCCCTAGACCAGGCATCCCACAAGATTTTTCAAAACCTGTCTACTATACCTTGGTTGGAGAAAATGGCACAAAAATTATTTACAAAGTAAAAGTTATTCTTGAGCCGCAGCCGATCCCCATTATTTCACATATAGAAAAGGATACTACTGAGGCAGGTCTTAAGAACATCATCCATGGAAAAAACTTTGGAAACTATGCTTATGGAGTCTATCCCAAGTTAATGAATAGCCAAGGTGAATTGACAGAACTTCCCTTTAAATTATTGGACTCCACTAAAATTGAGATCTTGGTTCCGATTTCAACCAAAGTTGGGAATTATAGAATTAAAGTAAAAGTAAATACGCTTGAAGCCGTATCCACAAAAACACTTTATGTTGGTTATCCCTCACCTCAAATAGCCTCTTTAAGTCATAAAAATATATTGAGTAATGACACGCTTTGGATCACTGGTAAGTATTTTGATCCGACCTATACTTATTCTGTTCTATTAAAAAAAATGAATACAACTTTTGAAAAGCCCATTGTTTCATTAAAAAATAATCAACTGGCCGTTGTACCTAATGACTTGGTTGGGCTTCATGAAGTATATATTAGTAATGTATCTGAGAGAAAAATAAGTAAGGAGCCTTCTTTCATTTTAAATGTATTTGACCAAAATAAGCCTTTCATATCCAAAATAATTTCGCCTAAAGCTGTATATAGAAATGGAGACAATCTTCTTTTTGACACACATAATTTCGATAAAGCCCTAGCCAGATTTTATCAAGTAATCCTAAAAAATAGCCAAAAAAAATACACACAAAATGGACTTTTCTCCCATGGAAAACTGTCCATCACTCTGCCTGAAAACATAGAAAAAGGGACGTATGGGATAGCATTTATCCTATTTGACCCACAAATTGCTTATACCTATTCTTTTGAAACAGACCTGGTAATAAAGCTTTAATTGTCTAACATTTTAACAATTTTTCTATGCGTAATTTTATTATTGCTACTATTGCTATTTCCCTGTTTTGGTCAAAAGAGGTTTTTGGCCAAACGCCAATGCATGTTTATCCTCAAAAATACACCAGCACTGCTTTTACGGTTTTTAACATAAACAGTGCATGTTATGGTTCTGGATTAAAAATGTATATTAATAATCTGGAGTTCACAAACTTCACTTACGGCTTTTGTGGTTTTGGAATTTGCCAATTTAGGTTTCCTTTTGGTACATTTAAGGTCGGTGACGTATTAGTGGTAAAAGATGCTTGTGGCAACTCAACATCACCAATGGTTATTGAAGATGACTATGTTTATGTTGAAACACCAGGAGGAGCTTCATTTTCAGGTAATGGAATAAGCCCCACTGATGAGAGCCTACCTTATTCAAGATTAAGTACCTATATCAATATTGGAAAATGTGAACCGGCAAATATAAATGCCCATGCTCTCCACAAATTTGATTTTTTTGTATCGCCAGGAACTAATTCTGGAACATTCTCCACCGGAGTAATAAAGCTAAATGGCACTCCAATCAATTCAAGTAATTCCTCAATTGACAATATGGGCAATAGTTCAACTGTTGCTTCTATTAATAATGGAATAATAACCTACAACGGAACTGCAAATGTTATATTAAATCAAAGTTTTTCTGGTAGAACTCCCACTTCTATCGAGTATCAACACAATGGCGTTCTGCCATTTCAAGATCAAGAGTTTGGATTAGGACCACTCAGAGTTAGACAATGGAGAAATAATGAAATTCATATATATGAATTCAAATATGATGGCTCCACAGCAACCACCGTAATAAACGGCAATTATTCCTTATCAAACTTTAAAATCACCTTTGATTTGGGGTATTTTAGGCTATATATTGACGAGGTTGAAGTATATAATATACGCCGTTCTGTTGTTTATAGTGCTTCCTCAGGTACAATTTCAAACGGATCGATATTAGATTATGGTACGGGTGTTACATGGACTCCAGGTTCTTCAGGTAGGCAGTGGGTGGGGGCCATGGTTGATGGAATAAGATATACAAGACAAAATTTCTCAGTTGCCGAAGATTTGGTTATTAATCAAACTATAACCCATGTGGCTTGTAATGGACAAGCCACAGGCCATGTAAATTTACAAGTTTCTGGAGGGCAACCCAGCTTTCAATATTCCAAAGATAACATTTCATTTAGTGGAGACCCGAATTTTAGTGGCCTATTGGCCAACAATTACACTTTTTATGTAAGAGATGCCTCTGGGTGTCAAACTTCGAAAAGTATTTCTGTTTCAGAAAATGCCCCATTGAATATTTCTGTAAACTCCAAAACCAACGCAAACTGTCAAGGACAGGCCAATGGCTCAGTTTCGTTAAATGCCAATGGCGGAGCTGGTTTTTATGAATATGGTTATTCGGATGCTAATTATCAAAACAACAGTACCATTTCAAATCTTGTAAGTGGGTCCTATATTTTTTGGGTTAAAGATGCGATAGGTTGCAAAATGTCTATTGCTGACCAAATAGGGCTTAATAGTAGCTTGAACGCTATAATCGCTACAAAACAAAACTTACTTTGTTTTAATGACCATACAGGTAGTGTAACTTTATCCAACACCGGTAGTAACTCCGGACCAATAACTTATTCCAAAGATGGATTGGCTTTCCAAAATACCCCAGTTTTTGGTGGCTTAGCAGCAGGAAATTATACCTTTACCTTAAAGGATAACCTTTGTACAGTTACGGTTTCTGATAATATTTCAGAGCCTTCGCTTCTAAGTCTAGTAGGAAATATCGACAACCAAGTAAGCTGTTTTGGTGAGAGTAATGCCAAAATAACAGTCACTCAAAATGGCGGAACAAGTTCTTACACATTTTCAAGTGATGATACCAATTACACAAATTCAAATGTGTTTGATAATCTACCCATTGGCAACTATAAATATTGGGTAAAAGACCAAAATGGCTGTAAGGCCAGCACGTCTATTTTTACGATTACTCAGCCTACCGATATAATATTTTCAGTGAGTTCAAAAACAGACATCAGCTGTTTTGGTGGAAACGATGGCGTAGTAACTTTGGACGCAAATGGTGGTATTACATCCTATGAATATACCATTGACAATGCTAATTATCAGTCTTCAAATATCTTTGGTGGCCTTAACTACGGCCTAAAGACCTTTGGTATCAAAGACCAAAATGGTTGTACAAAAACCACAAGTACAACACTTTTACAACCTACAGCCTTGCAATTGTCCATTAGCCAGTCTAAAAACTTGGTCTGCAATAGCGACAATACAGGCATGGTCACCTTATTGAGTTCGGGAGGCACCACCCCTTATACCTATTTCAAAGGCAATTCTGTTGGACAAAGCACTTCTGCATTTACTGGTTTGCCTGCTGGATCCTATGTTTTTTCTGCCAAAGACGCAAAAAATTGTGAAGTGGTTTTATCTTCAATTACGCTCAGCGAGCCCACACCTATCCAAATCAGCCATATTCTCAAAACCGACATAAACTGCGAAACATATTCGGATGGTGTATTAGGCTTCATAGCGTTAGGTAGTAACGGAGGCTTTAATTACACCCTCTCAGGAAGAGACTTCAGGTTAAATGATATAGGCACCCTTAGTTCGGCCAATGGGCAATTTAACAATCTAAAAGCGGGCAACTACATACTGACCGCCACTGACCAATTTGCTTGCTCCAAAACCTATGATGCAGCTATAGTTCCAAAAAACAGCGGAATAAGATTTGATTTAAATACAACGCTCCCAAGCTCTTGTTTATCAGCAGACGGAAGAATCTCAGTGACCAACATCAGAGGCGGTAGACCCAACCCGACCTACAGCATCCAATTGAGTGGACAAAATGTTTTTGGCTCCCAAACTACTTTTAACAACCTTATCAATGGCAATTATATCATCACGGTAGCCGATGAACTTTGCTCATACAATCAAGAGGTATCGCTTAGGTTAGCGAATAGCCTAAATGCAAATTATTCCCTTAGCCCTATCAGCTGCACTTCGCCCAATGCCAACATATTGGTTGATCCCATATCAGGAGGTTCAGGCAATTATCAATTGGCCTTAAATAAAGGATCATTTTCGGATAACAAAAGTTTTGGTAATCTTTCTCCAAATACCTATGGAATAGTAATTAAAGATAATCCTCTGACTTGTCAAACCACCTTAAGTTTTGAAATTAAGGAACAAAATCGAGCTGACCTCAAAACCTCAAAAGTTCAAGATATTTCATGTTTTGAAGGAAGAGACGGAATTATACAAGTCATTGGCGATAACAACCTCAGTCCTTTTATCTATGCTTTCAATAGCCTCTCAAGTTTTAGTAACAACAACAATTTCAGTGGTTTACCAATAGGCACCTATAGGATTTATGCCAAAAACAGCATCGGTTGTTTGGATTCCATACAAGTTAAACTCCATCAGCCTACCAAAATCCAATGGGACGTAAATATCAAAAATAACGACTGTTTTGGAGATCAAACGGGAGCTATCGCCATAAACGGAAACGGTGGAACGCCACCTTACCAATTTACAATCTCCAATTCGTTTTTAGATAATAACCACTTCACTCAGCTTTTTGCAGGCAAATACAAACCGGCCATCAGAGACAGCAAAGGCTGTCTGTTTGAAAAAGAAGTGGAAGTGATACAGCCTACAGAGCTTAAAATCAACCCTGTATATAAAGACACCATCGCTTGTTACAGAGAAACTAACGGCAGTATAAAAATAGAAGCCAATGGCGGAACATTGGGCTACACCTTTGCAATGGGCAACGAAAATGTATATGATATCAGTGACACATTTAAAAACTTAGGTGTAGGTAAGTATTCGTTTTTTGTCAGAGACGGCAATCAATGCTTAAAAAAGACCGAATTGCTTATCACTGAGCCAGAAAGATTGGTCTTGAACTTGACATCTCAGACAGACCCACTCTGTATCGGTGAAAAAAACGGCACCATTACGCTACAGGCAAATGGAGGAAACCATGGCGGCTATACTTACACTATGGACAATAGCCTGAAACAATTTAACAACGGCCTATTTATCAACCTCTCGGAAGGAGACTATACTTTCAAAGTAGAAGACCGCAAGGCTTGTTTTGATACCCTTACCTTGGTTAAACTCAAATGGCCGAAGGCACTATCGGCCGCCTTGAGCCAAAAACAGCCTGTTTGCTTTGGCGATGCCAATGGCCAAATATTCATAGAAGCCAATGGCGGCGTAGGAGGATTTACGGCAGAAATGCTCAACAAAGACCAAACATTTTATGAAAAACTTCAGCATGCAGAAAGCAGCTTTACTTTCCAAAAACTACCTGCTGGGATTTACGAATTTGCCGTTAAAGATAAAAATGG
>NKJG01000188.1 GCA_002256395.1 Bacteroidetes bacterium B1(2017) | reverse complement strand
CTTTTTAAAGAAGGATTTTGATTCTCTAGAGATTCTAATTCTTTCAGTAAAAAATCAAATTCTTGGTCGGAAACCTCAGAGATAGCGTCTTGATAATAGCGGTGATTGTAATAGTTGAGGAGGTCAGTAAGTTCGTCAATTCGTGTTTGGGCTGACATAGAAAAAGAGGTTTTTTTACAAAAATAATAATTCATGTTGGTTTTTACCTACTGCTAGTGCTTTTTGCTAAAAGAGATAGCTGTTCATGCATTTTGCAGGAATATATTATGAGAGGGGGCAAACAAAACCAGTGTTTTTTGTGTTTTTAAGAAAACAACACATGTACTTCAAAATGGAAGAGGGGTTAGATGCTTACAGACAAAAAGGCGATTTACTTGCGGATGAACTCATGCAAAAGCTTTTTGAAAAACATGGACATAAATTAGGTGCGATTCTTATGCCTTTTTTAAGTGATTTCGACACGCATGATTTTTCTGAACAAGACGACGAAACCAAAGCTTTTTTTGAAAATAATAAAAGTTTACCACCTTTTTATGACCTCAAAGAAATTGTAAGAGCAACTGATTTTTTTAAGAAATACCAAGCTAATATTGGAATTATTTTGGGCTGTTACTCGCTTCCTTACTGTTATTTGG
>NKJG01000001.1 GCA_002256395.1 Bacteroidetes bacterium B1(2017) | reverse complement strand
TTTCTGTGACATGGTATCAGAAAGAACTGGAGCAACAGGAGATTTATACCAACGCCAAGTATTTACGGTGTTTATGCTATTACCAGCGTCTAATGTATCGCTAGTACCATAACAAAAACGCATGCTACTTGGTAATTCTTTTAAAGGCAAGTTACGAGTAAAGATGCGGAAAGAGGTTGAATCTTTACAACCATTTAAATCTTGTATAACTACTTTATAAGAACTGTTTACGCCAGCTGTGGTAGGATTAATAGTACAATTTGAATCTGGCCCAAATGCTCTAATAATAGTGTTTGAGCCCATTGTTCCACTATAAAACGTATAGCGGTAGCCTAAACCATATGGTGTTCCCCAGCTACCTTTAACAGGAACAGAAACTGGAACGTTAAAGCAATTAGCGGTATCTCTTGCAGCCACAGCAACTGGTGTAGCAACTAATACAGAATCCCAAATATTATCGTTTGGACATCCATTTGGCAAAGGCGGAGGGGCTGTGGTTAGTTGTAACCTTATCTTATGCCATCCTCCTGTGGTAAACCTGTGATTTGTGACGGATGAAGCATTATAGGTCACATAAGATCCACTTTTTGGACTGTTTTCAACTAAGATTTTAGTATAGGTATTATTAAGAGGTACACTATTTTGAAGAGTATAGCTAAAATCATAATAGCCACAATTCTTATTCACTTTATTAATAATAGCCACAGGAATTTTACGAACCAAAATACTAAACGAACGAGTAACACGAGCTGGAACAGGACAAGCTCTGTCTTTTGCGGTTACCACGAAATAATATGGAAGATTACTTGCCATACTTGCAGGTGGAGTCCAGCAAAAACGCATACTATCAAACTTAGGTCCTAAGCTACTTCTATTGGCAGGATTATAGCATTTTACAAAAGTTGCTCCATTACCAGTTAGGTTAGAAGGTGCATTCCATGTCATGTCGGTAGTATCTGTTGTTGCAGTATTATCCCAAGCCGAAATCATAAAACATATTTGTTGGCCCGCACATACAGAATAAGAAAAATTAGGCTGTGGCGTTGTAAGGGTTCCGTCATCATTAAACGTTCTGAGAACAGGAGGGTTATTATTTGGACAAAACTGACTATAAAACTGAATATCTCGTCGAGTAATACCCATTAGAGTTGGAACACCACCAATGGTTTTCCATTGTTTTACCTCAATAATTAGGTTCGCCACAAAATTACCCATAGGTCTAAAACGCAAATCACCTGTTACCGCATCAATGTTAATACCGGTTGGTGGCAAGGCTGGTGGGCTCTGGATTGGAGCACCTAAATATGGAAGTGGAACGGTTGAACTATAAGGAGAAACGTATGAAAGTGGTGCACCAGGTCCACCTAAAGATTGACCAAAAGCATAACTTAATGAATCGCCATCTGGGTCGATAGCACCTAAGTTATAGGTAAAATCTTGACCAGCACAGGTTACAGCAACTGGGTCATTTGTAAATTTAGGTGATGAATTACAAGGGGTAGCACAACGATTGATGATTGCTTCTGTATAAAAATTTTGACCACTAGGCGAAACCAAAGTTGTAATGGCAGCATTTCTACAGCATGTGCTCCAACCTACACTCACTAAACAGCAACTTGCTGGCAAGGCACTTAAATTCACCTGACCAGTAAAAGTATACACCTCAATACCTGGAGAAAATGTTCCAGGAGTTCTAGATCCGCAATTACTACAAATGGTTCTACCACTTGCGCATAATTGAACCACATCAAAACCTGATACAGAGTTCACTACCGTTAAATTTGCGGTTCCAAAACCTACACCAGCACAAGGGCTAGTAGGCATTCCTGAACCCGCAGGAGAGGCAGCTCCAACAATATTGATTGAAATTCCGCAAGACGGACTTAAACTTGTTGGGCAATTGGCGCAAATTTCAATACCTTGACAATCTCGGTATAGTTTAAACTCCAAATTGTAAACACCTGGAGTTCCCGAACATGTGTAAGCCACATCTGATCCTACAACGTGGGATGCATTTGCCTTGGGACTCTGGTAAATTAAGCCAAATACCAATAAGATTAAGGCTATAATCCCTTTGGTAAATTTACGATTTTGTAAATGTATTGTATTCATAATAACTAACTTTTTCTCGTTTCTGTGGTCAAATATACTACAGGCACAACTTAAAACTTTCTTAATAGTGCCAAATATTGCCCAAAATATGAATTTTTAGTAAAAGTTTAAGTGTTTCATTAAGAAATACTTTTGTAAAAAATGCAAATTTCACTAATTTAATAAAAAATGGAGGGGTTTTAACTACCAATTTCAGTCATTTGGCCCCTAGCAGATTTTACAGAAATTCTCTTTACATAATAACCTATCAAGATAATAAATTCATTGAAATAGAACGCAATAGTGTAACTTTAGTGGTAGCTAATACGCCTATACAACCTAAGTAAATTTAGAATTGGAATAAATGAACAAAAAGTAGATTTTGGGGTATCATTTCCCTCGATTTCATCCAGAAAAATTACCAACTAAATAAATATTAGGCCGAAATGAATTAAGGTGATTATATTTACCTCGAAAATTTTATGCTCTATGAAGCGTTTACGTAAAACGATCACTTTGTTGCAGCACTAGAAAAAACGAACAGAAAGAAAACAACTTAAGGTATTAAGTTGCCCAGAATAAAGTATGAAGAAGATTATTATTTTTTGCCTATTGGCTATTATTGGTTCGAACCTAAAGGCACAAATTGTGGATGAGATTGTGGCAGTGGTTGCTGATAAAATTATTTTACGATCAGATATTGAACTTGCCTATGAGCAAGCCTCAAGAGATATTGGTGTGGCTCATGATTCAATTAAATGCATCATACTAGAACAAAAATTAATTGAAAACCTATTGGTAATAAAGGCACAAGTAGACTCTTTACCTGTTAGTGAAGAAAGAATTGATGCTGAATTAGATGAACGTATAAGGTATTTTGCACAGCAATATGGGGGTGAAAAAGCCCTTGAAGAAATTTATGGCAAAAGCATTGCAGACATAAAAGCAACGAATCGCGAACGAATTAAGAATAATCAATTGGCCTCTTCTATGATGGCCAAAATTGTGAAAGATGTAAAAGTTACCCCAACCGATATCAAGAATTTTTATAACGAAATACCTGTTGATAGCCTTCCCTATTATTCTGCTGAAGTTGAATTATCGCAAATAATTCTTGAGCCTAAAATTAGCAAAGAATCGAGGATGGTAGCCTTAGAAAAAGCCACAGATTTAAGGAGAAGAATTGTTGAAAATGGAGATAATTTTAGCACGCTTGCTCTATTATATTCTGATGATAAAGGCTCAGCTGCCAAAGGCGGTGTTTTAGGATATTTTGGCCGTGGCATGATGGTACCTGAGTTTGAAGGTGCCGCTTTTCGTTTAAAACCAGATAGCGTTTCGAAGGTTATTGAAACAAAATATGGATATCATATTATTCAAGTAATTAACAGAAAAGGTGATGAAGTAAATGCTCGCCATATATTAATTATGCCTAAAATTTATTCAACGGATGTAGAAATTGCCAAACACAAATTGGATAGCATTATTCAATTGGTAAAAATGGATTCTATGAAGTTTGAGGATGCAGCCAAAAAATTCTCAAGTGATGATGTTACCAAAGGTAGCGGTGGATTTATTGGTTCAGGCGGACTAGGAAATACACATATACCTGTTGACGAATTAAGCAAAGAATTAAATATCAATGTTCAATCTATGGAGGTGGGCGATATTTCTGAGCCAGAATTAATTACGCTACCTGGACCCGATCAAAAAAAGGCATGGAGAGTGTTTTATTTAAAAAGTGAAACTCCCCCACACAGAGCTAATTTGAAGGAAGATTATCAAAAACTTCAAGCGCTTGCTTTTGAGAAAAAGCAACAACAAACAAAACAAAAATGGATGGATCATAACCGTAAACAATTCTATATTCAAGTAAACGGTCCCTATGCACAATGTCCTCAAATTAACCCTTGGATTCAAAACAAATAATAGTCAATGTTACAGTTTGCAAATGATGTGGAAGCTGCCAATGCACTTCACCAAAAGTATACAGAATTAAGAGCCGAAATTGGTAAAACAATTGTAGGCCAAGATGCCGTTGTTGATGCCGTTTTAATTTCAATTTTTTCCAACGGACACTCCCTTCTAATTGGTTTACCTGGATTGGCAAAAACCTTATTAATAAAGACCATCTCGGAGGTCCTCGACTTAAAATTTAGTCGTATTCAATTTACGCCAGATTTAATGCCAAGCGATATTACTGGGTCTGAAATTTTAGATGAAAAAAGAGAATTTAAATTTATTAGAGGGCCAATTTTTGCGAATATTATTTTAGCGGATGAGATAAATAGAACACCGCCAAAAACTCAAGCGGCTTTACTAGAAGCCATGCAAGAAAAAGCAATTACTACCGCTGGAAAATTGCATTTGCTTGAAGAGCCATTCTTTGTTCTTGCCACACAAAATCCAATTGAGCAAGAAGGAACATACCCTTTACCTGAAGCCCAATTAGACCGCTTTATGTTTAATGTGCTATTAGACTATCCAAGTTTTGAAGAAGAAATAAATATTGTAAAAAACACAACTGGCAATAAAACAGTTCAACTCAACAAAATTCTTCATGCAAGTGAAATATTGCAATTCCAACAATTAGTAAGAAGAGTTCCTGTGGCAGATAACGTGTTAAATTATGCCGTAAACTTGGTAAGTAAAACACGTCCTAATACCCCTTTAGCAGGCAAAATGGCAAATGAATATTTAGAATTTGGTGCAGGCCCAAGAGGAGGTCAATTCTTATTACTTGGAGCAAAATGCCATGCCTTAATTAAAGGAAAATATTCTCCAGATATAGAAGATGTGAAGGCGGTGGCAAAAAACGTATTAAGACATAGACTTATAAGAAACTTCAAAGCGGAAGCAGAAGGCGTTTCAAATGAAAAAATAATAGAAAGCTTTTTATAGCCTTAGACTAATTTCCTCCATTTTTTTCTCTCCAAAGTTGGTTAAAAGATTTCTCTGCTATTTTAGGGAACTCTCGTTGTTCACCCCAGGCACTTTTATAAAATTGTTTGAAAGTGAAGTTTTTTATTCCAGCAGGTCTATTCAAATTTTTTCTGCTTAACATAAATTTCTTCCAAGTATACCAAGCTAACTTTTCACCTGTTTTTTCAAATCCTTGAGAAACTCCGTCGTGTCTATTTCTAATTAAATGATTGTGCAGGTCTATTTTAACAGGGCAAACATCTGTGCATTTGCCGCAATTGGTACTGGCATTACTTAAATATTGGAAATCTTCAAAACCTTCCTGAAGTGTACCAACAACCTGCCCAATTGGACCACCTCTATAACTTTGATAACTTGTATCTCCACCAATTAATTTAAATACCGGACAAACATTTGAGCAGGCACCACATTTAATACAAGACAAGGCCTGACGTTGATCTTGGGTTCCTAATAAATTAGACCTACCATTATCTAAAAGTATAACAATAAATTCTCCAGGGCCTTCCATATCCTCTCTATAACCTGGTCCTGTTATAGTATTATAAGTAGCCAATTGTTGCCCTGTAGCATGGGTAGAAAGCAAGGGGAAAAACAAATCTAAATCGTTGATGGTTGGAATAATTTTATCTATGGATGAAATAACTAGATGCGTTTTAGCAAAGGCAAAACTCAATCTAGCATTACCTTCATTTTCGGTAATGGCAATTGAACCAGTATCGGCAATTAGAAAATTGGCCCCAGTAATTCCGATATCGGCATCAAAAAAATTGGATCTAATTTCTGCTCTAATATCACTGGCAATTTCTTGATTATCGGCTTCCAAAGAAGATTTTATTTTTTGATTTAAAACCTTACCAATTTCATCCTTTTTTTGATCTAAAGTTGGAATAATAGGGTGGTCTGATTTTTCACCCATTAAATCTAAAATATAATCTGCTAAATCCGTTTCTACAATTTGATTACCCTTATCTCTTAAATGCTTAACTAGACCAATCTCATTGCATATTCCCGACATGCTTTTAACGATTTTCTTGGCATTTGTACGCTTAATTATTTGGTCTATTTCAGCAAGTGCTACTTGTGCATCAAAGGCCCAAACAACCTTCCCTCCACGCCTAATAACGGAACCCTCAAAATCGACTAAATATTTATCTAAATTTTCATTAACTTTCCATTTGGTATATGCTGCCCTTTGACGTGCAAGTTCAAGGTTCGAAAATTCTAACATTCCCTTCTTCCTATTCTCTTCCATTTTTTCAAGCACAGGTATAACCCTTTGCCGAAAATCTTTTTCGGCAATTCGCTTCTCTGCTTCCTGAATAAATTTTTCTTGTGGGTGCATTTTACAGCTAATAGTCCAAAATTAGTATTTTATTTAATAAACGCAACTTCCTTACAAAGTGGGCTTCAGAAGCAAATTGTCAATTAACCTAGTTTTCCCTAATTGAACAGCAACTAAAGCAATGGCATTTGGCTTAAATGCCTTTAAAGGCTCAAGCGTAAATTGGTCACAAACTTCCAAATATTCTAGTTCAAAAGGCTTTTTACTTAAAAAGGTACGAGCCTCCAAAAGAGCATCTAGCCATGCATTTTCCTTCCAATTAGTTAAAATATGTGTTAGGTTTTTAAACAGGTCTGAGGCTAATTCAAACTCTTCTTTGCTCAACCGAACATTTCGGCTGCTCATTGCCAATCCATTATTCTCCCTAGCAATTGGACAAAGATTAAAATTAATAAATGGGAAATTCCGTTCAATCAACGTTTGAATTACTAAACACTGCTGGTAATCTTTTTGCCCAAAAAATACTTCATCGGGCTGAACCAAAAGAAACAACTTTTTTACAACTGTTATCACACCATCAAAATGTCCAGGTCTACTTGCACCTTCTAGCAAATGTATAAACGATCCATAATCATCTGAAGAATCTTTGGTAAAATCATTTCCATAAACTTCATCCACACTTGGATTAAATAATACATCGCAAAAACCCTCACTAAGCAACCTAATATCATTTGATAAAGGTCGAGGATAGGTTTCTAAATCACTAGCCACATTAAATTGGGTAGGATTTACAAAAATGCTGCACACAACTAGGTCGCATTTTTGGCGGGCTATTTTAATTAAAGAAAGGTGGCCAGCATGCAATGCTCCCATTGTTGGAACAAAGCCAATTCTAAGATTTTTAGCCTTTTGCTCAGAAATATAAGACCTAAGGTCGGAGGTTGATTGAAAGAGAATCACTTTATGCTTTGGTTTTCAATGATATATGATTTAATGCGACTTAAACTGCGCGAATATTAAGAAATTTATTAACATTATGCGTAACTTTGCATACTTTTTTTAACCTGAGTGAGTATGACAAAAAAGAGAGTTCTGTTCATTTCTTCTGAAATGACTCCTTTCCTAAAAGTAAGTAGTGTTGGTGAATTGGCAAGAATGTTGCCTCAAGCTATTCAAGAGAAAGACAACGAAATCAGGGTATTAATGCCAAGATTTGGTTGTATTAACGAGAGACGCAATAGATTGCATGAGGTTGTAAGACTGAGTGGAATTAACATTACTATAGACGACAATGATAACCCATTGACGATTAAAGTAGCCTCACTTCCTGAAGCTAAGATGCAAGTATATTTCCTTGATAACGAGGATTATTTTCATCGAAAATTTGTTTACACCGACGAAAACAATGCGTTTTATGGCGATAATGATGAAAGAACAATCTTCTTTTGTAAAGGCGCGATTGAAACCGTTAAGAAATTAGGATGGCAGCCAGATATTATTCACTGCCAGGGTTGGATGACAAGTTTAATTCCACTTTATTTAAAGACGATATACAAAGACGAACCCGTATTCCGTTTAGCAAAGGTGGTTTATTCTGTATTTGAAAATCAATTCGACGAAAACATGGGCAAAGAGTTTGGTAGAAAAGCTAGCTTAAACGCTATTGATAACAAACAAGTTTCCTCGTTGGCAAATGCTACCTGTTCAGATTTATATATGTCGGGAATTACGCATGCGGATGCGGTAGTAAAATCGAGTGCAGAAATTGATCCAGAAGTTACAAAATTTATTAAGAAACAAAAAGGTAAGCCTGTTATTGAACATTCAGAAAATGGCGATAATATTGACGCATACATAGATCTTTATGACACTTTGCTTCAGCGCCAGAATTAAGGAAATTTCCTTATTTACATTTGTATTACTAAGCTTATTTTCCTGCAAAAAAGATACACAATCTGTAGGAGCTGAGTTTGTATCTCGAAATCAATTTGACACTAAATTTGATACGACTATTGTATTGAATGCGTATTCTGTTAAAATGGATTCGGTAATTACCTCCAAATTAACCGCCTACGCTTTAGGTTCCTTATACGATCCATTTTTAGGTATTTCTAAGGCAACCCTTGTTACACAAGTAGGTTTGGCTGGAAATGGATTTAGCTGGGAAGGTGCAACCAAATTAGACTCGGTTGTTTTGCAGCTTAGGTTCAGAACAGCTACAAAAACAGATGGAACAGCGTTGCCCGACTATTACGGAAATAAGGATGCTGTACACACGTTTAAAGTGTATTTATTAGACGAAGCCCTTTCGAGAGATTCTTCTTATTATTCAACTCGGAATTACAAAACCAATGGGATTGAAATGGGTTCCTTTACGGGGAAATTAAATTTTACTGATTCGGTTACCATTAAATTAGGAACTGAAAAGGTCATTATTCCTCCACATATTCGTATTAGCATGAACAGTACTTTTAATAGCCTTTTATTTAATGGTGAATTAAACGGTGCGTTCTTAAATGACAGCAAATTTAAAGAGGCAATCAAAGGCTTAGTAATTGTTGATGAAACCAATGTTTCGAGTGGAGAAGGTGCAATTACCTATTTGAAACTTACTTCTGACGTGACTGCTTTAACAGCATTCTACAAAGATTCTATGGCTGCCGATTTCCCAATATTTGGCGGAATTACAGGTAACGAGGCTAGCTATAATTACTATGAGCATATGAATGTTCCGAACCAATTGCTGCAACAAAGTTTTATGGGCCAGCACAGAGATACTGGATTTGTTCAACCCTTAACAGGTTGCAAATTGAGAGTTGAATTGCCCAATTTATTTTCAGCATTAAACAATCCCAAAATTGTCATAAACGGAGCAGAAATGATTTTTACTCCCATGAATGGAAGTTTCCAAAGTCCATTTACTTTGCCAGAAAGTATGTCGTTACTTGCCTCTGATTCTTTGGGTAAAAACACCTTTTTAAAAGACCAAATTTTCGAATCGAGCTTATACTATGGTGGGGTATTAACCAACAATCAATATAAGTTTAATATTGTTCGCCATTTGCAAAACTTATTGGATCAAAATAAAATGGGCTATAATTACAATTATGGCTTGAACTTAATTATAAGGGCAGATGACCCACTTACTGCCCAAAGGGCCATATTAGATACTAGAAAAAATAGTGGTAGTTTTAAACTAAAATTAACCTATACGTTAATTAAATAAAACATTCGTGATAGTTTACTTAAAAACAAATACCAGCACCACCCAAATTGCCGAAATGCAATTGCATTTAAAGCAGGCAGGTTTTGAATCCTATTTGGTTCAACAACCCAATATTTGCATGGTACCCGCACTCAAAGATCCAAGCATTATTGAGCGATTCCCATTTATTTCTGGGTTCAAATTAATTTCTACAGCTTACCAACTTTCTTCGAACGAGTATAAGAATGAGACTTTATTTGAAGTAAACGGAGTGCAGGTTGGAAGTAATTTTGCCAATATTATTGCTGGCCCCTGCAGTGTAGAAAGTGAAGAGCAAATTTTTGAAACGGCAGCATTTCTTCATAAGAACAATATTAAATTTATTAGAGGTGGTGCATACAAACCAAGAACTTCACCTTACTCTTTTAGAGGCTTAGGTAAGGAAGGTTTAAAATTGCTTCAGGAAGCCGCAAAACAATACAAACTAAATGTAGTAACCGAGCTAATGGATTTGAGTTTATTAGACGAGGTAATGGCTTATTCTGATGTGATTCAAATTGGAAGCAGAAACATGGCCAACTTTTATATGCTTTCTGAATTAGGTAAAATTAATAAACCAATACTACTAAAAAGAGGAATGCAGGCCAAAGTTAATGAATGGTTGCTTGCTGCAGATTATATCATGAGTAGTGGTAACGAAAAAATAATTTTGTGCGAAAGAGGTATAAGAAGTTTTGATCCAATGAGCAGAAATGTGATGGATGTAGCTGTAATTCCACTTATCCAATCACTCAGTCATTTACCAATTATTGCCGATCCAAGTCATGGTACTGGCGACTCTAAACTCGTACCAATAATGGCAAAAGCTAGCATGGTTGCTGGAGCAAATGGATTAATGATTGAAATACATCCTAATCCAAGCGAGGCTCTTTCGGATGCTAAACAGGCTTTGAACTTTACAGATTTTGAAACCTTACTAAGCGATCTTGAAGTTTTAAAACCGGCCATTAAAAAACCAATTGATGCCAGTTATTCGGTTTTTATTTAAACTCCATTAATTTTTCCTAAATTCGCGTATTATGTGTGGAATTGTTGCTTACATCGGGCATAGAGATGCCTGCCCTATTATCCTTAAAGGATTAAAACGCTTAGAATATCGTGGATACGATAGCGCAGGGGTTGCCTTATTAAACGGAAATAAAGAAATGCTGGTTTATAAAAAAACCGGAAAAGTTTCTGATTTAGAAAAAGAAATTGGAGATAGAGATACAGCCGCCCATACGGGTATGGGTCATACACGTTGGGCAACCCACGGTGCACCCAATGATTTAAATGCTCATCCGCATTTATCAGGAGATGGTGAATTTGCTATTATTCATAATGGAATTATAGAAAACTATTCCTCTTTAAAGGAAATGCTGATCAAAAGAGGGCATGAATTTAAGAGTGAAACAGACACTGAAGTTTTAATACACTTAATTGAAGAAGTATATAAAAACAATGAGGTAAAGTTTGAGGAGGCAGTTAGAATGGCCTTAACCCAAGTTGTTGGAGCTTATGCCATCGTTATTCTTTCTAAGAAAGACCCTAACTATTTAATAGGTGCCAAAAAAGGAAGCCCTATGGTAATTGGTGTTGGTGATAATGAACATTTCATTGCCAGTGATGCTACTCCAATTGTAGAATATACTAGGAATGTAGTATACATTCAAGATGGTGAAATTGCCATAATAGAAGGCAACAATCTTACCATTAAGACCATTGACAATTCCATTAAAACTCCATATATCCAAGAGATAGAGTTTAACCTTGAGAACATTGAAAAAGGTGGCTATGAGCATTTCATGTTGAAAGAGATTTTTGAACAGCCTCGTAGTATTAGTGATTCGTTTAGGGGTAGGATTCATTTACCTGATGCACGTATAACTATGGCGGGCATTGATATGTTTGAAGACAAAATCAAAAATCTTGAACGCATAGTAATTATAGGTTGTGGAACCTCATGGCATGCTGGACTGGTTGGTGAATATATGTTTGAAGATCTTGCCCGCATTCCTTGTGAAGTGGAGTATGCTTCAGAATATAGATACAGAAACCCTGTAATTAAAGAGAGTGATTTTGTAATTGCTATTTCTCAATCGGGTGAAACTGCAGATACCTTAGCTGCCATTGAATTGGCCAAGAAAAAAGGAGCAACCATCTTTGGTATTTGTAATGTGGTAGGAGCAAGTATTCCTAGATATACAGATGCAGGTGCCTATACCCATGCTGGCCCAGAAATTGGTGTTGCATCAACCAAAGCATTTACAGCCCAGGTTACGGCTTTACTTTTAATGGCCTTATCTATGGCTCAGAAAAAAGGAACCATAACAAGTACCAGATTGCATGAGTTTTTAATAGAAATAGAATCCATTCCTGCTAAAATAGAACAAGTATTAAAAACAGATGCTCAAATTCAAGTTTTAGCGGAAGAGTTTAAAGATTGTAGAAATGCATTATACCTTGGAAGAGGATATGGTTTTCCAGTTGCTTTAGAAGGCGCACTTAAATTAAAAGAAATATCATACATACATGCCGAAGGTTACCCTGCCGCAGAAATGAAGCACGGTCCAATTGCATTAATTGATGAAGAAATGCCTGTGATTGTAATTGCAACTCAACATAGCAATTATGAAAAAGTAATCAGCAATATTCAAGAAGTAAAGGCACGTAAAGGAAGAGTAATTGCAATTGCTACCGAAGGTGATACTCATGTTAAAACAATGGCAGATCATGTGATTTATATTCCAAATTGTGAAGAAGCATTATTGCCATTAATTGCCACTATACCACTACAATTATTATCTTACCACATTGCTGTTTTAAGAGGCTGTAACGTTGATCAGCCTAGAAACTTGGCCAAGTCGGTTACGGTAGAATAAATTTATTCTCTTATCATAAAAAAAGCTATCAAGAATTCTTGATAGCTTTTTTTTTATTTCAAAATCTTTATTGCAAAAAATCTACGCTGTAAATACAAACGATGGGTATTTTTAATCCCGTTTGGGTATATACATAATTGGCATCAATCGCATTAATTTGAGATTCAACTTTAAATAACTCATCTCCCGATTTAATGATGATATGTGTTTTTAAGAGCTTGCTTTTCCCAAGAGCAATTCCTTTGTCAATATTGGTACCTCTTACTCTTATATCCTCCATTTTTGTGAGGACATCGGCTTCCGAAAAACTAAGTTTTTGAAGCACTTCGTTGCTGCTAATGGGCAACCCTCTAAAATTATTTAATGTATACTTGTCTATCATAACAGAACAATATTATGCTAAAGGAGAGTATAAAAAAAGGACCTGAATCATCAGGTCCTTTTTTTATTTTATTTAGAATAAATATATTCTTTATTTCTATAACCTTCTAAGTCTTTATACCAATCGGCATAAATCTTTCCATCACTCTGAGCCCATTGTGCGAAATGCAGATAAGTTTGAGTAATATCTGGAGTTTCTTTTAATCCCAATTGTGATAATTCTGAGCAATAATCAAATGTTTCAGGAACAATTATGGCCCAAGGTAAATTGGTTTTAGTTAAATAATACTTCGATTTTTCCAATTGAGTGTCATCATCGGCATAGCCAAATACTTTGGTATCGGCCAATTTTGTAGGGGCATTTCCTGGTACATGAATTTCATACCCTCTACCTTTTTCTTTTTCATTCATCCAAATAAATGGATCGAAGGCAGCAACACCTCCAAGTTCTTTTAAGGAACCACCTTTATTTACTATAAATGAAACATTATACTCTTTATATTCAACTTTAGGCTGACTTGGAACAGTATTCCAATTGCTTAATTCTTTTTTGCTATCGGCAAAAACCTCAAAAACCACATTTGAATGCTCTGTTTCTTGGGTTGCACCTTCTAATTTATCAATTAAATCGGCACTAATTGGCATACCCATGCAAAAGGCAATATGTTGAGCACCGCCCGATGCTCTAAGTCTGTAGTAACCTACATATTTAGCAATATTGTTGCTTGCATTGGTAATAATATTATGTCTAAAATCAACCACTAAATCATTTAAATCATAATCGCCTCTATTAGGCCATAAGTCTTCAAAAGCAACAGTGGCAGTACCTTTGGCATCAGGGTAATAATTATTAAACGCTAAGGCTGGATCTGTTGGATATTCATCAATATTATCATTGGCGCCATCACCATCTGTATCAGGAATAATAATAACTCCATTTCCATCAGGATTACATGACGATACTGGTATGTATTGATTACAAGCTAATGAAACACCTGATCCAATTGTACCAGTATTTGTTTCAATACCATTTGCATCACAATATTGAATGGTTCCAGTAATTCTACCCCCACCATTTATAGTGGTGTTACTTGCCACTTTAACTAAAGAGGTTGTACCAGTACCGGTAATATTACCATTGATAGTCATGTTGTTTGATCTAAACATAGCCCCATTAGACAAAATGATATTTCCCCCACCATTAACGGTAGTACTTTGAATAACTCTAATATAGCCAGTATTGGTAATAGGGTTATTAAGTGCAGCATCCTTATTAACCACAAATTTGCAATTATTGGTGAACGCTCCTCCACCGTTTTGGGCAAAAGATTCAGATACATTAATTGTACCGTTATTAATTAGGGTTTTGTTATTGTTTAAAGATTGAGCAATATTTATAGTTCCCTCGTTTGTTACAATGGCACTCCCATTAATATTAAAGGTACCAGCCACACTCATACTACCATAGTTGTTTACAATACCTCCTGGGCTAAACCCACCAGATATTGACACATTATTACTCCAATTGCTAAAAACAGCGGTATTTCCATTTATATTGAAATTAGAAAAAGTAACAGTAGCGCCAGCTGCAATAAGTAATGTAGAATTATTATTCATATTACAATTGCCAATGGTGGCATTTCCACAAATTCTAACAGTACCTCTATTAAGGTCTATATTTCCATTAAAAATTCCAGTAATACAAACCACCGCACCAGCAGTATTTAAACTTACTGTTTGATTACCTGTAACGGTTGAGGTGCAACCTGAATTGCAATCTGGAGAAGCTGGCATAGATTTACCTAAAGACAAACCTCTTTTTCCTAAATCACTTAAAATTATGACAGGGCTATTTGCTGGAACCTTTTGAGTTACGGTTGAATTATCTGGATTTCTTTTTACCACATAAATTACATCCACTGCATTTGGTAAGGAAATATTAGAAGAGAAGGAGTTTTGAAAATCGGCGCTACCAGATGCAATAAGATTACCGTTGCTTACGGGGTTTCCATCATAAATTTCAATACGCTGTTTTTGAGTACCAAATTCACTATTTGTAACAATAACCTGAACGTTAATGTTTCTACTAGTGCGGTAATTAAAACCTGAGGGTACAATCATTTGGTTGATGTTGCCCACATTTTGGGTCAGATCCGCTGTTGGGGTTTTTGGCGTTTCGCTGCTAACGTTTTTCTTACATTGGCTAAAAAGTGCCACTAATAAAACAGCAACTAATAAATTTTTCATCATTTAAATAGGGATAAGTTTAGGTTGATATGAATGGCAACAAATTTAGACTAGCTTTTGTTTCACCAATAGATTCAAAGATATTGGTTATGCTCATTCAAAAGATGCTGTAATCGAAATTTTACACAAGTGATAAGCATTCGTTAAAACCATTTCAAATAGACAAAACAACATGCATTTAGACGTGCCTTTGTTAAGATATCATTAAGGGCATATTTTATTCACAATTTGTCGCATTGGTTCGACCCATTTTAAGAAAGAAAAGGTGCTTTTATCCCATAATGAACCGACCAAAAAAAAAGACTACCTAACCTAAGCATATGAAATTCTGTGCTTTATTTATTTGGACTTAAGTTTGATAATTGCTAAGTTTATAAAAGCCAAAAACCTCAAAATGTTTCAAGGAATCCTAAATAGATTATATCGAATGAAGATAGGCACAAGAACTGCCATCAGCTTCTTCGCTGTAATTATGGTAGTGCTTGCATTTACTACAGGTTCCATCCTTTTATTACAATATGGAAAAAATATTGACTTAAAAATTGCTAGTAGTTTTGGTCCTGTTGTAAACTCTATAAAAGATTATCAATATTTGATTGAAGAAACAGGGCGTTTAAGTTCTGATTTAAGTTTACAACCAAACCCTACAAAACGTTTACGCATTACAAAAATATTGGATCGAGTATACTCTAGGCAAAAATTAACCCTTATAAGTTTGTGTCAGGAACCTGGCTTAGCCGACATAAAAAAGCGAGTAATTAGCGTTGATAGAAGGTTTGAAAATGTAATGGTAGCTGAAAGGGAAATATTGGCACTTTTGGATACATCTATTGCCTATAAGGACCCCATTAAGATGCAACAGGTAAATAGACTTAAACAAAAAATTGAGTCTGAAATTGCCAAGGAGCGAATAACATTGAGTGAAACAAGTTTACAAGCAATTAGTGTTTTTAATAAACTAAATGCCCAAAAATTTGCAAGTTATAGAACTCTATCCTACCTCTTAGTGGTAATGATTATTGTAATTATAATTTTGGCTGGGCTTTCAATTTATATTACCAACGTAACCATTATTAAACCTATTAAAGAATTAAGTTCAATATTAGATGAAGTTGGTGCAGGAAAAATTGTTTCCTTTCAATCGCACATTGCTCGTTCGGATGAAATTGGAGAAATGATCAATTCAGCGCAAAAGGTTGTTCAAGGCTTTAAAACAAAAGAACAAGTTGCAAATGCCATTGGTAAAGGTGATTATGACATAAAAGTTCCAATGCTTAGTAGAAGAGATCGTTTAGGAAAAGCACTCTCAGAAATGCGTGACAACTTAAAACGATCGAAAATTAAGGAGGAGGAAAACATAAAATCTTTAGAAGCTTATACCAATAGATTGGAAAAGAAAAACAGAGAACTAGACCAATTTGCCTATATAACTTCTCATGATTTAAAAAGTCCATTAAGAGGGATTAATAACCTGACAGAATGGATAGAAGAAGATTTAGGTGAAAAACTAAGTGAAGAATCCAAAAAGTATTTTGGATTGCTTAGAGGGCGAGTTCATAGAATGGAAGCTTTAATTAATTCGATTCTAAAATACTCTAGAGCCGGTAAAACCAAGGAAAATCAAGATCGGGTTAATTCTAAAGAAGTGGTTTATTCTGTACTCGAAAAAACAGAAGTTCCAAGAAACTTAAGCATCTTAGTAGACGACCTATTGCCGGTTGTTACCGCAAATAGGCGTGATTTAATGGAGGTTTTTAATGTGTTTATTTCAAACGCTATAAACCATAATACCTCTGATGAGCCGGTAGTAAATATTACTTATAAATATGCCGGTACTAAAACTGAATTCTGCATAGCGGATAATGGACCCGGCATTTCAATTGAGTTTCATGAAAAAATCTTTACGATTTTCCAAACCTTAGAAAGGCGTGATGATGTTGAAAATATTGGTGCTGGCTTAGCTATTGGGAAAAAAATAATTGAAGATTATGGTGGAAAAGTTTGGCTAGAATCCAAATTAGGAGAAGGTACCAGATTTTATTTTGATTGGCCAAATTAGTTATTTGATTTGGGCATTCTGCATTTTATTGCAAATAAAAATCAGAAAATTAGTTTGTTCTATTCTCTATTATTTTGTAACCTTGTTACGCAGAATCAAAATTAACTATGGGGGACAAAATGGTGAATATACTACTAGTAGAAGATGACGAAGTGGATGTAATGAACGTAAAGCGTGCATTCAAAAAAAACAATGTAACAAATCCTTTATTTGTTTGCAATAATGGACTAGAGGCTCTTCAGTTCTTAAGAGGCGACAGGGAAACAGGAGCAAGTGAAATGCCCAAAATTATCTTATTAGATTTGAACATGCCAAAAATGGGTGGTATTGAATTTCTAAGAGAAATTAGGAAGGATGATAAATTAAAAAATATTTCTGTTTTTGTAATGACCACCTCAAATGAGGATAAGGACAAGGTGGATGCTTACAATTTAAACGTTGCGGGATATATACTTAAACCATTAAGCATGGAAAGGTTTATTGAAGCAGTTTCTACCCTAAATAATTACTGGAAACTATGTGAATTTCCTGACAAATAACCTACCATGAGCCTCGAACCTGAAACCGCTGAATATAATTTATTATTAATAGATGATGATGAGGTAGATGTAATGACCTTTCAAAGGTCCCTTAAAAAATCGGATATTAAATACTCTTTAACCGTTTGTTATAACGCTGCCGAAACCTTATCGACTATAGAAAAAAATACTTTCGATTGTATTTTTCTTGATTACTTATTACCTGGTATTGATGGACTACAGTTACTCAGAAAATTGAGAGACATGTCAATTAATACTCCTGTAGCCGTAATGACCTCCCAAGGTGATGAAAAAATTGCCGTTGAAATGATTAAAAATGGCGCGTTCGATTATTTTACTAAGAGTGATATTACTCCGGATAAAATATCGAAAGTTGTTATTACTGCAGTACGTTTATGGGATGCAGAAAGGCAAAGACAAGTTGCTGAAAAGAAAATTATTGAAAACAATAACCGCTTAAATGCAATTCTTGAAAGTACACGAAATTTAATTTATGCATTTGATAGAAACCTTAATCTGATTTCATTTAATAGTTCTTTTAAAGAAAATCTGGAGCACTTATTACGTGCAAATGGAATTGTTAGAACAGATATCAATTTGCATGAAATTCCTATTCATGAAGAAAGAAAAATTAGCCTAATTCAAAATATTGAAAAATGCTTCCTAGGTGATCAATTTACCGTATTGGAGCAGGTTAGTTTTAGTAATGATAGCCATAAAGAAGTGCCTTGGTATGAAACAACCTTTAATCCAATTATAAATGCCAATGGAGAAGTAACTGGGGTTGCCATTTACTCACAGGATGTTACCGAAAACAAAAAGATAGAGCAGGATTTATTACAAGCTAAAAATGATGCCATTGCCGCGGCCCAAGCTAAATCTGAGTTTTTATCGAATATGAGTCATGAAATTAGAACTCCAATGAATGCCATTATTGGTTTAACAGGATTGCTATTGGAGGAAAAATTTGAGGGGACGAATTTAGAGAACATAAAATCAATTAAATATTCGGCAGATAACCTTCTCGTAATTATCAATGATATTTTAGATTTTAGTAAGATTGAAGCTGGTAAGGTAACTTTCGAAAATATAGATTTTGATATTCGCCATAGAATGGGTGAATTAAGAAAAACCTTTGAGCATAGAACCAAAGAAAAAGGCTTAGATTTTGTGATTGAAGTTGATGAAGAGGTTCCATCTGCAATTAAGGGCGACCCGTATAGGTTAAACCAAATTCTATTTAATTTGGTTGGTAATGCAATTAAATTTACCTCCGAAGGATTTATCAAAGTAAGTGTATTAGTAATTCAAAAAACTGTTGATTCAATTAAAATACAATTCACCATTAAAGATAGTGGAATTGGTATTCCAGAAAGTCAACAATCAAAAATATTTGAAAGCTTTACACAAGCTAATACAGATACAACAAGAAAATATGGAGGTACGGGTTTAGGCCTTGCCATCACAAAAAACTTGGTTCAATTGCAAGGTGGTGAGATTGGAATTACAAGCGAAGTTGGGATTGGAACATCATTTATTGTTAGTATTAATTATTCAATTGGAACATCTGAAAACCTAGAGGCTACTACACAAAAAAATTCGGAACCAGCAGATTTATCTGGATTAAAAATATTGTTGGTGGAAGACAATTTAATGAATCAATTTGTTGCCAAACAGTTTTTCAAAAAATGGAATAACGAATTAATTATTGCAAACCATGGTGCTGAGGCCATAACAATACTAAGGGAAAGAGATGATATTGATTTAGTATTAATGGATTTACAGATGCCAGAAATGAGCGGATTCCAAGCGGCAGAAATCATTCGTGGCAATAACTCTGTGGTAAAAAATACGGATATTCCAATTATAGCATTATCAGCAGATGCCTTTTTAGAAACTAGGAGGAAGGTTATTGAGGCAGGAATGAATGATTACGTTACCAAGCCTTTTAAACCCGAAGAACTTTATAGTAAAATTGTTAAATACACACAAAAACCTTCCAGCTTATAATGAGTATTTTTTTTCAAAAAGAACAAATTTCCCTCGAAGCAATTACCCTTAGAAACAAAAATACACTTTGTGAATGGATAGGAATTGAATTTGTTGAATTGGGTGATGATTATTTAATGGCAAGCATGCCCGTAGATCATAGAACTATTCAACCACTTGGTGTGGTAAATGGCGGTGCATTTTGTGTTTTAGCCGAAACTGTTGGGAGCATGGCTGCAAACCTTTGTGTGGATAGATCAAAGTATGTTGCATTAGGTTTAGATATTAACGCTAACCACTTAAAAAGCGCCTCTAAGGGGAAAGTTTATGGAACAGCCAAACCTTTTCACATAGGAAAAAGCACGCAAGTTTGGGAAATAAGAATTACCAATGAGGATAATCAATTATGTTGTATTAGTCGTTTAACAATGGCTGTTGTACCCATACCGAATGGAGGTAAATAAAAACGACTCATTCGTTATTTTCAGGCTTCCAAACTCAAAAGAAATATTCCAAGTAGTTGGCAATGCTATATCACTTGATCTAAATCTTCCAATTCCAACAAATGTATTTCTAATGGCTCCCTTTAATGGGGAGACGCATTCATATGGAATTCCCTTTGCTGAGCAAAAATTGTTTGACGGAATTTTTCCTGAACCCAATAATTTTCTTGAAAATACCTTTGAAAATAAAGGTAAAGAACATTATGAAACTATTGTACAAATGGCGCTCCGCCAAATGAATGAAAACGCCTTTAAAAAAGTTGTTTTAGCAAATTCAAAAACAATTAAAAAAAATCACCTTTCTATTGAGCAAGTCTTTAATTCAATTGAAAAGGCCTATCCCTTAGCCTTTGTGTATTATCTTTCGTCGCCCCAAACAGGAACATGGATTGGAGCATCTCCAGAACCACTATTGGTTGGATCGAACCAAAATTTTACTACTGTGGCTATGGCTGGAACCATACGAAATGACCAAGAAAGTTCTTGGACAGAAAAGGAAAAAATAGAGCAAAATTGGGTTGAACTATATTTGGAAAGCCTACTCCAAAAATATCATTTACCCTTTCAAAAAACTTTGCCTTTTACATATATCTCAGGAAAATTAAGTCACATACGAACCGAGTTTTCATTCAGCTGTTCGGATCAATCAAAACTTTCGGAATTTTTAGTTGAAATAAATCCTACACCGGCAGTAGGCGGCTTACCTAAAAAAGAGTCGCTTACCTTTATAAACGATAAAGAGAATTTAGAAAGGACCTTTTATGCTGGATTCCTGGGACTATACACTAATAGCAACATTCAATTATTTGTGAATCTTAGGTGCTTAACCATTCAAGAAGAATCACTAACACTCTTTGCGGGTGCGGGAATAACACTTGGTTCAGACCCAGAAAAAGAATGGTACGAAACTCAAAATAAAATGAATGCCCTAGAACAATTCCTTAGCTAATTTTCGGCGCATCTATTGATAAAATCATTCAAGGGCTTCATGGCTTTATAACTCAACAAAATTTCTTCAATAAAGGTTGGAGAATAAAGTTCCTTGACAGAATAATTCTTCACCCAAATAAAACTCTTTTGTTTTAAATACTCAATTGCCGGATTATCTAGTTCATACCCTTTTGGTGGTCGAACCAATTTTTCTCCTCCAATTGTACCAAAGTTTTTAGTCGCAATTTTATTGCTTGCAATTGCCTTAAACTCCTCGTAATTATAATCTATTTCTTGCCTAAGGGCTGCTAAGTGTTCGGGAGTTGGTTGGTAAGCTCCACCAGCAATAAAAATTTCCTTTGGGTCAATATGTAAATAGTATCCAGAAAAAAGCGATTTTTTACCTCCCCTATTCATAATTGCACCAAAATTGGTTTTATAGGGAGTTTTATCCTTACTAAAACGGATATCTTTATTTATTCTGAAGATGCAAGCCTTAGGTTCAAGGCCATTTAAACTTGGATCAAACGATTGGAGGCCATCTATAACTTTGCCAACATATGTTATCCAATTTTTTCTTAAAGCCTCATATTCAGTCCTGTTTTGGTCAAACCACTCCTTACTATTATTATTTTGAAGCTCCTTCAAAAAATTAATTAATAATTTAAAATCCATTCTCAGTAAATAATTTTATCAAAGTTATTCATTTCCTTATTTTTGCCAAACCATGGCCCTATAGCCAAAGTAAACAAATCATGTTTGATAGAGAACGTCCAAGTTTTGAAGATAGTAACAACGTAACTGTAAAGCGTTGCTTTTTTGCCTATGAATGGGCATTGAGTTTTTTAAGAGATAAAGAAACAGCAGATATTGGTTGTGCTGATGGTTATGGTACACAATACTTAGCCGATTATACTAAAAATACCGTAGGAGTAGATTATAGTGAAAGTACAATTGCAGAAGCTAGAAAGAAGCATGAGGCTAAGAAAAACTTAAGTTTCATTTCAGGCAAGGTACCTCCTATTCCGCTCGAATCGGAAAGTAAGGAAGTTGTTACTGCATTTCAATTCATAGAACATATTCATCCTAGAAAAGAGTTTATGATGGATGTAAAGCGCGTATTGAAGCCAGGTGGAGTATTTCTATGCACTACACCAAATGCGAAGATGAGCATTGCTAGAAATCCGTTTCATGTGTATGAGTATACCTTTGATGAAATGCGCAAAGAAGCAAGCGAGGTATTTGATAGTATAGAACTATGGGGTGTTCAGGGAAATGAAAAAGTAAACCTTTACTATGAAGAAAATGCCAAATGGGCTAAAAAGATTTTACGTCTTGATCCATTGGGAATTCATAAAATGATACCTGCTTCTTGGTTAGTTGCTCCTTATAATTTCTTAACTAGCCTCATGCGTAAAGATTTAAAAGAAAGCAATTCGGATACCTTAAAAATAGAAACGTCTGATTTCTTTTTAACTCAGGATAGACTAGATTTTACTTGGGATATTGTATTAGTTGGCCGCAAGAAATAGGCTACAAATTCATATCTGCAAAGAGCTCTAACATAGGGTTCCAATAATAATCATACCAACCATCGTAGATCGTTTTTTCTACTTGTTTAGGAAGCTGCTCTTGAGTAAACTCAATGAGAGTAGAATTTCCTTTATCAATCAAATCAAAAATAACAATACTAAAATGAGTTGTTGGCCATACATCCTCTTTGGCTTGCCATAGTTGCACAATTCGTTTTCCATAACTAAGTTCAACATTTGTTCCTGTAATATAGCCGCTAAAAAAGCTAAAGGCTGAACCAACCGTATCTTCAATAATAGCATCATCGGATGTTAAATCGGCATGTTTCTCGGCATGCATCATAATCTCATAAATCTGGTTTGCCTTGGCCGGAACCAAAATAGATTGGTGAATGGTAACTGTTTCCATAGTATATCAAATGTATAAAAAAAGGGCTGCTTGGATAATCCAAGCAGCCCTTTTGAATGTATTACTATAGATCTTAGTCTAATTTAGTAACTTTAGTAGTTTGAGTAACACCATTTGTTGTAACATTTACAAAGTAAACACCACTACTTAATTGTTTAGCTGTAGCTAATTCATGGTATGCACCACCATTAGTTAACTTAACAGTTTCAGTAGATAGAATTCTTCCTTGCATATCTACTAATTCAACTTTAGCAGTTGCAGCATCAGTAGATTGAATGTTTACACCAATTGAGCTTACAAATGGATTAGGGAATACTTTAACAGCGTCTTTAGATTGAGCATCCATGTCAACTAAAACAACGTTTGAATATTCAAATACACCGTCGAAGTCTACTTGACGTAATCTGTAATATAACTTAGTTGTATTGTTTAATGCGAATGCATTTTCATCCATAGAAGCATAGTTCATTGTTGTGTTAGTAGTTCCGTTTCCTTTAACAAATCCGATTTCTTTAAAGTTATTACCATCAACTGAGCGTTCAACAGCAAAACCTTTGTTGTTAATCTCATTTGCAGTAGCCCATTTCAAGAATACATCACCGTTAACATTTGTTGCATTAAAGAACAACATTGAAACAGGAAGTGGATTAGCAGAGCTATCGCCACCAATACCAAATTGACCAAGAACAGTTAAACCAGTTCTGCTTAATACAGGAGCTGAGTTAGAACCAGTAGTGGTAACATGAGTACCAGTAACACCCCATGAAGTAACAGCATCTGCTCTGTTGATTAACATCAATTGAGAGTAGTTGTTAACACCTTTGAATCCAGAACCATTAAAGGTAGCAGTATAGGTTCCAGCACCCATATCAGTTGCTAAATTCCAGTAACCGTTTTGACCAACTCTGTTTGCAGTTAATGAAGCAGACAAATCAGAAACTGGTAAACCAGCAGTTGTAACAGCACCATTTACGAAACCAGCAGTAACAGAACCCGCAGAAGTAGGGAAAGTTGTGTAGTTAACAGTAACGGTTCTATTTGCATAACCTGTATCAGTTAATGGGAAGCTTAATGCACCACTTGTGCTATTAAACCATCTGCTTAAGCTACCATAAACTTTACCAGTACCAGAGATAGCACCAATTTTAGCTGCACTTGTACCTAAAGCTAAGTTAAGAGAACCAGTATTAATTTTACTACCAGTACCTAAGTCTAAAGTATCACTAACTGTAATTGTATTACCAGCAGTACCTGCAACGTTTAATACAGTGTTACCAGTTAATTTAACTATTCTAGAAATAGCAGTAGGAACAGCAGTTACACTAATAGGAGCAGAGCTATTATCAAAGATTAATTTATCTGTCATATTAGGAATCACACGATTTGGAGTCCAGTTTGTAGCTACGCTTGCAACTGTTGAAGTAACACCAGTCCAAGTGTAAGTATCATATGTAGGATCAGTAATGGTGATGTTATAATCTTCAGTTTCACCCCATCCGTAAGTACCACAAGCACCAACAGAAGTACCTTCTACGTAAACAATACGCAAACGAGTAGTTCCAAGTGGAGCGTTCAAAGGAACTGCAAATGTTCCACTAGTTACTTGATTAGCTGAACCAGTAGAGTAAGAAGATACGAATACATCTTCACCAAGATCAGTTAAGCTACCATTTTGGTTGTAGTCAATGTAAACACCAATTACTTCACCATAGAAACCACCACAAGTACCTCTAGTAATATTAATAGTAGCGTAATCGCCACGTTTAACTGTAGGACCAGCAAGTGTAGTATAATTAGCATAGAATTGATTTACTGAACCAGGTCCAGGAGCTGTAGTAGTACAACCAGAAGCATTACTGAATGAACCTAAAGCTACATTAAAGATATCTTCATCACCAGTTAAAGTAGCAGCAGAAGCACAATAAGGAGCTCTAATTAAACGTGCACCAGCAGGAGCAGTTACAGTAGGTGTTTGAGGAACAGTAGCAATTGTAATAGATGAAACCTCTGCATCCACTGAGTCACCAATATTAGCACCAGAAGGAACATCATAAGTTAACCAGAAGTAGTTATCACCGTTACCTAAAGCTTGGTTACCAGTAATTGTAAATGTTCCAGAAGGAGCAGCCACAGCTGTACCAACTTGAGTAGTACTTGCGAATGCATTGCTAGAACCAGTATAGAATACTTTAGCGTTAGCAATATTTACCAATGGAGCAGCTGAACCATTAGTACTGAAACTAAATGAAGTTGCATTAATTGATGCACCAGATGCACTAGTTTGAACATAGATTCTTAACATTCTATTATTAATAGAACCAGTTTCAACTTTCGATAAATCAGTATGTACAGAAGTTGAACTAACATATGTCATTGGAACTGAAATTAACACATTACCTGTAGGGTTGTTATTTGCAGGAATAACATAATTACCGAATACTAAAATTGAATCAATACGAGCATCTAAAGTAGCACCATTTAATGCACTTGAAGAAACATCGTAAGCTAACCAATAGTTGTTGGTATCATTATTAGCTGTATCTGTTACAAAGAATGAGAATGAACCACTTGGTGAGAATACAGTACTAATTAATTTAGTAGTATTAAAGGTGTTACCAGTTGTTTTGTAAAGTTTAGCACTTAAGATATTACCTACAACAGAAGTACCAGAAGTATTAAAATTAAATTGAGTGGTAATACCAGGGTTACAGCTTGAAGAAGAAACTTTAACAGGGATTCTTAATACAGGAACATCAGTTGCACCAGCTAAAACTGAACCAGTTTGTTGGATAGTTGATGAGCTAGTATAAGAAGCTGCACCATTTACGATGTTAATGTTATAGTCTTCTGTTTCTCCCCATCCGTAAGTACCACAAGCAGGAGCAGCTGTACCTTCAACATATACTACACGCATACGAGTAATACCAGGAGTGGCAGTACAAGGAATTGTAACTGAACCAGTGATAACTTGATTTGCAGAACCTGTTGCATAAGCAGAAGTGTACACATTTTCACCAGTACCAGTAAATAAACCATCTTGGTTCAAATCAATATATACTGAGATTACCTCACCGTAGAAACCACCGCAAGTACCTTTAGTAATATTAATTGGAGTTGCAATACCAGCAGGAATGCTAGGAGCAGCAACTGAAGTAGTGTAATTAGCATAGAACTGATTAACTGAACCAGGACCAGGAGCTGTAGTAGTACAACCAGAGGTATTATTTAATGTTCCAAATTGAACACCAAAAATATCTTCATCACCAGATAAGGTAGCAGTAGATGCACAATATGGAGCACGAATCTTACGATTACCAGCAGCAGAACCAACTGAAGGAGTTTGAGCAACACCTCCAACAGTTAAACCAGTTAATTCAGCATCTACAGAGTCAAATAAAATTGCTGCAGACTTAATGTCATAAGTTAACCAGAAGTAGTTGGTATCATTTAATAATGATTGGTTACCAGTAATGGCATATGCAGGCCAAGTAGATGAAGTTGGAGAACTTACAGTATATGATCCAAACAAGGTAGTGGTAGCAAAAGTAGAACTTGCACCAGTATAATACATTTTAGCATTTGCAATGTTAGCAGTATCATTACCACCACCTGTTGTAGCCAAGGCAAATTGAGTTGCAGCAACTGAAGAACCAGAGCTACTTGTTCTAACCATAATTCTCAACATTCTATTATTAGTTGAGTTAGTTTCAGCTACACTTAAATCAGGGTGAATAATTGAAGCACCTAAGAAAGTCATAGGAACTGAAATTAATCTGTTTCCAGTTGGGTTACCATTAATTGGCGTGTAGTATGAACCAAAAGCTTGAACACTATCAAATCTAGCATCAATTACGTGAGCATTTAATGCAGATGAAGAGATATCATAAGCTAACCAATAGTTATTGGTATCGTTATTAGCTGTATCTGTTACAAAGAAAGTAAATGAACCACTTGGAGAGTAAACAGTACCTACCAATTTGTTAGTATTAAATACACTTGAAGTATTTGTTTTATACAATTTAGCAGCAGTAATATCACCAACAGCGGTAGTACCAGAAGTATTAAAGTTAAATTCTGTAATAACAGCAGGGTTACAAGGAGAAGCAGTTACTTTAACAGGAACTCTTAACACAGGAACATCTGAAGCACCAGCAGAAGTAGCACCTAAAACTTGAATTGCAGTAGTATTGGTGAAAGTAGCAGGACCATTTACAATATTAATTGTATAGTCTTCTGTCTCACCCCAAGTGTATGTACCACATGAAGGAGCAGCAACACTTGACTCATGGTAAATAACACGCATTCTAGTTAAACCTGGAGTAGCTGTACAAGGAACTGTAATTGAACCTGTTTTTAAGATACTTGCTGTAGATCCAGTAAATGAACCAGAGAAATATACTTGCTCATTAGCACCAGTAAATAAACCATCTTGGTTGTAATCAATATAGATTACTGCAGATGAAGTATAGTTACCACCACAAGAACTTGTAAGAATTGAAACTGGAGTTGGAATACCAGCTGGAATGTTTGGTGCAGAAATAGCTGAATAATCAGAGTACATATTTAATGTACTACCAGGACCGCCTGTAGTTAAACAAGTAGAAGTATTATTTAAGGTACCAAAAGTTACGTTCCAAATTTCCTCGTCAGCAGTAGATGTTGCTTTAGAAACACAATAGTCGTTTCTAACTTTACGCATACCAGCAGGGGCTGTAACAGTTGGAGTTTGAGCAGTACTATTAATTGTAATTGAAGTAACTTCAGCGTCAACTGAATCGCCAACTACTGCACCAGTTTTGATATCATAAGTTAACCAGAAATAGTTAGTATCATTAGACAATTGTTGGCTACCTGTAATTACATAAGGGCTCCAAGTAGCAGCAGTTAAACCAGTTGGAACATAAGAACCAAACAGAGTAGTTGCAGCAAATGTTGAGCTATTAGCAGTGTAATACAATTTAGCATTTACAATATTCAAGGTATCCATACCACCACCAGTAGTATTTAAACTGAATGAAGTAGCAGCAATTGGTGAACCAATTGAAGAAGTAATAACACGAATACGTAATAATTGGTTATTTAAACTTCCAGGAACAACATATTGATTTGTAGGATGAGTAGCAGTTGAACTCAAATAAGTCATAGGAGCAGTAACTACTAAGTTACCAGTTGGGTTAGAAACTGTAGGGATTTTGTTTAAACCTAAAACCGTTAAGCTATCAAAAGTTGCATCCAAGAAATTACCATTAGTTGCAGTTCCACTTACATCATACACTAACCAATAGTTGGTAGTATCACCAAAATTACGATTAACAGTATCGTTAACAGCAAACGTAAATGCTCCAGAAGGAGAATAAACTGTTCCAACTAATTTAGACATGTTGAAGTTAGGAGACACACCAGTATTATAAACTTTAGCAGAAGCAATATTACTTGCAGCTGTAGTACCAGTGGTTTTAAAGTAGAAATTAGAAACAACACCATTACCACAACCAGTAAATACAACTGGCATTCTTAACACTGGGAAATCTGTAGCACCTGGAGCAACTGCACCAGTTCTTTGGATAGTGTTTGAAGAAACATACGATAATGGAGTAGTGTTTTCGTATGCACCAATTTTAGGTGGCACGTTACGAACTACATTATTTATATCTGCAGGCACAAGTGAAGTTAAATCAACACCAGTATAGCAAGTTCCAACTTGTAAGTTAGTATTACTAATAAATTTAGGATCTGCAAATAATGAAGAGTCACCACCCGCTGTTGGGGTATTGAAGTTAGCGTTTGTATAATTTGAACCTCTGTAGATTACAGCACCTGGATTAGCTGCATTCCAATAAACATTGTAGTTAATTGAGTTAGCAGCTGATGGAGCAGTATATAAATAACAAGCTGTTTGTGTACCTGTAGTTGCGGTGTTTGCAAAAATGTTATTCTTAATTAATGCATTTCCAGGGAAGTATGCAACCAATGGGGAATAAGTAGCACTAGTTTGAGCAAAATCTTGTACCAATGTATTGTGGTAGAATCTTACAAAACTAGAACTTGCAGCGTATAGGTACATTTGGTAGTTATAACCATATGTAGTTCTACCAGCAACGTTATTTATAATATCAACTGGAGCAGTACCCGTTAACATATATAAATAGAAACCACCATATGCACCACCATCTACTCTGTTTCCAATAAATTGGGTTGCATTAGCAGAGGTATTGTAGCAATAGTACATATAGATACCGTATCCAACTGTATTACCTGGTGCATACACTACTGTATTTCTTAATACATCAATTTGGTTATAGATATAATACATATACATACCATAGTAGTATGGAGTGTTTACTGTATTACCTCTAACTTTAAAGTTTCTATTAAATGATGAGTTACCAGCAGTATTACCATAAATACCAATACCATAATAACCATAGTTAACAGTATTGCTATCTATAGTAATTGAGTCCATTTGGTGATTTGATAAACCAAAACCATTTGCAGTTGCTGTTACAGTAATACCGTATGCAACAGAAGTAGTATTTACCATATTTACAGTACATTTTGTAATAGAACAACCTGTACCATTATTATCTGAACCACTACCAACAATTGCAATACCAACTGAACCAGTAGCAGTATTGTTAACTGTTAAATTGCGAACTGCAACATATTTAGCGCCATTAATCAAAAAGGCAGCTTGTCCAGAAACAGCAGCAGTAATAATTCTAGTTGAAGCAGTATCACCTTCCCAAGTTAATGTGTTTGTTGCACTTGCTCCAGGGATTGGACCATTTACAATTACTTGACCGGTATAGGTTCCAGGTAATACTTTAAAAATAACTGGACCACCAAGACCATTTGCTAAATCTGCAGCAGCAGCAACTGGGTTAGGATAGTTTCCACCTGCACCAACAGTATAAATACCAGAAAGAGGTGCTTTTAAGGTAGCAGCAATCGTGTCATTAGTTGCATCTGCATCTGCAGTTGAATTTGGAGAATAAGTATAAACTTTAATTGCATTACTTGCACCTAAGTTAATTTGGTTTGCACCTGTAAATACCATACTAACAGTATCACAAGGCAATAAGGTACCAGAGTATGTTTGAACAACTGGCGTACCACCATTCAGGGTATATGCTACGCTAAATGAAGTAACCGTATTTGCTCCAACGTTTTTAACTAATAAAACTAAATCTTGTGAACCAGATGTAATAGGCATAGCTGGAGCCAACATTGAAACAGCTTTTATATTATCATTTACACCAACAAACTCATCAGAACCAATTAATGGTGTTGCAATTGATCTTGGTTGATCATCTTGGTCATTAGGAACGTAGAAGCTACCTATTGGAGAACCTTTAGGATTACAACCATCTGCTAAGTGACCATCATTGGTGATAGAAGTAAATGCAGGCATGATGTTTTTTGAAGAGTCACCACCAGCTGATGCAGTATTATAAGTAGTAGTAGTAAAAGCACCGGCTCTATAAACTAAGTTAGGAGCACTTGAACCAGTTAAAATATAATCGTTGTTATTTACAGCTTGACCACCAACAGGGTTGGCAGGGTTGGTTGCAAAATAAGCGGCATAATAACCAGTACTGGTTGTGCTAATAGCAAAAATATTATTCATTACACTGGTATTACCACCAGCAGTTGGGTTATAATAATATACACCGTAACCGTAAATTGAATTTAAACTTTTAACTGTATTATGATATACTAAAGTATTACCAACATAAGTAGAACCATTATACAAATACAAACCATAGCAGTAAGTTCCAGCTCTACCTACAATAGTATTATTATAGATTTGAGTAGGGTTAGCAGTACCAGCAGTAGAATAATAATAATATAGACAGTAAGCAGTATTGAAAATTTTGTTTCCAATAATTCTTGTAGGGTTGTTACCTGTAAAATGGTTATAGTTATACATCATGTATATACCATAGAAAGAACTTGAACCCATGTTTAAGGTATTACCCATTACATCGATACCATTTTGAAGGTAGTATAAATACATACCGTAGTAGTACACATTGTTTAAGGTATTTCCTCTAACTTTAATTTCGCGATTGTATGTATTTGCTACAGTAGTGCTACCATATAAATAAATACCATAGTAACCACCATTAATGGTGTTTGAATCTACAGTAACAGAGTCAATTCTAGTTGAAGCAGCACCGTAACCTACAGTAGAGGTACCAGAGCTAATACCATAGGCCGTTGAGGTACCATGGTTTGGAAGGTTAATAATACAACGTTTAATTGTTGTACCTGTACCTGCATTTGTGGTTGTTGAACCTACAATTGCAAAACCCGCACAAGAACCAGCGAAGGTGTTTGAAATGGTTAAATTCTTAACCGTAACATACTTTGCCTGATTTACCACCAAAATTGCAGATGTAGAAATACTACCTGATATAGTAGTAGTAGCTGCGCTACCTCCATCAAAAGTTAAGGTGTTTGTAGCATCTACACCAGCATACGTGCCAATTGAAATAGCAGTAGTTGTGGTGTAAGTACCAGGTAAAATGTTCATGGTAACTGGACCACTAACACCATTTGTGTTAAGCGCTGCCAAGGCAGCCGAAATGGTACCATAGTTTCCTCCGGAACCTACCGTGTAGGAACCACTGAGTGGTTGCGCGATAAGTTTCCCAAAGGAAAACATAGCTAGCAACATTGTGAGTAGTATTGCATTTCTGCGATAACTAACTCTCCTTGTAGTAATTGTTTTTTCCATAATTAATCTATCTTGTTTGTTTATCTATTTTCTTTTCAATTGTATGCACAAATAACACTCTCTGATGAGAATATTTTTTCTGTGTTTATACATTCAATACGGCTTGTAATTTATTTATCTTTATTTATCCATCAAAGTCTTTTGTATATAATTTTAACACAAATACTGAATATCAGTTATTTATGTTCGTTTTTAATAATAAAAATACAAAATAATGGCCAAACATTAAGACAATATTAAGATTTCAGAGAGTTAGTTCTTAATAAAAACCTTATTTAGAGTTCCATTTTCGGTGTGAATCTGCATAACAAAATAACCTTCATTTAGTTCTTTAATATCTATTTTATTTTGATTGCTAAGTTCACCTTCAACTAACTTAATTCCGGCAAAATTATAGATTACATAATTTGCCTTCATAGAAGCATCTATACCATCAATAAACAATTCGTCTTTTGCTGGATTTGGATAAATAGAAATATTACTTGAAAGTAAGTTTGAACCAATACCATTTACCATACTCAATTTAAAATAATTTGAGGTGTCGGCAGTTGCAGAATATTTATCCTTTAAAATAACAATTCCACTTGGGTGCGAATACACAAAGCCACTGGTAAATAGGATTGAATCCATTTTAGCAGGAACAGTAGTCATAAGGGTTTGAGTTTTCAACGAATCATCTGAGAAATAAACTTGGATAGTATCCACATCGGTTGATGTCCAGCTAATTTTTGATTGTTTACCTTTTTCCCAAATATCTGTAGAAACTGGAGTTTGTAATACAATTAAAGGTTTTTTGGGTCCTGTAGTATCAACAGGAATATACGTCATGGTATTGAAGTTAATACGTGCGGCCCATTCAGGATGATCAATAAATGGATTTCTATTCTTTTGAGAAGAAGCTATGTATTCATTACGTGCAATCTCAAATGCATCAGGTGGATCTTGTTGATGCCATTTTTTCAAAATAGCTTCTGTTTGTTTTGCTCCAATGGCTGATGAAAAGCCCCAATTAACACCATTTACTCCATTGTACGTGGTACACATATAAAACAAAGCTCTAGCTACGTCGCCCTTTTGAGAGTCTCTAGGTTCATAAACAGTTTTATTGGCAGAATCTTTACCCAGTTTACCTTCGCCATTTTGAGTGGTGATTGTAACAACCTCACCAAATGGGTTGTTTGAACGTAACCCATTTGCCTTTAATTGGTCGGCAGGAAATAAATGATGTTGGTCATTGTATTCAGGTAATTCTTTCCCATTAACAATTGGCCATCCACCACCAGTATTACTAGGCATCCAGCTTTGTGGATAGGTGTGTTCGCGAGTTAAAGTTCCATTTCCATTACCCCACCAAACAAATGGCTCATTATAAATATAAGGAATGGATGAATATACACAATTAACAACCTTGGTACCACCAATTGTATCTCTAGTCAAAAAATTGTTTACGATAGTTGAGGTGTAGTTACTATAAAAAATAGTATCGTGTACATTAATTTTAGCTGATAATTGAGAAATAAAATTTGGTGCATATGGATTAATACTTCCATAATAGGCTCCAGGATTACCACCTGGTGTAGTTGTACTGTTGGTTAATGGGGAGCCTGTAAGATAGTTTTCAAATCCGGCAGGTCCATTAATAGAGAATACTGCAAAATAATAGGTTGTACCAGCAACAATATAACTTGGCTTAAAGGAATTTGCTGATCCAATATAGGCTACTTGCGCTGACCCAATATTGTCTCCACGTAGATAGGTTTGTCCATCAACAGGCACTTCGGTAATTGGAGAACCCTTCTTACGCAAAACAAGATACGCATCTGGTTTAGGAGTAGGGTCAGAAAATCCAACATTAAAAGTATATGCTTTAAGGTTGGTAAATGTCATTGCAGATGCTTGAGAAGTTGGCTGGCTTGCAAGGGGTCCTGCTATACCATACAAATTAACAGCATAGGTACTATTGTCTGTTGAATTACTATTAATTGTAAATGTGGCAAATCTAGACCCTGCGTTTGTCAGGTTAAAATTCAAGGTAAAGTTTGCAGAATCATTTGCAGCAATTGAAGTAGGAGCATTTGAAATGCTATAATCTGAAGCATTCATACCACTTAAAGCAATGGATGATATAGTTAACGCATTCACTGTTCCTTCGTTTTTAATGGTAAAAACTGTAGAGGCTGTATTTCCAATAATTTGTGTTCCTCCATTTACTAAAGATACTCCACTTCTTTTTACATTAATACTAGCATTAGTGCTAGCTGTTGGCTTTGCCAAATAAACACTATCTAAAGCCACATTACTTCCTGAAACCTTGGTGGTATAAAAGAAACGAACATATCGGCTTGTGGCAGCTGGAGTTTCTGTATACTTTACGAACGCACCTGTCATAGCTGTTAATGAACGTAAATCTGTCCAACTAGTGCCATCTACCGATTCCTGAACACTAAAGGTACCGCTAAAAGCAGGATTTGGATTTATGCCCGTTCCCTTTAAATAATAACTTAAAGTTCCTGGCTTTTCGGCAAACCAAATTTGCACATATTCATTTTGACCATCCAATCTACAGGAAGCATTTCCATCACTTCCAGCAGAGTAGGTATAAGGTGTTGTTCCTGTAACTGTAATATTTAATCTTGTTTTCCAGCCACTTGGACAAATAGTAGAGTCTTCAGTTGGACTTGGATTGGTGAATGACCAAAATGTGGGCAAAGCAGTTTGAGACCAAACAGAGGCCTGTGAAAGCGCAAACACCAATGCGAAAAGAAATTTTTTCATAATTACCGGATAAAATTAGGGAGGCAAGGTAAGAGTAATGATTGAGGAAATCAAGAGCCGCAAAAATTGCCCTATTAATGGTCCAACACAAAGAGCATGAAAGGCCTATATACATAGGAAAGGTTATTTTTTGTGCAAAGATCCGTTTAATAACTTAACCATTAATTAACCTATATGAACGAGGATTTACTCCAATACATATGGCAAAATAAATATTTATTGCATTTTGCTTTATGCAGCATTCAGCAACAACCTATCACCATTTTTAACCCTGGACAATTAAACCTCCATTCGGGTCCAGACTTCTTTAATGCCAAACTTAAAATTGGGGATACCATTTGGGCAGGTAATGTTGAAATACATATTCATAGCAGTGATTGGTATAAACATGGCCACCAAACAGACAAAGCCTATGAAAATGTTATTTTACATGTAGTTTGGGAAAACGACCAAACGGTATATTTAAAGAACCAGCATGAAATTCCTACACTTGAATTAAAGAAACTCATTCCTGAAAGTTTATTACAAACCTATCAAGCACTTTTAAATGGAAGGGCAGAGATTCCTTGTGGACATATTTTTACTTTACCTGAACCCGAAATTTTGTGGTTTTGGTTAGAACGTTTGAGTGCAGAAAGGTTAGAATTAAAGGCTGAAAAAATTAACGCACAATTGGTTCAAACCAAAGGAAATTGGGAAGAGGTTTTATATAAACAATTAGCACTGAGTTTTGGACAAAAAGTGAACGCAGAGGCCTTTGAACAAGTAACAAATTTTTTACCCTATTCTATTCTAAAAAAGTATACTGGTAATACCTTATCCTATCAAGCCATAATACTAGGCGTATCAGGGTTTTTGGGCCATGCACCTAAAAGTGCGTATGGAATTTCTTTGCAAAAAGAATTTAACTATTTACAACAGAAACATTCGCTCAAAACAATAGATGTGTGGACATGGAAATTTGGTAAAATAAGACCAGCCAATTTTCCAACTATTAGAGTGCTCCAATTTGCCGAATTAATGCTCACACATTCTAACTTGTTGGAAGGAATTATTAAAAGTAAAAACCTAAGTGATTTAAGGGCAGTTTTTAAAACAAAAAGTTCGCAAAAAATTAATATTGGTGATTTACATCCGAACGAAAAAAAGGAGCATTGGGAAAGAGTTCAGGTAAGTGAGCAACTTGTTCATTCGATAGTAATGAATGTGGCAGTGCCAATGGCCTTTGCCTATGGAAAACATTTTCAACTAGACCATTTGTGTGAAAAGGTTCAGGATTGGCTTTTAGAAATACCGGCAGAAGAAAATAAAATTATAAAAATGTGGGCTAATTTGGGCCTAGTGGCAAAAAAATCTAAGGAATCGCAAGCGCTACTTCAATTAAAAAATTATTATTGTAACCATAATAAATGCTTGCAATGTGCCATTGGAAATCACTTACTAAAAACAAATATAAACTCTATATCCTAGCATGGATGTGGGTTTGCTGGATTCCCATTCAGGCTCAAACGATTGTTTTTATAAACCCAAATGAGGGAAAAATCATTCATGCGAAAGAAGGTGATATGCTCTCCATTCGCTACAAAGGGTACTTGGGTCAGACCGAATATTTTAAAAACACATTAACCCTTATAGGCGATAGCAGTTTTATTTTAGGAATACCCTTTGGAAGTGATGAAAATATGGGCAGTAAATTGCAACAACAATTGCAATACAAAGAGATAAAATACTCGGATGTAATTGCCTTTAGAAGAAGTGGAATGGGAAGAACATTTCTAAAATCAACCTTAAGTATTGGAGCTATTGTGGGTTCGTTTTATGTTTTAAATGGTTTATATACAAGAAACCAAGTATCAGATTTAGGTAAAATTGGCCTCTCCTTGGGAGTAGGTTTAAGCTTTAATTTATTAATAAACGTGGCGTTTCCAGACAAACCAAACCACAAGATGAAGGATGGCTGGCAAATTAAAACCTTGAAAGAATAAAAGTTTATATAAATTCGTGTTCAATCAAAACTATGGATAAGTTAAAATTCTTTGTCGAAAAGCACGCATTTGGTGTATGCAGCTACCTTGGCGATAGGTTTGGAATTTCATCCGGAAAAATTCGCCTTTATTTTATTTACACCTCATTTATTACTATGGGTTCGCCGGTAATTATTTATTTGGTGATGGCCTTTTGGATTAATATTAAAAAGTACACCAAACCTAAGAGAAACACCCTCTGGGAAATATAATCATAGTTAGTTTTGAATAGAGCAAGAATCATTTTTATTATTTTAAGTGTGTATATTTTTGCTGCATTTGGTTGGTGGACCTATGCCCATTATTCCAATAGCAAAACCATATATGAGCAGCAGAAATCGATACTAGAATTAGATTGCTACAAAGCCACTTTTGATTTACAAGGTGCGGTTGACCAAGAATTGTTTTATGACACGCTTGGATTAAGAAAATTTTTTGACGCAAATTACCCTGATTTAGAGGTTGAATTTATTGATAAATACTCCCCTCTAAATAACTTCTTGGTTCGGCCCAAACTTAATAGTTACGAGGCTTTAGAGACAGGTCTTAAAAGAAAACAGACCATGTATATTGCAGAAGGAATTGTTATGATAATCCTTTTGTTTTGGGGAATAATTATGAGTTATAGAAGTTTTAGAAAAGAAATATTTTTTAAGAAACTTCAAGCCAATTTTTTACTCTCCATAACCCATGAATTAAAAACACCACTTACAGCCATGAAACTGTATATGGAAACTCTGCTTAGGCGACAAATGAGTCCGGAACAAACCAAAACTATAGTAGAAAATTCACTTCAAGAAGCAAAACGTTTACAAGATCAAGTTGAACAATTACTTCTTTCGGCTCAGTTGGATAGTCATAAATATGAATTAGAAAAACAGACTCTAAATTTTAGCGAATTACTTCAAGATATCGTGACAAATTTTAATAATCCTAGGCCTCCAGAAGAGGCAATTAAAATGGATATTGAAGATCAAGTTATCTTAAAAGCCGATGCAGGAGCGCTTGAAATGGTAGTAAACAACCTCATTTCGAACGGTTTAAAATATGGTGGCAAGAATGCAAATTTAAAAGTATCATTGAAGCAGGATCAAAGCCATGTTATTTTTAGCATTAGTGATGAAGGCCCAGGAATAAGTGAGGAAGACAAACGACTCCTTTTTAACAAGTTTTATAGAATAGGCGACGAAAATACACGTAAAACAAAAGGGACCGGTTTGGGGTTATTTATTGTGAAACATTTGGTTACCTTACATAATGGCAAAATTTCTGTAAGTGATAACCAACCAAAAGGTACTATTTTTGAAATTAAATTAAACTCAGATGCAAACTAGAATACTATTAGTAGAAGATGAAGTTCATTTGCAACATGCAATTAAACTTAACCTTGAGTTAGAGGGACATCAAGTTCAAATTTCGGGCACAGGAACAGACGCCATTAAGACGTTTAGAGAGCAGAAGTTTGACCTAGTTGTACTTGATATTATGCTACCCGAAATGGATGGATTAATGGTATGTGAAAACATTCGCATGTACGACCAACATATTCCTGTGCTTTTTCTATCTGCTAAAAACACTCCAGCCGATAGAATTAACGGACTTAAAAAGGGTGCCGACGATTACTTAACCAAGCCTTTTGAGCTAGAAGAATTAATTCTTAGAATTAATAAATTGATTGAAAGAAGTCGCCAAATAAAATCCACCAACGAGAATAAAGTTCCTAAGTTATTCCACTTTGGAAGCAATTGGATAAACTTTGAAAACCACGAAGCAGTAGGCGTTGCAGGCAAATTTGAACTAACTAAAAAAGAGTTAATGCTTATGCGTTTGCTAATAGAAAACAAAAACCAAGTGGTAAGTAGAGAGCATATCTTAAAGGTAGTTTGGGATTATACCGTAATACCCAATACACGCACCATAGACAACTTTGTTTTGGCCTTAAGAAAATACTTTGAAGAAGATCCTAAACTGCCTGTTTACATACAATCTGCTAGAGGAATTGGATATAAATTTACAGCTCCAGAAACTTCAGAGGCCTAAACAAAAGCACTTAGTTTAAATCGCAACTAAACATCCAGCGGATACCAAATTTATCGGTTATGGTTCCAAAGCGAGCACCCCAAAAAGTGTCTTGCAATTCCATGGTAATGGTACCGCCTTTGGCTAGATTCATAAAAATTCTATCCATTACAAATACTTCCATAAAGCCCAACATTAAAGCACTGTTTGCAGGCATTTGAGTAGCCTCCAAATCGTCGCATCCCATTATGCTATTGTTTTCAAATACCACTTCGGAATGCATGATCTTTTGTTCCATTCCTTCTGCAATTGGCATCGGCGAACCTTCATATCTGTTCAATGAAATTACCTCTCCTTCAAATACAGAGGCATAAAAATTAAAAGCTTCTTCGCAGCTTCCATTAAAAGTTAAATACGTTGATAGTTTCATATGTTACCTGTTTGGGAGGCAAGGAGCCAATACCCGAAATAAATTTATGGAACAAATGAACGCAAGAGATTTGAAAGAAATTATGACCTATATCAGTTACACCAAACCCATTTCTTTTTTAAGGAATTTGGCTGTATAACTCTTTTCAGATTTACATAGCTCTTCTGGTGTTCCTTCGGCTATAACTTGGCCGCCATATTTACCCCCTTCGGGACCAATATCTATAACCCAATCGGCTACTTTTATCATGTCTAAATTGTGCTCAATTACTAGAACTGTATTTCCTTTATCAACCAATTTTTGTAATACATCTAATAACACACGCACATCTTCAAAATGCAAACCAGTGGTTGGTTCATCCAAAATATAAAAGGTATTGCCAGTATCTCTCTTGCTTAATTCGGTTGCTAATTTCACACGCTGTGCCTCGCCGCCACTAAGTGTGGTGCTTTGCTGACCCAAGGTAATATATCCTAAACCTACATCATTTAGAGCTTCTATTTTGCGCAAAATCTGTGGGGTGTTTTCAAAGAAATGTACAGCTTCCTCAATCGACATGTTTAGCACATCGTTAATGCTTTTTCCTTTAAACCTTACCTCTAGCGTTTCTCTATTATAGCGCTTGCCATTGCAGGTTTCGCACTTAACATATACATCTGGCAAAAAATTCATTTCAATGCTACGCATGCCAGCTCCTTGGCAGGTTTCGCATCTTCCACCTTTTACATTAAACGAAAATCTACCTGGTTTATATCCACGTATTTTTGCTTCAGGTAAGTTTGCAAATAAGTTCCGTATATCACTAAACACTTCAACATAGGTAGCAGGGTTGCTTCGTGGAGTTCTACCAATTGGCGATTGATCAATATCAATTACCTTATCTACATATTTTAAGCCTTTAATATCTTTATAGGCCAAGGGCTTTTGATGTGATCCATAAAAATGTTGACGTAAAATTGGATATAAGGTTTCGTTAATTAAACTAGATTTACCACTCCCACTCACACCCGTAACACAAATAAAGGTTCCGAGTGGAAAAGCTACCGAAACATTTTTTAAATTATTGCCCGTAGCCCCTTTAATTTCAAGGGTTTTGCCATTTCCTTTTCTACGTTCTGCTGGAATAGAAATGGTTTTTGTTCCATTTAAATATTGCGCTGTAATAGAATTAGAATGCAAAATATCTTGCATGTTTCCATAGGCTGCAATATGCCCACCATGAACACCTGCACCATATCCAATATCTAAAATAAAATCGCTTTCCTCCATCATATCTTTATCGTGTTCAACCACAATAACACTATTTCCCAAATCTCTAAGCGCCTTTAAGGAGTCAATTAATCTATTATTATCTCGCTGGTGTAATCCAATACTTGGTTCATCTAAAATATAAAGCACACCTACCAATTGCGAACCAATTTGAGTAGCCAATCGAATACGCTGAGCCTCTCCCCCACTAAGGGTTTTAGCCGGCGAGTTAAGCGTTAAATAATCAATACCTACACCACGCAAAAACTCTATTCTACCTCTAATTTCTTTTAAAATTTCTACCGCAATAATTTGTTGCTTGGCATCCATTTTTGTTTCAATATCCTTGAACCAATCGCCAAGGGCACCAATTTCTTGGGAAGCCAAATCGGCAATGTTTTTATCGCCAATTTTATAATGTAAGGCTTCCTTTTTTAAACGGGCACCATTACATTCTGGGCAGGCTTGAATTTCCATAAATTCTTCTGCCCATTTGTAAATAGAATCGTGGCTCTTTTCGTGGAAATGACGAGTAATAATAGAAATTAAGCCTTCCCAATTACTATTGTAATTTTGAGTGTAGCCACTCGCGTATTGAAACGGCACAACCAAGGGCTCATCATCGCCATGCAAAACTGCTTGTAGCGCTTCCTTAGATAACTTTTCAATAGGATCGGCAAATGAAAACTTATGACGTTTACCTAACTCGCGCAATTGCAAAAATGTCCAATTATCTCGGGCTTCGCCAAGGGGTGCAAAACCTCCTTTGTTAATACTTAATTTCTTATCGGGTACAATCGCATTTTCATCTATTATGCTCTTTACTCCTAAACCATCACATGTTGGGCAGGCTCCATAAGGCGAGTTAAACGAAAAGGTATTGGGTTGCGGTTCATCATAGCTAATACCACTAATTGGATCCATTAAAAACTTGCTGTAATGATATACTTGCTCATCCGAGTTATCCAATAATACCAAGGTTCCTTTACCCATTCGCAAAGCGCTTTTAACACTTTCAGAAATTCTGAACCGAGCTCCTTTAGAAGATTCAATGCGATCAATTAACACTTCAATATCGTGAATCTTATACCGATCGGCTTGCATTTTAGGTGTAATATCAACCACCGCACCATCTAGCCTAACCTTTGTATACCCTTGTTTGCGAATTTGCTCAAATAACTCTCTGTAATGGCCTTTACGACCTTTTACCAAGGGAGCAAGAATAGATATCTTTTTGTTTTCAAACTTTCCAATAATAGAAGAGATAATTTGTTCTTCGGTAAACTTTACCATTTTCTCACCCGAAACAAAGCTATACGCATCGGCGGCGCGTGCATAAAGCAAACGAAGAAAATCATAAATTTCTGTAATGGTACCAACAGTTGAACGAGGATTTTTATTAACTGTTTTTTGTTCAATGGCAATTACGGGTGAAAGTCCATTAATCTTATCTACATCGGGCCTTTCCATGTTGCCAATAAACTGGCGTGCATAGGCCGAAAAACTTTCCATATAACGACGCTGGCCTTCGGCAAAAATGGTATCAAAGGCAAGAGATGATTTGCCACTACCACTTAAACCCGTAATGGTAACAAGTTTATTCCTAGGAATATTTACATCAATATTCTTTAAATTATGTTCTCTTGCTCCAAGTATTTCTATAATATCATCCGAACTTTGCAAGGCGGCAGAATGTTTATAGGGTGCAGATTCTAGTTCTGCTTGTAAGCTTTTGTGTATAGCCTCTGCCGGAGTATCTGATTTCAACAGAGCTTTTGATTTTTTTGCCATGATTTAGTCTTACAAAGAAACGAAGAATAAGAGGTTTTGTTTGCAAATTTTTGAAAAACACCGTTGCGACGTGTAGGGACAGGTTGCGACCTGTCCGTATATGTGGCGACGTACGTGAAATGATCGCGTTTCGCACGGACAGGTCGCAACCTGTCCCTACACGTACCCTTTCATTTCATACACCACCATACCAATCCATTCTTTTAGGAGGATAGTCCAGTTTTGTAGGCCGCCATAGGTTGGGATAATGGTATTTAAAACTGAGTCTTTATTGCGAATACTGCGCAAATCGGTTGAATAGGTATCACAGGGAATGCCAGCCTTTTCAAAACAAGCTTTGGCTCGGCGCATATGAAAACCTGCTGTTACCAATAAATATTTTTTAGAGGCATAATTTGGATCAATCTTGGCCAATAGCTTTTGTGTAAAAGCAGCGTTTTGGTATGTATTAATTGATTTTGTTTCAATAATAATACAGGAATCTGGAATCCCACATTTTAACAAAAACAAACGGCCCATCTCGGCTTCGGCTCTAAAAGCACCAAAAATTGTGTCGGAGCCTGCGGTATAAATTATTTTCTTAGAAACACCCCTTTTAAACAAATCAATGGCCTGCATCATTCTATCGTTTCCATCCGAAAAGTTTACACGCAATTGCCCTTCAATTTCATAGTTGGTAACAAAGCCTCCAGGCAAAATAATGGCATCGTATTTTTGATCTTTTTTAATAACTACTGGTGCCACTTCATACCAACCCATAATTACTTGGGCAAAAAACGGATTTGTGAAAAATATCAATAATCCCAAGGCCCAATAAAAATAACTTTTAATGCGCGTAAACGCATAAATAAGCATTAAGATAATTATGATACTTACAGGCGCTACAAGGGCATACAACACTTTAGATAAAAAGTAAAACATGGCTAACTATAAAAATATTGATAGTAAAACATACACACTAGTATCGCAAAAAAGAGCGCCTCTTTTAACCATTTTCGTTTCGAGCGGATAAAATAATTTGCCAACAAAAATGAAAGTCCAACAGCAAAATAAGTGAGCCCAAAAATATACCCTTGGTTTTCTGCCAGCACACTAATAACGCCAAACACAAGCATAATTAAAATAATAAGCTGAACCCTTCGGGTTTTAACTTTATTGCGCAAGAAATTCAACTGCAACTCGATAGTAGAAAACACAAAAACAGGGATAATAATAAACCAAATTGCCGCCTCGGCCCAGGTAATTCCTATTGGATTAAAATAACTTTTATGGAGCGAGTATTCAAAAGAAACAAGGAAGTCGTTTAAATGATTGGTAAGATAAAATAACACGCCTAAAAAATACGCTGGGATAATAATTCCAAAGATGGCAACTAGCCAGTAGCGCAGGTTAAAGGAGGTCATGTATAAAACAGAAATTAAAATAAAAGGCAGGTAAATTATTAAATCATAATCCAATAAAATTCCTAAACCTAATAACATTCCTGCATCAAAAACTAAAAATAAAGGTTGGCTCGACTCATATAAAAAACACAAACGATTGAGCATTAAAATTATGAATGTATTAGCCAATAATTGCGGTGTAAGTTGCAATTGTTCTGGATAAATACTATTGAGTAAAACATAAATCAATCCAGGTAAAACCGTGTCTTTATACAATACATTATGCGAGCTACTCATATAATTTATAAGTAAGCCCTGAACCAAAACCACAAGTATGGCCAGAATTTGATTTTGATACGAAATAAGTTGATGGGCTTTAATCCAATCAAAAATAAGCACCGCAAAAGGCGTATTTAAAATAGGCTCAATTGGCGCGGGTGTAAAGCAAAAGGCAAGTCGAACCAAAATGGTAAACAACACCAAGCCAATAAGCGAAAAAAGTGTATTTGATCTAAATAATTCTAACAAAACTTAAGTTTAAAAAGTAATACGCATTAGGCAAAATTGTTTATCTCTGATGGTAGTGGCCAATAAACTGGAGGGGCCACATTGCTTAGTTTCACTTGGCACCAACGACACACTAAAATTGCTCGATTTAATGGCAATTTTTTCATCCGATTTACCTTGATAATTTACATTATGAACCATCACATTTCCATCTTTATCCAATTCAGAATTATAGAGAACATAAATATTATCTTGAGTTGGTAAGGTAGCCACACCGCTTAAATATCCTCCATCACCAACCGAACTCTGGCGTTTTCTAAGTAAGTCGCCAAAATGCAAACTTCCATCAGAATTAATTGAAAACAACGCTACATCATCGTAATTATAGGTAACACGAACCCCTTCTTGAGGCATATTATTAAGGTAATAATTAAAGCGCTGCTCTATGCGCACATATTTTTCTGCAACCAAAAACACCCCTCCATCGCTTCTAGGAATAATTTTACGGATATAATAATTACGCAAATCGGGGTTGCGATTTTCTATTTTGCCACCGGTTACTTTTTGCATCACAGAAGGATCAAGAGCTGTGGCAAACTTCTCTTCGGTGCTGTGTTTAGGAATACTATAACGTTCCATAAAATATCCATTTACCACATTCTCACCATCGTTTGAATAAAAGCCCAAAACAGAAACCGTTTGATTAAAATTATTGACACACATACCCAATTCTTCAATAAAAATATCCTTGTTTCCTAGGTCATAAGCCAACATTTTATCCTCACTTGGGTAAAAGGCATACAAGTAAAAATCTCGCTTATCGGCTTTACTTGTATTTTCTTTAGCCGGAAAATCTAATAATACAAAAGCATTACCAGTATTATCCATTTCAAAATTGGTAATAAAAACATCTTCTGGCGTTTGGTTCAGGGTAAATTGCTTACCAAACTGCTGCTGTACTTGGTCATTATAGCCATATAGGTTCAGCTTACACTCGCCTGTTTGGGTGCTTTTGGTTAAAAACATAATAAGCACCCTGTTTTTATTGGCTGAGGTTTTAATTTGAATTTTGCGTTTCTCTAAAAATTGGCCAGCAGGAAAACTACAAATAACGTTTGGCAAACCCACCGCCTTAAGTCCTGCATCAATTTTTTGATCCAACAAATCAATGGTACCCGTTTGGGTATTTTTGGCACTTATAAAGGCATGAAGTTCATTGTTTACAATAAGCACACGCTCAATATTTCCATAAATGCTAATTGGAGCAGGCACACTCAGTTCAAGAGTAAGATTTGATTTATACTTTTCTATGATGACATCGCTCATAAAATCGGAGTTTTTGCAACGCAATACATAAATGCCTGTATTGCACTCGCCCACTATTTGCGAGAACATATTCTTTTGCTTAATCTTTTGAGGATTGCCCCATTCTACGCCCTGCGCAAACACGCTAGAACCGAGCTGCAAAAAGAGAAACATAAAAAACCACCGAAATGCCATTAATTTGTAGAAATTTTCAATTAGCGAAGATACTTTTTCCGAGCTATTTTGGAAGACAAAAATATCTAATGGCGAGAGTTAAATTATTTGATACAGCAAAAAAGAAGGAAGAAGCTGTTTTGGTTGGGGTAATTAATAAAGATCAAAGACCAGAGCAGGCCGAGGAGTATTTAGAAGAATTAGCCTTTTTGGCGCATACAGCTGGGGCATTGGTAAAAAAACATTTTTTACAACGCCTTAATTTCCCAAACCCAAGAACATTTATTGGCGAAGGTAAATTGCAAGAAATTACAGATTATGTAGAGGCAAACGAAATAGACATAGTAATTTTTGACGATGAATTGACTCCCTCGCAATTACGAAATTTAGAGAAAGTACTCAAATGCAAAATTTTGGATAGAAGCAATTTAATCCTAGATATTTTTGCAAGCCGAGCCAAAAGCGCCCAGGCAAAATACCAAGTAGAGTTGGCTCAGGCCCAATATTTATTGCCCCGCCTTACCCGCATGTGGACCCACTTAAGCAAGCAAAAAGGGGGTATTGGTATGAAAGGACCTGGTGAAACAGAAATTGAAACAGATAGAAGGATGCTACGTGAGCAAATTAGCAAACTTAAGGAGCGCCTCGAAACAATTGACAAGCAAGCAGCCACCCAGCGCCGCAACCGCGATAATAAGGCGCGTGTATCCTTGGTTGGCTACACCAATGTTGGCAAATCAACGCTAATGAACCTAATTGCCAAAAGCGATGTATTTGCCGAAGATAAATTATTTGCGACGCTTGATAGTACCGTTCGCAAAGTAGATTTGCCAGAAGCTTCTTTTCTGTTAAGCGATACCGTGGGGTTTATAAGAAAGCTGCCTCACCAATTGGTAGAGTGTTTTAAATCAACTCTCGATGAAATTCGCGAGGCCGATATTCTTTTACATGTGGTAGATGTAAGTCACCCTTCTTTTGAAAACCATATTCACGTTGTAAACGAAACCTTAAAAGAAATTGGGGCATTAAACAAGCAGGTAATTTTGGTATTTAATAAAATAGATCAATTAACAGAACCCTTTGTACTTGGCGACGAAACACTAGAAAGCAAACAAGCCTATATTGAACAACTTAAAAAATCGTGGATGGCAAAAGAAAACAATCCCGCCATTTTTATCTCGGCCTCTAAAAAGCTAAACATTGAGGAGCTCAGAGAAAAGCTTTGCGACGAAGTGCTGGTGGCGCAAAAGAAGTTGAAGAAGGAGAAGTAATATAGTAGCAGTAATGGTTAAGGACAGCAAATCATTTCTAAAAATTTCATAAATGGTATGTATAAACTATTTTTAGCCCTCCTAATAGTAGGCAATTTGGGTGTATTTGCAAAAGGAATTGTTTCGATTAAAGTTTATTCAGTTCCTTTTAATAATTCATATATCATAGGTATTAATAAAAATGAAATTAGAAAAAATTATGATATCGGAATTAATATAAAGAATTCCGAAATTATTAGTTCATTAAACATTGAACAAACAGTAAACAATCTTAAACTATCAGACAGTTTAAATGCGAATGATTTTGGTGATTTTAGATCTTTTGTAAAACTTAAATTTGCAGGTGGTAAAATCAGGAAATTCTATATTACGAGTACAGGATACATTATTGAAAAGAACAAGGTATTTGATTTCAACCTAGAATTTCTAAAGCTGGTATATTCCTTTTTCCCCAATAACTTCAGACCCTATTATCAAATTTGGGCTACTAGTAGGAGTTCTAGTTTACACAATCTTAATTCAACAAAAAGATAAGCCATTGATGTAATTTATATTAATCACTTAACTCCGAGGTAACCCATCGCTTAAATTTATATCGATGGGTCAACAAAAAGATAACCCATTTATATAATTTATATCAATCACTTAACTCCGAGATAACCCATCGCTTAAATTTATATCGATGGGTCAACAAAAAGATAACCCATTTATATAATTTACATCAATCACTTAACTCCGAGATAACCCATTGCTTAAATTTATATCGATGGGTCAACAAAAAGATAAGCCATTTATATAATTTACATCAATCACTTAACTCCGAGATAACCCATCGCTTAAATTTGTATAAATGGGTATCAAACCTTGTAACTCAGCGGATCGGGGTAAATGGGTGATATTCATCTAGTGCTCAGTATCAATTACCCTATTTGTAATCCATAAAAAAAAGCCCTCACAAAACTTGCGAGGGCTTTTTTTTTATTCATTCTTAAACCCTTATTTCAAAGGTTCAAATTTTAAGCATTGGCTCTTGTATAAGCCTTTTGCTAAAATAACTGTAATGGCTTCGGTATTGCTGCTTGCTTTACCTAAGTTTTCAACGGTGCTACTCTCTCCTACTTTGGCAGTATAAATTACGTTCTCTTTCCATGTAAAATAGTTATTACCTACTGTAATTATAGAAAGTGCTCCTTCGCCTTTAAAGCTTACTTGCAATTCTTCCGATTCAAATCCGCTTCCGTTTGGATACATAATGCGAGCAGTATACAAATCGTTTCTATCAACCATAGTGCGGGTAATGCGGCACGGACAAGCGCCAATGGTTTGGTTTTCGGCAACTCTATCGGTTATCATATTTTTAATTTTCCATTGTCCGTTTTCAAAAACCATAGAATGAGTGGTATACGCTTTAACAGCTGCAACCACCGTAGTGTCTTGTAAATATTTAAGATCTACCATAACCGAAATATTGGCCAAATTTCCTACGGTTTGATTAAAAACCACTTTCAAAATCTTGCGTTCGGCTCTAATATTTAAATCTTTTGTTGCTTTTAAGTCTCTTAGGGTTTCTTCCGAATTCCAACGCACTGTTTTTACATCCCCAGCCACGTTTTCTGTATTTCTAATAAACATAAAATCGCTTGCCATAAACCTACTTATGGGTTCCAAATTAGGGTTGTTGCCAGCAAAATACGTGTTGAGATTGGTATAAAATGCGTTAAGCGATCCCATGGCATCCAAAACCTTAGCGGCAGGTTTTGCTGGCAATTCGGTAGGTTTTGGTGGAGGTGGAGGAATGCTACCTTTTTTCTTGTCTTGAGCCATTGAGCTTAAAGCAATGGCGCAGCACATACATGCTAGTAAAATACTCTTTTTCATATGTTCAAACTCAATGGATTAATGAGGTAGCAAGATGCAGATTTGCCCTAGAAAATCAAAACATTTTATGAAACTCATAAAAGTTATACCAACTAATTGGGCGAACTGCCATAATTAATTATTTTCGCAACTCTCCCTATTAAATGAATACCGAAACTAACCAAATAGAACTGAGTGTTGTAATGCCTTGCTTAAACGAGGCCGAAACCATTGAAATTTGCATTCAAAAGGCTTTTGCTTGGATGAAGGCAAACCAAGTAAATGGCGAGGTAGTAATTGGCGATAATGGTAGCACAGATGGTTCGCAACAAATGGCCGAAAAGCTTGGAGCACGTGTTATTGCTGTGCCTCGCAAGGGCTATGGCAGTGCGCTTATGGGTGCCATTGAAGCAGCCAAAGGCAAATACGTAATTATGGGCGATAGCGATGATAGCTACGATTTTGGCAACCTTACCCTATTTGTAAATGAACTTAGAAATGGCAAAGACCTTGTTATGGGTAACCGTTTTAAGGGAGGAATTGAAGAAGGCGCCATGCCTTTTTTACATAGGTATTTAGGAAATCCAGTACTTTCTTTTATTGGCCGCTTGTTCTTTAAATGCCCCGTTGCCGATTTTCATTGTGGTCTTAGAGGCTTTAGACAAGATATAGTAAGCTTACTCGATTTAAAAACTACTGGGATGGAGTTTGCGAGCGAAATGGTTGTGAAGGCGACCATTTTCAAATTGAATATAACTGAGGTTCCAACCACTCTTCGAAAAGATGGCCGAAGTCGTCCTCCTCACTTGCGCACTTGGCGCGATGGCTGGAGACATTTACGGTTTTTGCTGATTTATAGTCCACGCTGGCTCTTTTTATACCCAGGTTTATTTTTGATGCTTTTAGGTTTTGTGATGAGCATTTTAATTGTTCAAGGACCAGTAGGTATGTTTAACCAAGTTTATTTTGATACCAATACCTTGCTATATGCTGGAGCCTTCATTATTGTGGGCTATCAGGCTGTTAGTTTTGGAATATTTACTCGAGCCTATGCGGTTCAAGCAGGCTTCTTACCCGCCAAAGACTCACTCAATAGAGCTACCGATATTGTAAGTTTAGAATTGGGTTTAATTATTGGTTTCTTAATTTTATGTGCCGGTTTGGGCGGAACCTTTTACTCGGTTTATGTTTGGGAACAAAGCCATTTTGGACAATTAGATTACTCCCAAATATTGCGCATTGTAATACCAAGTGTGGTGGCCATTATTATTGGCTTACAAACAGTATTATCGAGCTTTTTATTGAGCGTACTTTCTGTTAACAAAAAATAATATCAGGCATTTTTAATGAAAGCATTAGACAAATATTTACAAGGAGTAAGAATTAAAAAAGCCCGAAAATTTGTTCAAAAAAACAATTCGGTTTTAGATATTGGTAGTGTAGATGGCGTAATGTTTGAACGCTGGAAAGGCCATATTTCAAAAGGGCTAGGGGTTGACCCTACGCTGAACCAAGTTATAGATGGTGGCTTTTATAAATTGTATCCAGGGTATTTTCCAGATGCCTGTCCAAAAGGCGAAACCTTTGATGCCATAACTCTTTTAGCGGTTTTAGAACACATACCAACCAGCCAACAAGAGCAATTGGCCAAAGATTGTTTTGCCTATTTAAATCCAAAAGGGCGATTAATAATTACCGTGCCTTCGCCCCAAGTAGATACCGTTTTAGAAGTTCTCTTAAAATTTCGCCTTATAGAAGGCATGAGTTTAGAAGAACACTATGGCTATAAGCCAGAAGATACAGAGCGTATTTTTGCCGCTCCTCATTTTAAATTATTACATAAAGAAACCTTTCAACTAGGACTAAATAATCTATTTGTTTTTGAACGCTTATAATTGCTTCGCAAACCCTATTTAATATGGAAACAAACACCTTATCTGAAAATAAAATGAGCATATTGGTGGATGCCAGAAATGCCGATAAAGCATACTGGGATTCTATTCATCAATATCTTAGCAAAACCAAACAAGAAATAGAATTTTTACTACTTGTTAAAACTTCAAGTTCAGAAAAAAACATCTTGGATTGGGTTCAGAAAGGAAAAATAAAAGAGCAGGTATTTGTTGATACAGAAAGTTTGAACCAAAACTTTGCTAGCATACTTAAACAGGCTCAAGGAGCTACCTTAGTAGTATTATATCAACCAATTGCTTCACCTGGAAATTTGGTTCAGAGCATACATGCGGCTAAAAAATCATTTGGATTAAACACCCTTTTTGTTGGCACACAAAACCATATAGCAAAAGGCAGTAAGATAAAAATACCCTTTGGAATTAAAGCTGCAAACTCAATTACACGCTTGTTTACACCTGTTCAATTAACAGATGCAAATAGTGGAGTACTTTGTGGTAAAACGCAAGCAATTGCTGAGGCCTTAGAAGGTACATTAGCAAGTGCAAACAGCTACATTCAAACACTTAACCTTGCCTCTCAAGCTAAATTAGAGCTAGTAGAATTAGCTATTCCAGCCGATAACAGACCACGCTTTTCATTGGGTTCAGCCCTAACTTCTATTTTTAGTTTAAGGTTTCAGTATTTTATTAAAGATGCCTTTTTCCAAACTAAATTAAACCGCGCTAGTTGGTCCGATGGCAATCACCCGATGTATAGGTTTGCCTATTTTGCACTCTTCTTAATGGCATTGTTTACTATGCCTATTTTGAGCCAAGATTATGGTAGCACCTGGGATGAAAAAGCGCATAACGATTACTCGCAATTAGCCTATACTTATTTAAGCACCTTTGGAAGCGATACGGCTGCCTTAGCTGAGCCTCAAAACAGTGGTGAATACATACGCCAAGCCTATCGGTTTTATGGCGAGCAAATGAACACAGTGGCGGCCTTTGCCTATAATTGGTGCGGAACAGGAGTGTTTGAAACAAGGCATTTTATTAATTCATTATATGGTTTATTAGGCCTCATTTTTGTTTCTTTAATAGCCTTTGAATTAGCAGGATGGCGCGCTGCTTTAATGGCTCTCTTGTTTATGTATTTAAACCCTGGTTGGTTAGGTCATAGTATGAACAACCCCACAGATATACCTTTTGCAACAGGCTTTGCATTTGCAGGATATTTTATGATTAAGGTAATGCGAAGTTTGCCAAAACCTAAATTTAGGGATTTGTTTTGGTTAGCTGCAGGTATTGGTATTGGCATTGCCTCGCGTGTGGGTGCATTTTTAATTGTGGCCTATTTAGGATTATTTCTAGGAGTAAATTGGTTGGATAAGTTTAGAAGCAAAACCACCAAGCCAGCGAGCCTAATTTTACCTTATGCCAAAATATTTATTATCGTAGCTGTTATTGGCTATATACTTGGAATTCTGCTTTGGCCATATGCATTAGACAATCCTTTTAAGCACCCAATTCAAGCATTTACCAAAGCATCTGAAAATGCCTTTTATACCAATAATGTGGAGTTGTTTGAAGGCAAAAGAATGTATATGTTAACTGCCGCACCTTGGTATTATGTATTTAAGTTTTTGGGAATGGGTAATCCATTGTATTTACTTTTAGGTGTTGCCTTATCCATTGCACTATTTAAACCATTAACCAAGCGCATAGGTGTTGGTATTTGGCTAATGTTGGTGTTTATGTTATTCTTTCCAATTTTATATGCCGAGTATAGCAACTTAAATTACTATAATGGATGGCGCCATTATTTATTTGTTTTGCCTTTTGCTGTTCCATTGGCAGCTATTGCCTTCGATTATTTGTTTACTCTAAAGAAACCTATAGCCCTTGGTTCAGCCCTAGTTTTACTAGTTTTGTATGCTAAGCCAGCTGTTTGGATTGCACAAAACCACCCGAACGAATATGTTTATTTCAATGAATTAACGGGAGGTTTAAAAGGAGCATATGGTAATTACGAAACCGATTATTATAGTAACTCTTGCCGCGAAGCTGCCGAATGGATTGCCAAACAACACCCAAAAGACAGTTTGTTAATTGGTATTAATAATGAAACAACCACTGCTAGTTATTGGGCTCATCAAATAAACCCTCGTTTAAATTTTGTTTGGACAAGAGAAACAGAAGAACAAAAAATGGCTTGGGATTATTTAATTCTAACCACACGTACCTTCTCTAAAAACGAATTGCAAAATGGGTCCTTTCCTCCAAAAGGAACGGTATACACAGTAGAGGCTGATGGCGTTCCATTGGCGGCTGTTGTGAAGCGCGAAAATTATAATATGCCTTTGGGGTATTTAGCTACTGATAAACAAAATTTCGACTCGGCGATTTATTATTTTGAAAACGCGGTGCGCTATGCTCCTAAAGACGAAGAAACCTGGCGTATGTTAGGCTTCTCTCTAATTAACAGAGGACGCATGGATAGTGCAGAATTAATGCTTAAAAAAGCTATCGAGATTTATCCTGAAAACTTTACTGCTTACAGTAATATGGGCTTGGTTTACTTTAATAAAAAACAGTTCCAAAAAGCAACAGAAATGTTTGCTAAGAGTACTGCCTATAAAGAAAATGTTACTGAAAGCTATTATTACTCAGCTCTAGCGTATTTAAATTTAAGTGATTACCAAAATGCCATTAAGCAATTAGAAATGGCTGTAAAGCATAATGCAAGTATACCAGAAGTATACTATTACTTAGGTAAATCATATGATGTAACGGGTAACCTACAAAAATCATCTGAGAACTATCAATTGGCAATTTCCCTAAATCCAAACATGGCACAGGCTTGGGGCGATCTAGCAAACGTATTCACTAAAATGGGCGATTCGCGTGCGGCACAATGCACAGAACGCTATCGTGCATTAGGTGGACAGTAACACTTATAAATGCATTTATTAACAGTAAATTAATAGGTTGTCTATTTTTCACATAAAAGCCGGGATGCTTAATTACCTAAGCACTCGGCTTTTTTATTGCATCAAAAGGAAGGCTTAGTTACGTAATCCACCATTCGGGTAAAATGGAGCCCTGTAAAGTGCTTCACTTTTCGGCTTAGTTTCGTGGGTGATGATACTGATTAATAAATACGAACCGAATATTTCTATAGACGAAGCTTTCTTGCAATGCGTGCAAGAACAACTAGAGCTTTGCAAAATTTATGAGTTTATAGATCTTCCAGATACTATCAGAAACATTGAAAAGGTAAATAGCGCCATCCTTAGAAATTATTATGCAAACGCATTGGATAATAATTTGCTTGAAATAAAAACCGTAAAATACCTTGTAAATAAAAATCTAAGAGCCTCAAACATGGCCGAAAGGTCCGTTGAACAATACCAAAAAGCCGAACAGTTTATTGATGAGCAATTGCATGAACGATTAAGTATACCGTTTTTATACCAACTTAAAAAAGTATTGCTCGAAGACCTATACCAAAATACAAGTGAAGTAAATTTATTCTCGTCGCAAGTAGCTCGTTTACCAGAGCATTTGAGCATGGAAAGTGAGATTGAATTAGAGAATCTGTTTGAGTTTTTAAATACAGATACCGAGTTCCATCCAATTATTCAAGCTTGGATGTTGCACTTTAGACTTATGTCTATTCCATTATTTAGCGAGTGCAAATCTAAATTTGCGAGCCTAATGCAATTGTTTTGGCTGCGCAAACACAAAATGGACATGTTTGGTTTAATGAGCTTAGAGCACGAGATTTACATTAACAAGATAGAATACGACCAAATAGTAAATCATGCAATACAAGGCGAAGAAAATAGCCTAAATGAGCAAATTACCTTTGGCTTGCAATTACAACAAGTGCAATTGGGTCGATTAAAAGATTTGTTCCGCAACTATTTTAGAAATCAGGTAGATTTTGAAAAACTAAACCCGCGTCAGAAAAACATTATGAACTATGTTTTTGAGCGTGGCTATAAATTAAAAGAAATTGATGATAGCATCCTTAACAAAAGGCAAAAGCTAATCATGTATATTGTTCAACACCGAGGTTTTATTTCTACCAAAGAATTGGTAAATGAATTTGATTGTAACCGTAAAACTATTCAGCGCGATTTTCAATTGTTATTAGATTTAGGTTTAGTTAAATCTATTGGAGCGGGTGCAGGATTAAGATACTGCATTAACCTACATGAAAAAGGAAATCCGCTACTGGAAAAATACCAGGCGGATTTCGTTGTTCAAAATTCTAGCGAAGCCATTGAGGCAACAGATGAATTATAATTCGTCTTCGTTGTAAAAATAATCTTCGTTGGTTGGATAATCTGGCCAAATCTCTTCTATTGTTTCAAAAGGCTCTCCATCATCTTCCAATTCTTGAAGGTTTTCTATTACTTCTAAAGGTGCACCCGAACGGATTGCATAATCAATTAATTCATCTTTTGTTGCAGGCCACGGTGCATCATCTAAATAAGAGGCAAGTTCTAATGTCCAGTACATACGTTTTCTGTTTAATTTTACGCGAAATTATAAAAACCCTTGACTTCTCAATCATGTTTTTGTTATTCTTTACAAATTCCCCAAAAACAACTGACTATCAAGCCATTCATTTACTTTCAAACGATTCAATTTACCGTTTAGTGTAAGCGGAATTTGATTTATTCTAGAATATCGTTTCGGCGCTTCTTTTTTAAAACCTCTCGCACTTAGATATTCTTTGAGCAAGAAGAGCTCTTTTTCATCTATACTTCTTGTACCAACAAGTATGGCTTCTTCACCTAAAAGTGTATGCTTTGCCTTTGCTAATACAAACACTTCATGTAGGTCTGAACCAAAAAATTCCCACACTATTTTTTCAATAGGTTCGGGATTAATTTTAAGTCCGCCACTATTAATAATAAAATCTGTTCTTCCTGTAATAATAAACTCTTTTTCTCCTACCCATTCTCCAATATCATGCGTGCTAATAATCTGTTGGCTATTTGTGTTTGTAATTAGTATACACCCATCCTGGTTTAAGTTAATTGAATAAGGTTGAATAGCCTTATAACCTTGCATTAAACCAAATCTTTTAAGTGCCACATGCGAGAGGGTTTCGCTCATGCCATAGGTATGATACACCCTATTTGGATAAGCACTTAGCTGTACTTCTAATGCTTTTGAAACACTTGTTCCACCAATCAATACCACCTCTATTTTTTTAAATGATTCTAGATTAAAATCTTCGCTCATAATTTGCATGGGAACAAAAGATGCAAAAGTATAAGGGTGCTCTGAACCAATTTTTGAAAACACATTTGAACTTGGTTCCAAAATAGTAATAGGGCAGTCCAATGCCAATGCTCTAGCTAACATCATTGCACCACCTACAAACTGGGCCGATAGGCAGAGTAAAATATGTTGTGGATTGTTACTTAGGTTCAGCGCTTGTATAGTTGCAAATGCACTTTCTAAGAGGCTTTCCTTGGCAAATGTTAAGGTTTTTGGAGTACCTGTACTACCCGAACTATTAAAGGTAAATGGCAAATTGCTGATCCAATTTTTCAGGAAACTTTGAGCATGCATTACAAAGGTTTGCTCACTCTTAAGTGCTACAAATTCTTGTATAGAATATTGGTTCGCTTCAAAAAAAATGTGCATTGCCATTAGGCAAATGTATAAAAAAGAAAGCCTCTGTTTACACTAAGGTAAACAGAGGCCTCCAAAAGTTCTTTAAAGCTTATGGTTGTTGAACCAATACTTTTCTATTAATAATATCTTGATTCGACTGAATTCTTACAAAATAAATTCCATTAGTAAGGGTAGGCAAAGCAAATTGCTCTTCAAAAGCACCACTTGTTAAGTACGCATCTTTTAATACTGCTACTTCTTTACCAGTCATATCCAATAAACTAATTTGCACTTGAGCTTGTTTTTTCAAATCAAAGCCTATGTGCATATCGCTAGAGCTAAGTGGGTTAGGGTAAATGCTTAAATGGTTTAAACCATTATTTTCATTAATACCAGAAGCGGCTTTTTCGTTTATAGTAACCTTTGTTTTACGTGTGGTAAAGGTACTATTAGCAAAGGCTCCGTAAAAATCAACTGGTCCACTACCAGCTGCTGGTGCTACCCAAGTAAAGGTCCAAACTGCAGGGCTAGTTGTTTTATAAACCGAATGTGTAACATATTTGCCCGATACAAAATTGCCGGTTCCTGCTGTTAATGTTCCCATTTGGGTGCCATCGGTTTTCTGAGGACTTACACAAAATCCTTTTCTATTAGCGCCATCAACTGTAACGGTAATGGTATAGCTGGTACCTGCTGTATATCCTTCGGCAGGAACATTTGAACTAATAATACCTGTTGCATCTGTTGGTGCTCCAGAATGACAACCTCCGCTAAAACATGTTTTGCCTCCATCGCCTGGAGAGCCTGTTCTGCCATCAGAAGGGGCACCATTAGGAGTTGATTGTAAGGTTGGAATGCCTATTCCAACTAAGGCCAATAAGGCAAGTGATAGTAATGATTTTCGTTTCATGTAGTACGTTTAGGGCCGTAAGTTAATTTTTATGGCCTAAGCTATAGTCAAAGCAATTGTAAAAAGGTTTGTACTTAACAAAAAAATTACATTAACGCTTCCTTAACCATGGAGCAGGATTTTGGAAAACACGCTGTTTCCAAACCTCGAAATGCATTTTAGAACTACCATCTTCGGCATTGGTTGCCACCTCGCCTAATAACGTATTACGGTCTACTTCGTCGCCAATTTTTACTTTAACAGTGGCCAATCTTGCGTATACAGTAAAGTACTCGCCATGACTAATTAAGATAACTCTATCTAAACCAGGAATAGGAAAAATGGCTTTAACCGTTCCTTTAAAAACAGGCTTTACAGGTGCATTTGAAGTAGTTATAATATCAATACCATTGTTTGTGGTGGTAACACCTTTTAAGGTTGGGTGTGCATGCTCGCCAAAAGATTGGCCAATGCTACCTGCAACAGGCCAAGGTAGTTTGCCTTTATTACTTTCAAAATCGCCACTTAGTTTAATATCTGCATCCGATAAATAGCTAGTAGATGTTTTGGCAGGAGCAGCTTTATGGGTTTTCTTTTCTTGTGCGTTGCGTTTCTTTTCTTCAGCTTTTCTAGCTGCTTCAATTTCTTGAGAAATTAAATTATCAATTGACTTATTTAACTTCTTAGCAGCCTTTTCTTGTTCTGCTATTTTTTGGTTCAGGTCTTTTACCTTTTGTTGAACCTTTGTTAGAATAACACTCTCTTCTTTTTTGTCTTCAATTAAGGCCTTCTTTTCTGTTTCCTTAACTTTAATTAAGCCAATTTTTTCTTGCTTAATAACAATCATTTCTTGCAAAGCCGAAATCATTTGGTGTTGCGTATTCAAAATAAGTAAGGCTTGCTTTTGTCTGTAGTTACCATAGGCATTAAGGTATCTCAAGCGTTTAAAGGCCTGGTTCAAGCTTTTGGAATCGAACACAAAATAAAAGGCAGCATTGGCATTGCGACGTTTATAAGCGGCTACAATGTAATCGGCATAATCTTTCTTTAGGATTTCTAAATCTGTTTTAAGCTCATTAATAACTTGCTGTTGATGTGTAATTTCAATGCTAATTTCAAATGTCTCTTGCGAAACATGATCAATTAATTTTTCGCGCGTTACAATTTGATTGCCTATAACTTGTAACTCTTTAAGTGAGCTCGATTCGGCCGTTTTAGCCTTTTGAAGCTCTTCCTTACTTTGTTTAATCTGTAACTGAAGTTCTTTGCGTTTACTCTCTAATTCTTTGCGTTTTTTAGAAATGTTTTGAGCCGATAGGGCAAGCGAAACAATTACTAAAATAGCAATACTAATATACTTGAACTTTATACGATTTTGGTACAACAAACTGAGGCTCCTTCCTAATAATTGGTGCGAAGTTGTTTATTGTGAAGGTACAATCCACTTTTTTTTCTCCCGTAATGTTAATTACTATTTGGTGTGGATAGTGGATTCCTTCTATCCATTTAAAATTTCCAAATTTTACACGCATCTCCTGCATTTTGGCCTGTTCAGTTAACACTACACTTTGAGTTTTTAAGCTCTTAGAATAGCTCGCTTTTTGCTCTGTTGCACCTAAGTTTTGAATTAAATTTATGAACTCTCCTAATGAATCAATGGTGGTATTTCCTGCTTTAGGATCAAACATAGCATTAGCCCAAACCATATTTTGCAATTGCTCAAACCCAATTGGAGCAGTAGAATACGATTGCATAAACCTATACGAAGCAGAAATATACTTGCGATTAATTAAATCCAAAATACGAATCGAATCGGGACTAATCATTACGCGTGCAACATTTACAATTCCAAACGCCTTTGCATTTAAGAATATATATTGATTACGCTTAGCTTGAACTTCAATATTAATGGTAGCCGATTGCTTATCATCTTTATATTCTGCCTCCGAACTAAAGGAAAGCGCATCTGTAGTATTTTTTTCTGCAATAACCTGTTTAAAAAATACATCTTTATTTTTGTCAGAAAGGTCTTTAACAATTTCCTTTTTAGGGGGTTCAACTTGGGCAATTTTTTTTGTTTTACAAGCTTCAATACTTATACATAATAAAAGTATTACAAGCACATAAAAAGAGCGAGTTAATTTCATAAAGTTTAAGGTAAAAGAATGCTACGTTGTTTAATTTTCTTTTCTAATTCAGAGTTTGAATTTCCGCTAATACGTAAGGACTTATTCCAAATTTCAACTGCCTTATCTACGTTGTTCAATTTAAATTCTATATCCCCTAAATGTTCCAAAACTTCGGCATTATTAGGTGAAATACTTAATGATTTTTCGATTTGAATTTTAGCCTCAGAATAATTTTTCTTTTGAAATAAAATCCAGCCATAGGTATCCAAATTAGAAGGGTTGTTTGGATCCAATTCATTCGAACGTTTACTCATGTTTTCTGCCTTGTCTAAATCTGCATTTCTTAAGGATAAAAAATAAGCATAGTTATTAAGCGCCAATGAATTTATTGGGTCAAGTGCAAGCACAGCCTCAAAAGCCGAATCGGAAACAGAATATCTTTTTGCATAATGAGCCATATCGCCCAAATTGCTCAATAATTGTATGCTTGTGGCCTCATCATCTGCAAATTCAACTCCCTTTTGAGCCGAAAAAAAAGCTAGTTCATATTCCTTTAATTGTCTGCAGGCAATGCTATGAAAAAGATAGGCACTTGCATAGTTTGGAAATACAATCATCAATCGCTCACAATCCAATTTCATGTAATCATAACGCTGTAATTGTTGGTCGCAAAAGAGGAGTTGTTCCCAAGGCAAAATACTAGAAACACCTTTACTCGTAGAAATAGAATATTGGTTTCTAGCTTCTTCAAAATTTCTATCTTGAAGGGCTAAATCGCCTAATAATAAATAGGGTTCAGAAGCATCTGGGTTGGTTTCAGAAAACACAAAAATTAATTTTTTGCACTTTGCTAAATGGCCTGAACCAAAATCGCTCGAAGGAATTAGCTTAGCTAAAACTTGCAATTTAATACGTGGCTCAACCCTAGATTTCATGCCTATTTCTAGCTGATTAAAAAAGCCTAGGGTATCGCCTTTACTAAAATAATAATCGGCCAAAGAAAATGCCGCGAAGCCATTAAAGGGATCTATTTTCTGAATGTTTTGATAGATGGCCAAACCTTCTTTTTCTTTCCCGTTTCGCATATACAAATCGGCCAACAGTCCTTTGTACTGCAGTTGATCGGGATAGGTAGCACTAAGTTTTTCTATTTCCTTTATTGCCCCTTTAAGGTTGTTTTTAGATAAATATATTTCTTCTTTTTGTCTGCTTAATTGTTCGGTAACACCCTGTGTTTTTTCAATTTCATCCAACACCTTAATGGCTTTAGGCCACTTACCAATAAGCACATACATACCCGATAATTCATACAAAAAATGCACGTCTTTATTATGCTTGTATGCTTGCTCACATGTTTTGGCGGCTAAGTCGTATTGCTTGGCATTCTTATAAAGCTCAATTATTAGTTTGGCATACCATTCATTTGTTGGTTCGAGCTTAAAGGCTCTTTCTGCCTCTACCAATGCCTCCGATTCTTTTTTCTGAGGCAACAACACACTAGCCAATTGAAAATGAGCGGCTGCATTTGATCCATCAATAGCAATAGCACCTTTAAATTCTATTTCGGCATCCTCATACGCTTTAATCATCTTATCCTTGGTACCAGCAAAAAAGTGTTTATCAAACTCTCTGCGCTGCCCTTCACCTAAGCCATCCTTTTGCGATTGCGCAAAGGTGACCATAGACACAAGACTTAAAAATCCTACAAATAATACCTTTTTATATAGCTTCATGATGGCCTTTAACGAAATATTCCCGGAACAATTATCCCGGGAATATTCATATTTAAACTAAACAGGGTTAATTATAAAGCTGTGGTATAATCGCCAATGCTCAAGTCTTTTGCTTCGCCTACATATTGCACATAGCTTCCTATCATTGCATTGTCAATAACCGCCTTCTTTATAGAAGTATTAGTTTGAATAATACAATTTGAAACAACAGAATTTTCTATCGTGCAATTGTCGCCAATAGAGGCATATGGACCAACTATACTTCTGGTAATTTTAACATTTTTACCAATAAAAGAAGGCTGAATTACTTGGCCTTGCTCAACAACAACAGTGTCATCCACCATTTTCTCATTAGCTTCATGCATAAAATGAAGAATGCGAGAATTGGTAAATACCGTTGAATTTTTGTTACCACAATCCAACCATTCAGTTACCTGACCTGGCTCAAATTTGGTTCCCTTTAATTTCATGTTTTCAAGAGCGTTGGTAAGTTGGTATTCGCCCTTGTCTCTAACATCGTTATCTAATAAATATTGAAGTTCGCTTCTTAAATAAGCGCCATCTTTAAAGTAATAAATACCAATAATAGCAAGGTCTGAAACAAAGTGTTCTGGTTTTTCAACAAAATCAGTAATAATGTTTTGTTCATTCACTTTTACCACACCAAATGGTCTAGGATCATCTACTTTCTGAACCCAAATAATACCATCTTTACTTCTATCAAGGGTAAAATCAGCTTTAAATAAAGTATCGGCAAAAACTACTAAGCAATTTCCATCTAAGCTTTCTTTGGCACACATAATAGCATGAGCAGTACCAAGTGGCTCGTGTTGGTAGTAGATACTTCCCTTTGCTCCCAATTTATTTGCCACTGCAACTAATTCCTTTTCTACGGCAGCACCAAATGTTGGCCCTATAATAAAGGCAACTTCTTCAATTCCAGTTCCACACACTTTGGCTAAATCTTCAATTATCTTTTGAACAATTGGTTTTCCTGCAACAGGAATAAGGGGTTTAGGAACAGTAAGGGTATGCGGGCGCATGCGTTTTCCCATACCAGCCATTGGAACAATAATTTTCATATTCTTGGATTAGTAATTAAAAAATAATACAAAGTAACTTAAAGGCAATTAAGGGTGCAACCTAATACAATGTCAGAAATTTTCAAAACCCCAAAAGGGTCCTAACCCAAAAAACAGGAATTATTTACCCGTGCTGCCATAACCTCCGGCTCCGCGGGTGGTTTCACCAAGTTCAGTTACAAGCGTCCATGCAATGGTTTCATGCCTACATAGCACCATTTGAGCAATACGCTCACCCGTTTTAATTTCAAAGGCTTCGTTACCGTGGTTTATCAGTAAAACTTTCACCTCTCCTCTATAATCGGCATCAATAGTGCCAGGGCTATTTAAAACCGTAATTCCATGTTTAAATGCTAGGCCGCTTCTAGGCCTAATTTGCACCTCGTAGCCAATGGGTATTTCAATAAATAATCCACTTGGAATAAGTGCTCTTTGGCCTGGTGCTAAAAGTATTGACTCTTCCAAATGAGCACAAATATCCATGCCTGCAGCATGTTCTGTTTGGTATTCTGGCAAGGTGTTGCCAGATTGATTGATTACTTTTACGGCTATCATTTTTTAAAAATTAGCAGTGTTTGTTTGCGTTCAAAAGTATACCCAACAAACACAAAAATTGCCAATAATAAACCTCTTAACAAATTACTAGTTAAACCACCTACTTCTAAATAGTTTTCAGAAACCATTCCTATTCCATAAAATAGTAAGGCCAAAACCAAATAACTTGCCGCACGTGCTAAATTATAGGGTATAGGATAATATTTTTGACCCCAAGCATACCCTAGAATCATCATAAATAAATAACAAGCAAAGGTTGTCCAAGCACAGCCTACATAACCAAGTTTAGGTATCAATAATAGGTTTAAACCAATTGTAATAATGGCGCCATAAACAGATATTAAGGCTCCTTTTTTAGTGTGATCTGAAAGCTTATACCAAATGGATACATTATAATAAATACCCAAAAAGATATTGGCAAATAATAAGATGGGAACCACCTTTAAACCCTCATGAAATTCCGGACCAATAAAGCCTTTGAAATAATGTAAAAATAACATGACAAGGAGGAATACAAATAAGCATATCCAAACAAAGTAATTCATTACCGTGGCATATAAATCGCGCTTTTCAGTGGTTTTAGAATGGTTAAAAAAGAAAGGCTCCGCCGCAAATTTATAGGCTTGTATAAATAAAGTTATTATAATAGATAATTTATAGTTTGCCGCATACACCCCATTCATCGCTTGGGCTTCGGCTTTATCGGGCCAAACGTATCTAAGAATAGCTCTGTCTAAAGTTTCGTTTACCATTCCGGCAAGGCCAACCCCAATTAGCGGAAAGGCATAACTAATCATTAAACGCCATTGGGTATACTCAAATCCAAAACCAATACCTGTAAGTTCCTTACTTAATAATACAACAGTTAAAATACTCGCCACCAAATTGGCAAGAAAAATACTATCAATTCCCATTCCCTCGTGGTAAAATGGTAATAGCACTCCATAGTTTGCTTGCCAATACGGACCTAACCATAAAAAGTATAAATTTAAACTAATTATAGTAAGTATATTTAGGTTCTTTATAATGGCAAATCTTAATGGCCTGCTTTCATACCTAAGTAAGGCAAATGGAATAGCAGCCAAGCTATCAAAAACCAAAATACCCACCGAATAGTAAATGTACTCTGGATGATCGCCATAGCCTATTCCATTGGCAAGCTGAGCACCAAAACCCAAAAACAAAACGGCAAAAATGGCACTTACTCCAACAACAGAAACTAAGGCATTGGCAAAAACTTGTTTGCTATTTTCTTTTGTGGCGAACCTAAAAAAAGAGGTTTCCATTCCATGGGTGAGAATAATATTAAAAAAAGAAATATAGGCATAGAATTCAGAATTGATGCCATATTCGCCTTGAGTAAAAATTCGGGTATAAAAAGGAACTAATAGAAAATAAAAGAAGCGACCAGCAATGGTGCTTAATCCATAAATGGCAGTTTGTCCAGCTAATTTTTTTAGAGTGCTCAAGTATGCAATATTAACTTATTAGGCCTAAAATTATTGCCTCAAATTTTTTCAGAGGTTTAGTTTCTTACTTTTTTTCTGTCAAAAAAGCTTTCCAACTCAAAAATACCTAGCAAACCTTTATTTTCGTTAGGTTCAAAACGAATGAAAAACAAATTAGCCTTTCACATAATCCTACTTATATCGCTGTGTGTTTCTTTTAAAGGTGCACTGGCTCAGCAAGCCGATGAAGAATTAGCGGCCCAATTTTTTAGCAATAAAGAATATGCTAAAGCAGCAGATATGTATGAAAAGCTCCTCAATAAAAATGCACGCTCCATGTATTTTTATGATAATCTCCTTAGCTGCTACATTGCCCAAACCGACTTTCAAAAGGCACAAAAATTAGTTTCTAAACAATCAAGAAAGTTTGAAGAAAACAGCTTCTATCAAGTAGATCAAGGGTATGTATTAAACCTTCAAAAAAAGAATAAGGAAGCTAATGAGGTATTTGATAAACTCCTTCAAAAAATGCCTGCCAACGATAATTCCATCTATGAACTTTCTAAGGCATTTGAGAAAAGAAATGAAAAGCAATATGCCGTAGATGCACTTGTTAAAGGCAGAAAAATTCTAAAAAGTGAACTCATATTTGCTGGAGAACTGGGTAGTTTATATAGCGAAATGCATATTGTTCCAAATATGGTTGAAGAATACCTAAACGTATTGGTTCAAGACGAACGATTAACAGATGAAGTGCAGGGATACTTGCAAAATTCTCTTCAAAATGCAGCCGAATATGCAGTGCTTAAGCAAGCGCTTCTAAAAAAAATGAAAGAGTATCCAGAGCGTAATACCTTTCCAGAAATGCTCATTTGGTATCATGTACAAAACAATGAATATGAATCGGCACTAATTTATGCAAAATCACTCGACAGAAAAAACAAAGAAAATGGTAGAAGACTAATAGAATTAGGCCTTTTGGCTCAGTCTAATGAAAAGTGGGATGCCTCTATAGCTATTTTTAAACAGGTTCAAAGCCTTGGTAAAGACAAACCATTTTATGCTTATTCTAAAAATGAAGAAATTGGATCTAGGTCTAAGAAAATTCTTTCTGGAAACTATACGAATCAAGAGCTAGTAACCTTAGATGCAGAATATGAATTGCTATTAAATGAGTTTGGTAAAACCCCTTCTATGGCAAGCACCATGCGAAACCAAGCCAATTTGCGCGCATTTTATTTGAATAGTTATGATAGTGCCATTACAGAATATGAGCAAATAATAAAAATGCCTCGCGTTGATAGAAACCTTCAAGCAGAATGCAAACTTGAATTAGCCGATTTCTATGTTATGAAAGGTGAAGTTTGGGAAGCCATGCTGCTTTATGGACAAGTGGATAAAGACTTTTTACAAGAGCCATTGGGACAAGAAGCCAAATTTAGAAATGCACGTTTGAGTTATTACCTGGGTGAATTTGATTGGGCTAAAGCACAATTGGATGTTTTAAAAACCGCAACTACTCAATTAATAGCAAACAATGCCCTTGAGCTCTCTTTATTAATTCAAGACAATACGGTTGATAGCAATACTGAACCCCTTAAAATGTTTGCCACCGCCGATTTAAATTACGTTCAAAACAACACAAAAACTGCCCTTCAACAACTTGATAGTATCAGTCTTTTATTCCCAAAACACAGCCTTTCCGACGATATTTTATATAAGAAAGCGCAGATTTATTATCGCAAAAAAGACTACCAAACGGCAGCACTCTATTTTCAAAAAGTTGTGGATGAATATGGAAGCGATATTTTGGGGGATAATGCTCTTTATCAATTGGCCAAACTAAATCAAAATCAACTAAACAATCCAGAAGCGGCAAAAAAACTCTACGAGAAGTTTATTGATACCTATTCTGGGAGCTTTTTTTTAACTGATTGTCGCAAACAATTCCGCCTTCTTAGAGGCGATATTTTAGAATAAAAGGATATGATAATTTATAACGTAACCATAAATGTAGAAACTGCCATCCACGATGAATGGCTAACTTGGATGAAAACGGTTCACATACCAGATGTAATGAGCAAAGGTTTATTTGTTGGTTCAAAAATGATGAAATTACTAACTACCCAAGACGACGAAACAGGTGTTACCTATGCCATACAATACTCTTGTGAAAGCCTTCAAAAATATGAGCTTTACCAAAAAGAGTTTGCACCAGCCTTACAAGCAGAAACACAAAGGCTTTTTGCCGGAAAATTTGTTGCCTTTAGAACGCTTTTAGAAGAAATTTAAGCTCCTTCCTTTTTATTTTCATGTATTTCCCTTAGGCTATAAAAAGTTAGCCTTGGAATTTTTATGCCCTAAAAAGTAGGAATCATTTCAATTTAAACAGCAGTTTGATTCGTTTTTGTTGCGCTTTATTCTATTTCAATCATGCTTAAATCTATTTTACCTGCATAATCTCCGATTATTGAAATTTTTTACATATGATTATCAACGAAATACGAATTTTAAGGGATTTTTAGGTTAACTAAATTGCCTTTTAAGCAATTTATATAATTAAATTTGGTTTATAGATAGCCTTTTCCTCCATTCAAATAAACCTCACCTAAACCTATTTAATTATGGAAACCATGCAAACGACTAAACACCTCCCTGGAATTAGAATTTCAGAAAACCCAAGTTCAATTAAAAGCAGGATAAGCCATCAAATCCAATTAGGTTCGAGAAACCTAATTGACTTTGCAAAATATAGCTACTTAGCGGTTGTTATGGTTTTATTGCTCTGTGCAGTTGTGGAGCTAAAACAAATCTTCCATATCGATATTTTTCCTGGAATTGACACCCCAATTGATAATGCCTATTTCGCAGGCAAAGATCAACTAGGCGGCAACACACTTTAATTTTAAGCATATGTGGCACCTATTCTTTATTGTAGCTCAAATTGGCCTTTCTTTTTATATTATAAGTACACTTTACTTGTTGCTGGTATATTTTATTAAAAGTAAAACCCAAGTTCAAATAGCGCCAAAAACGGTTCAATTAAATATTGAACATCCTATTAGCATTGTTTTTAATACCTATTGCTCAGAAAACGACCTTTTCAAACATATTCAAGATTTAAATAATCAAGAATACCGAAACTATACAGCCTATTTTTTTGTGGATGAGCCGATGGTTATTTATAATGGATTAGAAAACATTAAAATTATTCGTCCCCTACAAAAGCGCTATAGTAGCTTCGGTCTGTTAAACTTGGTAAAAAATTATATCCCAGATAATCCTGAAGCAGTTTTAGTTGTAAACAGTAGTTCTAAAATTAAAGAAGGCACCTTGGCAGCGCTGAACCAAAACATTCAAAAAGGTTTTGAAGTAGTGCAATGTAATTTAGTTGCCTCCAATAATTCAGAAAGGTTGTCGAATTACCAAGCCATTTCCTTAAACTTCTTCAATTTAATTGATAGAAAGGCAATGCAAAGCAGTGGACTTTCTGCGGCCTTATGGGGAAGCGGTTTTATGTTAAATTATAACTTGTTTTGTGAATTAGACTTCGAAAGTTATCAGCAAAATGATAAGGCCTTGCAAGCAGAACTGCTTAAAAAATCAATTCGAATTTCATTTGAACCAGAAGCACAAATCATTGAGAAAACATATACAGAACAAGAGTTTGCTCAAACCAAAGCAAAGAGCTTTCATCTCTATTTGTATAACTTTAAACTAGGCTTTAACCTTCTCTTAGATGGTATTTTAAACCCAAGCTTTAATAAAATAATTTTTGGCTTTAATTATTTAAGACCACCTTTAATTGTAATGCTTTTTGCCTCTGTAAGCCTTGGTATCATTGATTTGTACAGGCAACCAAAATTTGAAGTTTTTTTATGGGTGGCTATTATTGGAACATTCATTAGTGCATTGTTTTTAATGCAAACAGGTAAAGCAAAACAACTTATTAGGCCAATAACTTTAAGCATCAAAATTTTACTCTTAAAATTAATACCTAAGAAGTCGATTCAAGCAAAACAGAACTCAACATATCCATTAGAACAAAAGCTATCTTAGGGATAGCTTTTGTTTTTAAATTTCTCTTCTTAAACGAGCAACAGGAATATTCATTTGCTCTCTATACTTAGCAATAGTTCTACGAGCAATATTATACCCTTTTTCTTTCAAGATATCCATTAAACGCTCGTCTGGCAGTGGCTTTGATTTTTCTTCCGCTTCTATAGCTTCTTTCAAAATCTTCTTAACCTCCCTGCTGCTTACCTCATCCCCATCATCTGTTTGTATACCTTCGCTAAAGAAATATTTTAAGGCAAAAGTGCCCCATTCTGTTTGAACATACTTACTATTTGCAACCCTACTAATGGTAGAAATATCTAAGCCTGTAATTTCCGCAATATCTTTTAAAATCATAGGCTTTAAGAAAGACTCGTCGCCTTCAACAAAAAACCTATATTGAAATTTAAGAATTGCATTCATAGTGCTTAACAAAGTATTATGTCTTTGCTTTATGCTATCAATAAACCATCTTGCCCCATCTAGTTTTTGCTTGATAAATTGGGCCGTTTCTTTTTGTTCTCTTGTAGGTGCTTTACTTCCATCAAAACCTCTTAGTGTTTCAAGGTAACTTCTACTAATTCTTAAATCTGGAGCATTCCTTGAATTCAAATGTACCATCAATTTTCCAAGCTCTTCAATAAGAATAAAGTCGGGAGTAATGTATTGTGTGGCGGTATTATCAATAGCCTCACCAGGTTTTGGATTCAGCCTAGTTATTACGTGAATAATTTCTTTTAATTCGGCATCAGAAATTTTAAGCGACTTGGTAAGTTTATCATAATGCTTCTTCGTAAAATCATCAAAATAATGAGTTAATATTTCAATAGCCAATTTTACAGTGCGCAAGTTTTGATCCTTACGTTTTAATTGCAACAACAAACATTCTTGCAAAGTTGTAGCTCCAATGCCAGCAGGTTCGAGGGTTTGAACCTTTTGCATTACCTTATTTAACTCCTCTACATTAGCTTCAATATTCATTGAAAAAGCCAAATCATTTAAGATTGCTATAAGTGGTCTTCTTAAATATCCATCGTCGTCAATTGAACCAATAATTTGGTTTCCAATTAATAACTCCTTTTCATTCTCAGCAATTGCCGAGAATTGCTCCATTAACTCTTCGTGAAAACTATGTGATTCTGCCAGTGGCCTTTCCTTCTTTTCTTCATCCCCTTCATCACTCAAATGAAATCCCTCTGGATCATATTCATCATTCACATAATCCTTTACATCAAATGATTCATCAGCGAGATAATCATCCACTGTTAAATCTTTTTTTTCCTCTTCTGGTGTGGCTAATTCATTCTCAGAAATGGGTGCTGTTTCATCTGGAGCAGCATCTGTATCTGTACCCTTCAGAAGGGCAGGGTTCTCTATCAACTCTTGGTCTATTCGCTGAAGAATATCCACAGAGTTTAACTGCAACAATTTAATGAATTGAATTTGTTGCGGCGATAGCTTTTGAACTTGGCTTTGTTGTAATCCTTGTTTTAACATGACTCACCTGCGAATTTAATAAAAAACTCTCTAGGTGTAAAGGTATTGTTTTGATGGATGTAAACCGCTGTTTAAGCGGAAATATTTTGATGTATTATTCTTCCTCTTCTACATGAGGCTTCACAACAGGAACAACTTCTTCTCCAGAGCAGTTAATCTTTCCTTCCAACCTTTTTATTCTAACTTTAGCTACACCCTGACTATTAAAAAACCCTATCTCATCATATTTTATGGGCGTAATTTCTTCTCCTACAGCATTTATCATTCCATACTGATTGTTTATTCTCACTTGAGCTAAACCATTTTTAAACGGCCCAATAAAATCATATTTAATTGGAATAAGCACCTCATCCTTAATAGTGATATAGCCATATTTTTTATCAATCATAACCTTGGCAATTTCTTTCACAAAATCAGAAATATACTGATATCTACAAGCAATAATTTCATCGCCGTTGGAATTAATATAACCCATGTTTGACCCTTTATAAACCTTGGCCATTCCATTCTTAAAAGGATCTATTCTATCGTATCCTTTGTCTTTAGTAGTAAATCCAAGTAAAAACAAACATAGCAAGCTGATCCCAAAAATTTTGGGGTTCAGACCTAATTTATTATATCCTTGATATTTATTCATTAAACAAATAAAAAACAAAAATATAATTTAAAATGCAGTTTAAATAGCATTTTATGCTAGATAATAATCTATTAATGTTAATTGTACACTTTATTCGTCAAATAAGGCCAAGTTTTAATAGGTGTTTGATACAATGTTGCTTTCGAAGCCTTTAATTTTGTGTCACAAGGTTTTACAAAGTTGTAAATTAAAATCCTTAAGTTATCTTGCGCGACTTTCTTTTACCCAAAAAACGAAATGAAAAAAGCAGTCCTATTCTTATTCTTACTTTCTACTCAAATTGGCATATATGCCCAAAATTTAAGGTCGAATTGCCCTGTTAAGGAGGAGGTGTTTTTACATACTAATTCTGATGGAAGTACGGTTCTTGTTAGTGTTTCAGGAAGTGAGTTGGTTCAATATTTTGAAAACGCCGAAGGATTAACCTTGTTAAGAAACAATGCCAATGACTTTGAATATGCTACTCTTAATTCAAATTTAGACTTAATACCTTCTGGTATACTTGCTAAAGATAATGGCATACAAGTTACCACTACTTATAAAGCTCATTTAAGATATAGCCAAGCTCAAATTGACCAATTAAACTCCGCCTTTTTTCAATTAAATCAAGGAAACCAGAAAAAAGCCATGGGTAAACCTTTTCCTAACAAAGGAAAAAGAAAAGTTTTGGCTTTGTTAATTCAGTATCCCAATCTTACTGCCTCTATTGCTAAACCCAATTTCGACTCCATGATGGTGAAACCAAATTATAATGGAACGGGTTCCTTTAGGGATTATTACCTTAAAAGCTCATTTGGACAATTAGATTTACAGGTGGATGTGTTTGGTTGGTATATGGCTAGCTCGAGTTACCTTGATTACGGAAAATCGAATGCATCCTATAATACAAACGTAGGAAATTTAGTAAAACGCGCGGTTTTGGCGGCAGATTCGGCAGGTGTAGATTTTACACAATATGATAATGATAGCGATGGAGTAGTTGATGGGATTATTATTTTACATGCAGGAATTGGAGCAGAAGAACAAAGCGCTCCATCAGCAAATAATTATATATGGTCGCATAGGTATAATTTATCCTATACTGTTGGGGCTGTATTAGTAGATGGAGTTTATGTAGACGCATATGGAATTTTTCCTGAGAAAAGATATAATAGCGGAGCTCCCGCCCAAGTAGGAATTGGCGTTATTTCTCATGAGTTTGGGCATTTATTAGATTTACCCGATTTATATTCAACCCAAAGCAAAGGTGAGGGCGCAGGAAATTTTGCAAACATGGCTGGTGGCCCTTGGTTAAATAGCGAACGTACTCCGTGTATGCACGATGCATGGACGAGATTGGTTTTAGGATGGATGCCAGCAACGGTATTGAGCTCAACTGGAACATACACAATTCCAAAAAGTTTAGTAGATAGTAATTTTGCCTATAGAATAAATACAAGCCAGGTAAATGAGTATTTTTTATTAGAAAATAGGCAGAAAAAAGATTTCGATAAATACCTTCCTTCAAAAGGTTTGGCTATTTGGCATATTAACTCAGGTAAGGCGCGTTTGCTTAGCGCATCATCCTCAAACAATGTAAATAATGATACAAGTGCGTATGGTGTTGGATTGCTTCAAGCCGACGGCAGAAGAGATCTTGAAACTGGCTCAAACAGAGGAGATGGGGGTGATTTATTTCCAGGTTCAACAAACAATAGAGGACTTAACAATTTTAGCAACCCGAACACAAAACTCCATTTCAAAATAGGCGGAGTAAAACAAAATTCGGATATTGTAATTAGTAATATCATTCAAAATGCCGATAGTTCAATAACCTTTACCATAGGTAACAAACCATCTGCTGGGTTCGATGCCACGCCATTGGTTGGTTGTGCTCCATTAAATGTAAACTTTAAAAATGTTTCTGCATTTGCATCTAGTTATGTGTGGAAATTTCATGATGGATCAAGTTCAACTAACGCCAATCAAACAAGGGTTTATGATTCTGCTGGAACCTATCCAGTTACTTTATATGTATTAGATTCATCTCTAAAAGTGGTTGATTCAGTAAGCCAAACCATTAGTGTAAATGCAGCGCCAACAGCCAAATATACACTTGTAAGAAGCGATTCTAACACCTTTCAATTAACTAGTAATGCCGTAAACTCCTTATATATTAATTGGCGATTTGGCTCAAACCAAAGCTCAACTGCCTCTGATTTAACCTATAAAATTACAGGCACTAATAATATCCCATTTATGTTAATTGCCTATTCGAGCAATCAATGTACCGACACCTCTTTTGGCGTAATGAGTTACTGGCCTTTGGGTATTCAAGAGCAACTAAATGAGTCGGGAATTGAAGCTTATCCGAACCCATTTAAATCGGAAATAACAGTGCAAATTTCTGTTACAAATAAAGATCAAATTTCAATTTCATTGAGAGATTTGTTAGGCAAGGTTGTTTGGGAACAAACAGAATATCCTGTCTATTCAGGGCAAAACAAGGTGCAAGTTCAAACAGAAAAATTGCCAAGAGGTGTTTATTTGTTAGAGGTTAAGGGGCGTGATTTTAATAAAATATTAAGGGTTTCGGCTCAATAAGATTATATAACTTGCAACATTAATGCTCCAAAATATTTTAAATATCGTTTATCCAAATTTGTGTCTTTCTTGCCATACAAGTTTAGTACACACAGAACGGTATTTATGTTTAGGCTGCCAATTGCAATTACCCGAAACAAATGATCATCTTAAAAATGAGAATGGAGTAGAAAAAACTTTATGGGGCAGAATACCATTTGAACGCGCTTTTTCGTTTTTGTTTTTTAATCAAAGAGGAATTACGCAAAAACTTTTGCATGAGTTAAAATACAAAGGAAATGAAGAATTGGCTGTTTTTTTAGGTTCAACCTATGCAAAAAAAATCAGCAAAACTGCTGAAAGTCATAAAATTGATGCCATAGTTGCTGTTCCTTTGCATATAAGTAAACTTAGAAAGAGAGGTTACAATCAGAGTTTGGCTTTTGCGAATGGACTTTCGGAACAATTGGGAATTGAAAATTTGAGTGAGTTTTTAATTAGAACCAAAGCAACTGAAACACAAACAAAAAAGAATAGGCCGGAGAGATGGGAAAATGTTTCAAGCATTTTTTCAGTGGTTGAACCTCAAAAGTTTGAAAACCGACATGTGTTACTTGTGGATGATGTAATTACTACTGGGGCAACCATAGAAAGTTGCGCCAATGAAATAATTAGAACATGTAAATGTTCATTAAGCATTGCTAGTATCGCATTTGCGGCTTAAATTTGTAATAGATAAAAGTGCCTTGAAAGAAATACCTACCCAAAAACAATGAAAAAAATATTTTTACTTATTGCACTTTGGGGAGTTGGGGTAAACTTAAGTTTAGCTCAATTTCAAACAGGCTTGGTAGCCAGTAATCATGCTGGGGTAATGGGTGTTACAATTAACCCAGCCAATACCAATTACCTAAATAACGGGACAGATTTTACCTTATTTAATTATTCAACTACGTTAATGAATAATGGGTATTACTTACAACCCAAACCCATTACTCAATTAGCTTCACCTAAAATAATCAAGGCATTTACAGGTGGTTCTGCAGGTGATGGTGGTGAATCAATAAATCAAACATTTGACAGGATTTTTGATTTAAAAAGAAGCTTTCAGAAAAACAATTACATCTTTGCAGATGCTACCATTTATGGTCCCTCTTTACTTATTAATTATAAAAAACATTCCTTTGGTTTATTAACCTCTTTAAAATCTATTTCTGGTAGCATTAATATGCCAAAAGAATTAGAAATATTTTTAATTAAAGGCTCTTCTGCCGTTGAATTGCAAGGGAAATCATTTGATTTAAACAAGTTTGTTTCGGGTACAATGGTATACTCAGACATTGCTTTTAACTATTCCTATGAAATAGCAGAAACCTATAATACAAAACACAGGTTAGGAATAACAGCTCACTATTTGACTGGAATTAACTCACTTGATTTTGAAGATAAGGGTGGTTCAAAATGGACATTTGTTGGCGATTCAACAATAGTAATGGAAAATGGCAATCTACTTTACAATTATTCTGCAACTAAAGCTTCTACTTTGGGAGAGATGATGGCCTCAAGGGGTAGTGGATTTGCGTTCGACATTGGTTACAATTTTCTAAAGAAAAAGAAATCAAGACCAACTAGAATTACCGTTTGCCCCAACATTAGATTTGGTGGAAAAATTAGAGAATATCAAGATTATTTATACAGATTTGGTATTTCTTTAATGGATGTAGGTATGATAAATTTCAATAGACAAACTGTTTATTCTGAATACCAAAATGCCAGTGGTTCAACCAAAAATTTAGACCAAGCTTTTTACAAAGGTATTTTTGCATTGGACAGACAATTAAGATACGATTTTAGTGGTAATCCTGGTACAACATTTATTTTAGACAATAAATACACCCATTATACTGCCACGCGTCTTAATGTTCAATTTGACTACCATTTCAAGAATAATATTTATTTCAGCTTCGCTGGATCACACAGACTACCAATGCCTGGTGCCATCTCAATGAGATCACCTAATATTTTAAGTGTATCAGCAAGGTATGAAACCCTCAAATATGAACTTGGTTTTCCAATTAGTTTAATTGAATATCAATACCCTATTATTGGCTTAAACTTCCGGATAGGTCCATTTTACATGGGAACAAATCACCTTCCAGAAATTATTGGACTTAGAAATATTAGAGGTGTGGATGTATTTATGGGGTTAAAAATTAACCTTTCCAATTTCAGAGGCGTTTAGTTATTTAATTTTTGAAGTTATTTCTTCACTTAAAGGTTTAACACCAGAAGGAAAATAACTTACCCAATTACCATTTGGATCAATAAGAAATTTATTGAAGTTCCATTTTATACTCGCATCACTTACTCCGTTTAAATCCTTTTGGGTAAGCCAAGAATAAATAGGATTTATTCCTGAACCCTTTACCTCAATTTTTTCGGTTAATGGAAATGTAACACCATATGTCTTTTTGCAAAATGCACCAATTTCTTCTGGCGTACCAGGTTCCTGACCCAAAAACTGATTGCAAGGAAAACCAATAACAACCAATTTATCCTTAAAGGTATCAGATAGCTGCAGTAATTCGGCGTATTGAGGTGTATAACCGCATTCGCTTGCTACATTAACACAAAGCACATACTTACCCTTAAAGCTGCTCATTGATAGGGTTTGTTTGCCATCTAAGCTCTTAATGGTTAAATCATAAAAACTCTTTTTCATTGGTTCAACTTTACTCGTTTTTTTTGCATTTGCTTCTGTAAAACTATATACAAACACCCCTATAAAAACGAGAATAAAAATGGAATAAAAATACTTTTTCATTTGTTTAGTAAACATAAAAATTGAACCTAATTAAGTGTAATTATAAGGATAATAAATAAGATTTCACTTCCTCCATTTGCCATTGAGGAGTAGAGGTAGCGCCACATATGCCTACCGAATCATCTTCTGTAAACCAAGAAGCTTGAATTTCTTCTTTACTACTAATAAAAAATGTGTTTGGATTATTGTCTTTACAAACATCATACAAAACCTTGCCATTTGAAGACTTTAAGCCCGCTACGAAAACAATTTTGTTAAACCTTTTCGCAAAATCTCTTAGTTGAACATCTCTATTGCTTACCTGTCGGCACAAGGTATCATTAAAAGATACTTCAACACCTTGTTTCTCTAATTTATCTTTTAAGGCATAAAGATTTTTAGTACGCTTAGTGGTTTGGCTAAACAACTGAATTTTAGATGGCAATTCATGTTGATCCAATTCATCAAAGGTTTCAACAACAATTGCATCACCATTTGTTTGCCCAACTAAACCCTTAACCTCAGCATGGCCATGTTTGCCATAAATGAGGATTTTTTCATTCTTATTATGTGCCTCCCTAACTCTATGTTGTAGTTTTAATACAACTGGGCAACTTGCATCTACCAGCTCAATATCATTATCAAGAGCTAATTTATAGGTTTCAGGCGGTTCGCCATGAGCTCTAATTAAAACCTTTGTATGATGGAGTGTTTTTAATCGCTCGTGATCAATAATTTCAAGGCCTTTATTTCTTAAACGAGATACCTCTTCATCATTATGCACAATATCACCAAGACAAAATAAATGTCCTTCTTCATTAAGAATATCCTCGGCCATTTGAATGGCAAAGACTACGCCGAAGCAAAAACCAGAATTGTCATCTATTTCAACCGTTAGTTTCATGTGGTAACAAAGATAAGCATTATGCCTAATAAGAGTAGATTTCTAATTAAGTGTAACACAATTATATCTTAAATTGTTTGATATTATCTACATTAAAATAATCTTTGTTAAACAATTCCATGTTTGAAACAATATTGCCTATTTAAGGTTTAACTAACAAATGACAGATAGTACAACTTTTACCGATGAGGACGGAAGCTATATTGGCCCAGCAAGTCTTTCACCCATTGCCTTAAGTATAGGTTCACCCATTATTAGGCCTGAAGATAAAGGGAAAATAAGAGCAAATGCCGTAGAAGCAATGCATCATTATGCCAATCAAGAAATGGCCTTGTTGAAAAAACAGGCAGATTTGATAATGGAACAGGTAAGAGATATTGAAAGTAGGTTAAAAGTATCAGAAAAAATTTACGAATCTGATATGCGATTCACTCCTGTTATTGGTCAAGTTTACCATTTATACGAAAAGGAAGATCATTTTAAACTGTCTATTATTGGGCCAACCGAATGGGGTTCAAGTAAAGGTATGGGCGCATATGTAGCCTCAGTTAAACTGCTTGGCGACCATAGTTGGGATGTCCTTAAAAAGGCTTAATCTTTCCAATCGGCAATAAATAAATTGGTATCTCTAGTACCACCATTATTTCTATTGCTCGAAAACACCAATTGTTTGCCATCAGGTGAAAACATTGGAAAAGCGTTGAACAAACTTTCATTTGTAATTCTTTCCAAACCAGTACCATCTAAGTTTATCATAAACAACTGGAAATCGTAACCCTTTGCACTATGATGATTACTACTAAAAATAATCTTTTGTCCTGATGGATGAAAAAATGGAGCCCAATTAGCTTTTCCTAAATGGGTTATTTGCTTTAAATCGCTTCCATCTATATTGCAAGTATAAAGTTCCATAACTGTTGGTGCTACAAGGCCCTGAGCCAATAAATCTTTATAATCTTTAATTTCTTCTTCGCCTTGTGGACGAGATGCTCTAAAGACCAATTTGGTTCCATCTGGAGAGAAAAAAGCTCCCCCATCGTATCCTAATCCAAAGGTTACTTGCTTTACATTACTCCCATCAATATTCATTGTATACAAGTCCAAATCACCATTTCTAGTACTTGTAAAAACTATTTTATCTCCTTTAGGGCTCACGGTAGCCTCGGCATCATAACCAGGCTCCTTGGTTAATTGAGATACTATTTTACCTTTCTCATCCGAAACAAAAATGTCGAAGTCAGGATAAATAGCCCATAAATAACGCTTGGATGGTGGAGGATCTGCAGGGCAATTTTCGGCGCCAAGGTGGGTTGACGCGAAAAGGATATGCCTATTATCTGGCATATAAAAGCTGCAGGTAGTTCTTCCTTTACCCGTACTAATTAATTGAGGAATATGAGTGGTGTCTAAAGGCTTTTTTGTGTTCAGCATAAATATCTGGTCACAATGCAAACCCCACTTTTTGTTATTGCTTTGAAAACTTAACTTCTTACTATCAAAACTCCAATAGGCTTCAGCATTATCGCCTCCAAAGGTAACTTGATGCAGATTTTGTAAATGTGGTTCTGATGTTTGAGCAAAAGCAAATGTGAAAGGAATAAAAAGACTTATTAAAAAAGCCTTTAAACTATTTTTACTCATAATGTTTTTTTTAAGGAAGAAAATATCGTTTACGAATATCTATTTAATTTCGGCTACTTCAAACTTTGGAGTACCCTTAATTCCTTGTTTATTATAATAATCTGTGAATCGTAATTTATAAAATTTACCAGGGAATATTTTTGAGCGAATGATATAGGTTACATATTTACGAGTTTGATATCTACCACTTCCAAAATCATAAATTTTCCAATCAAAACCTATTACATCGCGGCGAGAGCTAAACTTCATCAATGGAATATTTTTAAGAGATATTTCATCAAAATTCAAGGTGCTATCCACAGCCACTGAAAGTATCCTAGAGTTGATATGTAAGCCTGTTACAGTATAAATTAGGGGTGGATTAAATTCATAATAAACCCATCTACATTTTAAAAAACAAAACTGCCAATCAAGTACTTCAGGCTCAAAATTTAACACCTTACCTTGGACGAAATCAAAATACACCAAATTTTTATGTAGATCTTTATTCACATAGGTTTGATATAGTTTCTTGCCCTTTAAATCGGCAACCTCAATTTCATAAACTCCAAATGAACCAAGGCTAATTCTAAATTGATAATAGCGTTTATCTAAATCTACATCAGCCCCTCTGTCAATAATATAAATAGAATCTAAACTATGACGAGTTTGTTGATTACACCAATTTTTTAAAACTATCGAATCTCCTCCTGAAGCTTCATCCCAGCGCCAATTTACCTTGTTTAAATTAACATCTTTTAAGAAATCACCCTTTCCCAAAATCCCTATGAATACACCTTTTCCGCCATTCATAAATATTCTGTTTGTCTCAGGCGCACAATCAAAGGCAAGATCCCAACAACTATTTTTAACAGAAGATTTTACATAATTGCTGTCTAAGAAATTAACATATACTTGGTCTTCAGAATGCTCTCCTAAGGTAACTTGTACCAAAGCCACCGAATCTAATGGACGAGGAGGTAATTGCATTGATTTTTCAGCCTTTTCACAAGCTGTAAAAGCCATTAATATACCAATCATCCACGCAAGGTGTTTATTATTCAAAATCATCATCTTAAATCAAATTATACTTTAACCCAATAAACACCGAACGGCCCATTGCGGTTGATGCAGAACTGCTGCTAGTAGAATGTGGACCACTGCTAAAGCTAGCATTCACATTAACTACATTCAATAAATTTTTAACTCCAATATTTATTGCCAATTTCTTATTCAAAAACGACTTTCCAATTGAGGCATCTACCAAGGCATATGGATCAATAAAATTAAGCGCTACTTCATTCTTAAGATAATCGTATTGATACATTTGTAACTTTCCATTTAGCTTGCAAAATAAGTTTAAACTATATCCCGACTTTTCAAAATTATACGTAGCATTAAGTCTCCATTCATTACTATAATAAAAGTCACTCGTTTGGCTATAGCCAGTTAATTGATTTTGACGACCCGTATACGAATAACCCAATGAAACCTGGTATGGAATGGTTCTATATTCGGCTGTAATAGCCATTCCTATACTTGTAAAGGTGTTTACATTTATATATTGAAATGCGGCATTAGTACCTGTACCAACTCTAGCCAAATCAATCATATTATGGATATGATTATAAAAAACTGTAGGTTCAAACCGAAATACGCGACTCTCAATTTTGTAGTTATAGGTACCACCAACAATGATATTATCGGAGGTTTCTGCTGTTAAATTGGGATTACCTTTAAGATTATGACTAGCATCTACAAATTGAAGGTATAACTCTTTTAAACTTGGAGCCCTAAAGCCTCTTGAGTAGCTTCCTCTAAATGAAATATCTTCAGTTAAATCATATTTTAAATTAATAGAAGGAACAAAAGGAGCTTTGTATTTGGTATGATAAATTACCCTAAAGGCAGGTCTAACTAAAAAATGTTTTAATGGTTTTAATTCTGAGCTCGCAAAGAAATTATAATCTCCCATATTTTGCTTCTCGCCTTCAATGCGAGTTCCAACAACAAATTCATGGTTAAATTCATACCCCATTTGATAGCTCATTTTTTGAGAGAAAGCAACATTAGCATAGGTTCCTCTACTCATAACTTGATGAAACCAATTTGTATCATGTTCAAATGCAGAAGGAACTAATTGTTCTGTAAGTCCAACTAAATCTTTTATGTATGTATTATACCTGCGTTGATAATAATTATAGGATGCTAAAACATTTATATTTCTCTTCCCATCAAATTTTCGCTCGTAAAAAAAAGCTGTATTGAGTCTTGTAGTGAAGTAATATCTATCCATTGCAGACGCTTGAGTCCAATCAACATTAGGAGCTCCCCTATCTGTAATTTTCTCATGAAAGAATTGGTTCGACCATCTAATACTACCATGTTCAATAAACTTTTGAAGACTTAAATCAGCAGTATATTGGGTTCTAGGTTTCCATAGTTTAACTCTACTTTCAGGGTCTTCACTATATCCCTTAAAGTAATTTCGTCCAATATTTGTTTGAACACTGTATTTGGAATTTGCTAAACCAAAAGACCCATCCAAATTATATTGCCCAATGCTTTCGGCATAGGTTCCAATTTTAGCAGTATTGGTATTTTGCTTTTGCTTTTTTGTAATGATATTAATAACTCCACCTAGGGCATCTGTTCCAAAATTAACACTCATAGGACCTTCAACGAATTCAATTCGTTCAACATTTTGAAGGTTAATTTGAGAAAGATCTATGCTTCCATTTTCTCTGCCAATAACCGGAACGCCGTCTATTAATACTTTAATATTATTTCCGCCAACGCCCTGTAATTGCATACTACTACCCAAAACTGGGTCTTGCATAATTCGGATATTTAGTTCATTGCCCAAAACCTGTTGTAGGTTAAATGCACCTTGGGCCTGTATCCGTTTTGCATCAATAACCTTAACCTTTAAAACCGATTTGTTTAGGCTATTTGCCTCATATTGACCAGTAACAACAACCTCATCTAAGTCAAGTACTTTTGGTTTTGCCTCAGGTTGTGCTTGAGCCAAAAGTCCATTGCATAACAACACAAACACCACTAAAATAGTGGTGTTGCGTTGTAATAAATGATATGTTGTACTTAGTATCAAAATTCGTTTAGTTTATAACAATTTTTTGAGCTGTTCTTACTCCATCAGCTTCAACGCTAATAAAATAGATACCCGAATGTAATTGCGAAACATTTACTTCATGAGAAACAGAACCAGCAACATTTTTCAAGTTTTCAGTTGAAATAACTCTACCAGTAATATCAATTAAGCTAATGGTAAGGTTGTTAACCGAAACAGATAAGTTTAAGTCTAAATTTACCTTATCAGTAGCAGGGTTTGGATAAACTTTAGTAGATTTTAACGAGGTGCTAATTTCATCCGTACCAGTTAGCATGCTATAAAAAGTAGTATTAAACTTAATAAATTGTTTAGTTTGATCTGCATAATACTCAGTAAAGTAAATTTTATAGTATTGGTTATCGCCCTTTTTCAAGATATAAGAAAGAGAATCTCTTACTGGCCATGCACCAGGAGTTACTGTAATAACTTTCCAATCCCAACCAATTTGAGAAATTTTTGGAGTAAGTTTTAAAGTAGTATCTGGAGTAAAGGTGCGGGCATTTGGTTGTTCAACCTTAGCAGAAACAACCGTAGGGTTTTGCATTACACCCATAACAGGGTACATTAAGGTTTGGCCAAAAAGTGTAACTAAAGATTTGTAACGGGTGAAAACAACATCCCAAGTATTAAGAGCTGGTTCACGATCTATAACAGTTTTGCTAAGTAAATTTACATACGCAAATAATTTATTTCCAAAATCAGATTTCTTAATGGTTAAGGTTGTGCTATCTGTACCATTGATATTAGAGAAAGTAAACACCCACATGGTATCATAAGCAATCCTATGAATAGCTAATTTTTTAAGTGTTTTCGGTGCACTAGGGTCTGGTGAAGTGGTAATTGCCACAACCCAAATATTTGTACCAGTTACATCCTTCGTAGTCATATTGTATTGACCCCAACCATAATCAAACGGATTTGTCATATTGCGATCTTGATTAAACGCACCCACATCCCAACTTGTATCACTATTGTAAGTGTGTGGCCATTTATTCCAACCTGTTGTATCAAACGTGTTCCAATCAGAAATAAGAGTATTTGATTTATACAACTCTACACTTCTACCATCATTTACCAAAATGGTTGCGGCTTGCATGGTTTTCATTGGTGGTTGTGCTTTACGAACTGCAAAGGCAATATGCCAATTGTTGTTTCTTACTGTGTCTTTATGGCCTGTAGTTAAATTGTAATACACATCCAAAGCTGTCCCTGGAAGCATGGTAACACTATCGGCAGTTTGACCGAATACACTGATTTTAATTAAAAAAACAGAGATAATTAGGAGAATTTTTTTCATTTCTATATGGTGTAATTGAGAGGCAAAGTACGGCGAAGTATTTAGGAACTCGGGCTGACAATTATCACCTTTTATGATTATGACAATTTTTTGACAGCCCTGATTTTCCTGCAAGTTGCAGGCGTAACTTTTTTCAAGCATCCAATTAATTTGTGGGATTGAGCTTTTTAAGTACCTTTGCCCTGCAAAAATTACTATGCAGATACAACTGTTAAAGTCGAAAATTCATCGTGCAAAAGTCACACAAACCGAGTTGCACTATGTAGGAAGCATTACCATTGACGAGGATTTAATGGATGCCGCCAATATGATTGAAAATGAAAAAGTTCAAGTGGTAAACATCAATAATGGTGAGCGCCTTGAAACATATGTAATCAAAGGAGATCGTGGCACGGGAATGATTTGCCTGAATGGCCCGGCTGCTAGAAAAGCAGCTACTGGCGATCACGTAATTATCATTTCCTATTGTTTAATGGACTTTGAAGAGGCTAAAAAATATAAACCTATTGCCATTTATCCGGATAATACTAACAAATTAACACACTAAGAATTTTGAAAAAAATCATTCAGTATGGCCTTGTCCTCCTAATTGGAGGCTTTTTTCTATACTTTGTTTTTAGAGATACAAACTGGACTGATTTATTTCAAAAAATGGGAGCTGCCAATTATAATTGGCTTGCTCTAGGTGTAGTTATTTCCATGATAAGTCATTGGATTAGAGCTTACAGAGCTACCTTACTTTATGATGCGATGCATTTTAAGGTAAGTACTACAAATAGCTTTTATGCTGTACTTATTGGATATATGATGAATTATATCATTCCTAGAGCTGGTGAGGTTTCGAGGTGTGCTGCTATTAGTAAAACAGATGATGTTCCTGTGGAGAAATCCTTAGGGTCAGTGGTTACCGAACGATTGGTGGATATGGTAATTTTACTAGCCATTTTAGGAATTATCTTCCTATTACAATTTGATATGATTAGCACCTTCATTTCTGATGCATTAAAGAGCAATACCCAAGATACAAATGCTCAGTCTATCCCTTGGAAATGGATTGCACTAGCTAGTTTTGGTGGCATTGGATTACTGTTATTTCTATTAAGAAAAAGATTGGTTCAAAGTTCATTGTTCGCTAGAATTTTTTCGCTTATTCAAGGTTTTGGAGATGGGCTATTAAGCATTAGACATGTTAAAAAACCATTCCTATTTATAGTACTTTCAGTTCTTATTTGGGTAGGGTATATTTTAATGATGTACTTCTGTTTGTTTTCAATGGAATCAACCTCTCACCTAAGTATTGTTGATTGTTTAACGGTTTTTGCTATAGGTACAATAGGCGTTGTATTACCAGCACCTGGAGCTGGGGCTGGTACCTATCATTTTTTTGTGATGCAGTCGTTATTGCTTTTTGGAGTTGCTAAGGAGGATGGAATTGCTTATGCTACTATGGTTCATGGAATTCAAATGGTAATCCTAATAATTTTAGGTGCTATTGCCTCATTAATTGTTTTAGGAAAACAAAAAAACAAAGAAAATGAGCAAGCATAGTAAAGTATTAAACAAGCTGTTTACTAAAGAAACACTAAGTAAGCAGATAAAAACTTGGGAATTTGAAGGCAAAAAACTTGTTTTTACAAATGGCTGCTTTGATATTTTACATAGAGGTCACGTTGATTATTTGGCAAAAGCTGCCGATTTGGGTGATATTTTAATTATTGGAGTAAATACAGATGCCTCTGTAAGCAAATTAAAAGGCCCGCATAGACCCATTCAGGACGAGCATTCACGTTTGATAATTTTAGCCTCCTTAGGTTTTGTTGACGCGGTAGTTTTATTTGATGAACCTACACCTTATGAGTTGATTTCCTTGGTTCAGCCCGATGTTTTAGTAAAAGGAAGCGATTACCAACCTGAAAACATTGTAGGCTACGACATTGTTAAAGCAAAGGGTGGAGAGGTTAAAACAATTGATTTTATACCTGGATACTCCACAAGTTCAATTGAGAAAAAAATTAAAGAGGCTAACTAAAATCAAAATTTCAATCATTTGATAATGTGATGCCAAGTTATATATTCGCCAAACCAAATTGAAAGCATATGAATTTTGAATTTACAGAAGAACATTTGAATGTGCAGCAAGCTGCGCGTGATTTTGCCCAAACAGAGCTATTGCCTGGAGTTATTGAGCGTGATAACGAGCAAAGATTTCCATATGAGCAAATTAAAAAATTAGGTGAACTTGGTTTCTTAGGAATAATGGTTGACCCTAAATATGGTGGCTCGGGTATGGATACCGTTTCCTATGTATTGGCAATGGAAGAACTTTCAAAAGTAGACGCATCTGCTTCTGTTGTTGTTTCTGTTAATAATTCATTAGTATGCTGGGGTTTAGAAACCTATGGCACGGAAGAACAAAAACAAAAATATTTAGTTCCACTAGCTAGCGGCCAAGTGCATGGTGCTTTTTTGCTTTCTGAACCAGAAGCTGGTAGTGATGCCACCTCTCAAAGAACTACTGCTGAGGACAAAGGCGACCACTATTTATTAAATGGAACAAAGAATTGGATTACGAATGGCAATACAGGAACCTATTATTTAGTAATTGCCCAAACTCATGTAGAAAAAGGACATAAGGGTATAAATGCCTTTATAGTAGAAAAAAATTGGCCAGGTGTTACGGTAGGTAAAAAAGAAGATAAAATGGGTATTCGCGGAAGTGATACACATTCTATTATGTTCCAAGATGTAAAGGTGCCTAAGGAAAACAGAATTGGCGAAGATGGATTTGGGTTTAAATTTGCCATGAAAGTTTTGGCAGGAGGTAGAATTGGTATTGCCGCCCAAGCCTTAGGTATTGCGAGTGGAGCGTTTGAATTAGCACTAAAATATTCTAAAGAACGTAAGGCTTTTGGAAAAGAAATTATGCATCATCAAGCTATTCAATTTAAATTAGCGGATATGGCTACACAAATTGAAGCAGCAAGGTTGCTAATTTTAAAAGCGGCCTATCTTAAAGATACACACCAAGATTATGCATTGGCAAGTTCAATGGCTAAGGTATTCGCATCAGAAACTGCCATGTGGGTTACTACAGAGGCTGTTCAGGTTCATGGTGGATATGGGTATGTGAAAGAATATCATGTTGAACGTTTAATGCGTGATGCTAAAATTACTCAAATTTATGAGGGTACTAGTGAAGTAAATAGAATTGTAATTTCAAGAGAAATTCTTCGCTAATCCACGATTATAGAAAAATAAAAAAAGAGGGCTTTCATTATTGAAAGCCCTCTTTTTTTTACTGAAGGTGGCTTGTATCGCAATGCTTTATTACCTCGAACGATTTCCCATCGTATTCTAAAATATATAAGCACAGATTGGTATGCTCAAACCTTTCCATTTCGGTTAAAGGCAAATCTAATAACGTGCAAAGAAAGCTCTTCATGGCTCTACCATGCATGGCTATTAAAATGCATTCATCCTCCTGTGATTTTAAATAATTAATAAAAGTAAGTTGGCGGGCCTGTAATTCAAACGCACTTTCTCCCTCTCTAATTTTTGCTTGAACCCGCCCCGTTTTCCAAGCATTAACTACATTCCAATATTCTTCCCGCTCAACCGGACTTTGAGGCTTTCCTTCGAAAACACCCCATGAAATTTCATTTAAAGCTGGAATTGCTTTATAAGGATATCCTGCTTCAATAAAAGGCAAGACGCTTTGTTGGGTTCTAATTAAGGCAGAAGTGTAAATTTTATTAAACCGAATCGATTTATAATACTCATAGAACTTTTGTGCCTGCAAAATACCGCGTTCATTCAAGGGCATATCTACCCCACTACCTTGTACAATGCCAAGTTTATTGTATTCGGTTTCGCCATGACGAATAATGTAAAAAAGTTTGTTTTTCATTAAAGGCGCTAAATTAAAGAGAAATCTCTTGACATTATGTAATTTGTAGCATTATCTTGCTTAAAACTAATACTCCACTATGAAAACTGCGCAATTAAAATTTACGCCCGAAACAGATTGGCAAACAATTGAAAATTCAAACATTAATTTTACTCCAACTTTGGCATTAATTTTTGGATCCACTAAACTAATAAAAGAAAATACTGGCGTTAGAAAATTAAAAGAAAAATACCCACAAACACTATTCATTGGTGGTACTTCTGCTGGTGAAATTTGTGGTACAAGTGTGGTAGACGATACAATAATTGCTACCCTAATTGAATTTGAAAAAACTACCATTAAACATGTTACTAAACCTGTTTCAAATGTTGAAGAGAGCTTTATTGTTGGTGAAAAAATTGTAGAGGACTTAATAGCCTCCGACCTAAAACATGTATTTGTAATGAGTGAAGGATTACATATTAATGGATCGGAATTGGTAAGAGGTTTACGCTCTAAACTACCAGCAGGAGTAAGTGCAACGGGAGGTTTAGCAGGAGATGGCGCAAACTTTTCGGAAACATATATTCTGGATGAAAATGGATTAGCCTTGTCTAAATCTGTTTCCGCAATTGGCTTTTACGGTTCGAACCTAAGTGTGTCTTTTGGAAGTATGGGTGGTTGGGATAGCTTTGGAGTGGAACGCTTAGTAACTAAATCTACAAACAATGTTTTATATGAATTGGATGGAAAACCTGCATTAGATTTATATAAATCTTTTTTAGGTGAACATGCAAGTAATTTACCTGCTTCTGGCTTACTATTTCCCTTGAATTTAAGAACCGAAAAAGATAGCGAACCCGTAGTAAGAACCATTTTGGCAGTGGATGAAGAAAAACAATCTTTAACCTTTGCAGGTGATATTCCTGAAGGAAGTTACGTTAGACTTATGAAAGCAAACTTTGACCGACTTATTGAAGGTGCAATGGGTGCAGCTAAAGGCACCTTAAAGTCAATAAAAGATGAAGACCCTAGCTTGGCTATTTTAATAAGTTGCGTGGGTAGAAAACTTGTACTTAAACAAATAATTGAGGAGGAGGTTGAAGGTGTTCAAGAAATACTTGGAACCGTGCCGACTCTTTGCGGATTTTATTCTTACGGAGAAATTTCACCATTCTCTAATGATGCCAAATGCGAACTTCACAATCAAACCATGACAATAACTACGTTTAAGGAAATAAACTAGTTCTGTAAACACCATTTCCTATCCTTAAAAGGACCATTCATGCACAGACTATTAAAACGGCAGATAAAAAAACTTTTTGGAGAACAGATTCCAACCGAGGATGATATCCAATCCCTTGTCCAACTCGTGGATGAAAGTTATTATCATTTTCAAGATGATTACAATAAGCTAGAAAGAATTCTAGAGCTAAGTTCAAAGGAGTCTTTTAAGGAATTAAGTAATTTCAAAAAAGCAATTGATACGGCTGCACTTGTTTCTCTAACCGATGCGAAAGCAAATATTCTAACGGCAAATGAAAATTTCTGCGAGTCTTGTGGATTTACACTTGGTGAATTAGTTGGCAAGAATCATAATTTAATAAACAGTGGGCATCACTCAAGTGCCTTTTGGGGTGGGGTTTGGGAGATAATTAGCTCTGGTAAAATTTGGCAAGGAGAAATTTGTAACAAAAAGAAAAATGGAGATTTGTTTTGGGTTGATTCAACCATAATACCTTTTTTAAACGATGAAGGAAAGCCCTACCAATATTTATCCATTAGGTTCGACATAACCGTTCGAAAACGCTTTGAGGAAGAAATTAAAACCTTAGCTCTTGTTGCACAGAAGACCCAAAATGCAGTTATTTTAACTGACCAATATGGAGTATCATTATGGGCTAATGAGGGTTTTGAACGAATAACAGGATTTTCGGTTGATGATTTACTTGGAAAAAAACCAGGCCAATTATTACAAGGACCAAATACCAGCATCCAAACAATTTCGGAAATTAGGGAATCAATTCTTGCTAAGATCCCGTATAATGGAGAAATCTTAAACTATTCAAAAAGTGGCAGGGAATATTGGATTTCATTATCCATAACTCCTATTTTGGAGGAAGGCAAACATATTGGATATATAGCCATTGAAGGTGACATAACCGAAAGAAAGAAATTTGAACAAAAACTTCAAGAAAATGAGCGTTTACTTAAGGCTATAAATGAAGTATCGGCAGAGCTTCTTGCGAACTCCAATTTTGAGGATGCAATAAGCAAATCAATGCAATATATTGGAAATGCTTTTAATGTAAATAGGGTACATATTTTCAAAAACAACACCGATGTTTTTGGCAAAGTTGTTTCATTTAATCAGAAGTTTCAATGGACTCAAGGATCAAATGAAATACTCATTAATAATCAAGATCTCCAACAAATAGATTATTCTGTTTTTGGATTAGAAAGATGGAAAGACGAATTCTCCTTAAAAAGAACAATCAAAGGAAAGATTTCAGATTTGCCGCCAGAAGAAAGACCCCGATTATTAGAAGACAAATTACATTCTGTTATTGCCCTACCAATTTTTATTTATGAAGATTTTTGGGGCTTTCTAGTTCTTGATTCAACGAATGAAAATATTACCTGGAAAGAAAACCATGAAGAAATTTTAAAAAATGTTGCAGGCAATATTGGTTCAGCATTTGAAAGACATGATACCGTAAATAAATTAAAGGAAAACGAAGAGAAATTTAGATTACTAATTGAATCGGCAACAGATATTTTTTACTATACAGATTCTGTAGGGAACTTTACCTATGTAAATGATATTGCTACTAAAATTACTGGGTTCAACACTCAGGAATTATTAGGAATGAACTACCTAGATTTAGTAGAGCCTTCGCAAAGAGCTAGAGTAGAATCGTTTTATAAAAAGCAATCTTTACTTGGAAATAAAGTTACCTATAATGAGTTTCCAATAAACACCAAAAGTGGCAAACAAATATGGATAGGACAAAATGTTCAATTAATAGAAAATGAAGACCACAAGCGAGGTATTCAAGCCATTGCCAGGGATATTACCTCACTTAAAAATGCTCAAATTGAAATTGAAAATTCGCACAACTTCTTAAATGAAATTATAGATTCGATTCCAAATCCATTATTTGTAAAAAACAGAAAACAAGAATGGATTATGGTAAACAATGCCTATACAAAATTAACAGGTATTGATAAAAAGAAAATAATTGGCAAAACAGATTCCGACTTTCTGTCTGAGACCGTTTCCAAAGATTTTATGGAACAGGATGAAAAGCAGTTTCAAGATTTAGAGGAAAGAGTTAGAGAGGTTAAATTTGATGCTGCCGATGGTGCAGAAAAAACACTACTTGTAAAGAAATCAATTTATAAAGATTTAGACGACCATTTCTTGATTGCTTTGATAACTGATATTACTGAAATAAAAGAACACGAAAAGCAAATCTTACTTTATAACAAAATTTCAGATCAAATTAGTGATGCTATTTCCGTTGCCGATTATCAAGGTAATTTAATTTATGTTAATGAATCACATGCCAAAAATTTAAATAAAACTAAACAGGAACTTATTGGAAGTTCTATTTTAGAAATGGAAAAAACATTCCCTAGTTTAAAAGATTGGCAAACACATTATAATGAAATAAAACAAACTGGTGGGCAATTAATTGAAGGTTCAAACATAAAAAGTGATGGAACTTTATTTCCTGTTGAGGCAAGTGTAAAATATGTAAATATTGAAAATAAAGGATACATAGTTGCAGCCATCAGAGATATCACAGAACGTAAAAAAGCAGAAGAAAAAATTAGAGATAGTGAAAACAGATTCCGCTCTTTGGTTCAGAACGCCACAGATATTACCTCTGTGCTAAGTGCCGACGGAATTGTAAAATATGAAAGTCCATCCTTCTATAGAGTTTTCCAATATGATGAAAATGAAATTTTAGATAAACCTTTCTTTGAATTTGTTCATCCAGATGATCTTGAATCAACCCTAATAGAGTTTAAAAAGGGTGTTGCAAAAGGCGGTATTTCTGACCCTGTGCAGTTTAGATTCAAAAGAAAAGATGGCGTTTATTTAACCGTAGAAACTATTGGTAATAATTTATTAGACGAGCCCGGAATTCAAGGTATCGTTGTAAACTCTCGCGATATTTCGGAACGTATTAAAGCGGAGGAAGAAGTTAGAAATCTCAAAGGTTTTTATGAAAATGTACTTAATAAAATACCTTCTGATGTAGTGGTTTTTGATAAAGACCATAAGTATTTATTTGTAAATGAAATTGCTGTAAAAGATGATGAAAAAAGAAAATGGCTAGTTGGACACGACGACTATGAATATTGTGAAAGATATGGCCGCAGCAGAGCGTTTGCAGATGAGCGTAGAAAGTTATTTAATTTGGTAATTGCCCAAAAAGGTCAATTAGAATTTGAAGAAAAATTAAATCAACCCGATGGTAAAAAAATATGGATGTTAAGACGTTTTTACCCAATTACCGATAAGAACAATGAAATAACAACCATCATTGGATTTGGAATTGATATCACAACTAGAAAAGAAGCTGAAGAACGCATACGAGAAAGCGAAGAGCGCCTTAAATTAGCAACATCTTCTGCTAACCTTGGTATTTGGGACTGGAGTTTAAAAGACAATAAATTGCTTTGGGACTCGAGCATGTATAAGATATTCTCTGTTGATCCAAATAGATTTACTAGCGATTTTGAGGCATTTGAAAAAACCTTACATGAAGATGATAAGGATAAAGTAAATCGTGAAATTCAAGACGCCTTAGCAAATAATTATGATTTCAAGAGTGTCTTTCGCGTAGTTTCAGATACTGGAGAAACCAAATATATCAATGCCGTATCCAAAACATTTAAAGATTCGGATGATATACCATATCGAATGATTGGTGTTAACTATGATGTTACAGAAGCAACCCTCATTCAACAAAAAATATTAAAACAACAACAAGACTTAGAAGAAGCACAACATATTGCTAAAGTGGGTGGCTGGGAAATTGACGTAAAGGCGCGCTCAATTATTTGGTCAAAAGAAATGTTCGAAATTTGCGACTTGCCAGATGAGAAACAACCATCCTTAAACGAAACATATGGTTTGTTCTCTCCTGAAACCAGAGAGATTGTTATTCAAGCTTTTTTTAATGCCATTGAAAACCATAAAGAATTTGAATTAGAGGCCCAATTAATTACTGGGTCGAAAAAAACCATTGACGTTCGAACCAAGGGTATTCCATATATTCAAAATGGCATTGTGCAATCTATTAGAGGTATTTTCCAAGACATAACGGAGGAAAAAGAGGCAAGTAGATTAATGCTTCAATATACAGAGGAACTTGAAAAGAAAAACAAGGAACTCGACCAATTTGCCTATGTAGTTTCTCATGACTTAAAAGCCCCACTTAGAGGAATAAATAATTTAAGTATGTGGATTGAGGAAGACTTGGAAGGTAAACTTGAAACCGATACCAAAAACAATCTCGATCTAATGCGTAAACGGGTTAAACGAATGGAAGGTTTGATTGATGGTATTTTACAATATTCAAGAGCGGGTAGAATAAAACATGAGTTGGCATCCTTTAATTTAACAGATACTCTTAATGAGCTTATCAGCAATTTGGCTCCTGCTGATAAATTTAAGATAACAGTTCCAGAAGACCTTCCACAAATGGTAGCAGAAAAAATTGCTATAGAGCAAGTGTTTTCAAATTATATTAGTAATGCCATAAAATATAATAATAATCCTGAACCTACTATTGATGTAAGCTATAAACAAAAGGGTAATTTTTATGAATTCTGCGTTGCCGACAACGGACCCGGCATAGAGAAAGAGTTTCATGAAAAAGTCTTTGTCATCTTCCAAACCCTACAAGCAAGAGATACTTTTGAAAGCACGGGAGTTGGATTAGCGATTGTAAAGAAAATGGTAGAAGATAAAGGTGGTAGAGTTTGGATTGAATCGGAAATGGGGGTTGGAACCAAATTTTTCTTTAGCTGGCCTATTACAGAAGTTCAATCATGAGATTAAGATGGCTAGTTAGTCTAATGCTTCTATTACCTTGGTTTGTAAATTCAAGTCAAGCACAATGCATAGATCCTCTTAGTATTTCACCAGGGTTTGCCTGTCCTGATCCAAGCTACAATCCGGTATGTGGTTGTGATGGAGTAACATACAGACACGCCTGCGAAGCGAGGTATAGAAATGGTGTTTTATATTATTCTGAAGGACCTTGCAGTGGATTAGAGTTTGATATTATTCCTACGATGGTTGGCCCAAACGACAATTTAATTTTTACGTTTGCCCAAAATAAGGGAATAACAGCCACTTTATATATTATAGACTATTTCGGAAAAGTTGTTCATCAACAATTCTTGCCTGCCATGGATAATTATAATCCCCCCTATTTTCAACTTTCCTTGGATGTTGGAAATTATAGAAACGGGGTTTATATAATAGCAATTACCAATTCTAAGGGAGATTATCGGTATAAAAAATTTGTAAAATACTGAAAAAATGAAGCTCACAAGGGATTCAAGAAAATTAGGTAAAAAACTTTTTTTTCCTTAATCCGCTAATTTCTAAATTCTTAATTGCAAGAATTCCAAAAATCAACCTATATTCGCATCCCTTTTAGGGCGAAAAATGTTTTTTTTCACATTTAGTTGTGAATTAAAAAAACATGCCCTATTTTTGCAACCCCTTTAATAAAACTGTACGAGCGTGGACGCATTGAGTTACAAAACAATTTCAGCCAATAAGGCAAGCACAACCAAAAACTGGTATGTGATTGATGCTGAAGGACAAACCTTAGGAAGATTTGCCTCAAAAGTGGCAAACATTTTACGTGGCAAACATAAGCCATCCTTTACACCGCATGCAGATTGTGGTGATTACGTAATCATTATCAATGCTGATAAGATTCGTTTCACCGGCAACAAGCTGAATGATAAAGAATACAAATTCTTCTCGGGTCATCCGGGAGGTTTGCGTTTTGAGGTAGCCAAGGATATTTTGGTACGCCGCCCTACTTATGTGGTAGAACATGCTATAAAAGGTATGTTACCTAAAAATAAATTAGGTTCAGAAATGTTCCGTAACATGCATGTATATGCAGGTTCAGAGCATCCACATGGTGCACAACAACCTAAAGAATTAAAATTCTAAGAGATGGAAGTAAATAACGCATTAGGAAGAAGAAAAACAGCGGTTGCCCGTGTTTACCTTACAGCAGGTACAGGCGCTATGACTGTTAACAAGAAAGATTACAAAACCTACTTTCCTACGCTAAGCTTGCAAATTGCGGCTACCAAAGCGTTTGAAGTAACCAATACCGTTGGACAGTTCGACACAAACATCCATGTGGATGGTGGTGGCCAAACTGGTCAGGCTGACGCTGTGAAATTAGCTATTTCACGTGCCTTAGTTAAATACAACGCCGAATTGAAACCAGCTTTAAAAGTTGCGGGTTTATTAACTCGTGACCCTAGAATGGTTGAACGTAAGAAACCAGGTCAGAAAAAGGCCCGTAAACGTTTCCAATTCGTAAAACGTTAATCAGAATTATCAATTTTATATGTCACAAATCACGCACGAAGAGTTGCTGGAAGCGGGAGTGCACTTTGGTCACTTAACCCGTAAATGGAATCCGAAAATGGCACCATATATTTTTATGGAAAAAAACGGAATCCACCTCATCGATCTACACAAGACAGCTGTTAAGCTGGATGAGGCCGCTCAAGCCATTAAAAACATCGTTAAGTCGGGCCGTAAGGTTCTTTATGTTGCTACTAAAAAGCAAGCTAAAGAAATTATGGAGAATGAAGCGAAACGCGTTAACATGCCTTATGTTTGCGATCGTTGGTTAGGCGGTATGCTTACCAATTTCGGAACTGTAAGAAAAAGCATCAAAAAAATGCAAACGCTTGAGAAATTGGCTCAAGATGGTACGTATACTAATATCAACAAGAAAGAGCGTTTGATGATCGATCGCGAAAAAATCAAGTTGAAAAAAGTATTAGGTGGTATCTCTGATCTAAACCGCTTACCTGCTGCATTATTAATCGTTGATATTAAACGCGAACACATTGCAGTTGCTGAAGCTACTAAATTAAATATTCCTACTTTCGGTATTGTAGATACAAACTCAGATCCAACGATCGTTGATTTCCCAATACCTGCAAATGATGATGCAGCAAAATCAATCGCTTTGATTACACGCTACATCACAGACGCCATTGTTGAAGGTTTATCTGAACGCAAACGCGAGAAAGAAGAAACGGCCGACAAAGAAGCAGTTGCTGAGAAAGAGGAAGCATAAAAAGAAAGCCTTCGTTCACCAACTGGAGAACGAAGGCTTTTTTTCAATAATCATTCATTCATTTAAATAATAAAGAACTCATGAGTACAAATACAATTAGTGCTGCAGACGTAAATAAACTTCGCCAAATGACTGGCGCTGGTATGATGGACTGCAAAAAAGCTTTACAAGAAACCAATGGCGATTTTGAAGGTGCTGTTGATTTTTTGCGTAAAAAAGGTGCCAAAATCTCAGCTAACCGCGCAGATCGTGACGCTAAAGAAGGTGCAATTATTGCAAAAGTTTCTGCTGATAACAAATTAGGCGTTATCGTTCAATTAAGTTGCGAAACTGACTTCGTTGCAAAAAACGAAGATTTCGTTGCTTTCACTCACAAATTAGCTGAAATAGCTATTGCAAATAAAGCAGCTTCTGCTGATGCTTTAAGAGCTTTGCCTATGGATGGCTTAACTGTAGCTGATAAAATTACTGAGCAAGTTGGTAAAATTGGCGAAAAAATTGACGTTGTTAAATACGAACTAGTTGAAGGCGAAAATATCGTACCTTATATCCATGCTGGTAATAAGTTAAGTGTTTTGGTTTCTCTAAACCTTGCTCCTACTGAAGCTAACTTTGTTGCTGGTAAAGATGTTGCCATGCAAATTGCGGCTTTAAATCCAGTAGCTGTAGATAAGGCTGATGTAGATTCAGCAATTGTTGAACGTGAAATTGCAATTGGTATGGATCAAGCTAGAGCAGAAGGAAAACCTGAAGCTATGTTAGAAAAAATTGCTCAAGGAAAATTGGGTAAATTCTACAAAGACAATACCTTATTAAACCAAGAATTTGTAAAAGATAGCAGCAAATCAATTGCTCAAATGCTAGATGGCGTTGAAAAAGGCCTAACAGTTAAATCTTTCAAACGAATTTCTTTATAATTCAATTTAAAATCCCCTTTTAACCAAAGGGGATTTTTTTTGCCCTTTATTTTGGTGTTTGTTGCATTAGTTAAGCCTTAATCCGTAATTCGCATCAGTAATTTTACTTTCTTTAAATTCAAACCAAATGAAATACAAACGCGTTCTCTTAAAACTTAGTGGCGAAGCTCTAATGGGCGAAATGCAATATGGTATTGATCCAAAAATATTGGAACAATATGCCCTTGATGTTAAATCTGTTGTTGATGCTGGAGTTGAAGTGGCTATTGTTATTGGTGGAGGAAATATATTTAGAGGTGTTCAAGGTGTAGCTGGTGGCTTAGTAGAACGTGCCCAAGGCGATTATATGGGAATGCTTGCCACAGTTATTAACTCTATGGCTTTACAAGGAGCATTAGAAAAAACTGGAATAAAAACTCGTTTGCTTACGGCTATTCATATGGAGCAAATTGCTGAACCATTTATTCGTAGAAGAGCAATTAGACATTTAGAAAAGGGAAGAGTTGTAATTTTTGGAGCTGGAACTGGTAATCCCTATTTCACTACAGATTCTGCAGCAGCTTTGCGTTCAGTTGAAATAGATGCTAATCTAGTTCTTAAAGGAACTCGTGTAGATGGAATTTATACCGCTGATCCTGAAAAAGACAAAACAGCTACTCGCTTTGATAAAATTAGCTTTGAAGAAGTTTATGAAAGAGGCTTAAATGTAATGGATATGACCGCCATAACATTATGCCAAGAAAATAAAATGCCAATTGTAGTATTTGATATGAACAAACAAGGCAACTTTTTGCGCGTTTGTAAAGGCGACGATGTTGGAACAACAGTTAGCTAATAAAAAAAAGTCTTACTCAAAAAGGAAGACTTTTTTTTATTAATAGCCTACAATTGATTTAACTCCTAAAACAGATTTTACCATTTGTTTTATGCTCTTGGCATCATAACCACATTCTGCATAGAGTTCATGTGGCTCGCCATGTTCAATTGTCTTATCTGGCATACCCATTCTTGTTACATCAGAATTATAGTGGTGTTCAGCCATAAATTCTAAAATTGCCGAACCAAAACCTCCAACAATAGTTCCGTCTTCCACGGTTAAGATATGTTTATGCGATCCAAATACTTCGTGTAATAATTCCTCATCCAAAGGTTTTACAAAACGCATATCATAATGTGCGCCCTCAATACCTTCTTTCGCTAAAAGGTTTAAGGCTGTTTGTGCCATTATTCCTGCCGTTCCAAAGCTTAGAATGGCAATATCTTTGCCATCCCGAATCTTTCTACCTTTTCCTATTTCTAATTCAGCAAATGGCCTTTTCCAATCTATCATAACACCATTTCCTCTTGGATAACGAATCGAAAATGGACCTGCATTTTTATCAAGGCTTGCAGTAAACATTAGGTTGCGTAATTCTTCTTCATTCATTGGTGCAGAAACTACCATGTTTGGCACACAACGCATAAATGGAATGTCTAACACTCCATGGTGAGTTGGACCATCGGCGCCTGCTATACCTGCCCTATCCATGCAAAAAATAACATGCAATTTTTGAAGGGCAACATCATGCACTACTTGATCGTAGGCACGTTGCATAAAAGTAGAATAGATGTTACAAAATGGAACTAAACCTTGAGTAGCCATACCAGCACTAAAAGTAACAGCATGCTGCTCTGCAATACCAACATCAAATGCTCTATCAGGCATTGCCTTCATCATAATATTCATGCTACTTCCTGAAGGCATGGCAGGGGTAACTCCTACAATTTTGGGATTCAATTCCGCTAACTCAACGAGAGTTTTTCCAAAAACATCTTGGAATTTTGGCGGTTGAGGGGTATTTATTGGTGACTTAATAATTTCGCCACTTACTTTATCAAATAAGCCTGGTGCATGCCATTTAGTTTGATCTTTTTCAGCCGGAGCAAACCCTTTTCCTTTAACAGTAACACAATGTAAAAGTTTAGGACCAGGTATCTTTTTCAAATCATTGAATATTTTTACCATATGGTTTACATCATGCCCATCAACAGGTCCAAAATATCTAAAGCCCAAGGCTTCAAATAAATTACTATGGCGAAGTAAGCCACCCTTTAATGTATCATGAACCTTAGATAAAATATCTTGAGAAATTTGACCAACCTTACTAAGTCTATCCAAACTTTTCCAGATATCATCCTTAAACTTATTATAGGTTGGAGAGGTTGTAATATCAGTTAAATAATCTTTTAATGCACCTACATTTGGATCAATGCTCATGCAGTTATCATTAAGCACAACAATAATATTTGCATTGGCAACACCAGCATGATTTAAGCCTTCAAAAGCCATTCCACCAGTTAATGCTCCATCGCCAATAACGGCAATATGTTGTTTCTCATTCTCACCCTTGAGCTTAGAAGCAACTGCCATTCCTAACGCAGCAGATATAGATGTAGAAGAGTGGCCAACACCAAAGGCATCGTATTCGCTTTCTGTTCGCTTAGGAAAACCAGAAAGACCTTTATAAATTCTATTCGTATGAAAATTATCTCGGCGACCAGTTAAAATTTTATGGCCGTAGGCTTGATGACCTACATCGAAAATAAGTTGATCAACCGGTGTATTAAAGGCATAATGCAGCGCAACTGTTAATTCAACTACTCCCAAGCTTGCGCCAAAATGACCACCATAAACAGAAACGGTATCAATAATATACTGTCTAAGTTCTTGAGAAATTTTTACCAAATCGTCTTCGGCAAATTTTCGCAAATCGGCTGGGTACTTGATTTTTTCAAGATTTGGACCAGCGATTATTTTCATATTTTGCATAAATGGGCAAGGGATATTACCAAGGTTTTAAAATGCTTAATCAAAGATAACAACAAAGTTGCATCTTAGTTTTAATCTCTAATTAAGTTGGTAAAATTAACTAATTCCTATTGAATTATAGTAGTTGGAAATGTATTAAAAAGTTCTCCTTACAAACGGGCATCACTAACAATTAAATCCTTTGGATGAATAGATAGAACAGGAATGTTGCTACTTTTCACCATTTGTTGAGAATACTTACCAGAAAAGAAAGACGTAAAATTGGTTTCTTGTTCTGTCATAATTACAATCATACCAGCATGAATATCCTTGGCATAATCCAAGACCTGTTCAGTTGGATTGCCTCCTAAACGAATTTCAGATTCAAAAGACAATCCTTTTTCTTCGATATTATTACATACTTGGCGCATATAGTTATTAATAACAACTTCGGAATCTTTTCCCTTGTCATTAGAAACTCCAATTACGCAAAGTTTTGAACCAAAAACTCTCGCCATTGCTACAGCATAAGGCACCTTTTGACGAGTTTCGAAGGAGGAATCGATTGGAACAACAATCTTACTAAAATTAAATCCTTCGGCATTACAAGGAATTGTTAATACAAGTCTTTCTATGTGATCAATAATTTTATTTGCCTCAACAGGCGTAACTAGACCCCTACTTGCATCAGACCCAATCAATGACAAAATCAGCAAATCGCTTTCCAATGATTTGAAGTTTTTACCTATGTCTTTTACACTAGCTAACTCCAACATATTATATCCAGAAGGCAAGCCACTATTATTGTTAGAGCTTGAAAACACAGTTACTTTTGATCCAAAATAGGACTGGATTTTTTGAGCCACCTGAAGTGGAATTTGGCAAGAAATAGTATCTTTTGTTGCCACACAAAAACTTGGAATGGTAATCGCCATAAGCCTTAATTTTTATACAAGATATTAAAAAGAAATTAGAATTACACAACAACTTATTATTTACAACGAAAAAAACAAGGATATGCTATTGATTTTTAATTTTTTATAAAATATTAAGAAAAGTAAATTTATCAAATTATAAGAAAATAAATAAGACTGCTTAATAGTGAGGAGTTTCCATATCCCAGGAACTAATTTCCCTTAAAGGCTGGTTTGCGTTTTTCATTAAAGGCTTTAACCCCTTCTTTGTAATCTTCACTTCTACCTGCAATTTCTTGGCAGAAAGCTTCATACTCGAGCATGCTATCCAAATCACTTGTAAATGATTTATTCAGCATTTTTTTCATTAAACCAATTGCTTTAGTAGGTGCCAAAGAATACTGTAGAGCTAATTTTTCTACTTCGCTATCTAACTCTTCGGCTTTAACTACCTTGTTTATCATGCCCCAATCAGCAGCCTGTTGAGCACTAACTTTTGAGCCTAATGTGGCTAATTCAAAGGCACGTGCCGAACCAATTAACCTAGGAAGAAAATAAGATGAGCCAGAATCTAAAACCAAACCAACATTTACAAACACCTCTATCAAACTTGCATTTTCTGATGCTATTATCATATCACACGCAAGTGCTAAAGAACAACCTGCTCCGGCGGCAACACCGTTTAATTTACAAATAACAGGAATAGGTAAATTTCGTATTGCTCTAATCATCGGATTGTAACGTTTGTATAAGCTTTCACTTAAACTTCTATTTTCTGATGAAGCAATTGCTTTTAAATCTTGTCCACTACAAAAAGCCTTTCCTGAACCAGAAATGACAAGAACACGTATGCTTTTATCTTTAGCTGTTTTCTTTAAAGCATCAATTACATCAGTACTTAATTGTTCATTAAATGCATTAAATACATCCGGTCTGTTTAAGGTTAGGGTGGCAACACCGTTGGTAACTTCAAATAAAATAGTCTCGTATGACATAGTAATAGTTATTAAGATTTATAAATTCATTATTAAAAACATGAGGGTAAAACCCACCAAAAATCCAGAGTAAACTTGTTGCGGTAGGTGAGCGTTTAGGGTCAACCTAGCAACACCAATTATTCCACTTAGAAGTATTGCTAAAATAAGGAGAAGCCTAATATCCACAAAACCCATGAAGCCAACACTAGCAATAAGGCCAACCAATGCTCCAAGGGTGGCCAAATGAATACTAATTTTATTAAAAAAATTAATAACCATTACAACAAGAACAATGGAGCAGCAAGCTAATAAATAATGTAATATTAATGGATTGGTGCTAGGTGATTGTACAAAATTAAAATAATTAAATATGTACAAGGCCATGGTTAAAAAATAAGGCACTTTTCTTTCTTCAGGACTTTCCAATTGAATACTTTTTATGTTACCAGTTACACGCATAACAAGAACTAAAATTATGGGAATAATGCTCGTAGAAATAAAAATAAAGGAAATATAAAACAATTGAATTCTAATGGGTAAGCCATGGTTCAAAGGTGGATACAACACAAACAGTAAATACAAACATAAAAGGTTTATAAAAACGGGGTGTGCAATAACCGAAAGAATCTTTGCCAGATTTTTGTTCATGCCCTATTTAACAGCTATTACACTTATTTCCACATTGGAATTAAGTGGCAATTTTACTACCTGAACAGTTTCACGCGCAGGGAAATTGCTTGAAAAAAAGCTGCCATAAACTTCATTAATTGCTGCAAAATCATTTAAATCAACACAAAAAATAGTCGTTTTCACAACATTTGTAAAATCCATATTGGCCTCCTTTAAAATAGCGTCAATATTTTCCATTACTTTTCTAGTCTCAGCTTTAATATCTCCAGTAACCATTTCGCCAGTATGGGCATCTTTTGGAACTTGGCCACTTACGTATAAAGTTCCATTAACTAAAACGGCATGGCTGTATGGGCCAATTGGAGTGGGAGCGTTGGTGCTTGTAATAATTTTCTTTTCCATGTGTAAGGGCTTGTTATCTTTGTTTGTGAATTGATGTTGCGAATATGAAAATTTTGGCGAGAGGTTCAAAGAACCGAATAAAAGAATTGCAAGAAAAGTTGAACGGTGTTTCATGTGTATTGACTTGCGTAGATGATTCTGACTTAATTAGTGCAAATGTGCATCAGTTTGATTTAATTTTCGACCTCAAATTTGATGAAAAATCTGAACAACTACACTATTATGCTGGATTAAAAAATATTCCCGTGTTTGTTTGTGCGGTTAAACAGCAACTTGCCAAGGCCACCTTTGACTTTGGTCGTAAGGTGGAGTGCAAATTGTTTGGAATAAATGCTTTGCCCACATTTTTAAATAGACCATTAACAGAAATTAGTTTATTACACCAGGCCGATGAAAGTTCTTTAAAGGAAATAATGCACGCATTCTCCTGGAACTACCGAATAGTAGAAGATAGGGTTGGAATGATAACACCACGAATTTTGTTCATGATTATTAATGAAGCTTGTTACACCTTACAAGAAGGTACTGCAAGTATGGAGGATATTGATACGAGCATGAAACTAGGCACAAATTACCCTCTTGGTCCGTTTGAATGGGCCAATAAAATAGGCATTAAACACGTGTATGAAACACTTGAGGCAATTTATCAAGATACACATGATGAGCGATATAAAGTATGCTCACTTTTAAAAACAAAATATTTAAAGGACGAAGAGTTTTAAAAAAAAAGGCAGTGAAAATAAATTTCACTGCCTTTTTTATGGTTAAGTCCAAATTATTTAATCTTGAATGCTTTTTTAACAGCATCAACCATATCTAATTTTTCCCAAGTAAATAGCTCAACTTTAAATTTGTGCATTTTACCATCTGGTCCTTTAAATTCTTTAGTTACTACCTGATTTTTACGACCCATATGGCCATAAGCAGCTGTTTCACTATAGATAGGATTACGCAATTTCAAACGAGTTTCAATTCCGTAAGGAGTCATATCAAATAATTTAGAAACCAATTTAGCAATTTCGCCATCGGTTAATTTTACTTTAGAGGTACCATAGGTATCAATGAAGATTCCCATCGGATCTTTTACTCCAATTGCATATGAAACCTGAACCAAAACTTCTGTACAAACACCAGCAGCAACAAGATTTTTAGCAATGTGGCGAGTAGCATAAGCGGCAGAACGGTCAACTTTTGAAGGATCTTTACCAGAGAAAGCTCCACCACCATGGGCACCTTTTCCACCGTAGGTATCAACAATAATCTTACGACCTGTTAAGCCTGTATCGCCATGTGGTCCACCAATTACAAACTTTCCAGTAGGGTTGATATGGTAGGTGATTTTATCATTAAATAAATGAGCAAACTTTTTGTATTTAGTTTTAACTCTAGGGATTAAGATATTGATAATATCGGCTTTAATTTTAGCCAACATTTTAGGTTCTTTATCAAAATCATCATGTTGAGTAGACAATACAATAGCGTCTATACGCACTGGATTGTTATTATCATCATATTCTAAAGTAACTTGACTTTTAGCGTCTGGACGAAGGTATTTAATGTCTTTATTTTCGCGACGTAAGGCGGCAAGTTCAAGCAAAATTTTGTGAGCCAAATCCAATGCTAAAGGCATGTAATCAGCTGTTTCGTTGGTTGCATAACCAAACATCATACCTTGATCACCAGCACCTTGATCTTGCTTTTTCTTGCGATCTACACCTTGGTTAATATCTGCAGATTGTTCATGAATTGCAGATAAGATGCCGCATGAATTAGCTTCGAACATATACTCGCTTTTGGTATATCCAATTTTGCGAATAACGCCACGAGCAATTTCTTGAACATCTAAGTAAGCTTTAGATTTAACCTCACCAGCCAATACTACTTGGCCTGTTGTAACTAGGGTTTCACAAGCAACTTTTGATTCTGGGTCAAATGCTAAAAAATTATCAATTAATGCATCCGAAATTTGATCGGCAACTTTGTCTGGGTGTCCTTCACTTACAGACTCTGACGTGAATAAATAAGCCATGTTTATTTTTATATTGTTTAATGGTTCAATTAACGATTAAGCAAACTCTGAGGACTCTTCGCAGATAAGGTTGAACTGTATTTGACAAGAAAGTCCGCATCGTTTTACCACCGTGGTGTTCTTCCCGGTTGGCATTCGCTGTTAAGCAAATTCTTAATGCACTGCAAAAGTATTGGAAAATACTAAAAAACAAAGCACTAAAAATAATTCGGACAAATAAACTCCTGATTTTTATAAAAGTGAGGCTACGGTATCTACCACACCTCGTTTATAGGAGCTTGGCTCAAACGAAAAGGCTTTTTCAAATTTGGCACTACTAAATAAATAATCGCCTTCATTCTGATATAGCATTTCCATGTTTTCATGAACAATGGGATTAAACCATGAAACCATTTGAAGCATCCATTTTTTAAGAACAGAGTAATTAGGGGCACAGGCAAATGCTGTTGCAATTAACTCTATCATTTCTTTTCCTGTTAAAACATCCTTATGAGTAGGAAGGTGCCAAGTTTGCCCAAAGGCTTGGTGACTATTTCCTAATAAGGCTAATGCTGACCCAGCATCGGGTGTGTAGGTGAAACTGTGTTTTAGGTTTTCGTTAATCATCCAAAGGGCGCTTTTATGCTGAGCATATTTTTCGAAAACCATTTTATTTAAAAAACTATTCTCGGTGTTTGGCCCGTAAAAATCGGCTGAACGTGCTATAATACCTGAAATAGAGCCCGTATGCATTTCGTCTAAAAGTTGTTGTGCAATTTTGGCTCTTATCTCGCCTTTTTTACTACATGGATTAAAAGGGGTTTCCTCGGTCATCCATGAGGTGGTTCTGCCATAAGCATAAACGTTATCTAAGAAAACTAGTTTCGTTTGATGTTCCTTACAAGCATTAATAACATTTGCCATTACAATTGGCCATTGCGTTTCCCAACTTGATAAAGAATAAGGTAAACCAATTGTTAAATATGCAACCTCAGAGCCTTTAACGGCCTCAAACGTTTGGCGTTCATTGGTTAAATCTGCAGAAACCAATTCATCGCTAGCATTAACTTTTTGAGGGTTTCTGCTAACCAATCGAATACGTGAAGTATAATTTGTTAAGGCCCTAGCAGTATGTATTCCTATAATACCATTAGCGCCTAAAATTGTTTGCATACTAAAAATCTAAATAGTGATGCAAAAATCATCAATACTATTGGGAATCTAAATTATATTAGTTGAAAGGCTAAAAAATGGGGATGAAACAACAAGAAAACGAGATAAGTTAAGATGATTTAGCAATCTTCAAACCACCTACCAATATTTTGAAGGCTTTTTTCAATTACAAGTCTGTCTTTAAGGTCTTCAACTATTAAATCAGCATGGCTTGTAAAAGGATTAAACGGCATATCGCAACAAGGGCAACTAAGTTCCTTTTGTTGAGATTTGACTGCCAATTCAACATTCATTGGCACTAAAGAATCACAATGGGGACAGGTGGTAATCATAGTAATTGCAAGATAATTATTCTTAGCTATTTGAAAAGTGCCCCAAGGCTTCTTACGTTAACAAAATGTTTAGTGGCAAATTATGAATGACGAATGAAGGAAAAATCATTTCTTTTAGCCAGATAGATTTTAGCAGGAACAAAAAAAGACGGAATTTGTCACTTATTTGTTCCTGCTTAGTATTTATAACCCTTTATTATAGGTGGTTTTACTTGAGTAAGTAGAGTTACGAAGATTCATCGCAACCGAAAAATAGAACATTTGACTTTTAGTGTTATCGTAAATTTTCACATTATTAGCAGTGAAGTTTTTATTATAAAAATCGGTTAAATAATACTTAAACTTCATATTAAAACCACCTTTTAAGTTAACGCCAATAAATGCACTTGGCATAAATGAATTTGTTCTATCGCTGAACCAAACATTAAACTTGTTTATTTTTTCCTCATTAACAAAAAGTTTTTCCTTATAATTTAAAGCGAACTCACCCTCTACACCTCCAAATAAATACGTGTCTTCAGCCAAGTTTCCAATTTTAAGGGCCAATGGAACACCAATATAATAGTTCCTTCTTTTAATCATTGTATCGCCACTGGTTGAGGTAAAACCAACATTTCTAATGGCACCACCTGTATATAAGCCAATGTTTTTGCTAAAATCAAAGTGTTCAAACACCCCAAGATGGAGAAAGCAGGTAAACCTTACTGGGGTATTAACTTGCTCGTTGTTAATTTTGTAATCGGCAAAAGAAAAAATAAGCTCGCCACTAGATGTGCTGTACTTTTTAACTTGAGCTTGACTTGTTAAAAAGGCTCCTAATAATAAGAGTGAGGTGTATAGTTTTCTCATAATTTTAATTTAGTTCTTAAACAAAAATATATTTTTAGACAATATTTCCTTCTGTTGTTCAGAATAGTTTTTATTTTGATAGTACTTTTTCATTCTATCCCTATATTCTATTGTGTTCGCAAAATGGCTAGCCAATTCACTGGCCGGCCCTGCCAATCTACCATTTGACGATAGCATGGCTTGAAATAAAGCATCTATAACTTGGTCATTAAACGTATTTGTGGCCTTTAAAACTTGAAAGGCTTGGCCACGCGTTCTGAACTCGAAATTCTCTGTTGAGTATACTGACAATTCTTTTCGTGCCTCTAATTCATTCAAATTATTTACAATACTTAGCTCTAGCCATTTCATTCTTACACTGTGAAACATCCCGTGCACAGTATTGGTTCGAACCAAATAAATAGAGGCATTAGCTGGGAACGCATGACAAAGTTTATCCAAAGCAGTTTTTACCACATCATAACTACTATCGTTTAAAGCTTTTTCATACATTGATTTATTAGCTTCGTTTGGTTCAAGAGATTTTAAAACCTGATCTCTAACAGCTGCCCTACTATTCGCATACATTGCTTCCAAGGCATCAGCAGAGCTAGGGTCGCTGGCCAGTTGAGTAATTGCTTCATTAAGAATACCCTCATGTTTTTCTCTGCTTAAAACTTGTAAAACAGCCTCTCTTTTTTGGGCAATAGGTATATTTCTCATTTCAACTAAGGCGTCATATCTATCCAGCATATGAGGAGCCATTTTAAGTTGCATCTCTAATTCTGAATACTCCTTTTTAAAGCTCATTTGCTTCAAAATAGTTGAATTTGGGTCAACCAAAACAAAGGCTATTTTTCTTGAACCAATATTGTTCAACTTAATTACATCAAACGCTTCACTAATTTGGTCGTTTATGGATATTGAAGAGCCATCCGTGAAATAGGCCTCCACTCTAATAGGCATTTTAAAAGGATGAATTGTCTCATCCATTTTTTGAATTTGTTCAATCGCTATTTCAATACCTCTACTTCCATTTGCATAGGTTAATTCTTCGTAGTGTACTCTTAAATTTGGTTCGCCTCCACGTAAAATCCATTCATCAAAAAACCAATCTAAATTTAGTCCCAAAACATCCTTAATGGCCTGTTGCAAATCGTTGGTTTCAACATTAGAATAGGCATGCGTTTTTAGGTAATAATTGAGTACGCGTTTCCATTGATCTTCTCCCAATACATACTCCAACATACTAATAACAGCAGCCCCTTTAGGGTATACTCTAGCTGTTCCTCCAGCAGTATGACGTACCGCAAAATTATCTTTCTTTCCAGCCTCAACCGCAGCATTTTGATGGGCTCTTCGCTGCCAATCCCACTCTTCTATTCCATCTATGTTTTTTGATAATTGCTTAGGGAAATAGGTGGCAAAACTTTCTTGCAACCAAGCGTCACGTCCATCTCTAGCGGTAATATAATCGCCAAACCATTGATGTGTTAATTCATGGCAATTTACACCCACATAATTTCTATCTAAAAAAGCTCTTGAATCAACATTAAAAAAGTCGCCAAATAAGGTGGCAGTGGTGTTTTCCATTGCTCCGTACATAAAGTCTTGAACCATTATTTGACTATAGCTTTCCCATGGATAAGGAATGCCTGTTTGAGCCTCTAAAAAGTCTATCATCTGTGCCGAAAATCTAAATGTTGGTTCAACACGCTCTGGAAACTCTGGATAGTACCAAAATTGTAGAGGCACACCACTTTTGCTTTTGGCTGTTGCCACCGAATATTTTCCAATACCCAACATCAATAAATACCCAGCATGCGGTTTACTCATGGCATAATGCCAAGTACTAGTTCCATCCTTGTTTTCCTTTTTTGAAATCAATTTTCCATTACTTAGAACCTTATACTTACTGTCGAATGTGGTTATAGTTTCGGTAATGAATTTATCATTCATATCATCATACATGGGTATCCAATTTCTATTGTCTATTCCTTGTCCCTGAGTCCAAATTTGTTTCCTTACCGCAAATGGATCCAATTGAGTTGGTTCAGGTACATTCCATCCAATAAAGTAAATTCCACGCTTAGGTTCAGCAGTATAAATAAATACAATTTCTCCAATTTGATCCCAGCTTAAAGCCTTAGATGGATAAACCCATACACCCGTTTTGGTTGTTTTAAAGGCTAGGTTCGTACCATTAAAACTTGCCGTACTTATTTTTATTCCAGGTGCATCAAAGAAAACAGAATCTACCGTTTTTTGTAATACTTTAAACGTATGGGTTACCTTTCCCTTTACCAATCCTTGCTGAGGTTCAAAAGATAATTCAACCTTCATATGGGTTATATCTAATGAATGTTCTCTATATGTGGTAGCATCCTTTAAATAGGAGTTAAAGGAGTTCTGCGCAAATGAAAAAGCAGAATAGAAACAAAATAAACCTAGGAATTTTAATTTCATATACATGCGAATATATAGGAAAAGAAAGTGGAATGCTTATTTTTACACCAATGAAATCATGGAAAAATATAGTGCCAATTTTGGCACTTCTCACAGTTGCTTGTACCGATCAACCAAAGAAAAAAGTGGTTGAACAACCTACTAATGTTCAAACCTATAAACCAGAAAGTCCAAATTTTAATAGCGATTCTGCCTTTATTTTTGTTGAAAAACAGGTTTCATTTGGACCAAGAGTTTGCAACAGCACGGCACATACAAATTGTGGAGATTACTTAACTGCTGAGTTTAAGAAATATGCCGACGAGGTAATAGAGCAAAAGGCCGTTGTAAATAATTGGGATGGAAAGAAATTAAACATTCGAAACATTGTAGCATCCTTTAATCCAAAAGCTTCGAAAAGGGTTTTGATATGCTCCCATTGGGATAGCAGACCTTATGCCGATAATGACCCAAACCCTGCCAATCATAACACCCCGATTGATGCTGCAGATGATGGAGCAAGTGGTGTGGCAATTATGTTAGAAATGGCTAGAGTAATGGCTACTAATAAACCAAGTATTGGAATAGACTTAATCTGTTTAGATGCAGAAGACTTAGGTAAAAGTGATAAGGGCGGAGAAACCTATTGTTTGGGCTCGCAATATTGGGCAAAAAAACCTCATAAAGCAGGTTATAAAGCCAATTACGGCATTTTGCTGGATATGGTTGGAGCTTATAATGCGCGCTTTATTTGGGAAGGCTTTAGTATGAAATATGCTGAACCAGTTTTGAGAAAAGTTTGGGACCAGGGAGTGCAATTAGGATATAGCAATTACTTCTATTATTACCAGGGTGGATACATTACGGATGATCATAAATTTATTAATGAATTAGGCGGTATCCCAACCATAGATATTATTCATTACACAGAAAGTACCGAATCTAGATTTCCAGCTCATTGGCATACTATAAACGATAAAATTAATGTGATAGATAGAAACACCTTAAAAGCCGTTGGACAAACTTTAATGGAAGTGGTTTATAAAGAAAGATAGAAGAAAACTTATCCTTTATTACTAAAACTCCTTGCCTTCCAAGCAGGATAAATGGATGTAACTATTCCCATTCCAAAAAGGGTAACAAATACCGTTATAGCATCATACCATTTTACCAAAACAGGATAGGCACTTATGGTTGTACTGCCTACACTTTGTAAAGCTATCCATCCAAATTCTTGTTGACCCCAGCATATTACTAAACCAACAATAATGCCTGTTAAACCACCTGTTACAGCAATTAATAGACTCTGATAAACATATATCAAGGCAATATTATTTGCACTAAAACCCATACTCGAAAAAGACCCAATATCCTTCTTCTTTTCTATTACTAACATATAGAGAGAACCTATTGTATTAAAGGCCGCAATAAGTAGAATAAATACCAGAATTAAATACGATATGCTTTTTTCGGAACGCATAACTTTAAAAAAGCTTTCACGCTGTTCGAACCTATTTTTAATAACAAATTTTGGCCCAATAAGATCTTGTAATTCCTCCCTTACCTCTTCCATTTCTGCTGGATTTTTAAGGCGCAATTCAAGGTGACTTATATGGATAGAGTCTTCAATTTGTTGCATTACATAGGACAGAGGAAGCAATACATATTTATTATCAACCTCTTCCTGAACACCAATCACTGCAATAGGAAAAACGAGTCCATGAGCGAAAGCATCTTCTGGATTTAACAAATCAATTTTACCCTTCTTAGGAAGATAAATGCCCAAAAAATGGAATTGGTCATCGGGGTCTATGCCTAATTGATAGCCTATGCCTTGACCTACGATGGCAAAAGAGGTGTCGCCATTTTGAAGTAACAGGGTTCCTCTCAACAGATTGCTATCTAAAGGATTTGTAGTAAGATAATTTTGGTCGACTGCCTTTATAGTTGCTAAGGTTTGCTTTCCATTATATCTAAGTAAAGCATTCTCCTCCCAAACAGCTGTAATACCTTTCAGCCATTGCTTTTCCTTAATTTTATTTATAGGAACATCCGAAATTAAAATTGATTTTCCACTTGCTGGCAGCACTTGAAGATCGGCATCAAAATTACTATACATCTTAGTAAAAAGGCCTTCAAAACCATTAAACACAGAAAGTACAATAAGCAAAGCTGCAGCCCCAACGGCATAGCCCAATAAGGAGATATAAGAAATTAAAGATATCGCGTTAAATCCACCTCGCTTTTTGCGAGAGAAAAAATACCGACTCGCTATTTTAAAAGGTAAATTCAACCTCTAGTTGGCTTACGATTTCCAGGCTTTTACAATAAGGCCTGTACCCGTTTTGTGGGTGGTATACGTATCAACCCAATTTAACACATAGCTAAATGGATAGGTTAGGATATAATAGAACGGAATAAGAATAAAGAAAATCTTACTTGTATTAAGCATTAACATTGGGTATTTCATACTTAAACGCCAAGCAATTTTGCCAGGATTTCCATAGCTGTATAAAATTTCCATTTTTGTAAATCCAGCTTGCTTCAATTTATCCGCCATTTCCTCCACAGGATACCCGTCTCTCACATGCTCGCCAATAAAACTTTCACCGGTTTCTTCATGCACATCACTTCCACCTTGATCGCTAGGAGTAGAAATTAACAACATAGCCCCAGGTTTCATTGCCTCATTAAAGTTTTTAAATACGGTTACATCTTCCAAGATATGTTCCATAACATCAACGCACATAACTAAATCATATTTGTTTTGAGCAATTGATTGAGTTAAATCTCCATAAGAAAAGGTTGCGTTTGTTAAGCCACATTTTGCGAAAAACTGATTGCAATCTGCTATTTGATCGTCCTTAACATCTACTGCATCAATGGTGTATTTAGTGCTTCTTTTCGACATGTAGAAACTATATTGCCCAAAGCCAGAACCTGCATCTAAAATACGAGCAGATGGATTGTTTTTCATCCAAGCCTTAAGCTCGCGATGTACGTGCCATGTGCGAAGCAATAACAAATCTAACAGAGAATAAAATACTTTTCTTAAGAATGTATTTTGATTAAAAACTATACCTAAGTCTTTCTTAATTGGATCGTAATTCATGATTATTAAAGCAATCGTTTATTTGTTTTCGTTTCTTTTTCTTTCGTCTTCGTCGTGCACTTTTTTAAGCACAGCATCCATATGAAATGCATAATCAAGACTATCGTCAATAATGAAATTCAATTCAGGAACAATACGAGCTTGATTTCTAATTTTAGAAGCCAATTGTTTTCTAATTTGCCCGTTTTGCAAATTCACCATTCTTAACATCTCAGCTCTATTCTGAATTTTTATCAAACTCAAAAACACTTTGGCATATCCTAAATCAGGCGAAACTTCCACTTTGCTAATCGTTACAAATTCGCGGTTCACGAATTCAGGATTGCGTTGGAAAATATCTGCCAAATGCTGCTGGATTATGCCCTCAAACTTCTCTTGACGTACACTCATAAGGTGCGAAAATACAATTTTTGCCGCAAAAACGAAGAAAGAATTGGGAAAAGTGCCCTGAACCTAGGGAATTAAGAAGTAAAAGGGAATCAGGTGCAATAAAACTATACTGGTTTATAGTTTTGAAGGATCATTTTAAACCAAACAGTAAACTGCTCTGGAGAATCCACTAACTCTTGGTTCAAGTCGTTAAAACTTATCCATTTAAAGGCATGAACCTCATGGGTATTGAAATCAGGATCTTGGTTATATTCACCAATTAAAACATAATCAAATTCATGTTCCGTTAATCCATTATCAAAAGGTGCTTTATAGATAAATGATTGATGAACCTTTAGGTCACAATCAAAACCCATTTCCTCCATCAACCTCCTATGGGCTGCTTCCTCTATTGTTTCACCAGGCTTAGGATGAGAGCAACAAGTATTTGTCCAAAGACCACCAGAATGGTATTTTTCGAAAGCTCTTTGTTGTAATAATAGTTCACCCTTATTATTAAAAATCATTACCGAGAACGCCCTATGCAGCAAAGCTTTTTCATGAGCTTCTTGCTTTTCCATAATGCCAATTTCTTGGTCGTTTTCATCCACTAAAATTACATAGTCTTTACTCATTGAAGTTTCTTTCTTTCTGCCTCACTTAATTTGCCTTCTATCACCAAGAAGGTACTAATTCGTGTCTTAAGGTCTTTATCAGTTAATGCTTTCGTGTGTTCAAGTAAAAAGGCTCGGTCTGAACCTAGGTTTTGGTTATAACCCAAAAAAGAGGGTGAGTTTGTTTGAATAATAAACCTTAGGTAAATAAGCTCTATGTTTTCAGGATCCTTTGAAATGGCTGTTTCTAATAAGGTCTTACCATTAACATACAAACTGTATTTGCGTGTAGGCAAAGTCGCATATTTGGCCAAAATCATTTTATTGGCCCCTTCGTATCCTTGTTGAGTAGACGTTTTTTCTGAAATTTGAGAAAGGGAAGATTCTAAGGAATTAGCCGCTTTTTCGTCTTTTATTGCGTGATGAAAATGATCCCTCATTTCTATCAATTCTTTGCTAGGATTAATAGGTAGAAGAAGCGTTAAAATAAAAAGTAAATGGCCCATGTAAGAGATAACTTACAACAAATTAAAACTATGTCTTAAGTAAGAACCAAAAAATAAGGCAAACTTTTGATTATCGCTTATTCTTACTCTCTCCTCCAAAATAGTTTTGGCTGGCAATTTCATAATAACATTCAACAAACGAGAATAATAAATATAGGCTACATAAACGCCAAATCGAGCATCCTTAGGAAGTTTTTTAATACCCTCATACCCCATTTCAAAATCCTGGAAAATATCCATTTCAATTTCACGCTTCGTTTGTTCATCAAAGCCTTTATACTGTAATTGAGGGAAATACATTCTACCTAAACCATCCTTATCGGCCTTAAAATCGCGAAGGAAATTTATTTTTTGGAAGGCCGAACCTAATTTCATGGCATAAGGTTTTAACTCATCGTACATGGCTGTGTTCCCTTCTGTAAATACTCTCAAACACATTAGTCCAACCACTTCTGCCGATCCTAAAATATACTCTTCATACCCCTTCTGATCATACTCGTATTGAAACAAATCCATTTCCATACTCTTTAAAAATATTTCAATGCTAGAGCGATCAATTTGATACGTATTAACTACATCCTGAAAACTATTTAAGATTGGGTTGGTACTAATTCCACGATCGATGGCTGTGTAAGTATCCGCCTTAAGTTCTTCTAATAATTCAGCCTTCGGAAATCCGTGAAATGAGTCTACAATTTCATCCGCTAATCGCACAAAACCATAAATAGCGTAAATTGGATTTTGGAATCTTGGAGCCAAAAATCTAATTCCAGCAGAAAAGGACGTGCTATACGTTTGAGTAAGCAATTTGCTGTTACGGATAGAAATCTTGTCGAATATTGCCTTCATGAAGGTTTAAATATAGTTGTTTTTGAGTAAATTTAAAGTATAAATACTAATAAGAGGACTTTTGTTTTAAACTCCCCCTATTTTTTCTAAATATTTTTACAAAACCTAATTCCCCAACTCCTTCATTATTTGGGTGGCGGCAACTTTGCCACTTATTATACTTGGTGGTACTCCAGGACCAGGCACAGTAAGCTGACCAGCGTAAAACAAGTTTTTTAATTTTTTGCTTTTTAGACTTGGCTTAAGAATAGATGTTTGATCCAGGGTATTTGCCAAGCCATACGCATTTCCTTTAAAGGCATGGTAATCGTTTTTGAAATCAGTTACGCTATATGCCCTCTTGTAAATTACATGGCTTTCAATTTCTTCTCCAAATTGAGCTTCCATTCTGCGCATCATCATAGAGAAATAATGGTCTTTAATTGCATCTGTATCGCCTTCTAATCCTGGAGCAATGGGAATTAACAAAAACAAATTCTCGCATCCTTCTGGAGCCACGCTTGGATCGGTAATAGACGGAACAGAAGTGTAAAATAAGGGATTTGACGGCCACATGGGCGTGGTATATATTTCTTTTGAATGCTGGCTAAAATCTGTGTCAAAAAACAAGGTATGGTGAAGAAACCCGTTTAGTTTTTTTGATAATCCAACATAAAACAAAATGCAGGATGGGGCCATCTTTCTGCTGTTCCAATAATTGGCACTATAGCTTCTGTCAGCTGGCTTTAAAACTGTTTGATCCAAATGCTGGTAATCGGCAGCACCCACTACCACATCTGCCTCATAACTTTGAGTTTGAGTATTAACTTTGGTAATAATGCCATTTGAGCTTTCAATTGACAAAACCTCTTGATTCAATAGTACTTTCACTCCTTGTTGTTCGGCAATTTCCAGAAAGGCCTCAATAACTTTAAACATTCCTCCTTGAGGATACCAAGTGCCTAGCTTCATGTCGGCATAATTCATGAGGCTATATAAAGCGGGAGTATTTTGAGGTAATGCGCCTAAAAACAAGACAGGGAATTCTAGCAACTCCTGCAAAAAGGGATGTTTAAATAAAGAGTGAATGTGCTTGCGCATATTGCTTAATACATCCATTTTTAACAAGCCCTTTAGCAATCTTATATCAGCAAATTCTAACAGACTTAAACTAGGTTTATAAACCAAATCATTAATTCCAACTTCATATTTGTATTCTGCTTCCTTTAAAAACTTTCTCAATTTAAGAGCAGCACCAACTTCAAATTTTTCAAATAGCTCTTCTAATTCCCCCATATTAGCAGGAATATCAACCGCCTCGCCTGTTTTGGAAACAATTCTATAGCTAGGATTTAGTCGTATTAAATCATAAAACTCACTCGTGCTCCTACCAAAATCTTGATAGTACTTTTCAAAAACATCTGGCATCCAATACCAACTTGGACCCATATCAAACGTAAAACCAGCCTCTTTAAATTGCCTAGCTCTGCCGCCAGCCTGACTGTTTTTTTCTAAAATAGTTACTTCATATCCTCCTTTAGCCAAATAGCTAGCTGCAGATAAACCTGCAACTCCAGAACCTATTACAATTGCTTTTTTCTTTGCCATCTCTTTTGCATTTGTTGCTTACAAATATGGCTTAAATAACATTTCTATTCTGCCTTTTGTTTTAAACTCCCCTAAGTATAAACTTCTAGCTTTTGAATTCTTTTGTTAAAAATCTACTTCGTTACTTAGCAATTTTCGTACTTTAAAAAAGTAAAAATAAAGAGAGAAAAATAAAAGTGGCAAAACGAAAGGTAAAAACATGACAGATGAAAGTGCGGTTAAATACTTTTCATATACGCCTAAATTAAAATCAATGGTTTCGCACAAAAAATTGTTTATAAAATGAAACACAATGCTAGGCCAAATAGATTTACTTAATATAAATATTAAACAAAGTATTACGCCTAGTATAAAAGAGGAAATGAAAAATTGATACTCCGAATAAATAGAATGTGTAAAGCCATGAAAAAGAGAAAATATCATGGAAGAAACTAGCACAGACAACACGAGTTTTTTACTTGTTTTATATAAAGTATAGAATATTAATCCTCGATAAAATAACTCTTCTGTAATTGCGACATACATTTGGGATATAGTTACTCCTAAAACATTGGAATAGTCAAAGGATATTCCTGCCAAATAGCCATTTATTTTATTAGTAACATAAATTAAAAAAAACGAGAAAACAGGTAAAATAAACCCGACTAACAACCAGTGTTTCTTATTCGTTTCTAGTGAATAAAGTCTATCAATTGAATATGGAAATAATTTAATTGAAATATAAATTGAAATTACTGCAAAAGCCGCCAATACTAGGGTTTTCAAGATTTTGAAGTCAAAATAATCCAATAAAATACTTGATACAGCAAATAAAAATAAATATAAAAGAACATTCAGAAAGAGCTTTTCAAACATTGGGTTTTAGGTTAATATGTAGGAGTGTGTAAAATAGAAAAAAATAGGCCATTTTACATAATGAAAGGGCCTCTTTTTATTTTCAATTTTAGTAAAGTGCTGTTTTCGTAATAGTACAATTTTGTAAAGAATAAATTGTATTCACATTTGGATTAAAGTTGGGCGTATGAATAATTTGGGCAGGAATATTCAAATATTTTAATACTCCATTTTCATCTAGTATCGTTACGCTTCTGTTAGGCAAAGGCAAGCTGGCATGATCTGCTTCACCAATTAAATCCAATGTAACATCTGTAACTCCAGCTTGGCTAGGCGTTAATTCATATTCAATAGTAAAAGTATGTTTGCATTCAGCACCCTCACCAAAGCAAGGTAAATGATAACGGGTTTGTGATAGGAAATCATAACAACAAGTGCCACCACATGCAGAGTAGGGATGTCAAAGGCTAACATCTATTTTGTAAGAAATTTTAATTTTCTTAGTTGGTTTATCACTTGTAGGTTTAAATGATAAAAGTGGGAGCATTGCAACTCCAAGGTAGAATAAAATTCTTTTTAGTTTAAATTGGTTCATATTATTTGAATTAAAATTGTAAGTTTCAAAAGTAAGATTACAAATTATTTTATCTGCCATATTAACGCTTTATTATGTGTTTTTTAAGTTTTATTTGGTGGTTTCACGACAATTAGTACTGCTTATTTTGTTCCTGATAATACGTATTTCCAATTTTGTCTTGCTTATTTTGCTTCTGTAATTAATTCTTCCTAGCACACTGCTTCGCTTTTGACGTTGTGGTTCCTTCTAATTGCTCTTGATGACAACTATTTTAATAAATAAACTTTTCCATTAAAATAAAAGTAAGAGTAAACACAAGGGCCACAGCGGAGGAATGCACAACGAACACAACAGATGATAATAGGGTATGCGTTTACACAAACTGCTTTATCTCCCCCAATAATTAATCGTTTAATACTTTTACTAAAAGCTTTAATTTAAATGATTGAAGTTTTAATGAAACAGATTAAAGCTTTCACCTAATTGCTTAAAAGAACTATTCCAAGGTATATTTGAATGGCCGTTTGAAAAATCTCTTTTATTGCTCTTTTGCACTCTTACCAAATAACAAGTCTTTCCATCTTACTGTAATCAGACCCTGAAATTTTGATGGTGTATATACCCGGAAGTATGGCTGAGGTGGATAAGTCTATTTCGATATTCCCAGTTGTTCTACTTGCCTTGTTGGCATAGACTAGTTGGCCCAATTGGTTAATGAGCTCGGTATTTACCTCTTCCACCCTTGGCCTATCGAATTGAATACTAAATTTTCCGTGGCTAGGGTTTGGAAAAATCTTCCAATCAAGTGTGCTCTGCTTAATTTGTGGAAGACCCAAGACCCTTGGACTATACGACCAGAAATCAGAATAATTAGTATAATTCCGGTCCTCACCTGTTCCAAAATACACCGTGTTTCCAATACAAAACGAAATGGCATTTTCTCTATTTATTTCGTCAAAATCTGACAGAGGGTGCCAAGTACTATCCGCGGGATTGAAATAAACTAGGTGGTTATAAGAACCAAGCCCAATGTGTGGAATGCTGCCCAAAACAAAAGAAAAGGCGCCATAAAGTAAATTTTTTCTAATATCTGGCAATTGAACCCAGGTATCGCTGTCAGGATGATATTCCCAAAAATCGGCCTTACTTAGTCCTATACCCTGTCCAGTTGCAACATATCCTTTTTGGTTTTGGGAATAAGCCACAGCTTGAATTCTTCCGGGTCCTGGGAAGTTCCGCTTTTTAAGCCAGGTATTGCTATCTATATTGTATTCCCAAAAATCATTTGAAAAGGGATCACCATGATCACCTGTACCTACATAAATCTTATTTTTAATAACAAAAGCAATTGCCCAATATCTTCCACCATTGGGCATGTCTTGCAATTTTTGCCAGGTATCGCTAACGGCATCATATTGCCAAAAATCGCCTTTTGATCCTATAGGATGGTTAAAACCTAAACCATAATATGCTTTTAAACCCGAAGTTACACAAATGGCTCCCCATCGGGCCGCTCCCGGGAAGTTGGCCTTTTGAATCCATTGGTCACTATCTGGATTGTATCTCCAGAAATCGTTTTTATAACCAGAATCAGATCGCCCACCAATTAAATACCCATACTTGTCAATTGAAAATCCAGAAGCCGAATTCCTTAATGTTCCCGGAAAATTTGCTTTTCGGGTTAATCCTTGCTGCGCATGGAGTGATGGCAAAATCAACAGGCTGTAGAGTATGAAAAGGATGTATTTAATGGATGATTTCATGTCTATCGATTATTATTATAAATACATTTATCTAAAAAGCTTACTAAAACTTTCCTCCAAATATTTAAATGTATAATACAAAGATATATTTAAAAGGCTGTTTATAAAACCTCTCATATTGTCATCAAAAGAGCAAAAAAAAACAAGAAACAAAATTCCTTTTATTTAGTTCTATCTAATAAATGCATCTTTGCCAAGATAGATTTCTTGCTTCCTAAAAAACAGAGTTAATTTGTATTGCCACTAAATTTAAAAATGAAAAAAATAGCAATTATAGGTGCTGGAATGGCTGGACTTTCGAGTGCTATTCGATTGGCCAAAGCTGGGTATATAATTGATGTGTATGAATCAAACTCCTATCCTGGTGGTAAGCTGCATGAGTTTTACCAAGGAGCATATCGCTTTGATGCGGGTCCATCGCTTTTTACCTTACCCAATTTAGTAATTGAATTATTGGCACTTGCTGGTATGGATAAGGAAGAAGATTTTCCATACTTAAAACTAGAAAAAGCTTGTACTTATTTTTATGAAGATGGCTTAGAGCTTATAGCCTATAGCAATCCTCAAAAGTTTGCTAAGGAAATTGAAACTAAATTGGGAATAGACTCAAAAGTAGTTTTTAATTACCTCAAAAACGCCCAATTTAAGTATGAGTCAAGCGCTCCCCTATTTATTGAATCTAGCTTGCACAAGTTAGGTACCTACTTAAGCATAAAAACAATTAAGGGTATTTTGGCAATGCCAAGGCTTAATTTATTTAAGACCATGAACCAACAAAATCTTTTGAGTTTAAAAGAAAAGCACTTGGTTCAGTACTTTAATAGATATGCCACCTATAATGGTTCAAACCCCTATGAAGCACCGGGTATTTTAACCATGATACCGCATTTAGAACATTCTATTGGATCGTTTTTTCCAAAAGAAGGTATGTACCAAATTACAAAGAGTTTGGTTGAGGCAGCAACTAAATTAGGGGTGCATTTTCATTACAAGCACCCAGTAGATAAAGTAGTTTATGAAAACAATAAAGTTACTGGAATCTTTGTAAATGGTAGGTTCGAACCCTATGATGCTGTGGTATCAAATTTGGACATTTATTCCACCTACAAAAAACTTCTCCCTGATTTTCCAGCACCCGAAAACCTATTGCGTCAAGAAAAATCTTCTTCAGGAATTATATTTTATTGGGGTATAAAAAAAGAGTTTCCAAAACTTCATTTACATAATATCTTTTTTAGTGAAAATTATGAGGCAGAATTCGATAGTATTTTTAAGAAAAAAGAACTTTACGCTGACCCCACAATTTATGTAAATATTAGTAGCAAACTTAACCCAAATGATGCACCAAAGGGCTGCGAAAACTGGTTTGTCATGATAAATGTTTCGCCAAACACTGGTCAAGATTGGGATGACTTAATAGCTCAAAGTAAACGGTCAATTATTAAAAAACTTTCACGCATGTTGGGTGAAGATATTGGCGCTTTAATAGAAAACGAATCTGTTTTAGACCCAAGAAAAATAGAGCAAAATACGGGTAGTTTTGGAGGCTCCTTATATGGCAATGCAAGTAATAATAGATATGCAGCTTTTTTGCGTCACGCAAATTTTAGCAGCAAATTAAAAGGCATGTACTTTTGTGGAGGCAGTGTTCATCCTGGTGGAGGAATTCCTTTATGCTTAAACTCTGGAAAAATTACTTCCGAAATTATTGTGAACGATTTAAAAAATAGAAACTAACTTCTATCCTATTTTTTACCAAAATGCCAATCGCCTCTATAAACTAAATATAGGGAATAACTAAAATCAAAAATGCCATTGTTTAAATCATATACAGGCTCAAATCTGGCAGAGGCCGTTATAGGTGAGTTAAATAGAGGTTTATTATGAATTATTCTGAAGAAAATAAGTTGTCTGTTTTCTTCATAATTTTTAGAATCAACCGTTGAATGGCTTTGGTAGATATAGGTTCCTCTTGGGGCAATAAAATTTGTTGCATTCCAATAGCTAAACATAAAATCGGTTTTCGAATAGGTAATTCCAGCATTAGCAAATACTCCCATTCCATTGGTAAATGGGTTTACTTTACTATCACTCGTTTCGGTGTAGTTTAAATAGGCAGCATCAAGTAATACAGAAAATTTGGGTGCCATTTTTCTAGTATATCTGATCCCAAGAGCTTGGTTAAATTGCATCATAAATGGATCAATAGTATCGCTATCTATTTGCCCACCTTGGTGCGATGCCATAAATTGATAATACAAATTCAATGATTCATCTTCTGATTTCTTGAGGTATACCTTTGAGTTAATTCCGGCTGTAAACCGTTCCTTATTAAATTCATTTGGTTGAATAAAATTCTCCCAATTAATCCATGTTTCAAGATAAAATTTCTTAGGTGTGTATTTAAATTGAAAGCCATTCTCAATACGCTTATCAATAATACTATTTATGTTCATCATGGGTTCAAGCATACCATGACTTAAAGAACCTTGCAAGGTGCCAAAAACAAGTTGCATATTTCCTTGCGTTGCCTTTACAGAAAAGGTAGGTAAAGCGGTGGTATAAGGATTATTCCCACCAAAATCATGTCGCAGCCAAACACCTGCTTCTATAGCAATATTAGCAGATGGTTGATAGGTAAATTTGGGTTGTAACTGATACCCAAAAAGTGTCCTTCCCTCCTCAATTGGATTAAAATACTCTGTGTTTCGCATATAGTTTGTATTTAATAAACTAAAGCCAAAAAGTCCAGAGTCTTTTGCATTCACAAGTATCTTATCCTCCAGCACCTCATTTGAAATCTGCGCATTTACCTGAATAAAGGAGGCAAGAATGAAACATAAAAAACCAAGTCGTAGGTTCATACTTTCAAGTATAGCAAAAAAAGCCGAGGTGGCATAAAAAAACGAAAGCCATTGCGAATACAACAATGGCTTTCTAAGGTAGATGTAAATGTAAAATGCTTATGAGAAAAATGAAGTGTACCCTGGCACCTCAGTATTGTTAGTCAGTTTTTTTAAGTAAAAGGTTGACCTATTTTATTAAATAGGCCAACACTTTTTTCTAAGCCTAAAACCCCTTAAGCTATGAATATTTAGTTTTCAAACAATAGACTTATTTGCAAAATCTTTCCTTCAAAACCTTCGGTATTGGTAAGGTTTAAGCTTTCAACCTGTTTCTTTACGTACGATTTTAAAAATTCATTTACAGTATTCACAGTTGTAACTTCAATCGTTTTATCTTCTTTAATTTTAAATTCAACCGTAACTTTTTCAGAAATTTCTTTTCCAATTAATTCGTCTGGAAAGGCAACTTTATTTCTTATTTCAGTGCTGATTGCTTTTATTTTTTGATTTTGTGGCAATTCACCCGCTTTTGCATTGTTACAAGTAGAAACGGTAAGTCCTCCTATTAATAGGATGTTTAGTAAAAAAGTGTTAATTAGTTTCATAAGATATTTTTTTTGTTGTTTTGGGTGTATGACGAGGCAAAGTTGCAATTAGTTACACAACTCATAAATTATTTTTAGACGAACACGCAATTTTGAAGGATGAAATTCACAATCTGATTGATGAAAGGTTTATTAAGAAATTATTAATCAAACTAGATTAAATCGTTTCATAATTAGGCAGATAGGGCACTTGCGATTCATATTTTTGAAATATGCTAATCCTAAATATTCTATAAAAATCATGCTTTAATAGGTGCGCTTTAACCATGCAAGTGAAATGGCTTAAACTAAATCAATTGGCAAAACAATAATCAAAACCATATATTCGTTACCTGTATCTATGCAACTGTCGGTAGTAATTGTAAATTATAACGTTAAGTATTTCTTAGAACAAGCTTTGCACTCGGTACGTAAGGCTTGCATAGGCCTTAATGCAGAGATTTTTGTTGTTGACAATCATTCTTTAGATGGCAGTTGCGATATGGTTAGAGACCTTTTTCCTGAGGTTAAACTTATCGAAAACAAAGAAAACGTTGGCTTTGCTAAAGCAAATAACCAGGCAATTAAAGTTGCACAAGGAAAATACATATTACTTTTAAACCCAGATACGGTAATTGAAGAAGATTGCTTTAAAAAAGTAATTCATTTTATGGACCAAACTCAGGATGCAGGGGCAGTTGGTGTTAAAATGATTGATGGCTCAGGCAAATTTTTACCCGAATCAAAAAGAGGTTTGCCTACACCAGAAGTAGCCTTCTTTAAAATTAGTGGCTTAGCCGCCTTATTTCCTCGCTCTCGTAAATTTGGCAAATATCATTTGGGTTTTTTAGATAAGAACCAAATACATGAAGTGGATGTTTTAGCCGGTGCCTTTATGATGATAAGACATGATGTTTTAAAATCGGTAGGCCTATTGGATGAAGATTACTTTATGTATGGTGAGGATATAGATTTAAGTTATTGTATAAATAAAGCAGGTTTTAAAAATTACTATTTTCCTGATACAACCATTATTCATTATAAAGGTGAAAGCACTAAGAAAACGAGTGTTAATTTTGTGTTTACCTTTTATAAGGCAATGGTCATTTTTGCTAAAAAACATTATTCGCAAAAACACGCCAGAAACTTCAGCGCCTTAATTCATATAGCAATTTATTTAAGAGCACTCGCAGCTATTGTAAGTCGGTTCGCTTCAAAAATATTTGTTCCTCTTTTAGATTTTACCTTAATTTTTAGCAGTTTGGCCTTGCTTGTTGGTTTTTGGTCGAACCTAAAATATGATACACCAGCTGCCTACCCAAGCGAAATAGTATACTCAAATAGTTTAGTATACACACTCCTTTGGCTAGCAGGTTTGTTTTTGGCAGGATCTTATAATAAGCGAAAAACTTTTTTGAGTGTTGCGAAAGGAATTGCCTTTGGAACATTAGCAATTGCCGTATTTTATGCTTTTATAGGTGAAGCATATAGATTTTCGAGGGCTATAATTATACTTGGTGCATTTGCAGCCATTGCCGATGCATTTATCATTCGGGTTCTATTGTATTTTGCCAAATACCGCAGGTTAAGTTTTACCATGGGCAGTAATCTCAAAACAATTATTGTTGGTAATAAATCGGAAGTTGAGCGAGTTCAAGATTTGCTTGTTAAATCAAAATCAAAAAGTGATTATTTAGGCTATGTTTCAATTGAAGCAAATAAAGACGACAACCATTATTTGGGTCAAGTAAATGAGCTTACCGAATTGGTTAAGTTCTTTGGTGTAGAAGAAATTATTTTTTGCAGTAAAGATTTGGCTGCAAGTCAAATCATTGAATGGATGGGCAGAAACAGCCAAGAAGATATTCTTTACAAAATAGTTCCTGAGGAGAGTTTATTCATTATAGGAAGTAATAATAAAAACACACCTGGTGATTTTTATACCATTGAAATTAATCTGAAACTTTCAAAAGCCTTTGAACAACAAAAGAAACGTGTTTTTGATGTGGCAACAAGTTTTTTAATGCTCCTATTCTCGCCTATTATCCTTTTGTTTGTAAAGCATAGAGGCAATTTCTTTAACAATATTATCCAAGTATTTAGTGGCCATAAAACTTGGGTAGGCTATGCAGAAGCAACAAATATTAAATTATTACCTAGCATTAAATCTGGCATCGTTAGTCCTTTAGATGCACAGGGTGGTAAAACATTAAACCCTATTACCATTCAAAAACTTAATTTTCTTTACGCAAAGGATTACTCTGTAGAGAAAGACTTTTTGATTGTACTGAAAGCTATTAGAAGTGTAGGAAATTAGCCTTTTGGCTCAACACCATTTCTACTTATTTAAATTTGCCAAATTGATAAAACCAAGGATTTCTTGATTCAAGAAAATTGATTCTTCCATCATCCCCATATGCGCTGATTTTTGGAGATAGGCTACGTATGCCTTATTGCACATAGCTGCTTGTTCAAACATAGCTTGTTCGGGAATAAGTGCATCTAATTTCCCAATTCCAAAAAACACGGGCAAATTGGTTTGTTTTAAAATAAAAGATCTATCAGGCCTATCTTTCATAGCAAGGGCAGCCGCTTTTATACCTTCAGCATCGCTTATTAAACCTTCACTAATTGCTCTTGAACTAATTTCTTTGGAGGTGGTCGGTGCAAATAATCCGGGTATAAAGTTTTTAATATAGGCCTCTTTGCCATTTTCCTCAATAAAGGAAATTACTTGTAAGCGTTTTGCTTTACGTTCATCCGTATCGGCAAAGGTTGTGCTATGAATTAATCCAAAGCCTAGCAGCATACTCGGAAACAATTCTGCAAAGGCCAACGTAACATAGCCTCCCATGCTATGTCCTATAAGGATGCATTCTTGAATATTTTCATGAGCTAATACATCCTGCACAAGTTCGGCCATTTGTTCTATTGTAATACCAGCTTTGCTTGGGCTCGAACCAAAGCCAGGCAAATCAATAGCAATAACAGTAGCATGGTCCTTAAAAAACAATACCTGCTCCGTGAAGCAGGTATTGTTTTCGCAGTATCCATGAATCAAAACGAGTGTAGTATTACCCGACCCTGTTTTGAGATAGTTTAACATACTAATAGAATTGGTAGCGGTTATCCTTAACGCTTTTCAACTCTTTCAAAATTTCAAAATAGCTATATTCAACTCTTTGTTGTAGGCTACCGCTTAATTCTGTTTTTTGTTGAGTATAATCTGTTAAAGGAGCTGGAGGAGTAATTTTATTTACTTGGTATGCATAAACTGCTGCATCACCTTTTACTGGTCCTGTAAGTTTATTTAATGCGCTTGTTCCTGCAATAGTTCCTGCAAATGAATTATCGAAACCTACATAAGGAATGCTACCATTTTCAAATGTTTGAGCCGCAATTGGTGTAACAGCCTGATTAATTTTTCTACTCAATGCATCTAAGGTTGTGGCACCTTCCATAGCAACTTTTAACTTTTCAGATAATTGTTCTGCCTTTTTATCTTTACGGTAATCGTTTGTTACACGATCTTTAGAAGATTCAAAATTAGCTTTTCCTTTTTCGCGAATTAAACTCAAACTAGCAATTACATATTTATCGCCACCAACCGTCATAACTTCACTTACATCACCAACTTTTGCATTAAACGACCAACGAACAGCTTCGCGTGCATCATTATAACCAGGTAAAAAGTTATCGGTTTCGCGTACAAATTCTGCAACACGTTTAACCATTTTCTTTTCGTCAACGTTTTTATTAAAATCTTCAACATTTCTGCTAGCAGCGGCAAACTGACTTGCATCGTTATAAGCTGAAGTTGTAGTTTTTTCACTTGCTTCAACAGCGCGTTCTAACACACCCGCACAAACCAATTTCTTAGTTTTGTCTTCAGTAATTTTAATTACATGGAAACCGAATTGGGTTTTTAGTACAAATTGATCACCCTTCTTTCCGTTTTTCACTGCATCATTAAACTCCTTCACCATTTGGCCTTCTGGGAACCAACCTAAGTCGCCACCACGATCTTTCGTACCATCTGTACCAAATTCAGTTGCAAGCTTTGCAAAATCTTCACCTTTACGCAAACGACCAAGAATATCATTGGCTTTTTGTTGTGCGTTGATGGTATCTGTCATGGTAGCACCTTCAGCTCTAATTAAGATGTGACTAGCACGCATAGAGAAAACAGAATCTTGTTTGGTACCAGAAATTTTGTAGATGCTATATTTTCCGTTTTCAAATACTGGTCCTATAACGGTTCCAACAGAATCGCGGAAAATACGTGCTTGAACTGATTCAGGGAAATCACTTCTTCTTTTAGCGGTTGCATCAAATTTTGTGTCGCTGTTAATGTCTACATAAGCAGTATCATTTTCGGCGGCTTTAAATTGAGCTACTTGATCGAAAGCCCATTTTTGAACTACAGCACTATCTTCACTTGTTGGGGCAAAATCCCAAACAACAAATTCTAATTTACGAGAATTTTCACGCTCTTTATATTTTTCAATATTTTTCTTGAAATACGATTTCAACTCGCCATCTTCAGCAACGATAGAAGAATCGGCAACAGTATTGTATGCTAAAGCAACAAAATTAACCTCAGAAGATTGTGTTCTTCCGATGTACATATTTTTTGCTTCAAGAGAAGTTGCATATAAGCCCTTCTTCAAAAGGTTTGAATATTTACGTTGTAAGGTTTCAGTTACTAAATAGTCTTCAAACTCTTTCCATTGAGCCTTCATCTTATCATCAGAACCTTCGGTAATTTGTTTTAAATTACGTTTTACAAGATTTACATCAAACATACCTGTGTTAGGGTCAGTGAAAGATTGTTTGATTTGAGGGTGAATGTTTTCACCATATACCATATCAGCCAATTCTTTTTCACTAATTGTAACGCCTAATTCGTTGTATTCTTTCAATAACATAAAATCATTTAGCATTTGATTCCATGTTTGATCACGAACTTGCCCACGAGTAGCTTCGTCTAAATTTTCTTGTTGAGTACGCTTTTTGAAATTCTCCAGGTTATAATTCAATTTGTCGTCAAATTGTTTTATACCAATAGATTCTCCATTAATCTCGCCCACATTATTGGATTGTGAACTTCCTCCAAACCAGCCTTTGCTAGAATTTAAAGCATCTGAGACCACAAATAATCCTAAGGCCAAACCTACTGCACCTATAGCCAATCCTGATCTGTTTCTTATTTTTGTTAATATTGCCATTGTAATATTTTAAGAACGGCGAAAATAAGGGTGAGGAAGTCAAAAATCAACCTTTATTTTTTTTGTTTTAATTATCAATAAACCAAGCATTTATATATGAACTCACAACCTTATGGTAAATTATACCTCATTCCAAACTTCCTAAGCGACGATAATTCGGACGATTTCATAGCCGAAATGGTGCGCAGAATAGTTCATCATGTAAAACATTTTGTGGTTGAAAATGAGAAACAAGCACGTGCACTCATCAAAAGATTGAATTTACAACATAGTCAACAAGAATTGCAAATTTGGTTGTTAAACGAACATAGTAATCCAATGGATATTCCACCCTTAATTAAAGCTCTAGAGGGCAATGATGCTGGAATAATTAGCGATGCTGGTTTACCTTGCATTGCCGACCCAGGTTCGGCCTTAGTTGCCTTGGCTCAAAGCAAAAACATTGAGGTAATTCCATTGCCAGGTGGTTCAAGTATGATGATGGCTTTAATGGGAAGTGGTTTTAATGGTCAACAATTTACTTTTTCGGGATATTTACCAATAGATAAAGCACCAAAAATAAAAAAGATAAAAGAGCTAGAAAGCCTTGCCCATAAAGGAGTTTCTCAAATATTTATGGAAACTCCTTATAGAAATAATCAATTGTTGGAAGAGCTAATTGCCCAGTGTAATTCTCAAACTAAACTCTGCATTGCTTGTAATATTAGTTCGAGCAAGGGATGGGTTCGAACCAAAACGCTTGCACAATGGAAATCTGCGAAACCAGATTTACATAAAATTCCTACGGTTTTCGTGTTAGGATAAAGTCACAATTTATCTGACTGCGAAAAATTACCTTGGAAAATTTCTTGGAAATTCTATTTTTGTCTAACAAACGTTTGTTTTTATGTCTGAAACTCAACCACAAAGTAGAAAAAATCAAATCATAGCCGCTGCCGCTCAACTATTTAGACAAAAAGGGTATGAAGCTAGTTCTATGCGTGACATTGCCACTCAATTAAATATTGAGGCGGCAAGCTTATACCATCATATCAAATCAAAGGAAGAAATTCTAGAAATAATATGTTTTGGAATGGCCCAAAAGTTTTTGAGTTCGATAGCAGAAGTAAACGATATTTATTTTAACGCAGAAGAAAGATTACGTAAAGCAATTTTACACCACGTTGAAATTATTACGGAAGACATTGATAAAAGTGCTGTTTTTTTAAAAGAATGGAGGAGTTTGCCGGCAGATTCTTTAAAAGATTTTACCCAATTGCGCCATCATTATGAAAACGAATTTAACCACATTGTTGAAAACGGAATACAGGAAGATCTTTTCGAAAATGTAGATAAGAAATTCGCCGTATTAAGCATTTTAAGTAGTGTAAATTGGATAAATGAATGGTATCATCCTGAAGGAAAAATGAAGGCTCCAGAAATTGCTCAAAAAATTAGTGATTTTATCATGGGTGGACTCAGAAAAAAGTTGGTAACAGACCTTAATTACAAACCATAATTCGGCCCTATACCTATTAAACAAAAAGAAAATAAAACAGAAATATATGTACGGAAACGCTTACATCGATCCAAATGACAAGGCAGCAATGATGGTTGCCGGTGAAGACCCTCAAAAGTTAGCTGAGTTTGAGGCAAGAATTGCCAGAGGCGAAAAAATTGAACCAAAAGACTGGATGCCTAAAGAGTATCGCAAGCAGTTGATTCGTATGATAGAACAACATGCACACAGCGAAATTATTGGCGCTTTACCAGAAGGTACTTGGATTACTCGTGCACCTGGATTTAAACGAAAATTGGCTTTAATGGCTAAAGTACAAGATGAAGTTGGACATGCACAATTACTTTATAGTGCTGCCGAAACACTTGGAAAAAGTAGAGAAGCTATGATTAACGATTTAATTACAGGTAAATCTAAATATTCAAACGTGTTTAATTACCCAGCATTTACTTGGGCAGATGCGTGTATCATTGCTTGGTTAATTGATGCTGGTGCAATTATCAATCAAGTAGCAAATGCAAAGGGTAGTTACGGACCATATTGCAGAGCATTAGACCGTATATGTACAGAAGAATCGTTCCACTTAAAATATGGTCACGACAACGTGGTTACACTTGCAACAGGTACACCTAAACAACGCGAAATGGTTCAAGGAGCATTAACCCGCTGGTGGCCACCAATTATGCACTTCTTCGGACCTTCTGATAAAATTTCGAATCATACAGAAATATTAATGAGATGGAAAGTTAAGATGGCAAGTAATGATGATATGCGCCAACAATTCTTAAATATGTATGTACCAAAAATTTGGGATTTAGGTTTAACAGTTCCTGATCCAAATTTGAAGAAAAATGCAGAAGGTAAATGGGAATATACCGAACCAGATTGGGATGAATTTAAACGTGTTGTAAATGGCGATGGCCCTTGCAACGCAGAGCGTTTGGCTGTGCGCAGAAATGCCGAAGAACGTGGTCGCTGGGTAAGGGAAGCCTTAAATACTAGTGAATCAAAATATATGGTTCCACTAGCCTAATACTATTTTATCCTTCCTAACCTTTTAGGTTCGGAACAAAACAAAAACATATGATAAAATCACTTGATCCAAGAATAAACAGAGCAGAAATAGAGCTCGAAAACCCAATAGCTCCTTTAAACGAGTTAGACCAATGGGAAACATATGAAGTATTTCATCAAAAGAAGCGTGGCGACCAACACATGCACGTAGGTATAGTACATGCACCAAATGCAGAAATGGCCTTTATTTTTGCTAAAGAGCAATATGGCCGTAGAGGTTTAAGTGCCAATATTTGGGTAGTAAAAACAAGAGATGTGTATGCTTCTGAATATGACGATTCGGATATTTTTGATACCGTTCCTGAAAAGCAATACAGAGAAGCTGGAGGCTATAAGGTAATGGAGAAAATTAACAAATATAAAAAGGGAGTTTAGCATATTTATGAATTCAAATACGAACATAGCATTAAAAGAAATGCTTTATAAAATGGCCGATGATTTATTAATAATTGGTCATAGAAATAGTGAATGGACAGGCTTGGGGCCCATATTGGAAGAAGATATTTCCTTTAGTAGTATGGCTCAAGATAAAATTGGCCAAGCTCAAGCAATTTATACTTTATTGCAAGAATTAGGTGAGCAAGAACCCGATACTGTTGCCTTTACTCGTAATGCAAATCAGTTCCATAATTCAATACTAGTTGAGCTTCCAAACGGTGAATATGATTTTAGTTTAGTACGTCATTTTTTATATGACCATGCCGACCAGTTGCGTTTTGAATTCTTAGCGCAATCAAGCTATGAGCCTTTGGCTAAAGTAGCTCGCAAGGTTAAAGGCGAACTAAAGTATCACGTTTTTCATGCAAATACCTGGTTTACCAAACTTGGTTCGGCCAACGAAGAAAGTCATACTAGAATGCAAGCTGCCTTTAATGAAGCTTGGAATTATGCTTTAGGAATGTTTGAAGAAGGTCCAAATGAAGACCTTTTAAAGGCAGAAGGAATATTTGTTGGTGAGCAAAGTTTGCAAGAAAAGTGGATGTCGAATATTACTCCATATATCCTAAAAGCAGGAATAAAAATACCTGATTCTGGAACTTGGAAACCTGTGTTTGGCGGAAGAAAAGGACAGCATACCGAACATCTTTTACCCTTAGTAGAAGAAATGAGTGAAGTATTTAGATATGACCCAACTGCCGAGTGGTAGTTAACAAATTCTCTTTACTTTTGTTCTTCAGCTTAAAGCTAACCTAATTACTTTTTTATGAAAAAATTCTCATTCGCTATTCATGGTGGCGCGGGTACCATATTGCCCTCTTTGATGACCGCAGAAAAGGAGGCAACCTATAAATTAGGCCTATCAACTGCTTTATCAATAGGTACAGCCATATTACAAAATGGGGGAAGCAGCTTGGATGCGGTTGAAGCAGCAGTAGCTTCTTTGGAAGATTTTCCTTTATTTAATGCTGGTAAGGGCGCTGTTTTTACAAACAAGGGTACCCACGAAATGGATGCCTCCATTATGGATGGCAAAACCCTGGAAGCAGGTGCTGTAAGTGGAGTAAGCAAGATAAGAAACCCAATAAAATTAGCTCGTATAATTAAAGAAAAATCGGGACACGTTTTTCTATGTGGAAGCGAAGCTGAAGTGTTTGCTAAAACTCAGGGAGTACTTTTTGAAACCGACGATTACTTTTATACAGAGGAACGCTATCAACAATGGCAGGATGTGAAGCACACAGATACGTATCAAATGGATCATAGTGATAAACTTGAAACAGGCGAAAAAAAATTTGGTACGGTAGGTGCAGTTGCCTTAGATAGCTATGGAAATTTAGCCGCAGCCACTAGCACCGGTGGTATGACGAATAAAAGATTTGGACGAGTAGGTGATAGTCCAATGATTGGTGCTGGAACCTACGCAAACAATAACACCTGCGCCATTTCGTGCACAGGGCACGGCGAGTATTTCATAAGAGCTGTTGTTGCCTATGATATATCTTGTTTAATGGAATACAAGGGTCTTAGTTTAAAAGAAGCCTGCGAATATGTAGTTAAGGATAAGCTAGTAAAATTTGGCGGAGAAGGTGGCTTAATAGCTATAGATACTGTTGGAAATATTGAACTACCATTTAACTCAGAAGGTATGTATAGGGCATGGGTAAAAAACAATGAACCCATGCAAATAGCTATCTATAAATAACGTCTAGAAGAATTTAATTTAAATCCAATTCAGAAATTATTGCTTTTAAATTTTCTATTGCTTCATTTGCCGTAGCTCCAATGGCCGAACAACCAGGTATTTCGGGCACTTCGGCTATAAAAGAATGAAACTCTTCTCTTATTTCAATGTCTTTATCACTTAAACGATGCATATCAACTAAACTCTCCTTCACTTAAAATGTTTTACTCTGCTAGAACAATAACAGACTCTTGAAATTTACGCTCCTTTAAAAGGTAACCATTACCCTTAACTAAGATATTTACTTTTAAACCTTCAATAGAAATTGGAGATCCTTCAGAAATGTCTGTAATATTTGAATGTTGAATGTCTTTTCCATCCACTATTACCACAGCACCACTTCCTACAACCTCCAATTGATTTGCTTCGGTAATTACTACGCCGGTGTCTTCACCTAAGCCAATACCGGTGCATTGTGGGTTACTCGCAACTGCTTGAGCCAAACGATTAAATCTACCACGCTTATCGAAATGTGAATCAATAATTACATTCGCAACAAAAGCTAGGCCTGTAGTAATTTTAACCTCACCTTTTAAATGTGCCAAATCACTTTTACCTTGATAAATCATGGTATTGCTCATAGCCATTGCACCCGCACTTGTTCCAGCAATGACAAAATTGCTTTCATTCTCAAGCCTATCATGAAGAATTTGATAAATATCTGTGCCTCCAAAAATACTGGTTAATCTAAGTTGATCACCGCCGCTAAACATAACACCATCGCAGGTTTTAATCCGTTCAACATATTCTGGCAAGGCAGCATCTTGGCGATTGCGAATAGGTAATATTCCAATGTTTACACATCCAATTTTACCAAAAGCCGAAACATAATTTTCTCCTACCTCTTCAGGTATGGAGGAGGCGGTAGTAATTACTTCAATGCGCTTATGGGTTCCTCCTACCTCGTCAACAATTCTTTTCAGAATTCCAAGTTCGAAAAAATTAAGTCGATTTCTTTGTACAAATCCCTGCTCTAAATCAGTTCCTTTATCCTCAGCTCCACCAATGGAGATGAGTTTTCCTTTAGGTTTTTCCAATGTTAATTCAATATGATGGGTTGCGAATATAGGAATCGAAGTAAAATAGGCAAACTTTTATTGCTTTTTTCTATAAGAATGACAAAATACTATCCCTATCTGCTCGGGAGCATAAATTAGTTATACCTCCAAAGGTGAAATTAAATTTTGAATTATAGTTCTCATTGCTATCTTGTGAAGTATTAAATCCATCAAAAACCGACCTATGAAAATATTAGACATTAAGGTAATGCGTGGCCCAAATTATTGGAGTGTTCGTCGCCACAAACTCGTTCAAATGCGCCTCGATTTAGAAGAAATGGAGGAACGTCCTACAAATAAGATTGACGGTTTTAAAGAAAGGCTAGAGGCCCTGTTTCCATCTATGTTTTCGCATCGTTGCTCAGTAGGTTCGCCAGGTGGATTTTTTAGTAGGGTTGAGGAGGGAACATGGATGGGCCATGTTATTGAACATATTGCTTTGGAATTACAAACATTGGCAGGCATGGAATGTGGTTTTGGCAGAACCAGAACAACAGGCAAGCATGGCATTTACAATGTAGTATTTAGTTATATGGAAGAAAAAGCTGGAATCTATACAGCTAAAGCATCCGTAAAAATAGCAGAAGCCTTAATTGATGGCACACCTTACGATTTAGCTGATGACATTCAAAATCTTCGTGAAATTAGAGAAGATGATAGGCTTGGGCCTAGCACAGGCTGCATAGTAGATGAAGCCGTGGCAAGAGGAATTCCGTTTATCAGATTAAATAAACATTCTTTGGTTCAGCTAGGTTACGGTGTGAACCAACGCAGAATTAGAGCAACCATAGCAAGTACAACTGGAAGTATTGCGGTAGACATTGCTTGCGACAAAGAAGAAACTAAAAATTTATTAGAGGCGGCAGAAATTCCTGTTCCCAAAGGAAGGATTGTGTATACAGAAGAAGGCCTTCAAGCAGCAATAGAAAGTATAAAATATCCAATTGTTACTAAGCCCGTAGATGGAAATCATGGCAAAGGAGCAACTACAAATATTAAGAATTATGAGGATGCAGTAAGAGGATTAGAGGCAGCTAAAAAATATTCGAGGGGAGTAATTGTTGAACGCTATATTACTGGATTAGATCACAGAATCTTAATTATTAATTATAAATATGTTGCCGCCGCTATTCGCAAACCAGCTGCTGTTACAGGCGATGGTAAGCATAGCATTCAAGAGTTAATTAACATTACCAATCAAGATCCACGAAGAGGGTTTGGACATGAAAAAACATTAACAAGTATTAAAGTAGACGACTTTACCTTAGATATACTTGCAAAAAATAATCTTACATTGGAAAGTGTATTACCTAAAGGTGAAGAATTATGGCTTAAACCAACTGCCAATTTAAGCACTGGAGGAACGGCAACAGACATAACTGATTATGTTCATCCTGATAATATTTTTATGTGCGAACGAATAGCAAGAATTATTGGCTTAGACATTTGCGGAATTGATATAATGGCTGAAAGTTTAAGTGAGCCAATTCAAAATAATGGAGGTGCCATTTTAGAGGTAAACGCTGCACCAGGATTTAGAATGCATATTGATCCTGCAGAAGGTTTGCCTAGAAATGTTGCCGAACCTGTTATAGACATGTTATATCCTCCAGGATCATCGGCACGAATTCCAATTATAGCAGTTACAGGAACCAACGGAAAAACTACAACCACAAGGTTAATGGCTCATATGGTAAAAACAATGGGTTATAAAGTTGGGTACACCACCACAGATGGGGTGTATATCCAAAATCAATTAATGATGCGTGGAGATTGCACAGGACCTGTTAGTGCAGAGTTTGTATTAAAAGACCCTACCGTTGATTTTGCCGTATTAGAGTGTGCACGAGGTGGTATTTTAAGGTCAGGACTTGGATTCCATAATTGCGATATGGCCATTGTAACTAATATTGCAGAAGACCATTTGGGGCTACAAGATATAGATACAATTGAGCAGTTGGCAAGGGTGAAAGCGGTTGTTCCAAATAGCGTTTTACCAGGTGGCTATGCCATATTAAACGCCGACAATAAATGGACCGCTGCGATGGCTGCTTCGCTTAAATGTAAGGTAGCCTATTTTACCATGGATGAAAATAATCCAATTGTTCAAGCTCATATGAAAACAGGTGGCCTAGCTGCTATTTTCGAAAATGGGTATGTGACAATTTGTAAAGGAACTTGGAAAATTAGAGTCGAGAAAGCCGTTAATATTCCTCTTACTTATGGCGGCAGGGCTAGTTATAACATTCAAAATATTCTTCCTACCCTATTGGCTGGTTTTGTTAGGAATTTCAAAATTGAAGATATGCGTATTGCACTTCAAACATTTATTCCAGGACCTGCACAAACACCAGGAAGGATGAATATTTTTAGGTTCAAAAACTTTGAAGTAATGGTAGATTATGCTCATAATGCAGCAGGTTTTGAAGCTATTGCCGAAATGCTCTCTAAAATAGAAGCAAGACATATTGGAATAATTGCCGGAGTAGGTGATAGAAGAGATGAAGACACCATAGCCCTCGGAACTTTGGCAGCTAAAATGTTTGATGAAATAGTTATTAGACAAGATAAAAATTTACGCGGCAGAACAGAGCAGGAAATTATTGATTTAATGATGCGAGGAATTACCCAGGTTGATCCCAACAAAAAGGTAACCGTATTTAGAAAAGAAACTGAAGCCATTGATTTTGCGATTAAAAACGCAACAAAAAACAGCTTTGTAACTATTTGTAGCGATGTAGTGCCAGATGCATTGGATCAAATTATGAAGTTGAAGGAAATGGACGATGCTGGCGAAATGGAATTTGGAACGATGTAAGTATTTCTTGTAAAATCTACACTTTTATAACACCACTTTAACGCGATGATCTTTAAAAAGGAAATGCAAAAATATCTTCAGACTTTACAAGTTAAGGAAGGTAAAAAAGTATCGCTAAAGAAGTTTGATACAGATTTTGAAAATAAGCTGTTTACCAAGCAAGAAGGTGAAGAGATATTACAACATGGCTTAGAACAACTAGCACTCTTACAAGACAAACTATTTGCCGAAAACAAACACAGCGTTTTAATAGTCTTGCAAGCTATGGATGCTGCTGGAAAAGATGGAGTAATAAAACATGTAATGAAAGGCTTCAACCCTCAGGGTGTTAAGGTTGCTAGTTTTAAGGCGCCTTCACACCTTGAGCTCAATCATGATTACTTTTGGCGTCATTATTTAGAACTTCCAGGCAAAGGTGAAATAGGTATTTTCAATCGTTCTCATTATGAAAATGTACTTGTTACCCGTGTTCACCCTGAATATATTTTAAACGAAAAAATACCTGGCATTAAAAAATTAAAAGATATAGATTCTGATTTCTGGGAGGAGCGTTTTAAGCAAATAAATAGGTTCGAAAAAAATCTTAGTGAAAACGGAACTTTAATACTTAAATTTTTCTTACATTTATCAAAGGACGAGCAAAAAAAACGTTTCTTAGATAGAATTGAAAAGCCAGAAAAAAACTGGAAATTTTCAATGGCTGATGCCAATGAAAGACAGCATTGGGATAAATATATGAAAGCTTATGAGGAAATGCTTAGCGCTACCTCAACAGAACATGCTCCTTGGTACATTTTACCTGCCGACGATAAATGGTTTACACGGATCTGCTTAGGCACTGTTGTATACCTTGAATTTGAAAAATTAAAACTTAAATACCCTAAGGTAAGTGAAGAGCAATTAGCAGAAATACAAAAGGCAAAAGCAGCACTATTAGCAGAGGAAGATTAATCATGGTTTTGCTTCCAATTGTTGACACTTTTAAAACCTATACCAAAATAAATTTTAGGTGGGATTTAATAGCTGGAATTACCCTTGCCATGTTTGTATTGCCAGAATCAATGGCTTATGCAACATTAGCTGGCTTGGCCCCTGAATTTGGTATATACTGTTGTTTAGTTGGAGGCTTGTTTTTTGCCCTATTTACTTCCACAAAAAAGGTGGCCATTGGACCCACCTCTGCTATTGCCTTAATGATTGGTTCGGGTGTTAGCGCATTAAGTGATGGAAGTATTGAAACCTATATTTCTATTGCAACATTATGTGCTTTTGGGGTATTTGTATTTTTCTTAAGTGCCTATTTTTTGCGCTTAAGCTCAATCGTAAATTTTGTAAGTGATACTGTTCTATTAGGCTTTAAAACTGGTGCCGCGCTTTCTATAGCCTCCACTCAATTACCTGCACTTTTAGGTTTGAACCTAGGAGGGTCGAATTTTTTCAATAGGGTATACCTCCTCTTCGAGAATATATCCCACTCAAATATAAATGTATTGCTTTTTGGTATTGCTTCTTTTGGACTATTAGGTGTATTAAACTATTTTTTTAAAGACAAACCCATTTCACTTTTTCTCGTTGTAATTTCCATCCTATTTATTGCCATTTCGCCCTATAAAATTAATGGTTTAACCTTGGTTGGAAGTATACCATCTGGGTTGCCAAAATTAGTTTTTCCATCAATTAATTTCAAAGATATTGATGGGGTATTAGGTTTGTCGTTTGGCTGTTTTTTAATGGCATTTATTGAATCTTCTTCGGTGGCTAGAACCCTTGCCGAACAGGAAAATGAAACACCTAATATAAGGCAAGAATTATTAGCCTTGGGGGCTGCAAACTTTGCCGTGGCATTTGCTGGTGGTTTTCCAATTTCAGGAGGCTTATCTCAAAGCCAGGTAAATTCACAGGCTGGTGCAAAAACACCCGTTGCCTTATTGTTTTGCACGTTTTTCTTAGGTGTATTATTACTTTACTTTACCCATCTTTTAGAAAAACTACCCGAAATAACTCTCGCTGTTTTGGTATTATTTGCCGTAAGTCATCTTATTAAAATTAAAGATTTATTGCGACTAAAAAAGCTAAGTAGGGCAGAGTTTTATATTGCTTTTTTGGCCATTGTTGCGGTGCTGTTCTTTGGTATTTTAAAAGGTGTTATTATATCCTCTTTTCTATCCATTATTTATGTTATTTCCAAGTCTAATAATCCTCATATAGCCATACTGGGTCGCATACCAGGAACAAATAAATATTCAGACGTTTCAATCCATCAGAAAAATGAACTCGTTGAAGATTGTTTAATTATTAGGGTTGAAGCTCCCTTATTTTATTATAATCAACAATATGTATTTGATTCCATTTTAACTACACTCCATCAATATCCAACTACAAAAATTCTAATCATGGATTTTTCATCCTCCTCACATGTGGATGTGGCAGCCTCAAAAATGATTGTTAAACTGGAAGCCTTATTAAGAAATAAGCACATTCAATTTAAAATTGTAGAAGCGCTAATTTCGGTTCGAGAATTACTTAGAAAACAAGATTTGGAAACCAATATTGGACACATTAGCCGAAAAACAACCATTTATGAAGTGGTTTGTGAATTTGAGGCGGCAAATACTAAACAATAGATTTATTGCTGAGGAGTATTGGTAATATGTAATTGCCTACCTAAAACACTCACATAGTAAGCATGTAAAGGTCTATCTGCTGGTCCCGACATTTGGGAGCCATTACTTGCAACAAATTTTGAATTACAACAGGGATTAAATTTACCTCCTACTCCGTTGTATTGTCCGCAGCGAAAATAGAGTGTTGAACTATCTACACTAACATAACTACATGAACTATCTACCTTATAAGGGCAAGATCTATCAAAAGCAACAAATTGGTCGGGACCAGTAAAACCGGTGTTATAAACAATTACACCCCTTGTTTTATAGCCATAATTTTTTTCATATACATATCCATTAGCAAAATTTAAATCTGCATAAAGAGGCAAATCTAAATTGATATAAAAATCAACTTGAACCTGGGTAAAAAAGTCAAGATTTGATACATTCTTTGCGTCCTTTTTACACGTTGTAAAAGCAAATGCTGCTAGTAGTACTAAAAAAAATCCAATTTTATTTTTCATGTTTATTCGGTTCGAACCAAGGTATTAAGAAACTATTTTTTCCATTATGGTTACATCTAAAAAGGAGCCAAATTTGTTACCCACTTGATGCATAACACCAACTATTTGAAAGCCATTTTTAAGGTGTAAACGAATACTTGTCTCATTTCCCTGCGTAATTCTAGATAGAATATAATGTAAACCTATGCTAGGCGCTAATTGAACAATTTCTTCAAACAAAATACTCCCAATTCCTTGGCCTCTATGGTTTTGATGCACATAAATAGAAACCTCAGCAGTTAGATCATAGGCACTTCTATCGCTCCATTTACTTAAACTAGCCCAGGCTACAATTTCAGTATCAATTGTTGCAACCAATACTGGATGTTTTGAATCATGTTGATTCAGCCAAACAATGCGGTCTTCAATTGTTTTAATCTCGGTATCAAAAGTTGCCACACCATTCAGTACCTCGTTGTTATAAATATCAGTAATAGCGGCAATATCAACTATGCTTGCTTTTCTAATTTCAAGGGCGTTTCTATCCATAATTATAGAAGCCCTTTCCACTTTTCTTTCCATGCATTCCGGCATCTACTTTTTGTTGTTGAATTCGGTTTGGTCTAAACTTAGCGTCTTGATGAAATAATTGGTAGATACTGCTAGTAACTGAAAAGTTTGTATCCACTCCAATTAAATCCATTAATTTAAATGGGCCCATTTTAAAGCCACTGCTTTCCATTAATTCATCAATGGTTTCAAAGCTAGCAACATTTTCTTCAAGTGTTTTTAGGGCTTCTACATAATAATGGCGGGCCACTCTATTTACAATAAATCCAGGGGCATCTTTAGCCATTACACAGGTTTTGCCCATCCCTTCAATTAATTTCTTACACGTATTGGCAACTTCTAAATCTGTTTGAACACCACTAATAATCTCCACCAATTTCATGATTGGGGCTGGATTAAAAAAATGTATTCCTACGACTCTTTCTGGTGATGGTATTTTGGCCGCAATTTGGGTAACAGGAATAGAAGATGTGTTTGTTGCCAAAATGCAAGTTGGAGAATTTATGGCTGCAACCGATTGGAAAAATTGATGCTTTACATCTAGTCGTTCTACAACTGCCTCAATAATTAAATCGGCAACAAGTGATTCTATTTGAGACGTAAAAATAATATTAGCAAGTATTTCTTGAGATTTGGCCTCACTTAACTTTTGTTTTTGAACCAAAAAAGAGAGCGACTTTTCGATTGCAGATTTGGCTTTTACAAGCATATCGGCATTGATATCAAATAAGAGTGTTTTATACCCAGAACTTGCACATACTTGAGCAATTCCACTTCCCATTGTTCCAGCGCCAGCAATGGCAATTGTTTGAATGTTTGACATACTAAATATATAAATCGTGTCAAATTTACTTAAAAACAAGTAAGGCACTTGCATTGCTTATAAAAATATAGCGTAATTTTGAAACCCAATCATCCTAGATTATGATTACAGTAAGTGAAAAAGCAAAAACAAGAATAGCCCAGTTAATGGACGAACAACACTATGACCCAAGTTATTTTTTAAGAGTAGGGGTAGAAAGTGGAGGTTGCTCAGGCTTGTCTTATAAATTAGACTTCGACAACCAAGCAAAAGATGGTGATGAAATTTTTGGAGATAATGGTGTAAAAGTGGTAACCGATAAACGTTCAGTTCTTTACTTATTTGGCACCGAACTGGATTTTACGGACGGATTAAACGGAAAAGGATTTACTTTCAACAATCCAAACGCCTCACGTACATGCAGTTGCGGTGAAAGCTTCTCAGTTTGAGGATAATTTTTCATTGAACTTTTGATTTTATCCACAAAAGCCTATATTTGCCATCCCTTTTGAGGACAACTAAGGGCAATATTAAAAAGAAAAGTATTTAGAAAATGGCAAATCATAGTTCAGCAAAAAAGAGAATTAGAAATAACGCTACTAAGCGTTTACGTAACCGTTACCAAGCTAAAACCACTCGTACATTAGCAAAACGTTTACGCGAAAGCACTGTTAAAAGTGAAGCAGAAGCTTTGCTGAAAGAAGTGAGTGCAATGTTAGATAAATTGGCTAAACGCAGCATTATTCATAAAAATAAAGCAGCTAACCAAAAATCTAAATTGGCTAAAGTTGTAAATAAGGTTGGAACTGAAGTTGCTCCTGTTAAAAAGGCAGCACCTAAGAAAGTTGTAGCTAAAAAGAAAAAATAATCGATTTATTTATATGAAAGCCTCCGCCTAGCGGGGGCTTTTTTTGTTTTATCCGGTTTACCGGAAAAAGTTATTCTTTGTAATTGCCCATCTAACTAGTGTATAATACATTTGGGCAATGGAACCCGTTTCAAATCATTTTGTTGGAATAAAAACCTTAGCTGAAGACGAAAGGCCAAGGGAAAAATTATTGAAATTTGGACCTGCCATCCTCACAAATGCAGAACTTATTGGAATATTAATCGGTAGTGGCAACAAAAATGCTTCCGCATTACAATTAGCTCAAAAAATTTTAGAGCTAGCAAGTCAAAATTTATCGGAATTGAGTAAGCTAACTTTGGCCGATTTAACTGTTATAAAAGGTATTGGAGAGGCAAAGGCAATTACCCTTTCGGCGGCTTTAGAATTGGGCCGCAGGCGAAGAGAAGAAGAAGCAAAAAAAATAGTAAGGATTACCAATAGCAAGGACTCCTTTTTATATTTTGAACCCATTTTAGAGGATTGTAGGCATGAAGAATTTTGGATTCTATTACTTAATAGAAATAATATTGTACTTGGCAAAAAGCGCATAAGTATTGGAGGTGTAGCTGGAACTGTGGTTGATCCAAAAGTGGTTTTTAAGTTAGCATTAGACCAACTAGCAAGTGGAATTGTACTTTGCCATAACCACCCATCTGGCAATACTAGCCCAAGTAAACAGGATATAGAAATTACCAAAAAACTTTTGGAAGCTGGCAAATATTTAGACATTTCTATCAATGACCATATTATTGTTGGCAATAAGACCTATTTCAGCTTTGCTGACAATGGAATTTTGAACGGCTGATATTATTTTTTGTTAATTTTTAGCTTACCCGTTCATTAAACAACTTAAATATTTATTTTTGACCACAGATGCTATTACATCACATTCAAAAATTAAGGGTTTGGCTCAGACAGTACCCTACAGCAAGGAAATTTATTAAATTTGGAATTGTTGGTGCAACAAGTGCAAGTGTTAGTTTGGGCGTATTTTGGTTAATGGCGTTACAATACCCAGCATTAAACCTTGTTTCAAAGGCTATAGGGTATATTATGGGTTTCTTTGTTGGGTTTACCTTAAATAAGTTTTGGACATATATAGACCAAACAGATGAGGACGAAAAATACCTCTTAAAATACATTTTGGTATATGCCGTAACCTTTGTTATTTATTTGGTCATTAACTTTATTTTCGACCATATGGTTCATCCAAACAATTGGTTTGCGCACCTTGCCACGCAATTTGATTTAACTCAAACTTCAGAGTATTTACTTAAAAACGGCCCTTTGGTTTCAAACATTTTGGCCATTTTCATTAATATTTTCCTGAACTTTTTTGGAACCAATAAACTTGTTTTCAAAGTTCCAGAACCAGATCATTTATTTGATTAAGAAACTTTAGAATAAGAAACCAATTCTTACATGTCCATACACAACTCCTACTAAAGGAGAATACATGGCCGTGAATTCCATTGGCATCACACTTAAATTATATCCAAGGCTTAAGCTAGTTCCAAATAAACCTTGCGCCTTATCTCTATCAACTATTTTAGATGCGGTAGTAAAATCATAGAATCCACCGCAAGCCCTACCAATTAAATATAATTCTCCCAAAACCCTATACTGTAATCCTAGGTTAAGGCCGGCATAACTTGAAGAATTTAATTGGCCTTCTTTTAATCCTGGGAAAACAAATTGGGCTCTAAATAGTTGTTGCACTCCTCCTAAATAAAAATTATCGAGGGTAAAACCGGTGTAGTTTTTTTGAGCCCCAAATGCAATATGCTTAATTAATGTTAGTCGGCTTGAAAGAGCAGTATATTTTACTGCCAATATTTTAATTCGTTGGAAAGGCTTATTTGAAACTAGGTTAGAGATGTCTATTAACGTATCACCAGAATAGACTTGAACATCTGAAACTCTATTAAACATTACTCCTGCTTCGGCATAAACATCAAAACCAGAGGTAGGAAAAAATCTCCTATTTATAGTATTCACCTCATAGTTTATGTATCCATACAGGTTTTTAACATTTCCTTTTAATCTTGCAACGGCAGAAATATCAGGCGAAAACCAATTGTGAAAATAACTCACTCCACCACCAAAATTCTTGTTTGTACCAATTAAGCGCTTGTAATTAAGATCAAGTGTATTGACATAAATTTTATACAGATATGCTTGGTTTGCGATTTCTGATCTATCATAAATAGGAAAAGGTAATGACTCATACGAATAACTTAAAGTGGCAAAGTTGTTTAACCTGGCGCCAAATGCTTGTTTATGCTGAACCAAGGCACGAAAGTTTTCTCCTATTGCTAGTTTTACCATGGTGCGTGATTTATCAAACAATAGATTTCTTTGGGTAATATTGGCAATAATTGCTGCTCCTGAAAAGCTATGATAGGCCAATCCTAATTTAAGTGCAGTTAGGGGGTTTTCTTTTAGCTCACAATTTAATTTTGCATGCCCAGGTGTTGTGGGAGTAAGGGTATAAAACACCTTTTCATAATATCTGGTGGAATATGCTTTTCTAAATCCATAATTTATTTCACTAACAGAGTAAGCTTTACCTTCCTTAATATTGAGTCTATCTAAAAGCATATTTTGGCTAGTCTTTTGAATTCCTTTTATTTCATATGAGTCAATAGTAACCTTCTCTTTGGATTTTAAACGATTGAAAGGGTTGTATGTAACTGGGGAAATAGCATTTAAAGAATCGGCTAATTTTTTAAAATACGGGTAGTAGTAATCTCCTACTGCATTTCCAATTAAAATAATACTATCGGTGGCCGAAAAACTACCCGCGCTATATTGACCCACTGGAGGTTCAATTACTAAATTACATAGTTTCTTTTCCTTTACCAGGTCTTCAGCATCCTTATATTGAGTAATTTGATACATGATGTCTAATGCATTATTTAGGTCGCCTACTTTCGTTAAGCCTGAGAATAAATTAACACCAATAACGATATCAGCACCCATTGATTTTATGTCGGTAACTGGAAAATTTCTTACAATTCCTCCATCAACCAATTTGGTTTCATTAAATTCTATGGCCGTAAACACACTTGGAATAGCCATACTAGAGCGCAGGGCTTTCATGAGTTCACCTTTTGAATGCACAACCGCTTTTCCAGTAGCTAAATCAGTTGCAACACATTTAAATGGAATATTAAACTTTGAAAAATCTTTGACGTCGTAAACAGGAAAAAACACCTCAGCCAGTTTTAGCCAAAGCTCTTCCGATTCTATCACCCCCGTTCCAATTTGTGGCTTCAGGTCTCTGATGCCAACTTCAACGGCATACCTTGCGTATTCGTCCTTCTCATCTATACTTACATCTTTATAGCCAGGCTTATTACTTAAAAGAATATCCCAATCAAGCGTTCTACCAATACTATCAACCTGCTTGCCAGAATAACCTACAGCATATAAAGCACCAATAATGCTGCCCATGCTTGTACCTGTAACATAATCAATTTTTAGGCCTGCACTATCAATGGCTTTAAGAATTCCAATGTGTGCCATTCCTTTGGCGCCGCCGCCGCTAAGCACCAAACCAACCTTAGGTCTGGCGGTTTGGGCATGAAGGTTAAAACTAAAAAATGCTAAAACTAAAAGCAGGGTTAAAGCTGTTTTCATTTGAATAAATTTAAACGGAATATACAATTCCTTTTATTTACTCAAATACATACTTTTCTCTTTGTATAAAGTTCTAAAATGAGGGTCTTGCAAATCCTTGATAAATCTAATTGCTTCGCCTGTTGATTTCATTTCTGGTCCAAGCTCTTTATTTACATCAGGGAACTTTTCAAATGAGAATACTGGTTCTTTTATTGCATACCCAACTAATTTACGGTCAAAGGTAAAGTCGCTAAGTTTGTTTACTCCTAACATTATTTTGGTAGCAATATTTATGTAAGGTATTTGATAGGCCTTAGCAATAAATGGTACCGTGCGGCTAGCCCTTGGGTTAGCTTCTATCACATATACCTTCTCGTCTTTTATCGCAAATTGAATATTTAACAAACCAGATATATTCATTTTTATAGCCAAGTTTCTAGCATACTTCTCCATGGTTTCTTGAACATGTTGGCTCAAGCTAAATGGTGGTAATACCGCACTACTATCTCCACTATGAATGCCTGCAGGCTCAATATGTTCCATCATTCCAATCACATGTGCATCTTCTCCATCGCAGATTAAATCTATCTCTGCTTCCTCTGCCCTATCTAAGAAATGATCAATTAACACTCGGTTTCCAGGCAAATCGCCCAATAAATCTATTACGGCTTGCTCTAGGTCTTCGTCGTTTATTACAATCTTCATTCCTTGGCCACCCAATACATAGCTTGGACGAACCAAAACGGGGTAACCAACTTTGTTTGCTACTACAATGGCTTCTTCTGCATCTTCAGCAACTCCGTAATTTGGATAGGGAATGTCTAGTTCTTTTAACAAATCTGAGAACGAACCTCTATCCTCAGAAATATCCATATTGGCAAAGCTAGTGCCTATTATTTTTATGCCTAGTTGCTCTAATTTACGAGCCAATTTTAATGCGGTTTGACCACCTAATTGCACAATTACACCAACAGGTTTTTCTAGCTCTACTATTTCTCTAAGCGCTTCCCAAAATACCGGCTCAAAGTAAAGCTTATCGGCCATATCAAAATCTGTACTCACCGTTTCTGGGTTACAGTTTATCATAATTGCTTCAAAACCCGATTCTTTAGCGGCAAGTAGGCCATGCACGCAACTGTAATCAAATTCAATTCCTTGCCCAATTCGGTTCGGGCCTGAACCCAACACAATTACTTTCTTTTTATCGCTTACAACGCTTTCATTCTCTCCATCAAAGCTCGAATAGAAGTAATTAGTAGGAGAAGGAAACTCAGCTGCGCATGTATCTACCATTTTATAGATACGGTGTATGCCCATTGATTTTCTCAAATCCCACACATCATCCTCCGTGGTATCGCCACCTAATAGGTAAGCAATTTGAATATCGCTATAGCCTTTTTGTTTAAGCTCTACCATTATTTCTTGTGGGAGCGTTTTTAAGTTAAATCGTTTGGTATCGCTTTCTAGGCGAACCATATCATTTATTTGCGTTAGGAACCAACGGTCTATTCTCGTAATTTTTTCTACCGACGAAATTGGCATACCTAAACTTAAGGCATCTTTTACCGCAAATAATCTATCCCAACTTGGATTCTTTAATTTATCTACGATATCCTCCAAATTCCTTTGTTGGAAGCCATCCGCACCAAGTCCGTTGCGTTTAATTTCTAAACTCTGTGTAGCTTTTTGTAAGGCTTCTATAAAGGTTCTTCCAATACCCATAACCTCACCTACCGATTTCATTTGAAGGCCTAAAGTTTTGTTTGATCCTTTAAACTTATCAAAATTCCAGCGAGGTATTTTTACAATGACATAATCCAATGCAGGTTCAAAATAAGCTGAAGTAGTTTTGGTAACTGGGTTTTTAAGTTCATCTAAATAATAACCGATAGCTAATTTAGCTGCAATTTTAGCAATTGGATACCCAGTGGCTTTACTCGCCAGAGCAGATGATCTAGATACACGAGGATTTATCTCTACCGAAATTATAGCTTCATCTTCTGGGTTTACCGCAAACTGAACATTACATCCACCTGCAAAATTCCCTATCGAGCGCATCATATGAATAGCCATGGTGCGCATACGTTGGAAAACGGTATCGCTTAAGGTCATGGCAGGAGCTACGGTTATGGAATCTCCTGTATGAATGCCCATTGGGTCGAAGTTTTCAATGGTACAAATAATAGCCACGCTATCGTTTTGGTCTCTTAAGAGTTCTAGTTCATATTCTTTCCAGCCAAACACTGCTTTTTCTACCAGTACTTCATGTGTAGGTGAGGCCGATAAACCACGTTGTAGCGCGGCATCTAATTCCTCTTTTACCCATACAAATCCGCCACCTGTTCCACCAAGTGTATAGGATGGTCTAATTACCAATGGAAAACCAATTCGTTGGGCTATTTCTTTTCCTTCTAAAAACGAGTTTGCCACTTTTGAATCGGCAACTGGAACGCCAATATCTATCATTTTTTGGCGGAACTTCTCTCTATTTTCTGTGGTATCAATGGCGGCAATATCTACACCTATCATGCGCACATGGTACTTTTTCCATAAACCCATTTCATCACACTCTATCGCTAGGTTTAGGGCGGTTTGGCCTCCCATAGTTGGCAACACCGCATCTATTTGATGCTCGGTTAATATTTGCTCGATAGATTGTGGGTTCAATGGCAATAAATACACATGATCCGCCGTAACTGGGTCGGTCATAATGGTAGCTGGGTTGCTATTGATTAAGATAACTTTTATCCCCTCTTCTTTTAGTGAGCGGGCGGCTTGACTTCCACTGTAATCAAACTCACAGGCTTGACCAATGATAATTGGACCACTTCCGATTATTAATACTGATTGGATGCTCGTGTCTTTTGGCATAGTATATTAGTGTTTTTTTAGAAGGAGAGTAATTAAAACCTATTAGGTATAGGTATAAATTATGCAAATGTAGGTTGAAAAAGGAAAAGGAGAAAACTTAGTTATAATTATTCTCCACAGTAATTGTTAAGGGCTTGTTTTTCTTGAGAGTAATCGTTTGTCACAATTATAATTTCCCAAAAGTGGTAAAATCAAAATGTCGCACTAAATTGATATATACTATTGTCAATACGTAAAGACAAAACAAATAATTAAAATGTGTATCTATTAGTATACAAACTACCAAAAACCGTAAATCACCTATCTAATTGATTTTCTATTATTTACGCAAATCAAAATACGCTTTCATAAGGAAAAGTATAAAAACAGTTAGAAATGTTAACAATGTGTTCCTTCAGAAATCCAATAGCTCATAACTTGTTGATTTTATATGTTTTAACTATTGCGACATTTTCCTAAAAAGAAACAATCTATAGTTATCAATGGTTTGCGACAGCAAAAATTGTAAAAATTGAGCAGTCACAAGTGCTTTAAACCGAAAAAACGAATAAAAAAGGGCCTCCTACACGAGTGGATGGAATTTGATTATGAGCAGGGCAAATAGTTCTTAATTTAAGATTAAATGTCGCAATTCATTCCAAAAATGGGTCGAACCTCTATAAATGGCAGAAAAAGGTATGTTGGCATCAAATAACCCTCATTTATATAATTTAATGGAAATGCCTGATAAACAGCACTAATTTAGCGGTCCGAAATGAAAACCTTTATTAAATTTTTTACACTTCTAACATTTATCGCGCTCGCCTTTATTGCGAGTTGGTTTATTACAGAAAGAATGAAAGCTCCAGAAGATACGCTTTCATCTTTATATGAAGCTAATATAAAACCTTGCATGAACTATTGGACCACAGATCCAGAGTTTAAAGATACGGTTAGTATTCAGGCTCAAGCAATGAAATTGTATGATGAGGGTGAATATACCTTGGCATTAGAAGCCTTTCAGCGTTACGAACCAACAGAAAAAGACGAAGCTTTATATAATTTATATGTTGGAATTTGTTACTTAAAATCTGACTTTGCTAATTTAGCGATTATACATTTAACGGAGGCTGGTGATTTATTTAAGAAATTTGAAATGATTCAAATGAGCAAATGGTATTTAGCATTAGCACATTTAAAAGCTGGTCAGCAAAAAGAAGCCGTAAGTAAGTTAAATCAGATAGTGGAGGTAAATGCCGCCCAACGTTATAAGGCAGATGAAATATTAAAACAAATAGATGTTGCCAGCAACCCGATTAAGAGTTTGCTTTTAGTTGTGGCAGAATAATATTAGTTCAATTAAAAAAAAAGAGGCTACCTAAACAGGTAAGCCTCTTTTTTTTGTTCTAAAATTTTATGCTTAAGGTAATAAAGTAATTTCTTCCAGCAGCAGGGAAATAAAGACTACTTTGACCTCTAGCTCCAGAATTATCAATTGAATTAAAGCCTGTAATACTGCCAGAAGGAGCATATTTTTGGTTTAATAAATTATTTGCTCTAATACTAATTGTTGGGTTTGCATTGTTTACCCAACGACTAAGATTAAGTGAAACACTTGCATCAAGAAGCTTAAAAGAAGGAATAGATAAGGATTTAGTGGCAGTATTATCTAGGTATTGCATACTTACATATCTTCCATTAAGTTCGGCAAACAAAAGGTTTTTGAACCAATTGCCTTGCAACCCAATTTGGTGTATTTGTTCTGGACTTAATGCCAAAGGAGTATTCTTATATTCAATTATTTGATTATCGTTTAAATCTGTATTTAAAAAGGTTTGACTTAATTTATGAATACGATTTTTACTGATTGATGAGCTCAAAACCCAGTTTACATTTTTTACAATTCTTCCTTGTAAATCAAATTCAATTCCTCTTCTGTAACTCTTACCAATATTACCGGTAACGGCATAACCAAAATTATTAATAACCCCCGTTCCAACAATTTGGTTTTGGAACTCCATGGCAAATACATTTACTTTCCCTGTAAGGTACCTTGTTAAAATAGAATAACCGAGTTCGAGATTGGTAACCTGTTCAGGCTTAATTTCATTTTGTTTGATATCTCTTGGAGCAAAATCGTCTTGTAGGTAATCAAACCTAGTAGGTTCGCGCATACTTGAACCTAACATGGCATAAACAGAGTGGCGTGAGTTAAAGGCAAACCTGGCACCAACACGTGGATTAACAAATAACCATTGCATGTTTTCAACGGTTCCAAATTCCTTTCTATACATCATATCTTGGCCTTTATACTTAAAACTAGAGTGACGAATTTGTAAATCGGCAAAAACAGAAAAGTTACTTTTTATATCGTAGTTAAATTTGGCAAAGGCACTTTGTTCTGATTTGTAACCCGTATTAAAATACACTCTATTTGCTGGCTCAATAGTGGGAGGAATATAATTAGCCCACATTGCCTCCATAAAATGTTCTGAAACAAATTTATTTAAGTGAACACCCGCGTCGACATTAAACCTTCCAAAGGTACCGTGATAATTAGCAAAGGCTCCATAATAGGTTTGGTTCAGCCTATAAGAACTCATTACATTTCCAGGACCGAAGATGGTATCATTGTTTGAGTTTACATAAAACGGCGTTGAATTCATGTTAAAGAAATCGAAACCATAGCCCCAAGAAGATGGAAACAAGAATTGAAATTGAGGAGCCTGACTTTTAACCAAATAGGCAGATGCATTCATACTTTGGTTGGATGCCAATTGAAATGAATATTGAACTTGATTAAAATATTGCTTGAAGGCATCTGACTCACCATTGACAAACGGATTTGTTTTTGGCGCTGAATCAAACGTTGCTTTATCGATTCCTGAATAAGCCAATTTGCTTTGGGCATTGCCACCAAAAAAATTGAATTTAAGAATTGATTTTCTGTTCACATAACCCAAACTAAATTGATAAGATTGAACCGTTGAACCAGAGTTCTGGCGATATCCATTGGTTTTCACTTGACCTAATCGGCCATAAAACATCCAATGATGATTAAGCATACCTGTTTGAACCTCGGCGGTTAAACGGCTTGAACCAAAAGAACCCAAACCCATACTTAAACTTGCTTCAGGTTGTTGCGTAAGATTTCGCGTGAGAATATTCACACTTCCACCAAAAGCAGAGGTTCCATTAGTTGATGTTCCAATTCCACGTTGAACTTGAATTTGCTCAGCACTACTGGCTAAATCGGCAAAGTTATTAAAGAATACCCCTTGATTTTCGGGGTCGTTTAAAGGAATGCCATTAACAGTTGTATTAATTCTAGTTTGATCCATACCACGCAAGCGGAAATAGCTGTATCCAATGCCGGTACCATTGTCGCTATACATATTAATGGACGGAGTATGTTGCAACAAACTTGGTATATCGGCACCGTAATAAATTTTCTCTATTCGTTTTCTGTCAATAGCAGAAAATGTAATAGGTTTTTTATCGGTGGCTTTTATGCTAGAAACCACCAACTCTTGAAGTTTTGTCTTAGCGTTAGACTCATCAATTTGAGCCCATAAATGGTGGTGCAAAGAGACCATGGCAAGTAGAAATAAAAAGTGCTTTTTCATGAATAATCGGGTTTAGTAAAACAGGTAACATGCAGAGGCAGCATGCGTTCCAAAATAATTCCCCGAAAAGGCAAATGCCCAAAAATTGGTTCGAGCCATCCTAATTAATTTTGGCGCTAGATGGTTCGACTTCTTTTTCCTTCGCAGGCATTACCCTGTTCAGGTTCCAAGGGTTTGATCTCAGCTTCTTTAATTCTTTCGAAAAAATAGGCACCCCTAAAGACAGGGACAAAAGTAAAGAAGAAATTGAACTGTGCAAATCAAAGTCAGATTTTTACCAATTAAACCTTTTTTGTTTTTTACTATCCAAACAAATTGCAACTTTGGCCAAACTTTATATCTCCATTTTGAAAAACACCTTTCTACTATCGACCGTATTTCTTATTTCCTTTTTATTTCTTTCTTTTATTGGTTCGGCCCAAACGTTTAGTCTGAGTGGCAAGATTTTGGAAACAGCCACTATGCAGCCAGTAATTGGGGCAAGTGTGGTACTAAAAAAGCAACAAAAAACTGTTTCTGGTGCAAGTACAAATGAAAAGGGTTTGTTTGAAGTAATAAACTTGCCAGCAGATACGTATGAGTTAAGTGTTAGCTATATTGGCTTAAAAACAAAAAACCAACGAGTAATTTTAAGTGCTAATAAATATTTAGGTGCTGTATTTATGGCAACTTCAGACCAGAAGTTAAATGAAGTTACGGTTGAAGGAACCCAAATTAGAGTAGAACAAAAGGGTGATACAACATCAATAAATGCAGGTGCCTATAAGGTAAACCCAGATGCAACTGCAGAAGACTTGGTAAAAAAGATGCCTGGCATTTCGGTTGAAAATGGAACCGTGAAGGCACAAGGTGAGGATGTAAAAAAGATATTGGTGGATGGCAAAGAATTCTTTGGAGATGATGCACAAATGGCTTTAAAGAATTTACCTGCAGAGGTAGTAGATAAGGTACAAGTATTTAATAGGCTTGGCGATCAAGCGCAGTTTACTGGTTTTAATGATGGCAATACAGATAAGACCATGAACATTACAACCAAAAGTGGCAAAAACAATGGAAAATTTGGGAAAGTTTATGCGGGTTATGGAACAGATGATAGATATCAAGCTGGCTTAAACCTGAACCTATTTAAGGGCGACAGAAGAATTACTGTTTTGGGGTTGAGTAATAATATAAACCAGCAGAACTTTTCGATGCAAGATTTATTTGGAGGCAGTGCAGGTGGAGGACAGAGAATGCCAATGGGTGGTGGCGGAGGAGGAAGAATGGGTGGCGGAGGAAGTGGCGGAATGGGTGATATGAGCAACTTTTTTGTTGGCCAACAAAGTGGTATTAGCTTAACCAATTCAATAGGAATGAACTACTCTGATAAATGGGGAACTAAAACCAATGTAAGTGGCAGTTATTTTTTCAATAATAGTTCCACTTCAACAGATAAAGTAATTAATAGAACCTATTTAATTAATCCTGAAGTTAGTCAGCTTTACAAGGACAGTACAGGAAGTGTTACAGACAATTTTAATAATAGGTTCAACTTACGTTTAGAACATACTTTTGACTCCTTTAATTCAATAATTTATACCCCAAGAGTAAGCTTTCAAAATAACAGTACCAAGAGCGATCAGTTTGCAGGCAACTTTATGAACGATACGATGCTAAATGCAACGTTTACCAATAAACATCCTGTAAATACAGGGTATACCATTAGCAATAATTTATTACTTCGACACAAATTTGAAAAGCTTGGGAGAACCATCAGTTTAAATTTAGGTCATGATTTAAACAGAAAAAAAACAGAAACGGATCAGTATTCGGATATATTCGCCATAGACACAGCCTTTGTATTGAATAAGAGAAGTATAAAACAACAAAGCAAGAGTATTACCAACGGAACAACATACTCTACCAATTTAACTTATACCGAGCAATTAACTAAGGTTACACAGTTGCAGGTCAGCTACAACCCTTCTTACACTCAAAATTATTCTGAGAAACTTACAAATAAATACGACTCTATTAGTAATGAGTATGTAACTAAAGATACCTTGCTGAGTAACACATTTGACAATACAGTAAGCACCCATAAGGCAAATGTTAGTGTAAATATTAACAAGGAAAAATACTCGTTAACAGCCGGGATTACGCAACAATTTTTAACATTGGCAAGTATCCAAAGTTACCCAACAAATAGAAGCTTTGATAAAACATTTAGCAACCTATTGCCAAGTATTACCTACCAATATAAATTTACGAATAGTAAAACCTTACGATTGGTATACAGAACCAATACCAACACACCTAGTGTAACACAATTGCAAAACGTAATTGATAATAGTAACCCATTATTATTATCGGCTGGAAACCCAAGTTTAAGGCAAGAGTATTCGCATACTTTTGTAACGCGTTATGGCATAAACAATCCTCATAATTCACAAACGTTTTTTGTTTTTGCCATGGCATCCCTAACAAATGATTATATAGCCAATGGAACATATACTGCAACCCGAGATTCAGTATTACCTAATGGAGTAGTATTGGGAAGAGGTGCACAGATATCGCAACCAGTAAACCTAAATGGCAATGTAAATGCGCGCAGTTTTGCTACCTATGGCATACCTGTAAAATCGTTGAAGAGCAATGTGAATTTAAACCTAGGTGTAAATTATTCGAAGGTTCCAGGGCAGGTTAACCAAAAGCTAAATTATGCAAACACATTTAATATTGTTGGAGGGGTAGTAATTGGAAGTAATATAAGCGAAAGAGTAGATTTTACCATGAGTCATAATGCAAATATTAATCTTGTAAAGAACACCCTATTAGTATCACAAAGTAGCAATTACTTTATCAATACATCTAACTTTAAGATTAATGTAATGCCAACTAAATCAATTGTGTTGAATACTGAATTAAACTATACAAATTACCAGGGTTTAGGTAGTAGTTTTAATTCTGATTTTTTACTATGGAATGCGGCAGTAGCATATAAGTTTATGAAGCGTATGGCGGAAGTTAAGCTGAGTGTTTTTGATATTATGAAACAAAACAATAGTATTAGTAGAACGGTTACAGAAACATATATTGAAGACACGCGTTCGAATGTATTGCAGCGATATTTTATGCTAACATTTACCTATAATATTAGAAAATTTAGCTCGATGCCAACAGGTGCAACTCCAACAAAATAATTAGGGAATTGCAATGGTGCAGCTAATCATTTTGTGGTCGCTAAAATTGAGGGTATTTGTTCGGTAATGAAAGCTTTGATAGCTTGGGTCGTGTAAGATATAATCTATTCTAAAAGAAGGCATTTTACCAATATAGGTGCGGCTCATCCCAAATCCAGATTCTTTAAATGAATCCTTCATTTTACCTCTAATGGTATGGTAGGCATAACTAGTTGGAGAGTCGTTAAAATCGCCACAAAGAATTACTTTATAAGGTGAAACTAATAGTCGTTCACGTATTTTATCGGCTTGTTTGGCTCTATCCTGAAAGGCATATTTTAATTTAGAGAATATTCTTCTTACCTTATATGTTTCGGGACTTTCTTCAACGTCTTGAAGTTCTTCAAAAGTTTTGTAGTCTTCCTTATCAAAAACAATTGATTTAAGGTGAGTACTAACCACTCGGATGGTATCTTTACGAATAACAACATCGGCAAATACGGTAAGGTTAGCGTTTTGATTTTCTAATTCGAGGTACCCTTTATTAATAATTGGGTAACGAGAAAATATACATACACCATAGCCCGTAGGAAAGGTTTTGCTGAGAGCATCGGCATTAACAGTAGCAAAATTTTTATATTGGTTAAAGAAGCGTTTAAACATTGGCTTCTCATAGTTACCACCCAAATTGGCAAATTCTTGAAGGCAAATAATATCTGGATCAAGAGTATCGAGCATATTAAAAAAGAAGCCCGAATCGCCGCCACTGTAATCGTAGGCTCCCATATAATGGGTATTAAAACTAACTACATTTACCAGTTGTGCTTGGTTTGTTTCTGGCACTTCAAGGGCATGAAACTGAAAAAAGGACGGAACATTCCAGCAGGTAATGAGCATAGCTGCCAAAGACACGAAAGCCAATTTTCGCTTTTTAATTGCCCAAAAAACAAGGACTAAAAAGTTGGCTACAAACATAAAAGGAAAGGCTAATCCAAAGAAAGCAAGTGGCCAAAAATCCTTTGGTGAAACATACGGGGATAGGCTGCCTAGCGATAATGCAATGGCAGCAAGAATGGTACATGTTACAAGAATTGTTCTTACAATTTTCACTTGGCCTTACTCTTTACTTGCTTTAGATAGGATATCTTTTTCTTTTTTACTTAAACTATCAATTCCTCTTTTATGAATTTTCTCCAATATAAGGTCAATTTCGGCATCCGTAGCTTTATTGCTTGATTCTACTCTCATACCAGGGTTTTTGTAATGAATTTTAAGTTTTGATTTTGGTTGAAGCATGGAACCAAAACCATCAAACGCTTTATCGAGTTTGTTGGGAATAGAGCTTTGACTATAAATTAATTTAATAAATACATATCCAAAAGCAGCGCCACCTAAATGCGCAAGATGTCCGCCAGGATTGCCTTGCGGAATAGAAACGATATCAATTATAACTACTAAAAGGGCAATGTATTTTAAACGTATTGAACCAATAATAAAAAGGAATACTTCATAATCGGGCAAAAGGGTTGCTGTAGCAACCACCAAGGCTAAAACCCCTGCAGAGGCCCCACACGCGTATGAAACAGAAACAGAATTACTAAAGGCTGGAAACACATTAAAGGCAATCATATACACCAAGCCACCAAATATGCCTCCTAAAAAATAAGCTTGATAGGTTTTTGAATTGCCAAGATACTCTTGAAAAATATTACCCAACCAATAAAGCCAGAGCATGTTAAAGAAGAGGTGGAAAAACCCTTCATGAATAAACATACTGGTAAGTATAGACCAAGGTTGAGTTGCAAAATTTATAAAGGAAGCAGGGAGTTTTAAGTATTGCAAAAAATGGTCGCTATAACCCCCTAAATTATAGAGGTAATAGAAAACACCTATAAGAGAAAATAAAACAAAAAAGGCCACATTCACGAGAATAATCTGAATAATAGCGTTCCCTTGCTTGAATTTAAATTTTAGTTCGTCTAACATTTTTTGGTTTCCTTTTCAAACATACGAATAGCAGAGGTATTTCAAAAACATTGATAGGTGTTTCCAAAAATCATTTAAACTCTTAAATTGCCGTACTTAGCTTAAACGTACCTTTTTACAAAAGCTTATAAAGTGGGAAAAAGCATTAAAAACATGACATTTAAAAACAACCTAATTCTATTAGTTGGCTGTATGTTAGCCTTCTTGGGCACAGAAGCACAAAGCACATTTCCTCAAAATGGGCCGCTAGATACGCGCCCCAATTATGTAGCAATTATGCATGTAAATATTTGGGTCGACCCAAACACTTTTTTAAAAGATGCCACTTTAGTGATTAAAGATGGCAAAATAGAAAACGTTGGAATTAATTTACCTATAGGTAAGGAGATGCGAGTAATAAATGGACATAACAAATATGTATATGCCTCTTTTATTGAACTCTACAGTAATTATGGCATGGCAAATGCGCCAGTAAATAAAGGAAGAGGCGAGCAGTTTGTGAATAATCAAAAAGGAGCCTATGCCTGGAATGATGCCATAAGAGCTAATTTAAATGCTGCCGATTACTTTTCATATGATGAAAAAAAGAGCAAACAACTACTAGCCTCCGGCTTTGGAGTAAGTTTAAGTGCGGTACAAGATGGCCTTTTTAGAGGTAGTTCTGTTTTGGTTTATACACATAAAGACCATGAGCAAAAATTAATACTAAAACAGAAAGCCGCAACCCAGTTAAGCTTTAACAAAGGAACTAGCCCACAAGATTACCCTGGTTCGGCCATGGGAACAATTGCCTTAATAAGGCAAACCTATTTGGATGCTACATGGTATGCGCAGCAAAAAGGAGAAGTAAGTTTAAGTTTCGACAATTTTAATACTCAAAAAACTTTACCTGCCATTTTTGAGGCAGAAAATAAATTGGCGGTTTTAAGGGCTGCAAAAATTGGGAAAGAATTTGGTGTTCAATATTTAATTAAAACTGCGGGCGACGATTACCAACGAATAGAGGAGATTGCGCAAACAGGCATGCCTTTGTTATTGCCATTACATTTTCCAAAACCTTATGAGGTAGAAGATCCGTTTGATGCGGCAAATGTGAGTTTAGGCGATTTAAAGCATTGGGAAATGGCACCTGCAAATGCTGCTATTGTGGCGCAAAAAAATATTCCATTTGCACTCACATCAAGTAAATGTGCCGATGCGAATGAGTTTTTAAACAATTTGAGAAAGGCTGTATTATACGGTCTTAGTGAAAAAGATGCCTTAAACGCATTAACCCTAATGCCAGCAAAATACTTGCACCTGGATCAAGATTTGGGTAGTTTACAAAAAGGAAAAACGGCTAACTTTTTTATAAGCAATGAACCCATTTTTAATTCGGGAGCTGTTATAGAAGAACATTGGGTAAACGGCCAACAAGTAATTTTAAAAGCTAGTCCAGATTTTCATTTAGATGGAAATTATTCGGTAAAACTTGCTGGCTATGAAAATGCAGTACTAAGCATTTCAAAAGATCAAAAAGAAGTTAGTTTGAAAGGTACAGATACTTTAAAAATAAACCTGCATGAAGCAGCAGGAATTTACACCTTAAGCTTTAAAGCCAATAAAAAAAGTGAGCAATTAGTAAGAGTAAGTGCTTGGCTGAACCAAGTTGATAGCAACAATGGGCAAGTAAAAAACATTGAGGGAACAGCGAGTTTAGGCAATGGAGAAAAAGTTCCTTTTTCAGCAACTTTGTTGTCGGTTCAAACCGAAATTAAAAAGGCAGATAGCAGCAAAGCACCAGCCATAGGAAAAGTTATTTACCCTTTTACCGAATACGGAAATGAGCAATTACCTAAGGCGGAGAACATTATTTTTAGAAACGCTACCGTTTGGACCAATGAAAAAGAAGGTATCCAAACCCAAACAGATGTGGCCATAAGCAATGGTAAAATTGTTGCCATTGGTAAAGGTTTGATTTTAGCCAATGCCAAAATAATTGATGCAACCGGAAAACATTTGAGCAATGGAATAATTGATGAACACTCGCATATTGCTATATACAGAGGCGTTAACGAGTGCACACAAAACATAACAGCAGAAGTTAGAATTGGGGACGTAGTAAATTCTGAGGACATAAACATATATCGCCAGTTAAGTGGAGGAGTAATTGGATGCCAACAATTACATGGCTCATGTAACCCCGTTGGAGGGCAAAGTAGCCTTATTAAATTGCGTTGGGGAATGGCACCTGAGCAATTAAAAATAGCCAACGCAGATGGCTTTATAAAATTTGCTTTAGGAGAAAATGTAAAGCAAAGTAGTTGGAGTTACGATAGTGGAAGATATCCTCAAACACGCATGGGCGTTGAGCAAGTTTATTATGATGCCTTTATAAGAGCAAGAGAATATGAAGCCGCATTAAAAGCAAATCCAACAAAAACACGAAGGGATTTGGAGCTTGAAACCTTAGTTGAAATTTTGAATAAAAAGAGATTTATTAGTTGCCACAGTTATGTGCAAAGTGAAATAAATATGCTAATGCATGTGGCAGATAGCATGGGCTTTAAGGTAAACACTTTTACGCATATTTTGGAAGGCTATAAAGTGGCCGATAAAATGAAAGCGCATGGAGTAAGTGCCAGTACTTTTGCCGATTGGTGGGCTTATAAATACGAAGTAATAGATGCTATACCACAAAACGCCGCCATCTTAAATAAAATGGGTGTAGTAACTGCTATTAACAGTGATGATGCAGAAATGGGAAGAAGGCTGAACCAAGAGGCTGCAAAAATTATTAAATACGGTGGAATAAGCGAAGAAGATGCATGGAAAATGGTGACCTTAAACCCAGCAAAAATGCTTCATTTGGATGCTAGAACAGGAAGTATTAAAGTTGGGAAAGATGCCGATTTAGTTTTGTGGAGCGCCAACCCATTAAGCATACAAGCTAAGGCCGAAATGACCTTTGTAGATGGAGTTTGTTACTTTAACCGTGAGCAAGATTTAGCCGCAAGAAAAGCCATTCAATTGGAGCGTGAGCGCATTATTGCCAAAATGATTGCCGCTAAACAAAAAGGCGAAAAAACAGAATTGAAAGTATCGGCACCCGACCCAGATTACCATTGTGAAGACTAACTGAATGTGGCGTATTAAACTCCTTATAATTGTTTTAATTCTATTGGCAATAAGACCCCAAACTCTTTATGCCCAAAAAGGCTTGTGCCCTTTTGAGGGAGTTTATAATGATAGTAATGAGCGCATACAAGATTTAAGAGTTACGATTGACTCTTTACTAGGTAAAGATAATCGACAACCATTAGTTGAAGTAATTGGTAACTACGAAACTGCAGATAAGTATTTGCGTATGAGTACTCTTTTTGACAACACTAGCAATGCGAGCTATATTCTTTTTGAATGGATGAAAGGAGATCAATGTAGATGGCTTATTTTAAATAATAATCTTGAAGGACAAGATTGGATTGGTCGTGTTAAAGAAATTGTAAGACTAAAAGACAGCACTCAAAACTCTTATTTAATACATTTTGAAAAAGACCAAGACGGATTGCTTGGACATTATATAGTTAACATTTGTTTACGCCCCGACACTGTATTTGTAAAAGACTTAAGCTTAGTTGAAGTACGAAGTTCTTATGAAAGTGAACGGAGCTTTATGTATTGGTTAGATCACAATTTAGAAGGTGAAAATGATTCGGTTTATTTTATTCCTAATGGGTTTCATTACACAAAAACTTCTACAGCAAGCGAGGGATTAATGATCCAAAAATCGTCGTCGAACTATGTGTATGATGGCGAATCTTTTGTAGAAGATATAGGCAGCATAGAAATTAGTTTTGACCCGCCTATAGATAGTTTACCTGTAGAGGTTTTGTTTAGGAAAAACATACGTATAGGTAACGAGATTTTAAAGACTAGAATTGAACGAAGTTCCTTTGTAGCCGGCGATTATTACGCTCCAGAAATTTATAAAAGGTTAACAGCTATATATGAATACAAAGGCCAAACTATAAGCTCATCCAGGTATGAAGGGTATGATGAAGAAGAGGATGCAGAGAACAAAGAAAAAGACAAACAATGGGGAGGTTTTGATCAATTTAAACCAGATTACGTTAGCCTTTCTGATGGCTCAATCGTGTTTAGAACCTATACCGTTTTGAACGATTTTAGGAGTGGAATGTGTGGCGCCTGCGATTACTTGGAGGAGAATTACACACAAATAAAAGGGAATAAAAAATACCCTTTGTTACATACCTATTATAACCTAGGAAATGGCGGAGGAAGCTATGAACTCTATACTGAAAATGGCCAAATGCCAACAATTGAATTTGATTCAGGTGATGGTTCATTATATGCTGGAACATATAATTTAAGTCCAAAACCTTGGAAGATAATTTTTGACTATCAAAATAGCGACTCCAAAATAATACAATTCTACGATTTACAAATAAAACCCGGACCTAAAAAAGCAAGTATTAAACTGCTTAAATCTAAACCTTTACCACTTCCACACTAAAACAATATGACCATGACACGATATACACTCTCTTGCTTGTTTCTATTACTAGGTCTTGGGCTCTGGGCTCAGCCTAACACCACTATTATTATGAACGGCACCATACACACAGGTACGGGGCAGGTAATAGAAAAAGGCGTTCTTGTTATTGAACAAGGCAAAATTGTCCAAGTTGGAAAGGAACTAACTGCGCAATATAAAACAGCCAAAATAATTGATGCTGCTGGCAAACACATTTACCCAGGTTTGATTTGTATGAACAATATTATGGGCTTAAATGAAATAGACGCCATTAGAGCCACACGCGACTATACTGAGCAAGGAAATATAAACCCAAATGTGCGCTCTGTAATTGCCTATAATACCGATTCGAAAATATTGCCTACAGCTTTATTTAATGGAATTTTATACACTCAAGCCGTGCCAACAGGAGGCCTAATTAGCGGAAGCAGTAGCCTATTAAAAACAAAGGCTTGGAACTGGGAAGATGCAGCCGTATCAGTAGATGAAGGCGTTCACTTAAACTGGCCTTATGTAAATGGAACCAAAGAAGAACAAGTAGCAGAAGCCGAAAAACAAATTGCAGAATTAAGCAGCTTTTTAGCCGAAGCCAATCAATATAACAATCAAGCTACACCCAAATTTAATGCCCGTTTAGCAGCTATGAAAGGCGTTTTAAGCGGACAAAAAAACCTATACATACACGCAAACGACGCTAGAAGCTTAGTAAGAAGTGTGAACTTTTTTAAGAAGAATTATCCTAGCATAAAATTAGTTCTAGTTGGAGCGCAAGAAGCCTATTTGGTCATCGACTTTTTAAAAGAAAATTCCATTCCAATTGTTTTAGGAAACATACATCGTTTGCCATCCCATAATGCCGATGGAATAGATCAACCTTACCAAACACCCGCCCAATTGCAAGCAGCAGGACTAGTGGTTGCTCTATCCTATGAAGGAAGTTGGGAGGCGCGCAATTTGGCCTATATAGCAGGTACAGCAAGTGCTTATGGAATGAGCCCAGAGGCTGCTTTGCAAAGTATTACACTTATTCCTGCCAAAATTATGGGAGTTGATAAACAATTAGGTAGCTTGGAAATAGGTAAAGATGCTTCTATTTTAATTTGCAACGGAAACCTATTGGATATGAAAGAAAGCTCCTTGTTTAAGGTGTTTTTAAATGGCGAAGAAATAGACCTTAAAAACGACCAGGTGAAGCTGTTTGGGAAGTATAAAACAAAGTATAAAATTGATTAAAGAATAATACCAGATAAATTCGGATATTTGCCACCCTCTGATAATTATTGACTAATGAAAGGTTACTTAAGGTTTTTTAGATATATACTTCCTTATAAAGGATTGGCGTTATTGAATGTTATTTTCAATGTATTTAGCATTTTCTTTAGCCTATTTTCTATTGCACTCATTTTACCCTTTCTATCTTTACTATTTGGACAAACAGAATTGGTAACAGTAAAGCCCGTGGTTACTTATGATGCATCTGGCCTTAAAGCATTCTTTAATTATTATCTATCCCATCTAATACAAACAGAGGGCAAAGAAGCGGCCTTAGTTTTTATCTGTTTGTTAGCTATTGGTACCATCTTTTTCAAAAATGTTTTTAGGTACTTAGCCTTATTCTTTATGGTTTCGTTGCGCAACAATATTGTTAGCAATTTGCGTGAGAGCATGTACAAACACATTTTGGTTTTGCCTCTATCGTATTTTAGTGAAGAGAAAAAAGGCGATTTAATTAGCCGCATGAGTAATGATATTTTACAAGTGGAAGTGGCCATTATGAGTTCATTAGAGGCAATGTTTAAAGAACCTCTTACCATACTTATCTTTTTAATTTCCTTGTTATTGATTAGTCCGCAATTAGTAGTTATTGTATTTGTAACATTGCCTATAATAGGCTTGCTTATTGGGCAAATTGGAAAACTACTTAAGAAATACTCACAAAGAGGTCAGGCCAAATTGGGCGACTTAGTATCTTTATACGAAGAAACTTTAATGGGTGTGCGCATTATAAAAGCATTTAACTCTCAGGAGTTTTTTATGAAGCGTTTTAATAAAGAAAACAATAAGTACACACGCATAAATGTGGCAAGCAATAGAATTGGCGACAGTGCCTCTCCTATTTCTGAAACACTAAGCGTAGTGGTTTTATCTTTTATTTTATGGTATGGTGGAAAAATGGCCTTACACCCTCAAGAAACAGGCCTTAACGCAGAATCCTTTATTTTATTTATTGCAGTATTTACCCAAATATTGCCCCCTGCAAAATCCTTTTCTACAGCCTATAGCAATATGCAAAAAGGACTGGCTTCTTTGGATAGGGTAAATGAAGTTTTAATAAGCGAAGAAATAATTACAGAAATACCCAATGCCAAGCCAGTTAGCGGTTTGAACCAATCGATAGAATTTAGAAATGTAAGCTTTAAATACGCGGATGAGTTTGTGTTGAAGAATATAAACTTAACTATAGAAAAAGGTAAAACCGTTGCCTTAGTAGGGCCATCGGGTAGTGGTAAATCAACGCTTACCGATTTAATTCCACGTTTTTACGACCCTGCAGAAGGCGAAGTGTTAATTGATGGGGAGAACATTAAGAATCTTAAAATTCTTCAATTACGCGGCACTATGGCTGTGGTAGCTCAAGAATCTATTTTGTTTAATGATACCATTTATAACAATATCGCCTTTGGCAAAACCAATGTTGATCCGAGCCTTGTGGAAGATGCGGCAAAGGTTGCCAATGCACAGGAGTTCATTGAAACCTCAGAAAAGGGATATCAAACAAATATTGGAGATAGAGGAAACAAACTAAGTGGAGGCCAACGCCAACGTATAAGTATTGCCCGTGCTATTCATACAAATCCAGATATTTTAATTTTAGATGAGGCCACTTCTGCCTTGGATACTGCGAGCGAGCGCTTGGTTCAGGAAGCATTAAACAATATCATGCAAAACAGAACTACCATTGTTATTGCACACCGTTTAAGCACCATACATAAGGCCGATAAAATTGTGGTGTTAGATAAAGGCCGTATTGTGCAAACAGGCACACATAACGAGCTAATTGCACAAGAAGGTTTATACCGTCAACTGCACGAAATGCAGAAGATTTTGGAAGGATAAAACAGGTTTTGTTCAAAACAAACCGGGTACCTTTGTGTTACATCTTTAAACCTTTAGGATAAGCCTCGACCTGTCCCTACAAAACATAATTATGAAAAACATTCACTTTTACTTGGCAATTTTAATTGCCTTTAGCATGTATGCTACAAACACAACTGCTCAAAAATCATGTTGCAGCGCCGTTTCGGCTACCCAAACATTTGCCATGCTAACCCAACAAGAAAGCTTTGTAAACGCACATTTAGAGCCTTTACCATTTATATTAACAAACGAATTAGGTAAAAACATTAGCTTTAAAAGTGCCGATGGAATAGAAGGAAAAGGCTATGAAATAAAAGCTAAAACGCCGAGTAAAAACTATGTATTTGTGATACACGAGTGGTGGGGACTTAACGATTATATAAAATTAGAAGCGGAAAAGATTTATGCTAGCTTAGGTAATGTAAACGTAATTGCCATTGATTTATATGATGGCAAAGTTGCAGATACCAGAGATTCGGCAGCTAAATATATGAAAGCTGTTCAAGCATCTAGAGCCATAAATATATTAAATGGAGCTCTTGCCTATGTAGGTAAAGACGCTAAAATTGCCACTATTGGTTGGTGTTTTGGTGGAGGTTGGAGCATGCAAGCTTCGCTATTAGCTGCAAAACAAAATGTAGCATGCGTAATGTATTATGGCATGCCCGAAGAAAAGTTAGATAAACTTAAAACCTTAAACGCGCCGGTACTATTTGTATGGCCGAACCAAGATCAATGGATAAATAAAGACGTGGTTACAAAATTTAAAGAGAACATGAGTGCCACTCACAAAAGCTTAACTGTTTTAGAATACACTGCTGATCATGCTTTTGCCAACCCTAGTAACCCAAAGTATAGCAAGGAATTTGCCAATGAAGCTTTTGCCAAGGCAATGGCTTTTATTGCGAAAGGGTTTTAAACATTAGGTAGGAACGGATCGCTACCTGTTCCTACCTACCAGTAAACCACACCCGATAATCTGGCCAATTCAATTTTGGCCATGCATAATTGGTATTCGTATTGCAAACGTGCTAAAGCCGCGCGTTGCAGGCCATTTGCGGCATAGGTAATATCTAAATAAGTTGCTACACCATTTTTATATCTGCTTTGAGTTAGCAACAATAAAGATTGAGCCGATTGTATTTGACTTTCCGAATTCTTTAAACGCTCCTTATTGCTTTCAACATCGGTAAGGGCTTGTTTAATATCTTTTCGATAGGCATTATTTAGAGTACGTAAACCTATTTCACTTTGCTTTAAAGATTGCTCAGCAACAAACACTTGAGCATTTAATTTACCACCTGTGTAAATAGGAACATTTAAACTTAAACCTGCCAAATAATTAAACCTGTTTTGAAAAATATCTGGTTGGTAGCCATTCCTAAAACCCGCAGCAGCCGTGGCATTTAAGGTAGGTGTTAGCAAACGTTTGTTGAACCTAAGTTCGCTTTGCGCTTGTAATACTTTGCTTTTGGCTAAGGCAAATTCACTGTTCTGTGATTCTGCATTTTTTAAATATTCATCCAGAGGAGCAGCAGCTATATCAAAATCAAAACTACTCGCAGTAATGGTGGTTTTTCCTGTTGTGTATTCGAGTAAATTCAATTGCTTTTGCAAGGCATTTTCTAAATCAACTTTTCGGTTCAGCTCATTATCTATGCTTGCTTGAATATTGTATAAATCCACTTTTAAGGCATCGCCATTGCGCAATTTACTTTCTACTAAACTCTTGTTTTCTTGATAATATCTAATCACACTATCTTGAATAAAAATGGCCTTTCTGAGGTAAATTACATAATAATAAATACCCGCCACTTGGGAGGCTAATTGCGTTTTGTTATATACAATTGTTTGTTGGCTATACTTCAATTCTTCCTTTGATTTTTCTACTGCAGAGCGCAACCTTCCAAAATCTAACAACACATAATTTGCAGCCACATTCGCATTAAAATTATTGTTAGGTTGAAACTGTAAGGTTTTAGTAATACCAGGACCAATAGGCAAACTAGCCTCTCCAATTGGATTTATATAATTATAGCTTACTGTTCCAGCCACAGTTGGCAATTGATTGCTACGTGTGTTTTTTAATTTGCCTTGCGCAATTAATTCATTTTGTTGCAACTCTTGAAGCTTTGGAAAATAGCCAAAAGACTCATTAATGAGAGATTTTAATTCGGCAGAATTTTGAGCAATGGCAGCCATGTGAAAGGTAACAGCCAAAAGGGTAAAGAGGAAATATTTTTTAAACATAATCAAATTAGGTTAATGAGATTCTTCTGCAATTTTTGCTTGCGCTTCAACCGAAACTTTTTGGGTTCGAAGCATAAACAGAAAAGGAATTGTGATAATAAAAAACAAACTAATCAATAAAAACGAATCGAGGTAAGCAAGCAAATAAGATTGCTTGGTTATGCTAAAATCTATTGATTTAAAAGCGGCTTGTTGGGCATCAAGAAAGTTTAATCCTTTAGATAAAAACATATTGGTTGCACCCGTTAAACGCTGCATCATTTCAGGATCGTTGGCGGCGGTATTGGTTATTAAATCGGCACGATGCACGGCATAACGTTGAGTAACAAAGGTGTTCATCATAGCAATACCAAATGCACCGCCTAATTGCCTAAGCATGTTTGTAAGGCCAATTCCCGAAGCATAATCTTGAGGTTTTAAGCCTACCATGGCTTGATTAATTAACGGTACCATTAAGCATGCTGTACCAACACCTCGCAACAATTGAGGAAAAGCAAACCACATTAAACTAGATTCGGCAGTGGCAAGTGATGAAAAATATCCATGAAAGATAAAGGCAGTAAAACCGATAACTACATAAATAATTGGAGGCGTTCCTGAACCCAGAGTTTTACCAATTATAGGCATTAAAAACAAACCAACAATTGTACCTGGAACAATGGCAAAGCCCGCTTCTGTAGGTGTATAGCCCATTATGCGCTGAACCAAAACAGGAAAAATAAATACCGACCCAAATAAGCCAAAACCACACACAAAGGTGAGTACATTACTTGCAAACAAATTCCTGTTTTTGAGTACCCTTAAATTAATGATAGGAACCTTCTCTATAAATTGACGCCAAATAAACATTCCCAATCCAATAATTGTTGTAGCACTCAGCAAGCAAATGGTTCTATCTTCAAACCAATCTTCGCTTTGGCCTTTTTCTAAAACATATTGTAAAGAACCAACACCCAAAACAAGCATGGCAATACCAATGTAATCAATGCGTATAGCGCTTCTATCAATGTTTAGTTCTTCCTCTTTTTTATCAATAAAAGTAATGGTTAACAAAGCAGCCAAAACACCAAATGGAATATTAATGGTAAATATTAAAGGCCAAGAGTAATTGTCAACAATAATACCACCTAATGTAGGACCAATGGTAGGACCAAGAACAATACCCATTCCAAAAATTCCCGAAGCCATCGCACGCTTTTTAGGTTCAAAGGCATCAAATAAAATTCCTTGAGAAGTTGAAAGTAAGGCACCACCACCGATACCTTGTATAAAACGCCAAGCAACCAATGTCCAAAGGCTATCGGCGTTACCACACATGTATGAGGCTACAGTAAAGATAATAATAGACGAGAGGTAATAGTTTTTACGACCAAAATAGCGTTGTAAAAAACCAGTGAGAGGTATAATAATAACATTGGCAATAGCATAGGCAGTAACTACCCAAGAAGTATCTTCAATGGTGGCACCAAGGTTTCCGCTAATTTGAGAAAGAGCCACGTTCACAATAGAGGTATCTATCAGCTCCATAATGGCAGCCGATATGGTTGTGAACACAATCATTGCTCGCTTAATTCCGCTAGGATACATTCTTAAGCGATTAGTTAGTTTTAACAGAAACAGTAACACTCATTCCTGTTTTAAGGAAAGGCTTTACTTCTGCCAAATTTTGTATGCTTAATTTAACCGGAACACGTTGGGTAACTTTAACAAAGTTTCCAGTGGCGTTATCGGGTGGTAATAGAGCAAAACGTGCACCTGTAGCGTCGCTTAAGCCTTCTATTTTTGCTTTAACAGACACATTAGGATACCCATCAATAATAATATCGGCTTCCATTCCTTCCTTTAATTTTTCTAATTGCGTTTCTTTAAAGTTTGCTGTCACCCAAAATTGTTCGTTATTAACCAAGGTAAATAGCGTTTGACCCGGTTGCACGTATTGCCCTGGTTGTAGGTTGGTTCGGCCAACTTTACCTGCTATTGGCGAAGTAATTTTGGTATAGCTTAAACGTAATTTTGCGTTTTCGAGTGCCGATTTTTTTGCGGCAATTTGTGCTTTTACCTTATCTATTTGAGCCTTAATAGTACCTGTTTGTGATTGCGCATAGCTTAACTGATCCTGATTTGAGCGAACTTGCTTTTGAGCGGTTTCATAAGCAGAACGGGTATCATCAAGCTGTTTACGTGTGATAGAATTGTCCTTAAATAAACTTTCATCACGCAATAAATCTGTTTTGGCTTTGTTTAAGCGCACTTCCTGTATATCGAGATTAGATTGCGAAACCCTTTTATTTACCTCCGTACTTAATAATTGAGCATTTGCATTTGAAAGATCGGCTTCGGCCGAAAGTAAATCTGCCTCCGCCAAGGAAAGAGCCAATTCATATTCTCTTGGATCAATCTGAACCAATACCTCACTAGGCTTTACGTTTTGAAAATCTTTGATGGCAATAGAATCTATATATCCAGCTAGTCTGCTCACAATAGGAATAGCATTGGATTCTATTTGAGCATTATCTGTGCTCTCGTGCGTAAATGCATGATAGCCTTTAAATACGCCATAAACTGCTAACAAAGCTGCAACTACACTTATAATAATAAAGGGTTTACCCTTTGCTTTTGGTGCTTGGTTTGGTTCCATAAATTTTAGATGTTGGTACAAAGGTAAACTAAGTTGACTAATAAAGTCAACTAAATTGACTATTAAATTAATTTTAATTACTTTTGTGACATATTAAAATCCTCTTTAAAAAAATTTACAACCATGTCTGTTAAGCTCACCAAAGAAGAAGAAGCTGATTTGCTTACGCACAATCCTAAAAACCTAGGGCGCTTGTTAAATATGTGGAAACGATACTTTGATGATTGGGCAAACGAAGCATTATTTAAACATGGATATAGCTATTTTAAAATGGCCTATATGCCGTTTATTATGAATATATCGCCAACAGGAAGCACCAATAATGAGATTGCGGAGAAGGCAAAAGTGAGCAAGCAGGCCATGAGTAAGGTGGTAAAAGAACTTTTAGAATTTGGCATCATAAAGGTAGAAAAACATTCTGTTGATGCACGTGTATCGCACATCCTTCTTACTGCAAAAGGCAAACACTTGGTAGCAGATACTAAAAAACAGGTGCTTGGGTTGGCAAGTGAATACGAGCAATTAATTGGCAAAAAAAACTATGCTATTATGATTGATAGTATGCATAAAATTGTTTCGCACCACCAATCACTTAAACAGAATCAAGACCTAGATCTGTAGTTTTTCCTCCATTTGTGTACTAAATTCCTTTTTAAGGAAAAGATTCATCCGTATTAAAACTGCGTTAACCATAACCTTACAACTAATTTCCAATAATGAGGGATTAGTATGCCTTTTTTCATCATTTTAATGGGTTTATATTCTAGTTTTTTGTATCGCTGCATATTAACCAAGTGCGGCTAAACCAAGGGCCAATGTTTTCATAGTTAGAAAACAAGAAACCCTAGTTTAAATTTTAAACCTTTATTTTATATGAAAACAAAACAACTACTAAGTATGTGGGCTGTCGCATTTTTGCTCAGCTCATCTGTGTTTGCACAGGGAACGGAAAAGGATTCTGATAAAAAAGAATCCACCAAAACAGCAACAAAAACTATTAATTATTGTTCCGGGTTTTTAACCTATACACAAGAACACTGGGGCGAAAAAAGCGAAGGCACCTCCGGCCCAGGTTACATTAGAAACAGTAATTTTGCCAGAGTATTCCCTACAGGATTAACTATAGGATGCATCGCAGGATATAAAATTACTTTTACAACAAGTGCCGCTCTTCAAACCTTTTTGCCTGCTGAAGGCAATTCTTATGTGCTAAATAAAAGCACTACCAATCCTAAAAACAGCAATGGTGGAGGAGCTATTGGAGAGCTAATTGCACTAACATTAAATGTAGCCATGGATGATAATGTAGCAAGTTTTGCTACACCAAGCAATCATTTAGGCGATATGATTATTAATTACCCAAGCTTGCCATTTAATGGAATGAGCGTTCGAGCTTTTTTACAACTTGGCAACAATGTTGTTGGTGGTTGCACTAGTGGCTACAGCGCAACAAACGTTGCTAAAATGGCGCAAAGAATTAATGAGAACTTTAAAAAAGGTGTAGAGCAAGACGAAGAAAATGACAAGAAAAATAATGGCATATTACTATGTACTCCGCCATTAGTTATTAATACAAGTGGTGTAAATATACTTTGTTCTGGTTCTACAGGTTCGGCCAATGTTGTTATTTCTGGAGGTGTTGCACCATTTACTATTACATGGAGCAATGCTGCCACAACAGCTAGTATTAGCGGTTTATCTGCAGCAACCTATACTGTAACTGTAAAAGATGCGGCAAGTCAAAGTTCAACTGCAAGCATCACAATTACTAGTCCAGCAGCACTTGTAAGTTCTCTAACACCCATACATGTTTTATGTTATGGAAATTCAACAGGTGCTATAAACAGCTCTGTTACTGGTGGAGTAACTCCCTATTCTTATTTGTGGAGTTCGGCTCAAACAAGCGCTAACTTATCTAGCTTAAGCGCGGGATCATTTGAGTTAACTGTTACAGATGCAAATGGTTGCACAAGTAAAACAAATGCAACTATAACGCAGCCTGCAAGTGCACTAAATCAAACAAGTGCTAGCAGGAATGTTACTTGCTATGGGTTAAACAATGGCTCTATAGATTTATCTATTACTGGAGGTACTATGCCATATAGTTATAACTGGTCTGATAATTCTACAAGTGAAGATAGAAATAGTTTAGCACCTAACACCTATAATGTAACCATAACAGATAATAATAATTGCACACTACAAAACTCGTTTACTATAACAGAACCAACTGAGTTAAAGACAAGCACTAGCAGCCAAAATGTGTTATGTAAAGATGGCAATACGGGTTCAATTAACTTAAGTGTTTCTGGAGGTACTAGTGCATATAGTTACTCTTGGTTACCAAACAATGCAAGTACTGAAGATCTTACTACATTAACTGCAAACACCTATTCATATACTGTTACAGACCAAAACAATTGTACCTCGTCTGGTGAGGTAGTTATTACCGAACCTACCAAACTTAGTATTGAAGGAACTATTACTCCAATAAGCTGCTACAAATTTACAAATGGCGCTATTAACGCAAGCGTAACTGGAGGTACAGCCTCATACACCTATAGCTGGACAGGAGGTGCGCCAACCGAAGATATTAGTAATTTAAACGTTGGAGAGTATACTCTTGAAGTAACCGATGCTAACGGATGTACTGCAAACAAACTATTTAGCTTAACACAACCAGATTCATTATATACAAATGCCGATGTGGTAAATGTATTATGCCATGGTAACAATACTGGAAGTATTTTATTGGCACCAATTGGTGGAACTACTCCATACCAATACAGTTATTTAAGCGACTTGAATAATAAAGGAAATAGACTTAGCAATTTACTTGCTGGTACCTATGCTATATCTATTACAGATAATAATGGATGCGTTTACTCAAGTAGTTATGAAGTAACAGAACCAACAGCAATTGTAGTATCTAGCACACTAACTCATGTAAGTTGCAATAATGGAACAAATGGCGCTATCTCAACTACAATTAATGGTGGTGTTGGAAACAAAACTATTTCATGGTCGCCAATTAGCAGCACAAACACAAGCTTAAGTGCGCTAAAGGCTGGAACCTATACCTACACAGTTACCGACCAAAACAATTGCGTAAAAACTCAAGATTTAAACATCACTCAACCAGATGTATTAGCGGTAAGTATAAGTTCTAACTTACAATGCTTTAAAGGAAACAACGGTGCATTAACAGCAACAGTAACAGGTGGTACTCCAAGCTATACGTATGCTTGGACAAAAAACAGTTCTGCTACTCTTTCAACCCTTGCAACAATTAGTGGCAGAGGTGTTGGTACATTTAACGTTGCTATTATTGATAACAAAGGTTGTTCAACCAACAAGTCTATCACAATTAATCCGCCTTCAACTAGTGGCTTTGGAACATACTTTACAAACGACAAAGAACATTGGGGTTCAACCTATTTGAACAACAATTTTGCAGCTGCATTTCCAAATGGATTAACTATTGGTTCGGGCAATAACAAAATTACGTTTACAACTGGTGCTGCCGTTTATAGCTTCTTAAACAATTCAAGCAATGGAACTAATGCAACACTTCCTACTGGAAATTTAATGAATCCTTCGGCTATTAATAACGGACTTGCAATTGAAGCCTTAGTATTAAGTTTAAATATTGGGTTTGATGCCTACTATCCTGCCTTTGCCCCAGCAACAGGTAAATTAGGCGACTTAGTAGTTTATGAAGGTGAAAATAATAGCCTTTTTGAAGGTCTAACCTTATCTGAATTCTTAAGCATTTGCAATACTGCTTTAGCAGGAACAAATACCACATTTGCTCTAACTGCTGTAAGAAATACTGCACAACATATGAATGTTAATTTCCATGAAAATGAAAACGAACATTTAATTGCTAGCTCATGTATTGTATACAAAAACAATGAAGCCAATGGTCCCGTTGAAAACATGAGTGGCATTGCTAACTCTGTTTTAAATACCTATCCAAATCCATTTAGCAATCAGCTAACAATTAGCTTTAGTACAGCCGATGCAAATGGGGCTAGCCTAGAATTATACTCAGCAGAAGGCGTTTTGATAGAACGTGTTTTCAATGGTTCTGTTAAAGAAAAAAGCAGCTATAGCTTTATTTTGAACACCGAATTATTACCGAGCGGTTCTTATTTCTGTAGGTTTGTTTCAAGCAATGAAACCCTTGTAAATAAGTTAATGCTTGTAAAATAATATCTCACTAACTCCAAAAAGAAAGCGGCAACTCAAACGAGTCTGCCGCTTTTCTTTTTTATAGGCCAAGTATTTCCGTTCTTTGTTCTAACATATGAAAAAACTAGTCTCACTTTTTGTTCTATTATCGTTAGGTTTTTTAGGTTCGGCACAAACTGTAAAGGTATTGTTTGATGCTAGCAAAGCCGAAACCGCAGGCAATGCTGATTGGGTGATAGACGAAGATTTAAATAATATGACTTGGAACCCCAACGCTACCATTGGCAGTGGTAGTGAGGGAAATGCGCAACGTTACCCAACACCAGCACAATCTGGAATTACGGCAAGTACACTAGAAACCTATTGGAAAGGCGCTCTTTCGGCTTGGGGTGTGGCGTGTGCTAAACAAGGATACGGAGTAGAAACATTGCCTTATAATGGTGTTATAAGTTATGGAAATACTAGTAACCCGCAAGACCTTAGCAACTACAGCATTTATGTAATTTGTGAACCCAATATTTTGTTTACGGCTGCTCAAAAAACGGCTATCATTCAATTTGTGCAAAATGGTGGAGGCTTATTTTTGGTGGCTGATCACGCCAATTCAGATAGAAACAATGATGGTAAAGATTCGCCCCAAATATTAAATGATTTGTTTAAAAACAATGGTATTCAATTTAATCCATTTGGGTTTTTATTTGATTCGGTAAGCGTTTCACCGCTAAGTTCTAATATTCCAAATCTTCCAAACGATTCGTTATTACATGGACCCATGGGCGATGTTACGCAAGTTATGTGGGCTAGTGGAAATACTATTAGTCTTGACCCAAGCGCTAATGCAACCATAAAAGGAATTGTATACAATAATGGTTCTGCCTTTGGAAATAGCAATGTGTTGGTGGCCTATTGCAGGTATGGTAAAGGCAAAGTTGTGGCCATTGGAGATAGCTCTCCAGCTGATGATGGAACCGGAGATACTGGAGATAATTTGTATAATGGTTGGACCACAGATGCTAATGGAAATCATGGTCGACTAATAATGAATGGAACTATTTGGCTGGCAACTAAAGATTCTGTTGGTACGCCACCACCGCCCCTTATAGACCTTTCTATGGATTCTATTCTAGCTCCAATAAGCTTACAAAGAGGTTTGAACCAAGTGCGAATTAAACTGAAAAATTTAAGCAATAGACCTATAGATAGTTTGCAAGTATTTTACTCGCTTAACCAAAGTACAAAGGATAGCGCCAACTTAAGCGGCTTAAACATTGCTCCTGGCAACAGTTATACGTATACATTTAGCAACTCAATAAGCATTTTAACAGGCGGAAATTATACCTTAAAAACATGGGTAAAAACTCCATTTGATCCATTTACAACGAATGATACCTTAAGAAAAGACTTTTCAATTGAGTATAAAAAATCAATTCATATAGACTCTATTCTTGAACCTATTACCTTACAAAAAGGTTCAAACAGCCTTAGCGCAAGCCTAACAAACACAGGTGAAGTGAGCCTTCAAGAAATTGCCATAACCTATGCACTTTTAGGCAAAACAAAGATTCAAGAAAGCTTTAGTGGATTAGATTTATTACCAAACACCAACTCCATTTTAAGCGCTGCCAGTACCTTACAAATTGATAGTGCTGGTAGCTATACCCTATGTGTTTTTGCAAGCAAATTAAATCAAGATTCAATTGGGTTTAGTAGCGATACCCTTTGCAAAAATTATGTGGTAACAAGCACGGGATTATCAAAAGAATTTGGCTCTTTGTTTACCATATTTCCAAACCCTCTTGTTGGTTCAAACCTAATTATTGATGTAAAGCAAGAACGTTTAATACGTATTGAATTAAGCGAACTAAGCGGTAAAACCATACACCAATTAAGTGGCAATTTTGAATCACCCTATTTGCTGGAATTACCAACTTTAAGCGCAGGTGTTTATCTATTAAAAATAAGCACACCTAAAGGCGAATTTTATGCTAGATTGCTAAAATAAAAATCTCTATACTATGTTTGCTAAGCTATCCTATTCATTATACTTGGCTTTGGTTTTTGTGTTCGGCTTTTGGGGTCTGAACCTACATGCACAAGAAGCAGAAAAACAACTATTAGAACAAGAGATTACGCGGTTTTTTTACAAAAAAACTCTTGGTTTTGATATCGTTGTTGACAGCAAAATAAAAAGCAAAATAAATGCTCCCGCCGATGCCTTTGAATGGAGTTGCAATAAAAAAGAAATTCGCATTGCTGCAGCAAATTCGGAGGCAAGAGAACATGCAGTGTATCATTTCCTTGAAACCGTATTTGGATTTAATTACCTTAGCGCCGATGCGGTTGATAGACCTAGTCTTTACCCCTTAGCCACACCCGATAATAAACTTACTTATTACCGCCAAGAGCAACGCAAACTTTTGCTAGAGATTGAAAAAAATGGCTTGCCCAAAAAAGCATGTTATGAAGAGCCCGCCTTTGAGTATAGAGAAGTGTTTTATGGAGAATGTCGTCGCGGACAATTTGCCAATTTTCATGGCTTAACACATAGTAAAGACAATACCTTTGAAAACCATACCAATTGGGGACTTTGGGTTCATACGCTTCACAAATTATTACCACCGCAAGAGTGGTTTGGAAAACACCCCGAATATTTTGCCTTGCGCAATGGCATACGCATACCGGACCAAGTTTGCTTAAGCTCTAAAGAAGCTTTAGAACTAGTAAAAACAAACTTAGCCAAAGAAATGGCAGCAAAACCTGAAGCCTTATATTGGAGCGTTTCGCAAATGGATAATTATAATTATTGCGAATGTGCACACTGCGCTGCCATAGATAAAGAAGAAGGCAGTGCAGCTGGTTCTATTATTAGATTTGTAAACGAAGTTGCCAAGGCTTTTCCAAACAAAATAATATCTACGCTAGCCTATCAATATAGCCGATCGGCACCAAAGCTAACGAAGCCTTTGCCCAACGTAAATATTATGCTATGTACCATAGAAAGCAATAGAGCTAAACCCATAGCTGGAACAGATTTTGAGACCGATTTAGCCAATTGGAGTAAGCTTTCAAACAATATATTGGTTTGGGATTATGTGATAAATTTTTCGCATTTAGTTGGACCCTTTCCTAATTGGCAAGTGCTTGGTGCCAACTTAAGTTTGTTTAAAAAATATGGGGTGAATATGATTTTTGAACAAGGCTATAACAAACCCTCTGGTGAGTTTGAACCATTAAGAGCATATGCCCTTTCGAAGCTTGTATGGAACCCAAGTTTAAATACAGATAGCCTCTACAAATACTTTATTGAACACTATTATGGCGATGCCTCAGAAGAAGTTTATGCCTTGATACAACTACAAACAGAAGCGCTAAATCAATCGGGTATGAGCCTTACTTTGTATGAGCCACCTGCCACATTTATAAATAGTTTTTTAAGTGCTGCATACTTGCAAGAATATACTCGCTTGTTGGATCAAGCCTTACAAAAAACGAGTGCCGAACCCATACTTTACCAACGCGTTCAAATGCTTATGCAAAGTATTAGATATGCTACCTTAGAATGTATGAAATTAACCGCAGCAGGTGATAATTGGATCTTTAGCTCAAACCCCACCCCACAAAACCAACACACACATGGGCTATTACCAAACGGACCAAGCTATGCACAAGTGTTAGATACCTTTACGCAGTATGCTAAGTTATATGGACCAAGCATTTTGCACGAACGCTATCTTACACCACAAGAGTATTATGCCCGCACGCAGGCAGATTGGGCTCAGGCCACTTGCACGCATAAAGCATTAAACAAAGCCATTCTATATCAACAAGCTCCAGATAAGGCCTATAGAGATGGATCCAATATTAAGGATGAAGAAAGCTGGCACTACCAACAAAGCATAAACAATGGACTTAGAGGAACCATAGAATACCAGTTTAATTGGATGGGATGGTGGGGCCGCGATGCAGAGTTTATTATTGATTTAGGAAAAGAAGATACTATACGCCAAGTAAGTTGTAGATTTTTAGAAAACAACCAAGCTTGGATTGTTGGGCCAAGTAAACTACTGGTACAAGGGCTAAAACTAAACAAAGGAATTTATTTAGTACAACAAGAAGAGCAAGTAGCAAATGCAACAGTAGGATTAAAACTAGAAGTAGGAAAATACCCCTTAAGCCTAACATTCTCGAAACCAATGTATACGCGTTACTTAAAAATAAAAATAATAAACCCCGGCAAACTCCCTACTTGGCGTGGAGTTAACGGCAACGGATGGTTATTTATTGACGAGGTGGAGCTGTATTAATTTATCCTTTATGGGAAGAAACTCAATGAATACAATTAAACATTCTTTAGCCTTTTTGAAATGGCTTTTACCTGCCCTATTGCTTTGGTTCGAACCGAAACAGCTTATTGCACAAACGCCCAATACCTTTGCAGATACTAGCTTAAGCCAAGATGCACGCATTGCAAATCTTTTACAAACACTGAGCGTTGAAGAAAAAATAAACCTCCTCACTTTCCAAAACGAAGGTGTTCCTCGCTTAAAAATTGCCTCTTATAATTGGTGGAACGAAGGCTTACATGGTGTAGCAAGAGCAGGCCAAGCAACAGTGTTTCCTCAAGCAATTGGCATGGCGGCAAGCTTTAATCCAAGCCTGCTTAAAAACGTTGCAGATGCCATTTCTACCGAAGCTAGAGCTAAGTATAATTTAGCTTGCGCCAAACATGCGCTTCAACAATATCAAGGCTTAAGCTTTTGGGCTCCTAATATAAATATTTACCGCGACCCTCGCTGGGGACGTGCACAAGAAACCTATGGCGAAGACCCTTACTTAACATCGCAAATGGGCATTGCATTTGTAGGTGGATTGCAAGGAAATAACCCAAACCAATTAAAAGCAGCTGCCTGCGCAAAACATTTTGCCGTGCATAGTGGACCCGAAAATCAACGCCACTCATTTAACGCGTTGCTTGATGAAAAAGACTTACGAGAAACCTATCTCTATGCCTTTAAAAAATTAGTAGATGCACATGTAGAAAGTGTTATGTGCGCGTATAACAGAGTGAATGATCAACCTTGTTGTACAGGCAATTTTTTGCTCACACAAGTATTACGAAAAGAATATATGTTTAAGGGCCAAGTACTCACAGATTGCTGGGCTTTAGAAGATATTAGAAGCGGACATAAAACAGAAACAGATGGCGCTGTAATTGCGGCTCAAGCCATTAAAGAAGGAGTAAATTTAGAATGCGGTTCTATGCTAAGTGCCGATTTATTAAACGCATATAAAAGAAATTTAATTACACTAGAAGATCTAAATGCAGCAATTGAACCAACCCTTCGTACGCAACTTAAATTAGGATTGTTAAATGTGCATGCAAATCCTAGCTATTTAAGCTTTGGGCAAGATAGTATTGCCAATGCCTATCATCTAAAACTGGCCAGACAAATGGCACAAGAATCTATTGTATTACTTAGCAACAACGGCGTTTTGCCTTTGCAAAAAGATAAGGTAAATGCACTTATGTTATTAGGTTCAATTGCTTCCTCTGAAGATGTGTTGCTAGGAAATTATAATGGCTTAAGTGCACACCCTGTTAGTTTTGTTAGTGGCATTACAGCTGCTGTAGGCGCAGGCACAAGAGTTGAATACAATGCTGGGTATAGCTTTACAGATACCACACATTTTGGTGGACTATGGGCAGCAAGCAATGCAAAAATTAGTATTGCGTTTATTGGCACCACACCCGATTATGAAGGCGAAGAAGGCGATGCTTTTTTATCAAACCATGGCGGAGATAGAACTAACAACGAACTTCCAGCTTCACAACTAGCCTTTTTGAGAGCTTATAAAAAAGCAAATCCAACACAAAAACTCATTGTTGTCATTACAGGTGGGGCTTGCTTTAATCTTACAGAAATTGAGGCTATGGCTGATGCCATTTTAGTAGCTTGGTACCCTGGCGAACAAGGCGGAAATGCCCTTGCAGATGTGTTGTTTGGTACTTGCTCTCCATCTGGTAAATTGCCAATTACCTATTATCAAAACATTCAAAACTTGCCTTCCTTTACAAATTATGATATGCAGGGCCGAACCTACCGATACTTGGATCAAAACCAAAAATATCCCTTTGGATTTGGATTAAGTTATGCCAACTTTAGTTACCAATGGAAACAAAAACCAAAGCTTAACAAAACACATATTCAGTTTAGTGTTCAGGTTAAAAATAATAGCTCCAAACATGCGGCAGAAGTGGTTCAAGCATATATCAGTTACCCAAATGGCAACAGAATGCCAGTGAAAGAATTAAAAGCATTTCAAAAACCAAGCATAGCTGCTAATGATAGTGTTGAACTTAACTTTAGTATACCTATTGAAGAGCTCAAAAAATGGGATTTAGAAAACAATCATTGGAAACTATACCCTGGGAAGTATACTCTTACAATTGGAAGCCATAGCCAAGATCAACAATTAGTTTTTATAGTACCCATTAAAGAGAATTATTTACATGAATAAACTCTCAAAGCTACTTCTTATTCCGGCCTTGTTGCTCAGCTTTTTAGTGTTTAAAAAGTCGTTTCTCTCGCCTATTACCCACGATGAGGCTTTTAGTTATGAAGTGTACTCACCTAAAAACATAAAGGACATACTTGCCTTTTCAACGGATGTTAGTGCCAATAATCATATTGTAAATAGCCTATACATGAAATTTATAGCCGCAATAGGATTAGAACATACAGGAGTGCTAAGATTAGTATCATCGCTCTCGTTTTTATTGTTTTTGTTTAGCCTAGTTTCAATTGCCAAAAACCAAGACAATACCTGGTCACTAGGCTTGTATTTACTTGCTTGCGCCAACCCATATTTACTCGATTTTTTCTCCTTAGCGCGGGGCTATGGATTTTCGTTTGCCTGTATGGCATTTAGCATTTTCTTGTTTATAAAAGGAATGCGGGAGCCACTGTCGAATAAGCTGTTTTGGGCCATTCAAGTAGCTACTGTGGCTATGCTTTCTAATTTTAACTTAGTGTATTTTTGGAGTGCTTTAAATCTGTATCATGCTATTCTGTTTCTTTCGCAAAAAAACGTTCAAAAAGCTGTTTTAATAAAGCAAGTTAAAACCTATGTGTTTCCATTGCTTTCATTAGCTTACTTACTTGTGGTTTTTGGTAAATTACAAGCAGCACAACAATTGTATTTTGGAGGTAAAGATGGGTTTCTAAACAATGTGGTAGAAGATCAATTATGGTGCTATATTTATGATAACAATTATGCCTTAAATCCTCAATTGTTAGCGATTTGGGACATTACTCCTATCTTCCTTTTAGTCGTTGCAATTGGTGCCGGTTTCTTTAAATCGGTTCGAACCAACCCTGCCTACAGGGAATGGATTTTTACTTTGTTTTTAGTGTTGGTTTCAGCACTATTTATTGAACTTAATCATAGGCTTACGCATAGCTTATACCCTATTAAAAGAACAGGCTTGTTTTTAAGTGTATTGCAAAGCATAAGTGTAATGCTATTTTTTAGGTTTTTGATATCACTAAAGTACCTTAAAGTACCAGCACTAATTACTTCATACAGTTTAGCACTCGTATTGTTTGCACATACACTTTACAGCTATAATGGCATGCGCTTTAGAGAAATTCCTTACGATTGTCATCACTATGAAATACTCTCTGTTTTAGAAAAAGAAACTAAAACAAACGAGGTATTAAACCTTAGTGCAAATTGGCAAGTGGGACCAGCCTTAAATTTTTACCGCAAAACCAAAAACCTAAGCTGGATGCCCATAATAACGCGCGATACACTTAACACAAAAGCGAATTACCTAATTGTTTTCGACGAAGATTTGCCAAAACTACAAACAGATAGTTTGCAAGAGTTATTGGCTTACCCGCAAGAGGGATTGTACGTTTATAAAAAAAGTAGAAACTAGCTATTCGCCAAAACCCTTGCCATTAAAGATGGCTTCCATGCATTTTTCAATTCTTGCTTCACGTGTTTTAGCTTGCTTAGCGGACGAAAAGTGCAATAAATATCCGCGCTGTCTGCCTGGAGTTAAGGCCTCAAAAGCAGCTTTTAAAGCTGGAATTTCCTTTAACTTAATCTCAAATTCTTCGGGTATAGTATACTCCGCAGTTTTCTTAAGCTGAACTTTTAGTCCAGCTTTTTCAATTTCTATGGCTTCAAAAATATACGCCTTTAAAATTGGTTCAAGCTTTATAATTTCCTGTATAGATGTAAACCTTGCCTGCCTAGCAGCTTGCACATTTTCGGTTTGTTGAAATAAAATTTTATCGGTATCCGTTAACAAAGAGCCTTTAAAAAACAAGAAGGCACAATAGTCTTTAAACACATGTACTAAAACCAAATTACTCTTTTGATACATGTAACATGGGCAGCCCCATTTCAATTCTTCTGTAAGTCCGCACTCTAGAGCAATCTCTCTTAACTTCTCAATCTCCTCCTGCCATTTGCGAGCCTTACTAAAATAAAAATCTACTTTTGGGTTCATGCTTATTATCAATTTAAGAGCACACAAAATACATCAATTTCTGAAGTAGAAAAACAAAAATGGTTTTAAAAACTAAACCCTTAACAAACCTCTAAAGCCTCTGGCGGCATAGTATGATTGCGCGCCATTATGGTAAATAAAAACAGTTTGGTATCTAAAATCACCAAATAAAGAGCCACCTAATTTGCGAATATTTGCGGGTGTAACTACCCAACTCGATGTTTTTAAATCAACCGAAACTACCTTTTGTAATTCATGATAATGCTCTACAGTTAAAAGTTCTATTCCCATGGCAGCAGCCTTTTCTACAGCACTTCCATCAGGTTTATTTTCTTTTCTACTATCCAATGCTTCTTTATCATAACAAAGGCTACGGCGCCCGGCTGGACTTTCAACAGAGCAATCACAAAAAATAAATTCACCAGTTTTTTTATCAATGCTAATTACATCTGGTTCGCCACCGGTTTTTTCCATTTCATTTAGGCTCCAAAGTTTTTGTGTGTTGGCTTCTAATTTTGCGTTCACATCTGCCCAATTAAGGCCTTTATGGCGCTTGGTATTTTTCTCGAACCTAGCGCTCAAAATGCCAAGGAGTTCTTTGATTTCTTTTGCCGAGAGTTTGTTCATGAGTGTTTACGGTAAAATTCTTTGGGCTAAAATAATCCATTTTGCCATAAAAAAAGCCTAGCAAAATGCTAGGCTTTTTAGGTTGCCTCAATAAAGAAGACAACATTATGGATAAACAAGACTTTAAATTTGAGGCAAAATTAAAACGGACAACTTTGCTTAACAAAACCAAAGCTTTCGCCAGGTGCTCCAGAAGAATAATTATAACTCATTAATTCTATCTGTGGGTCGCCAATACCTTGGTGCATAATATACCAATGATTTGCGCTTGCATTTATTTCTTTGCCGGTTGAGTTTACCCATATACCCCACTTAATGTTTGTAGAACTAGCCGGAAACCCAATCCCCCCCTTAAACCTAGCTACGCCTGTTCCATCCGATTTATAGGTAATACACACATCGTAACTTGAACTATACCAAGTACCTAATACTTTGGTTTCGGTAAATCGAAATGGATTCTTGGCTCCTCCCGAATTTGCCAAACATTGAAAGCCTGTTGGCAAACTTGTCACGCCATCACAAACGTATTTTATGGTTTTGCCACTTGATGCTCCTTTGCTCGCAATTTTCTCTTTTAAAATGTCAAAATCGCTCATGCTTTTCTTAGCACAAGAACCTAAAACAAAACTCAAAGCAATAATGTAAACGATACTTTTTTTCATACTAAAAAATGTGTGTGTTTAAAAACCAAACTTAAATCCAAAACAACCAATATATCCGCCTTTAATAGCAATGTATTGATCAAAACCAGCGCCAATATATCCAGAGTTATTTCCCTTCTTTTTGTAATTAAATGGCCTAATTATATGTTCGCCAAAATGCCAAGCAGCAGTCATAAAACCGGCAGAGCCCGTTAAGCCCGTAGCGTAATTATAATTTAAATAGGCACCTCCTTCAAGTTTAAGGTCTACAACCTTAAAGTTAAGCGTTAGGTACTCATTATAACCTAAATAATATTTACTTAAAGTAATGTATTCGGTAAAGGGAGAATAAGGCACTCCAGGGTCGGTTCGCCAACCATAATCCATTCCAAAAAACACACTTGCGTCTATCTTCTTGCCAAAATCCTTTACTAAGCCTTTAGAATATTTAGGGTCTATTGACTTACTCTTTTGAAAACCTGCTTGAACGTTTGCCACACCGCTTGGTCCATATTCTGGATCATAAAAATTAGTGCCACCTATTCCAAAATAAAAATGGTTGCGGTTAACCTTTTTCCAAGCTTTATTGGAAGGATTTGCAGGATTTGCTTTTGGGTTGGTATATGGCGTAATACCAAATAAGCCTGTTGGTGCCACACTTACTTTGGCCTTTTCTTTAGGAGTTACTTTTTCTTGTGCATATTCACCTTGCGCTATCTGCGAGCCATAATAAGTCTTCTTTGTTTTGCTATCATCAAAAGTAAATAAGGCTACCTTTTCATTTGCCGAAGCATAGGTACTTGCCTTTATCCATTTACCATTGCGCATTAAACTATCATTCCCCACTTGTTGTTGCAGGCCATTGGCTTGCAGCTCTGAGCTCATTTTAAGAAAGAACTTTCTATCTAGTGTGGTATACGTAATTTGCTTCGGGGCCGACTGAACCACGAGCTGTGTTTCCTTGCGTTTATAAATAGATTCTAGGCCATCCATTTTAACAAAAACAAAACCTCTATTAGCAAGAGTATCCTCCAAACTAACTAAATCCATTGCAAAGAACTTTTTCAAATCACCATACGATTGAAGGTCTTGTGCCGATAAAGAGGTAATGCTCAAAAGAGCAATAAACAGAAGTAAACTTTGTTTCATTAAATAATATAATTAGTCAATGATACCTGTTATAAGATTGGAAAAGCGTTATAATTCCATTAAAATCGTTTTTTTTACAATTGGTCCCGCCCATTCGGTTTTTTGTCATATTTACCAAGTGGGGGTATTCTAAAACAAGTTAGTGGCTGAGCGTGTTGGGTAGCGGCTTTTTGACCCAAAACCAAACAATAAATGGCTTTCAAAATTGGTACTGGTATGCTTTGTTGGATCAAATAAATTAATGAAAAAGCTACCTTCACCACATTAAATTCCCTTGCATACCAAGAATTATACATTCTACTATGAAATCAAAATCACTCCTTATTGTGCTTGTAATTCTTTTAAGCACAATACTGCAAGCTCAACCAGGTACAGTAAATTTTACGCCTAAACAAGAGTTGATAGATGGACCTTTGGTAAAGAAAACACTTATAGTTCCATCTAAATTCAAAGGGTTAATAGATACCACCTATACTGTTAACCTACCTAGCAGCTACCAAGCTTCAGTATTTTATATTGGAGGCTTAAGTAAACCAAGGGTTTTAGAAATTAGTCCCAAAGGGGTTTTGCATGTAATAGATTACAAAAACAATGGGAGCATTTATGCGCTTCCAGATAAAAATAATGATGATGTGGCAGATAGTTTAATTCCGGTTGTTACGGGTGTAAATGCTCATTGTTTTAAGTTCTATCAAAACAACATTTATGTAGCAGAAGAAACTAGAATTTTAAAATGTAGCGACCTAGACTTGGATGGTTTTTTTGAAACCAAAGAAACACTAATCGACTCTATTGGTTTACGAGGCAACCATATTGGAGGAGGCCATACTACCAGAACAATTTTAATTGATGAAATAAACAATAAACTCTATGTATCTATTGGCTCTTCGGCAAATGTGGTTAGAGACCAAGGTAGGGCCCTTATTGAACAATATAACTTGGATGGCACAGGAAGAAAAGTGTTTGCCACTGGTATTAGAAACGCGGTGGGTATGGCCTTCGACCCCATTTTCGGAAACCTTTGGGCTAATAATAATGGGAGCGATCAACAAGGAAATAATATTCCGCCCGAATGGATAAGTGTAATTGAAGACAGCGGTTTTTATGGCTATCCTTTTGCCTATGGCAACCAGGTTTGGTTTAATATGGAAGCACATGCCGATTACCGTTCTATTAAACCTATAACACTCGCCGATACCTTACTCGTAAATACTATGCAAGAGCCAGGGGGATTAATACAAGCCCACTCTGCACCCATGGAATTAGAATATTCGCACGATGCCTATCCAAAATTTTATACTGGCTTCTTTACAACCTTACATGGAAGCTGGAATAGAACACCCGCCACGGGTTATAAACTTATTTACCTTAAAATAGATCCCGGTATGCCTTATAAAAAAATCACTAGCTATACCGATTTTATGACGGGTTTTTTAACAGATAGCATTACCCGCAGCTATTGGGCAAGGCCTGTAGGATTAGCCATACAAGAAAGGTCCTTTCAAAAACCCGATATCTATATTAGCAGTGATGCAGGAAATACCTTTGTACTAAAATTAACCTGTGTTGGAGGCCTAACTCCATGTGATAATACTATTGGCATTAACGAAACTAATAAAAAGGAGATAAACGCATACCCAAATCCGTTTCATACAGAAATTTATCTGTCATCCACTATAGAAGATGTTGAGCAAGTTTGCCTAATTAATACCTTGGGAGTTGCTCAAATAATAGACTATAATAAGATTAACCACAAACTAACAGTGCCAGAAATAGCTGCAGGAATATACCTCCTACAAGTTAAAACAACACAAGGTGTTTACATTCAAAAAGTGTTACATCAAGAGTAGGTTTTGGGCTAAATAATAAGCTCCTTTATCTAAAAAGTTGCTGGTTGCATAAGGCTAGCTTTCCATTTTCATAAGCCCGATTTTATCGAAGGCCCTGGCCGAAGGTCTTACCATGCCCAAGAAAGCAAAGCGCCCGTCCATGCAATGCCCTGCTATGCCATGCTTTCCCCAAATGGCCACTGCTTATTACTATAACTTTGGCTCAAGAAAAACAATGCACCTAGCAAAAGAAAAGCAACAGCCCCTCCAATATATACCCAACCCGAGGAGAAGAAAATAAAACCCCAAACAAGTATTCCTAAAATGGGTGGAATGGGAAATAAAATCATCTTATACGGAAACTTTAATTCCTTGTTTTTATAATGCAAGGCTATTAAACCCGCACTCTGCCCCACAAATTGCACCAATATGCGCATCACAATTATGGAAGTAATTACTTCTTTCATTCTAAATAAAAGACTAAAAACAAAAGCAACAGAAGCAAGAATAAGCAAGGAAGCATTTGGGAAATTCTTAGTAGGATGAACCTTAGCAAAAACCTTAAAATAATTACCCTCTACCGCTGCTGCATAAGGAACCCTTGAATAGCCTAGCATGACCGCAAAAAGAGAGGAGATAGCAATTAGTAATATTAAAACCGTTGCTATTATGGCTGCATTGGGACCATAAATGCGTTCAAAAAACGTGCTCACAATAAAGGTAGATTCTTTTGCTTCTTGCCAAGGAATAACGCCCGATACGGCGGTTTGCATTAATAAATATAAAGCGCTAATACCTGCAATAGAAATAAAGATACTCTTAGGTATATTCTTTTCTGGTTCTTTAATTTCTGAACCTAAATGGCAAACATTATAATAGCCCAAAAACGAATAAATAGTTTTGGTACTGGCAAGTCCTAATCCAAAAAAGAAAGCGGGTGTAAAATCCATAGCTTCTTTGTTAAAGGTAAAGGCCATAGCAGGGTTTAAATTATACATTCCACTTGCAATTAGCCAAAGCAAAGTGCCTATTACCACTATGCCCATTATAGTTGATATTTTCCCAATATCTGTAATCTTTCTATACAGCAAAATACATACAAAAATAACCAATGCCCCCGATACCATTTTTTGATACATAGGTTCAAGCGGAACCAAATACGTTAGATATTGAGAGAAGCCAATAGCACCCGAAGCAATTACTAATGGGGCCTGAAAGGTTGTTTGCCAAATGTATAAAAACGACATTAGTCGGCCCCACTTTTCTTTGCCATATAAATGCTGCAAGAAAACATAGCTACCGCCTGCTTCTGGCCATTTGGCGCCTAATTCGGCCCAAACAAAGCCATCCATAAAAGATAAAATAGCACCTAAAAGCCAAGCTAAAATACATTGTGGGCCACTCATTGCACCAATAACATAAGGTATGGTAATAAAGGGTCCAATACCCACCATATCAATCATGTTAATGGCAACCGCTTCTCGTAAATTTAACCCTCGTACTAGTTTCGACATGTAAGCCCTTTAAAGAAAAACGAATTAACAGTTAATTTTTGAGAATAGTAATTCTAATTGAAACAAAGCTAGATAAAACAATGGGGTGCTTGGATTAATCCAGGAAAAAAGGTGGTCCCATTTTGCTAAAAACTTGGAATAAAAACATGCCGAATTTGAGTTTTCATTTCATTCTCTATCGTGATGGTTTGCTCTTTTGTTTTACCATCACCCATAAATTTAATGGTGTAGGTGGTTTGACCCGCTACAAGAGGAATTTTAACATAAGATATGCGTGATGGCAAGGTTAAGCATTGTCTATAGTCGGCATCAAGTGAGGTGCCATGGCCCATTAGCTCGTAATAAAAACGTTTCCCATAGGCACTTTCCATTTGATGATCTAAGTCCATTAATTTAAAAATGGGATACACGCTTTTTCCAACTGCAACGGAACTAATTCGGGGTAAGAGAAAATAGGATCCTAACACATATTCTGACATATATGGTGGATATGCCACAGGAGCTGTTGATATTGCTGCTTTTGGTGCAGTACTATTTACAGCAACTTGTTTGTTTTTTACAAAGGGGCTACCCTTTGTAGGCTCAGGAGAAACCACCGCATTTACTTTATTTGTAACTGGCAGAGCTACCGGAATTTGAGGTAAATTAGGTTTTTCTAATTTAGAGCGAATAACACCTTCTTCTATGATTACAATAAGAGAAGGAGTATAATTTGGGTTAGGAATTGCTTGAACAAATTTCTTTTTCCAAACAGATTCCTTGTCTTTAAAACCCATCTTTTTATTCAAACTCAGGATATCAGATTTCAATTGCACAGGAGTTTCTAAACCATAGTATTCGGAGCAATTTTTGTTTTCAAAATCAGCATAAGCATTTTCATAACTTATGAGTGCATCATTAAGCATTCCAGACGCCTCATAAAATAAACCAGAAACAGTTTTTAAGAAAGGATTTGTGGTATAAGGCAGGTTTAAACTGGAGGGTGATTTATATTGATCCAATTGTTCAGAAAGTAAATCTAGTCGTTTCGCCTCCACCGTAAATAAATCAGATTTTTGATACACACTACCTAAACCAACATAAAAGTTAATTAGAGGCTTTTCCATATTGTTGCATATATACTCCGTATACAAAGCATTCACAGGAAAGGTGTTTGTTTGCCTCATCATTATTGAATCTTGCTTGGTAAATGGTCGCGGACCAAAATGGTCTAAATCATTCACCGAATTGCCAATATAATTGGGGTGAAATTGATTATAAATTTCGGCGGTTCCAGCAAACGCATCTACATAGCGGTAATTTCTCTTATCCTCTATTTTGTATTCTGCTGCCACCAGCATTTTTTTCGATTCCTCATACTTGCCAGATAAGAAAAGGACTCTTCCTAAATCTACTTGTAATAGCATTTCACTTCTAGGCAGGGTATGCGCTTTGTCTTGCCTAAGATAAATTTGTGCCGAGTCAAACAGTTCGCTTTTAACGGCATTTCTAACTAAGTATTGAGTATTGACACTAACAGGTGCCTTTAAGGCCGAAAAAAAGCTTCTACAGCTATTCAAACAAACAAAGATGATAACAATGAAAACAATTTTTTGTGCTCTCATAGGGAAATGTTTTAGGTAATGCAATAAACAAAAAAAACCAATCAAAAATGATTGGTTTTTTTGTAGTCTCGACGAGAATCGAACTCATATCAAATGTTTAGGAAACATCTATTCTATCCATTGAACTACGAGACCTTTTCCCCTTAGGGAAGCGCGAAAATAAGAAAAGATGAGGACACAACAAGGCAAAAGATAAACTAAGATTTTAGAGGCTTACAACAGCGGCTCCAATACAGCCTTAATTTCATCTACTCTTGCTTCCCAATTATTGGCTTTGCTAATTTTAATGCGCTGGTTTCTAAGTTCTATTTCTTCCTCGGCTAAGGCTAAATCTAACTTGCTTAAAAACTCCTCATGGCTATCGGCTAAATAAATACAGCTCTCAAACGAAGCTATGTCTTCACTAAAATTGCTCGAAACTACGGGTAAACCTGCCGCTAAATACTCGTTTATTTTTAATGGATAAATGCCATGTGTTAGCCTATTAAGCAAAAAGGGTATCAACGCACAGCTAGAATGTGCTAAAAAGGCTTGCAACTCATCTACTCTGCGAGCACCCGTTAGAATTAAGTTTTTATATTTACCCAATCCATGTGCTTCAAATTCTTGCTGGTTATACGGACCCACAATTAACAAGGTGTCATTGGGCTTATTATCGCATATTTTAGCTATCAGTTCATAATCTATCCTCAAACCCGAAATATTGCCCGATAGAAACATTATTCTACCCTGTGCTTGCTCTATTTCTTTTGGCTTTGCTGGCAATGGATTTGGTTTCTCAAACAATCTAAACTCTGCCGCATTGGGTATGCGATGCACGGGTTTTTGTGGGGTTTCTAATTTGCTTTTTAATCCAAAGGAGGTAGCTAAAACTAAGTCGGCTTTAGCAATGGCTTCTGCTTCTTTTCTAACGCCATGGCGCGCTATGTAGGCCTCCTGGCTAATATCGTCGCTTGAGCGGTAAATGCTAACTTTGGGCTTTAAACAGCTTTCTGGAATGGCATTAAAATACTCGGGTATAAAGCTGTTTAAAAAAACGTAGTTCTTTACCTTATAATCAGTAATAATTCTCTCAATTACTTGCCCTACCAAATTCAAATTATGCTGATGCAAATAATTATAAAGAACTCCTTCGGGTAAGAAATTTATTGGCAAACTCAAGCGTGGTGTAACGGCGGTAAAATAGCAGTCGCTAAATTCTACTTTCCTATAAATATCTGTTCCTTTTAAAACAGCATTTTTGCGAGCAACGGCAGCTTCTTCCTTTTTTAAATAATAATCCTTAACAGAAAAAGGCCTATCAATATAAAACACCCTATGTGTTTTGGCCCATACCCGCGCAATATTCAATACAGAGGAGTTTAGGATATTATCCCATCTCGATAGTCCCATGATTATTACATCATATTCCTCTTTCATGTTTTCGCTGCTCTTTTGGTATCAGGTAAGGTAACAAATATAAAATTAATATGAAATTAACATTACTCCCAAGCGTTTTTCTGCTTACTTAGTTCCCACAATTACCTTTTTAGTGGCTACTTTTCCATCCAAGGTGCTAGCTCTAAGCAAGTAAATACCTTGTGTTAAAGCACCCAAATTTACTTGCGCCGAACCTAGTATTTCTTGGTTCAACACTATTTTACCTTGCAAGTCTATTAGCTCTATTTGCATTGGTTCAGACTCTTGGCTGCTAATGGTTATACTAGAAAAGGCTGGGTTTGGATACACACTAAAATTAAGAGAATTGCCCATATCTTCTAAACCCGTATACGTTGGATCTGCCTTAAGAGTGGTATTTGCCAAAAGCCAATTGTTTGGGTCGAACCTAAGTTTTGAAACGGCACTTAAGGGAAAGGTAAAGGTATTATCTGCCCCATTTTGTTGAGCATATAAAAGGGTATCTCCATTTGCCGTGCTAGCCAATAGCTGAATAGGCACATCAAACAAATTGGTCTTGTCTTGTAGGTTTTCTTGAATAATATTCACAAACAATACTCCTCCTACCTGGTTCCATTTAACTGTATACGTTGGAAAGCCATCGCCATAAATCCATTGGTTAAAGAAATAATCGTAGTTCTTTTGGCTTAGCTCATTTACTAATGCATTAAACTCTTTGGTACTTGCATTGCTATTTGCATAGCGTTGTTGGTAGGTTCGGCAAACCTTAAAAAACATGCTATCGCCAAGCAAATAATGCAGTACATGTATGGCCGATGCCCCTTTATTATAGGTTAAAGGGCTGCTAAAAATTCTTGGAACACTTACCGTGTCTTTGCAGTACACAGAACCCGTTGCAGGTTTTGAATCGGCATGAATTTTTGTAAGAACAGCAGCAGCATTTGAATCGCTTGTAAGATACTTCGCTGCTAAATATTCGGTATACGTTGCAAAGCCTTCGTTTAACCAAATATCCGACCAAGTTGCGCAGGTTACATTGTCGCCAAACCACTGGTGACCCAACTCATGGGCAACAATGCCAAAGTTAAATATTCCCAAGCTTGTCATGGTTTGATGTTCCATGCCACCACTAAAGGGCGCCATAACATGACCGTATTTTTCTTTATAAAAAGGGTATACCCCAAACAAGTTCGAAAACGTTTCTATTAAGCTAGTCGTTGCGTTTATGGAGGCCGTATTATTGCTATACGCCAAAGGGTTAGAGTAAATATAGTTCTGAACCAAAATGCTATCGGCTATTTGTTTTGGCTTTGCATAAGCAGTGTATTCGGTATACTGACCCACCGTTGCCATAACTAAATAATAGTTCATTGGGTAACGTGTTTGCCAAGCGTAGGTGTGCTTGCCATTGCCAGCAGGAGTAACGCTTTTAAGCAAACCATTTGCAGCAGCTTTATTACTTGTATCGGTAGTTATGGATATAAATACAGAATCTATTTTATCTTGAAGCGATTGCTTACATGGCCACCATTCATAGGCACTGTATGGCTGACTTAAACTCCAAGTAATTTGATTTCCATAGGTTGGACTTGCCTTATTACTAAAGCCATTTCCTATGGCGGCACTTGCTCCGCTTGGAGGTGTACCATGGTAATAAACCTTTACTTCAAAAGCTTGGTTCAGCCCAACAGTATTTGGTAATTTAACCAAGGCAATATCAAAATCGCGTCTAAAACTTAGCTTTTGTTGGTTCGAACCAACTACAGAATCTACGCTTAGATTGCTGTGTAATTGAAACACAAAGGTATCTAAACCTGTAGTTCTAGAAACAGCTATGGTTTTTACCCAACCAGCAATATCAATGCTAGTACGTTCTATTTTTAGGTTCAACTCATAAAAACGTACGTCGTATAACTCCATGCGTTCCATTTGTTGTTGGGTGGCATTTGCTTTAAATAAACGTGTTTGTGCCGGGCCTACTTTAACTGCTGCACAACTATGCTGCGCGCTTATTTTACTTATACTTGCAGCTATTGCTAGCAGAAGAAATAGAATTGATTTGAATCTGTTTTTCATAAAAATTTTGCTTAGGCTTTAGCAGCGCTAATTAACTCGTAACTCCAAAAACCTTTTTGCAAGGCATGGTACTGGTAGTATGCCGACCATATATTTTCGATATGGCTATTGTTGTGTTTGCCCACCAATTTTAGCAAGTAATTCCAAGCCATACCTGGGAAGAAATAGAAATATAAAAGGCGCGCACTAGGTTTTATGTTTGGTGTTATATCTTTTGCCTGAACGCTACTAAAACCAACTTCTTTAGCCTTTTGCAAAAAATGGTCTTTATACTCAAAATGAGGCACGGCCCATGTTTTAGCCCAAGAGTTTAACCAGTAAAATTCTTTTTCATTTGGCTCGGGCATGGTTCTATAAAAATCAACCATTATGAGCTTTCCACCTTTTTTTAAAACTCTAAAGGCTTCGGCCAAAAATTCTTTCTTTTCGTTGGCATGGCAAACACTTTCTATGGCCCAAACCACATCGAAGGTTTCGGGTTCAAAGTTGGTACTGGTAAAATCGTTTACGCTAAAGTGAGCTAATTCTGCCAAGCCTTCTTTCTGTGATTGGGTATTTGCCAAAGCCACATGCTTGCTAGAAAGCGTAATTCCCTCCACCTGGCATTTTCTGGTTCGAGCCAAATATAAAGAGCTGCCTCCCACGCCGCAGCCTGCGTCTAGAACCTTAGTTGAAGCATCAATTCCCGCCTCATTGGCTAAAAGTTCGTTCAAATTAAATAAAGCATCTTTAAGATTACGGGTGTTTTTGTCCCAATACCCGTAATGCATGGCCATGTGCGTATTTAGGTGCCACAAAAGGCTATAATGCTCATCGCAGGTTTCGTAGTAATGAATGATTTCTTGGTTTTTAACCTCTTGCATATTCCTAATCAAAGGCTGCAAGGTAAACAAATATTCCCTTCAAAACATAGGGCTATGGGCAAACACCATTTGCAAACTTGGGTCTCAATACCTAAACTTGTTAGCTCAATACCCTTACTTTGGTTCAAAAATTTGATGTGATAGTTTTAGGTGCTGGCCCTGCTGGAGCCACGTTTACGCTTACTCTTAAAAACAGTGGCTTAAAAATAGCGCTTATAGATAAAGAAACGTTTCCAAGAGATAAGGTATGCGGCGATGCCGTAAGTTCCATTGCCAAACGCATACTTAGGCAAATAGACCCAGCCTTAGAAACGGAGCTTTTGGCCTTTGCTCCAAAAACAAATATTACCAAAGCAAAAGTATATAGCCCGCGTTTTCAAAGTTTTGAAATTGGCTTTAGCAAAATTGGCCATTGCATACGAAGAATTGATTTTGATAATTGGCTTTTTACAAAAGCCATGCAAAACCCAACCGCTACTTTTTTTGGAAACACAAAAGTAAAAGAGGTATTTACAGATGCCAATAAAGCTTGGGTAAAGCTAGAAGATGGAAGCATATTAGAATCCAAAGTAATTATTGGTTGCGATGGCGCACATAGCCAAGTAGCTAAGAAACTAGCAGGTTTTAGGGTTGATCGCAAACATTATAGCGGTGCAGTTAGGCAATACTACCGAAACGTTAAAGGACTCACTGGTGATTCGTTAGAAGTTTATTTTTTAAAAGGATATTTGCCTGGATATTTTTGGATCTTTCCATTAAGCAATAACGAAGCCAACGTAGGTTTTGGAATGTTGAGCGAAACCATTGCTCAAAAAAAAATAGACTTAAAAGAAAGTTTACGGAAGATTCTTGAAGAAATTCCTGAAGTAAGAGAACGCTTTAAAGATGCCGAAGCCTTAGAAGACGTTAAAGGATTTGGATTGCCATTAGGTTCAAAAAAATATGAGATAAGTGGCCACCGCTATATGCTTTGTGGGGATGCCGCTAGTTTAATAGACCCTTTTAGTGGCGAAGGCATTGAAACCGCCATGGAAAGCGGAAAGTTTGCTGCTGAATTGGTTTTAAAAAACTTGGCTCAAGACCAATTTTTACCCGAACATTTAAACGCTTATGACGAGCGAGTGTATAAAAAAATGTGGGGTAATTTTAAGAGTCATTACTACATGCAAAAATTCTTAGGCGATAGAGTATGGCTAATAAACAAACTTATTGCAATAGGCAATATCCCATGGATAAATAAGCGCATTCCAAAAGCCTTTTACTAAGAAAGAATTTTCTTGCGCAAGAACCCGCATTCCTTATTTTTGCTTCCCCTTGGAGAGGTGTCAGAGTGGCCGATCGTGCAAGCTTGGAAAGTTTGTGTCCTTTACCGGACCGGGGGTTCGAATCCCGCCCTCTCCGCCAAAAGAAATAAGAGCCTGGTTTAGCTTTGCTAAACCGGGCTTTTTTGCGCTAGCGCCCGTTGAAACGTAGCTTAGCGGAGTTTCAAAAGGGTGATGGCGCAAAAAAGCCCACTGATTGAATGAAACGCAGCGATAGCGAAGTGCAATGAAAGCAGAAGGCTCGGGAATTTGTTTTGAAGCCACCCCTCTGGGATCACGAAGTAATCAAACTTTGCTAACCAAAAACCTACGCTTAAATCAATTAGTTTTCATTCAAATGGGCTTTCTAGCAACTGAATAAATAGAGTGAATGGTTTACCCCTATTAGTAGAAATTATTTTTGCGTATAGCCCTGCTTTTCAGCACCTCCAATAAAAATCAGTTTATGTCATATTAATGGAAATAAGTACTGTTTTGACACATATTTCCAAAGTTTCATTGCTATGAAAGATATATTGCACAATGAAGGAAAATGACAAGCTTGCCAATTTTGGTAAATCGATACCACTCTTTTTTGTACTCTTTTTTTGTTTTATCTCAATATTTCCAAAATTTTCCAAGGCGCAATACGTATTAAACTTCGATTATTATCAAAGGCCAAGTCCAGTTAGTTTAAACATAGGCAACGATACCATTATTGCAAGAGGAGCGAGTTTTCTTTTAGGGAAAAAACCAATTGCGATAGGTGGAAGAGCTCCTTATAAATATTTATGGAAACCCTCTATTGGATTAAATTTCGATACACTTGCAAACCCTCTAGCCAGCCCAAATATTAATACCCAATATACAATATTGGTAACTGATGCTGATGGCTGTACTCAATTAGAATCCATTTTAATTCAAGTAATTGGTAGCCAAATTTTTCTACATGTAGGTAACAACCAAATAATACAAAAGGGCTCAAGCACTTTGTTAGGTCAAAAACCATTAGCAACAGGAGGTTCTCCACCCTATCATTATTTATGGAAACCAGCACAAAGTATTAATAACGATACCCTTGAAAACCCTCTTGCCACGCCCGATTCAACAACACTTTATAGAGTAACTGTAATAGACGCTTATGGATCAACTCAAAGTGATTCGGTTTTAGTGCAAGTTTCAACTAAGCCAAGCGGATTAAATGTTCCAGAAGGATGGCAAACTTGGAAAGTATATCCAAATCCCACTAAAAGTATAATCGTTTTTCAGGGCCTAATTTTAGCCCAAAGCAACACGCTTTCGATAGAAGTATTTGACCTTATGGGCCGTTTGGTTCGAACCTATGTTTTAAGAGAAATTGATAGGACAAACCCTGAACTTGATTTGGGGGAGATTATTCCAGGGGTTTATACCATTCGAATAGGCAGCGATAACAATTTCCAAAGCAAAAAATTAATCATTCAATAAAGCACACCAAACATGTATTTTAAGAAAAAAATCATTGCCTTAATTAGCATACTACTCATGCTTTTAACATGGCAAGCCAATAGCTTGTGTGCTCAAACTCTTGACCTATTTTATGGCGACTCGGTCTTATTAAAACTAGAAAATTACCGTGGCAACTTAATTTGGCAACAAAGCAATTATTACCCAGGAAGTACAGCTGTTTGGACTGATATAAGCGGTAGTCAAAACAAAAACATTTGGATAGTGCCCCCTTATACTAAACAATACAGAGGAAAGGTTACTGAGGGCGGTTGCTTTGCCTTTCCAAATAATGATTCGTATACAGATGAAAAAATCGTTACCATAAATTTCGTTGGTTTTACAATAAACACAGATTCAATAACATCTGTAACCGGATCAACGGCAATAAGTGGGGGTGAAATAGTTAAGATTGGTGGATCAATGACCGTCGTAGAAAAAGGAGTAATATATGATACCTTACCCCAACCAACCTTGCAAAAAGACAAAACCAATGAAGGACCGGGAATTGGAAAATTTACAAGCAATTTAAGCAATCTCCTAGAAAATAAAACGTATTATGTTTGGGCCTATTACAAGAGCTCCTTAGATTATTATTATATAGGTCCAACAAAAGTTTTTACTACTAAAAAGAGAGTTGATATTTCCTTTAAAGCCACAACGGATATTTCGTATTTTTCATTTTCCTTAAATGCAGAAATTATACAAAACGCTCCCGACACTATTGTTGAAAGAGGATTTTGTTATATGACCAAGCAAGCCTATTTGTTAACTGGAAAAATGCCAGACACTTCTCATAACAAAATGATTGTAGGTTCAGGACCTGGAAACTTTAGCAAACTGCTTACTAATTTACAAAGCAATACAACATACTATGCCACAGCCTATGCAAAAACCTCAAATGGTAAAATAATTTACAGTACATTAGGTATGCTTACTACCTTAACAGAACTCCACCCCGTACTTAGTCCTTTGCGCGAAATAACTAGTTCTACCGCCTCCTTTGGTGCTGCAATTAGGGGCGTTGGAAGTTATGTGATGTATGGTTTATGTTATGCTACCACACCCAACCCAGATACAAGTCATAAGTTCAATTATTATGTTGGTTCGTTTAATACAAATTTTACTATTGGAGGAAGAATGTTAAACGGATTAACTCCAAATACAAAATACTATGCGAGATACTTTTTAAAAACCACTGCAGGCAATATTATATATTCAAATAGTCTTTCTTTCACCACTCTTTTAAGCTCTCAGCCAAGATCAACTATAACTTTTTATCCTCCCTTAATGGACAAAAACAAATATACATTAGATGCCGTTTATGAAGGCCAGGCTGGAGTTGCCAGTAAGGGCTTTTATTATCAAAAAGAAAGCAATATTGATTTTGCTCAAAATGATGGGCTATGGATAGTTCCTAGCGATTCTTTGGTTAATTTACCTTCGGGGCCAAATAATTTTTCAACCGTACTAGATAAATTAACCTCACCTGGAGGAGGATATGTAGCAAAATCATTTGCTATATTAAGCAATGGAACCTATCTCGAATCGAGCCTGCGGTTTTTCTATTATTATAATTTTGCAGAGGCAGAAACCAGAATTAAATCTGTATCCAATATTCAAACTTCCAATGCTACAATCGAAACCTTTGCACAAAAGGTAGGAACCAATGGCTCAGGTAATATCTCTGCAAGGGGCATTTGTTATAGCACTGAACCTAATGTAAATCTTGACGACTCAAAAGTAAATGGTGGCATTACAGAAGGCGACTTGAGTATTTCCCTTTCTGGATTAGAGGCAAACGCTACTTATTATTTGAGAGCCTATGTAACAATTAATGCTTATGGAAATGGCTATTACACCTATTATAGTGATGAACAAACCATACAAACCTTACCCGAAACAGGATTAATAGCAAAAACAGAGGGTGTATTTGGCATTAATTTAAACAATGCTACGTTTAATGGAAGTATTACGGGGTCATTGCCTGTAAAAAACAGGGGGTTTTGTTGGACAAGTTCTGGCACTCCAAACATAAATAGTAATACTATCAAAGAAAGTAATGGTACTGGAAATTACTCTCTCTCTGTTTCAGGATTAACAATGGGAAGCAGCTATAACTATAGAGCATTTGGAACAAGTACCTCTGGAACGGTAGTTTATGGGACAACAAAAACGTTTACTATGGTTAACCAACCTGTAACTTTGCTTGCATCAGATGCAATTGGAGTAGGGTCAAACACCGCGCTTATTAATACAACCTTAGAAATAAACGGAAGTATACAAATTGCCTCCAAAGGTGTTTGTTATGGAATAAATTCTGAACCAAGCATAAGTGGCACCAAAACGACTGATGGAACGGTAAGTGGGTCATATACCTCGTCTGTAACAGGTCTTACTGCTAGTACCATGTATTATGCTCGTTCCTACCTCACTGATAACTTAGGTAAAACGTATTATGGAAACGAAATTAATTTTACTACCCAAGCACCTGCCTCATTCACCGTTATTACAAATAGTATAGGTACTTTAAACATTTTTTTAGAATATTTCGATGCTCCTTTTAGTGGCAATGTAAATGGCACTGGAACCATAGCTTCAAGAGGAGTTTGTTATTCTACAAGCAATAATCCAACCATTACAGGAACCAAAGTAACAATGGGTTCTGGTATGGGAGATTTTAATGGTCTTGTAAGCAATTTATTGCCTGCTACCATTTATTATTACCGAGCCTATGCAACATCTAATACAGGCATTACTGTTTATGGTGCTTTGTTAAGCACCAATCCAATTCAAACAATAACAACCTCGCCAGTAAATACAATATTAAGTACAAGTGCTTATTCTGGAGGATACACACCTTTAACTACTTCCGGAACCATTACTGCCACGGGAGTTTGCTGGGGAACAAGCCCTTTACCACTAGTTACCGGTAGTAAAACTATTAATGGCGCCAATAGCGGCACCTATACAAGCTTAATGAGTGGGCTAACTATAAATACAAAATACTTTGTACGCTCTTATGCCACTAAAAATACAGGCCTTACGTATTATGGTAATACCATAGCTTTTAATACCTTTCAATCTGGGTATTTTGTTTTAACCACAGCAAATGCGCAAAGTGTAAGTGAAGAAACGGTTCAAGCAAATGGAACGGTATTTGGCAATGGAGGAATTCAAATAAAAGGCTTTTGTTATGGAACAAGTCCCAATCCAGATATTAGCGGTCCGCATTCGCAAGTTTTTAGTTATAATGTAGATTCCTTTTCTAGTCAAATAACTGGTTTAACCCCTAGTTCTCTCTATTATATGCGCGCTTATGCCACCTCTAGTTCTGGTCCAACTTACTATGGAAATGAGGTAACTTTTACTACCTTACCTGCAGCCAATATTAGCGTTACAACGGCAGCTATTACTAATAACTTAGGCTCGGAGGGAACTTGTGGTGGAACCGTAAGTGGTACTGGTACAGTAACAGAAAGAGGAATAATCGTTAGTGCGGATGTTAATCCGCAAGCTTATGCTATGTCGACCAATTTCTCAATGGGAAGTGGCATAGGCAGTTTTTCTGGAAAATTTGAATTAACAATTCCAAACAAGACATTTTATATACGGGCATATGCAAGTACTATTGGAGGGTCGATATACTATGGAAATGTGCTAACACTGCCAGCAATTATGGTTTTAGTAAACACTCAATCGCCTTCGGAGGTATGGGGTGTAACGGCAAAAGTGAGTGGAAATATAACTTTGTTTGGAACAGCCACAATTGTTCAAAGGGGATTCTGTTATGATACTATAGGGAATCCAACTGTTGCTGGTTTAAAAACTAGCAATGGAGCAACAGCAGGTTCATTTTCCGCTGTTATAAGCGGACTTGCTGTTAAAACTGGATACTATTATAGAGCTTATGCCACAAATTCAAGTGGGGCAACTTTTTACGGAAAAAGAGAGTACTTTTTTACTCAAGACCATCCGAGTATTTTTGTTGAAACCAGAGGAACTTTTGGCACTACGACTACTACAGCCATTGCGGGTGGTTTAATTGAAAATATAGGAAGTGAAATAGTAACAAGTAGAGGCGTTTGTTGGAGCCAACAAGTAGATCCAACCATTGCAAATACCAAAACAGTTGATGGCACTGGAAATGGTATTTTTGTAAGCAATATGAGTGGCCTTATTGCCTCTACCGGCTATTATTTCAGAGCTTATGCCATTACCAACTTAGGCAAGGTTGTATATGGCAAAACTGTTTTCATGAGCACCAAATGGACAGATCCCGCCATTAATGTGGGTGGTGGTGGTGGAACTGGAGGTGGTCCTGTTAATGATGATACCCCATCCACACCTCCGAACATTGGTGGTGGTGGTACAAAAGGCGGTCATAGGTATTTAGTATTTGGTAGAGTAAATGGTCCAGCCAAAATTAGTTGCAAAGAAGGAAGCTTTTATTTTGATGATACAAAAACTTCAATTACAAGAATTGTTGAGGGTGAATATTCTTTGAGGTCGTATGCACAAGCAGAAAAAGATATGAATGACTATCTAGGAAAAAATTATCAGGGAAAAGGGTATTCCTATCATTCAGAGACCTCCGCCGAAATAGATACCAATTATAGGTTTGCCTGCATAATTGAATACCGCAAAAAAATACCTGCTTGGGATTGCACCAGTGTACTCTTTACTATTGGTTATGGCAACAGCAAAGGCGAAGCTCAAAACAATGCTGTTGCAAGAAAGAATAAAGATATAAATAGAGGAGACCTAGCGCCTTATAAAGTAGTAAAGGAGTTGAACTGGTAAGGAGCTGCACCAATTCCATCAGTCAACCCCATTGAATAGGCTAGGATTTGTTGAACAATTGACAAACTTGAACACATTTTGGATACCTATAAATACCTTGATTTTAATGAAAACAAAGCACTCTTTTATTAGAAGGGCAGGTGGACTTTGCCTTTATGTTTTGCAAAACTCTTTAGGAATTTGATTGTAAACTTTAAAAAATAAATACCTATTGCCTTCATTTTCATTGGCAACCTCGCTTCTCTTAACTGCGTACTTTTCTGTTTTAGTGGTTTATTTTTACTTGTTATAAATTATTAAAGTCTTGTTTATTAATTTATTATTAATTTACTTGCACATAACTGATACAATTATGAGAATAAAAATACTATTGGCATTAGCTTGGTTTCCGTTTATAGTATTGGGTCAAACAAATACACAAAACCCAACTGTTGAAGAGGTAAACAACCTCAAACAAACTATTCAAGCAACACGCTCACTTACGAATGAGTTAGATGTAAGGGTGGAGCGCATGGAAGAGCGTTTAAAAACTGTTTCCAAATCATTGGATGAGCAATTAAGCGTAAACCAACACCTGCAAGAACAACTTCAAACCAATCTGCAAACTCAGGCCCAAAATGAGCGTGCTGTTAATTTAGCCTTAGATGAATTTTCTAAAAAATTTGAAGAACAAAATAAAACGGTTGAAGGCGTAAAGGCGTCTCTTGATGCACAATTAAAGCAACAATTAATTTATTATACTTTAGCTTTGGTAGTATTTGTACTTGTGTTATTAATAGCGGTAAGAATTAGTACCACAAAAGCCTTAAAGCAACAACAAAAATCGTGGAATGAATTTAACGAATACATAATTAAGCGTAAACAATAATAGTATGGCAAATAAACAAAAAGGTAAATTAGATATTACTACATTCTTTTATGGATTTGGAGCCTCTGTAGTATTGGTAGGTTCGATGTTTAAGTTTGTTGGCTGGGATTATGCCAACGAATTATTTATTGCGGGTTTATCAATTGAGGCCTTGGTATTTTTAGTTTCTGCTTTTGAACGAAGCACGGATGATAAAGAATACCAATGGGAAAATGTGTTTCCTCAATTAACAAATGAAAACGGTGGCGAAGCTGCAAATCTTAGCTCATACCAAGATGCCATGAAACAATTTAGTAGCACCTTAGGCGATTTAAGTTCTCAAATAAAAGGCTTAAACGAGTCGCTTAGTGCCATAAAAACAGAAATGGCCTCAAATGCCCAAGCCAGCAAGGAAATGCACGGCAAGGTAAATGAGTTTAACCAGCAATTAGGCGAATACAATGAGCATATGCTTAAAATTAACGCCAAGTACAGAGAATTTTTAGCTAGCGACAAATAGGTATGGCCAGAACCATCCGGATTAGTAAATCAAAAGCACTCAACTTCAAGAAGCTTACCTTCTTGTACTTGATTTTTATTGTGTTTTTTTTCTTCTCCACCTCTGGTGATTTTGTTCGCCATTTTATTCCTTTATCCAATACTCAAGCCGAGCTAAACAAACGCTATCTTGAAAAATTAACTGGATTTGATAGCAATTTGCAAGATGAACTCACCATGAAAAAAAGAGCGCTTGCTACCTACGAAATTATTCATGGATTGAATCTTGATTACGCAGCTTTTGTAAAGGAAACAGGTTTAAAAGGCGAAAAATTAAAAGAGAAAAACTTTGCAAAAAAACATCTGTTTCCAGATAAAGAAAGTCTTGCCCTTCATGTAAACCTAAGTGAATTTGTTTTAGGTTTTCCAGCCGTATTCAGAGGAGGTTTATGTACTGATTTAGGTTTGGATATCTCAACACTTACAACACAAAACCCAATACGTAATAACTTCTTTATAGAAACGCCAGATGGCGCAATTGGTTCAATATTATGCCATATGGAAACAGTTGTACTAAGCCAAACGCTTGCCTATTTAGGTCAGCAACTAGATGAGGGCAAAAACGCCTTCAAGGTAATAGCCTCCAGTGATTCAAGTTTTTTACAAGGATTTAAAGATGTGTACTATGTAGGAGAAGACATAACCTTTGATTTTTTCTCAAGAGATTCAATAGCGCCAACGGTTAGGATTAACCAAGTAAGCATGACCCCAAACTATAAGGGTTTGCATTACAAAATAAATTGGACGCCCACCAAGGTTGGTCAATATGAGTTAGAGGCAAATATTGGGGAAGATTATATAAGAAGAAGTTTCAAGGTAATTAAACCCTCCTTACGTTTCTTAGAAAACGAACAAGAACTTGCAGCTTATATTGGTGAACCCCTTTCGCTAACTGTTGATTTAAATGGCTTAGAAAGAATTAGGAATTTGAGTTTTACCTCAAATGGTGCCGACATTGAAAACAAAAATGGAGAGCTACTTATTACACCTCAAGTGGAGGGTAGGTTCACCATTGAAATGCGATCAAATGGAGAAATTCTTGACAACCGATCAATGTTTGCTAGAAAAGGCCAAGCACCAGAAGTGGTTTTAAAAGATGTGGCTGGACAAAAAACAGAGTTTGCTAAGGCACATTGTTTAGAATCACTAAGTGCCAATTGGCAGGTAGTTAACTTTAACATGACCCTAATTAGGCCCGATGGAACGATATCGAAAACAAAGAGTAGAACACGCTTTTTGCGCAACGAATTAAGGAGCATTGAAGCTAGCGCACCAGCAGGCAGTACCCTAATTTTTGACGAGATACGCTTATTAAATTCAAACGGAACGAGTACCACAATGGGTGCACCTATTTTTATTGGTAAATAATGGCTCAATACGTATACATAAAACGAAGTAAGAATTTGCGCTTTAGGCTAATTAGCTTAATGTACCTGATATTTTTAATTTTATCGGTTATTCAAATTCCTATTGCTTGGCTTAAAGTTTCGCCAGTAATACATACTTACCTAAAAAAACCACACGCTGTTTACTCAGACTCTATTTTGGTAATTCTGTCAAACAAGTTGGATCAAACCGATAGTTTATTTAAAAAAGAATTAGGCTATGATGAGCAGAAGGACCAAATGCCTGAACCAAATTCTTTTACTATAACGGATAGGTTTTTTATGGATGGCACACAAGGAAAAAACTTATTTGATGATTTAGTTGCTTTAAGGAATTGGGCTCAACAATTACCTGCTACTGATGAACGAAAAGCCTTTTTTACCACCTTATTTGACGATGATTTAAAAAATGGAATTGGTGGAAAAGAAGATGTTAAGAAATGGCTACAATACAGATGGAAACATGTTCCTGCGGGATTGGCTCGTAATTTATTAGAAGAATTAAACCTACGTTACAAATTGCTTGGCAATAAAAAAGGAATAACCGAAACACCAAGCGAGGAGCCTAAATTTACATTAATGACAGGTTATTCTACCATGCGTGTAGGTGATGCTGCAAACCTTGCCACTAGAGGCGACAAGCTTGTAGAGTTATTTGTTGACAGAGATGGGGTTTCGAGTATGGATTATGAAATAAATGGCAACAGTTTTAATTTTAAACCAAGCGTAGCAGGTATGTATACCCTCAAGGCCAAAGGATTAATTAAAACCGAAACAATGGTGGTTCAAGTGTTGCCTGCTGGGTTTCCACAAAAAGAGGCATTGCCATTTAGAGTGTGCTATACAGGAGTTACCTATACTCAAAAAATACCATTATACGACCAAGGCGCTAGGCTAACGTGTGAAGCCGACCCAGAGGCAACTATAGAAACCAAAACAGGAAAACTTAGTTTCAATCCTAAAAAAGAAGGCTGGTGCACCATAAGAATAAATACAGGAGAAGGCATTTTGTTTTTAGATTCGGTATTTGTTAAGCCTTTGCCTGATCCAATTTTTGAACTTAAAAACCTTCCTTCCTTAAGTATTAGTAAAAGTAGGCTTGAACGCGAGGGGAAAATTGAATTACAGGCTATACATCCCTCTTTTGAGGAGGGTGTTTTTGAAATAAAATCATTTGATGTTAGATGGGTTGGAAGCAATAGCCAAGTAGAAAAAATAAACGGAACCCAACTAAAAACAGCTGGAAAATCAATGGCTCAGCTTCAATATATTATTATCTATAATATAGAGGTTAGAGCCGGGAATGAAAGCAGAAAATTTGAAAAACCAATCATCATTCAACTTATTTGAGCATGAAAATAAGATCTAAAATAGCGCTATGCTTTTTGTTTATGTTTCTTATGAAAGGAACAATGGCGCAGGATACACTTCAAATTAGCCAAGTAGTAAAGGTGGCAAAAGGAGAAGAATATAAAATAAAGGCAGGTACTGTGGTTTTGTTTAAACCTGGGGCCAGAATTTGGGTTGAGGGAGGCCTTTTTGTAGGTGGAACAAAAGAACAACCCGTGCACTTTATCTCTGAAAACACAAATGACCCTGGCGCAGGTATTGTGTTTAATGGAATTGACACAAAAAGTTCCATATACATTGCAAATGCAAGCTTTTCTGGCCTTATGCAGCCAATAAGTTTTGAACCCTTTTGGTCGAGAGAAGCGGTGGTTTTTGACAATATTACTATTCGCAAATCAGAGTATAGTGAGTCGGTGCTTTTTGTAGCAAGTCCAATGAGTAATTTAAATGAAAAACCAATCTCATTTAAATTAGTGAATAGCAATTTTTACAACAACAAATCGGGTATTATTATTGACAATGCAGGTGGATCGGGCATAAAATACCAAATAGACTATTTAACCTTTGAAGACAATAAGGTGTTTGGAAATGATACTTCACTAGGAGTTTTACACTTAAATATTGCCAAACCCTATTTCGAAAAAAATCTTCAAATTGGTCATTTAGCATTTAATAGAAACTTTGCCTCAGGATCGCCAATTGGTTTATCGGTAAGCGGAAATGCCGAAAACGTTTTAACAGAAGGGCTATACACTTCAAATAATAACAGACCTGTTTACGATTATTACGCCGACCCTCGGTTACCACTCATAAAAGGTGAGGTAAAAAATTTAACTCAATGGCCAGGTGATAATTGCTTTATACAAGACCTTACTCATTTAAGTGGAACCATTTTACTTAAAACAGCAAAAGGTTGCAAAATAGCTGCTGTGCAAGATTCAATAGGAAACAAATTACCCTATACACAAAGATTCCAAAACGATTCATTAGAAATTTTTTACTCAGATGGAATTGCTAAAACCCTCGTAACAAGCTTGGGACTACAAGTTGAATTGCCTGCGTTAAAACCCGAAGAAGATTCGCTTTCACAAGCCAAATTAAAAGGGCCAAAAGTAATTAATGCCGATTCTCTTTTAATTAACCCTGGAGTTCCTTTTGTACCAAGTTATGAAGCAGGTGTTTGGGGCGGCCTTGCATGTTATGTGGGCGATATACACCATAAATTTGGTATACCTGGAGTATTTGAATGGACCGGTGGTTTATATGTTCAATATAACCGCAAAAGAAACTGGAGTTATAGAGGCACTTTTTATAGAACCAATATTGGTATGCACGACCCTACTGCACCACTTATGATATGGCAGTCAGCACCAACTTATGCAACTAACGATAAGGTTCTAAAACAACGCTCTAGTTGGGAATCAAATTTTAAAACCAAAATGTATATTTTGGATTTTGATGCCATTTATTATTTTGCTCCAAAACACGACTATTTATTAGCTAATAAAAACGATGATGTTGGTCATTGGATTCCTGCAATTGGATTTGGCGTTGGTTTTATGCGTTTTGACCCTTATAAATGCTTAATTTATAATCACAACAAGGACACGGCCAAATATATTGCATTGCGCCCTTTAGGAATGGAGGGACAAAATTTTTTAAGTAGTAAAAGAGGGTATGGTGCGTATACCATTAATTTTAATGTTTCCTTTCAACTAGCCTATGTATACAAAAAATTCAGGTTTAGGTATGAATTAAAAACAGTCTTATCAATGTCGGACTACATCGACGACTATGGTCAAGGCTACACTTATGGAGGTAATTACGACAAATGGAGGGCAAATGTTGGAGATGTTGAAATGCCTATAGATTTAGTAACAGGCAAGCCTCTTGTTTTTGAAAAGGTTTTTCCTAAATATAACTCAAACATTAAACGTACAAATAACTTATTACCCGATATGTTTTTCCAACATCATTTTGGTGTGAGTTATGATTTAACGGATATTCTTAAGAAGTTTAAAAAGTAAATCAACATACGACCAAATAAAAAAGCCCAAGATTATCTCTTGGGCTTTTTTATTAATTAAATGGTTACTGCTATTTTGATTGCTTAGCTTTTAATCCTAAGCCAATGCCTGCAGCCACTAACAAGCTAATGCCTGCGTCAACAGGTGCATCACTAACATCATCATCAAACCCAGGTTGAGCAAATACTTGCGTGGCACTTAAGCTTAATACTACAGCAAATACAAGTGCTAATAGATACTTTTTCATATTCGTGTTTTGTTATTTTTCTTATTTAATAAATTTAATTGTTTGGCTGCTAGTGCCCGAAACTACTTTCACAAAATACACACCATTGCTTAATGTTTCAATGTTTAAGGCATGTGTGTTTTTACTATTAAAGTTAAAATCGCCTCTACCTAATTCTTCACCTAATTGATTTACTAGAATATAGGTGTAAGTAGCATTTGTTGGTGTGTTTACTTGCAAGTTAATAGTTGTTGAAGCTGGATTAGGATAAAGACTAATTTGCTTTTCTGAAGCACCATTTAAAGAAGCTAAGCCTGTTGTGCCTTTATTTAATATTAATGAAAACCTGTTTTCAGCATAACTTGCTGCATCGCCTGTTACATCAAAACTATAAACCAAATTGCTGCTTACTAGGGTTTGTGTATGGGTGAATTTATCGTCTAAATAAATAGGTGTTGCAGGTAACTGACTAGCAGAAAAATCAAATTTAAGATTTCCTTGAGGCGCTCTTTCAAAACTTAAATCAACAAGCGTTTCATTGGCTGGTACTGGTCTAACATCAATTGCTAGCTTCTTTCCTTCACTAGAAAGACTAGATAATGCCAATTCTGGGTTCACAAATTTAATGGCATCTTGATCATCAGTTGTATTAGAGGCATCATTTCTAAATCTTAGTTTATAGAAATCCCATGTAATGGTATCAGATACCACGGTTATGGCTAATTGATCAACCGCATTTGGATCGTTCTTAAATAAAGCCTGAGCCGAACCACTTACTTTATCAGATTCATTAATTGTTATGTTTGAAGCCGAACCCTTAGATACAAAAACAGCCCCCATTATTGGCAGAATATAGGGTGTACCAAATGTAGTTGATACATAAGCACCCCTGGTAGACAAGGCTGGATTCCAAGTATAAAAGTTATTTCCTACACCCGTTCTTTGACCGCCAGCAATTGAACCGAAATCTATTTGAGAACAGAAGGGATTAGAAATTAAGTTGTAATCAGAACTAACTCCACTGGTTAAAGTTATGGTTTTATTACTTCCATCATTTATACCACCCGAAACGGTAATAGTTGCAGCACTAGGGGTGTAGCCTGTGCCGCTTGTTAAACCTTCTCCTTTTACACCTCTAACTAAAACCCTAATACCTTGATATTGACTCCAAGAACTAGTGCTTAAATCGTTAAAAGAGGTCCAACCTGGATCAGGGCTAGTTCCCGAATTACCCGATGCAGGGCTATAACTGAAGCTAGAAGGAGCGTTGTTGGTTGTTGCGGTACAGCCTGTACAGGCCGATCCACTTGTTGAAGCACCGGTAGCATTACCTGTAATATCTAACTCACCTGTTCCTGTTAATTGGTTCATGGCAATAGCACTGCTAAAGGGATGACCAAATAATCTAAAGGCACGGCGAGCTGTAGTTGCAAAAACAATATTTACAGTACCTGAAAACGTAGCACCGCTAGAGTTAGCTATTCTTGCGCCATTTGCTAAGGTTAAAAGGTTACTTCCAGAATTAAAGGTACAGCCACTATTTACGGTTAAGGTGCCAGTTAATGTTCTTGCCGCTCCTAGGGTTAAGTTAGTACCAGAATTGGAAATAGTAACATTTGTTGGTCCATTTGAAGATGGCCATTCATTTGATCTACCATATGCTCCTGCAGTATTATAAATTAAGGTTGAAGTTCCAGAATAGCTTGGGCTATTTGTGTTCACAAATCCACCTGCATTAATTTGAAAAGTACCTGCAACGGTTAATGCACCAGAATTAGCAACGCCACTTGCACCAACAATTAAGGTAGAGGTTGATGGCACATTTAGCGTTCCACCAGATGTTGTGCTAACTCCTGTTGCTGTAATACTTGCTCCTGCCTTTAAGGTTATGGTTCCTGTACCATTTGTGCATGCCAAAGTTGTTACTGTACTATTTAATTCATTATCGGTTGTTGTTCCTCCTGTATTGTATGTAACACTAGAAGTTCCCGAAAAAGTTGGCACCACACTAAGGGTGCCACTTGCTCTTGTAATGGCAATTCCTGAGCCCAGAGTTATCGTATTTCCATTTGCATTTATCGTTCCACTTGTAAGAGTGAGAGAATTGGTAACTGATAGGTTTGTGGCAGGACTGCTACTTAAAATTACACCTGCAGAGTTGTTTACAACCAACCCATACATAGAGCAGGTTCCACCACCAGTTATGGTAATTGTTTGTTGAGAGGACCCGCTAAGTGTTACACTATTTGTGCTTGGTGTAAAGGTTGCGCTACTAGCACGGGTCCAATCTCCATTTATTGTTAGGGCAGCGCCTAGAGTTAAAGATCCGCCTGAAATAGTTAAATTTCCGGATGCTGTACGCGCCGTATTTAAAACCACCGCTCCCGAAGAAATGGTAATGTTCGAAGGTGAATTTGAAGATGGCCAAGTTGCATCACCGTTATTAATGGTATACCCTCCAGAATTGCTAAATTCTAAGGTACAAATTGCGCCACTTGTATTGTAAAAACCAGAGACAATACTTGTTAAATAACCGCCATTTCCAATGGTAAGTTTCCCTCCATTTGCTAAAACTGCAGAACCAAAATTTACCCCAACATTATAACCTGACCCTACCGTTTTATTTATTACTACATTATTTAAGCTATAGCTTCCAGAAACGGTATGTACTACGTCTGCTGAGCTTCCAGAACCTGTAAAGTTAATTGTACTTGACGAACCATTTACCCATGTTCCACTATTTGCGATAGAGGTAGTACTTGAGGTGTTTGAAACTGTTAAAACCCTAGCACTTCCATCAGAAGCGGTAAATGTAACACCCGTTGCTATTGTTAGTACAGAAACTGTATTATCTTGGTTTAAGGTAATGTCATGGTTTAATGTTACAAGGCCCATGTTTGATCCTGCAACGGGTGCCACTCCACCAACCCAACTTGAGCCAGCACTAAAGGTAGATGCTCCTGATTGGGTGGTCCAAGTAGAAAAAGTATAGGTTGAATAGGCTCCAGTATTATTCTGACCAGTACTTGACCTCATATTCAAGGTTAATAATGGAATGTCTGAAAAGGCTGGTGCTGTAGAGGAAACTGAAGTAAACGGATAATATGAAATTGTACCTGACATCCCGCTTATAGTTGCCGTTCCAACAAAACTACCATTTAATGCTCCTACCGCCACGCAACCAGAATTGTTGCTAGTTGCAAAACCATCTTTTGAATAGGCAACATATAAATACTCGCCAGTTGATAATGCGCCAGACATTGTAACACTTACCGAAATATCTTGTCCGCCATAGGCCGCTGAAGGACCCGTATAAGAACTAATATCCTTTGGTTGAAATGCCGTTTCTAATATGGCCATACTTTGGCTGGCATAAGATGAGCCTTTACGAATATTAAAAGTATAATAAGACCCAGATACGGTTGCACCCATTTTAATGTTTCCGTTATATCCTGCACCAGCCGCCCATGTTGCCGTTGAAACGGTATTATAAGTCGGTGTGTTTAAATTCCAGGTATTAAAATAGCCATCCGCATTAAACTGATAAAATTTTGTGCCAGAACTTGTTGATGCATTGGCAGCCTCCCTGTAAGTAAAAACTGTATTATTTGAACCAACTCCCGCGGTTGTCATAGAATTATTCCCATAAGACCCATCACAATCGGTATTGTTACTCATGCTACCGGGTTGCCCAAAACCAATTAAGGCAATGCTGCTAAAAATCAACATCAAAGTTGCCTTTAACAAATTTACTCTTCTAAAATTTTGTACTTTTCTTTTCATATTTATCCTTTCTTTTTTATTTCTTTATTAATCTTACAATCTTCTCCAATTCCCCTTGGCTCAGCTTTAAGTAGTAAACCCCGCCTGGTAGTTCTGCCGTTTTACATAGCTGCACTTGGTTTAAACCAAGCTCTATTTGAATGTTTTGCTCTTCTATAATTCTACCTTGCAAATCTATAACCTGCACCTTGCTTGAACCCACAAATTGCTCGTTTGCTAAAATGCTAATGGTGTTCTCAAATGGGTTTGGACTTACATGAATAACTGTTCCATTCTCTTTAGCGTTTTCTTGCACACTTACTGTTTGGCTATAGTTGCTGGCACCATCAAAATCTATTTGTTTAAGGCGATAAAAGAGCGTGTGCGCTTTTTCAAAAGCACTAGCATCGGCAAATGAATATTTGTTAAGTTGAGCACTTGTTCCTTTGCCACTAACAAAGCCTATTTGGATAAATCCTTTTCCATCTAAAGAACGCTCTACAGCAAAACCTTTATTATTTTCTTCGCTAGCAGTTGCCCAATTTAATTCTACTGAACCCGCATTGTAATTGGCTTCAAAGCGCACTAAATTTACTGGTAAAGCCACACTACAGCTATCAAATACAAATCTTAGGTTTACAGGTGTTGTGCCAATTCGAGTGTAGGTTCTATTATATCCGCCGGCTCCATTGCTTACTGTGCAACTTCTTTGGGCTGGATTTGGAAAGGTTTCGGGTGAACCACTTAGTGAGCTATCGCCGTTCACAAACTTATACTCAAATGTACCTGGGCAAACGCCTGTAACAATTCGTTGGTAATACCCTGGCATACCTGTTACCGGAAACATTCTTAAAGCTCCCGATGCCCATGTGTTACTAGTAAAAGTACCCATTACATATACACGGCCCAAAGGATCGGGTGTGGTTTTGCTTAAATCTGTTAAAAAGGTAACCGTGCTTGCTGCAGGCCAAACAGCACACGCAGCGCTTAAACTATTAAAACAAGGTGTAGCCAAAACACTGTCTTTTGTTAATACTAACTCTCTATTGGTTGAGGTAGTAGCAAAGTTCCCTTCCCAAGTTGCAACACCTGCTTTGTGATATCTAAACTTATATTGTAGCGTAGCTCCAGAATCAACTACCAAGCTAATGCTATGTAATTGGTTGCTTACATTTTTTACAAGCTTTACTCCATTTCCCCATGTTGTTAAAGCTGCAGCAGAACCAGTAACAGTAACCGAATCAAAACCTCCAAAGCAAATGTTGTTTGCTAAGTCTACGTTAAAAGTAATAGTGTATTTGCGAGTTAGCGAATACGAATAATTGTTGCCGCTATTATCCAACACGTTTAAGGCACATAAGCTTCTATCCGTTTCACTCATGGCTGTTAATTTAGCTAAGCTAAGAGTGGAGGTAAAAAAGTAATAACTAATGCTTGAACTAGTTGCCTGCGCAGGAATGGTAGCACTCCAATTGGTATTTGTTGGCGAGTTGGTGCTGCTTGCCTGAACAATAAAACTTGTATTTGTGGAGGCAAAACCTGAAGCCGATAAGGTGTAACGTACATACACATTCTCGCCAGCAGACGGAGCTGCAGAAGTACTAAGACCAACTGTTGCGCTATTATTTGTATTCACAAGTTGGCTCGCATTACTTAGCGTTACAGGTGCATTGCTTGTATATCCTACATAATATCTTGCATTAGTAGCGGTATACCCACAATCGTTAAACACAAAAGTATATCGGCCTGTTGTGCTCATATTTAAGCCCATATCGTTGCCACTATTATAGGCTGTGCACGTATTTACCGAATCTAATTTTGCTTGCGCAACGGCTGTAAAAACCCATTTGTTTTGAAACCTATTTGTAGATGGACCACTAATAAATAAAAATCCCCCAGTTGCACCTCCTGGCATATTGCTATTGGTAACGTCGCCACCACTTGCTTGGGCATTATACGTTTTAACCCATTGCCCACGGCCATCTGCTGGATTGCCTGTTGAAACAGAAACTCTTCTATAGGTACTATTAAAAGTGGCTAGGGTAGAAAAACCATTCATGGTTCCAACTATTTGAACCGGCTCACCACTAAAAATATTCTGAGCCCAAATAGGATGTATGAATAGGATAAGTAACATAGCTAATAAGCAGTAAAATCTAGCTTTTAACGGGGCCTTTCGTTGTGTCTTTTTTCCAGTATTTAGAATCATATAAATGGCTAATTTTGGTTCCGATTGTTTATTTTTATTTCCGAATTTACTTTTTTTTAAAATTGCATACCCAACTTTTGAACTAATTTATTCAAACAGAAAGCCTAGCAATTTGTTTTGCACTATTCTTCTTTTATTAGTTTGTAATGAGCTACTTCGCCCTTAATTTCAAGCCTTAAGAAATAGGTTCCTTGCACAAAATTACTCATATCTAAAACCTCATTCCTTAGTTTCGTACGACCATATTCCCTAAAAAAAAGTTGTCGTCCGCTGATGTCTAAAATGCTTACACTTGCTCCTTCTAATTCACGATCTAAAAACAACTTATCTTTTACTGGGTTCGGGTATACCAAAAGTGTATTTAGCGTTCTTTCCTTTACTCCATTTACACCGTCAATTACTATATCTGCATAAGAGGTATCAAAGCAGGCTGTATTTGGTTTTACGATGAGTTGACCAGTGGTGCCTGGTAGCCAAAAAACACGACAACTACTAGTATTTTGTCCGCTTAAAATAGTACCTCCACTTACCTTCCAAGTATAACTTAAGCTAGAGATTGGAGCAACAGAATAATCGCTGGTATCAAGCGCTCGAACTGTTTTAGGACCAGTAATGTTGCCAGGAGAAAATACGGTACAAATTTCAATGGTTTTAGAGATAGAATCGGTGCAGGTGCTGTTTGCTTTTACCTGAACCAATGCAGCACCACTTGAAGCCCAATTAACAAGCACGGAGTTGCTCCCTTGTCCGCTTTGAATTGTACCTCCTTGAACTATCCAAACATATTGTACCCCACTTTGATTGTTAGTGGTATAAACTTCTGTAGAGCCCGGTTTTACAAGACTTGAACCGTTTATGCTTTGCATGCTAATAAATGGACTACAACTCAATGAAAGTTCATTACTAAGTGTTGTTCCAACAACTAATCTTAACTTATAGGTGCCAGCAATTGCTTGTGCAGGAACACTAATATTTGTATAGCCACTTACGGCTGGTAAGGTAAAACTATTCAATACCTGAGGCGTAGTAAACTGTCCGTTTGCATCTGATAATTGTGCCGTAAACAAGGTTCCTTGTGCATATACTTTCTTAAGTTGGTAGGCAATGTTTACCGAAGCCGATCCACAAATAGAAGATGGAGAAAGGGATGAAATACTTAGGTCGGGTAAGGTTAAGCAACTATCAAACAAGCAATCCAACAAGACAGGGTTTGCATTGGTTCGAACCAAAAACCTGTTAAACCCTCCTGCGCCATTTGCCAATGTACACAATCTTTGTGCAGCACTTGGGAAACTCTCTGCATAGGTATTTACGCTGCTATCGCCATTTATAAATTTATATAAAACCGTATCTACACACACATTTTGCGTTACCTCAAACATGCCTGGGTTAGCCGCAACTGGGTTCAGCCTAATTGCACCCGCTTGCCACGTGGGAGAGGTAAAATTACCCATCACATAAATCTTCCCACTTGCGTTTGGTGTGCCTAAACTTAAATCTACTCTAAAGGTTACCGGTGTTGGTGCAAGTATAGCTCCACAGGCTGTTTCTTTTCCAAAGCAAACTTCACCTAAAATAGTATCGCTTGTTACTGGCAAATTTCTGTTACCACTTGTATTAAGCATATTGCTTTCCCAAAATACTTGTCCGTTTTTATGGTACCTAAATTTATACTCTAGGCTGGCCGCCGAATCTACATTTATGTTTATACCAAACACCTTACTTGTACCAATTTCTGTCAAGGTAATTCCACTTGCCCAATTGCCCAAAGCCGCGGCATTTCCGCTAATACTTATGCTATCATACGCAGTACATTGTTGGCCTTTCATATCTACTCTAAAGCCTATTTGCTTCTTAGGGGCAAGGCTATAGGTGTAGTTTATTCCGCTATTATCTAATACTTGCAAGGCACACAAGCTTCTTGTAAACTCTGAGCTAGAATTAAGTTGCGTAAGACTTAAAGTGGAGGTAAATACATAATACGTAACGCTTGTTCCGGCGGGCATGCTTGGCACCGAGGCTAAAAATAAAGTATCAGATGGCGAACTTATAGAACTCGCCTCTACAATAGTGCTAGATCCTGTGCTGGCAAAATTGTTAGCCAATGAATAGCGCACAAATACATGCTCTGTGCTGCTAGGTTTGGCGCTTGTTTGAACCAAAACCTTTACCGATCTATCTGCTTGAATTTGTTGGCTTGTGTTAAGCAACTGCACAGGGTTTGCACTCGTATATCCTACGTAATATTTTGCATTGGTGGTGGTATAGCCGCAATCGTTAAACACAAATGTATAGCGGCCTGCAAGGCTAAGATTTAAGCCCATATCAAAGCCACTATTGTAGGCGGTGCAAGCATTAACAGTGTCAACTTTACCCTGACCCACGCCTGTAAAAACCCATTTGTTTTGAAACCTATTACTTACGGGACCCGATATAAATAAAAAGCCACTGCCCGAACCACCAAGCATATTCGTTGGCACAAAATCGCCACCAGCGCTTTGTACGTTATAGGTTTTAACCCATTGCGACCTGCCATCTGTTGGGTTTCCTTGTGTTACAGAAACGCGCCTAAAGCTTGTAGTAGCGTTTGAGCCTGTGCCATAGCCGTTCATTGAACCCACCACTTGTATAGGTTCGAGCCCATAAATATTTTGAGCCTGAATTGCATGTGCCAAGAAGATAAGTAAACTGGCAAAGACTCCTCTTTTAACCAGTAATTTTAGGTATATAGAAATATGCATAATAGAATCTGTCGATCCAATGTATGCAAACGACTAGCTCTATTCTACTAAAAGCTTTATTACTTCGTTTGCATTTCCTGAGTGAATGTTTACCAAATAAACACCCTTAGCAAAAGAGCTTGTGTTTATTGATACTTGAGTTTTGAAACCAGTGATGGCCTCTTGGTAAATTTCTTTTCCTTGAATATCTGTTATGAGTATTCTTTCAATTCCCAATTGGGTTGAATTTATATAAACAGAGCCACTTGCTGGGTTCGGAAACACACTAAAATACCCTTGTTTGCTTTCTTCTGTTAAGCCTACAGGTTTGCTAGTTTTAGCGTTTAAATTCTTATCTGTGTATACAAGAAAATCTCCTGGATTTAACGCAACAACTTGCCCTACATCACTTACGTTTATTGAATCGTTTGTGATATAATTATACCACCAACCTGTATGTTGAAAGCCTGGAGTTAGGTTTAAATTCACCACATCAAAATTTCCTACTATTACACTGTTCATGCTATCATGTGTAACTTTTAAAAACTTACCTGTTCCAGAAACATTGTATACGTAATTGTCTGAACCAAATGATACATGTTGTTTTAAACGACCCAATTTACCAACAGTTTCTAAGGTGTTTACACGAGCTGCATCGGCTAAATATTGCCATCTAAATGGTTTGCTACCTGTTTTATCGCTGGTGCTATTTATAGAAACTTCATAGCCTAACTCGCCACCTTGCCAAATCATTTTTGGACCTTTTTGTGGGATTAATAACGCATGGTAGGTAGCCACTCTTTTAATAGCATTGCTGAGTGTTTTGCTGCTATAACTTCCATTTGAATTACCATAGGTTAAGCAACTAAACATTACACGTTCTTCGTCATGACTTTCGGCATAGGTTACCAAGTTTGGATATACATACCCACGTTGTTTGTAGTTGCCCCAGCTTAAATCAGCTTTAGAGTTATTGTATCCCATCAGAGCTTCGGCATAAGCATCGGTCATTTTACCCCATGGCATAAAGCCTGCATCGGCCAATACTTTTTCTTCGCTGTTATCGCCCAAGTGCTCTAAAATTAAATAGGCATCCGGTGAGTATTTAATAATTTCGCCACGTATGCGGTTCCAAATATCAACACGTGTTTGGTCATAGGCACTCCAAGCACTTACATTACCAAGTGTATTCTTTTGCGTAAAGCCTTTCGATAAATCAAATCTATAGCCATCTACTTTGTATTCGGTAATCCAATATTTTAAAATTCTATCTGTAAAGTCTTTTGTAGGCTGTGCTTCGTGGTTATAATCATAACCTACGCCATATGGGTGTTTATCAACTTGGTTGAACCAAGGGTTTTGTGCAGTTGGTTGTCCGTATAAACCTGCGCTTGGATCAAAATACATACGTACCTGAGGATTCTGACCAAACGAATGGTTTAAGGCAATATCTAATACCACTGCAATTCCATTTTTATGGCATTCGTCTATAAATGCTTTAAGATCTGTTTTTGTTCCATAATATTTATCCAAAGCAAAATAAAACATTGGGTTATAGCCCCAGCTTTCATTGCCTTCAAATTCCATAATTGGCATTAATTGAACACAGTTAATACCGGCTCTTTTAAAATAGCTAATGGTATCTTTCATGGTTTTAAAATCATGTGTTCCCAAGAAATCTCTCATCAGCATTTCATAGATTACTAACTTATCGCGAGAAGGTTTAGCAAAGCTTGGAACCGACCATGTATAAGGCGTTTGGCCAGTTTGCAATACCGAAACAACCTCTGTAGTTTTACCCACTGGGTAAGGCATTAAGTTAGGATAAGTGGCAACAGGAATCCACTTATCATTATAAGGGTCTAAAAGTTTATCGGCATATACATCGGCAACACGCATTTGAATATCATCAATGCTATATTGAAAGCCATATTCTTTGCCCTTTTTTAAACCTGTAATAGTAATCCAATAGCGCGCTCCATCGGGAGTTTTGTTCATTAAATTTGCCGAGGTAAATTCCCAATTGCTAAAATCGCCAAGCACGTAAACAGAGTTTTTGTAAGGGGCATACAATTGAAGGGTTACAGTTGTATCATTTATATAGTTTATACCATCTACAATACCGCTTGGAGAAGCCAATACTGGCGGCGTTTGGCGTTGCATGATATAAGAAGTATCATAGGTTTTAGTTCCATTATTATCGCCTTCAAGTACTAGGTTAATTCGGCCCGAACCTAAACCAGATAAAAGGCTGCTATAGCTAATGCTGCTATCATTGGTTTTGCTACTTAATAGGTTGCCATTGCCATACAATTTTAAATTACATTTTGCAGAAGATGTTCCGTTAATGGAAACATTATCGCCTGCATTATAAAACGAACCTTTAATAGGAGCATTTATTTTTACTTGAAAAACGCCTTGGTTAATGTCTACAAAAATATCGCCACCAGAACTGGTTTTACCTGTTTTAGCACCATCAGAGGTTCTAAACACAAAGGCTAATTTTAACACTGTTTCATTAGCTGGTACTCCATAAAAGGTTTTTATGTTGCCTATGTTTAAGGTATAAATAGAACTTGTTCCAACTCTTGTTAATAAGGCCTTTGGAAGGTTTGTTGCCCATGGTGCTATAACATATTTCCAATCGCTTGAAGAAGTACTTAAATTAGTAATAACACCTGTGTGAGCATAAATAGTTGCTTGCCCCAATACCCCTGCATTGCCTTGCGAAGCGTCGAAAGTAATACTTACATTATTGTCGTTTGCAGTAGCAAAAGCGGGTGTAAGAGTAATTAATTGTTGTGCGTTTAAGCCAATTAAACCAAGGCTTAAGAGAATAGTAAAAAGAATTTTTTTCATACAAATTTCCGTGAATTCATTAGTAGATAGTAATAGCCAAAATGAAGAAAACAAATAACAATTTTTTGTTCAAATATCCAAGGCCTTAATTTTCATGGGTTTGTAAAATTTTTAAGTGCAAAAAGTTGTAAAACAAAGCACTGGCTATTAAAGTTTCATGTTATTAAAAATAAACCTTACTAAACTTACTATTATGGGTATGGATTAAAATACAATTTCATACATACGTTTTTTAGGAAACAATTATGTTTTTCTATAACCCTTTTCAACTAATTTTGAGTTGCTTTCTTTTCCAAACTTGTTACCTATGAAAATAAAACTACTGCATAAATTTCTTAAAGGCGTTTTTCTATTTGTAACATTCTTTTACAATACGCCAACTTATGCATGGATCTTTCAAATTCCCACAATTATTGGTTCAGAAGTATCTTATACTCCTTCAGGTACTCCATATGTGTATAATATACAAGTTAAAGTTTACCGCGATTGCGCAGGAGCGGAAATATGCGCTAATTGTCCAACATCTTTATCGCCAAGTTGTGGCCTTTCTATTGCCATTATAGGTAATAGCCCCGGTTTTGTAGGTGTAGCTTTCGGAACAGCCAATCTTACGGTAGTTAATAGTATCTCTGGCTTTGATGCGGTTCAACTTTGTGCAACCAATAGGAGCATTTGCTCTAATTGTGGCTCTCGCACTCCAGGAACCTTTACCCCAGGGGTAGAGGTATATGTTTTTACAGGGCAAATAAATTTAAGTGCCTTACCAAGTGGCTGCTGTGAGGTAAGAATAGGCGCAGGTGTGGGCAAAAGAAACTCTGCCTCTACATCAATTATTAACCCTACAGGCTCTGTACAATATAATGAAGCCATTATTAACAGGTGTATTACTCCTAATAATGCTCCTGTTTTTACCAACGACCCAGTAATATTAGTTCCTGCTAACCAAGACGCCGTAATAAATTTGGGTGCTATTGATCCCGATGGTGATTCTCTTTCGTATGCCATAGCGCCTTCTTTAGATACTACCAATTATTTATCGGGCACACCCGCCTCTGTGGTGTATAGCCCTGGATTTTCGGCACAATCTCCTTTCCCCTATTTGGGTATTGCACAAGGGCCAAATGCTCCTTACCCAGCAGGCATTCATATTAACCAACTAACGGGAGATATTTTATTTAGACCCATAGGCACTTTTACAGAATATATTAAAGTTGAAGTAATCCAATGGCGAAAAATAAATGGAGTGGCTACAAGAGTAGGTGTTACCTATAGAGAAACGTCAATAGCTTCAAGAACCTCAACTAGCTATGTGCCCCAGTTTTTTAGAGCCGATACCTTAGAGCAAAATAAAATACCTTTAGCCAATCCTTTTGGTGATACTATTTCTCTATGCCATGGCCAAACTTGGTGCACCAATATTGTGGCAAGATCAAGCTCATTAGCGCCCGATACCACCAACATAACTTTGGTTCAAACCGCCATACCTAATTATGCTACCCTTACTAAATTATATAACAATGCCACCCGAAGCATTAATGGCCCTAGAGAAGATAGTGTGCGCATTTGTTTTACCATGCCCATAGATACCAACTTATACAACCCGTATGTGGTAAGTGTAGCAGCTAAAGGAAAAAATTGTACCCTTACTGGCCCAGCTAGCAAAAGTTTTTTAATTTATCCAAGCAAACAAAATGTATTTGCCCTAAGCACTAAAAACCTACTAACATCCACTACCTGCACATTTGGCTATATGCGTGTAATGGGAGCTTATCCAGAGCCTGTCTTTACTAGAATTAATATAGAAAACGCGCCTTCTAGCAATGTGTATACTACCTTTAAGGCAGAGCAAATTACTCACACCCTCACAGGGCCAGAGGGTTGGTATAAATTTATTATTCAACTAAGCGGTGCCTGCAGCAATCAAACCATTTACGATTCTGTTTACATTGCTAGGGTAAAAATAAAATTTGTTAAATCACAAGAAGAATCGTGCTATAAAGCGCATAACGCCAAACTTATTGTAGCCGATACTATCGCTGTAGGGCCTGTGCAATATGCCATAGACACATTTGCCTACCAATCATCGGCTGTGTTTGATAGTTTAGCGCCAGGCAATCATTGGGTATATGTAAAAGACTCTATGCAGTTTAAAGATTCTATCTTGGTAAACATTCCTGCCACACCTGCTCTCGCTAAAAGTATTCAAACCACTAATGCTTCGTGCCTTACAGCAAGCAATGGAAGTGCTCATATGACGCTTTCTGGTGGAACCGAACCGTATTTAGTTATGTGGTCATCGGCACCTGTGCAAACTGGTTTAACAGCAACAAATTTAAGTCCTAGAAAATATTCATACGAAGTGCTTGATTCGAGCGGATGTACTCTTTCTGGTGATGTTACAATTGGCTATAAACCTGTTTATGCCTTATCAGAAATATGCGCTATAAGCATTGATACACCTAGCTTTCATCCAAATATTGTTTGGCAAAAAACACCTAACCAAGGTATTAAGGCTTATCAAATTTGGAGTAGTTTAAATGGCTCAACATACTCCTTAGAAGCAAGTATTCCTTTTGCCTCAACTCCAAGCTATACCGATAGTACTTCTATTGCCCTAGGGTCTATAAAATCATTTATTATTAAAGCCGAAGATAGCTGCTCCGTGGTTTCGGCGGGCAGTGCTTTTCATAAACCTATGTTTTTGGCAAGCTCCAAATTGGGCTCTTTTGTTCGCTTAAATTGGTCGCCTTATTATGGCCAAAATGGAAGCACCTTTAGCGTTTGGCGTAAAGTAAATTCGGGTGCATTTACCCTATTAACTACCCTACCAAATTACCAATTAAACTTTACAGATTCTACACCTCCAAGTGGTTTAAACACCATCACTTACCTAATAGGTTTAAATGGAGTTTCGTGCTCCAGCAAGCCTATTTTAAGCAATACATCTACCCATTATACTACGGGTATACATGAACATAACCCTGCTTTACAAAACATAGAATTTTATCCTAACCCAAGCTCTGGAAAAATTAAACTCAACCAAAAATCAAACCCTATTGAGATAAATGAAATAGTGCTTATAAACATTGATGGAAAAGAGCTACAGCGTTTTGTACTAAACGATAAAAGCAAACAAATAGAGCTTGATTTAAGCGCGTATTCAGATGGGGTATACCAGCTATTGGTTCAGACCAAGGCTGGCAACTACTCACAAAAAATTGTTTTGCAGCATTAATACTGCAAAACAATTTTAGCATTATTTTACAGCACTTCCCGGCTCTATCTCTTGCTCTGGACCAACGCTATACAGTTTTCCAAAATCGTTGCCAGCCATTAATAACATACCTTGGCTTTCAATTCCACGTATTTTGCGAGGGGCCAAATTTGCTACTACAGTAACCAATTTTCCGATGAGCTCTTCGGGCTTATAATACTCGGCAATGCCACTTAAAATAGTACGTTGCTCAAAGCCCAAATCAACGGTAAGCTTTAAAAGTTTATCTGCCTTAGGAACTTTTTCTGCCTCAATTACTTTACCCACTCGTAGGTCTAATTTATCAAAATCTTCGTAGCTAATATGTGGCTTAACTTCATTCAAAGTTTTTGTAACAGGAGCTTGCTCACTATTGCTCTTTTTAATTTCTTCTAAGCGCAGTAATTGCTTGTTTATTTCTTCGTCTTCTACCTGCTTATACAATATTTCTGCCTTGCCCAATTGGGTTCCGGGCTGAACCAACACTGCGTCTGTTAACTGGCTCCAAACAAGGCCTTGCGCGTTTAGCATGTTTGCCAAATTAGCAGAAGTATGTGGCAAAAAGGGTTGTGCAGCCACACTTAGTTTAGCGCAAATTTGAAGGGCATCAAACAAAATTTGTTTCACACTTTCTTCATCTGTTTTTACCAATTTCCAAGGCTCTGTATCGGCTAAATATTTGTTACCAGCACGGGCAATATTTATAAATTCGGCTTGTGCATCACGTAATTTAATGGCTTGCAAATTTTCATTTAAAGCTGCAATACTTTTAGCTACAGATTCTTTACACGCAACTTGTGCTGCCACTAATTTAGGGTCGCTTAAAACGGCATTTACAGTAGGAACCAAACCTGCATAATACTTATCACATAAAACTAAAACTCGGTTCACAAAATTACCGAAGATGCTTACCAACTCACTGTTTACACGTGTTTGGTAATCTTTCCAAGTAAACTCACTATCCTTTGTTTCTGGCGCAATGCTGGTTAATACATAGCGTAATTCATCTTGTCGGTTCGGAAAATCTACCAAATACTCGTGCAACCAAACAGCCCAGTTTCTACTAGTAGAAATCTTATCTCCTTCTAAATTTAAAAACTCATTGGCAGGTACATTACTAGGCAAAATATATTGGCCATGGGTAAGCAACATCATTGGAAAAATAATGGCATGAAAAACAATATTATCCTTACCAATAAAATGAACCAAACTGGTCTCTTCGTTTTGCCACCAATCTTGCCAATTTGTTGTACTTAGCGCGTTTAGGCTTTCATTGTTTCCTGCTAAATATTCTTTTGTTGCACTTATATAACCAATAGGTGCATCAAACCAAACATATAACACTTTTCCATCAGCGCCTTCAACCGGTACGGGTACTCCCCAATCCAAATCTCTTGTCATGGCGCGGCTTTGAAGGCCTTCTGTTAACCAGCTATTGCATTGCCCTTTTATGTTCGATTTCCAATCTTCGAAACGTTTAATGTACTCCTGAAAAGCGGGTGTTTGTTGAATTTCGCCCATAGGCAAAAACCAGTTCTTAGTTTCTTTTAAAACAGGCACTGCACCACTCAAGGCCGATTTTGGATTTATTAAATCTGTAGGGCTCAATGCTGTTCCACATTTCTCGCATTGGTCGCCGTAAGCACCAGGGTTTCCGCAACGTGGGCAGGTTCCTGTAATATATCTATCTGCCAAAAATTGCTTGGCCTCTTCGTCGTAATATTGTTTGGTAACTTCTTCTTTAAAAACGCCTTTATCATACAAGTTTCTAAAAAATCCTTGTGCGGTTTCGTGGTGTGTTTTAGAGCTGGTTCGGCCATAATACGAAAAGTTAATGCCAAACTCCTTAAAGGCATTTTTCATAATGCCATCATATTTATCAACTACTTGCTGAGGTGTAATGCCTTCCTTTTTTGCCTTAATGGTAATAGGTACACCATGCTCATCGCTACCACAAATAAATACTACTTCTTTGCCTATAGCTTTTAAATAACGTACATAAATATCGGCTGGCAAATAACATCCTGCTAGGTGACCAATATGCACCGGACCATTGGCGTAAGGCAATGCGGCAGTTACTAAATATCTTTTTATTTTGTTGCTCATAAAAGGTACGCAAATGTAAGGCTACAAACCTATTTTTGCCATATCAATACACAAATACACGTAATAAAATCCTTCAACATTCTCCTATATGCAAAATTACTACGAAGTTCAAACCTTTAACAAATGGTGGATGCGCCTCCTCTTTATTGTTCCTGTTAGCTTTGCTATGTATGGTATGCTGAACCAAAGAGAAGCGAATGCGAGTATTTGGGGAGTGTTGATGGTGGTACTTATTTTGGCTGCCGTAGGCGCCCTATTCTTTTTTGCTAAACTAGAAACTAGAATGGATGATACCGGGATAACCATTCGCTATTTCCCTTTCCAACGCGTTTATTATTATGTTCGTTGGGATGAAATAGAGGAAATACTTATTCGCACGTATAACCCTATTTTTGAATATGGTGGTTGGGGCTTGCGCTATAGTTTAACAAATGGAAAAGCCTATACCGTTTCGGGCAATAAAGGCTTGCAACTTAAACTTAAAAGTGGAAAAAAGTTTTTAATTGGAACCCAGCAAGAAACAACCCTGCAAGAGTATCTTACTTACTTAAAATCTGAGAAGAAAATAGCCTGTATTCTATAAGCTAAAGCTCAACGGCTGCTGCTTTTCCAGCAATAAATCCCGTAGTCCAAGCTGCCTGAAAATTAAAGCCTCCAGTTATTCCATCTATATCTAACACTTCGCCTGCAAAAAATAATCCTCGCATGCGCTTGCTTTCCATATTTTTAAAATCAACATCGTCTAGGTTCACACCGCCACACGTTACAAACTCTTCTTTAAAGGTTGTTTTACCTTTAACTAAATAGGTATCATACAGCAAGCATTGAATAACTTGGTTCACCATTTCTTTGCTTACATCGCCCCAATTGGCATCTTCATCAACACCAGCTTTTGCCAATAAAAACGAGTTAAGTCTTTTGGGTAAGGTAAATGGAAATAAATTGCCAACCTTTTTGGCAGGATTTGCTGCCTTTAAATTAAACAGTTCTTGGCGTACCGAATCTTCTTTTTTATTATCTAACCAAGAAAGTTGAACCTCAAATTCATAGTCTTTATCGGCCAATATTCTGGCTCCTAACGACGATGTTCTTAAAATAGCTGGACCGCTTAAACCCCAATGAGTAATAAGCACAGGGCCATTACACTCTAATTTTGTATTTAAAATTCTTACCCTAGCACTAGGCACCGCAATGCCTTGCAATTCAATAATAGGGTTATTTGGAATATTAAAAGTAAACAAAGAAGGTACAGGTGTTTCTATTCTATGACCTAATTCTTTTAGCCAATGCAAACCTTCTTCTTTAGGGCTACCACCTGAAGCAACAATAATTTTGCTACACACAACTTTTTCGCCCGAATCTAATACCAACTCAAAGCCGCCATGAAAATTAGGAATAATTTTTTTAACGCTGGTTTCTAGTCTTATGCTAACCTTGCTCTTCTTAATTTCCTTTTCTAAACAATCAATAATGCTTTGCGAATCATCCGAAACAGGAAACATTCTGCCATCTTTCTCGGTCTTTAGTTTAACTTTTCTGCTTTCAAACCACTCAATGGTGTCTTTAGGGCTGAACCTAGCAAAGGCACTTTTTAATTGCTTCTCGCCTCTTGGGTAGGATAAAGAAAGTTGTTTTAAATCAAAGCACGAATGGGTAACATTACATCTCCCTCCGCCCGATACTTTTACTTTTTGAAGTACCTTAGAACTTTTTTCAAACAAAATCACCTCGGCGTTCTTGTTTGCTTGTGCGCAATGAATGGCAGCAAAATACCCTGCTGCGCCTCCTCCAATAACAATTACTTTGTGTGACACCAATCTTTTTCTCCTTTGTAAGCGCCACAAAAATAAGCAGACTTCACCATATTTTATCCTTTTTGCGTTTTGTATCGGAATAAATATTGGTAAATGCCGACCTAAACACTATTCAATCAGCTTTTTTTTAGGTGCATAAACATTTTTTTCTTGCTCTTCTTGATTTTATTTTTGTGTACCCCTAAACCAAATAATATGAAGACAATTCTTCATTCGAGGTTTCTTATTTCTACTCTTCCTTTCCCAACGGATTTTTTCCCAATGGCCCAAAAGCCTTGTCTTTTCTTGGTTCGGCCCGAACCAAAACACTTTATTAATTCAAACCCTCTGCTAGTTTCCCAAGAAAAATATTGAAAAGGTGTTGTCCTTTTTCATTTGCAAACATTAGGGACTGCTTCTTTCTAGAGGCGGTCTCTTTTGTTTTTAGGCCATTAACTTAATATTCTCTTAAAGTTCTTATAAGATAGTTGTTTGTTGGTTTCCTAAAATCATTTATGTTTGCCCATTAGCGTTAACCTCTCAAAAAATAGATAGAGAATGAGTAAATACAATCAATTTAACAATGTTCTAGGCTGGTTACTTTTTGCAGCCTCATTGGCAACTTACACCCTTACACTAGAGCCAACCGTGAGCTTCTGGGATTGTGGTGAGTTTATTTCTGCATCATACCGTTTGCAAATTTGTCACCCGCCAGGAGCACCCTTGTTCCTTATGATTGGGCGCGTGTTTAGCCTCATGGCATCTGATCCAAGTAAAGTTGCCTTCTGGGTAAATATGGTTTCGGCTGTTACCAGTGCGCTTACTGTTATGTTTATGTTTTGGACCATTACGCATTTGGCAAAGAAAATAGTTGCTAAATCTGGCGAAGCCCTTGAAAGCTGGCAAACAATTGCCATTATGGGTGCTGGTGCCGTTGGTGCTTTAACCTTAAACTTCTCAGATACATTCTGGTTTTCGGCAGTTGAAGCAGAGGTGTATGCCTCTTCAAGTTTCTTTACTACTTTAACTTTTTGGTGTATTCTTAAATGGGAAAACGTGGCAAACGAGCGTCATTCAAACAGATGGCTTGTTCTTATTGCCTACCTAATTGGTTTGGCTATTGGTGTCCATTTGTTAAACTTATTGGTTATACCTGCCATTGTGTATGTATACTACTTCAAAAAATATACTCCAAGTCGCAACGGCTTTTTAGGCGCTTCTTTCATTGCTATCCTTGCTATTGGAATTGTGCAGTTTGGTATGATCCCAGGCCTACCTGGCTTAGCAACTAAACTAGATTATTTTGCAGTAAACTCGTTAGGATTAAACTTCAACTCGGGTGCTTTAATTCTAATTTTCTTACTAATTACCCTAATTGCCTCTTTCATTCATTACACACATACCCAAAGCAAAAACAGCTTATACATAGCTGTTGGTTCATATGGTATACTTGTAGTAAGTAGCTTTATTATTAATGCTAGCGGAATGGGCTTGTTTATGTGGGCGCTTATCACTGGCTGCTTATACTTCTTTATCTTCCATAAAAAAGCTGCCATGGATATTGTAAACTTGGTGGTTTTATGCTTCTCATTTGTAATTATTGGCTATTCTTCTTACTCCATGATTATCATTCGTTCATTGGCTAACCCGCCAATTGATATGAACGATCCAGAACAACCTTTCTCTTTACTTAGCTACTTAAACCGCGAACAATACGGCGAAAATCCTTTGGTGTATGGTCAGTATTTCTATGCGAAAGTAATTGATTACAAAAAAGGTGCTTACCAATATGCGAAAGGTGCAGATGGCAAATACGAAGAAGTTGGACAAAAAATTGAACGCGTATACGATCCTAAAGATTGTACTATTTTCCCTCGTATGTGGGCCGATAGAGCCGATTACGTAAACGCTTACCGCGATTGGGAAAAAATTCCTGAAGGCCGAAAAGCTACCATGGGCAAAAACATAGACTTTATGTTGAGCTACCAATTAGGGTTTATGTACTGGCGCTATTTCTTCTGGAACTTTATTGGTCGCCAAAACGACGACCAAGGTTTTGGAGATGTTACACGTGGTAACTGGATTAGTGGTATTAAATTCATTGATGAGTGGCGCCTAGGACCACTTAGCACCATGCCAGAAAGCATGAAAGGGAATAAAGCCCATAACACCTATTTCTTCCTTCCACTTATACTTGGCTTAATTGGTATGTTCTACCATTTCAAGAAAGCTAAAGAAGATGCTTCGGTTGTTATGACCCTATTCTTATTCACAGGGTTTTTCATTATTCTTTACTTGAACTTCCCTGCGCACCAGCCGCGTGAGCGAGATTACGCCTACGTTGGTTCATACCAAACCTTTATTATTTGGATTGGACTTGGCGTTTTAGCTATTATTGATTGGTTAGGTAAACGTATGAATAAAGCTACTGCAGCTGCAGGTGCTACCGTTCTTTCGTTGGCTGCTGTTCCGTTTATTATGGGTTCTCAAAACTGGGACGATCATAACCGTAGCAATCGTTATACTGCTCTTCATTTTGCTGAAGATTATTTAAATTCATGTGAAAAAGATGCTATCCTTTTCACCAATGGTGATAACGATACTTACCCATTATGGTATGCTCAAAACGTTGAAAACATTAGAAGCGACGTGCGTGTAATTAACATGAGTTTATTAAACACAGATTGGTATACAGACGGTTTAAAACGCTCTGCTTATGATAGCAAACCTGTTGATTTTAGCATGCGTCCAGATCAATACAAGCAAGGAACTCGCGATTACGTGGTATATTACGAAAACCCAGAATTAGAGCGTAGATACGGAATTAACAAAAACGATTTCTATCCACTTAAAAATGTGTTGGCTTTTGTGAATGATGATAAAGATCCAATGGGAACGGTTCAAACCAATGGCGGTGAAGCCCTACGCTACTACCCTACCAAGAGATTTAGCTTAATTATTGATAAAGAAGCTTGCCTAAAAAATGGTGTTGTTAAACCTAAAGATGCTATGTACATGGTAGATAGTATTAAGTGGGAAATTGGCAATAACAATTTAATGAAAGCCGATTTAGTGTTATTAGACATCATTGCTAGCAACATCAATACACGTCCTATCTATTGGGCTATTACCACCGGTTCCGATGTGTACATGAACTTGCAGCCATACTTCCAATTAGAAGGTTTAACCTACCGTTTGGTGCCTATGATAAGCAATGTTCAAAGAGATGGTACAACTGGTAGAATTAACTCTGATATCTTATATGTGAACTTAATGGAGAAATTTAAATGGGGTAATATGACCGAAAAAGAGGTGTATCTTGATGAAACCATCTTGCGTCAAACGAAAAACTTCAGAAATATTTTCTTCCGTTTAGCAGAACAATTAGTAATGGAAAACAAAAAAGATTCTGCTATTAAAGCCTTAGACTATTGTTTAAAAGTAATGCCTAATGATAAGGTTCAATACGATGTGTTTGTGGTGCGTATTGTAGAAGGATATTATATGGCAGGTGCTGTTGATAAAGGGAATGCATTGGCTAAAGAGCTAATGAACCTTCACGAAGATAAGGCCAAATACTATATGGGCTTCAAGAGCAAACGTGTTTCTGTTAAAACAGATATCGAAGACAATATTCAAATCATGAATTACATTCAACAAGTGGTTGCAGCCAACAAACAAGATGTGGTTGCTGCCGACTTTATGAAGCGAATTAATGCGGTTCAAACTGGATTATAATTCCTCTGTTTCTTATTTAAAACAAAAAAGCTGCTCAATGGGCAGCTTTTTTGTTTTCTTTGCAGCCTATTAACCGTCTTATGAGTCAAACAATTATTTATGGAGTTCATGCTATTAAAGAAGCTTTTAGCGCAGGCAGCGAACTAATTAAAATACAAGTTCAAAAAGGTTTACTAAACCCACAAATAGAAGAAATTTTAAGCCTTTCGCGCCAACAGCAAGTGCCTGTGCAATTTGTTCCTCGCGAGAAATTCTTTTCCTTTAAAGAAAAAAACCACCAAGGTATTGTAGGGTATATTTCACCAATCTCTTACCATAGCATAGAACAAATTGTTCCAAGCCTTTTTGAGCAAGGTGTAACGCCCTTTATAATGGTTTTAGATAGGTTAACAGATGTTCGTAATCTTGGTGCAATTGCCCGAACCGCCCTCTGTGCAGGAGTTCACGCCATTGTAATTCCACAAACAGATTCGGCTCCGGTAAACGATGATGCCGTTAAAACCTCAGCAGGAGCGCTGCTTAAAATTCCTGTTTGTCGCGAAAAACATTTAAAAACAGTTGTTGAATTTCTGAACCAATGCGGGTTTACAACATTAGCCTGTACCGAAAAAGCAAAAAACAATCTCGATCAAATTGAATTGAGCGGACCTCTTGCTATTATTATGGGGAATGAAGAAACAGGTATCAGCCCTGAGCTTATTAAAAAGTGCAGTGAGCTAGGAAAAATCCCAATGGACTTTGGCGTGGCATCCTTAAATGTTTCGGTAGCCGCAGGTATTGCCATGTATGAGGCAATGATTCAAAGAAAAATTGCAGGCTCTTAACCTAATACAATCTTTTGCCTTAAGGTGTCAACCTTATCTCTAAGTACTCTAAAAAACTGATTTCTTTGCTTCTCTGCAACTCCACTTATAAGGGTTGATTTGCGCAATAAATTATTTAACCAAAGCTCATTTTCATGAACAAAATCAGCACTTGTAGTGCTCATCATGTTAAATGTATTATTACTTACATAAGCAATTTTGGTTGATCCTATATTGGCCAAAATACTGTTGTTGCCAATCATTACTTCGCTTTTATACAGCTTAAAGTTCTCGCGCCCCGATTCGCCTTTCTCTATTAACTTACTGCTCTTCGATGCCTTCTTAAGCACCAGGTTCAACTCCTCCACATACAAATCGCAGAGCCTTAAAGCATCTTGTTTGCTATTAAAAAATCCCGATTCCCAGAAATATTCTATTTGCTTAAGATTACTATTCAACGTGTCTTCCGTCCAAATCTCAACCGAGTTAATTTGATTATAGTTCCGCAACATTTCCATTGCACTCGATATCATTTCATCATCAATTAACTTCACATCATAGTTTACATCTGCAAATTCTGGTGCATTTAAAATTGATTTGAGCCAATAAAAAATCTTAAAGGCAACTAATTCTTTATCAAAAAAGTGATGCCACAACGGAACATCATCTGCTCCATAAATAATTTGGTTGTTTATAGAGGTTCCTATCTTCTTTACATCTGCCGAAATAAACATTAACCACAAACGAAAATTGTCTTTTTTATCATCCAGCTTTAAGTAATCAAAGGTTACTTTATTACTCATGTGCTGAACCTCAGGGTCAAACGATACTCTAAAATGCTTGCAGATTAAGGTTATCTCTTCAATATTAAATAAGGTTTCACAACGTATTCTTCTATAAGCACTATCTGTACTAAGCTTTAATAAATCGGCCAACTCATCAACAAACGAAACATTTGGCGCAACTGCAGATTTAACACGCTGGAGAAATTGCTCCTGAATTAGCTTTGACTTGTGTTCCATAACAGGTAATAATTTGAGTAAGTAATTGCAGAAATTGAGTGATTTATCTGCAAGTTATACTATTCTGTTCATTATTACCAAATCCTTACCTCCCTGTTGCCTTCAATTCCGATTCTTTAATAATCTGTCCCCATTTTACGAGGCCTTTAGAATCGTAACAAGTTAAGCTCAATACTCTCTCTCCTCGCTTTGGACCACTTACTTTTATGGTACAATAGTTATTCTCTGCCACCAAGGTGTTTTCTACTCGCTGTGGATTTTTTGCTTCAGTTGTATTTAAAATATTGCTTGGGCCAGCTGTTATGCTACTAGAAGTTAAATCATATAAAGGATATCCAAGTGTTGCCGTTACCTTATCGTTCTTCAGCAATTCGGTATGATGCCTATCTCCACTCAGAAAAATTACTCCGCTTATCTTTTGGTCTATAATAAACTGGATAATTTCTTCCCGTTCTTTTTGATATAAATTAAACGATTCCTTATCGGTGTTTTCATTTATAAATTGACCGCCCACAACCACAAATTTAAAAGAGGCGCGGCTATGCTTCAATTTGTTTTTCAGCCAACTCAATTGGTTCGAACCTAGTTGTGTTTTGGGGTATTTAGCCTCATTCAACTCCGATTCGTCTCTAAACCACCTGTCGTCTAATAAAATAAATTCAGCATCGCTATACCTAAAGTTATGATATACCCCTTCGCCGTTTTCTCCATAGTATTTATTGCCCCAATACTCTTTAAAACACGTTGCACTCACATCTTTTAACTCAAAATGTTTGTTCCCATCATTATCTCCAAAATCATGATCATCCCAAGTGGCATAATGGTTCATTTTTGCCAATAACGGCTGCAACGTTGGTTCCATACGAGTGTGCAAATACCTATGCTGAATGCCACTTGCGCTGCTATAGTCGGCTTCACGTGTATAGGTATTATCGCCCAACCAAAGCATAAAATCGGCTGGCGTATTGGTCATAGAATTTAGTATTTGAGTGCTGCCGCCATAAGGTTTACCAGGTCTATCATACGCACTGTCATTTATGTATAAACAAGAGCCCAACAGAAACGTAAAATCAGGCGGCGATGTGCGCCATTCCCATAAAACTTTGGTTTTGAAAACTAATGGATAATCAAATTTTTGAGCTACTCCATCCAATAAAATTTGGTATTCATAGGTGGATCCCATTTGCAAGCCTATTAAAACAAACTTGCTAATAAAAGGTAAACAATCGCCCGCGTTTTTGTTGCTAATGCTTTGTGTTTGCCAAGGCCCAGTCAAACCTTTTACCTTATATTGTATACTTACTTTGCTGGCACATTTGCTCTCAACCCAAACCAAACACTCGGTATGTTCTGAGTACCCAAGCATGGGTCCTGCTATAATTAAAGGGGTATTTATCTTGCCCTTTTGGGCATTTGCTAATTGGCTTAAAGAAATCAATAATACGAATAGCGCTTTTTTCATAATTCAAAACTTATGTCAAATGTAACATCAATATTAGTTTCGGTAAAATCTTTCTTTAGGTTTGTGCCATATAACATGGAAAACATAGAAACGCCCGATTCGCATAAAGCCTATATTTTAGATGATGCCACTAAAGCTAAATGGTACCGCATTGTGTTCGACTTAAAAAAGCAATTTGGAAAAAAACCAGATATGAATGGCCTAATTTTTTTAATTGGCGTTAGAGAGTTAGGCCAAATGCGTGAGTTTGCCAAACACGAAAAAATGGACCTCATGCATATTGCAACCTGCAAACTCCTTAGCTACGAAGGCTATTATAAGTTTGAGCATATAGATGAAGAAGGTTGGCCGCATTATTCGTTGGTTCAAAAACCACCCTTTACCGATTTAATGAGCCAAGAAAACAGACTGCGAAAGCTTATTGTTGATTATTACGAAGACAATGGCCTTTTTGAAGATATGGACCAAGCCTAAGCAGGGTAAACCAAATCTAAAGAGCTCAAAATTACATTACAAGCAAATCCAATTTCTTCCTCGGTAATTGTTAATGGCGGCGCTATGCGTATTTTGTTGCTGGCAAATAAAAACCAATCACTAATTACTCCTCCAGCAATACAGTGCTGAATTACTTTTATATTGTTATCAAACGAATCTAATTCTATTGCCAACATCAAACCCTTACCGCTTATGCTTCGTATGGCTGGGTGAACCAAGTTCTTTCTAAACAAAGCCTCCTTTTGTTCAACTAAATCCATCCACTTTCCCTCTTCCAATGATTCTATGCCAGCCAGCGCCGCCGATGCTATTACTGGGTGCCCACCAAAAGTTGTAATATGTCCTAAAATTGGATTGTCGGCTAATAAATTCATGTGGTCTTGACTTGTAACTACTGCCCCTATTGGCATTCCAGCACCTAGTGCTTTTCCCAACAATAAAATATCTGGTTGAACCGAATAGTGTTCAAAGGCAAACATCTTTCCTGTTTTGCCCATTCCACTTTGTATTTCATCAAATACCAACAAAGCACCATAGGTATTGCAAGCTTGGCGTAAAGCAATTAAAAACTCGTCTTGTGCGGCAATATAACCAGCCTCGCCCTGAATAACCTCTACTACAACACAAGCAGTATTCTCATTAATTAATTCCAGGGATTTAATATCATTAAACTCTATAAACGATACACCTGGCAACAAAGGCCTAAAGGCCTGCTTATAATACTCATCGCTATTTAAACTCAATGCCGCATGGGTACTTCCATGGTATGCATTTTTGCAGGCAACAATGCCGCTTTTTCCTGTTACTCGTTTGGCCAACTTTAAGGCTACATCTGTAGCCTCTGCTCCCGAATTTAATAAATAAACTGAGTCTAAGCCTTTTGGTAATAGCGAACAAAGTTTTGCAGCAAGCTTAGTTTGGGCGCTTTGCACAAACTCACCATACACCATAACATGTTGGTGCAAGTTTAATTGTGCTATAATTGCCTCTTTTACGTGCTCATTTCCATGCCCTAAATGACTAACACTTATTCCAGAAATAAGGTCTAAATAACGCTTTCCAAGAACCCCTATCAAATAGTTTCCTTCGGCCCTAGCTATCTCCAACATCAATGGGAAGTTGGTTGTTTGAGCTTGATGCAATAAAAATAATTGGCGATTATTCATTCTGTTTTACTTCAAACAAAAGTAAACCCAATCCTTTCTTATTCAAAACAGTTTTTAGGTAAAAATCGCTTTTAGGACATTCCACATTTTTCGCATGTAAAATATTGCCTTATACCTTGCTCCGCTTGGCTTCAAACCATACTTTTGCGGCAAGAAAAAAAACAATGAAAATAGCTGTTGCCAAAGGAGATGGAATTGGTCCCGAAATAATGGATGCTGTGTTAAGTATTTTTAATGCTGCAAATGTGCCTCTTGAATATGAAACTATTGAAATGGGCAAAAGCTTTTACGACAAAGGTTTTAGCACTGGTATGAGCCCTCTAGCAAAAGAAACGGTTGAGGAGCTTGGTATTTTGTTTAAAGGCCCCATGGAAACCCCAAAAGGCAAAGGTGTTAAATCTATCAATGTAACAGCACGCAAAACTTGGAGCACATATGCTAATCGCCGTCACTTTCGCTCCCTTAAAGGCGTAGATACTGTTTTCTCTAAAGCAGGAATTCCTATTGACTTAACAATTGTACGCGAAAATATTGAAGGAACATACGGCGGTATAGAGCATATGCTTACCCAAGATGTGGCTCTTTGCCGCAGGTTAATTTCAAGGCCAGGAAGTATTCAGGTACATAAATTTGCTTTTGAAATGGCTAAAAAAGAGGGCTTCAAAAAGGTAACCTGTGCCCATAAAGCCAATATTATGAAGCTTACCGATGGCCTTTTCCTTGAAACTTTTTATGAAGTAGCCAAAGACTATCCCGAAATAATAGCAGATGATATTATTGTTGACGACCTAGCCATGAAACTAGTTAGTCGCCCTCAAAACTATGAGGTAGTTGTTCTTACGAATCTTCAAGGAGATATTATGAGTGATCTTTGTGCTGGACTAGTTGGCGGTTTGGGCTTTGCTCCTTCTGCCAATATAGGTGATCAAATTTCTATCTTCGAAGCAGTACATGGAACCGCCCCAGATATTATGGGCAAAAACATTGCTAACCCTACCTCACTTTTGCTTAGCGGCCTTATGATGCTTCGTCATATTGGATTAATGAACCAAGCCGATACCATTGAAAATGCCTTACTAAGAACCTTAGAACTTGGAAACCATACCGGCGATTTTGGCGATAAAAGCAAGCCTTCATTAAGCACTACAGAATTTGCAAATTCTATTATTGCCAACCTGGGTAAAGCCCCTGCCGAAGGTGTAACACGCAAAAGCAATGTTCCTTCTGGATTTCATTTGCCCGAAAAACCTGCCCAACAGCGCATGATGCTTGGTTCAAACCGCCAAGAAGAACAAGTAGTTGGTATAGATCTTTTCTTCCAATCAAGCGAAAACGGAAATGAGTTAGCAAACAAATTATTGCCTTTTAGCACCAATGGCCTCAAACTTATTATGATTTCAAACAGAGGAACGCAGGTTTGGCCAACAGGCTCGATTTACACAGAATGCGTAGATCAATATCGTGCTCGATTCGAAATGGAAAATAATCAAGTAACAAGCCTACAAGAAATGCTTCAAATGGCCTCGCAAGTAGGTGCTGTTTTAAGCATTTCTTCTATTGAAATACTTAGAACCTTTGGTGGAAAAGCGGCCTATTCTTTAGCTCAAGGGCAGTAAGCTTTATTTTATGCGGCTTACTTCGCAGGCATTTAACGCATAAATTTGTTCTACAGGAAGGCTATTCCTAAAATCCATGTTCATAACATGTTTTCGTTCGTTTTTTCTGAACCAAATTAGAATCTTGCCCCGTTCTACTCTCTGGTAATAATCCACTTTATTTTCATCCTTAAAAGGGGTGTATTCGCAATGTCTATCTGTAATCCACCAAACCATGTCAGGATAATTACTCACTAATTTTCCTTCAGGAATCTTTTGTTCTAAATCTCTGTTCTTCCAATACATCCAATCATTTGAATGGTATCCTCCCGCACCATACTGAGCTTTTATTTGCAAATGATGCTGCAATAAAATTGTTTGAGGAACAAGAAAAGCCATTACTAGCAACACTTTAGTCCAAGTTGGCCAAGCAAAAGCGTCTAAATAAATGGCAGCTATTAGTAATACCAATGGCCATAAAACAGCCAAATACCTGGGCATTTGAATAAATGAGATGTTTTCTTGAAGGAGTAATAATATCAAATAACTGCTACTCATGGCAATCACCAAGTGAACATACTCTCGTCCCTTACCCCTTAATTTTCTGTGTAGGGCCGATCCTAAAAACAGTATAAGCGCAAAAAATAAAAGCGGAACAAATAAATTCAAATGCTCCAAAACACCTGTAAACAAACGCAAAAGATTTATTCCAAAAGCCTCTAAACTAATTTTGTCTTCTACTTTGTGTTGCCCAAAGGGAGTTCCAGAAACTAAAAAATTTCTATACCACCAAAGCCCACTAAACAATAAGGCTGGTAATAATTGACCCAGCATCCAAAGAATTTTCTTTTTCTGTTTGAACCAAACTATAAGTATGCCTGGCAATAGTAGCCAAATAGCATAGCGCTGCATACATAACAGGCCAAGCAATACGGCCAATAAAACTTCACTTCGATCTTCTTCCTTAAGCAATTCATTTACCCAGGCTAAAAGTAAAAACACAAATCCTGCCTCGCTTAAGGCAAATAAAAACACATGGAAGAAATTAAAATAAAAGCCCCCAGCAAAAAACAAATACATTGGAACATGATTCAAGTTTAATCGCTTTTGAAGGATACAAAACAAAAAATACAGGCTTCCATTGAATAAGAAAAAGTGTAAAACCAAAGCATAAGCCTGTATTGGAAGTCCCAATAAATATCCTAAACTTAATACAATTGGATATAATGGCGGCGCGTTTAAATACCTAAACTCATCAAACTGCAAAAAGCCATTGCCCTTTGCCAAACTTTGTGCTGCCGAAAAATAATTAGCCGAATCCACCTCCAAAGCAAGCCCATACCTGCAGGTACCTATAAATAAAAGGTAGTTAAGGAATGCGACAATTGCCAAAACAAACCATTTTCTGTGTTTCTCCATGCTAATTGCCCCTCACTTTTGTAACAAAACACACTGGTAATTCTAAGCAAATCAACTCAAATTGAATTCCATTAAACCCATTTCTGGTATTGAATTTACCTACACGTATGGGTGAAACCAAACAGGTTCGTATTGGGAAAAAAGAAGGGAAAATATTAAGGGGAAGAAATAAGCCAAAACTCCATCTGCCCTTTGTTAATGGGCATAAAATGAAATGCGACATGCATGAAAGTCTGCCAAATGCAGAAGCCATTATACCGCTAAGCTAGCTTTTAAAAGGCTTTCAAATAAGCCTCTTCCATCGGTATTGTATAGGTCCTTATCAATGGCTCTTTCTGGGTGAGGCATCATTCCAAAAACATTACGGCCAACATTGCAAATACCTGCAATATTTTCCATAGAGCCATTTGGGTTCGAACCCTCTGTTGCATTTCCTTCTGCATCAGAATAGGTAAATAATATTTGATCGTTTGCCTTTAATCCTGCCAAGGTTTGTTCATCGCAAAAGAATCTTCCTTCGCCATGCGCCACAGGAATTTGATAGGCCTTTGTTAAACTAAGCTCCGAAGTAATTAAAGAATTATTGGTTACTGGCTTAATAAAAACGTTTTTACAATTAAATTTTTGATTGTTGTTGTGCAATAATGCTCCTGGCAACAAATGGCTTTCACATAAAATTTGAAAACCATTACACACTCCCATCACTAATCCACCTTTCCCAGCAAACTCAATTACGTTTTGCATAATTGGCGAAAAGCGAGCAATTGCACCACTTCTTAAATAATCGCCATAACTAAAGCCTCCAGGTAAAAATACTAAATCAACGCCTTGTAGGTCGTGGTCTTTATGCCATAATGTAACAGTTTCACAACCAAATTGATTTTGAAATGCATAAATAGCATCTTGATCGCAATTAGAGCCTGGGAAAATAACAACGCCTACCTTCATATAATGTGTGTTTTGTATCGACACAAAATTAAGGCTTACAAATTAATTCCCCTATTTTATATACAAGAAAAATGCAATTGGCAACATTCCTGGAGCTAGGGTGTGTTTAGAACCAGGTGCTTGCTGTACCGCAACAGGTAATGTGGTGTTTAATTTTACCTCCGTAAAGGTAATCTTACTATTGGCTGGTAATATGGTAATCAATTGCTTGCAACCACTTGTAAATACGCATGAGGGCGTTTGAAACACCTTGCTTTGAATTTTAGGATCACTTGATTCAACAATTAAAGAGAAGGTGTTTAATAGGTTTTTTTTCGTCTTATCGTTCTTATCCCAAATAATTAATTGCGGGTTGCCTAAATTAAAAAACGATTTGTCAATGGTTCCAACCTTCATCAAATCAATCTTCTCAAACCCATTATCCAAAATATAATTAAACTTTTGCGCTATTTCTATATTTCTAGGATTAGGTGTAGGTGTTTGGGCAGTAATTGCTTGACCCAAAAATATGCTTACAAAAAGCATGACAAATAGAATCGGTTTTTTCATATCGTTATTGCTACACAAAATAAGTGCCTTTCTTTCTAAAAATATCCTTTAATGTTTGGGTTCAAACTTAACTCAAGGTAAAAAACTCTGTTTTTTCTGTTGTATGCGACCTCACAACACCACCACTAACAAGGCTTACAAGCATTTTTTGAGCCCTCCACCTAGAAATGTTTAATAGCTTACAAATTTCTTTCAAAGTGGCTTTATGGTTCTTATCCAAATACTTTAACACCGATTGCTCGTGCTCTGTGTATCGTATTATGTTCTGCCCCTTGCCACTATTTCGCTTCAAAACATCCAACACAATTTTACTCGCTAATAGCGATTGGTCTTTTACACGAATATGAGCCCACCATTTTCCTTCTTCATCTTTGGCGTAATAGGGTTTGTCCTTTCCCTCAGGAATATAACATTCAATTACAGATTTGTCGCCCATTTCCCACTCATGAATCTGAATGTCAATTTCTGGACTTACATAAAAGTGTGCCGCTAAATCAAGCATGTATTTCTCGTCTTCACTCCTAGCCCCAGAAATGGTTTTGTTGTCATTTACTCCTACCAATAAGGTTCCTCCCTTATGATTGGCAAAGGCGCTCATGGTTTTAGCAATCTTACTTGCCGACGAAATGGTTTTTTTAAAATCTAATACCTCACTCTCGCCGCCAGAAATTTTTAATAATAAAGGATGAATGCCGCCCATGCTGGCAATATATATATTTTTATATATCCTCGAAGCTGTTTTTAGAAGAAAACAAAGAAATTTACGCTCCTCAAATAATACTTTTTTGACGTATTTTTGGTTATAGTCTGAACCAAGTTTCTGCTTATGAAAAATCTTCACATCAAAAATCCTTGTCCATTCGCACTTGGTGGCATTAATAAAAAAAACGGGGCCTATTATTGCCACACCTGCAAAAAAGAAATTGTAGATTTTAGAGGTAAAAGTGATAAAGAAATCTATTCAACCATTGGTCCAAACACCTGTGGAATATTTAACCTAAGCCAATTGCTAGGCCAACCAAAAATGTCAAACCTTAAACAATTTGCGCTCTTTAGTTTAAGTATCCTTTCTTTTTTGGGTCTTACAATTAAACCCGCACAAAGCCAAACCCTCAATAAAGATTCGCTTGTGTTTACTCAAACAAAAGAAACACAAAACAAGGTTACCGATAAAACGCCTATCCTTAAACCCACCAAAACAACCCACTTTGTTTGGTTCAAAAGAAAAAAGAAAAAACACCTTACTGGTTGCCCAACTTTTTAATAAAAAACACCATGAATAACATCTTCTTAAAAATTAGCACTTGCCTGCTTATTAGCTTCCTTGTTTCCAATAATACAAGCGCCCAAACCACGCCCAAAGAAACAGAAACCCCCTACATTGAATTAAGTGGAATAGCCGAATTAGAAGTGGTTCCCGACATCCTTTACATAAACTTTTCTATCAAAGAGAAAACTATAAATAAAGTAAAAATGAGCGTTGAGGATCAGGAAAAAAACATTATCAATGCCTTGGTTCAGCTTAATATTAACCAAAAAAACTTGTCGCTAGCCGATGCAAATGCTGAATATACTAGGGTTAAATGGAACAAAGAAGTGGTTTCAAGTAAGTCTTATTCCTTATTGGTAAACAATACAAAAACTCTTGCCTATGTGTTTCAAGTTTTAGATTCGCTTGATATTAACGATGCCAATCTTGGAAAAATTAGCCATACAAAAATAGATAGCCTTAAAAAGGAAGTGCGAATTATGGCCATTAAATCTGCCAAAAACAAAGCCGATTACTTACTTGCAGCCATTGGCGAACAATGCGGAAAGCCTATTATTGTAAGAGAAATCTCTGCGTCTGCTAACGTTGAAAGCTTTAACCCATATAGAGGAAATGTATACAAAGCAAACACATCAAATTGGGCGAGTTCAGATGAATACTCTAAAGAACAAGAGGACATTACATTCAAGAAAATTAAAATTCACTCCGAAATCTACGTCAAGTTTCAAATAAAATAAGCTCAGAATACCTGCACCTTTATTTCAACTCCCGCTTCTTTATGAACCATAAACCTAAAAAGGTTAAGGCACCATTTATTAGCAAAAGCTCTATACCTATTTGATAATTCCAACCAAAATAAGCGGGTACATTGTTCTGAAAGAAATAGCAAAGTGTTGGCGCAACTAGGCAAACAATAGGCGCATATTCATCTTTTATCCTGTGTTTAGTTAAAATTCCAAAGGCAAATAAACCTAATAATGGACCATAGGTATATCCTGCCACATCCAACAAAATGCTAATGATAGATTTGTTATTGAGTATCTTAAAATAATAAACCATTACCAAAAACAATACGGCAAACGTTAAGTGAACAGTTTTGCGCGTGCGGCTTTGCATGGCTTCTGTCCAGTTTTTCTTGCGTTGAAAACCCATTATATCAATACAAAACGAAGACGTTAATGCGGTAATGGCACCATCTGCCGAAGGAAACAAGGCCGAGATTAATCCAATGATAAATATTAAGGAAATAGCTACGGGTAAATGGCTCAAAGCAATTGTTGGGAACAAATCATCTCCTTTAACAGTAAGGCCCTTGCTTTCGGCAAATAAGTACAAAACACCTCCTAACAATAAAAACAGAAAGTTAACTAGTACCATTACAGAGCTAAACAGTACCATGTTTTTTTGAGCACCGCCCAAGGTTTTTACGCTAATGTTTTTTTGCATCATTTCCTGATCCAAACCCGTCATGGCAATGGTTATAAAAGCACCACCAATTATTTGTTTTAAGAAAAACTTCTTATCATCAAAATTCCAATTAAAAATTTGCATATGGCCGCTAGCATCAAGCTTGGCAATGGTTTCAGACAAACTAAGGTTTAAATCTCCCATGATGTAAAACACACAAACCACCAAAGCCAACAACATAAAAAAGGTTTGCAAAGTGTCTGTCCAAACAATGGTTTTTACACCTCCTTTAAAGGTGTATAGCAAAATCAGTATTAATATTATTAAGGTGGTTACCTCAAACGGAACATTCAACTTATCAAGTACAAAAAGTTGAAGTACGTTAATTACCAAATACAAACGTAAGGTTGCCCCAAGGGTGCGAGAAATAATAAAAAATAAGGCGCCCGTTTTATAAGAAGCAATACCAAATCGTTGACCCAAATAGTTATAAATAGAGGTGAGTTGAAGCTTGTAATACAATGGCAACAACACAAATGCTACCACAAAATAGCCTAAGAAATATCCAATTACTACCTGAAAATAACTAAACTTAGCCAATTCAACCGTACCCGGTACCGACACAAACGTAACCCCAGATAGCGAAGTGCCTATCATGCCAAAAGCTACTAAAGCCCAATGACTGCTCTTATTGCCAATAAAAAACGTTTCATTGTTGGCGTTGCGAGAGGTGTAATAGGCAACACCAAGCAGAACCAAAAAGTAAATTATTATTACAGAAAGAAATAAGGTTAATACCATTATACAAAACTAAAACTTGTACAGGCTCATACAAACCAACTTAACCACAGACAAAAAAAAACGTCTATTAATTATTGCGGTACCAACGGGATGCCATAATAAGTGGCAATCATAACGAGCCCTAAAATCAAAGCAAAACCAATAATCAAGGGTTTGCTAGCACTTTTCTTTGGATAAGAATCCTCGTCTAAAAAATACCTGCCAAATACAAATTCAACCAAAATTGCTCCAAAAATTAATTTAGAAATAAAGTCGGTACCATACCCTTTATAGGGCGTTGCAGCAAGCAAGGATGTTAGCACGGCAAAAAGCATCGACACCAGTAATACCAATGTTCCAACTTTTTTCTGTCCAATGTCTTTTAAGTTTTGAAACAACAACACACCCCCAAAGGCAGGGCTAAAGAAAACACAAAAACTAAGTATCATCCACTTCCCATAAATGGGACTTTTCTCTGTAATTTTTTCTTCTTCAAACATCATAATCCGTTTTCACTTATCAACCAAACAAGTGCGGCAATATTTGCTGCACCTAATTCTAACTCTCTTTTACTTACTTTATCAAAGGTATCTACTGCCGTATGGTGTACATCAAAATAACGCTGCGAATCTGGCCCAAAACCTATTAAGGTGCAGCCCTGTTCCTTTAACGGACCAATATCTACTCCGCCTCCACTACTTAAAACCTCTTCAATACCATACTGTTTTAACAAAGGTGCCCATGTTCTTAATTTGGCAAGTTTAGCATCATCCGTTGTTGCTCCAAAATTTCTTGGGGTAAACCCTCCTGCATCACTTTCAATAGCAGCAATGTGTTTTTCTTGATTTTGTTTGGCAAAGGCTGCATAAGCACTTGCTCCTTTAGCTCCATTTTCTTCATTCATAAACAACACACAACGTATGCTGCGCTTTGGTTTTAAACCTAAGGCTTTATACGTATGCAATACTTCCATACTTTGAACAACGCCTGCACCATCATCATGTGCCCCATCTCCATTATCCCACGAATCTAAATGGCCACCTACTACAATAATTTCATCGGCTTTCTCACTCCCATTTATTTGGGCAACCACATTATACGACCATACATCAGCTAATGTTGCGCAACTCATTTTAAAGCTAAAGGTTAAACGTGAATTTGCTTTTAAGGCCAAGCTCAATTCTTCCGCATCAAATGTGCTAATGGCACAAGCTGGAATTTGTTTTACCTCGGGCAAAACCCTCATAACACCCGTATGCGGATGCTTATCTATATTGCTTCCCATCGACCTTACAATTACGCCAACAGCTCCTAGTTTACTGGCCTCTACAGCACCCGCAGCCCTTTGGTCAACGGCATCTCCATAAGCCTCAAATGTTTTAATAAACAAGGGGTTCATGGGTCTATTATAAAAAACAATCTTTCCTTTTATTTTTTCCGAACCTAGCGCTTGAAGCTCTTTAATGCTTTTAACCTCTATTACTTCTGCTTCCAAGCCCTTTTTATCGGTTCCGCAAGAGCCTCCTAAAGCACAAATAGTAGGAATAATTTTCTTTTTGCCTACCCAATACCACGCCTCTTCTTTTTGCCCTCTTACCCAATGTGGCACCAAAACAGGTTGAAGCCAAACGCTATCAAAACCTTCTTTCTTTAGTATATCAAAGGTGTAATTAACAGCCGCCTCGGCCTCTTTTGATCCGCTTAAGCGCCCACCAATTGAATTACTGAGGTAATCTAGGCGCTTATAACATTGGCCATCTAGTAATATTTGGTTTACAATTTTTCTTACTTGCAATGAGTCAGATTGAGCAATAAGAAGGTTCGGCAAAAACGCCATTAAACCAATTAGAAATAGGATTTTGTTTTTCATCTTTTAAGGTTGGTTCAAACCAATTAATAAAATTGTTTTCGATTTGTTTTATTCCAAAATTTTATCAAAATAAACCCAAACAACATTCCTCCCAAATGGGCAAAGTGAGCCACATTATCAGCAGGATTGTTCTCTAAACCATGATACAACTCCATTCCTCCATATAACATTACTAGGTACTTTGCAGGAAATGGAAAAAACAATATTTGTGCGTTTGGAAACAACATTCCAAACCCCAATAAAACACCAAACACGGCACCACTCGCTCCTACCAAATGAATGTTTATTTTTCGTAAGGGCAAATACTCAGCAAATTCTTTCGCAGAGGCTAAAAAAGAGGGGTCGGTTGGGTGGTCTTTCCAAGCTATTAGGAAATTGGTCATCTCACTATCATTTGCAAAAAAATGGTCGGTTTGAACCAAATTAAAAAAACTCTCATAACCTGGGTTCGAATTAAATGCTGCAACAAAGCCTTTTACTGTTTGTATTTCTATGGCATTAATACCCATATACAAAGCTGCTGCACCAAATGCTGTTACAAAATAATAAATAAAGAAACGTTTTGGGCCCCAATAGTTTTCCAAAGAGGTGCCAAACATCCATAAGGCAAACATGTTACTAAACAAATGCCATCCATCGGCATGCATAAACACATGCGTAATAAATTGGTAGGGCCTAAAATAGGTCGATTCGGGGTAATATAAACCAAGCTTTTGATTAATATTTATAAGGCCTCTGCTCTCTAAGGCAGCAAATATTAAAAAACATAGTCCGTTTATGATAAGCAAATTTTTTACCACCAAAGGCATCGAGGAAAAATTGCTTGGCCTAATCTGTTGATACATGAATTTTTTTTGGCAAAATAAATCTAATATTTCATTCTGCCCCCAAGTTGGTGTATTAAAATAATTTGCTTAAAACATTTTACCAATGTCTTGCAAGGTAAGCTTACTAACACAAGGTCTTCCATCGGGCGAAAACTGCGGTTCATTACAGGCAAATAATTCATCAACCAACCTGTTCATCTCCTCTGGTTTAAGCCTTATTCCTGCCTTTATTGCCGCCTTCTTAGCAAGTGTTTTTGCAACATTTTTGTGCTTGCTAACTTCATTCTGTTTATTGCGTTTATAGGTCTCTATAATCTCTGCCAACAATTCTTGTTCATTCTCTAAGTGTAACTCGGCAGGCAACCCGTTTATCACAAAAGAATTCTTTCCAAATACATTCACTGTAAATCCTAAGGCACCCATTTCAGGTAAAATTTCTTCCAATATTACTTCATCCCCCGCAGCTAAATTTACAACCTTTGGAAAAAGCAATTGCTGACTTGCAATTGGGCTTTGTTCTAAGGCTGTAAGGTATTTTTCATACAATATTCTCTCATGTGCCGCCTGCTGATTCACCAGCATCAAACCACTTTTTATGGGTGTTACTATATATTGATTATTCAATTGAAAAAACACTCTTGAATCACTTACATCTTCTGCCGCAGGCAATAAGGTTTCTTGTTTTTGTCCTCCTGCCTTATTTAATCCTTCTGGTGTTTGAAATAACTTCTCCCACTGTTGTGCGTTTTGTTGCCGTTGTTGTTGATAAACCTCCTTAAACCCACCCCAATCTGGCTTACTCACTGTGGCGTTTCCTCCCATATATGGTTTTACCTCACTTAGTGTAGGCGGATTCAATTGTAAGTGAATGAACCTATTGTCGTCAAAGTCGCCACCATCTGGGTTTTGAACATAGGTGCCTAGTGCTTTTCTAACTACCGCTCTCAAAATTTGATACACATTTCGCTCGTCCTCAAACTTTACTTCTGTTTTGGTAGGATGTACGTTAATGTCTATTTGCGCTGGATCTATCTCAATTTGGATTACATACAACGGAAATTGCTCTTTGCTAATAGTTCCCTCAAAGGCATTATTTACTGCGTGATTAAGGTAATTGTCTTTGAAAAATCTTCGGTTTACAAAAAAATATTGCTCCCCTCTCAAACGCTTGGCAAACTCTGGTTTAGCAATAAAACCTTTCACATGTATAATGCTCGTTTGCTCATCCAATTCTATTAAATCACCTTCTTTTCTATCACTAAAAACAGATAGCACGCGTTGCTTTAAATCTTCTGCCGGATATTCTAATTGCAATTCATCATTGTGGTATAATTTGAAGCCAATTCCTGGGTTGGCAAATGCCGCCCTATTAAATTCTTCTGCTACATGCTTCCATTCAACAGGATTTGATTTTAAAAAATTACGCCTTGCTGGAATATTAAAAAATAGGTTTTTTACCGCTATGCTTGTTCCAACTTGGCATGCAATTGCCTCTTGCCTTTTAAGCTCCGAGCCTTCAACTAAAATATTGGTTCCAAGCTCATCTTCCTCCCTTCTTGTCTTCATCTCTACTTGAGCAACAGAAGCAATGCTTGCCAGGGCCTCTCCCCTAAAACCCATGGTATTTATTTTAAAAATATCCTCGGTTTGGGCTATTTTAGAAGTGGCATGTCGCTCCCAACACATTCTTGCATCAAGTACACTCATTCCACAACCGTTGTCAATTATTTGAACCAACGACTTTCCTGCATCTTTTACATACAAAATAATTTCCGTACTCCCTGCGTCTATTGAGTTGTCTAATAGCTCCTTTACAACCGAAGCGGGTCTTTGAATAACCTCTCCGGCCGCAATCTGACTAGCCACATGGTCTGGCAAAAGTTTAATAAAATCCGTCATACCTTCCACAAATCACTTTCTTTTTTCTCATACTTTTCATACTGTGGAGAACTTTCAACCATAACAAGGTTAATAAGTTGTCTGTTTTATTCGTGTTTTAATGGCCTCAAATGTGCTTTTTTGTAAGAGCAATGAACCTCTTATCTAAAATCCTTCTTTTTTCTTTGCTTTCCCTTTGTTTTGCCACAAACTCAAAGGCTCAAAGCTATGCCATCAATTGGAAAAAAAACTATCCTTGGGTAGATTCTGTGATGGCAACCCTTACACTCGACGAAAAAATTGCCCAGTTAATGACCATTGCTGTTTGGACACAAAGGGACAGCAACTACCTTCTTGATGTTGAAAAACTAGTTCGTGATTATAAAATTGGTGGACTCATGTTTATGAAAGGAACCCCGCATAAACAGGCCGTTTTAACCAATAGATATCAGGCAAATGCAAAGGTTCCTTTGCTCATAAGTATTGATGGAGAATGGGGACTTAACATGCGTCTTGATAGTACCCCTGTCTTTCCTCGCCAAATGATTCTTGGTGCCGCAGACAACCCAGAACTTACCCAACAAATGGGTGCCGAAATAGGCAAACATTGTAAACGCATGGGTATTCAACTCAACTATGCTCCAGATATTGATATAAATAATAACCCCGCAAACCCTGTTATTAACGATAGAAGTTTTGGTGAAAACAAATACATTGTTGCTCGCCATGGGGTGGCTTTTACAAAGGGCATGCAAGACCAACATGTAATGGGAACCGCTAAGCATTTTCCTGGTCATGGCGATACTGAATCAGATTCTCATTTGGCTTTACCTATCATTCCTTTTTCTCGCAAACGCCTCGACTCTCTAGAACTTTATCCTTTCAAGGAGTTAATACGAAATCATGTTGGTAGCGTAATGGTTGGCCATCTTTATGTTCCAGCTATTGATACCGCTAACAATACCGCCACATCTATTTCATCAAAAGCAATTAAAGGTTTGCTCAAAGACGAACTTGGTTTCGATGGCTTGGTTGTAACAGATGGACTGAATATGAAAGGTGTTGCAAACTATGCTGCTCCTGGTGAAGTTTGCGCCAAAGCCCTAGCCGCTGGAAGCGATTTGCTTTTATTTGTTGAAGATGTGCCCCAAAGTATTTTTTGGATTAAAGAATATCTTAAAAATGGGCTTATTACCAATGAGGATATTGATAATGCATGTAAGAAAATTTTAATTACTAAAAATTGGTCTGGCCTTAATCATTATCAACCTGTACAATTAAAAAATTTATACGAAGACCTTAATTGCTGCTCCACCGACTTGCTCATAAGAAAAGTAATTAAACAAGGTATTGTTGTTGCTAAAAACTTAGACAATGTTATTCCTCTCCAAAGCCCTCAAAGCTTTAAAATTGCTAGCATTGCCGTTGGTAATAATCAATTTACAGCCTTTCAACAAACCCTAAACAACTATCTCAAAGCCGATTATTATTCTATTGATAAAAACGATTCTCAAGCGGCATTTGATTCTATGTTTTCTGTATTGCAACATTACAATTTGGTTATTCTTAGCCTTCATAACACAAGTCGCTACGTAAGTCGTAAATTAGGTTTGACCCAAGCCGAAATAAATTTTGTAAACCGCGTTTTACTGGATAGAAAAACAATCCTAATTAATAACGGAAACCCATATATACTTCAACATTTTAAACAAGCTAGAAACGTAATTGTATCATACGAAGACCTCCCTCAATATAATGAATTAGCCGCTCAAGCATTAATGGGAGCATACAGTACAACAGGCCGTATGCCTGTTTCCATTGGAACAACTTTTCCTCTTGCTAGTGGCTTAGAAACAGATGTTCTACAGCGCTTCGAATATGTTATGCCAGAAGAGGTTGGCATAGAACATACGCCCTTAAATTATATAGACTCTATCGTAAAAGAGGGCATTAATGCAAAGGCTTTTCCTGGTTGCCAGGTTTTTGTTTCTCTTCAAGGAAAAGTTATCTATAACAAATCGTTCGGAAAACTCAGCTACGATTCAAGTGCTTTAGCTGTACAAAATAATAACCTTTACGACCTTGCGTCGCTTACCAAAATGCTTTCTACAACGCTTGCAATTATGAAGCTTTACGACGAAAAGGCAATTGGATTAAATGATAAATTAGGTCTTTACTTGCCCTTTCTAAGAGGAACCGCCAAAGAAAAAATTTGTATAAAAGATGTCTTGCTTCACCAAGCTGGTTTCCCCGCCTTTATTCCTTTCTATAAAAAAACGCTTGAAAAAGCATTGCCCGATACTACTTGGTTCAGCCCAATAAAAACTAAACGCCATTGCCTTCAAGTAGCCGAAAACCTTTGGATTGACAAAGCTTACGAGCAAGAAATGTTTAATACAATTGCCATGGCTGATATGAAAACTGCTGGTGAATACTTATATAGCGACCTCGGTTTTATCCTCCTGCGTAAATTGGTTGAAAACGTTAGCAACCAAAGCTTCGATGAGTTTATGCAAGAAAATTTCTATAAGCCTCTTGCACTCGGCTCTCTTTGCTTTAACCCTCTTTCAAAGGGCGTTTCAAAAAACAAAATTGCCCCTACCGAAGTAGATTCTATCTTTAGAAAACAACAACTTCAAGGCTATGTTCATGATCCTGCCGCTGCTATGCTTGGAGGCGTTAGTGGGCACGCTGGTTTATTTTCAAACTCAAATGATGTGGCTGTAATTATGCAAATGTTGCTGAACCAAGGTACATATGGCAATGTTCGCGTTCTTAAAGCATCTACCGTTGAACTTTTCACTAAAAAACAATCTAAGAAAAGCAGAAGAGGCTTAGGATTTGATAAACCAGAAATAATACCACTTAAACCCTCACCTACAGGTTCGGCATGCTCGCCACTCACTTTTGGACATACTGGTTTCACAGGAACTTGCGCTTGGGCCGATCCCAAAAATCAACTGGTATACGTTTTCTTGTCGAACCGAGTTAACCCAAGTGCCGAAAATAATAAGCTCGCTAATATGAATATTCGCACCAGAATTCAAGACCTTATTTACGAGGCCACCAAAAAGAAATAATCTAAGTATCTAAAAAAGAAATTGTTGCATTTATTGCAACTTTTGTGGATTTATGGTTAACAACGTTTGGAAATGAGCAAACAAAGTTTATCTTTGACATTCATATTTTTTATATTCATGAACATCTACATTGGAAATTTAAACTGGAGCACAACTGAAGATGAGTTGCGCGGCCTGTTTTCACAGTATGGCGAAGTATCAAGCATTAACATCGTTAATGACAAATTTACCGGCCGTAGCAAAGGATTTGGTTTTGTTGAAATGCCAGATAATGCTGGCGCACAAAGCGCAATCAACTCTCTAAACGGTCAGTCTTTCAAAGACAGAAACATCACCGTTAACGAAGCTCGTCCACGCGAAGAAAGACCTAACCGCGAAAGAAGGTCTTTTAACAACGACAGAGGAGACAGAAGATCTTATTAATATTCTTATTAAGAACTCAACAAAAAAGCCGTTCCGATTATTCGAAACGGCTTTTTTTATGCCCTTATTATTTATCAGATTTTTTTACTAATCCTTCTTCTTTATTTTCTTCTTCTGCGAAGCACTCATTTTGTTAATTTTCTTGTAATAACCCACCTTGCTTCCTTCAACCCAAATAGTAAGTTTTTGGCCGTATTTAACAGCGTTTTTCTTGAGTTTATTCCACGATTTAATATCTGCAGCAGGTACATCAAACCAATCCGCTATATCGCCTAAATTATCGCCCTTCTTAACTACATAAATAACCTTCTTTTTGCTGAATTTCTTTGCATCGTTTACGGGCTTTATTCCTGCAACACTGTCAACAACCTCCTCCTGCATTTTTTGGATAGGATCAGGCTGTAGCTCATTCATACTTATTGGCCTATAAACAGTATCCTTTAAAAGCTCAAAGTTTTTTGATTTGCTCTTTGGAATACGCACATAATAACCTTCAATATTATAAGGAATAATGTCTTTTCTAAAAACCGGGTTTAATTCACGCATTTCTTCAACACTCACGCCTGTAACCGACGAAATCTGTTGAAACGATAACCACTTATTTACTAAAATACTATCTGTGCTCGTTTCAAATTTTGGTTCAGCACTACCAATACCATGCTCCCTATAATAATTTAATATATATGCAGTAGCAATTACTCTTGGATAAAGCTCCTTGCAGGTAGCAGGCATATGAGGATAGATATCCCAAAAATACAAACTGTTATTGCTTATATGAATGCACTTATTTAAGGTAACTGGCGAACAACCATAACTTGCAATAGCCAATGGCCAGCTTTTATAAATGCTAAACAAATCTTTAAAGTGTTGAGCGGCCACAGCACTTGATTTTACTGGGTCGCGGCGCTCATCAATATAGGTGTTTACCTTTAACTTATACATCTTGGTAATTGGATAGGCCATCATCCAAATACCACTTGAACCACTCGCATTTAAGGCCGAGGGGTCTAAGGCCGAAGCTGTTGCTGCCAAATATTTTAAATCGGTTGGTAGCCCTTTTGCGCGCAAACTTTTCTCAAGCAAAGGAAAATAATATTTGCTTCGCCCTATTAATTCTCTCGTCTTTTCGGGGTTATTTAAGTACTCCTCAATAAATATTTTTACAGATGGATTATAGGTAAGATCTAAACTGCTCTTAAGTGCTGCCAATCTTTGCTGGTAAAGCTCATCTACCCCAGCTTTTGCAACCACAAAAGACAACACTAATAAAAACACCAAACCTGTTCTTTTCAATTTCACTACCATACAACGCAAATTAATCTTCCATTGGCATACACCGCCTGAAAGTAATTAAGATTTAAACATAATTTGGGGACTATTGGCCTTAAACAAAAACACCTAGGCAAGTGCTTTTGCCAAGCTTAATAACTTCGCATCTTCATGCATGTTTGCCATTATTTGCAAACCAATAGGCATTCCATTTTCATCTTTTCCATTCGGAATAGAAAGGGCTGGAACACCAGCAATATTAGCATGTACGGTGAAAATATCAGCTAAATACATGGCTATAGGATTATCTGATTTCTCGCCAATCTTAAACGCCGTAGTTGGTGAGGTTGGTGACACAATAAAATCGTAGGTTTCAAATAATGCTTTCGTTTTGTCCTGAACCAAACGTCTTACTTTTTGTGCCTTACTATAATAGGCGTCGTAATAACCTGCCGATAAAACAAATGTTCCAAGCATAATTCTTCGCTTTACCTCTGGGCCAAAACCCTCTGATCTTGATTTGCGAATAGTGCTTTCTAAATCAAATGCATCTTTGCTCCTGTAACCATAATGCATGCCAGCAAATCGAGATAAATTTGAACTCGCCTCAGCTGTTGTTAAGGTATAATAAACAGGAATCATATACGGCAATAAATCAAAGCTAACGGCTTCAACCTCATGTCCCAAATCTCTCAATTTAGTTAAATATGCCTCTGTTGAAGCCTTTACCCCTGGCTCAATTCCTTCCATTTCCATGGTTTCCTTGATATAGGCAAATTTATATTTCTTATTCCCGCTTGTGTCCTCAACAAATGAATCCAATGGTTTCACTGAGGCGGTTGCGTCATGCTCATCCGCACCAGCTATTATCTCCATAAGCAATTGCATATCTTCTACACAATTGGTAATGGGTCCAATAATATCAAAAGAAGAAGCATAAGCAATTAAACCCCATCTCGAAATTTTTCCGTAGGTTGGTTTAAACCCATATAACCCACAAAAAGCAGCAGGTTGCCTTATACTTCCGCCGGTATCACTTCCCAAGCTAGCCAAACACATTCCTGCTTGAACAGAAACGGCTGCACCACCCGACGAACCTCCTGAAACCCTTGTTGGATCGGCATAATTTAACACTGGGCCAAATGCAGAATTCTCATTTGATGCACCCATTGCAAACTCATCACAATTTAATCTACCAATAATAATGGCATCCTCTAACAATAATCTTTCTACTACTGTAGAAGAATATATTGAAGTAAAGCCTTCCAAAATTTTAGAAGAAGCAGATACGGAGTGCCCTTTATAACAAATATTGTCCTTGAGCGCTAGTACCATTCCCGCCAATCTTCCGGCTCGTCCTTCTTTAAGCTTTTCAGAAATACTAATAGAATTAGCTTTCGCCTCCTCTGCAAACACTTCCAGAAAAGCATTTAAATGCTTATTCTCTTCAATTTTAGAAAGATAGGAGTTTACTAGTTCGGGCAAAGTAATCTTGCCCAAACTTAAATCAGCTTGGATACTAGATAAATTAGAATAGGTCATCTTTAGAAATCGGGGGGCTTATTTTGTCTCCTGATCTTTTGACTTCATTCCTTCTTCAATTTGGTCTTTAACGCTCTTTTTTGCATCGTTAAACTCACGTACTCCTTGTCCAATGCCACGCATTAACTCAGGAATTTTTTTGCCACCAAATAAAAACACAATAGCAAGCAAAATCATAAGCCACTCACCGCCGCCTAAGTTGCCAATAAATAACAATGTAAAGTTCATTTTTAATTGAATTAAGAGATGCGAAATTAGTTTATTTTTTTATTTAAAAATGTTTCAAGGGGTTTTATTTCAATTGAACACTTTTTTTCAGAGCCTTAAGCTCTTTTTCGTTCAATTCACGCCAAGCTCCACGTTTCAGAATGCCTTTTTCCATACCAGCATATAATACCCTGTCTAGTTTTTCTACAGAATATCCTAAATGCTCAAACATTCTATGAATAATACGGTTCTTGCCACTATGAATTTCTATTCCTACAACATTTTTGTTTTTTGCATCAGATGTCGCAATAGCGTCTGGCTTAATAAAGCCGTCCTCTAACTCAACGCCATTTGAAAGCGCCCATAAATCTGTTGGTTTCAAGTTTTTGTTTAGGGTTGCTTTATAAACTTTCTTGATTTCATATTTTGGATGCATTAACCTATTGGCCAATTCTCCATCATTTGTCAATAATAAAACCCCTGTTGTGTTTCTATCTAATCTACCAATAGGAAAAATTCTTTCTCTCATTTTTCCATCAAAAATGTCCATAACCGTATTTCTACCATCTGGATCGTCAGAAGTTGTTATGGCATCTTTAGGTTTGTTTAAAACAATATAAACCTTTGCTTCAACAGTTAATTTTTCTCCGTTAAATCGCACCACATCTCCGGCATTTACCTTGCAACCCAATTCGGTTACAACAGCGCCATTAATGCTAACTAAACCAGCGCCAATTAATTCATCAGCTTCTCTTCTTGAACATACTCCAGCGTTAGAAATAAATCTATTTAACCTAACAGACTCGCCTACACTTAAAGCTTCCTCTGTTATTCTTTCTTTTGATTGTGATTTTGTTTTTGAAACAAATTCATCTTTAACTCCCAAGTCAATTCTTTTACCTCTTGAACCTGGTGTTTTAAAGCGAAAATCCTCCTCCGAATCTCCCGCAGAAGCTCTTGGCTTAAAGCCTTTTAACTCTGATTTTTTTGTGAATTTTCCTTTGCCTGCAGTACTTGAAGAAAAATCAGATCTCTTATCATATCGTTTTGGGGTCGATTTTGAATCATCAAAATTTACCTCCTTCACGCTCTTCATGTCTTTTCTATCCTTAAAGGTGTCGGCACTTCCATAAGCTTTTTTAGTTCTTTCAGGAAAAACACTTTTATCTCCTCTTTTTATTCCTAGGCCTTTTCTTCCTCTGTCTTCATATCCTCCCTCGGCCTTTCTAGCGTATGGTTTACGGTCGCCTTCATCTTTTCTAAATCCCGTTCCTACTCTTGATTTTCTCTCACCTGTTGGTCCATCAAAACTCTTTTTCGCATAGGGTTTACGGGTACCTTCATCTTTTCTAAAACCACCTGTGCTTCTTGGTTTTCTATCAAACCCCGAATCGTCGCTTCTTTTTGAATAGGGTCTAGTTCCATCGTTCGAATATGAGCCACCTGTTCTTGGTTTTTTATCATATGAACCTTCGCCAGTTCTTTTAGCATAAGGTCTGCTTCCTTCATCTTTTGAAAACGAGCTGCTCGCCCTTGGCTTTCTATCAAATGATTTGTCGTCGCCTCTTTTAGCATAAGGTTTTCCACCAAATCCTGTTTTTCCGCCAGAACTAGGTCTTGCTTTTTTCTCAAAACTGCCACCTTCTCCAAATTTGCTTTTAGAAAAACTTGATCCTCCACTAGTGGTTCTCTTTCTTGGTGCGGCAGAAGATGAACTTCTTGGCGAACTGCTTTTTCTTGGTGCGCTTGAACTTGTCCTGGGCCTTGAGGGTTTATTGCCCGAATTTTCTCTTTTCATTTTTTTCCTTTTTTATACCCCTCTCCATCCTAATTTTCAGCCAAGTGCTCACTTCTTGAGCAAATTATTGAGCGAGGTATGTGTATTTATAGCCTGCAAAGATAGCTATTATTTAAGCATTTATCCTATTTATCCACAAAAAGAAACCGGCACCCAGAAGCAAATGCCTCCAAGTGCCGGTCTAAATCAAACCCCAACCCTACTTACTTCCTTCTTTCAAATGTTTTGGTTTTACCGTTTACTGTCACAGTAATTATTTTATCACAAGCCCCATTTCCAAAATCTACTTTACGCATCGACTTTCCACTTGGTGTTATTTCAATTACTCCGCTTGTAATCCTCCATTCACAACCCAAATCAACTCTTAATTTCTCGGTTATAGTAGATGTGTATGAAATTCCGTTTCTGTTTACGCCGCTAGTTGTTCCTGTTATTTCGTAAATATCATCTGTAACAACGGGTGTTCCTTCTCCTTCAATCCAAGTTCTAGTTCTATTGCTGTTCCATGTATGTGAAGTTCCTGCAGTATTGGTTATTTTTCCATTAACTACAATGGTGAACACCATTTTACCATTCGTGTTTCTTCCAACATTTGTTACTGTTTTTGTGCCTTCCACTAAATTATCGTTTTGATAAAATTTATCAAATGTGATGCTAATTATTGTTCCATCAGCCCTATATCTCCCTGTCCAACTAACATTTATGGTTCCTCTTCTGTAGTTACCATCCAAACACAAATAATTGGTTTCGCCATAATAAACATTCATTGTTCTAGGGCTTACGCTTGTATCAATCGTTACAATCGGATAAGCACCCTTTTTTAATCCGTTGTCGTTTGCCGCTAAATCAACCTGCTTAAAAACTAAGTCATAATTAAGTTCACCCTGACTTTGGTCCTCGGCGCTAGTTAAATCTGTTTCTGCAACTTCTTCCTTCTTACATCCAATTAATAGTAAGGAGCCAGCAATCATTGCTAACATTCCCCAGATCATCACTTTTTTCATTTCTTATTTTTTTAGTTTTGTAATGGTAGGATGCAAGTTAATACGAAAAGGTTTAATCCTAATTTTCTTTTTTCATATTATCCTTCGTAAGTTTGACTAATGAAGACAAAAAGATTACTTATTGCTACTCTTTCCGTTTTAGGGCTATTTGCCTCTTTGCTTTTTATAAACGAACAAAGTGGAGGTTTTATTTCCCCGCTTTTTCTTGTTGGTTTGCGCTGGGTCGCACTCGCTCTTGCTATATGGTTTGCAATAGAAAAGCGCAATTTAACCGCATGGATTTTGGTGGCTATGTTTATTGGTATTGCTTTAGGTAGCGACTTCCCCGAAATAGCGAAACCGCTCAAAGTCTTAAGCGATATTTTCCTAAGATTAATTAAAACCATTATAGCGCCGCTGTTGTTCAGCACCTTAGTTGTTGGAATAGCTGGTCATTCGAATATCAAGCAGGTTGGAAGAATGGGTTTAAAGTCAATCGTATATTTCGAATTGGTAACAACTGTCGCATTGTTCATTGGCCTTGTTTCTATAAACCTTTCACAGGCAGGAGTGGGTACTAACCTGGTTGCACAAAATTCCCAAATTGAAAAAGCAAACACCATCCTATCTCAAAAACAAAGTCATGATGTAATTCTTGACATCTTTCCAGAAAACATTGCGAAGTCTGTTGCGGAGAACCAAATACTTCAAATTGTGGTGTTTAGCATTCTTTTTGGTATCGGATTGGCTTTAGTAAAAAATGAGGAAAAACGAAACGCAGTCCTTTTGTTTTCAGAGGGTTTAAGTGAGGTAATGTTTAAATTTACCAATATTGTTATGCTATTTGCTCCATTTGCTGTTGGTGGAGCAATGGCCTATTCGGTGGCAAGCATGGGAATGGGTGTTCTTGGCAATTTATTAAAGCTTGTTGCCACGTTATATGGCGCTCTTTTCGCTTTTGTCGCACTGGTACTAGTACCAATAGGATTCATGGTAAAACTGCCTTTTAAACGCTTCTTAGAGGCCATTTCAGAGCCTGTATCTATCGCCTTTGCAACAGCCAGTTCAGAAGCAGCTCTTCCTAAAGCAATGGAAAGACTAGAACAAATGGGCATTCCTAGAAAGGTTGTTGCATTTGTTTTGCCCACAGGTTACAGTTTTAATTTAGATGGCACTACCCTTTATCTCTCTTTGGCCTCTGTTTTTATTGCTCAAGCTTCTGGAATTGATTTAAGCATTGGGCAACAAATTCAAATGTGCCTCATTTTAATGCTAACAAGCAAGGGAGTTGCTGGTGTTCGCGGGGCATCTTTCCTAATTCTTGTTAGTACCGTTTCTTCAATAGGTCTTGATCCAACCAAAGCCTTTGCTATTCTGGCTGTTGATGCATTAATGGATATGGGTAGAACAACCGTAAATGTAATCGGAAATTGCCTCGCAACCTATGTTGTTGCAAAGTGGGAGGGTGAAGTTTAAGAGATACAATTCACATTTTACTGGGCATTGTTGTGATTTCGTAGTAAGGATTTGCCTTCTGCCTCAACTTATATTTGTAGGTAACCAATAAACCTACAATTGATCCAATACACTAAATTTATATTGGATAACGGATTAACTGTTATCCATCATTACGACAACTCCACTCAAGTTTGTGCCTTAAACCTCCTTTACAAGGTTGGTTCGAGGAATGAAGACCCTCAAAAAACTGGTTTTGCTCATTTGTTTGAGCATTTAATGTTTGGAGGCTCAGAAAATGTCCCAGAGTTCGACACGGCACTGCAAGCAGCTGGCGGTGAAAGCAATGCATTTACAAGTAACGATATTACAAACTATTATGTAACCCTGCCTGCAAACAATATCGAAACAGGCTTTTGGTTAGATAGCGATCGAATGCTAAGCCTCGATTTCAATCAAAAAAGTTTGGATGTTCAGAAAAATGTGGTGATTGAAGAGTTTAAAGAGCGGTACCTCAACCAACCATATGGAGATGTTTGGTTAAAGGTTTTACCTCTTGCCTATAAACACCATCCCTATAATTGGCCAACCATTGGCAAAGAAATTTCACATATTGAAAATGCTGATTTACAACAAGTAAAAGATTTTTTCTTCAATTTCTATGCTCCAGATAATGCCATTCTAGTTTTGGCTGGAAACATTTCGCTAGAGGATACAAAGCGCTTGGCCCAAAAATGGTTTGGTTCAATTGAAAAAAGAAATACTACTATTCCAAAGTATCCTATAGAACCTGCCCAAACAGAGGCTCGCAAAGAGCACATATACAATGATGTACCATTAGATTTAATTGTAAAGGCCTACCATATGGGGGGCAGATTAGATCCTGATTACTACGCATGCGATCTTTTATCAGACATCCTTGGGTCTGGGAAATCATCTAGAATGTTTAATAAACTCGTTAAAGAAAAAAGGTTATTTAGTGAGCTCGATACTTACATAACTGGAGATGTTGATCCTGGTTTGTTTTTGGTTGAGGGGAAGTTGATGAAAGGTGTAGATTTTGAAACGGCCGAAAAGGCAATTATTGAGGAACTAAATCTTCTTAAAACATCTCAAATTGAACAAAATGAACTTGAAAAGGTTATCAATAAAACCGAAACGAATATTCTTTTTGGCGATATGAGTGTTTTGAACAGAGCAATGAAACTTGCTTTCGCTGAGTTTATTGGCGATTTAGAGCTTGTAAATACCGAAATCAACCACTACCTAGCTGTAAACCCAAATACGCTTCAAAACGTGGCAAAAAACATGTTTATCGAAGAGAATTGTTCTACGCTCTATTACCATGCAAAAAATGACAATAAATAGATCCATAGCACCAAAATTTCATTTGGTAGAGAAACTAAACTTTCCTGAGTATGAAATTTTACCTATAAATTCCAGTACAAGTTTATACTCTCTTAAAGCTGGCACACAACCCGTTATACGTCTTGACTTGGTTTTCGAGGCTGGGTTAACCCAACAATTAAAGTCGGCAGAAGCTTCCTTTGCCGCCAGTATGCTTAGTGAGGGAACGAGCTTATTAAACGCAAAAACACTGGCCGAATCACTCGATTATTTTGGTTCCTACTTTCAAACAAGAAGCAACCCAGACGATGCTGTTGCTACTCTTTACTGCTTAGAAAAGCATTTAAGAAATTGCCTCCCGCTTTTTATTCAGGCAATAACAGATTCAATTTTCCCGGAAAAGGAACTTGATATTCAAAAAAAGAACAGCCTTCAGAAGCTACTAGTTAGCGAAAAAAAGAACAATTATTTGTGCAGAAAAGCTTTCTACAAAACTGTTCTAGGCGAAACCCATCCTTATGCCTCCTTTTCAAATAAAGAAGATATTCAACAAATAAACAGAGATTCACTCGTAAACTTTTATCAGCAAAATTACCTAGCAGGGCTAAAATATGCTCTTCTTTCAGGGTCATTTTCAGATGCAACCAAAGCAATCATTCAAGAGGGTTTAAACCAAAGTGGTTTAAAAAAACATAGTGGCAAAACCAACTTTATTGGGGCCGAACCAAATATTGGTAAACATTTTATAGAGAAAAACGATAGTGTACAATCAGCCATTCGAATCGGGAAGGTTTCAATACCAAGATCCCATGATGACTTCAGAAAACTTCAGTTCTTAAACTTAATTTTCGGAGGATACTTTGGCTCGCGACTAATGAAAAACATTAGGGAAGACAAGGGTTTAACGTATGGAATTTATTCGGTTTTAGAGCCATTTCAAAAGGCATCTGTTTGGTATATAGATTCCGAAATTAACACAAAAAATAGGGAGCAAGGAATTACTGAAATATATAAAGAATTGAAAAATATTAGAGAGTCACTTATTCCTATTGAAGAATTTGAAACAGCGAGAAACTATTACCTGGGTTCATTCTTGAGGGGATTAGATGGGCCTTTTTCTTTGGCAGATAGGTTAAAAATAATAATTGATAACAATCTACCCAATTCATATTACCCAGATTTTGTTTCAATACTTAACAGAACCAACCCTAAAGAGCTTCAAGAATTAGCTAATAAATACTTCACAGAGGAAAATATCGTTGAGGTGGTAGTAGGAAAAAAGTGAAAAACAGCGTACTCCTCATAACACTATTGCTGTGTACTATCATTACAACTCAGGCACAGAAAATAAACTTCACAAGGGTTTGTAATGGAGGAAATAATAACAATCTATTCTGGCAAATAAACTCTGATCCGTGTACCATAATTGGAACACTAAAAATTGAAACTAGAGACGCCAATACTTTGCCATTTTACGAGTTGGTTTCTGGAATTCCATCTTCCAACAAAACCTATACACATGTAAATGCAAATGTGCCCACTACAAAGGCTTGGGAGTACTTTATTGTATATCAAAAACTATGTGGTATAGATACCATATTATGCTATTCAGATACACTTCCTATTGATGATCAAAAACCGGATTCTACAATTCTAGATTCAGTAAGTGTTGACCCAATAACTGATGAAATATATCTAGGATGGACGTCAAATAAAACACCAGATTTTAGTTCATATTACTTGTATAATTATGATAGAACAGACCCAAGGTTAATAGAAAACTTTAGAGATACTATCTACATAGATAAAAACCCTCCATTTAGCCCAAAATCAAGATCACTTTCTTATGATATTACAAGCTCTGATAGTTGCGACAACAGAAGAGATTATGGAAAGTATAAACACCAAACAATTTATTTAAACGCAAGCATTGATACCTGTTTAAATAGCATCACTCTAAATTGGACAGCCTATGTGGGCTGGCAGGCGAGCGTATACTATATCTACAGGAAAACTAACTCAGGCTCATTTGTATTAATTGATAGTGTATCCGGATCAACATTAGTATATACAGATAAGAACAGGCCAATCAATAGTACGTTTGAATATTTCGTACGAACCCAAAAAGTGGGTTATCCAAAAATCACTTCCACTTCAAATGGAACATTCATATTAAAAAGTGGATCAAGTGCTAACCCAACTCTCACAGAAATAGAACTTGTAACAAACAACAATAACGACAAAATAGAAATATCTATTAAGAAAAACCCTTTATCCTATTACCAATCCATAAACCTGATGAAAATTCAAGCGCCTTTTTCACCAGTGTTAATTCACACCTATGTGGGTTCTGATATTATTTTTGAAGACCTAAGTTCATTAAACACCAATAGAAACGAATACTTTCTCTTAAGTAAAAATGTATGCGGGATTATAACAGATACTAGTGTCAAATCTGGAAACATGGTGTTGTCACTTCTGCCCAATACAAATGATATTTCTCTTTCTTGGAACAGCTATTTCACGTGGAACGCGGGGATAAAAGAATACATAATATACAGGGCTACAGGTAATAACATTTCAGAAGCGACAAATTACTTGGCATTGGGGTCACCTCAAAACGACACCTCTTTACTTGATCCCAAAATTTCAGAGTCTACCGTATGCTACCAAGTAGCAGCCTATAGCAACAACAACATAGTAAGCAGAAGTAACAAGGCCTGCTATGTGAAAACAGGTAAAATATATTATCCAAATGCTTTAACACAATCTGGGGCCAACAAACAATTCACCTTTATAGGCGAGGGAATAGATTTGGCTAAAAGTACTATAGAAATATATAACCGCTGGGGACAACTTGAATATAACAAGGAAAACATTAGCGAACCTTGGGATGGAAGAAATAATTCAAAAGATTTGGTTCCTGTTGGAGTATACTTTTTTATTGCACATATTAACCAGGGCCAACAAACAATAGAAATTCATGGAAACATTACCGTACTCAATTAAGGGGATTATTGAATTTAATTATATAAATAAGCGCCCGCGCATTAATAGGGAACAAATTAGCCTCTGGTTAAATCATGTTGCTAAAACAGAAAAAAAAGAAATAGGCCAAATTTCATATGCTTTTTGCAGTGATCAGCACTTACTCTCTGTAAACCTTGAATACTTAAATCATGACTATTATACAGATATCATTACCTTTGACCTTTCTGAGGCGGGTTCAGCAATTGAAGGTGACATATACATTAGTGTAGACAGGGTAATCAATAACGCTAAAACATTAAACACAAATAAGGATGAGGAGCTGTTAAGGGTAATGGTTCATGGATTACTCCATTTAATGGGATATAAAGACAAAACTAAAAAGCAGATTGTGGAAATGAGAACTAAAGAGGCCCTTTATTTGCATTTATATAAAACCATGTTCCACGTGAAATAGTAAAACAAGTGTGCTTGTTTCCATGTTATAAATACTAAATTAAATAGAAAATAGATGTTTCAAAAATATGATGTAATAGTGGTGGGCGCTGGTCATGCTGGGTGCGAGGCTGCAGCGGCGGCGGCCAACCTTGGTTCAAAAGTTCTACTCATTACAATGGACATGAATAAGATTGCACAAATGAGTTGCAACCCAGCAATGGGAGGAATTGCAAAAGGTCAGATTGTGCGTGAGATAGATGCTATTGGAGGGTACTCTGGAATTGTCACAGACTATTCTACCATACAATTCAGAATGCTCAATAGGTCAAAGGGCCCTGCTATGTGGAGTCCAAGGGCACAAACAGATAGAATGGTATTTAGCTCCTATTGGCGAGATCTGCTAGAACGAACTCCAAATGTAGATTTTTGGCAAGATATGGTGAGCTCTATTCTTCTTGAAGGAGATACTGTTGTGGGTGTATGCACCTCTATGGGCCAACAAATAAAAGCCAAGTCTGTAGTACTAACTAATGGCACATTTTTAAACGGCATAATACATATAGGACAAAAACAGTTTGGTGGTGGAAGGATGTCCGAAAAATCGAGTAGTGGCATTACTGAACAATTAATTTCTTTGGGCTTAGAAAGTGGTAGAATGAAAACCGGCACTCCGCCAAGGGTTGATGGTAGAAGCTTGGACTATTCTAAAATGGAAGAACAAAAAGGAGATGAAAATCCAGAAAAGTTTTCCTACTTAGAAAACAATCCAAAATATTCTAATGAAACGCGTTGTTGTTGGATAACCTATACTAACCAAACCGTTCATGATATTTTAAAGACTGGCTTCGATGATTCTCCTATGTATGCAGGAAGAATACAAGGTTTAGGACCAAGATATTGCCCTTCTATAGAAGACAAGATTAATAGATTTGCAGAAAGAGATAGACACCAAATTTTTGTAGAGCCGGAAGGATGGAACACTGTTGAAATATATGTAAACGGCTTCTCTACAAGTTTGCCAGATTATGTTCAAATAAAGGCATTACGTGAAATACCGGGATTTGAATCTGCCAAAATATTCAGGCCTGGTTACGCCATTGAGTATGATTACTTTCCGCCTACTCAATTAGAATTAACTCTAGAAACAAAACAAATCAAAAATTTATATTTTGCAGGTCAAATAAATGGCACAACAGGATACGAAGAGGCCGCCTGCCAAGGGTTAATTGCAGGAATAAACGCACATCAAAAGGTAAATAATAAAGAACCTTTTATTCTAAGTAGATCTGAAGCCTACATAGGCGTACTTATTGATGATTTGGTAAATAAGGGTACAGAAGAACCCTATCGAATGTTTACTTCAAGAGCAGAATATAGGCTCATGTTAAGACAAGATAATGCTGATATTAGATTAACAGCCAAGGCTAATAAATTAGGTTTAGCCTCAAACCAAAGACTTGAATTAGTGACAAAGAAAATTCAAGGAACAAAAGAAATAATTTCACATTTTGTAAAAACCTCTGTAACACCTTCTGAGATTAATCCTTACTTAGAAAAGATAAATACCAGCGCAATTCCTCAAAACTATAAACTAAATCAAATAATTACTCGACCTCAAATTGAGATTAAAGACTTAGCAGAAAATGTAGAGTCAATTAATAACTTCTTACAAAACTACACTTCAGAACAAATTCTTCAGGCCGAAATACTAATGAAGTACGAAGGGTATTTAGAAAAAGAACAGCTTCTCGTAGAAAAAATGAATCGCTTGGAGAATTTTATTATAAGCGACGATTTTGATTTTCACTCCGTTAAATCAATTTCATTAGAGGCTAGAGAGAAATTAAATAAACAGAGACCAAAAACACTAGGCCAAGCTGCCAGAATAAGTGGAATATCTCCTTCAGATGTTTCAATTCTTATGGTGCATTTGGGTAGATAATTTCTTTATTTTGCCAAGTGGAAAAATTAACAACATGTCCGGTTTGTAAAAGCAGTGAATTTTTACAACTTTTTGAATGCAATGATTTCGTTGCGAGTGAAGATAAATTTAAAATAGTAAGGTGCACAAACTGTACATTAGAATTTACCAATCCAAGACCATCTGAAGAAAATATTGGAGTTTACTACCAATCTACTAAATACATCTCGCATGCTGGAAGTGATAAATCTGAATTAGGAGTTACTTACAAAATTTATGATTGGGTTAGAAACTTTAGTATCGGATCAAAACTTAGAATAATTAAAGGCTACCACAAAAAGGGGAATTTACTTGATTTAGGTTGTGGACTAGGATATTTTCTGAATGGAGTAAAATTGGATAAAACCTTTGATGCTATAGGCGCAGACGTATCTGATGAGGCTGTAAATTATGTTGACAAAGAATTTGGAATAAAAGTTGTGAAGGAGAACCATCTGAATACAATTGAAGAGGGTCATTTTGACATCATAACCCAGTGGCATGTTATGGAACATGTACACCGCTTAGATGAAAGAATGAAGCTCTTAAAACACATTCTAAAAAAAGATGGAACTATGTTTATAGCTGTACCTATATCAAATTCATTTGATTCGCGCTATTATAAAACGTTTTGGGACGGGTATGATGTTCCACGTCATCTTTACCATTTTACACGCACTAGCTTCATTAAATTAATGAATGAAAACGGGTTTGAAGTAGTGTCTCAGAGAGCAATGTTATTTGATGCACCCTATATTTCGATGAGAAGTGAATATCACAAAAAGAGTAAATTTGGCTTTCTAAAAGGTTTAAGTATTGGTATTATTTCAAACATAAGTGCTTGGTTTACAGGTAATTATTCTAGTATAATGTTTATAGTAAAACATACCAACCATGTTAAAACTAAGTAAAAAAATATGTTACTTGGCTTTAATAATTTTAGCCTCTTGTGCCCAACAACAACCGCCAGACGGAGGGATAAAGGACGAAAAACCACCTCAAGTTGCAGGCACTAGGCCACAAAACAAGTCGACAAAATTTGGGGCTGATAAAATCACTATAAAATTTGACGAATACGTCCAAATAAAGGATCCATCACAAATAGTTATTAGTCCAATACTCAAAGAAAAGCCAACTATTGAGGCGAATGGAAAACAAATAGAAATTCAATTTTTAAGAAGTAAACCAGAGCCAAATACAACTTACACAATAAATTTTGGAAATAGTATAGCCGATATAAATGAAGCAAATGTACTAAGTTCTTTTTCGTATGTTTTTTCAACAGGAGATTTTCTAGACTCTAATACCGTAGGGGGTACAGTAGTGAATTCATTCACCAATAAACCTGAAAAGGATATTATGGTAGGATTATACAAGCAAGTTGGTTTCACGGATTCAACGCTACAGAAAAACTACCCTAACTATTTTGGAAAAAGCAAAGAAACCGGTGAGTTTTTAATTGAGAACCTACCTGATGATTCGTTCTATTTAGTAGCATTTAAAGATGAAAATTTAGATAACAAATATCAAAAAAACGAGAATGTCGCATTTGTTATAAACCCAATACTTGCTAGAGAAGAAACCGCAAATTTAGCATTAAAACTATTTACCCCAGAAAGTTACTTACCTAACACCTTATTGGATACTATTTCAAAACAAAAGGGTAAATATCAACTAGCCATATATAATCCTACAGATATTAACATAACAACTAATTTAAATGGAATTTATAGCCAATATTTAAGAGGTAAAAATAACATCGATACCTTCAATTTTTATTCAAAGGAATTACAAGATACTGGCTATTTAAAACTAACGATTACAACAAAAGATTCATTGCAAAAAATTCAGTTAAAATCACGCAGCAAAAGTAAATATCCAGAATTTCTATTATATGCTGTTGCACCAATAAAACCAATAGATACATTAAAACTATACAGCAGTACTCCCATTGATTCAATAACCGTAAAGCAGATGCAAATAAAGGATGACACCTTATATTTAATTCCAAATTATTTTAAACAAGTTAGCAATTTTGAATGGCATATTTATTATCCTTTTGCAGAGGGTAAAAGCTATACTTTGCTTATAAAGGACTCTGCAACCAAAGATATCTATGGTAGATATAATAAATCATTAACCACCCTTATAACTAGTAAAACAACTAAAGAATTTGGAACGATAAAATTTCAATTATCAAACACTAAATTTGAGCCTATTTTATTTCAATTAGTAAGTGACGATTTAGAAGAAAAAGTGGTATTTGAACAAAGTAAAAACATACCTCAAGAACTCATAGTAAATTATATCAACCCAGGAAACTATAAACTAAAAGTTGTACTAGATAGAAATAAAAATGGTAAATGGGATAATGGAAATCTAAAAAAGAGGGAACAACCAGAGGATGTATTTTACTATAACCAAGCAATTACTGTAAAAGCTAATTGGGACATTGAGCAAAGCATAGATATTAAACAAATCATAAGTAACTTAAAACCAATAAAATAAGACAGTAAAGGAATTGCGACAAATTCCCGAATATGTTCACAACTACGTTCATAAATTAAATTTATCTGGTAGAGAACTAAATTAAAATGTCGCACTGTTGATATACCCAAACTTATTGCGACTTTGTAAACGCGACATTCACAATAAAGCAGGTATAAATCTATCCCCAATGGGATGTTAATATAGAAAATACCTATTGTGAGTAAATTATTTAATTATCATACATACAATCAATTACTAAGTTAATTAAATGTTAAGGAAAACTAATAAACGTAAAAACAATACTTTCTAAAAACTCTTTTCCACCATATTCACATCTCTATTACTAAAACATATTTAAAAGGTATATAAAACAATAATACATAGTGTTAGTTTAAAACTTTTGGATGTGAGGGGTAGGATGAATTACCTTTGATTTCGAAAATAGCGAGAAATGAAAGAACAATTAGAAAAATTGAAATTGCAGATAGACCAGTTTGAAATTAAACAAAACGAACAGGTTGAAGCATTTCGATTAAAATTTTTAGCAAAAAAGGGTGAGTTAAATGATTTGTTTGAGCAATTCAAAACGGTGCCCTCAGAAATGAAAAAAGAGTTTGGTGCATCTCTTAACCAGGTTAAACAAAAAGCTCAGCAAAAATGGGAGGAGGCGCAATCCCAATTTGAACATAGTAAATCCAAAAAGAATAGTGGTTCAATTGATCTAACATTGCCTGCTGAAGCTAGTTTTGTTGGATCGCGACATCCTTTGTCTATTGTAGAAAATGAGGTAATTGAAATATTTAAGAAGCTAGGTTTTGTGTATTCAGAGGGTCCAGAAATAGAGGATGATTGGCATAATTTCTCAGCATTAAATTTTCCAAAAAATCACCCTGCACGCGATATGCAGGACACCTTTTTTATTTCAGAGGATATTGCCTTAAGAACTCATACTTCTTCGGTTCAGGTTAGATTAATGGAAAATCAAAAGCCTCCAATAAGGGCAATAATGCCAGGAAGAGTATATAGAAATGAGGCAATTAGTGCTAGAGCAAACTGTTTTTTTCATCAAATTGAGGGAATTTACATTGACGAAAAAGTAAGTTTTGCGGATTTGAAACAGACCTTATATTATTTTGTACAGGAATTATTTGGACAAGATGTAACTGTTAGGTTCAGACCGAGTTATTTCCCATTTACAGAGCCAAGTGCAGAGATGGATATTAGTTGTTTACTTTGTAAGGGAAAGGGATGTAATGTTTGCAAATACACTGGTTGGTTAGAAATATTAGGCTGTGGTATGATTGACCCGAATGTATTAAAGGCGAGTGGAATAGATCCAGAAAAATATAGTGGATTTGCATTTGGAATGGGAATAGAAAGGATTGCAATGTTGAAGTATGAAGTTAAAGATTTACGAACTTATTTTAATAACGACGTTCGGTTTTTAACCCAATTTGAAGGACAATAAATAATAATTAATAAAATGACTAAAGGACCAATTTCTCAATTTATTGAGACACATTACAAGCACTTTAATTCTGCTGCTTTAGTGGATGCTGCTAAGGGTTATGAAACACATTTAACCGAAGGTGGCAAAATGATGATTACGCTTGCTGGTGCGATGAGTACTGCTGAGTTAGGTAAATCACTTGCCGAAATGATACGCGCAGGAAAGGTTGATATAATTTCGTGTACAGGAGCAAATTTAGAAGAAGACATTATGAATTTGGTTGCGCATTCGCATTATAAGCGTGTTCCAAATTACAGAGATTTGTCGCCACAAGACGAATGGGATTTACTAGAAAACCATTATAACCGAGTAACTGATACTTGTATTCCTGAAGAGGAAGCATTTAGAAGATTGCAAAAGCATATTCATAAAATTTGGAAGGATGCTGATACTGCAGGCGAGAGATTTTTCCCGCATGAGTTTATGTATAAAATTTTATTAAGTGGTGAGTTAGAGCAATACTATGAAATTGATCCAAAAGATTCGTGGATGCTGGCAGCAGCAAAGGCTAATTTACCAATAGTTGTTCCAGGTTGGGAGGATTCTACGATGGGTAATATTTTTGCTTCGTATGTAATCAAGAATGAAATTAAAGCAGTAACCATGAAATCAGGTATTGAGTATATGGCTTGGTTAGCAGATTGGTATGTTAAAAACTCAGAAGGAAAAGGGATAGGATTTTTTCAAATAGGTGGTGGAATTGCGGGAGATTTTCCTATTTGTGTTGTTCCAATGTTGTATCAAGATATGGAGATGCAGAATATTCCTTTTTGGAGTTATTTCTGTCAGATAAGCGATTCGACCACTTCTTATGGATCGTATAGTGGGGCAGTACCTAATGAGAAGATTACTTGGGGTAAGTTAGATATTCACACACCAAAATTTATTGTTGAGAGTGACGCTACAATTGTTGCGCCTTTAATGTTTGCCTATATTTTAGGTTGGTAAGCCCAACTTATAGAAAAAAAATTTCGGGGCCCAGCAAAGCTGGGCCCTTTTTGTTAGAAAAAAGTTCCGCCAAAAAAGAAATATAGGCGATTTAAGCCACGATTTAGCTTAAAACCTACAAGATGATACTTGACAACAAGAAAGCGCTTAAAATGGTCACTATAGTTGTCACAAGCCCAGGAAGCATAAAACTATGGTTTAACAAATACTTGCCAATCTTAGTGGTTCCGGTTTTATCAAAATTTATTGCGGCCACCAGAGTTGGGTAGCTAGGGATTACAAAATCGGCATTTACGGCAGGGTACATAGATATTAAGGAGGCAGGTAAAATACCTAATTTAATGCCAAGAGGCATGATAGCTTTAACTGTTGCAGCTTGACTAAATAGCAGGGTTGCGGCAAAAAATATAGCAAAAGAGAAGAGCCAAGGATAATTTGCAATGGCTACATGAAGACTTTCGGTTAAGAATGTTTGGTTGGCAGAAACGAAGGTATCGCTCATCCAAACTACGCCAAATATACAAAGGACAGCTTGAGAGCCCGTTTTAAAAATACTTCCCTGAGAAATTTGTACAGGATTTACTTTAGCAATAAACACATTTACTAAAGCAACACAAAGCATAATAAGCTCTATAGATTCGGCCATACTTGTTTTTTTAATGGATGGAAAAACGCCGAAGAGGACAATAAGAACGACACCCAAAAGAAACACCCATACCGAGTATTTAGAGGTTTTTGAAAAAGAGTGTTTGCTAGAATTTTCATGTAATTCTTTTAGGGAGTTTGAAAAAACAGGGTCTTTTAGTTTTTCAAGAAAGATAGGGTCTTTATCAAGCTCTTTACCCAAATTATTGGCCACAAGCGCACCAAAAAACAAACCAATTAAAGTTGCTGGAAACACCACCGACAGGACGTCAATTAAACCAAGGGTATTTCCTTGAATAGTATTTAGCTCACCAAGCATACCCACGCTAGCAGCGCTAATGGGGCTAGCAGTAATGCCAAAATGAGCCGCAACAACCGAAATACTTAATGGCCGTTCTGGGCGAACACGTTTTTTGAGAGAAACCTCAGAAATGATAGGTAATAAGGAATAGCTAATATGTGCGGTACCAGCCAAAAGGGTAAAAACAAACGTTACAAAAGGCCCAACAAACGTTATGTGTTTTGGGTTTTTACGAATAATGTTTTCGGCAATACTAATTAGGTAATCCATACCGCCACTTGCTTGAAGGGATGAGGTAGCAGTAACCACACACAAGATTATTAGCATTACATCGATGGGGGCTTTTCCGATAGGTAAATTAAAACCATAAACGAAAATAAGCGTACCTAAAGCGCCCATCAATCCAAGTCCAACTCCCTTCATTTGCGAACCAAACAAAATAAGGGTAAGAAGAACCGATAATTGAACCCAAAACATGGCTTTAAATTAAGTTGGCCATTTGGGCTTGCAGCGTTTGAGCTTCTTTTGCAGCGGCTTCCGCAAAATTAGTACCCGAAGAGGCATAAATAATACTTCTTGAAGCGTTAATTAGCAAGCCAATGTCTTTGTTTTTACCATATTTAACAACCTCCTCTAAGCTTCCACCTTGTGCACCTACTCCAGGAACGAGCAGAAAGTGGTTAGGAGCGTGTTTACGAATGATGGTAAATTCTTGAGGTTTCGTGGCGCCTACAACGAACATTAAATTTTCCTCTGCACCGATTTTGCATGTATTTGAAATTACCTTTTCGAAGAGGAATTCGTTTCCAATTTTTTGTTGCTCGTAATCGGCACTACCAGGGTTGGATGTAAGGGCTAAAACGATACCCCATTTACCCGGATATTCAAAAAAAGGCGCAATAGAATCGTTGCCCATATAGGGCGCCAGAGTTACTGAGTTGGCATTTAAGGTTTGAAAAAAAGCTTTTGCGTATTGATTGCTTGTATTACCAATATCACCTCTTTTAGCATCGGCAATAGAGAAACAATCTTTGGGAAGATAATCAAAGGTGCGTTGCATACTTTCCCAACCTTTTGCGCCATCCGCTTCGAAGAAGGCGGTATTAATTTTATACGACACACAATAGTCTTTAGTTGCGTCGATAATGGCTTTATTGAAGGCAAAAATTGGATCGGGCTCTGAAAGAAGGTGTTTAGGAATTTTTGTGCTGTCTGTATCAAGTCCAACGCATAAGAAAGACTTCTTTTGGCGTATTTGGGCAATTAGCTTTTCACGGGTATACATTCTAAAAAATTATATTTAGTTCGACCGCGAAGTTATTGAGAGTTCCGTTATTATTTAAAGGTTTTCCTAAATCGGGCCAGGCGTAGCCCAAATTTAGATTTCTAAAACCAGATTTTACGGCACATTGGAGGGCAAAATATTCAAATTGATATTGATAGGCAAGAACAGCAGCCCAATCGTTTTTATCTAGTTTAGGGGCTTGGGCTGTTGGATATGATTTTTTATCCAAATACATAAGGCCATTTATAAGGTTAGAATACTGGGCACCTACACCAATTTTATGTTTGCTTTTATTTCCGAGTTGTTTAAAAACAAGCAGAGGCACATCTAAATATAAGAATCGGAAGGAACCCACATCACCCGGGTTTGCCTTAAAATTGCTTCCTCTAAACGAGACTTGAAGTTCTTGTTGAATAGACCACCCCCCTCTAAAATTTATTCGGCCATAACCCCCGCCAAGCAAACCAAACATTGGTTTATTATCGGGCAAAGCCGTTCCTGTTAGGGTACAAATTTGCGTACCCATGATAATGCCCAAACGAGATTTTTCATCATCGGAAGGTTTTAGCCACTCCATAGAGATGTCGTCATCGTTGTAATCTGTGCTATCTACTTGTGCACTTGCTAGCAGCGACGAAAGGGCAAAGGCCATAAAAAACAAACGTTTCATTCTCATAGTACAAAGCTAAAAGAATGAAACGTTAAATGGGTGCTAATATTCTAAAAAAAGCCTTAAAGCATGTCGATTATTTAACTTTATATCGCCATCGGACTACGTCGTAGCCAGTAAAATAACCTAGTCCGCCACCAGTAATATTTGTTGGTAGATTAGCAGGAGGAGTTTGAAAAGGGCCAGGGATATTTGGGTTTTGATTGCCATATGCAAAAATAAAGTCGTTCATGTTTTTGTCTACAGAACGGAAAATAGCAATGTATTCGTCGCCCGAATTAAACCTAGCAAAAGGGATTTCGAACACGTATGGTTTGTTAACTGGGGTTTGGCTATTATCAAATAAAACTTTGTTGTTATCGAAGCTATCTCGTTGTGCAATTGTATCAAAATAACCGTTTATGAAATAGGTATATTTAGTTTGTGGTCTACTGTCGAAACCCGCGTAGCTAATAGAGTATCCTGCTGGGAGAAAGCCTTCAGCTTCTTTCCATGTTTGGAAAAAACTATCTACTCTAAACATTCTTTCGAGTGTAGTTCTAGCCGTATATGTTTTATTGTCGTAGCTAACTAATAGGTTGTATACAGAATCTGTTTTACCAACATAACCGCTAGCTGGTCGATAAACGTTTTGGGAAGGAACAAAATTAAAAGGAACCCCATTAACAGTTACTGTTGCGGTTTTAACGATAGGGATTTCTAGGGAGGCGAAATAGTTTGTGCTCAGGGATAATTTAACATAGGAACTATCCACCTCTGTCGTAACCTCACCTTCGACCACCAAAAGAGGATTAGCGTCTTTGGTTTCTATATCTATTTGTTCTTTGCAAGCCCCAAGGAGCAGTATGGTTGCTAAAAAGCTATATGCGATTTTTTTCATATTATATTGGGGTAATTAGAATTTGAAATTGTAAGTAATAGATGGAACAAAGGTGAATAGATACCATTTGTATATAACTGGAACATTATTTAGTGTGTCGTAACTAAGTGTATAGGCGTTTTTGCGACCATATACATTGTAGACAGCGATAACCACATCACTTTCGTTTTTATAAACTCTTCCTGGGCGTTTTTTGCGACCAATGGTTAAAGAAACATCTGCGCGATGGTAGGCAGGGAAGCGAGAGCCGTTTCTTTCACCGTAATAAATGGAAACGGATTGTTGAGTTGAACCAAACACCGAATACCTTTGGCTTGCTTGAGAGAAAGCCTCACCAGTTGCATAAATAAAGTTACCCGAAATGCTGAGCCTATCATTTAGCTGTTGGTTCAGAACGATGGTTAAATAATTAGTTCTATCGAAGCGGAAAGAGTACCAATTTCCTTTATTAATATTATCGGCTTGGCGTTCACTTTTTGCCAGGGTATATCCAATCCAACCGGTGGTTTTTCCTGTTTGCTTTCTAGCAAAAAACTCTAGTCCATAAGCTCTTCCTTGGCCAGCAACAACTTGCGCCTCAATAGCCTCGTTAAATTGAATATCGGCGCCTTCTCTTAGTTCTACGGTGTTTTTGAGTTTTTTGTAATAACCCTCTACAGAAAACTCAATTTTATTGTCCATAAAATTTCTAAAATACCCAATGGCAATTTGATCCGACATTTGGGGTTTTATATAATTATCTGTAGGTGTCCAAAACTCTTGACCAGTAGATGCGGTAATGTTTTGAATTAGGTGCATATATTGAAACATGCGATTATAGGAAGCCTTAAGTGAGCTGCTTGAGTTTAGCAAATAGGTTAAATTAAGCCTTGGTTCGAACCCATAATTAGTTTTATAAATTTCACCGCTACTGTAGTATGTATATGGGTTTTTAGAGTCTTTGGCGCTTTCTTTTATGAAGCCATTTTCTACAAATGTTGGTGTACCATTCACATAATTAATACTTCTACCATCGCCAATATTAGAAAAGATAGAAAGACGGGCGCCATACTCAGCACTAAAGCGAGCACCAAATTTAAAGCTATGTGAGGCGTAAATATCTTGTTCGATGGCCTTTTTCTTTGGTAATGATTGCGGCTCAATAATGGAGGCCTCTTTTATTTTATCAATTTTACCAGGAAGGAAAACATAGTTATTAAGTTTCACACCAAATTTGAAATTGCTATTTGCATTTGCAAAATAGTTACCATCCACTTTTAGGTTCAAATCATCAATATAATTTGAGCGGGTGAAGTTTAGGTTTTCGCTAAGGTTAATATCAAAATTATAATTGTAGCGGCTATATACTAAGCTGGTATTTACAAAAAGACGGCTATTAAATACGTGATTCCATCTTAGCGTACCCGTATTGTTTCCCCAACCAAAGCCGGCAAAACTTCCGAAACCAAGGGCGTCTTTTCCGAAATATCCAGATAGAAAAAGCTTGTCTTTATCACTTATTTCATAGTTTAGTTTAATGTTTAAATCGCCGAAATAGGCTGTAACATCCTTAAGCTGAGAAGAAAGAGGGAAAAACACATCAAAATAACTTCTACGTCCTGATATTAAAAACGAAGACTTGTTTTTAATAATTGGTGCTTCAACGGTTAATCTAGAAGAAAGCACGCCTATACCGCCGGTAACACCTAGTTTTTTTGTGTTACCATCTTTCATGTGCACATCTAAAACACTTGCTAAACGGCCGCCATATTGAGCAGGTATTCCGCCTTTATATAATTCAAAATCTTTCACGGCATCGCCGTTAAAGGTTGAGAAGAAACCAAGCACATGTGAAGGATTGTAAACAACAGCCTCATCAAGAAGAACAAGGTTGTGATCTATATTACCGCCACGAACAATAAAATTTGTGCTACCATCGCCAGCAGATTGAACGCCTGGAAGTAGTTGAATAGCTTTTATAATATCCACTTCACCCATTAGAATGGGGATTTGTTTTACCTGTTTCACATCAATTTTAATAACACTCATTTTGTTTGAGGTTACATTGTCGGTGGTAACTTTATCGGTTTTAATTACAATTTCGTTCAATTCCTTTTTAGACTCAGTAAGCTCAAGGTCGATATGCGTATCTGCCTGAAGGTTGATGGTTTTCTTTTGTGTAAGATACCCCACGTAGGTAAACTCAACTTCGTGGTTACCTGGAGGCAGGGCGAGTGAATAGAAGCCATATGCGTTTGTTGTAGTTCCAATTTTAAGAGCTGGAACAGAAATGGTGGCCCCAATGAGCTCCTCTCCATTTTTGGAATCGGTGATGTTTCCGCTAATGGTCGGGTTTCTTTTTTGTGCTTGGCTGTTAAAAGCAATCGCTAGCAGAAGAAAGAGAGGTAGGAATAACTTGTTTTTCAAAAGAGAATAATTAATTAGGTTCAAAAATTTGGGCAAAGCTATGCAAGCCATGTTACCACACAATGTATAATAGACGAAAGCTTGAAATTGTTTGCTGAAACGGTAAAATTTATCGTTTAGCGGTTTCGCGAGCGAACTAGGTATGTGCTTTTTTTAATAGAACACTGTTATTTACCCCAAAGGAAAAATAGATAACTAGCCCTAAAACAAGCCATACACTGAAGCCAATCCAGTTTGATAGGCCTAGCTCTGTCATTAAATAAAAATTACTACAAAGGCCAAGCACAGGGATAAGAGAATAGTTTCTTAGATAACTAAAGAGCGCCATAAAAAAAGAAAGCACTACAAAAGAAAGCATAGGAATTTGGTGCCAAAAATTATTGAAGGCAAAGAACTCTATAAAATGGTCTTGGCGATATAGAAAAACAGAGGTAATAATTAAAACAAAGAGGGCAGGTACCCAATATTTTCCATTTATGTAGGGCACTCTAAAGCCTGTGTGGTATTCGCTTTTATGGCTTTCCATTTTAATAACCCCAGCATTTACAAGCACAAAAGCAAAAAGAGTTCCGATGCTTGAAAGATCTGTTACTTCGCGTAAATTCATAAATAGGGCAGGAACAGCTACCAAAATACCTGTAATAATTGTAGCGAACCATGGGGTTTTAAAGCGAGGGTGAATGGCGCTAAATTTTTTGGGCAAAAGACCATCCCTGCTCATGCTCATCCAAATGCGCGGTTGACCATTTTGGAAAACCAATAACACACTGGCCATAGCAATAACAGCGCTAACAGCAACAATGCCTTGCATCCAAGGGAGATTAACTTTTTCGAATACAAATGCAAGTGGATCACCAACACCCAATTCTTTGTAACTTACCATTCCCGTAAGAACAAGCGCAATTAGAATATACAGTATGGTGCAAATAATTAGAGAAGCCACCATGCTCTTAGGCAAATCTTTTTTTGGGTCTTTACATTCTTCGGCGGTTGTGGCAAGGGCATCAAAACCTATATAAGCAAAGAATACGGAGGAAACGCCTTTCATTACACCCTCCATTCCATTTGGAGAAAACGGCGACCAATTATCTGGGTTCACATAAAAAGCGCCTACAATAATTACCATTATAACAACAAGCAGCTTAATACCCACCATTATGTTGGATGCGTTTTTAGTTTCTTTAACCCCTCTAAAAATTAGCGCTGTAATGGCCAAAACAATTGCAACAGCAGGAAGGTCTAAAATTATTTTTTGTCCAAATAAAATGGGTGCATTAGACCAAGCAGTATAGGCTTCTTGTAGGCTTGACCCAAGAGGAGTGTTTGAGGTAAGGAGAGAACTTGCCTCGACAAAGCCGCGTTTAGCAGAAAGGTAATCCATGCTAAAATACTCTGGGATATGCCAGCCAAGTCCCGCCATTAGGCCAGTAAAATAATCGCTCCAACTTATGGCAACCACAATATTTCCGATGGCATATTCAACTATAAGGGCCCACCCAATAATCCAGGCAACAAGTTCGCCAAAGGCCGCGTAGGCGTATGTGTATGCACTACCACTAATTGGAATTACTGAGGCAAATTCGGCATAACACATGGCCGAGAAACCACAAGCAATGGCGGTAAAAATAAAAAGTGTTACAACTGCTGGTCCGCCGTTGAAACTTGCATTACCTATGGTGCTAAAAATTCCCGCACCAATAATGGCCGCAATACCCATTGCGGTAAGGTCTTTGAAGCCAAGAGTACGTGTAAGTTGATGACCACTTTTTTGTGCCAACTCGTGATCGGACAAAATATTGGCAATAGTTTTTCGACGGAAAATGGAGCGGATTTGCACGTTTAGTTTAACTGATTAATGTTCAGATATTGTTCATTTGTGTTTAGCCACACTGAACGATATACTAATTTGCAAAATAGGTAAGGCGAGTGAAGAAAGGAAATTATTTTTTAAGAGAACAAATTGCGCTCAATATAATCGATAAGTGAGTGAATGCATTTGATATGAATTTCTTGTGCTCTATCGGCGTAGTTACTGTGGGGTGCACGAATTTCGACATCGCACTGGCCCGCCATTTTGCCGCCATCTTTTCCGGTAAGACCAACAATTTTAATACCTTTTTTGCGGGCAACTTCCATTGCGTTCAGAACGTTTTTACTATTGCCACTTGTAGAGATTCCTAACAAAACATCTCCTGGACGACCAACAGCTTCGAGGTATCTGCTGAAAACAAAATCGTAGCCATAGTCGTTTCCAACACAGGCCATATGGCTAACGTCGCTCATAGAAATTGCACCAATGGCTGGTCTGTCGTTTCTGTATTTACCTGTAAGTTCTTCGGCAAAATGCATGGCATCACACATACTTCCGCCATTTCCACAGCTAAGTATTTTGCCACCATTTTTAATTGAATCAACCATAATTTGTCCAGCAGCTTCAATGTTTTCGAAGTTTTTATCATCCGCTAGGAAGCGAGTTAATACGTCTTGCGCTTCGCTAAAATGTTGTTTAATACTATTCATTTTAAATAAGAATTAAGGTTGAGGATGAATTTTTTTATAGGTTTCTTTTCCTTTTTTTAGGAATTCAACAAACTCGGGTACGCTTTCATTGTAAGAGCGGGGGTATGCTAGCATATTTTCTGCGCCATCGATTAATACATATAGCGGCTGTGCGTTTGCGTTGAATTTACGAATTTGAAGGTCTAAATTTTGTTTGCCAATTTCTTTCTTTTCCTTGTTGTCGTATGGCGAAACATACCATTCGTTTTCTGGCAAAGATTCTTTTTCATCGGCATAAAGCGCCACCACAATATAGTCGTCGTTAAGCATTTTAAGCACATCTGGGTTGCTCCAAACATTTGCTTCCATTTTACGACAATTTACACAACCGTGTCCGGTAAAGTCAATAAACACTGGCTTATTTGCTTTTTTGCTATATTCAAGAGCTTGGCAATAATCAAAGAACCCTTTTAAGTTATGTGGCAAGTGAAATAATTTTTCGTGCTTAATTTCTTGGTTGATATTGTTCTTGTTATCTTTAGAAGTGTATAAATCAAAAGCTAAGGTATGTTGAGGAGGGAGGTACCCGGAAATTGCGCTTAAAGGAGCACCAAATAAACCTGGGAATAAATATACCGCAAAAGAAAAAGAGCCAATAGCTAAGAACAACCTTGGCACGCTTACACTTGCAAGCGGGCTGTCGTGGGCGGTCATGAATTTACCCATTAAATAAAGGCCTAGCATGATGGCAATAACAATCCAAATGGCAATGTATACATCGCGGTTTAATAAACCCCAATGGTAAACAGTATCGGCGGTAGAAAGGAATTTAAAAGCGAGCGCTAATTCAATAAAACCTAAAACAACTTTAACTGAGTTTAACCAGCCACCAGATTTAGGTAATGAGCTTAGCCATTGAGGGAAAATAGCAAAAAGAGTGAAAGGAATTGCAAAAGCTAAAGAGAAGGCAAACATGCCCGCAATTGGCCTAAGGTAGGTTCCGCCAAATGCTTGAATAAGAATGTTACCAACAAGAGGCCCAGTGCAAGAAAACGAAACAAGCACCATGGTAAAAGCCATAAAGAAAATACCTCCATATGACGACATACTTGATTTGGAGTCCATGGAATTTACTAGGCCATGAGGTAAAGTAATTTCAAACATACCCAAGAAGGAGGCGGCAAATACTATAAAAATCAAGAAGAATAAGATATTAGGAAGCCAATGTGTGCTGAGCCAATTTGCAAAATCTGGTCCCATAAAGATGGCTACAAGCGTTCCAACAATGGTATAAATTAATATGATAAACAGCCCAAATACAAATGCTTTAAAGCGTCCATGATCTTGGTGTTTAGTAAAGAATGTTACGGTCATTGGTATCATAGGAAACACACAAGGAGTCATAATAGCACCTAAACCAAAAAGAAAGGCATAAATCATAAAGCCCAACAAAGACTCATTACTACCGTCTAAATCGCCCTTTTTGCCATTATCTTTTATGTAAGAATCGTTTGGCACTTGCATGTTTTTATAATCGCATGCATTGTTGTTGCCAGGCGTGCTAGGGGCCGCCGCTATTGCTGCTGTTGTATCTTTTGCTTCGGTTTGAACCGATTTTTCTGGAGTAGTAGTTTCTGGCTCGGCAACTACTGTTTGGGTTGTAGCTGCAACGGGAGCACCAGTAACTTTAATATTTTTGAACTCTAGGTTATCATCAAAAAGTACGCACATACCGGTAACCTGAGAGCATTCTTGAAACTCAACAGCCACCTTAATTATTGGATTTGCTTTCAGGATTTTTACTTTTTGGCGAAACTCTGCTTTGCCCACAAAGGTTGACACTTCGCCGCCAAAAACATCATCAAAATGTTTGTGATTACCAACGGGCTTAAGCTTGCCAACAAGCTGGTAGCTTGGGTGTTTAGCGAAATCAAAGAATGCAACTACAGGCCCAACATCCCCACTAAAATCGTTGGAATACATATACCAATCTTTTTGAATTTTACTGGTAAAGATGAGTTCAATTTCTTCGCCTGCTTTTACTTCTGTTTTGCTGGTTTTGAGGTCCCAAACAGGTTTTTGTTGTAATTGAGACCAACCCAAAAGGGGGCGCAATCCAATAAGAATAAGTAGAATAAGAGAGTTGCGTAAACTTAGCATAATCGTATAAATGATTTTGGCTATAACGAAAAGAAATCGAGAATAGCCTTAAAAAAAACCTAAAAGCCTTAGAAGGCAAATTTAGGTTTTGAAACGTATAAAGCAAATGAGTGTTTTAAATGCTTAGTGGCACCTCAATACTTACAGTAGTTCCTTTGCCTGGGGTTGAGTCGAAGAAGACGTTTCCTCCTATGTATTCAATGCGAGTTTCAATGTTTTTTAAACCAATACCGGTTTCATTTTGGCGAACCAAAATGGGGTTGAAGCCTATTCCATTATCTTCTACCAAGAGACTAAGTTCACCTTCGTGTTTAATAATTTGAATGCTCACTTGAGTAGCAAAAGCATGTTTAATAATGTTGTTTACAATTTCTTGCAAGACCCTATAAAGAACATTTTCAATAGTTGGGTCTAAACGCTCTTCTAGGCCTATTGTTTCTAGGTTAATTTTAAGGCCTGCCGGAGTATTAATTTGATTTACAAACTCTTTTACCGCGCTTATTAAACCCAGCTTTATTAAACCATTTGAAAGGAGATTATGAGAAATACTTCGCACCTCTTTCACCGATTCGTCTAATAGGTTCAAGGCATTACCTAAAAGGAGCTCTTGGTCTGGGGTATGATTTTGGATAAGTGGCATAAGACCTGCAATGTTTAGCTTGGTTGCACTTAGGCGTTGTCCAAGTCCATCGTGTAAGTCGCGGGCAATGCGTTGGCGTTCTTTTTCCTCTGCTTCTAATACTGCTTGCGAGCGCATTTGCTGCTGTTGTAGACGTTCGGCGTCAAGAAGTTGTTTTTGCTTAAAGGTGTAGTTTTGGTAGAATAATGTGAACAATAAAATTATAAGAACCAGACCAACAATAAGGCTCCATTTAATGATATTACTTCGTTTAAGTTCTAGTTTAGTTAGTTCATTTTCTGTTTGAAGCAATTTGTTTGCAGCTTCCTTTTCATTTGTTTCGTATCGAGTTTGCATAGAAGAAAACTGTTTGGCCATATCGTTTGAAAACAAACTATCCTTTAGTTGGGAGTATATATCATAATATTCTCTTGCCTTTTTGCCCTTCCCTTGAAGCGCATTGAGGTCGCCCAAAGCCTTATAAACAGGAATGAGAGTACTAAAAACAGACTGACTTAAACAAAGTTGTTCGGCCTTAAGTAGGTATTCATTAGCTAATGAATAGTTGCCTTTATCAATATTTAAGGCCCCAATATTTGAGTAAAAAATAGCCATGCTATTTTTATCATTAAGTTTGTCGGCAATTTTAAGACCCGTTACATAGTACTTTTCGGCTTCTTGGTCTTTGCCCATGTTTCTGTAGTAGTAGCCCACATTGTTCATCATGGTAGCCATACTTGTGCTATCCTCAAGTTTTTCAAAGGCTTTGAGGGCAATTAGTTTATACCGAATGGCACTTTTATAGTCTTTTTTCTTTTCAAAGGCACTACCAATATTGTTTAAAGCCACGGCCTTTATATTTTCATCGTTTAACTCTAAACCTATGGAGTACGCTTGATTTGCCAGTTCAATTTCTTTGTCCCAATTGTACAGGTTAGTGTATAAATAGCATAGGTTATTAAGAGTAAAAGCGGTTTTAACTTTATCATTAAGTTGGCGATAAATTTTAAGTGCGAGCAATTGATTTTGGAGCGCAAGTCCATAAAGATCCAACTCAGAATAGCAATAACCAATTTTACTATAACTCGAAGCAATATCTAATGGATTGTAAAGAGTAAGCCTTATTTCAAGCGCTTTTTTGTGCCAGTTTAAACCCTCTTTAAAATTGCTTTTTTTAATGCATACAATTCCAAAATCGTTATACGCCTGAGCGATATAGGTTTTGTTATTTATTTGTTGCGCTAGTTCAAGCTCTTGTTCTGCATATTCTTGGGATTTAGCTAAATTAGTTCCAAGATATTCCCAATTTAAATCGGTAAGGAGCTTAAGTTTTATAGTATCAACTTTACACGATTCTAAAGCCTTTACAAGGCTATCTGTTTGAGCCCAAACAGGTGCAAATGAAAACCAAATGCAAACAAATAAAAGAGGTTTAAGTATGCGCATGAAACTAATTCTGCAATAAAAGTACAAAAAAGCACTTACTTAAGTTCCTTTTTAAGATAGGATCCAATTTTGTTTGAGCAACCTGCAATCATGTTGTTGTAGGCAAGCTTGTTGTTATTGTTGTTTATTGCCAAAGCTTTTTCGTCTTTAATTTTTGGATTAATTAATAATCCTTTCGAGAATTGCATTCTAACGCCACAGTAAAATAAGCCTTTACTATAGCCATTTCCATCGCGTTTACCCTCTTTAAGTGGGGTGGGGTTTGGTCCAAACAATTGCATGTTTACCGCACTCATCCAGAATCTAGATTTACTCCACTTTTCGTCGCAAAGTTGGTTGTTGTAAACAATTAAAACGGCATCAACACCAAGTGATTTGCAGAGTTCGTAGCCAACAGATTCAATCATTTTTCCGTCTAGGCTGGAAGCAAGATTTTGCTTTTCAACACTTTTCTTTTTAGGGTCGGATTGTTCACGCTTATTTATTTTTATTAATTCAAATCCGTCAGCAGCTTGGTCTGTTTCAATGGTGGTGCTATTGCTATTTGAGTTTTTGGAAAACTTACTGAATGCTTCTCCCACTTTATTCATAGTGGTATGTTGAACCACAAAATTATGATAGGCGTTTTTTTGATTTTCATTTGTTAAAAACTCACTTGGGCATAGTATTTCTATACCATATTCTTTGAATGTTGATTTAAGAGTTTGAACGCTTTGTGCATAATATTCATTCGCAAATATTCTGGCATTTTCATCACCTGTATTGGTTGTGTTCCAGGTTGATGTTGAAGGGGATTTAGTTGTTTTTGTTAAACCAGGGTCGCTTACGTAGAAGCTTACAAGGGCAACGCGTTTAGGCATTTTGCCTAGGGCTTTCATGTCTACACAAAAGCCTTTACCATTGTCTCTAATTTTGTTTGCGTTAAAGTCGAAATTAGCCTTGCTTTTTAAATCTGTTTTTGTTGCATAGCTCGAAAGTTTTGGAGAGCCACATGCGAAAAGTAGGATCAAAAAAAACAGAACAAAACTAATTTGAATAGATGGTGCTAGTGATTTCATTTTTGTAATTATTTATGTCACAAAAATGATTGGTATCTAGCTTTGATAAAATACCCATAGGGGGGTAAATTTAACTAAGTACTAGCACGGATGGGGTCTCAAAATGATTAAATTATTTTCTTATCAATAGCATATTTAATAAGGCCTGCGACGCTTTTGGTATTTGTTTTTCTGAAAATATTTTTGCGATGAGTTTCAACGGTGCGCTCGCTAATAAATAATTTTTCACCAATTTGAGCATTGTTTAATTCTGTAGAAATAAGCGTTACAATTTCAACTTCTCTAGGAGTAAGGTTTATGGTTTCGGTTTGAACCAACTTTGGTTGAGTGATGGTTTTTAGCATTTCTAAAGTAACATCGTTACTAAAGAATACTTGGCCACTCATTAGTTTGGTTAAAGCCGAAATTAATTCATCCGTTCCTGTGTTTTTAAGCAGATACCCATCTACGCCAGCTTCTAACATTTGGGTAATTGTTTCTTTATCACCAAACATGGATAGAGCAAGCACTTTAATGGATGGAAATTGGGCCTTTGCCTGCTTACATAATTCAATGCCCGACAGCTCTTTCATATTAATATCTGTTATAAGCAGTTGCGCATTATGGTCTTTAATTAATTGAATAGCATCGTTTGGATTTGTAGTTTGGGCTACCACCTCAAATTGAGAATTATTCAAAAGCAGCGCCTTCATTCCATCTAGCATTATTTGATGGTCGTCTACTAGAATTATTGAAACCTTGGTCACTGTTTTTGGGGATTGATATATAAGCGAAAGTAGCATAAACCTAATAAATACCCAATAGCACGGATGCAATTTACCCATGCGAGGGTATTTTAGGCTATTTGCCTCTAAGCTAGTTTTGTTGCAACAAATTAATTAAACAATTATGAAAGCAAGATTACTTACAACAAGCGTATTTTTTTTGATAGGAATTGGACTTAGTTTTATTCCTAAACAGGCACATTCACAAAACGTCAAGTATACTATCGTAACCGACGATCCGGATTACAAAAATCTGTTTATCGGTTTAAATGCCTTTGATGCAATTTCTTATGATCCAAATACGGGTCTAGGATTTAATCTTTTTGCAAATGCTTTGGTTGGATCAAAATTGCAACTAGATATTGATTATAAAAAAGGGTATTCGGATGATAATGCTGGCGGAGTATTTGCGCCTGAGGGGCTTAAGAAATATTGGTCCTTACAGGTGGGAGGAGCGTATAATTTAAGCACCGGTTATAAAACAAGAAAAGCACGGGTTGTATTAAGCAGTGTAACAACTGGAAACTATGTTCATACAAGATACATAATGGTTCCTGCTAAGTTTAAAAGGATTTGGGCTGTTCATGGAGGCCTTCAAAACTTTTATAATAACTGCCAAGTAGACAACGACATTTTAAAGGTAAGAGGCGAGAACGACATTCAATACAAGGATGCGAATGGAAACCTGAAATTTGTGTTTGATAATGTAAATTTTGAAACGGTAAACTATACCATGAATGCGCTTGGAATATACGCGGGTATTGATTTTAAATCTATAGTGAATTTACGTGTGCAACCAGATATGTACAAGTTAAAGGGCAATGTTAAGCTCATGAATTTTTATGCAGATTTATTATTTACCCCAGTGGTTAATTACCACTTAAAACCCAATTCTCGCCAGGGCCAATTGGATGGAATAGATATTAATATTTCTGAGAACAAGAGAAGCGTTTTGGGTTGGCGATTTGGTTGGAAAGCAGAGCTTGGAAGAATGGCCGGTTTTAGTTTTAAGGCAGAAGTTGGACAACAACCGGGCAGACCAGATGAAAAGTTCTTTGTTAGCGCAGGAATGGGCATTCATATTGGTGCAAAGCTAAAAGGAATATAACAGGTAAATTGAGGGTTTTTAATAGAAGGAGTAGCTCTTGAATAAGGAGCTACTCCTTCTGTTTTTTACAATGCACACAATTGTATACAACACCCAATAATTGTGGGCAATAGGTTGGTGCTAAGGTGTATTTGAATTGTACTTTTGTGATTATACCATGAGAATACTGCCACTCCTATTTTTACTCGCCTATTTACCGCTTTCGCTGTTGGCTCAAACCGATGCCCCGGTTGTTGCCCCCAAAATGACAGTTGAGCAATACATTGAAAAATATAATGCCATAGCCATTGATGAAATGTATAGAAGTAAAATACCTGCGTCAATTACTTTGGCTCAGGGCATACTCGAAAGTGGCAATGGAAACAGCCGTTTGGCGGTAGAAGCAAACAATCATTTTGGAATAAAATGTAAGGTTAGTTGGACGGGGAAAACCATTTATGAAGACGATGATGCCCCACAAGAATGTTTTAGAAAATACGACGCAGCGATAGATAGTTACAGAGATCACTCAGACTTTCTAATGAAAAATACTCGCTATGCATTCTTATTTGATTTGGAGCAAACAGATTATAAATCTTGGGCTGCTGGCTTAAAAAAGGCAGGTTATGCCACTAATCCTCAATATGCAGAATTGTTAATTACCTTTATTGAACGCCACAAGTTAAATAGATTTGATGGGGTAAAGTTAAGTGAAGAAGAAGACCGCGAATTGAAAGAAGAAAAGGCAGAAGCTGTAAAAAGTTACGGAAAGGAATTTGTAAACAATGGGGTTCCTGGAATAGTAGCCAAACCCAATGAAAGTTTCGCTCAAATAGCCTTAGATTATGATGTAAAAGTGTACCACCTTTATAGGTATAATGATTTAAATAAAGACGCTGTTTGCCATGCTGGCGACACCATTTATTTAAAGGCAAAAAAGGCCAAAAGCGACAGTCTTTACCACCTTGTGGCAGGAAATCAGAATATGCATTGGATAAGTCAACGCTATGCTATTAGGTTGGATAAACTATTGGAGCGCAATTTACTTTTAGAAGGTCAGGAGCCAAAAGAAGGAGAGCAGATTTTCTTGAGAAACAAACGCGAAAAAGCGCCGGCATTAAAAGATACGGTTAAGGTTAGTGTTGAACCAAGTAAACCCGTTGCGGTTGTTGAGCCAGCAAAAGTAGATACTCAATATAATCAAACTGTTTACGACAACCCCGCTCAGAATATTGCCACCCAAAAACCAGTAGAAATTAGCAATGTGGCAGATACTTTACATACGTTTAAAGAGAACCTAAGCTTTTTTCATACGGTGCAAAAGGGTGAAACCCTTTATGGAATAGGCAAAAAATATGGTGTTAGAGTGGATGCCATTAAATATTTAAATGCGCTAGAAAAAGATTCAATAGAGGTAGGACAGCGACTAATTATAAACCCAGCAATTAGAAGCGCAGACACAAAAGAGCCTCAAGCAATACCAGGAGTGCACGTGGTACGACAAAGTGAAACACTATTTAGCATAGCCCATCTTTATGGGATGAATGTGGCCGATTTAAAGGCAACGAACAACTTAACTAACGAAACAATTTATGTTGGACAAGAGCTTGTGGTAGTACCAGTTCAAAAAACAGAATCTGCGAAAGCGGCTGTAAATACAAGCACTGAGGAGGTATATCACATCGTAGAAAAAGGTGAAACACTCTATGGAATTGCGCGTAAATATGGGGTTAGTGCGGTTCAAATTAAGGAGCTCAACCACCCTATGAACGAGCGAGTAGTTCCAGGGCAAAAAATCAGAATCCGTTAAATGCAACCTTTTTTGGTTTTTTTCCATCAAATATTTTAGTAAACTTGTAATCCTAATGTTCGCATAGGGTAGGTTTGAACCAAAACTTTAAGAGAAGAAACGAATGAAAAAAACAGTACTTATAGCCGCGTTATTATTAACTGGATTGTTTTCGCAAGCACAGTTAAGATTTGGTTTTACAAATCCATTGGATTTAGATAACTGGAATCATGATGATGATAGTGCAGGGGTTGAACTAGCCGTTTGGACGCCCAACAACGATACCTTAACGTTTTCGGTTGGAGCGGATATTACAGCTATTAATGGTACTGCAGTAAATGGTGTAGATTTTAATTTCGCACCACAAAAATGTACCTTTCTTAGTGGAACAAATATTTACGACAGATCGAACCAACGAGTATTAAAATATAATTTTACTCCGAACACAACCACGTTTGGTGAGAGAGATTTTTATATTAAGCTTGGAAATTTGGTGGGCTGTACCACCAGCAATTTAAGCTATGGAAGAGATTTGATGCGTGTAATAATTGACTTTAACGGTAGTGGAGTAGGTATTAAAAAACTAAGTGCACATAGCTATCGATTATTTCCAATACCAGCTACCACAAACTTGTTTATTGAAGGCGTTAACCCAAGCTCTTATAAGGTTTATGATTTGGCCGGAAGATTAGCATCAGAAGGAGATGTAATGCAAAATAGCATTAATGTGTCTGAGTTAAGCAATGGATTATATGTATTATATGCGCAAACAGATAAGGGTTTAATTGTTCAAAAATTCTTGAAACAATAAGCACTTGTTCATAATATTTTGGAAAAGAGCAATTCGACAAACGGGTTGCTCTTTTTATTTTTACAGCATTAAGGAAGCATGAAACCTACGTATTATATATTTGATTTTGATAGCACCTTTACACAAGTAGAGGCCATGGAAGAGTTGGCTGAAATTAGTTTGGCAAACGATCCAGAGAAGGACTTAATACTAGAGAAAATTAGGCAGCTAACAGATTTAGCCATGGATGGTAGCATGCCTTTTAACAAATCGTTGCGAGCTAGAATTGCCTTGTTATCTGCAAAGAAGTATCATGTAAACATGTTGGTTAATAGATTGCGTAAAAGAGTGAGCGCATCTTTTAGTAGAAACAAGCAATTTTTTAAAGAAAGCAAGGGCCGGGTTATTATTGTTTCGGGTGGGTTTAAGGAGTTTATTGTACCCGTTGTAAAACCGTATTTTATTGAACCCGAACAGGTTTATGCCAACACATTTGTGTTTGATAAAAACAACAATATAATTGGTGCAGATGAGAAAAATTTACTGGCCCAAGAAAACGGAAAAGTGAAGCTTCTGAAGCAATTAAAACTGCAAGGTAACATTGTCATAATTGGAGATGGGTTTACAGATTATCAAGTGTATGAAGCTGGTTTAGCACATAAGTTTTTTGCGTATACAGAAAATGTTTCTCGTAAAAAGGTGTTAGAGCGATCGGAATGGATTGCACCTAGTTTAGACGAAATATTATTTACCCAAAAACTACCCATGTCTGTGTCTTATCCTAAAACACGTTTAAAGGCATGTTTGTGGGGAGAAGAAACCTTTTTAGCGGAGAAAAGTTTAAAAGAAGAGGGTTATAGACTGGAGAAGTTGCCTCTTATCATTGGCAAAGAAGAGCTTAATAAGCACCTTTCGCAATCGCATTTAATGTTGTTTTCGTCGGATGCAAATTTAAAGTTGGTTCAGACCAAAAACAGCAAACTACTTTGCGCGGGTGTATGGGGTGAGATGAGTGAGACTAGCATAGCACAAAAGTGGGCAGAACAAGGAATTGCTGTATTTGGCAGCAATTATGCCCATACTCGAAGCGTTTCTGAATTGGCTTTACTGATGCTTTTACAACTAAACAGAAATTTAGGAGAAGAGCTACATGGTAAACGCTTAGGCATAATTGGCTATGGTCATAGCGGCTCCATGCTCTCTGTAATGTGTGAGCATATGGGAATAGATGTTAGTTATTATGATGTAGATGAAAAGCCACCCATAGGAAATGCTAAAAAGGTAAAACATTTGCCAGATTTACTTCGAAAGAGTGAGCTACTTGTGCTTACTGCAGGTAAACGATTTGGAGGGGCATGCCTGATTGGGGCTAAGGAAATAAAGCAGGTTCAAACAGGAGCCATTTTGCTTAGTTTAAGTTATGATACTAGCATTGATATACCGGCTTGTTTAGCAGCTGTTGATAGTGGTAAATTGGCTGGTTTTGGGATAGATGTTTTAGGAAAAGCAAAAGGCATTATATGGCCCAAACAGGGCAATGTCTTATGCACCTTCCAAAACAGATTAGCCACCAGACAAACGCAAACAAACATTGCTCAAATGCTAAGCGAAAAGGTAATTGATTTTGTGAATACAGGTAGTACACGAGGAAGTTTGAATTTTCCATCCTTAAACTTGCCCGAATTGCAACAATCTCACCGGTTCATACATATCCATAAAAACAAACCAGGAGTACTTGCTCAAATTAATGGAATATTGGCAGCACATAAAATTAACATTAGTGGCCAATATTTAAAAACCAATGAGCAATTGGGGTATGTAATTACCGATGTAGGCAAAGAATATTCTCCTAAAGCCCTAGAGGATTTAAAAGCTGTTGCCGAAACAATTAAGTTTAGAGTTTTATATTAGCCAAAGTTAATTTCGGTACTATCGCCAATATTAAGACTTTGGCTCATTCCCTTTAACAACGCGTCGTTTCCAATTAGCGAACGATGCAAAATAGCAAATTCTATTTGCGCATAAGGTCCAATAATTGAATCATTAATAGTAGCATAATTTAAGATAGCATGCTCACCAACCGACACATTTGGCCCAATTATAGAGTTGCTAATTTTACACCCTTCACCAATAAATACGGGAGGAATTACAATAGTGTTTTCAAAAATATATTTAGAGGTATCGTAATTAAGGCGCTTTAGAAGTAGAGAGTTTGTTTCTAAAAGAATTTCTTTTTTACCGCAATCAAACCAATTCGAAACGCCAAAGGAGTTAAACTCAATTCCCTTGTCAATCATTTGTGTAATGGCATCTGTTAGCGTAAACTCGCCATGCGGTTTAAATTTTTTGGCTACGTTAGTATCTAGTGCATCAAGTAACTCTGCGCTATCTTTAATTTTATATACGCCCACAAGCGCCATATTACTTTTAGGAATCGATGGCTTTTCAATAACACGCAAAATTTTACCGTCTTTGTCTATTTCTGCCACACCAAAAAGACGCGGGTCTTCCACTTTTTTAATACCTAAAGAATTGCCATTGGTTGCGCAAATCTCTTTTAAATCGGCATCAATAATGGTATCTCCAAACACAATTAAGATTTCTTCATGCGGTTTTACGCAATCTTTTGCTAGCCAAATGGCATGGCCAACACCTTTACCAGTTGTTTGAATAACAAATTCAGCATTTATTTCAGGGTAGTGTTGTTGAATATATTGCTCTATTTTATCGCCTAAGTAGCCAATAATAAACACAAAATCTTTAATGCCGGCATCTATCAAGCTTTCGGTAATGTGGGCTAGAATAGGCTTACCAGCTATAGGAATTAGCGCTTTTGGCTGTGTATGAGTGTGTGGTCTTAAACGCGTGCCAATGCCCGCTACAGGAATAATTGCTTTCATGGATTTATATATTCAAATATTGGATCGAACCAAAAAGTGAAGAGACAAAAATAATCTATTTTATTAGTTTGTTCCAAAATACTATTTTGCAGGCTTACTTACCATACTTATTATGAATAGAGACATTGAAATTTTCAATTTAATTGAAAAGGAATTGCACCGACAAGAACACGGCCTTGAACTAATTGCTTCCGAGAACTTTGTAAGTCGCCAAGTAATGGAGGCAATGGGTTCTGTATTAACCAATAAATATGCCGAAGGATTGCCGGGGAAAAGATATTATGGAGGGTGTGAGGTGGTGGATATAGTAGAAAATTTGGCCATTGAGCGCTTAAAGAAACTATTTGGAGCGGCTTGGGCAAATGTACAACCTCATAGTGGCGCACAAGCAAATGCGGCAGTTATGTTGGGCTGTCTGAACCCAGGAGATAAAATATTAGGATTTGATTTATCACACGGAGGCCATTTAACACATGGTTCCCCAGTTAACTTTTCAGGAAAATTATATCGCCCAAGTTTTTATGGTGTTGAGCCGGATAGCGGTTTAATTGACTGGAATAAAGTGGAAGAAATTGCCAAACGTGAGATGCCGAAATTAATTATTTGCGGCGCCTCTGCATACAGTCGCGATTGGGACTATGCTCATTTGCGTAAAATAGCTGATGAAGTTGGAGCCTTGCTATTAGCAGATATTTCGCATCCAGCCGGATTAATTGCAGGTGGTTTATTAAACAATCCAATGAAGCATTGCCACATTGTAACATCCACCACACACAAAACTTTGCGTGGCCCAAGAGGGGGTATTATTATGATGGGTCAAGATTTTGAAAATCCATGGGGTCAAACAACACCTAAAGGTGAACCAAAAATGATGAGCGCCATTTTGGATGGAGCTGTGTTTCCTGGTACCCAAGGTGGTCCATTAGAACATGTAATTGCTGCTAAAGCTGTTGCCTTTGGCGAGGCACTATCTGATGATTATAAAACATATATTAAACAAGTAAAATCAAATGCAAGTGCCATGGCAAATGCCTTTGTTGATTTGGGGTATAAAATTATTAGCGGAGGCACAGACAACCATTTAATGTTAATTGATTTAAGAAACAAAAACATTAGTGGTAAGGCCGCAGAAAACGCATTGATTAAAGCAGAAATTACCATCAACAAGAACATGGTTCCTTTTGACGATAAATCGCCATTTGTAACCTCTGGAATTAGAGTAGGTACAGCAGCTATTACCAGCCGTTTTTTACGCGAAGAAAACATGGGAACTATTGTTAGCTTAATTGACAAAGTGCTTATGAATGCCGACAACGACACTATTTTGGCTGAAGTAAGAAAGGATGTAAATAATTTAATGGCGGGTTTTCCACTGTATAAATAAACATCATTAAATCACCGTTTTGGTGGTCAAATAATTTCAATAAAGCCTACCATTTTGGTGGGCTTTATTGTTTTAAAAATTTACCTACTTTAGCTCACACAATTAAACATTCGTAACCATGGATTTATGGGCTTTTTTACCCTATGGTATTATAATAGGCTTTGCAGGGTTAGTATTATTAATTTCCACCCGAAAAACAAAGGAGGAAAAGGAAGAAGAAGCTGCATTAAGGGCAAGGCTCGACGATGAGTTTTATTATGATGGTGAATCGGGTCAGAAATTAAGTTTGGAAGAGCTAGAGAACGATGAAATTATTATTGATGAAGTACAATTAAATAGAATAAAAACAGAGGAGGAAATAAAGACTTTTTTTCAAGAAGAAGAGCGTGATAAGGAGTTTCTATTAAATAGTTTTAAGCGAAAAGGATTTACTTATTTAGATTTAACCGAAGAAGAGATTGATTTATTAAGCAAAACACTTTTGCTAAGCCAATATGATAATTGGACGTATACTAGGCCCTTTATACATGAGGCTAAAAAGATTCGAGTACTTTTTGTTACTGTTGAAAACTACTATTCTAATGGCAAATACGGCGGGAGCCACAACTTTAATCAGCTCTTTTATTGGGTTCAAAACAAAAATTTAAGCGGGCATATTTATTTTAGAGAAAGAAGTTCTGTAGATAAATTTGTTGGCCTTTTTGAACACCAAGATGAACTTGTCATAAACGAGTTTTTGGGTACCGCAATAGTACCGGTTGCAACTCAACACAAAACGATTGAAAGCCTTGCTGGACTTTTAGAGTTTACAGATATTGATTTAGAACAAATAAGAGAAAACGTGTTTGTAAAAACCCAGAAGTTATCGAGCTTAGAAGAGTGTGAGGCGCACTTTAGGGCATTAGAAAAAGCACAGCAAACAACACCCTATTCGCGCACCCAAATATAAATTGAATTAGGTTCAATAATTAGTTTTCTATTGCCACCATTTGTGGTTTCGTGATATTGAGCGAAGCCAGCATCTAAGGCAATTTCATCTGCATTGCCCACTAGGAGCCATTTGCCTTTTGGAAACTCAACGTTTAGTTCATGCATTTTTTTACCAGTATTGAGCATAACAAAAACCTTCCCATCAATAAAGTAACCAAGTAAATGTTCGTCTTTTGGCTCAATAAAGGTAAATGCGTTGCTTGGTAATTGATAAGGCTGTGTGCTTTCTGCCTGAAAAGCGGGAGACGAAAACAGGTAGCGTTTGCGAATTTCAATTAAACCCTTCCAATAATTAATCATGTTTTGGTAATCGGCATTTTCGTATGCAATAGTTGGGTTTGGCTTGTTTTTCTTAGTGAAAGTTTTCCCTACATTTTCCCATATAAAATGGTTTGCATTACGCACATTATACGTATCTCTTTTCCCATGGAAATAAATTTTTCCACTTGGTATTTCTTTTACTATTTCTTTGAGAGGTGCAAGCCCTTTGCTTCGCATCATTTCTGAACCGCCATGGAGTACAAGTGGCCCAGGAGTAGTAAACAAAAGAGTTGCGGCAATTTTATAATTAAGCTCATCCACGCCAAATCTACCATCGAAACCGCTTGTGGCAAACTGGTCTGCCAAAGTAAAATTATCATGAATATCTAAATAATTAATGGCGCTATTGATGTTTTTTTGAGTTGGAAATCCACAGGTTAAACCAAGCTTTACGTCATCGCGTAGTGAGGCATTACCTCCCGCCCAACCTCTATCCGTTTCTTTGTGATTAAGTTCAAAAACAGGTCCTTTATAGGTGTTTCTTGTATCGTCATTAAAATAGCAAATGGGTGCATCTTCTTTGTACCAATGCCAATCGGGATTTTTATTATAAGCAGGGTCGTTACTATCTATCCATGGTTCACCATAAATAATAATGTCCTCAGGTAATTCGCTTTTTAGTTTAAGCAATGTCTGTTGATCGGTTTGCCCAGCTAGGTCAATTCTAAATCCATCCACCCCAAACTCCTCAATAAAACTTTTGCATTGGTCAATAATCCAACGTTGGGTCATATAGCGGTTTTCACTTTTTGTTTCGTTGCCGTATTCTCCAATATGATCTAGGTTTTTGGTTCTATAATAATATTGTTTATCAAAAGCATTAAAGTGAAAGAGGTAAGATCTTCCATCCATATTTTCGGCCGTATGGTTAAACACAAAGTCAACAATAACCGCCATGTTTTTTTCGTGAAATTTCTGAACCAAATCTCTAAACTGTTCGCGTTCGGCGCCAGGTTCGGTGCCCTTTTGGCGATATCTAGTTTCAATAGCGAAGCTGTGTGAGGTGCGATAACCCCAATCATAGTTCTCTTTGTTTACACCTTGTTCAATCATGTAAGGGTCGTCTTTAAAGGCTGTTTCCCATTCATCGTTTGGCCAATGAAGCATTTCTTGAACAGGCATTAAGTGCACCGTGTTTATTCCTAATTGAGTTAGGTAATCAAATCCAATTGCCTTGCCCTTGCTGTTTTTTAATCCCGAAATACCCATCGCAGTAATGGTTCCTTTAAGTGAGTCATTCACAGGAAGCAAATCGGTAAAATCTTGCACATGTACTTCATAGGCCATTACGTTTTCAAGTTTTGGTCTGCCATTCTTTAGCGGTTTTGCTGGCCTTGTTTTTTTAGCCACTCGACACTTTCCAAAAGAATCGTCGCTTATGCGGGCATATGGATCGCTTATATGCACGGGGTTGGTTTCATAAAAGGAATTTCCTGGGTCTAAAAACCCGTGTACGGTAAAATCATACCAAACACCATCTAGGTTTTTGGGCAAAATAGCTTCCCAAACCCCCATTGAATCTACGGTCATTTGAATTGTTTCATCGGCTGTTTTTTGGTTTTTGGAAGCGTATAAATACAAGCGCAAACCTGTTGCTCTGGGAGCAAAAACTCTAAAGGAGGTTGATTTGCCATCAGCAGAAATATTAGCACCCAATTCTTTATCGCTTTTTAGCGTTTTGAACCAAGCATCGTAGGAGCATAAAACAGTTTGATTTAGGGAAGGTATTTGGAGATGATATACACGACGCTTATCTATGGGTGTTTTGGGTAGTAGAGTAATATCAATTGGGTCGTTTGAAACGAAGCTCATGACACCCGTTTTTTCGTCCATTAAATAGCTGGTAGTGCTTTGAATTCCTTTAATTGGAATAATCTGACCGCTTGCATCATAGAGCGTAAAACTTGAGGCATTAAAACCACCACTTGTTTTTAGGTTCAGGCCTTTAATTAACACATGAATTTGCTCATTCGAAACCAAGTTAGCTTCAACAGAAAGAGGTTCAAAGCCCTTCATAAATACTAGGTTTCCTCCATCAAGGTTTGGTGCTGTTTTAGGAGGGTCCATCCACTTACCATCCTGAGTTCTAAATTTAAAAGGCATAGCAGGTTTAATTGTTGAATAATTGGGATTATATACACTTAGTTTCCAATATCCATTTCCAACAGGCTTAAGAGCCCAAGAGGGGTCTTTTAAATCTTGGCTCCATCCTCTAAACGCACCTGTAACCACAAATCCGCTTGATTTAATATGGTAAACTTCCTCAGAAAACAAAAAGGTTAGCGTGTCTTTTTCTGTTTTATATCCGCTAAGCCATTCGGTTTCGGTTTGAGCCAAAAGAGAGGGGGAAATTGCCCACACTAGGAAAAAACTAAATAGAAACTTTCTCATAAAACGAAAGTCGATAAAAAAGGGGAAAGTTTGTTCAAAAAATATTTGGCATTTGCTTTGGCCTATATCAGCAGATTAAGAACGAAGAAAAACAGAATAATTGCCGAAAACCCATGAATATACTCAGCACTTCACAGATTCAAACCAACCAACCTTTACTTCAAACTGAAACTATGAGTCCATTTTGGGAAATTAAAGTCTTATTAGTTGAGACAAATTCATCGGTAATTCGCATGGTAGAAAAAATAATGGAAGACTCGAGTGTTCTTCATTTTTTGAGGCGAATAGACAATGTACATGATTTAAACTTTGAGCTAAAATATAATAAGCCCAATGTTATTATCTCAGGAAGAACCATGGAAGGCTTTGATGCCATAAGCGTATTGGATCAAACACACTTATATGCACCAAATATGCCTGTTATTGTGTTGGCTCCCGACTTTAATGCACCCTTAAATATTAGTTTGGTAAACCATGGAGCCTATGATATTATTTATCATACAGAAATTAAACGATTAGCGAATGAAGTTGCCTTTTTATACAAGGCAGGACTTCAAAAAATGGCCTAGAATACAAAAATAATTTCGGGGAGGCTTAAACCTTTTGTGCTATTTTGCGTCAGAGAAGGACAAGATCTTTACATGAGCACAGAGCCAACAGACAAGGAATTAATAGCCCAATTTAAACAAGCCTCGCAAAAGCAGGCAGCGTTTAGACTGTTGTTGCAGCGCTATAGCAGAAAAACATATTGGCATGTTAGGCGAATAGTAATAAGTCACGATGATGCCGATGACGTGGTTCAGAACACCTTTATTAAGGTTTGGGAAAAGCTTGACTCGTTTAGAGAGGACAGTCAATTTTATACTTGGCTGTATAGAATTGCCACCAATGAAGCCCTGGCATTTTTGCAAAAAAAGAAAAGCAATTTAACAAGTAGTATGGAAGGGTTTCAAGATCAACTGGGAGAAAAACTAGTTGCAGAAACATATTTTAATGGCAACAAAGTTGAGTTGTTGTTGCAGCAGGCCATACTAACTTTACCCGAAAAACAGCGTTTGGTTTTTAATATGAAATATTATGAAAACCTGAAATATGAAGAAATGGAAGCTATTTTAGGAACAAGTGTTGGAGCCTTAAAAGCATCGTACCATATTGCGGTAAAGAAAATTGAAGAAATACTTAAGAAGTCGTTAAACCAATGATGTTTATTAGCATCTAAAATTATATGAACCAAGAAATTAAAGATAGCGAATCGTATTTAAGAAACTTGCCTGTGGCGGGTGGCTTTGAAGTACCAGAAGGGTATTTCGAGGGACTTGAATATTCTTTAATGAGTGAAGAGGAAGACATAGAAATAAGAGAGAAAGAAATTTCTGAATTAGGTTTTGGAATGCCTGCAAATTATTTTGAGAACCTTGAAAACGAGGTTTTATCAAAACTAGAAAAACGGCAGGAAGCACGCGTAATTCCTATTGCTGCGCAGAGTTGGTATATATGGGCAAGTAGTGCTGCAGCAGTATTATTAATTGCGTTAAATTTTGTTTTTTTTAAACCAAACGAGAATCACTCCGAGCTTACTTCGCAACAAATTTCAACAGAAGATGTTGCCAATCATTTACTGGAGAGTGATATAAATGAAGATTTGTTGTGTGATGCAGGATGGTGCAATGAACTTGAAAAACTATCGGGAGGCACAGACAAAGCAACCAATGAATTGTTACTAGAAACAGATGAAGAGATACTCATAAACGAATTATAAGGAGATAGAATGATGAAGAAGCAAGTACTAATTTTTTGCCTAGTATTATTGGGCAGTATTGGAATTACCAAAGCCCAACAAGGTGGAGGTGGAGCAAAGAGAGAAAAAATTGAAGCCATGAAAATTGGTTTTATTACCCAAAAATTAAACCTCACACCAGAGGAGGCTCAAAAGTTTTGGCCAGTATATAATAAGTTTAGCGACGAAATGGAAAAAAGCCGTAAAGGGTATAGAGGCAAGGTTATGGAAGAAACCAGCGACGTAGATAATATGAGCAATGCAGATGCTGAAAAAGCACTGAATGATATGATTGCTTATAGGGCAGCAGAAGTAGAATTGTTAAAGAAATATACCACAGAGTTTAAAAAGGTAATACCCAGCCAGAAAGTTGTGAAATTGTTTTTAGCAGAGCAGGAGTTTAAGAAAGAATTGTTAAAACAATTAAAAGAACAACGCGGCGGGAAGCAGAATTAAATCAGCCTTTGCGCCAATAAAAATCATAATTATTTGTTTGTTTGGAGTGCTTGCCTAAAAGTATATTTGCGCCATGAATAAGCAAACAAAATTTGTGACAGCGCAAGAAGCTGTGCGTCACATACAATCAAACACTCGCGTATTTATTCATGGAAGTGCGGCCACACCCCTTTCTTTGGTTCAGGCCTTAATGGATAGAAAAGACGAATTGCGTAAGGTAGAATTAGTAAGTATAAGCACCCTGGGTTTTGATTTAAACGACCCTGGTTTAGAAGGGCATTTTTTCATAAACTCATTATTTGTTTCAGAGTCGGTGCGTAAAGCGGTTAACTCAAATAGGGGAGATTATGTGCCTGTGTTTTTAAGTGAAATTCCGAAGCTTTTTAACGAAGATTTTTTACCTTTAGATGTAGCATTATTGCACGTATCTCCTCCAGATAAGCATGGTTTTGTAAGTTTAGGAACCTCTGTAGACGTAGCTAGAAGTGCAGCCTATAAAGCCAAAATAATCATAGCTCAAATTAATCCAAATATGCCTCGTATGCATGGGGATGCATTTATTCCTTTTTCGATGATTGATTATGCAGTGGAGGTTACAGATGCTTTGCCCGAAGTAAGCTACTCAGAAGGAAGCGACCCTGCTTGTGAGCAAATTGGACGTAATGTGGCAGAGCTTGTTGAAGATGGAGCAACCTTGCAATTGGGTATTGGCACCATCCCAGATAATGTATTGCGCAATTTATACTCACATAGAAATTTAGGATTGCATACCGAAATGTTCTCTGACGGAGCCATTGAATTAATTAAAAGAGGAGTTATTAATAATAGCCAAAAGAAGATTGTGAATGGATATTGTGTTACTGGATTCTTAATTGGTACAAGGCGTTTATATGATTTTGTGGATGATAATCCAATTGTAAAAGGAATGGATATTAGCTATGTAAACGATCCCCGTATTTTAAGTTTGAACCCACGCGTAACAGCGATTAATAGTGCCATAGAAATTGATATTACAGGGCAAGTTTGCGCCGATTCAATTGGTATGTATCAATATTCTGGTATTGGCGGACAAATGGATTTTATTAGAGGTGCGGCTTTATCAGAAGGCGGAAAGCCAATTATTGCCTTGCCCTCTAGAACAGCTAAAGGTATATCTAGGATCACACCCGTATTAAAACAAGGCGCTGGAGTAGTAACCACAAGAGGCCATATTCATTGGGTAGTAACCGAATATGGGGCAGTAAATTTATATGGTAAAAACATGGAGCAAAGAGCCGAAATGCTTACCAGTATTGCCCATCCCGACGATAGAGAGATGCTTGAAAAAGCAACCTTTGAGCGCTTCTTAAAATAACAGATTAATCCTGGGTTTCATAAAACTTTAAGGCATATCCTTGAACAGGGTCGAAGCCTATAAAGGTGTTTGTATCTGATTTTTTGGAATACGAAAAGAATTTCTGTGCCCCATTGGTGGCAAGCATTTGATGGTTTTCGGGGATAGTAAAATCTGGCTCTAATCTTTCGGGAAGTAATTCCAAAGCACCTTCAATATTGTATTCGCTCAATAGTGTTTCTGCGTATTCTTTTATGGCGCGTTCCTTTTGGGTTCGGGTGCCATAATACCCGCCTCCATCAATATACATAGCCAACAGATTCATTAAAGAAAAAGAATCTTTATACACACATACACCTTTTGAAGATAGTATTTGGATGTATACAATGGCTGTATACTCATAATCTCCAATAACAGAGAAACGAAAGCGATCTTTTTCTGCGGTATCCGAAAAATAAAAGTAAGCGGAAGTATCGAGCCAAACCTTTAATGGAATTGGTTTTTCTACGTATTTAGTGAATTTAAGAAGTTTTGTTTTGTTGTTGTATTTTGAAAAACCAACATCTTCAACGGCTGGCGAATCAATTGAATGAACACGAAATTGTCCTAACACCAAAGCAAAAGTGCTGCTATGAAAGCAGAGAAAAAGCAAAAAAAAGAGAAAAAGACTCTTTAAATAAAAACGTTTCATATTTGTGCGAACTAGGGTAAGTGGGGGTTGTTGCGATTCAAATGTAATAAATGAGGTTTTGTCGGCAATGTCAAATTAGTAAGTGGCAGGAAAAAATTACAATTTGGTAAAAGAGAAAGATGCTTGAGGATTAAAATTTATTTACGAGATTTGGGAGGTTATGCCTTTAAAGAAACCTTCCCTGCTTTACTTTTTGAACCTAGTAGTAGGTTTCAGCCTTCTTTTTAGTGCCTGCAATGAGCGGTATTTATACAGAAACAAGGTTCATGCAGAAAAAAAACGAGGAACCGTAACGATTAAAATAATAAACCAAGCTCCGCAAAAACTTAATGCTGTTTTTGAAGAGGAGGTTAGGGAATATTGTATAAAGAGATTAGGTAAAGAGGGGTATAGGTACACAACTAAAAACCCACAATATGAGGTGGTTTTAGAAATGAGCTTAGACTCTTCCTTTAATACAGGAATAAACTATGCAAATAAGGGAACCAGCACAGATTATTATATCTATTCTGTTATGAGCAAGACGCTTACTTTAAACATGGAGGCCAAATATATCAATACCAATCATATTGTTTGGGTAGATAAATATGAGTTGTATTTTTTTGATACCTTTAAGCGAGATTTGAACCGAACCAAGGGAGTATTAAAATATATGCTTTCGGGGATAAATGAAACAAGATGAAAGAAAAGAAATATACCAGTTTAAACGAGTTTTACCCGTATTATTTAAGTGAACATCAAAACAAAACATGCCGTTTATTGCATGTAATTGGAACCACCTTATTTTTTGTGTTTTTAATGGGGGCATTTTTGTTCCATAAAATTGAAATGCTATGGCTTTGTCCAATTGCAGGATACGGATTTGCGTGGGTTGGTCATTTCTTTTTTGAAAAAAACAAACCGGCCACTTTTGAGTATCCATTGTACAGTTTACTAAGTGATTTTAGAATGTATTTTGAGATTGTAGCGGGCAAAGAAAAAATTAACACAAACGATGGTAAATTATAATCCTAAAGACTGGTTTGGTTTAATTTTTAAGTTTCATAAAAGCGATACTTTTAGGAAGTTATTTTGGGTAATTATTTGTTTGATGGGCTATTCGTTTATAATGGCTTATTTAGAAATAGAAGTTTGGCAGTTGCATTTTAAAACAAGTTCGGCCTTGCATTCTATATTGGGTTTTGTACTTTCTATACTTTTAGTTTTTAGAACAAATACAGCTTATGATAGGTGGTGGGAAGCTCGCAAATATTGGGGAGCTCTCATAAACAACACCAGAAGTTTGCAAATAAAATTGGGAGGTTTACTTAAAGATAAAACCAATACCCAATATATAGAATTACTTGAATGGATGAAGGTATATCCAAGGGTTTTGGCCTTGCACTTAAGGGGCAAGTCAATTGACGATTCTCGAATTCCTAAGCATGTTCATGGTCCCAATTATGTTGTTACTAAAATAACAAATGCTGTTTTGAAGTTGAAAGAGGAGGGTTTGCTAAGCGACACTCACTTGCTTTGGATAAACACAGAGCTATATGGCTATTCGGATATTTGTGGTGCTTGTGAACGCATTAAAAACACCCCAATTCCGTATAGTTACAGCTTGTTTTTGAAGAAGTTTATTTTCATTTATATTATTACCATGCCGTATGGGTTTATTAAAGAATTTGAATACGGAATTGTGTTGGTTGTAAGCTTTGTATTTTATGTTTTAGCTAGTTTAGAATTAATTGCAGAGGAAATAGAAAACCCCTTTGGAGAAGAGGCAAATGACCTTGACTTAGATAGTATGGCAGATAAAATAGAGCAGACTATTACCGAATTTACTAGCCTTGAAAGTAGCAGCAATTAATTTATTACCACAGAATGGTGAGTTGTTTCTGTTGCCCAATTTTATTGGTGAGCAAGAGGCGGCGGATTTTTATAATAAGCTAGAAAAGGAAATCGATTGGCAGCTGTATCATATTAAAATTTTTGGAAAGCTACTTGCACAACCTAGGCTAAGTGCTTGGTATGGAAATGTTAGCTATACGTATTCTGGTATTCGGCTCGAACCGAAACCCTTTAGCCCTTTAATAGAGGAAATAAAGCAGAAAATAGAGCTTGCCACGGGGCACACCTTTAATAGTGTTTTGCTTAACCTTTACCGCGACGGAAACGACAGCATGGGCTGGCATTCGGATGACGAAAAGGAATTAGGAATAAACCCTGTAATTGCCTCCTTAAGCGTGGGTGCAAATAGGCTGTTTAAGGTAAAGCACAAACAACAGAAAGGCCTTGGTTTGAACCTAAATTTAGGGCAAGGAAGTTTGCTTGTAATGGGTGGAGAGATGCAACATTCTTGGCAACACGCCATACCCAAAAGCAGTAAGGCGTGTTTGCCAAGAATTAATTTAACGTTTCGAAAAATTTATTAAGCTAACAAGGGAATACTCTCTAAGAACACGTCAGAATGTTGATCCCAGCGTTCATGAGTACTATCTTCTTGTAGAGATTTTTGAACCAAGTTTGTTGCGCTTATTTCGGCAACAAACACATCGGGATGAGCTCTTAATTGCAAGGCGAGTAATTCCTTGAGAGCAATCTTTCCAATAACATAGGTATGCGTTGAACGTTGATATTTTTGTTCTATTGTTTGAAACCTAATTTGGCCTAAGGTTTCGGGATTTACATATCTTAGATATACCCTAAGCACAGCATGCGTATGAAGCGAAAGTTTGCTTGCCTTTTGTAGTTTAGTTAATGGATACACATAGGTATTTTGAAGAGCAGAAATGTCTGAAAGCACTGCCGCTGCGGTAGGTAAATGGCCCGCACCTTTGCCAATGAAAAATTGTGTATCTGTAAAATCAGAGTCGACTTGAATGCCATTAAATTCATTTTTTACCTCTGAAAAAAGGCTTGAAGGTGGCACTAATCGAGGCACTACAAAGGCCGTTATTTTACCTTCCTTTATAGAAGCATGGGCAATAAGTTTAATGCATTGGTTTTTTTCACGCGCAAAGTTGCTGTCGCATGGAAGTAAGTTTTGAATTCCAAGTGTAACAATCTCCTCTGGGTTTACTATCAAACCATAGGCGTGTGCAAGTAATAGGCAGAGCTTAAATTTCGAATCAAATCCTTCTACATCTAATTTTGGGTTTGACTCTGCGAAGCCTTGTTTTTGCGCCTCCTCTAAGGCACTAGCATAGGTGTACTTTGGATTTTGAGTTTTACTTACAATTAAATTGCTAGTGCCGTTTAAGATACCTTCAATACGTGTTATAGAATCGTTTTTATAGTATTCTTCTAGGGTTCTAATAATTGGAATTGCACCTGCCACCGCGGCCTCATATAAGAGTGCAGCGTTTTTTTCTTTTGATAAATTAGTGAGTGTTTGAAAATGCTGAGCCAACATTTTTTTGTTGGCCGTAACCACCGCCTTTCCATTGCTTAAGGCAGCATGAACTATTTCAAATGCTTCCTCGGCATTATCTATTAATTCTACCACCAAATTAATTTCTGGATCATTTATTATTTGGTTCTTATCAAAGGTAAAATGAGAAGGAGCAATGTCTCTTGTTTTGCCTTTGTTTTTAACACAAATAGTTTTGATTTGTATCGTCAAATTGGGCACTTGGTTCAGCACCTTAAATAGCCCCGAACCTACGCAGCCGTAGCCAAATAGGCCAATAGTTAGTTTCTTAGTCATGGTCTTATTTTACGCTAAAGTGTTTGTTAGTATTTCTGTCTTTTTTTGGTTCAGCGCAACTTTTTTAAATGCTTGTTTAAGATCATTTATTAAGTCTGTTGCATCTTCTAAACCAACCGATAGGCGTATCAAAGAATCGGCTACTCCTGCCGCTTGCCTAGTTGGTGCAGGAATAGATTTATGTGTCATTTGTGCGGGGTGACAGAGCAAACTTTTAACACCACCAAGGCTTTCGGCGAGTTTAAATAATTGGGTTTCACAAACAAATTCTTGCGCGGCTTCAAGGGTATCTGTTTTAAGGGTAAAGGATATTACCGAACCAAAAGCACTTTGTTGTTTTTTAGCAATTAGATGGTTGTGGTGCGATGCTAAACCAGGGTAATACAGCTTATCAATAAGGGGCTCTGATTTTAAATAATTAGCAATTTGAACCGCGTTTTCGCAATGCTTTTGTATGCGTAATGGAAGGGTTTCAATGCCTCTAATAAGCAACCAAGAATCAAATGGCGCAAGGATAGTTCCAGAGGCATTTTGAATAAACTTTATTTTTTCGCTTAGCTCGGGAGTCTTAGTAATTACGGCACCTGCAATAATATCACTATGTCCACCCAAGTATTTTGTTGCGCTATGAATTACTATATCTGCACCTAACAAAATGGGTTGTTGCAAAGCAGGTGAGGCAAAGGTATTGTCTACAACCAATAGCGCATCAACAGTTTTTGCGATGGCTGAGATAGCTCTAATATCAGAAACCTTAAGTGTGGGGTTGGTGGGAGTTTCTATCCAAATAAACTTTGTTTGCTCGCTTATGTGTTCAATTACTTCGGTAATATCTGTGGTGTTGATATACTTAACTGTAATACCAAATTTCTGATAGATATGCGTAAAGATTCTAAACGAGCCTCCATAGATATCGTCTACAGCTAAAATTTCATCGCCTGCTTTCAGCAATTTTAATACGGCATCTACCGCTGCAAGTCCGCTAGCAAAGGCAAAACCAGCATCGCCTTGTTCTAGGTTGGTAAGAATGTCTTCTAAGATTTTGCGGGTTGGATTATTTGTTCTAGAATAATCAAAGCCTTTGTGAACGCCGGGTGCTTCTTGCACAAAGGTGGAAGTTTGATAGATAGGAACACTAATAGCTCCTGTTAGTGGATCAACTGGAATAGAATGGATGATCTGTGTGCTTAGTTGTTGTGTTGTCATGTTGTTTTTATTTTATGTGTGTTAAAAAATGTGTGTTGGGTTGAGCCAAAAAAAAAGCCCTCCTGCGTATTGCGGGAGGGCTTTTTTTAATTGCCAATTAGCTAGTAAATTGGATCAATTAAGAACATACACTCCCCGCTGATGTTGCATGGCTTGCATCATCATCATTGAGTTTAGTTGCATTAATTGAGTATTCTTGTTCATGTTGTTTGTTAGAAATAAAAAAAGCCCCTCAGAGTTTATCTGAGAGGCTTTTCTATTATTAGGTATATACTAATTTAGTTCCCCTCAGGTAGGCGGCACATCATCATCATATACATAGTTTGTTTGTTCATTTTTGTTGGAGCAAATAAATGGCAAGGATTTTTAAAAAGCAAACTTTTTATTTTTAGGTCCTTAAAAAGGACTTATAAATCCATGGCATTTGCCACTAATTCGGCAATGTCTTTTACTTCAATTTCTGCTTCTTTATTGTGGTGTTTAACACCATCTCTCAGCATGGTCATACAGAAAGGACAAGCAGCTGCAACAATACCAGGATTGGCTTCCAAGATATCATCGGCACGTTCAAGGTTCACCTCTTTTTTACCTTCTTCTGCTTCTTTAAACATTTGCGCACCACCGGCACCACAGCATAAACCATTAGCCTTGCTACGTTTCATTTCAATTAACGCAGCATCTAATTTGGCAATAATTTCTCTTGGTGCTTCGTAAATATTATTTGCTCTACCAAGATAACAGCTATCGTGGTAAGTAATGCGTTGGCCGGCAAAGGCACCCCCTTGAATGCTTATCTTTCCATCGGCCAAAAGTTGGTTAATTAAAGTTGTATGATGCACCACCTCATAATTACCACCCAAGGCAGGGTATTCGTTTTTTAGGGTATTAAAGCAATGAGGACAAGCAGTAACAATTTTTTTGATGTCGTATGCATTCATTAATTCAATGTTTTGCATGGCCATCATTTGAAACAAGAACTCGTTACCAGCGCGCTTGGCAGGGTCGCCAGTACATGCTTCTTCTGTACCTAGGATAGCAAATTTAATAGAAGCAGCGTGCAGAATTTTAGCAACCGCTTTGGTAATTTTTTGTGCACGTTCATCAAAACTTCCAGCGCAGCCTACCCAAAACAAAACCTCTACTTCTTCACCTGCGGCCATCATATCGGCCATGGTACGTACTTTAAAATCGCTCATATATTAACGTATGAAATGTCTTTAAAAAATGTAAGTGTAATTAATCTTCTTGTGTCCAATTAGCTCTGTCCATTGGACTAAATTGCCAAGGAGCTTGGTTGTTTTCCATATTGGTAAACATGCTGTTAATTGAAGCCGGTGCAGAGCTTTGTTCCATTACTTTATACCTACGCATTTCAACAATAATTTCCATTGGATTAATGTTCACTGGGCAGGCTTCTACGCAAGCGTTACAGGTATTACACGCCCACAGTTCGGCTTCTGTAATATAGCTGTGCAAGTTCTTAGAATCGTCTACAAAAGTTCCTTTATTGGCATCTATGTTTTTACCCACTTCTTCTAATCTATCGCGGGTATCCATCATAATTTTGCGCGGCGAAAGTGCTTTGCCTGTTTGGTTTTGCGGACAAACACTGGTGCATCTACCGCACTCAGTGCAGGTATAAGCATCCATTAAGTTTTTCCAAGTTAAATCAGTTACATCCTTTACACCAAAGCTGGTAGGTGGTTCGTAGCCTTCTGGAGCAACGGCGCTTGGATCGAGCATAAGCTTAACCTCTTGCGTAACCGAAGCCATATTGTTTAAATTACCTTTCGCTTTTAAATTAGAATACCAAGTATTAGGGAAAGCCATGATAACATGGAAGTGCTTGCTATATGGCAAGTAGTTCATAAAAATGAAAATGCCAATGATATGGAACCACCAAGCAATGCGTTCAAAAGCAACTAACCACTCGGTGCTAAAGTTTTGGTAAATAGGCACAAAAAGCCAAGAGCTAATAGGGAATGAACCTGCTTTAATATAGTGCTCAAGTCCTCTTGTTTGAAGCACTTGATCGGCGGCGTTCATTTTAAGAAGGGCAGCCATTAATACAATTTCGATAAATAGAATGGTAGCAGCATCTTGGTTGGCAAAGCCTTTTAATTCTGGACTTTGGAAACGAGCAATTTTAACTACGTATCTTCTGCAAAGGAAAATAATACACGAAACCAATACCCCAAAGGCTAAGATTTCGAAGAATCCGATAGCTAAATTATACAATGGTCCAAGGAAAGAAAGCACTCTATGGGTACCAAAAATACCATCGATGAGTATTTCTAAAACTTCTATGTTAATGAGAATAAAGCCTGCATACACGATAAAATGCAGCACAAACGGAACTGGCCTCGCTTTCATTTTGCTCTGACCAAAAGCCACGCGCAGCATGGTTTTCCATCTTAGAGGTTTGTTGTCGCTAAGGTCTATATTCTTTCCTAGTAATATGTTGCGACGAATTTTGCTTAGGTTTTTGGCAAAGAAATAGGAGGCAATGCCTGTAAGAACCAAAAATAGTATGCTTGAAATCATATGCTTTTCTTGTAGCACAATATTAAGGAAATGATGGAAGAATTAGCTAAAATTTGAAATTGTTTGTGTAAAGAGGGGAAAAAGCGTGAAGGCGTGAGGGGGAGGGCTTGGAGAATGGTGACATATAGGGACTAGCCCTTCGACAGGCTCAGGGACCTTGCTGAGCTTGTCGAAAGGTAGCTGAGCTTGTCGAAGCTCTAAATTAATTCAGCTCATGAGCTATTATCAAACCCTAATTTGCTAAATTCAATTAGCAAATTACTAATTGTACGAAGCATTTTTGGATTAGCGAGGAGATTTTTAAAGAATTGTTCCAACATTTTTGCGCTTGATAATAGTTGTTTAGCTATTATCAATTCCCTTTTTGCTAAATGATATTTGCTCCTTAGCTAAATCAAAAACAGTATTTTCTAATTCATAAACACTTTTTGCTAAATGATATTTGTTCACTAGCTAAACTAAAAACACTTTTTGGTGTAATTGAATCCCTTTGTTCTGCGCAATAACCCACAATAGGTAGTTTTGCTTCCAAATTTTCTAAACAGGTTCACAAAAAAAGAAGCCTGAGCACCTTTTTCAGGAGCCCAGGCTTTCTTGTTAGGAGCTTGAAGCAGCGTTTTGCTGCAGATATTAAAGGATTAGTTTTTCACTAGTTTAAATACTTGAATGGTATCCAAATGTGTAACTCTCACAAAGTAAATACCAGCAGGTAATGATTCTAGGTTTTGGGTGCTAAGCACGTTTACGCCTGTTTCGTTTAAGGTTTTTACTTGGCTATTTACCTGCTTACCTTCTATGTTGCTTGTTTCAATAGTAATGGTCTCATTTTTTGCACCAGTAAGTACTAGGTCAAAGTGTGTAGTAAACGGATTAGGGAAAACAACAACTTGTTTAGATTCTTTAACATCTTTAGAAACTATTGCTACCTTAGAATAAGTGTATTTGCCATCCTGGTCTACTTGTTTTAAGCGATAGTAAAGTGCAGTGCTTGGTGCATTCTCAAAGGCATTTGCATCTAGGTGCTTATAGGTTTGTGTAGTGGAAGAATTTGAAGCTCCTTTTACAAAACCAATGTTTGTAAATGAAACACCATCACTTGATTTTTCAACTTCAAAACCCTTATTGTTTTTTTCTGAACTAGTTGCCCAATTCAATAATACATCTGAATTAAGGAGCGATGCATTAAAGTTTAACATCTCAACTGGCAAAGGATTGTTAAGGAAATCGGTTCCAGCAAAATTGCCAAAAACTGTTTGGTTATTGCCTGTTGTTAGCATGTTTCCGTTAAAAGCAGTTGCCGAAGAATTGGAAATCAAATTCCAAGTAGTACCAGTATATCTAGCAATTTTGCTCGCGTTTGTTCCCGCAACATTTCCAAAAGTAGCCGAATCTGAAATAAGACTAATTCCATAGGTATAACCCGCACCACCTATAGCTGTAATTGCATAGTAGGCATTGTATTGGGTTTTTGATGCCAATAAATTAGGAGCATTGGTTCCGGTATAATATACTACACTTACACTAGTTGGAACAGTTCCTGTAGTGCCCCAATTTATACTTGCCACCATACGGCCAGCAAACGTATAGGTTGTTGTGGTATTAGGTGCTGGAGCTGCGCTAGCAGTTGCGGCAGGAGGTGTAGAGGTAGGAATAAAATTGGTTGAACCTAAATCTGTAGCTCCACCTGCTATAGTTGTAGAACGTGCGCTATTGTTATAATCGTTGCTAACAGCAGCTAATGGCAAACCTTTTCCATTTGCATACCATGCATTTGCATTGGTACTAACAATTCCTAAGTTTCCTGTAAGTGTATCGGTAAACATGGTTTGAGCAGGTACGGCACTTGACAAGGCATACCAATTAGAAGAATAGGTATTTACACTTGTATAAAGAGTGTTAAAGATAGAAGCACTGTTGGCAACCCCCAATGGCGATTCGGCAACTTTGGTAGTATCATTTACTACATAAAGGTTGTAATTAGTTGTAGAAGGTGCAATTCCTGTTAATGAATTGGTTCCGGTAGCATAATTAAACCCTGTTCCAGTACTTGTTCTTTTATTATAAAAGATATTGTTAAAACTGCTTATAGCACCCAACCCCGTTCTTTGTAAACAATACGAATTATTTGAACCACCCAATGTAGTTCCGGTAACAAAAATGGTATTGTTATATACCAAGTCATTTCCCGAACCAGACACATCTTGTATACCATAAACTCTTGTTTCGCCAATGGTATTATTTCCTATGCTAATTTGGTTGTTAAGAATAGTACTGTTTAATGTATTGGCATTATAGATACCAAACACTTGGTTTGAAGAAGCACCTGTTCCTGTTCCAAGTCCCCAGATATTATAAATTCTATTACGTTGGATAGTTACGTTGGTTCCAGAATTTAAGGTAATACCGGTTGCTGTATAGGCAGAAGCGCCTGTGTTGGTATTTACAATATTATAAATGGTATTGTTCTCTATGTTATGGTTTGTTCCACCACTAATTTGGATTCCATTTACCAAAAAGGTAAAGGCTGTTCCACTTGAATTGGAGCGTAAATCTCTAATGGTATTTCCTGCAGCAACAACGGTTCCGCCAGAAATGGTAATACCGCTTGTTCTATCTCCTGCATTGTCGTAGTAATTTACATTTCCTATTAAATTGTTTGTGATAGTAACGGTACCACCTGTTACAGTAATAATTCCATTGTCGAACCCATTTTGGATAGTATCATAAGCTTGAGCAGCACCACCAAACGTATTGTTATTAATAGTTGCTGTTCCAGCAGATATTGAAATTAAGTTTACTGCTTGAATACTGGCAATGTTTGAAAACGTATTGTTGCTAATGTTTGCAGTGGTTACTGCATTGTTTATTCTTAAGCCAACAATATTTGGAGTGGTTGTAGAAGTTGTTGTAAAAGCTGTTCCGCCTCTTACCGCATTTGATCCACCAATGCTGTTTCCTGTTATAGTTAGTCCATTACCACCATCAATTTGGAGAATATTCATGGCATTAGCTTTTGCAATAGTTTGATAAAAACTATTGTTAGCAATATTCCAGAAGTCGCCCGCTGTGGTACTTAGGTTCATACCGTTAAAACCAAAATTGGCAATTTCGTTATTGGCAAAGGTGTTGTAATCGTTTCCAATGCCAGCAGTACCCTGACTAAAAAACCCGGTATTAGGAATATTGCTCGTAGAAATGGTACCAAGGGTATCTCTAATAATGCAATAGGTAATGGCATTTGAATCGTTACCAATTGTGCCTGTTGTTCCTAAAAAAGTAACGGTACCAACAGTGTTATTTACACTTTCGATATGGCAATATGTAACGGTATCTCTAAGTGCATCGTTTTGCATATTAATAGTATAGCCGCCAAGAACTCTGTTTCTAATTCTTAAGTACCTACCGGATCCAGCAAATCTACCATCAATTTTTACTCTATCTGCACCATTGAATCTTATTAAACCGCCAGCAAAAGAACCCGCAATTAATCGTTCGGTAGTGCCATCAGGGACTATCGATACAGTGTAATTTCCAAGGCCTGTTTCATTTATTTGGTTCAAACCGTTTGTTCCATCTTCTGTTAAATCACTGGTAATAACTGCTGTGATATTGCTTGTAATGGAACCATTATTTATAGCTTCAAATAAACCGCCTACGCCGGTAAGAGAGGTGTAGGTTTGACCTATACCCACGTTTATACTTCCACTTATTCCACCTACAATTTTGTATGATAAGAAACTTGCAGGAGGGTTGGTTATAGTACCAACATTGCTAGCAGATGCTCCACCAGGGAAAGAGGCAATGTTTGTGGCCGCAGCCGAATCTTGTGCAATTAGGAAGAAATACACCGAATCGTTCAGGCTCAAGCCACCTAAAGCACTTTGAGAAATGGTAAAGTTATAGGTTCCGTTTTGGGCATTCCCACTTGTTCTTGTTGCAGCTGTAGAAGACCAAGTACCGGTAGCAAACTTTTTGAAATACACTCTTGGTTCAGAGCCAGAAGCTAAAGGCACACCAGTTAAATCTGTAATGTTTACAGTAAAAATTCTATCCCCTGTAGAAGAAGTGTTAGAAACGGTAAAGTTTCCAAACACAGGAGCAAACAAATCTAGTGGAACAAAGTTACCAGCGTCGGCACCAATATCTGTAGGAGTTAAACCAGAACGAGCTTGCCCATCGTAATCATCCGTAACAGCTGCAATTACTGCTCCACTAGCTTCAACAGGTGTAGCTAGGGTTGTGCTTATATGTAAATCTCCCGTGCTTGCCGAACCCGTTGCATTAATAAATTGTGGGTTAGCATATACGCTATTTAAATCAGACGCTAACCAACCAGATGAATAAGAAATAACATCACTAGCTCCATTGTTTAACGTAGCAAATACAGCACCAGTACCATTGCCGTAATACACATTATTATTTTGGGTAATGGTGGTATTATTTAATAAGAATACTTGGTAGTGTTTACCTGTTGCACCTGAATTAGAGCGGTTATTGACAAAAACATTGTTTCTAACAATATCTACGCCTGTGCCTGTTCTTTGAAAAGCAAAGGTATTGGAGGCTCCAGTTGTAATTCCATTACCGCCAATAAATACTGAATTGTTGTAGAAGTTAAAGCTACCCGAGTTTTTAGAGATACCTCTAAAAATGGCAGGAGAAAGAACATCTACACCTATTGAATCATATCCTAAACGAATCATGTTGTTTTGGAAGTTTCCAATACCATTTGCCACATCAAAACCTGTTAAGTAAACATTGGGATTAGATGCGTTCATAGACATGCTATGCACCAAATTACGGCTTACTATGTTAGTACCTGTTGTTGGTCCAGAATAAAACATAGCTTCTGCTTGCACAGCGGCAGTGGTTGAGGTACCGGTTAATACCAAGGCACTAATTGAGTTGTTAGTAATAGTGGTAGGAGCAGTGGTTGAGGTATACGCAATACCCACAATTGCACTGGTACTACCACCTGCAGTTGTTTGGGTAGCTGTAGTAAGATTTTTGATTGTATTACCTGTAATTATGCTTGTTCCTGTTGTAACGGCAATACCTACCAAACTGGTTGCTTGAGTACCTGTTGCCGCATAGTTTGAGTTGATATTGGCAATAGTATTATTGGTAATTGTATTAATAACACCTGCTGTTCCGCTATTGCAAATAATACCCCTTGTAGGAGAAGCAGCTGTTGCGGTTGCAGAGGTAGAAACAACATTAATACTGTTGGCTAAACTTGGGCTACCAATGGTATTGTTGTTAATAATTAAATTAGCACCACCAGAACCAGCAATACCGTTGAAGCTGGTGTATAAGGTTGTACTATTACTTATTAAATCAATTCCTGAAGCAATATTATTAGAGAAATTTATGGTACCACCCGCACCTGAGCGGAAGGCTATTAAACCGCCATTGGTTGTGGTAGTTGTAAAGGTAAATGCGCCATTGGTAGTGGTTGATCCAAAGAGGTTACCGGTAACAGTACCCACGTTTACATTTCCATTAGCTACGTTAATTCCATATGTGCCATTTCCAGAAAAGCCACTGGTAAAAGAAAAGTTAGTGATGGTATTGTTTTGAACCGAGGTTGCTGCACCTAAACCAACAGAAATATCCATAGCATAAAACTGATACGATGAGGTACCGGCCATGGTGTAGGTTCCTGTTCCGTTTGCAGAGGTATATCCAATTACGTTATTAGTAATATTAAAACCACTAGCAGAAGTTAAAGATGTCACATTTGGAGTTACCCATAAAATGCGGTGGGTTTGAGTACCAGTTGTGGTAATAGTAGCAGTTTGATAAAACTTATTTGCATTAATGGTCCAAGTGCTGTTGTTAGCACCAACATAAATAGCTGCAGTTGCAATGCTTGGATTGAAGAAATTATAAATATTACAGCTATCCACTAGGTTTCCATCATTGTTTGCGGCCACACTTACTGCAGAGCCAATAGAAGAAATGGCAATGGTTGGATTACCACCAGTTAGCTCATGAATATCGCAAAACTTAATGGTGTTGTTATCGTTTCCATTTAAACCTGAGCTTGCGCCAAAGTTAACAACACCTGCATTAATGGTTCCTGGTGCGGTGGTATTGTTTGAACGCAAATCGCAATAAAGAATTCTGTTGGCAGAAGCTTCGTTATTAAACCTAATGGCCATACCAATACCATTGGTGTTAGAAACAATTAAATTATTTCCACTCACAAAGCCACCCGTTGCGCCTGGTCTACCATCTAGAATAAAGTTATTTATTCCATTTAAATCAAGTGCAGCGCCAGCGTTATTGCCTTCAATAGTTGAGTAAACACCCGCATCAGGTCTAATGCTTACAGTATTGGTAGCAGAAGAACCAGCATAGGCATTCATAACTATTGGGAAAACCTCACCAGATGCTGCGTTATACATCACATCTTTTAAAACAAAGGTAACAGGACCAGATACGCCCAAAGCTCCTAGATCGGCATTTGCAGCAGTAATGCTAGGGTAGGTTTGACCCAAGCCCACGTTATAGGTTCCGTTAAGAGGAGCAAGAATTTTTCTTGAGCCAATTGGGTCGCCATTAGCAGGTGCCATATTAGTACCACCTATTACTAAACTATCTACTCTTACATCAATAAAATTGTTTGCAGTAGCTGTTGCTTTGGTATCATAGGTTACCCAAAAATAGTTGGCTCCAGAGGCTAATGTTCTAGTACCGTTAATATAAAATGTACCATTAGGAGCAACAACGGTTGAACCAAATTGTGTGCTGGTATTAAAAGCAGCACTATTTCCTGTAAAGTACACCTTGGCGTTTTGAATATCATTTACACTAGTAGTGCCAGAGGTGTTTAGTTTTAGTGAGCTCAAGGTAAACGGAGCAAAGCTGTTTGAGGTATGAACTCGTATGGCAACTATTTGTTGGTTTGTAGAGTTAATAGGAACTGCAGCAGTAATTTGATCCACCATAATTGAATCTAACACCATGCTAATGCCAGGGAAGTTGCCTTCATCTGCACCCACATCAGGAGCGGCTCCACTACCTAGGTAACCAGCATTTCCTTGACGAACCGCATTGTCAAAATCGGTGGTAATACCAGCAATATTTGCCGCACCACTTTCGCACCGGGTAGGCGTTGATAAATCTAAGTGCAAGAAATCTGGTGAAGAGCCAATGCTGCTAATAAAAGTTGGGTTCTCGGTAAACGAGGCTTGTTCAAAAGAAACTAATCTGCTTTTGAATGCAGCAATGGTTTGATCGGAATTAACGCCATCATAATAAATTAAGTTGGCCACACCTGGTGTACCCGCATAAAACAAGTTATTGTTAGAGGTGCTTGCGTAGTTGCTAAAAGTGGTGGTTGAGTTTCTTAAAGCCACACTTAAGCCTGTTCCTATAGGAGTTGAATTGTTAACAATAATATTGTTTCTTAAATCAAGCGTTGCAGTAGTAGCTACTGTTCCGCCCGTAAAAAATATACCCGACGAAGAGAAGTTGGCACCACCTGTGGTAGCACCTAATCGGATGGTATTATAATAAATTCTAAGACTTGTTGTAGCGGTTGTAATAGTTGAGCTAATACCTCTAATGGCATCGGTTGTTCCACTGTAATTTGGTGCTATTAAACTATCAATTAAATTGTTTGATATGGTAGCAATACCAGAGGTACCTAAACTAGTTAAAGAAATGCCAAAAACGGTTCCGGTAGTGGCACCATTGCTTCGTAAACTATAAATTTTATTTCTAGTAATGGTTGGAGAACTCGATAGCATTAATAAACCAACCACATTCCCTCCATTCCCTGTTAAATTATAAATGGTATTGTCTCTAACAGTTCTAACACCCGTGGTGGTAAAGGCATAAATACCATATACCAAGCCGGTTCCTAAGTGAGTAAGGTTGTATATTTGATTATTAGAGAAAGTTTCGTTGGTAGGCGATGAAATATTATAGATACCATACAAAGCACCTGTTCCAGATACTTTATTTACAGATAAATTAAAGACAATATTACTATCAATATTTAATACACCTAAACTTGTTTGAATACCATACATGGTAGATGTAGCTCCTGTTCCATTAATAGACATATTAGAAACGGTGTTTTTTCTAACATTTTGAATGGTTCCACTGGATGGATATATACCAATGGTAGTGCCACCCGTTGTTCCATTTCTAGTAAGGTTGTTTATGGTGTTTCCTATTATATTTACTACAGGGGTTGTACCCGAATTAAAAATAGGATACATTGTTTGAGAACCTGCTCCGATAGAATTTAAAGTAGTTCTAGTAATTGTGTTTCCGTTGATATTGGTTGCAGTAAGAGTAGCAGCTGTTGATACAATATTATAAAACGCACCCGATGCTCCAAGTAAGGTTGTAGAATCTATACTATTGTTATTAATATTTAATGTTCCAACACCAGCCAACTGATTAAGGATACATGCTACTTGAGAGGCTGCAGTTCCATTATAGGTAAATCCATAGAAATAATTGTTGTTAATGTTCATGGTTGTTGGAGCAGAGTTTGCCCAAATACCCGTAAAGGCAACTGTTGAACCAGTGGCACTTGTACAATTAAGTAATTGATTGTTGTTAATATTAATGGTATTTCCATTGGCTCCTGTTTGTGCCATTTCCATATCTATACACCAATTAATGGAACCCGTTGCTGCACCGCTTTTAATGGTAATTGTGTTATAGTTAACATTGATACTTGCTCCTGGTGAATTTCCAAACAACCAAATTCCACGGTTGGTTACTGGATGATTTACACCCGAGCCATCGTTGTTGTTGATATTGTTATATGAAATATTTGCATTGTATTGGTTGCTAATATAAGTTGCACCGCATTGAATGGTAGCACCAACACCTCCACCAAAATTGATAATATTATTTCCTGTTAAGTAAGAGTTACCTCCAATATCATTATTAAAATCAGCAAGTGTATATGGAGAAGCAACAGTGGCACCTGCCAAAGCAATACCGAAATTACAGTTTTGAATAGTGTTTGAATAGAATTTATTGTTTGAGTTTGCACCAGATACGGCTGTTTGAACCAAGGCGGTATTTACTACTTGTCGGGTTGCGTTTATCATATCTATACCTGTAGACCCACCAATATTACTCCTAGCACCAGCCGGAGGTGCGGTTACATTTAATCTATTTAAGGTAATTACACAGTTTCTTATGGTGGTATTATTTACCCCATCGTTTACGTTTAATTTATACAAACCGTATCCAAATTCCATGCAGGTAGTTGGGGTGGTATTGCTCGTTGGGTCAAGCAAATCAATGCCATTAATCGTCACAAAATCGGTACCTGCAATTGCCCAAATACCATCAATTGAGTCGGCAGATGTGGCTAACTTAGTTCCAGCATAAGCTGTTATTAATGGATTGGCTGTTGCCGTTGCTGCCTTTTGAAAAGTGATGGTATTGGTGTTTGAGGTTGTTGCATTTAATGTAGCACTTCCCAAAACCAAAGTGGAGGTGGGAAATTCTGTATACGAAGAACCTGCTCCAATATTAAAGGTTACTGCTCCACTCACGCCATTGGTATTTAAAGCAGCAATGGCAGCTTCAATGGAGGCATAGTTTCCTGGGATAGAATAAGTGCCAGACAAGGCCTGAGCCCCCAATTGAAAAGTGCCTATGAGGAGGAACAAAATTGTTCCTACAAGGCCTTTAGATAGATAGAGTAATTTAGTTTTCATATGTTGTTTTAATTAATGTTTTTTTAATTCTAATTAGACAAAGATAGTGTCCTATAGTAATAAATCTGACTTCCCCGATTTTTAAATGACTAACTCAAAAACCTTTAAGAGATTTTAAGTTGAAATCATGCAAAACAATTGAATTTGTTTTTTTGTTTGAAATAGCCCGAATTTCCTCTTAATTGCAGATAGTTTTTCTTACGTTAAGCAAAACAGCCCAACTCATTTTACAAAAAAATTACGCAGATTATGTACGTACTCGTTATCATTTTTATTTTAGTTGCCTTAATACTTTTTACAGGCCTACAAACAGTGCAACAAGGTACTGTAACCGTTATTACTGTGTTTGGTAAATACAAGCGCATTATGCAGCCGGGTTTGAACCTAAAAATTCCAATAATTGAGCAGGTGTATAAAAAGATTTCTATTCAAAACCGTTCGGTAGAATTGGAGTTTCAAGCGGTTACCATTGACCAAGCAAATGTGTATTTTAAATCGATGCTTTTGTTTAGCGTTATGGATCAAGAGGATGAAACCATACAACGTGTAGCCTTTAAGTTTTTTAGCGAAAAGGATTTAATGCAAGCGTTAATTCGCACCATTGAAGGTAGCATTAGAGCGTTTGTGGCCTCCAAAAAACAAGCAGAAGTTTTAGCTTCACGCAAAGAGATTGTAGATTTTGTGAAAGATCAAATAGACCATACCCTTTCTACTTGGGGTTACCATTTACAAGATCTTCAGATTAATGATATCACCTTTGATCAAGCCATTATTGAGAGTATGAGTAAAGTGGTAGCATCAAACAACTTAAAAGCAGCTGCCGAAAATGAAGGTCAGGCACTATTAATTACAAAAACCAAAGCTGCCGAAGCAGAGGGTAATGCAATTAAAATATCTGCCGAAGCCGAAAAGCAAGCAGCCTTGCTTAGAGGTGAGGGTGTGGCCTTATTTAGAGAAGCGGTTGCCAAGGGTATGAGCAATGCCGCCGAAGAAATGAAGCAAGCCAATTTAGATACGAATGTTATTTTATTTAGCATGTGGACAGAAGCCGTTAAGAACTTTGCAGAGTATGGAAAAGGCAATGTTATTTTCTTAGATGGCAGTCCAGATGGGATGGAAAAAACCATGCGCCAAATACAAGCCATGATGGTTAAGCAAGAACTGAAGCCATAGTTTTTAGGACTTTATTCTCTAACTTTTCTTTATAAGTGTTTCAACTATGAAGAAGCTCCTTTTTATATTATGTGTTAGTGCTTTGCCTTGTTTGGCTCAAAAGGCAGATACCTTGCAGGGTTACCAAAGCAAAGTTGTTGGCGAAGAAATTATGTATTTCTCGCCCTTACATCAATTTGCGCCTAAGGCTATGCTTACGCGCACGCTTGGAAAAATGCCTGTTTCTTGGCTAGCTCCAACGTATTCTGGCAAGAAAGATAGGGTTTGTTATGAGGTACTAATTGGTCATTCAACAGGTACGAGTAGCGGCGCGCGTTTGTTTGATATTACGTTAAATGGAGAGCGCTTGTTTACCCTAACCACGCAAATGAAGGAGCTTGGAAACTATAGGTATGTGGGCCAAAATACACAGGGTTCAGGCTTTGAGTTTGTGCAACAAGAATACGATTTAAATAAGGATGGTTTTGGTAAATTGTTTATTACCGTACCCTCTAAATTAGTTAAAGAGAAAGCAGTATTTTCTATAGAAGGTCAAAATCAAAATAGCCGCGATTGGTTAATGGTTTTTATGTATGCTAAAAAGTTGCAGGTAGATATTCAAGCAACAAATTTGGTTTTACGTGAAGATCAAAAAAGACAGGTTAATATTTTATTAGATAACCCGTATAAAGGTAGTTCAAGTTTTCAAGTTCTTATAGGTGGAATACACCATCAATTTGTTGTAAAGGAGGGATATAATAAACTAAGTGTAGCAGCCTATAACCCAGTAACAACAGGAGTTGATAAGGTTGTGTGTGTTTTAAACAGAACCGATACGGTGTATGCAAGTATTGAATTAAAACCCATCCATAATTATGTGTTTAATATTATTCATCATTCGCATAATGATATAGGGTATTCTCATCTTCAAACAGAGGTAGAGCAAATTCAAAATAGAAATATACGTAGCGCAATTAAATGGATTGCGGTAAATAAATATGCACGCGAACAACCGTATTGGCATATAGAATCTTTATGGGCGGTAGAGAATTTTTTACGTGTGGCAAGCGAGAGCGAAAAGGAGCAATTTATCACTTATGTGAAGAGTGGCAATATTGTTTTATCGGCCAATTATGCCAATATACTTACCGGTTTGGCTCAGCCCAAAGAATTGGATTGGGCCTTAGAATATGCCAAAAAACTACAAGCCACAAACGGCATAAAAATTAGCAACGTAATGACCACCGATATTCCAGGTCTATCCTACTCGGGGTTTAATTCGTATGTAAACAATGGTATTCCATACCTTTCATTTGGCCCTAATTATGTTGGTTCATTAGCCGATAAAGGCGATAGAGTTGGTTCGGTAATAGAGCAACAAGGCGATAAGGCCTTTTATTGGAAGCCGGATAGCGCAAGTACAAAGCGATTGTTAGTATGGACAGCAGGGAAGGGGTATTCCTATTTTCATGGCATTCCTGATGCAACGAAACAAGAAACGTGGGAGCAACGCATTTCTGATTATTGCCAAGAATTATTAGCAAGCAATTACCCGTATGAAGATGTTCAATTGCGCTATACTAAAATTAGTGATAATGGCCCAGTTGACACCTTATTATGCGATTTTGTAAAGCAATGGAACAAGCAATTTTTGGTTCCGCAATTACATATTGCCTCGCTTAATACCTTGTATCAAAAATTTGAAACAGAGCATCAAAGCCAATTGCCTACGTATACTGGAGAGATAAGTCCGTATTGGGAAGACGGGGCCTATTCTACCGCAAAGGAAGAAATGGCCATGCGCAGCTTGGTTCAAAAAACCCTTGCTTTAGAGGAGGCATGTAAAAGCAGCAAGGCAAAGTTGAAGTATGAGAATGAATTTTATTTAGTGCATAAAAATGTGGTTTTGTTTCATGAACATACCTGGGGTTCTTGGTGTAGTATTTCAGATCCCGAGATTGCTTTTACCACAGAGCAATGGCGCATAAAGAAAGCCTTTTTAGACTCGGCAGAGTTTTATTATAACAAAATTTCTAAAGGCTTAGGAATCGTTTATAAAGAACCTGCAAGTAGCGCTGTTGCTTCGAACCAAATAGAGAAAATGGAAATTGACCCTTCACATGGAGGCCTAAAAACACTGCTTGTAAAGGGCAATAATATTATATCGGATAATTTGGAGTATGGCCTGTTTGAACCTATTTATATGTTGGGCATTAACCCAAGTAAAACAAATAGATTAAGCGCCATTAGTATTGAACCAATACGTAATAACGAATTGGTAGAAGAGATACTTGTAAAGGGGAGTTTACCCTCTTTAACGAATCTTAGCATATACTATATCTTATATAAAAAAGAGGGGCGTATAGTTTGTCGCTATAGCTTTGATAAACAAATTGAGAAGAACAAAGAAAGCATGCATATCGCCCTTCCTTTTGCCTTAGGAAATAAGAGTATTTATTATGGAAATAAGACTCATTGGTTGAGTTACCCAGAAACGCAATTGGCGGGTTCTAATAAAGAGTTTATTTGTGTAGAAGATAAAGTAAAGCTTATTGGCAAAGGTTTGAACCTAAGCATATCTTGCCCGCAGGTTGCCTTATACGAAGTTGGCGGAATAATAAATGAAGATAAAACCAATGGGTCAAAAGTGTGGAGTAGAGAAAACCAAAACACGTCGACCTTGTTTTTATATGTGTTTAATAACTATTGGCACACCAATTATAAAGCCTACCAAGAGGGGCATTTTGAGTTTGATATAGAGTTGAAATTAGAGCCATAGAACTTGTTTTTTTTGACAAAACAAATACCTTCAAAGTAATACATTTGGACCTGTATGAAAGACAAATTAGCTAGAAGAAGTTTTTTATCGAGAGTATCTATTGGCTTAGGGGCATTGCTTAGTGCGCCTTTTGTTGGAGCCGCAAAAATTGTAGAAAAAATGGAAGACGGAAGTATGGAAAAGAGAAATCCAATTAAACAGATTAAACCCATGGGCTTTATGTGGGAAACGGCAGATCCGTTTTTGTTTTGTGTTCACCACGAAGACCAATTTCCAAAGGGAACAGAAACATTAGGTCCGCCACCTTCGGCCTTTGTGGGCAGAAGCATGGGCGATGATTTTATCATAAAAGATGGCTACAGAATGTATCATGGGCAAACGGTTCCGGGCTTTCCGGGTCATCCACATAGAGGTTTTGAAACCATAACCGTAGTTAGAAAAGGCTTGGTAGACCACGCCGATTCATTAGGCGCAGCAGGCCGTTATGGAAATGGCGATGTGCAATGGATGACGGCAGGAAAAGGAGTACAGCATTCTGAGATGTTTCCTTTATTAAACCAAGACAAAGAAAATCCGTTAGAGCTATTTCAGATATGGCTGAACCTACCAGCAAAAGACAAAATGGTAGAGCCCCATTTTAAAATGCTGTGGGGCGAAAAGATTCCTAAAATTAACCATGTTGATAATGCAGGTAAGAAAACACTTGTTGAGGTAATGGCGGGTAATTTTGGGAAACATAAAGCATTAAGTCCACCACCAAACTCTTGGGCATCAGCTCCCGATCATGAAGTTGCCGTTTGGAATATATTAATGCAAGAAGGTGCTAGCATTAACCTGCCAGCTGCCAGCAATGGAGTGAACAGAACACTTTATTTTTATGAAGGTAGCACGCTTAAAATTAATGGTGAAAGTATCACAAGATATCATGCTGTAACGCTTGAACCAGATATGGAATTAACCCTAGAAAGCGGAGCTGGGGAAACAAGTATATTAGTTTTACAAGGCAAGCCTATTGGTGAACATGTTATCCAATATGGTCCCTTTGTAATGAATACGAAAGACGAAATAAACCAAGCATTTGAAGATTATCACCGCACCCAATTTGGCGGCTGGCCTTGGAGCAGATACGACCAAGTGCACGAAAGAACCTTGGGTAGGTTTGCTAAGCATGCCGATGGGCATGAAGAAAGGCCAGCTTAGCAAGATTATTAAATAGGTTTAGGGCTTATTTAAGGAATCTTTTATATCATACTCCACGCCAAAATTAAGAAGACTTTGTATAGGCAATAAATTGGATAAGAGAACCTGAGAAATCTTTGGGTCTCTATCAAAATATTGCACTAAACAACAGGCTCCCTTAAAGCTTTGAGGGTTTATGTTGTTGCCTAATTTGTTCATTAAAAAGGTGCCTGTTTGGAAATAGATTCCTTCTTTATTTTTATAAGAATAATGCAGCTCCAGCTTGCCAGTTGGGCTAATAGCATAGGAATAGATGTAGCCTACTCCATATTTAAGTTTTGCCGTACGCTTAATAATTTCGGTATGAATAATTGAGTGTAGGGCAAAACTTAAACAGAGTAAAAGAAAGTATAAGGCAAATTTCTTTGCCTTTTGTTTAGCACTCACCTGAAATAAACAAGTATGCTTATCCATTTCTTTATTTACTAAACTTGGTATTTAACCGTTGGTTTTTATTTGTTTCTACTGTAATAAAGTACATTCCTTCGCTTAGGTTTTCAATGTTTAATTCAACCGCATTTCCAGAATGTATTCCTTGATAAACTATGGCACCAGTGGCTGTAAATACCTTAATGGTAGCCGCCTCAAAACTTCCTGCTGATAAGCTTAAATGAATACTTTCTTTAGCTGGATTTGGATAAACAAGAACATGTGTTTTTGGTTCGGCTAATAAGGCATTTACACCATTTGCTTTAGTAGAAAAAATTATCTCCAAACGCCCGTCGGCCATGGCAGCAGAAGTAGTATCCATATCTAATACATACGTGTTGTTTAGGCGTAAATTGGTGCTGGTGTTTTTGTAATTATCCTTTAAAAACAATTCCACATTTGCATCAAAATCTGCAACCTGCGAAAAGCTTAATGTATAGGTTCCTGGTGTTTTTACTTTTGCTTGTAGGGGCACTGTTTTATTACCTAAACTTGATTTGTTTAAATAGTTAACAATGGCATAGGTTTCGGGGCCAAAGTAGGAACCTAAATTAAGGGTTGAATTTGGAAGTTTACGAACATCTTCATTCGCATTAAATGAATCCACTTTATTGTCCATAAATCGTATGACTGTTTCGTCCCAAGCGCTAGCATCTTGAGACAATTTAATTCTTAAGCAATTTAGCTCTGGTCCTTTAAATAGGTTCGAACCAAGGGCTGCTACCTTAGCTGATTCTGAAACAGATAAGGCTGGCGAGCTTGCATTTGCTTGAATAAAGAAAGCTTGGCCACTTGAAATATATCTTGTAACTCCATTTGTACTAGTAGTTCCATCGTAGGTTCCAAAGGTGTTTGCAGTTGTGTTATAAATGTAAATAGCATTGCCTATATTGGTTTTTGTCCAGCCCGAAACAGCATCCCAATCAATGGTACTTGGGAAAGGGTTTCCTACCAAATTCCAACCGTTTCCTAATGTAGGGTTATATGTTACAGGTAGAGTAACAGGGCTAACAGGGTATGTGCCACTAACCCATATAGTAGTATTATTTGGAACAGTGTCTGTTGCAAGCAGTAGGTTTTTTGTTCTATCGCCGCGCACAAAAACATTATAACCTTGACCGTTTGTTAGCCCAGTATTTCCATCAACCGCTTGCCATTTGCTATTTATATCACTGCCTCCAGCGCTTAGGTTTTCGGTATATTTATAGGCACTTGTTCCATTATTAAGAGAGGGGTCAACGGTACCTGTGGAGCCAGTAATGTGAATGCCTCTTCCTGCTGTGCTAGCACCATTATCGCGCCATTGCAAAGTTGTGCCACCCACCACAGGAGAACTTAAATACCTATATCTTCTATAGCTAGCAGGAATGTAGCGTTCAACTTTAATGTTACCAGTTATATCTGTTCCTGAGCTTAAAGTAGCTATTCGGGCGGTACCAGATGCACTTGAAAGTAAAGTTAAATTACCGTTTGAGGCCAATATAGCACTACCACTTTGAGTAACTACATCTGAGACAGAAATTCTAGCAACTAATGTTTTAGTGCCACCATTTCCGCTTGTTCCAAAACCTAAATTTGCAACGGTAATGCTATTTCCTGTAATGCTTTGATTGGAAGTTTGATTGCTTGAAACACCTGTAAGATTAATGGTTCCAGAGCTTGCACTAAACGTTCCTATTGTATTAATGTTTCCGGTTGCTTCAAGTGTTGATGAGCCAAGTGTATGGGTTGTACCGGCATATAAGGCATAGTTTCTGCAGAGTAATGCGCCAGAATAGGTGCCACTATAAATAACAGCATCCTTACTTGAAGTAGGAACGGCGGTACTTGCCGCACCCGCAGTAGTTGAACCAGCATTCCACTGCGAGCCTGTCCAATACGTAGGTGTAAAGCAATTGCTTTGTGTAGCGGTAACCGTGGTAGAATTTACAGCAATTGCCGATGCGGTAGTTGTCGTGTCGGTATAGGTAAATCCGCAGGCATTTGTTCCCGAAAATTTCCAGGCAAAATTGGGAGTTGAACCAGAGGCAAACGAGCTTGAATTAGTAAACAGAATGGTAAACAATTTAACTTTTGTATTTGCAGCAATGGAGGTTCCGCTTCCAGAAGTTGCTGCCGATATAGATTTTCTAAAAAAGTCGGTGCTACCATTTGTATAGGCAGAGGTGCCTGTTTGTTGGCCTGCCACTAAACTACTCGAAACAATGCTAGGAGTTATGGTTCCAGCGTTTCGCCAAGTGGCGTTAATCCAAAACGAAACTGTTCCTGCACGTAATTCAAAACTGCTTGCGCTGTTATTGTATAGATACACATCAAATTGGTAGGCCGAAGGATTATTGAATTGACCATTTTCCATCCTTAATTCAAAATTGGATAGAACGGCCTGACTATTGGCTTTGCCGGCCCAAAGGAGGCAAAGAGAAACAAGTGCTATATGTAAATATTTCATATGATAATTTCTTTAAAGGTTTATTAGGCTAAATTAATTTGGTTGTTGCACGCTAACTCCGTTTGCGCTGTTCAGGTCAATTAAAGGGTAATCACTAAAATCAACCGTACCATCACCGTTTAAGTCGGTGGCTCGGTAGCCTGTTGAACCATTTATATTCCCTAAATCAAGGCTAGGGTAATCGCTAAAATCAATCGTTCCATCCTGGTTAATATCACCGCTATAAATGGCATAGATACCCGATCCCATAAGTTTTAAATTATTACCATAGGCTTTAGTTGCTGCAGTACTAAAATCGTAGGTAGCACTAGAGTTCATTGATACAGGAGAGGCGCTCCACGTTTCTATTGAATTACGATGTTTTACAACAAGGTAATAAGACGTTCCGCTAGTTGAAGAGGCAAAGCTTAGATTAGCTAAACCAGCAGTACTTAACAAAGCAGTATCACTTGTAACGTAGGCATAGGGTGCTGTGGCAGAATGTAACTCAACAATAATAGTATCGGCCACACTGCTAGAAAGGGCGGCATTGCTATTGTGCGGAGCGGGGGTCATTGTTCTTACGCCAGTATAAAGTCCCTGAAAATAAACGGTGAGAGCGAGGTTGCTACTTTGCTGTTCAAAGGTATGGTGGCCATATAAACCAGAGGCCGTACCTACCAAAAGTTCATCGTAATACAAGAAATTAATTTGGGTTCCTACTGGGTAACTATATCCTAAGCCCCACGTTGAACTTGGCGAAGGCAAATAGTACACATCATTTTCAACAGCAACATAAATGGTATCTACCCCTTGAGTAATGGCATATCCTTGTTCACCAGTTGTCATAGGAAAACCAGAGGTAGGTAATGGCGTCCATTTTCCGGTGGCTGTAATTGGTTTATAATAGGCAATTGGATGATTCACTCCTGCATCGGTTCCGCAGGCATAAATGGTGTCTCCGGTGCTGCTTCTATATAGGTCTCTAATAGTTGCCACAATTAGGCTACCTGTGCTAGTTGTTGGTCCATTCATATCTTGGCTAACTGTCCAGCTGCTGCCCGATTTAACGAGTTTGTATACACTGCGTCCGGTAGGGTAGCTCAAATCATATTCTACACCCACATAGGCAATGGTATCTGTTCCTTCTATATTAAAAATGATATCGTAAATGTCTACATCATTATAGCCTGTTGAAGCATAAAGATATTGTTGTTGCCAAGTATCTCCACCATCTAGTGAATAGAAAAGGCCGCCTTTAGTAGAATCTTGAAAATAGTAACCTGCCATTACAATGTTTGTATTCCATTGGCACACTTCAATTGCTTCAATTCTTATAGCTGTTTGGGGCCAGCTATAAGGCGCATTTTCGGCACTAAATTTTTGTGTCCAGTTTGTACCTCCATCTGTTGTTTTGTAAACCCTTAAGTTACCTACATAAACGGTATTAGTATCGCCTGTTTTCATTTCGGCAGCGTAATAGGGTGAGCCATCGCCATTAGGGAATTTGGCCCTCGACCAATCCTTTGTGGTGGTATAATTACTAACTTTACGCACGCCTGCTTTAGAAGCAATCCAAGCAGTTTTTTTGTCGCTAGTCATGCTAATATCATTTACCTGAACGGCCTCTACTCCACGGTCCATTTCAAGCATTACCGAACCGCCATTTACTGAGTATCCTATACCTTGGTCGGTGGTCATATATACGGTAAAGCTATCATTAGGGTCGGCTAATACTGCGCCATCATTTGGATGGGTTTGATAACTCGAGTTGCCATATTCTACCCAATTGTTTCCTTGGTCGGTTGAGTAGCATTTGGCAAAATGAACTCTGTAGCTTGTTTCGGTTCCAGAAAAACCCATGGTTGTACCTGTAACACCCGTTACCAAAGTAGACACATTGGTCCAAGTTAGCCCATCATCTGAATATCTAAAAGCCTTGTAACTATTGAACCCAGAGGTTAATTGCCCACCTTGAAACAATCGCCCAGAAGGGCTAATTCCAAAGCCAGTATAACTAGTACTTGCTGGAATGGTTCCAGATGGAAGACTAGAAAAGGTAGTTCCTGAACCAAGACTATAAAAAACACTTGTCGTTTTAATCACACTAGGCGAGGTACCTCCAAAGGCCAAATACACTAAATAGTTTTTTGGGTTTATGGCTATGGTTAAATTTCCAGATGGAACACTACCAATTGAAATAGGTGAAGCTGCATCTGCGGTATAGGTTCCGGCACTATTAATTTTGCCCCAATGCATTTGAACGCCTTTCACATAAATTAAAATGGAATCCCTAATTTTTAAATTCGATATGTTTCCATTGTCAATTAATGTTAGGGATGTGGCTGTTGGGCTGGTGCTATACAAACCATTATTTACAAAGAAGAGCATTCCAGATTCTTTGTGAACATCCATTAGGCTAATACCTGATCCAAGGTTGGCATCTGAGTTGGCACTTGGCAGGACGCGAAAGCGTCGGAAAGTAAAACCCGAACCAGCAGGATTGTAGATGCTTGTGAAAAACAGGGAGTTGGCACTTTCAGTAGCAATATAAATTCCTACAGAATCGGACGATTTGGAATAGCCGGCAATGGCATTAATTCTTCCACCCCAAACGTCTTCTACGTTGGGGGCATTTACCACCGTTTGGCTAAAGGTGGCTTTTAAGCTTAGGCTCAAAACTAGTACAAGGAGCCCCTTGAGAAATAGGTTTTGTTTCATAATAAAAAAGATTGTGGTACAAAAATATCGTATATATAAGCCTTAGCTTGTCATTAGTAATAATGATTTTGGCTATTTACGCCAAAAAAACAGCTCTGATTTTCAGCAAATTAATAGAACAAGTTCTGTCACCAGCCTTTTAGGGGCTGTATTTTTTAAATTATGAAGCTTCGGCTAAAACCTGATATTGATTCAATAATTTTATGGCCTCCACTCGGCTATTAACTACCAATTTGTCGTAAATTCTCCTAACATGTGTTCGAACGGTATTGATACTAACGAAGATTTTTTCAGCAATTTCTTTATCCGAAAGTCCTTCGGCAATAAAAAGCAACACTTCATATTCTCGTTTCGAGAGTCCTACTAAATTATCGGGAAGTTTTTCTTTTGCTTCGGTATATTTTTGAGCAAGGGTTTTAAGTTCCTTTTCTGTTTCTAGGAGTTTTTGTCGGAGGGTATTGTTTTCGAATTTAAGAGAGGCAATTTGTTTGGCAACAGAAGAGATGTTTTCTTCTAGTTTTTGTTGGTGTTGAATACGTTTATTTAGGATAAACAAGACCACTAATACAAGTATTAAAAGGGCGGCTACGAGGTAAATTATATATTGTCGACTACTTTTAATCTCGGTAATTTGTTGCGTTTGTTGCTCAATCTTTTTTTCCTTTTTACTGGTTTCATAGGCATGGTTAAGCTCAACGTACTTAACATTTTCTGCCTCATTTACCATTTCATCATTTAACGACTCGTAAATTTTGCGGTATTTAAGAGCCTTTTCTGCCTGCCCCAAGGTTTCGTAGATACTGCTTAGATTTTTAACAATTAAACGATTGAAGTTAATATCTGTATACCCCAGAGATAAGGTATAGGCCTTTTCTAAATATTTGGCAGCTTCTTTGGGTTTATTTTGTTTTAGGTAACATTCGGAGAGGTTATTATAAATGGCAGATAAGCCAAAATTATCCTTTGATTCCTTCAGAATTTCCTCTGCAATAAAGTAGTTTTTCTCAGCAAGTTTATAGTGTTTAGTTTCGCTTTGAACATCGGCTAGGTTAATAAGTTGTTTTCCATAATCGGCTTTCATTCCTGCGGCTTTAAAAATCTCAGCAGCTTGTGAAAAGAGTTGTATGGCCTCTGTTTTTGAACCTAAATGAATAGCAGTAAACCCTAAACCGCTTATGCATTGACCCACTATCTCTGGGTCGTTAATACCTTGAATGAGTGCATTTGATTCTTGGAAGCAATTCTGCGCTTTTATATAATCTTTCTTTTGAATGTATAAGGAACCTAAATTGTTAAGTGTTCTTGCCTGGCTAATTGGTTCGTGAATGAGCTCGTAATTTTTGAGTGCATTTATGTAGTAAAAAACGGCTTTTGCAAAATCGCCCTTTTTCTTACTTATCATTCCTAAGTTGTTATAGGCATTTGCTTTTACCTTAGGTGTGGTAGACCATTTAATTGCCTGAAGCATGTATTCTGATGCTTTTTGTGGCTGTGAAAGCAAAAGTAAATTGGTTCCTAAACGCGAATAATTTCTGGCAATCTCTAAGCTATCTTTTGAAGGCAGTAATAGCGGTATGGCTATTTGGTTAAAATAAACTGCGCTATCTAATAGGTTATCATTATAAGAATAAAGTAAGCCCTGAACACTATACGATACACCCAACTCTCGATTCCAATTATTTTGAGTGGCAAGAGCTTGGGCAAGTCTAGCATAATTAAAGGCTGCAACAGGGTCTTTAGTTTTTAGTTCAAGAGCAAGTTCGTTATAAATTTGTGCTTTAGTTTGAGGATTAGTTTCAGTTTCAAGCACTACTAAAAGGCTATCTTTTTTGCTTTGTGCCTTAGTATTAATTTTACCCACTGCAATAAAAAGCAGTACTAGCAAGCAAGGTTTGGCCAGTGCTTTAAAAGAGCTAATGGGGATTATTTTCATTGTAACCGGTAGATTAAACGAGGGTTAAAAGTAAATAAAAAATTAAGAAAGTCAAAGGAAAAGGACGAATAGCATTTGCAAATATGTTAGCTAGCGCCAATAATTTGTAAAATGCGAGAATGATCTATAAACGCATTTGGGGTGTTTCTTGAGTTGACCCATTCAACTAAATTATTTGCAGTACAAGGGCCCTAATTTTTGTATTTTTTGTGATGCTATTTGAATACCCTTTTCAACACATTCATTAAGATTTGAGTTAGATAAAAAAGCAGAAATAAATCCAGCCCAAAAAGCATCTCCTGCACCTGTAGTGTCTTTCACCGTTATTTTTTGTGCCTCGGCTTTTTGCCAATTGGTTCCTGAGCTTTTATAGAAAACACCATTAGAACCACAAGTTAAGCAGGTGGCATTGGTGGTGTAATTATCCAAAAACCTCATAGCATCTTCGGCACTAGCTTTGTAGTTTCCAGAAAAGCGCATAAAGTCATCAAGGCTTAATTTAAGCAGAAGATTCATTGTACATAATTCTTCAAAAACGCCAATACCGGTGTTGTTATGCCAAATTTGTGGAGCAAAATTCCAATCTACAGAGACTAATTTTCCTGCTTTACTTGCTACGCGCATAGCATTTAGAATACTTGTTCTAGCAGGGTTTAAACTTAATGCAAAAGCACTAGTATGAATAATAGTAGAATTTGCAATTAAGCTAGAGTCTACCTCTGCTATTTGGGCATCGGCCAGACGGTAGGCAATAAAATCGGGACTTGCTTGGCTTTTTCCTACCAAGACTATGGAGCTAGGTAAAGAGTTGTTTTTATTTATATACGAACCAGAAAGGCCAATGTTTAGTAGCGATTGAGTAAGAAAATTACCTATTGAATCATTCCCAACGCATGCCACTAATTCTGTTTCATTTCCTAACCATTTAAGATTAGCACAAAAATTGGACGGACTACCACCTTGAAAAAGATGGAATGTTTTTGCCGCTGACAGCGTATTTACATACTCATCACTTATTAAATCCGCCAAAAGTTCACCAATTACTAATACATCAATTTTCATAAAATCCTTTCTCTGCTAATATTAATCCAGCTGCACTCCAGCTGCAAAATGGTAGGCCATTTGGCTCATTTGTTTCGCCATCAAAACATTCATTAAACTCCCACTTAGAATCAATGCCAGTGGCACAAAGGGTGTGCAGTTGGTTTTTTAATTCTAATTCAAGTTGAGGGTGTTTGTTTTTTATTGCCGCTAAAAAGAAGCCATTCCAAACTGGCCATAAACCACCATTATGAAACTGATTTGGTAGATTTCTGAAGGTATAGGCATAGTTGTTTCTTAGAACAGGCATTTGGCTGTCAGACTCAGTAATACTTGGGTGAAATGAAGGTAATAGGCTTTGCTTTTCGGCAGCTAATTCATAACAATAATCTAATAACTTTTGTGTGGTTTGGCTTGAACCAAGCTTTAAGTAAACAGCAAGTGCATTTGCTTGCAAATCAAATTGCGGATAAATTTGTCCAGGGTTAAATCCCATTAACCAATACTTTTTTGGATAGTTACTTTTCTCTCTATTTAAGAGAGGTAAAAACATAGAATATTGAACCAAATCCGAATAGTAGTTTGCTTCCAGAACACCTCTAATTTGTTGTGCTTTTAAGTCCCAAAATTTGTTTTTGTAAATTTCGGAAGCAAGTTCCAATGCCCAAACTCGCAATAGTTGATCAAACAAGATATACCCATGTTGGCAATACTCGTCGGCCCAATCGCCACTTAGAGGCACATAGATTAAATGTTTGCCATTAAACTCCCACGCATCAAGAACCCAAAAGGCTTTTTCAACTTGGCTTTTAAGTCTAGTTTTCATTTCCTCATTAGGGTTTTGTTTAAGGTACAAACACAAACCAATTATTGCCCAACTTGGGTTATCGGTTCGGCCCACTGCACCACCATAACTTACTTGTTTATTATGAGGAGTAACATTGCTAGGAAAATACCCAACAGGATGTTGAAAGGCGAAGATGGTTTCGAGCGTGTTTTTAAATCCTTTGATTAATTCTGCATTCCCACTGCTTAAAGCGGCAAGTCCGCAAACAACGCCATCTCTGGTCCAAACGCGTGCATAATTATCTTGATTTTTAGTGCTTGCTAAAAACCCATCAGGGGTACACGCCTTTAGCAGCACATCAATTGCATGAGTATAGGCTTTCATATAGTTATCTAAAAATATAAACCACCACAAAAGTTATAAGGAGCAATAGAACACTTAGGATTCTATAATTATTATACCAACTAAGGCCTTTCATTTCAATGCTTTCTTGTTTGTAAAGAGCAGGACTCCATACCAGACCAGTTAATTGGTCGGCTGTTTTGCCCTTGCCCAAAAGAGAAACTAAAAAGGTAATTGCTAAGCAAATGCTAAAGATAATTGGTGCTTTAAATAAAAAGGGAATCGAAGCTGCCCATTCATTTCCAAGTACTTGAAGAATTACAAATCCAAAACCTATAAAGAAACCCGTTAACAAACCCGCAAATGCTCCATTAGATGTAGTTCTAGTAGAAAATAGTCCAGCTAAAAACACAGCCACAACTGGCGGTGAAATAAGAGCTAAAACACCTTGCATATAATCCATAAAGGATTCTGATTTGGAAATTTGTGGTGCCCATAAAACGGCAATAACCATAAATATTAGGGTAGAAACTTGCCCACTTCGAACCAAGCGCTGAGAGCTAATGTTTGGGTTGAACTTTTTAATAATATCCATACTCACTAAGGTGCTAGCGGAGTTTAAAGTAGCGCTAACGGCAGAAGCCATGGCAGCTAAAAAGCCCGCAATGGTTAAACCAATTAAACCAATTGGTAAATATTTAAACAAAAGGGTTGGATAGGCCTCACTACTATCTTTAAGATTAGGCAAAAGTTGAATGGCTATAATACCTGGTAAAACTAGGAGGAATAGAACTGGTATTTTTAATAAACCAGCAAATAAGGCGCCCTTTCTACCTTCATCAATGTTTTTAGCGCTTAGGGCACGTTGCACTATAAACTGATTATTACACCAGAAATAAAATCCCAATAGAGGTACGCCTAGCACCAACCCAAGCCAAGGCATGCTTTTATTTGAATTAGGTAAAACAAGGTGCATCATATGATCTCCTTTAAGGTTTGCAAGGGCTTTAATTTCTTCCCAACTTCCGGCATTCGAAAAAACTAAAACAGCTAATACACAAGCAGAGAACAACAAGATAAGTGTATTCACCACTTCTGTTTTCATAACCGAAGACAAGCCACCTAAAACGGTGTAGGAGGCAGCAAATAATGCCAATGAGCCAACCACTAAATAGGGGTTAATATCGCCAGCAATAAAGGAGATTGTTTTATAACCAGCATATAAAGTACCGGCTGTATCAATAAATATATTTCCAATGAGGGTGATAATAGAAAAGTAAAATCTACTTCTATAATCAAAGCGTTTTTCAAAATATTCGGGCATGGTATAAATGCCCGTTTTAATATAAAATGGAAGTATAAAAACGCAAAAAATTACTAAGACCACTGAGGCCATCCATTCGTAATTAAAAACAGAAATACCACCATTATATGCTCCACCAGTAATGGCTACCAAAGAATTGCTTGAAATATTAGCAGCAAACATAGATAGGCCTATTACTGGCCAGGTCATGGATTTTCCTCCAAGAAAATATTCTTCAGAAGAGGATTTTTTCCCAGACCTTATTCCATAGATAATAATTCCAGTAACATATACTAAAATTATAATGAGGTCGATATTACTAATGTTTAACATCTTTCTATCTTTTAACAAATTTAAAAACAAAACCCGGAGACCAAATTGATCTCCGAGTTTTCCAAATAAAAACAGCTGTATTTATACTGCCCCATACTAAAAGAACAGTGCCCAAATTGGATTAAAAAGCAAGGCGCAAGGTTGCCGAAATAGAGCGTCCCATAATTGATCTGGCTCTAATAATATTAGTTTGATTTTCTGTAATTGATCCTTCTTCTGATTCTGTAATTCCTAAAGAATTAAGTAAATTATTTGCGTTTACAGAGAAGTTCAAGTTTTTAGCTAAGGCAAAGTTTACGTAGGCATTTGTAACAAGGTAAGCAGGCATTACCAATTTGTTATCATCTTGTGTAAACGATTTAGCAGTACCAAAGAAGTTTAATCCTACCGCGTGTTTTCCAAGTTTATAATTTGCGAAGAAATTATAAATAACTGGTGCTTGACGGCGAGGAGTGTTGTTTTTGTTAGCACCAGAGGTAATAGTTGCTTTGGTATAAGTTAAACTACCTCTTAAATCGAAGTTTTTATTGATGGCGTATGTGCCTTCTAATTCCAGACCCATTGATTTGTAATCGTTTTCAATAACCTTTTGAGTGGTTGCTTCGTAACCACCTTGTTCGTTAACATTGGCATAAAAACCTGTTATAAACAAGCCACCTTTTCTATGACGTAATTTGTAACCGAATTCACCTTGTGAAATTTCATCATAAGTAGCGCGCGCATCGCCACCAGCTAGGATGGAAGAGCTAAACAAAATACGATCTGCTTTAGCAGAAGCGCCAGTGCTATATCTCGCAAACACAGCGCTTTGTTCTGTTACTTTATAGTTTGCACCCGCAGAGTACGATACATAATTGTACTTGTAATTAACGGCACTTGAATTAGCGTAATTAATAGAAGAAACGCTCAATTCACTGGCAGAAATAACACCATCATTGTTCATGTCTTTTGTTGATTGGGCGCTACCAGCAAATGAACCAGTAACATGTCCCATATCATATCTAATGCTTGCATCAACAGATAAGTCTTTCACTTCAAAAGCTACACCTGCATAAGGAGCCGTGATATCATATTTTGTATCATAGCTTCTAGTACAGCAATTACCCCAAGCAGGAACACCGTAAGCAAATTGGCCATTTGAGGTTAAACGAGTAGCACCTGTATCTACGTTAATTAATCTACCACCATTTCCGTTTACATCCATTAAGTAAGAGTTCCAAACCCACGCCATAGAAACAGTTTGCATTGATTTATAAACACCCGCATTAACGGTGAAGTTTTCGTTTACTTTTTTCTTTAATTTAAAATCGTTTGCAAACAAATTAAAGTTGCGTAATTCAACATCAAACATATGAACTAACATAGCGTTATCGCCAGTAAAAGCTTGTCCATTATCGGCATACGTTAGTTTAGGATTTGTTAATGTCCATCCCATGGCAGAGTTCATAGCTGTAAGCATTGAGCTGGTTGAACCAACATTAGCTGGGAATGGCGCAATAAAGTTTCCATTGTTTACCGAAAAGCGACCACGATTTTCTACAGACCAGCCCTCGCCTAAATCAAAATTAAATTCGGCACCGATTGCCTTACTCATAGGGTGCATACCATCAGAAACATCAGCTCTTCTTAATTCTCCATTTGCTCCAAAACCAACGCTTTGTTGCAAATAAGCCGAGTGAATTGTGCCTGTTAGTGGATCGAAATTTGCCATTCCTTTATAAACAGGGTTTGCATTTGTACCAGAAACCTCAATTGGCATTGGCATGTATGCAGCTGCGCGATCGTTTAGGAATTTAGCATATACACGAGCGTACCCATTTTTGTATTTGCGAGTTAAGCTAGCTTTTAATTGACCACCATTATTGGCATTATAGCCAGAAGTTCTAACGCCTTCTCCTGTGCGATAAAAACCTCCAATATGGAAGCTAAGGTCTTTGTTAATTGGGCTACCGTAATCAAAATCTGTTCTGTAAGATTTATAATCTACACCTATTGTGTTTGAAAAACTTCCACCTTCTACTTCACCTGTTTTGCTAATAAAGTTAATGATACCAGCAGGGGAGTTGCTACTCATGGTAGAGGCTGAACCTCCACGTATTGCTTCAATTCTAGAAACAGTTTGATCGGCACGCAGGAAGATATCAGAGGTTGCAAAAGCGATATCGCCAAATTGAAGTACAGGCAAACCGTCTTCTTGTAATTGTAAATATTTTGAACCACCAGATGAGATTGGAACACCCCTAACGGTAATATTGGTATTTCCATCTCCGGCAGAAGCTTCTGAGCGAATTCCAGGAATGGCTCTAAAAATTTCAGCAGTTGTTCTTGGAGCCGATTGATTAATGTTTTCTGCCCTAATTGTTGAAATAGAAACACTCGATTCTAATTTCGATTTAGCGTTGGTGACCCCTGTTACTACCAATTCTTTTAAGCCTAATTGGTCTTGTTTCAAGCTAAAATTTTGAACACTTGCATCGGCATTAGCATCGATTGTTGCGCTTGATTTTTCATAGCCAACCATAGAAGCATTTAGCACTATTTTTTCCATACCTGTCACATCAAAGCTTAGCTTGTAATTTCCGTTTTCATCACAAACATTTCCGATAGAAGTTCCTTGTACTGTTACCACTGCGCCAGGCATGGCAGCATTGGTTTCGTCTTTAACCTGTCCCGTAATGGTTTTCATTTGGGCCATCGAAATTAAAGAGGCTAAGCATAAGGTTGTGCTCAGCAAAAATTTCTTGTAGTTTTTTCTCATATTTTGTTGTTTTGGTAAATCGAAGGTATTCGGGAACACCATTACTTGTTACCCTCACCGAACCGCAAACCATTGCGCAAACGTTTGCTGTTGATAAGTAATGGTAAATTCTACAATTTTAATAGATACTCTCACAATCAATGTGTTTAGATTTGAACTACAACTTGTAAAGAAAGGTATATTGTTGTACTAACAAATGAATAGAGTAACCATAAAAGATTTAGCTCGGTACTTAAACATTAACCCATCTACAGTATCGAGGGCGCTTCGCGACCATCCAGATGTAAGTGCAAGGGTTAAGGAATCAGTGCACCAATTGGCGGATAAACTTGGGTATAAGCCAAACTTTGCAGCCATTAACTTACGTAAGGGTAAGAGCGGAACAATTGGTTTAATAATTCCCGAAATAGCTACTTATTTTTTTCCGAATGTAATTAAGGCTATTGAAGAGGTTACACATGATAGAGGATATAATTTATTAATCCTTCATTCAAACGATAGTTTGGATAGAGAAATCCAAAATGTAGAAATCTGTGCTCGTATGGGTGTAGAAGGTATTTTGGTTTCATTAACAAGGGAGAGTTCAGATATAGAGCATTTTCAAGAGCTTATGTATACAGGCACTCCAATTGTGTTTTTTGATAAAATTATTCACGATACCGTTGCTTATAAAATCACTATTCCTGGAGAACAAGCGGCTTATGAGGCTGTTGATTTTTTACTCTCAAAGGGCAAAAAGCAAAAACGTATTTTAGGAATATTAGGTGATGAACGCCTAAGTATTACCCAAGATAGATTGAGTGGTTTTGTGAGAGCATTAGATAAACATCAAATTAAACTTACGCCAGGCTTGGTTCAATATGCTCATAACAGCCATGAGGCGCAGGAGATATTTGAAACTATTTGGGAAAGTGGCAAGCCACCCGAATGTTTATTTATTATGAGTGATGAAATTTTAGAAGGTGTAATGAAGGCCGTTTATAAGCTTAAAATAAACCTTTCATTGGAAATGAAAATTATTACTATGAGTGATGGCTTTTTGCCGAATCTTTACAATTTTGATATACCCTATATCTCTACATCGGGATATGAATTGGGAAAGGAGGCTTCGGCATTGTTGTTTAAATTGATAGATGGGCAAAAATTGGAAGGAAAAACCTTCTATATAGAAACGCCTTTAGTTGATCCCAATTATTTAGCCCCGCTGTAATTTCAGGCAAAATAAAAACACTTAGCCTAAGTATGTAATTGTAAAGGGTTAATGAAATAGAATATTTATTTTATTGGAAAACCAACAGTAAAAGTTGTTCCTACATTAAGTTCGCTTTTTACTTCAATGGTTCCATTGTTTCTATCTACAAAATCTTTGCATAAGATTAATCCTATTCCAGCTCCTCTTTCGCCGTTTGTGCCATAGTTGCCCTGCTTCATTTTATAGGTAAATAGATTGGCTAAGTCTTCCTTATTCATTCCCAAACCTGTATCCTTAATTTGAACATATACCATCGATTCTTTAACAAATGAAATAACATGTACCTGTCCATTATTAGGAGTAAACTTTATAGCATTAAACAGAATGTTTCTTAGAATACAATCCAAATGATTTGGATCAACCCAGGCCGATACTGTTTCAGGAACATCTTTACTTAATTGTATCGATTTATCTTCGGCTTGCTGTTTAAATAGGTCGAAATTGCGCTGAACCAAAAGTGCAATTAAGGTATGCTCTTTTACAGGTTTTAACTCTCCCGCCATTTGTGTTTTAGCCCAACTTAAGGTATTATCAAGTAATAAATTAATTGATTTTAATTGTTTTCTAAAAGTAACTCTTGCCATGGCAAAATCACTTTCGGTTAAAACCTCTTGATCTAATAATTCAACAAAATTTGTAAGGTTTGAAACAGGGTTTTTTAAATCGTGAGAAAGGATAGAAAAGGTTTTGTCTTTATATATATTTAGTTCTTTTAAATCTATTGCTTGTGCTTCGAGTTCTTGCTTTTGTTTGAGTATTAATTTTTTAGCATGTGTTTCTTTTAACCTAAACCTATTGATAAAAAACAGAAACAATACCAACAAGAGAATAACGCTTGCAAGGCCTATTAATAGTAATTGCTGAAAATTATGCTTGGCTTGTTGAATAGACTTATCTTTTTCCAATAAGGTTATTTCATTTTGTTTTTTTTCTAATAAATAATTAAACTCAATTTGATGCGATTTTCTGCTTGTTTCATCATTAAAGATACTGTCTTTATAACTCAAATAGACCTTTAAAAAGGCATTCTCTTTTGCAAGATTATTTATTTTTGCATACGCATCTGCAAGGCATTTCGCACCCTCATAAATATGAATCTTATTTTGTATTTCTTTGGCTATTCTAAATCCTTTTTCTAAATGGATAATCCCTTCTTTATCTTGGTTTTTATCTACTAATGCTTGCCCTATTCCTAATTCACAAATGGCAATCCCCTGCAAATCGCCATATTGCTGGCATGTTTTGATGGCTTTATTAAAACAATCAATGGCTAAATCCGACTTTTTTAATAAATTATAGGTTTCTCCCAAATTAGTTAAGGCAACAGATTCTCCATCCAAAGAATTAATTTGCCTCGAATAGGCCAAAGCATTGGTGAAATAACTTAATGCTTGTTGGTATTTTTTGCGCAATACACACACACCACCTAGCGCTACAGACGATTGAATCATACCCTCTTTGTCTCCAATGCTTTCTTGTATTTTCAGGGCTTTTAGGGCGTTCGAATATGCGTCGTCTAGTTTTTTTAGGTAATAATAAACCCCTGCAATATTTGAGTAGCTATTGGCTATGGATAAACTGTCGTTTAATTTTTCTCGAATTAGCAAGGCCTCAAATAATTTCTCTAAAGAAGCAGTGTAGTTTCCCTTATCTGTATAGGTATTAGCAATGTTATTATAACAAGCTGCTATTCCCTTTTGATCGTTAATTTCTTTCCTAAGGTTTAAGCTAAATTCATAATATTCTAAGGCAAGATCATATTTTCCTTCATTGTGATATATGATAGCCATATTGTTTAAAATGGCCGCTTCACCTTTTTTATCCTTCAATTGTTTAAATAAATCTAAGGCTTTCCTGTTTAATTCTATGGCCTTAATATTGTTGCCTAACAGGTAATTTGATACCCCAAGAAGTTTATATGAATTGGCTATGCCATTTGGATAATTTAATTTATTGGAAATTTTTAAAGCCTCTTGGGCATAAAAGATACTGCTGTCTTGTTGTATGGTTTGAAATTGATATCCTATATCTGTTAAAAGGTTAACTCTTGCTGTGTCTAGGGCCGAGTGGTTTAATAGCAATTGCTTAAGCTCATTCAACTTGGTTACTTGAGCAGAAACAACTGTAATTTGAAAACTAAATAGAACCCAAAAAAGCAGAAAATTATTGAGCCTTTTTTTTTGTTTATTCATCAGGGGATATGGCTATTGACATAAGCGAATGTAGAAAAAAATAATTTAGGTTGAGCACATTTTTTCTCTCATTTAATAAAAATGTTTTTACCTTGCTTTTCCAATTTATCTTAGCAATCTTATTTACTACTATTAAATATCTTAAACCTTGAAAATAATAGGCATAACAGGAACACTTGGAGCAGGAAAAGGTACCATCGTTGAATACCTTATTTCTAAGTATAACTTCATCCACTTTTCGGTTCGAGGTTACCTTATTAAAATTTTAAATGAACAGGGTAAGGAGGTTAACAGAGATACTCTTACCCATTTAGCGAATGAGTTGAGAGCCAATAATAGTCCAAGTTTTATTGCCGAAGAACTATTTAGGGAGGCAGAAATAAGTGAGACAAATTGCATTATTGAAAGTATTAGAACTTTAGGTGAGGTGACCGCACTTAAAGCCAAAGGGAATTTTTTATTGCTATCTGTTGATACCGAAAGACGCATTAGATATGATCGCGTTTTGTTGCGTGGCTCCGAAACAGATAAAATTTCATTTGAATCTTTTTCTGAAAGTGAAGATCGTGAAATGAACTCGAATGACCCTAACAAGCAAAACCTTGGCGCGTGTATGCGTATGGCCGATTTTCACCTAACTAACAATGGCACTTTTGAAGAACTTTACCAACAAATTGATACCTTAATTTAATCAAATGAGCAGCACAGAAGAAAAATACATTCGCCCTTCTTGGGATGAATATTTTATGGAAGTTATGGATGCTATTAGTAAACGCGCAACATGCGGTCGTGGTCGCAGTGGATGTGTTATTGCTAAAGACAATCAATTATTGGTAACGGGTTATGTTGGGTCGCCCATAGGATTACCGCATTGCGATGAGGTGGGACATCAAATGAAAAAAATGATTCATGAGGATGATTCTATAACCGAACATTGTGTGCGTACGGTTCATGCCGAACAAAATGCCATTTGCCAGGCAGCTAAAAATGGCGTTTCGCTTGATGGTTCTACTTTATATTGCCGCATGACTCCTTGCAGAGTCTGTGCCATGCTTATTATAAATTGTGGTATTAAACGAGTTGTTTGTGAGCGTAAATATCATGCAGGTGGCGAAAGTGAACAAATGCTTAAACAAGCTGGCGTGAGCCTAGAGTTTTTTCATAATGAAGTGCAAAAATATTAAGTATGTTTTTGTCTTGCTTCTGCTTAGCCTTGGTTTTTTAAGCCAAGTAAGGGCTAAGTATACTCCCAAAAGGTATATTCAAACATTTGAGCAACAGTCGGTAAGTTTAATGAACGAAACAGGAATTCCTGCCAGTATTATTTTAGGAATTGCCATGCTAGAATCTGGTTTTGGCAACAGCAAAAATTGTGTGCTATTGCATAACCATTTTGGAATTGTTGGTAGCAATAACTTAAAAGAAAGAGGCATAAAGTATAAGTCGAGATACAAATCCTATGAAAGTGATTCTGCATCTTATGTTCATTTTTGTCAAGTGGTTCAATCCAAGCCTTATTATGCCAAATTAAAGGGCACAACAAAGGTAAACGCATGGCTCAAAGGTATTGGCCGAACCTACTCTAGATCCTACAAAAACTGGATGAAGCGGGTGTTGAATCTTATTAAAAAATACCATCTTAAAGAATACGATAAGGGCAGCATAAATGGGTGAAAATAGGTATAAATTTCCGTTGCAAATTTTGTTGTATACGCTCTTAATTTTATTGGTTTTTAGCTTCTCTCAAAGGAGAATTAATTTTGCCAAGTTTGGTGTTAAACCAATAGATATTCTTGCAGATATTAGAACCAAACCAAGTAAGAAAAAGGCAAAATTTCTTGGGGCTATAAAGCCAATGGATTCTACGCAAGCTAGCAAACCAATTGAAATTAATAAACTTCCTACCATACCAATTATTGAGTTTAACGAAAAGGGAAAACAAGGAGGCTTAGAGAATTTTGTTAAAGCGCTCATACAATTAAAAAAGAACAAGAAAGGGAAAGTTCGCATTGGATATTTTGGAGATTCAATGATTGAAGGAGATCTTATAACACAAGACCTTCGCCAGAAATTTCAAGACTATTTTGGTGGCGATGGGGTGGGCTTTGTTCCAATTACTTCGGTGGTTGCAGCCTTTAGGCAAACCATTCGTTCGGAGGTTTCTGATAATTGGAAAGAAGATAATTTTCTACAAAAGAAGATTGGAAAATTACTCCCACCATCTGGCCATTCTTTTTATGCAGAGCAAAATTCGTGGGCAAGTTTTGCTTCCTTTCCTCAAACACATTTAGGTGTATTTCATCAAGCCACTTTGTGGTATGGTCCTGCCGATAGCGTAAGTTCTATCAGCTATTTATCTAAGGCTTCAAACCTACTTGGCAAGCAAGCGTTAAACAGTTTGGTATTAGCTAAAGATACTTTGTTTAAGAAAATTAAAATTGAATTTAATACGGGAAATACACCCGTGTATGGCGTTTCATTTGAATCTAATAACGGCGTTTACTTAGATAACTATTCGTTTAGAGGAATATGTGGAACGGAGTTAATGAAGGTGAATAGAGCCCTTTTAAGTGGCTGGAGTCAAGAGCATCCTTTTGATTTAATTGTATTGCATTATGGTCCAAACCTATTGTTTAAACCAGAGCAAACAGATTTTAGTTATTATAAAAAGCAAATGGATAAAACCATTAAATACCTTAAATCGGCTTTTCCAAATACAAGTATACTGATTGTAAGCAGTGCCGATAAGGCCTATAGAAATAATGGCACTTATGAAACAGCCCCTGGAGTTGAACCATTGGTTTTGGTTCAGCAAGAACTTGCCAAAGAAAACCAATGTGCTTTTTGGAATTTATACCTAGCTATGGGTGGCGAAAACGCCATGGTGCGCTTTGCTGAAGAAAAACCAATTTTGGCGCATCAAGATTATACACATTTTAATTTAAGTGGCTCGCATTGGGTTGCACGTAGATTGAACGCCGCTATTATGCAAAAATATTATGAAGCAAGTAAGTAAATTAGCAATTTATATACTGCTCTTAATACCGCAAATAAGCTGGGCTCAAGAGCAATTTGATTGGAACCTTATTCCCTCAAATCAAATCCATAACAGTGAATCCATCTCTGGGATATTGAACCAACTAAAGGGAGATTCTGTTCAAACCTTTTCTATTGTTCACTTGGGCGATTCGCATATTCAAGCAGATTTTTTTGGAGCTAAAATGCGCAAACTTTTACAGTCTACTTATGGTAATTCGGGTAGAGGTTTTGTGTTTCCATATTCTTTTGCAAAAACAAACGGACATGCCGATGCGCGCTTTATAGGCCCAAAAGAAAACTGGCAAATTCAAAGAATAACAAAAGCCGACTCAGGCAATTTTATTGGTATTCCAGGCTATCAACTAACATTGACGGATCCGAATACAGAAGTGTTTACCTTTAAGTATATTCCTGATTCGAGCCTATTTGATGCCGAAATTTCTGAACTTGTTATGCTTTATCAAGGGGAGGCAAGCTTTAGTTTTGGCTCTAACGAATCTAGTTTTTCACTCATAAATGAAAGTAAAAATGTTGGCAATTTGCTGAACCAACAAAGCTTCAAAATTGTTCCTGGTGTGCTGTCATTTGAGGTAACTATAAGCCATTCACAAAACTTTGTGTTTCACGGAATGATTCTTAGAAACAATCGTAAAGGCGTTCAATATCATTCGGTAGGAGTAAATGGAGCAACACTTAAAAATTATAATCAAAGCGCTGTCTTACTAAGTCAGCTAAGTGTTCTAAACCCACAGTTATTAATTGTTTCTCTAGGAACCAATGAAAGCGTTAGTAAAATAGATAGTTTGAGCTTTACAAATCAACTTGCGCAATTGGTTCAAACCGCTAAAACAGAATTGCATTGTGGTATTTTATTTACTACCCCTGCCGATAATTACTTAAGAAAAAAGACTAGGCATAAAAAGAAAACGCGTATTCAATATTATGATAACCCAAAAGCAAAAGAGATAGGCGATTGGATGATTGCCTTTTGTGAACACGAAGGAATTGCCTATTGGGATATGTATGAAGCCCTTGGTGGAAAAGGTTCTATGAAGGAAATGGTGGCTACAGGTTTAGCTGCCAAAGACCATATTCATTTTAGCAGAAAAGGATATCATGTGCAAGCCTCATTATTTTTTGAAGCACTTAAACGTAGCATAAACTAATGGGAGCACTTAACGGCTTAAATTTTTTCAAACAGTTTTTGTACGACCCCAAAAACCCCTTGCTGTTTAATAGCGGCTTTTTCTTATTTTATTTAGTTTTTTTCTTTTTTTGCTATTCCTTTTTTCATCAAAACAAAAAGCAACGGATCGCGAGTGTAATTGCTTTTTCACTGTATTTCTTTTACAAAGCATGTGGCTACTATGTAGTATTGGTGCTTATTTCGGCCGTTGTTGATTTTAATCTCTCACGGTTTATTTACCTGAATAGAAATAAAACCAGGCGAAATCAACTTTTGTTTTTTAGTATATTAATAAATCTCTCACTCCTCTTTTATTTTAAATACACCGATTTTTTTATAAGCATTCTGAACCAATTGCGCGACAAACAACTTAGTCCATTGCAGCTTATTTTGCCTATAGGAATTTCATTCTATACGTTCGAGAATATTAGCTATACGGTAGATGTGTATAGGGGAAAGTTTAAACCAATTAAAAGCTTTTGGGAGTACCTGTTTTTCTTGTCCTTTTTCCCTAAACTTATTATGGGTCCAATTGTGCGTGCGGCCGATTTTATCCCACAAATTTCCAGGCCCTTTTCGCTCAACTCAAAAACTATCAACCAAGGGTTTTATTTAATCTGTGCGGGTTTGTTTAAGAAGGTGGTTATTTCAGATTATATTCAAGTAAATTTTGTTCAATATATTTTTGATGATCCATCCTTACATACTGGGCTTGAATGCTTGCTAGCGGTATATGCTTATGCCTTGGTAATTTATTGCGATTTTAGTGGCTATTCGGATATGGCAATAGGCATTGGAAAATGGATGGGATTTGATATTAATGTGAACTTTCTTTCGCCTTATCAAAGTAGCAGTATCACCGAGTTTTGGCGCAGGTGGCATATTAGCCTTAGTAGCTGGTTAAAAGATTATTTATACATTCCACTAGGTGGCAATAGAAAAGGTAGCATTAGGCAATACATAAATCTTGGCATAACTATGTTAATTGGTGGCTTGTGGCATGGTGCTAATTGGACCTTTGTTTTTTGGGGCGCTTTTCATGGTATTGCACTGGGCCTTGATAAGCTATGGGGGAGGTTTTGGAGCCCAATTGCCAGCACCATTCAAACCAATTGGAAAAATCGTTTGGTGCATGGTTTAAGCGTGCTGTTTACCTTTCATTTAGTTTGCTTTGCTTGGGTGTTTTTTAAAGCCAAAGATTTCGAAACAGCGGGTGTTTTTCTGAACCAAATCCTACATAATTTTCAGGCGAATGTATTCACTCAAGTATATATAAATTACAGATATGTGATTTTAACTATGTGCATTGGTTTCATCCTCCATTTTATCCCACAAGAAATAAAGCATAGCTATAGAGATAAATTGGAAGGGTTATCAGCGTTTAAATACGCACTCCTATTAAGTGTTTTTATTATACTCTTAATTCAAGTAAAAACCGCCCAACAAGTAATGCCGGTTTATTTGCAGTTTTAGCTAATTACCCTATTCACACAGCCTTTTCAACATCCAAACATTGCATGAAAAATGACCGGTATTTCCTAGAGCGGCATCCAATTTTTGGTAGCCAAATTTTTCATATAAATGAATAGCAGCCTTCATATCTGGAAATGATTCGAGGTACAAATGAGTATAATTAAGGCTCAGGGCTAATTGCTCACAAGCCTCCATTAAATGTTTGCCAATACCTTTACCACGGGCCGATTCGTGTAAAAAAAAACGAACCAATTCGGCATGTTTTTCTGGCAATCCGTTTGAAGGGTAAATGCCACATCCACCTAAAACTATTCCATCTTGTTCGGCAACCAAATAGCTTGAACCATCTTTAGAAAAGTAGGCAAATAAATCATTGGTTGTTGGGTCAGAGTGTGCTGTTCCTTCTAGCGGCAAGGCCATTGATTCAATACTCCCTTTAATAATAGAAGCCAAAATTAGGTTATCGCTTTCTTTAATTTTTCTATAGTTTACTTTCAATTCGGTGCTTTCCATAATTGGCGGAATTTAATCTTCCCAAGTGAAATTAAAAATTTGCGAATTGTGCAATTGACTGAACGCGCACTTATTGGATTTGCAATAGTTTAACCTGTATTTGACCCATACCAATTATGTATGTTTCAGAAGCAAAGGTACTTTTGATAGACCATTTGGCGCAATTAAATACTATTATGAAAACAGAAATATCCCCCAAAATTTCCCTTTCCTTTCTTTTTATTTGTCTTGTTAACACATTCGTTTTTGCCAGTTCTGAACCTAGTTTAAGAAAGGCTAACAAGCCCGAAACAAAGTATTTTTGGGTAGGCTTTTCAATGCCCATTTGCATTTATAACGACGATAGTAAAGTGACAGATAAGGCTACTGTTTATGGACACACATTTTCTGTAAACACTATTCTTAAAAACGACAAATATCTTTCTTATAATTTTATGAGCTTATGTGAAAGTGGCTCGCAAAAAGGAGTGGGAGAAAAGGGCTCCTTAGCCGCTATTAGCAACAATGAATCCTATCAATTTCATTCGTTTATGTATGGAGCAAATATTTCTGAATCGCCTTCCTGCCATTTTATAATTGGGGCCGGTTTAAGCATACATAATTTTAACCTGCGAGGAGCCTATGATCATTTTGATAAGGCAGTTTGGGAACCACCTTTCTATGGAAGTATTTTAGGTATACCCATTTTTATTCCGGGTTATCAAGTTTCGGCAGCTGCACACCATTATAAAATGGAGCAAAAAATTGGAGTTGGGGTGCCTATTACACTAAAATATATTCCGCGGGTGAATAAAAATGTATCTCCCGAAATTTCGTTTACATTAGATTTAAATGCGGCTCGACCAATGGCTTTTCTTAGCGTGGGCCTTTGTATGGGCAATGTTATAGAAAAGAGAAAATGGCGCTAAGGATTATTTGACCTTGGTTTTTTTGAAAAGGAAATTATCTTGGGCAACCTAAAATCTATTTATGAAAAAACTACTTTTCCCAAGCTTAATTCTGTTTTTACTTTCTTCATCGTGCACCAATACAACACCACCTGTTGCCACAGAAACCGTAACCTTTTCAGACACCACAAAAATTGACACCAGCGATTTTGAGGCAGCAAACCCAAACAATGATTATATAGAAGGAGAGGATGACGAAGATCGTCTAAGTTTCAAAGACTCTGTTACTATTGAGTATGGCGACTATCACATTACCCAAATTCCATATAGTATTGAAATGGGAAGTGAACTAAGAATTTTAAACAAAAAAACTGGAAAGCTTATGTTTGCGCAAGCTAAACAGACTATCCAATCTTATGAGGGCGATTACCTTGTTACTTCAGGAACTACTGGCCATACGTTAAATAGTGTTTCAATTATTAAACTTTCAGATGCGTCTTTTGTTTTTGGTTCAGATTACTCTGGAGAGATGGAACTTAAAAACGGCGTAATTACGTTTAAAGCCCCTGTTGAGCAAGCAGTAATACCAAAGTTGCCCACTTGTAGCAAAGAAGTATTGGCTCACCCGCAAAACATTGGTTATCTAGAGTTACAAAAGTACGATATTAATGCGCTAAAGCATATTAAAACAGGCATCTTTGAATGTTATGTTTATGAGTAAGGGCCAAGGCCCTTACTCTTTCATAAACCTAAATACGGCAGATGATTCATCGTTTTTAAGAACAATGATATAGGTGCCAATGGCAAAATCAGAAATAGAAAGTTGCGCATTTATTTCACCATTTGTTTGTTCCAAAATACCATCTTGTAATTGTTTACCATCTAAGCTGTAAATGGTATATGCATACTCTTTGTTAGAAACACATTTTGCCCAAACAGTAATGTTGGTTTGAGCTGGGTTTGGATACAAAACTAATTTCACAAACTCTTTCGTTTCTTGCATTCCAACTGTTAAAATGATAACGGTGCTTGAATCAAAAGAAGAACAGGTTCCATTATTGCGATCTAAATGAACCTTACCTAATGGATTTGAATTGCCCCAACGAACAGAAATTTGATTGGTTCCTTGTCCGCTTAAAATAGTTCCTCCTATTACACTCCAAGAATAGGTATTTCCAATAATGATACTTGTTGTATAAACTACCGAATCGCCTCCTGTAACAAGTATTGGGCCACTAATTTTTGGTGCCACAAAGCTTGGTTCGGCATGTAAATTAAACGTTAATGTATCTCTACATTGCTCAAATAGAGATGCAACTTTAGCGGTAAAGGTACCCGTTGTTGGGTATACAAAAAGCACATGATTTGTGCCCTGTAAAAAGGGTTCAATACTTCTAGCTTGCCAATCATACCTAATGCTTGAACCAAAAGAGTTATTACTTAAAACAGAAAGCAAAATAGTGTCTTTAATACAACGGATCTGAGAACTAATATTGGCGGCTAGTAGCTCTACATAGGCTACAGTTATAGTATCAAAGCAGGTTTCATTGCCCTTCATTATTTTAAGTACATAGTTAGTTGGAGGCGTGCTATTATAAATTGCAAAGCGAGATGAATTGATACTATTATTCCATTGAAATTGATAACCAGCAGTAGTGAAAGGTTCAAGAACAATAGAATCGTCTGCAAGCGCACATAAGGTGAGTTTTGCGCCTTGTTTAATTTGGGCATCGTTCATGTTTACAATTTTTACGCTATCACTATAGAAGCAAGTGCCTTCATTGTTTTGCGCCTCCACTCTATACATACCTTCTTGAGTTGCTAATTGAATTAAGGAATTTTGAGCAAGTGGAATATCTCCAGGTGCAAACCATCTATTATTAATAAAAGCTGAACCAACTTCCAGGGTGGCACTACTTTGTTGGCATAAAATTATTTTTTCTGGAAGCGGATCAAAAGCAAGGCAATAACCAACTTGAATTGTTTTTTTAATCGTATCAAAATAGCCCACAGAGTCTCTAATAATCATAGAGGCAACATAGGTTCCTGGGTTTTTATAACTATGGCTTGGAGTAGCACCTGCGTAATCTATTTTGCCATCCGATTCAAAATCCCAATAGATGCGTTCGTAAAAGAAGGTATCTAACTTAACGCAAGAAGGTAAATTATTTGTAAGTTGGTTTACATAGCCACTAGGGCAAGTGCTGTTAGAAGTATAGTAGTATTTGGTTGGATTTGGCCTTACTTTTAAGGTGTCTGTTGGATAATTTGCCAAGGCATTTCTAAATGATTTTTCTTGCACTAATGGGTTTTGATCCCACATTAATGGCCTTTGTGGGCCATAAGGACCTTGTGAATTAGGAAACCAATAATGGATACTATCTACAAACTGTATGGGTTCATTTAACCCATATATTGGTTTAGCAGGAAATGCCTCAAAGGAAGCCTTTTCTCCAACAATTATATTCTGATAACGATTAGATTGTATATCATTTATTGAATACATTAAACTCTGTATTTCGCCAATATCACTATAGGCTTCTTGATTGAAGGGCTTGCTTTGGTATACATGAGAAATAGGTGATATTAAAAATGCCGAGTCAACAATTTTACCATATTGTTTAATAAATTGTGGAGGTAGAAGATGCGGGGCATCGTTGCATTGCCAAGAGGTATCAGATATTGTACTCACATTTCGTTTAACACCCATTGGAAAACTGTAGGTGCTTATTATTTTCCATGGGAATGAATCAACATTAAATTCATATCTTATTCTAGCTAAAGGGTAGGTGTTTTTTTCAAAGAAATAGCTCTGGCCGTTTATGGTAACATTGGTATCTACTTTGTTCCAATAAAAGGAATCCACCGTAACTATTTTATCACCCCAATCAATGCCATGAGATTTTATTTTGGTTTGATTAGTTGTCGTAAATTTTAGCTCAACTTCATCCCCTTTACCTAATAGTCTGCACCACGAACGTCCAGAATTGTAAGGGGTGGAATTAGTGTCAATAGTATTATCCTGGCTAGGCAGCATACCATTACTTCCATATTGAGTTTTACCTGATTTTTTATTTAAAGTAAAATCTGAATCTAGGGTTACATAATTATAAATATTGTGATACCAGAAAGTGTCGGAAACCATAGCAGGACTTGTACAAGCTGGAGTTGAGCAGCCCGAACCAATGATGATACCTACGGTTACATTGCCTCGTTTGTCGTACGGCATATAACTATAATTAAATGGAACAGAGGGGTTGTTTTGGTAATGGGTATATGTTTTGTCGTAAGCTTGTGGGTTTGTCCAAGCACTAAAATAACTAAAGCCAGGGTTTTTATAAAACCCGGGAACACTCAGTCCACCAGGTGTTGTTTGGGTGGTTGTAATAGGCGATGTGCCTGTATAATCTACAAATGCATCTAAAGCGCAAGGGGTAAAATCTTTTCTATCTGTAAGCGAATCGTAATTGAAGTAAATAAAGGTGCGCATTTCTTTTGTAGGTCTCGTTTCAGTAAAATCAAATACCACAGGAAGACCACCTACCAAATAATTATTATAGATTGATTTTGCACTCAAGCCAAATCCATCGGGCTTACTGCCTATTACTTTTACTTTATCAATACTAGAGCAGGTATTAGGTGCAGACAACTCAAGACTTACTTCATAAGGCTTAGCAATTTCTCTGTAGAAGAAATATTCATATAGGTTTTTAAATCCATAACTTATAGGTATGGCAGTATTTCCTCTGTAGCTCGAACGGTTGGTTCCATCTGGTAATTGCCCTGTTAAAAGCGGAATCAAGAAGCCACTTGTATCTACACGTGTACCTGCAGGAATAATATAATTACCAAAACCTTTAAAGGCAGCAATAGGATCAGGAATATCTTGACTTAAAATAATAGAATGGTTGGGTTGAATATCTGCTGGAAATAAACCTAGCATAGTATCTATTCTAGTAGGATACACTCCAGCCGAATAAACAGGTTTACCCCAAGTTGCCGTATCGAGTGGATGAACCAATTTTCTTGGGCCAACATTTTGTGTGAATTTTGTCCATCCAGTTGCGCTGCTATCAAATGGAGGAAAGTCTTTTCCATACATAAACCAACGAAGCAAATTGGTATAAACTTCGTATGAATGTATTGGCAAAGAGTCTTGTGCATAGCGGCAATTTACTCTTCCTAAATACTCTTGGTTGTTATACTTAAATTTGGCAGTGGTTCTGTTATACTCATCCATTGCTGTGGTATACGGAGGCAAACCGCCGTTTGCAGCAGCTGGGTTTGGAGCAACCAAGGTGGTACAAACAGGTGAATAGGCATCAGCAAAATCCCATTTGTTTGAGAAGGGGCCACCAGCGCCATAGGCATTACTTGCGTTTACAAATTCAACAGGGTAATTAGGGCCTACTTGAAACTTTAGCATGGGTGCAATAACTATAGATGCAGCAGCATTTTCTATAGCTGCTTTTGGTCCTGCTACAACAAGGCCAAAACCAAATAAGTTTGCCGCTTGATAGTGTGTATTTGTGTCGGCAAAATTGCTTGTAAAGAATTGCCAATTGGCGGCTAAACTATCGCTTATGCTTGAGCCGGTAAAAATGTACCTGCATTTTTTTAGCATGCTTGTTGAGCCTATTTTTTTACCCGAAATGGTATTTAAATTTGGGTTTGAATTACCTAAGAAGGTAGTGCCTTGAACGGCATCAATTTTTGAATAATAGGAATAGGTTCTGTTTGGTTTTTGAGGGCATGTAATGGTAAGAGTAGGAAAATACTGGCCTGGTTGTTGGTATTTATAAAATGATTTATCCTCATTCATTTTTTTATCTGTACCTGGTGGGTATGCATTTGGATCAGCAAAATCCCAAAGTATACTAAAGCCGCCTATATTTTCTGGGAATGGAAAAGTATTTGAAAGGGTAAGCCTAGAATTGGTAAAACAGCTAAAATCGCCATTGCTTAAGCCACCTGTATCAGAACTTAATTTTAAGAGGATTTGAGGAATATAATTAGCAGGGAAATAAACTCCCGAGCTTGGGTCTTCCTTAAAGTTAAAGGTATCGATGCAACTTAGCGAAGGATACCAAGTAATTAGTTGCGGATGGAACACACCGTTTTTGGTATAGGCATGTTGGGTATTAGCCCAAACTAATTTATCGCTATTAGAGAGAGGGCTTGCCGACTCATAAAAGCTTCCATCGCCATAGATTCATTTAAACTTTGAAATTTGGTTCAGGGCTAAATTACTTTGATTGTAAAAAGTATAGATACTTGTATCGCATTTCATGGTTCCACTAAGGGTAAAACGTGCACGGTTATAGGTTCTAACCTCAACAGAGCCATAGGCAATACAATTTGTAGCGCTTGTTGCTTTAACGGTATAGGTTCCGGGTGTGCTTACAGTAATAGAAGAACCACTTGCACCTGTTGACCATAAATAGGAACTAAAGCCAGAAGTAGCTTGCAAAGTAATGCTTGAACCATTGCATAAAAATTGGGGAGATGCGCCAGCACTTACGGTGCATTGCGAAAATGCTTTGAAAATGAAAAGGCTTAGGAGTAGGGTAAAAATTTGTTTTTTCATAAAAATGAAATTAGGGTTGGGAGTAACGTTAAAACTAGGCACAAATGTAATCTTCCAATCTCGGATTACTAGGCATTGGTTTTATTTAAAGAAACTTTTATGAGTCTATTAAGAATAAATTCTTATTTAAGTTGCGGTTAATAAAAACACACCTTCAAGCCAATAAACCAGTTTGCCCATTAATTGATAGACTTAAATTAGAGATAAAAGGCTTAGAGTGTTGCAGTAGCTAAGGCAACGAAACCTAATACAATACCATAGAAAAGACCCACACTTAAAACAATTCCCAAGCCTTTGTTTTTTTTATTTAGTTCCATTTTGTTAAGCTGACTAAAGGCAATTGTTGATTTGGTTTCTTTTGGAGTATACGTAGAATCGGCATATAGGTGCACCTCATTAATAGGGTCAAACATAGCAGCAAAGTAAAGGTGGTTTTTTCTTGTACTCTTTATGACATAAGCCAAATGCCTTGAGCTAACAGGCTCCAAGAGGCCACTAATTTCCTTTTGATTTTCGCTCACACTAGCTTCGTTTATATGCCAAGCGCTGCTGTCTTTGTGCAGAATTAAATAGGACTCCTCATTATAAATTTCTTGTAAACCACCCGCGCTGGCTCTAACAGGAACAGCTTTATATAACTTGCAACTACTAATACTTAGGAGACTAACAAACAATGTGAATATAGTAAAGAGATGTTTCATATACTCAAAGGTATAAAAATCGTGCCCATACTAATTGCAATAAAAGAATAGCTACTTATTAGCTAAAACTGCGTAATTTTGGCCCCAAGATGAGTGATAAAATAATACCTTGCCCTATTTGCAAATGCGAATACACCTACCCAATGGATCATTTAATGGTTTGCCCAGAATGTGCCCATGAGTGGAACCCAGAAGAATCGGATACCGAAAGCGCTGCGGCCTCTAGCGGTTTAGTAGTAAAAGATGCCCATGGTAATTTGCTTCAAGATGGCGATTCGGTGAGCATTGTGAAAGATTTGCCTGTAAAGGGCTTTTCAAAATCTATTAAGGTTGGAACTAAAGTAACCAATATTAAATTAGTAGAAGGCGACCATAACATAGATTGTAAAGTACCAGGCTTTGGTGGCATGGCACTAAAAAGCGAGTTTGTGAAGAAGGTTTAATACTTTTTAGAGAACGATACAAAAAGAGGGTTCAATCATTTCTGATTTGAACCCTCTTTTTGTTTTTATATGCTAAATCCTATTTAATCTTACTCAACGTTGCCATATCGGCAAATTGTTTTTTGGTGTTTGCTAGCTCTGTTTTTATGGCGGCCGATTTTTGTTTAAAGGCTGCAGAGCCTGCTGGCACTACCTTTCCGCCCGAGACCCATTTTATTAATGTTTGCTTATCAAAATAATACCAATTTTCTACCATGGCTTTTACTTTGGTATTTGGGTTGGCAGCAATAGAACTTTCGTAGCTCGATACTTTGGCATAAACCATTACTATTCCTGATTCATCTAAATACTCATCGGCTTCTACTTTGCTTGTATCTCCATAAGTTATGGCGGTAATCATTTTTAAGGTGTTGGCCTCATAATAACCTATATATAATTTGCCTTCTTCTCTTTTGGTAGGCATGTATTGCGAATAGCTTTTACGTTTGGCATCAATAGCCCCAAATTTCACTTTAATACCACTCACAATTTTTACGGTGTCAATTGCTGCAACAGCGCTAATGGTATGGGGCTTTGAGGTATTTGTAGTTAAACTTAATAACCAAAGAATACTCGTAATAAATAAGTTCATGGATGAATAATTAATATTGGTTTTATAAGAAAATTTCTTCTCTACGGGTAGGTTCGAACCGAGCCTTGTTGAGCCTAATTTAGTTTAATTGCTGTGCAATTATTAGCTGTAATTTTAACAGAATTTTGCCACGTTTTAATTCCATTTGTTGCAGAATAGGTATAAATACCTGGGCAAATTTCAACCGTTACTGCGCCGGGTTGACCACAATTTGGAATAGTGGTTAGGTAACTCGTAAGCGTTCCGGCAAACTCTCCATTCATGGTTATATCAACAGGGTTTTTAAACCCAAGACTATCGGTGTAAAAAACAACTTTACCCGAAACACATACACTTACATCGTCTAATACAAAATCGCTAATGGTTTCGGCTTTATTAAAGGCTTCTAATTTGATAGAATATAAACCACTTCTATCAAAGGCATATGAAATGGTATTGCTAGTGGCCACGGTTCCGTCGGGGAAAGTCCACCTCACATGATGGGCATTGGTAGAGGTGCTTGAAAAGGTAACAAACTCATCTACACATGGAGTATAATTTGAAATGCTAAAACTTGCCACTGGATCTGTATCAGATTTTTTGCAACCCGATGAAATAACAAATAATAACAGAATAAACGCAGGTAAGGCTCTTTTCATAATGGTATGTTTAAGGTTCTTTTAGCAAGTATTATGCCATTGTTATTTGCACAAAAGAAGCTATATTTCACTACGAAAATAAGAGAACCCACTCAAATTGCCACTACCTAATAAAAGATATACATTCATATGAAAAAGAACAGCCTGTTTATTTTAATCCTTTTAGTTTTTATTGGTGGTAACGCAAAAGCCCAAACTATAAACAATGTGCCCATAAAAGACATTGAAAACAAGTATATAGAAATTGTTGCCAACTTTGGAAGAGGCACTGTTATGAACAGCTTTACCTTAGATTTGGGTCAAACCAACCGCATATTTACTGCAAGAGATTTACAATTGCGCGACCAAAACGGTATGCTATTAAAATTTACTTCTATAGTAGATCTTCTGAATTACTTTGCTAAAAATGGGTATGAGTTAGCAAACACATATACGCTAGCTGGAAATCAATACGAGTGCCATTATGTATTGAAAAGGAATAGATAGTTTTTTTAGAATATTCGAAAACCTACGTTAAGATTTAAATCCACAATGGCGCCTGGGCCAATGAGGTAAAACAGGCCTTTAAAGCCATTTTCGGCGGTATCTACCTCGCCATTAAACGACTTGCAGAGTTTAATTCCTTGTGTAAATTGAATATAGAAAAACGGCGCTTTTTTAAAATTAATTTGCCTGCCAAAACCGCCACCAACAAAAGCGTAGTTACCTCCACCTGTTGAGTTGCCAAGTCCAGATTTGATATAATAAAAGGCATAATTTTGGTGTTTTTTTAGCTCATATTTACGAAACTCTAGGTATGCCTGGTTTCCGGGAGTGATTCCGTAATAGTTTGTGTAGGTTAATGCAAGTGTATGAACAGGGCTAATGCTCTTTTCGACCTTGAATCTTATTTTGCCAAAATAGCCTGTTGGAGAGCCAATATAGAGAGCTAATTTGTTTCGTTGAATATCCTCATCAAACAAACCGTTAAAGGATTTATAGGTACTTTTAAGGTCGCCAAAGCCAATAATTTGAGCTTTAGCAGAAAAGGAAAAGGCTATTAGTAAAAGTGATATTCTTAGGATGTTTTTTAGCATAGGAAAAGTTAATGAGCGCTTTCCGATTAATCTATCAAATTAATGCTAAGGTATACTTTTATGATAAATAATTTGGCAAGCTTAAAGGCTTTAACATGCTATTTATACACCCTCACATAATCTATTTCCATAGTTGAGGTGGTAAATGCGGGGTCTATGGTTCCGCCAAAATAGCCACCCATAGCTGTGTTTAGAATTATAAAGAAATCGTGATTGAAAGGAATGGTGGTGTTGTTTGGAAAGGTATATTGATTAACACCGTCTACAAAGAACTGAATAGAGCTAGCATTCCACTCGATGGAGTATACATGAAACTCACTTGTAACGAATGGAATGATAGACGTTTTACCAGTGCCATTGCTACCAGAATGACCGGGATAATGTAAGGTATAAAAGATTTTATTTAATTCACTTCCTCGGTGTTCCATAATGTCTATTTCTCCACATGCGGGCCATCCTGCGCTGCCTATATTACTTCCCAACATCCAAATGGCAGGCCATGTACCAACGCCTACAGGTAGTTTGGCTCTTACCTCCACTTTTCCATATTGAAAGGCAAATTTATCTTTCGTTAGTAAGCGTGCCGAAGTATAGGATTTACCTCCAAAACTTTCGGCTTTAGTTATAATTTTTAGAGTTCCGTTAGAAACAAAAGCATTGTCGCTTCTATCAGTATAATATTGCTGTTCTGCATTTCCCCATCCATTGTCGCCAGTTCCAATATCATAACCCCACTTGCTTGCATCAGGTACGCCCGTATATCCAAACTCATCCGACCAATATGGAACCAATTTAATAGTTACTTCAATATCCATTGTTTTTGAATCATATCCAGCACTGTTTTTGGCTAGCACGGTAACTTTATATTTGCCCGATTTACTGTACTTATACAAAAGTTTCTTATTTGTGGTCGATTTAAAAACGCCATCTCCAAAATCGAAATCATAACTCGTAGCGTTTGTTGCATTCACCTCAAACTCCGCATTTCCGCTGCTATCGGTATAAACGGTAGCAGCTATAGTTAGGTTGGAAGGAGCAGCTAATACAGGCGAAGTTTCGGCCTTAGAGCAAGAAAAAAGTACAAGTGTAAAAAGGGCAAATAGTAGTTTATTCATAAAAATTATGGCTTGGGAGTAAGCTTCATGTACCAGGCATTTCCGTCTACTCCAATATTTCTCAAATGTATGAGATTATTACTAATTGAGAGAATTTCGTAATCGGTTCCACCTGTTCCAAAATTAATGATTCCGTTTCCAGGAACAATAAATTGAACACCTGTTGAAACATCTGGTGTAGAGCCTGAGGATGCATCCATAAAGGCAAGGTTCTTTTTGCCACCAGAATTAATGGCATAACAACCATCTTTTCCAGAGAATCCATAGTAGGCCGTAGCAGCTTCAATGGAGAAAAACTCTCCTTTGCTGTTTATTTCCATAGCCACATTGTTTTGGGCATCTTTAGAGAAGGTAATTTCATCATCATATGCGCAGGCATCTCTACCATTTGGCGGAGCAGAATACCAATCAGGTGAAAATCCTGTTTTTGGTCCCACACCAAAATGCCCAGGTTCTTCTTTTGCCGTTACCCATGTTCTAGAACTTCCATTGGTTAAAAACTGCAATATGTTAGCAGGTATTTCAAAAGCCACAAATACCGTTGCGCTGGTAACGGTGGTGGTAGTAACTCCACCTGTTCCTATAGCATTTACTTTAATTTGGTAGGTTTTTGTTCCTGGTGTTTTGTATTTATAAATGGTTGGTGCACCAGAAAGCTCTTTGGTTACGCCATCGCCAAAATCAACAAAATAAGATATTGCGTTTGTAGCAGCTACGGTAATGGTTATTTTTCCTGAACCTATACCTGCAGGGTTGCTGGTATCGGCTCCATCTATGCTAATATTTACGCTTAAGTTTTCAGGAGCTTTTATATCTCCAAACGTGTATTTGTCTTTTTTACAAGCACTAAAAATAGATACGCAAATAAGAAAGGCTATAGAGAGTTTTTTAATTGGATATATCGTGTTCATACTGTTGTTTAATTGAGTTCAATATCGTCGAAATAATACGTGAAATTTGCCGTGCCATCGCCCATGGTTCCGTTTTCAAAAATGAGGATGATTTTTTGATAGCTATTCGAAACCGTTATGCCTGAGTAATCAAAGGTTAGTTGCTCCCAAGCATTCGCTGTTGTGGTTAGAACTTCCTTTTCATAAGAAATATTCCCATCCGTAAGGTTTTCTACTTTCAATAAAACTTTGGCACCAATCTTTGGCGAATACACTTTCATTTTAAATGTTTTGGTGCTCGTAAAATTTAACGGACTTGCCAAGGCAATGAAACTACCACCCCATGTTTGTCCATTTCCTTTTACCATTTTTCCAACCTTTGCCGAGGTGTTTATTCCACCCGAGTTGGCGTTGTTTTCTGTGGTAACTACTCCACCATCAAAACCAGTAAACGTATAGTTTGTTATGGCCGATTCAAAGTTTAAAGGCAATTGTGGTGCAGTAGGCTGAACCAATCTAATATCATCAAACAAGAAAGTGAAGTTTGGGCTACCATTTCCCATGGTTCCATTGTCGAAGATGAGTACAATTCTGTTAAAGCTTTTTGTAACATCAACAGCGCTGTAATCAAAAATTAAATCTTCCCAAGCATTGGCCGCTGTGGTACTTACTTCTTTCTCATAGTTTTCACTTGAATTGGCGCTGTTTTCTACCTTCAATAAAACCTTTGCACCCACGCGTGGTGAATAAACTTTCATGCCAAATATTTTTGAATTAGAGAAGTTAATAGGCTTGCTTAAATTGATAAAACTTCCACCCCATGTTTGACCTGCATTTTTAATCATTTGACCAACCTTTGCGCTTGTATTGATGCCGGTTGAATTAGGGTTATCAATAACAGTTACCGCTCCACCATCAAAATTGGTAAAGGTGTATTTAAGCGTAGGTGATTCAAAATTTAAAGGTAAAAGAATAGGATCTTCAATAAGTATGTTTTTTATTATTTGTGTAACGGCTACACCGCCACTTTGAGCAACCAATTTTAGTTTATAGGTGCCTATTTTTTTGTAAGTATACGCCACCGTATCACCCTCGTTAAACGTTACAGGGGCAGCAGTTGAATCTTCTCCAAAATATAACTTGAAACTGGTTTCATACAAAGCCTTTGCTGTAACCAATATTTTGAAGTTGTTTTCTGCATCCATAGAAGTTGTGAGTTCCAACTCTTCAGGAGCTCTAAAGGCTACGGTAAGCGGCTTTACAAACTCGGTTGATTTACCAGAGGGGCCATATGCCTTTAACGTTACATTGTATTCGCCTTCTCCATAGTTGTGAGAAATAGAATTTCCAGGACCAACTTTTGCGGCTGAAGCAGTGGTATCACCAAAAACAACTTCGTAGGAGCTTACACCTTGTCCGGTTGGCAAAATGCTAACTTTTCCTGAATTGTCTTGTGTAATGTCAAATACCATCCCAAGTTTATCTGGGGCAGGGGCATTCTCTATAAAGGAGAGGTCTGAATTATCTTTCTTTTTGCAGCCATACAATAGGGCTACCAGGGCCGAAACCAAGTAAATATATTTTAGGTTCTTCATTGTAATGTGTTTTTATGCGATTAATAACCTGAATTTTGGGTTAAACCCGAAACATTAATTTCCTCCACAGGAATTGGAAAGACTTCGTTTTTTCCTTTCACAAATCCAGTAATCTTTGCTTCTGCTTGTTCGGTTCGAACCAAATCAAAAAAGCGATCACCCTCCATAGCTAGTTCAAGCCTTCTTTCGTTTAAAATGGCTAGATATAAGGTATTGCCACTAGATGTAATATCGTGGCTATTATTACCAAATGCTCTTTGACGAACCAGATTTAAATAGTCTTTTGCTTTTGCTTCGTTACCAGAGCCAGATTTTACGTTTGCTTCGGCGGCCATAAGTAATACATCCGAATATCTTATTATTCTGTAGTTATTGGCATAATTCAACTCAATTTGACCCGAAGTTTCTCCTTTTCTAGGAAGGTATTTTTGGTTGTATAAACCAGTGTTTTTATACGGAGCTACAATGTAGGAAATATTGTAAGTTGGATGTGCTTTTTTGTATGCCTCAATATCTAAAACGGTTACTTGTTTTCTTTGATCGCCAGTTTCAAAAATACTCGCTAAATCTGTTGTAGGTAAATTGGTGCTCCAACCTGCGGCATAGGGCATTGAATCGCTACCATTTAAACCTCTTACGCCACATTGTTGGGCAGCGTAATTGCCTTGTCCGCGTGTTACCGCACCCCAATTGTAATAGGGAGTTGCATTCGAATATTGAATTTCAAAAACAGATTCAGACCCGTTTTCATTTGAACTCAAAAAGATTTTTCCGTAATCAGAATTTAAACTAAAAGCACCAGAAGTTACTACATTTTCTAGCATGCTAGCAGCTTCGGTATATTTTTGTTGATACAAGTATACTTTACCTAATAAGGCTTGTGCAGCATATTTTGTAACGCGTCCTTTTTCTAATTGCACACTTGGCAAAACACCAATGGCCGCTAATAAATCACTTTCAATTTGCGCATATACCTTTGCCTTTTCTGATCTTTTTAGGGTTTTCGATTGCGTTAATCCTAATCTAGCATCTACAAATAATGGAACATCACCAAAGAACTTCACTAAATGAAAATAGTAATAGGCTCTTAAGAAATATACTTCTCCATACAAGGCTTCTTTACCAGCAAAACTAACGGTTTGTCCACCTGGATTTGCATTTTTATACTGGTGTAAATAATTGGCTCTGTTAATACCTTCGTAGGCCGATTGCCATAGTTCGGTAAGTGTAGAATTATTTGCATTATGGGTCATGTCGTCTATTTGTTGAAGTGAAAGAATATCCGATGCACTTTCGCCTCCAGCTACGGCATTATCTGAGGCAATTTCACTCACAACAATCGCTTGGTTCAGCCATTGCAAAGGAGTATAAACACTCACTACCATGGTGCGGTAGTCGCTTTCAGATTTTAGGTAATCTAGTTCTGTTTGTTTAAAGTCTTCATGGGGATTATAGTCGACCCATTTTTTACAAGATGCAATCGAAAGAATAAGTGCTGTTGAAAAGATTGCTTGTATAACTATTCTATTTATTTTCATAACCTGTGTTGTATTAAAATTTAATATCTAAACCAATTGCAAATGTTCTTGCTTGTGGGTAAGCACCTCTGTCTATACCGCTGTCTAAAACACCTCCAGCAATTTCTGGATCAAATCCAGTGTAATGTGTAAGAACAAAAGCGTTTTTAACTTGCACATATAAGCGCACTTTAGATAGTTTGATTTTAGGTGGAAAATTACCTAGTGTATATCCAAGTTGGATGTTTTTCAATTTGATAAATGAACCATCCTCAACGTAGCGGTCAGACACCCTGCTATTGTTGTTTTCGTCTTTAAATGAGTAACGCGGGTTTTGAGCGCTATTGGTGCTTCCTTCACCAGTCCATCTTTCTAATATTCTTCTATCTTTATTGGTATAGTTTGCATTTCTTTCGTATGCTCTGTAAATATCGTTGCCATACGAAACGTAGGTGAAGGCAACTAAATCAAACTTTTTGTATTCTAGTGTTAGGTTCCAGCCAAGGGTAAACAATGGGAATGGATTACCAATATCTGTTTTATCTTTATCGTTTATAACGCCATCCTTGTTAACATCCACAAATTTAATGTCGCCAGGTTTTGCGCCTGGTTGTGAAGCCCAATTGGCAATTTCTTGTTCATTCTGGAATAAGCCATCTGTTTTATAGCCATAAAAATAACCAGGAGAAAAGCCTTTTTCAAACACGGTTACACTTTGCGATTGGCCATTAAAATAGTAGCCCCCATAAATCTTAGCTGTTCCGTCTGTATTGGTTGCTGTTACTTCGTTTTTTGTTGTAGTAAAGGTAAATGTGTTACCAATTTTTACTTTTTTCAAGATGGTTTCATAATAAGAAAAGGTTAAATCAAATCCAGTAGTTTTGGTTGATCCAATATTGTCGGTAGGAATAGGTACTGTACCTAGGTATAAAGAAGCAGAAGGTGTAAATAGTAAACCATCCACTTTCTTAGAAAACACATCTGCGCTTAAAGAAAACTTGTACTTATGAAAAATCATATCGAAACCAAAATTGGATTGAATTTGTCTTTCCCATCTAAGTCCGTTATTGGCAGCCGAAGCTACGGTAGAGCCAGGGTAAAACACATTTCCAAAGGTATATCCATTGCTATTTCCAGTAGGACCATAGCTTGGTCCACCAGTTACAATTTCTACATATTGTGGATTTACATTTTCATTTCCAATGGCGCCATAGCTTCCTCTAACTTTAAGATTATTGATAAAGGTAGATTTGAAAAAATCTTCTTGAGAAACCACCCAACCCAATGAGCCAGAATAAAAGTTGGCGAATTTATTATCTATACCAAATGCATACGAGCCATCTCTTCTAAGCGTAAAGGAGGCTAGGTATTTTTCTTTGTAATCGTAATTTACTCGGGCAAAGGAAGACAGGTTTCTTCTAAAGTACTGGTAATAATAGCCCGTAATGGCGGTAGGGTTTGTTGCGGTATTGGTTCCTGTAGCAGAGGTAAAATCAGCAAATTCCCATGAGTTAAAGGGTACATCTTGACGAGATACTCCTAGTGCATTTCCAAAGTTTTTGGCCATTGAAAAACCCACTACCGTTTCAAAATCATGGTCTTCTTTAATTTTAAAATTATAGTTGGCAAAACTCTCCCAGGTATAATTAAAATTTCCCGATTTGTCTTGAAACACTTGATTGTGTTTACCGGTTACGGTTGAGCCATCGGCATTCATGGTATTGTCTACATTCATTGGGCCGTAGAATACAAGCGGAGTAAATGATTTGGCATAATTGTCGTATTTGGTATAACCAAAACGAGTGCTCAATTTTAGGTTATCCCATACATCGTATTGGAACTCAAATTTACCATAGATTTTGGTCCCTTTGTTTTCGTTATAGGTATTGTCTAGTTTGGTAAGTGGATTGTATATTTCAGATAATAGGAGGTTACTATATCCATATTTACCAACGGTGTTTGGATCGGTATTGGCTACAGAAACGGTAGGGTCAAAATTTATGGCACTACCTAAAACGCTGTTAAATGAGTTTTCTTGAACGCCTTTGCTATTTAATACAACGCCGGTTGTGTTCATGATAAACTTTAATTTGCGTGTTAAGTCGAAGCTTAAGTTTGCGGTCATGTTTCCTCTGGTAAAATTTGATTTATCCATTCCGCCAACAATACCTCCTTGTTGCAATGCACCAGCAGAAAGGAAATAGGTCATTTTTTCGCTTCCGCCTCTTGCGGTAAAATTATGTGATTGAATAGGAGCTCTTCTAAAAACTTCGTTTTGCCAATTGGTACCCTTGCCAAGCTTACTTAAATCGCTAAAAATAATGTCTCCACCGGCAAGTCGGCTACCTTCATTTACCATGGCACCATATTCGGTAGCGTTTAATACACCCACCTTATTTACTACTCCTTGTGCACCATAATAACCATTATAGGTAATATCTACCTTTTGGTTTTTTTTGCCCGATTTGGTGGTCACTACAATAACTCCGTTTCCACCCTTTACGCCATAAATAGCAGTTGTTGCCGCATCTTTTAAAACGCTCATAGATTCTATGTCTGAACCGTTAATAGAGTTTAAATCTGAAAGTGTTTGCGGCACTCCATCAATAATAACTAATGGGTCGGTACCGGTAAAGGAAGGTATACCTCTTACAAATACAGTTGGTTTAGAGCCTGGACTTCCGCTGTTAATAATAGAAACGCCCGAAGCCCTTCCTTGAAGCGCATCTTCAAGTCTAATGGGTTGAAGCTTTTCAATGTCGGCGCTTTTAATGGTAGAAATGGCGCCCGAAACTTTAGTAACTTTTCTTGATCCATAACCAACTACCACAACTTCTGTTAATTTAGTGGTATCGGCGAGTTTACCGGGTTTGGGACCAGTTTGTGCAGATGCGTTTTCGCGAGCCAATCCGCAAAGCAGCAGCACAGATAGCAATGTAACGGTTATTTTCATATGAATTATTGGGTTTAAATACGCTAGATTATTGTTCAACTAAATTGGGAACAAAGAATCTAAGTAGTACAAGTGCCCTCCCCAAAATGAATACTTCATTTTAGAAAACCGCTACATCATAAGCACTACAAAAAAACATAAATGCTTAATAAACAACATTATGAATGTGTTGTTTTGTCCAATAAAATTGCCCAATTTTAAGAAGAAACCAAAGGAATAATGAGCGAATTGGGTCTTTTTGTTTGTTGAAATGGAATATTTCCGCACCTAATCGCACACTTTTGCCAGTTAAAGCGCCAAAACCAAGCTCCTAATTTGCATTTTCAAATGCTACTTTTTTGGCAGGAGGAAAAACAGTGTTAGGTTAGGGAATTAGTATTCCATAAAACTACCTTAATAATTGCGAATGCATAGACTAATTAATTGGGGGATGAGGTTTTTGTTTGGCGAGTGTTCCTTTAGAAAAATAAGGAACTTGCGAAACAGCTGATTCTACCAAAAGGTAAATAAAAAAAGCCCAATCATTGATTGGGCTTTTTATGTGGTGTGGGAGGGAATCGAACCCCCGACACAAAGATTTTCAGTCTTTTGCTCTACCGACTGAGCTACCGCACCTTGGAAATCCCTTCTACTGCTAGGCTTTTAACAAGTAATACATACTTAAACCCTTCGTAGGAGGAGTGCAAAAGTAATGTTTCTGAGCATTTAACCAAAATTTTTTCTAAAAACATTGAATTTATGGCTGATAAAATTTTATGGGGCCTAATAATGGTTGGTTTGAAATGGAACTTGTGATAATAACCTCTTTGTTTGTTTTAGGGAGATTTGAAAGACATATTGGGTGTTTTGTCTGAGTTTCTATAATTTCAATTTAATTGATTAAATTGTTGAAAAACAAGAATTAACGATTTTGTGTAGTAGTGTTGTAGTAGTATTTGAAGAAAGTTTTATACGTGGTGAAAGCGTTGTAGGGTGCTAAAATATGGCCAAGGAATTTCTTTAATTTAGATTTACACCAACAAATCAAAAACGCTAATGAAAATTTTTACAACAATTAAAATTTTTCTATGCTTGATGCTAGTTGGAATGGCTGCGCAAGCTCAGAATTACAATGTTACCTTTAAGGTAGACATGGCCCAATACACGGGGCTTAACGATACAGTGTATGTAAATGGCACCTGGAATTCTTGGTGCGGAAGATGTAACCCATTGGTTAAACAAGGTTCTACCAATGTTTGGGAAGGTACTTTCTCAATTCCTAGTGGAGCTCAAGAGTACAAATTTACCATTGGTGGATGGAATGCTCAGGAAACATTAACACCAAGTTCTTCTTGTACGGTAACCAATTCTGGTTTTACCAATCGTGCAATTACTGTTAGTGCAGCTACAGTATTACCAGTAGTTTGCTGGCAATCATGTGCGGCTTGTACCAATCAATTGCCAATGAATTTACCTTTGAACTTTGATAGTACAAATGTAAATTATGTATTAACCGATTTTGGTGGTAATGCGAGTGAAATTGTAAACGATCCAATTGTTTCTACAAATAAGGTTGCTAAAGTAACTAAATCAAACACGGCTGAATTATGGGCAGGTACAACAATGGGTACAAGTGGTTTTGCCACAGCTATTCCTTTTGCTGCAAACGCCAACAAATTAACCATGCGTGTATATTCTCCTGATAGTGGAATTGCTATCCGTTTAAAAGCGGAAGATCCTGCAGATGGATCGAAGAGTGTTGAAACGGAAGCTCGTACAACTGTTGCGAATGCATGGCAAACACTTGAATTTAACTTTGCTGCTCAGGCAACTGGAACAGCAGCTATTAATTATAGTTATACCTACAAAAAGGTTTCTGTTTTCTTTAATTTTGGAACCACAGGTGCAACTGCAGGTACTAAGGTTTATTATTTTGATGATGTTCGTTTTGTTGCTCCTTCTGGTCCAGTTTTGGCTCAGATTAAATTGCCAATTAACTTTGATTCAACAAATGTAAATTACGCCATGACCGATTTTGGAGGCAATGCTTCATCTGTTGTTGCTGATCCAATGAATGCTGCTAATAAGGTTGGTAAGGTTATAAAATCAAATACTGCTGAATTATGGGCAGGAACTACTTGTGGTACTTCTGCTTTAGCTGAAGCTATTCCATTTACCTCTACTAATACAAAATTGACTATGAGAGTGTATTCACCTGATAGTGGTATTGCTATTCGTTTAAAAGCTGAAGATCCAAACGATGCTACTAAGAGTGTTGAAACAGAAGCTCGTACAACCGTGGCAAATGCTTGGTCTACATTAGAGTTTAATTTTGCTAACCAAGCTACGGGTACTGCTGCTATTAATTATGGCTATACCTATAGAATGCTATCTGTCTTCTTTAATTTTGGAACAACTGGCGCAGTTGCTGGAACCAAAACGTATTATTTTGATGATGTGAAATTTGGTGGTGGATCAACTCCTCCTCCTCCTCCAGCAAATAAAGTACGTGTAGCGTTTAGTGTAGATGCCAAAAACATTCCTATGAATGCTGGTGATACCGTTACCTTAAATGGTACATTTAACGGCTGGTGTGGTGCTTGTACTAAATTAAGAAATATTACTGGAACAAAAATTTGGACGGGTGCAATTGATTTAGATACTGCTACTGAATACGAATACAAGTTCACTATTGGAAATTGGGCTTCTCAAGAAAACTTAGCTTCTACTTTATCATGTACTAAAACTACAGGTACATTTACCAATAGAGTTTACAAAACAGGTAAAACCAATGATTCAATTCCGTTGGTTTGCTGGGAAACTTGTAATGCATGTAGCAATGGTGGTCCTACAAAAACCAATCTTACCTTTAGAGTGGATATGAGTAAATATGCTTTGGCTGCTGGCGATACAGTTACCTTAAATGGTAGCTTTAATGCATGGTGTGGTAAATGTACACCAATGACCAAACTTGGAACAAGCAATATTTGGGCTGCAACCGTTTTATTAGATAAAGATTCTACCTACGATTATAAATACGTAATTGGAAATTGGGCAGCTCAAGAAACTTTGAAAGAGGGTTCTTCTTGTACAACAACCAAATCTGGATTTACAAATAGAACAAACACCGTAAGTAAAGTAAATGATACCTTACCAGTTGTATGTTGGGAAAGCTGTGTAAGTTGCGCTAATGCCGCACCAAAGGCTAAAGTTACGTTTAAAGTAAACATGAAAAACTATGTTGGCGACATTAGCAAGGGAATAACCTTAAATGGTAGCTTTAATGGTTGGTGTGGAAACTGTACGCCAATGACATTAGTTGGAAACAGTATTTATGCTGCTACTTTGAATTTAGATACTGGTGCTTACGAGTTTAAATACACCATTGGAAATTGGGACGATCAGGAGCAATTTAGCCCATCTGATTTATGTACCAAAACTACTGGAACATTTACCAATAGATTCATTGAAATTAAAGACACATCTGCTAAGACTATTGGCGCATATTGCTGGAATACATGTACTATTTGCGATGCAGTAGGTATTGAAGAAAAAATGTTGAATGAAGTAAAACTTTATCCTAACCCAGCAACAGAAGTATTAAACATAGATTTTGGAAAAGGCAGCGAAAGCAGCACCCAAGTTATGGTTTACAATATGTTGGGCGAATTGGTAAGTGAGAAAAGTGCAGTAAGAAGCACAGGAGTATTAAATATGGATATCCATACATTGAAACCAGGTATTTATGTGGTTAAAATAGAAATGGACAAGGCCGTAAGAACCTACAAACTAAGGGTGGATTAATAATTTGTTTTAGTATAGTTTGTAATTGATAGGAAAGCCCTGTTAGTGTAATGCTAACAGGGCTTTTCCTATTTATATTTTTGAGAGATAATCGGTGAGGTTGATGCCGTTTTCTAAGTTCATTTTCTTGCGTAATCTATAGCGGCTAATTTCTACGCCTCTGGCAGAGATATTTAAAATTGTGGCAATTTCTTTTGTAGATAAATTCATACGTAGGTAAGAGCACATTTTAATATCGTTGGCGGTAAGCATAGGATATTTATCTTTTAAGCTTTGGGTATAGCTATCGTGTATATTATTAAAATAGAGCTCAAACTTGCCCCAATCTTTATCTATAATAGTGTCTTTTTCTATGTTCTTAATAAGCTCGCTTATTTCTGGTTTAATCTTAGGATCATTACTTATTTGGGAGATGTGTTTAAGCTTATCCTTAATAGAAAGTAGCATTTCGCTTTTTTGAACAATGTGCATGGTAGACGAGGCCAGTTCTTTGCCTTGGTGCTCTACTTCCTTCAATAATTGTTGGTTTTTAAGCTCAATAAGTTCCTTTTCTTGCCTTTCTTTCTCTAATCTAAGGGCTTCGGTTTGGCGTTTAAAATGATCGTCTTTTTCGGCAATAATTCTTGAGGCTTTTTGCCGAACCAACATTTGAGGGTAAAAGCCAATTAAAAGCACTAGCAACATGCACAAAATAGAATAGGCAAACTTGGCAAATTTGGTCCAGTACCAAGGAGCAGGAATATGGATGGTTAAAATGGTTTCTGGGCCTTCTAAACCCATACATTTAGCTTTTATATGAAAGGTATAATTGCCATAAGATAATCTGCTAAACTCCCTAGAAGTGGTGGGTTTCCATGCCGACCAATTTTTGTCCCAACCTTCCAAGTAGCTTGAAAAACTCAGGTCGTTAAAGAAATTTGCGTTGGTAGAGCTAAAAGAAAACTCAATAGAACGATCATCTACGTTAAGAATTTCGGCCGAAGTGCCAATATATCTAAAGTAAACAGAATCGGAAAAATTGAGTGATTGAATGGCTGTAACTAAAACACTTGGCTTGGATTGTACAAATTGTGAGACTGTGTTTAAGTTTAATTGCATAAAGCCAGCCTCAACACCCATAAAAACCGAGCCATTTGAACACTCATTTAAAAACTCAAAGCCACCCACCAAATTTTGATCTAGTTTAGGAAGCACTTGTTTGGTATAGGTATATTCAACTCCATTATAGGCAGGTTTTAAGCAGGTAATTTCGTTGTTTGAGATTGCCCAAACACGGCCAGATTTGCCATTAAACAGGCGCTTATAAACTTTTGTAGAATCTAAATAGGGGCTAAACGAACTTGAAGGAATAAATTTATTTAAATCATTTCGATATTCATAAACGCCTTTACTGGTGCAGAATGTGAGGCCTTCGCTAGTATTGAATACATAGTTTTCTGTTTCAGCAGGTAAACCTTCTTTTATTCCAAAATGTGTTACTTGCTGAATTGCGCTTAAATCGGAGCTAAGCCTTAATTTGTATATACCTTTATACGGGTGTCCTACCCAAATGGTACCATTCTCGTCTTCTTCCAAGAACCTACTCGATTCTTTAAAGGGGCTGAGTTTATTAACAAGAGCTAGGGTATTGTTTTCCCATTTTAATAGGTTCAAACCATTATACGTACCTACCACAAAATAGCCGGGGTGCTGTTTTAGTGCCACTATTTTCCAGCACCCACGAATGTCAGAAAGTTTAATGGCGCTCGTTCCAGTTACTTCAAAAAGCCCATCGTGGTGCGAAACAAAGAGCTTTCCATTAATTTCTTGTACCCACCAAACTTGGCCTTCGGTGTTTTGAACCAATTTAAAATCGGTATTGGAAGTGCTGTTTTTATTTCTAAAATAGAGTCCATTATTGGTTCCCGAATAATAGTTCTCGCCAAATTCGGTCATGCAATAACCAGTACCTTTTAAAAGGCCATCTGGGATAACATATCCAAAGGGGTAGTTTAATCGAACCAAATCAATTCCATTATCGAGGCCAAGCCATAAATTTTGGTTTTTATCTTTATAAAGGCTTAGTACATTATTGTTTTGCAAACCGTCTTGAACCCCAATGTTATTGCGTATTTGGCCTGTACTATCTAAAAAATATAATCCATTTCTGTTGGAGGCAAGTACATACGAATTTCCATAGGTGCAGGCACGGTAAATTCTATTTAATTTAAGCTCAAAATCGTTTATAGCAGGCTTACTAATTTGTTGATTTTGCAAAACAAACAAGCCGTTTTTATAGGTAGTAATTAGCATAGCGTTCTTACCATAGGGCAAAATAGAGGAAATATCTAGTCCGCTGGCCTGAACCAAAGGGGAAAACACACCTTTTTTATATTCAAAAATGCCACCAAGGGCATCGCTTACCAGCAACCTATTTGTTAAGAAATAGAGGTTTTCTAATAAATTATCGGAAGGTTTTAAAGAGCTTATGCTTTGTCCATCGTAGCTAAAAACTTGTCGACTTGTTTGAAAGAAGAGTTTTCCATCAAGAAACTCAATTCCCCAAACATCTTCAAATCCTTTGGTTCCTTCGGGCAATAGATTTGATAGGGAAGTAAAGATTAATGTGCCGTTTGTTTGGAACGAGAAATACCCTAATTCATTTTGACCACCCGCATAAATTCGGCGCGTTTTAGGTTCAAAAAAGATGGAGCGTAGAATTGTATTTTTTGGCAAGGGATAGTTTGAAAACTGTTTTCCGTCAAACAGCACAAGTCCGTTATTATTGGCAAAAAAAACTAGGCCATTATCGCCTTCACAGATATCCCATGTTTGGGTTCCTGCATTGTATACTTGCTTAGGAAAATTCTTTACAAGAGGAGCGCCTGTAAGAAATTGGGCCAATAGTGCGCAATTACTAGCACCTAGGGCAAGTAGCAAAAATAAGAGGCGCTTAAGTGTTTGGGTACTGTTTTGCATTATTATGAATTCCAATGTTACAAAAAGAGAAACATAGTTGCAAGTAATAATTAATTTGTTTTCAGTGCATTGAGTATTTATGTAGTAGCGATGTAGTAGAATTGATGTTGCTTGAAGTAGGTGAGTTGGGGTAATAAAAAGCGGTTTTTTGATAGATAGTGAAGAGATTTACAACATAATTACTGCCCATTGAAAATACTATACTTTTCAAAATCATTTTTTTGTTTGACCCTAAGTTTGCTGCTAAGCACAACTTACAAGCAATTGCATGCACAGGAGGCCGATACCAATTTTTTGCATAAACCTATTGCCACTGGTCCAGAGGGATTAATTCCTTTGAAGAAACTTACGGTTGGCGGCTATTATAGGTTTTTTGGTATAAGCCGAAACCTAGAGCAGCCCTTTGTAGTGATACCTGGCAATCCATACGCAAATGCACCGGCCTATATTTTAGGAACAGGTGATGTGTATCGCGATCCGCCAATGATGCTACTTAACCTTTCGGTTCAGCCCACTTCCAAAACATTTATTGGAATGGACTATGCCTTGTACCATAATTTTTCTGGACTACCGGGCTCAAGTCCCATTAATTTAAACTTAGGAATTAACTTAACAGGGTCTATACAAACCGACGTTGGAAAGTTTACCGCCCACATGGGTGGTATTAATTGGGTTGATTTAAGTGGAATGGTATTTAGTAGTTTTATTGGATACCAGCGTTACAGTATTTATGAGCGTTGGCCTTGGGAAGGAAATGCTGTTTCATTTGATAGAGCTGCAAACTATTACGAGTATGGAAATATTAGCAGGGATATGCGTTTTGGGATGCAGCCTTTTAAGGGTATTTTACTAGATGGTGATGAGCTGCCAGGAAACGTTTCATTTAGATTATTGTACGGTACCACACCTGCACAGGCCTTTACTACCAATAGAATTCCTTCTTATACCATGGGAGGTAGAGTTAAAAAGAAATTTAAAAATCAAAGCATTGGGTTTAACTTAATGGATTATAAGTTGTACGTAGATTCAACGGCACAAGAGCAAGCAGGCATACAATTACACACCTTTTCATATGATTTAACCTATAAAGGAATTGTAGTGGCGGCAGAATTTGGAAGAGGCCGTTTATATTCAAAAGTACAACAAGATGGTTGGGGACAAGCAGCTAGAATGAGCATTAAAACTCCAGCAAAACTGACAGGTATTCCAATAGAGGTAGAAGGATTTTATATAAGTCCGCAGTTTGTAAATTACTATGGAAATTTCTTAAGTGCCAATACAACTATATTAAGTTCGGCGGCAGTAAACCAAAATGGCTCAACCCTTGGTGGTAGCGGAGGTATAAGCAACTTTGCTGGATCTATTACAGATGTGGGGCAGGTGAGTAATAACAGAAAAGGATTTAGTGTAAACGCTTGGTTTAACTTGAGTAAAACCACCAAATTAAATATTGGATCTATGAGCTCTATGGAAATAAGTTCCATGAGTAGACAATTGGCCTTTGGACATAAAATAAATGCTTTACCGTTTTCTAGGTTTACGCCATTTACTAATAATGTGGGCTCGTATAGCAATTGGACATCTTATTTTAGAGGCTACTCGCAAACCATGCAGATTATTGATACCAATGCACAAGGCTTAGCTAAGAGCCTACTTGGTTTTAATATGTTGCAGGTTCAATTAAAGCAAAAAGTTAACTTAAGCTTCTTACCATTTTACGTATTGTATGTAGGTTCATTTGGTTCGGCCCAAAGCCAATTTAATGTGCTCACCCAATTTAATGACAAGGCTTATTTACGCACTTATTACCATGAGTTGGATGGTATTTTTATGCTTACACCAAAAGTAAGTTTAATTACTACCTATGGACGAGAGATAATAAAAGGAAATTCGCAAATGAGCCGCGGCGATAATAAAGACGGCAAAGTTGGTAGTATAAACAACGACCCTGTAAACCAAGAAGGAAGATTATTTGGATTGGGATTAGACATGAATATTTCTAAGAACACCAATTTGTATTTCCGCAGACGTTGGTTTAGTGAAGTAGATAAGAGCTTTGTAAAAGACAATATAAAAGGAACCGAAACAACCATTGAACTTAAACTATTCTTTTAATATGAAACAGATTATACGATCTTTTTTCCTGAGTGTTTTCTTTATTCCTTTAGCAGTTATTGCTCAAGAGAAGAAAGTAGATTTCTTTGGTTCGGGCCGATTTAATTTAAACAATAGCAGCCTTAGTGGTGAGTTATTGAATAAAGATACTACCACGGCACGCAAGCAAATGACAGGCTATACCTTATTTGATTTAGGCTTTCATATACGCCCAAGTGAAGAAACCGAAATAAAAGCAATTACCCGTGTTACCAATGATATCAACGGTTTTTGGGGTGGTGGCATTACATTTTATTTACGTGAATTATACTTACGCGGTATACTTTTTAAGCGTGTAAAATACCAGGTGGGCGATTTAAACACACGCATGACTCCGTATACTTTATACAATAATTTAGGCGAGTTAAGTAGCAATAATCCAAAGGCATTAAACACCTTTTCTGAAATAATTACCTACGATAAATTTTATGGAACCAACTCTTGGCGCCAGCAAGGAGCTACCGCCGATATGGGTTTTGATTTTACAAAATACTTAAACCATGTGCATATTACTGGCTTAATAACTAAGAACCGCCAAACCGATTATTTTAGCACGCCCGATAGGCTTTTATCTGGCGCTACCATTGAGGCAAGAGCGTTTAAGCAACTTACCTTGAGTTATAATAATACCCATGTTTTTGATGTAAAAAACTCGGCCATGTTTGCGGGCGGGCAGTTTAAAAACACGGTACATAGTTTTGGCTTAGAAGAAAAACTTAGCTTAAAAGAAATGCCATTGGCTCTTAAAGCAGAGTTTGGAAAATCTGTGGTTAGTTATGAAAATATAACAAACGCACCAACTATACCCAATGGAGCCTTTTTAGATGCAGGATTTGATTTGCAAAACAAGCAAAAAACGTGGAGCATAGGCGCAAGCTACCGAAGTGTTGAAACAAATTATAGAAGCATGGGTGCTCAATCTCGTAGGGTTGATTTTAGTAAAACAACCAGTGAGTATCCGTACTATACAAATAGAGAAGTACCAAGGCCAATTTCGAGCATGGATATGCTAACAGATGGAGGTATTTATAATATGTTTTTGGGTACCGATTTAAAAGCATATAACCCTGCATACGAAAACATGTTGCCTTATGGAAAGGCCACGCCAAACAGACAAGGAGCGGATATGCACGTGGCTTGGGCAGCTCCAAAACAAGTTCTTAAATTGGGAGTGAATGGAGCGTATTACAATGAAATTACTGGACAAGGAACTAGCAATTTGCGCACGTTTAATAATGTAGAGGGTTTTGCAGATTTAGCTTTAAGCGATTTATATAAAGGCAAAAAGAAATTGCATGTAAGTGTTTATGCGCGTATGCAAAATACCAAGCGCGATGGAAGCGAAGGAATTGATAAAATTGATTTGAAAACATCGCAATTGAAAACAGGAATTGAGTTTGAAATTATTCCAAAACTAGAGTTGCAAGTTGCTGCTATTATGATACAAGCAAAAGGAAATGAGTATTTAGCTCAACGAAATTCGTTTAATGAAATTAATTTCTACAAAGCCTACTCGGCCAAGTTAAATGAAACTTTATTAATTGGAGGAATTAACTACCAATTTAGCAAACATAATTGCCTTAAGTTGCAGTATCAACAAAGCAATTGGGACAATCAGTTGTTGCCAGAAAATCAATATAAAATTAATCGTTTTACGGTATTGTATAACCTCTTTTTTTAATACACACGCATGAACAAATTATTGTTATACATAGGAATTAGTTGCTTTGTTTTGCTAAGTTCTTGCAAAAAAGATAGCAACATAGAAGGCCCAGAGTTGGTAGATATTTTTGGTGAGTTTAAAGTGCTTGAACCTCTTAAAGGAAGCGCCACTACAGCCAATTTTGCCAATGGAGATATTATCAATTATCACTGCAAATTATCTATACGAACCAATTGGACGATAGAGGTAATTGGTTTAAATAGTGGCGCCAGAAAAGTATATACAGGCAATGCCAAAGACTTTGTACTGAACCCAGTGTTGTGGGATGGTACCATAAGTTTTGCTCCTTTCTTTAGAAAGAACGAACCTTGTGTAGCTCGCATGGCATTTGAAGAGTACAGCGACACACTTTATTCTGATACCCTCACTATTACAGATGTGCGCCCTACGCCTTCGGTAGATATTTTAATCGACGATTTTGAAAGTCCGCAAAGACCTTACAATACCTTTACTGAAGGCCAGCAAGCGTTTAATGGTACCTCGGTAAATTACCAAGGAGTTTCGCCAGCTGAGAAAACACGCTTTTATGTGCTATCTGGTAATCATGGTCCAAGCGCAAGTTTGTTTTTATGCGGTATGAACCTAACAGCTAAAATTAGTCAGGGTACAGGCGAAAATTATTTTAAATTTAGTACTGATAATCCAAAGAAGGTATACTTTAATGCCTATGTATATGGTTGGGGCGATAATAAGGCCGAAATGAGCATTGAGTTTCAAGAAGACGATAATATGGATGGCATTTACCAACCGGCCGAAGAAGGAGCTTATACGTATCGTTTTCCGGTAACTTGGACAGGTTGGAAATTAGTAAGTTTTACTTACGATGACACAAAAATATCAACCTCGGGAGGCTTTGGAAATAGCGATAGAACAGGTCACAAAGACTTAGATAGAATTATTGCTACCCAGTTTTTATTGTTGGCTCAGCCCGGAACTTCTGGTAGTACCCGTGTAGGATTAGACTATTGTTCGTTTACGTATTTTAAACCCTTTACACCCTAATGAAAATTTCAAGTAGCATATTCTTGTTTTTTGTTTTGATGCTAAGTGCATGTGGGGTGCGTATGCAAACCACTGAATTGGTTGACGAATGGGGAACAAGTTATCATAGCAAAGTAGGCAAAGAGTTTCAAGATAGAGACGTTTACCATGACCAAACGGTGGATGTTTGGGGTATTGAAAAAACCGATTGCAAAAACTTTTATAGGTTAGATAGTTTGGCGTATAAAGGTAAATCGTGTTTGAGTTTAACTTGGGACAAAACAGGCAGCTGCCCATGGATGGGACTAGGATTTGGATGGAATGGCTATGCCGCCAAAGACCTTACAGATGTAATGCAAACAGGTAGCATAGATTTTTATGTAAGAGCCATAAAAGGCAAGCAATTTATTCCAACGTTTATCTTTTTATTGGAAGATTATGCAGGTGTTCAAACAGCCTCTTTATTAAAAGCAAAACATTTAGAGCGCTATCCAATTGACGAAGAATGGCAAAAAGTGAGTATCCCTTTAAGTAGCTTTTTAAATGCACCAGCACCATTGAGCGATTTTAGTAATATAAAGAGTTTAAACATTGAATGCCAAGGTAGCGGCGCTTTATTATTAGATGAATTTTATATAGGTGGAGCTAGTGTTTCAAGCGTGGCGGGTACTAAATTTGGACAAACAACTACACAAAATTTTCCAGCAATTTTGTTTGCCGATGAGTTTAAATACGCATGGGGTTTAGGCAAAACAGAAGGAAGATTGGTAGAAGTCCAAAGTTTTGAAAAGTATGAAGGAAATTCGTCTTTGCATTTAAAATGGAACGAAGCAGAAAGTAAAAAACAATTGCTTGAATTAGGAATGAACTGGGAGCATTGGCAAGCTATTGCCTTACCAGATTCTATGAGCCTTTATTCCCTTCATTTTTTTGCGAAACAAAACGCTTCCGAAAGTCTTTCTAAACTAGAATTGGGCTTTGAAAGTTATGCTGGAACCAATACGTTTATTAAGATAAAAGATACTTATTATAAAACTAGTTCAAACAAAGCCGATTGGATGGAAGTTACCATTCCACTTACCGAATTTGCCTTTTACGAAAAGAACTTTGATACCACTAGATTTAAACAATTTTTGATACGTTTTAAAGGTAGCGGAGAGCTTTGGTTAGATAACATAACACTCACTAGAAATTAAACTATGAATAGAAAATTTGCAAGCTTAGTTGTACTTATTGCCCTATTTTCTCAATGTGGCATTCCTAAGAAAGAATCGGCCGAGGCCAGAGCCAAGGCTATGTTAAGCAAGATGACCTTAGAAGAAAAAGCAGGTCAAATGACTCAATTAAGTATTGAAATGATTTCGCAAGGACAAGGCTATGATTTAGTGAAGCCCCATGCCTTAGATACAAACAAACTTAAAGAAGTGATTGTTAATTTGGGCGTTGGTTCGATCCTAAATGTGGGTGGACATACTTACCCAATAGCACATTGGAAAGAGATAATTACTTCGGTTCAGAACTATGCTAGCCAAACACGTTTACAAATACCAGTATTGTATGGAATAGATGCCATACATGGAGCTAACTATACACAGGGATCAACCTTATACCCGCAACAAATTGCCTTGGCTGCGAGTTTTAATCCAGCCTTAGCAAAGCAAATGGCTAGATTAGTTGCTAAAGATGTAGAAGGAAGCGGTATTCCTTGGAACTTTTCGCCGGTATTAGATGTAGCTCGTAACCCTTTGTGGCCGCGCTTTTGGGAAACCTTTGGCGAGGATCCTTACTTGGCCTCGCAAATGGGTGTGGCCATGGTAGAAGGCTATCAAGAAAAAGGGGCAAATGGTAGAAGCATGGCTGCTTGTTTAAAGCATTATGTGGGCTATGGCAACCCAGCAAATGGACATGATAGAACTCCGGCTTATATTCCAGAACGCCAATTACGCGAAATTTATTTGCCACCTTTTGCTAATGCTATCAAAGCTGGCGCAAAAACCATTATGATAAATTCTGGTGAATGGAATGGTGAACCAGTGCATGCGAGCAAGTTTTTATTGAAAACTATTTTGCGCGATGAACTTAAATTTAAAGGGGTAACCGTTACCGATTGGGAAGACATTAAAAACTTAACAGAGCGTCATCATATTGCTGCTACTTATAAAGAAGCTGTTGCTTTAGCAATTAATGCAGGCATAGATTTGGCAATGGTTCCGCTTGATTTGGAGTATACCAAGTACTTAATTGAAAACGTAAAAGAAGGTGCTGTTACTGAAACTAGAATTAATGAAGCAGTGCTTAGAATTTTAACTCTTAAATATGAATTGGGCTTGTTTGATGAACCGTATACAGAAGCAAATTCATTTGTAGAACCGGGTTCAAAAGAAAGCCTTGATTTGAGTTATGAATTGGCCACACAAAGTATTGTTTTGTTAAAAAATAACAACAGCGCTTTGCCATTAGCAGCAGGTGAAAAAGTACTTGTTACTGGTCCAAATGCCAATTATATAAATGCCCTAAACGGTGGCTGGACGCATACTTGGCAAGGAAGAGATACTGCTTATAACCCAGTAGTGCCCACCATAAAAGAAGCGCTAAACTTAGCTTTACCAACTGCCAGCTATTTAGGTGGAAATACCTATACACAACATTTACCAGAAGCAAGTTTATTGGCAGCAGCCAATGGATATTCTACTGTTGTATTGTGTTTAGGTGAAGATACCTATACCGAAAAACCTGGGGATATAAATGATTTAGAATTAGATGCGGCCCAACAAGATTTGATACGCATTTATAAAAATGCAGGAAAGAAAGTGGTGCTTGTTTTGGTAGAAGGAAGACCAAGAACCTTTACTAAATCGGAAGCACTTTGCGATGCTATATTATACGCCGCATTACCAGGAAATAGTGGTGCTACAGCCATTGCCGACATTTTAGTTGGAAAGGTAAACCCTAGTGCAAAACTACCTTTTAGTTTTCCTATGTATGGTGCCACACATAGCACCTACGATTGTAAATACACCGAATTGTTGAACAATGATTTTAAGCCAGCAGGCTATAATGCATTATTTGAATTTGGCCATGGCTTAAGCTATACACAATTTGCCTATTCAAAATTTAGCATGGATAAAAGAGAACTAGGAAAACAAGATAGCATTCAGGCACATGTTACCATTACCAATACTGGAACAAGAGCAGGTAGCGAAATTGTTTTATTGTATTCAACAGATGTAGTTGCAAGTATTACACCTTCTGTAAAACGCCTTAGAAGCTTTACTCGTGTTGATTTACAGCCAGGGGAGAGCAAACAGGTGGATATGAAATTGGCAGCCTCAGATTTATCCTTTGTGGGCTTGCAAAACAAATTTATTCTTGAGCCAGGTAAATTCTATTTTAACGTTGCTCAGCTAAAAGATTCTGTAAACATAACTAACTAATGACCTTTTCAAAAAAACTACTTCTTGCCTTGTTTTTGTATGTTCCAAGCCTGGCTTTCTCGCAAGAATTTTTGCGTTGGGCCGATGAGTTTAATGGAACAAACTTAGATACCACTTTTTGGGAATATCAATTGGGCGATGGCTGCCCCAACTTGTGTGGATGGGGAAATGGCGAAAGTCAGTATTACCAAAAAAGCGCAGTAGTAGTTGAAAATGGTTTATTAAAAATTAAGGCAAAAAAAGAAACCATCGGAACTAGTTTTTATTCCTCGGCGCGTATACGTACCATTAATAAAATGGATTTTGCTTCTGGCCGAATTGAAGTACGTGCACGTATGCCGATTGGCAGAGGGTATTGGCCAGCAGTTTGGTTTTTACCTACCGAAAATTATTATGGTATTTGGCCATTAAGTGGCGAAATAGATATGTTGGAAGCTAAAGGTCAGGAACCAACCAACACTTACGGCACCATTCATTACGGAGCACGTACGCCCAACAATAAATATACAGGCACAACCTATACTCTACCTAGTGGATCTTTTGCCAGTGATTTTCATAGATACGGTTTGATATGGAAAAACGATACTATAAAATGGTTGGTGGATGATGTGGTTTATTCTACAAAAACGCGCGCTAGTTTACCCGAATTTTGGTGGCCGTATGACCGTAATTTTCATTGTATAATTAATATGGCAGTTGGAGGTAATTTCTTAGGTTACCCCGATGCAAGCACACCCGATACGGCAACCATGCAAGTGGATTATATCCGCATTTATCAAAACCCAAGTGAGATGTTTATTTCTGGTCCTGCTGCTGTAATGCGTTTGGATCAGCAAAAAGAATATTACATACAAAACCTTGCTGGCGCTACCTACACTTGGGAAGTGCCAAGCTCTTTAAAAATCGTAAGCGGACAAGGAACATCAGCCGTAAAAATTAATTGGGGCTTACGTAGCGATAGCATTCATGTGAACCTTACTTACAATGGCAAAACCACCCGCATTAGTAGGTTCATACAGGCTTTGCCAGATACCTGCGCGGGCTTGGTTGACAATGCTGAGTTTATAAAATCTATTTATTGGGTAGGTAGTAATGGTACCCATAAATCATCTTTAACCAACCCAACAAAGGACGCTGTAAACGGAAGTAATTTGGCAAACAGATATTATAGAAATGGAGCTACGCAATACGATGCACTTACTCTGTATAGCGATTTAATTCATCATGCAAAAGATTTTGAAGAAGGTAAATTGGTATTGAAAATGAAATTATATACCACTGCTCCAATAGGAACAGAAGTGAATATAAATTTCGAAAATTATAATTTAGCTAAGTCGGATTACCCTATTGGTAGAAGAATAGTTGTGCAAGCCAAAACCACTAAAACCAGGGCTTGGGAAGAACTAACATTTAAAGTTATACTAAGGCCAGATGTAAATATGAACGAAGGAAGCATAGATCAATTAGTGGTTTTATTTGCTCCTAATACAAGTAATGCAGACGTATTTTATTACGATGATTTTGCGGTGGAAGAAACTCCTTGTAAAGATTTGGCAAACGGACTTAACACGTTAGAAGAGCAAGCTAAAGTTACGGTTTATCCTAATCCGTTTAGTAAAGAACTTTATATAGAAAGTAGTTTTGTTCCAACAAAAATAGAAGTAGTAGATATTATGGGCAGAGTGCAAGCTGGTGCTAGCGGTTTGAACCAATTAAACACTCAATTAGAGAACTTACCTGCGGGTACGTATTTACTAAGAATTTACAACGGCGAACAAGCAGTTCTAAAGCGCATTCTTAAAACAACAAATGGATATGAATAAACGTAGCCTAGGTTTTATACTTGGTTTTTTTATGCTGAACCAACTTGTTTTTGGACAAGTTAAGAAGGTAGAAGTGAAAGGAAATTTTGCAGTTGGATATCAGTTGCTAAGAGATGGCAAGCCCTATTATGTAAATGGAGCTGGTGGCGATGCCTTTATGGATAAAACTGTTTCGGCGGGCGGTAATTCTATTCGTTTGTGGGGAGCAGAAAATGCGCAATCTGTTTTAGATGAAGCCCAAAAGAGAGGACTTACTGTTATGCTAGGTTTATGGATGCCACCCGAACGCCATGGCTTTGATTATAGCGATAAGTTAGCTTGTCAAGACCAGTTGGATCAGTTTAGAAGTGTGGTGAATAAATATAAAAATCACCCTGCCTTATTGCTCTGGGGAGTGGGTAATGAAGTAGATTTAAACTATACCGATTTTTCTGTTTGGAAAGCGGTTCAAAACATTGCCGCTATGATACACCAAGAAGACCCTAATCACCCAACTTGCGTGGTAACGGCGGGCATTGATGCACCTGAAGTTTCTTTGATTAAAGAGATGTGTGCCGACATAGATATTTTGGGAATTAACACCTACGGCGATTTACCTGCCTTGCCCGAAAAGGTAAGGTTATTTGGCTGGGAGAAACCATACATGGTAACAGAATGGGGCCCTAATGGGCATTGGGAAGTAGCTAAAACAAGTTGGGGAGCAGCCATAGAGCAAACCTCTACCGAAAAAGCAATTACCTATAGAGATAGATATAGCAACTACATAAGAAAAGACAGTGCCTTATGTTTAGGTTCTTATGTTTTTTTATGGGGACAAAAACAAGAAACCACACCCACCTGGTATGGAGTATTTGTAGATAAAAAACAAACCGAAGCCGTGGATGTATTGCAAGAAGTTTGGAGCGGCACTGCACCAGCAAATTGGGCGCCACAGATTATGTTGTATACCCTAAACGGTAAAACGCCCGCAGAAAGCGTTAAAAGCAGCAAAGGAGGCAAAGTACAAGTGGGCTTAGATGTAAAACATGCCGAACCAAGTAGTTTAAAATACAAATGGGAGATTTTGCCCGAAAGTGAATTTACCAAAAGTGGGGGAGATGTAGAGCAAAAACCTGAAGCTATTCCAGTACTAATGGGAGGCGATGCCCAAAAAGGATATGTATTTAAAGCGCCCTTTCAAAAAGGAGCTTACCGTTTGTTTGTCTATATTTACGATACCCACGAGCAAGTAGCCTGCGCTAATTTTCCGTTTTGGGTGAATTAGGGTAGCTTTAGTTTAAGCAGCGTTACTTTGTGCCTTTGGAATTGTTTTTAAGAGCTCTTCAATAGCACCTTTTTCTTCCTCCAAATCAAAATCGTCTTGCAGGCCAAGCCAAAATTTGGCAGAATTACCAAAGTATTGAGAAATTCTTAAAGCTGTATCGGCAGTAATTCTGCGATTTCCTTTAATTATTTGCGACACTCTTGTTTGCGGAATGCCAAGGTCTTTGGACAATTGATATTGCGAAATAGCTAAGGGTTTTAGAAACTCCTCAAGAAGTATTTCTCCGGGATGTATGTTCTTTAACTTTTTCATGTTAGTGATAATCTAATATTGTAACCTCATATGTATTTGAATTCTTCCACTCAAAAATAATACTATCGATTTTTTTGCTCATTAACTCATTTAAATAGGCTACCCGAATTTAGGGTTTTTTATCTGTTTTAAAAGAGGATATTTGCATTTGGAAGAATATCCTATGCTATTTAATTTATCCCTTTATTTTTAGTTACCTATTGATGAAGAAAAACACCTTGTTTTTGCTTGTTGTTGGCCTGAACTTGTTTTTGGAACTCTTTTGCTTTTCTGCAAATGCAAATGGTAGTTCTTTCAAGCAATCTTTTAGTAAGGATACAGTTTTACAATCACTTATTGATATAAAACTAATTCCCCAAAAATCAACAAAGAAGATTGAGGCCTATTTACAAAAAATTGAGAAACCTAATAGAGTAACGTATTTAGATATTTTGTTTTATTATGAATTTAGCAAAATTACTGGGTATCCGATATTTACTGGGTTAGGATATATTGGGTTTGGATCAGTAAAACCAAGTACCGAGGCTCAAAATAAAACTAATATGGAGCTCCTTCTTTACCTGCAAAAAGTGCGAGATTGTAAGTTAATTAACGACAAAGAACAAGCGGCAAATATTGAGAAAATACAAAGAAATGAATATGTTTCCGTATTGCAATTACTACACACATTAAAGCTTGAAGCAGAGTATTCCGATTGGTTGAATAAAAGTGATTTGTTAACGTATGCCGATGAATTATTTGAGAATGGAATACTTACTGAAACCTCCTTTAATGCCCTAAAAAAAGAAATTGAGCAGGATAAAATTGATTCGGTTTATAAGATTATACCGTTTTGTAAAAATGCCAAATTAGTAAATTTGGCTGCTTACTCAAACGACCCAGCTATTTATTTAGAGCAACTCTATAAAGATATTTCAATGTTGCTACCAGGCTTGGCTTTTAGCAATTTTAGCTACAAAATAGTAGCAGATACCAGTACTGATCTTGACTTAAATTTGGCTCAAATTTCTGTCACCATAAATGGGGTAAATTATAAACAAAGCACCAGGATTAAATTAATAGAGGCTGAGCAGTCTGATTCGTATTTAGGGAAAATTGATCGAAGAGAATTTTATACTTTATTTAATAAGGTTTTGATTGAAATGGAATCACCCAAACGACTTCATTTACTGGAGCAAAACGGGATATTTGGTCTGATACCTAATTATACTATTTGGGGAATTATTGTGCTAGAAAAAAACCAAATGGAAATGTTTCATAGGCTCGATGGATTCCTAGATATTGGTAAAAGAGCTTATTTAAAAGCAAGTTATGAGAACTTCAATAATTTTAGTCGCTCTGTTATTTCTAAAAGCATAGATGAGTTTCAAAAATTGGGATTGTTTAAGAACCTTAGTGAGGATGAAATAAAAGCAGCTAAGGAGGAAGTTTTTGAGAAGGAAGTTTATTCGGCCCAGGATATTTTACTAGCTTTCCCAAATGTTGTTTATGTATTTGATGTTGAATTAGGAAATATAGATAGCCCATATACTGAATTGTTAAGGGAGTTTTCTAAAATTTCGAATTCTGAATTTTTGCCCTATGCCATTTCAGACGCCTTTAATATCGAAAAAGAAATCGCTTTGATTCGATTCTCCTTCAATGGAAAAACTTATTCCAAAAAATTGACTGTTGATGATGATTGGATCGATACGGAGTTTTTGTTGTTTATTTCAAACGTATTAGCCGAAAACAAGGTGAACGGCAACTTTTATTATTTTAAGTCTAATGATCAATTAGCCAGCGTAATATTTTTAAATAAAAGTCAGTACGAGTATGTAATAGCAAACAAGCTTTTAGATTTGAATCCAATGTCTACGGAATAAAATTAGCACATAAAAAAAACGAGCAAGAAATGAATCTTGCTCGTTTTTTTTATGTGTAAAGGAACTAGTTTAATTTCAAGATTTTGTGAACGCTGGTTTTTTGTCCAGCCTCCCAAACTTCTAAGAAATATACTCCTTGGTTATAAGTGTCTAGTTCGCTCAATTTAAAAGAGCTTTGTGGCGCATCTAATACAACTGTTTTAGTAAGAATTTGCTTTCCATTAATATCACTAATGTTTAAGGTAATTTGTCCCGATCCAAGCGGTTTATCTACCCATACAATTGGTGAGCTCGTAAACGGATTGCTTACCGTAACATGTGTTGTGTTAAGGTCGTTTTGTGCAAACACTGTAGCAATAGAACTGTAGCTATAATTTCCATCCAGGTCTATTTGTTTTAGTCGGTAATGGATGGTTTGCGTAATTGGTTCGGCCCAAACATCTTTAAAACTATAGCTTTGTTTTTGGTTGCTAGTACCTGCAGCCTTAACAGTACCAATAGGTTCAAAGATTTCTTTATCTGTTGAACGCTCTACAATAAACTCCTTAGTGTTTAATTCAGAAGCAGTAACCCAGTTTAATATATTCTGGTTTGCATCTATATTTTTAGCGTTAAAAGATTGCCAAGTAACAGGCAAAGGATTTACACTAGAAACAGAACCTATGGTAAAATCTGAGAAACCAGAAAGTAATCCGGTATACAAATTATTGCCCGAAACAAAGGTAGTGACAGGAACCCACGATCCGTTGTAATCGCTACGTTTTAGGAGGTATAAACTATCTTTAGAGAAAATACCCGAAACGCCTGTTAAATCTAGGTTCAAGCTATATTGAATACTAGAAGAATAGTTGCCTGTTCCAATACCAGAATAGGTTACCGCATACCATAAATTTTGGCTTGTATTGGAGGGTGTAAAAACGCTTGAGTTATTGGTATTAGCAGTGGTATTTGTTGCAAATACAGGTGATGCCGATGAGTAAGGAGTGTTTGTATATTTGGCAAATGTTATCTCTCCATTTGTATTTCCAATGCTGCTAAATAGAATAGAGAAATTACCGCTATAATAGCTACTTGCAGAATATACGTTTTGAACGCTAATTGCGGCAGCATTTGTTACCGAAATATTTCCAATAAATACGCTGTTTCCAGAAGCAGATCTATCGCGGAATGCGAGTGTTACATATGGGTTTCCGGCGTAAGCGCTTAAGTCAACACTCTCATGACGCCAATCGCTGGCATAGGTTGGTGTATATGAACTAGAGGTTGGTGTATCTGTGCCTAAAGTTGGCGAAGAAAGTTGGCTCGATCTGGTGTATAATGGGGTATATGTATAACCGCCATTTGTACTAATTAATACTTGCAAGGTGTCATCTGTACCTGTAAATGTATTGGGCGCATGTGCCACATTAAAATGCAAAATTGGATTAGTAGTTCCCGAGAAATTTAAAGGTGGCGAAATTACATTTGCTTCTTTTTGATTTACTACAATATTATCAGCCCAAAGTACATTGCTATTCGAAATTCCATTTGATTGTGGAGCTGCTTTTTCTTTCCAAATTACTGGGTTGTTTCCAGCAGTGGTCCAAGAACTTAAAATACCATTGGCAATTCTATATGGTAATGTATTATTAGCAACGGCCGTAAACACAGCGTTTAAGGTATCGTTACCAATTAAACCATCGCCCGATAAGTTTGTATACATGGTAACAGTATATGTACCCGCACTTGGGAATGTAATGGCACTTGCGCCACTAAACACCACCGAAGTAGTATCGCCAGGAACCATAGAAACGCTAGTAGAAACTGGTCCGATGATAGTACCGCCATTTACGCGATATCTAACCTGTATTCCACTTGGTCTTGTTTGGGTTCCAAAGTTTTTAACCACAGCTCTTAATGGAATGCTTAGGCCTACTGGTACTTTAACAGAAGCATTTGGACCCGATGCAAACACACCCACATCTACTGGTGGTAAAGGTTCTACGGTACATTCCATCATTAAACGGGTAGTACCCCATGCAACTGGTGCGGCATAGACCGAACCCACATTTGCCATTGTAACACCTCCGGGAAGCGTTTGACTCATAAAGTAAAAACAAGTATTAGGTCTAATAGGAACTTCGGTTTGGGAGGTGCCTAAGAAATAATTTAAACCACTTACTGTTTGTCCGCCAGCAATACCCGTTATAATAGATTGGTTAGTAACCACGGCCGGCATGGTCATATTAAATACTAAGGTTGTTCCTAGGTCGGCGGTTTGCACAATATAATTTGCCGAGCGAGCTAAAATTTTTCCTGTTGAATCGAGCACCATACCACAAACGGTATCGCCTACAGCATCTGAGTTAGAGGCAAGAGGCGAGCGCACTTGAGTAACCATTCCGCTACCAGCTACAAAATATTTAGCGCCCCAAAATTGAGCGATGGTTGTTCCATTACCACCACTCGAAGGAATTAAAGTATCGGTATAGGCATAGCGTGTATTACTTAATGCAAGGCCATACGATTTTGCGTTATTAGCATTGTTATCATCGTTGGGTACAGAAACGGTAATTAGGTTCGAACCTAAGTTTGTTGGGTAAAAAGGAGCGAAGCCCACATTTACGTTTGCATTAGGTGCAAGAACCGGTATGGTAGTGGTGGTGGTGTATGAATTGGTTCCACTAACAGTTAAGGTAGCAACTACACTATACAAGGTATTTAAACCTGTATTAGAAATATTGGCACGAATAGAATCGGGCATATTAAATGGCATAGCAACTCTACCTTGGGCATATACGGCTCTCACAGAGGCGTCGTTTAAGGTAAGCGGAGTAAAGGTATAGGTTCGGCCATTATCTGGCGCTGGGCCAGCAGGAGAGCTAGTTGGGTTGCGATAGTTTACTGCATTGTTTAAATAAAAACCGGTATTGGCTACAGCACCACTCCAAACAACAGTTGAGCCTTTAACAAGATGCATATTTTGATTGGCCAATACCATACTATTTCCTACAATACCAACAGCAGAGAAACGTGCTGCAGATAAGCTTACCGTACTTGTCCATTTGCCATACCTATATTCAATAACATTGGTACTTTCATAGAGTTTAATTTGAAAATTTATGGTATCCCATAAACCACCCACAGAGGCCTGTGTTTTATCCTTTACATTTTTCCATTGAATAGTTGTAACCTGTGTTCCTGGTGAACCAGTAGTTGCATATCTAAATTCGGAAGCAAGCGTACCCGCAAATAAATCTTGCCCAAAAGCAAACAACATGCTTGTATCTTTACTAGCTGGAGTTGGAGATGTAGTTGAGGTAAATGGTCCATTAGGTGGAGGTTGAACATGGCCTGTAAATAAGAAATGACGAGAAGGTGTATCTTTTCCTAATTTAATAAATCCATTCGTACTAAAGATAAATGAATCGTAAGGAGCACCATTAAAGTTGAAGGTAAAACCAATTGGTAAAGGTGTAGAAAAAGCATCATCTGTGTTTGAAACAGAAATTACCGTTCCGGTTGAACCAAGGTCGGTATAGGTACCAGCAGAAGTTGTGAAACCACCTGGTAAGTAGTTTAGTTGTGCTTTAGACGTATTCCAAAGCAACAGGAGGGAAAAGGCTAGAAACAAAGAAGTAAATTTTGTTTTCATATATAAATAATTAAAGGGTTTTACTAGCAGAAATGCTCAAAAACTACTGGCAAGAAATTGTGGATTAGTTTCTGTTTTAAGATGCTCTAAGTCAAATCAATAATAAGGTTTTAACTATTAAAATACAATGAAAAAAAATCCAAAGTTCTATCGGGCCTCTCTTTTTTACTTTTCAAATGAGAAAATTTTTACTTGAAAGAAAGGCTACGGAATTAATTAAATGCGACAATTTTAAAGGGATTTGGTATGCCTTAAAAATAGACACAAAAAAAAGAATTAAGAATAAATAAGCACCTACTGCATGGGGTTCTAGATTAATTTTGGAACATTAGCTTAAGCTAGGTTTGTACATACAAAAACGAATAATGAACATGAAGAAGAACATACTTTTTTTATTTTTAGGCATCCTATTAATTGCAGCCTGCAAGAAGCAGTTGGTTGATAAATATCAAAAGGCAAAAGAAGATGAAACGGCTAAATCAACAACAGGTATTAAAGCATCTTCTGCGTTTAAATGGAATACGTTTAAGCCTATGACCTTTACGTATACAGGTATACCAGACGATGTACGAGTGGCAGTGGTAAAAGTAAGTGGTCCAGATGGCACAACACTCTTTCAAAAGCTGCAAAAAGCAAATACTAGCTTTAGTGTAACACTTGATATACCCGTGCATTACGAAACCGTTGAAGTAAGTTTTGGCTCAAGCAGAAAAGCCTTTGAAACACAATCGAGCTCGGTTGATGTTTTTTTAAACTAATATTTTTAACCTAACACCTAACACCTATTTACTATGAATATTTTTTTAAACAAAAACTTAAACAGCAATTTGAAGGGAAGAACACTTCTACTCGTTTTATTTGCTATGATAAACCTTGTAGGTTTTTCACAAACAATTTATGTGAATGATAATAGTAGAACCGGCGATGTATACACCAGCGCCGTAGGAAACGATGTAAGTGGAAATGGAACAGCTGCTTTGCCATACGCAACAATAACTAAGGCTATAACTGTAGCAACTGCTGGTACAAGCATTAGAGTTGATGCAGGAACCTATACGGGTAATATTGCAGTGAACAAGAACGTAACCTTAATGGGGGCTAATTTTGGAACCTTTGGAACTTCTTCACGTGTTGCCGAAAGTATCATAAGCAGCGGTAAAATTACCGTTTCAGGATCGGGTGCAGTTATATTAGATGGTTTTTATGTGCTTCAAACATCTGCCTTAAATGGGGCCACAATTGATATTGGAAATACACCTACTATTGTGCGCAATAATATTATTGAACGCAATTTTGCCAATACAGGTATTACACCGGTTGGGGTTCAAACAGCAAGCGGAGCAACAGCCGCCATAAGTATTTACCGTAATTTATTTACAGGTAATGCAAGCTTGGGTTTATTTAGTTCGCATCGTACCTGGAATTCGGGAATCTATAGCAACGGTGGATCAGCTATTTTAATTGAATACAATACGTTTCAAAATTGCCGCACCGCTATCAATAGTGATAATATGAGTAGTGGGGTTACAATTAGCAATAATACCTTTGGCACCAATGGCACGCATATTTCCTTTGGGGGTTCATCTGCCACCTCTGGATCGCATACTTTAAGTGGAAATACCTTTTCTGTAACGGTAGGATATACCACTATAAATTTATCAAATGTTACTACCTCCTTTAAGTTAGATATCACCAATAGCACTATTGGTTCAACCGCTGCAGCATCTATGAGTTTAACTCAGTGTTTTAGCTTTGAAAGCACTATTATACATAAAGGAGCCTCGAGTAAAAATGGATTGGTAACTTTTGTAAGCGGTAAGTTATTTAAAGGTTCAACAACAACACTTGCAAACAATATTACCTATGCTACAGCAGGCGATATTATTCATGTTGCATCGGGTACAGTTGCCGAAACAGTAAACATTAATAAGTCCTTGAAATTGTATGGTAATAATTATACTGTTAATCCCAACGATGGATCGTGGGCCTATAACTCATCGCGCGCCACAGAAACCGTTATAACAGGCGCAGGAATTACTATTGCCGCTAGCAATGTGGAGGTAAAAGGATTTAAGTTAACCTCCATTACCAGTGGAGGCACTGCTATTGGAAATACCAATCCATCGAGCACGTATAGCGGAATTGAAATAAGCAATAACTGGATTACCAATACAAGTAATGTTCATCCCATTTGGTTTACTGCTTCAAATGGAAATCCATTTAGTGCGGTTACTGTTTCAAATAATAGACTTGAAACCAATACCACCACTTCTGTTTCGAACATGATTAGTGGTATTGATTTATGGAGATGTTCTGGAAGCGCAATTACTGGAAACTATGTTAATGGCGCAACGTACAATGGAATTAAAAACGATGGTTTTGGTACAGCATTAATTACTGGAAACAGATTGGTGGGATGTAAGGTTGCAGGTATTTCTATACAAAGCACCTATGCCAACGGACAAATAGTTATTGCAGCCTCTAATACCATTTCGGGTTGCCAAGAAGGTATTGCGGTATGGAGTTCAACTACCGATTATAGCACCATAAAGTTTCAACTAAACAACAATACGATTACGGTTGATGCAGGAAAATTAGATGTAAACTATCCAGCTATTTATGTTCAAAATATTACTAGCAATGATAATTCCTATACAAATCAAATTAATGGCAATACCGTAACCTATAGCGGCACATTTGGTTCGGCACCATTTGGAGTTATAAGTGGTGGACCAGCAAGTGCTAGTTATGGTTTATCCTTAGTTGGAAGTTTAGGAAAGTTGGATGTACAGAACAATGTATTTGATGGTGGGAATGTGGCGGCATTAAACCTAAGCAATGCAAATTATGATATGGCAGCCATATATGTTAGTGCTGCTATTCCTGTTTCATACTCAAGCGGTGGAGGTAATGTTACGACCAATTTGGCGGGTACCATTAGAGTGTTAAACAACGATATGAAGAACTTTAAAAATGGACTTGTGTGTTATGATTTTATAAATAACACATTGGGTAATATTCCAAGTGGAGTTTCATTAACGGTGAATGATAATTCAATTGTACCCGGTACAGGAGGAAAAGCTTTTATTGCAGGTTCTGCAGGAAGTGGAATTGCAGGTACATGTAACTGGTATGGTAGTTCAGATTATACGGTTGTTACAAGTAAAGTTACAGGTAATGTTACCTATGTTTCGTTTTTAGTAAATGGCACAGATGATAATTTAGGAGCAACAGGTTTTCAGCCAGTAACAGGTGTTTGTACAGGTGCAGGTGTGGTTGAACCTAGCTTAGGAGCCTCAGCTGCAGTTTACTCTTTAATATCGCAAACAAACGTTAGCTTTTCATTTACAAAAGGAAATGGAACTAAACGAATTGTTGTTGCCAAAGCTGGCTCGGCCATTAGTTCTAACCCTGTAAACAATACTTCTTATACCGCTAGTGCCACCTATGGTTCGGGTAATCAAATTGGGGGCGGATATGTGGTATTAAATGATACTGGAAGAGTAGTTTCGGTAAGTGGATTACAAGCAAATACAACCTATTATTTTTCGGTATATGAATACAATTATTTAGATGCTGTAATAAACTATGCAGGCTCATTGGTTTATAATACATCCGTTACCACCCCTCAACCAGATGCCGATGCAGATGGAGTTCCAGATGCAGAGGATGAATATCCAACTGATCAATATAAAGCGTTCAATAATCGTTACCCAGCTGCAAATTTTGGTACCCTACTATTTGAAGATTTATGGCCAGCAGTGGGCGATTACGACTTTAATGATTTGGTAGTAGATTACAGATTTAACACCATTACAGATGCAAATAATGAGGTTGTTGAAGTTGCCTATAACTTTGTTACACGTGCAATTGGTGGAGGTTTGCACAATGGTTTTGCGTTTCAATTAGACGGAATTAATCCGAATAAAATTACGAGTGTAACAGGTTCTAAAGCAGCAGGTGCTGCTTGGATTTCTGTAAGCAGTAATGGCACAGAAGCAGGCCAAGGTAGCAATGCAAATATTTTGGTATTTGATGATGCCTATGAATTATTGCCTACCCAAATTGGACATAGCTTTGTGAACGTAAGTGCTGGCGCGCCTGATTCTGGAAAAGATACCACACAAATTGTAGTAAAATTCAAAGTTAACGGAGCCTTGCCAAGTGGTGGTGCTCAAAACTTCAGCAGCTTTGGTTCGAGCCTATTTAACCCGTATTTGATTTTGGGTCAGAACAGAGGCAAAGAGGTGCATTTAATTAATAGAGTGCCTAGCGCAAAAGTAAATAGCAGCTTCTTTGGAACGGATGATGATAGAACAGTTCCTGCCTCTGGAGCCTATTATAAAACTGCTCAAAACCTACCTTGGGCAATAAATATTAGCACAACCATTCCTTACCCGCTCGAAAAAATAGATATCAGCGCGGCTTATTTAAAGTTTATTGAATGGGCACAAAGTGGCGGAACCCTTCAAACAACTTGGTATTTGAACGATACTGGTAAAAGAGATATAACAAAATTGTGGCCTCATTAAGAGGTCACAATTTTAAAAACTGTCTTTAAATTTACTTAATGCCCAAGTAATGTGCATTTGATTAAGGTTTAGGTTGTTATTTTCGTAGAACAATACTTTTTTATGAAAAGAACATTACTCATTCTCGGCCTTATTTTTTATTCCTTTTTTTCAATGGCAATAAAGCCAAGCGCCAATGCGCCAAAGCTAAGTTTTGGCTTTGTTAAAAATGCTGGGCAATGGCTGAACCAAAAGGGCGAAGTAAGTTCCTCTGTTATGTATCTATTTCAAAGTGGCAACCTAAATATACAGTTGCGCGAGAATGGTTTTAGCTATGAGCTTGTGCAAAACCTACGTGAAAACAGCTTGGAGATTCCAATGGAGCCCCAGCAAATTATCAAGTCAAGCGCCAATATTCATAGAATTGATATAGATTTTGTAGGTGCCTCAAATGCCATTACAAAAGAAGAATTGGAACAAGGAGAAGGGCAGTTAATTTTTCATGATAAGAAAGATTTTAACACTGCTTATACCCTAAATCATTACAAAAAGGTGCTTTACAAAAATGTGTATCCCAATATTGATATTGAGTTTTTAATACGTACACAAAAGCAACAGAATACATTTAAGTACAATATTATTTTACACCCGGGAGCTAAAGTTGATGATATAAAGTTTAAAATTAATGGAACAGAACAATCTACCATAACACCAAATGGAGATTTAGTTATAGCAACTTCTTTAGGCGATTTAAAAGAAAATATTCCTTTGAGTTATGAGTTAAATGAACGTGGTAAAGAAGGAAAATCTATTAAGGCAAAGTATGTGCAATTGGCTTCTAATTTAATTGGCTTTAGCATAGGAAAAAGAGATTTAACTAAAACCTTAGTAATTGACCCCGTTGCTTGGTGTACCTATTTTGGCGGAGATGGGTATGAGTTTCCCTCAGGTATTGCGTATGATAATTCAGGAAATATTTTTGTAACAGGTAGAACCAATTCTACCACCGGCCTTGCAACTGCAGGAGCCTACCAAACTACTTTGGGCGGAGGAACCAATAATGATACCTATATAGCCAAGTTTACTGGCGGAGGTACACTACTTTGGGCTACCTATTTAGGGGGCACAGAACAAGACAATGTAAATGATTTGGCAATTGATAAGTTTGGGAATGTTATTATTTGTGGGTCTACTGGTTCAACTACAGGTATTTCTACAGCAACAGCATTTCAACCAGCTCTTTCAGGCAGCATTGATGGTTTTATCTCTAAGTTTTCTACTACTGGTTCGGCCATTTGGAGTACCTATTTAGGATTTACAAGTGCAGACGATTTAATGGGTATAGCAATTGACTTAAATGCGGATGTTTATGTAACAGGATATACAAGTTCAACAACCGCGCTTATGCCAGGAGTTTATCAAATGAATAATGCCGGAGCCTCAGATGCATTCCTAGCAAAAATTTCGAGTGCGGGTTCACTTTTATATGCCACCTATTACGGTGGTATTGGCAGCGATTATGCTACAGATATTTATGTGGACAAAGACAAAAACATCTATTTTGCGGGCTATGCTAATTCTACCGCTGGTATTACAACTGCAGGGAGTTATCAACCAAATAGATCTGGCAATATAGATGGCGTTTTTGCTAAGTTTAATTCTAGCTGGCAATTAGTTTATGGAAGCTATTATGGAGGTACTAGCAATGATTATTTTGTTGAAATGGATGTAGATGCAGATGGGAATTTAATTTTTGTAGGATATACAAATTCGGCAACAGGAATCTACATAACAGGAGGATACCAAAATACCTTTGGCGGTGGTACTTGGGATGGATTGGTTTTAAAAACCGATACAAGCGGAGTGCCTAAGTGGGCTTCTTATGTTGGGGGTAGTTCTAATGATTTTACCTATTCTGCTGTTTCAGATGCAAGTTCTAATATCTATATTTGTGGTGGTTCTGCTTCCACAGATAAAATTGCTACTGCTGGCGCTAATCAAGCTACTAATGCAGGAGGCTCTTATGATGGATATATTATAAAATTGGATAAAACCGGAACCAATTTAAGTGGCACCTATTTTGGAGCCATTGGTTCAGATTTTGTTAGAGAATGTACCATAAGCACTTCTGGCGATTTGCTTTTTGCTGGAGAAACAACTTCTCCTTCTGGTATAACAACTGCAGGTACCCATCAAACAACCATGAAGGGTGTTTCTGATATTTTTATTTGTAAGTTATCAAACTCTGCTCCGGGTAGTATTGGCAACAACATTGTTTCGCCCAACCAAGGTTTATGTTTAGGCAATGCGGCTCAAACCCTTACTGGCACAACCCCTACAGGTGGCGATGGTATGTTTAATTACCAATGGCTCTCTAGCCCAAGTGGACTTGCAGGTAGCTTTGTGCCAGCCTCTGGTACAAATGCAAATGATACTTATATACCAGGTTCACTAACTGTAAATACCTATTACAAACGCGTAGTTTTTTCGGGCACACAAACAGATACTTCTAATATGATAAGTGTGATAGTAAGTACTAATTTTAGCGCTGGATTTACGGTAAATAAAACCATTCAATGTTTAAAGAATAACCAATTTATCTTTACTGATACAACAACAACAGGAGCAGGAGCTTTAAGCTATTGGTGGGATTTTGGCAATGGAAAAACAAGTACCAATCAAACAGACACTGTTAGTTATACAGCCTCAGTTGATAATTTATTTAAAGTACGTTTGGTAACTAGCTTAAATGGCGGTTGTGCCGATACAAGTTATACGCAGGTAATACTTATAAATAATCCTTTAGCCAAAACCATTACAGGAAAAGACACGGTAATGAAAGGCACTACAGAACCCTACATTGTATCCAGTACAAATGGATCAAGCTATGCCTGGTATTATACAAATGGCACAGGCCGTAGCACCACAAATAGCATAAATATAAAATGGACCTTACAGGGTGATGTACAATTAGCTCTGCTTGAAACCAACGGTGGAGGCTGCAAAGGCGATACATCGTATAAAAATATTTATGTAAAACTTCCAACTTCAGAGGAAGAACTCTTTGGATCAGACCTTACAATTTACCCTAACCCAAGCCAAGGAAAAGTGTTTATTGAATCTAGCTCAAATGAACCATTAAGCATAGCAGTACTTGATATTACTGGAACGCAAATTTACAAAGCAAGCAACATAGCAAACACGGAGATTGACTTAAGCAATGCACCTGCAGGCATGTATATAATTTGCTTAACAAACGTAGACGGAAATACACTCCATAAGAAAATACAATTGAGCCGATGAAGCCTATTTTAAGCCTTCTTTTTTGTATCCATTTTTGCAGCTTACTTTTTGCAAAAGCTGAACCAAAACAGCCCGCCATACGAGTTGGATTTGTGCCTAATAGGGGACAATTTTCTGCGCAATTTGGTAGCTTAGAGGAGGCTAATTTGTTTCAATATAAGAGCGGAAGTAGCACAGTTATATTAGGCGCAACAGGTTTTAAATACCAGTTGTTAAAAAAGGAGCAAGAGCTTTCATTAAGTAGTAAGCTAAAGGTTCAAGAAATTAGCATTCAGTTTTTAGGTTCAAACCCACATGCCCAAATACTAGAATTAGATAAGGCCGATGGGCAATTAATATATCATTCAAAAGAAAGCTTCGCACAAAGCATTGAGGTTGCACATTACAAGCAAATTTTATATAAAAATATATATCCCAATATTGATGTACAGTTTTTGATTGCATACGATAAGAAGGGGCAAGAACAATTTAAATATAATTTTATTTTGCATCCAGGTGCCGAATTATCAACCATACAATTGGAGGTAAATGGAGCAAGAAAAACACGTGTAAATGCTGCCGGTTCTTTGTGTATAAAAATGCCTTATGGAAACCTACAAGAGCGCATTCCAACTAGTTATGAACTGAACCAAGATGGCAGCAAAGGAAAAGAGTTTAAAGCTAAATATACGAAGCTAAGTCAGAACCTTTTTGGATTTAAAACCAATGAAACGATCGCCAACAAAACAGTACTTATCGACCCAGTTTCTTGGAGTACCTATTTCGGTGGATCGGTTGTTGATATTGGTTATGGAGTTGTAAGCGACAAATCAAATAGCGTCTATATTACCGGCATTACAACTTCCTCTACTAGCTTTGCCAGTATGGGTGCCTACCAATTTAATTATGCTGGCGCCTACGATGCTTTTTTGGCTAAGTTTAGCTCCAATGGTGCTATGTTATGGACAACCTATTTTGGTGGTTCGGCCGATGAACGAGTGACCGATATTTTGCTCGATAATTCAGGTAATATTGTTATTTCGGGATATACTTCTAGTACCTCGGGTATTTCAAATGGAATTGCTTTGCAACCAGCTTTGGCTGGGTTAAGAGATGGCTTTGTAGCAAAATTTACCCCTGCTGGTGCCAATGTTTGGGCAACTTATTATGGCTTTTCGGGCGACGAATATTTTTATGGCTTGGCTGTTGATAAAGACAATGATATATACTTATGTGGCAAATCTAATTCTACTAATAATCTTTCAAGCGGTGTACAACAAGCCACCAATGCGGGAGCATACGATGTATTAATTATGAAAATGTCGAGTCTAGGTGCGCATGTTTTATCTACCTATTTTGGTGGTACCTTAAATGATGAAGCCATGTCTATTAGTATAGATAAAAACAAGAATTTCTATATTTGTGGAGAGGTAACTTCTACTTCTGGAATTGCAACTAGCGGCGCTTATCAAGCCACACTTGGCGGACAAATGGATGGGTTTATTGCTCGTTTTGATTCGACATTTAACTTAAAATTTGCCACTTATTTTGGTGGTACCTTAAACGATTATTGTGCAGATTTAGCACTTGATGTAGAAGGCAAATTGGTAATTGCAGGATACACTTATTCAACTACAAATATTGCTACTACAGGTTCTTACCAAGCTACTTTTGGAGGTTCGGCAAATGATGGCTTTATTCTAAGAATGGATACCCTTGGTGCACCTCTTTGGGCCACCTATGCTGGAGGAAATGGATTAGATTATGTTTATGGGCTTGTTACAGATGCTAACTCAAATATTTATATAACAGGCTCCACAAGTTCTACCACAAATATTTCAACACCAGGTTCATACCAAGAAACATTTGGAGGTGCTAGTCAGGATGCCAGTTTATTGAAGTTTAATAAAAGTGGAAGCAAAGTTTGGGGAACCTATATTGGTGGCACTGGTGGCGATCTTGGCTTTGGACTATCCTCTGATGGAGCTAATGCAATTTATTTAATTGGGCAAACACTATCCGCTGATAATATTGCCACCGCCGGTGTTTGGCAAGTTGCCAGAAATGGCAGTACGGATGCCTTTTTGTTTAAATATTCGGAAACTGTTGTTGGTCCAACACCTATTAGCAACAACATAGTATCACCCAACCAAGGTGTATGTTTAGGCAATGCAGCACAAACTTTAACAGGTACAACCCCCACAGGTGGCGATGGCATGTATAACTACCAATGGCTCTCGAGCCCTACAGGCCTTGCAGGTAGCTTTGTTCCAGCCTTTGGAACCAATGCAAATGATTCCTACATTCCAGGTTCATTAACTGTAACTACCTATTACAAACGCGTAGTTTTTTCGGGCACACAAACAGATACCTCTAATATGATTAGTGTACTAGTAAGTGCTAATTTAAGCGCCGGCTTTACGGTAAATAAAACCATTCAATGTATTAAAACCAACCAATTTATTTTTACTGATACTACTACCTCAAGTGCTGGCACTTTAAGCTATTGGTGGGATTTTGGCAATGGAAAAACAAGCACAAACAAAACAGATACTGTATGGTATAATGCGGCCGTAAACAACATGTACCGAGTGCAATTAGTAACGAGCCTTAATGGAGGTTGTGCCGATACTTCTGTGATGAATGTTTTTACCATAAGCAACCCAATAGCAAAATCTATATCAGGCAAAGACACGGTAATGAAAGGCACAACAGAAGTATACACAGTGCCAAGCACCAATGGATCAAGCTATGGCTGGTATTATACCAATGGAACAGGTAGAAGCACCACAAATAGCATAAGCATACATTGGACACTACAAGGCAACGTTCAATTAGCTATGCTCGAAACCAATGGTGGCGGCTGCAAGGGCGATACGGCTTATAAAAGTATTTATGTAAAAATCCCCACTTCAGAGGAAGAACTATTTGGTTCGGCCCTTACCATTTACCCTAACCCAAGCGAGGGCTGGCTTTATATAGAAGGCAGTGAAGCAAAAACACTACAAGTGGAGGTGTTTGATAAGATTGGAAAAAGTGTGTATATAAAAACAATTACTAATCTTGAACCCCTTGATTTAACTAGCCTTGAAGCTGGAATGTATGTATTAAGCATTAGCAATGAATGGGGATCAAGTATTCATCAAAAGATTCAGTTGTTTCATTAATAACACCTAGCTGTTTACTAATTTTTTCTTAATGAGGCAGATAAGGCCTTAAAGCACCTTATTTTCGTGTATCGTAAATCTCCTTACATGAAAAAGAACCTTTTAAGTATTGTTTTAATTTTAGCCTTATTTTCTCTTCCATCTTACGCAATTACTCCTCGCTTACGTTTAGGTTTTGTTGAAAATTTGGGTGAAGTAGTAAACCAATATGGCCAAGTTAATAAGGAGGTTTTATACCATTTTGCAAGTGGGCAATTAAATGTTCAATTGCGCGCCAATGGCTTTAGTTACGATGTATTTGAAAAGAATCAAGGTGTAAAGGTTCATAGAATTGATATAGATTTTGTAGGAGCAAATGTTCATTCAAAAAAACTAACTCTAAACAAGGCTGAAGGACAAATCATTTATCGCTCCAAACTAAATGCAAGCGATGAAAAAGTTCTTAGTATGTACAAGAAAATCTATTATCAAAATGTGTATCCAAACATTGATATAGAGTTTGTAATTTATGAGGATAAGGGGCAAGAGAAGTTTAAATACAATTTTATTTTAAAGCCAGGCGCCAATAGTCAGGATATAAAATTAAACGTCTTAGGCGCTAGAGATACAAGAGTTACCAACAAAGGCAATATAGCCTATACCACTCGTTTTGGTAAAATGGAAGAACGTGTTCCATTAAGTTATGAGCAAGAGCAAACAGGAGAACAAGGGAAAACAATTCTTGCAAAATTTAAGCAAATAGGTTCGAACCTAATAGGCCTGAATATTGGAAATTATAATAAGGGCAAAACCTTGGTTATTGACCCTATGATTTGGAGCACCTATTTTGGAGGTAATTCGGCCGAGAGTAGCGGAGGTGTAGCAGTAGATGATAATGGCAATATTTATATTGGTGGAAGAACATCATCTACCACCTTTGTTGCTACCATTGGATCACACCAAACGAGTTTAGGCAGTACAGGAGGCTATGATGGATTTATTGCAAAATTTAGTTCAAGCGGTGGATTGTTTTGGGCAACCTATTACGGCGGTGTTGGCACAGATGAAATTACTGAATTGGCAATTGATAAACAACAAAATTTGATTGCCGTTGGAAGCACTTCAAGCACCTCTGGAATTGCCACGTTTGGAGCATTTCAAACCACACTCAATGGGTCTATAAATGGAATGCTTATTAAGTTTGCCCCTACAGGAACACTTATTTGGGCAACCTATTATGGCGGAAATGGAACAGATGCTTTTTACGGGATAGAAATTGGCAAGAATAGTGATATTAATGTTATTGGCAGCGCCACTTCAACTAATACCTTGAGTTATTCTGGTGTTCACCAAACAACAAATGCTGGATTAACGGATGTGTTATTGGTGAAATTTAATTTAAATGGAATTGTTAAATGGGCAACTTATTATGGGGGTACTTTAAATGATAATGCGTATGGAATAGTAAGCGATGTACTAGGAAATATTTATTTAACTGGGAATTCATTTTCTGCTTCTGGACTTAGTACTACTGGTGCTTACCAAACTTCCAATGGAGGTGCGTCAGATCTTTATTTTGCAAAGTTTGATTCGCTTGGTACACTTAAATATGGTACGTATTATGGAGGCACTGCCTCTGATGTGGGTATAGAATTAATGCTTGATGCAGAAGGTAAAATTGTAATTGTGGGTCATTCAAGTTCCACTAGCAATGTGGCAACAACGGGTGCGTTTCAAACTACTATTACGGGTAGTGCTTATGATGGAATTATATTACGAATGGATACTGCTGGCGCCATTTTATGGTGCACTTATTATGGTAGTTCGTCAACAGAAATGATGAGCGGTTTAGCTGGTGATGCCGCAGGAAATATCTTTTTCAGTGGAAATTCATCTTCTAGTTCAGGCATTGCTACTAGCGGGGCTTACCAAACGGTTATGTCGGGAATAGGCGATGCTATTTTTGGATGTTTTGATAAAACCGGAGCGCGTCTGTGGTGTAGCTATTTTGGTGGTCCAACAGGCATGGAAAATGTGTCTGATATTTATTTTGATAAACTAGGAAATTTACTTGTAATTGGAGGTACTAGCTCTGATGTTGGCATTGCCACTGTTGGTGCGTATCAAACAACAAGGCAAGGTAATTCGGAAGTGTTTTTGTTTAAGTATTTTGTTGGCCTGCCCGCTAGTAATACTCCCATTAGCAACAATACCATCTCACCCAACCAAGGTGTATGTTTAGGCAATGCAGCTCAAACCCTAACAGGCACAACTCCTACAGGTGGCGATGGCATGTTTAATTACCAATGGCTCTCGAGCCCAACTGGACTTGCTGGCAGCTTTGTACCAGCTTTTGGAACCAATGCAAATGATACCTATATACCTGGTTCATTAACAGTAAATACCTATTACAAACGCGTCGTTTTTTCGGGCACACAAACAGATACATCAAACATGATTAGTGTACTAGTAAGCCCTAATTTAAGTGCTGGATTTACGGTTAATAAAACCATTCAATGTGTAAGGAATAATCAATTTATTTTTACAGATACCACTACCTCAAGCGCAGGAGCCTTAAGCTATTGGTGGGATTTTGGAAATGGAAAAACAAGTACCAATCAAACAGATACAATTAGCTATGCGGCCTCGGTTGATAATTTATTTAAAGTACGTTTGGTAACTAGCTTAAATGGTGGTTGTGCCGATACAAGTTATACTCAGGTAATACTTATTAATAATCCTCTTGCTAAAACCATTTCAGGAAAAGACACAGTAATGAAAGGCACTACAGAACCCTACATGGTATCCAGTACAAATGGATCAAGCTATGCCTGGTATTATACAAATGGCACAGGTAGGAGCACCACTAATAGCATAAATATAAAATGGACTTTACAAGGTGCTGTACAATTAGCTCTGCTTGAAACCAACGGTGGAGGCTGCAAAGGCGACACATCGTATAAAAATATTTATGTAAAACTCCCAACTTCAGAAGAAGAAGTGTTTGGATCAGACCTTACAATTTACCCTAACCCAAGTGAAGGAGTACTTACTATTGAAACAGGTTCAAGTGAAAATTTTCATGTAAAAATCACATCCCTTAGTGGTCAAATTATTTATTCTGATAAGGGATCAAACCAATTAGTGATAGATTTGAATACAGAGCTTGCAGGAATTTATATTTTACAAATTACAACTGAACAAGGCCAAAGCCTACACCGAAAAATACACTTGATACGATGAGAAAAGCCATACTAATACTCTTATTTTTAACCATTTTTTTCTCTGGGTTTGCTGCAAAAAAACCGCAAACTCCAGCTATGAAAATTGGCTTTATTCCAAATAAAGGTCAGTGCAAAGCGAATGTTTTGTATTCCTTTAGCGGACAACAACTCAATGTTCAATTGCGTAATAATGGGTTTAGTTATACTTTGTTAGAGGGTACCTTAAACAACTCTTTAGCTACCGTTCAAGAAGGAGAAAAATATTCTAATTTAAAATCAAGACGCATTGATGTTGATTTAATTGGCTCAAACAATACTATTGAACATATTGAATCGGAGATGGGTGAAGGAGAATTAATCTATCGCTCGCCTCAAAATATTGAGAAATTTGTTACAGTAAATCATTATAGTAAAGTGCTCTATAAAAATGTGTATCCAAACATTGATTTAGAGTTTTTAGTAGAAAATGAAACACATACGTTTAAATATAATTTCATCCTTCATCCTGGTGCAAATTCGGATGCCATTAAATTAAAAATTAGTGGTGCCGATGCTACCCAAATTAATAGTAAAGGAGCCTTACAAATGCAAACGGGTGAAGGGCAACTGGAAGAAAGAATTCCTCTTAGTTATGAGCAAACGCATACAGGCAAAAAGGGAAAAGAAATTGAGGTTCGCTATAAGCAAATTGGTTCGAACCTATTTGGTTTGACTATTGGTAAACATGCAAAAAACAAAACACTTATTGTTGACCCAATTGCTTGGAGCACCTATTTTGGCGGCTCTATTACAGAGTTTATGTGGGGAACAGTTACAGATACCTATGGAAATGTTTTTATTGTTGGGCAAACACAATCTCCAGATGGTATTGCAACCCCATTTGCACAGCAAAGAAATTTGGCTGTAGGCACAAATACCTATGATGCATTTGTAGCAAAATTTGATTCGGCAGGCACACTTAAATGGGCCACTTATTTTGGAGGAACCGAGGATGAAACAAGCAAAGACATAAGCTTGGATAATTTTGGAAATGTGGTTATAGTTGGATACACCAAATCAACAAGTGGAATTGCTACCTCTTTTGGAATGCAACCAATTTTAGTTGGAGGGGTAGATGGGTTTATTACTAAATATAATACAGCTGGAGGCTTGCTTTGGAGTACCTATTTTGGTTTTGGTGGAACCGATCAATTATTAGGAATTTGTGTGGATGCTTCAAATGATGTATACGCATGTGGTACATCTAATAGTACCATTTCTTTAACTCCTGGGGCATACCAAAAGTCGAATGGAGGAAACTATGATGGAATTATTGTTAAAGTAAGCGGTGACGGATTAACCTTAAAAGGGGAGACCTTTTATGGTGGATCAGTAGCGGATTATATTAGTGGAATTTGTGTTGACCAAGCGAATAATGTGTATGTATGCGGATATACAGGATCAGCAAATGGAATTGCTACTACCAATGGTTTCAAGCAAACAAGTTCGGGTGGGGTAGAAGGTTTATATGCCAAATTTAATGGCTCCTTAGGTGCATTAAATTTTGGAACTTTTTTTGGCGGTTCGGGCACCGATTATATTTTTGACATAACCCTAGATAATGATACTAAATTAGTGATGACTGGATTCACCTCTTCCCTTTCTGGAATTGCTAGTGCGGGTGCATTTCAAACAACGTATGGAGGAGGTAATTATGATGGCTATCTTTTAAAAGCCGACACCTCTAGTATACCTATTTGGAGTACGTATTTTGGTGGCAGTGGCGACGAGTATTTGTATGCCATTTGCACCGATGCTAATTGGGATATTTATGCCATAGGTATTACCGGAACTACTACTGGTATGAGCACAACAGATGGCTTTCAGCCCACATACGGGGGAGGTGGAATGGACGCTTTGGTAGCAAAATTTAGTAAAGGTGGCACTAGAACTTGGAGCAGTTATTTTGGTGGTCCTGGTAACGATATTGGTAGAGAATTGGCGCTAGATAATTTTGGAAATCTTATTATTTCAGGTGAAACTTTTTCTACAAGTGGCATTGCTACCCCAGGATCATACCAAGAAGTTTTAAAAGGATCTAGTGATGTATTTATCACTAAAATAAGACTCTTCAATAGCTCTGGTCCAACACCCATTAGCAACAACACCATTTCACCCAACCATGGTTTATGCCTTGGCAATGCAGCTCAAACTCTTACAGGCACCAACCCCGCCGGTGGCGATGGCATGTATAATTACCAATGGCTCTCAAGCCTTACAGGACTTGCAGGAAGCTTTGTGCCAGCCTTTGGCACCAATGCAAATGATACCTATATACCTGGTTCATTAACTGTAACTACCTATTTCAAACGTGTAGTTTTTTCGGGCACACAAACAGATACATCAAACATGATTAGTGTGATTGTAAGCTCTAATATAAGCGCAGGCTTTACAGTAAATAAAACTATTCAATGCATTAAAACCAACCAATTTATTTTTAAAGATACCACCACCATAAGCTCTGGAACCTTAACATATTGGTGGGATTTTGGTAATGGAAAAACGAGCACAAATAAAACAGATACCGTATGGTATAATGCTGCGGTAAACAACATGTACCGTGTGCAATTAGTAACTAGCCTAAATGGAGGTTGTGCCGATACTACTGTGATGAATGTTTTTACAATAAGCAACCCAATAGCAAAATCTATATCAGGCAAAGACACTGTAATGAAAGGCACAACAGAAGTATACACAGTGCCAAGCACCAATGGATCAAGCTATGGCTGGTATTATACCAATGGAACAGGTAGAAGCACCACAAATAGCATAAGCATACATTGGACACTACAAGGCAACGTTCAATTAGCTATGCTCGAAACCAATGGTGGCGGCTGCAAGGGCGATACAGCGTATAAAAATATTTATGTAAAACTACCCACTTCAGAGGAAGAATTGTTTGGATCAGACCTTAGCATTTACCCTAATCCAAGCGATGGGAAATTCTTTATAGATACCGAGGCAAAGGCAAACATAGACGTCTTTATTTATACCCTAAGCGGACAACTTATATACACAAGTAAAAGCACACAAACATCAGAGATAGATTTGACCCAAGAACCGGCTGGGATTTACCTAATGCAGCTGAGTAATGAAAGAGGTGAAACGCTACACAGAAAAATACAGTTGATTCGATAAATTAACGGAGAGTTTCAAGCCCCAGTGAAAACAATTCTGTACGTGCATTGTTTAGTTTGAAATTGTTTGTGTATGCGTAAAATTATTTTCTTAGTATTACTTTTTGTTAGCGACCAAATCTTGGCGCAAACGCCTAATAACTTATTCGGAATAGTAAGAAAAAACTACTATTCCCTAGTTACAGATCCAACAGATTCAATTTCATACGAGCGATTCGATTCGGCCACCGTTCGTTTGGGAACTACGGATCCTTCTTATGGCATGGTATATAATTTAGGGCCCAATACCTATCAAATGGCGGTTAATCTCACTGGTGCTGCCCTAAATCCGTATATAAGTTCTTATATTTTTATAGGAGGTAATAATATTGTCACGGTTCAATTATCGGATGGGAAAATTACCAAAAGTGTTCCTTTAGTAAACCCAATTGCAGCTAGCTATTTTGATAATTTTAGGTTCAATAATGCAGATAGCACCTTGTATGGTTTAGCTAGAAGAAACATTTTTGATCCAGTGACTGGATTATTCAATGGACAATTGTATTTGGCCAAAGTAAATACCCAAACAGGTGTCATCACTCAAATTTCGCCCAATTCAATTGGTAATGGGTATGCGCTGGCAGGAAGCGCAATTGATCCCTATCAAATGGTTTATTACTTTTCAACAGGTAGCAATTTGGTGGGTTTAGATATTTACAATGGTTCTATATTTAGCAATGTTCCCATAGGTGTTACTAAAGGAAGGTATTTCGATAATTTTACCTACAGTTGTGTGGATACAGCTCTTTATGGTTTGATTAGACAAAATCATTTTTCTTATAGAATAGACCCTAGTTTTCCATTAGACACTATTGAACTGTTAGATTCTAGTACCATTAAATTGGGTAGAATTAATCCTAATACAGGTGTGGTAACTGTTGTTTCTCCCTACTCGCTCATGCAGGGTGGTTATACGTTAAATGGGGGTTCGGCCATTGATCCAAATAACATGACCTATTATTTCAATAGAGGAAAAGCCATCGTTGGGGTATCAATGGTAAGTGGTTTGGTGGTAAGCAATTTGGAATTGAGTTTTGAGAATGGTGAATATTTTGATATGATGCGAAATTTTGAAAACTGCATTTCCGCAAGCCCATTTCGAATGAGAGGTGGCACAAGTGGAATAGCTAAAAACTTAGGTGTAAAAAGCATCGAAATTTATCCAAATCCTAGTCAGGACAAAGTGAGTATTGAAAGCAACTTTTCTATTAAGCAAATCTCTATCACATCCATGGATGGAAGGCAACTGTTTCAGCAAAATGTTGGTTCAAACAAAACTGAAATAGACATACAATCACTTCCCAATGGAGTTTATTTGGTGTATTTAACAGATGAAACTGGAAACACCATATGCAAAAAGCTTATCAAAAATTAAGTAGGCTAAACAATATTATTTTCTTGCTCTTCCTTTGGCTACAGGCACCGCTTCCCAAGGGTCTTCGGGCCAGCTATGTTTAGGATAACGTCGTTTTAGTTCCTTTTTTACTTCGTGGTACGTGCCATTCCAAAAGCTGCGCAAATCAGAGGTAACTTGCACGGGTTTAAAACCGGGCGAAAGCAAATGCATAACCAAAGATGTTTTTCCTTCATTAATGTTTGGTGTATCTGCAAGTCCAAATACTTCTTGCAAACGCACCGCCAATACAGGCGTTTCGCCATTAGGAAAATATTCTAAAGCTATATTTGAACCACTTGGCACAGCAATTTTTGCAGGAGCCAATTGGTTCAAGGCTTGTTGCTGATCCCACTCTAAATGCTGTAGTAATGCTTGCTGCAAATTAATTTTCTTAAGCTCTTCTGGTTTTTTTATCGAACCTAAATAGGGCTCCAACCATTCTTTGTTTTGAATGAGTAATGTATGTGTACTTACATCTGGCCAATTTTGGGTGCTGTTCCATTTGCGCAAACTCAAAATTCTGTTTTGTAATTGAACCATGTCTTCATCAAAGTTCAATAGGTTTTCTCCCTCAGTTTTTAGCGCTTCAGAAATGGCATCTACTAAATGAATAGGATTTGGTTGTGGCAATGGTTTCGATTGCAAAACAATGCTGCCAATGCGCAAATCTTTGGTGGCAATTAATCCGCCTTTTCGTGTATCCCAAGTGATAATTTCTTTTTCTTTTACAAGTGCACGCAAATCTTTAGGGTTTAAGGGCGAAGCCAAAAATATTTTGCCTAATCCATCTCGTGTATCCATATGAGCCACTGCTAACCAAGCTTCGTGAGCTAAATCGTCCTTATGTCCGGCCATGGCATATTTACCATTTGCCAATTGAAACTGTGCATTATTTCCTGGCCTAGCGCACGATATTCTTTCGGGGTATGCATGTGCCAAAAGCAAGCCTGTTTCAAATGAATCTACAGGTCCATTATTGGCCTCTACATTTAATAATCTTCTATACGATTCGGCTACTTTTTCTATTCTGCTAAAACCTTTACCTAAAGCATTATTTTTTCGTGCTCTGCGCAAAGCCTCTACTCTTAAATTAATATCTATTCCTGCTTCGCGTGGCAAGGGATCGCGTTCTTCTAAAACAGCTGCCACATCGGTTGCTAATTGTATGCTATGGTCTTCTTGAGCCAAGAGCAACATATGCGCAATGCGTGGGTGACAAGCCAATTGATGTACTTGTTTTCCATGGGCAGTTATTCTTCCGTTTTCTAGTGCTCCCAATTGGTGTAATACCTCACTTGCTTGGGCTACATGTGCTTTGGGTGGTGGGCTGAGCCAACTCAATTGATTGATATTTACAATGCCCCATTGCGCTAAATCCAACACTAAACTCGCCAAATCAGCCTCCATAATTTCTGGAATTCTATGATCAGCTAATCTATCATGGGTGGCTTTGGTCCACATACGGTAGCAAACACCTGCGCTTAAACGGCCTGCTCTTCCTGCTCGTTGATCGGCAGAGTCTTTTGAAATTTGTACGGTTTCTAGTCTGCTTAATCCACTCTTTGGGTCAAAGCGTTGCATTTTGCCAAAGCCAGTATCTACAACCACTTTCACCCCTTCAATGGTCAAACTTGTTTCGGCAATAGAAGTGGCCAACACCACTTTTCGTTTGCCATTTTTGTTGGGCATAATGGCTGCATATTGTTCGCCTTGAGGCAAAATTCCATAGAGTGGATGTATGGCAAAACCTGTTAGTTCCCTTTTTAAAAGCTCAGCGGTTTTTCTTATTTCTCCTTCGCCAGGTAAAAACACTAAGATATCACCTTCATGATCTCTGCTGGCTGTAATAATTACTCTCGCGCAGGTATCGGGTAATAAGCGCTCATCTTGTCCGCCTACATATTTAACTTCAACAGGGTATTGTTTTCCTTCGCTACTGCAAACTGGAGCCTTAAGCATTGCGCTTAATTGAGGCATGTTTAAGGTAGCACTCATAATCATCATGCGTAAATCAGGCCTAAGAACTTGTTGCGCCTCTCGGCACAAAGCCATTGCCACATCGGCATGTATGCTACGTTCATGAAACTCATCAAAAATAACTAAGCCAACACCTTCCAAGGCATTATCTGTTTGCAACATGCGGGTTAAAATGCCTTCGGTAACCACTTCAATTTTCGTGTTCGGGCCAATTTTCGTATCGAACCGAATGCGGTAGCCTATTGTTTGTCCAACCTCTTCACCAAGCAATTGAGCCATACGCATAGCAATGCTGCGAGCCGCTAGACGCCTAGGTTCAAGCATAATTATCTTTTGATTTTGCAACCAAGTTTCTTCTAACAAGGCTAAAGGCAAAAGCGTACTCTTACCTGCGCCAGGAGGAGCTTGAATAATAAGTGTATTTTGTTCTGATAATTGCTTGCGTACATCCGAAATTATTTCGGCAACAGGCAAGTTCTGCGAATATGGATCGAAACTCAAGGGCAATTGGTATTTGCGGCAAACTTAAGGTAAAAGGGGGAGTATTAATTTTCTAATTCTAAGCTTCCTATCATTTCAAGCAATTCGTTTTGTTTTAAATCTTCCTTCTCACTTTTATCATAAATTGTTAGAAGGTATACAACCTTAGCACTTAAATATAGATAGGTAATAACTCTTGCGCCACCGCTTTTTCCTTTTCCTTTACTTGCAATAGATAATCTAATTTTATAGCAATTATTGCCAAGAAAAACACCTGATTCTGGTTTTTTTAAAAGCTCAGAAATTAGTTCTCCAAATTCGCTTTTTAGGGATGGGAATTTTTTAACTAATCGTTTAAGTTCTTTTTCAAAACGATGGGTGGGAAGTATGTTATAACTCATTTAAAAGATCCTGAGCAGTTTTAAGTTTTATACTACCTTTTTTGTGTAATTTAACCTCTTCGGCAGCTTCTTTTAAATTCTCCCAAAGTTTAATCTTAGCAACTGACATTGGCTTTGCCTTTTTAACAAAAGACAAGCTCTTTAGTACTTTTAAACCAAAAGTTGCTTCATTATCAGGGATATCAATTAATACTTTCATTGCTTTTTTTACTTCATTCAAAAATAATCATTTTAATTTAGCATTTCCATTTAGTCTAGGAAAATTTTGTTGTCCCGAGGTTAGATAACTTTGTTCACTTAACCCATTTATATGGCAATTCAACCTAATTGTAAAAATTGCCCTAGCCTTTTAATCAATTTTTTATATTTTGCTCTGATATTACTTGGTTCATACCGAACCCAAATTATTTTATGGAAAACAACAATCATACCTGGAGTTTCTCTACCGTTGGCGGTGTTAAACGTGTAAATCTAGAATCGGGTGCCGATTTATTAGCACTTGAATCGCTTGATCAAAAGCTTTGGACCGCACTAAGCTGCCCTGTTAATGGCCTAGAAATAGATGCTAAAACGCTCGAATTAATTGATACCGATAAAGACGGACAAATTCGTGTTCCAGAAATTTTGGAAGCGGTTAAATGGATAATGAGCATCCTAAAAAACCCAAATGATTTGCTCAAGCAAGAAGAGGTTTTACCTTTAAATGCAATTAACACAGGTACCGAACAAGGTATGTATTTGCTTAAATGCGCTCAAATTATCTTAACTAATTTAGGTAAGAAAGATGCCAATACCATTTCTGTGGAAGATACGGTTGATTTTACCAAAATTTTTGCGGCCACACCGTTTAATGGCGATGGAATAATTACAGAAGATTCGTGCGAGAATGACGATCTTAAAAAACTTATTGCTGAGATTATTCTTTGTGTTGGTTCAAAAGATGATAGAGGTGGAAAGTTAGGGGTTGACCAAGCCTTAGTAGATAGCTTTTTCGACCAATGTACTCAGTATGCTGCTTGGCAATTAGATTCACAAGCCAATACGCAAACCATTTTGCCTTTAGAGCAACAAACAGATGCAGCCTACGAAGCATGGCAAGCAGTAAAACATAAGATTGAAGATTATTATTTACGTTGCAAATTAGCTGCCTTTGACCCTCAAACAACAGATACATTAAATCAACTCACGGCTCGTGTAGAATTTATTGCAGCTAAAGATTTATCAGAGTGCCACGATGAAATTAGCAATTACCCATTAGCCAAAATTGAAGCGGGTAAAGCGATGCCTTTATCAACTGGAATTAATCCATCATGGGAGACTGCTATGCAAACGTTTAAAGCCTCTGTTGTGGATGTAGTATTGCCTGGTAAAAGCAGTTTAACAGAAGCCGATTATCTTTCTATTGTTGCTAAGCTAACACCCTACGGTACGTGGAAAACACAAAAGGCAGGAACAGCGGTTGAGCAATTAGGAATTGAAAGAATTAATGAGCTTTTAGGTTCAGATGTAAGAAACGTTTTGAACCAACTTATTGCCCAAGACACTGATTTGGCCGATGAAGCAGAGAGTATGATAGTAGTTGATAAATTAGTTAGGTACTACCGCGATTTGTTTAGATTACTTAAAAACTTTGTTACATTTTTTGATTTTTATACACCAGGCTCTAAAGCAATTTTTCAAGCAGGAACCTTATACATTGATCAAAGAAGTTGCACACTTTGTATAAGGGTAAATGATATGGCCAAACACGATTCGATGGTGGCACTTAGTGGAATGTTTTTGATTTATTGTAAGTGCGTTTCTAAATCGAGTGGGCAAGAAATGATTATTGTTGCCGCACTAACAAATGGCGATATCGATAATTTAATTGTTGGTAGAAACGCAGTGTTTTATGATAGAACCGGACTTGATTGGGATGCTACAGTTATAAAAATTGTAGACAATCCTATTAGTATTCGTCAGGCATTTTGGACACCTTATCGCAAGGTTTCTCGCTTTATAGAAACACAGGTAAATAAGTTTGCTGCGGCACAAGATAATAAGGTGCAAAGTCAGGCTACCGAAAGCATAGAAAAGAAAGCTGCCGCGGCCGACGCACATGCTAGTAAATCTGTTGCAGCACCTTCAGCACCAGCAACGGTAAATGTAAATACGGCGCCACCACCGCCTCCATTTGATGTAGGTAAATTTGTGGGAATTTTTGCCGCAATAAGTTTAGCTCTTGGCGCCATTGGAGCAGCCATTGCATCTATAGTTGCAGGATTTATGGCGCTTACTTGGTGGAAAATGCCATTGGCCGTTTTAGGCATTATTATGCTCATATCTGGCCCAGCTATGATAATGGCTTACCTTAAACTTCGTAAACGTAATTTGGCACCAATCTTAGATGCAAATGGTTGGGCTATTAATGCAAAAGCTACTGTAAATATTAGCTTTGGTAATCTGCTCACTCAAATTGCTAGCCTCCCATTAAATTCTCGCGTAAATCTTAACGATCCATTCTCAAAAAAGGGTGTACCTATTTGGAAGATTGTTTTGGGTGCAATGTTGATGGCGAGTGCTACTATTTATATTTTATTCCGTCTGGGTATTTTGGGCCTTTGGTAGGGGAAGCGATAGGCTTTGCCCATCGGTGATGTATGGCGCCCTTTCAGGGCTTTGGAGCTATCGTGGGTGTAATCGATGGGCTTTGCCCATCGTTGATGTATGGCGCCCTTTCAGGGCTTTGGAGCTATCGTGGGTGTAATCGATGGGCTTTGCCCATCGTTGATGTATGGCGCCCTTTCAGGGCTTTGGAGCTATCGTGGGTGTAATCGATAGGCTTTGCCCATCGTTGATGTATGGCGCCCTTTCAGGGCTTGGTTGGTTTATTTGATATATAAGCCCTGAAAGGGCGATATCTGCTATCGAAGTGTAAGGCCCTTCGTTTTGTAGTTCCTTAACCTCCTCTTAAGCCCTGAAGGGGCGTAATACTTTTTGTGTTTAAGAAAATACCGTAGTTCTACGATTGAATTTGTGCACTTCAATCCCCGACCTTTACACTACTTATGGGACAGTCCTTAGTTAAAAACTACATACATATTGTTTTTAGTACCAAGCACCGGCAACACCTAATAGACGAAGCTATCGAGTCAGAGTTGCACGCCTATCTTGGTGGAATTTGCAATAAACTAGAGTGCCATGCCATAAAGGTTGGTGGCTATACTAACCACATACATATACTTTGTATGCTATCAAAAAAAACTGATAATTATTTAGTAACTTCGTTTGGCATATGAACTATTGTACTAGAATTTTATTTTCCCTTGCTGTTTTGTTAAGTATTGCGCTCAGCTCTCGAGCGCAAAATTGCATTGAGAAAATTGATCAAGCGAATAAACTCATTGAAGCAAAAGAATATCCTAAAAGCATTGCATTGGTTCAGGGCTGCACAGATACCACCAACAGCAAATCTGTGCGCTGGCAAGCATATAGAATACTTGCTATTTCATATGTATATACCAATAAAAATGATAGTGCTACTTGGGCCTCTCAAGAATTATTAAAAATATATCCAGGTTATGTGCCAGATAAAATTAATAACCCAATAGCTCTTAGAAAACTCACCAATGAATTTGTAATTGTGAAACCTAAAACGATTTACACAAATTTCTTTTTAGGTACGGCCACTGCTCAGCCACATATTATTCAAACATATGCCTTAGCTAAAACACCCAAAACGTATGTACCTTATGTGGGATTTCAGTTAGGAATGCAAGTTGGAGTCTATCTGCATCCTCAAGTATCTGTTGAGTTGGGAGCTCGAGTTTTTGGAACCAGATACGCCATTCAATATGATGTGCCAGATTGGAAATTAACGTATCAGGAAAATCAATTAAGTGCCAATTTTCCACTTGCCGTACAATACATTTTTAACCCGCAAAAACGCTTGCGCTATGCTGCAAAAATTGGAGCCTATAAGCAATATCTTTTTCTTTCCGAAAACAACTTTTATTCCACTTATTGGCCAACTGGAGCAAATGAAAGTTTGTTAAGAGAAATCTCTGTAGATAGGCGCACACGTTGGAATACAGGCTATAGCATTGGGTTTAGTATGATGTATAAAGTAGGAAACGGACACCTTAATTTTGAAGCTAGTTATTTGCGATCCACCACTCAATACAATAAGCCAGAAACACGTTTTGATACCCCCCATGTATTCTACAATTATTTTTATGTAGATGATGATTTAAAAATGGATCATATACTTTTTAGCATTGGCTACACCCATCTCTTTCATAAAGCTATTAAAAAATTTGAATAGTATGAAAAAGATACCTCACCTACTTTTATTATTGCTGTTTTGTATAGCTTTTAATTCATGTAAAAAAACGGTTGAAAATGTTGCTCTTCCAGCAGTCTTCAATCCTTCGCCAAACTATAAAGATGGCTTAACCTTAAGCGAATCTTTTTTTGTTGCCTTGCCAGATAACTCGTTTATAATTGCCTCTAAAACAGAATCGTATACGCATTTATATAAGGCCGTTTATTTGCATTACGACGAGCATTTTAATTTTATAGACTCCACCCAAATGGAGGAGGTGTATGATTATTCAAATGCCGTGGCTATGGGTTCTAATGTATACAGCGCACATGCTCGTGCAAAAAATGCAAGCACCAATTGGCGTTTTAATGTATTGCAAACTGATTATAATTATAAGCCTATTCAATCGAGCGTAAATATTCTCAGTGATCTAAATAAGAGTTATTCAGGGTATGGTAAACCTCTGCTTGTGAAGTTGCAAAATGGAACCCTCATCTCTGGTTTCAATACCATTGTTTCGGGTAAAATTGCTCCGTGTATTTCTGCCTTTGACCCCACAAACTTAACTTTTAAATGGGTGAATGATTCCCTACTATTCAAGCCATTGGGCAATTATGGCAACGTACTGCGAGCTATGGGTTCCGACGGAAATAACCTATATGTTGTAGTTTCTTATGAAAACGGTAATGGTTCTCCTTGTTTTTTATATAAACTCAACGAATTTGGGCAATTGCTTTGGACGAAAAATCTGTCCACTAATTTTGTAAAAGAAATGTTAGTTGAACAAGATAGAATTGTTTTTTATAATGGAAATTTTGGAATAGTAGTAGATAAAGAAGGTAATTTGCTAAGTAATGCTGTTGGCCCAGACTATAATTTATACCCTAATGGCAATTCTGGGTATGTTGGCTTAAGGCTTACTGCTCAACAAAACCCTAGTTCTCCTTCTACGAAGCAATATTTTGCAGGCGTGGCTCAGTATAATGCTAATTTCGAGCTCCAACAATTGAAAACCTTTGGTGATGGAGTGCAAAACAATTCTGTTCTAGGTAAACTCGCCAATGGAAACTATGTATTAGTTATGAATAAGTATGTAAATAATGCCGGCGAAAAATTACTCTTCTTCAAACTCGATCAAAACTTAAACGTTCTCACAAATTAGCTGCTGGCAACTAGCTTCTGGCAACTGGCTGCTGGCCTCTGGCTATCCCCCCCCCCCTCGACAAGCTCAGGATGACATAAGCAGCCCACCCAAAACCAGCGACCAACTACCAGCAACCAGCAACCAGCAACCAGCAACCAGCGACCAGCGACTTTCTTCCATTATCAATAAAAAAACACTTACCTTTACACTCTAATTCAAAGGCTATGGACGAACGTTTAAAAAGCCTGTTATATATGGGAGTTGGACTAGCATCCACCTCACACAAAGCAAAGCTTTTGCTTAACAAATTAGACCTAGAAGGCCAGTTAAGCGAAGAAGAAGGAAAACGCATTGTAAGCGAAATTGTACAAAGCGTAAAAAGTGAAGGTTCACACCTACAAGACGATGTGTACCGATATTTACACGAAGTACTTAATGAACTCGAATCTCCCTCTAAAAAAGAGTTTATTGATCTCCAAAAAAGAGTAGTGAAATTAGAGGCGATTCTTAAAGAAATGGGTCATGACATTTAAACACCTGCGCCGCTACAAACATGTGCTGCAAGTGCTCATGAAACATGGGCTAGATGATATGTTGGCGCACTCAAGCTTGCAGAAGTTTTTACCACGAATACGCATTCACAAAAAGATAAAGGGGCAACTTTCAAAGGCATCTTTTTCTAGGCATGAGCGTATTAGAATGGCTTTGGAAGAATTAGGTCCGACCTACATAAAGTTTGGCCAAATACTTAGTAATAGACCCGATATTTTACCTGCTGAATTAATTGAAGAATTAAAGAAACTGCAAGACTCTGTTCCTGTTTTTTCTTTTGAAGCAGTTAAAAATATTATCGAAACAGATTTGAATGGAAACCTTTCAGACCTGTTCATTAGTTTTCAAGAAACACCCATTGCCTCTGCAAGCATTGCGCAAGTGCATTTGGCTACTTTGCCTACAGGTGAGCAAATAGTTATAAAGGTTCAACGACCCGATATTGAAGAGATAATTGAAGAGGACTTAAAAATTCTAGCCGATTTGGCTGAAATAGCCGAAAACCATTTCCCTCAAATTGCTCGCTTCGAACCAATGGAGTTGGTGAAGTCTTTGAATAAATCGATGAACAGGGAGCTTAACTTTTTGCTTGAAGCCTATAATATCAACCATTTTCAGCATTTATTTAAGAACGATGAAAATGTGTATGTGCCAAAAGTATATAGCAAATACAGCACACGCCGTGTTATTTGTATGGAGTATATAGATGGCATAAAGGTGGATAAAATTGAGCAATTAAGAACTCATCATATTAACCTAAGTGCACTTGCCGAAAAAGGCTTGTTTATCTACTTCCAGCAAATATTTAGGTATGGTTTTTTTCATGCCGATCCACATCCGGGGAATGTATTTGTGCTTAGAGATGGCCGTATTTGTTTGATAGATTTTGGCATGGTTGGTACCATGAACCATAAAGATAAAGACGCCTTTAAAGACTTTATTATAGCCATTGCAAAAGGCGATATACGCAGCCTTACCGATGCCATTGAGCAACTTACAAAAGGAAAACGTGTAACAGGTAAAGAAGAATTAGAATACGATTTAAGCATTCTCATAGAAGAGTTTCCGCCCGAAACCATTGATGAGCGTAATATGGGCGAGATAGTAGATAGGCTTCAAAAAATTATCTATAAACACAAACTTAGTTTTAGCAACGATTTCTTTTTACTGCTCAGAACCCTCGTTATTTTAGATGGAATTAGTAGGCAGCTCGACCCTAAATTTAATACCCTCGAAAGAATTAGGAAACATTCTATGCGTTTGTTTGAAGAAGGACTTGAACCTAAGAACCTACTTAAAACGGCTCTTCACGAAATTTTAGATGTATGGGATTTTGTAAGGGTATTGCCTAAAGATATTAAGAGTATTATTAATAGGGTTAAAGAAGGTAAAGTTAAATTAGAGTTTTTAGGGCTGAACCAATTAATACATATGCTGGATGTTGTTTCGAACCGGCTTGCCGCTGCCATTATATTGGCAGCTATGATTTTAGGTTCTTCTTTGGTGGTGCTTTCTCATATACCACCCTTATGGTACGGAATTCCTGTTATTGGGCTAATAGGTATAATTTTTTCGGGTATCTTTGGCACATTAATGTTGTTTTCAATATATAAAAACGGTAAATACTAATACAAAACAAGATGATGGACGCAAAACAATTTAGCGATCAAACCAAACAATTGGTTTCTGATTGGCAAAAAAAATTAGAAGAAATGCAAGTGCAATTTTCTTTAGGTAAAATGGATGCAGTAGATGCATTTGAAAAACAAAAAGAACAATACCGCGCTGCGCTACTTACTCTTAAAGAAAACTTAGATAAGGGTCAAGATTTAGCCGAAGAAAAAACAGCTGAAATGAAAGCTAAAATGGAGGAATTACGTCTTCAACTTTCTTTAGGTAAAGCCGATGGCATGGATGCTTTTGAAGAGCAAAAGAAAAAAATTGAATTGGCTATGCATGAGTTTTATGTAAGCTACAAAGCCACGTTCAACGATGCTTTTAATAAAAGCGTAACTATGTTCGATCATAATGCCGAAGCATTTAAAACAGGTTTAGAAATTATTAAAATGCAATTCTCTTTGGCTAAAATGGATGCTAAAGATGAGCTTAAAGACAAGCAAAAAGAAATTAGCGATAAAATGATTGAGCTGAACCAACAGTTCAAAACCATCCAACAAACTGCTATGGAAAATGTGGATGAAATGAACAAGCAATTGCGCGAAAACTTCGAGAAAATGAAAGCCTACGCAGAAGGCTGGACAAAGAAATAAGAAGACTTAAAACGCTTCTCCTAGGTTTACAAAAAAGCCCTGCGAACCATTTAATCCAAAGCCGTAATCTATGGCTAAATTGGTAGCAGAAAGCTTGTTTACTTTTAAGCGTAAACCCACTCCTCCTCCGGGCGCCCATACACTATTTGAGCGCTCGGGCGAGCCCGTGAAGTATTGTGCATTGGCAAATAATACGCCTCCCAATAAGCCACTTCGTAAGATTTTAAAGCGGTATTCGCTTTCTAAATACACCATGTCTTTTCCCCTAAAGCGGCCCTGTATATAGCCTCGTCCCGAGTTAAAGTAATCGTCCCAACCCGTTGAGGGCAGCATTAAGTAGGTGGGTGTGCCTGCCACGGTAAACCAATTATAACTCCAAAATGCCAATACATTTTTGGCTCGGCCAGGCAAGGTAAAAAACTTTCTAAGCTCCACTAATCCAGAACTCCATTTGCTAGTGCTACCTAGCCATTTTGGGTTATGCCTAAGCAATACAGATGCATAGAATCCTTTGCTTGGGTTTATTAATCTTGGGCGTGTATCGTAATTTACTTTAGCTACCCAACCTGCTGCTTTTTCTTCTTTGTTTAAGACAAAAGGAATGGGCTCTGGAACCCCACGGTGACGAGTGTTTTGCTTCTCGCGTATATCCCAAAAGTAATCGTAGTAATACCCAACACCTGCATATACATTGGGCACAATTCTGCGCATAAGGGTTTCGTGTAGTTTTAGGTAATAATACTCAATGGCATAGCCCTTATTTGTTAAAGCATCCGGACCTGTTCCAAATGTTAAAGAAGGGTATTTTAAATACCTATTATCCGAAACAAATTGATAGGTATTATTGGGTGTCCACACACTGGCAATAAAGGGTACAATTAATTGGTGATATTGAGTAAACGAAACACAAGTAAATATGCTGGATGCTTTTGTAGTACTTGGTTTACCCGTATTAAAAACAGTATTGGCGGCAATAATTACGGCAAAGCCTGTTTGCAAACTATAACCTGCAGCAGGTACCAAGGCAAAATGTGTTTTGCTTTTATCAGAAGAATCTAAGCCCGTAATTTCATTGTTGGTATACCGCATACGTAGCATCATATCCATTATATCGCGCTGTGGTATGGTGTCTTTGGGGTGCTGAACCAAAAGCGTGTCTGACCCTAACTCTGCTTCTTGAGCAAAGAGGTTCAAACAAACACACATAAGGATTGCAAGTCCAGCGATATTTTTCATTTTGTAAAATATGGTGTGCAAATGTAGGCCACATTTCACACTCTCCCCTCAGGCTTTCTCCACTATTCAACGCCAAACTATGGGCTACTGTATAGCTTATATTTGTCATTACCACCATTATGCAATACTTTTGCGGCCCGCTTACTTGGTAAAATATACCTAGTAGGGTGGAAATGAAAAACATACATGAGCTTAAAGCAAGAAATAGATAAACGCAAAACCTTCGCTATTATTAGTCACCCCGATGCGGGAAAAACCACGCTTACCGAGAAGTTTCTACTTTTTGGTGGTGCTATTCAGGTGGCTGGGGCTGTAAAGAGCAACAAAATTCGCAAAACCTCTACCTCCGATTTTATGGAGATAGAAAAACAACGTGGTATTTCGGTGGCTACCTCGGTAATGGCGTTTGAGTATAAAGATAAGCGCGTAAACATTTTAGATACTCCCGGCCATAAAGACTTTGCCGAAGATACCTATCGCACGCTTACCGCTGTCGATTCGGTTATTTTGGTGGTAGATTCTGTAAAAGGGGTAGAGGATCAAACAAAACGTTTGGTGGAAGTTTGCCGCATGCGCAATACCCCTGTTATTATTTTTATCAATAAAATGGATCGCGAGGGAAAAGACCCTTTTGATTTAATTGAAGAAATAGACACCACCCTACATATTCAAACTAGGCCGCTTACTTGGCCTATCAACCAAGGTTCTTTGTTTAAAGGGGTTTACAATTTGTATAAGAGCTCCCTTAATTTATTCGAATCCAACAAATCGCAATTGGCCGATGAGGTAATTAGTATTCCTAATTTGCACGGACCAGAAATATTAAACTATCTAAGCGAAAAAGACACCAAGAAACTACGCGAAGATGTTGAGTTAATAGAAGGTGTGTTCGAACCCTTTGATGTTGAATTATACCGTGCTGGTTTATTGGCTCCCGTATTTTTTGGTTCGGCCATTAACAATTTTGGGATCCAAGAATTGCTCGAAACCTTTTTAGAAATTGCACCATCCCCACGTAGCCGCGAGGCATCAGAGCGCATGGTGGCCGCTGAAGAGGCTAAATTAACAGGCTTTGTGTTTAAAATACATGCCAACCTCGATCCAAACCACCGCGATAGAATTGCCTTTATGCGTATTTGCTCGGGTAAGTTCGAACGCAATACCTTTTACTACCATACCCGTACCGGTAAAAAACTAAAGTTTGCCAACCCAGCAACCTTTATGGCCAACGAAAAAATATTAACCAGCGAGGCCTATCCAGGCGATGTAATTGGTTTATACGATAGCGGTAACTTTAAAATTGGCGATACCTTAACCGAAGGCGAAAACCTTCATTTTAAAGGTATCCCAAGCTTTTCGCCAGAGATCTTTAAAGAGCTGGAGAACCGCGATCCAATGAAGACAAAGCAATTGGAAAAAGGCATTTCGCAATTGAGCGAAGAAGGGGTAGCACAATTGTTTGTGCAAGAACCGGGTCACCGCAAAATTATTGGCACCGTGGGCGATCTTCAATTTGAAGTAATACAGTTTAGATTAGAGCACGAGTATGGCGCAAAATGTGCGTTTATGCCACTTAAATTCTACAAAGCATTTTGGATTACCTGCCCCGATAAAAAGATCTTAGAAACGTTTATGCACCGCAAGAGTTACGCTATTGCCAAGGACAAAGAAGGCAACCCTGTTTTCTTAGCCGAAAGCGAATGGAATGTAACGCTCTCTAAAAACGATTTCCCAGAAATAGTATTCCATACCATTTCAGAATACGCCGCCGTAGCCAACGAAGGCGCTGTGTCGTAAGAAGGCAGGGTATAGTTTGCCTCCGCTCGCGCTGCGGCAAACTATGCATGGTGTAGCATGGGCTTATTGGCTTTGCCAATGCTTTGGCATGGTAAGAGGTTTGGAATTCTCTCTCTTAACTTTTTTATACTTCTTTTAAATCTTTGATGGATTATATTTCCTCTTCCTCGTTTAGGAAATAAATAAAATCACTCCACATACTCATAAGCCTTCTCTGGCGTAACAATTCTTAGTATTCCAAAATTGGGTTTAAAAATTACATAATTACTGCTGTCATAGAATTTCCAAGATAAATCCTCGTATAGTTTTCCATTAATGGTAAGACTTAAAGCTTTGCTCGGTCTACCAAAATCATAATCAATTTCAGGCCCAAATGCTTTATTATTTAAATTTATTTGGGCGTAATCAAAGCCACTTGTGCTATAGTGCTTTATCATTATATAGTTTTGACTAAATGAATCTGTAAACAAAATTTGATTAAGTTCATATTTTAAATTCGTTAAACATTCTTCATCATCCTTGTGGTATAAAAGACTTTCAATGGTACTATCCTTAGATAATACATGAAAATATTCTATGGAATCAGTTTTCATATTTCTAAATTTCAGTTTAGAATCATTTGTATAGGGAATGATTGCCTTTTTAAATAAAAAAATGAATCCGTATTCTATTATTGGCGGATTAGGGCAATCTGCACCACTTTTGCATCCCGCAAATACTATTGGAAGCAATACGCCTAACAAGAATTTGGTATATTTCATTTGCCTAATTTTAAAACTAATTTAATGAGAATTAGGGAAAGTATACTAATTTTGGGTGACACTAATTTTTTGCTTGTCAAGAATATCCTAAACTATGAGGAGTATATTTAATCTGATTTCTATTTCTATTCTAGTTACACTTGCACTCGTTGCTTGTAAAAAGAAATCAGTTAATGTAGATTCATCAAACCCAATAATAGATTGCAATTTTGCCCCTTCACAAAGTAATTTTGGGTATTCGTATTTTTGGGTCGGCAAGCAGTACACCCAACCAAGCTATTCAAAGGATAATATTGTTTGCAATTATTTAAATACCGAGACGAATGAAAATGAGCTTTTGCTTATTAATAAAGATAATTCAATAAGGCTTCTTACGAGTGCAAAAGCTAGTGGCAAGTTTACCTTTTTTAACAACAAAATAATTTTTAGAGATGCACTTACAGGTTATGTAAATTACTATGATATTGAAACAGATCAAACCAAGGTTCTAGAAGCCGGTAAGACGTTTTTTTGTAGCGAATTTTCTTTTAGTCCAGATGGTTCAAAGTTTGCTTACGAGGCACAAAACCAAGATAATATTAAGGAATCCTATATTTTTATTAGAGATTCAAATTTATTAAAGGTAGATAGCATAAACTATTTCGATTTAGCTTTAGAGAAATGGACTAAAATTAGTTGGATAAATGACCATACCCTTTTATATGTTTTTCAAAACAATAAACTCCTTTATGGTATGAAACAATTTGACCTAACAACACGAAAGGTTGAAACCATTTATGAGGCTACAAATACCAACAATAAAGACATAATAAAATCAATTACATATAGTGTACCCATGGATTGTGTCTTTTTCTGTGATGGCAATGGTATCAAAAAAATTAGTTTACAAAACACAATCCCAGTAAATATTAAAAGCTCTTGCGATAGCTTAGAATATTCTTCCTTGAGTACCTATACTTCAAACCTATTAGTGCTTGAAAAGGTAACTCGTACCAAAATAAATGAAATGAGAATAGATGAAAAACATTCGCTCTATAGCCTGAACCCTCAAACCCTAGAAGAAAAATTAATTATCAAATAAATTATACCAACCATGCAATGCCCTGCCACACCATGCAACGCCATGCCTTCCTCTACTGCATGGCGCTCCAAGTGCGGTAGCCGCCAGATAGATTGAGGGTGGGTATATTGTTTTGCACCAATATTTGTTGTGCCAAATAGCCTCTTTGTCCTAAGGCGCAATAAGCTATTACAGTTCCTTTATCTTTAAATTCATCCAACCTTTGGCGTATATCATCTACCGGAATATTTACTGCTCCGGGTATATGTCCTTCGGCAAATTCTGTTGAGGTACGCACATCCACTAAGAAGGAGTTCTCCACTTGGTTCAAACCGTTCCAATACACTACTGGCATGCGCTTTAGCAACATGTTTTCTGCAACAAAACCTGCCATGTTTACGGGGTCTTTTGCACTCGAAAAGGGTGGGGCATAGGCGTGTTCCAAGGCGGTAACATGACCTAAATTTCCATCATTCTTAATAATAGCCGATAACATTTCTATGCGTTTATCTGTTCCTTCATAGCCCACAATTTGTGCGCCTAATACGCGTCCGTTTTCTGGCGAAAACACCAGTTGGATACTCATTTGTTGTGCACCTGGATAATAGCCCGCATGCGAACCACTATGTGTGGTGCTAACAAGGTGAGGAATATTTGATGCTTGCAAGTGTTTTGAGGCCATACCTGCGGTTGCAACGGTTATATCAAACACCTTTACAATAGCTGTATTAATAGATCCTTTATAGCTTTCTTTATTGCCAAAAACCATATTGTTGGCAGCCATCCTTCCTTGCTTATTTGCTGGTCCGGCTAGGTAGGTTGGCATACTGTTACCAGTAATTGGGTTGGTAAATTCTATGGCATCACCTACCGCATAAATATCTTGGTTAGAGGTTTGCAAAAAGTGGTTCACCCAAATTCCTTTTGCAGGTCCTAGGTTCAGGCCAGCTAAGGTGGCTAGCTTGGTATCTGGTTTTACTCCAATGGATAAAATAACAATATCTGCTTCTAGGTGTGAGCCATCTTGTAGCATTACGTGCATGCCTTTTTCTTGCTTTTCAAAACCTTTTACGCCATTGTTTAAATACAAGTGAACGCCTTTGCTTTTGATATGGTTTTGAACATGGGCTGCCATTTCTATATCAAGCGGCGCCATTACTTGTTTGCCCATTTCTATCACGCTCACATCCATTCCTAAATGGTGTAAGTTCTCCGCCATTTCTAAGCCAATAAATCCTGCTCCTACTACTACTGCTTTTCCGGTTTTATGTTTGTCGGCCCAAGCTTTTATATAATCGGTATCTGTAACATTGCGCAAGGTAAAAATACCTTCTAAGTTAATGCCTGGCAAAGGTGGTTTTATAGGCTCGGCACCGGGAGATAATAAGAGTTTATCATAGCTTTCGGTATATACTTCGCCAGTTTGTAAGTTGCGAGCTTCAATGGTTTTTAGCTCGGTGTTTATAGCAGTAACTTCTGTTTGAACCCTCACATCTACATTAAAGCGTGCGTTAAAGGCAGCGGCTGTTTGTACAAAAAGTTTATTTCTATCGGCAATTACATTTCCAATATAGTAGGGTAAGCCGCAATTGGCGTAGGAAATATAGGCACCTTTTTCAAAAATTACGATCTCTGCATGCTCATTTAAACGGCGCAAGCGGGCCGCAGCAGATGCACCACCGGCAACCGCTCCAACAATTACATATTTCATATGTGTATATTTTTAAAGTTTTGTTTCGGCCAAAAATGTTGGCTCGTCAATCATGCCTTTATGTTGCCAAATAAGCTTTCCATCTTTGTAAAGCTCTAGGTAAGGAATGCCATCTATTTGCTTTTGTTGCAATAAGTCGGCATTTTCATCGGCATCTATTTTTATCAAAATCAATTTGTCTTTTTTGCTCTCGGCAACTTTATCCAACATGGGTCCAATTACCTTGCAAGGCTTGCACCAAACGGCATTAAAATCTACCAATACGTATTTGTCGCTTGTTACTTGTTTTTGATACTCGTCTATGCTTAAACCTTTTTTGGCAGGAGCTTCGCCTTGTCCGCTTACCACTTCTTTTCCGGCACTATTCCAAGCTAGCATTCCGGGCATTTCATATACAGTTTCAAAGCCATTTTTTCTGAACCAAGAGGCTGCGTTAGCGCTTCTTCCACCCGACAGGCAATACACAAATAGAGGCTCTTTTTTATTTAAGGCAGCTGCCTTTGTTTCAAACTCACCATCATTAATATTTATGTTTACGGCATTCTTTAAATGTCCACCCATAAACTCTTCGGCACTGCGCACATCAATAAGTTGAGGCGCATTTGTTTTGCTTAGTTTTTGTTCAAATTCATCCACAGAAAGTTTTCCGCCCTTGCCTGTATTTTGTTGGCACGAACCAAAGTTTAAGCTAAACAAAGCAAGGATAAAAATACCTGTAAGCTTAGTAAGTTGTTTTCTAGTATTACGCATATTGTTCTATAAGTTGTTTTAAATGATTAGCGGGTACAACACCACTTTGGCGCCATTTAATTTGTCCGCCTTTAAATATAATTAATGTTGGCACGCCTTGTATTTGATAGGCCTGGGCGGCGGCAGGGTTTTTATCTACATCTACTTTTATAATGCGCGCCTCCTCGCCAATTTGCGAAGCAAGGTCTTTTAAAATGGGAGCCATCATTTTACATGGGCCACACCATTCTGCCGAAAAATCTACCAAGGTAACTTGGTCCGATCCTATTATTTCTGCAAAGCTCGACATATCTGTTTATTCCTCCTCCGAAGATTTTATTTCTGTAAAGGTAATGGGAGTATTTTTAGTATCTGTTTTTGTTTGGCTTGGAACTCCGCAGCCATTTGGTCCGCAGCAGCCCACGTTTAGCAAAGCTTGTCCCATAAACAAACCGCCAAACAATCCCATAACGGCATCGTGTGCTTGAACCGATTGTATTAAAACCATCAAGCCAAGACTTAGTTTTAGAATCTTAAACAGATTCCAATTGCTCGTTATATTCTGAAGTGAAAGTAGTTTCATTAGTTACCTAGTTCGCTATCTACACTGTACCAGCTTCCGCCATTATGAACATTGGTATAACCAGCGCTCTTTAACATGCCTTTTGCCGAAGAACTTCGCATACCCGAAGCACAACAAGTAATAATAGGTTGCTCTTTGTTTTTTAGTTTTTTAAGGTTTCCGTTTAATTGATCCAAAGGAATATTAATAGAACCCTTTACATGTCCACCTGCATATTCTGCTTTACTGCGCACGTCTACTACTATGCCACCTTGTTGCATCAATTCGTTTAAATCTACTTTAGGACCAAAGCCCAATATGTTTTTTAATGTATTTAGCATGTTTGTATTTTATAATTTACTGTTTACTACTACCCATGGACCACCATTTTGGCAAGTTACGCCTCTTTCTTGCATAAACATGGTTGCTTGCATGCTGCGACCACCCGATGCACAGCAAAAGATAATGTTTTTATGCTTCTTAAAATCTTCTACATAGTCGGGTATTTCGTTTAAAGGAATATTTTTACTTCCAGCCACATGACCACCCATAAACTCTCCTGGAGTGCGTACATCAATTACTGTTACCTCTCCTGTTTCCATTAATTTTCCTAAGTTTTGCATTGTTATAGTTTTTTAATTAGTGCGCTGCAAAGATGCGATGCGTTCTTTAATTGGTTTGGAACAATTGTTACTTGCCTATTCTTTTTAACAAAAAATGCGGAAGGCAAAAGCCAACCGCATTTCAAAAAAAAATAAAACTAGAACCTAATCTTTTTTCTTATTGGTATTTAAACCAAATGGCAAATACAAAGGGCAGAAACTTACTAAACTAGTAAGTGCAAAAATGATTGCTAAGGCTAATAAAATTATGGCTGCTGTACCTGTAATTTGTTCTGTGAAGTACAAGCCTAAAATAACTACCGCTACCAATACTCTGGCAATACGGTCAAATGATCCCATGTTTTTTTTCATAGTATTTAAATTTTTTTGTGCAACAAAGGTTAAGGCTTTTTTTTGAAAGAAAGGGAACATTTGTTACAAAGAAGGCATGGTGTTGCATGGTGTTGCATGGACGGTCCGCAGGAGCGGGCCTATGGCATGGTAAGATTTAGGGAATGAGTAACAGAAATATCCTATATTCATTCTCCTTCACATTCTTTTTATTAATTCTTACCATGCATAAGGAAGCAAAGCGCCCGTCCATGCTATGCCCTGCAACACCATGCCTAAATCCTAATTAGCAATTAATTGAACACTATTCCTACCTAGGGCAACCAAGCCCTGCTTCTCCATGGTTCGCAAGAGGCGGCTAATGGCTTCGCGGTGGGTGTGTAGTTCGTCGGCAATTTGCTGGTGGGTTATTTCAAGCGTATTGGTTTTGGCGGCCTTGCAACGTTCTTGAATGTAATGCAGTAATTGCTTATCCATATTATTAAAGGCTATAAGGTCTATTACCTCCAAAAGCTCTTCAAATCTGTTGCTGTAATTATTGCTTATATAGGCTTTCCATTCATTGTATTTATACCATTCTCCAGCCATTTTTACGGGTATTTGCCAAATTTCTGTTTCCTCTTCGGCAATGGCCCTAACTAAGCTCTTTTTGCCTGCTTGGCAGCAGGTAACGCTCATGGCGCAGGTTTGACCCGGGTATAGATAATATAAAAACACCTCGTTTCCCTCCTTATCCGAACGCAAAATGCGCAAGCAACCCGACAGAACGATGGGAATAAAAATAATTTCATCGCCAGGCTCAATGAGGTTGTCCTCCTTATGAAGGGTGCGAACTCTAGCGCAGCTATTTATTTCTGCCACTAAAAGCGGGTCGCTAAATAATTTATTGCCTTGTGCATTCATGATTTGGTATATCTATAGGTTGGGAATGCCGAAGATAATGAAAAAATATTTTGTAGCGAGTATGAGGCTTAATAGGGCTTTAGGGCTATGGCAAGCAACTAATTTAGAGCACTTACTAATTAAACCAATTTAAAGACGTATCCTTGCGCCACTTTAAACCATAAATGTATGTGGTTTAGAAGATAAGTAAGAATAATATGTCAACAGGAACAGTTAAGTTTTTTAACACCGAAAAAGGTTTTGGATTCATTAAGTCTAATGAAACAGGAGAAGATATTTTTGTACACATCACAGGTGTTCAAGGAACAATTCGTGAAAACGATAATGTTACTTTTGATACTGAGAATGGTAAAAAAGGTCTTACAGCAGTAAACGTAAAAGTAGCTTAATTTTAGCTGCGCATTTTTTGGGTTTGAACCCAAAATTGATTTAAATTGCTGCATGAACACACAATTTTGGATCAAGCATACGCTATCATTTTTATTTTTAAGTGCTTTGGTTTCTTGCCAAAGTAATACGCCTAAAACGTCATCCAATCTAGATACACTTGCAGTACCAGTTGCTGCAAGTGCATCTATAGATACGCCCAATGCTCAAGCAGCAATTGTTGGCAACGATTTAGATGAACACAATTGCAAAGGGTCTGCAGGCTACCAATGGAGCGTGCTTAAGAATACCTGTGTGCGCATTTTTGAAGACGGAAAGCCATTTGTTGCTTACGGAAACAATACCGATAAAACCTTAGGAGCATTCGTGATTTTTGCCAGCAATAGCTCGCAAGCCGAAGTTTATTTGCCTCATACCGAGGGCTCAATTATCTTAACAGCAACTGCTAAATTAAGCAAGCAAGCCACCTCTGGCACCTTGTATGAAAACACCCAAGAACATCTTAGCATCGTTTTGCAAAACGGCACTCAATACCTTAAACTCAACAACGATTTGATTTTTGTTGCGAAATAGGTCCAACACACCTTGCCCTAAACACCCACTAAATGGAAAACAAAGAGCCTGCTAAGCCTAGCCAAAAGAACAATCCCCTGCATGGAATAACCTTGGAGCAAATACTTACCTATTTAATAGAAACAAAAGGCTGGGAGTATTTAGGCGAACAGGTAAATATCAATTGCTTTCAAAGCAATCCTACCCTTAAATCGAGCCTTACCTTTTTGCGCAAAACACCTTGGGCCCGAACCAAAGTAGAACTCCTTTACCTCTACGTAAAAAGAAAAAACAAGGATTCGTAAGGACAGGTCGCGACCTGTCCTTGCGAATGTTCCCCTTCCTCACGGTTTCACGCATTTTTTTTACATTCATTCAAAAAAGACGTATCTTTTCATCCTAATTTAATAGCAATGAAAAACGTATTCTTTCTTTCGCTTATTCTAATTTGCAGCAAGTGGGCAAGCGCTCAAGATACTTTGTACAGAGTTGATGGTAGAGTACAAATTGTACAGATTTTAGAGGAAACAGAGTCGCAGTTAAAGTTTAAACCTCTTAATGGTGCACCTAATTTAAAATACTCTTTAAGCAAATCAGAAGTGCTTAAAATTAAATATGCTTCGGGTAAAACAGATGTATATGCTTATAATACTCCTTCTCCAAGCACATCGGGAAATGGATATGCAGCACCCTTTGCCAAAGCCGATCCTTTGAGTGCAAACTTTAAACGTCGCTTTATAAACATTAGCATCCCCGATTATTTTGCAGGCTCCATTACCATTGCCTATGAGTATTTCTTAAAGACGGGTGATTATAGTATTCGTGTGCCCTTATCAGTAGGATTGCATACGCTTGGCCTCAACAAATTTTCGCAAAACGAAAATGAATATGGTCGTCAAAGTTATTACCGCGAATCAAAAATTTATAGCTCGGGTATAGAGTGTAATTATTACCCGTTTGGACAAGGTAAGGCCAAGTACTTTGTTGGTCCCTCTATTGAATTTGGTAGGTTTGAGTACGTAGATAATAATTATTATTCATCTTCTTCTACAGGACCAATTATGCAAGCGAGTTTTCAAAGTTTGTTATTGCAAAATGGCTTCTTATTTCAACCTACTCGCGAAATTAATTTCTCTGTTACCATAGGTTTAGGGTATTGCCGCACACGTTTTTTGCATAAGGATACCAATAATCAATACCCAGGTGGCGATACCTATGCAACCAATGCAAATGATTTTGCTGCCCGTTGGGGGTTAAATTTAGGGTATAAGTTTTAGGTTCAAACCGCTCTTAACTTAGTATTTTAGCTATGAACTCTATTTTATTTAAAGGAAAACACGTGCTTGGGCTGAACCAACTTTTGTTGCTCTTGTTAGTAAGTACCTTAAGTAGCTGCCATTACTTTAAAATTGCCGCAAGCTTCTCTGATGGCTCCGAAATTGAAAGTGCTATTACAAGCGAACGATACCTGATAATACACCAAGGTTCTGAGGTGTTTCATTTAAATAATCCCGCGCTTAATTACGAGAAGGGTGAGTTATATGGTAAATATTCTAGTTTGCCTTATAGCCATCAATTCTATCGAAATGCGAGAGGTAGAAATACAAACTTTTATAGAAAAGATATGGGTCACCCCGAAACCGAAGTGCATATTTATGTAAGCGAATTTGGACGAGATAGCCTTACAGGTGTAATTATACCCATTGCAAGCGTACAACGCATGGATGTGTATGAACTTGAACGAGGAACCACCTTTGCTACCTATGTATTAGGAGTAGTAGGCGGCTTCTTTGCCTTTATTTTTCTTTTAGCATTATTGTTAGGATAGAAGATTAGCTTCTGTCAGTAGCGGAAGAATGTCGCTGGTCGCTGGGGCTTTTGCGGCGTGCTTAGAAATACCCTACGTTCAACCACCCCTCAACATCCTCAGGATGACCAGCAACCAGCAACCAGCAACCAGCGACCAGCAACCAGCAACCAGCGACTTCCCCCTTCACTTGCGCAATTTGCAACAAATAGCAAGCTCAGTTATGCAAAATCATTAGTCATTGGTTTTTGGCAGTACTACTTTTGAGTGTGAATCCCCATTCAAATTCTTATTACTATGAAAACCTGTTTCCTTTTAATTCTACTATTCTTTTCGCAGCTGCTTTTTGCTCAAGATACCCTCTACCAAATAAATGGTAATACCACACGTATTACTACCATCAAAATTAGTTCGGGTGTGCTCTATTATAGAAATTATCCTTCTATAGATTCTAGTACTAATTTAATAAGCCTAGACTTGGTTAAGCGCATAGTATATACCAATGGGGTAGTGTTTGAACCCGAACAAAAACAAGTTGTTGCCACTAAGCCAATACCTGAATTGCAGTATACAGATGCCTTAAGTTTTAATTCATTTGATATTTTGTTCTTTCCAACTGTAACATTTGCCTACCATAAGTTCTCTAAATCGGGTTATTTTTCATATAAAATACCCCTATCCGTTGGAATGTACACCTTAAATAAGAACGAGGATTTTAAGAAGTTTAGTTTTTATGCCGATAATCCGTATTACGCTGCGGGTAAAGTATTTAGCACGGGTTTGGACTTGTTATTTTATCCTATGGGACAAGGATCATTTAAACCCTATTTAGGTGGCGGACTTGAAGGGGGGATGGGGAAAGTTTGGATGCGACAGTATAGTCCAACTGTATCACTCTCGGATTATTATGCAGAGGGCACTAACAATTTTTATGAGGTAATTTTTAATGTTGGTATTTGTAGCACCGTTTCAAAGCGAGTAATTATAAATTGTGGTGCAGGTTTTGGATTGCAATACTCCATATTGAAATTGAATTTGGGACCCTCCTATGGGAATATGCATCAAACAGATCTCTCAGGAACCTTAAGAGGGGAATTAAGTGTTGGTTATTTATTTAAATAAATATATGAATTCATTTACAAACATAGCTTTCATTTATAAAAGCGTAAAAAAGTATCAAAAGCACATTGCAATAGCCTTGATTTTTGCCTTTCTAAATTTGGTTATTGGCTGCAATTATTACCGAGTAAATAGGGTAGCAACAACGCCTCAAACAATTCATGAAAATAGTAGCGATTTAAAATATGTTGTGTTGCATCTAAACCATAAGGCTTGGCACCTTACCAATGTATCTATTGTTGATAGCAGCATGCTTATGTATGGCGTATTAGAAGAGCTTCCTGAGAATCATCAATATTATAGAGAGGCCCAAGAGGGAAAACCAAATAGGTATAAACCAAGCCAAGGTGAGGCAAGTTATGAAGCACATTTTTTTGTGAGCCAAGTAGAAATTACCCAAAACGTTTTAGTTAAAATTTCGTTTAAAGACATTAACCGTATTGATGTATACGATAAAGATATTGGTGCCACTACCGCTTCTTATGTTTTTGGAACCGTAGGTGTGGTTGCTGGTGTATTGGCGGTAATTGCCATTGTGGTTGTTTTAACCAAAAGCTCTTGTCCGTTTATATATACGCATAATGGCACAAACTTTCAGTTTTATGGCGAGTTGTATGGTGGTGCTATATATCCTAGCCTAGAGCGCCACGATTATTTATACCTCAATGGAGTGAGCCCGCAAGGTGGCATATACACCTTTCAAATAACCAACGAATTGCTGGAAAAACAATATACCAATTTGGCCGAATTAATAGTGGTAGATCATCCGCAAAACACGCAAGTGCTGATGGATAAATACGGCTCGGTTCAAACCATAAGCCAAGCGCAAGTGCCTTTTAGTGCTAAGGCAAACGGAAAAGAATATGCGAGTGTGCTAAGCCAAATAGATAGCAATAACTTCTTATTTAGTGAACCAAGCAAAGAAAACAAGGACATGAGCCATGTTGATTTAAGCTTTAAAAACCCTATGCACGCCAAGCAAGCAAAACTGCTTATACATGCCAAAAACTCTTTGTGGTTAGATTATGCTTATGGCGAGTTTAATAAGCAATTTGGAACCTATTACAGCACCTTTGTAGAGAAACAAAAAAAGGTATCTAAGGCTAAAAATATTCAGTGGGCATTGGAGCAAGGAATACCGCTACAAGTGCAAATACAAACTAAAAAAGGCATGATTACCAAAGACTATTTTGAAGTAATGGGTCCGCTTGCCGCCAGAGATGTAGTATTGCCTTTAGATATAGCCGCCTGCACAGATGATATACTGAGCATACGCCTCTTTTGTGGCACTCTGTTTTGGGAGCTAGATTATGTTGCCATAGATTTTTCTGAACCTAGCGCCGTAGAAGTAAGTTACCTAAAACCTACAACAGCTAAAGATGAAACAGGGCAAGATATCAGAGCACAACTATTAGAAAATGATGCCAACTATTTGGTTCAGCCCAAAGTTGGAAACAAAGCTACTTTAAGCTATACCGCCCTTGCCACAAAGCCCGGTTTAACACGCAGCGTATTTATGCATAGCAAAGGCTATTACGAGTATATACGCAACTTTACAAACGAGCCAAATTACACCCAACTCATAAGCTTTAAACAAAAAGGGGGCTTTGCAAAATTCTCGAACCAACGCCTTGCAGAATGGCAACATAAAGCCAATTTATTTTCACTTGCTTTAAGCCAAAACCAATGACCGTAGCACCACCTATACGCAGCAAATTGTTGCCTGATGTAACAGAAGATTCTTCTGATACTCCTATACCCAGTGCGCATAAAACACGCATACTACACGGACTTGCCAAAGAATGGATAGAGTTTAAAATAAAATGGAATATCTTTCAATTGGTGCTCAAACAATTTAAAAACCCTATACAGGCTATAAAAATTGTAAACAAACTAAATGCAAATAGAAGGGCGTTTTTGGGCGAGAGCAGAATAAAAAAGATTGCTAAAATAGGTAGCCAATATTACTGGGATTTATACATTCCCTCTTGGCCTTCGCAGGCTTTTGATGAGTTTATAGAAGCTGAAATAGATAGGGTAGAGCCACTGCCATTTGGCACCAAACAACTGACCAATGTGCTGATGGCTATTACCAAAAAATGCGCCCTAAAATGCGAGCATTGTTTTGAATTTAATGCCCTAAACCAAAAGGAAACTTTAAGTATAGATAAGCTTAAATTGATACTTGAGAATGTATGTAAAATAGGTAGCTCCCAAATTCAATTAAGTGGGGGCGAACCCTTGATGCGCTTAGATGCCATTCGCGAATTATTGGCCGTATCAAAACCAGGCACCGAGTTTTGGGTGCTTAGCTCGGGATACTTACTTAGCAAGGAAACAGCAAATATTCTTAAGCAATCTAATCTTACGGGAGTAGTTATTAGCCTCGATCATTTTGAGGAAGAAAAGCACAATGCGTTTAGAGGTAGAAGCAACTCCTATGCTTGGGTAAAAGAGGCCATAAAAAATGCGCAAGAAGCAGGTTTGGTAACGGCTCTTTCTATTTGTATTACGAAAAGTTTTGCTACTAAAGAAAACCTACACTCTTATTTAAACCTTGCCAAAGAAATGGGTGTTGCATTTGTTCAATTGCTCGAACCAAAAGCTAGTGGAGGGTATGCGGGTTTAGACGTTAGCTTAACAAAAGAACAAGAGCAACTCATAGAAGAAGTGTATTGGCAGTATAATTATGAAGCAGGTTTTGAAAGCTATCCTATTTTAGTATACCACGGCTATTACCAACGCCGCGCAGGTTGCTTTGCTGCGGGCAATAGAACCTTATACATAGATACCGATGGCGATATGCATGCCTGCCCTTTTTGTAACAAAAAAAGCGGCAGTGCTTTAGTAGGTTCAACCCAAGAGCACCTGCATAAAATAAAACGTGGAGGCTGTGCTACTTTTAAAACGTCTACCTTATAAGCATGGGAGTAAAAATACAAGAGATATGCCACTACCACGCCTTTGGTAAGGCCGAGCCCGAAACACCAAGGCAAGTGCTTGCTTTAGCATCTTTGGTGTTTGAAGAGTTACTCTCAAAAACAGAATTACCCAACAATCTATCTCACCTAATTATTAGCACTACTTGTCCCGATATGTTGGCGCCCTCATTAGGACAAATGCTGGTAGAAAAATACCATGCCCAGCTTGGTTCTATTGCTTGTATAGATATGGTGCAAGGCTGTGCGGGGGGAGTAAGTGCTTTAATATTAGCTTCGCAATTGGCTCAAGCTGGCACTAGTAGTGTATTGGTAATTGCGGCCGATGTGGCTCAAAAAGCTACCTCTAAATCAAAGCTTATTCATTCTATTTTTGGCAATGGTGCCTTTGCAGTTTTGCTTAGCTATACAGAGGGCGAACAGGGTTTACTGCAATCGCAAGCACGGCAATACAAGGGCTTATCGGAGGTGGTAACGGTTAAATTAGGTCATGATGCCGATGCACTTATTATGAAGCACCCAAAAGATATGCAAACAGATCCGCGCAAGCATTTGGGTTTAGATATGAATAACCTATTAGCCGTAAAACTCTTAAAGCAAGCAGAAGACTTTTTCAAAGAACTTGTGGCCAAAAGTGTAATGCCCGACATTATGATTTTGCACCAAGTTAACCCTATCATTATTGCGCATTTAAAACAGGTGTTTTCCAAATACCCGGTGCGCTTTATTGATTTCTCTGGGCAAACAGGTAATTGCGGTGCGGCCTCGGTGGGCATAGCTTTTTCAAAGATTTATGAAGAGTGCCAAGGTAAAAAAGTATTACTTTGTAGCTATGGAACGGGTGGGGTTATTAGTGGTGGAATTTGGACTATTTAAGATACTAACATGCAAACCTTAGAAGCTAGTATATACTCGTGGCAAATAGATGCCGCAGCTATCTTTATCCGTTATTTTGTGATGGCTGGCCTTGCTTATTTTGTGTTTTATGTTTGGAAAAAAGAGGCTTTTGCCGCTCGTAAGCTAAGTGCATCGCCTATTCCTAAGGGGCAAATTATAAAAGAACTCGCCTACTCATGCAGCACGCTAACGATCTTTTGCCTATTAAGCTGGTTTATTTTTAAGCTTTATTATTTGGGCTATACACGTATTTATGCCGGTTTGAACCAACACTCCTGGCTATATTTTTTTGGCAGCATAGTGGGTATGGTTTTGTTGCACGATGTGTATTTTTATTGGACCCACCGATTGATCCATTGGAAACGTTTGTATAAATGGGTGCATCAGGTGCATCATCAATCTGTTTTGCCAAATCCTTTTAGCGCCTTTTCTTTTCATCCTTTTGAGGCCATTTTGGCGGCAGGCATAGTGCCTCTTATTGTGTTCAGCTTTCCGGTTCATCCTTATGCCTTGTTTATTTTCTTGGGCTACATGACCTTTATTAACGTAATGGGGCACTTAGGCTACGAGATCTTCTCACAGAAATTTAGGCGCAGTATTCTAGGTAAATATCAAAATACGGGCACGCATCATAGCATGCATCACCAGAATGCCAAAGTTAACTTTGGATTATATTTTACCTTTTGGGATAAATGGATGAAAACTGAGAAAATTAAAGAAGGAAAAAACTAACTTCGTGCGTATAAAATAAGCATAGGTATGGACAATGATTTTAACCCTTGGCACCACGTTTCACCTGGTGACGAATTACCCGATATAGTAAACGGTATTATAGAAATTCCAAAAGGCACCCGTGCCAAGTATGAATTAGATAAAGCAAGCGGACTCTTGCGATTAGATAGAGTATTATACTCATCGGTGTATTACCCCGCTAATTATGGGTTTATACCACAAAGCTATTGCGACGATAAAGATCCATTAGATATTTTGGTGCTCTCGCAAATAGATGTAGTGCCCTTATGTATTGTGCCTGCTAAGGTTATAGGCGTAATGCGTATGTTAGATAATGGCGAAGCAGATGATAAGATTATTGCTGTGGCAGCGGGCGATCCTAGTGTGAGCCATATAAATGATATAAGCGAGTTGCCAACCCATTTTATTTCTGAGATGCGTAATTTCTTTGAAGACTATAAAAAGTTAGAAAAGAAAACGGTGGTAGTAGAAGATTTCCTCGACAAAAAAACCGCCATCCAAATCCTCAAAGACGCCTTTGAATTGTATAATCAAAAGTTTGGTAAACCGAAGAATTAATTTTTGCGGAGCGAACCAAGGCACTTATGAAAGCATGAAAAAATCAAGCCTACTTATAGCCATACTATTATTATTGCTCCAAGTAGGGTGCAGTCCAGATTTAACGTGCAAAGACAGTGACTATGTGCCAGTGGAGTTGCATATAGAAAAGGCATATTTAGATTTAGTTCCCTATCAAGATTATTCTCAACTTACATTTGTAAATACTACTACCCATGATACCCATCTGTTTAATGGAAGCAATTGGGTAAAGGATTTTGGGTATTATAAGGCCGACAAGGAAGAATGCACGCAAGCGTATAATTTGCAAAGGGTAAGGCAAATATTTACAAGCAATACTTTTCCCGAGCAAATTAAAATATCAATGGAGTATACCTCGGTTAGTTCAAAATATTTGCATATTGAAATAGGAAGGCAGAAATTTTATCAATTTCCATTATCATTAATTAATAAAAATGTTTTAAAGGACAGCATTTTAATTGCCAACAAACCATACAACAAAGTTTCTATTTTTAAGAATGAAAATGCACCTGAATATAATACCGATTATTCATGTTATTATTCGGTAGAAAGCGGAATTTTAAAAATAGAAAGAGACAGCGGCAACTTAGAGTTGATTGAGTTTAAGAAGTAGCGAGGATTAAATAAAATTACATGTCTATTAAAAGATAGTTTGTATCAAATTATGGCTTAGCTAAAGAATCAAAAAAATGAAAACTAGACCCCAAATTCTTTTGCTAACTATATTCTTGCTGCAAATTCTTGTTGCCTGCAAAGACGACTGCAAAAACTATAAGCCTAAGGATAATTATAATGCTATAGACCAAAGTGATTTAAATTATGTACCCTATAAAGGTTTTGATACACTGGTTTTTTTGAGAAATAATACTGATACCATCACCTTTTATGGTATGGGTAAAAATAAAATTATTACAACAGAGCCTGGCGACCTTGGAGGCTGCGGCCCAACATCGTATGAACATAATGATAACTATAGGTATACTTTTAGTTCAAATACAATCCAGGATAAAATAATAATTGAATTAATTTATCCAGAATATTTTAATTGTTATTTTAAAAATAAAGTATTTAAAATACCGATGGTGTATTTGAATGCCCCATTCAATTTAAATGAGATAAAATTAAATGGTATAGTATATAATGACATTACCTTTATACCTCGTGAACCCAAAGACACGCTTTATTATGATAATGAAGTTGGGATGATTAAATTTGGTTTTCAAAGCGGCGAACAATGGACGCTCATTAAGAAATAGAGGACTAGTAGTAGTTTTAATTAATAGTAAAATCTGGAAAACTATTTCTCCTTCAATTTTAAACTATTTACTCTTAAATATTCCTTGATTTGTTTAAATGATTTTCCCATTAAATCAGCAGAAATTTCTTCCTTTATTTTTCTAAAGGTTGCTACGGTATCAAAATCTTTTTCTTGGTTTTTGTTTTTAGTCTTCATCTTTAAAGCTTCCCTGAACCAACGCAATTTAAAGGTTTATTCTTTAAAAAGATTGGACCATATTTTTATTAAATATTTCACATATATCCGCTAATGTTTTTTAGAAAAGCTTTATATTCGTTAAACAAATACTATCCTATGTCAAGGCAATCAATTATAGAAAGAATTTTAAACGCAATTAATCAGCTACCTGATGAAAAGGCTGAAGAAATTTCTGATTTTGCTGATTTCGTATTTAAACGTTATGAAGAAACCACACTACTTAATGGGATTAAGAAATTGAGCGCTGAAGCAACTACTTTTGATTTCCTAAACCAAGAAGAGGAAATTTACTCCATTGAGGATTTAAAAGAAGTATATAATGGCTAAGGGGGATATTGTTTTAATTAATTTCCCTTTTACTGATTTAACGGGAAGTAAGTTGCGGCCTGCAATTATCCTTGCTGAGTCTACCTTGGATCTTACTGTTTGTTTTATTACTACACAAATCCAACGACAAGAACTATTAGATATTCCAATTAATCCTAATAGCACGAATAGGCTAAAAAACCCCTCCCTAATTCGAATTAGTAAAATTGCCACATTAGATAAAACAATTGTTAAAGGACTGCTTGGCAAAATTTCTAATAATGAAATTTCTATAATAAATAGTAATTTAAGGACTCTGTTCAATTTATAAATCAACAGAAATTGCTAGTTGCCTGTTAAAGCTTCATTGTAGCTTTAACATTTAATAGTTCACAAGCAATCTCAAACTTAGTGTTTCAAAAGGCATTGGTATTTTGTCTTGCAAAAGAATATACCAAACGATATACTCCAGATTAGGAATAAAGCAACTTTCGTTACCATGAGTATAGACGTATTGCTGTTAAATAACCAATTGCAGCATTTCCTTTCGCTTTTATTTTTATATTAGCTTAACAATTTGCATTTACCAAGTTGTTAACTCTTCTATTTCTAGAAAGGTTTTTTGCAGCGATATTAAACAGTATGGAATACCTAAAATTTGATTTTAAACGTTCAATTTTTCTAATAATTACATTCATCCTTATGACTGTTGTTGGAACTTTAACTCACGAACTGGGTCATTATTCTATTTCAAAAATTTTGGGGTATAATGCAAGTATAAATTATCAAAGTTCGTCGTACTGGGACAATGACTTTAATAAATATCTAAGTGATACATATGAAAAATACGAAAACGAAATACTAAACAATACAGACTTTCCAGGTAAGGAAGAGTATCTTGAAAAAGTTCGAAAATATGAAACTGACACTTTTTGGATAATACTTGCAGGTCCTTTAGAGACAATACTTACTGGTACTATTGGGTTATTACTTTTATTTGTTTTTAGAAAAAAATATATCACGCCGCAAAAGGTTCATTTAATTGCATGGGCCACCATTTTTATTTCATTATTCTGGTTAAGGCAAGTTGCAAATCTTTTTATGGCTGTAATGTCATTATTAATTTCAGGAAAACCTTCTCAAAGGGGAGACGAAATGCGACTTGCCAACTATTTAGATATCAATATTTGGACTATTCAAATTATCACTGGACTTATTGGAATTGGCGTTCTTGTTATCGTTTTGCGATTACTACCAAAGGCAATTTTACTAACTTTTTTAATTTCGGGTCTTGTCGGTGGAATCCTAGGATATTATTTATGGTTAATAAAATTTGGACCATTAATAATGCCTTAGTAGGAAAACAAAATTACAGGGACGAGTTTTGTGATTCAAAAAATAATACACCAATTACAAGAAAATATATTCTCAATAAATAGAAAGTAGTTTTCCTTATTTACGATTAATTATTTTTCTTTCATTCATTGTATTGGAAAAGTCATGTCTATTTCTGTCATTCCAAATAAATTGAATTCTCTCTTGGTCAATTAAAGGAAAGTAATCTGTTTTTTTATTCTTATAGGTTAAATCAATTTTTGTAATATTTACCCTGCTATATTCTTGACTATCTATAAATACTACCAAAATGAATAAAGCGGTGCTCCTATTTATTAGTGAAATCTTTTGCCTAACAAGAATTTTTTGACTCGGCGATAGATTTTATCTATTTGAAAAAAAGGGATATTTGTCGGGTGATATGAGTAAATAAAACCCATTACGCTTAGTAAAATGCCAGGGTGTTAATGTATGAAAATGCATCAATAATTGAAAAGTAAGAGTAACCACAACGGGCGCAAAGTGCTAACCTTCGCTAAAGCTACGGCTAGCAAAGAAGAACACAACGGACACCACGACGCAGTTGTCAGGGAACTTATATCAGAACGTTGTGCTCGTTGTGCTTCCTCCGTTGTGTTCGTTGTGGTAAAAAAACTACTCACACAAGAAGCTGCATCTATAATTAAAAGTAAGAGTAACCACAACGGACACAAAGGGAAGAACACAACGGACACCACGGTGCATTGTATTCTGTACAAACATTAGCCTTAGAAAAGCTTTATATTCGTTTAACAAATACTATCCTATGACAAGGCAATTAATTATAGAAAGAATTTTAAACGTAATTAATCCTAATGGAACAAATAGGCAAAAAAAACCATCCTTAATACTAATTAGTAAAATTGGCCTATTGGATAAAACCATTGTTACGGCACATTGAAGTATGATTAGATTTTCAATCACAATGATATTAACTGTTTTGTTAAGTTGTAATATCAATTCAACAAAATTAATCGCAGGCAAATAAGAGAGTATGTAGCAAGCTCCATACAGTTTACCGATACAAACTAATAGTAATTATCAAAATGAAAAAGAGAAGGTTGTTGACATATACTAATAATATAATAGTTTTTTTGTTACTGTTATTTAGTTTCGAATCCTGCAGGAAGTCTAATAATGGACATATAAATGACATCCCGCCTGCACCCGACTTAAATTTGGTAATTTATAACTCAAATGACAGTAGTCTTTTTTTATCGATTAATGATAGCATATCCTTAGTTTTCCCACAACCCGATAGTAAAAAACCAACTCAAGGACATTTAGCTGTTTGGCCAGAAATTAATGGTCCATATATTTCGTGTGGTTCATTAATTGAATATTCGGCAGTTCAAAAAATTAAGACTTCGTTGTTATTCTACAATAAAGTTTCAATTCCCGACACTTTGTTTGTGGATTTTAAAACTGCTCCAAATCCTAAAGGGTGGGAAGGGTATGATTTTTTACCTGTTCAAATTACTTTAAATCGAAGAGTTGCAACACAAACTAAACACCCAAACTTTTGGATTTTATATAAGTAATAGTTATTTGTTGGTTCGATTATAATTTTCAATGACGCAAAGATCAACTGATTCTATTTAATATTATGTGTACTTTGCTGGATGGAGAAACCATCTTGCTTCCCCAATTCATAACTCATAGATAAACTATTAAATTGTAGCCCTGGATTCAAACAAACTCAAAGAAATTTAAACTATAAATATGCCACCCAAAAATTTAAATAAGCGTCTTGTATGGAACTTTTTTAGTTTGCCTTTAGGCCTATTTATAGCTTTTGGAATTACAGTACTATTAGGGTTTTTAGTGGAGAAATTTTCGGGGAACCAATATTCAGATGTGGGTATTCCAGCAGGTATGGGAGATGGAATGGCAGTTGGATATTTAGGAATTGGATTATGCATTGCAGTTGCGCTCTGGTGGACCATAAGGATGCTAATAGATATCTATAAACATTGGAAGAATAGGAAATTTGTTATCCTTAATATCCTAATCCTGCTACTTCCTTTTGCTATTATAGGAACGAATAAACTTAATGTATTTATCAAAGAGAGTTCAGTTGTATCTAAAACAATGGGTCAAATTGAAGAAGGCAGAAATTTAAAGATCAAAAAATTATTCAGCTATTATGAATCCGATATTCTATACTGTTATACCCAGAATGACACGGGGTATTTTGTTACTGGGAGTGATAAAGATTCGGCCTATTATTATTGTAAAAAGAAGGGAAATTTGAATAAAGTAATTGTGATGAAGCCAGATTTATGCTGGCAAAAAGACAATTATGCGTGCAGTGCTTATGAGTGTAGTTTAAGATATTTTGCTATTTGTAAAGATAGTATTTGGGAGATTTCTAATAAGAATAAAATAATTGAGAAGGTTGAGAAAAGATATTTTCTAAATGAACTAAGGAACAGTTATGGCCAACATGATACAATAAGAGGAACCTATTATGTTGTAAAAAGTGATTCTAAATCGTGTATAAATGGCTCATTTGAAATTTGGCAAAACTGTTTCATGGAAATCTCGGATGGAAAAGGCAAACTGAACTATAAAGAATTAAATGGATTTGCATTGGCCACGCTGTATAGACCAACTAGCCAAAGGATAATCATAAGGGATAAAAAGGATCGGATATTTGCTCTAGTAACACCAAGCACCTGTAAGGAAAATGAAAAAGCACTCTATGAAAAAAACACAATCTATATTGGAACCTTTAGAAAGGATATCAGTAGTGTTACTAAAATTCCATTGCAAGAAAACTTTTTCACAGATAATTTAGAACCCGACAATATCGCAGGAATTTTTAGCCTCGGCGATAGATTTTATTTATTTGGAAAAAAGGGATATTTGTCGGGTGATATAGGTGAATAAAACCCTTTGCGATTAGAAAAATGCCAGGGTATTAATGTATGAAAATGCATCAATAATTGAAAAGGAAGAGTAACCACAACGGACACCACGGGAAGAACACAACGGACACAAAGCTCTGTTGCGATGTACCTAACAACCGCGCCGTTGTGCCCGTTGTGCTTCCTCCGTTGTGTTCGTTGTGGTAAAAAAACTATTCTGTAAAAGTCCCCTTTGTTAAGCAGGAGACACTTTATAAAAGAAACCATGGTAAAAACACTACAAAAAATTTCAGTTCTTATTATCCTGCTGTTCTTTACTTTTAATTGCACGCACCGCAATAAAATAATTGGGAAAATAACTGAGCCATTAGACTCCTCAATAGTTGTTACACCTGCCGCAATTGCAAACTATACAGACACGAATATGTTTGCCAAGGTTTTTGTAAAGGCATTTGTAAGCAATAAAAATAGTGACAAGGAAAATCATTCCTGGATAAAGTTCTGGATTAGTAAACACACATTTGTAATTGCAAAACCAATCGATGACACCTATTCATTTCCCAAAGACCTTTCAGGAAATGTGGTCTTACAAGGAAAAGTTAGAAATTATGCTGAATTTCAAAACACCTCGCATCAAAAGAATCAACACAGACTTTTGGGTAAATACTGGTATATAAACGACTACGAACTTCTGAGCTCAAGCGAAAACCAATGTAAATATGTTTTGCTTGTAGATCATTTAAATTACTGATTTGGATTCATTAAAGCGTATTGACAAAACGTATTATAAAGTACAAAAGGTACCCCATGTTAATCTGAATGTACCCCCCAATATTGCCTATTTTGATAAGAAAGTAGGCTGTATAAAAATTTAATTTGAGAATGGAGAAACTTGGGAGCTATTATCGTTAAAACAATAGTAATTTGCATTTTATGAAATGGCGTTCAAAACCTCTTACCCAAATAGCTTTTTTAGCATGGCTCTTTCCTGTTTTTCATTCCTGCCATAAATGTCCAACAGGCCTTACCGATACCTATTTTGTAGCGCAGTACGATAAAGAAATGATTCTACCCTATTGTGATACGTGTAGCGTAAGGTTTTTAAAAAATGGCACTGACACTCTTGTGTATTCAAGTAGTGGTATTTCAAGCTATTTTTATGATTATGCGCGGCCTGGAGCTGGTTGTGCTGATTTATACAAATACGAAGGCCAAGGTTTAACAATGAAAGCCAACGACAAGGAGTATTTTAAAATAACTCTTTATAATACTGGAATCTTAGGAATTCCTGATTTAAAATATGAAATAAACAAGTATGATTATTATAATGATGCAAGTACAGGTTTTAATTCCCAAGGAGATTTAAAATCTATATTTATTAAAAAGTACACTATAAATCAACACATATATGATAGTGTATTTAAAATAAGCACTACCTATGGAGCCTATTTAGTAGTTAAGAAGAAAGTTGGCGTATTAGAATTTAAATCCCAGAATAATCTGTATCAATTACTACCTTAATTAAGGAATCAGATGAATTCACTTTTAGGGGGTTAAAAGCAACTCTTTCTGTTTCTCTTTCCCTTTCTTCCTTACAACTTCGCCGTTATGCCCGTTGTGCTCGTTTTGGTATCCTTCGACTCACTCAGAATGACAACTACTCACACAAGAAACTGCATCATCAATTGAAAAGTAAGAGTAACCACAACGGACACAAAGTGCTAACCTTCGCTAAAGCTACGGCTAGCAAAGAAGAACACAACGGACACCACGACGCAGTTGTCAGGGAACTTATATCAGAACGTTGTGCTCGTTGTGCTTCCTCCGTTGTGTCCGTTGTGGTAAAAAAACTATTCACACATGCCTATTTTTCGATTAAAAGAAACAAATCCTATTTACTGGATAAAAGTTGAAAAAGATTTTTGTGCTAATTTATTTAGTTTAACATTTGATAGGAATATATTTAATAAAGTAGAACCTATGTATACCACATCCTTTCTAACAGAAAACGACCTATGCAGGATAACGATGGACTGCGCATTTAAGGTGCATAAAGATCTTGGGCCTGGATTACTTGAATCGGTATATAAGGAGTGTTTGTTTTATGAAATTGGTAAAACGGGTATTCAAGTTGAAAAAGAAAAACCGATACCATTGATTTACGAAACAGTTAAGTTGGAATGTGGGTATAGAGCCGATTTAGTTTTAGATAATAAATTCCTCATTGAACTAAAATCCTTGGATAAAATTAGTGATATACATTTGGCTCAAACCTTAACCTATTTAAAATTGATGGATTACAAGTTAGGCCTATTAATTAACTTCAATGTGGTGTTCCTAAAGGATGGTATTAAAAGGGTAATAAACGGTATTCTTTAGAAAATGCATCAATAATTAAAAGTAAGAGTAACCACAACGAACTCAACGGAGGAAGCACACAACGAGCACAACGGCGCAGTTGTAAGGTACCTCGCAGCAATGCTTTGTGTCCGTTGTGTTCTTCCCTTTGTGTTCGTTGTGGTAAAAAAACCACTCACACATGAAGCTGCTTCGATAAAATAAAAGGAAGAGTGATATATACAATGTTCACTACCTGTATTACAATGAGTACTCTCCTAATATACAAAGCACACTCGCCATATATACAATGCCCACTTACCTATTGTGCAAAGACACACTCCTATAGTGCAATGAGTACTCTCCTAATATACATTGCCTACTTGCCTATTGTGCAAAGACACTCTCCTATAGTCCAATGAGTACTCGCCATATATACAATGCCCACTTACCTTTTGTGCAAAGACAATTACCTATAGTGCAATGAGTACTCGCCATATATACATTGCCCACTTGCCTATTGTGCAAAGACACTTACCTATAGTGCAATGAGTACTCGCCATATATACATTGCCCACTTGCCTATTGTACAAAGACACTCTCCTATAGTGCAATGAGTACTCGCCTATTGTGCAAAGACACTCTCCTATAGTGCAAAGAGTACTCGCCTATTGTGCAAAGACACTCTCCTATAGTGCAAGGAGTACTCGCCTATTGTGCAAAGACACTCTCCTATAGTGCAATGAGTACTCTCCTAATATACATTGCCTACTTACCTAACTGCAAAGTACACTCTCCTATAGTACAGTGAGTACTCTCCTAAAATTAAAGAGGTACTTGCCTAATTATTAAGCAGAGTGTTTGTAAAGTAAAGGGACTCCCTTCGACGAGCTCAGGGACCTTGCTCCCAAAAGCTGGGTATACTAAGCATTAGTTAGGTGAGCCTGATTAAAAAGGTAGGTGACACTGATTAATAAGGTAGGTGAGCCTGTCGAACCTACTTCAACTCAAAGGCCGCCAAAGCGTCCGGGCAAGCCAATCTCGTACTCTGACGTTGGCCATTGTAGATACAATGAATAATATTAACCTGTCCTTCTAAGCTGCTGCAAAGAATGGTGTTTTCTATACTTAGGCTTTTGCTGCCTGCTTTAAAGGGCGCTTCTAGGTAGCACCAAAGTGCTTCTTCTTCTATCTCGTAACCAAGACAGGTGAGTGTAAAAGCTTTGCCATCTAGCTTTAATTTTACGTGTTCTTGAATATAATTGGCGACTAGTTTTTTATTGGCTTCGCTTTGTATGCTTAGGTTCAGGGCTTGTTTGCTTTGTGCATGCAGGGCTAGTTGTAAATCATCTAAGAAGGGGCGGCAACTAAGCTTTAGGGTTTTGTCTTTGCTGCTTATGTTAATCTCTGTTACACTTAAATAAAAAGGATGGGCGGCCTTATGAAAGGATAAAGTGGCCACCACTCCCACAAATAAGAGCAGGTGTTTCAGAAATATTTTTTTAGTTTGCATCCGCTCAAATATACTAAAACCATGAACGATTTCTTGCTTTGGTTCGGAACAGGCTTTAACCATATTGTAGATTGGTATGCGTATGATCATATACTTTTTCTGCTAGTATTATGCGTGCCTTATTCATGTAAAGAAAAGCGCCCTTTGTTTTGGTTAATCACCGCTTTTACCCTTGGCCATAGCCTTTCGCTGGCCCTTAGTGTGCTGGGCTTTGTTAAAATAGATAGCAGTATTATTGAGTTTCTTATTCCTTTTACCATTTTACTCACCGCACTTTACTCCCTTTTCTATTTAGGTACACACCGAGCCGAAAAGCTAGCTATTAAATATGCGTTTACAGCTGGCTTTGGGATGATACATGGCTTAGGGTTTTCGTATTTGCTGCGTTCTATGCTGGGTGCGCAAGAAAGTATTGTGTTTCCTTTATTTGCTTTTAATGTGGGCATAGAAATAGGCCAAATAGCTATTGTGACGGCAATAATTCTTTGGCAAAGTGGCTTAGTACTAGCCTTTAAATGGTCACAAAATAAAGTGGCTTTGGTATTTTCTGCTTTGGCTAGTATTCTTGCTTTAATTTTAATGATTGCGCGCTTTCCGTTTTAATAACCAAATAATGAATAAATACATACTTACATTCCTACTTATTTCTTTGACTCATTTGGGTTTGCAGGCTCAAAACTTGCGTAATAACCCTAGCTCCAACCATGGAAATAAGTTTGAACAATTAGGAACCATTTTGCCCGATGCCTCACCTTACCGCACTGCTTCGGGTGCGCCAGGTGCAAATTATTGGCAGCAGCAAGCCGATTATAAAATTAATGCTACCTTAGATGAGAAGGCTTTGCGCTTGCATGGTGAGGAGCAAATTACCTATACCAATAATTCGCCCGATGTACTTACCTATTTATGGGTTCAGCTTGACGAAAACCAACATAACCCAAACAACGAATCGAACTTTTTTGATGGTAACGAAAAGGGCTTTCCTTTAACTACCGGCCAATTGGATGGTATGGATATTAAGAAGAATTTGGAGGGTTATGGAGTAAATATTTTAACGGTAGCCGATACTAGTGGCATACCTTTAAAATACACCATTAACTATACCATGATGCGCATTGATTTGCCCGTTGCGCTAAAACCAAAACAGAAATTTACCTTTCAAATAAAATGGAATTATAAACTACCCGAGCGCATGAAGATTGGCGGTAGGGGTGGTTACGAGCGTTTTGGAACAGATAGCAATTGCACTTTTACCATTACGCAATGGTACCCGCGCATGTGTGTGTACAGCGATTACCAAGGTTGGAATAATAAACAGTTTACGGGTAGGGGAGAGTTCTCTCTAGTGTTTGGAAACTTTGAGGTGTCTATGAAAGTTCCTGCCGATCATGTGGTGGCGTCTACCGGTACCTGTAGCAATTACAAAGAGGTATTAACGCCTGCACAATTTGCTCGTTGGACTTCGACGAGCTCTGCCACCGGCACGGTCACTGAGCCTGTCGAAGTGGTTACCTTAGACGAAGCTAAGGCGCGTGAACTTAACCCCGATAAAACAAACTATAAGGTTTGGAAATACACTGCCAAAAACGTACGCGACTTTGCTTGGGGTAGCTCGCGCAAATTTGTGTGGGATGCTTTGCCAGTTGTGGTTGAAGGAAAGAAAATAATGTGTATGAGCTATTATCCTAAAGAGGCCTATGGCTTATACAGAAAATATTCTACCAAAACGGTGGCGCATACCATTCGTGTGTATTCTAAATATACTATTGCGTATCCGTATCCTGTGGCTATTAGCGTAGAGGCTGCCAATGGAATGGAGTATCCTATGATCTGTTTTAATTTTGGTCGAACCGATACCGATGGTACCTATAGTTCGAGAACCAAGTATGGTATGTTGGGTGTTATTATTCATGAGGTGGGACATAATTTCTTTCCAATGATTATAAACTCAGATGAGCGCAATTGGAGTTGGATGGATGAAGGCTTAAATACCTTTGTGCAGTTTTTGGCCGAGCAAGAGTTTGATAATAATTATCCTTCGGCACGTGGGCCAGCGCATAAAATTGTAGATTACATGAAGCTGCCTAAAAACCAGCTAGAGCCTATTATGACCAATAGCGAAAACATTAATCAATTTGGTCCGAATGCCTATGCTAAGCCTGCCACCGCCTTAAATATATTACGCGAAACAGTAATGGGCCAAGAGTTGTTCGATTATGCGTTTAAAGAATATTGTCGCCGTTGGGCCTTTAAGCACCCCTCACCTGCCGATTTCTTTAGAACTATGGAAGATGCCTCTGGGGTAGATTTAGATTGGTATTGGCGTGGTTGGTTTTATGATATAGAACCGGTTGATATTTCTTTAGATAGTGTCTTATGTTTTGAAGCTAAGATGCCGTCGGGCGCTCTAGAGAAAATGGTTGAGGTAAAATCGGGTGGGGTTAAACCTGCAGAGTTTATTCATATTTCGCGTATACGCAACAAGGCAAGTGGCATGAAATTTTTAGTAGATCAAGACACCTCCCTGCGCGATTTCTATTATTACTATAACGAATCATCAGAACCAGAAACCACTAAAATGGTTAATCGCCACGAGAACATTACTCCGGTTAACGAAGAAGAGCTAAAAGCTTATGCAGGTAAGTATTATTACGAACTACATTTAAGTAATATTGGTGGTTTAGTTATGCCAGTTATTATTCAATGGAACTATGAAGATGGTACGTCTGAGGTGGACTATATTAGCGCCTATATCTGGCGGAAGAATGAGTTTAGGGTAACCAAAACCTTTATGAAAGAAAAGAAGGTTAAGTCAATACTTCTCGACCCATATAAAGAAACTGCCGATATATTTGAGGGTAATAATACCTGGCCTAGCAAAGACGCTCCAAGTAGATTTGATTTGTACAAGGCTAAAACTATTGGTCGCGGACAAAACAACGAAGACAACCCAATGAAGAAGGCACAAAAATAGGGACATGAAACTCCCTTCTATATCTGGTAAACAATTTTGGATAGGAGCAGTAATTCTGCATCTGCTAGGCTTTTTACAAGCTTGGCATACGGGTAGTATTTATTTGGTAGATTCTATAGATTACCTTTCGCAAGCTACCAATATTAAGTTGCATGCGAGCCTCTATGCCGCTCCCTGGGATGCTCCCATAAAACCCGATTACTATAGCTTTCGTCCGCCTGTATATGGCTTTTTAATTTATGTAGTAAAGCTGTTGGTTCAAACAGATTATGCCATACTGCTGCTGCAAATGGGTATTAGTTTAAGCACCTTGTTTGGTGTTCTATTGGTGCTTAATAAGCTTAACTTAAATGCGGGTGTAAGCAGATTTTTACTCTTGTTACTACTCGTTCTTTACCCTTCACAAATTATCCATTGCAACTTTGTTATGAGCGATATTTTGTTCCAAAGTTTATTGTTTTGGGCCTTCTATTTTACGTGGCAACTTTGGCAAGAACCAAACTATAAAAACAGTGTGTATGCGGTAGTATTTTTTGCTATAGCTATGCTTACCAAACCTGTTGCCTTTTTATTGGGTATAAGCATTGCTTTAATTTTAGTTGGAGTATTTCTTAGAAAGAAAGCCTTGCGTTTCTTGCTACCCTTTTTATTATTACCACTTATCTATCATGGCTATTCAAGCTATAACCAGCGCATAACTGGGTATTACCATTACTCGTCTGTTACACCCATTTTTGTACTTAAATACATGGCCAAATACACCAACGGCCAACTCTTTGGAGAGGCCTATGCCGACTCGGTTCAGGACGTATTGATGGCCAAGATTAATGCACAAGAAGTATACAAGAACAGGTATGAATTAATGAATGCATCGGGCAAAGAAATTATAGCTCAGCACCCATACTTTTTTGCGTGGTTTAATATAAAAGCCTGGTTTGCCTTTATGCTTGATCCGGGTAGGTTTGAGTGGGTGCATTTTTTAAATATGAGCGAAGGCAATTACCTAGGATTATACCATGTAATACACACACAAGGTTTGATACATGGTTTAGGTAGTTTTGTTGCCAATGCACCGCTTGCGTTGTTAGTTATATTATTAGTTTGCTTGCTCTTTAACACCCTCGCAGCATTTGCTTTTCTTAGGGCCTTGTTTCAAAAAGAGTTGAGTGGGGCCTTTCGTATCTGTCTGTTTTTGTTTGTTGCCTATATTATTGCCTCTACTGGCGTATTGGGCCTTTCTAGGTATAGAGTAGCTGTTGCTCCCCTGCTTTGGCTGAGTCTAGTTTGGTTTATTCTTTCACATCCTTGGTTCAGAAAATATGCTCCAACTAAGTAATCCATATGCACCTATTGAGCAAGTTTTTTTAGAGCAAGTAGCAGCTAAAAATATTTCCTTATTTATTAAGCGCGAAGATCTTTCGCATCCCTTTATTTCGGGCAATAAATGGCGCAAACTTAAATACCATTTGTTGGCAGCACATGCACAAAAAGCAAACTTGTTAGTTACCTATGGTGGCGCCTATAGCAATCATTTATTGGCCACAGCAGCGGCTGGAGCTAAGTATGGGTTTAAAACGCATGCCTTTGTGCGCGGTCAGGTAGAAACAAATATGCAACTAGCCTTATGTAAAGCATTTGGTATGAACCTACAATTTGTTTCAAGAGAGGAGTACAAACAAAAAGATGCTTTGTTTGCTAGCTATTTCGGTTCGAACCAACTAGCCTACCAAGTGCCCGAAGGTGGCGCTGGTTTGCATGGAGAGCTGGGAGTGGCCGAAAGTGTAAAGGATTGGGAATTGAGTGAGGAATTAAAAACTCCTACTCATGTATTTACATCTGTAGGCACCGGTAGCACCATGCGCGGTTTACTGCGTGGTGTGTTAGAAAATAAACTAGCTACTAAAGTTCATGGGGTAGTAGTGCTTAAAGGTGCAGAAGCCATGGCCGCAGAGTTTGCAGATTTTAGTGCCGATAGTTTTGTATTACATCACCGCTTTTGTGGTTCAGGCTATGCCAAATGGGATGAAGCCTTGTTGGCTTTTATACAAAGCTTTGCTTCTAGCACAGGCGTTTTATTAGATGTGGTTTACGAAGCCAAATTGATGCAAGGTATACTTACCCTTATAGAAGAAGATTATTTTGCCCCAGGAGAAACCGTTTTGGCTTACCATAATGGCGGTTTAATAGGTGGCTTAAGTGCTTATCAATAAGCATAAAAAAAGAGGGACAAGCCCTCTTCTTTTATAATGAATCTTTTGTTTATTTAGTTAGGTCTAACAAAGCAGCTTCGTTTACTACTACAGGGTATTTAGCTCTAAGCTCTTTTACCCATTCTAGCATTAAATATTCTTGGTAATCGCTTGTAACTAATCCTTTAGCTTCTTTTAAGCTTTTAGGTTCAGGAGCAATAATTCCTAATACATTATAAAACTTGTTGGCATCGGCTTCGGTAATATCTACCACACCTTTTGCATCCCAAAGTTTAGCAGCAGTAGCATCTGTTTTTTCTGCTTTATGATCTTTCGCTATTAAGGCATTGCTTACTTTCTTGTTTAGTTTCTTAAAGATATCGGCTTCTGGTTTACCAGCTTTAAACATCTTCATAGCGGCTTCTTTAGTTTTAGCATCTAAGCAATTGTAAGTTTGGTAGTGTACGCGGTCTTTCCACATGTATTTGGTTTTGTAAGCTTCATAATAAGCTTCTAAACCTGCAGTATCGTTAATGGCTTTACTCCAAACTTTTCTATCTGTTAAATCAAATAACAAAATACCATCGTGGTATTCGGTCATAATGTTTTTAAACTCTGGGTACTTAGTTTCCAAAATGCTTTCTTCATACGCTAAGCATTTATCGCTAGCCCAAGTAGTGAACTGATTTTTAGCTACCATGGCAGCATTTTCTTTCTCGTGTACATCTTGGTTACCTTCTAGGTATTTACCAAAATCGTGTGTGGTATACGTTACGTTACCAATAGTAAACAAAGGCTTGCTCACTACTTTAGTTTCGTCAAACTTCCAAGTGCCTTTAATAAAGCTGGTATCTAATTTACTAGCAAACTCATTTAAGTTAGCGGTGTTTTCTCTGTAGTTGTTTTCCTTTTTCACACGGGCAATCACCGCTGTTTTAGAACCCTCAGAACGACTATCACGTGTAACTTTATTTTTAATTACATCTTGTACATCTTTCATTTCGCCAAGTGGTCTAAACTCTACATATTTTACCATATGGTAACCGTAATCAGTAGCAAAAGGTTTAGAGGTTTCGCCTGGTTTTAAGGAAAAACAAACATCTTTAAATTCATCAGGGTAACCACTTAAGCTCGATACCCAGTTCATTACACCTTTGTTGCCTTTGCTACCATCATCTTGAGAGTATTTTTCTACCAAACTATCAAATGGAATACCAGCTTGAAATTCTTTGTAGGCAGCATCAATGCGTTCTTTTGCATTTCCTAACGTTTCTGGTGTAGCGCCATAACCCGTTCTCACCATGATGTGTTGAACCTTAATTTCGCCACGTGCAGCACGGTTGCCATTTACACGCATAATATGATACCCAAATTGAGTGCGGAAAGGAGCACTAATATCACCTTTATTGGTTTTGTAGGCCATGTTCTCAAACGGATATACCATTTGGAAAACAGTAAACCAACCTAATTTACCAAAGTTCTTTTTAGCCGATGGATCATCTGAATATTTAGAAGCTAAGCTATCAAAGCTTTCGCCTTTAAGGGCACGCTTGCGCAAATCTAAAATTTTGTTGTAAGCCTCTAAGGTATCTTTTGCCGATGCATTAGGTGCAACGGTAATTAAGATATGGCTTGCATTAACCTCAGATTTCATGCGATCGTAAGCCTCTTGCATTAAACCTTCAGTTACCTTCTTGTCATTTAAATAAGGAGCAGCTAATTGCTTGCGGTAACCAGCTAATTCCGATTTAAAAGCAGGGTTTGTATCCAAACTCATGCTAATTGCCTCTTTCACCTTCAATTTAAAATTCACATATAAATCAAGGTACTCCCTAATTTCGGCCTCGGTAGGAGTGGTTTTGTCTTTTCTGTTTTTGTTAAGCTGACGAAGAAATTCGTCTTGCAAAATAGCATCACTACCTATGGTAAAAATGCTTGGATTTGGTTTAACAACTTCTGCGGCTGCGGGTTTTTTGGCAGGAGCATTCTTAGAAACTTTTTGAGCATTCGCTTGAAATGCACCTAAACAACCTAAAAAACCTAGCACTAATGCGGTTTTCTTCATAAATGTAATTTTTAAAGTGATGCAAAAATAGGAATTTGAGGCACCCATGCAAGTAAACCCTGCCTCATCTAGTTTTTTTAATTATTTATTGACCTTTATCCGATACAATCCATCCCATACAAAACCGGTTTCGATGGACTTGCATCTGTTTCGAGTGAGGCAATTTGTATGTTTAAGAAATAGATTCCGTCGGCAATAGAATTTTCAACAAAAACCATTTCACTTATAGTAGCATTGATACGTGGTTTTTCTGGATAACACCAAAAAGCCTTATGTGCCGCCATGGCTCCGGCATCTTCCTCTCGGTCTACAGAGGGTAAGTCAACCAATAAATGTTCTATTTGCTTTTCTGCCAGCAAAGCAGTTAGCTCAGGCAATAAATAGCAAGGGTTATTGCCCGAATAGAATTGAGTTAACTTATCGCTGGAATTGGGCAAAGTTCTAATAATAAGCGCCTGTATATTGGGTTCGAGCCTGTTTTCTACATCATCTTTTGGTACTGCCCAATCACCATTTGGCAGTTGAATAGGTTCAAGGCTTATTACTTGCGCCACATAATGAAAGTGTTTTAGGCTTTGGTTTATACTTACGCGTTCTTTGGTAATATGCCCTATACACTCGGTATGAGTGCCGTTTCCATGGGCGTTTATCATAAGGTTTTCGCAATTGGCGCCGCTACCTTGAGCCACAGAACCTACAAAATCGCCCACTTTAATTGGTTCGAACCTAGGCGAGGGAATATGAAATGCATTGGGATTGGCATCGCCACTCTGCATAGGAATAGACAAATCGTGCAGTTTTGAGAAATTTATCTCGTATTTTTTGTCGTTCCAGTCAATAATTGCCTTCATTTTGCGTTCTTTCTGGCAAATATTGGATTTTGTTTCTGATTTATTGTAAATCGGAAACGTATATTTGACCTAAGAGCAAAAATGAAGGCATACGAAAAAAAGCGTTATTGGAAAATAAGTATAGTAATTGCTGCCATGTTTATTGGCGGTTTTTCTTTGTTATATACCCGCAGCTTGGTAAAAGATTTGGCGGCACAGGAAGATAAAAAAATTAAACTCTGGGCAAATGCCACCAGGCAATTAGGTGCGGCCACCGGCGAAACAGATATTAATTTCTTACTAGATATTATTAAAGACAATGAAACGATTCCTACCATTTTGGTAGACGATAACGACAAAATAATTTCGCATAGAAACCTCGATTCATTAAAGGCTTTAGATACAAATTACCTTGCTTCTGAATTGGCAATAATGAAAGAAGAGCATGAGCCCATTCAAATAGAATACGACAAAGAGAACAACCGCTCTAATTTTCTGTACTATAAAAACTCCTACATTTTAACGGCACTAAAAACGTATCCTTTTATTCAATTATCGCTTATCGCTTTTTTTGCCTTAATGAGCTATTTTGCCTTAAGTAACAGCAGGCGTGCAGAGCAAAACCAAGTGTGGGTAGGTATGAGCAAAGAAACAGCCCACCAATTAGGCACACCTATTTCTAGTTTGCGCGAGTGGCATAACATGCTAAAGGAAACAGAAAAAGACCAGCAAGAAGAAATCTTAAAAGAAGTAGATTACGATATTAAGAGGCTAGAACTAATTACAGAGCGCTTCTCTAAAATTGGGTCTGAACCTATATTAAAAGCAGAAAACCTCGACTTAGTAATAGAAAAAGCCATTGGCTATTTGCGCAACCGTGTATCAAGCAAAGTAGATTTTTCTATAGAAATTGGTCAGCCTGGCAATTGGGCTAAAATTAATATTCCGCTTTTTGATTGGGTAATAGAAAACCTATGCAAAAACGCCATTGATGCCATGGATGGAACGGGCAGCTTGCGCATAGCCATTAACCACGATGAGCTAAATGTTTTTATTGATATTACAGATACGGGTAAAGGTATTCCACGTGGCAAGTTTAAAACAGTTTTTAAGCCAGGCTTTACCACTAAAAAACGTGGCTGGGGACTAGGATTATCGCTAGTAAAGCGCATTGTAAACGAGTACCACAAAGGCCAAATCTATGTGCGCCACTCAGAGCTAGGCAAAGGCACTACGTTTAGAATTGTGTTGAATGCGGAGTAGCGGATTACTTTACAAGAATTCCGTTTTTAAAGTTTATTCCGTTTTTCCTTAGCGTGTAATAATAAATACCAGAGGAAACTCCGTTTAAGTCAATTTCTTGTTTCTCTACACAATTAATTTGACTCATTAGTTGGTTTCCAGCAATAGAATACAAGCTAAATTCATAACAAGCATTTTCCTTATTTTCAATTGTAATTTTTGATACGAAAGGATTTGGATAGACATTCCAATTTTCCTTATTTGGATTAGTTTCATGTATTGAATTTAGCTGACCTTTAGAATCCAATTTTACAGCAAATAAGGGTAATTCCTGAGTGCTGATGGCAGAATAATTCCAACCTGTAAGTATACAGCCACCATCAGAAGTTGCCAATAAACTGTAATAATTATGGTAGCCTAATTTAATTTCCTTACTCCAAATAGTGTTAAAATTAGAATCTAAGTTAATAACAAACGTACTTCCTGTTTGGTTCTTATAACTAAATAGCAAACTGTTTGGCCCCATTACTTGACAACCTTCAATAATTGCGTTAGCCAGGGTGGCATTAAAACCCTCTATATAATTATTATCCTTAATAATAATATAACTGGCACTATCCATATCCAAAACCGGGTTTAGTAAAATGGAATCTAGTACTACACCTTCCTTATTTTGTTTATGTATTAAAATTTTGTTATAGGTTATATCAATGTAATCTCTTGTATTGCCTATTGTTTTGTAATATTTTATAAGCCCTAGAGAATAATAAGAATTTCTCCAATAAAGTAAACTATTTGAATATAGGGCTGTGTTTTTATTGCCTAGTGCTCTAGGGCTTTTTTTAAGTACATTAAACGAATCGTCAAGTAAAGCGGCACCTTCGCCAAAACTACTTATCAGGTAAGTATTGGAATTTACTTTTTTTATGTCAATAGAAGATTCAAATAAATAGTCATGTGGGTAATTGTTAATGTTTACAGGCATTGACTTTTGAAAAGTAATTTCACCATTTAATGAAACAAGAAAAAAATTATGAAAACAAGGCAGTGCAGTCGAGCTTAAATAAGGAATACCTTCATCATTTTTCTTTGTAGAACACATAGTTGAGCTCGCATAAAATTGATTGGTGAGCGAATCTTTGTATAAATTAATTCCAACCGAGTAGGTCCTCGAAGGAATTCCATTTGAAAAAGGAATCTTCTGTGTATTAATCTTACTAATCTTTAGGTCTTGATTTAGAATAACGCTTGTAAAAACCGCTTGTGAGTCTATTATATCATAAGCCCAGCCTACTAAAATTAGGCTATCCTTATTTATGGAAGCAATGCTTGCAAATATCCCTCTTTCTAAACCTAATCCTAAAAGAGGAATTTGAATGGTTTTAAAGTAATCTCCATTACTATTTAATACTACTAAACAAGGCTCTTGTTTGGTAGTATTGGAATCTGTAAGTGTGCCAGATACGATGTACTTATCCTTAAATTCAAAAGCATTCCAACCAATGTTTACAGCAGGATCATTGTATTTCCAACTTTGGCCATAAGTGTTGTTCACTCCCCAAAATACAAGTAATAGAAAAAAAGCAGTTTTTAAAGACATAGCTTATAATAGGATTGTGTTTTTAGGTCTTGTTTTGGCCTTTTTTGTAAAAAACTCATACCTATGTTCTATTGGTTCTCCTTGGTATTTCGGCTCAACCCAAACAATGTTTAAGGATGAAAACAAATCATTTAATCTTGTTGGCTTAATTACGTCATAAATTTCTGCAGACTTTTTAATATAATAGTTCATTGTTGCTTGTGTAAGGCAACTCTTATATCCATAAACGGCTGGATTAAATAAGATAAGACATGCAACTTTTTCAGGGTCTGCGGCAAAAATTGGCGACTGAAAAGGCTTACCACTTTTAGGTCCGCATGATACATAATCATTATAAGCAAGCATATCGCTTGGCCAATCCATTTTTGACAAATTAACAAAATCAGTATAATCAAAATAAGCAAATCCATGGCTACTGTTATATACGGTTTGCCTATCATCATAATATAACACAAAGCCTGGTAGAGCAGCTAACGCAATTTCTCTTGTCCTATAATTTGCAATATTTAATAAGTAGGAATTAATTTTTTCTTGCAATACAATTGGTGCATATGGCTGATTAAGTTGACAATTTGTATAATTATAAAAATTGTAAGGATCCACTCTCCAAAGATAATTTCCATTTGCTTCAGGTGCTGTTGGTGGAGTAGAATAATCAAAATCTGCATCCATTTCACCTATAGTTATTTTTAGCCTGTAACTTCCTTCTTGGTTTAGTTTTTCAATGTTCCCTATCGAGTATCTATAGATTTCGCCTCCTGTACAATTTGATTTAATATACTTTGCAATATTTTTGGTAACGTTAGATACATTTAAAAAATCACATTTTCCGGTTGAATTGGAGGATAGGGTAAAGTCGTAATGGAATGTACTTGTATCCTCATTTATTAGGGCGGTGTCAATATCCGAAAAAGAATAGTTAAGTGAAGATTCCATTAAATTTATTGCCTTGTTTAAATCTATTTGACTTGAACTGTTTTGACGAAGATAAACTGAATTTACTGAATCAATAAATTCTTGTATTTCAAATTGACTAAGAGAAACGTCACTTGATTGTAAATTGAGATTCGTTGAATACTCTGTTTTAATTTCTTTTTTACAGCTAGAGGTAAGAATAATGTTTGTTAAAAACATAAGAATTAAAACAAGATTTTTTAACAATTTAGAGCTTTGATTTGTTGCTTTCATACATGGTATAATTATATAAAAGCAATTTAATTTTTGTAAACGACTAAAATAAATAAAAAATCTAATAAACACCTAATATAGACAATTAAAATGCATTTTACGATAATTATCTATTCGCAATTACTCGTTTAAGAAATTCAATTTCTAAAAATAAATTGCTAGTCGAGTTCCTTTCATTCAAATCAATAAGTGGTTTTCTGAATAAATTATTCATGACAAACCCTTCCAACTTAAATTCAAGATTAGGTTCACAATTGATTTACGAATATTACTTTTAAAAAATGTTCCTTTGCACATAAACAGGCACTTTGGTATGGGACGAATTTTAGCAGTAGATTATGGAACAAAACGGGTTGGACTAGCGGTTACCGACCCCTTGCAAATTATTGCCAATACCTTGGCAACCGTTAGAGCGCATGAGTTAATGGCCTATTTAAAAGCCTATATTGCTAAAGAACCTTTGGATTGTATTGTGGTTGGCAAACCCTTGCAAATGGATGGCAGCGACTCTGAATCGGCAAAACATGTAGAAAAATTTATATCTTTGTTGGCTAAAGAATTTCCAAACCTACCTATTAAAAGGATTGATGAGCGACTTACTTCTAGAATGGCGCAAGCCAGCATGCTAGAAATGGGTTTAAAGAAAAAAGATAGGCAGGTAAAAGGGAATGTAGATCAGATTAGTGCCGTGCTGATTTTACAAACCTACATGGAAAACAAATTTTAAAACCAACACACAGGCAATAACGTTATAGATACATGATTCTTCCAATAGTAGCATACGGTGATCCCGTTTTAAGAAAAGTAGGAGCCAATATTGACGCCAATTACAAGGATCTCCAAAAACTCATTGAGAATATGTGGGAAACCATGTACCACGCTCATGGTGTGGGCTTAGCTGCTCCTCAAGTGGGTAAAGCCATCAACCTATTTATTGCCGATACTAGCGCATTTGACGATGAAACCTATCCAGAAATGAAAAAGGTTTTTATTAATGCCGAAATTATTGAAGAGTGGGGCGACAAATGGGAATACGAAGAAGGATGCCTCAGTATTCCTCATATAAGGGAGAATGTGAGTCGCCATTCAAATTTATTATTGCGCTACCACGACGAAAATTTTACACTTCATGAAGAAGAGTTTTCGGGTATTGCCGCGCGCGTTATTCAACATGAGTACGACCATTGCAAAGGCAAGCTATTTGTAGACTATATTTCAGAATTAAAGCGCCGTTTGCTTAAAAACAAGCTCATTAATATTTCAAAGGGCGGTGCCAGAGTGGATTATAAAATGAGAATCCCAAGCGGCCGCTAAGCATATTTTATTGCTTTTTACTAGGCATTTGCATAAAATGCAATTAGTTTCACACTAATTTACACGAATCGATTTGAAGCCTTTGGGATATTTGGCTTTATTCGCATCCGTAATTCTTAAACAATGGAAGAAAGATTTAAGTTAGATTATTCGTTTCCCTCATTGCACCCATATTTAAAAAATGTGGCTAGCAACATTAAATCGGCAGATAGTATTTATTTGCTTGAGAAAAAGAAAGACAGCTACCGAGGTATTACCTACCAACAGGTAATAGACGAGGCAGATGCCATTTCGGCTTACTTGCACAATCTAGGTTTGCAAAAGCAAGAAATGGTAGCTCTTATCATAGAGAACTGCCCAGAATACATCACCTTCGACCAAGGTTTGATGCAATTGGGTTTGGTAAATGTTTCTATTTATCCAACTTTATCCGAATCGGAAGTAGAATATATCTTAAACGATTCGGGTGCCAAAGCCATTTTGGTTGGAACCCCGTTTCTGCTTAAAAAAATTAATAAGATTAAAGCTAATTGTCCCAAATTAGAAAAGATAATTATTGCCTTTAATACAGATAAAAGAGACGAGGGGGTAGCCACCTACGACGAAATGATTGCAGAAGGAAAAGCCCTTTATGCAAACTCAAAACCCGAAATTGATGCTATTTGTGCTAGTGTAACAAGAGACGATTTATCGTGTTTATTATATACTAGCGGAACTACAGGCAAGCCAAAAGGTGCCATGCTTACCCATGATAATTTTTTGAGCGATATTGAAATGGCAGTTGATTTAATGTATATAGTGAGCAAAGAGTATAGGTTCTTATCCTTTTTGCCTATGTGCCATGTGTACGAGCGCACAGCTACCTATTATATGAGCACCGTTGTAGGTTCACAAATTGCCTTTGCTCAAAGTTTAGAATCGCTTTCAAGCAATATTATTGAAATAAAACCAACTGCAATTTTAACCGTTCCGCGTTTGTTGGAGCGTATTGAAGAGCGTGTTCGTAAAAACATTACCTCGCAAGGTGGGTTCAAACTTAAAATATTTGATTGGGCCATTAAGGTTGGAGAAAAGCGCCGACACCTGAAAGAAAACGATAAATCTGTTGGTCCAATTTTACAACTTGAATTACTTATTGCTGAAAAACTAGTGTTTTCTAAAATCAAAGAAAGACTAGGCGGCAATATGAAATTAATGATTTCGGGTGGTGGTGCCATGCCGCAACATGTGGGCGAGTTTTTTGGAAATATTGGCGTAATTGTTTGCGAAGGTTATGGTTTAACAGAAACATCTCCTTTGGTAACAGTAAATGAACCACATCGCCAAGTATTTGGTGCCGTGGGTAGAGTAGGAAAATTAAACGAAGTAGCCATTCAAAATCCAGATACAAAAGAAATTATTACCATTCAAACCCACGATTCTTATAGGCCAGATTTTGAATGTGCCGAAGGTGAAATTTTGGTTCGAGGCAGAAACGTAATGAAAGGTTATTGGAACTTACCTGAAGCCACTGCTGAGGCTATTGACCCTGATGGTTGGTTGCATACGGGTGATGTTGGAAAATTCTATAAAGGCTATCTAAAAATTACCGATCGAATTAAGAATATTTTGGTGAACTCTTTTGGTAAAAACGTATACCCAACACCTATTGAAAACACCTATTTGAAATCGAATAAAATTGAGCAAGTATTTTTAATTGGCGATAAGCAAGAATATTTAACCGCCATCATTGTTCCTTCGAAAGAAGAAATGAAAGAAGTATTTGGGTATAAAGAAGCCTACTTTGAAGATGCCGATGACTTTATTAGAGAGCCAGAGGTGCGCAAATGGATAGAAGAAGATTTACACAAATATGCAACAGAGCTTGGTAAGTTTGAACGTGTAAAACACTTTGCCCTTAAACGCAGACCCTTTAGTTTAGAGTTAGGCGAAATGACCCCAACTCAAAAGGTGAAGCGTAAATTTGTAGAGCAGAAATACGACAAAGAAATTAAAGCCATGTATGTGGCCATAGTGGAGTAATTAAAATTATTCCTTCACCATTTTTACATGCTCAATATCGGCTTCCCAAAAGTTTGGGCCATGCGGTTTGAACCCAAATTTGGCATACAAAGGGGCTGCTTGTAATTGAGCATGTAAATATCTTTTTAGGTTTTGGTCATTGGTTTCATCCAATAATTTTTGAACCAAAGCCGAGGCTACACCTTTATTGCGAGCTTCCATAAGCACCGCAAAACGCTCCAATTTAATTCCGTTTTCTGTTTGGCGCCAACGGGCAGTACCTACTGCTTTGCCATTTAAGGAGGCTAAATAGTGGATTGATTCTTCTTCAAATTCCCATTCTATGTCTTCTGGACAGTTTTGTTCTACTACAAAAACTTCTTTTCTTATGGCCCAGGCCGCTTCTAAATCAGCCGTTTCTATGATTCTAATCAGCTCTAAATTCATTTTTTTTGATGTTCTTTTTTAAAAATGTATGTTTGTTGAAGCAATTTAAACTTAATTATGACAAAAGTAGCCGAATTATTAGGCGATAGCGCAGAGTCGTTATTGAACCATGAGTGTAAAACCATTTCTAAAAGCCAATTGCATTTACCCGGTGGCGATTTTCTTGACCGCGTTTTTGTACAAGGTAATCGTAATCCACAAGTATTAAGAAGCTTGGGAGCCATTTATAATCACGGTAGATTAGGCGGTTCAGGCTATGTATCTATTCTTCCAGTTGATCAAGGTATTGAGCATAGTGCAGGTGCATCTTTTGCTCCAAACCCAGCTTATTTTGATCCTGAAAATATTGTAAAATTAGCTATTGAAGGTGGCTGTAATGCTGTAGCATCAACCTACGGTGTTTTGGCTGCTTGTTCTAGAAAATATGCTCACAAAATTCCTTTCATTGTAAAATTAAACCACAATGAATTCTTGAGCTACCCAAATAAATTTGATCAAATTATGTTTGGTTCGGTTGACGAAGCTTGGAACCTAGGTGCTACTGCTGTTGGAGCAACCATCTATTTTGGTTCAGACGAAAGCGGACGCCAAATTCAAGAAGTAGCAGCTGCATTTGAGCGCGCTCACGAATTAGGTTTAGCTACTATTTTATGGTGCTATACTCGTAACAACGCATTTAAGAAAGATGGTGTTGATTACCATACTGCAGCCGATTTAACGGGTCAAGCAAACCATTTAGGAGTAACTATTCAAGCCGATATTATTAAGCAAAAATTGCCTACAACAAATGGCGGTTATACAGCTTTAAATTTTGGTAAAACTCATAATAAGGTGTATACCGATTTATCTTCAAACCATCCAATTGATTTAACTCGTTACCAAGTTGCTAATTGTTATATGGGCCGTCAAGGTTTAATTAACTCAGGTGGCGAAAGTAAAGGTGCTACAGATTTAGCCGAAGCAGTTACAACAGCCGTTATTAACAAACGTGCAGGTGGCCAAGGTTTAATCTCTGGACGTAAAGCATTCCAAAAACCTATGGTTGAAGGTGTTGCTTTATTGAACGCTATCCAAGATGTGTATTTGGATCAAACCATTACCATTGCTTAAGAAGTAATTCTTAAAATATGCTCGCAAAGCCACAAACAGGTATCTGTTATGTGGCTTTGTGATTTAATAAAGCGTGTGGAGAACTATGAAATACCTTATAATCAAGGATATAAGTTATTTTTCTTGGTATATTTGTCGGCATGCTTTTATTTCGAACCTTATTATTAATTTGAAATGAGTTGGTATAAACGTGTAAAAGAAGGTATTACTACCCTTACCTCTGAAAAGAAATCGGTGCCAGATGGCTTGTGGCACAAGTGCAGCAGGTGTAAGAAAACTTTCTTAACAGAAGACCACCAGAAAAATTCATATGTATGTACAAACTGCAATTACCACGATAAAGTGGGTTCGCACGAGTACTTTGAAATTTTGTTTGGTGAAAACTTTGAAGAGTTATTTGGCAATATTATGCCAAGCGACCCTTTGCATTTTAAGGATACAAAAGAATATTCGAAGCGCTTACTTGATTCGCAAGAAAAGAGTGGCATGACAGATGCCATGCGCGTAGCGGTTGGCGATTTAGCTCCAGATATGAAATTGGTGGTAGCCTGTATGGATTTTGGTTTTATTGGCGGCAGTATGGGTAGCGTGGTAGGAGAAAAAATTTCGCGTGCTATTGATTATGCTAGAGAAAACAGAATTCCATTGCTTATTATTTCTAAATCGGGTGGTGCACGTATGATGGAGGCTGCATTTTCATTAATGCAAATGGCTAAAACCAGTGCTAAACTTGCCCTTTTGGGTAAAGCAGGTGTGCCGTATGTTTCTTTATTAACTGATCCTACAACAGGTGGTGTAACTGCCAGTTTTGCCATGTTGGGCGATGTAAATATTGCCGAACCAGAAGCGTTAATTGGATTTGCAGGACCAAGGGTTATTCGCGAAACCATTGGTAAAGATTTGCCTAAAGGTTTCCAAAGTTCTGAGTTTGTATTGGAACATGGTTTCCTAGATTTAATTGTAAATAGAAATGAATTGCGTGCTAAGTTAAATGAGCTTTTGCATCATATGACAAAGACACCCATTGTTAAATAAATTTCTTTGGGATTGAACCCATTGGAAAAGCTGTTTTTGGGGAAACCTAAAAACAGCTTTTTTTGTGCCATAATATTTCTATAAATTGCGTTGGATTGGAACAGCAAATAACATCAAAGGAAAAAATCCTTAAAAAGGTTCGTCAGGCCTTAAATTACAAATCAAAAAGTAGCTTTCAGAACATAGATCTGGAGAGCCCAATATTTGCGCGCCCCGAAGGCGAAACACTTTCTGAAATGTTTGTGAAAAAATTTGTTGAGGTTTCGGGCTCTTTTGTTTATTGCGATAATCAATTTGATTGCGTAGATAAATTGCTCGACTTAATTGAACAACGTAAATGGAAGTTTATCTTTAGTTGGGAAGATCAAGTTCAACAATTATTAGACGATTCGGGAATAACGTATTACGATAAAAAAGAGAACCTAGAAAAAATTCAAGTATCCATTACCGGCTGCGAATCTTTATTGGCAAGCTCGGGAAGTATTTTGGTAAGCAGTTCAAAAAATAGCCGCATACTTACCATTTGGCCACCCGTACATATTGTTATTGCTCGTAGGTCGCAGATTGTTTTGGATATAAAAGAATCCTTACAAATTATGCGAAACAGATATGGCCGCAATATGCCAAGTATGATGAGCTTTATAACAGGACCAAGTAGATCGGCAAATTTACCTACCACACAAAGCATTGACATGCCCGAAGTGGTAATTGGTGCTCATGGTCCGGTAGAACTAATATTGTTTTTAATAGACGATCGTAAACAAGATTAATAGCCTCAAACGCTTTGAAAAGAATTTATTTTGCTTCCGATTTCCACCTTGGTATACCCGATTCTGCAAGCAGCTTTGAGCGCGAGAAACGCATCGTTCGTTGGTTAAATCAAATCCAAGATACCTGCGAAGAGCTCTTTATATTAGGAGATATTTTTGATTTTTGGTTCGAGTATGACCTAGTTGTTCCAAAAGGGTTTATTCGTTTACAAGCCAAAATTGCTGAGTTTACAGATGCGGGAATTCCCGTTCATTTTTTCTGCGGCAACCACGATTTATGGCAGTTTGGGTATTTTGAAAAAGAGCTTGGCGTACAAGTTCACCACAAACCTATTGAGCGCAAATTGGGTTCAAAGCTTTTTTATATTGGTCATGGTGATGGCCTAGGACCTGGACAAACAAAGTTTAAACTGGTTTTGGCTGTTTACAGAAATTATTTCTTCCAACGACTTTTTGCCTTTTTACATCCAAGTATTGGAATGGGCTTTGCCAATTGGCTTAGCCATAGAAGTAAGTTAAAAACCTTTGATGGTAACTTTACCTTTTACGACGAAAAGGAGCATTTAATACAACATTGTAGGATGTTAATTAAGGAAGGGAGCACCTGTTCATATTTTGTTTTTGGACATAGACATTTGCCTATGATATTTGACTTAAACGAAACGCAGAAGTATGTCAACCTTGGCGATTGGATTGGATATAATACCTATGCGGTTTATGATGGCAATACCTTAAGTATTGAAACCTTTGAAAGCAACTAAGCATACTTTTTTTTGGTTCGAACCAAAGCCTTATGCCCTGCTAATGGCTGGCCTAATAGGATTGTTTTGCATGAGCTTTGAGCCTGTTTGGAAATTGATTACCAAAATTGAAATTAACTCAAAGGAATTACAAACAGATAGAATTGGAAATTTATATGTGGTAAGCAATACCAACCAGTTGTATAAGTACGATGTGAATGGAAAGCTTGTAAGCACCTTAAATTATGCCTATTTGGGCAATATTAGTTCTGTAGATGCAAGCAACCCAATGGAGCTCTATTTATTTTATAAAGAGTTAAATGCGGTAGTATTTTTAGATAATAATCTGGCCTATAGAGGTAGGCTGAACCTAAGCGATGCCGGAATAACGCAGTCTTCGGCCGCTTGTAGAAGCTATTCCAATGGCATTTGGGTGTTTGATATGGGCGATTTGCAATTAAAGAAACTGAATAAGGATGGCAGTTTGAGCCAAGCTAGTGGCAATGTGTTGCAGTTTGCCCAAAGCAAAAATTTAAATCCTTGCCAAATACTAGATAATGGAAGCAGAGTTTTTGTGAACGATACTAGTGAAGGGATTTTGGTTTTTGATGTGTTTGCTAATTACCTAAAAACCATCCCTATAAAGGGAAAAGAGAGCATTAGGGTAATGGAAAAAGAACTTTATTACCTGAACCAAAACAAATTGATTAGCTATAAATTTAGCACTATGATGCGTGATACCTTGACTTTACCCGAATTAAATGGAGAAAAGTTTAGTGTAGAAAAGGAGCGTTTGTATCTTAAAAATGTAGGCGGAATAAGCCTTTACAGCTATGAGAATCAATAGCAGGTCAAACTTGCCTTGTAATTTCTATTAGATGCGCTATCTTCGCGGCCTCTCAAAAAGAACATGTTAGAAAAACTCGAAGCCATCTATCAGCGCTTTAAACAAGTGGAAGAACAATTAAGTCAGCCAGATGTATTGGCCGACATGAAGCGTTTTACCCAAATGAATCGCGAATACAAAGGATTACAACCTATAATTGACAAGTATTTTGAATACAGAAACTTGGTGGGTAACGTACAAAATGCCAGAGAACTTTTGAAGACCGAAAAGGACGACGAAATGCGCGAAATGGCTAAAATGGAATTGGATGAATTGGAGCCAAAAATTGCTCCAATGGAAGAAGAAATTAGAGTATTATTAATACCTAAAGACCCAGAAGATAGCAAGAATGCCTTATTAGAAATACGTGGTGGAACAGGTGGAGACGAGGCCAGTATTTTTGCTGGAGATTTGTACCGCATGTATATGTATTTCTGCGAAAAGCGTGGTTGGAAAACGGAGGTTGTAGATTTTACAGATGGTACAGCGGGTGGTTACAAAGAAATTATTATTGAGGTAAGTGGCGACGACGTATATGGAATTTTGAAATACGAAAGCGGCGTTCATCGTGTGCAACGTGTGCCAGAAACCGAAACTCAAGGAAGGGTTCATACCTCTGCCGCAACCGTGGTAGTATTGCCAGAAGCCGAAGAGGTGGATGTAGAGTTAAACCCTGCTGATATTGATATGCAAACCGCTCGTTCGGGAGGTGCAGGTGGCCAAAATGTAAACAAGGTTGAGAGTAAGGTAATGCTTACGCACAGGCCAAGTGGAATTGTGGTGGTGTGCCAGGTAGAGCGTACTCAAAATGGAAACCGTGAACGTGCCATGCAAATGTTGCGTTCTAAGTTATATGAAATAGAATTACAGAAACACAACGAAGGAATTGCCAGTCGCAGAAAAACCATGGTTTCAACGGGTGATAGATCGGCAAAAATTAGAACCTACAATTATCCTCAAAGTAGAGTAACCGATCATAGAATTGGATATACAGCTTACAACTTGCCAGAGGTAATGAATGGAAATATTCAAACCTTTATTGATCAGTTGCAGGTGGCAGAAAATGCCGAGAAAATGAAAGAGGGTGGAAACTAACAGGTAAACGATGGGTTTATTTAATCCTAAATATACGTTTATTACGAACGCAATTTTTATCCTTTTTTTGTGGGCTTTGCCTTTTATTTCTGGCGCCCAAAATGCATGGGAATCTTGGGATAAAAAATATAAGAGTGTAGACTATACCTGGGTACTAAGTTTTGAGCAAAACTACGCCGATAGCATTGAGAAAAACCCAAGTTTACCTCAATCCTACTGTAGAGCAGATACGTATAAAATTACGGCCAAGTTTATGGGAAAATATAGGCCCATATCTGAGCATGATGTTGCAAGTATTTACAGAGTTTTTAAATTGAGGGTAGGAAATACCGCTCAGTTGGATGGCAAATTGGTAAATGAATATTTGTTTACAATTGATGGCAAAGAGCTATGGTTGCCGATACAAAATCACCTGGAGAAGGCCTTTATGGAAGAGGTGCAAACAGGAAAAGAGGTAGGTATATATTGTTTATTTTTAAATGAACATACTGCAACATACGAGCTACTAAATACCTTACTTATTTCGGAGTTTAGGTTGACAGGTAAATAGGCTTAGCCTAACCTGTGGCTCATTACGTTTTGCACTTCACTGTAGAGTTGCATAGGGTTAAATTTGCGCCAATTAAAGGCGTCTAATTCACCACCAAAATTTAGGTAATAATCTAGGTTAGCTTGGCGAAATTCTGTTAACACATGTTCTTGGAAATTTAAGGCCACTATCCAACCATCTTCCACATCTTGAAACCATTCTTCGTAGTAGCTATCATCTGAGCTATGAAAGTTTAAAACGTTTTCTCCAACCAGAATAAACTTATCAATTCCATTCACGTTTAGTGGCTCTACTACTTCGCGTTTTAGATACATCACATCATTGTGTATGGCATCATTCCACTCGCCTAGCAGTTCTAGCACTGCAAAGCCTTTTTGGTAATCGGCAAAGAGTATTTTTACATATAATGTTGGCGAGCCAAACTCATCCCATTGAGGGTGAATTACGTAATTATAAACTTGGTTAGTAAATTCAAATTCGCTGTATTCGCGCTCATAAAAAGGCGAGGCGGGATCGTTCTCACTTTGATATATATCTCTCCATCTAAAAAAAGGCTCCAGCTCTTGCATAGGTTCAAAAGTTTGGAAAATTATTGGGAATACCAACGTACAATACCAAAATTAAGAAATGAAGCTGAGTACCAATAGTCTTTTTAGTTTAAGCTAGAATCATTTGCAAGGCATTAAAACCAGATAAAATTTACAAGGAGAATTGCCAAGAAAGTACAATATTGCACGAATGAAATCATTTGCACTTCCACCAATTAGGAATTTAAAAACAGATTTACCGGCTTCATTATCGCTGGTAATTGTTGCTATTCCGCTATGTTTAGGAATTGCCCATGCTTCTGGTGCACCCATAATGGCGGGTTTAATAGCTGGTGTGGTAGGTGGTTTAATAGTAGGTTTTTTTAGTGAATCCAACCTAAGTGTAAGTGGTCCGGCGGCAGGTTTAACAACCATATGTTTAACATCCATTGCTAGTTTAGGTTCCTACCAAGGATTGGTTACAGCCTTGTTACTTGCAGGTTTAATTCAAATTGCATTTGGGTATTTAAGGATGGGATTTTTCTCTAATTATATTCCAACAGCTGTTATAAAAGGCATGTTATCTGCCATTGGTTTGATGCTCATTTTAAAGCAATTTCCACATTTGGTAGGATACGATTCTGAAGAATTAGGTGCAGAAGATTTTAGCATTGATAACGAAGAGATAGTGGCAAACGTACTTCCAAAGGAACATGAAAATACCTTAAGTCATTTACTACATGCCTTTAATTATTTGAATTATGCCGTTATGGCCATTGGGATTGTAAGCTTAATGGTATTGGTTATTTGGGAGTTAAAATTTTCTAAGAAATATAAAATGATTCCGGGCTCCTTGGTAGCTGTATTAGGGGGTACCTTGGTTTCATTGGCCATAAATTATTTTATTGAGGTGAACCCAATAAACGAAGAGCATTATGTAAATCTTCCAAACCTATTTGGAGGCGAGGTGCACGAAAGTTTAATTACGTTTCCGGCGATAGGGTTTGTAGTTCATCCAGGTTTTTGGAAAGTTGTATTTACATTAGCCATTGTGGCTTCTTTGGAGAGTTTATTGTCAATTGAGGCTATTGAAAAATTGGATCCACATAAGCAGCGCATTGATGGAAATAAAGAATTAATAGCCCAGGGTGCAGGGAATATGATTAGTGCAGCTATTGGTGGATTGCCTGTGACTTCAGTAATTGTAAGAGGTTCGGTAAATATAGCGGCTGGGGCACAGTCAAAATGGTCGGCCATGTTGCATGGTTTTTTTATTTTATTAGCTATTTTATTTTTATCTAAAATAATAAACCAAATTCCCTTGGCAGCCTTAGCGGCGGTACTATGTTATACAGGTTTTAAATTAATACACCCCGAGAATTTTAAGGAACAATTTGCACGTGGTTGGTATCAATTTATACCTTTTGTTGTTACCATTTTTGCCATTGTTTTTAGTGATTTATTGATAGGTGTTTTAATTGGATTATTTGTATCGAGTTTTTTTATTGTGAGAGAAAATTATCAATCACCTGTATTGAAGGTGGATGATTTGGGATTACGAGTAAGAATAAGGCTTGGAAACAATATTAGCTTTTTACACAAGTATCAAATTATTAAAGTTTTGGAAAACATTGAACCCAATGTCGTAATTGAAATAGATGGGTCAGAATTACAATTTATTGACCCGGATATTTTAGATGTATTAGCAGAATTTAAATCTCGTTGTAAAGAGAAAAATATTGAATTAATTATAGGAGGAATAAGAAATATGGATACCAAGGATGAAATAAATGAGCAGATAGAAAAATCGTACAAGAAATTGTTCGAGAATAATCGCAATTGGGTAGAGAAACGTATTAAAGCCGATCCAGAATATTTCCAGAAATTAACCAATGGACAGAAGCCAGAATATTTGTTTATTGGATGCAGCGATAGCAGAGTGCCTGCCAATGAAATAACAGGTACCGATCCTGGGGAAATGTTTGTGCATCGTAATATTGCCAATATGGTTGTGAACACTGATATAAATATGCTTTCTGTATTGCAGTATTCGGTAGAGGTATTAAATGTTAAGCATGTTATTGTGTGTGGACATTATGGTTGTGGAGGCGTAAAGGCCGCTTTAGGCGAAAATCCATTAGGATTAATAGATAAGTGGCTACGAAACATTAAAGATGTATATCGTTTGCACCAAGATGAAATTGAGGCGATAAAAGATCCAGAGGAACAGCATCGAAGAATGGTTGAAGTAAATGTGAAAGAGCAAGTATTTAATTTAATGAAAACTTCCTACGTGCAAAAGAACAGAGAATTGTATGGTTTTCCTCAGGTTCATGGCTGGGTTTACGATATTTCGGAAGGCTATATTAGAGATTTGGAGGTTGATGTAGACAAGGATTTAATGGATCATTCGATTTATAAATTGAAGTAGGCGTAAAAAAATTTAAATAGATACTTTTTCGATTGCATTTTTGGATTTTTTATAGATATTTGATTCATGCAAACAGCCATAACTTATGATGTAAAGATAATGGTAGAGACCTCTTATCAGAACGAAAAAGTGTCTGAGGGTCCCTCTAAATATATGTTTGCGTATCGCATAACCATTGAAAACCAAGGCGAGCACACCATAAAATTGCTTCGCAGACATTGGCATATTGTAGATTCATTAGATGGCAAATCGGAGGTAGAAGGAGAAGGTGTGGTTGGATTACAACCTTTGTTAGAGCCAGGTGAAAAGCACCAGTATGTATCGGGATGTTTGTTGGGTTCGAATATGGGTAAAATGTATGGCACCTACCAAATGGAGCGCCAATTGGATGGGAAATTATTTGAGGTTGAAATTCCAGAATTTGCCTTAGTAGTTCCGTTCCTAAACAACTAGTGGTTGCAGCCACAATCTCTGTAAAGTATTTCTTCGCCTTTTGAGTTTACACCACGCACTCGCCTGCGTTTCTCATTGTATTCAATGCTATAGAGCATTTTGCCCTTGCGCCATTTTTCTTTTCTAAGCAACCAACCTTCGGTATGGTAAAAAAGCCAAATACCCGTTTTCTTATGATCTATGAAGTGGCCAGATGATTTTACCTTTCCATTTTCATAGGTTTCAACTACCTTACTTTTACTCTGAGCCAATACCAGCGAGGGTTTAGCCAGTATAAGTAGCAACAAAAGTAGGCTCAGGGCGCCTTGAACCAAAAAACGGTATGGACTTAATTTTTGCATGAATGGTAGGTACAATCTTAGGATAAAATTGGGTAATTACAATTCTGCCTGAACCGTGAATTTTAGTTAGGTTCAGGCCGATATTAAAATTTTTTTAAAAGGAAATGTGTAAGGGGTGTGCATAATTCAAAACTTTTCTTATTTTGCGACCTAAGCTAATTCTCGCCCATAGTGATTGCACATATAAACGGAAAGGTTACTCATCGTTCGCCCACCTATTTGGTAATAGATTGTGGTGGGGTAGGTTATGGGATACAAATCTCATTAAACACCTACGGAAAATTGGGAGAATTGGAGGCCATAAAGCTCCTTACCTACCTATCTGTTAAAGAAGATTCACATACTTTATATGGCTTTGCCGATGAAGAAGAGCGTTTGCTGTTTATTCAGTTAATATCGGTGAGTGGAGTTGGAACCAATACCGCTCGTATGATATTAAGTAGCCTAAGACCGAATGAAATTAAGTTGGCCATTTTAAATGGAAATTGGAACCTTCTTAAAACTATTAAAGGTATTGGCCCCAAAACAGCACAGCGTTTAGTAATTGATTTGCAAGACAAGTTAAAGAAAGCAGAATCTCCAGATGCCTTGCAATCGGCACAATTTAGCTCGCCAGCATACGAAGAAGCGCTATCGGCTTTGGTGATGTTGGGATTTGGAAAAGCAGAGGCAGAAAAGGCTTTAACTAAAATAAGACAACAAAACCCAGAAAGCAGCGTTGAGCAACTGGTGAAATTAACCCTTAAATCTCTTTGATGGATAAACTTCTACATTGTACCGTAGCTCTAAATTAACATATCTAAAAGTAACTCTATCGTTCGCCTTTGTATTAACAATGGTATGGAACGCTACACCCCGCTCTGCTCCTCACAGATTGCGGGATTTTTCGCTTGCACCCCCTGATAGTGGCGAGAATGCAAAGCTTAAGTATCCAATAAAAGACAAAAAACCTTATGAAGCTACTGGCAAAAGGAATCCTTTTGATTTAGCAGATCCTGCCGTTTTTAAAGAGAAATATACTCTTGATAGTGAAAAATATCGCTACGATAAATCTTCAAAAATTGGCGACCTAGATTTTAAACTGCCTGCTTCTTCATCTATCTCTGAACAGCTTAAAGCCACAGCGGATAAAAATAATAGTGATTATTTTAGATCGAGAGCCCAAGCACAAAACTTTGCCAAGGGCGGCGGTATTTTGCCTCAAATAAATGTGGGCAATAAAGTGGTTGATAAAATTTTTGGGAATGGAATTATTGATATTCGCCCAAGAGGAACGGCCGAAATTATTTTTGCCGGAAACTTTAATACCGTTCGCAACCCAGCCTTTAGTTTAAGGCAACAAAAAACAGGTCAGTTTGATTTTAAACAAAAAATTCAATTAAACGTTACCGGCCAAGTGGGCGATAAGCTTAAGGTAAACATGAATTATGATACCGAGGCTACCTTTGAGTTTGAAAATCAAATGAAGTTGGATTTTGCGGGTAAGGAAGATGATATTATTAAGAAGATTGAATTAGGAAATGTAAGCTTGCCTTTAAACTCAAGTTTAATACAAGGTAGCTCAAGTTTATTTGGTGTAAAAACAACTATGCAGTTTGGAAAGCTTACTGTAACTGGAGTTGTGAGTCAGCAAAGAGGTAAAACACAAGAAACAGAATTAGCGGGTGGAACCACCACTACTCCGTTTAATATTCAATGTGATGGCTATGATATGAACCGCCATTATTTCTTGGCACATTACTTTAGAGATAATTATGAGGGTTGGTTAAAGAACTTACCCTTTGTTGGATCGCCTGTTGTTATTACACGTGTAGAGGTTTGGGTTACCAATAGAAGTGGAAGTTTTGAGCAATCGAGAGATGTGGTAGGGTTTACCGATATGGGTGAAGGTAAACACCTAGATAATAAATATTGGAAGGTAAATGCAGGCATAGAATTGGGTAGTGGAGTAAACAATTTGTATGATGCCAATAATGCCAACACCTACTTAAATGGATACGGAAATCCCGCTCTGGCTGCTAATTACAGGGCGAGTTATAAAATAGAAAACAAATTATCTGAAGAGTTTGCCACCACAAATTTGAAGCCTATTTCGCAATATCAAATCATAAATTTTGCGCGTCAATTAGGTCCTAATGAATTTACGTTTAATGCCCGTTTAGGGTATGTAAGTTTGAACCAAGCGCTTAATAACGATGATGTATTATGTGTGGCCTACGAAGGAACGGTAAATGGAATTCCCTTTAAAGTGGGTGATTTTAGCATGGATATTCCACGTAATACAGACAACCCTGAAGTGTTGTTTTTAAAGATGTTGAAGGGCCCAAGCTTAAGACCCGATTTACCTATTTGGGATTTGATGATGAAGAATGTGTATTCTTTAGGTTCGTTCCAAATACAATCAAAAGACTTTAAGTTAAACTTAGTTTATGCCGATGACCCAAGTGGTAGTGATTTAAATTATTTGCCTGTTAGAAATGAGCCTGCTTTAAGTAATTTGCCTTTGCTAAATGTGTTTGGCTTAGATAAAATGAACACACAGCAAGAAGCAGTGTCGGATGGTTTGTTTGATTATGTGGAAGGTATAACGGTAAACTCGCAAACGGGTAGAGTATTCTTGCCAACGGTTGAGCCATTTGGTAAATATTTGCAAACAAAGTTTAGTACCGATCCCAACCTGGCTAACTATTATTGCTTCTTTGCCTTGTATGATTCCACGCGATTTTCGGCGGTTCAGCAACCACAATATAATAAGTTTTTCTTACGTGGAAGTTACCAAGGATCAAGCACCAATGAAATTTCTTTAGGTTCAACCAATGTGCCAAGAGGCTCGGTAAAAGTTACTAGTAATGGAGCTCCGCTTACCGAGAACTCAGATTATATAGTTGATTATAATTTAGGCCGAGTAAAAATTGTAAATAGCGCCTTGCTAAATTCGGGTGCAGTTATTAAGGTTTCATCAGAAAGTAATAACCTATTTCAAATACAACAAAAGAGTTTATTGGGTGCTAGGTTCGATTATAAATACAGCCCTGCTTTGGTTTTAGGTTCAACCTTTATGTACTTAAATGAGCGCCCACTTACGCCAAAAGTAAATATTGGTGAAGAGCCTATTTCAAATATGATTGTAGGGGTAGATGGAACCTTTACCAAGCAATCTAATTTCTTAACAAGATTAGTAGATAAGCTTCCATTTATAGAAACCAAGGAGCCCTCAAACGTTACAATTAGTGGTGAGTATGCGCGTTTAATACCAGGTGTTCAAAAATCGTTGAGCCAAAAAGGAACGGCTTATTTGGATGATTTTGAAGGTGCAGAAACTCCTTTTGATTTGCGCATGGGAAATACTTGGGCATTGGCAAGTACGCCGCAAGGACAACCGGATAATTTTCCAGAAGGTAACTCTCTTAATAAATTAGAGTATGGCTTTAAACGTGCCAATTTAGCTTGGTATACCATTGCAACCACTTTCTATAGAAACGATGCTTTTACACCTGCACATTTAAAGCAAGACCCTGCATCTTTATCAACCCATGCTACGCGTGAGGTATTGCAACAAGATGTATTTAAAAATAAGCAAATACAACAAGGCTTGCCAACTACTTTGCCAACCTTTGATATTAGCTTTTACCCGAGTGAAAAAGGTCCGTATAATTTTAATACAAGCGATTTAAATGCCGATGGTACCTTAAAAAATCCAAGCACAAATTGGGGTGGTATTATGCGTAAGATTGATCAAAACGATTTTGAGCAAGCCAATATAGATTATATAGAAATGTGGGTGATGGATCCATTTGCCGATAAGCCTGCAAGTGTTGATAGAGGGTATTTGTATTTGAATTTAGGAAATATCTCAGAGGACATTTTACGTGATAACCGCAGATCGGCAGAAAATGGATTGCCAAAAAATGATAATGCAGATCAATTGGCCCAGGTTGACACTACTGTATGGGGCCGCGTGCCAAGGGCTCCCGTAATTAACTATGCATTTGATGCCGATGCCAATGTGCGCAAAAACCAAGATATTGGTATTGATGGATTAAACGATGATGGCGAACGTAGCTATTTTGATGAGCCTTATGTAAAACAAGTGTTAACCAAATTTGGCCCAACTTCTACCGCCTATTTAAATGCAACTAAAGACCCTGCCAATGATAATTACCATTACTATTTAGGTAACGATTATGATACTGATAAAGTGGGTTTATTGGATAGATATAAAAAGTATAATCGTCATCAAGGAAACTCCCCAACTATAGATCAAAGTCCGAATGGCGAGAACTACCCAACTGCCGCTACCAATGTGCCAGACAACGAAGATTTGAACCGCGATTATACGGTAAATGGAGTAGAAGAATATTTCCAATACAAAGTAGAAATTGCACGCGATGCGTTTATCATTGGACGAAACTTTGTGACCGATACACTGACCACTTCTGCTAAGTTTATTAATGGAGATTATGCGCAAGAAAAATGGTATCAATTAAAAATTCCAGTACGCGAATTTGAGCGTAAAGTAGGAGAGATAAATGATTTTAAATCGATACGTTTTATACGTATGTATATGCGTGGGTTTAATGAACCAATAACCATGCGTTTGGCAACTTTGCAATTGGTAAGAGCCGATTGGCGTAAGTACTTAAATAATTTAGAGGCAGGTGGAGAGCATAAGCCGGTTGACCCTACAGACAATACACAGTTTGTGGTTTCAACAGTAAATATTGAAAAGAACGGACAACGTAAACCTATTATTTATGCGGTGCCTCCGGGCATTCAACGCGAGATAGATTTTAGTTCGCCAACCAGCATTCAACAAAATGAGCAATCTTTAAGTTTACTGGCCTGTAATTTAAAAGATGGCGATGCGCGTGGTGTATTCAAAAGCACCAATGTAGATTTAAGACAATATGGAAAATTGCGTTTGTTTGTTCATGCCGAAGGAACCAATTTAAAGAACGATGAGTTAACAGCCTTCTTTAGGTTCGGAACAGATTTAACCAATAACTATTACGAGTTTGAAATTCCTTTACAAGTAACTCCTTCTGAGGCGAGCGATCCAGCTGTAATTTGGCCATCGGCAAATGAGATGACCATTTTATTGGAGGAAATGATTAATACTAAAATTGCCCGAACCAATAGTGGAATTGCCTTTAGCGCGCCTTATAGCCGGCAGGTAGGTAATGCAACGTATACCGTTGTGGGTATGCCAGATTATAGTCAGCTTCGCATGATGATGATGGGTGTGCGTAATCCAAAACGCAGGCCTGGAAGTACCACCGATGATGGTTTACCAAAATGTGCCGAAGTTTGGTTTAATGAATTGCGCATGACCGATTTTAACACCGTTGGTGGCGATGCGGCAACAGGTAGAGTTTTGGCTAAGTTAGCCGATTTTGGTAGCGTTCAATTAAGTGGTAGTTATAAGAGTGTTGGTTGGGGTGGTATAGATAAAAAGTTAATTGAGCGTAGTATGGCCGATAACTATATTTACGATGTACAAACCAATTTTGAATTAGGTAAATTCTTCCCTAAAACATCGGGAATATCATTGCCATTTTTCTTCTCCTATGGCAACACAATTATTAGACCTTACTATAATCCTTTAAACCCAGATACTAAGTTGCAGAAGGAGATAAATGAGACTACTAATCCAGAGCGCAGCGACCAAATAAGTAGGGCAGCCGATGATTATACGGCTCGAAAGAGTTTTAATTTTACCAATGTTAGGAAAAACAGAGTAGGAGCTAAGCGCGCCTATCCGTGGGATGTGGAGAATTTTGCGTTTACCTATTCGTATACCGAATTGCTTAAGCGCAATCAAACATTAGAGTATAATAATATCAAAAATTATAAGGGTATGATTACCTACAATTATAATTTTGTGAACAAGCCTTTTGAGCCGTTTAAGAAAATTAAGAATAAGAATTTAGAGATTATAAAAGACTTTAACCTTAATTACCTACCTGCTGGATGGGGCGTTAGGCTTGAAGCCGACAGACGTTATGGTGAATTGCTGAACCGAAATAATGATAGCAGAGAAACCGCTTTACCTGTATTATATGATAAGATGTTTACCATGCGCAGGTATTATGAGTTTAGGTATGATGTAACGCGTAATTTAAAATTAGACTTTAATGCCACCGCCGATGCACGTGTGGATGAACCTGCCGGGAAAATTGGTCCAACCACTCCAGATAAGCAAGACTCTATTAAGCAGAATTTTTGGAAGGGTGGTCGCACAACTAAGTATGATCAAACAGCTCGTTTTAATTATAATATTCCAATTGGCAAGCTGCCTTATATGAGTTGGGTTAGTCAGCTTAGCTATAACTATACGGCAAACTTCCAATGGTTGCAGGCGCCACCAGCAGCAGATAGTTTGGGTAATACCATTCAAAACTCGCAGCAGCAACAATGGAATTTGAACTTAAACTTTGTTCAGTTTTATAATAAGTTTGGGATCTACAGAAAAATCACAAACCCTAAACAAGCCTCGCAGCCTAAGCCAAAGAAAAAACCTGCCGATTCAAAAGATGGCTTAAATGCCAAGCCAGAAAAGGAAGAGAATACGAGAGATAAATATCCAATGTGGGTTGTGGTGCCGGTTAAGTTACTTACTATGGTGAAGAATGCAGGCGGAACCTACAGCACCACACGTGGTACAGCCATGCCAGGTTTTTATCCAAAGCCACAATACTTGGGTCAGAATTATGATAATGGCGGCCCAGGCTTTGATTTTATTTTTGGTATGCAAGATCCAAACTTTAGGTTTAAAGCGGCAGATAATGGTTGGATAAGTAAAGACCCTCGAATTGTTAATCCGTATATTCAAAACTACCAAGAGGCAATAACTGCACGTGCCTTAATTGAACCTATAGAAGATTTTAGAATAGAGTTTAATGCGTCTAAAAATTATTCACGCAATTTAACGGCTTATTTTAGGTACGATCCAGATAGCAACGGTGGTATGTATAGAGACTTTGGAACGCCTATAGAACAAGGTAGCTATAGCATTAGTTACAGTGTTATTAGAACTGCTTTTTCTAAAGAAGATGGCAATGGTGTAAGTGAGGTGTTTAAGCAATTTGAAGCCAATAGAATTGAAATTGCACGCAGATTGGCAGCTCAAAAAGGAGTGGCAGTGCCTACTGATACCTTTCCTTCGGGCTATGGTCCATACCAACAAGATGTGTTAATTCCTGCGTTTTTAGCGGCTTATAGAGGCGTAGATGCCAAAACGGTTAGCTTATCGCCATTCCAAAATTTCCCAATACCAAATTGGAAAGTTACTTATAATGGTTTAAGTAAATTAGCCTTGGTAAAAGAGTTTGCAAGCAATGTTAATATTCAATCGTCGTATCAAAGTACGTATAATGTAGCAGGCTTTCAAACGGTCATGGATACCGCTAGAAATACCACTATTAGCAACGACTTTGCTCCGGCTTATGTTATACGCCAAATAAGCATTGTAGAGCGTTTTGGGCCATTGATTGGTATTGATATTACCTTGGTTAATAATGTTACTACTAGCTTTAAATACAACCAAGATAGAACCATGAATTTTGCTTTAGGTAATAGACAATTAAACGAGCAAAATGGAAAAGAATATGTGTTTGGAATTGGTTATAGAACCAACAAATTGGTATTGCCAATAACATCAGGTGGTCGTAGAATAAAATTAAAGAATGATATCAACTTTAGGTTCGACTTTAGTATTCGTGAAAACGTAACCAAGGTGCGTAATTTAGATAGGCCTACAAATGATCCAGTATCGGGTCAGAATGTACTTAGTATTAAGCCAACCATAGATTATATGATTAATGAGAAATTGATGTTGCGTATTTTCTATGATAGACGTAGAACGAATCCGTATACCTCTAACTCATTCCCAACCATTATTACCAGTGGCGGATTTTCTATTCGCTATACCATTCAATAGGCATGGAATTTTTATCGGAAGAATTACAACATTACTGCGAGCAACATAGTTCTGCAGAGCCAGAAGTATTACAAAAATTAAATAGATACACGCATGCACGAGTGTTGCAACCACGCATGCTTAGCGGGCATTTACAAGGCCGCTTCTTATCTATGATTAGCAAATTGCATAAGCCCAAGAGTATTTTAGAGATTGGAACCTATACGGGTTATTCGGCCATTTGTTTAGCTGAAGGATTGCAAGAAGGAGGTAAGTTAATTACCATTGATGTGAACCCAGAATTAGAAGATTTGGTGATGAGTTTTGTAAAAGAAGCGGGTTACGAAAATAAGATTCAACATATTATTGGCGATGCGTATCAAATTATTAGAACCTTACCACAAACATTTGATTTAGTATTTATTGATGCCGATAAAAGTAGTTACTCTAAGTATTATGATTTAATTATAGATAAGCTTACTCCAGGGGGTTTAATTCTAGCTGATAATGTTTTGTGGAGTGGCAAAGTGGTAGATGAAAAATCGTTGGCTAAGGATAAGGATACCCAATTGATAGATGCCTTTAATAAAAAGCTACAAAGTGATCCTAGAATTGAGTGCATGCTCTTGCCGTTGAGGGATGGGATGATGATGGGTCTTCGACGGGGCTCAGACTGACGAAGAACGACGGGGCTCAGACTGACGTGGGAAGAAAGCGTGAGGAAGTGGGGCGAGCTTCGTCCACCGAAGCTTTAGCGTAGGTGGAGGGTGATTTACTTATAGATCCAGAGGAGGATGTTTTTTGAGGAGTTTTTAATGAGCGGATCTACTTTTAGGAAGCTTTCGTTTGAGAGCGTGGGGCAGCCCCAGCCTTCGGGTGTTCCGTTGGGATAAACTTCTTCATTAGTTACAGCTTCCCAAGAGTGAAAAACAATAAGCCTTGCATAGGCATTGCTATTAGAATTTTCTAATCCGTGCAGTTCGTATTTAATATGTACACCCCAATTGCTATAGGCTCTTTGGCCTATTTTATATTTCCCTAAAGCCGAGCAATGGCTTCCATCTGTATTGCTAAACTTAGGCTTATCTTTTGATTCATCTGTATTCCAATTATTATCGCAGCACCCATGGCCTACTAAGCTCGTATGAACAATGGTGTCTCTCTTAAAATCCCAGAGTACAAATCGGTTCAAACCGCTATGTACACTCATGTCTATTAAAATGCAACGTTGCGTATTATAGCCCTTTGCTTGGCAATAGGCTAAGGCTTCTTTAGCTTTCTGTTTGGTTTTAACATAGCTCATACCCGCAGGTTTCTCTTGGGTTTTTGAGGCAGAATTTGAACTTGGCGTGCAGGTCCAGAAATTAAAAAGTAAGATAAAGTAAAGTTGAAAAGGTGGCATGTGATAAGTAACGCCAACACCTGATTAGAAATTATAAAAGCTACTCGCCAAAATTATCTTGAATAACTTTTGAGAAAGCTGGATACAATGCGCTAGAGGAACCTACAATGGATTTGCTAAACACACATTCGCCTTTGCCAGCAAAATCTGTTACAATACCACCTGCTTCTTCAATTAGGCAAATGCCGCCTGCAATATCCCAAGGGCTAAGTCCATATTCAAAAAATCCATCAAAACGACCGCAAGCGGTATAGGCTAAATCAACCGCAGCACTGCCCATTCGGCGCATACCTTGTGAGTTTTTCATAAAATACTTTAAGGTATTTAAGTATTGCTCCATGGCTTTAAAATCATAGTAAGGAAAGCCTGTTGCTAATAAAGATTTTTCTAACTCAGCATTGGTCTTCACATGAATTTGATTTCCATTAAGCCAAGCTCCACCTTGGTGCCAAGCGTAAAAAAGTTCATTATGGTTAATCTCATACACCACACCCACTTTTACTTTGTTTTGATGCATAAGTCCAATGCTTACACTATACACCGGTAGGTTATGAATAAAATTAGTGGTTCCATCTAAGGGGTCAATAATCCACATCCATTCTTTTTGCTCGGTGGCAATTGTTTGTTCTTCGGTAATAAAACCAGCTTCGGGCAAAAGCTTTGAAAGACCTTTAACCAAGAGTTCTTCGGCGGTTTTATCTACATAACTTACCAATTGGTTAAAGCTCTTAATTTCAACCGCACCCATTTTAAAATTTTGACGTTCGGTTCTAATAAATTGTCCTGCTTCTTGTGCAATGGTGCACGCTTCTTGGCAAATGTGTTTTAAATCTTTCATGATAAAATAAAGTAGTGGGTAAAAATACGGGAAAGTAGAACTAAAAAAGGAACAAAATTCTTACTATTGTGCACGCAATGAATTATCCAAGTGCACTCATAGAAGAGGCTGTAAACGAATTATCCAAATTCCCTGGTATAGGCAAAAAATCGGCCTTACGCATGGTGTTGTTTTTATTGAAACAAGAAGAAAATGAGGTAACTAAAATGGGTGAGGCCATTATTAAGTTGCGCAAAGAGATACAATTCTGCGAGCGCTGCAACAATGTAAGCGATGCCCAATTCTGCAATATTTGTAATAACCCCAAGCGCGATCAACAAACTATTTGTGTGGTAGAAGACCTAAGAGATGTAATGGCGATTGAGAATACAAGCCAGTTTTACGGCACGTACCACGTTTTAGGAGGCTTAATTAATCCTATTCAAGGCATTGGTCCAGAGCAATTAAAAATTGATAGTTTAATTAGCCGCGTAAAAGAGTTAGAAGCAAAGGAAATTATAATGGCTCTTAGTGCCAATATGGAAGGCGATACAACGGTGTTTTACCTGTCAAGAAAGTTGCAACCATTAGGCATAAAAATTAGCACTATTTCTAGAGGAATTGCCGTAGGTGGCGAACTTGAATATGCCGATGAAATTACTCTTGGAAGAAGTATTGTAAGCAGAATACCGTATTCGAACTAAACGAATACACCTAACCTAATACATGTTAGTTTATAGGGTTTTAAATTTTACAATTGGCTATTGCTTGGCAATATTGGCTAAATACTCAACTTAAACTACCGAATAATAATTAATTAAATCTCTTCTATTTAAAAGAAGCATATTCGTTAGGAGGAAACTTTTTAGCGAATGAACTACCTATGGCTTCTTATTTTGGTTTTACTTGTGCTTGCAGGTTTTGGCTTGTATAAGCTATTTAACTATGCCTTGCAGCAACGTATGGCCAGTTATGCCAAACAGGTCATGCTATCTGATTTGAGAGCTATACGCGCGCAAATGAATCCGCATTTTATTTTTAATAGCTTAAATAGTATCAATAGGTATATTTTAAAGAACGAACCCGATATCGCTTCTGATTATTTAGGAAGGTTTGCCAAGCTCATGCGTTTGGTGCTCGATAACTCAAATCATGAGCGCATTAGTTTAGCTATGGAATTGGAGGCCATGCAGCTTTATGTAGAATTAGAGTTGTTGCGCTTCGAACATGCATTTAATTATGTAGTGCAGGTAAGTGAACATATCGAACCAGATAAAATTTTGGTTCAGCCCTTAATATTTCAACCTTTTTTAGAGAACGCTATTTGGCATGGATTAATGCACAAAGAAGAAGGTGAACGCCTATTAAGTTTAAGCATTGATGAGCGTGAGGGTAGAATGATTTGCGAAATTACTGATACTGGTGTTGGGCGTGGTAAAGTAAAAGTAGATGGTGAAGAACGCCGCCGTTCGTATGGAATTAATTTGGTTCGTGATAGATTAAAGTTTTTGGATAGCCTTGCCGAAATAAAAATATTGGATTTAACAGATGCTCAAAAAAGGCCTGCAGGAACCAAAGTGATTATGAATTTTAAGAAAACAGAAGAATATTCTTTATAGCATGAAAGCATATATTTTAGATGACGAACAAAGTGCCGTAGAAGTGTTGGAGATTTATCTTCAAAAACACTTTCCAAGCATTGAACTAGTTGGTAAAAGCACAAAGCCTCTTGAGGCTGTAGAAGAAATTTCGGATCTAGCTCCCGACCTTCTTTTTATAGATGTGCAAATGCCAAAGTTAAACGGATTTGAAGTAATAGAACAATTACCTAAGCCTTGGCCAATGGTAGTGTTTACTACTGCTTACGACAAGTTTGCCATAGAGGCCATAAAGTTTAGCGCGTTGTATTATTTATTAAAACCTTTGAATTTACCCGAGCTTAAAAACGCTATAGAAAAGGCAGAAGAAACAAAATCAAAAGGCGATACCGATTTTAAATTGCAAGAGCTTATTTATAACCTGAAATTAAACTCGGGTATTAAACCAAAAATAGCCGTTCGCAATAACGATTCGATAGAATATTTGGGCGTGTCTGAAATTATTAGATGCGAGGCAGAGAATAATTATACCCGCATTTATTTAACTGATGGCAAACGAATCTTGGTTTCAAAAACCCTAAAAGAGTTTGAAAGCATGTTGGAACAATATGATTTTATTAGAATTCATCAAACACATTTAATCAATAAAGAATACTTAAAACGATATATTAAAACAGATGGAGGTTCGGTAGTACTTACAGATGGAACAGAATTGCCTGTGGCCCGCGCACGTAAGGAAAGCTTTAACCGAAAGATGGAAGTTTAAGTATAGATAAATCCCTAACACCTAATACTCATTACTATGAAATTAACCTGTACTTTAATCTTATTTGTAAGTCTTATTTCTACCAACCTATTCGCTCAACAAATACCAAATAATAGCTTCGAAGATTGGAGTGGGAATAATATGACTGGCTGGGTTTCTACCAACGGGTTAACCGCCTTAGGAAATCCTCAGACTGTATTTAAATCAAACGATGCACACAGTGGTAGTTTTGCATGTGAAATAAATACCTTTAAAATTACCAATAAGCCTCCCGTTTATGTGCCTACCTATGCAGGATCTATTTTTGTGGGCAAGCAAATATTGCTAAGTTCGTTTCCTGGCTTTCCCTTTACTGAGCGCCCAACAGAATTTAGGTTTTGGTATAAATACAATGCGCGCAACCAAGATACCGCCAATACCTTAATACTTACTACTCGCTGGAATACCCTGGCAAATAAAAGAGATACCCTTTCTCGTACCTTTCAAATTATGACAGATTCTGTGGGTGTGTATACCGAAATGGTAGTGAAATTAAATGTATTTGATACGCTAACAAATCCAGATACCGCTATTATTTTCTACTCTTCGGCTTCAAACTTTGCTAGCAAAGAAGGGGCAAAATTGCTTATTGATGAGTTAAGGTTTGCTGGCGGTACCGTTGGAATTAAAGAGGCATTGGGCACAACAGATTTTAGTATGTATCCAAATCCATTGCGAAACGAATCGTTAAAAATTAATGTTAATTCTAACGAAGCACAACTTGAACTTAGCAATTTAAGCGGAGAAGTAGTGTATAAAAACCCTGCGCTTACCCAAGGAAAAGTAGAACTAGAGCTGAACCTAGCCAAGGGTTTGTATCTTGTAAAGGTAAGCGATCAGAGAGGCGTATTGGTAAAGAAGTTGCTAATAGAATAATGCCTATGAAACCAAAAATACCCAGATTAATTCTGCTTCTTTTTCTTCTGATAGCGCTTTTTTCTCAAAAGGATTTAAGGGCTCAAGAGTATCGTTCGCACTCCAAAAAACAGCTTAGTAAAAAAGATACTAGCCAATCAAAAGGTATTGAAATTAGCACGCGCTCTATTCATGGACGTGTGGTGACAAAAAAAGGAAAAGAGCTTCTAGCTCTTGCAACTATTGTTCAACTTGGAACCAAAAACGGAGCACTATCCGATGAGCAAGGAGAGTATGCCATTGAGTTAGATATGCAAAAACCTCCCTTCCTTATTTGTTCCTACTTTGGCTATGAAAGTGATACCATAGAAATTACCAATGAATCAAGCGAAGTAGTGTTTATTTTAAAAGAGAAATTTTATACCATTAGTGATATTGTTATTTCTGTTTCGCGCAAAAATGAACGCAAGTTCGAAAGTCCAGTAACGGTTGAAACCCTTTCTGCAAAAGAGATACAGCTTAATACATCTTTAAACATGTATGAGCGCATGGCCATGTTAACGAGTGTAAATGTAATTACCACTAGCTTTAATTTCAAAACCATTAACACCCGTGGATTTAACTCTAGCTACAACACACGCTTTATACAACGCTATGATAATATGGATTTATCGATGCCTGGTTTTAACCTAGCCGTTGGTATTTTAAATGGTCCCATTGATATTGATGTAGAGCGCATGGAATTAATACCTGGCGCTAACTCTGCTTTGTATGGTCCTAATGCTATAAACGGACTCATGAACATAACCAGTAAGAGTGCGTTTTTATATCCAGGTTTGAGTGTAAATTTAAAGTCGGGTGTAAACCACATTGATGGGATAGACCACGCACCTGCACCTATTACCGATTTTAGTATGCGTTATGCTAAGGTATTTAACCCAAAGTTTGCCGCCAAAATTACCATGGGCTATCAAAAGGCCGATGATTGGCGTGGAAATGATTATAGAGATGTGGGCGATTATAATTTAAGTGAAAACAATGGCATTTATGGCTATAAACCCGGTGCCGGAAACCCGGGTTACGATGGCGTGAGCATTGGTGGTGATGAGGTGGCTTCTATTTTTGATACCACCCTAAAAGCACCCATTGTAAATACTCCATTTTTACCTAAAGGTCCGCTACGTGTTGCCAGAACAGGCTATAGAGAAATTGATTTGTTTGAATATAAACCCTATAGTTTTAAAACAGATGTGGGCTTTTTTTATAAGTTAGATAAACATACAGAACTTTCGTGGACCAGCCGATTTAGCAAAGGAAGTAGTACTTTTCAAATAGCTAATAGAGCACAAATTAAAGACTTCTTTTTGCAGCAACACAAAATAGAATTAAAGGGTAAAAACTATTCGCTTCGAGCCTATACAAATTTTGAAAATATTGGTGAGACTTTCGACTTTAGTTTAGCCGCCATTAATATTAATAGAGCTGCCAAATCAGATGATAATTGGTTTTTGCAATACTTACTTGCTTACTCTGGATTTTATAATAAGCTAGCCGAGCAAATTGGCTTAGATAGTTTGCAATCGGGCAGCGATGCCATTGCCAGAAAATTTGCCGATGGCGATAACAGTGCCTTATACCAAACCATTAAAGATAATTTTGGCGATACCTTAGCCAATTTAATTAGTGGCAGAGCCCGCTTTGAACCTGGCAGTGCAGCCTTTGATTCTATTTTTAAACTGGTAAAAACGCGTCCGTTTAAAGATGGGGGCGCAAGTTTAACCAGCACTTCTAAAACCTGGTATGCCGAGTTTTTGTATGATTTTAGTCCTTATGTAAAACGTGTTACTTTAACAGGCGGAGCCAATTATAGATTGCATACTCCGCATACTTACGGAACCGTTTTTGATGATGGAGGAAAGCAAATTTACTCAAACGAATTGGGTTGTTTCTTGCAAGCTAGCAAACATTATTTCGATGATAGATTGCACTTGCAAGCATCGGGTAGAATAGATGTGTTGCAGCGTTTTGATCCAAGGTTTAGTCCGCGTGTTTCATTGGTGTATATGGCAGGTAATAAACGCCAACATAGCTTTAGGGCATCGGGGCAAATTGGGTTTAGATCGCCAACGCTTATGGACCAGTTTTTTTATATGAACATACCTGGAGTGGTAACGTTTGGTGGGTTTTTAGAAGATGCCTTAAAGTTAAATTTGGTGTTTCAATCGCCAGAAGGCGGGCAGGTTTCTAATATGTATACCATGAGTTCGGTGGCCGAATTTTTAAACACGGGCGACTCAAATAAGTTGGTTCGACCAGTTATTAAAAACATTGCTCCCGAAGAAATACGCACCGCCGAGTTTGGCTGGAGAACATTTTTCTCTAATAAAGTTGAAACAGATTTTAATGCCTATTATGTATCGTTTAGAAACCTCATAAATACCGAACAGTTTATTGGAGCCGCTAATGGGGTAGATACCCTAAATGCAGAGTATGTAAAGAATAAGCAATTAACCAAAGTGTATCGCAGAGCAGTTAATTCTACTGCGCCTTTAAACTCCTTTGGTTTTTCTATTTCATGCAATTATTATGTTACACGCCAGCTTACACTTTTTGGAAATTATAATTTAAATACGCTCATTAATTCAAGCGATTATAGCAGCAGTTTTGTTACCGCTTTTAATACCCCAAAGAATAAAGTGAACTTAGGTTTTAAAGCCAATAATGTATTTAAGGGCATTGGTGTAAGCAGTAATTTTCAGTGGGTAGATGCCTATTTCTTTAAAGAGTACTCGCGCTCTGGAATGGTAAATGCCTATTACTATATTGATTTAAGTTTAAACTACGCGCTTCCTAAACAAAAGCTATTACTAAAATTGGGTGGCACTAATATTACCAATAATAGGTATGTGCAAGCTTTAGGTTCGCCAACTGTTGGTGCTCTTTTCTATTTTTCTGTTTTGTATGATAATCTTTTAAACTAGCCAACGTCATGAGAACACTTTTACTTATAGCGCTAAGTTTTTTAAGTTTTACACTCAGTGCCCAAGAGTATGTAAGTAAAAATTATGCAAGCAATACTTACCCCGCTCACCCCTATATGTGGGATGCTGTGCAAGATGCGTATGGTAGAATTTATTTTGCCAATAACAAAGGTGTAGTAAGGTTTGATGGTCACCAATGGTATTTGTTTAAAACACCGTATGCGGTAAGGCATTTATGTTTTGGGCCAACAGGTAATTTGTTTTTGGCTTGCGCTGGCGATTTTGGCACCTTAGAGTTTTCGCAAACAGGTAAGGTTATCTATACAAGTATTAGCAAACAATTGCCGGCTGCCAATCAAAAAACAGGTGGCAATGAGCAAGTATTTGTATTGGGCAAAAGCGTTTATTTTGTTAGCAACAAGGTATTGGTTCAGGCCGAACCTAAAGAGGGTTCATATGAATTTACGGTACAAGAACTGGCTGCCAATTATGGTGCCTTTACCTTTGAAGGAAACTTGTATTTAAATACTGCCGATTTAGGTGTAGCAGCTTTAAACAAAGGCAAACTAAACGTAATAAATGGCGGCGAGCTTTTGGCAAATAGTTTTGTAAGTGCCACCTGCACAAATGGAAAAGAGTTACTACTTACGGGTAGTAAAGGAAATTTTTATACGCTTTCAAAAAATAAAATTAGAGAAATAGCCCTTCCTAAATTACCTAATGTAATAGATATGGCTGCCTTGCCCAATGGCTATTTGGTGGCTGCCACCCTTAATGATGGACTTAAAATATGGAATGGCAAAACAATTACTTGGCAATCTATTTCTACTCCAAGCCAAGAAATGTATTCGGTATTTGTAGATGCCGATGGAAGCATATGGGGAGCGCATAGCAAGGGCATAACGCAGTATGCAAGTAGTTTGCCTATTGCCTACAAAGGTTTGTTAAACCAAGCAGGCACTATAACAGATATGCTGGTGTATAATAATGCCTTGTATGTGAGTAGCACCGCAGGTTTATTTAAAACCGATTTAAGTTTAACGGGTGTATTAACTAAAGTATCGGGTATAGAATCTGAGTGTTGGGATTTAAACAGTTGGCACAACAATTTGTATGTTGCCAGCACCGATGGATTGTTTACTATCTCAAATGACCTTGCTAAAAATATTCTGGAAGGAGAAACCATATTGCATGTGCAAGAGGGCAATGTTTCTGGAAACGTATATGCCTTGGGCGAAAGTGGCGTGTATAAGGTGGCACCTGGTGCTGAGCCAAGTTTGCTAAAGAATCTTCCGCCTTTGTGTAATTCTATTTTAGAAAATGCCAAAGGGGTTGCCTATGCCGGAACCTATCAAGCAGGATTGTTTGCTGCTTCTGGACCAAGTACCAAAATTCCTGCTAGTTTAAAAGAAGGTGAGGCGGTGCTAAAGCTCTTTAACAATAAGGCGCTTATTATAAAAGGCGATAGTGTGTTTGAATTAGATGCAAACACAGGTGCCATTAACTTAACAACAGATTATGCTGCCTTTGCCCAAGTAAAAAACAAAGAGTTTAGCCTTAGCAACAACTTTATTTTAGTAAACGAAACCGGATTAAAAGTGTATAACAACAATACATTTCAAGAGCAATCTGTTGCATATGGAATACCTGGCAAGCCCACTGCCTATGTTAAAAATGGCGATACCTATTTCTTGGCGTTTGAAGATAAACTCTATGTAGTAAAGGATGAGCTAAAGACCCAAAACAACTCGCAGGTAAATATTAGCATGATGAGTTTTGGGAAGCAAGAATTAGCTTTTGCGGGCTTCTTTGTAAGTAAAGATGGCCGAACCCAGGAACTACAAGAATGGAATCCTCAGATAGCGCATGAGCTATTGCCTGTACATGTGTATTTTGGAATGAGCTCCAACCAATTTACAGAGAAGCAAGAATGCCGCTATAAATTAGAGGGCTTAGGAAATACGTGGAGTGAGTGGCAAAAAGAGTTTGATGTAAAATTAGATGGAATAAACGGCGGCACCTATACCATTTGGGTTCAGGGCAAAGATGCCTTTGGAAATAGTAGTAAAGAAACAGCGTATAAATTTTATATAAATGTGCCTTGGTACCTTAGCGGCTGGGCCTATTTAATGTATATCATGGCTGGCTTTTTAGTAGTGTATTTAATTGTGTTTATAAATCAAAAGCGATTGTTAAGCACCAATAGAAAACTAGAAGGCATGGTGCAAGATAGAACCAAAGAATTGGTAGAAGAAAAAGCCAAATCGGATGAGTTATTGTTGAATATTTTACCTGTTGAAGTAGCTGATGAACTAAAACGCACAGGCAGCTTAGAGGCCAAGCAATTTGAAGAGGTAACGGTATTGTTTACAGATTTTGTTGGCTTTACTTCTATTAGCGAAAGACTAACACCTAAAGAGTTGGTAGAAGAAATACACTATTGCTTTAAAGGCTTTGATGCCATTATTGGCGACAATAAACTAGAGAAAATAAAAACCATTGGCGATGCGTATATGGCTGTTTGCGGCATGCCTATAAAAGATAAAGACCATGCCAAGCGCTGTGTGCAAACGGCTTTAGATATACAAGCGTTTATGAAAGTATACCAGCAAGAACGCAAAGCATTGGGTAAGCCATATTTTGAAATTAGAATTGGTATTAACTCGGGTTCTGTAATTGCAGGCATTGTTGGGGTAAAGAAATTTGCCTATGATATTTGGGGCGATACCGTAAACACGGCTGCACGCATGGAACAAAATTGTGAGCCAGGAAAAATAAATATTAGTGGCTCTACGCATGAGTTAGTAAAAGATGGATTTAAGTGCTCGTATAGAGGAAAAATAGAAGCTAAGAATAAAGGTAGAATAGATATGTTTTATGTGATGGGAGAGTAGGGGTGGTAAAAAGCATTGAGTAATTGGTGTGTTTTACATAGGAATTGGAAGTTCTATTTAGAATTGTGAATCTATATTTGTAAGTAGGAATAAAAGTAAAAAGATAATTTTGGCCAAAATATGATGGATTTTAAAGGATCGGAAGCCTTTATTTTAAGTAAATTAAAAACAGAGCTTCCTGCAAATTTGTATTATCATAGTTATAATCATGTAATGGATGTATTGCAGGCCGCCACGCAGTATGCCCAAATGGAGGCTGTATCTGAGTATGATCAGGTGCTGCTTAAAACAGCAGTGCTCTTTCACGATTCTGGCTTTACAATACAGAGCAAAGACCACGAAGAATTAGGCTGTGGCATTGTAAAAGAGTTTTTGCCAAACTTTGGATATACCCCCGAAGAAATAGAGAAGATATGCGGAATGATTATGGCCACCAAAATTCCGCAAACGCCAAACAACCTGTTGGAGCAAATAATTTGTGATGCCGATTTAGACTATTTGGGCCGCGACGACTTTTGGGAGATTGGCTATAACCTGTATAAAGAACTAGAAATATACGGCATCTTAACCGATGAGAAAGATTGGAACCGCCTTCAGCTAAAGTTCCTTACCAAGCATCAGTTTTTTACCAATAGCGCCAAAGCCTTGCGTAAAGAAAAGAAAGATTCGCATACGCAGAAGATTCAAGATATAGTAGAAACGTATACCTAACGCCAAAGTATTAGGCATCTAGCTTCTGGCCTCTGGCTCCTGGCATCCTCCCAACCTCCCAGCGCCCATCCTCCCATCCTCCTCTTCCTCCACTAATGAAATGACAATTATCATTTTAAAACAAAAGTTTTTTAATGCATCTTTGGGAGGAAAGATTTAAAATTTGTAAAACTTTTTATACATGGGACCGGGATCATTAATTGCACTCATTTTTGCCGCCGTTGCTTTTTCTGCGGGTGGTATGGCCATAGCCAAGTTTTTAAACAAAGGAAGTTCTAACCCACAAAAAGGTCAAGCCTACGAGTGTGGTATAGAAGCCGAGGGCACTCCTTGGAAACAGTTTAATGTAGGCTATTATTTATTTGCCTTAATCTTCTTAATTTTTGATGTAGAGCTAGTGTTTATGTACCCTTGGGCCGTTGTGGTTAAGAAGGTTGGCATGCTGGCCTTATTTGAGATTATGGTGTTTATGTTTATCTTGTTCATGGGCTTTTTGTATGCCCATAAAAAAGGAGCGTTGAAATGGATGTAAAAATAACTGAACCTACCACGCCTTTTCCCGGTAGTGTGTATGATACCGATGGGGGTGGAATTGTTACGAGTAAATTAGATGATGTAATAAATTGGGCTCGATCCAATTCTTTGTGGCCTTTGGTATTTGGTACCTCTTGTTGCGCTATTGAAATGATGAGCGTTGCTTCTGCCAAATACGATTTTGCCCGTTTTGGCTTTGAGGTGTTTAGAGCCTCGCCACGCCAAGCAGATGTAATTATTATTTCTGGAACCATTGTAAACAAAATGGCTCCTGTGCTAAAGCGTTTGTATGATCAAATGCCCGAGCCAAAATATGTGATTGCCATGGGTGCCTGCGCTACCAGTGGTGGTCCGTTTTTTTATAATACCTACTCGGTGGTTAAGGGGGCCGATCATGTGATACCAGTGGATGTGTATTTAGCGGGTTGCCCACCACGCCCAGAAGCGCTCTTACATGCGCTTATAACCTTACAAGAGAAAATTAAGAGTGGTTATACCCGCGAGCAAATTCGCGATAATATGCAAGAAAATGGAAAATGAAACCTTACTTAGTTCGCTGCAAGAAAGCTTTCCAAGTGCTAGCATAAGTCTTGGTTCAGACTGGCCCGAAATGAACATAGAAGCAGCCGAATTGCTTGCCAGTATAGATGCTCTTAAAAACACCGCGGTATATGGGTTTGATTTCTTGTTTTGCGAAACCTGTGTAGATTGGAAAACACATTTTACCATGGTATATCATTTAACGTCTACCACACACCGACATAGCATGGTTTTAAAGGCTAAGGTAAACAGAGATGAACCTGTGATAGAAAGTTTGGTGAGCCGCTATAAAACCTCCGAATTATTAGAGCGCGAAGTGTTTGATTTATTTGGTGTACGCTTTTTAAATCACCCCGATTTACGCCGCTTATTACTTACCGAAGATTGGGTGGGTTACCCTTTGCGTAAAGATTATGACGACCCAATTAATATGATTAAACTCTAGTATGCGCGACGAGATGAAAACATTGCCTTCGGGCGAATTGGTTATCAATGTAGGTCCGCAGCACCCTTCTACTCACGGGGTGTTACACCTTATACTTACTCTGAATGGCGAAACCATTGTTAACCTAGAACCAAATATTGGTTACATACATAGGTCTATAGAAAAAATGTGCGAAAGCCTAAGCTATAGACAATTTATTTACTCTACTTCCCGCATGGATTACCTTTCGGCACACATGAATAATCATGCTTGTGCGCTTACGGTTGAGAAAGGTATGCAAATAGAAGTGCCAGAGAGGGCAGAGGTAATACGTATTATAATTAGTGAGCTTACACGCTTGGCTTCTCACCAATTGTGGTGGGGCTCTGTGGCCATGGATTTAGGTGCTTTATCTCCGTTCTTCTATGCTTTTAGAGAGCGTGAGTTAATTACCGATATTATGGAAGAAACCTGCGGCGCTAGGCTTACCATGAACTATTTTGTTCCGGGTGGAGTAATGGCCGATTTGCATCCAGATTTCCAACGTAAGGTAAAAGAGTTTATCACCCAGTTTAAGGCCAAGTTGCCAGAATACCACCAATTGGTTACCGGAAATATTATTTTCCAAAACAGAACCAAAGGTATTGGTATGCTTAGTAAAGAAGATGCTATTAGCTATGGTGTTACCGGCCCTAGTGGCAGAGGTAGCGGCTTAAGTTGCGATATTCGTAAGCTCTATCCATACTCTGCGTATAAGAACTTGCAGTTTAATGAAATCTTAGAAACAGAAGGCGACTCTTTTGCACGCTATATGGTGCGTATGCGCGAGATGGAAGAATCGGTGAATATTATTGAGCAATTAATTGATAATATTCCAGAAGGAGATTTTCAAGCCAAAACAAAAGCCGTGCTTAAATTGCCTAAAGGCGAGTTCTACTCACGTGTAGAAACTGCCCGTGGCGAGTTGGGCGTGTATATTGTTAGCGAAGGCGGTACCACACCATATCGTATCAAATTCCGCTCGCCGGGCTTTAGTAATTTAAGTGCCCTCAATCATATGATAAAAGGCCATAAAGTGGGCGATTTAGTTGCCGTTATGGGAACCTTAGATCTTGTAATTCCAGATATCGACCGTTAAATCCAGCACTATGTTTAGTATAGAATATATTCTTAATAGTTTTCATGAGTGGCTAGGAACTTTGCTTAATCAAACTCTTGTTATGCTTGTAGAAATGGCCCTTGTAGCCATTTTTGCCATTGCCTTATTTGCTGCTTTAGGCTTGGTATTGGTGTATTTAGAGCGTAAGGTTTCTGCTTTAATTCAACTCAGAAAAGGTCCGAACCGAGTGGGGCCTTTTGGTATTTTCCAAACCACTGCCGATACCTTAAAGTTAATTGTAAAAGAAAGCTTTATGCCCGATAAGGTAGATGGCTTTTTATATAAGATGGCACCTTATGTGGTAATGATTACCGCTATGTTATTATTAGCTCCGCTTCCTTTTGCAAAAGGGGTAGTTATTTGGGATATTAATATAGGTGTGTTTTTTATTAGTGCTGTTTCGTCGTTATCTGTTATTGGTATTTTAATGGCAGGTTGGGCAAGTAATAATAAATACTCTTTATTAGGTGCCATGCGTAGTGGAGCTCAAATTGTAAGTTATGAGCTTTCGGCTGGTATGGCCGTATTATCTATTGTAGTATTAACAGGTAGTTTGAACCTAAATGATATCATAGCCTCGCAACAAACAGGTTGGTGGATTTTTAAAGGACATATACCTGCAGTAATAGCTTTTGTTATTTACATTATAGCTGTAACGGCCGAAACCAATAGAGCACCCTTTGACTTAGCCGAAGCAGAATCTGAACTTACGGGTGGTTTCCATACCGAGTATGCGGGTATGCGCTTTGCCTTGTTCTTTTTGGCAGAGTATATCAATATATTTATTGTGTGTGCTATAGGCGCGGTATTGTTCTTTGGTGGTTGGATGCCATTTCATATTGGCAATTGGGAAGCCTTTAACCATGTAATGGATTTTATTCCATCTAGCATTTGGTTCTTTGGCAAAACCTTTGGCCTTATCTTATTAATCATGTGGTTTAGGTGGACCTTCCCTCGTTTGCGCATCGATCAATTATTAAATTTAGAGTGGAAATACTTATTACCTATTAGTATGTTCAATCTCTTAGTTATGACTTTAATTGCCATAAAAGGATGGCATTTCTAAACAGATGAGCTTTCTCAAAAACTATATCAACGAAGTGTATAGAGCGGTAAAATCGCTGCTTACCGGGATGAAGCTTACGGGCTATTATTTTACACATCCCAAAACCAATATTACCGAAGAATACCCTGATAACCGTGCTACCTTAAAAATGGCCGACCGGTTTAGGGGAGAGGTGGTAATGACCCACGACCAAAACAATGAGCATGCCTGTACAGGTTGCTCGGCTTGTGAGTTGGCTTGCCCAAATGGCACCATAAAAATTATTAATAAGTTTGAGCTAAACGCAGAAGGTAAAAAGAAAAAAGCTATTGATGCATTTGTGTATCATTTAGAGCTCTGTACCATGTGTAATTTATGCATACAAGCCTGCCCCACAGATGCTATTAAAATGGCGCAAACGTTTGAGCACAGTGTGTTTGATCGCAAGTTGCTTACCAAACAATTAAACCTAGCAGGTTCTAAATTAAGAGAGGGTGTAGAATAATGGATGCAAGTACAATTATATTTTATGTGATAGCGGCCTATATTCTTGGAACAGGAATACTAGCAGTTACTACCAGAAAGATTTTTAGATCGGCCATCTGGTTATTGTTTTCTTTAATAGGTATTGCAGCTTTATACTTTTGGATGGATTTACCGTTTATAGCGGCCGTACAAATTGTGGTATATGTAGGTGGTATTGTAGTGCTTATTATCTTCTCTATTTTCTTAACCCAAAAATCGGGCGATGAAATGCCGAAGGTAGTTGTGGGCCGAACCTTACCCGCCGCTATGGCCACTTTATTTGCCTTAGTGTTTACGGTTAATTTACTGTTGCATCATGAGTTTAGTGCACCAAGTGTGGCTGGGTTCAACCCAAGTGTTGAGCATATGGGAACACTAATGCTAAGCCCGGGCGATGGTGGTTTTATCTTACCTTTTGAAGTGGTAAGTATGCTCTTGCTAGCGGCCATGGTAGGTTGTATTGTTATTGCAATGAAAGTTAAAAAGGAGGAAGCCAAATGATGCCCATAAGCCTTATACATATTTTGGTAGTAAGCACCAGCCTATTCTTTATAGGCATGTATGGTTTCTTTACGCGCCGAAACCTAATTACCTTATTAATGAGTGTTGAGCTCATGCTAAATAGCGTAAACATAAATTTTGTGGCCTTTAATAAGTACCTGTTTCCAGAAAAGCTAGATGGTGTTTTCTTTACGGTATTTATTATTACCATAGCTGCAGCCGAAGCCGCTGTGGCCATAGCCATTATTATTAACCTATACCGCAGTCATAATTCTATTGACGTAGAAGATGCGGGCGAAATGAAATATTAAGTATGGACTTACGCAATTATATTATACTTATACCAACACTGCCTTTGCTATCCTTTCTATTGTTAGGAATTTTTGCAAACTCGGTTCCGTTTTTACGTAAAATGGCTGGTTATATTGGAAGTGCATGTATGTTCATTGCCTTCTATCTTTCATGTACCATTACCTTCACACTTTCTACCAAACCACTTGCTTTAGATGTTTCTGAGCATTTTACCTGGTTAAATTTTGGTTCGAACCTAAGCATTGATATGGGCTATTGGTTTACACCTGTATCTGGAATGATGTTGGTGGTGGTAACCTTTATCTCTTTAATGGTGCATGTGTTTAGCCTAGGGTATATGCATGGCGAAAAGCGCTTTGCAACCTATTATGCCTTTTTAGGATTGTTTACCTTTAGTATGTTGGGCCTTGTGCTTAGCAGTAATATTTTCCAAATCTATATGTTTTGGGAATTGGTGGGTGTATCGTCGTTCTTGTTAATTGGATATTACTTTGAAAAACCATCGGCAGTGGCAGCAGCCAAGAAAGCGTTTATTGTAACACGTTTTGCCGATTTGGGCTTTCTTATTGGTATTTTGGCCTTGGGCTATTATAGTGAGACCTTTGATTTTAAAACACTCATTCAACGGTTAACAGATCAAACCTCACCGCAATTTGTGGCAGCTAGCACAGCATCCTTTATGGGAATTAGTGCGCTAAGTTGGGGATTAATTTTAGTATTTATGGGTGGTGCAGGTAAATCGGCTATGTTCCCGCTGCATATTTGGTTGCCAGATGCCATGGAAGGACCTACACCTGTTTCGGCCTTAATACATGCTGCTACCATGGTGGTTGCGGGTGTGTATTTAGTTGCACGTTTGTTTCCAATATTTGTAATAGATGCGGCCGTCATGCAAGTGGTGGCGTATACTGGTATTACCTCTGCTTTGTTTGCCGCTATTATTGCCTGCACACAAACAGATATTAAACGCGTATTGGCCTACTCAACCATGAGCCAAATTGGCTTTATGATGTTTGCCTTAGGCGTATCGGGTTATAGCGGAGAAAGTGGAGCGGGCTTTAGTGCTTCTTTATTCCATTTGTTTACCCATGCCTTCTTTAAATCTTTATTATTCTTAGGTGCAGGTGCCATTATACATATGGTGCATAGCAACGAAATGGAAGATATGGGCGGCTTAAGAAAACATATGCCAATAACGCATGCCAGTTTCTTAATTGCTTGCTTGGCCATCTCGGGTATTCCTCCGTTTGCGGGTTTCTTTAGTAAGGAAGCCATTTTACATGCCGCGCACAACAGCAACCCAGGCATTTATTATATCGCCTTATTTACGTCAATGCTTACCGCCTTTTATATGTTCCGTTTATACTATTCTATTTTCTGGAGCACCAAAGAAGCCAAGCAACATCATACACATGGCGAAGGTACATGGAGCATGAAAGGTCCACTTATACTTTTGGCACTAGCCTCTATCCTGGTTGGATTTGTACCTTTCTCTACGTTTATAAGTGCCGATGGAATAGGATTTGAATCGCATTTAGATTGGATGTTCTCTATCCTGCCTGTAACATTGGCTGCAGTAGGTATTGGTTTTGCTACCTATTTATATGCTGCTAAAAACGATAAACCACAAGCTATCGCAACAAGTTTAGGTTCGGTATATACAGCTGCTAAAAAGAAATTTTATATAGATGAGGTGTACTTGTTTATTACCCAAAAAGTGTTGTTTAACTTAATAGGTAGACCCGCAGCTTGGATAGATAAACACATTGTAGACGGTTTCTATAGCTTAACGGCTTTGGTAACTGCCGAGTTTTCGAGTACAATAAAAGGATTTCAATCGGGAAATGTGCAAGGCTATGCGCTCTACTTTTTAGGGGGTATTATGGGCTTGGCAGTTCTTATTATGTATGTATTAAAATAAGAAACAATGAATCTGTTATTACTTATAGGAGTGCCCTTTTTAACAGCCTTAGCTGTGCTGGCCGCAAAGGGTTTAAAACAAGTTAGAACCGTGGCCTTTATTGGTTCGGTACTGCAATTGTTTCTTGCTTTTTATTTGCTGAACCAATACCATAATGCAAAGGAGTTGGGCGATGCTAGCACCATGTTATTTGAACAAAGCATGACCTGGTTTCCAAGCATGGGAATTAGCTTCCACGTAGGGGTAGATGGTATTTCTATTGCCATGATCTTGCTTACTTCTTTGGTAGTGGTAGCGGGTATTTTGGTATCGTACAGCATGGAGCTATTGCATAAAGAGTTTTTCTTTTTATTGGTCTTGCTGAGCCTAGGAGCCTATGGGTTCTTTATATCGCTCGATATCTTTACCATGTTCTTCTTCTTAGAAGTAGCAGTAATACCTAAGTTTTTATTGATAGGTATTTGGGGTAGTGGTCCAAAAGAAAAGAGTGCCATGAAACTTGCCCTTATGCTAATGGGTGGTTCGGCCATGATCTTTATTGGATTAAGTGGTGCCTTCTATTACTCAAACGAAGCAGGCGCTCGTACCTTTGATTTATTAAGCATTGCTAAAAATGGTATTCCAATGCAAGCGCAGTTATTCTTCTTTCCATTTGCCTTTGCGGGCTTTGGAGTGTTTACTGCTTTGTTTCCGTTCCATACCTGGGTACCCGATGGTCACTCTAGTGCGCCAACCGCAGCCTCTATGTTTTTGGCCGGTATTAGTATGAAATTAGGTGGCTATGGTTGTTTGCGTGTAGCAACCTTTTTAATGCCTCAAGCAGCAGAACACTATGCACCCGTAATTATTCTATTAGCCACTATTGCTATTATTTATGGTGCCTTTGCTACCATGATGCAAACCGATTTAAAATACATTAACGCTTACTCATCTGTAAGCCATTGCGGCTTTGTATTATTAGGTATTGGTATGCTAACCAAAACATCTATTACAGGTGCGGTTATGCAAATGGTGAGTCATGGCTTAATGACAGCCCTTTTCTTTGCTGCTATTGGTATGATGTATACCCGAACCCATACGCGACTGGTGAGTCAGTTGGGAGGCTTATTAAAGGTAATGCCCTTTATATCGTCTATCTTTATTATAGCGGGTTTATGCTCTTTGGGTTTACCGGGCTTTAGCGGCTTTGTATCAGAAATGACCGTCTTTGTAGGTTCGTGGCAAAACCCCAATATGTGGTATCGCTTGGCAACTATACTTTCGTGTGCTAGTATAGTGGTAACTGCCGTATATATTTTAAGAGCGGCCGGAAGCTCTGTTATGGGCCCTATAAAAGACCAACATTTCTTGAGTATTACAGATGCACATTGGAACGAAAAACTAGCAGCAGTGGTATTGTTAACGGGAATAGTAGTAATAGGTATGGCTCCGTTTTTATTAACCAACTTATTAGCTCCGGGTACCGATATTATTATGGAACAATTACTATATAAATAGGAAGTAAAGATGACGACAGTAGATATATTTCTTGCCTTAAAATTTGAGATGATGATTTCGTTTATCATCTTTCTCTTATTGTTTTTAAAAATTAGGTCGAACCAAGCCAGTCATGCCCAAATTATAGGCATAGTAAATGGATTGCTTTTGCTTACTACCTTATTCTTTTGGTTTACGCCAAACGATAGCCTCTTGTTTAATGATATGTTTAAGACCAATACGCTTATACATTTTCAGAAAACATTGCTCACGCTAGGCCTGCTCATAGTAAGTGGCATCTCTTACAAATGGCTGCATAAAAATGCCAATTTAATAGAGTTTTATTTACTCTTGCTCTCGGCTTTATTGGGTATGTTTTTTATGATCTCCTCGGCCAACCTATTAATGTTTTACTTAGGTTTAGAGTTAGCCACCATACCATTAGCTGCTGCCGCTAATTTTGATTTAGAGAAACGTAAATCAAGCGAAGCTGCCATGAAATTAATCTTATCATCGGCTTTTAGTACCGCTTTATTATTAATGGGTATTTCGTTTTTATATGGCACCACAGGTACTATTTTGTTTTCTGAGTTAAGTGTAAGCATTGTAGAAACACCGCTTAGCATCTTTGCCTTCTTATTAATATTTGCGGGCTTTGCCTTTAAAATAAGTGTGGTACCTTTTCACTTGTGGACAGCCGACGTATACGAAGGAGCACCCGTTCCTGTTACGGCCTTCTTATCAGTAGTAAGTAAATCGGCGGTAAGTTTTGTGTTTATTTCTGTTTTGTATACCGTATTCCAAAGCATGGCCCTTGCCTGGACCATTGCCATATCTTTACTTGCCTTTTTAAGTATTTCTATTGGTAATTTATTTGCCTTACGTCAGCAAAACCTAAAACGCTTTTTGGCCTTCTCGGCCATAGCGCAAGTGGGGTATATATTGGTAGCCCTTACCGGAAACCAAGCCGTAGCACAATCATCGGTTATTTATTTCTTGTTTATTTATATGTTTAGTAACCTAGCTGCCTTTGGGGTGGTAGGTATTATTAGCGAGCAAACGGGTAAAGAAAACATAGAAGACTATAAAGGCTTTTACCAAACAAATAAGTTCCTAGCCTGGGTATTGGCCATAGCCCTGTTCTCATTAGCAGGAGTGCCACCCACCGCAGGATTCTTTGGTAAGTTCTTTTTACTCATGGCAGGAGCATCGAAAGGGAATTATGTATTACTAATACTAGCTGCCTTAAACATGGTAGTATCTTTTTATTATTACCTACGCGTAGTAAAAGTAATGTTTATGGATAGCAACCTACATCCTATTCCAAAAACAGAAGGCGGTTTATACCCAACTATAACCCTTTGGATCTGTTTAGCAGGCATGGTTATACTTGGTTTATACGGACCAATTTACGAGTATATAGCGCATATTGTTACACTATAAAGGAGCAGAGAAATGGGATTAAATACCAACCATACAGTAGAAGAGCTAGCTGGCCAACGTTGCGCCATAGTAGAGAAGAATATAAGTTTAGAGAGAGCTAATTTTTTAACAGGGATACTCTCTGGAAATGGGTATAGGGTGGTATGCGTTGAAGCAGCACCTGCTAAGCCAGCCAAGGCCGCCGCCGCACCCGCCGAAGGAGAGGAGGCAGGAGCAACAGCAACAGCAACAGTTACGGCTGAACCAACTGCAGCAACCTTATTCACCTTAGGCGTAACAGACGTACTCTTTAACCCTATAAACGCCGTATACGGCCGTTTACTGCGCAGCTCTCAAGGAACAAAAGTTACCGCAGCTTACTGGAATCAAGAAAGTACAGTAAGCAACGATGAGTTGCCGTATTTCAAGAAGTAGGTAGGAGAAAGAGAAACAGAAAGAGGTCCTTTTCTTTCTCTTTCACTTTCTCTTTCTTTCCCCTGTCTGTTAAGGGTATTATTATTTGTGCGATACATTTTATACCAAGTGTTGTGCTTGCGTGCATAAGTGTTTTACATTAATACACAAGTGTTGTGCTTTGCTGCCTAGGTGTTGCCCTTTGTTACACACAGGGCAGGTAGCTTGGTATGCGGTGTTATGCTTGCGTGCCAAAGTGCAATGCATAAATGCTTAAGTGGTACCCTTACGTGCAAAAGTGCAATGCATAAATGCCTAAGTGTTACCCTTGCGTGCCAAAGTGCAATGCATAAATGCCTAAGTGTTACCCTTGCGTGCAAAAGTGCAATACATAAATGCATAAGCGTTACCCTTGCGTGCAAAAGTGCAAGGCATAAATGCCTAAGTGTTACCCTTCGATGCACACAGGGTAAGTAGGGTGGTATGAAGTGTTATGCTTGCTAGCAAAAGTGCAGTGCTAAAATCCCAGCGCCCACTTCCTTTCACATCGCCCATTGCCCTTCCGCAGGTCTTACCATGCCCAAGTAAGCGCAGCGGCCGTCCATGCAACGCCATGCAATGCCATGCCTTCCCCATCCGCAGGTCTTACCCTGCCCAAGTAAGCGCAGCACACGTCCATGCAACGCCATGCAATGCCATGCTTCTTCCCCAACGGCCGCAATTCCTTCGTATAAGCACAAAATCTCCGCGAACAACAAAACATTCTCCCAAAACCTCCTTTAATCAGTTTTTTATTTCAAATTAATTGATATGTTTGAGTAAGCAATTTTCCCCTAGCGCCAAGAGAGTTTTTTGGTGATGAATTGTTGGATGAGGCCTATTGAGTTATGAAGATACGAGGAATTTTGGTGTTGGGATTAGGGAGGGTGATTAATGACTTATGAATGACTTGGGAACTTTTTGTGGAGTGTGTTTTTCATTTGGGGCTTCGAGAATCAGAGTATTTCTGTTAGGGGATTTTACTGCTTGTATAAGTAATTCTGTAGCAATTATAAAAAACGAACATGAGAATATTATATTGGGCTTTAGCTCTTTTGTGTATAGTTGGATTGTATTTTTCGACTGACCTACATATATGGTTAAAAACGGTTTTACCCTTTTATAAAATATCAGACTCAAATTTGTTACAGGTAATCTTAGCTGTACTTGCTGGAGTTCTTGCAACGAAGGCTTCTGACTCCAGTTCAGAACTAAAAAAACTAATGAAGGTACCTGAACTCAAGGAAATAATTGAAAAAGCTGAAACATCGGAAGAGAGACTTAAGAACCTTGAAAAATTAATTGGAGAAGAAACTAAAAGACAATTCACGAGGGATATGCTCATTAATCACCGTAAACAATTAATAAATCACTGGGAGCATATTATAACCTTAGAACGACTATTATCTGAGAATCCGGATACGGACTTTGATCCAATTGTGAGAAAGCACATAAGGAATTATATTTTAAAGTCAAAATACATTGATTATGCCGGAAGAAAGGCCTTAAATAATATCCCACTTATTGGTGGACTACTTAGTATATTATTTGGCCCATTGTGGGATACTTATTATAGCAGGAATATTGAAAAAATAGAAAGAAGAACGGGGAAATAGCTTCAGTTAAAAGCACATTTAAAATATGGTAGGGGTTCTTACATAATTGCCTTTTTGTGGAAGCAAAAGTTTTGTGGTTCTCTGAACCATTTGTGTTTAAAGGGTCGTAATCGCCAAATCTGGAATTCATTAATAATAACAATAATTCTATAGTTAAAACTTTAAAAGGACGCACAATTAATTGAACTGACTTAAAAATTTTCATAGAAAACAAGAATAAAATATCAAAGGTTATTAGGGCAAAAAAAAATTATAATAACTGAATTTAGAATCCCATTTATAGCACATTTCGATTCAAACAAACACGATTCATTATAAGTAAATATAAAGACCATAAATAGAGATAAGAAAATCTATCGCAAATATCCCAGAATTAAAATACGAACTAGCAAGTTAAATTGAACATTAATATTAATAATTATATTTGTCCTTACAAACAATAAAGTGCATTTAAAAATCAAACTGTATAGGCCCTCAACGATTGGCGTTATATTCTGTAGACATGAACAAAATAAACAAAATGAATAAAATATATTTTAGAAATTTTAAAGGATTTAAAAACCAAATAATAGATTTGTGTGAAGTTAATTTTTTTGTGGGAGAAAATAGTACAGGTAAGACTTCCTTAATTAGTTTAATAACTTTATTAAGTAGCCCAGAATTTTGGTTTACAACTCAATTTAATCAAGAAGAAATAGAACTTGGATATTTTGAGGAAATATTAACAAAAAATTCTACAGAAAAATTTTTTCAAATTGGCACAGAAAAAGTAGTATCAGATAGTGTAAAGAAATCATCATATACATTCAGAATATTATTTCAATTTAAATCTGAAAAATCAATACCTAAAATTGAATGGATTCGATACTCGATTGGTGATTTAAATGTTTTAGTTAAGCCAAATTCAAGAAAGACAATTTGTTCATATTTTAATAAACCTATAGAGAGTTTTGAACTTTGGCTTAAGGAGTTTGAAAAAAACAAAGCTAAAAATATTCTAATTGAAATTCCGCCAATAAAGTTACCTATTCCAATCCTGTTTCAAATAATTAATGATACTATTAAAAAAGATACTCAGCAGGAAATAAAGAAAATTGATTTTTATGAAGGAATTTTATTTCCGAGATATACATGGTTAGCTCCTATTAGGGCAAAAGCTAAAAGAATATATGAATCTTATAATATTAAATTTTCTCCAGAAGGAGACCACATTCCTTCTTTGTTAAAATCTTTATTCTCACAGGCTAAAAATAAACACAGGATAAAAGAAATTCTTGAGAAATTTGGCAAGGAAAGTAATCTATTTGATGAAATTGAGATAAATGAGTTTGGAGATAAAAATATTTCACCATTTGAAATAATTTTAAAATACGGTAATACCCCAATAAAATTGCCGTATGTAGGTTATGGTGTATCACAAGTTTTGCCTCTTATTATTGAAATGCTTGCCACTAAAAAGACAATGTTTTCAATTCAACAACCAGAGGTTCATTTGCATCCTAAGGCACAATCAGCATTTGGACATTTTTTGTTTAAAACTTATCAAAATGAAGAAAACAAATTTATTATAGAAACACATAGTGATTTTACAATAAATCGTTTTAGATATTGCCTATCTAAAAATCCAAGTCGCAAAAAAAGCTCAAGTCAAATTTTGTTTTTTGAAAGAGAATCAGAAGGAAATCAAATTACCACAATAAGTATTAATTCAGATGGAACTTACGGAAATGAATTGCCAGATTCATATAGAGATTTTTTTATTGATGAGGAGATAAAATTACTTGAACTTTAAACAGTAAAGAAATGCCAATTATAATAGACACAAACTGCTTTGCTAATGTATTTTCACGAAATTCAACGAAGCACAATGAATTTGAACCTGTTTTAAAGTGGATTATTGAAGGAAAGGGATTAATTATTTACGGAGGAAGCAAATATAAGGAAGAATTAAAAAGGGCATCAAAGTACCTTACATTATTTAGACTTTTGAAAGAAGTAGGAAAAGTCGTAAATACATTGGACACTGAAATAGACAAATTACAATCAAATATTGAAAGAATAAAGAAGGAAGAGGCTTTTAATGATGTACATTTATTAGCAATTTCGGTAATTACAAAATGCAGGGTTATTTGCTCTGAAGATACAACATCTATTCAGTTTGTAACAAGTAGAGAATATTTGCCAAAAGGAAGTGTTAAACCAGTTTATTATACATCTAAAAAAAACCTGAATTTATTATGTGATAAATATGTTGATAAGAGTTTAAAGCCCTTATGTAAAATCAATAAGGTTTTGGCAAATAGAATTTATGAAAAATTACCAATTTAACAAAACAAACATATAACTAGGATTGAAGAGTTGGGTTGTTTTTCAAGAATTAACATTTACTCATTCTTTCAAAATTTCTATAAATTTATTTGTTTTAAAAGGTTAATATAATCCTTAGGAAATCCTATACCTAGATATTTCTTGATTCAAGGATTTAGTATGCCCTAAAATGCTTTTCAAAAGATGGTATACAAATGAGCGAATTTGAAATAAAGCGAACTTAAATAAATAGTATAGTCATACCAACAGAATAAATTTGAGAGGTCTTCTTTTGGCAAACAGTAACATCAAAACAAAAACAATGGTCCCCAAAAATATTGCCAAAGAACACATTGAAAAGGCTATACTAGAAATAGATAGTAATGGCGTTCGGAAAGGAAGGCACTCGTCTACTTACGACTTATTATTTAATGGAAAGCGTTATCCTCCAAAATTGGTGGTATCTATTGCAAATCGATTTGCGAATGGTGTTGAACTTGAACCTAATGATTTTGAAGGTGGAAAGGATACTTCTGCATTTGAATTATTGAAAATGGAAGGTTTCGAAATTATTCCCAAAACTGACCCCGTAAAGTTATTAGTAGAGAATTACAAGAAACTCATTTCAAAAACTCAATTACAAGATGAGATATACAAGTGGAAATTAGTTCAAGACTATAAAGGTCGTCCAGACACAACAGCTATTGACTTTTCCAGAGAGATTAAAGAAGTAAAATTTAATAATCTTCTTTATGCAATGGGTGCTGCTGTTATTAATCATATTGCGAAAGAGAAGCCTGAGGAACTTAGGACTCTTTTTACTTATCTTTTTGATGAGAGTAAAGATTTATTTTTACGCACAACTTATTTCAATGAAGAAACATTAAAACTATATAGGTCTTTAGGAGAAACCTTATCACATCATCAAGATGAAAGGACCATTGCAACCTATTTAACTTATCATAATCCTTCTAAATACACATTTTATAAGTCTTCTTTTTATAAGAAATATTGTAAACTCATTGGTGTTAATGAGGGAGAGAAGAACAAAAAGTATGTTCATTATTTAGAATTAATAAATCAGTTAATTGAAAATTATATAAAACCAGATATTGAATTAATAAACCAGGTAAAAGGATTGTTACCTGAATATTATGATGGAACAAATCATAAGCTATTAGCTCAAGATATTCTTTATCAAATGTTAGATAAAGAAAGCTCTGTTAGTTATTGGGTTTTCCAAGGTAATCCACTAGTCTTTGATTTTGAAACAGCTCTAAAACAAGGCCTTTTAACGGATTGGACAGTCAGTGCTCATAAGGAAAGAATAAAAATTGGAGACAAGGTAATAATATGGGTTACTGGTAACGAATCAGGATGCTATGCTTTGGCAGAAATAACTTCTGAACCACATTTGAAAACGCCATCGCCCGACGATCATTTATGGAAGGGTGAAGATAAAAGCGTATTGAAAGCAGAACTAAAAATAACACATAATTTAGTTGACAACCCCATTCTGAAAGAAGAGATACAAAGTATTGAGAATTTAAAAGACTTGAAAATAGGGAATCAGGGAACAAACTTTACAGCAACTGTAGAAGAATATGATGCCTTGTTGGAATTAATCAATTCTAGAGAATCGTCTTTTGAAAAATTAATTACCAAATTGGATATAGATGATTTTAGAAATTATATAGTTTTTTTAAAGGAGATAGTTCGAAAATTTCATTTGACACCTGGCGATGATCGCTTGGTATTTAGTATTCGAGATAATAGCCTGAATTTTATTATTGGACAGCGCTATTGTTGGAATCTATTCCTAACTGATCCCAAAGGGAAATTTGGTGTTATCTCAAAAGATCCTTTGATAGAAACAAGTGGGAAGTTTGAAGGGGCAGGACCAGTATCTTATTACACTCATTTTAACGATATTGATTCAATAAATTCAAATATAGATTCAATTGAAAGTGCATTGGAAGATGAATTAAATAGGACAAAGAAATCAAGCTTTAGGAAATATAATAATAGTGATTTTGAGAATTATGTATTCGCAAATAATCCATTAAAAGCAAATAACAATACTATGGAAATGTCATTAAACACAATATTATACGGTCCTCCAGGGACAGGGAAAACATATTTGCTTAAAAATAAGTACATGCCACTTTTTACATCATCCGAAAACTCCATTACGCGCGATGAATTTTTAAAAGATATTATTCAAAATTGCTCTTGGTGGCAAATAATTGCTTTAGCGGTTTTAGAATTGGGCAAGACAAAAGTTGCTAGTATATTCAACCATGAATTTGTTAAAATTAAAGCCCAATTATCCAATTCAACAACTATTACACCAACAATTTGGGGCCAATTACAAGGTCATACAATAGAAGAGTGTGAGCATGTTAAAGTTCAAAGAAGAATGCCTCCTTTTATTTTTAACAAAACTGATAATTCGGAATGGGAAATTCTTGTAAATGAGGTAAAGGAGCAGGCGCCAGAATTATTAGAATTAAAAGCGAAAATTGATGGCTTTGCCCATATTCCAAATAAGAAAATTGAAAGATTTGAATTTTTAACTTTTCATCAGTCCTACTCTTATGAGGATTTTATAGAAGGCATCAAGCCTGAATTATCTGATAGCGATATTTCTTACAAGATTGAAGAAGGAGTGTTTCAGAAAATGTGTAATCGTGCTCGCAATGATTCCGCAAATAAGTATGCAATTTTCATAGATGAAATTAACCGTGGGAACATTTCATCTATTTTTGGCGAATTAATTACCTTAATAGAAGATGATAAAAGAGATGGGAAACCAAACCAAATAAAGGCAACATTGCCTTATTCAAAGAAACCGTTTTCTGTGCCTAATAACCTATATATTATTGGCACAATGAATACTGCAGATAGAAGCGTTGAAGCATTGGATACTGCCTTGCGTAGGAGGTTTTCTTTTATTGAAATGAATCCTGATCCGGAAACATTGAATAAATTGGAATTCAAATGTGATGGAATTGATTTGTCCAAATTGTTGAATGCTATAAATGCAAGAATTGAAAAGTTGCTTGACAAAGACTATTGTATTGGGCACTCTTACTTTATGACCATAAAAGATAAAAATAAGCCTCTTGAAGAGTTGAAGGATATTTTCAAGAATAAAATTCTTCCTTTGCTTCAAGAATATTTTTATGGAGATTGGGGTAAAATAATGCTAGTTGTTGGAAAGGAATTTGTTTACAAGAAAGTTGAACCAATTAAATTTCTTTCTAATGATTTAGATGATGACTATGAAGAATACAATGATAAGCCTATCTATAGTTTCGTGCAATCAACAAATTGGACATTAGATTCGTTTAAATCAATTTATGAGTAATAACAAAAACATAATTCAAGTTTTTGAGCATCATACTTTGAAAGTTGATGAGGAATCTAAATTCAATTTAGTTCATTTCAATGCACTAGAAAAATACGGGTATAAAACTAAAGAGAAATATTTCGCAGTAGGCAACAAGCGGATTAAATTCAATAATTATGTTGGAGTGATTCAAGTCAAAAACTTAACGATTGAAATACTTCCAAAAGCTGACCACAGTTCAGAGGACCAAAATTCAAAGGACAAGTGGCATAATGCACTTATTTCAATGTTGCACGAATGCAAATTGATAAAGTTGAATGCAATCTCAAATGCAAAGCTGAAATTAAAATCAGCATCTATCCTCGATTTATATTTCGACCTCTTTTTGTCAGAAACTGAAACTCTATATAAACATGGTTTACGGAAAAGCTATATAGGGAAAACAGAAAATTTGAATAAAGTAAAAGGTAAGATACTTTTCACAAAGCACATTACAGTAAATGCATTTCACAAGGAGAGGTTCTTTATAGAACATAAAATATTTGATGCCAACAATCCACTTAATCAAATTTTATACAAAGCATTAATAGTATTAAAGTCAATAGTACACAACCCGCATCATAACATCAGAATAAATAAATTATTGCTGAATTTCGAAGGAATCACTGAACAAAATATAACAAGTTCGTGGTTTGACAAACTTAAATTTGACAGAAATACAGAGAGATATAAGCAGGCGATAACGTTAGCAAAATTAATAATACTCCGATATTCACCTGATTTGAAAGGAGGAAATGAAAATATTCTGGCGATAATGTTTGACATGAATTTATTGTATGAAAATTACATTTACCGAAAACTAAAATCTATTCAATCAAATGCAGCAATACCAGAAATACAAATCAGAGAACAAAATAGAACACCATTCTGGGAGTCGAGAGGATTGCGTGCTGATATTTTATTAGAAACAAGTGGTAAGCGCTTTGTAATTGATACAAAATGGAAAGTGTTAAATGACGATAAACCTTCGGACGGTGACTTAAAGCAAATGTTTGCTTATAATTTACATTATGAAACTGACCTTAGTATTTTACTTTATCCCAAAACAACCTTAAATTCTTCAGAAAAGAAACCATTCAGGAACGAAAGATTTAGAAATCAAAATTGCCAAGTTGCCTTTACGGACCTCTTTAACAAGGATGGTATTTTGGAGAAGAATTTGGGAATGAAGATTTATGATGAATTAATTAGAAATGAACTAAAAGGAAAAATTGAAGAAATACTTTTGGTAGCCCAAAACCCACTCCAATCATTATAAAGAAACATTCACTACTCTGCGACAACCCTCACCAAAAGCTAGTCTCTTAACATGAATAAACTCCCCCTACTACTCTTTGCCTTGCTAACCCACCTAGTAGCCTGCGTTCACTCAGACAAATCACCCTTAAAACAAGTTACCTGGACAGGTTCATCACATACCTATGGGGATACGTTTTATAGTGAAGGTTATAAAGACACACTTATTAATATTGCGCAGGTATACGTGGCTCATTCCATTTCATTTGACCAAAATGGAGATGGCATTTTAATTACACGAAAAGAGTATAATGCACCAAGGGAATATTATAAGATTTTTGTACCTGATAGCACGCGAAATATTGTTTTTAAGCTGCTGCAGGATACCTCTGTTCTAAATTTTAAGATGCCAACCTATGATCCAGAAAAGGTGCCAGGAAGGCTGTATTGTGGGTTTAATTATCTTATTAGCTATTTTGAGAATTACTCTCAAGAAAAGAATATTAACTATTTGCCTCCAGATGCTACCCCAAAACTTGAAAGCTTAGATTTGGTGTTTAAATCTATTTTGGACAAGCCCACAATTATTGGAAAAACACAAGTGGATACCTTAACTTTTGATTCAATACTATTAGCAAAAGTACTTTACTTTAATCCTGGTCCGCCTCTTAGATCTAAAGTTAAATTTACACCGCCCGAAATTAAAGGGGAGGATTGAGAGCTTAATTGAAAATTGGCATTTAAATTTGCTTTTTTTAATAGCGCAACTGCAACATTTTAAACCACCCACCATCAATGATAAATCAATTCTTAAAAGGCCTTTCCGACCTTATATACGGAACGGAAGGTGTAAGACGAAAGTTTGAGCAAAACAACCCCAATGAAAAGGTTTTGGCGGCCGATGCTAGCAAGAGCATTGTGACTAGCACTAATGAAGATATTAGGCGTGGATTGGATTGGGTTACTTCACAGAGGGCTGTTGTATTATTAACAGATCAGAAAATTGTTTGTGGTAACTGGATAATTCCACTGGATACTATTTCGAAGGCAGAACTAGTAAAAATTAATTCGCTGATTGGGGCTGGGCAAGTTTTAAAGGTTCAAACAAAAGAGGCTAAGAACTATCAATTTGGTATGCCATTAAATCCTGTTTGGACGAGCCAACAACAACTGCCTTTGACTCTTGAAAAAGGGGATGTAAAACATTCAGTATTTAGTATACTAGTCAGACTATTTTTAGTTGGGTATTTACTTTATTGGATTTATGATTGGTTCAGTGCAAACTAAAACAATAATTAAATCGGCCTGGATAAAATGGCGCCAAGGCAATGTTTTGATTTGTCGGAAACAGACTTGCAGAGAAACTATGGCCCAGGCAAATGGAATATTCGCCAAATTTTACATCACTTAACAGACCTTGACTATTTATTTATTGGGCGCTTAAAAAAAGTAATGGCCGAACCAAAACAAAATGAGTAATTAAAATGAAAATTGTATAGCACAATGAAAACACTGACTTTCAATTTTACTTGAAAGAATAAAATTAAGGAGAAAACAAGAACAGTATGAATACTATAAGCTATAGAACAGCAAACGAATCAGATTTGAAACAACTACAAAGTTTGGGTTTACTTGCGTATGGGCAATTCCAAAACGTAATAGGGAATGAAAATTGGGAATTGATGAAGTCTAGGCATAAGGAGGATGAAACGTATTTAAGCCTTTTGAAAGTAGCAACCTGTTTTGTTTGTGAAAATGCAAGCGAACTGGTTGGAATGGCATTTTTGATTCCACATGGCAATCCTACAAATTATTTTCCATCAGATTACTCTTATATACGACTCGTTGGCGTTCATCCAAAATTTGAAGGCAGGGGAATTGGTAGAAAACTCACCCAACAATGTATAGATTTTGCCAAGGCAACTGGAGAAGAAATTATTGCTTTACATACCTCCGAGTTCCAAAATGCAGCAAGGCATATTTATGAAAGTCTTGGCTTTGTGAAGCAAAAGGATCTTGATTTAATTTATGGGAAACAATATTATTTGTACACTCTTAAACTTAATTAAGGATAAATACTATCCCTTTTCATAAAGCCACATAGGCCATTGACTTCACAGACGACCTTATTGAAGAGATTGAAATACTAACGCATCAAATAACTGATTATAAGGTGAGGTACCATAAAAAGTATTTAGAAAAATGGCTCGAAAATATGCCTACTAGTAAACTATCGCTTAACGAGCTATGGGCCATTAGAGAGCAATGTATACAAGATCTTACCGATTGATTTTACTAAAGCTAAGACTAAATTTGTAGGAAGCGATTGAGAAAATAAATAGAGTAAAACAATAGAATGAACTGGGAAGGAGACTATACAGAAAGAGGAACTGGAACTGTTATAAGCAACCCCGATTATATTAGCTCTTGGGAAATAGTAGTAAGAGATGGAGATAATTTAGAAGATGTGAAATTAAAAGGGTTTATATCTGGAAAATAATTTGAAGTAATTGTGGCAAAATTAATATGCGTAAAGGCTGTTTTGATAGGGAGTATTTTAGTTTTTCGAGTTATATTTAGATTTATAGCTTAAAGGCGATAAACCTGTTACTCGGAAAAATACATCGCGAAACGCTTTTGTATCTGTATACCCCACTTCAAACATTATTTCATGAACCGTTTTTCTGCTAGTTTCAAACATTTTTTTAGCAGCTTCTATTTTTACTCTTTGCAAATAATCTATGGGAGTAAGTCCGGTTGCCTTTATAAATCTTCTATCAAAATTTCTTCTGCCAATATTTAACTCAGAGGATAGTTTTTCGATGGATATTTTATCTTTATAATTTTCTTCCAAAAATAATTGAGCTTTCAAAATCTCCTCGTCGCTATGTTTTTTATGTCCGTTAAAAATTGAAAATTCGGATTGTAAGGTTCTGTCTAAGTCTATCTGAAAATATTTTGCGCAGTGAATGGCCGTTTGCCGACCATAAAACTTCTCTACCAAATACAACAACAAATTTAAAAAAGAATAGGCACCACCATTTGTGTAAATGCCATTTTCATCGGTAATTAATTGATCGGTTTGTAAGTTTACATCGGGATACAATTCTCTAAAATTTTCGGCCAATGCCCAATGTGTGGAGCACACTTTGCCTGCAAGAATTCCAGTGGAGGCCAACATAAAACTTCCAGCACACATACTAGCTAGCTCTGCACCTTGTTTATACTGTTTTGCAATCCAATGAATAAGTAGTTTATTGTTTGGAGTAGCCATTTCATAACTGCGAATTAAGGAGGCAGGAATAAGGATAAGATTGGTTTTGTTTATTTCGGTAATAGAAATAGTGTGTTTTATAGATAGAAAATTGTGTGTAAGAAAATTGTTGGGTGTAGCACCTACCAACTCAATTTCAAACAGGGCCTTTTCACCGTGTTTGATGGCATACTTGTTGGCTTCGGTAAATAGTTGATAGGCTCCAACAATACAGGCAACGGTACTCATAGTAGTTTGTTCGTCGGGAACCAGAATACTCAGATGTTTCATTTGATTTTTGCCTCAATATTAGGCAAAGAGCCTGTCTAAATCAACCCACCATTATGTCTAAATGGCACCCATTATTTATACGGTATAGACTCTATTATTGTATTCTAAACTTAAAACAAATGAAACAAACAGACTTACTTGTAAAAATGGTCATCGACAGATGGAATGGTTCTATTGTAAATTTAAACAAACACGTGCAAGCACTAAGCGATGAGCAATTGCAAAAAGAAGTAGCACCAGGGAAAAACAGAGGAAGCTATATTTTAGGTCACCTTATAGCCGTGCATGATGATATGTTGAGGCTATTGGATATGGGTGAAAAACTATTTCCCGAATTGTATGAGATATATATTAAACAGGCAGATAAAGTTGCCACTCAAACGCCATCAGGTATTGAATTGAGGGCTATGTTAGATAAACAAAATAGTTTCTTTCAAGAGAAATTTGAAAGCTTAACATCAGAAGAATGGCTTGAAAAACACACTGCTGTTTCGGAAGAAGATTTTTTAAAGGAGCCACAACGCAATAAGCTGAATATACTTATCACACGAACTTCACATTTGCAATATCATTTAGGACAACTTGTATTGCTTAGCTAAGAAACAAAGAAATGGAAGCATAGTATTTGCAATACACTTTTTTTTAAGGATATTTGATATAGGTTCAACAAACCCTAAGAATAACAAATATAAAGCAAGCTATGCCTTCAACCCTCCTCAAAAAACTCAAACTCTTCTACCTTCCTTTTCTCCTCACGGCCATTGCGCTTTGTGGCTTGTATACTTTTTTAAATTGGTTGCTGCTAATTAAGCTGCATCTTTTTTCGCTGAAGGAAGTTGTAGTTAATTTTGGTTTTCCATTGGCCCTTCCTTGGATTCCTATTTTGCTGTATTTACGGCCGCGGCTTAAACTCTTAGACCTTAGCACTACAAAGGGATCTTGGATAGACTTTTATATGATAGTGCTTTGGCTGGCGCTGGCTACTCCAACTATTGTGGCTCAAAGCTATTTGGAAAAGGCTAGCGGTAAACTTACCCACTTAGATTCTATAAATTCTATTCTTAAACAGGAGCAAACAAAATATTATACCCTTAAAAACTTTTATATAGATAAATCGAACATTGGTGTGCATCCTTCGTTTGAGGTGACAGGAAAGAACAATGAAAATTTTGTGATGCATATTTATGTGGCGCTTCCAATTTTAGGAAGCGTGGCCGATACCGCTAAATCAAGTTGTTTGGCTTGGATGGGAGTTAAGTATTCTGAAAAAATTAGCAACCGATTGGAGGAAAAAGAGAAGGAGGAAAAGTACGATGCCTTTGCTAAGGAATGTCAGGCCAACTTTGACAAGAAAGACCTAAACCAATTTGTGTATTTAGAAAGGGTAGGTAATACCGATGATATGGAAGGATATATGAAAGCGGTTGAGCAACGCCCTAAATACACTTCCCTCTATACGTCTTTGTTTTTACCCATAAACGAGCCCTTTGAGCAACGCTTGGGCGATACCTTGGCCTGGATTTTTGGATCTTTTGGAATTGGCGCATTCGTTTGGTTCCTACTTATTTTTATACCACGATTTGACCACGGAGAACTTACTCGTTTTGAAAGTGGAACAGCAACAGAGGATACAGAGTTAAAAGAGTTTTTAAACTTTTTGAAACCTAGCGAAGGATATTTTATCACACCCCTATTAATCTATGCCAATCTTGCGGTTTACCTAGCCATGTTTTTTGCAGGCTTTGGTTTTATCTCCTTCAAAGCTCAAGATCTTTTAACCTGGGGTGCAAATTATGGTCCCCTGACCCTAAACGGCGAATGGTGGCGCTTAGTAAGCAGTACCTTTTTGCACGGTGGTTTGATGCATTTAGCGGCAAATATGTATGGCTTATTATTCGTGGGAATTTTCTTGGAGCCATTGCTAGGAAGAACAAGATTTTTGCTTTTTTATTTAGTCACCGGCATATTGGCCAGTTGTGCCAGTTTGTGGTGGTATGATGCCACGATAAGTGTGGGAGCATCGGGTGCCATTTTTGGATTGTATGGAATTTTTCTTGCCCTGCTTTTAACAAAGGTATTTACACCCGAGTTTGCCAAATCGTTTTTGATAAGCACGGTGGTATTTGTAGGCTTTAATTTACTGATGGGCTTTGCAGGAGGCATAGACAATGCCGCCCATATTGGAGGCCTAGTAAGTGGTTTTATTATTGGGCTTATTTTTCGGGCAACGTTGAAACCGGTGGAGGAAAGGGAGTAGAATATTTATCCTACTTCTTTCATTTTTCTTTGCAAGTGGCTACAGAGTGGGGCTACCGAACAAACTGCTATGTGCTTATGCAGCCTGTTTGAGGTGGAAGCAATTTGATTTTTCGCAAACCGAATTTGAGACTCGTATGTTTGTACTGGCATGGGTAAAATATTTGAACAAGAAATTTCCTTAGACATCCATCCTTGAATTTTTGAAAAATAATATATAGGTATATGGAAAAGAAAAAGAGGTATTCTAAAATATTTGGAACTACTTTGGCTAAAAGCCCTCAACCTTCGAAAACATTCCTAATTAGACCTAGAATGGGAAAGCTGCTTGTTTCCTAATAGGGAAATATTTACATTTGACAGATTATTGGAAATGAAGCCATCTTTTGAGATTGAATTGCTTTATGAAGCCATTGATTTTTTAGAGAATCTTGACTCTAAGACAAGGGAAAAGATATACTACAATTTGAAAAAATCTCAATTCGTTAGCGACATTGAACTTTTCAAAAAAATCAATGACTCCATTTGGGAATTCAGAACGCTTTATAACAGTAAAGCCTACAGACTTTTTGCCTTTTGGGACAAGGTGGATGGCAAAGATACTTTGGTTATTGCCACTCATGGAATATTGAAAAAGACTCAAAAGACACCTTCAAAGGAAATCAAAAAGGCCGAAGACATTAGAAAACAGTATTTAGAAAACAAGAATAAATAGAACTAGTTATGGCAGACAAATTCAAAACAGTTTCGCTTGATACCTTGATTGACAAGCACGTTGGCAAACGGGGAACAAAGAAACGTGACTCTTTCGAAAATGAGTTGCGAATTGACTTGTTAGGACAGGCTATTAAACAGGCTAGACAGGAACGTCATTTGACTCAAGAGCAATTAGGAGAACTTGTTGGAGTTCAAAAAGCCCAGATCTCCAAAATAGAAAACAGCGTAAAAAACGCCCGCTTTGAAACCATTTTAAAAGTGTTTGAAGCTTTAGGTGCAAAAGTAAATTTCAATGTTGAGCTTGCGTGATAATGAAAAAGCAACACCTAATTTTTATTTTTACCACAATTTACCTCTTTTGCTTTAACAACTTATTTTCTCAAGAATCTATACGAGGTATTTATTTAGGAATCTGGCCAAAGAAAAAAATTAGTGCCTATGTTTCTGCTGATAGTACATACGTAAAATGGAAGGCGAAATCAACTGGAGAGAAGGTTTTGAATGTTTTGTCCGGAAAAATTGTTTTTGGTGAATTAGAATATACCTTACAGTTTTTAGTGTATAAACAACCGACTTCTTTATTGTTATGCTCACTGAAAGATACAATTGAACTTATTAAAGTTATTGAAAAGACATCTAATAATATAATCACTTCGGAAATTGTTACAAAGACCACCTATGTTGACAACGGCCAACCTGCCAAATTTACCGTGTTTTATTACGACACAAATCAAGTTAAAGCATATCCATGGCATCCAACATCTATGGCACAATTTGTCAACGACAGAGACAAAAACAATTTCTATTTAAAACAAGGTTTTGAGTACCTATTTTATCCTTATAATTCAAATACCGCCCTATTTATTCAAGAAAAAAGAAAATGGAAAAGGGGCAGGTTGATTAAAACAAAAATATATTCTTCCTTAACCAAAGAAAAGAAATTCATAGATTGGTATCAACACTACTAAATTGAGAAAAGTGTGGTTTTTTATATAAATTAACTAAACCACCTACAACACCAACTGAACTCAACCTTACCAAAATATAAGGCAAGAGAGTCATATTATTCCTTTAATGAATGCGGTAAGTAACTTAGCAAAAGAAGATCTTTCGGAGATGGCCGAAAGCTTGATTTATTTGACATATTTGAAAAGAAAAATTACTTTCGCCGAGGAGAGTGTAGGAGGGCCTGTAGATGTTGCAGTTATTTCGAAAGGTGATGGATTTTTATGGATGAAACATAAACAGTATTTCAAACCAGAATTGAACCAGCATTTTTTCGACAATTATTTTAACGTATAAAACATGGAAACTAAATCTTTTATTCCACTCTGCGAGAGTAATTCCTATTCTAATAAAGATGTTTTGTCGGTATTCAAGGAAACTCCAGAGAAAGATTTAACTATTCGTCAAGGAATGTCGGTAAAAGAAATTTCAGATGTTGTTACTGAAAGAATAATGGCACTTATTTTAGAGCAATTTGAAGCTACTAAAATTCAATTTGAATCGGAAGAGAAAATTGAGTGATGAGAACCTTATAATCAAGAAATACCTTAACCATATCCTTAGCTATAAACTTATTGTTTTCTCAAGTGATGAACCTTTGGACAATAAGAATCTTTCATCACTCATGAAACCAATCCAATTATTACTAATCCTTTTTATACTAACAGGTAGCGCTTTTGCCCAGTCTATAGGCTTTGCTGGAACTATTTGCGATGTAAAAACAAAAGCGCCTTTGGATTTTGTGAAAGTTGGAATTTATAAAAATGGAATGCCCAAAATAGTTGCCTTAACGGAAGGGGATGGATATTTTTCGTTTAAAAATTTTGCCGCTGGCGCTTACCAATTAAAAGTAGAAGGAAATAGATATTATACACTTGATACGCTTATTACCATTGAAAAGGAAGTTAAAATCCATTTTGAATTAAAGCCCATTCCAGATTCTTTATTTATTAGCGAACCAAGTTTAGTTGCTACACGTATAAGTGCTGAAAGGGCGCGGAAAGAAATAGCCTCTGGGCATGCTAAATTATATTTAACTGCTGATAAGTCTGTTCTGAAGCAAGCAGGAGATGATGACTTTCAAACCAAATATTCCATAGGCTATATAAACCTTGGGTCTCAATGCTCTTCTATAAAACAAGCGACAGAATACAACAAAGTAGTTTTTAGGCACCTCGACAAGGAATATGGGAAAGAATGGCGTAAAGAAGCTCGAAAAGATGTGTTGGGGCTAACTATATACCTGTAACTTAAAAAAGAAGCGGGATACCTTTGTAATACTACACCCTAGAATCAGCGGGAATGGAATGAGGGGGTATTTGGTGTGATAGAGATAATTTATAGTCAAAGACAAATTTGCAATCGGTAAATTGTAATTTTGTGCTCGTAAAATCATAAGCATTAACATCCATGAAACAACTAATTACCCTGATATCGCTATTTGTGAGCTTGAATCTGTTTGGGCAAGCCAAAACAAATTCAACTGGCAGTGTCGAAAATCTAGTGAAGCAAGTAAACGACTATGCGCAATTAGTTATAAATAAAGACACAATTAAAATGGTCGAAAAAATGTATCCTAAGTTAGTTTCCATGGCGGGTGGTAGAGAAAAAGTAATTGAAATGACATGCTATATGTATGCTAAACTGGCTAGCCAAGGAATGTCTATTGATTCGGTTAAATTTTTAAAACCTAATCCAATAATTGAAACGGAGGATGAATTTCAAACAACCTTAACCCAGTTATTATTAATGACAGTGCCAGCTGGGAAATTATTTTGTAAATCGACCCTAATTGCTATTTCGCCCGACAAAGGAATTAATTGGTATTTTTTAGACCCATCTGGACATACTTTGGAAGGAATGAGAACGGATTACCCCAACCTTAGCGAAAAGCTTATTATAGACCCACCAGTAGAACCAGTATTGTTAAGAAAATAGCTTGGGTGTATGGTGCTACAAAGAATATTTTATCCTATATCTTTCATTTTCCTCTCCAAGTTACTAATAATGGGGCTGCGGATATTTTTGGCTACATACTAATTATGTCTATTTATTATGGAAGGGTTTGGATTTTGATTAAATCGAATTTGAAAAATATATATTCGCCACTGCAATGGCAGACAAAGCATACATAACACCAAATGTGCTAAAATGGGCAAGAGAATCGGCAAGAATAAGCGAGGAAATTGCAGCGGCCAAAGTACCAGTGAGTATTGAAAAGCTAAAGGAATGGGAGGCTGGTACTAGCCAACCAACCATGCGGCAAGCACAAACCTTAGCAAAATTATACAAAAGACCATTTGCACTTTTCTTTTTACCAGAAATTCCTCGAGACTTTCAACCCTTGCAGGACTTTAGAACATTGGGTTCAAAAGCGTTAACTACTTCCTCTATTTTTATTATTCGAGAAATTCAGCAGAAACAGTCATGGATAAGTGATGTGTATGCAGATAATAAGGAGGAAAAACTAGCTTTTGTTGGACGATTTAATTTGAATGACAATCCTCAAAGGGTGGCAAATGACATCCTTCAAACCTTATCTATTACTCCCAGTTTTTACAAATCAGACAATCCAATAAAAGAATGGATTGAGGCAGCAGAAACGAAGGGGATATTTATTTCGCGAACAAGCTTTATTCATTCGCGACTAAAATTAGACGCTGAAGAATTACAAGGGTTTGCCATTTCGGATAAGCTAGCTCCATTTGTATTCGTTAATTCGGATGATTGGAATGCTGCACAACTTTTTACATTAGTGCATGAACTAGCACATATTTGGATTGCGGAAACAGGTATTTCAAATGAAGTTGAACCACACTTGAAACAAAGGGATAAACAACATCCTGTGGAATTGTTTTGCAATGAAGTAGCGGCGAATGCGCTTATGCCTAGGGAAATAATGTTAGATTTTGATGTATCTTTATTTCATTCGTCAAAAGATGTATTTAAAATGGCAAATCAATTCGGTGTAAGTTCGTTTGCATTATTGGTACGAGCATTAAATTTATCAATTATTTCGGTGTCTACTTATCAAAAACTCAAAAAACAAGCGGAGCTAGATTTTATTGAGTATCAAAGAAGAGAGGCCGAAAGGAAGGCAAAGCAAAAAGAGAAGGAAAAACTAGGTGGTCCCAATTATTTTTTACTACAATTAAATAGAAATAGTAGGTTATTTACTCAAGCCGTTTTAGATGCTTTTAGAGGTGGGTATATCGAACCAACTTTGGCAAGTAATCTATTAAATGTTCAAGTAAATAAATTTCAAAAATTAGAATCTCATATACTTAGATAAAGGCAATGGCATATACCTATTGTTTGGATGCCAATGTGCTAATTCAAGCTTGGCAAAAATATTACAACCCAAAATTTTGTCCCGACTATTGGGATGTATTGAATGAACTTGGCAAGCTAGAAAAGATTTTTATACCTGAATTAGCGTATGAAGAAATTATACGAACAGAAGACAATCTTTCTCGGTGGTTAAAAGCAAGTAAAATCCCAGTCCAGAAAATTAGCGAACAGGTAACGAAGTCCTTGCAAAAAACATATTTGCATGACCCTATACACAAAAGTTTGGTTGACAATATAAATGGCAGATCACTTGCCGACCCTTGGATTATTGCACATGCCTTAAATGAAAAGGCAAGTGTAGTAACTAAGGAAGAAAAAATTACGGCATTAAATTCTAAGAGAATTAGAATACCAAATGTTTGCGATAACATGGGAATTCGATGGATAAATGATTTTCAGCTTATTGATGAATTAGATATTAGATTTAAATGTTTGTTGACAAATTGAATTGAGAAAATTGTTGAAATTAAAGAAGGTTGATTAAGGAATATTTATCTGCTGAAAAAGAACGCCCATTATTAAAAGATGAATACCCAAGCAAAAAACGCAAGTGCAAATTTGTAAAACACTTTTTTTGCAGGATATTTGATAGGCATACCTTCAAAACAAACCGACAACTAGTATGATAATGCCTTCTGATAAAGTTTACAAAGTAACCAAGCAAATACTGCTTGGGAAGAAGGAAATGAAACTAGAATTTAAGCCACTTGCCGCATGGATTGACAATACCTATGGCGTTAAAACAATCTCTATTTTCTACGACACAATTGACAAAGGAATAAGACCCAGATTAGAAATTTGTTTTGAATATGCAAGTGAAAAGGATCTGTTTATGGGATTGGATAAGTGCAGTTTCGACACCGAAAAACAAAAGGCGATAGGTAAGAAATTTGAGGAGATATTAATACAGCAAGGGCTCATAAAAGGCACTGGATTAGTTGGACTTTTTAAAAGACAGATACCCTCCAAATATAAAACGGAGGATATTTGGGTGATATATGGCTCCTTTGAATCGATAGCAAAAATTGAAGCCAATGAAAGTATTCCAGAAGGAAAAGTTACTGCACTTAAAGAGGAATTAAACAATCAAGACATTTGGGAAATCTCTCGAGCCTTTGCGGGAACAACTGTTTTTCTTTATACAGACGAACAAGTAAAAAAGTATACGAACTCAGAAGAACATAACAGGTGGTCTTTAAAGTATTTTGACTTGCTAAGTGAGTACGATGAATTTAAATACTTTAAGCGGGAGTTCTTTTCTGTTACTATAGATAGCAAAGAGAATTTTGACAATAATTATCAAAGTAATTGGTTCTATTACTACAAATGACAAGAATTAAAAAGATATTTCTTCCATTAAACTATAGCTTCATTGGCATTGGTATAGCGCTTATTTCTGCCTTAATTTTAAGTGTATTGGTTCAGCTTGTAAATGCTGGTACCATAGATAAAAGCCATATTGTAGTTCAATCTTTGTTTGCTGGTATCCTATTCTCTCCAATAGCAGCATGTATTGCAACTAGCCTTAAGTTTCGTTTTCAAAATCCTGGCTTGAACTCATTTTCCTATTGGGTAAAGGCATCTTTTATAAACTTCTTAATAGTAACCATACTTTTATCAATTATTGGATTGTTTATTACCACCCAAAAGGATGTTCTACAACAACTTTTTTTTGAACGCCTTTATCTTCTTTTCTTAGTACCTTTATTGGGGTTAGCAATTTCTTTAATTTCGACTCTACTACTTAAGCCTCAATAATGAAACAAGCTGCGAAATTATTTTTCTCACTACTTTTTATTTTGATAAGCAATCTTTCATTTGCTCAGGACAACCGAATAAACTTGCAGGTAGATAGTTTAATCAATTTAGCTGGAGATCCCTTTGAATGTAATTCTGTAACGTGGCGAATAATTGCTAACAAAAAGGAGGCTATTCAAATTCTAATTGACAAATTGGACGATACAACGATGACTCAAGCGATCGATAAATGCAAATTGACCCATTTGCGAGTTGGCGACCTAGCATATTTAACTTTAAAAAGAATTATGCCTTTGCCCTTCTTCGCTGTAACAGGAATACAATGTGATTTATTTAGAGATGGATGCCAAGTAGGAGTTTTTGAGTATATGGAAACAAGTAGATTTAAATTCAAAGGACAAGTGCAAGCCTATTATGATGGGAAAAAAGACCATTTAGTTTGGAGACAACTTGATAGCAATCATTTAACGCCATGTTATTTTATGAACAATATAAGGGGGCAGTATTATTGAAATACTTATCCCACAATACAAGTTTTATCAAAGTCAATTTTAAATGACCCTCACAAACAAACATATCACCTATGAAAACAAGTGCCGAGAACTGTTTCTTGAGCAAACAATTCGTGCGGTAATTTATGGAGAACTAAAATACCTTGCTGAGGAGGAAGGAAGTACGGTTCGGCCTGAACCCTCTTATCACACCAAGTATCCCGACATTGACACACTTGATTATTCGGTGTATTTGAAAACCGACACTAAGACCATTTACATTTTTTGGGACAATACCTTTATTAGTTACGGACTTCAATCGAAACTGATTGACCTAAAGGAAACAACAAATGAGTATGAGCAGAAATGGGATGTTTCTTCTGAGCCAAAATGGACGGATATCATAGGACAAAAAATTATTGACTTTAAGATTATTTGGGAGAAAACTTGGACATCCAACCTTGATGGATCAAACAAAATGTATACAAGCTCTCCGCAAACATTTGTCGTAAGGACAGAAAATGGGAATACAATACTTTTGAGTGCATCAGAATTTAAGCGCGATACAGATGAAATACTTCCGCTTATGGATAACCTACTTGTGACAACCAATTTGGATTTAGCCAAATTCTTAAGAATATTAGACTAGCCAGGTAGTACCCTTGCAATAGAATGACCCCAAATTATCTGCAAAATTTCCCCCTTTAGGGAAAAGCAATATTCTATTGCTTTAGTTTCGAATGGTAAAATCTATTCATAGCCAATACATGAGGAAAACTTATACAAGAAATGAACACAAAAAATAGGGCTAATAGATTTTCGCTGAACTCAGATAAATTGGTATTTACCAAAAGGAAGAAAAAAGCAACAAATAATACTAAGGCGCCAAGGGTAAAAGGTAATGCCATATAATAAAGAGAGATGTTGTTTGCTTTCATTCCTTGTTTTAAATGCGACCACCCATTTATGCTATGTTGCCCCAAGAAATATAAACCAAAGGAAGTGATTAGCGGCAGCTCAATACTAACTAAAAGCATTAGAGAACTTAACAGCATCCTCCAACTTTTTTCGTGCCTGGCCCATACAATTCCTAGAAGCGCAAGCAACACACTTATCTGTTTTCCTAGGCTATAGGGGAGAGGGATTTCAATGACCTTCATATGGTCCAAAATGCGATTGGTTTCAGCTAGATGGCCTAATAGAATAATTCCTAAAAGCAATATCCCCCAGCTGCTTATCTTTATCCTATTTGCCTTTTTGAGTTCCCATTCCTTTATATCGGTTTGTCCGAAATGCCAAGCAGAATATAAAACAAACAACACTACTGCTCCAATTGGAAAAATTAGCCAAACAAGTAAATTAAGAAATGCTAAACCAAGGTAATTCATTACAAAGCGAGGCGTGACCCTTTTTTTAAAATTACCAGTCTCCAACAAATGATCAACAGCTCCATGGGGTATGCCTACCATAAATATTCCCAAAGTAAATAGAGGTATTTGAATATAGTTTAATAGAAGCGGTGAAATTTTATACATTACCAGCAAGAGTAACGACAACAACAATACTAGAAAGGGTGTTATTAATCTATGCATTCTTGCCCTAAGTACCCAGCCAACAGCTTTTAGAAAAGGTTTCATGGGTAGGGTCAAAAAGATTTGTGCATCTTCAAGCAGCGTAGTCTTTTCGTCTAAAAAATGCAATACATTTTTTGTTGTATTTTTTTTGAATAAAGTTTCAAATATTAATTTCCCTTGTGATGGTTGCCTGCTGAGTATCATAAGTAACAAGCGGTCATAAAACCTAAAGCGCGATGATTCGCTTATGATTGCAGGTGTTCCATTTCTTTTCAAACTTTCTACTAAACGTTCGGCATGATGAAACATGTTTTTAAATGCATAGCCTGTACTAGGTTTAATAGCACCAGCTCTTCCTCCTAAGGGAATAACTCCAGGTAAAGCCTCAACAGAAACTGCTGCTGTGCTCATAGGAATACATCCTTTTTCTATATGCTCTATTTGATAATTTCCAAACCTTTGTCGGATGTATGAATCCAAGATTGGATGTGCTTCGTTTTGGGTAATAAGGTCGACTCCAAAACGCGTTAATTCAACCAGAATTTTTTCATCACCTAAAGGAAGTACATACATAAACTGGGTGGAACCTAATTGTTCAATGTTGAAGTCCATTAGGTCTACACAATTTAAATTTGAAATAGGTGTGTCGCTACTAATTACATATCCTATGAAGGATTGAAGTAAATGAGCATCATCCTTTTTAAGAGGTACATATTTTGGTGGTCGACTATCAAAAACGAATGACGATTCCCAACTATCTGTGTCTGTAACTACCTTAATTCCATTTTCACTAAGACTTAAATTAGTAACAGAACCTTGAATCCATATTAAATGATGTTGATCAATGATGCGCCGTAATTCTTTGTAAACATCCATACCAGAAATATGAAAATACTTTTTGGGTAATAAAGACTCTGGCTCGTTTTTATTGACACAAACTTGATCCCATGCATGGCTTATTAAATGCTTGCACTGTAAAGTAAGTTGCTCATTTTGTTCCGACCAAAAGCAATATGTTTTGTCGTTATACTGTTTTGTATCTGGATCTATAATCAAAACCTTTTTATCTTTTAACAGTCCCTCCTTTGCCATGCACATAAGCAGCAGGGTTGCAGAAGCGCCTGAGCCTGCAAAGAGATAATCTACTTTAGTAAACTGGTTTATGATTTCCAATTTGAGAATGACATCTATTTCATAAAAAAGTTTTAGGAGGTTTAAATAATGACAAACCAAAACAGCTTAGTAAGCTTGATAGAGAGTACATATTTTACTTTATGAAATTTTACATTGTCAGATTTTTGCAGACTCTGAATTAGTGGTTTGATGTATTTGTAATTTTAACTCGTCTTAATTTATGTAAGCAGTTTTTTGCGCATTGCAAAGTGCCTTTGCATATACAAGCAAGTGAAGAATACGTAAAACAATGCCTTGAAATGGATGTTGTTAATGTACTGATGATCAAACTCGACTAATAACTTGGAGTATCCGAAAATCCGAAGAGTAGGCAAAACCTAAAACAAATTAAAAATGGAACATTTAAAAATTGCGAGCGACAATTATGTTGCTTTCACGTTCTTCATTGGAACAATGGCCATGATGGCCGCTTCAGTTTTCTTCTTTTTTGAATTGAACACCACCTCTCAAAAATGGAGAACATCTGTCTTAGTATCGGGTTTAATAACCTTTATTGCGGCAGTACATTATTATTACATGCGAGGATACAACCTTGCAACAGGTGATTCGCCAACATTTTTTCGCTATGTAGATTGGATTTTAACAGTGCCTTTGATGTGCGTTGAATTCTATCTAATTACCAAAAAAGCTGGAGCTAAAATTTCTCTTTTATGGAAGTTGATTGCTGCTTCATTGGTTATGTTAGTAACAGGTTATTTTGGAGAAACATTAGACAGAGGAAACAGTGTTCTTTGGGGTGTAATTTCTGGTGCTGCCTATTTTTACATTGCCTACCTAATTTGGTTTGGCGAAGTGGCAACATTGGCTCAAACCGCAGGACCACAAGTGGCGAAAGCTACACGCGTGTTGGCATGGTTTGTATTAGTTGGTTGGGCAATTTATCCATTAGGTTATATTTTAGGAACACCAGGAGGATTGTTTGGAATTCAACTTGTTTCTGACCCAGCAGCTGCTTCTCATGCTATGGATATTGTATATAACATTGCGGATGCAATTAATAAAATTGGATTTGGATTAGTAATTTATTCACTTTCTAGAACAGAAGAATAATACAGCTAGCCCATAACAAGGCATTTGCAAAACCGGAGTTTCTCGAATCAGTCGAGAGATTCCGGTTTTTTTATGTTTGGGTTTCAGTATTGACATTTAAATATTAGGGCAAACATGCATTCAAATGGCGATTATTTCATGACTTGGTTCCTTATAGAATTTCGATGCTTTTTTTAGTGCTTCAATTTCGCCAACTTCGTTTTGATAAATAAATTTATCTGCTAACACATCCATACTTTCGCTAAACTAAAATGGCAACATGGCATACAACGAAAAATTAGCCAATCGAATTCGGGAGGCGCTACAAACATACCAGCTAATTATTGAGTAAGCATGTTTAACCTATTTGGAAATAAAAAACCCATAGAAGCTCCGGTTGACGAAGAAATGCGGCAATGGATAGACAATGCGCTGCTTTGGCTCATGCAACAATTTGGTGAGGAGAACCTTAAAAGCAAGAAAGTGCTTAGCCCAGATTATACCGACTTTCCAATTAAATACACCGGACAAAATCAATCGGCTCTTGATACCCTGAAAATTATTGCTCGGCAAATGGAAATTAACGCTGATGAGATTGAACTTGAAATTTATAGTGAAGGTCAGACCGAAATAAACACGGGCAACGTGTTTGATAGGCGGATGTTTATGGGTGCTATGGAAGACGAAGAGTATACTGCTGGACTTTATTGGGGTAGGCAAGAAAATAACAAATATTATATTGGCTTAGAAGAGAAAAATTTAAAGGATCCTATTAAATTGGTGGCCACATTGGCCCACGAAATTTCGCATATAAAACTCTTGGGTGAAAATAAGATAGAAGAAAACAATGAACCCTTAACCGACCTTACCACGGTGGTATTTGGTTTTGGAATTTTTAATGCCAACGCCGCCTTTCAAATACACCAAGGTTTTGATAGGTGGGAAAGGAGCACCATAGGATATTTATCTCAAATGGAATGGGGATATGCCTTGGCTTTGTATGCGTATTTAAGAGGAGAAGAAAGTCCGAGCTGGATAAACCACCTTTCTAAAAATGTAAAAGCCGATTTTATAAAAAGCGAAAAGTTTATTAGAAACAATGAGGATAAGTTATTTTTACTTGGTAAAAACCAATTGGAGGAGTAGATTACTTTAACTATTCTGAAGTAGGGGTTTAGGGTGTTTGTGGGGCAAACATTAGTTCACTATCATCTTATTGTATTTATTGCGGTATTCGATAGGGGTGAGTCCAGTTATTTTTTTGAAAACTGTACGAAAGGCCTTTGTATCTGTATAACCCACTTCATGCATCACTTCTGTACTATTTTTTCTGCTTGTTTCAAAACTTCGTTTGGCCGATTCTATTTTCACACGGCTTATGTATTCGAGTACCGTATTATTGGTGGCAATCTTAAATCGTCTTTCAAAACTTCGCCTGCCCAATGAAACTAATGCAGCTAATTCATCGATTGTAATTTTTTCTTGAATATTGTTTTCTATATACTCTTGAGCTTGCTTAATACTAGTATCTGTATGCCTTTTTTGACCTTGAAACATGGCAAAGGCCGATTGACTTTCTCTATCAATATCTATGGCAAAATATTTGGCAGCTAAAATAGCTGTTTGTCTGTCGCTGTATTTTTCAACCAAATGCAATAATAAATTCCAATAAGAATTGGCTCCACCGCTTGAGTAAATACGATGTTCTTCTGTAACAATGCTTCCATCCATCAATTCAACCTCGGGAAACAGTTCACGAAACTCATTTTGAAAGCCCCAATGTGTAGAGCATTTTTTGCCATTGAGTAATCCTGTTGAAGCCAATAGAAAGGCACCCACACACAAGGAAGCTATTTCTGCACCATTTTTATATTGTTGGCTAATCCAAGGTAAAAGTTCTTTGTTTTGGGCAATGGCAATTTTCATATCGCCAAACAGGGCAGGAATGATTACCAAATCGGTTTTTATACTATCTTCTAATACGTGCGAGGTATTTACAGAATACAAACCATCATTCAGTTTTATTACTTTCTTTAAGCCTACCAGTTTTACATCAAACAAAGGTTTATTGCCAGACATAGTCCTAAACTGATTCACAGCAGAAAACAAATACTGTGGGTCGGCAATGGCTTGCATAACCGAACTTTCGGGAACTAGAATACTTATGTGCTTCATTTTTAAAGAATGGATTGGTGGGGGATAAAAGTAAATTAAATATTGTCGTAAATAGCCCTTTAGTTGTCATTTTTACACAAGGACTATTTTTGATTTAGGATGCATCTTTGTTCTCTCAATTCGGTTCAACGCACATTTTAAAAAAGTAATTACATGGAAAATCAAATTTACCCTTGCTTATGGTTTAACGGACAAGCTAAAGAAGCAGCAGAGTTTTATTGCTCTGTGTTCAAAACCTCAAAAATACTATCTGAAAATCCTATGGTAGTAATGTTTGAACTCAATGAAACAAAATTTATGGCACTCAATGGAGGTCCACATTACACCTTTTCGCCTGCAAACTCCTATGTAATTAATTGCGATACACAGGAAGAAATAGATCATTATTGGGAGAAACTTGGTGAAGGCGGCAAGTATAATCAGTGTGGATGGCTCGACGATAAATTTGGTGTTTCTTGGCAAATTGTTCCTACAATTTTGGGAGAACTTATGAGTCATCCTGAAAGATCTCAAAGAGTTATTGCGGCCTTTATGCAAATGAAAAAATTTGATATTCAAGCCTTGTTAGATGCCTAGTATGACCCAACTAAATTCATATCTTACTTTCAATGGCAATTGCCGCGAAGCAATGACCTTCTACAAAGAATGTTTGGGTGGTGATCTTTTATTTCAAACAATTGGCGCATCGCCTTTAGCAAGCCAATTGCCAGAAGAAATGAAAGAGTGTATTTTACATTCAACACTTACACACCAAGGTTTTGTACTGATGGGTTCTGATATGGCACCTGGATCAGGTTTGGTAAAAGGGAATGCTGTTTCGTTGATGCTTAATTGCATCAGTGAAGCGGATATTAATACCTTTTTTCAAAAGTTATCTCAGGATGGTAAGGTTAAGCACCAACTTGAACACACCTTTTGGGGTGCTCTGTTTGGCGATCTTACAGACAAGTATGGGAATAACTGGATTTTAAATTATGAAAAAGAATTAAACACTAAAAAACTATGATAAAGAAAAAAGACAAAATTATTTATTGGGTAGCCACTTCCATCATTGCCTTATTTGAAGGAGTTATGCCTGCCCTTACCTCACAAAGCGAAATGGCAAAAGAGGGAATCACACATTTGGGGTATCCATTGTATTTTGGAAACGCCTTAGTTATTTTTAAAGTTTTAGGTGTATTAGCCATCCTTATTCCAAACGTTTCGAAGCGAATAAAAGAATGGGCGTATGCTGGGTTTGCGTTTGACTTTATTTTTGCATTCATAAGCCATGCAGCGGTTGACGGAATTAATGGTGAAACTTTTTTCCCATTCTTCGTGTTCGCAATTTTAGCAGTTTCTTATATTTGGCATCATAAATTAACAAACAAACAACAATCTTAAGATTATGGCACTTATAAATCCACACATCAACTTTAACGGAAATGCCGAAGAAGCATTTACCTTTTACAAATCTGTTTTTGGCGGAGAGTTCGCACAAGTTATGCGTTTCAAAGACCTAGCTAGTGACGATTTTCCAATTGACGAAAAGGAAGCAAACAAAATAATGCACATTGCCTTACCAATTGGCCAAAATGTTTTAATGGGCAATGATGTTCCTGAAAGCATGGGACGAACAAACGAAAGGGAAAACAGATCTAAAATAGCAATTGGAACAGAAAGCAAAGAAGAAGCAGACAAATTGTTTTTGGGACTTTCAGCAGGAGGTGAAGTTGAAATGCCTATTGGCGATAGCCCTTGGGGTTCTTACTTTGGCATGTTTAGAGACAAATATGGTATTGAATGGATGGTAGATTTTGACCCAAGGCATAAGGGCCAAATTTAAGCGCTATATTTTTTTGCTTAGGAATGGAGGACCTATTGCATGGCAATTTATTTTTTTCGAAATCCATACCTACAATGGAAAATAGAAATGAAAGTAAGGATGTAGTTTTAGAGTTTGAAAATTTGTTTCATTATAAAATCAAGAATGCAATTATCAAAATTTACCTTGATTATTGATTTATACCAAGAATTGGTATATTTGAAATGGAAATCAAACTTATTATGGCAAAAAATACATCTATTTTACTTGGCGACTATTTTGATGATTTTATTAATCAACAGGTAAAGTCGGGTAAATACTCCTCCGCAAGTGAGGTTGTGCGAGCAGCTCTAAGGATGTTTGAGTATGAAGAGACCAAAAAGGCAGAATTGAGTTATGAATTGCAGAAGGGGGAAAAATCTGGATTTGTAAAAGAGTTTAATCGGGAGACTTTTCTCAAAAATCTTCACAAAAAACATATCCCCCAAAAATGAACCATATAATCAGCAAGGAAGCCTCGAGTGACTTGGAGAAAATATGGTTGTACACGTTTGAAAATTGGTCCCAAGAGCAAGCTGATAGGTACTATAATTTAATCCTAGATGAAATTGAACATATTTCAAAAGACCCACTATCAGGTAAAGATTATGGTGAAATAAGAAAAGGATACTTTGGATCAAAGGTTAAATCGCATATTGTTTTTTACAGAATAAACGTAAAGAAAAACCAAATTGAAATTAGTAGAATACTCCATCAAAAAATGGATATTGAATCTCGCTTAAACGTTTAATTGAGTGAGCCCCCCATGCAAATTGCTTTAAGTCTTGCCTATGAAATTTGTAAAAGTTGTTTTATGGATATTTATTTTCAGCTTTTTTAATTCGTGTATTTTATTTAAACAAAATGTCACAAAGCCTGTCGTTATTAAGGTGGTTTTTTCTGGCATTTTTACAAGCCTTAATAAAGCCGAATACTCTAAATATTTAAGTCGGGATGTACTTAGTTACCAGAATGAATTTATAAGTGGGTTTAATGCAGAAGCTAGAAAAACGGATAACGTGACCATTGATAATTATGCTGTAAATCCAGATTTCATTCTTTATGTAAGGAATATTGCTTTAACTGAAAGAACCTATGCAGAAAGTGTTAGCAATCCAAATTCTGAATTTAACGGTCGGCAATTTACCCTGTACGAAGTAGATTGTTATGCAGAGCTTGATTGCATAGATGCGAAAACAAACAAGCAAATAGGCCCAACTTGTTTTAGTGATAAATCTAAAAAAGAGCAACTAACTAATAACCGCACTTTGGGCGAAATTATTTTTGGCCAAAATATGGACAATACCAATTACCGCCAGAAGGAGCTTTATGTGGATGTTGCTCTTGAACTGGCCTATGATGTAGGTAAAAGAATTTGGGTTCCAATTACCAAGCGAATAAGTAAAGGCGAAAAAAGTAACGATGGAAATGATATGGAATAGGTTGGTTAAATAAATTAATTTTACAACATGCAAAACTCTTCCCTTCCTCCAAACCAAATTACTGTAGTAAACGGTTTTCAGCACTTGGTTCAGACCGAACTATTGGGAGAAATGAATGCAATTTGCTGGAAGCGCGAGCTGCTAGGCGATTTTGAGGAGATTGTGAGTAAGATAGTACTGGAAGAGAATGTTACACTGATTGAAGAGGAGCAGCTTTTAGCCCTTCAATTGAGCGAAGAGGGGAATTGTGCCCGCGAGATAATTTTAAGCGATATGCGCTTATTGGAGGCCCACGGAGCAGATCCTAATTTGAACCTCATTAAAAGCTATGATAGAGATGCGCAGTTTCCCTTTTTTCCTACGGATGTATATTCCTTTCATGTAGATCGCTCGCCCATACCGCTCGCTACGTTTTTATGTACCTATTATGGCGCATCTAGCGAGCTTATTGCCAATACCGATGCGCAGCAAAAAATACTCATTCCCGAAATACGCCAAGAGCTTAGGAAAATATATGATGGAGAGGATCAGGGCTTTGAAACCTTTTTAAGCGAGCATTTCTTTGATTTACATTTTGAACCTAAACCCAATGCGGCGATACATAGCTTTGGTCTAGGAAATATGTGGCGCTTAGCAACAGATTATCCAGATAGCCAAGTGCTTCCTTGCATACACCGAGCGCCCCTTGAAAAGCCTGGCGAGTATAGGTTGTTGTTGATTTGTTGAGTGACGCGGCATTATTCACCGCAAATTTGCGGCGAATAAATTTGTTTGAAGTTTGTATTAAATTTGAAAGGCCCTTTCGCCAGATTCATCTATGAAATTAAACATACTTACACTAACATTTTTACTTGTAAGCACAAGCCTTTTCTCGCAAGTAAGGCCACAAGGCCCGATATTTAAAAAGAGCGATTATCCTGCTACTAAATTTGTAAGTATTACTGATACCAATTACTTTGGAACTATTCAAATTGTAATTACTCAAACCCACCCTAAGAATGTTTCGGAGGCACTATTTTTTTGTCGCTCTTGGTTAACTGTTAGTAAAAATGGAAAGACAGTATATCAGAAACATTATGATATTGAACCTGTAGGTGGTTGCTCTGGCTTATATCCAGCAAAAAATCAACCTTGCAAAACCTATTTTATTCTTTCCAAATTTGGCGATTATAATGGGCAAACAATACTTATTGATAGCAGCGGAAAAGTAACAAGTATAAGTGGTGGTACTTTTTCTATTTCGGCCGATAAAAATTATTTATTCGCCACCTTCGACTCTGATATTTCGGGAATAAGTATATATGATCTTAAAAAAGGAAGACTTGTGTTGAGCCACGAAATTGAAAACAATGATAGGTATTCTGAATTTTATTTTCAGGATGGGAAATACTATGTGAGTATTGAGACAGAAGAAACAGCCGCAAATGTTTCAGTAGGGTTACTTGATTTGAAAACAGCTAAAGTGAGTACTCTTAAAAAGAACAAAACCTTTCTTAATTCTAAGAATATTCTTAAGATGTATAATTCGATTTACAGTTTGCCAAAATGTAATTGTGGGGCATGAAAGAGCTAATTCCAACGATAAACGAAATTGTTAGGTTTGGGCTAGAAGCAAACTCTCCAATACCAAATAAAGAATTGGTATTGGAGAGAAACCTGGTGAAAATATATGAGCTCTACCTCTGATTGAATTGTTCAGTCAAAATCAACTACAAACCAGTGAAATAGTAAACATACGTATCGGCATCAATGGTTTTGCGAAGCCAAAGTTCTTTTGAGGCTAGGCGTTGAATATTGTAAACGGTAGCATCTGAGCCAATGGTAATCTTTACATCTTCATCGTCATTTTGAAAGCTCCAAGTACCATCTTTAACCGACCTAGTTGGGAACCCAAAAATAGTTCCTTCAATAGTTTGAGTTAAGTTGCCAGTATTAAACACACTATATTGATAGGTGGTTCCGCTAAGGTCTTGTACAGCGCCATTCTTCTCATATTTTGTAAGTGTCCAAGTGTTAGTGAACCTATCTTTTCTTGAATAAACAGAAACAGCTGGATCGTCGCTGCCTTTTTTACATGATTGTAAAGCAAGAGCCATTGCAGTAATAGCTAGTGTTAGCAGTAGATAAAATTTAAAATTTTTCATAAATTTGAATTAAAGTTTGGTGTGGAATAATTCCGCAACGAAAATCCACCTAAAGTGCCTACAAAACCTTACATAACAATTAGTTTGAATTGCAAAATTCACATATTGTTTACTTGTGCTAGCCTGCCAAAGCCTGTTATTATTAAGTAGAAAATTTTTTTCATTTCAGAAAAAAACGCAGAGATGGAATTAGAAATATATAAGTATATTAACAAACAATAAAAAACACTCGCCCTATGAACAAAACTAGTAGAATTATCAGTTTAGTACTTTTAGTTATTTCAACTCAATTTGCAACCGCACAAAGCAACAAAGAACAAGCCCTTTCTAAAGGAAAAGAAGCCATAAAACTAATGGATAGTGGCAAATTAGATGAGAGTATTAAGTTACTTGAAGAGGCACAAAAATTAGATCCCGACAGGTTTGATTACCCCTACGAAATGGCCTATGCCTATTATTATAAAGAAGACTATAAAACAGCAATAAAAATTTTAGAAAAAAACAAAAATCATAAAGACGTAAATGAACGCTTGTTTCAGCTTTTAGGAAACAGTTATGATGAAGTTGGAAACACGGAAAAGGCCTTTGAAATCTATGATGAGGGATTAAAGAAATTTCCTAATTCGGGTATGATTTACCTGGAAAAAGGAAATGTGTATTGGGGCAAAAATGAGTTTGAAAAAGCCATTGGTTTTTATGAAAAAGGCATCGAAGTGGATCCAAGTTTTCCTTCTAACTATTATCGCGCAGCACGCATTTTTTGTGGGTCTAGCGAGGAAGTTTGGGGCATGATTTATGGTGAGATTTTTATGAACTTAGAACGAAATAGCAAGCGTACAGCCGAAATTAGTAAATTGTTATATGATACCTACAAAAGTGAAATTAAATTTACAAGTGATAGCAGTATGTCGGTAAGCTTTAGCAAAAATGCTAGTATGGATATTTCTGCTTTATCTGATCCAAGTAAATTTAAATTACCTTTTGGGGTGGGGGTGTACGAACCAACATTAATGTTTTCTATGCTATCTGTAAAGACAATTGATATTAACTCCTTGGATAAAATTAGAAGTTCTTTTGTAGATAATTACTTTGCAAATGGGCAGGATAAAAAGTATCCAAATGTTTTGTTTGATTTTCAAAAGAAAATAAAAGAGGCAGGACATATGGAAGCCTATAATCATTGGATATTAATGAAAGGCGATGTAGAAGGTTTTATTAAGTGGCAAAAGGAAAACAAAGAAAAGTTTGAAAGCTTTGCCAAATGGTTTAACGATAATGGCCTTCAACTAGATTATAAAAACAAATTTTATAGAGGGCAGTACTAGTTGCTAAGTTTAGGATACCATGTATTCTATGTTTTGACCCTAAAGTAGGGAGGCAATTATTAAATACGTTGGCTTTGCAAGATAACTCAAATATACCCAACACTAAATACAAGGAAAAATACAAACTTGATTTGGAAATGCTAGCTACTCCATAAGCTTTACCTTAAAGAAAATTCCTATATTGCTAGATTGGTATTGGAAATTTAAAACCTACGATTTAAAATGATGCGTTGGATAAAAGGAATAGCCTTACTTATTTTAATTGCCTTAGGTGCCAACCTTAATGCGCAATCATCTGGTGATACCTTAAATAACATTATTTATGTTACCGGCCCAAGGCAAGGACTTTATCACCTAAAATATGAGCGGAGACTTCTAAAATTTAAATGGACCCAAACTATTGCGTCTATTGGTATAGGGTACATGCCAGGTGAGGTTGAACCGCCTCGTAACGACCCCAGCGATTTTATAATTACACCAGAAATTGCTCAATTGTTTGGCACTAATAGAACCTTTCTAGAATTGGGTATTGAACCTTCCATAAATTTCTATGGAAATGTTACGTATGTAGATTTAAATGCCATTATTGGCATTCGGGGTAGAATTACCAAAAATGAAATGACCAATGGATTCTGGCATTTAGGATACAATCCTAGGCTATTTTACTCGCATACACTTCATTTTGATTTGCCAATTTATTTTGGATTTGGACAGTATTTTTAAAGAATAAAGCATGTTAAAAATAAATTTTAGGAGTATATCTTATTTACTGATTATTTTAATTAGCTGCAATAGCTTTAGCAACACAACAAATAAGGTAATTATAGCAGATTCTACAGTTAATGAGCTAGCAAGAACAAAAGAAAAACCTGCTGACACCATTGCCAAAAGCGAAACATTTTTGTTGCTCCAAGGCAAATGGCAGCATATAGATGATACAACAAATTTTCTTGTATTTGAAGGGAATGAAATGAGAGAAATTGCAGAGGGTATGGCAGATTGGGATGTGGAAGAGTTTGTTTTAGCTAATAAATGTTTAAATGACTCTGACAAAAATTCAAAAGAAAACTTAGAAGAAGATTCTTATATTTCATGTAAGAAATCTGACTTATGTTGGTATATTCTAGGAGTTGATAAGAATACTCTTAGCCTGTCTTATATGGCAAGAGGGAATAAATTAACGTATAATCGAGTGAAATAAATTAGGCAACAAATTTTAATACTACAAATACATGAACATAGCACTTGTCGGAACAGGAAATGTAGGAGGGGCTTTGGCTCAGCAATTTATTAAAGCAGGACATACTGTATTAATGGGAGCAAAGTTTCCATTAAGTGAAAAATCTATTTTGTTGGCAACAAAAATTGGAGAAGATAGATTTACCTCCATTGAAAATGCTGCCAAACAAAGCGAGGTAATTATTATAACTACCCCGCCAGATATGGTTTTGCAAGTGATACCTCAACTTGGAAATATCACAGGCAAAACAATTATTGATGCTACCAATTCTATTCGCACAAGGCCTGAGAATTATGCCACCGCTTACCATGCTATTAAAGCTCTGACCCAAAGTGATGTGGTAGTGAAATGTTTTAATACAACCGGTTTTGAAAACATGTTGAACCCAACATATAGTGGCCAAGGCATTGATATGTTTTGTGCAGGAGATAATAAGGCCGCCAAGCAATTGGCTCAGCAACTCTCTACTGATATTGGCTTTGCTACCTGCTACGATTTTGGTGGAGATGATAAAGTTGAGCTCCTTGAAAAATTTGCTTTAAGTTGGATCAACCTAGCTATTATGCAAGGGATTGGTAGAGATTTAGCCTTTAAAATTATTAGACGATAAATTACTAGTTTACTCACTTTAGGTTTAGTATTGTACTGATTTTTTAGTTTACCCATATGAAAAACAAATTTTTGGCACTTATTGTCTGCAGCCTTATTTTAGGTTCAATAAAATTACATGCCCAATGTGCCCAAGAAGCCAATGTGTTTAGCTTTACCTATGCTGGTAAAAATTATGAGGTAGTAAAAGAGAAGCGTCTATGGGCGAGTGCTTCGGCCTGTGCTGTTGAACGCGGTGGTTATTTGGTAGAAATAAATGATTCGAATGAGCAAAATGCCGTTTATGCAGGCATTTTAAGTGCGGGGGTTAGCCCTACTTATACAAGTATTGACAATGGTGGAGGTATTGCCTATGTATGGATTGGAGCAACAGACCAAACCAATGAAGGTACTTGGATTTGGAATGGAAATAATGATACAAGTGGAATAAACTTTTGGACTGGCCAGGGTGCAAATGGATTGGGAAATGGAATTGCCGTAAACGGTAGGTATTTTAATTGGGGTGGAAAAAGCACGGGCACTCCCAATGAGCCTGATAATTATGCACCCTTTCAAAATCATGCTGCCATTGGTTTAGCGGGCTGGCCTGCAGGTTCTAGTATGCTAGGTAAAGCTGGTGAATGGAATGATATTCAAGGTTCATCCCTACTTTACTACGTTATTGAAAAAACAGGTGCTACCGGATTGTTGGACTTACCTAAGCAAAAAGCGCTTACTTTATTTCCTAATCCATGCAGTAACACAATAACTTTATTAGGTTCAAACATACCTTCTCAATGCGCCTATGAAATATATGATACAACAGGTAAAATAGTATTGGCAGATGCTCTTCCTTCGTTGAACCAAATAGCCGTAGAAGGCTTAATCAAAGGCCTCTATTTTTTGAAATTGGAAGGATATGAAACTAGTTTCATGAAGTTTGTGGTAGAATAAATTGGTCTTTCCTGTTTATGAATAAAATCACAGAAGAGTCGCCTATTGATACTGCCGCTAAGAAAGAAATTCTTAGAAAATTTAGAAGCGCCCTTGAACGTGGTACTGGTGAAGCTTATTTGTTATTGAAGCGCAATTCCAGTATTGACTTTTCTAAAGAGATACTAAAGGGGGCAGTAAGAAATTTATCTTACGATAATCAATGTGAAGGTAGTAGAGCAGATTTTATTTTTGAACTCATTGAACTTTCCTCCAAAAAGGAGAAAATAAGGCAAGCTATTTTAGATGCACTTGCCAACGAGCGCAAAGACTATTGGGCCTTGGTTCAGCTTTTTGATTTGGCAGCTTTATTTGCTCTGCAAGGCGATAAAGAAGCAAGGAAAGCCATCTATAAGTGTTACGCTAAAAAGACTAAGGATGATTTAGACTGGACTGGCCAAGATGCCATTTTAAAGATAGATGGTTTGGAAGGATTGAAACATATTGCCAAAACTCGGGGTAAAATTTTGCGAAACAATTCAGAAGAATGGGAAGATGGTTGGATGCTAGAGTCGTTTCAAAATGTACACCCAGAAATTAAGGTAAATAAAGAACTAAAGAAGGCAAGTGAAACGGATAGTGATATTAAAACCTTTCTTGATTCGGTGCAAAAAATAAGATCCAAAAGAGGCCCTCAGAAAAGGAACCTAAAAGAAAGTTATGCAACGGTTAGCAAAAGAATTGAAGCTAATTTAACGGTTCCATTGAGGCAGGTATTTGCGAAGGATTTAACGAAGGCAGATGTAAAAAAATTGGCAAATGATTTCTTAAAAGAAACGGATGCTAATAAAATTGAAAAATACCTGAAGGTATTTGCTCATATAAAATATCCTTATTCTTATCTCACAATTTTTAACATCGCAAGAAGCACTAAAATAGCAGAAAAGCAACTGGCAAAAGCGGGAGCAAGAGCACTAAAACACTTTTCTGGTAATGATATTCGAGAATTTGCACTTGAAAAGCTATCAAAAGCAAAAGACTCTGCCACCTACCTGGAGCTTTTGGAATTAAATTATAAGAAGGGCGATTATAAATTAATTACCAAATTGGTTGAAAGATGCAAAAATGACGACGATGTTCATTCTATCGTGTCTGCTGTTTTGGGAATTTATCAAACCAATATAACCAAAGAATGTAAGTTGCCATTAGAGGCTATGTATGATAGGTTAACCTGCGGTATACATAGATTATACATTATTGAAACACTCCTAGAAAATAAGATGTTATCTAAAACTATTAAAGAAGAAATTAAGTACGATAGTTATCCTCCCATTCGATTATTAAGTAAGTAACAAAATTCAATGGACGAGGAACAACTCAAAACTAACATGAAGCGTCATAAACAATTGTGGCCAGTATTTTTGCTAAGTTTCTTTTGCTTGGAAGCACCTGTTGAAGTAGTGCTTAGAAATTGTAGTCTTAGCGCTACTAATTATTTGGCAATGGAAGTACTTGCTTTCAATTATTTGGTATACTTTTTATTTCCTAAATTTTATAAGGTAACCTTAACACTAACACTTGTTATTGGCTTATTTAATATAATTGAATTTTCTTACGGTACCACCACTGTTAGGGCTTCAATAAATGGACTTATCATATATTTTCAACCCCAAGCTTTTTTAGCCATATTGCTTACCTATAAAATTAACTTTAAAAAGATAAATGATTTTCTTTTTAAAAAGGAGGGTCCTGAACCGAGCTCTGAAGAAGCGATTAAAAAGGATAAAGTAAGATTTGAAGAAGAAGTGATTAGATTTAAAGAAAAATATGAGTCCTATTCTACTGCTACCTTACTTAAAATTCTTGAAGGCGGGAAGTATGTTCCTGAGGCCATGGAGGCGGCGAGGCTATTGCTAAAAGAAAGAAAAGAATTGGAAGAGGTTTATTAGATTCAATTGTGTTTCTTTCCTTTTTACATTGAACCTACTTCTTTGCCCAAACTTTTCCCTTATAGTCGCAAAATGAAATTACGTGCTCTTTTTCGGTAAAGTATATTCTACGTTCAACGCCACCTTTACTATAGGTAATATAGTAAACATCTAAATATGCTTTATTACCTAAGTAGGCAGAGGGTAAATAATAATATTGCCTGTTATACGTATTGTTTTTATTAAAGCTATACCAAATAATTCCTCCATAACTCCCCGTAATTACATCCCTCTGTCTTGGATTATCATAACTGATATAGCTATTGGTAAAATAGTTAATACTATCTTGTTTTAAACTAGCATAATTATCTACTCCATTGCAAACCGAAATCTCAAAATCTTCTCCTATGGATGGAAGGATAAAATGTTGCTTATAGGTTCTAGTTAACTGATGATCGTTTCTCATTATTGCTCCACAATCTGTTGTCCAATCTACTTGTTTGTATTGAACTATATCTTTCATACAGGAACTTAGATAGGTATAATAAGCTGTTGCCTCTTCTCCTGTGCTCGATACAAATACAAGGGTATCGGTTTTTGAGGAAAGAAAAGTTCGTTTTACAAAACCTGGAACATCGCTAAGGGTAATAAATAGGTCGGGGCGCTGGCAACTTGAGGAATTATAGGGTAAATTGAGATCTAACTTAGTGCAGCCGGCAAAGAACAAGAAACAAAATCCAATGGAAAATTTTAAGAAAAGTGGAGTGGTTTTCATAGTATCTTGGTTTAAAATTCCAATACAAACCTATACCTCTATTCAGGTTTAAAATAATTGCTTTGCCATAGACCTTACCTTTTTTATTGCGCATTTTGCAAATTGGACAATTTTTAAATCAGTTAAATATACAACAAGTAGCACGCATTGTGTAATACTTAGCAGCGCATTGGAATAGATCTTTGTTGCAGAGAAATACTTCTCTCATAAATCTTATTCCTATGAAAAATAGAGTCCTAAACACTAGCTTATTTTTGCTATTTGTTACACTTCCTATACTTAATTATGCTCAGGCCCCCAATTTAGGTAGAGTAGCATCCTTTGCCTTATTTACTAGCGTGGGTGCTTTTAATAATTATGGAACTTCTGCTATTATCGGTGATATAGGAACAAACGCAGGTGCCTTTACGGGTTTTCCTCCGGGAACCTTAATTGGCACGATACATATTGCCGATTCTGTAAGCACTTTAGCTGCTACAAATTTGGCTACAGCAGCGGCTAGTTTAAGTGCCTTAACTTGTGGAAGCCCATTGGCCTCTGGCTTAGGTTACGGGCAAACACTTACTCCCAATATTTATTGTATTAGCTCACTTGCTACTCTTAATGGCAACCTTACCTTAAATGCCATGGGAAACCCAAATGCCGTATTTGTAATAAAGGTGGATGGAGCCTTAAATACGGGCTTGTCTAGCAAGGTTTTGCTGACTAATTCGGCAAATCAAAATAATGTATATTGGTATGTAAACGGTGCCTTTACTTTGGGCGATAGCTCTATTTTTAGAGGTACTTTAATTGCCAATGGTGCCATAAATCTATTATTAAAATCTGCCATTTTGGGTAGAGGTTTATCAACTGCAGGTGCCATAAATATTTATAGTAGCAATACCGTATTGCCAGTTAAATTAGTTTCGTTTAACGCAAGTTGCAATAAGCAAAGCATAGTTTTCAATTGGACTACAGCTTCCGAAAAAAATAATCGCTATTTTATGTTAGAAACAAGTTCTGATAAAAACAATTGGATAAGCCTTGCAAAAATTAATGGAGCTGGAACTTCCAATTCGGTAAACAAGTATTCGTATGTGTATGCAAATGCACCTGTGGTTGATAGCTATTATCGATTAAAACAAACTGATATAGATGGTGCATGTTCTTATTCTGAGGTAATTGTAGTTGGTTCGTGCCAAGAAGAAAAGCTAACCGTTCAATTTTATCCTAATCCTGTATCCGGCCTATTAAACCTTAGCTATCAAAGCGGTTTGAACCAAAATGCTTCGGTAGCAGTGTATGATATATTTGGGGTAAGAGTGTTTCAAGCAGAAGGCTTACCTAGCAGTATAAACCTTGCGTCTTATGCTAATGGCATTTACTTTTTACATGTTTTTGGCAATGGAAAAAGCACAATAGAAAAAATCTTCCTTCAACAACAGTAGATGTATTGCTGACCCAAATTTCGTTTGTTCCTTTTCGTTTGTGATTTCAATGTTACTTCTGCTTTGCGTTCACTTTTTTATTTTTAACTTGCACAAGGTTAAGCCTAGCTTGCAAAAATAAATAGCCAATACATTACGTTTACGCTACACATGATTGACAATATTAAATTACTAGACACCCAAATTCTCTCCAACAATTGGTATGTACTTAAGAAGATTAGCTATGAGTATACCAAGCAAGATGGTTCAAAACACACCCAAGTGAGGGAAGCCTATGATAGAGGTAATGGCGCCGCTATTTTACTTTATAATAAGGAACAACATACTGTTATATTAACAAGGCAATTTAGATTGCCTACCTATATTAATGGAAATGAAAGCGGGATGTTAATTGAAGCTTGTGCGGGCTTATTGGATCAAGATAACCCAGAAGACTGCATACGTAGGGAAACCGAAGAAGAAACAGGATATAAGATAAAAGATGTTCGCAAGATTTTTGAGGCGTATATGTCGCCTGGCTCTGTTACAGAAATGTTGTATTTCTTTATTGCAGAGTATACAAAAGACATGAAGGTAAACGAGGGCGGTGGGGTAGAACACGAGGAGGAAAACATCGAAGTTTTAGAAATGAAACTCGATGAGGCTATGAATTTGCTTGCTACTGGAGAGATTAGAGATGCCAAAACCATTCTACTACTGCAGTATGTTAAATTGAATAATATACTTTAATGCAAATCCAACCACGAATCTTGAGTTTCATAAAGAAATTTATACTGGGCAACAAAGCCAAAGAAAAAATCTTGAATAATTTTAGTATTAATTAATTTTCTTATTAAATCTAAAATACCTACTTGTAACGAGGCTTAACAGTAACACAACAATTAATATAAAAAGAAACAGTAAATTTCCTGTATAATATTTTTAGATATGAGCTATAAAATTGGAACCAAAGAAACTCCGCTGTTGTTAAAAACACCTCCCTTATCGAGTGAATATACCATGCATATAGATCAAAAGGATGGTAAAGAAATACTTGTATGTACAGTAGGAAAGACTGTTTTGCATTACGATTTACGTTGCTTAAACGATCTATCTGAGATGTTAAAGAATCATGGTGATTGGATGGAATTGGGAAGTGCAGACGAACAGAAGCCCGCTAAAGAGGGAACTGTTGAAGCTTGGGGTAGGGCCGAAACAAATCCTGTTGGAGGTTGGTATGGACTTAAGAAAGGACTTCGCGGCCGCTTTGGAATGTATATTCCTCCTCTAATGGAAGCACTTGGTTTAGCAGAGCTCACTCATGAAGCCAAAGGCAATAAAATGAGAGCAAAATAACACTATAGTAAAAAGGTATTTTTTTTTATATCGGTAAGAACTACAGCAATAATAAAATTTTAATAAGGGGTAGTTCAAGTAAGCAAAGTCACGCCTCAGTTTTGTAAAGCCACGTTTAGGTGGATGAACCTTATAAAAATTTTCTTAATTAGTGAAATTGTTATTTCATAAACGAGAAAAAAATAAATGGAATGAAGTTAAAACACTAAATTAACACCAATTAATTCTGCAAATTAGGTATGAGAAAATGGGTGAGGCAAAAGTTTGTGTTAGTGGTTATTTTACAGCTTATGTGCGCTACTGTGAATGCGCAAGATACCCTCTCAGAAGGCTCCTCAAAACCACTTAAAGAGGTTTTGGTAAGTTATCAAGCCGATAAATTTATACCAATAACATTCCAAAACATTCATTCAAAAGAGCTCAAATTAAAGTCGTACGGGCAAGAACCTTCCTTTTTACTATCTGAAACGCCTTCTGTTACTAATTATTCAGATGCTGGAAGTATGCAAGGGTACTCGTATTTTAGATTGCGGGGAATTGACCAAACTCGAATAAATATTACCCTTGATGGAGTTCCTTTAAATGAACCTGAAGATCAAGGAGCCTATTTTTCTAATTATCCGGATTTGTTTAATTCTCTGAGTAAAATTCAAATTCAAAGAGGAGTGGGAACCTCCAAAAATGGCGTATCTAGCTATGGAGGAAGTATTCAGCTTTTCTCACAAAACTTATCCGATTCGGCTAAAACTAGTTTTGGTTTTGGATATGGTTCCTTTGGTAGTTTAAGGGCATTTGGAGAATATGCGAGTGGAATTAAAAATCGCAAGGCTTTGTATGTTCGTGCCTCTAAAATTTATTCGGATGGTTACAAAATAAATTCCTCAAATAACTCGCAATCGGTGTTTTTAAGCAGCGGCTTTTTCCTTGAGAAGTCCACTTGGAAATTAAATTTTTTGGCCGGACATCAACAAAATCAATTAGCCTGGCTTGGAGTTACCGAAGAAATGATAAAATCTAATAGGCGCGCAAATGCCAATAGAAATGAAAAGGATGAATTTACTCAATGTTTATTTCAGCTTCAAAATTCTTGGAAACCTTCAGCTCATTCTAGCTTTCAATCGAGTGTATATTATAGTTATCTGAATGGAAATTACGATTTTGATTGGAATGCTTTTTTAGGGTTTCCTGGTACAAATCAGGTCTACAACTATGCTTTTAAATCTAACTTAATTGGTTTTTTTAGCAACTATACTTTTTCAAAGAAGCACTTTAATTTAACCTCTGGAATACATGGGAATGTTTATCAAAGGCAACATATAGATAGCGAAAAATCTTTGGGTCACCTTTATACAAACACAGGCTTCAAAAACGAAGCAAGTATGTTTACAAAAGCCGATTATACCTTAAATCGTCTTACCCTTTTCGCAGATGTTCAATATCGATATGCATCGTTTGATTATGTTTCAACTGTTCCTTTTGATAAAATGTATTGGACCTTCCTGAATCCAAAAGCTGGTTTAAGCTTTAGCGTAAATTCCAATACCCTTTTATATTATAGTATTGGAAGAACTGGAAGGGAGCCAACTAGAAATGATATGTTTAGAGGCAATGATGAGATTTATCTCGATAGTTTAGGTAACTCCATCCTTTCTATTCAAACGCCTGAGTCGGTTGTAGATAATGAATTAGGGATTAGATACCAAACCAACAGGCTAACTATTAGTTTCAATGCCTATTTTATGGATTTTAAAAATGAAATTGTGCTGGATGGAAAGTATGGTCCAAATGGATTGCCGCTTACAAATAAAGTAGATAGAAGTTATAGAGCTGGATTGGAATTCAACCTTACCTATAAAGTCAATTCTAAGGTTTCTTTAATCAATAATTCGTCCTTTAATCAGAGTAGAATTAAAGAATTAAGTACTTCTTTTACTCCTATTTTAACACCAAAAGTAATTTTTAATCAAGAAGCAGTTTATGTATACAAAGGGCTTACACTTGGGTTGTCTGCAAGGTACCAAGGTGAGTCGTTCATTGATTTTGCAAATAATGCAAGCATCTACGGTTATTTGCTTTTAAATAGCCGAATAACTTATGATATCAAGGGTATTCAGCTTTCTTTTTTTGTAAACAATATTACCAATACCAACTATTATACGAATGCATATGTTGAATTAGATGGAACCAAAAAGTATTTTGTACAGGCACCAATAAATGTTTTTGGCTCTATTAAATATAGTTTTTGATGGAGTTTTTGAAAATTGAAACGATTGCAATTAATTTATTGGGATATCCTATAAGTTATGTCGAATTAATAGCCACTGTTTTTGGTGTTGTTTCTGTTTATTTTGCCTCCAAAGAAAATATTCTTACTTGGGCAACAGGATTGATAAATGAGATTTTCCTTTTCATCTTATTTTTTCAGATTCAGCTGTATGCCGATATGTTTTTACAACTTTATTTTTTTATTGTAACACTTTATGGCTGGTATACTTGGAAGGAAGGCTTGGGTGGTTTTAAAATTTCCCAATTACATCTTAAAACTAGAATTAGCATAGGTGTAGGTCTTTTTGCTGGTTCATTGATTTCAGGATTATTTTTTGCCAATATCCATATTTTGTTGCCTCAGTTTTTTAAAATTAAAGCGGCCTTTCCTTATACCGATTCCGTTGTTCTGGTTTTAAGTATAGTGGCTACATTTATGCTTGCAAAAAAGAAGATTGAGACATGGTATTTGTGGATTGCGATCGATATAATTTGTATGGTTCTTTATTTTAAGAAAGGAGTTTTCTTTCTTTCCTTAGAGTATTTTGTTTTTCTTTGGCTGGCTATATATGGGTATTATCAATGGCGCAACAAACTGAAACATGATTAAGGCATTTGTTTTTGGTAAATTCTTACCTTTTCATAAAGGTCATGAAGCAATGATTAATTTTGCTTTAAATACATGCGATTTTCTGAGTGTTTTAGTATGTTGCAGTGATAAGGAAGAAATATCAAGTTCTATTAGGAAAAAATGGATAGAAAATGCTTTTTTTGGCATACCTAAAATTGAAATCAGAGAATACACTTATTTTGAAAGTGAATTGCCTAATACCTCCGAATCTTCTGAGGAAGTTTCTAAAATTTGGGCAACTATTTTTAGGCAACAGTTTCCTGAATATTCTATAATTATTAGCTCTGAGGAGTATGGTTATTTTGTGGCAAAATATATGACTATAAAACATATTGCCTTTGATATTCCCAAACAAATTTTTCCTATTTCGGCAAGCACCATAAAGAAAAATGGATACGCTAATTGGAACTATTTACCCAAAAGTGTAAAACCGTATTTTTCTATTAAGGTTGTACTGTTAGGCACCGAATCTACTGGTAAAACCACCTTAACACAAAAGTTGTCGAGTTACTTTAATTGTAGTCAAGTGGAAGAATCGGCCCGAGATATAATAGCTAATTCAAAGGCATTTAGTTTTTCTGATTTAGAGAGGGTAGCAAAAGAACATTCTTTGAGAATTACTAATAGTTGTTCTGGTGAAAGTAGACTTGTGATAATTGACACCAATGTATATACTACTATTTCCTATTCTAGATTTGTTTTTGGGCAGGAACTAGATTTAGAGGAGGATATTTATGCTACTAATACGGCAAATCTATACCTTTACCTAGATAAGGAAATTGAATTTGTACAAGATGGAACTCGATTGACTGAAGACGAAAGAAACCTATTAGATTTTTCTCATAGGCAGGTTTTAAGGGAAAATTCAATTGATTTTATTGAAATTAGTGGTACTTGGCAAGAGAGATTTGAACAAGTTATTGAGCAAATAAACCTGTTAGTTAATGCCACAAAAACTTTTTAAAATTCATACTGTTAAAGATTTAAAATAGAAACCAATATAGAATAATGAAAAACACCGCCCTTATAACCGGAGCATCCAATGGAATTGGATTAGAATTAGCAAAAATACATGCCTCAAAAGGTGGCAATTTGGTGTTAGTTGCCAGAAACAAAGCTAAGCTTGATGAACTGAAAGAAGAGTTAGAAAAGCAGTACAATGTTTCTGTGTATACCATTGGAAAAGATTTATCTGAACCTAATTCGGCTCAGACCGTATACAATGAAACCAACGCGAATAACATACAAATAGATTATTTAATAAATAACGCAGGCTTTGGCGATTTTGGAATGTTTGTAGATACAGATTGGAACAAGGAGTTGCAGATGATTAATTTGAACATTACTACGCTTACCCAATTTACAAAATTGTATATTCAAGATATGGTTAAAAGGGGTAGTGGTAAAATTATGAATGTTGCCTCTACTGCCGCTTTTCAACCTGGCCCAACAATGGCTGTTTATTTTGCTACCAAGGCCTATGTATTAAGTTTTTCTGAAGCTATTGGAAACGAGGTAAGCGATAAAGGTGTAACCGTAACAAGTCTTTGTCCAGGTGCCACCGAGAGCGGCTTTCAAGCTGCCGCAGCTATGGAAGAAAGCAATTTGGTAAAGGGTAAAAAATTGCCTAGCTCAAAAGAAGTTGCCCAATATGGTTATGCTGCTATGCTAAGTGGCAAGGCGGTTGCCATTCATGGTTTAATGAATTATTTCTTGGCTAATTCGGTTCGCTTTGCACCAAGATCATTGGTGGTAAAATTGGCTCGCAAAATTCAGGAGAAGTCGAATTAGAAACTAATTTTCATATCTTGAAAAAGTTTTTGTGGTCCAACTAATATTGCTCGCAAGTTTTAAAAAGATATGAAAACAATCCTAAGCTCTTTTTTCTTTCTGTTATTTTCAATTGGCTGCTTTGCGCAAAGCAAGGAGATAGTTTATAATACTCCTACCGATAGTTTAATTAATTATTATATAGCTTTTAAGCCTGCAGGGCAAGCAAAGGGTTTATTGCTTTTGCTAACGTCTTTTGGCGAAACACCTCATGTGGCTTCTAAAGAAACCGATATTCAAACCAGTGCAGCAAGAGAGGGTATTGTTACCGTTTTTGCAAGTTTACAGTATGGCACTCAAACGTTTTTTATTGATAGTTTATCGCAAGCCAATATAGATTTACTTATTGCCAGCCTCCAGAAAAAATACACTATAAAAGATAAACCTCTTTACTTGGGTGGCTTTTCGCTTGGTGGCTCTGGTGTGGTTAAATATGCCGAAAGAGCCTATTCACAAAATAATTTGGTAAAACCTAGGGCTGTATTTGCCATCGATCCTCCGCTCGATTTTGAAAGAATGTACTCTAGTCTTGAATACGCTATGAGACATAGTAAAGTAGAAGTTTCTAAACAAGAAGCAAATTACTTTATCCAACGTTTGCAATACGAGTTTCAAAGTATTCCAGCATACAATGTAAGGCCTTATCAAACAATCTCGCCATACTCATACAGCGATACCAGCCAAAAAAATATTTCGTATTTAGTAAACTGTCCGCTTCTATTAATTTCTGAACCCGATATTCTCTGGCAAATGGAAGAACGCAATAGAAGTATGTATGATTTAAATACCTTGGATTGTTCTTTAGCCATCAATTCACTTCGCCTTTTAGGCAATAGCAAGGCCAAATTAGTACTTACTACAAACAAAGGCTACCGCAAACTCTCTGGCAAACGCAACCCCCATTCTTGGTCTATTATGGACACAGAGGAAACACTAAAATGGTTGCTAGCTCAATAAAATAAAACCCGAAACACTTTCAACCAAGAGATATTCTCCTTCATCGAAAATGTTACGCCTAGGCTAAAGCTTCGGCGGACAAAGTCCGCCGTTACCTAATAAAATTCTTACCATGCCTTAGGCATGCTTCAGCATGCCGTCCAAGCTATGCCATGCAACGCCCTGCTGTCCTAAAGTCCTTTTAGCGTTTGCAATCTATCCCATTTGCTGGCACGTGCTTCTTCTGCTTGTTGCAAGAATTTTTCGGCTAAAACAGGGTCTTTGGCTTTAATTACCTTGAACCTATTTTCGTGGTACATAAATTCGCTCAAAGGCACGGTGGCTTCTTTTGAATCTATAACCATGCGCTCGCCTCTTGGCTTCATTGGGTTGTAATGGAATAAAGGCCAGTAACCCGATTTAACAGCAAAGTCTTGTTCTTCGGCACCATGAGCCATATCTATACCATGTGCAATACAATGGCTATAGGCCAAAATTAACGATGGTCCTGGATACGCTTCTGCTTCTAAAATAGTACGTAAGGTATGTACATCGTTTCCGCCCATAGCAATTTGTGCTACGTAGGCAGTACCGTGTGCAATGGCTTGCATAGCTAAATCTTTTTTACCAGTAGTTTTTCCATTCACCGCAAACTTAGCACTTGCACCAATTGGCGACGATTTAGATTTTTGTCCACCCGTATTTGAATACACTTCTGTATCTAATACTAAAATGTTTACGTTTTCGCCAGTACTTAAAATATGGTCTAATCCACCGTAGCCAATATCATAGGCCCAACCATCGCCACCAATAATCCATACCGATTTATCTGCTAAGAAATCGGCTAAATGGTAAAGGTTTTGAGCCATTACGGTATGTATGCCTTTCAATTTTTGTTGAAGGAGTTTTATTAAATCATGTTTTTTATGAATCTCTGACTCGGTTCCTTCTGGTGCACCTAAAATACCATCGGCTAAGTCTTCGCCAATTTCGTAGCGCAATTCATTTAATAAATATTCGGCCCTAACTCGTTTTTGATCGTTGGCCATTTTAATACCTAAGCCAAACTCAGCATTGTCTTCAAATAAAGAGTTGGCCCAAGCCGGACCTCTTCCTTCGTTGTTCATGCTCCAAGGTGTGGTAGGTAAATTACCGCCAAAAATACTTGAGCAACCTGTGGCATTGGCAACAATCATTCGTTCGCCAAAAAGTTGGGTTAGCAATTTAATATACGGTGTTTCGCCGCAACCAGCGCAGGCTCCAGAGAATTCAAACAAAGGTTGAAAGAATTGTGAACCTTTAATGGTGTTCTTATTTACTCTACTTCTATCCAAATCAGGTAGGTTCAAGAAGAAATCCCAGTTCTTAATTTCTTTGGCTTGCAACTCGGTTTTATCAACCATATTAATGGCCTTATGAGTAGGATCTGTTTTGCTTGTAATAGGGCAGAACTCAACACATAAAGTACAACCGGTACAATCTTCGGTACTTACTTGTAGAGTATATGATTCTGTTGCTTTATCAAACTCTTTACCAATAGGAGCCATTGTTTTAAAGCCCTCAGGTGCGTTTTCTAAAAGTGCATTTGGATATACTTTTGGTCTGATAGCTGCATGTGGGCAAATAAAGAAACATTTACCACATTGGGTACATAAATCGGTATCCCAAACAGGAACGGTATCGGCAATATTACGTTTTTCATATTGGGTAGTGCCACTAGGGAAAGTGCCATCTACAGGGAATGCACTTACTGGTAGATTATCGCCTTCGCCAGAAATTATTTTACCTAATACGTCTCTCACAAACTCGGGTGCGGTAGTTGGTACGGCCTGATCCAATTGGCGCGTTCCAATGCTTTCTCCGCTATAATCTATTTCATATAAATTAGCTAAAGTTTGATCTACCGCTTCGTAGTTTTTGTTTACAATGGCCTCGCCTTTCTTCCAATAAGTTTCGTAAATAGACTCCTTAATTTTAGCAATGGCCTCTTCTCTTGGTAATATGTTTGAAATAGCAAAGAAACACGTTTGTAAAATGGTATTAATTCTATTGCCCATGCCTGTTTGTTTGGCTACGGTATAGGCGTTAATAGCATAGAAACGTAATTTTTTGTGCTTAATTTCTTCCTGAATTTTAGCTGGCATTCTGCTCCATACTTCTTCTTTTTCGTAAGGTGCATTTAATAAGAATACCGAACCAGGAGCTGCATCTTTTAATACATCAAACTTAAATAAATAATTAAAGTGATGACAAGCCACAAAGCTAGCAGAGGCAACTAAATACGAACCACGAATTGGGTTCATACCGAAACGTAAATGAGAAGAAGTTAGTGAACCCGATTTTTTAGAATCGTATACAAAATATCCTTGTACATTATTATCGGTTTTCTCTCCAATAATTTTAATAGAATTTTTGTTAGCACTTACGGTACCATCGGCACCTAATCCAAAGAATAATCCTCTAAAGGCATGTTGATCGTCTAAATTGAAACTTGCATCGTATGTTAAACTCAAATGCGTTACATCATCTTCTATACCAACGGTAAAGTGGTTTTTTGGTTTTTCTTTAGTAAGTTCTTCGTAAACCGCTCTTACCATAGCAGGCGTAAACTCCTTGCTAGATAAGCCATAGCGGCCACCAATAATACGAGGTCTAATACCTTCAAAACTTTCGTTATAGGCATTTACTACATCCATATATAAAGGCTCACCAATACTATTTGGTTCTTTACATCTGTCTAAAACAGCAATGTGTTTTACTGTTGTTGGGATAGCCGAAATAAAATCGTCGATAGCAAATGGACGGAATAAACGAATAGCTAATACACCTGTTTTTTGGCCATTGGCATTTAGGTAATCAACGGTTTCTTGCACGGTACCAACGGCCGAACCCATAATTATAATAAGCTTTTCAGCTTCGGCATGACCGTAGTATTCAAACAGTTCATATTTTCTACCAGTAAGGCGAGCCAGTATTTCCATTTTATCTTTCACAATACCTGGAACAGCAGAATAATATGGGTTAGCTGCTTCGCGGTTTTGGAAATACACATCTGGGTTTTGAGCAGTACCTTTAATAACAGGATGCTCTGGCGATAAAGAACGAGCACGGTGAGCATCAATAGCGGCATCGCTTACCATAGCTTTAATGGTATCATCTGGCAACACATGTACCTTGCCAATTTCATGAGAAGTTCTAAAGCCATCAAAAATATTTAAGAAAGGAATGCGAGCATCTAAAGTGGCAGATTGACAAATAAGAGCCATATCCATTACCTCTTGCGCATTATTGCCAAATAACATACTAAAACCTGTGGCACGTACCGCCATTACATCGCTATGATCGCCAAAAATAGATAAGGCATGCGTTGCTAAAGTACGAGCCGCCACATGAAAAACAGCCGGTGTTAACTCACCAGCAATTTTGTACATATTGGGAATCATAAGCAATAAGCCTTGCGAGGCGGTAAAGGTAGAAGCTAAAGAGCCTCCTTGAATGGCACCATGTATGGCACCTGCGGCACCTGCTTCGCTTTGCATTTCCATCACGCGAGGTACTTGCCCAAAAATATTTCTCCATCCTTTTGCACTCCATTCATCAACCCACTCGCCCATAGTAGAGCTTGGAGTAATTGGATAAATGGCGCAAACTTCACTTGTTTTGTAGGCAATATAAGCGGCGGCTTCATTGCCATCCATAATGCTTACCTGCTTAAGACCTTCTGGTTTTTTATTTGATTCCATTGGATTAGGTGTGTTAAATTAATGGGTGCATATTAGCCACTCACCCAAGATCAAAGATATTGGCTTAACACGCTTCAAAACATGATATTAGTCAAACTTGCGCCTGATTATTGGCAGTTGAAGCAGGTCAAATTTTGGGCCTTTAGAAAATTAGAGTTGTTTTTTGAATAGAGCAAAGTTCATTTGGACGTTGCCTATTATAAATTCACATTTTTGAATTTTTCAATTTTCAGAAATAGTTAAACCTCAATAAACTAACCTAAAAAATAATCTTAAATGGATGTGATTTGAGAAAATTTTATTCGTAGATTTTTCTTATTTTTGAAATACTAATAAGAGAGATGATGACAACTGTAGCAGAAAGAAAAAAAATTGCCGAATTGGTTTTAAATACCACGGATGAAGATTTGTTGGAAAAAATTAAAGAGCTTACTCTGTCCCATTTTACTGCAACAAAAGAGTTTATTAGTGAGTACAATCGTGAAATTGAAGAAGCAGTTGAAAGAATCCAAGGTGGTAAATTTAAAACCCAAGAAGAAGTTGATGCCTTGCTTAATTTATGGGAAAGCAAATAAGGCAAATCAAATGGGATGAGAGAGCCTTAGGTAGTTTCATTTCAATTATTGAATACATTTATCAAAGCTCACCTAACAATGCAAAAAGTGTAAAAGCAAGAGTAATTAATATTATTAAGTCAATTCCACAAAACCCTGAACTATACAGGGTGGATGAGCTTAAAGAAAATAATGAGGGCAGCTTTCGTGTTTTTAATTCAGATAGCATCAGAATATCCTATAAAATAGAATCAACTGCTATTCTTATTACTAGAGTTAGGCACTCAAGTCAGGAGCCTATTTCATATTAAACAGCATTACTAATTTCTCTAACTTTCCTAAATCCATAAAGGTCGGCTTTAATTACACCAACTTCTGGTACGTCTTCATCCAGCGGTCGGGGATTTCGTCGTTTTGGGCGGTTTGGTAATCTTTATAACTGCAAGGCACTAAAAATTTTCCTTCGTGCTGACTGCGTTCATGCGGATACGGAACTTCCATCCACCATCTGTTGCTTAATACGCTTTTATAAAATGTTAGTTCGTGACTAATATTTTTATTGGTGGTATGATAGATTAAGTAATCCTTGCTTTCGGCCACCGGGTAATCGTTGCGGCGAGCAGTATAGCCTTCTATAAAATACCAAATCATTTGTGCTTGTAAGGCACTAGTAATATGGTTTAAGTCATAGCTAGGATTTAAATCGTAAAAACCTGCGCTTAATAAATCGTTGCTCATACCTGCGTAGCGGCATAATTGGCAAGCTTCTTCACCACTTAATCCATTTGGCGATGGATGTTTTTGTGCAGGTGCATCGCTTGCTTTAATAGCGTTCATACTAAATGCCAACATGTTTGAATTGCGGCAATAGGGCTCTATTTCCTGCATATTGCCTCTTAAACTTCCAAGGCGCATCATATCAAAATTCATGCGCTCAAACGCATCATAGGTTTCAGGTTCAACGAAATGTCCTTGATACCCAGCTTGGGTAATGTTAAATAAAAACTCTGGCTCATGCGCAATAATGCGGGGCAAGTAATTACTGCTTTGAACCGATTCATGTGTTTGCATATCGGCTTTTGCATCTACTACTACCACTTGCATATTATGTGTTACACCTTGGAAACTGGCATACTGCGAGGCAATTAAATCCTGACTTCCACCTAACACAATAGAAACAATTTTAGCCTTGTTTAGCACGGCCAAAGTTTGGTTCAGAGCAAAATGGGTATCACTTATACTATTTCCAGCCTCAATGTTTCCTAAATCTAAAATTCGTATATCGGTTCTTGGCTTTACCAATTGATACAATTCTTTACGTACACTCAGGCTTGCTTTTGCGCATCCTTCATACTCATTTCTGAACCTATCTTCGCTCACTCCTAAAATAACAAGGTCGAATTTGCTTAAATCTATTTCGGTACCATCAAAAAAATGTGTTGAGTGGAACAAAGTTTTAGCACTGATACTCTGATTGAAAGACTGAATATTGGCACTTGAAAGCGGATGCACGTAATGGGTAAACATGAGCGTTAATAAATATTCTGTAAAACTCCTTATTTTAGCCGGGCAACTAATACACATTTCCACACTTGGTACTTGTCACTGGCGCTACTGGTTTTTTAGGTTCACATTTGGTTTGTCAGCTCTTAGCTAACGAGCAAATAGTGCGTGCCTGCCGTCGTAAACATTCTGATAGCAAGGAGTTCAACTTTATATTTGAGCATTACTTTTCTGAGCCTAGCGTTCAAACAGCTATGCAAAAGAACTTGCAATGGGTAGAAACCGATGTGTTAGATTTAGACACCTTAGGCGCGGCCATGAAAGATATTGAGTGGGTATACCATTGTGCTGCCTTAGTTTCTTTTGAGGCAAAGGATAGGGAATTGCTTATGCAAGTAAACGTAGAAGGAACCGCTAACGTGGTAAATTTATGTCTCCTAAACGGCGTTAAAAATTTGTGCTATGTTAGTTCTATCGCTTCCTTGGGTCGAACCAAAAGTGGAGCAACCATGAACGAAGATAGCAAATGGGAAAACAGCAAACTCAATAGTAATTATGCCATAAGTAAATACCGCGCAGAACTAGAAGTTTGGCGTGGCTCTGAAGAAGGCTTGGAGATAGTAATGGTAAACCCCGGAGTAATTATTGGAGTAGGCGATTTTAAGAAAGGCTCTAATGCCTTAATTCATAGCATGTATTCTGGAATGCCTATGTATTCAATGGGTGTAAATGGATATGTAGATGTAAAAGATGTGGCATCGGCAATGCTTAAATTGGTTCAAAGCAACATACGAAACAGACGTTTTGTTTTAGTTGGTGCCAATATGCGTTTCCGCGAGTTGTTTTTTATGATTGCCGATGGATTTAACAAACGTCGTCCGTTTATTAAAGTTACTCCAATTTTGGCAGCAATTAGCTGGCGGGTAGTTTGGGTAATGCGTTTGTTTAGCAAAAAAGGTTTGGCTATTACTAGAGAAACTGCTAGAGCTGCCATTAACGAATCGTACTACGATGCCACACGCATACAAACCGAATTGGGTTTTGCTTTTACACCCATCCAAGAAACTGTTCAAGATTGTTGTACTGCCTATATTAAATTTATTAACAAACCTATATGATTCAAAGATTAATTTTAGTAAGCCTTGTGTTGCTTACCTTTTCGTGTAAGAACAATCAAAGTTCTAGCGTTGATTACCAAAAACTGTATACTCACAGTTTAGAAATTAAAGATTACCATACCGCTATTTTTGCGGCGCAATGCTTGTTGCAAGCAGATAGCACCCAAAAACAATACCTCGATTCGTTGCCAGAATTATATGCTGCTGTAAACAATTTTGGTGCTACAGATCATTATGTAGATATTGCTTTGGTTAGCAGACCAACAGATGAAAAATTATTGCAAATAAAAGCCTTGTGTTTGCAAGAGGCTGGCAAAGGAAAAGAGCTATTAGATTTTTATAATAAGCTATATGCTTCTACCAATAAAATTAGCTATTTGTATCAAGTAGCCACCATTCAATTAACTGCAGGCGATGTAAAAGGTGCACAAAGTTCTATTGAAACCTTAGAAAGCAAAATGGCTAACAGCACAGATAGCGTAGACTTTATGATTTCTGAAACCGAAAAACAAAAAGTGCCTATTAGAGCTGCGGTATACAATGTTAAAGCCTATGTAGCGGCCCAAAACAATAATTTGTTAGGTGCTAAAAAGAACTTTGAATTGGCCTTAAAAGAATACCCAGATTTTATTACTGCGCAACAAAATTATATGCGTTTAATGCAAGGTGCTAGAGGTGGTAAATAAGCACTCGCATACATATCAAAAAAGCCCTGCAACAATTTCTGTTGCAGGGCTTTTTTGATATGCCGAACCAAAGGAAATTAATCGTTCATAAGCAGCTTTAAATAAAACAATGGATTACGCAATTTAGCTCGCATATCAAGGTCCTCAAACATGCAAGTAATAGTTTCTCTAAGGGTTTTGTTTTTATTAGCCTTATTCACCATAAAATTAAAAAGCCACGGGTATTTGCAAAGTTTTTGGAGGGTATGACTTAATTTTAACTCATCCCATTGGCGCTTATAAAAGGCAGTGTCGTAGGCAAGGTTAAAGTTTGCATCGAACCTATTTTGCGCGATGGCCTCTTCTATATGTTTTGCTGCTAACATGCCACTATATAAAGCATTGCCAATTCCTTCACCCGTAAATGGGTCAATTAATCCACCGGCATCGCCTGTAAGTAAAAAATTGTTTCCGCTAATAGGGCGTTTTTTTGAACCTAAAGGCAAGCCCCAGCCCTCTATTTTTCCATCCAATTCGGCATCTATAAAACGATCTTTTATTTTAGGATTATTTTGAATAGCACGCAGCATATCTGCCTTTAAGTTTATTTTCTTTTTGCTAGCGGTTTGGCTCAGCATACCTGCGCCTACATTTGCCATACCATTTGGTAATGGAAAAATCCAAAAGTACCCAGGTAATAATTCTTCTAAGAAATGTAGTTCAATATAGTTTTCTGGATGCAGGTCTTTTATACCTTTATAGTACGCTCTAATGCCAGCGCAGTAATGGAGGTTTTCTTTTTTCATGCCTCCCAATTTCTTACCCACAATAGATCTATCGCCTTCAGCCCCTATAACTAAATCTACGTTTGTAAAGTTTAATTCTACTTTTTTACCATCTAGTTCTTGTTCACAAAATAGGTTCACACCAGAGCTATGAGCTTCTATTTCTTTTAGGGCTGTGCCTTGCAAAATAGTGGCGTAGTTTGGGTCGAGTTTTTGAAACAAGGCATAGTCAAAATCTTTGCGCTTGCTTATAAACCCAGGTGCATATTGCTCTTTTGTTGGATCACTTTTAAAAGGAATTTCAAGCGTTTTGCCATTTGGTGCCACAAACTTTAAGCCCCAACTTGGCATAAACTGGTTTGGGTTGGCAGTAAATGAATGTAGAATAGATTCGTCTAATTGCTTGAGCACATAAACCACTTTACCGCTCAATGCATCGCCGCAAACTTTATCTCTAGGGTAAACAGCCTTTTCAATGATGGTGTGCTTTATTTTGGCCTTGCTTAAAAACAAAGAAGTGGCACAACCTGCAGGGCCGGCACCAACAATTACAATAGATGGATGTGGTTTACTCATAAAAAAATGCCACCAAGGCAGCGGCTGCAAAGAAAATAGATTTTATCTAAACCTTGCTAAGCCAATGCCTTTGTGGCAAATATTAATACCTAGTTTATTCGAAAAACGACTTATTTAGTCAACACGGTAAAAAATTCCGCCGTTTAAAAAGCCGTTGAATCCATACCCAACTTCGCCAAATACGCCTAATTTACTGCCATAACGAGCGCCAAGGCAATTTACCTGGAAGGCACCAGTTAGGTCTTGTATTTTTCTATTGGTGCTTTGGTTTTTAGCTTGACTAAAACTCACTCCAAAATCAACACCACTGTAGAGTGTAAATTTAGGGTTATCAATAAATTTATATTGTGTTGAAGCCATTACCGTATAGTGAGCGAAGTTTGTAAAATCTGTTGCACCTGTGCTATAGGTATTCATTACCTCTATATTTGTATAGTTAAAATCGGCACCTATAAAAAAGTGTTTTCCTTCGTGTCTTTTAATACCAAAACGAACAGGTCCTGCAACAGAATAGGTTCTTTTAGGAGTTTCTGTGCTAGTAACAGCTACGTTAAATAATGGATGAACGCCGTTTCTAACTGCTAATTCCTGAACCGAGCCTGTGCCAATACCCAAATGGTATTCTGTTTGGCTTTGCGCCTGAGATGCTAGAGATAACAATCCGGCAAATACTAGTAGATATAGTTTTTTCATATTCCTTTGTGTTAGTTTTTTAGGTTAAATACGTGTTGAAATGAAAACTTCAATATGCTGCAAGCCTTTGTAAATAGGGCATTTGCTTTAGTTTTTCATTGAACCCGCCTCATTACGAATGTAAAAGTTTTTTTATTATTTTCAACTGACAATCTGTCAATGGCTTAATTTTTGGTATTTTCGTTTGCATTATTTTACTATGATACCATTTTCTAATTTAGAAGCCAGTTCTCGTGTTTGGGTGTATGCAGCAGATAGAACCTTTACTGCAAGCGAGTGCGAGGCAATTGAACAAAAGTTACAGAACTTTACCGCAACTTGGACAGCCCATGATATGCCCCTTCAAGCAAGCGCCAAAATAGTGGACGCAAGGCTAATTGTATTAGCTGTTAACGAATCGTTTCATGCCGTAAGCGGATGTGGAATTGATAAGTCGGTTCAGCTTATTAAAGAATTAGGTGCTACCTATAAAGTTGATTTATTTAACAGAATGCAAGTTTTGGTTAAAAAGGAAAATCAATTAGTATCTTATAATAAGGCTACCTTGCAAGCTGAGTTGGATGCTGGAAATGTGAATGAACATACCTTGGTTTTTAATCCAATGGTGCAAACCCTTGGCGATTTAGAACAATCGATATTTGTTCCTCTCAACAGATTTTGGATGGCTCCGCAGCTAAAATTTAGCGTTCAAGCCTAATTCACCTTTATTTAAAGAATTTTCGTCGATAAATTATAAAATTAGCAGCTTACTTTAGTATGTTGCAGCAAAGAACTACACATGTCAGATATAAAACCACAACCAAAGGGTTCAAACGACCCTAACAATAAGAAGCCAAAAATGCCTCCTATGGTTCCTAAGTTCAATTTTTATTGGATTTATGGAATTATAGCCGTTGTGTTTCTTGCCCTTCAATTAGCCCCACATGATGTGGCGCTAAAGACTACCAAAACAAAGTTCTTCACCGAAATGTTGCCTTCACACGATATTGAAAAAATTGTGGTGATTAACAAAGAACGCGTAGAGATTTATGTAAAGAAAGAATCCCTTAAAAACGAAAAATACAAAGACCTAAAAGATCGTAGCGGCTTATTTAGCGCTTCTGAAGCTGGTCCGCATTACTTTTTTGAAATTAGTGATGTAGGTAGTTTTGAAACAGATTTAGCTAAACGCCAAGAAACCTTTCAACCAAACGAACGCCTTATTGCCGAAACAGCAACACAGCATAACTATATTGGTGATATTATAAATTGGCTATTGCCGTTTGTATTGCTTATTGGTTTATGGATGTTTGTAATGCGCAGAATGAGCGGCGGCCCAGGTGGTGGCGGACAAATATTTAATATTGGAAAAAGCAGAGCGCAATTGTTTGATAAGGATGCGCATGTAAATATTACCTTTAAAGATGTTGCTGGTTTAGATGAAGCTAAAGTAGAGGTAATGGAAATTGTAGATTTCTTGAAGAACCCTAAGAAGTACACTACTTTGGGAGGTAAAATTCCTAAAGGTGCTTTATTAGTTGGCCCTCCAGGAACTGGTAAAACTCTTTTGGCTAAAGCTGTTGCCGGCGAAGCTGGTGTTCCTTTCTTTTCTCTATCGGGTTCTGATTTTGTGGAGATGTTTGTAGGCGTTGGTGCAAGCCGTGTGCGCGATTTGTTTAAACAAGCAAAAGAAAAAGCTCCTTGTATTATTTTTATTGATGAGATTGATGCTGTAGGTAGAGCCCGTGGAAAAAATTTGGTTCAAGGCGGAAACGATGAACGCGAAAATACCCTGAACCAATTGCTTACCGAAATGGATGGTTTTGCCACCGATTTAGGAGTAATTATTTTGGCTGCCACCAATAGACCTGATATTTTGGATTCGGCCTTATTGCGCCCAGGTAGATTTGATAGACAAATTTCTATTGATAGACCCGATTTGAACGGTAGAGCGGAGATTTTTAAAGTACACTTAAAGCCTATTAAAATGGCAGAAGGTGTTGATCCAATGAAACTCTCTATTCAAACTGCGGGTTTTGCAGGTGCCGATATTGCCAATGTATGTAATGAAGCTGCTTTAATTGCTGCACGTAATAATAAGACTGCGGTAGATATGCAAGATTTTCAAGATGCGATTGATAGAATTATTGGTGGCTTAGAAAAGAAAAATAAAATTATCTCACAAGAAGAGAAATTAATTATTGCCTATCACGAGAGTGGACACGCTATTTCTGGTTGGTTCTTAGAAGGTGTTGATCCTTTGGTTAAAGTAAGTATTGTACCTAGAGGTGTGGCTGCATTAGGCTATGCGCAGTATTTGCCTAAAGACCAATATTTATATACCACTGAGCAATTAGAAAATATGATGTGTATGACCCTAGGTGGTAGGGTAGCAGAAGATATTATTTTTGGTAGAATTAGTACTGGTGCTCAAAACGATTTAGAGCGCATTACTAAAATGGCTTATGGTATGGTTACTATTTATGGTATGAACGCGAGCATTGGAAACGTAAGTTTTTATGATGGCAACCAAGAGTATGGATTTACCAAACCGTATAGTGAAAAAACTGCTGAGATGATTGATCATGAAGTACGATTAATTATTGATGCTTGCTACCAAAAAACAAAACAATTATTGCTTGATAAGCGCGATAAATTAGAAGAGTTGGCTAAAATATTATTGAAGAAAGAAATTTTATTCCAAACAGATTTAGAAGAGATTTTAGGCAAAAGGCCACATGATAAGGTGGAAGAGGAAGTAGTAGTAGAAGCTGTAGAAGCAGTTGATACGGATGCTCCTGCTTATTCAGTGCTTAAAGGAGAGTCTGCAACAGTAGATTTATCCGCTCCTAAGGAAGATTCAGAAACGCCTATTGATAACTCAATAGCATAAGTTTTTATTACCTCTAAAAAGGCCGAAAAGCAGAACTGCTCTTCGGCCTTTTTTTGTTTTGGAACTTGCCAATTAGTTTGATTAATACCTTTAAAAGATATTTCTTGCTAAATTGTTATATTTATGCTTATTTAGTATATTCGATTTAAATAGTTGTTATGGAGAAAGATATTAAGTGTCCAAAATGCGATTCGTTTCATATTATTAAGAGTGGAATATTAAAGAATCGTCAACGCTATAAATGCAAGGCATGTACGTACTTTTTTACGGTTGATAAAATTGGCAAAAAAATAGATAATTACTATGTTACAAAAGCGCTACAATTATACATAGAAGGGCTTAGTTATAGAGAGATTGAGCGACTTTTGGGTATTAGTCATGTGTCTGTTTTAAACTGGGTAAAACAATATGGATTAAAGCGCCCAGAAAATAGTCAGTACCACCCAACCTATAAAATCTTAAACCATACCGAATTGGTAGAGTATATGAAGAACAAAGAAAACCTAAAAGGTGCAGGTTCTGTAATTACCGAATTGGGCGATAAGTTTATGATGATTAAATGGGAGCGCTTCCGAAATTAAGGAGATATTTATCCGATGAATGTCTGTTAACTGCTTTAAATGCTGATTTTATTTTGTTAAGTATGCTTGTTTAACAATCAGCTATGCGATAATTTTTTTTTGCTCTTTCCTGCTTCATATTCGATTTGAAATTAAATCACTTAATCGCAAATCTTATATGAAGAAAATTTACTTAGTAGTATCTGCCTTAATGGTTTTGCTTGCAGTAAGCAACAAATCAGTCATGGCTCAGGGTACAGAAGGCTATGGCTCTGGCATGCGAATGAACCTCGACTCAAGTGGTCAGAAGTATATTCGCATTATTAATTGGCACCAAGTTTGGTTCAGGCAAATGGATAATAACCCTGGAACACTTGTTAATGGAACTCCAACCAATTCACAGTTTGATGTATCCTTACGTCGCTCGCGGATGTTGATTATGATGCAGCTGAATCCAAAGTTTTTAATTTACACGCACTTTGGTATTAATAACCAAACCGATTTAACGGGAGGTGTTTCCGGAGCAGATGGTAAGAAACCACAAATGTTTATTCACGATGCAGTGGCCGAATACAAGGTGTATAAAAACTATCTATTTATTGGCGGTGGTTTGCATTATTTCAATGGTGTTTCGCGCAAGGCAAGCACTTCTACGTTAAATTTCTTAAACTTAGATGCACCTATTCATAATTGGGCCAACATAGATGCTACCGATCAATTTGGTAGAATGATGGGGATGTATGCAAAAGGAAAAATTGGCAAATTAGATTATCGTTTAGCCATGAACCAACCTTTTGCTATTCCTGTTTCTACAGGCAGTGCCTTATCTAAATTTGATACTACAGCTGCTTCAAAAGGGTATACTAATGCTTCCTATAATGGCATGGGTCATCCTAAGCAAGCCTACCAAGGATATTTTATGTATCAGTTCTGGGATCAAGAAAGCAATGTATTACCATACACTGTTGGAACCTATGTTGGAACCAAGCGTGTGTTTAATTTAGGCGCAGGTTTTTATAGCCAAGCGAATGCTATGTGGGCTCCTTCTAAAAACGAAAATACAGGTAAATATGATACTCTTAAATACAATCAAAACATGTGGGCCGTGGATGCATTCTTAGATATGCCGCTTAGCAAAAAACGTGGCGATGCGGTAACTGCTTATTTAGAATATTTAAGTTTAGATATGGGTAAAAACTATGTTCGCAATATTGGTGTAGCTAACCCGGCAAATGGAGTATTATCTCCAGCAAGTGGCGGTACCTTTAGTGGTGCAGGTAATGCTATGTCAACCGTGGGAACTGGTAAAATTGTATACACAGAGTTGGGTTACCTATTACCTAAGTTTGGCAAATTAGGTCGTTTCCAGGTTTACGGCGATTATACCTATGCGAAGTACGATAGAGTAAAAGATGCGGTAAACACATACGATTTAGGATTGAATTATTATATCAGCGGTCATTCAGCAAAAATTACTTTAAACTATAGAAATCGTCCAGTTGTAGATTATGTAGACATTACTAAAACCTATGGTGATTTAAAAGCTGCAGGTAGCAAGAATGAATTTGTAATGCAATTTGTGGTATTCTTATAGAATATCTTATTTTAACTAAAAATAATAACAATTAAACTTTATACATGACTCAAGAAATAGACAAACCATCAACCATCTGGAAGGTGATTGGTGCCTCAAGTGTGGGAACACTTATTGAGTGGTACGACTTCTACATATTTGGAAGTTTGGCCACCATTTTATCGAAGCAATTTTTTCCGGAAGATGCGGGAACTGCGGCGCTATTATCAACCTTAGCCATTTTTGCTGCAGGCTTTATTGTGCGCCCATTTGGTGCTTTAGTATTTGGTCGTTTAGGCGATTTATTAGGACGTAAATTTACTTTTTTATTAACCTTAGTTTTAATGGGTGGATCAACCTTTGCAATTGGTTTGGTACCCGGATATAAAACCATTGGAATTGCAGCGCCACTTATTATTTTGGCATTGCGTTTGGTTCAGGGCTTGGCACTAGGTGGCGAGTATGGCGGTGCCGCTACGTATGTTGCCGAGCACTCACCAGTTGAACGTAGAGGATTCTTTACAAGTTGGATTCAAACAACAGCAACCTTAGGTTTATTTTTATCTTTAGGTGTTATTCTTTTTACTCGTAACTCATTAGGTGTGGATACATTTAATTCTTGGGGTTGGAGGGTGCCGTTTTGGGTATCAATTATTTTAGTGGTTGTTTCTATTTACATCCGCCTAAAAATGCAAGAATCTCCTTTGTTTGCAAAAATTAAAAAGGAAGGTAAAATCTCTAAGAATCCATTAAAAGAAAGCTTTGGTAACAAAACAAATTTGAAGATGGTATTGCTTGCTTTATTTGGTGCTGTAATGGGCCAAGGTGTGGTTTGGTATACGGGACAGTTTTATGCGCAATCGTTTATTGAAAATACCTGTAAAGTAGATTTTGAACAATCTCGAACCATTTTATTATGGGCTATCTTATTTGCCACTCCTTTCTTTATTGTGTTTGGTGCCTTAAGTGATAAGATAGGCAGAAAATGGATAATGATGACAGGTATGTTGTTAGGTATACTAAGTTACCGCCCTATCTATTCAACCTTTTTGGAGTATACCAGTGCAAAGGATAATAGTAGTTTATTACAAGCTGATAAAACAGCTCTAAAAGGTGAATTTGCGAGCTTTGATGCCAAAGATGATAAGAAAGTATTATGGGTTCACAAAGTAGATTCTGTTTATAGCAACGGGGCTGTATTCAAGTATATATTAACAGATACCTTATATCTAACTGCTTCTTCAGGCGATGCAAAAGCGAGTGCCGGAAGTATTCAGTTTTTAACTGCCGATAGTTCTTTAACCCAAGTTGCCTTAAAAGTGGCTGCAGGTGCAGAAACACAAAAGGGTTTATTAGATGTAAATGTTGATCACAAATCTGCAAAAGCTTCTGTAGGTGTTGAAAAAACTATGGGTTCGGGCATATTCTGGAAAATGGTATTCTTGGTATTTATTCAAATTGTATATGTAACAATGGTATATGGTCCAATTGCTGCCTTCTTGGTAGAGTTGTTCCCAACACGTATTCGTTACACATCTATGAGTTTACCTTATCATATTGGTAATGGTGTGTTTGGAGGATTAGTGCCTTTCTTAAGTACTTTAATTATTGAGTATACTAAAACGCCAGAGAATCCAACTGGATCACCTTTAGCGGGTTTATGGTACCCAATTGGTGTGGCTGCTATTTGCTTGTTAATAGGAACACTTTATTTATCGAACAAGATTGATGAAGATGTATCGGATGATGAAAATGTATTTGTTCACTCTTAATTAAAATAAACATGAATCAGATAAGACGTATATTAGGAATAGTTTGGGCTTTATTAGGACCATTGGCTATTTATTTTATGATACAACAAGCCCTTCTAAAAATTGTTGCAGCAAATGCAAAAATTGCAGCTGCTGTAGATGAAGCAGCAAAAGCAAGTGCAACTGCCGTAAAGCTAAATATTCAAATGCAATGGGGAATTATTATCCTCATATTTGTGCCAATAGCTTTTGGCTTAGTAATATTTGGCCTATACAGTATGCGCGGCGAGTACGACCAGGATTAGTTAGTAATCAGTTGGCCCAAAACATGCTTTGGGCCAACTTTTTTTATTGAGTTAATTTTGCTTTATTTGATTAACTCAATCCTGCATGAAAAGTAGAAATTACCGCTCTAAGTTGGTTTTCCTTACAGTACTATTTGTAGTGTTGGTGAATTATCCTGTGCTGAGTGTTTTTAGCAGACCCATTCTTATAGGCGGTATTCCACTTTTGTTTTTGTACCTTTTTGTTGTATGGGTACTTTTTTTGTTTTTAGTTTTTCGCCTTGTAAACAAAAACCATGATCAATAGTTGGGTATTGATAATACTATCAGTTGCCTATTGGCTTATACTGTTCCTAGTTGCTTATACTGCCGAGAAGCGCGCTGTTAGAGGCAAAGGCCTGAGCCAAAACCCCTATATTTATTCTTTGTCTTTAGCTGTTTATTGTACTGCTTGGACCTTCTTTGGCAGTGTAGGAAAAGTTAAGGATGGTGGCTTCGATTTTTTAGCCGTGTATTTAGGTCCTACTATTTTTATGCCCTTGGGTTGGATTATACTCAGAAAAATAATACGTATATGTAAAGCACAACGCATTACCACCATTGCCGATTTTATCTCCTCACGCTATGGAAAAAATGTGTCCTTGGCAAGTATCATTACCATTTTTTGCTTCTTAGGAATTATTCCCTATATAAGTTTGCAACTGAAAGCCATTAGTGAGAGTTTTAATATTTTAACAGCTAATAGTTTTAAACCAAATCATAAAAACGGGCAATTTATTTTTGAAAACACAGCCTTAATGATGGCTGTTGGAATGGCCATCTTTGCCGTTTTATTTGGTACTCGAAAGATTGAAGCTACAGAACGCCATGAAGGAATGGTTGCTGCAATTGCCTTTGAATCTATTGTTAAATTGGTGGCATTTTTGGCTGTTGGAATATTTGTGTGCTATGGCGTGTTTGATGGCTTTGGCGATATTTTTGGCAAGGCCATGCAAATTAGTTATTTGCGTGAAAAGATATTGGTCCCCGATTCTGGCGGGTATGGCAATTGGTTTTGGGTTTCGTTTTTATCAGGTATGGCGGTGTTTTTCTTGCCAAGGCAGTTTCAGGTTACGGTACTTGAAAATGTAGAAGAGAAACATTTAAATAAAGCTATTTGGCTTTTTCCTTTATACTTATTACTTATTAATATTTTTGTATTGCCGATTGCTTTTGGAGGTAATTTGTTGTTTGGCGATTCAGGTGTAGATCCAGATTATTTTGTGTTGGATATACCACTTTTATACGGACAAAATTTCTTGGCAATTATTGTTTTTATAGGTGGGTATGCAGCTGCCACTGGGATGATTATTGTAGAAACGATAGCGCTTAGCACCATGTTTAGCAATCACTTGGTGATGCCAGTAATTTTAGCGAATAAGTTTTTAAGCAATAAATTTAGAGATAATGTAAGTGCTATAATTATTCAAAGTAGACGTTTAGGAATTATTTTTATTTTAACTGCTGCCTATATTTATTATGAATTAATTAGTAGTAGGTATAGTCTTGTTTCATTAGGACTAATTTCCTTTGTTTCGGTTGCGCAATTAATGCCTTCAATTATTGGTGGTATTTTCTGGAAACGTGGAAATAAATTGGGTGCTTTAAGTGGTTTGGTGGCAGGCTTTATTATTTGGTTTTATACCTTGGTATTGCCTTCCCTTGCAGGCTCAAGTTTGTTGCCTCAAAGTTTTGTGTTGGATGGACCTTTTGGAATTGCCTTATTAAAACCATCGTCGTTATTAGGTTTAGAAGGGTTTAATCCAATTGTTCATAGTATGTTTTGGAGCTTGTTGGTTAACGTTTCTTTGTATGTAGGTCTATCATTATTTACTGAGCAAAGTGTTACAGAAAGTACCCAAGCAGAATTGTTTGTAAACATAAACAAATATGCTTCTGTAATGGAAAGTGCTCCAATATGGAAAGGAACAGCTTATGTACCTGATATTCGTTCTTTGCTGGCAAATTTCTTAGGTACAGAGCGAACCAACCAAGCGCTTATTGCTTTCTCGCAGCGAAACAAAATTCCTTTGGGCGATAATAAGGCCGATCCAAAATTGGTTGCGTATTCAGAACGTGTTTTGTCTGGAATTATTGGTTCAGCCTCTGCCCGAATTATGGTTGCAAGTACTGTTAAAGAAGAAGATGTTAGGATAGATGAAGTATTAGATATTTTAAAAGAATCGCAACAATTGATTCGATTAAATAAGGAACTTGTTCGTAAAACAGATGAATTGGAAATGGCGCGAATTGATTTAGAAGAAGCTAATACGAGGCTCCTGGAACAAGATTCGGTGAAGGATGATTTTTTAACTACCGTTACACATGAACTTCGAACACCTATTACTTCGATAAGGGCTTTCTCAGAAATTTTGCACGATAATGAAGATATTGAGCTGGAAGAACGCAAACATTATTTGCAAATTATCATAAAAGAAACAGAGCGTATTTCACGGCTAATCTCACAGGTATTGGATTTGGAGAAATATGATTCGGGTAAACAAAAATTAAATTTAGAAACAAGCTCTTTGCCACATTTGTTAAACGAGTGTTTAGAATCGGTGAACCAATTGGTAAAGGAAAAAAACTTGCAATTAGTTACAGAAATAGACCCACAGGTAAAGGATGTTTGGATGGATACGGATAAAATGCAACAGGTAATTATTAACCTACTTTCTAATGCCATAAAATTTGCTCAAACAACTATTTATGTTAGACTAAAATTAACACCCGATTCTTGGATATTGGAAGTTGAAGATGATGGCCCAGGAATTCCTGAGGATATGGGTGAACTTATTTTTGAAAAGTTTTATCAAGCCAAAAATCAAACCATTCGTAAACCCAAAGGAAGTGGCTTAGGGTTAGCAATATCAAGGCGTATAGTTGATTTGCATGAAGGCGGCCTGTATTTGGTTCGAACAGAAAAACTAGGCGCATTCTTTTATGTGCAAGTGCCTTTAACTCAGAAATCTTTGCTGGTTGAAAATTAAAAGCCTTGCATTGTGGCTAGTGCTTCATTTACATTTGCACAAGCAATATGAATAAGCAGAGAAAAATTTTATTAGCAGATGATGAACCCAATATCCTATTGTCGTTAGATTTTTTAATGCGCAAAGTTGGATACGAAGTTTTTATAGCAAGAAATGGAAGTGAAGCAATAGAGATTATTCGCTCCCAAAAACTTGATATAGCTGTATTAGATATTATGATGCCCGATATTGATGGCTATCAAATTTGTGAGTTTATTAAATCTCATGCTTCTTATAAGAGTTGTAAGGTTCTATTTTTGTCTGCAAAAAGCAAAGAAAGTGAAATTGAAAAAGGCCTTAAAATGGGCGCAGATGCTTATATGACTAAGCCTTTCTCTACTCGTAGTTTATTAGTAAAAGTGCAAGAACTTTTAGGTGAAGCATAAGGCTTCTTTTACTATTTAAGAAATAGCTATAGCATTTTAGCAAAAAACCAATCGGAATTACCGATGCTTCTGTTTTACTTTGAATCTATAATTGAAGTAAACATGATACCAGTAATAAAATCGTTTAGCCAATACCAAGAAGAATATCAAAGAAGCATAGATAGCCCAGAACAATTTTGGGATGAAGTTGCAGAAACCTTTCTATGGAAAAAGAAATGGGAGAAAACGCTTAATTGGAATTTTACTGAACCAAAAGTTGAGTGGTTTGCTGGTGGCAAATTAAATATTAGTGAAAACTGCCTCGACCGCCATATTGAAGCCCGTGGCGAGCAAACGGCAATTATTTGGGAGCCCAATAATCCTGCTGATGCAAGCAGAAAAGTTACCTACTCTGAACTTCACGTATTGGTGATGAAATTTGCCAATGTATTAACAAGTTTAGGAGTTAAAAAAGGTGATCGTGTGTGTATTTATATGCCCATGATTCCAGAAGCGGCCGTGGCTATGTTGGCTTGTGCAAGAGTGGGTGCAATACATTCGGTGGTATTTGCAGGTTTCTCTTCCCAATCATTAACAGATAGAATTACCGATGCCGAATGCAAAGTTTTATTAACGGCAGATGGCATGATTAGAGGAGAGAAAAAAATTGACTTGAAGCAAATTGCAGATGAAGCAATGAAAAACTCTCCTAGCATTGAAACCTGCGTGGTATATAACCATAAGGGTTTTGATATAACCATGCAGCAAGGAAGAGATTATGATTGGCAAGCATTAATGAATACTGCTTCAAATACTCATCAAGCCGAAGAAATGGATAGTGAAGATCCATTGTTCATTTTATATACATCGGGTTCAACCGGAAAGCCAAAAGGGGTTTTGCACACAACTGCTGGTTATATGGTATACACGGCATACACCTTTAAAAACGTATTTCAATACGAGGATAAAGATGTGTTTTGCTGTACGGCCGATATTGGTTGGGTTACTGGGCATAGTTATATTGTTTATGGTCCATTGCTTTCGGGAGCCACTACCTTAATGTTTGAAGGGATTCCTTCGTGGCCAAGCCCAGGCAGATTTTGGGAGTTAATTGATAAACATCAAGTAAATGTTTTTTACACGGCACCAACTGCTATTCGTTCCTTAGAGGTGTTTGGCCTTGAACCATTTGAAGGAAAAAATTTAAGTTCACTTAAAGTATTAGGTAGCGTGGGCGAACCTATTAATGAGGAGGCTTGGCATTGGTATCATGAGAATGTTGGTAAAGGTAAATGCCCAATTGTAGATACTTGGTGGCAAACCGAAACAGGTGGGATTTTAATATCGCCCTTGGCAAATATTACTCCCCTTAAACCTGCCTTTGCAACTTTGCCTTTGCCAGGTGTTCAATTAGCAATTGTAGATGAAAAAGGTCAGGAGGTTTTGGGTAATTCTGTGGAAGGAAACTTATGTATTAAATTCCCTTGGCCAGGCATGTCGCGCAGTATCTACGGAGATCATGAGCGTTTTAGAACAACCTATTTTAGTACCTACGAGAATAAATATTTCACTGGTGATGGATGTAAGCGCGATGAGGATGGATATATACGTATTACAGGTAGGGTAGATGATGTTATTAATGTTTCGGGTCATAGAATTGGCACAGGTGAGGTAGAAGACGCCATGAATGAGCATGGATACATTATTGAAAGTGCTGTTGTTGGGTATCCGCATGATATTAAAGGACAAGGAATTTGGGCTTTTGTAATTTGTGATAGAGAACATCATTCATACGAAGAATTATGTGCTGAAGCAAAAGCGCATGTAACAAAGGTAATAGGGCCTTTTGCTAGGCCAGATAGAATTCAAGTAGTAAAGGCATTGCCTAAAACTCGTTCGGGTAAAATTATGCGTAGAATCTTACGCAAAATTGCCGAAGGTGATATCAGTAATTTGGGTGATACAAGTACACTTATTGACCCTACAGTGGTTGATTTAATTAAAGCAGGTGCAGAAGAAATAAGATAATTATAATAAGCAAGAATCTTTTTACAGATTCTTGCTTATTAAGGTTACTAAATTTCTATTAAATCCATTTGCTTGAGTTGTTAATACCGAAAAGAATTCGGTATCTACTTGCTCCACATTTTTTATAGCTTTTTGTAAGAGAACTTTACCCTCTTTACTAAGCGTAATGGTCTTAGCACGGGTGTCTGTTTCATGCTCTTGTCGGCTCAAAAAACCCTTTTCTTCTAGTGTTCTCAGTACTTTTGAAACCATCATTCTATCTGTTTTACTTTGGTTGGCTATGTCTATTTGAGTAACATTTTTGTTGGTCTTTGAAAGCCAAGCTAAAGAGGCAAGTAATACAAATTGAGTATGGGTAATACCTAATTTATCAAGCTCTTTTTTGATTTTACGTTGCCAAAGCATCGTTACCTGCCAAAGCAAAAATCCAGAGCTATCGGTATCGTTTTTATGTTTAAATTCTATTGAGTTGGACATAATACTGAGTTGATTTATATCGCATCCAGTTCACTTTTTTGTCTTAAGTGATGACGCCAATGCATATCCACAATCCTAAACCATTCAACTGCATTTAAGAAAGCAAAGGCTGGGTGAGCCGTTTTACCTTGTTGATTTGAGTTAAATTTTGTTTGGCATTCATTCATACCTAATTTTACTCTTTCAAATCCATCTAGCAATTCTTGTTTATTAGCAGGATGCTTTGGAGTATAGGTTTCTGTAGGCGGTACTTTTATTTTTATGGGTGGAAACCCATTTAATATATTAAACGCTAAAATGCCTTTAAAATTCTTTTTAGAATCTTTATTATCACTGCTGTTTAAACACAGGTTAACCTGTTTTATATGGAAATTTAAAGTTGAGTTAATTAAATGAACGTAAACCTGACCCAAGGTCCAGCTGTCTTCTGAAAGCCTTTTAGAAAGGTCGGCCTCTTTGTAGTTTGTTAAAGCATTTTGCCAAGTGTTAAATACAGCCTCAAACGCTGCATACGATTTTTGAATAGTTTTCATTTGAAATAGTTTTATGTTGTCGCAAATATAGTATATGCGACAACAAAATAAAATGATTAATCTAAAATTTTATACCTGGCTATTTAATGCGCTACATCAGGAGATTTTTTCTATAAATGGGTTCAACTAATTTATTAGTAAATTTGGCATTCACGCGGTAATTGTAGATTTTTGAGCCTTTTAGGATAAACACCTGACCGTATGAGAAAAACCGTTCAACTTACAGCACTGCCGCAAGAGAGCCAAACAACAGAACAGATTTCAGTTTTGCTGCAACGAAATTTTGGGTTCAAACCGCAAGAACTATTTGGCTTTACCATTCTTAAAAGAAGTTTAGATGCGCGCAGAAAACCTATTGTGGCAAACCTTCAAATAGAGGTTTTTTTAAATGAACAACCCGAGAAAGATACCTTTGAATTAAATCTTCAAGATGTAAGTAAAGCAAAAGAAGTAGCCATTGTGGGTGCTGGTCCTGCCGGATTATTTGCAGCCCTTAAATTAATAGAGCAAGGTTTAAAGCCTGTTATTTTTGAACGAGGAAAAGAAGTAAAAGAGCGCCGAAGAGACTTAGCAAATATTACCCGAAACAATGAAGTGAACCCCGATAGCAATTATTGTTTTGGAGAAGGTGGGGCTGGAACTTACAGTGATGGTAAGCTTTACACACGCAGTAGCAAGCGTGGTGACGTAATGCGTATTCTAAAAATATTAGTAAAGCATGGTGCCGATACTTCCATTTTATATGAAGCACACCCACATATTGGAACCAATAAATTACCTCAAATAATAACTCAAATAAGAGAGAACATTCTTGCGTGTGGTGGTGTGTTTCATTTTAACTCAAGAGTAACAGATTTTAAAATTGAAAATAATTCCATTAAGGGTGTTTATGTAAATTCTGATTTCTTTCCATTTAGCGAGTTAATTTTGGCAACTGGGCATTCGGCTCGCGATATTTATGAGTTATTGTATAAAAAGAATATTTTAATTGAAGCCAAACCATTTGCCTTGGGTGTGCGTATTGAACATCCACAGGAGTTAATTGATCAAATACAATATAAGTGTTCGGGTTCAAGAAGTGAATATCTTCCTGCTGCTAGCTATAGTTTGGTTCAGCAAGTAGCTGGGCGCGGTGTATTTAGTTTTTGCATGTGCCCTGGCGGTATTATTGCACCTGCCATGACAGCTCCTGGAGAAATTGTGGTAAATGGATGGAGCCCAAGTAAACGTAATAATCCTTTTGCAAATAGTGGTATGGTCGTATCGGTTCAGCCCGAAGATTACAAGGCTTTTGAGCAACATGGACCATTGGCTGGTTTATATTTTCAGAAACAAGTAGAACAAGATTGTTTTAACAAAGGAAATAAAAGTTTGCAAGCACCAGCCCAGCGTATGGCCGATTTTGTGGCAAGGAAAACGTCTTCAACCCTGCCTAAAAATTCTTATCTGCCCGGCACGGTAAGTAGAGATTTGCACAGTATCCTTCCAAGGTTTGTGGCAGGTGGTTTGCAAGAAGCCTTTAAACAATTTGGGGCTAAAATGAGAGGCTATTTAAGTAACGAAGCCATTTTATTAGCAACAGAATCGAGAACCTCTTCACCGGTAAGAATACCTAGAAATAAGGAAACCTTTGAGCATCCACAAATAAAAGGCTTATACCCTTGTGCCGAAGGTGCAGGCTATGCGGGAGGAATTGTAAGCGCGGCCATGGATGGCGAAAATTGTGCGGCGGCGATATTGGTTTCAAAATAAGTAGGGTTTAGGAAGCATTTTATTAATTTGTGTTCCTGAAACAAATTCCTAGTTTACTTCGTTTAGATGCTACTTAAAACTATTACTTACATGAAACGTTTATTATTTTTGAACCTAGGAATTTTACTTTTAAGCGCAGGTTTTATTAGCTGCAACGCCCAAAACAAAACTCCTACTAAATCAACAACTCCACCCATGGTTACAAATACCCAGCATAAAGAAATCAGTACCGACTTTTCTTTTGACGTTCAAAAATCCGATTCGGATTGGAAAAAGACTTTATCGCCAGAGCAGTATGCTATTTTACGTGAAAAAGGTACAGAGCGCCCTTTTACCAGCGATTTAGAGGCAAATTATGATGGTGGAACCTATACTTGTGCCGCATGTGGTAATGACCTGTTTAGCTCTGAGGGCAAATTTGACAGCGGTTGTGGCTGGCCTAGCTTTTACGAAGCCCTAGATAAAACAAAAATTGTTACCCATACAGATACAAGCCATGGAATGGTTAGAACCGAGATTATGTGCGCCAAATGTGGCGGCCACCTAGGTCATGTATTCAATGATGGGCCGAGTGATAAGACCGGTTTAAGGTATTGTGTGAATGGAAAGTCGTTGAACTTTCAAAAGAAGTAGATAGGATTTTTTCATAAACCCTATCTTTTTTGCATCTTTGTGCCCTTATCAAAGGAACATGTTTAAATTTCTTTTTTATCTTTTTCTGTTTTATGTGGTGTACCGCTATATTTTTGGCGGCTTTAAAATACATGTGTATCACCATAACCAAAACAACCCAAATCAGCCTAATTACAAGCAACAAGAGCAAGAGGAGGGAAGAGTTACCATTAATCCTAAAGTTAGCAAACAAACAAAGGATACAAAGGGTAAAACAGATAATTTGGGAGAGTACGTAGATTTTGAAGAGGTGAAGTAGCACGAATGGAAAAAAAAATCAGATCTCTATTATTAAAGGCCCTTGGAACCGAACCGTATTTAGGTTTGGTAAGTAACGCCTATATACGTTTAATTTCGGCAGGCTTTTTAAAAGCGAAATATCCTGAGTTGTTTTACTTAAAAACACTTATAAAGCCTGGTTTTACCTGTGTAGATATTGGCGCTAATGTTGGGTATTACTCGGTGTTTTTATCTAAGTATGCGCATAAAGAAGGGCATGTATACGCCATAGAACCTGTACCATTGTTTGCCAATGTATTTGTTAAAAATACAGGTCGTTTTGCCTTAAAAAATATTACGCTTTACCAATGTGCGTTAGGTGCTGAACGCAAAAAGGTTACCCTTGGAACGCCCTTAATTGATGGCGTTTTTAGACATGGCTTAACCAAAATAATGGATGATAACTCGGCGCAGGCTTCACAAACGTATGAGGCCAACATGGAAATTGCCGATGTGTTATTTGCTCCCTTGGCTAAAATAGATTTCTTAAAATGTGATGTTGAAGGGTATGAGGTTATTTTATTCCCTCAAATGATAGAAACCTTAAAAAGATGTAAGCCAATTATTCAAATAGAAATTTCTACTGAAGAAAACAGAGCTTCCTTATTAAGTTTATTAAGCCCAATTGGATATAAGCCTTATCGCTTGCTAAACGAGCAATTAGTTGAACTTTCGGCCAATGAGGCCTTAGTTTACGAACAAGGAGATTTTTATTTTAAAGCGTCTTAAGAAACGTTCTACCAATCGTCTTCGTCAACCAAAATTGGTTCACGCATAGATGCTTTAATACTTTCAATTAGTTTTTGAATATCTAAATCGGCATTACGTAAAATGCTATCGTATTCTCTCACCTTAGTAGTGGAGGTATAGTAATATTCAAAATAATTTCTTGAATTCTTTCCACCTTCAGCATTTGGCAAAGTTTCATGAACCAAATTGGTAATGGTGTATTTGTATCTACCCTCTTTTATTAAAAAGGTAATTTTAAATTCAAACCTACCAATGCTTCTTTTCGAATATTTGTTCAAATAGGCATAGGCAGGAATACTACCAACGTAAGTAATCTTTTGATTGCGTTTATCGCTTTCTATTTTAAGATCTTTATTTAAGTTTTTAACAGCCCAATTTTTTGCGCGCAGGTATAAAGAGTCTGAACCACTTTCCTCTTGTTCTACTACTCCGTAATAAGTTATCAGGTTTGTTGCCGAATCAATACTTAAGACAATGCGCTCATAAGGTCTAAGTAATGGATCTACAGGGGCCGCTGGAACTGGTTCTGCAGCTGCGGTGGTATCTACCAATGTTGAATCTGGCGCAGCATCAAAACCTGGAGTAGTTTCATCTTGCACTTGAGCCGAACTAATATTCCATAATAGACTCAAGGCTATTGCACATGTTAGTTTAACAATTTTCTTCATTTTCTCTTTGTTATTTGCTTTCATCCTTCACCCTCCTTCAAATTGTGTTCCGTTTTCTGGGGATTAAAACGCAAAGCCCTATTCTATATTTCTTTAACAGGCCTCAATTTTATAAAAAATTGTGCTCAAAAAAAAGTTTAATGTTTGGCCTCTCTTTTGGGCACCAAATGATGTTCGTGATGTTCTCCATCAATTTTAATCGGTTTTTTCTTGTGTTCAGGGTCAAAACCGTTCTCTCTCATGGCATCCCAATATTCTTTTCCATAGCTCACAAATACCTCATCACCGGGTTTAATATTTCTGCTGGCAATAATATAGGGCTTACCTTTTATAACCTCAAAACGTGCATTATTTCTAATTCCTGGTATTCTTACAATGCCCGAAGCATCGTTTGCATAGCGGGCTAATGAATCTGGTCTGTGTTGAGCATCAATGCATTTACGGTTAGAAACATAGAAATAATAGGCTCCAACTCCATCCAACTCTTCATTGCGTTTTTTACATTGGGCCCAAGTAATTTCCTCCCCAGTATACTCAATAACTCGGTCGCCCCTTTTAAAAAGAGCTTTAGCAAATAATCCTTTTCCGGCATTTGGTATGCCCGATTTTTTAATCTCTAAATCCATTCGGCTGCAAAAGTGGTGAAAGTACTTTAAAAATCAGCATGTAAGCAAACTATTTTCAAAAAAAATATCCTTCCTCCTTAATTAGTGCCCTATTTCTGAACCTAGCTTTCTAAAAAAATAGGATTTTCAATTTGGGCTATCCTGGTTACATTTGTGCGTAATGAAAATAATAAGCTACAATGTAAATGGAATTCGTTCGGCACTAAGCAAGGGTTTGTTAAACTTTATGCAAGGTTCGGAAGGCGATGTGTTTTGCTTTCAAGAAACAAAAGCGATGCAAAATCAAGTGGAACCGTTTTTATTCGAAACCATTGGATTTACCCATCATCATTGGTTCAGCGCAGAAAAAAAAGGATATAGTGGGGTAGCAATTTATTCTAAAGCAAAACCAGATAACATAGTTTATGGTTTTGGAAACCCTGAATGGGATAATGAAGGCCGCATGGTTCGTGCCGATTTTGGCGATATAAGTGTGATTAGCGTATATATGCCTAGTGGCAGTAGTGGGGAAGATAGGCAAGCGTATAAAATGCATTGGCTTAGCTTTTTTAATGACTTTATTTCGGAGCTAAAAAAGACTCGCCCAAACCTAGTTATCTGTGGCGATTATAATATTTGCCATAAGGCAATTGATATTCACGACCCAGTTGGTAATAAAAATAGTAGTGGCTTTTTACCAGATGAACGTGAGTGGATGCAGCAATTTATAGATTCTGGTTTTACAGATAGTTTTAGAAGCTTATATCCTGGTCCGCATAACTATAGTTGGTGGAGTTATAGAGCCAATGCCCGAGCCAATAATAAAGGTTGGCGTATTGATTATTGCATGGTAGCTAACCCCATTGCCAATAGAATTGAAGATGCAGGTATTTTGCCTTTGGCTATGCACTCAGATCATTGCCCAGTTTGGGTAAAACTTAAGGCTTAAATAAGTTCGCCTATCTGTTCAAATTTGTCGAACACATTTTCATTATGAGGTGCATCGGGCAATTCATTTGTTAAATCTTGGCCTGCCCAATGCTCATAGTGCTTTCCATTGCGCCATAATCTACTCCTTCCTACATCATAAATCTTTCCTTTGTAGGCAACCCAAATTTCGTCGCGATCTTGCCCATTGCGCAAGGCTAATTGTCCTTTAGTATATTGCGGAAGACTCATTAAACTAGCTTGTTCTCACGCAAATATTCGGCAATTTGTACGGCATTTGTGGCGGCACCTTTTCGCAAATTATCGGCCACTATCCAAAGGTTTAATGCATTTGGCTCCGACTCATCTCTGCGAATTCTACCTACGAATACTTCGTTTTTTTCATGCGCCCATAATGGCATCGGATAAATTCCATTGGCAGGGTCGTCTTGCAAAATTATACCAGGTGTGTTTGCCAATAGTGTTTTTACTTCAGCTAAATCATAATCTTTTTCAAACCTTAGATTCACACTCTCGCTATGGCCACCCATAACTGGAATGCGCACGCAAGTAGCGGTAACAGCAATGCTATCATCCATCATAATTTTTTTGGTTTCGTTTACCATTTTCATTTCTTCTTTGGTATATCCGTTATCCAAAAACACATCAATTTGTGGGATGGCATTTTTATCTATTTTGTATTTATAGGCCATTTCGCCTTCTATACCTTGGCGTTCGTTTTCCATTTGTGTAACCGCCTTAACCCCTGTGCCTGTAACACTTTGGTAGGTTGATACCACCACGCGTTTAATTCCATACGCATCGTGAAGGGGTTTCATAACCAATACCATTTGAATGGTGGAGCAATTTGGGTTGGCTATAATTTTGTCGGCTTTGGTTAATACACTTCCATTAATTTCGGGTACTATTAATTTATGCGTTGGACTCATGCGCCAGGCCGACGAATTATCAATAACAACAATACCTGCTTCTGCAAATTTTGGTGCCCATTCTAACGAGGTGCCTCCACCTGCCGAAAACAATGCTATGGTAGGCTTTGCAGCTATGGCTTGTTCCATGGAATGGATGGTATATGCATTTCCCTTAAAGGTAATTTGCTTGCCAACAGATTTCTCTGAGGCAACGGGTATAAGCTCACTTACTGGGAAATTTCTTTCCTCTAATACTTTTAACATAACGGTACCAACTAAACCTGTGGCACCAACAACAGCTACTTTCATACAAATAATTTTTCTTTGAAAAAAACAATTGTTGAAAAGTCCGAACAATTTATCCGGTTTCCTTCAATTAGTTTTAGGTTCAGCAAAAATAAAATAATCTCTATGTGTTGGGCGATTATTTTTGGGTATGAACAGATTTTTCTACCATTTTTTTTGTTTTCTATTGCTTACTCTTAGTTTAGAATGCACTGCTCAAACCCAAGATAATTTTAGTGATGGCAATTTTACTAGTAATCCTAACTGGGTTGGTGATGATAGTTTATTTAAAGTAAATTCTTCCTTTCAATTGCAGTTGGCAGCCACAGCTAGCGCCAGTTCTGAGGCTTATTTAAGCACTAAGTTTAGTATGGAACCGAGTTTAGAATGGAATGTATTTGTGCGTTTAGCCTTTGCACCTAGTACCCAAAATACGGCTCGCTTTTATTTGTGTTCGGATACCTCAAATTTAAAAAGTACTCAAGGGGCTTATTATATTCAACTTGGAGGTAGCACTGGTTCAAGCGATAGTATTTCGCTCTATAAGCAAACACCTTCAGGGAAAATTTGTCTCCTAAAAGGCAGGCCTAGTACCTTTGGCAAAACCACGAATAGCGCCAATATAAAAGTTAAACGTGATGCCACAGGCCTTTGGCAATTATTTACCGATACTAGCAATAAGCAAGAATTTGTATTAGAAGGAAGCATGGTAGATACAAGCCTTTTGCCGGGCAATAACCTTGGATTTTGGTGCAAATTTACAAGTGGAAACAACCAAAATTTTTACTTTGATAATGTATATGTAGGTGCACCTTTATTAGACACACTCGCTCCTCAAATTACACAAATTAATTTGTTAGATAGTACCCATATTGAATGTGTTTTTAACGAGAAAATTATCTCTCCATCTCCTTCACAAATTGGGCTTCAACCTGCTTTTAAAATAGATAGCATACAGCTCAATGGCTTGGTTCTAAAATTGGTGTTAGCTACCGCTATTCCTCAAGATTTGATGCTACAAATTACTTTGAACCAACTAAGTGATTTGGCCGGAAATAAACTCGATACGCAACTAGTAATTCTATCTCATTTTGTTAAAAAAGGCGAGTTAATACTAACAGAATTTATGGCAGATCCAGAACCAGTTGTTGCCATGCCTAATGCCGAGTTTGTGGAGGTATTTAATTCAAGTTCGCGTGCACTTTCTTGCCATGCATTTTCTCTTTCTGATGCAAGTGGAAGCTACTTCATGCCAGCTTTTACTTTAGGTTCGAACCAATTTGCCATTGCCTGTAAAGCCACAGATAGCAGTCTTTTTGCGCCATTTGGGCAAATAATTTCTATGCCTAATTTCCCTTCCTTAAACAATAGTGGCGACCAATTGATACTTAAGAATCAATTTCAACAAACACTCGATTCTATTTCCTATGATTTAAATTGGTACCAAACTCTCAGTAAACAAAATGGAGGGTATAGCCTTGAGTTAATTAATGCAAATTTACGTTGCAAAGGTTCACAAAATTGGCAAGCATGTAATTCTAATTTGGGCGCTACGCCTGGTCAGAAAAATTCAAATTGGCAAACCCAAGCAGATACCATTGCTCCTATTATTAAAGCTTTAAGTTTGCTTTCAGAAACAGAATTGGAGGTAGATTTTAATGAAGCTATTTTACTTCCATCCTCGTGTGATAGTTGCATTTTGTTGAATGGTATTCCGAGCAGCTTTTTAATTAAAAACAGTAATTCAATTGTTGTGCAGACGCTAGATTCTATGAAGCATTTGGAGCATTATTCTCTTCTTGTAAAGAACGTAAAGGATTGTTCTGGAAATAGTGCTTTACAAAGCCAAGAGTTTGTGTTTTATCAAACGAAACCAGCTTTGCAGAACCAACTTCTAATGACAGAGATTTACTTCGACGAAAGCAAAGTAGGCCAGTTTCCTAATGCAGATTTTATTGAACTTTTTAACAGAAGTAAGTATGCTCTAAACTTAAAGGGAATGCGTTTATCGGATGAAGTAAGTTCACATGTTTTACCTGAATATTGTATAAAACCAAATGAGTATTTAATAGTATGCCATCAAAAATATGAACCTGATTTTCGCCCCTTTGGAAATGTTCTTGGTTTAGCAACATTTCCTTCACTTAGCAGCAGGGATGTAGTTACGCTAAAAGATTCTTTCGGTTTTATTCTGAACCAAGTGCAGTATACCCAGAGCTTTTTAGATAATACAGCTGCCTTATTTTCGTGTAGCATAGAATTGGTAAATATTGAGAAGCCATGTGAAGGAAGCCTTAGTTGGCAAGCATGTAGAAATAAGGATGGTGCAACTCCTGGCTCAAGAAACAGTGTAGTTAATAGCAGTGATTTTTCAAAAGAAATTAAACTCTTGCGTTTGTTTTGCCTTTCAGATACCGAATTGGTATTGAGGTTCAATTCATCTATAGATAGTTTAAGTATTGCTCAAAAGGGAAACTTTGTTCTTAATGAACACGATACAGCTACTTACTTTTCTTATTATAAAAATAGTCTCTCAAGTGTCCTACTCCGGTTTGCAAATCCAATTGATTCGGTAGAAAGTTCGATACTAACTATTCTGGATGCCCAAAATTGTGGTCAAAAATTGGGTTCAAACATGAGGAGTGAGGCTTTTCAAAATACGCTTGAACCTATGGCAGGTGATATTGTAATAAATGAGATTTTAGTTAATCCTAAAACGGGTTATTATGATTTTTTGGAGCTGTATAATACAAGCGCTAAAACCCTTAATTTAACAAATCTTGTTTTGTTTAAATGCTTAAATGAACAGCCGCGCCAAGACATTACAGCCTTTGCAAGTAATGGAATTATGATTTTACCTTTTGAATATTTGGTTATAACAGAGAAGGCAAATTTGCTTTTACAACAGTATCCAAACTGTAAAGAAGGTTCCATAATAGAGCATAGCTTACCTGCCATGAATGATGATGAGGGCATAGTTGTTTTGCAGCGTCAGGATGAACTTTGTATTGATTCAATTGCTTATTCAGATAAAATGCATCTTAGCTTTTTAAACCAAACCGAAGGAATAAGTCTCGAAAAAATTAACCCCTTTGAGCTAGGTATAAATACCAATAATTGGACTTCAGCTAGCGAAGAATCTGGATATGGCACGCCTGGTCAAAGGAATTCTCAGTATAGTATATTAGAAAAGGCAAGCGCTTCTTTTAAAGCGAAGGAACCTTATTTTAGTCCCGATGAGGATGGCCAACAGGATGTGATGGTGTTTTCATATTGTTGTAACCAAGAGCAGAGTGTGGGCTCTTTAAGTATATACTCTTCAGAGGGTGTGTTAACTAAAACTATTTGTCGATCACGAGTGCTTGGAACAGAAGGTGAACTACATTGGTTTGGCGAAACAAATGAAGGTAAAAGGGCTGGCATTGGCAATTATATAGCCCTTTGGCAGGTGTTTACAGAAGATGGAATGACAAGTGAAAAGCGAGTTTGTTTTTCCTTGTTGTCAAAATAACTAGTAATATGCCTTGCGTTTTACCAATAAGGTTAAACTATCGGCAAAGAAAATAAATAAGAAAATATAGGCCAACCAATCGCCATGTTCTGTATAAAAAGTTTGGCCTTTATAGATAGGCACTTTCATACGTAAAACTTCTTTTTGCCACCAAGAAGATTCCATTAATATAGAACCATCTTTATCAATAAACCCACTAATACCTGTATTAGCCGAGCGGGCTATAGCTCTTCTGTTTTCAATGGCTCGCAGTCTTCCGTAATCAAAATGTTGTTTGTAGCCAGGGGTATTTCCCCACCAGCCATCATTTGTTAAAATACATAAAATATCGGCTCCCTTTTTTACATAAGAAGCTGTAAATTCTGGAAACACACTTTCGTAACAAATAATAGGAGCCATACCAATTTTTTGATAGCCTTTAAACACTTTGCTTTCACCATCACTGGCTAAACTACCGCTGGTTCCACCCAAACTAATGGCATATTTTTCTATAAAACCAAACACTTCTGGATAAGGCATTTTCTCAACACCAGGTACTAATTTACTTTTATGATACACTTGTAAGCTATCGTAAAAGCTTGCCTGAACGGCGGCATTATAGGCATCAAAATAGTCGTCTGAGCGAGTGAATTTGCGGGCAGTTAAGGTGTGAGGTTCATTTGCTGCAAACAAATGATAGCTATCCATTCCACTTATCACAGTTACGTATGGATGTTGTTGCAAAAAACTTTGTAGAATTTGTATTAAGGCTTCGTTTTTAAGATTATTTTCTTGCAAGCCACCTTGTATGGCCGTTTCAGGAAGCAAAATAAATTGCACTTGGCTATCCATTTTTGTTTCGGCCTGCTGCAACATTTCTATTAATTGCGTATGCGCACTAATTCCTCCAAACTTCTCAGAATAAGGGTCGAGGTTGGGTTGAACCACAATTATATCTGCCTTTTCTGTTTGTTGAATTGGATTGCCAATATATATGCTAAGGAATATAGGTGCAATTACAAACAAGAAACTTTGGTTCAGTACTTTGGTTCTCTTTTGCAAAGGGTTTAATGATGGCCAATGAGTAAGTAGTTGGTCTGCTTTTGTGTTTACCAATAAAATCCATACAGAGCCACCAATTACACCTGTATATTCATACCATTGAACGGAAGCTGGTAAGTAACTGAATACATTTCCAAGTATAAGCCAAGGAAAGGCCAAATCCCAATGAAACTGGAGTAATTCTATGCTTACCCAACAAGCGATAAAATACCAATAATTTGGAGTTTGGGTCATTCTGTTTCTAGCATGAAACAGCATCAAAGGCAATACCATTGGTAGGCTGTTGATAATAAATGCTGCAATGGCACCTCCTTCGCTGGCATTCCATATCCACCAAACACTGCCAATATTCCATAAAACAAAAGCGAGCCATGAATACAAAAATAGCCAAGCTTTTGAATTGGCCTGTTCTTGTCTAATCTTTCGTTCGAGCGTAAACAAGGGCAAGAAGCCAATAAAAGCCAAGGGCAAAATTTTAAATGGTTGCCATGCTAAAATAAAAAGCAAGGCACTTGAAACGCTTAATATTAAATAAGCGAGATGATTATTTTTTACCTTCAACAACAAGTACAAATTCTCCTTTTATGGGGTGGGTGGTATAATATGTAATAAGCTCATGTATTGGGCCATTAACCGTTTCTTCATATATTTTTGTGAGTTCACGGCTTACGCTTGCTTGGCGGTCTGAACCTAAATACTCTGCCATTTGGGTTAGCGTTTTAAGCAATCTATGTGGACTTTCATAAAATATCATGGTTTGTTCAAGCAAACTAATTTGTTTGAAGGCTGTTTGACGACCTTTCTTTTCTGGCAAAAAACCTAAAAAGGTAAATGCATCAGAGGGTAACCCACTTTTAACTAAGGCAGGCACAAAGGCTGTTGCACCAGGTAAACATTCAACAGCAACACCTGCTTTTAGGCATTCTCTTACCAACAAAAACCCTGGATCGCTAATGGCAGGGGTACCCGCATCGCTTACTAATGCCAATTGTTTGCCACTTTGCAATTCTTCAATTAAGTGTGCAACTTGCTTGTGTTCGTTGTGTGCATGGTAGCTCCATAATGGCTTGCTAATTTGGTAATGATTAAGCAATTTGCCCGTTTGACGGGTGTCTTCGGCCAAAATAGCATCCACCTCTTTAAGCATTCTAAGCCCTCTTAGAGTAATGTCTTCTAAGTTTCCTATGGGTGTGGGTATTAAGATTAATTTTCCGGTTTGCATACTTGACAGTACAAATTAACACTGCTTGGTGTTAATTTTATCTATGGACCCATATTATTAATAAAATAATCTTTTTAATTTGTACGATACAAACAGATTATGAAATATTTACTCAACAGGATTAGGGTTTATTCGTTTTACTTTTATGAATATTTAAGATACGGCGAAGTTTTGGCAGCAATAAATGCCGTGTTATACATGTTCACTCGTAAATCATACGCCAATGGATCGCGAATGACGACAAGTATGGGTAAATTTGATACTAGAAAAGGAACCCTCGATTTTCAATACATTAATTACGCTTACGAGATTGAAATTAAGCACTTCATTGAAAAACATCAATTTGATGTGTTTTTTGATATTGGAGCTTGTTTAGGCGAGTATTGCATTTGGTTGGCTCAAAAAGGATATACCTGTTTTGCATTTGAACCTGTAAATGCTAGCTATAATATGATTAGCAAAAACATTGAGTTAAATGGATTAAAAGGCAAGGTTAATGCTTATAACTATGGCCTTGGAAGCAAACATAGCATTGAACATTTTCAATTAAACCAAACTAATCCAGGTGCTAGTAAACGTGTAGCCACAGAAACTAGCTTAACAGAGAAGTTTGAAATTAATTCTTTAGATGAAGTGTTCGAAAGTTTTGGTTTATCAAAAAGCACTCGTGTACTAGTTAAAATTGATGTGGAAGGAATGGAAGTTGAAATGCTTAGCGGTGCCAAAAGGTTCTTCCAGTACTTTGATGATATTACCTTAATAATTGAAGAAAAATTAAGTGGCGAATCGCAAATTAGAGACACCTTAAATGCTGTTTGTAATTTTGAATATGGCCATGTAGATAATTTTAACATCTACGCACGTAAAGTGTCTTAAGCCTTTTCGTTATTAGCGTTTTCGAGCTTTCTTTTGCGCTCTTTCCGAAACGAATTATAGATAGGAATAGAGGTTACTAAAATAAATCCTACAATTACAAAATCGAGGTAATCTAAGGCATTTGGTATTATTTTGCCTACATAGTATCCTGCTGTTACAATTGTTGCTGGCCATAAAAAAGCACCTACAATATTAAACAGTAAAAATATATGTGGTTTAACTTTTACTATACCAGCTAAAATAGGAGCAAAGGTTCTTATAATGGGTAAAAATCTTCCTAAAATGAGAGCTGCGCCACCATATTTTTTATAAAATTCTTCAGCAGTAGTAATATACTTTTTCTTAAAGAAAATGGTGTCTTCCTTTTTATATAACGCCTCCCCCGTTTTGTATCCAAACCAATAACCAGCATAATAGCCAGCAATGGCAGAAAATCCTATATACATAATTAGGTGGGTAAGCTCAATATCTAAGACTCCAACATAACATAATAGGCCAGCTGTAAAGAGCAATGAGTCTCCCGGTAAAAAGAATCCAAAGAAAACGCCGTTCTCCAAGAAAATTATCACAAGAAGCATAAACAATCCGCCAAAACGAATGAGCTCCTCTGGTTTAAATAAATCCCAAAAACTGTCCAAATGAATGCAATTAAGTTTTACAAATTAGCATCATTGGTTCGAATAAACAAATGATTTTAATGAGAGAATCCTTATTCGTTTCTAAAGCCAATTTTGGTTCTACCTTTTTCTACCTTTTGGGCTTTTATTAAAACCTCTTCTTTCATATCGTCTTTATACTTTTCTATGGCCGTACTTAATTCTGCATCAGCCAAGGCCAATATTTGAACCGCTAATAGGCCTGCATTTTTAGCATTATTAATAGCAACAGTTGCAACAGGCACCCCGCCAGGCATTTGTACAATAGATAATAAAGAGTCTAAACCCGATAAGGTTTTTAGTTGAACTGGAACTCCAATTACAGGAAGCGTTGTAATAGCCGCTACCATGCCAGGTAAATGGGCAGCACCACCCGCCCCAGCAATTATTATTTGTAAGCCTTTATGCTTGGCTTCCTTCGCATAAGTAAACATTCGTTCTGGCGTGCGGTGCGCCGATACGACAGTTATTTCATACGGAACTTTAAAATCGTCTAATATTTTAGCTGCTTCTTTCATCACTTCTAGGTCGCTATCCGAACCCATTATGATGCCTACTTTATTTGTGGCCATATTTTGTTGTTAAAAAACAAAAGCCCAATTTAGGGCTTCTGTTTGTTATTCTTCAATTTCTTCTTCGTCTGATTCAGGTTCAATGCCTTCCATTAGATTTCTAATTTCTTGCAATTCCTCTTTATTGTACTTGTTGCTATGATCTCCAATTAAATCAATTAGGTATTCAAGGTTCTCTTTTCCGCCATCCTCTTCTAAGTATAAAAAGGTATAGTTTCCATTTGCTTCAATATCCTCGTAAGCTAGGCGAATCATTCGCACTAAGCCTGGCTCTTTTAAATTTGCCTTAAAGTATTCTCTTAGCTCCTTCAACAGCTCAATTACAGTTTCTGCATTAAATGCATCTTTACCTAACTCTGCTTTAATCTTATCAATTATCTGCTTCATGTTTTTTATTTGTAGTGGCAAAATTATATTTTTTAACTTGAAATCATACTTAATACTAAATAATCATGTACAGAACTCTACTTTGTATTAGCTTTTTAATCCTTTCAAATGTATTCATGACCTTTGCATGGTATGGCCATTTACAGTTCGCTAAGTGGGGGTTTGTTCAAAAATGGGGCCTTGTTGGAATAGTATTAATAAGCTGGTTTATAGCACTATTTGAGTATGCTTTTCAAGTTCCTGCCAATAAAATGGGTTTTATAGAACAGGGTGGTTCCTTCACTATTTTTGAACTAAAAACACTCCAAGAAATAATTTCACTTTCTGTATTTCTTGTTATCAACACCTTGGTTTTTGGTCAACGTTTGCAATGGAATCACCTTTTGGCTTTTGCCTTAATTATTGTTGCCGTTTTTGTAGCGTATAAAAAGTGGTAATGAAAAAATATGTTTTATCGCTTTTTTATTTATTCAAATATGCTTTATATTTGTTTTAGTAGTGTGTTTGGTTGATTTGTGGGTGTAAATAACGTATTTTTTAAGATTATGTATGCTTACAATCATTTTGCTTCCAATTACATTGCCAAACCAACCTTACTTAAAGATATCTGGCTATGAAAACACGAATTATTCAAATTGATGACGATTTTATTAATAATATGGCCAATGAGCGATTAATGAAAAAAATGGGGATCCCATTTGAAGTAACCAATTTTCTTGACCCAACAGAAGCGCTAAATTATTTATCAGAAACCAAAGATACATTTGACCTAATGTTATTGGATATAAACATGCCTCGTATTAGCGGATGGGAATTTTTAGATAGGTATGAAAAATTTGAAACTAAAATTCCAATCATGATGTTAACCTCTTCCCTTGATCCTAATGATCAAAAAAGAGCCAATGCCTCAAAATTATTAAGTGGGTTTTATGTAAAGCCACTTTCAAAAGACATGATTGAAGAAATTCTCAAAAAATGTGGTGCTTCCAACCCAAGTGTTCACACAGATTGTTTATGAGCCCATTCTTTCATAAGCAATTTATACTTATTTAAAAAAGTGCTTTTGGATACAAATCCTAAATATACGTTTCCTTCCAAAACAGGTATGTAAAAAATTTCTGGATACGCCTCAAATTGTTTCATTAGCAATTCCAACGAATCGTTTATATCTGCCGTAATTACTTCTTCCACCATTAAGTCGGTAACCTTTATTTTATCATATAAGTCGGGTTTAAAAATATAGGTTTTAAGCTGACCCATAGTTACAATTCCAATAAAATTGCCATTTCTTTTTATTACTGGAAAAACATTTCTTCGGGTATTAGAAACAACTTCTGTTACCTTTCTTAATGAGTCATCGGGTAATAAGCTAGGGAAATCGCTTTCCATTACAGCTCTTACCGAAAGGTCTTTTAAAATAGCAAACTCAGGACTTTCATTTAAGAAACCTCCCAACACTAATTTTTTGGTATAAATGCTATTGGGTTCAATAAGTCTGGTAACAAAAAAACTTCCTGCCGAAACAATCATTAAGGGCACAAATAAGGTATATCCACCAGCTGCTTCTGCAATCATAAATATGGCTGTAAGGGGTGCACTTACCACGCCACTTAGAATTCCAGCCATGCCTGTAACCACAAAGTTCAACTCATTTATTTGATACATTCCGCTTAGGTTAACGATTCTGGCAAAGAATAAACCCAAAAGGGCTCCAATAAAAAGAGAAGGAGCGAAAATTCCTCCATTACCTCCTGAACTAACTGTAAATGCTGCCGCTATCGGCTTTAATAATAGCGTTGCTGCCACAAAAAATAGGAATACAGTTTGATATCCAAAATTACTTTGGTAGGCAATACTTTGCATATAGGCATCAAAGGTTCCATTTAATACCTGGTTTATTACAAAGTATCCTTCGCCGTATAAAAGAGGAGAAAATAAAATTAAACCTCCCACTATAAGTCCCTGGAAAATAGCGATTAAAAACTTCTGATTTTTATTGTTAAACTTTGATTCTATTCCGTAAATAGTACGAATGGTATACACAGAAATTAACCCACATAGAATGGCAAAAACCAAATAATAGGGAATGGCAGAAACTACCCAAGGTTGGGCTTTAAATACGATAAGTTGTCCTTGATAAAAGAGATTACTAATTACCGCTGCCGTTGCCGAGGCTATTAATAAAGGCACAAAGGCAGGAATGCTAACACGCCTTAACAATACTTCTAAGGCAAAAATTACTCCGCCAACTGGGGTGTTAAAAATAGCAGAAATACCTGCAGCAGCGCCACATGCCAATAGCAAATTTCTATCCCCATCGTTTAAAAAAAGTCTTTTGGCTAGGTTCGAACCAATGGCCGAACCAGTAATGGCAATAGGTGCTTCAACCCCAACCGATCCGCCTAAGCTTACCGTAAAGGCGCTACTTACCAAATGAGCGTAGGTATGGTGGGCCTCTATTTTGCCTTTTTTATAATTGATGCGATAAATTATACTGGCCAAACCTTTTTCAAATTGTTTGAGCCCAAATACATAGCGAATAAAAATAAGTGAAAGTACAATACCGAGAATGGGATAAATCAAATATTGGAAGCGTAATTCCAACATGTTGGTATTAATTAATACCGATTCAATAAAATGAATAGACCATTTTAACGCAATGGCAGCAATGCTAACCACTATGGAAACCAGTATGCTAGCAATAATTAAAAAACTGCTATTGCTTATATATCTGTTTCTATTTTTAAAAAATTTATAAACAGGATACTTGAGCAAGAAGCGAATGTATTTAATTTGCTGACTCATCACACAAACATAATGAAAATATCCCATTGGATTAGTGCGTTTCGATTAAGGACTTTATTCTTATCACTTTCATGTATTTGGGCTGGTCTCATATGTAGTGAGGTAGTTGGTAAAACAAATGTTTTGGTTTCCATTTTTACGTTTCTAACTGCCTTGTTTTTGCAAATTTTGTCGAACCTAGCCAATGATTATGGGGATAGTATTCATGGTGCCGATCATGCTGGTAGAAAAGGTCCTAGCCGTGCCGTTCAATCTGGAGCCATTAGTAAAGAACAGATGAAAAGGGGTTTAATAATAGCGGCCGTATTATCCTTTATAAGTGGTTGTTGTTTACTGTATTTTTCATTACCAGCAATTGGTTTAACAGCGAGTTTAGTTTTGTTAGGAATTGGAATTTTAAGTATTCTAGCCGCAATTGCTTATACAAACGGTAAACGGCCTTATGGATATGCGGGTTTAGGAGATATTAGTGTTTTTATTTTCTTTGGTTGGGTAGCCGTTTTGGGTGCTCAATATTTGCAAACAAGCATGATTACCGAGGCTGCCATTTATTTGTCTATTACCTATGGATTATTATCGGTAGGAGTTCTAAATCTTAACAATATGCGAGATATAGAATCAGATGAAAGTGCGGGTAAAAAAAGTATACCCGTTCGCTTAGGTTTGGTTCGAGCCAAACTCTACCACAGCTTGGTATTAATTTTTGCCATCCTAGGTATATGGGGCTTTTTTAGCAGCATCCATCAGAATATGTGGTTTGCTATTTTGCCAAGTATTCTTATTTCCATAAATATTTATTTAGCTAGTAAAGCAAAAGATCATGCAAGTTTTGATCCCTTGTTAAAATGGTTATCCTTAAGTACTTTTATTAGCACACTTATTATTCAAATTTGTTTATGAACGAGCTTCAATACGGGTATATAAAAAGGAATTTAGAGTTTAGCTTTCAGGCTAAAACAAGTAGGGGCGAAATTAAAACTCATGCAGCTTATTTGGTGTATGCGTTTCATCCCTCAAATCCTACACTTAAAGGTTGGGGCGAGGCATCGCCACTTATGGGGTTAAGCATTGATGGAACCGACAATTTTGAAGAACAATTAAGCACCATACTTGCCTATTTTAATGAAGGTAATTCGCCCTTATCTGTTGATTTAACAAGCTTTCCCGCAGTTCGTTTTGCCATAGAAACAGCGCAATTGGATTTATTTAATGGGGGTGAGCAAATAGTGTTCGACAATACTTTTATTTATGGTAAATCAATTCCAATCAATGGTTTAGTTTGGATGGATAGCATAGACAATATGTTGGTTCAGGCCGTAACTAAAATACAAGAAGGATATACCTGTATTAAGTTTAAAATTGGTGCGCATGATTTTGATGTAGAATGCAAGATGTTGGAACAAATTAGAAAACAATATCCTGCCGATAGGGTTGAAATACGTTTAGATGCCAACGGAGCATTTGCACCCGATGATGCGGTATTAAAATTAAAGGAGTTGGCAAGGTTTGGAATCCATTCTATTGAACAACCAATTGCCCCAAGGCAATTAGATGAAATGGAAGAGGTATGCGGAAAAAGCCCAATACCTGTTGCTTTAGATGAAGAGTTAATTGGACTTGATCCAGAGGAACATGGAGCTAAATTATTGAAATTTATTAAACCTAAATACCTCATTTTAAAGCCAACACTTTTGGGTGGATTAGGTATGAGTGCCAAATGGGTTAGGAAGGCTAATGAACACGAAATGGATTGGTGGGCAACCTCGGCATTAGAGTCGAATATTGGTTTAAATGCCATTGCACAATGGACCGCTGTTCAAAAAACGAGCTTGCCTCAGGGTTTAGGAACTGGAAATTTATATACTAATAATATCGAAGGTCCTTTGCTAGCTAAAGCGGGTGCCTTACATTTTTTGCCTCAAAATGCTTGGAAACTTCCCCATCCTGAATTAGATTAGTACGATGTATAAGCATAGAGAAATAATTTGGTGGTTACTCTTGATGGATATTTGTATTAGCTCCATGTCTCTAATTTGGGGGCTTCTTTCAGGTGTATCCCTATTAAGTTTAATATGCCTTGTTCCTATTCTTATTGATGTATATGTTTTGAGTTTTATTAAGAAGGGCGACTTTGATAAAGGCGTTAACTTAACTGTGTTTTCGGTAATTTTATCTGTTTACTTAGTTGATTCAGGTATATTTTCAAATACAGGCACCTTCTTGTTTTATATACCCATTTTAATAGGTATTTATTTATTTGAGGCCATTGGAGCTAAACGCATTGTTAAGATGGGTATTCTCTATATCTGTTTGGCCGTGTTTTTGGTTAATATTGGTTGGTCGCCTCGTCTGCTTTTTATTTATTTAGGTAACATAAATAGCCTCCAGAATGTATTTATTTATAGCATTGTAATGACTATAGTAAGCTCCATAATTGTACTTCAATTATTTAGTAAACTTAGAAAAGATGCCAACGAAGCTAATAGTATTAACCAAGCAAATATTATAGCTCTTCTAGAGAATTCAAAAGATGCCATTTGGTCTGTTGATATGAACCTAAATCTTATCTCCTATAATTCTATTTATGCCTCCATGTTTAAGGGATTTTGGCAAAAGGAACCAAGTTCGGGAGTGAGTATTTTATTCCCAGAGGGCAAGCACAAAATATATGATGACTGGAATAGTTGGTATAGAAGAGGATTAAAAGGAGAATCGTTTAGTTTTGATCAAGAGTATAGGTTTAGGGAAGGTAGTAAAATATTTGAAGTTTCATTTACCCCCATTTTAAAGGAACAAAAACAGCATGGGATGGTTGTAAAAGCCATTGATATTACTCAAAGAAAACGTGCCTTTGTGCAGCAACAACTTATCTTAGAAAACTTGGAGTTACTTTTAAGTTCCACCCAAGAAATTATTTTTGAAATGGACGGAAACGACCGTTGCAAAAAGGTTTGGAAGGGAGAGAATCTTGTGATGATGTTTGAAGACTCTTACTTCCTGAACAAAACTGTTGAAGAACTCTTTGATGATTATTTCTCTATCTCTTTAAGCAAAGTTTTTTACGAGGTAAAAGCAGATGGTATCCCTCGTGAATATGAATATTCATATGCCAATAATGGAGTTTTAAAACATTATGTGGCAAAATTGCGGAGAATAAAAAATAGTAAACCTCCACGTGTTTCTATTCTTATTGATGAAATTACTCATAAAAAGGAGGCACAGATTGAACACGAACATCAACGCGTGTTTCTGAATAAACTAATTGCTCATTTACCTATTGGTGTATTTGTTAAAAGTGTAAAAGACAATTTAACGTATACCCTTTGGAATAAGGAATTGGAGTATTTGTTTGAATTAAAGGAAGAAGAAGTAATAGGTAAAACAGACGAGGAAGTTTTTAAAGATTCGGGTGAAATTTCTACCTATTTGGCTACCGATCAAATGGTGCTTACGGATAAAGAACCCGTGCTCATTCAAAAGTTAAGCATACAAGCAGGGGCCAAACAAATATTTGCTAGAACATTTAAAATTCCTTTACTAGATGCAGATGGAAACGTAGAGAGCATATTGGGAATTTTAGAAAATATAAGTGATGTAGTAAAGTCGCAACAAGAGCTTGAGAATGCCGAGAAACGTTGGAACTACGCGCTTTCTGGAAGTAGAGATGCTGTTTGGGATGTTAATCTGGTTACAGATGAATCTTTTTACTCGCCAATATTTAATGAAATGCTAGGCTTTAAGGCCTTTGAAAATGTAGAAGAGAAATGGGAGAATTTGGTTCATCCAGATGATTTGGTTCGAGCATGGAATTTATTTGTAGACCATTTAGAAGGAAAGACTCATTTTTATGAATGTGAATACAGATTACGAAACAAACATGGGGAGTATATTTGGATATTAGATAGAGGTAAGGTGGCCGAAACAGACCCAGATGGTAACCCTACCCGTATTATTGGTACCTTTAGTAATATTGATTACCGTAAGCGATTAGAAGAAGAGTATAAAATAGCTCTGCAAAAGGCAGAGGAGGCGTCTAAGGCAAAGAGTTTGTTTTTATCTACTATGAGCCATGAAATAAGAACACCCATGAATGGCGTTATTGGAATTATTAATTTACTCCTTAACGAAAATAAAAATAGTGAAGAAACAGAAAACCTGCAGGCTTTAAAATACTCTGCAGATAATTTAATGTTTTTATTAAACGACATCCTAGATTTTAGTAAAATTGATGCAGGAAAAATTGACATTGAGGAGAGTTCTTTTGATTTATATGCAACCCTTCAAAATACCTTAAAATCCTTTGTAAATCCTGCCAAAGAAAAGAGCATACAATTAGATTTAAAAGCTAGTAATAATTTCCCTAAAGCCTTGTTAGGAGATGCATTAAGGCTGAACCAAATTTTTAATAACCTTATTTCAAATGCCATTAAATTTACACCTGCAGGTTCGGTAAAAGTAGCAGCCTTAACCGAAGAATTAACTGCCGATTATTTACAAGTTAAGTTTACATTTGAGGATACTGGAATTGGGATTGATGAATCCTATATTCCTCATTTATTTGAGCATTTTACGCAGGCATCCTCTGATACCACTCGCAAATTTGGTGGTACAGGTTTGGGATTGGCCATTTGCCAACGTTTGGTAGAGGTATTAGGTGGTAATTTACAAGTAAGCAGTGTGAAAGGGGAGGGTACTACTTTTTGGTTCAGCCTGAAATTTAAAATTGATAAAAATAAAATTAGCACCTTTCCAAAAGACGAGGAAAGTAAATTTACCCATTTTAGAGGCATGCATGTTTTGTTGGTAGAGGATAATCAAATGAATGTGTTTGTAGCACGTAAATTTTTAACTCGGTGGGAAATTGAAATAGATGTGGCCGAAAATGGAAGACAAGCGCTATCTGCGGTTCAGAAAAAGCGCTATGACCTTATTTTAATGGATCTTCAAATGCCCGAAATGGACGGATTTGAATCGGCAGAACGCATGCGAAAGGCAGGACTTACAACTCCAATATTTGCCTTATCGGCGAATGTAAATTCGGAAGCCAAACAAAGAGTACAAGACATAGGGATGAATGAATACATTAGTAAACCATTTAACCCAGATGATTTGTTCCAAAAAATTGCTCAGTATTACAAGCCTAAAAGGCAGGCTGAACCAAGTTTTGATAGTACAGGAAAACTATTTTAAACCCCACCGCAAATAGGTGAATCCATAGCATGAAACAGCGCCAATACTATTCGCTAACATATCGGCGTAATCATAACTTCTATTGATAAAAATTGTTGCTTGAAGTATTTCAATTACAATTCCATAACTAATACCAAAAAGTACAGCGTAATTTACTTGCCTCCAATTAATAGTTTCATTCCCTTTTTGTTGTGCTCTAATAATTAGCCACGATTGCATTCCAAAAAGGATAAAGTGGGCAATTTTATCAATACCAATATTAAAGCTAATTTTGGGTATACTATTCCCATTAATACCGCAAGCAGTAAGCGTTAACAAGGCCCATACAATAGGTAAGGAATACTTTCTTAAAAAGGATAGCATTAAGCGTTAATGGCAGCAATACCCGGAAGTTCTTTTCCTTCGAAATATTCAAGTAAAGCCCCACCACCTGTACTAACGTAACTTACTTGATCTTCGAAACCAAATTGAGCAACTGCAGCAGCACTATCCCCACCACCAATTAAACTAAAGGCGCCGTTTTTAGTAGCTTCTGCAACAGCAATAGCAGCTGTTTTGGTACCGTTTTCAAAATGTGTCATTTCAAAAACACCCATAGGTCCATTCCATAAAATTGTTTTTGAACCTTTAATTACCTCGGCAAAATAGGCCGCAGCTTTTGGACCAATATCTAAACCCATCCAACCTTTTTCTATATGCTGGTTATCACAAGGCTTAAAGTTTGCTTCGTTTGAAAAAGCATCCGCAACTATTGAGTCTTCTGGAAGTAATAATTTAACTCCTTTTTCTTCGGCTTTTTTAATTAAGGCAAGGCATAAATCTAACCTATCATCTTCACATAAACTTGAGCCAATTTCAAAGCCTTGAGCTTTTAAAAAGGTATAGGCCATTCCTCCTCCAATAATTAAATTATCAACCTGATCTATTAAATTTTCTAATATTAATAATTTATCTGAAACCTTGGCTCCGCCTGTAATAGCAGTAAATGGACGTTCTGTGTATTTGATTACTTTTTCGGCATTGGCAATTTCTTTAGCCATTACATATCCAAAGCATTTTGAGGTAGGAAAGAACTTAGCAATAATGGCTGTAGAAGCATGGGCGCGATGTGCCGTTCCAAACGCATCATTAACATATACATCCCCTAATTTCGAAAGCTTTTCGGCAAAGGCTTCATCTCCTTTTTCTTCTTCTTTATAGAAACGTAAATTTTCAAGTAATAATACTTCTCCTGGCTTTAAATCATGCGCCATAGAAACGGCTTCTGCTCCTATGCAATCTGGAGCAAACTTAACAGGTACGCCAAGTAATTCAGATACTTTAGCAACTACATTTTTTAAGGTATGTTTTTCAATATCAACCGTGCCATCTTCTTTTAATTTCTTAAGTGGGCGACCCAAATGGCTCATTAAAATGCATGAACCACCATCGGCTAAAATCTTTTTAAGTGTGGGTATGGTTGCACGAATACGTGCATCATCTGTAATAGCCAAGGTTTTTTTATCTAGTGGCACATTGAAATCTACGCGTACTAGGGCTTTTTTGCCTGCAAATGAAAGGGTATCTAGAGTTTTCATAAATAAGAAATTTTGCAGCGAAAGTAGCGAATTTTAGGAAATGAGTGAAGGAATTATTGAGGGGTATTTTCAAAATAGGTTTTAGCATGGAAATAAGGCACTATATCTTTACATTTAAAGCCCGAAAGAAAAGGCATAGATTTTACTTACTAATACACGAATAATGGATAATAGCACCCTAGATGGTTTACGAGAGGCGTTGAAGCTTTCACCAAATAATATTCCTCTGAAACAATTGCTCGCCGAAACCTTATTAGGTATGAACCTTTTAGAAGAGGCAGAGGTAGAATATTCTAGCTTACTTAGCCTTTCAAATGAACCGAAGGTAAAAGTTGGCTTAGCAAAAGTATTTTATGGGCTAGGCAAGTTCTCTGCCTGCAATGTAGTGTTGGAGGAGGTAATAGAATTGGGTACCACAGATGCTAGTATTTATGTTTTGTATGCCAAAGGATTACTTAAAGAAGGTGCCTTTATTAGAGCTTCGGAAGCCTACAAAAAAGCTTTGATGCTAAATCCAAGTATGGCAGATGAAGATTTAGATTCACAATTACGCCAAAAAGAAGGTTTCGATGCCTTTGATTTTGAGGATGATGTAGATGATAGATTTTTACAAAAACCTAAAATCAATTTCAAAGATGTTGGCGGCATGGAGGCTGTGAAAAAAGAAATTGAACTAAAAATAATTAAACCCCTTTTACATCCCGAACTATATAAGGCCTATGGCAAAAAGATAGGTGGAGGCATTTTGTTATATGGGCCTCCGGGTTGCGGTAAAACCTATATGGCCAAAGCTACAGCAGGTCAGGTAAATGCTAAATTTATCTCAGTAGGATTAAATGATATCCTCGATATGTGGATTGGTAATAGCGAGAAAAACCTACATGAAATATTTGAATTGGCTAGGCAAAATGCCCCTTGTGTTTTGTTTATTGATGAGATAGATGCCTTAGGTGCCAGCCGAGCCGATATGAAACAATCAAGCGGCAGACATTTAATTAATCAGTTTTTACAAGAGTTAGATGGTTTAGATGCAAGCAATGATGGAGTATTAATAATGGGTGCCACCAATACTCCTTGGAATTTAGATCCAGCTTTTAGGAGGCCAGGAAGATTTGATAGAATTGTTTTTGTGCCACCCCCAGATGAAGCAACTAGAGAATCAATCTTAAAACTTAAACTACTTTCGAAGCCTGCTCGAGACATTGATTACACTGGTGTTGCCAAGAAGATTGAAAATTTTTCGGGAGCAGATATTGATGCCATTATTGATATTGCTATTGAACTCAAATTAGAATCTTCGTTTGAAGATGGAATTCCAAAACCAATTGAAACAAAAGACTTATTGGCAGCAAGTAAAAAACATAAAGCAAGTACCCAAGAATGGTTTTCTACAGCAAAAAACTTTGCCTTGTTTGCAAATGATTCTGGACTTTACGATGATATTTTAAGCTATCTTAAAATTAAAAAATAGCATATGGACGATATTCGAATTTCGAAAATTGAAATTCTTCTTCAACAAAGCAAATATGCCGATGCGGAGAGAATAATTAAGGACTTGCTTGCTGAGAACCCAACGGACATACACCTCTTATCGCTTTTGGCTGAAGTATATTTACAGATAGATGATACGGAGAAGGCATACGAAATAATAAATTCTGCCATTGGATTAGCCCCCGATGAAGCACATCTTTTTTTTGTGAAGGCAAGAGTAGACATTCAAGCCAACAATTTTAAAGAAGCAGAGAAGAGCATCTTGCAAGCAATTGCAATAGAACCACATGAAGCACATTATTTTGCCTTACTAGCAAGTATTAAATTAACCTATAAAAAGTTTGATGAGGCTCTTGTGGAGGCAAATAATGCCTTGGCCTTAGATGCCGAAAATATTTTAGCCATTAACGTAAGAAGTAAAGCATTACTTAAGCTGAACAGAGCGGAAGAATCTTTTCAAACCATTGAAGGTGCTTTAAGAGAAGACCCAAATAATGCCTATACACATGCTAATTATGGATGGGGATTATTAGAGAATGGCAATCCAAAAAAAGCGCTCATTCATTTTAAAGAAGCGCTTCAAAGCGACCCAAATTTCGAGTATGCTCAAGCTGGAATGTTGGAGGCAATTAAGGCTACAAATCCTATTTATAGAATGTTTTTAAACTATTCATTTTGGATGGGAAATTTAACCGCCAAATACCAATGGGGTGTTATTTTAGTTTTATATTTTGGAACAAAAGCACTTAAAAATATTGCTATAGCCAATGAAGCGTGGCAACCTTTTTTGGTTCCTCTTGTTTTTATACTAGCTCTGTTTGCCTTTTCTACATGGGTAATTACACCTATTAGCAATTTGTTTTTGAGGTTTAATATCTATGGCAAATATTTACTAGATAGAAAGGAGAAACTAAGCTCTAATTTTGTTGCGGTAAGCCTCGGAATTTTTTTAGTAGGGATACTTCTCTACTTACTTTTAAAGGAAGATATTTATATTCCTATTGCCTTTTATGGTTTAGCCATGATGGTTCCGCTTAGTTCGGTATTTTCACCTACCAACTATAAATGGGCCATACCTTTATATGCCATAGGCTTGGCGTTTGTTGGCTTGTTAGCTATTTTAATTACGGTTTTAACCAATAACCTTATGAATTGGTTCTCTGTAGTTTTTATGTTTGGCTTTATTGCCTTTCAGTTTTTAGTTAATTTTATTGTGATACGAAGAGATAACAACTACTAATGATTATTAGACCTTATACTACTATTGATAAGCAAGAGTGCATGAATGCCTTTTGTAGCAATGTACCTGAGTTTTTTACCGAATCTGAGGTGAACGACTTTGACACTTTTCTAGATACCTTTCACACAAAAGGAACAGTCAATAAGACGTATTATTTTGTGCTTGAATTGGACTCGAAAATTATTGCTTGTGGCGGTTTTGGAGATAGGTATGGAGATGATGTAATTACCTTGGCTTGGGGCTTGGTTCATAAAGACTTTCACAAAAAGGATTTTGGAAAGCACTTACTTAAATATAGATTGGATCAAATAAAATTGATTTACCCAGGTAGGCCCATATATATTGATACTACTCAGTTTTCAATGGGCTTCTTTGGAAAATATGGGTTCAATACAATTAAATTAAGTGAAAATTTTTACGCCCCAGGAATGCATCGCTATGATATGGTATACAATGAAAACACACACTCTTAATGAATCCCGAAAAAGACTATTTAGCAATCAATAAGAACTCCTGGAATAAGAGAACGGAAATTCATGTTGAATCCGAATTTTATGATGTTCCTTCCTTCTTAAATGGAAAGAGCTCTTTAAATTCTATTGAATTGAATTTATTAGGAGATATAAAAGGAAAAAGCATTCTTCACCTTCAATGTCATTTTGGGCAGGACTCTATTTCCTTGCAACGCATGGGAGCAAAAGTAACAGGCGTTGATTTATCGGATGTGTCCATTGCTAAAGCTAGGGAGTTAGCAAAGAAGGCTGGGTTCGAACCAACGTTTATTTGTTGTGATGTGTATGATTTGCCTGCTGTTTTAACAGATCAATTTGATCTAGTTTTTACTAGTTATGGAACTATTGGTTGGTTGCCCGATTTAACGAAGTGGGCAAACGTTATTTCAAGTTTTTTAAAACCTAATGGCAAGTTTGTATTTGTAGAATTTCATCCTGTTGTTTGGATGTTTGACGATAGCTTTAGAACCATTGGATACAATTATTTTAATACGGGCCCAATAGTAGAAACAGAATCTGGAACCTATACCAATAGAGAGGCAGAGTTGGTTCAGGAATATGTTTGCTGGAACCATGGAATAGCTGAAGTGTTAACAAGTTTGCTTACTAATGGATTAGCACTGAAAGAATTTCAAGAGTTTAATTACTCGCCCTATAATTGTTTTGCAGGTACAGTTGAGCTTGAGCCAAAGCGATATCGCATTCAGCATTTGGAAGATAAGATTCCAATGGTTTATGGGCTGGTAGCAGAAAAAAATTAAGCAACTTGTTTTTGTTTACCAACTAAAGTAGGGAATAAAAAACATTCTATTTTTTTTTAGATTTTCCTTTCTATATTTGGGTATTATTAAAAAATTATATGAAAAGAATTAAACTATTATCCTCAGTCCTAGCTTTAGGAGCAATTTTATTTGTTTCATCATGTAGCAATCAAATGTATTCGTACCGCAAAAAGGTAAAGGTTGATACAGAAGTAGCAAAAATTAAAAAAGCTGAACCTACTAAAGAAATTGAATCAAAGGTTCCAGAAACAATTACACTTCCTGTGGTTCCTCCAGCAACTGCGCCAGAATTGGCTATTGCACCTCAAGCACCACAAGTTGATCCTAAATTGGCTCCAGCTCAAAAAGAAATTCAAAGCCTGGTTCCTAATGGTGGCAGTAAAGCTCATGCAGGTAGTAAGTTTAAAGCCATTCAATCAACCAAAGAATTGGTTAAGAACTTGAAAAAAGAAGTTCAAAAATCAACTTCGGTAGATGTTGATGGAAAACGTTGGATGATTATTGGTTTAATTGTTTGGCTAATTGGAGCTATTATTGGTTTAGTCCTAGGTAGTTTAGGTTGGATAATTGCTACTGTTGGTGGTGTAATTTTCCTAATTGGGTTAATCTTTTGGTTAATGGGTGCTCTGTAATTAGTACTCACCAATACATAAAAAAGAGGCCTTCGCATTAGTGAGAGGCCTCTTTTTTTTTTAATTAAAAGTATACTCACCTTCCCTATTTACACTCACGTTTAATTCTTGTGAGTTCGTTTTGAACCTATCATAACCCGTTTTTAAGTTCTTCCAAAACGATACTAGTTCGGGATAGTTTCTATAAGTACTAGCATATTCTTTTTGATTTTCATTGTTCATACGATAAGGAAAAACATACACTGGAATTTTCTCTTGGCCATTGTTTTTTGCTAGAATGGCATAGAGGTAAACTTCCTTTATTTTATCGTCAGTTAAAGGCATACACCCTATGGTTACACACGAGCCATGTATAAAAATATCCCCACCTAAATTGCTAGCTGAGCTTTTTAATTTATCTGCTTGGTTAGGATAATTTAAGCCTAAAGATAAATAATAATTACTGCTTGGGTTAAATCTATTTATCTGGTAAAATCCTTCTGGCACCTGCGCATCGCCGTACCTGCGTTTTGGTCCCAAATGCCCCGATGAAGCACAAATTGAATAGTGAGTTAATAGGGAATACGCACTTTTGTTTTTTGCCTTTACATAAAGCTCCAAAATTCCTTCGGCTTTGTAGGCAATTAGTAATAAGTTAAAATTAGTACTGGTAAGGTGCTTATTTTTTAAGGCGGTCTGAACCAAGGCCTCTTTTTCGGTAAAGGAGATTCTTACTCGTTCGAATTTTTTTTGCTCTGATAAAAAATTCGTTTGGCCAGTGAAATTCAAAAATAGAAGGCAAACACTTCCAAGTATAATGGTCCAATTACTCCTAGCTTGGTGTTGGTTCAGCATATTTTTTTAAAATTAGTTTGTTGAAATTGAGCTAGATTAGCATTTCTAACGTTTAATCTGGCAAAACAATATACTGCATTGTCAACAAAGAGGGCACATTGGTTTTATTACTCACAAATCATTTGTACTTTCGCATTCTCATCACAAAAAATTTCTTTTCATGAAGCAACTTAGCGCGCAAGAAATCAGCAATTTAGCTACACAAATTAGGAGAGACGTTCTCCGTATGGTTCACGGTTGTAAAAGCGGGCATCCAGGTGGTAGCCTCGGTTGTGCCGATTTTTTGGCCAGCTTATACTTTCATGTGATGAACCACAATACCAATTTCAACATGGATGGAACTGGTGAAGATGTGTTCTTTTTATCGAACGGACATATTTCGCCGGTATTTTATAGCACTTTGGCTCGCGCCGGGTATTTTCAAGTGGAGGAGTTAAAAACGTTTCGCCGTTTAAACACTCGTTTGCAAGGACATCCAACTACACATGAGCATCTTCCAGGTGTACGCGTAGCCTCTGGTTCTTTGGGTCAGGGCGTATCAGTTGCCTGTGGCGCGGCTTTGGCTAAAAAGCTAAATAAGGATAACAGTTTAGTTTTTGCTTTAATGGGCGATGGAGAAATTGAAGAAGGGCAAAACTGGGAGGCCTTTATGTATGCAGCTCACCAAAAAATTGATAATTTAATTGTTACCATCGATTATAATGGTCAGCAAATAGACGGTTCAACCCGCGAAGTAATGGGCTTAGGCGATGATATTGCCGATAAGTTAAAAGCATTTGGTTGGGAAATACTTCATATGAATGGCCACGATGTTCAGAATATTTTGGATACCATGGCTGCAGCCAAAAACTTGGCAGGTAAAGGCAAACCGGTATTTATTGTGATGAAAACCGAAATGGGATACCCAGTAGATTTTATGATGGGAAGTCACAAATGGCATGGTGTTGCTCCTAATGATGCCGAGCTAGAAAATGCCCTTTCGCAATTAAAAACCACTTTGGCCGACTACTAAATTTTTGCAAATCGTTTCATGCGTAAACTAAAATTAGTTCTTGTTTTACTACTTTTTACCCTAGCCGGTGAAAGGGCTTTGGCTCAAACGCCAAGGCCAATTAAAACACGCATACTTTTTTTATTGGATGCCAGCGGAAGCATGTATGCCCGCATGGAAACAGATAGTAGGATTAATATTGCCAAACGACTTTTAAACAAAACCATTGATAGCATTGCCGGGCAAAAGAATCTAGAAATTGCCTTACGTGTTTATGGCCACACCTCGCCACCTAATGCGCGCAATTGCAGAGATACTCGCTTAGAGGTTCCGTTTAGAGCCAATAATTTTGCCGAGGTTAAAAAGCGATTAGCAACAATTAATCCCAAAGGAACAACCTTAATAGCTCATTCATTGTTGCAATCGGCATATGATTTTCCAAAGGAGCCGTATACAAGGAACGTAATTATTTTAATTACAGATGGTATAGAAGAATGTGATGGCGATCCATGTGCCGTTTCGGAAGCCTTGCAAAGTCAGGGTGTAATTTTAAAACCCTTTATTATTGGAATTGGTTCAACCGATGAATTTAGAAAGGCGTTTGAATGCGTAGGTCGTTATTACGATGCCAATACAGAAAAAGGGTTTGATGATGCTTTGAAAATAGTTATCTCACAAGCCTTAAATAATACCACTGCCCAGGTTAATTTATTGGATGTGTATAGTAAGCCAACAGAATCAAATGTGGATATGAGTTTTTACGATATGAATTCTGGAATGTTGATGTATAACTATATGCATACCATAAATGAAAGGGGCAATCCAGATACCATAAATTTAGACCCAGTTTTTAGATATCGCATGGTGGTTCATACCTTACCTCCAGTGGTAAAAGAAAACATTGATGTGGCGCCTGGAAAGCACACCATTATTGGGGTTGACGCTCCTCAAGGACAATTAATGGTAAAGGTAGATGGCTTAACAAATTACCCTAATTTGCAATTTATTGTAAGGCAAAAAAACTCGCCTAAAACCATAAATGTGCAGGATGCAAATACCAAGGAGAAATACCTTGTTGGCAAATACGATATTGAAATTTTATGTATTCCAAGAATGGTGCGGGAGGTAAGTGTAGATCAAAGTTATACCACTACTTTACAATTGCCACAACCAGGCAAGCTTATTGTAAATTGCCAGTTGCAAGATTATTATGCCGACATCTATCAAATGATACGCAATGAGCAAAGTTGGGTTTATAAGCTACCCGTTGAAAGACGAACGCATACCATTGTAATGCAACCAGGCGAATATAAAATTGTATATCGATCTAAGGGAGCAACTAGAAGTAGCCATACCTTTGAGCGCGTGTTTAAAATAAATAGCGGAGTAGCAACCAATATGTCACTAAATTAATAATACCAAAATTAAACCAGCAATGGTTTGAACCTATAAAAGAAAAAGAATGAAAAAGTTCGACGTTCAAAATGTAAAAGACACCCGCAGCGGGTTTGGCGCAGGATTATCTGAGTTAGGAAAAACTAATCCCAAAGTTGTAGCCTTATGTGCCGATTTAACTGGCTCCTTAAAAATGGATGCGTTTCAAAAAGATCATCCTGAGCGCTTTTTTCAGGTAGGTATTGCCGAAGCCAATATGATGGGTGTGGCAGCTGGATTGACCATTGGCGGCTGGATTCCATTTACAGGTACTTTTGCAAATTTTAGTACAGGTAGAGTGTATGATCAAATTCGTCAATCAATTGCGTATAGCGGAAAAAATGTAAAGATTTGTGCTTCACATGCTGGTATTACATTAGGCGAAGATGGTGCCACACATCAAATATTAGAAGATTTAGGATTAATGAAAATGTTGCCAGGAATGGTGGTAATTAATCCATGTGATTATAACCAAACCAAAGCCGCAACTATTGCTATTGCCAATTATGACGGTCCGGTTTATTTACGTTTTGGCCGCCCAGCGGTACCTAATTTTACAGAAGCAGATGGCAAGTTTGAAATTGGAAAAGCCTTAATGATTAATGAAGGGGCCGATGTAAGTATTTTTGCTACAGGGCATTTAGTTTGGAAAGCTATTGAAGCTGGACATGCCTTAGCCGAGATGGGAATTGATGCAGAGATTATAAACATCCATACCATTAAACCATTAGATGAAGAAGCGGTATTAAAATCAGCTTCTAAAACTCGTTGTGTGGTAACAGCCGAAGAGCACCAAATGAATGGTGGATTAGGAGATAGTATTTGTCAGTTATTGGCCCGTAAATTACCTACTCCAGTAGAAATGGTAGCTGTTAATGATAGCTTTGGTGAAAGTGGTACTCCGGATGATTTAATGAAAAAATACGGCTTAGAAAGTGTTAACATTGTAGAAGCAGTAAAAGCTGTTTTAAAACGTAAATAAAATGAACTCATCTCTTTTCAAGAAAATTGCACTTGTATTAGTTGCTGTTTTAGTGGTTTTACAATTTGTTCAACCAAGCAAAAATGAAGGATCTGCTAGTGGAGTTAATGATATTACACAAGCTATTACTGTGCCTGCAAGTGTGCAGCAAACCTTAGAAAAGAGTTGTTATGATTGTCATAGTAATCATACTACCTATCCTTGGTATACTAAAATTCAACCTATTGGCCTTTGGATGCAATATCATGTAAATGAAGGTAAAGAAGAGTTGAATTTTAGTGAGTTTAAGACGTATAAATTAAAACGTCAGGCGCACAAATTAGAAGAGATTGCAGAGCAAGTAGAGGAAGGGGAGATGCCATTAAGTTCGTTTACCTTAATTCATAAAGATGCCATTTTAAGTGATGCTCAAAAAGGCGAATTAATAAGCTGGGCCAAAGAAAATCATTTGGCACTTAAACAAAAACTTGAAGAGGAAAACGGCAGCGCTCCTCCACCTGTAGAAGAAGGACACGAACACCACGAGTAGTTTTTTTGAGTCTTCTTTACTTTATTTTCTATTTAACAAATGCTGCAATTTTAGCACGGCACCAACGGTCATAGCATCTGTTATGCTTCCATCCATAACCCGTTCAAAGAGTTCTGAAAATGGGATTTTCTTTACTTGTAAATCTTCCGTTTCTTCGGGTTCAGAATGAGTAAAACTTAAGTCTCTTGCCACATATAAAAGCGCTCGTTCATCAGTGGCCGAGTTGCTTAAATCCATTTCTAAAATAAGCTCCCAATTAGTGGCTATAATGCCACATTCTTCTAGTAGTTCGCGCTTGGCAGAATCTAAAGGATCGATGCCAATTGGTCCACCACCTTCGGGAATTTCCCAGCTATATTTTTTATGCGGGTACCTATATTGTCCAACTATCCAAGTGTAATTATCTTTGTCTAAAGGAATAATTCCAATAGCTAAATTTTTAAACTTCACAACGCCATAAATGCCAGGGTTTCCGGCAGGAGTTAGTACATCGTGATGTTCAATCTCAATCCATGGATTTTGGTATGCACTTTTTGTATTAAGTGTTGTCCAGGGGTTATTTGTTTCTGCCTCATTCATGTTATACAAAGTAAGAGATTCTTTAGAAAGCAAGCAACCAACAAAAAAAGAATATTTGCTTATGGAAACTTAGGGAATTTCTTAAAATCGGGTTTGCGTTTTTCTAGGAAGGAATTCTTTCCTTCTTTGGCTTCTTCACTCATATAATACAATAAGGTTGCATTACCAGCCAATTCCTGTATACCTGCTTGCCCATCCAATTCGGCATTAAAAGCACTTTTTAGCATGCGTAAGGCAATTGGACTTTTTTCCATAATCTTACGGCACCATTCAATAGTTGTGTCTTCTAATACCTCTAAAGGCACTACCTTATTTACCAAACCCATATCCAATGCTTCTTGTGCATTGTATTGATCGCAAAGGAACCAAATTTCGCGTGCTTTCTTTTGACCCACCACACGTGCCATATAAGAGGCTCCAAAGCCTCCATCAAAACTGCCTACTTTTGGTCCGGTTTGACCAAATTTAGCGTTTTCTGCAGCAATAGATAAATCGCAAATAACATGTAATACATGTCCGCCACCTATCGCCCAACCTGCCACCATAGCAATAACGGGTTTGGGTATACGGCGAATTTGCATTTGTAAATCCAATACATTTAAGCGAGGAACGCCATCGGCTCCAACATACCCGCCATGGCCTCGTACACTTTGGTCGCCGCCACTGCAAAACGCTTGTCCACCTTCACCCGTTAAAATTACACAATATACATTTTCATCTTGGCGAGCCAATTCCATTGCTTCGCTCATTTCTTTTACGGTTAAGGGAGTAAAAGCATTATGAACCTGAGGTCTGTTAATACTTATTTTAGCTATCCCATCATAAAATTGATAGAGAATTTCTTTGTATTCTTTTAGGGTGGTCCAATTGTATTTAGATTGCATGAGAGTTTGATTTTTGCGCAAAGGTATAAGAACTATGCAAAGAGGCAAGCACGTGTGATGGAAATGAAAAAGGGATTACACAAAATAGCCCTAAACGTATGCAAGTCAAATTTATTAATTTTACAATGCTGCTATTCGCATATATATTTAGCTAGTTAAACTAGAAAAAGGGCCTTATTTATATAAGTTACACTAGGCAAGAGGTCATAAATTTGTATTATTGAATAAGCACACTTTTTTTTAAATGGATGCAATAAAAATTTTAGTAGTTGAAGATGAGTTTATTATTGCCAGAAACCTTCAAGCAATTTTGGAGGATTTGGGATATGAACCTTATGAGCCTGTTGGGACTAAAAAGGAAGCTATACATGCCTTACAGGAATTGGAAATTGATTTGGCTATTTTGGATATTAATTTGGCTGGAAATCAAGAAGGGATTGAAATTGGAAGATATATTAATGACAAAATTAGGATTCCGTTTATTTACTTAACCAGCAACTCTGATAAATCCACTATTGCAGATGCAAAAGAAACGCATCCGCGCGCGTATTTAATTAAGCCCTTTAATGAAGATGATATTTATGCAGCTATAGAGATGGCCCTTGCCTATAGTTCTGAACCAAATGTGGCGCAAATTCAAAAGGATGCTTTAAGTGCAGTATCGATGCCAACCCTTAGAGATAGCATTTTTGTAAAGGTTGGTTCAAAGCATATAAAAGTAAAAGTAGAAGACATTACCTATGCTGCTGCGGATGGTAAAATGGTTCAAATTAATACCGTGCAAGGACAAAAATTGCCAGTTAAAATGAGCCTTGAGAGTTTGCAAGAGTTGCTTAAAGATCAGGGTATCATTCGAATTCAAAGAGGCTTTATTATTCAGTCAAAATACATAAGTGCCATCAATGGTGAGTTTGTATATATTTTGGAAACACCTATCCCTATTGGACGACAATATAAGGAGGATCTCATGAACCAAATTAGAACCATAAATTAACAGGTGGGTGTAAATGAAATCATCTTCACACAAATTTTTCCTTTTTGTTTTAGTATTAATTTCAACGAGTGTTTTTGCTCAAGATAACTCTATTGGCTTAAAAATACTCCTTAAAAAGGGTCAGCAACTAAGCTATAAGGGCTATTTTTTAGAAGCTCAAAATGCTTTTGAAAGGGGTTTGAACCAATCGTTAAAACAGGCGGATATTTATTATTTAGCAAACTTTTATTTAGAAACTGCCGATCTTTATTTATTACTCAATAAAGTTGATTCTATTGAATCGTATTATGCTCACGCAGCCTATTTATCAGAGGTTACAGGGCAAGATAAAATTAATTTACGAGCACGTATTGGCTTATTAGAAATGAAGCGTAGGGTAGGTCCATCAGCAACAATGGAGTATTACCTTGATTTGTTAAAAGAAGCCCAAACAGCGGGAGATACAGATGCCTATTACATTGTTTTAGATAAAGTAATGACGGTTAACTACGCCATGCAAAATTATGTGTGCATTTCCCAAGCTTTTGAATGCTTAAATTATTATACCACCATTGGCGATTCTGTTAAGGCAGCCATAAAAACAAGAAACATTGGAAGCATGTATAATGCCAAGGGTCAAATAGATTCTTCTATACTTATGAATGAAAAAGCGTTGGCAGAATTTAAGCGATTAAAGAATCCCTATTTTATGGCTCAAGCATATCAATCATTGGCTTGGAATATTTATGATAAGGGAGAAGTAAATAAAGAGAAGGCTTTAACCTACATAACCATAGCAGAGGAAATTGATAGGAAATATAATTTTCAATTAACACAATTGTATTTGGTGAAATCGTTTGTTATGTATCAGCATAATAGATTTCAAGATGCCATTGAGAGTGCACGAGTGTCATACAATCGTGGGTTTAAAGCCAAACAATTATTTATTGTTTTTCAGTCGGCATATTTTATGGCACATTATTTTAAAAAGTTAAATGCCATTGATTCTGCTATGTTTTATACCGAGCGGTATGCATTTATTAAAGATAGTATACGAAGTGAAAAGCAATATCAGGATGCTGGAAAAATGCAGGCACAGCTTGAGTTTAGCAAAGATCAATTGAAGCAAGATTTGTTGAAAGAGGCAGAGTTAAATAAAAAACAATTGATTATTAATTTCTCATTATTAGGATTTGCCTTAGTTCTTGGAATTGCTTTTCTACTTTTTAGAGCATATAAAATAAGCAAGAAAAATGCAGATGTAATTGCGCAAAAAAATTATGAAAAAGAATTGCTTCTCAAAGAAATTCATCATCGAGTAAAAAATAATCTTTCCATTGTTTCGGGTATTTTAGATATGCAAGAGCGTAAACTCAACAACCCCGAATTGAGCCATATTTTTAGAGATGCTAAAAACAGAATGGGAAGTATTGCTATGGTGCATCAAACTTTATATGAACAAGAAGATTTTGGTAAATTGGATGCAGGAGTTTACATGGAGCATTTGTATAAAAATGTGTATTCATCTTATAAACGTGAGGTGTGTAAGGTGGATGCCAAAATTGATGGTACAGGTTTGCAAATGGAGCCTGATGTATTAGTTCCATTGGCACTTATAGTAAACGAAATGCTCACAAATTCTTTTAAGTATGCCTTCCAAGATAGAGAGGTTGGGCAAATTCATATACAATTGAAAGAAGAAAAAGGCATTGTATCGTTTACGTATTCAGATGATGGTCCTGGTTTACCCCAAACCACAGAAGTGAAAGCAAAGGCTTCTTTGGGCACTATGTTATTAAATGGATTATCGAAACAACTTTCAGGAGAATTAAAGCAAATGAGCAGCTCTGCAGGTTTAATGTACCAACTATCTTTTCCTCTTTCTTGATTAAAAATTCCTTAATAAAGATATTTTTCTCCTTTCATTTAAGGTATTGATTTTTGCTTTCTGAACCCAAAATAGTGTATTTGGTTCCAATAAATTCTATATAAAAGTACTTTTCCTAAACTTAGTGTCCGAATAACCGACACCTACAATGGAAAATATTTATCAATCCCCTAAGAGTAAATTTTGCCAGATTTTTTTATCTGCCCTACTGTTTTGGATGCTGTCTGCCACGGTTCTTTTGGCTCAGCCCGGCAATGCCTTAAGGTTTAATGGTAGCAACAATTATGTGGCATTACCAAACACCTTAACCACTGCTGCTACTTTAAGCTCTAACAATGGTATTACCATTGAGTATTGGTTTAGAGGTACAAGTATTTTATCTGCTGTACGCTTTCAAACCTCTAGCACCTATATTATTGCTGGATACAGTATGAAGCACGTAATTTCTACTGATGGTGATGTAAATGGTGGGATTGAAATACCTAGTTATGTGCTGGATGGCCGTTGGCATCACATTGCAATGACTTGGCAAAGAAATACTGTTAATGGTTTTAAGAGTTATGTAGATGGACAATTAGTTGCCCAACGAAATAGTGCCAATGTAAATTTGCCTACCATTACCACAAATGGATTTTTGGGTACGTTTAATACGGCATCAGAATTTACGAATGGGAATATGGATGAGGTTAGAATTTATAACACTGCCATTTCACAAGCCAATATCCAATACGATATGGTGAACTCAAATTCGCAAGTGTCGTTAAGTTTATTGGCTCACTATAATTTTAACCAAGGAGTTTCTGGTGGAACCAATACTGGATTAACATCTGTAAGAGATACCTCTGGAAAAGCAAATCATGCCCTTGCGGTAAATTTTACTTTAACAGGAACGGTAAGTAATTATATGGAAAGTTATGCCATGGTGGTTCCAACGGCAACAGCAGCTACTGCCATTAACTCTGTTGGCTTTACTGCAAATTGGTTGGCTCCAACCCAAGGCATAGTTAATACTTATTTATTGGATGTATCTACTACCCCAGATTTTACTGGAGCTATATCTGGTTCACCTTTTACGGTTGCCTCAAGTAGTTTAAGTCAAAATGTAACAGGTTTAACAAGTGGTACCTATTATTATAGAATTCGCCCAAACAAAACTACCCTTGATTTGCAAGGTTCAAACTCTGCTACTATTGCTGTAACGGTGCCTTATACAACGCCTGCAAATGCTCTGGCATTTGATGGCGTAAACGATTTTGTGAGCTTACCAAATGGAATTGTAAATTCTCTTAGTGGAAATGCAACGATTGAAACCTGGTTTTTATGGAATGGTGGAAATGGATGGCAACGAGTATTTGACTTTGGAAATAATCGATCAAATTACATTCTATTTACACCCTTGCCTGCGGGTGGCGATCCAAGACCGTTTTTTCAAATTTACAATGGATCAATAACAAATAATATTTATTGCAGTAAACCTTTAGTAGTTGGTAAATGGATTCATTTAGCCATTACCATTAATGCATCAACAAATATTGGAAGCATATACATAAATGGAGAATTGGTTGGACAAAATACAAACTTTACTTTACGTGCCAATACAATAGGAAATAGCATTACTAATTACTTGGGTAAATCGCAATACGATGATGCTTATTTTAATGGAAAAATAGATGAATTTAGAATCTGGAGTGTTGCAAAAACACAGGCAGAAATTCAAGCTGGTATGAAGGTTACAGCTGCATCTAATGCGAGTAATTTAATAGCTAATTATAGGTTCGACCAAGGTGTGGCGGGTTTATCAAATACACATATTACCACACTTATCGATTCAAGTTTAAATGCATATAATGCCACACTTTCTAATTTTTCTGGTACTGGTTTAAGTAGTAATTGGGTTGAAAGTTATGCGCTTGCTATTCCTACTGCCACTGCTGCAAGTGCTGTTACAACCACTGGTTTTACCGCTAATTGGACAGCTCCAAGTATTGGCATTGTAAACAATTATTTTGTTGATGTAGCTATTGATCCAAATTTTGCTTCACCAATTTCTGGTTCACCCTTTACTGTTACAGGCAATACTACCTTTTCTAAAGCCTTTACCGGACTTCAGAGCAATTTAAATTATTACTATCGTGTAAGAGCCGATAGAACTTTTTTAACAGGTCAAGGTGCGCTAAGTAATACCATTATTGCAAGAACCGCAAATGCCTTAACCCCTCCCGGAAATTGTTTGGCAATGGATGGAGCAAATGATTACCTGAGTATTCCAGCAAATACGGGTATAAACAATGAATTTGCCAATAACAGGATTACACTAGAAACTTGGGTAAACTTAAAAAGCTTACCTACAGGAGGTACGGCGCCCTCATTAATTACCGAAGCTTATAATGGTGTAGGGGGGTATAATATAAAATTTGCTATTTATTTATACGAAAATGGTTTATACGCGGGACATCACAATGGCAATTGGACATCAGCAAAATACCTAACTCCTTTGCCTCTGAACAGATGGGTACATATTGCTTGTACCTACGACCAAACACAGATAAAATTATATGTTGATGGTACCTTGGTTGCCACGGAAAATTCAACACTGGCCTTACCTCCTGGTTCAGAAGATTGGTTTATAGGTAAACGTTGGGATTATCAAGAAACCATTAATGGAAGTATGGATGAAGTGCGCATTTATAATGAAGCATTAACTCAATCGCAAATTCAAAGTGATATGCGTGATACAACGATTGCTCTACCGGGTAATTTAGTTGCCTATTATAATTTTGATCAAGGAACTTCGGCAGCATCTAACACAGGCATTAGTTTATTAACAGATAGAAGTAGCAGTACTTTGTTTACTGCTAATTTGAACAACTTTGCTTTAACTGGTGCTAATAGTAATTTTATATCAAGTTATTCAATGGTAGCGCCTAAAGCTGTTGCCGCCACATCAATTACAAGTTCTGGTTTTACAGCAAATTGGACAGCACCTTTGCATGGAGTAACAAACAATTATTTATTGGATGTTTCTACCTCTTCAGATTTCACAGGAGCAATCGTTGGTTCCCCATTTACCTTAAGTGCAAGTACCTTTTCACAAGGTGTAACAGGCTTAATTGGAGGAACCTATTATTACAGAGTTAGAGCTGTAAATACAAATTTTGTAAATCAAGGGGCAGTTTCAAATACTATTTCTGTATTGGTACCCTACAACCCTCCTGGAAATGCATTACAATCTGATGCAAGCCAAGATATAGTAACCATACCTATGCCAAATGGAAATATTAATGGCTTTACTATGGAGGCTTGGGTAAATCCAACTGCAAACACCTTTGATTGGCAAACTGTTTTTGCTTATGGTTTTGATAATGGTTCGGTTGGTAATGGAATTGCATTATATATTAATCAGGCTGGCGAATTGGCCATACAATATCCTGCCGTAGCTCAAGTTTACCTTCAAAAAAAATTGCCTTTAGGTAGATGGAGTCATTTAACCTTAACGAGATCTGGTAATGTAGCCAAAGTATATTTGAATGGCGAACAGTTGAATATTATAGGTTATAGTAATCCAAACCCTCCAACAGCAGAAGTAAGGTTATTAGGTCATACTGGCATTCGATTTTTTAATGGAAAAATGGATGAGTTCCGCTTTTGGAATTCCGTTAGAACAGATAGCCAAATTAAGGCAGATATGGTAGATGTTACTACCTCTAACACTCCCAGTTTATTAGTGTATTATAAGTTTGATCAAGGTGTGGCTGGGGCCGTAAACACTTCCACAAATGTAATTTTGGATCAAACCCCCAATAAAAACAATGGTAACACCGCCTATTTTGCCTATTCAGGTTCTACTGGTAATTGGGTAGAAAGTTACGCTGCGGTTGTGCCTAAAGCCACAGATGCAACTGCCATTACTAGCAGTACTTTTACTGCTAATTGGATTCCTGCACAAAATGGTACTATTAATGGATATTTTATTGAAGTATCTACAACACCAGATTTTACTGGTCCTATTGCTGGTTCGCCGTTTAGCGCGGCTGCCAATGCCACCTCAAAAGCATTTACCAATTTGTTGGGTGGAACCTATTATTACCGTGTATCGGCAAGCAAAACAAGTATGCCAAATACAGGTGCGTATTCAAATAGTATTACGGTTAAAGTACCCTATACGCCACCAGGAAATGCGATGTCGTTTGATGGTGTAAATGATAGGCTTAAGTTGAACGATCCAAATGTGGGAAATTTCTATGAGAATAATTTTACAGTTGAGTTTTGGATGAAAACGTATGCGAATGCTGGGTATTTAGTAACTAAAAGAGACCAATGCGGACATGGTTCGTTTTTTAATATTAATTACAATACAAACGGTATTAATTTAGAGGTTGACCAAGATGCAGGGGGTACCAATTATTTGGCCATGTATGGTACTACTCCTGTAAACGATGGAAGATGGCATCATGTGGCAATAGTTAGAGAAGGTATTAACTATAAAATTTATTTAGATGGAGTTGTTAATGCAAGTCAAAACACCCGCGGTGTTACTTGGATTGGAAATGGAAATCCGATTGATATTGGTGCAAGATATTGCCATGATATGCCCTTTAATGGCAGCATGGATGAGTTGCGCATTTGGAGTGTGGCAAGAACCAAAGATCAAATTAATGCCAACTTAGATTCAATGGTTAGTCCAACTAGCCTGGGTCTAACAGCCTATTATAACTTTGATGAAGGGGTGGGTGGATTATTTAATTACGATAAAACCATACTTCGAGATCAAACGCCAAGTGGATATAATGGATATACAATTAACATGGCTTTAGAGGCTCTTAATACCAACTGGGTAGAGAGTTATGCAATGGTTGTACCTACTATGGTTGAGCCAACAAACATAACCCCAAGTGGCTTTACCTTAAATTGGATAGCACCACCATTAGGAGTGGTAAGTAATTATTTTGTGGATGTGTCTTTAAGCTCAAATTTTACTGCTCCCATTTCAGGTTCTCCTTTTAATGTTACTGGTAATACCCTAACTTTATCTGGTTTAGCAAGTAGTACCTTTTATTGCAGAGTTAGAGCCAATAGAACTGGAAATGTAGTTGCAGGTGAGGGTGCTCCTTCAAATGTAAAAACAATAGATTTAAAATATACTCCTCCGGGTAACTCTTTAAACTTTGATGGAAATAATGATTACGGAATTATTCCTAAAACTGTAACAGGCGATTTTACAATTGAATATTGGGTAAGAACAACCGCAACTGGCCAAAAAGGTATTGTTGATAACGAAGTAGGTGGTTCGCCAGGTGATATTCAAAATGGAATAAGTAATGGTAAAATTTACTTTATATTAGGCAGTGGATCAGATGTTACCATTACCTCTAACACCACCGTTAATACTGGTTTATGGTACCATGTAGCCTTAACACGTAAACAGACGAATGGAGGATCTACTGGAACAATAAAATTATATATAAATGGAAGCCTTGAAGCAAGTAATAGTAATGCCGGTACTGGAGCAATTAATGCTTCAGGCCAATTTACGCTTGGATGTGTAAATGGATATGCAGGAAATAGCTCTTATTCATTTATTGGGTCCATTGACGAACTTAGAATTTGGAATGTAGAGCGTTCCTTTACTGAAATTTCTCAGTATTTTAAAGACACGGTTTCTAGAAATTCTGCAAACTTGGTCGACTATTATAATTTTGACCAAGGTATTGGTGGAGCAAATAATACGGGTGTTGTAACCCTTAAGGATATTGCTGGAACAGATAATGGAGGTACCATTACCAATTTTGCCCTAAGCGGTGCAACTAGTAATTGGGTAAATACCTACAATATTTCGGTTAACGCTCCAAACACACTAACTGCTTCAACAAATTCTTGCGGTACTATTGATTTAAATTGGCAAATACCAAGTACCCCTTCTGGAAATTGTGAAACCTCTACTAATTGCGATGCAAGCAATTTTAAACAATATATTTATGTTGAAGATTCCTTGTTAGCTATTGTTCCATCTAGCGCAACCAGCTTTTCTTTTAATGTAAATCAAATTTATAATAACACCAGATTAATTAGAGGAATCAATTATAAGTTTGTTGTAAGAACCGCTTATACTCCTCCATTTTTTAATTTTATAAGAACTAGTTTACCTACCAATATTGCTACGGGTAAATTTAAAGATAACCCTGCCGTTCCAGCGGGCTTTAGTGCCTCTGTTGAAAGATGTGATGGTAGTATAACCCTAGGTTGGACTTGGGCCGATGCAAACCCTCAAAACGGATTTGTATTGAATAGGGCAGAGGATAGCTCAATGACTAGTCAACAAGTTATGACCTTCCCTGGCACCCAAAGAAGTTATAACGACCCTGGTTTGCAAAGAGGTAAATTTTATTATTACAGGATTTTTGCTCGTAACGATTGTTATAATGCAACTGCTCCAGATTCAATGTATGCAGGAGTTTCAGATTCAATGACCATTGTTAGAGGAATTTCTCCTCAAGTTCCTGCAAGACCAACTAATGTTTCTATTTTCTCAGATTCTATTAATAATTTAATTACCATTCGCTGGAAAGATAACTCCAATAATGAGGATAAATTTATAATTGAAAGGTCGGCCCTTGGAGGCTTAACAACTACTTTTGATGCAAACCCTAATGATACGGTATTTGTAGATGACCAAGCCGCTGGTTGTGTGTCCTATAATTATACTGTAAAAGCCGTTTCGGGCTGTGCAATCAATGGTATGCCATCATTAGGTTTGAACCAAACTAGAATTACTCCAAATTTATCAAACACCTTCGACGATACTTCTTCTTACCACTTAACTTGTTCGAAAGGATATTATCCAGATAAGGTAGAACTTAACTGGAATAATAGAAATAGTGCTCAACTTACAAGCATTCGTATTTATAGAAAAATTGCTAATACAACAAATGATTCAAACTTAATTGCAAGTGTTTTATCAGGTTCAGGTTTATACATTGATAATTCTACCGTAGCTGGAATTTTATACCGTTATTATCTTATTGGCGAAACTCAATGTGCCGGTGTAACACGCTACTCTAATATGACCAGCGATATTGGATTTAGAAGTCCTTCTGGTACCATAAGCGGAAACATTACCTATGCAGGCGGATTTGCTGTTAAAGGAGTAAGAGTATTGGCTCAAAACACGTCGTTTAATAAAGGTGGTGGATTGGCATTTGATGGGATTGATGATTATATTAAAGTACCACATAAATCAAGTATTGATGTAAATCCTACAGCACTTACTATTGAGGCTTGGTTCAAACCGCTTGAGAGAAATAGTTTTATACTTGTTTCAAAAGTTGACTCTTTAGATGGTGGGTATAGATTACTATATGATAGTGCCAGCAACCAATTGCAGTTTATGTTGTTTAATGCAACCGACTCGCAGCAGGTAAATGTTGATTCTCCATTTGTGTCGTTTACTTCTTATAATCAAATTACAGCCTCCTTTGGAAGCGATAGTATTCGCATTTATGTTAATGGCTTAGAGGCTAAAACAGTTGCCACTAGAATTACCTATGTTGGAATTCCAAGTAAGCCTTTGTATTTGGGTGGCGATCCAAATTTGGGCATCTATGGAATGGGAAATATGGATGAGGTTAGGATTTGGAAAATAGCCAAAACCAAAGCCCAAATAGAAGAAGATTTTTATAGAACTATTAGCAATAATAACGGCAACTTAGTTTTGTATTATACGTTTGATGATAGATTCCCTGGACTAACAGAAACCTACGATCAAAGTAATTTAAACCTAGTGTTTAATGAAAATCATGCGAAATTTATAAATGGAACTACTTATACTGATAGTATTCCAAACTCTAGTCAATTAGGTTTGGCTTCTTATACCAATGAAGTTGGCGATTACTCCATAAATAATGCTCGTTATTTAGGAACGGGTCAGAACTATACCGTAGTACCAAGCTTAAATATTCATAGCTTTACACCAAATAATAGAATTGTTTTTGTTGGAGATGGAGCACAAATAATTAATAGTATTAACTTTTCTGATAACTCTAGCTTTGAATTTTTGGGCACAGTTAAATATGCTGGAACTACCTGCCCTGCAACGGGTGCAACAATTTATATAGATAATCAACCGGCAGTTTTATCGAACCAATTTGTAACCGTAAATGATAGTGGAAAATTTGTCGTACGTGTTCCAATTGGAAACCATGTTGTAAGCTTACAAAAAGACAAACATGTTTTTAGCCAAGGCACATTCCCTGAAAGAGGTGTGTTTAATTTTACAGGCCCAGTTTCTGTTAACTTTACCGATTCTACTTTCTTAACCGTTGTTGGTAGAGTGGCAGGTGGTAATAGAGAGCTTGCTAAATTACCTGGTTTAGGTCGCGGTAAAAACAATATTGGTAAGGCACAATTTACCTTTAATTCTGTAGGCTTTTCGGGTATCAATGGTTGCTTTACCAAGAGTATCGTTACCAACGATTCTACAGGAGAATATACTGCTATCTTATTGCCATTACGCTATACAATAAATGGATTAAGATTGGTAAATAATTTGGATCCAACCATATTAACCAACCCACTATTTAATAATCCTAACTTAGTTGATTTAACAAGTATACCTGAGCTTACACATATTTATGATACACTGGTAACTCCACTTTTTAGTAGAATTGATAGTGTTTCGTATCATACCCAATTAGACTTTAAATACTTTGTAACACCTTCAATTTATGTAACAGATACACTAACTGCTTTTGATAGTTTAGTAAATAATTTTATTGGCGAAAAGAAACTCAAAATGAACGACTCGCTTGAGTTTGATATCTCTAATAATGAATTAGGCTATCCATTATTTAACCAATTTGCCGACTATTTTGGATATTTAAAAGTTGTTGAAGAATATACAAACATAGATTTACCTCTAAGCTCCAATAAGAGAGTAGACAAGGTTCCTGTTAGAGGAAATTTAAGGATTTACAATAGCCTTTGTCCTCCCGAAGGATACTTTACAGAGGTTAGTTTGGAGGATGATTTATTTCCACTTTACTTTAGAGGTGGTTCGCCTAATTTGTTGAATAATACTACCAATCCGCAGTATAATTTCACCAAAACCCTGCAAATAGAATTTGTGCCTGCCATAGGTTCAACCATTAATTACCTACCTAATAAATTTGATTTAGTTAGTCAGTTTTACAGAGGCTATTTATTTGGTTCAGCTGCAGGAAATTCATACTTTACAACAACAGGACCTAAAACGGTTGATTTAATTTTAAGAGACCCGCCAGGAAGTGCAAGTAGCACTACTTGGAGTAAAGGCGTTTCGTTTACTACCGCCGAAAGTTGGAATGTAGCAAATGCTTATGGTGCAGGTGTAAGTACAACTAGTAAGTTTGGAAAATCAGTATCTATTGTTACTGGTTTGGGAGTTGCATCTATTAATACCTTTGAATCTGTTTTAGATATAACAGCAGAAGCAAGTTTTAGTAAAAGTATTAGCAAGGAAGGAAGTATTGTTACCACTATTTCAACTACCAAATCACTTTCTACTGGCTCTGACCCAGGCTCTGTAGGCGCCAATGCGGATGTGTATTTTGGAACAGCTCAAAATATAATCTTTGGTATTGCCAATCAAATTTTAATGATTGATACTGCCTCATGCCGCATTATTGAGCAAGGTGGAAGTGGTATGTATTGCTCAGGCAACGATTTTAATGGATTTAAAATTGCCAATATGAAAAGCTTCTTTGTGGCACCAGGTGGAATTAAAACAACATTTGCCTATACACAAGATGAAATATTAAATATAATTATTCCAGATTTAGAGGGCTTGAGAAATCAGTTCTTAACCAATAATATTTTAAATGCTAGAGGTGTTAAGAAATATGTTTCTGTTTTCTCTGATGCCAATGATCCATTGTATAGTAGAAAATTTGGTTCGAACAATGATGATCCAATTTGGGGTTCATTGCGCTCATCAAATACAGTTTATACTAGGGAGGCAAAAGATACCATTGGTGCGAGTTATATTTTCCATGGTAATACCATGTACGAAGTGGATTCAATTCGTTTTTACAACAATCAAATTACACTTTGGAAAAAAGCCATTGCTAGAAATGAGGCCGAAAAGTATAAAGCAATTAATAATACTGGAACCTCACCTGTTTTTGGTGGCAGTAATATAAGTGTTGGTAAGGTTGCTTACTCAGAAGAATTTAGTACTTCTAGAGATGAAGAGTATACAGAAAATGTAGAGTGGCAATTTGATGAAACCTTTGGATTAAGTCATGGGTTTGAATGGAATAAATTTGGATTGGATGTTACCCTTTCAGCTAATTTCTCTCAAACACGTGGTTCAGCAAAAACTAGTGGTAAGAGCGCTTCAACTACTTATGCTTATACCTTGCAAGATGGTGATGATGGTGATTTAATATCGGTTGATATTGTTGATCCAAAAGATGGCAATGGACATTTATTTAAATTGCGTTCTGGAAGGACCTCTTGCCCGTATGAAGGAAAACAAACTGCCCTTTTCTATGATCCATCAAATGATACGATTACAGCTACTACTTTATTAGATGATGGCTTTGAAATTCAAGCTGCAACAGCTCAAAATGATTTGCCATTAATTTCTGTTAACCAACGCAATAATTTCAATGTTCCTGCAACAGATGATGCCATCTTTGTATTGGATTTAGGTAACTTAAGCGAAGGGCATCAAGATAGAACCTACTCATTGCGTGTTGATCAAAGTACTAACCCGTATGGTGCTATTTTAAAGGTTGACGGGCTTGATCCTAATCGCGATTTTGATGTACCTTATGGTTCAACAATTCAAAAAACCTTAACCTTAAAACGTGGTCCGAATCACTACGACTATGACAATATTAGATTGATTTTAAAATCGCAGTGCGATGATGATATTTTTGATACGGTTACTATAAGTGCGCATTTCTTGCCTACTTGTACTTCGGTTCAAATGAAATCGCCTGAGGATCGTTGGATATTAAACAACAGTTACCACGATACCTTACCTGTTTTAATTGGTGGTTATAATTACAATTGGGGTGGCTTTAAAGCGGTACATTTTCAATACAAACCAGGTGGTACAAATACCTGGTATAATGAGCGCTCTTTCTATAAAGATACCGCCGATGCATCGCGCTTAATTCCATTGGGTGAGCCAAATATTTTCTATCCTTTTAATTTCAAAAACCTGCCTGATGGAAATTATGAATTACGCGCAACTACTGAATGTATTGCTCCTGGTTATCCTAACAACCGCGTAAATTCTACTGTTATGCAAGGTTTGGTGGATAGAATAAATCCAACTCCTTTTGGTACTCCTTCTCCGGCCGATGGTATTTTATCGCCTAATGATGATATTAGTATTCAGTTTAATGAACCGATTGAACAAAGTACCTTATCGCTTTCAAATTTTGAAGTTAAAGGTGTGCTAAATAAATCAAGTATTAGAAGTAATACAAGTATTTATTTTGATGGCAATAACGATTACCTTGAAGTTGCTCAACCTTTAAATTTACAGCTTAAGCCATTTACCATAGAGTTTTGGCATAAGCGTGGTGGCTTGGGTAAACAAGTATTGTTCTCGCAAGGTGCCGATACAAGTTCTTCTTTTGAATTAGGATTTGCTGCCGATAATAAATTATACTTTAGGATGGGAAGCGAAACAGTTAGTTCTCTTGTACCTGTTACAGATACCACAGTTTATAACTTTATTGCTGTATCGTATAATTCTGTTCTCCAAACTGCCGATTTGTTTATTAACGAACAAGTAGTCAATATTGGTAATAACAGAATATTTAACCCGTATGATGGTTCTGGAAAGTTCTATATGGGTAAAGCATCTGTTGGTATACCATACTATGCTAAAGGTAATGTTTATGAAGTTAGAGTATGGGGCTTAGCAAGAACACTTACAGATGCCAACCAAACAAAATCTAAGTTGCTTACAAGTTCGGAAGCTGGATTACTTGGTAACTGGCGCATGGATGAAGCTACTGGTAAGCTTGCAAAAGATAATGCACGCTCTCGTCATGCAACTATTGTAAATGCACAATGGTTCCTAAGTCCTATGGGTAAATCATACACCTTTGATGGCTCAGGCGATTATATAACAGTGCCTACTAACCATTTTGGTATTAGCAAGGAAATGGATTTTACCCTTGAGTTTTGGTTTAAAGGTGCCAATGGAAACAATGTTGGTTTAGTATCAAATGGAACAGGCCTAGCATCTGCTACAAACCCTGCCTTAAAATGGAGTATTGAAACAGATACTGCTGGACGCATAGTTGTAAAACATAATGGTGTATATTTCTTAGCCACCAATACTAATTACTTCGATGGCAATTGGCATCATGCAGCTTTTGTTTTAAGAAGAAATAGTAGCTTCTCATGTTATGTTGATGCCAACTTGCAAAACTCAATTCCTTCTGGTGCTATAGAACAGTGGGGTGGGGGTAAGTTATGGTTTGGAGCTAAAGGTTGGAATAATACTGGAAACCTGCAATATGATAGCACAAGCAATTATTTCACAGGTCAATTAGATGATTTGCGTTTCTGGAATAGCTCTCGTTTAATTGAACAAATTAAGCGCGATAAAAATAATAGACTAAATGGCGATGAAGCGGGCTTAGTACTTTATGTTCCTTTTGAAAGCTATCAAGAAGTGCAAGGATTCCCAGTTCTTAATCCTACAGATAAGGATGTTACAACTAATACTAGAACGTTAACCGCCTTTGGTGATGCCACATATAGCGATCAATCTCCTACACTTAAATTACCACGTGCTGCTCAAAGTATAAACTTTACGTATGGCTTAAACGGAGATAAAATTATTATTTCTCCAACTACGGCAAATGAGTTTATTGAAAACGTAACGCTTGATATTACCGTAAAAGGTGTAATGGATAAAAACGGCAATGTGATGCAATCGCCAAAAACATGGATCGCCTATGTAGATAAAAATCAAGTAAAATGGCAAGACGATTTGCGTGTCTTTGATAAAGTGGCTGCTGCTCCTTTAAGCTTCCAAGCTTCGATAACAAACTCTGGAGGTGCGCTTAAAGACTATACCATTGGCAACTTGCCGGCTTGGTTAAAAGCATCTACCACAAATGCTAGCATAAATCCTAATAGTTCGCAAACCATAACCTTTACGGTTGATCCTACACTCAATATTGGTAAGTATGAGCAAGATTTGTCGTTAACAACTGATTTTGGTTTTGCCGATAAATTATTGATTAAGCTAAATGTAAATGCGGTGGCTCCTGCTTGGGAAGTTAAACCTGGCGATTTCTCTAAATCAATGAGTATTGTTGGTCAGGTACGCATAAACAATGTCATTTCTGCCAATACAGAAGATATGTTAGGAGCCTTTTCAAACAATGTTTGCAGAGGAGTAGCAAAAGTTCAATACTATGAGCAGTTAGATAAATATCTTGTATTTATGGATGTTTATGGAAACGTAGATAATGAGCCTTTAGAATTTAGAATCTGGAATTCGGCTACAGGTAAAACTCATGTGGAGGTAACTCCTGTATTAAACTTTGTTTCTAATAACTTAATTGGTTCGGTAAATACTCCTCAAATATTTAATGCGCTCGATAAGGTTTCAGAAAAAATTATCCTGAACCAAGGTTGGAATTGGATTTCATTTAATTTATTAATGACAGATTCTTCAAACCTAAACAACTTGTTTACTAGCATTAATCCAAGTGTTGGAAATCAAATTAAGAACAATACCCAAATGGCTATTTTTGATACCAGCAATGGTTGGTCTGGAAACCTTGCCACACTAAGTGCGGGTGTTAAGCCAGAGTCTTCTTACTTGATGTATGTAAACCAAGCCGACACATTAGACCTACGTGGTGTTGAAGCTAACCCAACTTTACGTCCTATAAATTTAACCACTGGTTGGAACTATATGGGCTTTGTTTCGCAACGCAATTTAAGCACCAATGAGGCACTTGCAGGTTGGAATGCATCACAAAATGATTTGGTTAAAGGACAAACTAGCTTTGCCGTGTATGATACCATATTAGGTTGGGTGGGAAGTTTAACCGCACTTAGACCTAATGCAGGTTATCTCTACAAATCGGCTACCACAGGCAGTTTTGTTTATCCTCGTTCTGCTATGTTTGGTAAAGCAAGTGTTGATTTAAACGAAGTAAGGTCAAATTACTGGAGTGTTACACCAGCCAAATTCCAAAATACCATGAGTGTAATTGCTAAGGTTAATGCGTGTAGCAATTTGGGTACAAATCCAACTTGGTTATTGGGTGCATTTGTAAATAGCGAGTTACGCGGCTTTACTCGTATCCAAAACAAAAAAACCAATGAACCTTTCTATTTCTTGAGTGTTTCTGGCGTAGATGCAGATCAAGTAACATTTAGATTATTGGATGAAAATACGGGATTAACCTATGCTTTAGATCAAAGCATAAACTTTAAGGCCGATGCCATTGTGGGTAATTTGGTTCAGCCAATTGTGCTTGGTAGTAATGCGCCTTGTACTCCTATTAAATCAGCCGTTTTAGCTACTTCAAGCAAGGTATTCCCAGTGCCTTTTACAGATGGGTTTACGGTTGAATTAGAATTAGCTCAATCTCAAAAAGTAAGCTTTAGGTTACTCGATATTTCTAATAAAGAAATTAGTGTAACCAATGCCGAAGAGTATGCAAAAGGAATAAATCAAATTTCTATTAAGCCAGGCAATATTCCTGCTGGGGTTTATATAATTGAAATTGAAGGAATGGGTGAAACCATTAGACACAAAGTAATTAAAATGTAAGTAAAAAATTAAATCAAACGATATGAAGAATTTAATTCAATTAAGATCCATTATAGTGCTTTTCTTAAGCGCTTTTGGTCTGAGCCAAGCCAACGCTGCAGCTCCTACTTGGACGGTTAATCCGGCGTCTTTTCAATACAACATGACCATGATGGCTGTGGTGAATGTTAATTGTTCTGAGTTAAAAAATCCATCCTCTATGGTGGGTGTATTTGTAGGTTCAGAATGCAGAGGAAAAGCACTTACTAGTGAAGTAATAAATGGCAGGTATTTGGCTTCTGTATTTGTATATAGCAATTCGGTTGCTGGCGAAAATCTTACTATTAAGGTATATAATGCGAGTAACGATTCAACCTACGATGCTAAAAATGAAATTCTGTTTCAGCAAAATGCGTCTTATGGAAATGCAAGTGCTCCCTTTTCTATTTATACAAATAATGCTCCTTCAAATATTTTACTGAGCGAGAATAAAGTTAGAGAAAATGCATCCCTAAATTCGCTTATCGGTACTTTAAGTGCAAGTGATTTAGATGCTGGCGAAACTTTTAGTTATAGCCTTACGAGTGGCGAAGGAGATAAGGATAATGCGCATTTTAGAGTTAGCGGAAATCAATTGGTATTAGCTGCGAGTGTTGATTTTTCTGTTCAAAATACGTGTACTATTCGTGTTCGCACTACCGACTCAAAAGGGTGTCAATTTGAGAAGGTTCTTTCTCTGTCGGTAATCAGTAAAACCATACTACCCGCCAATAATTATATTTCGCCAAATGCCGATGGAATAAATGATTATTTTATGGTAGAAGATATTGACTCGTATAAAGAATATGCCTTAACAATTTATAATGAGCAAGGACTTGAAGTATATAGTATTGATTCTAATTACCGCAACAATTGGGATGGTACCTACGAAGGAAACCCACTTCCAACTGGGGCTTACAGCTATTTGTTTAAGAATACAAGTGGTACAGTGTATAAGGGAATTATAAATTTAGTTAAATCTAATTAATCTATTAAAGCATTACGATTATGAAAAAACTTACTATAAAAATTGCGGTTCTTTTGTTCGCTAGCACTCAGGTTCATGCACAAGAAAGATCGGCTGTATATACAAACTTGTTAAATCCATTCCTTTACAATGCAGCAACAGCTGGGGTTAAAGATAATATCAATACTGTTTTCAATACTATAAGCAATGTTGGTGGAATGGATGGTTCTCCGCGTTCTTATAATTTCTCCATTAATTGTCCAATCCAAAACACAATGGGCATTGGAGCTAAAGTTATCACAAATTCTGTTGGTGCCTTTAAAACTACCAATTTAGAAGGTGTGTACAGCAAATGGGTTAAATTGGATAAAGTGAATTCTGTCAACTTTGGTATTTCTTTAGGGTTCACTCAAACCAATCTTAAAACCGAGCTCCTAAATGGTCAAGTAGATATGAGCGATCCAACGTTAAACGCTCCTAATCTGAATAAAATGATGCTTTCAAGCGGTGCTGGAGCTTACTATAGATATGGTGGTAAAGGTGAACTTGGACTATCCATGCCTGCCCTAGTAACCGGAAATCAGCCTATGAATAATATGCTAATTGCAAATGCTGCTTGGAACTTTTTTAAGGGCGATTTAAAGCAATGGAAAATTCGTCCCTCTGTTTCATATTATCACCTAAATACTAGTCCATCTATGTTTGATGTTTTACTTGGAGGGGCATATAAAAATACCATTTCTTTAAGTGGTGGATATAGAAGCAATGGATCTATACTTGCCATTGCTGGCTTAACCTTTAAAGACCTTTCGGTTCATTATGCTTATTACAAACATCTAGATGGATTTGAGGCATTAGCACCTGCTAAAAATGAAATTGCTTTGTCGTTTGGATTTAATAAGCCTAAAATGGCTTCTAAAGAAAGAAATGGTATAGTAAGCGATGAAGTTATTCAAGATGAAATAGACAAGCTTAATGAGCGTTTAAATGGCCTAATTAGTGTTCAAAAGACAAACCCAGGTTTAGTAAATATGAAGAAAGAAATTTCTAAACTAAACAAAGATTTGGATAAGGTACTTGGTAAGTATAAAATTACAAACCCAGAACAGATTCAAAAAATTAAAACGCTTCAAGCTACCATTGAATCCGAAATAGCCAAGTACAATGATTAACATGCATAAATTAATTGTAACCTTTGGTTTCCTATGCCTTTTTGCTAGCCCTGCCTTGGCTCAAACCGATACAGGCCTAGTAGCTCGCGCCGAAATAAAATCAGAGATGGAAGATATGCGCAATAAAATAGATGCCTATCTCAAAGAAAATAACTCTACCGATATGGCTTCTGCTGCCAAGGAATTAAATAAAAAATGGAATACCAAATTTGATTCTTTAGTGGCAATTACAAGCACACAGCAAGCAGAAATTGCAGTACTTAAGCAACGTTTAAGTGCATTAGAAAATGCGAAAGTTGCAAAACCAGAGGTGGTAACAACTAAGTTTGATAAAGTTTTAGCAGTAGTATATTTTGAAGTTGGTAGCTATAAATTGTCTCCCGAAAATAAAGCCATTATCCAAAAAGTTGTTGCAGAACATGGCTCAAGTGTATTGCAATTAGTGGCGTATACAGATTGGGTTGGGAATGATGAGTTTAATCAACAACTTTCAAATGAACGTGCTAATTCGGTTCAAAGTGAGCTTCTGTCAAGTGGTTTTTTAATTACAAACTTACGAACCTATGCAAGAGGCAAAGCCGCAAAGGAAACAGAGAAATTAAGCGCCGCCGAATGCAGAAGAGTTGAAATTAGAGAGTAAAATTAGTTCGTTAACTGCCTAAATTTCTTTATTGCTTCTAAGTTAATTGCTTCCTCAAAATGTAACTCTAGAATAACAGGTACATCATGTTTTTCAAAGGTTTTGTTTAGCATGTGCTCTATACTATGATGCGTATTACATTGGTAGTATTTTAAACCATATTGCTCGGCAAGCCTTTTTATACTCAGGTTATTCGGCGTAGTAAAGTAAGGCAATTCTACTGGATGCTTCGAGGGTCCATCTATCCAATTAAAGATATTTCCTTGCCCGTTATTTAATATAATAATTTTTAGGTTGCTTGGTAAATTGTTTTGCCAAAATCCATTCTGGTCGTAAAACAAAGAAAGATCGCCACATATTAAGGTTACCGTTTTATGTGCCATAATTTTGGCCGAACCTATGGCAGTGCTTATGGTGCCATCTATGCCACTAGTTCCCCTATTACAAAAACTGTGAAGGGCTTTTAAAGGTAAGCCATTCCAACTGGCCCAACGAACACTAGAGCTATTTCCTAATTGCAAACTGCTATTCTCACCTAAATGATTCAAAACTTTTTTGAAGGCCGTTGGTTCGCACCAAATTTCTTGGGCATGAAAAACTCTTAGTTTCTCAGCAACCATTTTATTAAGTCTGCGCCATTCTGCTGAATAGGGCTTTTGACTTGGATGGTTAAAAATCTTGAGAGATTGAAAGGCTTCCAAATAAGGGAGCAGATCGGCTTGGATATGATGTGTAACGTTTTGATAGGTATCTATTAACTGTTCACTCTTTTGGATTCTAAAATGATGTTCAGGTTTTTGTTTTTTAAGCCACGTTTTAAGAGATTTTGAAACAAATGGTCCCCCAAAGGAAAGTATTAAATCGGGCTCAAGTCCTGTCAATTCCTCCTCGGGTAAAAACTGTAAAATGCCATCAAACAATGGAGCATTGCTACATTCGTGTTGGTTCGAAACGATATCAGACAATACCAAAACATCGTCTTGATTGACAAAATAATTTAAAATATTGGATAGGATACTTGATGGAGCCATTTGTCCAACCAATACCATTTTCTTTTTACTTATTTTCCATGCATGTAATAAATTATCTAGCTGGGGTAGGAGGGTTACGCCACTTAATAATTTCACCTGCTTAGCATAGGTAATTTTTGGCACATCTACATGCTCAAGCTCATTATATAATGGCTCTCTTAATGGCACATTAATATGTACTGGTCCAAAGCCGTTTTCCGACATGGTTTCTTCGAGGGCATTATAAACGATGCGTTCTGTTAATTTATAGTCAACCTTATCTTCTTCAAAACAGAGTAATTCATGACTTCCAATTACATGTTTTCCAAAAACGCCCTTTTGCATAATCATTTGGCCATCTTGTTGGTTCAATAATTCAGGAGGGCGGTCGGCAGTTAATATTAATAGGGGAATATGCTGATAATAAGCCTCGGCAATAGCTGGAAAAAAGTTTAAGCAAGCTGTTCCTGAGGTGCTAATTAAAACCACTGGTTTTTGTAATTGCTGCGCCATACCTAAGGCCATAAACGCCGCGCTGCGCTCATCAACCGCAGAATAGCATTTCATATTGGGGTTTCTAGTGAACGCATAAACCAAAGGGGCCGATCTGCTTCCTGGGCAAATTACCGCATGTTCTGCGCCAAATTGTTGGCAAACTTTTGCTATCGTAAATACGTGATGTTGCAAGACTTAAACTCTATTTCTTTAGGTTTCAAGTATAGCCCTTTTTTTTTGCTTGGGAACACATTTTATATGAACGACTTTCTAGAATTGTAAACGTACCCCAATGTTTATTCCAAATAACCGTGCATTAGGTAAATTTCTATAGTTAAGTCTATGTACCATTCCAATAGTTCCTATTTTTAATATGTTTTCAATTCCATATCCAACCTCTACATAGGGTTCTTTATCAAATGTATGAATAGGTAATAAGGATTTGCCGTTTTGGTCGGTGCTTGGTATTAAACTTTTATTTTGAGCCGACATTTGCCCATAAGCCGCCTTAACCATTAGGTAATTTCTTAGTTTCAATTTGTTAATATAGGGAACCTTATTAAAAATTACTCCCTCAAATCGCTGAGTGTAGGATGTGTGAACAAATTGGTCGCTCACAAATTCATAAAAGTTCATTAAGCTGTAATTGTATGTGTTTGCAATTACACTTTCATTTCCTCTTGCTACATCTAATAAGGGGTATGGCAATCTGCCAAAAACTTTTCCAGCATAAATATACCAATCGGCTGTTCCAAATACAGACGTATTCATGTGATGCGATACAATAAAGCTTAATTTATCATAGCTAAAATCGCCCTTAAATAAACCCTCAATTCCTCGTTGATAACTAACTGTTATTACAGGTAGTTTAGCGCTTTCAATCCTCAATCTATCGTGACCTCTAGAAATCATTACTTCTTTATGTGCCCACCTAGCTTCTACACCTATCTGACTTGTAGTATAGGAGCTTCCTAATTCTGGAGTGCTTGCCCCTGGGTTCTTTATATAGGCAAACGTAAAATCTCCAACAGGTGTAAAGGTGTTTCTATCAAACATAAATTTTAAAGTCCAATCGCTCGCAAAGGTTTGTATGAACCTAAGATTATACTCTTCTGTTTGATTTATTCTAACATTCGTTGAAAAGAAATTAAAGAGCTGAAAAACACTCCCACTTAATGCGGTGCTAATTGGCGAATTGGTTATTCCTAAAATGTCGTAATCCTTGCGGTATCGGCCTGTTACTAGGGTCCACCTTCTTGGGTCAATAATATAATCTAAGCCAACGCTGTATTTAAATTTCTCATCCAATACACCATAGGCAAGGTAGGTATTCCATACAAAGCGTTGGCTAAAATCATAATTGGTTTTAAACCCTGCTCTTAATCTAAGGCCTTCCACTTTATCATAACCTAAAAGCGTCATATAGGGTCCCCAATCTAATTTCCCAATTCGCTTATACCCTTCTACAATAGTATGGGCTATATCAACATAGGTTTTTACAATGGGTAAATTATTTACTGAATCTACCTTATTAACCATCTCCTTTTCAATAGAACTTAAAGGTTCGGTTCGTTTATCTTCCCAATATACACTGTCTTTAGAAGTAGCGTTTTCATTGGTAACTACAGGGTAATCAAAAAACTCTTTATGGATATCAATATTGGTTTCAATATTGGTATAAGCATTATAAAATCCAGCAACCATCCCGCTTCCATTTTTTTGAAAGCGCGCAAAATCAAAAATAATTCTACTCTTTGATGTTATCCATGGTGTTTCTTTTGTAGCCACCATTTCCTGCTGTATTTTTATTCGATTTACAAAGTTAACATTGGCAGCTTTTCCTACCTCCAACGTAACTCGTTTTAAGGCAAAAGTACTATCTGTAATCCAAACAAAACCTTCAAAACCTAAATCTTGTTTTCGTTTTAAATTTACTTGTATTTTATAGCATTTAAGCCCATCAATATCCATTGAGTCTAATAAGGTATAGATATAGTAAAAATGAGCTTCTGTAGCAATTGGTGATACGAAATCTTTGTTTAAAATAGTGATGTAATTTCGGTTCAAATTATAATGGTGAAGTTGCCCACCCATTAAATCCATTAAATAAGAATTTGCCTCAATTCCAATGCCCGAATATTTGCTTCCTTCAATTACTTCTTTACCTTTTCCAAGGCTTTGTAAGTAAAAATATTTTGAAAAGGTTTCACTTACAAAAACGGGCAAAATATGTTTCCCTTCGTCGTTGCGCATTTGATGTATGGTATCAAAAAGTGATTTTAAAGGCTTAAACACTTTTGAGTTTTTCATCTCCTCCGAAATATTGGTTAAGGAAATATCAACCTTGCTATACGAATCATATTTATAGCTGCTTATTTCATCCTGATTGTTTACGTTTTTTCTATTTCTTGCGCCATCAATTATGCGCAAAGCTGGGTTCAAACCAGGCTTTATTACGGCCTCCAACATTTCTTGAGAATACTCCTCTAGTTCAACCAAAATGGTTTGAGAAATGCCTTGCTTAACCTTTATAGAAAAGCGTTTATAGCCAACATAAGTAACAATAAGTGAGTCAACTTTACCCTTTGATGTAATCTTAAAACGGCCTTCAAAATCAGACGTAGTGCCGCCTGGAAACCCTTTAAAACCTAAGCTTACGAAGGGCAGTGCCTCCTTGTTGTGTTTGTCTTGAACCTTGCCAATTACAATCGTTTCGGTTTGGGCAAATGCAGAAAAGGAAGATAAAAGAAAAATGATTAGCCAATATCTCACTTAATCAATCTCATTTTCATGCGAATGTCTTTCACAGGTCTGTCTCCTGGTCGAGTTTCGGCAGCAGCAATTTTATCTAAAACTTCCCAGCCTTTTTCTAATTCTCCAAAAACTGTGTAACCTCCATCTAAATGTGGTGCTCCACCAAATTCCATATAGGTTTGAACCTGGTTCATATTTACTGTTTCGGCATTTGGATATTGCTTTTTATATTCCTTATCTGCCACCACCGCTAGTTCATCCATGAATTTGCGAATACGGTCTTGGTCGCCTAAATTTTGTAGGGCGCTTAAGGCCGCTTGTACAGTATCTGTTTGATACATCGAATACAAAATACCTTGTTTATTGGTAAGATTACGGTTATTTATAATAGCCTCCATTTCCTTTCCTGTATAGGTTTTACCTTGTACAATATAAAACTGGCAACCACTACTCATTTTTTGAGGGTTATTATCTCTTGCGGCCGCTAAAGCGCCACGTTTATGGTATAGTTTATCGTTTATTTCTGCTGGTATTTTATATCCTACATCGCCAGATCCAAGCATAGCATTTGAGTCGGCCGTTTTTGAAACGGGATCCCCACCTTGTATCATAAATGATTTAATAACTCTATGAAACAAAAGGCTATCATAAAACCCTTGCTTGACTAATTTAATGAAATTATCACGGTGTAAAGGTGTTTCATTGTATAATCTTACCACCATTACTCCATAGCTCGTGCTTATTTCCACTCGTTGTCCATCTGCTTTTTGTTCGGTGGGTTTTGAAACCACAGTTTGCTTGTGAACAGGCGTATTTTTCTTGCTTGGTTTTGCTTGCTTTTGCGTTTGTGCATTGGCAAGAATAGAAATTGAAAATACAAAAAGAATGAATAGACTTATTTTTTTCATAAACGTTTTTCTTTTTAGATGCTAAAAGTTACCAAAGGGTTGTTTGCCCTATGGGTAGCAATATAAAAAGAAAAGTACCAACACGCAAATGCAGGCCAGACCTATTGAAGAATATGCCAAAGACTGTCCATATAGGAAGCATCTTTTATACGGTCTTCGGCTCCATCTGCAATTATTTTTTCCAATAAAGCATCGTTCTTTTTGCCCATGTCTAAGGCATATTTATACGGACTTAAACTAAAGGTAGTCAGTTCATACTGTGATTTAAATTTATCAGGATACAAATCACTTAAATCATGCTCAATGTGTTTTTTGTGTAAGAAATGCTTATCACCCACTTTTTCTGCCATCTCAGTATAGTTTTGAATGGCTAACTCAGAAATGGCATCTGCATTTGGTTTACGCAGTTTTTGGTATTCATCGAAGACCTTATTCCAATCGTTTCCGTATTTTTCAATACATTCATCTAGTACCACTACATCTTCAAAACTGCAGTTCATTCCTTGTCCATAGAATGGAACCACTGCATGCGCAGCATCACCCATCAAAGCCAATTTATCACCTTTTACCCAAGGGTAACATCTTACAGTTACTAAACTCGAGGTTGGGTTACTAAAGAAATCATCTAATAAGGTTGGCATCATTGGCACCGCATCTGGAAATTCATCTTTAAAGAATTCTTCAACAGCTTCCCTTGTTTTGAGGTTAGCAAAACTTTTTTCGCCTTCAAATGGAACAAATAAGGTACAGGTGAAATCGCCTGCAGGATTTGGCAAGGCAATCATCATAAATGCTCCTCTTGGCCAAATGTGTAAGGCGTTCTTATCCATTTTAAAGGCTCCCATTTCGCCTGCTGGAATTTCTAACTCTTTATAACCAACCTTTAAATAGAATTGATTATAATCGAATCTATCACCCATTTGCATGCGGGCACGTGTGGCAGCAAATGCTCCATCTGTTCCAATAATTCTATCGGCTTTCCATGTTTTTCTGCTTCCGTCCTCTAATTCAAATTCAGCTGTTCCTTCTTCAACATTTAAATCAACACATTTGGTATTAAAATGAAGCGTAATGTTTTCAAATTCATCGGCTAATTCTAATAATTTAATATTCAATCTGCCTCTCGAAACAGAATTAATGGCTTGTCCATCTTTGCCATAGGGTTGGTAAGCTAGTTCACCTGTTTTAAAGTGCATCATTCGGCCACCCATAGGAATGGCGTCGGCTAATATTTCTTGGTCTAAACCAACTTTTTCTAAGGCAAATAAACCCCTTGTTGATAAGGCCAAGTTAATAGATTTGCCGGCAGATATTTTGTTTTTACGCATATCGGGTCTGCGCTCAAACAAGTTTATCTCAAACCCGCGCTTTGCTAAATAAATGGCCATCAATGTGCCACTTAATCCTCCACCTACGATATTAATTTTTTCTGCCATAATGCTACTTTTAAAAACGGTAATTTATAAATCTAACTAGATTGAACAAGCTATATGCTAATTGGTTTTGTAATATTCTGTTAATGCCTCACCCACACGGTATACGTCTTCAAACGAATTATATAGTGGCACTGGACTCATTCTAATTACATCTGGTTCACGCCAATCAGGTAAGATGTGTTTGCTTTGTAAAAAGTCGAATAATTTTCTGCCATCTTTTTTAACAATAATTGATAATTGGCAGCCCCTTGCTCTAGGATCACTAGGTGTTATAACAGTTAAATGTTCCTTAAACCCTTCTAAAATAAACTCTAAATAGCTAGTTAAAATTTGGCTTTTATTTACCAAATTAATAAAACCTGCTTGGTAAAAAATTTCTAGGGATGCCTTATGTATAGCCATTGGAAAAATTTGAGCATTGCTCAATTGCCATCCAGCAGCACCTTCCATGGGTTTAAATCCCTTTTTCATTAAAAAGCGCTCCTTCTCATCATGTCCCCACCAGCCGGCAAAACGTACTAAATCTGGGTTATTGCCATGTCGCTCATGAACAAACACGCCACTTGTTCCACCAGGACCCGAGTTCAAATATTTATAGGTACACCATACAGCAAAATCTACATCCCAATCGTGTAATTGCAAATACAAGTTACCTGCTGCATGAGCTAAATCAAAACCTGCCATTGCCCCAACTTTATGCGCTGCATCTGTTATGGTTTTCATGTCAAAAGCCTGGCCAGTATAATAGTTTACGCCGCCCATCATTACAATGGCTAGGCTATCTTTATTGGCTTCTATTTGAGCCAAAATATCTTCGGTTCTTAACGTGTATTCGCCTTCTCTAGGTTTTAATTCAATAATAGCATCCTCTGGGTTTAGTCCATGAAAACGTGCTTGGGTTTCCATCGCGTACATATCCGAAGGGAATGCACTTACTTCCATCATTATTTTATAACGAGTGGCTGTTGGCCTATAAAAGCTAACCATCATTAAATGCAAATTAGCCGTAAGGTTATTCATTATAACCACTTCCGATGGTCTAGCACCCACAATATGTGCAGCCTTTTCAGTTAAGAAATGGTGATAATACATCCATGGGTTTTTGCCATCAAAATGGCCTTCAACACCTAGTTCTGCCCAATCTTTTAATTCTTGGTCAATAGCGTCCTTTGCACTTTTTGGTTGTAATCCTAATGAGTTCCCGCATAAGTATACCATAGCTTGTCCATCTTTTTGTATAAGATGAAAATCGTCTCTAAAACGAGCCAATGGGTCTTGTTGATCTAATTGTTGAGCAAAGCTTAATTTGTTTTCAAAATACATAGAGAATCTGTAAGGTGGCAATTTTAAGAAGATTTATCCTGATTGAAAAGCCTTAATGGTCAATAAAATGGGCTTTTATCATGATATTTGTCATGGATTCTTTTATTTGTATGACAAGTTTTGAGAATTTTATTTTAGAGGTATTAATAAGAGCTAATTAAGAATTATTCTTATTATTTTGCTTGCCTCTAAAATCTACTCATGACTCAAACAAAAAAGCTAGCAACTTATTTTCAATTAATCAAAGATTCTCTAAACGGTCAGGAGCGTGATTATACTGTTGGCAGTATTCCTCGTGCAGTATTTTTATTGGCTATTCCAATGATTTTAGAACTCAGCCTCGAAAGTGTTTTTGCTGTGGTTGATATGTTTTTTGTAGGCAAGTTGGGTCAAAATGCCATTGCTACAGTTGGCTTAACCGAGTCGTTTATTACCATTATTTATTCTATTGCTATTGGTTTAAGCACAGGTGCAACTGCTATTGTAGCTCGCAGAATTGGAGAAAAAGATGAGCGAAGCGCTTCGCATGCCGCTGCTCAATCCTTATTAATTACTTCTATCCTTATCGTTATTTTTAGCATACTTGGAGTTTATTTTGCCTCAGATATTCTTAGCTTAATGGGTGCAAGCCCAGAAGTTGTGAGGGATGGGAGCACCTTCACCCGCATTATGCTTGGTGGTAGCATGTCTATATTATTACTTTTTTTAATAAACGGAATTTTTAGAGGTGCTGGAAATGCTGCCATGGCCATGAAAAGCCTTTGGATTGCAAGTATTTTAAATATTATTCTTTGTCCAATTTTAATAAGCTTTTATGGGTTAAAGGGTGCAGCTATCGCAACCGTAATTGGTAGAAGTAGTGGTGTACTTTACCAATGTTATCATCTTTTTAAAGGCAATGGCCGTATTAAAATTTTGGGTAGCGATTTTACTTGGGATGCTACTATTATTAAATCACTTATTACCATCGCTTGGCCAGCTACACTCCAGTTTATTATTGCTAGTGGTTCTTGGTTAATTCTTGCTCGCTTAGTTGCTCAAACCGGCGGTACCACTGCTTCTGCAGGGTATCAAATAGCCATTCGTAATGTGGTGTTTTTTATACTTCCAGCATGGGGCTTAAGCAATGCTGCAGCTACTCTTGTTGGTCAAAATTTGGGTGCTAAACAAATAGAGCGGGCTCAAAAAAGTGTGTATATTACCGCTAAATACAATGCTATTTTTATGGGTTTGGTAAGTATACTTTTTATTTTCTGTTCTGAACCAATCATCTCCATTTTTACCTCCGATTTTGCCGTTACCCAATATGCAGTTAAGGCCCTGCAAATTATTGGTTCGGGCTTTGTTTTTTATGGTATTGGTATGGTTATGACCCAAGCGCTTAATGGTGCAGGAGATACGAAGGTGCCTACCATTATTAACTTTGTTTGTTTTTGGATGTTTCAAATTCCCTTTGCCTATTTCTTAGCTCAAGGATTAGATTATAAAACAACAGGCGCTTTTATTGCAATCCCTGTTGCCGAAACCGCCATTGCTTTATTAGCGTTGTATTTCTTCCGACGTGGAAATTGGAAAACAGTAAAGGTGTAAGTTCAAAAATTATTGGTTCAGAAAGATGGCACCAACCCACTATTTTAAAGTAGAAGACTATATAGAAACCCTCGAACCATGGATGCAACAGCAGTTCTATGTCATTCGTGAGTTAATTCTTCATACTCATCCTCAAATTAAAGAAGCCATTAGCTATCAGGTTCCTTTCTATAAGTTAAATGGAATGCTGTTTTATTTTTCTATCTATAAAAAGAAACAATTTGTTTTCGGTTTTTGCGATGGCGCTCAATTACCCGATCCAGCTGGAATGTTGATTGCCGATGCCAAACAACGCTATATACGGCATTGGAAATTATCAAAGGAACAAGAACCCGATTACGAACTTTTGGCTCAGTATATAGAAGCAGCTGTTGCCTATAAATTAGCAAAGAAAAAGAAATAGGAAAGTGACTAAAATTGCCACCACTTTTTTTCAAATCCTATATACACCCCATCCGCTCTGGTTTCAATAGGGTAGGTGTTTACATAATCGCCTTGTTTAGGCAAACCTCTTCCAGTTTTAACATCGTATTGGTAGCGATGAATGGGACAGATTACCATGCCTTCGGGACTGCATTTACCAAGGCCTAAGCGCGCACCTGCATGTGGGCATTTGTCGTCAATGGCAAAATATCCATCAGGTATGCGTACCAAACATATTAGCTTGTTTTCAATATCTATGGTTCGAACCGAATTTAATTCTTGTGGCTCCAAACCATGACTTGAAAAATCGTAAATCTTGTAAAATCTAAGTGCCATTATTACTGAACCAATATGTGTTTACGCAAAACGCTCGACGTAGATTTAACTTCAATGAGATACATTCCTTTTGCTAAGTCGCTAACAAGGAGTTGTGCCTCCAAACCATTCGTTTCAATAGCTTTTACCTCACTACCCTGCATGTCAATTAGCTTAATTTGCTTGCGTTCGGTACTAGTAAATGTTAGCTCAATTATATCTGTACTAGGGTTTGGATAACAGTCAAATAAAAGAGAATTATTTTTAGGCTCAAGTATACTTGTAGGTGTAATTCCTGTTACATGTTTATATAAATACTTAGCCACATATGTAAGGGTTGTATCCATATATTTTTGTTGGGTAGCGCTTGTTCCAGAAAAAGGCACATGGTCGGCTCCATTAAAGGTATAAAGTCGTGTATCTATTCCTTGCTTTTGCGCTGCACTATCTACGCTATAGCTTCCTTGTAATAGGGCAACATTGTTTCCAAAAAATTTAAAGTAATCTGTTTTATACGGAACCGTAGCATCCGCTGTACCATGCATATTGCAAATACTAATGTCTTTATTGTTGTTTATAAATGCAACATTTGATAAGGCGCCACATAAACTAACAACTCCTTTAACTTTCCAACTATAACCTGGGTTGCCACTATTTCCTTCAAGCCCACCTAATGAGTCGGTGTTAATTGGAAGGGTAGCCAATTCTGCTGGAGCATCTAAAAAGGCTAAATGTAATCCCAATACCCCACCTGCAGAAATCCCTCCTGTATAAATTTGATTTATATCTAATTTTTGAGTGTTTCCATTGGCTATAGATTTGTATATAAATCTCACTGCCGCCCTACCATCTTGAGTAGCCCTAAAAACTGCTTGTGCAAACTCTTGTTCTAATGTTTTTCCACTTGTTATATTTATTCCTAATCTATAATCTATAGAAATAGTTACATACCCCATTTCGCCCAATTTGCGGCAAACAGTGCTTATGTCGGCCGATTTTCTAGAGCCCTGCACAAATGAACCTCCATGGGCTAATACCACTACAGGCCTAGCCTGCATGGTATCTCCAACAGGGGCGTAAATATCCATTAATAATGTAGTGCTATCTCCCTTATAATTATAATTAAATCCGTAAGGAATATCTGCTGTAACAAATACCGAATCAAAAACTTTTGTTAAAAAACGTTGTGCATATGCTTGGTTCAAACCAATACACAAAAATAAAAGGAATACTGTTTTTTTTACCATAAAATGGGGGCTATACATTCGAAGATACTAATTTTTGAAAACTTAATTCGCTCCTAACTTTAAGCAAAGTAAATAATCGTTGCACAGTGTATCACCTAATTGAAAAGTTCTGGTACTAAATATTTCAAATCCCCATTTTTTATAAAATGCCAAAGCTCTTACATTTTCATTCCAAACGCCTAAAAATAAATTCTGACACTTGGCGGTATTACTTTCCTCAATTGCTTTTTCCATTAAAGCGTTTGCTACACCAGTTCCATAGGCCTCTTGGCGAATGTATATTTTTTCAAGCTCCATCGTTTTGCCAATCAAACCTTCTATTTTAACATCGTGTAAGAGCTTTATATAGCCTAGGTCTTTTTTACTATCGTAGGATACAAAATAAGAAATATCGCTTGCAGTTAAATTAGCCTCCATGGCTTTTAGGTTATATGTTTTGCTTGTATATGCATCCATATCACTCTGGGTATGAAACTTGCCAAAAGCTTCATAAAATGTGCTTGAACCAAGCTCGGCTAAAAGGGCTTTATGTTTTAAACCGCATGAAATAATTGAATATGTAGAACTCATTTTTACCCAGTGCTTAATCTTTTACAAAACGTAAATGTTCAATTACATAATTGGCTTTTTCTATCACAGCCTCCATGCTTGGCGCCAAAATACTTACATGGCCCATCTTGCGCATAGGCTTGCTCTCTGCTTTTGCATATAGGTGCACAAACACGCCAGGTAATTTACATATGCTTTCTAAATTATCTAATTTATAAGATCCACTAAAATCTTTTGCACCTAATAAATTTACCATAGCGGCGGGCTGAACCAACTCTGTGCTACCTAATGGCAAGCCTAATAAAATTCTAGCTAATTGCTCGTACTGCGAAGTATAGCATGCTTCAATTGTGTGATGCCCACTATTATGTGGTCTTGGTGCAACTTCGTTTACAAAAATATCACCCGCCTTATCCATAAATAATTCTACAGCAAATAAACCTGGTCCGTCTAATGCCGCTACAACCTTGCGGGCAATCTCTTCGGCACGTTCTTCAATTATGCTTCCAACTCTTGCTGGCGAAAGCAACATGGTTACTAAGTTAGCAATAGGGTCAAACTCCATTTCAATTGATGGGTACGAAACTAAATTCCCCTTTGAATCTCTCGCAACTATTACGGCAAGTTCTTTTTCGCAAACTATAAATTCTTCTAATACACAGGGTCCCTCAAATGGAATCCTATCAGGGTGCTCCAGCATTTCGGCACTGTTTAATATTGCTACACCTTTGCCATCATATCCTCCAGTGCGTGTTTTGGCTACAAATTTTTCTGAACCCAATAAAGGAATCAATCGTGCCCATTCACTTTTTGTATTTACTAAGAAAAATTTGCCCGATGGAATTTCATGTTTCGCATAAAACTCCTTTTGCAAACCCTTGTCTTGTATTAATTGTAAAATTCTTGGCGAAGGAATAATCGTTTTCCCTTCTTCTTCCAACTTCAAAAGTGCAGCAGTGTTTACATGTTCAATTTCATAGGTAAGCACATCGCTAATTTCTGCCAACTCTCTTATTTTGGCTTCATCCATTAAGCTGCCTTTTATAAAGGTGTTTGCAAATGCAGCACAAGGGCAATTCTCTTCTGCTTCTAAAATATTAAAGTGTAGGTTAAGTCTTGCACTTTCTTCAATTAACATTCGGCCTAATTGCCCGCCTCCTAATACCCCAATTCTAGTTTTTAACGGATTCATTGCCGCAAAAATGGGTTAAAATTTCAATTTAAAAAATTACCTTTGGGTTTCACGTATAAAACAAACCACTACTATGGCAGGCTCAGGCCCAAGAACAAAACAAATCCTTATGGACAAGGCGCCAGGAGGACAACAGCTTAACGTTAAAAACGATTTAGCCTACACAACCCCAGATTATGATGTATTGGCCGCCGCGCTTAATGCGGCTTATGGCACAAGTGTTACAGGAGCCGAGCTAGAGCCCCTAAACACGGTACAAGATGTCATGGATTACATGCAAAATCTTTAAAAAAAAAGCCTCCCTAGTTGGAGGCTTTTTTTTAGTCTTTTTGTAGCTTTCCTATATAAATTTTATTTGAAACCGCATTTTGCTGTTCTATTAATTCTAGCGTATAGTTCCCTGGTCCAAGTAAAGTTTCGCCAACATAATCTATTGGCAAAAGCGAACCTTTTATTCCTCCTAGGTCATAGGTTAATGGCCCATAACTATACGACGAATCATAAGGCAAATAACACGTTTTGCCGTAGCTTGCAAGGGTTAAATAATATCCTTGGTTCGTTATGACTGGCTTATACAGTAAATTGCAAATTTGAAGCCTGGTATTATTAAAAAATCGAATATTTACCTTGCCCATAACCGCACCACACGCGCTTGCCTCGTGATCTTGGGTGCAGGTATAGTTCCTTTCTTCCTTGTCGTTCTTGCAGGAGAAAGTGAAACTTATCAGTAAAAATAAAATGATTTGCGATTTCATCCTTCCAATTAATTTGCTTGCCATAGCAAGATACTAAAATCAATTGGTGAATAAACCTACCCAAACAAAATCTTCTTGTAAAAATTCTCGTATATAGGTACAATTTCGTTGATGTCAAATTCTTTGGCTCGGTTCAATGCAGCCTCTTTAAATTGATGCAAACGATCTTCCTCTTCCAAAATATAAATGGCTTTTTCTGCCATTGATTTTACATCACCAACATCACATAAAAACCCCGTTACTCCATCTACATTTAATTCGGGTATTCCTCCCGCGTTGCTAGATATTACTGGCAACTCGCAAGCCATTGCTTCTAATGCAGCTAATCCAAAACTCTCTGTTTCACTTGGCATCAAAAACAAATCACATACCGATAAAATTTCTTCTACCTGATTTTGTTTTCCTAAAAACGTAACGCTATCTCCAAGCTCTAATTCTCGGCAAAGCTTTTCAATATTTATTCGCTCAGGCCCATCTCCAATTAATAATAATTTGGCAGGCATTTTTTTTCTAATTTCAGCAAAAACTTTTACTGCATCATCAATACGTTTTACTTTTCTAAAGTTGCTCGTATGTACAATTAGCTTCTCGCCATTTGGGGCAATAGCCGTTTTAAAATGGGCTCTATTTTGCTTGCTGAACCTAGTAAAATCTATAAAATTTGGAATTACTAATATGTCGCGTGTAATGTTTAAAATATTAAACGTGTCTTGCTTTAAACTTTCCGAAACAGTGGTCACCCCATCCGACATATTAATGCTATATCTTACTACTGGTTCAAAACTCGCATCCTTACCCACCAAAGTTATATCTGTTCCATGCAAGGTAGTTATTACAGGAATATGGATACCCTCTGTTGCCAATATTTGTTTTGCCAAAATGGCCGCCGAGGCATGTGGTATGGCATAATGAACATGTAATAAATCTAGCTTGGCAGATTTTACTACATCTACTAAATGACTCGTAAGAGCGGTTTCGTATGGAGGGAAATCAAACAAAGGATAATTGCTTACATATACCTCATGATAAAAAGTGTTCTCCGTAAAAAAATCGAGGCGTGCTGGCTGTTTGTATGTAATAAAATGAACTTTATGACCACGTAAGGCTAAGGCTTTTCCAAGCTCGGTGGCAACAACCCCGCTACCTCCATAAGTTGGGTAACAAACAATTCCTATATTCATTAAATATGTTAAATCAATGGTTAAAACTATACTCTCTCAGGGGCTATTTATCAATGTTCATGCCCAACTGATGTACTTACACTAAACTGCCATTTGGACCATATTGTTTTACCAACTCTTTTAGGCTCTAGGTAAAACTATTGCAGGTCGGTATTTAATCTATACCTACAAATTCTGTTATTTCCTTTATCACAAACCAATACGTTGCGATTAAAATAACAAATGCCTGTTGGGTTAATTAAATTAAATGGTCCACTTCCATTTCCATCAGCTCCACTACCACCAAATGATACTATAATTTGTTTCTTAACACTACTATTTGCTGGTGGATTCACCCCTTCATAGCCAACATTGGTAAAAATAAATACCGAATCTTTTTCGCTATCTGTTACAAAAATATACCCGCTTGCATCTGGTGCTACGTAAATATCTTCAGGCTTTTTAAACCTAAAACTTTCATACATAAACCTATCGGCTTTAGTTACATCAAAGTTTAAAAAGGCCGAGTTTTCGCCATAAATAGTTCCTTGATCTGGATCTTCTGTAGCAACAATACTTAAAGCTCTATATTCTAAATTTACATTTTGATCAGCCAAAGTAATAAAGAAATTTTTAGAGGTGCTTATGCCCGAAAGTCTTTGTGGTGGGCCTGCTAAAGAGGCTAAGCCACTTATGCCAACACACGATTTTAAACTACTTTGATTGGGATTCAAATGCGTTGTAAATCCAATATTTAATCCATCTGCGTTAAAAACTAATACACCGTTATCTGGTCTTGCAATACCTGTTTGGTCGTTTCTTGGTCCTGTTCTCGCAACATATAAGGTATTATCCCAAAGTGTAGCTAAACCTGTAAACTCAACGGCTATATCATCTGCTCCTCTAAAAGAAGTATTACTTCTGCTTTCATCGCAGGTATAATGCTTAATGGTATCTATAAAGTTTGGTGTTCCCTGAGCCAATAAATTAACATGGTAAACACCGGCTAAATTAACAGTCTTACTTGCATCGGTATAATACCTTCCTGCAATATAGGTATGCAAACGCCTGTCTTGAGTAATGTCTGTAGCCCCAGTAATATTTATACGATACACCAAGGTCATTTTTTGATCGTACATCAAAACCTCGTTATCGTTTATATTATTTTCATCATTGTCAACCACCACATAAATCAATTCATCGTAGCCAACAAATACATCCAATGGGTTACGAACATTGCTTATAAATGGATATAAAGGAACATAACTAACATTGTTTGGAACCAAGTTAGGGTCAATACTACCTTGTGCAAAAACGTCATCCACCGTTTTGTTTTTCTTATCTCCCAACAATGAGCACGATTGGTTCAGCATAAGCACAAGAGCTAGCGCCAAACTACTTAATACCCATTTTACTTTTATCTGATACATACACTAAGAGTTAAACGGTGAAGGTTGCCCAAACGCGATTTGGCGCTAAACCCATAATCAAATCTAAAGGTACCAAAGTTTCTTTGAAGGCGCATTCCAAATCCAGTGCTAGGAAAACGATAACTTTCATCGCTACCAAATTCATAACCAGCTCTTCCAAATAATAAATTCTTATAGCTGTATTCGGCGCCAGTAGCAAAGGTTTCGTTATTATCTGTTGGGTGGTTTAATTGCGCACTAACAGTTAATATGTTGGTGGAAGTATGAATTGGATCAAGTGCTCCACCAATTCTAAATACACTAGGTGCCGTAATTTCAGAGAAATTTGTGATATTCTTTTGGCCACTAATTTTTAATACACTTACCGTTCCATCAGGTGCCACATTCATCCCGAAATTGCTAAATGATACGCCAAATTTGCTATACTTTAAGCCTATATTGTAAGTTAATCCTAAATCAAATAAAATATTATTGGTTCTTACATCTGCAATGCCTTCGTGAGCCCATTTACCATTAATACCAAAGCTAAAATTATCCGTTAATATTTGAGCATAACTTAAGCCCATCAAAACATTGCTCACATTCACATTTCTGCCTGTTCCATAAGGTTGCCATTCTGTGGTTTCTTCCATGGTGGCATAATTCAACGATTGAACCTGAACGCCCACATAACTTAGTTTGCCGGCCTTAAAAACAGCACCTGCAAAATTAGAACTTGAGTTTGCATAATAACGGGTATGCGATAATTGAAAGGTAACTTTTCCGGTATCAACTTTGGTAATACCAGCGGGGTTCCAAAACATGGCCGAAACATCGTTGGTAATACCTACAACTGCTCCACCCAAAGCTGTTGATCGGGCGTCGTTTGGAATTTTTAAGAACTGCATTCCACTACCTCCCGTACGCGAATTGCCAAAAGTGGGCAATATCTGTGCAAAGGATGGTGCTGATAAGCAGATTAATAATAAGGCAAGTAGCCGTTTTTGCATAGGGGAGCAAGTTAAGAGATTTCTCCCAAAAAAAAGTGTGTTATCAGAAATTTAACCTTGCCTTAAAACGCCGTCCAGCCTTGGGCCTGCAACGGGTGCTTGTTTCCGCTTTTGGTAATCAGGTGCATACCTGCATTTGCTTCTGTTACAAAGCCTATAATACTAAAATCTGGATGATGCTCTAATTTGGCAAAATCTTCTTGTTTTATGGTAAACAAAAGCTCGTAATCTTCGCCACCACTTAGCGCACATAGCGTTGGGTCCATATCTAATTCCCTGGCAAAATTATAGGTGGTTGGGTCAATCGGAATTTTTTCTTCGTACAAAGTAATGCCCACATTTGAGCCTTTGGCCAAATGAAAACATTCGCTAGCCAATCCATCGCTTACATCCATCATAGAAGTAGGTTTAATGTTTAGGCTAGCTAAAATATCTATTACATCTTTGCGTGCTTCGGGTTTTAATTGGCGCTCAATAATATAATCGTATCCGCTCAAATCTGGCTGAACCGATGGGTTATCTAGGTAAACCCTTTTCTCACGTTCAAGTAATTGGAAGCCACAATACGCGCCACCTAAATCGCCACTTACTACCAATAGCTCGTTTATTTTAGCTCCTGTTCTATAGGTTAAGTCTTCTTCTTTTGCCTCGCCAATTGCTGTTACACTAATTACTAAGCCCTGCTTGCTTGAGCTTGTATCGCCACCAACCAAATCTACCTGGTAATGCTCACAAGCCAATTGAATTCCGGCATATAATTCTTCAACTGCTTCCAATGAAAACCTACTTGAAAGGGCAATAGAAACGGTAATTTGTTTGGGCTTTGCGTTCATAGCATATATGTCGCTGAGGTTTACTACCACTGCCTTATAGCCCAAATGTTTCATAGGAAAATAACTCAAATCAAAATGCACACCTTCCACCAATAGGTCGGTTGATACCACTGTTTTATAGCCTTCTGTGGGTGTAATAACAGCCGCATCATCGCCAACTCCCACTTGAGTATTATTTTTAAGTGTAAAGTTTTTAGTTAGATGGCTTATCAAGCCAAATTCGCCTAAACTACTTATTTCGGTTCTTTCTGCATTTTCAAACATGCGCCAAATTTACGCCAAATTTAGGTTCAAGCAAATGTAAGCCGCCCTTAATTAAACGAAGGAATATCAACCCAGCCTTCAATTTTAATATATAGGGTATCCTTTTCAATTGCTTTCCTAAATTTTTGGTTCGGCATTACCCGCCCTTTTTTATTGGCAAACTCAGTATTCCAACTTCCTCGTGTAACCTTATATTCCTGATAGTTTTCGTTAAATTGAGGGAGCGTTAAATAATATTTATCACCCACCTTTTTAAACTTATAAGCTTCAATATTTGCTTGCCAGCCATTAAAATTTCCACTCAAATAAAAACTGCTTAAGGGTGGGGTATAACTAGGTAATTGAGTAATGGCAACTACTAGTTTTTTAGAAGGAACATAATCTATCCAATTCTCTACCCGCAAATGGAGGGTGTCGTTTTCAGATCCAAAGTCAATTTTTCTATTATTTAATTTGTTCCTAAACCTATCTGCCTCCTCCTTGCTCCAATCGCCTCTAGTTAGTTTAAATTCATGTTCGCGCTTGTCATTTAATCGTAGGATATAATATTTCTTACCATTTCCTAAATCCTTAAACTCAAAGCCAGGCATGTCGGTAACCCAATCATTAAAATCTCCTGTTAAATAAACTTTATCAGCTTGCCCATACATATCGGGAACCCTATCTAAAATGATGAAAATTTTTCTCAGATAATCTTGTTGTTTGGAATATGGGTTCTCTATTTGAACCGCAGGTATATTTGGCAATTGTGGTGTTGTTTTTCCTATGTTTTGGTTCGAACCAATCTTAATTGGTTTTTGGGAAACAATATTGTCTGCCCATTCTTCAATAGAAATGTAAATAGTGTCTTTTCCTTCTTTCAACAAAGTTCTATTGGAAATTTCCGCCCCATTGGCCTTTATTTCTCGCTTGTCCCAGCCACCGCGTGTAAGTTTAAAATACTCTAAGTCAGAATCGGTAAAGGTGTATTTTACCTCCAAAAATCCCTTTGAGTTTTTCTTAAACAAATAGTTATTATCTAAAGGATGCCAATTACAAAAGTTTCCAGATAGATATATTTTTGAGTTGGCTAGAGTGTTTTTTGGAAGACTTTTTAAAACAATAGTTTTGCTTACCACTTTGCTCATTGGCAAGTCCATCCAAGCGCGCATTTTTATACGTACCGTGTCTTCTTCTCCAAATGTAATTTGTCGCGACTCTTCCCCTAAATTATTTTCATCAACTTCTATGCTTTCCCAGCTTCCTCTATTTATTTTAAAAATAAGTTTATCCTCCCTACGTGGCACCGTTAAATAATATTTGCCATCTTCTAGTTTTGTAAATTCATATTGATGTTCTGTGAGCATCCAATAATTTATATTTCCAGATAAATAGAGTTTGCTGTTAAGTGGCGTATTTACAGGTATTTCGTCGAGTACCAAAGTAAGTCGGCCGCAATACACCGGAGCCAAATCTTTAAAGCCACTAATATAATTAAAGCATGTATCTGTGCTTCCAATCACATAACTTCTATTCAAAATATCTCCCCCACAACTATCTACCTCCACACTACTCCAATCGCCACGGGTAAATTTATAATATACATTTCCAAATCCACTCGGTAAATCTACGCTCCATACATTTTTTAATTCATCATATTTCAACATGTAATTTGGGTCGCTTGGGTTCCAATTATTGAAATTGCCCGTTAGGTATAATTGTGCTCCAAGTGGTGTGTTTACTGGAATGTTGCGCACCTCAATATGTACGCGTTTGCAGGCCGAACCAAGTAACAAGAATAGGACTAAAAATAGGGGAATAAATTTCTTCATACTATTATTTATCGAGCCAACTTAAAAAGGCGTCCACTTTAATTCTACTAACTAATAATTGTTCTTCTACCGCTGGTTTTACTTCTACCAATAAGCGGCTATTAAAATATTTGTGAACCTTTACAATACTTTGAATATGAATGATATAACTACGTGTTATTCTAAAAAAATCCATTTCACTAAGTTGTTCTTCCAACTCATCCAACCTATAATCAACAATATATTTTTTAGAATCTACCCCTACTAAATAAATGGTATTTCTATCAGCATAAAAATAGGCAATTTCTTGAGTGGGTATATACTTAAACTGGTCTCCAATTTTTATTAAAAACCGAGATTTCACCCCTTTCTTTTCTAAACCTAACATGGCTCTTAATTGATCCCCATTAAAGGCCAGAGTGCTTGTATTTGAAGGGTAAAGGCGTTTAAACTTCTCAAGCGATTTGCTCAATTGCTCAGGCTCAACAGGCTTTAATAAATAGTCAATGCTATTTAGTTCAAATGCTTTTAAAGCATATTCATTATAGGCAGTTGTAAATATAATAGGCTTGTTTATTTCTACTTCATTAAAAACATCAAAGCTTAATCCATCCGATAATTGAATGTCTAAAAATAATAAGTCAAAATCTTTGTTTGAACCTAAAAAAAGAACAGCTTCTTCAACAGATTCAAGTTCGGCAACCACTTCTATAGTAGAATCAATTTTGAGCAATAATCGCTTTAATTCGTTTCTTGCATGTGGTTCATCTTCTAGTATAACAATTTTCATAGCAAGGGTATTTTTAGGGTAAATGTGGTATTGGTTTGTATTACTTCAAAGGCTCTATCAGAAAGGTAGGCATACCTACTGCTAAGAATCTTTAAGCCCAATCCGCTCGAAAACTCCAGCGATTCTTTTTTCTGTATCTCATTGCTCACATACAAATAATTGTTTTTCGTTTCAATAAGTATTTTTAAGGGTTGATTTTTTGAAACTACATTGTGTTTAATAGCGTTTTCCATTAGCAATTGTAGCGTAAGTGGAATCATTAACTTTTGCATCATGGCAGCTTCTACTTTTTTTTCTACTATCAACATTTCATTAAATCGGATGCTCAATAATTGATAATAGTTTTCAAAAAAGGCAAGCTCCTCATTTAAGGTTACCGTCTCTTTGTTCTTATATTCTAAAATGTTTCTATAAACCTTTGAGAGCATTCTTAAAAAATCCGATGCCTTGTCTTGGTCTTCGTGTATTAAGGAAGAAAGCGTATTTAAATTATTGAACAAAAAGTGTGGGTTAATTTGATTCCTTAATAGCTCCAAATTAAATTGTGCTTTCTCTTTATCAAAGGTCTCTTGTTGCAATTTACTTTCGTGCCATTGGTTCAGTAAGTACCTGGCTAAATCGGCCACCACATTGAGTTCTATGACAATGGCAAATAAACAAAATTGAATTAGTAGGGTTCTAAATTGAACGTAAATATCTTGGTTAAAATGTTTAAACTGAATAAATCTGAAGGCGATAAAGATGCCTATTACAAGCAAGTTAGTACCAATACTTTCAATAAACGATTGCGTAATAAATCGTTTCATGGGATTGCTTTGCCAAGCTAGTTTTAGGTTTAATTTTTTATTTATATTTACATTTATAAATACTGCCAATCCCAAATAAACAGAGGCTTGATACAGGTTTTTCAAAAACTCATTTATAAAGAACGTAAACCCCAACAGGTTAAATACGAGCTCCGATAATAGCACGTAAAAAAACAGGCTAATAAAGTAAAGGAGTATGCCCGGTTTGGCTGTATTTTGTTCTCTTAGCACGCGTGAGTATTTATTCAAATATAATCTTAGAATCAGTAGTTTTTACGAACTCCTTTTCTACTACTTCATTTCCATGACTAATTCTAATTTTATACGTTGCCGCAGGTAATTGTCCTAGATTAAAACCATCCGAAACAATTTGTTCAGTATAATTGGCACTCATGAGTGAGGTATTGTCCCAGATCAATTGAACTTTAATAGGTGTGTCTGTGCTGGATACAATCCCGAATTTTAAAATCATGTCTCCATCAAATACCACGGTGCTCTGCATGGTGGCTTGCTCTATTCTAAAGCAACTAGCTTTCTTTTGTGATCCAGTTTTATCGTTTTGGTTGTGATTTGATGCCCAAGTATTACTTAACATTCCAGTTAATAGTAACACAGTTAGTAATTTTTTCATGGTGGTTTAATTAAATTGTAGCACAAAGATGGCTCGCCGCTACGCTTTATTAAAGCACCTTAGGATGAACTTAAGTATTTATCATTCCAACTTACAAATACATAAACCAAACTAAGTAAGTTCGTTTATGCAAGTATCTAATTCCTCAAACAAGAGTGTATTTCCATCTTGTTTATAGGTGCTTAGGTTCTTATTAAAAAGGTCTAAATCAAACAAAAAGGCTTTTAATTGGTCTGAACCTAATTCTTTGAAATGCCTGCCATAGCCCAATTTTTCGATATAAGCGGCGTTCATATATTGCTCAAATTGATTGGCAATAGGGAAAGAGTAAACGGGCTTTTTTAAATATACAGCCTCGCTAATAAATGAAAATCCTCCATTGGCAATAACTGCTTTTGCCGATGAAAAGTCTTCTATAAAACCAGTCTCACTAAAGGGTTTATACCAAACGTTTCCTTCTTGTCTGTCTTGGTTCATACCATAAACGATAAAGTTTTCTTGTGGCAATTTTTCTAATGTGGCCTGAACCGTTTTTAAGCTGCTCGAGGTTTGATACATCAAGATATGGTTCTTTATACTTGGCTTACTTGCTTCTATGGCTTTTCTAATAATAGGTGGTACAAGGGCTGTGTTTTTCTTAACTATTGCGGCTTCAAAAAAGCTGCTTATTAAATATTGCTCGCAGCCCGGAACCTTTGCTTTTACTATTTGTTTGGCTAATCTATAATTTCCTTTTTCTTCTTTTTCAATTTCTATATCCAATTCACAGCGGTTCATTACCTGCATATTGTCTATGCTAATCAATGGCAAATTATGAAGCTTAGCAAAAAAGTACGAAAAGCTTTCAAAGTCGCTAATAACAAGCTTTGGATCAAATTTTCTATCTAGTAATAATTGCTTGCCAATATTATAAACTAGGTTTTTTCCTGCTGCTTTAAGGTTCAGCATAAAAGTACCACTTTTGCTCACTTCTGCGTTTTTGTAAGCAAAATGCAATCCCTTAATTTCTGTTACTCTGCCAGGGAAACTTGTATGCAAAAAGGTAAACGCTCTTGCACTCGATACCACATGCACATCATGTCCACTTGCCAATAATTGCTCAATAACAACTTTACTTCTAGTTGCGTGTCCCATGCCTTCTCCGGGCACTCCGTATAATATTTGCATGTGTTAGTTAACTTTTTTATGCGTTATCAAATGTCTAGTAAAATCAATATAGAGTAGAATCCCCCCAATTAAAACTCCTAACAAGGCGCCAGCACTAACATCTACTAAACTATGTGCCCCTAAGGCTACCCTTGAAATTCCTATGCCTATGGCCCAAATAAATGGCAAGAAAAACAACTCTTGCCATTTTTTGCTATGTGTATTATGTAGTAAGCCAAATGAAAATATCATTGCCAATAAAAATGCATTAAAGGTATGTCCGCTAGGAAAAGAATAGCCTCCCTCGGCCACCCAATGTTTTAAAACCTCTGGGTCTATTTGGGTAAATAACGTAGGTTGTTCTTTTACCTTTAAATCAAAATAGGCTATGCGCTCTGCTTTACTTAAAGTATATAAAGAGTCAATTAAATTTATGCTTTGTAATTGGTTCAGCATATATACATGACTAGGTCTTTGTAGCTTTAAAAGTGGCTTGGTAAATTTCTCGTTGATGGCTGCAAAGGTGCCAATTACCAGGGCTAAACCAATAAATGCCTTGCCAAAAACAAAGGCTTTATTCTTAAAACCTATTTCATTTATGGTATAAAAATAACATGCAATAACAATACCTATAAACGTTCCAATGGTTCCCCCCGATTCGGTTAAATAATATGCTACATGTGTCCACTTAGCCATGGGGGCAATGGCGCTAAACGATAAAGATAATACCGATAAGATTCCAAATAAAAGGAAAGCACTAAAGAGGCCAAATAGGACGATTTTTCTAAACATATTTTATTCTTTAAGGCTCAAAGACTCCTTAGTACTTTCATTTACATAACCTATTATACCATACGTTGAATTAAAATAAATCCGAGTGTTCCAATTCGGGGAAAGGCAAAATCCCTCTCCGTAATTACGCTTATTTAAAATTATGCTATCCATTTTATAATGTGAATTTTCTAGCTTTCGTATTACATTACTAAAATTATAAAAACTATATCTCTTTGTACCATACAGTATATTTAGTCCCGAATTATCATAGTCAAATGGGTGGTTTAATTCTGAATATCCACCCTTAAATTGGATATCCAAATTGTTGCCAATTTCTGTTTGGTTTATCAAAATTATTTTTAGGCATTCATAATTTGTTGTAACGTTATAAGCATCTGCAGTGAGACAATCCTTAAACACGGATTCCCTTTCAATATATACCTTGGGAGTATCAATTGTAAAACTAATTTCGCCAGTGTATACAGTATCTATATATTTTGAAAAATGAAGCAGTTGATTTGCTTGATATGGAAAGTAGGTCTTTAATTCAGGCCTTAATACTAGGTCTGTAACTGTGTTTGGAGGGCATTTATCTCTACTGCACGCTTTATTCAGCATAAAAATCAATAAAAGTAGTTTATACAATTTCATTTTATGTGAAAATAGGTGATAGTAATCTACACCACCGGCTTAAATTGTTCAAATGCCTGCAAACAATTATTGCAGTAGTGTAAACTGCGGCATAGCGTTGGGCCAAATGCCGATTTTAAATCTACATTTTTGCTGCCACAAAATGGGCATTCTATATTTTCTAAAAGCTCCAAAGTAATTTCGCCATGATGCATAGGAGGAGGTGCCAAACCATGTTTCTTTAAATGCTGACGTCCTCGCTCGGTAATTAAATTACTATTCCAAGGTTTGTTAAACGTGGTCCTAACTTCAACCTCTTTTACGCCAATTTCAATTAACCTATCGTGCACCATTTGTTCCATGGCTTTAATAGCCGGACAACCAGAGAAAGTGGGTGTCATTTCCACAAAAGCTTTGCTCTGATCGCTACTCATTTTTATGCCCGTAATAATACCCATATCAACCATAGAAATAGTTGGAATTTCTGGGTCCATTACTGTTTCAAGTGCTTCCCACAATGTTTGTTCTGTAATCATTTTTGTTGCTGCTAGCCACTAGCTTCTGGCTACTGGCATTTGCGACCGGAAAAGTAATTAATTTTTAGGATATCTTATCTACTTCTTAATGCCAGAAGCCAGTTGCCAGAAGCCTTTTTTTACCCACCTAAGAAATATACTCCAAATAATTCACTTGGTTTATTAGCGTAAACTTTGCCCTTGGATACGATTTGCTAAATTCGCTAGGTGTTTTAACATTACCGTTTCCCCATTTATACTCATAGGCAAAGAGCTTAGAGTTTTGCTCTTCAATTCTATCTATTTCTTGTTTGGTATGGGTTCTCCAAAAATAATCGGGGCATTCTTTTCCTGTATAAGCCAACTTCTTCTTTCGTTCCGATTGCAAATAATTCTCCCATAGCTTTCCTACATCTTCTCTCATGCTTAATGGGTTAAAGGCGTTAATAATGGCATTTCTAATTCCATTATCTACAAAATACCATTTCTTCATTTTGGTAATTTCATTATCCCTATTCCTACTAAAGCCAGAAACACTATAAATAATAAATACTTTTGAAAATAAATCGAGGTACTTTTCAACCGTATTCTTGCTAATTTGAAGTTCTTTTCCAATGCTTTCCAAGGATATCTCGCTTCCTGTTCTAAACGCCAACATTTGCAGTAAGCTAATAATTTTATCACGCTTTTTAATTCCTTCAAAGGCCAATATGTCTCTCAATAAATGGTTATTTACCATCTCCTTTAAATAACTTATTTTTTCATCTCTGTTTTCTAGGCTACTAAGTTCTGGGTACGAACCAAAAACAAGCCTCTCCTCCAAATTACCTTGTGTTTGAATTCCATTTTCTTGCTTAGCAAATTCTAATTGTGCAATGGGGAAGAGGTGCAAGGTTTTCATTCTTCCCACCAAGGGTTCTCCCGTTTGATTATTTAGTTCAAATGCTGATGAACCCGTTACTATAATTTTTAATCCAGGTATGGTATCCACCATTAATTTGAGCTTTTTGCCAATATTATGCACCTCCTGCGCCTCATCAATTACAAGAAGTTTGCAAGTACCCAATAATCTTTTGTAATTGGCTGTGCTTTGTTTTTCCAATAAATGAATGGTATCCACATCATCTCCATTCAGAAAAAGATACTTTTCTTCTGTTTTTGATAGAAATTCTTCCAGCAGTTTTGTTTTCCCAACTCGCCTTGCACCCAATAAAACCAATACCTTGTTTGGCTTAATGTATTTCACAAGTTCTTTTTCCAGGCTTCTTTCTATTTCCATTTCACCTACTATTAGAACACAAATGTAAGAGGAAAAACATGAATTCCGTTACACAACTGACGGAATTCAGTTAAATACCGTCACATAACTGACGGAATTCAATTAAATTCCGTCAGTTGATAAGTTAATTTTGCCAAAATAATCTCGGTTCAACCCACAAAAAAACCCGAAACAATGCTGTTCCGGGTTTTTAATTTGATATTCTGAAAGTTGAAAGTAATTTAGTAAATAATTGAGTTTGGTTTTCCGAAACTGATAAAACCAGCTACCAGAAACCAGCGACAAACTAACTACTATTCCTTACTTATCTCCCATCAACGTCATTCAGTCGTTTCTACGTTTTGGTCTAGAGCTTCTTTCGCCACCGCGGCTTTCGCCACCACCGCGACTATCACTACTTCTGCTTCCGCCTCTAAATCCACCTTCAGATCTGCCTCCGCCAAAGCCTCCGCCTGATCTTTCTCTTACTCTTCTTTCGCCACCGCCGTATGATCTGCCTCCACCTTCTGATGATCCGCCGCTTCTTCTGCCGCCTCTATCACCACCTCTGTCACCGCCACCATACGATCTTCTTTCTCCACCTTCAGATGAACCGCTACTTCTTCTATCTCCACTTACTTCTGCACGCACTGGACGTTCTTTGTAAGTCATGCCATTTAAGGCTTTAATAATAGAAGGAACATGTTCGTCTTTAGCATCCACAAAACTGTAAACACCACTTACATCAACATGCAAATCTTTCCAAGAAATATTTGCCGAATCAGCAACCCAGTCTTTAAAGCTACGGATATCAAATCCGTCTTTTTTACCTAAGCTAACAAAAATACGTTGTTCACCGCTTCTGCCTCCTCTTTCGCGTCCACCTTCACGTCCGCCTTCACGTCCGCCTTGTCTATCGCCACCTTGAACATTTAAGTCAGGAGCATTTGCAAAATCAACAGAGAATCTGCGCAATTCTAACGATAAGAATTTTTTCAATAACTCTTCTTTCTCTAACTGCATTAAGCTTTCAATGCCTTTCATTACATGTGCATCAAAAACACCATCTTCAATCTCGGTATTAATAATGGTATCTGTAAAGGCTAATAATTTCTTATCTCTTACGTCTTGCGCACTAGGAATAAGAACCTTTTCAAACTTCACATTACTCATGCGCTCAATGTCCTTCAATCTTCCACCTTCACGCATGTGCAATAGGGTAAAAGAAACTCCTAATTTACCTGCTCTACCTGTTCTACCACTTCTATGTGTATAGTTTTCAATATCATCAGGTAAATGGTAATGGATTACGTGTGTTAAACCGCTAACGTCAATACCACGAGCTGCTACGTCTGTGGCCAATAAAATTTTAATGGCATGGTGACGAAAACGACTCATTACTTTTTCGCGTTGCGCTTGGCTTAAATCGCCATGCAAACAATCGGCATTGTAACCATCTTTGATAAGCTTATCGCTAATATCTTGAGTTTCCATTCTAGTGGTACAAAAGATAATCGCATAAATGTCTTCGGAGTTAAAATCTACAAAACGCTTTAGGGCTGCATATTTATCTTTTGCATGCACGGTAGCATATTGATGGGTAATGTTTACATTACCAGAATTTGATTTTCCTACACTAATTTCAACAGGATCATTCATATACCTGTTACCAATATTACGAATGGCTTTAGGCATAGTTGCACTAAATAAACATACGCGTTTTTCGGCTGGTGTATGACCCAAGATGTATTCTACATCTTCTTCAAATCCCATGTTAAGCATTTCATCAGCCTCATCTAACACTACAAAATTTACTTCGTTAATGTTAATGGCTTTACGTTTCATTAAATCCATTAATCTACCTGGAGTAGCTACAATAATATGCGCTCCACGTTTAATGTCTCTAATTTGGCCTTCAATACTGGCCCCACCATAAACGGCAACTACATTAATGCCTGGTTTGTGTTTGCTGTAACTAGCTAAGTCGCGTGATATCTGCATGCAGAGTTCGCGTGTTGGACAAATAACCAAAGATTGGATATGCCTTGCAGAAGGGTTAATTAACTGCAGAATAGGCAAGCCAAATGCCGCTGTTTTTCCGGTGCCCGTCTGGGCTAAACCTAAAATGTCGCGTCCGGTTTCTAAAAATACAGGGATTGTCTGCTCCTGTATAGGCGTTGGGTTCTCAAAACCCAGTTCTTGAATCGCATTCAAGAGGGACTGCTCGACGCCTAGTTCACTAAAATTTTTCAAAGTACTTTATTAAAATTGAGCCGCAAAGGTAGGGCTAATATTTGGATTTTCAGCTAACGTGCTGAATTATTGTTGGTTTAATACTTTTTACCTCTGGCTTTCAATGGGCTTATACACCGCTTATCCCCAATTTCAGTGATACCTTTCCCTGTTTTGGTTCGAACCAAATTATTTTTTTCTTTACAATTCAATCCAATTTGCTTGATGGAAAGATTAAATTTTTAAAATTATGAGCCTTTTTTTTGCTATCTTACATTAATTTAAATTTCATCATAAGGTACAAATTTAACCTAACCACTAGTTATAAGTATGCATAAACTTCTCATTCATTTAGCACTTTGTTTGTCATTTTGTAATGCTTTTGGGCAGGAAAGTCAGTCCCAAAAAGTGAAATACAGAAAAACAATGCCTGTTTTTCTTGACCTTGCTGCTGGAATAAACAGTTCGAAATTTATTGATTTTGGAACCTCTCCACTTTATTACAAAGGTTCCTTAATGGCTTTTTACATAGGCCTTCGAAAGGAAACTGTCAAAAGAGAAATTACCTATACAGGTTTTTACTCTTTTGGAAATTACTTTATGAACTATAACAGAATTTCATCTGCTTCAAGTGGTATTTCAAATGTTTCTATTCGCCATTCACGATTGTATCAAGTAAACGCTTTTAGCAATAAATTATATAATCTCAAAGTGGGTGGATCAATTGACATGACTGAGCTGATGAGAATAAATGAATCTCTTTTAAATAATCAGTTTGGATTTGATATGTTTTTTAATGTGATGGGGTCAGTAAAAATCTCAAAAAATATTTCTAATTTAAATACCAAAAGAATATGGTTTATTAAGATTAAACCAAAGGATAGAAAGATTAGCTATCAAATAGATTGTGGTATACTAAATGCCACCTATAGAAACAATTTTATTTATTCCAATAGTACAGCAGTATACAATGGAGCCAAGCTTTTTGGGAGCCACAATTTGAATTTGTTTTCCGGTTTTAGAATGAGTTCTCGATTAAACTATGAGCATACTATTTTTGGAAACAATTCTCTTAAATATTCCTATATCTGGGACGCTATGATGACAGGCAAGGACAAACAAGATCGTATGCAATTAGCAAATAATTACCTTTTAGTGTCCTTAAACATAAAATTTAGATAATAGGTATGAAACATATACTATACTCAATCGCACTTGTATTAACTTTTTCATCCTGCGAAAAGGCTTTTTTTGATAAAGAAATAAAGTCAACTAGTCCAACAGAAAACTTTGAATATCTGTGGAACCAATGCAATACCAAATATGCATTCATGGATTATAAAAACATTAATTGGGACGAACGTCATGCCTATTATAAAGCTAGAATTAATGATGGAATGACTAAGGAGGCACTTTTTACTGAATTGGCCAATATGATGAACGACTTGAAAGATGGCCATGTTAATTTGGTATCTAATTTTAATATCTCTAATTACCATTTCAATTTTAAAGGCATCAACAATATTAATGAGCGTATTGTAGATGAATTCTACCTTAAAGCAGACGGTGTTAATGGATATTCAACAGGCCCTTTTTTACATAACTTTGTTGGAAATGGAACTGTTGGATATATTCGGTTCAAAGAATTTCCAGGAACCGTTACCGATGATCAATTGGATTTTATTATAGATAGATACCAAAATACCAAAGGTTTAATTATTGATGTTAGGCAAAATGGAGGGGGAGCTGTAAGCGATTTATGGAAAATGGTTTCACACCTTATTTCTGAAAAAACACTTTGCTATCAAACCTTTACCAAAAATGGTCCTGGTAGAAACGATTTTGAAGGTCCTGCCAATGCCTTTGCAGAACCTAATGGTAAAACCTATACCAAGAAAATATACATTTTAACCGATCGAGGAACCTTTAGTTCTGGATCTCATTTTACCTTAGCCATGCGCAACGTTCCACATGCCGTAATAATGGGTGATACTACCGGCGGTGGCATGGGCTTACCTAATGGCGGTCAATTACCTAATGGTTGGACCTACCGTTTTTCGGTTACAAGTACCCGCGATTTAGATGGTTCAAATTTTGAAAATGGAGTTCCACCTGACGTAATTTCATTTATAAATCCTTCCGATTCTAACAAAGACGCAGTAATAGAAGCAGCAATTCTTGAAATAAACAAATAGTTTGATTCATACTCAAAAAGGCTCTTACCTAACCGTAAGGGCCTTTTTTGCTTTTGGTCCTTACGCACTAGTTTTTTTACAATAGCCTGAATTATAAACTAAAACTTCTTGTGTGATTTACTTTTGTTTTATTACATTTGCACCACTTATCCAGAAAGACGGAGGGAATAGGCCCTATGATGTCTTGGCAAGTCAGCTATATAGCAGATAGTGCCAATACCTATTTCGAAGGTTCCCTTCGGATGCTGATAAGTGAATGAATGCTCAATTGAGCTCTCAAACACGAAACAGCACTAACTTTTTGTGAGAAGTAAAATCAGCTTCTGGCATCTAGCCTTTAGCCTCTAACAAATTATATCTTTTGCCAGATGCTAGTAGCCAGAAGCCAGATGCCAATAAGTAAAAATATGAACATACGCGAATTATTAAACCAACGAATTCTCATCCTAGATGGTGCCATGGGTACCATGATTCAGCGATATAAGCTGGAAGAAGATGATTTTAGAAATGATGCTTTAAAGAATCATGGCAAACCCCTAAAGGGCAATAATGATCTATTATCCTTTACTCGCCCAGATGTTATTAAAGCTATCCACCGTCAATACTTTGATGCTGGTGCTGATATCATTGAAACAAATACCTTTAGTGGAACCGTTATTGCGCAAGCCGATTACGATTTGGGTCAGGAATGGGTAGATATGATTAATTATGAAAGTGCTAAAATTGCCCGTGAGGTGGCAGATGAAGTTACTGCCTTGAACCCAGCTAAACCTCGCTTTGTGGCAGGTGCTATGGGTCCTACAAATAGAACTTTATCTATTAGTCCGGATGTAAACGACCCAGGATATAGAGCTGTTACCTTTGATGAATTAGTGAGCGCCTATAAACAACAAGCTAGGAAATTGGTAGAAGGAGGGGTAGATGTTATATTAATTGAAACTATATTTGATACCCTTAATGCAAAAGCCGCGCTATTCGCCGTGGATGAGCTTTTCGAAGAAATTGGTAAGCACTATCCAGTAATGATTTCGGGTACAATTACAGATGCTTCTGGGAGAACTTTATCGGGTCAAACCACTGAGGCATTTTTAATTAGTATGCAACATATGCCACTATTAAGTATTGGCTTAAACTGTGCTTTAGGAGCTAGTGCCTTGCGTCCTTATTTACAAGTCTTAAATGCCAATGCTCCTTTTTATGTAAGCGCTTATCCAAATGCTGGCTTGCCAAATGAATTTGGTCAATACGACGAATCTCCAAATGCCATGGCTAAACAGGTAGAAGAGTTTTGTAAAGAAGGACTAGTAAATATCCTCGGTGGATGCTGCGGAACTACACCTGACCATATAAAAGCAATAGCAGATATGGCAGCCAATTATGAACCAAGAAAGCCTCTGGCTTCTGGCCTCTAGCTCCTGGCAATTCAGAAATTAAGTAAAGAATAGCTAGCTCTAAAAGGCAATAAACTATGAGGGACTTTAAAAAATATGATGTTTGGAAGGATAGTATGAAATTGGTAAAACAAGTTTATGCTATTTCATCAAGTTTACCTAACCAAGAAAAGTTTGGTTTGGTGTCTCAAATGTCAAGAGCAGCAATTTCAATACCCTCAAACATAGCTGAAGGAACTGGTAGAAATAGTGATATCGAATTTAAACGATTTTTGGAAATTGCTATTGGTTCATCTTTTGAATTGGAAACCCAAATAATCCTTTGTGTTGAATTAGAATTTGTAAATGAGATGGAATCTAAGTTGGTTTTAACTGAAATAAACAAAATTCAAAAACAAATAAATAATTTGATTTTGAAAATTAAACAAGACAATAAATTATAGGAAGTATAAACTCTGAAAATATGCCAGTGGCCAGAAGCCAGTTGCCAGAGGCCTTATGCTATAAGCAAGAAATAACAATGAACAAAGATTATACATTAAGATTAAGTGGCCTTGAACCACTGGTAATTACGAAAGATACAAACTTTGTTAACGTTGGTGAACGAACCAATGTTACCGGTTCAAAAATGTTCCTTCGACTTATTAAAGAAGAGAACTTTGAAGCTGCTTTGGCCGTTGCCAGAGAACAAGTTGAAGGCGGTGCGCAAGTAATCGACATCAATATGGATGAAGGTATGATTGATGGCGAAGCAGCAATGGTGCGATTCTTAAATTTGATTGCTTCTGAACCAGATATCTCTCGTGTTCCAATTATGATTGACTCTTCTAAATGGGAGATAATTGAGGCAGGTTTAAAATGCGTTCAAGGGAAGTGTATTGTTAACTCAATCTCTATGAAAGGTGGAGAAGAAGAGTTTATTAGACAAGCGAAAATTGTGAAGCGTTTTGGCGCTGCTGTAATTGTTATGTTGTTTGATGAGGTGGGTCAGGCCGACAATTACGAACGCCGAATTGAAATTGCTGAACGTGCCTATAGAATATTAACTGAACGTGTTCATTTTCCTGCAGGTGATATCATCTTCGATCCAAATATTTTCCCTGTAGCGACTGGTATGGAAGAGCATAGAAGAAATGCCATTGATTTCTTTAGAGGTAGTAAATGGATAACAGAAAATTTGCCTGGAGCTAAAATTAGTGGCGGGGTAAGTAATGTTTCCTTCTCTTTCCGTGGAAACGATAAAGTACGTGAGGCTATGCATGGTGCATTTTTGTACCATGGTATTCAAAATGGTATGACCATGGGTATTGTTAATCCTAGTCAGTTGGAAGTTTACAACCAAATTGATAAAGATTTACTAGAACATGTGGAAGATGTTTTATTAGATAGAAGAGACGATGCTACCGAACGATTATTGGAATATGCAGAGAAAGTAAAAGGTAAAGGAAAAGAAAAAGTTCTAGATTTAGAATGGCGTAATGCCCCTGTTGGCGAGCGTTTGAGCCATGCATTGGTTAAAGGTATCGTAGAATTTATTGATGAAGATACAGAGGAAGCTCGCAAGCTTTTTGCTCGTCCACTAGAGGTTATTGAAGGACCTCTTATGGCAGGTATGAACATTGTTGGCGACTTATTTGGTTCGGGAAAAATGTTCTTACCACAAGTTGTTAAGAGTGCTCGTGTAATGAAAAAGGCAGTAGCATATCTAATGCCTTATATGGATGCAGAAAAGAAATTAGCTGGTGATGTAAGTACTTCACAAGGCAAAATTTTAATGGCTACCGTTAAGGGCGATGTGCATGATATTGGGAAGAATATTGTGGGAGTTGTTATGGCCTGTAACAATTTCGAAATTATTGATATTGGGGTAATGGTTCCTGCTGAGAAAATACTGGAAGCAGCGGTTCGTGAAAAGGTTGATGTAATTGGCCTGAGCGGATTAATTACTCCGAGTTTGGATGAAATGGTTCATGTGGCCAAAGAAATGGAAAGATTAGGAATGAAAATTCCTTTGCTTATTGGTGGAGCAACAACTTCTAGGGCGCATACTGCGGTTAAAATTGACCCTGTTTATAGTGGCCCAGTTGTACATGTGTTAGATGCTAGTAAAAGTGTTCCAGTAGCACAAAGTTTAATTAGTAAAGACCAATTAGCTGGTACCACAAAACGTATTAAAGAAGAGTACGAACAATTTAGAATTGATTATAAAAACCGTAGAAGCGAAAAGAATTTTGTGGATATAGCTAAAGCTAGAAAGAACAAAATGAATGTTAGTTTTGATAGTATTGTTGAACCAAGTTTTCTTGGAAATAAAACCCTAGAAAATTATCCGCTTGAAGAGTTGCGCAAACGTATTGATTGGACTCCTTTCTTCTCTACTTGGGAGTTGGCAGGGAAATACCCAGCTATACTTACAGATAAAATAGTTGGTACCGAAGCAACTAAATTATTTAAGGATGCCAATGCGTTATTAGATAAGGTTATTAGTCAGAAATTGCTACAAGCTAAGGCTGTTTTTGGTTTTTATAAAGCTAATTCTGTTGGCGATGATGTGGAACTACAATTACCAAATGGCTCTTCACAAACCATGAATTTTTTGCGCCAACAAAATGAAAAGGCTGCTGATCAATCGTATTTATGTTTAGCCGATTTTGTTGCTCCTAAAGAGTTAGGCAAGCAAGATTATATGGGAATGTTTGCTGTTACTGCAGGTATTGGTATTGAACCTCTTGTAGAGGCTTTTGAAAAAGATCATGATGATTATAGTAGTATTATGATTAAAGCTTTAGCAGATAGATTGGCAGAGGCATTTGCAGAGAAATTGCATGAATTGGTTCGAACCGACTATTGGGGATTTGCCAAAGGAGAGAGCTTAACGGATGAGGAAATAATTAGAGAAAAGTACCAAAGTATTAGACCTGCTCCTGGTTATCCTGCTTGCCCAGATCATACCGAAAAACGTAAATTGTTTGAACTATTAGATGCTCAAAATGCAACAGGAATAACCCTTACAGAGAGTTATGCGATGTATCCAACTGCAGCGGTGAGCGGCTTTTATTTCGCCAATCCAGAAAGCAAATATTTTGCAGTGGGTAAAATTAGCAAAGACCAAGTTGAAGACTACGCTAAACGTAAAAACGAGTCGATAGACTATATCGAAAAATGGTTGTCTCCTAATTTAGGTTACGAAAATTAGTATCTATTTCCAAAACCAAAGGGCAGTTAATTTGAAAGAATTACCTGCCCTTTTTTGTTTTAGGCAATTTAACTAAGTAAGTTTTTACCAATCAAATTAGTGCTTTCCAAAGGAAAATGTATTTTTGAGTATTAACTCAAAATACCATGAAAAATGTTTGGGGCTTCTTAGCCATGTTTATACTTGCTTCTTTTCTTATTGGAAAATCTGTTTCAACTTTTGAAAAGGAAGAGTGGGAGGGTATGGAAGAGGATATTGCTTTGCGAATTCAATTGATGCAAAAAATGCTGGCTGACCCTAGTACTGGGCAAATTCCAGATGATATTAGACAACAGGAATTAGCTTTTGCGTATACTTTACCAAGTGATTTAGGCATGCAAAAATTTGCCAATTGGCGTTCGGTAGGGCCCTTTAATGTGGGTGGTAGAACACGTGCCGTAGCCATTGATGTTACAAATTCTGATGTGCTACTTGCGGGTGCGGCAACAGGTGGTGTTTGGCGAAGTACAAATGGCGGTGGTGCCTGGTATGCAACCAATATGAGCAGCATGGCTACTGCTAATATCACTTCTTTGGTTCAAGATACCAGAACTAATAAAACCAAAGTTTGGTATGCTTCTACAGGTGAATTATATGGTGGAAGTATACCAGGTGCTTTTTATAATGGTAGTGGAGTGTATAAATCTGTTGATGGTGGTGATACGTGGGTTAAAACAGGTAATTTTAATTCAGGTCAAGGTGGCTTATCTACAGCTTGGTCTGTGGTTCATAGAATTGCCCTGAACCCAACCATTGATACAGCTGATGTAATTTTTGCAGCAAATTTTGATGGAATTTTTAGAAGTATTAATGCAGGTTTATCTTGGATAAAAGTTAGAGGCGGTGGCTCACGTGTGAGTGCGTATAGTTATTTCACAGATGTGGCTGTAACTCCAACAGGTATTGTTTACGCTACTCTATCTGGGGGTGGTCAACAACAAGGCATTTGGCGTTCGGCAGATAATGGTAAAAATTGGGCAAATATTACTCCAGCTAATTTTCAATCAACGGTAAACCGTATTTCTATTGGCATTGCACCTAGTGATGAAAAGCAAGTTTATTTTATTGCCAATACTCCTGGACAAGGTAAAGAAAGCAAAAATTTTGAAGGTAAGAGCGAATACAATAGTCTTTGGAAATACACCTATGTAAGTGGGGATGGCACTGGAACGGGTGGCACTTGGGACGATAGAAGCGCAAATATTCCTGCTGGTGCGGGTGGCTTTAGTGATTATATTTCACAAGGTAGTTATTGCTTAGAGGTAGATGTAAAACCAGATGATGCGAATACCGTTTTTATTGGTGGTACAAATTTGTATCGTTCTACGGATGGATTTTCTACCTCTACTCATATCACTCAAATTGGCGGTTATGGAATTAATACAAGCTTGCCAGATTTTAAGGTTTATCCTAATCATCATCCCGATAATCATGGTGCAATCTTTTATCCAAACAACCCTTCTAAAATGATTTCTTTTCACGATGGGGGTATTTCAATTACAACAAATTGTTTAGCTACTCCATTGGTTTGGGAGAGTTTAAATAATGGATATAATACCTCTCAATATTATTCAATTGCTCAAGATCCAATTGGTACCTCAAAAACCACAATTGGTGGTTTACAAGACAATGGAACCTATTTATCAATGGCGCCAACTGCTATTTCCAATTGGAGCCAGCCATTAAGTTACGATGGCTCTTTTGGATTTTTAAAACCAGGTGGGGGCGAAGTTTACTTATCTATTCAACAAGGTAGAATGCATCGAATGATTTTAGATGCATCTGGCACTCCCACTCAGTTTACACGCATTGATCCTAAAGGAGTAGATAAGGAAAAATATCAATTTATTAATCCATTTACTCCTGATGCTACTAATTTTAAAGTGCTTTACACACCAGCTGGCAATGTGCTTTGGCGTAATAGTGATATAACAGCCATTCCATTAAAAAGCAAACTCGATTCAAACGCAAGTAGTGTAAATTGGACTCAATTATCACATACCACACTGCCCGCTGCGGGTGATGAAATTACTGCTTTGTTGAGTTCTAAGATTCAATCAGATGTTTTGTATTATGCTACCTCTGCTGGTAGAATTTATAGATTAAGAAATGCGAGAGATACAGCTAGTATACCCGAAACTATTACAGGTTCAAATTTCCCAGGAGGCTATATAAATTGCATAGCTCAGCATCCTAAAGATACTGGAACTATATACGTAGTTTTTACAAATTATGCCATTCTAAGTATTTTCGAATCTAAAAATAGTGGTGCTAGCTGGACAGCCATAAGTGGCAATTTGGAGCAAAATGCAAGTGGTTCTGGCACAGGTCCAAGTTGCAGATGGCTAACCATTGCACCTACATTAGATAGTTTAATCTATTTTGTTGGAACAAGCACAGGTTTATATGCCACAAAGAAAATTGAGGGTATGCAAACAACTTGGATTCGTCAAGGAGCATCTAGCATAGGCACCCAAGTTGTAACCATGATGGACCATAGAACAAGTGATGGAAGAATGGTTGTTTCAACTTATGGTTCGGGTGTTTTTGAAAGTTATGTGCAATCGCTCGATCCTAAAACGGGCTTAAAACAAATTGGTAATTCTTCCTTGCAAATTTTTCCAAACCCAAGCTCCGACTTTATAAAAATTAAGGGAATACAAGACAATGGTCTTCTTCAATATCAAATATTAGATCAACTGGGCCAACAAGTACAAGGAGGTTTTGCTAATTTATCTGAAGAAATAAATATTTCTAATTTGCCTTCAGGAATCTATTATTTCATCCTTACATCTTCAAGCGCGAGTAACATTTCCAACTTTATTAAGAAATAAGTAACCCCGAAAAATGAAAGTTAAACTTTCGTTTTACGGGGTTACTTACCCTAAGAGCTCTGTATTTTAGGCAATATAGTTTTAAGAAAATATCTTAACCCTACTGCACTTATCTTGTTTTTCAATGGCCACATTGTATCTTCACTGGTAGTGATAATGTAATTGAGTGGTGTTTTTAAATCCTTAATACTTTCCAATAAACCTTTCGAAATACCTGGATTTTCTGAATACTTTATTTCTAGGCAGGCAATCGGTTTAATTCCTTTTACCAATACCAAATCTACCTCTGCTCCATCATGTGTTCGGTAATAATAGGCTTGAATATTTGGCGATAAGGAAGATATTATTTGCTCTATCACATAACCTTCCCAGGAGTAGCCCAACATTGGGTGGTATTGAAGGTCTTTTGCATGATGAATATCCAATAAATAATGAAGTAAACCACTATCTCTAATATATACTTTTGGACTCTTAACTAATCTCTTGGAGGTATTATGAAAATAGGGTAATAATTTGCGAACCATAAAGGCTCCTTGCAAATAGTCTAAATACCTATTTACTGTTACAGAACTTACATCTAGGCCTTTTGAAAAAGACTGGGCATTCCATATTCCTCCGTGGTAATGAGCCAGCATTCGCCACAATTTGAACATTAAATTGGGTGAAAATGTTTGTCCAAATAAATTGTTTAAATCACGTTCTATAAAAGTTCTGGCAAATCCATCCATCCATAAAAAATAGGCATCATCTGTTTTGGCTTTCCAGGCATCTGGAAACCCTCCCCTAAACCAATGCTTTTGAATAACTTTACTTTTTTCGGGTAATTCGAGCAAATGAAAAGGTGTTGCCTCAATGAAATAGATTCTCCCCGCTAGTGATTCTGAACTTCCTTTAACTAATTCTGGACTTGCCGATCCCAATAACAAAAATCTACCCGACTTCCTCTTTTTGTCAATTAGTGAACGCATAATTGGAAATAATCCGGGTATACGTTGAACTTCGTCAATAATTACCTGATCATCTTGATGGGCAGTTAAAAATAATTCCGGGTTCTCAAATTTTCTTAGGTCTTGCGGACTTTCTAAATCGAAGTACACCCCATTAAGCTTTCCTTTTTTTTGAATAAGTTTGGCTAGGGTGGTTTTCCCACATTGCCGTGGCCCAATTATTCCTACAGCAGGAAATTGTTTCAACAGTTTTTCAATCCTTTTTTCTATTAGCCTTGGTATCATTACTCAAAGATACAATACAACCCCGAAAAATGAAAGTCTAACTTTAAAAAAACGGGGTTGCCTTATTATTTTCCCTTTTTTACTTTTTTTCTTGATTATCCTAAAGGCTTGAATATCCTACTCATTCGTAAATTTTTTATTAGCCTTTTGTGTTTTGAGTTCAGCCAATAAACACCTATTTTTGTTTCCTTAAATTTAATGAAATAGGAGTTTTTAAGCGTGCAAAAATATTTGATAAAAGACCTTGCAGATTATGAAGGTCAGGAAGTTACCCTCATGGGTTGGGCAAGCAACAAGAGAGAAAGCAAAGGTCTAGTGTTTGTTGTGTTAAGAGATGGTACCGGTTGGTGCCAATGTGTTCTTAGCTTAGAATCTTTGGGTGAAAATCTGTTTGAAGAGGCCCGTAAAGTAAGCCTCGAATCTTCTTTATCCATTACTGGTAAAGTGGTTAAGGATGAACGCCAAATGGGTGGATTTGAATTACAAGCAACTTCGGTTGAGTTAATAGGTGAGTCTGTTGAATACCCAATTGCCAAAAAAGAACATGGTGTTGATTTTTTAATGGATAAACGCCATTTGTGGCTACGTAGCCAACGCCAATGGGCTATAATGCGCATCAGAAACCGTATCATATTTGCTATTCATGAGTTCTTTCAAAAGGAAGGTTTTGTGCAAATGGATGCTCCTCTTTTTACGGGTAATGCCTGCGAAGGAACAAGCAACTTATTTGAAACAGATTTTTACGGAGACCCTGCTTATTTAAGTCAAAGCGGCCAGCTATACGGCGAAGCAATGGCTTTTTCAATGGGCAAAATTTACACCTTTGGTCCAACTTTTAGAGCCGAAAAATCTAAAACTCGTAGGCACTTAAGCGAATTCTGGATGATTGAACCCGAAATGGCTTTTTATGATATTTTCGAGAATATGGATTTAATCGAAAATTTCTTGCGTGCTGTTGTTACTTCTGTTTTGGATGGCTGCGAAAAAGAATTAGCCATTATAGGCAGAGATACTCATTTGCTTCAAAATATTATTAAGCCTTTCCCTCGTTTGTCATACGATGAAGCTGTTCGAATTATTAAAGGCGAACAAGACGTGAATGGTCAAAATTCTATTGTCTCTCTTGAAACAGAATTAAGTGCGGTAAAAGAAAGAATTCAATTGGTTCAAACCGAAATTGCTGAACGCGAAGAAAAGATAAAAACACCTGGAATGAAGAAGGGTGAAATTGGATTTAACCAAGCGCAAATTGATAAGTTGAAACAAGAACTGGGTGATTTAGAAGAACAAGAGAGAAATATTCCTCAGTGGCTCAATAGTGCGAGAAACTTTGAATATGGCAACGATTTAGGTGGTAGTGATGAAACCGTAATCACTCGTTTATTTGATGTGCCAATTATGGTCTACAACTGGCCTCATGAAGTGAAAGCTTTCTACCTAAAACGCGATCCAAATAACTCTAAATTTGCACGTGGCGTAGATGTATTAGCTCCAGAAGGGTATGGCGAAATTGTGGGTGGTGGCGAACGTGAAACGGATGAGAAATTACTTATCGAGAAAATTAACGAACATCAATTACCAATGGAAGCATTTGAATGGTACCTCGATTTAAGACGCTACGGAACCGTGCCTCATGCTGGTTTTGGTTTAGGCTTAGAGCGTTTGGTAACTTGGATTTGCAAATTGCCACATGTTCGCGAGAGTATTCCTTTCCCTAGAATGTACGGCAGATTATTGCCTTAGTACCCAATGAACTTTGTAAAAAGTAAAAATACTTTTCTTGTAATTTGTTTTCTTTTATGCTTTAGTTCTTTAACCAAAGCACAAGATGGTGCTAAACTAAAGGGTTTGGTTAATAGATTTTATCGCATTATGGAAGGCGATTCGGCAAAGCCACGTAAAAACTATTTTTTTACTCTTCCTATTTGGGCTGTTACTCCAGAAACGGGCATTAAATTAGGCCTGAGCCTAGGATATATGTTTCGTTTGGGTGACAAGGAAGATACTCGCCCATCTATGGTTCGAGTAAATACTTCCTATACTCAAATGGGCCAATTTAATATTCGACCAGGGGTAGATATTTTTTTCGATGAAAACAAATACAACCTGAAAGCCCAATATGTATACAACGATTTTAATGAATACTATTGGGGCATAGGTAATCAAGCGGCCGATTCTGCAAAAGAATTATACGATTTCCAGCAACATAAAGTTAACGCTAGACTTACCAGGCAAGTGCTTAAAAGCGTTTATGTAGGCGGACAATTGATGTATGAAAAAATTTATGATACTCGTTTTAAGGAATCAAGTTTAACTCCTTCCAGTTCAACAACGGGTATAAATGGCTATGATATTTTAGGAGCAGGACTTGCGCTTGCCTATGATAATAGAGATAATATATATTACCCGCTAAAAGGTGCCTACGTAGAAATTAGTAATTACTGGTTTTTTAGGTCCAATCTAGGTCATCATGCATTCCAATCTGTAACCCTTGATGCCCGAAAGTTCTTTTGCCTTTGGAAAGAAAATGTTTTAGCCGTTCAAGCATACGGTAGCTTTAATGAAGGAGATGTGCCTTACCGCCAAATGGGCACCATGGGAAATGAAATGATTATGCGTGGTTACTATAATGGTAGGTTCAGGGATAATTATTTTGCCTCAACTCAGGCAGAATTTAGAAAGACCGTTTGGGGGCCTCTTGGTGTAGTTGTATTTGGTGGTCTGGGAAATGTTGGAAGTACTACTCAAAATTTACTAGAACATATAAAACCCAATTATGGTTTCGGTTTTAGAGGTACTGCTATTCGTCGCGAACACATAAATGCACGTATAGATTTTGGTTTTGGTGAGGGTAAAATCAAAGGTTTTTATTTTACCTTGTCCGAAGCTTTCTAAATGAAGTTTTGAATGGAACCAAAAGAAAAAAAATCCTTTTCCTTTAGTAAACAACTTAGTAGTTTTAAATTTGCATTTAGAGGAATTTACATTTTGTTTCTGGAGGAACACAATGCCAGGATCCATCTATTTGCGGCATGTGTAGCTGTTTTATTAGGTATCTATTTTCAAATTTCTAGCTCCGAGTGGATGGCCATAATTTTTTCTATTAGCCTAGTTTTCGCCTCCGAAGCATTTAATGCTGCCCTCGAAAATTTAGCCGATTTTGTATCTCCAGAAAAGCATGAAAAAATTAGAAATGTAAAGGATCTGGCTGCAGCTGCTGTGTTATTTTGTGCTATTGCTACATTACTAATTGGACTTATTATTTTCCTTCCTAAAATCTTACTTCTATTTTAAAGTATTCAATCAAGGCAATTTTTTTGTACTTTTATACTACAAATCAAATTGCTTTATGAAAACAAAACTACTCCTAACGTTTTTCTTATTGGCATTTTCAATTAATGCCAACTCCCAAAATTGTATTTCAAATGCTGAGTACAAACTTATTGAAGACAGGTGCGCAGTTAATGCTGCCATGCTTGGATTAAATACTCCATCTTCTGCAGATAGAAGCAAGGCTGGTACCTTACTTTCTTGGCCGCTTAAGCCTAAGTCTTCTCTAAATGATTGCAGTTATTATCATATCTCTGCCTATGTAGATCAAAACACGGCCACTGGTGCTTTTAAAGACTTTAATTGCGGAACCAATTCCTATGATGGTCATGGTGGAACAGATATTTCTATTTGGCCTTTTAACTTTCTTAAAATGGATAGCAGTTTAGTAGAAATTGTTGCCGCTGCTCCCGGTATTATTTTAGATAAACACGATGGTGAGTTTGATAAGAATTGTACGGCAAATACCCTTACTGCAAATTATGTTGTTATTCAACATGCCGATGGCTCGCGCACAAATTATTGGCATATGAAAAAGAATTCTGTACTAACTAAAGCAATTGGACAGTCTGTTGCAGTTGGCGAGTATTTGGGTTTAGTAGGAAGCTCAGGTAGTTCATCAGGCCCTCATCTTCATTTTGAGGTTTGGAGTGGGGCCACAAGTGCTACCCGTGTTGATCCATATACTGGAACATGTAATTCATTAAACACATCAACTTGGTGGGCATCTCAAAAGCCATACAAAGAAACGGCAGTTGTTAAAGTATCTACTAACACCACAGATGTGCTTGTGCCAGCTTGCCCAGGTACCGAGGTTTCTAATGAATCAAAAGTATTCCAAATCCCATTTCAAGGACCTGGTTTGCCTGCAGGGTATGCAAAATTTTATATGTTTTTACGCGATGAAATAGCAAGTGGTACCGGGGATATGAAAATTAAAAATCCAGATGGTTCTACCTTTGTATCCTGGACCTATGCAAGCACAGTGGATAGAAAAACACTAATGTGGGGTTGGTCTAAAAAACTACCTACAACAGCTGGTAAATACACTTTCGAAGTAACCTATAATGGCTCAACTTGCAGCACCCAATTTGATGTTACAACTGCTTCTGGCCTCTCAATTATAGGTCCATCAAAGCCATTCCAAGTGTATCCAAACCCAAGTACTGGAATGGTTGTTTTTGAGGGTTTAGATGGGCAAGATCTACAAGTAGAAATATATTCTGAATTAGGAAAAATGGTTTACCAAGCACCACTTAACTCGCCCAAACTTATGGTAAATTTAGAAGCGTATTCAGGCCTGCTTTTTTACCAAATTAAAAACTCAAATGGACAGGTTCAGAGCGGTAAACTCCTTTTAGAAAAATAAACTAGATTAGTGCCTTTTCTTTTTATACGGGCAATGCCTACACCCGCTGCCACAGCAGCTTCCTCTTTCCAAATGGTATGCTTCGGTAAATACTACATACCCGTTTTCTAAATAATAGTGCGGGTTTGCAGCGCTTGGTTCAGACTTGCCCTTGATTGTTATCTGTTGCTTTTTACCTTGCCCCATTTTACTTCCAATTAAAATAGGTAGTGTTCATACCTGTTTTAAAACTTCCTTTTAATTGTCCTAAAGTATCGTATCTATACACCTCACTTTTTTGGATATAATCTTTCGCATCCGAAATTAAAATTTCGTTTTGCCAAGGATTAAAGCCTAAGCCATAAAACGTTCGTCCATTGGCCTGAACCAAAGCTGTAGTTGGTAAGGAAGTAGAATGTATTTCCAGCTCAAATACATCTTTATTAATAAAATATAGTTTTGATTTAGTGCTATTGCAAATGAGCTTGTTGGGCAAAGCTCCATCAGGAAGTGACCAGCTTTTTTCTAAAGCATTTGTGTTTGGATTTATCTTATGTAATTGCGCTGCTAAAGCATCCTTACCAACCGTTAATACCCAAATTTTATTCTCTGCGTCTAAAACAATATTCTGTGCCCCATACCCAATGGCTATGCTATCTTCAAGTAAATTGGTGCTAGTATTTATAACATACACAAAACCCGATGTTCTTCCACAAACAAAAACTTTTGTGCCGTAATTAATCATTTCTTCGGTCCAACTATTAATTGCAATTTTACCTGTAATACTTTGTGCGGCGGGGTTTACAATCCATACTGCTTTTTCATATAAATCGCTCACATAAGCTTTGTTTGAACCTAAGGATAGAAAATAGCGAGGTGAATTAAAGCCAGTAATGACACCTTTACTTTCAATTGTTTTTGAGTCTATGATTTCAATTTTTTGCGAGTTGTTTACTACCAAAAAGGCTTTATCGTCAACTATACATATTGATTGCAATACATCACCAACTCCACGTTTATTCACGCTTTTAAATACATCTTCTTGAATCGTTCCTGTACTCGTATTATAAAAACTTAAACTCGCATTTCCCCATTGAAAATTCCCTTCATTACAAATAAAAATTCCATGTGCTAGGCTATCGTTTGGCAGCGCAGTAGTAGGAGTGTTGGAGGGTGTTTTATCACACGAGGATACAACTAAAAGCATGCCCATTAAATATAGGAACATACTTTTAGTCGTGAATTTATTTAGTTGAATCATATGCTTAAGTAGCATCCTAGTTTTTAATAAATTTCTGAACCCCAATACCATTTAAGCTTTTAACTTCAACAAGGTAAACACCTGGTGTTAGTGCATCCACTGCAAGTGTTGTTTCTTTACTTCTGCCAATTTCTCTTCCGTTTATATCCAATATTTTTACTTCTTCAATGGCTTCATAACTTTCAATTGTTAATGTGTTTGTGGCAGGGTTAGGATACGCATTAAATAAAACCTTTTCACTTTGTTTCGCTATTGCTGTGCTAGCTAAATTAAAGTTATCTAAACAAAAATAGCGTGGTGTATTTATTCCAAACGAACCAGTATCACTCGATTCCATACTAAATGCAAAACTATCTACTGCACCAAATGATTTTAGGTCAACCCATTGCCAAGTCTTTAAAATATAATCTTTGCTATTATCGCTGTTTCTATAATCTGCTAAGTAAAATTTAAAGGTCGAGTCGGCTAGTTTACCATCTTTCCAAGCATTTATTACCACCCTTAAATAATCAGGGTCGTTGCCACTGGTGCCGCCAAATTTCTTAGAAAACTGACTTCCTGTTTTCATATCAAAATACGCATAAGTAGAGTTAGTAATATGAAACCCACTTATTGCTTGGCTGCTGATACTTTTGTCTAAAATAATTTTTCCACCTGCATAAAATACTCCATAATTAGTACTTATCATTCCGCTTCCAGTAATCGCGCTATATTGATTTGAATATCCTGCTGTTGAATCGTCTTTTGTGTTCGATACTGCAAAGCCTTCCCAATACGCTCCAAAGGTGGTGTCATACATATTTGTAAAAAATGCTGAACCGCTCTTAAATCCACCTTTAAAATCAAATCCATTATAGATAGAATTTGGTGCGAGTGAAATGTCTTCAAAGGTTGAAATGGATTGTCCCTTTGCTTGAATTGACAAGGCCAATAAAAATAGAATTACAAGTTTTTGTAATGTAGTTTTCATATTAGAGTTTAATTGTTAGTGTGAGTTGATAGTTTAAAAGCGGCATTGGTCTGTTTACCATTACCTGATACGTTTGATTAAATAAATTATTGATGCTAGCCTGTAAATTAAAGCTTTGTTTTTTTAGTTGTATCTCTTGGCTCAGTGCTATTCCACTATAGTTAAAGGGGTTTAGCCAATTGCTGTGATCGGCACTCAAAAAGCGAGTTCCCACATAATTATAGGTGTATAAAAAGCGTGTGGCTTTATATTGAATGCTTGCTTGTAGGGTATGTTTAACCCTAGGTGTATATATAATTTGTTGATGCAAAGAGGCATCATTGCTCAAAGTGCTTTGCTCATTACTGGCTAGTGTTAAGCTATGAAATCCATTGCTTCCAATAGCAACTTTGCCAAGTTTAAATTTCACCAACCATTCATATTCTAAACCTCTGCTCCAAACTAAATAAATGTTCTTTGGTGTGCTTAAATTTCCTCCATTGGGCACCCAAATAATCCAATTGTGTACCTGTTTAGAAAATGCCGTTAACGTTGACTTACCTTGAACCGCTGCCTTGTTTAGTCCATAGCTTAAACTCAATTCTGTGTTCCAGCCTTGTTCTGGTTTTAAATTTGGATTGCCCATATTCGGCCAATACAAATCGTTAAAAGTAGGAAGTCTAAAGCTACGCGATACATTGGCAAAAACTGTCCAGCTTTTGTTTAAGTTGGCATGAATACCATAGGATGGCATAATGGGTATGGTTTGCAAACTGCACCACTCTTGCCTCAACGAAAATTGTTGTTGAATTCTGTTATGAAAATGAAACGTTTTAAGTGTGCCAAAAATAGCTACTTTGTTTTGCTCCCAATTGCTCGTGTTGGTGTTTAAATTAGCACGTATATGCTGACCCAACAAACTCAATTGAACTTGAAATTTGGTCTTATAAATAAACTGGTCAAAAGTAACTTGATGACTATTTGAGTTGGCAATTGAGCGAGGTGTGTTTAGATCGGTATACTCAATAATATCTTTTAAAAAGGAATACCTGATGAGTGTTTCATATGCTTCTTTTTTGTATTGATAATCTGCTATTATTTTAGCCGTTTTGTCTACTTGATGTGCACCCGTATTTGGAGAAAACAAAGCAGGAACAATATTCTTCATCGATTGCTGTAGCCATATTTTAAATCCCAATTTTTGATGTCTATTGGCTTCATACAAATACTCTTGAATCCAAGCAAAATTGCCAAATTGTGCATTGCTAGCTCTTTGTTTGGCTACTGTTTTTGGGTCAATACTGCTTACTTGTGGCTGCAATAAATCAATTGGTCTGAACCAAAAGTTGTTATCAGATGATTGCCAAAATAATTTCTGCTGTTGAGAGAAATTGTTTTTTGTTTTCAAACCCAATTTTAACCCGCCAGTAAAGCTTCCATAACTTCCTATGCCCGTCATAAATTCTGCCTCAAATCCTTCTTTTGGGCCTAGGTTACTTTGTAAATGCACCGCTCCTCCAATGGTTCCCGAACCAAATAAACTGCTTGCACTTCCATATTGCAAGGCTACATTATCTAATAAAAAACTAGGGATAGTCGAGAAATCAACTTGCCCATTCATTGGGTTTTGTAAGTTTATTCCATTCCATAGTACCGCGGTATGGTTGGCATTGCCTCCTCTCAAACTTGGGCTGGCCAGCATTCCTGGGCCATATGACTTAATAAAAAGCTGACTGTTATTTGAAAGTAATTCGGCCAATGAGTTTTGTTTGTTAAACTGCAATAGGTTCGAATCAATAAAATTGAATTTACTCCCAACAAAAAAATTAGGATAACGAACACCCATTATTTGCAGCGTTTGCAAGACCTTATTCGTATCGTTTTTAAGAATTATTGTATTGGTTTCAATTGCTCCATAGCGAGCATGCACAGGTATTATTCCTATGAACACCAAAAAGAGTATACCAAAACAAACGTGCTTCAAACCAATTTTTTTGGGCCATCAGAAAAGAGTAAGGTAATAGCAAATAATGCCCTAAAGCATAACTTGGTTCACCTAGCCTTTTTTCCCGAAAGCTGTGTTGAAAATGTTGCCATGGCAGGTCTTCTGACTTACACCTTCTTTTTCTTGTCTTCCCATTTATCAAGTGATAAAAAGTGACTTGCAGTTGAAAAAGAAATGAATGAATTTCTTCATTCGGTGCTTACAGCAGCGGGTACTGTTTAGGATTTTCACCTAATTCCCTTTTAATATTTTTAATTGAAATTTGCCTTTTTAGCAATTGTCAATTTAAAATAACCTAAAGCGATGCAAAGCTAGTTTTTAAAAAATGGTGCGCAAATGAAATTTTAATTCAGCCCAAATTAATGGCTTAATCTATTGAACCTCATAGGCTCCAATACTTGGGTTGCTAGTGTTTCTATTTCTTCCTTTTAAATCTCTTGGAATGCCAACATTGGCGCCGGCGTTGCGGCAAGGAGAATTTGTTTCTAGGTCGAAATCAGAATTTGAAACGCTTTTAAATTTTGGATCTAAATTTAAAATATTGCCGTTTGTATTTAGGCTTAGGTCTTTGGTTTTGATTAAACAATTACTCAAAATAGGGCTTGCAATTGGCACTCCATCTGGATCATCATTTATTAAAAACTCTTCTTCCAAGGAGCCATAAATAATATTATTTCTGACGTTTATTTTTAGAGGAAAACTATATAAAATGGTTCCTGCATTATTTCTACCTGGCGCATTGCTTAAATAGAATCCTGGGTCTTTGCGACCTGTAACCTGACTTTGCGCCGAGAAGGTATTGTGGAATAAATCATACGTTCCGCCAAGTTCTCCAATAAAACTATACAAGCCACAATTGTAAACCAAGTTGTTTTCTGCATACAGTTTGGCCGAATAATTAAGTAAACCTGCCGCGCTCATGTTTTTAATAATGCTTTCTTTTAAAATGAGTCCGTAGGTTCCAGCGCTTGGCATAGAGTCTATTTCAATACCAATAAATCCATTCTTTATAATGGCGCCACTAATACTGTTTCCGCTGCTTCCGGGCAAAAAGCGTATGCCTATCCATTGGCCAGCCATTTCTTTATAATCATCATCCAAGCGGCTGCCTTGAAATACTGCTGGCTTATCGGTAGTGCCGTTTACAATTAAGGTACCCGCAATTAAAATACACGATTTATTATAACTGTGAATTTGTGTTCCGGCTTCAATGGTTAAAGTACAACCCTTTGGAACTAATATCGAATCGTAAATAACAATGGGCTTATCGCTTGTCCAGAGCAGGTTTCCAGCGCTGCAATCCAAAACTTCATTCTGAAAATAAATGGCATCTTGGGTCCAGGCAACTAAATCAACATCTTGTTTAGTGCCATTGGTTTCAAACAAAATTTGATCTGTTACTATAAAAGGGGTATTGCTACCAACTGGGTCTATATAGGCTTGAACAAAAATATAAATGCTATCGTTTCCTCTAATTTCTACATCGGTAAAATTAGTTCCTGCTTTGCCATCTACGTTTAGTTTAAAGAGTCCGTAAAAATTGCCTGCTAAGCTAATATTGGTTTTTACGGCATTCTTGGTTGGGTTGGTCACGCGCACTTGCAAGGTTATACTGCGTGGTGAGTTTGGGTTCGAACCGAGCTTTGAAAAAATAGTATCAAAAAAGACGGTATCTGTTGAAAAGCTTAGGGTAACGGGACTTTTGGTAAACACGTCGTTTTTGCGACAGCTTTGCCAAGTTAGTGCCCCAATAGCCAATAGAAGAATTAATAGAAATTTGTTTTTCACCGCGGCAAATGTAGTAAAAAAAGGTTTTGTATTCACGTGCTATGCTTAACGCAGAAAGCCTAATTCAATTGCCCTGAACCAAAATTCTTGTTTTGCTTTAGTTGCAAAGCCTTAGTGCCAATTAAAACCAAGGAGAATCATGTTGGATGTTCCTTGTCTTTTTCCTGCGTTTTCTATGTTTGATTGTCCGTAAAAAAAGCGGTATTGAATATCCATAGAGAATTTTCTTTTATGATAGATTTGATAGCCTGTTCCAACAGATAATGCCGGAAAGCCGGTATAGAAATTAGACGTTTTTGGGTCCTTTACAGTATAAAATGCCGCAGCATCAAAACATATTCCAGCGGCTCCTAAAACCCACCACTTTTCTTTTAGACAATATTGGCCGGCTACCATAAAGGCTTCAAAGCCTCTATCTTTTTCTTGGTATTTGTATACCGCACCAGGCAATAATAACATTATGGCCAACTTAGAACTGGGCATATACCCAATTTTTATATTTGGCAAGCTAGTAGAAAAGGCATTGCTTAGCGTGTCGTTTGTATTTAAGCGCAAATTACCTGCACCTACCGATACGCCAAATACTAACCCTTTTTTAAAGGGAGTAGTTTCTTGAGCGAGTAATAATGAACTGCTTATAAACGCCCAAATAATTAAGAGAAATGATTTCATATTTGTATCTAAATTAAATGCAATACCTCTCTACAATCCAATCTGGAATTAGGGCGGCTTTGCCTGTTTTAAAATCAATCATGGTATAATTAAAATACCCCGAACAAGCTACTTTATTATTGGCGGTTTTTATAATTTCAAAATGAACCTTCACACCATCTTTTTGCATCTCGTCAATATATGTTTGAACCTTTATACTATCACCCAAAACCAAGGGGCGTTTAAATTCAATAAAGGTATTGCGTATTACCCAACCATAGCCATGTGCCATAAACTCGCTCATGGGCATTTTATAGCAACGTTCCATTTGATCAAACCTAGCTGCCAATACATAATCTATATATTTACTGCTATGCACATGTTGGTTCATGTCTATATCATCTGGCCTAATTTGAAGAATGGTTTCAAACTTGCTTTTGTTTAGGTGTATCATGGGTCAAAAATAGGTTATGAAATTGGAATAGAGGTATTAAATCTAGCTTACTTACTTGCCCATGCGCATATTGGCAAAGTCGGTAATAAGCTGAAATGCCTCTTTATAGCGGCTTAAGGTAAGTTCGCTATAGGTATCATCTATATCGTGGTAATGATGATAATTGCCTCTTAAATAAAAGAAAAATGCGGGTACACCTGCTTCGGTAAAATAATAATGGTCGCTGTTTTGTGCTTTACCTCTAGGGGCAATATCGGGTAAATAATTGCCCATGCTATTGCACAATTTTAAGTTTTCAAATAAATCGGGAAATTCGGTAGCGTTTACCGCAGTAAGGCCTTCGTCGCCTGTACTCATCAAATCCATATTAATAAGCAAGGCAATTTTCTTTAAATCTACCAAGGGGTTTTGGGTAAAATAGTAGGAACCAATTAAGCCAATTTCTTCGCCCGCAAAGGCAATAAATACCACCGAAAAATTGGGAGGATTCTTACTGTAATATTTTGCCATATCTAATAGCATGGCTACCCCACTAGCATTGTCGTTGGCTCCCGGAAACATCACTTCACTTCCCATCATTCCCAAATGGTCGTAATGGGCTGTAAAAACTACAAACGAATCGGGTTGAGTTTTTCCTTTAATCATGCCAATTACATTTTGTGTGCCGTGAACTTTATAGGAAGCATCTATTTTCACTTGCATCTTAAGCACTAAGTCAGGGAAGGAGCCTTCTTTAAAATATAAAATGGGATATTCGGCAAAATCCATGGCAGGGCTCCAAACCAAGGTTTTGTTGTTTTTATAAATTAAGCCTTTTGCTTTTAAGCCGTTACTTAAAACAAGTTTGGCTCGTTCTGGATGAAGCAAGGTTTTGCTTTTTAATTCATCTACAACAAAAAAGGTATTCTTAAAATTTTTGCCTCTAAGTTTGCCAAAATCCGAGGTGTTATCTACCAAAGCAGAATCTAACTTAAGTACTTTAAATGTTCCATTAACTGTAGGGCAGCCTGGGTTCATGATAAAATCTGTACCTGCAAAAGCAGGAACTCCATCTAAGGTAATTTCTACCCTGGCAGGGTAATATATCACTGGAAAGCCTAATGGCTGAAAATAATTTTCTCCTAATGGAAGGAGTTTCTTTGCGGCAAATTCTTCTCTAATAAATTGGGCCGCAATTTTATCTCCATTATTTACATACCCACGCCCATAAAAATCACTACTACATAAGGTTTTTATGCATGAGCGTGCGTAAATAATGTCCTGCCCTGCGGCAGAAAACCAAACTAGGTTCAGAATACCAAGAGCAAGAAATAAACTCCTGCGCATGGCTCTATTAAAGTGCTTTTAAGGCAAATGTGTAAGATTCCATAATTAGGTTGGCAAGCAATTTTTTGCAGGCTGTATCAACCATTTCATGCGCCTCTGCTTCAGTACCTGCTTCTACTTCCAGGCTAATGTGTTTCCCAATTCTAACATTTTGTATGGCAGCTAAACCAATATTAACCATTGAGCCACTCACTGCTTTGCCTTGTGGATCCAAAAGTGCCGCATGGGGCATCACATCTATTTCTGCTTTAAATTTCATATTATTTCCTCAAATGGGTAATGAGCGACAAAAGTACATAAAGAATTATACTCAATCCAATTCCAAAGTACTGAAAAAATAAAATTAATGCTGCACCACCCAATAAAAACGAATAACGTATCTCATTTCCTTTCCAAGCAAATTGCTTGAACTTTAGCGAAAACAAAGGAAGTTCGGCTATTAATAGGTAGCTCATTAGTATGGGATAGAGGATTAAAAATCCTGCTGAAGTAAAAATTTCTTGCGCAAAAAATGGCCCATGCTCCAATACAAATGGAATGCAACAAATAAACATGGCGTTAGCTGGCGTTGGAACTCCTATAAATGAGTCGCTTTGGCGCGTATCTATATTAAATTTTGCTAACCTAACTCCCGAAAAAATCATAATTAGAAAGGGGAGATAGCTGCACAAAACCATAATCGGCACAAATTGTAAAAACCCATATTCAAACGTTAAGTGCTCTTGCGATAGGGCATAAAAAATAAATCCAGGGGCTACACCAAAACTTACCATATCTGCCAATGAATCTAGCTGCTTGCCAATTTCACTATGCACATGTAACATGCGGGCGGCAAAGCCATCAAAGAAATCTAGAACTGCGGCGGCAAGTATAAAATATGCGGCCTGGGTAAGGTTTCCGTCAAATGTTGCTACTATAGATAGGCAACCCATAAAGAGATTGGCCGCCGTAATGGTGTTTGGTATTTGCTTTATCACAATTTTTTATTCTTGTATTTCGTGCAAAGTAAGTGGTCTGAACCAAATAATGAAATTGGGAATTGTGCTAATTGTCCTAAATTTGAACACATGTACGTTCAAACAACTCCTTTCGGAAGTTATTTTAAGGCTCTATTAGTGGCTTTAATTTGCATTCCTTCTTTCGTATTTGCACAACGCGAACAGGTTCAGTTAAAGGTTCGAAATGCCGCACCCCTGCGGGTTTTTGAATACCATCAACCTAGTTCGTTTGAAGTAGTAAATGGAAAATTTAATGCAGCTATTGCTTCGGCAAATGGCTACGTTCTAGAGCTAAATGGTATTTCTGTTAAATCGTTAAAATGTAAATCTACTCTTAAACAAAATCAATTTAAGGTAGTACTAACCGATAACAGACTGCAAAATAGGGTGTACCTTTCTACGTCAAAATCCGCTGGCACGCTTAAAGTTAATTGCCTTCCAAATGGCGATTATGAACTAATCTATTCCGGCGATATTTATCTCGATAATCAAAAAGTTACTGTTTCAGCCACCTTAAGTGGGGCAGTAGCACATTCAAAAAATTTGAAAAACAACTAATATGAACAAATACAGCTACAGTTTTTTATGTTTTCTTTTGCTTTCTTTTGGCGCTTTTTCGCAACAAGTACGTAATCCATTAGAGGCTAGCACGCCTGCCGAAATGGAATTAATTTTTAAAGAGAATTTTGCCATTCAACAAAAGGCCGTTGCCCAAAAGGCTGCTGCTCTTAATTATCCTGCACGAATTGAATTAAAAAATGGTGTGGTACGCGAGTTTGTTAGCATTTCGCCTACAGGTATGCCCATTTATATTCAAACCACCAATAATGTAGATGCTGCTAAAACCATTTCTACAAATAAAGTTTGGCCTGCTGGTTCATTAGGTTTAAATCTTTCGGGCTTAGGTCTAACTAATCGTATGGGTGTTTGGGATGGTGGTGCTGTATTAACCGGTCACCAAGAATTTCAAGGCAGAGCTACACAAACCGATGGTGCAACAACTTTAAGTGATCATGCCACCCACGTATCTGGAACCATGATGGCTGGTGGTGTTGTATCAAATGCTAAAGGTATGAGCTATCAAGCGCCCATTAAATGCCAAGATTGGAATAATGATAATACCGAAATGTCTTCTGCCGCTGCGGCAGGTATGCTTGTTTCAAACCATTCCTATTCTCAAATTTCGGGTTGGCAATACGATACAGATTTAGCTCGTTGGGAGTTTTGGGGCGATCCAAGTGTGAGTTCCGTAGAAGATTATAAGTATGGATTTTATGATAATATCAGTGCACAGTGGGATCAAATTACAGTTAACTATCCAAACTACCTGCCTTTTGTTGCTGCTGGAAACGATAGGGGTGAACCTGGTACCATTCCTTCAACCTATTATATCCGCGACTTAAATGGAAATTGGGTGTTAGGTAGCTCTACAAATAAGCCTAATGCAATTGGTCCATACAATTGTATTAGCGGTGGTCCTTCTAATGCAAAGAATGTTTTAACAGTGGGTGCTGTAAATAAAATTACCACAGGGTATACCAAAGTTTCGGATGTAGTAATGAGCAGCTTTAGCGGCTGGGGACCTACAGATGATGGTCGTATAAAACCAGATGTTGTGGCTAATGGAGTTTCTGTTTATTCAAGCGTTTCTACCTCAACTACTTCGTATAGCACTTTTAACGGTACTTCTATGGCCACCCCAAATGCCAGTGGTTCTGCTTTACTTATTCAACAACATTACAATAATTTAAAGGGGGCCTTTATGCGTTCTAGTACGCTTAAAGGTTTAATCATTCATACCGCCGATGAAGCAGGTGCAAGCACGGGTCCTGATTATACTTATGGCTGGGGTTTAATGAATACGGCAAAAGCTGTGAGTACCATTTCTGATACCCTTAAAAGTATCATCCTACAAAATTCTTTAGCTAGTAATGGAACCTATACCTATACCTTTTATAGCGATGGAACAACCCCAATTCGTGCTACCATTTGTTGGACAGATAGACCAGGAACTTCGCCTTCTCCTAGCTTAAATCCAAGTACTATCATGTTGGTAAACGATTTGGATATACGTGTTAAACGTAATTCTGATAACAGCCTATTTTTACCTTATGTATTAAACAAAACCACTCCAAGTGCGGCCGCAACCACAGGCGATAATATTGTTGACAATGTTGAACAAGTGTTTATTGCAACTCCTACTGCTGGCACATACACCATAACCATTAATGCTAAAAAGAGTTTGGTGGGTGGTTCCCAACCTTATGCGTTTATTCTTTCTGGTATCACACCTAAACCTTCTGCTGCTTTTACAACCGCTAGCCGCGTGGTTTGCAGTGCTAAAAACGTAAGCTTCACAGATCAATCGTCAGGAGCCACCAGTAGAATGTGGTACTTCCCTGGTTCAACAACTGCAACAAGTACCGCTACCAATCCTACTGTTACCTATAATACGCCAGGTGTTTATCCTGTTGCCCTTCGTATAAGTAATGCTACGGGTTACGATTCTATTTACAAAGACGATTATATAACGGTTGGTGGTTTGGTTTTACCTTTTAATGAAACCTTTGAACCTACTTCTAGCACTAGAAATTTATGGACAGTTGAAAACCCTAATGCAGATAGTACCTTCCGTCTTTGGACAATTGCCGGAAATACTCCTGGTAATACCGCGTATGGAATTAATAACTTTGATTGGCCTACATCCTATTACCTAGATAGAATTGTGAGCCCAGTAATTGATTTAAAAGGATACCAAAATGCCTTATTAGAATTCCAACACGCCTATACTCGTTACGATTCTACTGCATCCGATTCCTTAATTATTTATATCAGTACAAATTGTGGTACTGCCTATACGCGTATTGCCGCCTTTGGCGAGAATGATAAAGGTAGCTTTGCCACAGCACCAGATAATACATTTGCTACCCAAAATAGGTTTGTGCCTTCAAAGGCCGCCGATTGGTGTGGTGGCGGTATTGGAGCTAATTGTTTAAGCGTTAATCTTACTCCGTACGTAGGTTTTAACAATGTTAAAATTAGGTTCGAACAAAAATCTAATAACGGAAATAACATGTTTCTTGATAACATAAAAATTACTGGTACTCCTAATAATCCAGTCGCTAATTTTTATTCTATTCTTAAAACAGTGTGTGTAGGCGACGAGGTTCAAATGCTCGATTCTAGTTTAAACAAACCTGATCAATGGAGCTGGTATTTTACAGATGCCGATACGCTTACCTACTCGGTTAGAAACCCTAAGGTGAAATTCTTAACTGCAGGCACAAAATCTATTTCCTTAGCAGTTAAAAATGCTACTGGAAAAGATAGTATCACACGTGTTAATTATATTACCGTATTGCCTTCGCCTACTGCTCCAACTGTAACTTCCTCTAATGGCCTAGCTTTATGTAATGGCGATAGTACTGTTCTATCTACCAATGCTACAAGTAGCTTTATTTGGTATAAAAACAATTTGGTTTACAATTCAACCTTAACCAGCTTCACCAATAAAGAAGAAGCTCTTTTCTTTGTTCGCACATTAGGTGGAAATGGCTGCTGGGCAAAGTCTTCAGAGCTTTTGGTTCAAACCGGCACCACGCCCGAAAAACCTACGCTAACCAAGGATCTTTCTTCTAGTGTATTCTGCGATGGAGGTACTTTTAATTTATATTCAAGTTCATTAACCAATAACCAATGGTATATTAATGATACCCTTTTTACAGGTCAAATTGCCAAAACCTTAACTTATACCGATGGTGGTGAGTTTAAGGTACGAGTAACAGAAAAAGTATGTGCGGCCATGTCAGACTCAATTGTTATTACTAAACTTCAAAAACCAGTAACGTCAGAAATTATTGGAACAACTTGGGCTGTTAAAGGAGATACTGCGGTATTCTCTGTTACTCCTGGTATGACAGGCTCCATCTTTACATGGACACCAGTTGGTGCTACCCTTCAAACAGGTGCTGGCACTAGTTCGGTAGTTATGAAGTTTGGCACCAGCACTTCTGCCACAATAGCTGTGCAAGAAATTGCCAATAATAATTGTAGAGGCACTCAAAAAATTCTAAATGTAAACTTAGTTAATACGGGTCTGAACCAAACTAGTGCTGAATTAAATTTAGCCATTTATCCAAACCCTGCTCACGATAAAATTTCAGTTCAAGCAGATATAAAAAATTCTGCCGAATTGGAAGTGATGGTGTTTACTATTTTAGGTCAGCAAGTGCCTAAAGATGCTTACCAAATTAGTGGAACTGGTTCTCAACGCGAGCTTACTATTTCTGCTCTTCCTGCTGGAATGTATATTCTTAAAGTGAAGGCGGGAGATAAAACTACTGCGAAAACGTTTGTAAAAGAATAAGCCTAAATAAGGGCATAAAAAAAGCCTCTTACTTTTTAGTAGGAGGCTTTTTTTATGCTTAATGATTTCTGTCTATAATAAATTCAACTAGCTCACGAACATTTGCTTTTACAGGTGTTTCGGGTAAGCTATCTAAAATTGCTAAGGCATCTAGTTTGTATTGGTTCATAGCCTTCTTAGTATATTCAATTCCGTTATGTGCATTCACATAATCTATTACCTCGGCCACTTTGCGTTTGTTGTTATGATGATTTTTAATCGTATTAATCATCTTATTTCTAATGGCAGGCTCTGCTTGGTTTAGCGTATAAATAATAGGTAGGGTGAGCTTCTTTTCTTTTAAATCAATTCCCTTCGGCTTACCAATATCTTCATCTCCATAATCTAATAAATCGTCTTTCATTTGAAAGGCAATTCCTATTTTCTCTCCAAACAAACGCATTTGTTCTATTTGCTCAGCACTAGCTCCTGCCGAGGCAGCTCCTATGGCGCAACACGAAGCAATTAAGGATGCGGTTTTCTTTCTTATAATATCGTAATAAACTTCTTCCGATAAATTTAAGTTTCGGGTCTTTTCTATTTGTAACAATTCTCCTTCACTCATCTCCTTTACCGCATTGCTCACAATTTCCAACAAATGGTAATCTTTGTTCTGAACCGAAAGCAATAATCCTCTACTCAACAAATAATCGCCAACTAAAACGGCAATTTTATTTTTCCAAAGCGCATTAATAGAAAAGAATCCTCTGCGTTCATCACTATCATCTACCACATCATCATGAACCAAAGTTGCCGTATGAAGTAATTCTACTAAACTAGCAGCGCGGTGAGTTGAATCGTTTATTTCACTAAACAAGCGCGCACTAAAAAACACAAAGATGGGCCGTATCTGCTTGCCCTTGCGCTTTATAATGTAGGTCATTATAGTGTCAAGCAAAGGCACACTGCTTTTCATGGCCTCCCTAAATTTGGTTTCAAACAAATTTAGTTCTTGTTCAATGGGTGCTTTTATTCGGTCTAACTTACTCACGGTACCTGCAAATAAAACAATTAATACTGTTTTTTTTATTCAGCGTTTACTGATTTATATTAGCCGGGCGTTAAAAACTCAGTCATGGCCAAAACACATTCCACATTTTTCTGCAAAAGTTGCGGAGCTTCTTCTGCTAAATGGGTGGGCAAATGCCCTGCCTGTGGCGAATGGAACACCTATATTGAAGAGGTGGTTCACAAAGAAAAAGAAGATTTCAAGAGCACTTGGAAAAAGGAGGGAATTGTTACATCTAGAAAGCCCATACTGCTCACTCATGTTGAACAGGGCAATGAGATACGCATTCCTTTAAAGGATCAGGAGCTTGCTAGAGTGCTTGGTGGTGGCCTTGTTCCAGGTAGTGTGGTGCTAATTGGTGGTGAACCGGGTATTGGAAAATCTACCCTTTTATTACAGGTGGCCCTTCAATTTAAAGATTTCAAGGTACTCTACATTAGTGGGGAAGAAAGTGAAACTCAAATTAAAATGCGTGCCGATAGAATTCCCTTCAATAATGAAAATTGCTTCCTCTTTACCGAAACTAGCACTCAAAAAATTGGAAAGGCCTTCAAAGAACTACAACCCGATTTGGTTGTAGTGGATTCTATTCAAACACTTCAATCCGATTTAATTGATAGTACCCCAGGCAGTATTTCTCAAATTAAAGAAACGGCTGGGGATATGATTCGCTTTGCAAAAGAAACAGGTACTCCTGTTTTTTTAATTGGCCATATCACCAAAGATGGAACCTTAGCTGGTCCAAAATTATTGGAGCATATGGTTGATACCGTTCTCCAGTTTGAAGGGGATAGGCATCATGTATACCGTATTTTACGTAGTACAAAAAACAGATTTGGGTCAACCAATGAAATAGGTATTTACGAAATGCAAAGCGGAGGTTTACGCGAGGTAAGTAATCCTTCCGAAATATTAATCTCACAGCGCGAGGAAGCTCTAAGTGGTGTTTCAATTTCTGCCACCCTCGAAGGAATGCGTCCATTATTAATAGAAACCCAAGCCCTAGTAAGTGCTGCTGTTTACGGTACTCCTCAGCGTAATTCTAATGGTTACGATGCAAAACGTTTAAATATGTTATTAGCCATCCTAGAAAAGAAGTGTGGTTTGCGCATGGGTACCCAAGATGTGTTTGTAAATATTGCGGGTGGTTTGCGTATAGAAGATCCAGGTATTGATTTAAGCATTGTTGCCTCCATTGTAAGTAGTTACGAAAGCATGCCTGTTGATTCTAAAATCTGCTTTGTAGGTGAAGTTGGCTTGAGTGGCGAAATTAGAGCAGTTAGCCGCATTGAACAGCGGATTTCTGAAGCCGAAAAATTGGGTTTTAAGACAGTTTACCTCTCAAAGTTTAATAAGCTTCCTAAATCTAAAACATCTCTAAAAATAGTTGAGGTTAGCAAACTCGATGAAATGTTAGGTTTTTTATTTGGCTAGTTATTTTTGGTTAATTTTCCTTTGCTGTTGTGGCAGTATTTTGCTCATTCATATATTCTACATCTTCTAGTTCTGTGCGCAATGTAAGGCCTTCAGGTATGCGATGGTAATCTGTATTTTTCCCACAGCCTTGTTCAATAATAGCTCTATACCTTCCTTTTTCGTCTCTGCCTTCTCCAATGCGAATATGAATCCAACACTCCTTCGTTTTCTTTCTGTATTCATGGCTGGTGTAGGCTAATCCATTTTCGTTGTCATTGTCTAATTCGTCTTGTAAAAAAAAGGCAGGACTTAAATTGGCAACTCCTGTTTCGGTATGTACCAATTTTGAAAACACCTTGTGTTCAAACTCAAACTCTAAGGTGCTCAAATTTACTCGGATAACAAGAAGCTTATAGAAATGATCGCCAACTTTAGCTACAAATCGGTAGGGTTCGTTAAGGTTTAAGTCTGAAGGGAACGGGGTTGTTATTCCTTGTGAAATAACCTTGTCGGCAATAATTTCCGTGTTTTTTGAAAACTCAAGCGCCTCAAATTCTTCCATAAATTCTTTCGAAAATAAACTTTTGTCGGATATGGAATACCTATCCTTTTGAGGTGAAACACTTGTTTGAGTGCTTCCTTGGCTTATAGTGCTTTCACCAGACGAATCTAGCATCATGGTATTTGAAGGCACCTCGTTACAGGCAAACAACAGCGTTACTATAGCTAAAAGGATGGGGTTTTTCATAAGGCGTTTAAAAAATAGCGAGGACCAAATCTATTCAATTGCCCTGTTTTTTTTAAGCCACTTTCATTTTTTTACATTAGTTGCTTAGGTTTAATACATCCACTTTTTTTAGTTCCTCAAAGAACCATGTGTCAACGGGGTCTTTTGCCCAAATGGTGTTTAACCCTGCCTCTTTTGCGCCTTTAATATTGGCTTTATTATCATCTACAAAAACGCTTTCAGATCCTTTAATGCCTGCATGTTTTAGTACATATTGGTAGCATTCAACATTCGGTTTTCTTAAACCAATTTCATGCGATAAATAAATTATTTCAAACAACTCTTCAAATACTTCTTTGCCATGTTCGGCATAAACCGCATCTATGTGAATGGTATTGGTATTGCTTAATAAGAATAATCTATATTTTGGTTTTAGTGCCCTTATTTGAGTTAGTCTTTCTTCTGGTAAATCAAGCAACATGCTATTCCAAGCAGCAATTATTTCTTCTCTGCTAGCATTCCCTTTTAAATGAGTAAATAAAGTTTGAACAAAATATTCCGCATCAATTTTACCTACTTCAAAATCGTGGAATAGGGTATTGTCTGTATGTATAGATTCTAGTTCTGCACCCAGTTTTTTAAACGCCCTTAGTGTCTTGTCCTGATCCAAGTTTAGCACCACACCACCTAAATCAAAAATGATATTCTTTATAGCCATACTATAGCTTTAACGCAAACAAGTAAAAATGGTTTTATGAAAGGTAATTTAGTTGTTTAAACTGTGGATAGCTGCCACCAATTCTCCAACCAAACTGGGGTCTTTTTCAATGGCATTACCTACCACCACAATATCTGCACCTGCTTTACAACTTTCAATGGCTTGTTCAGGAGTACGTATTCCACCTCCAATGAAAAGCGGACCTGTAATTTGAGATTTTACTTCGCTAATCATAGAAGCACTTATTGGGTTTTTAGCTCCACTACCGGCATCCATATAAATAACTTTTAAGCCAAGCATTTCACCTGCCAAAGCCGTACAAGCTGCAATGTTATTTTTATCGGATGGCAAAGGAGTAGTATTACTCATATACATTACACTTGTAATGTTTCCGCCATCCACAATCATATAACCTGTAGGTATTACTTCTATTCCCGATTTCTTTAATAAGGGCGCTGCTAATACATGCTTGCCTATCAATAAATCTGGGTTTCTACCGCTAATCATGCTCAGGAATAAAATGGCATCTGCTGCTTTGTGCGTTTGCATAATATTTCCTGGAAATAATACCACCGGAATTTTAGTATTTGCCTTTAGCAATTCTATGCACCTGTCCCAAAAGCCATTGGTAATTAAACTACCACCCACCAAAATAATATCTACCTGGTGTTTGTTGCAGTTTTCTATTAATGCCAATAAGGCCTCCTCCGTATGCAAACTATCAGGGTCTATCAAAACAGCCAACTGTTTGACGCCTTTTTGTATTTTTTCGGAAAGAGATAAATAGAAACTTGTTTTCACTAGTACCGCAAATGAGTAGACAACAAATAAAAGACTTTTTATTTAAATTCCTGCCAATCGGTTTTAACAGATTCACAATGACCACTATTTTTTATTAAAAACAAGTAAAAGTTTGATACCCATCAGGGATTTAGGGCAATGTGTATCCTAAACAAGACAAACCCTTGATTATTAAGAAATTGTTGTGCCTTTCAAATCCGCAAGTAGCAAGGGGTCTACTGTTAATAACTAATGTTATGAACACCCTAAACGATAGCTTTCACTATGCAAAAAAGAAATCAACAGGTACTCATGTTGAAATTGATTTTTGATTTACAACTTCTATTGGTGGACTTTTGGATTAAAAACCCCCTAATATTTTTTAGTAGGTTTTAGGAAGAAAACAAGCATCGTTCTTATTTAACTTAAAGATTTCTTAACAGATACTACAGTATAGGGAAGGCCCAATAGTAAAAGCAAGACATAGGAAAGAAAGTAAAACGAGAAAAGACATAGATATAGAAAAGAAAAAATTTACCTGATTGAAAAAATGAGCCGCAGCAAAAAGAACAACGAGCAAAAGGGCCTCCGGATTGAGCGCCACTTTACCAAAGATGGGGTAAGCGCGTACGACATGTTTACGTACGATTATCGCACCTCTGTTATCAAAAACCCGAACGGAAGCGTGGTTTTTGAAATGAAAAATGTAGAAGTTCCAAATTTCTGGAGCCAAGTTGCTACGGATGTTCTGGCGCAAAAATATTTCCGTAAGGCGGGTGTACCACAAGCAGATGGCAGTGTTGGTCGCGAAACCAGTATTAAGCAAGTTGCCCATCGTATGGCACATTGCTGGATGAAATGGGGCGAAGACTATGGCTATTTCGATAGCAAAGAAGATGCACAAGTATTCTACGATGAAATGGCTTTCATGATCGTGGGTCAATATGCGGCTCCAAACTCTCCTCAATGGTTTAATACAGGTTTGCATAGTTCATATGGTATTACTGGAAAGCCTCAAGGTCACTTCTTCGTAAATCCAAAAACAGGTAAATTAGAAAAATCTTCTTCTGCCTACGAACGCCCTCAACCTCATGCGTGCTTTATCTTATCTGTAGATGATGATTTAGTAAACGATGGTGGTATCATGGACCTTTGGGTTCGTGAGGCACGTATTTTTAAATACGGTTCAGGTGTAGGTACCAATTTCTCCAAAATCCGTGGAGGAAATGAAAAATTATCAGGCGGAGGCTCATCGTCTGGTTTAATGAGTTTCTTAAAAATTGGCGACCGTGCTGCAGGTGCCATTAAATCTGGTGGTACCACCCGTAGAGCGGCCAAAATGGTTTGCTTAGATTTGGATCACCCAGAAATAGTTGACTTTATTAATTGGAAAAAAGCCGAAGAAAGAAAAGTGGCTGCCCTAATTGCTGCGGGTTACCCTAGCGATTACGAAGGCGAAGCGTATGCTACAGTTTCAGGCCAAAATAGTAATAACTCAGTTCGTATTCCAAATGCATTCTTTGAAGCATTAGAAAAAGGAACCGATTGGGAATTAACAGCTCGCACAGATGGTAGAGTTATGTCTACCGTGCCTTCTGGAAAAATGTGGGATATGATTGCCGATGCAGCTTGGGCTTGTGCCGATCCTGGCGTGCAATATGATACCACCATTAATGAGTGGCATACCTGCCCAGAAGGTGGACGTATTAATGCGTCTAACCCTTGCAGCGAATACATGTTCTTAGACAATACTGCTTGTAACTTAGCTAGCTTAAACTTAATGCGTTTCTTTGATGTAGACACACTTGAGTTTGACGTGAAAGGTTACGAACATGCCAGCAGACTTTGGACAATGGTACTTGAGATTTCTGTATTAATGGCTCAATTCCCTTCTCAAGAAGTGGCTCAATTAAGCTATGAGTACCGTACTCTTGGTTTAGGTTATGCTAACTTAGGTAGCGTATTAATGGTTTCGGGTATTCCTTATGATAGCCCTAAAGCATTTGCTATTGGTGGTGCCTTAACTGCTATCTTAAATGGGGTGGCTTACCAAACTTCGGCCGAAATGGCTAAATATTTAGGAGCTTTCCCTAAGTATGAAGAAAATAAAGACCATATGTTACGTGTTATGCGTAACCATCGCTATGCCGCTTATAACGCTACCGATGCATACGAAGGCTTATCTATAAAACCTGCTGGTATTGATCCTAAATATTGCCCAGATTACTTACTATCTGCTGCTTGCAACTCTTGGGATTTAGCCGTTCAAATGGGTGAAGAATATGGTTACCGTAATGCGCAAGCTACCGTTATTGCTCCAACTGGAACAATTGGTTTAGTTATGGATTGCGATACTACTGGTATCGAGCCTGATTTTGCCTTGGTTAAATTCAAAAAATTATCAGGTGGTGGATACTTCAAAATTATCAATACGGGTGTTCCTGCTGCTTTGAAAAACTTAGGCTATAGCCAATCAGAAATTGATGCCGTTATTCAATACGCTATTGGTTCAGCAAGCTTAAAAGGCGCCCCACATATTAACCCAGAATCATTAAAATTCCGTGGTTTTACAGAGGAAGAAATTGAGAAATTAGATAAAGCTGCTGCTGGTGCCTTTGAAATTGGTTTTGCATTTAACGTTTGGACAGTTGGTGAAGAGTGCTTACAACGCCTTGGATTTACTGCCGAAGAATACAATAGCCATAACTTTAATTTGTTGCGTAAATTAGGTTTTACCCGTCAAGAAATTGAAGAAGCCAACGATTTTATCTGTGGTACTATGAGCGTAGAAGGTGCGCCATTCTTAAAAGATGAGCATTTGCCTGTGTTTGATTGTGCTAACAAATGTGGTAACAAAGGTACTCGCTACATTGCCGCTACTGGTCATATTCGTATGATGGCTGCTGCTCAACCTTTCTTAAGTGGTGCTATCTCTAAAACCATTAACCTTCCAAACGAAGCTACTGTAGAGGATATTAAAGAATGCTACCACCTTAGCTGGAGCCTTGGCTTAAAAGCGAATGCGCTTTACAGAGATGGTTGTAAGTTAAGTCAACCACTTAGCAATAAATCTGATGTGAAGGATGATGAAGAGGATATTCAAATTGCAGTGGAGCAAGTTCTTGGCGAAGATGCTCATAAGCCAGTTGGCGAGTTAAGCCCAGAGCAAGTATTAGATGCTGCCACAGCTATTCTTAACCGTACACATGATACTACGTTTAAACATAAGTTAGCTGGTGTTGTTGCTCGCAAAACCTTACCTGGTAAGCGCGGTGGATTCACCCAAAAAGCTACCGTTGGTGGTCAAACCATCTTCGTAAGAACAGGTGAATACGAAGACGGAACATTGGGAGAAATATTTGTTGATTTACATAAAGAAGGTGCCACACTTCGTTCGTTAATGAACTGCTTCTCTATAGCTGTTTCATTAGGCTTACAATATGGTGTGCCTTTAGAAGAGTACGTAGATAAATTTACTTTCACTCGTTTCGAACCAGCTGGTATGGTTGCCGGTCACGATAATATCAAAAACGCAACCTCTATCATCGATTACATGTTCCGCATGTTAGGATTTGAATACTTAGGAAGAGAAGATTTTGTGCAAGTAACTCCTAACGATTTGCAAAGAAGCCATTTAGCTGTGAACCAACATAAGGTTGCTGCTGCTAATGCTGCCGCAGCGCAATCATCTGAGTTAGTTGCTCCATTAAATGTAAGTGTGGTTGCTCCAATAGGTTTCCACCGTCCAGAAGTAAAAGCCGAAACAGAAGCTAAGCCAATGGCTGCTGCTGCTATGGAAGCTGCTCCTATGGATCAGGTAAGCGAAATGAACAAACGTATGGGTGATAGCCCTGCTTGCCCAACTTGCGGACATATAACCATACGCAGCGGTGCTTGCTACAAATGCATGAACTGCGGTACTCAAACGGGTTGTAGCTAGATTTTAGTGTTCCATAAAAGAAAAAGCCCGCTCAATTGAGCGGGCTTTTTCTTTTATGGGGGTAATGGACTTAAGGGACGGAAGGGACATTGGAGACGAAAAGTCTTCCAACCTCAAAGGGGTGACATTCTAATAGACCTAAAAAAACAATACCCATTTAAAGCTCCAGTGGAGCGACATTCTAATAGACCTTAAAAAACAATACCCAATTAAAGCTACAGAGGAGCGACATTCTAATAGACCTTAAAAATTAATACCCAATTAAAGCTCCAGAGGAGCGACATTCTAATAGACCTTAAAAATTAATACCCATTTAAAGCTCCAGAGGAGCGACATTCTAATAGGAAATATAAATTGAATTGGCGGGTTTGTTTCTTTTCAATTTGAGTAAAATCCATTTAATGCTACCTTTTTCTATATTCAAGAAGTTCATTAGCTTTTATCCTGGTCCTTTTGCTGAAAGGTATTTGCTCAAGAGCTATATATTAAACAGGTTTTCTAAATTAAAAACGCTTTTTGCTAATTGCAAATCTCTATTTGCCAATTGCAATTGGCTAGCTATCTTCTTGCTATTCCTTCCTTGCTAATATCAAGGAGCAAAAAGCCTCCTGCTATTGCTTCTTTGTTATTTTTATTTAGCTACCTAGCTATTGGCAATTCCCTTTTTGCTAATAGCAAGAACCTCCCTAGCTACTTGCAATTCCTTCTCAGCTTATTGCAATTCCTTCCTTGCTTATCGCTATTTCAAAAAAGAAGCCTAGGCCCCTTATTCAGGAACCTAGGCTAGTTTGGTATTAGTTGTTTTAAGCTAATACCTTTCTTACAATAGTTTTTTGATTAAATGGTTAGTTGCTAGGTGGCTTTACTTCTGTAAAATTACCTTGCCCTTTAAACCTAATGCTAATTAATTCTACCGCCGACTTTACTCCTGCATTGCCTTTGGCAGATAATTTTAAAGATTGATATACCTCATCGGCAGCGCCCATAGCATCTGCTCCAGCCGCCATAATGGTATCATCCACCTTTTCTTTTAAACTGTCGAGTTGCACTTTTAAGCCCAACAAATTCTTTAAGAGCTCTACATCCTTTTGCATCTCGGCTAAGTTAAAATTGCTTTTCAACTCGCCCGGAAACGCAATGGCGCCCTCTAAACATTGTTGCACATAGGCCGAACTCTTTGGCCCCATCTTGCGAAGATGCTTCCTATCCTCGCTGGTTAAATTCACTAAGAAGGGCATCAAAGCCATGGCTTCGCCCATCTTTTTAATCACCCCTTCTTTGTCTTTAGGGGTAAAGTTTGCTGAGATTTTGTTTGATTTTCCCATAAGCGTACTTTTTAAAATGTTTCTAATTTTTACTTGTTAAAAAACTATTGCTCTTTTGTTGCCGTATCTATCCGCTAGCTTCTTCTTAAGCCTTGTATATACCCGATAACGAGAACAAAAGTATCTGCCTTTGAGAACTTGATTTATAGATGAAATAACTATTTTTCTAGATAAATATCTATCACTAGATATTTATCTATATAGATAATCGTTATAAGCTAGTTGTTAGTTTTCTTCTCTGTTTTTCCTACTAAACAAAAAAAGTTATATTGTGCCCTCAAAATTTCCAAACATGAACCAATCCTTCCTGAAAAAAGCCACACCACACCTAATTGCCTTCGCAATTATTATGCTGGTTATTTTTGCCTATTTCACTCCTTTGTTTAATGGTAAAGTCTTAAAACAATACGACGTATTACAATGGAAATCTACCTTTCAAGAAATTGCCACCTTTGAAAAAGCAAGTGGTGAGCGCACTTTCTGGACAAACAGTATTTTTGGCGGTATGCCTAGTTACTTAATTGGTGCTACCTACCATGGAAATTTCACAGGAAATATCTTGTTTAAGATTTCAGAAGTATTCAAGCATCCTTCCGATACCATTTTCTTATTATTTGCTTGCTTTTATATTTTATTATTAGCCTTTGAGGTTTCTCCTTGGCTGGCCATTGCGGGCTCGCTGGCCTTTGCACTCTCCACGTTTAATTTTATAAATATAGATGCGGGGCATGTTACCAAAGGAAATGCCATTGCCTTTATTCCCCTGGTGCTGGCAGGTATTCAAATAACCCTGCACAGAAATAAACTGCTGGGGGCCATTCTTACTGGTATTGCCGTTTCATTTGAACTCTCGGCAGGACATATTCAAATTACCTATTACCTCATTTTTGTCATTCTAGCTTGGATGATTGTGGAGCTAATAAATGCCTTCAAAAACAAAACACTTCCTTCCTTCCTTACCGCTGGTTTATTTATGGCTATTGCCGCAGGGGTGGGTGTTGGAACCAATATTACAGGTTTATTAGCTACCGAAGAATATGGTAAATACAGTATTAGAGGGAAATCAGAACTAACAAAAACTACTACAGGCGAAAGTAATGCCGCCAATAGCTCTTCAGGTTTAGATAAAGATTATGCCCTACAATGGAGTAATGGTGTGGCCGAACCGTTTACCTTGCTTATTCCTAATTTTTATGGTGGTGCTAGCAGTGGCGATTTAGGTACTAGCAGCGAAACCTATAAAGCACTTCAAAAACAAGGTTATCCTAATGCCAAAGATATGGTAAAGGGCTTGCCAGTTTATTGGGGCGATCAACCTTTTACGGCTGGTCCTATATACTACGGTGCCATTGTTATTTTCTTATTTGTGCTAGGTATGTTTGTTATAAAGGGCATTGAAAAATGGTGGATTTTTTCTGCTGCCATGCTAGCTGTGTTCCTTTCTATGGGTAAGAACTTTATGCCTTTAACAGATATTTTCTTTAACTATTTCCCGCTCTATAATAAGTTCCGTTCGGTAACTTTTATCCTGTGTATTGCGCAAACCTTATTTCCTTTTATGGCTATACTAGCACTAAAAGAAATAATGCAGAATAAAATCTCCAAGCCTGAGTTTATTCGTGCCCTTAAGTTTTCGGGTGGTATAGTAGGGGGCCTGTGTTTAATTTTTGCCTTGGTACCAGGTATGTTCTTCGATTTTTCTAGCGCTACCGATGCGCGCATGAAATTTCCAGAATGGTTAACTACTTCGCTTACTGCCGATAGAGAAAGCCTATTGCGCATGGATGCCTTGCGTTCATTGGCCTTTATTGCTGCTGCTGGTGCGGCGCTTTGGTTCTACCAATTGGGCAAACTTAAAAACGAATACCTTATAAGCATTCTTGGTATTTTAATGCTAGTTGATTTATGGGGCGTAGATAAGCGTTACCTCAACGACTCTGATTTTGAGAAAAAGAAAAAGGATGCAGCCGTTGAAATGACTCCTGTAGATCAACAAATTTTAGCCGATAAGGATTTACATTACAGAGTATATAACAACACCACCGATTTTGATAAGGATGCCATTACTGCCTATTACCACAAATCATTAGGTGGCTACCATGGTGCTAAAATGCGCAGGTACCAAGAATTAATCGAGTGGCAATTAAGCAGGCAAGATTCCTTAGGTAGATTAAATATGGAGTGTTACAATATGCTTAATGCCAAGTATTTTATCATGCAAGACTCGGCTGGTGGTAAATACGCTCAATTGAACTACGCAGCCAATGGCAATGCTTGGTTTGTTAGAGACCTTAAATGGGTAGCCAATGCCGATGAAGAAATTGTAGCCTTAGATCATTTCAATTCTAAAGAAACAGCTTTCATGGATAAGCGCTTTGAAGCAGATTTAAAAGGATTTACACCGAGTTACGATTCTTCGGCAAGTATTACATTAGCTGCCTACCAACCTAATAAATTGGTTTATTCTTCAACTGCTTCTTCAGATCAATTGGCTGTATTCTCTGAGATTTATTACGATAAAGGTTGGAATGCATACATTGATGGAGCCTTGGTTCCACATGAACGAGTTGATTATGTATTGCGTGCTCTTAAAGTACCTGCAGGCAAACATGAAGTGGTATTTAAGTTTGAACCAACTGTTATTGCCACAGGTGAAAGAATTGCCTATGCATCTTCGTTTACGTTGTATGGCGGTTTGATCCTAATCTTAGGATGGGTGTTTATGAAAAAGAAGAAAGAAGAAGCGTAATATGAATTGGCAAGAAATTATAGTTGGAGTTCTCTTTGCAGCCGCAGTCTTCTATGTATATAAATCTATGCGTAAAAGTAGCCAAGGCAAAGCCTGCGAAAGCGGCGCCTGCAAATGCGAGCCTAGTAAAGCTAAGGTTTCTTAAGGGACCATAGAGAGATTTAGGACCTAAGGTCCTGATATAAAAAAGAGGCTGCCTCCAAAGGAGGTAGCCTCTTTTTTATATCCTATAATTCACATTATGTCGCCCCTCCGGGGCTTTGCAACTTGGTAATCCAAATGCCCAACCCCTACGTCAGGGTGAGCCTGTCGAACCCCTACCTCTTCTCAATCAACTTATACAACTCATCCAATTTAGGAGTTAAAATAATCTCTGTTCTTCTGTTCTTAGCTCTTCCTTCAGATGTTTCGTTGCTTGCTTTAGGCAAATACTCTCCGCGGCCTGCAGCTGTTAATCGTTTAGCATCCACTTTATAGATTTCATCTAATAGGCGTACAATATTGGTAGAACGGGCCACACTTAAATCCCAGTTATCGGCAAATTGTGCTGTTTTAATTGGCACATTGTCGGTATGGCCCTCAATCATAATACCTACATCGGTGTTTTTGTTTAATACATCCGCAAGCTTCTTTATGGCCTCTTTTCCTTTTTCTTCTACATCCGCACTACCGCTTCTAAATAAAAGCTTATCAGTCATAGAAACATATACCTTTCCATTCTTCATTTCTACAGTAATTTCATCGCTGTTAAAGCTTAGCAATGCTTTTTTAATGATGTTGTTTAAGGCATTGGTAATAGAATCTTGTTTGCGTATTAAAGCCTCTAATTCGGCCAAGCGTTTCTCGCGAGCTAATAATTGTTCGCCTTTTTCTTTCAAGGCCAAATTAAGTTGCTCCGTTTTGTTTAAGCTCGAACGAATTAAGTCGGTATACTTATCGTTCATCTCATTATAATCTGATTGCAAAGCCTTGTGCTTTTCAGTTAAATCGGCATATTTGGCGTTAAGGGCTCTGTAATTTCCCTCTAATTCGCGGTATTGAATGCCTCTTTGCGTGGTGTCTTTATTAAAAGCTAAGTTTAATAAATGCATCGAGTCGCGCTGATACGTTGCCTCTGTCATACGTTTCGATAAAAAGGCATTGTGCATTTTTTCCTTAAAGGTTTTCGGTTCCTTTATCTTTCCTTTTGGTTCAAGGTCTTGCGCCTGTAGGCAAACAGTGGCCATTAACGCTATTAGTAGCAAACGAAATTTCATATCTATTGATTTTCTACGAAGTTGCAGCGGCAGATTGTCCTAGGCAATTTTTTTACAGCATACTTATTCGCAGCATTTCTATCCTTGTTCACCATTTAGCACAACAACATAAGCAATATCATTTAATCTCAATTTAATTCATCCTACCTTGTAAGCTCTATTTGCAAGCTGCACTTCTTTCGTTTTTGGTTCGAACCAAAACTTTGCTTAAGGCGCTTGGAGTTTATATGTGTGTTCTATGAAACGTACTATTAAGTATTATAAAATTATTTGGCTCAAGCACGATTTGCCTGCTGGGCTATCCATTTTTTTAGTAGCCTTACCGCTTTGTTTGGGTATTGCTTTAGCCTCCGGCGCGCCGCTTTATTCGGGTTTATTATCGGGTATTATTGGTGGTTTGCTTGTAAGTTTAGTAAGCGGTTCTCAACTGGCAGTATCTGGTCCTGCCGCAGGCTTAACAACATTGGTGGCTGCTGCCATTCTTAGCTTCAATAGTTTCCCATTATTCCTTTTATCAGTAATGCTAGCTGGACTTTTTCAGGTGCTTCTTGGTATCTTAAAAATGGGTGCCATTGCTAATTATTTTCCCTCCTCGGTAATAAAAGGAATGTTGGCAGCTATAGGAATTATCTTGGTTTCGAAGCAAGTTCCATTGGCTTTTGGCTATGATCAACCCGATTTTTGGACCTCTGGCTTTCTGAATCTCTTTAGCACCCATCATTTACTTACAAGCTTCCAAAATTTTAATGATCACCTCTCTCGAGGCGCCATTATTATAGCCTGTTTATCCCTTTCAATTCTCTTACTTTACAAGAAACTATATCGTACTAAAACGCCGTTCATACCTGCAACACTTATGGTTGTAGGGGTGGGTATACTATGCAACTTGCTTTTTATTAAGTTCAATTCGTATTTCTTATTAAAACCTACCCAATTGGTTCAAATACCCGAGAATATTTTTGGGCAAATTCAATTGCCTGCCTTTTCGCAACTTTTCTCAAGTTTCGAAATATGGAAATACGGCATTATCATTGGAATTTTGGCCACCTTAGAAACGCTTCTATCTATAGAAGCCGTTGATAAATTAGATAGTAGAAATAGAATCACTCCAGTAAATAGGGAGTTAATAGCTCAAGGCATTGGCAATATGGTATGCGGTTTAGTAGGCGCCATTCCTTTAACTGCTGTCGTAGTGCGCGGCTCAGCAAACATAGATGCAGGGGGCCGAACCAAATTGGCTTCCTTTACACATGGTCTTTTTTTATTGCTTGCCGTTCTTCTAGTTCCATTTGTGCTGAACCTAATACCCTATGCTTCCTTAGCTGCCATTTTAATGATAACGGGCTTTAACCTTTGTAAGCCTAAGCTATTTGTGCATATGTGGCGCTTAGGTGTTAAACAATTTATCCCATTCCTGGCCACCATCCTTATTATTCTTTCTACCGACTTATTAATAGGGGTAAGCATTGGCTTATTAATATCGGTGTATTTTATTATTCAAAATAATTTCCAGGCAGAGTATAAAGTTAGTAAAACCATTCACGAAGGAATAGAAACGTACCTTATAAAACTAAACAGCAATGTAACCTTCCTCAATAAAGTAAAACTGCGCAAATCACTCGATGAAATTCCAGAATATTCGAGTCTAATAATTGATGGAAGTGAATGCAATTTTATAGAATACGATATTCTTGAAACTATTAGTCAATATCATCAAAAGGCACATGATAGACATATAGAAATTAAGCTCATCCATATTGAGAAGGTGCAGCTCATGGTTGTTCATTAAAGGCATAAAAAAAGCCTCTCTGCACTAAGGCAAAGAGGCTTTTTTGTATGAAGAACTTAGGTATTAAGGAACAAATAATTTAGCTGCATTTCTGTAACCAGGATTGTTAATATACCAATCGGTATACGAACCACCATTGCTTTGAGCCCAATCTGCAAACTTCAAATATCCAGTTAAGAAATCTTCTTTCTCAATCATATACGGAATAGAAGTAGTTACATTTAAAGCCCAAGGAAGGTTATTGGCAGTTTTGTAATATTTGTTTGAACCTGGTTTGGTATCATCATTACCAGTTCCAAATAAGGCTGTATTAGCTTTTGTACTAGGCACAAAATCTGGTAAATGAACTTCTTTGCCACGTGTTTGATCAACAATAATATACGGGTTAAAAACCACATCTGATAAGCCTATCATTTGACCACTTACGTTGGTAAAAGTTATATCTAAAGAGGTAGTATCAGGTGCTACTCTTGGGTTAGCAGGAATAGTATTGGTTCCGCTACCTCCTGATGAAGGAAGTACTTTTTGTGCATCATCAAATACAATAATGTTTGCACTTGTTTGACCATTTTCTGTACCATTAGCTGCATTGTCTAACCATGATGCTGCATGATATTTTGCACCTGTTGTAGCTGTAATTTTTGCTGGAGCTAAACCATTTATTTGAAAGGCAAAGCCATTGTGTAAAGAAGCACCAATGGCACGGGTTACAAATTTACTTTTCATTTCTACTACTTTATTGCTAGCGTTAGTAACCAAATTATAACGGTAATCAACAACTAAATCGTTAAAATCATAATCACCAGTGGCTGGCCAAAGGTCTTCAAACATTAAAGTACCAAAACCTGCCGCAGGATAATAGTTGTTATATGCTCTAGTTGCATCATTAGGATAGGCATCATCTGCATCAGCTACTCCATCGCTATCAGCATCTACTATTAAAGCTAATGGAAGGCAAGAATTACTTGGGTCAGACCAATACTCTGCAGGAATTGAAATGTCGTCCATATTAAAACGGGTAGTTCCACCTGTTCCTACAAAACTAATTTGAATTTTGTAAACCGCACTGTTACTCACAATGCTACTTGGAATAGGGAAACTTAAAGATTGTGAAGTAGTAGGCAAAGGAACACTATAACTGATAGAATCGAAACGAACCAAGGCACCTTCTTTGTATGGTAAATTATTAGCATCATATGGAATATAGCTAACAATTACTCTTCTAATGGTAGCTGCAGTAGAAGCCTCAAATTTAATTTTCATGGTAACGTTACCCGCTGCCACTTTAATCCAAGGCGATTTTACCCAGCAAGCAGATGGTAGTAAACTAGTAGGGGAATTACTTCTCATAGACCAGCTTCCAGTAATAAGCTGAGCAGGAGTGCTGGTATAAGAAACCGCACCAAATGCCCAGCAATTAGCTTGTTCAACTGCTCTGTTTCCAGATTCGGCCGTTAGTACTCCTAATGAAACTGCTTTTGTTTGTATAAAGGCTGTTGTGGCAAAGGCAATGGCAAATAATATCTTTTTCATAATTAGAATTTTTAGTTTTTAAGGGGATTACTTATTCTTCTGTTACAGACATTAAATAATCAAAATTAATAGTCGATTGGCTGGTGCTAAACGTTTTTTGAACCGTTCCAAAGTTTATGTGTAGGTCTGTAATATGACTTGGCACAGTAACTTTAACACTTCCACTATAATCCATTGCTTGTAAAGCTTGGTAGAAAGTAGTTTTTCCATCTGTACTTGTTACTGTGAACGTGCCTACTACTGGGGCAATGGTTTGCAAACCTGCAATATTGATGGTAATTTCTTTGCTAGTTTTCCAGTCAAAACTTTGGCTGGTTTTAAGCTCATTAAAATTAGTAACTGCAGCAGGAGTAGGCTCTGTTTTGTCGTTTGTGTCTTTTTTGCACGAAGCAAGTCCTAAAACTGCTAGTGCGATTCCAAGGCTTATTTTTTTCATAGAATTAGTTTTTAGTTTCATTTGTTGATTTCAAATATAAAACCAAATCCTGCATAAAATATCTAATTATTAATTCGTTGAAAGTAAGAGCGATATGAGTAGTGGTTTTTTTTTGCTTTTCCGCGCATTTCCCAAATTGAAATGTAAAAGCCTAGAATGATTTTACAAATTGGTAAAATCAAGGCACAAAAAAACCCCTTTCAAATGAAAGAGGTTTTTTTGCCTTGAGGAATTGATTCCTATAATCCTTTATTCTTTTTATCAAAGTCAATTACAATTGGAGTTGCAATGGCAATAGATGAGTAAGTACCAAAGAAAATACCCACTAATAAAGCAAAGGTAAATCCTTTAATTACATCACCACCAAAGATAAACAACACTAATGCCACCATAAACACAGTTAAAGAGGTAATGATAGTTCTATTAAGTGTTTTATTTAACGCATCGTTAATAATCTTAGGCTTGTTGGTTTCGTGGTGGTGGGTTCCTAAGAACTCACGAATACGGTCGAACACAACCACAGTATCATTAATAGAGAAACCAATAATGGTTAATACAGCCGCAATAAAGTTCTGGTCAACCTCCATGGTAAATGGTAAAATACCATCAAAAATAGAGTAGAAGCCCATCATCATTAACACGTCATGCGCCAATGCAATTACTGCACCTAAAGCATACTGCCATTTTTTGAAACGAACCAATACGTATAAACCAATACCAAACAAGGCAATTATAGTAGCCCAAATAGAAGCCACTTTAATATCATTTGCAATAGTAGGTCCTACTTTATTTGAACTTAAAATTTCATACTTCATATTCATTGAAGTAAAACCATCTTTTAATTTGCTTTCTACTTTTTCAGAAGCTTCAGCAGTTTTATCGTCAATTAAGTAGGTAGTGGTTACTTTAAATTTATTGTCTGAACCAACAGATTTAACCTCTGGAGCATCGCCAAAAGCGCCTTTTAAACTTTCACGCAATTGATCATTACCAATTTTTTGAGTTTTGTCTAATTGTACAATGTATGTCCAACCACCTTTAAAATCTACACCTAATGTAAATCCTTTGGTAAACATAGATACAATACCAAAACCAATTATTACACCAGAGAACATATAAAATTTAAAACGATTCTTTACAAAGTCGAAGTTTAAATGTTGGAATGCTTTTTCTGAGAATGAACGAGAGTATTTAACTATTGTACCTTTTTCAATTTGCCACTCAGTAATAACACGTGTTAATAGTACTGCAGTAAACATGGAAGAGATAATACCAATGATTAAGGTAATAGCAAAACCTTGAACCGGACCTGTACCAAATATGTATAATACAAAACCAGCTAATAAGGTTGTTAAGTTAGAGTCGATAATAGAAGAAGCAGCATGTTGGTAACCATCGGTAACGGCATTTTTTAAACTACGAGCATTTTCTAATTCATCTTTTACACGCTCGTTAATCAAAACGTTTGCATCAACCGCCATACCAATTGTAAGTACGATACCCGCAATACCAGGTAGAGTAAGTGCCGCACCTAAACTGGCAAGTACACCTATAATAAAGAACACATTTATTAATACCGCAAAATCTGCTACATAACCAGAGTTGTTATAATATACAACCATGAAAATTAAGATAACGATAGTTGCAATAATCATACTCCATAAACCGCTAGAAATTGCTTCAGCACCTAAAGTTGGTCCTACCACAGCTTCTTCCACAATACGAGTAGGAGCTGGTAATTTACCACTCTTTAAAATGTTTGCTAAGTCACCAGCTTCTTCATTTGTGAAGCTACCAGTAATGTTAGATCTACCATTTGGAATTTCGCTTTGAACATTTGGTGCAGAGTAAACTACATCATCTAATACAATGGCAATTGAATGGCCAATATTAACTTTGGTTAAGTTTTTCCAAACCTTTGCTCCTTCAGAGTTCATAGTCATTGAAACTTCAACAGAACCTGTTTGAGAAATATCTCTTCTTGCATCTGTAACTTTTTCTCCAGTTAAAGAAGCAGAACCATCTCTAGAAGTTTTTAAGGCATGTAAAATTACACCTTCTTGGTTTTCACCAAAACCTTTGTATTCCCAAGCAAATTTAATATTACCAGGTAAAGCTAATTTCACTTCTGGACGATTTAACATCGCGTTAATTTTAGCAGTATCTTTTACTAAAGAAGTACCACAAGAAGAACCCTTTTCAATTAGCATTCCTTTATCATCCGCATATGGATGTAAGTAGGCAAACAATGGATTTTCTTTAGCGAACTCTTCAAATGTTTTTTCTGCAGTTTTGCTCGCAGTATCTTTTTTAGTTGAATCAACTTTATTAGTTGTAGCGCTTAAACCAGCTAATGCGCTAGTTGCAGCAGTAGTATCGGCACTTGCAGTAGTATCTGCAACTGCTTTGTCCAACTTCATAGATTTTTTCAATACATCATTGGCAGTAGAAATGTATTTGAAAGCCTCAGGGTTATCAAAGGTTTCAAAGAATTCCAATTTGGCCGATCCTTGTAATAATTTACGAACACGAGCAGGATTATCAACACCTGGCAATTCAACCAAGATTCTTCCGCTACCTTCAAGCTTTTGAATATTTGGTTGTGTTACACCAAATTTATCAATACGAGCACGTAAGATTTGGAAAGAACGATCGATGGCTTGGTTAGCCTCATCACGTATATAAGTTATTACTTCTTCATTGGTTGAAGTAAGTTTAATGCGCTCTTTGTTACTTGGATTAACAAAAATAGCTGAAAGTCTAGCCTCAGGCGCCACTTCTTTAAAAGATTCGGCAAATAAGGTTACATAGTCTTTCTGACTAGTTTTCATTTTCTCTGTGGCTTTGTTTACAGCCTCATTAAACTTAGGGTCAGGATTATTGTTACTTAAGCCACGAACTAAATCAGCTAGTGAAACTTCTAAGGTTACGTTCATACCACCTTGTAAATCGAGACCTAGATTTAGTTCTCTTTCTTTACATTGTAAATAGGTGAATTTTTTCAACCCTAAGAAATTGTACACTTGCAGTCTGGAAATTGAATCCAAATAACTGCGTTCTAATTCGGCATTGCCTTTGGCAAAATCCTTTGCATCCTTCTCAATCATGTAAGTTTTCCATGTGAATGATAACTGGAAGATGCTTACCAGTACCAAAGCGATAGCGAAAAACTTAACTGCTCCTTTACTTTTCATTGTATATATCTGATTCTATTTAAAATTTTGTATTTATCCCTCAAACAAAAATGGTTTGAACCTAGCTTGGTTCAGCACGCATTAAAATATTCAAAGGCTGGCAAATATAAGGGGTGTAGGCACGAAATGCAAAAAACAACAAACATTAAAACATCAGAGAATCAGTTGATTTGCTTTTTTTTGCCCATTTTTTTTGAATTTCACACCCAACTTTATACAATCTGTGGGTAAGTGAAACCCTAAAATACCATCCTTCGGTATAGTTTCGTTAACTCAATAAAGTACTTATTTTATGGAAAACCAAGAAGGCTTAAGTTTATTCTTTTTAATTTTTAAAGGCGGGGTTATTATGATCCCAATCGGATTGCTTTCAATTTTAAGCATCTATTTTATAATTGAGCGCTTTATCTACATAAATAATGCCTACAAACTAGAGGCAAACTTTATGAATAATATGAAAGATTTGCTTGGTAAAGGCGATATTAAGGCAGCTAAAGCATACTGCCAACGACTAAATTCTCCTATCAGTAGAGTTATTGAAAAAGGGGTGAACCGTATTGGTAAGCCTATCAAAGATATTGAAAGTGCCATGGAAAGTGCAGCTGGTCTTGAGCTTGATAAAGTAGAAAAAAACATGAGCTTTTTGGGTTTAACTGCTGGTATTGCGCCCATGCTTGGGTTTATTGGTACCATTGGTGGTATTATCAAAATATTTTATGATATCGCTCAAAGTAACAATGTTTCTATTGATGTAATTGCAGGTGGTTTATACGTTAAAATGATTACCTCAGGTGCGGGTTTAGTTGTAGGTGTACTAGCTTATACAGGCTATCATTTTTTAAATAGCAGAATAGATCGATTTAACCATAAAATGCAAGCTACAGCCGTTGATTTTATTGATGTGTTAGAAAGTTAGGTAAATACAAACGAGTATGAATTTTAGAAGAAAAAAACGTTTCGAGGCAGAGGTGGCAACATCCTCTCTCAACGATATTATGTTCTTTTTGCTCTTGTTTTTCTTGATTATTTCAACCCTAGCAAACCCAAGTGTTATTAAGGTATTATTACCTAAAGCAACTCCAACCCAGGCTACAAACAAATTTCAAGTTAACCTTACCATTACCAAGGAGAAAGAATATTATTTAGATGATAAATTAATTATTCCTGCCAATTTAGAAACAACCATTGCTGGAATGCTTAAAAATCAACCCGAACTAACCATTGTTTTAAGAATGGATGCCACGCTTACTATTCAAGATCTTGTAGATGTGTTGGCTACCGGTACAAAACTTAAAACGCGCATTGTAATGGCTACTCAGCCAATTAGCGGCTAAGGCCAATTTTTGATTGTTTGGTGTATAAAAAGTCAGATACTACCTGCAAACTGTTTTTGAAGTGAGTATTGTTATTTATGATTAAATCGGCCTGAGCCATAAATGGCAATAAATATTTGCGATAACTAGGCAGAACATGGTTTTTCCATTGGTACAACACAAACTCTTCACTAATATTTCGCTCTGCAACGTCGCGTTTTAACCTGCGCTCTAAGGCAATTTCTTCCTCTGCGCTAATAAATATCTTTAAATCAAATTGATTAAAAATACGCTCGTAATAAAAGATAAATAAGCCCTCACAAACTATAATAGGAGCAGGCTTAAAAGTCAATAACTCTCCTTGCTGGTTCTCGTGCTGAAACAAATATTCATGACGATAAATGGTTTCACCTCTATGAAGTTTGGATAAATCCTCTGCAAAGGCATCCAAATCTACACACTCTGGCAGGTCAAAGTTAATATGGCCGTTTTCATCCAATTGATGCTCAAAAGCTAGCTTATAATAGTTGTCTTGAGAGATAATGCATACTTCACGTTCTGTGAAGCGCTCCTTTAAAGCCTTTAAAAAGGATGTTTTGCCACTGGCACTGCCACCCGAAATTCCCACCAGAAAAGGTCTGTTTTCCATTCGGGGTGTAAAATTAGGGTTTCACTTGGCTCGAACCAAAAAATTAACACAAAATAATTTCACTCTAAATCAGAAACATACGAAACAATGGAAACTTTTTATATTATAAAAGTTTCCATTGTTTTTTTTGTACTTACATTTGTAGCCGTAAAAATAAAATGTTGAAACATGTCGGATGATGTTAAAAATAAGATACTGAATGGGGCGGAGGCATTGTTTCTCAAATACGGGTTCAAAAGTATTACCATGGACGATATTGCCCGTGAGTTGGGAATTTCAAAGAAAACACTGTATCAGTTCTTCGAAGACAAAACTAGTTTAGTCGATCAAACTGTGGTAAGGCATATCGTTGCAGAAGAATTGCAATGCCAAGAAATATGCGGAGGGGTAAACAATCCGGTTGAGTTTATGTTAATGATAACAGATTCTTTTAGCGATTTAAAGAAGCAAATTAATCAAAGTATCTTATTCGATCTTAAAAAGTATTTCAAACCTACTTGGGATAAATTGAACCATTTTAGAATTGAGTTTATTTATAATCAGGTTTTGGAAAACATTATTAAAGGGAAAGAACAAGGATATTACCATGCAAATATTGATAATAGCTTAACAGCCAAATTCTATATTCACTTGGTAGATTTTATGATGAATCCAGATAATTATACCACAACCAGCTATGATTTTAAATTGGTACATTCAGAAATGATGCGCTATCACTTGCGCTCAATTTGTACCGAAAAAGGCATGAAAGTATTGCAAAAAAGTAACTTATATCAAACTAATTAATATACACAGTAAATATGAATTTTAGAAACAGCATTTTGTTAAGCCTAATGGTTCTATTGAGCCAATTAGGTTTTGCCCAACAAAATCAAGCCCAAAGCTTCTCACTAAAAGAGGCCGTTGACTATGCCAAAAAGTACAATTACACCTTAAAGAACAACAAGCTAGACGTTATTTCTAGCCAGAAAAAGGTGAATGAGATTTTTGCCTTAGGATTGCCTCAGATTAATGGTAGTGCAAACCTTATTAATAATACCCAAATTGCACAACAGGTTATTCCTAATTTCTTGTATCCGGCTATGAGCAGTGAGCCCTACTTGAAGTTTTCTTTTGCTCGTCCGTTTACCAGTAGCTTATCTGTTAGCGCCAACCAATTAATTTTTGATGGTACTTTCTTCTTAGGCGTTAAAGCTTCAAAAGAATTTGTAAATCTGGCTCAGTTAAATGTTTCTCGCACCGAAATAGAAACCGAAGTAAATGTTTCAAAAGCCTATTACATGGTTCTTTTATTAGAGTCAAATGAAAATATGATGGGCAAAAACATTACAAGCCTTCAAAAAACGAAATCAGATATTGACCAATTCTACAAGAATGGTTTCTCAGAAAAAGTAGATGTGGATCGCTTGGCCTTGCAACTGTCAAACCTTATGCTTCAAAAAGAAAAGATGCACGATCAAAAAGAAATTGCTAAAATGGTTTTGAAACTTCAAATGGGCCTTGGTGTTGCCGATAGTATAGTACTTACTGATGGCTTAGAAAAGTTATACGAAGACTCTAAAGTGGCTGTTCCTGCTGACGAAAAGGTAAGTTATGGAAATCGTGTAGAATACAAAATGTTGCAACAACAATTGTCTCTAAACAATTTGGATAGAAAGAGATATACTGTTGGTTATTTACCTTCTTTATATGCCTTTGCTTCACATACAGAAAATGCATTCGGTGATTCATTTAGCAAGTTGTATAAGGAGTTCTATCCAGGAACAAATATTGGCTTAAACATGACGGTTCCAATTTTTGATGGATTCAGAAAAAATGCTCAAACCCAACAGGCAAAAATAGGTATCGCTAAAACAGAAAATGACATCAAAAACTTTGAGAATGTTATTAATCAACAAGTATATCAATCTAAAGCAAATTTCTTACGCTCTAGCCAACAATTAGAAATTCAAAGAGGCAATTTAAAATTGGCTCAGGATATCTATGATAAAATGGAAATTAAGTACAAGAACGGTGTTGGTTCAAGCTTAGAATTAACTACTGCACAAACAGATTTAGAAAATGCCCGAACCAACCTTTTAACAACTGTGTACGAATATTTCGTTGCCGAAATGGAGTTGAAAAAAGCCTTGGGTCAAATTAAATAATTATAAAAAATAACACTTAATAGTATATGAAAAGAATAGTAAATGTATTTGTGCTGATCCTAGGAATTAGCATCTTAACTTCTTGCGGAGACAGCAATAAAGTTGAAAAGTTGAAAGAAAAAGTTGAGAAATTAAAAACTCAAAAAGCTGAAATTACTTCTGAAATCAAGACTCTTGAAGAAGAAATTATTGCCTTAGGTGATACCAGCGCCAAAAATAGCGACCGAGTTAAATATGTGGTAGTAACTCCAATTGCTACTGCAAGTTTTGATCATTTTATTGATGTACAAGGTAGAATTGATGGCGATCAAAATACCACTATTAGTGCTCGTGCAATGGGTCCTGTTGTTAAGGTTCTTGTTAAATCTGGTTCAGCAGTAAAGAAAGATCAAGTACTTGCCGAGTTAGATGGAGAAATTATTCGTAGACAAATTGAAGATTTAAAAGTGAACTTAAGGTTTGCTACCGATGTATTTAATAAGCAAAAAGCTTTATGGGAAAAGCAAGTTGGAACTGAAGTTCAATACCTAAGTGCTAAAAATAATAAGGAATCTTTAGAACAAAAATTAAACACACTAAATGAAAATTTAGATATGTATAAAATTAAGTCGCCTATCAATGGCAATATTGATGAAGTGTTTATCAAAATTGGTCAAAATATTGCGCCTGGTGTTCCTTGTTTTAGAGTGGTAAACTTCTCAGATTTAAAAGCAAAAGCCGATGTGGCCGAAACATATGCTAGCCAAATTCAAGAAGGTAATTTTGTTAAATTAATGTTCCCAGATCTTAATAATCAAGAAGTAAGTTCAACAATATCATTTACCTCAAGAGTAATCAATCAAATGAATCGCACCTTCACCATTGAGGCTAAATTACCTACTGAAAAGAACTTTATTCCAAACATGATTTGTGTTTTTAAGGTTATGGATTATCAATCTAAAAATGCAATCGTTGTGCCTATAAATACCATTCAAAAAACAGAGAATGGAACACACGTAGTTGTTGCCCAAGTAGTAAATGGAAAACAAGTTGCCATTAAGAAATCAGTTAAAGTTGGTAAGATTTATCAAGATAAAGCAGAGGTTTTATCTGGTTTAGAAAAAGGCGACTTGCTAATTACAACAGGTTATCAAGATTTAAACGATAACGAACTTATTAAATATTAATAGCATTGTTTAGAGTTAAATTAATAAAACAATTATGCTAGATAAAATAAAAGAATTTAAACCATCGAGCTGGGCTATTAATAATAAAACCAGCGTATATATTATGACTATCATTATTACCCTTGCTGGTTTAATGAGTTATAATAGTTTGCCTAAAGAGCAATTTCCTGAGGTTGTGTTTCCACAAATTTTAGTGAATACAATCTATGCAGGTACCTCTCCAAAAGATATGGAGAACTTGGTAACAAAACATATTGAGAAACAAGTGAAATCAATTAGTGGAGTGAAACAGGTAAATAGCTCTTCTATTCAAGATTTCTCAATGATTAATATTGAGTTTAATACCGATGTTGACGTTCCAGTTGCTAAACAAAGAGTAAAGGATGCGGTTGATAAAGCTCGTAAAGATTTGCCTACTGATTTAACTCGTGAACCAGAGGTAATTGATATTGATGTGTCTCAAATGCCTATCATGAATGTGCATCTTTCTGGTGATTATCCCTTGGATAAATTAAAGGATTATGCCGATGATTTAAAGGATAAAATTGAAGGCCTTTCAGAGATTACTCGTTGCGATATTGTTGGTGCATTGGATAAAGAAATGCAAATTGATGTGGACATGTACAAAATGCAAGTTGCAGATGTAACCATGCGCGATATTGAAAGTGCTGTGAAGTATGAGAATATGACTATCTCTGGTGGTCAAATTAAAATGGATGGATTAAAGCGCTCAATTAACGTTATTGGTCAATATACCGACCCTAAGAAAATAGGAGATATTATTATTCGTTCGGCTAGTGGAGCAACTATTTACCTGAAGGATATTGCCACCATTACCGATGGTTTTAAAGAGAAAGAAAGTTATGCTCGTCTTGATCATGATAACGTTGTTACAATTAATGTCATTAAGAAAAGTGGCCAAAACTTAATTGATGCTTCTGATAAGATTAAAGAGGTTGCCAAAGAAATGCAGGATAACCATTTTCCTAAAGGATTAAAGGTAACTATCACTGGCGATCAATCTGATAAAACCAAAGTAACACTAGACGATTTAATTAATACAATCATCATTGGTTTTATCCTTGTAACCATCATTCTTATGTTCTTCATGGGAACAACCAATGCCATTTTTGTGGCCATGTCGGTTCCTCTATCCATGTTTGTTGCCTTCTTAATCATGCCAGTTCTTGGCTTTACCTTAAACATGATTGTATTATTTTCATTCTTACTTGCCTTAGGTATTGTTGTGGATGATGCAATTGTGGTAATTGAAAACACTCACCGTATTTTTGATCACGGAAAGGTCCCCATAAAACAAGCAGCTAAAATGGCGGCGGGCGAGGTGTTTATGCCAGTATTATCTGGTACTTTAACAACCTTAGCTCCTTTTATTCCATTGGCATTTTGGCAAGGTGTAATTGGTAAGTTTATGTTTTATTTACCTATTACTTTAATTGTTACTTTATTGGCCTCACTATTGGTTGCTTATATTATCAATCCAGTGTTTGCGGTAGATTTTATGAAGCCTCACCACGAAGGAGAAGAGAAAAGAAAAATTACCAAAGGATTCAAGATTACTTCTATTGTATTTGGAGTAATTATTTTACTTTCCTATTTAGCACATAATATTGGTCTAGGAAATTTAGTATTAACATTATATGGTTTATACTGTTTGAACCGATTTGTATTGCACCAAGTTATTGAAACATTCCAGAACAAAACATGGCCTAGGTTCCAAGAAAGATATAAGAACTTTTTGATTATCGTATTAAAAGGAAATCGTCCAATTTGGGTTTTAGTAGGTACAGTTGCTTTATTCATTTTCTCAATTGGCCTTACCATGGTAAGAAGCCCAAAGGTGGTTTTCTTCCCTAAAAGTGATCCAAACTTTGTTTATACCTATATTTCTTTACCAATAGGAACAGATCAAGTTTATACTGATTCAATTACACATATAATAGAAGATAGAATTTATGCTGTAGTTGGAGACTCAAATCCAATTGTAGAATCTGTTATTTCAAACGTGGCAATTGGTGCAAATAATCCTCAAAGTTTTGATTTTAGCACGAGCCCACATTTGGGTAAGGTAACAGTGGCATTTGTTCCATTTGGCGAACGTGATGGTAAATCAACGGTTGAGTATTTGGATAAGATTAGAGATGCTGTAAAAGGTGTACCAGGAGCAGAAATTACAGTGGAACAAGAGCAAGGTGGTCCTCCAACTGGTAAACCTATTAATATTGAAATTACAGCGGATGAATTTGAACAATTAACTTTGGCATCAAAAGATATTAAGCGTTATTTGGATTCATTAGCGATACCAGGTATTGAAGAACTTAAATCAGATTTGCAAACAAACAAGCCTGAAATCGTAATTGAAATTGATCGCGAGAGAGCCAATCGTGAAGGTATTTCTACTGCAATTATTGGAAAAGAATTGCGTGATGCAATTTTTGGTACAGAGGTTTCAAAATTCAAGGATGCGAAAGACGATTACCCAATTCAATTGCGCTATGCATTTGACCAGCGTAATAATATTAATGCATTAATGAATTTAAAAATTACCTATAGAGATATGAATATGGGCGGACAGATTCGTCAAATTCCACTTTCTTCAGTAGCTAAGGTTTCTTATGGAAATACCTTTGGTGGTATTAAACGCAAAAACCAAAAACGTATGGTAACCATTTCTTCAAATGTATTAAGTGGTTTTAATGCGAATGAAATTGTAGCAAAAATTCAAAAAGCTGTTAAGAGGTATCCTCTACCACCAGATGTTAATGTAACCTTAACTGGTGAGCAAGAAAAACAAAAAGAAACTGGCGCTTTCCTTGGTAAAGCCATGCTTATTTCTTTTGGGTTGATTTTCTTAATTCTTGTCACTCAGTTTAATTCAATCTCTAAGCCACTGATAATTTTCGTGGAGATATTCTTTAGTATCATTGGAGTTTTATTAGGCTTATTTATATTCAACATGAGCATCTCTGTAGTAATGACAGGGGTGGGAGTTATTGCACTTGCAGGTATTGTAGTTAGGAATGGTATCCTTTTGGTTGAGTTTACAGATTTGCTAATGGAACAAGGAATGGAAATGAAAGAGGCTATTATTGAGGCGGGTAAAACCAGGATGACTCCTGTTATTTTAACTGCTTCGGCAACAATCCTAGGTTTAATTCCTTTGGCAGTTGGTTTAAATATTGATTTCGTATCTTTATTTACTCACTTAAACCCGCATATCCATTTTGGTGGCGATAATGTTGCCTTTTGGGGTCCTTTGAGCTGGACAATGATTTTTGGTTTAAGTTTTGCAACATTTTTAACTTTGATATTAGTTCCTGTCATGTTATTATTGTCAAACAAATTAAAAATAAGATTTGATGTGCCACTTGTTAAACACAAGTAGTGCACCAAACAACGATAATTGCATCTAGGGGTAGAGTGCAATTTGTTTCATAGGCTAAAGCGGGGTTCGGGAAACCGACCCCGTTTTTTTTACTTTAATTGTACATTGTTTTATTTTTTTTGTATAGTTTAAAATTGTACCTTGCAGGTAGAAAATTCAATAATCTATAGCAGTTTTAGCTAGAGTATTATTTAAGATAATTGCACCTAGGGGTAGATGTGCAATTTGTTTCATAGGCTAAAGCGGGGTTCGGGTAACCGACCCCGTTTTTTACCACAAATTGTTCTTTTAGTTGAATTGGTCAAAAACCTAACTTGCAGCAATTCATATAATTGCTCCAGTTAATAAGATAATTGCATCTAGGGGTAGAGTGCAATTTGTTTCATAGGCTAAAGCGGGGTTCGGGTAACCGACCCCGTTTTTTTTTGCCCCATCCGCTTTTAGATTTTCTAGTTTGTGGGTTTTTCCGATTGTTTAAAAATCGGCAGTTGCGATAAATGCCATATTTTTTGAAATTTTTGCAAACAATTTGATTTTTGACCCTAAATCTTAAAACAAATAGATTAACGATTTTTTGAATTACCTTCGCAGCCCTTTTAATATTTCCAATGATTTCAGTTGCTAATTTAAGTTTGCGTTATGGCAAACGTGTATTGTTTGAAGAAGTAAACGTAAAATTTACTCCCGGTAATTGCTATGGTGTAATTGGCGCTAACGGTGCTGGTAAAACTACTTTTCTTAAAATTCTTTCAGGTGAAATTGACGCCACTACCGGCAGCTTTTCTCTTTCGCCTGGTGAACGAATGAGTGTATTAAAGCAAAACCATTTTGAGTTTGATGAATTTCCAGTATTGCAAACTGTCATTATGGGTAATCGGAAGCTCTGGGACATCATGCAAGAAAAGGATGCTATTTATTTAAAGCCTGATTTTAGTGATGAGGATGGACACAGAGCCGCCGATTTAGAAGGGCAGTTTGCGGATATGGAGGGTTGGAATGCAGAAAGTGATGCCGCAAATTTATTGAGTGATTTGGGGATTAAGGAAGGTCAACACCAGGTGCTTTTAAAGGACCTAAATGGAAAAGAAAAGGTTAGAGTTCTTTTGGCTCAGGCCTTATTTGGTAACCCGGATGTGCTTTTATTGGATGAGCCAACCAATGACCTTGACGTGGAAACGATAACTTGGTTAGAAAACTTTTTGGCCGATTTTCAAAATACGGTAATTGTAGTTTCACATGATAGGCACTTTTTAGACGCTGTTTGTACACATATTGCAGATATTGATTTCGGGAAAATCCAATTGTATACAGGTAATTATACCTTTTGGTACGAAAGCAGTCAATTAGCCTTGCGTCAGAAGGGTGATCAAAATAAGAAGGTTGAAGATAAGCGTAAGGAATTGCAAGAGTTTATTGAACGATTTAGTGCAAATGCCTCCAAATCTCGTCAGGCAACCAGCAGAAAGAAATTGCTTGAAAAATTGGTAGTTGATGACATTAAACCATCTACTCGTAAATATCCGGGCATTATTTTTAGACCAGATAGAGAGTGTGGCGATCAAATCTTAAGGATGGAAGGTTTAGGCAAGAAAAATTCAGATGGGAACTATCTTTTTAAAGATCTTTCGTTGGCATTAGACAAAGGAGATAAGGTGGCTATTTTGTCTCGAGACCATACCGCTATTTCTACCTTTTTTGAGATATTAATAGGAAATGAAAAGGCCGACGAGGGTGAATTTGTGTGGGGTCAAACCATTACTACTTCCTATTTGCCAAATGATAATTCCAACTATTTTAATGGTGATTATAATTTGATTGATTGGTTAAGACAATATTCAACTGAAAAGGATGAAACGTATATTAGAGGCTTCCTAGGTAAAATGCTTTTTAGTGGCGAGGAAGTATTTAAGCTTTCAAATGTATTGTCAGGAGGCGAAAAGGTTCGTTGTATGACTTCTAGAATGATGTTGACCAATGCAAATTGCTTAGTATTAGACGAGCCTACAAACCACTTAGATTTGGAGTCTATTACAGCGTTTAACAATGCTCTAAGCGATTGGAAACATAATGCCTTATTTACGTCACATGACCATACCTTTGTGCAAAGTATAGCGAATAGGATAATTGAATTAACTCCAAATGGATTTATTGATAAGAGAATGACTTATGATGAATACCTAGAAGATGAGCGAGTAAAAGAACAAAGATTGCAGTTATATGGTAATTTAACTGCGAGTAAATAAAGAATTGGATAAAACAAAAAAGCCGTTTTGAAAAAGTTCAAAACGGCTTTTTTAATGTTTTAGGAGTGGCTAAAAGAACCAAAGGCCGCTTACGCGGCCCCGGTCCAACCTTTACTCAAGCTATAGGAAACCTATAGCAAGATCTTTAGTAGGTAGGAGGGGCATGTTAGGCTTCAGCAGGGTGTTTTTTAATCATTTCCAGAATTGTACAGCTACAAGTACTAGAGTAATTAATAAAAAAGACATTAGGGCGATTTTTTTTGCTTTCATTTGAGGCTACTCAAAGATGAGAAAAAAAACGCAGCTAGAAACACTAAACAAATAACTGGTTGGTTTGGATGATTATTTGGTAGTCAGCTATATAATATTAGCGTACTTTTCAAGCGATTTTTGAAATACCTCTCGTTTCCGTCTTGATACTTCAACTTCCGCACCATCCATCATCACAACCATTCCTCCTTCTCCTTTTATATACTTTGCTATGAATTTTAAGTTTACCAAATGTGAATGGTGAACTCTGCAAAATCCATAGTCTGTAAGTAATTCTTCATAATCTTTTAGGGTTTTTGAAACTAAAATTGGTTTGGTTTCAGTTTTAACATAAAACCAAGTATAGTTTGCATCACTTTCACACCTAATAATTTCTTCAATAGGAATAAATAGTGAACCCTCCGATGTAGGCAAAGATAATTTAAAGTTTTGTTTATTTGTGGTTTTTAGGTTGTCAAGCAAATTATTTATCTGCAATTGGGGTTTATGCTTGATTTTTTTCCTTTTTTCTGCTGTTTTTTCTATGGCAATTAAAAGTTCATCTTGATCTATTGGCTTTAATAAATAGTCTATTGCACTAAATTTTATTGCCTTTATGGCATAAGAATCATAGGCAGTGGTAAATATTACATCAAAGGTTCTTTCAGGTAAGGCGGCTAATAAATCAAATCCATTTTTAAAAGGCATTTCAATATCCAATAAAACTAAGTCGGGATAGGTTTCAGAAATAATTGAAATTGCCTCATCTACATTTGAGGCTTCCCCAATAAGTGAAATTTGTGGAATAGCAGATAGCATTGCCTTTAGAGCATTTCTACCTCTCAATTCATCCTCAACAATAATAGTTTTTAATTCTTTAGCCATGTGTAATTGGAATTTGCATTATGACCTTGGTTCCGCAAGCTAAATTATTTTTATCAAATAAGTCTACAATTTCAATTTTTGGCTTGGAACCAAATAATTTATTTAGCGTGTTTATTCTGTCCTCGGTAATTTTGGCTCCGAATGAATTATGAATTTTAAGTTTATTTTTTTTAATTTCCATTGCCGCACTTCTTCCAATTCCATTATCTTCAACAATAACTTCCAATAAGTTATTATCTGCTTTTCTCATTCTAATAAGTAGCTCTCTTTGTCCTTTTTTATATTGTAATCCATGCCAAATGGCATTTTCAACATGTGGCTGAATTAACAGGGTAGGAATAAGAGATTCCAGATCTATTTCTGGGTCAATATCAAAATTAAAGGTAAAAGAGTTATTGAGTCGCAGCGCTTCGAGTTCAATATAAAGTTTCAAAAAATCAATTTTAGAATGAATGCTTACAAATGTTTGTTCAGAAATGTCAAGAATCATTCGTATTAACTTCGCAAATTTACTTAAATATTTTGCTGCCAATTGGCCTTCATTATTAAGAACAAAATCTTGAATTGAATTTAAGGAATTAAAAATAAAATGAGGATTCATTTGCGCTCGAAGTGCTTTTAACTCCAATTCAGCAATCATTTTTATTTGCCTTCCTTTTTCCTGTTCTTCTTTTAAAGCGTTCTTAATTCTTAAATAAATTAATAATGAAACAATCCCAGCGAAAAATAAAATACCTAAAAATTTAATCCATGCTAGTTTATAAAACGGAGGTACAATGCTAAAATATACTTTAGCTTCTTGTTTACTCATTCTACCATCAGGGCTCTTAACTTTAACTCTAAACACATAGTCTCCTTCTCCTAATTGGGCAAATCCTGCAAATCTTCTTTCTCCAATTTCTGTCCAATCTTCCTGCAAGCCTTCTAGTTTGTAATAGTAGGTATGGTTTCCTTTTAAATAATAGTCAAGAGCAGAAAATTCAAAAACCAGATAATTTTTTTCAATTGGAATTCTATAGTAGCTGCTAAATGGCTCCTTTTTATCAAATAGCGAAAGGCTTTTAATAACAACTTTGCAATCATTTGTGTCATTTGGTATATTTGCAGGCTCGAAGTAATTAAATCCATTCACCCCTCCAAAATAGAGATCCCCACTACTGGATAATAAGGAAGAATTTTCAATAAATTCACTTCCTTGAATTCCATCATGTAAATCATAATTACTAATTTGATTTGTTTCTACATGTATACAGGATAATCCATTATTTGAACTGACCCAACATTCGTTTTTTGATGTATTCATTTGTAAGGAATAAATCATATTATTACTTAGGCCATTATTTTTTGTGTAGTTTATAGTTTCACCAGTAGGTTTAATGCAATAAATCCCTTCCCCTCCAGTAGCAACCCAAAGCGAATTATTCTTATCTATTCCTACTGAGGCAATGAGAGGCTGTTTTTTGTTTTTTGTAATTTGAACAAGTTTAAAGTTTTGGCTTGTTGTATTAAATAAATATAAACCTGCCATAGTGCATACATAAAGTTCTTCACTCGATTTTCGTGTTAAATATCTTATGTTTTCTGAGCCTATATTTGAGTTTCCAATGCCATAATAGGCAATAGTTTTCTTTTGGTTTAAGTCGAAAAGAAATAAGCCATCTTCACCCCCCATCCAAAATTGGTTATTACCTTCTGGTAAAATAATTTTAACATCACTTTCGAAATTCTTAACATCACATTTGGTGCTAATAAACTTTTGAGTTTCCTTATCAATGTCAATTTCATACAGACCATCCCAGCCACCTATGAAAAACTTTTTCTTGGTTGAATCAATTGGGAAAAGGCAATTTCCTGAGATTTTTGTAGTAATAGTTTTGGTAAGTTGGTTTGCTTTAGGGTCAAATAATCCAATTTCTCCAAGTGCATTTTGAAAGATTATTTGTTTGTTGAATGCCTCTGAAAAGGATAATATTTCTTTGCATTTTGAGAATTTACTTGATATAAGAGGTGAAACTAAATTAAATTTATAGCGATAGGGTTGATGTAAATTTAATCCCCCAATTTTAGTACCAACCCAAAGATTACCTGTGCGATCCTTTAATAGGCTCGTCACATTATTTTGAGATAATGACCTTGGCTCATCTTCCTTCATTGTTTGCAGCAAATCTGGGCCATTTGGGCTGAACCAAAGGAGCCCATTTTGAGTTCCTAATAAATATTTGTTATTGTAATAGATGAGTTGACAACTACCATTTGTTTGAGGTAGCAAATAGCTCTTTTCAGGCGAAAGGGCATTTCCAATTAAATTGCCTTCATGAAAGTAATTATCTGATTCTATCCAAGATATGGTACTTTGGTTTTGAACCAAAATGTTTTTGATGTTTGAGTTTGGGTAATATTCTATAGGGATGACTTTTTTTATAAATGGGTAATAGGTATAAAATCGTTCAATGCTACTTATTATAACCTTCCCACTTTTTACAATTTGGAAATCAGTAATTGGCTCACTAATTGGCAATTTAGAAAAAACACCTGTTTCAATTTTTAAGCTCCACAATCCACTTTCAGATGAAATCAATAGCTCCTCGCGGAGCATTAGTATTTTTTTGGGTTTGATTACTGAGGGTGGGATTTTTTGAAATTTTAGGGTTAAATTATAGGGGTCTATGATTAAAATATTTGCTTGGGTAAGAACGGCCATCCATTTTTGATTTCCATTTATGGAGAGTACCATTCCATTCATTTCATTTCGTTCATCTGCATCATAAACGGTTTCAAAATAGTTTCCATCATACCTAAATAGACCATTATCTGTACCTACCCAGATGAAACCTTTTGGACCTTGATACAAGGCGCTAATGCTTAATTGGGATAAGCCATTTTGTTCATTTAAATGTTCGAAAGGAGGGTTTTGCGCGCGAATTAGACTTTGAAGCCCAATAAATACAAATAGAAAGAGTAATTTTGCACGCACAGCCATTTATTTTAAAACCAAATTAGTATTTTAATTATCAATGCAAAACTATATTTTATGTAAGGTTATTTGTGAGCCAAATTTAGTGGATGTTTTAATAGCAGAATTGGGAGACCTAAATTATGAGGGATTTATTGAAACTGACACGGGTTTTGAAGCGTATTTACCTGAAAGCGATTTTAACGAAGCAAGTTTAAATGCTTTGTTTCTTGAGTATAATTTGCCAGTTGAAAAGTATTCATTTTCTACTGTTGCCCAGCAAAATTGGAATGCTGAATGGGAAAGCAATTTTGAGCCTGTTTCAATAGACAAACGTTTACGGATACGCGCACCTTTTCATGAGCCTGACAAGAATTTCGACTTGGAATTAATAATCCAACCTAAAACATCTTTTGGAACGGGCCATCATGAAACTACCTTTACCATAATGGAATTAATGTTGGGTTTAGATTTCACTAATAAAAATGTTTTTGATTATGGAAGTGGCACTGGTATATTGGCAATTCTAGCTTCAAAATTGGGCGCAAAGAGTATTTATGCAAATGATATAGATACATGGGCAGCAGAAAATATTTTTGAAAATATGGCCTTAAATAATGTTTCTAATATTGAGTTTTTAGAAGGCGACTTAAAAGCTGTTCCAAGCTCTGTTTATGAGGTGATTTTAGCAAATATTAATAAGAATATTTTACTCTCAAGCTTCATAGATTTATTTCCACTATTGAGTAAGGGAGGTATCCTACTTATATCAGGATTTTATGAGAGTGACTTGCCCGATTTAATGAAACAGGCAGAATCATGTGGATTTAAATTGGTGGCAAGTGTTAGTTGTAATCAATGGACTGCGGCTCATCTTACCAAATAATTATTCAATGCAGGGGAACACCACCTCTGTAAGCCATTTGCTTGTATCCTTTTCCATCATTGGGTCACTTAAATAAAACTCCATTGGTGCTCCTGAGGGCATTAATTTATTATGGGCCAAATACTCAAATCCTAATTGATATACCGGACTAATTTTATCGTATGCACCATAATATTTTACTACTAACCATTTTCCTGGTTTAAGCTCTCCCGCTTCAATTGGTAATTCTGGGGCCATAATAAATGAAGTTCCTAAGGCAGCTTTCATATCATAAACATCGCCTTTGGCGGAGTAGTTTATTGTAAATGGAGGTCCTTGCATACTTGTCTTTTGTGAACTTAAATAGGATTGTAGTTGAGCATAAAATTCGCCTAATTTTTGACTTATTTCGGCTCCTTTAAGTTTTTGTCGGATACCTACATAATTCATTCCTTTGAAGTCTCTAATTTCGGCTTCAAAATCTCCCACAAAAATGGATTTTTGCGATTCTAGAATTACCTGCATGTTTTTTAAACCTTGTTCAAAATCTGGACCTACCATTTGGTCCATCATTAAGAAGAAGTATTTACTAATTGGTTGCATTAATAAAGGCATTGTGGATGCATCATTATCCATACTCCAGGTGATTTTTGTTCCATTTTCGGTGGCAGCGAATGTGAAACTTACAAATGAGTTTCCTTTTTTGCCAAAATTCATAATTGCTTTTATAAATGAATCTTGGGTACATTCAATAATTTGTAATGAACCTTCGCCAACATTAGGATTTTCACTTTTCCAAGAGTACCCTGCTCCCTTTCCTTCTTCCTCTTTTGTATAGGTCCACTGAGTATTGCTATCTAATTTGTGCCATGGGCTCCATAACTTCCAATTATGCATATTAGAAACCAATTTATAAGCTTGGTTAGGTTTTGCTTTTACTTCTAAGGAGCGTTCTACGCGTACTTTGGAAGGTAAGAAAAATGAAATAAGGAGCACAAGAGCAATAATAGAAGCTAAAACAAGTGCAGTTATCTTAAGAATTTTCATATAATTAGTTTGTTCAAAGGTATTTGATTTAATAAATCGAAAAAATTGTTTTTCAAGAATTTGCTATTTGCCTACATACGGATTGTTTGCTTTTTCGTGGCCAATACTGGTAGCTGGTCCATGACCTGAGAACACTTTTGTTTGATCTGGTAAACGGAATAGAACGTTTTTTATACTTTGTTCAAGTCTTGGAAAACTTCCTCCAGGAAGGTCGGTTCGGCCAATGCTTTCATAGAACAACACATCACCTGAGATGAGAGTATTACTAGTTGGTTCATAAAAACTTATGGATGCAATTGAATGTCCCGGTGTAAATAAAATAGTTAAAGGAGTATTCCCTATTTTAAGGGGATCATTTTCTTTTAAATAAATTTTTTTGTCGGGAATTTCAAATTTAGGCAAACCAAACATGGCAGCCCATCTATCAGTATCAGCATAGGTGAAAAGTTCTTCTTCATGCATGTATAGAGGTAATTTGTAGGTGTTTACTACAAACATATTACCCAAAATATGGTCGATATGACAGTGAGTATTTAAAAGATGTGTGGGCTTTAATCCATTCGTTTGGATAAAGGATTTTAGTTCAATCTCTTCCTTTGCGTTGGAACATCCTGGGTCGATAATGGCACAATTCAAGGTTTCGTCCCATATTACATAGGTGTTTTCTTGAAAATCGTTGAATACAAATTGTTGGATACTTAACATAAGCGCAAATTTGGGCATAATGAGGCGTATTGGAAACTTAAAATGAATTTTCACCTTATTTTTACTAAAATTAATTTCCTCATCTCACGTTTTTCCTGCAAATTTGGTAAGATTTATTTTCATGCGATTTATTCAATCAATACGGTTTTTACTCTTTTTGAGTTTCTTGTTTACCCAACAGTTTGTTTCGGGTCAAGGAATTAATACCACATTTGGTCAAAACAGGATACAATATGGGCCTTTTGAATGGAGCTTTTTACGAACCGAAAATTACGATGCATTTTATTATACAGGTGGTAGAGAATTAGCCACCTTTTGTATTAAGTACGCTGAAAATACAATGCCCAGTATTGAAAAAATACTAGATCATAGATTGGGTGGAAGAATTGAGATTATTTGTTATAATACCCTTAGCGATCAAAAGCAAAGCAATTTTGGTTTAGAAGAAATTTCTTTGAATACAGGAGGCTATACAAACGTTGTTAATAACAGAGTTTTGGTCTATTTTAATGGGGATCATGCAGATTTGGCTCGACAATTAAAAGAAGGCTTATCCTTGGTTTTATTAAATGAGTTATTGTATGGAGGTTCGCTACAAGAGCGAATTCAAAATGCAGCCTTATTAAATTTACCCCAATGGTATGTACAAGGTTTAACTTCTTATTTGTCGAGAAACTGGGACGTAGATATGGACAATAAAATGAAGGATGCTCTACAGTCTAAAAAGAAGTTTAGGTTTAATAGATTATGCCAAAAAGATCCAGTTTTTACTGGACATTCTTTATGGAAATATTTAAGTGATAAATATGATGCAGATGTTATTGCCAATATGGTATATATAACTAAGCTTACCCGAAATTATGAAAATGCATTTTTGTATGTAACCAATATAGAATTCCCCGAAATACAAAAGGATTATTTGGAATATTATAAAAACTTGTATGCCAAAGAGGCTAATTTATTGCAGGATTTTCCGAGTGGTGATTTTAAGATCAAAAAGCGCATCGCTCCTTATATTCAGCCAGAAATGAAAGCAAGTCCGAAAGGAAATTATTTAGCTTTTACGTCTAATAAAAATGGCAAATATCGAATTTGGTTAATGGATTTAAAGACGGGTAAAACCAAACGAATTTTTAAGGGTGGTATAAAATATAATCAACTTGTGATTGATTATTCTTTCCCATTATTGGCTTGGCAAGCAGGAGGAGATAAATTAGCTTATGTATTTGAGAAAAAAGCTCAAGTTTTTTTAAGGATAGTTGATTTGGTTAATAAAAAAGAAGAAACCATTCGGTTTTTAAAGTTTGATAAAATTACAGGAATTGATTTTAGTGAAAATGGCAGAACGATTGTAGTTTCAGCAATCAGAAAGGGACAAAGTGATTTGTATACGTATGATATTCCAACCCGCAAGGAACGCCAAATTACAGCCGATTTTTATGATGATGTAAATCCTCGTTTTGTAGATTATTCAGGAAAAATATTGTTTAGTTCGAACCGAAAAAGAGATTCTTTGGGTGTAGGAATTAAAACCATGTTGGAGGAAGATAATAATTATGATATTTTTCAATATGACCTAGAAACGAATAGTAGAAAATTAAAGCGTTTAACCAATACTCCATACATAAATGAAACCCAACCTATTGATTATAATAGGAACTTTTTTGCTTATCTGAGCGAATATAATGGTGTTAGAAATAGGTATGCTGTGAGAGTGGAGGAGGTTTATGATTATACAGAGTTAACTATTAAATACCAAGATAGTTCTGCAAAAGAAATGGACACCTTGATATATTCGGACGCACCAACTTGGAGTGGGAATAGGTTCACCTATCAAGGTAAAGAAATACTATTGGATTCAAAGGTGGAACGAATTGATACCATCATTCATAACAAGGATATTGTATACACCTATCCACTTACCAATTACAAGAAAAATATTTTAGCACATGATATTTCAGTTCAAGGCAAGCAGGTTTATGATTTGGTTTTAGATCAAGGTAGATATCATATTAGATACAGTCCTATTATAAAGAATGTAGAGGAGGAAAGTCAAAATGTAGAAACCTACCCGAATATGTTTCGACTTAAAACTGGTTACGCAACTCAACCATTTGTTTCTGGGCCAGCCGAGTTTAAAGTGGCAAAAGGTAATCCAGATGAAGCCCAAACACAAACGGAAATAAAGGTGCCTGTTGATACAAATGCCTATTTTTTCGTAAATGAATATACGTCTCCTGATTATAAAAGGCCTAGTTATATTTTAGTTACGAAAAATGCAGAGAGCGCAAACAATCAAAAAAATATTAAAATTAATGCGCCACGTTTTTATGATGTAACGTTTTTTACAGATAAGGTGGTAACACAAATCGATAATAGTATTATTAATACCTATTATCAACCGATTTCACCTGCCTCTCAGCAAATGTTTAATCCCGGTTTAAATGGTATGTTTAAATTGGGTATGATGGATTTGTTTGAGGATTATAGAATAACTGGAGGGGTGCGAGTTGCTTTTGATTTATCAGGGTATGACTATTTTGCAAGTTTTGAAACGCTAAAACGTAGGCTCGACCATAAATTTGTTTTTTACCGTCAGAGTAGGAGCGGGGGTACACCAGAGGTAGTGAGTTATAAAAATCTGTCACACGAAATGCGGTATATTTTAAAAATACCTTTTAGCCCAGTAAGCAGTTTGCGATTGGCTACCTTTTTTCGTCAAGATAGAGACATTATTCGTTCCTCAGATATTGCTACACGTGATTCAAATGATTTTGTTAATCATTGGCTTGGTGGTAAGGTTGAATATGTTTTTGACAATACTATTCCTAAGGGTATGAATTTATGGAATGGTACTCGTTTTAAGTTGTTTTATGAGCACTATAGCAACCTAAAGAGTACCGACATTCAAATGAATACGTTAGGGTTTGATTTTAGACATTATCAAAAGATTCACAGACAAATTATTTGGGCAACAAGGGTTACGGCCAATACCTCATTTGGGCCAGGTAGAGTTGTTTATTATTTGGGAGGTGTAGAGAATTGGCTACCAGCAAGATTTAATACTGAAATTGCAACTGCCACAGATAGAAACTATATCTTTCAAGCATTAGCATGTAACCTTCGTGGATTTGAGCAAAACATTAGGAATGGGAATTCATTTGCATTAATAAATACAGAAATTAGAATGCCCGTATTTCAATATGCACTGAACCGAACTTTACGTAGTGAGTTTTTAAACAACTTTCAGGTGGTTCCATTTTTTGATATGGGTACTGCCTGGGTAGGTTCAAATCCGTATAGTGACCAAAATACGTTTAATCAAAAAACATATGAAAACGGCCCTATAAAAGCCAAAGTAATTAATGTGAGAGATCCAATTGTTGCAGGATTTGGTGGTGGCTTACGGTCTAAATTGTTCGGCTATTTCGTTCGCTTCGATACTGCTTGGGGTATTCAAGATGGCGAAGTTGCGAGTAAACCAATTTATTATATTTCCTTAAGTTTAGATTTTTAGCCCAATTCTTTTTCAATATATGCTAGGCATAAACGAATAATGTGAAAGGGTATTTCTTGGTTTAAATGATTAAAAATGGGAGTTAATTGTTTTGTATCCCCCAATTCAGAGGCAGCTTTCCTTACCAATTCAATTTCCACAGAATTAATGTATGGGTCCAAGGAGTCAATTTCGTTTTTGGAATATAATTGGGCGATATGAGAATAAATGGTAGTGGTATGAATTTTTCTTGCCTCAGCAATTTCCTCAATAGAGTAGCCCTCCTTTAGTAATTCAAATGTTTCCTTATAGGTATTGCCTTTAGGGGCTTTCACATCATTGTTCCTAAGCCATTGTTTGATTTCTTTTACAAAGGTATTTCCATACTTTTTAATTTTAAACTCTCCCATTCCATTTATATGGAGCAAGTCGCTTATTTGAATTGGCTTTTTCTCCGATAATTCTTGAAGTGTAGCATCACTAAATATAACATAGGCGGGTACATTTTCTTTTTCCGAAAATTGTCTTCTAACACTTCTTAAATAATCAAACAATTCTTTATCTAAATCTTTCACATCATCTTCTAGCAAGTTTCTTTTTTTCTTAGGTTCAAATTTTTGTAGTTCGTCGGTTTTAACTAGATCGATAGATTTTTTTCCAAATAAAACTTCCTTCCCAAAATCACTCACTTTAAGCGTATGATTGTCGTCATAGGCAATTTCAACCAAACCTAGATTTAACATTTGTAGCAAGTATTTTTGCCAATCGCTATAAGGCAAATCTTTTCCTGCTCCATAGGTTTTTATCTTATCATAATTGTTCTCAATAATTTCTTTTCTATGTGAGCCTCTCAAAATATCAATGAGCAAATTGTTGCCAACTTTTTCCTCGGTTCGAACCAAAGCAGAGAGGGCTTTTTGCGCAAGTAAGGTACCATCAAATGTACTTCGAGGTTGTTTGCAAACATCGCAATTATTGCACGGCATTTCTAAGGTTTCTCCAAAATAGGCAAGGAGTATTTTTCTTCTACAAATTGGAGTTTCGGCATACTGCTGCATTCTATTTAATTTCTCAAAATTGAGTTCTTTTTGACCGCTATCCTCAATAAAACTTCTAAGAAGCATAATGTCTCCTAAAGAGTAATATAGAATTGTATCAGAAGGCAATCCATCCCTGCCAGCTCTTCCAATTTCTTGGTAATAGCCTTCCATGTTTTTTGGAAGACTATTGTGAATAACAAAGCGGACATTGCTTTTATCTATACCCATTCCAAATGCAATTGTTGCGCAGATTACTTTGGTTCGATCATTTATAAAATTGTCTTGAACCTTGTTTCTTTGCTCAGAACTAAGGCCTGCATGGTAACATTCTGCAGAAATTCCAAATTCACTAAGTTCGCTTGCCATTTCTTCGGTTGATTTTCTGCTTAGGCAATAAATGATTCCACTTTCGTTTTTTCTGGTATCAATAAAATCTGAAATTTCCTGAAGTTTTTGTTTTTTCTTAACCGCAAACTTTACGCTTAGGCTTAAATTTGGTCTATCAAAACTAGCTACAAAAATATTTGGGTTTTGTAGGTTTAACTGTTTTACAATGTCTTTTCTAGTAATTTTATCTGCAGTTGCAGTTAGGGCAATTACTGGAATGTTTGGCCATAGATCTCGCAGTTTGGCCAATTTGGTGTATTCTGGCCTAAAATCATGTCCCCATTGGCTTATGCAATGAGCTTCGTCAATAGCAATGAGTGAAATTTTAATATTGGCCTCTAAATAGGATGCAAGGGTGAGCAGTTTTTCAGGAGACAGATATAGTAATTTAATTTCGCCTCTTTTAAGTTTATCTATTAGGTTATTTTGTTCTCCTTCGTCCATGCTGCTGTTTAAAAAATCGGCAGCAATTCCATTTGCCTTAAGAGCCTCAACTTGATCTTTCATGAGTGCAATTAGGGGTGAAATTACAAGTGTAATATGGGGTAATAGTAAGGCAGGTAATTGAAAACAAATAGATTTTCCTCCACCGGTTGGCATAAGAACCAAGGTGTCCTTTTGATTTAGTACTCCAGTAATAATATCCTCCTGCAGGGGCCTAAATTGGTCGAAACCAAAATGCTTTTTAAGAATATTTTGTGGGTTATTTGTGCCTTGCATTTTTCAAACATAGCATTTGATTTGCACTATAGAAGAATAGCATCTTTTATTACCAATTATGCAGCAGAAAGATTTTTTTAAGGATGTATACGAAGTTGTTCGACTTATTCCAAGGGGAAGATTAAGTTCATATGGAGCTATAGCTCGCTATTTAGGCGCTACTTCGGGTGCACGCATGGTTGGATATGCTATGAATTCTGCTCATCAACAAATACCACCTGTACCTGCTCACAGAGTATTAAATAGAAATGGTTTATTAACGGGCAAACACCATTTTGGTTCTCCAAATCAAATGCAATTATTGCTTGAGTCGGAAGGTATTGTTGTTGAAAATGATTCTGTTAAGGATTTTGCTACCTATTTTTGGGATCCAAATGTGGAGCTAAGTATTGAATAAAATAAAAAAAAATATGGAAAACCAGATAAAAGTTGATGAATTCAATTCCTATAGAGAAAAAATGAACCAGAAAATCCTTGGTTCAGACAATTTGGTATTAAAACGTTTGTTTAATTTGGATACAAATACCTATGAAGAGGGTGCTTTACCTACAGTTACCAAAGAAATGTTAGGTTTGGTAGCAAGTATGGTTTTGAGATGTGATGATTGTGTAAAATATCATTTAGGTAAATGTTTTGAGTTAGGCGTTACAACTGACCAAATGTTTGAAATTTTTGCTGTGGCAAATATTGTTGGAGGTACTATTGTAATACCCCATACACGCAGGGCTGTAGAGTATTGGGAAGCATTACAAAGTAAATCTTAAAATAAATTAGGGAATTGGCAAAGGCTTAATTATTTTAGTTGCAGAAACGACTGAGAGGAATGAGGGTATTTAACTATTTAGGAAGGTTTATTTGGATTGCTTTGTTATGTTTACTATTTAACAAAGCGAATGCACAATCTGAAACAGAGCGCGATAGCTTGGAAAGTTTGTTGCCTTTTGCTAATGATTTGCAGAGAGCTGATATCTTAAATGGATTAGCGAACTGCTTTAGAAGTATTGACACCACAAAGGCAGGAAATTATGCCCGACAGGCCTATGCCCTTAGCAATAAATTAAATTATTGTAAGGGAAAGGCAACCTCCGAAATCATAATTGGTATTTTAGAAAAAAACCAAAATAATTTAGTTGTAGCTAAACAGCATTATTTAACTGGGCTATCTTTAGCTCTTAAATGCAAAGAACCCCATGCCGTTTCTTTGGCCTATCATAGTTTAGGGAATTTGGCCTATATGCAAGGCGACTATAGTAAAACAATGCGCTATTATATTGCCTCTGTTAAAATATCGGAGCAAATTGGTGATTTTCCTAGGGCGGCCCGAACCTATAATAATATTGGTACCCTGTATATGGATTTAAATAATTTGCAGGAGGCCGAGGTTTATTATTTAAGGTCGCTGGAGTTATATAAAGGCACAAAAGATGAATTAATAGTTGCTGAAATTGAAAACAATTTGGCAAGTATCTATAAGAAAAATAATTATGATTTAAAGGCATTATACCATTATTCAAATGCTTTGGAAGTATTCAGACGTTTAAGTAATGCGAATGATATTTCATCAGCACTTCATAATATTGGCCTAGTTTACCAGTCACGTAAACAATTTAAAAAAGCATTGCCCTATTTTAGTGAGGCCTATAAAATAGATGTGAGAATGAGGAATTCAACTTCCTTGCTTCTTGAATCATCGGCTATGGCCAATACTTTTTTGGCGTTAGGACAAATGGATTCTGCGATATATTATGCGAACCTTGGGTTAGAGATCGCAAATAGAAATCCGAAATTGTCGGAAAGTGGAGAAATTTATAATACGCAGGCAGAGATTTATTTGAAATTGAAAAATCAAGCAAAGGCCGACTATTTTTTTAAACTAAAAAAGCAAATAGATCAATCCTTAATTGACAATAGTAAAAAAACAGAAATAGGTTTTGTTGCTACTAAATTTGAAAATGAGCGGAAAGAACAAAAACTAAAATTGATGGCTAAGGAAAATGAAATTAGCCAATTAAAAATTGCCGAGCAAGCCTCAGCCATTGAAAGAAGAAACATCTTATTAATTGCTACAAGTGTTATAATTTTCTTCCTATTATTACTTACAGGGTTAATTATTTTTACTTTTAACTTAAATAAAAAGAACAAACTTTTTGAGCTTAGTAGTAAAGCAAAAAGTAATATGCTTCAGCAAATAAACCATGAAATTAGGACCCCGCTAAATGGTATTGTTGGAATGAGTCAGTTAGCTTTGGAAAGCAAAACATTTAGCGAGCTAAAAGACTATTTAACGTATATTAAATTAAGTAGTGATGAGTTAATGTTCTTACTAAATAATTTAATTACCTATCTTCAATTAGATAGAAAGGAAGCTTATCCGGTTGCCACGCCGTTTGATTTTCTAGAAGCGCTGGAAGAGCTCTTTCGGATATATGGGTTTCAATGTAAACATAAAGGGCTACTATTTAATCAAATGGTATACCCTGGCGTTCCAAAACAAATTAATGCCGATAAGCAAAAGCTTATAAATATGATTCAAAACCTAATGAGCAATGCTGTTAAACTATGTGATAAAGGCGTTGTTAAAATTGAGGTAAAGCAAAGTGCTAGTAGGGTTAAAGATGGAAAACGATTAAGTACACTTCAGATTTCAGTTATTGATGAAGGTCCAGGATTAAGCGAAAAGGAAATTAAACAGATTTTTAAGGGTGCGCCGCAAATTAGTAATAGAGCTAACGGTTTTGGAATTGGGCTCAAAAATGTGAAAGAACTGTGTGATTTAATGAAAGGCCACATTGAGGTAATTTCCGAAAAAGGTGTTGGTAGTAGTTTTATTTTGGAAGTTGAAGTGGAAGATTTGGATAGACCTGAGGATAAGTTTAAAGGAAAGTCTGGTGAAAACACTATTGGCGAACATTCTAAATATCAAATTTTAGTTGTTGAGGACAATCAACTAAATCAGCGATTATTTGCCAAAATTTTGGAAAAGGAAGGGTATCAATTTGTGATTGCTGATAATGGCCTTAAGGCATTAAGTTATTTAAAAGAGAAAAGTTTCGATTTAATTTTAATGGATATTCGAATGCCAGAAATGGATGGAATTGAAGCTACTCATCATATTCGTACTCGCGATGAATTTGCTATGGATAGAAATATTCCAATTTTAGCGGTAACTGCTCACGACGATGCCATTGAAAAAAAGAAGTGTTTTGATGTTGGAATGAATGATTATTTGACAAAACCTATTAATAAGGCCATATTAATCTCTAAAATTGAGGAATTGTTGACCTCAAGAGCATTTAAATAAGTAGAAAACTCCTTGCCTTTAAATAAATAAGTTTAAGGTATGATTTTTTTAAAAAATAGTTCATATTTGCCCTGCTTAAAAATCAAGCTATGTCAGTATTAGTAGATAAGAATTCAAAGGTAATCGTACAAGGATTTACCGGTAGCGAGGGCTCTTTTCATGCCCAGCAAATGATTGAATACGGAACAAATTTAGTTGGCGGTGTTACACCTGGGAAAGGTGGCCAATTACATTTAGAAAAGCCAGTGTTCAATACTGTGTTAGATGCAGTTACAGCAACAGGTGCCAACGTTTCTATTATTTTTGTACCGCCAGCTTTTGCTGCCGATGCGATTATGGAAGCCGCAGATGCTGGTATTAAAGTAATTGTATGTATAACTGAAGGTATTCCGGTTGCCGATATGATTCCTGTAAAGGAATATATTAAATCAAGAGATTGCGTATTAATTGGTCCAAATTGCCCAGGTATTATTACCCCTGGCCAAGCTAAAGTAGGTATCATGCCAGGTTTTGTTTTTAAAACTGGTAGAATTGGTATTGTTTCTAAATCAGGAACTCTTACTTATGAAGCTGCAGATCAAGTGGTAAAAGCTGGTTTAGGAATTAGCACAGCTATTGGTATTGGCGGTGATCCAATTATTGGAACTCCTACAAAGAACGCAGTAGAAATGCTAATGAACGACCCTGAAACCGACGCTATTATTATGATAGGCGAAATTGGTGGAAGTTATGAAGCAGATGCCGCTCGTTGGATTAAAGCAAACGGAAATAAAAAACCAGTTGTTGGATTTATTGCTGGCCAAACAGCGCCTCCAGGACGCAGAATGGGACATGCAGGAGCTATTATTGGTGGAAAAGACGATACAGCAGCTGCTAAAATGGCCATTATGCGTGAGTGTGGTTTATATGTTGTTGAATCACCAGCTGAAATTGGTTCAGAAATGCTTAAAGCACTTCAAGCAAAAGCATAATTCTATAGTATTAACGAAAAGGCCATAGCTCATTTGAGTTATGGCCTTTTTTGTTTGAGGTAAAGTCTATCTTTTTACATTTATTTGTTTAGAAATAATCTAAATTGCAAAGCAAGAAACCTAAAAATTAAATTGAAATTCTACGCATGAAATTAATAAATACCAGCCTTTTTAACGAAGTTAGCATTGACCAATTAAAGAAATCGTTTGCCGAATCAAAGCCATACAAACATGTTGTTATTGATGGTTTTTTAAAGCCTGAAATTGCGGATGAATTATTTGATGGCTTTCCAAAAGAGGAAGTGTTTAATAAAAAGTATAAAGGCGTAAATGAATATAAGGCGGAGGGCTCAAACTTTGAAGATTTTCCTGCCCTATTTACCCAATTACGTGAAGATTTGCATAGTCCAGTTTGGTGCCAAATTATGAGCAAAATTACTGGTATAGATGATTTGTTTAGTGTGCCCGATGCCTTAGGTGGTGGCTTACACCAAGGGGCAAACGGTAGCTTTTTAGATATCCATATCGATTTTAATATTCATGCAGATAGAGGAATTCATAGACGAGTGAATTTACTTATTTTCTTTAATCGCGATTGGAAAGAAGAATATGGTGGGCATACCGAACTATGGAATGCAGATATGACGAACCTAGATAAAAAAGTATTTCCCTCATTTAATAGATGTTTGATTTTTGAAACAAATGAGATTAGCTATCATGGGTACGCAGCTATTAAAGTGCCAGATGGGGTAACAAGAAAATCTTTTTACGCCTATTACTATACAGCCCTTAGAGATGATGCAGCTAAATATCACGATACCGTATTTAAGGCGCGACCTACCGATAGCACAATAAAGAAGGCGCTTACTCCAGTTAAAGAGGGGGCTAAGAATTTTATTAAACGCCAACTAAGAAGATTTGGAATTACTTTTTAAGCGTCCATCATTTTCTTTTACTTTGCGGCATGCTTGTTAGTTTTGCCTTATTGGTTTATGCTTATGTTATTACCTATTGCGTAGGTGCTTTTGCTTGGGCTTTGCTTAAGAAATTTTTTGCCATTGAAATAGAAGGCGACTTGAATCCTGCTATTCTCCCAATTATTGGCATCTCATTTATAAGTGTTGTCATTGCTATTTACCATTTCTTTTTCCCGATTGATTGGGTAGTGCATGTTTTTTTTATTGCCTTTATTTTTTCTAAACCTTCTACCTTAGTCTTTCTTCTAAAAAGTATTGGATCAAACCTAAAAGAAAATTGGTTGATTTTTGGAGTGTTACTTTTGGGGGCAATCCTTTCAATTGTTAGTAGACCAGGGAGTGGAGACATTGCCGATTACCATTTACAAGCCATAAAATGGGCCGAAAATTACCCTAATATTCCTGGCCTTGGCAATTTTAATAGGCCTTTAGCCAATAATAATTGGTGGTTCAATTTTCAATCCTTCATAGGTTTTAGTTGGCTTGGGGTAAAATCTGTTTATGTTGGAAATGCCTTATTTTTTTTTGTAGCATTTAGCTGGTTTTATTTTTCGAGAGTGCTTTCAAAGGCCCACCAATGGATGAGGCTTTTGTTTGGAACCTTCATAATTCTTTCCTTTAAAACTGCCTTTATTGGTGCTGTTACGCCAGATTTTGAAGTAACCCTAACAATTTATTTATTGCTTGATTTATTTATTTTCTGGTGGTTCGAACCTAAAAATCGGGCAGCTTATTTTTTATTGATAGTTTTAATATGTTGTTGGATACTAACAGTTAAAGCAACCGCTATTTCATTTGGAATGTTGGCTTTACCTGGGTTATGGGAATATCTTAAAAATAAACAATTTAAGACACCTATAAAGGTTATTGGCCTAGCAAGTATTTTTATTCTTCCTTGGCTAATTGGGAATGTTATTATAAGTGGGTATTTATTATATCCGTTTCATCAGATTAACCTATTTCATTTCGACTGGAAAATTCCAGAATACATGCTTAAATGGGAAACATTCAGTATAAAAAATTGGGGTAAAATTTCGGGGCAAGATGTTTATATAACTAGTCAATTAAGAATGCAAGAATGGCTACCTATTTGGTTTCTTAAATTAGATTTATTGAATAGGTTACTTATTTTATTGTTTGTACTAAGTACCCCAATATTATGGGTATTTGGATTAAAACGAAAAGAGCTTATTTGGCCAATTATTTTTATTCAATCGGGCTTTTTACTTTTATTTTTAAATGGCCCTCATCCTAGGTTTTTGTTTGGGTATATGGTTAGTAGCATTGCTATGGTTCTTTATTTAATGGCGCCATTAATTAAATTTGAAATCCCCAAACTAGCGCTTATTTATTTGGCAGGGTTATTTGCTTTTTATCTAGGATTCAAAACCGTTCAATCCGGAAATTTGCAGGCAGGCATGATACATCCAATTAGTTATCCTCAAAATCACTTACCTACAATTCAATTGGGTTCAATTAAACCAATTGTTACAACTATTGGAGGTTCTTGTTGGGATCAATTTCCATGCACTTATTACCTCATTGATTCGGTAGGTATGCGAACTCAAAATATTGAGGATGGGTTTAGAGTGAAGGAATAGGAAGGATTACCATTTTTTCTTGAAGTCGCCTTGGCTAAAGAACTTTTCAATTAGGCAGTACAACAAAATAAAGAAGTACCTACTTCCCATTTCTTTAATTTTTAGGTTCGAAACGCCATGCTTTCTATTTGTCCAAGAATTTGGAACAACTGCGTATGTATAACCTCTAATAATTGCCTTTAATGGAATCTCAACCGTTAAGTTGAAATGTGGTGATAGAAAAGGTTTAACACCTTCTATGACTTCTTTTTTATATAGCTTAAAGGCATTGGTGATATCATTGTAACGGATGCCAAAAAGCATTCTAACTATGTTGTTAAATAACCTATTTAAGTACAACTTATGCCTTGGGTAATCATATACTTTTCCTCCCTTGCTCCAACGTGTGCCATAAACGCAATCGAAACCTTCCAGCATTTTGTTATAAAATACGAGTAGGTCATCGGCCGAATCACTTAAATCGGCCATCATGATGGCAACACAATCACCAGAAAATTTTTCTAGTCCATATCTTACAGCGTATCCAAATCCATTTGGACCAAGGTTCGTATAAATAACCAAAGTAGGTATGGTAGTTTGAAGCCCTTCAAGAACTTCTAAGGTATTATCTTTTGAATTATCATTTACCACAACAATTTCGTGCAGTATTTGAGCCGATTGAAGTTTAGCATATAAATTCTCCAATGTTTCGGTAATGCCAAGAGCTTCATTATAGGCAGGAATAACCACACTTAATTTCATGTTCTATTGATTTGCGTTTAAATTTTTTAGCAATCTTTTACAATCATACGCTCATTCATCCTATCATGCATTTCAACCAAAGTGGCTTCCAAATTGTATTTCCAATTCCAATTTGGGTAATGATCTTTGAATTTGTTTACATCACTTATATACCAAATATGATCGCCAATACGATTGGTTTCAGAGTAGCTGTAGCTCATTTTTTTGCCACTAATTTTCTCGCACCAATCAATTGCTTCTAACATGCTGCAATTTGCAAAACGGCCTCCTCCAGCATTATACACTTCGCCCATTCTTGGGTTTTGATAATATTCCCAAAACATATTGACCAAATCAGAACTATGAATATTATCTCTAACCTGTTTTCCTTGGTAACCAAAAATAGTATAGTGGTTGCCAGAAATGGCACATTTCATAAGGTAGGCCAAAAATCCATGTAATTGCGCGCCACTATGGTTTGGGCCTGTTAAGCAGCCTCCTCTAAAAACACCTGTTTTCATGCCAAAATAGCGACCATATTCTTGAACCATCACATCTGCCGCAACTTTGCTAGCACCAAATACACTATGTTTTGTTTGGTCAATGCTCATGCTTTCATCAATACCTCTTTTGAAAAAGGCATGGCTTTCGTCAATTTCCCAGCGTTTTTCTAGTTCAACTAAAGGCAATAAGTTGGGCGTATCGCCATAAACTTTGTTTGTGGAAGTAAAAATAAAAACGGCCTCTATGCAGTTTAATCTTGTTAGTTCAAGCATATTAAGGGTGCCAACAGCGTTTACTCCAAAATCTGTTAAGGGTTCCTTGGCGGCCCAATCGTGGCTTGGTTGTGCGGCTGCATGAACAATTAATTTAATGTCCTTGCCATATTCTAAAAATACTTTTTCTAGTTCAGAATAGTTTCTAATGTCAATGTCGTACGACTTAAAGTTGGCATATTTTTCCTCTAATCTATTTTTATTCCAGATGGTTGAGCCATCGGCGCCAAAAAAGTAGGAGCGTAAATTATTGTCTATACCAATTACTAAATCAAATTTTTTAGTAAAAAACTCCACTGATTCACCACCAATAAGTCCGCTACTACCTGTTATTACTGCAATATTCATTCTTTTAACTTAAGATGTTCTTTAAATTTTTCTCGTTAATTTTCATCCAATCAAAGGTATCTGATACCAAGTCTGCCATGGTTTTTTTAGGCTTCCAGGCCCCATTATTTAGGGCGTTTAGTTTGGTACAATCACTTACATATATGCGCACATCTGCTGTTCTATTTTCAGTGATAGGTTTAATTTGAATGCTATTCCCTGTTATTTCTTGGCAAAGTTTGGTAAGTTCTTGTAAACTAAAGCTACAATCTAATCCACCGCCCACGTTTATCGTTTGATTATTATATAAATCCAAATGATGAATTTGTTGGTCTATTAATTCAAGCAAATCATCTGAATGCATAACATCGCGCATTTGTTTCCCGGTACCGCCATATCCAATATATGCCAAACTACCTTTAAAAAAGTGTCTAGCCAGCCATAAAACCAAAACTCCTTGGTCTACTTTTCCCATTTGCCATGGACCGCTAATTACACCGCAACGATTAATTATGGTTTTTAGACCTTTTAGCTCATTGTATTCGGTGATTAACAATTCGGAGGCAAGTTTGGTGCTTCCATAAAAACTTCGGCTTCCTTCAAGAGGAAAATCTTCTTGAACTCCCTTTGAAGAAATCCCTCTTAAACTTTGTTGGTCTTTCCAAACAAATCGAGTTTCTTGTTCCTCCCAGGCAGCAGATTCTAAATTCTTAATTGGATAAATTCGACTAGTTGAAAGAAAAATAAATGCAGCGCCTGTTTTTTGAGCCAATTCAAGGCAATTTACAGTGCCATTTAAATTTGATTGAATGAGTGGCATTACGGGTGAATTTATTCCCGAAAGCACACTCGGATCTGCTGAGGCATCAATGATTATATCTAGATTTTCGAATCCAACTAGGTCTTCTGGATTTCTAATATCTCCATGAATAAATTCTACTTCTGCTTCTTTTAAACGAGGAATATTTAATTCTGAACCTCGCCTACGTAGGTTGTCAAGTGCAATAATTTGGTAGCTTGGATAGCGATTTTTTAGTCCAATTGAAAGCGTAGAGCCAACAAAACCAGCACCTCCCGTAATTAAAATCTGTTTTCCCATGTAAATGATAAGATGCGCAATTTTAGGGAATTGTTATGAATTCCATGTGATTTTTTGTTACTTGTCCTTTCTTTAGAACCGATGACTTTAACTCAAAGACTTTACGCCATAGGTATCATGCTGTTTTTATGGTATGTAAGTTTGGTATTTGCACCGCAATTATGCCTGCTATTGAATATGCCAATTTCGTCCTGGCAATTTGCCTTAAGCCTTTTAATTTTTATTTCGTTTAGTTGGGTTTTTCATCGCAATTATTTTGGAATTTCGCAAAAGAGGCAATTTGGAATTAATTTTCTGATTAGTCTTGGATTATTTCTATTGTGTCTCCTTTTTGCTGGCTCAATTTACGACACCTCTTTTGATGGCACTTGGTATCATTTAGATGCTGTTCATTTGTTGAAAAATGGCTGGAATCCCAGTTATAAAATGCTGAGTGAAGAAGAAACTTCCTATTGCAGCAAATATCTTAATCACTTTCCTAAAGTTCCATGGATTTATGCTGCCTTAGTTGCAAAGGTAACAGGCAATGTTGAAATGGGAAAAGCCGCTAACCTTCAACTAATAATCAGTTGTTTATTTGTTGCACAGCATATGGGTAGGGCAATTTTTAAATTATCTGCTTTACTCTCATGGATTTTAGCCTTTTTAATTGCTAGTAATCCTATTCAAATCTTAAATCTTGGCAGTTTTTATGTGGATGGTCAGGTGAGTTCACTAACTTTTTTAGGAATGGCATTTGCCATTTACCAAGTAGTTGAGGGCGGTTGGGTGAAAGGTTTTCTTGCATTGTTGGCCTTTGCATTATTGGCAAATATTAAGTTTCCATCCGCCTTTTATGCCATACTTTATGTGGGTGCATTTTTAGGTTTTTTATGGTTTACCAAAGCTTATAAATGGCAGAAGATGTTAACCATTGCTTTGTTTTGGGGTGTTTTTACTTTTGGCGTTTTAGGTTGGAATCCATATATGAGTAACCTTATACGAATGGGGCATCCCTTATATCCATTATCAGAAGGAACGGAAAAAGTGTTTAAGAAAGAAGAGAACTACCCCGCTAATTTTTTAAATACAAATCGTTTTGAACGCTTTTTTAGAAGCTTTTATGCCGAACCAAAATGGGCAAGAAATCCCGAAACAAGTGACCTAAAAACACTGTTTTCACATGTTCCACTTTATACCTATGACTATGGTGTTCCCGATTTAGCAGGATTTGGACCTTTTACGCCAGAAGTTTTTTTGCTTCTTTTTCCACTTGGGTTATGGGTGCTTTTTGAATTAAAAGGGAAGGAGAGGAAAAATGCTGTGTTTATACTCTCTGTTTTATTAATTGCCACTTTTATTAACCCGGAGGCATGGGTTATGAGGTACGTTCCACAATTTTGGATTTTTTTAGTGATTCTGGTTTTGTTGGTTTTGCAACGGGTTAAATGGCAGGGGCCAGGTTTTGTATTAGCCGTTGGATTGCTCCTTAATAATTTAACCTTGCTGAACCAAAATATTGTTAAATCGTATGTTCATACTTCTGAATTAAAAGAACAACTAAATGAAGTAGCGACTAGTAATGGCAAAATAGAATTTTACCCCGGATGGGCGAAATCTTTTCAGTATAGGCTCACAGATGTTGGTCTGGATTTACAAAAACAAACCTACATTCCAGAAACGGATACTTCTGCTAATAAGTTTACTGGAGGATTAGGAGCTCTTTATAGGAAAAGAAAAACCGAATAATCAAAGTTTTTTTTAATTTCGAAGCTTTCAAACAAACCATGTCAACGGAAAAAATACTTATCATTGGTTCAAACGGCCAAATTGGTCTAGAGCTAGCAGAAAATCTTAGAAAGAATTATGGTTCAGATAATGTAGTGTGCAGCGATGTGCGCCAAATGGAAAATCAAATTGAGCCATTTGAAGTGCTCGATATTTTAGATAAGGATAGAGTATATGAGGTTGTTAAAAAACATAAAATAACTCAGGTATATTTATTGGCGGCGTTATTAAGTGCAACTGCCGAAAAGAATCCAAAGTTTGCCTGGGATTTAAATATGAATGGACTCTTTCATATTTTGGATATGGCCAAGGAAGGAATTCTTAAGAAAATTTACTGGCCAAGTTCAATTGCCGTTTTTGGTCCAACCACACCTAGATTAAATACTCCTCAATATACCGTCATGGAGCCTAATACCATATATGGAATTAGCAAGCAAGCTGGAGAGCGTTATTGTGAGTATTATCATCAGAAATATGGAGTAGATGTTCGTAGTATTAGATATCCAGGATTAATTGGATGGAAGAGTGCTCCTGGAGGCGGTACAACAGATTATGCTGTACATATCTATCATCAAGCTCTTAAGCAAAAAAGTTATGAGTGTTTTTTAAATGCTCAAACAACTTTACCAATGATGTATATGCCAGACGCTATTAGAGCTACAATTGAATTAATGGAGGCTCCAGCAGAAAGTGTTAAAATTAGAAGCAGTTATAATGTAGCTGGTATTAGTTTTAATCCTGAAGAAATTGCTGCAAGCATTCGCAAGCATATTCCAGAATTTACCATAAGTTATAATGTAGATTTTAGACAAGCAATTGCAGATAGTTGGCCGCAAAGTATTAATGATAGCGAAGCAAGAAAAGATTGGGGCTGGAAACCTGAGTTTGATTTGGACGCTATGACCCAAGTTATGCTAGATAATTTAAGATAAACTAGTCACCCGAAAGGGATTTATTTAGCTCATTTAAAACGACGCTTAAATGACTAAGTTCTTGGTTTAGCATAAACATCATTGCTTCTCTATCGTCAATAGAAAAGTGACTTGTTTGGTTTAATTGTTCTGTTAAGGCAAAAAACTTACTTAAGCTTGGCTGAATTTGTAATTTATTTAAATCATGAATAAGTTTACATTTAGATTGAACGTTTCTCAATTCTAAATCCAATTCAGCTTCTCTTGTAATATCATAGGTAATTCCAAGGCATCCACAAGGTTCGCCAACTTCATTGAAAACAGGGTTTAAGCTCAATCTAACCATTGTGCTTACCCCTTTAATGATACGAATATCATCCATCATAAATCGTTCGCCTTTTAGGCCTCTATTATATAATGGTTGCCACCTATTTTTTACCTCCTCAGGAACATCACTAAACAAACTATCACCTATTTTTAAGTTGGAATTGTATAGGCCTCTTCGCATATCAAAAAAGGCTGGGTTTGCAACTCGTAATATGTAGTTTTCATCAAAGCCCCAAACCATATCTGGTAGGCTATCTGCCAATGCCTGGTAAAAAAGCATAGTGTTCATTTGTCTAGTAATTAATTTGTTTTATTTGAGTAGATAAAATGTTTGGCTACTAGGTTTTGCAAGTTACAATTTATTCAAAATCTCAGGAAATTCTTCCAGAGTTTTGGCCTTAAAATCAGCAATAGAAAATCTCGGATCATCAAATTTTTCAGCCTCAGGAACCGCTAAACAGAGCATACGCGCAGCCTTGGCAGCAATCACTCCATTTACACTGTCCTCAAGCACCAAGCAATTCTGTGGGTTCGAACCAAGTTTTTCTGCTGCAGTAATAAATATGGCGGGGTGTGGTTTGCCATAGGGTTCAAATTCTGCCGAACAAAGAACACTAAAATACATTTCTATATGTAATGTTTCAACCACCGCTTTAATTAATCGCATGGAGGAAGAAGATGCTAGGGCCATTTTAAATCCTTTTTCTTTTGCCAAATGCAGGGTATTCATAACACCTGGAAGCGGTTTTGCATTTTCACGCATAAATTCCTCCATGCAGTCCATAATATCCAATTCCGTTTGTTCAAAATTTGGATTAGGCCATGGTTGATAACGATACCAATATTGCACCACTTCAGAAAGTCTAAATCCCATTACCTGTCTTAAAAGCTCATCGTCTAGTTTCAAGCCCAAGGCGCCAAAAACTTTTTTTTCTGCAATCTTCCAATAGGGCTCAGAGTCTACCAAAAGCCCATCCATATCAAATAATAAAGTATCTATCACTTAAGAATGCATTAAATCTTCAATTGCTTCGGTTTCAAGTGGAATATGTTCCATTAAATCTATACAACCTTTAGAGGTAATTAATATTTCATTTTCTAAACGAATCCCAATAGATTCTTCTGCTATATATATTCCCGGTTCACAACTAAAAGTCATGCCTGCTTGCATAGGTTCATACCGCATACCAACATCGTGTACATCTATGCCTAAGAAATGACTTGTGCCATGCATAAAATATTTTTTATAGGCTGGCCATTTTGGATTTTGATTTTTGATGTCGTTGAGGGTAATTAGACCCAAATCTACAAGTTCTTTTTCCATTAGTTCGCCAACTTGTACGTGGTATTCCATTAATAATGTTCCAGGTTTCAGTAATTGCTTTGCGGCTTTCATTACACGCAATACTGCATTGTACACATCTTTTTGGCGTTTAGTAAACCGTCCATTCACAGGTAAGGTTCGGGTCATATCACTCGCATAGTTTGCATAATCTGCACCACTATCCAATAACAACAAATCGCCATCTTTACACTGTTGATTATTATCAACATAATGCAATATGCAAGAGTTTGCTCCCGATGCTACTATTGGATTAAACGAATGACCACGAGCACGGTTACGCAAATATTCATGTATTACTTCTGCTTCAATTTCATATTCCCAAACACCAGGCTTTACAAACTTAGCCACACGCCTAATCATTTTTTCGCTAATACTAACGGCAATCTTCATTAAATCTAATTCTATGTCAGATTTTATTGATCGTAAACGTTGTAATATTGGTGCAGCACGCTCATATTCATGCAATGGATAGCGTTCTTTTATTTCTTTCGCAAAGCGTAAATCTTTATAGGGCGTGCTAATTACAGCCCTATCATTTTCATTTAAATTGAGATAAATATTTTGAGCATAATTAATGGCTGAATGCATTTTAATTTCAAATTCATCATACCAAAACACATTGCTTATTCCGCTCACTTCAGTGGCCTCTTGTAAGGTAAGTTTGTACCCATTCCATACAATCATCATATCGCTAGTGCGTTTAATAAACAATGCCTCGCGATATTCAAGTACAGGGCAATTTGGAGATAGCACTAATATGGTATCTTCTTGGTCTACTCCCGTTAGCCAAAACAAATCCGAATTTTGTTTGAAAGCATGAGTAGCATCTCCATTCCAAGGATGTTCTTCATTGGAATGAAAAATGGCAATACTATTGGGTTTAATATTAGCTAAAAACTTCTTTCTATTTTCAATAAACAAACTGTTTTCAATAGGTTGGTATTTGGTGCTGTATCTCATTTTAGAACTTATTAGGCATGCAATCTAATGAAATATTTAGAAAGAAGTGCATTTCAAGCTACACTCCAAAATGGAGTTAATTTTCGTTGAATTTAACATTCGAAACGAATACCAACTGTTCTAGAATTTTTGAAATATGTTTCCCTTAAATCAACTTTTTTCACCTAATAGCGATAAAATTTCTATAAATGCTTTTGGGGTGCTATAGATATTTTTGAACAAAATTGTCGAAAAAGATATATAAATAAACGAAAACGGTATTTAATTGGGTTTTTGGAATAGATAAATTTCTAGTGAGAATCGGATTTCATCTATGAATCAAAATATGGGGTTTCTGGTGCTTTGTACTCATAAATAAATTAAAAAATCAATTATGAATTCAGCACAATTAAATCCTCAAATGGCTATTTCAAATCAAATTTTTGAACTAGCAAAAAATGCACAAGATGCTCACGAAAGAAAAGGTCACATTTGTAGTAAATGTTTTTCTGATTACGATGTTATTAGAGTAAAAAGAAATTCGTTATTCAAGTTATTGTTTCCAAACATTTATAAGTATCAATGTACCTGTTGTGGAAATAAATTTTTCAAGAAGGGTACAAAAAAAGTTGGAACCAATACAGCTAAGTTAGGTAGTCAAATTAGTATTATGCTAATTCTACTTTTAATACTTAGCCAACCCTCTCAAGCGGCTACCTTTTATTCTAGAGCGACAGGAAATTGGAATACTACATCAACATGGTCCAACACCTCTGGTGGTTCAGCAGCTAGCTCTCTACCTACTTCCTCCGACAATGTTGTTATAGAAAGATCATTTACTGTAACCGTAAATTCAAGTGCAACATGTGCTAATCTTACCTTAGGAACTACCTCAAATGGCACTCTTAAATTTAATTTCTCACAAACACTTACGGTTTCTGGTTCAGTAAATATTATTTCTAGTAAAGGCTCCTTGAATATGGCTAGTGGGGGTACTTTAAATGTTGCAGGTGATTTTATTAATGCGGGTACTTTTACAAATAGTGATGGTTACCTTGTTATGAATGGTACTTCACAACAAATCATACAATCCTCAAGTGTAAATAGCTTAATAATAAATAATGCTGCCGGTGTAAAAATTTCGGATTCAACTTCAACACTTACTGTCAATTTTTATTTAACACTTACAAATGGTGAATTTAATTTGAATGGAAAAACCTTGGTTCTAAGCCATGTTAATTCATTGTATAGAACCAATGGAACTATTGATGCAAGTGCAAGCACCTTAACTTTTAGTTCACTATTCCCTTCTTCCATTGTGGCTGGTTTTACCAATAAAAATATTTTGAATTTAAATGTAAATAATTCCACACATAGCTTTAGTAGTGATACTATAAAGGTTACTAACTTGGTTCATACCGGCACCCCTAAGTTTAACACACTTTGGCTCACTGGTTCATTTTCATATACTAGGTCTAACAATGTAGTTGGTTGGATGGATGCAGCAAATTCTACATTAATTATAGGTGATGGAACAACAAGATCGGCAAATTTTTGGTATCAAATACTTAGCAATCCCTTACCTAATTTAATAGTAGATTGTGGATCGGGAACCCTATTATTAGAAAGAACTACAGTTTCTGCAGGAACGCCAATTATAACTAAATCTATTTATCTTAAATCTGGAACTTTTAACCCTGGCCCCTATTTATTAAGTTTTGAAATTAGTAGTAATGTAAAAATTACCCAAAAAGCTGGAAGGTTATTGGTAAGCACTTCAAACTATATTTATGGAACAGGAATAGAACTTACCTATACCGGCAATTCAAATGATACAATTGGCGATGAAATAAAAACGGGCAGCTCAATTGCAAAGCTTAACCTAAATTTAGGTGATACTTCAAAAACAATAACAAGTAAGCAAGGAAGAGCTTTAAGTATTGCAAGTGATTTAACCCTTAGCACTGGGTCATTAGCTTTGGCAGACACATTAAATTTAGGTGGTAACTTTAGCTTGGCCGCTACTGGTTCAGCATTTTTACCTGGAAATAAACTAGTATTTTTAAATGGTTCAACCTCTCAATCCTTAACAAAAATGGGTGGTGCTAACTTAAGTTTTACCAATTTATGCATAGCAAATACTTCAAGTTCTGTTAGCTTAAATTCACCTATTACTATTACTGGAACTCTTACTTTAAGTAGTGGAGTGTTAGACTTAAATAGTAAGGCATTAAGTATGGCCTCTGGTTCCAATTTAATCCGCGGCAATGGAAGTCTTAGTGGTCCTATAAGTGCCATTTCAAGCTATAACGTAAGCTATATTGGCTCAAGCAATATAAGCAGTACACCAGAATTGTTTCCTACAAGTGGTAACATAAATACTATTTCAATTGCATTAGGTAATAATTCATCAAGCATAAGTACTACTACTTGCAGCGCTTTGAACCCATTAGGAAATATAAGTATAACTAGTGGCACTTTGAATTTGCAAGGCCTTTGTAGAATAGCTGCAGGTAAAACAGTTACCGTAACAAGTCCTGCAAGTTTAAACACAGGAGGCAATTTAGTATTAACAGGACATATAAGCTCCCCTGCAAGCATAGCTAATTCTAGCGGAACCATAAGTGGCAATGTTAGTGTTGAACTATTTATCCCAAGTGGAAAAAGAGCGTATAGATTATTAGGTCATCCCTTTTCAATAGCCATTGCTTTAAGCACATTCTCAGATGATATTCCGGTTACAGGTTCTGGTGGCATAAATAATGGTTTTGATTCAACAAGTACAAATAATCCATCTGCGTTTAGTTTTACTGAAAGTTTGTATACTGGAACTACTAATTCGGGATGGACAGCTTTTACAAATACCAATCAAACTATTAGTCAATATAAGGCTTTAAGAATATTTTATAGAGGTCCAAAGAGTCAGGAAAATTTATTAAATGGTAGTAACCCAGTTCCAGATTCTGCTATGATTACCATTTCAGGTACTGTTAATAGTGGTACCCTTTCAGTTCCTTTATCCTATACAGCTGCAAATGGACTTAATGCAGGATGGAATATTATTTCAAATCCTTATCCTTCCAATATTAATTTAGGAAATATAGCGGCATCTAATCGCAATTCTATTGGTACATTTAGTGTTTGGAATCCTTATTTGGGAACAAGAGGTGCTTATACTACTCATCCTTTCGGAAGCTCCTATGTTTTGCAATCAGGTGCTGCATTTCTTGTAAAAACAAATTCAGTAAGTAATTTCATTTTTAATGAATCTGATAAGGTAAGTGCTGTTCCAGCTGTTTCTCTTTTAAAAACAGAAACAGAAATAAATGCACTAGAAATTAGCTTACAATCTGATGATACCCTTTTATGGGATAAATGGAATTTCACTTTAAATGAGGAGGCCAAAAATGAATTAGACCCTCAGGATGGTTTTAAGCCCTTTAACCCAGATGTGAACGTATATTCTTTAGGTTCAGATTCTACTAAATTTGCCATTGACGTTAGAAAAAGTGTGTCGGCCACTGAGCCAATTTTATTAGGTTTCACTACTACTTCTCCCTATCATTTTAGCTTTAAATTTTCGAAAGTTGATTTAAGTAAAAAGGCTTATTTATTAGATCTATTTACTGGAAAAAAAGTACTCCTTGAAAAGGATGGGAAATATGATTTCTTTACCACAAGTAATCAAAATTCGCAAGGGAATAATAGGTTTAAAATTGTATTTGATGATTTAAGCAATGGTTTTGAAAGCCTAGGTTCCCAATCTAGTTTTAATGTATTTCCAAATCCTGCAACAGATTTCTTAACTATTGAAACTCCCTCTCCATTAGTTTCAACCAATTTGGAGTATTCAATTTCAAACTTGGAAGGCAAGATTCTACTAACAGAAAACGTATCTGCAGAACAAACTACTCAAGCCAAGATTTCAGTAACTAATTTATTGCCTGGCATCTATTTTTTAATGATTGCCAATACTGAAGGCTCACATACTATAAAGTTCATTAAAAAATAAAATCCAATTATGAAAGCTCAAAAAAAATCAAACGAGTTAACTTCTTATGCTAAGTTTAAGAGGTCGAATACTGCCATAAGAAATATGCTTCATGTACTGGTTTTGCTCATTGCAATGGCCTTATCACAAATTCTAACTTTTACAAATTAAAGGAATCTTTAGCCATCAACAATAGCTCAATTAGATAATTAAAACACCTTTATAATTAATTGCTTTAGATAAATATCTATCACTAGAAAAGATTCTAAAAAACTCGATAAAATATCTATAGCTCAACTCGGGCTTTACAGAGACTTTTGTGTTCACCAATGAAAAACAAAATCACGTTAAAGTACGATTTAACTTATCCAAAACGAAAACTAAATTTTTAGCCAAAATGAAAATAAAAACGAAACGCTTAATGAAGCAAACTATGAAACAAATTATAACGGGAAAGCCTTTGTTACTTACTTTCCTATTATTTTTTTACGCACAAAATGCGACACATGCTACCACCTATTATTCTATTGCCACTGGTAATTGGAATAGTGCTAGCGTATGGTCTACCAGTTCTGGAGGTAGTGCAGGTACAAATTACCCAATAGCAGGCGATAATGTAGTAATAGAAGGTGGGAAAACGGTTACGGTAAATACAACTTCTGCTTGTGCCTCCGTTATCATTGGGTATGCAAGTGCAGGAACTCTAAGCTTTAGTGCCACTATAAGTTTAACGGTTTCAGATTCTGTAAAGGTAGTTGCCACTAATGGAACTTTAGATATGAGTAGTGGCGGAATACTCAATGTTGGAGGTAACTTCACAAATGCAGGAACCTTTAACTCTGGAAGTGGAACCCTAGTAATGAATGGAAGTTCGACACAAACATTAAAAAATTCTTCTGGATATTTATTTGTTAAAAATCTAACCATAAATAATATTTCAGGAGTAAATATGGGTTCAGATTTAAATATATGCGGAGCTCTAACTTTAACTGGTGGGTCTTTAAAAATTGGAACCAATACTCTTACCTATTCTGGAAGTTCTATCACATACTCCAATGGCAACATAAATGCGAGTTATGGTACAGTACAATTTACCAATTCTGATCCCTTAAGTTTACCACCAATATTTATAACTTCCACACTAAATAATCTAACACTAAATGGAAGTGGAGGAGTTAGTCTAGAAGGAAATTTAACAGTAAGCGGAGTCTTAGAATTAAGCGCTGGAACCTTAAGCACGGGAACCAATACCCTTACCTATTCTGGAAGTTCTATCACTCGCAGCACGGGCAACCTAAACGCGAGTTTAGGAACCCTAGAATTTAAAAATCCCAATGCCCTAAGTTTACCTGCAAGTATGTTTGCTGGTTCGCTAAAAAATCTAACTCTAAATAGTGGTGGAGGAATAACTTTAAGAAGTGATTTAACTATAACAAATACATTAAATTTAAACGAAGGCACCTTAAACATAGGAGGTAGTGCTCTTACCTATTCTGGAACTGGAAGTTCTATTACTCGAACATCTGGCAATATTGATGCGAGCTCAGGTACGATGACATTTACTAATACAAGTGCTCTAAGTCTACCTGCAAGTATGTTTACTGGTTCGGTAAATAATCTAACCCTAAATGGAAGTGGAGGAATAATCTTAGGCTTAAATTTAACTGTAAATGGAAACCTAACCTTAACAACTGGTTCTCTAAATTTAAATGGGAAAACCTTAAGCTTAGGAACAGGATCAACTCTGTATAGAGGTAATGGAAGTATAAGCGCTAGTGCTAGTAGTAGTGGTAGTTATAATGTAAACTATACAGGCACTACTTCTATTAGCTCGGGAGTAAACTCAACGCCAGAATTATTTCCAACAAGCGGAAGTGTAAATAAAATTACAGTAAGCCTAAGCGATAATACCAAAGCAGTAACAAGCTCTACAGGAAACGCACTAAACCCCATAGGAAATTTAAGCGTAGCAAATGGTACATTTAACATAGGAGGCACTTGTAGAATAGCTGCCTCCAAATCTGTTACTGTAACCAGCCCAGGAGTTTTAAATACCGGAGGCAATTTAATTTTAACAGGCAATACTAGTACTCCAGCTTATATAGCCAATTCAAGCGGAACCATAAATGGAAATGTAACAGTAGAGGTAGCTGTGCCATCGGGCAGAAGAGTCTTTAGATTACTTTCACATCCCTTTTCAAGTTCTATTGCTTTAAGTAGTTTACAAGATAATATTCATATCACTGGTGCTGGAGGAGCAAGCAATGGTTTTGATGCAACACTAACTAATAATCCTTCGGCCTATAATTTTGCAGAAAGTGGATATACAGGGACTACTAATACTGGTTGGACAGCTTTTACAAATACCTCCAATACAATTGCTACAAACACCGCACTAAGAATTTTATACCGTGGACCAAGAAGCCAAAGTAACTTATTGGATGGAAGCACTCCTACACCCAATGCAGGCACCTTAGATTGGAGCGGGCCAGTTAACCAAGGAAGCCAAAACATAGCTATGACCTATACGAGTGCTAATGGCAGCAATGCTGGCTGGAATTTAATTCCCAACCCATACCCATCCAATGTTGATATTGGAAACATAGCCTCGGGTAATAGAAATAGTATAGGAACCTTTAGCGTATGGGTGCCAACTAATGGCACAAAAGGTGGATGGAGCACGTATTCCTTTGGAAGTGCGTATATAGTACCAAGTGGTGGAGCTTTTTTTGTAAAAACAGCTTCGGCAGCCAATTTTACGTTTACAGAATCAAGTAAAACAGGTAGTTCGGCTACAGAGAACTTACTAAAAACTGCTGCACACGAAAGCCATTCTTTAGAATTGAGTTTGCTATCAAACGATAGTATTTATTGGGATAAGCTGGTATTAAAACAACAAGAAGGAAGTATAGCCTCACAAGATGTTTATGATGGCCCAAAACTTAGCAACCCCGATGTAAATTTTTATAGTTTAGGCGCAAGCAATGAAAAGCTAGCCATAGATAGCCGAAATAGTTTTACGAGCACCGATGTAGTGAAATTAGGTATGCAAACAAGTAGTCCTTACCACTTTACTATACGAACAGACTATATGGCAATACCCAATACCGAAGCCTATTTAATAGATAGCTATTTAAATACGCGCAACAAATTGGTGCCAGGATTTACCTATGATTTTACCACCACAAATGAACCTACAACAGTTGGAGAGAATAGGTTCAGAATAGAATTTAATACACTAGCAATTGGATTGGAAAATATAGACAAAAAGGACTTGCTTACACTGTATCCAAATCCATGTAAAGAGTTATTGTTTATAGCAAATTTAAAGCCAAGTAAGGCGGAGCCAAGCTATAAAATACTAGACCTACAAGGCAAGGAAGTAGCAAGTGGAACAGTACTAAAAACAAGTTCAAGCAATGCCCAAATTATGCTGAACCAATTAGCGCCGGGAGTTTATTTTATACAGGTAAATCAAGAAGACGATATAAAGCTTTATAAGATTGCTGTTAACTAAAAACACAAACTTAAATAGGATTAAATTTTATCAATAAGTACCCAAATAAAGAATTAAACTTCTCCTAAAATTAATTGCTATAGACAAATATCTATCACTCGATAAGATTCTAAAAAACTCGATAAAATATCTATAAAACAAGCTAAACCCAATATTGATTTTTGTATTCATAAATAGAAAATAGTGTGAGCGCAATTAAATAAACAGGATTGTAACTCTCATTAAATTAAAACTAATTTATAATAAAGATGAATACACCTACAAAACAATTATTAGAGAAAAAGGTGAAGCTGGTAAAAGTGGTGAATCGACTTTTAATAAGTTTCCTTGTGTTTTTTTCGATGCAAATTTCGGTTCACGCCGCTACGTATTATTCTATTGCCACTGGTAATTGGAATAGTAATAGTACATGGTCTACAAGTTCTGGAGGCAACCTTAGTGTTAGCTACCCCCAAGCGGGAGATAATGTAGTAATAGAAGGAGGGTATACCGTTTCGGTAAATACCATTTCTGCTTGTGCTACTGTAATAATAGGGTATGCAAGTACGGGATCACTAAGTTTTAATGCCTCTCAAAGTTTAACGGTTTCAGATTCTGTAAAGGTTGTAGCTATAAATGGAATTTTAGATATGAGTAGTGGAGGAACACTCAATATTGGAGGTAACTTCACAAATGCAGGAACCTTTAATTCTGGCAGTGGAACCCTAGTAATGAATGGAAGTTCGCAACAAACTATTCAAAGTTCAACCGCAAATAATTTAACTCTTAATAATAGTGCAGGAATAATATTATCAAGTTCAACAAGCACTTTAACGGTAAATGGAACATTAACACTAACTAATGGTGAGTTTAATATTGGATTAAAAGAGTTAGTATTTGCTAATTCATCCATTCCTATAGCTAGAACCAATGGAACCATAGATGCAAGTTCTGGAACTCTTACTTTTTCGGCAGCGGCAGACTATTCAATAGTAAGTGATTTTACTACTAAGAATATTAAGACACTTTTTATGAATACATCCAATAGTTATCCAAAATTTTTAAGCGATACCATAAAGGTTACCAAATTTTCCCATTTAGGCACCGTTACTTTTAAGTGTCTTTGGTTTACAGATACTTTCTCTTACTCAAGAATAAACAATGTTGTTAATTGGAGCGGATCAAATCCTACTTTAATACTTGGAGATGGCACAACTCACACGGCCAATATTAGCGCTCCATTTATAGGTGATGTTGCTTATTTAATTGTAGATTGTGGATCTGGTACGGTTGATTTTCAGAGGGCTGGTGTGTACCAAGGAACTAAAACAGTAACTAAGGGATTAGTTTTAAAATCTGGAACCTTAAGTACCACGATGTGGTTACAAAATTTTATTATAAGCAACAATGCAACAATAACTAGGATAAATGGTTCCTTATCTATACAGGATAACTCTAGGTATTCTTATGGAACTGGTATTAGTGTAAACTATACTGGCAGTAATAATTTAACCATCGGTGATGAAATAAAAACAGGGAGTTCGGCAGGAAGTGTAAACATAAATTTAAGTGATAATACCAAAACCATAGCAGGCAAATCTTCAAGCTCCTTAGGAATTACAAATGATTTAACCATCAGCTCGGGAACTTTGGCCTTAGGCAATTCTTTAAACCTAGGTGGTAATTTAACCATTGCTGCAAGCGGCGCCACTTTTACACCTGGAAGTAATCAAGTTACCTTTAATGGATCGAGCACCCAAACATTAACCAAAACTGGAGGAGGAACAATTACTGTTACAAATTTTACGGTTAATAATAGTTCAGGAGGAGTGAGCTTAGCTGGAGGCTCTAATGCAAGCAATTTGAGCATTGGTTCAAACGGAAGTTTAACGTTAAGCAATGGATTATTTTCTATTGGATCAAATACATTCACATTTGGTGGAAGTTCTATTATACGTACAAGTGGTTCAATAGATGCCAGTTCAGGTACGATGGCATTGACCAATACAAGTTCCTTAAGTTTACCTGTGAGTGTATTTAATACCAATACACTTAATAATCTAACTCTTAATGGAAGTGGTGGAATAAGTTTGGGAGGTAATTTAACAATAGGTAGAACTCTAGCCCTAACAAAAGGAACCTTGACAACGGGAACCAATATGCTAACTTATTCAGGAAGTTCTATTACTCGGGGTACTGGAAATATAAATGCAAATTCTGGAACCATGGCGTTTTCTATAAATGGAAACAATTCCTTGAACTTACCTGGAGGTGTATTTTCAGGTGACTCGCTCAATAATCTTACCCTTAATGGAAGTGCAGGAATTAGTTTGGGAGGAAATTTAACAATTGGAGGAACTCTTGCTTTAACAAATGGAACCCTTAGCATTGGAGCTAATACCCTTACTAATTCTGGCAATAATATTACTCGCAGTTTGGGCAACATTGATGCCAGTGCTGGTACCATGGCGTTTACGAACAGTTTATCGTTTAGTTTACCCTCAACATTATTTTTAGGTAATTCATTTAATAATCTTACGCTAAACGGTAGTGGCGGAATAAGTTTAGGAAGCGATTTAATTGTAACAGGAGTATTAGCTTTAACTGCTGGAGCCTTAACAACAGGAACCAATACTCTTACTTATTCTGGTAGTTCAATCTCACGCACATCTGGCAACATAAATGCGAGTTCAGGTACTATAATATTTACCAATGCAAATGCCCTAAGTTTACCTTCAAATATATTTTATAATGATACACTCAATAATCTAACTCTAAATGGAAGTGGAGGAATAAGTTTAGGAGACGATTTAACAGTTGGAGGAACCTTAGTATTAAGCAAAGGGACTTTAACAACCGGAACCAAAATACTTACCTATTCTGGAAGTTCTATCACACGTAGTACGGGTAAAATTAATTCAATAGGTGGTACCTTATCTTTTACCAATTCAAGTGCATTAACAGTACCCGCTTCTGTTTTTGTAGGTGATTCAATAAGTAATTTACAAGTAAGCGGAAGTGGTGCACTTACCTTGGGAGGCACCTGCAGAATAGCCACCTCCAAATCTGTTACAGTTACAAGTCCAGGTGTATTAAATACAGGAGGCAATTTAATTTTAACAGGCAATACTAGCAGCCCAGCTTATATAGCCAATTCCAGCGGAACCATAAATGGGAATGTAACAGTAGAGGTAGCGATGCCATCGGGCAGAAGAGCCTTTAGATTACTTTCACATCCCTTTTCTAGTTCTATTGCTTTAAGTAGTTTACAAGATAATATTCATATCACTGGTGCTGGAGGAGCAAGCAATGGTTTTGATGCAACACTAACTAATAATCCTTCGGCCTATAATTTTGCAGAAAGTGGATATACAGGGACTACTAATACTGGTTGGACAGCTTTTACAAATACCTCCAATACAATTGCTACAAACACCGCACTAAGAATTTTATACCGTGGACCAAGAAGCCAAAGTAACTTATTGGATGGAAGCACTCCAACACCCAATGCATGCACCATAGATTGGAGCGGGCCAGTTAACCAAGGAAGCATAAATGTAGCTATGACCTATACGAGTGCTAATGGCAGCAATGCTGGCTGGAATTTAATTCCCAACCCATACCCATCAAATGTAGATATTGGAAACATAGCCTCTGGTAATAGAAATGGTATAGGAACCTTTAGCGTATGGGTGCCAACTAATGGCACAAAGGGAGCCTATGTTAGCCATTCCTTTGGCAGCAGCTATATATTGGCAAGTGGATCTGCCTTTTTTGTGCAAACAGCTTCGGCAGCCAATTTTACGTTTACAGAATCAACTAAAACAGGTAGCTCGGCTACAGAGAACTTGCTAAAAACTGCTGCACACGAAAGCCATGCTTTGGAGTTGAGTTTGCTATCAAACGATAGTATTTATTGGGATAAGCTGGTACTAAAACAACAAGAAGGAAGTATAGCCTCACAAGATGTTTATGATGGCCCAAAACTAAGCAACCCCGATGTGAATTTTTATAGTTTAGGCGCAAGCAATGAAAAGCTAGCCATAGATAGCCGAAATAGTTTTACGAGCACCGATGTAGTGAAATTAGGTATGCAAACAAGTAGTTCTTACCACTTTACTCTACGAACAGACTATATGGAAATACCCAATACCGAAGCCTATTTAATAGATAGCTATTTAAATACGCGCAACAAATTGGTGCCAGGATTTACCTATGATTTTACCACCACAAATGAACCTACAACAGTTGGAGAGAATAGGTTCAGAATAGAATTTAATACACTAGCAATTGGATTGGAAAATATAGACAAAAAGGACTTGCTTACACTGTATCCAAATCCATGTAAAGAGTTATTGTTTATAGCAAATTTAAAGCCAAGTAAGGCGGAGCCAAGCTATAAAATACTAGACCTACAAGGCAAGGAAGTAGCAAGTGGAACAGTACTAAAAACAAGTTCAAGCAATGCCCAAATTATGCTGAACCAATTAGTGCCGGGAGTTTATTTTATACAGGTAAATCAAGAAGACGATATAAAGCTTTATAAGATTGCTGTTAACTAAAAACACAAACTTAAATAGGATTAAATTTTATCAATAAGTACCCAAATAGAGAATTGAACTTCTCATAAAATTAATTGCTATAGATAAATATCTATCACTCGATAAGATTCTAAAAAACTCGATAAAATATCTATTAATCAAGCGAAATTCAACACAGACTTTTGTATTCATAAATGTATAAAAACGGTGAGCGCAATTAAAAATGCAGGATTGTATCTCCCTTTAACATGAAACTAAATTTTAAATCCAAATGAATACAAAAACAAAACGCTTAATGAAGCAAAAAATGAAACAATTTGAAAAGTGGAAACTAGTGGTACTTGCTTTCCTATTATTTTTTTACGCACAAAATGTGGCACATGCTGCCACCTATTATTCTATCGCCTCTGGTAATTGGAATAGCGCTAGCATATGGTCTACAAGTTCTGGAGGTAGTGCTGGTACAAATTACCCAATAGCAGGCGATACTGTAGTAATAGAAGGTGGAAAAACGGTAACGGTAAACACAGCTTCTGCTTGTGCCTCCGTTATCATTGGGTATGCAAGTGCAGGAACATTAAGTTTTAGTGCATCTCAAAGTTTAACGGTTTCGGATTCTGTAAAGGTAGTTGCCACCAATGGAACTTTAAATATGAGTAGTGGCGGAACACTCAATGTTGGAGGTAACTTCACAAATGCTGGAACCTTTAGCTCTGGAAGTGGAACCCTAGTAATGAATGGAAGTTCGACACAAACATTAAAAAATTCTTCTGGATATTTATTTGTTAAAAATCTAACCATAAATAATAGTTCAGGAGTAAATATGGGTTCAGATTTAAATATAAGCGGAGCTCTAACTTTAACTTCTGGAATTTTTGCATTTAATGGGAAAACATTTCAAATAATTAATGGAGTAAGTGCTGCTAGAACAAACGGGAAAATAGATTTGAGTACCTCAAATCTCAACTCTCAATTAAATACTTCAAATTCTATAAGTTTTCCAAGTGGATTTTTTTATAGCCCAATTAGTTCAATTACTCTCGCATCAACTACATCTACAGTTAATTTTGCTACAGGTGATACTATTACAGTAGGATCTATTAATTCATATGGTCATCTAGTATTTGATTACTTAATTCTTTTAGGAGACGCATGGGGGCCATCTGGGGCTATTGGATACTTGGAATGGAGAAATTCAACTACCAGCACACTAATAATTGGTGATGGTACTAATAGAACCTGCTATGCCATTGCAACCATGTTATCATGCCCAAATTTAATAGTTAATTGTGGCACTGGCACTGTTTATTGTGGAAGGTCTGATAAGACTGGTGGCACTAGTACCATAACTAAAAGTATTACCTTAACAAGTGGTACATTAAATATAAATACTTACGCAACTTCTTTCGTTTTTTCTGGAACTTCTATAACTAGAACAAGTGGAACAATTCTAGTAAATAGTACTTCGGCCTCAACTGGTTTATTAACCTTTTCAAATACAAGTACACTAAATTTGCCTTCCAATTTGTTTTCAAGTAATTCACTTACCAACCTAACAATAAATGCATCTAATGCAATTGTTTATTTAGGGGGAAGCTTATTGGTAACTGGGGCATTGGCATTAACAGATGGAACATTGTATTGTATTAATGTTTATACATTAACATACTCAGGTGATTCAATCTCTAGGCTTAGTGGCACTATTGATGTGAGTAATGGTACCATGGCATTTGCCAACAGTAATGCCTTAAGCTTACCTGCGGGTATGTTTGCCAATAGCTCACTTAATAATTTAACCCTAAATGGAAGTGGAGGCGTTAGTTTGGGAGGAGATCTGACAGTAACAGGAACTATGACCCTAAGTGCTGGAACCTTAAGCACAGGAACCAATACTCTTACTTATTCTGGAAGTTCTATTACTCGCAGCACGGGCTACATAAACGCAAGTTCTGGTACCATGAAATTTACTAATACAAGTGCCTTAAGTTTACCTATAAGTATGTTTACTGGTTCGCTAAATAATCTAACTCTAAATGGAGGTGGAGGAATAAGTTTAGGGGGCGATTTAACAGTTGGAGGAACCTTAGCATTAAGCAAAGGGACTTTAACAACCGGAACCAAAATACTTACCTATTCTGGAAGTTCTATCACACGCAGCACAGGTAAAATTAATGCAATAGGTGGCACCTTGTCATTTACCAATTCAAGTGCATTAACAGTACCAGTTTCTGTTTTTGTAGGTGATTCAATAAGTAATTTGCAAATAAGCGGAAGTGGCTCACTTACCTTAGGAGGCACCTGCAGAATAGCTGCCTCAAAATCTGTTACTGTAACAAGCCCAGGAGTTTTAAATACTGGTGGCAATTTAATTTTAACAGGCAGTACTAGTACTCCAGCTTATATAGCCAATTCAAGCGGAACCATAAATGGAAATGTAACAGTAGAAGTAGCTGTTCCATCGGGCAGAAGAGCCTTTAGATTACTTTCACATCCGTTTTCAAGTTCTATTGCTTTAAGTAGTTTACAAGATAATATTCATATCACAGGAGTAGGAGGAGCAAACAATGGTTTTGATTCAACCTTAAACAATAATCCTTCGGCCTATAGTTTTGCAGAAAGTGGATATACAGGCACCACCAATACTGGTTGGACAGCTTTTACAAATACCACCAATACCATAGGAGCAAACACCGCACTAAGAATTTTATACCGTGGGCCAAGAAGCCAAAGCAACTTATTGGATGGAAGCACTCCTACACCCAATGCAGGCACCTTAGATTGGAGCGGGCCAGTTAACCAAGGAAGCCAAAACATAGCTATGAGCTATACGAGTGCTAATGGCAGCAATGCTGGCTGGAATTTAATTCCCAACCCATACCCATCTAATGTAAATATTGGAAACATAGCCTCGGGTAATAGAAATAGTATAGGAACCTTTAGCGTATGGGTGCCAACTAATGGAACAAAAGGTGGTTGGAGCACGTATTCCTTTGGAAGTGCGTATATAGTACCAAGTGGTGGAGCTTTTTTTGTAAAAACGGCTTCGGCAGCCAATTTTACGTTTACAGAATCAAGTAAAACAGGTAGTTCGGCTACAGAGAGTTTACTAAAAACTGCTGCACAAGAATCCAATGCTTTGGAGTTGAGTTTATCTACTAATGATACCTTGATTTGGGATAAGATTGTGCTAAAACAAAAAGACGGTAGTTTGGCAGAAATGGATGCTTATGATGGTCCAAAAATGGCAAACCCAGATGTTAATTTTTATAGCTTAAGTGCAGATAAAACTCAGCTTGCAATTGATTGCAGAAGCAGTTTTACAAATAAAGATAAAGTTCTTTTAGGTATAACAAATGCTGGGCAATGGCAATATACCTTAAAAACCAATTATGCCAACATACCTAATACCCAAGCCTATTTGATAGATACCTATTTAAATACTAGAACAAAATTGAGTGTTGGTTCAAAATACACATTTACTACAAGTATTGATTCTGCAAGTTTTGGAGAGAATAGATTTTGGGTTGAGTTTATGGCAATTGTTAATGGAGTTAATGCTCAAGAAGAAATTGAACCCATTACCTTATTTCCTAATCCAAGCCAAGACAAGGTGTATTTAAAGAACATACAGAAAGTTGGAGAAAAAATAGAGTATAAGGTAATGGATATAAGTGGTAAAGAGTTGCTGCGAGGAAACGCCATACCAGATGCTGGCGAGAATTTGGAGATAAATATAAACCCATTGGTTTCTGGACTTTATTTTATTGAGCTAAGCCATGGATCATATTTTCAAACAATGAAATTAATAAAGAAATAGTTATGAGTTTAAATAAAATAAAAACAGAAAAAATGGACATTAAATACGAAAAAACAATCGTTGAAGTTTTGCACATATTAAGAGGCATGGCTCAACTTAAACAAAAGGAAGTGGCAGAAAAACTTGGAATTCATACCAGTGCCTATTGGAAAATGGAGAATGGTTTAGTAAGCCTTAATTTGAGACAATTTAGAGATTTATGTACGGTATTTGGATACTCCCATACCAAAATTTATCTCATCATTGATTTATTATGTGAGATGCGACAGACCAATCCTAATTTGGATATTAGGGTTCAAATTTTTAAGTGTTTGTATTTGGATGATATGGTACATCCAAGTACTTCTTTTTCAACGAATGAATTTTTGTCTAGAAAGGCAATGAAATAAATGTTTGTAAGCTTAAAGAGAATGAAAAAGAAGAAGATAATTGGAATAATACTAATGGTATTTCTATTGGTTTCCTTAAAAATACAAGCTCAACCAGGTTTTGATGACTCAGTGGAAGATACACCAATAGATGGGGGTATATGCCTTTTATTGCTATTTGGATCTGTTTTGGGTTCACAAAAATCAGTGCAATGGGTGCAGAAAAGGAATTCAAAGAAAATTGGCTAGCTAATTAAGCAAATTAGTAAAGCTACCTAAAAAGAAAGAGGCTGTTTCAATAGTTGAAGCAGCCTCTTTTTTTTAGTTGAAAAAGGTAAGAAATAAAAAAGTTTCTGAAAACGGATTAGCAAAAAGGGTCAGAATTTCACGCTATTTAAATTTGTGGCTAAAGAAATGATGTTGTACAATTTCTTTTGAAATTAGGTTGCTTAAATCTCTAAAATCGGTTTGTTTTGGAATAAAACAATCGAAGCCCGATTCTAATGCAGCCTTTTTAACGGCCGAGTTTTCATTGGCAGAGATAGCAATGCTTGGAATATGTAAATGAAGCTTTTTTATTTCTTGAATAAGCGAAATTCCACCCATTATGGGCATGTCTAGGTCCGAAATTAGAAGGTCGAAATGATCCTTCTTTAAAGCATCAAAAGCCTCTTTTCCATTAGAACAGGAAGAGAATTGGAGATCTTCTTTTTTGCACCATCTTTCGAGAATTTTACGATCAACCTCGTCGTCATCTACAATTATTACTTTTCTTATTTTTTCCTCTTTCATATAGCGAAGGTCTGCAACAGATCTTGCTTGATTCATAGATAAAACTCCAAATTTTTTAGATAAATATCGATATATAGATATTTATCTATAAAAATCATCAGAAATGATTAATACATTTGTAGTATAAAAATCAAAACCATATATGAGTTCAATGAAATTTTTAGTTGCAGACGACCATTACATTACACGCATGGGTGTGAAGTTTTTACTTAAGGAGATTTTTCCTAACTCAAAGATTGAAGAAGCAAAGGATGCAGATGAAGTACTTAAGCAAGTAAGGTCACTAGACTTTGATTTAATAATATTAGACTTGAATATGCCTAAAACAAATGGGGTTGATTTAATAGGTAGGATTTTAAGGTTAAAACCAGAAGTAAAGATCTTGGTTTTAAGTATGAATAACGAATCGATATATAGTACAAAAGCAATTGAAGAAGGCGCTAAAGGATTTGTTTCTAAGGAGGAGGATATGGGTAAGCTAAAAGACGCAATATCTAAGGTATTATCTGATAGAATTTATTTAAGTGATAGTGTAATCAATACGCTAATTGAACGTAAGCAAACAAAAAATTATACAGAAAATCCCTTTTCAATCCTTTCTTCAAAAGAATTAGAAATTGCCAGATTAATTTATGAAGGTAAGTCATTAAAAGATATGCTGGCTTTATTGAAAAAATCGCAAAGCACAATTAGTACTCAAAAGGCAAATATTTTTTCTAAATTGGGTGTTGAAACTCAAAATGAGTTTTTAGATATGGCTAGGCTATACAAATTAAGCGAATTTGCGTAGATATTTTGAGTGATTCATAATTGAATTTACATTTTGATTAAACTACTTAAATCTGTTTTTTCGAGAGGGAAAAACGATAACATAGGAGGGGATTTAGGTTCAGACCTACACTTAAAGGAACTTGAATCTTTGAGGCAAGAAAATGAAATGTTGCGTAAAATAAACAGATCTTTTTTTACTATTTTAAAACATGATTTAAGGTCGCCGCTTCAAGCATTACTTTTTTCATTAAATCATCTAAAAAATCAGCTTGTACAAGAATCTGTTGATGATTCTAAATTGGAAATAGTAAGTGTTGTTTCTAGTACGATAAAACAAATTCAAACCTATAGTTTAGATTTTGTTACTTTTCATTCATTGCTTCAACAGGAATATCCAATTCAAAAAGCAAACTATTCCTTTTTAGAACTTTTGAATGAAGTAAAAGATTACACGAGCCAAGTATTCAATAATCACTCCTTTACCATACAATCAAGTGTCCCTGAATCTGTAACTATATATACAGAAAAAAATATTTTCGTAAGTGTATTTAGGAATCTACTAGTTAATACCATTTTATACGGGTTGGGAAGAATAGCGATTGATTTTAGGAAAACAGATTCTAAATCTATCCTTGTTTTATCAAATGAAATTTTGCCTGATACCATTATTATGGTAGAAGAAATTGAAGCAAAAATTAGGGAAACAAATCCAGAACTAAATTCTAACGACAAATTTAAATTAGGTTTATCCTCAATTTCATTCATGGCAAGATCTATTGGAATGGAATTATCTTTTGAATTAAGGCATTCTACTTTTATTATTTCACTTACACTATAAGGAGATTTAAACTAATAAACTATTTTAAAAAACAAGGTTTCAATTTTGTGATAATTATGATTAATTTTAATTAAACCTTTGACTATTGTTTGCATTATGAATTCCCTTTTTTGTATACTTAATTTGAATAATAATTTACTAATTTGACAATATGTTTAAATATATATTATTAAAAATAACAATAACAAAATAGCGTAATAAGGAATTATTATATGGTTAAATTTACCCCACTCAAACTGTTAGGATTTTTTGTTTTTATAGTACCTTTTGCAAACTGTTTCTCCCAAGGTACTTCCACTCATCTACCAAAAAGCAAGTATACTTTTACTGCGATTAAATTTGATGAAATTGTTAATGATATGTTTTATGCTCCAAACTATGGTTTGTTTGTTGCAAATGGAAATAAGCTAAGCCTTCTAAATGGAAAAGATCGAATAAATATTCCTTATAAAATAGGAATTGATACCCTTGGTTCGGGGAGTATTGGAAGTTTTAGAAGAGACCCTAAGTACTATGTTTATTTTCAAACAAGAAATTATACCTATCGTTTAGGGAAAACAATAGATACCATATATACTATTTTTAGTAAAAACATAGGTTATTCTATGTTTTTAAACGACCAAAATGTAAGGAAATATAACTATGCCTATCTGCTTGCAGATTGTGATGAGTTGGTATATTTAAAGTCGAAAGGAAAATCTGGAATAGTTGTAAAGTTTAATTCGCTTTGTTTTTATAATAATTTTAAAAATGAATTAACAACAATTCCAGGGTTTAAAAACACAGAAATAATAAGCTATATTAATTTAGATTCTGTTTGGTATGTAGTCACACAAAATTTCACATATAAAATTACAGTAAGGGAAAAATTGCCTTTACTGATAGAAAAAATTAAGGACCCAATTGAAAATATTAAGGATGGAAAAATAATAAAAATGAAGGGGATGCACTTTTTTCTCTGTAAAAGTGGATTGTTTTTACTTCATTTTAAAAAGGATGTTTGGGAAAGTGAATTACTTTTAAACTCCTCTCAAATTAAGTTAATAGGTGATGGTGCTATGATGGATTTGTCGCCTGATTTGAGCAATATTTTTTTTACAAATTGTCAAGGTGAGGTTTATCATTTTCATAAATCTGAGGTTTCATCTATTGAGTTAGCTAGCTTGAATTCTATATTTATTTGGAAGAATAAATATATTTTCAATAACTCAAGAGAATATGATGCCGAAACAGGAAAGATATCCTTTAATGATCTTTTAGACGGATATAACAATGATTATTCTGCTATTGGGAAGAATAATTTCTTAATTAATTATGGTCAGGATACCATTGAAACATTTAATGAAATTTTACATAAGCAATTTTATAAACGTCAAAAATCTAGTTTTTCGAGTAGATTTATTGTTTATAAGAATAAAATTATAGGCGCTGGGAGAGGAAAAATATTTAGTTTTGATAAGGAGAAGCAAACCTACTTTCCAATAAAGAATTATTCTAAGAATGATCTTCCATTTGATTTTTGCTATTCGCTATTGGTAGTAAATGATATTTTATATTTAGGTTCAGAGAGTGGTTTAATTACCTATAACTTTAATACAGGTTTACTTGGTACCATAAAAGACTTACCTTTTAAAGATATTCGCACACTAAAATATGATAAGGATTTAGATGCCATATTTGTATTTTCATATGGTAATGGTCCATTCTTATTAACTAATGGAAAGGTTAAGAGATTAACTCTTGATCCAAAGCGAAACTTACTTTTTGCCCATAATTTGGTTCAAATTAATAACCTAGCCTATTTATCTTCAAACAATGGAATATATGTTGTGCCCTTTAAGGCTTGGATTGAAAGCGATCAAAATAATTCACCAATTTTTTATAGAATTGACAAGTTAGATGGATTACCTTCTAACGAATGTAATAGTGGTTCAATTCATTCATTAATGATAGATTCATTGAGGGGAAGATTGTTATTTAGCACAGTTGAAGGTGTTGGTATAGTACCTTATTTAGAACCTATAATAAATTGGCCTTTGGTTGCACCTAAAATTATTACAACTAACTATTCTAACCAAACTATTTATGGAGCAAAAGACACATTTGAGAATTATTCAAATTTGGAATTTGAAGTATCTATTCCTTATTTTGGCCTAGCAGAAAACATACATATTGAATATAAGATAGGTGGATTAATTGATCAATGGACACCACTAACTGGGAGTAGGTTAAACTTACCAGAAAATATTTATGGAAATTATACACTTGAATTAAGGGTAAGTAGTGGGTTTGATACCTATCAAACTAGCAAGTATACTTTTTATTTTGTACCAAAATTTACGCAGACTGTTTTTTTTAAAGTACTCCTATTAGCTGCTTTAATTGCCTTAATTTTAATTGTGATTTTGGTTGTGAAAAGGATTGAAAAAAAGAAACGAATTCAATTGCAAGCTTTGGTAGATGAAAAAACTCATGACCTACATAATGCACTTGATTCTATGACTAAATTAAACATTGAGTTAGGTAATGCAGAAAAAGTAAAAGAAAATTTGGTAAGTGTATTGGCTCACGATATGAGGTCGCCACTTATGTCAGTTGTATACACAGTAGATCATTTAATTAGGAATTATGATTTACTTGATGATGAAGAAACACGGGTTGAAATTTTAAATGAAATAAAGTTTTCAATTACCAAAATAACACAATTTTCGACTGAGTTCTTAAAATGGTATGCTTTAAGTAGGGGTGGATTTAAGTTAACAATTGAGAAACAAAGTTTGAGTGAATTGGTGCTTTCAACTACTTCATTTTATGATAAAATTATAAAGCGTGATGGAAATAGTTTAGTATTAAAGTTGGAAGAAGAAATGTTTGTCCTTGTGGATTCTGAAATTTTTAAAATTGTTTTCAGAAATTTAGTAGATAATGCAAATAAGTATTGCGAAAATAAAATTATAGTTGAAACAAAAAGGTTGAATAATTTGCCTGTATTAGTTATTAAAAACAATTACTCTTCAGAAAATGAGTTCCCAGTTGATTTTTTAAGAGACAAAATTAAAGGAAAGGATGTGATTTTAAATGAAAATGAGCAATTTAAATTTGGATTGAGTATAATTTCTCAAATGGCCAAAATAACTAATATTCAAATTGTTTTGGAATATGAAAAGCCTTGGGTTAGCTTTACTTTATTAATTCCTGAAGGCTAAATAAGTTTAGCGAGCTACCATAAGTCAAACAACTATTTTTAGTATACCTTTGGTGTTCACTTTTATGAAAGAAACATACAACGTTATTGGCCTTATGAGTGGCACTTCATTAGATGGGGTTGATATAGCATATTGCCAATTTAATGTAGATAATGGAAATTGGTCCTTTAAAATAAAAGCAGCCAAAACCTATTCCTACTCAGATATGTGGTTGGCCAGGTTGCATGAATTACCAAACCAGAGTATTGAGATTTTACCTAAAACAAATGCTTATTATGGTCGGTATTTAGGTGGTTTAGTTCGCCAATTTTGCCAGGAATTTAAGTTGGAGCCAGACTTTGTAGCGTCTCATGGGCACACAATTTTTCATGATCCAACAGGAGGTTTTACCACTCAAATTGGCGATGGGGCGGCTTTGTCGGCTTATAGTAATTTGCCAGTTGTTTGTGATTTTAGAAGTATGGATGTTGCCCTAGGTGGCCAAGGAGCGCCCTTGGTACCAATTGGAGATCAACTGTTATTTCCTGAGTTTGATTCTTGCTTGAACCTTGGAGGCTTTTCAAATATTTCGTATACCAAGAATGGAAAAATAATAGCTTTTGATATTTCTCCATGTAATATTTTGTTAAATGAAGTTGCTCAACAATTGGGAAAGCCTTTTGATGAGGATGGCAAAATGGCCGCAAGCGGTGAGGTTAATAACAATTTGGTAGAAGACTTGAACCAACTTGAATATTATCAAAAGATGGGTGCAAAGTCTTTAGGAAGGGAGTGGGTTAAAACTACTATTTATCCTGTATTGCAAGGCTATTCACAAATAAATGAGCTTGATTTATTAGCAAGTTTATGTACTCATTTTGGGCAACAAATCGGGAAAAACACGGAATTGGCTCATTTGAAACAGGTTTTGGTGACAGGAGGTGGGGTATATAATGCCTTCCTAATGAAGCAGATTCAAGAAAATACTCAAGCCAAATTAGTAATTCCGCAAACAGAATTGGTTCAATTTAAAGAGGCGCTTATCTTTGCATTCCTGGGGGTGCTTAGATTAAGGAACCAAATGAATGTACTTAGCTCAGTAACAGGTTCAAAACGAGACCATGTTGCGGGGGCCCTTTATGGAGATTTTAGTGAACTTATTTAAACAATAAAATAGAACGATATGCAATTACAGAAACTCATCAAAAAATACGAAGACAAACAACCAGAGATTGTTTTTGAATGGAAAGACAGTGAAACAGAAGCCGAAGGATGGGTTGTAATAAACTCTTTACGCGGTGGAGCTGCTGGTGGTGGTACACGTATGCGTAAGGGTCTTAATAAGCATGAAGTTACTTCGTTGGCTAAAACAATGGAAATTAAATTTACAGTGGCTGGTCCTGCCATAGGAGGAGCTAAATCTGGAATTAATTTTGATCCAGCTGATCCTCGTAAAAAGGGCGTTTTAGAGCGTTGGTATAAGGCCGTATATCCAATTTTGAAAAATTATTATGGAACGGGTGGCGATTTAAATGTGGATGAGATTCATGAAGTAATTCCAATTACGGAGAAGCTTGGTTTATTGCATCCTCAAGAGGGAGTTGTGAATGGCCATTTTAAAGTTGAAGAAAATAGCAAACAAATTCGAATTGATAATTTAAGAGTTGGTGTATCAAAGGTTTTGGATGATGATAGATTTTCTCCAGAAGTAGCGCGCAATTTTTTAGTTGCTGATATGATTACTGGTTTTGGTGTTGCCGAAGCAGTAAGGCACTATTATAGCATATGGGGTGGAAATGTTAATTTTAAACGAGCTATAATTCAAGGCTGGGGTAATGTAGGCGCAGCTGCGGCCTATTATCTAAGTTTATATGGAGTTATAGTTGTTGGAATAATTGATAGAAATGGTGGGATTATAAAACCAACAGGATTTAGCAAAGAAGAAATTAAAGATCTGTTTTTAACTAAACAGGGTAATACCTTGGTTCACCCAGATATGATGAGTTTTGAGGAGGTGAATTCTAAAATTTGGGAAGTTGGTGCTGAGATATTTGTTCCGGCTGCTGCTTCACGATTGGTTACCCAAGAGAATATAGATACCATGGTTAAAAATGACCTAGAGGTAATTAGCTGTGGTGCAAATGTGCCATTTGCCGATCAAGAAATTTTCTTAGGTCCAATTGCAAATTATACAGATGATAAAGTAGCGATTATTCCAGATTATATTGCAAATTGTGGAATGGCAAGAGTTTTTGCTTACTGTATGAGTAATGATGTGGTAGAATTAACAGATGAAGCCATTTTTAAAGACACCTCAAAAACCATTTGGCAAGGATTGATGCGCTTACATCAATTTAATCCAAAGCAAAAGGGTCTCTTAAAAAAGGGATTGGAAATGGCTTTGGTAAATTTAGTTTAATACTAAAAGAAGATGGATACTAGTTTCTTGGCTGAACTTTATTTTGGGAATTCAATAAAAAAATGGATTCTATGCCTGGTGCTATTAGTATCTGCACTTTTACTTAATAAGCTAATAGCCAATTTAGCTTCAAAAGTTTCGTATAAGGTTTTTAAAAATGTGTCTCAAGCCAAATTCTATGACGAATTTAGTAGGCTTTTGAATAGACCGTTTATTAACCTAATAAACTTGTTGGCTCTCTATTTTTCCTTATCCATACTTAGTTTTCCACCCGAATGGGAAATGGCTCAGGTGAATGAGTTTGGGATTCGGTACATGCTACATACCTTGTTTGTAGTTGCTCTAATTTGGTACATTGCTGCTTTGTTCTTACGAGCTACTGTGTTTATGGAATATGCGTATCATCATTTAGAAGATGTGAGCATAAGCAAAGATTTGGCTACTTTTTTAAAGGAACTTACTAGGGTGTTAATTTATATCACAGCTTTTTTTGCCATTCTAGCAAAGGCCTTTGAAGTTAATATAACTGCTTTAGTTACTAGTTTGGGGATAGGTGGTTTGGCAATAGCATTAGCTGCTCAAGACACCTTAGCTAATTTAATTGGTTCATTTATTATTTATTTGGATAAACCTTTTCAAGTTGGTGAGTTAATAGAGCTAGGAGAAATAAAAGGCACCGTTGAAAAAATTGGGTTCAGAACCACTAGGATTAGAACCTTAGATAGGACCTTGCTAATTGTGCCAAACAAAAAAATAATTGATTCTAATCTGAACAATATAGCCCAAAGCTCTCAACGAAGAGTAAAGTTTCATATCATGTTAACTTACCAAAGTAAAGCAGAAGGGATTTTGGGAATTATTGAGGATGTAAAAAAGGCAATTCATGCTCAGATGCCTATCACTGCAGAGGATTGTACCGTGAGGTTCGCTGATTTTGATAGCAGTTCTTTAAATCTAATTGTAATCTATTACGTTAATTCAAATGATTACGATGATATGATTATTGTAAAGGAAAAAATTAATATTCAAATTATGGAAATAGTGGCCAAGCATGGTTGCCAATTTGCCTATCCGTCGCAAACAATTTTTATGGGAAAATAGCTTTTTAGAAAGGGCCTTTTGTTTGGTTAATTTTTATGTTCACAAAACATTAAAGCACTCCTTTTAACAAGTAATTGCATATAATATTCCTAAAATTCTATTTGAGTGGTTTTGAATTTTCTTTTGATTTTTTTAAGTTGTATGTTTATTATCCTATAAATATAACACTTTGTTAACCTTCAACTGATTTAAGGTACTAGTAAGAGCTCTCTTGTGGAGTTAATAGGAATTAGATAATGTCTGTCGAGGCCTATTTTCATTGAAGTTGATTGCCGGTCCTTTCAATTTTTTTACTAAAAAATATAGCCTTTAGAAGCATAAAATTGAAAGTGGAATTTTTGCGGCATTTTCCAATTGTGGGAATTATTGGATGTTATTTACCGAACATGAAAAATACTGGAATGGTCTTCATTCTTAGTTTGAAAATTCTTTTAGCCCTTGTTTTTATTGGAGTTTAGACAACATCACTTCCGATAAAGTGTTTTTAATATGGTTTTTTTTAAGAAATCAAACAGGCTTGAGTTATCCACAAGTTATAGGTTAGAATTTGATTTTAAGGTGCTTAAAACATCCTGTTTTTACAAACAGATAATACCTTTACATGATTGAAATACAAGCGCCATAGTCAACCATGAATACAAAAAAGGATATGGAATATCGAATTTTCAAAAAGGAAATTAGTTGTGCAATTCTTGTTTTAGTAACCCTTCTTATGCCTTTTCAGAACAAGGCATTTGCAGAAAAAATAGGCAAAAGAATTGGCATAAGTCTTCACTTGAAATCGAGTTCAACAGCAAAGCATTTTGGAAGCAAAAATTCTGCGGAATTTAAGGTTCAACCTAATGGGATATCAGCCAAAGTAAATTTGTTTGCGCCACCCCCAACGCCTATAAGTGCGCAGCCAGATACGGCATACGTAAATGGTTATGTTGGTAATGCCAGTTTGCTTAACATTTTTTTAAATGATTCATTTAATAACCTAGCCTTGGTTGGTTCGGCAATGAAGGTTACTAGCAGCATTCCAAATAGTCATATTTTATTGGACACTGCAACAGGTGTTATAAGTGTTACGGCTGGTATTGGCGCTGGAACCTATGTAATTTCATATAGTATTTGTGATACTTCCGATTTGTTAAATTGTGCAAGTTCTTATGCCACAATTTATGTTTCTGCTCCACTTATTGTTGCCAATTCTGAGTTTGCGGTTGTGGATGGCTTGGCAGGAAATACACCTGTTTTTAATGCTTTTAATAATGATAGTATTAATGGAAATTTAGCCAATTCTTCATCGGTAAATATGAGTATTGTTGCGGGCTCTGGTTATGCAGGGGTAGCTTTAAATTTATTAACTGGAATAGTAAGTGTTGATCCATTAACGCCAGCAGGTACTTATACAATAAATTATAAAATTTGCGATACTCTTAATGCTACCAATTGTGATACAGCATTAATTACCATTTTAGTGAGCACTCCATCCATTGTTGCTAACTCTGAGGCTTCAAATGTAAATGGATATATAGGTGCAGTTAATTTATTGAATGTTTTAGGTAATGATAGTTTTAATGCATCACCTGCTACATTAGGTAAGGTAAATTTAAGTATTGTAACACCTGCATCTAGTTCAAAAATTACGTTAAATACAAGTACTGGTAATATAACTATAGCACCTTCTATACGTGCAGGTTTGTATAGTATTGTTTACCGTATATGCGATTCATTAAATCCAAGTAATTGCGATACAAGTATTGTTTATATAACTGTGGACGCACCTCTTATAGTAGCGAACCCAGATTATGTAGCTTTAAATGGTTATACTGGAGCGATTAACGTATTAAATATATATGCGAATGATAGTATAAATTCTATTTTGCCTACCTCAAGCAGAGTTGCTTTAACTATCCTTTCTAGTCCTAGCGAACCAGGCATAATATTGAACACAATAACCGGGAAAATTAGTGTATTTCCATACACACCTGCTGGAGTTTATACCTATGAGTATCGTATTTGCGATACCTTAAATACAAGTAATTGTGATACAGGGTTAGTTACAGTTAATGTTTTGGCTCCACCAATTATAGCCACCAATGATGTGGCAAGTGTTAATGGTTATACTGGGGCGAACAATATCCTAAATGTTTTGGCAAATGATAGTTTGAATAATACACATGCATCATTAACGAGTGTTTATTTAAGCTTGCATAGCGCAGCTACACATGCTAATTTAAGTTTAAATTTGAGCACAGGCATGATAAGTCTAGCTCCTAAAACACCTGCTGGAGTTTATTCTTTAGTGTATAAAATTTGTGATACGCTTAATCCCTTAAGTTGTGATACTGGAGTGGTAACAATAACAGTAACTGCTCCAATACTTAAAGCCAAACCAGATTTTGCCAATGTGAATGGCTATATTGGAAATGCTGGTTTAGTTAATGTATTTGCAAATGATAGTTTAAATGGTACCGCCATTAACATTGGTGCTATTAAATTAACAATTCATGTAGCTCCAAGCGATGCGCGAATTTCATTGGATACGATTACTGGTTTAGTAAGTGTAGGAGCTCCACTTTCTGCAGGCTTGTATACATTTACATACATGCTTACCGATACTTTAAACCCAAGTAATATAGATACGGCTGTGGTTTCAATAAATGTAACTTCTCCAACTATTTTGGCTCGAACCGACAACGGCTTAGTAAATGGGGTTACTGGGAATGCAAGTTTATTAAATGTATTCACAAATGATTCATTGAATGGTTCAGGCATAAGTGCTGGTATGGTAAGTCTTATGCAAACAACAACTGCCTCTGTTGCCGGCATAAGCTTAGATTCAACAACAGGAGTTGTTAGTGTATTGCCAAATGTACCAGCGGGTATTTATTCATTTGAATATAGAATATGCGATACCCTTAATATTGGAAATTGCGATACTTCAATGGTATATATCACCGTTTTAGCACCTCCAATTAAGGCAGTGGCTGATACAGCATACCTAAATGGGTATACGGGCAGTAGCAGTGATTTTTATGTATTGGAAAACGACAGTTTAAATCATATACCAATTAGCTTAGGTGCTGCAACAATTAGTATTATATCTGGTTCTGGAAACGCCGGAGTAAATTTAAATGTATCAACTGGATTTATTGAAGTTGACCCAAGAATGAGTATTGGCAGCTATTCTATCACATATAGAATATGCGATACCTTAAATGCTGGCAATTGCGATAGTGCCACTGTTCTTATAAAGTTATTGGCAGCACCTATAGACGCAGTTAATGATACGGCTATAGTAAATGGATATGATGGAGATTTATTTGCTTCTATTGTTTGGCTAAATGATAGCATTAATAATAATGGAATTAGTTATGGGGAAGTACTTATTAGCGTTTTAAATCCTTCAACAAATGCTGGTATTATTTTAGATACTGCCTCAGGACTAATAAGCGTTTTGCCTAGGACTGTTGCAGGTATATATACCATTGATTATAAAGTTTGTGATACCTTAAATTTAAGTAATTGCGATAGTGCCACAGCGTATATAGAGGTTCTTCCTCCATCTATTTTGGCAAGCCCAGATTATGCAAGTGTTAATGGATTTTCAGGGGATACTAGGTTATTAAATGTTTTGGATAATGATAGTTTAAATGGATTGCCAGTTAATCCAATTGAAGTACAAATAACAGTTCTAGCCCAAGCTAGTCATGCTGGAATTACCTTGAATGATACCACTGGAATTATAAAGGTGGCGCCACTTGTGCCGGCAGGATTGTATACAATAAGTTATAAAATATGTGATACCTTAAATACTACTACCTGTGATAGTACCATAGATTCTATTTGGGTGAATAGTCCAATTATTACTGCTACAAATGATACAGGGTATGTGTATGATTACACTAGTGTTGCCAGTTTATTAAATGTGTTGACAAATGACAGTTTAAATGCCACGGTAATTTCAGGTGGTTCTGTAAAAATTACAACTTTAATAGCCTCTAGTTCTAGTAAAATTAAGTTAAATGATACTACAGGTGTTGTGTCTGTTGGTACTGCTTTACCTGCTGGAATTTATACCATTCAATACAAAATTGCGGATACATTAAATCCAGGAAATGAAGATACAGCTTGGGTGTATATTGAAATTAAGGCACCTAGAATAGATGCGGTTAACGATACTTTTTTAGTAAACGGATTAACTGGAACTAGCACTAGTTTTAATGTGTTAAGTAATGATACATTTGGATTTGTGTCGGCTGCAATAAATGTTGTAAAGCTTAGAACACTAATTGGGTCTGGAAATGCAGGTGTTTGGCTTGATTCATTAACAGGATACATTCATGTAATTCCAGGAACCGCTTCAGGAATTTATCATTTAAGCTATTCCATTCAAGATACCTTAAATGTTGGAAACAGAGATACAGCTCATGTGTATATTCAAATAACTCCTCCTCCAATTTTTGCGAATTCGGATGAGGTTTCTGTGGATGGATATCTTGGCAATTTAAATCTGTTAAATGTAGTATTAAATGATAGCATAGCTGGCGCTCCAACAGCCGTTGGAAGAGTTTATATTAGTATGGTAACTGCAGCTAGCAGTTCAAATATTATTTTAAATACAAGTAATGGCAGACTTATTGTATTGCCAAATACTTTGGCTGGTAATTATAGTTTAATATATAGAATTTGCGATACTTTAAATCCTACCAATTGTGATACCGCATTAGTTACAGTTCATGTGCTTGCTCCAAGTCTTTTATTGAAAAACGATACGGCTCATGTGAATAGTTATATGGGTGCAAGTAACTTAATTAATGTTTTTGCTAATGATAGTTTTGGAGGTCAAGCTTTGCTTGCTACAAAAATTAAAATGAAAGTTTTAGCGCCATTTGCTAATTCTTCCTTAACTATTGATACACTTACGGGTTGGGTTAGCGTTGGATCTATGCTTGCACAGGGAGTTTACAGCATGCAATACCAAGTATGTGATACATTTAATCTCTCTAATTGTGATACAGCGGAAGTTTATATTTATGTAGAAGCTCCAAGAATCTTAGCGCAAGATGATTCGGCACAAGTGAATGGATTTTTTGGTTCGGCAAATGTATTAACGGTCTTAAGTAATGATAGTATAAATGGCATACTTGCTACAACAGCTCAAGTTGCAATAAATCTAATTACCACATCTGGAAATGCGGGAGTGGTATTAGATACCTTAACTGGAATTGTAAGTGTGGCACCATTAACATCTGCGGGTACTTATTTTATAAGCTATAGTATAACCGATACTCTCAATAAGAGTAACAAGGATACAGCGATTGTGAAAATAGATGTGTATTCTGGAATTATTTCAACCTTAGCAGATACTGCAAGTGTAAATGGTTATCCAGGACAAGCAAACCTAATTTCTGTGTTGCTTAATGATTCACTTAATGGTTCTGTTGCATCGAGTTTATTAAGTAGAATAAGCACTGTTGTAATGCCAAGTACATCCAATATTGTATTGGATACTGCAACAGGATTTGTTTCAGTTTCACCAAAAACAGATGCGGGTACCTATACCTTGGCTTATACGCTACAAGATACTGCCTACACCTTATTAAGTGATACCACTTGGGTAACAATACTCGTAGATGCTTTTGGTCCGGTTGGCATTAATGATGATACAATTACAGCATATAGAACACCAGTAAGCGTTTATGTTTTAAATAATGATTTTGACATAGATGGAAATATTAATATAGCAACTTTAAGTATACTTCAACAAGGATTACATGGGGTAACGGTTGCCGATACTATTTTGGGTACCTTAACCTACACACCTGATTCGGCTTGGAGTGGTGCTGATACAGTTTATTATTCTGTTTGTGATTCGGGGATGGTTCCGGTTCTGTGTACAAATGCATATTTAATAATTAACACTTTCCCTCAATTAGTAGTTCAAGATACCTTTATTACTAATGTAGGTTGTTATGGCGATACAACAGGTTCTATAACCATCAATGTAGTTGGAGGATTGGCTCCATATACTATTTTATGGAATACAACTCCATTTCAAATGGGTTCAACTGCCAAAAACTTGAAGGCAGGCTTATATACTGCTATAATATCGGATTCTATGAATACCCTAATACTTGCCAATATTAGAGTGAAGGAAAGTTTAGGTGCAATTTCGGTTCAAACATTTGCATTTGATCCAAAATGTAATGGAAATACAAATGGTGTGATAAATTTAACCGTAACAGGTGGAACCGCTCCTTATTCATATTTATGGAGCAATGGTAGTATATTAAAGAACCAAGATAAGTTGGCGGCAGGAACATATACCGTTACTGTAACGGATACAAATAACTGTAAAACGAAAAAGGTTATTAGCTTAACTGAGCCAAGTGCATTGGTATTGAGTTTAGATAAGCAAATAGATGCTACTTGTAAAAACTCAACTGATGGAAGTGTTACTCAGTTTATTTATGGTGGTGTTGCACCCTATAGCTATTTATGGAATACAGGTGCTACCACTCTTAATTTAGTAAATCTTTCATACGCTTATTACCAGTTTACTGCCACCGATGCAAATGGATGTAAGGTGCAGAGTGCCTATTCAATTAATTATACCAGAGAAAAGTGTGAGCAAGATGTTTTTGTTCCAGCAGGATTTTCACCTGATGGAGATGGAATTAATGATGGGTTTGTAATTGATGGAGTAGATAAATTCCCTGATAATTATTTGAGAATCTATAACCGTTGGGGAACCGTGGTATTTGAAGAACATGGGTACAAGAATACTTGGAAGGGAACGCTTGAAACAGGAACAAGTAGTTCTGAAAATATTCCATTGCCAAGTGGTACCTATTTCTATGTATTGGAGCTTCAGGCAGGGGCTAAGGCAATTTCTGGCTATGTATATATTAGTAAATAATAATTGAACCAAAAGAAAATGAAACGCATACTAATAAGTTTAAGTTTTATGTTGGGTGTTATCCAACTTATGGCTCAGCAAGACCCAACTTATGGGCAATATATTTTTAATTCAACCATCTTAAATCCAGCACAAGCAGGTGTGCAGGATAATAATCAAGTAGGTGTATTAACCAGAAAACAATGGTTAGGTATGGATGGGGCTCCTACCACAAATTCTATTTTTGCCAATACTCGTTTGCAAAAGAATTTAGGATTGGCTGGAGGTATTTACAATGATAAAATTGGCCCAACTAATACAGTTACAGTTCAAGCCGATATAGCTACACAAGTTCAATTAACTGAAGATTGGACATTTTCTGGAGGTATACGTGCAAGTGTTTCAAATATGCAAGCCAATCTTACAGCTCTAGCTATTGGCCAAGTTGGCGATCCAAATTTTAATACCAATTACAATTCTGGTTTGTATATGAATATGGGTGCTGGAGTGCTACTTTATAGTGATAAGTATTTTGTTGGAGCTTCTATGCCACGTTTATTTAATAAACAAATTAAAGAGGGAGATGCTATTTTAACCAATTTGCAAAACCACTTTTTTCTTTATGGTGGAGCCAATATGAAGGTTAAAGAAGACATAACCTTTACCCCAAGCCTACTACTTAAAAAGGTTGCAAATTCGCCTCTTTCGGTTGATTTAAACTTTGTATTTAATTATAAGGATTTCCTAGATCTTGGTCCAATGATTCGCTACAAAGACGCTATTGGGTTCTTAGTTGGATATAAAATATCGCCTCAATTTTATGCAGGGTACATGTATGAATATCCAATTAGTGATGTGCAAATGATATCTAAGCAAACACATGAGTTGTCGCTTAGAGTTAACTGGCAAACCAAGTATAAAAAGAAAGTTAAATCTCCTAGATATTTTTTATAGTGTTCAAACCATTTTTAGTTCCATCTAAATAGATTTAAAAGGCAAGTCGAATGAAAAAAATTACGAATACAAATTATCTTGTTTTTTTGAGCATTGGGTTCATGTTGTTGCTTAATATTAAGGCCACCCACGCTCAAGTAGATAAGGCTATAAAATACGCTTATTATTTTGACTATGAGCGTGCCGAAAAATATTTACTTGATCAAAAAAATGAGTTAAATGATACCATGGTGCTTCAATTAGCCGAAGCATTATACCAACAAGGAAAATATCCGCAAGCATTATATTATTATAAAATAGCCGATAGAAAGGGTGTTATTAATACTGCGCAAACAAGGAGAAACTATGTGTATGCTTCAACTATGTTGAGAGAAAAGTCGCCTTATTATAAGAAAACAAATTATTTCAAAACAGATTACTTTATGTATACTGTTATTGATACGTTTCCCGGTAATTCTGTAAATGAAGATTTTTCATCGTTTTATTGGAATAATATGTTGTTTGTTACCACTTCACGTACAACTGCTAGTAATGATCGTGCTTTTGGATACTTGTACAATAAAATGCCTTATTTAGATGTGTATCCTTTTACAGAGAAAGGTAAACGAATTCCTTACCCTGCTTATCTTCCTAAAGGCATTAATACCAAATTACATGATGGTCCAATTGCTATTTCATTAGATACTAATTTGGTGGTACTATCTAGAAATTTTGCTCATGAGAATAGCAAAAAGATTCAAAATTTAAGCTTGGTATTTTTTCATCGCGATGCCAAAAGACATTGGAGTTCTGCAAAAGTGATGGAGTTTTGTAAACCTACCTTTTCTTCGCAACATCCTTTCTATGATAATAAAACCAAGACACTTTATTTTTCTTCGGATATGCCAGGAGGTTTTGGAGGATTTGATTTATATAAAATACAATGGGATGGCACCAAATGGGGCACGCCTAGTAATTTAGGCCCAGAACTTAATTCTGAATACGATGAGGTTTTCCCTAGTGTAAATGAAGAGGGTAATTTGCTTTATGGTAGTGATCATATTGAAACAACAGGTGGGATAGATATGGTGTTGTTTAAAGATGGCAATAGATATTTGTTGAATGAGCCGTTTAATAGTATTTATGATGATTTTGGGATCATGTTTAAATCAAAGAAAGAAGGGTATTTTTCTTCTAATAGATATACTAGTAAGTTTGATGACAATATTTACCATTTTGTTTTAAGTGAACCCGAAAAACAATCCTTGTATGTAAAGGTTTTTAATGAAAGTAATGGGTTGGAAATAGGTGGAGTTAAAGTAAGTTATTCCTATGAAGATGGCTCTCATGCGGGTGAACTCACTGCGCAAGCAGGTATGGAAAATTGTGTTATAAAAGATTCGGCCGACATTAAACGTGCCATTAAATTTACAGCCTTTAAAGATGGTTTTGTTTGGTATCAAGGTGCCAGTAATGAGTATAAGGTTGTTAATGGCAAAATGTATAAAGAGATTTACCTAAAAGTTAATCCTATAAACGCAAGTGGCAATTATTTTGTTGCCGACAATAATGAACGTAATTTTAAGTTTGGAAGCATCTTGGATAATGATAGTTTGAACGGACTATTGGTACAGCCCAAAGATGTACATTTACATGTTTTGTCGAACCCATTAGAGGGTTTGTTGAGTGTTAGTATGGAGGATGGAAAAGTTAAATTAAATTCTGGTGCACCTGCAGGAGTTTATAAATTTTTGTATGCCATTTGTAGCGTAAACAATGCTAGTTTATGTGATACAGCAGAGGTTAGTATTATGGTTCGAGCCAAACAAGACGGTGGAAATAAAGAGCTAGCCATAACTGGCAAGGAAAGTGATGCATTAGCCCAAATTAAGGTTAGAAGTATTGCTAAAAGCTCTCCTAATAAAGCTGAAAAAGGAATTATTAGAGTGGTAAATGATACTGCTTATACAACCGTAAATGGGGGCTATGTAATTAATGTTCGAGCCAATGATAGAATTAATGGTAAGAAAGCAAGCTCTAAGAATACGAATATTGAAAATGTAAGAACGGATAGAGAAGAATTTACTTTGAATACCAAATCAGGTGTGGTAGAATTACGCAAAGGTTTAGCTGCCGGAACCTATCATATGAGTTATGATTTGCAAGAAAAGCGTAATAGCGATTTGTTTGGTCATGCCAACGTAACCATTATTGTTAGAAACATGAATCAACTGCCAGGTAAAAAGGGTGCGGTGGCTAAAGCAGAAAATACGGTGGTTTACTTTAACAATGATGAACCACGTACTTTTCAATTGTATCGCCCTAGTTTTACCTATCAAAATTCATTTGAATCGTATGTTAAAAGCATGGATGATTTTTATGATAAATCAGTAGATAGTAAAGCAAGTTTAGATACCTTTTTTATTAGCCATGTGGAAGGTGGTTATGAAGAATTAAATAGTTTGTTGCAACTCATTCAATCAAAGCTGAACCAAGGTGTGCAGGTTGAGGTAGCAGTGAGTGCGTATTGCTCGCCAATTGCCTCTGAAGAGTATAATAACAAGTTGAGTACACGTAGGTTGGTATCTGTAATTAGGTATTTAAAGAAATGGAATGATGGAGCTTTATATGATGCTATTGAAACCAATAGAATTACTTTCTGGGAACATGCGGTGGGTGAGTTAGAAGCTCCTAAAGATGTTTCTAGTAGTTATGATATGGTTAACGAATCGGTATTTGGTATTAAGGCCTCACGCGAAAGACGTGTAAGTGTAACAGTGAAGATTTTTTCTGGGAATTAGCTTGGTTTTTTACTAATTCTATTCGAATTAATGCCAATCTAATCATTTGGATTATTCTGTTTTTGACTTCTTTCCGCAACTCTTGTGGGCATTATTTTAATTTGCAATATCTCAAGATTCACGTTAATATTGAGGGATATTGAATTTAAGCGATTTATGATGCAGCAAACAGTATGGCGAAATGGCTTGCTTTCGGGAGGCCTTAATGTTGTTTATATGTGGTTTCTTTGGTTCAAAAACCAAGGCACACCCAATTTTGAAAACGGAATGCTTTTTGGCTATTTAGCCATGGCCGTTTCTTTATCGTTTATATTTATTGGCGTTTGGCAGCTTAAGAAAAAGCTTGATACACCGCTCTATTTTGGCAGAGCTTTTCTTGCAGGTTTATTTATTGCGTTAATTAGTTCAGTTTTATATGCTACTAGTTGGCTACTTGTAAACCATTATTTGTATCCAACTTATATGCAAGATTATATGGCTTTTGAATTGAAACAATTTAAGGAGGCCGGAGTTGCACAAGCGGATATAGATGCTATGGCAAAAGAAATGATGGGGTATGCCAAATTATATGAGAATCCGTTCTGGGCCTTTGCTATTACCATTAGTGAAATATTGCCCGTTGGTTTTATTTTTTCATTAGCAGCAGCATTAATTTTTAAAGAAAGTAAACGATAATACTATGAAAAGAGTAACAGGTTTAGGTGGCGTATTTTATAAAGCTAATGATAAAACAGCATTGCTTGCTTGGTACAAAAAACATTTACAAATTGCAGCCGAAGATTGGGGTGCTATGTTTTCCGTAAACGATTCTGCAGCTAGCCACCCTAATAACTATCAGGTTTGGAGTTTGTTTAAGGCCGATACCGATTATTTTGAGCCCTCTAAGGCATCTTTTATGATTAACTTCACGGTTGAAGATTTAGATGCTTTACTACCTGTGTTAAAAGAAGAGGGAGTAGAAATAGTAAAAGTAGCTGAAGCAAGTGAGTTTGGAAAGTTTGCTTGGATACTAGATTTAGAAGGAAATAAAATTGAATTGTGGGAACCCACTAAATAAATGAACAATGATTAATTGGTTTGAAATTCCGGTTGGCAATATGCCTAGAGCAATTGCGTTTTATGAAAATTTCTTAGAAGCAACCGTAAACTTGCAAGATCTTGGCGATTTTAAGATGGCTTTATTGGGCGGACAGCAAGGTGCTTTAATTCAACATAGCGCTTATAAACCTAGTTATGCTGGAACACTTATTTATTTAAGTGCCCATATGCCAATTGTTGAGCAAATGGAATTAGCTGTAAGCTTAGGTGGTAAAATATTAAGACCAGCTGCACTAATTAGCGAAGACTTTGGCTTTACAGGTATAATAGAGGATACAGAAGGTAATAGAATTGGAATTCACGGAAGAGTATAAACGATATGCCTAAGTTTAAATGGTATTATGTAATTTTTGCCTTGCCCATTTATTTGGTGGCAAGTTTACCTATGCCCTTAGTATACTTTATTTCTGATTTTTTACGACTTATAGTTTATTATATTTTAGGATACAGGAAAAAGGTTGTGTTTGAAAATTTGCGCAATTCATTTCCAGATAAATCGGAGCAATGGCTTAAACAAACAGCGCACGATTTTTATAAAAACCTTTTTGATACAATTGTTGAAACCCTTGTAATGGCAACTGCTAGCAAGAGTTTTTATTTAAAGAGGCATACGTTTATTAATAAAGAATTATTAGATGGCTATTACAAACAAAATCGTTCTGTTATTTTAGTTTGTGGCCATCTTGCTAATTGGGAGTGGGCAGGTCAAGCTACCTTAGTTAGTGGATTGCAATTGGATGTACTATACCATCCTTTAAGCAGTAAGTTTTTTGATTGGTTTATGTATCATATTCGCACTAGGTATAATTTGCACTTAATAAGTATGCAAAATACCCTGCGTGAAATGGTATCTAGGAAAAACATTCCAAGTGTAATTACCTTTATTGCCGATCAAACCCCAAGTGCCGAAAACGCACATTGGATGCAATTTATGAACCAAGATACACCTGTGTTTTTGGGTGTAGAAAAAATGGCTCGTAAGTTTAATTACCCAGTAGTTTATGGCGATATGATAAGGCTTAAAAGAGGCTATTATAGCATTGAATTTAAACTGTTATTTGAAGAGCCTAAGGCGACTGCCGACTTTGAAATAACCGAATCACATATGCGCCATTTAGAAGAGAGCATATTAGAAACACCTGCTGATTGGCTTTGGAGTCATAGAAGGTGGAAACACACCCGTAAATAAAAATTGTTAGTTTTTAATACTGAACCTATGAGGAATTTGAATTTAAAAAATACCCTATTGGGTGTTTTTGTATTACTATTAGCGATTGGCTGTAAACCCAAAAAGCAAGGTGATCTTATTATTTTGGATGCTACTATTCAATTAGCCGATTCGGCGCTTACCAAAGCAGATGCGATGGTTATTGGTGGAGGAAAAGTATTGGCAATTGGCAGTAAAAAAGAGCTACTTTCGCTCTATAAGGTTGATTCGCAAATGAGTTTTCAAGGAAAATTTATTTATCCTGGAATCATAGACGCGCATTGCCATTTTTATGGCTTAGGCATGTTTTTGCAAATGGTTGATTTAAGTGAAACCAAATCGTTTAAGGATGTGGTGGATGTTTGCATGAAATATTATTCTAAACAAACCAAAAATTATTTGTTAGGCAGAGGTTGGGATCAGAATAAATGGGCTAGCAAATCGTTTCCCAGTAATGAAGAATTAAATAATGCCTTTCCAGATATTCCTGTTGTATTAAAGCGTGTAGATGGGCATGCAGCTATTGCAAATAATTATGCCTTAAAACTTGCAGGTATTACCGCTAAAACCAAAGTTGATGGGGGAGAGGTGGTTTTAATGAATGGCAAATGCAGTGGTGTATTAATTGATAATGCCGTTGATTTATTAGAAAATGTAATTCCCAAGCCAAGCACAAAAGAAAAAATTAAAGCCTTATTAGATGCTCAAGATCTTTGTTTTTCTTATGGCATAACTGCGGTAACCGATGCGGGTTTGGAAACGGAAATAATTAATTTAATAGACTCTTTGCAAAAGGTTGGTTTATTAAAAATGCGAATCAATGCAATGGTTAGCCTAACAGCAAAAAATTTGGAATATTGGCTTAAACGAGGAGTTTATAAAACTGATTACTTACAAGTGAATAGCTTTAAAATGTATGGCGATGGCGCTCTTGGTTCTAGAGGAGCTTGCCTATTACAGCCTTATTCAGATATGCCATCCCATAGTGGATTCTTACTTACCAATGCAACTCAAATGGAAGAATTTATTGAGGAGTTGTCTCGTTCGCCTTTTCAACTTTGCACCCATGCCATTGGCGATTCTACCAATAGACTTCTCCTGAAATTGTATGGAAGGTATGTTGGGAATTTACCAGATAGACGCTGGCGTATTGAGCATGCACAGGTGATAGAGCAAAGCGATTTCAATCATTTTGGACAATATGGTATTGTTCCTTCGGTTCAGCCTACACATGCTACAAGTGATAAAAATTGGGCAATAGAAAGGCTCGGTTCAAACCGAATTAAAGGTGCTTATGCCTACCAAACTTTACTTAAACAAATTGGTTGGATGCCTTTAGGAACAGACTTTCCTGTGGAGGCCGTTTCTCCATTTTTTACTTTTTATGCTGCGGTGGCGCGTCAAGATGCTTCGGGAATGCCAGTGGGTGGGTTTCAACTAAATGAGGCCTTAACACGCGAGCAAGCCTTTTTTGGCATAACAACTTGGGCTGCAAAAGGTGCTTTCCTTGAATCGGAAATGGGCTCCTTAGTTCCAGGAACATTTGCCGATTTTGTGGTGTTAGAAACCGATTTATTTTCGCATAATTTACCCGACATTAGGAAGACTATTTCCTCCCAAACCTATTCAAACGGATTGAGAGTAAAATAATTTACTATCAGATAATGAGATATTTGTATTAAAATAATATAAATTGTTTGGACATTAGATGTATATACATATAAATTTGTACCTGTAAATGAAACTAGAAGATTCCATAAAACAATCGCGATTTAAAACAGAGCACCATAAGCTGTTGTTGAATCTCATTTATACGGCTGGCTTGGTAAGTGCTCAGCAAGCACGTTTCTTCAAAGCATTTGATTTGTCGAACCAACAGTATAATGTTTTACGCATACTACGAGGTCAACATCCTAATCCTGCAAGTGTAGGATTGGTTCAGGAGCGCATGTTGGATCAGATGAGCAATGCATCTAGGTTAATTGATAAATTAAAAGCTAAGAAATTGCTTACTCGTAGAGAGTGCAAGGAAGATAGACGTCAAATGGATGTAATGATTACAGACGAAGGTTTGAAGTTATTAGAGAGAATTGATGAAACCTTTGGAACTTTTGAAAACACCTTGCTTGGAATAGACGAGAAAGATGCAAAAGTTTTAAATGACTTACTAGATAGACTAACAGAAAAAAATTAAATTATGAAAAAATACATGTTACTAATGGCCATCGCAGGTCTAGGATTATCTGCCATTGCCACTCCACCAGCTAAAAAAGCTGATGCTTCTTACACTGTTGATGCTGCTGCTTCTACTTTCAAATGGCATGCAACTAAAGTTACTGGCGAACACTCTGGTGTTGCTAAATTTGCTAAAGGTTCAGTTGTTACTAGTGGTAATACCTTGAAATCGGCAGAAATTATGGTTGATATGAACACGATTGATGCTACAGATTTAACTGGCGAATACCATGATAAATTGGTTGGTCATTTAAAAAGTGAAGATTTCTTTTCGGTAGCTAAATTTGGAACAGCAACTATTAAAGTAAAATCTGCTACAGCAATTAAAGGTACTGCAAAAGACGCTAACAATTATACAATTGTTGCCGATTTAACCATCAAAGGAATTACGAAAGAAGTTAGCTTTCCAGCCTTAGTTGTAGTGAACGCTAAAGAGGTAATTGTAAATGCCGATTTAATGGTAAACCGTGCTAATTATGATATCAAATATGGTTCATCTAGTTTCTTTGAAGGCCTTGGCGATAAAGCTATCTCAGACGATTTTAACGTAAAAGTTAGAGTGGTAGCTAAGAAATAATTGATACAAAATTAAATTTCTTTAAGGCGGCAAAGTAGATCTACTTTGCCGCCTTTTTTATTTCTTTATTTTTAGTTTTGCGGTACAAAAATAAGCGCTCTTTAAATCTGGATTTATGCTTGCTTTACCAGAGGCTTTATATACTTGTACTTCATTACTTGGATAGATTAATTTATCTTTTCCATTTTCATCCGTAATATAAATCGGCATTTTAAAATCGACATCAGTATCTGCCCATTTGTAGTAAAATTCTTGATCGTTTGTTTCAGTATTTTCCTTTAAAAAGTACTCTAGTTTTGGCGCTTCACGTTTTGATAAATATTGTTTAAAAAACCAATGGTAATCACTGCCTGTTTTTTGGTTTACTAGCGCAATAAAATCTTCGCTACAAACAGTTTGATATTTATATTTAGTAAAGAACGATTTTAAGATATCAAAAAACATTGGATCGTTTTGTAAAGTAGTTCTTAGGCTATGCATCATAAGAGCTCCTTTTACGTATGGGTCAGAATCTTTATAATTCCAATAATTTACGTCGCGTGGACCCACTATTGGCTTTTTATTTTTAATAGTAAGTGCATAATAGGCCAAGTAATTTAAATAGGTTTGATGTCCCATATGTTCTTCAAAGTATAAGGCTTCGCTGTACGTTGCCATTCCCTCATGGATCCATATATCTGCATAATCTTTTACCGATATGGCATTTCCCCACCATTCATGGGCTGTTTCATGAAGGATAATATAATCAACCCCATAATAGGTGTTTCTATATCCATTTCCATAAGCAATGGCTGTTTGGTGTTCCATGCCTGCAAAAGGACTTTCAACCAATTTAAATTCATCGCGCCAGAAAGGATATTCACCATACAAATTTTCAAATGTATTGACTACCTTTTTTGTTTGAACAAAATGCTCCTGAGCTCTATCTAAATTATAATCTAAGGGGTAAAAATGAAGTCGTTTTTTATCTTCTTTTCTATAGTTAATACTAAAGTGTTCAAATTTGCCAATATAAAAAGTTACGTTATAGGTATTAATTGGATAGCTTACATGGTAGGTAAAGCAGGTTTTTCCATTAATCTCATTTTGGTTTATTAGTTTGCCATTACTTACGCAAGTCAAACCTTTGGGCACAATAAAATGTGTAGTAATGCTATCTGGTTCGGCTGTTAGATGATCTTTTAATGGCCACCATAAATTGGCCCCAACTTGTTCACAGGCAACACCTACCCAAGGATTTTTTTCTTTATCTTTTTTCCAAACAAAGCCCCCTTCCCAAGGTGGTCTTTTTGCCACCAGGGGTTTACCTCCGTAGGTTATTTCTAAAATTAGGTTCGAACCAAGCGCAATTGGAGTGGGAAAATCTACCCAAAGCCCAGTATATTTTCTTCGAAACGTTAAGTCTAATCCATTATAGCGAATACTTTTTACCTTCAAATGCTCATTTAGGTTCAGCAAAATGGTGCTAAATGAATGCACCGCCAATAGGTGAATTTTGGCTACTCCATCAATAGATTTTTGTTCTATATTGAAATCCACCGTAAGGTCGTAATAATAGGGTTTAAAGCAGGCTCTGTCTTCACTTAAATATCCTACCAAAGAATCCTTTTGTGTAAACTTAGGATACTTGCTAGCATGCGCGGGAGTTTTATGTTTTAGGTTAATTCCTATTAGCGAACAGGAGGAAATGCTAATAAAAATAAGGGCTGAAATTAAGAGTAGTTTTTTCATAGACAATAGGTAATAAAACAAACGAAGCAAGTTATTAGCTTGCTTCGTTAAATGAAAATTATTTATCCTTCAATCTTTCTTTTATATCTAACCTATGCTTTCTGGCAGTATCAATGGCAATATCATAACCGGCATCTGCATGTCTTATAACACCCATTGCCGGATCATTATGTAATACACGTTTTAGCCTGCGAGCAGCATCTTCTGTACCATCAGCCAAAATTACCATTCCTGCATGAATACTATAGCCCATGCCAACTCCACCACCATGGTGTACACTTACCCAGCTTGCGCCACCAGCAGTATTAATTAAGGCATTTAAAATTGGCCAATCTGCTACGGCATCACTACCATCTTTCATGGCTTCAGTTTCGCGGTTAGGAGAGGCAACGGATCCTGTATCCAAATGGTCTCTACCAATTACTATTGGTCCTTTTACTTTACCAGTTCTAACAAGTTCATTAAAAGCTAAGGCTGCTTTTTCTCTATCTCCTTGGCCGATCCAACAAATACGTGCAGGCAATCCTTGGAAAGCAATACGCTCACGAGCCATATCTAACCAACGATGTAAAGAGGTGTTTTCAGGAAACAAATCTTTCATTACTTGGTCGGTAACATAAATATCATTTGGGTCGCCACTAAGCGCTACCCAACGGAAAGGGCCTTTTCCTTCGCAGAAAAGAGGTCGAATATAGGCTGGAACAAAACCAGGGAAATTAAATGCGTTTGTAACATTACGTTGGTCTTTTGCTTGGCCACGAAGGTTATTTCCATAATCAAAAGTAATGGCACCTCTACTTTGCAATTCAAGCATAAGTTTCACATGGTGAGCCATGGTATCTAAACTTAAACGAACATATTTATCAGGATCTGTTTTGCGCATGCGATCTGAAACTTCCTCAGCTATATCTTCTGGGTAATATCCATTTAATGGGTCGTGAGCAGATGTTTGATCGGTTAATAAATCCGGAGTGATGTTTCTATCGATTAAGCGTTGTAATAAATCAACCACATTACAAACCACACCAATTGAAAGTGCACGACCTTCTGCTTTGGCTTTTAGCGCCATGTCAATAGCTTGGTCTATATCGCGGCTCATGACATCTAAATAACGAGTTTCAAGGCGTTTCTTGATCCTCCACTCTACCATTTCTGCCGCCAAACAAACTCCATCACACATGGTAACTGCTAAAGGTTGTGCGCCACCCATTCCACCTAATCCAGCCGTAACAGAAAGAGTGCCTTTAAGTGTTCCTCCAAAATGTTGGCGAGCTGCTTCAGCAAATGTTTCATAGGTTCCTTGAACAATTCCTTGTGAGCCAATATATATCCAACTACCAGCAGTCATTTGGCCATACATCATTAAGCCTTTTTTATCAAGCTCATGAAAAGTTTCCCAATTAGCCCATTTTGGAACCAACATACTATTTGAGATGATAACTCTTGGTGCATCTTTATGTGTAGGTAAAATACCTACCGGTTTACCACTTTGAATAAGCAGTGTTTCATCCTCTTCTAAATCCATTAAAGCCTTTTCAATAAGCTCAAAGCTTTCCCAATTACGAGCGGCTTTTCCTATACCTCCATATACTATTAAGTCCTCTGGGCGTTCTGCCACATCTGGGTCCAAATTATTGTGTAACATACGCAAGGCGGCTTCTTGAACCCATCCTTTACAGCTAATTTTAGTGCCAGTTGCGGCGTGTAATACTCTGCTCATTTACGTTGAATTTGTGGCGAAAATAGGTCTATTTTTTGGGTTCGACAAGAGGGTAAAATGTGCTTATTTTACCTATATGTCTGGGTATTTGCCTCAAAATATGAAGAATTGTTGAATTGTCATCTTTTTTTTGGCTAAAAAACAGCATTTTCGCGCCTTGTTAAAAAACAACTCCATGAAAAATAGTAAACCAATTTTCATAACCATAGGCCTATTCGCTTTATTACAGTTGATTTCGTTTTCTATACAAGCTCAAGAAAAAAAGCAAGGAACCTTATATTTATCTTGGGGATATAATAGAGAGGCATATTCTAAAAGTACCATCCACCTATATAATACCCAAAGTGATAATTATGATTTCAAAATGATTGATGCCAAAGCGCATGATAAGAACAATTTTGAACATATCGGCCCATTGGATGAGTTAACTATTCCCCAATACAATTTACATATTGGGTATTTGTTTAACAACAAACGTAACCTAGGAGTGGAGTTAAGTTGGGATCACCTTAAATATGTTGTTACCGATAATCAGGTAATGCGATTAACAGGTCAAATTAGAGGCCGAAATATTGATATGGATACCTTGGTAGACCCTGAATTTATTCATATTCAGCATACAAATGGAAACAATTATTTAATGGCAAATATTGTTAAGAAAACGCCCTTATGGAAACATAAAAATATGGAGTTAAGTTGGCAAAATAAAGTAGGGGCAGGTGTTTTGTATTCATATACCATTTCAACCATTTTAGGAAACCATGATGATGGCCATTTTAAACCTCAAGGATATGTTCTTGGTTTGAATACTAGTTTAAGATATGATGTTTGTAAGTATTTTTTCTTAGAAGGAACTACCCAAGGAGCATTTGCGCATTATTTATCTACAGAATTGGGTGCAGATCATAAAGGAAGGTTAACACATCATTTTTATTCAGTAATGTTTGCCTTGCAATTTGGTTTTAATATTCCAATTGGTTCAACCCAAACTTCCAAATAAGAAGTATATTGCCATCTTATTCACCTAATTGTTGAGAAAATTTAGCTCCTATATTGCTCTCTTATTAACCCTTATATTAGGTGTTAGTTTAGTGCCTTATAATGCCATTCATCAGCATCATGAGGAGGAGCATTTAGCGTCTCTTTTAACACCAGAGTTGAATTCACATACCTGCGAATTTGATACTCAAAATTGTCAAGGTGAATTTACCCATACGTGTGATCATGGGCATCATTTGTCGAAGAAAAGTGCCAACTGTTTTACGTGTCAATTTCATTTTATAAAAGGCTATACAAACTTTGAAACTACCCTTTCCACTAGCGATGAATTAGTTTCCTTTTTACAAGTTTCAAAACAAATTGATTTACAAAGTAGAAGTCTGCTTTTTGTTGGAAACAAAGGCCCTCCGAAGGGATAGAATAAACTTCTTTTTTATTTTATTTAACCTTTTATACTATTCCAAATTGAGAAATTATTTTTTATTTGGTATTGGCTATATGGTTTTTATTTGTTTTCCATTTGCCTCCGTTTTGGCTCAAAACACACAAATAGTTAACCTAAAAATAGTTGATAGCATAAACAATGAACCTTTATATGGTGCTACAGTTAGTACCGTTAAACACCGACATGCTCATATAAGTGACGCTCAAGGGTTGGTTCAAATTGATTCCTTGCCATTAGGCGATTTAGTTTTGCATGTATCCTATGTTGGATATCATCATTTAGATTTAAAAATACATCTGCCAGCGAGCTCTGTTTACCTCGTATTATTATGTTCAGAAACTCAGCATTTGCATGAAAGTGTAATAAGTGGAGAAGGCAGCTCGCTTGGCTTCACGGGCAGAGAGAAAGCGTATTTAGGGTCGGAAGAAATAGGAAAACATCAAAGCCAGAACTTGGGCGACTTGCTAAAAAATTTGAATGGAGTTACCTTATTAAGTTCGGCAGGTGGAATTTCTAAACCTGTTGTAAGAGGCCTGCAAGGGCAAAGATTGGTTACCCTTCAAGGCAATACAAGACTTGAGGCGCAACAATGGGGCGATGATCATGGGCCAGAGATTGACCCTTTTATGGCTAATGGCGTTGAATTAATAAAAGGAGCGGCAACACTTGAATATGGGCCTGAGGCAATAGGAGGGGCAATTAAAATTATACCAAAACCATGGCGTAAGGAAAATGGAATAGAAGGGCAATTGAACCTACAAGGTTTTAGTAATAATAAACAAGGAGCAAGTTCATTGGCAGTTGAAGGAAGAAGTGGGAAGGAATTGTATGTGGCATGGCGCACACAGGCTAGCTTCAGAAAAGCTGGCGACTCGCATGCTCCTGAGTATAATATTAGTAATACGGGATTTGATGAGAATTCCATTTCTGCAAAATTTGCCATTGGTAAAAAGAAATGGATTTGGGAAAATTCACTCAGTAGATATGCTACCACACGAGGTATTTTTGTTGGCTCTCATATGGGTAACATAAGCGATTTAAATCAGGCGCTTTCGGCAAGTAAACCACTTATTATTTTGCCCTTTACGTATCAAATTGGAAGACCTTTTCAGGAGGTTCAGCACGTTTTGTTTTCAAGTGAATTAAGTCTTCAAGTAACACAAAAAACAAGGGTCAAAATTCTTTACTCACAACAAGTAAACAGGCGCAAAGAATATGATGCCGATAGAGTGTATAACCAAGCATTACAAGGCAAGCCAGCCATGGATTTGGAAATACAAAGTTTTATTGGAGAGCAGCATTTGGAACATAAATTTAAAAACCATTGGGCATATAAAATTGGGACAACCCAAACGTTACAACAAAATACAGTACAAGGGTTGCAATTTATTATTCCAGCCTTTCAAAGTTTAACTTTAGGCTCTTTTGTTATTCTAAAAAGAGAATGGCTTATGGCCGATTTGAGCTTTGGTATTCGGTATGATATGCGTTGGTTAGAGGTTCCAGAATTTGTTAGATACCAAAAGAAGTACAGTTATTCTAAAATGTTTAAGGGGAAAACAGTGGGCTTAACCTATACCAAAAAGTTTGAACATGAATTTAAAACGAGCATTTCTTTTCAAACAGGATGGAGGCCACCCGCAGTAAATGAATTGTATAGTTATGGCCTACATTACGGAGTTGCAAGTTTTGAAATTGGAGATTCAAATTTGTTGCCTGAGCGCAGTTATATGTTGGAAGTAAACGTAAGTAAGGCCTTTGGGGATGTTCATTTTGAAGTAAGTGGCTTTGTTCAAAAATTTCAAGATTTTATATATAAAAGTCCTTTGGCCGAACCAATTCTAACCATTAGAGGAGCCTTTCCTGCATTCCAATTTACTCAAACAAATGCCATTTTATTTGGAGGCGAAGCCAGTTTTGGTTTGCCTTTAAGTAACCAGTTTAATTGGTTCAGCAAGGTTTCGTATTTATATGCCCAAAATACACGTTTGAACCAACCCTTATTGTGGATGCCAGCCAATAGAATGGAACACAGTTTAACCTATAATTTTGCCCTCGGAAAAAAAATTAAAGGAGCAAATGCAGAGTTGCAAAGTGTTTGGGTGGCAAAGCAAAACCGATATATTGCAGGTGTTGATTATGTAAATCCACCAGAAGGATATGTTTTATTTAATGCCAGAGTGGGCATTCAATTTAAGCCTTATGTAAAGGCTAGGTATTGGGATTTACAACTCAGTGCCCAAAACCTATTCAACCATAGTTATAGAGATTATCAAAGTAGGTTCAGGTATTTTACCAACGACCCGGGTTTTAATTTAATGATTCAATTAAGAGTACCTTTTTAAACTTTACAAAAATGAAAAATTGCAAAAATAGAATTGCCATATTAGTGAGTATAATTTACTTTATTGGCATGGGTGCCTGTAAAAAACAAGAGTCGAATAACACTCAAATAAGTGAGGAAAATGAACTTATAACGAGTGTATCCTTAACGCTTATTGATAGCTTAACGAATGATACAATTAATGTAAAGTGGAGCCAAATTGGTGGGCCTGGAACAGCTATAGTTGTGGATACGTTGAACCTAAAAGTAAACTCAACGTATACTGTATTCACACAAATTTTGGATGAAAGTAAATCTCCTATTTTTAATGTAAGTGATGAAATTAAGGCAGATGCAAATCATCATAGGTTTGTTTATAGTAGTTCGGCTACAGGCATATCCACCTCCATACTCGATTTTGATTCACATATTCCACCAATGGAATTGGGCTTGAACTTTAAATTAAGAACAAGCAACCTTTCAACTGGAAAATTTAATGTGATGCTAAAGCATTATACAGAAGATTCACCTAAAACTCTCGGTTTGCAAGCTGGCTCAACAGATATAGACCTTAGTTTTCCTGTTGAAATTAAGTAAGGTAAATCTTCCAATTTGGTTTAGATTTTTTTGTTGAAACTAAATTGGATGATTATTTGTTGTATTAATTCAAAGATTTTGTTTTGTAGAAAATATTATCTAAATAGCAGAAAATTGTTTGTTTTTTGCTATAAATAGTACTTTATGTTTAGTAATAATGAAATAAATTTTGAACTACTTAAAGCACGTGCATTTAATTTGCGATGGGCTTCGGTATCAGAAGGGGTAATACCTTTAACAGCAGCTGATCCAGATTTTATGTGTGCACCTGCCATAGCAGATGCCTTACAGAAATATATTAAAGATAGGTATTTTTCATACGCCCCTGCCGAAGGATATGGTTTTTTTAAGGAGGCTGTTGCAAATTTTCATATGGAAAAAAGAAATATGAAAACCAAGCCGGAATGGGTGTTACCGGTAGACAGTGCTGCTTACGGAATTTATGCTGTTTGTAAAACATTTTTGGAAAAAGGCGACGAGGCAATTGTGTTTAATCCAGTTGATTTTTTGTTTGCGTATTCAGTTGAAGCGGTTGGTGCACAAGCCATACGAATGCCTGTCCCATTTAATCCTAGTGAAGAAGTAGATTATGAGCTATTAAGAAAATTAATAACTCCAAAAACAAAACTTATTTGTTTGTGCAATCCCTTAAATCCAACTGGCAAGGTATTTACTAAGGATGAGCTTACTAAAATTGGCCAATTAGCGATAGAACATAATCTCCTCATTTTATCAGATGAAATTTGGAGCGATATAGTATTTAAACCCTCGACTTATATTAGCATGGCAGCGATAAATGCAGAAATTGCTGAACGCACAATAGTTGTTACTGGATATAGTAAGTCGTATGGTTTAGCTGGACTTAGAGTGGGTAGTATTTTGGCTCCATCTGATGAACTTTTTACTAAAATTTTATTGGGCTCGAACCATCAAGCTACCATAGCAGGATGCAATGTATTGGCTCAAGTGGCAGCTACTGCTGCTTTAAATGAAAGTGCCGATTGGTTAGCATCCTTCATAAACCATTTGACCAAAATGAGAGATTTATTAGTGGGTGGATTAAATGATTTACCAGGATTTTCTTGTGCCTTGCCACAAGGGTGTTATTTGGCATTTCCAGACATTACAGGTACGGGATACTCGGCTCAGGAATTACAAGAATTACTTTTAGATAAGGCCAAAGTTGCTGTGGTACCAGGTTTACCTCAGTGGTTTGGCGAAAGGGCCCAAGGGCATATTCGTTTAAGTTTTGCTACCTCAGAAGAATTATTAAAGGAATCTTTATATAGGATGTCAACTGTTATAAAATAAAAATGAAAGTAGTAATAATTGGAGGTGGTATTGCTGGATATTCCTTGGCGATTTTATTGCAAAAGAAAGGGATTGATTTTGCCTTATTTGAAAAGGAAAATAAAAAAACCGATAAAGGTTTAGCTTTTCTAATTCATGAAGATGCAGTTGCTATTCTGCGCGAATTATTGGGTACCGATGAAACCGATGATTTTCCGGGTTGGTTAGTAAATGAAATTAATTTGAAATGGCACACCAATGAAGATATCAAAACCGATGGAATGGGTAATTGGAGTTGCATGAAACGCTCCATGTTGGTGTCTAAATTAAAGGATCAAATTCCAGAAGATAAAATATTTTTTGAGCATTCATTTTCACATTTTAAGTATGAAGATGGCAAAGCTATTTCGGTAGAATTTAAAAATGGTAATCGCGTATTTGGTGATGTTTTTGTTGGTGCAGATGGTGCTAAATCTGCTGTAAGAAAGGAGTTATTTGGAGAGGTAGACTATACAAAAGTTGAGGTGAAAGAATTAGTGGGCTTAGTTTCAATGGAGCAATGGGTAAAGGAAAAGCCTCAAACCTTTACGAAATATATTAGCTCTAAAGAAAGTTTAACTTTTGGTGTCATACCCGCCAATGAAAACCTTGTTGTTTGGTTTATGCAATACCCCATTGAAATGCAAATGGGCTTTTCAGATTCACCTGATTCTTTGAAGGAATTTTGTAAAGAAGTATTGCATGATTTTCCTGAACCTGTCCATCAGATAATAGAATTGAATAAATTTGAAAACAGTTTTGTTTGGTACGGAACCGATTTTGAAACACTAAAGAGTTTCCATAAGTCAAACGTAGTTTTAATAGGAGATGCGGCCCATATGGCGCTTCCATTTACAAGTGCTGGCACAACAAATGCCTTAATTGATGCTGCTATTATTGCCGATACTTTATTTCCAACTTCAAATGTAGAGCAGGTTTTTAAAGCTTATTATTCATTACGTGCACCCATGGTGAGCATGCACCTAGAATTTGGAAGAACCTGTAAGAATAATTTTTTAAATAGAGATTTTAGTTCCAAAGCAATTCCAATTCCACTAATAAAAGAAAGCGGAACCACCATTGTTTCAAATGTGGGTAAGCCCAAAGTAAAGATTTTATATTTTACCGATCCTATTTGTTCAACCTGTTGGATGATTCAACCTCAAATAAGGAAATTACTACTTCTATATGGTTCAAGTATTGATTTAAAATATCATATGGGTGGCTTACTTCCCTCATGGGAAACGTATACCAAAGGGCGTATTAAAAAACCTGATGATGCCGCTAGTTACTGGAAAGAATTGGCCGAAACGAATACCATGCCCATCTTTTCTGATGTTTGGGAAAACGACCCACTTCAATCGTCATACCCTCCCTCAATTGCCATTAAAGCAGCACAATTCCAAGATAAGGCAAAAGCATCTTTGTTCTTAAGACACCTAAATGAATTGGTGTTTTTTGAGTCCAAAAACATTTCAGATACCAAGGTTATTATGGATGCGGCAGAATTTGTTGGATTAAATGTTTCAAAGTTAATTCAAGATATGGAATCAGAGGGTGAAAATGCATTTAATTTAGATTTGGAATTAGCAAAAGAGTATAAATTAAAATCACTGCCTACGTTTGTTTTTTCAATTGCTGGTAAAGAACCAATTATTTTGAGTTCATACCAAGAATTTGAAGCATTTGAAAGCGCTTTATTAACCTTATTGCCCTCGGCCCAAAAGCACTGTTTTAGTAAAGAAATAGAAGATTTATTCTTAAATTATTTTTCTTATACCCAGTATGAATTAGCCTATTTAAGTTCTTTGAGTGAAACCGATTTACAATCACAGCTAAATAAGCTATTGGCAAGTGGTTTTATGAAAGAAATTAAACATGGTGGTCAGATTTTGTACAGGAAAACGAATGTGGCCTAGCTGTTTATTTTTTACCTAGAATTAAATCGTTTGTATACCCAACTTTTGAGAGAATGTTGATGTCAATATTTTTTGAAAGGAAGTGGTCAACAATATTCTTTTGAATTTCTGGATTTAGGGTGGCCCTCATGGTGTTAAAAATTAGCTTTCCACCAGGAAGGATGCTATTTGCAACCCAGTTAATAAACCTTGGTTCAGTGAATTTTTCAGGAATACGATCTACAATAAAAAGGTCAACAATTACCAAGTCGTATTGCTTTTTATTTTCCTCCATAAAGGAATATGCATCGGCACAAATTAGGGTGATATTTTTTAATTCTTGAAGTCCAAATTCTGTGTTTGCTAAATCAATTAGCATAGGGTCGAACTCAACAAATTCTATGTGACAGTTTGAGTTAAAATCATATCGTATGGTGTGTGCAACTGAGCCAACGCCCATGCCAAGAATCAAACTAGTAGTGATATTGCCAGGAAAATGAATCGCTTGCAAGCCCGTTTTTAGAATTGTTTGCAAGGAGCCAAATGAATAATTACTATTTGCAGTGTCTAGAATTTTTTTTCCATTCTCATAGTTTATTTCCAATATGCCATGTAGTTCACTTGGAATTTTCTTCACAGGCATAGGAAATAAATAGCTGAGCCACTTTTTAATCATAAGCAATATTAAAATAATTTACTGGCTTATCCATTTAAACATCCATGCCGCCAATTATCAAATAAAGGTTTGTAGAGCAGGTTTTGAGGTGTTATTTTGGTATTTATTACTTGACTATATGACCTTGTTTAAATCCCTTCTTGGCGGCCTATTCTTTGCATCTACCTTGTTTTCATGCACTTCACATAAAGAATCTAAATTGGTTCAGGCTCCTGTTATTCCAATGGAGGACTTTTTTCGAAATCCACAAAATGCCTATTTTATCCTATCTCCATCGGGTGAACAAATAGCCTTTACAAAGCCTTTTAACAAGCGTATGAATATTTTCGTTACGCGCATAGGCTCAGGAGATACAAGCCAATTAACTTCTATTTTAGATAGAGATATTGCTGGATATTTTTGGAAAAGTGATAGCCAAATTGTGTATGTACGTGATAAAGGAGGGGATGAAAACTTTCATCTCTATTCTGTAAATGTTAATTCAGGTATTCAAAAAGACCTTACCCCATTTGCCAAGGTGAATACTCAAATTGTAGATGATTTAATTGATCGTCCCGATGAAATGCTGATTGGTATGAATAAGGAAAATCCTGAATTGTTTGATGTGTATAGACTAAACATTAAAACAGGAGCCCTCAGTATGGAGGCCAAAAATCCTGGAGGAGTATTAAATTGGGTTACCGATCATAATGGTGTTATTAGAGTAGCAGTGCAAAGTGATGGAGTTAACAATGTTTTGTTATATAGAGAAAATGGTAAGGCACCTTTTAAACAAGTGCTTCGCACCAGTTTTAAAGAAACAGTAACTCCTTTGTTTTTTACTTTTGATAATGCTTATTTATATGCCACCTCAAACCTAAACAGAGATAAGGCAGCCATTGTTAAATTTGATATAGCAAATGGCAAAGAAATGGAGGAAGTGTTTTCTCATCCAGAGGTGGATGTGGATATGTTAGATTATTCTAGAAAGAGAAAGGTGTTAACCTATATTCATTATACAACTGCCAAAAACGAAATGAAATTTTTGGATAAAGAAACCGAGAATTTATATAAAAAATTAGAAGAGAAATTGGGTTCAAACTATGAAATTTATGTAACAGGCCATAATACAAAAGAGGATAAATTTTTGGTTCGAACCATAAGCGATCGAAGCTTGGGAACCTCTTATTTTTATGACCTTAAGAAGGATGAGTTAACAAAAGTTGCTGAACGTGCACCCTGGTTAAATGAGAATCAACTCTGCGAAATGAAACCAATTTCGTATACCACTTCTGATGGGTTAACAATACATGGATATCTTACTTTACCTATTGGTGTGGAACACAAAAACCTTCCCATTATTGTAAACCCTCATGGAGGGCCATGGGCAAGAGATAATTGGGGTTGGAACCCAGAAGTACAATTCTTGGCAAATAGAGGATACGGTGTTTTGCAAATTAATTTTAGAGGCTCTCTAGGGTATGGAAGAACCTTTTGGGAAAAGGGATTTAAGCAATGGGGTAAAACCATGCAAAATGATATTACGGAGGGTGTAAATTGGCTGGTTAAAGAAGGCATTGCCGACCCAAAGCGAGTTGGAATTTATGGTGGAAGTTATGGTGGCTATGCTACTTTAGCAGGGGTTACATTTACTCCAGATCTATATGCTTGCGGTGTTGATTATGTGGGTGTTTCTAACCTTTTTACCTTTATGCAAACGGTGCCACCCTATTGGAAACCATTTATGGAAATGATGTATGAAATGGTTGGTGATCCTAAAAAGGACTCTTTGCTTTTAAGAGATGCTTCACCCGTTTTTCAAGTGGATAAAATTAAGGTGCCTTTATTTATTGCTCAAGGTGCTAATGATCCAAGAGTTAACAAAGCAGAGAGTGATCAAATTGTAGAGGCACTTAAAAAAAGAGGGGTAAAGGTGGAGTATATGGTTAAAGAAAATGAAGGTCATGGGTTTAATAACGAGGAGAATCAATTTGATTTTTATGGTGCTATGGAAAAATTTCTTGCCACGCACTTAGGAGGAAGAATTTATTCAAGCGAGCATTAATTGAATGATACAACTTAGCCAGATACATAAAACCTACCATACAGGCACCTCTAGTTTGCATGTTTTAAAAGGAATTGATGCCACCATTGAAAGTGGTGAAATGGTTTCTATTATGGGTTCTTCGGGTAGCGGTAAATCTACGTTATTAAACATTTTAGGAATATTAGATTCATATGATGTTGGCGAATACCGCTTGGAAGGCGAGCTTATTAAAAGTTTGAATGAAAAGCATGCTGCTCAACTTAGAAATAAATTAATTGGATTTGTTTTTCAATCCTTTAATTTAATAACCTTTAAGAATGCCATGGAAAATGTTGCATTGCCGTTATACTATCAAAATATTAGTAGAAAAAAACGCAATGCTATAGCGCTTGAGTATTTAGATAAAGTAGGTTTAAAAGATTGGGCAACGCATATGCCTAATGAATTAAGTGGGGGTCAAAAACAACGTGTTGCAATAGCGCGCGCACTTATTTCACAACCTAAAATAATATTGGCCGATGAACCTACTGGTGCGCTTGACTCGCAAACAAGTTATGAGGTGATGGATTTGCTTAAAGGAATAAACATGCAAGGTATTACAGTTGTTATTGTTACGCATGAGCATGATATAGCTGAAATGACCCAACGTACGATTCATTTAAAAGATGGTTTAATTATACCCTAGCACATGTTTGAATTAGATAAGTGGCAAGAAATACTCGCGAATATTAGTAAGAATAGGCTCCGTACCTTTCTTACTGGTTTTAGTGTCGCATGGGGTATTTTTATGCTTATTGTTTTATTGGGTGCCGGTAATGGCTTAGAAAATGGTGTAAAAAATCAATTTAGCAGAGATGCCATTAATAGCGTATGGTTAAATGCAGGAAAAACTGCTAATGCCTATCAAGGATATCAAGCTGGCCGAGATATTAAGTTTACCAATGAAGATTATGATTTGGTAAATCGTAATTATAAACGCGCAGAGCACATTAGTGCACGGATGCATATGTGGGAAATAAGCCTTTTTAGTTATAAGAATAAGTATGGAAATTTTAATATGAAGGGCGTTCACCCAGGCATGTTATTTCCAGAAAAAATTAATTTGATTAAAGGGCGTTTTATAAATGATTTGGATATTAAAGAGGTTCGCAAAGTGGCCTGTATTGGAAGAAAGGTTGTGGAGGAGCTATTTAAAACCGAAGACCCAATTGGGAAGGAGATTAATATTTCGGGAATTTTATTTAAAGTGGTAGGTGTGTTTTATGATGATGGGGGCGACCAAGATAACAGAAGAGCATATGTACCTGTGAGCACCACACAGAGAGCATTTACAGGCAATAATAGAATAGACCAGATTGTCATGAGCATTGATGAAAAAGACATTGATAACAGCGAAGCCATTACGCAAGAATTGCGCACTATGTTAGCCGCAAGACATCATTTTGACCCAAATGATAAGAAGGCAATTTTTGTTTGGAATAACCTTAGCGAGTACCGCAAAATTATTGGACTGATAGCTGGTATAACCGTTTTTATATGGATTATTGGCATTGGAACTTTAATTGCAGGGATTGTAGGAGTGAGCAATATTATGATGATAGTTGTAAAGGAACGTACTGTTGAAATTGGTATTCGCAAAGCACTTGGTGCAACACCCTTTAGCATTGTTTCACTTATTTTACAAGAGGCCGTTTTTATTACCTCTTTGTTTGGTTATATTGGTTTGATTCTAGGTATATTTTTATTAGAAGCATTTAAGAAATACATTCCCGATTCTGATTTTTTTAGAAAGCCTGAAGTAGATTTAAGCGTTGCTTTATATGCCATGTTATTATTGGTCTTGGCGGGCTTATTAGCTGGTTTTTTTCCTGCTCGCAAGGCAGCTTCGGTTCAACCTATTGATGCATTAAGAGGAGAATAATATGTTTGATGCAGATAGAATAAACGAAGTACTTCAAACTCTAAGCAAAAATAAGCTTAGAACAACCCTAACAGCCTTTGGTGTGTTTTGGGGCATCTTTATGCTCATTATTATGTTAGGCTCTGGCCATGGCTTACAAAACGGTGTAACGCGTTCTTTTGGTGGCTCTGCTACAAATGCTGTTTATATGTGGACCCAGCAAACTACTATTCCCTATAAAGGTTTACCACGTAATAGAAGTTTTAATTTTTTAGAAGATGATATTAAAGCAATAAAGGATAACGTTCCTGAATTGGATGTATTAGCTCCATCGGCGCAATTAGGCGGTTACAGAGGCGAAAATAACGTGAGTAGAGGTACTAAAACAGGTCCTTTTGTAGTACGTGGCGATTTTCCAGATAATAGGTTTATTCAAATTTTTAAGATGACAAGTGGAAGGTATTTGAATGAATTAGACATTAAAGAAAAACGTAAAGTTTGTGTCATTGCTCAGCGAGTATTGGAGGTATTATTTGCAAAAGATGAGAATCCACTTGGGCAATATATTCAAGTGAACGGAACCTATTTTAGAGTTATTGGAACCCTTACTTCTGAAAAATCTGGCGATGATGCAGAGGAGAAAATGCAAACCATTTATATCCCTTTCACTACCTTTCAGCAGGCCTTCAATTGGGGCGGCAGAATTGGTTGGTTCAGCCTAACGGCTAAGCCACAATATGAAGCATCTATGGTAGAAGATAAAGTGAAAAAGATATTGGCTCAACGACATAAAATTTCACCTAATGACCCTTATGCCATTGGCAGTTGGAATAGTGAAAAAGAGTTTAGTAAAATTCAAGGATTGTTTAGTGGAATTAGTATGTTGGTTTGGGTTGTTGGAATTGGAACCTTATTGGCTGGAGTAATTGGTGTAAGTAATATTATGCTCATCATTGTTAAAGAACGAACCCGTGAGATTGGCGTTAGGCGTGCACTTGGAGCTACTCCTGCTTCCATAATTGCTCAAATTGTGAGCGAGTCTGTATTGCTAACTTCTTTGGCAGGTTATTTTGGATTAATTGCGGGAGTCTTTTTATTAGAAGGTATTAGTAAAGCAATTGAAGGGCAAGATACAGGAATGTTTTATCAGCCTGGAGTTGAATTGATAGTGGTATTAAAAGCATTGGGTATACTAATTGTTTGTGGAGCTTTGGCTGGGATAATTCCTGCACGAAAAGCCATTGCTATTAGTCCAGTTGATGCCTTGCGTTATGAATAATTGTACAGAATAGAAAAAGTTAAGACATGAAAAATATAGTTCGAATTGGTTTTTTTGCCCTATTGGGTATTTTGTTTGTGTATACCATTTGGTTCCTTTATAAAAAATCGGAACAGAAGCCAATTGTATACAATACCATTAGTATGCTTAAAACTAATGTGATACAAAAAACGGTTGCCACAGGAGCAGTTGTGCCGCGCAAAGAGGTAAATATTAAACCTCAAGTAAGTGGTATTGTCGAAAAATTATTTGTTGTTGCCGGCGATAAAATTCATAAAGGGGATATGATTGCGCGCATAAGAATTATTCCAAATATGATCAACCTTGCCAATGCAGAAAGCAGAATTAATAGAGCGCAATTAGCTTTTGAAAGTGCCAAGATAGATTACGAGCGTAATCAAAAATTGTTTGATGCAAAGATGATTGCGTATGCCGAATTTCAACAAGTAAAATTGGCGTTCAATAACTCAAAAGAAGAGTTAGATGCAGCTCAAAATAATATGCAATTAATTAAAGAAGGTGTAAGTAAAAACTCTGGAAAGGCCACAAACACTATCGTTAAGAGCACGATAGATGGAATGGTATTGGATGTTCCATTAAAAGAAGGAAGCAGTGTTATTGAAAGCAATACGTTTAACGAAGGAACCACCATTGCTACTGTGGCCGATATGGGCGAAATGATTTTTGAAGGTAAGGTTGATGAAAGTGAAGTAGGAAAAATTAAACCAGGTATGGATTTAATTTTAACTGTTGGCGCCATTGATGCCGATAAGTTTGGGGCAAAATTGGAATACATAGCACCAAAAGGAATAAAAGAAAATGGTGCCATTCAATTTCAAATTAAAGCTAAAGTAGAACTTCAGAAAAACACCTTTTTAAGAGCTGGTTATAGCGCAACAGCCGATATTGTTTTGGCTAGAAAAGACAGTGTTTGGAGTATTCCAGAATCGGTATTGCAGTTTGATAAAGATGTACCATTTGTTGAGGTAGAAACTAAGCCTCAAACATTTGAAAAACGGAGTATCAAAACAGGTTTAAGCGATGGAATTAGTATAGAAATACTAAACGGTTTGAACCCAGCAGACAAAATAAAGGATCCCAATATAGCAAGCGAGAATGCTCCTCAAAAATAGGAAGTACGAAAGCTTTTTTACCTTTTTGTGGTAGTTACTTGCTCAATACGTTTTTCATACTTACTACCTTGGAAAATGCGGTTCACGTATATTCCCGGAGTATGAATTTCGTCAGGGTTAAGTTCGCCAGCAGGCACCAATTCTTCTACTTCTGCAATTGTTATTTTACCCGCCATAGCCATAAGTGGGTTGAAATTTCTAGATGTTGCTCTAAAAATCAGGTTGCCATGAGTATCCCCTTTCCAAGCTTTTACAATAGCAAAATCAGATTTAAAGGCATGTTCTAGTAAATAGGTTTTGCCATCAAATTCGCGCGTTTCTTTTCCTATGGCAACCTCGGTTCCAACGCCTGCAGGAGTATAAATAGCAGGCATACCATACCCAGTTGCCATACATCTAGAGGCAAGTGTACCTTGAGGAATTAATTCTACTTCTAATTCGCCACTCAATAATTGGCGTTCAAATTCTGCATTTTCGCCAACATACGACGAAATCATTTTCTTTACCTGTTTGGTTTTTAGTAACAAGCCAATACCAAAATCATCCACACCAGCATTGTTTGAAATACAGGTTAAATCTTTGGTTCCCTTATCTACTAAAGCGCTAATGCAGTTTTCGGGTATTCCGCAAAGGCCAAAGCCACCTAGCATTACAACAGCGCCATCGTTAATATCACGGATGGCATCTTGCGCATTGTTTACTACTTTTTTTAACATGGTTCAGGTATTATTATTCTACAACTGCCGACAAATCTCTGTCGCATAAAGCTTGGCAAATAGTTTGCATTTCGTTAAGAGATCCTTTTTTAACAACAGCCTTGCCTTTAAAATGAACTAGTAAAGCACATTGTTCAGCTTGAAGTTCATCGTGGCTACAAATGTCTATTAGGCATTCAATTACCCAATCAAAGGTATTTACATCATCATTATACAAAAGCACTTGAAATTCCTCTGTGGTTTCTTCCAACAGGGCAACATCTTCTTCTGTTTTTGTAACTTCTTTTAACATTCTATTCTAGTTTGATTCAATAACTGGTTTCTTACTAAATGAGAGTTTGCTTTCTGTTCCAGCCCGCAAACGCCCAACATTTGTTCTATGGGTATAAATAACCATCACACCCAAAGCGCAGCAAAAGTACAAGAAAAATGTTTCTTGAGCGCCATAAATCAAAAATACAAACAGTGGGCTAAGTGCTGTTCCTAGCATTGATCCCAATGAAATATAGCGAGTTAGGGATACAACAATAATAAAAGTAGCTAAGCACATTAGTGAAACAGGCCAGCTTATTCCTACTACCATTCCCAAAAGTGTGGCAATTCCTTTTCCGCCTTTAAAGCCTGCAAAGATTGGATATACATGGCCCAATACAGCTACTACACCAAAAATTAATTGCCATTGTCTAAACTCACTCGTACCTGGTAACAGGCTATGTTGTAATAAAACCAAACTGCTTGCGGCAAGACCTTTCAGAAAATCAATTAATAAAACCGTTATGCCTGCCTTTTTTCCTAAGACCCTCAAGGTGTTGGAAGCACCCGCATTTCCGCTTCCATGTTCTCGAACATCAATATTAAAAAAACTTTTGCCAATCCATACGGCAGAAGGAATAGATCCTAATAAATAGGCTGTAACTAATCCAATGACCAAAAATGAAACTTCCATACTTATTTCTTTTGAGCTCTTACAAATTTATTTCTATCCGAGATATTCGCTTGTCTAATCTTATAATCTTCTTTCTCCTTAGAAACTTTATCAATGTTATTTCTGATAAGTTCATTAAACAATAAATCAGAACTTATTACTGCCATGACACCTTTTTGGTATTTAAAAAAGTACCACGAACCACCTGGTTGTTGCAAATAAATTACTAAATCGTCGCCACCACGTTTCTTGGTAATTTCTATTTTGCCTTTTATTTTACGTTCAACCAAATTTTTCTCAATGCTACGTAATCCTAAGTCTCCAGTGCTACTAAAGGTCCTGGATGGAGTATTCCATACAAGAGTTACATCCGAAAAGAAGAATGTTTTTTGTAAGTCCTCCATGTTTTTAGAACTTATTTCATCTTCCATATTATCACCTAGTTTTTTATAGGTTTTATCATCCACTAATTCAGGAATACTCACTTTTAATACACGCTTATCGAAGTAATCAGAGGAAGCTGAAGTAGATTGTTCCACTAATGAATCAAGCATTAATTTTACCGCTTGCGGAGGCAAAATCATATCCACTAGCATCGTAAGTTTTACTCCAAAAGAGGTATCCACTAAACTATAGGTTCCATAGCCAGCACTAGTAATATTAAACCCTTGTGTATTGAATCCAAAATTAAATTTACCCTCTCCATAAATAATTTTCTTTTGTTCACTCATGGCCATAAAATTGCCACGTTTTTCGTTGCCAAAAACCTTGTCAAATGGCCCTAGTCTAAATTCATCAAACTTCTCATTATAAGTAAAGGTTCCTTCGCATTTCAAGAGTTCCTGATCGCTCGTATTTCTTTTTCGTGAGAACATAGCTGGGTATACGTGGGATGAGTCGTTACTTACAAAGAAGCCATTTGTTAATGTTGCTCTATTTAGGTTAGTTAACGGCGGAACCAAATTAATATATACCGAATCAGGATTAATAGTTGCTGCCGATTTAAACCAATCTGTTTTTGGCAAAAACTGAGTATGTTCTGCCTTAAAGAAACCATTGTACTCTAAATTTTTATTGAAGGAATGCAAGATGGTATTTCCTCTAAAAGAAATCTTTGGACCCACATGAAAATTGATGGTATCCGGAATAAGGGTTTTGCCTTCCAAGAATTTTTTCTCTATTACATATATTTGATCAAGATAAAATTTCTGTGGCTTTTTGTTTCTATCAAAATACGTATAGGTACCAGCCCCATTACAATCTGTTCTGCCATTAATTTTAATCGTTACGTTTTCAATATCATGGTATTGGTTCAGGGTATCCGCTTTTATTTTCGCGTGTACCATCATATCCATTTCGGCATTCTGACGAAGGATAGCATTGCCACTATCTGGGAATACTTTACTATCGGCAATTTTAATAAACGGTATTTTGCCAACGTGCATCACATAATCACCAAGCGTTAGAAATACCGATCCTGCTGAGTATTTGAGACTATCTTGCGTTTTTTTGTTACTTACTAAATAACTTCCGCCTTCTATGTTTTGTGCATTTATTGGTCCTTTAAATTCTAAGGTTTTAGGAACCATATCCCATTTCAATTTTTCAAATGAGCCTGCGTAATTATTAAGGATAAAATTATTGTTTAAGCCTGGGAAATTTTTGTAGGTAAACTCAGCATATTTCTGTTCTAGGTTTACATATGCTTTAACCTTCCCTGTTGCAAAAGCCACTTTGGTTGTGTCTTTTGGATCCATTTGTTTAAATACAGCATCGTCTGATAATACTTCCACTGGTTTTAATTCAAATAAATTGGCTTCTAACTTACCCCCTTCAATATCCATATTTCCTCTAGCCTTCATGGCTTTTGGAGTTAAAATAATGGTTCCATAAAGTTTAGCCCCATCATAGGCAATTTTCATTGGTTCGCCCTTATTGGTAATTAACATGGTATCTAAATAAGGTGTCCAATGGTTGTATACATTTGCCGATTTAATAACGGTTGGGAACAAAGAAGTTCTATCGTTTTCAAACATATAACTGTTCGAATTTAATGAGTCGAGCATTAATTCAAATCTATGTGAGCTAGTTCTAGATGCTAGATAGGAGAGGGTTCCATCTGCTACAAGTCCATCGTTACTCAATCTTAAATCTGTTTTCATACTTCCTTTTCCACCATATAAAACATATTTAGAACTTGAGTCTTGAGGAATATAAAATCCTAAAGATCGATCTGGTTGTAAGTAAATTTCTTGGCGCATATCTGGCAGAATTCCGCCCGATACAAAATTCCCTGCAAGTGCTAATGTATAAAGGTTTAAGTCGGCCAAACTATCTAATGTAAAAGGATCAACATCAAAATGGAAACGGCTTTTATCATACGAACCTTTCATAGTTGTAGGGTAATCATAATAAACCTGGGAACCTACTTCGGAAGTAAACACAGGATATTTGGGATAGCGTTTTCTTCCAGATTTATTATATGGATAATCTATTTCTAAGGTACCATAAATGTTTTGAATTACACTCTTCACATGCATCATCATTCCTAGAGAATCATCTGGGTAAAGAAATTTTAATGAGTCAACATTGTTTAATCTAATCTTAAAACTAGTATAATCAAAAGCAAAGTTATTTCCATAAAAATCGGCCATACCTGCTCTTAGTTTTCCGCTAAAATCCATGGTTCTATTTTTCTTCATAGTAACCACTTGGTCTTTCGGAATGATATACACGTTTTGTGAATCACTAAAGTAAAATTTTGGCACCCCTTGCACCACCAAATCATTATTAATTAAACTAATATGTGCATTTGGTATGGAGCTAATAATAGAGTTAAATGAAATTGCATCATAATCGGTTCGACCATTGTGAGCATTTACGTAATCAATGAGTTTGCGCTTCACGTAAACCATGTTTTTAGGTCCATCAAAATTCACATAGCCTTTATCATTCAAGTCTATCATTTGAATTCTTATATCGCTTATATTACTTTTAAAGGTAGAGGCATACACCTCTACTCTAAAGCTAGTAATCTTATTGTCTTCACAATATTTTTTGATACGTTGTAAAGGGTTATAAGACAAAACGCCTCCAATTTTTTCATAATTAACATCTCTGAAAAAGTTGTTCGATTCAAACTTAGCGGGCACATCACCAGAAATATTATCTAAGATAATTTTAGGACTATTAAGGTCCCATTTTATTTCATCTACATAGAATTCTATATTGTGGAAATTATCCATAAACGGGGCCGAAGAAATACCCATTTTATTGTCTCTATACAACGAAACCTTGTCTTGATCTATTAAGTAATTAAAGGCTAATTGAGGGTGGTAGATGGAGTCTTTATCAAGAAACAATGTTACCTCTGCTTTATCTACTGAAATTTTATTCTCACGCACAAAAAACTCGGGCGATTGAATACGCATAAAAGGTTTGTTTTTAAACGTAAACCATAGTTCTGCTTTTTGTTCTGCATTGCCTCTACCGATTACTAGTGCACCACGCATACCAAAGCCTCCTCTAAATTTTGCTTTGCCGTAACTTGCACCAGTAAAGGTGGCAAAATAGCCTTCAAATTGTGGGTAGTTACTTTTATCTCCTTGAGATTTTCCCATGGGTCTATCGGTAACTTTTCCTAACATAGGTTTGCTAGATAAATCTAGGTTATAAAAATTACTCGAATCGGCAATCATTTCACCATCACTTAGGTTCAGCTTATAGTTTTTAATGAGTGCATACACTTTATTAGAGTCAAGTCCAACACGCGTCCAATCTACCTTTCCGCCTTTACCTACCCATAAATTTTTGCTAGGATAAAATTTACCTGAGGTATTATATAATTCAAACGTATCGCCAGGGGTATAGCAAATAAGGTTTAATTTCTTAAATAAGAAAAGAGGTTCACCTTCAACAATTAAATCGGCATCGGCAGTTGATGTAACCCAGTTAAACCCTCCTAATGTTAAGAGTTTATTTTCGGCAAATACATTGCTCGAAACCAATAAGAATTTTTGGAAATCTTCTTTGGATTTTTTGAGTGACGCCGATAATGTTTTGTGCCATCCATCAAATTTTAACAGGTAGTTATTGCTAACTAATGCATTGATAGTTTTCAAATAGCCTTCAAAATCGGGGCTTATCTGGCAATTGCCATTCAACATTTCGTTGCACAGCTTAATAATTTGATTCTTTTGTGGTGCAGTAAATTTTCCAGCATTATAATAGCCAGTAAATTCCTCCGCCATATCACGCACTTCGCGTTTTGGCGAGCTACCTATAAAGGTTTCAAACTCGCCTATAAATACGGCTGGGTCAAATGAAAAACTGTTTGGTCGTTGTGCTTTAATTGGGCTGAACCCAACGCATAAAAGCAACAAAATAGAAAATATTTTTTTCATAATGCGTGTATCATTGAGTAGCGGAATAGTCTGCAAAAAATTTACAGTAGTAGCCACACCTTCCAATGAACGGGCAAAATACAAACGAATTATGAATTGAGCGTATTTTTTTGAAGGAATACTCTTAAAAATAAGAGCATTCCCTCAAAAAGTTTGAGATATTGGCGTATTAGGCCATTGCTTTCACAATATCCACAAAGCTTCTGCTTTGTAAAGCGGCTCCACCAACTAAGGCGCCGTCAATGTCTGGAGCCGAAAACAACTCAACGGCATTATCTGCTTTTACACTTCCACCATATTGGATGGTTATTGAGTTTGCAAGACCAGCATCATACTTAGCCGCTATTAATCCACGAATAAACGCATGAATTTCTTGAGCTTGTGCAGTACTAGCCGTTTTTCCGGTTCCAATGGCCCATACGGGTTCGTAGGCAATTACTAGGTTTTTAAATTGTTCGGCACTTAAATGAAATAAACCCTCGCTAATTTGTTTCTCTAATATACCGAAATGGCTGTTTGCTTCACGTTCTTCTAAAGTTTCACCACAGCAATAAATAGGGGTTAATCCAGATTCTAAAACGGCATCCACTTTCTTAGCTAACCAATCATTGGTTTCGTTAAAATATTGACGGCGTTCGCTATGGCCAATAATAACAAATGTTGCACCGCAGCTCTTAATCATTTCGGTGCTAATTTCTCCTGTGTATGCACCACTTTTATGATTGCTACAATTTTGTGCACCACTTGCCAAACGAGAGTTTTCGGCAATTAATTTACTTACGGCATTAATATGCACAAAGGGAGGAATAATAACTACAGAAGCACTACCAGTATACTCATCTTTGAGCATATTGCTAATTTCAGAAACAAGGCCCATTCCTTCTTCTAAGGTCTTGTTCATTTTCCAGTTTCCAGCGATAATTTTCTTTCTCATGGTAGGATTAATTGGGTTTTTAGGATGCGTTTTGTTCCCAAAAACGATATGGTTTACTTTGTTCGAATACTTCTTTTAAAATGGCTTTATCAATTTCCGTAAATGGCACGCTTCGGCGTTTATAAACGGCTTCGGCGGTTTTATAAAACTTGCTTAAAACAAATGTTTCAAAGCCTTGAGCGCCTCCCCAACTAAAGCTAGGGACAAAGTTTCTTGGAAATCCTGAACCAAAGATATTGGCTCCAACACCAACAACTGTACCCGTGTTAAACATGGTATTGATGCCGCATTTTGCATGATCGGCTAACATTAATCCGCAAAAAGTTAAGCCAGTTTTTTCAAATTTATTGGTTCTATAGCTCCAAAGTTTTACTTCGTCGTAGGTGTTTTTTAGGTTGGAGTTATTTGTATCGGCACCCATATTTACCCATTCGCCAATAACTGCATTGCCTACAAAGCCATCATGGCCTTTATTACTATAAGCATAAAATACAGCGTTATTTACCTCTCCACCAACTTTGCAATGTGGGCCAACAGTGGTTGGTCCATAAATTTTGGCATCCATTTTTAGTCCTGCATCTTCGCATAGGGCAAAGGGGCCGCGTACTTTACAACCTTCCATTACCTCCGAATTTTTGCCAATATAAATTGAACCAGTTGAGGCATTTAAAATAGAAAAAAGCACCTTGGCTCCTTCTTCAATAAAAATACGTTCGGGGTTTAATACCTGGTTTCCTTCTGGGATCGGTTGAGAGGTGCGACCAGCAGTTAACAATTCAAAATCACTTTCAATTGCTTCACCATTTTTGGAGAAAATATCATAACAGAAGTTTATTTGAATAAAATTCTCTTCTAAGGTCTCAATGCATTGGTAAAGTGAAATGTCCTCTGAAAACGAAGATAAATAGGCTTCATCAAGAAAAACAGCCAGTAATTGTCCCTTATAAATTAAAGCCTCCTTGTTTTTGCTTAGATGCTTTATTTCCTTAACTAATTGTGGAGTTGGACAAATGCTTCCATTAATCAAAATATTGTGAGACCCGCCATTCAGTTGAAATTTTTCTTGAAGGTAGTCTTGAGTTTTGTATCCATAAATACCCTCTCCTAAGTGCTTTTGCCATTTTTGATCAATGGTTAAAATACCTGTTCTTAGATTAGCAACAGGGCGCGTAAAGGTAAATGGCAATAGGTTTTGGCGCGTTATTTCGGGGTCGAAAAAGAGGTAATGCATGAAGTTTTTGAATTACTTTGAGCGCACTAAATTAGGTTGGAAGGGCATAAAAAAAAAGCCCCTACCGAAAGGCAGAGGCTTTTTTTTGTATTAATCAGCTTTTTTCTGATAACGTCTTTTGAACTTGTCGATACGACCAGCGGTATCCACAAACATGGTTTGACCAGTAAAAAATGGATGAGATTTGTGCGAAATATCCAATTTAAATAATGGATACTCGTTACCATCTTCCCATTTGATGGTTTCTTTTGAGTCTACTGTACTCTGGCAAATAAACATGTAATCATTAGACATGTCTTTGAAAACCACTTTTCTATAGTTTTTTGGGTGGATACCTTCTTTCATCTTCTTCGCAAAATTTAGGACCGCAAAGATATGTATTTTTATTCAATTACAAAATTTATGAACAAATTTTTTTTCTTGTCCTGTTTCCGCACAAATATAGTTTGTTTGAAATAAAATCCATTAACTTGCCAACTATTCAAACCTAATTCATAGGCAAACATAGTTAATTGGGGCTATGCGAGCCATTTAAAAAAATATGAAAACACAAATTTTGGATCATAAACAGGTGCAAAAAATCCTTCGTAGGATGGCCTATCAGATTTACGAGAAAAATTTCGACCGCAAAGAATTGGTATTTGCTGCCATAAAAGGGCAGGGGGTGGAGGTTGCTAAATTGGTTCAAACCGAACTAAGCGATATCTCAAAAATTAAAATTAGTTTGTTAGAGATTGATATAAGTAAAGATAAACCGGCATTTAATTCTGCCAAAGTAAATTTGAGCGGAACCAAATTGGCTGCAAAAACGGTTATTTTATTTGATGATGTTTTAAATACGGGCAGAACTTTGGTTTTTGCCATGCATCCTTTTTTACAAGAACCATTAGAGGCAATTCAGGTTGCTGTTTTGGTAGATCGTAACCATAAGAGTTTTCCTGTTTCGGCAGATTTTATTGGCATATCCCTGCAAACAACCATGCAAGAACATGTAAGTGTTACCATGAAAGCAGGAAAGATAAGCGTGTATTTGGTTTAATTTAATTAACCTTCTTCAAGTGCTATAAACAAAAAGCCCTCGTTTGCATGGCAAACGAGGGCTTTTAAGTTTAGCAGTAAAAATCTTATTTGATTTTAGCTTGTAAACCAGCACCGGCTTTAAATTTAACCACCTTTTTTGCTGGGATGTTAATTTCTTTACCTGTTTGAGGGTTACGACCTTTACGAGCAGCACGTTTAGTTACTGAGAAAGTACCGAATCCTACTAGGATAACTTTGTCGCCTTTTTTCAAAGCAGTTTGGGTTGAACTCATGAAAGCATCTAAAGCAGCTTGAGCTTGAACTTTAGTAACTCCGGCAGCTTTTGCCATTGAATCGATTAAGTCTTGTTTGTTCATTTTATTTAAATAATTAAGGGTTTTGCATAACAAACTTAATAAACAGATTTGAATTGTCAAGCACTTACAAAGGTTTTCATTAAAAAAATCTGAAAATTTATTTCACACTTTTTCAACAAAAACGCCATTTTCCGCCGATTTTACGTTTTTTCGAAACTCCTTATTGCCTCCAAAGCCTTATCTAGCATAGGTTTTCCCGATTCTTTAGGGATATTAACTAGGAGGCTTGCCTGCTCATAAAAGGGCTTTCGGCTCTCCTGTATTTCTTTAATTTTTACAGTTATTTCTACCTCTGAAAGGCCATTAAAGAGCGGCCGACTCTGTTTTGAGGCTAATATTCTTTGTAAAATGAAGGCGTTTGAGGCATTTAAATACATGCTAATGCCATTATCCTTAATTAGCTGCATATTGTTGTCAAATGAAATTGTTCCTCCACCACAAGCTATAATATAGCGTTTAAGATGAAACGTTTTTTTTAACTGTACTTGCTCGTTTTTGCGAAAAGCTAGTTCACCAAGTGTCGAAAAAATTTGTTCGATACTTTGTCCCTCTTCCTTTTCAACTTCAGCGTCTAAATCCAAAAACGACCAGCCTAATTTTCGAGCTAATTTTTTTCCTTCTGTGCTCTTTCCACAACCTGGCATGCCAATTAAATAAATACGTTCGTTTTGCATACCAATAGGTTTCTTATTTCATGTATTTCTGAACCGTTTCAATGGTGGGTAAATTGTATGCGCCCCATTTTTTAACAACAACATTCTTTTTTAATAAGATTATTCCAGGATTAGAGCGTACCATCGATTTCAATGGAATAGCATCCATATTGTAATAAACAAATGGTAAAGAGTTTTCTTGAATAAATTTATTTGCACCTTCTTGGTTGGTGCTTGTTAGCGCCCAAAATTCTTTTCCGCTATTTATCCAGGCTTTACTTAAGGTGGCTATGCTTGCCCCAAGGCCAGTTCGGCCATCTTCAATTCTGGTTTGAACCAAAATTAATTTGTAGTCGTCCTTTGCAAAAATACTATCCGTATAATCTATGCCTAGCGAATCGTATAATTTAAAATCGTGAATAAGTGGTTTAAATCCTTCTTTGATTAATTTGTCTCTACGTTCAATAAATTTATAGGGATCTAAATCTTCGGGTAAACTATCGGTTACAAACTCAAATTTTTGCCCACCTTTTTCGTACACAAAAATCATTTCATATTGGTCCTTTTCAGCATCTGGCGGAATAAGGGTTAATGCCTCAATATTATTACCAATTTTATAGGGTAAAAAATCTTTTACCGGCATAAACATGTAGGTGTATAAAGTGAAGAAGGTTGAAACTAAAAAGGCAACAAACAAAGCTATGTTTACGATAACTGTGTTAAATAAAGGTTGAATATGTTTTTGGCCAATAAAAATAAAGAGGATCAGCACAAGTAGCACCACATCTTTCATAAAACTTGTAAAGGGTGTAAGCTTTAATGCATCGCCAAAGCAACCACAATCTGTTACCTTGTGTGTAATGGCACTATAACCTGTAAGCACAGTAAAAAATGCGATAAGTAGCAAAAGCAACCACGCATTTATTCGGGTATAAATTCCAAGTAATAATGCCACGCCACTCACAATTTCAAATATGCATATTAACATACTTAATCCAACTGCATAGGAGTTGAAATAATGCATGTGAAAAATTTCAAAATACTCCAATAATTTGTAGCTAAATCCTAGTGTATCGTTTGCTTTTATTAAGCCCGAAATAATAAATAAAACACCAACTAAAATTCTACTTATTTGTGTTATCCATTTCATATAATTTGTTTATTTAGCTTGTTTACTTTCTTCAATTCTTATAAGGGCAAAAACAGAATAATTAATCATATCCATTAAGTTGCTATCTATGCCTTCGCTCATCTTGGTTTGGCCATCTAGTTGCAAAATTTGGTGCATTCTGTTCACTCGCATCAACAACATATCTGTAAAGGTACTCACCAACATACTACGCCAAATCTCACCATAATCGTGGTTCTTTTGTTCCATTAAGGCTTTGGTTTGGGCCACTAGTGAATCGTAATTAGCTAGTAATTCTTCTTCATTTAATTCCTTATCCTTTAAACTTGCATCTAGTTGAATTAAACCCATCACACAATAGTTTATAATGCCCATCCATTCTGGTTCTACACCTTCATCAATTTTTTGCATCCCATTTTCTTCAATGGTTCTAATGCGTGTGGCCTTAATAAATATTTGATCAATAATACTTGAGATGCGCATAATTCTCCAACTAGGACCATAATCATGATTCTTTTTTTGGAAGATGGATCTGCATTGCGCAATGATACCTGTAAACTGTTCTGAAGTTTGATTAATCAAGGTGATTGTATTTACTTTGTTCGAACGCAAAAATAAGCGAGGAGGTACAATTGCAAGCATTGTTAAGTAAAAAAACCATAAATTGTGGTGGTAAACTCATTTCTTTGGATCGGCCCAAAGTGATGGGAATCCTAAATACCACGCCCGATAGCTTTTTTGAAGGGAGTAGAATTGATGGCCCAAATAAATTATTGTTAAAAGTTGAAAACATGCTCCAATCGGGCGCAACTTTTATAGATATTGGTGGTCAATCTACTCGTCCTGGTGCTCTTTTAATTTCTGCCGAGGAGGAATTAAAAAGGGTTGTTCCCGCCATTGATGAAATACAAAAGGAGTTTCCAGAAGCAATAATTTCAATTGATACTTTTTATGCGAGTGTAGCTAAAGCCGCAATAGAGGCAGGTGCAAGCATCATAAATGATATTTCGGCAGGTGATGATGACCCTGCTATGTTTGATGTTTTGGGTAGTCTTAAGGTGCCCTACATTATGATGCACAAAAAGGGGCTCCCAAAATCAATGCAAGAAAATCCACAATACGGAGATTTAGTTTTGGAAATTGCTTCTTATTTTTCTAAGAAATTAGAACAGTTGCGTGCCTTGGGAATAGCAGATGTTATATTAGATCCAGGCTTTGGCTTTGGTAAAAATTTGCAGCACAATTACCAATTGCTGAACCAATTGAACCATTTTAAAATCTTTGAACTGCCACTTTTGGTGGGTGTTTCAAGGAAATCAATGATACAAAAAGTTTTAGAGGTGGATGCCAACGCAGCATTAAACGGCACCACCGCTGTGCATATGGCCTCACTTATGAATGGAGCAACAATTTTGCGTGCACATGATGTGAAGGAGGCTGTTGAATGTGTAAAAATTTATGAGGCAATGAAACAGTAAGATACTTAGCTTTTCTCTATTTGAATTGGTTTTTTTGACTTTAATAGTGTAAAATCGTAAGATGTTCGACTCTAAATTTGAATTGTTTAGTTATACCATTAACCCCATAAACATTATTGATGTATTGTTGGTGGTATTTTTATGCTTTCAATTATTTAAGCTATTAAAGGGGAGCTTGGCCTTTAATATCCTTATTGGACTTATTACCATTTACATGTTTTGGTTGGTAGTAAGGTATTTTGAAATGCCCCTTATGGCAGGTGTTTTGGGAGAGTTTGCCAAGGTTGGAATAATTGCTGTGCTTATTGTTTTTCAACAAGAAATTAGAAAATTTTTATTGGTTATTGGAAACAGTTCTTTGTTGGGTGAAAAGAAAAAGTGGTGGAATATTTTTCCTTGGAAATGGAAAATTCAAGAAACATTTCACACTCCATTTGATGAAATTGTGGAGGCCTGCAGAGAATTATCTTCGCATAAAACAGGTGCCATTATTGTGTTTCCAATTACCTCCGAAATGAAATTTATTGCTACTAGTGGTGAGGCCATGGATTCTATAATTTCTAAGCGTTTAATTCTGGCCATCTTTAATAAAAATAGTCCGCTACACGATGGCGCTGTTATTATATCGGGAGGTAAAATTAAAGCTGCAAATTGTGTGTTGCCTGTAAGCGAAAATCCTCAAATTATTAATAAATACGGCCTTCGCCATCTTTCTGCTATTGGAATTACCGAGCAAACAGATGCCGTTTGTTTAGTAGTAAGCGAAGAAAAAGGTTCGATTAGTTATATCAAGGAAGGTAAAATAGAGGAGGGCCTTTTGGCCGAAGAAATTATTGATCGTTTAAACGAACAATTCTCAAAAGAGATGGTTACAATAGGGGAGTAAATTCTAACTTCTAAAATTCTCAAATTGTAAAGGAACTTCAAAGTCTTGTCCTCTTAGGTTCGACATTAAATCTTGTAAATCGTCAATTTTTTTACCCGTAACACGCACTTGGTCGTCGTTTATGGCAGCCTGTAATTTGTTGTTATAGCCTTTAATGTGGGTAACAATTTTTTTGGCAGTTTCTTTGTCTAAACCTTCTTTTATTTTTAAATCCTGCAACACCAAACGTCCGCTGGGTCTAGGTTCAGAGCTTAAATCTATAAGGCGAACATCTAAGTTTTGTTTGCTAAATTTACCTAAAACAATATCAATTAGGGTTGTAAGAGCCATTTCTTGTTTGGCTTCCAATTTTAATAATTTGGCTTTTTTATCGAGCTCAATAGAACAGAGTTCGTCCTTTAAATCATAGCGATTCAATAATTCTTTTTTGGCAGTATTTACTGCATTGTCTACTAATTGTAGATCCATTTTGTTTACGATATCGAAACTAGGCATAGTTTTTAAGTAAAAATTAACTTTAAATCTGACTTTCAAGGTTTAACTTGCATGGCAAATATAGAAAAACCTTTATTTGCAGGTAAATATTTAAACAATGAAAATTAATTTATTAAACAGATTTGTGTTTTTTATGAGTGCTAGCGCTATTTTGTTTAGCCTCTCCTGCAAAACTCCTAGCCCGCCGCCAAGCCAAGCAGCCGTGAATCCTTGGGATACCGTGAGCAATTTTAAGGGTTTAATTATTCCAGCCGACGGAGGAACAATTAATTTTCAAATGAATTACACCTTTGCTGGCTCAAACATCGTTTTTGGTTCTAAACAATATTCAAATGCTGCTGGCGATACCTTTACCATTAAGGAATTAAAGCATTACTTGACCAATATTACCCTTAAGCGCGCCGATGGTTCGGAGCTGAACCTTCAAAACTATAATTTGTTGGATGCAGCTACTGCTAGCACTCAAAATTTCACCCTTACCAAGGTGCCTGCAGGAAATTATGTAGGTATGTCGGTTTTGTTAGCGGTGGATAGTTTTAGAAACCATTCTGGTATGCAAGAAGGAGCTTTGGATCCAGGTTGGGGCTTGTTTTGGACATGGAGTAGCGGCTATATTTTTTACCGCATAAATGGCGCTACCACTGCCTCTCAAAATTATTCATTCGATTTAGGTGGAGATACTAATGCACCTAAGGTTACAATGGATTTGAGTTCGTATAAAGTAAAATCGGTAGCACCAAAAATTACCCTCTTAATGGACGTAAATGAGATGTTTCAAAACCCTAGTAATTTTAGTTTTAAAACAGATGGCTATACCATTCATAGTGGATTAGATGCTGGGGCGGCAAAAATGTCGCTGAATATGAAAGATATGGTTACAGTAACTGGTTTGAACCCATAATAAATATGAGGAAATTGTTGTTTATAGCGCTTTTATTTTTAATGATAGGGTCATGTAAAAAAGATCCTGTGGTTGGAGATATGTATGCTTATGACCCAACTCCTTACCAATTGGCTATTCCAACTAACTTAGGCTGGTCTAGTTTCCCTATTCCAGAAGATAATCCCATGACTGTAGCTGGAGTTGAGTTGGGCAAAAAGTTGTTTTACGACCCTATTTTATCCGCTAATAATACCCAAAGTTGTGCTAGCTGCCACCAAGCAGCCAATTCTTTTGCCGACCCAAATAGCTTTAGTAAAGGCGCATTTGGACAAGAAGGAAATAGAAGTGCCCCGCCGCTTTATAATTTAGGTTGGACAGACAAATACAATACTACTGGGCATAAATTTTTCTGGGATGGAGGTGCTACAGATATGGAACGCCAAGCCATTGGGCCAATTCTGAACCCAATTGAAATGGGTAATAAAAATATGTTTGAGGTTTTGGCTCGTTTACAAAAGGATGCTACTTATCCTGCCCTTTTTCGCAAAGCGTTTGGTTCAGACAGCATTACCACTGTAAAATTAGCAAAAGTTATTAGCCAATTTGAACGTACATTAATCTCTTCTAATTCAAACTGGGACAAAGCAGAGCGTCGCCAACGCCTAAGAACCCCGAGCGAAATAAACGGGATGATGATTTTTATAAGTGAGGGAAAAGGAGATTGTTTCCATTGTCATGGCAACTTAAGTTCACCCTATTTTACCGATTTTGGCTTCCATAATAATGGGTTGGACGTAAATCCAAAAGATAGTGGTTTATATCGTATTACAGGTAAAGCAGAAGATGTAGGAAGGTTTAAAACTCCATCCTTAAGAAATCTGTCGTTTACTGCTCCCTATATGCACGACAGCCGCTTTAAGACCTTAATGGAGGTAATTGAATTTTATAATTCGGGTACCAAACATTCGGCCACGGTTGACCCAATGATTAGCAAGAATTTTGACAAAGGGGGGCTAAATTTAACTCCTCAGGATAAACTTGATTTACTAAATTTTTTACTTTCCTTAAACGATTCAAATTTTATAAACGATCCTAAACATATTTTTCCCTAATTTGCTTTTTTTTCAACTTTTGTTATTTTTGATTAATATTGAAAATAGGAGAAGTGAAAAAATCCTAACCATTAAATAGACAAATTATTACCAAATGAAAAAACAAATACAATTTAGAATTCTGTTTTCACTGCTCTTGGTCTTTGGCCTAAGCAATGCTTACGGACAGTATTGTACCACTGTTGGTGCAAGCTCCACCGCCGATGATGACATTTCGAATGTTACATTGGTAGGTTCTTTTGGAACCCAAATTAACAACGCAACAAGTTGTTATGCAACGGTACCACAGTATGTAGATAATACTACCACACTACCTGGTGTATCGTTAATTCCTGGAAATACGTATAGCATTTCAGTGACTTTAACTCAATGTAGTGGTAACTTTTACACTAATTCATGTAATGTTTGGATTGACTTTAATAGAAACTTTACCTTCGAAACAAGCGAGTTAGTTGCAAATTTGGTTGCTTCAAATCCATTTCCATCAACTCATGTTGCATCCTTTACCGTGCCTGCTGGCGCAACCTTAGGAGTTTCAAGAATGAGACTTTCTCAAATGGAAGGTGGAACTTCAACCTCAATTTTGCCTTGTGCAACAACTACTTGGGGTGAGGTAGAAGATTATTTAGTAAACTTGGTTAGTGCTTCAGGTGGTGGTCCAGTATTACCTCCAATTGCTAATTTCTTCCCTAGCCAATCAACAACAACTACTGTTCCTACCGATACTGTTTGGATTAATAGTCCGTATGATTTAGTTTCTACAAGTACTAATTCAACAAGAACTTATTGGGATTTACCAGGTGTAACACCTTTGGCTCCTGGTTATGCTCGTGGCCCTGTAGCTTGGACCGCTCAACAATATATTGATACAGCTAAATACGATCGTAAATTTAGATATACCTATAGAACTCGTGGTTTCTGGCCAGTTCGTTTATTAGCTATTAACTCACTTAAGCGTGATAGTTTACGTGATAGTATTGTAAAATACATTTGGGTAGATACCCCAAATACTAAACCAGTTCCTAACTTCTTTGCAGCTCGTAGAAAAGTGGGTATTGGCGATTATGTATCTTTATTAGATATCTCAACAGGCGGACCAAATATGTGGTATTGGACTTTTGATCCAGCATGTAATTTATGTACCACTCCTCCTTATTTCAACAACTTCTTTGCAGGACCAACAGATCAAAATCCATTGTTCTTTGCAGGTGATCCAGGAAAGTTTGCTATTTGCCTTCAAGTATGGAACGATAGGGGTTGGGATACCATTTGTAAGAAAGACTACATAGAAGTTATTAATAGTATAAACGTATGTAGTGGTAGTGGATCAAGTAATACCACCGAAAAAGAAGGGTATATGTTTGGTCCAAGTGGAACCGGATTAAGTTATACTCGCTCACAAGTGAGTGGCTGCCCTGGTTTATTAATTGAACCATGTGCAGATAGTATTATCTTATGGGTTGACAGATTAAAAATGTTACCTACCGATACTTTGGTTATTCATAATGGAACAAGTCAAAGTGCTCCAATCTTAAGAAAATTAGGTGGATCAAGCGCCTCTTTATTACCAGCAAGTATTTTGCAAAATGGTATTCGTGGTGGAAGCAGATTGTTTGTTCGTTTTATGGTTGGAACAGGTGGAATACCAACACCATATGACTCAGCAGGTTTCTCAATTCGTTGGGAGATTAAGCCAGCAAGTTATCCTAAGCCAACTTCAAAAATGGTATTGCAAGACACCATCTTTAGTTTGCAACCAGTATTATACACAGCCACTTCAACAGGAACTTTGATGAAATATTCATGGGATACTGATGGAAATGGAACGTATGATTCAACAGGTGCAACAGCCACAAGAAACTTCTTAGTTACTACACCTCAATACAAAAAACTTTGTTTAGTAACCTACAATTGTGTGGGTAGTGATACGGTTTGTAAAAACGTATTGTTCTTGCCAACTACTCAACGCCCAGTTACTCGTTTTGATGCAGATAAAGTACAAGGATTTAATACCGATACCTTCCGCTTTACAGACAAGAGTTTGTATGGACCAAGTATTTGGAAGTGGACCTTTACACCCGCAACTGCTCAGTATTTATTAGGTACTAGCTCAACTAGCAAGAATCCAGTTATACGTTTTACCCAACGTACTAAGTACATGGTAAAATTAGTGGTAACTAACCAATATGGTTCAGACTCATTAACCAAAGTTGATTATGTAAATATTGGTGCATATGGTGATCCATATTGTGCAACAGATATGGGATTAAGTGATGGTAGTATTGGTATTGCACGTGTTAAATTACAGAATGGTATTGACACAGCAACTAATGCAACTACTCCTTGTTTTCAAATTGTAGGTGGTAACCAAGCAGGTACCATGTATAGAGGTGTTAAACATGGCTTAAATGTAACTCGTCCTGCAATTACAACAGCAATGGATCGTAAGGCATGGATTGACTTTAACATGGATGGTATATTTAGTACAGATGAGTTAGTGATGAACGATTTGGGTGGAACAACCTTGACACGCACTGATTCAATTCTTGTAAGTACAACTCAACGCTTAGGTTCAACTCGTATGCGTGTTGGGGTAACTTTGGCAGGAACTACTTTAAATCCTGATTTAACTTTCTTAGGTGTATTTAGAGATTACGTAGTTAATTTCCCTCAAGACACAGTTAAACCAATTGCTATATTAAACAATAGCTCAACATTCTATACAGAAATTCATAAAGCATTTGTTGATCCAGGTATTACTGCTACAGATAATATTGAAGGAAACATTAGTGCTAAATATGAAACTATTGGAAGCGTTGATACCTCTAAAGTTGGTCCTAACTACTTGAAATATATTGTTAGAGATCTTTATGGAAACATAAGTGATACATTAATTAGAACCGTATTTGTAATTTTAAATCAAACTGGTCCTAGTATTGTGTTAAATGGAGCTTCTCAGGTGTATGTTGAGGTTTACAAAAAATACACAGAGCCAGGGTATGTTGCAAAAGATAACCAAGGTACCATAATTACTGATCAGGTTGTGGTTACTACTAATTTAGATACTGCTAAATTGGGTCAGTACACTAACACCTATTTAATTGTAGATGCATTTGGATTAAGCGCTAACAAATTGCGTGCAGTAACAGTTGGTGATTCAACTCGTCCAATTGTAACCCCTAAAGTAAGTGTACCAGGAAGTCCATATATTCACCAAGTTGGAACTGCTATAGATTTAAGCAAAATTGTGGATGTAACAGATAACTATTGGAGCAGAAGCTTTATTGATTTAACAATTCAAGGAACTGTTGATGTAAACAATGTAGGTAGTTACTTTATATCTTATGTTGCAAGAGACAATAGTGGAAATATTGGTGATTTAGTAATGGTTCGTGTTGATGTTAGAGATACAAAAGCACCTACCTTAACCTTAAACGGAGTATCACCTATGAATTGGGAAGTAAAAAATGCATTTGTAGATCCTTGGGTAACCCCATTAGATAATTACTGGCCAGCTTCAACTGTGGTAGTTTCTAGAAAAGGTGTTGTAAATACAAACGTATTAGGTGAGTATACCTTATGGTATATTGCCACTGACCCTTCAGGCAATAAAGATTCTGTATCTAGAGTTGTTAAGGTTGTAGATACTACTAAACCTCGCATTGATTTACTTGGAATAAATGAAGTTAATTTACCAAGATGGCAAGAATATGTGGATCAACCTGTATCTGTAAGCGATAACTATAATAGTGCTTCTCAAATGACTATTTTAAGTGTTAATAGCTTACCATTACATCCAGTAACTAAGAAGCCATTTGGAGACTATCCAGGTCTGTTTAGCGTACGTTATACCGTTAAAGATTTATCAGGTAACCAATCTGATGAAGCAGTTCGTACAATTAATGTATTGGAAGGTATTACTGGTACCAATGAAGTAATGACAATTGATCGTTTAATGAGTATTTATCCTAACCCAAGTAATGGTTTAGTAAATATGCGTTTGGCAATTGCTCAAGCTCAAGATGTACAAATTAAAGTACTTGATATTTTGGGTAATGAAATTAGCTCTCAAACTATTAAGTCGAATGATTTACAAGTGAAAGAATTAGATTTAACATCTCACGCCAAAGGATTCTATTTCTTAAGAGTTCAAACTGGAGAGAAAGTGTTTGTGAAAAAATTACAGGTTAACTAATTAAGAAATAATTAAGTAAAAAGGGGCGGAACTGAAAGGTTCTGCCCCTTTTTTTTGTAATTTTTGCAACTAGTGAAGCTTAGGTTTTTTTATACCAATTTTTTTTTCTACTATTGAGTTTATTACTATCGGAATGAAAACAAAATTACTAAGTAAATTAAGTCTGTTTGTGCTTTTATCTATTTCCTTTATTGGAAAAATGAATGCACAAATTATTTCAACAGATCCAGCCCCTTATTGTACAGTGAGTGCAACATATGCTGGTTGTGGTACGAATGATTATATTAATAATTTTACATTCAATACCTTGTCCAACTTGGCCTCAGGATGTAATGCCACAGCTCCTTATTTCTCACTGTGGGCACAAACAACTTCTGTATTGCCTGGATCAACGTATCCAATGACAGTTCAAGGTAGTGCTACTAAGCCTAATGGCTTTGGAGTTTGGATTGATTACAATCGCGATTTAGATTTTTTAGATCCAGGTGAGTTTGTTTATTTCACTCCAGGTGCATATTCATCTTTACCTACAGCTCAATTATGGACTGCCAATATTACTATTCCTTCAAATGCTTCACCAGGGCAAACACGTTTACGTGTTAGAGGAAATTGGCAAAATTATTTGGGAGGCTCTCCAGGTGGGCCTTTCCAACAAGCTGATGCGTGTGGTAATATTCTAGATTGGACAGAAACAGAAGATTATAATATTACTATTATTGGTTCTTCGATAGTATTACCTCCAATTGCAAATTTCTTTCCTAGTCAATCTACTATGACCACTGTTCCTTCTGATACAGTTTGGTTAAACAGCCCTTATGATTTAGTTTCAACAAGTACTAATACAACTAGAACCTATTGGGATTTACCTGGTGTAAATCCATTAAATCCTGGTTATACTAGAGGTACTGTTGGTTGGACATCACAACAATATATTGATACCGCTAAATACAATCGTACATTTAGATATACCTATAACACTCGTGGATTTTGGCCAGTACGTTTATTAGCTATTAACTCGCTTAAGCGCGATAGTTTGCGTGATAGTATTGTAAAATATATTTGGGTAGATACACCAAACTTTACACCTAAGCCTAACTTTTTTGCTGCTCGTAGAAAAGTAGGTATTGGCGATTTTGTATCTCTATTAGATATAACAACAGGCGGACCGAATATGTGGTATTGGACATTTGATCCTGCATGTAATTTGTGTACCACACCACCATATTTCAATAACTTCTTTGCTGGTCCAACAGATCAAAATCCATTGTTCTTTGCAGGAGACCCTGGTAAATTTACTATTTGCCTGCAGGCATGGAATGCAAGAGGTTTTGATACCATTTGTAAGAAAGATTATATAGAAGTAATTAATAGTATTAACGTATGTAGTGGTAGCGGAGCAGGAAGTAGTTCTGAGAAAGAAGGCTATATGTTTGGTCCAAGTGGAACCGGTTTAAGTTATACTCGTACTCAAGTGGCTGGTTGCCCTGGTTTCTTATTAGAGCCATGTGCCGATAGCATTACACTTTGGATTGATAGATTAAAAATGTTGCCTACCGATACATTTGAAGTACGTAACGGAACAAGTTCATCTGCGCCTCTTTTGTACAAATTAGGAGGCTCAAATAGAAATGTATTGCCAGCTACAATTCTTCAAAATGGATTAAAAGGTGGAAGTAGATTGTTTTTTAGATTTGTTACTGGTTCTGGTGCTATTCCTTCACCATATGATTCAGCAGGTTTCTCAATTCGTTGGGAGATTAAGCCAGCAAGTTATCCTAAACCAACTTCAAGAATGGTTTTACAAGATACCATCTTTAGTTTGCAACCTGTATTGTATAGCAATGTTTCTACTGGTACCTTAATGAAATTCTCATGGGATACGGATGGTAATGGAACCTATGATTCATCTGGTGCAACTGCTACCAGAACATTCTTAGTAACTACACCTCAATACAAGAAAATCTGTTTAGTTACATACAATTGTGTAGGTAGTGATACAACATGCAAAAATGTATTGTTCTTGCCAACTACTCAGCGTCCAGTAACTCGTTTTGATGCAGATAAAGTACAAGGATTTAACACCGACACCTTCCGCTTTACAGATAAGAGTTTGTATGGCCCAAGTATTTGGAAGTGGACCTTTACACCAGCAACTGCTCAATATTTATTAGGTACTAGTTCAACTAGCAAGAATCCAGTTATTCGCTTTACCCAACGTACTAAGTACATGGTTAAATTAGTTGTAACTAATCAATATGGTTCAGATTCATTAACCAAAGTTGATTACGTAAATATTGGTGCCTATGGAGATCCATATTGTTCAACTGATATGGGCTTAAGCGATGGAAGTATTGGTATTAGCAGAGTAAGATTGCAAAATGGTATTGATACCTCAACAAATGCTACTACACCTTGTTTCCAAATTGTTGGTGGTAACCAATCGGCAACTATGTATAGAGGAGTAAAACATGGTTTAACTGTTATTCGTCCTGCTATTACAAGTCCAATGGATCGTAAGGCATGGATTGACTTTAACATGGATGGTCTTTTTAGCACGGATGAATTAGTGATGAATGATATGGGTGGAACTACCTTATCACGTACCGATTCAATTTTAGTTTCTACTACACAAAAATTAGGTTCAACTCGTATGCGTGTGGGAGTTACTTTGGCTGGAACAAGTTTAAACCCTGATTTAACCTTTATGGGTGTGTTTAGAGATTACGTTGTTAATTTCCCTCAAGATACAGTTAAACCAACTGCTACCTTAAATAATAGCTCAACATTCTATACAGAAATTCATAAGCCATTTGTTGATCCAGGTGTTACTGCTTCAGATAATATTGAAGGAAACATTAGTGCTAAATACGAAACTATTGGAAGTGTTGATACCTCTAAAGTTGGTCCTAACTATTTGAAATATATTGTTAAGGATTTATACGGAAATGTAAGTGATACCTTACTTAGAACTGTATTTGTAATTTTAAACCAAACTGGACCAAGCTTAACCATAAATGGTGCGGCTCAAATGTATGTTGAGGTTTTCAAAAAATTCAATGAGCCTGGGTTTGTAGCAAAAGATAATCAAGGTTTGGATATTAATTCTTCTGTAGTTATTACAAGTAATTTAGATACAACCAAGTTAGGCTTATATACAAATACCTATGTAGTTGTAGATGCATTTGGTTTAAGTGATTCTAAGTTGCGTGCCATTACAGTTGGTGATACTACTCGTCCTGTAATTACTCCTAAAGGAAGTCCTTATGTACACCAAGTAGGTACAGCAATAGACTTAAACAAAGTTGTAGATGTAACAGATAATTACTGGAGCAGAAACTTCATTGATTTAACTATTCAAGGAACTGTGGATGTAAATAATGTAGGTAGTTACTTTATCTCTTATGTAGCTAGAGACAATAGTGGTAACATCAGTAATTTGGCATTGGTTCGTGTAGATGTAAAAGATACTAAAGCACCTACCTTAACATTAAATGATGTTTCGCCAATGAATTGGGAAGTGAAAACAACCTTTGTTGATCCATGGGTAACTCCATTAGATAATTACTGGCCTGCTTCAACTGTTGTTGTAACAAGAAAAGGAACAGTAAATTCAAATGTATTAGGTGAGTATATCTTATGGTATATTGCTACTGATCCTTCTGGTAATAAAGATTCAATTTCAAGAGTGGTTAAGGTTGTTGATACTACCATTCCACATGTTAATTTACTTGGAGTAAATGAGGTTAATTTACCAAGATGGAAAGTGTATGTTGATCCACCTGTAGCTTTGGAAGATAATTATAATACAGATGTTCAAATGAGAAACCCAATGTATTATACTGCCACTAACAGTTTGCCATTAAATACTGATGGATTGCCATTTGGTAATAATCCAGGCTTATATAGTGTTAGATATACACTAAAAGACCTTTCTGGTAACGAAGCAGTACCTGCTAAACGTACCATTAATGTATTAGCTAAAGGCGAATTATCTGGTGTGGATGAAATGCTTAACATAGATCGTATGATGAGTGTTTACCCTAATCCTAGCAATGGAATGATTCATATGCGTTTGGCAGATGTTCAAGATCAAGATGTACTAGTTTCAATTATGGATTTATTAGGAAATGAAGTTGCCTCAACCACGGTAAAGGCAAACGATTTATCTGTAAAAGATCTTGATTTAAGCACACAGGCAAAAGGCTTCTATTTATTGCGTGTACAAAGCGGAACTCAGGTTTATGTGAAGAAATTACAAGTGAATTAATCTTCCTATTTATAGCTTCAAAAAGGGCTGAACCAAGAATTGGTTCAGCCCTTTTTTTTGTTAAAATTTCATAAAATTAAAAAATTATGGATTTTTTAATATATTTTTAATTCACCCTTAGTTATCTTAGTGATATAAATAATTGCCTTGTAAAATAAATTAATGAAACATACTATGGACAAAAAATTACTTTTATCGTACCTATTTAAAAATCAGCTAATGTTGATTTTATTAGTTAGTGCATTGTGTTTTCATGCAAGTGCCCAAGTGAATATTGCACCCTTGGCAACGCCTTCTGCAAGCACCTGTAATACGGGCGCATGTACTACCTTAAATGATTTGAACTATGGTACTTGTGGTTCCCAGCAAATGTGGATTACCTCTTCTGCCACAAACCCAGGTTCAGCCATTTTTATTCAATTTACCTGGCCTAATAATGTTACATTTAATAAGATTACCATCTTTAATGGCGAGTCTAGTAATAGGTTTATGTCGGGCGGTACCCTTCAAATTTGGAATGGTTCGGCATGGATTACTCATACTACTTTTACCGCAGCTTCCATGGCTGTTTGTAGTTGGGATATTAATTTTACTGCAGTAACAACATCTCAATTTCGTTTTATTGATATGACTGTTGGTGGAACTCAAAGCTCAAATATGAACTTTAGAGAAATTGAAGTTTATTCTTCTCCTCCAGCAGGTGGCAGTGGTCCAGTATTACCTCCAATCGCTAATTTCTTCCCTAGCCAATCAACTACAACTACTGTTCCAACCGATACTGTTTGGATTAATAGTCCGTATGATTTAGTTTCTACAAGTACTAATTCAACCAGAACCTATTGGGATTTACCTGGTGTAACACCTTTGGCTCCTGGTTATGCTCGTGGCCCTGTAGCTTGGACCGCTCAACAATATATTGATACAGCTAAATACGATCGTAAATTTAGATATACCTATAGAACTCGTGGTTTCTGGCCAGTTCGTTTATTAGCTATTAACTCACTTAAGCGTGATAGTTTACGTGATAGTATTGTAAAATACATTTGGGTAGATACCCCAAATACTAAACCAGTTCCTAACTTCTTTGCAGCTCGTAGAAAAGTGGGTATTGGCGATTACGTATCTTTATTAGATATCTCAACAGGCGGACCAAATATGTGGTATTGGACTTTTGATCCAGCATGTAATTTATGTACCACTCCTCCTTATTTCAACAACTTCTTTGCAGGACCAACAGATCAAAATCCATTGTTCTTTGCAGGTGATCCAGGAAAGTTTGCTATTTGCCTTCAAGTATGGAACGATAGGGGTTGGGATACCATTTGTAAGAAAGACTACATAGAAGTTATTAATAGTATAAACGTATGTAGTGGTAGTGGATCAAGTAATACCACCGAAAAAGAAGGGTATATGTTTGGTCCAAGTGGAACCGGATTAAGTTATACTCGCTCACAAGTGAGTGGCTGCCCTGGTTTATTAATTGAACCATGTGCAGATAGTATTATCTTATGGGTTGACAGATTAAAAATGTTACCTACCGATACTTTGGTTATTCATAATGGAACAAGTCAAAGTGCTCCAATCTTAAGAAAATTAGGTGGATCAAGCGCCTCTTTATTACCAGCAAGTATTTTGCAAAATGGTATTCGTGGTGGAAGCAGATTGTTTGTTCGTTTTATGGTTGGAACGGGTCCTGTAACTCTTCCTTACGACTCAGCAGGTTTCTCAATTCGTTGGGAGATTAAGCCAGCAAGTTATCCTAAGCCAACTTCAAAAATGGTATTGCAAGACACCATCTTTAGTTTGCAACCAGTATTATACACAGCCACTTCAACAGGAACTTTGATGAAATATTCATGGGATACTGATGGAAATGGAACGTATGATTCAACAGGTGCAACAGCCACAAGAAACTTCTTAGTTACTACACCTCAATACAAAAAACTTTGTTTAGTAACCTACAATTGTGTGGGTAGTGATACGGTTTGTAAAAACGTATTGTTCTTGCCAACTACTCAACGCCCAGTTACTCGTTTTGATGCAGATAAAGTACAAGGATTTAATACCGATACCTTCCGCTTTACAGACAAGAGTTTGTATGGACCAAGTATTTGGAAGTGGACCTTTACACCAGCAACTGCTCAGTATTTATTAGGTACTAGTTCAACTAGCAAGAACCCCGTTATACGTTTTACCCAACGTACTAAGTACATGGTAAAATTAGTGGTAACTAACCAATATGGTTCAGACTCATTAACCAAAGTTGATTATGTAAATATTGGTGCGTATGGTGATCCATATTGTGCCACAGATATGGGATTAAGTGATGGTAGTATTGGTATTAGCAGAGTAAGATTACAATCAGGAATAGACACTTCAACTAACGCTACCACCCCTTGTTTTCAAATTGTTGGAGGTAACCAATCGGCAACCATGTACAGAGGAATGAAGCATGGTTTAACTGTTATTCGTCCTGCAATTACAACGCCAATGGATCGTAAGGCATGGATTGACTTTAACATGGATGGTATGTTTAGTTCGGATGAGTTGGTAATGAATGATATGGGTGGAACTACCTTATCGCGTACCGATTCAATTTTAGTTTCTTCTACACAAAAATTAGGTTCAACCCGTATGCGTGTTGGGGTTACTTTGATTGGAACTACTTTAAACCCAGATTTAACCTTTATGGGTGTGTTTAGAGATTACGTTGTTAACTTCCCTCAAGATACAATTAAACCAATTGCAGTATTAAACAATAGCTCACCTTTCTTTACAGAAATTCATAAAGCATTTGTTGATCCGGGTGTTTCTGCAACAGATAATATTGAAGGAAACATTAGTGCTAAATATGAAACTATTGGAAGCGTTGATACATCTAAAGTTGGTCCTAACTACTTGAAATATATTGTAAGAGATTTATACGGAAATGTAAGTGACACCTTAATGAGAACAGTCTTTGTTATCCTAAATCAAACTGGACCAACATTAACCTTAAATGGACCTTCTCAAACCTATGTAGAGGTGTATAGAAAGTTCAACGATTCGGGTTATGTGGCAAGGGACAATCAAGGAATGGATATCTCAAATCAAGTGGTGGTAACTAGTAATTTGGATTCAACAAAATTAGGTCAATACACCAACACCTATTTAATTGTTGATGCCTTTGGTTTTACTGATACTAAGTTGCGTGCAATTACTGTTGGAGATACCACAAGGCCAGTTATTACACCTAAAGGAAGTCCGTATATACACCAAGTAGGAACGGCAATAGACTTAAACAAAGTTGTAGATGTAACAGATAATTATTGGAGCAGAAATTTCATTGATTTGACCATTCAAGGTTCGGTTGATGTAAACAATGTAGGAAGCTATTTTATTTCTTATGTTGCCAGAGACAATAGTGGTAATATCAGTAATTTGGTCATGGTACGAGTGGATGTAAAAGATACCAAGGCTCCTTCATTAACCTTAGGTGGAGTATCGCCTATGAATTGGGAAGTAAAAACAACCTTTGTTGATCCTTGGGTTACTCCATTAGATAATTATTGGCCAGCTTCAACTGTTATTGTAACAAGAAAAGGAACAGTAAATTCAAATGTATTAGGCGACTATATCTTATGGTATATTGCAACAGATCCTTCTGGCAATAAAGACTCTGTTTCAAGAGTTGTAAGAGTGGTTGATTCTACCATTCCTAAAATAAATTTACTTGGAGTAAATGAAGTTAATTTACCACGATGGAAAGTTTATGTTGATCCGCCAGTGGCCTTAGAGGATAATTATAATACAGATCTTCAAATGAGAAATCCGATTTATTATACTGCTACAAATAGTTTACCTAAAAATGCAGCTGGATTACCATTTGGAAATAACCCTGGCTTATATAGTGTAAGATATACCCTAAAAGATCTTTCTGGGAATGAAGCCAAAGTTGCTATTCGTACTATTAATGTGCTTTCAGAAGGTGAAATTTTGGGTGTAAATGAAATGCTAACGATAGATCGTATGATGAGTATTTATCCTAACCCAAGTAATGGATTGGTGAATATGCGTTTGGCAGGTGTTCAAGATCAAGATGTACAAGTAAAAGTGTTGGATATTTTAGGTAATGAAATTGCCTCGCAAACAATTAAGGCGAATGATTTACAAGTGAAGGAATTAGATTTAACTGGGCATGCCAAAGGTTTCTATTTCTTAAGAATTGAAACTGGAGAGAAAGTGTATACTAAAAAGCTTCAGATTAATTAGTAGAATAGTAATTAAAAAAAAGCAGAGTAAGTTTTTCTTACTCTGCTTTTTTTATGCTAATTTTTAAGAGGTTTTTACTTCCTTCCGTTAGCTTATAATCGTTTGAAATTTGATAAGGAAGTAAGGCGCAAATACTTTCATTAGATACTAAAATAAGGGCTTCCCTTTTTTGAAAACGATTTATTTTTTTATTGATAAAATAGTCCGAAATTTTTTGATGCGTTTCTAAACCAAGAGGCTTAAATCTATCACCCTCCTCAATACTTCTTAGGTGCAAAGGGAAGTTAAGTTTATCCATATCTAACCACCATACATTTTCTTGAAAGCCATTAAAAGAAGCAACTTCAAACACATAGTTTTCAATCTCAAAAGGAAGCTCGTTAATTGCTTGCGAAATGGTTTGATTTTTTGGTTCAGCAATTAGTAAGAAATCTCTATCTACTAATGCTTCAAATGTATCTGAATAAAACAAAGCACCAGATTTGTTTTTTTCGAATGAATCAATAATTGTTTCTACTTGTGTAAAGTTAAATCCAAATGGGTTCAGCCATTCAAATAATACATAAGCAGCAAATGGCTTTTCTAAAAGTAAGGCTAAGTTAATTTTAGTTAGCTTAGTTTCGGTTTGAACCAATTGCTGAGCCAAGGTTTTTAGCTGTTCTTGAAAATAGTAATGCGTTGCCTCCATAATTTTGGAGCTGTGCAAAATATTTTCAATAGCCGCCGCTTGGATATGTTGTAATTTTGGGATTACCTGATGACGGATAAAATTTCTATTATAGTCATCGGTATAATTGCTTGAATCTGTTCTGAAAGGAATAGAATTTTCTGCAGCAAATTTTATAAGGGTTTCTTTTGTTGCAAAAAGTAGCGGTCTACATAAATTTCCAGATTTTGAATGAATACCTGATAAACCTCTGCTACCTGCACCTCGCGTTAAATGAAATAGAACAGTCTCGGCTTGGTCGTTTGCATGGTGGGCGGTAAGTAGGGCATCAAAGTTTTGGGTAACCACTAATTCATTAAACCATTGATACCTAAGTGTACGTGCTGCTTCTTGGGTGCCAGTGCCGCTTGCAATTGAAAACATTTTGGTTTCAAACCTTTTTATGTGGCAAGGGATGGCATGTTCTTTGCAAAAGCTGCTTACAAATTGCTCATCTCCGTCGCTTTCATCCCCTCTCAGTTGAAAGTTTACATGAGCAACTTCAACCGAAAAATGAAAATGTTTCAACAAAAAAAGCAATACCATAGAATCAACCCCGCCGCTAAGGGCCAGCAAAAGCTTATGTTTGGGCTCAAACAGTCTTTCTTTTTCTACGTATTCTTGAAATTCTTTGAAAAGATTCATTTTAAACATCAAAAATATTTAGTTTTGGCGCAAATAATGCGAAAATTTAAACTTAAGTTTTTTTTAGTGCTCTTTAGCTTGGTTTTAGGCAAATTATCTTTTGCCCAATCAAGCATTGGAACAGCTCCAAAGGATAAGGTTGAGATTTTGGGAGCACAAAATTTTGAATACCTTAAAACTGGCGATAGAAATGTAAGTAAGTTAATTGGCAATGTTAAATTAAAGCAACAGCAAACTTACATGTATTGCGATAGTGCCTTAATTTATGAAACCGAAAATTTAGTTGAGGCATTTTCAAATGTTCGCATTAACCATAATGACAGTGTAACTATTACTGGAAATTATTTGCTTTATAATGGCAATACAAAAACTGCTTTTATAAATGGCCAAGCCAAAATGGTTGACAAAAGCATGACCCTAAGCACAGAGCAATTGGATTATGACCTAACAAACCAATATGGCTATTATACCCAAGGAGGCAAAATTATAAGTAAAGAAAATACTCTTACCAGTATGTTGGGTTACTATTATGCCCGTAAAAACGAATTCTTTTTTAAGAATGATGTTGTTTTAACGAACCCCGAGTATACCATGAACAGTGATACCTTGCTGTATAATACCTTAACAAAAACGGCTTTCTTTTTTGGATCAACCAAAATGGTAAGTAAAAAAGATCAAATACTTTGCGAGAATGGTTGGTATAATACCCAAACAGATCAATCGCAGTTTAGCAAGAACGCAATTATCTTTACTGATAAGAAAATGCTTCAAGCAGATAGTATGTATTACGATAGGAAAAATCAATTGGGCAAAGCTTTCAGGCGAATACATGTGTACGATTCTATTCAAAAGGTTCACTTATACGGCAATGCAGGTATTAGTAATGGCAAAACTAAAATTACCTATGTAAACGGAAATAGTGCGGCGATAAAAATATTGGATCAAGGTGATAGCTTATTTTTATATGCCGATACCTTGCTTGTTTCTGAAAAGTTGAAGAAACAAAAGCAGCTTATGAAAGCCTATCATAAGGTGCGAGTTGTTAAGAAAGATTTTCAAGCTATATGCGATAGTTTAGTCTACGAACAATCAGATTCAATCATGCGTATGTTCCATGGCCCAGTAATGTGGAGCGGTGTGAACCAAATTTTTTCAGATACTATTTTCTTTTACATAACTAATGGCAAATTAGATTCCTTCAACCTCTTAAGTGATGCCATGATTATTAGTAAGGAAAGAGGCGAGCACTTTAATCAGATTAAAGGAAGGGATATGAGTGGAACGCTTGATAGCAATCAACTGAAAGAGATATTTGTTTCTGGAAACGGCCAAAATATTTTTTATGCCAAGGAGGATAGTTTAAACTATATCGGTGTAAATGTGATTGATTGCAGCAATATGCATTTTAGATTTATTAAAGGGCAAATGGATAAGGCTGCATTTATTACAGCCCCAGACGCTACACTCTATCCACTTGATGAATTGAAGCCAGATCAGTTACGATTAAAAGGCTTTAAATGGCTGGAATCAAAAAGGCCGCAAAGAGTTCAGATTCAACCCTAAAAAAAGTTTAAGTTTTTTTTAGGATTCTTTCACATGTAAAATTTTGATTTTAATTTCTTTTTAATTAGCTTTGGTTTTGAGGATTGATGCGATATTTTTTTAGGTTTTACAAAAAAAAACCTTTGTTAAAATGATGCAAAATCTTATTATTGATTTTTAAAGTTTGAAAACAATTTAGAAACACATGAAATACAATTACCAATTCAATGTTTTGCGGTGTCTTTTATTACTGGGTCTTTTTGGGATTTTCAGTAGTTCAGGATTAAATGCACAAGGGTTGACCACCAACACAACCTATGTGGTAAACGGAGGGCAAGATTTAGTTGCTCCTGTTGACACATTCGCCAATTTAACTGGCCCAACTACGGCGCCTAGTTATGGTGCACTTTCTTATTTGAACCAGTTTGGTATGAACTCTGTTCAATCTTCAACTGGTCCAGTAGTTTTTCTATTATCATCTGGTTACAATCCATTGGAACCAAACGTGATTAATATCGGACAAGCTACAGGTTCGGGTGGATGGCCAAATATGTATTGGAATGCAAGTAGTCCAATCGTAATTAAGCCAGCCGCTAATCAATCATTTACAATTAGTACTTCGGCCACAATTAGTGCCAACCAATCATTGGTTCGCTTTAATGGAGCTTGGTATGCAAGCATAGATGGTAGTAACAATAATTCTACATCAAGAAACTTAACATTTAATATGCCTGTTTCGGCAACCCAAACAACCTCGAGGGTGGTAGATTTTATGCCAACTACAGGTCAACGTTGCCAATATGTAAGTATTAAAAACTGTAATATTATTGGTAATTCAAATGCCACTACTCCAAACACTTTTGCGGGTGTTTACTTTGGTGGTGTTTCTGCTGGTACTGCAACGGCTTTAGGCCAAAACCAATTTATTGATGTTATTAATAATTACATCGTTGCTGTTCAAAACGGTATTTACTTCCGTGGATTAGCAAATGCACAAAATCTTCAAACTAAAAGTGTAAACATTTCGAATAATACAATTGGTGATTATGTAAATCCAGTGAACGCTGCAAATACTGCTTTTATTGGTGGTGCAAATGGTACAGGTATCTATATTAATGCAATTGCCAATGCCGTTGTTTCTGGAAATAACATTAAAAATACAGTTGCTACGTCTTCAAGTTTTAAAGGTATCTTTTTAACAAGTGAAGGTGGTACACCTGGTTTATCTTTAGACTCAAATATTCAAGTAATAAACAATACCATTTATAATTTAAATACTACTGCCTCAGGTGGGGTAACTGGTATTCGTGTTAATATGGCATCACATACTCAACATTTGAGATTATTGATTGCTAATAACTCTATTTCAAAATTATCTGCTACGGCAGCTCAAGCTGTATTAACAGGTTTTGCTTATCCTATTGGAATTTTGGTTGAAGACGTTTCTGCCAATGTTGGTTTAGAGATTTTCTTTAACTCCGTTAACCTTACTGGTTCTACATTACCTGCCAACTCATTCTCTGCTTGTTTTGCCTCTGGTCCAAACGTAACAGGTGGTGTAATCATGATGAACAACTCATATGCAAATAGTATGGGTCGTCCAGTAGGAAACGTAACTGGTTATACCGTTTATAATGTTTTAACTACATCAACCGTTCCTCCATTCTTATTTAATAGTTTTAATAACTATTACACCACAACATTTGATGGTGGTTTAGCATTTGTTGCTCGTTACAGAAACGTAGATTATTCTTCTTTAAAAGGCTTCCAAGCTTTTTCAAGATCAGATACAACTTCATACTCAACTATTCCTCCATTTTTAAACGACTCTGTTTTAACAGTTGCCTCAGGAGTAAGTCATACCTTATATAATAAAGGTGTTCATTTACCATTGTTCTTTAATTTCTACCAAAGTATTTTTGATAGTATTCGCTTTAAAGTAAGTACTGATATTTATGGAACAGCTAGATCTGGTTTCGGTAGATTTACAACAGTGGGTTGTCATAAATGGGATGGTGATTCAACAAATAATAATGTTGCCTTATCTCCAAGAGTATATCCTATTTATGGATATACCCAAAGACCAACTGCTTTAAATGCTAATGGAAGCTTTGCAACTTTAGCAGAAGCCATTGATTATTTAAATCATTATGGATTGACAGGTTCTCCTGGTAATATCGTATTTGAATTCCAAGCAGGTTATGCTGGAGAGACAGTTCATTTGCCAGCAATTATCGACTATCCATTTGCTTCATTAACTAGTCCTGTAATTTTTAGAACTCAAACTAGTTTAACTGCAAACATTACCGTACCAAATAATGCTGCTATGAATAACCTTTCTGTGTTAAGATTCATGGGTGGTAGAAATATAACATTTGATGGTGGTAATAATAAGGGCCTTGTGTTCTCATTGCCTTCAAATGCAACAAGTGTGAATACACGTGTAATTGGCATTACACCGGTGGATACTGCAAGTTCTGATATCACTATCAAAAATTGTAGAATCATTGGTAATAGCAATTCAACTGCTCCAAATACTTTAATGGGTATTTATATTGGTCATTATAATCTTACTGGTGCGCCATTGGTTGCAACCAAAGGATTTATTAATAATATCAGTTTAATCTCAAATGTAATCTCAGGAGTTAGAAGTGGTATCGTATTCTTTACACCAACAGCTTCTAGCAATTTTATGGCTAAGAGCAATATTATTGGTGGAACCATAGCTCCAGGTGGAACAGAAAATACAACTTTCCTAGGTGGTCAGGCCGGTATGGCTGGTATTTGGGTAAGAGGTATTACTGCTTCAACAATTGATAGCAACGTGGTTCGCAATTGCGTTCCAACTGCTGCAGCATCAAATGGATTCTTTGGAATCTTTTTAGATGAGCCAGGAGCAAGCAATTTCGCCAGCTTAACCGTATCACGCAACTTTGTATATAATTTGGTTACCCTTTCAGGAACCTATACAGCCGGTATTAGAATGAATATTGCTGGTGGTGGCGCTGCTCGTGGAATTATGGTTGTAAACAATTTTGTTGGTAGAATCATTGGTAACGGTACTGGTCAAAACTTTAATACCTTAAATCCTGCCGGTATTAGTATTGATGCTGCAGGTGTACAATCAAGTATTGGTATCGCTTTAGCTCATAATACTGTTCACCTTTCGGGTACAGGTTTAGGAGTTAGTGGATCTGGTTGCGCTGCTTTATTTGTTGGCGCAAACGTTCAAGGTGGTTTAGAAAGTGATAATAACATTTTTGGTAATCGCTTAAGTAGATCAGCTGGTACTGGTAATCGTTATGCCGTATTAGTAGGTCATACCGCCACTCCATTTACTGTTCCTGTAACTCAATTACCTGCACCAAGTAATAACAATAACTATTTTGCTACTGGTAACGGTAATAACTTCGTTGGTGCAAATACAAACGGTTCGGTGAATCGTTTAACTATAAATGATTGGAGAGGATTTACCGCCCCTAATGCTGCATTGGCAGGTATGGACGGAAACTCATTCAATTGGGTAAATACATTTAAAACAGATACAACACCAGATGTAACTTTATTATATGGTGGTTTGGTACCAGGTGGTGCATCTATCGTAACGGGTATTTGTAATGATATTTATGGAAATGCTCGTTTCCAATGTAGCGGTGGTTCTAATACCATTACTCGTTGGGTAGGTGCTGCTGAGGTTGGTTTCCCTTACCCAGCTTTACAAGGAAATGTTACCTATAACATTAATGGAGTTGATGATCCACCAACACCAGTTCGTCCTGGTAGTGGTTCATTTAAAACTGTTCGTAATGCTATTGATTACTTAAACTCTCAAGGTGTAGATGATCCTAACTTTGGTGGTTTCCGTACTATTCGTTTACAAATTAATACGGGTTATATTGGTGAAACAGATACTTTCATGACTCCAATAACTGTATTAGATTACCCTCGTCAAGCTAATACTCGTCCTGTAGTATTAACTATTGCCGCTGGTTTAAATGATACCATCCGTGTGGTTTCAAGTGTTAATGCAGGTATTGCTGCCAACCAAAGTTTAATTCGCTTAAGCGGTTGTAAGTTCTTCTCTATAGATGGTAACAATGGTTCTGGTGGCAGAAACCTTTGGTTAAGATTACCTTCGGTATTCAATACAAGTACAAATAAGGTGGTAGATATCATTAGCGGTGTTAGTCCTGTTACTTCTACAACACCTACTACTACTGGTAACAGTATTAAAAATTGTAATATCATTGGTATATCTACAACAAACACTATTTCTACCTTTGCAGGTATTTATATGGGTGGTTTAACAACTCCTTCTAACTCAGCAGTTGGTTTAAATAGCAACAATACCATTCAAGGAAACTTTATTGGTGGTGTTCAATATGGTGTATACTTAAGAGGTGATGGTGTAATTGCCAACATGGATTATGGTAATATCATTAAATCAAATACAATTGGTGGTAACATTGCTCCAAATACAACAGGTAACACAGATTATTTTGGTGGTGTTGCAAATGCAGCAGGTGTTTTTGTACAGTCTCAAACTGGCTTAAATATTTCTAATAACGTTATTAGTAATAGCTTAAATACTTTTGCAAATCCTAGAGGTATTGAATTTGGAACTATTCCAGTAACTGCTCCAGTATTAAGTAGCAGCGTAACTATTGATGCGAATATTATTAAGAATATTCAATCTTCAGTTGTTGGTGGTGCTTACGGTATGTATTTTAACTTTGGTGCAGATAATAACAACGTAAACCGCGATATCACAATTTCTAATAATATGATTTCGGGTATTTCGGCTCCAGGTACAGCTGCTACAGGAACTGGTTTTGGAGCTAATCCATTTGGTATCTACTTAAATGCAACTGCCAATATTGGAACTGGAAATACCTATATCGGTTTATCAATGTATTTTAACTCTATTAATTTAGGTCAAGGTACATCCTTAACTACAGCCAATGCAATTAGTGCTTGTGTGGGTATTCCTTCATTCTTCAAGTCTGGTATTATTTCTCAAAATAATATCTTCCAAAATCGCTTAGGTGGTGCTGGAACAGGAACCTATTCATATGGTGTTGCCTTTGGTGGTACAACCAATCCAATGTTTGTAAGTAATTTCAATAGCTATAATGCTACTTCAACTACTACTGCTGTTGCAGCAAATGTTTCAAGTAATGCTAGTGTTACTCCTGTTCTTTACAACCAATGGTTCGAAATAATGAACTTCACTACTCAAGACACTATGTCGATTACTGGTAGTGCTGCTCCGTTTGCTGGTGATAATAACTTATTTATTCCTACAAGCACTGTTTCTAACTTGTACCAAGCTGGTAAGCCTTATAATATGATCTCTACAGATATTAATGGCGATCCAAGAAATACATTCTCACCTACAATTGGTGCACATGAATTTAGTGGTTCATACTTAGATAATATTTCTCCTAGAATCTTCAATGTAACGGATCCAACAGGTTGTCAATCTGGTGCCATTAGTTTAAACTTTAATATTTATGATAAGCAATTAATTGGCGATTCATTGTATTACAAGATAAATGGGGGTTCAGTACAAAATGTTCAAGCTAGTATTGCAAATGGTTCATTCCGTCAATACATTCTGCCTTCTCAACCAAGTGGTACCTTAATTGAATTTAGATTAACTGCAATTGATTTCATTACTCCTCCAAATACAGGTGTTTATCCTACAGGTAAGTTATGGGATACTTTAAGTACAGGTATCACAACGTTCCCTTACAACAATGGTTTCGAAGGTGTGAACAATCCAGCTTGGTCTTCTCAGTCTCTAGTAGGCGGTGCTCAGTGGGAAATTGGCGTATTAGGTTCTCCTAGTAATCCTCCTCAAGGTGCTCGTACCGGAGTAAGATCTGCTCTTTTCCGCTCAAATTCATATCCTACTGTTGGTGCTTCTGCTAGATTGGTTTCTCCTTGTTTGGATTTCACCAACGCTCAAAGCCCAACCTTACGTTTCTACATGTCACAAAATAGTGATTTGCCTACTAAGCGTGACTCTGTTCAAGTGAAAGTATCATTCGGTGGTAATATTTGGTCTAACCCATTACGTACAGTTGAACGTGTAAATACCAACTTCCCATTACCAGGTTATACCATGGTTGAGGTTTGTTTAGGTGCATTTAAAACTAGCGGTTTACGTTTATCTATCGAAGCTTTTGGAGCTGGTGCTGGTGGAAACATCCAGATTGATGATATTAGGATTTATGATGATGTTCAAAATCAAACATTCTCACCAAAAATCTTTAATCAATGTTACAAAGATTCAACTCGTATCATTATCTCAAACCCAGATACTCGTTTCAACTACCGTGTTGTAAATATGGCTAATGGTCAAACTTTAGCAAGTAAAATGGGTGATGGTACAAGTATGAGTGTTGGTTTTAATACTCCTTGGACAGATACCTTACGTTACTTTGTTGAGGCTTCAAATACTACTTCTCAAGCAATTAATACTGGATTTGGTGGTGGTTTCATTACTTGTAGCAATGTTATGCCTGATACTCTTAAAGCATATATTAATAGATTCTATAATGGTCCGTTTATCACTGCTGGTTTGCCATTTAATGGCTCTTATAATGCTGGTGATGGAAATAACCCTGATGGTTCAAAAATTGGTGATACAATCACTTACCGTTTTGTTCCACCTGCATTCTATACCAACGCCGATTATGGTACACATTGGTCAATTCCTACTATTCAAGCATACGCTCAAGCTAGTGGAACTCCATTTACCAACTTTAACTTTGTTGCTCCTTCTGGTTCAGGCCCTGGGTATATCCGTTTAATTGCTCCAGCTAATATGTTGGATAGTAATATCGTATTTAGCTTTAAGTTTAGACTAAATGCTTCAAGTTGTGATAGCTCATTCACTAGAGTGTTAAGAGTTGCAACACCTCCAGGTGCCAACTTCGTTCATACTCCAACAACTAATTTATGTGCTACAAACACAATCGCATTTACCGCTCTTGGTTCAGTTAAACCTGCAAATAACTTCCCATTCACATATACTTGGTTATTTGGTGATGGTGGCTTTGCATTTGTTGAAAACCCTGATAAGATTTATGCCAACCCAGGTACTTACACTGTTCGTTTTATCTTAACAGATAGATATGGCTTAAGCTCAGAGAAAACAGAAGTGGTTACAATCCTTCCTTCACCTGTTGTAACATTCACTACTAATGTTCCTTGTGCTACAGATTCAACTGTGTTTACTCCAAATACACAACCTGCTGGTTCAAACTTCTTATGGTCGATGCCAAATAACAGCACTCAAACTAGAGAGGTATCTAAATACAATTTTGCTAAATATGATACTGCCTATAACGTAACTCTTAAAGTTACTAATGCGAGCGGTTGTTTCACAACTTTATCTAAGAGCATTTATGTGTTTGCAAGACCTACAGCTAATTTCACTACTGCACCTCATTGTTTAAGCAGCAATGTGCCTATTACTAATACTAGTAGTATTCCTGTTGGTGTATTAGGTTACAATTGGAGTTGGGGTAATGGACAAACTAGCTTAAGTGCTACTCCAACCTACAAATACCCAGTTAGTGGTACCTATACTGCTACATTAAAAGTAAGCTCTGCTTTTGGTTGCGTTGATTCGGTTGTTAAAACCGTTACCATTTACGAAAGACCATTTGCTTCATTTACGGTTGCTAATCCTTGCTTTGGTGATGCAGATCAAACCTTCTTTAACAACACTACTACCTTTACAGGTGGTAATACAAACGTTAACTACAATTGGACATTTGGTGATACTAAAGGCTCAAATGCTCAAAGCCCAAGTAACCAATACGTAGGAACTGGTGTTTACCCTGTGTTTATGTTAGCAGTTGATAAAATCAACGGTTGTCGTGATTCAGTATCTAAAAATGTTACTATTTACTACAAACCAGTTGCTCAATTCTCTGCTCAAGATAAAGTGTGTGTAGGTAATGAATTAAAAGTAATTAATACTTCATACACCATCGACCAATCTACTTTCAAATGTGGTTGGACTTGGGGTGATGGTAAAACAGATTCAATCTGTGCTGTTGGTGGACACGTGTATACTGCACATAATCCTAAAACTATTACCTTAATAATTAATACTGCTAATGGTTGTTCTGATACAGCAATACAAGAGGTTACTGTAACCGATCTTGAAGTTCAAACCCTATCTGTTAAGGATACAGACGTTGTAAGTTACCCTTGTGGACAGAATAGAAAACTAATATCTTCTAGCATAGTAGATGCCGAGTCTTATACCTGGAAAATGGGTGATGCTGCTGGTTCTGTTAGATATGGTAAGGATGTTGATTTCGTTTTTGCTGCTAGAGGTGATTATTGGGTTCGTTGTACAACTAAAACTTTAAGTGGTTGTGTTATTACCGATTCTGTAAAAGTTACAATTTCTTGTGCAGTAGGTATTCAAAACAGTGTTGCTGCTACCTACGACTTAAATGCCTATCCAAATCCGTTTGGAAATAGCACCAACTTAAGCTACGAGTTGCCTCAAGCAGCTACTGTTAAAGTAAGTGTAATGGATATGTTGGGAAGAACTATTAAAACAATTGATTTAGGTAGAGTTCAAGCAGGTAAACACAGCCAATTATTGGATGAGTTTGGTGCTGCTGGTTCATACTTAATTAAAGTTGAAATTGATGGTACTTCAGTTTACAAACAAGTTGTAAAACAATAAGAACTCGAAATTCTTAATACCTAAAAGAGCGGGCTCATTCAATTGAGTCCGCTCTTTTTTTGTGTTTGCTTGCCTAAATCTGTTCAAGTATGAATGTTTTCTGCCCGTCTTTGATTGGTTCTTGGTTCAGACCAATGGATAGTAGTGCCATAAATTGCTTAGGCGAAGCAATAGTTTAACAGCAATTCTTTGTTAGTAAGAATTTATTTGGAATTGATTATTGCATGTGAGTGGATTTTTGCTCAAGTAGAAATAGACTTGAAATATTGCCTTTCTTAATTAAGCTTGTTTAGCTTTATTTGAGCATCTCAGTAGCTCGCTCCATTTCACTAGAGGGATCGGCATTGCTAAAAAATAATGCTATTCCAATGGCAATAAACAAAGCTCCAACAACAATATTCATTCGGTGAATAAATAGGTCGGATAAAAATCTTTTTATTTTATGTGACGAAACACAAATAGCCATTTGTGAACTAAAAGTTCCAATCATTACTGAACTAAAATAGAGAAATAATTCTCCTATAGAATATTTTAAGGTTGATTCTAAATAAATAGTAATTCCAAGCCAGGTTAATAAAACCAAGGGGTTCACCATATTTAAAATAAATCCTTTACTTATATAGAAATAATTTGGGCGTCTTCCTTGCTCGTTTGGGTTTTGAACTTTACTGCTTTTTAAAATGGTGCGAATGCCTAATACTAGAAAGGCAACCAAGGCAACTAGTTTAATTATTTTTGAATAGGCAGGAAGTTCATCTTTTACAAATGAAGTGGCAAAAACAGAGGCTCCAATAAAAAGTGCATCTCCAATAATAGCCCCAACGGCAATTAGAAGCCCCTTTTTATAGCCTTTGGTGATACTTGTTTGTATTAACGCAAAAAAGCCTGCTCCAAAAGAAAGGGTGAGAATAATGCCTGTAAAAATGCCTTGTATTATTATATTCATAAACTAATGCGCGTGCAAAATAAGCATTTGGCAATATATTGCCACATAAGCTGGGTTTTCAAATTTTGTTAATGATACGTTAAATAGAACCCTAAATGTGTATTTTGTGCATTAAGTTGATAGTTTTGTTTCTATGATTTCTAGAAGAACCTTTCGTGTGTTTATTGTTTTGGCTGCATTATCCTTTGCGGGGGTGTTATTTACCCAAGTAATTTGGATGAAAAAGGCCTATTCACAAAAACGCGAAGATTTTAATAGGCAGCTTACCCTTGCCCTTCAAGAAGTGGTTCGCGATGTGTTAAAATACAATAATACAGAAACCATGCCTCCTAATCCTGTAAGCCAGCTGACAGAAAATTATTTTGCCGTAATGGTAAATGATTTAATCGACCCTAGCGTATTAGACCATTTTATAAAAATTGAATTAAACAGATTTCATATCAATGAACCCTATGCCTATAGTATTTACGATTGTTCAAATAAACAGCTGGTATACGGAGGGTATTATAAAGAAAGTTTAAAGGTTGAATCAGCTAATGCCTACAAATTTCCGCCCTTTAAATTCGATAACTATTATTTTACCATCTACTTCCCGAATATAAAAATGGGGCTCTTTTCGGATATGGGTTTATGGATTTACTTGAGTTTGTTGGTACTCTTAATTCTTATCTTTTTTACCTATAGTTTCTTTGTCATTACACGTCAGAAAAGACTTTCGGAGGTGCAACGTGATTTCATAAATAATATGGCTCACGAAATTAGAACGCCTCTTACTACCATTGGTATGTCGGTTACAGGCATTGAAACAAACTTGCAGAATCATCAAGATAAAGTGCTTATTTATTCTCAAATAATTAAGGATGAATCGGCCAAACTTAAAATGCAATTAGAACGAATTTTGGGTTTAGATGAAGGGGCAAAACTTGAAAAAGTTTGGGTTGATCCGAACCAATTAATTAAGAGTTGTTGTGAGAAAGTAGTTTTGCTTAATCACTTAAGCGACCAAGAATTTAAGCTAGATCTATGCCCAGATTCAGTGCAATTATTTATTGATGCATTTCACTTTTCACAAGTATGTACCAATTTGCTTGATAATGCCATTAAGTATAGTGCAAACAACAAACATATTGAGGTAAAGACGTTTGTTGTCAATGGAAATTTTCAATTAATGGTGGCCGATCATGGAATTGGAATTGCCTCTAAATACCACAAGAAAATATTTGATCGATTCTTTAGAGTGCCCTATGGAAATATTCATCAGGTGAAAGGTTTTGGCATTGGATTATTTTATGTAAAACAAATTATCCTTGCACATAAAGGCCATGTATGGATTGAAAGCGAATTAAACAAAGGCTCTAAATTTTTTATTGATTTACCAATTCCTATTAGCCATGGATAAAAACAAAATATTACTTGCAGAAGATGATCCTCATTTGGGCTTTGTAATTAAGGAAGGTTTGACCCAACAAGGATTTGAAGTAAGCTTATGTGAAAACGGCCTTGATGCCTTAAATCAATTTGTGAAAGAGCCCTACAATATTTGTTTGTTGGATGTAATGATGCCGCAAATGGATGGGTATACCTTGGCAGAAAAATTAAGGGAGATTGACTCACATGTGCCTATTATTTTCTTAACCGCTAAAGGCTTAAAAGAAGATAAAATACTTGGCTTTAAAGCGGGTGCCGATGATTATTTAGTGAAACCATTTTCAATGGAAGAGCTTTTGCTGCGCATTCAGGTATTCTTAACTCGAAATAGAAAGAGTAATCCTGTTCCAAATTTGCAAGTTCAAAAATTGGGTTCTTATTTGTTTCATCCTGTAAATTTTGAATTGAGCCTAAATGATAAAGTTATCCGCCTAACAAAAAAGGAGGGAGCCATTCTTTCCATGCTCATGAATCAACCTGGTATGCTCATTAAACGCGAGGTGCTATTGGCTAAGATTTGGGGCAACGATGATTATTTTGCAGGCCGAAGCATGGATGTTTATATCTCTCGCTTACGTAAATATTTAAAAGATGATCCAAACATAGAACTCAGCAATCATCATGGAATGGGATTTATGATTCAGGTTAAAAACGCTACTTAAAAAAACAGGCCATTCCATAAAATGAAATGACCTGTTACCAATTTAATGAAGTATAAAACTATAAGTTTCCAACCATATTTGCTGGTATTACCCATTGGTCGAATTGCTCACTTGTAAGTAAGCCTAGCTCAATAGCTGCTTCTCTTAAGGTTTTGTTTTCTTTATGTGCTTTCTTCGCAATTTTTGCTGCGTTTTCATACCCAATATGTGGGTTCAAAGCAGTAACCAACATTAACGAATTTTCTAAATGGCGATTAATAATCTCATGATTAGGAACGATACCGATAGCACATTTATCGTTAAACGATACACATGCATCGCCAATTAATCTGGCACTTTGCAATACATTGGCTGCCATTAATGGTTTAAATACATTTAATTCAAAATGGCCATTACTACCTCCAATTGAAACCGCTACGTCGTTTCCAATAACTTGTGCGGCCACCATGGTCATAGCTTCTGGTTGTGTTGGGTTAACCTTACCTGGCATAATAGATGAACCTGGTTCGTTATCTGGAATTACAATCTCTCCAATACCACTTCTAGGGCCTGATGATAACATACGTATATCATTAGCAATTTTCATGGTACTAACTGCTACACGTTTCAAAGCGCCACTCATTTCTACCATGGCATCATGAGCTGCTAATGCTTCAAATTTATTTGGAGCAGTAACAAATGGTAAGCCTGTAAATTCTGCAATTTTCTTAGCTACCAAAACATCATATCCTTTTGGAGCATTTAATCCAGTACCAACCGCGGTACCACCTAATGCTAATTCAGATACCATTTCTAAGGCATTTTTAAGTGCACGGATGCCATTATCTAATTGTTGAACATAGGCACTAAATTCTTGACCCAATGTTAAAGGAGTAGCATCCATAAAGTGGGTTCTACCTGTTTTAACAATTGTTTTAAACTCTTCTACTTTTAAGGCAAGAGTATCTCTTAATTTTTGAATACCCGGAATAGTAACTTCTGCAACCATTTTATAGGTTGCAATATGCATAGCAGTAGGGTAGGTGTCGTTGCTCGATTGCGATTTGTTTACATCATCATTTGGATGTAACACTTTTTTCTCATCACTTAGTTTTCCTCCACTTACCACATGCGCACGGTAGGCAACTACCTCATTAACGTTCATATTGCTTTGTGTGCCCGAACCTGTTTGCCAAATTACCAATGGAAACTCTCCATCTAAAGCACCTGTTAATATCTCATCACAAACTTTGCTAATTAACTCGCATTTGTCGGCAGCTAATACTCCAAGATCCATATTTGCATGCGCTGCAGCCTTTTTTAGGTAAGCAAATGCATAAATAATTTCTTTGGGCATGCTCGCCTCTGGTCCAATCTTAAAATTGTTTCTTGAGCGCTCTGTTTGAGCTCCCCAATATTTCTCCGATGGCACCTGAACTTCGCCCATGGTGTCGTGTTCAATTCTGTATGACATAATTTTGAGTATTTTGTGGGGCAAAAATAGGATATTCTTTGAGGTCGCAAACAACATTTTAGCTGATTTTAGGCATCTAATTTTTTTAGGCCAAAATTCTAAAATTACATGATAACGAAAAAAAACTTAAATGTCAAGTACTGAGTTTATTAGATATTATTTAGCTTTACGAAACAAATCTTACTTATCATGAACCAAAATGCCGCCCAAGCTATCCTCTTTACAGAGCACACAAACTGGTTACGAATGATTGACCAGACAAAATCGCAATACAAGGATTTGCAAAACCGACTAGAAAGAGCCCTACCTCAATTTGATCATACCGCCCTTATGGCAAGGGTTGAACAGTTTCAAAATAGATTCATTCGTCATCGTGAAGTAATTGATGAGCTTCGCCACGAAATAAAACAACACGAAAATCATCTGCAACAATTGGATCAGCCCAACCATTTATTATTGTTAACGCATATCAATTTACGCGATCAATTCAATCGCTTTTACGATTTATACATAGAATTAGAACGTGATTTTGACGAATTTTTAGCCTAATAAATTAGTCGTTTTCGTCTTCTGTATTCTCTATCGCTGGGATATTTTCCAATTTGTTTAGCTCATAATAGTTTCGGGTAAAGGTACACCAATGGCAATCGTCTTTGCCACAGCCAATGCTAAAATCTTTGTTTCTTATATGCGCATACACATCTTTTATTTGATGGCGTACAAAGAGTAAATCTTCTGGCGTAATATGAATTTTTTCTTTGTGAAATTCATAGCTTTTTCCTTTTTCAGTAAGCTGAACCATGGGCTCAATAAAGTCGAACTCACTACTGCGCATTTCCCATTTTTTAGTAGCATCAAAATCCATTAGGAGTTTGTAAAACACTGCTTGGCGCCAATAATCTCCTCCAAATTGATCTTCAAATTTTGGCTCTTTCCCCTCACTTAAAGCCTTTTCTGCAGCCTCCTCATTGGGTTTATTGAATTTTGTTTTCGCATTTTTAAACGAGCCAGTTTTATAATCCACTACGTTAACAAAATTGCCATCAAACTCCATCTTATCTATTTTCCCATTCAATGGAATGCCTTCAACCAATACATTTTTATACGAACGTTCAACACTTGTTACTTTATTCCACTGGTGTATGTATTCATCAAAATAGCGAGGTAATATTTCTTCGCCATATTCCATTCTTCGTTTAAATTCTGCTTCCGTAAAACTATCCTGATTTCTGCGCATAAACCATTTAAAGTCTTTCAAAAAGGTGTCAATGCCTGGGAATTGTTTTTCGTCTTCAGCATTCATTTTCTTAAACAATTGCTCAAGGGCAAAATGTACGGCCGAACCAAATGTCATGCTTGCACTTTTTGGGGCTGGCACTTTAATAAAGTTGTTAAAATAAAATGATACCGGACATTTTAAATAATTGTTTAAATGGGTAACGCTTAACGAATATTTCTCGAGCAAACTATCTGTAAACGCATTGTCTATAATTGACTTTGGAAGCATAGCCTCTGGAACCTGTTTTAGGGCAGAAAAGGAATATTCTAAAAGTTCCTCTTTACTAATTGCAATGCGTTCTATCTTGAGTTCTTTGTCTTCGGTAATTTCGGCAATAAACCTACTAGGTTCTAATTCCTTTTGGTTCATGTCTTGCTCGCTAAAACTTAATTGTAAATGTGTTTTAGCGCGCGTCATTCCTACGTAAAACAAACGCCTTGTTTCCTCAATTTCATCGCCAACCAAGGCAAATAAATTATCGGGTAATTTATAGTTTCTATTTCTATTGCTATCGTCCCAAGCTTTACTATTACAACCAATTATAAATACATATTCAAACTCCAATCCTTTAGAAGAATGTGCCGTAATAAAATTAACTCCCGATTCACTATAAATTACCTTTTCAGCTGCCAAGGCAATCTTATTATCTTGCATCAATATGATTGTTTCTGTAAGCGATTTTAAGTTGTGCTGCGGCTTTTTAGTGCACTCCATTTTAATGAAATCAAAAAAGGTCCTTAGCATTTCCATATGCCATGTTTTTTCTTCATGGGTAAGTGCCGCAGCTAATATTCCGCAATCTCTAAGTATTTGATGAATTGTTTCTTGAGGTGTTTGGTTCAAACAGCCTTTTACCAAGCCTTCTATGCTTTTACTGAAATTTTGTAAAGCCAAACCATGGCTATGTTGTTGAAATAAATCCGATTGTTTTTTCTGCGCTAATTTGCTCAACTCTTCTCTCCAGCTGGTTTGCCTTTCATTAAAATTTTTACTTGCAATTTCAACCGATAGTCGAGCTATTTCTAAGGTTGGGATTGCAAACTCTTGAAAGTGTAAAATCTCAAATAAATGAGGCTCGCCAGTAAAGGCTTTTTCCGTTTCGGCACTCAAAAATTGCATTACTTTAACCACTTTTTTTATAATGGGTTCGTATAAAATATTAATGCGTTTTCGAGTGTTAACTTCAATGTTTTTCGATTTTAAATAGGCCACCATTTCTTCGGCTTGCGAATGGTTTCTATACAAAACAGCAATTTCATGTAGAGGTGTACCGCTCTGTCCAATTTCCTCAATTTGCTTAGCAATGGCAGCACTTTCATGTAATGGGTTATAATATGAAACTACTTTTGGTTCGGCCAAAATTGTGGCTCTATCTTTATTACGGGCGTGTAATAGTTTCTCTCCCGAAATGCGTTGTGTATTGCGTTCAATAAGTTTGCGTGAAGCATCCAAAATCTTTTGAGTTGAACGATAATTATCTTCCAACTTTACCATTTTCATATGGTTGCCAAACTGCGAAATAAAATTTTGAATATTTTCAATATTCGCACCTTGAAAACGGTAAATAGACTGGTCATCATCGCCCACTGCAAATACGTTAGGAACCTCCCAATAACTAATTAAAAGTTTCAATAAATCATTTTGCGAACCACTGGTATCCTGAAACTCATCTACCAGTACATATTGATATTTTTCTTGATAATCTGAGAGCAGAGTAGCGTTTTCTGTAAATGCTTTTATCACCCAAAGAATCATATCTGCAAAATCGTATCTGTTATTTTTTAAAAGCAGTTCTTGATAGGGTTCAAACAAATCTATGGCAGCTTTTAGCAATACCATTTTATTGAGTTCTTGGTTTAAGGCATCTCGCTTTAAATCGCCTTTTGCGTGGGTGCTACCGTCTTTATTTTTACCCGCTCGTTTGTATAAATACTCCTCTCTTGTTGGTAAATCTTTACAATATTCTTCTACTTTATTTGTTAAATAACTGGGGTTCCAATCCTCCTTTTTCATTAAACCAAAAAGGGCACTTAGTCGGTATATTTCGTAATAAACATCACCCGTATACCTTTTTAGTGGATGGTTTTTGGGAAGGTCGTCTACTAATTCTCTCAGCAATTGAATGCTCTCCAAATCGCTTACAGGGTCTAAGTTTCTGAAGCCAAATACGTCTAAATTTTCTTGTATAACTTTATTGCAAAAACCATGAAAAGTAGATAATTGTACTCTATATGAATCTGGTCCAATAAATTCTTGTAATCGCTTGCGCATGGCTACTGCACCAGCATCGGTATAGGTTAAACAAAGTATATTTTCGGGTAAGGCATCTGTTTCTAAAAGTATACGTGCAATACGTGCAGCAAGTATTTGTGTTTTACCTGTACCTGGCCCTGCAATTACTAGAACAGGGCCTTCAATATGTTGTACTGCCGATTTTTGTTGTTCGTTTAATGAACTAAATACTTCCTCAAATTTTGAAACGTAGTTTACAGTTGCCATGGACACCAAACTAGTATTTTTTTTCGGGAAGAAATAAACAAAATTAAGGGAAGCTTATTCTTGAGCGAGTTAAATTCTTATTGCTGTTAACTCTTTATCATGGTTACAATGGCATAGGCCACAATTCCTTCTTCTCTGCCAATAAAACCAAGCTTTTCATTCGTAGTAGCCTTTATAGATATATCCTCCAAATCAACTTCACATAAGCCTGCTATACAGGTTCTCATGGCTAAGGCATGCGGCATAATTTTGGGTTTTTCGCAAACCACAGTGCTATCTAAATTGCCAACTTTATATCCTTTTTCTTTGGCCAACTCCATGCATTTCTTTAAAATAAGTTTGCTATCTAATCCTTTATTTGAGGCACTTGTATCAGGGAAGTGAACCCCAATATCGCCAAGAGCTAAGGCTCCTAAAATAGCATCCGATATGGCATGAATTAAAACATCCGCATCACTATGGCCAAGGATACCTTTAGCTGCTGGAATAGTAATGCCTCCTAGTACAAAAGCTCTTTCCTCAGAAAGTTGATGCACATCAAATCCAAATCCTACGCGCATTATTCTGTAACTGGGGCTTTGTCTTCTTCCTTGTTCTGAGTGGCAAATGCATCCAAATCAAAGATGAGCGTGAAACGCAAGGTTTTTTCTAATGGATTTCTGTTTTCAATTGGAATTAAATACGATAAATCTACTCCAAATACATTAAACCTAAATCCAGCTCCAAAGGTCATGAATTTTCTATTTCCTTTAAATGGACTTTCATGAAAGAAGCCAGCACGTAAGGCAAATTGCTTATCGTACCAATATTCTAATCCAGTTGAAATATTAATTTCTCTTAATTCTTCTTGCAAGCCACCTGGTGCATCATAAAAAGATTGAATCATTCCTTGAATAGGTGGTACATCTGGGTTCATACCACTAACAATTATTCTTTGTCCGGCAGGTGTTATACTGTCATAACCTGCAACTGTTTTGGCATATACAGGGTTGGTTGGAACCAAAAGTTTATTGAAATCTAAAGCCAAAGCAATGGTATTGTATTTGTCAATTTCCAATTGTCCGTAACCACCAATTCTTAAATTGATAGGAATAAAATTTTGATATTGTTGACTGGTATAGGAAATTTTTGAACCGATATTTGTAATGGCACCTCCAAATGAATAATTTAAATTGTAGCGCTTACCTTCTAATTTTAATTTAGTTTTGTTGGTATAATAGGCTGTCATATCACCTGCAAAGGCATTACCTGCCTGAACCGGAGAGGAGCTTTGATTAAAGGCTCCTGCTAAATCACTTCTAATATATCTGAAGGCAATACCTAATGAAAAATGATCCGATAATTTAGATGCATATCCCAAGTCAACGGCTAGCTCATTGGGGTTATAATTTCCGGTGCTATTTCCAAATTGATCGGTAAATTGAATTTGACCCAAAGAAAAATACCTTAAAGATGCCGCTACAGCAGAACGATCATTAATTTTTGCATAGCCACTCATATAGGCTAAACTAATATCTGGAACTAGGCTTCTGAGCCAAGGAGTATAGCTTAAAGATACAGCTCCTTTTTTTTCGTTGAAAGGAATTTTTGAAATATTCCAATGCATTGCATTTGGGTCATTTGGCAAAGCTACACCCACATCACCCATACCGCCGCCTCTAGCCTCAGGCGTAATCATTAAAAATGGTACAGCTGTGGTTATTGTATTTCTACCGTCTAATTGCGAGTTGCTACCTGCAATTTGGGCTTGCGTTTTACTAGTAAATTGAGTGCTTAAAACACCCAGCATCATCATCGAAAGGAAGGATTTATTTATTCTCATTTTTAGTCTCTGCACAAAAATAATTTGGTGCTCAATTTTAGGAATTAATTTAAGATTACCAATTTTTCTGTTTTTTCTATCGTTTTATTACCTGGAGAATACACTTTGCATTTGTAAATATACACGCCATTCGCCAATTTATCACCATACTCATCTTTGCCATCCCAATGCAACAAATCAAAATGGGTTCCTGTTGCCAAATTGTTCGTTTGCAAGGTCTTAACCAATTTGCCATTTACTGTAAACACTTGTACTAAAACATTCAAGTCTTGCCCATTCAAATTATGGTCGAAATGAAACGTAGTGAGGTTGTTAAATGGATTTGGATAATTCAAAAGATGATCAATGGATGGCTTTTCTGATGATTTAACCTCAAAGTCTAACGTAGATTCAGAGGCATTATTGTATACATCGTAGGCTTTAAACTTTAATTGATATTTACCTGCTGCCAAATTTGAAATGTCATATTTTACCTCTCCACTTTGGTAGGAGTTTAGCGTAGCTTGGTAATAATCGTTTACAATAACTGCCTGAGTTTGGTTGTTATTTAACACATACATTAGGTCCCTACCAATTCCTCTGCCCGTTGTGTTTATTCCATTTTCATCGTAGAGTTTGGCAATTAGTTTCGGACTTTGATTGGTTAATCCGCCGTTTACAAACTTAGTATCGTTTAAGTATAATTGAATATCTGGGCCTTTTGTGTCTTTGGCGCTGCTATCTGCGGTACCTCCTATGAAAATTCTATTATTATAGCCATTCGCATCTTTTAAATCGTTGTTGGCATAGTAACTAATTTTACCATAGCCATATTCGTAAGCAATATCTTTTGGAACCACAAAACTAAACGTGAAATCGCCATTGTTCACGCTTGATTTACCTCTATAAAGCACATTGTTTTGCATTTGAAAACCCATTGCTGTGCTTAAGGGAGGGTTGTTTCCAAGAGTAGAATAATTGGTAAACTTATCATAAACCACCGGGTATACAACACCATTGTATGTATTTAATTTAGTGCCATTTTTATCGGTTACAAACCCAGTTACAACAAATTTTTTCAGTGCTTTTAAGGTGTCGTTAAATACTGCCACATCAGTACTATTTATCGTACTCGTTTTAACTCCATAATACGGATAGGCCAATATTAAAAATGGATCACCTAAAAGGGTGAAATTACGCGTGTTTACTACGTTATAGTCGTTTTTTGTTTTTCGTACTATATCCCCTAAATGAGGTGGGTTCAATTGCGAAACAGAATCAAAACCTACGTTGTCATAAAACTTTTGATTTAAATCTGCATTGGTTCCAGAAAATACTAAACGTACTGTTGTAAATAAACCCACTGCTCCACCCGAAGGATTTAATAAAACTAATTCACCAGCAGAAAAACGCAATGGATCATCAAACCTACTAAACTCACATGTAGCAGTTAAAAATAGGGGAAGTTTTATACCATTCGATTCCAATCCATTCGTCCAACTATTTATGTCATCAATTCCCATAACACGTTCTGCTGTTAATCCAACTTCACCACCATGACCTGTATAATTAAAAATTAAACATCCATTTTGAATAGAATTATTGATTGCTTTTTGGGCCTCCGGAAATCTTGCACCACCAGCTGTGCTCTCCTTTTTATAGGCATCTAAATAAATTTTTTCTAGGTTATATTCAGGATATAAATTAAGAAGGCTATTGGCCAAATTATCTGCCTGATTTTGGTGCAAATTATTATCTTCATCATCCGCGGTAAATACCAATTTATTGCGCCACGAGCCAAAAGAAGTGCTTGTGTAATACGACATAATTTTATCAACTACTTGCTTGGCCTCTGTTTCATTGGTAACAGGCAATCTTCCAATTCCAATGTCTAATAATTCTCCATTATTATTTCCGATATCCCAACCGCCTTCTGCATCATCCAAAAATCCTAAAAAATCATCGCTACAATAACTTCCAGTTGGGTCAAATGATTCATTACTTTCAAAGGTTAAAATAAAATTGGAATTTGGTTTTTGTCTGTATTTATAATCATAACTTGCCCTTCCCATTAGGGTAGCATATTTGGGCATTTCGGCAACTGTATTTGCTCTGTCATAAAACATCTTAAAGAAATCACGCAAGGCACATAAGTCTGGAGCACCACTCGAAAATTCATTATATACATCTTGAATATTTACAACATGGATGTTCAAATTATCTTTTTTATTGTGGAACTCTGCTAATCGTTTTGCCTCTCCAATAAAGTTGGGATGTGTTATAATAAATCCATCTGGATTAGTTAATGAATGCAAATTTTGGTTGGCTATTTTACCTGCATTAGTTACCTGTAAATAATTACTTCCATCATATGCCGCAAAGGTTTTTAAGCTATCTGTTGCACAAGTAAAACTATAGGAATTTGCGGCAAAGGTTCCTTCAATAATAATAGGGTCAATTGGGTTGCTTACATCTAACACAGTTAGGTTTCGGTTCGAGCCAATTTGATATTTAGTTACCTTGCCCGAACCCATATTTGCAGCATCTTTAAATACAAAATTTCCGTTTACATTTCTCAATTCGGCCTTTGCTTGTATCTCAAAAAAATCAAGCCAACCTATACTGCCACTGGAAGGTTTATTATAAGAATAATTTACGGTAAAGTTTGGACTACTACTTAAAAAATTCGTTGTGTTTATCCTTAATCCACATGTGTATGGGTCTTCAAAACTCGGTCGTACAATTGGGCATGTTTGATTTAAGATGCCATTGCCATTTACTTGAACAGTAAACTGACTTTCTACAAAGCTTCTTGCAGTTACAGATGATTTAAATTTAATAGGTTCAGAAGTTATTAGATAAGGAACACTTACGTTAAAACTTTGTTGTGTAATTCTATCAAATTCTTCTCCTACCCAAACCTTACCAGATTTAATAAGGTTGGCTCTTTCATTATTATAAAAATATAGATAGGTATATGAGCCAATGGTTGCGCTTTCACCTGATAGGGAAGGTATTTTACTAATTCTTTTACCTTGGCTTGTGCCAACAGTTAAGAAATAATAGGTAGTATCGCAGTATAGGTTAGAAACAAATGAATAGGTTTGAGTATTTTCATTATATGCCCATTGATTTAATTGTGATTCTCCATAAAACGCTATAAAGTCACCTGGGTTAAATTTTCCGTCGCTTTCGCCTTGCAACAAAATAGGAATTTCTTTTAAATCATCTACTCGTGCCTTGCTGTTTTGTTGCGGAACCATACCTGCACCTCTTCCATATAATTTTATATTTCTTGGGTCGAGTTGATCTGGGTTTATTCCTAATCCACGAAGTGTTGCATAATCAATTCTATAAATTCCATTTTGAGTGGTGCCAATTTTAACCCAATCGCCGCTTGCTAATACAGAATTTGCCGCATAGGTAGGTTTCTTTTTGAACCCAGTTGCATTGCTATTTGTTCCGTATTTAATTTCAATCTTAACGTTCTCAAGTTTTTTAAAAGATGAACCCTCTTTTCTAAAGGGTAAGAATTTTAAAAATAAATATGGTTTTCCCCTTTCAAAAGCCACATGGAAAATAGGTTTATAAATTTCATCAATCGTTTTGTTCGAAGAGGTATTTGGCAAAATAAAATCCGATTCTTGGGTAGATTGAAGGTAAATTTCTTCTACTTGAGCCGACTTTAATGGAATAATTTGCTGAAAAAAAGGCAAAATTTCTTGTTCATTTTCATAAATAGCACCCTTAAAATGGGGTTTTATTCCAGCTTGATTGTCCCAAATTAGCCTCGATTGCAAAAGCAATTCTTGAGCATTAGAATGCTGTATAACAGATATATATAACACAATGAGTAAAGTTGATTTACCCATAAAATTTCTTAATTTTTTTAAAAATTGCATCGTTTATAACAAAATACTTATACTTGAAAATTCGTTAACAGATTACTAAAACGTCAACAAATTAAAACAAATTGTGTGTCTTAGTGTGAAGTTAATACAAAACATTTTACTAATATTGCATTTCTATCGGTATTCTATTTGAACCTGTTAAAAATAAATGAACCTAAATAAACACTCTGGGAAAGGAGTATATATTATTATTTGGATTTTGCTTCTGACTGGGGCTGAATTGAGGGCGCAAGACCCACAGTTCTCGCAGTTCTATGCAAACCCAATATATACTAATCCTGCCTTTACTGGTAGTGTAAACCATGGCCGTGTGGTGATGGATGTGCGTAATCAATGGCCAAGTATTTCGGGTGCATTTAGAACTGGGTCGTTTAGTTACGATGAGCATTTTGATAAAATTAATGGCGGGTTTGGTGTTCAAGCATCTTATGATGAACAAGGGGTTGGTACCTTAAGAACTACCTCTCTAAACCTAATCTATGCCTATCAAATTCCTGTCAACAGAAAATTTACCATACAAGCAGCTATTCAGGCAGGTCTGATGCAAAAGTCTATCGATTTTAATAAGCTTTTGTGGTATGATCAAATTATTTTAACCCAGGGTTTCGTAAACCCAACTGCAGAGCCTAATGGAAATGGAACGATAATGGTTCCAAATTTTGCTACAGGTATTATAGGTTATTCAAAAAGTTTTTATGGCGGTGTTGCCATTCACAATTTATTAGAACCTTCACAAGCCTTTTATGTTGGAGCCTCAAATCCAATTCCAAGAAGATTTACAGCGCATATGGGTTTGGTAATTCCTATCGTTCGTGATCGTGATGAACGCCGTCAGGTGAATTTATATCCAAACGTTATTGTTAAATCGCAACGCCAGTTTAATCAAGTTAATTTAGGTATGTATATGAGTAAAGGCCCCTATGTTGCCGGAGCCTACTTCCGTCAAAATACGGTTAACTCTGATGCCTTTATCATTTTGGTTGGTGTTAGAACACCAAAAATTAAGATTGGATATTCTTACGATGCCACCATAAGTGCAGCAAAAATAGGGGCTGTAAACTCTCATGAGGTTACTTTAAGTCTCGAATTAAAGAAGAGAATCCCAAGATCTAAGCCTAGGAAAGTTACGTGTCCTGATTTTTAGTAGCGTTTTTTTCGATTTTAATGGAGTAAAATAGGAAATTATTTTTCCATTAATAATTTCAACTTATTGCATTTATTAAATATTTCCCTAAATTTATAGCCATTTATTAATTGCCGTATTTGATGAATAAGCTTACTGTATTAATTCTATTTGGTCTGTTTGGTATACAATTGACATTTGCACAAGACCCGCAATTAAGTCAGTATTATGCTTCACCACTTTATACTAACCCAGCAATGGCTGGAGCCTCCCGTAATATTCGTGTTAATATGAACGCTCGTTCACAGTACACTGCCTTAAACAATAATTATCGCACTGCTGTTATGAGTGCCGATGCTTATTTAGGTAAGGTGAAAAGTGGTTTAGGAGTTGTAAGTATGTATGATGTGGCTGGAGATGGTTTTTTAACCACCACAAGTATTAGCGCCGTGTATTCTTACAATTTAGAAATAAACAGAGAATGGGCATTTAACGCTGCTTTGCAGGGCGGTATTCTTCAAAGAAGGTACGATTTCAGCAAATTTGTTTTTGAAGACATGATTGACCCTACAAGAGGCCCAGTATTGCCAACTGCAGAGGTTACAGCCAACCAACAAATTACTATTCCTAATTTTGGAACAGGCATGTTGCTTTATAATAGCAAACTATTTTTTGGAGCGGCTATTCATAATTTGTTGGAACCCAATATGTCGTTCTATTATCCCGATAAAGACGATCAATCTCTTAAGTTGCCTAGGAAATATACCGTTCATGGAGGTTTAAATATTTACTTGAACAAATCTAGATACGATGAAGATAGAGTAATTCTATCTCCAAATATTTTGTTTATGCAGCAAAGAAATTTTTACCAAATGAATCTTGGTTTCTTTGTGAAGCAAAAGTCGTTAACACTTGGTACTTGGTTCAGACAAACCTCAAATAATGCCGATGCTGCAATTTTCTTAATAGGTTTGCGTTTTCCATCTGTAAAGGTGGGATATAGCTATGATGCGGTTATCTCAAAAGCCAAGCAAGCCACCGTTGGTTCTCACGAAGTTTCTATCAGTTTTGAGATAAAACAACGCGCCAGACCAGGGGTTAGATACAATAGGAGATTGGTTTGTCCTGAGTTATAAATTGATTAAATTAAAAAAAATAGCCTCGAAAAAGTGATTTTTTCGAAATATTCCTTATGTTTGAAAATTCCAAATTAAGATAAAGTGATGAAAACGCTTTCAAAAATTTTCCTTTTCTCTCTCATTGGTGCAAGTGCGATGTATACATCTTCTTGCAACAAAGCGGGCAAATCCAACAACACAGGTTGGAAGTACAACGATGCCAAATGGGGTGGTTTCGAGAAACATAAATTCAAGGAGCAAGAAACTGGTCCGGGTTTAATTTTTGTTGAAGGTGGTACCTTTACTATGGGTGCGGCCGAAACAGATCTTACCTATGATCATAACAACTTCAAGCGCAGAATTTCTGTTAGTAGTTTCTACATGGACGAAACTGAGGTAACCAATTTCAATTACTTAGAATATTTGCATTGGTTAATGCGTCAGTATTCTGATAATCCAATTGTGTTTACTAAAGCTTTACCTGATACCTTGGTTTGGAGAGATAAATTATCTTACAATGAGCCATACGTATTGTATTACTTACGTCACCCTGCCTACAGAGATTATCCTGTAGTAGGTGTTAGCTGGGTTCAGGCTGCAGAATATTGCAAATGGCGTACAGACCGTGTAAACGAGATGATTATGGTGCGTGAGGGATTCATTAACTTGGATATCCAAAAACAAACTGGTGATCAAAACTTTAATACAGAAGCTTACTTACTTGGTTTATATACTCCAAGTGTAAAGAACGAATTGAAAAATTACTCTCCTGGTAGTGGAAAAACTCGTGGTGTGCGCATGGAAGATGGTATTTTATTACCAAGCTACCGCCTACCAACAGAATCTGAGTGGGAGTATGCTGCAGGTGCTTACAAATCTGCTGGATACAATGAAAACATTGATGTAAAACGTATTTACCCTTGGAATGGCTTAACCATGCGTAGGTCTGATACTGAAAAAGCTCGTGGTAAAATGTATGCTAACTATACTCGTGGTAGAGGCGATGGAGCGGGTGTTGCTGGTAATTTAAATGATGGCGCTCTTTACACTACCTTAGTTAAAGATGGCAAATTCTTACCTAACGATTTTGGTTTGTATCATATGGCTGGTAATGTAAGTGAGTGGACTAACGATGTTTATCGTCCATTATCATTAGAGGATATGACTGGCTTTAACCCTTACCGTGGTAATAACTACAAAAAATACAAGCAAGATGCCGATGGATTTATTTCTGAGAAGGATAGCCTTGGTAGAATGATTTATGTAGACGTTACTGAAGAAGATAATGCTAAACGTAGAAACTACAAAAAAGCAGATAATATTGGCCACAAAGACGAGTTAAATTATACTGATATTGACCAAAAATACGAATACGGAGCAACTTCATTAATTGATAATGCTGCTAGAGTTTATAAAGGTGGTAGCTGGGCAGATAGAGCTTATTGGATGAGCCCAGGAACAAGAAGATACTTAGACCAAGATCAATCAACCGCTACTATTGGTTTCCGTTGTGTAATGGATAGAGTAGGTGAAATGACTAAAAAAGGTAAATAATATTCTGTAAGAAAATTTGATTTACAAAGGAAAGGCTATCGGAAACGATGGCCTTTTTTTTGTTCTACCCCAAAGGTTTAAATCTTGCAAGAGTTTCAAACAAGGATAACATTAAAACTTAAATGGAGTTGGTAAATAGAGGTCTTTTAGGATTTAGGCTCAGCCTTTAATACAATTTCCTTTTTAGCTTGGGACCTTAAATTATTTGTAGACGAACTTACTTTAACGAATTAATGTAATGGTTCCGTGAATGTCTTCTTCTTGGCCAGTATTAAGTTTTTTGGTATGCAGCATAAAGAAATAAACGCCTTCGGGTGCTTCTTGGCCTTTTTTATCTCTGCCATCCCATCTAAAATAGCTTACCTTATCTTCAAAGTAAAGCTGGCCCCATCTGTTATAAATGTAAACCTCCGTTTCGCTACATTGGCCACTTATGCCTTCTATTCCAAAGAAATCGTTTAGGCCATCATTGTTGGGAGTAAAAACATTGGGTACTTTTAATACGTCCACAGTATCAGGCAAAGTTACAAATCCATAGGCTGTATCGGCGCAATTGGTGCCAAATTCAACTATTAAGCGGATGGTATCGCCAAAATATTTTGCAGCAATAAACTTTGTTGGACTTTCTTGAAAGCTGGTATCGCCATCGGGGAAGGTCCAGAAGAAATTGGAGGCGTTTTTTGTTTTGTTATAAAAGGTAAAAGTGCTAGAACAGGTATCGGCAACCCAATCGAAATTGGCATTGTTTATTCTAAAATCAAATTTAAGAGCGGCATTGCTGCAGCGTGGACTTTTATTAACAGGAGAATAGGAGTTAGGTGTTGTATTTAAATCGCTAAATGGTCCAAAAACGTTTTGAATTGGACAACTAGCACACATACTTTGGTAAACAATACCTTGTTTATCAAACCTAGATGTACCACCATCTACGTGGTCTCCAGAATTTATTGGGCTTTGACCTCCAATATAGGTTCCATATAAAAGTCCTGTTGCATTTTTATTCAGCAACATTAAATAAAAATCACTGCCATCAGAGGTGCTTTGAAAAGCATCTTCTGTGATAGGCATATCTTTGGTTGAACTTGGGTGATCAAAAGCATCATTGCCTCCCCATGAACTCACATAAATGCGCTTACAATCGTCAACCAAAAAGGCATTAATGGTTAAATCTGCATCTGGGCGGCCTGAGCCAAAAACAGTGGACCAAATTTTGTTTTGCAAGCTAGCATCGATGCAGGCAATAAATTGATGAGAATTTGGATTAGAGTATTTTCCTGGAGTTACTGGGATGGTGCCATTACTTTGGCCTACCACATAAATGAGGTTGTCTTTATCTATTTCTAGGTTAAAAATTTGGTCGTAACTAGGTGTTCCAAAATAGCTTGAGCCAATTATGTTTTTGGCATTAGAATCGAGTATACAAATAATTCCATCTGCCTGCCCGCCTCCAAAACTTGGCTGCATATGGCCAATTGTTCCAGGGAAAGTAGGGCTTGAGGTGCCACCAGAAATATATAATTGTTTGTTTGGTCCAATATCGATGCTATAAAAAGCATCAATTCCACTTCCACCAATATAGGTGCTCCATTTTAAAACGCTTAAATCGGGGTTCATTTTAAACACAACCCCATCTTGGGTTCCACTTAGGGTTGTTTGTATAACACTAGCTGTGGTAGGAAAATTTGGTGATTGACTTACGCCCACAACTATAATATTACCTTGATCATCGCTTGTTACATCGCTTCTATATTGATCTCCATAGAAGAAATTGGTTGTTTTATTTAGGTTGATGGCATCATTAGAATCACCTCCAATATAAGTAGATGCTTGAATTACCCCTGCAGAATTAAATTTAGTTACAATAAAATCCATTTTTCCATTGGCAATCTTATCATACGCATTCGATGTGGTTGGATAATTATTTGAATAGGAATTTCCCATCAAAATAAGGTTATTGTCTTTGTCGATGACTAAACTAGTAGGCAATTCATTGTTTGCACCACCTAAATAGGTAGCATATAGAAGTGTTGTTCCATCTGCATTATACTTGTTAAATGTAATATCACAAGGGAAGTTAAATAAATCTCCTTCCGAAAAGCCACCACCTGCATAACCTATTTGAAAAGCGTCGGCGGTACATGGGTATTTACCAAATGGAATATTTGAATAAGGACCTGTGGCAATACCACCCGCATACATGGTTCCGTTTTCGCCAGGTGTAGCAGTAAAGCCAAAATTGTCTACACTAGAGCCAGAATAGGTAAGGAAAATAATTTCGGGGTCGATAACCAAGGGATATTTACTTTGGTAGGTTTCGTTCGTTTCAAAAGAAAGGGTATTACCTTTTATTACGTACCATACATCTACCTGAACTTGTTTGCCATCAATAACTTGGTAGGCAAATGGCTTTTGCTCGCGTAGTTTGGCAAATGGGGTTTCAATGTATAAGTCGCCGTACTCTGTGTAGATTTTTTTGGCACCACTAATTTCAATTTGAATGTTGTTGATATTCGCTTTAGGTTCAAGCCAAAATTCATATTTGAGTTGGTTTTTGGCCGAATGAATGTGCAAATCTATGCCGGCATACAGTTGGTTCAGCCCAATATCTGTAGAGGCTTTTGCGCCATGAACCCAATGAGTTTGATCTGTTCCTTGGTAAAAATTATAGTAATGAGGTTTTGGTTTATTAAGAATAGGATTGGCTGGGAGTGCATTTAAAAACTGCAAACGCAAACCATAAACAGACAGAGAATCAAAAGCTAAAGGAGTTTTATGGTGGTGAGCCAATTCTGAAATAGCTTTAATTTGAGTGGGTTCAAAAAAATAATAATTAATAAAATCTTTCCCAATTTGTAAGTCCAAGGCGTTTTGTTGGGTTCTAAAAAGTATATTTGGGTGCCACTGACCTTTATTCTCTGTGAACTCGTATAAGTCTGTAAGCGAGTTTACTTGGGCCTTTTGAGAACTTGCCCAAATAGGTAGAATAAGGAAAAGAAATAGTATGGCTTTTGATTGGTTCAATCGGAAATTATTGAAGGTCTAAATTACAATTTTTTTGAGATTTTATCGTAAAATCAGGTCTTTAACGAATAATTAAGAAAAAAATGAAGACCATTGCAACCTTCAACCAAAAGTTACCATCTGCTAAATAAGACTGTGAAAGTGAACAAGCAACTTGATGAGAAAATAATACAAGGGAGTTTAAGAAAGGAGGTAAAATCCCAGAAGGATTTTTACCAACACTTTAGCAGTAGCATGTATGCGGTTTGTTTGCGCTACAGCAATACCAAAGAAGATGCAAAGGATATTTTGCAGGATGGGTTTATAAAGGTATTTGGCAAACTAACTCAGTATACAGGCAAAGGTTCTTTGGAAGGATGGATGAAGCGCATTTTTATTAATACAGCCTTGGAGCATTACCGTGTAAATAAGGTATATCAGCAACAAAGCGATGTGGAGGAGGCCTATTCAGTAGCTCAATCTTCGCAAGCCTTGGAAAAGATTACTCAAAAGGAAATTCTAACTGTATTAAACGCAATGGCTCCTGGTTATAGAACAGTATTAAACTTGTTTATAATAGAAGGATATAGTCATGCCGAAATTGCCGAAATGCTTGGTATAAATGAAGGAACTTCAAAGAGTCAACTTTCTAGAGCCAGGGCAATATTTATTCAAACTTGGAACCAATTAAACGAAGAAAAAAAATAGATTTTGGAAACAAATAATCACATAGATCAAATCCTTCAAAAGGGCCTTGAGCATTTTGAACCAACGCCTCCAGCAGATGCTTGGGATTTTATTGAACAACACGTTCAAGCAACTCCTCCGTCATCGTCTGTAGGTTCTAGTAGTAAATTGGTTCAGAGCATAAAGGGTTTAAGCATTGGAGCTAAAGTGGCAGCCATTTTAAGCGTACCAGCTTTGCTTGGAGCAATTTATTTTGCGGTGCCTAGTTCAAACAAAACTCTAGACAATAGTGTCCAAGTAAATTCTACAACTCAAGAAGTTGTACCGGATGAAATTCCTGCACCAAGTGTTGGTTCAGACCTGGTTTTGAACCAAAGTACACCTGAAATTAAAAAATTAAGTGCTACTTCAGAAATTAAAGGCGCAGAACCAAAGGGGCAAAATGTAAATCAAGCAGAAACTCCGAGAGAGTTGATTCCAGTAAGTTCAACTCCAACAACTGCCACAGTAGTTTCACCAAAACCTATTTTGCCTGAACCAAGCAAGTCAAACAAGGAAGAAACTAAAACAAGCCAAGAGGTTCAAATTATAAAACATCCAAAGGTTGATAAGGCAGATAATGCAAATCAAGTTAGCTCATTTATAGAGCCAGAATTTGGAAATGCGTTTAGCCCAGATGGCGATGGAAAGAATGATACTTGGGAAATTAGATTAGAAAACGCCACCTATTTCCATTTGAAAATAATGGATTCTAGGGGCCAATTGGTATTTGAAACAGATCAATTGGATCATTTTTGGAATGGTGCAAATTTCAAATCTGGTGTGGATTGCGATGGTGGTCAATATGTGTTCATTCTTGACTATCAAGCAGGTAAGATGGAGAGTGCCAAAACAAAAGGGGGATTTATCAACCTGGTGCGCTAGGGACTGGATTTTTAGAGAATAAAATTGTAGGTTAGCAAAATTATAATATTACGAAAAACGAATAAACTATATATGATGAAACGATTATTTACTAAATTGGCTTTATTGACTGTTTGCTGGCTCAGTGTCACATCAGTCTATGCGCAGTCGATTACGCTCGACGTGCAGCCACGGGTGGTTTGTTTGGGTAATCCCATGCAAATTGATGTGTACCTTTCAGGTGCAAGTGTAAACGATGTTACTTCTTATCGATTTGATTGGGGTAATGGAGATTCGAGTATTAATAATGTTGGTAAACCGGTATCAAATACCAGAACTTACCAATATGGAGCAGCAGGTGTTTACAATATTACTGTAACAGCTAGGTTCTCAAACAGAGCTCCTATTGTTACTTCTTATTGGGATACTGTTTACAACAGACCTATTGCAAATTTTAGTTTAGTTTCACTAGACTCTCAGTGTTTTAAATACAATCAATATTGTTTTAAAGACTTAACTGCACCTGGTCCTTATCCTAGTTTGCCATTAAGATTGGAAATCCTCTCATATGGAGATGGAGATAGTAATTTGATTGCACCAGGATCTACCACTTGCCATTTCTTTGGACAAGGTAATCGTAGGTTCAACGTAGGTTTAACTACTACCGATGTTGGTGGTTGCGAAACCAAGGCGTTTAAATATGTGTTTGTTGCACCAAATATCAACCCTAGATTTACCGTTTCTGGTATTCCAAAATGTGATACTACTCCTTATATTTTTGTAAATAATACTCCTGTTTCTACTTCCGATTTAATGTGGTTTAGATGGGAATATGGTGATGATAGTGTTTGGACATCTTCGAACCCAATTAAGCCTCAAGAAGTAAATAGCTCTTTAGCTGTTACCGATTCAACAAATAGATGGCAAGCCTTTACCTATAAGTATACTAAAAATGGGGTGTTCAATCCTCGTTTAATTGTTCGCCATAAGCGTTTCAATTGTGCCGATACCTTTGATTTTTCTACTTCAGGTAATCAATTGCCTGAGAACATTGTATTACGTTATGATATTAGAAGCCGAAGAAATAATAGCAATGATACCATAGCAGATAGTGTGTGTTTAATGAATAGAAATCTTGCCGGATTGTGTTTATATAATAATTACCCACTGCAAGGGGTAAATTCTCAAATACAATTGCTTTGGGATTTTGCCGATCCAAATGCAAATCCGCCTGGTTCTGATAAAAAATTAAATGAGGTAACTCCTTGTTACCGTTACCAAGGTATGGGGCATTATTTCCCTGTATTATATGTTGCTTGTCCTGGCCAACCAGTAAAAACAATTAACTTTTGGTCGCGTATAGATACTGCTCAATTAAGCGATACCCAATATGCTCCACCGCCAATTGTAAATCCAAACATTAATACTATTAATGGTTACTTCTTTAAGGCCACAGATAGTATTGCCCAATTTAGATGGATTATGGGTGCAAATGGAATTCCTAGAGATAGTATTGTTAGCTATTGGAAATGGTTTAACAACGATCCTACAAAAGCTACTTTCAAAAAACGTGAAAGCCAATTACAAGGATATGGTGTGAACGTATTAGGTCCATTGGCTCAGGTTGAAGATCCACCGAAAAATGTGAAGATGAATCCAGCATTGAAAAATCAGTGTGGACCTACATTCCCGGTTGAATTTACCAATGCTACCAATGCATACCAATCTAACAACTTATACATACGTTGGGATTTTGCAGATAATTTTGCCCCACGTTGTACTTCTTTCTCAACTCCTAACCCAGCAGCGTCTAGAGCAGGTTTAGAGCCTTATACAACTGCCAATGATATGTTCAACAGAACACTTGGTAGATTTATTACTGGTGGTGTGGTGTATCCTGGTCGTGTAAATTGTGCGTTCTCGCATGATACCTTGCCAATTCACCAATACCAAAAATGGAGTGATATTTACAGATGGTATTATTATGGACATGACTTCCCACCATATGATTCAACTAATTGGACAAATGATCCTACTAAACCATTAGGTGGTGCGGGAAATCCAAGATTTTTGGTTCATAAATTAGATTCGGCACCATGGGGATTACCAATGTATTCTGCTGGTGTTACTCCATCGCGAATAGATACTTTAGGAAAAATGTGGCCTGCTGATATCAATCCAAACAGACCAATCATCTTAAATGGTATGATTCCTGATCCATTCGCAAGTTCTATGGGTCAAACAGCCTTAACTATTCCTCCTGGAACCCGTGTAGATACCAGTGGATTTTTAGTGCCACGCTTAAGTGGGTTCTTACCTAATGGACAAAATAGAGCCAACTATAGAGGTAATATGAAGCTTCCAGGCTCATCTATGACTTTATACGAATACTTCTTTAAACGTTCGGTTGAAGCCTGTTATACTGTTAAACTGTACGAAAGAGATTCATTCAACAACCAGTCGGATGATCCTATGAAAAGTTTAACTCGTATAAATATGGTTGGTGGTAAAATTGTTATTCAACAGAGAACAGATACTACCGTTGGCCATGCCGTTATACATGTTAGTGATACCTTTAGTACAACTTCAACTCCAAAAGGAATTGACTCATTAGTTTCTTCAGTAAAAATTATTAATGCAGGTACTGGTTACGCAGCAAGTACCTATGTACCTACAACTGGTGGATCTGGTGTTGGTTTAAGGGTTGGTATTACTGTAAATGGAGCAGGTGCTGTTACAAGTGCTGTTGTATTACATACAGGAATAGGATATAAGAGTGGAGATATCGTAACCATTACAACTGGTGGTGGCAATGCTACTCTATTAATTGATAAGGTATACCTAGGTTTAGTGTATGATTTTAAACCGTATCCAATTTTAAGTGATGGTTCGGGTAAATATATCATGGTTAAGGATGATGAATTTGTGGTAGATTTCTTTGATTGTGGTGGCGAAGCTACCGTGCAATTACCTTTAGCAAGTGCCGATGCCTATGGTGTTGGACAAAAAGGAAGAATTTGCCCAGGTTTATATGACGGTGAAAAAGGTGGTAACCCACAAATTGTTTTTGATAACAGTGCATCTCCAGTTCAAAATGCAGGTACTTACCCAGATTGCGGTCAAAGAACTGTTATCTTAATTAACTACGATTCATTTGCAGATAGACATGATAATACTCCATGCCAATTAGATGGATGGGTAGACTGGCAAGGTATGTCGGCAAGTTCTGGATTTACCTCTGCAACAACAGGTGGTGGAAACGTATGGCCTAATTTCTGGACTAATATCAACTTTGGTCCTCCTCCTGCAGCTTGGACAAGTGCTAGTGGTGCAATTAACTTTACTCACTACCAACCAGCTAAAGATATTCCATGGCCGTTTACTCACTCACCACAAGATAGAAATGGGTATGTAACCATAGGTATTCAAGTTGGTAATGGTGTTGGATCATACCAATGTTTATCACAAACTGTTTGGTACCATAATTTCTTCCACTTTATTACTTTGGCAACAGAGTTTACCTACAGAAAAGTTGGTGGCTATCCAGTATATGGCAACCCAAGCAGATTGCCTTCTCAAGATTTTACCTACGATACAGCTAAGTTCTATATTCAAATTAATCCTGCTGCACCACCGCCACAGTTATATACTGCTAATGGTGCATACCGTGAGCCATGGAGTAGATTGTTTGGTAAAGGTGATATCTTAGAATTTGAGCCATATGCAAAACAACAAGATTTTGTATTAACTGATGAGTGGGTTTGGGGTGATGGAATTGTAACTGTGGATTCATTCTATACCAACAAGTACGATACGTTTGTGAAATTAGATCCAATTGGGCATCCAAATGATAGTTCTTATTTTGTAGCGAATACCTATCCAGTAAATCGTATTCGTTATGAGTTTGAAACTTCTACGTTCCCTTGGACTATTTTAAGTACAACTATTCCTTATCCAGTTGGAGTTAAAACCTTCAACACCGTTAGATATGATACCATTTGGCAGTGTAATGATTTAACACATGCATTACCTCCACAATCAATAACACCGGTGAATATTTTTATTGATACAGCTTTCTTTATAAGGCCTGTTCAGCATCAATATTTCATGTCGTCTTATGAAATGCCTGCTGGCCCTGGTTCAAATCTTAAGAAGAATGAGATTACCATGGTTCAACATAGAATGAAAACTACCACTGAATGTTTAAGTGCCAATGAACGCCAAATTGTTATTGGTGTAATGGATACTTTCTACATGAAAGAGGGTAACGATATGTCTGATGGTATTTTGTGCGTGGGTCAAACTGTAAACTTTGTTGACTCTATTAGATATTGGTTCCCTAAATCAGGTGGAGCATATAATCCTAGCCGTCCGTTAAACATCCCAGCAGGTGAGGAGCCATTATTACGCTTCTTAGATATGCATGGTGCAGGTATGGCAAATTGGCCAATTGATAGTATCAAAACCTATCCAAACGTAACCAAAGTAGTTTCTACCATTGCTACTAGTTGTCCAACGGGTTGGTACTTTGTATCGCAAGGAACGGCACCTAATAATTATAACTTCTGTATTAAAATAGATACCAATTTCTATGAACGTATTTATTGGGATTTTGAATCGGATGGTGTTATTGATTATGCAGGTAAAAATCCTTCTCATAAGTTTGATCAACCAGGTAGATTTAAGGTATCAATGATTAGTAGAGATACTGTAGGATACTTTGATACCTGCTCAATGTTCTTAGATGTAGTAAAACCAGTTGCACACTTTAATAGTCAAAAGATATTTGCTTGTAGTGACCCAACAATCTTCCACGATTCATCGTATATTATGGATGGATGTTATGCTACAACAGGTTTCTCTTGCGATCAAATTAAAGAACGCAGATGGTGGTTTGGTGATTATGGATATGGTAAAGATGATTACCGTTCTATCTTAACAGATCCTTTCTATCCATACCGTAAAAATGGCTGGTATAGAGTACAAGAAGTTATAGAAACAAACCAAGGTTGTTTTGATACTACCTTTAAAGATATCTATATCTCTGGTCCTCGTCCAAGAATTAAGCTCTTAAGCGATACTCTTGGTTGCGTACCTTATACCATTAGAGTGGTAAGTTACCCTAACGACTCTGGAAACATTGCAGCCACAAGATCAACCTTAATTAGATCTGGTAGATCTGATGGTGGATACAATGCAATAAGTACTCAAAACCCAGATACAATTACGATTACGTATGACGCTGAAGGGGTGTACTATTTAACCGCTGTGGGTTACGATCAAAACCCTCCTGTATTGTCTACTTGTCCGCCAATTGTATTACCAGATACCGTAAATGGATTTGAGAAACCAATTAAGATTTATGTGAAGAATCCATATTTTGTTGGAATGGAAACAAGTAAAGACAAGGTGTGTGTGGGCGAAGTGTTTGAAGTAAAAAATACTTCGGATATGGATACCATTACCAAGTTTAGAATGTATGCCTATAATGAAGACTTCACTGCCATTGCAGATACAGCATTCAAGACTAATTTCGACAAGGACTCTACTTTTAAATATCTCTTCTACCAACCAGGTGTTTATAATTTAGTGATGCATTCAACCAGGTTTATTCCAAATACTCCTCCGTGCGAATCGAGAGATACGGTGCAGGTAACTGCGCTTAAAGCTAAAGCCGACTTGAAAATTGATAGTATTGGATTACCTAAATACAATGTTTGGAATATGAGCGATAGCTCAAAAGCTTCAAGCTACTATTGGAGAGTTTACAATGCAGATGGTACAACAGAAAGAACAAGTGTATTTGTTCCTAGCAACGATGATCCAAATTATCACCTAGGAGTAATTGACTTCAAAAATGATACGGGTAATTTCTGGGTGTGCGTTTGGGCAATGACTGCAGGTGTAGATAATTGCTACGACTCGGCTTGTAAGATGATTACCAATACATTTACTATTGATATTGATATTCCGAATGTATTTACTCCAAATAAAGATGGTGTAAATGATGTATTCCATATCAAGATTAAAGGTGAAGAATTGTATGACTTGAAGATTTGGAACCGTTGGGGTGGCCAAGTGTTTGAAACTACTGATCCTACGAAAATGTGGAATGGTACAACTAATAACACAGGTGCTGAAAACCCAGAAGGAACCTACTACTTTGTGTTTAGATATAAATTAAGGACACAAGCAGAACAAACAGTAAGAGGTACTATTACCTTAATTCGAGACTAGTTCTGAAATGAATATTAAAAAAGTCCCTTACCACTTGGTAAGGGACTTTTTTTTTGCGAGTAAGATTAGCATTTTGGTACTATCTTTGAATATCCTAAACTTACGTATGAATAAATTAATTACTTTATTGGTTGTATTGAGTTTTGTGGCCTGTAAGGCTCAAACCTATAAAATGGATGAATTGCCCCAACGTAGAATTTCGTTTGGTAATTTGGGCGGCTTTGCGGGCTCTTATACTTCTTATGTGCTACTAGAAAATGGGCAACTTTTTTATATCAGTACCTATGAAAAAAAGGAGTTGAAAAAAGTAAGTGCCTTTAAAGCCAAACATATTTTTAAAGAAGCCGAAGAGCTTATTGAAGAAGGAGTAAGTTTAAATGAAAAGGCCAATCTTACTAATTTTATACTTTTTAATTCTGGTTCGAAAGACATAGAATGGAACTGGGCTCAACCTGTTGGAAATTCTAAAGCACTTTCTAAAGACCTAGAAGAAATACTTGAGCTAAACGCAAGTTTAATTAAACTGATAAAACACACGAATTAATTTTCACCTATTTACGTTATGAATATTTTTCTAAAATCATTCCTTTTTACTCTTGCCTTGTTTCAGTTTTCTGCTGTTAGTGCACAAAAGCAAATACCTGGAAAGCCTTATCAAAAGAGCATTAAGCCTGTTTCACCTTCAAGTTATTTAGAAGCAAAAACACCAGCAACTTTAGGTTCAAGCCAATTAGGTTCATTAAAACCTTTATCTGCTTTTGAATCTACCTCTATTGCATTTAGTGGTTATTTCCCATTGCCTCAATCAAGTGCCCTCAATAAAGCAGGATTAAGTGTTACGCAAAAAGTTTCATTAGCGTTGGCAGAGGTTAAGGAAACTATTGGCCTCAAGAATTACGAAGATGCCTATGTGCTTAAAGAAAATTCAATAGATGAATTAGGCATGAGTCATATAAAATTTGCTCAGCAAGTAAAGGGTGTTGAAGTTTGGGGTGCAGAAATGATCTTGCATGAACGAAATGGAAAACAGTTTTTAAATGGTCAGTTTTTTGCTGAACCCGCTACTGTTTTAACTTCAAGTTTAAGTGCCTCTGAGGCATTTGTTAAGGCTCAAAATTTTCTAAAAACAAAAACAACGTTACGTGATTTAACTGCTCAACAGATTAAGTTGTTAAATTATGCAGGTCCTGTAATTAAAAAGATTTTATACCCTGTAAATAATCAATTGGTTCTTTGTTGGTTTGTAGAAAGTAAGCCAAATTTTGTTTCTACCTGGAGATGTTTTGTAAATGCTACAAGTGGTGAAATAGTGCAAGCCTATAACCAAGCGTGCACCATAGATGGTCCCAAAACGGCTTCTGCAAATGATTTAAATGGGACCTCTAGAACTATTAATACCTACGAAAAGAGTGGTGTAACCTATATGATTGATGCCACCAAAACTATGTTTGATGCAGCTAAGAGTAAACTGCCTGATGATCCAATTGGAGCTGTTTGGACGGTTGATGCTCAAAATACATATGTGGCTTCTGTTGTTCATATAAGTTCTAGTACCAACAGCAATTGGCCTGCAAAGGGTGTTAGCGCTCATTTTAATGCAGGTATTGCATTTGATTATTATAAGAATACTCATTCCCGTAATTCTATTAATGGCAATGGTGGAACCATTATTTCAGTTATTAATGTTACTGAGCAAAATGGCCAAGGCATGGACAATGCTTTTTGGACAGGCGAGTTAATGTGTTATGGAAACGGAAATGTGGCCTTTAAACCATTAGCTGGTAGTTTGGATGTGGCAGGACATGAAATGACACATGGTGTGGTTCAAAACTCTGCAAACTTAGAGTATCAAGGACAATCAGGTGCAATAAATGAATCTATGGCTGATATTTTTGGCTGTATGATGGATAGAGATGATTGGTTGCTTGGGGATGATGTGGTTAAAACACAATATTTTCCTACGGGTGCTTTGCGTAGTTTATCAGATCCACATAATGGTGGTTCAAGTTTAAATGATAACGGGTACCAACCACGCACTATGAGTGAATATTATACCGGTACACAAGACAATGGTGGTGTACACACCAATAGTGGAATTCCCAATTGGGCCTTTTATAAATTTGCCGTTTCGGTTACAAAGGAAAAAGCCGAAAGAGTTTATTATAGAGCACTCACAAAGTACTTAACAAAAACTTCCAAATTTGTTGATTTAAGAATCGCCGTTGTACAATCGTGTATTGATTTGTATGGCGATAATTCTGCCGAATATACTGCCGCAAGAAACGCCTTTAGTGCCGTTGGTATTTATGCTACAGATCCAGGCGGTGGAGGTGGTACAGGTGGCGGTGGTACCAGCAACGCAGTTGATTTAACAGTGAACCCTGGACAAGATTATATTTTATCGTACGACGCCTCTACCACCGATGCAACAACGGTATATAAGTCGAGTACTACTGCTACAAATTATGTTGCACAAAGTACACGAGAAATGAAACGCAGACCAAGTGTAACAGATGATGGTTCGTTTGCTGTATTTGTAGGTTCAGACAGTAAAATTTATAAGTTAACCATTGGTTCGAGCCCAACAGAAACAGTACTTTCAAGTCAAGCTATATGGGATAATGCAGTAGTTTCAAAAGATGGTAAACGCATGGCAGCCATTACTACTTCTGTTGATTCGGCTATTTATGTGTATGATTTTACCATTCAAACTTGGCAAAAGTTTCATTTATATAATCCTACCTATACCGCAGGTGTTAATGCTGGTAGCGTGCTATATGCCGATGGATTAGAGTTTGATTACACTGGCGAAAAGGTGGTTTATGATGCCAGAAATATTATTAATAATGCAGGTGGAACCGATATTGATTTTTGGGATATTGGAATGATTCAAGTGTATGATAATGCTACTCATACTTACGGCAACGGTAAGGTAGAAAAATTATATACTCAATTACCCGCTGATGTAAGCATAGGAAATCCTAGTTTTTCTAAGAACTCACCGTATATTCTAGCTTTTGATTATATAGATAACGTAGCTAATAAATACGCTGTTATTGGAAAAAATATTTTGAGTAATACAGATGATATCATTGTGTTAAATGATCAAATAAGTTATCCTAATTATTCGAAACTCGACGATCAAGTAATTTACGATGTAACAACCACTCAAGGTCAGAAATGGCTTGCCTCTGTTGGGGTGGAAACAAATAAGATTACAGGAAAAAGTAATGCTGCCGTGTTAATTCCAGATGCGTATTGGGGAACTTGGTATTGCACCGGAACAAGAAGCCTAACCAGTGCAGGTAAGGATATTACTTCCTTTTCATTTCCTGGTTTGAACCCACCTGTTACTGGTGTAATTACAGGTACAACTATTCAAGTGGATATTCCAACCACCACCACTACAGATTTTACAAAACTAGTAGCAGTATTTACCTCTAGTGCCTTTACGAGTGTATTGGTAGATACCACTACTCAAATTAGTGGAGTTACAGCCAATAATTTCACGAACTCGGCTGTAACACCAATTGTATACAAGGTAAAAGCTCAAGATGGAACTACAAAAAATTACTCTGTGAAAGTAGGAAGCTATAATGGTGTAAAAGAAAATACTAAATCAGACCTAAGCGTTTTTCCAAATCCTAGCAATCAATTTTTGAACCTAAAATTGAACGGAAATTTTGAGTATGTTCTCAGAGATTTACAAGGAAAAGAATTGGAGTTTGGTTCAGGATTAAACCAAAAAATGATAGACGTTTCTAAATTTGAAAATGGTCTGTATTTGTTGCTAATTAAAGAATTAGGGTCAGAACATTCTCAATTAATTACCATTCAACATTAATATCAATTAGAATGAAAAAATCAATTTATTTCCTTTTGGCAGCCTTTGTTTTAAGCCTTACATTCATTTCTTGTGGTTCGCCAAAATATACACGAGATACCATTCCCGAATTGCGTGTTGAGTTTGGTTATATGAATCAGAAAACGGGCGGTACCAATACCTATATTTTGGCCGAAAACGGACAACTTTTTCAAAAGAGCAGCATTTCGAACAGGTATACTGAGTATAAAAAAGTGAGGGAAAAAGATGCCGAATTTATTTACTCAACTGTTGACCAAATGAAACAGAGTAATAACACCATGTACAAAATTGGAGAAGAAACCCATTTTGTAAGAATAAGAAATGGGGTAGAATTACAAGAGTGGAAATGGGATGCCAATGACCCTAACCTGCCAGTAGATATTAAGCGCTTAGACGAGTTATTGGTGAGTATTTTTGAGAAGAAGATTGACTAAACAAATCTTCTTCTAATTAATCTTTCTAAGTCTTGAACCAATTCATTGCCATTATCCCAAAGATATTGGTGTTTAAGTTCGTTATGTATTCTTAGAGCATCATTTCTATCTGTAGCACTGTTTAGGCGGTCAATAGCCTTGGCATAATCCACTACGTTTTCCTTAAATAGCTCGTTTACAAAGGCAATTTTCTTGTTTAAATTGATAGCAGATTTAATGCTTTCTATGGGAGCTTCAATTGTTTTATCGGCCATGGGAATGGCAGCAGGCGGATTTACTTGAGCAATTTTATCGTTATAGCTAAGTTCTTTTTCTTTAAAAGTAGAGTTTAATGGAATGGGCTTCGGCTCTTCAATATCGGGCATTACAGTGTATTGAATGCGTTTGTTTTCAACTGCTTTGCCAATATTAATATCTATACCATGGTGACTTTCGAAGTTTGTTTTTGGTGAAATTGCTTCTATCTCTTCAAAAGGTTCGATAGAGTTGCTTTCGTATACTGGTTCTTTTAGGTCGTCGGCCATTTCTACCTTATTTACCAATTCATCCAAAGACGCATTGCTAAAGTCGGCATAGGAAATTATCTCTTGGAAATTATTGGCTTGAACCGGAGCTTCTTCAACTTTAATAGGCTCTAGTTCGGGTTCTAGGATGGGTTCAACAGGCTCAATAACTGGCGCAGTATAAACGGGAACATTTACTGGAATAGAAGGACTTTGCTTTACAGGAACCTTTTCTTCCAACATTTCTGCGTCAGATTTTAATTTTAAAACCAACTCGTAAAGGTCGAGGCATTGCTTTTTTAATAATTCCTTGTCTAAGCCTGTAAAGGAGTGACTTCCATTCAATAAATCAGAAATGTTTTGCGAAAGGTCGTCCGACTTTGACCTAATTTTACTTACCAACTGCAGAGAATTCATAACTTGCACCATTATTTTTTACAAATTTTAGCATTCTTACTTAAGATTAATCAACAATTTAAGATATTAGTAGGCCGAATAGCATAGAATAAGAAACACATTTGAAGGTATGTTTATTGAACCAAGATATAATCCAAATCAACGAAAAGGATGGATAGAAGTCATTTGTGGCTCTATGTTTTCTGGTAAAACAGAAGAGTTGATACGACGCATAAACAGGGCGCGTATAGCAAATCAAAAGGTTGAGATATTTAAGCCTGATGTGGATGCTCGCTATGATGATACCAATGTAGTTTCGCACAATGCCAACTCAATTGAATCTACACCAGTGGCTAGCTCGCTTAATATTTTACTCATGGTAAACGATGCCACAGTAATTGGAATAGATGAGGCGCAATTTTTTGATGATCAAATTTTATATGTTTGTGAAAAGCTTGCAGAGCAAGGAATGCGAGTTATTGTAGCAGGTTTAGATATGGATTATTTGGGTAAACCTTTTGGAGCCATGCCACAATTAATGAGTGTGGCAGAATATGTAACAAAGGTTCATGCAATTTGTGTAGTTTGCGGCGACTTGGCAACGCATTCATATCGGACGGTAAACAATGATTCAATAATTATGCTTGGAGAAAAAGACACCTATGAGGCACGTTGCCGCCATTGTTTTAATAAAGGAATGACACAAGAAATATGAATCAAGGAAAGGATATAATCATTCTTTCTGTTATACGTTGGGATCAACCAATGGCTGGCTCTTCAATTGCTATGGCTAAGGAGTTGAGCCGAACCCATCGTGTGTTTTTTATTGACAGACCCTTTTCTATAAAAGACCTATTTAAAGACTACGAAAATTTTTCATTACGTAAAAGATTATCGGCAATATTGTTTCGGAAGGACCCTTTTATGAAGGTGGAAACCGGGTATTCTAATTTTATTGTAGCTACCCCAGGATTAACCTTACCAATTAATTTTTTACCTAAGGGATTTGTATTCGATTTCTTTAATTACTTTAACTCTCTTATCGTAAAGGCCTGTGTGAAACGAATGGCTAAGAAATTTCAGATAACTGAGTTTATTTATCTAAATATTTTTTATCCAACCATACTTCCTACTTTAAATTTAAGAGCTTCCAATAATCTTATAAATATTTATTATGTAACTCACGATATTAAATTATCGAAGTACATGATGCGCCATGGAGAATTAGCCGAAGAAAAATTACTTCAAAAAACCGATTTAGTATTAGTAAATTCTAAACATCAGTTTAAACGATTGTTTAATCAAATGCCTAGAATGCATTATTTTCCTAGCGCTGTAGACTTTGATTTGTTTAAAAAAGCAAATGATACACCTATAGCCAAACCTTATGATTTACTAAATATTGGCCAAACAAAAGTAATTATGTTTTGTGGCTATTTAAGTGATATACGCATCGATTATAAGTTGTTAAAATTGGTGTGCGAAAACCACCCTCATTATTTAGTAGTTATTATAGGAACTTACGAGGAAAGTGATTTGATTCACTATAAACTAGATACCCTTCCTAATTTGATTATACTTGGAAATAGAAGATATGAATCTATTCCATCTTACTTAAAATGTGCCCATGTAACCATTATCCCTTACCTTTGTAATGAGTTAAACAAAAGCGTATATCCATTGAAATTAAATGAATATTTAGCCATGGGCAAACCAGTTGTAACCACTCATTTTAGTGCCGATTTGGATAGCTTTGCAGATGTTATATATATTTCGGATAATTATGAAGCCTTTTTAAATAATATTGAATTGGCTATGAACGAGACCAATACCCAGCTTCCGATTACGCGTATTAAGGTGGCTGAGAAAAATAATTGGGAACATAGAGTAACTCATTTGAATCACTTGATAGATCAATTTATAGAAGATAAGAAATAATATGTTGCCTAATTACGATGTATTTATGTTTGGTCTTACCCGTTCCGATTTTCACCTATCATCGGTGTCGGTTGCGTGGGCCAAAGAGTGGGCAAAAACACATCGTGTATTTTATATTGATAGGCCTTATAGCCTTAAAGATGTTAGGCAAGATTGGAAGGTACCTACCTTTAGAAGAAAATTGAAAGCTCTGTTTTTAGGAACAAATAGATATCAAACTATCACATTTGGAGAGGTGTCTTTTATTCAGGTAACACCTCGTATTTCTATTCCAATAAATTTTTTGCCTGAGGGGCGTTTGTATCAGTTTTTGAATAGGTTTAATAATGCCATGGTTTATCAAGCCATAAAAAAAACCATTCGAGATTATGAGGTAAAAGAGTATGTGTTTTTTAATTCTTTCCATCCTGTTTTAGCTCCTTTTATTCCGAAAGATTTTTCGGTTCAGCCTTTGGCTAATATTTACCAATCATTAGACGAAATAAGTGAAGAACCATATATAGCTAGGCACGGCATTGCAGCCGAGGAAATGGCTATGAACGGTTGCGATATTGCCATTGGAACCTCTACTCGTTTATGTGAGCGCCATGCTGCTGCTACAAATAGAAAGGTTCATCTTTTGGCTAATGCTGCCGATTTTAAAACCTTCGAAAATGCAAGCCAACGAACAGATTTGGTAAAACCCAAAGAGTTTGATTTGTTTAGCAAACCGGTAATTATTTATACCGGTCATTATAGTGATTTAAGACTTGATCACGAATTGGTAATTAGGCTTACCAAGGAGTTTGATGCGTATGATATTTTATTTGTTGGAACCTATGAGGCTAAAGACCTTGAAAAGTTTGGGTTAACAACTATTTCTAATTTACATTTTATAGGTCCTAGGCCAATTGAGCAATTGCCAGCTTACCTCAGGTATTCAAAGGTTGCCATTATTCCTTATGCAAGTAATTATTTAACTGGAGGCATTTACCCACTTAAGATTAATGAATATTTAGCTGCAGGTATTCCAGTAGTGTCTATGAATTTTAGTAAAGATATTGCGGGCTTTAACCATGTTATTTATTTGGCTAATTCGCACGATGAATTTATAGAAAAGGTAAAGCAAGCATTGGTTGAAAATACCCAAGAATACTTGGCCGCTAGAATGGCTCACGCCGAAGAAAACTCTTGGCGCAAACGCATTGAAAAATTAGAAAACTTAGTGCTAAAGTTTAATAGGGGAGAGGCTGTTTAAATAAAGCCATTCCATTTACGTACTAACCATTCTAATGTTAGGAGGGCAAGAATTAAAAAGAATAACCATTTCTGATCCAATAAATCTTTCATTTCTTCTTGCTCGTATACTACGGTTTGCATATTTTGGTTTTCAAGCAAGTCTTTTTCAAGCTGATCCAATTGAGTACGCAAATAAAAATTGCCTCCCGTTTCGGATGCAGTTGCTCTTAAAACACCATGATTGGCGCAGGTTTGAAGCGCTTCTGTTTGCAAAGCTTTTACATGTAAGGTGCCAGTTTTTGTGCCATAGCTTTGCATGCCATTTACTGTAGCTTCATAGGTATATTCGCCCGCAGGCAGGTTCCCAAGATCTATAGAATACGACTTATCTGTTTTACTAAACTGATAGGTATAGGTTTTCTTCTCGGCATTTTTTAAGTTTAAAGAAATGTCGGGTTTATTCATTAACTCGTATAAATCATTAAATAATTCTGCCTCAAAACGAATAGCTTCATTTTCGTCGTAGAACTTTTTACCAGGGTTAACTCTAAACTTACTTCTATCTGTTTTACCAGATGTCCATTGAATAATTTTGCCCATTAATGCTTGCGTTTGATTTTGGTTTTGGTTCAGCACAAAATCTTGTAAACGCCAGCGCCAAAAGCCTTCGCCACATAAATAGGTTTGGTTACTTCCTTTATTGTTGCAAAAGAAAAGTAGAGGTGAAGTAGTTTTTACATAACCTATTTGTTGGTAAAATAATACATGGGCATCGGCAGGTACTTGGTAGGTTCCATATGGACTTATTAAAGGTGCAAATTTTTGAACGCTTTGAGTTAACTCCTCACCAATATCAAACAAAGGGAAATTTTGATTTACACTTGCTTGAGCTTCATTAAAATTTTGAGCTATTCCATTTATTCGCAAAGCTCCTGCATTGCCTAAATAAGTTAAGCCACTTTGCTTGCCTGTAATAATAAACAATGGCATATTAGCCGTTTGAAGGCGTTGAAGCATTTTATTTCCTTCGCCTCTTAAACCAGGTATTTGATGCAGAATAAACATACTGGCATCATTTAAATTCTCGTCTTTATACTCTGCCAATTCGTAGGCCTTAAGTTCGTAGTTTGGATTGTTTTCTAAGCTTCTAATTATGGATGCCACATCGGGGTGTGGGGCTAAATATAAGAGAACAAGCTTTTGTTTTGACCGCAATACATTAACCTGAATATACCTGCTATTATTAGCATTGTTGGCTTCTTTAGTTAGGGGTGCAATGGCTATTTTATACGTATGAATACCTTCTTTAGCACCTCTAATAACAACTTTTTGGGAGCCAAAAAAGCTATTGTTTTGAACGGGCATTTTGCCACTAAATAAAACTTCGCTGCCTTCGCTAACTGTTAGGTTAAGGTTTTCGTTGGCACAATAATATGCCTTGCAATCAATGTTCAATTCAAAATCGTTGCCAACAAAGGCTGTGGTATTATGGCGAACTTGTGCAATAAGTGCATCGCGGCGCTGGGTGGTATCGCCTAAGCCTAAACTATAAACGGGTGCAGCACCTTTAGGTAAGGCATAAATTGGGTTGCTACCTTGGTTATAAATACCATCGCTTATTAGCAAAGTGGCCGCATGGTTAAGATTATAGTTTTGGTTGTTTATACTTTCCAGTGCATCCGAAATATTGCTGAGTTTTTCGCTAAACGTAAGCTCATTATTCGCCTCCGTTTTTTGTCCAAACGTATAAGTCTCTATCCTAAATTTATCTTCTAGTTTTTTACTTAATGCTGTAATATCATCTTTTAACTGCTTACGCACATAAGCCGAATCGGCATTTTGCACCATAGATTCGCTATTGTCTATGGCAATGCTAATAATAGGTTTCTCTTTGCGTTGCGTTACCCATTTAAACATAGGTTCGAGCAGTAAAAAACAAATTAGGAAAATGCTTACAAATCGCAAACCCATTACACCCCATTCCATCCATTTCTGTTGAAATTTAAGAGGGTTGTTGCGGTACAAAAAATAGGAGGCGCCTGCTGCAAACAGCAAGCTTAGGATACTAAATAGAAGCGGGTAAGAGCTGTTAAAATGCATCTATCTTACATCACCATTCCACCACAAACGTTTATGGTTTGGCCACTAATATACTCCGAATCGTCGCTTGCTAAAAACAATACACATTTGGCTACATCTTCTGGTTTACCGCCACGTTTTAAAGGAATTCCTTTAATCCATTCTGCTTTTACTTCGGCCGCTAAGGTATCGGTCATTTCGGTTTCAATAAAGCCTGGTGCAATGGCATTGCAACGAATGTTTCTTGAGCCCAATTCTTTGGCAACAGATTTTGTTAAGCCTATCATACCTGCTTTAGAAGCGGCATAATTAGCCTGACCCGCGTTTCCTGTTATTCCAACAACTGAAGTAATATTTATAATTGAACCAGCCTTGGCTTTCATCATGGGTTTCATAGCAGCTTTGGTCATGGCAAAGGCACTTTTTAAATTGGTGTCTAATACATCATCCCATTGTTGTTCGCTCATGCGCATTAACAAGGTATCGCGGGTAATTCCGGCATTATTTACTAAAACATCAAGGCTGCCAAATTCTTTTACTATTTCGTCTACAAGTTTTTCTGCTTCATTAAAATCGGCAGCATTGCTTTGGTATCCTTTTGCTTTTACGCCACTGGCTATAAGTTCTTGTTCAAAGGCATTTGCTTTTTCTACAGAGCTAACATAGGTAAAGGCAATATTGGCACCCGCTTGGGCAAGTGTTTGAGCAATTCCTTTTCCAATTCCGCGCGAAGCGCCCGTTACAAGCACTGTTTTTCCTGTTAATTTCATGGTGTTTGATGTTTGTGTTGCGAATATAAAAACAAACTCCTATTAACAGCAACTTATTTTGGTTCGACAGGCTCACCAACCTTTTTGAACAAGCTCAGCAACCTTGCTACGACTGGCTCATCAAACGTGAATTTTAACACTATTAGTAAAAGCGTGAAAGCGTGAGGAAGTTCATGGTATTCCAAGCAGGCTTTATTCTATATCTAAAATTTATCGTGTTTCTCCAAGTGGATGAAAATTATGTTTAAATTAACTTTTTTAATTTGCAAATGGAAAATATGTGTTTTATGTTTGACACTTAATCCCCAAAAAATATGAAGAAGAAAAAGTAAATTTTAAAAACAAAAACAATATGCAAACAAATGAAAGCCTAAACAGGCAATGCAACACAACTACTATTTTAATCCCCACCCCTAGTTTTGCTTCCCCTGCACCAAGAGCAGGTTTACACCTTTTTATTTTGATGCTTCTTTTTACCAGCTCAACAGCCTTTGCCCAGTTAAAAGTTTTAAATGGCGGTAAGGTAGGCATTGGTACCACTGATGTTTTGGGAACCAAAGTGCATATCACAAGCGATTTAGAAAATATGTGTTTATTGCTTTCACACGGAGATTCTAGTCCATGGAATTACATAGCCAAATTTAACGGCGCCCATTCTTGGACAAAAGCTTTAGCCATTTCGCAATATGGAATGGATAATTCCTTTTTCTTATGTAATGGTCAGGGTTGGTCAACAGGTCAATACATTTTTTCGGATGGACGAATGAAAACCAAGGTGGTTGATATAGATGACCCCATTGGCAAAATTATGAAGCTGAGAGGAGTATATTACCATTACAAGCCCCTACCAACGTATAGCAAAGCCTTGGGCTTAAGTGCCAATGATACAATACGGCATATTGGTTTTATTGCTCAAGAATTAAAACTAGTTATACCAGAGGTAGTAGATGCCACCCAACAAGGTACACTGGGAATTAATTACCCACAATTAGTAGCCTTGCTTACAGCAGGTTTGCAACAACAACAAGGGCAAATAAATGATTTAGAGGCAAGGCTAAATACCTGCTGTGGCAAAAAGCCAATGCCAAAAGGCGATCCAACAAAAAAAGATACTTTACTAAATTTAGGAAAAAAAATGGGAGCTACAGAAACTAGCTCAGGCTATATATTATACCAAAACCAACCCAATCCATTTCATGCCAATACTAGCATTGCCTACCAAACACCCGAGGATGCAAAGGGAGTATCTATTTTACTCTTTAACATGCAAGGCGAACTGCTAAAAACATATGCTAATTTGCAAGCTGGTAAAAATAGTTTAAGCATAAATGCCTACGATCTAAAACCAGGCATGTACCTCTATAGCCTTGTTTGCAATGGAACTGAAATAGATACCAAACGTATGATCCTTTCTGAGTAAAATCCTAAACTATTTGAACAATGAAAAAGTTATCGAAACATAGTTTGATAATACTTATACTTTTAAGTTTAAGTATTAGGGTAGGTGCACAGCAGCCATATGTAATAAACCCGGCCAATGGTTTGCCAGTTTTAGATGCTAGCAACAAGCCCATGCGTGGCGATAAAAATTATATTGCCAAACCCGTTTTAGAAGAAGAGTTTGTGGATGAAGCAAGCACTAAATTGAACTTTAATTATGGCGTTAATTTATACGAAACCGAAATGGCCTATTTTGTTATGGAACATGCTGTCGAAGATAATTGCCATGTTGGTCAAAATGGAGTTTGCCCAGTTTGTAATAATCTAGGTTTTTGGGGAACCAAAATTACCTATCCTGTGGCCCATTTTTATAAGCCTCAAACGCCCACTAGTACTTTTTCTAGCATAACCCTCGTTACCCAAAAATATGCACCTGATTATGTAAAGGGGTGGTATAAAAAAGACTGTAAATTTAATAATGAATGGCAACAAGTGCCCCAAAATTACACCTATACCACAGGTGTATTAAATAGCTTAGATGCCATTAAATATGGGTATATAGAAGCACGCTTTAAAATTAATAGGCCAGTAGGACCATCTAATACGGGCATTGGTCAATGCTTTTGGTTATTTTCTCCTGGTGGGGCAAAATGCCGCAACCTGCCCGAAACCTATGTACGCAAATATTGCTATGGCGAAATAGATATTTCTGAACAACAACCCAATATTGGAGCCAGTGGTTTTGGTGCAGTTGCCTCTGTAATTGACCCGCCTTTTGAATGTAATAGGGATAAATGGATTGAAACAACAGAATGTTCATGTGATAATTGTACAGACATAAATGGTAAATATCTAAGCCCAGACCCTAAATCTATTTTTCATCCATTTGTAGACCAAGATCATTTTCATACCTATGCTTTGGAGTGGACACCCAGCAGCCTAAAGTTTTTTTATGATAATAGGCTCCTTCAAACAATTAATACCTTGGGTAAAATAGGTAAAACCCCTAAAGATTTTGACCCAATGATAATTGTTTTTGATATAGAGGCGGCTTTAGGTAATAGAAGTTACCATGTGAGGTGTTCTGAAATAAAGGAAAATGTCACTGTATTTCCATTTGAATTTGAAATAGATTATGTAAGGCAATACAAATTAGATTTAAGCCAATGCAATTTAGATTTGCCAAGAATTTATAATCAAACAAGTTTTAATAACTTTAATTTGAATCCTAAGGTTAGGAAACGTATTTTAGTTGGAGATAAGGGTTGTACTACTTGTTCTATTTTGGTAAATAAAGGCATGAATATAAATTTACGCGCTTCACAAGAAATAGAATTAAACGATGGTTTTGAAGTAAAAAGCGAAGGCGAGTTTTTTGCCGATGTTATAGGAGAATGTGATAATGGGTATTAGAATATTTATTGCTTTAAGCTTACTTTCTTTTTTGCTTGGGTGCAAAAAAGAAACAAAACCAACCTATCTATTAAGGGAGGGTTTGTATAGTATAATTTTATATCCAGACGAGGGTCTATCTCCACATACTAATCCAAAGCGAAATTATTATTTTATTGAAAAAAACGCCTTTCATTTAGCATATAGTTATGGAAAAGGTGATGACACTATTTGTTATGAAAGAATGGCTGGTAACTTAATTCCTTCCATGGATAGTATTTACATACCCTCATTACAAATTTCACAAGGATTTTTTAAGGTGTGTGCTTCAGAAAATGAAAAGTATGGAGGTGATTCTTTTGTTTTTTACCCTTCAAAAATAACTTTAAATGAAGGAACTTTGTGTCCAACCCTTAATGGTAGGTATCGAATTCAGTACCCAAATGAGTGGTATAAATCATTAGAATATGGACGGTTCGAAATGGGGGTCATATGGCTTAAGTAATTTTTTGCCGATCTAATAGGAGAATGCGATTATGGGTATTAAAAGAATTTTATTGTTGATTTGCATTGTATCAATAATAGGATGCAAAAAGGAAATTAAAGAAAATTACTATTTTAAGGAAGGTATATATTCCATGACATTAATTCCTGATGAAGGATTACCACCACGAACTCATCCTTTGGTTTGCTATTTTTATATTAAAGAAAATAGATTTTTTCCAGCCGAAAATGCAGGTACAAGAAAAGATACTTTTTGTTTGGAGAGGGAGTCAGGAATTCTTATTTCAACTGCGGATAGCGTTTATATTCCTAGGTTACGAATTGCTAAGAGCTTTTATTCGGTTTGTACATTTGAAGATGAAAAATATGGCGGAGACACATTTGTGTTGTTTCCTTCAAAATTAACGCCCATTCAATGGAATAATGGCGGAGGGTTTTCTGGAAGATATAGATTAATATGGCCTAGAGACCCAACAAGCAAAACCGAATACGGAACATTTGAAATGTAGGCTGTTTTTCTGATTTTTTACCGATGTAATAGGAGAATGTGATTATGGGTATTAAAAGAATTTTACTATTGAGTTGTGTTTCTTTTTTGCTTGGATGCAAGAAAGAACAAAAGGAAAATTACTATTTTAAGGAAGGTTTGTATGGGATTGTAATGCATCCTGATGAGGGATTACCCCCTCATACCAATCCCAACGTTTTTTACTATTACATTCAGAGAAACGAATTTTTCCCAGCTCACTATTGGGGCAAAGGACAGGATACTTTTTGCTTAATTCAGACTGCTGGTAATTTAATTCCAGGAGTTGATAGCTTGTATTTACCTCGATTAAGAGTTGCTTCCACAAATAATTCTGCTTGTGGTTTTTATGATGAAGAATTTGGAGGAGATACTTTTATCTTATTCCCTTCAAAATTAGTTCCAATAAATGGAATTATTGAAGGTAGATATAGCATTCAATGGTCCAAAAAGGGCAGTGGGAAAATTGAATATGGAACCTTTGGAATGTATACAATGAGGCTTAAATAATTTTTTGCAGACGTAATAGGAGAATGTGATAATGGATATTAAAAGAATTTTAGCCGTATTTGTTTTTTGTTGCTTGTTTGCTTGCAAAAAAGAGGATAAGCAAAAGGAAGAAAAAATTGTTTTACCAGAAGGAAAGTACAACTTAGATTCTTATTCTTTAGGTGGACGACCACAGTTTGGTGAAACCTTTTATGTTAAGGGGAATAATTTTTATTGTAGAAAAAATTTATGGCCTTATGAAGACTCTATATGTTTTGATAGGGTTGCAGGGGTTGTATTTGAAGAAAATGGTGAAATAAAAATTCCAAATTTAGAAATATATGATAGTTATGTTTGTAGTTTTTATTCAGACAGATATGGTAAAGACACTTTTCTTTTTCATTTAAGTGAAATTAAAAAATGCGATAAAACTCCATTTTCTGCTTGCTATACAGGTAATGTAACGTATTTCTTCCCTATGCAAAAATGGAACTCCGATTCTTGCACATTTAGAGGAACTTTTGAATTATATAAATATTAATGGTTTGATAAACTCACCAATCTTGGTTCTTCAAGTTCACCAAGCTTTCACCAGAAGATTTGGGGTGGGAATTTGAGTTTTGAGCTGAGGAAAATCAGTTTGGTAGTGTGAGACTCGAGCAACAGTAAAATAAAAGGTCCCAACTGCCTCCAATTTTCATTTAGTCCCTTTTACCTCTTGTCATGTTGAAGAGGTAAAACCCAATGTTGAACCTTAAAACATAACAGCAATGAAATAATTGGCAGTGTTTGTATTTGAAAACCCTTTGTAAATGTTCTAATAAGTACCTGCAGCATTGAAATGCCTTATGTAAGTGAAGTAAAATGCATAGTAAATGAAATAAAAGGCTCCGTTGCTAAGCAAAAAGTACCCAAGCGAGGTCTAATTAGTTACGTAAATGAAAAAAGATGACATGTTGGTTTTTACTTTTTTTTAAACAGACAACGAGTCGTCTATTTTCATTTTCAAGGCATTTTAAATTAGTTAGAGTAAGTTTTATTTCAGAAACAGTTACTTTTAAAACAGTTACATTTCTTTTTATTTTGTTGCGGGTATTATTGAGAATATGCAGGGTGGTTTTAAGGTAGAAACAGTACTTATTAGTTTATTTACAGCGCAGGTTCATCGCCAACGTGTCATCTTTGTTCACAAACATTAGCATTTGCCTTATAAACATTGAATAATATTTCATTTACAAGGGGCTTTCAATTGCCTACAAAACTAAACGCTATATATGCATGTCGAATTAACCGCTTGCTGAGCCTGTCGAACTAAAAGGTTGATTAGACTGGTGAACCAGTCGAACCAAATTGATGCTCATACAAATTTGTATAATACCCGTTGTTTTGGAGTAATTGGGTATGTGTGCCGCGTTCTACAATATGGCCTTTGTCTAATACCAAAATTTCATTGGCATTGGCTATTGTGCTTAATCTATGCGCAATTACTATAGAGCTTCTTCCTTCACGCATTTTAATAATGGCAGCTTGTATTATCTCTTCTGTATCATGGTCAATACTAGAAGTAGCTTCGTCTAATACCAAAATGGCTGGATCTACTACCATGGCTCTTACAAACGAAATTAATTGTCTTTGGCCTACACTTAAACTCGCGCCTCTTTCGGTAACTTTTTGGTGGTAGCCATTTGGCATTTTACTTATAAACTCGTGGGCACCTAATAATTTGGCAGTGGCAATTATTTTCTCTTCGCTTATCGTGGTATCGTATAATTGTATGTTCTCTAAAATGGTTCCAGTAAACAAAAATACATCTTGCATAACCACACTTATTTTACCACGTAAGCTAGCTAAGGTATAGCGGTCAATAGATTGTCCATCCAATAAAATTTGCCCCGATTCTATCTCATAAAAACGGCTCAATAAATTTATAATGCTTGATTTACCTGCACCTGTTGCACCTACTAAGGCAATGGTTTCGCCTTTTTCTACTTCAAAACTTATTTGGTTCAGCACACGTTGCCCTGGTAAATAACCAAAACACACATCTTTAAATTCTATATGCCCTTTTGTGTGTTGTAAAACTTCTGTGCCTTGTGTTTCTTTTGGCGTTTCATCTTCTATTAATAAAAAAATTCGCTCAGAAGCAATCATGCCCATTTGCAAATTATTAAACCTATCGGCTAAAGTTCTAATGGGTCTAAAGAATAAGTTTATATACATAATAAACGCCACAAAAGTACCCATGGTAATTTCGGTATCTACTACCAATTTGGCTCCATACCAAACCAATAGTCCAATACTTATAGCACTTAATACTTCCACCACCGGAAAAAACACCGAGTAGTAAAAAACACTCTTAATATTGGCATCTCTATGTTGGGCGTTTATTTCTTTAAAGGCAGTAAATTCTCTTTCTTCTCTGTTAAATAATTGCACTATTTGCATGCCACTTAAATGCTCTTGCACAAAGGTGTTTAAGCGTGCTACTTGGGTTCGAACCAACTCAAAACTTTCTTTTATTTTTTCTTTAAATAAATAGCCACTGTAAAATAAAAACGGCAATACCGATAAACATACCAACGACAGTTTTACATTTTCGCTAAACATTAAAATAAGTATCACCACAATTTGTAAAATGTCGCCCACAATGTTTATCATGCCTTCGCTAAATACTTCGCTTATGGTTTCAATATCGCTCACGCTACGTGTAACAAGGGTTCCCACAGGGGTGTTGTCAAAAAAGTTTAAGCGCAAACTCATGATGTGCCGATATACTTTATTGCGTAAATCATAAATTATTTGCTGACCCAAAAAGTTAGCCAATAAGGTACTCCACCATTGCATAACAGATTGCACCAGTAACAAGAATAAAATGAGTACGCAGTAATTTAATAAGCCTAATGAATCGTTTTTTATAACAAATGTATCTAGCGCATGTTGTATCATATAAGGCCTAAGAGGACCTAAAACAGCAATGCTAATAGTTAGAATAACGGCGGTATAAAATTTAGTTTTGTAAGGCAATGCCAGCGAAAATATTTTCACTAACAAATTCCAATCAAGTATTTTGGATGCGCTTGTATTACTCATGTAAGGGTCTAAAATTTAAGCATCAACCTGAGGTTAATGCGGCGGTTGGTGAGGTAGTTAGGAACCGCATATCTATTGGCGCTCACATCTTCTATCCAAATATAACTGATGGTATTATTTACACCTAAAAGGTTAAATACTTCTAATCCTATCCAAGCCGATTTAAAATTTCTCTTCCAAAAATTATCTCGTTCTTTTGTGTTTTCTGCTATCAACACTCGGTTCAAGCCCATATCTACCCTGCGGTAGCTTGGCATTCTATACACATCATTGTATCTGTTATGATCTGGTACTCCAAATGGTAAACCCGCACCATACACTAAGTTTAAGCTCATGCGAATTTTAGAATTGTGGCGCAAATAATCTTGGAAATAAATAGCAAAGGTAAAACGCTGATCGGTTGGACGTGGGATATAATGAGGTGTAATAGCGTTGCCCTGTGCATCTTTAGCGTCAGTTATTTTTTCTTCGGTTTTCATAAAGCTCAAGCTAGCCCAGCTTTCGGCACCTTTTACAAACTCACCGTTTACGCGCATGTCTATACCAGTTGCATAGCCACTACTATTATTATTGGCAAAATAGCGTATGCGTACATTATCTATTTCGTAGGGAATTAAATTATCTAGTTGCTTGTAGTAAAGCTCTGTTACAAATTTAAACGGTCGGTTCCAAGCTCTAAAATTTACATCGCCACCCAGCACATAATGTATAGCTCTTTGCGCTTTAATATTTGGGTTCAGTACCCCTTCAAAATTTCGTAACTCGCGGTAAAAAGGTGGTTGATAATACCAACCATAGGCCGCACGTAACATCCAATCTTTTCTTCGTTTACCTTCAATTACTTTTTCTCTTATCAAACGGTTGTGTAGGCGATTTGGTTCAAACCCAAATTGCACACGAGGACTCACAACTGTTTGCTCATTATAGCTCCAGTAATTTGCACGCAAGCCATAGGTTAAAACAGCGTTATACGTTTTATTTATGGTTTGAGAATTTTGCACATATCCATTTAGTCTATACGATTGCAAATTCAAGCGCGAATCGAGGTAATTGCTCAAATTAAAATTGCCGTTGGTATCAAGTGTAGGCCTGCTAAATCCAGAAGAATCATCGTAATACCATTCATGCAATTTGTCTTGTATTTTTTCTGATTGAAAAAAGGCTCCCCACTGCAAATTGTTTTTGCCCAAACTGTGGTAGCCTCTATGACCAATATTGCTTACATTGGCAATTACGGCATTGCGCGCATTATTAATAAAATATCCCACGCCTTTTAAATTACGTGCTTGTGCAAAATTGTCCGAACCCATATCCGTTTCAATATCACTCATACGGTAAGCACCTTCTACAGTAAATATTTCGTTTTCGTTTGAGTAAAAAGTAGAGGCAATTAATTTAAGTTGGGTAAAGGGTGTTGGCTTGTAAGAAACTGTTGCTGCGGCAGTGGCAGTTTGATATTGCATTAAATCGGCTCCGTCAAAATAAATATTTAAACGGTAGGCCCTGTTAACGGTACCAAAAGTTGTTTCTCTATTTTGAGGAACAAATAGATATCTGTTCTGGGCATAACTTCCTAAAAAGCTTACTGTAAGGTTTTCTTTTAAATGAAAATTAAGTAAGGTTTGTACATCATAAAACGAAGGCTGATAATCGCCTTTTGTATCTAAGGTGCCCAATACATATTTATTACTCCAATAACGTGCTCCTATTAAATAGGTAAAGCGTAAATTATCGCTAGCACCCTCCACATGAGTTTGCACACCCATTAAACCAGCGTTTAAGGAGGCTGCAAATTTCTTAGGGTCCTTATATTTAATATCTAAAACGCTACTCATTTTATCACCGTAGCGTGCTTCAAAACCACCCGCAGAAAATTTTATGTTTTGCACCAATTCGCTATGGATAAAACTTAAACCCTCTTGCTGGCCGCTACGTGGCAAAAACGGACGATAGATTTCAATATCGTTTACATAAATTAAATTTTCGTCGTAATTACCTCCACGTACATTGTATTGCGAACTCAATTCGGTGTTTGAATTTACACCAGGCAAGGTTTTTAAAATAGATTCAAAGCTTCCGCTAACATTAGGTAATGCTTCAATTTTTCTAGGGTCAATGGTATACATCGAAACCTTTTCACGTTCACGTTCCTCTCGCAAAACAAAGGTTTGAAGCGAAACGCCATACTCCATTTGAATAGTCACTTTCCTTTTTTCGCCAAGCTGAAGGGGCTCAATCTTTTGTTTGTAAGCTTGTCGGCCAACATAGGTAAACACTAACTCTAGCTCTACGCCACTTGGTACTTGTAGTTGGTAATATCCTTTATCGTTGCTGCCGCCTGTAATGTTTTTGCCAACCACCAAAATATTTACATCGGCAATAGGTTGGCCAATGCTATCGGTGATGTTTCCAAATACCACAGCATTTTTCTGCGCTTGTGTTACCAATGGTAACAAGCACAAAAGGCCTAGAGCCAAACAAAAAGAAAGTGGTTTAAAAACGTTCAACGCTTGGCTAACGATTAGGCGTGTTGGCTAGTATCTGAACCCAATTTTTTTAGAGAAGAAATTGTTTCAAGTGGAGTTGAGCTCGCAAAAACATAGTTGCCTGCTACTAACACATCAGCACCAGCTTGCAATAATTTTGGTGCGGTTACATCATTCACTCCACCATCAATTTCTATTAAGCAATTTGAGCCCGAGGCTAATATCATGGCTTTTAAGTCGGCACACTTTGTGTAGGTTTGTTCAATAAACTTCTGACCACCAAAGCCTGGGTTAACGCTCATCATGCACACTAAATCAATATCTTTAATAATATCTTTTAGCAAATGCACGGGTGTATGTGGGTTAATAGCCACACCAGCTTTCATTCCTTCTTCTTTAATTGCACCCAAGGTTCTGTGCAAATGGGTACAGGCTTCGTAATGAACCGAAAGGATATCTGCTCCAACTGCTTTAAAATCTTTTATATAGCGTTCGGGTTGAACAATCATTAAATGCACATCCAATGGCTTTTTGGCCAATTTTTGAAGTGATTTAATCACCGGAAAACCAAAAGAGATGTTTGGTACAAATACGCCATCCATTACATCCACATGAAACCAATCGGCCTCACTAGCGTTAATCATCTCAATATCACGACCCAAATGGGCAAAATCGGCAGAAAGTACCGAAGGAGCTATAATAGGAAAATTCATATCGGCGAAGATAGGGCGGCAAATGTTATGTTGCAAGTTTGGAAATTGCTTTGCTCTACAACAACCTATACAGCTCCCTGCACTTGTTTAGCACGTGAATAAATAGTAAACCAGGCCAAATTAGGGCGCTTTGGCTAGAATAATTTACAATTATTATGCAAACTAAAACACCTATATTAAAGGTGGCCACCACAATATATAATAATTGAAAGCGAGGATTATCGGCCTTTGAGAAGGATAATACGGCAAAAACCAGTAAAAGTAATACCGATATGATGGAAACTAAGTATGCAATGTTCATATTTGTACAAATATGAATTACAAAGTCTGCATTTCAAACCCCCAAGATCATTTTGTGCAGTTTACCGCAGAAGTGAGCAAAACAGAAGAAGAAAACCTAATCCTTCAATTGCCATCCTGGCGCCCTGGTAGGTATGAGTTAGCAAACTATGCCAAAAATATTCGCATGTTTAAAGCGTTTGATAAGCAGGGAAATTCCTTGGCCTTTAAAAAACTAACTAAGGATAGCTGGCAAATTAGTGCATTTGGAATAGATAAAGTTGAAATTAGCTATCAATATTATGCCAACCAGCCCGATGCAGGTGCGAGTTTTGCCGATGAAAACTTGCTTTACCTAAACCCTGTTAATTGCTTTATGTATGTGCCTGCCAATATCCATTTGCCCATAGAGGTAGAATTGGATGTTCCCGCAAATTGGGAAATTGCATGTCAACTGCCACATAAGGGTAAAACCCTATTAGCTCCAAATTTCGATTCTCTTGCCGATAGTCCGTTTTTTGCTTCCCCAAGCTTGGTTCATCATACCTTTATGGTAGAAAAAACTAAGATTCATTTTTGGTTTCAAGGGGGCACATGCAGTGCAATGCATACCTTAGAGGAACATACCCGAAAATATGCCTTGGCTCAGATTGCTATTTTTGGTGAACTACCCATGAGCGATTACCATTTCTTGTATTTACTCCTGCCTTATAAATTCAGACATGGGGTTGAACATAGTAATTCTACGGTTATTGCCATGGGTCCGGCCGAAGAAATGGATACCCCAGAGTTTTATGCCGATTTTATTGCCATAAGCTCCCACGAATTGTTTCACTTATGGAACGTTAAACGCATACGCCCTCAAGAAATGTGGCCCTATGATTTTACCAAAGAAAATTATTCTGAGCTTGGGTATGTTTACGAAGGTGTTACAACCTATTATGGCGATTTGATGCTTTATAGAAGCGGTGTTTGGAGTTTTGATGAATACGCTAAAAGCCTTGCAGCTGATTTAGATAGGCATTACAATAATGGGGGTAGATTTAATTATTCTGTTGCCCAATCTAGTTTTGATACCTGGTTAGATGGCTATGTGCCTGGTATTAAAGATCGTAAGGTTTCTATTTACATGGAAGGATTAATTGCGGCTTTAGTAGCTGATGTACAAATTTTAGAAGCAACCCATGGCGCCAAGCGATTAGATCAGGTGTTGAACCAATTATACCTTGATTCTTATAAAAAGGGGAGGGGATACACCAAAGAAATGTATCAAAAAAGTTTGGAGAATGTATCGGGAATAAATTTCAATGGCTATTTTTCTGATTTGATTGACGGACAAGGGAAATGGGATAATTACATTTCCAAAACCCTGAATAAGATAGGGTTAAATCTAATTATCGCTACAAATGACGGGGGTTTAGCCGAATGTAAAATTGTAAAATTCGAGAATCCTACGTTCGAACAGACGCAATTTTTTGAATTGTGGACGAAAAACTCTTAATTTGGACTTGAATTTAAACTCACACCTTAGAACTTTAAACTTATGCAGAAAATTTATTTGGATTGTAAGCATTGTGATGCCAAATCAGTTTCTTTCTTATCATACTGCAGCGAAGACGAATCAGAAATTGTGAGTGCCGCAAAATCTTGCAGCCATTACAAAAAAGGTCAGTCTATTTTTTATGAAGACAATATTCCATTGGGAATATACTGTTTGAGCAAAGGCGCTATAAAACTTACCCGATCAAATAAAGATGGTAAAGAGCAAATTATTCGTTTTGCACGTGAGGGAGAGTTTTTAGGTTATCGTGCTCTTATTGCCGACGAACCATTAGTTGCAACAGCCACGTGTATTGAAGATACCATTTGTTGTTTTATTCCTAAAAATGTATTCTTAGAATTATTAGAGAAAAATTCTCAAATAAATAAGCACATGCTTAAATCCCTTTGCCACGATTTGGGCATTGCCGATGAACGCATTCAAAGCTTGGCTCAAAAAAGTGTACGCGAACGCTTAGCCGAAACCTTGTTGTTTTTGCAGAAAACTTTCCAAGACGATTCACTTCAAGATGATAATCTTATTTCGGTTACCTTGCCAAGAGAAGATATTGCCAATATTGTAGGAACTGCTACAGAAACTGTTATTCGCTTGTTATCTGAGTTTAAAACAGACAAGCTAATTGACATGGAAGGCAAGAAAATTAGAATCTTAAATAAATCAATGCTAGAAAGAATTTCTCACGCTTCTGTTTAAACTTTGGACTATTCAACCGGTATTGTTTTTTCCGGTGGTGGAGTAAGAGGCTTTGCCCATGCCGGTGTGTTAAAAGCGCTTGAAGAGCATGGTATATTTCCAGATGTGCTTTCGGGTGTTAGCGCGGGTGCTATGGCGGGTGTTTTATATGCAGATGGATATACACCGGATGAAATGCTAGAAATTTTCTTACACCTAGATTTATACAAACTCTTAAAATTTAGGGGCTTTAAATTAGGATTATTAAGTCCGGATGGATTGCGCAAATTATTGGCAAAACATATTCGAGCCAAATCGTTTGAAGATTTAAAAATTCCTATGACCATTGCTTGTACCAATTTAGATTTGGCCCAAACAGTTTATTTTAATGAAGGTCCAATTTTAGACCCCTTAATTGCCAGTATCGCTTTTCCCTTTTTAATTAAACCTCAGCTAATAAATGGGCAACATTTTGTTGATGGCGGTTTAATGAATAATCTACCTGTGCAACCGTTAATCGGACATGTTAAAAATATTATAGGAATTCATGTAAATCCAATTCATCAGGAGGCAAATAAAAAAAGTACCGGAACCTATTTTGATAAAATTATTCACCTTGGTTTAAGAGCTAATATGCTCAACCATATTCCTTCCTGTAATTTATTTATTGAACCACCTGAACTAAGTGCATTTCATTTGTTGAAGCTTTCATCGGCAAAAGAAATTTTTGAAAAAGGATATACCTATACATGTAGCTTTTTAGAAAAGCAAGACAACCTAAAACGCTACCAAAGGGCCTGATAATGTGGCAGTATTTAGAACATGACTTTAATCATAGGGGCGTTTGAGTTAGGTCATATTTTTAACTTTTTTACGCGGGTATTTTTGACACTAGATAATTAAATGCCCGTGGTACGCAATATGCTCATATTAATGGATGGATCGGCAGATGCTGAACGTCTATTGGACTGCTCGATGAAGATTTTTCATAATAGGCAGGACCATTTTAATGGTGCCTTTGTAGAAGGTATTAGTACAGGGAATTTGAATGATGTATTCGACTCAACGGTACACTTGGCCAACCAATATACCCGCTCAGAAATCATCGAGAAGATTCTCCATACCGACCTGAACAATAGCAACGAATTTATTACCCGTTTTATAAAGAAATGCGAAGAGTTAAGCTTGAGAACGAAAGTGTTTATTGGTGCCGAAGAAACCAATGAAGACTTAGTGAAAGAAAGTTTATACAATGATCTATTCTTAATAGGGAAAGATATTTTTAGAAAACCGAATGTTAATAAGGCCTCCTTTGATGCCATTGAATCATTAATGCGTAATACTCGTTGCCCGATAGTATTGCTCGATTGTGAGCAAATAGATTTCGAAAATATTGTGCTCATTTATGATGGTAGTAAGCGCTCTTTCGATGCTATTAAATTGTTTATGTATTTAATGGGGGATCAAATGCTCAAAAACAATTTGGTTTTAAATGTAGTGGTAACAGAAAATAGTTCTTCAAATGAAAAAGGAATTATTGATTACCTAAAAAACTACAAACAACATTTTTCAATCAATAGAGTTTACCCAGAGAATTATTACAGTGAGCTTTTAGACCTTTTAGTAGGTTTAAATTCATTCCTTTTAGTTACAGGGGTAAATAGAAACGATATCTTGGAAGACATGATTTTTAATAAGAACCATTCGTTTTTTATGAACGAGCAACGTTCTGTATTTTTAGGATAAGAAAGAATGGGGAAGGTAGCAAACGCACAAAAATTAAGCTGTTTCCATTGTGGCGATAGCATACCAAGCGCTGTAATTAAATATGATGAAAAAGACTTCTGCTGCCAAGGCTGCAAAGGTGTTTACGAGTTGTTATCCAATAACAATTTATGCGATTATTATGATTTAGAACAAACCCCAGGACTAAGTTTAAAGAACCCTGTTTCAAAAGTTAAGTTTAATTTTCTCGACGATGATCAGATACAAAGGCAACTTATTCAGTACCGTGATGACAAAATTTCCCGCATTACTTTTCACATGCCAACTATGCATTGTAGCAGTTGCATTTGGTTGCTGGAAAGTTTATACAAGCTGGAAAGGGGAGTAAAAAACTCTCGAGTTGATTTTCTTAAAAAACAAGTAGCAATTACATTTGATCATAACATTTGTAGTTTGCGAAAATTAGTTGAACTCCTCAGTTCATTAGGCTACGAGCCTTCCTTAAATTTAAATGATTTAGAAGGAAAGAAAAAACAAAGTACCAATCGCCGTTTGCTTTACCAAGTTGGTGTGGCAGGCTTTGGTTTTGGAAATATAATGCTCATTAGCTTTCCTGAATACTTTGGTTTAGATAGCTTTTCATCCGTTTACTTCTCGCGTTTATTTGGTTTCTTAAACATGGGCTTGGCCCTACCAATCTTTTTATACTCGGCTCAAGATTATTTTATTTCTGCCTACAGAAGTTTGCGCAAGGGCATTGTAAACATAGATTTTCCATTGGCATTGGGCATTTTAGTAATGTTCGTAAGAAGCTCGTATGAGGTTATTTCTCATTCGGGCATTGGTTTTTTTGATACGCTTGCAGGTCTAGTCTTTTTCTTGCTTATTGGCAAATGGGTTCAACAAAGAACAATAGACACCCTCTCGTTTGAACGCGATTATAAATCGTATTTTCCTGTTGCAGTTTCGGTTGTTAAAGAAGAAAAAGAGACTACCTTACCTATTACCCAATTAAAAATTGGGGATAGAATTTTAATACGTAATAATGAAATTATTCCTGCCGACTCTATTTTACTAAAAGGAAAAGCACAAGTAGACTTTAGTTTTGTTACAGGAGAGAATGATCCTATTGAGAAAGTATTTGGCGAAGTTATATACGCTGGTGGCAGGCAAGCAGGAGGAACTCTTGAGCTAGAAGTATGCAAAACAGTTTCACAAAGTTATTTAACTCAATTATGGAATAGCGAGCATTTTGCTAAAGATCAACAAAGCCGAATTCATAGCTTCCAATCTATCGTTAGTAAGTACTTTACTTTTGCTTTGTTGTTTGTAGCCTTTGGTTCAGCTGCCTTTTGGTATTGGTTCGACCCGAGCCGAAGTTTAAATGCATTTACGGCTGTTTTAATTATTGCCTGCCCATGCGCCTTGGCTTTGTCTTCACCCTTTGCATTAGGTAATAGTTTGCGTATGTTTGGTCGTAGCAAATTCTACCTAAAGTCGCCTGATGTTATTGAACGAATGGCTAAAGCTACCCATTTAGTTTTTGATAAAACTGGTACCATTACCCAACCTGCCGAATCAGAAATTAACTACGAAGGAAGAGTTTTAACCCAGCAAGAATTAAGTTGGGTGAAGGCCGTTTGCGAAAATTCTGTGCATCCACTAAGCAAGCGTATAGCTGGTTTTATTGAATGTGAAACTCACGAAAAAGTAACACTGGATGATTTTACTGAAACTAGTGGCAAAGGAATTTCGGCTTTTGTAAATGGTTTTGAAATCAAGGTTGGTTCAGCCAGTTTTTTAAAGCTGAACCAAATACAAACCAAAGACGTACTTTCTACCTGTGTTTACGTTTCGTTTGAAAATGATTTAGCAGGAGTTTTTGAAATTAAACACTCCTACCGACAAGGATTAGAGGAGTTGATTACAGAACTTGGAGCCAAACGAAAACTAACCTTATTAAGTGGCGATAATGATTCGGAACGCAAGCGCTTAGAAGGGTTTTTCCCAGCAAATACTCAAATGCTCTTTAATATGAGCCCTAGCGAGAAAATGCTTTACATACATCAGCTAAAAGAAAATGGCGAATATGTAGTCATGATAGGAGATGGCTTAAATGATGCAGGTGCCTTGAAGGTGGCAGATTTAGGAATATCTGTCACAGAAGACACCGCCCATTTCTCACCTGGTAGCGATGTGATTATGGATGCCTCGGTTTTTACTAAGCTAAGTAGGTTTTTTACGTATGCAGCAAGTACGGTAAAAGTTATTCATATGAGCTTTTTAATATCTCTTACCTATAATATCATAGGCCTAAGCTTTGCGGTTCAAGGCTTATTGTCGCCTGTAATTGCAGCGGTGTTAATGCCAATAAGTAGTATCAGTGTAATTTTATTTACAACAGTATCTACTTATTTACTTGCACGTAAGGACCAAATATTCTAACTTTCAAAAAAGAAAATCATGAAAATAATGTTTTTATTAATTGGCTGCAGTTTAGTCATGGCTGTGGGCTTTTTAATTGCCTTCATTTGGTCTGTTAAAAGCGGGCAGATGGAAGACGATTATACCCCTTCAGTGCGCATTCTATTTGATGATAAGCCAGTTAAAGAAGAAGCCTCAGAAATCGAGTAGTTATTTAGAATCATTCAACTGACATAAATCAGTTCAAGCGGTAAGGAATGTCATGTTTCTGTCTGTCCGCGGTCAATATTTTTGAATCATTAAACTAAAACCAGAATCTATGCAAGTGGAAAACTTCAACTATGACAACCGGATCGTCCGGAATTTCATCATCGCCTCGGTAATATTTGGCGTGGTGGGAATGTTGGTAGGTTTGATCGCCGCGATCCAACTCTATTATCCAGCAATGAATTTAAATTTACCTTTTACTTCTTTTGGAAGAATTAGGCCTTTGCACACCAATGCGGTAATTTTTGCATTTGTTGGTAATGCCATCTTCGCAGGGATTTATTATTCTCTTCAACGCCTTTGTAAGGCACGTTTATTTAGTGATGTATTAAGTACTATCCACTTTTGGGGATGGCAATTAATTATTTTGGCTGCCGCTATTACTTTGCCTTTAGGACTTACAACTTCAAAAGAATACGCAGAATTAGAATGGCCAATTGATATTTCAATTGCTTTGGTTTGGGTTGTTTTTGGTATTAATATGATTGGTACTATTATTAAACGTAGAGAGCGCCATATGTATGTTGCTATCTGGTTTTACTTAGCTACCTTTATTACTGTTGCCGTTTTACACATTGTTAACTCATTTGAGTTGCCTATTAGCTTAACTAAGAGCTATATGTTATATGCAGGTGTTCAAGATGCTTTAGTTCAGTGGTGGTATGGACATAATGCGGTTGCATTTTTCTTAACTACTCCCTACTTAGGTATGATGTATTACTACTTGCCAAAAGCAGTTAACCGTCCGGTTTATTCGTATAAATTATCTATTGTTCACTTCTGGACATTAATTTTCTTATACATCTGGGCTGGTCCTCACCATTTATTATATTCTGCTTTACCAGATTGGGCTCAATCATTAGGCGTTGTATTCTCTATAATGCTTATTGCTCCATCTTGGGGTGGTATGATCAATGGTTTATTAACGTTAAGAGGTGCTTGGGATAAGGTAAGAGACGAACCTGTATTGAAATTCTTTGCAGTAGGTGTTACCGCTTATGGTATGGCTACTTTTGAAGGTCCAATGTTGAGTTTGAAAAACGTTAACGCAATTGCCCACTTTACAGATTGGATCGTAGCACACGTTCATACTGGTGCCTTAGGATGGAATGGTTTAATGACCTTTGGTATGTTTTATTGGTTAGTACCAAAAATTTATGGTACTAAATTATACTCTAAATCTTTAGCTAATACTCACTTCTGGATTTCTACTTTAGGTATCTTGTTTTATGCAATTCCAATGTACTGGAGTGGATTTACTCAAGGTATGATGTGGAAAGAGTTCTTGCCAGAAGGTATGTTAAAATACCCTAACTTCTTAGAAACAACTCTTCAAGTTATTCCAATGCACATGATGCGCTCTTTAGGTGGTGCCTTGTTCTTGAGTGGTTTGTTTGTAATGATTTACAACTTAATTAAAACTGCAGCTTCTGGTAAATTAATTGCAAATGAACCTGCTTCTGCTCCTGCATTAGAAAAAGAATATGTAGCTCATGGCTCGCATTCATACTGGCATAAAGCGTTTGAACGCAAACCAGTTACCTTTATGATTTTAACTGTGGTTGCCATCTTAATTGGTGGTATGGTTGAGATTATTCCTATGTTAACTATTAAATCAAATATTGCTACCATTAGCAGCGTTAAACCATATACTCCACTTGAATTACAAGGTAGAGATATTTATATCCGCGAAGGTTGCGTTAGCTGTCACTCACAAATGATTCGTCCATTCCGTAGTGAAACTGAACGCTATGGCGAATACTCAAAAGCAGGTGAATATGTTTATGACCATCCATTCTTATGGGGTTCAAAACGTACAGGCCCAGATTTGATGCGTATTGGAGGTAAATACCCTAACAGTTGGCATTATAATCACATGATTGATCCACGCCAAATGTCGCCAGGTTCTATTATGCCTCCATACCCATGGTTATTAGAAAATGAGTTGAATAGCGCTAATACTGCTGATAAAATTAATGCGATGAGAACGCTAGGTGTACCATACGAAAAAGGCTACGAAAACCAAGCTTTAGCAGATTTACAAGCTCAAGCAGCTAAAATTGCCGAAGGTTTGAACAAAGAAGGATACCCAATTGAAGCCAACAAAGAATTAGTTGCCTTAATTGCCTACTTGCAAAGACTTGGTACCGATATTAAATTAAGTCATACCGCTAGTAAATAAATACATCCATGTTCAAACAACATATTCAAAGTATGGTTGGAATAGAATCAGGTTACCTGATTTTCTCCCTCATTGTATTCATGACATTTTTTGTAGGAGTGCTATGGTGGGTATTTAAAGCCGACAAGAATTATATTAAGGACATGGGAAACAAACCATTTGAAAATTAAAAAATTTATATCATGAAGCATAAATTATTTACAGTGTCGGCTTTACTCTTATTAGCTGGCTCTTTATCAGCTCAAACTGCCGATGCGGCACCAGCTGATGCAGGTATGGGTTTAACCAGTATCTTAATTGCCGTGAATGCAATATTATTATTATTTGTTATTTTTCTTTTAGGCTCTTTAACTTCTGCTATTCAAAAGTTGCGTAATGCTACAGATGGCAAAGAACAAATTAGCTGGTGGGAAAAATTTGCTGCTCTTAAATCAGAAAAATCTGAAGCTGAATTAATTCTAGAAGAAGATTTTGATGGTATTTCTGAATTGGATAATCCTACTCCACCTTGGTATAATTTCATTTTCTATATTACCATTGGTGTAGCAATATTATACATATTCAATTATCATATTCTTAAAATTGGTAAACTTCAAGCAGCTGAGTATACTACCGCAGTAACTGAATCAAAAGCTGAAGTAGATGCTTACTTGAAAAAATCTGGTAACGCTATTGACGAAAACTCGGTAATTCTTTTAACTGATAAAAAAGTGTTAGAAGAAGGTGCTGCAATATTTGCCGATAAATGTGCCGTTTGTCACTTAGCTGATGGTGGTGGTCAAGTTGGTCCAAACCTTACCGATGATTATTGGATTCATGGTGGCGACGTTAAATCTATCTTTAAAACCATTAAATATGGTGTTCCTGCAAAAGGTATGATTTCTTGGCAAAACACCTTTAATGGTAAGCAAATTCAAACTCTTGCTTCATTTGTGAAATCGTTACATGGCACTACTCCAGCTAAAGCAAAAGAACCTCAAGGTGATTTGTTCGTTGAAGGTGGTGTTGCTCCTGCAACTGCCGATTCAACTGCAGCTGCTCCAAAAGATACTGTTACAACAGCTAGCAAATAAGGTTAGAAATTATTAATTTTTTTACGAGGAAAGAAGTTTAACAGTTTGTAATTTTACTAGCTGTTAAACTTCTTTTTTTAATTTATAGAAATCATGAAAGGTGCACAACCATTAGCCGATGAGCATTTCAGAGACGAGTTATCAAATGTAGACAAGGAGGGAAAACGCTTATGGATTTTTGCCAAAAAACCCAACGGAAGATTCTATAATTATCGAACCTGGCTGAGCTGGTTTTTTATGATTATGCTCTTTGCTGGTCCATTTATGAAATGGAACGGTAGACCACTACTTTTATTAAATGTATTGGAGCGTAAGTTTATTATTTTAGGGATGGTATTTTGGCCTCAAGATCTAAACCTATTCGCCCTATTAATGTTATCCTTTATTATTTTTATTGTTCTTTTTACGGTTCTTTTTGGTAGAGTTTGGTGTGGATGGGCTTGCCCTCAAACCATTTTCATGGAAATGCTTTTTAGGAAAATTGAATACCTAATTGATGGCGATTACCAACAACAAAAACGTTTAGCCGACCAGGATTGGAATAGTGAGAAAATAATGAAGAGAACCTTTAAACATGTGCTCTTTTTTGTACTCTCTTTTGCAATTGCCAATACATTTCTGGGGTATATTATTGGAATAGATGAACTCAAATTAACCATTACCGATGGGCCTTTTGCCCATCCTGGTAAATTGGCTTCTATGCTAATTTTTACGGGTGTTTTCTATGGTGTATTTGCCCACCTAAGAGAATTAGTATGTGTGTTTATTTGCCCATACGGTCGCTTACAAGGCTTAATGCTTGATAAAAACTCTATGGTGGTAGCCTATGATTATGTAAGGGGCGAACCTAGAGGAAAACTCAAAAAAACGGAAGAAGCTCCAAAAGGCGATTGTATTGATTGCAAACTTTGTGTAAGCGTGTGTCCTACAGGTATTGATATTAGAAATGGTACTCAATTAGAATGTATTAACTGTACCGCTTGTATTGATGCTTGTGATGAGGTTATGGTTAAAATAGAAAAGCCTAAAGGTTTAGTAAGGTTTGCTTCTGTAAATAATATTAAAGAAGGTAAAAAGCTTGGTTTGAACCTAAGAAATGGTGCCTACGGAGTTGTTTTAGCTGCCTTGTTTGGTGTGTTCTTGTATTTGCTTATTACTCGAAAATTGGTAGAAACAACCTTGCTTAGAACTCCTGGAATGCTATACCAAACCCAAGAGGAAGGAAAAATTAGTAACCTGTATAGCATTGAGTTTGTAAATAAAACCTTTGAAGAACTTCCAATAGAATTAAAGTTGATTGAACCTAAGGGTGAAATTAAATTTGTAGATGGTAAAAACATTGTTGTCGATAAAGAAAGCGTTGGTAAATCTTCCTTCTTCCTTATATTAGATGCTGCTTCTATAAAGAAAATTTCTACACCAGTTGAAATTGAAGTATGGAGCAATGGTAAATTAATTGAAGAAATGAAATCTAAATTTAATGGGCCCGTTTTTAATCCAAACAAGCCTAAAGAGGAAGATTCTGCCGAACAAAACGAGGATTCAAAAGAAAAGAAACATGAAGATTAATTGGGGAACAAAACTGGGTATTATTGCCGCTTGTTTTATGATTTTTGTAGTAAGTATGGTTGTTGTAATATCGCGCCAGGATGTTCCATTAGTGGAAGAAAATTACTACGAAAAAGGGCTTAACTATCAAAAGGAAATTGATAATAATGCGTCGGTAGATAGCACCGTAAATGTGTTAATTTTAAAGGAAGGTAGCTATGCAAGCAATCCAGTTGTTGAAGTTTCTAAAATGTCGGCAGGCTCTATTAAGTCTGCCGACTTATATTTTTATCGTCCATCCAATCCAGAGTTGGATAAACATTTTACCTTAGATTTAGTTTCTGGTAAAACAGTGTCTTATCCAATTGCAGATTTAAGTCCTGGAAAATGGAAAATTTCATTGAATTGGAAAGAAGGCGATAAGCAATTTAAGGTTGAAAAAGAGTTTGATCGCTAATGCTTTTTCTGACCGCCCTTTTAACAGGTTTTTTTGGTAGCTTTCATTGTGCCGGAATGTGTGGTCCAATTGCTTTTGCCTTGCCAGGTAAAAAGCAAGAAGGTGCCTTGTTTTATATTGGAAGATTGGTCTATAATTTTGGCCGAATACTAACCTATGCTTCACTTGGCATTCTTTCGGGTGCCTTTGGTTTAGGAATGAAATTAGCCGGATTTCAGCAAAGTATTAGTATTGGTATTGGGTGCATAATTATTGCTAGCGTAGTTTTTAACCATATGCGAGTGGGTGGTATATCCTTTAATCCCTTGAAGTTTTTTTCTTCCGAATTGGTCCAGAAACTCTTTAAATCTAAATCCATTCTAGCCCTGTTTTTTATAGGTCTCATAAACGGACTTTTGCCTTGTGGGTTTGTATATATTGCCTTGCTCGGTGCTAGCGCCACTCAAGGAGTTTGGGAAGGAGCATTGTTTATGGCATTATTTGGCTTGGGTACTTTACCATTTATGTTTGGAGTATCAATTCTTGGCCAATTTTTATCAAGCAATGTGCGTAGTAAAATAAGCAAATTAAGCCCCTTTTTGGCTATATTAATTGCCTTGGTTTTTATTGTGCGAGGACTTAACTTAGGTATACCTTATTTAAGTCCTAAAATTCAAACAGAACAATCGGAAATAAAAGATTGTCATTAAGCTATTGCACTTCTTGCGTTTATTTCTTTTTCTTTGAAGGCGATGAATTGGAAACGTTACTTACGAATTAGGCATTTTATGAGCTGTGCAAAATTTGCATGGCTTGATATAAGTGTTTGTGCCGAACCAATTCACATACAGCCGAAAACCCTTTTAATAGTTAGGTTAGAAGCAATAGGGGATTATATTTTTGTGCGTAATTTTCTTGAATCAATTCGGCTATCTGATACTTATAAGGACTTTAAAATAACTCTTTGTGGAAATGAACTCTGGCGAGATTTGGCCGAAACGTACGATTCTCCTTTTGTGGATGAATTTATTTGGGTCAATAAGAAAAAATTTGGTTCAGACACTACCTATAGAAAAAGCATTTTGAGTGCCATTCACGCGAAAGGATTTGAATACGCCATTCAACCAAATTATAGCAGGGAATTTCTATGGGGAGATAGCGTGATAAGAGCAAGTTCTGCTAAGTATAAAATTGGCACAAAGGGTGATAATGCTAATGATTTGGGTTTTTTTAAATGGATATCAGATTCGTGGTTCACAACATTAGTAAGGCGTAATTCTGAACCCATTTTTGAATTCACAAAGAATAAAATATTCTTTGAAGAGTTGCTTCAAATATCTATAAGCTTAGTGAAGCCTACCTTTAATTTAGTGCCTAGTAAACCCAAAGAGTATATCATAATTTTCCCTGGTGCCGGAGAGCTAATTAAACAATGGAGTCCGCAAAATTTTGCAAAATTTATATTGGAATTTAGAAAGCATTATTCCTTGCCAATTTACATTTGTGGAGCAAAAGGTGATTCCAATTTAGCCGAAGAAATTCTGGCTAATTGCCAAGGTATAAAAGATATAATAAACCATTGTGGTCAAACAAATTTACCTCAATTGGTACGTTTTATTCAAGAATCAAATTTGTTACTAACGAATGATTCGAGTGCCTTTCATATAGGCGCCGCCCTAGATGTGCCAACGGTTTGCTTATTTTCGGGAAGGCATTACGGGAGGTTTGCACCCTACCCTAAAGGTAGCTGTTTGAACCTACTTACACTTTATCCTAAAAGTTTTGAATTGTTTTTACGAGAAGAAAAAAATGTAATCGAAAAAACGAAGTATCATTCGCCTTCGCTGATCAATGAAATTGAGCCCAGTGAAGTTTTAAATGCTTGTAACCAATTACTCAATGAAAGTATTACTGCTCGATAATTTTGATTCGTTTACCCATATGCTGCAAGATTATTTGGAGCAATGTGGCGCCGATTGTTTGGTACTAAGAAACAATGATCCATTATTAGATACTATTGGTTCAGATATGTTTGATGCTCTTGTTATTTCTCCAGGTCCCGAAACCCCTATTAAAGCCGGTAAATTGATGGATACCTTAGAGAAATTTATTGGCAAAAAACCCATCCTTGGAATTTGTTTGGGCTTTCAAGCCATTGGATTGCAATTTGGAGCTACACTGCAAAAGGCTAAAATACCTAGGCATGGTAAAGTAGATGAGCATAACCATATGGGTAATTCTTTGTTCGATTCTGTTCCAAGTAAATTTTTTGCCACTCGCTATCATTCTTTAATTTTAACGAATTTACCAAACAATTTGGAGGCAATTTGTTGGAGTGGAAATGAAATAATGGGGCTGGTTCATACCCAATTACCTATTTGGGGAGTACAGTTTCATCCAGAAAGCTGCGAAACACCTGAAGGAATAAAAATGGTGAAAAACTTCTTGAATGAGGCAAAAAAAATTGCTCAAATCTAAATTTGCCTATATTTGACTGAGAAAATTATTTGAATGGATTACCAAATTCACAAAGAAGGGAAGTACAATTACATTGATGAAGGCGAAGGCGAAGTGTTGCTATTGCTGCATGGTTTGTTTGGCGCTTTAAGTAATTGGAACGACGTTTTGAAACATTTTAGTAAGAATTATCGAGTGGTTATTCCCTTGATGCCAATCTTTGAAATGAATATTTTAAAACTAAGTGTTGAAGGATTAGCCAATTTTATTCATGATTTTATTGAATTTAAGGATTTCCAAAAGGTACATTTACTCGGAAATTCTTTAGGCGGGCACGTAGCTTTGGTATATATTAAAAAGTATCCTGCAAAAGTAGAAACGCTTTTACTTACTGGGAGCTCGGGTTTATATGAAAATGCCTTTGGCGCCTCGTACCCAAGAAAAGGGGATAAACAATATTTACGCGATCGAGTTAGTTTAACTTTTTACGACCCTGCCACTACAACAGATGAGCTGGTTGATGAAGTTTACGACACCATTCAAGATAAGGGAAAATTATTGCGTATTTTAACTATGGCAAAATCTGCTATCAGACACAATATGCGTAAGGATATTCCCAATTTTAAAATGCCTGTGTGCTTAATTTGGGGAAAGCAAGATACCATTACACCCATTGAAGTTTGTGATGAATTTCATGAGTTATTTCCTAATTCTGAAAAACATATTATTGATAAATGTGGCCATGCTCCAATGATGGAAAGGCCAATAGAATTTAACAGTTTGGCCGGTAATTTTTATAAAAAACATATCCACTAAAACATGTTTGCCAAACAATTTATTTCAAATGAAATATTCCCCTTAAAGAAATCAGATTCGGCAGAATCTGCTTTGCTTTTTATGGAAGATTGGCAAGTAAAACAATTACCAATTGTTGAAAGCGGGAAAGTAGTTGGTTTTGTGCGCGAAAAATCCTTGCTCGATAAAGAAGATCAAAAGGTTGAGCTACTAATGGATCAACAAACCGAAGTGTATACTGTTCATGAACATACCCATATTTTTGAGATTTGGGGGAAGATGAATACTTATGAATTTAATACACTTGCCGTTGTTAATGCCGATACTATTTATCAGGGTGTTATTAGTGTAAAGGACTTGTCTTTAGTTTCTTTTGCTCATTCTGCCCTTACTCAAGAGGGCTCTATCATAGTTATTGAAGTTTCTGCGATCCAATATTCTGTGGCAGAAATATCGCGTATTTGCGAAAGTAATGAGGCTAAAATTATTCATTTAATGATTGAAAGTTTAAAGGATGCCGACAATACCTTGCACGTTTCTATTAAACTCAATAAGCTTTATTTAACTCATGTTTTAGCTAGTCTAGAGCGCTTTGGGTATTCAATTGTATATACTAATTCTCCTACCGATCCCAACCATTCCTTAGATGATAGATATACTTGGTTGGTAAAATATTTAAATACTTAAGTTATGCAATTAGCCATTTTTGGGAAGTATTTTAAGGATGAGAAATTTTTAGAAATTCAACATTTTTTTGATGCCTTAATCAAAAAAAATGTGCCGTTTTCAATCTATAGAAAATACTACGACGACTGCCTGAGAAATGGTTTGCATTTGCCTAATAACCTTCCCACCTTTAATGGTTTTGAGGATTTTAATCCAAAGGAGTTTGATTTTTTAATTAGTATTGGTGGCGATGGTACCATTTTAAGTAGTTTAGAAATTATTAGAGAAGCCCCATTGCCCGTGGTAGGTATTAATACAGGAAGGTTAGGGTTTTTGGCTGGAGTTCCAGCAACAGAAGCAGCCTTGTTGATTGATGAATTAGAGAAAGGTCATTATTCTATAGACAAACGAACCTTACTAGAATTAAGCTCAAACAAGAATATGTTTGGAGGCGTTAAGTATGCCCTGAACGATTTTGTTTTGCATAAAAAAGATAGTTCTAGTATGATTACAATCCATACATACATTAACGGTGAGTTTCTTAACTCGTATTGGAGTGATGGGTTAATCATTAGTACACCAACAGGTTCTACTGGATATAATTTAAGTTGCGGAGGTCCCATTTTGTATCCCGCTTCACAGAGTTTTGTTATTACACCCATTGCCCCGCATAACTTAAATGTTAGGCCTATGATTATTTCTGATCAAAACGTAATTTCATTTGAAGTGGAAGGTAGGAGTAGTAGCTTTTTGGCTACCCTCGATTCAAGAAGTGAGAGCATTAGTAATAAAACACAGTTGGCAATTAAAAAGGCAGACTTTTTTGTGAATTTGGTTCGAATGAATGGAGATGATTACCTTCAAACCCTGCGCGAAAAGCTCATGTGGGGGTACGATAACAGGAATTTTAGAAATTAATTGCCTGTTTGGTAGGCCAAAAAGAGCCTAATGTCTTAAAAAACAGCAAAAAATCATATCAATTTCAGATTCCACGGCGTTATAGTTGTCGGTTTCCTATTTTTCAGTATTTTTGCTTTTATGGACAAGTTGAAAAGTCGAGTATTATTTATTTGCGCCCTGTTTATTGGGTTGATAGCCAATGCCCAGCGTGTTGAGGTTGGATTATTGTTAGGAGCTTCCAATTATTTGGGTGATTTGAGCAATGAAACAGTGCTAATGAAAGAGACCCATTTTGCCGCATCGGTGTTTGGAAGGTATAATTTTTCTCCAAAATTTGCGATGAGTGGATTCTTTGGATATGCCCGTGTATCAGGTGATGACAAGAATTTTGCTGGAGAGAAACGTAACTATGTGCTAAACAAAGTTGCTGTTCAAGATTTTGAATTTAATAAATATCGTAACTTAAATTTTTATTCCGATGTGTATGAGTTTTCGGCTCATGCCGAATATAATTTGTTGCCAAACAACTTAACCTCTTACACCTCTAGGCCTTTTTTACCCTATGTGTTTATGGGAATAGGCATTTTTAATTTTAACCCAAAATCAACTTACGGGAATAAAGTTGTTGAATTACAACCCTTGGCAACAGAAGGTCAAGGTTCAACCACCTATAATGAAATTAAAAAATATCCTTTAACTGCAGTTTGTTTGCCTGTTGGCTTTGGTTTCAGACAAAAAATTGGAGATGATTTCTTTTTAGGGTTTGAAGCAGGAGTGAGATTTACCAGTACAAATTATTTGGATGACGTGGGTGGTGTTTATGGTAGTGGTTCTGTAATTTATGGTGCAACAGGAAAATCTGGCCTATTAATGTCTGATAAATCTTGGGAATTAAACCCTAATGCCGATCCTAATTCAACAAATCCATTAGCTACCGAGTCATTTATGTTTCATGAAGGTGATAAAAGAAGTGATCGTACCTTAAACAAGCACGATATGTATTTTATGGCTGGTGTTACTCTTTCATATACCATTCGTTTTAGAGGACAAGGTTGCCCTCAATTTTAATTTTTAATGAAAAAAATCCTCTACTTGGGTTTGGTATTGCTATCCTTTTCTAGCAATGCACAAAAGACCGAATTAGGTTTCCAGGCTGGATTGTGCAACTATTGGGGCGATTTAGCTCCTTCGCTTAGTTACAAAGAAACCCATCCAATGGGCGGATTGTTTGCTCGATTAAATTTAAACCATACCTGGGCAATTAGAGCAGAATTAAATCATTTCACCATTTCTGGCAAGGATGCTAATTTTGATTTTAATAAAAATAGAAACTTAAGTTTCCAAACCCAAATAAATGAGGCGGCCTTAATTTTTGAATTTAATTATTTGAAATACGGGCCTTATGTTTTGCATGAGAATTTTACTTCCTATTTGTTCTTAGGTGTTGGTGGGTTTAGTTTTAATCCGCAAGCCTACTTAAACGGAGCTTGGTATAATTTAAGCGATTACAAAACAGAAAATGTGGCCTATAAGAAATTAGGCGTTTCGGTTCCATTTGGAATAGGTGTAAAGTATATGTTTAATAAACGTTTTGCCTGTGAAGCTCAACTTGGGTTTAGGAAAACATATACCGATTATTTGGATGATGTAAGCACCGTTTATCCTGATATTGCGAGCCGCTTTAGTGATGGAGGGCAAATTACAGCCACCCTTACAGATAGGTCAATTGAATTATATGGAACACCCCAGTTTAAGGATGGTTACAAACGGGGCGACCCTGGCCATAAGGATTGGTTTATGAACCTGTCTTTTGGCTTTTCAATGCGCTTGCATACCAAATCGAAGTGTGCTAGATTTTTTTAAATTTGCCAATTAATTGGTGAGAATATTTGAATAGAATGAGTTTGAAGGAAAAGATAGACCCAACAAAAATGCCCAAGCATATTGCCATAATTATGGATGGGAATGGCCGTTGGGCTAAAGGGAAAGGTAAGTTTCGGATTTTTGGTCACCAAACAGGTGTATCTACGGTTAAAACAATTACCGAAGCGTGTGCCGAAATTGGGGTGAAATATTTAACTCTATACGCCTTTTCTACCGAAAATTGGAACAGACCTGCCTTGGAAGTAAGAGCCCTTATGGAACTATTAGTAGATACCATGCGCAAGGAATTACCTACCCTTATGAAAAACAATATTCGTTTGTCGTTTATTGGAAATCATAGTGATTTGCCCGCGAAATGCCAGAAACAACTGGCCCTAACAATGGAAGAAACCAAAAATAATACTCGTATGGATTTGGTTTTGGCTTTAAGTTATAGTGCCAAGTGGGACTTGGTTCAGGCCATACAAAAAATTTCTGCCGATACCTTGGCAGGAAAATTAAAGCCTGAAGAAATTAATGATACACTTATTGATAGTTATTTAAGTACTCATTGGATGCCGCATCCAGAATTAATGATTCGCACCAGTGGTGAAAAGCGAATTAGTAACTTTTTACTATGGGAAATCGCTTATAGTGAATTGTATTTTACCGAAAAGCTATGGCCAGATTTTACGAAGGAAGATTTGTACCATGCTATTTTTGATTTTCAAAATAGAGAACGCCGTTTTGGTAAAACAAGCGAACAATTAAGCAGTTAAGAATGAGCAAAAGATTTTATTTACTAGTACTTTTCATAAGCCTTTTTTGTGCTGGCCAGGTAATGGCTCAAGCGCCTGATAGCATTAAAGCTGCGCCCAATTCATATTATAAATTAAGTTATACAAATCCTCGCCAATATATTATTGCCGGAATTGAAATAAAAGGGACAGAATATTACGACAAAAGTGTTTTAACGGTTTTGAGCGGATTGCAAATCGGGCAAAAAATTAGGATACCTTCAGAGGATATCTCTAAAGCCATTACCAATCTTTGGAAGCAGAAATTATTTGAAGATGTAAAATTATCCATTTCTAAAATAGAGGAGGATAAGGTTTGGTTAGAAATTTATTTAAAAGAAAAACCTCGCTTATCTTCTTTTACCATAAAAGGCTTAAAGAAATCAAAAGCAGAGGAACTTAGGGAATCAATAACTCTAAAAACGGGACAAATTATTACCGAAAATGTTTTAAACAGTACCTCAAGAGAGATTCGCAAATACTTTGAAGAAAAGGGGTATTTAGATGTAAAAACCACCTTTGAACAAATTCCAGATGATTTAAAACGAAATACAGTTCGCCTTAAAATTGCTGTAGATAGGGGTAAAAAAGTTATTATTTCGGATGTTACCTTTAGAGGAAACGACCACCTAGAATCGGCAAAAATTAAGAAGGTAATGAAGGATACTAAGCCTAAGTATTTCTTCTTTACTAAATCGAAGTATATTGAGGATAAATACTTAGAGGATAAGCAAAAAGTATTGGATAAATACTTAAGCATGGGGTACAGAGATGTTCAAATTGTTTCGGATTCTATTTGGCGCGACCAAAAAGGAATTCGAATTAACATGGATATTTTTGAGGGAAGGAAATACTATTTTAGAAACATTAATTTTATAGGCAATACCAAATATAAATCGGAAGACCTACATAAGGTTTTACGAATTAAAAGTGGGGATGTATATGATCAATCTATTTTGGATCAGCGCCTAAGTGCTAGCCAAGATGGAAATGATATCAATACCATATACATGGATGATGGATATTTGTTTTTTAGATGCGAACCAATTGAAGTATTGATTGAACACGATTCGATTGATTTGGAAATAAGAATATCGGAAGGTTCTCAAGCATATATAAACAGTGTTACCGTAAAAGGTAATTCAAAAACAAGCGACCATGTGGTGCTTAGAGAATTAAGAACTAAGCCAGGTATGTTGTTTAGTAAATCGGATATTACTCGTTCCTTACGTGAACTTTCTCAAATAGGATATTTTAATCCAGAGGCATTAAATGTAAACCCCGTTCCTAACCCTAATACAGGAACAGTTGATATTGAATACAAAGTAGAAGAACGCCCGAACGACCAAATTGAATTAAGTGGTGGTTGGGGAGCAGGTTTTGTGGTTGGTACTTTAGGATTGAGCTTGAATAATTTCTCCATGCGCAAGGCCGTTGAAGCTAAAAACTGGTCGCCTATTCCTTCTGGCGATGGTCAACGTTTATCCTTAAGAGCTCAAACAAATGGTAGTTATTATCAATCCTATTCTGCTAGTTTTACAGAACCTTGGTTGGGTGGTAAACGTCCAAATGCCTTAACCGTTTCAGTATATCATTCTATTCAATCAAATGGTAAGCAAGGTGAGTTGCGTTCAGGACTTTATACCACAGGTGCCATGATTGGCTTAGGTAAACGCTTAAGATGGCCAGATGACTTTTTTACTTTGCAATACCAATTGGGTTATCAATTGTATAATAATGATCCAGATTTAGCTGGAAATGTATATTGGAGTAATATCCCATCAGGTAAATCGAATAACTTAAGTTTGAAATTTATTTTAGGAAGAAACTCAACGGATCAGCCTATCTATCCTCGTATGGGTTCAAACATTTCTTTATCCTTACAGTTTACGCCACCGTATTCTATGTTTGATAAAGTAGATTACAAAAATGTAGAGGCAAGTCAGAAAACTAAATGGTTGGAGTTTTATAAGTGGAAGTTTGATGCTACTTGGTATTCTAAATTAGCAGGAAATAAAAGGCCTTTAGTATTAATGACCCGTATTAATTTTGGGTATATTGGGGCTTACAATCAAGACAAAGGTGTTACCCCTTTCGAACGTTTTTGGGTGGGTGGTTCTGGTTTAACTGGATTTAGCTTAGATGGCCGTGAGTTAGTGGCTTTACGTGGATATCAAGATAATTCATTAACTCCTTATGTTATTAGTCCCACAACCGGCACTTATACCCAAACTGGGGCAACAATTTATAACAGATATACGATGGAATTAAGGTATCCAATATCCTTAAATCCTCAAGCAACTGTGTTTCCATTAGTATTTGCAGAAGCGGGTGGTACTTGGCTCGACCCTAAGAAATTTAACCCTTTTGAGGTAAATAGATCTTATGGAATGGGAGTTAGAATTTTTCTTCCTATGTTTGGAATGATAGGATTGGATTATGGATGGGGAATTGACCTTCCTCCAAATCATCCAAACCCTGCAAGGGTAAATGGTGGAAATTTCCACTTTTTACTGGGACAACAATTTTAATTTAACGGCATGAAAAAAATATTAGTAGGCTGCATAGCCATTTTACTTTTTGGTTTGAACACAAGCAAGGCTCAGCGCTTTGCCTATGTTGATACAGAATACATTTTAGATATGTTGCCGGAGTATAAATCGGCGCAAAAACAGTTGGATTTAATTGCCGAAACTTGGCAAAAAGAGGCAGAAGAAAAAAAGGCTGAAATAGACCGTATGCAAAAGGATTTTCAGGCTGAACAAATCTTGTTAACGGAGGAATTAAAAAAGAAAAAGGAAGCCGATATTAAAGCAAAAGAAGCTGAACTGAAGGAGTTTATGAATAAAAAATTTGGCTATGAAGGCGATTTATTTAAGAAAAGACAAGAGTTAGTAAAGCCTATTCAAGATAAAGTTTTTGATGCCTGCCAAAAAATTGCAAAACAAAGTGCTTTAGACTTTATATTTGCCAAGGGTGGAGAAATGATTATGATGTATAGCAATGCCAAATACGATAAAAGTGATGAGGTACTGCTTGAATTAGGGGTAAATGTAACCAAGAATAAGAATACTGCTCCTGAAGGAACTAAGGCTCCTGGAAATAAGTAATTATTGGCACGATATTAGATAACGAATAAATAATAAAATAAAAGAAAAATGAAGAACATGTTAAAATCTGTAGCTGCTTTATTTGCTGTATTAATCTTAGCAAGTAGCGGTGTTAAAGCTCAAAAATTTGCTTACATTGACTTACAAGAACTTATGGTTTTGATGCCTGAATACAAAAAGGCTGCTACACATATGGAAGCATACAATGATACCTTGAAAACTGCCTCAGATATGATGGTGAAAGAATTTCAAAAAAAGGTAGCAGATTACCAAAATGCTGAAAAAACAATGCCTGCTTCGGTTAAAGAAATGAAGCAAAAAGATTTGCAAGACATGCAAAACAACATTGAAGGATACCAACAAAAAATGCAGGAAGACCTTCGTAATAAGCAAGAAGAGTTGATTAAGCCAATTATTGAAAAAGCTAAAAATGCTATTTCTGCAGTTGCTAAAGAAGGTGGTTACAGCTACGTTTTTGATAGCAGTGTTGCTGGTTTATTATACAAGCCTGAAGGCGACAATGTAATGGGTAAAGTGAAAACCAAATTAGGTATTTTGTAAGAATATTAATTTTAAAAGAAAAGGCCAATTCCGTTGTGGAGTTGGCCTTTTTTTTTAACTTGCTTGGTAATGAGTACTACGTATAATCCTTCGCAACCAATTGGTATTTTTGATTCGGGTATTGGCGGACTTACAGTGGCGCGTGCCATTACTAAGTTATTACCTAATGAACAGATTATTTATTTTGGAGATACTGCACATATGCCTTATGGTGAAAAAAGTGCAGAGGCTATTAAAAGTTATTCAGTGAAAATTGCGGAATTTTTGAAATTCAAAAACTGTAAAATGATTGTGATTGCCTGTAATACCGCTTCGGCAGCTGGCTTTAAAGCAGTGGTTAAGGAAACAGGTATGAAAGATTTAATTGTAAATGTAATTGACCCAGCGGCTGAGTATGTAGTAAAGCATCATTACAGACAAAAGATTGGTGTAATTGCTACAAAGCGCACTATTAGTTCCAATGTGTATGCGAAACGTATTTCGGCACTTGATCCAGTAGCGGATGTGGTGCAATTAGCAACACCATTATTAGCACCCATGATTGAAGAGGGTTTTTATAATAATAAGATTTCTCAAACCATTATTAATAGCTATTTATCTAAATCGAAGTTAAATAAGATTGATGCATTAATTTTAGGTTGTACGCATTACCCATTAGTGAAGAACGAGATTCAGAAGTTTTATGGTAAATCGGTGGAGATTATTGATACCAGTATAATTGTTGCACAATATGTGAAAACTGTTTTAGAGAAACATCAGTTATTAAATACAAGTAAGGTAAACAAGTTAGGTTTTGGAAAAAAATCGCAACAGTTTTTTGTAAGCGATTTTACCCAAAGCTTTGAGGAAACGAGTAAGATATTCTTTGATGAAAAAGTGAAATTGAAGCAGTTTAATATTTGGGAAGAATAGAACTAAAAGGCTGATTGAAGTATTTTTCAATCAGCCTTTTTACTTATTATTTCTGTCTCCAAAGTGTATATACCGCAAACAGGCAAACAATTTCACCTAAGGTGAAAAATGGCCAATTATAAGATTTAGGTATAAAGCTTCGAATGTCTCTTAATAAATCAAAGGATTCTAGTTTTGATAGTTCTATAAGTGTATGAACCGAATCGTACATAAAGGTATAAAGTATCATGCTAAAGCCTAGCGTTACCAAGCCCCAAAAGGTTCTATCTAATTTTATGTGTATGCCTTTTGATTTTTTATAGAATACGGTGGCATAAATTAAAATCATGGTAAGTGATACTAGGCAAGGGGCTAATACTGGTCCGATCCAGGGAACTGGGAGAAGGAATAATAAATCCCAATCGAGGATAGTTGCAGGCCAATTTAAGAGCACTTTTAGGAATACATAATAGAATATATCCCAAACGGCAAAACTGTACATAAATGCCGCAATTCGCTCCGATTTTGTTTCACCATTCATATAGCCTATTGCAGCTAACATAATAATGGTTGCTAGCTCTCTTAATAATTCTGTTACTAAAATGGTTTCGCTTAAGGATACCACCGGGAATTGAAATCCACTTGGGTAATATATAGCTCTTAAATATACTACCACGGCTGTTTCTAATAGTCCCATGGCAATGCTAAACAAGGTTAATACAACAATTCTATTTTTCATTTTCTAAAAGTTAAATGGGTTTCTAAACTCATTATAGATAGCAAAATTTCTTTGGTAATATGCCTGAACCAAATTGAAGTTTACGCCTGCTATGGTTCGGTGTATTTGGCTATAACCTTTACAACGAGTATAGTTGTATGATTTCCAAGTATAGTCTTGCTCTTTGTTTATTATTTTTTGTAAGAGGTCTTGTGTGTTGGCATTATAATAGTATGGATCGAATTCAAGTTGGCTTGAATCTTTTTTCATCTCTTCAGTTAGGTATTCAATAACAGCTGGATAGGCTTGGTAATTGAGACTCTTGAGGTAGTTAATATCTGGCGCTTCATGTCTTTCTTTTGCTGCTTGCAAATGGTTAGTGGCAATAAATCCATCCCAATTAATACTCACAGATAAAATTAAAATGGTATACCAAACAAGCGAATTTGTTTTTAGCAAATAGTAATTGCTGTAGTGGTTTTTAATCTTAAAAAAGGTAAGTCCTAAACCAATTAGTGCACAGAATAAAAACACATACACTCCTATGCGTTTATAGGTGTATAAAGAATGATCTGCTATATACAATTGGTTTCTATAAGCGGCACTTGCCAAGAGCCAAATGTTTAATACTATCCAGAAATAAGTTAAGTAAGTAATGGTTTTGTTTTCTTTAAAATTCTGACTTCCTCTAAAGAACCATAGAATAATGGCAATGGCGCAAATAATAGAAAGTATTAAACTAGTTATGCCTTGATGCAAGTATTCTGAGTAGTTTACACCAACAGGCAATTTTCCGGTAAGCATAAAATCTGTATCTAATACATTTACCAAAAGCAACATTAGGTTCAGCCCCCATAACAAAACTTTTGCTAAACTATCTTCTGTAATTTCTAAAATGTTTGAACCAAAAAGCTTGTATTCTTTAAACACAGAAAAGCTAAGAGCATTTGTTTGACCTAATTCTTTAGTGGCTAAATTTTCTAAATAGATAGGTCTTAAAAAGGTTGCCAATAATGCAGAGGCAAATGCGAAGTAGGCAAGTAATGGAAAAGAAATAAAATCTAAATTTAGGTTCAGCACAAACTGGTTGAAACTTGCACTAGAGTAGCGATAGAAGGTAATAAATAACCCAAATACAACTACCGAAATTAACCCAATAATAACTTTGTTTAGTTTTGGTTTTTCTAGCTCTGTTTCATTCTCTTCAACTGGGGTTTGATTAAACCTTTGAATGAGGCGGTTTATTAAAGTTGTTAAATAGGCATATAAACTATGTGCCAATAAACTTGCCATAGAACTCTTTTGAAGCGATAAATTAATTGAAAGAAATGCCAATGAAATAATATTTGCTAGCACTGATAGAAAGTGTCCATGTATACTCACAAATACCGCAGAGAACAATGCACCAAACACAAAGATTAGATTCTCTTTTTGTATTAATTTAGCTTTATGTTGGGCATATAAAACCCCAAGTAGAAGGAGGTTTAAGAGCAGAATATTTATTCCTGCACCTTGTTGGTACAATAGAAACGTGTAGGCCGCAGCAAGTGGCCAAAGGATGCCTTGATTTTTCATATTAGTTAAATTTTTTGTTTAATTATTCGCCTTCGTTTTCAAGTGATTTATGCATGGCATTGCACCATATAAGCCTGTAGGTATAAACAAAGAAGTTTATAAAAATGGCCATAATGGGGAAGCCAAAGACTGGGAAGAACATGAGTTCTAGTCCATCCTTATTTTTTGTTGAAACCTCCAATGCACCCACTAGGGTTATAAGTATTAAGACCCAAACAAGTATGGTAAATACAAATAAGTAGGAGGTTTGAGCCAATAGTTCTGGATTAAGTTTTATTACCCAATAGGCAATTATTGTAATGCAATACACAATTAGGATAGTGTAATACATATCGGGAGGAAATAGGTGAGGTGTAAAACCATCCTCTGATGAATTGTTAGAATTTGGATTACCCATAAGGGCAAAGCCAAAGAAGGGAGAGATGAGAGTTGTTAAGGCTTCTATAAGAATAAAGCGCCAACCATTAAGATGCTCGCTAGCATCTTTGTTTACTTGAGCAATGCCCTTGATAAGCAAAGCCACACACCAAACTCCTACAAGTAGGTTTGGGAGAAAAATTAAAAGTGATTCCATAATTAGTAGTATTGATTTTATATTTAAAAGTACTTTGAAATGCAAAGTAAAAGGGTAAAAAAATATAGCTTAAGGTTTAAGTAGTTTTTCAAGCGCGTTTAGGTGCACTTTAAATTCGGCTTTGCCAAGTTTACTTGCTTCAAAAACGGTATTAGGTTTTTTGCCAATAAACTTTTTTTGTACCACAACGTATTCCATTTTTTCGAGCGCGCTAATATGGCTGGCTAGGTTTCCATCGGTAACATCAAGTAGGTCTTTCATAGTTGTAAAGTCTACCTGGTCGTTTACCATTAGCACCGACATAATGCCTAACCTTATGCGGCTTTCGAAGGCTTTATTAAGTTGGTCGATATTAAATTTAGGTGCCATGGAGGAGCTGTGAAATTAGTTTCTTTTTTCGAATGTGAAATAGGCAATAATACCGTATAGCATATGTGCCACACCAAATCCTAAAGCCCAAAATAAAAGTCCGTGGTTTATAAAAATGCCTGCTAACAAACCTAAACCAATTTGCACCAAGCCAAGAAATTTAACATGCTCATAGGTGTATTTACTGGCGTTCATTAAGGCTAGTCCATAAAAAACAAGTGTGGCAGGGGCAACCATTCCAACATAGCCATGCATGACCATTATTAAGCAAAATATTCCGCCCGAACCTAATGGAACAGCCATATTAAACATGAGGCGTCGGCCACTTGCGGTCCAAACTTTTTCGCCTTGGCGATGTGCTTTTCGAACCGTAAGCCAAGTAGCAATAAATAAAGAAATACCTAAAACACTTAAGGCATCTAATAAGAAGAATCCTAAGAAGCTTATGTTCATTTGTCCGTCGCTACTTGTGGCATATTCAAAATAGGGTAAGTTGCCTTCTTTTGATCCAATAAACAGGTAGGCTGCAAAGGCACCCGCAAGGGCGGTAAGTCCAACAAAGATTCCCGACAAGCCATTTAAGGATAGGAATCTACTAGAGCGTTCCATCATTTTTTGGATGTCTTTTAGTGCGGCTAATTGTTCTTCTGTATTCGACATTTTAAAAGTACTTTGTATTGCAAAGTTATTATTTGATTTAATACTTGCAAATTTTTTTTCATTTTTTTTTGAGCCTATCATAAGTGCCAAAAGAAATCGTTTAAGTGCATATGATTAAATGGATTGCAATTCCTTTGTTGCTAATACTTGCGTGTAGCAATGCACCTGCTCCTAAGAAAATGGAGTCGTCTATAGTACTTAAGCCAGATTCGATCATTCCAATAGAAGCACTTTATAAGCAGCTAAATGATAGTGTTAAGCTAGTAAGAAAGGATTGGCAAGCGAGGCAGAAGAAAGGTGTGAACGAGCAGATGCTGAAGGCAGAGGCTGTTACCGTGTTTACCGAATTAATTTATGAGAGTTACTTTAAGTTTTGGAATGGCACACCTTGGGAGTTTTATGGCACTACACGTATTCCGCAAAAAGGTGCCATAGCCTGCGGGTATTTTGTTACAACTGTTTTAGAAGATATGAGCGTGACAATAAATAGAATAGAAATGGCTAAAACATACTCCGAAAAAATGATTAAAACGTTGGTTCAACCCGAAAACATAAAGAAGTATAGCCCCTTTAATTTAACTGAATTTGTAACTGAATTAAGGAAGAGAAAGGATGGCGTTTACCTTGCTGGATTAGACAATCATACCGGATTTATTGTTGTGAAAAATCATGAAGTTTATTTTATCCATAGTAGTGTTATTTCACCAGGATGTGTTGTAAGAGAGAAGGCCTTAGAATCTGTTGCTCTGCAAATAAATAGATATACTGTTTTAGGATGTTTAACAGAGGATTCTGGCTTTATGAAACGCTGGATGTATAGTCACTAAATAAAAAAAGACGAACAAGAAAACTTGCTCGTCTTTTTTATTAAAGTGAAATGAATCTTAAGAAAGATTTACAATTTCACCATTTACTAAATCAATAATGTTTGCAGCAGGTTCTTTTGGTAAACCTGGCATACGCATAATCTCACCAGCTACAGCAACCACAAAGCCTGCACCATGGTTTAGTACTAGGTTTTCAATATGAATATTAAATCCTTCGGCAGCACCTACAAGAGCCGCATTATCTGTAAAACTAAATTGTGTTTTAGCAATACAAACTGGCAATAAATCGCCACCCAATTCTTTAATTTTCTTAAGGGCAGTTTTGGCATTTTTACCATACGATACACTGCTACCTTTATAAACCTTGGTTACAATTTTCTTAATTTTATCTTCAATTGGTTCATTTAATTCATAGGTATGAACAATTGGTTTTGACGGATAATTTTCTACAATTTCAACAACCTTTCTTGCCAAGTCTGCTGCACCATCGCCACCTTTAGCAAAGCCTTCGTTGATGGCAAAATGAGCACCTTTTTCTTTACACCAATTTTCAATGAACTGAATTTCTTCTTCGGTATCAAATCCAAATTTATTTAAGGCGAGGATTACAGTTTGACCAAAATTCTGGAGACTTTCAATATGGCGCTCCACATTTTTAATACCAGCTTTTAGGCCATCCATATTCGGTTGCTTAATTAATTTCTCGTCAACCTTACCGTGCAATTTTATAGATTGCGTGGTAGTAACCAAAACACTTGCTTTGGGAGCAATACCAGCAGTACGGCATTTAATATTCAAGAATTTTTCACCACCTAAATCGCTACCAAAACCGGCTTCAGTAATAGCGTATTCGCCATATTGCATAGCCGCTTTAGTTGCCATAATACTGTTGCAACCATGTGCAATATTAGCAAATGGTCCGCCATGTATAAAGGCAGCTCCACCTTCAATGGTTTGAACTAAATTTGGTTGGAAAGCATCTTTTAACAATGTAACAATTGCTCCAGCTACGCCAAGGTCTTTAACAAAAAATGGTGCCCCATCATAGGTATATCCAACCAAGATATTTTCGATACGTTTTCTTAAATCTTCTAAAGAAGTAGATAAGCAAAAGATGGCCATAATTTCACTGGCAGGTGTAATATCAAAACCAGTTTCAGTAGGAATTCCATTACTTGAACCATGAAGCCCCGAAAGGATATACCGTAATGAACGATCGTTCACATCTAATACTCTTCTCCAAAGAATTTGTTTTAATCCTTTGGTAGAGGTGCGATTGAAATATTGGTAGTTATCTATTAAGGCAGCTAAGGTGTTATTGGCAGAGGTAATCGCATGAAAATCGCCAGTAAAATGCAGGTTAATATCTTCCATAGGAAGCACTTGTGAGTAACCGCCACCAGCAGCTCCGCCTTTCATTCCAAATACGGGTCCAAGGCTTGGTTCGCGCAAAGCCACAATAGCTTTTTTTCCAATTTTGTTTAAGCCCTGAGCCAAAGCCACACTAGTAGTTGTTTTACCCGAACCACTTTTATTTGGTGTAGTTGCCGTAACCAAAATAAGGTTACATTTATTCATTTGATCATCATACGGAATGCCACTAATTTTGGCTTTATATTTTCCATACTGCTCAACCTGATCAGGCTTGATGTTTATTTTATCGGCAATAGCTTGAATCGGTTCTAATTGTACCTCGCGGGCAATTTCAATATCAGATTTCATATATGTTTAATAAATAAATTAAGGTATGCTTAAAGAAACAAAGTAATAGGGAATATTTGGTAAAAGCAACGCCAAGATAGCCCTAAATACTGATCTTTGTCATGGCAATGAGACAATTATTAAAATTATTGCCTTATTTTTGATAAAATACTCGCCATGGAAATTGTATTAATCATATTGTTGATAGCTATTGTAATTTATCAGCATACAGCATTAAATAACAAGCTCGACTCAATAAAATATAGAGCAGAAGAGATTGAACATCTTCTTAATAACATTAAATTGGGATCTCCTCAAGATCATGAAAAGAAGCCTGAGGCTCCAATGGTTCAAACCGAAATAAAACCTGAAGAACCAAAGATTTTAATTGTTCCTGAAACTCCAGAGCCAATTCCTCCAATTAAAATTGAATCAAGTTTAACAACCCTACAGTCGTATGAGGTTGAAAATTTTGACGAGGAGGATTTAATTGAAGAACTAGGTGAAGATATGCCAGAACCTGAAATGGAGCCGCTGCCTTTAGCTGCCATTGAGGAAACAGATTCAAATTCATGGAGCGATCGTTTTAATCAAACCAATCCAGATTTAGAACGCTTTATTGGAGAGAATTTAATTTCAAAAATTGGTATTGCCATTTTAGTTCTTGGAATTGGTTTCTTTGTTAAATATGCCATAGATCAAAATTGGATTAATGAAGCCGCGCGAGTTGGAATTGGCTTGTTAGCTGGATCAATAGTGATGGGCTTTGCACATTATTTGCGCAAAGAATTTAAAGCATTTAGTTCGGTATTAGTATCAGGTGCTATTGCGGTATATTATTTTACTTTGGCAATTGGTTTTCAAGAATACCATTTGTTTTCGCAAACCATTGCCTTTGGAGCAATGGTTGTAGTAACCGGATTTAGTGTATTTATATCACTGGCATATGATAGGCAGGAGCTATCCGTATTGTCCTTAATAGGCGGCTTTGCATCGCCATTGATGGTTAGTACAGGTGCTGGCAATTATATTGTTTTATTTAGCTATTTACTTATACTAGATACAGGTATGTTGGTTTTGGCCTATCATAGAAATTGGATTTGGGTGAATGGTATAAGTTATCTATTGAGTATTTTAATTTTTGCCACCTGGCTTAATAGAGAAGTTTGGTATGGAAATGAACCTGCTCCATATGCAGGTGCTTTGATATTTGCGAGTGCTTTTTATGTGCTATTTTTACTAGCTAATTTAATTAATCAGATAAAAGAAAAGAGACCCTTTAAAACACTTGAATTAAGCATCGTCTTAAGCAATACATTTTTATATTTCTCGTGTGGGATTTTACTCTTACAAAAATTTCATCCCGAATTGAGAGGGGCGTTTACCATAGGTTTGGCAGCATTTAATTTGCTTGTAACCTATGTTATTCATAAAAATTATAAGGTAGATACAAATTTATTTTATTTATTAATTGGATTAACCTTAACCTTTATAACTCTTGCTGCACCTATTCAATTAAATGGTCATTACATTACCTTATTCTGGGCTGCTGAGAGTTGTTTGTTACTTTGGTTGGCACAGCGTTCGAAATTGGAAATATATAGATTTGTATCTACTGGCATACTCATATTAAGTAGTATTAGTTTGGCTTTAGATTGGCAGCAACTTTATTCTGGAACTAGTTCTTTAACCATACTAGTTAATGCAGCCTTTTTAAGTTCCATTTTTGTTTTAGCCTCCCTAGTTTTTTATCAAGCTTTGTTAAGAAAAGAGGAGGAGTCAATTCATACTTTTTATTCCATCGAATTTGATAACCAACTAGTAGCATCTTACTTAACTATTTTACTTGTACCCATAGGATATTTAGCTGGATTCTTAGAATTACAATATCATTTAGGTGACTACTTTGAACTGGATTCTCAAATTTTGGTCGTTCAAATGGCCTATCATTTTGTATTCACTGGTAGCCTATTTTATGTATTAAAGCAAAAGGAAAATGTTTGGGGCGAACCAATGCTGTTTTATGGTGGTATTGCGAATTTAATTTTATTTCTTTCCCTTGAATATTCATCGGTACAAAATGAATTTGCTTGGTTAGTGGTAAATCCTACAAGAAGCTCAGTTTCCTTTTGGATGCACCTCTTAAGCCTAGTGCCATTTGTGTTTCAAATGATTTGGTTGTACAAAATATCAAAACAAAAAAGCAAACAAATTTCAGCTTGGATGTTGGGTCTTTTCTTAAGCATTTTGTGCAGTGCGGAGTTAATGGTATTGGTTAAATTCTTTGCCATTCCATCTTTAATTTCTACTAACGCCGATGCTTATTTAGCAAGCGGATATTTTGACTACTTAAGTACAACCGTTATTAAAAGTGGCTTCCCAATTTTATGGGGTTTGTTGGCTTTTATTTTACTAACAATTGGAATTAAGCATTCGCATAAAGATTTAAGAATAGTTTCATTAACCTTAATAGGTATTACCATTTTTAAGTTATTTGTATTTGATATCCGAAATGTATCGGAAGGAGGGAAGATTGCAGCCTTTATTTTATTAGGTTTAGTATTACTGGTAATATCTTTTACCTACCAAAAAATTAAGGCGATTATTTTAGAGGAAAAACCTAAAGAGGATGAGCAAAATTAATATTACATTTCTACTGTTTTTTGCTTCTATTTCATGTTGCTTTTCTCAAGAATTTACCCATAAATATATTCTGCCAAAAGCACCAAAGGAGGCATGGTATAGAATAACCTTAAGTTCTGATTTGCGTTCAAATGCCAAGCCTGATGTGTCTGATTTGCAGGTATTTGATAGTGCAGATTCAACTAGTGCAATTCCGTATTCCTTACATACTTTAAGGGATAATCTTTCAAAGAAAAATGAACCTTATTTTAAGCCTCTGAATTGGGAGAAAAACCATAAGCCTTTTTCTCCTCAATATATTATTTTTACTAGCAAGCCTTATTTTTCGAGTATTGTTTTTAAAGTAAGCAATCACCAAGATAATAGAACGTATTCCTTACAAGGCTCGGATGATGGTAAAAAATGGTTTTCAATAATTGATAAATCTACATTTTATGCCGAACCAAGCGCTGCTGCTAGCTTTTATTGGAAAGTAATTTCATTTCCAACAATTGCCTACAAACAAGTAAAGTTTTCGTTTTTAGATTCACTAGAAAGTGAATTGCAAATTTTAGATATTGGTGAGGTCGTTCAAACTAAAAGCAAAAGTGAGGGTTCTGTATTAATAAATCAGATTCAATATGAGCAGGTAGAATTAAAAGCAGAAAAAACAACCCTGATAAAAGTATTTTCAACGAAACCTCATTGGCTTCATGATATATCATTACGAATTAAAGAGCCACTATTTTATGATCGTTTGGCAAGGATTTATGTGAAAGAATTTCGTGTCCAAAAGCGCAGGAAAATAAGAGAAGAAATTGTAGTGCTACAGGAGGGATTTTTAAAAACTGGAACAGCTAACTCATTTGAGTTTATTCATTATTTAAAGGATACACTCTTTATTGAAATAGAAAATCAAGATAATTCTCCTTTAAAGATAGAAGATATTTTATTTTTTCAAGAACCAATATTTTTAACTTGTTATCTAAAAAGCGGACAACAAGCAGTGATTTATGTTGGAAATAAGCTGCTTTCAAAACCAACTTATGATATCGCAAGTTTTGCGCAGGAGAGCCTTAAAAAGGAAGACCTAAACCAGTTGGAAATTCTCTATACTGAAGAGTTGAAAGCGACAGTATTAAATACCACAGAGAGTATACCTTATTGGAGGAAAAAAGGTTTTATGTGGGCATGTATTGCTATTAGCACAATAGTTTTAGCACTATTTACATGTAAGCTTTTGGCCGAGAGAGAAAGTAAATAATTATGCCTTAATGGATAGGATAGTTTTTTCAATGATATCGCACGCCTGGTGAATTTGCTCCTCCGTAATGACTAATGGTGGAGCAAATCGAATTATATCCCCATGTGTTTGTTTGGCCAATAAGCCATTGTCTTTAAGCATTAAGCAAACATCATAAGCCGATTTATTTTCACCAAATGGTTTCACCACAATTGCATTCAATAAACCTTTGCCTCTAACAGAGGTAATCAGGTTTGTTTTCTGCATCAGTTGGGTCATTCTTTCTCTAAAAAGTATACCCATAGCATCTGCATTTTCTGCCAAATTTTCGTCGCTTAATACTTGTAAGGCTTCCATAGCCACTGCGCAAGCAAGTGGGTTACCTCCATAGGTAGATCCATGTTCTCCTGGTTTTATGGTTAGCATAATTTGGTTGCTACTTAAAACCGCCGAAACAGGTAGTGTTCCACCCGATAATGCTTTTCCCAAAATTAATATATCTGGCTTTACATTTTCATGATCGCAAGCAAGCATTTTACCCGTTCTGCATAATCCAGTTTGAACCTCATCGGCAATCATTAATACCTTATATTTAGTACATAATTCCCTCACAGCAGTTAAATATCCTGCGTCTGGAATTACAACTCCCGCCTCACCTTGTATAGGCTCAAACATAAATGCAGCAATATTTGGATTTGCTTTAAATGCGTCTTCTATTGCCTTTAAATTATTATAAGGAACAAGGCTAAAGCCTGGCATAAAAGGACCAAATCCAGCAAAAGAGCTTGGATCGTTACTAGAACTAATAGCCGCCATGGTTCTACCCCAAAAGTTGCCTTCTACAAATACAATATGTGCCTGATTTTCCTGAATTCCCTTAACGGTATATCCCCATCTACGAGCGAGCTTAATTGCCGTTTCGCCACCTTCAACGCCAGTATTCATTGGTAGAACTTTGTCGAACCCAAAATAGTTGGTGATGTATTTTTCGTACTCGCCAAGCAGGTTATTATGAAAAGCTCTGCTTGTAAGAGTAAGTTTAGAAGCCTGCTGAACCAAAGCTTGGATAATTCTTGGATGGCAGTGACCTTGGTTTACAGCGCTATAGGCCGACAAAAAGTCGAGGTATTGTTTGCCTTCAACATCCCAAAGGTATATTCCTTCTCCACGTTCTAAAACGGCTGGAATTGGGTGATAATTATGAGCTCCAAATGTATCTTCTAGCTCAATAAAATATGTGTCGGTTTTTAATTCTGCGCCTATCATGGTTCAAAGGTAAACAAATTACTAAGAAGCAAAAAAAAAGCGCTCCGATTTAGAATCGGAACGCTTTTTTTTAAAAGTGAAATGGAGTATTAATTTTTGATAATTCTCTTAACCAAAACTGTTTCACCATGGTTAATACGAATGAAATAAATTCCTTGTGCTAAGTTGCGCGTGTCAATGTTTACTGATCCTTCATTGCTTTCGCTCATCTTTATTTTTCCAGTAATATCAATTACTTCGGCATTAATAACCTGTGAAGGAGCCGATGCATTTATGGTAATTTCGTCGGCAAATGGGTTAGGAGTAATTTCTATTGATATCTCTTCATTTTTAATGCTGATAATTTTAGAATATTCAAATTGGCCATCAAAATCTAGTTGTTTTAGACGGAAGTAGCTAATTTCTGAACCTTTATTCTCAGTAATAAATTGGTAGTTTCTTACTTTACTACTAGTTCCATTACCAGCAACAAATCCAATGGTTTCAAAATCAACACCATTTAAACTACGCTCAACGTCAAAACCTTTGTTGTTTGTTTCTGAAGCAGTAGACCAAGTAAGATTAACTTGATTGTTGAACAATGTGCCTTCAAATGAATTATAAGTAACATCTAATGGTCCATTGGCCCAAGATGGCGAAAAGCGTATTGCATCCAAAGTTAATGTTGGTGCATTTGCTGCTGTACCTTGACGTAATAATACTCTACCTAAAGTTGTCGCGTCTGTGTTTGTTCCACCAATTGTAGCAACGGTAGGGGTGGTAGGTTCTGTTGCTGGAATACCAGAGCTAAGCATATACACTTTTAATGAATCATCGGTAGTAGTTCCTGTGTTAAAAGTATATTTAACAACACATAAATAGGTGCTTGAAAGTGCGAAAGAATCATTTGAATAGGTTGTAGTTTCAAGAGTTGTAGAACCCTTCATAATACCAACTCTATAATATCCAATGGAAGAAAGCTTAATGAAAGTACGCGCAGTAAAAGCCGTTAAAGAAGTTTGAGGAACTAAGCCAAAGAAATAATCGCCAGCAGCTTGGGCTGCAGTTACATTTAATAAAAAGGATGCATATACTGAACCACTTGTATAGCTCACTTTAGCATCTTTTACTACATCTTGTCCGTTATTTGTTAAAGAGGCTGAGTTACCAACTCCAGAACCAACATAACCGGTGTATGTAAGTCCAGTTCCGTTTGAACGAATAGCATTTACTGTAGTACCAGATGCTATTATCCAACCGTTGTTTGTTCCAACAGCAGCTAATGAATCATTGGTATAGTTAAAATTATCCATTAAAGGAGTTTGAGCAAAACTTGATAAGGCCATGCCCGTAAATAAAAGTGTAAGGATTTTTTTCATATAGGTGTATTAATTTTTGTTTTTTTAGCTGCTTTTTAAGTAAGGTTCAAAAATAGAAATATTTGTACAATTATTTCAGAATGTGGAAATTACTTTAAAATTTAACATTCAATCCAAACATAATATGTCGTTGTTCTAAATATCTAGCAGGGTTTGTTGGTGGAGGTCCATTAGTTGACAAACGAGGGTCGAGATATCTTGGGTCAACCCAGGTATCTGGAACATTATCTCCTAAACTATACGCTTTACCGGTAACAGGATTGATAATAGAGGCATTATGATTATTGAAAATATTGCTAATTTGGATATTTAAGCCTAGGGTTGTTCCTTTCATTTTCCACCATTTACTAAATGTAAAATCGGCCCAGAACCAAGGTGTTCCAATTTTGCTCCATTTTGCATTGGGCGATGAGTTTTCAACATAAATTGGTCTGCCTGTATTAGGGTCGTTTCTATCAAAAACATATGGGGTATATCTTACGCCAGATCTAAATACAGTTTCAAAATAGAAACTCATATTGTTTAACCAAGGTCTGTCAAATAAGCCGCCCTTTTTGTCGATTTTAAATATATGATTCGTTTTAAAATCAAAAGGGCAATCCCAAGGTAGGTAATATTCTTTGGTGTCTTCAACACTTCCTGTTGCTAAAATGTCTTTTAAAGCTTGATTGGCCGAGGCCGATTGGCCGGTACTAACCATATAAGTAAAGGAAGCCTGACCTTGATAGAAATTCTTAATGCGTTTTATGTAGTTTAATTCAACTCCACGTGTACGAGCATAATCAGAATTTATACGCATCGTTCTCGAAACTTCTCTACCAGTTACATCTTTTATAATGATGGAAGTAGTAGTTACAAAATCGTATTTATCTTTAAAGTAGGCTGCAAAGCTCAAGGCATCATTACTGGTAATTTGGAATTTTAAACCTAACTCATAACTAATATCCACCTCTGGGTTTAGGTTTGGATTTCCTACCTTCGAAAGTGTTGATCTGTCTTGGTAGTATGGGTTTAAACCAGGATAAATAAAACTTGGATGTGGTAATATGGTTGTATGTCCATAATTAAAGTACAACATTTTATTTTCGGCAATAGGGAAGGTGGCGTTTATTTTTGGTAGGAACCTAAACTTATACCTTAAATCACCAATTTTTACGGTGTTCTTGATATAGTCATTTCTAACCTCATCTAAAACCGGAGCCTTTGGATCAGCCACCGCATTGTCTACAAATTTACCTGGAGCCCAATATTCAAATCGGCCACCAAGGCTGGCAATAAGGCCTTTGTATTTAATTTGATCGCTAACAAAGAAACCTCCTCTGCGTGGACTTACCTGCCAAATATCGCTTTGCTGACCCAACCTAAATGTTTGCGAAAAGGTACCATCTGCCAATTGAATTGGAGCTCCAATCCATGGTCTAACAATGTCTATCCAAAGCATTTCTTGAAACTTCATTTCAAAACCAAATGTTAGTTTATTGAGTGAGTTTTTGCTAAAATAATTACCTGTTGCCTTGGCAACATATTCTTCTAAATAATGATGATGCCATAAACTGGCGATACCATTATTGTTATTGAATCCAGAAGGTGGATTAACATAAACTGCGCTATCCAAGGCTGTTGGGTCGAAAATCTTTACTGGAAATTGGTTAATTGAATTTGCATCAAATATTTGGTCCACATTTGTAGGGCGCCAAGGACGACCGTTGGCATCGGCTCTAAGTTCAACTAATAACCTAGAAACAGTGGCATTGTAACTTAATCTACGGTTAATAGAATGCTTAAAGTTTATCATCTGTAAATACGATTCGTGCGTAAATGTATTTGCATTGTCCATTTGTTGACTAAATGGATATTGATATCCTGGTTGGTAGGGGGCATCGTTACCAAATATGCGCAACATATTTACGTCTTGATTTACGGTTATGCTTCTAAGCATAGTAGCAGTAAGCATTTTACCTTTCTTAAAATCGTAACTTAATTTAAAGAATCCGCTCCATCTATTATCTTGGTAGGGTGTTAAAGTTGTTGCACCATAACCTTGCTCTTGCATTAAGGAAGAGCTAACTTGATTGGCAGGGTTTCTATAAAATTCATCGGTGAATGCTGCTCTTAGCGCCACGTTTACTTTTAATCTACCGCCCAATTTTTCTTTAAAAATTGGTGAGCCAATATTCATTTCAATAAGCTGGCTATTCCAAGTGCTGATCCAATCCTTATTGAACCCAAAGTTATCGCGCTTGTAATTAATGCCCATTTCAAATTTATTTCCCGCAGTTTTAGTTTTTGCACTTACTACACCTGCAGTTGCATCTCCAATTTCTGCACCAATACCTCCTGTGGTGATTTCAATTTCACCAATGGCATTTGCTCCAATATCCAATCCAAAACCTGTTCCAGCCATTGGGTCGGTTACAGATACTCCATCTATATAAGTTCCGGTTTCGTAGGTTCTACTTCCTCTAATACTTACCCCCGCTGGCGATTGAATTACCCCAGGCTGAGTATTAATAATTTTTTGTATTTGACGTGCTGGAGCGAGTTCTATATTTTCTGAAGTAATTGAATTGACACTTTGTCCCTTCTCAATATCAATCAAAGGTTTTTTACCTAAAACAACAACCTCATCAATATTGGCAGTTGCCTCTTGAAGTTGAAAGGTCCCTAAATCTTTTACCTCCCCAGCTTTTAATTTGATTCCCGTTTGAATGATTTTTTTATATCCGATATAGGAAATTTCAAGAGTGTATTCTCCTGGTTTAACACCTTTAATGGTAAAGCGTCCGCTAGCATCTGTGGATGTACCAAAGGAAGTTCCTTTAATTAATACCGTTACACCAATTAATTCACTTTGGTCTTTCTTGTCAATTGCCTTACCTGTAAGGGTGGCAGTTGTTTGAGCCAATAAAAAAAATGGACAAAAAACAATAAATAGAATTACGTAAAGTTTAGTCATGTATTTATTTTCAATAGGGCCTATATGGTCTCTTCAAAATCGACTGCCAAAATACTTCAAAAATAAGTAAAAGCCTATTTCTATAAAGGATTATTCATTTTGTTAAATTAGTCAAATATCACAAGTGTGTCAAAAATTTAGGACCATTTTTAGCTAAAGCCCTGTTTAATCGCGGTTTTTGGATTAAAATAAGATAAAAATGTTCGCTCCTGTCATTTTGTATTTTCAGTTGTCAATCAACTTATTACCTTGCATGTTATAAAATTCTTAAATATGAGAAAAATTTGCCTCTTGTTTGTTTTTACCTTTTTGCTGAACCAAATTAATGCTCAGCAATTATTAACTGAAAATTTCGCCTATACTCCTGGGCAACCTTTAACGTCTAACGGCTGGAGTCTTAACGGATTTCCACCCATTAATCCAATTAATGTTAGTCCCAATGGATTAAGTTATTCTGGATACGTTTTAAGTAATGTTGGATATTCTGCTTCTGTAAATAATACAGGTATGGATGTTTATCAAGCAGGATCAGCCACAGTATCAGCCAATAGTGTATATGCTGCCTTTATGTATAAGGTAGATACGGCTCGCATTGGCGATTACTTTTTTGGACTTTTATCCTCTATAAATCCAAATACCTATGGAGCCCGCGTTTATTTAAAAACAGGTGCCAGTGGTTATTATAAAATTGGATTGGCTAAAAACACAGATACAGCCATTTATACCACCGATTCATTTGCTATTGGATCAACTTCAATGATTGTTGTTAAATACACCTTTGCAACAGGTTCAGCAACAAATGATACTGTTTCATTATTTCATCTTACAAGTGGTTTCCCAAGCACTCAACCGAGTGTTGCAACCTTGCAAACAAATGGTAAGGGGTCACAAGATTTAACAGATGTATTGCGTGTTGCTTTAAGACAAGGTACAAATACTTTAGCTCCAAACTTAAGTGTGGATGGTATTAGAATTGGCCAAACTTGGAATGATTTAAATGCTGTTACTACCAATCAACCAGGTAAGTTGCAGTTTATTAATGTAAATCAGATTACATTTAATAGTGCCCGAATTAATATGACTAAGCCAACAAATTTTAAAAACAACCTTCATAATGTTGTGGTGTTTTTAAAGAAAGGTGCAAGTATTAATGCTGGTCCACCAACTGCATCTGTTTATTCTTATTTCCCAGATACAGCCTTTGGTGTTGGTAGTCCATATGTTTTAGATACAGCAACTTGTGTGTACAATGCCGATTCAAATTTTGTTGTAATTGGAGGGTTAACTCCACTTACAAGATATACAGTGGTAGGTTTTGCAGCAACTGAATTTGATTCTTTATATTCAGCAGGAACAACAGCTAGTTTTACAACATTATCAACTGCACCAGGAAACGCATTTGGTACAACCTTTACTGCTACCTCAAAATATACTGCTAGGGTAAGTTGGATTAGAAGTAATAATTACAATACAACTTTGCATACTCAAGTTGTTTTTATTAAGGAATTTACACCTATTGGAACTGGGGCAAATACTCGTGATCCAAATTATATTATTGCCGATACCAATTATTATGGAATAGGAAGTAGATATCAAAATGATACTGCCGCAAGATGTATTTATAATGGCGATGGAACTAGTGTGAATGTTTATGGATTAAAAGCTGGAACACGTTATTATATAACCATTTTGGGTGCAAATGTAAATGACTCTGCATATTCTAATGCGAGTACTGGAACAGGAACAACACCAACTGGTGGACCTGCAGCGTTAACAAATTTAAGATTTACAGGTAAATTAGAGAACACTTCAACTGTTACTTGGAATCGTCCAACTGGTTATGTAGATGCGGATCAATCAATTCTTATTTTTATGAGAAAAGATACAATGAATTCTATTTACTCAACTCCTGTTTTGAATCCTAGCTCTTATACTGCCGATTCAAACTTTGCCAATAACCCTAGCAGATTTGAATTTGATACAGCAGCTAAATGTATTTATAATGGTGATGGTACTGGAGTAACAATTAAGAACTTAAAAATAAATACCATGTACTATTTAGTTGGTTATGTAGTACGAACCGATTCTAGTTTATATTCCTTAGCAACAACCCGTAATGGTAGAACCATGCTTGATACAGCAAGTAACTTAAATTTTAAAGGCATTACCACAACAAGTGCAACTTTTACTTGGGTTAATCCTGCAAATTATGTTACAGGAACCTATACTACTTTAGTTTTTGTTAAGGCAGGAAGTGCAACTACTTTAGGCACGCCAACTCGTGTTCCAAATAGATATACAGCAAACGCTAATTTTGGTTCAGGAACCAAATACCAAAATGATACACAGTCATACTGTGTGTATAGAGGAAACTTTAATACCGTTACCATTAATAATTTAAAACAAGGTATTAATTATTATGCCACTGTATATGTTGTGCGCCAGGCCGATTCTGTTTATAATAAAGCAAATACTGCTATGGGAACTGTTCTAGGGCCTCCACCTGTATATACAATTGGATCATTAATTAATTTAAATACTAGCACTGGTGTTATAGATTCTACCGGAAAACGAGCAACTGTAAGGGGTGTAGTTTACGGTGGAAATAACCGTACAAATGGAGTACAATTTGTGCTTAGAGACGCTACAGGTGGAATTTCTGTTTTAAGCACCATCAAAAATTTCTCTTATGTTCCTAAAGAAGGAGATAGCTTAGAGGTTACGGGTACTATTACTCAGGTAAGTGGTTTAAATACCATTGGAACTTTAGATACCATTAAATATTTCAACGCTGGTCACAATATCGCTAAGGCTAAATCATATATCCTACCGGATGAATATTCAGAAAATGATTTGGTTAATTTTTCTCGTGTTTCATTTAAAACTCCAATTACAAATTGGCCTGCAAGTGGAAATGTTGTTTTAGTTAATTCATATACTGGTGATACGTTAACTGCTCGTATTTACGCTAACTCTGGTATTGGTGGAACAGCCGCTCCTACTGGAGAGTTTTCAATTACTGGTTTAGGTGGCCAACAAAGTTCGTCAACAACAGCACCATTCCCTTTTAATGGATATTATGTAGCTCCTCGCAGAACAACAGATATTACCTTAAACACGGGCGACTCAATTTCTAATTTCCCATTATTAACCCCAGCAACTATCACCACTGTTGATTTAGGTGGAGATACCAGTACTCGTTTTAATTTCAAATCTGGTACTGCTAGAGTATTAAGAGGGTTAGGTTCTGTTTATTATGTATTGTTATTTGACGAATCAAATGGCGATTTCTCTTTGCCAATTTTTGGCAAGGGTTGTAATAATGGTGGTTTAGATACTTCTGGCTCAATTTCATATGGTGAATTATTAAAATCGGTACCAGGCCTAATTCCAGGCGATAGCGTATTGTTAAAAGTAACTATGACTGCAAGCTTTAATTCAATCACCAAATTTGCTGATCAAGAACGTTTAGTTATTTTTAAATTACCAAAAACAACTGGTTTGAATAGCTTAAATGGAACTATTGATTTATCCATTTATCCAAATCCTGCTAATTCTAATTTAACTATTTTATGTAAATCAAAAATACTTTCTGTTGATTTAATGGATGTGCAAGGAAAACTTATTTCAAATTTTGAGAACCAAAATTCGATTGATATTTCTGCGGTACCAAATGGCTTATATTTTGTTTCTGTACAAACAGAAAATGGAAGGGCTATTAAGAAAATTGTAGTGTCACATTAATATTTGATAGGTAAAAAAAATCCCGCTGTGAAAACAGCGGGATTTTTTTTTATAGTTTAATAGCTACACCAACATACCAAATTCTTCCTTCGGCAGGAAGTAAACCTGGTCCTGGGTATCCGCCACCTCTTCTTGTGAAATAAGCTTTATTGCCTAGGTTATTTATACCTCCATTTATGCTTAGGTAGTTTTTTAATTTTAATTGCACACTCCAATCAAAAACTTGATAGCTTGGAATATATCCAACTTGCGAATTTGCATTTGGTGTTTCTGTGTTTAAAGCGTCTGAATAGGTTCCCCCAACATAGCTTCCTTGTATACTTGTTGATATTTTTTTGTACTGCCAATTTATTCCATATCTATGAATGTTTTGTGGGGCATTTTCTACTTGTTTACCAGTTTGATTCTTTGCTGGATCAGGATTATTCCAGGTTTTATATTCAGCTTTTTGAATAGTGGATGATATAAATAAAGAAATGTTTCCAAGTTTATTGTTTTTAATGAATGAGCTTGGTGTTATTTCTACAAATGCCTCTATTCCTTTGCTTACACTTGAACCAATATTTGTTCTAAAATTCTTTGAACCTAATGAATAGGTTCCAATTCTATTTCCATAATACATGTAAAATGCACTTACATCATAGGTAATTAATTTATTTATATTGCCTCTATATCCTAAATCAATATTATATCCTTTTGAATCTTTTAGGTTTTGGTCAATAGAATCGCTGCTTGAGCCAGGTGTGAAGTCAGAAAACTGAACGGGTCTGTAGGCCTGAGTTATGTTTCCATAGAGTTGTGTACCACTAGATATTTTATATTCTGATCCAAGCCCAAGTAACATAAAGTTTCGTTTACTTTTGGTTAAGGGGTTACTTAATGTTGTTGTGTATTTTCCTTCCGAGGTATTTGCCAAATGTTCAAATCTAATGCCTGGTGAAATGCTAAGTCTTGAATTCACTCTGAACAATTGTTCTGCAAAAAGAGCTACGTTTTCGGTTGTAAAAGATTGATCTAAGGAACGCTCATCTTTTTCTACAGATAAATCGTAATCCATACCTCTATTGCCGTTTAAATTTCTATAGCGTTTGGTTTTACCTTTATATACCCTCACTCCAAAGGCCAAATTTTGCTTTTGAGCACCTAATTTGTATGAAAATAAGTGCCTTGCTTCTAGTCCAATATTTTTATATTCATCTACATCAATTCTACGTAAACCATATTGTCCTGTTGCACTATTCATAGTATCTGGGATATTAATAGCACTTAAATTTCCAATACTATTTCTGTAACCAACCAATCCAAATAGTTTAATGTTTAATTGGTTTTTTGAATTGATAGCATATTCAGCTGTTAGTGCCGGTATATTCCAGTCGAGGTTAAACCAATTCCTGTTTCTTAACGACATTTTTGGGTCAATCTTGAAAAGTGAATCCGTCAATCCTCCTGGTTGGTGCACCAATTGATGCATTTTGCTGTATTCTGCGCTAACTTTTATTTTTTTTGTTAGTTGGTATCCTAAATGAATGTAGCCGTTTATGGTTTGATAATCATTGTTCTGGCGCCAGCCATCACTTTTTCTGTAGTTAATATTTGTGTAATAATTAAACTTTCCTATGTTCCCGCCAATGGCATTAAATGAGCTAAACATATGATTGCTGCCAAAGGTTTGGGTGCTTTCTAGTCCAAATTTTTTGTTTGTGATAGATTGTTTTTTGATATAGTTAACAACTCCACCAAATTGGGCTCCGTATTGCAAGGATGCTGCTCCTCTTATTACTTCAATCCTATCTAAAGATTCAACAGAGGGTGTGAAGTAGGCCTCAGGATATCCAAATGGATCAGATGCAATATCATACCCATTTTGTCTAGTATTAAATTCCCACATCCTATTCGGGCTTAATCCTCTTGTAGCAATACCCATTTGAACACCACTTCCATCGCTTTCCCAAACGTGTACACCAGGTACTTTTGCAAATATTTGCCTGCTATTATTCTGAGCCAAATTTGCATTGGCAGTAGTTAATTTAACTACTTCATTTTTTTTACCTGAATAGATTACATTATCCCTAATTTCAGGCATTCGCTCGATATTACGATTTATAAAAGGGGAGTTTATAGCCAACTCTTTTAATTGAATATTTTTTGCAATCACTAGGGTGCCTAGATTTACTTCGGTGGATGCTTGAATGACAAACGACTTTATAACCAGCAATTGTTCCTGCATTTGAATGCTCAATTGATAGGTTCCTGGAAGTAAATTTTTAAATTCAAATTCACCTGCCGCGTTACTTCTAGTTTGAGCGCCATTGCTTAAATAGAGTGCCGCATTCATAACAGGCTGTTTTAATTCGTCTTCAAGTTTTCCTTTAACTTGGGCAAAGCTCGAAAGTGAAATAAGGAGCAGGCAAAAGATGAGTAGGTTTTTGTGATTCATATCAAAATATTAGTTCACAAAAATATTTTTATTTATATTTAGTCTAAATAAAAATAAACTGATTTTTATCAGGAAACAAAAAAAGCCGCCATTGGCAGCTTTTCTTGGTAAGGAACATAAGTTGATTTAGAACCTAGAAGGGTTATATTCAAGCATTAGGTTAAAAATAGCATCGTAAATTTCTTCTGCATTTGGTTTGCTAAAGTAATCACCATCAGTGCCGTAAGCTGGTCTATGGGCTTTTGCAGTAATAGTTACTGGTTTTGCATCTAAATGAAAGTATCCATTTTGGTGTTCAAGAATTTGTTGTAAAATAAATGCACTTGCACCACCTGGAACATCTTCATCTATCACTACCAACTTATTTGTTTTTTGTAAGGACACAGAAATAGAGTGATGAATATCAAACGGTAATAGAGTTTGGGCATCAATTAAATCAATACTTATTCCAAGCTCTTTCAACATTTTAGAAGCATCTTGTATTACTCTTAAAGTAGAACCATAAGATACAACCGTAACATCATTTCCTTCTTCAATAGTTTCTGGAATACCCAAAGGAACGGTATAGGTTCCTAAATTATCGGGCATTTTTTCTTTTAAGCGATATCCATTTAAACACTCAATAATAAGTGCAGGTTCATCGCTTTGTATTAATGTTTGGTACATACCAGCTGCTTGCACCATATTTCTTGGTGTAAGCACGTGCATGCCACGCAATGAGTTTAAAATCATTCCAATGGGTGAACCAGAATGCCAAATTCCTTCTAATCTGTGACCACGAGTTCTAACAATTAGTGGAGCTTTTTGCCCACCTTTTGTTCTATATTGAAGTGTTGCCACATCATCGCTTAAAGGTTGCAATCCATAAAGTAAATAATCCAAATATTGAATTTCTGCGATTGGTCTTAAGCCTCTTAAGGCAGTTCCAATTCCTTGCCCAATAATTGTTAATTCGCGAATACCGGTGTCAAAAATTCTGCCTTCTCCATGTTTTTCTTGCAGTCCAGCAAAACCTTGGTTTACATCTCCAATTTTTCCAACATCTTCTCCAAAAGCCATAACTCTTGGATCTTTACTAAATAATTGATCGAAGTAAGCCACTAAAACTTCTCTACCATCTACTAGTTTAGATTCGCTGGTGTATTCGGGTTTAATTTCTTGAACCTTTAATGCACTTTGATCCGAATCGCTATAAAGTGTAGAATTATATCTATCACTATTAAGAGCTTCAAATTCTGATTTATAATTTTCAAGTGCCGTTTTTGCCGAACCATTTTCTTTTCGTGTAAGGCGCATGGCAGCATGCAAGGTAGTTCCAATATCTTTGCGAATAGGTTCAGCAATAGATTTTAACTGCTCGTTAAGTTGGTTCAAGGCAGCACTTTGGGCGCTTTCCTGAGCCAAGTTTCCTAAGATAGTAGTAAGTTGTGAAAGGTCTTCTTTGATAGGGTTCAAGTATGATTCCCACGCATTTTTCTTAGAAACATTTACCTGAATTTTTGATTCATTTTCTATCGCTTCAAGTTCTTGTTCGCTTGAAATAGCATTCGCTAAAATCCATTCCTTAAATCGTTTTAAACAATCGTTTTCTGTTTCCCATTCTAAACGTTCCTTGCTTTTATAACGTTCATGCGAGCCAGAAGTTGAATGTCCTTGCGGTTGCGTAAGTTCAGTTACATGAATTAAACAAGGGATATGTTGTTCTCTTGCTAATTTTCCGGCTTGCTCATATACTTGGCAAAGGGCAGGGTAGTCCCAACCTTTCACTGTAAATATTTGATATCCCGCGCCTTTTTCATCGCGTTGAAAGCCCTTTAATACTTCTGAAATATTTTCTTTTGTTGTTTGGTATTTGGCGTGAACCGAAATGCCATAAGAATCGTCCCAAACAGAAACTACCATAGGAATTTGCAAAACACCGCCTGCGTTTATGGCTTCAAAAAAATGGCCTTCGCTGCTACTTGCATTTCCTATAGTTCCCCATGCAACCTCATTTCCATTTACCGAAAAGGGGTTGGTTCCTATTAGGTCGCTGTGCTGTCTGTAATATTTAGAAGCATGCGCTAAACCAACCAAACGAAGCATTTGGCCTGCAGTGGGTGAAATATCTGAAGAAGAATTTTTGAGATTTTTTAGTTCTTTCCAATGTCCGTTTTCATCCAATGTTCTTGTTCCATAATGACCATTCATCATTCGACCTGCACTAGCGGGTTCGGCAACAACATCTGTATGAGCATATAGTTGGGCGAAAAATTCTTGAATACTCAACAATCCGCTAGCCATCATAAATGTTTGATCTCGGTAATACCCCGATCTAAAATCGCCATTCTTAAAGGCTTTAGCAAGCGCTATTTGGGGTAATTCCTTTCCATCGCCAAATATTCCAAACTTTGCTTTGCCTGTTAGTACTTCCTTTCTTCCTAATAAACTAGTGAGGCGACTAAGGTAGGCGATGCGATAATCTTCTAAAATTACCGCTTTATATTTTTGGTCGGCCTGAGCCAATGATGCGTCCGTCATGTTTCAAATATTTCTTCCGTTCCAAACCTAAAGATTTTTGATTATTATCCAAAACAATCTATGGAATAAATGCACTTGTATTTAACAATTTTTTAAATGGAGAATATTGTTATAATTTGCAAAGACGCCTATTTTTGGAACAGTAATTGAATATTAACCTAACGTAAAACGTAAAACAAAAATGAAAAAATTAATCTTAACTGTTATGATTGCCTTTGGCGGATTGATGACAGCAAGCGCACAAACACCGGATGTACAACCAAACCCTGCTGCAGATCCAAAAGCACCAGAAATTAAATTCGAAAAAGAAACTCATGATTTTGGTTCAATTCCTCAAGGAACACCTGCTACCTATGAATTTGTTTTCAAAAACACAGGTAAATCAAATTTAACTATTACCAATGCATCTGCTAGCTGTGGTTGTACTACTCCAGATTGGACTAGAGAGCCAATTAAGCCAGGTAAAACAGGTGTTGTTAAAGCTACTTACAATGCAGCTTCACCAGGTGGATTCACCAAAAGTGTTACTGTAGTAAGTAATGCTAAGAATTCAACTGTTATCCTTTACTTAAAAGGAGATGTAAAACCAGCTGAAATTAAGTAGTCACAATTTTTTTAAAATAACCTGCATAAATGATTAATTTGTGCAGGTTTTTTTATTATACCTATATGAAGAAGATAACATTAATAGCCCTATTTAGTTTAAGTACTGTGTTTGTTTGGGCTCAAACCGAATTGAAACAAACAGATGTTAAGAAGGATTCTGAACCAAAAGCGAAAATAGAATTTGAAACAGTAGTTCATGATTTTGGTAAAATATATGATGGAAGAACTGCTGAATACGAATTTGTGTTTTTTAATAAAGGCAAAGTTCCTTTGGTCCTTAGTAATGTTCAGCCAGGTTGCGGTTGTACTACCCCAGAGTGGCCAAGAGAACCAATTATGCCTGGACAAAAATCAAAGATTAAGGCTATTTATAACCCAGCAACCTATAGGGGTAACTTTTCAAAAGGTATTACCGTTCAATCAAATGCCGAAAATGGCCCTATTCAATTAACGATTAAGGGTGTAGTTGAAGATACTCCTAAACAACCACAATCTCCGGTTAAGATAGATGTTGGAGGAGGATTTTAACGTAAGTCGATTATTTCAACTCCAGGGTATTTCTTTGCATCAAACGTAAACTGATTATCATCAAATTTTAGGTTTGGAAACTGATTGGTAACGCTATAATTGTGTATCGTTCCATTCTTTTCAAAAATTTGAGAGTTAAGGATGGTTTGATTGGTTTTGTCAACTGTTACCTTAATTTTAAAGAATTTCTTCTTTTTGTCTTTTGGCGTTAACTCAATCACTACAATATCTTTTGCGCCTTCTTTTCTTGTTTCGGCAGTTTTATAAATAAAACCTTTGCCATACATGGTAAAAATATCATCCAATCTAATGGCACCTTCTTTTGGTGAATAATTATTTATTTGAACTTCATTTACCTCGCGGCTATATGTCCAAATGGTTTTGTTATCACATATTATAAGCTGATTGGCAATATCTAATCTAAATTTATTGCCTTTAACTAAAATATTTCCTTTTTGTTTTTCTTGGCTTTTTTGCTGCTTGTTTTCAATTGTATAAACAAAGTCGGCTTTAATGCTTTTGAATGCTTTGTAACGTTTGCTAACACGTTCCATAAGCTTTTCTGCATCATTTTGTTTGGCGTTTTGTGCGCTTAAGATGTTCACAAAGAACAAAGCGCATACGAGTAGAAGGATATTTTTCACCCTGCAAATATTTAATTAATTATTTGATTTTGAAACGAAATTAAAATCACCTTTAATTTTTCTATCCTTATTTACCAAAAACCTACAAAGATTTAAGTAAGGTTTCTAGTTCCGCTTCACTATGCACAAGTACTTCGCGTGCCTTACTTCCTTTAAATGGCCCCACAACACCAGCTTTTTCTAATTGGTCAATTAGTCGGCCAGCTCTATTATAGCCAAGATTTAGCCTCCTTTGCAATAAAGAGGTTGAACCTTGCTGGTGAACAACAATAAGCCTTGCAGCTTCACTAAAAAGGTCGTCGCGGTTTTCGCTATCAAACCCTTCGCTGCTTCCTCCTTCATCGTTTTCGGTTTGAACCAAAGGCAATTCATAAGGTTCGCGGCCTTGCTGTGACCCAATAAATTCAGTTATTTTTTCAACTTCAGGTGTGTCAACAAAGGCGCATTGGAGGCGTATTAAATCATTTCCATTGCTAAATAGCATATCTCCTTTACCAATTAATTGGTCTGCTCCATTGGCATCCAAAATGGTTCTAGAATCTATTTTTTGAGAAACTCTAAAGGCTAAACGAGCAGGGAAATTGGCTTTAATAGTACCTGTAATAATATTTACACTAGGTCTTTGCGTAGCTAGAATTAAATGTATACCAATGGCACGAGCCAATTGAGCTAAACGGGCAATTGGAAATTCAACCTCTTTTCCTGCTGTCATCATTAAATCAGCTAACTCATCAATAACTACAATGATATACGGAAGGTAACGATGCTTGATTTTATCTGTTGGTGGAAGTCTTCTGCTTACAAATTTTGCATTGTATTCTTTCAGGTTTCTTACCTGGGCATCCTTTAATAAATCATACCTATCGTCCATTTCTTTACAAAGTGAATTTAGGGTATGAATAACCAATTTGGTATCGGTTAAAATGGCATCTTGATCACCAGGTATTTTTGCTAGGAAGTGGCGTTCAATCGTTTTGTAAATATTTAATTCCACCTTTTTAGGGTCAACCAATACAAATTTAATTTGAGAGGGATGCTTTTTATAGAGTAATGAGGCCAGCACACAATTTAGCCCAACCGATTTACCTTGGCCAGTAGCACCGGCCATTAATAGGTGAGGCATTTTGGCTAAATCGGTAACAAACACTTCATTGCTAATAGTTTTACCAAAGGCAATTGGCAAATCCATATCGGCATGTATAAATTTAGGTGATGAAAGAACAGAGCGCATGCTAACAATTGCCGGAGTTGAGTTAGGTACCTCAATACCAATGGTTCCTCTTCCTGGAATTGGAGCAATAATACGAATACCTAAAGCTGCTAAACTTAAAGCAATATCGTCTTCTAAATTTTTGATTTTTGCAATCCTAACACCGTCTTGTGGAATTATTTCATATAAGGTTACCGTTGGTCCTATGGTTGCCGAAATTCTCTTAATGCCTATTCCATAATTCTTAAGAGTATCTTCAATCATCCTAGTCTTTTCGCTCAATTCGGCACTTTCAACCTTGGCTTTATTATCGCCATAATCGTTAAGTAGGTCAATGGTAGGATATTGGTAATGACTATAATCTAGGGTTGGGTCGTAAGGTTGGTCGAGCCCAGTGTGTTGCATGGTTGCAGGTGGAAGAATAACCTCTTCCTTAATTTCTTGAACTTCTAAAACTAAGCCACTTGTGGTGGTTAACGGGGTTTGAGTTTCTTGAATTTCTTCAATTGGTTCGGTAATTACTATCTCTGCCTCAGGTTCAATAATTTCATTTTTTTCTATTTCCAGTTCTTCCTCCATAGTGGGCACTTCAACTTCCTCCTCACTAGGTTCTTCTATTTCTTCTGAGATTATTTCTTCCTCCTCTGTATCCTCAAATTCTATGGGTTCTTCTCTTTTTGTTAAAATAAAATCGTCGCCGCTCAAAGGTATTTCTTCCAATGAAATGGCTTGTTCTGTGGTTTCAAAAATGGAGGTTTTTGAATCGACTGTTATTGGTTCGGCCAATTTTGGAGAATAGAATTTTATATTAAAAACGGCAACTAAAAATATGAGGGCATAGGCTAAAAGACCAAAACCAGTACCCACATTTCCAATGAGGGCCTTTAAGTACAAATAGGAGTAATGGCCAAAAGATCCTGCAAGAATGGGCATCTGGTCATGAAAAATAAAAGCCATACTTAATGACATCCAAATCCCACCAAAAAAGCTATATCTCAGAGTTTTTGAAATTGAAATAGGTTGAAGCTTTGTTATTAAGAGCACTCCTAGTAAAAAGAAAATTAATACAAACGCAAAGGAGGCAATTCCAAACCCCTTGTAAATAAAAACATAACTAAGCCAAGCTCCTAAAGTGCCTAAAATATTGTCGGCTAGAGTTGTTTGGGTTTCGGCCAACATGCCAAAACTTATTGAGCGAACCAAACTTTGATCGCTTTCCCAGGTGCTAAAAAAGGATAAGGCGGAAAGGAGTAAGAAAAGGGATAATAAGACAAACAGAATACCCATTGATTTTAGAAAGCGCTCATCAGCAAGGAATTTGAGGTAGGTACGGGACGTATTTTTCTCCTTCTCCTTTTTAGGAGTCCTTTTTTCTTCTTTTAATTGATCTTTCTCTGGAAATTCTTCTGCATCTCCAAAAATCAGTTTGTTTTCCTTTGCCTTCTTTGCCATTTTCTGAATTTACGAATCTAACTCCACGGATTGCTAAAATCAGATAAATTAATAAACCAATTCACATCCTTTTTCAAATTGTTCTAATTAAGAAAACAATTTTGGTAAATTACCTTATTTTCGACCAAAATTAGAGTACATGAACGAAATAACTGTCTTATTCTTGGAGATTACAAAGTATTTAATCCCAGCCTTAATTGTGTTTGTAATAACGTATTATCAATTTAAAATATTTTTTGATACAGAATACGAGAAACGCATGATGGATTTAAAATCGGAGCAAATTAAAACCATGCAGCCATTGCGTTTGCAAGCATATGAAAGATGTGTGTTGCTTATGGAGAGAATGAGCCCCGAAAGTTTAGTTATTAGAACACACAAGCCAGGTATTAGCGCTTCTCAATTAAAGGTTGATTTAATAGCTGCCATTAACTCAGAATACAATCATAATTTATCTCAACAATTATATGTGTCGGCCCAGGCTTGGCAGGTAATACGTGTTGTTAAAGAAGAAATGATAAATTTAATCAATACCGCATATAGAGACTTAGGTCCAAATGCAGTAGGCTTGGATTTAAGTAAAGCTGTGTTTGAAAAATTGATGGATGCAGAAATGGTTCCAACCCATAAAGCATTAACGTTTTTGAAAAAGGAATTTGATTTAATTTTTGGTTAGGAGTTTTAGTATGAGTGAGAAGAAATTTATTACCGATTCGGAAATAGAAATTAAGGAAGTATATAGTGGCATAAATTCAGAAATGCCTGGTGAATTTCCATACACGAGAGGTGTACAAAAAGATATGTATAGAGGTCGTTTATGGACCATGCGCCAATATGCAGGATTTAGTACAGCCGAAGAAAGTAATAAGCGCTATAAATATTTGTTGGCAAATGGTACAATGGGCTTAAGTGTAGCCTTTGATTTACCAACCCAAATTGGATATGATAGCGACCATATGATGAGTGAAGGTGAAGTTGGTAAAGTGGGTGTTGCTATTGATTCATTAAAAGATATTGAAACCTTATTTGATGGAATTGAGTTGGAGAAAATTACTACTTCCATGACCATCAACGCTACTGCTTCAACTTTATTAGCATTTTATATTGCCTTGGCAAAAAAACAAGGAGCTGATATTAAAAAAATTAGTGGAACCATACAGAATGATATTTTAAAGGAATATGCTGCAAGAGGAACCTATATTTATCCTCCTAAACCTAGCATGAGAATAATTACAGATATTTTTGAATACTGTAGTTTAGAAGTTCCAAAATGGAATACAATTTCTATTTCTGGTTATCATATCAGAGAGGCTGGATCTACAGCCGTTCAAGAAATTGCTTTTACTTTGTCGAATGCCAAATCGTATTTAAAAGCTGCTCTTGATAAAGGCTTAGATATAGATGTATTTGGTCAACGCTTATCGTTTTTCTTTAATGCGCATAATAATTTCTTTGAAGAGATTGCTAAGTACAGAGCAGCAAGAAGAATGTGGGCAAAAATGGCCAAAGACATGGGTGCAAAAAATCCTAAAGCAATGATGCTAAGATTTCACACCCAAACAGGTGGGGCAACTTTGCAAGCACAACAACCCGAAAATAATATCATGCGTGTTACTTTGCAAGCAATGGCTGCTGTAATGGGTGGCACTCAAAGTTTACATACAAATGGATTTGATGAGGCATTAAGTTTGCCAACAGAAGCCGCTGCCAGAACAGCCTTGCGCACACAGCAAATTATTGCTTATGAAAGTGGTGTTGTGGATACGGTTGATCCAATGGGTGGTAGTTATTTTGTAGAAGAACTAACCAACCAAATTGAAGCTGCCGCTTGGGCGTATATTGAGAAAATTGATGCTATGGGCGGTTCGGTTTCTGCAATTGAACAAGGGTATATGCAAAAGGAAATTGCAGATGCTTCTTATAAGTATCAAATGGCCATAGAACGTGAAGATAAAATAATTGTTGGCGTAAATAAATTTGGTTCAGAGCATGATATTATGCCTCCTATTATGCGTGTAGATGATAGCATTCGTTTGCAGCAAATTGAGAAATTGAAACAGCTTAAGAATGAACGCAACAATGATTTGGTAGAGGTTGGTTTAGGTAGAATTAAGCAAGCAGCAACTGATGGCGCCAATGTTATGCCATTGATAATTGATGCCGTTGAAAATTATGCCACATTAGGTGAAATTGCCGATACATTTAGAGGTGTTTTTGGTGAGTACAGAGCTTAAGTATGAACACTTTTACGTTGAAAAAAATAGTACTTATTTTACTGGTTTTAGGTTCCTGTCATGTTCCTAATCAAGTAAGTAAGTCTCAGAACCAAAATATACGCATTAAGGGAGATTCTTTGGGCCTAGAAGACCCGAAATCGAAAGCTATGATTGCACCCTATAAAGCAAAACTAGATAGCTTAATGAATATTCGAATTATGGTTGCTTCTGCCGATTTAAAGAAAGAGCAGCCAGAAGGATCACTAGGGAATATGGTTTGCGATGTGCTCATGCGATATGCAAAGGTAAAAGGAGTTACTCCCGACTTTTGTATTTTAAATAATGGTGGGTTAAGAATTCCTGTTTTATATAAAGGAGATATTTTTATAAGAACGGTATATGAACTTATGCCTTTTGATAACCAATTAGTATTGCTTAAAGTTAAAGGGAGCAAAGTAGCCGAGCTTTTAGATGTAATGGCTCTTAATAATGGTGCACCTGTTTCTGGTTTACGAATGATTATTGAAAATGAACGCGCTACTGCAATTGAAATAAATGGAAAACAATTTGATATAAATAAAGACTATTTCATATTAACCAGTGATTATCTGGCAAATGGTGGAGATAAGGCAGAAGCACTTAAAAATCCTATTGAAAAAATTGATTTACATGCACTCATAAGAGATGCCTTAATTGAGCAAATGAGAGAAATGTATTTTAATGGAGAAACTCTACAAGCAATTAAAGATGGAAGAATTACAAAGAAATAGTAGAAAAACCTTTTTGAAGCAGACTCTTTATTTGGTGGGATTTGGAGCATTAGCCAATTCTCCCGTTAACGTTTTTGCCAATTCTACTCCTAAAACCTTGCGAATTCTACATACAAATGATTGGCATAGTAGGATTGAACCATTTCCTGCGACGGATAAAAATCTTGGCGGTCAGGGCGGTGCGGCAGTAAGAGCAGCTTTAATAAATAAAATAAGGCAAGAAGAAGGTGAGATTTTACTTTTGGATGCCGGCGACATTTTTCAAGGAACCCCTTATTTTAATTTTTATGGCGGCGAATTGGAATATAAACTGATGAGCCAAATGGGTTATGACTGCGTTACTTTAGGAAATCATGATTTTGATAATGGCATAGAAGGACTTGTAAAGCAGATGCCTCATGCAAATTTTGATTTTGTTAATGCCAATTATGATTTCTCAAAAACACCCCTTCAAGGAAAAGTTAAGCCCTATAAAATTTATCGTAAAAAAGGCCTAAAAATTGGGGTTTTTGGACTTGGAATTGAGTTAGAAGGGCTGGTTCCCAATAAACTTTTTGAGCCTATTAAGTACAATGACCCGATAGAAGTTGCCAATCAAATTGCAAAAGTGTTAAAACAGGAGAAAAAATGTGATTTGGTAATTTGTCTTTCTCATTTGGGGTATAAATACAAAGAGAAAAAAGTAAGCGATGAAATTTTAGCTACCCAAACACAAAATATTGATTTGATTTTGGGTGGTCATACGCATACGTTTTTACCTGAACCGATCACCTATAAAAATGTTATTAACAAAAACGTATGTGTAAATCAGGTTGGATGGGCGGGATTACAAGTGGGTAGCCTAAATTACACTTTTGAACCCTTTGTTAACACTGTAAAGTTGCCAGAAAGTACGTTGTATCCACTAACAAACATTCAGAATGGATAGTTTGTTAATTATGTGTTAAGCTTGGCAGTAATAGTGTTTAAAGGTAGCTTGCTCTATTGTTGCTAAATTGTTACGTTTTTTTATACCACAAACTTTGAAACAGAAAAATTTTTTTTCGAACAATTTATAATTGTGTTAAAAATCAGTGGGTAAATTTTTTTAAGCACTTTTTTCCATAAAATAATGTTGAAAAGGTTTTGATGTGTGGACTTTTTTAATCATTTTCACGGCTGCAAATGAAGGAGAATTATATGACCGAAAAAACCTGTGAAGATGTTTGGAATGGGATTCTAAAACTTATCCAAGATAATGTGCCTGCGCAAAGTTTTAAAACTTGGTTTGAGCCCATTAAACCCATCAAGTTAGATAATAAGGTTCTAACTATACAGGTGCCTAGCCAGTTCTTTTATGAATGGTTAGAAGAACATTATGTGAGCTTATTAAAGAAAACCCTAAAACAAGAATTAGGTGTTGGTGCTCGTTTAGAATATAATATCATTGTGGAGAATGGTACGGGTTCTTCTAGTCCGTATATAGTTAATATACCCGGTAGCAGCAGTTCTAAAGCAGATTTGCAACAAAGTAGCGTGGGTATTAATTTAAACCCTAGCATTAAAAATCCGTTTATAATTCCTGGAATTAAGAAAGTTAATATAGATAGTAACCTTAATCCAAGTTTAACATTCGACAATTTTATTGAAGGTGATTGTAATAGATTAGCGCGCAGTGCTGGTATTGCAGTTGCAAATAAGCCAGGTGGAACTTCTTTTAATCCATTAATGGTTTTTAGCGAAACTGGTTTAGGAAAAACACATTTAGTTCATGCAATTGGAAATTTAATCAAACAGAACAATAAGAATAAAATTGTTTTGTATGTGCCAGTTGAAAAATTCATGAACCAATTTGTGGATGCAATTCGCAATAATTCAAATCAAGATTTTATTAACTACTACCAACAAATTGATGTATTAATAGTTGATGACGTTCAGTTTTTAGAAAACAAACAAAAAACCCAAGAAATATTCTTTACTATTTTCAATCACCTACATCAACAAGGAAAACAAATCATTTTAACAAGTGATCGTGCTCCTAAAGATTTAAAGGGAATGGATGAGCGCTTATTAAGCCGTTTTAAATGGGGCTTAAGTGCAGATTTACAAACTCCTGATTTTGAAACTAGATTAGCCATCTTGGAGTATATGATGTATAATGATGGAATTACCTTAAATCGTGAGGTGGTAGAGTATGTTTCTCATAATATAAATACCAATATTCGTGAACTACAAGGCGCATTAGTTAGTTTGTTGGCCCAAGCAAGTTTAAATCGTAAAGAAGTAAACATTGATTTAGCTAAGCAAATTCTTAAGAATTTTGTTAAGAATAATACCCGCGAAATTTCAATTGAATATATCCAAAAGTTGGTTTGTGATTATTTCACCATTCCAGTTGAGCAAGTAAAATCTAAAACTCGTAAGCGTGAAATAGTTCAGGCTCGTCAAATATCCATGTTTTATGCAAAGGATTTAACCAAATCATCTTTAAAAACAATTGGAATGCATTTTGGAGGAAGAGATCACTCAACTGTAATTCATGCTTGCCAAACCGTTAATGATTTAATGGAGACAGATAAGAAGTTTAAGGCAGATATTGATGAAATAGGAAAAAGAATTAAAATGAACCTAGTATAAAAAAAAGCCTCCACTTAAAAATGGAGGCTTTTTTGTTATTGGCCAATTTGAATCGAAAAACCTACTCTTATCCATCTTCCGGGCATTTCTATCTTTCCTGTTTCAACATATTTTTGGTTCAGCAAATTACTTGCCTCTGCATATAATTGATACTTTTTTTGTTGGTAATAAAACTTTAGGTCGCATAGCCAAAAGGGTAAGTATCCCATTCTATTTTCATATCTAATTCGTGCGTTTGCTTGAAGTTGTTTATACAGGATTGCGCTTGAATTAAATGTAAATTGATGTTTTAAATAATCATAGGTATATCTAGAAATGGATTCATGCGTTTTTTGTTCTACAGTTAGGTAGCAGTAGCCAATTTGAAATGCGCTAATTGGGAAGTTTATCCATCTGGTTCTAGGCTTGAAAGTCAAAGAAGCCTCTATTCCTTTTGTTTGAAGAATTCCAATATTATTTGCCTTCCAACTTGGATCTGTAATGGAGTCCTTAATCCAATCAATTTGTTGAATTCCACTTCTTAAAAAGAGGGCAGTTTTAATCGTGAATTGGTTCTTTTGTACATTGCCATTTAGTTCATAACTATATGCTTGTTCTGGTTTTAAATTGGCATTACCTAAACTGCTTTTTGCTCCATCTGTATAATATAATTCGGTAAAAGTGGGTACCCTAAAAGTTTTTGCTGCATGTGCAGAAATGTGAACTATACCAAAATGGTAACCAACATCTATTCCAGGGTAATTTACCCAGCCATAATCTGAATAATTATTTAGGCATATTCCTGGAACTATGCTCCAATTCTTGTATTTGCTAATTTGTTGTTCAGCAAAAAAACCAGATATTATTCTTTTCCTATTTCCAAGATTAGAACTATTTAACCATTCAACTCTATAATCCATTCCAATGTTCCAGGCGCCTAAAATGTTTTTGTTGCCAATGGAAACATCTGCCGTATAAGTTTCGGATGTATGTTTATTTTGTGAAAAGCTTGGTGTGTCCCTTTTTAATTCAAACATATCTTGGTGTTGTCTATATCCCGCTCTTAATTTTAGGTTTAGAAAGTTCTTTTGCTCAAATTGAATGTTTCCAAAACCCATCTTAGTTTCTTCGTATTGCCAAGGAAATCGATCGCTATAAAATCCATTAGCACCCATTTGTTTTGACTGTGCTCCAGTCATAAAATTAAAGGATGATTTTTTTATAGAATAACTACTTTCATAAAATCCTTGAAGTGCAGAAAAGTCTGTGTTTGTTTTATATCCGCCCGACGATAAGCGTTGCAAACTCATACGTTGTTGGTAATTATTAAGTTGATAATTTCCTCCAATTAAAAGTTGTTGGAGGTTGTTTTGTCCATAGCAAATTCCAGCCGAAATAGTTTTTCCTAAGGGTTTCTTTGTAATAATATTAATTACACCAGCGTATGCATTTTGCCCATAAACTCTGGCTGCCGAACCTTTTAATATTTCTATATGATCTATGTCGAAAAGCGAAATAGGTAAATTAAGCATATGATGCCCCGTTTGGGGGTCAGTAAATTTTATTCCGTTGATGAGAATGAGTGTTTGCTCAAAACTTCCACCTCTAATTTGAACATCGGCTTGAGTACCAAAGGAACCTCTTGATCGTATATCAACTCCAGCTGTGTTTTCGAGAAGTTCGGTTATAGTTTTGCTTGAACTACTTTCGATATCTTCCTTAGAAATGATTTGTACATATCTGTTTGCATTTGCACTTTTGGTTTGACTCCTATTTTCTACTAATGTAAATTCTTCCAATTGTTTTTCGGTTTGAGCCGAAAGCATGTTCGTTAGTGAAAAGAAAAGGCAGGTGAGTAGGTGTTTTTTAATCATGGGCGGCGAAATTAGGCCTTGGTGGCTTGTTTTCCATTCATTAACTTGCTAGCCTTTAGAAAGTGTTTGATTGTTAGCCTTAAAAAATGGAAATAGCTATAGTGGTTGCTGCCGACCAAAATAACGGTATTGGAAATGAAAATCAGTTGCTTTGCCACCTGCCAAACGACTTAAAATATTTTAAACGAGTTACTTCCGGACATGCCATACTTATGGGTAGAAAAACTTACGACTCTATAGGCAAACCCTTGCCCAATAGAAGTAATTTAGTCTTGTCCCAAAATATAAAATTTATTGAAGGTTGCGAGGTGTTTACAGAGATAAAATTAGCCTTGAGTTACGCCGAAGAAAAAGGGTTTACACATTTGTTTATAATAGGAGGTGATAGTATATACAAACAGGCATTACCTTTATGCAACACTGTATACCTTACCCGCATTCATCATTCGTTTAAGGCGGATGCATTTTTTGTTGAATTGCCTGAAAAAGATTGGAAATTAGATGCTTCCGAATATTTTGAACAGGATGAAAAAAATGCCCATTCACATACATTTGAGGTATGGCATAGAAGGTAGGTTCACAAAAGTTATTCTTATATTTGCGCTATGAATATTCTTTTAATTGGATCGGGTGGGAGAGAGCATGCTTTTTCTATGCAACTCTGCAAAAGTAAGTTATGTAGTAAATTGTATATTATGCCTGGAAATGCGGGAACTGCAAGCTTAGGTGTTAACGTAGCTATTAATCCTTTAGATTTTGATTCAGTAGGTTTGTTTTGTATCGAAAATAAAATTGAATTACTTATTGTTGGTCCTGAGGACCCTTTGGTAAAAGGAATAAGAGATTATTTTGAGGCGCATGAGCAGTTGAAAAATATTGCATTTGTTGGTCCCGATAGTATTGGAGCACAAATGGAAGGCAGTAAAGATTGGAGTAAGGTGTTTATGCAAAAACATGGAATTCCTACCGCTGCTTACAAAACATTTACGAGTGAAAATTTACAAGAAGGAATAGACTATTTAAGTAATCACTCCTTGCCAATTGTATTGAAAGCAGATGGTCTTGCCGCAGGAAAAGGAGTATTGATTTGTGAAACGAGGGAAGAGGCCATTAAAGAATTAGATTTAATGATTTCTGAAAAGAAATTTGGTTCAGCAAGTACGAAGGTTGTTGTAGAAGAATTTTTGAAAGGAATTGAGTTATCCGTTTTCGTTTTAACAGATGGAAAAAATTATCAAATCCTGCCTTCGGCAAAAGATTATAAAAGAATAGGAGAGGCTGATGCCGGCTTAAATACGGGCGGTATGGGAGCAATTAGTCCGCTTCCTTTTGCAAATGAAGCATACATTAAAAAGGTGGAGGATAGGATCATTAAGCCAACCATCAATGGACTTCAGGCTGATGGAATTAATTATGTTGGTTTTATTTTTATTGGCTTAATGAATGTAAATGAGGAGCCATTTGTTATTGAATATAATAGTCGAATGGGTGATCCTGAAACGGAGGTGGTATTGCCTCGTATTCAAACAGATTTTGTTGAGCTTATGATGGCAACCGCTACGGGTAGTTTAAATGAAATTTCCTTACAAATTGATTCAAGAACAGCCACTACAATTATGTTGGTTTCAAAAGGATATCCAGAGGATTATGAAAAGGGAAAAGTAATTAGTGGAATGGAATTAGTAAATGATTCTATTTTATTTCATGCGGGAACAAAATTTGGTGAAAATGGAGACATATTGAGTAATGGCGGTAGGGTTATGGCTATTACCTCATTTGGGAATACCATAGCCGAAGCGCTTGCAATAAGTAATAAGAATGCTGCCTTGGTTCAGTTCGAAAATAAATATTATAGACGCGATATTGGATACGAGTTTTTATAAACAAAAAAAGAGGCCTTAGCCTCTTTTTTTGTTTATAGTATAAAACGTATTATTTCTTTTTTGTTTTTGCAGGAACAAAATCTGGTAATGCTTTAATTTCTGCTTGCAACTTTTCATTGTTTCTCATGTATGCATCATCATTATCGGCCTTAGCTAGTTCATAAGATTTAGTTGAACTCTCTAAAGCACCTGCATAATCTTTCATTCCTTTTTGAATTTTAGCTTTTAGCAACCAAACCCAATATGCTTTTGGATTCGCTTCAATGGCCTTATTTACCCATGTTAAAGCTTGTCCTAAGTCCTTGTTATTGTCGTAATAGTAATTGGCTGCGCCAAAATATGGACGAGAGTCTTTAGACATTGTTTCTTGAATTTGTTTGCTTAAACGCTCATCATAAAAACTCATAACTTTAAGTCTAACTAAAGTATGTTCCCATTCAAAAGTTAAATCACAGGCGTCATTTTTTATGTTGTTTACTTCTATTGAAAAGGTTTCAACATAATCCGCTAATTTTTCACTTTTAACGGTAAATCTGGCCACATCATTTTCTTGTTTATAGGCATCTACACTATTTACATTAAGGTCTTTGGTTAAAACTATTATCCATTCCGTTTCGCCCGGAAAGCTTATCAAACCGTATTTTCCAGCCTTCACATCTGTGCCATTTATTTTAACGTCTTCTCCAAACGTAACAGTAGTGGCAGCATTTGCTCCAGTTCTCCAAAATTTTCCAAAAGGAACTACATCACCAAACACTTTTCTGCCTTTAGCAGATGGACGTGAATAGCTAAGCTCAATTTTTGAAGTTGCAAAATTTTGAGAAATAGTTGTGGTTGGACTTGGTTGAGGAAAAGGAATGCTTTGTGCATTCACCTGCGTTGCAAATAAACTCGTTGCAAAGGCAGCTATAAGAATTGATTTTTTCATAAGATTATCTTTAATGAGGTGCAATTTAAGTTTTCAAACTAAATAATTAGTTTTAGTTTTGGTTAAATTTATTGATATATATGGAAAGCGGATATTCTTTTACAAAGCATTTGAAGGAGATTCTTGAAACACCCATTAAAAAAGGGGAGGATGTTTTTATTGCAGATACAGCTAGGGTATTTGGTAAAGTAAGTTTGGGCAATAATTGTTCGGTTTGGTTTGGTGCGGTTTTGCGAGGTGATGCAGATGAGATAACCATCGGCAATAAAACAAATATTCAAGAGAATGCTGTTGTACATGTGGATCCAGGATATCCAGTAAGTATGGGTGATGAGTGTATAATTGGTCATGGGGCCATAGTGCATGGGGCAAAAATGGGAAATAATGTTTTGGTAGGAATGCATGCAACTATTTTAAATGGAGCTCAAATTGGAAATTATTGTATAATAGGAGCGCATGCCTTGGTTACAGAAGGCATGGTTATTCCAGATAATTCAATTGTAATGGGCGCTCCTGCTAAAGTAGTTAAGCAATTAAGTCAAGTTCACATAGACAAGGTAAAACGCAATGCCTTAGTGTATGCTGAGCTAGGTAAAGCGTATCTAGAACTCTGGAAATAAAAAGGTTAATGTTGAAAACGCCTGCATGAAATAGAATCCTGAGGCTTTATATTTGAATTAGATATTCCAAAATTAATACCATGAAAAAATATATACTTATTTGTTTTTTAGCCTTAGTTGGTTCGAACCTATTAGTTGCTCAAAAGCCGGAAATAAAAAGAATAGATCCCCAGTTTTGGTGGAATAATTTAGAATCTCGCGAATTACAATTATGCGTTTACGGAACTAATGTAGCGAGTTATGATGTAAAGCTAAAAACAAGTGAGATTTCAATTAGTGAAATTCAAAAGTTAAAAAATCCAAATTATTTACTGCTCTATTTAAATCTTGGAACCTTTCATGGAAAGGAGTTTCAATTAGATTTTATTTCTGAAGGAAAAACAAAAACAGTTACTTATCAACTTAGAACCTTGCAAAAATTACCACATCAAATGGAGGCATCTGATTTGGTTTATTTGGTTTTTCCTGACAGGTTTAGTAATGGCGACCCCAAAAATGATGCTATAAAAACCATGCTTGAACCAAGGTGTGCCAGAGATACAATGGGTGCCCGACATGGCGGAGATATTCAAGGAATAATTAATCATATCGATTATTTCCAGGATTTAGGTGTAACTACTTTATGGTTAAATCCAACTCTTGTTAATGATCAACCTGCCTATAGTTACCATGGATATGCTTTAACAGATCATTATTTAACAGATCCAAGGTTAGGGTCAAACGAAACCTATAAAAAGCTTGCTGATGAATTGCACAAAAGGAGTATGAAATTAATGATGGATTTAGTTCCAAATCACATTGGAAGTAAACATTGGATGATGCTAGATATGCCTGATGATAATTTTGTGAATCAATGGCCAGAATTTACACGGACAAATTATAGAGCCACAACTCATTTTGATCCTTATGCAAGTGAGTATGATAAGAAAAAAATGGTAGATGGTTGGTTTGATAACCAAATGCCTGATGTAAACGAAAGAACTCCTTGGGTGGCTACCTATTTAATGCAAAGCTATTTGTGGTGGATTAATTACGCAGGTATTGATGCTTTTAGGATTGATACGTATAGTTATAATGACTATGCATTTATGGATCAATGTTTAGCATATATCCAAAAAGAATATCCTGATTTTTATTCAACTGGTGAAATTTGGGAGCAAGGTGGAGTTTTAAATATGGCCTACTTTACAGAGAATAATGGGTTCAAAAAATCACCTCCAAGTAGCCATTTAACTAGTGCAAAAGATTTTCAATTGTATTGGTCGATTTTGGATGCACTTAATAATAAACCTGAATGGGATAAAGGTTTAGCTAAAGTATATAATACCTTAACACATGATGGTTTGTATAATAATCCAAATATGAATTTAACCTTCTTAGATAATCATGATTTAAATAGATATTTCACGGAAATAAAAGAAGACTTTTCAAAGTGGAAAATTGGAATGGGTATTTTACTTACTACACGTGGAGTTCCTAGTATTTATTACGGTACAGAGGTGCTGCAAACAAACGCTATGCCTCGTAAAAATGATGGTCAAATACGTATGGATTTTGTTGGGGGTTGGCCAACAGATACACTTACTAAATTTACAGTTGCAGGAAGAACTGCTCAAGAGAATGAAGCCTATGATTTTATTAAAAAATTCTCTCGCTTAAGAAGAGATAATGAAGCTTTTAATACAGGGAAATTAATGCAGTTTACGCCGGAAGGGAATACCTATGTTTATTTTAGATATACAGCAAGTGAGTGTTTTATGGTTGCCATAAATAGGGGAGATAAGCAAGAAGAACTTGATACGAAACGAATGAAGGAAAGGCTAGTTGGATTTTCTAAAGGCCATGATCATGTAAGTGGCGAAGAAATGTCAGATTTATCAAAAATACTATTGCCTTCAAATTCAATTCGAATTATTGAGCTATCGCATTAGTTGATTTCTTTTTGCTTAGCATAACTTTCACTTGCCTTTGAAGTGTTGCCTTATCTGGGAGATACAATTGATATTTTGATACGAATATTTTATTTGTTATTCCTCCCATTGCCTATTCAACTAAAATTTCATCCTTATCTGTTGATAGAATAATTCCAATAGGTTTATTATCATTTATTACATTTTCTTCTGCGGCAAAATAATTTAGATATAAATTCATTTGACCTATATCAGAATGCTTAACAGGCTTTGTTTTGAGGTCAATTAAAACGAAGCATTTTAAAATACGATGATAAAATACAAGGTCGATATAAAAGTGTTTGTTTTTTATTGATATCTTATATTGTCTCCCAACAAACGCAAATCCTTTACCAAGTTCAAGTAGAAAAAGTTGGAGGTTATCAATTATTTTTTGTTCAAGTTGTTTTTCACTAATTGATGTTTGGTTAATTTTTAAAAAGTCTAATACATATGGGTCTTTAATTATATCACTATGAATTATTTTTTGATTGCTTTTTTGTTTTTTTAATGTGGTTTTGCCTTTGTTTTTACTAAGAGTATAGCGCTCATATAAAGAAGAATTTATTTGCTTTTCTAATTCCCTAACAGACCAATTGTCACTTAAGGTATGTTTGGTATAAAACATCCTTGCTCTGTATTCAGATATTCCCAATAATAAAATATAATGACTCCAACTCAATTTGGCAGACACTGTCTGCCATTTTTGATAACATAGATAAAACCTACGCATATCTAATACATTTCGTCTGCCAAATCCTTTTCCAAATGCAAGCCTTAAATCTCTCGAAAGCCTTGATAGTAGTTCGCTTCCGTACTCTGCCCTTTCTTTACCATTCTGTTCAAATTCTACTATGTGTCTGCCAATTTCCCAATTCGCTTTCACCAATTCTTGATTAATATTTCGAAAGGTATTTTGCCTCGCAGTTTCAATTGTTTTGCCAATTGATTGTAATAATTTTTTATAACTGATTCGAGTTAATTTCATAATTAGTTAAGTTTTTTTATACTTAACCAAGCTAGTTTTTCAATAAGGATAATAAAAGTTTCCAGAAAAAGTAAATCCTAGAAACCGGATTTATTTTAAGAGCGAAATTGATTATGTCATAAAATTGTTTTATGCTAAATCAACTAAATCTTTAGCAATTTTACTTCCTAAAGCAACACCCATTCCATTAAGTCGTACACCTAAAAATTGTCGCTCACTAATTTTCTTAACAAGTGGAAGTTTGTTTTCACTAAAGGCCATTATGCCACTCCAGGAATGGTCAATTTCATATTCTTGATTTGGAATAATAAGTGTTTTTAAATAATAGTTTAACTTGTCCAAAATGAATTGGTTCGACCCAAATTCTGTGGTTCTTTCTTCTTCAAATTGAAGATTTCTTCCTCCACCGAAGATGATTCTGTTTTCGAAATTTTTAAAATAAAAAAAACCGTCGTCAAAAAAATAGCTACCATTTAGCTTTAAATTCTGTATGGGTTTTGTGGCTATAACTTGCCCTCTTCCTGGCGTTAATTCAATGTTTGGCAGTAATGTTTTTGTAAATGCATTGGTGCAAATAAATAATTGAGAACTCTTGAATTCAATTTCATTAGCCAGTACCTCAATCTTGTTTTCTGTTTCATGAATAGAACTAACCAACGCACCAGTAATAATTTTTACGCCAATTTTTTGGCAATAGTTCCAAAGTGAGTGTATCATTTTTCCAGTATCAATTTGACCTTCCTCAGAGTTTAAAATCATTGCTTTAACACTCTTTGTTGAAAATCCAAACGAGTTTATTTTATAATTACACAAGGAGAAAATGTTTTTCAGGAAGTAAGGGAACAACAAGTTATTCATATACTCCATTTTGTTTAAAAAGGTATCGTCTTGATCCTTCAAAATTAGTTCATATCCGCCGCTACCTATATATCCAATTGCCTCATCCCCTAATCTGTTTCTTAATAATTGTAATCCTTGATGTCTATTTTTAACTAAGTTTACCAATGCTTCTTCACCCATAACAGAAATGTCGTGTAGGTTTTCGCTTAATGAACCTATGCAAGCAAAGCCCGCATTTTTTGTACTGGCACCACTTGGTAAAATACCTCTTTCTAAAACTAGAATATTCATTTGAGGATTTCGTTCCTTTAATTCACAGGCAACAGAAAGGCCTGTAATACCTGCCCCAATAATTATGGAATCGTAATTTATTAGACTATTTTTCTCCCAAAAGCTTAACATCATTTTGTGATTTATATTTTGAATATCTTGTGTCAAACTCAAAGCTACTGAATAATATAATTAGTTTAAGCCATTGTTTAAATTATCTTTGTAGCATTGATTTCCATAATTTTACAGGAAATTATTGCAGAGGTGGTAGCTTAGATAATTGATTTTGAGGGCCGTTTTCTGCCCGATATAAATATGATTACATTTGAACAGCTCAATTTAATTGAGCCAATTTTAAAGGCCCTTAAGGCCGAAGGTTACACAAAACCTACACCCATTCAAGAACAAGCAATTCCAATTTTATTACAAGGCAAAGACCTTTTAGGTTGCGCTCAAACAGGTACTGGAAAAACAGCTGCATTTGCCATTCCAATTCTTCAATTGTTAACTACTCAGCAAAGAAATGAAGGCGGTAGAAAAAAAATTAAAGCTCTTGTTTTAACTCCTACTCGTGAGCTTGCTATTCAAATTGAAGAGAGTTTTGCCGCATACGGAAAGTTTACGGGAATTAAACAAACAGTAATTTTTGGTGGTGTTTCTCAGCACTCTCAAGTTGAAAGGTTAAATAGAGGAATTGATATTCTTATTGCAACTCCTGGACGGTTATTAGATCTTATGCAGCAAGGATATGTTCACCTAAATGAACTTCAATTTTTTGTGCTTGATGAAGCCGATAGAATGTTGGATATGGGGTTTGTTAATGATGTGAAAAAGGTAATTGCCAAATTGCCTAAAAAGCGTCATTCACTTTTCTTCTCTGCTACCATGCCTCCAGTAATTCAAAGTTTGGCTGATAGTATTTTATTTAACCCATCAAAGGTTGAAGTTACTCCTGCCTCTTCTACAGCAGATACCATTCAGCAATCACTCTATTTTGTAAGTAAAGGCGATAAGAAAAAATTACTTATCCATTTGCTTGAAACAGAGAAAATGAATAGTGTTTTAGTTTTTACTAGAACCAAACATGGTGCTGATAGAGTGGTTAAGGACCTTGATAAAGCCGGGATTAGATCTGCTGCTATTCATGGAAATAAATCTCAAAATGCAAGACAAAATGCATTGAACGATTTTAAAACAGGTAAAATAAAAGTATTACTTGCAACAGATATTGCCTCTAGAGGAATTGATATTGATGAGCTCTCACATGTAATAAATTATGAACTACCCAATATACCTGAAACCTATGTTCATAGAATTGGTAGAACTGGTAGAGCGGGTTTTAATGGCATTGCATTTTCATTTTGTGAAGAGGAAGAATTTGGTGAATTAAAAGATATTCAAAAACTAATTGGTAAGAAAATTCCAGTAAATGATTCACATCCATTTCCATTAGGAACTGCCTATTCTGATCATGCACCCATGCAAGCAAAACCAAAGAAGCAAATCCCTCCTCATAATAAACCTAGTTCTCGTAAACCAGAGCACAAGCCTAAACGCCACTGGCGAGGTAGAGATTAGTTTTGTTTTTTCATTTATCCTATTTACTGGATTTATTTTTTCTTTGAAATTGATAGCAAAATTTACTTTCATAGTTTTGAACTATGAAAAATAATGTTTCTAGCGAAATCAATTTAGTTTCAAGCAAAATTTTTGAGGTAAGAGGTCAAAAAGTGATGTTAGATTTTGATTTAGCAATTCTTTATGGTACCGAAACAAAACGTCTCAAAGAAGCCGTAAGGCGAAATATTGAAAGATTTCCGAGTGATTTTATGTTTGTTTTGACCTCAAATGAATACCAAGTTCTAAGGACGCAATTTGCGTCCTTAGAACTTGGTAAAGGTAAATTTAGCAAGTATTTGCCATTTGCATTTACAGAACAAGGAGTTGCCATGCTGTCAAGTGTAATCAACAGTTCTCAAGCAATTCAAATGAATATTCAAATTGTTAGGATTATTGTTTTTATGCGCCAATATGCCTTAAATCACGCCGATTTACTGAATAGACTTGAAAATCTTGAAAGTAATCAAAATAAATTATTCAAAGATATTTTCGAAGCAATTAGTTACTTGATGGAAAAAGATAAACTTGAAACTAATCAAAGTAAACGAAAAGTGATTGGATTCAAATCATAATATAGAACTAGCTATATTAATAGTTTTTTGGGTTTGAACCCAAGTATATTGAATCGCAAAAAATATCTATTTAGTTTGATGCCATAGCAACCAAATTGTTTCGACTATTAGAGCAAAAACAATCAATTTTCCAATTAAGGTATTCGTCTTAAATTGAACTATTTTTTCTTTAAATATGGCAAATGGGATGGAGCACAAGGAAAAAACACTAAGGTTTACCCAATAAAAATTAGTCCAAAATTGATAGTGAATTATATTGATACTAATTATGAAGGTAAAAATGGAAATTACAAGAAAAACCCTTTGCCCATGCGTGTTTCTTGGGTTGTAACCACTGCTTAGCGACTTAAAAAAATCATATAAACTAAAGAATAAGTAGTTGTATGGAACAAATAAAATCCAGAGGACTCTTTTAAAATAATTTTGTTCCATACAATTAATAAATAGGGAAAAAATTGAGACTTAAGCTCAAATTTTAAATATTCTTAAACCTCACTCTATGTGGTGAAGCATCTCCTAATCTTTGCTTTTTGTTTTCTTCGTATTCAGAATAGTTGCCTTCAAAATAATATACTTGGCTCTCACCTTCAAACGCTAATATATGCGTGGCAATTCTATCTATAAACCATCTATCATGGGAAATAACAACCACACAGCCTGCAAAATTCTCAATAGCTTCTTCCAATGCTCGCAAAGTATTAACGTCAATGTCATTAGTTGGCTCATCTAGTAATAATACATTACCACCTTGTTTTAAGGCCATGGCTAAATGAACTCTATTTCTTTCTCCGCCCGATAGCACTCCAACCTTTTTGCTTTGGTCGGTACCACTAAAATTAAATTTAGAGATATACGCTCTTGCATTTACCTGCTTGCCGCCAACAATCATGGTTTCGGTACCACCACTTATTACTTCAAATACGCTTTTATCTGGCAACAAATCTTTGTGGCTTTGATCTACATAAGAAATTTGAACCGTATCGCCCACTTTAAAGTCGCCACCGTCTGCTTGTTCTAAGCCCATTATTAAACGGAATAGGGTTGTTTTACCCACACCATTTGGTCCAATAATACCAACAATACCTCCTCTAGGTAAAGAGAAGTTTAGATTTTCATAAAGCAGTTTATGGTCGTATTTTTTGCTTACGTTATTCGCTTCAATAACCACATCTCCCAAGCGAGGGCCTGGTGGAATAAATAGTTCAAGTTGTGCTTCTTTTTCTTTTTGCTCTTCGTTTAATAATCTATCATAGCTATTTAAACGTGCCTTTTGTTTGGCTTGTCTTCCTTTAGGTCCTTGTCTAACCCATTCTAATTCTCTCTCTAAAGCCTTAGCGCGCTTGCTTTCCGATTTCTCTTCAGCCTGCAAACGCTTTGCTTTTTGATCTAACCAACTACTGTAATTTCCTTTCCAAGGAATACCTTCACCACGGTCTAATTCTAAAATCCATCCTGCCACATTATCCAAGAAATATCTATCATGTGTTACCGCAATTACCGTTCCTGGGAAGTTCTTTAAATATTGCTCTAACCAATCAACGCTTTCTGCATCCAAGTGATTGGTAGGTTCATCTAATAATAAAATATCTGGCTGACTTAATATTAATCTGCACAAAGCAACCCTTCTGCGCTCTCCACCTGAAAGTACTTTAACTGGAATATCAGCTTCAGGACATCTTAAGGCATCCATTGCTTTTTCCAATTTTGTATCCAACTCCCAGGCATCTAATTGGTCTAGGCGCTCCATTACCACAGCTTGCCTATCCAAAATTTTCATCATTTCATCTCCATCCAAATTAGGGTCAGCCAATTTGTTGTTAATTACTTCAAATTCGTCTAACATATCGGTAATATGTTTTACTCCTTCTCTAACCGTTTCAACAACCGTTTTGGTTTCATCTAAATTTGGCTCTTGCTCTAAGAAACCAATTTTGTAATTTTTACTATCAAAAACTACTTCACCTGTATAGTTGGTATCAATCCCAGCTATAATTTTTAGTAGGCTCGATTTACCAGAACCATTTAAACCCAAAACGCCAATTTTGGCGCCATAGTAAAAACCTAGGTAAATATTTTTTAATACTTGTTTTTGAGGCGGGAAAGTTTTGCTAACTCCCGCCATAGAAAATATAATCTTGTGATCGCTCATGTTACGTTAATAGGGATGCGAAAATAATACCTAAGCAGGCTTTTGTAAAATAAAAAATAGTTCCCTGCCAGCCCTAGGTGCTATTGAGTTGTAGCAGTTTTCTAAGGTTTTTATGCTGAACCAAGGGCCAAAATGTTGTAAATAATTCGGCATCGAACCACCAAATGGAGGGCCTTCCTGAGATAAAGGAAAATTGAATAACAACCCAGCTAATTTGCCATTTGGAACCAGTAAGGAATTCATTTTCGAAGCATAATCATCTCTTTGAGCTGGGTGTATAGCGCAAAAGAAGGTTTGCTCTAAAATTAAATCGTATTGTCCTTGATGCTCAAAGAAATCTGTACAAATTAGTTTAATTTTTCCTTCAAATACAGCAAGCTCATTCCGCTTTCTAAATTCATTCAGCGGACTTTCGGCCAAATCTATCAAGGTAATATTAGTAAACCCTAGTTGAAGAAGGCTTTCTGCCTCATACCCATTCCCACATCCCGGTATTAAAATGCTAAGGTTTTTGTCTGGTATTTGTTCGCAATAAGAAAGAATAGGGGTACTGGCCGAACCAATATCCCAGCCTGTGTCACCTTGCTGGTAGCGGTTTTCCCAATAAATTCCGTTTAATGTTGGCATGCTGTTAATAGTTTAATTTTGAGATACCTATATTTGCACAAATTTATAAGCAATATGAAGTTTTTTATTGATACAGCCAACTTGGCTCAAATTAAAGAAGCCAACGACCTTGGTATTTTGGATGGAGTTACTACAAATCCCTCACTAATGGCCAAAGAAGGCATTAAAGGCGATGCTGCCGTTTTACAACACTATATCGATATCTGCACTATTGTAGATGGAGATGTAAGTGCCGAAGTAATAGCCACCGATTATGCTGGAATGGTTGCTGAAGGCGAAAAATTAGCTGCCTTACATAAGAATATCGTAGTGAAAATTCCAATGATAAAAGATGGTATTAAAGCCATAAAATATTTTACCTCAAAAGGAATCAAAACAAATTGTACCTTAATTTTTAGCGCAGGCCAAGCTATATTGGCAGCTAAAGCTGGTGCTACCTATATTTCTCCGTTTGTTGGTCGCTTAGATGATATCTCTTTCGATGGCATGGAATTGATTTCTCAAATTGCTCATATCTATCAAGTTCAAGGATATGAGTCTCAAATCTTAGCAGCCTCAATTCGTAATCCTATTCATATTATTAAATCTGCCGAAGTTGGTGCACATGTGATTACTAGTCCACTTGCGAGTATTTTAGCATTATTAAAGCACCCTTTAACCGATGCAGGTTTAGCTCAGTTTTTAGCAGATCATGCTAAGTCAAATAGCTAAGAATTAATTTCTATAAAAAAGCCCATGAGTAATTTATTCATGGGCTTTTTTTTGTTTATTTCAGCTCAACTAAATTTACAAACAATCTGTAGGCTCCCGGCACTCCCGCTGGCAATTCTCTAAAAAAAGCTATACCTGTGTAAACAAAATGTCCCTTGCCATAATCTCCAATTAATAAAGCCCCCTTACTCGATTTTTCTCCAGGATCACTCATGCTAATTGGGAATTGATACAAGGGATCTGCGTCTCCAGCGTGGTAAATACTTCTTTCTTGAATCCATCCTTCAAAATCTTGGTCGGTAATTTTATTTGGCGTGTTTAAAACGGGATGATTTGGTAATTCAAAAACCACTTTCGCATTTTCATCTGTTATTCTGTCTCTTGTTATTTTAAATGGATAAGGACCTATATCTGCTTTAAAGGGTCCAGCAAAACTATTGGTATTATATTGAACGATTAAATTCCCTCCATTTGCCACATAACTCATTAATTTCGATTTTAAAGAGCTTAGTTTTTCGTTTGTATTATATGCCCTAACTCCAGTAATAATGGCTTTATATTGGCTTAAATTGCCGTTTAAAAGCATTTCATTGGTAAGTATGTCAATCTCATAGCCCAATTGTTCTAGGCAAGGAGCAACCTCGTCGCCAGCACCTGGTAAATAGCCAATTTTGTATTTTTTATGGTTTACATCCACTTTTACCAATTTAACTCTTGTATTTGGAAATAATACTTGGGCGGGGATATGGTCATATTTAATTTCCTTTAAGCCACATTTATAATTTGGATACCGATCATAATCATTTGGTTGATCAGTTACAGTTTCTAAGCCATCTTCCCTAACTTCTTCTATAGGCTTTGGCATTTCTACTAGGCCAAAATCTAATACACCTATGTTCGTTTCTTTGGGTCCAATTACCATAAATATCAATTCTTTCTCTTCTCCTTTTTTTGCTAATTCTACATAGGTTGATGCACCTGCATAGTGTGATTTCTTTTCGTCTCCTTTAAAATAGATTTTCCAGTTATGGGAGGTATATACAAGCAATAAACCTTTCACATTATCTCGTCCAGCTTTTACTGTAACCTTAATTTCTCTGGCAGTACTATCTGTTGCAATTAATGAATGGGTATTTAAATTAATATACGCAGGTGGGGCAATTACTAAAGGTCTGTATTGCTCTCCTTTTTCAGGATCAGCCCATTTGTATTGAACTGGCTCCGTAAATTCAATGGATTTCCCTTCAATAAGGAGTTCGAATTTTACTAAATACCCACTCGTAAATCCATATGCTAAGCCAATCTCACCTTGGGTTAAATCAAATTTATTGGCTTGAATTTCATTTTTTAGCCAGAACAATGAGGATGGTTTGGCCGATTGGCTAAGCACCTGTGTAAAAAGGGTTGTGTTTGGAATATTGTTTTTTAAAGGTTGATTTTTAATAGAGTCAATACTTGGTTCCAAGGCATTAGTTTCCTCTCCATATTCTTGTAAACTTACTTTGGCAAGAACAATATTGGAATTAGATCGGTTCAAGCAAACGCCTTTTATTTTTATAGAATCTTTGGGCGAAACAATAAAGTTTCCATCAGAAATTGCTTCTATAAAAACACTATTTACCAATAATAGCGTGTGGGTTATTTGTTTACGTTTATAGCGGTTTTCAGCCTCTTTATTATCTGGAATAATGGCTAAGGCTTCTATTAATTTTTGGTTACATGTTTTAATGTCATCTGCTCTAAAAGCTTTTATGGCTGCCTCCATTAGTGAGGCTATTTTTTTGCCATTCGGTCCTACATTCCAAGTAAAATCAATTCTGTCAAAAGGTGTGGTTAAATTTCCAGTATCGCCTTTTATGGGTTTAAAATATTCAATCATTTCTCCACGTTGGCGAGCACTACCAAAACCTTGACTTCGATGCATACTTCTGCTTTCAGCGGCTATTTCGCCATAACTTTTGCCAATACTTTTATTAAATCCTCCAACATCAACTTTCAGGTTTCCACTCATGTCGGCATTAGGATTCCAAAAGCGTGAGGCATTATTATAAAACATTCTTTTTGTTTGCCAAACGCTTACGTATTTAAGTTGTCCAGGGAATTTAGTTGGATCGGCAGCAGCATCAAATGCTTCTTCAGCTAAAATGGCTGAAGCCGTGTGATGACCATGTCCGCCACTACCATCTGTTGCAAATCGAGTAATAATAATATCAGGTCTAAATTTGCGAATAACAAAAACCACATCGGCTAAAATTTCTTCGTGCGTCCATTTCTCAAAGGTTTCCTTTGGCGTTTTACTGTAGCCAAAATCGTATGCCCTAGTAAAAAATTGCTCGCCACCATCTGTTCTTCTCGCTGCTAAGAGCTCTTGGGTTCTAATAACACCCAATTCAATTCCTTGTTCCGAACCAATTAAATTTTGTCCGCCATCCCCTCGGGTTAAACTTAAATATCCTGTTCGCAAACATTTTTCATTTGCTAAATAGGTGATGAGTCTTGTGTTTTCGTCATCTGGGTGGGCGGCAATATATAGCACCGAACCAAAGGTGTTAGCCTTTTTTAATTGTAATTCTATTTCTGAAGCAGAATAGCTTTTTGGTATTTGTGCGGATACTCCAAAATAAACAAACGAAAATAGGAGTAAGGATAGGAGCTTAAGTTTCATCATAAAATTGGGCCTAGCATTTTGCAAAGGGCACACATATTATGAAAAATTTTGTGAATTAAGCCAATATTAGTGTCAGAAATTTTATTCCAATTTTAATTGCCCTTTGGCTTGCTGGCTATAAGGGCAATAAACATTACCGTAGCAATTACAACTTTGTATAAGTTAGGGATTTGAATCAGCTTTAAATACTGGTCATTTGAATAATGAATCGTAGGAATCAAGATCATTAAGCCTGTAATGGCAAAGGTAATGGCGATAGTAAAAAACGATTCTCTTACATATTTGCCAAGCATAACAAGAATGCTACTTATGCTTATGATACTTGCAATAAGCAAAACAAAGTATTTTGAACCCACTGGCAATGGCACATAAACAGCCATAACTTCATAGTTCATAAAATGGAATATTCCAGTTGCTAAAAATAAAACTCCAGCAAGAATTCTTAAAATAAGGATGGCTATTTTCATATGGGCAAAAAACTAGTTATTTTTATTTCGTTCTGATTTAACGAAACGAAAATAAGCAGAGTCGCCTGTACTTGCAAATGCAAGATTTGTTAGTGAATCAACGTAAGCAACTTGCGCAGGGTTGCTGGATAAATTTACTCCATTTAATTCGTTTTTTATCAATTGGTAATAGGCTATTTTTTTTCCTAAACCTTTCAGCTTTTTCCCAGTAACAGCTATTTTGAAACTTGTTTGTTTTAATCCAACTGGAAGATTTGGTAATTCTTCTTGGTATAATTCTGTAAGGTAAAGTTCAATAAACCTTGTATAGGCCGGGCTAATTAAGGCGCTAGGGTCGTCTAAATTAATAACTTTAAGGAAGTCGAAATACGATGTGTCTAAAGGTACAAATTCTTGACGTGTTCTTTTTTTCCATAAAAAATACACTTTATCATTTGCCCAGTTAAAATCTAGTTCTTTTTCAAAATAGGTTTTAAAAGTGTTATTTATTTCTTGTCCATTAAAATAGTTTTTGTAAAACAACTTTTGATGTTCTCTTCTTTCATTAATATAAACAGCATAATCTGGAGCAAGCATAAAATTACTTATTACAAAGTAGTTTCTTTTAGTAGCGGGCTCTCTAAAAAAGGTATCGTAAAAGGTTTGTAGAAAGAGATTGTATTCGCCAATGTCTTGATAGGTGCTTAGTTTAAGCGGCATGTCATTTCCTTCAAAAAATAAATGAAGGTTTTGATTTTGTTCAAGAAAGTAGTTTTTGGCAAAGGTAAATTCTGTTGTGGCAAGGTCAAAAAAACCATCTGAATTCCAATTTTTAAGCTCTAATTTAAAGCTTCCGTCGGGCTTTATTTCACACGAATCTGTTGGTTTTTTTTCACACAAAAACAGACTCAATGAGTCTGTATATCTAAAGAAATATAACGTTTTATTTCTAGTAAAATTTGAAGGTATTTTTCCTTCAATACTAGCAGATTGGGAAGAGTTTTTAGAAAATGGATTACATGCAGTAAATAAGAAAAAAAACATAAAAAATAGTACCGCATTTATTATTCCAATCCTCATAAAAAACTCTTCCCTTTCTTTTTAAAATTATAATGTACGTAAGTAATTAATTACTTTCCATCTTTCCGAATCGCTAAGCTTTTCTTTGTACGATGGCATTGGTTTTCTACCTTCGGTAGTTTTCCAATACAATTCTCCATCAGTCATTTTAGCTATTTCAGGACTAGAGAAATCTCCGCAAGAAATGTCAATTTTCTCAGCTTTAGATCCGTCGCCTTTTCCTTTAGCACCATGACAAGATTTGCAATGTTGAGCATATAAATCTTTTCCTTCTTTAACAGAGGCTGCATCAGATTTAATAGGGTTAGCTTTTTTTACTGCTGCATCTGGAGCTGGCCAAGGTTTACCAGCAGGTTTTTGAGCAAAAGCCGATTGGCTAATGAACATACAGGCTGCAAATAAGAATGCTCCTGCAATGATTTTTTTTAAGTTTTTCATAAAATTTAAATTATGGGTTTGTTTTTTTTAATGTGTGAGTTTTTTTAATTTAAATACTTGAAGTACAACATAAATTAAGGTACCCCAAATGGCTGAAATTATTGATATGGAAGCGATAATAAAATAAATTGGTGCTCTATCTCTTCCAGCAGATAATGATCTTTCTCTTTTTTCAAGAAAGGATAAATCAGGTTTAAACCCAATTGTTGATTCTGTCTTTGCTTCAAAACTACCATAGTTTTCATCGTCTTCAACCTTAGCCAAAACTATCAGTTTTCCGTCAGAATTCAAAGGTAAATTATTAGGGAATTCAAAACTTGCAACACCATTTTCATCTGTGCTCACTTCGTCCTTTATAGGAAGCAATCCAAATAAACGTTCTACATATAATTTTACGGCTACCTCTTTTACAGGTTGTCCTTCCGAAACTACATAAACATTACACACATTATTTGAATCTACTTTTTCAAATTTAATTTCCATAGTGGCTTCTTTTTCTTGTGCAAGCAAAGGCATGCTAATAAAAAGCCCTAGGATTAGTATCAATAAAGAAATATACTTTTTCATGGTTCTGTTTATTTATAGTTTATAATTTCATCTTTACCTTCTAATTTGCCTTCAGCAACTTCCCAAACCGAAATAATAGGGAAGAATCTTGAGAACAAGGTTACGATTAATAACATGGCTGCAAACGTTGCAGCAACGATTGTCATTTCAATCATACTTGGGCTATAATGTTTCCAAGAATCTGGAACGTCTTGTATAGGTAAATATGGATGAGCTAATCCAGGAATTACAATTAAGTAACGTTTAAACCATGCTGCAATAACTACGGCAATGGCAATTATCGTTAAAGGAAGTGGCTTTCTCATTTTTGGTATTAAAGGCAATGTTCCTGGGATAATCATTCCGAAGAATACTACCGACCAATAAAAAATTGCTTCTTCGCCAGTAAATAAACTTAATAAGTGATTGGCATGTAATCCACTCATTTTATAAGCAGGTACCAAATACTCATTCACGTTAAAGTATATGTATATAAACGACATCATAACTAATGCTTTTCCAAGTTTATCAAAATGCATTTCAGTTAAATAGTTTTCTAACTTATATGATTTTCTAATAACAAAGATTGCAACAATCATACCAGCTACTCCTAAAAGGAACGCACCAGATACGAAATAGGCTCCAAAGTTTGTACTATCCCATTCTGCTCTTAAGGTTGTAGCAAATAACCAAGCTGTTACCGTATGAATAGAAACTCCCAAAGGAATAACCATTACTGTAAGAATTTTAACCATTCTTTTTAAGCTCTTCCATTGTGCTGGAGTACCTTCCCATCCAAACGATAAAATATCATACATCTTCATTTGCCATTTTGGTAAACCGGTTAAATGGTTTTTACAAGTTGACAAAGATGGAATCATTGGAATAAAAAGTAAGATTATACTTGTAGTTACGTATGTAAGAATTACAATAATATCCCATACAATTGGCGATTGAATTCTACCATGTAATACTAAATAATGTAATCTGTCTGGGCGACCCATTGCTGCAACAATACTTACACCAGCAAGCATAATTGCTGCCACTGCAATAATTTCTGCAATACGTGCCAATGGCCTATACCATTCGAAATTCGTTAATTTTAGTACTGCCGACATCAATACCCCAATTAAACTTAGGGCAACAAAAAATACAAAGTTCGAGATGTAAACACCCCACATTGTATAATCCCTTAGAGAAACAGTTACATATTTGCTCTTGGTTTCTTGAATATAATATGCATATACACCTGCCAAACAAACTGTAATTAGAAAAGCGATCCATATTTTACCCCATTTTCCAATATGTTGGATTGGTTGAAGTAGGTCTCTTTTCATAACCATATACTCTTCCTGTGTAAAGGTTTCGTAAGTGGTTTTTTCTTCGTTTATAATTTTATCATTCATGTTTGTATTCCTTTACACGATTATTCTTCTTTATTATGAACTTCAGTGGCCTCCTCAAATGGGAAATTCCTTTCTACCGGTGGTAAATAATATACCCTTGGTTTTGTTCCAAGTTCCTCAAATTGGCGATATCCAGCACGTTTTTTAAGTAGTTCACTTAATCTAAACGTTTCTTCTCCATTTGTTACTGCATCTTCTAGTTCATCACCAAAGAAAATGGTACCATTAGGGCATTCAGAAACACAAGTAGGAAGAATTCCTTTTGCTGAACTTTCTGGACAGAAATCACATTTTGAAACGGTACCTTCTGTGTCCGATTTTGTAGCACAACATTTATCTTTATCCTCCGCATGCTTTTCAGCATAAGCCATTTGCTCTGGACGTCCGAAATTGAATGTTCTAGCAGAATAAGGGCAGGCGGCCATACAGAATTTACAACCAATACATCTGTCGCTATCAATACCTACAATACCATCACTTCTTTTAAAAGTAGCATCAACCGGACAAACTTTGGTACAAGGTGGATTATCGCATTGGTAGCAAGTTTGAGGGAACCAATAAGGCGCACCCAAATCTGAGTCTTGCATGCGCTTAACCTTAATGTATTCTATTGGAGCTAACTTCCCATGCATGGTTTGGCAGCCTTCAATACATTTTCTTGCATTAGCACAACGTGCCAAGTCAATAACCATAATGAATTTCTTACCAGGTACGCCTTCTCTAACGTTAAATTGGGCAAGCTTTTCTTCTGATGGATGAGCAACTTTGCTGCTATCTACCATTTCTACTTTACCGTCTGCTGTTACAACTTTTACCATTTCTCCGGTAGCGGCAGTATCAGTTCCAGCAAAAACAGTTTTCTTCATTCCTATTCCTGCAAGGGTCGCCGACCCCGCAAGTAATCCTAACTTCAGAAAGTCTCTTCTGTTAGAATCTTCATTTTCCTTTTTCATACTCTTACTTTATTTAAGTTTTGAATAGAAACTATTCGCCAAATCCAAACTGACGAGTAATATTAAAGCCAATTAGGTAACCAGGAGTATCTAGTTTTTTGAAATCATTTTTGTTAAAGTATTTAGATTCTTGATCTAATAATCCATTTGAATTACAAACAAAAATTTGGAATTGGTGGTAACCAGTAGAGAACTCAAAACCTAATCCTAAGTTTGGTAATGGTCTGTTGGCTGTGGCAATGTTTGAAACATTTAATGGGTTGTCAAATTCAACCATAAAAGATCCTTGAGGGCTGAATTTATATCTTGCTACTGCCGAAACTCCATAGAAATCATGATGATCATATAGAGTAGCTGAATCAACCATATTATAATGCGCATAATGAAAACCTATTTGAGCAGAAAATTTACTATTGAATTTTCTCGCAACCATAATCTCACTAAAATACGACATACGATGAGTGAATTTGTAATTATTGTCTTGGTTTACTATCAAAGCTTTGTCGCCACCTTTTATAGCAGCATTTTGATAATATGTAACCGAAACAGGCATACCGCTAGTTTTTTGCTTTAAGATTTTATACTTAGCACTAAAATCATACAGTTGTTTGTTTTTAGTCGGTGCAAATCCCACAGATAAATCTTTAGTAATACCATAACCAACATATAAACGAATATTTGATGGAGCGTAAATACCATATAAATCACTTGCTTTATCCATTAATCCAAAACGATGCTGAATAGCTATGTCTATATAACCTTTATCTACTGTTTGTACCGTTTGATTGTTTATAGCAAAACCATTTTCAAATGTTGCTTTAACTACCTCAGGAGCTGCTGCTGGCTCTGTAGTTTCTTGAGCCATTGAAATTTTTGGAACCCATAATGCTAAAAGACAAATGAGTTTAATTATATTTTGAGTTTTCATTGATAAAATAATTTACGTGTTAATTGTTTTTTGATCCTTGTTTAATCCATAGTGCAACTGCATCTATTTTACCTTGCGACATATTTCCCTTTGGAGGCATAGGTTTTGATGTTGAAATAATTCGCTTATATAAACTGCTATTTTCAGGAATGGTATCTGGAGTATCTGCATCAACATATCCTAACATGGTAATTTGATCGTATGCTTTATCCGATGTTAAAGTTGGAGGAGGGCCACCTGCTTCATGGCAGCCTGAACCTAAGCAGTTCGTAGTAAAAATAGGAACAATGCTTCCGCTAAAACTAATAGGAACACTAGGGTCTATTTGTACCGAATTATCAGTTGTAGAATAGTATTCTTTCTCACAGGAAGCCCAAAAAAGAGTTCCAAAGAGTAAAATCAGAAATTTATATTTTGTTTTCATGATTATTTAAATGTCAAGGTTTCTTTTGCCGAACCAATATGGTTTTTACCGTCATTATCCATTAATGCTATACCAAATACATATTCTTTTTTGGTGCCCAAATTAAATTGAACATCGTCTGTGTTATTGGTTTTAAGTTTACGTTTAATTAATACTTGGTATTTGCCATGTTTATTGGTGGTATTGCTCATAGAATTAGAAATGTCTGTAGGCTTTACGTTGCTTACAATTGTTATATCTGCAGCACTTGTATTAGCTGTAGGAGCTGTTAAATAATAACCAGGTGCTCCGGCAATACCACGTAAAAAGCTTACTACATCATCTTTTTCTGATGCTGATAATGGACCCCAATATCCGCCCATATCGCCTACATTATCCATTGCAGCCATGTAAGCTGCTCTTGATTTTTTATTTGATCCAACACCATTAATGGCACTGTATTCTCCACCCGAACCATTAGGTCCATGGCAGTGTTCACAAACTGCATTGTAAATGGTTTCGCCATTCATGGCATCACCAGGCATAACATTTTTGTTTAGTAAAAAATAGGTTGGGTCAAGTAATCCGCTTCCTCCATTTGGCAAGGTTACACTTTGCTCAACGCCATTCCATTCATATTTAGGAGTAGCTCTTTCACCCGTGTTGGCTGAATTTCTTTGAGCAATATTACCACCTGCATCGTTAATAAAACCACTGCCACTTGTCACTAAATCGTGTGCATAGCCAAGTGGGTTAGAGGTTGCTAAACTCCAATTCCAAATATCTACTGATCCAGAATTTGGTGTCATTACGGTGCTGTTTCCAGTTCCATGACAACTAGCTTGACATCCTACTGATGCAAATGTGCCACTTGATCCGGCTGCTCCATCAATATCAAATGCAAACGATAATTTATCACTGTTTTTTTGTGAGGTCCAACCTGTAGGATTTTCAGTTGGTTTCAATGGATCTGATCCTGCATTTATAAATAAACTATGTTCAGATGGATTTACAGTTGTATCACTCCATTCTGCTAATATATATACATATTCGGCGTCGTATGCTGCCTTCAATGTAATTTTTGGGTCGTTACCTTTATTAAAACTGGTAAGACCTCCGAAAGTTCCTGTTAAGTTTAATCCACCATCTCCGTAAAGAATTCCTTTACTAATGTCTTTTGCACTAACTACTAAATAATTAGCGGTTTTCCAATAAGGTGAATTTAGTGCCGATGGAGCTGTTGTTACCAACGATGCTTCCAAGGTAGTTGTAGGTTGTGAGGTTTTTGGTGGGGTTTTGGCAGGTGCTGAACGAGTATACTCTTTTTCACACGAACCAAGTAACAACAAAATCAACGCAAAAACTGGCAGCTGAAATTTTAATGTCTTAGTCATTTTCTTTTTATTTTAGGGTTGTTTGAAGAAACACAGAAGGACAAAATTTACTTTAATTGAATTTTTTACCATCCAATAATTAGAAAATTTTGTCCGCCTTTTTTGAAAATAAAAGGATGATTGACCTTCCGATCAATCATCCTTTTAGTACTTATTATTTACAAATAAAGTCCAAGTTGATAGGGTTTACTGTGTTTTTAACATTCACTGTAAATCCATTCGTAGTATAGGTATAACCCCATTTGTCTTTGTAATCTGCTGCGATATAATAATCACCAACTGCTAAGCCTTTTACAGCAAAGTTACCTGCCGAATCTGCTTGCCAAAACTCTGTGAAAGTTTTAGTGGTTAAATTATTAGAAATTTTAATTGTTGCAAATGGTGCTGCAACTGGAGTTGCGCTAGAACCATAATCCAAATATTTAACAGTTCCTTTTACCAATACTTGGCCTTCAGTTGTTTTAACATTCACATCATAAGTTTTAGTTTCTTCTTTTTTGCATGAGGCAAACATGAATAATCCTATGGTTAATGTTGCTACTATATATTTAATCGTTTTCATATTATTTTTAAATTTTGTTTTTAAGAAATGGTTTAATTGTTAAATGATTACTGTTTTTTAGAGAAAACCATGTTAGCTTGAATATACATGTCATCGCCAACTGATCCAGACCAAGTACCGTAAGTTTTGTTAGTTGTTAACGCTGCATCTGAGTTAGTTTTTTCTGCTGCTGTTGGATTTTTTAAGTACAATTTAGTTGCATTTTTATCCATGTAATCAGAACGTTTGAAGTTAAATGAAGCAGTAAAACCACATCTCAAAGTACCTAAACCACCACCTGTTCCAGGAGTGTATAATTGACCATTATAAGTTACATATACTGTAACTGGTTTTGTAATTGGCTCACCATCTGCTTTACCAGCTTCGTTATGTAAATATCTGTTAAATGTAAAGTCGCAAGTAACTACAAATCCATTACCTTGTTTTTTCCAAGTTCCAGGTTGTGCTACTAACCATGCAGTATCAGAAGTTGGGTCAACAACTTGTCTAGTTGAGTCCATCCACTGTGTTCCCATATAGTTTTGTCCACACTGAATATACTGATCTCTTCCAGGTTCGCTAGTGTTGAAGGTAGAAACCAATACGTAAGCTTTAAAGTAATTTTTAGTTAAATCGCTTGCATTAAATCTAAAGTAAGCAGGAGGACTTTGAGTGTTTGGACCTACTGACCAGTTTTGAGTAGCTGGGAATTTAGGATTTGCATTGTAGTTTAACAATGGAACACCTTTAGACCAAGGTGCATGCACGCCACCTAATTTACCTGGTAATACTGGAAAATCAGGAACAAAATGGAATTCACCAAATCTACCAGTTAACCATGTATCAGAAAAATCGAAATAACGAGATTTCCAATTTACATTACTATGTGATTTTTCATGACCGAATGTGGTATCAAGTACAAAGTTTAGAGGAACTGGAACTTCTGCATTTGGATTAAATACATTGTCTACAGTTGGATCTTGGATGTAATTAGGTTCGATTTTAGTTTCAGTTTTACAAGCTTCCCATAGGGCTGCCATTCCGAATACAAGCGCAAAGACTAAGAAAATTCTGCGGTGTCTCATAATTGTTGATTTCATGTTTTTATTTTTTTTGGGTTAATAATGTTGAGTTGTGATAATTGGTCTTGTTTTTAAAATCCCTCTTATCTTTTGTTTGGTTTCTTTTGTTTGTTTTAGTTCTTTTTGTGTCTTAATTTCTTGTACAAAGATGCTCCTGGCTACATCCCCATAAAATGATGGTCGTCATTGAATGGCCTGATAGTTTTCACTTTTTAATTTGACATAAGTCATATTTGACTTTCTAAAATTTTACACAAATAATTTGGAGTGATTATTTGTGCCTCCTTAAGTGCTAGGTATTCAATATTATACTGTGTTTTTTGTGGTATCTTTCAAATAGGAATAATTCTTATCTAGCATTGATTATTCATCCATCAACATGAATTTTTTTTTTGTTTTTGATTACCTAGTTAATAAAAATACGCCTCTTTTTTATTCAGAGGAATCCTTTTGTTTTATCTAAAGTTGAAAATTTGAAACTGTTTAGTAGAACATTTTTATGTTTCAATTCTTGTGAATAAGAATTCAAGTTTCTCTTATAAAAGTCATTCTAAAAAGTAACTAAAATCATTCTTTCAAAAATCAATTTGAATAATTTTTGCCACTATTATTAGATAGTAATTTTGAATAAAGCTAAACCTTTTTTATTTCTTATTGGGTCATTTCTTTTACTCCTTTGTAGTTTTAGAAATATCCCATCGAATTATGCAATAAATCAAAGTCAAAATTGGTTGTCTCCATCTTGGGCAGATACCTTAGTAGGTCCAAACCTTACAAATCCCTCATTTATCCAAGCTGGAAAATCCGTTTATTTGGGCCATTGTATCGTTTGTCATGGAGCAAATGGAAAAGGTGATGGAGAATCAGGTTTTGGATTAGAAGTGCCGCCAGGCGACTTTACAGATGCCTTTACTTTAAATGAATCAGATGGAGCATTGTTCTGGAAGATTACCACTGGAAGAGGCCCAATGCCTCCTTTCCTTAATAAGTTATCCGATAATCAAAGATGGCAAGTTGTTGCCTATTTAAGAGAATTACAAAGAAACCACAAAGCGAAAATTAGGAAAACTAAAATTCGTAAAAAATAAGTGTAGCATTATGATAAAGCAATACAAAAAAATCATTTCATTTTCTATGGCAACCCTCATGGGTTTGTCGTTGTTTGCCCAAGAAGAAACAAAGAAAACGCCTGATGTACCGGGGCTTTCAGGGATTACGAAAAATGTAATTATTGGGTATGCATACTCAGATTTTGTTATTTCTCCCAAGAGCGATATCAAAACAAATTTTACTCGCGTAGGCTTTAGCCCAACAATGATTTGGAAATTAGGAGATCATTTATTCTTCGAAAGTCAAGTTGAATTTTATACAGATAGTGGTATCGTTCATACTCAGGTTGAATACGCTAAATTATCCTATATGATTAATAAGTATATGGCCATTGGTATGGGTAAAATGATGACACCTTTTGGAACATATTCAGAACGTTTGGAGGTTTCTTTTATTGAGCGTATGCCTAATGCACCTCTTGGGTTCAGACCAATTGAAGGAACCCCATGCATTGGTCCAACGGGTTCAGAAATGGGACTCGATTTAAGAGGAGGTTTTCAGGTTGGAGATGCAAAAATGAATTATACTGTTTATGTTTCAAATGGTGGTAAATTATATGATGGAACTGCAGAACCTAAATTAGCTGGCGCACTTCAGTATGAAAATTATTTTGACAATAATTCTAATAAAGCCATAGGAGGCCGTGTTGGATATTTGCCTTTATCTAATTCATCTCTTGAATTAGGTTTGTCTACAAATTATAGCAAAGTGGGTGATGTAAAAACGAAGTATGAAAATGTAGCTGCCAAAGCATATGCCGTTGATTTGTCTTATCATAGAGCAATTTCTCCTATTAAATCTTTAATTAATTTAAAAGGTCAGTATAATTATTTAATGGTTGATAAGGCCGAATATATTAATGAAGAAGGGGATCCTTATACCTTTGAAAATAATAGTAGCATTTATTATGTTAGATTTTCTATTAGACCAGCACTAGTTAAAAATAAATACCTAAAACGTGTTGAGTTGTTAGGTAGATATAATGTTTCAAATTTACCTAAAGAAGCTCTTTGGGGTGGAACAACCACAAGAACCGATATTGGTTTTTCATACTGGTTAAGTTTAAGAACTGGTTTAAGGGTTGCTTACGAAGCTACTCAATATCCAGGTGGAACAAAGAGCGATGCTGTATTAGTTAGGTTTGTAACAGGTTTTTAATCCAATAAAGAATATGAAAAAGATTAAATATTTAGTACTAATTAGTGTGATGTTTTTTGTTGGAGCTTCCTTTCTACAAAGTTGTAAAACATCCCTTGAAGTGAAAGAAAAAACAGGTGCCGTATTGTGGAGTGAAAACTGCTCAAGATGTCATTATTCTCCAGATCCAGAGGATTATAATGATGCGCAATGGGAGGTAATTGCTATGCACATGAGAGTTAGAACTAACCTAACGGAGGAGGAATCTGAAAAGATTACTAAATTCCTTCAAGAGTCGAACTAAACTTGGTTTTTTAGATAGTTTTTTTTACCTCAAATTATTGACTTAATTTGCCTTGTTATGTCAAATTTGTTGCTTAAAAATATTAACGTCCTTTATGGCATTATTGAAGATGGTAGCTCCAAAAAATCAGGTGCGCAAATGGCAAGCCTTGGTTCTATTCAAAATGCTTGGTTGCTTATCTTAAATGGTAAAATTGAAGAGTATGGTTCAATGGATCAATGTCCATTGAACCATTCTTGTGAAAGTATAGATTGTACTGGAAGATTTGTTCTTCCAAGTTTCGTTGATTCGCATACTCATATTGTTTTTGCTCGCAGCAGGGAAGAGGAGTTTGTGATGCGTATTAAAGGGAAGTCCTATGAAGAAATTGCCGAAGCAGGTGGTGGTATTCTTAACTCTGCAAAACGATTAAACGACATGTCGGAGGATGAACTTTTTGTTCAGGCTAAAGCTCGTTTGTATGAAGTTATTGGATACGGTACCGGGGCTATTGAAATAAAAAGTGGCTATGGACTTTCAGTTGAAAATGAGCTTAAAATGCTGCGTGTTATTAAGCGTTTAAAAGAAATTTCACCCATTCCTATAAAGGCTACCTTCCTTGGGGCACATGCTTTTCCTAAAGAGTTTAAACAAAACCATCAAGGATATATTCGACTCATTATTGAGGAAATGCTTCCGCAAGTAGTATCTCAAAATTTAGCCGACTATATGGATGTTTTTTGTGATCAAGGATTTTTTAGTACCGAGGAAACTAGCCAATTACTTGATGCCGCAGCTTCATACGGATTAAAAGCTAAGATTCATGGAAATGAATTAGGTTATACGGGTGGTGTCCAAACTGCTGTTAAACACAATGCCATTAGCGTTGATCATTTGGAGTATACAGGTCAGGAGGAGATTAATTGTTTATTAAACTCCAATACTATGCCTGTTGCACTTCCTGGTTGCTCTTTCTTTCTTGGCATTCCATATGCCCCAGTAAGAAATATGATAGATGCAGGTTTGCCAGTTTGTTTGGCAAGCGATTATAACCCAGGTAGCACTCCAAACGGACGAATGGGATTTGTGGTTTCACTTGCCTGTTCTCAAATGAAATTAACACCCGAAGAGGCACTAAATGCCTGCACTATTAATGGGGCGTATGCACTTGAATTAAGCCAACAAGTGGGGTCAATTACCAAAGGAAAATTAGGGAATGTTATACTTACTAAACCAATGGATTCTCTCGCAATAATTCCATATTATTTTGGTGTAGATCAGGTTTACAAAACCATACTAAACGGTCAAGTTTTCAATTCAGAAGGTATAAACTAGTTCTTGTCTAATGAAATCATGCGGATAAACTCCTCACGTGTTTTCATGTCTAAGAACTTGCCACTATATTCTGCTGTTACTGTGCTGCTGGTAATATCTTGAACACCTCTCATGGCTACACACATATGATCTGCTTCAATAATAACTGCAACATCAGTTGTATTTAAAGCTTCTTTTAGCATATTCACAATTTGCACGGTCATACGCTCTTGCACCTGAGGTCTTTGGGCAAAATATCGTACAATTCTATTTAGTTTTGATAAGCCAACTACCTTGCCATTTGGAATATAAGCAACATGTGCCTTACCAATAATTGGTACAAAATGATGTTCGCATACACTGTGGAAAGAAATGTTCTTTTCTACCAACATATTTTTATATTGATATTTATTATCGAACAACTTCGCCACTGGCATCTTTTTAGGATCAAGGCCCTTAAACATTTCTTTTACATACATTTTAGCCACCCTATGCGGGGTGCCTTGCAAAGAATCGTCTGTTAAATCTAAGCCTAAAATGAGCATTATTTCCTTGAAATGCTTTTCAATCAATTCAATTTTTAACTCATCATCTAGTTCAAAAGCGTCTTCCCGAATGGGTGTTTCCATTGAAAATCCCACATGCTCTTCGCCCATTTCTATGTGTAGATTTTTAATTTCCGTTGTATTCAACGAAGTTTCTTTCTGTTTCATAAAGAATTACTTTAAGTGTATATGTTTCTTTTAGGCGTTTTCTCAATAAATGCCAAATAACCACAGCTATGTTTTCAGTTGTAGGGTTTAGCGTTTTAAATTCTTCGCAATCTAAATTCAAGTTTTTATGGTCGAACCTATCTTCAATTTCTTCTTTAATAAGTTGGCCCAAAAATTTCATGTCTATTAAATAACCTGTAATAGGATCTATTTCTCCCGTCAGGCTCACTATTAAATCATAATTGTGTCCATGGAAATTTGGGTTATTACATAATCCAAAAAACTCCTTATTCATTTCATCACTCCATTGGCTCACATGTAGTTTGTGAGCAGCGTTAAAGTGAGCTTTTCTTGATACAGTTATGTTCATTAATGGGCAAAGTTAAACATTTTGAGGTCAACTAAAGCTAATTAACATTATTTGACAAGATTTGTTTAGACAAATAGTAAAATAAGTAAACAAGATGCCACTTTAGTGATCACTTTTAAAACTGAGACTATCTTGAAAATCTGCCTCTTATTTGCTTTAGTTTGATTAGTGATATGCGATAATAATTTTTTAATATAATTTTAAATGCCTGAAAAATAGGATATTGAAATATTTTGATGCTTATTTCTCACTATTTTTGGTTCAACCTATAAAAGGATATTGGATTAATAATACCTTTGTTTAACAAAACGAATTAAAAGTTAAACAAAATGACATCGATAGATTTTAGTAAAATGGTTCAAAAGGAAGCAAAACCTTTAAGACATTATGCCTATCAATTAACAAGGAATGTAGAGGATACAAATGATCTTTTGCAAGAAACCATGCTGAAGGCATTAACCTATCAAGATAAATTTGAATCTGGTACAAATTTTAAAGGTTGGTTGTATACCATCATGAAGAATACCTTTATTAATAATTACCGAAGAAATGTAAAACGCAATACCTTTATTGATCAAACAGATAATGACTATTATTTAGATAGTGTTGCTCCTTTGGTTAAAAACGAGGGAGAACAAAAGTTTATTCGAAAAGATATTGAATTGGCCATTGCAAAATTACCAGTTAGCTTACAAAAGCCATTTACGATGAATGTTTGTGGCTTTAAATACCACGAAATTGCCGAATTGTTGAGAATTCCTATCGGAACAGTTAAAACACGGATTTTTGTGGCTAGAAGAATATTAAGGCAAAACCTTTCTGTATATGGCGCTATGTACGGGTATTCGCAGGAATTGGAAGTGGCCTAAGTTGGTTTATTTGTTTTAAAAAGCAGTTTGATTTCAAACTGCTTTTTTTTTATCTTTTAATTTGTCAAATTGCGATTGCTTTAACTCAAAAGAAATCATACATACAATTATGAAGAAACTACTATTTATTTTTATTTTACTAATGGCAGCTGTTCAATCCTTTGCCCAATTTGGTACATTTAAGAAAAAGGATGATTTGGAGAAATTTAAAGATACTAGGTTAGTAGTTGTATTATTTCCTGATAGTGCCTATAGTGCTTCGGTAATTGCCGCTGTTGAGCGTTATTGGACCTATACCGGTTATGAGTTTGCAGAAGACACCGCCATTTACAGATATAAAAAAGGAGATTTTGCGTTCTTATACTTTAGTAAATCTAAAGGTTCAAAAATTAAAGCTCGTGTTGCAAATTCAGAAGAGGATATGAATGCCTTAGTTGTTACTCGTAAATTTAGTAGAAGAGTAACTCCAGATAATTTACTTGCGTTTGGGTTTTGTGGAAATAAAATTGATACCAACGATTGGGAGCCTGAAATTACAAGAGCTGTTCAATTATTAAACAATTATTTTAATAATGCTGTACAAGTAAAAAGTAACGGCGATTTAAGTATGGGTAGCATGGTAAACGACTATCCTAGTGATAAAATGCAATTGGTAGATAAGAAAATTCTTATCGAAGAAAAGCAATTGGAACTTAAAGGTAAAGAAGATGGTCCTACCTTATTTGATGGTGATTTAGAAGAAGTTGATATAGAAGAAATACATAAAGCTATTAAATGGCAAGACAATAGCTATGTGTATTACTGCTTTTCAAAAGACGAAAAATACTGCAATAAATTGGTTGTAAGTGCCGCTAATAGTGAGCTTATGTATTATACAACAGCTAGTCCCGACAAATGTAAATGCACAAGTTCTGATTTAAAAGCACTAAAATCAATTAAAGTAAAAGCAACAAAGGGCGGGGGTAGATAATTATTCTAATCCCCAACAATCAAACAAGGTATTGATATAAACGTTCTCTTCACTTTCCATTTTCTCATCCGCCATTACCACTTTCATGGCAAAGGAAATAAGGTCGTTGCGCTCTTTTACGGTTGATATACGATAGAATTGTTGTGCAGTTTCAGTAAAATGATTCAACATTTCCTCCACCGGACATGCTCTTAAGAAAGCTTGCTCCTTAATAATTTCGATGGGTTCGTGGAAACTCTTTTCTAAAAAATCCAAAATAACAGAGCTCTCGGCTTTATGTAAAGAGCCATCTGCAAGGCTGAGTATCATTAAGATATGAAACCCTGCTTCGGTTTTGTTCATTTTATGGATAAATTGAGTAGGCATAGGTATTAGTTTGAGTAGGGAATTTAATTTTAAAAATTGTAATCGCAAATATAATTGCAGCATTGAGAATTAAATAATTTAGCTGTTCAAATTAAATTAGAGAATGTAAGTTTGCCCCAACAATTTACTTTTATAAGAAATTTATTATGAATCACCATCAAATGAAGTTTGGTACTAAAGCCATTCATGCAGGCCAGGAGCCTGATCCAACAACAGGCGCTGTAATGACCCCGATTTATCAAACAAGTACCTTTTGGCAAGAAAGCCCCGGGAAACATAAGGGTTATGCCTATGCAAGGGGTAAAAATCCAACTCGTACAGCTTTAGAAAAATGTTTGGCCGCCCTAGAAGACGCTAAACATGGTCTTTGTTTTAGTAGTGGAATGGGTGCTACTGACGCCGTTATCAAACTTCTTGTTCCAGGCGATGAAGTAATTACAGGGAATGATTTGTATGGCGGAACCTATAGAATGTTTACCAAAGTTTTTGCTAATTATGGAATCAAGTTTCACTTTATTGATTTAAGTAATCCCGAAAACATCATACCCTATATTAACTCAAAAACCAAGTTATTATGGGTTGAAACGCCAACCAATCCTACCATGCAAATAGTTGATATTGCTGGATGTGCGGCTATTGCAAAAACTCATCATATAACATTTGCCGTTGATAATACCTTTGCTTCTCCATACCTTCAAAATCCACTACACTTAGGCGCAGACATTGTTATGCATAGTGTTACTAAATATTTGGGTGGACATAGTGATGTAATTATGGGAGCTTTATTAACTAGCAACGACGAATTACATGAACGTCTTGCTTTTATTCATAATTCGTGTGGTGCCACTCCAGGACCAATGGATAGTTTCTTGGTGTTACGAGGTTTAAAAACCTTGCACCTAAGAATGAAAGCCCATTGTGAAAATGGAATTCAAGTAGCTAATTTCTTAAAAGGTCACCCAATGATTGAAAAGGTTTATTGGCCTGGTTTTACAGATCATCCTAACCATGATATTGCCAAAAAACAAATGCGTGGTTTTGGAGGTATGATTTCTATTGTTTTGAAAGATGCCGATATGCAAAAAACTTTTGACATCGCTTCTGCCTTCAAGGTATTTACACTAGCCGAAAGTTTAGGTGGGGTGGAAAGCTTAATAAATCATCCTGCAACAATGACCCATGCTTCTATACCAAAAGAAGAACGTGAAAAAGCCGGTGTGGTAGATAATTTGCTTAGATTAAGCGTAGGAGTAGAGGATATTGAAGATATTTTAGCCGATTTAAAAGAGGTTTTAGGCTAAACAAAATCTTAATTTATTCTTAAAAAATGGAGGTCTTTCTGTAATAGAAAGGCCTCCATTTTTTTTTACTTGCTATTCTGCTTTTTTAAAATGTACTTAGATTAAGGAAGTTAAACCCGTAATAGGTCTTATTGGATAGAATAACTTTCTCAAAGCGTTCTTTATTCGGCGGTTTTCGGTATTCAAAAAAGTGAAAAAAATTAATTAAATACATATGAAAAAAAAGCTACTTAATCAGGTATTCATTTCTTTATCTGGTCCTCCTAAATTAGGAGCGAAAAATTCCAAACCCACAGCCAAACTAGGCTTAAGATGGGTGTTTTTTTTCTTGTTAGTTCCCTTTTTTAATTTGGAGCTTAAAGCGCAATGTTATACAGCACCAAACTACTGTACAAACATTACTGCCGCCAATAATGCCAACTATGGTATGGGTATACAAAATGTAACCTTGTACACCACCGCAATTCCCACACAAATAAATAATACAACTACAGCGGGTACTGGTACTCAAATTTATTTTAATTATACTAGCATGATTGTTCGTGCTTTAGCAGGAGATACGGTGTATTTCTCTGTTAAAGGTGGTAGTAGTAATCAAACTCTATTTAGAATTTACCTAGATTATAATAACGATGGAACCTTTGCTACAACCTTGCCAGAATTGGTTTATACCTCAGCTAATTTAACTGCAGTAAATACAATTGTTACAGGTTTTTTCATTATTCCAACAACCGTAACAGCAGGTTCATACAGAGTAAGGGTAGCTAGCGATGGACAAGGATTAATACCTGCCCCTTGTGGACCAATAACCTATTCAGCAGAATACGAAGATTATACTCTTTTGGTTCCTGCCTCTACTCCAGATTTAATGTCGGGTGTTATTACTCAACCAGCTAGTGCAATTGTTGGAAACAATACTGTGGCATTTAATTTTACCAATATTTCTACCAGCACCATTACAAGTGTTGATATCAATTACCAATTGGATGCTAACTTTCCTGTTACCCAATCTTTGACTTCCCTTTCTATTTTGCCAGGAGCAACGTATACAGCTACTTTTACTACACAAATTGCTCTTCCAACTACAGGTTCTTATTCATTAAAGGCGTGGACTAGTAGTCCTAATTACGGAGGAAATAATACACCTGGAAATGATACCATTTGTAAGAATATAGTTACTTATTGTTCTGGACCATTATCTGGTGCCTACACGGTAAATCCAGCTGGTTCGGGTACAACAAATTTTAAAACCTTTGGTGCCATAGATTCTGCTTTAATGAGTTGTGGAGTTTCTGGATCTGTTACGGTAAATGTTACTCCTGGAATATATAATGAAGGCCTAATCTTTACGGCCATTCCAGGCGCTGGTCCTACAAAAACCATTACCTTCTTTGGAAATGGTAGTACCCTAAACTACGATTGTAATGCAGCTAACTTATCTGTTGTAAGATTTCAAGGAGCAAAGTATATTACTTTAGATAGTTTAAACATTAAAACATCCAATATTAATTACGGTTGGGGTGTGCATTTTTATTTAGGTTCAGACTCAAATACAGTGCGTAATAGTACTATTGATATTTCTGCGGTAACTTCATCCACCTCCACAAATTCGGCGGGTGTGGTGTTTTCAAATAGTTTAACAAGTCCTACCACCACTGGTATTACAGGTTATAGGAACAATATTATTAATAATTATATCAAAGGTAATCCAAGTGGAGCGGGTATGTATTATGGTATTGTTGGTGCTCCTTCATCAGCTGCCACCAACGTTTCGGCCAATAGGTTTGTAAATAATAGAATCGAAAACTTTTATGTGTATGGTATTTATTGGACTTTTGGTAATAGAACCTTATTTAGAGGGAATACCATTAGCCGACCAACAAAAACTACGCTTACCACCACCTATGCATTTTATTTATCGAGCACATCAAGGTCAGATACATTTGATGCAAATGTGATAACCAATTTATTTGGTGGTTCGCCAACCAATACAAATACCACCTATTGCTTTTATGGTATTAATTACTCAGGTTTAAATACTGAACCAAATACCTTTTCAAATAACTTAGTTTATAACATTAAAGGTGATGGTCCTCAATACGGATTTTATTTCCTTACTAGTTACTGTAATCGTATTTATAATAATACCCTATTGTTTGATAATACTAGTTCAACAAGCGCAAATCCTACTCAGGCATTATACTTCACAGGCGGTACTTCTGCTACTAGCTTTTTAGATTTTAGAAATAATATTGTTTCTATTACTAGAACTGGTACAGGGGCTAAACATGCCTTATATTCTACGGGTGCATGGACAACAGGTACGACCATGAATAAAAATTCATACTATAGTAATTCAAGTAACTATAATGTATGTAATTACCTTGGAGTAAACTATCCAGCACTTTCAAATTGGAAAGCAGTTATAACAACTATTGATCAAAATAGTATTGATTATGCACCAAATTTTGTAAACCCACTTACTGGTAATTTCTCTCCAAGAGATGGTGCTTATGATGGTTTGGGAGATAATTTAATTTCAATAGTTCCTTTAGATATTACTGGAGCTACCCGTGCATTGCCTATGGATATTGGTGCTTACGAGGCTAGTCCTATAGCTTTAGATGCGGCAATGGGTTCAATAGTTTTACCGGTAGCACCTTATGCCGCCGGTGTTCAATCTGTATCAGCAAAAATTAGAAATGCAGGTACAGGAACCATCTTAAGTGCTACTATTAATTGGAGTGTTAATGGAGTTACACAAACTCCTGTGGCCTTTTCGGGAAGTTTAACAAGTGGAACCTTAAGTGCTAATATATTATTAGGTAGCGTAACTGTTGCTTCCAATACTATGTATAATATTCAGGTTTGGGTGAGCTCTCCAAATGGTAGTACTGATCCAAACCCTGCGAATGACCAATTAGGTGCGTTAACAGCTGCAGCCGTTTCTGGAACTGTTACCATTAATTCTGCTGGATCTGGCCCAGGTGTTTTCACAAGCTTTACCGCCTTTTCTGATATATTAAGAATTGGTGGTTTGGGTGGCCCTGTTGTGGCCAATGTTTTGGCAGGTAGCGGCCCTTATACTGAGCAAGCTCAATTTACTGCCACTCCGGGCTCTAGCGCAACAAACACTGTTACCATTAATGGTAATGGTGAGTTCCTACAATTTAATAATACCGATGCAGGAAATATTGGTATTGTGAATTTGATTGGTACAAACTACTTTACCATTAATAATTTAAAAATTAGAAGTCTTAATGCTTCTTATGGTGTAGGTATTAATTTAACGGCTCAAGCCAATTATAATAAGATTCAAAATTGTTTTATTGATATTAGTTCTGTTACAGGTTCATCTTTATCTGCAGGTATTGCCATTACAGGTTCTTTGGGAAGTCCTACAACCACTGGTGCTAATGGAAGTTATAATTTAATTGAAAACAACACTATAACTGGTAACAGTACTGGTGGACCATATTATGGAATTAGTTATTGCCCTACTACAAGCAGTAATGCCGCCAATACATTTAATGTTATTAGAAATAATGTATTGCGCGATTTTACAGTTTATGGCTTTTATATGATGTACACTGCAGGGTCCATGATTTCTGGAAATACCTTAAGTCGTCCAACAAAAGCTTCTCCTAGTACATTTTATGGTTTTTATGCTGTAAATGGTTTGGCTCAGGATACCATCGAAAATAATATTATCAAACAACCATTTAATTCAGTACAAACTAGTACAGGTACATTTTATGGATATTATATGGTAGCAACAAATGTTCCAGCAACCAGACCAATTATTATACGAAATAACCAAATGTATGATATAAAATTTGCTGGACAATTGAATGCATTTTATCAAGTGAGTGCTTCTAACCTAAGAATTTACAATAATACTTTTGTGGTAGATCATGCTGCAAGTACAAGTACATCAACCACCTATTTATATTATAATTCAGGTACACCAACCACCACTACAATCCGAAACAATATTTTCTTTTTAAATAGAGGTGGTTCTGGTTCTAAGTATATTTATTATTTAGCAACCACTGGTGCAGGTTATGTTATTAATAATAATGTGGTGCATTTAAAACAAGCAGGAACCAATAATTTTGTTGGATACTATGCTGCCAATTTTGCCAATTTAGCTACTTGGAAAACTGTTAACACCAATGCATATGATCAAAATAGTGTTTCGGCCGATCCACAATTTAGATTGGCAATTGGGCCAGAGTTTTACCAACCAGGAACAGATTCAGTAAATAATATCGGTATTTCAACAAGTGATGTGCCAAGAGATGTGATGAATGTTTCTAGAGGACTAACTCCCGATCCAGGTGCCTATGAATTTAGTGTTCCTTTGGCCGACGCAGGTCTTTCAAGAATCTCCGCTCCACTAAGTCCTTTGGCATTGGGTACTCAAAATGTAAATGTAATTGTAAAGAGTTTTGGTGCTGCTGCACTTACTAGTGCCGATGTAAATTGGCAGGTAAACGGAACCTTACAAACACCAAATACTTGGTATGGCTATTTGTTAAATGGTGATAGTTCTTCCTTTACCGCCGGAACATATACGTTTACCAATCCTGGTTTTTATAAGATTAAGGCTTGGACAACTAATCCAAATTCGGTGGCAGATAGTTTCCCATTAAATGATACGGTTAGTGTTACCGTTTGTACTCCTCTTGCAGGAACCTACACCGTTAACCCAAGCTTGCCAGCAACAGATACTAATTTTGTAAGTATTGCTGCTTTTGTTTCTACCGTTCAAACTTGTGGAGTTGCTGGTCCTATAACTGTTAATGTAGCACCTGGAATTTATAATGGTCAATTAACTTTTAATGGAAATATACCGGGAGCTTCGGCTGTAAATAACATTGTTATTAATGGCGCCGATTCTGCCACTACAAGAATTATACATGATGGTAGCGTGCAAAGAGCCACGGTTATTTTTAACGGTGCTAAAAATATTACCCTACGTAATATGAGCATAGAGGCAAGTGCCATCAGTGGGGGAGGATTTGGTGTGTTATTTACCAATGCTGCTGATAGTAATAGAATTATTAGATGTTCAATTAAAACAGCAATTCTTACATCTGCTTTATCAACATTTATTCCTGTGGTATCTACCAACAGTTTAATTAATGCTGGAACGGCAGGTAATAATGGTAGCTTTATAACAATAGATAGTTGCCGTTTAATTGGTGGTTATTATGGTGCTTATTTATATAATAATACTACTCCAAAGGCAACGGATAATGCTATTCGCAATTCAGAAATTATCCAAACTTATTATTACCCAATAATGGCTTATTACCAAAACAAATTGGTACTCCATAAAAACAAAATCATAAACGCTGGAAATCAAACTAACATCTCTCCAATTTCAATGTATATCTACATGTGTGATGGAGGTGTTACTATTACTAAGAACCAAATTTATGGTCAGCTAGGTGGGTATGGTATGTATTTGTTCCAAAACAATGGTACCTCAACTAATAGAAATATTATTGCCAACAATATGATTCAATTAGGTTCGGCTACCAATACTTCGTATGGTATTTATGATGCAGGTAATGTGTATACAGATATAGCTCATAATGCAGTAAACAATACTTCTGGTGATGCTTCTTATGTAAGTTGTGCAATTTATTTTAACTATGCTGCTCCCGGTACAGCTAATTCACTTCGTTTGGTAAACAATGTGTTTAGCGCTCCAAATGGGGCAATGGCATTATGGTGTACCAATACAGCATCGCTTTCTTTAAGTTCAATGTTCATTAATAACAATGTTTATTATTCTCCATCATCTTATCCATTTAGAATTGTGAATACCATTTACCCTGCTCTATTAAGTTATAGAACAGCAATGGGTGTTTTCATATCTGGTATTGATACAAATAGTGTTTGGGTTCAGCCTAGTTTCTTTAGCTCAACCAACCTAAGGTCTATTACTCCTCAATTAGATAGTATGGGATTTGTATTGCCTACTGTTACTGATGATATTGATGGAACAGCCAGAAGTACAAATGCTCCTGATGCGGGTGTGTATGAATTTGCTAGACCTGGAGATGATGCAGGTGTTATTTCAATTCTTCAGCCTACAACACCTGTTTCAGTTGGAAAAAATAATGTAAAAGTAGTTATTAAGAACTTTGGATTAAATACCTTAATGAGTGTAAATGTTAATTATACTGTAGGAACAACGCCTGTAAGTAGGTCTTATTCTGGTTCATTGGTACCAGGCGCTATAGATACGGTTACCTTTGATTCAACGAGTGGACCTTTAGGTTCAGACCAACGCTACGATTATTTGGGAGGAGCCGTTACAATGAAGGCATACACCTCTACACCAAATTTAGTGGCTGATGTTCAAAATTTAAATGACACCACAAGTATAAGTTTCTGTTCTGCTTTAAATGGAGTGTATACCATAAATCCTGCAGGTACAGGTACTTCTAATTTTGTAAGTTTTGCTGCAGCTATTAATAGGTTAAATTGTGGTGGGGTTACCGGAAATGTTACCTTTAATGTTGCTCCAGGAACCTATACTACTCAAGTGGATATAACAACTATTGTTGGGGCAAGTGATACTGCTAAAGTATTGTTCCAATCGTCAACTAGAAATTCTGCAGATGTAGTTTTAACTTCTGCCACTGCTACCTCAATAGATAATTATACAGTTAGATTGAGAGGTGCTAATTATGTTAGTATTGAGAAGATGACTATTCGCAATACAAATGCAACCTATGGTAGAGTTGTTTCTATTAATAAGTTTACGAGTAACAATACAAATACCAATAATTCGGGTGTTAAATATTGTATTCTAGAAGGTATTAATACAACAAGTACAGCTGATCAATATGCCATTATTTATGGTCCAAGTGGCGATAATGCTACCAACCTATTCTTTGTTGGAAATACAATTAAATATGGTTCTTATGGTGTTTATCTAGGTGGTCAAAACGTAATTAGTTTGTTTAGCCCAGGATTGCAAATAGATTCAAATATTGTTTTCCAACCTTATTGGGCTGGAGTTTATTTGCTAAGCAGAAAAGACGCCAAAATTAGAAATAACTATATCGATGGAAATCCTTCTTATGGATATTATAATATTTTATTAAGTGGCGCCTCTGGGGAGGTGGAAATTGCTAATAATACCATTCAAAGTCCTTCTGGAACCTTTGGTTTATATATTGCAAATCTTAACTATTATGGAGAACCTGGTTTAGCTAAGGTGTATAATAATGTAGTAAACTTAAACAGTACTTCCACCCAATATGGTATCTACCTAATTAGCTCATCGAGCACTCAAATAATGAATAATACCATTCGTTGTGCAAGTAGCTCAACCAACTACGCGTTCTACCATTCTGGTAATACCATTAGCGTAACTACACCACAAATTGTAGCTAGTAATAATATTGGTTTATATAATAATATCCTTCACTCTGCAAATGGGTATCCTTTATATTATGCCAATGCTAACGCCATTTCTGGAACCAATAATTCTAATAATAATTTATACTACACTACTACTGCAAACTTTGCATACTTAAATGGAACCAATTATGCTCCAAGCACAATGAATACTACATTTAGAAATGCCCTTTATGCCGGAAGTGATAAACGTTCATTATTGGCTCCTTTAAGTTTTACTTCAACTACAGATTTAAAGCCACTAGTAAGTAGCAATACCTGCTGGGCAGCTAATGGTAGAGCACAACAAACTTCTTACGTAAGTAAAGATGTTACTGGAGCTACTAGAAGTATTGCCGTAGCTACAGGTGCTCCAGATATTGGTGCCATTGAATTTACTCCAACAACTTTACCTCCTGCTGCAACAATTACGGGCTCAATTACAGGCGGTACAAGCCAGTATGTTTTATCGTTTGGTGATACAGTTGGAAAAGTAACTTGGGGCTTTGCAGGTACCTTACCTAGTGCTATTAGTGCAACCTATCATACAGGTGCGTTAATTAATGATCCTACAAATAATGGAAACAATACAGGTGCTCATTATATGGATGTGTTCTGGAGAATTTCTGCAACAGGTGGTTCATTTTATAGTTATGATGCTAACTTTACGTTTGATCCAAATATGCTAGGAACTGTTCCTTCCATGTCGGATATTAAATTAGCCAAAAAGCAAACTGGTGTGAATGGAACTTGGGTTCATTATGGTTCTACTTTAACAACAGTAGATAGTGTGAACTATAATTTTGGTGTAAGCGGTTTAACCGATTTCTCAGACTTTACAGGAACTACAGATTTATCTCCATTGCCTGTTAAGTTAAGTCGCTTTGAAGCTATAAAAGACAATTCAAATGCCTTGTTACTATGGCAAACTGCAAGTGAATTGAATAGCAGTAGATTTGAAATTGAAAGAGCTGCAACAGGTGGTGCGTTTGAAAAGGTTGGTGCAGTAAAAGCTGCTGGTAATTCGGTTCGAACCAACTCGTATTCATTTGATGATTTAGGTGTTGCTGGTTTATTTGCTGATAAGCATGTTTACTACCGCTTAAAAATGATTGATCAAGATGGTAAATTTGAATATTCGCCTGTGCGCATGCTTGATTTTAGTGAAGATGCAATTGGTGAAGTTCAAGTATATCCTAATCCATTTAAAGAGCAAGTAACAGTAGCATTTAGTAACCTAACAGAAGGAAATGTTACAGTAGAAATAGTAGATTTATATGGTAAACTTGTTTATAAAGGAGAGCAGCAAATAAATGCAAGTAATCCTACCATAGTGGTATCTGCTTTAGCTAAATTAAGCACAGGAGTGTATGTTATAAAAGCCACTCAAGGTGCCGATGTTTATACCCGTAAGGTGGTTAAAGAATAAGGATCTTATACAATCAAAAAAAAAGGAAGCTAATCATTCGATTAGCTTCCTTTTTTTTTGAACTTAGTTTTAAAAAGTACTACCTAGTAGCAGTAATTTTATATTCCATCGAACATGGACCTGGATACACAATAGATTTTTTACCAAGCATTGTTTTAGCGCTTTCTAATTGGTCTAGATTCATTTCATATACACCAATTACATCTTGCTTATCCCCTTCCAAAATAAGTTTGTTGTCTTGGATAATACCTTTGAATTCTTTTACTAATTCACCAGCATCATCAATATGAACAAATAGTTCAAGGTCTTTTGATTCAATGGTCCAAACTTCCGCAGTAGAAGGTTTTTCTCCATTCACATCGCAATCATTTTGTTGAACGTCCATTTTAATTTGCCATTTTCCTTCTAGGTTGGCAATGATTTTTGCTTTCGTTTGCTCCATGGTAGGAGCTTGTTCAACCACAGCTGGTGTTGTGGCACTCTGTGTGGCAGGAGCTGGGTCGCCACAAGCAAAAAGGATAGATAATCCTGAAGCTAGCAGGAATAGTTTTTTCATATATTATTTAGTTTAGGTGTTAAACGTTTTCTTTTTGAAACAAAGCAGGAATGGTTTTTAAGATAATACCGATATCATTCCAGAAAGAGTAATTTTTGGCATATTCATTATCTAATTCCATGCGCTCTTCTTCACTCATAGGTCCGCCTTTTCCTCTTTTAGTAACTTGCCATAAACCAGTTATACCGGCAGGAGCCATAAAGCGCAAGGCAAATTGGTCGGTAGTAAGTTTTTCGGCCTCATATAAAGGTAAAGGTCTGTTACCAACAATACTCATATCGCCTTTTAATACATTAAATAGCTGAGGTAATTCATCTATACTGGTATTACGCATTATTTTACCAAAGCGGGTAATACGTGGGTCGTTTTCAATTTTAATGAATTTAGAACCATCCTTGATACGTTTGTAATCGGCAAAAACCTTTTCACAAATCATATCTCCATCCATATATAATTTTGATTTACATGGTGAGTTAGATATTCTGCACTCTTCGCAAACAAATGTCTTAAAATCATCTAATGTTTCAGGTGCTCCAGTTGCTCCATATTGGTTCAAATGCTTTAAGTTTTTTAACATGGCATCAGCACCTTGGCGCATAGAACGGAATTTATAGAAATCAAATAAGGTGTATCCCGAACCAACTCTTTTTGCAGCATAAAATACGGGTCCTTTCGACTCAAGCATAATGATTAGTGCAAAGATTAAAAAGAAAGGAAGAAGAAATAATAGGGCTAAGGATGCAAAAACAACATCAAATATCCGTTTAGCAAATGGAATAGAATATTTAGGGAAAATACTCTGGTTGTTTACTATTGATTTGTGATAACGTGGAGGATTGTCAATCAAATATTTTGCGCGAGTCATAAACTCATCATGCTTCACAGGCCTTTCAAAAATATCTGAAAACTGCTCTAGCAGCGCAATGTTTCTGCTAGCATCTGTAATTCTATCTACAATAAGTACAAAGGGAACATTTGCCGTTTTAGGCACATTCTTACAGTTCTTACGCAGTGTAATTCCATTTGCACCTAATAAATCAGAATAGGTTACAATAAGCTTTACTGGTTCATTCAAATTGGTCCATTGAATAAACTGAAAAATATTATCGAAATGGAAGACTTCAAATTCTTCCTTAAAAGAGTGTGAAAACTCTACTATTGAATCAGCGTCTGCCGATACAAACGCCACTCTATCTTTTCCAGAAGCACTTTCCATAGTTATACTTTTTTTAGTCTACGGAAAATATTGTCAATCCTAGCCTCTAATTCTTCTGGATTAAATGGCTTAATTAGGTAATCATCAGCGCCTGCTTTTAAGCATTTAATTTTATCTGAAGAACCTTCATTACCCGATAACATAATCAATGGAACATCTTTAAAAAAACCACTAGAACGTATTTGTCTAATGAATTCAAGACCATTAATTTCTGGCATATTCACATCCGCAATAATTACATCGGGAATTACACCTTGTTGCATCCATTCTAAGGCTTCTTTGCCATTTTGTTTGGCAACAACATTGTAGTTTTTGTTGAAATAAAAATCAAGAATTTTTAAAATACTTAATTCATCATCGAGGGCCAAAAGAGTTTTTTTCATAATTAGTTTGTTGGGGGCCTATGTTATTTTGAGTATATTTTTTGAAAGGAATCAGTCTTCATAATTCTGTAAATCGTCGACTTTCCTATATTTAATTTCTTTGCAACTGTGATAACATTATCATCGTATTTGTCTAGGTAAAGCTTGATAATTAAATTGGTATAATCATCAAAACTCATTTCCTGAGATAAGATATTGTTAATTGATTTTTCTGAGTTATAGGTAATGTCTTGCGCCTCTATTGTTTGATTGTCACATAACACACATGCCAATTCAACAATTGCCTTTAACTCTCTAATGTTACCAGGAAAAGAATAGTCCATCAATTTTCTTTGTGCTTCATTGCTTAAAGTAATTTTGCCTGTCTTATTCTCTTTTACATAATCATCTATAAAATATTTAGATAAATGAACCACATCGTTTCCTCTATCACGCAAAGGTGGAAGGTGAATTGGTAAACCCAATAAACGATAATAAAGATCTTCTCTAAATCTTCCTTCTTGGACTTCTTGTGCTAGATTTTTATGCGTTGCAACAATAATTCTAACATCAATGGGCAAGGCATTATTACTACCAATTCTGGTTACTTCACGTTCTTGAAGAACACGTAATAATTTTGCTTGAAGGTTTAAATCTAATTCTCCAATTTCATCTAAGAATATAGTTCCTTTTATAGCCTGCTCAAACTTACCAATACGTCTTGCATCTGCGCCTGTAAAAGCTCCTTTTTCGTGGCCAAATAATTCACTTTCTATTAATTCTCGCGGTATGGCAGCAACATTTACTGCTACAAACGAAGACTTCTTTCTGTCGCTATTATAATGAATTGCCTTTGCAACAAGTTCCTTACCTGTACCTGTTTCACCTGTAATGGAAACTGTAATTTTACTATTAGCAGCTTTTTCAATTAAGGCAAAGGTCTTTTTAAGTTGATCGCTATTCCCAATAATGGTTTTAGAAAAATCATACTTCTTTCCTAAATCCTCTTTTAACTCAATAATTTCCGTTTTCAACGAAACATTAAACAAAGCGTTTTGAGCCGAATTGAGAAGTCGAGGCTTCGTATCTTCGTTTTTAATTAAATAATCAAATACACCAAGTTTTAGTAATTCAACTGCTGTACCTACATCGTCCTGGCCAGAAATAACAATCAATTGAATTTGTTCATCTACTTCTTTTATACGCTTTATTAATTCTGCACCATTCATTCCTGGTAGAGAATAATCTATCGTAATTAGGTCGGGTTTCTGATGTAAATTGTTTAAACAATCCTTGCCGTTATCAAAGGAAATTACCTCATAATCGGGGTTAAGTTGCAACGTATAGGATAGGAAATTCCTATACCAAGTATCGTCCTCTACAACAAAAATTTTATAACTGCTTTTAGCGTTTGCCATATTTTGGGGTCAGTATACAAATATGGGTTTTTTGTTGCAAAATGGGAAGTTATTTTTTTTTGCAACAATTATTTTTACAAGTGGCGTAAGAAGTCTTTATACGCAAGGTCAATTCCTTGTTTTAGAGTGGTTTGTGCTTTCCATCCAAGGGCACTTATTTTAGAAATATCCATCAGTTTTCGAGGAGTTCCATCGGGCTTATCGGCGTTGAAATTTAAATCCCCCTCAAAACCTACGATTTCCTTTATTTGAATAGCGAGGTCTTTTATGCTTAAATCAACCCCACTTCCTAAATTCAAAAATCCCTTTTCATTATATTTTTGCATCACCAAAAAGATAGCCTCGGCTAGGTCATCCACATACAGAAATTCTCTTAAGGGAGTCCCTGTACCCCAAATTTCAACGCTGTTCAAGTGATTAACCTTTGCCTCATGAAATTTTCTAATTAAGGCAGGAAGTACGTGTGAGTTTTCTGGATGATAATTGTCGTTCGGCCCATATAAATTGGTTGGCATAACCGAAACATAATTGCAGCCATATTGGTCTCTATATGCTTCACACATTTTAATGCCACTAATTTTCGCTATGGCGTAGGGTTCATTTGTAGGTTCTAACAAACCTGTTAGTAAACTCTCTTCTTTTAGCGGTTGTGGGGCAAGTTTTGGGTAAATGCAACTTGATCCTAAAAAAAGAAGTTTCTTTACTCCATTTAAATAACTCTGATGAATTACATTGTTTTGAATCATCAAGTTTTCATATAAAAACTGGCCTCTAAACGTATTGTTGGCAGAGATTCCACCCACTTTGGCAGCAGCCATAAACACATATTCTGGCTTTTCTGTTTCAAAAAAATTGGCTACTTCTAATTGATTGGTGAGGTTAAGTTCACCAGATGTTTTTACGACAATATTGGTAAATCCTTCCTTTACAAGTTTTCTGTAAATTGCCGAACCAACCATGCCTCTGTGGCCTGCAACGTAAATTTTATCGTTTGTTTGCATCATTGGTGCAATGATAAGAAATTGAACGAAGATACTTGCTAAGGCAATTAGGGTTGAAGTTTCCTTTTGTAAATATCAACCATCTCTTTCTTGGTATGTTCGCTAAATTTAGAATTATAAATCATTTTGTATTGACTACCCATTTCAATAGAGTCGTAGCGTTTTACAGTAAGGTCCCTGGTATGAAATATGGCAATTAATTCACTTTTATAAAAAACCAACAAAAGGCGAGGTTCTAATAGTTGTTGGGTAAAATTTGGTTCATTAAGTAAGTAGGAGGTATAAGAATTATTCTCTTTTGTTTCACTAAATTCATAACGTCCAATAAAGTCATAGAAATACGTGTATTTCTCATTGTTTTCGGCTTTTTCTAATAGTTTACTCAGTTCGTTTTCTGGCACGTAGGTATTGTCGATACACGATTTTTCAATATAACCCGATAATACAATATGCGTTAAACTATCCGTCTCTTCCATTATTTTCATTGGGTTAAATGAAAGAGTAACCTTGGCAATTAACTTTCTATTTTTATCAAATAGTTTCGTCTTTTCAAGTAGCCTAATACCATCATATAAATCACTTGTCCTTACCCACGCATCAATCCAAATTCTGGAATAAATTTGCCCAGGTGTAGCGCAATAAAAATATACATGAGGGTATAAGGAAAGTACTTCCTTCCCTTTTTCTTCCTCCTTCATAGAGCAATAACCACTTGTTCGTTCTGCCCATAAATTGTGGGCCGAACCAATTAGCAAGGCTATAAGAAGAAATATGTATTTATTTTTTTGCAAACTGATGCTTGATTACCTGGAAAATGACAGGTAAAACAGAAACAAGGATGATGCCAAAGACTACTTTTTCGAAGTTCTTTTGAACCCATTCATTGCTGCCCAAGAAATAACCAGCAAGAGTTATACTGCTTACCCAAAGCACAGCACCTATCGCACAAAAGGTAATATACTTGCTATACTTCATGCTACCAACACCTGCCACAAATGGGGCAAATGTTCTAACTATTGGAACAAAGCGTGCTATAATAATGGCAACCGAACCATGTTTTTCATAAAAGCTTTCCGTCTTCTGTATGTATTCTTTTTTTATGGTAAATATTCCAAAGAGTTTAGCCCCTTCTCCTTTTTTCGCTAAAAACTTTCCAATAAAATAATTTGTATTATCTCCTAATAGGGCGGCAAATATTAATAGAATAATAATTATGGCAACATCCAAATTATTATTCGCATTTCCTGCCAAAACACCGGCTGTAAATAAAAGTGAGTCGCCTGGTAATAATGGAAGAACAACCAAGCCTGTTTCACAAAATACAATCAAAAAAAGCAAACCGTAAATCCATAAGCCATGGTTTGATACAAATGCTTCCAAAAATCCCTTCGTATTGGTTAATAATTCTTTTAAAATATCTAATAGTTCCATTTGTTTTAATTTGAGTTGCGCAAGTTTAACAAAATCTCGTTGCTTTTTATAATTTTGTATTATGAGACTAAACTTGAAAATAGTAGGACTTGCATTTGTATTGTTTGCAATGGTAAGTATGAGTGCATGCAGTTCACATAAAGGAATTGCTCGTGGTGGGAAATGTAATTGTCCAAAATTTTAATGGATCAAACACCTAAAATTAGTTTAATTACGGTTTGTTATAACGCTGGTGCTCTTTTAGAGGATACTCTTAAGTCGGCTATAAACCAAACCTTTACAAGTTTTGAATTAGTTATTGTAGATGGGGGATCAAAAGATAATACCCTCGAAATATTAAAACCATTTTCTAAGTATATAGGAACCCTTATTTCTGAGAAAGATAAGGGTATTTATGACGCCATGAATAAAGGTATTTTGGCCGCCAAAGGCGAATACCTTTATTTTTTAAATGCGGGCGATTCTTTTTACTCTGAAACTGTTCTGGAGGAAATTTTTTCCAACCCGAATGCCCAAAATGCCGATTTTATTTATTCAAAGGTGGAAACCAAGAATGAGCCAACTGGCATAAATTATATCAATGGAAAGCCAACAAACCTAAAACAGTTTTATTCGCATTACCCTATTTGCCACCAATCTGTTTTTGCCAAGAAGGAACTTTTTCAAAAACTTGGTTTTTTTAATTTAGACTATCCATTAGTAGCCGATTCGGAGTGGTTTATTAGGGTGTTTAAGGATCCCAACCTTAAAACTGTTTTTATGGATAAGGTGGTGGCTTATTATGATATTCAAGGAGCCACTTACCACAAACGAATGAAAGGCTATCGAGAATATATTCAAGTTGGGTTTGCTCATTTCCCTATTTTGGTTGCTTTGCTGAACCTAGCCTTGTATCCTGTAATTTGGCTAAAAGTGTGGATCATTCGCAGTTTTCAAGATACTTCCTGGTTCAAAAAATACAGACAATTGAAATTCGAAAAGCGACTTGCTAATTCCTAGTTTAAGACCTTATAAAGATGAAAATTAACGACTTATGTAGTTATCTCGAACAAGTTTGTCCATTGTCATATCAAGAGTCCTATGATAATTGTGGCTTATTAGTAGGGTCGGGGCAAACAGAAATTACCAAAGCTTTACTCACATTAGATTGCACCGAAGAAGTAATTGAAGAGGCAATTGAAATGGGTTGTAATTTAATAATTGCTCATCATCCTATCATTTTTGCTGGTCTGAAAAAGCTTACAGGAGCTACCTATATTGAACGGACAGTTATTAAGGCAATTCAAAATAACATCGCTATTTATGCCATTCATACTAATTTAGATAATATTTTAGGTGGAGTAAATTCTAAATTCGCTGAGCGTTTAGGTTTAACAGGGCTTCAAATTTTGGATCCTAAAGCAGGGATACTCCAAAAACTGGTGAGCTATGTGCCTAAAAGTCATAGTAATTTGGTGCTTACATCTCTATTTGAGGCAGGGGCTGGGTCTATTGGAAATTATTCAGAATGTAGTTTTGCGAGTGAAGGTTTGGGGTCATTTAAGGCCAACACCAAAGCTACACCCTTTATTGGCGAGATAGGCAAAAGACATTTGGAAGAAGAAACCAAACTTGAGGTAGTTTTTCCTTCACCAATTCAAGGAAAAGTTGTTTCGGCATTGCTAACTGCCCATCCTTACGAGGAGGTAGCTTATGATATTTTCCCTCTTCTAAATAAAAGTTCAGAAATTGGTTCGGGGCTAATAGGGGAGTTACCCAAACCCATGGAGGAGCAAGAATTTTTAGCTTATTTGAAAGAGAAAATGGACCTAAAAACGCTCCGGTATACTAGATTTAATTCACAGAAAATCAGTAAAGTGGCTATTTGTGGTGGGGCCGGAAGCTTTCTTCTAAAAAAGGCAATTAGCCAAGGAGCCCAAGCGTTTATTAGCAGTGATTTTAAATACCATGAATTTTTTGATGCCGAGAATCGCCTATTAATAGCCGATATCGGTCATTATGAGAGTGAAAAATTCACAAAATCATTATTAAGTGAGTTAATTCTCGAAAAATTTCCTACTTTTGCAATCCTTTTATCAAAAACTGATACCAACCCGGTTAATTATTATTTATAAATTATGGCAGGAGCTACAGAAACCAGCATAGAACAAAAATTAAAAGCTTTATATAAGCTTCAATTAATCGATTCCAAAATTAATAAGTTAACAGCCGTAAGAGGTGAATTACCTATTGAGGTGAGTGATTTGGAAGACGAAATTGTGGGTCAAGAAACACGTTTAACCAACCTGCAAGCAGAGGTTAAAAAGATGGATGAGTCTATCGCCGCAAACAAAGGCAAGATTGCCGATGCCAAAGCACTTGTTAAAAAATACGAAAAGCAATTAGACAATGTAAAGAACAATAGAGAGTTTGATGCATTGAATAAAGAAATTGAAATTCAAGGTCTTGAGCAACAAGCTTTAGAGAAAAGAATTAAGAACACACAATTTGATATTGAGCAAAAGAAAGGTTCAATAGAATCGTTGAAGGCTGAGTTAGATGGCCGAGTTCAAGATTTGAAAAACAAAAAAGCTGAGTTAGATACAATTGTTGCCGAAACTCAAAAGGAAGAGGATGAATTAATGAAAGTTCGTGGTAACGCTGTTAAGGTTGCTGATGAGCGTTTGGTTCATTCTTATGACAGAATTCGTAAGAGTGTGAAAAATGGTATTGGCGTAGCAACTATTGAGCGTGATAGCTGCAGTGGTTGTTTTGCAGGAATTCCTCCACAAAGACAAAGTGATATTAAACAAAGAAAGAAAATTATAGTGTGCGAAAATTGCGGTAGAGTTTTAACAGACTCATTACTTTCTGAGGAAGTAGCTGCAGATTTTAACCATTAAAAAATAAGTCGTCTGAAAAGGCGACTTTTTTTTTGCATTGAAATTGTTGTACTTTGAAAGGCCTTTGGATTAAAGTTCAAAGGCCTTTTGCATGTTATTAATCCTACCTAATTTGATTCCGATTAAAGGTTTTCTAAAGAGCTTACTACCTTTGTTGTTTGTGTTTTTTTTGAACCAAACGACCAAAGCTGCATATTTTGAATATACTCCTGGTTTAATAGAAAGTCAAAAGTATATGGCCAAGCTTCAACTCAAGCAGGCGAATGCCTTAATTTCTATTGAGCTTCAAAAGCACCCCGATAATGTTGCTGCTCATTATCTAAATCATTACTCCACTTTTTTTCATATTATGGTTCAGCAAGACAAAAACTTGCTGGGTTTGTTTGAAAAGGCAAATGCGGCCACCTTGATTAAAATTCAACAATTGCCAGAATCCTCTTCTTATAAGTTATTCTTAAAAGGAAGTGTTCATTTACAAAGTGCATTTGTTAAAGGAGCCTTTAATGAATATTTATCTGCGGCTTGGGATTTTAGAACAGCCTATCAAGAGATTAACCAAAATGAAAAATTGCACCCAGAATTTTTAGGGCATAAAAAAGAATTGGGAGCCTTAATGGCATTAATTGGAACCTTTCCAAAGCAATATAATTGGATTGTAAATGTGGTTGGCTTAGAAGGAGATTTTGATAAGGGTTTAAAAATCTTATCCGACTATATAAAAGGATATGCCCATGAACCGTTAATTGAACAACAACAAGCAAACGTTATTTATACATTAATTCAATTGAATTTTGGGGTGGATAAGCATAAAGCATGGGAATTTATTAAGGATCGTTCTGCCGATTATCAGCATAATTTAATGACTTGTTATTTGAGATCTTATGTGGCTGGTAAATGCGGTGAAAACGATATTGCCTTACAAACATTAAAGGCAAGGCCGCAAGACGAATCCTATGAGCAAATTCAGTATTTGAACTTTATGATGGGAAATTATTTGCTCCAGCAATTGGATTATTCGGCAGCTATTTGGTATAAAAAATATATTTCGTTTAGTGTTACAAAGGGCTCGTATAAGGATGCTTACCAAAAACTAAGTTGGATTGCTTTATTACAGAATGATACAACTAAATTTCATACCTATACTGCCCTCATGGAAAAATATACTAAGGATGCAGGTTCCGAAAATAAATTGATGAAAAACGATTTATCAGTAGGTGTATTTCCGTCAACAGAATTGTTAAAAGCTCGATTGCTATTTGACGGAGGTTACTATCCAAAATCACATGCTATTTTAGTGAAAATAAAACCAGAAAATTTACATAGCAGTTTTCAAAAATTAGAGTTGGAGTATAGGTATGCACGAATTTACCAGGAAGAAAAAAAATATTCTGAGGCAATAGATCATTATAAAAAATCACTCCAAGTTGGACTAAAAATAAATAGTTATTTGGTGCCAAATTCGTGTTTGCAGTTGGGTCAAATATATGAGCAATTAAATTATTTGGGCTTGGCTCGAACCTATTATGAAAAGGTACTTGACTATAGTAATTTTGATTATGAGAGCAGCATTCATCAAAAAGCGAAATCTAATTTGTTAAGAATTAAATAATTTTTACATTCCCAAAAACGGAATAGGCTGTTTATCAGGCCCAAAATAGAGCATTAAAACCGATTAAAAATATTCGTTATCAGATACTTATATTTTTGGTTATATCTTTGTTTTATAATTCCCAAACTAATTAACTCTATGAAAAAACTAGCACTAGTTGCTTTAGCCTTTTTGAGCCTTGCAGCTTGTAAAAAAAGCAAAACTGAAGACAACGGAAACAACACCACAAGTGAAATTACAGACATTAACCAATTGGTTGTACCAGCTGGTTTTGATTACAAAACAACAGATGAGGTAAGATTTAATGTTACCTTATTGGCAAATGATGATAAGCCCTTAAAAGGAATAAGGGTTGACATTATGAGCGCAGCACCTATTGATGGAGGTATTATTTATCATACGGGAACAACTGATGAAAATGGTGTATTGGATATTTCGAGGGAGATGCCATTAGATGTAAAAGAAGTGGTTGTAAACACAGATTATATTGGTTTACCAAATAATGTTTTAATGAATATTTATAGCGGAAAAGCGAACGTTACTATTGGGGGAAAAACTCCACAAATGATTCGTACTTCTGATGTAGGAAAAACCTACCCTCAAGTAGCAATGGGAAAAGGCACTTCACAATATTCATTCCGTTTAGGGAGGTATAATTCAAGTGGAGTACCTTTATATTTGGTTACCCCTAATGATGTAATTGGTCAAACATTTTTAAATGATGTGAATGCCTCTTTACCAGAATACCAGCCGGTACCTACCTACCATCCTGGTTACCTAGCATCAAACATAGAACGTAATTTAATCTTAACAGAAAGATGTGATGTTTGGATTACGTTTGTGCATGAAGGTGCTGGATACCTTAATTCACTTTTCTATTTTGTGTATAATAAAAATAATAAACCAACAAGCATTAGTCAGGTTGACTCGTTTATTTCTATTTTTCCTAATTGTTCTTACTCTGGTTCTGGTGGAGGTTTAAACTCTGGTATGAAGGTGAAGATTGGCCAATTTGGAGCAGATACTGCTATTGGATTTGCAATTGCTGCTAATGCTTGGAATGGAACTAAACCAGGAGCTGGAAGTGGATTTTATACTACCATTAAATCTATGAATCCTGAAGCCTTAGACGCAAATAAAGAACATGTAGTTTTGTTATATGATAACCCAACTCAACGCTATTTAATAGGTTTTGAAGATATTAATAGAAGCCCAGGAAATGGTTGTGATAATGACTTTAATGATGCCATTATTTATGCAACAGCCAACCCTGTTAAAGCAATTGATAATACGAATGTATTGCCAACAACACCAAGCCAAGATTCAGATGGTGACGGAGTAAATAATACCACTGATGAATATCCTAACGATGCTAGTCGCGCCTATAATGTTTATTATCCAAGTGTTTCAACTATGGCCTCTGTAGCCTATGAAGATTTATGGCCAAGTAAAGGCGATTATGATTTAAATGATGTGGTTGTAGATTATCAATACCATGCCGTTACAAATGCTAGCAATCAAATAAAAGACTTGAATGCCAAATATAAATTACGTGCTGCTGGTGGTGTGTTTAAAAATGCATTTATGGTTGAGTTTCCATTTAATAGAACCAATGTTACTATGAATAGTGGTACAACATCTGGAGTTGGATTGGAAGCAGCTGCAAGCAAAGCAATATTAAAGGTTCTTGGTAATACAAAGGCTTTAATTAGCACCTACAATACTTTGGAAGGAAAAACTTGGATTGAAACGGATACTATTTTTAGTAGGATGACACTTACTACACCAGTTGCAACTTCATTAGGAACATTTAATCCATTTATTTATATTGATGAAACAGATAAAGGAAGAGGGTATGAGGTTCATTTACCAGGAAAACTACCTACCTCATTGGTTAATTCAAGTGTATTAGGTACAAGTTCTGATGCAACAAATGCTTCAAATGGAGTATATTATAAAACCGCGACTGGATTACCATTTGCAATTTCAACTCCAGAAAAATTTGATTATCCATACGAAAAGGTTCAGATAATTGCTGCACATAAGAAATTTGCAGCATGGGTTCAAAGTAATGGAGCTCAATACCCAGATTGGTACAAGAATTTATCTGGCTATAGAGACGCTACAAAAATTTATACTAAACCATAAATAAGAAATAATTTCTAAACGCAGGCCATTTTCAGTACTTGAAGGTGGCCTGCGTTTTTGTTTAGTCAAATAGGATTTTAAATAAAGATTAATTTTTATGATGAGCGCGAATGCTTATTTTCGCGCATTCTTATGGAAAATGTGAACCACTTAAGCGAACAGGAAAGAATCCGTCGTCAGAAATTAGTTGATTTAACTGGTATGGGCATTGATGCTTATCCACCAGAATCATTTTTGGTAAATGCTACATCTGCAAGGATTTTGAAAGATTACCCAAGCAGCATGGAGGATCCAAAGTGGAAGGAAATTAGCATTGCTGGTAGAATTATGCGTACCAGAGACATGGGTAAAGCAAATTTTGCAGTAATTCAGGATGATGCTGGAAGAATTCAAATTTATGTTCGCAGGGATGATATTTGCCCTGGTGAGGACAAAACTTTCTTTGATACGGTATTTAAAAAACTACTTGATTTAGGGGATATTATTGGAATTACAGGATATGTGTTTGTAACCAAAACGGGTGAAACATCTATTCATGCTACCTCGGTTAAGTTGTTATCAAAAGCACTTCGTCCATTGCCAGTGGTAAAGGAAAAAGAAGGTGAAACATTTGATGCTGTTTCGGATCCTGAGTTTCGTTACCGCCAACGCTATGCCGATTTAATTGTAAATCCAGAGGTGAAAGAAACCTTTTTGAAACGTACTCAAATGATTCGTTCAATTAGAGATTTCTTAAATGCACATGGAGCCTTAGAGGTGGATACTCCAGTTTTGCAAAATATTCCGGGAGGAGCAGCTGCAAAGCCATTTATTACACATCATAATGCCTTAGATGTTCCATTTTATTTGCGTATTGCCAATGAGCTTTATTTAAAACGTTTAATTGTTGGTGGATTTGATTGGGTATATGAGTTTAGCCGTAACTTTAGAAATGAAGGTATGGATAGAACCCATAATCCTGAATTTACCATTTTAGAGTTTTATGTTGCATACAAGGATTATTATTGGATGATGGATTTTACCGAGAAAATGCTTGAAAAAGTTGCGCTGGATTTACATGGAACTACCGAACTAAAAATGGGTGAAAATACCTTGAATTTTAAGGCTCCATTTAAACGCATTAGTATTTTTGATGCCATTTTAGAGTTTACAGGTTTTGATGTAAGCGCAATGGATGAAGAGGGTTTGAGAGAGGTATGCAAAAAGCTTCATATTGAAGTTTCTCCAAGCATGGGCAAGGGGAAATTGATAGATGAATTGTTTAGCGAGAAATGTGAAGGTAATTTTATTCAACCTACTTTTATCATTGATTACCCTGTTGAAATGAGTCCTCTTACCAAGAAACATAGGTCGAAAGAAGGCTTAGTAGAAAGATTTGAATTAATGGTAAACGGTAAAGAAATAGCCAATGCCTATACCGAGTTAAATGATCCAATTGATCAACGTGAACGTTTCGAAGAACAAGTTAGATTAATGGAGCGTGGGGATGATGAAGCCATGTTTATTGATAATGATTTCTTACGCGCATTGGAATATGGTATGCCTCCAACTTCAGGAATTGGAATTGGAATAGATCGTTTATGTATGTTAATGACGAATCAAAATTCCATTCAAGACGTATTGTTCTTCCCTCAAATGCGTCCTGAAATTAACTCGGGTGCGGAGGAAGCAATTGAAGAGAAAATTGAATAAAAAAAGAAAAACATTTTATATACAAATTATATAATTATTAATACATTGATTTACAGGTGTTTGTTAAAAAAATAGTAGATAATTTAGTTAATTTGTGTCGAATGTATTTTTTTGCAGTAAATATGAACAAATAGTTGGGTTCGACATTGGGTCAAACCCTATAATAGTCAGTTTTAATTATGGCCAAGGATACGATAAAATCAGTAGTTGTTGACGATGTTGACATGATGCGTGCCACACTTAAAAAAGTGTTGGATGGATTTCCGAACATTGAGATAGTTGGAGAGGCATCAGATTATGAATCGGCAAGAGAAGTGATTAATGAAACTAAGCCTGACTTAGTTTTTTTAGACATTGATTTAAATGGATTAACTTCCATTGATTTATTAAATGAAATTACCTGCAGTCCTAAAATCATTTTTATTACATCACATCCTGATTTTGCCATTAAAGCATTTGAATTAAATGCCGTTGATTATATATTGAAACCAATTAGTGGCGATCGTTTGAAGAAAGCCATCGACAGGGTTACCGAAATGAATGAAGATTCTCAAGGTGTAATTTTAGGAGATTCAGAAGAGCGCTTCAAACCAGATCAAATTATTCTATTAAACTTTGATAGCAAGTTAACGTTTATCAAAATTCAAGATATTAACTATATTGAGGCTTTTGGTAATTATACTAAGATTTACATGAATGATGGTAAATTAAGTATTACCTATAATTCAATTAAAAATTGGGATGGCCGTTTACCTGGAGATGTGTTTATTCAAATCCATCGCTCTACAATTGTGAACTTATTAAACGTAACAAAAATAGAGAAGTGGACAAATGATACGGGTAGATTGTTCCTAAAAGGAATTGAAAAACCGTTTGAGATTAGTAGAAGTTACTTCTTTCAAATTAAAAAGAAATACAAAGTATAAGTTGTTTAACCATACTTCTAAAATAAAAAAAGCCGCTCATTGCGGCTTTTTTTATGACTATTCTATTTACTTTTTGTAGTGAAATCTAGAGAGTATACCTAATGGCAATTGTACGCCCGACTTAGCTTGCAGGTATAGTTCGCCATTTTGTAGATTAGGGGTTTGTTTAAAGTTTTGCTGAACCAAATTTTGGATCAACAAGGCACTTAAGCCCAATGAATAAACATTTAATATTAGAAAATGCTCATTTGGGTCAAGAATGCTGGAAATGTCTTTTAATAATTCGTTTATACTATCCTCTAATTGCCATCTTTCTCCATTTGCTCCAATACCATAAGCAGGTGGGTCTAAAATGATTCCATGATAGGTTTTTCCGCGCTTTACTTCGCGTTTAACAAACTTCATAGCATCTTCTACCACCCAACGAATATTGTCGAGTTTAGATGCCTCCATATTTTCTTTACTCCAGCTTATCACTTGTTTTACCGAATCAACATGAGTTACATCTGCTCCTGCGGCCTTAGCAGCAATACTAGCACCCCCAGTATAAGCGAATAAGTTTAGGAATTTTGGGCTTTCAATGTTCTTTAGATGAGAGTAAATATAGTCCCAGTTTTCAGCCTGTTCTGGAAAAATTCCAACATGCTTAAAGGAGGTCAGTGAAAGATTAAACCTTAAATCGTAGTCTGGAGTATGATAAGGTAAATGCCATTTAGTTGGTTTTTTCTTTGGGTTAATCCATTCTCCGTTATGACTTCCTTTTTGTTTAAAGGTAATATCGGTAAGTTTTTTCCATTCAATTTCATCCCATACCTTATCCCAAAGTGCTTGCGGTTCTGGGCGGCGCAATATGGCTGAGCCAAAGCGTTCTAGTTTTTCAAAGTTTCCGCAATCAAGTAATTCGTAATCGGTCCAATTTTTGGGAGTGAAGGTTTGCATGCTACAATATTTGCTGTAAAGGTATTGAACAAAATCAACACTACCTTATTCTAAAATAAAAGTTGTTCCTTCAATGGCAAGTGCCGTGTTTGGAAACTCTGATTTTGCTTCTTCCAATATAGGTGTTAAATCGTCGTAGCGCGAAGAAAAATGTCCAACTAAAAGAGTATTTACATTCGCTTTTTTGGCAACCATTCCAGCCTGTTTAGCTGTGGTGTGCATTGTTTTAATAGCCCTTTCAAGCTTGTCATGTAAAAAGGTTGCTTCGTGATACAGATAATCAGCGTCTTCAACCGCGTTAATGACACGCTCATCAAAAATCGTATCAGAGCAATATGCGTATGAAATAGGCCTAGTAGAAGGAAACGTTAACTCTTCGTTTCGTATTCTTTTTCCTTCTTGGTTCACATAATCTTTGCCCATTTTAATATCGTTAAAATGGGTAAATGGAATCTTATATTTTTGACAAGCCTCTACATTTAATTTTTTCAGAATTGCCCTTTCTTCAAACAAAAAGCCAATGGTAGGTACTCTATGAAATAGTGGAAAGGATTTAACTCTAAAAAATAAATTTTCGTAAACCAAGGTATGGCTATTATCGTCTATTGAATGGTAATGTAATGGGAATGTGAAGGCTGTTTCTGAGTATTTAAAAAACACATCTAGAATTTCAAATAACTCTTTTGGTCCATAGACATGAACGGGCTGTTCATGTTTCATAAGATTCATTGATAAAAGTAAACCTGGAAGTCCTAGAATATGATCGCCATGTACGTGGCTAATGAAGATATGCGATAGTTTAGATTTCTTAATTTTATATCGTTGCAATTGCATTTGAGTTCCTTCGCCACAATCAATAAGAATGTGATGGTCGCATATATTTACATATTGGCCACTTGGATGCCTTGTGAGTGTAGGCGATGCAGAGCTGCTTCCGAGTATGGTTACTTCAAATGACATAGGTATTAATCTTCTAATTCGTCTCCTCCAAGAAACTGTTTTTCGAGTTGATCCATATAGATGTATTCAACGGCTTCGCCAGTAGATGGAACAAATAGCAATTGATTTTCTTCGAAAACAGGAAGGAAAGAAACATTTGAGTGAGTATTCAACAGGAGACCGTCGAGAGTAATCATTTTATCGTGTATCTGTTGAAGAAAAAGATACACATGAGATGAAATTTCATTTAAGTTACTTAAGTCAAAAATGAGGTATTTATAATTGCCTTCATTAAGTGTGTTTTCGATATGCGAGCTTAATTCAGAAAAGGTATTTTCTAAAAGGTTTTCATTGTTTAAAATGAACAATGCATAATGCTCGGTTTTTTCAATAGAAACTTTCATCTTTGTTGGTACGGTTTTCGAAAATATAAAAAATGAACAAGAAAATAGCGTTTATTACAGGTGCAAGCTCAGGAATTGGCGAAGCAACTGCCCTTTTGTTAGCTCAGAATGGGTATAATTTAATACTTAATGGCCGAAGAGCCAGTAGAATAGAGGCTTTGCAAGCTCGATTGAAAAAGGAGTTTGAAACGGAAACTTATGCAGCAATTTTTGATATTAGACATAAGGAAGAGGTAAAAACGGCTTTTGAGGCCATTCCGGATGCCTTTAGAAATATAGATGTATTGGTAAATAATGCAGGTTTGGCTAGCGGTTTATCAACCTTAGATAAGGGCTCATTGGATGATTGGGAACAAATGATAGATACCAATATCAAAGGGTTGTTATATATCTCTAGATTAGTAATACCCGAAATGATTGCGCGTAAAAGTGGTCATGTTGTAAATATTAGTAGCATTGCAGGCAAGGAAGTTTATGCCAATGGCAATGTATATTGTGCTACCAAATTTGCAGTGGATGCGCTCAATAAAGCTATGCGAATTGAGTTGTCTTCTTATCCAATTCGTGTTACAGGAATTTACCCTGGAGCGGTAGAAACAGAATTTTCAATTGTTCGTTTTCATGGCGATGAAGACAAAGCAAAAGCAGTTTATCAAGGCTTCGATAATTTGTTGGCTTCAGACATTGCAGATGCCATTTACTATGCCGTTAGCAGACCTGCACATGTAAATATAAATGAAATGATAGTAATGCCAACCGCACAACCAGTGCCAAGCATTATTCATAGAAGCACAAACTAGTTTTTAGAATTCTCCATAAGGTAGGCCTTAATAAATTCATCAAGGCCTCCATCCATAATTTTTTGCACGTCTGATGTCTCTACATCGGTGCGTAAATCTTTCACTAATTTATAGGGGTGGAATACGTAATTTCTTATCTGACTTCCCCATTCAATTTTCTTTTTACCAGCTTCAATGCTTGCTTTGGCTTCATTGCGTTTACGCAATTCTACCTCATATAATTGCGAGCGTAACATTTGCATGGCTCTCTCTTTATTGGCACTTTGTGAGCGTTCAACTTGGCAAACAATTACAATTCCACTTGGCTTGTGTGTTAATTGAACTTTGGTTTCAACCTTGTTTACATTTTGACCACCGGCACCACCTGATCGAGAGGTTTGAAAATCGATATCGGCATCTTTAATATCAATCTCAATGCTATCATCTACTAAAGGATAAACATAAACAGATGCAAAAGAAGTATGCCTGCGCGCATTACTATCAAATGGTGAAATACGAACCAAGCGGTGAACACCATTTTCGCCTTTAAGAAAACCATAAGCAAAATCTCCGCTGACTTCAATAGAGCACGATTTAATTCCAGCGCCATCACCCGCTTGTTCATCTACTACAGCTGCCTTAAGGCCGTGTTTATCGGCGTACATAATATACATACGCATGAGCATTTCAGCCCAATCTTGACTTTCGGTTCCACCAGCACCTGAATTGATGTTGATCATACAATTCATTTGGTCCTCTTCGTTGCTGAGCATGTTTTTAAATTCAAGCTCTTCAACCATATCCGATGCATGTTTATAGGCTGCGTCTATTTCTTCTTCGCTGCCTTCACCTGCTTGATAAAATTCAAATAATACTCCTAAATCTTCCACCACCGTAGCTGTTTCAGCATACGCATCGGTCCAGATTTTTTTTAGCCTTGTAGCTTTAACTAATCGTTCGGCTTCTTTAGGATTGTCCCAAAAATCGGGTTGTAAACTTCGTAATTCTTCTTCTCTAATATCTAGTAGTTTGGTATCTACGTCAAAGATACCTCCTCAAGGCATCTGCCCTTAACTTTAGGTCTTTAAGTTGTTCTGTGGTCATTTTGAAGAAGGATATGAAATGAAAAAAGGATTTACGATTATAGAGAATTTCTCTTAATCGTAAATCCTTTTAATAATTAATAATTATGCGCTAGCTAATGAATTTTTGAAACGTTTACGTTCGTTTTCATCCAAATGAACTTTACGCAAACGAAGTGATAATGGAGTAATTTCTACTAGCTCATCACCTTGAATATATTCCATACATTCTTCTAAAGAGAAGTTGATTTTTGGAGCAATACGAGTTTTGTCATCTGTACCAGAGGCACGCATGTTGGTTAATTTTTTCTCTTTAGTAATGTTCACTACTAAATCGTCTTGACGGTTGGTTTCGCCAATAATTTGACCCATGTAAATGTTTTCACCTGCTTCAACAAAGAAACTTCCTCTGTCTTGTAATTTATCAATTGAGTAAGCAATTGCTTTTCCTTGTTCACCAGAAATCATTACACCGCTACCACGATTAGGAATAGTACCTTTCCATGGTTCAAATGCTTTGAATCTATGTGCCATGATGGCCTCACCTGCTGTTGCAGTTAAAATATTATTACGTAGGCCAATGATACCACGTGAAGGGATTTCAAATTCTAAGTGAATTAAATCTCCTTTAGGTTCCATTACAAGCATATCGCCTTTACGTTGACTTACATACTCAATTACTTTACCTGAATATTCTTCTGGAACGTTTACGGTTAAAATTTCAATAGGCTCACATTTTTGGCCATCAATTTCTTTCACTATAACCTGAGGTTGTCCTACCTGAAGTTCATAGCCTTCGCGGCGCATGGTTTCAATTAAGATAGATAAGTGAAGGATACCTCTACCAAATACTAAATAAGAATCTGCTGCATCTGTTTCTTCAACGCGAAGAGCAAGGTTCTTTTCTAATTCTTTAAACAAACGATCACGTAAGTGACGTGAGGTAACAAATTTTCCTTCTTTACCAAAGAATGGAGAGTTGTTAATACAAAACAACATGTTCATGGTTGGCTCGTCAATTTTAATTGGGATTAAGCCTTCAGGATTTTCGAAATCGGCAATGGTATCACCAATTTCAAAACCATCAATACCCATAACCGCACAAATATCTCCACCAACAGCTTCTTCCACTTTCATTTTACCTAGACCTTCAAATGTATAAAGTTCTTTGATACGAGATTTTTGAATAGAGCCATCGCGCTTAACGATACTTACTGGTTGGTTTACTTTAATATTTCCACGTAAAATTCTACCAATAGCAATACGACCTGTGAATGATGAATAATCCAATGAGGTAATTTGCATTTGCAAGTTTCCTTCAGGAACCACAGGAGCTGGTATTTGAGTAATAATATCTTCTAATAATTCAGTAAAATCTGTTGTTGGATTTTTCCAATCTCTACCCATCCAACCCATTTTAGAGCTACCATACATGGTATGGAAATCTAATTGTTCTTCTGTTGCTTCAAGGTTAAAGAATAAATCAAATACCGCATCATGAACCTCATCAGGTCTACAGTTAGGCTTATCTACTTTATTAATAACCACAATTGGTTTTTTACCTAAGGCCAAAGCTTTTTGCAATACAAAACGAGTTTGTGGCATTGGTCCTTCAAATGCATCTACTAATAGCAATACGCCATCAGCCATATTTAATACGCGTTCAACTTCACCGCCAAAGTCACTGTGACCAGGAGTATCGATAATATTAATTTTGGTTCCTTTGTAATTAACCGAGATGTTTTTAGCCAAAATGGTAATACCTCTCTCGCGCTCAAGGTCGTTATTGTCGAGAATTAATTCTCCTTTTTCCTGATTTTCACGGAATAGTTGTGTTTGATGGATGATTTTATCAACCAAAGTAGTTTTTCCGTGGTCAACGTGGGCTATAATAGCTATATTTCTGATATTCTGCATGTTAATCGTTAAAGGGCTGCAAAGATAAGAGAATTATCCTAAAATACCTTTAATTTAAGGTTAATTCCTTTGCCTTTAAGCAGAATCTTAGAAAGTTAAGGGCTTTGTAGGTTTGGGTTTTTAGGAGTTTGTTTTGGGCTAGTGATTTAAATTGAGGTGTATTTTTGGGCATATTAGGTAGTATTTTTTAAGAATTAATTGGCTTGGCTATCCTAAAAATTATATCGACCTTTGTTTGGCAATGCGAAAAATTGGTATTTATATTTTAGTACTTACTTTTTTACTTCCGGCTTTAAACCAAAGTTTGAAAATTCATTTTTGTGGAAATGAATTAACTGGTTTTAGCTGGAACGCGGGTGTATTAGAAAGTGACAATTGTGAGTGCGCCGATGTTGGGAGCACAGATTGTTGCACAGATTTAATTGTAAAATCCGATTTAAAGGATTTGCAAGTTCAACCCAGATTACTGGAGCTTCCTAAGGCTGTTTCATTTTCTCTAATTATTTTACCGTATACCTTTTTTAGGTTCGAACCAATTGATGCGAACGCCCAAAATGCTTATGCTAGTAAAGCGCCTCCTCCCAAATTAGCAATAGAATTAAGTAGTTTGCAGGTTTTTAGAATATAGACTTTGTTTTGATTTATCCAATGTTATTGGATGTATAAAGGATGCCTTAAATGGCAATTATTTAGTATTTACTATCAAAACAAAAATTATGAAAACAAATAAGATCGTTATTCTGCTTATGCTAGTTTTAAGTATAAGCATAGGTGCATTTGCTCAAAAGAGCAAAACAGAAAAGGTTACTTTTAAGGTTTATGGAAATTGTGGGCAATGCAAAGAGCGCATAGAAAACGCCTGTGATATAAAAGGTGTGAAGGCTGCTGAATGGGATGTTGATACAAAAGTAATGACGGTTATTTTTAATCCAGAGAAAGTTACATTGGAAAAAATACATGAAGCCATTGCAGGTTGTGGACATGATACAGATTTGAAAAAGTCTCCTGATGAAACCTACCAAAAACTTCCTGGTTGTTGCTTGTATAGAGAGAAGCCAAATACTCACCACGATTAAATGAAAGCGTTTGCCTTAGGGCTTTTGGGCTTATGTTTCTGGATAGGAACTAGAGCCCAATCAACGGCTATGCTTAAAGGTGTAGTGGTTGAAACAACTCAAAAGGGGGCTATTGAACCCATTGCAGGTGCAGCGGTTCATTGGATGGGAACCACTAAATCTACTGGTACGGATAGCAATGGAGTATTTCATATTGCCATTGATGAAAACCACACTACACTTATAGTGCAGGCAATGGGTTTTAAAACAGATACCATTTTGGTTGCTAGTTCAAATTATTTGAAGGTTTTAATGATAAGTAAACGAAATTTCGATGACGTAGTTATTTCGTATGAGCGCAAAACAAGTGAAGTTTCATTTATTGATCCTTGGAAAACAACCATCATGAATGAAAAGGAATTGTTTAAAGCTGCTTGTTGTAATTTGTCGGAAAGCTTTGAAACAAACCCAAGTGTGGATGTTGCCTATAGTGATGCCTTAACGGGATCAAAACAAATCCAAATGCTTGGTTTAGGTGGGCAGTATTCTCAAATGAGCATAGAACAAATGCCTGGCATACGCGGCATTGCTACCAATTTCGGACTTAATTATATTCCAGGAACTTGGATAAATTCAATTCAAGTAAGTAAGGGAATGGGTTCGGTGGTTAATGGTTTTGAAAGTATATCGGGACAAATAAATGTTGAATTGCATAAGCCTATTTCGAAAGATAAATTATATTGGAACGGATATGTAAGTCAGGGTGGGCGCTACGAAACAAACTTAGTTTTGGCTCAGCAGCCAACTAAAATGTTTTCACATGCTTTGTTTGTACACGGAAGTACCTATGCCAAAAGAATGGATCAAAATAAGGATGACTATTTGGATAATCCTTTGGGAAACCAAGCCAATATTTTATATCGTGTTTTTTTAGATCCTAAAAATGGATTGGTTTTTCATGCCTCGGTTCAATATGTGAATGATAGTAAAACAGGGGGTATGGTTGATTTTTATAATTATATGCAAGATACCGCCAACAATAAAATGTATGGCACACAAATAAAGGCCGAACGCCTAAGTGGCATGATGAAATTAGGCTATGTGTTTCCTAAAAATAAATACCGCAGTGTAGGCTTGCAAGTAAATGGTTCGAACCAAACCTATAAAAATTATTTCGGTAATAATTTATATGATGGAGCGCAACAAAGTTTGTACGGTAATTTAATCTATCAAGATGTTTTGGGGAATACAAATCATAAGATACGAACGGGTATAAGCAACCAAACAGATATAGTTGAGGAGCATTTGTTTAATAAGCAAGCGTATCATTTTACAAGGAACGAACAAGTGAGTGGCGCATTTGCAGAATATACGTATACCTATTTGGCCTTATTTACTGCCGTTGCTGGTGCTCGCATGGATTACCATAATTATTTTGGTTGGAAGTTTGTGCCACGTTTGCATCTAAGATATGCCCCCGTTGCAACTACAGTGTTTAGGGCTGTAGCTGGAAAAGGATGGCGCACGGCAAATTTAATAAGTGAGAATATGAGTACCTTAACAAGTTCTCGTACCTTGATTTTTTCAAATCCATTTGCAAGTAAAACTGCCTACGGATTTGGCCCTGAAGAAGCTTGGAATTTTGGGGTAAATTTAACGCATGAATTTAAAATAAACTTGCATAAAGGAAATATTGGAGTGGATTATTATTATACCATTTTTGAAAAGCAAGTGGTAGTGGATAGAGATGCCAAAACCAATTCTGTTTTCTTTTATGCATTGAATGGAAAATCGTATAGCAGAAGTTTGCAAGTACAAATGGATTACCAACCAATAAAGCGCTTTGATGTACGCTTTGCTTACAGATGGTATGAGGTTAAAACACAATATGCGCAAGGTATGTTGGATGTGCCCATGATAGCCAAGCATAGGTGGTTTTTAAACTTGGCATATACCACAAAAAACAAATGGAATTTTGATGCAACAGCAAATTGGATTGGACCTAAGCGTTTGCCTCAAACAACAGATAATCCAGAGAACTTGCAATTGGCCAGCCATTCGGATGCTTTTGTATTAGTGAATGCACAGATAAGTAAGAACATAAAAAAGAAGCTTGATGTGTATATTGGGTGTGAAAATATTTTAAACTTTCAACAGCCTAAGGCAATTATTGATGGTGCCAATCCTTTTGGAAATTACTTTGATGCAGGCCTTACTTGGGGTCCTGTTTTTGGGAGAATGTTTTATGGCGGATTTAGGTTTAAATTGTAAGTTGATTTAAACTTATGCAGGCTAACTTATTCAGTAAAAATTTTGATATTTATTCAAACAAGGGGAAGTTAGAAATACTTCCCTTTGTTTGGGATAAAGGAATAAAATTACGTATTAAGTATTGCTTTGCTGAAACGCAAATTGGAAGAGTGCTTATGGCCTCAACAGATAGTGGAATATGCTGGTTAGCCTTGGTTGACGAGGATGAAAGTTGTATACATGAATTAAAGCGAGAGTATCCTAATGCCATTCTCATTCAGGAAGAAAGCGAATATCATACATTAGCTTTACTTTGGTTTGAACCGACAACAGAAAGTTGGCCTAACCTAAAATTACATATTAAGGGAACAGAATTTCAATTGAAAGTTTGGAAAGCCTTAATAGAAATTCCTTTTGGGAATAGCAGCACATATACTGAATTGGCAGCTAAACTTGGCGTAATGGGTGGTTCAAGGGCTGTGGGGAATGCCGTTGGGCGTAATTGTATTGCGTATTTAATTCCATGTCACAGAGTATTGCTATCTACAGGTAAGCTTAGTGGTTTTAGATGGGGCGTAGAGCAAAAGAAGAAAATGCTAGAGTGGGAGCAATCGCATGGGTTGTAGGGTTCAAAACAGATGAGATAGTTTTGTATCTTTGTTTAAGATGCGTTATACCCTTGTTATTTTTGTAGGCCTTTTTTGTTTTTTTGCTTGTAAAAAAGATAAAACAAAAGATAGTGTTAGTGCTGACCCAAATTTTAGTATTAAGGCAGTTGATTTATCATCTTACCCAGAAATTAAAGACTTAAGTTTTACCACTTTTAATGCGGCAGGATATGCAGAAGATATGCTGCTTACACTTAAAAATTCTGGAGTGAACACCATTCGATTGAGAATTTGGAAAGACCCAATAAATGGTAGATGTGGTTTAGAAGAAGTGAGTAATTTATCAAAGGTGTTAAAGCAAAATGGGTTTAAAGTTTGGCTAACGGTACATTATTCTGATACTTGGGCCGACCCAGGCGCGCAAACAAAACCAGAGGCCTGGAAATTACTTTCATTCGCTCAATTAAAGGATAGTGTGTATGCTTATACAAAACAAATAGTTACCCTCATTCATCCTGATTATATTCAAATAGGAAATGAAGTGAATAATGGATTTTTATGGCCAGAGGGGAGCCTTTTAAATAAGGCACAATTTTTAGAGTTGCTAAGCCAAGGAATAAAAGCGGTGCGACAAGAAAGCCCTGAGAGCAAACTAATTTTACAGTATGCTGGATATAGAAATGCTCAATGGTTTTTGACTAATATAGGTACTGTTGATGTTGATATGATAGGTTTATCTTATTACCCTATGTGGCATGGAAACAACTTAGATAGTTTGCAAAGTGTGTTAACAAGCATAGCTACACAAACAGGAAAAGAAGTATTAATAGCAGAAACATCCTATCCATTTACCTTGGGTTGGAACGATTGGACAAATAATGTTTTAGGAGATAGCACTCAATTGCATCCAAGTTATCCGGCCACGCCACAAGGACAGAAAGATTTCCTAGATAAGATTCGTTTAATATCTATTAGTGCAAAAAATGGTAAGGGATTTTGCTATTGGGGAGCAGAGTTAATTTCAACAAAAGGAAGCACCTCAAAAGTTGGTTCAGCCTACGAAAACCAAGCCCTTTGGGATTTTAATGCCAAGGCCTTGCCTGCAATGAGTGTTTATTTAAAATAAAAAATGGATATTCAACAAACTAAATTTGTTGAATATCCATTTCAGAATAATTATTTATAGAATGAATTAATGTCCGCCTGCGGCTTGAATATCATCTACGTTAATGCCTTGCGATTTTAAGATTGCTTTTGCTCTTAGGGCAAAGAAGGCAAGATACATAAAGCAAAGTACAGGAATAAAATAGCTAATATGAATGCCCATTGAATCGGCAATTTTACCTTGTATAGGTGGAATAATTGCACCACCCAAAATCATCATGATTAAGAAAGAGGCACCTTGTGAAGAATATTTTCCTAAACCCGAAATAGATAAAGAGAAAATACTTGGCCACATAATACTGCAAGCTAAACCGCCGCTAATAAAGGCAAATAAAGCAATGGTGCCAGTAGTTAATAAACCTATTAGCATACCTGCAATACCTATACCTGCAAATAATAAAAGTGTTTTAGCTGGTTTTTCATTACCAATAAAGAAGGCAGTAACAGCAATGATAATACAAAGTGCGTATGGAATTAATTCTCCAATAGCATTTCCACTTAAATGATTTACACCTAGGATTAAACCAAAGGCAACAAAAGGAACAACAAAGGTTAAAATTTTGCGTGTATTGGCACTTACTTCAAATGCACTAATGGCACCTGTCCAACGACCAATCATTAAACTACCCCAATATAAGCTAATGAAATTTGAAATGTTTGATTCATCATATCCACCAAACTCAGGTAATTTTAAAAGGGCACCCATATTACTTTGAATGGTAACCTCAACTCCTACATAGGTAAAGATTCCAAGCATACCTAAAACCAATTGCGGGTAATGCATAGCCCCCCATCCGTTAGGATTCTTTTTAGATGCATTTAAGGTGTACAATAAAATTCCAACGATGGTGATTAAGCAAATGAAAATAAAATTATCGCTGATTGCTTTTGGAAGGAAGTTGTTTAAGAATAATAAGATGGCTGTTGGAATAGCAATAATAGCAAGTGTTGTAGTGGCTTTACTGCTATTTTCAATTTCTTCGTCGGCAGTTACTTTAGGAAGGCTTTTGTTAACAAAGAAGAACAATGCAACTAAGGCAAATAAGCCCGCAAGAATTAAGTATAAGGTTTGGATACTTCCTAAAGAAGCCTCAACACCACTACCAACCGCGCCAAAGATTACCAAACTTACTACAATTGGTCCAAGTAGAGTTCCTAAAGAGTTAACGCCACCTGTAAAGTTTAATCTATGTGTACCAGTTTCAACTGGTCCAAGCGCAACCACAAATGGGTTAGCAGAAGTTTGTTGAAGAGAGAAACCTAAGGCAATAATGAAGAAAGCGCCTAGGATCATACCAAATGTAACCGTTTCTGAGCCTGAGAATATGCTTAATAAGCCCGCACCTATAACAGAGGCCACCATACCATATACAATTCCCGATTTATAGCCAATTTTATTTAAGATATCGTGTTTGTTTAGCTGAGAAAACAGGTACAAAAAGAAAGAACCAAAGAAATAGGCCGCATAAAATGAAGCATCAATCAATTGAGATTCGTATTGTGATAAATGGAAATGGCTTTTACAGAATGGGATAAAAATCCCGTTAGACGCGGCCACAAAGCCCCAGAAGAAGAATACCACAGCAAGGGTATAGAGGGGTGTTTGGTTTTTTGAAGTACTCATATTTGCATTTTTAATTGGGTATAAATAACAAATTCGAGGCTTAAAATCCAAACATTATTTATCCCAAGCATCTTCAAACTTTTTGTTAAATCATTCTTAAGCCTGTAAATAGTCATTTTTTTATTGCTCATCCTATGTTAAATTTGACTAAGTATTTGACTCAAAATGATTTTATTTTGAAAAAGTACACTTAATACAAACCCTATGATTTCTAAAATTGTTATTCCTACAGATTTCTCTGCACCTGCTTTACAAGCTATGCAGTATGCTATTTTATTGGCAAAAAAAATGAATGCAGGATTAAATATCCTTCATATTAATCAGGTAGCTATGGTGGATGCAACCATACCAGCAGAAACCTACCAGTTATTTGTAAAAGAAATTGAAGACCAAACTACTTTTCAATTTAATGAGCTTGAAAAGACTTTAAAGGATAGTGGGTTGGTATATTCAATGCATAGCCGGTATGGATTTGTAGCAGAAGAGATTTGCGATTTTGCTTTAAAGCATGAAGCCGATTTGATCGTTATGGGTACAACAGGAGCAAGCGGTGCTGCTGAGGTATTATTTGGAAGTAATGCTGCATCTGTTGTTGCAAAAACACATGTTCCGGTAATGGTCATTCCGAAAGAAATTAAATACAAGGAGCTTGAAAGAATTGTGTATGCAACAGATTATAATGAACCAGAATTTCCTGCCATGTTACGCTTGGTATACTTTGCAGAGCAATATGATTGTCCCTTAGATGTATTGCATGTAAAATCTGATTCAGATAAATATTTTAATGCAGAGAATAATTTCTTTAAGAAAAACCACGATCGAATTTCTTATCCAAACATCAATTTTGTAGAGTTAGAAAAAGGAGAGGTAATTCCATCCATTAATAATTATGTGGATGAAATGAAGGTTGATTTATTGGTGATGGCCAAACACAATAGAAATTTCTTTGATCGTTTGTTTCACCGAAGTTTAAGCAAACAAATGGCCTTTCATACACATATACCTTTGTTGGTTTTGGTGAAAGGATAAAAAAAAGGACGGTGAATTCACCGTCCTTTTTTTTATAGTTTAACGTATAAAATTATCCGTTCATAGATGCCAAAAACTCTTCGTTGCTTTTGGTTGAACGCATATTCTTTAACATGACATCCATTGCTTCTTCTGGGTTCATATCTGCCAAATGGTTGCGCAATACCCATATGCGTTGTAAGGTAGATTTCTCCAATAACAGATCATCGCGACGAGTACTTGAAGATACAATATCAATAGCAGGGAATACACGTTTGTTGGCCAATTTTCTATCGAGTTGAAGTTCCATATTACCGGTACCTTTAAACTCTTCAAAAATAACCTCATCCATTTTAGAACCTGTTTCTGTAAGGGCTGTAGCAATAATGGTTAATGATCCACCATCTTCAATTTTACGAGCAGCACCAAAGAAACGTTTTGGTTTATGTAATGCATTTGCATCCACACCACCCGATAATATTTTACCCGAGGCTGGTTGAGCTGTGTTAAACGCTCTCGCCATACGAGTAATTGAGTCTAATAAAATAACCACATCATGGCCACATTCTACTAAACGTTTTGCTTTTTCTAAAACAATATTCGCTAACTTAACATGCTTCTCTGCCGGCTCATCAAAGGTAGAAGCAACAACTTCTGCGCGCACACTTCGTTGCATATCTGTTACCTCTTCTGGGCGTTCATCAATTAATAAAATTAACAAATAAACCTCTGGATGATTTTTAGCAATAGCGTTTGCAATTTCTTTTAATAATATAGTTTTACCTGTTTTAGGTTGGGCTACTATTAATCCACGTTGACCTTTACCAATAGGTGCTAAAAGATCGATGATTCTGGTAGAATAGGTGGCAGAATTATCTGCTAACCTCAATTTTTCATCTGGGAATAATGGGGTTAAATGTTCAAACGCAACGCGGTCGCGCACCTCTGATGGTATTCTTCCATTAATTGATTCAACTTTTACAAGGGCAAAATATTTTTCACCTTCTTTAGGAGGTCTGATTGTGCCCTGAACCGTATCACCTGTTTTTAAACCAAACAATTTTATTTGCGAAGGAGATACATATATATCATCTGGCGAAGGCATGTAGTTATAATCTGATGAACGCAAGAAACCATATCCATCTGCCATCATTTCTAAAACACCTTCTGAGCTAACTAAGGCTTCTAGTTCTTGATACGAAACTTTTTCTTGGCGTTCAGGATTGTTATTATTTCCATTACCGTTTCCATTTCCATTTTCAGGACGTTGCGGATGGCGTGGCTGGTTTTGATTGCGTTGGTCGTTGCGTTCTGGTCCACGTTCATTGTTACGAGGCTCGTTTGTGCGAGGTTCGTTGGTACGAGGTTCATTTGAACGCGGCTCATTTATTCTTGGCTCGTTTGTACGAGGCTCATTCGAACGAGGTTCATTTGAACGCGGTTCATTCGTACGTTGTTCGTTTCTATCGTTCCTATCGTTGCGCCATTTATCTTGGCGATTTTTGTTTTGATTAGGATTTCTTCTTTCTCCTTCTGCTGGTTTTTCTCCACTTTCTGCAATTGGTGCAGAAGCTGGTGCGTTTAAAATTACAACAGGCGTTTCTATTTCTGGTTTAGTTTCGGGCTGAACCAAAGGTAATTCTAGTTTCGTTTCAACTACAGGAATAATAGTTTCTTCAGTATTTTCTGCTTTAGCTACTTTAGGACGGCCACGTTTTTTAGCGGCGGCAGGTGCCTCATCAATTAATTTATGAGCTTTGCCACTTTGATGTTCAAGAATAGCTGTAATTAAGCCTTGTTTGTCTAATCCAGTGGCGCTTACGCCATGATTTTTAGCAATTTCTTTCAGCTCTGGAACGAGCATGTCTGTTAACGAAGTAAAATCGTGCATGTAAATGATTTAAATGAATCAATCAACCGGAAGCTGGTTTCAATTTAGATACCGATAAATCCTTGGGGGGAGTTGATTGAGAATGCAATAGTAGGGAAATAATTGTGAAATGCAAACAAATCTAAAAACGGAATCTTAAATACCGGATTCTTATTCGTTTAATGCTGATTTGTAGGCGTCTAAGCAACGATTTCTTGCCATGTCATGATTTACAATTGGAGCCGGATAAGCGGCCGTATTCCATTCTGGCACCCATTTTTTTATATAGGTAAAGTTTTTATCAAACTTTTCCGTTTGTAGACTTGGGTTAAACACTCTAAAATAAGGAGCGGCATCGGTGCCACAGCCAGCTGCCCATTGCCACCCGCCGTTATTTGCACTTAAATCAAAGTCGAGTAATTTGTTGGCAAAATAGGCTTCGCCCCAACGCCAATCTATTAGGAGATGTTTAGTTAAAAAACTAGCCACAATCATACGTACTCTGTTATGCATGAAGCCTGTTGCATTTAGTTCTCTAATGCCTGCATCTACAATTGGATATCCTGTTTTTCCTTCACAAAACAATTGAAATTCTTTTTCATTATTGCGCCAGTTAATACCTGCATATTTAGGTTTAAATGGACCATCTACAACGTAGGGGAAATGAAACAAAATTTGCATGTAAAAATCTCTCCAAATAAGTTCATTTAAAAAGGTTTCGTTTAGCATGGAAGCTTTTCGTGCTTTTGCTCTAATACTTATAGTTCCAAATCTAAAATGTATACCTAATTTGCTTGTTCCATCAATGCCAGGAAAGTTACGTTGCTCGGTATAAATTTGAATTATTTTGGATGCAATTTCTCTTGAAGGAAAATTTCCTTCAACCTCGTTGAAGCCCATTTCTAGTAGCGTTGGAATAGGTTCGAACCGAACTGTTTTGATAAAGGAGGAGAAATAAATTTGTGTAGGATAGCTCTTAAAATAATATGAATCTGGAGCTGATTTAGGTTCATTTGCCTGTAAGAAGTTTTCCTTACTTATGAGCTTCGCTTTCCATTTTCTTGAATAAGCTGTAAAAACAGTATAGGGTTTTCCATCATCTTTTACAATCTCATTTTTTTCAAAAATACATTGGTCCTTATAGGTGTAAAATTTACCTTTATTTTGTTCTATTAAGGACCTTACCTCTGCATCTCTTTTGATGGCATAAGGTTCGTAATCAGTGTTGGTATAGATGGCTTGAATGGTTTGCGTTTTTAGTAGTTCTGAAAGCACTTCTAGGGGCTTTCCATATTTTACCAAAAGGCCTGAACCAAGTGCAGTAAGTTCCTTATGAAGTCGCTCAATTTCTTGATAAATAAAGGCCAATCGTTTGTCGCTTTTATCTTCTAGATGATCTAAAATATCTTTATCAAAAATAAAGAGCGGTAATACTTGTTGACCCGATTTTAAAGCATGATACAGGCCTGCGTTGTCCTCTAAACGTAAATCGCGACGAAACCAAAAAACTGCTGTAGCATTTGACATGAAATATAAACCCACAAAGCAGCCAATTGTTTTTTTTATTTTAGGTGTGGTATTTTGTATGTATGGCTTGAAGAAATAACTTCAAAATTTGGTCTTTACAAGGTTGGTAATGTTCTTGATTTGGCTTACAGAGCAGGGCCTTTAATTCTGTCTGACTCAAGGTGTATTGAACCGATTGAAAAAGCTGAATTATTTCTGCATCCTTTAAATTTAGGGCTGTTTTAAGCTTTCCTAAAATTAGGTTATTTGTTAACTCTTTTTCGTGTTTAATTTTTTCTTTGGTTTTTGCACCCTGTTCGGCAATTATAAATCCATTTAAAAAAATAGCTAATTGAATATCGGCAACATCTTGAAATTCTAAATCATCCTCAGGTCTGAACCAATCTGTTATTTGTTCCGACGAAACATTAAATCCTGCACAGGAAAAGATTTGACGCATTTTTGTTTCATCAAAATTAAAGGCCAATTTTATCCTTCTCAAAATATCGTTGTTGGTCATTTAGTAGTTTGGTGTTGGACAAAAATAGCCTTTATTTATGCAAAAAGTGATTAAGCGTTTTGTATACCTAGCTTTTCAATTTTTTGCAATAGGATTTTTCTTTTTTCTAAACTCGAATTTCTGATAGGTCCAAAATAGCTAACCTTAACAGGCTTTACGCCACAAAATTCTAAGGTCGATTTTTTTAATTGGTTCACGCTAGGTTTCGCATACATAAGTTTATAATACCACGATGGTTGATCTAGGGTGCAAATAATATGAGCTGTTTTTCCAGCCAAAAGTTTATCCCACCATACCGAATTTTCTTTATACTGAAATGCCATGCCAGGTAAGAAAAGTCTGTCTATAAATCCTTTGGCAATGGCTGGTAACCCTCCCCACCAAACAGGGTGTACCCATACCAAATGATTTGCCCATTTAATTTTTTTCCAAGCCTCTAATAAATCTGGTTCAAGTTCGGTTCTTTTTTGATAACCAAAATTTAGGTTAGGGTTAAATTGTAACTCGCGTATGCAAATCTCTTTTATTTCGGTATTTTTAGCTGTAGCACCATCTATGTAAGTTTTTGCAATTGAATCGCAAAAGCTATCGGCATTAGGATGGCAATTTATAACGACAATTTTTTTCTTGGTTTCCATAAGTACGTTTATTTTAAAACAAAAGTACTTGTTGCCCAAGGCCCACTCATATGCATTTCCGATGAAACGGATAAATTGCCAGCTGAAGGCTTAAAATGTTTGTAAGAAGTAATAAGAAAGGAAGTCTATTCTTTCTTATATTTTAGTTGAAGACCATGCAGGAAGTTTCTAAGAATTTGGTCTTTGCAAGGTCTATACTGATCCTGTTCTGGTTTTCTAAAAAAGGCACTTAGTTCATGTTTTCCAAATTGAAAATCGGCAAGAGCAAGTATGGCTAGAATATCTTCATCCTTTAGGTTCAGAGCAATCTTAAGTTTTCTAAAGATGATATTGTTATTGAGTTTCTTTTCGGGCTTAGGTTCTTCACCTTCTTTCTTGCCTCTATTTTTAGTAATAAAACCATTTAAGAACACGGCCAACATGGGGTCGTAAAGCGGCTTAAAATCGGTGTCTTCTTCTTTTTTTAACCAATCACTTATTTCTGCTCTGGTAGCTTCATAGCCGCCCGTGGCAAATAACTCCATCATTTTGGTGTCGTTTAAATCAAAGGTATATCTAAGTCGTCTAAGGATGTCGTTGTTTAGCATAATCTAATTAGTAAAACAAAGGTAGGTTATTTGCCCTAAATATGTTTTTTGTTTCAGAATCTGTTATATTGCTTTACCTATTTATTGATCTATGAATAAAAAAATTTACCACCTAGTATTCTGTTTGTTTTTGTTGAATGCCTGTGCGCCAACAAGAATAATTAAGCCCTTAGCCAAAGGAGAGCAGGCCATAGGCGCAAATTTTGGAGGCCCTTTAATTAAAATGGGTAGCACGCCAATAACTATTCCATATACCAGTGCATTTTATGCCAAGGGAATAAGTGATAAAACCACCGCCTTTGGTTCTTTGCATTTAACAGCCTTATCATTTGGAGTGTTTCAAACAGATATTGGCGTTTGCCACGAACTCTATTATTCTGATAAACTTAAATTGGGTATAAGTGCAAACCCTGCTATAAATTTTGCAATTGATAGATGGGAATGGAAGGCAAAAGTTTGGCCTCAATTAGATGTGAACCTACACAAAGAATTTGGTACGAATAAACTTTTATATGCTGGTTTATGCAATTGGTTTGAGTTAAGCAAATTGCGCGCTCATGACGAGGATCAACCCAAACATTGGTTTATGAGTCCGCAAATTGGATTTCAATATACACCTAAGAAATGGTCGTATGGAATAGAAACAAAATGGGTAGCACCAGGTGTGCCCAACCAACCAAATGTGGCCGATTATATTGGTCCAAATCACATGGGTGCCATTGGTATTTACTTACAATTTACAAGGAGGTTTTAAGATGAAAAATATACTTATAAAACAGCTAGGTTCAAACCTACTTAAGTTACTTTATATAGTACCATTGTTTTTACTTAGCTCTTGCTTACGTTTAGATAGTAACTTGTATAATTTGGAGGATAAGATTACTGAATACAAGTGGGATAAATATACCAATGTGCAGGATTTTAAATTAGATGAATCCTATAAAATTCAGGATAGTATGATGCATTTGTTTACCCTTGATTCGAAAGGAACAGATGATAAGAAGAGCTATAAAATTTATGCCGTATATATTGGCGATATTAATAAGATTGCCACCGATACGGTTATTATGTATTGCCATGGCAACAAATGGCATATGGATTTTTATTGGCAAAGGGCCAAGTTACTTGCACACACTGGTTCTAAGCATCGTTATGGAGTTTTGATGGTAGATTATAGAGGCTATGGATTATCTGAAGGTCCGCCAAGCGAAGCAGGTTTGTACAATGATGTGGATGCTGCTTTGCAATGGCTAAAATCAAAAGGTTTAAGTAATCAACGTTTAATTATGTATGGCTTTAGTATGGGTACTTCTGCGGCAACTGAATTAACTGCACATCCACGAAGTATGAGTCCTAATAAGTTACTATTAGAAGCACCCTTTGCCAGCGAGGCAGTAATGACAGCCGACGCGGCAGGCCTAAACGTGCCAGGGTCATACGTAAGTAATCTTAAGATTGATAATGCCGAAGAGATAAAATTAGTGAAGCAAGATTTGTGTTGGATCCATGGAACCAATGATAATTTCTTGAGTATAAAAACGCATGGTGAGGTGGTGTATAAAAATCATGGTGGAACCTATAAAGAGGCGCATAGAATAGAAGGTGCCGATCATGGTGAGATACCAGCAACTTTTGGGTTTTTGAATTACTCTGAAATGGTGGAGAAGTTTGTTGTAAGGTAAGAAGAGGGAAGTGGGCACTGGGAGGATGAGTGGCTAACTAGTTTAATTTTATTATTTGCTGTTCACCTTTATTGTTTTCAGCTATAGCTATTTGTTTTTTATGTTTTAGGATTAAAGAGGCTACTTTTTCATTTGGAGATTTTAGTTCAATAATATCTATTGGAACTGCGATAGCTATATCATCCGTTGCGAGGTAAATTTTTATAAGATAGGGGTAGGCTATGGTAACTTTTTCTTGAAGCATGATAAATTTGGTATTCTTTCTTCTTAACCAGGTTGGTCTGCCGTTTATACATTCGGAAGAAGGGTGATAAACATTGCAATCAATGGCTTTTGGAAAGCTAGCTTTATTGAAATAAGTAGAATTAGAATCAACAAATAAAACATCCTTTTTTTCATTCATTAATTGTCGATATCTACTTCCAACAATTTTGTATTCTGTTAAGGCGGTTTGGTCGATGGTAAAGGGATTAATACCTGTTAATTTTTTTAGTTGCCCTGCCATGGGAAGGCCCATAAAATTCTTTAAGGTGTCTTCTGCCACATGATCATACCCACAATACAGTATGAGTTTGGCCTTTGGATTTTGATCCAATATCTTTTTAACATTTACGGCTTCCGCTTTTTCTCTCCCAAAATTTTTTTGGATACTATCAGAATAAACCTGTTCATATGGAAATATAGTATATCCAAGTTCAATGCCCTCTCTAATTAAATTTCCAAAACAAGGCTCTTTGGTATAGAATCCACTTTTAAGAACAGGGTATTTGCGCTGATTTAATAATGTATCCTCGTAACTTAAAGCTTCCAATCCAATATAGGTATAGCCAATTTTATGCAGGTCTTCTAATAGGCTTGCTAGGTACACTCTATGTAAGCCAACATGATGCGCTTCGTTTATAATGAGGATTTGAGTTTTTTTAGCTTCTTCAAGAATGGCCTTACGTGCATCTATGGCTTTAAATTTTTTAAAATACTCTATCTGTTCTTGTGTTGGGGTTGATGGTTTAGCGTTTGGAAATTGAAGGTCTTTTACTTCAAGAGATTTTTTATAGTCTCCAATAAAGGAAAAGTTCCAAGAGGCTGTTTGAAATTTGTAGTTTGTAGAGTCAACACTCAATAGGCTGTCTATTTGGTAACTAAATAGGTAGGGTTTGTTTTGACCAAGAACCACATTTGTAAGTATGAGTAGTGAAAGGAGTAGGTTAAATTTCATGTTGTATTTTGAATAGGTTATTCTGTTATTGATTTGTCATTTCAAAAGTTAACAGACCTCCATTTATTATTTCTTTATAGGTAACAAATGGATTGCTTATTTTTTTTCCATTCAAGATTCGTGTTTCATTATAACTATTCTCCTCCGAATAATTTTGGGCTTCCACATCGAAGGTTTTTCCATTTGGCAAATGAATACTAGCTTTCCTTACTTGTGGGCTACCTAAAACAAACTCGCCATTGGCAGGATTGATGGGATAGAAACCCAAGGTGGAAAGAATGTACCAAGCACTCATCTGACCACAATCCTCGTTTCCAATCATGCCATTTGGAGTGTTGTTGTGAAAATCATGAATTACTTTATGAATGTATGTTTGTCCTTTCTTTGGTTCATTACTATAGGCATATAAATAGATAATATGATGGTTGGGTTCATTGCCGTGGGCATATTGTCCAATCATGGCTTCTTGACCTAAAAACTTATTTGGGTTTAATGCCTCGATAGTAAAGAACGCATTCAGTTTTTTTGTGAATGTATCTTTGCCTCCCAACAATTCTGTTAAACCAGAAATATCATATTGAGCAGGCGTCCAAAAGTATTGCCAAGCATTTGCTTCTGTATAATCGCCCGGGTTGTTTAAGGGTGATGTGGCCATAAGAGGATCAAAGGGTGTTCGCCAGTTTCCTTTGGTATCTTTTCCTCTAAAAAAGGTACTAAAAGTATCATAAATAATCTGATAAAAATCGGCTCTTTTTGAGAAGGTATTTGCTATATCTTGTTTGCCTAATTTTCTTGCCATTTCGGCTACACACCAATCGTCATATCCACTTTCTAGGGTTCTTGAAACGGCTTCATTGTCTATTTTATCAAATGGATAATATCTGTATTGAGTATACAATTCCCAGTTAGAATTGATGTGAGATTTTGTAGATGTTTTCACCATTGCTTGAAAAGCTTCGTTAGCATCAAACCCATGAAAGCCATTTTGGTAGGCACTTAAAATCATAGGTATGGCATGGTTGCCTATCATGCAATAATTATCTTGTCCCCAAGCTGTCCAAATGGGTAAAAACCCTTTTGCTTTATGATGGATAAGCATGGATTGAATAATGCCATCAATTTTTTCGGGAGCAATAATTTGTAAGAGTGGAAAAGCTCCTCTATAGATATCCCAAATAGATAGGGTAGAGTAGTATTCTTTATTTGGGGCAGTATTAATTTTATCATCCACGCCTCTGTATTTTCCATCCACATCGGCTATATTGGATGGTTGTAAAAATAGATGGTAAAGCGAAGTATAGAATATTTCTTTCTGTTTTTGGGGTGCTTCAATTGTAATTCTATTTAAATACCTTTCCCATGTATTGAGGTTTTGTCGAGCCACTTTTTCAAAATCCCAAGATGGTATTTCCGCTGTCATATTTAGTTTGGCACCCTCAACAGAAACAGACGACAAGGCAATTTTAACGTTTAGTTTTTTATTATTTGATAGCAAAAAATCAAGAATATATCTTGGCGCTTTCTCATTATTTTTCCTTTTAAGAAGAGTTGATTTTACAAAGGATTGATCAAAGCTTATGGAGAAAAAGTATTTTCTATTTACCCAATTTTGAGTGGAGCAATAACCAGAAATAGTATGGTTGTTTTCAATTTTTACCTCACTTTCAATAACTAATCCCTTATGATGGCTTTCGTCAAAGGCAAAGCGCAATCCATGTTGCAAATCTACCATTACTTGTGCCTCATTTTCGGGGAACGTATATTGATGAAACGCCACTCTTTCTGAGCAGGTGAGTTCTACTTTTACATCATCTTTTTTTGTTAAGGCATAGTATCCTACCTTTCCAATTTCGCTTTCCTTATAGTAAGCATTTTTAAGTTTTTCTTTTTTAGGATTTATGGGAAGAAGTAAAACGTCGCCCATTTCATTGATACCTGTTCCGTTTAAGCGAGTTTGCGAAAAGCCTAGCACCAAGGTATCTTGGTATTGATACCCACTTGTATGGTTCCAGCCATAGTCTCTGGTATCGGGCCCAGGTTGAACCATTCCAAAAGGCATAGAAGGCCCAGGGAACGTATGTCCTGTTCCATCGGTTCCAATAAAAACATTTACAAATTGCGCGTTTTGAGCGAAGGTGCTTGAATACCAAAATAGAAGTAGGAAGAGGATTTTATTGGGCATTTTTAGTCGGTAAGTATTATTTTCTCTGTTGCCAAAAATCTATTTTCTTCTGTTAACCTTATAAAATAAAGTCCGCTTGGAAGATTATCACGCGATAAAGAAATTGTTTGTCCCGTAAGGCCTTTTACTTGCTTTAACGCTTGTCCGAAAGCGTTGTAGATAGTTAGGCTAGCATTTTTTAGATTACAAGGTGTTTGTATAGTTGTAGTGCTATTGAAAGGATTGGGGAAAATAGTAGTACGAATTAGGCTTGAGTTCTCCTTCATCCCTGTACTAGTTTGGCCCGACAAAATACATGCATTTGGGGTGCTTTGGTAAGCATAATCTTTTATGGTAAATGAGGTGGAGTTTGCAAGTAAATCTAAACGCAACCAGCCGTAATAGGTATTGGTATCCACAATGAGTTTTAAGGCTAAATATTTATTTGTTTCTCCTACCCAGTAGCCTAGGCTTGTTCCATACGCCATTGTTCCTGGGTTGGTAGCATCATACCATGTTGCTAATGAATCGCAAATACTAGTAGATACAGATATTGCCCATGGTAAATGCACACCGCCAACAAAATTTCCCGAATAAGCATTTTTGTTTTGCGGTTTACACATCACCTTATCACCCGAATCGAATTGAATTAAAAAATCTATACTTGTGTCATTATTTAAATCTAATGAATACGTTGCATTAGGTGTAGCGTCGGGTATATCGGTATATATTATTTGTGCTGATAATTTGCTAGTGAACAAAAATAGAATCATTAAGAAGCATAAGGATGCCACTTTTTTTAAGGAGGTAATTTTTGTTTTCATTTTTATCTGTAGCAATTTTTAGCATCTGTTTTTAAGTAGAACCAATTTACTATTTTTTTTAGATCCCTCCAATTGGGTTTTATGGGAGAGTTTACACAAATTACTTTATATGCTTAAATTTGTTAATTACTGTTAACCTTGGGTTACATTAGTAATAATAGCCCAGGCCTTTAGGCTTGGGATACTTTCTAGTGATAGGCTATTTGCAGGCCTTTAGGCCTTTACCTTTATTATCTAATTTGTTTATTGGGTTTAATTTCGTTGCGATAGAAAAGGCCTAAAGGCCTCCTGCATGGCATTGGTTCAAATTATTATCCCGGGCGTAAACACCCGGGCAATTTAGCTTTTATTAGGCAACAAAAAGTAGAAGGTCCTAAAACTCTTTCTGTTTCCCCTTCTCTTTCTCTTCTTGATTACTTCGTGATCCCGAGAGGGGGTGGCTTCAACACAACAAAAGCCTGCATCTTCCGCTACGCTCCAGCTGCGGGCTTTTTTACGCCTTCGCCCTTTTTGAAACTCCGCTGAGCTCCTTTTCAACGGGCTCTGACGCAAAAAAGCCCGGTTTAGCATCGCTAAACCAGGCTTTTGTTGTGTTGGCGGAGAGGGCGGGATTCGAACCCGCGGTAGATATTACTACCTACGTCGGTTTAGCAAACCGGTGGTTTCAGCCTCTCACCCACCTCTCCGTGACTGGCTGAACTTTCCTTTTTGAACGAAAACAAACCAGTTGTTCTCCATTCTGAAGGAGTGCAAATGTATAAATCTAAATTTAATTAGCAATTCAAATTTCTAGTTTTTTTTATTTGAGTAAATAATTTGTAAACAACAGCTATTGTGAAAAATCTAAAGGGCAGATTTTTAGTTTATTACGAAAAAGGGCTGAAACCATTCGTCGAAAAGTGAGCACTACCTATACAAATAATGCTGCAAATGTTGTTGTATTGATAGACAATTTAAAGGTTATGGCAAAGGAACTTCCCCAAAATTATAAATTTAGAGATCTCAAAATTTTTGGTTCTACTGAGTGGTTGGCCAATAATGAGAAGAAATACCGCCTTGTTTTTGATGAGTCGGAATGCAGCTTTATTTATTGTGAGCTTTCGTTCTTTAATAAGCTTTTCGACGAAAACGATTGGGATGTGCGCATTAGCCTTAAGTGCGTAAATGTGGAAGATGGGGAGGAAGTGTGCAACCTATCTGCCGAACGTAAAATTGGAAAAGAAGAGAATATTGTTTTTATACGCGAAGGTTGGGGTGTTAAAAAACCTGGTAATTATTGGAAAAAAGGTACCTACCGTTGGGAGGCTTGGATTGATGGGGTGTTTGTTTCCGAGCGTTTGTTTTATGTAATTGATTTAGGTTTAGTGAGCGAAACCGTTAATCCGTTTTTTAATATTACCAAGGTTCGTTTATACGAGGGTTCAGAGGCAAATGTGCCAAAGGCCGACCGTAAATATTTTTCTGTGTTTGGTAGTGATTCTACCCGCTATGTTTGGTTAGAAATGGAGTTTGAGAATTTAATTAACGAAGCTCCTTTATGGCCTTGCGAATTACAATTTTATTTTAATACCCATACTGGGCAATTGAAGGGCTCTATAGATAAATTGTTTTTTGTTGAAACCCGCGAGAAAACCTTTGAATGCTCTGTTGGTTGGGGTAATGAACAAAAGGGTACTTGGGGATTAGATGCCTATTCAATTAGTGTGTTGTTTATGGATCAGGTTATAGCTACCATTCCATTTGATGTGGGCGTTGATTTTATAGAAGAAACCAGACCCGAAATTCCTAAGGCAAAAGTTAGAGAAACCTTTAAGCAAACTGCTACCAATGTGAGCATGGATTTAGTTTTAAAAGAACTAGATGATTTAATTGGTTTGGATGCTATTAAGAAGAAGGTAAAAGAATATACTACCTATCTTAATTTCTTAAAAATTAGAAAAGAAAAAGGCTTTGATGATAGTGAAAAAATAAACCTTCATGCTGTTTTTACTGGTAACCCTGGAACCGGTAAAACCACTGTGGCCAAGATGTTGGGCCGTATTTACCAACAATTAGGTTTGCTTAGTAAGGGTCATGTTTTGGAGGTAGATAGAAGTGATTTAGTAGCCGAGTATATTGGACAAACTGCTCCCAAAACAAAGGAGATTATTAAGAAGGCAAAGGGTGGTATTTTATTTATAGATGAAGCCTATGCCCTGGCAAGAAAAAACGACGACTCAAAAGATTTTGGAAAAGAATCAATTGAAATATTGCTGAAGGAAATGAGCGATGGCGATGGCGATTTGGCCATTATTGTTGCAGGTTATCCAACAGAAATGAATGGTTTTTTAGAGTCGAACCCTGGCATGAAATCTAGGTTCAGCATGTTTTATGAATTTGTTGACTACCTGCCACAAGAGCTCATGCAAATTGCCAATTTTACCATGGAGAAACGCGGTGTAGTTTTAAGCACTGCGGCTTCTGATTATTTGTATAAAAAACTAGTAGACGCATACCGTAACAGAGATAAAATGTTTGGTAATGCTCGCTATGTAAACTCTATAATTGATGAGAGTAAAATGAATATGGGCTTGCGCTTAATGCAAACTCATAACCCCGCAGACCTTACTAAAGAAGAACTTTCAACCATTGATAGTTTAGATATTGAGAAGATATTTGAAGGTAAGAAAAAAGGCATTGCCGATATTCCAATTGATGAAGATTTATTGAAACAAGCCATGTCTACTCTCCATAGCATGATTGGTTTAGAAAGTGTGAAAAACGAAATTGATGAGCTGGTAAAATTGGTTCGTTTTTATAGAGAGATTGGAAAAGATGTACGACAAAGTTTCTCTTTACATGCCGTATTTACTGGTAACCCAGGCACAGGTAAAACAACGGTAGCACGTATTTTGGCTCAGATTTATAAAGCCCTTGGAATACTAGAACGTGGTAATTTAGTGGAGTGCGATAGGCAAGGTTTGGTGGGAGGTTTTGTAGGTCAAACCGCTCTTAAAACCGCCGAGGTATTAGAGAAAGCACAAGGTGGAGTATTGTTTATAGATGAGGCCTACTCATTAAGCGAAGGCGGAGAAAACGATTTTGGTAAAGAAGCTATTGAAACTATTTTGAAGAAAATGGAAGACAATAGAGGCGACTTTATTGTGATTGTAGCAGGCTATACCGATAATATGAAGGATTTCCTCCAAAGCAATCCAGGCTTGAGTTCTAGGTTTGATAGAGAGTTAAATTTTGCCGATTATTCTGCCGAACAATTGTACTTAATAGCCATTAAGATGTTGCAAGGAAATAGCATTGTTCCCGATGTTAAAGCCGCAGATCATTTAAAATCCTATTTGGCATGGTTATATGCCAACCGAAATAAGTATTTTGGTAATGCTAGAAACGTGCGCAAATTAATTGAAGAGGTAATTAAAAATCAACATTTGCGCTTGGCAAAATTAACTGCTGCAGAACGAAGCTCAGATATGATTAATACTATTTATTTAGAGGATGTAGAAGAGTTTAAGATTGAAAACGTTTCTACCAATGCGAAGAAGAGTATAGGCTTTAATCAGAATTCTTAATACACTGGAATTCCATCGCTGCCACGCATGAGGTAAACTAAAATAAAGTACAAAACCATGCAGGTGGCCGAGACACGATTTAGTATCATAGTATACCTAAAATTGGCTTGCGATTCATCTTCCCATACTTTTGTAGCCCACCATACAAAAAAGGCTAATACAGGAAATATAAAGCAGAGGAACAAATAGAATAAATGACTTTGTTTGGTGCCTGTTAAAAATATTCCCATCCAAGCTAATACGCTTAAGTTTATGAGGCTGCAAAACTGAAAGGTGCCTTTAATACCTAGCATTCTGCTCAAGGTATTATCACCACTTTTTTTGTCGGCTTTATGCTGATATACTTGGGTCATAGGATAGGCACCCGCCACCATTAAAGTGCTAATTAGGGCTGGTATTAGATAATTGTTTTGCAACATCGCATGTAAATAATCTGTTGTTTGACAAAACAAATACACCATGGTATACACAACAAATCCTTGGAAAATAATTACTGATAGAAAACTTAGAATAGGGTGTTTTTTTAGTCGTATTACATGCCAACTATAGGCAATAGAAACTAGAACATATAAGGCCGTTAAATAGCCTAATAATGGATTCATGAAAAAGGTATAGGAAACGCCAATTACATTAAATAACATTGAAACAATTAATAGCGCCTGAGTAGGTTGAGGTGGATGTCTGAGGCCTCCAATGGAAGTTTCGTCTTTATCCATAAAGCTATTAAAGCCATTACTTGCTGGATAAATAAAAAGATGCAACACAATAAATAGTTCGGTGGCTTTATATACGTCTATCTGTTGAGCAAAGGCAAAGGCAAATAGAAATACAGGTGCTAAAAAAAAGGAGAATGGGATTCTAAGTAAGACGATAAAAGAGGGTAACTTCATTTGGCTCTTAATTATTTCTTTAATATTTCTAAAGCGTTTCTTAATTCTTTAGGTAGACCAAATGCTTAATTCCTTGAATACCTGAAAATAGAGGGTTTGCAGAGGCTTTAGCTTTTGGCTATTAGATGCAAGTTAGGATATCCTAGGGTAAATTCAACTAAAAATAATTAAATTCGAATCATAATACAAATACCATGAGCCAGGAAAAATTACCACACATTCTGGTTGTGGAGGACGATATAACCCTCGCAACTTTATTAAAAGAAAACCTAAAACTTGCTGGTTTTAGTACGCGTTTATGTAAAGATGGAGAAGAAGGCTGGCAGGTTTTTCAGAAAGAAAAATTTGACCTTTGCTTGCTGGATGTAAACATGCCTAAGAAAAATGGTTTTGAACTAGGCAAGCTTATTCGTGAGCAGGATGTATTTACACCCATGGTATTTTTAACTGCCAATACAAGCGAGGAAGATAAACTGAAAGGTTTTGGATTAGGTGCCGATGAATATATGACCAAACCGTTTAGTACCCAAGAATTGGTTGCTAGGCTACGTGCCATCTTAAAACGTTCTATTATTAGTAAGCCCGAAATTCTTATTAAAGAAGAGGTGTATGAATTGGCCGGAATGAAGATTGATATTCCAAACCACCTTATTTACCATGGCTCGCAAGAGAAGAAAATTAGTGGAACCGAATGCGATTTGTTAAAATTGTTTGTGAAGAATAAAGGGCAACTGCTTACGCGCAATAGTTTATTGCTTAGCATTTGGGGCCGTGATGATTTTTATACTGCTAGAAACTTAGACGTATACATTAACAAATTGAGAAAGGTGTTAAAGGAAAATCCAAAAGTTGAAATCATAAATGTTCATGGTTCTGGGTTTAAATTAGTGGAAGTAGAAGAAGCCTAATGGGTTTTCTTGATTTATCAATACTTTAGTGGCATAGCTATGAAAAAACTCGAACGAATTTTTTTTCTGTTGTGCTTTGTTTTAGTAGCCCATGCTTCATGGGCTCAAAAAGACAGTTCCTCCTTAAATACACTTTTGCTGAGTGCAAAATCCAAAATTTATGTTAACCCTGCCCAAGCTCAGGTTCAATTAGAACAAGTATTAGAGTTAGCTAAATCTAAAAACGATGCCTTGGTTCAAACCGAAGCCTGCAAGCAACTAGCCATTTTGCATATGAATGTGGGCCGTTTTGCCCAAGCGAGAGACTATTTAGTGCAAGGTACAGCGGTTTGTGAAAGCAATGGATTGAACGCTAGTAAAGCCGATTTGCAATTTTTAAATGGGAGCATTTTTCATTCGCAAGGCGACCTGTCATCGGCGCTAGGCAAGTATTTAGAAGCATTGCGTTATTTTGAAACCCATGCCAATGATATAGGAAGTTTAAATACCTACGTGGCCTTGGCCGATTTATATGCGAGGCAAAATAATTTTAGTAGAGCCATTGAGTTTAATTTAAAAGCCCTCAAGCTTTTTGAACAAAAGAACGACAGGTTTAGGCAGCTAAATATCTATGAACAGGTTGGGGCAATTTATGCCAGGCAAAATCAACCTAAAAAAGCAGAAGAGTTTTATTTAAAAGCCTTATCGGTATATAAAGAATTACAGAACCAAGCAGGTGAAGCGGCAACTCTAATAAACTTAGCAAATGTGGCTTCTTCAACAGGTAATTCTGCAAAAGCCATACAGTATTTTTCGAGGGCAAATGCCATTGCAGGTCCACTTAAAATTGTGCCTCTTGAGGTTAGGAGTTTAATTGGTTTGGCCAAAGAAAATATGTTGGCTAAAGATTATGAAGCCTCCAATTTGGGGTATAGAAAAGCCATTGTTTTAGCCAAAAAGGCAGGCATGAAAATAGAGTTGGATGAGGCGTATGAAGGCCTTGCCGAGGTGTATAAAAGTTTAAAAGACCCTGGAACATCTAAGGCATATAGATCCTTAAGTTCTGAGATTAAAGATTCATTATTTAACGATAGCATACTGCGCAAAACAGCCGATTTACAATTGCTGTATGAAACAGAAAAGAAGCAAGCCCAAATAGAATTGTTTAAGCAAGAAGATAAGTTAAAGGAGCTTGATCTAAAGCAAACCAAGCAAGTAAAGAATTTCTTTATTGCCTTATCTGTTTTGTTGGTGCTGTTAATTTTTGTGTTTGTGTATTTTATTTCTCAAAACAGGCGCATAAACAAACAGCTCAAAAAGGGCATGGCCGAGCTAGAGATAAAGAATGTAGAAATTGAAAAACAAACTGAGCAGCTAACGCAATTAAATCAGGTTAAGGATAGATTTTTCTCCATTATTTCGCACGATTTGAGGAATAACCTTACTACCATGAAGCTGTATTTTGATTTGGTAAGCAATCCAGATTTTGGAGGCGAATCGCAATCTAGGTTAGGAAAAGAAGTGGCAGGTTCGGTTCAAAATACCATTGATTTATTAGAGAATTTATTGGTGTGGGCAAGCGGACAAATTAAGGGCGTGGAAGTAGCCCCTCAAAAAATTAGTTTGCATAAATTGGCCGAAGAAAATTGTCAGATGTTGCATAGCATGGCGTATCAAAAAGGTATTGAGCTTAAAAACGATACCGATGAGGATGCCTTTATTATGGCCGACTTAAACATGGTGAATTTGATTTTAAGAAACCTATTATCTAATGCCTTAAAGTTTACCAATGAAGGAGGATTTGTTTCTATATTGTCTCAAGAAGAGGAGCATTTTCATCAGATAATTGTTATTGATAATGGCGTTGGAATACATGCCGATAAATTAAAAACGCTTTTTACAGCCCATGCCAATGTGAGCACACAAGGCACAGGCAACGAAAAAGGTACTGGTTTGGGACTGATGCTTTGCAAAGAATTTGTAGAGAAAAACGGTGGGCAAATTTGGGTGGAGAGTGAAGAAGGCAAAGGCTCTAGCTTTTATTTTACCTTTCCTAAAGCTGTTTAATACTAAGAGTAATTTTACAAAGGAAATTGTCAATTGCCAATTTGTTTCGCATATTTGAACTTTAGTTTACACCTCTTAAATAAAAACGTATGACTAGAGTTTTGATTGCCTGTTTAGGTTTTTGTCTTATACTTTCATCTATCTCTTGCAATTCTGCTACTGAAGCCCAAGAAGAAATAAAGGCACATGAAAAACGAATTATGGAAACCCATGATCAAGCCATGCCGCTTATAGGCAAGGTGCTAAGCTTAAGAAAAGAAATTCAAGCCAAATTAGATTCTTGTGCTACAGATGGCTGCAAAGATACCTTGCAAAAAATTACCTATGCTTTAACCAAAGCCGATGCCGATATGATGAATTGGATGCGTAGATACAAAGACCCAGCAGGTGCTGATACAGCTTTAAAATACTTAAACAACCAGGAGGTTGCCATTGTAGAAGTTAAAGACCAAATAGTAGGAAGCATTGCTAGCGCCGAAGCGTTTTTGAAGGCGGGGAAGTAGACTTCAAACAATTGTTATTCAATCCCAATTTATTCTAATCCTTTTTATACCTTGCGCCTTCAAATTGAGCTGGGTTTTTGGGCTCGGTTCGAACCAAATTTGATTGGATATTGTATGAATAGATTTTTTGTTTTTATTGGCCTTTCATTACTTCTTGGTTCTTGCCACGAACATCATGCTTTACCTATTATGGGTAATAGAAGTGCTATTGAAAAAGTGGTGGATGGTAAGACTGTTATTGATACACTTTACGCCACTGTGCCCAATTTTGCTTTTGTAAACCAAGATGGAGATAGTGTTACTCAAGAAAATGTAAAAGGCAAGATTTATATAGCCGATTTCTTTTTTACTTCTTGTCCAACCATTTGCCCTGTAATGAAAAAGCAGCTCATACGGGTGTATGATAAATTTAAAACTGATCCCAATTTTTTAATTCTCTCGCATACCATAGACCCCGAGTATGATACGCTGGCATTATTAAAAGATTATTGTAGTCGCTTAGGTTCAGACGGAAAACATTGGATGTTTTTGCGTGGCAATAGAGAAGCTACGTATGACTTAGCAGAAAAAGGCTATTATTCAACAGCCCTACCCGATAGCACTGCCCCAGGTGGCTTTGTGCACAGTGGTGGTTTTATTTTGGTTGATAGCAAAGGTAGAGTGAGAGGTATTTATGATGGTACAGAAGAAAAGGCTGTAGATCATTTAATGGAGGACATACTTATTTTAAAAGAGGAGAAATGAGAGTACTTATTTTAGTCCTTATAAGTTTTACGATATTCTCTTGCTCTGATCCCGAATTACATAGCATGCAGCAAATTAGCGCGGGTGCTCAATTGTATAAAACACATTGTGCTAATTGTCACCAAGAAGATGGCAGTGGTTTAGCTAAATTAATTCCGCCTCTTAAAAATTCAGATTATTTTACGCATTCGGCCAATGACTTACCTTGTATAATAGTAAATGGAAAAAAAGGTAAAATGCGGGTTAATAATGAGGAGTATACTCTTCAAATGCCCGCTGCGCTTGGGCTTTCAAAGGCAGATATTGCCAATATTTGCATTTATGTATTGCAAAAATTTCCTGCCAAGCCAATTGCCATTGCCGATTCAACGGTTCTGAACCAACTAAATTCCTGCACAAATTGAGTCTTTGGTTCGGCCCAATTAGATTACGCATTTAACTTTTGCGATTTCATATTTAAATCCTAAGTTTGCCCACCCAAATTTTTACAATTATGATTATTGGCGTTCCAAAAGAAATTAAAAACAATGAAAACCGCGTAGGATTAACTCCTGCAGGTGTTTCGGCCTTAGCTAAAGCGGGTCACCAAGTGTTTGTGCAAGCTACTGCCGGTGTTGGTAGCGGTTTTACAGATGTAGAATATACTGAAGCTGGTGCTACTATTCTTCCTACAATTGAAGATGTGTATGGCAAAGCCGAAATGATTATTAAGGTGAAGGAGCCAATTGCTTCTGAATACCCATTAATCAAAGAAAATCAATTATTATTTACCTATTTCCACTTTGCTAGCTATGAGCCGCTAACAACTGCTATGATTGAACGCAAAGCAATTTGTTTGGCTTACGAAACAGTAGAGAAGAAAGATCGCTCATTGCCTTTATTGGTTCCTATGAGTGAGGTTGCTGGTAGAATGAGTATTCAAGAAGGTGCTAAATACTTAGAGAAACCAATGGGTGGAAGAGGTATTTTACTTGGTGGCGTACCGGGTGTGAAACCAGCTCAAGTATTAATTTTGGGTGGTGGTATCGTAGGTATTCAAGCGGCTAAAATGGCTGCTGGTATGGCTGCAGATGTTACCATTATGGATATTTCTATTCCTCGTTTACGCGAGTTAGATGATATTTTACCTGCCAACGTTAAAACGGTATTCTCAAACGAGTACAATATTCGCGAAGCAGTAAAAACAGCTGATTTAATTGTAGGTGCGGTATTAATCCCAGGTGCTAAAGCTCCTCATTTAATTACGCGCGATATGCTTAAAATAATGAAGCCAGGTACTGTTTTGGTAGACGTTGCAGTAGATCAAGGTGGATGTATTGAAACGTGTAAGCCTACAACTCACGAGAATCCTACCTTTGAAATAGATGGTATTATTCACTACTGTGTGGCTAATATGCCAGGTGCAGTGCCTTACACTTCAACTTTGGCTTTAACCAATGCAACCTTACCTTATGCCCTTCAATTGGCAAATAAAGGATGGAAAAAAGCGTGTGCCGATAACGAAGAATTACGTTTAGGTTTAAATGTTGTTCAAGGAAAAGTGGTTTACAAAGGTGTTTCTGATGCCTTTAACTTGCCTTACCACGAGGTAAGTGAAGTATTATAAGAACCAATAAAGTATACTAAAAGCCCGCTAGCTGTATTGTTAGCGGGCTTTTTTGTTTTTTAGGTTTTCTAAATTTTGTTGTGCTTTTTGCAAAAGTGACCAAAGTCATTATTTGAGGTGCTCTAAACCAATAAATTCGTTGGATTAACACGCACCTAAAACAATGACGAACTCCTATTCAGAACATAGTTTCCATATCCCAGTAATGGGTGTTGCTTTTACCATTGATTCGCCCATAAAAGTAGCTCATTATGGAATTTCCTCGGTAATCTCTATGGTTGATGATACTCTTTTGGAACAACTAAGAGCCTATTACTGCCAACAATTTAATTTGGCTTACGAAGAAATTTCGGCCAAAGTAGAAGATTTTAGAGCAAAAAGAATTACTGCCTACCTAAACATGGTTCAGGAAATAGTGCAGTTGAAATTTGAAAACCTTAAAAACGCCGCTTGGGAAAAAGGGTGTGAACTAGAAAAGTATATTCAACTTTTGCCAGATTACGCTACCCTTAAACAAGATTTTTATGCCAAGCTAAATGTGGCTGGCATGACTAACGATGTTCGCCAATGGGTAAATAGAAACCTTAAGGCAGGTTCTATTGATATTAATATCATGACCAAATTGGATCGTGAGAATTTTTCGGGAGCCGAAAAATTGCCTTCCGAATTTAATGATGCACATGCGGCTTTACGTGGTTTTGCCAATAGCAATTTAGAATCATCGGTGGTGCTTTCTGCCGGTTTGAACCCAAGGTTATATAGCTATTTTGAGCAGTTCAAAGATTTTTATCCAAATGCCTTAGGCGAACTTAAAAAGCAAATTATTCTAAAAATTAGCGATTATCGTTCGGCCTTAATTCAAGGTAAGTTTTTAGCAAAAAAAGGACTTTGGGTAAGTGAGTTTAGAATGGAAAGTGGCCTTAATTGTGGCGGACATGCTTTTGCTACCGATGGCTTATTAATGGGTCCAATTTTAGAAGAGTTTAAACAACACCGCGAGGAGTTAAAACAAACTCTATTTGAAATGTATAGTGCGGCTTTGAAAGAGAAAAATATTGAAGTTCCTGCTCAAGCTTTCGAACAAAAGTTTACCGCGCAAGGTGGTGTTGGAACCGCTCAAGAGCAGGATATGTTGCGTGAGCAATACACTCTTGATTCTGTAGGTTGGGGTTCTACTTTCTTATTAGTGCCAGAGGCTACAACCGTTGATGATGCCACTTTAACCAAGCTGTGTGAGGCAAAAGAAAAAGATTTATACCTAAGTCATAACTCTCCATTAGGCGTGCGTTTTAATAATATTAGAGATAATAGCATGGCCAATGAAAAGGAATTTTTAATTCAAAAAAATCGTCCTGGTAGTGCGTGTCCTAAGAAATTTTCGGTATTAAATAAAGACTATACCGAGGAGCCAATTTGTACAGCTTCTCGTCAATACCAACACTTGCGTTTGGCCGATTTAAAAACAAAAGATTTAAGCGATAAAGAATTTCAAAAGCAGTTTGAATTAGCCACTGCTAAAGAATGTTTATGTGTAGGTTTAACCAATGCCGCTCTTATGAATTATGGCATTGAAACCAAGCATTATAAAGATAGCGTTTCTATTTGCCCTGGTCCAAATTTGGCCTATTATGATCATTTGGTTTCCTTAACAGAAATGGTAGATCATATTTATGGAAGAGGCAATATTCTTACTAGAACAGATAGACCTCACATGTTTATTAAGGAGCTTGAGTTGTACTTAAACTTCTTTGAAGAAGCCATTCAAGATTCTGAACAGCCTTTAAGCAAACAAAGAGCTACATACTTAAAAACCTTTGAGAAAAACTTACAAGAAGGAATTGCTTATTACCGTAATTTGTTTACTCAACTTTCGTATACCAATGAGTTGCAAAGCTTGGATCAGCAAGAACATAGACTAAGTGAACTTTTAGTGGAGGATTTAGTAGCCTAAACTAGGTTCCATTTCTTGGTTTTCATATTTCTTTAAAATTGGTATCTTGGCATCGCTATGCGAAAAGTTGCCTACCTTTTTATTTTTATTTTTTGTACGTGTCTGCCAGGTTTTTCGCAAGCCAATTTCGATGCGCGCTTTAAGGCAAAAGAAACTGTTTTTTTGCTACGACACGGTAAGTTCGAAACCATCTACAACCGCATGGATCCTTTGATGAAGCGCATGATGGACGAAGAAAAGCTGATGGGTTTTTGGGATGTTTTGGAAATGAGTAATGGCCAAATTATTTCGGTGGCCGAACCAAGTATTACAAGTAAGGATAAACTTATTATTAGCATTACACCCATAGAATATGAGCGCAAAAAAATTGGTTTAAAGGTGGTGTTTAATGCTAAAGGCGAAATATGTGGGTTGTTTGTTGCCGCACCTAATCCGCAGTACCAGCATCCAGATTATATAAATCCCTATTCGTTTTATGAGTATAAGAAAACCTTGGCTCGACCAAATTTCCCCTTAAGTGGAATTCTAACTGTTCCTAAAAAAGGCATTCCATTTCCTTTGGTCATTATTGTTGGCGATGCTGGTAATACAGATAAAGATTTAAGCATTGGTTCAAGCAAAATGTATAAAGACCTAGCTTGGGGCTTGGCAGATAATGGCGTAGCCGTTTTTAGATACGATAGAAGAAGGTTTTCATATCCAAAAGAAATGGCTGCTCAAAAGAATGCTAGCCTTAAAGAAGAATATTTAAACGACCTTCAATTTATCCTTCAACAACTTAAAACTGTGCACGAAATAGATAGCAATCATATCTTTATTTTAGGTCATGGTTTGGGTGGGTATTTACTTCCTTATTTCGAGAAAAATTTGAAAGGCGTTCAAGGCTATATTGGTTTCTCAGCTCCTTATTCTACTTATCCCGAATTGCTTTTGGCTCAGGCCAAATACTTACAGGCAAAGGCGCCCGCAGTAGAGAAGGTGTATTACGAGGCACAAGTGAAGAAAGCACAAAATGCGGTAAATCCACTTTTGGTGAAGAGTAAATTAGATTCTTTTCCAGATGGATTTTCGAGTTCTTTATTGGCATCACTCAATGAAAATTCTCCAGCAAAAATTGGTTCGAACCTACTGGCTAAACGAGTTTTATTTATACAAGGTGGGCGCGATTTTGAAGTGCCACCTGCTGAGTTAGAAAGCTGGAAGAGTGCTGCGGGTACTACCTCAACGCAGAATTGGACTTTTATTAATTATCCAAAACTCAATCATATTGGAATTGAAGGAGAGGGTGTGAGTTTGCCAAGTGAATACGAGAAACCGGGCAATGTTCCCTTAGATATTCTGCTTCAAATTGCCAGTTTTGTGCTTTATTAAGTTCATTTATTTGCCCGCTTGCATTTCTATATTCTACTTATCTTGCGCCCATATGAAGGCAAAATTAGTTTTGATTTTACTGGTTTTATGTATGGGTATAAGCGCCCAGGCTCAAGCTCCATTTGATGTGTCGGCTAAAGCCAAAGAAACTATTTATTTATTTCGCCAAGCTAAGTTCGAAACCGTTTATAATAGAATGGATAAGGATATGAAGCGCGTGTTGGATGTAGAAAAGTTGCAGGGTTTTTGGGATGTGTTAGAAATGCGCATGGGAGCGGTAAAGGAAGTGGGTGAGCCCAAAATTACCGACCGCGATAGTTTGTTTATTAGTGTGACACCCATACAATTTGAGAAGCAAAAAATAGCTTTAAAATTAGTGTTTAATAAGCAAGCCTTAATTAGTGGAATGTATCTTGAAGCGGCAAATCCGCAACATATACCAGCAGCTTATATAGATGCCTCTAGGTTTTATGAAAACAAAAAAACGTTGGCCGATCCAACGTATCCAGTAGAAGGTATGTTAACCTTACCAAATAGAGGCAAACCATTTCCGGTGGTAATTATTGTTGCAGGTAGTGGCCCCACTGATAAAGATTTAACAATGGGGCCAAACAGAGTTTATAAAGACATAGCTTGGGGCCTTGCTAGCAAAGGTGTTGCAGCCTTTAGATACGATAAACGAACCAAAACCTATGGGGCCGAAATAGCCAAAAATAAAAATGCAACAGTTAAGGAAGAGTATCTGTTAGATTTACAATTGGCTGTTCAAATGCTAAAGAAAAATCCAGATATTGATAGTACTCGAATCTATATTTTAGGTCATAGCGAGGGTGGTTATTTAATGCCCTATTTTGAAAAAAATATAAAGGGAATAGCAGGTTATATTGGCTTTGCCGCTGCCTATTCAGAAATGGCTCCCATGATTTATGACCAATTGGTTTACCTACAAAGTATGGCTCCAAAAAAGGATCAGGCTTCTTTTGAACCAATTAAACATCAGGCCATTTATGCTCAAACTAAGTTAAATGAAAATTCGCCAACAGATTCATTGCCATTAGGTATTTCGGCTGCCTATTTAATGTATCTAAATCAAAATAGTCCGCAAAAATTAAGTTTGAACCTAAACCAAAAGAAGGTATTGTTTATACAAGGTGGAAGAGATTACCAAGTGCCACCAAGTGAATTAGAAAAATGGAAGCAAGCCTTAAAAGCCAATACCCAAGCAGACTTTGAAGTATATCCAGTATTAAACCATTTGGGGCTTGAAGGTAAGGGCAAATCAAAACCCGAAGAGTATGAAAGTCCTGGAAACGTGCCCGAGGAGGTAATAAATAGAATGGTCCGCTTTGTTTTATACTAAACTCTCAACTTGTAAGTAGTGCTTATCAACTTCTTGAAGGATAAACAAAATTTCTTCTAAACTATCGGCGGTAACAAGTTTGGTTCTAAACTCTTTAAAATGGTCTACGCCTTTAAAATATTGGCTATAGTGGCGGCGCATTTCATAAATTCCGGCGCGTGGGCCTTTCCATAATACAGATTTTTCGAGATGTGTTTTACATACGTCAATACGTTGCGAAATAGTAGGAGGGGCGAGGTGTTGACCAGTTTCTAAGAAATGTTTAATTTCCTTAAAAATCCAAGGGTAACCAATTGCCGCGCGGCCAATCATAATACCATCTACACCATATCTATTTTTATATTCCAAGGCTTTTTCAGCCGAGTCAATATCTCCATTTCCAAAAATTGGGATGCTTATTCTAGGATTATTTTTCACGGCGGCAATCAAGGTCCAATCAGCTTCGCCTTTGTATAATTGAGCACGTGTTCGGCCATGTATCGTTAAAGCTTGAATTCCTACATCTTGTAGGCGTTGCGCCACTTCTTCTACATTTTTGCTATCATCGTCCCAGCCCAAGCGAGTTTTAACAGTAACCGGTAATTTGGTAGAGCGAACCACGGCTTCTGTTAATTTTACCATTTTTGGTAAATCTCTTAAAATGCCCGCTCCAGCACCTTTACAAACTACTTTTTTTACTGGGCAACCGAAGTTAATATCTACTAAATCGGGGTTGGCAACATCTACAATTTGAGTAGCTAAAGCCATCGCTTCTTCGTCGCCACCAAATATTTGAATGCCTATAGGGCGCTCATAATCAAATATATCAAGCTTTTGTTTGCTTTTAACGGCATCTCTAATTAAACCCTCCGAAGAAATAAATTCGGTGTACATCATATCGGCTCCATTAGCCTTACACACGGCCCTAAAAGGAGGGTCGCTCACATCTTCCATGGGAGCTAATAAGAGAGGAAAGTCTCCTAATTCTATGGTTCCAATTTTTGCCACTTACTAAACTTTAATATATTGCGCAAAAGTAATCAAAATGGAAAGATTTGGTGACGAAAATGGAATGCCTTGGTTTTCTTACATTGGTAAGATTCTAATTTTGATTGGAATGGTACTGGTATTTGGAGGGATAGGGGTATTGGTATCGAACTATTTATGTACCCTAATTTATGGCATAGATATTAGCCAATTGAACCTAAATAATATTAAAAAGGAGGATGTTCAACTCATTGCTTCCCTAAAATTGGTTCAGACCCTAGGTGGCGGCTTTGGTATGTTTTTAATTCCCTCTTTGCTTTTTCCACGCGTAGTTTCACTGCATGCAAATACCTTAATAGGATATGCCGTAAAACCTAAGTTTTGGTCAATTGGAGTCTCCTTATTGTTTGTTTTTATTACAGTTCCACTAATTTCTTGGTTCTATCAAATAAACCAATTGCTAAGTTTTCCGGCCGATTTTAAAGATTTAGAAATGAGCATACGCACCATGGAAAATCAGGCAGGAGTGCTTACCAAAATTTTTGTGGCGGCAGATTCTATTCCCATGTTACTCCTCAATTTATTTGTGGTTGCCTTGGTTCCAGCCGTGTGTGAGGAATTCTTTTTTAGAGGGGTATTGCAAAAATATACGCAGCTTAAATTTAATTCGGCTTGGGCTGCTATAATTGTCTCTGCTTTGGTTTTTAGTGGCTTCCATGGGCAGTTCTATGGCTTTTTACCACGCTTTGCATTAGGCGTAGTTTTAGGATTTTTATATTTTCAAACCTCCTCTATTTGGGTTCCAATAGTAGCTCATTTTGTTAATAATGGCCTGGCGGTGGTCATGGCGTATTATGCAAGCAACCTGAGTGGCTTTGCCATTTTTGATGAAAGCTATCAGTTTGAATGGTATTTTGTTTTGGCTTCTTTGCTTTCAACGGTGATGCTTTTTTATTTTACAAGCTGGTATAGTTCCTTAAATAAAAATACTGTTTTGGAGTCCTAATTCCTCTTAACTGAACTAATACACATCTTAGTTGATATTTTTTATAAGGCAATTTGCAAAATGCAAAGCACCTTTGTGCTTAACTAATAGAAAAACCTATGGATTCTTGGAAAAAGGTGTTTAAATCAACCAACAGGATTGAGGCCGAAATGGTAAAAGCCATGTTGCTGGATCAAGGTGTTGAGGCTGTGGTTATGAACCAAGTAGATAGTAGCTTAATTAATTTTATTACAGGAGAAGCAAGTGTTTTGTGCAAACCAGAAGACGAACAATTTGCCTTAGAATGTATTCACAGTAAACCTATAGAAACCAATGAGTAATTTTTGGCAACGTGCTATAACAGGTAGTTTGTTTGTGTTGGCCCTTGTGGGCTGCACTATTTGGAACGAGTGGAGCTATTTTATTCTCTTGTTTGCGGTTAATTTTTTATGCCTGCTAGAGTTTTTTGAGTTGATGCTACCTGATAAAAAATGGATAGAAAAATACTTAGGTGTAATTGCAGGTAGTGTTATCAATATCATGTTTGTGTTTATTATCCGTGGCGATTTATCTTACGGATGGTTTTACCATCTCATTCCAGTGTTTATGATTTTATTTGTCATAAAGCTCTACGAGCGCACTGGCAGGGAGTTTGAGACATTAGCTTTTCAGGTATTAGGCATTGTGTATATTTGTTTGCCTCTAAGTATGTTGGGCGATTTTGGGTATTTTAATGCCATAAATTATAGTTATTCTCTTCCACTAGGATTCTTTATTCTTCAATGGAGTAGCGATACTTTTGCGTATTTGGTTGGAAGGCAATTTGGTAAACACAAATTGTTTGAACGTATTAGTCCTAAGAAAACAATGGAAGGCAGCATTGGCGCCATGATCCTAACGGTTGCGATGGGCTATTTACTTTCTCGTTTTTGGGATGATGTAAGTACCTTAGATTGGATGATAATAGCCGCCATTATTGTGGTTTTTGGAACCTTTGGCGATTTAACAGAATCTCTCTTGAAACGCAATAAGGATATAAAGGATAGTGGAACCATTTTGCCAGGCCATGGCGGTGTTTTAGATAGATTTGATGGCGTGTTTCTTTCTGTACCAGCCGTTTATTTTTATTTGTTGTTAAGTAATTAGTCCTTAGAGGCTAGTGTAATGCCGCATTTTAGCCCTAAAAATTGCAATTAATCATCTTTTTATTTATAAAAAAATAGTTAGGTTTGCCCCACCTAACAAACTAAAATCAAACCTATGTCAGGCAATGAAAATGTAATTAAACACAGCTCGGAAAATCCTTTCGAGTCAATGATGTCGAGATTTGACGAAGCAGCACGCATCATCGGATTAGATGAAAGCGATTACAATGTTTTAAAAGCTCCACAAAAAACCGTTATCGTAAATATTCCGGTAACCATGGATAATGGTAAAGTGCGCGTGTTCGAAGGATTTCGCGTAGTTCACAATGCAAACCTTGGACCATCAAAAGGTGGTATTCGCTACAGCATGGATGTGCATTTAGATGAGGTTAAAGCTTTAGCAGCTTGGATGACCTGGAAATGCGCCGTTGTAGGTATTCCTTATGGTGGTGGTAAAGGTGGTATTAAGTGCGATCCTCGCTCTATGAGCAAAGGAGAATTAGAGCGCTTAACTCGTTCTTATACCGATTTAATGGTAGATGTATTTGGACCAGATAAAGATATTCCAGCTCCAGATATGGGAACAGGCCAACAAGAAATGGCTTGGATTATGGACGAGTATTCTAAATTAGTTGGAAGAAGTACTCCAGCTGTTGTTACTGGTAAGCCACTTGTTTTAGGTGGTTCATTAGGAAGAGTAGAAGCTACCGGTAGAGGCGTAATGGTTTCAACCCGTTCTGCTTTATCTAAATTAAAAATAAATATCGTTGGTGCTACTACTGCCGTTCAAGGTTTTGGTAATGTAGGTTCTATATCTGCAAAACTATTGGCTTCACAAGGCATGAAAGTATTAGCAATTAGCGATGTTAGCGGTGCTTACTTTAACGCTGATGGTATTGATATTGAAGGTGCTATTGCTTACAGAGATGGAAACAAAGGTACCCTTGAAGGATTTACGGGTGGTTCAAAAATTACCAATTCAGAATTACTTGAATTAGATGTGCAAGTATTAGTACCTGCAGCTATGGAAGATCAAATTACGCATGAAAATGCGGATAAGATTAAAGCTAAAGTAATTGTTGAAGGAGCTAATGGTCCTACTTCTGCTAGCGCCGATGCCATCCTTAACAAAAAAGGAATTATGGTTGTGCCAGATATTTTGGCCAATGCTGGTGGTGTTACAGTAAGTTATTTTGAGTGGGTTCAAAACCGCTTAGGATATTTCTGGACAGAAGAGCGCGTATACCGCAGAGCTGATAGAGTTATGAAAACCGCTTTTGAAGCAGTGTATGCTACTTCAATTGAGCATAACTGTAGCATGCGTATTGCTGCATACGTAGTTGCTATTAAAAAAGTAGCCGAAGTTGAAACCTTAAGAGGTAAATTCGGTTTATAGGATAAAATTAAAACACCGCCTCTTCTAACTAATAGAAGGGTTAAGGCACTAAGACACGAAGATGTTTGTAAAACTCTTTATGTCTTGGTGCCTTTGTGGTATAAAAAAGACACAAAAAATAAACGTTTAAAATATGTTACATAGAGAAGGAAAAGCTACTATTTTTATTTCGCTATTGGTGCTAAGCGCCTTAAATGCTTTGGTAATGTGGTTGGCTCCAGATATCATGTGGTTGCAATCATTGATCCTATTTGCCTCGGTGGTATTGATGGTAATTGTGCTGCAATTTTTTAGAAATCCGAGTGTTAAAATTAATGCAAATGATGCCTATGTTTTATCGCCTGCCGATGGAAAAGTAGTGGTAATTGAAGAGGTAGAAGAGCCTGAATTTTTTCAAGGAAAACGCCTTCAAGTTTCGGTATTTATGAGCCCATTTAATGTGCATGTAAACCGTAATCCAGTAAGTGGTGTAATTAAATATTTTAAATATCATCCGGGTAAATACCTAGTAGCTTGGCATCCAAAAAGCTCTACCGAAAATGAGCGTACAACTACTGTAATTGAGCGCCCAAATGGTGTTCAAATATTGTTCCGTCAAATAGCTGGAGCCTTAGCTAAACGCATTGTTTGGTATGTTAAAGAAGGTATGCCTGCAAAACAAGGTGGCGAAATGGGCTTTATAAAATTTGGTTCAAGAGTAGATGTGTTTTTACCTCTTGATGCCAAAGTAAAAGTAGAGCTGAACCAAGTTGTAAAAGGTGCGGTTACTGTGTTGGCAGAAATTAACTAATTAACTTTAAAAGAACTTAAAATGCCCTATTTGTGCACAGCATAGATGGGGCTTTTTATTTTACCAAAACTTGAGATTTGCCAACAAAAATTATCTTTTTTATTGGAATTAATTCTTAACTTTGAGTATTAAACCAATATAAACTATGAAGAAATTATTGTTATTAGGCGCTTTTGTTGCTTTTGGATACATGGGCGTAAACGCTCAATCGGTTTCAGCTGCACCTTCAAATGATGCTATATCTGTGGCCACACCAAGCGACGACAAACCCGCTAAATCTGACAAGAAAGAAAAGAAAGACAAAAAGGACCACAAGTCTTGCGGAGATGAAAAAGAAAAATGCAAATCTGGCGAGAAAAAATCATGTTGTAGTGATAAAGGTCACAAAGAAGAAACTCCAGCTAAAAAAGAAGACAACAAATAAGTGTTGCTTCGCCTAGCTAAATCTTGAGCCCCTTTTAACGCAAGTTAGAAGGGGCTTTCTTTTTAATTCTTTACCTTTAGTTCCCAACCCGATTGCTTGGCTAAAGCCATCATGGTTTGAACCATGCCCATGCCTTTTTTTGCTGCTTCAACCAACAAATAACTATCCATGGCTTTTTGATATATCAGGTCTTTGGCTTTATGATTCATTCTATTAAAATCGGCTTCGTTAAAGGAGTTAAATACACCTTCGTTTATATCATAATAATCGAGCTCATGATCTAAGCTTAAAATAGTTGGTTTAGGTAAATTACTTAGGTAAATTATTTTCTTTGCCGCATCTGTTTCATATTTCACGGCCCCTAAATCGTAACCCGCCGAAACCTTTGCCCTTACTCGTATAATGGCCTTCTTTTGAAAAGGGACCCAGTCAAATTTGTAGTAATCGTTATAGGTATATAGTTCATTAAAATAGCCCTCAACAGTAATAAGTTTGGATACGGTTTTTATCTGTTCTATTATTATTACTGCTTCTTCTTTACTTGTGTCTTTCTTTGCTTGATAGACACTTTTTGCGACAAAAAATCCCGCCACAAAAATGAGGGATATCATAAGTATCAAGATTAATTTATTTGATTTCATTGGTGTGTTATAAAATTCCTTTCGGTACAATTTTCTTTATGTAGGCATTGGTTCTTTTACTTTTAGTTGCCAATGCATCTGGATTATAACTAAGAGTAGTATGCCATGCATTTTCTGGTTTTATTTCTTCTTCCATCCCTTTTAAAACTCCTTGTGCTACTTTATTAGAATGTACAATGGTAACACATTCGGTATTGTAATAAGCGCTCCTTGGATCAAAATTAAAGGTGCCAATTACACTAATATTGCCATCTATAACCATTGATTTTGCATGCAATCCAAAGATAGGTGTAAAGTTCATCTTTTCTTGCAATGCACCTGTCATTACTTTATATCTAATTGCTGCATCTGGTTTAAATTCATATATCTGAACTCCCGCCTCTAGCAATTGTTTGCGGCAACGCTGGTAGCCACTAAATGCTTCCATATTATCTGTTGAGCTCATGCTATTGGTTAGTATTTTTACCTCCACACTACGCTTAATGGCATTCTTTAATAAGTTCAAACCAACATCTGTAACAATTAAGTAAGGCGATTGAATAAAGACACTCTTTTTAGCTTTCATTACTAGCTCTATTAAACTTCTAGTGCTTTGACTAAAAACAGTAGTACTAGAATCAATTTTTTTACCAGGTAAATCTGTCACAAAAGAAATGCTATCTACCCAAGTTATAGCTCCATTTTCGTGTAGTTTTTGAATGGTTTGAGGCATATTATTAATGCGCTCTCTTACTTGTGGCCAAAAATTATTTGGGTTACAAGCATACTGGTGCAAGCGTTCAAAGCGATTGCTATCTGTAAAGGTATTTTCTTTTTCGCTTACCAATTCTGTTACATCAACGCTTAAATTACTTTGCCAAAAGGTATTAAAACTGCTTTGTACTTTGCTAACTTCTTTACCTAAAAACAAAACATCTCTATCTCTAAAATTATACTCATGGTCGTAATCAAAATACTCGTCGGCTATGTTGCGCCCACCTGTTATTACAATCTTGCCATCCACCGTAAATGTTTTGTTATGCATACGTTGGTTGGCCCTATTAAAATCTGTTGCAAAGCGTGTAAGTTTCTGAGCCAAATTTTTACCCAAATTTGTCCCCGGGTTATATACTTTAATGTCAATATTAGGATGTGAGTTTAGAGTAAGTATTTCATGTATACCGGCATCCACCATTATATCATCAATAAGTATTCTAACTTTTACACCTCTATCGGCAGCACGTACTAAATAATCGCAGGCAATAAGGCCAACATTATCGGTAGAAAAAATAAAATATTGTACGTCAATTGTTTTCTCGGCATACTCGCTAAACCAAGCCCTAGCCATCATAGAGGTGCCTCCATCTTCTAATACAAACACTCCCGTTTGGTGCTGCATTAAAGTGTCGAAAGGCTTTAGTTGTTCGCTTAAAGAAACGCTATTATTTCTGTGAATATGGGAGCAAAAATCGTGGTATTGTTCGGGTATTTCTGCTGGGCCATTACCGCACGAAAAAGTAAGAAAAATTAGTGCACTAAGAAGTACTTTGATTTTGGAAAATGTATTGAACCTAGGTTTTAAAAACATGGCTCAATATACTTAATCTGTAGAAAAAAAATTAGCTTAGAATTTCTCTGTTAATAAGGGCGGTTTTTATTTCGTCTAAAATCAAAGGGTCGTCAATGGTTGATGGCACCGTATAGGGTTTTCCATCGGCTAATTGGCGCATTACTTTTCTAAGTATTTTGCCACTTCTTGTTTTAGGTAAACGCTTTACAAGTAGCACCGTTTTAAAATAAGAAATGGCTCCAATTTTTTCTCTCACCAAATTACAAATTTCTGTTTCTATCTCCACTTCACTTGGGTTCATACCGTCTTTTAAAACCACTAAGCCTAGAGGTCTTTGGCCACGTAAATCGTCGTTTATGCCAAATACAGCGCATTCTGCCACTGCTTTATGTGAAGCCACAATTTCTTCCATTTCTCCAGTACTCAATCTATGTCCGCTTACATTAATTACATCATCTACTCTGCCCATTACATAGAAGTAATCGTCTTCATCTTTCCATCCACCATCGCCACTTAAATAGTACCCTTCAAAGGTTTGCAGATAGGCTTCTTTAAAGCCTTGTGTATTATTCCAAAGTGTTGGCAAACAGCCGGGTGGCAAGGGAAGTTTAATAGCAATTAATCCTTCTTGTTTTGGGCCCAATATGGTTCCATCCTCGCCCAAAATTTCTATTTGATACCCACAAACAGCTTTGCCTGCACTACCCGCTTTTGGCTTCGCTGCGTCAATGCCTGTCATTATAGCCATCATAGGCCATCCACTTTCGGTTTGCCACCAATGGTCAATTACCGGTTTTTGCAACATGCTTTGAGCCCAATCTAAAGTGGCAGGGTCGCAGCGCTCGCCAGCTAAAAAGAGTTGTCTAAAATGTGGTAACTCATATTTCTTTATTAGTAAACCATCAGGGTCTTCTTTTTTAATGGCTCTTATAGCAGTAGGTGCAGTAAACAAAGTTGTTACTTTGTGTTCTTCTAAAACACGCCAAAAGGCTCCCGCATCTGGACTTTTAATAGGTTTGCCTTCATATAAAACGGTTGTGCATCCATGTATCAATGGACCATAGGTAATGTAGCTATGCCCAACCACCCAACCCACATCACTTGCTGCCCAAAACACTTCACCTGGTTTACAATTATAAATATGTTGCATACTAAATTTTAGCGCAACCGCATGGCCTCCATTATCTCGTACAATTCCTTTTGGTTTACCAGTAGTACCAGATGTATATAAAACATACAGCGGGTCTGAACCCTTAACAGGCACGCAAGCGGCAGGTTCGGCGTGAAACAAAGCTTCTTCAAAATCAATATCAAAGCCGGGGTTCATTTTTGGTAAGGCTTCACCCAAACGTGCGTGGCGTTGATAGATGATATTCTTTAAAGGTTTATGGGTTGCTTCTTCTAAAGCTGCGTCTAGTAAAGGCTTATAAGGAATAGTTTTTTCGAACTCAATTCCATATGATGCACTAATAACAACCTTAGGTTTTGCATCGTCAATACGTATCGCTAATTCGTGTGGAGCAAATCCTCCAAACACTACAGAGTGTATAGCTCCCAAGCGTGCACAAGCCAGCATAGCCATAATGGCTTGTGGTATCATTGGCATATATATTACTACCGTATCACCTTTTTCAACTCCTATTTCTTTAAGAGCACCCGCTAGTTTTTCAACTTTGGCTTTTAAATCTTTATATGAATATTTCTTAACTGTTTTTGTTACCGGCGAATCATAAATCAACGCAATTCTATCTCCATGTCCTTTTAAAATATGATCGTCTAATGCCAAGAAACAAGTATTTAATTCACCATCTGCAAACCATCGGAAGAGGTCGTTTTCATCCTTTTCTAATGTTTTTGAAGGAAACTTGTACCAATGCAATTCATTGGCTTGTCTGTTCCAAAAGTGCACTCTGTTTTGAATGCTTTCTTCATACAAATTTGCATAGTGTTTGCTCATGATGCTCTTTAATTATGGTGAAATGTTACGACTATTAAAACAAAATCCATACAAAAATATCGCTAAAATGGTATAGCTAAATTTTAAGTTATAGGTATTGATTTTGAGATAAACTAGGAAAGGAAGTTTTGTAAGTATGGATAGCTAAAACCTAATAAATGTTGTTATTTTGTAGTATGAAAAAGGGAATGAGATATCTGCCCATATTTGCACTTGTAAATATACTCTGTTTAGTATTCATAAAGCCAATTGTTGTTGTTTATTATAAGCTGAGCCAAGGATATAAACTGCTTTATATTATATCAATATATGGAATGCCAATTTGGGTATTGCTTCCTATAGCTTTGGTGATGCTGGTATTTGCAGCTTGGCCTAAAGAAGGAAGTTTAAGTTATAAAGACCGTTGGGTGTTTTGGGTAGTTCGATCTTATTATGCCGTTTCTATTATTTTTTTACTTGTAAATGGTTTATTACTCTATACCAAATATGTTAAAAAACATGATCCATTTCCGCATCTATCGTATGCTGCTATAACAGATAAGGCGGCAGATTGCAGCGATTTGCATACTGGTTGGTTTAAGTCGCGCAATAGGATTATTAATAGAGGCATTGATCATCAAACAGAGTATTCGTTAAATTATAAAGACACCTTTGAATATTCCATTACTTGGCTCAGCGATCATGAATATAGGCTCATTAATTTATCTGGCGAAAACAATATAGACGATACCTTAGATGTTAAAATAACCAATAATATTCCTGCCTATTACGAAGGTTTTACAAGGCTTGGCGATTATGCTGTTTATTGCAGAGTAGAAAAAAATGTTTTTACAAAACGGTAGATTTCTTGTTTTAATAAATTAGTATCTTGCTTGTATAAAACCCGTTTATACATGCAAACAGATTCATTACATACCCTTATTTTATTCCATGCAGGCTTAGGCGGATTAGCCTTACTGGTGGGTTTAGGAGCTTTAATTGTTGTTAAAGGCAGTGCGCTTCACAAAACATTTGGCAAGTTGTTTTATTACTCCATGCTTGGTTCAGCAATTTGCTCATTGTATATTTCGGTTCAGGATAAACATCAAAATGCCTTTTTGTTTTCTATAGGAGTGTTTACTTTATATCTTATAATTGGTGGCAAAAGAGCGCTTAGGTTCAAACAGCCACAAGTAAATTATACCTATGATATACTGCTTGCTTTGGTAATGATTGGGTGTGGATTTTTAATGGTTTTTGTACCCACATTAATCAATGGTTCGGTTAATATAGTATTGGCCGTTTTTGGCACGGGTGGAATGGTTTTAGGAGTAAAAGATTTGCGTTTATTTAACCACCCTAATCAAATGGAATTGGCTTGGCAAAACTTACATATTGGAAAGATGGTAGGGGGCTATATTGCTGCAGTTACAGCCTTTATTGTCGTAAATGAACTCTTGCCTGGCATTATTGGTTGGTTAGCGCCAACAGTTATTGGGGTAGGGTATATTCAGTATCAATTTCGCAAAAAAAAATAGGCAAAAGTAGCAGTGTTTAAGTGCTTCTTTTGCCTATTAAATTTGTTTGATAAATTAGTTACCTAAACGTGCTTTTAAGCCTTGATCCAAAGCATCTAAAAACTCTTCGGTATATAAATAATGTTCGCCATGGTTTACTTTATTTCCATGAATACAAACGGCTAAATCTTTCGTCATTTTACCACTTTCAACGGTAGCTACACACACTTCTTCAAGAGCAGTACAGAAATCAATTAACTCTTGGTTATTGTCTAATTTACCACGGAAAGCTAAGCCTCTTGTCCATGCAAAAATACTTGCGATAGGGTTGGTTGATGTTGGTTTACCATTTTGGTGATCGCGGTAATGGCGGGTTACAGTTCCGTGAGCAGCTTCTGCTTCCATCGTTTTTCCATCTGGAGTAACCAATACAGAAGTCATTAAGCCTAATGAACCAAAACCTTGTGCTACGGTATCCGATTGAACGTCGCCATCATAGTTTTTACAAGCCCAAACAAAGTTTCCATTCCATTTAAGTGCCGAAGCCACCATATCGTCAATTAAGCGATGCTCGTAGGTAATACCAGCTGCTTCAAATTGCGATTTAAATTCGTTTACATAAATTTCTTGGAAGATATCTTTAAACCTACCATCGTATTTTTTAAGGATAGTGTTTTTAGTTGAAAGATATAAAGGCCAATTTTTGCTCAAAGCCATATTAAAGCAAGAACGCGCAAAACCCATAATACTTTCGTCGGTATTATACATGGTTAAAGCTACGCCATCGCCTTTGTAATTGTATACTTCGTATTCTTGAATGGTTCCGTCTTCGCCTTCAAATTTAACCGTAAGTTTTCCTTTTCCTTTGGTTACAAAATCTGTAGCGCGGTATTGATCGCCAAATGCATGACGGCCAATCATAATAGGAGCGGTCCAGTTAGGAACTAAACGAGGCACATTGCTACACACAATTGGTTCGCGAAAAACAGTACCATCCAAAATATTACGGATAGTTCCATTCGGGCTCTTCCACATTTGCTTTAAGTTAAACTCTTTTACACGAGCTTCATCAGGCGTAATGGTAGCGCATTTAATACCTACATTGTATTTCTTAATAGCTTCGGCCGAATCAATAGTAACTTGGTCGTTGGTTTCATCGCGATATTCCATGCCTAAATCATAGTATTTAATATCTAGGTCTAAGTATGGAAGAATTAATTTGTCTTTAATAAATTTCCAGATGATGCGGGTCATCTCATCGCCATCAAGTTCTACCACTGGATTGGCCACTTTTATTTTGCTCATTTTTATAGATTAAGTTTTTTTGAAAATTGAATCCCCGAAATTAGGCAAAAAGCAAGAAGATGCCAATAAATAATGGCAGATAAAAATCAGGTGTTTTGGGCCGAACCAATGCCTAATCACTCACCACAAAATTAATCTTACTAGGCGTTAGCCCCAGATGGTTATTCTCTTGAAACTTTAAGATGGATTTGTAGTTGCGAACATTTAAGGGTTCAAAGAAATCGCTGCCAGTGGCGTCTTGCAGGTGAATTTCTATGTTTTTGTGGCTTGTAGGGAAAAGCATTGTTTGAGTGGATATTTGCCATACATTAAACTTGCCACCTCTATACCAAAATTGGTGGTAAGAGTAGGATGCTGCAATAACCTTTAATTTTCCATTCACGGTTTTTCTAATAGCAGGCACTTTCACTACGGTATCAAACAAAATCCCTCCCTCATTTATCAATAGGTAATCGCCAAAATAGCTTACTTCTAAGGCATCCATTAATAGCTCTTTGCTGCATTTCTTAAAATAGTTTGGCAAGATAGAATCGGTAGCGGTTTTGGTTCCGTTCTGATCCATAATAGCCAATTTGCCTTGCTCCATAACGGCTAAATGTGGGGCATCTATTTCTTTTGAGTTTACTAATGATTTAGAATTAATAGGGTAAATAGCTTCTAAATTAAAGGGATGTTTCTCTACGCCATCTATGCTTATAATGCCCCATTTGCCGCCCTTTTTGGCTAGTATTAATTTGCCTGGGATATAGTTTTTGGTGTCGTTTACGATGGTGTCAGAACGGGTTATACTCATATCATTTGGGTCTATGGGCGTATCTACAAACTCGGTATCGTTCCAATTGGCAGATGAAAAATAACGCTCACCCAAGTTTATTCCTCCAATTCTTACATTGGTATAAATCATTAATTCTTCGTACTGGGCTTCTAAGGTTTTAAGCTCGGTGCCTCTATCAGAGTATAGCGTTAAGCCACTTAAGTTGCCATTTTTATTTATTTTTATATAATCGGCATGGGCAAAAAGAGTAATCAAAAGTAAAGTGTAAAGGCTCAAATATTTCTTCATAATGTATTCGTGGTTTAAATTCTATAGCTTCTTGCTTAACTTGGAAAGGGTATTTCTAAAGTTCGTCAGAAACCTGCGTGCAAATAAAGAATCTTAGGTAAACTTTGTAGGCATAAATCACATAAAAATGAAAAAAATAATTCTTATTACTCTTAGCTTGTTTATTACATTCCTAAGTAAGGCGCAAGAAACCAACAAAAATGGCCTGTCTAAAAGTGGAGCTGAAAATGCAAATAAAGTTGAACCAACGCTTATTGGTGGCTACAGATTAGAAAACCAAGAAGTGGTGTTTGTATTTACTCCAGCTGAGGTTTCAGATTACAATACTTCTTATGGTATGTGGAAGAAATCTTCTAAGGTTAAAATTAACGAGGTATTTGTGAGTGGCGAATTTAATGATTGGCAACTCAATATACCCAAGTTTAAAATGACCCAAGTAGGAGAGGTATATGAATTCCGAATGCCTATTGATTTAACCCAAAGCAAAACTCGTTATGAGTTTAAGTTTGTTGTAAATGGTAAATATTGGGCCGAACCTAGCAGTAAATACAAAAATGTTTGTCAAAGTACCGATTATCCTGGTCCACAAAATTTTTATCTAGAACTTAAAAAGTAGTTACCTAAAACGGTCTTCAATAGTTAAATGAAAGCCCCCTTTTAAGGCAGGAAGTTCTTGCCATAAAAGGGGCTTTGCTATATAAACCACTTTGGTGTTTAAGCCTTGTTGGGTGCTTAATTGCAGGTTTTTGTTTGGTAATAATGTGTAGTTATAAGTTTGATTATTTAGCACACATAAACTGGATGCAATAAATTCATTTTTGCTGCTAGTAAGTTGGTATTTATAACTTGTCATTTCGCCTTTCGAATCTTCAAAAATTATATAGCCATCTCTATGGAAAAATAAGCGCTTATCTAAATTTGTATTTAAGGGTTTTGTATTAATTGAATCATTTATTAGGTACACCTCCACAATCTCATAAGCGCCATGTAAGAATGGTCTTTCAACTTTATCGTCGTTAAAAGTATTGCTCTTATAATTGGGATAAATTATTTCAAGTATGCCTAATCCAATAAAAGTTGCTTTAAGAAAATAATGCCAAAAATTGGAGTGAAAAATCTCCGTCTTTACTGAAGGTAGCGCTTCAACTTTTTTACCCAAACTAATGGCAAGCATAGATTTCAATTGTGGCCAAACCAAAACCAAATTTAGTGTTACTAATGTGCTCGAAAATAGCTTCACAGAAATATCAAAACTTATATTTAATATAACAATATGCACAAGCATAACAAGGCTTGCCATAAGTCCAAGGCTGCGGGTTTTAGGGATAATTAGTAATAGCGCTGCTACTATTTCAAGGCCACCTGTTATGTAATTATACGTTGGCGAAATACCCATCACACTCCAAAATAATAGGTCTTTATCTAAGCTGCCAAATGTGCTATATAAAAGGTTTGGTTCGGGTAAGCTAAACTGGCCTTTCACCAATTTATCAAATCCATAATGCGCCAGGTTAAAAGCTAAATAATAGCATAGCACTAATTTTAAAAAGGTATATATTTTCTCTTTGTTTTGGTTCGAACCTAAAAGCCATGTAAAGGGTAATGCAAAAAGAAAACAACAAAGTGCTAAAGTATAATGACTTTGCGAATCGCTGCTAAACTCACACAGGCTATATCCATGGGTAAACAGATGTGGGTTCAGCCATTGAACCAAAGGGGTAAATAAGAAACTAGTAATAGTTTTTTGAAACGGAAATAAAGCTAAATTTAAAGGGAAGAAAAGAACCAATAAGAACAACGCTAAAAGCAAATACAAATGAAAAAAGTCGATTGTTTTTTTCATTTTTCTAGGGCTTAATCTTTCTTAGTTGAATAGCTTTTTTTTGAACCTAATACTTGCATGCCAATTCCAATAGCCATGGCAATTAGTAAAACAAATGCTACTAAATTAAGCAAGGTAAACGGTGTTTTGTTTGATACTTGCGTTTCAGGAATTAAAGGAAATGAGTTTTCTTTTGCCTTTCCATTCATTTTCTTTTGTCCCTTATTGTCGTAACCAATAAAAACGGTCTTCTCAACTGGGTTGTTAAAATTATAATTCTGTTGTAGCTCTGTTTTTATAAAATTTAAGTCGTGTTTTTTACTAAAAATAGGGTGGTGGTAAACAGTATCTCTTCCAGCTTGCCAAATACTACCTTGTTGACTATAGCGCCTATCGCAATGCTCACTTGTAACCATAATAGCAGTGCTATCATTTACGCAAATTAAGGTGTCTAAAAAAGCGGTAGTAATATATCTTTCTGGAGCCATGCCTAGGTTTGAATTGGGTAATTCAAAGGCTTCGCTTTCAAACGCTAGTTTAAATTGCTTCATAGAGCCACTATGACTTTTCCAAGCAATTACCTTGGTTTGGGCTAGGTTCGAACCTATTAAAATAAAAAGTAGATGGCTTACTAAAACAAACTTTTTCATTTTCTATTAACGATTGTTTTTTTGAAAATGATATACACCCAAAAAGCTTTTATAGCGCTTCGTAAATAATAGCAGCACCTTGTCCAACACCAATACACATGGTAGCTAAGCCATATTTGGCTTTGCGCTTGCGCATTTCGTGAATAAGGGTTGTGCTTATGCGTGAGCCACTAGCTCCCAAAGGGTGACCTAATGCTATTGACCCGCCGTTTACATTTACAATTTCTGGATTTAAATTTAGGTCTTGCATACACGCTAAACCTTGTGATGCAAAGGCTTCATTTAATTCTATTAAACCTAAATCGGCTACGGTTAAACCAGCGCGTTTAAGTGCTTTTTGTGTGGCAGGTATTGGACCTACACCCATTATAGCTGGGTCAACTCCCGCAATTGATTTAGAAACAATACGAGCAATGGGAGTTAAGCCAAAACGTTTAACTGCCTCTTCACTCGCCAATAATAACATGGCCGATCCGTCATTAATTCCGCTTGAGTTCCCTGCTGTTACCGAACCATCTTTTTTAAAGGCAGGTTTTAATTTTGCCAAATCTTCAAGGGTTCCAAGTCTAGGATGCTCGTCCTTATTAAATATTTTTGGATCACCTTTTTTCTGAAGAATAGAAATAGAAATTAGTTCTTCGGCAAACCTATTTGCTTCGTGGGCCGCTTGATATCTTTTTTGAGATTCAAAGGCAAAACTATCTTGCGCCTCACGAGAAATTTTCCATCTTTCTGCCACATTTTCTGCTGTTTCGCCCATACTATATGGATGGTATAAAGAGGCTAAGGCTTTATTGGTAAAGCGCCAACCAATGGTGGTATCATAAATTTCTGGAACTCTACTAAAAGCTGTTTCGGCTTTAGCCATTACAAATGGCGCGCGTGTCATGCTTTCTACTCCACCTGCTATGTATATATCTCCATCGCCACTTTGGATGGCACGTGTAGCATCCATAATACTTTGTAAGCCGCTTGCACATAAACGATTTACAGTATTGCCTCCAATATGAACGGGCAAACCGGCTAATAATAATGCCATACGAGCCACATTTCTATTGTCTTCGCCCGCTTGGTTTGCTGCTCCTAAAATTACATCTTCAATCTCGTTAACGTCCACCAAAGGATTTCTATCAATTAGGGCCTTTATAGTGCTGGCAGCCAAATCGTCGGGGCGAACCGAACTTAGCGCTCCTGAATATTTTCCAATTGGCGTGCGAAGGGCATCAATCACAAATACGTCTTTCATGTTCAATTTAATTGAGCTGCAATAATACAAAATATTAAATGAAGATGTTTGGCATTAAAACTTGAACCCAATTGCAAGCACCATCTTTTTAACAGTATATTTGCTACATGCCTCAGCTACTAAAGAAAAATGCTTTTATGGTTTGCCAAAACCTATTACAAACGCGCATGGCCGAAACCAATGAGGCTATGTTGGCAGCTCAAGAATCGGCCAACAGCAACGAAAAAAGCAGCATGGGCGATAAATACGAAACAGGTCGTGCTATGAGTCAGCTTGAACGCGATATGCATGCCAAACAGTTAGCGAAGCTTCAAGATGAATACCGAAAATTGCTTCAAGTGGATGTTGAAAGTAAGTATTCTCAAATAGAAACAGGTGCCTTGGTTCAAACCGAAAAAGTGCAGTATTGGATAGCTATTTCTTTAGGCCAAGTATTGGTTGACGAACAAAAAATAATGGTTGTATCGCCTTTATCGCCAGTGGCTCAAGCCATGTTAGGAAAGAAAATTGGAGATAGTTTTACCATAAATGGCAATACTCAAAAACTAGTCAAAATTTCTTAGTGATCGTTTTTGTTCTTTCCTAATACACGTAATTTTAGTACGTCTATTCTGGCATTTTCTACCGACTCAACCGTCAGCTCAAAATTATCCAACATAATCTTTTCGCCTGCCATTGGAATGTTCTCATGCCTAGCAATTACAAAGCCTCCAAGGGTATGGTAATCGTCCTCGGGGAGGTTTAAATCGTAGGTGTTGTTTAGGTAATCAATCTCTTGCCTAGCAGAAAAACGATATTCAGTTTCACTCAATTTTTCTTCTATCAATTCTTCCACATCGTGCTCGTCTTCAATCTCTCCAAACACCTCTTCTAAAATATCTTCAATGGTTATAATACCAGCTGTTCCACCCAGCTCATCTACCACAACAGCAAGGCTTTTGCGGGTTCTAATAAACCTGTTTAGCAGGTCCATTATACTCATTGTTTCGGTGGCAATTTCAATGTTTATAAGAATGCTTCTTACATTTTTAGGCGCTCTAAACAGTTCTTTTTGATGTACGTAGCCAATAATTTGATCTGGATTATCTTGGTAAATCAAAATTTTACTCATGCCTGTTTCCAAGAATTTTTGATACATTTCTTCAATGCTCGAATCAATGTCCATAGCCACTAATTCTGTTCTTGGTACCAAACATTCGCGCACTTTAATATTGCTAAAATCAAGTGCGTTTCTAAATATTTCGGTATCTACTTCAATGTCTTCTGGCAAATCTTGCTCGTTTATTTGGTCTATGTACTGATCCAAATCAACCTTGCTAAAGGCAGGTGTGTTTTCTTTAAATTTATCACCGCTAAGCTTACTTAAAATTAGGGTTGAAAGCCAACTAATAAAATGTACTATAGGCCAAAACAGATAATAGAAAAGCATAAACGGAAATACCAAAACCTTTAACAGGTTATCTGGATTTATACGAAACAATACTTTAGGTAAAAACTCTGCAGTAACCAATACCACCAAGGTGGATATAATAGTTTGTAAAGCCAAAAGTAAAAACAAACTGTGTTGCAATGCTGGAATTAACTGAATAAGCCTCTCATTTAAAATTTGAGCCATGTATATTCCATACACTACTAGACCAATATTGTTACCAATAAGGGTTGTACTAATAAATTTAGTGGGGCTAGCAACAAATGGGCTTAATAACCTAGCATAGGTGCTGCCTTGTTTGTTTTTAAGTTCTATAAGAAGTTTGTTAGCTGAAATAAACGCAATTTCCATCCCAGCAAAAAATGCCGAAAACAGAATGCTACAAATTATAATGACGGAAGGGTCCATAAGGTTGCGAAAATAGCATTTTTTCTAAAACCTTCTGAGTCAATTATTTTTTTAACATGCTTGCCTTTACCAAAATCCTTCTAAAGGCGTATTCCTGAACCGACGCAATTTGTTCAATGGTACTTAGTTTAGCATAGAATTTTTCTGGATCAATGGTCCGTTCATTGCCTTTTTCGTCGTAACGGTCCTTGGTTTTATCGCCAATAGGTTTGTTATATAAGGCCATGTTTAGCTCTGCTCCATTTTTCTGTTTGAGCCTAATGCTGCAATAGGGTGTAAGTTTAAAGAGTGAATCGCGTTCGGTCTTGGTATAGGTGCTGTCGTCGTAAAATCCTTCTGCATATTTCTGTTCAAACGAATGCAAAAGTAAATGCACCTGCATGGTGTCTACAGCCATTGGGTTTCCGGCGTTATTTAAAATGGTATGCCCAGGCAAATAGGAAGCTGCATTATAGGTAAACGATTCTTCTGGGTTTGTTGGGTATTGAATTTGCAATTCGGCAATATCTTCTGCCTTAACATCATAAATTAATTTGCTGCGCCATTTAATTTCGCTTAAGAAAAAACGCGGGGTTAAAAATCCAACAAAGCCAGGTATATGTATGGAGTATGTTTTTTCATCTCCTTCAAGCATCATAAAAGTACCTGTTTTGTCAGGTGTTTCGCTACCTACATAAATTGTTTTAAGTATTTTATCTCCCGCATAAATTTCTGTTTTTATGCCTTGTGTAGCTAAAATTCCAATGGCGGTATTATGCATGCTTGGTGGAATAGGCATTTGAATTTGCATGTCGTGCAAGGTTCCTAACAAAAGTTTTATTTTAAATTCGTCGGCAACAATGCTATGGTTTACTAGCCATTGGTTTTGTGGGGTGCGTTCCAATAAAACAGTCTGACCTTGTTTATTAGCCATAAATATTTTTGTCACCAAATTGGTGTCGCTAATAGAAAAATCGGCCGCTCCACGTTCAACAGTGCGCCAAGGTTGTTTGCTTAACATCCAATAGGCAAGTCCAAGTAAAACGGCAACTAGGGCTAATATTTTAGTGCTTTTATTCATACTTATGCGGCGTATTTTCTTTTACGAACCCATTTGTTAATTAATCCAAAGAAGAGAATTAAACTTATTGGAAGGCCAATGTTTAGTAGTGTCCAGAAAGTTCTTTCTTTCTTAACTTTTCCTTTATCAAGCATTCTTAAGGTTATCTCTTTGGAGCGAATTTCAATAATCCCGCTATCGTCGCATAAATAATCAATGCAGTTTTGGATAAGTTTTTTGTTTCCAAAAGTTTCTTGGGTATATCTATCAAAACCTAAAGGAAATACTTCTCCGGTAGATTTTTTAAACTGGTTACGTATCACATCTCCATCTGAAATAACAATCATTTTATTGTTTTCTACATGGTCTTTAAAAGGCATATCAGGGGTTCTGCTTGCATCATATCTATATTGAAAATTGGATACAAAATCGCCTTCCAATAAAATACCCATAATAAAATTTCCATTGCTATTACGTCTAAACATTTCGGGTTGCAAATCCAAACGTGAGGTACTTAAATCAACTCTCACAGGTGCACTTAATACACGGCTATAATCGGAGCTTTTTAAGAGAACTGTTTTCTTAATGGCAGGGTTGTTTAAGGTATCAATACTAGCTGCAAACTGAAACCAAATTGGTTCAATGCCTTTTACAATAGGATGGTTGCTAGCGCCCGGTGCTACTGGGTAAAACGGCCAAGGTAACAATTTCTGCTGTGGTACTCCATCTTTTAATCCGCTCAACACAGGAATGGCATTACATTGTAAATCTTGGATAATATTTGCGTTAACTCGAATGCCATATTTAAATAACATATCATCAATATGAGTAGGGTAGGTGCCTGTTACAAAAATATTCTCTTTGCGCAAGCTATCCATATCGGCCAATTGCGATTCAACCAACCACAATACCTTGCCTCCATTCATGATATATTGATCAATTTTAAATTTATCAAACTCCGAAATTTCTTGGGTTGGTTTGGCAATTATTATTCCTGCAAATTCATTTAAGCGTTGTGGTATTTGAATGCTTAATGGCAAACGCACTACTTCATAATATTGTTCCAACGTGCTTTGCGCATCGGCTAAATACCAGCGCCCTAGCTCTCCATGGTCTTCTATAATGGCAATCTTCTTTGTTTTTTCTTGTGTGGCTTTTCTTAGGGTATTCGAAATTTCGTATTCTAATAATTCAATCGAACTATTAATAACCATCTCTGGATCTTGGCCAAATTGGTTCTTTAAAAAGTTCATTGGATATTCCTTGCCTTTATAAAATAACAAAGCACCTGGGATAATTATCTTTTGGGCAAATTCATCCTCTTTCTTTATTTGAACATTGGTTGGTTGCAAGCCTTTATTGCCTAGTTCAACAATAATATCCTCCGATTTTTTTGCATTGGCATTTTCAAATGGATCAATAAATTCATATTGAATATTTCCATTGCTATACGAGCTAAACTCATCCAACATTTCTTTAGTTGAACGGCTCAAACGCTTGAATCCTGCTGGGAATTCGCCCTCTAGGTAGACTTTTACAAAGAGTGGTTGTGTTACTTTTTTAGCTAAGTTTTTACTAGCCTCTCCCAATGAAAATCTTTTTTCTTTAGTTAAATCAATTCTAAAAAAGAATGGGTTCAGCAATAAATTTACCAATACTGCCACCACTAGAATTAATATAAATTGAAGTAGGCTTTGTTGCTTCATACTTCTCTTTTTTGCAGGCATTGCACTTTTGTTTTTTTGTTCTACCATTTCCTGCTTCCGAATATGGTTTTGGTAGCAGCAATAAATACTACATCAAACCCGATGAAATAAACTAAATCTCTAGAATCTATAACTCCTCTACTTATGCTTTCGTAATGTGCATTAATACCCAAGCCTGCTACCACAGAATCCCATGATCCTAATAGTTTAAAATCGGCAATGAGTTCAAATAAATTGTAAAACAAAAAGCATAAAAACATAGAAACCACAAACGATACAATTTGATTATCGCTAACTGCCGAAGCAAACATGCCTAACGCCACAAAACAAGAGCTTAAGAAAAACAGTCCAAGGTATGAGCCCCAAATGGCACCACTATCAAGGTTTCCTGCCGGTGCGCCTAATTTGTATATGGTTATATAATAAATTAAGGTTGGTAAAATGGTAAATGCTACCAAAGTTAATCCTGCAAAATATTTTCCCAATATTATTTGCAAATCACTAATGGGTTTGGTAGTTATAATTTCAATGGTGCCATTCTTTTTTTCTTCACTTAAACTACGCATCGTTATAGCCGAAATTAAAAAGATAAACAACCAAGGTGCCATACTAAAAAGAGTATCTAAGTTAGCATAGCCGTAGTCAAAAACATTGTAATCGGGTAGTACCCAGGTAAACAAACCTATTGCTAGTAAAAATACCAGCATAACCACATAGGCAATTAATGAACTTAAGAAGCTCCGTATTTCCTTTTGATAAATACTAAACATAGTTAACGGGTTAATAATTGAAACACTTCTTCTAAAGAACTTTCTTCTACTTGCATGCTTAAAATAAGCCAGTTCTGCTGCTGAGCTAAACGCGCCAATTCTTCTCTAATATCTTGCTTAGCCTTTAATTTATATTGGTTTCCTTTGGCTTCTGTTTGAACCAAAGAAGGAATTGTTTTTAAGATGTCATTTTCAATGGCATCCTTAAATTCTACCGTAATAATAAATTCTCTATCCGATTTCTTTTGTAAGTTTTCTATGGCATCATCGGCAACTATTTTGCCTTTGTTTATAATAATTACGCGGGTACACATAGCCTCAACCTCTTGCATAATATGTGTAGAGAAAAGCACCGTTTTATTTTTGCCAATTTCTTTTATCAAGTTACGTATTTCAACAACTTGGTTCGGGTCGAGCCCACTTGTTGGTTCATCTAAAATTAAAACTTCTGGATTGTGCAACATGGCCGCTGCCAAACCTACACGTTGTTTGTAGCCTTTTGATAATTGCCCAATTTGCTTTTTGCGTTCAGGTGTTAAACCTGTTTTGACAATCATGTTTTCTACAGCATCATTTGCCACTTTGCCTGTTAGGCCCAATAAACCTGCCGAAAAAAGGAGGTATTCCTTTATATACATATCGGTATACAATGGATTTAACTCTGGTAAGTAGCCAATTTTTGCACGGGCTTCCTTGCTATGTGTGTTTACATCAAAGCCGCAAACACTTGCGCTTCCTGCATTCTGAGGCAAATAGCCTGTTAAAATTTTCATGGTGGTAGATTTACCTGCCCCATTCGGACCTAAGAAGCCCAAGATTTCTCCTGGTTTTACCTCAAAACTAACGCCATCAAGCGCTTTTTGTTGGCCGTATATTTTTGTTAAACCACTTACTATTACCGACATTCTAATTTGTTTTTTCCCAATCGCCACGCGAATATGGGTAAGTCAACGAAAATAGGCAAATGGTTTAAGAAATTTACAATAAGGTTTTTGCTATCAAAACCAACAAACAAAAAAAGCAGGCAACCCTAAAGTTACCTGCTTTTTAAAAAATGCCAGAGGCCAGCAGCTAGCTGCCAGAGGCTAATTACAAAACATTAATTTCCTTCAAAACCACATTCATGGCTCTAACGGCGTCGGCGCTTTTGTTAAAGGCAGCTTGCTCATCAGCAGTTAAGCTATAATCTACAATAGTTTCCCAACCGTTTTTGCCAACAGTTACAGGTACTCCCATACAAATATCACTTTGGCCATATTCGCCATCTAAAGATACGCAGCAAGGCATAATGCGTTTTTGATCGCGTACAATGCTTTCAACTAAAAATGCAGCTGCAGCACCTGGGGCATACCAAGCCGATGTGCCTAATAATTTAGTTAAAGTTGCTCCACCTACCATCGTTGCATCACTAATTTCTTTTAATTGCTCAGCACTTAATTTAGTAGAAACTGGTACACCATTCAAGGTAGCTAAACGTGTTAAAGGAATCATAGTCGTATCGCCATGGCCACCAATAACTGTTCCTTGAATATCTGCTGTTGGTTGGTTCAAGGCTAAGCCTAAATACCCTTTAAAACGAGCGCTATCCAATAAACCACCCATACCAATAACTCTGTTTTTTGGTAATCCAGTAGCTTTTAATGCTAAATAAGTCATGGTATCCATTGGGTTTGATACAACCACCAAAATTGCATTTGGAGAGTGTTTCAATACGTTTTCTGCAACCGTTTTTACAATGTTTGCATTGGTTCCAATTAACTCTTCACGTGTCATACCTGGCTTACGAGGAATACCCGAAGTAATTACAACTACATCCGACCCAGCAGTTTTGCTATAGTCGTTTGTTGTGCCAGTAATTCTGGTTTTCATTCCTAATAAAGAAGTGGTTTGGTAAATATCGAGGGCCTTACCTTCGGCAAAACCTTCTTTAACGTCTAATAATACTACTTCGTCCGCTAACTCGCGGTACGCAATTACATCGGCTGTTGTGGCGCCCACGGCACCTGCACCGATTACAGAAACTTTAGTCATTGTATGATTGTTTAATTATGGTTACTAAAAAGTACTGCGAAAATAGAAAGTTAGCCGACAATAGGAAATGATTTTCAACAGCATTATAGAAATAACTTTATAAGATAGTTGGGATTGGGTTTTAACTTACATTTTTATGCCCTGGTGCCAAGTCTTTAAAGGGTAAGCCGGTTTTTTCGGATAGCTCCTTGCAAAAATCTAAAGCAGCACTATGACTTTTTATGTCTTGAATTAAATAGAGTTCTCCATCCTTTGCCACAAAATGAATCTCGTAACACCTGGCAGTAGCTGTATATACAGCTATATGCCTTGGGTAAATATTCTGACTTTCGTTAAAATACCTCAACGTAATTTCCTTTATTTCATCCAAAGAATACCAAAAGCCAATCCTGTAAAAAAGTAGGTGTAAATAGGGTTTGAACCTATTGCGCTCTGTATCTATCGAGATACCTTTTACTTGAATAAAAAGTACCGCACCAACAAAACATAGCCCAATGGCAGGTAGAAATAGGTTCAGGCCAAATAAGTAAAACAGGCCAACGCCAAAGGTAAGGATACCTAAATAACTTGAGGTTCCTTCAAAGGTGGCTCCATGCGAAAAATTTGTTTTCATTTAAAATCGGAGCCTGTATTTAAAATCTATTTTAAAGCATTTTCAACCGCTTCTCTAACCAATTGGCTTGTAAATGGCTTGCTAATAAAACCATAACTTCCGGCCTTCGCAATTCTGCTAAATGTTTGTCCGTCTTTGTGATTGCCAGAGGTGAAAATAACTCTTGCTTTGCCATCCAATAGTGCCGAAGTATCAATACCATCAAGCTTTCCTTCTAAGCCAATATCCATTAATACAATGTCGAAATGCGAGTTTTTTACACTGTTAATGGCGTCAATTCCGTTGGTAACATGGGTTAGATTTTTGTAGCCTAAATCTTCTAAAATTCGTTTTAAAGATTGAAAGCTCATAGCGTCGTCTTCTACTAGAAGGATACTGTTGTTTTTCATAGTTTGAGTAGAGAAAATGTTAGGTTTTCTAGCTCCAAATATCCAATATTTTTTTTAAGAATAAAATGCTCAAACATTAATATTTAGTTAATAGCGTAAAATCTTTTTGCCTCCTAGTTATTTTGCCTCCTTAACTTTCAGGTATTTTTTTACATTTGTACTGCTATGCTCGATAAATTTGGAATTGCAAAACGTATTGCAAAAGAATTAAAAGATGGTTACTATGTTAACCTAGGAATTGGTATTCCAACGCTTGTTGCTAACTATGTTCCAGAAGGAATGGAAGTTATCCTTCAATCAGAAAATGGTTTATTAGGTATTGGACCGTTTCCTTTTGAAGAAGATGTGGATGCAGATTTAATCAATGCTGGAAAACAAACCGTAACCACTGCCCAAGGGTCAAGTTTTTTTGATAGTGCTATGAGTTTTGGTATGATTAGAAGCGGCAGGGTAGATCTTACCGTTTTAGGAGCCATGGAAGTGGCCGATAATGGCGATATAGCCAATTGGAAAATACCGGGGAAAATGGTGAAAGGCATGGGCGGAGCAATGGATTTAGTTGCTTCAGCAAAAAATATTATTGTTGCCATGCAGCATGTAAATAAAGCGGGCGAATCTAAATTACTAAGTAAATGTAGCTTGCCTATAACGGGTTTAGGTTGCGTTAAAAAAGTGGTAACAGAATTAGGCGTTTTTGATATTACCTCCGAAGGATTTGTATTGCTAGAAAGAGCGCCAGGCGTAAGTGTAGAATATATTCAAGAAAAAACGGAAGGTCGCCTGGTTGTTAATGGCGATATTCCAGAAATGGATGTTTAACTAGTTTTTGGTATTCTTTTATTAATTAGGCTGAACCAAAGGGGTGGAACTGCCGCTATAAAAAATAAACCCGCATACCCACTCGGCATTTTCGGACTGTTTTCGTAATTTATTAGTGTGTGGTAAGGCTTAGAAGCATAGTAATGGTGGTCGGCATGACGGCTTAAATCTACCAAAACAAATCGGCTCACAAAACTATCACTGTCCCAACTATGTTCTTCTTTAACCCTTGTGTTTTCAGCTCGGTTCAGCCCATAATGCTGCACGTAGTTAACATACTCCAATAAAAAATTGGCAATTATGCAGTGCAAAAACCAAGCTGCCAAAGCGATACCCCCAAACGTAAAAAAAACAGTTGTATCAAATACCGCATGCAAAATTAATTGCCTGTATACATAATGGTTTAGCAGAATATTTTTTTTGTTTTCTTTCTTTAGTCGTTCGTTTTCTAAGGTAATGGCACCCAAAAATTGTCCTAAGGAAGAACGTAAAAAGAAGGCATATAAATTTTCGCCAAACCTAGCAGTCGCATGATCTTTAGCCGTTCCAACCCATTTGTGGTGCACGCGCAAATGATCTATAAAAAAGTACATATTACCTGCGGTAAAAAGCAAAAACTTACCCCAGAATTGGTCCAACTGACTTTTTCTATGAATAAATTCATGGGATACCACAATGGCCGATGAACCTGAGTTTACGCCAGTGCTTAACGCAGCAAACAATATCCAAATTCCTTCAATGGTGCCATTTGAAATGCCTACAATAAAACTTGCTGTGCTGGCTAGTTGAAAGGGAATATGTAGGAACAAAATTAATTTTGGAATAGAATCATTGGCTTGGGTAGCTAAATTTGATTGAATAGGTTTAGTTATCCACTCAATGGTACCAAGGAAAACCAAGGAATAAATGGTATTGGCCAGGGTAAAATACGAACCCGTTAAGTTTCCATAAATACAAAATAGGGCAGGACTTAAACTAAATAAATAAAGGTAATTTCTAGATTTTGCTCCAAGCATATTAGTTTCCCTCTTTAGTTGGTTCAGCAATAATTTCCTTCTTTTTCCAACTTAATAAGGCATATCCGCCATATACTACAAACATTCCTAATAATAAACCGTAAAGGCCAACTAAAAAGTCAAGTCGACCCAAGGTAGGGTTTAACAAAATTATTAAACCAAAGCTTAAGGAAACAATGGCGTTTATGTATAAGAAAATACGATACGACTTAATAAAAAAGGCAGAAATGAAAATAGATAAGCCCATAATAATGGCAAAAATTCCAATGATATTGGTAAACAGGTGAGTGGCGTTTGTCATATTGAGCATAATATAGCCACCTGTTGCTAAGTCTATTACGCCCCAAAATAGTCCTAAAAACCAAGCTTTAGTGCTCTTTCTAAGCATAATAGATAAGACAAAATATAATCCGCCCGAAACCAATAAAATTATTCCTAGGAAATTCATTGGTCCATAAATGGTTTTTGATTCCATAAAAAGAACCAAAAATCCAAAAAGCATAAACAATAGTCCTCTAACCACTAAAGCCCAACCAGCACTTTTTCTGAATGATTCCATGTTTTAATTTTTTTTTAAAATTAGGGCTTCTTATAAAAAATGCAAATCAATTTTAAATATTCAGGCACAAAGTTTGTTTTTAGGGTAAATAAATTAAATTCGCCGACGATGAGAATACTAGTATTAATTGCTGCACTATTTTGTTTTTTTCATATAGATGCCTTCGCTCAGAAAAAAGTGGGCGGCAAAGTATTAAAAGGATACGATGTGATTTATCCATTTAAAAATGGAAGAGCCAAAGTTATCAAGAATGGTAAAATGGGCTTTATTGATATGCAAGGTGAAGAGGTAATTAAGCCCGAATTCGACCAAGTATATCCATTTGAAAAAGGTGTGGCTCGTGTAGAAAATATGGGCCTTTTGGGTCTTATTAATGAATCGGGTGAGATACTCCTTGATCCCATTTACGATTATATTGGGACGGCAAAAGATGGTCTAGTAATTGTAACTCGAAAGGGCAAAAAAGGCTTAGTTAAAATCACAGGCTCTGCTCCAGAAAATGTAGAATATTTAGTAGATGTTAGAGATTAATTAGGCTCAGCCCGAACCTAGTTTTTACACATTCCAAGTCCTAGATTTAAATAATCAAAAATATCTTCCGGCAATTCCTCCCCTTTTTTATCGGCACGTTTGTGTCCTAAACGCACAATAATTAATTTCTTTTCAGGAATGCAAAATATGTATTGGCCTTTAATTCCTCTGGCATAAAAAACATCCAATCCTTCATGGTTCATTACCCACCACTGATACCCATATTGAGTATTAGGCAAGCCGTCTTTGGTTTTTAAAGGAGCCAAAACCATACTTTGAGCAATATAGCTGCTATCAATTAATTGGGTAGAATTCCATTTTCCATAATTCATGCAAAGCTTACCAAATCGTGCAAAGTCGTGGGCAGTAGCGTAATAGCAACAACTAACTTTTTCCATTCCATTTTCTTTATCCAAACTCCAATAAGCTTGGTCTTCGGCTCCAATTTGTTTCCATAATCGCTCTGAGGCATATTCTGCCACATTCTTACCTGTTGCCTTTTTCAATATCATTCCTAGTAATTGGGTATCGCCGCCTTTGTATTCATATACTGTTCCTGGTTCATTTAATTTAGGCGCATTCATTACTGTTGCATTTACATCCGTTCCATAATAGGCTTTGGCTGGCCAACCAAATAAGCTGCCATAACTTTCTTTAAAATCAAGTCCAGAACTCATCATTAATAAATGCCTAATCGTTATCTTATCGTAGGGCGATTTAGTAAACTCTGGAACATACATTCCTATGGCTTCGTCTAAGCTTTTTATGTATCCATCTTTTAATGCGCATCCAATTAGTAGGCCCGTAAAACTTTTGGCCATAGAAAAGGAATTGCTTACTGTTTTTGCATCATATCCATCAAAATAGGTTTCATATAAAATACTATCGTTTTGTATAACTAATATAGCAGTGGTTTTATAGGTAGTAGCTTTTTCAAGTAGTTCTTTAGCGGGCTGAACCGAACCGTAAATAGTGGATTTAGGCCAAGGTTCTGGCTTTAAGTTTTGGATGGTGCGGGTTGGAAAATCCTTCAATTCATCAATGCCTGGACCAAGTTTTCCTCTAAAAATTGTCATGGCAAGTGTTCTATAAACGTGTTGGTTTCCGCTTAATTGAATAAACAATACAAAGCCAAGAAGTAAAATGCTTAAACCAATTAAAATTTTGCGCATAAGGTTGGGTGTTTACCCAAAGGTATTGTTATGGATGTATTTTTCAAAGGCCGCGCCGCGCATGCCCCCCGTGGGGACAGGTCGCGACCTGTCCTTACCATATATGATATGTTTCGCGCATGCCCCCCCGTAGGGACAGGTCGCGACCTGTCCTTACCTGGTATCATGGTGATTATCCCACGCAGAAGGATTGTTTTGGATATATCGTTTTATATTTTGGTATTCGAGAGGCGATCGTATTATTTTATCGTAAAACGACCTTTGCCAAGCAAAGGAGGCATTTCCTGCCAAATTTATTCTTCGGGCAGATGTGGTTTTAAAGGCACCAACCAATTCAGATAGAGGTTTTATTTTTAGTTGATTTTCCTTCACATTCAATTTCAAATCAACAGGTATTGAGATGCTCATGATGGCATGAAAATGGTCTGGCATGATTATAAATGCATCTGATTTTAAATACGGATATTGAATAAGCAACCAATTCCATTGTTCCGAAACAATTTCTCCATGCCCATTCAAAATCATTTCTTTGTTTTTAATTTCCCCAAAATGTTTCACCCTATTATGAGTATTACAGGTAACAAAATAGTCTCTTTCTTGCGAATAGTCATAATCGGCAAGTCGGTTAAGTTTTCTGTTTTTCATGATTTAGTATATTCTTAATACACTAAAATATTTCGAAGCAGAATAGGAACCTTAATCTAAAAAATGAATTGGTAGAAGATTTTTGGATTTACCTTTCTTAAGCCATTAGTAAAATATAGATTCAATAAGTTTTTCCTGTTTCTAGGATTTTTTTTATCGCCTTTTAAAAATAGGTATACGCATATCTGGTTCTAAAAACCAATTTGTTTTTGTTATTAAACCTGTCCTCATTAATCAATAAACCTTTTTCATTAAAGGCATATTTTTCAGAGTATTTCAATTTTCCATTGCCTTTATAAAATTCATATGCAGTGGTTTTTCCTTCTGCGTTGTAGCTATATTTTGTGGTATACCTTACCTGTCCACTTGGCTTAAAAGCCTCGTACTTTATCATGTTTGAGTCGGCGGAGTAGGTGTAAATTTGGCGTTTAATTTTGCCATCCACATGCGTTTCTAGAATTTCGTAAAAGCTACCATCTTCATTTTTGTTTTTAATAACGCAATAATTTAACTGCTCCAATTTATCTTCTTTGTCTAAATCACCTTTTGGATTGCAGGTGTATTTATATACTTTTTTTAGCTTCCCTTTTTTATCAAAAATGCGTGTTTCTTTTTTCTGTCCATCCTCAAAATAATCGTATTCTATTTTGCTGCTTAATTTGCCCTTTTTGCCATACACAGTTTCTTTGGTTTTTGCTCCGGTAGCATTGTATTCAAATGCCGTTTTCCAAATGCAAACAGGCTTGTTTTTATCATAGCTTCTGTATTCTACTAATCTATTATCACTAGTATATTCATACACCCAATACCACGATGTATCTAGCTTCCTAAAGGTGATGGACGAACTCAATTGTGAGTCGTTTTTCCAATAGTAGATATGGTTGTATTTGTTTTTAGTGCTTTTATAACTCACATTATTTCCGGCAGTATTATAGGTTCTGGTCCAAGCTAATTTTTCAGCTTTTTTAGTGTTTTTCTGAATAAACTCTTGCTCCTCTTTTACTCCCTTTTCCTTAAACAAATTGTCGGTACTTTTCTTATTTCCTTTTTGAAAATAGGTCACCTTTTCATAGGGGAAAATAGATTGCGAAAACGCATTCATGTTAACACAAACTAAAAGAAGTAGAATAAATTTTTTCATGTGCTTTGCTTTATTAAATTTCTATTGATTAGTTAAAAACGAACCAACTAGAAGGAATGTTACAAGTCTATGTAAAAATAGGATTTTATACCTATGGTTTTAATCCTCTAAAAAAAACAACTCATTAACAGTTTTGCCAAAAACAGTAGAAAGGCGCAAAGCCAATTCGGTAGAAGGAATATACTTTCCTGTTTCCAATGAAATAATGGTTTGCCTACTCACCTTTACCTTTTCGGCCAATTCAGCCTGCGATAAATCGTGTTCGGCTCGTTCTTGTCTAATCCTATTTTTCATTTGTTAATAAAGCTCTAGAATACTAATAATGGAACCCAAGGCAAAACTTAATCTCATTCATAAATTTAAATAGAAGCAAATAATTAAGCATAATGGATGTTGGGTTCTTAAAGTTCGTTTTTCAAAAGCTTTTCAAAAGTTCCATAATAAACCAGCAAAGAAATTGTAAAGAAACTTATTTGAAATTGTCCTGGCATTGGCATTTCCAGAATAATTAGTTCACCAAATTTCATAATTAGGAAAAAGATCAATAAAGACCGAAACGTTTTGCCAAGCGCTTTGTATCGGCAAATCATGGTTCTTTCATCTTCGTCTTTTTCTTTGCTATTAATAATTAATCCAAAGCCTAGTACAGCAAAAATTGAAATCAAATCATTCCTTAGGATTGCATCTATGCCCAATTTAGTCGCAAATAAAACAAAGAAAACACTCAAGAGATATACCCCTAATCCTATTTTCTTAAACACATTCGGTAATAAATAATCAAACATACATGTAAAGTTTACTTATCCAAATGTAAAGCATACTTTACATAAATGCAACAAAAAAATCCCAAGGCTCGCACCTCGGGATTTTTAAGTAAAAGGATCTCCCTACTCACACTCCAACTCAATCCTGATTTAGTAGTCCATACCACCCATTCCACCTGGCATTCCGCCTGGCATTGGAGCTGGGTTATTTTCTTTTTCTTCTGCTAAAATACATTCTGTTGTTAAAATCATAGCGGCAACAGAAGCTGCATTTTGTAAAGCAACTCTACTTACTTTAGTAGGGTCAATAACACCTGCTGCAATTAAGTTTTCATATTGCTCTGTGCGAGCATTGTAACCAAAATCGTCTTTACCTTCACGTACTTTGTTTACAACTACACTGCCTTCGCCACCAGCATTGGCAACTATTTGGCGTAATGGTTCTTCAATAGAACGTTTAATAATAGCAATACCAGTGTTTTCGTCTTCATTAATACCTTTAAGGTTTTCTAATGCAGAAATTGCTCTAATATATGCAACACCACCACCAGCAACAATACCTTCTTCTACTGCCGCACGAGTTGCATGTAACGCATCGTCAACACGGTCTTTCTTTTCTTTCATTTCAACCTCAGATGCAGCACCAATATAAAGAACAGCAACACCACCAGCTAATTTAGCTAAACGCTCTTGCAATTTTTCTTTATCGTAATCAGAAGTGGTATTTTCTATTTGAGCTTTAATTTGGTTTACTCTAGATGTAATATCATCTTTAGTTCCAGCACCGTTGATAATAGTTGTATTGTCTTTATCAATGGTAATTTTTTCTGCTCTACCTAAGTAGGTTAAATCAGCATTTTCTAATTTAAAACCACGCTCTTCGCTAATAACGGTTCCGCCAGTTAAGATAGCAATATCTTCTAACATAGCTTTTCTTCTATCGCCAAAACCTGGAGCTTTAACAGCTGCAATTTTTAAAGAACCTCTAATTTTATTTACTACCAAAGTAGCTAATGCTTCACCTTCTAAATCTTCGGCAATAATTAGCAAAGGTTTTCCGGTTTGAACCACTAACTCCAAAATAGGTAGCAATTCTTTCATGCTAGAAATTTTCTTGTCGTAGATTAAAATGAAAGGGCTATCTAATTCAGCTTCCATTTTCTCTGCATTGGTTACAAAATACGGAGATAAATATCCACGGTCGAATTGCATTCCTTCAACAGTTTTTACCTCTGTTTCAGTTCCTTTTGCTTCTTCAACGGTAATAACACCTTCTTTACCAACTTTAGCCATTGCATCTGCAATTAGTTTTCCAATTACTTCGTCGTTATTGGCACTAATGGTAGCAACTTGTTGAATCTTTTGGTTATCGTCGCCTACTTGTTGTGATTGGCTTTTTAAGCTATCTACTACTGCGCTAACCGCTTTGTCTATACCACGTTTTAGGTCCATTGGGTTTGCACCTGCAGCTACGTTTTTTAAACCAGCTGTAACAATGGCTTGAGCCAAAACAGTTGCAGTTGTTGTTCCATCACCCGCTTGATCAGCAGTTTTTGAAGCAACTTCTTTTACCATTTGAGCACCCATGTTTTCAATAGGATCTTTTAATTCAATTTCTTTGGCTACAGAAACACCATCTTTAGTAACTTGTGGTGAACCAAATTTTTTGTCTATAACTACATTACGACCTTTAGGTCCAAGGGTTACTTTAACGGCATTAGCCAAAGCATCTACACCGCGTTTTAAACCATCGCGAGCATCTACACTGTATGAAATTTTCTTACTCATAATATTTTATTGATTTTTATTTATAGACTTCAACTTACAAAGTGGCAAAAATGTCACTTTCACGCATAATAAGATAATCTTTACCTTCAAAACTAATTTCGGTTCCAGCATACTTACCGTATAATACAACATCTCCGGCTTTTACTGCTGGCTTGTTTCCTTTTTCATCCACTTCGCTCACAGAAACAACGGTTCCTCTTTGTGGTTTTTCTTTAGCAGTATCAGGAATAATGATACCTGAAGCTGTTTTTTCTTCTGCTGGTGCAGGCAAAACAATCACTCTGTTTTGGGTTCCTGCAATTGGTTTAAGTGTTACTGACATATACGTTTTGTGTTTTTTATTGTTAATGTGTACTCACCTTTAGCCAAAGCTATGCCAAGGCAAAAATGCTGACAGTTTTTCCTCTTTTTAGGCGATGGCGCTTGAATTAAATGACAAGAAAGAGTAATTTCACAAATATTTTCAGCATAGGGGCAACCCCTAGACAATTTGAAATGACTTCCTAATAAGCAGAAAAACCATGTTATTTAACGAATCCGATATCATAAAAGGTTGTTTGGATGGCGACAGAGCCAGCCAGAAAGCTTTGTATGAGCACTTTGCGGGTAAAATGTTGGGTGTATGTATGCGCTATGCAAAAGATAGGGCAGAGGCCGAAGATATGCTGCAAGAAGGGTTTCTAAAGGTTTTTCAAGGAATGTCGAAGTTTAAGTTTGAAGGAAGTTTTGAAGGTTGGGTTAGAAGAATTATGGTGTACAATGCCATCAACCATTATAAACATCGTAGCAGAAAGTTTCAGGAAGATTTGGATCAAGAAAATTTTGATGCCCCTTTCCACGACGATATTCTTGAGAAAATTTCTGCCAAAGAAATAATAGCTCTTATCCAACATTTACCAGAAGGATACCGAGTTATTTTTAACTTATACGCAATTGAAGGTTATACCCACAAGGAAATAGCCGAAAAATTAACTATCGCTGTAGGAACCAGCAAATCGCAATACTCCCGTGCCAAGCAGTTTATGCAGGGATTATTGGCTAAACATTATCAGATTTTAAATGAGCCCTTTGAAGAAGCAAAATAGTTTTGAAGAGAAGTTGAAGGATCAATTAGACGGCATGGAACTGAAACCGTCTGATTCTCTATGGAGCAGGATTGAACAAAACATCCAAGCCGATTCCTTTGAACCTACTCTACAACAGAAATTAGAAAATTATTCCCTTACTCCAAATAAAGAAGTTTGGGAGGGTGTTGAAGCCCAATTGCCAGAAACTCGTCGCAGAAAAGGTATTATTTGGTTCAGCTCAATTGCCGTTTTATTATTGGCCACCTTTGGCGCTGGGTATTGGTTCAGAAATATAGAAGAAACTAAGAATCTTGCGTATACCCAAAAACAGGCTCCTGCAAAAACAGAGCAAGTAATTTCTGCTCCTAATACGTCAAATGAAGCAATCACAAAACCTTCAGAATCTGCTGCTACCCAAGCATCACCTGCTGCATCGGTTATTGTCAAGCCTTCTAATTCTACCAACAGCGAATCAAGTGATGCACTTGTTTCAGAAAATACAGCCATACAACCTAACTCTGCTTTAGCCCAAAGCAATACCTCCCACAAGGAATTAACTAGTAGCCCTAGTTTGCCTAAAAAATCTACCCACAAAAATGTATTTGTAGCTGCTAAAAATGGTAACTCATCAAAAGCTAAAAACAAAAAGGCAGGTGCTGGTTCATCTGCATCTGGCATTGTTTCAAGTATTGCTGCAAGTGGCGGTTCGAACCAATCTAGTTTGCCTCCAAGCGATCAAGATGCTCAGGCAATTCCACCTGCCTCGGCAAACACTGCACCTATTGCGAGTGCTCCTAAAACAGAAGCTAATGTGCCATCCAAAACAAATGAACCCAAAGTTATTTTAGAATCGGCAACCATTAATCCGCAGCCTAAAGACACGTTTACGGAAGATAAAATTTTTAGAGAAAAGAGTTATATCACTCCAGAAGAAAATTTTGGCAAGTTTTCTTTAGTGGCTTATGCTGGAGTGCATTATACAGATATGAAACTAAGCATGCCTACTTCAACTACCTATTCAAATTTAGATAAGTCGTTTCAATTGCGTAAAGAAATGGAATCGCCTAGCCTAGATTTTTCGGGTGGTTTAATGCTTAATTATCATATTAATAAATCATGGTTTGTGGCTGGAGGTATTGGTATTAGTGCGTTTAAACAAAACGTTAATTTCTCGGTATTACCTGCCAACCAAACGAACCCAACTTTGGTTCAGGATAAAAATTTATATGTGAACCTAAACGATTCTATTATAGTTGGCAAAACTAATAGCTACGAAAATAAATACAGTTTTACCGAAATCCCTCTTTGGGTTGGTTACCAATTTAAATCGGAAAGTAGTTTTCATTTTGAGTTGATGGCCGGTGCTAGTTTTGGCAAGTTAAACTTGGTAAACGTGTATATGCCAGATCCGGGTTGCATAGGTATTTTGGTTGCCAACGATAGAGAATCGTTCCCGCAATTTAAGAATGTAATTTTTGCCAATGTTTCTCCATCTTTTGTTTATAGCGCCAATAGCAGCGTTGAAATTGGCGCCTCTCCAACAGGCAAGTTTGCACTTAATTCAATGGTTCAAAATACAGGTTGGATTCAACAAAGGCCAATCTCATATGGCTTAAATTTCTTCCTAAGAAAACGTTTCTAATTAGTTGATTATAAAGTTTGGGTTTAGTAGTAAAAGGAAATTATCTAGTAATAGATTCTTTCCTTTTTTCTTTTATAGGCCTATTCACTTTAATTTATTTGCCACATGAAAGGAGCTTAAAGCAGTATTTAAATAAGCACTTTAACAATGGTATTTTCAATAGAATAGACTCTCAATATAGGTTCATTAAGCACCAATTATCTTAACCATAATCACAAAAAAAGCCCCCTCACCAAATGGTAAGGAGGCTTTTTTATTAGTATCGTGAGAATTATTTAATTCTAGTTAGTTTTTTGTTCAGCAGCAGGTTGTGCGCCTTCTTGAGCAGGAGCTGTTTGTGCTGGCTGAGGTGCCATTGGAGCAGCTGGTACAGTTTGCTCAGAAATATTATCCTTAATACGCGAATCGTTCAATCCTTCGTTGCTTGCGCCAGTTGGACGGAAGAAATTAGACATTAAAGAAAGACAAATAAGTGCAACTGCCATTACCCAAGTAGCTTTTTCAACCACATCGGTACTACGTTTAACACCCATAATTTGGCTTGGTGCCACAAAGTTTGCTGCTATTCCTCCTTTTGGATTTTGAATTAATACCAACAATGTAAGTAACACACATGCTACTACAATTAAAATTAAAATTACTGTTAACATATCTTAGTCTATATTATGTGCTGATTTGATCTGAGAAATCAGGCCTGCGAAATAAGGCAATTTCTCTGGATAATGCAACCCCAATTTTTCATACATCACAATTGCTTTTTTATAGAGCCCTTGGCGAGTATAAATTTGCGCAAGTGTCTCACTTACAATTTCATCGCTTTCCTCGGCACTTTGCTTAGCCATATTCATTGGGCTGTAAAACTCACTTTTTGGTCGTGCTATGCTTGGGTTTTCACGCATAAACTTTTCCAAAATAGATTCTACCGTCCCTGGGTCGCGCGCAATTTTTGGGGTAGGTAAATCTGCAATTTTGGGTTTTACTTCTGGGGCTTCAAATACAATTGAATTATTTTCTTCTTCTATTTTTGGCTTGTATTCGGTTACAGCATCAAATTCCTCAATTTCTTTGGCAATTTCTTTGGCCCTGTTTCCTTCTTCTTGAGTTTCTTTTAATTTAACAAATGGTTCTGTCCATTCAACCTTAGCAATTGGTTCACCTCTATAAACACTTCCGAAACTCTCTTCAAATAAATTTTCGTTGTAGGTAACTTGCTTATATAAGGGAGCCAAAAATAAATTTACCTCATAGTCTTGCAAGCTATCTAAGTGCTTACTTATTGGTTCTTCAGCAATTGGTTCAGATTTGATCTCTTCAACAGATTCTTTAGGAATTATTATTTCAGGCTCTAGCTTAGGTTTAACTGAATCTGCTGGCTCGTTATCCTTTATGGTTAAACTCAAACTCTTATTCGAGTCGTGGGCAAATTTATCGGTAAAGTTAGAAACGAATTCATGATCTTCTATCACTGCAACTCTTGGTTCAGCAACCACTACAGGCTCTGGTTCAATAATTGGCTCAGGTGTAGTTGCTAATTCAATTGGTGCTACTTCTTTGCTACTTATCCAACTTAAGAAACCATCATCATTTGCGTTTGTTTGGCTATCGCTTGTTGAGGCTTCTTCTAATGGAAAATCATTTTCAAGTGTAGCTTCTTCAAAATTTGTAACAATGCTTTCAGCAACTGGTTCAGCAATGCTTTCTATTTCTTCGGGCTCAGTAAATGTAGGTTGTACGCTTTGAACCAAAGGAGTTTGTACGACGTTTTCGAGGTAATCTGGTTCCTCAATTTCTTCCTCAATAATAGAAATAGGCGTACTTTCTATTGGTTTATCTTGAGGCTCTTCTTCAATGGTTGATTTAAATTCTGGAGCAGTATCATAAAATCCGTCAAGGCTAGTAATATCAAAGTGTTCAAGAACTTGCTCATCTGGATTTTTCATTTCAGGAATCAGCGAAACTTCATCCATTTCATCGCTGTTTACCTGTTTTGATTTAGGAATAAACTTTACAAATTTTCCTGTGGAAGAAACTAATTTCTCGTCCTCGTAAATTTCTTCTGGGTCTCTTGTCTGTTCTGGTTTTGCCGGTTCAATGTTCTGAAGTAATGTTTCAGAAATTGTTTCTATAAGAGGTTCTGGATGTTTTTCAACTAGTGGTTCCGGACTTGAAAAATAATCTTCTAAGCTTTGTTCTTCTATACTTGTTGAGATAGGTTCGGCAACTGTACTTATTACCTCAGCAATTGGTTCGACACTAATTGCTTCTTCAACTTCTTGCTTAATTTCTTCCTCAACTTCCTGAATAGGCTCAGCAATAATTTCAGGCTCTATCAGGTTAATGGCGCTGCTAGTAGTACTTTCAGAGGTATTGTTTGGTACGTTTATTTGCAAGTGCTCAACCTCTTGCTCCATTACTTCCTTACTTTCTGTTTCAAGAGGTAAATCATGAACTAGGTTATATAAAACAGATCTGCTTCCCGTTTGCAGTGCGGCCTGTTTTAAATACTTATCGTATTCGTAATGCTTGGTATTGTGAAGTGATTTTACCAATAAATTTTGGGCAATAGAAAAATACGGGAATTGTAACGTCAATGCCTTTAGTTTTTCTATATCTGGCTCACCCAATTTCTTGGGGTCCTTCACCAAACTTGTAAAATCGTATTTGTTCAAACCTGTAATTTTTGAGGCAATATAATTAAAAATTGATTGGCTGTCAATTTACCAGTTGATAAAGGCTTTATTAAAAATATCCTGAACCAATCCGTCGCATATTTTATTGATTTGGTCGCGCTCTATTACCGCAAAATCAAGTTTCGAGTCATAATCGCTAAAATTGGTGAAGGTTTGGGTAAAACCTTTAGCTTCTTCTAATTTATTTATGCAGGTAATTTCAACTGTTACAGTGAGTCTGGTAACGGCATTTGTTTGGTTTCCTTGAATAGCCACTGGGGCTGTGGTATAGCTCAATATTTTCCCAGTAAAATGTAAATCACTTTCGGCAGTGGTTAATTTTAGAGGAGTTTCATTAATAAATTTTGTTTTAATTTTTTCAGTAAGTGTTTGGCTCAGTGAGGGAGCAACAATACTGGCATTGTTTACAATATAAGCAACGCTAAATGTTTTTGCTTCGGGATTAATAGAAGCTCCGCTTTGCGAATACACTCCACAGCTACTCAAAAAACCAAGAAAAGGGAGTATCCAAATGAAGGTTTTGCTTGTAAATGTTCGAAGAATCTTTCCTAAATATGTACTTTTCATGGTTTCCAAAAATACAATAATCAGACCAATCCTAGGCAAAAAAAAACGCCCTACAAATTCGTAGAGCGTTTTTTTAGTAATTGAATTTAATTTTTATGCTTTTGCTTCTTTGGCAGCAATAGTTTTCTTTAACCACTCAAAAGTTACAGATTTTGGTCTTTCAATTGGTAAGCCTAAAGCTCTATCCCACATTAATGAGGCCATAACGCCTAATGCGCGGCTAACACCAAATAATACAGTATAGAAGTCGTATTCGTTTAAGCCATAGTGTAATAACAATGCACCAGAGTGTGCATCTACGTTAGGCCATGGGTTTTTAATTTTACCTGTTCCCTCTAAAATTGGAGGAGCTACTTCATAAATGTTCCAAACAATATTTACTAACTCGTCATCAGGCATATAGGTTCTAGCAAATTCTTGCTGAGCCAAAAAGCGAGGGTCGGTTTTTCTTAATACGGCATGGCCATATCCTGGAACAACTTTTCCGCTTAATAACGTTTGTTTGATATACTCCGCAATTTCGTCCTTGCTAGGTGAATGTCCAATTTGATCACGCATTTCAAAAATCCAACGAACCACTTCTTGGTTTGCTAAGCCATGTAATGGGCCAGCTAAACCGTTCATAGAAGCGGCAAAAGAAAGATACGGGTCGCTAAGTGCTGATCCAACTAAGTGAGTTGTGTGAGCCGAAACGTTTCCTCCTTCATGATCGGCATGAATGGTAAGGTATAAACGCATTAATTTATAAAACTCGTTTTGGTCGTAACCCAACATATGGGCAAAGTTTGCTGCCCAATCCAATTCTGGATTTGGAGCAATATGCTCATTGTTTTTATAGGTTCTTCTATATATATAGGCTGCAATTCTTGGTAAACGAGCCAAAAGGGTAATTACATCTTCGTAGGTTGGATCCCAATAATCCTTTTTGTTAATACCATCGCGGTAAGCTTTGGCAAAAACCGATTCGGTTTGCATGGCCATAATACCAATGCTAAACTGGGTCATTGGATGTGTGTTTATTGGCAATGAATCTAAGGTTTGAAATACATGCGCAGGAACTTCAGCTCTTTCTCTCCAAGTAGCTTGAATATCAAGAACATCGTCGTAAGTAGGCATTTCACCTAAAAGCATCAAATAAAATAAACCTTCAGGAAGTGGTTCAGTGCCACCTGGTACTTTTGGAAGTTTTGCTCTTAATTCTGGAATGGTGTATCCTCTAAAACGAATTCCTTCGTTAGCGTCTAATAAAGAAGTTTCGGTTAAAAGGCCAATAATGCCTTTTTGCCCATGATATACATCCTCAACAGTAAACTCTCCTAATGACACGTTTCCGTGTTCTTTCACAAATTGCTTAATCTCGGCCGACAATGGCAGAGCTTTTTCGATAAACTTTTCCTTTAACTTACCCATTTTGCTGTAAAATATTCTTGTTACGTAATAATAACCCCGCTAAATTAGTATTTGTTTGCGCACTTAAACAAATTGTTTTAAAAAATCAAGAAAGTGTTATTTTTACCCACCTAGCAAAATCTATGAGAAGACTAAGACTTTTACTATTTATGATATTTGTCAGCCTTGTGATTTTCAAGGTTTCAGGCCAAGGATTACTTATAAATGGAGTGGTCTTAGATGAAAATACACTCAAGCCATTGGGTAACGTAAGTGTTACAATTGATAAAAAAATAAATGGTCAAACCGATAGTTTAGGCTTTTTTTCGTTTTCGGTTCAGCCAGGAAAACATCAAATTAAGGTAAGTAGGGTAGGGTATAAAAATTATGACATTTCTTTTGAGGAGCAATTAGATGGCAAAAGAGAGTTTCAGGTATTATTAGTTCCATTTGTGAACCAACTGAACCAAGTTGTAATTGCAGGTTCAAGAGGGGCAAAGGAGGTTTCTAGAGAGGTAACCTCGGTAAACATCATTCAACCTTACCTTATAAGTAATAGCAATTCAAACGATTTGTCGGATGTATTAAATAAGGTGCCCGGGGTAAGTGTGGTTGATGGGCAAGCCACAATGCGAGGCGGTGCAGGGTTTTCTTATAATACCGGTAGCAGAGTAGCAGTTCTATTAGATGATATGCCTTTGCTGGGAGCAGATTTAGGAGATATTCGTTGGACATTTCTACCTATTGAGTCGGCAGAGCAAATTGAAGTTATTAAAGGATCTGCTTCAGTTTTATATGGTTCTTCGGCCTTAAATGGAACAGTTAATGTAAGAACTGGTTGGGGAACTCAAAAGCCAGTAACCAAAATTCAATTCTATCAGGGCATTTTGTCTGACCCAAAGCGTAAAGAAACAATTTGGTGGTCGAAGGTTACGCATCCTATGAATCAAGGTATGTTTTATAGCCACAAACAAAGTTGGAAAAAGTTTGATTTAGTGGTGTGTGGAAATGTGAATGCCATTCATAGTCATCTCGAAGATAATGATGCATTTAGGGCGCGTAATTACCTGAAAACAAGGTATAGGTTCAGCAAAAATTTTAGTGCAGGGGTAAATGTAAATTTAATGTGGGAGCAAGCGGGCCGTTTCTTTTTATGGGCCGATGCCGATTCTGGTGCCTTAAAGCAAATTGGTACCACCAGGGTAAGAGATTTTTATAGAATTTTTTCTTTTGATCCTCATGCAGAGTGGCAAGCAGGTAAAAGCACGCACTCTTTCAAAGGAAGGTTTTATCAAATACATCGCTATTCGGCTAAAACACTTTACCCCAATGATAATGATGCCATAGCCAATATTTATGCCTTCGATTATAATTATAAACGCAACCTAATTAAGAACTTAGATATTATAGCAGGAACCTATTCCACCACACTTTGGGCAATAGGAAATGTTTATAAAGGAACCTTCGCAGGCTTTAGTACCGCAGCCTTTAGTCAGCTTGAATACAGAAAGCACCGATGGAGTTTTGTGTTGGGTGGACGTTATGAATTAAATGGACTTAATGAATATTCTCAGCCAACTGGATTACTGAAACGTATAGGGTTAAATTACCAAGCTACTTCAACAACGTTTATTCGTGCTAATTATTCGGAAGGATTTAGGTTTCCAACTATTGGCGAAAAATATGTAGATGATAAAGTGTCGGGTTTACGTATTTTCCCTAATAATAATTTGGTTTCAGAAAAGGGGTGGACAGCCGAGATTGGCGTTCAGCAAGGGTTTAAGATTGGTAATTTTAATGGTGCCTTAGATTTTGCCATCTTTAATCAGGAGTTTGATAGTATGATTGAATTTCGTTTCGATCAATGGCTTTCTTCTGTTGATTATCCTACTTTACCCATCTTTCAACGCGTAGGTTTTAAAGCAATAAACATTGGACAAACGCGCACTGCAGGTTTTGAAATAAGCTTAACAGGTGAAGGAAGGATTAATGATATTCTAATTAGAACAATAGGTGGATTTACCTATTCTATGCCTGTAAACTTATCTACCAATCCGGAAATGGAGAGCTGGAGCTATTACGGCAAAGCCTTGTTTAGCAGTATGGGTAAATTGGATAGTGTTAAATATTACTCAGCCATATTGCCTTATAGAAACCGAAAAACAGCTAAATGGGATATAGAAGGTTCTTGGAAGAAATTCTCGTTAGGATATTCGTTTAATTATTATAGCGTTTACGAGAAAATTGACCCCTTCTTTTTGGTATTTACACCAAGTATTAAAACATTCTTTGAGCGCACTGGTGCTGGAAATATGGTTCAAAATGTAAGAATATCCTATCAAATGACGCAACAAAGCAGGCTTGCCTTTTTGGTGAACAATTTTACAAATGAGGAATATGCCACCCGCCCTGGTAAAATTGACCCGCCCCGCAGTTTTAATATACAATTGAGGATAATGTTCTAAAAATTATGCCTTAATTGCGGCATGAAAAATAGGTCGCCAATTTTTGTACTATTTGTAACCATTCTCATTGATTTACTGGGTTTTGGTTTGATAATTCCCATCTTCCCCATTTTTGCCCGAGAGCTTCATGCCACTAATTTAGAGATAGGCCTAATTGCAGGAATTTATTCTTTAATGAACTTTCTTTTTGCTCCTTTTTGGGGCACATTAAGTGATAAAATTGGTCGCCGACCAGTAATGCTTATTAGTATTGCCATTACCATGTTATCGTATGTGTTTTTTGCCTTTACCCATAGCTTAGTTTACTTAATTATTTCAAGGGTTTTTGCAGGTATTGGTTCTGCTAATATTTCTGCCGCTCAAGCGTATATTTCAGATATTACCGAACCAAAAGATAGGGCTAAAAATATGGGTTTAATTGGTGCGGCTTTTGGCTTAGGATTTATTTTTGGTCCACCCGTTGGCGGTTACTTAAAAGCCATGAGTGGAGCAGGTAGCGTTGATTTTGTTGGCTATTTTGCAGCAGGTTTATGTGCCTTTAATTTTGTATTAGCGTATTTGTTTTTGCCAGAGTCGTTAAAAGTAAAACAGAGCCAAAAGAAGTTTACCTATAAACCAATTGGAAATTTGATTCACGAACTCAAGAAGCCACTAATACGTGAGCTAATTAGTATCAATTTTATTTTTATAGCTGCTTTTTCTATGATGCAAATTACCTCTTCCATTTTATGGATGGAACGATATCAATTAGATGAAAAACAAATTGGATTTGTGTTTATGTATATCGGTATTAGCTCTGCTATTGTGCAGGGTGGTTTAATTGGCAAATTGAGTAAAGCGTTTGGTGAAAAGCAATTACTTTTAATAGGGTCAATACTTATGTGCATTGGTTTAGCAAGCATTCCGTTTGTACCTACAGATTGGTTTTATTTGCAATTAATAAGCTTAACGTTAATTGCTTTAGCAAATGGATGTTTAACGCCTTCCATTACCTCATTAATATCACAATTAGCTCCTAAAAATGAGCAAGGGCAAGCATTGGGAACCAATCAGTCTTTTGGCTCATTGGCTAGAGTTATTGGCCCTGCTTTGGGTGGCGTTTTATATACTTACCATTTTACCTTGCCGTATGTGGTTGGAGGTGTTTTTATGTTGCTTTCATACCTAATTGCAAAGCAATTAAACAAACAAATAGTGCCTGTTAAAACAAATGCTGAAGTGCAATAATGTATGACCAAAAGAAATATTAAACGATGAAAAATTATAGAGGTTATTTGATTTTTATTGGCCTTGTTGCCGCACTATTAATTCCAAAGTTTTTTTGTGGAACTAAGAAGATGGATATGAGTAGTGGGAAGCCTGGTGGTGGCGGTCCTAAAATGGCCATAAAAGTAGGTGTGCAGGTAGTACAGCCCGAAACCGTTTCGCCAGAATATCAAGTGAGCGGAACCTTGGTTGCCAATGAACAAGTGCAATTAAGTAGTGAAACACAAGGTTTAATTCGCAAGGTTTATTTTAAGGAAGGTGAGCGCGTGAGCAAAGGGGAGCTCTTGCTAAAAATAAATGATGCCGATTTTCAAGCGCAACTAAAAAAGGCTTTAGCCAATAAAAAACTGAAAGAGGAAACGGTAAATCGAAATCAGATTTTATTAAAGAAAGAAGCGATTTCTCAAAACGATTTTGATATTTCTGTAACCGATTTAAACGCCATTGAAGCTGATATTGACTATTTACGTGAAATGATTCGTAAAACAGAAATTAGAGCACCCTTCAATGGAACCATTGGTTTGCGCAATGTAAGCGAAGGCGCATACATAACAACGAATACAAGCATTGCAAGTTTGGAGGATGAATCGCAATTGAAATTGGAGTTTTCTATTCCTGAGAAGTATGCCTTAAAGGTAGCGGTTGGCGATCAACTTAGTTTTACCGTAAGTGGAAGTGAGGAAGTATTTAAAGCAAAAATATACGCCAGCGATGCATCGGTTTCAAGCGAAACTAGGTCGATAAAAATGAGGGCTATTTGTGCTAATACCAATCATAAATTAATGCCTGGTTTATTTGCAACTATTCGAATGAAACTTGGAAGCGATAAATCCTCGTTTATGATTCCTACTCAATCGGTGGTGCCAATATTAAAAGGCCAAAAAGTGTTTTTGGTTCAGGGCGATTCTGCCGTTGAACGTATTGTTAAAACAGGCTTTAGAACCGAAACAAAAATTGAAATTACAGAAGGCTTACAGGCAGGTGATTCACTTATTGTGAATGGTATTATGTATATGAAAAATGGTGTAAAAGTTAAAGTGGGTAAAAACTAAGAATATGAGTTTAGCAAGTCTTAGTATTAATAGGCCAGTTTTGGCCATTGTTTGCTCCATTCTAATTGTATTGTTTGGAGCCATTTCCTTCAATTATCTTGGTGTAAGAGAGTTTCCAAGTATTGATCCTCCCGTTATTACGGTTCGAACCAATTATACCGGTGCAAATCCAGATATTATTGAATCGCAAATTACTGAGCCTTTAGAAAAGGCGATAAATGGTATTGCAGGTATAAGATCTATTTCTTCTTCAAGTAACCAAGGTAGTTCTGTCATTACAGTTGAATTTAACTTATCCTCGAACCTAGAAGAAGCTGCCAATGATGTGCGGGATAAGGTGTCGCAAACCATTAGACAATTACCTCAAGATATAGATGCTCCGCCAGTTGTAAGTAAAGCCGATGCCAATTCGGATGCTATCGTTTCCTTAACTCTTCAAAGTGATTCGCGTTCAAAATTAGATTTAAATGATTACGCTGAAAATGTTGTCATGGAGCGTTTGCAAACTATACCTGGTGTAAGTTCCATACAAATTTGGGGTCAGAAAAAAACCTCTATGCGCCTTTGGCTCAACCCTGATAAGCTTTCTTCTTTTGGCTTAACTCCCCTTGATGTACGCGCTGCTTTAGATAGAGAAAATATTGAATTGCCAGGTGGTAAAATTGCGGGCGATAATATGGAATTGGCTATAAAAACAGTTGGAAGGTATTCTACCGAAGAGCAGTTTAATAGGATTGTTATTAAAAATATTGGAACGCAAGTGGTGCGCTTGCAGGATGTGGGAAGGGCTGTTTTGGGTCCAGAAAATGAGGAGTCTATTTTAAAATCTAGTGGAGTGGTAATGATTGGACTTGGACTTATACCGCAACCGGGTGCAAATTATATTGAAATTGCCGATGAATTTTATAAACGCTACGATCAAATAAAGAAAGATATTCCTGCTGATATACGATTGGATGTAGCTCTAGATAATACTCGTTTTGTGCGCACTTCTATTACAGAGGTGGGCGAAACTTTATTGGTGGCTTTTCTCTTAGTAGTACTTATTATTTTCCTGTTTTTTAGAGATTGGTTAATCGCTATTCGCCCTTTAATAGATATTCCTGTATCACTTATAGGTGCCTTCTTTATAATGTATATGGCTGGTTTCTCTATCAATATCTTAACACTGTTGGCCATTGTTTTAGCAACAGGTTTGGTGGTGGATGATGGTATTGTAGTTACCGAAAATATTTTCAAAAAGTTAGAGGAAGGTCTTAATCCAAGAGATGCAGCCATTAAAGGAACGAATGAGATTTTCTTTGCGGTAATTGCTACTTCCATAACCTTGGCAGTGGTGTTTTTGCCTATTATTTTTATTCAAGGTTTTGTAGGGCGATTGTTTAGAGAATTTGGAGTAGTGGTTGCCGGTTCTGTATTAATATCGGCTTTTGTATCGCTTACGCTTACGCCTGTTTTAAACGTTTACCTGCAACGTAAAAATAAAAAGCATTCTAATTTTTATGAGCGAACCGAGCCGTTTTTTGTTAGATTAAATACTGCCTATTCTAATTCTTTAGAGGCAATGTTTAGGCATCAATGGCAAGTTGTTTTAATTGTATTTGCGAGTATTGTATTAATTTTTTCTATAGGTGGAAGTCTTCAATCTGAATTGTCGCCCCTTGATGATAGGAGCTGGATGCGCATAAGCTCAACCGCACCCGAAGGTTCTTCTTATGATTATATGGATAGATACATGGATCAAGTTTCGACCATGATTGATGATTCTATTGCTGAAAAGAGATTAACTTTAGTGGTTACAGCGCCTGGTTTTACTGGAAGTGGTGCCATGAACTCGGGTTTTGTTAGGGTGATTTTAAAAGACCCCGATCAACGCAAAAAAACGCAACAACAAGTAGCGCAACGTTTGCAGCAACAACTCTCAAATTTAACAGGTGCTAAATCGTTTGTTATCCAAGATCAAACCATCTCTGGAACGGGTGGTTCTAGGGCTGGATTGCCAGTTCAGTTTATTTTGCAAAATCAAGATTTTGATAAAATACAAACCTATTTGCCTAAATTTTTAGAAGAAGCAAATACTAGTAAAGTATTTCAAGGGGTAGATGTAAACCTAAAATTTAACCGACCAGAATTGGTAGTAAATTTTGATAGAGAGAAAGCCAAAAACTTAGGTGTTAGTGTTCAAACCGTGGCTCAAACCTTGCAGTTTGCCTATGGTGGCGTACGATATGGATACTTCACTAAATTTGGTAAACAATATCAAATTATTGGTCAGGTAGAAAGAGAGCACAGAGATGATCCTGTTGATTTAAAGTCTTTATATGTTAGAAATGATAGAGGTGAATTAGTTCAATTGGATAATCTTGTGAATGTGGTTGAACAAAGCTCCCCGCCTCAATTGTATCATTACAATAGGTATAAAGCGGCTACCGTTTCTGCGGGCTTAGCTCCTGGTAGAACCATAGGCGATGGAATTGATGAGATGAATCGCATCAAGAGAAAAGTGTTGGACGAATCGTTTACAACCGACTTAGGAGGGCCTTCACGAGATTTTGCCGAAAGTTCTTCCAACACAAGTTTCGCCTTTATTCTTGCTTTGTTGTTGGTGTATTTAATTCTGGCAGCGCAATTCGAAAGTTTTATTGATCCAATTATTATCATGTTTACCGTGCCACTTGCCTTAGCTGGTGCTCTCATTACCCTTTGGTATTTTGATCAAACAATGAATATTTTTAGTCAAATTGGAATTATTGTTCTACTTGGTTTAGTTACTAAAAACGGTATTTTAATTGTAGAATTTGCCAATCAAAAACGAGAACAGGGGATGCCTAAATTGGAGGCAGTAAAAGAAGCGGCAATTTCTCGTTTACGGCCAATTATGATGACCAGTTTTGCTACTATTTTGGGTGCATTGCCAATAGCTTTAGCCCTTGGTGCAGGCGCTAAAAGCCGTGTTTCTATGGGTATGGTTATTATTGGTGGCTTACTGTTTTCTGGATTCTTAACTCTTTATGTAATTCCAGTTATTTATAATTTTATGTCGGGCAAAAAAAAGGTTCACATCTCAACAGAAAACGAAAATGAAACTGCAGAATAAATATTCTTTTTTTATACTTCTTCTTTTATTGGCTTCCCAAGTTTTGGGTCAAACCAATTTAAGTATGCAACAGGCTTTTGAATTGGCCTTGCAAAACAATTATTCTATTCAAATTGCTAGCAATGAGTTAGACATAAGCAAGCGAAATAATGTTATTGGAAATGCGGGTATGCTGCCTGCTATTGTTGGTACCGTAAATCAAGACAACCAAGTTTTAGATACCAAGCAAACGTTTCTTAGTGGCGCAGAGAATAATAAAACGGGTGCAAAAAGTAATCAATTAAACGCGGGTGTGGAGCTAAATTGGACATTATTTAATGGTATGAAAATGTTTGCTACTAAAAATAGGTTAGCAGAATTGGAAGCAATAGGTGAAAAGCGTTTACGTCAACAAATGGAAACCACATTAAGTAGAGTGGCCAAATCGTATTTAGATGTAGTATTGGTTAAGGAGCAACTTAAATCTGGAAAAGAGTTTATTAGCATTAGTGAAAAAAGGTTAGATGTGGCAAAGTCTAAGTTGCTAGCAGGCAAGAGTCCAAAGTCTGAGGTATTAAATGCCATGGTAAATTTGAATAGTGATATTGCCGCGTATAAACGTTTAGAGACTCAACTTAAAAACAGTAAACTTAGTTTGGTTCAGCAATTGGGAATGCCAATAAACTACTCCTTTGATGTGAGTGATTCTCTTAGTCCTGAAACAAAGCTTAGTTTAGAAGAACTTAAAAGTTTAGCTACACAAAATAATACAGGTATCCAATTGGCAAAGCTCAATCAAGAAGTTGCCATGAACCAATTAAGAGAAATACGAGCCGAACGCTACCCAAGTTTGCAGTTTAAAAGTGGTTATAATATAAGTCAGCAACAATCTCAAGCAGGCTTCTTGCAATCTTCCAACACAAATGGGTTTCATTATGGTGCCGGTTTGAACCTAAACATTTTTAATGGGTTTGATGTAGATCGCCGAGTTACAAACTCTCGTATTAGTTTTAAGAATACCGATTTGTTATTAAAAGATTCTTTGTTAAAGTTAGAAGTAGCCTTAACACAGGCTTACAATGTGTATTTAACCAATTTAGATTTATATCAATTTGAGCAAAACAATTTAGATGTAGCTCGTCAGAACTTTGAAATTTCTAGAGATCAAAACGATCAAGGAATGATAAGTAGCAATGATTTGCGCATTGCACAAGTAAACTATTTACAAAATGTAAACCGCCTTTTAGTAGCTGCCTATGATTCTAAAATAAGTGAAGTTGAACTAAAACGATTGGCTGGAACTTTGGTGAAATAATCCTTATTTCTTTTTCTTTTCTTTTTTACCACCAAACACAGAAACATTCACATATCTCTTTGGGTTTTCTTTTAAGTCTTTAAGCAAAGCTTGCAACTCAAATGCCGATTTATTTAGGTTATCGTAAAGTTCTTTATCGTTCACTAATTTACCAGCAGTACCATCGCCTTTTTCTATTTTGGTAGAAATTAAAGCCAATTGATGTGAGGTAATATTTAATTGTTCTATGGTTGATTTTATTGGTGCATCGGCCAATGAATCGCTAATACTTCTGAAGTTTTTAAGACTTGCCTCAATTTCTGCATTGCTCTTTTTAAAGGTTTCAGAAAGCACTGCTACGTTGCCTGTAATTTTGCTTATCTTACCTTTTTCGCTTTGCATTAATAAGTCTAATTGTTGTGTAGTGGCTCTTAAGTTTTTAAGGATACCCGCTAAATCATCAATGCCAGCAGAAAGATTTTGGGTGCCACCATTTTCTAAAACTTTTTCTAATTCACCCAATACTTTATTTAAGGAAACCATTACGTTTTCTGTTTTGTTTTTTACAGGCGTAATCATTTCAGAAATAGATTCGGTTAAGCTAGTTTCTTGCGTACCCATTAAAGTATCGCCTTTATGAATAGGGTCAACCAAAGATGGAATAATAAGGGAAATAGCTTTTCCTCCTAATAAATCCATTCCTACAATTTTAGCCTCGCTTGATTGCGCTAATTGAATTTTGTCATCAATTAAAAGAGTGGCTAAAATTTTATTTGCACTATCTGTTCTAATGAGACTTAATTTTTCAACCTGACCAACTTTTAGTCCTTTAAAATAAATGGGTGTAGATTTTACAATTCCATCTATTTTATTATACACTGCGTAATAGGTGTTTTGGCTAGAGAATAGCTTTTTACCACGCAAAAAATTGTAGCCAAAATATAAGGCTGCAAGTGATAAAGCGGCAAATAATCCGATTTTAGCTTCTTTGGTAACTTTCAAAACGAAATCTTTTTAGCAAAAATAAGGAAATAAAGCTCCTATGCTAATTTATCTTGGAGGAAGAAACTGCTTCAAATGACTTTTTATATTCTCCAATTGCATTTGCCATAGCGCTCGAAATATTCTCTACACCAGTTTCGCTATTTAAGAATTCTCTGTCCTTTTTATTGCTAATAAAACCAGTCTCAATTAGGATGCTTGGCATTTTAGTTTTCCACAAAACAACAAACCCAGCTTGTTTAACACCTCTGCTAGGGCGTTTAATACCTGTACTAATTTGATTTTCAACGCGTGCGGCCAATTTAATGCTTTGGTCCATATAGGCATTTTGGAACAAAGAGAAATAGATATGCGATTCTGGAGAGCTAGGGTCAAAACCTTCGTAACGTTGCATGTAATCATCTTCCAATAAAACTACATCGTTCTCTCTTTTAGCAACTTCTAAGTTTTCATCCGCTTTATGCAAGCCCATTGCGAAGGTTTCTGTTCCGTTAATACTAGTATTTTTAGAGGCATTGCAATGAATGGAAATAAATAAGTCGGCATTATTTCTATTCGCAATGGCTGCTCTTTCCCACAATTCAACAAACTTATCGCCCGAACGTGTGTAAATAATTTTTACATCTGGCAATTGATCCTTTAATTTTGAACCCAATGCAAGCGCAATGGCAAGGGTAACATCCTTTTCGCGCACATTATTCGTCATACAACCAGGATCGTGGCCACCATGACCTGCATCGATAACAATTGTAGAAATATTTTTTCTATATATTTTTTTAGAAGCAGGGGGTGTTGCAGCTACAAAAATGAATATGACCAAAAATGGCACAATTTTTTCCCATTTCGGTAAATACATTTGTTTAGTTAGATTTGTAGACAACATTGAAATTAAGGTTTTCATATCGAATGGCTTTTAGGTTAGTATGGGTTTTTCCTGTTCTTGTATCCGTATTTTTTGTTTTTGCGGTCGGAAATCAAGTCCATGCTGCCTACGTCAATTCTTCTACAAAATTAAACGTTTTATCAGTCATATCTGCAAATAAAATAAATGTCGATTATTTAACTATCTCTAAATCAGCATTTAATTATTCGGATGATTCTATCCGTAAAACAACAAATTTGGCTCCAGATACACTTTTGAGGGACAGTAACTATCTCCCTCGTACCAAATCTGCTATAAAAAATAAAGTCAAATACAACGCCAAAGATTCTATCGTCTATTCTGCTTCGGATAAAATTACCTCTTTATACAAGGATGCCCTCATTAATTTTGAAGATTATGAAATGAAGGCCGCGGTTATAAAAATTAATATGGCTAATAATACCATCAACGCGGTTGGTGAAGCCGATAGCACGGGTAAATTATCCAATACGCCAAAATTTAAGCAGGGCTCCGAAGAATATAATATAGAAGAGGTGACCTTTAATTATCAGTCGAAGCGAGGCTTAATGCGTGAGTTTAAAACCCAGGAGGGCGATGGATTTATTAAAGGGGAGCGTGTAAAGCGGGATGAGAATAATAACTTTTATATTAGAGATAGTTATTATACAACGTGTAGCGAAGATCATCCGCATTTTGCCATTAATGCCAAAAAGCTAAAAGTAATTCCAGGTTCAAGAGTTATTACTGGCCCCGCCAATTTAACCATTGCAGGCGTTCGAACACCACTTTTTGTTCCTTTTGGTATTTTCCCTCTAAAGCGCGGACAGCAATCGGGTTTAATTATTCCTACTTATGGAAATGCAAAAGGTAGAGGATTCTTTTTACGCCAAGGTGGATATTACTTCGGTATGGGTAATCATGCTGATTTAGCGATTGTAGGCGATATTTACGCCAATATGAGCTGGATGCTTGGTGGTAGGATGAATTATAAGAAACGCTATGCCTATGATGGTAACTTTAGCGCCAATTATGCTCACAACAAAAATGGGATGCCTGAGGATAGGGATTTTAATGAGTTTACGACCTTTGAGGTAACCTGGTTTCATAGCATGGATCAAAAAGCCAAGCCAGGTACTTCGTTTAGAGCCGATGTAAGATTAGTTGGAAATCAATATTTGGCTTATAATACGTATTCAACTAATAACACTGCCTTTACTAATAATATTAACTCATCTGTGAGTTATTCCCATTCAATGGGTAAAGGGAAATACAATTTAGCTGCAACTACTAGGGCTTCGCAAAATACCCAAACCAGAGATATTTCGGTAACCTTGCCTGATGTTACCTTTTCGGTGGCATCTTTTCAACCCTTTAAGCCAAAGTGGAAACCAACCGCCGATAAATGGTATGAGAAAACAAGCATCAATTATATTGGTGCCATGCAAAATGTATTAAGTACGAAAGATACACTTTTGTTTAAGCCTCGAAATGATTTAGAAACACGTTTGTTTTTGGACTCGGTTATGCGCAATGGAGCAAGACATAGCATTACAGCCCAGAACTCATTTAACTTATTTAAATTTTATACCTTCTCGGTTAGTGCAGATTATAGTGAGGTTTGGACCTTAAAAACGGTTGATAAAACCTATGATCCTGAAAATAAATCCATCACTTCAAAGAATACAAATGGGTTTGAGCGCGGTTACCAATATTCATTTAGAGGTGGTATGTCGACGCGCTTTTATGGAATGGTGCAGTTTAAGAAGGGAAGATTAAAGGCAATTCGACATGTCATAAACCCAGATTTAAGTTTCTCCTATGTGCCAGATTTTGGTGCCTCAAAATATGGTTTTTATAAAGATGTGCAGCGAGATAGCATAGGGAATACCACTCAATACTCCATATTTGAAAATGCTTTATTTGGTGGTCCAAGTAGAGGTAAGCAAGGAAATATAAACTTCGGTATTGATAATAACTTTGAAATTAAATGGAAGAAGGGAAAAGATACTTCCGAGAAAATTGAGAAGATTAAAATATTTGAAAGTATACGAGCCGGAGGTAGCTATAATATTTTTGCCGATTCAATGAACTTGAGCAATATTCCTATTAGTTGGCGTACTACCTTATTTAAAACAATTGGGATAAATGGAGGAGCTAATTTAGATCCTTATGTAAATAAGGTAATAACTAGCGATAATGGAACAAAATACTACCAACGTGTAAATGAGTTTTACCTTAAAGAGCAAAATAAACTTGGGGTCATAACTAATGCTAATATTGGTATCGGGGCGAACCTAACTCCTGAGATGTTTAAATCTAAACATCCCGAAACGCTTGAACGCAGGAAGAAAGAAATGAGCGAGGGCAAATTTACTGAAGTAAGTATACCTTGGAGTTTAGGACTTAGTTATACGATTAGTTATGATTATAGGTCGAAAATTAGCCCTAGCTCACAGCAGTTTGTTCAAACACTTATGTTTAATGGAACCGTTACACCAACCAAAAATTGGTTTGTAAATTTTAACTCGGGTTACGATTTTAAATTAAAGAAAATATCGCATTTAGGAATAGATTTAAGACGCGATTTGCACTGCTGGCAGTTTACCTTTAATTGGACTCCATTATCGGCTTATGGTAATCAATACTTCATATTTAATATCAATGTTAAGTCATCGGTTTTAAAGGATTTGAAGATTCCGAAAAGAAAAGACTGGTTTGATGCCAGAAGGATTTAGAATTACCAAAAAAAATGGTTTAATTCGAAGCCTCAAATAAAAACCAATTATACATCATGAAATACGTAGAACTCAACGACCTACATGCTTCTTTAGGAGCAAAGATGATTGAATTTGCAGGATATAACATGCCTGTTTTATACACGAACCTTATCCAAGAGCATTTAGCTGTTAGAAATTCAGTGGGTGTTTTTGATGTAAGTCATATGGGTGAGTTCAGATTAAAGGGCGAAAAAGCACTTGATTTAATTCAGTTGGTTACTTCTAATGATGCAAGTAAATTAACAGATGGTAAAGTTCAATATTCTTGCTTGCCAAACGCAACAGGGGGTATTGTAGATGATTTATTAGTTTACCGTCATACTGCTACAGAGTATTATTTGGTTGTAAACGCAAGTAATATTGAAAAAGATTGGAATTGGATCAGTCAACACAATACGTTTGGAGTAGAGATGCTTAACTTAAGTGATGGCATGAGTTTGTTAGCGGTTCAAGGTCCGAACGCAATAAAAGCTTTACAAAAATTAACAGAAGTTGATTTGTCGAAAATGGAATACTATACCTTTACTGTTGGTACCATGGCTGGCATTTCAAATGTTATCATTTCAAATACTGGATACACCGGTGCAGGTGGTTTTGAGTTGTATTGCAATAATGCAGATGCACGTAAAATGTGGGATTCTGTATTTGAAGCAGGTGCTGAGTTTAACATACAACCTGTTGGTTTAGGAGCCCGTGATACCTTACGTTTAGAAAAAGGATTTTGTTTATACGGCCATGATATCAACGATGAAACTTCGCCAATTGAAGCAGGTTTAGGTTGGATTACTAAATTTACTAAACCATTCATCAACCATGAGTATCATAAAGCTATAAAAGACAATGGTGCTACAAAAAAATTAGTTGGTTTTGAAATGATTGATAGAGGAATTCCTCGTCAGCATTATGCCATTAAAGATGCAGCTGGAAATGTTATTGGAGAGGTTACTTCTGGAACCCAATCGCCTTCGTTAAACAAAGGAATTGGTATGGGGTATGTAACAACTGCTAATAGCAAATTAGATACAGAAATATTTATTGAAATACGCGATAAAGCAATTAAAGCTAAAGTGGTAAAAATGCCTTTCTTATAGGCAAAAGCGTATCAAAACAACAAAGGAACGTGATAGTTTCTTTGTTGTTTTGTTTTAAAACTAATCATGAATAAAATTGAGGTAATACATACACCTGCATTATTGCCTTTGTATGAATTAAAGGATAAAGTTGTTGTGGTCATAGATATTCTAAGAGCCACCAGCACTATGTGTGTTGCGTTTAAAACAGGTGTTAAAAAAATCCTTCCGGTTGCAAATCCCGATGAATGTAGAATGTTTAAGGAGTTTGATTTTATTATAGCGGCCGAACGCAACGCTGTTAGGGTGGAAGGTTTTGATATGGGTAATTCGCCTTTTGAATATGAAAACCCAATTTTAGCGGATAGAAATATTGCTTTTACAACCACGAATGGTACCAAAGCTATAAAAATGGCAAAGGCCATGGAACCACATAGCATTCTTATTGGTTCCTTCTTGAACCTAAGTGCTTTGTGTAGTAAGATTAAGGATAGCCAAAAAGACTTAGTACTGCTTTGTTCTGGATGGAAAGATAAATACAATTTAGAGGATACCTTATTTGCAGGGGCCGTTATTGAGGCCTTAGGTTCTGACTTTGAAATTTCTGATGATGCAGCCATTTCTTCGCATAGTTTGTTTGTTCAACATCAAGATAATTTGGAGGCATTGGTAAGAAGAAGTTCACATGCAAATAGATTTAGTTTGCTGCATTTGCAAACAGATGATGTGAAGTTTTGCTTGCAAACAGATGCCTATCCTGTAGTTCCTTTTATGGAGGGAGAGTTTTTAGTTTGCGAATAATTGTTGTCTTAGATGCTAACTAATACAAAGAAAATTCAAATTGGTTCAGCCGTATTATTTGCGATTACCTGTTGGTTCAGCCTAGGATTTAGACATGGCGATGAGCATTACCAAATTTTTGAATTTGCCAGATATTTCGCTGGCTTAAACACTTCCATGGCTATGGCTTGGGAATTTGTAACCCAAATGCGGCCTGCCATTCAGCCATTACTAACTTTTTTAGGTATTAAATTTTTGGATGGAATAGGTTTCTCGGATCCGTTTTTTCAGGCATTTTGTTTTCGCCTGGTAAGTGCTGGACTTTTATTTTATTCGATAAACATTTTTGTTAAAAAGGACAGTGAATTAGGTTCTACCTACTTATTGTTTTTTATGTTATTCTTTTGCCTTACACCCTATATTGGCGCAAGGTATTCTTCGGAGGGTATGGCAGTGCCTTTTTTTGTTTTAATGATTGCCAAATCTAGGGAGTTAAAAGGTTCTAAAGACTTTTTAGTTTTGGGTTTATTAGCAGGTTTAACCTTTGCATTTAGATATCAAATGGCCTTTGCGTTAATTGGATTGGGTGTATGGTATTTGTTAAATAGAGGATTTAAGATGAAAGAAATTGGGATGATTTTGCTCGGTTTTTTTAGTGTCTTTATTGGCAGTACCCTGCTCGATAGATTATTTTATGGAAATTGGGTATGTGCTCCTTTCAATTATTTTTATCAAAATATAGTTTTAAATAAGGCAAGTAATTACGGCGTTGATCCTTGGTATGCTTATTTCCTAAAATTGCTAAAGGAAGGGTTTTGGCTACCAGGGTTATTTGTGCTTTTATCTTTTTGTTACTATACTTTTAAAAGGCCAAAAGATATACTCACCTTGAGTGTTTGGTTCTTCTTAATAGGGCATATGTTGGTGGCGCACAAAGAGGCGCGTTTTATGTTGCCTATCGTTCCATTGATTCCCTATTTTGTTTGGTTTGCTATTCAAGATATTAGGCCAAAGCAAGTTCAAAAAGTGGCTTTATTTATAATGCTTTGCGCCAATTTTATTTTACTTTGGCCTGCCAGTTTTTTACCTGCCTCGCAGGAAATGGCTATTTTAAAATACCTTGAGCAAGTGTATGAACCAAATGAGTTTACCTTGTTTTATAAAGATGAAAATAATCCCTATAACGATTATGCCTTAAGGAATAATTTTTATGGTAGAAAATTTCCTAAAGAATTTTCCCAAGATTCAATCAGTCCCAACTCGATAGAGGTACCAGCCGTGTGGATTAGTTATTCGTGCAATGAAGATGGCAAAGAAATTGGAGCCTATAAACTTAGAAAAATAAAGCAATCGTGGCCAGAGTTTGTTACCAATCATTTTAATTTTAATAATTGGACAAGTAGAACCAGTATTCTTACGCTTTATTCGCTAGAGGAAAAATAAATTATTTACGGCCTTTGCCTAATTAGCAAAGGCGCGTTTGTGCACTATTACTTCTGTAAATTCAACATCGCTAGAATAGAATCCTTCTTTAATAGGTTCTTCTTTTAACAAATCGGTACTAAGGTATTTTTTGTTGCTATCGCAAAAGATGGTAACCACCGAGTTGGCTAGTCCATATTTTATTTGCAACATTAAGGCGCCAATAAAATTTGCACCTGATGAAATGCCTACTCCTAAGCCTAATTGTGAGGCAAGTTTTTGAGCCATTATAATTGCATCGCCATCATCCACTGCAATAATTTCATCGAGTTCTTGAAGGTTAACAATTGCAGGAATAAACTCATCAGATATTCCTTGTATGCGATGTTTACCTACTTTATGGCCGGTGGTTAGGGTTGGAGAATTGGCCGGTTCAAGCGGACAAACAATAGCATCTGGGTTCATTGTTTTTAAAAATTGGTTTACACCCATTATGGTTCCACCCGAACCAACTCCTGCTACAAAAATATCTGGCTTGAGGTAAATAGATTGCATTTGCCACCAAATTTCTGGTCCAGTAGTAATGTAATGCGCTTGTGTATTATCTTCATTTGAAAACTGGGAAGAAACAAACCCATTGCATTTAGCTGCTGCTTCATTTGCAAGTTTAATACTACCTAAAAATCCACCTTCTTCTTTGCTAACCAAGGTTATTTTTGCCCCTAAACTTTTGATAATATTTTTTCTTTCTTCACTCATCCAATCGGGCATAAAAATATTTACTTCATGCCCTAAAGCCTTGCCAATTGCAGCGACAGAGATTCCTGTATTTCCACTTGTGGCTTCAAAAATTGGCATGCCAGGTTCAAGGGTTCCCTTTTCGTAAGCTCTGCTTAAAATATGATAGGCCATGCGGTCTTTTATACTGCCAGTCATGTTTAAGCTTTCAGCTTTTGCGAAAATTTTTCGGGGATGTCCTTTATACTTGAAATGAATTTCGAGCATAGGGGTATTTCCAATTAGGCCTTTAAGGGCCAATGCTTTTTTGTTTTTCATACAGGTTAGCTTGAGGAAGCAAGATAGAGTCAAGTTTTTTCTAAAACTTTGACTTTTGTCATGCTTGAAAGGGTAAATTTTTTTCGATAGGAGTCAAATAAAAAAAGGTGTATTTTCTGCTTTTCTGCATACTAATACACCTTATCCATAATTTTATTCTGGACTTATTTAGCCTTTCTAAATAGATATCTAGTGATAAAAATTCCACCTGAAGTACTGCCGTTGCTTTGGTTTGTGCTACTACCTGTTGTTACTTGGTATAGGTCCCATCCAGAAGTGGCATATTCATTAATTTTATCGACAATAATTTTATCATTGTTAGAGATATTTCCAAAGTTAATTCCTACCAAACTATAGAAGTTTAGAAGGTCTTTTTCTACCATGGTTCCGCTTGCATCGGTAGATAAAATTCTACTCCTTCCCGCACCTCCTGGTATAATTGATTCGATGGTTGAGAACTGTTTGTATTCATAGCCTTCGCTATTTTTTTCGTTGGGTTTAAATGCCCAAATGGCAACTAGTCCTAAGGTAAAAAACATACCCGTAAGGAGATAAATAAAATTGTTTTTCATGATAAATTATTAATTTTGAGTAGGTCGAAATTACCTAATTACTATGAAAAAATTACTAGTATTTATTTGCTTTTGTTTCCCTGTTTTTGTTATTGCCCAAAACCAGGCAAGGGTTATTATATCAAAAATTAATGTGGAGGGCGATGGATGGTCGTCGGCTGTTACAGATTCTTTTTATGTTGATTTGAATAAAGGAGAACGTGAGAATAATAATGTGTTGTTTACTGATCCTAGCCTTACCATTAAAGCCGATTTTAGAATAGTAGCTTATAACACTAAGAGAAGTTCTGTTAAAGCAGGTTCAATTAAACTAAAGGCCGTATATTTTTTAAATTCTGGTGAAAAACGCGATAAGCGAACTACAGAATATATTATGTATAACGGTCAGGAACGTGGCATGCAAGTAAAGGAAACTTTTATCCTAACAGATGGCTTAAAAAGTTATAGGTATACACTGAGCTATGTAGCTAGAATAGTAACTTAATATATTTTGTGAATACCTATAAACTAAAACTAAATGAATAAGGAAATACAAGAGTATAATACTGCACTAAACGCTACTTCAAAAGAAATATGTGACTTAATTTTGGGTGAAATTGAGAGCGCCTTACCTAATGCAGAGAGCAAAGTTTGGCATGGACATCCTGTTTGGTTTTTAAATGAAAATCCTATTGTTGGTTATAGCGTTTTAAAGAACAAGGGGGTGCAATTATTATTTTGGAGCGGCCAAACCTTTGAGGAGTCTAATTTGCTTGCTACAGGAAAATTTAAGGCGGCAGAGAAGATTTATGCATCCCTAGACGATGTGTTTATTGAAGATTTAAAACGTTGGCTGCTAAAGGCAGAGCAAATACAATGGGATTATAAAAACATTGTAAAACGCAAGGGAGTTTTGGAGCGTTTGAAGTAAGAGCAGACCTAATTTGAACATTAGGATGTGCAAAAATGACATAAAAATGCACAATGGAATGTGCGATTTTCTATTCATCTTATAAAGATATTGCCGCTTTTTTTGGAGTAAACATTTGGATTAGAAAGCTAAATAGAATTACTAATGCACTGCCAACTAGGTTGAACCAAAGGAAACTTATATCTGAAAAGAAGTAGAGCCCTAATACTATTAGCTCGGCTAAAACGGCAGCATAGAAGGTAGAGCTACCTACTAGTTTTTTAAAGAAAAAAGCCACTAAGAATATGCCTAAAATGGTTCCGTAAAAGAGCGAACCTAATACATTTACAGCCTCAATTAAACTGCCTAATTTATTGGCAAACATGGCCACAAATATGGCGTAACATCCCCATAGTGCAGTGGTAATTTTTGATGCTTTAAGGTAATGTGCATCGCTGGCTTCTTTTTTAAAACTACGTTTGTAAATATCTATAATGGTACATGATGCTAAAGAGTTAAGTTCGGCCGATTTACTTTGCATAGAAGCAGCAAAAATTACCGCTATTAAGAGTCCAATTAGGCCGTGTGGTAAATAATCAATTACATATCGCAAGAAGATATAATTGGTGTCGTTTGTTTCTGCCTTAGGATCATTTTTTACCATAAGCTTTGTGCTTCGCTCACGTAACACAGTTACTTGTTTTTGGTTTTGTTTGAGTGCTTCTGCGTTTAATTCAATTTGAGCTTCGTTGTTTGTTTTAATACTTTGGTTCAGGGCAAGTGCGTATTGTTTACGTTGCTCAAAAAGCACATTGCTTTCTGTTTTAATTTGATCCCATTCTCCTTTGTAAATACTGTTTTCTAATTTACTTGTTTCGGTATTGTTAAAGAAAATAGGTGCTGGTTTAAACTGATAAAAAACAAATAGTAAAACACCAATTAATAAAATAAAAAATTGCATTGGCACTTTTATGATGCCATTCATTATTAATCCTAATCTGCTTTGGCGTAAGTCTTTGGCCGAAATATAGCGCGATACTTGAGATTGATCTGTTCCAAAGTAGGAGAGGGCTAAGAAAAAACCGCCAATTAAACCGCTCCAAATATTGTATTTATTGTTTAGGTCGAAGTGGGTATCAATTACATTCATCTTGCCAAGTTTGCCGCCAATTTTTATAGCATCGGTAAAACCAATATCGTCGGGCAACATTTTTACAATCATAAACCCTGCTAAAAACATCCCAATAAAAATGATGGTCATTTGTTGCAAATGCGTGTAGCTTACGGCTTTTGAGCCACCGAAAACGGTGTAGGTAATAACAATGCTTCCAATAAATAAATTCGTATAATAAATATTCCAACCCAACAAGGCCGAAAGAATTAAACTAGGTGCATACAAGGTAAGGCCCGATGCCAATCCTCTTTGGGTCAAAAATAATAGCGAAGTAAACACCCTTGTTTTTTGGTCGAAGCGACTTTCTAAAAATTCGTAGGCGGTGTAAATATTTAAGCGATGGTAAATAGGTAAAAAGAATATACACAAAACCACCATAGCAATTGGAAGTCCAAAATAATATTGAACAAAGCGCATACCATCTGTATAGGCCTGGCCAGGTGCCGAAAGAAAAGTAATGGCACTGGCTTGGGTGGCCATTATAGATAAACCTACCATATACCAAGGAATGCTATGGTCGCCTTTTAAATAGCTTTCAATATTGGTTGAGCCTCTACTTTTATACATGCCATACCCAGCAATGCTTAGCAAAGAAATAAGTAAAACTATCCAATCTAATGTGCTCATGCCAAGTACACCGTTAGTAGGTAGTAAAAAATTAGTTGGATCAGCAAGAACCCAATAGCTAACCAATAGAGTTTCTTAAACCCTTTAGTTGTTTGCTCTGTTGCCAGTGAATCATTGTTTTGAACCATTCAAAAATTTGTTTGAGGTAATGCCAAAAATAGCCAATATAATTGCTCCATCAAATTAATTCAAAAATGAAATTATTTCGCATTCTACTTATTAGTGCACTTTGCTTGGGCCAGGCTTTTGCACAAAAACACGCCCCAGCCAATTGGTTCAACCTTGATTTTAAAGCAGATAAAGTATGGGGAGTAAGTACCGAAAAAGCATATAAGGAGCTTTCTCTGGATAAAAATACAAACAAAGTTATTGTAGCTGTAATTGATGCTGGAACCGATATAGACCACGAAGATTTAAAAGCGAACCTATGGATTAACCCAAAAGAAGTTGCCGGTAACCAAGTTGATGATGATAAAAACGGGTATGTAGATGATGTGTATGGCTGGTGTTTTATAGGCAGTTCAAAAGGCACTGTAAATGCCGATACCTATGAGTATAGCCGCATTTTAGGTTCATACTACCAAAAGGGTTTGAAGCCTGGTGATACACCGGTATTTAAATCGAATGCTGAAAAGGATTTGTTTTTTGATGCCCTTGCTTTGCAAGAAAAAACCTTCAAAACCACCCAACAACAATACCTTCAATTTAGCATGATAATGGATAAGCTAAAAGAAATGATTGCAAAAACTGGAAGTGAAAATCCAACTAAAAAACAGTTGAAGGCAATTAAAGTTGATACCAAACAAGATAAGCAGCTTAAAAAGATATTGGTTATGATGGCCAAAAAAGGGCCTGTTTACGATTCGCCTTTAATGAAGCAACTTAAGCAAGCCGAATCTCAAATGAAAACCATGATGGAGGTGAATTTGAATACAGGTGCCGACACGCGTTATTTGGTTGGAGATAATTATGAAGATGTAACCGAGAAATTTTATGGTAGCCCAAAAGTGAATATTCCAGATATGGATCATGGTACCCATGTGGCAGGTATTATTGCAGCAAATAGAAGTAACAAAGAAGGTATTAAAGGTATTTGTAATAACGCCTTAATTATGACACTTAAAGTGGTGCCTAATGGCGATGAGCGTGATAAGGATGTAGCTAATGCTATTAGATATGCGGCCGATAATGGTGCCAAGGTTATAAATATGAGTTTTGGTAAAAAGCTTTCGCCAAACAAAAGTGCGGTGGATGAGGCAATTGTTTATGCCATGGGTAAAGATGTTTTGTTTGTTCATGCCGCAGGTAATGAAGGCGAGAATTTGGCTGAGAATCCGTTTTACCCAATGCGTAAATTAAACAATGGAACCACCGTACCAAACTGGATTGAAGTGGGCGCGTTAGGATGGCAAAAAGGTAAAAAGGGTAGGGTAGCCGACTTTAGTAATTATGGTAAAGGAGAGGTTGATTTATTTGCACCTGGAGTAGATATTGAATCAACCATGCCAGGGAGTGTTTATAAACAAGAAAGTGGTACAAGTATGGCATCTCCAGTTGTGGCTGGTGTGGCTGCCTTGGTTCGCCAAAACTACCCAAATTTAACAGCGGTTCAAACCAAACAAATTCTTTTAATTAGTGCGGTGCCCTGCGAAGAGGAAGTATTAAAACCTGGAACCGATGAAACCACAACTTTGAAAGAATTATGTGCAACAGGTGGCGTTGTAAATGCCTATGAGGCTTTAATTTTAGCAGAGAAAGTTAGCACTGGTAAAGTTAAACTACCATAGTTTTATTGGTTCAGAAAAAGTATGCAAACTATCGTTGATAGTGCATGTTTCAAACTCACTTTGTTCTGCGCTGCACCTGCCAGATTTTGGTGTTACCTTTATTTTTACGTTGCTTATTTTTATTTGTAAATCGCCTTTTACGCTTTTAAGCCAGTAGTTGTATGAACCTAATTCATTTGCTTTGTTATTGGGTGTAATGCGCTGATCCAATTCCATAAACATTTCAATTGAATCATTTATGTGTCTTACAGAATACCAATTAAGTGAAATTAATTTATTGCTGTCTATGAATTGGTTCTGATCCCAAGAGGCATTTGGATAATAGGTGTATACCCTCATCAACGTGTTGCTATCAATGGGATGTTTATCTAATTCGTGCCCATTGAAATAAAATTGCAGATAAGCACTTTTAATCTTTATTTCATCGCATTGGCAGCTATATAAAAGCACGCTTAAGCAAAATAGTCCAAATAGTTTTTTCATATGGGTATAAAACAAAGATTGCCAATCTTTTTGAGATTGGCAATCTTTACTTATGCGCAGGGATTTGTTATTAACCTGCTACTTGTTTGCGAATAATATTTAACGCACCACCTGCTTTAAACCATTCTATTTGTTGTTCGTTATAGGTATGGTTTACAGAAATAGAATCTTTAGTTCCATTTGCATGTGTTAAAACCAATGTTAAAGCTTGGTTTGGCGCAAAGGTGTTTAATCCAATAATATCAATTACATCGTCTTCTTGGAATTTCTCGTAATCGTTTTTATCAGCAAATGTTAAGGCCAACATACCTTGCTTTTTAAGATTAGTTTCGTGAATACGAGCAAATGATTTTACCAATACGGCGCGTACACCTAAATGGCGTGGTTCCATAGCTGCATGCTCGCGGCTCGATCCTTCACCATAGTTTTCATCGCCCACTACAATAGAACCAATTCCTTGAGCTTTGTAAGCGCGTTGTACTTTTGGCACCGATTCGTAGGTTCCGTTTAATTGATTTTTTACATTGTCTGTTTTTTCATTGAAGAAGTTAACAGCACCAATAAGCATGTTGTTTGAAATATTATCTAAATGTCCACGGTATTTTAACCATGGTCCAGCCATAGAAATATGGTCGGTAGTACATTTGCCTTTTGCTTTTATTAATAATTTTAAGCCTGTTAAATCATTGCCTTCCCAAGCTGCAAAAGGATCTAATAATTGCAAACGATCTGAAGTAGGAGATACGGCAATAGTCACACCTGAACCGTCTACTGCTGGTGCTAAATAACCTGCATCTTCAACTGCATACCCTTTAGCAGGTAACTCATCGCCACTAGGTGGGTCTAGTTTAACAGCTTCACCTTTATTATTAATTAAGGTATCGGTAATAGGGTTAAAAGATAAATCTCCTGCAATAGCAATGGCAGCAACCATTTCTGGTGAGGCTACAAATGCAAAGGTGTTTGGATTACCATCGGCACGTTTTGCAAAGTTGCGGTTGAACGAGTGTACGATTGTATTTTTCTCTGCTTTTTCAGCTCCAACTCTATCCCACATTCCAATACAAGGTCCACACGCATTGGTGAAAATACTCGCGTCTAAATCGGTAAAGGTTTTAATTAAACCATCTCTATCGGCAGTATAGCGTACTTGTTCTGAACCTGGGTTGATACCAAATTGTGATTTCGTTACCAATCCTTTTTCAATTGCTTGACGTGCAATAGAGGCGGCTCTTGATAAATCTTCGTATGAAGAGTTCGTACAAGAACCAATTAAACCCCATTCTACTTTTAATGGCCAGTTGTTTTTAGCAGCCGCTTCTTTCATTTCAGAAACAGGAGTAGCCAAATCTGGTGTAAATGGTCCGTTTAAATGCGGAGTTAAGGTATCTAAGTTAATTTCAAATACTTGATCAAAATACAATTCTGGGTTTGCATATACTTCTGGATCTCCAGTAAGGTGAGCTTTAACTCCATTAGCCAAATCGGCAACTTCGTTTCTGCCCGTAGCGCGTAGGTAGCGCTCCATGCTTTCGTCGTATCCAAAAGTTGAGGTGGTAGCACCAATTTCGGCACCCATATTACAAATGGTTCCTTTACCGGTACAGCTCATGCTGGTGGCACCTTCGCCAAAATACTCAACAATAGCGCCTGTTCCACCTTTAACGGTAAGCATACCTGCAACTTTTAAGATTACATCTTTAGGAGCTGTCCAACCGTTTAATTTACCCGTAAGTTTAATACCAATTAATTTAGGAAACTTAAGTTCCCAAGGTAAGCCAGCCATAACATCACATGCGTCGGCTCCACCTACACCAATTGCCAACATACCTAAACCACCAGCATTTACTGTGTGAGAGTCGGTACCAATCATCATTCCACCAGGGAAAGCATAATTTTCTAAAACAACTTGGTGAATAATACCCGCACCTGGTTTCCAGAAACCAATACCATATTTATTTGAAACAGAAGCTAAGAAATCATATACTTCTTTACTTTCTTTATTTGCAAATGCTAAATCCACTTCAGCGCCAGTTTTAGCTGTAATTAAATGGTCGCAATGAACCGTTGAAGGCACAGCTACTTTAGGACGGCCAGCTTGCATAAATTGTAAAAGGGCCATTTGTGCGGTTGCATCTTGCATGGCAACTCTATCTGGACCAAAGTCTACATAGCTTTTTCCTCTTTCGTAGGCTTGGGTTGCACTACCTTCGGTAAGGTGCGTGTATAAAATTTTCTCAGACAAGGTAAGTGGCTTATTTACCACTTTGCGGGCTGCTTCAATGCGTTGGCCCATGCGGGAATAAACCGCATTAATCATTTCTAAATCAAAAACCATAGTGTATTGTTATTTATAGTACTTGAACAATCAAAAGGCCAATCAGGTAAATTTTGGTTCGAGCCGAATGGCCTTTTTTTACGACTGCAAATTAACTGAAACTTTCTGTAATTGAAGGACAAAAGGCTATATCTTTGTTAAATTAATATTGCTGATTTTGAATGAAGTAGAAAAAATTACGCGCGAGCTCATACTCCAAGATTTTGAAATGGAGCTTCCGCAGAAAAAAGAGGAGATTTTAGAGGCACTTAGACAGGCATTGGTTTACCTCCTCATGCACAACCTTGAACGGCTCTGGAATATTTTGTACAGAATAGATGTAAACGAGAAAAAAATAAAGGCCTTGTTTAGCAAAAATAAGCCTGAAGAAATAGCTCCCGAAATGGCTCGCTTAATCTATGAACGACTAGAGCAGAAAGCCATTTCGAGGCTTGCATATAGAGATAATAACTATTAACGAAGGATTATTCGTTGGAAATTTTTCTCGGCTTTAAACTTAATAGTTCCTACGGCAAAGTTGCGTTCGGTAAGTTTTTGAATTTTACCATCAATTACTAGTTCTTGGCAATCAAATGGAACTCCATGAAATACTACTTTGTAATTTTTGTAAGTGGTTGGATAATTACCTTCTTCTAAAATCTGTGAGAATATCAAGTTTTTAGCATTTCCGCTCACATAAAACCTATGTTGGTTAAATAATCCTGCACGGTAACCATAGTTATCGCCAGCATCTTCATATAAAATACTTAATACATTGCTTTCTTTGGTATAATATACGTTTAAGGTAAGTTCCGTAACTTCAATCTCGCCTACATATTGCATTTTTGGATAGTAAGGAATAACCGAGCCAGCACGCACAAACACTGGAATTCGATCAATAGGGCAGGTAACTTTATATTCTTTGCCACCTTTGTATTCGTGGTCGTTCCACAAATGATACCAGCTTCCTTTTGGCAAATACACCGTTCTTTCGTTTGTATTTGCTGTTAGAACAGGGCAAATTAACATATGGTCGCCAAAACCAAACTCATCCATACGGTCGCGTGTTTCTGGATCGGATTGATCCATAAAAGCAATGGGTCTAATTACAGGAGTTCCGTAGGTAGTATGTTGCCAAAACGCAGTATATATATAAGGTAATAATTGGTAGCGAAGGTGTAAGAACTTCTTAACTATAAACTCATATTTAGTTCCAAAGCTCCAAGGCTCTTGATTAAATTTAGTTTCATTTCCTGCACTATGGGTTCTAAAGAACGTATGGAAAGTGGCCAATTGCATCCAACGAGTAAACAATTCTCCATCTGGTTCACCAATAAATCCGCCCACATCACTACCTGCAAAGGATACGCCTGATACCGCTAAGCGTTGGCATTGCACATTGGCAATCCAAAGATGACTCCATGAGGCGGTATTATCTCCTGTCCAAACACTTGAATAACGTTGCAAACCGCTATAGCCCGAACGAGTGATAACAAAAGGTCTATTAGGCATCATAAATTTACGTAAGCCATGGTAAGTTGCTCTGGCCATTTGCATTCCGTAAACATTATGACCTTTTCTATGACTACAAGGATTGCCATCGTAATCGTGGCGAACATCTTCTGGGAAGGTGCCAATTTCGAAAACGGCAGGTTCGTTCATATCATTCCAAACCCCTTTTACGCCTGTATCTATTAGTTCTTTAAATAAGGTGCTCCACCATTCTCTTACTTCTGGATGGGTAAAATCTGGAAAATGGCATTTGCCTGGCCACACATCGCCTTCCATAAGGGTTCCATCGGCACGTTTACAATAGTAGTCGTTTAAAATACCTTGCTTCCAAACTTCGTAGTCTTTGTCAATCTTTATACCTGGATCAATAATAACAACCGTTTTAAAGCCCTTTTCGCTAAGGTCGCTCAAGAGTTTTTTAGGTTCAGGAAAATATTCTTTGCTCCAAGTAAAGCATCTAAATCCTTCCATGTAATCAATATCAAGGTAAATTACATCGCAAGGAATTTTACGTTTTCTAAATTCTTCTGTTATTTCTCTAACCTTACTTTCTGGGTAATAACTCCATTTACATTGGTGGTAACCCAAGGCCCACATTGGAGGAAGCTCATGGGTTCCGGTAAGTTGAGCGTATTGTTCTACTACATTTAGTAATTGCGGTCCGTAAATAAAATAGTAATTCATTTCGCCCCCGCGCGACCAAAAGCTGCACACATCGTGTTGCTCTTTTCCAAAATCAAAAATGGTTCTAAAGGTATTGTCGAAGAAAATTCCGTAGCCATGTTTTCCTCCGCTATGAAGGCCCATGTAATAAGGAATATTTTTATACAGAGGGTCTGCATCTTTTTCAAAACCATATACATCAGAGCCGTAGTTTTCAAAATATTTACCTCTAATGTTTAATTCAGTAGGCTTATCACCCATGCCATAGAAAGATTCATCGGGTTGAATTTTCTTACTACAGTAATTGATTTTTCCGCCTTTTAATAAATAGTGTTGCCAATGGAAACCAAGCTCGTCCTCCACAATTACTTCGCGGTTTTTATCCAACATGGTAATGCCAAGATTTTTCTTGTTTACCTTACAAATAACCTTGGTGGTTTCTATTTCAAAAAACTCTTTTGTTTCCTTTATATCAACATTTACGAGCTGAACTTTGAACGATTTATTGATTGCATAAGAGAAGTCTTTTTGGAAAAACCCATCTGCAGCATACCTAAATCTAAAGATAGAATCGGTGCTAAGCTTTATTTCTAAAATGGTATCGGCAGTATAGAAATAAAAGAAATTTCCTTCTTTTTTATAGGATTCAATTTTACCCGGATAATATTTGATTGAGTATTTAGATTGTGACTCCGTAATTTGCATTTGAAAATATTATTTTGTTAGTGAAGAAATATTTACTTACTTGTTAACGCAATCTAAAGATTGTTTCAGTTAAAAAAACAAAAAAATATACCCTGTTCACAAAAAAATCATATTAGAGTGACTAGGTAATTAAACGTAATAGGGAATTTTGAATCATGGGTAGAAGAAAAATTCTAATGTTTGGATGGGAGTTTCCTCCTGTTATTTCTGGTGGCTTAGGAGTGGCAACGCTTGGCTTGTGCAAAGCCTTAGCGCCAATGGCCGATGTAAAAATGATTATTCCTAAAAGCATACCCGATTTTAATATTCCTAACATAGAACTAATTGGCTTGAATAGCATTGGCAAGCAAGAGTTAGAAGAGTTATTTAAAAAAGAAATTCAATATACTTTTAGGGAGCTGAACCTAAAGAAGGGCATGGGCTTTGGCCCTTATACGCGCATTGCAGAAACAGAATTTATAGACCAAAAATTCTATGATGTTTTTCATGGGGATGTGTCTCCGTTTGAAATTGAAGATTTATATGCAGGCGATGTGATAAAAAAGGTAATTGAGTTTGCGCGCATTTCGGTTCAGTATTGCTTGCGCCAAAAGTTTGATGTAATACATGCCCATGATTGGATGACATTTTTGCCAGCCATGGAATTGAAAATCCGTACTGGCAAACCTCTCGTAATTCATGTGCATAGTACAGAATACGATAGAGCAGGTGAGCATAGCAAAAATTGGGTGTACGACCTAGAGCGTAGAGCCATGGAATTGGCTGATAGAATTATTCCTGTGAGCCACTACACAGGCGAAATTTGCCATACGCATTATGGAGCCGCACGCGAAAAAATTATGCCAGTGCATAATGGAATTGAAGCAATCACCCATACTGTAAAGCCAAAGCCTTTCGATGGAAATTTTGTTATTTTCTTTGGTAGAGTTACCATGCAAAAAGGTCCGGAATATTTTGTAGAGGCCGCCAAGAAAGTTTTAGAACACCACCCCAATACCAAATTTGTATTAGCAGGTAGCGGCGATTTATTGCGCCCTATGATAGAACGCACAGCAGCATACGGAATAGGCGATAAGTTTTTCTTTACTGGTTTCCTGAATAAGAAAATGCTAAATGAACTTTTAGCTATTGCCGATGTGTATTGCATGCCTAGCGTAAGCGAGCCTTTTGGATTGAGTGCTGTTGAAGCGGTTCAGTATGGAATACCTACTATAATTTCTAAAACATCTGGAGTTGCCGAGGTGTTACATGGTTCTCTTACAATGGACGTTTGGGATGTAAATAAATTGGCGCAATACATAATTGCGTCTATAGATTATAAGGGATTAAAGAAAAGTGTTGTGGAGGCTAATGCCCATAGCTTAAAGGATATTACTTGGGAAAATTGTGCTTCTAAAGTAATGCAGGTTTACGAATCTATTTTTCAGGAATACGAAGATTAATAACTATCAATAAAAAAGTATATGCCATCTATTTGTTTTTATTTTCAGGTTCATCAACCTTACCGTTTAAAGGAATACTCGTTTTTTGATATTGGTTCGAACCATTATTATTTTGATGATAAGAAGAACCGCGAGGTATTGGATAAAGTAGCCGAAAAATGCTATTTACCTACCAATAAATTGATGTTGGAGTTAATAGAAAAACATCAAGGAAAGTTTAAAATAAGCTATTCAATTAGTGGGGTTGCATTAGAGCAATTTGAGAGTTGGAGGCCAGATGTATTGCAATCGTTTATTGAGCTAGCAAACACGGGTTGCGTTGAATTTATTTCTGAAACCTATTACCATTCGTTGGCATATATTTTCTCGAGAGATGAGTTTAAAAAGCAAATAGAACAGCATCGCCAACTTATAAAAAAGTATTTTAAGCAAGAGCCAAAAGTATTTAGAAATACCGAGTTGCAATATAATAATGAGCTTGCCAAAGTTATTGAAGATATGGGTTACGAAGCTATTATTTGCGAAGGTGTTGATAGATTAATGCATGGCAGGACGCCAAATTATTTGTACAAGGCACCCAATGCAAACAAGATAAAATCTTTGCTTAAAAACTATCGATTGAGCGATGATATTGCCTTCCGTTTTTCGGATAGAAATTGGAGTGAATGGCCATTAACAGCCGAAACTTATGCACAGTGGGTTCATGCCGTTGCAGGCCAAGGCGAAACCATAAATTTGTTTATGGATTATGAAACCTTTGGCGAGCACCAATGGGCTCAGAGCGGTATTTTTGAGTTTATGCGGTATATGCCAGGTTATGTATTAAAACATCCTGATTTTACCTTTAAAACGGTTTCTGAAACCACTGCCGCTTATCCAGTTAGAGATGTGTATGATGCGCATGAGCTTACCTCTTGGGCAGATACCGAAAGAGATTTATCTGCCTGGTTGGGTAACCCAATGCAAGATGAATCTATTGCTAAAATATACCAATTAGAGCAAGAAGTGTATCAAAGTGCTGATAAGGAATTGATTGATGCTTGGAAGAAAATGCTAACCAGCGATCATTTTTATTATATGTGCACTAAATACTGGGCCGATGGCGATGTACACAAGTATTTTAGTCCCTACGACTCACCCTACGATGCCTATATTTATTTTATGAATGCTATGAGTGATTTGAGCAATCAGTTAAAAAAAAAGGCCCAACCGAAATTGAAGAAGAAATCATAAAACCCTTGCAAAATCACGGAGTTCACGAAAGTTTGCTGCATAAACTGAAAGCTTTACTAGGAATTAAGCCTTCTCATTTGTAGGAACTTAGTGCTGGGCATACACTTTTTTTATTTCTTAACCTTGTCATCTTTCTTTGGCGTGGCCGAATAAACTTTGAATAGTGGGCCGTATTCTCTTATTTTGCAGCCGATTTTAGAAACCATTATGCTCGAAATAAAAGTGCCTACAGTAGGCGAATCTATTACTGAAGTTACCATTGCCAGATGGAATAAAAAAACAGGTGATTACGTAGAAATGGATGAATTGCTTTGCGAACTAGAAAGCGATAAAGCCACCTTTGAATTAAATGCCGAAGCTGCAGGTGTATTAAGTACCAAATGCAATGAAGGCGATACGATAAAAATTGGCGATTTAGTAGCCGTAATTGATACGGAAGCAAAACGCCCTGAAGGATTAGTGGCACCAGCCGCTAAAGCTGAAACCCCTAAGGCAGATGCTCCTAAAGTAGAAGCAACAAAAGAAACCACTGCAAGCACGTATGCAACAGGTTCTGCTGCTCCAGCTGCTCAAAAAATATTGGCCGAAAAAGGAATAAACCCATCCCAAGTTATAGGATCAGGCAAAGATGGCCGCATTACAAAATTTGATGCACTTAAGGCCGAGTTAAAAGTTACCACTAACGAAAGCAAAGGAAGAAACGATAGAACAGAGAAGATGACTTCTTTGCGCAAAACGGTTTCGAAACGATTGGTAGCAGCTAAAAATGAAACAGCCATGTTAACTACTTTTAATGAAGTAGACATGAAACCAATTATGGATTTGCGCAACCAATACAAAAATAAATTTAAAGAAGTTCATGGAGTGAACCTTGGGTTTATGAGCTTTTTTACCAAAGCTGTTTGCGTAGCTTTACAACAATTCCCTGCTGTAAATGCTTACCTTAATGGCGAAGAAATTATTTACCACGATTACTGCGATGTGTCTATTGCCGTAAGTGCACCAAAAGGGTTGGTTGTACCCGTAATTAGAAATGCAGAAAGTTTAGGCCTAGCAGAAATTGAAGCAGAAGTAATGCGCTTAGCTGGTAAGGCAAGAGATAATAAATTAAGTTTAGAGGAAATGACTGGCGGAACCTTTACTATAACCAATGGGGGAGTGTTTGGTTCTATGCTTAGTACACCCATTATAAATCCACCACAATCTGCCATTTTGGGTATGCATAATATTGTAGAGCGTGCAGTGGTTCAAAACGGACAAATAGTTATTCGCCCAATAATGTATGTAGCATTAAGTTATGATCACAGAATTATTGACGGACGTGAATCGGTTGGGTTCTTGGTGAAAGTAAAACAGTGTTTAGAAAATCCAACCTTGTTGCTAACACAAGGAACAGATCCAGCAAAATTGCTTTTGGGGATATAGAGGTAGCGTGAAGGCGTGATGCGTAAAGAGTTGGGGCATGGTGTTGTCTGCCGTCGCTAAAGCTATGGCAGACAATGCATGGACGGGCGCTTTGCTTCCTTGGGCAGGGTAAGACCTGCGGATGGTGAAGTTAAGGAACTAAATTTTTTTATTTCCTATGTTTTTTGCCTTCTTTCTTTTTTTATTTCGGACATAAAAAAATATAGGTACAGCTAACGGTACAAGTATAAAGCCTATCCCCATTAGTAAAATAACTAGTGTTTCATGTTCTCGAGCCCAGCCTTCGGTATTGTTTTTAAAGTCGGCTTTTTCTTGTAGTTTTTCAAAGTATGCCATTCTTTTTTCAAATAGGGTTGAGTTGTATCCGTATTCTTTGGCCACCCGGTAAACCTGTAAACCACTAGTTGCATCCATAGTTAAGGCACATACATTGCCTAAGTCAAAGAGTAATTGAGCTACAATAGGGTCTTTGGGTTTAATAAACGAGATCCTTTCATTTAATTGATTGCGCAATTGACTTTGGATATTGTCTAGGTCAATATTGTTTTTGTTTACAGGCAGCAACTCATCTCCAAAATCGAGTGAAAGAATAGAGTGCGTCCACAAATAATTTTCATTTCCGTTTGCCCTTATTTTGGCTTCAAGAATTTTAACGTGTATCCATTCTGAACCCTCATGTGAGTTTGGATTAATTTCTACAGCCCGCTTTATCCAATATAAAGCAGAGTCGTTTTGACCCAATAGTTCATAGGTTGTGCCAATGTTTGCGGCTGTTTGGTAACGTCCTGGTGATTTTTCTTCTATTTCTTGAAATATTTTTTTAGCGTCTAGAAACTTGCCACTGTAAATAAGCATTGAACCTAAATCTGAATAGTCTTCCAGTTTTTTGCTTCGTTTATAAATGCTATCAGCCTCTCTTAATTTTTCTAAAAGTAAAGTTTTATTTGTTTCATCAAAATGTGCAAATGGAGCAGCATTGCCAGCATCTGTAAAAGAAATATCCCCATTTAAAAGTGCGCGATATTCGTTAATACAACAATTGCCGATGGCTGCACTAAACAGGAATAAAACTAGTGTTACTAGTTTTGGATAGCTATGGGTATTCATACTATTATCGGCAATTTTTAAGACGGTATTTCAATTTTGTTGCCGAGGAACTTTGCTTGGTTTCCAAACATAAAGTCTAGAAACACTTTTACTCGAGCGAGTTTTTCTCTTACTTGAGTTTTAAATCCAAAATAAGCCGAAACGTCTTGTGCGTTGAACCCAATAGTAGCAATGCCCAATCTGTTACCAGTATAAATTGCTCGTTCGTTGTGGAATTGTTGCGAAATAACTGTCACAGAATTCTGGCTAAATATTTCTTTGAGGCGGATCATTGAATCATATGTTCTAAAGCCAGCATAATCAAGAAAGATATGGGTTGAATCTACACCACCTTTTATCAAATCAGCTCGCATTAATTCTGGTTCATTATAGTCTTGAGTGCTGTTATCACCACTAATAATTACATAAGAAATTTTAGAAGCGGCCATCAACTTTAGTGTGGCATCTATTCTATAGAAGTAATATTGATTTTGGGTTCCGTTTGATAAGAACTTGGATGTACCTAATAATAGGCCAACTTTGTTATATGGGATGTCGCTGGTTTCTGTGTATAGCAAACCCTTTGCTTCTTCTTCAATTTTCTTGTTGCAAACATAAATTATACCAACAATACCCAGTAATAATAAAGTTAATGACAGGATGATTTTTTTCATAGGTATGTGTTTTCTGTTCTTTTCCCTCAAACTTATATTATTCGGTCCTAATAGCTAAAACCAATTCTTGAAATCCTTTGTCGCTTAAAAGGCCCCATTTTGTAAGAGCGAGATCTGGAAAGACTTTGATTTCGCCATCTAGGCTAATATCTAAATAGCCAATTTCATTTTCATCTTCGTCGTAAAAGAAAATAATTTTATCATAATAGGGGGTTCCAATTTCTCCCCAATTAAAATTTGCAGAGTCATTAATTACTTCTAAAATTCTTTCTGTTTCATTCAAATTAAATTCATGTGTTGAAAATGGAAACATATTATCATGCATTACCGAATGTGTTGCTTTGCCCAATAAAATAGTTCGCTTTGCCTTCTTATCTTCTTTTACCAATCTGGCGTATGTGCTTTGATCTGGAGTGGTAGTTTCATGATATTTACCTTTTTGATTTTTTATTATTTTTTCTGTGTCAGGAAAGGTAAAATAAATATATGCCGCCCACATTAGGAAAAGGCTCAGAATCACTAGAAATGTTTTTAAAAGTATTTTCATAGAATTGAATCCTTTGATTTTGCAGGGCTTATTTTATTTCAGATAGTTTTAGTAAATCACTAAGCCTTTTAATTCCTTCGGTTTTTGCGGTATCAAATAATACTTTTATGAGTACATATCTTAGAATTGTGGCAAATGAAACAAATAAGAAAATTTCAATTATTTCATTTGGTTCAAAAGGTGGAAAAAGAATAACTATTAGTATTGATACGAACCAAAGAATAAATAAATTTCTAAATATTGGATGAAATTTTTTGACAATTGAAATTTGTTTGCCAACATTAGCTTTTTGTCCTTCAAATACACAAAATAGTGACGTTTTTTTTGCTGAGGAGATTATTTTGAAACTTTCTTGTTCAATACTTCCAATGAATTTTTTATTTGTTTGGTAATTAGTGCTGCTTAACATTCCATTCAACGTATTTTCTTTTAGTATTTCAATTAGTTCTAGAATATCAAATTCCGATTCGTATAATGATGTTTCTTTTGGGAATAGGCTAAATTTCATAACGATTCTCTATGTTTTGTACTAATAACTTTAGAAAAACAGATAATTTTAAGCAAGTTACCAAAATGGCGGAGATTTTCTAATGTATGGTTCGTGGTATTTTTTTCATAAGATTAAGTGGGATAGTCAATGCTACTTTGTTTTTAGGAAGTCAAATAATTGTTCTAAATAATTTAAAGTCATGGTAAATCCGCCTTGGAAGCCCATTTTAATATGCATTTCTAATGCTTCAAGAGAGTGATGTTTAATGCTAATGTTAACGGTGGTCACGCCGTCCAATTCACTAAAATTCAAATCCCATTCAGTGGTTGGAAATTCGGTATTTACGTTTTTGTCTTTATCTGCAAATGAGGAGCGTATTTGGTAATTAGTTATTGGACTAACAGAGGTATACTCTTCCAACGACCAATGTTCTTCGCCTTCGGGGCTTACCATAGCATAAAATCTATGCCCTCCAGATTCAAAATTCATCTGTTTGGTTCTGGCGGTCCAAGGTTTTGGAGCCCACCATTGGTCAAGAATTTCTTGTTTGGTAAATGCATCCCAAACTAAGGATTGTTCTGCGTTAAATTCGCGTGTTACAAATACTGTATTGGTAGATTTGTCAACGGTAAAATCAAATATTATACTGTTTTTCATTTTTTGTTTTTTTTCATGGTTACTTATACCTGATCCAATTGGTTAAATCTGCTTTCCCAAATCTTTTTAAATTGTTCGAGCCATTTTTCAATTTCTTTCATCCTTTTAATTTCTAGTGAATAGAAAATTTCTCTTCCTTGTTTTTCTTGCTTTACCAACTCACATTCTGTAAGCATTTGAATATGTTTTGAAACAGCTTGCCTACTTGTTTGAAATTCCTCTGCAAGTGCGTTTGGTGTCATGGCTTGTGCGGCCAGTAAAAGCAAAATAGCTCTTCGTGTGGGGTCGGCTAAAGCCTGAAATACATCTCTTCTCATTCTAAAAAAAATAGTTATTGCGCAATAATATGGTTGCAAATATATATGCAATTATTTGATTGCGCAAATTTATTTTATATTATTTTTTTTATAAATAATTTTCTGCAATTAAAACTCAACGGTTCCATTATAGAAACATTAGGGAGTAGTGACTAGGAAATTTATTGGGAGACCAGCATCCTTATTTGTTGTCTAGAATATAAGCATAGTAAATGGCAAGTACATATTCTAGATCATTGATATTAATTGTAAAATCCTTTCCGTAATTATTTATGGAATTATAGGATTCTGACTTAGGTACAAAATTTATGGTAATACTTTGTTGCTTTATTACTTTTTGATTCAAGGTGTCGGCAATAGTTTTGGCATTTTTCGATATTTGAATTAAACCTTGGTTTGTCAAAGCATCCTTAGCTTTTTCGAGTGTAGTAGGTGTTAATTTAGGTTGAATAATTAAGGCGGTAAAATTCTCCTTTGGTAATTCTTTAAACAAGTAATTTACGCTATCTTTTGTAGAAATTTCAAACTCGTAGGTAACTTGAAATAGGATTTGATTTCCGAAATATTTTTTTTGATAGTTACCATACCCATTATTTACAAAGCTTTCTGCGATGGCCGATTTGCGGAGGTTTTGAGTAAAACCAAGTTGCTTTAAATTAGATTTCAATAGATAGTCTACCGTGTCTAAATTCATAAGTGTTGGGCTAGTTTTCCGGCCTTTAGTTGTCCATTGCACCCATTCCGAAACGGTAATTTTAACAAGAAAATAATCGGGTTTAAGGATGGTGTCTAGTGCAAGGTTATTTTGAAGCGTTTTCTCAACTTGAATCTGCGAATTCAATACAAAAACCTGCGAATTTGCTCCAAAACTAAGAAGTACAACTAGTAGGAAGGATAAGGTTAATTTCATATTAAATAAATAAACGTATTTAATCTAAGCTAAAGTATAGTTCATTTTTTACTCAGGTTTTCTTTTTTATTTTATCCTTGTCCTAACAATCCTAAACTAGGGGTAATGTCCTTTCTTTCTTCCAGAGTGGTTGGGTCAATACTCCAATTTTCTGCTACCTGCATTAATAGCTGTTCGGTAGGCCAGTCTATGTCTTCTTTATTTAAATATTTTTCGCCTTTAGCCTCGTCCGAAAAAGTATTTACCAGATTCAACTTTTGTTCAAATTCAGTAGGCTGTCCTTCTATGACAATGTTTTCCCCAGATTCACCCAGGTAGCTATAAACTCGCTCCACTTTTCCATTGCTAGCCTTCATCCAACAATGGTATTCACTCACACGATGAGTGCTAAAGAATTGCGCTTCTCCAAATTCTTTGCTTAAAGTTTGCAGGATATTTTTAACTTCTCCTATGCCCTTAATTGAGTCGCCATGTGGAAGGCCCCATCCCATTGCAAAAGTCCAGTTGTCAATGGGAGGGGAAATAAATACGTCACCCTGATAGGCTTTTTCAATTCCAACTTGCCAATTGCATTCGCTAAGGTTCTCAAGTTTTAATAACTCTGCAATTCTGTTTTTATCAGTGGTTTTTATGGCAAACCATATGCACTTATAACCAAAACTTATAGCAGTGTCTGGCACTGTTTGATCAATAGTTGGCGCAAGGTATGATGCTTGTTGTTTTAAATTAGAGAATCTCCTGTAAATATAAAATACATTTTTAATAAGAAGAATGAGTATGATAAATACGGCAAATTTCATTTTTCCTAGGTTTGTTTAATCTTTCAAAAACTCATCCGTTTTTAGTACCTGTATTTTATAGTTAGTAGGCGTCATATCTGCCCATAACCAATTGTAATGTTTAATTACAGTAGGTGCATCTAAATGGGGTCGGTTGGCAGTAGTATGTGCGTCACCTACTACTGTTATTTTATACTCTTTACTCAATGCCGCTTTTATAGTAGCATCCACGCAAAAATCGGTAGCGCAACCTGTAATGTATAGTTCGGTGATGGCATGCTCTATCAAAACATCTTGTAGCTTGCTGTGGTAGAATGCATCATTGGCAACTTTTGAAACATAGATATCGCCACTGTTTGTAGTGAGTTCTGGTAGTAATTGCCAGTCCTCACTTTCAGGAATAAAAACATTCTCTTTCGATCCATCATGTTGAATGAAAATAACTTTGTCGTTTTTGTTTCTGAAATGTTCCAACAAGAGATTTATTCTTTCAATAACTCCCAAGGTATCATATCGCAAGGTATAAGGTCTAAAGCTGCCCATTTGCATGTCTATAATTAATAAGGCTTTCATTTGATGTTTTTATTTATTCTACAACTACCATCTCCAAAATGTCAAATAATACCACCATGGGGTCCTAAAACCGCACCAAGAAGGGAGTTTTACCTTTGTGTTCGTAAGTATGAACTCTGCTTCATAATTTTCGGTGAAAATGGTACGGTATATGAGCAAGTTGTTTTTAGCGAAATTGCTATATTTCATTTTGGGGTAATAGCCACTTTCCCCATTGTCTTTAAAGTTTTTATGATAAAATTTTTGAATCAAATTAGATACTGAGTCCACGCGTGCTTTGTCCTTGGTAAGGATTGAAATGCTTTCTAATTCCCCTTTGTAGTATTTAAGCGTCACATAATCTATTAAATCTTTATTGGTTTGGATGAAATAATATTCATGAATTTTGTTTTTGTAAAAATGCATCAAATGGGGTTTAAAATAAATGTAATCTTCACAAATAATAAACGAATCATTGCCACTATAAACAATAGTGTCATTACTTTTAAGTATTCCAGATTGCTCCGATTCTGGTGTATTGAAACTTAAAATAATTGGCTCAATAAAGGTTAAGGGCTTTTTTCTAATAGTAGAGCAACTTGTTAGAAGAAGAAGTACAAATAATAGTGTTCTCATATTAATAGTTTATATTGGTTCAGGCCTTGCCAAATAATAAAGAGGATGCTAGAGAAGCGTAATAATCTTCTCATACGCTCTTCTTGCTGAACCATTAAAAAACACCTCTCCGCAATAAGTATAGCCTAAATTATTCATGATTTTTAGCATGGGCACATTATCAAAATTAGTATCTACTTTAATGCTAGAAACATTTTGTTGGCTGCACAAATCTTCTATGAATTTAAATAGGTATGTAGCTACGCCTTTGCCTTTTACTTTATTGGCCGTTGCCACACGGTGTATAACTACGTAATCGCCATTGCCCAGCCATTTGCCAATTATGTCGGTATACGCAGGTTCTATTCCAAAAATAATAGCAGCATAAGCTATCACCTCCTTATTGTCTTCAAGCACATAGCCATGGCCATTCTTTATATCGTCTAAAACAACCTGTTCATTGGGATAGCCATTTTGCCATTGCGTACTTCCATCTTGTCTTCTTTGTTCAATGGCTTCTTGCAAAATATCCCAAATAATTGGCAGTTCATCACCTGTTGCTTTTCTTAAAATCATTTCTATAAAAGTACTATTTTTTTTCAAAGGTATTTAATGTGTTTAGGATAGGTAACAATTCATCCTATTCATAATTGTGGTAAATTGTCTTTTCCTTTCTTTTAGATTTTATTTTTCCATTTTTAGCATTAATAACTAAGTTAACGGAGCTTACTATGGTACACCCATTCGTATGCTTGCATTCACCCTTCAGGCTAGAGGTATACTTATGTGATTGAACTACCCACTCGCACGTCTCCTCTTTATATTGGATACTGGGCGGCGCTTGCCAAGATTGTGTCCAATAAGAATTTTTACGTTTTGCGATTCTAATTACCTCAGCCGTATCCAATTTGTTGCATGAACTATCAACCTGCCCAAAAGCATTACTTAAGCTTAAAGTAAAAAGAAACACCAAGCATATTCTTGATATAATTACTATCCTATTATTGGTTTTAAACATTGCAGTTTATTTGCTATTCTCTTTGGTCTGTGAAATGAAATAAATTAAGCTCGCTGCCAAAAAGATGGTGTTAACATACCTCGCAAATGGAGGTGCCCCTTCAGGGTATATTTGTCCTAATAATACCATTGAGTTTAAAACAATCAATAGTATTAAAATTATTCTTTTGTTTTTATTCATAGTATGTTTTTTGGGAATTTTATTTTACTCGAACTTAGGTTCTTTATTGGTGTAAATTTTTTAAAGTAAAAATAAACTACTTTAAACGTTTATAGCAATATTTGCAAAATACGGTATCCTCTTCCTGGCCGACTATTTCGCATAAAATTTCATTTTTATACTTAAATTTTTTGAAAACTTCTTTATTCGTAATTAGAAATAGAGTGTCTCCCATTAGTTTCCAATTTCCATTTTTGGTTGAATGCAAAAGTTCGCCATTATAAGTATAAATAAAAGACCTATTTCTTTTTACTTTTAAATTATAAATATCAAAGTCAATACAATAAAGGTTGTATTCTCCAAGAAAAGCATACTTGTTGCTTGAACAGCCCATGGCAAGAAGCAGAAGGATATAGAAATATTTTTTGTTGATCTTCATCTTCGTTTTTCTTTAGATTCTTATTGTTTTGTTGCCCGACCTTCAATTTCTCACGCTTCTGTTTGAGTTAATTTTACAACCTTAAAGTTGCTAAGTTGTTTTATTCCTCCAATCTAATTCTTTCTACAATTGCTTTTAAATTTTTAAAGTTACAAAGTCCCAATAATTGAGTATTGCCCTTCCACTTAGAATGTTTATTGGTTTCATAGTGTAATTTCTTAATAAGTTCGGGTACTTTTTCTTCAAATGTTAAGATGCATATATGTTTGTGACCTTGTGCAATAGAATCTACTGGCATCCAACCTTCATAAATTGATTGGGTTACTGCAAATCTTCCCTGATAGAAAACCTCTGGATGAGTGAAATCAAAGATGCAATCAAATTGAATTGGGATAGAGAAGTAGGTATTCGCATAAAGTGTAAAAACAGCGATTTCATTTTCTTGTCTTTTCCAATTTACAAACCTATTGAATGCAATATTCTTTTGGCTTACCTTCAAACGATTTATGGTTTCGCCCTGCCACGCACTTATTGCGTCATCCGAAAAATAAAATGCTACTTGCAAAAAATATTCGGAAGGGTTACTTTGTTCTTCAGATAACATAGGTGCTTTGGTTTTTATGGATTGCTTCCTTAGTTAAATTTGCGTCAATGAATAAGTAATAAATTTCATATGCCAAATTACTTCGTCGTAAATCCTATCATTACTACTTTTTAAGAATTTGTTGTTAGCTGTCCACTGTAAAATGGAAGGAATTTCTAATAAATCTTTAAATTCATATTTTCTTTTTTTTGACAAGATTGAAGTTTCAACATTCCAGTCGGAGGGGCCAAGCCAAATAGAAATTAACGTGGAATTCCTTTCGTAGGAGATATAAGTAGCAAATCCCTTTTTTTTAGTTGATAGATGCATAAATCCTATATCAGTTAGGATGTAACCTGAATTGATTACCGCTTCAATAAATGAAATTTGAGTTTGTATAGACATTATTTAATTTTTTGCTACAAAATCTCTTACTCCGAAAACTTAGTTATTATTTTTCTATCATAGCAATACAAGCCCATATTTCTTGTTCCGAACCAAATTGAATTGGCTTTGTCTTCAAAGATAAAACTTACTTCCTTATTGAATATTTTTATAAATGTTTTTTCTGTAGGATTGCTTTCCGAAACATGAGAGTACCATAGTCCGCCAAGGGTATCACCTAATTCTTCTCCGTAATCAGATGCAACCCATAAATTTCCTGCTCTATCTTCTAAAATATCGTTCAATGAACCGTTTAGTAAATCCTTAGGCTGACTATATCCCGAAAATGATTTCCCGGGCCCATATCCTTCACTCAGGCTAGCATCGTAAGTCCAAACTCCATAGTGACGGGAAGCTAGTATTAAATTTCCGTTTTTGCTTTCTTCTACATTCCTAAACCAACCTTCTTTATTGGGTCTAAAATTCTTAAGCGTTTTACCATCAAAGCTACTAAGGCCCTCGTAGCCTGGTGGCATACCCGAGGCAAACCAAATAGTTCCATTCTTATCTTCCAATATATCCGCAACCATTTTTAGCGTAACACTATCTTTATTTATCACGTTGTCGTTCGCTAAAAATCGGGTGAAGTTTTTGCCGTCATAGTAATAAACACACTCGCCCGTGCCAATCCAAATTTTCCCGCTTTTATCTTGCATCATACTCCAAACGGTATTTTTGTTCGACGTTTCATTATAGTAACTATTGTCTGTAATTACAGGTCGGATGGCAAAACTGATTGGAATAGGAATAATTTTATTGTCTTCTATTCTACAAATACCATTACTTGTTCCAAACCAAATAGTGCCAGCTTTATCTTCCAAAATACACATTACGCAATTACTACTTAAGCCATCTTTTAGGGTAAATTGGGTAAACAATTTGCCATCAAATTTATACACGCCATCTCCAGTTGTTCCAAACCAAAAATTCCCCTGTTTGTCTTGTATGCCACAGAAAACAACATCATATTGACTTGAACCCTGTGTCTTTATAAGTTTTGTTTGGGCAGGAAGTATTGCTTTGAGTTCACTACTTTTTTCACTTTGCAAGGGTGTTTTGCTTTGTCCCTTGCATGAGCTCAAAAAAATCAAACCTAACAGAAAGGTATAAATTAATTTCAATGGATAATACTTGCTCATTTGTAATTGGTTTAGTCTAAATAATTTTCCGTGTAGTTTTAGGTATTTTGAATGAACCAAGTTTAATTGAAAAAATAAGACTCTTTGTTAATGGTTTGTTATTACTTTGTTAATACCGAAATTCTCATAAAATATTTTCTTAACTTTTTTGCACTCAACTTTATAGTTATAAATCGTCATACCCAAAATGGCAAATAGAAATATCAATCTTGCCAAGTCAAAATTTTGATACTCTGTAAAAAGAATAAAAGAGGTCAAAAAACTAATTAATATAATATTTCCATAATGAAGTCTCATTTTCAGCACAATTTTAGTACTACCTTCATTAATTATTTCTCCAATAATTATTGGAACAAATGAGTTTTTGCCCTTTACAACTGAGGATATGATAAAACTATCATTTGAAATTTTACCGTAAAAAAGTTTATCTGTGAAATTGAACTTGAAATAGGGCAATTTTGAGGTAAACGTTAATTGATTTAGTTTGTCAATAATTTCATTCCTACTAAGAGTAGTTTCAATTTCAAGTTTATTAAAATACATATCAACTTTTTCATTAAAATAAATACTTTCCTCTACGCTTCCCGCAACCACCCTTCCACAGGCTCAGGATTACCAGCGACCAGCGACCAAGTAACCTACAAATACTTTCCCTTGGTATACACAAAATGTGCTTTCGCAATTTTGTAACCTGCTTGTCCGTCTAAGAATCCTGCTTGTAGGATGTATTCTTTAAAGAACCTAAAATATGCGCTGCTGTATGCCTTTAGTGGGTTCGAACCTTTACCACTTGCCTTTCTTTTTGCTGCAAATAAACGGGCATAGGTTTCCATTTTCTTTAGGTAATAAGCCTCCGTTTCTGTGGTAAAATGTAATAGGTTTCCCTCAAGAGTGCCAATGGCGGTGTTTTGGTTCCAATTTAAATTCTCATGAACCTCATCTGTTTCTTGCCATTGGTGTTGGGTTTTATCAAACAATCTATATTGCCAATCGGGGTACCAAGCGCCGTGGGTTATGGGCCGGCCCGCAAAATGGTTCAGCCTATTTACTTTGTATACAGCAAACCTTGGCTCGCTGGCAAATACATGTTTTAAACCTTCAATTAGTTCAGCCGAAAATGCCTCATCGGCATCTAAACTAAAAACGTATTTGTGTTTGGCTAACTCGTTTCCTTTATTTTTTGTTTTTGAATAGCCAAGCCATTCTTGCTCAAATACACGTGCGCCAAGGTTCTGAGCTACTTGCTTGGTAGCATCTGTGCTGCCACTATCTATTACTACTATATCCTCGCAAATGCTTTTTACCGAAGCAATTGCACGTGCAATACTAGCTTCTTCGTTTTTAGTAATAATTACAACAGAAATAGGCAAGGCAAGCATGGCACAAGTTTAAGGCAATTGCGGGTATTTATGAAATGCTGTAATATTTACTTTCGCTCTTTTCATTTCCTTGCTTTCAACCTACATTTGCGGCACTATTTTAATTCAATCTATATGAAATACGATGTAACGGTTATTGGATCTGGTCCTGGAGGATATGTGGCAGCTATTAGATGCGCTCAATTGGGTTTTAAAACTGCCCTTGTAGAAAAGTACTCTACCTTGGGTGGAACTTGCTTAAATGTAGGTTGTATTCCTTCAAAAGCCTTATTAGATAGCTCAGAGCATTTTCATAATGCTGGCCATACCTTTAAAGCACATGGTATAGATATTAAAGAATTAGAGGTGAACCTACCTCAAATGATTGAACGCAAAAATGGGGTGGTAAAAATTACCTGCGATGGCATTGAGTTTTTAATGAAGAAAAACAAAATTGATGTATTCAAAGGTTTAGGTTCGTTTGTAAATAAGAATACTATTAAGGTTAGTGGGGCAGAAGAAACAATTATTGAAACAGAAAAGGTAATTATTGCTACTGGTTCAAAGCCTAGCACCTTACCTGGTTTGCAAATAGATAAACAACGCATTATTACTTCTACAGAAGCCCTAAACCTAAAAGAAATTCCTAAGCACTTAATCATTATTGGTGGTGGTGTTATTGGTTTGGAATTGGGTTCTGTATATGCTCGTTTGGGTGCTAAAGTTTCTGTAATAGAATATACCAATACCATTATTCCAACTATGGATGGTACGCTTAGCAAAGAGCTTCAACGTAGTTTGCGCAAATTAGGCTTTGAGTTTTTCTTTAGTCATAAAGTAAAAGGTGCTACTAGCGATGGTAGTTTAGTAACTGTTGTGGCCGATAACGAAAAAGGCCAAGAGGTAAGCTTTAGTGGTGATTATTGCTTGGTAAGCGTGGGCAGAAAACCATTTACTACCGGTTTGAACCTAGAGGCTGCTGGAGTAGTTTTGGATGAACGTGGCCGCGTAGCAACCGATGATCATTTAGAAACAAATATTAAAGGAATTTACGCCATTGGTGATGTAGTAAAAGGTGCTATGTTGGCTCATAAAGCCGAAGAAGAAGGTGTGTTTGTAGCAGAAACTATGGCGGGACAAAAGCCGCATATTAATTATAACCTTATTCCTGGAGTAGTGTATACTTGGCCAGAAGTGGCGGGTGTGGGTGCCACCGAAGAAGAGTTAAAGAAAAGTGGTAAGAAATATAAAGTAGGTTCTTTCCCTATGCGTGCCCTTGGTAGAGCGCGTGCTAGTATGGATATAGATGGCTTAGTAAAAATACTTGCCGACGAAGAAACGGATGAAGTTTTAGGTGTTCATATGATTGGTCCGCGTGTAGCAGATTTAATTGCAGAGGCAGTAGTTGCCATGGAATTTAGAGCCAGCGCCGAAGATATCTCTCGCATGAGCCATGCCCATCCAACCTATGCCGAAGCAGTTAAAGAAGCCGCTTTAGCCGCAACTGGAAATAGAGCGATTCACGTGTAGTTGGCAGCAGTTGGCTTCTAGCTTCTGGCCTCTAGCTTTTAGCTTCACTGTAAATCTTAAAACCTTTTCTTAAAAATTGCCAGAAGCCAGCTGCCAGAAGCCAGTTGCCTTCACAAGCAACTTCTCCTAACTTCATGCTGACTTTCATCTATAATCCATTTTATATATGAAACGTAGTCTTTTACTTTTTGCCATGCTAGGTTTTGGCATTGTAACTTATGGGCAGGGGTGTTCTGTAAAGCCAAATGCCTTTACCTCCATTCCTGTGAAGGGTATTGAAGAAGTGTTGAACACAACCTTATTAGAAAAGAACGCTGAAACCTCAGTCGTTTTGCGTAATGCTTGGCGAAGTGGTGTTATGCGTTGCGGCTATTCGGGTAATTATGGGTATAGAAGAAGTTTGAGTGCCTATACTTTTAATTCTGGTATTAAGCTTACACTTGGAGTAGATGCAGATCATGGTAGTTTAACCATTAGAGCCTGTCGCCCCGATGCCATTGCCTATTATGTTGATGGAGTGAGGTTACGAGCTGGGGATATTACTATAGACTAAGTACTTATCTATTATGAGTACACTCTCTTAGTAGAAGCTCCAATTGAAGGGCTTCACCCATCGTTATGATATAACGCCCTTTCAGGGCTTGCAATGCTTAAGCCCTGAAAGGGCGCAATATTTCCACGATGGGCAGAGCCCATCGACTTTAAAGCATAAAAAAAGAGCCGCTCCATATTGGGCGGCTCTTTTTTATTTATTGCTAGATAGTTCTTAGCGAATAATGTTTAATTTCTTAACGGCAGTTTTACCAGCTACGTTTAATTCAACAAAGTATAAACCGTTGATTAAATTATCGCAGTTGATAACACCATTTAAGCTATTAACGTTTTGGTTCAATACTTCTCTACCGTTCATATCTACAATACGAACTGTACCATTGCTGCTGTTACCATTGAATGTTACTTCAAAGCTATTTTTAGCAGGGTTAGGGAATAAGTTTAAGCCTAATTCGTTGATTTCTGTAACAGCCATTGCACCATCAGGAGCAGTAGAAGCAGATTGCCATACAGTTTTATCGTTATCATCTTGTAAGAAAACAATCGCAAATAAATTACCAAATTCTTCTACTGAATTTTCAGAAGCTAAGTTAATAATATTAGCTGCTTGTCCATCAAGAGGTAAACGGTAAGTTCCAGGGAAAGTGAATGATTGAGTGTAAGGAACTGCAGTACCAGGTACAAAACTTACAGCAGTACCAGCAGCACTAGGCAACATTTTCTTCATTACGTTGAAGAATTCAGTTTCACCATTAGTTTTCACGTTTTTAGTAGTTCTAGTTTCAACCACTGCAATACGTAATTTTAAACCAGTATTGTTGAATGATTGTACTGGAGTTACATTACCAGATACAGTAACAGTTGAACCTGTTCTAACAAAGTTAGCAGTAATTGAAGCCAATGAAGGCATTGCTGCTTTAGCTTCAAAGAAAGGACCAGTGTATGAGTTTGCGTTTGCATCTGATGCACCCCAAGTGCTGCTACCATCAACAACTAACCAAGGAGCAAAGTTTGCAGTATAATAGCTAAAACGAGTTCCAGTTTCAGCAGTATAATAAGGATCACCAGTTCCAGGGAAGTTTACTTGATACTTAATGGTATTCCATTGTCCAACATAAGCATCTAATACACTTTTTAACTTAGCGTTACCAGGGTTACATGGAGGGCAAGTAGATGAAGTATAGATTTCATGTAATACTTTACGTGGCACTGTTGAGTTAACAATAGTGATGTTGCTTGAGATAAAGTTGTTGCTAGAGTCACCATCTGCACCACCATTAGGGTTGCTGATCCAAACTTTTACAGCATAATCACCAGGAGTGTTAGTGCTATAAGGAATGTTGTGTGTGAAATCATAGCTGCTGCTGCTAGGAATATCTAAACCTGTTACCAACATAGTTTTGGTAGCATCTGTTCCTACTGCGTAGTTTAATTTAAAAGAAGAAAGGTTAGTAGCACCATAGTTGGTTAATTTACCTTTGATAGTAACGTTAGAATTTTTTTGTGCAAATTTTGGTAAATCTAAGCTGTTAATAGCTACATCATTTGCTGGTTGAACACCATACATAAATTTGTACACATCACTTGATTTTGCATCATAGCTACCGTTAGCACCACCAAAGTTCATTGTTGGAGTACCAGCAATTTCTTTGTATGCGCTACCATCTTCGTTGGTAACACCTGCGCTAGCAGTAAAAGTACCAAAACCATAGTTGTGTACGATATCAAAATCGCCACCTTCGTAAATGCGAATTGCATAGTAGGTTACGTTTGAAGTTGAAGTAGCTCCAATTGGTTGCATTAAACGCCATTGAACAACAAATACTCTTTTAGGAGCAGTACCGTAAGTCCAAGTTCTGATATCTGAAGAATAAGTAGTAGAACCCGAAACCACATTTTTTAACATGGTATTATCCCAGAAAGCAAAGATTGAATTCTTAGGAGCAGTTGTTGCACTTAAAGAAGTGTTTGCATCAATACAAGAAGTAGCAGTTTGGTCGAAAGTAATGTAACCACTAGTAGTAGCTTTGAAAGAAGTAACAGCTTTACCGTAAAAATTCCATGAGAATGGAAGAGTTGCGGCAGCAGAAATGGCAGTGTTAGCAGGTGAAGCTAATAAAGTTGTAGCACCTGTTTGGTTCATTGAATACTCTGAAGTAGTACCAGCAAATTTAAAGTAGTAATACCCTTGAGACATTGCACTGCCTGCCATGGTTAATGCGGCAGCTAAAGCAAGTAATTGTTTTTTCATATTGGTTTTGTATATATTAAGAGTTTGTTTTTGTTAATGAATAATTAAGTTTTGGGGACTTATATATCTATGCAATTTGCCAAATAAAATCAACAAAACAAACTATTGGGCCGTAAAAATATTATTTTTGATAAGCGGCATTCATATATATGCATTTGTATGTAATTTTAAATCTCCAAAAAAGCTTGATAATCATGAGAAAATTATACCTTTTAATGCTAATTTTAGTGCTTGTTTCATCTAAATCTTTTTCTCAATATAGAGGGAAGGAAGATATAAATTTTCCAAAAGCAGAACTTGTTGCTCCAAATGGCGAAATAACACAAATAAAACAAGCGCCTCGAATAATTGGACAAGTGCCTGGTGTTATTGGTAAAAATTATACCTCAAGCGATCTTATGAATTTGCCTACAAGAAATATAAATAAAATTTCGTGTATGACATAAGGTGTGCAAACAAATTATGGGCAGGATCCAATATTTAAAGGTGCCTTGGGTGGCACAGCGTATTTTGTAGATGGCATTAGGGTGCGCAGCGGTAATTTGGCTTTAGCAGGTTTTACGTATTGAACCAAGTTATTAATCAGAAATTTTTGTTCCAAAATTACCATAAAAGAAAAGCCTGAGTGTATGGTTTAAATCATAGCTCAATCCGTTTTGCTTTTGCTGGTAAATAAGCATATACGCTAAATCGTAACTCCAATTGGTGTTTATTTTTTGCCTGATACCAAGAATGGTTCTGTTCTGGTCAAAGGTATTATACGTAACATCTTTACCTAGGTTCAGCATAACTTCATTAGCCACCAAAAGCTCTGGTTTCATGGGGTTTGATGAGAGTGGAATTAAAAAATTTACTAGTAAACGAGCCCTATTCACAAACCTATACGTGCCCGTTTTTTTATCTGCCACAATTAGCTCGGTAAGTCTTTGTTCGTTTCTAAACCTCAAACTTAAGTTACTACCCATAAACTTATCGCTTAGTGTTACTTGCTGGTAAAGTCTGTTTTCGTTGCCAAAAGTTGTCCAACCTAATTGGGATGGGGCAATCCAGGCATGGGCATAGCCGGCAGCAACAGAAATTTTTGGAGTAAATTGATATAAAGCGCCTGCTCTTAATAGATAGAATTGTCCTGCCCGGTTATCAATTGTTTTTCGGGCATGCGCATCGGCAAGAAGTTGCCAATGTTTGTTTAATTGAAAGGTATTGTTGGCAGATATCCATACTTGCACATGCTGGTTAATGTCTTTTTGCTGAGCCAAAGATTGGTTCAGCATACATACTAAAAACACAAAGCCTACAATTTTGTAACGCATACCAACAACACCTTTCGCTAAATCTTTTATTTATTAATAAACTTTGGGTTAATTAAATTTTCAATTGAAAATATTTCATCCCATTTACTTTGATCAATTAGTTTGCGTTCAACCACAACAATATCATGCACGCTCTTACCTGTTTTTAAGGCTTCTCCAGCAATGCTTGCGCTTTCTTCGTAACCTAAAATTGGGTTTAATTGCGTTACAATTCCAATACTATTCATTACCATTTCTGCGCATCTATCTACGTTGGCAGTTATGCCTACCACGCATTTATCAACTAATGAAATAATGGCATTGCCTAAATATTCTAAAGAGGTAAACATGGCAAAGGCAATAATAGGTTCCATTACATTTAATTGTAATTGCCCGGCCTCGGCAGCCATTGTTACCGTAAGGTCTTGGCCAATTACATAAAAGCAACTTTGGTTCACCACTTCTGGTATTACTGGGTTTACTTTGCCTGGCATTATTGAACTTCCTGGTTGGCGTGGAGGAAGATTTATTTCATTAAAACCTGTTCTTGGTCCTGAACTTAACAAACGCAAATCGTTGCAAATTTTTGAAATCTTTATGGCATTACGTTTAAGTGTTCCCATAATTTGAACATAAGCTCCTGTATCGCCGGTGGCTTCAATTAAATCGGGTGCAAGGCTTACAGGTATGCCACTTTCTTTTTGCAAATACTCTACACATAATTCTGGGTAACCTTCTGGAGCATTTACTCTGGTGCCTATTGCAGTGGCTCCCATGTTTACTTCCAAAATTAATTTTTGTGCTTCTTTTAAACGTTCAATATCTTCACCAATGGTAGTTGCATATGCGTTAAATTCCTGACCCAATGTCATAGGTACGGCATCTTGCAATTGGGTTCTACCCATTTTAAGTACCCTATTAAACTCAACACCTTTAGCTCTAAATGCTTGTTCTAGGCTTTCAAGAATTTTAAGGTAATCGGTCATTTTCATGTACAAGGCAATTCTAAATGCGGTAGGGTAAGCATCATTGGTAGATTGCGAGCAATTAACATGGTTATTTGGGTGAAGAAAATCGTACTCGCCTTTCTTCTTACCTAAATATTCCAAACCAATATTGGCAATAACTTCGTTGGCATTCATATTACAAGAAGTACCTGCGCCACCTTGAATTAAATCGCTCACAAATTGGTCTTCATATTTTCCAGCTATAAGTTGATCGCAACCATAGCAGATAGCTTCAGTAATTTTTGCATCTAATACGCCACAATCTCTATTGGCAAGTGCAGCGGCTTTTTTTACATAGCCAAGGGCTTTAATAAAACGTATTTCTCTAGAGATAGGAATACCAGTTATATTAAAATTTTCTTTGGCTCTGTAGGTTTGAATGCCATAATACAAGTGGTTAGGAATGTCGAGTTCGCCTAAGAAATCGTGTTCTTTTCTTGTTTGGGTCATGGGTAAATAATTTGCTTCAATGATAAGAATAAAAAAAGAAAGCACAATTGATATTTACCCAACTCCAAAAACACTTAATTTACCAAGAGGCTGCAACCTCTTAAGTCGCTATTATCTAGGCGGCCAAGCACTTCAAAGGTATTGTTTGGGTGTTGTTTTCCTAAATCGCTGCTTTGTATAAACGAGCAGCTATATAAATTGGCAAGGTCTATAATACGTAGTAATCCTGTTTTGTTGTTCTGAACCAAGGAAAGCGGGTCGTTAGGGTCAACAACTTCTACTTTCATCCACGGGGGAGTTTGATATTTTCCATCCATGCTGGCATACGCTTGTGAGAGCAATTCGGTCATTCCATACTCACTAAAAATAGTATTTGTTTCAAATGCCTCAGAAAGTTCTTTGTATAATTCTAGTTTAGTAATTTCCTTCTTACGGCCTTTCATACCGCCTGTTTCAATTACTTGTCCGTGCACAAGTTTCATTGGAAATGCCTGGGCAAAATCTAGCAAGGCAAAGCTTACTCCAAAAATAAAATAAGGCTTTCCAATATTCTCTAATTGTGTAATTCTATTGTAAAGAGTTTGGTGTTCATACAAGAAAAAACCGTTCAAAGGGTTTCCAGATTCTTGCATTAAATGCTGCACCATGTAAATTAAAGAGCTTCCTTCGCGTTCTAAATAGGAGGGGAGTAAGCCCAAAAAGCACTTGTCTTTTACCGAACCAAAGTAGGCTTGAAATGCTTGTAAAAAACTTTGCTCATATAGGCTTAAGTTGTTTATATAATGCTTGCTTTGGCCGTTTCCACCTGTGGCCGAGCTGTAAAATATTTTTTGTTCTGGGCCAACAAAGGCTTTTATAGAATGGGTTTTAAAAAACTCAATGGGCAAAAATGGTATTTGGTTAATACTTGTTACCTGCTCTACTGCGTTAATACCCAAAAGGCCACAATAGGTTTGGTAAACAGTGTTGTGGAGGAATTGAAATTGAAAAACCTCCAGGCACAATTCATCAAAATTTGTTACCTTTGATTGAAATATGCGTTCAGCCAAATGATTCATTCGCTCAAATATAAAGGTTTCCTATTTCTCTTTTTAGTTTTGCTCTTATCTACGTGCAAAAAAAAAGAAATCTATCCTTCTATTCCATTTATAGAATATAAAAGCGCTGTGTTTTATTCTTCTTCTACCGGCACAGATTCATTAATGACATTAACCTTTACGTTTAAGGATGGCGATGGAGATATAGGTTTGGGTCAGGAAGACACCATTGCACCATTTGACCCAAGAAAGGATAAGTATAGTAAAGCAACCAACCCCTATTATAACAATTTACATATTGAGTATTATGAGTGGTTGGATACTGCCTTTTCGCAAATAATAAAAGATTTAGATCCAGATGCAACGCCACCTGTTTATGATACGCTTAGGTATTTATACCGCATCGAGAATATCACTCCAGAAGGAAGGCACAAAGCCATACGCGGCGATATTGAAGTAAAGATTTATCCATCGCCACATTTTGATGCGCGCGATACTGTTAGGTATGAGTTCTATATTTATGATAGAGCGTTAAATAAAAGTAATAGTGTTCAAACTCCTCCTTTAGTTTGGAAACGACGTTAAGTTGTTTGAGTAAAGGCATAAAAAAAGAGAATAAACCATTGGCTTATTCTCTTTTTTATTTTATCAACTTTGTGGCAGAAAATATTCTGAACCAAAGTATGGAGATTAGGTATTAAAAATCATCATCGTCGTCATCCTCATCGTCGTCAAACGGGTCAAATGTTTTAGGGATAACAATGTCTTTCTCATCTGGGTCGCTGTCTAATGAATCATCATCATCCAAATCTTCAACTGGATCTAAATCCAACTCATCATCATCTTCATCGTCTACCATGTAACTCTTCTTCTGAGCTTTTTTTGCAGGCACTGGTTTTGCACTCTTTACTGTGCTTACTTTACTGCTTGTTGATTTAGTGGGCTTAGTCATGTTCTAGTAATTTTCTACTTACAAATTTATGCGTTAATTATTTTAATATGTCAAGGAAAAATTATTTTTTCTTTGCCATTTCAGGTCGTGAAATAAATCTACAGATTCTAAAAAATCAATAGCAAAAAAAAATATCATAAAAAAAAATGTTGAGCCGCTTCAAAAGTTTGGCAATGTGCGTTCACAATATCTCCTATTTTGGGAGAATATCCACCGCCCATTGCGCATGCCACGGGCGACTTTTGCTGCTTGCAATAGCTGAAAACCAGCTCGTCTCTTTTTTTGCATCCCTTTTCGCTCATTTTTAACTTTCCTAATTTGTCGCTTTCTAGCACGTCCACCCCACATAAATAAAAAATAAAATCGGGTTGATGTTTTTGGAAAATAATTTCTAAATTTTTCTCCAATAGCAGTAAATATTCATTATCCTCTGTGCCATTTTTAAGTGGAATATCTAAATCCGAGTGCTCTTTATGAAAAGGATAGTTATCGCCACCGTGCATGCTAAAGGTAAAAACGCGCGGCTCATCTTTAAAAATGGAGGCCGTTCCATTTCCTTGGTGTACATCCAAATCAATAATAAGTATACGTTGTGCCGATTTGTTTTTAAGCAAAACATTGGCCGCCACGGCCATATCATTAAATAAGCAAAATCCCTCGCCTTTATTGGCAAAAGCGTGGTGTGTACCACCAGCAACATTCATAGAAACGCCATCTGTAAGTGCATGGTAAGCACAGTCTATGGTGCCCTGAACCAAGATGAGTTCGCGTTCAATTAATTGTGGGCTCATAGGGAAGCCAATTCGTCTAATATGGCTTGCATCTAGGGTTTGTGAGAGTAACTGATTGTAATAATTTTCATCATGAGTAAGTAAAATATCGTCCTTTTTTGTTGCACTCGGTTCAAAAAAGTCTTGTTCCTTGGCAATGCCTTGGTAAACTAACTGCCTTGGTATCAGGTCGTATTTAAGCATTGGAAAGCGATGTCCATCGGGTAATGGGTGCTGATAAATAGGTGAATAGGCTATTTTGAACATGATTTTTATTAGTTTGTAAATCTATATAAAAATGTATACTTGAAAACTATTTCGGGCTATAAATCAAATAAAGAAGTAGCATTTAAAAATGAAGATAGCAGTTGTAAAAGAAAGCAGAAAAGCAGAGAACAGGGTAGCACTTACCCCTCAAGTTGCTCAGCAATTAATTAAAAATGGTCATGAAGTTTTGGTAGAATCTAAAGCAGGTTATGCCTCAAATTTTAGCGACGATGCCTATACAAAGGCAGGATGTACCATATCAAGTAAGCAAGATGCCTTAGCGGCATGCGATATTTTGGCAAAAGTAAATGCTCCCGATGAGGATGAAATTGCTTTGTTGCGCGAAGGTGTTGCCATTGTTTCTTATTTATATGCCTCTTTCAACCAAGAGTTGATTGCTAAATTAAATCAGAAAAAATTGAGCGCATTTAGTATGGATGCCATACCTAGAATATCAAGAGCCCAAAACATGGATGCACTTAGTTCTCAAGCAAACTTAGCGGGCTACAAAGCGGTTATATTAGGTGCTTCTAATATGGGTAAAATATTTCCTTTGTTAATGACAGCCGCTGGAACCGTTACTCCCTCACGTGTGCTTATTTATGGTGCAGGTGTGGCAGGCTTACAAGCCATTGCAACCGCTAAACGCTTAGGAGCTATTGTTGAGGTTAGTGATGTGAGACCAGAAACCAAAGAACAGGTTGAAAGTTTGGGTGGTAAATTTATTGAGGTAAAAACAGAAGAGGCTGCAAAAGTTGAAGGTGGATACGCCAAAGAAGTTTCGGCCGAATATTTAGCCAAACAAAAGGAAGCTGTAAATAAGAGTTTGTTTCAAGCAGATTTAGTTATTACAACTGCTTTGGTTATGGGAAGAAAAGCTCCTGTTTTAATTACCGAAGACCAAGTAAAACAAATGAAATTGGGTAGCGTAATTGTAGATATGGCGGTTGAACAAGGTGGAAATTGCGAGTTAAGCGAGTTGGATCAAACCGTTGTTAAACATGGTGTAAGCATAATTGGACAAAGCAATTTGCCAAGTACCTTGCCTCAAAATGCGAGTGAGTTATATGCTAAGAATATTCAAAATTTATTAACGCATTTGGCAACTAAAGATGGCTTTAAATGGGAATTGGAAGAAGACATTACCAAGGGCACTTTAATTTGTCATCAAGGAGCAATTTTAAAAGCGTAGTTATTATTAATACCATCTATAAAACACAGATTAGAATATGTTAGAATTTATAAACGAAAATTTGCAACTCATATACCTTATCATACTCATGATATTTGTAGGTATTGAGTTAATAGGCCATGTGCCAAGTGTGTTACATACTCCTTTAATGAGTGGTGCAAATGCTATTCACGGGGTGGTAATTATAGGCTCCATTATTGTCATGGGTCAGGCCGATCATACCCTTTCCTTAATACTTGGCTTTTTGGCCGTAATCCTTGGAACACTTAACGTTGTGGGTGGTTTTGTGGTTACAGATAGAATGTTGGAAATGTTTAAGAAAAAGAAATAAGCGAAACTATTTATGAGCTATATATTACAGTTAATTTATTTGGTTGCATCGGTAACCTTTATATTAGGATTAAAGTTTTTAGGAAATCCTGCTACTGCACGTAAGGGTAACCTTATTGCTGCATTTGGGATGGGTATTGCAATTTTTGGAACCATCTTTTTATTTACCATTAAAGATAAAGCCGGTAACGATACAGGTGTTCATTTGCATAATCTTGAGTTTATTTTTGGAGCCTTACTTATTGGTTCTATTTTAGGTTGGATAAGCGCCAAAAAAGTTCAAATGACAGCCATGCCAGAAATGGTGAGCTTGTTTAATGGAATGGGTGGTGCGTGTGCTATGCTTATTTCTATTATAGAATTTCAACACCTTACCGAAGATCCAAGTCTAGTGTTTTCTTCGCTGCCTGTTGGCCATTTACTTACCATTATTATTGGTATGATTATCGGTTCAATTTCTTTTGCAGGTAGTATGGTTGCTTGGGGAAAATTGAGCGGAAATGTAAAAGACAAATCATTTGGCAAACAACAATTTATTAATGTTGGGTTGATGTTTGTTATTTTGGTAATGGGCTATATGGTAGTGTTTAGTGGAAGCGAAAATGCCATTCTATTATTCTATGGTGTATTAGTACTTTCATTAATTTACGGTGTATTGTTTGTTATGCCAATTGGTGGTGCAGATATGCCTGTTGTAATTTCATTACTTAACTCGTTTACAGGTGTGGCTGCGGCTTGCGGCGGTTTCTTGTACGATAATAAAGTAATGTTAGTGGGTGGTATTTTAGTTGGTTCGGCCGGTACACTGTTAACTATTGTTATGTGTAAAGCTATGAACCGCTCTCTATTAAATGTTTTGATTGGAAACTTTGGTGGCGGCGCTAAAGGCGAAGCTACTGGAAGTTCTACTTTTGAAGGAAGTATTAAGGAAGTAAGTGCTAGCGATGCTGCTATTTTAATGCGTTATGCTAAGAAAGTTATTATCGTGCCTGGTTATGGTTTAGCAGTAGCTCAAGCACAACATGTGGTTCACGATTTGGAGTTATTACTAGAATCGGAAGGCGTGGAAGTGAAATACGCTATCCACCCAGTTGCTGGTCGTATGCCTGGTCATATGAATGTATTGTTAGCAGAAAGTAATGTTAGCTACGATAAATTGGTTGAAATGGAAGAGATTAACCCAGAGTTTAATACTACAGATGTGGTGTTGGTTGTGGGTGCAAACGACGTTGTTAACCCTGCAGCTAAAACAGATCCTAATTCTCCAATATTTGGTATGCCAATTTTAGATGTTGAAAATGCTGCCAACGTTATCGTAAACAAGCGTTCAATGAAAGCGGGTTATGCCGGTATTGAAAACGAATTGTTCTACAAGCCTAAAACAAGTATGTTGTTTGGTGATGCTAAAAAAGCATTAACCGAATTGGTTTCAGAAATTAAAGCGCTAGGATAAAAGGAAAGCGTGAAAGCTTGAAGAAAGGGAGACGACATGGTTAAACATTGTCGTCTCCCTTTTTTATTCCTTATCCTTTCGTCATCCTGAGCCTGTCGAAGGGTGTCGAAGCACCTTATTTAGTAAACGCGTACTTAATAATATTGGCCCCCATTTGCAAGGCCTTTTGGCGTGTGGCTTCTGGGTCGTTGTATATTTCTCTGTCTTCCCAGCCATTTCCTAAATCGCACTCGTATGTGAAGAAACAAACTAAGCGACCTTCATAGATTAATCCAAAGCCTTGGGGTGCTTTCCCGTCGTGCTCGTGTACTTTGGGTAAACCATTTGGGAATTGGTAAGCTTGATGGTAAATAGGATGGTTAAAAGGAAGCTCTACAAAAGATAATTCTGGAAACACCTTTTTCATTTCGCGTCTAAAGAATTTATCTAAGCCATAATTATCATCGGCATGCAAAAAACCTCCCGAAATAAGGTAGTTGCGTAGGTTTTTTGCTTCTTGGTCGCTAAAAACAATATTGCCATGTCCTGTTAAATGAATAAACGGATAGTTAAATAATTCTGCGCTTCCCACTTCCACAATATCTTCTTCTGGAGCTAGGTTCAAACCAAGTTCATTATTACAAAAGGCAATAAGGTTTGGCATAGAGGTTTTATTGGCATACCAATCGCCACCGCCATTATATTTTAGTTTGGCAATTTTTAATTGAGGTGGCGCAAAGCTTTGAAAGCTTAGCATGAGCATAAGAAAGAATGGTATTCTCAACAAATTCATACTACAAATATGCTCGGTTCTGCCCAAAATTGTCCATTTTTTTTTATTTCTACATAGCTATGTTAGGTATAAAATATATAGGTGTAGGCTTGGCTGCTTATTAAAGGTATCTTTACCCTCTTAAAAACCAGCACCATGCCTCGCAGATTTTTGTTTTTCACTTTCTTGTATTTCGTTTTTTTTGCACCTGTTTTAAAAGCAAAAACCTATGATGTTCCGTTAGGAGTTGAGTGGATACGACAATTGAAATCTTTGGTTCCAGGGCAGGTAGTTATAACCTATAATACCATGCAGGTAAATTTGCGTGGAGGAGATTCCTTACTTCTTATTGGAGGCACACGAATGCCTTTGCGTATCGACGATTTATACGGCGATTCATTAAAGCCAATTGTTGTTGCGAACAAGAATTCAAGAGTTGTTATAACAAAACCTATTGGTGGATATTTTGGAATTAGTTTCACCGCGTGCAGGTATATAAAAGTTACAGGAAAAAATAATCCTTCCCTTGCTTATGGTATTTTAATCACCGATTTGCCTAGTGGTTCGGCCCTAAGTGTAAATAATTATAGTTCTAATTTTGAAATAGAGGGAATAGAAATAAGTAAAATTTATTCCTCCGGAATTGTGGCTAAAACAGATGTATCGTGCACCAATTATTCTACCTATGGCAATTTTGTAATGTACGATTTAAAATTCCACAACAATTATATTCACCATACTGGCAACGAAGGTTTTTATATTGGCAATACGAGTTATGCCGAAGGAACAGGAGGGAAGCTCGTTTGCAGCAATCCAAGCTACGCTGCCAATGTATTGCCTCATAAAATTATTGGAGTAAAGGTGTATGAAAATATCATGGATAGTAATGGTTGGGATGCCATTCAGGTTTCGGCAGCAGAGAAGGTGGAGATATATGATAATTTTATTCGCAACGATAGTTACGCCGATGTCATGAATCAACAATCGGGTATTATGATTGGGCAACCTACTCAAGCAAAAGTATATCGTAATATTATTATGGATGGCAAAGGGCAGGGAATTCAATGTTTTGGAATTGGTACCAGCATCTTTAATAATTTAATTATTAATCCTGGAATTTCGGCCATGGCTAAAGGCACATATTCTTCCTCTGGGAAATTAGAAAATAGCGTGTTTACCTATGGAATTTATATTAATGATAAGGTTTGTAAAGATATTACGCTACCTCGTTTGCCATATACCGTGGCCCATAACACCATTATCATTCCAAAGATTTTTCAAGTTGGTGCACCCTATAATTCATGGGCACCTCAAGGCATTAATGCAAATTCATTGGCATATATCACAAGTAGTTATTTTGTAAATAATTTATTAGTTATAGATTCAAACACCAGTTCTTTGATAAGCAATCCTATTAATGGGGTGTATGCAAGCAATTCTGTTCCCAATTATTCAACCACCAATTCGCCAGCATTTATTTCTACCAATAGTAAAAGTAATTTAGGCAATAATTACTACAGCAACGAAATTCAAGCAGTGACTTTTACCAATTGGTTAAATGGAAATTACACCTTGCAATCTAGCTCAACAGCTATTGATGGAGGAGTAAGTAGTGCTGTGTTTGGGAATAAAGATTTAGGCAAGGATTTGTTGCTAGTGGCTCGCCCTCAAGGCTCTTCGCCCGATTTTGGTTGTTATGAAATGCAAGCAACAAAAACAAGTTCAGCCATGCCGGGTATGTATATTGTTCCAAATCCAATTAGTATAAATGCTCTTGCTCAAGGAACTTTTACCGCTATTATCAATAATGAAATTCCAATAACCAATATGGAGGTAAAATTGGTGGGAACCTACAAACAATACAATTTAACAGTAGAAACGGAGGAGCTTATAAATGGGAAACGTATTCTAACGTTTAATGGCGGACAATTACCTCTGGCTCCTGGTGTATATTCGGTTCAGGTAAAAAGCAATGGAAGCGTTTTTGCTTATGCTAATTTGTTACTTATTCCTTAAGTAGTTTGAGCTTTATTAGCAAAGCTTGTAACACCTACTAATCCGGCTGTTTCGCTGCGCAATATGTTTGATCCAAGCGATACTGGTTTGAACCCAAGACTGATTGCCTCCTCGACTTCTTGTTGTGTAAAATCACCTTCTGGTCCTATCAATAAAATGGAATGCGAAGGCATAGGAAGTGGTATTTGATTAAACAAGGTTTGAGTGACAGGTGTTGGACAATAAGCTATAAATTTACTGCTAGTTGTTTCACAACCTTTTAAGAAGTTTTTTAGGCTAGTGATGCCGTTAATTTTAGGCAAATAATATTGCTTACTTTGTTTCATAGCCGAGACAGCTATTTTATTGCAACGCTCACTATTTATTTTGCCTCTTTCGCTTGTATTTGTTTCAATAAAGCTAATTTCATCTACACCAATTTCAATAATTTTTTCGAGCATCCATTCTATTCTATCAAAATTTTTGGTGGGTGCAATGGCCAAATGTAGTGTGTAATTTTTATTTCTTTGGTGATGTGTTTTTGCCACAATAATCCCCGAGCATTTCTTTGGGTTGTCTTGTTCTATTATCCCTTTTGCTTCTGTTCCTTTGCCGTCTATTAAGGTTAGCTCATCGCCTTTTTTCTTGCGCAATACGCGTATACAATGCTTCGATTCGTCTTCTGTAAACTCAAAGGTTGAATCCGATAAATCTGCTAAATAAAATAGTTGCATATTAGACTTTCCAGGTATGAACCAATTTGGTAATGGTAATAATTAATCCAGTGAGGGAGAGAATAAAAGCAAACCAAATTATATAGAGTTCTTCCGCGCTATTAATGCTAAAACTTTCGGCCTCCATTAAATTAATAGAATAAAGCATACCTCTACTTTGGTCAAATGATTCGCTTAAGTAATGTATCATTAGTTTATTGCCAGTAATGATAGCAAACAACAGCAATGCCCCGCCTAAAACCATAAGGTTAAGCGAGAACAAAAATCCTGGGTCGTGAGGTTGGTTTGGTTCAGAATCCATTGCGCGTTTTGCTAGCCAAAAATAACTAAAAATTTAAATTTTAGTAGGCAAAAAAAAGCCACCAAAACTCTAAACAAATTGAATAGAGTTTGGTGGCTTTTTTAATTTATGTTAAGTTTAAGCTTGTTGAGTAGCTTTAGGAGCTGCAGATAAAATTTCTGCATCCACACCACTAGCATATTGCTCAAAGTTTTTAACAAACATATTTGCTAACCTATTTGCTTGTGCATCATAGGCAGCTTTATCGGCCCAAGTATTACGTGGGTTCAATAAATCAGATGGTACATTAGGGCAAGTTGTTGGCATCATGTAACCAAATACAGGATGTGCTTCAAATGCTACTGTATTTAATTCGCCATTTAACGCAGCTGTAATCATAGCACGTGTTAAAGGTAATTTCATTCTTGAACCTACACCATACGCACCACCAGTCCAACCAGTGTTAATTAACCATACGTTTACGTTAGGGTTAGCTTTTAATTTTTCGCCTAACATTTTAGCATATTTACCTGGGTGTAATGGAAGAAATGCTTTTCCAAAACAAGCTGAGAAAGTAGCTTGAGGTTCTGTAACGCCAGCTTCTGTACCTGCAACTTTAGCAGTATAACCACTAATAAAGCTATACATAGCTTGATCGGCACTTAATTTAGAAATTGGAGGCAATACACCAAACGCATCAGCTGTTAAGAAGAAAATATTTTCTGGAGCTTTACCTACAGAAGGTACTGCGATATTATCAATAGCATAAATTGGATATGCAGCACGTGTGTTTTCTGTAACACTAATATTGGTGTAATCAACAGTAGAAGTTCCAGGAATAAAACGAGTGTTTTCTAATAACGCACCAAATTTAATCGCATTGAAAATTTGTGGCTCTTTTTCTAATGTTAAGTCAACGCATTTTGCATAGCAACCGCCTTCAAAATTAAATACGCTATCTTCTGCCCAACCATGCTCATCATCACCAATTAACTTACGGTCTGGATCAGCACTTAAGGTAGTTTTACCTGTACCCGATAAACCAAAGAAAATAGCTGTATCACCATCTTTACCAATATTGGCAGAACAGTGCATGGATAGGGTATTTCTTTCTTCAGGTAAAATATAATTCAATACCGTAAAGATACCTTTTTTCATTTCGCCAGTATAGCCACTTCCACCAATTAAGATGATTTTTTTAGTGAAATCTATAATAGTGAAATTATGTTGACGGGTACCATCTTCTGCAGCCACTGCTTTAAAGCTAGGTGCATTTAAGATTAACCATTCTGGTTGTGGGTTTTTTAAATCTTCTTCGCTTGGGCGTAAAAACAAATTGTAGCAAAACAAGTTGTGGTAAGCCGTTTCGTTAATAACGCGAATTTTTAATTTGTAACGTTCATCTGCACATGCATAAGCGTCGCGAGCATAAATTTTCTTTCCAGCATAATGAGCCAATACTTTGTTAAGTAACGCATCAAATTTACTTGGCTCAAATTTAAAGTTCACATCACCCCACCATACGGTGTTTTCTGTTTTAGAGTCGCAAACAGTAAATTTATCTTTTGGTGATCTTCCTGTAAACTCCCCCGTATCTGCCATTAAGGCGCCAGAGTCGTTTAAGGTTCCTTCTCCATTTAGAATGGCATGTCTAACCAATTCGGCTGGAGTAAGATTGAGGTGAGCTTGGGCAGCACCGTTCAATACTTTTTCTGAGATGTCTTTGTTTGTCATAATCAGGCGATTGCTGTTTTAGTATGGGGCAAAAATAGTTTTTACTTTGGGTTCACAAAACCCTTTTTTTTCAAGCACGAACTTGAATTGAAAAATCCATTAAAAAAATGATGAAAATCAGGGAAAAAGCCATAAAAAAATTGACACGTAAAATTTAAGCAAAAGCTCAATTTTACGTGTCAATTTTAGGCTAACTATTCTTAGTTATTTTTGATTATTTTCTTGTTTATTTGAGTGTCACCACTACTAATTCTAAGCAGGTAAATGCCTTTACTCAAATCGTTTACATTAATGTTTAGCGTGTTTTTGCCCGTTTTTAACGTATGGGTTTCAAGTAAAACTTGTTTTCCGTTAAGGTCTAAAATACTTATGGCAGTTTCTTGAGTTTTAGGTAAATTGAGTTCTATGGTAAGGTTTGTTTCCATTGGGTTTGGATAAACCGCACTTACTAAACCTGCAACTTGTTTTACACCTGTTGTTCCGCTAATTGAAACCGAATCGCAACGAATATCTGAACAAGAATCTGTTGGACTAACTACACTTAAACATACATAATAGGAGCCTTCTTTTAAATAGGTATGTGTAGTGTTTGCTTCTCCACTAGTTGTGCCATCGCCAAAGTTCCAATTATTGCTAAAATTGCTTCCTGCCAAACTAATAAATGCAAAGGTGTTTGGATCGGTTTGGCTTGTTTGGATGTCATACTCAGCCACACACGATGATTGAGTAATTAATCCAGTTGTCATTAACCCAACACAATACGTGTTTTGGCAAGTAGTATCAATGGTGTTTTTAACAGTTAAACAAATGCTATGCAAACCAGGTGAACTAAAGTTGTGTTCGGCATTGGTTGTATGTGTGCCAGGGCCACCATCAAACACCCAAGTATACACAAGCGGACTTCCAGTAGAATGGTTTACAAATCTGTAGTTATTTGTGGTTCCAATACGCTCATAACTAAAGTTGGCAATACAAGAAATGCTACTGCTAGTGGCATTGGTAAAGGTTTTACAAATTGTGCTTTTGCAAAGAGTGTCGCTGTTATGAATATTGTAAATGGTTAAGCAAGCTGTATGCGAACCTAAGGTGCTATAGTAATGCACAGGGTTGCAATTATCAGAACTTGTTCCATCTCCAAATGTATATATGCAACGTGTAGTTGTTCCCGTGCTTGTATTAGCAAAGCGTATATAATGTGGGTTCGAACCAACGCTATCGCTTTTAAAAACATTGAAATTAGCTGCACATGGCGATGCAGTTTCTACATTAATACTATCGCATATGGTTTGCGTGCAAGTGCTATCTTTCTTAGTAACCTTTAAACAAACTTTGTATTTACCAGAATGAGGATAGGTATGGTTTGGTGTTCTATTGTCTGAGCTACTTCCATCACCAAAGGTCCAATTGTAACGGTAATTTGTATCGTTAAGCGTGGCTGTAAAGTAATTTTTTAAGGTGTTAAGTGGATCAATTTGTTTGGTCCAATTAGCGTTACATGTAACAAGTGCGGTAATGGTAATACTATCGCAAACGGTTTGTGTGCAGGTGCTATCTTTTTTGGTAACTTTTAAACAAACTTTGTATCTACCAGAATGTAAATAGGTATGAAAAGTGGTTTTAGCATCCGAAACTCCACCATCACCAAAAGTCCAATAATAGCGGAAACTGGTATCGTTAAGGGTTGCTATGAAATAATTCTTTAAGCTATTATTTGGGTCAACTTGCTTGGTCCAATTTGCATTGCAGGTAGCAGGAGCCGTAATGGTAATACTATCGCAAATGGTTTGGGTGCAAGTGCTATCTTTTTTGGTAACTTTTAAGCAAACTTTATATCTGCCAGAATGTGCATAGGTATGAAAAGTGGTTTTAGCATCCGAAACTCCACCATCACCAAAGGTCCAAAAATAGCGGAAACTGGTATCGTTTAGCGTTGCAATAAAATAGTTTTTAAGGCTGTTGTTAGGATCAACTTGCTTACTCCAATTTGCGTTGCACGTTGGAGTAGTGTTACCCGCAATAATTAATGAATCGCATTTTGTACTGGTACAAGTACTATCTGTTTTAACAATGGTAAGGCAAACTAAATAATGGCCTCCATTCGCATAAACTTTACTTGGATTTGCAAGGTTTGAAGTGGTCCCATCTCCAAAGTTCCAGAAGTAAAAATAATTTCCAACTGGGGTCGATGTACTGGTAAAATTTACTGTTTGTGTACCCGATAAAATTGCCTTCGTATAATTAGCCGTACACGTTGTTTGTGCGTTTACCGAAGCTGCAAATATGAATAGAGTTCCAAGAAATAATAGCGTTGCTTGTAAGTGTTTTTTCATATGAGTGAGTTTAAATTGCCAGGTATCAATAGCAAAATTACGAAGCAAGATATATTCTATTTGCCTGATATGCAAATAGTTTTATTGTATTAAGAAAAAGTTTAGTTTTCTTTTAAGAACCTGTAATTGTGCAGTTCCCCTTCTTTCGTTTCTATTCGAATGAAATATAGGCCTGCGTTCAAATCTCTCAGCGAAATTTCCTTTTGGCTACTTGTAATTGACTCAAGTTTAAGGCTGCCTTCCACTGAATATATTTGTACCTTAAATTCGTTTTTTGAATTTGATTTTAAATAAAGACTGTTTTGAGCGGGGTTAGGATAAATCATTAACTCGGTTTTCACTAGAGGTGAATTGGCCATTCCTGTGCTCGAAATTTTTACAGTTTTCGTGCTTGTATCCCAATAATTACAATTGGTTCCAAGAAGTTTTACTTGAAAGTCTCCGCCTTTTAAATAGGTATGTGTTGGAGATGTTTCTGTAGAAGAATCACCGTCGCCAAAATACCATTTATAGGATTCGCAATTGCTAGATCTATTGCTAAATGAAATTACTTTGGCGCTTATAAGGCTTTGGGTAAAATTTGTTTTAGGATCTGCGAGTCCCACATTCCAATTAGCCAGATTATTGTATACCAAAAGCTTTACAGCATTGCGTATACTAGCAGCATCAGTTGCTGAAAGCATATATGAATAGGAAAGTAAACTCGGGTCTTTTCGCAATAGTATTGAATAAAAGGTGCAGGCAGTTAAATAGGTTCCAGCATAGCTTGGGTGACTTTCATCTGATTGATACAATTCAATTGTTGGGTAATTAGCTCGAAGGTATTTCCAAACCACACCCACGGGTGCTAATAATGCTTGGTTTGAATCGGCCATCATGGTATACCTTAAATTTAAGAGACTGTCCATGCCAGCATAGGTGCATACGGGTGGCCACTCGGCACAGTTTGATGCATCGCCATTTTTGCGTCCCCAGGTCATGTAAAAACAGGTCTTGGCGCACGCATTTGTTTGTTTAATAATACTGTCTAAAGCATGGGCAAATGGAAATGTTTCGCTTTCAACCTGTTCAATAGGAAAGGAGGGAAGTTGACTTTGTTCTTGTAATACCACAAAATCCCAGTTGCCTTGTTGAATTTTCCCCAATGATTCGGCATTGGTTGAATGACCTTGAAGGGTATAACCGCCAGGAGCATTGCTGTCAAAATAAATTGTATCGCCGCCCGATGCAGCAAGATCATAAAGGAGTTGCGGTAAATTGTTTACGGAGGTATAACTATTACCTAAAAATAATATGCGTTTGCTTGGTACTTGAGAAAACGCTGCTAGTGAAATTAGCTGAATACAAAAAAGGAAGTAAGTTTTCTTCATATTTATTTCCAAATAATCATAATTTTCTGACGTTGTAGTTCCTTTATTTTTCTACCTTCTTTAGCGGCCACAAGAAATAAATAAATAGGCGATTTAATATCAGAAATATCCATTGTTTTTTGAACCGATGGCACAAAGAAATGTGAAATGCTTTTTGTTCCAATTACAACATTTTCTCCAAGTACAACACTCGAATCAAATCGGTGCCAATCTTTCTTTTTATTATAAAACCAATACCCTACACCTTCGCTATCCAGAATTAAATCTTGGTCCACATTAAAAGTTGATTCAGCAAATGTATTAGCAGGCCAATCGGCCAGATTAGCAATTGGTTCTGAATCCTGCAATTTAAAGTAATTTTCCTGCACAGAGGCATTCACAAAAACACCCTCCTGCTTATATAAACTTACTTTTATTTGAAAGGGTTCCTTGTCTAATAAAACTACCTGTTTACTAATCTTCACGGGCTTTCCATGTTGCCAAATTTCTATCCCAAAAAGCAGTTCAGTTTTAAAGCTACTGTTTAAAATGATAAGTAATCCAAGCAATATAGGGTGTAATACTTTCTTCATTATCGAGTGTAGATTTTCCATTGCAAAGATAAATTTATTACCCTTCCATCAATTGGTGCCCATAATTTATGGAAACTTGGGTTGCTTATAGTTCCATCGTATATCCGTCCCAATTTGTTTTGCCTAAAGTCTAAAAGGTTTTCACCATTTAAAACAAAAGTTAGTTTCTTATATGAATATTGAACCATGGCTGCTAATAGGTAATAGTTTTTAACCTCTTTATAGTTTTGATCCAATTGCCCCGCAATCCAAGAACTTTCAATTCCAACACGCCAATCTTCACTTGGTTCAAAAAAGAAGGTGGAACTTATATTATGTTTTGGAGTTATTACCGGAAGAATATTTACCTCATCAAATTTCCGTTCAACCTGGGTATACACATAACCTAAATATAGTTCAAATTCTTTGGCATGCAATCGCGCATACGTTTGAAGACCTTTAGTAAGCAATGCCTTGCTAGCATTGTTAACTGCAATGGTTCCAAACTGTGTTAAGCTATCAAATACAGGGTTGCTTATTTGGGTATAAAATGCCGATTGGTTCAAGGTAATATTCACTCCATTAGCAAATTGTTGATAGTAATTAACATCGGCATTAAAACCCGTTGAACGTTCTGCCTTTAATGAAATTCCAGAACTTAAACTTGCCAAATCAGTTTCATAATTAATATAGGATACTAAGCTTGGTGCTTTATATCCAGTTCCTCCATTTAAACGTAAACTTAGTAGTTTATTAAGTTTATATAAAGCGCTTAAACGAGGTAATATAAAGGTTCCAAAAGTAGTGTGTTTGTCAATACGCAAGCCACTTTCGAGAGTGAATTTTTCTATTGGCTTCCAAGTGTTTTGCGCAAATAATCCTAAGGTTTGATACTGGTAGTTTTTTACTTCTACTAAGGCTTTAGAATTATTGGTAAATACATCTCCATTTAGGTTCAAACCTAAAACCCAATCGGCACGTGTACGTCTGTGCAGGTATGAAACTTCAGAATAATATAAATTTTGGTTCGCCAAAAATATATAGGGTTTTGTGTTGGTGTTTTGAGAGTATACGCTTGTACTTACTTTAGCCGTTAATTGGTCGTTTTTACCTATTAAATATATATATTTTAAATCTGCATTTTTTCTGCTAGTACTTGTTTTAATATGGTATAGCGTATCGTTTTTAGCAGCCGTTAAATAGCGCATATCGCCACCTGCTCGGGTGTCTGATGTATAGGTAGCATTTAAGGTTAAAGTAGCTTTTGGGTTAATATAAAAGAGTATTTTAGGATGAAATACATAACTGTTAACTCCTGCCACATCACTCAATCCATCTTTGTCAATATCCAATGCTTGTTGGTAGGTAGAGCCTGCAAATAATGTTATGCCAACGTTTTTAGATCTATGCGCTGTATAGGCATTTAAATTAGTTTCTTGTAAACTCGATTGATTAAGTGTTATGTTTAATTCTGGATTATACGTTGGGTCTTTACTTACTAAATTTATAATACCCCCAATGGCATCGCCGCCATATAATGTAGAAGCAGATCCTTTAATAATCTCTATTTGTTTTAAATCGGCAGGTGGTATTTGCATTATTCCAAAATTGCCCGAAAGTCCACCATACATAGGCATTCCATCTCTTAAGATTTGAGTATATCGTCCGTTTAAACCTTGTACTCTGGCAAAGGTATTACCAGAACTTGCCGAGACTTGTTGCATTTGTATGCCCGCAATATCGCCCAATAAGCTCATGATATTTCCGGGTTTTATTCCGTTTTCTTCACCCATTTCTTCCAAGCCCAAAACTTCAATTCGTGTTGGGTTGTCTTCTATCCTTGAGTTGGTTCGAACCGATGAAACAATTACCATCTCCAGCTCTCCATCCTCTTGGTTCATATATACCAAAAGAGGTTTTATTTCTTGGGGGATAGGTATATCAAGATGTACCGTTTTATATCCAACATAACGAATCGTAAAGGAAACCATTCCCGTCTTACTTACTGGGCATTTGGCAATTCCATTCGCATCAGAGGCTGCTCCATTGGTGGTTCCATTTTGAATAATGGTTGCCCCAATTATGGCCTCTCCACTTAGGCTGTCTTTAAGCTGAATTTCTAGTTTGTTCTGTGCGTTTAAACGAGTTAAAAAGAAAAGAGTTAAAAGAAAGAGGAAGCTGATTTTGATTTTCATTTTCTTGATAGGTTGCCAACAATGATTTGCTTACTCAACAAAATCTTCTTTCTCTGGTTGGCCATTCGAAAACTTAGCACAATCTATTTCTACACTTAGCGGACTTTGTGGTGCTTCCCATTCGTTTACTACTTTAACAAGGTTTGGCACAGCAACTACTTTTTGCATAAAGGTAGCCCAAATAGGCATGGCCATAGCAGAGCCAGAACCTAAATCCATTGTTCTAAAATGTATGGCTCTATCTTCCCATCCAACCCAAAGGCCCGAAACCAAAGTAGGAGTAATGCCTATAAACCAACCATCGCTATAGTTTTGGGTAGTGCCTGTTTTGCCTCCACATGCTCCCGGAATTTTATATTGATATTTAATCTTAGCAGCTGTTCCTGTTGTGGTAACTTGCTCCAACATCTTACACATTATATAAGCTGTTTGTTCGCTTAATGCTTCTTGTGTAATAGGTAAGTTTTCAAAAATAACATTGCCGTTTTTATCTACTATTCTATTCAAGTAAGTAGGTTTGATCCAAACACCTTTGTTGGCAAAAGTTGAAAATGCTCCCACCATTTCATACACAGAAATATCGGCCGTGCCTAAAGCCGATGAAGGGTAAGGTTCAATTTTACTTGTTACACCCATTTTCTTAGCAAGGTCAATTACATTTTTAATACCATCATCACCTAATAATTTTAAGACATTTAAGCATACTAAATTAATAGATAGTTTTAAGCCTCTAAACATAGGCATTTCAGGCATGTCGTATTTGGTATCGGCATTGCCAGGGTTATAGTCAGGGTAGCCTTCAAAGCTTACAGGCTTATCTGGTATCATAGTGCATGGCGAGAAACCATTGTCTACAGCAACAGTATATACAAAAGGCTTAAAGGTTGAACCAACCTGCCTTTTTGCAGTAACATTTACGTGATCGTATTTAAAATAATTATAGTTAGTTCCACCAACCCAAGCTTTAATTTTTCCTGTTTGAGGATCCATGCTCATAAAGCCACATTGCATAAAATATTTATAATATTTAATGCTATCCATAGGCGTCATAGTAGTGTCAATATCTCCACGTGTATAGCTAAAAACACGCATCTTAACAGGCGTATTAAATTCCTTATTTATTTCCGATTCATTCTTGCCCATTTCTTTGGCAATTCTATATCTATCGCTGCGTTTCATGCCACTTGTTAGCACCTCTTTAAATGCTCCCCAAGGTTCTCTGCCTTTCCAATGGTTAAAGAATTTTCGCTGTTGGTCTTTTAATTGTTCGTCAACAGTTTGCTCGGCAATTTGCTGTATGGTTGGATTAATACTGGTATAGATTTTTAATCCATCTTTATATAAATTATAGCCATTCTCTTCACACCAATCCAACAACTCCATTCGAAGTGTTTCTCTAAAATAGGTTGCTAAACCTTCGTTGTGACTTTCTTCCTGAAAATTTAATTCAATAGGTTGAGATTTTAGTAAAGTACACGAATCAGATGGTATAAAATTGGCCTTCTCCATTTGGTTCAGAACAGTATTTCTTCTGCGCAATGCATTAGCGGGGTTTCGCACAGGGCTATATAAGGTTGGAGCTTTTAGCATACCAACTAACATAGCTGCTTCTTTGGCATTTAAATCATGTGGCGATTTGCCAAAAAAAGTTTTTGAAGCGCTTCTTATACCAAATGAGTTTGAACCAAACTCCACTGTATTAAAATACATGGTAAGAATTTCATCTTTGGTATAGCGTTGCTCAATTAAAACAGCGGTAATCCATTCTTGAACTTTGGTGGTCGCCTTTTCCAAAAAGCTTTTAAATTTCTTACGTGGATATAAGTTTTTAGCTAATTGTTGAGAAATGGTACTACCTCCCTGATGACGACCAATTAGATTATAAAATAGCATGGTAAACAAACGGCTATTATCAATTCCACTATGCTCGTAAAAACGAATATCTTCAGTGGCAATTAACGCGTTTATTAACTGCGGGCTTAACTCTTCATAATTGGCATTACTTCTGTTTTGTAAGTAATACTTACCTAAGGTCGTTCCATCATCGGCGTATACCTCACTTGCCAATTGTGTGGTAGGGTTTTCAAGCTCCTCAATGGGTGGTAATTGGCCAAACCAGCCCATAGCAATTGCTCCAACTAGTGCCGATAATAATAGCAATCCACTAAAAGCACCAACCCATAGCCATTTAATAAATTTCCAATAGGGGTTTTTATAAAAATATTCTTTCCAGTTCATTTCTTTGGTTTCAATGTTTCTTCCTGTTTTTTGAAAAAGTCAACAAATTTTTCCACCTTTTGATCCTTCAATACTTTCCTGAAATTCTTTGTCGAAATAATGTATTCAGGAGTATTTTCGGTATAGTTTATTTTTTTGTTTTTAAAGTCGGTGGCTCTTAATATTCCCAAATAGTCGTATGCTGCTTTCATATTTGGAAACTCCCTAATGGTAACCAATTGGTACCCCTCATTACTCATAATTGAATTTACTTTAAGGTTGGCATCTGCAGCATAAGCATCATTAAAGGCAGCATATTGAGTAACAATTTCATTAAAATCTATTTTCTTATTGTTAATCGCGAGCACGTAATAAAAAGGCGTTTCTGTTTCAAGGTCAAATTCTAGGTTTGCATTGGTAGTATCTTTTCCAATAAAAGCAGCCTTTTTATCATCTCTATTTAATACCTCTAAATAATCCTCCGCAGTTTTTGCTACATCCAACCCTTTATGTGTGGCACTAACTTCCTGTAAAGCTTTTTTAAAGGCTTCTCTATCTTTAGTTTTTCCAATGCAAAAGGCATTTAACAGGTCAATTTTGGGCTTTAAACTATTTCCTGGATAGGTTTTGTCCATGGTGTTTTTCATGTCCATTGCGCCTGCATAATTCCCTTCGGTATAGGCACGGTACATTTTTTCGTAATCAGCTAATAGCTGTTTATTACTATTGTTTTCACTAGATTGTATGGCCTTGTTCTGAACCAATAAACTATATGGGTGTTCTGGATAGTTTGTAATTAAATTTTTTCTGTTTTCTTCGGCAATCTTTTGATTTTTTAAATCGCTATTCGATTTGTATAAATAATAAAATGCTTCTGGCTCGTATTCGCTAATCGGGAATTTTGTTTGAAGTAAATCGAAGTACTTTTTGCTTTCACTTGGGTTTTTTAAACGACTGTAATACATAATTCCCAAATTGTGAAGAGCCTCCAAAATTTTAGCATTCGATCGTTCTTTTTGACTAGAAGTAAATGGTACATTTTTAATCCACTTATCCCTATCTGCATTTCCAGTGATGGAGGTTTGTGTTGGTTCAGGTTTTATTTCTACAGGGTCTTTTTTCTCAGGATCTTTTTTTGAACCAGCACTCGTATCTGTGCCAGGGTTTGGTGTTTCAACCCTTGGTTTTTCTTTTGCTGCAAGTCGCCAATAATCTTCATTTAGGCGTTGACCCCATTTTTTATTTGAGAAAAATTCTGCAGCACCTGAATTTACTAAAGCAGGGTTGTAAAAATACCAAGAGTTATCGCCAACACCTGCAATGGCTGTGTTAGGTGCGGTTGCCAAACTTTGGTTGCTTGCCATACTGGCTGCATCTTTTGCTTTTTTCTTAGCTTCTTTTGCAGCTAATTCTTGTTTACGTTTATCTTCAGCCATCCAAGAATCAAGCTTCCTGTTCAATTCATCATTGCTTAGCATAGCCAAACGTTGCAAGGAGTCTTCTGTTTCGTATACGGTTAAATTGTTTATCAATTCAGAAAGAACAATTTTGGTTTCTTTAATTTCGTTAAACTGTTTGTGTTTAGGGTCGAAATTTAAAACCGTGCTATCGTAATAGGCTTGAGCATGTTTAAATTCTTTTTTATCAAAATAGAGTTTGGCTAATTCATAATAGCTCATTCCTTTTTGATTCTTATTTTTAGTACTGCTTGAAACAGATTTCTTAAAATCTTTAATTGCCTCAGGATGATTTTTTTGAGCCAAATCTAACTTACCCATCTCAAAATAAATCTGATCCAAATAGTCTATATTCTTCTCATCTCTAGCCATGCGTCTTAAACTTTTTCTAACTCTAGCAACCGATCTAGGGTCGTTTAGGTCAAAAATTCTAGTTAAGCTTATGGTAGCGTTAAATGCATATTCATAGGTTGGAATATAGGAAATAACCTTGTTGAAATGGTAGGTTGCCTCAGGCTTTTTATTTGCTTGTAAACAAAGCTGACCCAAAATATAATGGTATCTAATTTTTTGGTTCTTATCGAGTTTACCCTTCAAAGCTGCATTTAAATTATCAATGGCTGTGGTATATTTTTCTTGTTTTATATTGATATCCGCCGCTGTGGCATAAATAAGTGCAACTTCCTCTTTTTTAAAGGTTTTTTTTGCTAATAATAAACTCATTAAAGCTTCTGCTTCTCCAGGTTTATTCATGCCCATATAATTTCTAGCAATCCAACAAGTACTTAAATTGGTGTATGGGCCGTCTTTATATTTCCCAATCATAAACTGAAAGGTTTCAATAGAAGCAAAATAATCTTGCTTATAAAACCGGCATTGGCCAATGGCAAAATAGGCATTATCTGTATACGAGCCAATGGTATGCATTTGAATGGTTTTAGAAAACTTCTTTATGGCTTCATCCAACACATTTCCAGCGGCTTTTGCACTTTCTGGAGTACCTAATGGAAATACGTCTAAAATTTTATTGAAATTATTTACATGCGAGTTCTCAATTTGTTTGGTTGCGTCTAATAGCTTTTGTTCGCCATTAAAATATACGTTAAAATGACCCGTAAGTGTGTGGAATTTTCTATTCAACCATTTGTCTTTTGTGGGGCTGCATGCCGCAAGCCAGCTAAAAGCTAGCAGCAATAAAATAACTATGTTTTTGTTCCTATACAATGCCTGCGTTGTTTTTCCTATCTTTGAAATTTGAATCTTACAATTTTAACCAAAACTTTTTTAATTCGTCTATTGTAATGGAGCAGCCAAGGAAAAAATTAATACACAAGTTAAGGTATAAGTACAGATTGGTACTTATTAACGACGAATCTTTTGAAGAGAAATTGTCGTTTAAGCTTACTCCCATGAACGTTTTTGTGGGTTTTAGTTCAGCAATTGTACTACTTACAACGCTAATTATTACGCTTATTTTTTTTACCTCACTTAGAGAATATGTTCCAGGCTACACAGATTCTAAGACCAAACGTAATTTGCAGGAATTATTGTATAAAACAGACTCCCTTGAACAGGCTCTTCAAGCCAAAGAGTTGTATTACAGGAATATTGGAAATATAATGAGTGGGGGAGATGGCCTTCAAGATTCAATTGGTAGAAGTGATGTTGGACATTAGTTTTTTTGTGTTCAAGAATATTTGAGACCGACTTTTTTCCACATTTTTATTTTTTTTGATACATTTGTTGAAGGAGCTGAACCTATAGATTGGTTTTAATTACACCAAATGGAGTGTTCAGCATAACCTAAATATCGTGTTGGTTCAGCCCGTTTTGCCTAACCAATGCATACTATTAACACAATTTAAGAAGGAAAAATGGCAATTTTTAAACCAACTAAAAATACAACGTTCAACCCACAAGAAATTAATATTTTAAATGGGGGAACCAAAATTAGCGGCGATTTAAGTTCTGAAGGCGATTTAAGAATTGATGGAAGCCTGAAAGGAAATATTGATGTGCGAGCTAAATTAGTTTTGGGTACCACTGCCAATGTAGAAGGTAATATTAAGGCAATTAATTGCGATGTTTCAGGTAATATTGTTGGTAATATATCTGTTACAGAGTTGCTTACTATAAAATCATCGGCCAAAATAAATGGAGATATCTCTTGTGGAAAACTCATTATTGAATCTGGAGCCGAATTTAATGGAAGAAGCGTAATGAGTACAGGAATGTCGGCTGGTTTTGGCGAGTTCAAAAACGGCAAATCATCCAAGCCACTCGATACTAAAGCCCCTGTAATAAGTGAATCCTTCGCCGAAAAAGCCGCAGTTTAACCAACTCCTTAAGTATAGTAATCAAGCTATGCAAATGATTTTGGTGATTGTTGCCGGCAGCCTTGGCGGTAAATATGCCGATAAATATTTAGGGCTTTCCTTTCCAATTTTCACCCTTCTGGGCGTTATTTTATCCGTATTTGCGGCTCTGTACTTAGCACTTAAAGATTTTCTTAAAAAATAATCTGCCTCCAAGGCAAAATATTTGGAGGAAAGACCTACTTTTGCGGCACCTTAAAAGTAAAAATTGGGTTGAAAATCACATTTTTTAGCCTGATAGCCAATAACTTTAAGCCCAAAAACAAATGAAAAACCTCAGTTTTTTTCCTAGCTTGTTTATCCTCACAGGAGTGTTGGGTGCCTTGATAGGAGGTTTTCAACAATTTGTACAAACTATTCCACTAAGTAATTTAGCTTGGTTGGCCTTAGCATATTTTTTATTGCTCACTTTGGTCACGTATAAAATTACGTATTCTGCCCTTCCAAAAGACAATAAAACCTTTATTTACCGTACTTACAGCGCCATCGGTATTAGATTTGTGTTCTCTATTTTCCCTTTATTTATATATTTGATTTTTTCACCCGAACGTCAGTTAGCCTTCGCAGTTGTGTATCTTTTCTTGTATTTCTTTTACACAGCTTTTGAAATTTATTTCCTTGTGGTTAACTTGCGCCCCGATTTAAAGAAATAAGTTTGTACATGCAGCCCAATAACAGAAAGATTTCCAGATATTTAATCCCAGTATTTTTAGTATTACTGTGCGTAGCCTACGGAAGCTATACAGTGATGGGTCAAGAACATCATACGGATACGGCCATAAATGCGGTAAGTGCTGAGCCAACTTCTAGCGAAGAACATGCAACTGCCGAGCATGATGCTCATGCTGCTGCTCCTGCTCATGAAGAAGGCAAGGTGGATGCTGGTAAATTAATTATGGAGCATATTGGCGATGCACACGATTGGCATATTGCAACCATTGGGCACTCACATATTTCTATTCCTTTGCCTATTATTATAAAAGATGAGGCAGGTGTAAAAGTATTTATGTCGTCTAAATTTGGTCATGGCCATGAGGCTTATGAAGGATACACACTTGAAGAAGGCAAAATAGTTGCAGTAAATGTAGACGGAAGCATTAACCACGAAGCAAATTTCATGGATTTATCCATTACCAAAAATGTAGCAAGTATGCTTATTTCGGTAATTTTCCTTTGCTGGATTATGCTTTCAGTGGCTGGTTCATACACTCGTAATGCTGGTAAAGCGCCAAAAGGAATGGCTAATTTAATCGAAACGCTTATTATTTTTATTCGCGATGAGGTTGCTAAGCCTTCTGTTGGTCCTAAATATGCCAAGTTCTTGCCTTACTTATTAACCATCTTCTTCTTTATATTTATCAATAACTTATTCGGTTTGATCCCATTCTTTCCGGGTGGAGCAAACGTAACAGGTAATATCGCTGTAACTTTGGTATTAGCTATATTTACGTTTGTTATTACCTCATTTAATGGAAACAAAAGCTATTGGGGACATATATTTATGCCACCAGGAGTGCCTAAAGCACTTTGGATTTTGTTAGTTCCGATTGAAATTATTGGTATGTTAAATAAGCCAATCGTATTAATGATACGTTTGTTTGCTAACATTACTGCTGGTCATATTATTATCTTAGGTTTCTTTAGTTTAATCTTCATTTTTGGAGCAATGAACCAAAGCCTAGGATTAGGAGTATCTGTATTATCTGTAGCTTTTACAGTTTTCATGAACTTCTTAGAATTACTTGTAGCATTCCTACAAGCGTATGTATTTACCTTGCTTTCTGCGCTTTACTTTGGTTCAGCTGTAGAAGAGCATGCTCACGAAGAACATCATTAATCAATAAATAAAAATCAATTAAACATCACAATTATGACACTTTTAAACATCATCTTACAAGCAGTAACAGATCCAGGATTTGCTAAAATGGGTGCCGGTATCGGTGCTGGTTTAGCTGCAATTGGTGCAGGAATGGGTATTGGCCGCATCGGTGGTAGTGCTTTGGAATCTATTGCTCGCCAACCAGAAGTATCTGGCGACATCCGTGCAAACATGATCGTAGCTGCGGCTTTGATCGAGGGTGCAGCCTTCTTCGGTATCGTGGTTTGTCTTTTGATCGTATTGCTGTAATCGCTATACAAAATAGAACGCAGAAGGCCTAGTCTTCTGTGTTCTGTTTTTAGGATTTCGATTACCCAATTATTCAATTTAAAAACAAAACAGCATGGAATTAGTAAAACCTGGTTTAGGGCTAATATTCTGGATGACCATTACGTTTTCAATCGTATTGTTTATCCTGTCTAAATTTGCCTGGAAGCCAATCTTAAATTCGATCAGAGAGAGAGAAGATTCTATTAACAATGCCTTGAATTCTGCTGAAGAAGCTAGAAAACAAATGAGTGCATTGAAAGCAGATAACGAAAAACTCCTCAACCAAGCACGTGCTGAGCGTGATATGATGCTGAAAGAAGCAAATGATATGAAAGAAAATATCATTGCTCAAGCTAAAAAATCAGCTGATGAAGAAGGTCGTAAGATCATTGCTAAAGCCACAGAATCAATTGAATCGGCTAAAATTAATGCTATGAATGAGCTTAAAACTCAAGTAGCAGTTCTTTCGGTAGATTTAGCAGAGAAAGTGCTTCGCAGAAAGATGGAAGACCGCGCACAGCAAGAAACATTTGTTAACGAGAATTTAAAATCAATCACCTTAAACTAACATGTCTGAACAAAGAGTATCCGGCAGGTACGCCAAATCATTGATAGACCTTGCCATTGAGAAGAACATTCTTGAGGCAACCAATGCCGATATTTTGGCGTTCAGGGCGGCGATTGCGCATACACCTGCATTGGTAAATATGCTTAAAAGCCCGATTGTGCAAGGAGATAAGAAATTTGCCGTGATCAATAAAATATTTGCTGCTTCTTTTAATCCTTTAACAATTGCCTTTATGGAAATTGTTATTAGAAAAAAACGCGAATATTATTTACCTGATATTGCCATTGCTTTCATTGCGCAATACAACGAAATCAATAAAATTACTACCGCTAATGTTAAAACTGCTGTTGCTGTTAGCAACGAAGTTATCTCAGAAGTTAGAAGCTTTATTGAAAAACAAACAGGTAAAAAAGTGAACCTAGAAACTTCGGTTGATCCAGAGATTATTGGAGGTCTGATTATTCAGATGGAAGATAAACTTTATGATGCCAGTATCTCGGGCAAGCTTAAGAAAGCAAAACAAGAATTATTAAATACTTACATTTCAAAATAACATTTCATTATGGTAGAAATAAGACCAGATGAGGTATCAGCAATCATAAGAGAGCAATTAAGCAATTTTAAGTCTGAGACCGAACTTGAAGAAGTGGGAACCGTACTCCAAGTGGGTGATGGTATCGCACGTATCTACGGATTAACTAAAGTTCAGTCGGGTGAGCTGATTGAATTTTCTAATGGCGTACAAGGAATTGTGTTGAACCTAGAAGAAGACAACGTGGGAGCGGTGTTATTAGGTTCATCAGAACAAATTATCGAAGGCGACACCGTTAAACGTACCGGTCGTATCGCTTCTATTAAAGTAGGAGAAGGTATGATGGGTCGTGTTATCAATACATTGGGTCAACCAATTGATGGCAAAGGTCCTATCGCTGGCGATTTATACGAGATGCCTTTGGAGCGTAAAGCACCTGGTGTAATTTATCGTGAGCCAGTAAAAGAGCCTCTACAAACAGGTATCAAAGCTATTGACGCCATGATTCCAATTGGACGTGGACAACGTGAGTTAGTTATTGGTGACCGTCAGACAGGTAAAACTGCTGTTTGTATCGATGCTATTATTAATCAGAAAGAATTTTACGATGCAGGACAACCTGTATATTGTATTTACGTAGCGTGCGGTCAAAAAGCATCTACTGTTGCTCAGGTGTTAAAAACCTTAGAAGAGCGCGGTGCAATGCCTTATACCGTAATCGTTTCAGCTACTTCATCAGATCCAGCTCCAATGCAATTCTTTGCTCCTATGGCTGGTGCAGCTATTGGCGAGTTTATCCGTGATACCGGAAGACCTGCTTTGGTTGTGTATGATGATTTATCTAAACAAGCTGTAGCTTACCGTGAGGTGTCTCTATTACTTCGTCGCCCACCAGGACGTGAAGCATATCCTGGAGACGTTTTCTACTTACATAGTCGTTTGCTAGAAAGAGCCGCTAAAATTAATGGTACCGATGGAATCGCTCAACAAATGAACGATCTTCCTCCTTCCATTAAACACTTAGTTAAAGGTGGTGGTTCATTAACAGCTTTGCCAATTATTGAAACTCAAGCTGGCGACGTATCTGCCTACATTCCAACCAACGTAATTTCAATTACCGATGGTCAGATTTTCTTGGAGGCTAACTTATTCAACTCTGGTATCCGTCCTGCGATTAACGTAGGTATCTCGGTATCACGTGTGGGTGGTAATGCTCAAATTAAATCAATGAAGAAAGTAGCTGGTACGTTGAAATTAGATCAAGCTCAATACCGCGAATTGGAAGCATTCTCGAAATTTGGTTCAGACTTAGACGCTGCCACTAAAGCTGTTTTAGCTAAAGGTGCTCGTAACGTTGAAATCTTGAAACAAGGACAGTTTTCTCCATTGCGTGTTGAACAACAAACAGCAATTATCTATCTAGGAACAAAAGGTTTATTAGGTGCAGTGCCAGTGAATAAGATTCGCGAATTTGAAGGTGAATTCTTAAACTACTTGGAAAACAAACACAAGGATACTTTAAACGCAATCAAAAAAGGTGGCATTGGCGACGATGTAACTAAAGTTTTGGAAGCAGTAGCAAAAGATCTAAGTGCAAAATACAGCGCATAATCAACCGGAAGATTAAACAATGGCTAATTTAAAAGAAGTTCGTATTCGTATTGCCTCGGTTAACTCAACCCAGCAAATCACCAAAGCAATGAAATTGGTGAGTGCTACCAAGTTGAGAAGAGCCCAGAATGCAATTGTTCAAATGAGGCCTTATGCCCAAAAATTGAACGGCATTCTGTCGAATTTGGCAGATTCAATGGATGTAGATTCATTAAAGGTATACTTTAATCAACGCCCAGCAAACAATGTTTTGTTGGTAGTAATTACTTCGGATAGAGGTTTGTGCGGAGGCTTTAATGCCAACGTAATTAAACTTGCTAGCCGTTTAATGAAAGAAGAGTATGCAGGTAAGAACATCACTATTTTACCAGTTGGTAAAAAAGCATTTGAGTTCTTTACCAAACTGAATGCAAACATCATTCCCGATTTTAGAGACACCTATCAAAACTTAAATGCAGATAGTGGTTTTGCAATTGGCGAATACGTGTTGAACCAATTTAAAGCTGGTAAGTTTGATAAAGTAGAAGTGGTATACAATCAATTTAAAAATGCCGCTACTCAAATCTTAGTAAATGAGCCTTTCTTGCCAATTATGCCTCAAGCATTAGGCGCTAAAGCTTCTAAGAACGATTATATTTTTGAACCAGGTAAAGCAGAAATCCTAGAAACTTTAATTCCTAGAATTCTAAAAACCCAAATTTATAAGAGTTTGCTTGATTCATTTGCTTCTGAACATGGTGCTCGTATGATTGCTATGGACAAGGCAACTGATAATGCTGGTGAATTAATTAAAGCTCTTAAATTAGAATATAACCGCGCTCGTCAAAGTGCTATTACCACAGAGATTTCTGAAATTGTGGGTGGTGCTGCGGCATTAAGTGGTTCATAACAACTATTCAGTTTTTTCCAAAAATGCCGGTTTGCACACGCAAATCGGCATTTTTTATGAACGTTAAATTTTATAAAAAATAATTCCAATACTATGAGTAAAGCAGAAATTCACACCGCTAAAGGTGTAATGAAAATTGAGTTCTTTGATAAAGATGCTCCAAACACAGTTGCTAACTTCCTTAAATTAGCTAAAAGTGGTTTTTATGATGGCGTAACTTTTCATAGAGTGCTACCTGATTTTGTCATTCAAGGTGGCGACCCAACTGGCACTGGTGCTGGTGGTCCTGGTTACAAAATTGATTGTGAATTAACTGGCGAAAACCAGTTTCACGACAGAGGAGTTTTATCTATGGCACATGCTGGTAGAAATACTGGAGGCTCACAATTCTTTATTTGCCATAGCAGAAACAATACCGCACACTTAGATCGTAACCATACTTGTTTTGGTAAAGTTGTAGAAGGATTAGAAGTTATTGACGCTATACGCCAAGGTGATGTAATGACCAAGGTTGTTGTAACAGAAGAATAGTTTGATTTTGGCCATTGGCTTTTAGCCTTTGGCCATTTTTTTTATATGCTAAAAATTACCTACATCACTCATTCGTCTATTTTAATAGAAACAGAGGATGCTAAGGTTATTTCTGATCCATGGTTTCATGGTTCTGCCTACTTAAATCAATGGCATGTTTTTCCAAGGCCAGTTGATGTAAGTTATGCCAAAGATATTACTCATGTTATAATTACTCATGGACATGAGGATCATTGTCATTTCCCTACCTTAAACCAGTTAAATAAAAGCGCCTATGTCTATTTACCCTACACTTGGTTGCAGGATACCAAGGATGCCTTGCTGAAAATTGGATTTGCTGGGGTGTTTGAACTAGATAGCTATAAAACAGTTTCTATTGGAAAGCACCTTAAGCTAACATTTATTGTAAATGGCTTAGATTCTATTTTTGTGCTTGAGTACAAAGGGAAAGTGTATCTAAATTTAAACGATGCTTTTAATGCTACACACCTTAATTTCTTAAAGCTTTTTGCAAAAAAATTAAACGCTAAATGGCCACATATAGATTACCTAATGTGTGGTGTTGGCGGAGCAGGATATTTCCCAAATGCTATACATACACCCTTTAAAAACGACCAGGAAATTGGCGTTTTAAGAGAGCAGTTTCTAATGAAGTTGTTTTGTGAGTTTGTATTACTCTTCAACCCTAAAATAGCTATTCCGTTTTTACCTGGATTTGTGTTATTGGAACATGACAAACTTTGGGTAAATCAAATACGTCAAGCGCGAAAGTTTATAGATTTATACTTCACAGAAATTTGTCCAACTAATCAAGTTGAATTTTGGCATTTGTACCCCGGCGATTCTATTTTTGAGGATACTTGGCAAAAAAAATCACCTTATTATGAGTTGGTTCAAAACGATGAATGGGGGAGATTTGCCGAACAACAATATGCACTTGAAATTTCTCAATGGAAGCCTACAATAGCTACTAATACAGCTGCCAGCATGAAAGACATTTGCCAAAAACTTAACCAATTATTTGTAAAGAGTTGCCGAGGTTTGGATGTGAAGGTGTTAGCGAAATTAAATTTCATAATTGCTCTTTCTGATTTTCCCCAAGCATCGATACATGTTTTATACTTAAATGGAAAATTAGTTGCTCAATTGAATCAAGATAAGAATACCAAACCCAATTTAATTATACGCACTAATGCTACTAGATTGCTATATTCTATTAATGAATTATGGGGTGGAGATGTGTTCTTTATTGGTTATGGAGCCGATATAGATATTTTAAATACGGAATGTATTAAAGACAATTTAGATATTTTAAGTTTGAGAGTATTATCTGTTTTTCCATCGGCTATGCAAAATATTAGAAGGCAGCCTTGGAGGGCTTTTAGGTATTTTTATTATAATAAAACGCATGCTCTTTTGGCTTTAAAACAAAAGTTGTTTTCTAAAAATACGGCCAATAAATTGCCCTTTAACGAAAGAAGTCATTGGATTCAAATCTCCAAATGCGAAACCTGTTTGCTTTGCGATTTGCCTTTGTTGACAAATTCATTTGCGGAAAAGATTTGACAGGCTCAACTGCCTTATGCATTTCTTTTCCATTGGAAAAGGGACAAAGGTCCCTGAGCCTGTCGAAGGGAGAGAAATTTCTAATTGAAAGCTGCTATAATTATTAGATATTTGCGCAAAACAAGACTTAGACGATGTTAGCATTACAATACTTGCGTGAGCAAACTCAAGACGCAAAAGACAGATTAAGTAAACGAAATCCTAAATATGTTGAAACCATTGATAAGGTTTTAGCTATAGACGAAGAAAATAGAAAGGCCAAATCCGAAATGGAGAGAAACCAATCGGAGGCTAATACGCTTGCTAAGAAAATTGGTGAGTTAATGAAGAGTGGCGATAAGGCTGGTGCAGAAGAATTGAAGGCTCAAACTGCCCAATTAAAAGAAGCTGGTAAAGGTTTAGAAGAACGTTCAAAACAGTTAGAACAAGAGCTGTATGAGGTATTGGTAACCTTGCCAAATACACCGCATGAATCGGTTCCAGAAGGACAAACGGCTGAAGAAAATATTACCGTTTTTCAATATGGCGATATTCCTGTATTGGGCGAAGATGCTTTGCCTCATTGGGATTTAATAAAGAAATACGACCTGATAGATTTTGAATTAGGTTCAAAAATTACTGGTGCTGGTTTTCCTGTATACAAGGGCAAAGGCGCACGCATTCAACGCGCCATGATTAATTTCTTTTTGGATCAAGCCATTGCGGCAGGGTTTACAGAAATTCAACCACCTTTATTGGTAAATGCCGATAGTGGTTTTGGTACCGGACAATTACCCGATAAAGAAGGTCAAATGTACCACGCAACGGTAGATGATTTGTATTTGATACCAACAGCAGAAGTACCTATAACCAATATTTACCGCGATGTAATTTTAAAGGAAGAAGATTTGCCTATTAAAAATGTGGGCTATACTCCTTGCTTTAGAAGAGAAGCGGGTGCTTGGGGTGCTCATGTTCGTGGCCTGAACCGATTGCATCAATTTGATAAGGTTGAGATTGTTCAAATAGCACATCCCGATCAATCGTATGCTTTGTTAGATGAAATGGTTTTGCACGTTAAAGGTTTACTTGAGAAATTAGAATTACCTTATCGTATTCTTCATTTATGTGGTGGCGATATGGGTTTTACCTCTGCCTTAACGTATGATTTTGAAACATACAGCACCGCCCAAGGGAGATGGTTAGAGGTAAGTTCAACTTCAAATTTTGAAAGCTTTCAAGCAAACAGGTTAAAGTGTAGGTTCAAAAATAAAGATGGCAAAAACCAATTGGTTCATACCTTAAACGGAAGTGCCTTGGCTTTGCCACGTATTTTGGCTACCATTTTAGAAAACAACCAAACCCCAGAAGGTATACGTGTACCTAAGGTTTTAGTACCATATTGTGGGTTTGATATGATTTCATAGTCTATAGTCGATAGGCCATAGACCATGGTTGTTAGCCTTGCTGAATTGTAATTGCATATTACATTGCTTAGAACAACTCTGCTGGGTTTAGTTTTATTAATTCTTGCCAAGTAATGCCTTCAGGTGAAATTAGATAATTTCTATGAGGGGAGAACTTTGAGATAAATTTACTTAGCCCTTTTGTTTGCTGCTTAGCTGTCTTTATTTCTAAAGCAATAAATTTCCCTTTATAGGTAAGAATATAATCAACTTCATCTGCACCTTCTCGGTAGTAAAATATTTCGATTCCTTCTGCTCTATAAGTTAATAAATGAGTTCCTACGGCAGATTCAACCACTCTGCCCCAAAGCTCAGGATTGGCTTTAGCTTCTGAGAAATTTTGGTGGCTATAGCAATTCATGAGTGCATTATTAAATACCTGAAATCTCGGACTTGAACTTTTGGTTCTAGCCGCATCTATGGCAAATTTTGGCAAACCAGTAAGTAATCCTGCACCATCCAATAAGCGCAGGTAATGAGCCAAGGTGGTTGTGTTTCCAGCATCTTGTAATTGTCCAATCAACTTGGTATAAGACAAAATTTGTCCCGAATAGTTCGAGCCCAATTCGAAAAGATTCCTAAGTAAGGCAGGTTTATCTACTCTTGTTAACATGAGTAAATCTTTGGAAATGGCTGTTTCAATTAAAGATTCACGAACATAGTTTTTCCACCTAATTTCGTCCGTAATGAGGTTGGCTGCACCTGGATAGGAACCAAACCAAGCATATTCTTCAGGAGTAAAACCAAAAGCAGAATTCATTTCAGAAAATCTCCAATGCGGGATATGTATCAACTCAAATCTCCCTGCTAAAGACTCAGTTAAACCTTGTTGTAATAATAATCTTGACGATCCTAATAGAATTACATGAATAGACTGATTATTTGCACGGTCTTCATCCCATAATTGTTTTACTTTTTCGCTCCATTGAAATACTTTCTGAATTTCATCAATGGCTAAAATATAAGTTGAGTTATTGGCTTTTTGAAATACTCTGGCTTCATTCCAAATTGTATCCAGCCAACCTTGGTCTCCCGCAGCTATTGCATCTGCACTTACATACTTATTGGGAATTTGGCAAACTTCCAATACCTGTCTCACCAAAGTGGTTTTTCCTACTTGTCTAGGTCCTGCTAGAACTTGGATTTGCCTAATTGGTTCAAACAAGCGCGATTTAATTAGCTCTAAATAAGACCTTTGTATTGTTGTCATTATTTTACTCAATGTATTGAGCAAAATTACTCAATGTATTGAGGAAAACAAAAAAAAAGTCCAACTCTATTGATAGGGTTGGACTTTTTTTGCTATACTATTTTCTAATTCGGTAATTGTTCTTGTGTTAGTTCCTCTTCTGTTTTATCTATGCTAGGGTTGTTTTCGGCTTCAGTAACCTTCTTTTGCAATAGCAGAATTACTACAAAGCCAATGCTAATGGCGGCATCAGCAATATTAAATACGGGTCTAAAAAACTCAAAATCTTCGCCAGCCCAAAATGGCCAGTTTTCTGGTATGGTGGTCTGAACCAAAGGGAAGTAAAGCATATCAACCACCCTGCCATGGAACCAAGTATCATATCCAAAATGAACACCATAAAATACGCTGTCAATGATGTTTCCAAGGGCACCAGCTATAATAAGCACCCAACCATACACGTATAATTTATGGGTGTTTTTATCGATGAGGGTTTTTACATAGTAGCCAATAACTACCACAAAGATTATTCTAAAAACAGTTAAAAATATTTTACCCGCTTTGCCCCCAAATTCAAGTCCAAATGCCATTCCGTAGTTTTCAGTAAAATGTAGTTTGAACCAATTGCCCATAACAGAAACTTCTTCGCCTAAGAAAAAGTGATTCTTTATATAGAATTTAAAGTATTGATCGAGAGCCAGAATGAACAACAATATGGCTACTGGAAGGCTAAATTTTTTAAGATTCATGGATGATTTTTTCTAAGACAAAAGTATAAAAATGTAAAGGCTAAGCAAGATAAATTAGTTAAAGGCCTTGTTATACTTCTAAGCGGTGATTTTTTGGGATTCAAAAAAAAATCCCCGAAAGGCGCTTAGCCATCGGGGATTTTCATATGTAGTTAATTTCTATTTGTATTGTTGCAATTTAGCTTCCATACTCAAGGTTGTATGTGGCACTGCACGTAAACGCTCTTTTGAAATAAGTTTACCTGTAACTTTACAAATGCCATAGGTTTTGTTTTCTATTCTTATTAAGGCATTTTCTAAGTTTTCAATAAACTTACGTTGTCGTGCTGCAAGCTGACTTAAATATTCTTTTTCTGAAGTAGATGCACCGTCGTCTAATTTGTTATATGAGTTGTCGGTATCTGCACCACCATTAATTCCAGGGTTTTGCATTTGTTGCAACAAGTTATTCATTTCCTCTTTAGCAACAACCAACTTTTTATTTATTAATTCTTTAAACTCAACTAACTCAGCATCACTATATCTTTTAGTATCACCCGTAATCGAAGGAAATTCTTCTGGTTTCTCTTCAAATACAGGAGCTTTACTTACAACTGGCTTTAGTGGTTTTGGAGCTGTATTAATTTTCTTAGGTTCAACTACAACAGCTTTTTTAGCAACTACTGGTTTAGCAGTAACTACTTCTTTTTTGGCTATAGGTTTAGCAATAACCACTTCTTTTTTAACTATTGGCTTCGCAACCACAATCGCTTTTTTAGCAACTGGTTTGGCTACCACTACTGCCTTTTTAGCGATTGGCTTCTTAGCAACTGGTTTGGCTACCACTACTGCCTTTTTAGAAATTGGCTTCTTAGCAACTGGTTTAGCCACTACTGCTTTTTTAGCGATAGGCTTCTTAGCAACTGGTTTAGCTACAACTGCTTTTTTAGCAATTGGCTTCTTAGCAACTGGTTTAGCTACCACTGCTTTTTTAGCAATTGGCTTCTTAGCAACTGGTTTAGACACCACTGCTTTTATAGCGATAGGCTTTTTAGCAACAGGCTTTTTTGCTATTGGTTTATTAGCAACTGGTTTTTTAGCGACTGGATTTTTAGCGATTGGCTTTTTAGCGACAGGTTTTTTAGCAACTGGCTTTTTAGCAATTGGTTTTTTAGCTATTGGTTTTTTAGCTATTGGTTTTTTAGCAACTGGCTTCTTAGCAACAGGCTTTTTGGCTATTGGCTTCTTAGCAACTGGTTTTTTAGCGACCGGTTTTTTAGCTACTGGTTTAGTCACTACTGCTTTTTTAGCGATAGGCTTTTTAGCCACTGGCTTTTTGGCAACAGGTTTTTTAGCAACTGGTTTCTTTGCCACAGGTTTTGCAACAGGCTTTTTAGCCACAGGTTTTGCAAGTGTTTTTTTAGGAGCAGCTTTCTTTACTACTTTTTTAGCTGCACTTTTTGTAATTTTCTTAGCCATGGGTCTAGTTAAATTTTCTCAATTTGAACTTTTAAAGCAATTTCATCAACCAAAATTTCTGTTTCGGCTTCAAGGCCGTCTACCAGTACTATATCGGTCGCCAAAATTTCGCTGCAAATATAGGTTTTGAATTGATTTATAGCACTTTTTATATAAGAATCGTCGACTATTTTTACACTTATTTTGTCGGTAACTTCAAAGTTTTGGTCCTTTCTAAGGTTTTGCAATTTGCTAATTAGCTCACGAGCAATGCCTTCTTCCCTTAGAGAGTCGCTAAGATTCACATCTAAGGCAACCGTTATTCTACCCTCATTAGCAACCTTATAGCCACTAATTTCTTTGGATAAAATTTCTACGTCGCTTTGCAAAATTTCTATTTTTTCACCATCAATTTCAATAATAAGTGTACCTGATTCCTCAATTTGGCTAATTTCTGTTTGCGAAAATTGGGTAATTCTATCGGCAACCACCTTCATTTTTGAGCCTACTTTTTTGCCCAAAGTTTTAAAATTTGGTTTTATAGACTTGTCAATGGCATCAATAAACTCTAGTTCTTTCACGTTTACCTCAGCCAAAATCAAGTCTTTTACATGCGAAATTTCATTCTTAATTCGTTGGTCCACAACTGGAATTAAGATTTTTTGTAAAGGTTGACGAACCTTTATATTCTCCTTTTTGCGAAGCGAAAGAACTAAGGAAGAAATCAATTGAGCGTATTCCATTTGCTCTTCCAATTCTTTATTAATTAGTCCTGTATCAATTTTAGGGAAGTCGCTAAGGTGCACAGAGCTAGCAATATTGCGTTTGCTTACCATATTTAAATCTCTAAAAAGTTGGTCGGCATAGAACGGCGCAAACGGACTCATTAATTGAGAAATGGTTTCTAAGCAGGTATATAAGGTTTGGTAAGCCGAAATTTTATCTTGGCTATACTCGCCTTTCCAGAATCTACGGCGGCATAAGCGCACATACCAGTTACTTAAATTTTCGCCCACAAAATCTTGAATGGCTCTGGCAGCTGGAGTTGGGTCGTAACTGCTCATTTGGGTTTCTACTTTCTGAACCAAGGTGTTTAGCAAACTCAAAATCCAACGGTCAATTTCGGGTCTATCAGCTAACTCAATGTTTGGTTCGGCATAACAGAAGCCATCTATATTTGCGTATAAGGCAAAGAAATTGTAGGTATTATAAAGGGTTCCAAAAAACTTACGTTGGCATTCTGCCACACCATCCAAATCAAATTTTAAATTATCCCAAGGGTCGCTATTGGTAAGCATGTACCAACGTGTAGCATCGGCACCATATTGGTCAATTGTCTTAAACGGATCAACAACATTGCCCAAACGTTTACTCATTTTGTTGCCATTTTTATCTAGAACCAAGCCGTTTGCAATTACATTTTTGTAGCTAATGCTATCAAACAATAAAACAGAAAGAGCATGCAGCGTAAAGAACCAACCACGTGTTTGGTCAACTCCTTCGGCTATAAAATCGGCAGGGAAGTTTTTACGGAAAGTTTCTTCGTTTTCAAAAGGCCAATGCCATTGAGCATATGGCATAGCGCCACTATCAAACCAAACATCAATTAAGTCTGGCTCACGAAACATTTTTTCGCCACGGGACGAAACTAATATTACGTGGTCAACATATGGTTTATGAAGGTCTTTAAGGGTAAAGCCTGTTTCCATAAAACCAGCGTCAATTCCTTTTTGTATTTCGCGTTCAAGTTCTTCTTTTGAACCAATACAAATTTCTTCGCTACCATCTTCGGTTTTCCAAATTGGCAAGGGTGTTCCCCAATACCTAGATCGGCTCAAGTTCCAATCCACTAGGTTTTCTAGCCAATTGCCAAAGCGGCCTGTTCCGGTATGTTCAGGTTTCCAATTAATGGTTTTATTCAATTCAACCAAACGCTCTTTTACAGCTGTTGTTTTGATGAACCAACTTTCTAATGGATAATATAAAATAGGCTTATCTGTTCTCCAGCAATGAGGATAGGTATGGTCGTATTTTTCGATTTTAAAGGCCTTGTTTTCAATCTTAAGTTTTAGGGCAATAAGTTCGTCAACACTTAAGTATTTGTCTAGTTTAGGGATAATGCCTGCTAATCTTTCTTGTTGAATACTTAGTTCAATAGCCTTCTCATCTTCTGTTAAGTAGGCTTCTTTTACAAAACGTCCATCAAGCGGAAAGATTGGATCTAATACAGTTTCCAAAAACTTACCACGCTTATCAACTAAGGTTAGAGAACCCATGCCATTTTGTTTTCCAACTCTAAAGTCATCAGCACCAAAACTAGGAGCAATGTGTACAATACCTGTACCATCTGATGTGGTTACAAAATCGCCTAAAATTACTTTAAAGGCATCGCCATTGTCTGGCTGCACATACGGCAAAAGTTGTTTGTATTTAATGCCCGCAAGTTCTTTACCCGAAATTTCTTTTAGTACTTCAAAGGGTATTTTTTTGTCGCCGTGTTTGTATTCACTTAGGTTTAAGCCGGCATTGCTTTCTGGGAAATATTTACCTACTAAATCTTTTGCCAAAACAACGGTAATTGGCAAATGAGTATAGGGGTTAAATGATTTAACCACTGCATAAGTAATTTTTTCACCAACCGCTAAAGCCGTATTCGATGGAAGTGTCCATGGAGTGGTTGTCCAAGCCAAGAAATAAACTGTATCACCTGTATTACTTATTAGGCTAGAATCTTCTAACTCAAATTGAGCAACAACGGTATTGTCTTTTACATCTTTATAAGTTCCTGGTTGGTTCAGCTCATGGCTACTTAAACCTGTGCCTGCAGCAGGAGAGTAGGGTTGTATGGTATATCCTTTGTATAAATATCCTTTTTTGTACAGTTCTTTTAATAAATACCAAAGGCTTTCAATATAGTTGTCTTCGTAGGTAATATACGGGTCGCTAAGATCAACCCAATAGCCCATTCTATTGGTTAATTTATCCCATACATCGGTGTATTTCATTACATCTTTGCGGCAAGCTTCATTATATTCTGCCACCGTAATTTTCTTTCCAATATCTTCTTTGGTAATACCCATGGTTTTCTCCACCTGTAATTCAACTGGCAAACCATGGGTATCCCAACCTGCTTTGCGCTTTACTTGAAATCCTTTAAGGGTATTGTAACGGCAAAAAATATCTTTTACGGCACGTGCCATTACGTGGTGAATACCGGGCATTCCATTGGCGCTAGGTGGACCTTCATAAAACACATATGAAGGTGCACCTTCGCGACTACTAACACTTTTTTCAAATACTTGTTCCTCTTTCCAATAGGCCAACATGGCTTCTTCAAAGGCAGGGAAATCAAGTTTTTTATATTCTTTATACTTACTCATCTCTATTACAATTACTTTGGTTTTTGAGTGGATTTTCCAAAGGCCTGCAAAAATAGGGATTTTCTGCCATAAATACATACTCTCTAATAAGGGATTATAATCCGTAAACCACCTTGTTTTTTGGATAGCGAATTTCGTAGGTAAACACAATTTTCTTGGTTTCTTTGGCACCCATTTTTAGGTTCCAGGATAGAAAACCAGTGCTTTCGTCTAGGCTAGCGCCATCGGCATCAAGCAGTGTTACTTTAATTTCGTTTGTATTCATGGCAACAGGTATTTGGTCTTCTAAGTTCATTTCAACGGCCACCGATTTGGTATTACGGATGATTAACTCGATTGATCTTGTTTCTATGCGCTCGTTTTCAAAGGTTTTTACTTTGTTTTTTTCTTTAATTTTCTTGCGAGTCATCACTATACTTTTGTCTTTTCCTAAGTTTAGGTCTAAGGTATCGGTGGTGCTTTGGTTGTTTAAAAAGGTTTCGCCTACATAGCCATTATCAAAATAAATTCTGGCAGCGCCTGGCAAAATTCCTAGGTCTTCCCAGCCCGAAACTCTTCCCATTAAAAAGGCATCGGAGCAAACTTTTGGAACGGCTGCAAAGGCTAGTGTCATCGGAATATTTTGTTCTCTAATCATTACTTTATGGGCTTTTCCATCGCTTTCAATTTCATATTTCAACCTAATTTCATATTCGGTGCGTATTAAATTTTCGGTGATGTTTATGTATTCTGCCATGTCTTTTGCTTCGGCATAATCTTCCATTTTTACATCATCTGTTTGGGTTGGTTTTTTTGTATTTAGAGTAGCAGCTTGCATGGGCATGGCAGAATTAGACATGCTTAAAGATTTAAACTTTCTATATTCTTGAAATCCTAAGTACCAAGTTGCCAAGGCTGGTTTAATATTACGTTCCATTGGGTTGCTGGTGCTTAAAGTAAGGTTGGCCTGGCTCCAGTTTAGGCCAGAGGTTTGACTTACATGGGCAAAATATTTTAATTGAATTTGATTGGTACTTGAGCTGGCAATTAAATCGTAGTTTGGAATCCAATTGGCATTTTGTACAAAATAGTTGAAGTTTACCTGAGCCAAACCTGCTTGCTCTGCATAAACTGTTGCCACTACTTGTTGAATTGGAATAGCTGCTAAACCATCTTCATTATAATCGCCATTTTGCAATAATTCTAGTTCCTGATGGCGCAGGGTAAGGCGGTTTTTTTCTTTATTAAGTTTGTCTTTATGCCTATTCCATTTAAGTTCCTGCTCTAAAATTTCATTTAATTTTTCGCGAGTAAATGCCATACTTTCTCTTAAAAGAGGCAATGAGTCTTTAGGTGAATCGCCACGAATAAGGCGGTTGTTGAGCAACATTTTCTTTTCTTGTGCCAATACACTCAAATGATTATCTGCTGCTTGAATAGAATATTCATTTTCTTCTAATGAGTCCATTACCATGGCAATTGCTGCGCCGTATTGTTTAACAACTGGCTTTCTTTCTTTGTATCTAATTTGATGTTTAATTTCCATTAAAGTTCCTCCTTTTGCACTCGCCTGTAGTGTAGCAGCAACAATAGCTGCAGAGATGTTTTCGAAAATAAATTCATTATTACCAGGTACTAGGTTTACTTGTTCTGAGTAATACAGGTGTGCTCCTTGGAGGTAAACCGTTACTTTTTGAATTTTTGCTTTTTCAGGTTTTATTCCAAAAACGTTTGCTGCACCTAGTGCTAACAAAAACAATACTGCTGCTTTAATTTTCATATTCTTTTTTAATTAGGTTTATGTGTTTTGTTCTGAACCAAATTTTGATTCATCTAACTCATGGATGCAGCCAGCGTTTGAATTCCATAAAAAAAATAAAAAAATTAGTCATATTTGTTGGAAATGCCTGATACACTTAAACAAAAGAGTGATGAAGAATTACTGCTTAGCTATCAAAAAGATGGTGATAAGTTGCTAGTGGGCGAATTATTTAAAAGGCACTCTTTAATGTGTTTTGCAGTTTGTAACAAATACCTCAAAAATGAAGACGCAGCTCAAGATGCGGTAATGCAAATTTTTGAGAATTTATTTGAGGATTTAAAGAAACATACCGTATTAAATTTTAGAACTTGGTTGCATAGTGTGGCACGCAATTATTGCCTTATGATTCTTAGGAAGCCCGAGCTTTTACTGAGGTTGAGCGAGGAAGACGAAGAAAGTGAAGAAAGTTTTATGGAAAAGCAAATGATTTTGCATCCATTGGATAACAAGCTTGAGTTGGAAGAAAAATTAAGTGCCATGGAATTGGCCTTACTAAATTTACCTGCCAAACAGCAAGAGTGTATTCGTTTGTTTTATCTGAACCAATTAAGCTACGAGCAGGTGAGTACACAAACAGGATATTCCTTAAATGAGGTAAAGAGTTTTATTCAGAACGGAAAACGGAATTTAAAAATTAGTCTGGCACAGAAAGGAATTTCCTTGGTGCTGGCATGTATAGTATGGATACAACAGAGTGCATAAGTAATAAGCAATGGGAAGCCTATTCTTTAGGCAGCATAAGTAAGGATAACCTTGCTTATATGCATGCTCATGTACTTGAGTGTGAAATTTGTGCCGACATAAAGGAAGGCATAGATGCCATGGCCAATCCTTCCCAATTGGTTCAAACCGTAACCCAACTAAATACTTCTATTGATACTAAACTTGCACCTAAAAGAGCCACTATTAGGCCTTTGTATTATTGGGCCGCCGCCGCTGCTATATTCATTGTAAGTACAGTATTAATGTTACAGGTGGATACTCAAAATACACCTAGCCAACAGGCAATAAGAATTGAAGTTCAAGATACGCCAATTATTGAAAAACCTAAAGAATTGGCGCTTGTTACACCTTCCAAACAAAAGCCAAAACAAAAGGCAAAGGAGTATAAAAAACCTGTTGAAATTCAAGCTGTGCCTGAGTTGATGGTGGTGGATGAGAATACAAGAGCAGCGGTAGATAATACCAGAAAAGAAGATATAGTTGAGGTGGTGGTAAAAAGTACATCGGAGCAGGATGATTTTGTGACAGCTCCCAAAACAGCGCCTGTTACGGTGGCAACTGAAGAAACAAAATACTTGAAGGATTCAAAAGAAAAAGTTAGTTCTAAGAAAGCTGAACGTTCCATTTACCCTTCTAATGCTGCGAGTAATTTAAGTAATAATGCCATTATAAATCAAAGTTTAAGCAGTGTTGAACCTAGCTTTAAAAATACCCAAAAGGATAGTGTAAGTTTGAAATTGGCCCAAGAACAAATTAGCAGAAATCAATATGATTCGGCTCATGCGAGCTTAGTGCCAATTTTAAGTAGCAACCCATCCAATCCATTGTTTGAGGAGGCCTTGTGGCTTGAAGCCGAGATAAATAAGCAAAAAGGAAATCAAGAAGCATATAGAGGTTTCTTGAAGCGAATTGTGAGCCTAAAAGGAAAATATTATAAAGAAGCGGAAGCCTTACTTAAATAAGGTAAATTAAGCTTCCATTTCTATAAGGAGCGTATTTTTTTCTACTGCTTGTTGAGGCTTTACTGCAATGCGTTTAATGGTAGCTTCGCCTTCGGCTTTAATACTATTTTCCATTTTCATTGCTTCTAAAACCACAAGGGCATCGCCTTTTTTTACTTTATCTCCTTCGTTTACCAAAATGCGCAAAACCAAACCTGGCATGGGAGCTTTCACATTATTGTTTTTAGCACCCATTAATTTGTCCATTCCTAATTGGCTCAAAAGGGCGTCGTATTTATCTTTAATGGCTATCTCATGTTTTACTCCATTCACCGAAATAAAAAGAGTTTTGCCATTTTCAGATTTGTCGAGTAATTCAACGCTAAAGCTTTTATTGTTTATTAGTAGGTGATACTTATTAGGCTCAAGCTTTACTACATCTGCGTTTACGGGTTTTCCATCCAAAAGGGCGGTGCCACTTAATAGGTTGAAAATGAAATCCTGCTCGTTTACTTTAATATTTAACATGAAAATTCCTTTTATTGCAGCCCGAATACAACATATGAGAACTAATTTCTTCCTTTTTATACTATTGCTTTCTGGCTTATCGGCCTGCAAAATAATTAAAAACCCATCAACCCCCATAGAAAAAATTATTCTAGAGGATGTAGTGGTTACGCCTAGCTCAAAAAAAGTGATTTTAAGTTATAAACCAATGGAGACAAGGGTGGTAGATTTGGTGCATACAAAATTGTTTTTAAGTTTTGATTACCTACATCAATGGGTGAATGGTACAGCTGTTTTAAGTTTAACGCCCTATGCCTATGCACTTTCACAAGTTAAATTGGATGCACATGGATTTACTTTATTGCGTGTAGCTCAATTAAAAGGGAGAGATACCCTAACACTTTCTTATGATTACGATTCGCTAAAACTAAACGTAAGCTTAGCTTCTGATTTGCTTTTAAAAGATACCCTACAACTTTTGATTCAGTACATTGCTAAACCAAATGAAATAAAAACAGGCACAGGAAAAGCCATTAGCGATGCGCGAGGTTTGTATTTTATTAATCCATTAGGTACTGATCCTAATAAACCACGACAAATATGGAGTCAGGGTGAAACGGAGTATAACTCAGGTTGGTTTCCAACGGTAGATGCCCCAAATGAAAAACATACCCAGGATATTTATTTAACGGTAGAAGAGAAAGAAACTACCTTAAGTAATGGCTTGTTAAAAGATACAAAACACAATTTAAATGGTACCAAAACAGACCATTGGCAACAGCTTAAGCCACATGCACCTTATTTAACCATGATTGCCATTGGAAACTTTATTGTTACCAAAGATACTTGGCGAAATAAGGAGGTGAGTTATTATTTAGAACCAGCCTATGCGCCCTATGCTCGCACTATTTTTGGTAAAACGCCTCAAATGATTGAAACCTTTTCTAAGATTACAGGAGTGGATTATCCTTGGGATAAATTCTCGCAAGTAGTAGCTAGGGATTTTGTGAGTGGCGCCATGGAAAACACCTCTGCGGTTTTGCATTATGAAATGGTTCAGCATACAGATAGAGAGCATTTAGATAACCCACATGAAGATATTATTGTACACGAATTATTCCATCATTGGTTTGGCGATTTAGTTACCTGCCGTAGCTGGAGCAACTTGCCATTAAACGAAAGCTTTGCCACCTATGGTGAGTATTTGTATAACGAATATACGTATGGTAAAGACTATGCAGATATGGTGTTTGCTAAAAATTTGGAAGCTTATTTACGAAGTAAAAATAAGTATCAAGAAAGTCCAATTAGAAATTATTATGCCGAAGCCGATGATGTGTTTGATGTAGTGAGTTATCAAAAAGGAAGTTGGATTTTACACCAATTAAGAAATGAAGTAGGGGATAGCGCTTTCTTTAAAGGCATAAACAGATACCTAACTCAAAATGCTTATGGTACAACTGATATTCATAATTTAAGACAAGCCATGGAATGGGCTAGTGGCAAGGATTTACAAGTATTTTTCACGCAATGGTTTTTAGGTAAAGGTCACCCCGAGTTACAAATAGCTTTGAAAAGAAATACAGAAAAAAACAGGTATGAATTGGAAGTGAAACAAGTGCAAGATTCTAGCTTTGGATTGTTTACAATCAATACCGAATTAGCATATGTTAGTCTGCATGCCGATGGAACTAGTAAGGTTAAAACCATTCCTATAACTATTCAACAAGCAACCGAAACGATTGTTCTTCCACCAATAGGGCATGAACTTATTTTATCCTATTGGATCGACCCAAAAGGAAATATACCAGGTGTAATTGTAGAAACAAAAGATCCTAACTCATGGATGTTTCAAGCTGGATTAGCTACTGGATACCAAGCTAAGCAAAGAGCCATAAAAGCTATTTCTAATTTGCCTTATGAAAAAGATAGTAGTATTCAGTTAAAATTAATTACTCAATTGCTTAGTAGTAGCCTCTATTATGATCAACTTACGGCATTAGATTTAATCGAAAAATTAGATACGTTTTATGCTCATTTTGAACCTCAAATAATTGATATGGCATTACATAATAAAGTAGTTGAGGTGAGAGACAACTCTATGTATTTAATTGGATATAAAGGCAAAGGTGAATTGGCCAAGAGTATTCTTTTACAGGGTTTAAAAGATTCTTCGTATGAGGTTATGGCAACTAGTTTGCAATCACTTTCTATTACGGATGAAACCTTATGTTTGCAAAAATGTATTGGCTTAGAAAGCATTCAAACAGCAACCCTACAGCGCACCATTTCATGGTTGTATGCTAGTCATGCTAAAGATAATAAGAATGCCTATTACAAAAGTGTTTTAGGTAAGTTTGGGATGTATAGAAATAGTATTTTAAATGCTTATTTCACCTATTTGCGCAATCAAAATAAAGCGGTGTTAGAAGAGGCATTGCCAATTTTAGAAAACTATTATACCCTAAGCAGTGATAGAGATAAAGCTAAAACGTTTCGATCGTTTTTGAAAACCTTGCAGGCTAAGAGTAAAGAAACTGAATTTTTTGAAAGTGTAACCTTTAAAGCCTTCAAAGAAAAGGTTCAAACCGATTATGCCAATTAAGGTTTAAAGGTCATTTGATCGGCAGCAAAAATTTGCCAAGTTCTGCGGTGTTGAATAAATGCCACCACTCTAAAATTATCGAGGTTTAAGTTTCTGTTCACCGGTATTTTTATGAGGCCATCTTTGCTTGCAAGTTGTTTGGTAAACAATCCTTTTACAACATTGTGGTGGTGTAAAATCATACCATTGTTTTCGCCACCTTTTACCGAGCTATTTATTTCTTTTTGTATAAAGGCAATCTTTATATCGCATGAATCAATATCTCCCCAAATTTGATAGGCAAGCATTAAGCTATCTTCGTTTTCAACTCCAGTAATGCCACAGCGCAAGAAGTGTTTAGAGGGTTTAGTTAATATTTCTTGAATTTTTTGTCCAATACCACGTTTATCTCCGCCTGCAAATTCTTTATCTCCACCATTAATAAAAACCATTGGGGTATACATGGCGCTTAGTTTTTTCTTATACATGTATTCTTGCTGGCGTAAGCTGTATGCCGAATCAGAAAAGGGGTCAACCCAGCCGCTACGGTTCCAAATTACTACATGATAATCTATCACATATACGGGCGATTTGCTGCTATCACTAATGTTTATCACTTCCTTTAAAAACTCGTCGGCATATGGGCAGCTGCTGCAACCTTCAGACGAAAATAATTCAACAAGAACGGCTGGTTGAAAAAGTTTAGGTTCATTCGTGCTTGTTTGAGCAAAAATTGCGTTCAATCCCAGGCCTATGCAAAAGATAAATAAGATGCTTTTTTTCATAAAGTAAATTGACTGTGCTGGCGGTAAAAATAATAGATTTAAGCTTTATTTTTTCTTAAGGAGTTCCATAATGGCGTCGTGCGCATTGGGGAATTGAAATTTAAACCCAGTAGAGATAATTTTTTTTGCCGAAATTTTTTGGTCTGCTAGCAACATAGGCGCCATTTCTCCAACCAATATTTTAAGCATAAATTCGGGCACTGATGGCATCCAATAAGGGCGTTTTAAAGCTTTGCAAATGATTCTAACCAATTCTTTATTTGTTTCGGGATGGGGCGAAACGCCATTGTATATTCCAGTTAATTTATGTTGTTCTAATAAATGAATAAAAATTCGGCTTAAATCATTTATGTGAATCCAAGGTGTAATCATTTTTCCTGAGCCAAGTGCAGCCCCAAATCCAAATTTGGCGGGCATTGACATTTCCTTTATAAACCCACCTTCTTTGCTCAATACAATTCCTATTCGTACTATAAGGGTTCGTATGCCTAATTGCTTAGCTTTAAGTGTTTCTTGCTCCCATTGGGCACAAACATCGGCTAGAAAGGTATCTCCAATTTCGGATTCTTCAGTTGCACCTGCAACAGGGTTATTGCCATAAATGCCAACGGCTGAGGCTCCAATAAAGGTGGATACTTGGTTGGGATTGTTTTGTAAGGTTTTGATTAGTAGTTGTGTGGCACTTACTCTACTGTCAAGAATTTCTGCTTTATAGGCACTTGTCCATCGTTTATCGGCCACTCCGGTTCCGGCTAAGTTTATGATACAGTCGGTTCCTTTCAGGCAATCCAAGTCTATTTCTCCCTTGGCTGGGTTCCAATAAAAGCTGGTTTGTTTGTTTTTTTTAGGATTTCTACTGAGCAAAATAACTTCATGACCTCGCATTTCAAGATTTTTTGTTAGGTTTGAACCTATCAACCCAGCGCCACCAGAAATTAGAATTTTTGCCATTTAACTCTATTTAAAACAAAAAAGCCTTCTCAATGTTTACTTCCAATCAAACATATTTAAAAAAGACTTTGGGAACCTTTTCAATAAAAGACATAGAAGCTATTACCGGAATTAAGAGCCATACGCTCAGAATCTGGGAACAACGCTATGGAATTATTACGCCAAAACGCAGTGAAACCAATATCAGGTTTTACGACGATGCCGATTTGAAAACCCTGCTCAATATAAGTGTTTTAAATGAAAATGGCTATAAGATTTCTGAAATAGCCAAGATGAGCCCAAAGGCAATTAGTGAAAAAGTGGTGCATTTAGGTCAACAATGCACAGAGTATAAAATACATATTCGCTCTTTTATTTCGGCCATGATGAGTTTTGATGAGACGGCTTTTCACCGCTTATTAAATACCTATATTCTTCAAATGGGAATTGAAGAGACCTTCTTACATATAGTATTTCCGTTTTTAACAGAGGTTGGAATGTTGTGGCAAGTTGGATCCATTTTGCCTTCTCATGAGCACTTTGTTTCTAATATTATTAAGCAAAAGATGTATGTGGCTATAGATGGCCAAATTGGAAAATTTTGTTCAAATAGGAAAAAGTTTCTAATGTTTTTGCCAGAAAGTGAAAAGCATTCTTTGGGATTATTATTCGCCAATTACGTAATAAGAAGTAGAGGTCATGAGGTTCTTTACTTGGGTCAGGAAGTGCCTTTGCTAGATTTGCGTGATGCCTTTAAGAATGAAAATCCAGATTATATTTTAACCATGATGACGGCAGCGCAGCCTGATATTGACAAACAAGGGTTCGTAAATTTCTTAGCAGAAAATTGGCCTAATAGTCAAGTGTTATTAACGGGCCCACAATTTGTAAAAAGCAATTTAGCCCTCAGTAAAAATACTAGAACAATTAATTCCCTTAACGAGTTTATAGGTATGCTAAATACCTTAAGCATTGCTAGTTAAAATTAATTGCCAGTAGGGTTGTTTTGTAATACCATCATCAATCTATTCAATTCTTTTTCCGTTACTAGTTGGTAGCTTGGAGGAATTTCAAATAGTTTGTCTTCAATAGGAATTGGATTCACCATCTTTACTTTCATTACCATGGTCATGCCATTTTCGGTAATGGAATACTCCATTAAAAAGCCTTTTATTTCGTTTAATAGCGCGTCGTTTTCTGTATTAAAAGGGGGTATTTCTGTGGTATACCAACAATCGCTTGATTGAGTAATACCTTTTGAGGTTTTGTTGATGATTGCTTTTTTGCAGGTTTTTCCAGCTATTATTTTCGTTTCATTTGAGTAGTCAATTTTTATGGTTTTCTGAACTGTATCCAGGTTCATACTTTTTTTGATTTCCACCATTTCACTATCCGATTTTACTAGGGCAAATTTCTTTCCTGATATGTTAAGTAAAATAGTACTCGTTTTTTTTTCTCTATCGTAAATGGTGCTGTTTTTGCCAATTCCTCCAAGGCCCATCTCCATGCGGGTTTTGTTATTCTTAAAATAAAAACTTGCCTCATGAGGAAGCATGTGTTCATTTCGTTTCATTTCTGGGCCCAAATTTTTATAGGTGATATCATAAAAAAGTTTGCCTTCGGTAATGAGGGTTTGACTGTAGGTATAAGAGCTTATAAAATAAAAAATAAGCAGCACACTAAACTTTCTTACCATGATAGTTTCTCTTTATTTAAAAAGGCCGAAATTCCTTTTTTGCAATCTTCAGATGCCCTTGCTTGAGCATTCATTTGAGCAGCATAATCTATTGCTTCTAAAAGGGGTAATTCTGGCACTTTGGCCAGCATTTTCTTAGTACTGGCTATGCTTTGTGAGGATGTGTTTCTGCATAACTTAACGGCAAATTGATGTACTTCTTCTTCAATAATGGATGGATCTATAACACCCGAAATTAAATTGTAATGAAGAGCTTTATGTGCATCAAAAATTTCGCCAGTTAAAAGTATCTGACGTGCTACTTTTTCGCCAACCATGCGTAATAAAAATACCATTACTATAGCTGGTAAAAAACCAATTTTTACTTCTGTATAGGCAAAACGGGCATTGGCATCGGCAAAGCAAAAATCGCAAATGGTAGCTAAGCCGCAACCTCCTGCAAAGGCGGGTCCTTCCACACGAGAAATAATTATTTTGGGAGATTGATAAATTTGTAAATAAAGTGCAGCCAAATGCTTACTGTCGGCTAAGTTTTCTTCGTAGGTATTGTTCTGCAATTGTTGCAAAGAGGCTAAATCGGCACCAGAGCAAAAAGCTTCACCATTTGATTTTAGGATAATAACTTTACAGTTTTCATCCTCTTCTGCTTGCTTAAGTTTGGTTCGAATTGCATTTACAAAATCAAAGCTTAAAGCATTTCTTTTTTCTGGGCGGTTTAAGGTAAGATATCCAATCCTATCTATAACTTCATAAAGTACCAAATCTTCCATACCTACAATGATACTTCATAGGCGCCATTTTCTTCTATATCATAGCTAGGGATGTTGAATTTTTTTAGAATTTTTTTTAAATGGTTTCTTTTTTTTGATGAAAGGTTAGCTGCAAGTAACACCTTTTTTACTTGGTTTTGGTTCAGCATGGTTTCTAAATTTTGGTAATAAGCTCCCGAAACAATAAGTGTGTGAATGCTTAATGATACGGGTATTTTTGAGCTTTGCCAGATAAAAAGTAGCTGTGATTTTTGAAAATAATAGGCCTCATTCACACTGTCGAGTTCATGCACGGTTTGTTCTTTAATGCCTTGGGCTAATACATTTGGATACACGGCGTTCTTAAATGTTTTTGTGTTTATTTGGCAATTTTTACTGACCCAAAAATGAGCTGTATTTTGGTTCAAATATTCAATGGCAATTCCTTTTTTTAGATAATACACGCAGAGTTGTTTTTGCTTAGCTTGCTTAAATTGTGCATAGAAATGGATGCCTTGTAATCCTATTAAAAGGAGTAAACATATTTTTAGTTGAAGCACATCGCGTTGGATGAAAAATATACCTAGGCTTATAAAAAGTAAATAGAAACAGACTATGTGAATTGGCTCCCAAACGATACTGTCTATATAGGCTCCAGGCATATTGGCAATTTCTTTGGCTATTAAATTTGTTAGTGATATGAGTGCACTTATTAGTTTTCCTAAATACATGGAAAGGGTGCTTACCGGTGAAATTACCAGCAAGGCAATGCCTAAATAAATTAACAAACTTGTAAGGGGTATGATGAGTAAATTGGCGGGTAGAAAATAGCTTGGAATTTGGTGAAAATAGAAAATACTCAAAGGCATGGTTAGTATTTGAGCCGCTAAGGATACTGAGCTTATTTTCCAAATTTCGTCGGCCAATTTGTATTTAAATGTGAGTAGTAAATAGAGGTCTTGATAAAACACCAAAATGCCTAAAACAGCCGCATAACTTAATTGAAAGCCTACGTTGTAAATAATTTCTGGATCAAACCAAATAAGTGCAACGGCCGATGCTGCCAGGCTATTTATGGGATTACCTGTGCGCCTAATAAGCTGGCCAATAATTACAAAACTAAACATAAGTGTGGCCCTTAAGATAGAAGGACTTAAACCACAAAGAACAGAATAGGCCCAAATGCCAAGTAGTTGCAAAATGCCAATAAGAGATTTCGCTTTTTTTATTTTTTCTAAAGGTTTTAGTAGGAGTGAAAGAAGCATAAAAATCATTCCCACATGCATGCCACTTACCGCTAATACGTGTAAAGTTCCAGTTTTACTGAATGCATCTATAATTTCATCCTCAATGTCTTTATCATAACCGTATAATAGGGCTTCCGAAATTCCAATATCTTCTGGTTTATGGAGGTATTGTTTTAGTACGACTTGTATTTTTTCTTGCAGTCCAAATGCCCAAGCCAAAATAGGGGAGCCCTTATTGTTATGAATGAGTATCCATCTATTGGAATTTAGAAACTGCTGGTAGAAAATGCCTCTTCGTGCCATATAGGCCTTGTAGTTGAAGGTGTTTGGGTTTTTAGGAGAAGAAATTTCCTGAAAACCCGATTTAATTAAAAGTTGGTCTCCATAGCATGGCGTTTTGTGTAGGCTATCCACTTTTATGTAAAGCATTATTTTTCCTTCACAAGATGTTTGCCTTCCATTGCTGTCGATGCTTGCTAGTACTATTGCTTCGGCTTTTAGGCCAAGGGTGTTTTGGATGGGGTTTTGATTTAATTGAACCACTAAAAAGGTTCCATCCAGTTTTGTAAACAGATTTTGACTTTGGGAGTTAGTTTTTAGGTTTAGGCAAAGGGCTCCGCAAAAAAATAATATAGCACTCAAGAAAATTCCCTGAATGTATTGGTTCATTATTTTTTTGTTTGTTACTAAGAAAATAAAATAGCAAAAGCTTGTTAATGCTATTAAAATAAGGGTGTTCTGTAGGTTCGGTAAAAAGTAGGGTGCGGCTACAATGCCTAAAACCAGAGGAAGTATAATTCTTACAAAGGGCATTTGATGCCAAAAAGTAGCCATAGTTAGACAGGGTGTTCAAAATAATACTTGACATAATTTAGCGATTAATTAGTTTTGAATCAAAAACTACTATGTATCAATTTATTTTACCTGTTCACAATTTCGTTCGCTGGTTTTTTCTAGCGGCTGCCCTTTATGCTATTTACAGAGCTTTTAAAGGAAAAACTTCTGGCACACCTTATTCAAAAGACGATAAAACCGCTGCCACCTTATTATTGGCTTCGGCACACAGTCAGTTGTTATTAGGTTTGATCCTATGGTTTTATAGCCCAACGGTTCAGCTGGCCTTAGCCAATGTTGGCTTAGCAATGAAAGATAAAGCCTCTAGGTTGATTTTATTGGAGCATCCTTTGTTAATGATTATTGCCGTAGCTATTATTCAAATTGGCAAAATAAAAGTTAAGAAAGCCTATGCCGATTCTGATAAGCATCAGAGAAGTTTGGTGTATTATGGAATAGGATTAATTTTAGTTTTATCAAGAATACCTTGGAGTAGCACGCCTTTGTTTAGGTTTTAAGATTTAGCGTTTTTATCGTTGCACCTTGGCGAATCTTTAGATTTTCCTTGTTGCATGCTAGTTATGAATGACTAAAGTTGTGTTCGCATGAATGCAACCTTTAGAGGCTAACTTCGTTCTAGTTATTAGTAAGTATTTATCCCAACTCAAAAAACTAATACTATGACAAGCGCCTTGAAACACTTATTTAGAAGTTGCTCACTTCTAATTACCCTTTTTTTTGTTTTATTTTCAAACACCATCAATGCTAGTCATATTGTTGGTTCAGATATGAGGTATATTTGTTCTGGCACACCAGGAGTTTATAATGTAGAGTTTAAACTTTACCGAGATTGCCAAGGAATACAGTTATGTGCCAATTGCCCTGGAAGCTTAAGTCCATCTTGTGCAATTACCATAAATATTGCAGGAGCTTCTTCACCGGCTGGTTCAGGCATGCCTACTAGCCCATGCGCAGGTACTAGTTTTGGGACAGCTAATTTAACGGTGGTTAACTCTGCTAGTGGTTTTGATGTTGTTCAGCTTTGCAAAACCGAAAAAACAATTTGTAGTAATTGTGGAACCAGAACGGCGGGTACGTTTACGCCTGGTATTGAAGTGTATACATTTACAGGTCAGGTTAATTTAAGTGCTTTACCAGCTAGTTGTTGCCTGGTTAGTTTAAATTATTCTTCGTGTTGCAGAAATGCAGCTATCACAACATTGGTTTCACCTACTGCTCAAAACTACTATAGCGAAGCTATTATTAACCGTTGTGCTACCCCATGCAACTCGGCACCTACCTTTAGCAATGCGCCTGTTATTGTTGCTTGCGCCGGACAAGATTTTAATTATAACTTAGGTGCCATGGATCCAGATGGAGATTCTTTAAGTTACTCCTTTGGCGAGGCCATGGGTGGCCCTAATTCTCCTCTTCCTTATGTTTCGCCTTATAGTGCAACGGTGCCATTTCCTTATTTAGGAGCACCCTTACAAAGTCCACCTGCAATACCACCAGTAGGTATTAGTTTGGATCCTGTAACTGGAGATTTGCGCGTAAGGCCAACAGGCACTTTTGTTGCTATGCTAATTATTGAAGTAAAGCAATGGAAAACTATTGGAGGCATTCCAACCATAATGGGTATTACCCGCAGAGATATTCAATTTTATACCCTGTATTGCCCAAATAATAACCCGCCTGTTATTAGAACCTATACCGAAAATGCAACTTTAACTTCACCCCAACCTAATTTTAGCTATGCTATTTGTGCTGGGCAGCAAATCTGTTTTATGATTGGTGCATGGGATAATGGAGCAAGCACAGATTCAACCGATATTACTTGGAATGCTCCAAAAAATCTAGTTGATAATGGTGCCACCTTTACAAAATGTTATAACCCTGCCACCCGAGGCACCGAAGGGCCAAAGCAAGATAGTGTTAGGTTTTGTTGGACCCCACCAGCTTCTATGGCGAGTAATTTACCTTATTATTTTGTGGTAAAAGCTAGCGACCGCGCCTGCCCAATTCCTGGAAGTGTGACAAGATCTTTTAGTGTTTTGGTGCGAAAAGTACCTCAGGCATGGATTAATAAAACGAATAAATATTGTGGCAATTATGATTTTAGTTATTCCCTTCAAAATACTGTTCCAATAGACAATAGCTATACTAAATTCTTAGTTGAAACAGCCCCTCACTCTGGCACCTATTTGACTTATAATGCAAGTGCTGTTTCAAATCATCATTTTGATACTAGTGGCTGGTACCGTATTCAATTGAACTTAACTACTGTTTCCCCTCCAACACCAAATGGTTGTCCAAACAATAGTATTTTGGATTCGGTATTAGTAGCACAGCCAGTTTCTGTTAGCATTCGCGATACATTTAATTGCACAAGCAACCCTGTTTATGTGCAAGCAAAAGGTTCTTGGGGTACTCCGTATGGACTTAGTTATCGCTATACTTTCTATAGTGGAGATAGCAATTCAACTACAACTATTAGGTCTTTTGGTGTAGATTCAAATTGTTTAATTTCGCCAGCAACAAGTGGCAGTTCGGCAAGTTATAAAGTGGTTATTAGAGATCTAAATGGATGCCAAGATTCGGCTATGTTTAAAGTGTATACCAAACAAAGTTTTACTGGTAGCCTAATGCCTCTTAGTGCCACCACGTTTTGTTCGGGCGATAGTGTAAAGTTGCAAGCAAGTATCGATTCGAGCTATACTTATATTTGGTTCAAGAATAATGAACTTATACCTAACCAAAATTCCAATTATTTAATTGCTAAAAATTCGGGAGTCTATAAGGTTGCCATCTCCGATTCTTCGGGTTGTATTGTTACTACAAGTTCGGTTATTGTTACCGTAAATCCTTTGCCAATTGCTAGCATAACTCCAGCAGATAGTGCTTCAATTTGTGTGGGTTCAAGCCAACTACTTACTGCTAATAATGGTGTTAATTTAAGCTATGAGTGGTACTTAAATGATACGTTAATTGCTGGCCAAATAGTAAGAACCTTAACTGCAACTGCGGCTGGAAATTATAAAGTTAAAACAATCAATTTAAGAGGTTGCAGTGCGTTTTCTTCTCCTCTTCATTTGTTTGTAAATTCAAATCCAATTGCAGGTAGTATTACTGGGCCAACAACAGGTTTGTCAACCGCTACAAGCTACACCTATAGTGTTGCTTCACAAGTAGGATTGAGCTATTATTGGTTAATAAGTAATGGTACCATTACTTCGGGGCAAGGGACTAATTCTATATCCGTTCAGTGGACAAACCCAGGTACGTGTATGTTGCTTGTTGGAGTAAAAAATTCAAACAATTGTGCCGATAGTGCTACCTTACTTACAAGCATTGGAACACCAACCCCAGCTATACTTTATTTTGTACCAGATTCGGCTCGTACAAATGATATCGTAAACATTTTTGGAAGTAATTTAACTGGGGCAAGTTCTGTTAAATTAGGAGGAGTAAATGTGCTTAGTTATACTGTGGTTTCTTCAAACCAAATTAGCGTTGTTGTTGGCACTGGTGCAAGCGGAATAGTAGAAGTTGAAACGCCTCTAGGAACTGCACAAAAAGTAGGATTTACCTATCTATCAAGCACAGGAATTGGAAACATTTCTAATTTGCCAGGCTTAAGTGTATATCCTAACCCAGTGCATAATGAATTGGTGATTTGCTGTTTAGAAAACGGCACTTTGCCAACAAACGTAAGTATTACAGATATGTTGGGTAGGGTAGTGGCCGAACCAAGCAAAAATTTGAATGGCAATTCAATTGAGTTATCTACTCAAAACTTGGCTCCTGGCACCTATATTATTTGCATACAAAAAGGCAATGATTTAAGCCGAATGAAGTTTGTGAAGGAATAAGTGTTTAAGAAACTTTAAAGTGTTTTTTATGGAAAGATTAAGGGCTGCAGCTTTTTAATACCAAAGGGTGTACATACTTTTGATCTAGGAATTTATAGGCAATTATTTTCCCTATAAAAACAAAGCTTATGAGTAGTATTCAGAAACACATTTTTAAAAGTAGCTCACTTTTAATTACTCTTTTTCTTCTTCTTTTTTCTACTAGTACGAATGCCAGTTATATTGTAGGTTCAGATATTAGGTATACGTGTTCTGGTACTCCTGGAGTTTATACGGTAGAAGTTAAACTATACAGAGATTGCCAAGGATTACAGTTATGTGCCAGTTGTCCTGCTAGCATTAGTCCCACTTGTTCCATTCAACTAAACATTACAGGAGGCTATACACCCACAGGTTCTGGCCTACCTACAAGCCCATGTGCGGGTAGCAGCTTTGGTTCAACTACTTTATCTGTAGTTGGCTCAGCAAGTGGCTTTGATGTTATTCAACTTTGTAATACAGAAAAAACAATATGTACTAATTGCGGAACCAGAACCGCAGGAACCTTTACACCTGGTGTAGAAGTTTATACCTTTACGGGTCAGGTTAATTTAAATGCTTTACCTGCAAGTTGTTGCTTGGTAAGTTTAAGCTTTACTACTTGTTGCAGAAACCCTGCTATTACTTCTTTCCCTACTCCTGCAGCACAAAATTACTGCAACGAAGTAATTATTAATCGGTGTGCTACCCCATGTAATTCTGCTCCTATTTTTACCAATGCACCTGTAATTATAGCCTGTGCAGGTCAAGATTTTTTTTATAATTTAGGTGCTATTGATCCAGATGGAGATTCGTTAAGTTATAACTTTGGCGCTGCTTTAAGTGGCCCTAATACTCCAATTCCATATACCTCTCCCTATAGTCCATCTGTGCCATTTCCTTATTTAGGAGCACCTGTATCTAGTCCACCCGCTATACCTCCTACAGGTATTTCAATAGACCCAGTTAGAGGCGACATACGCGTTAGACCAATGGGTGTTTTTACTGCTATGCTAACCATCGAAGTTAAACAATGGAAAACTATTGGTGGCATTCCAACGCTAATGGGAATTACCCGCCGCGATATACAGTTTGGTACCCAGATTTGCGCAATTAATAATTGGCCTGTTTTAAAAACCTATAGTGAGGTGGGAACCCTTAGCTCACCCCAACCAAATTATAGCTATTACGTTTGTGCAGGGCAGCAACTATGTTTTATGCTAAGTGCTTGGGATAATACCGCAAGCACCGATTCAACAGATATTACTTGGAATGCACCTGCAAACTTGGTGGCAACCGGAGCCACCTTTACAAAGTGCTATAACCCAGCCACACGAGGTACCCTTGGGCCAAAGTTTGATAGTGTGCGTTTTTGTTGGACCCCACCGGATTCTATGGCCAGTAATTTGCCTTATTATTTTGTGGTAAAAGCTACTGACCGTGCCTGCCCTCTACCTGCAAATATTGTTATGTCGTTTAGCGTTTTAGTGCGCAAAATACCTGTGGCAACAATTATCAAAACCATTAAAAGTTGCGGTAACTATGATTTTAGTTATACGCTTCAAAATGGTGTTCCTTTAAATTTAAGTAATACCCTATTTAAGGTTGAAACGCTTCCTAATTCAGGCATATACCAAACGTATAATGCAAATGCAGTTTCTAATCATCACTTTGCCAATGCTGGTTGGTACAAAATAAAATTGCAAGTAAGCACAGCTCCTCCGCCTTCACCTGGTGGTTGTACAAACAATAATATATTAGATTCTGTATTAGTGCAACAACCTGTTTCTGTGAGCATACGCGATACCTTTACTTGTTTTAATACTCCTGTTCTTGTAACAGCCAAAGGTTCTTATGGGGCACAATTTGGAGCAAATGGGTATATGTATACTTTTTACAGTGGTGATAGTAATTCAACTACAGTCATAAAACCAATATCTAGCGATTCAACTTGCTTAATTAACTATGGCACTCCATTTGGCACATCAAACTATAAAGTGCTTATAACCGATCAAAATGGATGCAAAGATTCGGCTGTTTTTAAGGTGTTTACCAAACAAAATTTATCTGTAAGTCTTAGCACATTTGGAAGCACCTTTTTATGTATGGGTGATAGTGTAAAATTACAATCAAGTATTAGTTCAAGCAATGGGTATACTTGGTACAACAATAATGTGCCTATACCAAACCAAATAGCCAATTTTTTAATTGTTAAAAATACAGGCAGTTACAGGGTTGCTATTGCCGATTCGTCGGGTTGTGTGGCTGCATCTTCGCCTGTTTCTATTACTGTAAATTCACTGCCAATTGCCAATCTAAGTCCAACAGATAGCGCTCTTATTTGTGTAGGTTCAAGCCAACTACTAACAGCCAATAGTGGGTATGGTTTGAGCTATGACTGGTATTTAAATGACACCCTAATTTCTGGGCAAAACGTAAGAACCTTAGCGGCAACAGAACCTGGAATGTATACAGTTAAAACGAGCAATTTAAGTGGCTGTAGCACTTTTTCTTCTCCCTTTAAGTTAGTTTTAAAACCAAATCCAATTGCTAGCATAACTCCAACAGATAGTGCTTCTATTTGTGTTGGATCAAACATACTGCTCACTGCTAATAGTGATAGCAATTTAAGCTACCAATGGTACCGGAATAATACCCTACTTTCAGGACAAACTTTACCTACCTTAACCGCAACAGCGGCAGGAATGTATAAAGTTAGAACGACTAGTTTAACTGGCTGCAGTACTTTTTCTTCACCCTTGCAATTAGTTGTAAATACCTACCCAGTTGCTAGTATAAATCCCTCAAATATCGCCTCTATTTGTGTTGGTTCAAACCAAGCACTTACAGCTAATAGTGGTGCTAATTTAAGCTATGAATGGTACTTAAATGATACCTTAATTTCTGGACAAGCTTTAAGAATCTTAACAGCAACTAAGGCTGGAATATATAAAGTTAAAACAAGTAATTTAAGTGGCTGTAGCAGTTTTTCTTCTCCCTTTCAGTTAGTTGTAAATCCAAATCCAATAGCAAGCATAACACCTGCAGATAGCGCATCTATTTGTGTTGGTTCGAGCCAAGTACTTACTGCTAATAGTGGTAGCAATTTGAGCTATGAATGGTACTTTAATACTACCCAACTTTCTGGACAAAACTTAAGAACCTTTGCGGCATCTTCGGCTGGAATGTATAAAGTTAAAACAATGAATTTATATGGCTGCAGTACATTTTCTTCACCTGTGCAATTACGTGTACATTCAAATCCTGTTGCTGGTAGCCTTTATGGGCCAATAACTGGTCTATCCACTGCTACAAGCTATACCTATAGCATTGCTTCACAAGTAGGAATTAGCTATAATTGGTTAATTAGCAATGGTAGTATAACATCGGGGCAAGGTACAAATTCGGTTACGGTTCAGTGGACAAGCCCTGGTACCTGTATCTTGCTGGTTGCAATAACTAATGCCTCTAATTGTACCGATACTGCAAGCATCCTTACTAGCATAGGATCACCTACACCCTCTATACTTTATTTTTCGCCAGACTCTGCCAGAACCAATGAGGTAATAACTATAAATGGAGGCAATTTAACAGGAGCAAGTTCAGTTAAGTTAGGTGGTGTAAATGTAGTTAGTTATACAGTTGTTTCTTCACACCAAATTAATGCTGTTGTAGGTGCCGGCGCTAGTGGCATGGTGGAAGTTGAAACCCCACTTGGTACAGCGCAAAAAGCTGGGTTTACCTATATATCAAGTACCGGTTTAGGAAGTAGTATGGGAGCACCCAAATTAAGCATTTATCCTAACCCAGTGCATAATGAATTGGTGATTTGCTGCATAGAACCTGGTGCATTTCCAACCAACCTTAGCATAACAGATATGTTGGGTAGGGTAGTGGCCGAACCAAGCAAAATTTTGAATGGCAATTCCATTGAAATATCCACTCAAAATTTGGCCCCAGGAACCTATATTATTTGCATCCAAAAAGGCAACGACTTAAGCAGGATGAAGTTTGTAAAAGAATAGGTGTTTTGTGTTAAAAGCACCTATTCCTATTCAATTTATTTTAATAAATTTAAATATTCTGCAGGTTTAAAGTAGGGCATTAGGGGTAAAGATTCAACAAGGTCTGTAACCTTTAACTCGGTCAATTCATTAAAGAGAATAACTGCGCCTTTTCTTCCTTCGCGTAAATACATATCGTGTATATATCCTGCTTGTTTCCATTGCGCTATTACTTCTTGCTCGTGCTTTAATACATCTGCTAATTCTTCTAGTTTAACATCCTCCTTGAGGGTTAAAATTACTGCTGTAATGTTTATCATGTTTGTAAAGCAATAATAATATGACAAGCCTGTAAATTTTCATTTAGATACATTTGTGTTGGTATTAAAAAAGATACTTACCTTAGATAAATGGAAATTAAAACCAAGCAGCAAGGCATAAAAGTGGTGGCCGATGTATTGGAAATTGTAGGAGGAAAATGGCGCGGACCCATTTTGTCTTATTTGTGTGATAAGCCAAGAAGGTTTAATGAGCTAAAACAAATTTTAGCCAAAATTACCTCCTCCACACTTACCAAAGAGCTTCGATATTTAGAAGAACTAAAAATGATTGAGCGCATAATTATTCAAGAATCGCCCCAAATTATTGAGTATAGAATGAGCCCGCATGGAAAGTCTATTAAGAGTTTAATAGAGCATATTGTAAATTGGGGCTTAGAGCATAGGAAGATAGTGTTTGAAGGGTAAATTATTTTTAATAATAGTATGTGTACCTATTTTAAAATTGTAAGTTGAAGAAACAAAGCAAATGAATAATGCTTACCTTTACTTGCTTTTAAATACTTAGTAGAGATTTTGAACATGCTTAGAATTTTAGTACTAATTCTTGTTGTTACTAGTTGTACTATAAAAAAAACAACAAGGTTTAAGTTTGAAGATTTCGCTTTACCTGCCCCAATTGAATTTACTCAAGTGGAGTTTAAGATAATTAATCCTTCTCTTACAATTAAGGGAGATACCTTAACATTTAGTGGTAAAGTAATTTCAGATAACCATATTCCATTACCCGATATTGGTATCTACCTTTGTAAAAAGGAACTTGAAGAAAAGATTGATTCAACTAATTCCAAGGGTGATTTTCAATTTGAAATTTTTAACATGAAGGATAAAGATAGAATTCTTGTTTTTGCTTCATATTATACAAGAGAATATCATTATGATCTTCGGAAAATAGTAAGTCAATTCGAATAGTTTATGTGCGGCACACAGGTACAAAAGCACCCAATAATCCAAGCAACCTATGCATTGTTATGTGGGCTTAGGTATAAATTAAGAGTGTTTTTTTTTATATTTTACAACACTAAATTAGTGCGGTTTGGGTTATACTGTTAAATCTGTAAAATCAAAATATTAGTTCAGAATAAAATAGCAGAAAAGAATTGGATAAGTTTTTTCTTGAGTTTAGGTTTATAAAATTAATAAAATGAGGAATTCAGTATTAAAACTAGTGTTGTTTTCTATATCCTTATGGGTAAATTCAACTTGCCTTGCCCAAGCATGGAGGAATGATGATACCATCATTGTTATTGCCGACAAGTTTTTTGATATTGAAGAGTTTGATACATACGGTACCCTTCTTATTTCAAAAGACACACTTTATTATAATGGCCGCAAGAAAGGAAATATATTCAAATCAAATTACTTTTTGAATTTAACTTCAGATAGCCTATTTAACAGCGCTCGTTACGACAATAGTTACTATATTTTTGTAACAAAAAAGGGGCAATTGATAGGCGAAGGTTACTTTATGGGTGAGCATTTTGATGGCATTTATAAGGAGTATTACAAAAATGGAAATTTAAAGAAAATGGGAACGATTAATGATGGGGCTAAAGTAGGTAAGTGGTTATATTATGAGCGGAATAACAAATTGCTGAAAACTGAGATTTATAGAGATGATTCTTTGATTAAAAGTTTTTAGAGGTTTAAGGATTTAATTCAATTCTCAAATAAAAAATGAATCGAATGCCTATCGAGAGGCTGGTTTTGTGATAATTTCCGAATTCACGAATGGACGGAGAACAAGTATGTGTGTTTCGGAAAAGTATGCAAATAGTATGCAAATGGAATTCCCTAAATTATGATTTCGCATCTTCCTGTCGAATGGAATAGCCGTTTGAGTTTGGGTGTGAGTATTGAGAAATACAATTTTCCACCCACACTTTATGGCATAAAAAAAGGCCGCGACAGCGGCCTTTTAAAAAACAATAGCACTCAAAACTCACACTCCAACTCCATCCTGTCTATGCTCCCTCTCCTGGGCTCGAACCAGGGACCCCATGATTAACAGTCATGTGCTCTAACCAGCTGAGCTAAGAAGGAATTTTCCCTTTCGGGGATGCAATGATAGGAATTGATTTTTAAAATCACAATATTTGCGGCATAAATTTTTAAAAAAAATATCTATGAGTTTATTAGTCGTTGGTAGTGTGGCATTTGACGCCATAGAAACTCCCTTTGGAAAAACCGACAAAATTGTTGGTGGTGCCGCTTCTTACATCGCTTTGGCTTCTTCTTACTTCACAAAAAGCTCCAATTTAGTGGCAGTTGTGGGCGAAGATTTTCCAAACGAATTTATTCAACACCTTAATAAACATGGTGTTAATACAGAGGGTCTGCAAATTAAGAAGGGCGAAAAATCGTTTTTCTGGAGCGGTAAGTATCATACCGACATGAATACACGCGATACCTTGGTTACTGAATTAAATGTTTTGGGCGATTTTGACCCAATTGTTCCAGCTGCTTACCAAGATTGTGAGTTTTTAATGTTGGGTAATCTTACTCCTAAGGTTCAACAAACAGTTATTGAGCGCCTTAGCAAACGCCCGCGCCTAATAGTTATGGATACCATGAACTTTTGGATGGAAATTGCTCTTGACGATTTAAAACAAACCTTGAAAATGGTGGACGTATTAACCATCAATGATGAAGAGGCGAGATTGCTTTCTGGAGAATATTCTTTAGTTAAGGCTGCCGCTAAAATTCAAGAAATGGGTCCTAAGTACCTAATTATTAAAAAAGGCGAGAATGGTGCTTTGTTGTTCCATGGTAAAGAGGTGTTTTTTGCCCCTGCCTTGCCTTTAGAGGAAGTATTTGATCCAACTGGTGCTGGAGATACCTTTGCCGGTGGTTTTATCGGATACCTCGCTAAAACAGGTGATATTAGTTTTGAGAATATGAAAAACGCTATTATCTATGGTTCAGCTATGGCTTCGTTTTGCGTAGAGCGTTTTGGTACCGAAAGAATTATTGATCTTTCAACAACCGAATTAGACGCACGTATTGAGCAATTTAAGCGTTTAGTTAAATTTAATATTGGCGCAAATTTGGCCAATGGTAACTAAGTAGAAGCTATTAAATTAGAATGGGCGAACCTATTTTGTTATAGGTTCGCCTTTTTTTATTTTTCTCCCCCTTTAAATGGGTGACGCAACGTGTAGGGTGTTTCTTTATGAAAGCGTTTTTTGTAGTAGTTTAGTATAAACCTAAAGAATCGTGTTCTGCTATAAAATATAAAGCTGTTTTCTACCGGAACGGCTCCCATGGTGCTTTTTATTTCGGGTGCAGTTCTGCCTAAATTAAGCATTTTAGCATGGTTTAAAATACTCCATTCAATTACATCATACATCATGCGTTGGTATAAATGCACTTCGGTGCCAATTTCTACCTCATAGCCTAAATGCATAGCATACACTTGGTCTTGTTCTTTAATAAATGATATAAAGCCTATGAGTTTGTTGTCTTTAAAGTAACCATTCACCTGATAGTTATTGCCAAGTTGGGTATGAAAGGTGTTTAGCAAAAGCGTTAGGTCTTTTCCAATGGTAATGGTTTTATGTTTAAGGGTTTCAAACAATAAATCGGCGCAGGGTTTAATCCAATTTTCTAGTCCTTCTTGGTTCAAATTTCGATAGCTAATTTGCTCTGATAAGGCAAAAACTCTATTGGTTCTTACCCTATATTTAGAACTCATGGCTGCCTTATAATCGGCAAAAGATTTCCAGCTAGCTTGCAAGGGAATAATCATAAAAGGATCCGCCGGAATAACAATTCCATCGGGTACTTGCTCTTTACCTAACACATTGGCAATTAAAATCCCGCAGCTTTGGTTCGAACCATTATTAAATTGCTCTATGCCTTTGCTAGAATGAATATTTGATAGCACAATGCCTGGCGTACACGAGTTGCCAATAAACCGCACATAATGCTTGCGCATAAGTATGTTTATGAGCCTAATAATTGCTCTAGCAACATATTTTCCGGTTGGTCTACTTAATTCAAGAAATGAATACTGGGTTTCAATACCATTAACAAGCATGGTTCCCCCATAGTTGGGCATGGCTTTTAGTAGATTTTGGTATTTATTAGTAGACAAATTGAAACTTCAATTAATTATAAAGCATTAGAGGGCCAAAATTGTTTTGATTCTATTTTAATCCATTCTCAATTTGTTGGAAAATTATTCCATTACTTGGCCTTGCGGCAGGTGCCGAAATAAACTTACCATCCTTGCCAATTAAGTAATAGGCAGGAATAGTAGAAATTTTATAGGCATCTAAAACCTTGGGGTTGTTTTGTGAATTGGCAAGTAAATGAATGCCGCTAATCTCTAATCCTTTGGCACTTTCTTTCCATTTGTTTTCATCTTCGTCAATGGAGATATTTAAAAATACCACATCCTTTCCAGCGAAGTATTTTTTTAATTCTTCTGCTGCAGGAATTTCTCTTTTACAAGGTCCACACCAGCTTGCCCAAAAATCTAAATACACTACTTTTCCTTTAAAATCACTCAGCGAAACTTGTTTTCCATCTATACTTCTGAGAGTAAATGGAAAGGCTTCGGCGCCTGGTGCAAAAGGCAATTTGTCTTTGTAGCGTTCTTCTAAAAATAAATAGCCAGGCTGATTGCTTAATTCATTTTTAACAAACGGGTATAAGGTTGTAGCATCAGATATTTGGCCATATTGAAGGATATCGCCCCAAAGCATTAATTTGAATTTCTTGAGTACATCGTCTTTAAAATAGTTGGAACTATACGCATACAAATCAGTTGCATTAAATTGTTTGTTGGCCTTTCTTAAAACGTACATAAAATAATATTTAAGCCATAAGCAATATTGCATGGAGTTTAAATATTCTGGTTTGTTTACATTTAATTTTGATAGGTAAGAGTAATAGGTTGTATCTACATCCAATACCTTGTTTTCAATACCACGCATAGAATAATACCAACTTGGATAGTTTATTTTAAATGCTTCGGCTTCGTAGGTAATTTCTGCTATTTGCCAAGTAATAAAACTTGGTTTAAGTCCTTTGCTGTTTTTACGTAAAAAGTTAATTTTTTCATTCGCAATGCTATCTAAATAAAATTTGAATTGAGTGGGATTACGGTAGCCCATTTCTTCTAATAATTTAGTAGAATAATCGTCGCTTTCAACTGTTTTAGAAAAGTGCTCTTTTTGCTTGCTGAACCAAGCTGCTTCAAGTGCGCCAGAGCCATAAAACTGTTGCGTTCTAGTTCCGTTTAAGGTGTTTATAACAAGGTATATGCTGTCATTTGGTGCAGCATGAAATCTCAGTATTTCTGATCCAAATACGAGGTTAATTAATTGGTTTTGTTCTATGGGTAATTTTACTTTAAAAAAGCCTTTTCCATCTAAGGGCATTTCGGCCTGATCCAAGTCTGTTTTAAATGGGTTTGAGTTAAATTGAATGCTAGCACTTTGGTTTGCATAGGATTCAATTTTACCGCTTATGGTAACTATATTTTGTGCATTAGCTAGATTTGCTAATAAGAAAATTACAAAAAATAGGAGCGCTTTATTTGGGTTCAGAAACGAAGGAATTATGTGCTTTTGCATGACTAGTTTTTAGGTGAGGGAAGATACGGATACACCTCGTTTATTTTTTCTTAATTTTCTTTAGTTCTTCATTTACTCTGCTTACAGGCAAGCCCATAACATTGTAAAAACAGCCTTCAATGCGTTCAACGGCGGTATACCCAAACCAATCTTGAATGCCATAACTGCCTGCTTTGTCAAAGGGTTTATAGGTATCTATGTAATGATAAATTTCCTCATCGCTAAGTTGCTTGCAAAACACACTGCTCATTTCGCTAAATGAAATTTCTTGCGTTTCTGTTTTTAAACATACGCCTGTAAAAACTTGGTGCGAAGTGCCACAAATAGTTTTTAGCATCTCAAAAGATTCTTCTACCGAAGCAGGTTTATTAAGCACTTTGCCGTTGATCCATACAATGGTATCTGCAGTTAATAATACTTCCTCTGGGTTTAATGCAAAAGGGTAGTGAGCAGCCTTTTTAAGGGCTAATTTTCTAGCAATATCACTTGGTAAATCACTGCTATCAAAGTCTTCATCTACTTCATACGTAACAATGTCAAAACTTAGTTCAAGGCCTTTTATGAGTTCTTGTCGGCGCGGCGATTTAGATGCGAGAATTAATTTCATGTAGCTTGTTAATCTGTTGTATCTACCCAAATAAATTGGCCACCGCTATATCTAAAAATATCTTTATCGAGCACAAATTCATCGCCTTCTTTAAGCTTTTTCATATCTATATCATTGGTAGTTGTATGAATAGAACCTTTGGTTTGAAGAGCAATTTTGAGGTATTGATCGTTTATTCCTTTTTTTGTTCCGCACATAATTACATGCACGGGTTTCTTAATTCGTTTCAGAATCGACATGTCTCTTACAGGACTATCATCCGCAATTAAAATAATATCCGAATAGTCTCTATAAGCAAGAATGGCCGCATTAACAGCTTCCAGATCGTTTTCTGGGTCATCGCCACCTTCTCCCATTTTGCGCACATCTTCTATGTCTTTTTTCATCTTGCGATAATCTTTGGCTTCAAAAGGATGTACGCCTCCTGTTCTGCCAATAACCTTTTTATCATCGGTTAAATTATCGCCATCATTAAACAAAACATAGTATTTAATTCGGCCATCTTCATAGGTTTGTTTATACCAAACTAGCATTTGACCAATATATGGAAACATGCTACCGGTCATATCAACTACCATTAATACACGTTTCCATTCTTTGTTTCGTTTAAAAACATTAAAAATGGTAGAGTCTTTTATTTTGTATTCGCCATTTAAAAATTTGTCGAATTTTAAGGTTGTTTCTTTGGTAGGACTTTCAAACGTAACATTCCCTTTTTTATCAAAATGCGCGTAGCTTCCAACCAATTCTCCTTTTTCAAAGGCTGCTTCTGTGGTAACTACCCCAGTTTGATCATAATTGCGTTCATACCCACTTTTTAAGCCTGCTTTATAAACTTCTTCTACTTTGGTACTGCAATTTGGGTAAAACATTACCCGTGGCCCTTCCAAAATTCCTTTGTGGTAGGTATTGCTATATTCTAAGCAGTCTTGGTTATCAAAATACGCAATTTCGAGTCCTTCTTTTTCGCCATTTTCATAATACACCTCGTATTTTAAATCGCCATTAGGCCAGAAATAGCGCCAAAATCCAAACTTTTGGCCATTTGCTTGAGTTACGTTAATGGTATCGCCATTGTCTAGTGTAAAGGTTTGACCCAAGACCTCCAACGATGAGCAAAACCAAGCGACTAAAATTGCAAACCAAAATTTCATTGGGTCAAAGATAGGAAACGCTTTGAAGCTGTCAAAAAAAGCTACTTAATAATTGGTATATTTATGAAGGTCTTCAATGGTACAATACGGTAAGATTAGTTTTTTAGCTATGGATTTTCTATAAGTATCTCTTGGCTTTAACGAACAAATTGGCACAAACACATGGGTTTGAGTGGTTTGGTAGTTAATCATTCTTCTTCCTAATAATCCTCTTAAATCGGCAATTACCTCCCTATCAAAACGCTTAAAATAGGTATTCATTAATTTGTCTTTGTATTTTAAGTGAAGGGTCCAGTCTGTCAATACCTCCTCATTCATGGCATATTCTAAAAACAAACTAATCCCAGGTTCATTAGCTACAGCTTTAAACCTCGCTTCAGGAAATAGGATAGTTTTTACATGAACGAGAATTCCTAATGACCTTAATTTTTCTTCCACATAGGTATACATTCTTCCAAGGTTTTTTGGAATCCTGTTTTTGTCGAGTTCAAAGAAGGTAATCTCTACCTGTTTTTTGTTTTTGTCTACTAATTGATTGTTCGTAAACGTAAACTGATTAGAACTTAATAGGTTTAAAATTTGGTCTTTATTAAATTCATCGCAATGCATGCAGGTGCTATCGTAAAACTTGGTATTTTTAGCCACCGGCCAATAGGCTGGTTCAGACAGTAAGGGTGATCCAAAGAATTGACCGACAAATTCTTTTCTGTTAAAAAACTTACTAATAGCATTGCTAATAGCAGCTTGATTTCCGTTGCTAATATCAAAACTATTTACCAAAACAATATTGTCTTTTGAATCACTAATTTTATTTTCATAAACATATTTTGCATCGTTTAAATGACTCAGGAAATAGTTTGGTAAAATGGCGTTTTTAATAAAAAGATCGGCCTTTCCTTCGTTTATTAAATTGGTATCGTAGGGCACAATATCAATGATGATGTGTTTAAACTCGCTTGTGTTTTTTGGGCAAAATGGGTTCACTCTAAAATGCACCTGTTCATCGGTTTTGCTTACCACATAATAGGGGCCATAACCAGGTGATGGAAAATTTTTGCTGAAACTAATTACAGAGTCGCGACCATATTCTTTAAGTATTCCTCTAAAATAATGTTTTGGGTAAATAGGAAGATTTCTTTGCTGCGGCTGAAATACACGCTCTTTGTAGGTTATTTTAATAAGGTCACGACGTAATGTTGTAATTGAACTAACCATCGTATCTGGTTCTATTTCAAAGCCAAATTCAATATCATCGGTACTTAATTTATTGCCATCGCTCCATTGAAGGTTATTATAAATATTCCAATACACTTCCATTTTGCCATCGCTTAACACATGTACCATGTTGTTTTTAAAACTTGGAAATTCAGTAACAATGAAGTTGATATTGTTTTCTCCTTTTGATTCTTGCAAGCCAGGTTTCCAAAAATAATTTAGATTACTCAAGGTCCTTTTTCTGAAGTTGTACATGTGCAAAGTGTCGACATATTTTACCTCTCTTGAGCTTACAAAAGTGGTTTGTTTTTCTTCAATACCTGTTACAGATTCTGCATATTTTGTGGCAATAATTAATCCATTTAATAGAAGATAAGCTGGGATAAAAATTTTAAAAGTAAGTGCGCTTATATAAGTGCCTTTTTCTTCTGGAACCAATGAGCACCACCAGACCACAATTAAGGTTGTACCAACAAATAGATATCCAAAAATAAATACATAATCCATAATGGTTAAGTAAGATACATCTGGAGTTGAATTGCTAGTAGTAAATTGGTAGGCAACAATAGAAAGTAAAGCTGTAAAGGCGAATGCCGTTCTAACTTCGAGCTCGTTAATAGGTATGGCTAAAGCCAATAAACCAATTAGGGTGATAAGAATAAGTGGGCCAATAATTTTGGTAAATTGAGGTAATAGTGGGCGTTTAATTTCAACATAAAAAACAACCATTTCTTTTTTAGGTATCTCCCTCGATTGGTCTAAAGTAACATGCTTATTTCTTACGGTATCATAATTTACCATTAGGGTTGGATAAACTTCCCAATCTGTTACGGTATTAACATTGCTTAAGCCACTGTTCGACATAGCAGGCTTGAGTTCCCAAAACTCATAGCTGGCGTCGTCAATCATAATGTTTATATTTAACTTATGATGGTCGAAGGGATAATATTGAACATTCCATTGGCAGGTAATATTCCCTTTTACATTAAATCTTTTCAGATTCCAATTGGTTTCATCATCATGTACCGTTTCTAATTCAGTAATTGTTTCATCATAAATGTTTTGAATGTTAATCTTTGGAAAGTCTTCTATTTTACCTTCCCATTTAAGCCACATATCAAAATTCATCATGGCAAAACCATCTTTTGAATCTACACTTGAAATGTCGTTTACATATACGCCAGCGTAACAATTTTTCTTTTCAATATCTTGGCCAAAACCTTGAAGCCAAAATAGTAGTAGAGGGAGAATCAGGAAGATTTTTTTCATAAATAGTAGGAGGTGTCTCTTTTAGGTGTTTGATTTTTTGTTTGTCTTTTCTATACTCGTTTCCATTCGCCACTCGCCGCGTCGTATTGTTTAATAACTCGAGCCGGGTTTCCAACAGCAATGCTAAACGGAGGAATAGATTTTGTAACCACCGCACCAGCAGCAATTACAGAGTGTTTGCCAATTGTTACACCAGCAGTTACAACCACATTTGCTCCAATCCAACTATCATCTTCTATGGTTATAGGAGAGGTTGTAACAGGCTGTTCATGTATTGGTTTAGTAACATCTTCATAGCCATGGTTCAAACCACTCATAACAATATTTTGAGCTAAAATTACATGGTTGCCAATGGTTACCGGTCCTATTAACACATTGCTTATTCCAACTCTAGAGTATTGGCCAATTTTTATTGGACCAACTCCATTGTTAATAGTAGAGAAGTCTTCAATAGTACTTCCTTTTCCTAATTCAAATGAATTAAAGGGCAATACATCCATGCGTGTATACCAATTAATTTTACTGCCTCTTTCAACTTTATGAAAGAATGGATTTACAAACCATTTTACCCATTTGCGTGGCCTAGCTTGTCCTCTAGGAATAAGTGTCCAATGAACAAATTTTTTAAGACCTGGGTTCGATTTAATTGTTTGAATAATTGACATGACTTAAAGCTTAGGTTTTACGGTTTCTATTGCTTGGTATATTGCTTTCACACTGTTTTCCCAAGTATGCGATTGAGCAAATTTACTTCTTTCACTTTCTAATTGGGTAGAATTTTCGGCTAATGCTTTTTCAATTAAGGCAGGGTATTCTTCTTTGTTTTTTGCTAAATACGTATGGTCTTTAAAAATACTCATAGCCTTTGTTTCTGTAGCCACAGTAGGTTTTCCCATTGCTAAATATTCATCTATTTTTCTAGGGTAATTTCCAATGGTTACTTCATTTAATATTTGTGGATTTATAGCCACATCAAAGGCCGCTAAATAGCTAGGTAATTCTGAACCGTTTTTTAAACCAAGGAAATGAACATTTTTAAGTTGATGTAAACTTGAATTTGTAAACGCTTCGTCTTCGGGTCCTATTAAAACTACATTCCATTCTGGATGTGAGCTAGCTACTAATTCAATAATTTGTAAATCTAGTCGCATAGAATATAAGGCACCTATATACCCAATGATTGGGCTCGGAATGGAGGCTATGTCTTCTGGTATTTGTTTGATGGTACTGCTATCAAATGCACTTACATCACAACCTTGTCCAACATAAAAACTATTTGGGTTATCTTCTTTTGCTAGATCTCTTAAGTAGGTAGAATTTGCACACACTAAATCTGATTTTGACATTAGTTCTGCCTCTAAAACTTTTCCGTGTTTTCTCCAATACGGTACGCTCATCATATTGTCGCGAGTGTAATAGATACTACAAACTGGTTTAAGCATTTCGTTTAGGTAAAAGCTCCTAAACATATCACTGTCGTTAAAAAGAATATACTCCTTAAAATCGAGCCTTTTTGCCGCTTTAAGAATTTCTTTAGAAAAGCGTTTGTTGTTGATAAAGTTGGCAATTCGAAAAATTGGGGTAAACGGAATCCAATTAATATTCTCTAACAAGGTGTTTGGATAAAAGGTCCAAAGGTTCTCATTTACCTGATGAAGGTTCTCTTTATTATTTTCCATCAGGTCTATTCGTTTGGCAACATTGGGCAGGTCTTTTTCTCTTTTTATAGATGCCCTATCAAATGCATAGTTTACATAAAGTACTCGATTGTTTTTAGAAAACTCATCTGCAATGTTAATGCAATTACTACCTATCAAACTGTCGTATGGTTGCAAACCCACAACTATGATATCCTTGTTTTTCATGAATAGATTTTTGTTAGTCCAAATGACCGAAAAAAGTTTGAGAAAACCTATTTGTCAGAAAATTGGACACCCTTAAACACGGGGTTAATAAGTGAGTCCCATTCACATATAAATGTAGCTTTACTTTGTTGGTAGAAAAAATTAACTCAAGTCACATCCTTTTTTGATATGAAGTACATGAAGCAATTGGTAGTTTTTATGTTGGGAATTATACTCTTCTCAACCTCTGCAAAAGCGCAGCCAGACTCTGTTTTGCTTGACCCTAAGATTGATATTGTTACCTTGCTGCCAACCTTAGATTCAATGTACGAGATTGCTAAGTCGGTGAATCCTACCTTAAAACAAGAGCTTGCAGCTATGCGTTCAAACCAATGGACAGAGCGTTATACGCGTTGGATGTGGGCTCAAAATATTAGCGTATTCTATAACTACTCATTCGGTAGTCTTCCATTTTTTGCTTATACCGACCCTACAAAACCTTTAGGTGCAGGTTTGGTTCAGGTGAAAGAAGGATATAGAGCAGGTGTTAATATACAGTTGTCTGTTTTTGATGTCATGGGCCATAGAGGAAGAGTGAATGCTGAAAAAGAAAAAGTGATTCTACAAAAATATAAGCGTGATGCTGAGGCAATGGAGTTAAAGCGCAAGTTGGGCGCATTCTATGCCGATATGATTGGCTATGATCGCCTCTATCAAGGAAGAAATGAAGATTATCTGATGCAGCTTGTAGCTTGTCAGGTAGCCGAAAAAGAATATAAGGAAGGTACTATTCATATTTCAGAATACTCCCGTCAGAAGAATGTATTGGCAGATGCTGAAGCTGCTTATCATGAATCTTTCAGGTTTTATCTTGGATCTTTAGAGCAATTTGAAGCCATACTTGGCGTGCCATTGCATACTATTATGATTAGACCAAAAAGTCCTAACTAACAACTAAACGATTTAGAAATGAGTTTTGTTCAATTTTTACGCGTATTAAGCAAGAACCTAAAATGGTTGATCCTTTTCCCTGTGCTGATCGCCATATTAGTGTACTTCCTAACAGGTAAACTACCTAGGGAGTATCAATCGGCAACTACCGTTTATACAGGTATTGCCTCGGGGTACGGAATTACCTCAAGTGAAGACGCGCCAAGGGCCGATTACTTCTCTATTAACAACGCGTTTGATAACCTCCTCGCTACTGTTACTGCTCGCCAAACTATGGAAGATGTAGCGGTAAAGTTATTGGCTCAACATTTATTATTAGAAATGCCCGATCCACTTATTTTGGGCGAAAAGAGTTTTGCTGAATTAAAAAATACCATTACAGATGAAAGAGCATTGATGGTTGTTCCTGGGAATTTTGCTGCAACTGTTGATAAAATAACAAAATACAAAAACTCTTCTACAGATAATATCGTTGTTAAACTTCTTTCTGATCCTAAAGGACATTATAGTTTAGGTGTAATTAGTAAAAACCTTACAGCCTCTCGTAAATCTAGTTCCGATTTCATTGATTTAACCTATAAGTCGGATGATCCAGGCGTGTGTTTAAATACCTTAAAGTTTATTACCGAAGTATTTATTGATAAATACAAAACCTTAAAAGGTGCTGAAACAGTTAATGTATTAAAATGGTTTGAAGCAAGATTAAAAGATGCTGCTGCCGAATTAAATAACTCTGAAAATAAATTAAAAGACTTTGGTATTCGTAATAAAATTATCAATTACTACGAGCAAGCAAAAGCTGTAGCTATTGAAAACGAAACCAATGAAACAGATTACTATAAAGAGTTAATGATGTATGAAGCTTCTAAAAGAGCAGTAGCTCGCTTAGAAGATCAATTAGAATCTCGTGAAATTTTGCTTCGTAACAATGCCGAACTAAATCGTTTACGTAAGGAGTTGGGTATTGCTCATGAGGAATATGAAAGAGCTAAAATTTACAGTAACTCACCAGAAAAGGTAGCCAAATTGGCAACTAAGGTGGATGCGTTAAAACAAGAAATTCGCCTTTGGGTATTGCAATACTATAGCTTAAATAATACCATCGAATCTGTACCAATGAATGTGGTATTGGAAAATTGGTTGAAAGAAGTTATTGCCATGGATGGTTCAGAAGCTCGTCTTCAAGTATACATTGACCGTAGAAAAGAATTTGATCGTAAATACAATGAGTTCTCTCCTTTAAACATGCAGGTGAGTCGCTTAGAACGTGAGATTAGTGTTGCAGAGCGTCAGTATTTAGAGATTTTACATGGATATCATTTAGCTAAATTACGTCAGCAAAATATCGAAATGTCTAATAACCTTCAGGTAATGGATAACCCAGTTTTTCCAACCAAGCCTTTGGCTTCAAAAAGATTGTTATTAGTAATCCTTTCTTTCTTGGCATCTTTCTTCTTCTTATTAGTTTACTTTATTGCCAAAGAATTATTAGATAGTTCAATCAAAAATACTGCTCGTGCCGAAGAGTTGACAGGCTTGAAAATATTTAGCGCCTTGCCAAATAGAATGTCGGCAACCAATAGTTTACAAATAGGTAGAATTGAAAATACCTTGTTAGACTATGCTGTTTCAAACCTAAAAATTGAGCTTGAAAATAATCCACAAACCTCAACCAACTATTTAATTACAGTAATTAGTTCAAGAGAAATGGAGGGTAAATCATATGCCGCTCAAAAACTGGCTGAGAAACTATATAATTTAGATTATTCTGTTCTGTACATCTCTAACGATGATAATATGGAAGATGCTGAAACAGATGACAGACGTTTCCGTACCCTTCGTTACGACATTACATCGCGCTTGTTCTCGGCTAAAACTGAAGAAAATTTATTACCTGAATTCTCTCGTGTAAATAGAAACTCATTTAACTTTATCATCGTTGAAATTCCAGCTATTAGCATTAATGCATTGCCTAATCAATTAATAAGAAACTCACGTTTATCGTTATTGGTTGTGGATGCAAGAAGAAGCTGGACAGCTGCGGATGAAAATATCATGAAGCTATTTAGAAAAGCTGCAGGAGAAGAAAATAAAATTATGCTTTGGTTGAACCATGTTGAACCAGAAGATCTTGAAAATATGGTTGGTGCTATGCCAAAGGCTAAAAAAAGTCAAGCACGCCCAGCTTTAAAGCAAGAAGAAGTTGATGCGGATGAGGAAACTGCTTAACGCTTAATTACCCTAGTAATGCATGCAAGCCCTTATTCAGATATTCAAAAGCAAAAGTTTTTCATCCCTTATAGGTAATGGTTTAGGAGCCTTATTAGGGGTAATAACTTTTGCCCTCCTAGCAAGAGTTTTACCAAAGGATATCTTCGGACCATACCTTATTTTTCTAGCAATTTACGGTATCTTCGAAACCCTCCGTATTGGAATGGTTATGAATGCATTGGTTCGCAATTTGGCTCAATGCAAAACAGCAGAGGAAGAAGATTTAGTTGTTGGGTCAACCGTTTTTATTACGGTTTTGCTAACGGGTATTTACATGGTTGTAATTACTATCCTCTATTTTGTTTTTAAGTCGTTTGGCCTCTTTACCGAATACCTCTTTTTCTTTAAATGGTTTATTGTTATTGCCATCGTTTCGGCTCCTAATAATTATGCAACTTGGTTTTTAAATGCCAAGTTAAAAATTGTTAGTATGAGTTCTATTAGAATTCTGAACCAATTAGTGTTTATTGGCTTTATATGGTTCTATATTAAACCCGAAAATTCAATTTATTCGGTGTTAACAAGTCTTGCCATTTCGCATTTAGGTGTGAGCTTGTTGGCATTATTTATGGGTTGGAGTGGCATTCAACATCTTTTTAAGTTTACTAAAAAAATGCTCTCAGAGGTATTTCATTTTGGTAAATTTAGCATGGGCACATTAATTGGAGCCAACCTATTAAGAAGCTCAGATAGTTTTATTATTGGTGGTTCCTTTCTTGGAAGTGCGGGTGTTGCATTATATAATGTTCCTTCCCGAATTCTAGAAATAATAGAAATGCCCTTAAGAAGTTTTGCCGTTACCGCCTTGCCTCAATTTGCGCGTTTATACGCCGAGAAAAACTTTGAAGCACTTCGATACGAATTTGAACGAAAAGCTGGCTTAGTATTTTTTCTTTTATTACCTATTTCTATTGGTAGTTTCATTTTTGCCGATTGGATTGTATTGATCATTGGAGGTGAAGGCTATTCCGAATCGGCTATATTGTTAAGGTTCTTTGCCAGTTATATGGCCATATTACCTTTAGATAAATTCTCTGGGGTAATGCTGGATACCATTAACAAACCCAATTTAAATTTTTATAAGGTAATGATCATGTTGGCAGTAAACATAGCCGGTGATTATTTAGGTATTTATGTTTTTGGAAACCTCCAGTCGGTTGCCTTTGTTAGTACCGCAACCTTTATAGCAGGTATGTTTTATGGATATGTTCAATTGAAAAAACACATGGGAATTAGGTTTTCAAACGTGTTTATTTTGGGTTGGGCTGAGTTTAAAGATAAGATTTTAGGAATAATTAAAAGGAGGAAATAGTGAGACCAAACGCTAAAGCATATAGTTCAAACGATACCTTTGTTATTGCAGGTTTAATGCTAATGACGGGTGTAATTATGGCCGGTGTATTGGCTGTGGGCGATTTAGGTATTGGTTCTTTGGTTGCATTTTTACCTGTACTTGTGGGTCTTATTGCGCTCATTATCTCTAACCCTTACTATGGATTAATGTTCTATGTGCATTACTCCTTTTTCTTTATCGGTTTGAACCGATATGTTGTTGGAGCGCCACTTGGTTTGTCTATTGATGCGGTATTGTTTCTTACAACCTTATCTATGATTTTTAGGTTGCATAAGGATAATATAAAACGATTAAATAACGGGTTCTTTTATACCACAGCCTTGTGGTTTCTATATACCCTTTCCGAGGCTTTTAATCCCGAGGCAGATAACCTTGTAGCCTGGGTTTATGCGGTTCGTGGTATTTCCTTCTATGCCATTCAAACTGTTCCATTAACCCTTTTATTATTTGATAAAAAAGAACACTTAGATAGGCTTATTAAAACAATTATTATCTGGGGTGTAATTAGTTCGGTTTGGGGATGGAAACAAATTAATATTGGTCTTGATCCATTTGAGCAAGGATGGCTTGATTCGGGTGGTAAAATTACCCACGTTTTGGCGGGACAATTGCGTGCATTCTCTTTCTATTCAGATGCTGGACAGTTTGGGGTAACAGCCGCCTATGTAGCGTTTATTTCTCTTATGATGGCACTTGGGCCTTATAAGTTATCACATAAGTTTTGGTATGGAGTAGCCTTCTTTGTATGTTTAATAGGTATGAGTACCTCTGGTAGTCGTGGTCCTGTATTCGTAATTTTCTTTGGTAGTGTTACCTATCTCTTGCTTATCAGAAACTTTAGAATTCTAATTCCCGGTATCCTATTAACCTTGGTTGTTTTCGCCTTTTTGAAATTTACTTTTATTGGAAATAGTAATTATCAATTATATCGTATTCGAACCGCTTTGGATCCAAAAGAAGCCTCTCTTTTAGTTCGTTTAAGTAACCAGGATAAATTACGTGAATACCTTAAGACTCGGCCGTTTGGTGCAGGTATTGGTACTACCGACTCTTGGGCAGCTCGTTATTATCCAAGTAGTTTTTTGGTGGATGTTCCAACAGATAGTTGGTTTGTGAAAATTTGGGTAGAAAATGGGGTAGTGGGTCTTACTTTTTATGCCTTAAGTTTGGCTTTTGTAATGGTTATGGGAGTGGTTAAATTAAGGAAGGTAAAAGATAGAGATACCAAGCAAAAACTCATTGCTTTGTATGGTGGATTCCTTGGTATTGTAACGGCAAGTTTTGGTAACCCGGTGTTTGGTCAAGCTCCCTTAGGGGCACTCATGTATATATCTATGACCATGTTAGCTGCGGCCGAGTTATATGATAAACCCATATCCAAACCTGAATTGTTGAAGCAATGAAAACGAATCAACCCTTAGTTAGTATTATTACCGTTAACTATAATGGATTAATTCATACCGAAGCATTTTTGCTTTCCCTAAGAGAAATTACCTATAGAAATATTGAGATTTTTGTTGTGGATAATGCCTCCACAGAATCGATTAAGCCTTTAATTGGAAAATTTCCTGAGGCAATTTTTATTGAAAGCAAGGAGAATTTAGGCTTTGCTGGAGGAAATAACTTAGGCATTAGGCAGGCTAAAGGTAAATATTTCTTTTTGTTAAATAATGATACCGAGCTCGAAAAAGGATTTCTTGAACCTCTGGTTGAGTTAATGGAATCAAATGAGAAAATTGGTATTGTTTCTTCCAAGTTGGTTTACCACGACGATCCTAAACTCATTCAATTTGCGGGTAGCTTAGGTATAAATATGTATACGGGTAGAGGCTTTTCTATTGGATATAAAGAACTAGATGGGCCTAAATTTGATGGCTCTTATAAAACTCAATTAGCCCATGGCGCCGCCATGATGTTTAGCAGAAAGGTGGTTGAAGAAGTTGGCCTTATGGCCGAGTTATACTTTCTATATTACGAAGAAACAGATTTTTGTGAACGCGTTAAAAGAGCCGATTTTGAAATTTGGTATTGCGGCGCCTCCAAGGTTTTTCATAAAGAATCTATGTCGGTTGGAAAGTCTAGTCCAATGAAAACATATTACTTAACTCGGAATAGGTTAATTTTTACTAGAAGAAATACAAGTGGATTACAACGTGCAGGGGCTCTGTTGTTTTTCTATTTTTTGGCATTTCCAAAAGGAATTTTAACGTTTTTATTTAAAAAAGAGTTTAAATTGCTGTCGGCATTTGTAAAAGGATCTATGTGGAATTTAACTCATTTCCATATTTTTTATAATGAAGGACTAATTATTAAGTAACTCATGGAAGTTGTATTAAACGCGGTTTTATGGCTCATTTGGGCCATTTTGTTTTTTAATGTGGTGTATATGGTAATCTATGCCATACCAGGTTTGTTTTATGGTAAGGAAACCTACCCAATAGCTGAAAAAAAACTGAAATTTGCGATTTTTATTCCTGCCTATAAGGGTGATGAAGTTATTTTAAATACTGCCGCAGTTACCTTATTACAAAACTATCCAAAGGATAAATTTGATGTGATCGTTATTGCAGATTCTCTACAGCCAGAATCCTTGATAAAGCTAGGTTCTATGGCCGTTAGAACCGTAGAAGTGAAGTTTGAAAATAGCACCAAAGGGAAGTCTTTAAATGCAGCCATTGAAGCTGTAAGGGATACTGAATACGATTATGCTATCATCCTCGATATTGATAATATCGTGGAGGATGGATTCTTAGAAAAGATAAACTCGGCTTTGCAAAAAGGCCAACAAATTTTACAAGCACATCGATTGGCAAAAAATGAGGATACTAAGTTCTCTATTTTGGATGCTGTGAGCGAAGAAATTAATAACCACATTTTCAGAAAAGGTCATAAGCAACTTGGTTTATCTGCTGCTTTAATTGGTTCAGGTATTGCCATTAAATACCCTTTGTTTGAGGATATCATGAGCAAAATTACAGCTGTTGGTGGCTTTGATAAACAAATGGAAGTTTTGGTGATTTCAAGAGGCATAGTAATTGATTATGCAAATGAAATTTTGGTTTACGACGAAAAAGTACAAGGTCCAGAAATATTCCAAAACCAACGCAAACGCTGGATGTCGGCGCAAATTACCTTTATGCGCAAGTATGCCCTAAAAGGTATGTTGGATTCTTTTAAAACAGGAAACGTGGATTACTTTGATAAGTCGTTTCAGCTTATTTTGTTACCTCGTTTAATCTGTTTAGGTGTAACCTTTGTTTTTAGTCTGTTGTGGTTAACAGGTACAGATATTGGCAATGCCTTTATGTATATTTTCTTGGTTCAAATAGTTGCCTTATCTATTTCTACTCCTATTAAGTTTTATAATTTTGGTACCATAAAAGCCTTAATAAGTTTGCCATACGGATTTGTACTTATGTTTGTAAATTTATTTAAGCTTAGAGGTGCAGATAAAAAGTTTATTCATACTCCGCATAGCGCAAAAAAGAGTTAATTTGAATTGCCAAAAAATACAAATATATCCCCATTAATCAGTTGAATAATATAACCTTACTTTTTGAATTAATCTTGTTTTTTTACCTGGCATTTAATGTTGGGTATATCCTTGTTTATAGTGTTGCAGGGGTGTTTTATAAGGCTACAAATTTTAAAGCAATTGAGGTTAAGAAGTATAATAAGTTCTGCATTTTGGTTCCGGCCTACAAGCACGATGAAGTCATTTTAAATACTGTTGGTCATTGTTTGAACCAAAATTACCCGCAAGATAAATTTGATGTAATTGTCATTGCAGATTCGCTTTCGCAGCTTACCATTGGTGAATTATTAGTTATGCCAATTAAATTGATTCCAGTTCAATTTGATGAAAGTACAAAAGCTAAATCATTAAATACGGCACTCGGTTTAATTCCAGACGACTCCTACGATTATTGTTTAGTGCTAGATGTAGATAATATTATGGAGAAAGATTTTCTTAGGAAAATTAATGCTCGACTACAAAACGATGAAATGATTATACAAGGCCATAGAACAGCTAAAAATTTAGATACTCCATTTGCTGTTTTAGATGGATTGAGCGAAGAAATTAATAATCATATTTTTAGAAAAGGTCATGTTGCTTTAAATGTTACCTCTGCGCTTTCTGGATCAGGCCAAGCCATGAAATTTAAGGAGTTTAAGCAAATAATGGAAGGCATAGAATCTGCCGTTGAGGATAAAGAATTAGAATTTGCTTTGGTTCGAAATGGTGTTAAAGTTCTGTTTGAAAGTGATGCCTATGTATTTGATGAAAAAGTTCAAAATGCCAAGGTGTTTTCTTCACAACGCAAACGTTGGGTTGCCTCTCAATTTTTCGATTTTAATGCCATTCTTTTAGAAGGGATAAGTAATTTGCTTTTAAAAGGAAACTTCGACTTTTTTGATAAAGCCTTGCAACGTATAATTCTCCCTAGGGTGTTATTGTTAGGTTTGTCATTCTTTTCGGCCTTCATTTATTTTATCCCTTTTGCCCAAATGGGTATTTGGTTTTTAAGTCTCTTTTTCGTTTGTTCATTTGCGTATTTATTAGCAATTCCATCCTCTTTCTTTAATTTTACTACTCTTAATGCAGCCTTTAGATTGCCTCAAGCGTTTTATTTGATGATTGTTGCCATGGCTAAAAGTAAAGGAGCGGCTAAGAAATTTATTCATACCGAACATACCTCTACTGTAAAAAGCAGCCAAAGTTCGAAATAAACCCTAATTTAGCACCATGAGAATTGGAATTGAAGCCCAGCGAATTTTCAGGAAGAAAAAACATGGAATGGACATGGTGGCTCTTGAACTCATAAGAGCTCTTCAAAAAATAGAAACTCCCCATCAGTTTTTTATTTTCGTGCAAAATGATGAAGATGCCGCTTGCTTAAGTGAAAGCAAGAATGTTTCCATTATTGCCTTGCCAAATTCTCCTTATCCTATTTGGGAACAATGGCATTTGCCTAGAGCTGCCAAGAAATATAAATTAGATGTTTTGCATTGCACAAGCAATACTGCTCCTCTGTTTTTGTCTGTGCCATTGGTACTAACTCTTCATGATATTATTTACCTCGAAAAAATTAGTCTGAGCCAAGGAACTGCTTACCAAAAATTTGGAAATATCTATCGTAAATGGAATGTTCCTTTAATTGTTAAAAAGGCGGTTTCAATTTTAACTGTTTCCGATTTTGAAAGAACACGCATCCTTTCCTATTTTAAGTTTCCTGAAGATAGGGTTCAAACCGCCTATAACGGTGTTGGGACGCATTTTAAGCGAATTACAGATGCAAATGTATTAGCGGAGGCCAAAGACAAATTTAAGCTGCCTAATGAGTTTATTTTCTTTTTAGGAAATACCGATCCCAAGAAGAATGTGATTGGTGTTTTAAAGGCCCTTAGCATACTTAAGAAGAAAAATCAATTGCCTTGCAAATTACTTATGCTGGATATAAATAGAGAGTACTTAAGTAATTTAGCTCAACAAATTGGCGACCCTTCTGTATTGGATGAAATAAGCTTTACTGGGTACGTGCCTAATGTGCAATTACCTGCCATTTATAGCCAAGCGAGTTTGTTTTTATATCCTTCGCTTAGAGAAAGTTTTGGAATTCCTTTGGTAGAAGCTATGAAATGCGAAGTGCCAATTATCACATCAAATACTTCTTCTATGCCCGAAATTGTGGCAGATTCGGCACTTATATGTGATCCTTTTGCTCCAGAAACTATTGCCAACGCCATTTTAGAATTATGGTCTAATAAGCCTCTGCAACAAGAATTGGTAGCTAAAGCAAAAGTGCGGTCAGAACTTTTTTCTTGGGATGCAAATGCGAAACAAACGCTTAAAATTTACGAACAAATTTCAACTTAGGCCATGCCTATAATACCTATATTATGAAAAGCATTGAACTCTTTTTTTGGATTGCCATTGGGATTGTAGTTTACAGTTATCTTGGATATGGTGTGTTACTTTATTTTATGGTTAAAATAAAAAAAGCATTTAGCTCAAAGGCTCAATTCGATAGCAGTTTTGAACCCAATGTGGCCCTAGTTGTACCTTGTTTTAATGAGGCGGATTATATTGAAGATAAAATAAAAAATAGCCTTGCACTTAATTACCCTGCAAATAAATTGCAACTTATTTTTATAAGCGATGGTTCTAATGATGATACGCACGAACGCATTAAGAAATATCCACAAGTACTAGCCTTACACGAGGATGCTAGAAACGGTAAAGCTGCAGCCATGAACCGTGCTATGGGGTATGTAAAAGCTCCAATTGTTGTATTTTGTGATGCCAATACAGATTTAAACCCGGATGCTATTAAAGAAATGGTTAAGCACTATGCCAATCCTAAGGTTGGTGCTGTAACAGGAGAAAAAAGAATTATTACTAAAGATAAAGAAAATGCCAGTGGAGCAGGGGAGGGGATTTATTGGAAATATGAAAGTTTCCTTAAACAACTCGATTCCGATTTTTATACCATTGTTGGCGCAGCAGGCGAGTTAATGAGTTATAGAACCGAGCTCTATAAAGAATTACCGAAAGATAGTTTGCTGGATGATTTAATGCAAAGCATGCAAATTGCAAATGATGGCTTTAGAGTTATCTATGAAAAAAATGCCTGGGCTGCCGAAACCGCAAGTGCAAATGTAGGCGAAGAACTTAAGCGTAAGGTTAGAATTGCGGCAGGTGCTTTTCAAAGTATGAGCCGATTGCCAAAAGGGTTTAATTTACTTACAAATTTTAGAGTGGCCTTTTTGTTTATCTCTCATCGTGTGTTGCGCTGGACGCTTGCTCCTTTATCGCTCTTGATACTTATACTTTTAAATGCCGTTTTAGCTAGCAATGTGGGCGGTATTTATACCTACCTTTTTATTGGTCAAATGGTATTTTATTCAATGGCCTTATTAGGTTGGTACCTTGCCAATAAACAGATAAAGGTTAAAATATTATTCGTTCCATATTACTTCTTTATCATGAACCTATGCATGTATTTAGGTTTAATAAGATACATACGTGGTAAACAAAGTGCCAATTGGGAACGCGCTAAAAGAGCTTAAAAAGTCGGTGGTCCATAGAAGAGCATCCTATAAAAAAATAGCCGATAAACCCTGAACCAACTACTATGGTCCATGGTCTATCGACTATGCTATATCAACTATGTTCTATCGATTACTTCACTTCTTCAACCCAATTAAATGGGTCTTCAATCTTGCCAGTTTGAATTTGATACACGGTATTATACACCCAATTCGAAACTTTTCTTTGTTCGGCTTCAGGTAATACATAATCGTGGCCTTCAAATCCTATGGCGGCTATCTTAGCAATAATGGCTGCAGTACCTGTTCCAAAAGCATCTGTTAATTCGCCAGCCTTAGCAGCAGCAATAATTTCACTTACGCTTATATCTCTTTCTTGAACCTCATATCCTTCTTTTTTCAAAAGCTTAATAACGCTATCACGCGTGATGCCTTCAAGAATATTTCCATCCAATATTGGAGTTAAAACCAATTTGTCGTTTAAAACAAAAAACAAATTCGTTGTTCCAGATTCTTCCACATGCTCGTGTGTTTTTCCATCTGTCCAAATAATTTGGTCGTACCCATCTTTTTTGGCTTCCATAGTTGGCAACATACTTATTCCGTAGTTTCCTGCAGCTTTTGCGTATCCAGCCATACCCGTGCTAGCTCTAACGTACTTCTTTTCAACCTTCACCTTAATTGGTTTTGGATAATAGCTATTTACAGGACAACAGAAAATAATAAACGAATAGTTTAAGCTTGGTCTTACGCCCACAAAATCGTCGGTTGCAAACATAAACGGACGTAAATATAGAGCGCTGCCATCTTTGGTTGGAATCCAATCTTGATCCACTTCCACCAATTTTTTTAGACCTTCATAGAATAATTCTTCAGGTATTTCGGGCATTCCCATGCGCACTGCCGATTTATTTAACCTACGAACATTGTCCATGGGTCTGAATAAAAGTGGCTTGCCATTTGGGCTTTTAAAGGCTTTCATGCCTTCAAAAATTGCTTGTCCGTAATGTAATGCCGATAAAGAGGGAGAAATAGAAATGGGACCGTAAGGTTCGATGCTTGGTTCCATCCATTTTCCATCCACATAATCTACCCTAAACATGTGGTCTGAGAAGATTTTTCCAAATTCAATGTTTTCAAAATCACATAGATGAATTCTGGATTGCGGTGTTTTGCTTATTTTTATTGAAATTGCCATTGTATGAGTACTGAGTTTCAAATATCCGACGATTTTATCCTTCCTCTATTTGACGAAATTTTCGAGGTCAAAGAAAGAGATTTTTCTATAGAATACAACCCTCTTGGGAAAGGGAATCAAAAACTTTTAATGCTGGTTTCCAGCGCTTCAGAAGAATTCTTAGAAAATTCGGAATTGCAGCTCTTAAATACCATCATAGATAAGGGCCTTAGAAAGAATGTGGACGATGTTTGGATTGTGAATTTAAATCGGTTTCCTAAACAAGATTTAGAAGCCATTTGGGATTATTTTCAACCCGCCCAAGTAATTGTTTGGGGCTGCACAGAATGGGTTAATAAGCAACAAATAAATTTAGAAATTCATAGACAAGGATATGTTAAGGGTGCTGAGATTTTAGTTGCGAGTTCCTTAACTTCTTACCTCAGCGATAACATTTCTAAAGCAAAATTATGGGCCTCCTTACAACGTATGTTCTTTAACTAATGAATCTAATTTTTGCTTCTCATAACGCGAATAAAACGAAGGAAATTTCGGCCTTATTAACAGGCTTAGTTACGGTTTCTTCCTTATCAGATATTGGCTATACTCAAGAAATTATTGAAAGCGGTTCAACACTTAACGAAAATGCTTTTATTAAAGCAAATACTATTTTTTTGCATAGCTCCCAAAATTGTTTTGCCGATGATACAGGTTTATTAGTCGATGCCTTAAATGGCCAGCCTGGCGTGTATAGTGCCAGGTATGCTGGTCCCGAAAATAATAGCCAAAAGAACAATGCCAAATTGTTAAATGCCTTAGAGTTTGTTGAAAATAGAAAGGCAAAATTTGTTACGGTTATTTGTTTGTTTTGGAAAGGCCAAACACATTATTTTGAAGGTGTCCTTGAAGGAGAAATTACCACAGAAATAAAGGGAGAAAAAGGATTTGGGTATGATCCCATTTTTCGACCCCTAGGTTCAAACCGAAACTTGGCAGAAATGGAACTTGCCGAAAAAAATGCTATTAGCCATCGAGCTAAGGCGTTTCAAAAAATGCTAGAATTTTTAAAAGTGGAGCTTGCTTAATTACTTCTTAAGCTGACCCGAAAATAAACTTTGATCAATCTCTTCTTGTACATCTTCATCGGCCTCAATATCTGAAATACGATGACGATAAAAGTAAATTGGCAACTGACCAACAACTAAGGCAATGCTACCTATAATAATCATTACCATATATGCAGGATTGTCTTTAATGGCATAAGCAATTCCTATAAACAACACATTTACCAAGGTTAAAATTAGGGCCACTTGCTTATGCGATTGACCATTTTTTATTAACCAATGATGTAGGTGGTTTTTATCTGCCTTAAAGGGTGAGGTTCTGTTTACGGTTCTTAATATAAAAACCCTTAATGTGTCGTACAAGGGAACAATTAAAGTTGCTAAAGCTATGCCTGGTGCCGATTTTAATCTTGTAAATGAACCTAATGTTGGAGAATTTGATTCAATAAAATGTAAGGTAAATAAGGATAGTAAAAAGCCAACCGTTAAGGATCCAGCATCGCCCATAAATATTTTGGCAGGACTAAAATTAAAGAATAAAAATCCTAAGATTCCACCTGCTAATGCTAAAGAAATAAGCATCCAACTATTGTCGTCGCCTAGATAGAAGAAATAACCAAATGTTAAACTCATTATAAGGGTTAAGCTTCCTGCCAAACCATCTACCCCGTCTATCAAATTAATTGAATTTGTAATAACAATAATCATAAACATACTCAAAGCAATGCTGGCAATAAAGGGTATTTCATTTATGCCAAAAACGCCATGCAAATCACTAATGCGTATGCCTGTAAACGTAGTAACAAGGGCGGCCGAAACAAGTTGAGTGTATAGTTTTTTAATTGGAGATAAGATAATAATATCATCTTTTAAACCACTAAAGAATAACATAATTAAAGCAGCACCAATAAATTTTGCACCAGGAATTCCTGTGAAATCGCCAAATAACAAAACAGATAAAGAAAAGGCAACAAAAATGGCTAACCCACCAAGCCTTGGAATTTTAAGTGTATGAATTTTACGCTCTTCAGGCTTATCATATAAATTCTTAAGTTTAGCTACCGTAATAATAGAAGGGATAGCAAAAATGGCTATCAGGAATGAACTTACAATGGCTAAGATAGTGCTTATCATTATTACGTGCTTTAACGCAATTTATTAATTTAATATTAATATGCAAGCCAATGTAGAAATATCCAATAAAACCTTACCAAGTTATTACGGTGCTAGTCTAACAGACAGCCATTTACCTTCTTCGTTTTGTGAAAACTGAAATCTGTCGTGAAGCCTGCTGCTTCTGCCTTGCCAGAATTCGTAAAGGGTAGGCTCTAGTACAAATCCTCCCCAATGACGTGGTCTTATTAAGGGCTCTGTTTTAAATATTTCTTGCAAGCGTTTGTAGTTTTCTTCTAATTCTGTTCTACTTTCAATGGGTGAGCTTTGCGGCGAGGCATGGGCACCAATCTGGCTTTCAATAGGCCGAGAATAGAAATATTCATCCGAATCTGCTTCTGTATTCTTAACTATTATTCCTTCAATTCTAACCTGTCTTTGCAATTCGGGCCAAAAGAATACTAAAGCTCCATAAGGGTTTCTATGAATTTGCTTGCCTTTATTGCTATCGTAATTGGTAAAAAATACAAATCCTTTTGGTTCCAAAGCTTTTAATAAAACAACACGTGCTGTTGGCTTGCCATCGTATTTTGTGGTGGCCAAAGTCATGGCATTGGGTTCCATTACTTCAGCATCAACAGCCTCTTTAAACCAAACTTTAAACTGTTCCATTGGATCGCTCACTAAATGGCTTTCATCAAACTGTTTCAACGTATAATCTTGCCTAATTGAGGCAATTGTTTTATTGCTTATCATACCTATAGCTTTATATTCAAAACTACAACTATTATTTTTATGGATTACTGATTTTCATCAATATATTTTGAACTCTTCATGACTTATTTTAGTCACGTTAATAAAATGTAGAAAAAGCCTTCTTCAAATTGAATAGATTGCTAGTATATGGAGATTTTCAATAAGCAATTTAATTTTACTCCCCATGGCGGACAATTGCTCTTAAGTGAGCCTTTTTTGTCGGATCCTAATTTTAAAAAAAGTGTTGTGTTGTTATGCGAACACGAAGAGCAAGGCAGCGTTGGCTTTATTCTTAATAAATTATTGACCCAAACCACAGATGAAATAATTCCAGATTTGCTAACCGAAAATTTCCCTGTTTTTTACGGTGGCCCAGTGGAGCAAAATACGCTCCATTTTATTCACCGCGCTGGTTTGCATATCGACGATTCTTTACCTATTTCGGAGGGTGTTTATTGGGGAGGCGATATAGAAAAAATTAATATCCTTATTAAAAATGGCCTCGCTAAAAAAGACGATTTTAAATTCTTTATTGGCTATAGTGGATGGGGCGAAGGGCAACTCACAAGCGAGATAGAACAAAAAGCTTGGTGGCTCACAAACCTAGATGCCAACCTTGTTTTTAGTCACGATTTGGAGCAAATGTGGCCTACCTGTGTGCGAATGCTAGGAGATGATTTTGCCTATTTAGCAAACTCTCCCGATGATTATTCTTGGAATTAATACTTAGTGAAAACCGCCTTGAAATTTTGTTCTACTTGTTGGCATAATTCTTTCATGCTACATTGTTTTATCTCGGCAATTTTATTGTAAACTTGGTCTATAGTTTTGTTTGAGGTATCTGTTTCAAGCAATAAAAAGTTTGCAGGTAATTCTTGTACGGTTTGAACCAATTTTGGGTTTTCTTTTAGTATAGCTGCACCTATGGAAACATAGGTGTTTTGGTTTTTATTTAAGTGTTCCCATACCTGCAAATGTCCAGTAAATCCATGCAATACAACCTTGCCAGTATGGTTTTTTAGGTTCGAACCTAACTCTGCTGCCACCCTAACTTGATGGATAATGAGGGGTAAATTATTAGCTAGGGCAAATTCTTTTTGAATAGAAAAGTATCGTTCTTGTAAGGCTAAATTTGGAGCTAATTTATCTAAACCAATTTCACCAATAGCTACTATATTGGGGTTTTCAAGTGACTTAATTAGTTTTGCATTTAAACTTTCTTCCGTTTCTTTCTCAACAAACCATGGGTGTAAACCTATGCTTAATTTATAAGTTAAATTACTAGAAATTGGAGGTGTTAAAAAAGCATTGCGAATACATTGCTCGCCTTCAACCAAGGGTTTTCGGTGGCTGTGGCAATTATAATATGTAAAGTTATTTCCCAATTGCGTTAAAAAAACAAAGGTAGACTGATTTTTGAAACTTTTTTTTTACCTTCGGAGCTTATGACAAATCAACCAATTGGACCAGAAAGAAGCGAAGTAATGAATTTTATTGGGCGTGATGTTGAAGCAATTGCCCAGGAGTATTTAAAACCTATTGAAACTAACTGGCAAGCCTCAGAGCTTTTGCCACTTACCTCAGATTCTACCTTTGTAGCCGATTTAAAATCTATTCAAGAAGAAGCATTAAACCATTCGTATGATTTAATGGTAGTGTTGGTTGCCGATACTATTACCGAAGAAGCTCTTCCTACCTACGAAAGTTGGTTGTCAAACCTAGTTGGTGTAGATCAACAAAATAATAATGGTTGGATGAAATGGATGCGCAGTTGGGCAGCCGAAGAAAACCGTCATGGTGATGTACTTAACCGTTATTTATACCTGTGCGGCCGCGTAAACATGCGCGAGTTTGAAGCGAGTACCCAATACCTTATTGCCGATGGCTTTAATAATATGGCCGGCAACGATCCGTACAGAAATTTTGTGTATACCAGTTTTCAAGAATTAGCCACTAATATTAGTCACCGCCGCGTGGCCACCTTGGCCAAGAAAGATGGCAATAATTTATTATCAAAATTATGTGGCCTAGTAGCTGCCGATGAAGCTAGACATGCGCGTGCTTACCAAAATTTTGTAACGCGTATTTTTGAACTCGATCCAAATGAAATGATGCTTGCCTTTGAAGATATGATGCGCAAGAAAATAGTAATGCCAGCCCAATGCATGCGCGAATTAGGTGGTAAATTAAATACCTTCTCTAACTTTAGCGATGCCGCTACTCGTTTGGGTGTTTATACTTCTATGGATTATATTGATATTTTAAGAGAAGTAATTGGCAACTGGCAAATAGAAAACATTAATGGCCTGAAAGAAAATGGCGAAAAGGCCAGAGATTATTTACTTGCCTTACCCGATAGATTAACAAGAATTGCCGAACGTGCCGCCACACCTAAAGTAGAGCACAAGTTTGGTTGGATATTAGCCTAACAAAAAAAGCCCGCCTCAAATAGTTTGAAGCGGGCTTTTTATAAATAGTAATTGGTTCTAATTAAAACATTTCTGCTTCTTCGGCACCGTGGTTGTGCGCGTGGTTATGGTGTTTGCTATTATGCGCTTCCATAATTTTATAGAACTCTTCAGATGAAACTTCTTTGGTTTCAATAGTTATTAAACCTAAGATATAGGCATTTACTTTTTCTTTAACGGCCATATTAATCATGCGGCTTCTGAAATCCTCTTTCTTTAATTGAGGCTCAACAATGCTCATAATTAATTCTTCGCTCAAACCTTGGTTGCCATAAGCTCCAAACATTTGTTGGGTGTAAGCTACAGCTGCATCTCTAATTTCAGACTCTTCAATTTTAATGTTGTTTACCATTAAAATTTTCTCTTCTAAAATATGATTCTTCAAATAGTTTGCTTCTGGAATATACGCTTCATCTATGTTCTCAGCTGTAAATTTATCCGCATATCTATCCAATAACCAACGCTTCAAAAATTCGTTTGGCAATTCAATATTATGTTTAGCAACTAAGGTATCAAATAACTCGTGCTCTAATAAATGTTGTGCTTGTTGGTTAAAATATCCGCTTAATTCGGCAGAGATTTTTTCTCTCAATTCAGCTTCAGTTGTAACAGCATCTTTACCATAAATTTTATCGAAGAAATCTTGGTTCAATTCTGCTGTTTCTGTTCTCTTAATTTCTTTTAAGGTTAAGCTAAAGCTTGGGCTTAAATCGGCAACAGTTTGTTTTTGAATTCCAAGGGCATGACCCATTTCGCTTTCGTCGTTATTAAACAAAGCAAAAACGTTGATGTTTAATTGAGCACCTTTTGATTTACCAATTAATTCTTTTGATAAATCTTCGTTTTTAATAGTATTAATTGCAACAGGTACATTATCGGCAGAAACGCCACCATCTAATACTTCGCCATTTTCTGCTAATTCAGTTAAAGCAACATAAATCATGTCGTTTGCTTCTACTGAATCAACATCTGTTAAATTGCCAAAACGTTTTTTCATTCTGTCAATTTCTTCATCAATCATGCTATCGCTAATGGTAGCTGCATATTTGGTAAAGGTATCGGCGCTGCTAATATTTAATTCAATTTCTGGAGTTAATCCTAAATCAAAATTAAAGGTATAGTTAGCTTCTTTCGTTAATTCGTCAATCTTAGTATCTTCAGTTAATAAAGGCTGACCCAACACGTTTAATTTATTGGCATCGATATAATCAAATAAACCTTTGCTAGCTAAACCGTTAATTTCTTCAAGAAGCAAGCTGTTTCCAACCATTTTCTCAATCATGCTTTTTGGAGCATGTCCAGCTCTAAACCCAGGGATATTGGCTTTTTTACCATAATCCTTTAGTTTTTTCTCGTAACTAGAAAGGTAATCTTCTTTGGCAATGCTCACAGAAATTGTTCCGTTTAAAGCATCTTTTTTTTCGAATGTAACGTTCATCGCTTTTAGTTTTTCAGCTCTTTTTTTTCAAATACGCTAATAATAAATAAGACTGACACGGGTCAGTCTTATTTATTTTGAACCGTGGTTAAACGATTCTCTCATTTTTTGTGCGCATGGAGGGACTCGAACCCCCACGCCTCTCGGCACCAGATCCTAAGTCTGGCACGGCTACCAATTACGCCACATGCGCCTTTTCCTTAAAAAGGGATGCAAATATAATTCTTTTCTTTAAGGTTTGTTTTTAATCTCTACTTTATAAAGAAAAAATGATTAATAGTGTTGATTGTCAGTTTAATAATGTGTTGTTGCCTTGTTAGGTTCGGTCCATAACACCCTGAAAATATACTTGAACTTTCTATTTTTGGGCTCCGTCAATCACAAAAAAACACGTAATTTGAGCCAGAATAGGTTTTATACATGGGTACCAAAGAAATTGATTTAGAATTAGAAAATAAAGTTATCGTTAAGGCCTACGGCAATTTACTTAAAAGTATTCGCCGAAATCTTAGCAAAGCAGATAAAGATTTAATACGAAAAGCTTTCCAGCTTTCTTTAGAGGCGCACAAAAATATGCGTCGTAAAAGTGGCGAGCCTTATATCTTACATCCCTTAGCTGTTGCGCAAATTTGCGCCGAGGAAATAGGCTTAGGAGTAACATCCGTTATTTGTGCACTTTTGCACGATACCGTTGAGGATACAGATATTACCCTCGACTTAATACGCCTCCAATTTGGCGATAAGGTAGCCATTATTATTGATGGACTAACCAAAATATCGGGTGTATTTGACCAACCCGATAGAAGTATACAGGCCGAGAACTTCAAGAAAATGCTCCTTACACTAAGCGATGATGTAAGGGTAATTCTAATAAAGCTTGCCGATAGACTTCATAATATGCGAACCTTGGATAGCATGAGCCCTAAATCGCAATTGAAAATTGCTTCTGAAACAGCTTATGTATACGCTCCTTTGGCTCATAGATTAGGTTTATATGCCTTAAAATCTGAGTTAGAAGATTTAAGTACTAAATACCTTCAAGCCGAGAATTACATTTTTGTTAAGAATAAACTTAACGAAACAAAAATTCAGCGTAATAAATACATCCGAAACTTTATTGACCCACTTTCAGAAGATATTCAAAAAGAAGGATTCAAATTTGAAATAAAAGGTAGGCCTAAAAGTATCCACTCTATTTTGAGTAAAATGAAAAAGCAAAACGTAACTTTTGAAGAGGTTTACGATTTGTTTGCCATTAGAATTATTGTAGATACAAAAGAGGAGGATAGCGAGAAAAGTGATTGTTGGAAAGTGTATTCTATTGTTACCGACCATTATACTCCAAATCCAGATCGATTGCGCGATTGGGTGAGTACGCCAAAGGCCAACGGGTACGAGAGTTTGCATACTACCGTTATGGGTCCTAAAGGCCGTTGGGTAGAAGTGCAAATTAGAAGCAAACGCATGGATGAAATTGCCGAGAAGGGATTTGCCGCACATTGGAAATATAAAGAAGCAGGCCAAACGCAAGATCATGGTTTAGAAGGTTGGTTATCTAAAGTAAGAGAGATTTTGGAAAGTCCAGATTCTACTGCCATGGAGTTCTTGGATGATTTTAAACTCGCACTTTACTCGGATGAAATTTTTGTGTTTACGCCAAAAGGCGATTTAAAGAAACTTCCTGCGGGCTCTACGGTACTCGATTTTGCCTTTGATATTCATAGCGATTTAGGTACAAAATGTATTGGAGCTAAACTCAATAATAAATTGGTTCCGCTTAACCATACCCTGAATAATGGCGACCAGGTAGAAATTATTTCTAGTGGTAAGCAAAAGCCTAATGAGGAATGGTTGGAGTTTGTTATTACAGCGAAAGCCAAGTCTCGTATTAGGGAGTATTTTAAGCAAATTAGGCTTAAGCAATCGGCAATGGGTAAGGAGATTTTGGAGCGTAAATTTAAGAATTCAAAAGTTGCCTTTAATTCCGAAGCGCTTACTATTTTAATGAAGCATTTCAAGTTAAAATCTGTTACCGATTTGTATTTTCAATTGGCCAATGAAACGATTGATAGAACCAAGCTAGATATAGAATCTATAATATTGGCAGAGAAAAATAAGGTGCCCGAAATTCCCCTTCCAAGTAAGTCGAAGCCGCTACCTGTTTTACCAAACGATGCTGTAATTTTAAGTGAAAACGAAGCCAATATGGAATATGGCTTTGCCAAATGTTGTAGCCCTATTCCGGGTGATGAAATATTTGGTTTTATTACAGTAGGAGAGGGGGTGAAAATTCATAGAACATCGTGCACCAATGCCTTAGCTTTAATGAGCAATTATGGGTATAGAATTATCAAAGCCAAATGGGCCAATTCACAAAATTTAAATCAAAAAGCCTTCTTGTCTTCAATCAAAGTTTCGGGGATTGACAGCGTGGGTATTGTGAGTATTATTACAGATATTATTTCTAAGCAATTGCAAATTAATATGCGCTCTATTAGCATAAATAGTAATGCCGGAATGTTTGAAGGAAACATCGTTTTAGAGGTTCATGACACCCGTCAATTGGAAAATATTATGGCTGCAATTAAGAATTCAAGTGAGTTAATAACGGTAAATAGGGTAGATTTAAGCTGATCCTAAGTCTTAGATTTAAAATTAGATACTTGATTTTCAGATTTTTGGTTTGTGATACATGGGGTGCTAAGAATTTCTTTCAACACGATTTACCCGAATGAGGGAACTAAGATGGATTATGTTAACTTTGAGCCCTTAATGCGTTAAAATGTCTGTTGAAGTTCACAATGCTGAAAAATTAAAAGCGGAGGTTAAACACAAATTTGTTGAGTACCTAGAAAATAACCAACAAAGGAAAACCCCCGAGCGCTTTGCTATACTCGACGAGATTTACTCTAACAAAGAGCATTTTGACGTTGAAACCCTGTTTGAACACATGAAAAACAGGAATTATAGAGTGAGTAGGGCTACGGTTTACAATACCTTAGATTTACTACTTGATTGCGGTTTGGTAATCAAACATCAATTTGGTAGAAACATCTCCAGGTATGAGCGTGCATATGGGTTCAGACAACACGATCACTTAATTTGCAATTCTTGCAATGAGGTGTTAGAGTTTTGCGACCCACGCATTCAACAAATAAAAACTACCATGGGTGAGCTCATGCAGTTTACCATTACAAATCATTCTTTGTATTTGTTTGGTGATCCTATGTTGGATGCTTCGCAACATTGTTTATCGTGCAAAAAATTAGTTAAATAGGAGTTTTAGAAATATGAAGGTTGATGTAGTTTTAGGATTGCAATGGGGTGATGAAGGTAAAGGAAAGATTGTTGATGTACTTACCCCAAAATATGATGTAGTAGCTCGCTTTCAAGGTGGGCCTAATGCTGGCCATTCTCTAGAGTTTGGCGGTAATAAATATGTGTTGAACACAATTCCTTCTGGAATTTTTCATGAACATTGTATCAATATTATTGGTAATGGTGTAGTGGTTGATCCAGTTCAATTAAAGAAAGAAATTGAAAAGGCCGAAACTACGGGAGTTGACATTCGCAAAAATTTATATATTTCAGAAAAGGCCCATGTTATTTTGCCTACACATAGATTGGTTGATGCTGCTAGTGAAGCCTACAAAGGAGTTCATAAAGTTGGTTCAACCCTTAGAGGTATTAGCCCAACATACCAAGATAAAATTGGTAGAAGTGGATTAAGAATTGGAGATTTAATTAGCCCCAATTTTAAAAGCAAATACGATACTGCGGTTAGCAATCATAAAAAATTGCTCGATTCATTAAACTACGAATACAATTTGGCCGATCATGAGCCTGCTTTTTATGAAGCTGTTGAATATTTAAAACAATTCAAAATTGTAAATACAGAATACTACGTTAACCATTTAATTAGCCAAGGTAAAAAAGTATTGGCCGAAGGTGCTCAAGGTACTTTATTAGATATTGATTTTGGTTCATACCCATTTGTTACTAGCTCTAATACTATAACTGGCGGTGCTTGTAGCGGTTTGGGAATAGCTCCTCAAAAAATCAATAAAGTGTACGGTATTTTTAAAGCCTATTGTACTCGGGTAGGTAATGGTCCTTTTCCAACTGAACAGGAAAATGAAACAGGCGAATTGCTTCGTAAATTAGGTCATGAGTTTGGTGCAACAACTGGACGCCCAAGGAGAACGGGTTGGTTAGATTTGCCTACTCTAAAATATGCCATTATGCTAAATGGTGTTACCGATTTAATTTGTACTAAAAGCGACGTGTTAAGTGGTTTTGAAACCGTTGAAGTGTGCGATTCGTATGATATTGGTGGAACTGTCACTACTGAGTTACCATTTAATATGATGGATGAGCGTATTAAGCCTCTTTACAAATCATTTGCTGGTTGGACGGGTAACTTGAGTGCGATAAAACAATATGCTGAATTGCCAGAAACATTTAAAACTTACATGGATTATGTTGAACAACAAATTCAAGTTCCTGTAAGCATGATTTCTGTTGGTCCAGATAGAGAAGAAACGATTATTAAATAGTTTCTTTTAAGCAACGCTTATAAATCTGAATCGTATTTTCTAAGCCAAGGTAAATGGCATCGCATATTAGCGCATGCCCTATCGAAACCTCCAATAATCCTTCTATACTTTTTGCAAAATAGCTAAGGTTTTCTTTGTTTAAGTCGTGGCCAGCATTTATTCCTAAACCTATTTGATTAGCTAGTTGAGCGGCTTTTACATAAGGTAAAATGGCCATTGTTTTATTTTCTGAAAACTTCGCTGCATACGATTCTGTATAAAGTTCAATTCTATCTGCACCGCACTCTTTCGCTCCTTCAACCATTGCCTCAATTGGGTCAACAAATAAACTTGTCCGGATTCCTTTTGATTTGAACACTTGAAGGATATTCTTTAAATAGTTTTTTTCACCCACCGTATCCCAACCATGGTCGCTGGTTAGCTGATTGCTGGCATCTGGCACAAGAGTAACTTGATGAGGATTTGTGGCTAGAACTAAATCAATAAATTTTTGTTCCTTTGGGTTGCCTTCTATATTGAATTCTGTATGTAGGATTTTTTTTAACTCGTAAGTGTCTGAATATCTGATATGGCGTTCGTCTGGACGAGGGTGAACTGTTATTCCATCGGCGCCAAAAAGTTCACAATCTAAAGCCGATTTTATTAAATCTGGATTATTTCCTCCTCTAGAATTGCGAATAAGCGCAAGTTTATTTATGTTTACCGATAATTTAGCCATGAAAATAATGTTTAAGCCCAACAAAATTAAGTATTCTCAGTAATTTGCAAAGGATAAACACAAAAAGGATTTTGGTTAAGCAATGGATGGTGCTGCTGTTTTGTCTCGCACTTTCTTTTACCGGCTATTCTAATGATGCCAAAAGTATAGATAGCCTTGAAGCCATCGTAAAAACTAGTTCTAATGATAAACAAAGGGTGGATGCCTTATATTCCATTTCCTTTATACAGGCTAAATCACAATCTGAAGACTTAATTACGAATATTTATAAGGCTCAGCAATTAGCACGTGCGATAAATTATCCAGAAGGGATTGCCAAGATTAACCTCCTTTTATTCGAAACGTTTAATACCAATTTAGGTCCAGATAGTGTTAGTTACATTCTTTTGGAAGCAGAAAGAAATTTTGAATTGGCCGAATTGTCGAATATGGCTGCCCAAACCATTAATAAATTGGGTATTTATTACGAACGCCAGGGAAAATATAAATTAGCGATAAATTGTTATTACAAGGCCCTTTTTAAATTTCAAAAGCTAAATGATACAGAAGGAATTGCCAACGAAAAGAATAATATTGGCTTAATTCATCAGTTCAAAAAGAACTATGCTGGTGCCATTTATTTCTTTAACCAGGCCATGGAAATTGGTAAGGAGCTAAAAGATGAAAATATTTTAGCTAATGCTTATAATAATTTGGCCATTTGTTATCAAGAAGAAAAGCAAGCAGAAAAGGCCCTTCACTATTTTGAACTTGTTTATGAAATAGATAAAAGACAAAACATTACCGAAAACCTATGTCTTTCGTATAATAATTTAGGAGTAATCAAAACCGATTTAGGTGATTACGCAGAGGCCAAACGATTTTTGTTTATGGCCATTAAGGCTAAAATGTCTATTGGCGACTATACAGGCTTATCCAATACCTATAATAACATTGCTAGTGTTTATTCTCTTACAAAGAAGCCCGACTCAGCCATATACTATTTGAATTTGGCAATAAAAGATGCAAAAAGTACTTCAGACATACCTAGCCTGATAGAATCCTATAAAATTTATGGCGATTTAATGATTTCCAAAGGTGATTATCAAAAGGCATATTATTATAGAAGTATTCGTGGCGATTTACAAGATAGTCTTTCAAGTGCCGAAAACACGCAGGTTTTAAGTGATTTAGAATCCGATTTTCAGGATTTAGAAAAGGAAAAAGTAAACTTGGAAGTTCGCACCGAAGAAGAGAAAACATCTATGAAATCATGGTTGTTTTTCTTAGGAGTTTTAATATCAGGTTTGGTAATTGCTTTTTTGATTTTTTATTTGGTGAGGGTTAGAAAAGCCTTCAAACATCTTCAAATTAAACAGCGTAAAATAGAGGTTCAAAATAAAATTCTTCAAGTAAAGAACATAGAAATTGTTCAAGCTAAAGAAGCTGCCGAGGAAGCCGCCAATATTAAATCTCAGTTTATTTCAACCATCAGTCACGAGATACGTACACCATTAAATGCAATTATAGGTGTTGCTAATTTATTGCAATTAGGAAATCCAAAACCAGATCAAATGGATAACCTAAACATCCTAAAAATTAGTAGCGAAAACTTATTGCAATTGGTTAATAATATTCTTGATTTTAGTAAGCTTGAAGCGGGTAAATTGCAATTAGAAAATATAGATTTTAATCTTAGAAGTTTAGTATTTGATGTAAAAGATTTGTTTTCAATTAAGGCAATGGAAAAGAATGTTGAGTTACTTATTAACTTCGACGAAAAAATTCCAAGTGTGCTAAAAGGCGATCCATTGCGCATCAATCAGCTCTTGATAAACCTGGTAAATAATGCTATAAAGTTCACCGATTCGGGGTATGTTAAAATAGATTTATCGGTTCAGCTTACCACTATTAACCATGCCTTAATACATTTCTCTGTTTCCGATTCGGGTATAGGTATTCCAAGCTCAAAACAGTCACAAATTTTTCAAAGTTTTACCCAAGCCGATTCTAATACCACTCGTAAATTTGGTGGCACTGGATTAGGATTGTCTATTTGCAAACGAATCTTAGAAAATTTGAATAGCAAATTACAGCTTGAAAGTGTTGTTGGAAAAGGCTCTCGTTTTTATTTTACCATAAATTTTGAGGTAAGTAGAAATGCCTCAATTGGAAAAAGCTCACGTACAGCATCCTTCGAAGATTCTATAAAAGGAAAACGTGTATTGGTGGTAGAAGATAATATGATGAATATTATGGTTATTCGCCAGTTCTTGCAAAAATGGGGCGTGGTAACAGAAATTGCCTTAAATGGTAGGGAGGGAGTAAATAGATTACAAGAATCTAACTTCGATGCCATTTTAATGGATATTCATATGCCTGAAATGGATGGTATTGAAGCAACTAAAATAATTCGTAAAATGACAGACGAGCGAAAAAGGAATGTTCCAATTATTGCGCTTACTGCCGAGAATGAAATGCAATTCCGCCAACGTGTATATGAAGTGGGTATGAACGATTATATCTTTAAACCATTTAACCCCGATGATCTAAGAGAACGTTTAGGTTATGCATTGTATAATACAAATGGTGGAGGTAGGTTTACACCATGAAAAGAGTAGTTCTTGCAGCTAGTTTTTTTATTGGCTTTATGCTGAACCAAACTCAGCTGCGGGCTCAGGATACGAGCGAAAAAATTCTTTCAACTAAAGTTACTCAGTTTTTTGATGCCATGGCCAAAAGAGACAGCGCGCAAATGCGTTCGTTTTTTTATGGAAATCCAAGCCTAGAAAGTATTCATAAGAACAAAGAAGGAAAAAGCGTTTTTGAAGCCGAAGTTTTAGACTCATTTTTAACTAGCGTGGCAAATATTCCTACCACTCTTAAATTTCAAGAACGCATCGATAAAACTACCGTGCATCAAGATGGTCTTATTGCCGTTGCTTGGTGTGAGTATACATTTATACTAAACGGCAAAGTATCCCATACAGGCGTGGATGTATTTACCTTTGCCTATATAAATAGCGATTGGAAGATAATTCGACTAGCAGATAGTAGAAGGAAGTAGTTGCTCCCTTCGACAAGCTCAGGGACCTTGGTACCAATTTTAATAAAGACATACAAGGTTGGTGAGCCTGTCGAACCAAAAAAAGCTGCCTCGAATGAACGAGACAGCTTCTTCTAAAATTGAATATTCTTAACTAGTCGTAACTTTTTGTTTCGCCAGCTTTTACTTTTTGTACGTTTAATACTTCGTGGGTGGTACTTGTTGAACCAATTACATTAATAAATGCTACCACTTCAACATTTGCTTTATTGTAAGCAGAGATATTTATGTCTTTAAATTCTTTCATGACATAATTTCCTTTGGTCATATCAATAGCATCACCAGTGCCAGCAGTAACAACCTTGCGTAATACATGCTCGTGCACATAAGGAGAAGTAGTTGCACCAATTTGGTTGATGGCAGTAATCTCATTTTCTAAAATATAGACCGTTAAATATGTTTTGCGAGTTTCGTTTGCAGTAAATCCGCAATGAACTTTAATGTTTAAATTATCACCACTTAAACTACTTTCAATAGCCAATCCTGTTTTACCAGTTTTAGTTGTACTTGCATCAATTAAACGAGCTACATTGGTTTCCCAATTACCACGGCTATAAACAACCATTCCATCTTGACCATTTGTAGTTGCTTGAGCTGGAACTCTATTAATGGAAGCTCTTGGATAACCACCAATACCACCTAGGTGAGTGCTTAGTGTATTCAACTGAGATATTTCTAACCAATCTCCTTGGTGCACACCAGCTATTATCGTTTGTGTAGGATATTTAGCTGAAATGTTTTTTAAATAGGTTACTCCATCTGGGCAGTTAACACACCACTCTCCAGTATATTCTTCTACTAATGCTTTTTTAGTAAAAGCACTTGGAATAGTAGCAAACCCATTATTGTTTTGGGTATTGTTGTCGGTACTTGCACTTTCTTCTTTCTTACAACTAGTTTGTGTAAGCGAAAGAGCCATTAAGAAAATTAAAATGCGTGAGAGTTTTTTCATATGGTATTAAAATTTAATACAAGATATGAAATGCACTCAAAGTGTCAAGGATTTTTATAAAATGCGCAACATTTTTTGTTGCGCATTTTAGTTTTTACATGTTTCTTCTATACTGTCCGCCAACCTCAAACAAGGCAGCTGTAATTTGTCCTAACGAGCAATACTTAACCGTTTCCATCAACTCTTCAAAAATATTTTGATTGTGAATGGCCACATATTGTAGTCTCTTTAAACACTCAGCACCTTTTTCTACATTACCTTTTTTCAACTCATTTAGCATGGTAATTTGGTACTCTTTTTCTTCGGTAGTTGAGCGTATAACTTCTTTAGGTAACACCGTTGGTGAGCCTTTTGATGATAAGAATGTATTTACTCCAATAATAGGGAACTCACCTGTATGTTTTAAGGTTTCGTAATACAAACTTTCTTCTTGTATTTTGGTACGTTGGTACATAGTTTCCATAGCACCTAATACACCACCACGTTCGGTAATTTTATCAAACTCACTTAATACAGCTTCTTCAACTAAATCGGTCAGTTCTTCAATTATAAATGAACCTTGTAATGGGTTTTCGTTTTTAGCTAAACCTAATTCGCGGTTAATAATTAATTGAATAGCCATTGCCCTGCGCACAGATTCTTCTGTTGGTGTTGTAATGGCTTCATCGTAAGCATTTGTATGTAGAGAGTTGCAATTATCATAGATAGCATACAAGGCTTGAAGCGTTGTACGTATATCGTTAAAATCTATTTCTTGTGCATGTAAGCTTCTTCCACTAGTTTGAATATGGTACTTCAACATTTGGCTTCTTTCGTTGCCACCATATTTTAACTTCATGGCCTTGGCCCAAATTCTACGCGATACTCTACCAATAACAGAATACTCTGGGTCTATACCATTAGAAAAGAAGAAAGAAAGGTTTGGAGCAAAATCATTTATATCCATACCTCTGCTTAAATAATACTCAACAAATGTAAATCCATTTGAAAGTGTTAAGGCAAGTTGGGTAATTGGATTGGCGCCTGCTTCGGCAATATGGTAACCACTAATAGAAACCGAATAGAAATTACGTACTCCTTCATTAATAAAATACTGTTGCACATCGCCCATTACTCGTAAGCTAAATTCTGTGCTAAAAATACAGGTGTTTTGTGCTTGGTCTTCTTTTAATATATCGGCCTGAACCGTGCCTCTTACTTGCTTTAAGGTATCGGCTTTAATTTTTGCATATACATCTGCAGGTAAAACCATATCGCCTGTTACTCCTAATAGCATTAAACCTAAGCCATCGTTTCCTTCTGGCATAGTTTCATTATAAGTTGGGCGGGTAGTTCCTTTGGCTTTAAATATAGCTTCTATCTTTTGGTCAATCTCTTCTACTAAGCCATTCTTTTTAATATAAATTTCGCATTGTTGATCAATAGCGGCATTCATAAAAAACGCACATATAATTGCTGCTGGTCCGTTAATAGTCATGGATACCGATGTTTTTGGATCGGCCAAATTAAAACCAGAATACAATTTTTTTGCAGCATCTAAACTCCAAACACTTACTCCCGAATTGCCAATTTTTCCATAAATATCTGGTCTATGGTCGGGGTCGTTTCCATACAAGGTAACAGAGTCGAATGCAGTACTTAAACGTGCAGCAGGCATTCCTAAACTAACGTAGTGAAAACGCTTATTGGTTCGCTCTGGTCCGCCTTCTCCAGCAAACATACGTGTTGGGTCTTCGCCTTCGCGTTTAAACGGATATATACCTGCAGTATAAGGAAACTCTCCTGGGAAATTTTCTTCTAAGGCCCAACGTAAAATATCGCCCCATCCTTTAAACTTAGGCACCGCCACTTTTGGAATTTGCGAGTGCGAAAGCGATTCGGAATGAGTTTTAATTTTAATTTCTTTGTCTCTTACCTTAAAAATATAATACTCATTACGATAAAGATTTAGTTTCTCTTCCCATGTTTCTAAAATAATTTTATTCCTTGGGTCAAGGTCTAATGCAACTGTATGGTAGGTTTCGTCTAAGGCTTTTACCAAGCGGTCCTTATCATCGTATTTCGATTCCTTCATGGTATCGATTGCCGATTTTAAGCCGAAAAGTTTATCGGCAATAGCTGCTTGTTTGGCCACCCATTTATCGTAGTTTCTATTGTTCTCCGAAATTTCAGATAAGTATCGTGTGCGGCTAGGTGGGATGATGTAAATTTTTTCACTCATCTCTTCACTAATCACATATTTCGATTGTAAATCTGCCCCTGTTTTTTCAACAATTTTATCCATCACCGATTTGTATAATCGGTTCATACCTGGGTCATTAAATTGCGAGGCTATGGTGCCGTATACAGGCATGTCATCAGGGTTCTTGTCAAATAATTGATGGTTGCGTTGATATTGTTTTTTTACATCGCGCAAGGCATCTAAAGCTCCTTTTTTATCGAACTTATTTATGGCAATAATATCGGCAAAATCAAGCATGTCTATTTTCTCTAATTGTGTAGCAGCACCGTATTCTGGTGTCATTACATATAAAGAAGTATTACTATGCTCTATAATTTCGGTATCGCTTTGTCCAATACCAGAAGTTTCTAAAATTATTAAATCAAAATTAGCTGCTTTAATAATATCAACGGCTTCTTTTACATATTTGCTTAGGGCCAAATTACTCTGTCTAGTTGCCAATGAGCGCATATACACGCGTGGGTTCCTAATAGAGTTCATTCTAATCCTATCACCTAAAAGTGCACCACCCGTTTTGCGTTTACTTGGGTCAACAGAAATAATAGCAATTGTTTTTTCTGGAAAATCTAATAAAAAACGTCTTACCAATTCATCCACTAAAGATGATTTACCCGCTCCACCTGTTCCGGTAATACCTAAAACGGGAGTGTTGCTAATATGCCAATCTTTTTGATGCTGGGCCGCATGAAACTCATCTGGGAAATTTTCTGCAGCAGATATTAAGCGGGCTATTGATTTAAAATCTTTATCGGCTAAATGTTTTACTTCACCATTTAAATTGGTTCCTGTGGCGTAATCACATTTCTCCAACATATCGTTTATCATTCCTTGCAGGCCCATATGGCGGCCATCATCTGGATGGTATAAACGTGTAATTCCATAAGCTTGTAATTCGGCAATTTCTTCTGGCAAAATGGTTCCGCCACCACCGCCAAAAATACGAATATGCTCACAGCCTTTTTCTACCAATAAATCGCGCATGTATTTAAAATACTCTACGTGTCCGCCTTGGTAGCTTGTCATTGCTATGGCATTTGCATCTTCTTGTATGGCAGTGTTTACTACCTCTTCGGCGCTTCTATCATGACCTAAATGTATAACCTCGGCACCACTTGCTTGAATAATTCTGCGCATAATGTTAATGGCAGCATCATGACCATCAAAAAGACTGGCAGCAGTTACAATGCGAATTTTGTTCTTAGGGATATATTTCTCAATGTTTTCCATATGTGAAAGCGAGCGTTTAGAAGGCAAAAATAGGGTTTTAGCCCATAAAAAGAAGCGCTTTATTTGTTCGGTTCAGGCAATTTTAAAAATTGTACACAAACGAATTCTTTATATTTAAAAGATTGTTTGGTATGCCGGGTGGCGGCACCGAGTTATAGTTTTGGCTCAGGCTGAACCTAAAACCAAGTTTACGTGTGATAAGCCACTGAGCCTTAATCTCCGACATTAAGCGGTAATTGCTAAACTCTACCAAATCGGGTTGGTAATAGGCAACAATGTCAAAATTAAAATTCTTCTCCTTAAAATATAAAAACGAAACATACAAACTAAGTCTATTGTGAACGTTTCTTGCCGCTGCCTCAGTGGTTTCTTCGTATTCATACATCCACATAGGGCCAACAAAAACTTTCATACTATCGCTATACATGAGTCGCATGCGGGGCCCCGCGCCCAATAAACCTCTAAATTTTAATCCTATTTGCTGGTTAAATTGAGTTTGAGCAAATGCCTCGCCACTAAGCCAAGTACTTATAGTTCGCTTATACCTGGCATGTTGGTAGGTATTATAATCTAAGTTTTGAGTATTGGCTCGTATAAAATTAAACTCATTTAAAAATAAATAGGTATGAATATCGTGGGTTCTCGAAATATTAAACTTGTTTCCAATGGAAATTACCTGATTTTGATTCTGCAAAAGGTTAAATAAAAACTCAATATTTCCATGCCAAACCGTGTCTTTGTTATCATATTGCTTCGATTCAATATTAATTACCTGCTGGCATTGCGCGCCTACATAGGTAAAAATCAAGCATATAAATAAAATTAGTCTTTTCAAGGTGCGCAAAAATAAAAGCGTTGAGAATAAAAAGCGCTCAAAAATTTATTTTTATTACATTTGCCATCCTAATTATAATTTGCATGGAATTAAAAGACATCGTTGCCATTGCCGGACAAAGTGGTTTGCATAAAATCGTTGGAAGAAGTAAAAATGGATTAATTGTAGAAACCATTGGTACAGGTAGAAGATTTTCAACCAGTTTTCAAGATAAGGTTTCTGTATTAGAAGATATTTCTATCTATACACTTGAAGAAGATCTTCGCTTAAACAAAGTGTTATTGAAGTTAAAAGAAGTAGGAGAGGTTCCTACGGCCAAAGAAGACATGAAGAAATTGCGTGAATTCTTAATTGGTGCCATTAACTTAGATAGCGAACGCGTTTACGATAATGATATCAAGAAATTATTGAACTGGTTCCATTGGTTAAAAGACGTTTTAGATTTTTCTAAACTAAACGAAACCGAAGAAGGTAAAGAAGCTACTGCTGAAACTGCTGAAGCAACAGACGTGGCTGCAGAGCCCGTTGCAGAAGAAGTAAAACCTAAAAAAGTTGCTGCTAAGAAAACAGCTGCTCCTAAAACAGCTGCGCCTAAGAGTGCCGCTCCTAAAGCAAATTCAAAAGGTGCGGGTGGTTCTAAAACCAGCTACCGTCCGAAAGCAGTTTAAGGACTGCCTTTACATATTAAAAAAGGGCTCGATGAATATTCATCGGCCCTTTTTTTTATGGAGTGAGTTTTAGTATTAAACCGTTTCTGCCTGGAATGCTTTAATAAAATTTTCTTTTTGTGAGCATTCACAATTAAGTGGCAAGAAGCGTGCGCTAAAGTGGCGCAATTGCTTAGGTTGCCATACAATCTTCATTCCTTTAAGCTCGTTTTTACGAGCGTTAATTTCTGTAAGGGCTTCAATCACATAATCAATATGACTTTGAGTATACACTCTTCTAGGAATTGCTAAACGCACTAAATCCATTGGCGCTTCTTTTTCGGTTCCATCCATTTGCAAACCAAACATGACCGTTCCAATTTCACAGGCCCTTATGCCTGCATGTAAATACATTTCAACTGCCAATGCCTGTCCAGGATAATGTAGCGGAGTAATATGCGATAACATATTGCGTGCATCAATATACACCGCATGGCCACCTGCCGGCTTCACAATTGGAATACCAGCTTCGGTTAAATGCCTTGCCAAATATTGGGTTGAGCTAATTCTATAATGTAAATAATCTTCGTCTATTACTTCTTCTAAACCGGTGGCAATAGCTTCTAAATCTCTTCCAGCTAATCCGCCATAAGTTGGGAATCCTTCGGTTAAAATTAATAAGTTTCTTGCAGCTTCGGCCCAAACAGGGTTATTCATGGCTAACCATCCACCCATATTTACCAATGCATCCTTTTTAGCACTCATGGTGCAACCATCGGCATACGAGAATATTTCTTGGACAATGGCTTCTACACTTACGTTTGCATATTCTGGCTCACGCATTTTAATGAACCAAGCATTCTCAGCAAACCTACACGCATCCATAAACAAAGGAATATCGTATTTCATGCAAATGTACTTGGTATCTTTAATGTTGGCCATCGACACAGGCTGTCCACCACCCGAATTATTCGTAATAGTTAACATGACTAAAGGAATATTTTCAGCTCCTTTTTCCTTAATAAAGGCTTCCAAACGGGCAATATCCATATTACCTTTAAATGGATGCTCTAAATCTGGAATTTTACCCTCAGGAATGACTAAATCAATTGCTTCTGCACCTGTAAATTCAATATTGGCGCGGGTTGTATCAAAATGAGTATTGTTTAAAATGTATTTTCCAGGGCCACCTATTATAGAGAATAATATTTTCTCGGCAGCACGGCCTTGGTGAGTTGGAATAATATGCGAAAAAGGCATTAAATGATGAACCGCTTTATGGAAACGGTCAAAAGAGGGGCTACCAGCGTACGATTCATCTCCACGCATAACAGATGCCCATTGATTGGCGCTCATGCTGCTAGTTCCGCTATCTGTAAGTAAATCTATAATTACGTTTTCACTGTCCAAGGCAAACAGGTTGTAATGGGCATTTTCTAAGAATGTTGTGCGCTCTTCGCGTGTTGTCATTCTAATAGGTTCAACAGATTTAATTCTGAATGGCTCAATAATAGTCCTCATAGATTTATGTTTTGAATGCTTCGAAATAAGACCTGCCTATCTGATTAAAAAATGATTTAAATCTGTTTTTGCGCAGCCCACAATTTTTTTAGGAAATATGACAAACTCCTAACTAAATTGGTGAAGTATTTATGAACCTAAAAACACAGAAAATTTTGGCGGGATTTTCTTTCCTGCTTTTGCTCTTTGGATTATTTCAAATGAGCACCCTAAAACCCCAATCGGCTATTAAGGCAGTGTATTGGTGGAAAACAACATTTAGTAAAAGCTCCTATTACAATGAGCGTGAAAACGCTTTTATGCAATCACATAGCATAAAAAAAATGTATGTGAAATTATTGGATGTAGATTACAGTCCCGGAGCGGGTATTTTCCCTGCTAGCAAAACTCGAATAGAATATTATTTGGGTGAGCAAACAGATAGTTGTGAATACATACCTGTAATCTATATAACCAAAGAAGTTTTGTTGCATTTAGATAGCAGTAATTTGGATTATTATGCAAAGAATTTTCTGACCCAAGCCCTTCGAATTGAAACCCATATTAAACATCCTGTAAATGAAATTCAAATTGATTGCGACTGGACAAAAGAAACAAAGAATACCTATTTCAAGTTGCTTTTGTGCTTAAAAAAATGGGCTCCTCAATATCAATATTCTGCTACGCTTAGGTTGTACCCATATAAATACCGAACCGAACTTGGAATACCGCCAGTAAACCGTGTGATGTTAATGGTGTATAATATTGATAATGCAAGAAATTTTAAGCAAGCGAATAGCATTTTTAATGTAAATCAAGCGGCCAAATACCTTGCCATTAAAGAGTATCCGCTGCCTATGGATTATGCATTGCCTGTTTTTAGTTGGACATTAGTCTATAGAAATAATAGATTTCTAAAAGTGTTTTCTTCAGACATTATCCCAGAAATTAGTACTACAATTAGACCTGGTGATTCAGATTCTACTTTATTACAAAAGCTCGACCCCAATGTGTATTTAGTAAAATCTCCCAATAGATTGTATGATGCCTATAATTTAAAAGCAGGTGATATTTTAAAAGTAGAAACCTGCCGAGAAAGAGAGCTAAACGAAGCATCTATGCTTATTAGTAAATTGCCTTTTGATACCAAAACAACCATCGCACTTTTTGATTTAGACCCAAGCGATTTAGAAAAAATTCCGTATGAAAAAATTGAAGCTGCCTACGCTCCTTATCATTAATCTTTTATTTGTTTTTTGGCCGCCTAAATCCATCACTAGTTGCGGCTTTTTCTTATACAAAGAAGAATATCGTTTTTGGACTTTTGATCCCACAAACTCTGGTGAACCAGGTTTGCAACCGCTGTTTTATAGCCTCGATTATAATCATCAAGGATTTGAAACTAGGTATGATTATTACGATGCAGAAACACAATTGCCAGACGAATACGGCGATAATATAAAATTATGGCTAGGCTATTGTTATAAATTAGATTCCAAAACTAGAGTTAAAAGTAAGGATATCGAAACCGTTTTATATAACACCGAACCCGTAGAATATTTTAAAATAAAAGATGGTCTTATTGAACAAAATACCTTCCTAAATTTTGCATCAAAACATCCCGCATTATTGAGTTATCTCGATTATGCAAAAAAATCGGAATACCAAAGCAACGAACACAGCACTTGGGAATGCTCTGATTGCCCAAAAATAGAGGCGCCTGGCAAAATTATCCCTAGCTTAGAAACGTATAATGGTAATTATGAATATGGAGTTAGCCCCGACCCAATAAACGGAATTGAAATAGTAGAAGAAGGAAAGAAATTAATAAACACCTGCAGCGACGACTTTCTAAAACAACGCTATGCCTATCAAATAGTGCGCACTTCCTATTATAATCTAGATTCGGCATCCTTGCGAGAATACTATTATACCTACCTAAATAAAATGCCAACTAATAATTGGCTCAAGAATAATGCATTAATGTATGAGGTATTATTTAGGGATGAAGTACAATGCAATATAGGACTCACAAAAATATTTGAAATTTGTCCCGATAAACGCTATAGATGTGAAGAGCTGTTTAAAAATGAGTTGTTTGAACCAACTCTTAAATTGGCTAAATCTAATTCAGATAAAGCAATGGTTTATGTAATGCATTGCCTGCAAAAACCATATGAACAATTGCCAACTATTAAAACCATTATTTCACTCAATCCTAAAAATAAATTTCTTCCCTTTCTATGGGTGCGCGAAATAAATAAATTGGAGGATTGGATTTTAGGTGAAACCTATACCGTTGGTTCTACTAAAAACGAAAGCTTATTTAGTTACCAAGAGTTAACCAAAGAGGCGGCCTACAACCAGAAACAAAAGGATTTGATGTATTCCAAAGAAGTATTGGCAGCTCTAGAAACAGGACTAAAAGATGGCAGCATTCCGGCAACAGGTTTTTATAAATTATGTGCGGGCTATATAGCTTTTATTAATAAAGATTTAGCTAAAGCAAATGCGTATTATTCTGCTATTAAACTCTCCGAACTAGCTCCTGTTGGACAAACGCAATTGCTTATAAATAAGTTGATGCTTAGCCTTTCACAAACGCCTAAAGTTACTCCACAAATTGAAGATGATTTGGCAGCATGTTTGGTTTACCTAAAAAACAATTCGGCCCAAAATAAACAATATACTACTCTTCAAATGCAACTCATAAACTTTGCGGCCAAAGAGTTTAGAGAAAGGGGAGAGCCTGCCAAAGGATTAATGCTGTATGGCAAATCATCACAACCATATGCCTATCATCCATTAAATGGGGTCGCAAATGTGTATACGCAAATTTATACGTATGCCACACCATCTCAAATTGATGAGCAACTTTATATCCTTCATAAACCTAATCCCAACGCATTTGAGAAATATTTGAGAGGTCCCATTTATACAGACACCTATAACTACGGGTATCCTTATGATGAAAATAAGAAACCTTGGAGTCAAGATAAATTACTTGATTTAAAGAGCATGAAATTGGTTCAGCAAGATAAATTACTTTTGGCTCTTGATGCCCTTAAAAAGATTGACACTTCTTATTGGAGTAATGATGTAAATAGCTTGTTTAGATTTGATGATCCATTTTGCTTGAACCCATGGAATGGTCACGATGAAATGAATTATAAAAACGTTTCATATAACAAAAGAACATTCTTGGAGGAACTTATTACTCTTAAAACCAAAGCAGCAAATGCTAAGGGAGAAGAGAAGGCAAAAATGTTGTTGAAAATTGCAAATGCATATTATGCAATGACCTATAATGGCAAGTTTTGGATTATGCAAAAGAATTATCATATGGGTTATGATCCTAATGATTCGTATACAGATGTGGATCCAACTTACTATTCAGGTGCAAGAGCAAAGTATTATTACAAGCAAATTTTGCAAAACAGCTCTGATCCTAAATTACTAGGTGCATGTATCTATATTTTAAACACTGCGTTTGAAACAAATGCAGCCCAATTGGCAAAAAATAGAGCTTTTATAAAAGGAAATTCCAATGCCACAGATTATTATGAACAATTAAGCAATAACTGCGATTTGTTCTATGAATTCATCAAAACATATAATTAATTTGAAAGTAATAGCTGCTGGCTGCAAGCTTCTGGCCTCTGGCTTTTTTTAATTTTATAACCTACTTAATACATATACCTATGCTTACTATTATCCATCACAAATTTTTGGCCGATAAATTAAAGATTACTTCTTGGGAAGTTCTTGAACCTTACTTTTCTCAATTAGTAAACAGAGAAATAAATTCCAAAGCTGAGTTAGAAACTTGGCTCAAACATAGAAGTGAATTGGAAGCTTTTGTAAGCGAAGATTTAGCTTGGCGTTATGTTCGCATGACCTGCGATACCAATAACAAAACGCTTGAAGAAGCTTACTTGTTTTTTGTGAGCGAAATTGAACCCCAAATTTCTCCTATCACCGATGCCTTAAATAAAAAGTTAATTGCCTGCCCATTTGTTGCAGAATTAGATCAGCAAAAATATTTTATTTACCTACGGGGGCTCAAAAAGGAAATAGAATTATTTAGAGAAGAAAACATTCCTTTAATGGCTCAAATTGCCGCCGAATCGCAAAAATATGGAAGTATTTTAGGGAGTATGAGTGTGGAAATGGAAGGTAAAGAACTTACGCTTCAACAAGCAGCTAATTACCTAAAAAGTACGGATAGAAATTTGAGAGAAGAAGCCTTCAAAAAAATAAATGAAAAGCGTGCTGCTCATACAGAAGAATTAGATAATTTATTTGACACACTTATTAAACTTAGGCACCAAGTGGCTTTAAATGCTGGCTTTGCCAATTTTAGAGATTATATGTTTGCTGCCATGGGTAGGTTTGATTATACCCCTAAAGATTGCTTTAATTTTCATGAAGCTATTCAAAAGCAAGTTTTGCCTTTGGTAAAAGATTTTAATTTAAAACGCCAAGCTGCCCTAGGGTTTACTTTGCGCCCTTGGGATATGGAGGTAGATGTAGAAAATAAACCAGCTCTTGAACCTTTTACAAGTGGTGCCGATTTATTAGAAAAAACCATTAAGTGCTTTGCTAAGGTGGATGATTATTTTGCCTATTGCATAAAGACCATGGACGATATGAATCGTTTGGATTTGGAAAGCAGAAAAGGGAAAGCACCTGGTGGTTACAATTATCCTATGGCCGAAACCAATGTGCCTTTTATTTTTATGAATGCTGCTAGCAGTACCCGCGATGTGGAAACCATGGTTCACGAGGGTGGTCATGCCGTGCATTCTTTCTTGAGCAAAGATTTAGAATTATCCTCGTTTAAAAATTGCCCGAGCGAAGTGGCCGAATTAGCCAGCATGAGCATGGAGTTAATTAGCTACGAAGGTCAAGATGAGTTTTATCCCGATCCAAATGATTTTAAACGTGCCAAAGAAGAACATCTAGAAGGTATTATTAAGATTCTTCCTTGGATTGCTACTATTGATAAGTTTCAACATTGGATTTACGAGAACCCAACACATACTGCCCAAGAACGCAAAGAATATTGGATGAAACTGAGTAAAGATTTTGGAACAGGAACCGTTAATTGGGAAGGCTATGAGCATTTTCAAGCGTATACATGGCAAAAGCAATTGCATTTGTTTGAAGTGCCTTTTTATTATATAGAATATGGTATGGCTCAATTAGGAGCATTATCTGTTTGGAGAAATTATTTAGGAAATAAAGCTAAGGCCATAGAACAATATAAAAGTGCTCTAAGCCTTGGCTATACAAAAAGTATTGGCGAGATTTATGAAACCGCAGGTATTAAATTTGATTTCTCTGAAGAGTATATTAAAAGTCTGATGGAGTTTGTTTCATCTGAATTGAAAAAGTAGAATTTAGGTTAATAGTTTTATCCAATTTGAAAATTAAATATGAAGATATTTTGCATAGGTAGAAATTATAGTGAGCATGCTAAAGAGTTAGGTAACGCTGTGCCTGAGAATCCTGTAGTATTTTCTAAGCCCGATACTGCCCTTTTGCGTGCTGGCGAAGATTTCTACCTACCACATTTTAGCAACGATGTACACCACGAAATTGAATTGGTAATTAAGATTAATAAGGTTGGCAAAAACATCCAAGAGAAATTTGCTCGTAATTATTTTTCTGAAATTGGTTTAGGTGTAGATTTTACTGCTCGCGATTTGCAAGCTCAACTTAAGGCCAAAGGCTTGCCTTGGGAATTGGCTAAAGGCTTCGATGGTTCGGCTCCTATTGGCAATTTTATTTCAATCGAAAATTTAGATCTAAGTAATATTAACTTTGGTTTAAAGAAAAACCAAGAATGGGTTCAGCAAGGAAATACACGTGATATGATTTTTTCTTTCGATAAAATTATAAGTTTTATCTCTCAATACTTTACCCTAAAGGTTGGCGATTTAATTTATACTGGAACCCCCGCAGGTGTTGGTCCCGTTGCCATTGGCGATAAACTTGAAGGCTTCATAGAAGATGCCTCTATGTTAAGCTTCGAAGTAAAATAATGCAATCCTCAGCCACATATCACCCACATCCCACCTCCCTAACCTCCGCTAAAGCTTCGGCTAGCAAAGCACTTCCCAGCGCCAACCTCTTTCTCTTTCTGTTTCTCTTTCTATTTTTCCCTTCTTTCCTAAGCGCTCAAAGCTACTTTCGCTATCCGCTTGATTCACTCCCAAATTTAGTTTCACCTTTCGGTGGTCTAAGGGATAATCATTTTCATAGTGGAATTGATTTGCGTACGAATGGCCACGAAGGTTTGCCTGTTTACGCCGCAGCAGATGGCGTTATATCTCGTATTAAGATACAAAAGGGTGGTTATGGTAAAGCTATTTATATCGAGCATCCAAATGGGTATAGCACGGTTTATGGCCACCTGCAAGCCTATAATGGTCCCGTTGCCGATTGGATTCATCAATATCAATACATCAACCAAACCTTTGAGTTTGATAAAATATTTTTGAAACCTTTTCTTAAAGTTAAAAAGGGCGATACCATTGGCTGGAGTGGAAATAGTGGAACAAGTAGTGGTCCGCATTTGCATTACGAAATACGGGATACCAAAACAGAAAAAATAAAGAACCCAGCCCTTTTTGGTTTGGTTCCAATAGATACTTTAAAGCCTACTATTTTTAAAATTCATATATACAAATTTGTAGCAGAAGGGCTCCTCCTTAAAAAACAAATTTTGGTTCAGCCTAAAACTACTTTGCTGCGCGATTCTATTTGGGTGCTTAAAGATACTCTGCTTGTAGACCCCGATACGTATGGGTTTGGAATAGAAACCTATGATTATATCCATAATGCAAAAGACGAAAAAGGGATTTATGAATATGCCTTAAAACTTAATGGAACACCCACTTTTAAGCATACACTTAACCAGTTTGCTTTCGATGAAAGTAAATACATAAATGCACATATAGATTACCCTTGGTATAGAATTGAAAAAACTAGAATTCAAAAGTGTTTTATAGATGATGGAAACATGTTTAGCACCTATACCACCGATGTCCGTAAGGGAAGAATAAGTTTTGAATCTATGCAATCGCAAACGGGTGAATTGCTTTTTGTAGTGAAGGATTTTAATAAAAACACCTATTACCTGAAGTGTCTATATAAAATTGGCGCCCCAAAACCAGATGCAGATAGAATGGCTTACCTAAAATCTATTGAGGGTAAACAAATGCTTTTGCCGGGCAAATCGCAATTGGTTCAAGGCAATGGAATTGTTATTAAGCTTGATCCAAAGTCTATTTACGATACGGTTTATTATGAACTTCAAACGCTCTTTCCGCAAAAAGATACTTACTCAAAAGAGTATTCTTTTCATACCCCAAATGTACCCATTCAGGCAGCTTTTGATATTGCTATTGAACCAAGTGGTTTTGCTCCAGGCTTAGAAAATAAATTGGTTTTGGCGTATTCAAATGGCAAATCAGATTTTTTAAGAAGTGCTGGCGGAACCTTCGATAAAGGATGGGTAAGAGGCAAAGGCGCTAACTTTGGTAATTATTGTGTAGCATTAGATACCACCGCTCCAACCATTAAACCCATTCGATTTAAAAACCCAGAAAAGGAAAATGATACTGCTCGTTGGGATTTTGAGATTAAAGATAATTTTACAGGTATCTCTAAGTTTAATGCCTATCTAAATGAGAATTGGATATTGTTGGATTACGATCTTAAAAACCAACAAATAACGTATTATTTTGATGAGATGTATACCTTGGTTAAACAAAGTATTCAGCAAAACCAAAATGAAGGTAATCTCCAAATTTTTGCTGATTTAAAAATTATCTTAGAAGATGCAAAAGGCAATATCTTGGAGAAGCATTTTCCAATGGAATTAAGGTAAAACAAAAACTACTTTTTGTGGTTTCTATTTAAAACTATTTAGCAATGGCACTAACATTACAAGTAGGAGATAAGGCTCCTGCATTTAAAGCAATAAATGAAAACAATGAACTGGTTTCATTAGCATCATTTAAAGGAAAAAAATTGGTACTATATTTTTATCCGAAAGACGATACTCCTGGTTGTACAGCCGAGGCGTGTGATTTAAGAGATAATTACCATACCTTTTTGGCTAATGGATACGCGGTTTTAGGGGTTAGTCCAGATACTGCAGCTAAACACCAAAAATTTATTGCAAAGCACGAACTTCCTTTTTCACTCCTTGCCGATGAAGATAATGCAGTAGCACTTTCCTATGGAACTTGGGGCGAAAAAAGCATGTATGGCAAAAAATACATGGGTATTCTAAGAACCACTTTTGTTATCGACGAAAAAGGTAAAATTGAAAAAATTATCGAAAAGGTAGATACTAAAAATCATACTTCTCAATTGATTTAATGTTCCATAATCTATAAAAATAATAGCCCGGGTATTTATGCCCGGGCTATTATTTTTGAATCTATTTTTTTAGGAGGCCTTTAGGCCTTTTCTATAAGTGTCTCGCAACGGCCTCAGCAATCTTTTCTGCAGGTAATTCTTCCATGCATGATGTGCCATCTACACAGCTGCCTCTATAAAAGCATTTGCAGCTTTTATTTGGCATCACAATTTCTCCTTTTCCAAACAAATCAAATTCGTTTGGATTAAAGATATTGTTCATTAAAATAATTTTCTTGCCCAAAGCCAAGGTAATATGCATGCCCATGGTAACTTGCGTAATTACCAATTCACATTGGTTTACCAAGTTTATAAATTCAAATAAGCTGTAATATCCTAAATAAGTAGCGCCAGAGCGTTTTTGTATTTCTTTGTTTCTGGCATCTTCTGCCTCACCACCTAATAACAAAATTTCGGCATCTGGGTGTTGTATTTTTACTAAGGCAACTAATTCCACCCATTTATCTATACTCCATAATCTAGTTGTCCATCGGCCACCACAACCAGTATTCATTCCAATAATTTTCTTTCCTTTTGGCAGGTTCCAAGTATAACCTTTATCGCTGTGAGTATCCATTAAATAAGGCTCTCCAGCATGCTCATAGCCACAAATTTCAAAAATTTCTTGTAGGTAACTTTTGGTATTAGCTTTACTAATATCATCAAACATACCTGTATTAAATTTATGCTGAGCCAATTCATTTATGGGTTGTATTTCATTGTCTTTTAAAACAAATCCAAACTTTTCTTTGGCATCAACAACCTTCAATAATGCACCTGCCTCTTTTTCTTTATCCAAGTTAATGGCAATATCCCAAGAGCTGTGTTGGGCATACATAATAGAGTTATGATCCCACTTTAAAATCTCATCAATTTGCGATGATGGCAAAATATCGGGTGTCCATGTAAGCCAAGTAATTTTGCAGTTTGGATACAACTGTTTAAACTTTACTACTAAAGGTGTGGTTCTAATTACATCGCCAATAGCACCTAATTTAAGTATTAATATGCGTTTCGAAACCGGTGTATATGCCACACAATCTTGGCAATGATACCCATGTTGCTTGTGTGGTTTGCAAGGAATATGTCCCTTAAAATGTAAACAGTCTGCTTTGTAAATCATAATTGCTTGAGCCAATTTTATGGTTTTTTACTGCCATAAGTTTAGGCAAACCTAAGGTATATGACCTAAAAAGGCAATTCCACTTCAAAATAAAGCTGTTGGTCGATAAGCAATGTACATTTTGTCAGTGACAAAAAACTTTGGATACTAATTTGTATCTTGCCCTATCTATAAATCATTAAAACAATGAAAAGAAGCAACATTATCCTTTTAGTTATTGGCGCAGCCCTGTTATTGCTAGTGTTCAACGGTTGTGGTAGTTACAACAACATGGTTAGCAAGCAAGAAACCGTAAGCTCTTCTTGGGCTCAGGTTGAAAACGTGTACCAACGCCGTTCAGATTTGATTCCAAACCTGGTTAATACCGTAAAAGGGGTGGCAAATTTCGAACAAAAAACCCTTACCGATGTAATTAATGCGCGTGCAAGTGCTACTCAAGTAAAAGTAGATGCCAGCAAATTAAGTCCAGATCAAATTCAAAAATTCCAGGCTTCTCAAGGCGAATTGTCTCAAGCTCTTGGTCGTTTAATGGTTGTGGCAGAACAATATCCACAATTAAGGGCGACAGAGAATTTTAAAGAATTACAATCGCAATTAGAAGGTACCGAAAATAGAATTGCCGTTGAACGTGGTAAGTTTAACGACGTAGTTAAAGATTACAACTCATACATACGTAAATTCCCCCAAGTATTATACGCCGGAATGTTCGGTTTCGATAAAAAGGGTTACTTTGAAGCTGTGGCAGGTGCCGATAAAGCTCCAGAAGTAAAATTCTAATTGAATATTTTTTAAACCTAAAGGCATGGAGTTTTCTTCTAAAACAGTTGAATCTCCATGCTTTTTAGTAAGTGTGGCAAAATAAATTTAAATGGGCAAACCTAGTTTTTCAAAAGCCGATCAGGCTCTTATTGTATCCGCCATTCAAGCTGCCGAAAAGGAAAGCTCTGGCGAAATTCGGGTTCATGTTGAACCTACATGCAAGCTTGATCCAATTGAGCGTGCCAAGGAAGTGTTTTATCAATTAAAGATGAATTCAACCGAATTGAAAAATGGGGTACTCATTTATGTTGCCACCGAGGATAGAAAAATTGCCATCCTAGGCGATTCGGGTATTCATGATAGAGTAGGGGATAATTTTTGGAAAGAAGAGTTGGAAGGAATGCGCAACCATTTTGGTTCAGGGAACTATGCTGCAGGTTTATCCGAAGCTATCCTTCATGTTGGACTAAAATTGAAAGCTCATTTCCCATATCAATCAAACGATACCAACGAATTAAGTAATGAGATTTCTTTTGGGGAAGGAACTAAACATGAATAAATTACTTAGTTTTTTTGTTCTTTTCTTCAGCTTGGTAGCTGTTCAGGCAAAAGATTTGCCTTCAAAACCCAATCCTCCTAGGTTAGTAAACGATTATGTAGGAGCATTATCTGCTGAGCAACAAAGTGCTTTAGAAGCTAAATTGCTTGCTTATAGCGATAGCACATCTACCCAAATTGCCATCGTAATTGAAAATTCGCTTGAAGGCGAAGACGATTTTGATTATAGCCAACGCCTTGCCGAAAGTTGGCAGATAGGTATGAAGGGCAAAAATAATGGCCTATTAATTTACATTGCCCTTGCCGATAGAAAAGTTAGAATTCAAAACGGCTATGGCATGGAAGGCACCATTACCGATGCGCTTTCGAAACGAATTATTGAGGAAAATATTAAGCCTAATTTTAAGCAACAAAATTATTATCAAGGACTAGAAGAAGCAACAGACATCATCATGCGCGCTGCTTCTGGCGAGTATATTAATGAAAATCCAAGAGGTAAAGGAGGCAAACAACCTCCTTCTGCAATTTTGATCATCATTATCATTCTGGTATTCCTATTTATTATCTTTTTTGGCAAAGGTGGCAGAGGCGGTAGGGGCGGAATGTTTTATGGTCCTGGCCCATTCATTGGAACCTTTGGCGGCGGTGGCTTTAGTGGTGGCGGCGGCTTTGGTGGTGGTGGCAGCAGTGGTGGCGGCAGCTTTGGTGGCTTTGGCGGTGGTAGCTTTGGTGGTGGCGGTGCCGGCGGTAGTTGGTAAGGTTTTAGGCCGAACCTAATTTTTCTCTAAATACGATCTCAAAAATTCATTTGGGTTCAGACCATATTTTTTTACCCTGCGGCGTTTGCCTAAATATAAGGTTTGAGGCACACTATTAATACCCAATTTATTGCTTAATTCCTTTGTACCATAAGCTAAAATATAATTGGGTTGTGCATCTGTTTGAAATATTCTTAGCTCATAACTCTTATTCACATACAATACGCAAATAACCTTCAAATTGTTAGTGTCTAAAGCGGCAATTTGGCGCAATAGCATGGTGTCCGATTTAAAGTTCTTGCTCGTTTTACTGCCAAAGTAAATATATACTTCTTTGCGTCTAAGCTTCTTAATCTTTAAGGTTTCGCCTTTAACTAAAGTAAGCTTTACTTTTGGTATTTTCTTTCCAACCTTAATTTTATTGAAATCAACCTCATCCGTACTTTGCTTAAAACGAATGTATAATCCTGCTGGATCGGCTTCTATAACTTGATACAGTTTATCGTTTTTTTCGAAATAGGTATTCTTTCCTTTTTTTGAAAATACCACAAAATTCAATGGGTTTGTGGCATCCAATACCGTATCATTTGCATTCACAAAGAGTATTTTGTCTACTTCTGCATCATTATATATACCATTTGCATTTGCATCCAATAAGGCAATTTTAAACGATTCTCTACCTTGCTTCACCATACCCGAACGAGTAATATAACGCTGTTCTCTGTACGTAAATTCCAAGCCCACAAACTTTCTGCCCTTATACGCCATTTCGTAATACTCATCCATCTGCTTCTTGAAATCATACTTTTGTCCAAAAAGCTTATTACGTGTAAGAACCAACTTTATTCTACCTGTATTAATTTCACCATTCGCCAATTCAATTTCAACACCAGGTTCATCAAAAAAGGGCATGGTAAACCTTGGGTCATCTGTAAAATCAAAGTTCTGGTTATAGTCTAAAAATAAATGAGGATGCTTGTTGTAGGGGTTGCAAACCAAAACAGTTACATAGCCAGGGTTATATTTATTTTGTGTTCCACTAAAAAAAACATAGCCATAAGCATAATATTGATACCCCTTTGGGCGCTTTATTTGAATTGGAACGCTTGGCCTACTCCCTTCAAAATCCATTGAATAGATAGTGTCGCCTTCCGTTAAAAACAAGGCAAGTGTTAATTGATATTTGTCAAACCTATCGTCTTTACTATATTGTGTGAGCCCAACTTCAAGTATACTATCTGTTTGAGCCCATGCCGAAAAGGCATACATAAAAAAGGCAGGTAAAAAGAGCCATTTCTTCATACCTGCCAAATTTATACATTTTTATGTAAAGCGCCTACTTAGAAACACATCTTAGTGTGATCCTAAATATTTTGCCACACCTTCAGCGGTTGCGTTCATACCGTCTTTTCCTTTTTCCCAATTTGCTGGACAAACTTCTCCTTTGTCTTCAAAAAATTGTAAGGCATCTATAATACGAATTGCTTCATCAATGCTTCTTCCTAATGGCATGTCATTTACCACTTGATGGCGAACTGTTCCTTTGGTATCAATTAAAAACAAGCCACGGTAAGCAACTGCATTTTCGCCATTATCGCCAATCCATTCTAATTGCTCATCGTCAGAGTAAGTGTATTTGCCTGCCAATACACCAAAATTTGTAGCTATAGTTTTGTTTATATCCGCTACCAATGGATATTTTACTCCTTGAATACCACCATTGTTTTTTGGTGTATTCAACCAAGCCCAATGCGAAAATTTGCTGTCTACCGAACAACCAACTACTTGCACATTTCTATCTTCAAAATCTTTGATTCTGTCTTGGAAGGCAATAATTTCGGTTGGACAAACAAACGTGAAATCTAAAGGGTAAAAGAAAAACAATACATGTTTCTTTCCTTCAAATTGAGCTAATGAAAAATTTTCTTCAAATTCTCCTCCGTTAACAACGGCATCTGCGCTAAAATGTGGCGCTTTTTTTCCTACTAACATGGTCATAATTTATTTATTTTTTATTGGTTTTTCTTAATCGTTTTGCACTCTCCCTTTAAATTTACTTGTATTTGTTTTACCGTAAATCCTGGTATTGGATGGGTGCTTAAATAGTCTGCAATTAAACTTTCTAATGCCGCATCTTCATAATCACTTATCTTTTTTGTTTTATCACAATATAAATGAATGTGCTGATCTGTTCTTGAGTCGTATCTTACCTTATCTTCATCTGTAACTACTTTATGTGCCAAATTGTTTTGAACCAACATGTCTAATGTTTTATAAACAGTGGCTAATGAAACACCTGGATATTTTTTTTGAATAGATATATGTATTTCCTCAGCACTTGGATGGTGCTGAAATTTCATCAAGGATTGAAAAATAAGAACTCTAGGAATGGTTGATTTAATGCCCATTTCCCTAAACTGAGTTTTTATTTGAGTTATTGCGGTGTTCATATCTATTTAATAATTATTCTTAATTAAGAATAATTATCTACAAAAGTAATTATTCCTATTTAAGTTTCAAGTCGTTTGCAAAGTTTCCATTAATTCTTTGAAAGAAAATTGATAAAAGTTTGATTTTAATCTGATTAATTTCTCTAATTTGCCCATGTTGGACACTATAAGTACACGATCAAAAGTTGCCCTTGTATCTGGGCTAATGTTGGTACCCATTACCATTGGGGTAAGTGGATACATGCTTATTGAACAAGCTTCTTTTTTAGATGCCTTATTTATGACCATCACCACGGTTGCTACGGTGGGGTATGGCGAAGTTTTTCCTTTAAGCAGTGCAGGTAGAATATTTACTATATTTTTAATTATTGGTAACCTTGGAATTTTTGCCTACTCACTATCTCTTATCACGAGGTTTTTGGTTGAAGGCAATTTTTTTGAACAAATAAGAAGGCGTCGTATGAAAGATAAAATTAAAAATCTTAAACAGCATGTTATTGTTTGTGGATTTGGCAGAAACGGTCAGGCTGCCTGTGATATGCTTCAAAAGCATCAAATTCCATTTGTAATTTTAGAAAGTAAAAAGGAATTACTAGAGCTTTATTTGGGTAGGGAATATGTTTTTTATTTAAATGAAGATGCAACTAAAGACGAATCTTTACTAAATGCAGGGATAGAACATGCCCGAGGTTTAATTACCACCTTACCCAATGATGCGGATAATGTTTTTGTGGCACTCACCGCAAGAGGTTTAAACACCAAATTAACCATTATTAGCAGAGCTTCCAATGGTTCAAGCTTTACTAAACTTAAACGTGCTGGGGCCGATAATGTAATTATGCCCGATACCATTGGTGGTGCTCATATGGCCTCTTTAATCGTTAGACCCGATGTGAATGAATTTGTAGATATTCTTTCTGGCCAAGCTGGCGCCGATGTTCAGTTGGAAGAGTTTTCGTATGCCCGATTAAAAAAGAACCTAGTGGGTGTAAACATTGTTGATTTAAATATTAGAAAACTCTCTGGAGCCAACGTTATTGGCCTCAAAAAAGGGGATGGCTCCTATATTGTAAATCCCAATATTAATATGGAGTTGGAGCCAGATATGAAATTAATTATCCTAGGAAATTCGTCTCAAATGGAAACCTTAAAATCCTTAATTGATTAAGGTTTCCAAAGCAAACTGCTATCGCCAAAACTTAGAAACCTAAACTCATTTTCTAATGCATAGGTATATATTTCTTTCCAAGCCGAACCTACCAAGGCTGATACTAATAATAAAAGGGTGCTAGTTGGTTGATGAAAATTAGTGATCAAGCCTGAAATAAGTTTAAAGTTGTAGCCAGGTGCAATTAATACCTGAGTTGACCCAACCAATTCTGTTTGATTTGTTTTATGCAGGTGCTCAATAATTTTTTCAATTGATTCGCTTGCAGTAAGACTTGCCTCCAATTCATATGGGTCCCATTGTTGAACATCCAAATTAGAATAATTCTCTAAGCCTAGCTTTAATTTAATTCCATGCCAATACAAACTTTCTAAAGTTCGTAAAGAAGTAGTTCCAACTGCTAGCAATGGTTTCCCCAACTCTAGTTGAGCTTTTATATTTAGTAAGGTGTTTAAACTTACATAAATTGTTTCACGGTGCATTTCATGGCCTGCCATCGTATCAGCCTTTACGGGCATAAATGTTCCTGCTCCAACATGTAAGGTTAGTTCCTCTGTAGTGATTGATTTTGATTTTAGTTTTTCAAATACAAAATCAGTAAAATGAAGTCCTGCTGTTGGCGCAGCTACAGAACCATCTTTTTGCGCATATACTGTTTGGTATACCTCTTCGTCTTTTTCGGTACTCTCTCTATTTAAATAAGGCGGTATAGGCAAAACGCCTGCTGCATTCAAAATTTCTCCAAAACTAACATCCATTTCATTCCACCTGAAACAAACTGTGGCATAAGCCCCATTTCGTTGGTTCAGGGTGGCCTCAAGTTCAATCAGTCTTTCATTAATAAAGAGTTTCTTTCTTAAAACTTCACCCTTCCATCGTTTTATATTGCCTATTAAACAGGTCCATTCACAGCTTACTTTTGCTTCAAATATCTGGTGATAGTTTAACTGTTTTGGCTCCAAACAAAATACTTCAATTAGCGCTCCACTCTCTTTTTGGAAAACCATTCGAGCATGAATAACCCTCGTATTATTATATACCAACATGCTTTCTGTTGGAATATGTTGGTGTAGGTTCGCAAATATATCTTCGCTAATTTCTTGCTTCGTATATATAAGTAGTTTACTCTGATCTCTATTTTCTAATGGGTGCTTAGCAATTTTATTCTCAGGTAGGAGGTAGGTGAAATCTTTTATGGAAAGGTTTTGAATGCTCATCCTATTTATAAATCCTTAGTTTCCTTTGAAATTAGGTTTACGTTTTTCTACAAAAGCATTCATACCTTCTTTTTGATCCTCGCTCGCAAATGTTAGGTAAAAGTTCTTGCGTTCAAAGTAAAGTCCCTCTTGTAAACCACTTTCAAAGGCCTTCAAAACACTTTCTTTGGCCAATTGAATGGCAACCGGACTCATCTGGGCAATTTCTTTGGCAAGTTTCACGGCCTCATCTAAATATAGTTCATCGGGTACTACCTTATTAATAAGACCCCTATTTTTTGCCTCTTCCGCTCCAATAAACTTTCCTGTAAGTACCATTTCCATTGCCATAGCTTTTCCTACAGCCCTAGTTAAGCGTTGCGTTCCACCAGCACCTGGCATAATTCCAATTTTTATTTCTGGTTGCCCAAATTTTGCCGATTCAGAGGCAATAATCATATCGCAGGTCATGGCCAACTCGCAACCTCCGCCCAAAGCAAAGCCCGAAACAGCTGCAATAATTGGCTTTTTGGTTTTTCTTATTTGGTCCCACGTTTCAAATTGATCTATTTTTAATAAGTCTATAGAATTTTTAGATTCCATTTGTTTTATATCCGCTCCTGCCGCAAACGCTTGTTCATTTCCTGTAATAATAATACATCTTACCTCCTCATTTTGGTCTAAATTGGCCAATGCTTGTTTTAATTCAAGCATCAATTGCAAATTTAATGCATTTAATTCTTTGGGTCTATTTAACCTAATTAGAGCGATATGCTTTTGAAAAGCAGGCTCTACCAAAATAAATTGATATTCCATATGTGTCATAAATTTAAAGCAAAGCAAATTAATTTTCGCTCATCGTACAAGTTCCTAAAATAAAATCCGATATTGCAGCCCCGTTGGGTTTTTCTGATTAGTTAATAAGCTATTGATAATAAGTAGTTTATTGAGTGAAACGCGACAAAGTTTTCTTTTGGGAATCATTTCCTGAGGAAAACTTTGAAAAAGTTGTTGCATTTCAGAAATAAAGCCCGATATTTGCAGTCCTTTTGAAGAAAATATTGTCATGAGAGTATGTGATTTAACCGGTAAGCGCCCTATGGTGGGTAATAATGTGTCTCACTCAAACCGTAAGACCAAACGTCGCTTTTACCCAAATTTACAGGAAAAGAAATTCTTTATTCCTGAAGAAAACCGCTGGATAACCTTAAAGGTATCTACTAAAGCGATTAAAACCATTAACAAAAAGGGCATTAGTGCCGTTTTGAACGACTATATCCGTAACGGACAAATCTAAGGAGGAAACAAGAAATGGCAAGAAAAGGAAATAGAATTCAGGTTATTTTGGAATGCACAGAGCATAAGAATAGCGGGTTGGCTGGAACGTCCAGATACATAACCACCAAAAATCGTAAAAATACTACCGAACGTATTGAGTTGAAAAAATACAACCCAGTAATGAAAAAGGTAACCGTACATAAAGAAATTAAATAATTAAGTCATGGCTAAGAAGGTAGTTGCAACATTAAAAACTGGCGCAGGAAAAGATTTTGCTAAAGTTTACAGAGCAGTTAAAAACGCAAAAGGCTCTTACTCGTTTAAATCAGAGATTGTCTCAAACGAGGCCGTAAAGACTTACTTTAAAAAGTAATTCTTTGATACACTCATTCAATAAAGCATTCTGTTATTCACAGAATGCTTTTTTTGTTTAAACAATAATGGTTCAAACATGGGAATCTTTAGTTTTTTTAGTAAAGAAAAAAAGGATCGCTTAGATCAAGGATTAGAAAAAACCAAAACAAGTTTGCTCGATAAAATCAGCAAAGCCTTGGTTGGTAAAAGTTCTGTTGACGATGCTTTTTTAGACGACCTAGAAGAAATTCTAGTGAGCAGCGATGTGGGTATTGAAACTACATTGAAAATTATTGACCGCCTTCAAAAGCGAGTTACCAAGGATAAATATGTTGGAGTAACTGAACTCAATAATTTATTAAAAGAAGAAGTTGGTAAACTGATGGATGAAAATAAATCAGATATACCCACTGATTTTACGGATCTAAAAGGAGTTAAACCATATGTAGTGATGGTTGTTGGTGTGAATGGTGTTGGCAAAACTACTACCATTGGTAAAATGGCTAACCAATACAAAAAAGTTGGAAAAAAAGTTGTTCTTGGTGCAGGTGATACTTTTAGAGCTGCTGCTGTTGAACAATTAAAAATTTGGGGAAGTAGAAATGACGTTCCTGTTATTTCACATGGTATGAATACCGACCCCGCTTCTGTTGCTTTTGATACCATTAAGCAAGCAGTAGATATGGATGCCGATGTGGTAATTATAGATACAGCTGGAAGACTACATAATAAAATTGGTTTAATGGATGAGTTAAGTAAAATTAAACGTGTCATGCAAAAGGTTATCCCTACTGCACCACACGAAATTTTATTGGTTTTAGATGCCAGTACAGGACAAAATGCATTTGAACAAGCCAAACAATTTACAGCTGCAACAGAGGTAAATGCTCTTGCTTTAACTAAATTAGATGGTACTGCCAAAGGCGGCGTTGTTATTGGTGTTGCCGATCAATTTCATATTCCAGTTAAATACATTGGAGTAGGAGAGGGCATAGAAGATCTGCAGTTATTTAATAAACAAGAATTTGTTGATTCACTTTTTAAAAGCTAATTGCTTTGAAAACAAAAACACTTAAAAAAGATAAGGTAAATATTATTACCCTCGGTTGTTCTAAAAATATCGTGGATAGTGAAGAATTGTATAGCCAATTAAAGGCCAATGATTTCTTAGTAGAACATGAATCTGTAACCGACGATGCTAATATTGTTATTATTAACACCTGCGGGTTTATTGATAATGCAAAAGAGGAAAGTATTAATACTATTGTTCGTTGGGCTGAAGCCAAAGAGGCCGGCGAAATAGATAAGTTGTTTGTTACAGGTTGTCTCTCGCAACGGTACAAACCAGATTTGGAAAAGGAAATTCCGGAAGTAGATCAATACTTTGGAACTACACATTTGCCTCAATTATTAAAAACCTTGGGTGCCAATTATAAACATGAATTAATTGGAGAACGTTTAATTACTACTCCTTCGCACTATGCCTATTTAAAGGTTTCTGAAGGTTGTGATAGACCTTGCTCTTTCTGTGCTATTCCTATTATGCGAGGCAAACATGTTTCTAAAACATTAGAACAAATTGAAACCGAAGTAAAAGGTTTAGTGAAAAATGGCACCAAGGAAATTTTATTAATTGCTCAAGATAGTACTTACTATGGTTTAGATATTTATGGCGAACGCAAGTTAGCAGATTTGCTTAGGAAAATATCGGATGTGCCCGGTGTAGAATGGATTCGTTTACATTATGCATACCCTTCTCAGTTCCCTTTAGATGCCTTAGAAGTAATGGCCGAACGCGATAATATTTGTAAGTATATTGATATTCCTTTGCAACATGTTAGTGATAATATGTTAAAGATTATGCGCAGAGGAATCACAGGAAAACGAACGGAAGAATTGGTTCAGACCATACGTGAAAAAGTACCAGGAATTGCTATACGTACAACCTTAATTGCTGGCCACCCTGGCGAAACAGAGCAAGACTTTTTAGATTTGTGTGAGTTTGTTAAGCGTAATAAGTTTGATAGACTAGGCATTTTTACATACAGTCACGAGGATGGAACCCATTCTGGATCTATGGAAGATGATGTTCCACAAGAAGTGAAAGAAGAACGTGCCGCTATTGTTATGGAAATTCAACAAGAGATTAGCATTGAAATAAATAAATCGAAAGTGGGTAAAACACTTAGAGTTTTATTTGATAGAAAAGAAGGAGGCTACTTTATTGGTAGAACAGAATTTGATAGCCCAGAAGTGGATAATGAAGTATTGGTGGATGCCAAAACTAATTATGTGAGAGTGGGTGATTTTGCCAACGTATGGATTGAAAAAGCCGAGGATTTTGATTTGTACGGAAAGGTAGTTGAATAATGTTTACACGAATTGCTGATGTACCTTTGCAAGAAACCAATTTGGGTTCAGATTTGCTTAAAGATTACCTTTCTCAAAAGCAAGAATTAACTCCTCTTGTAAACGTTTGGCAAGATTTAAATTCATTTGATAAACTTATTGCTACTCGCAATTTCGATCCTGCAAAAAGACCCGTTTTGGTTCAGCATTTAAAGACCCAATACCTAGGTGCTGGAATTGAATTATCTGAAAATAGATTCGTTGAGACTAATATTGAGAGTTTACTTGAACCAACTACATTTACCATAACTACAGGGCACCAATTAAGTTTATTTGGTGGCACCTTATTTATGGCGTATAAAATATTAACAGCTATAAAAACGGCGGCCGAGTTAAAGGAGCGTTTTCCGCAACATGCATTTGTGCCAGTATTATGGTTGGCTAGTGAGGACCATGATTTTGAAGAAATAAAAAGCACGTATTTGTTTGGCAAGAAAATTACCTGGGAGCTAGAAAGTAAAGAACAAGCTACAGGTAAATTGCCATTAAGTAGTATGGCTTCTGTTATTACTGGTTTGAAAGAATTATTGGGAGATAAATCACAAGCCATTAATTGGATTCAAAAAATTGAAAATGCTTATCAAGAGCCATATACTTTAGGTGAGGCAAGCATAAGATTTTATAATTCTTTATTTGAAAAATTTGGCCTAGTAATTTTAGATGCTGATGACGCTAAATTAAAGAAATTTTTTGTTCCAATTATGGAACAGGATATACTTGGGCAGACAACTTTTGCTGTGCAATCTGTAAGTGATAAAGCACTCGCGCAAAACTATAAATTGCAAATAAATGCGCGACCAATTAATTTTTTCTATTTAGATGAAGCACTAGGTAGAAAAATGATTAAGAAGGACGAGAATTCTTTTTCATATGCAGAAGGAGGAAAACAATTTACGAGTGATGAACTAAAAAAGGAACTCACAGAAAATCCTCAAAATTTTAGTCCAAATGTAAATTTGCGACCTGTTTACCAAGAAACCATTTTGCCTAATTTGGCCTATATTGGAGGTCCTGGCGAAATTTCTTATTGGTTGCAATTAAAGCCTGTGTTTGATTTTTATAAAGTGCCCTACCCAATGGTGCTTTTAAGATATATGAATGTTATTTTAGGTAAGGGGTTACTTGCTAAGTTCGAAAAATTAGGAGTGTCGAGCAAGGAGGTTTTATTGGATGAAAAGTCATTGGTACAATTTTATATTTCAAGCACCCAACCCACAAATTTCCCTGCTAAGTTCGAAGAGATTGTTGCCGAATTTCAATATTTGGTAGACCATACTAAAAATTTGGATGTTCAATTAGGGAAGGATTTTTTAGAACAGAAATTGGTATTGAAAGAATTTTTTAAATCTAAATTGCCATTAGTAAAAAAAGCTCTGGAACAAAATGAAGGCGTTCAACTAGAGAAGTTACTTAAATTGAGGTCTAGAATATTTCCAGAAGGGGTTTTGCAGGAGCGAATAGAAACCTTACTGCAGCAAGAAATTATGCACGATACGCATTTGCTTACCTCACTTTTAGAAACAATAGAGCCTGCCAACGGAAAAATATCTATTCTTGAAGCTTACTAGTTTTGAGTAGTTAATTTTTGGTTGATTAAGTGCCACAAAACAATTCCAGAAGATACTGCTACATTTAAAGAATGTTTGGTTCCAAACTGAGGTATTTCTATTACGGCATCACATATATCAATAATTTCTTGATTAACCCCGTCAACCTCATTTCCAAAAATTAAGGCAATTGGTTCCTTACTTGGGCAAAAATTTTGAAGCAGGATGCTATTTGTTGCTTGTTCTATAGCATACAACTTTACCCCTTCTGATTTTAATTTTTTTGCTAGTTCTAGCCCATTTTCATGATATTCCCAATCAACAGATTCTGTTGCACCAAGGGCAGTTTTAAGTATTTCTTTGTTTGGAGGGGTGGCTGACAGGCCTGTAATGTAAATATTTTTTATTCTAAAAGCATCGGCACTTCTAAAGATAGAACCTATATTATTGCCACTTCGCAAATTGTCTAATACTATTTTAATGTCTGTCTTCTCTGATGATTTGAAGTTTTCAAATGTTAAACGGTTAAGCTCGTCTAAACTTATTTTTTTGTGGTCCATGGCGGTTTTGAGTGAATAAGTGGTAGTAATTATTTTTTAACAAAAGGTTTAATTTGCAAACATAAAATTAATCTTACCTTTGCCTCAAATAAATAATCTATGAAATTAGTTAAAAATTCGTTCTTTTTTCGAAGTTGTCTTGCAATTAGTCTTTTACTTTCCGTTTCCACCATTTCTAAGGCTCAAGAGGGTACAAAGAAATTATCGGCAAATGTAGTATTAGGAGTGCCTGCAACTTTTTTTTCTATTAAATCAAAACCAGTTGGTATTTATACTGCCTCGGTAAGATATTCTCTAAACAAGAGCTTATCTTTTGAGGCAAAATTAACGTCAAATACTTTTTATAATAATGCTACAGGTAACCCTAAAAAGACAAAACTAGATGGTACAGTATCTGATGTATTAAGCTATAGAACCCCTGTGTATGGCTTAAATGCAGTAGTTTATTACAATCTACACAATATTTTTGGCTTAAATAAAAGACCAGAAAGTAAATTTTTACCTTATGTAAGTTTAGGGGCTGGTTATAATATGTATAAGCCTTGGATAATTTATACAAATGGGGCAAGTAGCCGAGCAACTTCTTTTGGTAAGCCGTATCGTGATTATCAAATTGGAATCGGTACAAGGTATTATGTGAATGCAAATATAGATTTATTGGCTGGTGCAGAATATCATATTTCTGAAACCTATTATTTGGATGGATTTAAAGAAAAAACAAACCCCGGTTTAGACCAATATCTGAATTTTTATGCTGGTGTAAGTGTTAAATTAGGTGCTAAGCCTTGGAACAATTTAATTGATTGGAGCCATAAAAACATTGAAAATCCTAATGAAAACCCTAAAGTTTACAGTAAATGGGCTTTGGATGGAACAATTGGATTACCCATCTTATTTTCTCCAGTGGGATATAATTTTACGGGTATGTTTGGCCTAGGTTTACGTCATTCGTTTAATAGGGCCATGGGCTTACAATTTAATTATAATTATGGTAAGGTGGCAGGTAACCAAGATATAAGTGGAACTCCTAAAAAAGGTACTCCAGAATATGTCAAAGATTTCTCTACCTCATTAAGTCAACTTACTTTAAGAGCCTATTTTAATGTTCTAAATTTAACAAGCGAACCTCAGGCACGAAGAGATTGGAACCATTATGCCATATTAGGTGCTGGCTATATTAGTGCAAAAGGTAGTGCTAGTTTTGCTGATGGAACTTCTAACAAAGGGGCAGCTTTATCAACTAGCCCTGGTATCCAAAATATTATAATTGGATATGAGGCACGAAAATATTTGAAACATAATTTAGATCTAATTGGGGGAATTGATTTTAGTTACAATCAAACCAAGTATTTGGATCAAGGGTATTTAACTGCTAATTTAGATAACCATATTTATATTCATACCGGTGTTACCTACAAAATAGGTACTAGCAAGGATAAAGAACATATAGATTGGTCGTACCAAAATTATAATAACTTTAAAGACAAGAAAACTACTATTGAGCAAGTTCCTGTTATTGAAAAACCTGTTACAGAAGAGCCTAAAATTGATACCAGCAAAATGGTTATTGCTCCAGTTGAGCCAATTGCTCCAGCTGCCCCTGTAGCTGTTGAACCAGCGCCTGTTCCAGCACCTGTTGTTGTTGCTCCAACTCCAACTCCTGCTCCAACTCCTGCACCTGTAGTTGTTGCTCCAACTCCTAAACCTACGCCAACTCCTAAGCCTACACCAGCTCCTAAACCAGTTGTTGCCCCAGATCCTAAACCTAGTGAGTATGTGGCTACAGATGATGTAACTCCTCCAATGGCTAAGTACAATGTAATTGTGGCTTGTTATAATGTAAGTAAGCTATCTGTTGCAAAAGCAAACCAAGCTAAACTTAGCAAAAAGGGTTTTGAGCCAAGCATTTACAGAACTTCTACTGGTTCTAAAATGTTAAGAATGGCCATTATTTCTACAGATGATAAAAACGAAGCGATGCAAAATTTAAGAAGAGCTCGTAAAGAAATTGATCCAAATTCTTGGATTTACATATACAATAAACAATAGTTTGTAGATAACTGATTATTAGAAATTTCTTAGTTCTCATATAATGGGCTAACTTAGCAGATATTTTTACTGCAAAGTCCCATTGTATGAGAACTAATTTTTTTATAGGTATTTTCGTTTTGATGGCAACCTTATCGGTAGCCCAAAATGCTCCTAAGAAGGAGGCAAAAGGAGCGGATGGAAAATTAAAAGCACCCGATATGAGTGTTCTTGATGATTCAAAAAAAGCCGAGGCTCAATCTCCTGCAAAGGCTACAGATACAATGAATATCATTCCTCCAAAGGCATATAGCAGATTTTCATTTGGGGCAAACTATGGTATTACCTTTTATACTGGCGATGTTCCTGCAGATGCCATTTACCCTGGCTTTGGTGGATATGCCAAATTTTCTTTTAACCACGTAGCAGGTGTTCGCTTGCAGTATATGCAAGGTAAATTTAGTGGGTCTCCAAGCAAAACCAAGTATATTGATAATGGGTATTTTAAAACCAATGTTTCTAATATTAACCTTCAACTATTATTTAATTTAGGTAGCATTGATTACCGCCAAAGTTTTCCTAGGAATAATTTTTATTTTGGTGTAGGTGTTAGCAGGCAAGCCATAAATGGTTCAAGAGATAAAGCAGATACCCCTTCTAATATTACCAGAACTGTTAATGAATCGTTTTTAAGCTTTCCTATCACAATAGGCTATAAACGTAAGGTTACTAAAAATATTGATGTAGGAGCAGAACTTGATTATTATGTGAGCACAAATGACAATATGGATTTGGCCAATATTAGCGGAACTCGTGCCGATGGTAATGGCTACTTTGCCGTAAATATTGTATATAATTTAACTACCAAAGCAAAACCAAACCACATTGATTGGAGCAACCCTATTGATAAAATCTATCGTGATTTAAAAGATGCTCAGGATAAGGCCGAAGCTATGAGGGTAGATACCGATAAGGATGGTATTCCTGATTATATGGATCAAGAAGGAAATACCAAAGAAGGATATAAGGTAGATAGCAAGGGTGTTACGCTAGATAGTGATGACGATGGAATTCCCGATACCATTGATCCAGATCCATATGGTTTTGGAAAACAAATAGGGGTTTATTTTCCTAATGGCACAGGTGGTGGAGGAACAGATTCTTCTGAAGTTATTTATGAATTAAATGACTCTGTACCTCAAACCGAATTTGTTACCATAAGTAAAAGTGGATTTGGTTTACCAACTATCGTTTTCCCTCCAAACCACTTTACGGTGCATGTTGAGCAGTTTAGTTTATTGCAACAAATTGCACGTATCTTATTGGTAGATACTTCGGCATCACTTGTAATTATTGGTCATGCCGATAACAATAAACCAAACCTAACCCAATTAACCCTTGCCGAAAGACGTGCTTTAGAGGTTAAACGCAAATTGTATAAAGTATACGAAATTGAAGAAGACAGAATGTTGGTTTTCTCTTCTAAAGATCCATATGTTCAAAAGTATCAAATGAGTACCGAAGGGCTTGATAGAAAGGTTGAATTTAGAATTATTAGACCTGTTCAAAAGCGTCAACCAAGAGTAGATACGGAAGATTTAAGAGAGAAGAAATAAAAAAAAAGCCTTCACATGTGTGAAGGCTTTTTTTTTATTTCTTCTGTTTCGTTTCCCAAGGTAAAGGGCCAATTTTATACATGTATCTTACAATTAAGGCCTGCTTTCTTTTAATATACCTAGAAGGTTTATTCGCCTTCCATCTTCTTGGGTTAGGATAGCAAGCTGCAATTGCTGCTGCCTCGGAGGGTGTAAGCTGGCCCGATGATTTATTGAAATAAAATAAGGCTGCAGCCTCCGAACCATACACTCCATTTCCCATTTCAATTATATTAAGATATACTTCTAGTATTCGTTTCTTGGTCCAAAATACCTCTAGGCAAACCGTTACATATACTTCTAATCCCTTTCGAAGCCAACTACGTGTAGGTGTAAAAAATAAGTTTTTTGCGGTTTGTTGTGTTATCGTACTAGCTCCTCTCGGGCGTTTACCTTTATCAAAACTCTTTTTTAAGGATTCAAGTATTTGTTCAAAATCAAATCCATGGTGTTGGAAAAATTTTGGATCTTCAGAGGTTACGCTAGCCAAACAAATATTTTTTCCTAGGCTTTCTATACTTTCCCAATCTTTCCTTAGCCTTACTGGATCATCGCCAAAGGCCTGCTCAAATACTCTTTTTATTGGCAAGGGTGTAATTGGCACTGGCACTACTCTGTATATAATAATAAAAAACATGCTTAGCTGAAAGGCTAATACAGAAACTCTCCAAACAAAGGCTTTTAATTGGCCTAATTTTTTTGCAAGTGCTTTACTAGTTTTTCCCATTTATACATGCAATTTTAAGAAAGAAATTGAGAACTATGGATAATTTATTCTTGAAATAATTAGTTTACTGAACTATCATTGATTTCCTTTGTTAAATAAGAAATAATATTCATTGCAATGCAGGCATTTAGGCTCAAACTATTTTTTGGAGTTACATTTATAATTTTATTGCTCGATACCTATTTGTGGCAGGCTATAAAGGTATTAATTAAGGATAGGCCTCTATGGTACCAAAAAACCATTAAAATTATCTATTGGACCATACCTGTTCTACTATTTCTTTTCTCTGCTCTTTCTGTATTTGATGTATTTATGGTGGGCAATAAGGTTTTGAAAAGTTATTTGGGTGCTTTCTTTTTTATTATTTATGCCTCCAAACTCATTACCTTTTTATTTATTCTTATTGATGATATTAAACGCTTTTTTATTTGGGTGTGGCGCTTGCTTGAGCGTAGGTTCTTACATAGAGAAGAAGAAGCAGATGAGGAGGAAATGGAAGAGAATATTGAACCTCAATCCGAGAAAATTAGTCGCTCGCAATTTATAGCTAGAGCAGGTTTGGTAGCTGGAGCGGTTCCATTTATCATGCTTACTAGAGGCTTAACTTCGGGTGCATACAATTACCAAGTACGCAGGGTTAGTTTAGTTATACCCAATTTGCCTGAGGCCTTTGATGGATTAAAATTACTTCAAATTTCGGATGTGCATACAGGTAGTTTTTTAGATAAAGATGCTGTGTATAAAGGCATCCAATTAATTAAAGAACAAAAAGCCCATTTGGCCGTTTTTACTGGCGATTTTGTTAATAATAGAACCAACGAAGCGAATGAGTGGGTGGATATGTTTAGCGAAATAAAAGCGCCAATGGGAGTGTTCTCTATCTTTGGTAATCACGATTATGGTGATTATGTGACCGATTGGAAAAGCCCCGAGGAGAAGGCTAAAAATCTGCAAGATTTAGTAGATATTCATAAAACCATGGGCTGGAATTTAATGCGCAATGAACATGTACTTTTAGAAAAAGAAAATAAGCGTATTGCCTTAATTGGAGTGGAGAATTGGGGAGATAGAGGCCGCTTTCAAAAGTTTGGAGATATTGATAAAGCAAAAGCTGGTATTCCAGAAGATGTTCCTGTGAAAATATTATTGTCACACGATCCTAGTCACTTCGATACCATCATTTCAAAAAATCATTCGGATATAGATTTAACCTTATCTGGACATACCCATGGGTTTCAATTTGGAATTGAAATGGGTAATTTTAGATGGAGTCCTTCTCAATACATCTACCCACATTGGGCCGATTTGTACAAGTTAGAAAAACAAATGCTCTATGTAAATAGGGGATATGGATTTTTAGGTTACCCTGGTAGAGTAGGCATTATGCCCGAGATTACCGTTTTTACCCTAAACCGTATGGCTTAGTATAAATACTTTCCAGAAATTGGAACTCTTCGGCCCGGTCCAAATGCTTTTTTAGAAACACGTAAAACAGGCGGTGCTTGCCAACGTTTCCATTCGTTCATATTAACCATTTTTAAAATACGCTGAACCAAACTTGGGTCAAACCCTTGCTCTGCTATTTGAGCAGGTCCCATGCGTTCTTCTATATAATAGTGTAGTATTTGGTCTAATATTTCATAAGCAGGCAAACTATCACTATCTTTTTGCTCTGGCCTAAGTTCGGCAGATGGTTCTTTGGTAAGTATATTCGTTGGAATAATTTCTTTGTCTCTGTTTATATACTTACATAACTCAAAAATCTCTGTTTTATATAAATCTCCAATCACAGAAATTCCGCCACACATATCACCATATAAGGTGCCGTAACCTACGGCTAATTCACTCTTATTGCTTGTGTTTAATAAGATATACCCAAATTTATTGGCAAGCCCCATTAAAAGAACACCTCTTGTTCTCGATTGTAAATTCTCCTCTGTTAACCCAAAAGGTGTGCCTTCAAAAAATGGGTCAAGGGTTGTTAAAAACGATTGGAAGGTATTTTCAATTGGAATAGTACTGTTTTTAATTCCCAGGTTATTGGCTAAGGTAATACTATCCGAAATGGAGTGGTCGCTGCTATATTGAGAGGGTAACAAAACAGCCCAAACATTTTCTTTTCCAAGAGCTCTTTCTGCCAAATAGGTCACTAGGGCCGAGTCAATTCCTCCCGATAAGCCAAGTATAGCTTTGCTAAAGCCTAGTTTTTGGAAGTACTGTTTTATTCCTAATGTTAGAGCCGCTTCAATATCTTTATATTTGTTTCGTATTAAATTTACTGGCCTTGAACTAGAACTAGATTGAATGGTAAGTTCTGTGGTTTTTTCTACCAAATAAGAATGAGTGTCTTCTTCAAAATAATTTAACTCATCCTCAATGGTGCCTCCTTTAGAAATAAAACAACTGCCTCCATCAAATACTAAATGGGTTTGTGCGCCAATATGGTTAACATAAAATATAGGTAGTTTATATTTTTTTGCATTCCCCAAAAGCATTTTGCGTCGTTCTTCAATTTGAATTTGTGAGTAGGGAGATGCAGCAATATTTATGACAAAATCTGGCCCTTGTTTAATAAGTTCATCCAATGGTGTAGTAATATACATTGGGTTATCATTTAAGTTCCAAAGGTCTTCGCAAATGGTAAGGGCAATCTTAAATTCCTGAAAGGTAATTAATTCAAAATGCCTATTGGGTTCAAAATATCTATACTCATCAAAAATATCGTAATTGGGTAAAAGTGTTTTGTCTACTATTTGTTTTATGCCACCGTTTTCTAAAAAGTAGGCTGCATTATACAAGTCTTTTCCCTCAATTACTGGGTTGGTTCGGGGCGAACCTATAATAGCTGCAATGCCCACACAGTAGCTTGCTAGGGTAAGTATACTTTGTTCTGCTTGGGCAATAAAATCTTTAAATTCTAAGAAATCGCGTGCAGGATATCCGCAGGTAGCAAGCTCAGAAAAAACAATTAAGTCGGTGCCTTCTTGTTTTGCTTGCTCAATAGCAGCAATCATTTTTTGTGTATTGCCTTCAAAGTTTCCTGTATGAAAGCTAAGTTGAGAAAGTGTAATTTTCACGCGAAAGGATTAAAATATAAAGCCAAGATTTAAGCCTAAATTATGGCTCGTTCCCGTCCATTTTTTCTCGTCGTAAATATCTGTTAAACCTAGGTTATATCTTAAGCCTAATTCTACTTTAGAACCATTGCCTAAATGGTAATGAATGCCACTTCCAAATATTAAACCCACTTTTAATGTGTTCATTTTAATGCTGTATTTTTCGCCGTTTGAACTATTTGAGAGGGTAAAATTATCTCCATCTTCTGGGTTTTGAGTATTTACTTGTTCAAGATTTAATTCGTTTGAACTTACATCAGCTAATTGGTTCAGCAAAAATCCCAATGAAGCTCCAAATTCTCCAAATATGGCAATATTATTTTTAGGTTCAGTATGCATTTTTAAAAGTACTGGTAAGTCGATATATTTTAACTTATAATCTAAATCGAAGTTGGAAGATGTTTTCTTTATACCATTATACTCCACATCAATACCTGTGAAGTTTGTTTTGGCTTTTATGTTTTGTAAGTTTACTTCAAACCCAAGGGCGTATTTAGAACTTAATTTGAAATTTATTTTGGCGCCAAATCCAAAGCTCATGGCCGAGCCTCCGCTTTTAAGCATTTTGGTGCTTGAATTTACCCAACTTAGGCAAGGCGTTATGCCTAAGCCAAATTCTAACTTGTCTTCATTAATTTGCGATAGGCCAATTCTTGAAATAGAAAGAAGTAAAATAGAAAGAAATAATTTCAGTTTCATTTTTTTTGGTGTTATAAAATTCAAATTTAACATCAAATACAGATATTGCAAGGGTTTAGTTATTAAGAAAATTACCTATGCAAAATTTAGTATTCCATAAAAAAGGCTTTTTGTTTTTATTCGTTCTTGGCACATTTGTTCTATTGAATGGGTGTGAAAAAGAACTTGCACCTGTTCGTTTGTTAAGGTTTGAGCAAGATTTGTTTGATACCAAAACAGTAAGCCAGCCCGATCATTTTTATAAACTTCAAAAGAAGTATGGCTATTATTATGATAGCTATTGCAAAGATGTATTAAACATTAGTGAGGAGGAAAGTGCAGAAGCATTTCAACCTAGCATGAGTAAATTTGTTAGTATTCCAAGTATACTTCAATTAAAGCATGAGGTAGATTCTGTTTTTCCTAACACCACACAAATAGAACAAGAATTAAGCGAGGCAATGGCGATTTATATCAAAGAGTTTCCAGACAAGAAAGTGCCTACGTTTATAACTTATTTAAGCGAGTTTACCATTGCTAATACCACCTACGATTCTATTATAGGTATAGGCTTAGATTTTTATTTAGGTTCAAACTATCCTCTTTATCCAGCCCTTGAATTTCCAGAGTTTATGGTGGCAAAATTAAGAAGAGAATACTTGATTGCAAACACCATAAAAGCAATGGCCATTGGAAGGTATGAGCAGCAATTAAAAGACAAACGTTTTTTAGCTATGATGTTGTTTGAAGGTAAGGTGAGGTATTTTATGAAACAATTATTGCCTACCACTCCCGATTCACTAATTTTTGGATATTCGGCCAAACAAGTTCAATGGGCTAAAGAAAACGAAGCAATGATTTGGGCCCATTTAGTAGAAAACAAACTTTTATTTAATGCTGATCCAAGCACTTATATGAGGTATTTTAATGATGGTCCGTTTACTATTGCAAGTGGCGTTCCTCAAGAATCTTCGCCCGCTATAGGTATTTATGCAGGTTATAAAATTATTGAAAATTATATGAAAGAAAATTCCTCTGTTTCATTAAAAGAGTTGATGGGTAATGGAAATTGGGATGAGCTTTTAAAAGAAAGTAAATACAAGCCTAAATAAGAATAATTCTATTCATTTTAAGGAAATTAGTTTTTTTTTCTTGCATTTGTGTGACGGTATTTTTACCTTCATTATTGTAAATGTAAAATGCAAATGAGAAAAAAACTACTAACACTATTGGTGGCATGGATGGTTTCTGTGCTAGCAGTATGGGCCCAAACACGGCAAGTAACGGGTTTGGTAACCGATGGAAAAGAGCCCGTAATTGGAGCTTCAGTACAAGTAAAAGGAACGGCAATTGGAACTGTTACAGATGCCAATGGTCGCTATGTATTATCTGTGCCTGCAGATGCTACAACAATTATCATTAAAGCGGTTGGATTAAAAACTCAAGAATTAAGTATTGCAGGTGTCTCAGAAGTGAATGCAAAATTAGCTGTAGACAATGTAAACTTAGGTGAAATGGTGGTTACTGCTTTTGGTATTGAACGCGAACGTAAATCACTTGGTTATTCTTCTCAAAAAGTGGGCGGTGATGAGCTTCGTAAATCTGGCGAACAAAACATGATTCAAGCTCTCGCTGGTAAAGCAGCAGGTGTGTATGTTCAAGGTTCGGGTGGTACTCCTGGTTCATCCTCTAAAGTATTATTACGTGGTAACTCAACTTTTACCGGCGAAAATCAACCACTAATTGTGGTAGATGGTGTGCCCATTGATAATAGCACGAGCCAAAGCGTAGCTGGAGATTATGCCTTTAACATGAACCTACAAGGTGTAAATAACTCAAATCGTGGTGTGGATATTAATCCAGACGATATTGAAAGTATGAACGTGTTGAAAGGACCTGCTGCTGCTGCATTATATGGTGTAAGAGCGGGTTCTGGTGCAATTGTAATTACAACTAAAAAAGGTAAAAAAGGTACCAAAAGCTTTGGTGTTGATTTTGGAACTTCAGTAGAAATTTCTAAAGTAAATAAATTACCTGATTTGCAAATGAAGTACTCTCAAGGTACTGGTGGTGGTTTGCTTAATGCCGATAAGTCTGGTTCAATTGGTGCGGGTATTTATAAGCCAGGTGCAACTTCGGCCAACTGGGGTAACCTTACAAAAGATAGTCTTGGAATTACTCCGGTTGATAACATGGGTAATTTCTTTAAAACAGGTTATGCGTATAATAATAACCTATCTATAACCAATAATACAGAAAACTCTTCTATGCGTGTTTCCATTGGTAGATTAGATCAAAGTGGTGTTATTCCTAATACTAAATTTGAACGTACTTCTGCTAGGTTAACAATGGACTCTCGTTTAACAAAACGTTTTGTTATGGGTGGTACTGTTAATATTATTAATTCGGGTGGTACTCGTTCTCAAAATGGTAGTAACCTTTCAGGTGTAATGTTGGGTTTATTGCGTGCTCCAAATAGTTATAATTTAAATGACCCTGCTCAAGGTGGATACAAAAATCCTGATGGAACACAAAGACAATACTTCAGTATTTATGATAATCCATATTGGACAGTTAACGAAAATCCATTCAAGGATAACGTAAACCGTGCTTTGGGTAATATTAACTTTACCTACGATCCATTGGATTGGATGAGCATTACTTACCGTTTAGGTACAGATATGTATACCGATCAACGTAAACAAATTTATGCTATTGGCTCTTGGGCTCCAGACAATGCTCCAGGTGGAGAAATTGATGAAAATATCCAACGCTACAAAGAATATTATTCAGATCTTTTAGTAACGTTTAAAAAGGATATTAGCCCCGATTTTAAAACCACTTTATTGGTGGGTAATAACTTAAATCATCGCTACTCTCAAGATTTATATTTAAGAGGTAGAGATTTAGGAACACCTGGTAATTATAATTTAAGCAATGCCGCTAATTTATATTCTAGTGAAGGAAATACAACCATTAGAACAGCTGCCTTATTCTTTGATTTTAATGCTGCGTATAAAAATTATTTATTTGTTGGTATCACTGGAAGAAACGAGTGGGCTTCTACTTTCGGTACTGCTAAAAATAATTTCTTCTATCCTTCCGTAAACTTATCTTTAGTGTTTAGTGAATTGGTTAAGATTCCTAAAATGAGTTTTGGTAAAATTCGCTTAGCCTATGCTCAGGCAGGTATTAGCCCTAGTCCTTATAGCACAGTTACCTATTATACTCGTTCTACGTATACAGATGGTTTCACTGGTGGATTATCTTTCCCTTACTTATCTCAAAATGGTTACGGATACAGTACATCTTTAGGAAATGCAGCTTTAAGACCAGAGAAAAATACAGGTATGGAAGTGGGTGCTGATTTACGTTTCTTTGAAAACAGATTAGGAGTTGACTTTACGTATTACAACCAAAAATCAACCGATTTGTTAGTGAATAGACCTGTTGCTCCTTCTTCTGGTTTCTCTAACTTTTATACCAATGCAGGATCCATGCTTAATAAAGGTATTGAGTTAGTTTTAACAGCAACACCAGTTAAACAAAAAGATTTTTCTTGGGATATCAGTCTAAACTATTCTCGTAACAGAAATAAAGTATTAGAACTTGGCGAAAATATTAAAGAAATTAGCCTTGAATCTGGTTTTACCGAAATGGGTGCATACGCAATTAAAGATTTACCTTATGGCGTATTATATGGCACTCGTTGGGCTAGAACTTCTAACGGCGATTTAATAATTGGTGCCAATGGTTTACCAACCAAAGATGCTCAAAGAGGTCAAATTGGTAACCCTTATCCTAAGTGGTATGGCGGTATTAGAAATACCTTTACCTACAAAAGTTTCTCATTTAGTTTCTTATGGGATGTACGTGTAGGTGGAGATATTTGGAACGGTACTTGGGCTCGTTTAAATAATATTGGTAGAACGGCAGAATCTGCCGAAGGTAGAGAGAAATATTATATCATTCCAGGTATGAAAGTTACTGGTACTAACCCTGATGGTTCTAATATTTATGCAGAAAATGATATCAAAATTTCTGCTTATAACTACTACAGAACCTACAAAGGTGATGGCGGTACTTACGCTGCAGAAAATGCTATTCAAAATGGTGGTTGGGTACGTTTACGCGATGCCAGCATTAGCTATGGTGTTCCATTGGGCAAAAAAGCCTCTAGAACTATTAAAGCTTTAAACCTTTCTATTTCTGGACGTAACCTATTGTTGTTTACAGACTATACCGGTGTTGATCCTGAAACTAGTTTAACTGGTGCTGGTTCAAACATTGGTGGATGGGATTACTTCAACAACCCTGGTACCAAATCGTATACGTTCGCTTTGAAAGCAAGTTTCTAAACTATTTAACGATTAAAAGAATTAACGATGAAAAGAATTACATATAGCGTTTTAGCCTTGTTACTAATTACGTTCACAGGCTGTAAGAAATTCGTTGATGGGTACGATAAAAGTCCAAATGACCCATCTTCTGTAACTCCTGCCTTATTACTATCTAACTGCGAAGTGGCCTATTTTGCTACCGCAAACGGACAGTTAAGCCGCCAAACTTCTATGATGGTGCAACAAACTACGGGTGTTGATGGCCAAAGTAGAGATGCAAATGAATATGCCATTGATGAAGGTACAAATATTAATGAGTGGACAGTTATTTATTCAAATGGCTTAAATAACTTAAAACAATTGTACACTCAAGCTGGTTCGGCAAACCCACATTACCAAGGTATATCGCGTATAATGACCGCCATGTATTTAGGTGTTGCAACAGACCTTTGGGGAAATGTTCCAAACCGTGAGGCCTTAAATGGTATCAATGGACCAAGTGGCTTCAATCCACATTATGATGCTCAAGCAGATGTTATGGCCGATATTCAGTCGTACTTAACAGAAGGTATTACCTTGCTTAAAAAACCTGCCTCGGCTAATACCTTGTTGCCTGGTACCGATGATTATATTTACCAAGGAGATGTAGATGCTTGGATTGCTGCTGCACATGTTATTAAGGCAAGATACTACAACCGCCTTAGCAAACGCGATGCTGCTGGTTCGGCAACTAACGCCTTAGCTTCTTTGGCAGATGCAAAACTTGCTGGATTTACAGACAATGCAAATAATATGAATGCCATGTTTGGTACCAAAAGTAATGAGTATAATCAATGGTACGCATTTACTGTTGTTGAGCGTGCTGGTTATATGAAAACCGGTTTAACCATGACAGATATTATGAACAAATGGAGCGATCCACGTCTGCCATTCTATTGTGTTGCCGATACAGGTGGTGGCTTTAATGGTTCAGCAACTGATGCTCAAAATTTAGATGCTTCAGAAGTTGGTCCTTATTTAGCAACAGATGCAGCTCCATTTCCATTGGTTACCTATTATGAAGCTAAGTTTATTGAAGCCGAAGCTAAGTTAAGAGCCAATGATAAAGCAGGTGCTGCTACCGCGCATAACGATGCTGTAAAAGCTAGCGTTGCCAGTGTTACAGGTGCAGCTCCGGTTCAAATCTTTGTAGATAGCCAAGCTAGCGAAACAGCTGCAAGTATTACCTTGGATAAAATTATGACGCATAAATATGTGGCCATGTTTGGTCAAATAGAAGCTTATGCCGATTGGAGAAGAACCAATATTCCTGTACTTACTCCAAATGCAAACTCTAATTTAACTGCTATTCCAAGAAGGTTGCCAACTGTTATCGATGAGCGTTTATATAATACCAACGCACCTATCGTTTCAGATTTAACCTTACCGGTTTGGTGGGATCAGTAGGAGGGAGAGAGAAAGGGAAAGAGAAAGAGAGGGAAAGAACTCTTTCTCTTTCTGTTACTCTTTCTTTCTTCTTACCATGCCGAATTGAATAAAAAAAACGAACTACGAATAGTGGTTCGTTTTTTTTATGTTTGATGTATGCTATTACTATCCTCCATTACCATTTATCCCATTAAAGGCTTTCCCGGTATACAACTTGAGGAGGCTGTGCTTGAACCGCAGGGCTTGCAATATGATAGACGATGGATGCTAGTAGATGAACAAGGTGTTTTTATAAGCCAAAGAACTAGCGCCCAACTGGCCTTGTTTGGGCTGAACCAAAAGGAAGATGGCTTTGAAGTGATAGCGCCCAATAAATCAGCTAGCTTTTTTGTACCTTTTGCTACCAATGGTATTCAAATTCCCGTAAAAGTTTGGGACGATGAGGTGCTTGCTACGCATTATTCAAACGATGCCGATGCTTGGTTTAGCAAACAATTAAATTTATCATGTAGCTTGGTTTTTTTACCTGCCCAAAGCACTCGTTTGCTCGAGTCAAATTACAATCCATCAGGATTAGAAACTGTAAGTTTTGCCGATGGATTTCCATACTTATTAATTGGACATGAATCCTTAAATGATCTCAACCAACGACTAGCCCAACCTATTTTAATGGATAGGTTCAGACCTAATTTTGTTATTACGGGTGGTATACCATTTTTGGAAGATAGCTTTACAGAATTTTCAATTGGTTCGAACCAATTTGCTGCCCTTAAGCCTTGCGCCCGTTGCACGGTTACAACCATTAATCAACAATCAGCTATTCAAGAAAAAGAACCGCTAAAAACACTTTCAACCTATAGACAAGTGGATAATAAAATTCTCTTTGGAATGAATGTGGTATGGCGCGGGGGGAGTGGACTTGTAAGAATAGCGGAGAGCGTGAAAGCGTGAAGAAGGGGATATAGGCACTGAGCAATGGGACAAGAAAAAGCCCTTTTCTGCTTTGCAGTAAAGGGCTTTTTCTTATTCTTCTCAACTCTCGACTCTCGCTTTTCAATTTTAGTTCTCAGCGTATGCTTCAGTAGGAATACACGCACAGATTAAATTTCTATCTCCATGTGTGTTATTTACTCTACCTACAGTTGGCCAGAATTTAGCAGCTCTTACATATGGTAATGGATAGGCTGCTTGGTTACGTGTATAGGCATGGTTCCATTCTTCTGCAATTACTACAGAGGCAGTATGAGGGGCATTCTTCAACATATTGTCTGTTTTGTCTGCACTGCCATTTTCAATAGCATTCACCTCTGCTTTAATGGCCAACATAGCATCGCAAAAACGATCCAATTCTGTTTTTGCTTCACTCTCTGTAGGTTCAATCATAATGGTACCTGCAACCGGGAAACTCATAGTTGGTGCATGGAAACCATAATCCATTAATCGTTTTGCAATATCTTCTGCTTCTACACCCGTTGCTCCTTTAAATACGCGTGTATCCAAAATCATTTCATGTGCACAACGACCTTTGCTTCCAGTATATAATATTTGGTAATCGTTTTCTAAACGAGCCTTAATATAATTCGCATTTAGAATAGCGTATTTAGTTGCATTCTCTAAACCTTCGGTACCCATCATTCTAATATAGGCGTATGAAATCAATAGAATACTTGCACTACCCCAAGGTGCGGCAGATACTGCTGTCATAGATTTATCTCCGCCTTCCATATCTACTACTGCATGACCTGGTAAGAATGGTACTAGATGTTTTGCAACACCAATTGGTCCCATTCCAGGTCCACCACCACCGTGTGGTATACAGAATGTTTTATGTAAATTTAAATGGCACACATCGGCGCCAATTGCTGCTGGTGAGGTTAATCCTACCTGTGCATTCATGTTGGCTCCATCCATATATACCTGGCCACCATTTTCATGAATCATCGCACAGATATCTTGAATTTGCTCTTCAAAAATACCATAGGTACTTGGGTAAGTTACCATTAAACAAGCCAAGTTATCTTTATGCTCAATAGCTTTCGCTCTTAAGTCTTCAATATCTACATAGCCGTTTTCTAAAGTTTTAGTAACAATAACTTTCATGCCTGCCATAGCAGCACTCGCAGGGTTAGTTCCGTGCGCCGATGATGGAATAAGTGCAATGTTTCTATGCGATTGACCAATGTTTTTGAAGTATTCACGTATAACCATTAATCCTGCATACTCACCTTGTGCACCTGCATTTGGTTGCAAGCTAATGCCAGCAAAGCCAGTTACTTCTTTTAATGCATGTGTTAGTTCTTCAAATAATTGAGTGTATCCAGGTGCTTGGTTGCGTGGAATAAATGGATGCAATTGTCCAAAACCAGGCATCGTTACAGGAATCATTTCGGCAGTTGCATTTAGTTTCATAGTACATGACCCTAAGGCAATCATAGAATGACAAAGTGATAAATCTTTTGATTCTAATAACTTAATATAACGCAACATTTCATGCTCGCTATGGTATGAGTTAAATACTGGGTGACTCATAAACTCTGAGCTACGTGCATAACCTGCAGGTACTTTTAATTCAACGGTTTCAACCTGAGTTTTAGCAATGCTTTTGCCTGTTAAGATAGAAGCTAAATGGTTAACATCAGCTAGTGTGTGTGTTTCGTCAAATGATACTCTCACATGAGTTGCATCCACCTTAGCAATATTAATTTCAGCTTTCAAACAATTTGCAAGCGCTTCATCGGCATTTGCAACAGCAATCGTAATGGTATCAAAATAGTTTTTTGTAGCAACGCTTAAGCCATTTTCGCTAACAGCATTTGCCAAGGTTTGGGTCAAGCCATGCACTCTTCCTGCAATACCTTTTAAGCCATTAGGTCCGTGGTATACACCATACATGCTTGCCATAATAGAAAGCAACACCTGTGCGGTACAAATATTTGAAGTTGCTTTTTCTCTCTTAATATGTTGCTCACGTGTTTGCAAAGCCATACGTAAAGCAGGGTTTCCTTGGGCATCAATTGATACACCAATTAAACGGCCTGGCATTTGGCGCTTGTAAACATCTTTAGTAGCAAAAAAACCAGCATGTGGTCCGCCATATCCCATTGGTACGCCAAAGCGTTGGGCCGAACCAACAACAACATCCGCACCCCATTCACCTGGAGGTGTTAATAAGCTTAAACTTAATAAATCGGCAGCAACAGCAACCATTACATGTTGAGCTTTAGCCTTTGCCATAAACTCGGAGTAATCGTTTACAGAACCGTCGCCTGCAGGGTATTGTAATAAGGCTCCAAAATAGGTTTCATCAAATACCACAGTATTGTAATCTCCAACTACCAACTCTACGCCAATAGGTTCGGTACGGGTTTTTAATACATCTATAGTTTGCGGGAAAACTTGGTTCGAAACAAAGAATTTAGTTGCTTTGTCTTTTTTAGTTTCTGCATATAACATATGCATAGCCTCACCAGCAGCAGTACCTTCATCTAATAAAGATGCATTGGCAATCTCCATACCCGTTAGGTCTATAATCATAGTTTGGTAGTTTAATAATGCCTCTAACCTACCTTGAGCAATTTCTGCTTGGTAAGGTGTATAGGCAGTATACCAACCTGGATTTTCGAAAATATTACGCAATACAACTCCAGGGGTAAAAGTGCCAAAATAGCCCTGACCCAAATAGTTTTTATAGATTTTGTTCTTGTTAGCTAACTCATTTAACATGGCTAGCAATTCATTTTCAGAAAGAGCGGCCGGCAAGTTCATGCGTTGTTTTAAACGAATATGTGCCGGAATGGTTTCGTCAATTAGCTGGTCTAAACTTGCTACACCAATGGTTTTAAGCATGGAAGCAGTATCATGAGCCATTGGAGAATTGTGGCGATAAACGAATTCGTCGCGGTGGTTAGCTTTAATTTGCATATTTATTTTTTATAGAATGCTTAATAAGAGGGGCAAATTTATTTATTTTTAGACCTTTTGCTCATTTATTTTCCATTGATTTTTCTCATGTATTTGGAAGAAGGTCGCTGGTTGATGAATAAGATATAGGTTCTTTTTTTTCTAGTAGCCATAGCCTTTAGGCTATGGACAATTAGATTGCCATTTAATTATTGGAGGCCTTTAGGCCTTTTCTTTCTTTATTATTCAATTAAAAATGATACGTATTTGCAAAGGAAAAGGCCTAAAGGCCTGAAAGGTTAATTCTGGCTAATTCAAATTACCGGGCCTAAACGCCTGGGCTATTTATGGGATGCCTTTCTGTGAAGGATGAGTATTAATAAAAAGCTCTACTTTTGTGACATAAAAGTAAAAACTATGTTCGATAAACTGGGTGCGGCTAAGCAAATGGCCGATGATGTAAAAGCAAAATTAGATACCATAACCGTTACTGGAGAGGCAGCCAACGGTCAGGTAAAGGTTGTTTCAACGGGTAATCGTAAAATTACAGAAGTAACTGTTGATGAAAGTTTATTAAACCCTGTCAATAAAGAAGAACTTGAAGATTTATTAGTGATAGCAACAAACAGAGCCCTTGAACTTGCCGAAAACGTAAGCGAAAGTGAAATGCGCGCCATGATGAGCAGCATGATGCCTGGCTTGGGAGGCCTCTTTGGAAAATAAGAAGGTCGCTGGTGGGGAAGAAAGTTGCTGGTTGCTGGTATCTGGGGCTTAATTTATTCTGACTAGCTACCAGAAACCAGCGACCAGCGACTCCTCTTTATTCAATAACAAACTTCTTATTCCAAACTTTGCCTTCGCTTTCAATGTTTAGGAAATAAATGCCGCTTGGGTTGCCTTTTATGTTTATGTTAAACATAGATGACGTGTCGCGACCTGTCCCTACGATTTGGCCTTGAATATTAGTGATGGTATAGCTGGCATTGTTTTTTATGCCTGGTACATACACCTGTAATTGGTCTTTGGCTGGGTTTGGATACAAAATTGGTTCGCTGTTCTCCACAATTTCGCTGGTTCCAGTTGCTCCTCTTACTACTATTGAGTAGCGCGCATTTGTATCGTTTACGGTTTGTGCAACAGGCAATGGCCCAATCATAGCGGTAGCTCTAATTCTTATTAAAACTAATAAAGGGTATATGCCTCCAGAGTTTGCTTTTGGCGTTCCTGTTAGTGTTGCACATCCAGTAGCTCCGCCAACAATTTTACAATCGCTATTATGGCAACTGTAGGTAAAACCATCTGGCATACCTACCACGCCTGTAATCCATAAAGTATCAATTTTTGCATTTACGGTCTGACCCAATTGTGCCACAAATACTGTTGTGTCTTTTGTAATGTGATACTGGATAACTTGACTATATAACACCCCAACCTTCGCCGTATCCAAATAGGCAGGCAAGGTGCCCGATGTAGTAAGATTTGGATCAGGAGTGCATTGCGCAAATAATTTGGTGCTTGCACTCATGGTGCAAATGAGTAATATTGAAAGTATAAATTTTTTCATGGGTTTTAATTTTATGGCAAGATATAAATTTCTTTTCATTTGCCTTTATGGCTTGCTTTTTTGTAGCTCTCCTATATTGGCTCAGAATATTTTATTAAGCGGTAAAGTGCTTGATGTAGAAACCCGCGAAGAGTTGGTGGGCGCAGCAATTAGGCTGGGTAATCAAGGTACTACAAGCAATGCCAAGGGAGAGTTTATGTTTACCTATAACCCCAACGACACTGCAAATAATTACTTAGTGGTGACGTATATTGGATACGAGAATAAAGTGGTGCCTTTAAAACATGTTAGCCCAAATACCGTGCTCGCTATTTTTATGCATCCAGTAAATAAATTGCTTAATATGACCCTCGTAACCGCAGGGCGTTACGAGCAATCTGTAAAAAGACAAATGGTAAGCACAGAGCTTATTCAACCTTACCTCATCCAAAATAAGAACACCACTAATATGGATAAGCTCCTCGATCAAATACCCAGTGTAAATATGATTGATGGGCAAATTAATATCCGTAGTGGCAGCGGTTGGACTTATGGTATAGGCTCGCGAGTGATGGTTTTGGTGGATGAAATGCCTTTTTTAACCGGCGATGCAGGTCAGGTAAAATGGAATTTTGTGCCCGTAGAAAATGTGCAACAAGTGGAGGTAGTAAAAGGGGCTTCAAGTGTGCTGTATGGTTCAAGTGCCTTAAGTGGAATTGTGCATTTTAGAACCGAGCTTGCTACAGAAAAACCCATCACTAGGTTCAGCGCATTTACTGGAGTGTATAGTGCCCCACAGCGAAGTAGTTTAGTATGGAATAAGAATGTACTTAAACAATATGGAGCATCTGGCTTTCATTCTTTTAAGAAGAATAATTTGCAAGTGGCCATTAGTGGAAATTACCTGCGCGATGAAGGTTATAGAATGGGGGAGGATGATAACCGATTACGCCTTACAACTAACTTTAAATATACAACTAAAAATAAAGTCAAGCTTGGATTAAATATGGGTACGCTTGTGTCTAATGGAGCTTCTTTTTTGCTTTGGGAGAGTTATGAAAAAGGCTATACCATCTTAGACTCTCAAATAACCACCACCAAGTCGGTAAATTTTTATGCCGACCCAAGTGTACAGTTTTTTACAGGATCTTACAAACATGTAGTGAGAGGCCGTATGATGTATATATCCAATGATATTACCAATCCTGATCCAACTGTGAACCAAGATAATTCGTCAAAAAATTTTTATTCTGAATACCAGGTGCAACGCTTTCTTACGGGATTAAATATGGCGCTTACTGCTGGTTTGGTAAGCAGTATGAATTACTCCAAATCGCCTTTATATAGTGGCATTCAAGAAAGTAAAAATCAAGCCTTGTTTTTACAGGTAGATGAAGCATTAACGCGTAGGCTGAACCTAAGTGTTGGCGCTCGATACGAGTATTTTAATATGAATGGCGAAAAGGAATCAAAACCTGTTTTTAGGGCGGGAGCAAATTTTGAGGCAGCAAAATTTACATTTATACGAGCAAGCTTTGGGCAAGGCTATAGATTTCCTTCCATTGCCGAGCGCTATGTTCAAACAAATGTTGGGCTCTTAAATATTTTCCCGAACCCAAATTTAAAAAGTGAAACAGGCTACAATGCAGAGCTTGGCATTAAACAAGGGTTTGCCATTAAAGGGGTAAAAGGTTTTGTTGATTTAGCAGGTTTTTATACGCGCTACAAGAATATGATTGATTTTAACCTAGGCGTTTGGAAGCCCATAACTGATCCTTTTAATCCATTTCCAAGCCTTGGTTTTAAATCCTTAAATATTGGTGAAACGCAAATTGCTGGAGTGGATTTTAGCATAAATGGAGAAGGGTTTATTGGTAAAGTAAAGCTTCAAACCTTGTTTGGCTATACTTACACAAATCCCATTATGCTCGATCCTAATTATGTTTATGCAATAGATTCTGTTGGCAACCCATATACCTACAGAAATACCCGAAGCGATAGTAGCGATGTTTTAAAATACAGGTTCAAGCATTTGCTAAAATGGGATGTTCAACTAAGCTATCAAAAATGGCAATTGGGGTATAGCCTGCGATATAATAGTGCCATTCAAAATGTGGATGCTGCCTTTGTTACGGTTCCACTAACATCCTTTATTAAAGGAGTTTCGGAAGCACGGGCAGCAAATGCCAATGGCAATTTTGTAGTAGACATGCGTGTGGGCTATCAATTTACCAAGCACATGAAACTAGCGCTCATCCTTAGCAACCTCCTCAATGCAGAAATCATGACAAGGCCCGCAGATCTTCGTCCACCACGATTGAGCGTGATTCAATTTAGTTATGTTTTCTAATAAAGAGTTGGCATGGTGTTGCATGGCATAGCATGGGCGTTCGCTTTGCTTACTAGGGCATGGTAAGACCTTCGGGAGTTGGCATGGTGTTGCATGGCATTGCATGGACGTTCGCTTCGCTTACTAGTGCATGCCATGCCCATTTTCTGCCGCAGGTTTTACCATGCCTTAGGCCCGCCAAGGCGGGCCGCCCATGCTATGCCATGCGTTGTCGGCCATAGCTTTAGCGGAGGCAGGCAACACCATGCCCTTCTTGTTTCTTAAAAAGTAAGCTCCAATTCAGAAACAATTTTGTTTTGGATAATGTGTTGTTCAACGATGGTTTCAACATCGGTAAGTTGAACGTTTTTGTAATAAGTGCCCTCGGGGTAAATAACCAAGGCAGGGCCATGTTTGCAAGCATCGAGGCAACCTGAGCGTTGTGCTCTTACGCTGCCCTTAAGGCCTTTTTCAGCCAATACTTCTCTGAATTTTTCTACTAAAGCCATTCCTTTCTCGGCACCACAGCAAGGCTTTCCGCCTTCTTTGGTATTGGCACAAATGAATATATGTTTTGTAAAGCGCATTTTTTTGTTTGCAAGGTGGAATTTTCTAGAGTCTAAATGCTGATAGTGTTAACAATGTATAGCATTTAACTAATAATCTACCTCATCTTTTGTAATTGCGTAAAACCTTAAAAAAATAACGATAACAAGGCTTGCAAATAACCCTAAACAAATAATTGGGAGCCAAAAAAGGTATTGGTTTATTTGTTTTACGGTATTGTTTCGTTCAGTTAGTTTGGTTGAAAGCAAATTAGTGTTTTCTTGAACTAGTTTAAGGTATTGGCTGCTTGTTTGAAAGAAGTTAGAGAAGTTTCCAACTAAATTATTTAAAAAGTAGGTTTTTGCCTTGTTCGAATTGGTGCTATGCGCAATGCTAACAAGACTATCTCGTTGAAGAATCAATTTGGTTCTTATATTTATTAATTCGTTTAGTTTTTCTTTTTGCTCCTTAGTTTTCGCCTCCTTTTCAAGATTAACCAAGAGTTGTGAGTTTTCACTTTTTATAGAGTCTAAGGTTTGCAAAACTAGTTTCCAATCAAGATTTTCATCATTCAACACCATTAAATAACATTTATGCATGGCCATTGATGTATTAATGGTTGTTTGGGTTAATGCATTTGAGCTGATATTGGCTGAGCCTAGCAGTTCGGTATATTCCTTATCCATTTTTTGGATATAAGAAGCATTATACCAAATCATTCCAAAAATAATAATTATGAAAAGGGGGGCAATAATTAAAAAAAGCTTGGCAGAAGTTGATTTTTGCATATTATTAGACGCGAAAATAATATTAATAGCTTGGATTTTTCAATAGATTAATCATAAATTAATTTTATTTGTTGGTAAAAAATTAGATGTGAAAAAGCAGAAACTAGAATGGAGCAGGAATAAAATAAAATAATTAAGATTTGGATGATGTGACTTGCTTATATAGAGCACGTTGTGTATTTCGAATGATGGCTTTGCAAGTTCTTGCGTGCTGCGAAAAGTACTTTGTTGGAAATAGTCAAGGTCTAAATTCCTTTTGAGTAATCGTCTTATTGACTCATTCCTTGGTTTCAAGCTTTTTTTATTACTCACAGCTTCTCGTAATTAGCCTCTTATTTCCTCACACAAAGTTAATTTTGTCTAAATGGGAATAAGCCTTACCTTCGCATCCCCTAGAATCTATGACCCAAGAAAGAGACGTAAAAGCACGTTGGTATTTATTATATACTAATCCTAGAGCCGAAAAAAAGGCGGAGGCCGAGCTAGTAAAGCGCGGTTACGAGGTGTTTTTACCTATACACAAAACCCTTAAACAGTGGAGTGACAGAAAGAAATGGGTAGAGGAGCCTCTCTTTAAATCTTATATTTTTATTTATACTGAGATAGAAAAGCAGTATTATGATATCTTAAATGTGACGGGAATTGTTAAATTTGTGAACTTTGAGAAAAATCCGGCTGTAGTGGATCCTCGCGAAATCTCTTTAGTAAAACTTATGGTGGGTAATCTAGGTGATTCTATTGGGGTCGAAGTTATAGATGGTAATTGGGAAGGGGAGATTGGGGACGAAGTACAAGTGATAGCTGGGGTGCTTATTGGAACAAAAGGAAAAATGAAATACAAAAATGGAACAAAGTTCTTACAAATTGAATTGGAAACTATGCACCAAACAATTTTGGTAAGTATGCCCCAAGAATTTGTAAAGTTAATACCCGCAACAAATTAATTTTTGCGGGTAATTTGTAAAATAAATAATAATAATATGCAAAAAATAAAATATGTTGCTTTCATACTGCTTTTAAGCAGTCTTTTTGTTGGCTGTGTTAGCAATAAAAAATATATTTACCTTCAAGATAAAGGAAATGTAAAAATAGATAGTAATGGAACTATGCCAGTGCAAACCTATTCCTACAAATTACAAAAAGGGGATATTTTATACGTATCTCTTTCAACCGATGATGAAAGATTAAATAAAATTTTTGTTCCCCCTTCAACTGCTACTACTCAGCAGGGGCCAGGTATAGCTGGTACTCAATTTTATTTCACTGGATTTACAATTAATTCCGAAGGTGAATTAGAATTGCCATATATTGGAAAGGTTAAATTAATTAATCAAACAATTGAGCAAGCAAAAGTTACTTTGGAAGAAAATTTAAAAAAGTACTTTAAAGTGTTTTTTTTACAATTGAAGGTTGCTGAATTTAAATTTAGTGTATTGGGCTACGTAAATCATCCTGGGCAGTTTTTCTTCCAGCAAAATAAGGTTAGTATTATGGAAGCAATAGCGCAGGCTGGCGATTTACAGACACTAGCTAGACGTATGGAAATACAATTATTCCGCCAATATCCTGAGGGTGTTCGTATGCATGTTATTGACCTTACAGACAGAAATATTATCAATTCGCCACTTTGGTATATTCAGCCTAATGATGTATTATATATTCAACCATTAAAAGTTCGAAGTATTGGTGATTTAAGTAGTTTACAAAGCTCATTTGCTGTAATTGCACCTTTACTAAGTTCCCTATTATTGGTATTAAATACCTATATTTTAGTTAAAAATCTTAAATAAGATTTATTTATGAACGATCAATCAAAATTTCAATCAGCTGATAATTCAGTATCTCATGTCCCTGTAGCTGAAAATAGTTTAAATTTCAAATCTGTAATAGGCAAGTTTTTAGCTTTTTTACCTTATTTTTTTATTTCAATTGTAATCAGCCTTAGTGTAGCTTTTTTATTCAACCGTTATTCAACTCCTAGGTATTTAGTAAAAGCCACAATGCTTATCAAGGAAAAGAATAATAGAACAGGAATGGATGGGGCTGATGGATTTATTCAAGGTATGCAATTGTTAAGTAGTTCAAAAAATATTGAAAATGAACTGGGGATTTTACGTGCTAGAAATGTGGTGGAGGAAACGATTAGGAATTTGGATTTTGGAATAAGCTATTATTCAATTGGAAATATAAAAAAAACTGATTTATATGGCAATAATCCATTTCGAATTGAAATTGATAGTAATCACTTACAAACGATAGGTGGCGATTTGAATTTTGACCTATTGGGAAATGATGAGATTGAGATATATTCAGAGGACCCTTTAAATATTTTTGTGCCAAATACGGGTGAAATTGTTGACAGTAAAGTTAAGGTTCTGCGTCAGAAGTTTAATATTAACAATGATATTGTTTCTGAATATTTTAAATTTAAACTAATTAAAAATGATCCTTACTTTGGCAAAAAGGGTGGCCAGCAATTTAGTTTTAAACTTAATTCTTTTGAGAATTTGGTAAATGAGTATAACAACAATTATGAGGTTAAACCAATTAATAAACTTTCAACCATTGTTGAAATTACCAAAGAAGGATCATGGCCAAATAAGGACATTGCATTTATTAACATGTTGTGCCAAACATATACTCAGAGAGGCTTGGCTGATAAAAATAGAACAACTCAAAACACAATATCCTTTATTGAAAATCAACTAAGTAATATTAGTGATTCTTTAAGTTCAGTTGAAAACCAATTGCAACTATTTAGAAGTGCAAATAAAATTGTAGACATAGGTTCAAATGGAGCAAATATAATGGAGCAATTAATAGGCCTTGAAAATGAAAAATCAAAGGAAGAATTAAAAGCAAAGTATTATGACTATTTGTTTAATTATGTTTCAGCCAATAAAAGCTATGATGAGGTAATAGCTCCTGGCGCCATGGGGGTTCAAGATCCAATTTTAAATGGTCTTTTAAGTAAATTGGTGGAGGTTTATGCAAAAAAGAAAACCCTTGAAATTTCACTTAAAGAGTCAAACCCGATGATTCAAGAAACTAATAATACCTTGAAAGTTTTGAGACAAACTCTTTTGGAAAATATTAAAAATATTCAAGCAGGAAATAAACTAGTTCGTAAAGATTTTGACGAGAGAATTTCAATTTATGAAGCTCAAATAGGGAATTTGCCATTGAAGGAGCAGAAATTACTGAATATGACCCGCAAATATCAGTTAAGCGACAAGCTTTATACCTATTTATTAGAAAAACGCGCCGAAGCTGGTATTGCTGGCGCAGGAATAACCCCTGATAGCAAAATTTTGGATACTTCAATTGTGGAGGGCAAAACCTACCCGAAAACATCAAATAATTATTCAATTGCCTTGGCAATTGGTTTAACATTACCCCTTATTATAATAATAAGTTTGGAGTTTTTTAACAATTCTATTAATAACCATAGTCAATTGCAACAAGTATCTAAGATTCCATTGGTTGGAAATATTGTTCATAATACTAAACAAACTGCTTTGGTTATTGCAAACCATCCAAAATCTCAAGTTTCTGAAGCATTTAGGAATTTGCGAAGTAATATTTCCTACTTATCAGGTACCAAGTCGGGAAAGAAAGTAATAATGGTAACTTCTACTGTTTCAGGTGAGGGTAAAACATTTATCAGTATGAATCTTAGCTCAGTATTAGCAATTGGGGGCTTTAAAACATTGTTAATTGGAGTAGATTTACGTAAACCCAAAATTTTTCAAGATTTTAAATTAGATAACAGTTATGGTTTAACCAATTACCTGATTGGGCGTGCCGATAAATATAAAATTGTTCAAAAAACTGAATTAGAAAATTTAGATATTATTACCGCAGGACCCACTCCCCCAAATCCTTCCGAATTAATTATGTCTGCTGCTTTTTATAATCTTATAGAAGAATACAAAAAAGAGTATGATTATATTATTTTAGATACTCCTCCAATAGGTTTGGTTGCAGATGGCTTAGATATTATGAAACATTCTGATATTGTTCTCTATGTAGCAAGACAAACCGTTTCTAAAAAGAATTATCTTAACCTAATTAATGAAATCTATGCCAATGAAAAGGAAAAGAACATTGGACTTATTTTTAATGATATTAATTTTGCTTCTGCTTATGGGTACGGATATGGAGCCTATGGTTATGGTTATGGTTATGGTTATGGCAGTAGTTACGGCAGTGGTTATGGGTATGGATATGGATATGGTTATGGTTATGGTTATGGCAGCCAATATGGATATGGTGATACCGAAATAGAAACAAAACCACTTTGGAAAAGAATAATGGGAAAATAGAAATCTAGTGTCCAAGTTTTTTTAAGTACTTAAATAATTTAATTAGTATTTTGATTACTATGCCCAAAATAAAAAAAAGGAAAGCATGCTTTCCTTTTTTTTATTAATAATCTGGACTCTAAATTCTCGATTATTTTTCAGCCAGTTAATAAGTAAAACCAACCAGTAACTATTTGTTAAGAATTAAGTTTTTTTTAATTCATATATTTATTTAATATTGCATAAGAAAAGTACTCAATATTGTTTTTGTTTATTTTCTTTCATTGCTACTTTGACTCATAATTATGGGACTCACCAAGCGAAGCTGTAAAAAGAATTCTGAGTTCTGAATTAAGATTTTAGGATTCTATTGGATTCCTTTTTTTACTTATTTAAATTGGAAAAATTACGTTAATATACCTAAAAAGAAAGCTTACTTTCTTAAATAAAAAGTCTGTAATCTGAATCTGAACTCTGGACTCTCTCTTCCTCATGCTCGACGCATTAATAACATCAAAAACACGAATTAAATTATTACTCAAATTTTTCTTAAATTCGAGTAAACAAGATTACCTACGTAATTTAGAGAGCGAATTGGGTGATAATACAAATGCTATACGAGTAGAACTAAATAAATTGGAGGCAGCAGGATTATTGAGGAGCTTTAGTCAAGGTAACAAAAAGATTTTTCAGAGCAATACTACGCATCCTTTATTTTCAGATATTAATAGCATATTGATGAAAATAACTGGTTTAGACCAATTAATTTCTAGGGTATTAAATAATGTGGGTGAACTAAATGAAGTATACCTTACAGGCGATTTAGCCCAGGGTACTGACTCTGAATTGATTGACTTAATTTTAGTAGGCGATATAAACCGCGAATACTTCAGTGAACTAGTAATAAAAGCCGAGAAATATATTCAAAAAAAAATTCGCTTTGTGGTATTTAATCCACAAGAATTCATAGATAAACGAGCAAAAATTCTTCACGAGAATGATTTGTTGTTGTGGGAGAAATAGTCTTCTACAAGCTAAGTCTGACGTTCGAAAGATTGATAATTAGAATTTAGAATTCAGATTAAAGAATACAGAGTTAGAATAATTAAAATAAGAAAGTTTTCTTTCTTTCTTAATAAAAGTCTGGTATCTGATTTCTGGAATCTTCTTAATTTAAAATAGTATGACACAAAACAAAATTGCAATTATTGGATTGGGCTATGTGGGATTGCCGCTAGCTGTAGAATTTGGAAAGAAATTACATGCTGTTGGGTTTGATATTAACACCAAGCGTGTAGAAGAATTAAATTCTGGGTTTGATAGAACCTTAGAGGTGAGTGACGAAGATTTAAAGCAAACCTTAGCTTATAAGAGTGATGAAAGCAGTTTTATTTGTTCCACTAATTTGGAGGATATCAGAGATTGCAATTATTATATAGTAACAGTGCCCACACCTACTGATAAAAATAACAGACCCGATTTAACTCCACTTTATAAAGCTAGTGAAACGGTAGGGAAGGTTTTGAAAAAAGGGGATATTGTTATTTACGAATCCACCGTTTATCCTGGCGTTACTGAAGATGAATGTGTGCCTGTATTAGAACGCGTTTCGGGATTGAAATTCAATGTTGATTTTTTTGCAGGGTATTCACCTGAGCGTATTAACCCTGGCGACAAAGAACATACCGTAACTAAAATCTTAAAAGTAACTTCTGGTTCAACTCCAGAAATTGCCGAAAAAGTAGATCAATTATATAGAACTGTAATTGTGGCTGGAACCCATAAAGCTTCTTCCATAAAAGTGGCCGAAGCAGCAAAGGTAATTGAGAATTCACAACGCGATATCAATATTGCTTTTGTGAATGAATTGGCTAAGATTTTTAATCTATTGGGGATCGATACACATGATGTATTAGAAGCAGCTGGTACTAAATGGAATTTCTTAAAGTTTAAGCCTGGTTTAGTGGGTGGACATTGCATAGGTGTTGACCCATATTATTTAGCCCAAAAGGCTCAGGAAGCAGGCTACCATCCCGAAATTATTTTAGCTGGCAGAAGGTTAAATGATGAAATGGGTAAATATGTGGCTACAGAAACCATTAAATTAATGATAAAAAAGGATATCAAGGTAAAGGATGCTAAAATTCTTGTACTTGGCTTTACCTTTAAAGAAGATTGTCCTGATGTTAGAAATACAAAGGTAATTGATATTATTAATGAACTAAACACCTATAATGTTAATTTAACAATTGTAGATCCTTGGGCAGCTCCTGCCGAGGTTGACCATGAATACGGAATTAAAACACAAAAAGAAATGCCACTTGATACAAAATTTGACGCATTAATTCTAGCTGTGGGTCATAAAGAATTTAAAGAAATTAATATCCCCTCATTTTTAAATTCCACCCACGTAATTTATGATGTTAAAGGCCTTTTAGATAAGACTCTTGTGGATGCTAGATTATAAAAAAACAAAAAAATCATGAGAGTATTAGTAACAGGAGGGGCAGGTTTTATTGGCTCAAATTTAGTTGGATCATTATTGGATAATGCTCAAGTAAGTTTTGTTAGAGTTTTAGATAATTTTTCAACAGGCCACAAAAACAATATTTCAGAATTTTTAAGTAATCCTAAATTTGAGTTACTAATTGGTGATATTAGGAACAGTGAAGATTGCCTGAAAGCTTGTGGAGATATTGACGTAATTAGCCACCAAGCGGCATTGGGTTCGGTTCCAAGAAGTATTAAAGATCCATTGACAAGTCACCAAGTGAATGTAAATGGATTTATTAACCTTCTGGAGGCCGCTAGGGAAAACAATATAAAGAAATTTGTATACGCATCTTCTTCATCTGTTTATGGTGACCTTAGCGATTCACCCAAAATTGAATCACGGATAGGGAAAGTATTATCTCCCTATGCTGCTACAAAACGAGTTAATGAAGTTTATGCAGATGCCTATTCGAAAATTTATGGGATTACTTTAGTAGGGTTAAGGTATTTTAATGTTTTTGGTCCTAAACAAAACCCCAATGGTCCTTATGCGGCAGTCATTCCTATTTTTGTACAAGCAGCTATTGATGGAAAATCTCCAATGATTAATGGGGATGGTTCAATAACCCGAGATTATACTCCAGTGGAAAATGTTGTCAATGTGAATATTGCCGCAATTAAAACACAAAACCTGCCAATATCTAATGAAGTGTTTAATATTGCATGTGGAAATACCACTAGCCTTCAGAAGCTTTGGGAGTTGATTTGCGAAGATTGTGGTAATTACATTCAACCTACATATGGCCCTATTCGATCTGGAGATATTTTATCAAGTTTAGCTGATATAAACAAGGCAAAGGAGTTACTTTCATATACTCCTGAAACTGATTTAAAGAAAGAATTAAATAAAACCATTCAATGGTATAGAGATAATGATTCTGGGAAATATTTTTCATAAAACAGGGTGTATTACTGAATCCATTGACCTAAATATGTTGATAGAGAATTTAGTTATTCCTACGGCAATGGAATGGCAATTATTAGTTTCTACAGAACTTAATGATAAGGTGAAACAAATTCCTGTTATCATAGATGAAACTCTGAATCGAGTTGCTGAATCACATATTAAGTATGCTGATTTGCACTTTTTGGTTGAAGGTAAAGAAATTCATGAATTTTGGAATGGTTTTAATTTACATGAGCCCAAGGAAGAATTCATTTTAGATGATAATATTTTCTATCCAGAAATAAAGGTGCAAAAAGGGATTCTAATTCAATTACAGCCAGGTGATTTTGTTGTTTATTGGCCTGGGGAAATTCACATTGCTGGAATAGGTGAAACAAAAGCAAAAAAAATAGTTTATAAAATTAAAGTATAATCTAATGAAAGTTCTTGTTACAGGATCAGCTGGATTTATTGGAATGCACGTGAGTAAAGCCTTGTGCAAAAAAGGATATGAAGTCATAGGATTAGATAACCTAAACAGTTATTATGATGTTGAATTGAAATATGCCCGTTTAACAGAGTTAGGGATAGACAGAAGAGAGATCATGGATAATGTTAAAATTGCAGGGAAAAATGGATTTAGTTTTTATAAACTTGATTTAAATAATGCAAGCAGTATCTATGAACTTTTTGGAAACGAAAAATTCGACCAAATTATCCATTTGGCAGCTCAGGCTGGAGTTCGATATTCAGTAACAAATCCTAGAGAATATATTAACTCCAACATGGTTGGTTTCTTTAATATTTTGGAAGGGGTGCGTCATCACCAGGTTAGAAGATTGCTTTACGCATCCTCTTCTTCAGTGTATGGTTTAAACTCCAAAGTTCCATTTTCTATAGAGGATAAAACAGATTCGCCTGCAAGCTTATACGCCGCAACTAAAAAATCAAACGAACTTATGGCCCATGCTTATAGTCATTTGTTTGGAATGCCAACAATGGGTGTAAGGTTTTTTACTGTTTACGGTCCTTGGGGAAGACCTGATATGGCGCTTTTTAAATTTACTAGGAATATTATTGAAGGAAGACCTATTGAAATTTATAATAATGGCGAAATGCTTAGGGATTTTACATATGTTGATGATGTAGTTGGTGGATTGGTGCAGATGGTTGAACAAAGTTGGCCTGAAACATACAACTTACAAAATATTGGTAGAAGTGAACCCGTAAACCTAATGGATTTTGTGGGAGAGATAGAGAAATGCACTGGAATTAGTGCTAAAAAGGAAATGAAGCCACTTCAGCAAGGTGATGTAACATCAACCTATGCGGATGTTACTGGATTAAAGGAGCAATTTAATTATTCGCCTAAGGTTTCAATAGAGGAAGGCGTTGGGCAATTTGTGAGTTGGTATAGAAATTATTATAAATAAATACATTGAAGTTTATATTTGAATATTGGCAATCATTTTACCATTTTGTGGGTAAAAAATTTTTTCTGATTTTGGCATTATGCCCAATTATAGGTGTGTTGGAAAGTATTGGATTAGCTTTGCTTTTACCTGTAATTACTGTTGTTTTTGCACCAGAAGCAGGGAACTCAAAAATTATTAATAAAATATATGAATATTTTCATATTATAGGTATTCCAGAAAAGTTATCTTATGTTTTTGCTTTCCTAATCTTACTATTCTTTTTTAAATCAGCTCTTAAGGGATTATATCTGTATTTAAGTTCATGGTTTAATGCATTGTTTATTAAAAGACTCAAATTACTAGTTGTTAAAGAAATCAAGGAAATGGATTTCCATCATTATTTGACTTTAAATACAGGTAAAATAATGAATAATGCAACAAATGAAGTATATAAATATTCTACAGCAATGAAAAGCTATACAGAAGCTATTTCATCATTGTTTATCTTAGCTTCCTTCCTCGTTGCACTATTTCTAATTTCTTTTAAGATATCAATAATGATTGTTTTAATAGGTGGTTCATTTAGTATAATATATTCCAAATTAAACATACTTGCAAAAGAATATTCTACAAAAATGATTGTCACAGGTATTGAATTTAAAAATATAATTATTGAAACTATTTCATTTTTTAAGTATTTAAAAGCCACTGGGAAATTAGAATATTCAAGCAAAAAACTAAATTCGGTGGTGAAAAATGTTTATAAATTAAACTTTAAAACCAATCTGACAAATGGATTACCACAAGTTATTCAGGAGCCTATCTCCATTTTATTAATTATTATTCTAGTTTTATTAAATCATTGGTTTTTACATGAGGAGTCCTCGAAGTTGATAATTATTTTAGCAATTTCATATAGAGCTTCGGCTAATATTTCAGTTTATCAATCTAAAAAACAAAGTTTTTATTCATCCGTTGGTAGCATAAATGCTGTAAATGATTTATTAGAAGAGCTTAGGTTAAATAAAGAAGTTGAAAATTCTATACCTAGATTAACCTTTTCAAAAGAAATTGTCTTATCAAATATAAATTACAGTTATGATAGACAGGTTAAAGTATTAAATTCTATTTCAATTAAAATCCCAAAAAATAAAACCATTGCTTTTGTAGGACCTTCTGGTTCTGGTAAATCAACTTTAATTGACATTATGACTGGCATTCTAAAACCACAGTCAGGAGAAATAAAAATAGATGATATGGGTTTTGAAAATTTGTCTATTAAAGAATGGAGAGAAAATATTGGATACATAACACAAGAAAATATTGCGTTTAATAGCTCAATAGAGGAAAATATTTCTCTAGAAATAAAATCTGACAATGAAATTCAGAATAAAGTAAAACAATCACTAATTGTGGCAAATGCATTTGACTTTGTGGAACAAATGAAACACAAAACAAATACTGTTTTAGGTGAACGTGGTATCCGGTTGTCTGGGGGCCAACGTCAAAGAATATCAATAGCTCGTGAAATATACAAGAATCCCCAACTACTTATTATGGACGAAGCTACGAGTGCATTAGATTCAACTTCTGAACTAATAATTCAGGAAAGCATAAATAATCTAAGTGGCAAAACAACCATACTTATTATTGCACATAGACTGGCTACCATTTTGGATGCCAATTGGATATACTATTTGGATTCTGGAGAAGTAAAGGAAGAGGGCACCTTTCATACTTTAATTGAAAAAAAGGGCCTGTTTTACAACCAAGCTAAATTGCAAGGCCTAGTTTAGCTTTTACAAATTATGAATAAAATAATAGATTTATCTGAAGTACTTAATTTTACGGTTACAATAAATACTTGCCCAAATTGCTCTAAAAAAGTATTTATTCCTTTTGGATCGAGAGTACATTTTAATGTTAGGATTTATTATCAAATTTGTAATTTCTGTGGGTTAATAATTCAAAATCCACAATTAAGCGAACAATCTTCTAATATTTTTTATCAAAAATATTACCGTGAACTTTACAATGGTAGTAGAAATCCCACAAAGGAGGAGCAAGAAAGGCAAGATATAAGAAGCAAAAATCAAGCAAATTGTTTATTTAATTATTTAAAAGTTAATAATAAAAGTACACCAATATCAATCCTTGATATTGGTTCTTCAACTGGTGCGTTTTTATTAAATATTAAAGAACATTTCCCAAATACTGAATTATTTGGAGTTGAACCAGGTGAAGGATATAGAGAATATTGCTCAAATATTGGACTCAATATTGTAACAGACATTAAAGAGTTTCAAGAGAAAAATTTGAAATTTGATGTAATTAATATTTCCCATGTTTTGGAACATATTTCTGAACCAGTTGATTTTCTTAAGGACATTAAATCAAAATATTTAAAAAAAGATGGAATTTTAATGGTTGAAGTGCCTAATACTTTAGGAGGCCATGGTGCATTTGAAATTGTGCATCCTGTTTGTTTTACTGAAGATACATTGAAAGACACTTTATTATTATCTGCATTTGAAGATATTGAAATTATCAAACATTCATTTTCAAAAGAAAAAAGTAAGCTAAAAGAAATGTATTTACTGTCAATTAGTAAATCAACTAATAATGTTGCATTTTTTAAACCAACAAAAAAAAATGCATGGCTCATTAAATTTAAAAGAAGACGCGGTTTTGAAAATGAAAATTATCTCAATTCTTTAAAAATAATAATTAAAGAATTAATGATAAAATATTCTTGAGTAAATAAATTTAACTAAATAAAATGTACAAGATTTCGACTAACTGATTTGCTTATTTATAATGGATGAAGCAAATAGTGCATGAGTTGCTTCCTCAGAATAAATTGGTTAAAAGAGCTTCAATTAAACTAATGGGAGAACAACCATTGTTAATATTGTCCAAAAACTTGACACACTAAAAAATACTAATATAAATTATGTTTTAAATGATGGCACAAATTTAGAGTTTGGGTCCTTTGATACGCTAATTAAATTAAATTATTATTTCTCCGAGCAGTCAAACCTGCAAGGGATTGGTTAAAAATTAAATAAATAGAAACATGAAAAAATTAACATACAGGTTGTTATTGCGTTTAGTAAATATACTTTCTCCTGAATCTAGATTTAATTATGCAAAAAGAATTCTAATAGATCTGATAAGGAGTGAAGAAGGAGATACACATGTTAGAATCAGAAGAAAAATATATAAAAGTTTATTGAGAAACTACCCTGTAAATTATAGCTTTGAATTTGGCCGAACCTATGGTTTGTTTTCACTAATAAAGGAAATAAAAGATATTGAAGGGGATATAGTAGAATTCGGGGTCGGTAATGGAAAGTCTTTTTTTACATGGGCTTCAGCTATCAAATATTTTGGAATCAAAAAAACAATCTATGGATTTGATTCCTTTGAAGGGTTCCCGAATGCCGCAAAAGAAGATTTAGGAACCCGTGTAACGGAAGTTGGAACAAAGGTTGAAGGATGGACACATATTGGCGGGCCTGAATATGTAACTAATTTCATTACACAAGACGAGGGTGTGGATGGTGCTAAATCTCTTTTTGAAGATGGCCTACCTGAAATTAAAATGGTTAAAGGATATTTTGACAAAACTACCCATTCCATTCCAGCTAAAATTGCATTTTTGCACTTAGATGCTGATATGTATGAAAGCACCATAATCCCACTGAAACATTGTTTGCCTAAAATGGATAAAGGAGCAATAATTTTATTTGACGAATATCATGAGTTTGACCGTTGGCCTGGTGTGAAAAAGGCAGTGGATGAGATTTGTGTCCCTATGGGTCTCATTCCAGAATTCGATTATCAGTCGAGCAGATATTTGATTAGAATAAAGTAATAATTTAAATCTAAAATTGGTACTAAAAAAGTGAAGCAAGAATATTATGAGAGTTTGGTTGTATAAAAAAATAAAGCTTTTTCAAAGGTATATGACAGATGCTGCATACCGGAAAAAAAAGCAGGATTTAGATCAGGATTTTAAGGAACTTTCAAATACCAGTTCGACCTGGGCTTCACAGAAAATTTATTCGAAGTCAAAGGGCTATTATGCAGTAATTAGTTTTAGTAATCTACCTTTCTTTGTTAAGTTTCATGCAATAACTTGCAAAGCTATGGAGCTTAGAGGTTATCAATCCATGGCAATTACAGTTAGTGGAAACCATTATGCAAGAAAGGTCTTTAAATTATTTGGAGTAGACACTGTAATACTTTGGGATGAATACTGTACTAAGCATATAGCAGTAAGAAATACTATTGAGGGCATTATTAAATCCATATTACCAGCCGACCTCACAATAGAAGCAGCTATTGAAATGAATTACCACGGCGTAGATGTGGGAAAGCATGCCTTAAGTATGACTTGCAGAAAACGGATTGAGGGCAGATTAATTTTGACAGATACTATTACTAGAGAAATGTTCTTACATTTTTTGGAGGAGGCTGTTTTTAGTGTTTTGGTTTCTGAAAAATTATTTGACGAGTATCCGATAAAAAAACAACTCATCCGAGATTCTGGATACGTGCCAAATGGCGGTATTTTTGAGGTAGGTCTTGAACAAGGTGTTGATAGTGTGGTGGTTGAATTTGGGCAGAAAAAAAGCTCTTGGATTTTTAAACGCCATACGAAACATACGAAATCACGACACTATTTTTCACTGTCTGAAAGCACCTGGGAGAATTTAAAACAAGTACCCCTAACCGATCAAATGAAAAAAGCTGTGGATAAGGAAATCAGCGGAAGGTATAATCCAATTAGTGATGAAGATACAAGGAGGTTGCAAAGCGGTAAAGTAATTAAGTCAAAGGAAGAAGTTCAAAAGCAATTGGGCCTTGATCCCAATAAAAAGACGGCCGTTATATTCTCTCATGTTGCATGGGATGCTACCTTTTTCTATGGTAAGTGTTTGTTTACTGATTATGAAGATTGGTTATTTCAAACAGTTGAATTTGTCAATAAAAACTGCCCACACATTAATTGGATCGTAAAAGTTCACCCTTATAATGCATTTAAACTACAAAGGGAATCCATCAAAACAACTTCAGAGGAGCGTTTGTTAGCCAGCCTTATGCCTTTTGAAAAGCATGTGGTTATGATGATGCCGGATACAGATATAAATAGTCAAAGTTTATTTAATGTGATTGATTTCGCATTAACTGTTAATGGTTCTGTTGGTTTTGAGTATCCAATGTTTGGAATCAATGCAATTTTAGCCGGAACCGGCAGATATGAAGGGTTTGGTTTTACTATTGAGCCGCAAAGCCGGGAGGAATATTTTGAACAATTGAAAAATATTCACCAGATTCCGGCACTCAGTGATTCGCAAAAAGCATTGGCGCTGAAACATTATTATTATGCAATCGTTGGCAAGCAAGTAATGTTTGAAGATGTTGCACCCATGTCACTTTTAAAATTACATGAGGCAGACAGCAGTGTGCACAACAATATATCCATTACAGCATCCTCTCTTGAAGATTTTAAAACAAAAAAAAGCATTCAACTCTGGAGTGCATGGATGGATGAAGAAAAAACACCAGATTTAATAAATATTTTATGAAAATAGCTTTAGTTACAGGAAGTAGTGGCCTCATTGGAGGTGAATCAGTTGAATTATTCGCTACCAAGTTTGATAAGGTAATAGGAGTTGATAATAATATGCGTTCCTATTTCTTTGGTGCCGATGGTTCAACCATTTGGAACAAATCGAGGCTCGAAGAAAAATTTGAAAACTTTAAAGCCTATGATGCAGACATTAGGGAATATAATGCCCTTGAAAAAATATTTGCAGAATATGGTAAAGATATTTCTCTTATTGTTCATGCTGCTGCACAACCTAGTCACGATTGGGCTGCAAAAGAGCCAATAACCGATTTTGGCGTTAATGCTTTAGGTACCCTCAATCTTCTTGAACTTACTCGCTTACATTGCCCTGATGCGGTTTTTATTTTTACCTCCACAAATAAGGTTTATGGAGATACACCAAATAGGTTACCCTTAATTGAATTGGAAAAGAGATGGGAAATTGCTGAAGATCACGAGTATTTTAAGTATGGAATTGATGAGGCAATGAGCATTGACCAAACCAAACATAGTGTTTTTGGGGCGAGTAAAGTTGCCGCAGATGTAATGGTGCAGGAATATGGTAAGTATTTTGGAATGAAAACGGGTGTGTTTCGTGGAGGTTGTTTAACTGGACCAAATCACAGTGGCGCTCAATTACACGGTTTTTTGGCATACCTAATGAAATGTGCTATTACCAAAAACCATTATACCATTTTTGGATATAAGGGTAAACAAGTTAGAGATAATATTCATAGTTCTGATCTTGTTAATATGTTTTGGCATTTTTATACTGCACCAAGGCCTGGCGAGGTCTACAATGCAGGTGGTGGCAGACATGCTAATTGTTCGATGCTAGAAGCAATTGAATGGTGCGAAAAAGTCAGCGGCAACAAAATGAATTATAGCTATATGGAAACAAATAGAATTGGAGATCACATATGGTATATAAGTGATGTTAATAAATTCAAATCACATTATCCTACCTGGGATTGGAAATTCAATCTTGAACAAACATTGGTTGAAATGCACGATAAAATGCTTCAACGTATCTAAACAAGTCTTATATGAATTTTTCAGGTAAAAAAATTATATATGTTACAGGTGAAACAATCCCGTCTTTTAAGCTAAATGGTTCAACCCTAGCAACCATAGGTCTGTGTTTAAAGCTAATGGAATTAGGAGCTGAGTTACGAGCAGTAACATATGAAGAAACCGTAAATGCTTCCCCTAAGGAAATAAATGATGAGTTAAAGGATTATGGTATTCATTTGGATATTTTAAAGAAGAATCCAAATTTGAATTCTGGAAGCTTTGGCGAAGGAAATTACCAGCAGGAATTCCAAAAGTTGATTCAAAGTTTTCAGCCTGATTTTGTTTTTTGTTATGATTGGTCTGCTGTAGCATTAGTTGCCAAAGCAAATACAAGAGCGTATAAAATTAGCTTAACTTGTGATTTGAGACATATTGCTGTTAAAGAGCGAGCATTAAATTATCTAAGAAAGAACAAATCTTTCCTTTCCAAAATTTATAATTTAAGAAAGTCGTTTTTTGAATACTATAGAGCCATAAAGGCCGAGGTGGAGCTGTTAAATAAATTCCAACTTAATATTAGCCATGCAAACCATCATGGTGAATGGTTAAAAAGTAAAGGGGCATCTGTTTCTTACTTGCCTCAATTTATTAAAATACCCGGTAGTGAATTTAACGAGGTGGCACCGGAAGGAAAATTGAGAATAATGTTGGCAGGAAATGTAGATGGGGTTATTTCAATTCGAGGACTTGAACTGTTAATTCATAAAATTATTCCTGAATTGAAGAAAGTTATGGGAAGTAATTTTGAAGTAAATTATTTTGGACATTACAATGAAAATGCATTTGGTTCCTCACTAAAAGCAGGGTTAAAAGAGGTTGGTGATGTATTTGTATTCAAGGGATTTAAACCACTAAAGGAAGCCTTATTGTCACATCATATTTTCATGATCCCCAATAATATAACTTTAGGTTTTAGAACACGTATTGTGGAAGGAATGGCCTATGGAGCCTGTATGTTGGCTCACAAAGCAAATACCTTTGGGATGCCTGAGTTAAAAGATGGTGACAATATTTTTATTGCTGAAAATCCTGAAGAATTTGTAAAAAGAATTGAAGAGGTATATAAAGACAGAGAGATGCTGAATAAAATGAGGCGAAATTCTTATGCTGCTTATGAAAACATATACTCTGTGGATGTTACTATTCATAATTTAATTAATAAAATAGTTTAATGTATTGCATCGCAGAAATTGGCCAGGCCCATGAAGGTAGTTTAGGTATTCTTCATTCCTATATTGATGCTTTAAAAGAAACAGGGGTACATGCCATAAAGTTCCAAACTCATATTGCCCAAGCAGAAAGCAGTCATCTTGAACCCTTTCGGGTAAAATTTAGCTATGAAGACAATACACGTTTCGATTATTGGAAACGAATGGAGTTTACGCCTGAGCAATGGGATGGAATTAAGTCTCATTGCAAGGAAGTAGAATTAGATTTCATCTCTTCTCCGTTTTCTATTACTGCAGTTGATTTACTTGAATCCATAGGAATTCAAAAGTATAAAATCGGATCAGGTGAAGTTACCAATCTACTAATGCTAGAAAGGATTGCTAAAACAGGAAAAGAGGTTATTCTTTCTTCTGGTATGAGTAATTGGTTTGAATTGGATCAGGCTGTTGATTTGCTTAATAGGCATGGGGTAAAATATAGTATACTTCAATGTACAACTGCATATCCAACTACAGCTGAAAATTGGGGATTAAATGTTATTTCCGAATTAAAGAATCGTTATAAGGTACCAATTGGTTTTTCGGATCATTCAGGTGATATTTTTGCCTGTCTCGCGGCCGCTTCCATGGGTGCTGAAATTCTGGAATTCCATGCTGTATTTGATAAACGCATGTTTGGTCCAGATACCAAAGCTTCACTTACTGTTGATCAAATTTCACAACTTTGCAAGGGAGTTGGCCTAATTGGCACTGCTTTGAATAATCCTATTATTAAAAACGACAATGAAAAATTCATTCCTTTAAAGGCCATGTTTGAAAAAACCCTTTCCGTAAATTGCGATTTAAGTAAGGGTGTGCAATTAGATCTCAAATACCTCGAAGCGAAAAAACCTGCTAATGCAGGTATTCCTGCTTCTGATTATTTGAATGTGATCGGAAAAACTTTGGTTAAAGATATTAAGGCATGGGATTTTCTAACAATCGACGATATTCAATAAATTCATGAAAAGAAAAATTTGTACCGTTATTACTGCAAGGCCAAGTTACAGTAGGATAAAAACTGCATTGAAAGCAATTCAGAATCATCCAGATCTTGAATTGCAATTGGTTGTGGCAGGCTCTGCCCTTTTAGATAGATATGGAAATGCTGTTCAATACATCGAAAAAGACGGGTTTAAAATTGATGAAAAAGTATTTATGGTTTTGGAAGGTGAAAATCCTACTTCCATGGCCAAAACTACTGGTTTAGGTGTAATGGAACTGGCAAATATCTTTTACAATTTAAAACCAGATGTGGTAATCTCAGTTGCTGACCGTTATGAAACAATTGCTACCGCTATCGCAGCTTCCTATCAAAATATTCCTTTAGCCCATATTCAGGGAGGCGAGGTAACCGGTAATATAGATGAAAAGGTACGTCATGCTGTCACAAAATTGGCCGACATACACCTTGTTGCTTCAGAAGGTGCAAAGGAAAGGGTTATTAAATTAGGAGAGGATGCTGACTATGTAATTAACACTGGATGCCCTTCAATTGATTTGGCTCATGAAATTATTATGGACCCAGGATTGAATTTTGAGCCCTTTCAAAAATATGGTGGTGTTGGGACTCATATTGATTTGACACAGAAGTACTTAGTAGTAATGCAGCACCCTGTTACGACTGAATATTCAGAATCCAGAAAACAGATTGCTGAAACCTTAGAGGCAATTCAGGAATTAAAAATGCCTACTTTGTGGTTTTGGCCAAATGTAGATGCTGGGGCAGATGGGACATCTTCCGGAATAAGGGCATTTAGAGAAAAATATAACCCTACCTATATTCACTTTTTTAAGAATATGGAGCCGACAGATTTTCTTCGCATATTAAAACAGTCGGCCTGCCTAATTGGAAATTCAAGTGTTGGAATTCGTGAATGTGCCTACCTAGGTGTTCCTGTTGTAAACATTGGAAGCAGACAAAACAGACGTGAAAGAGGAAATAATGTAGTGGATTGTGAATATGATAAAAACCAAATTCTAAATTGTATTCAGAACCAGGTTGACCATGGACATTATCCTTCTGATCATTTATACGGTGACTCTAAAGCTGGTGAAAAAATAGCCGATGTATTGGCTACAATTCCATTGCGTTTTCACAAAACCATAACATATTAAATGGCAAATAACTATTTAGTAACAGGAGGTGCCGGTTTTATTGGATCGGTATTGTGCAAAAGTTTAATTGCAGATGGTAATTCTGTGGTTGTTATAGATAATTTAAGTACAGGGTATAGGGAAAATGTGCCGAAAGAAGCTCAATTTATTGAGGGGTTTTGTGAAGATGAAAAGGTTTTGCAACCACTTTTAGGGTTCAAGTTTGATGCAATTTTTCATATCGCCGGACAAAGCTCAGGTGAAATTAGTTATGATAATCCTGTTTTAGACATGCAGGCAAACGTACAATCTACGCTTACCCTCATGAAATTTGCAATTGAAACTGGTTGCGAAAAATTTATTTATGCCTCCTCTATGTCAGTATATGGTGATCCATTATCACTTCCTGTAAATGAAGAAATGGAAACCCAACCCAAATCATTTTATGCAGTTGGGAAATTGGCAAGTGAGCATTACCTTAGAATATATAGGCAATTTGGTATAAAAACAGTTGCATTAAGGTTATTCAATGTATACGGTGAAGGTCAAAATTTAAATAACCTGAGGCAAGGAATGGCAAGTATTTATTTGGCCCAGGCTCTAAAGACAGGTAAAATACTGGTGAAAGGTTCCGCTGATAGATTTAGGGATTTCATCCATGTAAGTGAGGTTGTGGCAGCTTTTAGAAAAGCTGAGGATGAATCTATTCCCTCTGGAATTTATAATGTTTGCAGGGGAGAGAAGGTTCATGTGGCAGAAATTTTGGAGGTGATAAATAATAACCTTGAAGAACCGGCGGAGGTAACGTTTGTTGATGGTACTCCGGGCGATCAGTTTGGAGTTGTTGGAGATTCTCGTCATTTTGAAAAAGTTTTCGGAATTAAAAGTAAAATATCATTTGCTCAAGGCATGTCTGCTATGATTGCTTGGGCCAAAAAACAATAATATGAAAATTCTTGATTGTACATTACGCGATGGTGGTTATTATACCAACTGGGATTTTAGTAAGGAAATAACCGATTCTTATTTTAACGCGTTTAATCACTTGCCAGTAGAATATCTGGAAGTAGGTTACCGCAGTATTCCTTTAAATGAATATTTGGGAGCTTATTTTTATTGTCCGATTTCATTATTGGAAAATGTAAAACAACGTTCGAAATCAAAATTGGTGATAATCTTAAATGAAAAAGACATCAAGCCAAAGGATGTAGCCAATTTATTAGGGCCATGTGTTGGACTTATTGATATGGTTAGAATGGCAATTGATCCAAAGAATTTTGAAAGAGCCTTATTGCTAGCGGAAGAGGTCAAGAAACTTGGATTTGAAACCGGGTTTAATGTGATGTATATGTCAAAATGGAAGTATCAACCTGAGTTTTTAAACAAAATAAATGAAGTAGATGGCCTTGCCGACTACTTCTATATGGTGGATTCATATGGTGGTGTTTATCCATCAGATGTAAAAGAAACCTTTGATTTGGTTCGATCAAAAACTAATGCTAAGATTGGTTTTCATGGCCATAATAATATGGAATTGGCTTTAATTAACTCTATAACAGCCATGGAGTGCGGTGCAGATATGATTGATGCTACCGTAACCGGCATGGGAAGAGGTGCAGGCAATTTGAAAACTGAATTATTGTTAACTGCTTTAAATGCCAAATATGGTTTGGATGTAAATTTTAATGCTTTAACGGAAGTAGTAGATCAGTTTGAAAACTTGCAAAAGGATTATGGTTGGGGAACCAATTTACCTTATATGGTCTCGGGGGCAAACTCATTGCCACAAAAAGATGTGATGGAATGGGTTGGAAAACGTTACTATTCATTTAATTCAATTATTCGTGCTTTACAAAACCAGAAAGATGGCAAAAAAGACAACGAGGAACTAGAAACTTTTAAACCAAAAGTTCAGCATAAAAATGTATTAATGATTGGTGGTGGATCAAGTGTAACACTGCATAAGGACGCCATAAATGAATTTGTGAAGACCTTTAATGATGACCTTTGCCTTATTCATGCAAGTTCAAAAAATGCTAGGGTGTTTGATGATTTGCAAAATATGGATCAATTCTATTGTTTAGTAGGTAGTGAAGGTCATAGACTTGAGAAAGTATTTAATAAAGGAATGTTTAATGGTATTTGTGTATTGCCTCCATTTCCTAGGAAAATGGGAACCTATATTCCTGAGGCCGCAATTAACAAAAGTTACGAATTGTCTAAATCTGATTTTGACTATCCATTAAATGATACCCATACCATTCTTGCAATGCAAACGGCTATTGAACTTGGAGCAGAAAATATTTATTTGATTGGTTACGATGGGTATCCTAATGAGAATATATCCACTAAGGAGCATGAATTGTTTATAGAAAATCAAATAATTTTTAATCTTGCTAAGGAAAAGTTTAACATGTTAAATCTTGTTCCTTCAACTTATGATTTACCGTCTAAATCAGTTTATTCATTTCTAAAATAATGACTCAGGAAAGTAAATTAAAGTTGTTCAGAGAAAAGGCAAGAGAATCTAATGTCCTTGGTTTTTTTTCCAAAACTACAGATGCAAGTGTAATTGAATCTGCAGGTTATTCAGGTATGGATTATGTTATCCTCGATATGGAGCATGGTCCTTTGAACACAGAGACTTTAAAACATCATGTGATGGCATGCAAGGCATCAGGATTGATTTCTATTGTTCGTGTGGAGTCCTTTGATAGCCATAATATTGGCAAGGCCCTTGATTTGGGAGCCAATGGAATTCAAGTACCTTCTGTTACCTCTGCCGAACAAGTAAGGAAAGTGATTGATCAAACCAAATTTCATCCGATGGGGCATCGAGGTGTTTGTAGGTTTGTAAGAGCCGCAAATTTTTCCTCAATGGACCGGTTTGAATATTTTAAGGATGCAAATGAAAATATAATAGTTATACAGTTAGAAGGAATAGAGGGTGTAAATGCATTTGATGAAATAATTGAAATCTCTGGGGTGGATATTGTTTTTATTGGCCCTTATGATTTGTCACAATCAATAGGCTACCCGGGGCAAATTACCCATCCGCAGGTTTTAGCTTATATTGAAAAATTACATGCCAAAGCGTCTCAAAAAGGAATTATACTTGGTACTTTTTGTGATAGTCCCGATTTGTTACGCAAATGGCGAGATTTAGGTTTAGGCTATTTGGCCTATTCTGTTGATATTGCCTTGTTTCTTGAAAAATTAAAGGAGATTAATGGGATTAGAAATGGAAAATAAAAGAATAATTGCCCTATTAACAGGTAGGGGAAATAATACCTTAAAGGATAAAAATATTCTTCCAGTATTTGGAAAACCCTTATTGTATTATCCAGCAACTGCAGCAAAAGATTCAGGGGTAATTACCGATTTTTTTGTAAGCAGTGATGATGAAAAAATCCTTGAAGCTGCAGAAAATTGCGGCTACAAAAGAATTGTACGTCCAGAAGAGTTTGCCAGACCAGACTCCCAGCATGTGGATGTTATTGACCATGCTGTGGAGGAAATGAAAAAAATTGGGATAGAACCTGATATATTGGTGGTATTGCTTGCCAATACCGTTATGGTAAAAGCCGAATGGGTTAAGGATTGTGTGAATGGAATTCTTAATAACCCGGAATTAACCACTATGGCACCTGTATACAGAGAAATGGATCATCATCCTTACAGAGCTAAACAACTCAATGAAAATGGAGATTTGGTTCCATTTTTTGATTTTAGTGAACGCAAGATCTCAACAAATAGACAGGATTTACCTCCTGCATTTTTCTTATGCCATAATTTTTGGGTGCTAAACCTTAATAAAATCAACAGAGAAAAGGGCTTGGCACCTTGGACCTTTATGGGTGATAGAGTTAAGCCTTATGAAGTGGAGGAAGCCTTCGATGTTCATACCATGGAAGATATTAGAATTTGTGAAAAATGGTTAATTGAAAACGGACTGGTATCAAATGAAATTTGATTATAAATATATTCTTTGGGATTTTGATGGGGTAATTATTGATTCCGATAAAGCTAGGGTTAGTGGTTTTATTAAAGTGTTGGAGAATTATCCCAAAGAGCAAGTAGATCAATTATTGGAATTTCATGAAAAGAATGGAGGCTTATCCAGATATGTTAAATTCCGGTATTTCTTTGAACAGATTCGTTTAGAATCTGTAAGTGAAGAAAGGATAAATGACCTGGCTGTGGAATTTTCTAAAATCATGCGAATTACCCTTACCTCTCCTAAGTTACTTATTGAAGATTCATGTGCTTTTATTCGTGAAAATCATGAAAAATTTCCAATGCATATTGTGTCTGGATCCGATGGAAATGAACTCCGTTTTCTGAATGAACAATTGGGGTTAGATCGATATTTTAAATCCATTCATGGGTCTCCTGTTCCAAAAATTAAATTGGTTGAAAATTTGGTTCAGGCTGGAGAAATTGATCCAGCTTTAACCTGTTTAATAGGGGATGCAAAAAACGATTTTGATGCTGCAAGCGCAAATGGAATTGATTTTTTAGCTTATAATAACCCTACATTAAAGGGGTTAGGTGAGTACTATATAAATAGTTTTACTGATTTAATTTTTAATTAGAATGAAGGTTTTAGCAATAATTCCTGGTCGAGGTGGAAGCAAAGGTGTTAAAGGGAAAAACATCAGAAAAATTGATGGTTTACCTCTTATTGCCTATGCGATAAACTCAGCCAATGAATCTAAAAAATTATCTCGATTTATTGTAAATACCGACAGTGATGAAATTGAACAGGTAGCAAGGGATTATAAGGCAGATGTTTATAGAAGACTTCCAGAATTGGGGTCTGATTCTGCCTCTATTGTTCCTGTTATTTTAGAAACGCTGGAGGCCCTTGAAAAAGAGGGAGAGGTTTATGATATGGTAATGTTATTGCAGATAACTTCTCCAATTAGAACGGGTAAAAACATTGATGAGGTAATTGAGATGTTTGAAAAAGACCATTCGTTAAGTGGCGTAATAAGCGTTGTACCAATGCATGATGTTCATCCTGCGCGCATGTACCGTTTGGATGATAGCAATTTAATGCTACCACTAAATCAAGAATGGGAAACATCTAGAAGACAAGATATTCCTCCTGTTTATTACCGAAATGGTTGTATTTATGCAACAAGAATAGATTTGCTTAAGCATAATAAAAGCCTGATGCCCGAAGGTAAAAAAGGGTATGTAATGCCAGTGGAATGGCTTGCGAATATTGATGATGAAAGGGATTTAGTAATCACCGAAGCACTCATTAAACACCTCAGGAAAATAGATAGTGAATATCAATTTTAAAGGAGAAAATAATTGAGTGGGTATAAAATTTTAATAACAGAACCTGAAGATTTTAGCGAAAAGGCAATTGGTTTACTTCGAACCAAAGGAGATGTTTTTTTGCTCCCAAATCTAAGTTTAGTTGATTCCTATATTGCCGCGGCAGAGGTGTTATTTTTGAGATTAGGAGTGAATTGGACGGCCGAAATGTTGGCAAAAGCACCTAATCTTAAATTTATTTTGAGCCCCACAACAGGCCTTGATCATATTGATCTTGATTACACTGATAAAAACCAAATTACGGTAATTAGTTTGAAAGGGGAACAGACCTTTCTCGATGGAATTCCCTCCACGGCTGAACACAGTATGGCTTTAATCCTAGCTCTAATGAGGAAGTTAGTTCCTGCTCACCAGCATGTTGTGAATGATGGTTGGAACAGACAAGCCTATAGAGGGAATAATCTAAAAGGGAAGAAATTTGGTATATTGGGTTTTGGTAGAATTGGGCACCAAATGGCCAATTATGCTTTAGCCTTTGGAATGAAGGTTTCTGCTTATGACCCTTCTAGTAATTATCTTAATGAAAAGGTAGATTTTAAAAATACTCCAAATGAGTTGTTTACTGATTCTGACATCATTGGGATTCATATTCCAATGAATGAAAAAAATAGAAATTTTATTTCAGCCGATTTGTTAAAATCGGCAAAAAAAGGGCTCATTCTTATTAATACCTCTAGAGGTGGAGTATGGGACGAAAAGGCGGTAGGCGATTGTATTGTTAATAAAACTTTAGGCGCCATTGCTACTGATGTGATCGATAATGAAATGGAACCCGAACTTAGGGTGAAATCAAAATTAATTGAATTGGCAAAATCAGGCTATCCCGTCTTAATTACCCCCCATATTGGAGGTGCAACTTTTGAATCTATGCATGAAACTGAAGAATTCATTGCACAAAAATTTATTGAACAAATATAAGAACCTAAAATTAAATGTGTGGAATAGTTGGCGTAAGTGGTATTCAAGTTTCAGAATCTGATTTTGAACGTGTTCTAAATAAACAAAAACACCGAGGTCCTGATTCTAAAGGTGTCTTTAGGTCGGAAGATCAACTGCTAACAATTGGGCACAATCGCTTAAGCATAATTGATTTGAGCAAAAATGGAAATCAACCTTTATTGTCACAGGATGGAAGGTATGTAATTATTTTTAATGGTGAAGTTTATAACTTCAAAGAAATTCGTAAGTCTTTAGAAACAGAATTTAAATTTAGAACAAATACCGACACTGAAGTTGTACTATATTCATATATCAAGTATGGAAAGTCATGTTTAGATTTGTTTTTAGGAATGTTTTCTTTTGTAATTTTTGACAAAACAAAAAATTCCTGTTTTGCCGCTAGGGATAGATTTGGGGTAAAACCATTTCACTATTATGCGAAAGGAGGAACTCTCGTTTTTGCCAGTGAGATTAAATCAATATTGGCAAGCGGGTTGGTTGAGAAAAAGTGGAACCCATCTGTATGGGCAACCTATTTTGCAGACGGAAGGTATGATGACACAGAAGATACTTTTTATGAAGAAATAAAAAGATTGAACCCCGGCCATTGCATGGAATGGCGTGTTGGAGAAAGGCCAAAATTTTATGAATGGTATAATCTCCATTCCAAAATCAAAAATGAGGTACGAAGTGAAAACGATGTAATGGATGAATTGCTGTCTTTGCTCGAATCTTCTGTCAATTACCGATTTATTGCTGATGTACCTGTAGGCGTTTGCCTTTCAGGAGGGTTGGATTCCTCTTTGTTGTTGGCAATTATTCAGCGTATTAAAGGTAAAGATTTTCCGATTCATGCTTTTAGCTTTTATACCAATGATGAGCGATATGATGAACTACCTTGGGTAGAAATGATGGTTAAGCATACAGGAGTTAAATTGCATCCGTGTTTACTAAGACCCAATGAGGTTGAAAAGTTATCGAAAAAAATTTCCTTTCATATGGATGAACCTTTTGGAGGTATTCCAACATTAGGGATGTCCAAAGTTTTCGAATGTGCCTCAGAGAATGGAATTACAGTTTTATTGGATGGAAATGGATTGGATGAAGGCTGGGCTGGTTATGAATACTACCAAAGGGCTCAGGATATAGATATACAGAAAGGTCCAGTTCAACAGTCTTTTCAACAAGCTGATATGAAATCAGTTTTGGAGGAGGATTTTTTAAGGTTGAGAAATGAATTTAGGGTTCAACAAAACCACTTTGACCCAGTAAGATCCTTGCAATTAAGGGATATTTTACAATCAAAAATCCCAAGGTCAATGCGTTTTGCCGATAGAAATTCAATGGCATATAGTCTTGAATTAAGAGAACCTTTCTTAGATCATAGAATCATTGAACTTGGATTATCTCAACCAAATCATAATAAAATTAATAATGGCCAAGGAAAATGGCTTGTTCGCAAATTAGCATCTAAACTGTTACCTAGTGAAATTAGGTTGGCTCCCAAACGAGGAGTACAAACTCCACAAAGAGAATGGCTCAAGGATGATTTAAGCATTTGGGTGAAGCAGAGTTTTGAAATGGTTTTGGACCAAAATAAATACTCATGGTTTAAAAAAGTTGAAAGTATAAAGATGTTTGAAAGATTTCAAAATGGCGATTTTGATAATAGTTTTTTTATTTGGCAATGGATTAATTTCCAACTATTGCATTAAAAAATTTGGAGTTAGTTTTATTAAAAAGAACAGAATAATCTAATTTCTATTATTAATTGACTTTAACAGAATTTACACTTATAAATAAATTATGAAAATTAAATACAACATATTTGAATATTATTTCTACAATAAATTTTATCCTTTAGAAAAGCTAATTAATCTTTTACATCGAGCATTTCAAGGGGAAGTTCAAACTGGAATTTTTAAAGGGCTTAAATTAGCTAAAGGTTCGAAATGGGGTAATTCTGGCAATAAGTTATTAGGTACGTATGAAATGGAACTTTATCCTACTATTCAAAACTTAGATTTACTTAAGATTAATCGTATTTTTGATATTGGTAGTGCCGAAGGGTACTATGCAATTGGGATGTTAAAACTTATTCCGAATGCTACTTTAAAAGCATGGGAAATGGATAGTGACTCCCGCGAATTGTTATTAAATAATTCTCAATTGAATTCAGTTCAAAATAGGTTGGAAGTTTTTGGTAAATGTGAATATGAATCTTTTATTGATAATTTGGCCAATGATAAACCTGATTTTATTATAATTGATACTGAAGGGTATGAATTAGCATTACTTACTAATGAAGTTGCTAGACAATTAATAAATACTACTTTATTAGTTGAAACACATTCAATAGAAATTCAAAATATTCTGCTAGATAGATTTGAAAATACACATCAGATTTCAATTATAAATAACAGGGATGAGAATCTTGAAGATTTTAAGGATAAATCGAAGTTGCCATTTGTGTTTAGAATCTTTAATAAAAACCTCCTTCGTGTCATTAACGAAGGTAGGCCATTTCCGACTCCATGGTTTTTCATGATTCCAAAAAACACCTAAATGCATTTTTTAAAATTAGTTTATTCATAAATTTTCACTAAATTAAAAAATAAAATGAGATTATTCCTATGTCTTCCTGAAGGTCATACTGTTAGAAATATACTTGAAAATAACTTTATTGGAAAAGTTTATGAAAGATGGCCAAATGCAGAAATTGTAATATTCACTCCGGCATATAATATTAAAGAATTCACTGGAAAATGGAGCAGGAAATATCCGGTTACTTTCAAGGAAATAATCCCTTACACCTTAAATAAAAGAGATAAATTTTGGCTTAAATTAAAGAAGAAGGTAATAACCTATGGACTGAAAAGTCTTGTGCCATATATTTTAAATCAGGAAAGAAAAGAAAGTCACCCTTACTACTGTGAATTGATTCCCTTTTTTAAGGAAAAGGCCCATGAGTCAATTATGCTATGTACCCACATTCACCTGCCACATGAAAGACCACTTGCAAATTTAGCTACCAGCTTAGGAATTCCGGTGGTGGGAATTGTTAATAGCTGGGATAATGTATATAAAGGAATTATGACCCATGTGGATGAAGCTTTGGTTTGGAACGAAGTAAACAGAAATGAAATGTTTACAATGGAGTCTTATCCAAAAAAGAAGGTGAAGATAATGGGGGTTCATGCTTTTGAACCATACTTTAATAAGGATAATTTATACACAAGAGAAGCATTTGCAACTCAGATTGGGCTCGATCCCAAAAAGCCAATTCTGGTGTATGCAAGTATCGGACAATTTGTTCCATTTTTTGAGGAAACCTTTGTGCTTGATAAAATGGTGGAATATTCCTTGAAATTTGAAGAATCGAAAAGGCCCCAAATCATTTGCCGCCTTCATCCGTGGAGTAAAAAAGCACTTTTTGATCGCTTTTCATCTGTTCCAGATTTGGTTTTTAGTGAGTTTAAAACATACATCCCAACTCTAAATTGGACACCAACCTATGAGGAGGTAGTTTTTTCATTGAATATGCTTTCTCATGCTGATATATGTGTGAGTCCAGGCAGTACAATGGTCTTGGAGAGTGCTTTTTTAGATACTCCCTTTGTTGTACCAGTATACAATGAATACCAACCCTATATTTGGAGGGATTATTACAGCAGATTTTGTTTAGCTTGGCATTTTGGAAGGTTAGTAAAAAATACTTGGGTTAAATTAGCTATGAACAATCAAGAGTTTTTTGAACAAATGGATGAAAATTTAGAATTTCCTGAAAAATACAAGAAAGAAAGAAGTTATATTTCTGCTGAATATGTTGGGGATGAAAGGGAGCCAATTCGAAATATTCTAGAAGCTATTTCTAGAAATTTAAAGAATAGTTAAAATGAGTAAAACAGTAACTGTAATTCTTTGTGGTGGTAAAATAAATTTCCTAAATCTCCCTATAAAGAGTAATACTTCCAATAGCATGATTCCAGTAAATGGAAAACCTGTTATTAGTTGGATTTTGGAAGATCTTATAGAAAAAGGTTTTAATCAAGCTGTGCTTGTGCACAGATCTGATGATATACATTTAAAACAATTTTTGACTAGGACTTTTTGCACCAAAATGAAACTGGATTTGTTGGAATTAAATGAATCACCAAGTATTCTGCATTCATTAAAGGCAGGACTTGAACATTCAAATCTCGAGGGTGCAGTTCAGGTAATTTTAGGTGATACATTAATTCGAGACTCCTTCGATATAGAGGGTGAATATGTTTACACCCACACTGTAGAAGATTCAACCCGTTGGTGTATTGCTGAAAGTGATAGTAATGGGGTAATTGTAAATTACCATGATAAAACGGAAAACCCTGGTGTTCCGTTTGAAGCTCTTTGCGGATATTATAAATTAAACCATTCAGGAGATTTTTATAACTTAATCCTAAAGGGAATAATAGATGGAAAAAATCAACTTTCTGATGTCTTGAAGTCATATGGTTCAAAATATATTGTTAAAAGTTTGCCTGCTAATTACTGGTATGATTTTGGAAATATTGAAAACTTATTGAGTGCTAAAAGGCAATTATTACAATCGAGATATTTTAATAGTTTGTTTATACATCCAGTTTTAAATACAATTACTAAGGAAAGTGAGTTTGATGATAAATTGAGAAACGAATTGAAATGGTACGAAGATTTGCCATCTGAATTAAGTGTTCTATCTCCACGTATTATTAAAAAAAACGAAAAAGAAGGAAGACTGGTCTTTACTCAAGAATATTATGGATATCCTACTTTAAGTGAACTTTTTTTATACTCAGATTTGAGTCAAGAAGCTTGGCACGGAATAGTGAAAAAGTTGATGGAAATAGTGACAGAATTCGGGAAATATTCAACTCAAATAAATAATGAAACCCTACTAGAAATATATTTAAATAAAACCTTTGAACGACTGAATATACTTTTTGAAGGGGATCAAAAATGGAAAGAACTTTTTGATAAGGAAACCCTACTAATCAATGGTATTGTATACAAAGGATTTCAACGCTTGATACCTCAAATTAACCAGTATGCAAAAAAAATGATTGTGAATGCCCGGCTAGGGATTCTTCATGGTGATTTATGCTTTTCAAATATCTTATTTGATATAAACAGCCAAATCGTAAAATTGATTGACCCCAGGGGTAGTTTTGGTCAGGTAGGAATATTTGGAGACCAGCGTTATGATATGGCAAAATTAAGGCACAGTATTCATGGCCTCTATGATTATATAGTATCTGATTTGTTTGAAGTTTCAATTGATGGAAATGAAATAAAATGCAATATTTTCTCAAATGAAGTTCCAACAGCTGTAACTATTGATTTTGACAAACAATTAGAAGCAAATGGGTTCAATCCAGATGAAATTCAATTTATAGAAGGCCTCTTGTTCATTTCTATGCTTCCTTTACATAAAGATAAACCAAGCAGACAACAAGTAATGTTTGCACAGGGAATAGTGTTTTTAAATGAAATTATCGAAAAATATGAGAATTGTAATTGACCTCGACGGTACGATATGTCCAATAAAAAAAACTGGTGAAACATATGATGCTTTGCCTTTGTTGCCAGGAGCTTACGAACGAATTAAGGAGCTAAAAGCTGACGGACATTATGTAATTATTCAAACAGCTAGAAACATGGCTACCCAAGAGAGTAATTTAGGTAGAGTAATGAAAAATGTAGGTAAAATTACTTTAGACTGGCTCGAAAGAAATGAAATTGAATATGATGAGATTTACTTTGGGAAACCTAATGGACATATTTATATTGATGATAGAGCCTTGCGATTTGGTGGCTGGGAAAATCTTACAAAAAAAAACATTGAAGAATTAGCAAAAGAAAAATGATTGTAGTAATGCCAATGGCCGGGAGAGGCAGTCGCTTTTCCAATAAGGGTTATCAAACGCCTAAACCTCTAATTCTGGTTGATGGTACTCCTATGTTTGTTAGGGCTTTGTTAAGCTTAGGAAATCTAGAATATGAATTATTGGTAATTATTGCACTTTTAGAACACGAAGCAGAATATAAAGTTAGTGAGTTAATCGCTAAATACCTACCTAATAAACCGGTTAAACTTTTGCTTATTGATGAAGTAACAGAAGGTCAACTATGCACAGTTCTTTTGGCTTCTGAATATTTTAACCATAAGCCTGTTCTAGTGATGGCTTCTGACACCTTAGTTGAGGGTAGTTTGGATACAGATATTAGAAATTTAGGGGATGCCAAGGGAATAATTTCAGTGATTAATTTACCTGGTGATTCTTGGTCATTTGCTCGAACCAATGAATTGGGAATAGTGGTTGAAGTGGCAGAAAAAATAAGAATTTCTGATTATGCCAGTACGGGTTTGTATTTCTTTTCTAATGGGAATGATATAATCCGTTTTGGAACAGATATGATCGAGAATAATGAAAGAACACGAGGTGAGTTTTTTGTAATTCCTGTATATCAAAAACTCATTAACGCAGGGCTGCCCGTTAAAATTTCAGAAGCAAAAGCCATGTGGGATATGGGAACACCTGAAGCATTAAATAACTTTATTGAACATCTTAGAAATGGTTCGTAAGCGAGTATTATTTGTTTTAAATGCAGCAGGGGGGGGGGCCACCCAAGGGATTAAAGAATATCTTAGGTACCAAAGGGATATAGACGCCTACCTTGTATTGCCTACAAAGCCAAACCCTATACAGGAAGAATGGATCAGTGAATTTACAAAAGGATATATTGTTTGTGAAATGCCCTGGTGGAATTTGCCAAATGGAATGCCTTGGATTTATAAGAAAATTCTACATTGGAAAAATAATCGAAAAGGAAAATCAGGTGAGAAAGGGGCCGAAATAATAGCCAATTTTATTAAAAAAAATGCCATTGATTTTGTTTATACTGGTAGCATCTTAATAAGGGAAGGGGCTTTGGCAGCAAGAAAAGCTGGAATTAAACACTTTTGGCATATAAAAGAAACGTTTGGAGAAAATGGAAGAGTTAAGTTTGTAATGCGTGATGATGAATTGCAAAACTTTATACTTAATTACAGCGATAGGGTCATTTGTATGACTGATTATATCAGGTCGTTTTTTAATCAAAACATTGATTCTCCCAAGTTATTGGTTATTCATGATGGAATTGATCCAAAATTGTTCTTCGGTGATTCGAAGGAAAAAAGAATGGCCATTCGAGAAAAGTATGGCATAGCTGATGACGAAACCCTAGTTGGAATGGTGGCGAGTTTGTCATCTATTTGGAAAAACCATAAAGTTTTTATTAAAGCTGCAGCGATTTTACCAAGAAATAAAAAGTTCAGGTTTATAGCTTTTGGTCCCGAACCCAAAAGGTCTCGAAATCCAATATATAACACTGGTTTCAAGTATTATACAGGATTAAAAAGTCTTGTTATTAATCTTGGATTGCAGAATAATTTTATTTGGGCAGGTTTCTTTGATGATATCCCTGCTTTGTTTCAGGGTTTGGACGTGTTTATACACCCTTGTGAAACTGAACCTTTTGGAAGGGTTGTAATTGAAGCCATGGCTGCAGGTGTGCCCTTAATTGTTCCTAATTCTGGAGGGGCTTCAGAGCCAGTAAAGGAACTTGAAATAGGTTTTCGCTTCGATCCAAATAATGAAAATGACCTAGCGGAAAAAGTAATGGTGGTTGTTGAAAAAGGCTTAGAAAGGAATTTTGAAAAAAATAAAATAATTCTAATCAACAGTACCTATTCCCTAGACGCTTATGTAAGAAATATGAACCAATTATTTGAATAGCAAAATGAGTCCATTTTTTTCAATTTGTATTCCTAACTTTAATTATGCGCACTACCTCAAAGAAACGGTTGATAGTGTTTTATCGCAAAATTTCGGAGATTTTGAAATTATTATAGTCGATAATTGTAGTACGGATAAATCATGGGAATTAATTAGTTCATTTGATGATCCCCGGATTAGAAAATACAAGAATGAATTTAATATAGGATTTGCCCCAAATTTGCAGGCTTCGGTTTCAAGAGCAAAGGGGAAATTTATCCATCTGTTATCAGCGGATGACAAAATGAAACCCGAAGTGCTAAGCAAATATCATCAAGCAATTTTAGCGCAAAGCAATCCGTCCAATTTGTTTATACTTTCTGATGTAAGTTATATCGACGAAAATGGCCTTGAATATGAGTTGGAGGAAAGAGACCTTGAATTGTTTCAAAGTAAAAAGTGTAAGCTTGATTCGTATTCTGGAAATGGTGAAATACTTCAATTTGAAGGTCATGATATTCTGAAAAAAGTGCTACCAAACATCAAAAATCCTGCCCCTTTCCTAAGTGTAATGGTAAGCAATGAATTAATGAAAAGTGTTGAGGGGTTTAATGCAATCAGGACCATCGGTCCAGATAAGTTTTTAAATTATAAAATTCTTTTTACCAATCCAAAGGTATTATATTTACGAACCATTGGTTTCCAATATCGTATTCATCGATCAGCAAACATGGTAGCGCAGGCAACCAATGTAAAACAACAAATTGACGATTATCTGAATATCCTTGACTTTTCAGTCCAAGCGGAAAAAATTGGAGTTGCCCCAAATCAAATGATAAATACCTATATTAATAGGGTTTGTTATAAAATTGGTATAGTTTCCCTTTTGAATAAAAAGCCAGGACAATCGTGGAGAATGTTGGGGTCAATGTTGTTTTTTCCAAATTACGCTTTCAAAAATCACCGGTTTTATTTATTGTTTTTATTGTTGATTTTGAACCCAATTTCAACTTTTTTTATAAGAATAGCCAAAACATTAACTCAAAAATAATTTTAACACCGTGTTTCAAATAATTTTCTTTCTTTTATTCGGATTTATAATAATAAAAACCCTAGAGGATCCAAGTTGGGGGGTAGTAGGGTTAATTGCATTTATTCTTTGCGAAAAAACTGCACAAGAATTTATTCCATTTGGAAACGGTATGCTTGTCTTATTAAATATTGTTACAGGTATTTCCTTTATAGTGGGACATTTATTTGCTAGAGAAAATAAAATAAATGTCCCAGATTCTATTATAAAAAGCCTTGTTGTTTATATTCTTTTTATTGGAGTAACTAGTTTTTCAACCTTTTTTTTCGATTCAACTCGAAGTTGGGCTACTACTTATTTTCAATCCTTAATCATGGTTTTTCTGATTTCAAATTCTGTTAAAAATTTTGATCAATTGTACAAGATGATGCTATGGATGTTGATTTTTGGTTTTGCAGCAACATTTGCGTATTTCACCAAAATGGGTAAAACCATTTTTGAACAAGAGATTGAAGGTTCAAATACCTATGGTCGTCTTTTTCTTATCCTTATTATCTTTTCCTATAGTTTTTTTAAGGGAGGTATTCAAAATAAATTTGTTCGCACAATTTCAATTTTCCTGATATTATATTTTTTATTCGCATTATTTCTAACAGGTTCGCGAACATCATTTTTACTTGTTTTGTTTTTGGTTTTTTATTTTGGCATCAAGGATTACAAACTAAATATAGGTTTTGTTTTGGCTTTAATAGGTTTTGTTGTTGGTTTATATTTTTTACTGCCTCAAGAATTTGTTGATTCCATTTTCTTAAGTTTTGATGATACAACATACCAGGGACGAGCTGGTGATACAGAATATAATTCAATTTCCAAAAATGTTCGTTTTCTACTTTGGGATGCATCATTTGAAATGTTGGATGACACTAATTGGTTAATTGGTATTGGAGTTGGTAATTATAAACACTTGATGCCAGTTTATTTACCTTTTCTTGTAAATCAGGTTTCTCATCCTCACAATTCTTATATAAGTGTACTTGTTGAATCTGGAATTATTGGGTTAGTGATTTTTGTTTATTTTAACTTTCTAACGCTTAAGTCATTATTTAGCTTTCGGCTAATAAAGAATATAAGAAATTCAAGAATATTGGAAGCATGGTTTCTTTCCTTTATCGTATTTCTAATAGGAGGTCTAACAAAACATGATCACTATGATAAATTATTATTCTTATTTATGGGAATTGCATCCTGTGTTAAATACCTGAAAGTAGAAGATGAGACTGTTGTTTCTAATTGAGGCCTTAACTGCAGGTGGTGCCGAAAGGCAATTGGTAAATCTTATGAATGGTTTAAGCAAAAATGGTCATAAAGTTTACCTAGTAACTTGGGTAGATAAACACCATTTTAAACCAATTGATTTACCAAATGTAAATTGGATACAATTTAAAAGGAATGGAAAGTTCGACTTTTCCCTATTTAGGTTAATCCGAACTTTAATAAGGGATAATAAAATAAACGCAGTTCAGGGATTTTTGGATACTGGAAATTTGTATGCCTGGTTATGTACACGTTTATTAAAAGATGTTCAAGTTTTTGCTTCTGAGAGAAGTTCGAAACGTAAGTTAAAGGGCCTATCACGATTCCATAAACCATTGGTTCATAAGTTAGTTACAAAAACCATCGCAAATAGCGAAGCTGGCAAATTATTTGTTAAAGAATTATCTGGGATAAAAACCCCTGTTGAAGTTATTCGAAATGGATTTGACAATGAGTATTTTAAACCAGTTTCGGAATTAGAAAAAGGTAAATTCCGTAACAAACATGATATTGATGAAAATGCTTTAGTTTTTATTAATGTAGCACGTATTATTCCTTTAAAACGGCAATTAGAAATTGTAATTGCTTTTAGTGAGTTGTTTCTTTCTAAAAACGCAATGCTTATTTTAATTGGTCAAGCAAATGATCAATATATTAAGGAAATTTCTGATTTCATAAGTAATAATAATTTAGAAGGAAAAGTAAAAATTTTTCCACCAAGTGCTTTCATTCAGGAATATTATCAATTATCTGATATCTTTATTTTAAATTCTGACTATGAAGGATCTCCTAATACATTAGTTGAGGCAATGCTTTGTGGGTTAGTTGTTATTACTACTCGATGTGGTGATGCAGCATTTTATGTTGAAAATACTTTTGGAAATGAACTAATACCAACAAAAGATTTTCATGCATTGAAAAAAAGCATGGTCAAATTGGCAGAATTGACTAATAGCGTTAGAGGTGAGGTTGGGAAACTTAATTATGAGCATTTAACAAAAAATATTGAAGTTAGTATTGAATCTTTAAGCAACAAATACGAAAAAATTTACCAAGTAAATGAGTACTGAAATAAAAGAAATGGAAGCCCTGAATCAAGCACAGGCAAACTACTACAATAACAAAAAGGAATCAAAGAACCTAGCAACAAACATATGGTGGTTTATGCGAGAAAAGGTGATGGGTAAATTTCGAAAGGAATATAATATTAACAAAGATGTAATTGAATTACATAAAAATTGGTTAGGGGATTTATCCGAAAAACGAGTGTTAGATTTGGGTTGTTTTGCAGGAAATTTATTGTCATTTTATTTGGCAGGAAATTCAAAAGAATATGTAGCAATTGATTTAAGTGACAAAGGTATTCAAATGTACAAAAATCGACTTGAAAAACAGAATTTACTAAACCCGAATGTAAAGGTTTATACCTGTGATTTTCTTTCAGATAATTTTAAAGAAGAAAAATTTGATGTAATTTACATTTTTAGTGCAATGCATCATTTCAAGTATTTTGAAGAGTTTTTATTGCGTTTAAAATCATTTTTAAAGGATGATGGATGTATTATTACTTATGATCCTGCTGAAACCTATCTTCCTATGTATTTAATACGGAGAATTTATAGGCCTTTTCAAAGTGATTCTGCTTGGGAGTGGCCATTTAGCCGTCAAACGTATAAAATTATACTTAAACATTTTACTGCAGAAGAAATTCAAGGTTATTTGGGCTTTTCTAAATGGTCATTCCTATTTCTTTGGATTCCATCTAGAAAGTTAAAAGATAAATTGGTAATGAAATTACATCAATATGATTTACGAAATGCCAAAAAGTTTAATGGTGACCTTTATAGGTGTTTGCACGTTTCATTTAAACTAAAAATTAATCCAAAGTAATTATTTTATAAATGAGAGTTTTAATGATTACTTCTGAATGGCCATCAGAAGAAAGCCCATATAGTGCACCTTTTGTTGTTAGACAATTCAATAAATTAATAGAAAATAATATTAATGTTGATATTGTTCATGTTAGAGGAGCGGGAAATTTATTTAGGTATATTAAGAATTGGAAAAAGGTTCATAAAATACTTAAGAATGGTAATTATAATATAATTCACGCACAATGGGGTCAAAGTGCTCTATCTGCCATACCTTCTAGTTTACCCTTAGTAGTTACATACAGAGGAGATGATTTGGAAGGTATTATTAATAATAAAGGCAAACATGGACTTAATAGTTATGTATTGCAATTTATTGGCAGAGTTGTAAGTTCAATTTCTGATTATAATATTGTGGTTTCATCCCACATGATTCCTAAATTATGGGGTAACAAAGCTCCTGTAAAAGTTATTCCTTCAGGTATAGATTTTACAAAAATACCAACCCTAACCAAATCAGAGGCTAGAAAGAAGTGGAATTTCCCTTTGAATAAAAAAGTGGTGATTTTTCCCAATGACAAATCCAAAACAAGAAAGCGGTTTGATTTGGTTGAAAAATGCATAGAGCTTTTACCTCCTGAATATAAAGAAATGGTTGAATTACGAGTGGTATATGGATTCAAACACCACGAAATACTTGAACAAATGATTGCTTCTGATTTCTTAATTTTTACAAGCATACATGAAGGTTCGCCAAATGTAGTAAAAGAGGCAATAGCCTGTAATTTACCTATAATTTCGGTTAATGTTGCCGATGTTAGTGAACGAATTGGGAAAATTGAAGGTTGCCATGTGGTAGAGGGATACAATGCAATAGATTTGTCAAATGCTTTAAAATTGGCTTTGGATCATGATTATTCTAATTATTCAAGTATTGAATTTTCCAAATCTCTGGATGAAAATATTTTGGTAAAAAATCTTATTGAAACTTACCAATCGCTTATTAAATAAATTATGTGTGGAATTTTTGGATTTATAGGAACTGACTCTATTCACTTAAAAAAATGCACTAGCATTATAGAACATAGAGGGCCAGATGCAGAAGGTTTTTTATGGTATAACCCTAAAAGCAGTCAAACTGGTAAGACTCCCGATGTTGAATGGAATACAGATAATAATTTTAAAATTGCATTTGGATTTAGACGACTTGCAATTATTGATTTAGTGGAGACTTCAAATCAGCCTTTGTTTTCATCAGATAATAGATTTGCCATTATTTTTAATGGTGAAATTTATAATTATATTGAGCTTAGAAAGGAACTTGAACAGCTAGGTCATGTTTTTTATACTCATTCAGACACTGAGGTAATCATCGAGGCATATAGAGCATTTGGTGCAGATTGTGTCAACAAGTTTAATGGGATGTGGGGGTTTGCTATTTTGGACTTTAAGGAGAATATTATTTTTTGTTCAAGAGATCGTTTTGGGGTAAAGCCATTTTATTATAATAAATCAAATTCGAATTTGATTTTCGCTTCTGAGATTAAACAATTTTGGGGAGCAGGAGTTAAAAGGGAAATTAATGAAAATATTATAGGTGATTTCTTGGAAAGGAGTGTAATTAATCATACAGAAGAAACATTATTTAAAGGGATACTTCAATTACTTCCTGGTCACAACCTATTTATTAATTTTAATGAAAATGAAATAATTTCCTATGAAATTAAGAAGTATTGGAAATTGCAAGAAAATCCTGCATTGGCAATTAGTAAATTTGAGGTAGCACAGAAAAAGTACCTTTCATTATTAAACGATTCAATTAATTTAAGGTTTAGAAGTGATGTACCAGTGGGAGCATGTTTAAGTGGAGGATTGGATTCATCTACAATCGTAAGTTTGGCCTCAGAATCCCAAGATAAAAGTATCATTACCTTTTCCTCTGTTTTTGAAAAGAATCCAAAATTTGATGAAAAAGAATTTATGGATATGGTTTTTGAAAAGTACAAAACTATCAAACCTTATTTTTGTAGTACAAGTTCAAATCAGATTATTAATGAATTGGATAATTTGATTTGGCATCAAGATGAGCCATTTCCTACCTTTAGTATTCTTGCTCAATGGAATGTTATGAAATTGGCAAAGGAAAATGGTGTAGTTGTATTATTAGATGGGCAAGGTGGAGATGAATTTTTGGGGGGCTATAGAAAGTATTATGCTTTTTATTTGAAAGAGTGTCTTCAAAAAGGGAACTTTGGTAAGTTCTTTTCTGGTATTTATTACCTTTTGAAAAATACCGAATTTGATTTTTTTAACTCCGAAGGATGGGGAAGATATCTGGGGTGGAAAACAAGTGTGGATGTCTTAAGTAGAAAGGGTAAGGAGCTAAATAAATCCGCCAAAATTGGTCTGAAATCAGCTAAGACCCTTAAAGATAAGTTTATTGACGATATTGAGAAATTCAGTATTCCACCATTGTTGAGGTATGAAGATAGGAATTCAATGGCATTTTCAATTGAGTCTAGGGTGCCTTTTCTTGATTATAAATTAGCTAATTTTATTATTTCACAACCAACGGAACATATAATTTCAAAGGGTTATACTAAATACATATTAAGGGAAGCAACCAAAGGAATATTGCCTGAAAAAATTAGACTAAGGATTAATAAGCTTGGTTTTGCCACCCCACAAAGCGAATGGATGAGTGAGCCTGAAATAAACCAATATTTTAAGTCTTATTTTTTGCAAATGAATAATCCTTACCTAAACAATCAGGCTATTTACGAGGATTTTCTTTTGTATCCAAATAGCAAATTAGATAGCTTTAACTTTAGTAAATATTTAATTTTTGATAGATGGTATCACTTAAATTTCGTTGATAAAGATTTTTTAGATTCTAAAATTAATGGGTAAGAAAATTTGGATTTTTAACCAGTTTGCAGGTGATTCAATTTCTGGCTGGGGTGAAAGGCATTTGTTTATTGGAAAATATCTTGTTAGAAAAGGGTATTCAGTGACAATTTTCACGGGTTCATACACCCATATGTTCAAGAATAATAGAGGTGGAAAATTACCTTTTGAAAGTAGTGAGGAAAGTGGAGTAAATTTTGTTTGGGTAAAAACCCCAAATTATAAGGCAGAATCTGTTCAAAGATTTTTTAGTATGCTAGTTTTTATGGTTCGCCTTTTTTTTATTCGAATAAAAAATTCGGATAGACCAGATATTATTATGGTTTCTTCAATGCCATTATTTCCAATTCTTCCTGCACTTTATTTTAAAAGGAAATGGAAAGTAAAAAAATTCATTTTCGAAATTCGTGATTTTTGGCCATTAACACCTGTTCTTTTGGGTAAAGCAGGAAAAAATAATCCTTTCATTTTATTTATGTCATGGATTCAAAAGTTGGGATTAAAAAACGCTACCACAATTGTTTCCGTGCCCTCTAATCCATTTGATTATATTGCAAAAATATTAGGAGACTCAACAAAAGTAGTTCATATACCAAATGGTTATGAAAATTCAATTATTAAGTCTTCAATTTTACCCGAAACAGAACAACAACTTTCTCGAATTCCAACGGATAAATTTATTGCTGGTTACGCTGGAACCTTTGGTTTTGCCAATTCATTAAACCATTTAATTGATGCTGCAAGAATTTTGAAGGATAGGTCAGATATTGTTTTTGTTTTAGTGGGTGACGGATACCTTAAGGAAGAAATTGTAAAACAGGCAGAGGGACTGTCTAATGTTCTGTTTTTAGATAGAATGCCTAAAAATCAAATTTCATTTTTTATTGAAAGAATAAGTATTGGTTTATTTTGTTGGCAAAATTCCGAACTTTATCAATTAGGGGTTAGCCCCAATAAATACTTTGATTATATGTCACACGCAAAACCTATTATGGTTGCTGGTAATGCTAAAAAGGATCCCGCAGTTCTTTCAGGTTGTGCTTTTACGGCAGAACCTGAAAATGCTAGTTCAATTGCAATTGCAATTGAACTAGCAGCAAATACATCTAAAGATAAATTGTATGAAATGGGATTGGCTGGTAGAAATAGTTTTTTAGCAAATCATACCTATGAAAAGTTAGCTGAAAATTACATTCGAATATTCGAGAAATGAAGACATTGTTAACAGGAGGTTCTGGCTTTTTAGGAAAGTATTTATATACAAGCCTCTCTCAAAAAGGTGAGGTATTGAAATTAGGTAGAGACCATAATTCAGAAATTAAATGTGATTTGGCTTTTGAAGAACCAAAATTGAATTTCCCCTTTGACATGATAGTTCATTCAGCGGGTCTGGCTCATCGAATTCCCAAAACCAAATCTGAAATTCAACAGTTTTATAGTGTCAATTTTACAGGGACTGTTAATTTGTGTCATGCATTGGAAATGGGTGAAAAGCTTCCTAATACTTTCATATTTATTAGTACCATTGCAGTATACGGAAAGGACGAGGGTATGGATATTTCGGAACATGCTCCACTTTTAGGAAACTCTCCGTATTCGCTTTCAAAAATTAAGGCAGAGGAGTTTTTAATAAATTGGGCAACCCAACTGGGTGTTAATTTAGTAATTCTTAGATTACCACTAATTGCAGGACCTAATCCTCCAGGGAACTTGGGGAAGATGATTAAGGCAATAAAATTTGGGTATTATCTGCGGATTGGTAAAGGAAATGCTAGAAAAAGTGTTGTTTTGGCGTCTGATGTTGCCAATTTGGTATCAACACTTTACGGCAAAACTGGTGTATTTAATTTGACCGATGGAATCCACCCAACTTTTAATGAAATAGAACACTACCTGGCCAAAAAGTATAGAAAATCGGTCTGGACAATTCCCCTTTGGTTAGCTAAATTGATTGCAATACCGGGGGATATTTTGCCATTTTACCCTTTGAATACAAATAAACTACGTAAAATCACTTTTTCTTTAACCTTTTCCGACCAAAAAGCAAGGGCAGAATTAAATTGGAATCCTAGGTCAGTAATAGCTAATTTTGAAAATTAATATGATTAGATTTTTTGATATACTTTTTTCACTTTTTGGTCTCTTGGTATTTTCCCCAATTATTGTTTTCCTATACATAGTTGGTTTATTTGAAACTGGATCTCCTATTTTTTTTCAAGAACGCATTGGTAGAAATAAAAAGCCATTTATTTTGATTAAATTCCGGACTATGGAAAAATCCTCAAAATCAGTAGCCACACACTTAATGGATAAATCGTCAATTACCAAGATGGGGGCTTTTTTACGTAAATCTAAATTGGATGAATTGCCTCAATTGTTTAATGTGCTGTTGGGCTCTATGAGTTTAGTGGGGCCAAGACCTAATTTATTTAATCAATTGGAACTAATTTCTCAAAGAGATAAATTAAATGTTTATTCTGTAAGGCCGGGAATTACAGGTTTGGCCCAAATAAAAGAAATAGATATGTCAACTCCAGAATTGCTTGCCAAAACAGATGCTATAATGATTGAAAAGATGAGCATAACGCTATATTTTGCCATGATTTTAAGTACCATAACAGGTAGTGGATTTGGAGATAGAATAAAAGTAAATTAAATGAATACGCAAAAAGTAAAATTTGTAGTAGTAGGATATGGCCATATTGGTAGGCGACACGCAACCATAGCTAGTGAATATCCTGGTAGTGAGGTTGTGGCTGTAGTGGATGTAAATGTCATATCAAAGGAGCATGAACTGTTTCCGAAAGGTGCATTGTTTTTTAATTCAATTGAAGAGTTTATTGAAGCCAAAGTAGTTGCTGATGTAGTTAATTTAGCCACCCCAAATGGATTTCATTGTCCTTATGCCATTAAATGTCTCGAGGCTGGTTATCATGTTGTAATTGAAAAGCCAATGGGGCTCACCAAAGCAGAATGTGAAGCTGTAATTTTCAAATCACTTCAAGTAAGTAAGCAAGTATTTGTTGTTAAACAAAACCGCTATAGCCCACCAAGCAAATGGATGAAAGAAGTTGTAGGTAACAAAATAATAGGCGATGTTTTAATGGTTCAAGTAAATTGCTACTGGAACAGAGATGATAGGTATTATAAGGCTGGTGGATGGAAGGGAACTACAAAACTTGACGGCGGAACCTTGTTTACCCAATTTTCTCATTTTATAGATATTATGTATTGGGTTTTCGGTGATATTAAGAATATTAAAGCCACTTTTGCAGATTTTACACATGCAAATAATACAGAGTTTGAAGATAGTGGAGTAGTTAATTTTGAATTTGTAAATGGTGGACTAGGTTGTATTAATTTTAGTACCTCTGTTTGGGATACCAATATGGAAAGTTCAATAACAGTGGTTGGAACCAAAGGAAGTTATAAGGTTGGTGGACAATATATGAACGAAGTTGAATATTGTCATATTGAAAATTACACCATGCCTGAGCTACCACCCACAAACGCACCTAATGATTATGGTCCATTTAAGGGTAGTGCTGCTAATCATCATTATGTGATTGAAAATGTAGTGAATACTCTTGGGGGGACGGATACTATTACTGCGAATGCCCTTGAAGGATTAAAAGTAGTAGATATAATAGAAAGAATTTATGAATCGAGAGATTTAACAAAATTGAAAGGGAATAAAAATGGCTAATTTTTTTGCACACGAAACAGCCATCATTGATGAAGGTTGCACTATAGGAGAAGGCGTTAAAATTTGGCACTTTAGCCATGTAATGCCAAATTGTATAATTGGTGATAAATGTAATATAGGCCAAAATGTTGTAATTAGCCCTGATGTTGTTTTAGGTAAGAATGTTAAAATTCAGAATAATGTTAGTATTTATACTGGTGTTGTTTGTGAGGACGACGTTTTCTTGGGACCTTCAATGGTTTTTACCAATGTTATTAATCCCAGAAGTGCTGTTAACAGGAAAAGTGAATACGCTAAAACGCTTGTCAAAAAAGGTGCTAGTATTGGTGCCAATGCTACCATTGTTTGTGGTCATGATATTGGTGCATTTGCCTTTATAGGTGCAGGCGCTGTTGTTACTAAAACTGTTCCCGATTACGCATTATTGGTGGGTAACCCTGCCAAACAAATTGGCTGGGTAAGCGAATATGGTCATAGGTTAAACTTTGATGAGGCAGGTAATGCTATTTGCCCAGAAACAGGTCAGGAGTATTTGAAAGTATCTAATGAGGTGAAAAGGATTAAGTAAGGTTAAATAAATAAAATTGGCTAGAGCTATGAGGGTTTAAAAAGTTAATACTTTTTAGATTTTCGTAGCTCTTTTTTTGTTTATTTGTAGAGAATATAACAAGCTATGAAAATACAAATGGTCGACCTAAAAAGTCAATACGAAAAGATTAAGAACGAAGTAGATTCGGGCATACAAGAAGTAATAAACAATACCCAGTTTATAAAGGGGCCGCAAATAAAGGTTTTTGAAGATAATTTGGCTTCTTATTTAGGTGTTAGAAATGTAATTGCCTGTGCAAATGGAACAGACGCACTGCAAATAGCCATGATGGCTTTGGGCTTGAAGCCTGGGGATGAAATTATTTTACCAGTTTTTACCTATGTAGCAACTGCAGAAGTAATAGCATTATTGGGTTTAGTTCCAGTAATGGTAGATGTGGATGCAGAAACTTTTTGTATTGACACCAATTTAATAGAATCAAAAATTTCGGTTCGAACCAAAGCAATAGTGCCAGTTCACCTATTTGGACAATGTGCTAATATGGATGAGGTGATGCGTATTGCTAGCAAACATAATTTATTTGTGATTGAAGATACTGCCCAGGCAATTGGAGCGAAATATAGAGTTCAGAATTCAGATTCCAGAATCCAGAATGGCAGCAGCCAGGAGCCAGATGCCAGATGCCATAGTGCTGGTTGCATAGGCACCGTTGGAACTACGAGTTTCTTTCCTAGCAAGAACCTTGGTTGCTATGGCGATGGTGGAGCCTTGATGACCAATGATGATGAGTTGGCTAAGAAAATTAGAATGATTTGTAACCATGGGCAGAGTGTGCAATATGTGCATGATGAAATAGGAGTAAACTCAAGATTAGATTCTATACAAGCTGCAGTGTTGAACGCTAAATTGCCACATTTAAAAGAGTATGAGAACTCAAGAAATCAGGCGGCAAATTGGTATGATGAATTGTTAGGAGATAATTCCAATTTAATTATCCCTAAACGCAATCAACAAAGTACACACGTGTTTCATCAATACACATTGAAAATTGTTGGTGCTGACAGAAATCTTGTAAGGAAAAAACTTGCAGAAAAGGGCATACCAAGTATGGTTTATTATCCTATTGAATTGCATAAGCAAAAGGCTTTTGAAAAATATCATTCAGTTGGTGATACTTTCGCGGTAAGTGAGCAATTATGCCAAACAGTGCTTTCATTGCCTATGCATACAGAGATGACGAGGGAGATGGTGGAATATGTTTGTGCTGCTTTGATAGAGTGTTTGAAATAAAAAAAAGTAAAATTTCAGGATTTTAAAATGCGGTTTATTGACCGCATTTTTTGTTTTAAAATAGTCCGCTATAGTTGATTTTTTGTTGAGAAACTCAAATCGAAAAAAATATTGAGATTTGAGACGAGTAGTTGAAAAAAGTACTTTTTGAGTAAAATTTTAATTTTAAACGGTTTTTTAAGTGATTTTACTTGGATTTAATGTTGGAATCTTTCTTGAAATTAATTCATTGATTTATAGGTTATTAGGCTTTCTAGGTTTAGGTTTATTGTAATTCTAACCAATATAATAGTAATTGAAACCATAAAATTAGACCAAATGAATAAAGTTTTTATTAAGAAAAGGTTATTAAAAAGTGTATTACTAGTTGCGCTTTTATTTAGTATTGGGTTAAGAGGTTATGGGCAGGTAGCTGTAACGGTAACAGGAAATACGAATACCTCACCAAGTTTATCGGCTAGCTATGTATCCTTAGCAAGTGCAATTACCGCATTAAACACGGTAACATCCTTTAGCGGCCCGGTAACTTTAACCTGTGCAACAAGTGGTACAGAAACAGCTCCAGCTGGTGGATATTCTATAAGCTTTACTGGTGCAACAACAGCAACAAATAAAGTTGTTATTGATGGTGCAGGAAGTTCTATAACAGCTAATGCTTCTCCTACAGCAGGAAATTTAAATGATGCTATTTTTAAAATTATTGGTTCGGATTATGTAATCATTAAAAGTTTTAGTATGTATGAAAATGCAAATACTACAACTACAGCGGCTTCAAATAATATGACTGAATGGGGGGTGGCCTTAATATATTCTTCTACCACAAATGGTGCCCAAAACTGTACTATTCAAGGCTGTACAATTGACCTAAATAGAACCTATCAAAACTCATTTGGTATTTATAGTAATTCAACACATTCTGCTTCGGCTCCAACTACTTCAGCAACGGCAACCACCACTGCGGGAGGAAATTCTGGATTGACCATTATTGGAAATACCATTACAGATGTTAACCAAGCTATTTCTGTTGTAGGACCTACAGCTGCTGCCGATAATAATGATGGATTAACGATTGGTGGTTCGTTGGCCAATGCAAATACCATAACTAATTATGGAACTACTGGTACCTTTTCGGCTTATGCAAATGTATCGGGAACAGTAAATGGAATTTTGGTAAGGAATACTAAGAATTTCACAATTAGTTATAATTCTATTACTAGTTCTAATGGAGGTACAACAGCAGGTACCTTGAGAGGGATTTTTGTACCTGCTTTTACTAATGCTCCAACAGGAACAATTGTTAACGTGATAAATAATAATTCGATTTCTGCAAGGAGTGCTGTTACTGCTGGAGTATTGCAGGGGATTACCGTTGAAACCACTACGGGTAATACAACTACTAGTTTGTCAATTAATTCAAATGATTTCTCAACATTTGGACATACTGTTGCCGCATCTGGAGCTATTACATTTATTAGCGATGCGATGGCAAATTTAACAACCACAATTTCTAGTAATACCTTTACAAATATGTCTGTGAATACTACTGGAGCCGTTGTTTTTATTGGACATACATTTTCAATTCCTACTACAGGAAGTTTAGTAATGAATAGTAATAGCATTGTTACTGGATTTACAAGAACATCAGCTGGTTCGACCACGTTAACCACCTGTAATTCCACTTCTGGAACAGGGGCGATTTGTAATTACACAAATAATAATTTCAGTAATATTACCTTAACAGGATCAAGCACAACAATTGGTTTTAATAACACAGACGGGGGAACAGGGTCAACAAAAACAATTACTGGAAATACCTTTAATAATTGGAGTGGAACCACTTCAACCATTAATTGTATGAATTTTACTTATTGGAATGGTGTTTCAAGTTTATCAAACAATACCATTACAAATATAACTGGACAATCAACCATTACTGGAGTTACCATTGGAGCAACAGCAAATAATGCAACTTCCATTGCGGTTTCTGGTAATACAATTAACAATCTAAGTTCAACTGGAACAGGAGGAAGTGTAACTGGTATTTCATCAAGTAATACCTCAACACTAATTAATTTTTATTCTAATACTATTCATACATTATCGTCAACCTCTACTTCAGGAACTATTACTGGAATTAGTATTTTGGGTGGGGGAACAACAATAAATATTTATAAGAATAAAATATATAATTTATCGGGCAATCAAGCTGGAACCTTAATAAATGGTATTAGCGTTACATCTGGTACCTTATTTAATATTTACAATAATATAATTGGAGATTTAAAAGCGACTGCTGCCACTGGTTTAGAAGCCATAAAGGGAATTAACTTTACTGCCACTGCCACCGCAAATTTGTATTACAATACTATTTATTTAAATGCAAGTTCATCGTCGGTAACAACATTTGGAACGAGTTGTGTTAGTTTTAGTAGCACAACCACAGCCTTTAACCTTAGAAATAACATATTGATTAATTTATCTGTACCAGGCAGTAATGGAAGTAATTTAGCTAGTAATGGTATTTCGGCTTGTATTAGAAGAAGCAGTGGAACTGCAGCTACCGTGCCTTCAAATTATTCAACTACTAGCAACAATAATTTATTTTGGTGCGATCCAAGTTCGGGAACAAATAACCATACAACTTATGTAGAGGGTACCTCAACTATAACTAACTCTATGAACACTTTTGCCTTAATGAAAACATTTATGGCAAATAGAGACCAAGTTTCTGTTTCAGAAAATCCAAGTTTTGCTAGTACAACTGGCAGTAACAGTCAGTTTTTAGAGTTAAGTGGCAGCACCCCAACCCAAGGAGAAAGTGGTGGTGCGGCAATAGCTAGTTACGAGGACGACTATAACACCGCTGGATCAAGAACGCCAGCTACATACCCTAAAACAGGTCAAGTTAATGGAGGTGGAAGTAATCCAGATATTGGAGCAATAGAAGGAGATTATCAATTAGCTGATTTAACAGCCCCAGTAATTACCTATACAGCTTTGGTTGGAACATCTTCTACAATGGATAGAACCCTTACAGCTACCATTACGGATGCTAGTGGAGTGCCTACAAGCGGAATGGGCATGCCAGTTTTGTATTGGAAAATAAATGGGGGACCTTATTCTGCAGTTACTAGTGTATGGGTAAGCGGTACAACTTATACTTTTACATTTGGAAATGGGGTGTTGCCAGGTGATGTGGTTTCATATTATGTGGTTGCACAAGATAATGCTGGTAGCCCAAATGTTGGTTCCTTCCCTGTAGCAGGGGCAAGTGGGCCTACTAACAACCCACCTGCCTTTTCTGCTCCACCAACTACACCGAGTACGTATACCATCTTGAATACAATTAGCGGTAGCTTTAATGTTGGAGCAAGTCAAACCTATGCTACTTTAACAGCTGCTTTTACAGATATTGCTAGTAAGGATGTTACTGGGGCCATTACCCTAAACTTAATGAGTGATTATACTGGTTCAGAGCCTGCCTATCCAGTTGTTATCCCAACTTTAATTGGTGTAAGTGTAAGTAATACTATTACCGTTATGCCAGATGCAAGTATTTCTAGTGCCATAACCATTACCAGTGCCAATACAACAGCTACCCTATATTTAAATGGAGCCAAATATGTAACCTTTGATGGAAGACCAGGAGGAACAGGTTCAAACAAGTATTTAATTATACAAAATACGAGTGCAACAGCTGCCGCTGCTGGAAATGCTATTTTATTAGCTAATGAGTCATCAAATAACACCTTTACCTATTTAGATATTAAAGCGGCAAACGAGAATTTACCAACCTCTACAGCAATAAGCACTGTTGGAGCCGTACCTGGAGCTATAGCCATTGGCACAACAAGTGGAAGTAATGGAAATGATAATAACAGCATTACTTATTGCGATATTCATAGTACAGGTGCAAACCTAGGTGCTTGCGTTTATGCTGGAAATGCTACCACTGCTGGTTTGGCATCTAACAATGATTACAATACTATTAGCAATAATAATTTGTATGATTTCTTTATGGCTGGATCGGCCAATTGCGCAGTTATTGTAGGATTGGGAAATAATAACTTTACATTAAATGATAATAAAGTATACCAAACAGCTACACGTACGTATACAAGTACACAAACAGTTAGAGGTTTTTGGATTACACCAAATATTGCTTCTTTAACTTCGGCTAGTGGCTTTGTGATAAACAATAATATTATTGGATATGCAAACTCTACTTCTACGGGTACCTATACTATGACTGGTGCAACTGCCTATAATTTTTATGGAATGGATATATCTGTTGGTACTGGTGCTGCAACTTCGGTTCAGAACAATACCATTACCAATATGAATATTACTGGTGCCTATACAGGAAATGCAGTGTATGGTATTAATGTGGCAAATGGAAATGTGAATGTGGGAACGGTTACAGGAAATTTAATTGGGTCAACCACCGTGAATGGAGCTATTACAGTTACTACCACTGCTGCTGCTGCAGGTACCTTTATTGGATTGCGTTCTGGAGCAGGAGGTACTATTAATTTTAGTAATAATACTATTTCGGGTATAGATTTAATTGCAAATGCAACTACAGCAACAAATGGATTTAATGGGATTGCAGGTTCTGGTGGAGCAACCCTAATAATTAATAATAATGTTGTGGGTAGTGCCACTTTAGCAAATAGTATTAATGTTTCATCTACATCCTCAACAAGTACAACGGCGCAAGCAGTTAGAGGTATTATTTGCAATAGTGCAACTGGCGGGGTGGTAAATACCATTACCAATAATTTGGTGGCAAATATTAATACCAATTATAATTCTACAGGTTCACAAGCTACCACCTTGGTAGGTATAGCCGTAACAACGGGTAGTTCTACCATTTCTGGAAATACAGTGCGCAATTTAACAAGTGCCACTCAAACTACTTCTGGTGGATCAACTTGTTCTGTATTGGGTATTTCATATACTTCTACTACAGCCAATGCTGTTATTTCGGGCAATACTTTGCATACCATAAAAAATACAAATAATGCAACATCTGCCGCAATACAAGTTGATGGAATTTATTATGGTGGACCAACAAGTGGAACCAACTTAATAGAGAAAAATTCGATTCATAGTGTTTCTTTATCATCTGCAACAGCTACTGGTGGTTATGTTACAGGTATGGATATTGCCTCTGGATTATTAACCATAAAAAACAATATGCTGAGGTTAGGTTATGATGAGTCTGGTGCAAGTATTACTGCAGCTTGTACTGTAAGAGGTATTACCAAAAACACCGCTTCTTCAAATATTTATAATAACAGTATTTATATTGGAGGAACAGGAGTTGGAACAACAGCCACCAATACTTTTGCATTAGTAAAATCAGGAGCACCTGTAAGTGCTGATGATTGGAGAAATAATATTTTGGTTAATAATCGTTCGAATGCCACAACAGGAGGAAAACATTATCCAATTTATTTAAGTGCCACAACTTCCTTAACTTTAAATGCCAATATTTATAATGGAAGTGGAACCGGTTTTACCTTTGCATACAATGGTACAGCAGATGTTTCTGCTTATGGATCGGGTTGGGTTAGCGGAGATGTGGCAAGTTTAACAAGCGATCCTCAATTTATAAATGCAACAGGAACCTCATCTACTGGCGACTTACATATTAATACAGGTATAGCAAGTGGGGCCGAAAGTTTTGGTGTAGCTATTGCTGGAGTTACAGATGATATAGATGGAAATGTGAGATATAGTAATGTTGGTTATGCTGGAACAGGAACCGCTTATGATATTGGGGCAGATGAAATGAATGGAACCCCTCTTGCATTTATGACCTATGCTTCATCTACCACAGTGCAACAAACAGGTTCAACCTATGCCGGACAATCAAATCAATCCATTATTAGAATGGAGGTGGTTACCACAGGTGCAACTTCGCCAATAAGCGCCACTAGTTTTACCGTTAATGCAAATGGATCAAGTGCTATTGGAGATATTACTTCAGCAAAAATTTATTATACAGGAGCTTCTACCACATTTTCTACTAATAGTTTGTTTGGAACCAATGGAACTCCTTCCACTTCAAATTTTAACATTACAGGTACTCAAGCCTTAAGCGAGGGAAGTAATTATTTTTGGTTGGCGTTTGATATTAATGCATCTGCCACATCAAGTAATTTAATTGATGCTGAATTTAATAGTGTAACCGTTGCGGGTTCACCACAAACTCCAAGTGTTACTGCACCATCAGGTAGCAAATCTGTTGTTGGGGCTATGACAGGTAATTATGATATTGGATCAGGTCAGGTGTTTCCTAATTTTACTACCATTACAAATGCAATTACAGATTTGGGTTTAAGAGGAGTTTCTGGCCCAGTTACCTTCACCTTGTTAGATGCTAATTATTCTTCTGGTGAAACTTTTCCAATAACTATACCTGTATTTACTGGAGCAAGTGGAACAAATACTGTAACCATTAAACCAGGAACGGGAGTTACCTCAACTATTACCGGTAGTTCATCTAGCTCAATTATTAAATTAAATGGTGCAGATTATGTAATTATAGATGGTAGTAATAATGGAACTACAAGCAAAAATTTAACCATTACCAATAGTGCAACTGCTGCTCCAACTGTTATTCATATAGCAAGTTTGGGTGTTGGCGCAGGTTCAACCTATAACACCGTTAAAAATTGTAATATCAGCACAGGTGTTAACTCAACTATTGGATATGGAGTTTCTATTAGTGGCTCAACTAGCGGTTCGGCTGGTGACGATAATGATAATATTACTATCCAAAATAATGCAATTACAGAAGCTACCATAGGAATATATGCCAATGGAAACGCAGCAGTATCTGGAGGAGGAATGGATAATTTAAGTTTAATTGGTAATTCTATTACTTATACTACTACGCTAACATCTGTTTATGGAATTAGGGTAGGAAATGCAATTGGTGCCAATGTAAACCAAAACACCATTAATATTGAAACTTCAGCAGCCAATATTATTGGTATATCCTTAGAAGCAGGATTTAATACCTCAACGGTAAATGCCAATTTAATTAGTAAAGTAAAAAGTACAGCATTGTCTATTCCAATTGTAAGAGGAATAGTAGTAGGATCAGCCCAAACAGGTAGTGCTATTACCATTTCAAATAATGTTATTTATAATGTTATTGCGGCCTACGCTACCACCAATGTTGGTTCAAATTGTAGTGGAATTATGTTAGGAGCAACGGGAGTAGGTACTACCTATTCTATTGTAACTGGTGGGGTGAATTTATATTATAATAGTATTAATTTATATGGAACGGTTGATAGGAATGCTGGAACCACTGAATATGGAATTTTTATTGGTTCTGCGGTCACAAGTGTTGATTGTAGAAATAATGCTATTTCAAATACTATAGTAAATGGAAATGTATCTGGTACCGCTTCAAAATCCTACGCAATTTATTGCCAATCGGCAAATACAGCCTTTACAAGTATTAATTATAATGTATATTATGTTGGTGCAACCCAAGGTGTGCTTGGCTTTTTAACATCTGATAGAACAGATTTGGCCGGAATTCAATCGGGCTTTGGATCAAATGTTAATTCGGTAACTGCCCTTCCACAATTTGCTTCAAGTACAAACTTAATACCTAATTTGGGGTCACCTTTATTAGCAGGTGGTACTTTTATTTCGGGTGTTACAACAGATTATTCTGGAACTACACGCTCTGGAAGTACCCCTTCAATTGGGGCGTATGAAAATGGTGCTGATTTATCGGGACCAACTATTAGCTATACTACTTTAGGAAATACTATTTCTACATCTAATAGAGATTTGCTTTCTGTAACTATTACCGACGCTAGTTCAGTTAACACAACTGCTGGAACAAAACCTAGAATATATTATAAATTGTCAACAAACGCGAATGCTTATGTTGGAAATACAAGTAGCGATAATGGTTGGAAATATGTGGAATCTAGCAGCTCAAGTTCGCCATTTGATTTTACAATTGATGTTTCATTGTTAAATGGTGGTCCATTAGTAAGTGGAAGTATTGTACAATATTTTGTGGTAGCACAAGATTTGGCAGCTACACCTAATGTAAGTTTAAACTCTGGAGCATTTGCCGCCACACCAAGCAGTGTTGATTTAACATCAGGTGCCTTCCCTATTGGAGGTTCTATTAATTCTTATATGGTATCTCCATCTTATTCTGGTTCATATGATGTAGGATCAGGAGCACCAGTTTACACTACTTTAAAATCGTTTTTTGATGCTTTAAATGCTGGTGTGGTAACTGGAAATATTACTGTAAATATTATAGGTAATTGTACAGAAACAGCTACTGCTACTTTGAACCAAATTAGTGAGGAGCCTGTATCTAGTAATTTTACTGTTACTATTAACCCAAGTGGTGGTGCGAGAGTAATTAGTGGAAATATAGCAGGAGCTATCATTAAATTATATGGCGCAGATAGAGTAACCATAGACGGCTTAAACACTGGAGGAAATTCATTAAGTATTTCAAATACAAATTCTACAGCGAGCTCATCTGTAATATGGTTAAGTAGTTTGGGCACAGGTTTAGGCGCAACTAATAATACCTTAACTAACCTTACCGTTACTGGAGGTTTAAACAGTGTTATTTACTATGGTGTGGCCTTATCTGGTTCTACTATTGCCTCTGCCGGAGCAGATAATGATAATAATACTATTAGCAACTCTGTTTTTGGGACAAGCTCTAATGCTATTTATGTAAATGGAAATGCAAATGTGGCTACAGGTGGAGTAAATGATTTATTGGTAAGTGCCAATACAGTTAGTTGTAGCACAACAATAGCTGCGATTGGTATTGAACTATTAAATGTTGTAAATTCTACTATTTCTCAAAATTCATTTGATATTCAGCAAAGTGCAACCGGAGCTCCTGTAGCTCTTTCAATTGAAACAGGTTCTAATAATATTCTTGTATCTAAAAATACAATTACAAGGAGTTTTTATACAGCTTCTGGTGGTTACGCTGGAAGAGGTATAACTGTTGGAACGGGGAATGCAACAAGTGCAATAACCATTTCTAATAATGTGATTTATGGTGTAGGTGGGGATAATTTTTCAGGTTTTGGTAACTCATCTGCAGCGGGTATTATGTTAGGAACCATTGGTGGAAGTTCTACCTTAACAACTGTGGCAGGTGGTATTAATTTGTATAATAATACCGTAAGTATGGCTGGTACGTACACAAGAACAACAGCCTGTATTACTTCTGCCTTATATATTGGAACGGGTGTTACTGTTTTAGATATTAGAAATAATATCTTCTCAAATTCTCTAAATAATTTAGATTTAACTACGGGTGCAGGTTCTAAGGCTTATGCCATCTATTCGGCTTACGCATCTAGTGGTAGTGGAGCATTTTCAAGCATTAATAATAATGATTATTTTGTTAGCGGATCTCAAGGTGTTTTATCCTATATTAATGGTGCTGATGTGTTAACATTAACTGCCTTAAAAACAGCTTTTGGTTCTAATGCTTTGTCATATAACCAAAACCCTGGCTTTACGAGTACAAGTAATTTATTACCTGTATTAAATGCCTTCCCTAATAATTATATGATTGGTGTGGCTATAGGAAGTGTAACAACAGATATAGCAGGTACAACTCGCAGTACGCCTCCAGATATTGGTGCGTATGAGGGGGCAGAGGCTAACAGATGGATAGGTTCTACTTCTACCGCTTGGAGTACAGCTAGCAATTGGGATAATGGAGCAGTACCTTCTGGTGCTCAAAATATTACTATTGCCGATAATGCTTCTAATTCTGCTACACTATCTGGTAATACTGATGCCAATAACCTATATATTACTTCTGGTAAAATATTAACCATTGGTTCAAACACCTTAACTATTAACAATACTATAAGTGGAACAGGAACAATAAGTGTTACAGGTGGTAATATTACCATTGGCGGTTCTGGTAGCTTTGGTACATTAAATTTTGATCAAACAACACCAGGTACCACAAATAGATTGGCTAATTTAACCGTTGATAGAATCGGCCAAACAATTACTTTAGGTAATGCGGTTCAAGTGAGTGGAGTAGTAACTCCAACAGCAGGAACTATTGCAACTGGAGGTAATTTAACTTTATTGTCTACCGCTACAAGCGATGCTTCTATTGCAGCTGGCTCTGGTTCATACCTAACAGGTGCTGTAACCGTACAACGCTTTGTGCCAGGTACAAGTGGAAGGAAATACCGCTACTTAGCTGCACCTTTTACAAGTGGTCCAACAATTGCCAACAGCTGGCAACAACAAATACATATTACCGGTAGCGGAACAGGTGGTACAGCTTGCCCTAGCTTAACTGCACATACCAACGGTTTTGATGCATCAACCTATAATAACGAAAGTATGTTGATTTTTGATGAGGTAAATGCTACAGCAACTTTAGCAACTCCAACTGTGAGTGGTGGTACAGTTTATACCAATGCTTGGGCTGGAATTGCAAATACAAATGTATTGACCCTAAGTGGCGGTAAAGGCTACAACGTATTTGTACGTGGAGCAAGAAGCCAAGGTTGTGGTTTATTAGATGGAACTAACCCAACTCCAAGTGATGTAACTTTAAGTGCAACAGGTACAGTGGCTACAGGCAACTTTAGCATACCTGTTACCTATAATGCAAGTAACGGACAAGGTTGGAACTTAGTAGGTAACCCGTATCCAAGTGCTATTGATTGGAATGCTGGATCGTGGACAAAAACAAACGTGGATGCAAGTATTTGGATATACAGACCTAGCACCGATCAGTTTGCTGTGTATAATGGTGTAACAGGTACAAATGGTGGTAGTAATATTATTCCTAGTGGACAAGGTTTCTTTGTGAAAGCAAATGCAAGTTCACCTGTGTTAAGTGTTACCGAGGCCGCTAAAACAAGTTCATATCCTAGTCCGCTTTTACTTAAAAACAAACCATTTGAAATACGCATGAGTTTATTGAATGCAAATGGAAAATCGGATGAAAGTATTTTGGCCTTGAACCGCGATTTAACAGATGAATTTGACCATGAATTTGATGCAGAGAAAATGAATAACCCTAGCAATGTAAATGTGTATACAATAGATGCCAATGGAATTAGATACGCAATTAACGCCATTGCCAACATTGAAGACGAAACAGAAAAAGTTGTTCCAATGGGAATAGGTTCTGCTACGGCTGGTACCTACACCATGAGCATTAGTTCTGGAGGTTTGCCAAACTACTACCAATTATTTTTAAGAGATCATTTCTTACATTCTGAAACTCAAATAATGGATGGAAATGGATTAAACAAGGTATTTACTGTAACTTCAGATCCTGCCTCTTTTGGAAATACTAGGTTTGATTTATTTATTAAAAACAACAGACCACATTCTACAGGTTTAACTACTGTTGCATCAAAAACAGAAATTACCGTGTTTCCTAACCCAAGCAATGATTTCTTAACAATTTCATTAAAACAAAATGCTCAGAAAATAAGTAGTTTTGCTCTTTACAATAGTTTGGGTCAACTGGTTGATACATTAGAAAACCCTAAAGCTTCTGAAACAGTAGATTTAAGTAAACTTGAATCGGGTGTATATTTCTTACAAGCCTTGAGCCAAACAGAAGTTGTTAAAACCATTAAAGTAGTTAAAAACTAAGAGTAGCCAATTGATAATAATATAAAGAAACAGACTCATGAAAAAGAATATAACAAAACAATTTGGCTTAATACTTTTAGTGGTTTTTGCCATGCTTGCAAGTAATACCAGTGTTAAAGCACAAACCGAAGATGAAAATGAGGAGGATGAAAGCGGATTTTTTAGTGATGGATTAAATTCTAACAGATTTGAAAGTAGTTTTGGCGATAATAGCACCCAACGCTCTACCTATGAATACAAACGTAGAAGCTCAGATAAAAAAGTTGAGCAGGATCAAAACAACCAGCCTGTAAGGGATTTGGATATTGAGGTGCAAAAAGAAAATTCTAATAAAAGTACTGTTATAGGTGGTGGTTCTGGCCAAGCGCAAAACGGACCTGGTGTGAACCAAAACAATAGCCCTAGCGCGGGATCTACCAACGGAATTACCACTACTGGACCAACACCCAAAATTAAGAACGTAGATCCAAATATACCAGATAACCCAGGTGATCCAGATGCCCCTATTGATGGTGGTGTTTTGGTGGCTTTGGGAATTGGGTTTGGTGTGTGGAGAAGAAGGAAGTGAGAGGATGGGAAGTGGGAGGTTGAGAAGTGAGAGGATGAGAGGTTGGGAATTGTGAAGTGGGAAGAAATAGAGAAAAATTTTTGAAAAGGAGACGTATCTTTAGGATACGTCTCCTTTTTTTTGTGCTGTATTAGGAGTTCAATTTCTAATATAGGAATTTGTCTTCATGCTTCATGCTTTCATGCTCCACGCTTTCCCTAGGGCTACGTGCGTTTGAGGGCGAAAATCTTGTTTCTAAGATAAAGTTTTTATTATTTTATAAAGGGCCTTTTAAATTGAAAAAGTATTTTTTAGAATTGTCTTAGGTTCATTTTAGCTTTTGTTTTTGAACCTATTTTTAATACCCCACGTATGAAAAAATATAGAATTGCCCTAATTGATGACAATGAAGGCGACATGAAATTGCTATGCAAGGCTTTGAATGAAACGGATCAGTTTGAGGTACGTCATACTTTTATGAATGGTGCCGATTTTTTATCTTTCCTAGCAAACAATTCAATTGAGGCCGACATTGACATAGCAGTGATTGATTTTCAAATGCCCATCTTAAATGGTTTGGAAACTATTCGAAATTTAATCTCCCAGCAGGTCCCTTTTAAGTTATTATTGGTTTCGCATGGGTATTATGGTAATGCCATGAAAGGGCTAAGCGATATAGGCACACAAAACTATTGTGCTAAAACTCCCGAAATGATAGAACTATGTGCAACCAAACTCCTGGAGGGTAGAATGGTTTATGATACCATACACCCGATTGTGGAATGGGAGGGAACGTCAAAAGTTAGTAGCTTGCATTTAAAAGATGAAAGCTATTGGCGAAACCTTATCTCGCCTCTTGATAAAAAGATAATAAAACTTATTTGCTTAGGCCTTAGTTCAAATGAAATTGCACCTATTTTAGGCTACGAAACATCTAGTATAGAAAAGTATAGAGGTGCTATCTTAAAATCATTAAACCTTAAAAATTCTCATCAATTGGCGGCTTGGGCTTTTATAACAGGATTAATTAGTCCAACATTTGTGTATTATAATCAAAATCAATTTTTGAGCAGCCAATCTGTTTCGTTGGAGGATAATGGATTAATAGAAAATTGCCGAGAATATTTCTTTTCCTTAAGTCCAAGAAAGAAAGTAAAACCTAAACGCAGGAAAAAAAGAAAATGGAACTAAGGCTATTCAAAATACCTCATTATAGCGTGGCCTGAGTCTTTCAAAAACTTATCGCGTTTCATCAAATTTATATCCGATTGCATCATGTCTTGAACCAAGGTTTGAACCGTATTTTGAGGTATCCAGCCTAATTTTTCATTGGCCTTGGTAGGGTCGCCAATTAATAAATCTACTTCTGTAGGCCTATAATATCTTGGGTCTACCGCAACCACTTCTTGACCAACTTGAAGCTTGTTTTCTAAACCTATTGCCTTCATTTTTTCTGCATCTAAGGATTCAATAATTCCCTTTTCATTTGCTTCTTCTCCTTCAAAACGAAGTACGATACCCGCTTCTGCAAATGCCATTTTTACAAAGTCGCGTACATAGGTTGTTTTACCTGTAGCAATCACAAAATCTTCTGGCTTTTCTTGTTGCAAAATAAGCCACATGGCTTCTACATAGTCTTTAGCATGGCCCCAATCTCTTTGTGCATTCAGGTTTCCAAGAAACAACTTATCCTGCAATCCCATGGCAATTTTAGCTACTGCACGGGTAATTTTGCGTGTAACAAAGGTTTCACCTCTTACCGGACTTTCATGGTTAAATAATATTCCATTGCAGGCAAACATGCCGTATGCTTCGCGGTAGTTTACCGTAATCCAATAGCCATATAATTTAGCTACGGCATATGGTGAGCGTGGGTAAAAAGGAGTGGTTTCGCTTTGCGGTACGGCCTGAACCAAACCGTAAAGTTCGGAAGTAGAGGCTTGGTAAACTTTAGTTTTTTTCTCGAGCCCAAGAATTCTAATGGCCTCTAGTATACGTAGGGTGCCAATACCATCGGCATTAGCAGTGTATTCTGGTGTTTCAAAACTTACATGCACATGGCTCATGGCAGCCAAGTTGTAAATTTCATCCGGTTGTGTTTCTTGAATAATGCGGATGAGATTCGTGCTATCAGTTAAATCGCCGTAATGCAATTTAAGATTTACATTTTTCTCATGTGGATCTTGGTATAAATGATCTATTCTATCGGTATTAAATAAGGAGCTACGGCGCTTAATGCCATGAACAAAATATCCTTTTTTTAATAAAAATTCGGCCAAATAGGCGCCATCTTGGCCAGTTATACCAGTTATTAATGCAACTTTCATCACTCGCGAATTTATAATTTATAATTGAAAAATCGCCTACCCAATAAAGAAAGGCTTGGAACAGGCCAGTAAACTGGCCTTTAGGCATGGCCTTGCATGGAACAGGCACTTCGTGCCTTATGGCATGGTAATATCCTGCGGGCAAAAAAAATGTTGTATGCAGCGCATACAACATTTTTAAAAGTTTTACCATGCAACGCCATGCAACGCCATGCAACGCCATGCAACGCCATGCAACGCCATGCAACACCATGCAATACCATGCTTTTTCTTATTCCTTTACAAGCTTAATCGTTTGTAGTCCTTCGCTTGAGGTAATGGTGCCTACATAAACGCCTGCAGGCCATGCGCTGGCGTCTATTGAGCTCAAATGAGTGTTTAGGTTTTGGCTATACATTAATTTTCCATCCATGCTATACACTTCTACCTGAGCTTGGTTCAGGCTTGCACCTGTTAACTCAATGGTAAATTGGTTCTTGCTAGGGTTAGGATAAATTGTGGCTTGGTTCAACCCTATACTTACATTTTTTACACCCAAAACTTGCGTACCTGTTCTATACCCATTTGCAATAGCTTGAGCCAAATCTACTCTGTTTGCATTGTCTATTTTACCACTAGGGTCGATAAGCAAACCAACTACTGCTAAGTTCTCATATTTCCAGCTTGGATCTAAGTTTACAGAGAAGTTATGAATAAAAGAATCGTTGGCATTTATAGTGCTTGCAAAGGCATTTGAAAGACCTTTAAAGTTAGGATAGATTACACGACCTACATGGTCGTAAACCATTTGTGCTGCTGGAACAGGGTTAGGTAATTTTTCAAAACCACCCATTTCGCCTTTAGAGCCTCCAGCGTATGAGTTTACTTGATCCCAACCATTTCCACTGCCTGTTACGTTATCTTCAACCAATACAAAAGCCAATTTATAATTGCCCGTTGCGCTGCTTAAAAATTTAGTAGTTAAACTTACTTTTAATTCTTTGGTAGCAGCGGTATAATTAGCACCACAGGTAATTCCACCTTTAGGTGCCACCATAATTCTTTTTAAGAAATCGGGTTCTACTACAGATGGGTCAATATCTGCACCTCTATCCACCACCATACTAGGGTAGCCGCTAGAAATAGTGCCCAAACCACCATCGTAGTTTGCATTTTCCATAGGGTCGTTATTATGTACGGCAATACCTACAAAATAGTCGCCATATTTATCATCCATTTTGCGCATAAACACCGCCCCACGAGGGCACCAAGTACACCAAGTTCCAGTAGCTTCTTCGGCCACAACTACTTTGTTTGGAGCAGGTACAGTTGGGTTAATAGAAATAGATTTTGTGTTATCTGTGCTAATATCATCTGTTGTGCCATTTACTTGCTTAATAGTTGCCGTAACAGCATGCAGGCCTGGTGCCAAACTTATAAAATTATCGAATGGAATTTGAGCCAAGGCATTGGTATCTATGTTTAATCCAGTAGCCGATTTACTAATGGTATTTCCATTATAACTCACTTCAACCGTTGCAGAGGTTATTTTAGTTGAACCTAAGTTTCTAATTTCTACCATAGGAATTGTTTTTTGGCCCGATAATCTACCTTCCACTTTATCAATATACGTAAGCGAAGCATTAAGTGTGCTAGGAGTTTGAGGTGTTATGGTATAGCTAATATCATCTATATAATACGAGCTATTAAAAGTTGGATAAATATCCATGCTCGCAATTTTTCGGTAGTAGTTTTGGAAACTTCCTTTCGATACATCATCTAGTAGAAACTCCCAGGTATTAGAGCTTAAATTAATTTTTAGCTCACATTTAAACCAGGTGTTTTGGGTATAAGTACCGCTTAGTAATCTACCGTTTTGGGTGTTTACAATTTCAAAGCCACCAATCGAGTCAAAGTTCACATCTATGCTCCAACCATTGCCCAATGTTTTTTGTTCTTGTAGGTTAAAGTATCCTTTCTTTTGTGTATCTACAAACATATACATGCTCATAGAAAAGGTTCCAGAAGTAAGCTCTGAACCAAAAGGAAGCACGATATCTGATGGTCCGCCATTGGCAGCAACAGAGGTAAAGTATAATGAGTTGCTACCGCTATGAGCTTTGGCGTTTGATATTTTAATATCATCTGCTCCACCTGGTTTGTTGGTCCAAGTTTTCCAAGCGCTATTGCTCGTGCCTAAAAATGCATTGGCGGTATAGCTATCAAAATTATCTGAAAAGGTTTGCGCTTGATTATTCTTAAAGCTAAGTAAAGCAAGTCCTAAAAGGATGTAGATTTTTCTCATGTGTTTTGTTTTAGTTTATCGAATATAGTAGTTATGAGGGAGAAAGCAAAGCTTCGACAGGCTCAGCTACCTTTTGACAGGGTCAGCTAGCTTTTGGGGTAAGATGGCATGGTGTAGCATGGCGTTGCATGGACGTGCGCGGTGCTTATTTGGGCATGGAAGGACCTGCGGAGGGAGGTGGTTTGCCTTTCATTGAAAATGTTAGGGGCTTTGCATGCCGAAGCTTTAGCATAGGAATGATTCGTTATTTGCCTGATCCTAGGAGTTTTTTCATTTAAGAACTTTGGAAAAGGCATCTTGCACCTTATAAAAAGCATATCCAAAAATGGTAAAAAAAAACGTCACAGTTTGCAAAAAGTTATTTGCCTTAATATGCCTTACGCAACGCGTAACAAGGGCCGCAGGCCATGGCGTAATTCGCAACGTTTTCGAGGAAGGAGAAGTATAAATGCTTGATTATATTTCTTTTAAGGCAAAAAAAAAGAGGCGCAGAGCGCCTCTTTGTAGTCCCTTCTGTGTTAAGTAATGAATTAAGCGATATAGGAACCTATATTAGTACAAATGGAATAGCCGATGTTATAAGCTCATTAGATGCAAGCATTAACTACCTTACTTGTAGCGGAACGTTTAGCGATATACTTACTAATTTAATTAATACCAATAACCCAAGTATTGTAAATGAACTAGCAAGCCTATCAAAGGTAAATGAGTTGGTATATAACACAGGTTTGGGAGGTAGTAGTTTTACCTGCAACCAAGTAAGCAAATTAGATCTATTAATTGCCCTGAACCAATTGCAGCCACAAACGCTTACCAATATGGTAATACAATATGCTCCAGGAGCCACAGAAGCCCTGCGCAAAGCATGGGTTTTAAATTGGTTTAAAGACCACGATTTACCTACGTATTTATACACCGCCGCCTTAATTAGCCCAAGTGGAATAAGCGCCGCTCAAACAACCTTGGCTCCTTTATATGGCAGTAGCAGCACCGATATGGAGCATTATTTTACCTTAATTCACAACTATTACGGCGAATCGTTTTATGAGCAATTGTTTAATCATTTTGCGGCCAATAGCACCTTATATGCCGATAGTTTAAAAATAAACGAATGGCATATATACGGAAGCAGTCGCTTGGGCGTTTATGAAACAAATAGTATACTTGCGTATAGAACAGTACGTGATCAAAACACAAACAATATGATTAGCTCAGACGAGTATAGCACAGGCTCTGCAACAAATGTAAGTATGTTGTTTGGAAGCTTTGCATCGTATCGTGGCAACAAGCATTATGAAATGAGTAATCACCTTGGAAATGTTCTTACAGTTATATCAGATAAGAAGACTGCAATATGCAGCACAGGCGTGTTTTCTTACTTCAAAGCAGAGGTAATTTCCGCAACAGATTATTCGCCATTCGGCGCACCACTGGCGGGAAGAACGTATCAGATGAGTGAGTATAGATTCGGTTTTAATGGGAAGGAGTCAGATGATGAGACTTATGGTAATGGAAATGTGTATGATTATGGCTTTAGGGTTTACAACCCAAGATTGGGTAAGTTTCTTTCCGTTGATCCACTGACAAAGGAATATCCTTGGTATACTCCCTATCAGTTTGCTGGAAATAAAGTAATAGTTGCGATTGATTTGGATGGATTGGAGGAATTGATAGTAATAAGATGGTATGATAACAAAAATAATTATTGTGGTCAAACTATATTTAGAATTATGGACCCTCAAAATAGAGTGAAAAGTAAGGGGGGTGATGCCTTATATGTTGATATGAATATAGCGGCCAAGGAAAGTGTCCATAAATTGTTTCATTCCACTTCAGATTCATGGAAAAGTGTCTTTTTTATTTTAGATAAAGATGGAAAGGAGACCGGTTTTAAAATTGGTAATTATTCTCCAATATTTAGAAATGCAAATGATAAGTTTAAAGCAAAGGAATTAAAATCAAAGAATGATGAAGATGGGGTGCAAAATGATAGGGAAATAATTTTTGGTCGGCCGAATGAAATCATTTTTTTTGACCAATCTAGTGCTGAAATTAAGAAGGAAATTAAAGTTGCTGGAGAAACAATTAATAACGAGTCTACATTAAATGATGTTAAAGGATTCCTAAACTCGAATCCCGACTATGAAGCAAATCTAATAGGTTGTGCAAATCCTGACAATCAATCATTGGAATATGACAATCAGGAATTATCTGAAAAAAGGACAGCAACAGTAGAAGGAGCATTAGTAAATATCGGAGTACCCTGTTCCAAAATAACAAACAATGGAGGTGCAGGTGTTTCGTCGAGTAGAGGAAATTCTGAACAAACTGTAAGGGAGTTAAATAGAAATGTAACCATTCAATATATCATACCAAAAAAATGATAAAACTATTTAAACATATATTCTTTTTACTAGTAATAATTTGCAATTATGAATCGTATGCCCAAACTAATAAATTAACCTGTGAAATGTTTTTTGATGAAGATTCAATAAAAACTATTGTTTATGAGACATCTGAAGGTTTTAGTTTTGAAGAACAATTTTATAAAAATGGTCAAAAAAAGGGAATTAAAACCAAATTTAAAGGAGAATGTCATGGGGTTTATATGAATTATTATGATAATGGAAATGTTAAATCAATTGAAGGATATTTATATGGAGTTGAAATTGGAACATGGCTGTACTTTTATCCAAATGGATTAAAAAGAAAAGTTTGCGAGTATGGATTTGAAAAAACTGATATTTATTTAGAATACCAAATTGATACAATATTGATTGAAAAGGCCAATTCTAATAAGTATGCTATGAAAGACACATTGTTTAGTGGTTTTGGCTATAAAAAACCTACAACATGTATTAATTATTATCCAAATGGGAATATTAAATCAGAAGAATATTTTAGTCATTTAAAAAAATGTGGTGTTTGGAAATATTATTCTTTGGAGGGGAAATTACTAAAAGTTGAAAATTACAATACTGAAAAGTAATAGCCGTACTCTCCACTGCACGCTACATTTGCTTTATGATAAATAGCATTACTTACTAAGAAATTTAATGAAAATAAAGCACATAGAGGTGGATGTTAGAATATTGAAAAAGGAGATAAGAAAAGTAGAATTTGGTTTAAAGGAATCAAGTTCTACTTTTTTTTAAGAACATTTATTTAAATTCAATTGAGAATTTCTTCCTATTTTTATACCACAAATACACCTATTGAAATTTTCATACCCATATCAACCTTTAGCCACTGCAAATACAAGTCTTCACATACATTATTTGCAAGAAAAAGTTGAGTACAGATTTGCTTTTAATGGGAAGGAAGCAGATAACGAAATAAACGGCACTGGAAACGATTATGATTTTGGTGCTAGGATTTATGATGCGAGGTTAGGTAGGTGGTTGAGTTTGGATCCGATGCAGAGGAAATATCCTTCGTTAACACCATTTCATTTTACAGGTAATAGCCCAATAATTTTTGTTGATAATGATGGCAGGGATTTTGGTGTAACGGTTGATTCAAAAGGCACAATTTTAATTACTGCAAATGTCTATACAACTAATAAGGAAGCTTATGATCAGGCATTAAAGGCTTCTGGAGAGCTAAATTCTTTGAGTAAGAAAGCAACAATAAATGGTAAGGAATATACTGTATCTTTTCAAATTAATGTAGTGCCACCTGCAGAAAAAGGCGTTCAAAATGCACTGAACTGGATGTCGGATCCTGTTGGGAATTTATATAAGGGTACAACAAAGTCAACAGAATATGTTAATGGAAAAGCCGTTGGTGGCACTACTAAAAATGGCAAACTTATAGAAATGAACAATATTTTATATCAGACTAGCATTGGGCTTGGAGCAACAATTTCAGACTCACACAATGGTGGTGAAGATCAGGAGATGGTTAGTCACGAGTTTTTGCACTTATTAGGACTAAATGATAAGGGGGGCACTTATTTTTCATCAGATGGAAGAATGGATTACTATCCCCCTCCAGGCGGAGATATGTTTGATCTGAAAGATATTTCAAATCAGGATGTTGCTAACATATTAAAATATGCCATTCAGAATGATGGAAGGAAGGATATAAATACAGCCAAGGTTAATATTAATCAACCGGCTGATTGTGATATCAAGTCTGGAAATGGCGAGGTCAAAGTTGAAGACAATGAAAAAAAATAGACTTATGAAATTTATTTTATTTTTAGTCGTATTTCTTTTTAATAAAGACACATTCGCACAAAGATTTGTAATAGAAAGCAAACAGTGTAAAAAGGGATATATTTTAGCCTATATTGAGTATTCTGATTCAGTAATATTTGAGAAGAACACTATTGTTTTTTGCTATGTAGAGGATGATAAGTTTAACAATTTGTATTTGGAGACGTTATATAATAATTTCACGAAAGATTTTTCCAACAAATACAAGTATTTTGTAAGAGCAGAAGAACCGATTAAGTGCCCTGATAGTGCAATTGCAACTTTTTCAGAATATTTATCTCGGTATCCAGATATAATAAAGGATTCAGGTCTTTATCCTAGGCCATTTATAGATGAAATTATAAATGCAACAAATCTATTGCTGAATAATAATCAGTCAAACGATTTTTTAGATCCGTCAATACAACCAGCAATTAAACCTGGAGAAAGATATGGAATATTCTATTTAATAATTAAAGTTGAGGCAGAGTATTATAAAGTTAATTATAGTAGGTTTAAACAATATGAATACGACTTCATCAATAGTTCAAATGATCTTAGCGAAAAACAATTAGTTGGTTTGTCTGGGATATGGTCATATGCTAAAATTAAGAGTATTAAAAAGGATGATCCTTATCCTGTATTCATACCTATAAGGATAAAATGTTGGTAAGTTAAATATGTTTTCATGGAAAGAAAGGAATTCACCGCACAGCACACTACATTTTCTTTTTGATAAATAACATTGCTTACTAAGCAATTTTATGAAAATAATGCAATTGGGAGGGGGATTGGAAAATGAAAGAATTGGAATAAAAAAAGGTAGAACTTGGTTAAAAGAAATCAAGTTCTACTTTTTTGTTAAGCAAGCTTTAAGCCAACAAATAGTATACTTGCGTATAGAACGGTACGAGATCAAAACAACAACAATATGATTAGCTCAGACGAGTATAGCACAGGTGGAGCAACAAACGTAAACATGTTGTTTGGAAGCTTTGCATCGTATAGAGGCAACAAGCATTATGAAATGAGTAATCACTTAGGTAACGTACTCTCAGTAATCTCCGATAAGAAGACAGCTATTTGTAGTACAGGAGTGTTCGCTTACTTTAAAGCAGAGGTAATTTCCGCAACAGATTATTCGCCATTCGGCGCGCCGCTGGCGGGAAGAACGTATCAGATGAGTGAGTATAGATTCTCCTTTAATGGGCAGGAGCGAGATGATGAAGTGGCAGGCCTTGGAAATATTAATACTGCGGAGTTTTGGGAATATGATACCAGGTTGGGGAGAAGGTGGAATTTGGATCCTGTTTTAATTCCAAATATAAGCCCATATACATGCCTAATGAACAATCCTTTTATTTTTGCTGATCCACTAGGAGATGACGTTGATTACAAGACCTTTGGAGATCGAATTAATTCCTTTTTTGGAAGGATTTTCAATAAAGATTATAGGGATCGCTTTAATAGATGGAAAAATGACCATGAAAAGTTGTATATTATTACAAAATGGACTGGTGCGAAAAAGAGATTGGTAGATGCTCCTGCTTATGAAAATTTAGCAATTTTTGATCCCAAAAGACATAACTATGTGGTGCTATATAATAATAGTATGGAATGGGGCGCGTTGGGAATTCCAATTAAATTTGACAATAGAACATATGAGGAAGAACCATTGTTTATTAATCAAAAACTACCTTCGGATTATGAGGTGACGCTTAAGGTACAACCGGGTTCCGTCATAAATATGAATGCGTATGGATATCCTGACTGCTTCGAAATGAACGACAAAGATGGAAAACCACTTTATGCCAAAAGTTCGGTTGATCCAAATGATCACGATGGAAATAAATATATAGTCGATCTTGATAAAGAAAAAGCAACTTACGTAGTTCCTAAATCAGAATCCATTATCAAATTGAAGGTAAGTTCTCATACTTATTGGGAAAGGAAAGATAAAACTATTTCAAAAGGTTCTAGTCATAGCACTTGGTGTATATGGTATATGAAACAGAAAGGATTTAATATTGATTTTATTTTTCCTTTATTGATTTATCCTAAATTTAAATATTGATGAAAGTTTTATTTTTATTACTCGCATTTTTGACTTTTTCGAATACGATGGCTCAACAAATTAAATGTGATACGGTTGTCATAATCCGAAACCGATTTATAAAAGTTGATGATAATCCTATAAAGTTTAAGAAACTCAAATGGAATAATTGTTGCTTCATTGAAAATAGATGGATGAACGATGATTCCTCAATTAGAATTTTGTCTAGTGGGTTGATAAAGTCGTATTATATTTTTTTAGATAAAAAAGGCAGAAAAATTGAAGAAGGATATTGGCATGTTGATTTTTTCAATGATTCTTACATTTCTTATAATAAAAATGGTACGATTTCATCAAGAGGAAAGTTTGACAATGATGTTAAAATTGGCTTGTGGCATTTTTATGATAAATATGGTAGGTTAATTAGGTCAGAAATCTTTAATTGAATCGTAAAGTTTAAACTTAAGTGTAAGCTATATGAAAGGATTAATTAATCTGGGCGACATTATATACTATATTTACCAAAGCTCTCCAAAATTGCTTTTAGATAAGTAGCTTGCCTTAAAAGAAATTTAACTATTGCATTAAGAATTGAAGATTAAAAAATCAATTTAGGAACAGAAAAAAGTAAAACTTGATTAAAATAATCAAATTCTACTCTAAATTCAAATCAACCCACCTGCATTATCCGCTCCCCCTCCGCGTAATCTGCGTGAAAAGGCAATTTGCCAGCAGCCAGAAGCATTTCTTCCTTGCATCTCTACTCTAAAAACCCGTAATTTGTTCTTAAATAGCTTTATTATTTATGCAAACGCGCTTTCTACTTCTTTTTTTGGCAAATTGCCTTTTTGTTTCAGTTTCAACTGTAAAAGCACAAATGCCCAGTATTACGGGCTTTGCTCCAGCGGCTGCTCACCCTCGTGCAGTACTTACCATTTATGGCTCAAATTTAAACACAGGCACTGGCGCTAGGCATGTATTTGTGGGTAATGTAAAAGCGCAAGTTTTAAGTGTAACATCAGATTCTATAAAAGTGCGTGTGCCTTTTGGCGCAACGGTAGGGCCAGTTGTTTTAAGTGCCAATAACAAAACGGTTTGCAGCAATTTACATTTTGTACCCACTTACCCTGCTAGCACCGCCACACCCAGTAACCTAAATTTTTGGCCTACTGAAGGCGACGCCAATATTGTGCAAAGCGGGATGCGTAATAATTATGCATTTAAAAGTGCAGATATTGACAATGATGGTAAAGTGGATTTGTTTACCAAACTGACAATTTTAACTAATACTGCTAATTTAATCTATGCTCCATATTATTCCAAGATACGACTATTTAAAAATATTAGTTCAAATTCTGGAGGAATTTCCAACACCAATTTTAATGGTCCATATGATTTTATTGGCGATAGCACTATTTCGCCAGGAAACTATAATTTTATAGGCGATTTTGAAATTGGAGATATTAATAGCGATGGGAACTTAGATATTGTGGCAAGAATTGATTCTGGCATTGTATTTTTTATAAATAAAGGAATAGGCATTTCGACTACAATGTTTTCTCGTATATTAATTCAGGGCATAGAATTTCCAATTATGCCTACGAGCATTTCACCAGTTAGTGCCCTAGTTTTAAAAGACTTTGATTCAAATGGAAAATTGGATGTTTTGGTAACAACACCCAATTCACTTATTGTTATAGCTAATAATTCAAGTTCTACAACTATTAATCAATCAAATTTTCAAGTAAATAAATTAGTTACCCTTCCTTATCGAAGTGCTTCTTGGAATATTGCGAGTGAGGATTTTAACAAAGATTTTAAACCTGATATACTATATTATTACACCTATTCTTCCACAACAAATGATACTTTATTTTTTCTGCAAAATGATTTTGGCAATTCTTCTTCAATATTAGATTCAAATGCTTTTTTGGCTCCCATAGTCTCAAAATATTTATTAACACCAATTACCTCAAAAATTGAAGATTTTAATCAGGATGGCTACTTTGATTTGGCAACTAATTATGCGCAAACCAAATTGGCATTTCAAAGTAATGCAGGTGGAGTGAGTATTGGATTTTCAAATTCCTCAAATATTTCAATTCCAACTATTTTTGGCTGGACAAATATTTTTGATTTCAATGGTGATGGTAAAATAGATATTGTATTTAACAATAGTAGCAATTACTCATTACAAAAAAACAACAATGACCCTAGCGGTCCTGTTTTGGCAAGTTTGTTTACTAGTGCCAGCTATTCTAGACCCACATATGGCATCGATAATTTAGGTCCTGTTTGCGATTTGGACAATGATGGCAGGCCAGATTTGGTTACAGTTAAACATGAAATAATTTCAAGTGTTATGAGTGGTAGATTACTCATCTCAAGAAACACCTACAATATTGAACCACCAAGCTTACCCACTACTGCTGCTAATGTGGCGTATTTGTATGCTACTTCTTTAAAGTTAAATATTAGTGCACCTGGCAATGGAACGGGTAGAGTGGTATTGATGAAACAAGGAACTGCCCCTATTACGGGTACGCTTACAAACTATACCTATTATGCCGCTACCCAAAATTACAATACTTCGCCAAGCTTATCTGATGGATCTAAAGTGGTGTATATTGGCGATACCAATATGGTAAATATTAGCGGTCTTAATGGCCTTACTAGTTACCAAATAAAAATTGTAGAAGTAAATGGTTGGGCCAATGCTACCAACTTTTTTAATACAAGTGGCTATACTCTTAGCACCACTACCTTGCCCGTTACATGGCTTAGTTTTGAAGCCAATAAGGTAGAAAAGGATATTAACCTAACTTGGCAAACAGCATCCGAACTAAATAGCCAAAGCTTTTTAGTAGAACGCTCTTTTGATAACTTAAGCTGGCAAACACTTGGCAAGGTAAAAGCCGCAGGCACCAGCAACCAAATGCATTCTTATGCCTATACAGATAAAAACCCAGCCTTGGTTCAGCCCCCCGCTAGCACAGTTTACTATAGACTTAAACAAGTAGATTTTAACCAAGACCATAGCTATTCTAGCACTGTTGCTATACCTCTGCAAAACTCAGGCACTAGCGCGCAAGAAGAATTAATAATAACGGCCTACCCAGTTCCATTTACAGATAAACTTAGCCTAGAAATAGACAAAGAAGAAAGCTATAGCGCAGTGCTATATAACTCCTTTGGCAAACTGCTACAAAGTAATCAAAGTAATGATGGCAAAGTGGAATTTAACACACAACATTTATCTTCTGGAGTATATGTGGTGGTGATTAAAACACTCACTGGAGATGTTAAAGTTGTGAAGGTGATGAAGGAGTAGCGTGAAAGCGTGAAGAAGTGGGGCGTGAAGCCTAATTTTCTTTTTGTGTTATTTTATTACATCAATTTTGTGGGTTAATCTCACAAAATATGAAATCAATAAAATTAACTAGCGAGGAATTTACTAATTGGCTCTGCGACTTTTCAAATTACATTCATACTATTGGTTATGGAAATCCGAATTCCTATGTAAAAAATGTACAAGATTTTTTAATGTATTTGGAGTCAATTTCAATTATATCTTTAAGAAGTATTTCCCAAACTCATTTATTGTTTTATCGCCAATATTTGATTAACAGGAAACACCATTTAAAACAAACGCCTCTCGCCGATTCTAGTATCCGACATCATTTGATTTCTATTAAATTGTTTTTAGACTTCTTGTTAGATTCAAGAGCAATTACTAGGCTACCTGGACATTTGCCTTCGGTTAATTTTGCCACAAAAACACCGCGTGAAGTTCTTAGCATAAAAGAAATACACTACCTGTTTAGGATTGCAAAAGATATCCGAGATAAAATAATTCTTTGTTGCGCCTATGGTTGTGGTTTAAGAAGAAACGAAATCTTTTTACTAAACAGAACAGACCTTCATTTAACTCAAAGTTACTTAAGTGTAACCTTAGGCAAAGGCAATAAAAGTAGGCTTGTTCCAATTGCAAATGCCATACTTCCCTATTTTAAAAAATATTTAAGAACCCCTCCACTCAATGAAAGCAACCAGGCATTATTACAATCAAGAAAGGGTGTGCGACTATCTTATGGACAAATTTATGTACGCTTTATGAACCTACTAAAACGCGCCAATTTGCCTGAAATTAAACAAAAACATTTAACACTACATTGTTTACGTCATACAATTGCTGTGCATTTAATGGATCAAGGTGCAGGGATAGAATTTGTGAAAGATTTTCTAGGCCACCAAAGTATTGATACCACCCAGCTTTACGCCATACATAGAAAAAGAAGAAAACAAATAGAAAGGGCGTTTAGGTGCTAGGGGGTTAAAGGAATGAACCTTAAATTATTTCAGCAATACCTAGGAAAGCGCAATAACAAAGCTTCTACCATCAATGCCTATTTATTTGTAGTAAATAGATTTGTAATGGATAACCATAACCATATTAACTATGGTTTTAATGAAATTAGTAACTATTTAGGCCGTTATATTCAATCAAAAACTAAACGCCCATCAATGAACCTAATTCAAGCAGGTATTAAACAGTTTTATTTATACCTGTATGAGGAAGGATTAATTGAACATTACCCTTGCAGGAATTTATACATTAAAACCAAACGAATTCCTGTAAACCCAGAATTGCTCTTTACACAAAAGGAATTGCAATTATTATTGAATCGGCACGAACGATATAAAGCATTGGCAAATAGAAACAACGCAATTATTTCCTTCCTTATTCACCAAGCACTTAGTGTGGGCCAAGTGTGTAATTTAAGATTGAGAGATATAAACATGGAAGAATGCAAAGCAACTATTAGAAATTTGGGAATTGGTAAAAGAAGAATATTGCCATTGAAACCATCACAAGTATTAATTTTAGAAAAATACTTAAGGCAAATGAAATTTTTAGGCGAGCTCCACTCTAAATCACCCCTATTTTTATCAAGCACTGGAGGGCCAATCTCGTCAGATTCCATCCATTATTTAATATCTACATTCAAGCCAATGTTTCCTGATAGAAACCTTAATCCAAAAACAATTAGAAAAAGCGTTTTGGCAAATTGGTTAAATGATTTTAACCTTCCAGTAGAAGACGTTCAATATTTAGCTGGACATAAACAACCCACCTCCACTTTAAAATATAAATTACCTAATATTAGTGAATCAGTTAGGATGGTAAATTTGTATTTTCCTGGTGGGGATGGGTGAGAGTTTATTAACACTTGTTTTCAAAGACAATCAAATGAAATAATTGACATAAATAAAAGCGGCACTCTATTACATTTAAAAGTAGAACTTGTTTTCTTTAAACCAAGTTCTACTTTTTTTATTTCGTTTTTCAAAATTCTAAAATCTATCTCTAAGTGCTTTATTTACGTTAAATTGCTTAGTAAGTAATGCTATTTATCATAAAGTAAATGGAGCGTGCGGAGGAGTAGTCCCTAAAATATGAATTTCAAATCACTTAATTCTAATAAACACAGATTTGTTACCATCATAGTTTAGTTCCAGAGTTGAATCAACCAAACGAAATGCTGTTATTTCTTTCTTTGGCTCTGAAGGTTGATCTGTAATCAAGTAGTTATCTACGATTTCATAATTTAAATAGATGATACTTTTATTTCCTTCTTCAAACACTGTATAAATCAAATTCCCATTGGGTTGGAATTCCATAATAATATCGCCGTATAAATTCATAGTTGAATTATCATTTACATCGGCTCTCCATTGGCCTACTAAACTATTAGACATATTTTTCAAGTTCTTTTATATGCTCCATTGCGGTCCACTCAAATGCTTTTCCTTTTGAAAATCTTCTAAGATTATCAATTTCCTGTATAACATTATTCCTTTTACCAACTTTCAACAAGGTTGTAAGGTATATTAGCCTCTGCAATTCAGTTATGCCCGCCGATTCTCCTTGTATCCATTGCTGCTCTAAACATTCATCTGCAATGTTATTTATTATTTCTGGAATTACCAAAGTTGAAAACAAAGTAGTTAGTTCAACTAATAGGGAATCAATGGATGTATTCGAATTAATTTCCCACCAGTAATCTTGTTTTTGTGGAAGCAAAAAACCTATTCGCTTTTTCCAGTGGCAATCATCAATATCTGGCTTCAATTTTAGACTATCATTGTTTAGCAATTTCCTTAACAATGTAGATGAAATTCCAAGGTTTATTGTAAAGATTGTAGCCTTTTTTGAGCACTTACTGCTTTTTTGGAAATTAATCAGTCCCAAATTATTGTTTTTTAAAATATAAAAGGTATTACCCTTTCTCTTAAAACCAAAAGGCTCTAAATATTCAGAAACAAATGATAAAATTAATTTATACTTGTCAATAGTCATATTATTTCTTTCCTGTCCTACTAGGTTCTCTTACTACATCAACTTGGTAACCTTTCACTTTTTTTAACCAAAAATCTTTTGCTCTTTGGGATGGTTTATAAGGAGATTTTCCGAGTTTTGTTTCAATTCCACCTAGTACTTTCCCCTCCATTTTCACCTCGATATCAATAATCCTTCCTCCAAATGGGGTTTGTTTATACACTTCCTTCTCTACATCTCGTCCTGCATTTTTCAATGCTTCGGCCAATTCATCCCTAAATTCATCACCAGCCTTTTTATTTAATTGAACTAATGATTTTCGTGCAGAGCTTTTTAATATTCCTCCACCGAGACCAGCCATAACATCAATTGGGTCAATTGGTGGTGGCTCTATAACCCCACTGCCTCTTGGGTAGCCTGTGGTCATATCGTAATCACCAATGCCAATTTTTGATTTATAAGTGCAAAGATAATTAAAGTCCTTCCACCCAACTTCACCATCACCATCTAAATCAAATTGGCCTTCTTTAGTGAAGTACATTCTTTCTCCCTTTACGGTAGGCTCAATTTGACCTGTTGTTTGGTCACATACACCTTTAATATAAATGTAATCAACTGAAATTATTTTGCTATGAAGATTATTAATAATACCGTTTGTCGATTTTGCAAAATCTTTAGCAATTCTTCGTTGTTCGGAGGTAGACCCGAATAGCCCAAAAAAGTAATTACCCAAAGGGTCAACATTTATAATTGGGCCATTGCCAAAACATGAGTAATCACTTAATCCTAAATGTGGTTCTGGATCCAAATTCCACCTTCTCCCCAACCTGGTATCATATTCCCAAAACTCCGCAGTATTAATATTTCCAAGGCCTGCCACTTCATCATCTCGCTCCTGCCCATTAAAGGAGAATCTATACTCATAAAATTTCACCCGCAGTAAAAATTCAAACTAGAAAAATCCTAACCTGCGGATGCACTAAAAAAACATTTCAAAGACCATTTACTTCAATGGCAAGTTATGAAAATGGTGTAAAAAAATTAATGAAAATTGATGAAGTGCTCAAATTAGAGGCTTGTTTTGGAAATTTGAAGAAAAAAAACGGGTAGAAAACACCTCAAACTTGGAAAACCAATGGAATTATGAGGTAAAATCCTGGAAATTCTAGGAAAAACGTTGGAATTTTCAGGAATCTAGCATAATAATAAAGGGAATTCTAAGGAATATCAATTATTAACACCATTTCAATAGAATTTCACCCCATTTTTAATAGTAACAGAATAGTAACACTTAGTAACACTTTTGAAAAGTGTTACTAAGTGTTACCAAGTGTTACTAGTCGGTTTTAATTATTTTTAAGCCATTAATGCCTAATCCAAATTTATCATACTTGTAAATGCATGATTCAATGAAAGTATTTGGTAGGGTATAATTTTATCCTTGTAATTTAATTACCTCTCCCCTACATCTCAATTTTTCGCTTTACCTAATCGACGATTTAAGTAAAAAAAATTAAAGCAGAAAGAGGTGTAATTTTTATCGTTTTGAACACAAAAAATCACCAGTGCAACAGTGCAATCATATATATATATGAATTGCACTGTTGCACTAGTGATATGATTTTTTAAAATTGCACTAAAAAAATGGCTGAAAAGCCTTCTAAATAAGGCCTTTCAAGAAATGCACTATTCTGTTTGTGTATGGTTTTGGAAGGCAACACAAATTCTATTGCCATTTGAAGATTTAAAACTCAATTTTTTCCTTACTTAAAATTAAAATATTTCCAGTTTTCGTTTTTAAGATTTATATTCGAATTAAGTTTTAAAACAATTTTAGCGTTAACGGCACCCTCGCTAAAAAGTTTTGCAACTTGTGACGTTGACGCGTCAAACATAGCTGAATATAGTTGATAATTAGAAAATTAAGTATACAAGAGTTAACCCTTCAGGGACTACCAGCATTTTATTAGAAAGCCTGCCAGACAGTTAGTTTGGCAGGCTTTTTTATTTCAGGGGACAAATGAGGGGACGGAATTTAAGCTAGAATTAACTTGTTTCTGACTTCTTACTTAGCTAATTAAATTTATTTTTACAAGCATATACAGAATCTTGTAAGAAATTACAGTAATTTTATTACGCATAAACAATAGTTATGGACAAGGCTAATTGATGAATATTATGAAAAACTACATATTTTTTTTAGGAATATTAATTTTAGGAAACATTTCAGGATGTACTAAACCAGAAGACGACCCCTGTTCGGAAAAATTGGTTTATAATTTAATTCCTCAAAAGGTACAAACATATTTCCCGTATAGTCTGGGTCAAAAATTAAAATTCAACAAATACGAGGACTCTGTTTTTATAAAAGAAATTAATTTTATTATTGATACAATTGGGCTAACACAAACTAGTATCTATACTCAAGGCCAAATGACATGTGGACAGGTAGATTATTATGATATATATAATATAAATCTGCATAATCTTACTGACACATTAGAAGATATAAAAATAAAATTAGTAGGAAGTAACAGTGATAGATATACAGAATTGACTGTTATTTATAAAACAACAAAATATGGTGCAAAATATCGTGCAGATAGATTTAGTGACTTTGTTTTATATGGAGTGAATCATCAAGGCGAAATTTCAAATTTCACAAGATTTGGTTTTAACTATGGAAATACGCACGTGACGTATCCAAATGGATTAATTTCCCGTTTATATTTAAACAGTGATTATGGGGCAATTGGACTGGAATATAATTACTTCAAGGATTTTTTAATTTTGAAGCCTTGATTAATAAAGCCCAGCCCATAACAGCACATACAAGAAATTGTCGGTATTGTGTTACTTAGAAACATTAGTGGTTTATGGAAATTTGGTTCTTCGCAATTATATTCGTGCTGATTGGCGCCAACTTCTAGTAGCTGCCAATCGTTAGCACCAATGCAAAGAGACATCATCACTACAATTAGATAACAAATAAAGAGACAAATTAAATGGGCTTACAATTTCTACCAGGAATTCTTTTATTAATTGGGATATTCAGTTTGTTTATTTCTGGGACAATAATAATTCAATATATTAGAGGGTTAATAAAAAAATACGAATATAATAAAGTTCTTAGGTGGACAATATTTGTATTAATAGTTAGTGAATATATTCTATTGTTTTCTCTTTTTTATATTCAAATAACAGCACCCTTTTCAGTTACTTTTGACGGTTCGCCAGGCGGTCAAAATCTCGGCATCAATCCGACAATTAATTATTTACTGACTATTACTTTTCTTTGCATATCAGTTACTGCATTTAGACACACTCTACCTTTTTTTAAAAGCAATTTCAGGTCATTTCTTTTCCTAAATTTTATTGGAATAGCATTATTTTTTTTTATTTCTATCTCTTCTAAAATCTACAATGGACAATTCTCAGATTCAAAAACATTTTCCCAACTTGTTTCAATAAGTTCATCAATAGTCCCACCAATAATTTTGCTGTTTATTGTGACTTTATTTCGAATTAACAAACAACAATTAACCAAAACCATTCTATTCACATTAATTCCAATTATAGCTTTCTATTTTATATTAATATATTCCAGAGTAAATATTATTTTGTTACCCAAAGAAACTAAAGAATATTATATGAACAAACTTGGAGCATATGGTTAAGAAAAAGCATTTCAGTAAAATTGCACTAGTGCTAACACAGGTTTGGCAAAAGTGGCGGTTCTGTGCTCCGCAGACAAATTTGTGGTTAATAAAGCAATAGTTCTCCGCATCAACATTTGTGGTGAAAATCGCCACCTTCGCCACGCCCGAAAACGTTAAATAAAAAAATGCTGCCTCAATTTGAAGCAACATTTTTGACTTATAAAGTTTCTCCTAATTTATTACAGCTTTTTCCTCTCCAATTATTTCTTTAGTCAATGTTATGGCCGCTTGAAATAATTCCATTAAGGCTGAGTTTTCATAAAACGCAAGCATTATATTTTCCATTAATTGAGGGGTTAAACCAGAGCAAGAACATTGCATTGTTCCATCATGTAATTGGTAAAAGGCTAGGTAGTTTTGAGAATCTTTAATTAATTCTTTTTCTATTCTGTTTTTCATAAGTTGTTTTGTTTAAATTTTAATGATTGATTTTTTTCTTTTAGTCGGTCGTAAAACCTATATGTTGTTTTGTCTAAGGGTATCAGGTGAAGGGTAGTATACTCCATTGGTATTTCTTTTATCTGGTTGCCTTTTAATCTTTGCAGTTCTTCGAGAAATTCCATTCCAGTATAAAAGCCCGTGTATAAGTTTGAAACCCCTTGAGAGCAATTCCATACCTGACAATTGAATTGAGCCATGTTTTTGGTAATGTACTTTGTAAGGTAGGAAGAAATTGACCTTGGATTTTTTGAAGCAATTCTTTTTACATCAAAAGCCGAGGATGGTTTGAAATTCTCATCTCTTGGATGAATTCCGCTTTTTGCTTGCAGCTCTATCCAGTACTTCCAAACTTTTTTAATATCCCAAAACTTATCTGTAATTAAATGAAAATGGATGTTTCCCCCAAACACTTCATTATTTGTTTGCCTTTCGGCAACCCAGAGGTAATCAAAATCTTCTTTGCCCTTTTTCATGTTATCTAAAAAACGCTTTAGAATTTTAACTGCTACTTGGTCGGCAACTAGGTTCACAAATGTTAGGGTAATAAAAGTGAGCTTCTTTTGCAATTGAGCAAAGGCCATTACTTTCTTTCTAATTTTTGATTTTGTTCTTTGAGACATTGAGCGCAGTTTTGTTTCAGGTAAGAGCTGAATTTCTTCCCCCGTTTCATAATCAATTGTGGTGGTAGGTTCAGGAGGCAGAGTGCCCTCCTGAGTTTCTACCCTCTTTTTCTTCGCTTTTTCTTTTCTTCTTTCTTTTTCCATTTCAGATATTTTCTTTCTATTTAGGGCAGAGCCTGTGAAATCATTTTCTTTAATATTTACGGATTGTTTGATACCAAGTACCGCACTTATCCCATAGGAGTTTTTAACTAACATAATTCGCAATCGTTGAAGGATTATTAAAACCATTAATAAAGGTATTATTAAAGGTTAAGAGGGTAGTTGGAGGAAATGAGGAATGAAGTTGCCCTTGTAAAAGCGCTGAATGTAAGCCTTGGTTCTTCTGTTGTAAATATTCATATACTTCCAATCAGAATGCTTCTCATTTAAGAACTTTTCAAAGTCGGTAAGCTTATGAACATAGTTCCACCTCTTAGGAGTTCCAGTATTGAAAAATACAACCGCAGAGTAATCGTTTTTACGCTCCATGGTTGCCTCCCTTTCTTTGAAATGAGTATACACGAGCCTTGAGTGCAGTTTCTACCTCAGAAGCTCTGTAACGCACCTTGCTGCCAATCCTATAAGACTTTAGGATTTCTTTTTTTGAATACTCGTGAAGAGTGGGTAATGAAATTTGCAGATAGCTTGCAACCTCTTTTCTTGTGAGGTACTTTTCATCATCATTTGATGAATTAATTTTCTTTTGGGGTTGAAGTGGGTTCAACTCCCTTAAAGCTTCCAGAAGCAACTCCTTGAGCTGAACTGGGGTAAGGTTTGTTAATAGAATTTGTGACATAATCTTTTGTTTAAATTATGCCACAAATCTGCGTCAAATAGGAAGGTGGGGTAGGTAATTTGGGGTACCCCTTTTTTATAAAATCTTATTTATCAAGGTCTTTTTTTATCTGTTTTGCTTCGTCTATTAATCCCATTTTTGTAAAGTCTTGACCAAGCTTTTCTAAATATTCCCTAGTTTGACTGTTCTTTAAGCGTTCAGTTAATTTCTTATTTAATTCCTTCTTTATATTGTCTTTAGATTTCCCAGTAATTCTGTTTAACAATTCATTTAATGACTCCCCTGAAATTGACTTGTTTCTCAAGAAATCTAATACTCCAAGCTTTTCTAATAGTAAAATTTGTTTTGGAAGACTCAATTCTTTTTTCAACTTCTCCTCTTTATCTTCAAATACGCTCTCTTCTAAAAACACCTTATATCTTGCAAGTTCTACCCCATAATAAACTTCATATATTTCAGGTTCAGTATAAGTAGTTTTATTAAAATCAACTTCAATCCTAGATTCTAAATAGCTATTAAAAGCATTAATAAAAATAGTATCCTTGGCCTTATTACGTAAAGTATGACCAATATTTTCAAGGTGCTTTTTTACAACCTCACTCTTATCATGAACTTTTAATGAAATGGTTTTAAAAGAATTAACCATTGTTTCAAAACTATGTGGATGTGGCTCATTAATATTTTGAATAATAGAATTTCCATGATTTGTTCCAAAATAATTGGATTCAGATAAACCAAAATATCCGCTAGAAAAATGTGGTTTTGAACCATATTTCTTTTTATGTATTTCTAAAAATTCCTTGTTGTTCATGTTAATTAAAAAATGGGTGGTTTAATAAATTATTTGCGTTCTCTTCTTGTGAGATTCTAATATATTGGAGGAATGTTTTTTCTTGAGAATGCCCCGTAATTTTCATAAGGCTTACCACTGGAACATTGGCCAAATAAGCATTTGTAGCGAAACTTCTACGGGCGCAATGAGTTGAAATTAATTCATATTTTTTAAATAGGATTTGTTGTTTAGCTCCTCCCTTAATTGAATTTATTGTAATTGGCTCATCCAAATTTGCTAGCTTTCCAATTTCCTTAAGATATTCATTCATTTTTTGATTTGAAATTCCCTTAGGCAATTGAAAGGAATATTTATTTAAGATTTCTAAAACAACTGGATTTAGAGGGATGTAAGAAAGTTGGTTTGTTTTAACTGATTTTATTTTGAGCTTATTTCCATTTACAATGTTTTCATTTTTCATTTGAATGTAATCCGAAAACCTTAAACCAGTATGACAACCAATAATAAATAAATCCCTTGTTCGCTCTAATTTGGGAGATTTTGTTAAGTCTAATTCATAAATAGTTGCCAATTCCTCAAGGGTTAAATAAATTTTCTCTGTTATCTCATTTGGCTTAGTAAACTTCTTTTTCCTAAATTCAAGATTTGAATTCACTCCCCTTTCTGTTGCTTCGTTTAAAACAGATTTTAGGTTTTTAATAAAAGACCCAATTGAGTTTGGACTGAGTTTTATTTCATTAGTCAAATAGGAAATTATTTCAGAATAAAACTCAAGATTAATATCTTCAAAATTTAGGCTTTTATTTTTCCTCTTGGCAAATTCTGTAAGATGGTTTTTAAAAGTAATGTATGTTTTGTAGGTGCCTTGCTTTTTTATAAGCTTGGCCTCGTCAATAAATATGTCTATAAATTCAAACAATGATGTTTTGTTTTTAGGCTTTTTCCCTATCAACTCATTATTCAAAACTTCACGCAGCTTTTCTGGACTTGGTTCAATTCCATCATTTACGAGCTTTCTATAAATATCATTTATACAAGCCTCAATATTTTTAAGTCTTACATTTAATTCTGTAGACTCTTGAAAGTCTTTACTTTGTTTGGCTTTTTGTTCTTTGGAGTTCCAATATTTTGGCAATATCTTTTCACCAGTAGAATATTTTAACCTCTTATAGTTAAAGTTATAAAATAGGTAAATAAGTGTTGGCTCTTTGGCCTCTGGTTCTTTTAAAACAAATCTAGCTTCTGGCATAATCTCAGTAATTGAAATTACCATGCCATAATTTGCTAGGGGACAAATGAGGGGACAAAAAATATTGGTTTAACCTTATTTTGGTTAATTTCATTTTACTGCAAGAATGCTGCAAACACTTATAAACACTAACGAAAAAGAAAATTTAAGTTAATCTAAACAAGATATGTTTCAATCCTTCAGGGACTACATACTAACTCGAGTAAAAACACTTAAAAGCCTGATTATCATAAATAATCAGGCTTTTTTTATGACTATTATTGTTCGTTTACTACGTCATTAAGCGTCATAAAACGACAAAA
>NKJG01000048.1 GCA_002256395.1 Bacteroidetes bacterium B1(2017) | reverse complement strand
TCATTGGAGCTATTTTGAAGGTTAACTAAAGTGGATTGTAAGGTGCTCGAAAATTGCTCATCTGAAATCATCTTAGAAAGAGCACCATCGCCATTGTTTACCTTATAGCTAAATTGAGCAAGATTATCAGATATGAGGGCAACATTGTCTATGCTTTTTTTCATACTCAACATCAAATCTTCCATTTCAATAGCGTTTTTGGAGGTCAAAATGTCGTTGTCTTTTACTGACTTGAAAGTAAAGGTCCCTGGAGAAATGACCAAGACTTTTTCGCCCATTAATCCATCCGAACTGATACCTACTTTGGCGTCAGTTTTAATAAATGGTTGTGCACTTTTTTCTATCACTAATTCAACCATTACCGAAGTGTCAGAAATCATTTCAATGGCATCTACCGTACCAATATTTATACCTGAAAATCTAACGTTATTGCCTAATTTTAAACCGCTTACGGTCTTAAAGTGTGATTTTAAATGGAATGTAGAACCAAAAAGGTTTTTCTGTTTGCCTACAAAATAAATGGTGACTGCGAAAAAGAGAATTCCTGCAGTTACAAACATGCCCAGTTTCCATCTAAACCCTACGTCTTTTTTCATTTGTTTTAATATTTATTATGATATTTCAGCATATCCTATAGTTGATTTCATATAAAGAATGATCTAACCCATTCATCTTCGCTTTTCTCCAATGTTTCGTAGGTGCCTTCTGTATACACCAATCCATCTCTCAAAATCACGATTCTGTTACTTGTAAATTTAGCACATGCCATGTCGTGGGTGATAATAATTGAGGTTGTTTTGTATTTCTTTTGAATAGAAATAATCAGCTCGCTAATTTCTCTCGAGGTGATCGTATCTAAGCCAGTTGTGGGTTCGTCGTAGAGGAGGATTTCAGGTTTCAAAATTAATGTTCTTGCCAAACCCACACGTTTTCTCATTCCTCCCGAAAGTTCTGAGGGCATTTTGTCGATAGCTTCTGACAAGCCAACACTTTCTAATGTTTCTTCAATTGCCAAATTCACTTGAGATTCTGTAAATTCTGCTCGATGCCTTTGTAAAGGAAATCCCAAGTTTTCTCTGACCGTCATGGAGTCATATAATGCACCATTTTGAAACAGAAAACCGATTCGAAGTCTGATTACATTAAGTTCATCATTGTCTAATTTTGACAGGTCAGTTCCAAAAACCTTAATTTCTCCTCTATCTGCTTCTACCAATCTCACCAAACATTTGATGGTGATTGACTTTCCCGATCCTGATTTCCCCAATATAACCAAATTCTCTCCTTTTTTAACGTTGATATTAACACCCTTTAAGACGTCTTTATCTTTGCCAAAAGATTTATAAAGGCCTTTGATTTCTATTATTGGAGATTTATTTTCCACTTAATTGTTTAATTTTTATTTAATCTGAAAACCTTATAGTTTTTAAGAAATTCTTTTTGAAAGTATTAAGGTTGTTTATGAAATTATTTTTTAGAATCTGTCAATCAAAAAATTAAATCCGTCAATTGAACTGCTAACATATCTATTATAAAAATGGCCAATGAGGCATAAACAACGGCTGAATTGGCAGCTTTACCAACACTTTCGGTGCCATTGGAAGCAGTAAATCCCATGAAACATCCAATGGTGCCTATAAAGAATCCAAAAAAAAAGGTTTTGATGGTAGCTGGAAAAATATCCACAAAACCCAAGGTTTCAAATACCAATGAGTTGTACCTGACGATATTCAGCTCACTATGAATATTGTACCCAACGAAACCACCTAATATGCCAATTCCATCAGCAAAAACAACCAATAAGGGTATCATCAATGTAGAGGCCAGAATTCGGGTGACCACCAAATATTTGAAAGGATTGATGGCCGAAACCTCCATGGCGTCGATCTGTTCGGTAACTTTCATAGAACCTAACTCAGCACCTATTCCCGACGACACTTTGCCAGCACATATAAGGGCAGTTATTACGGGAGCGATTTCTCTTATTAAAGAAAGTGCTACCATACCAGGTAACCAAGACTCTGCTCCAAATTCTGCCAATGTAGGCCGCGACTGCAAAGTAAGCACCAATCCCATGATGAAGCCTGTGATGGCTACCAAGGGAAGTGATTTGTAACCAATTACATAGCATTGTTTTACGAACTCTCTTAGTTCCAATGGCGGTTTGAATAGCTCTTTAAAAAACCTAAAAATGAACAATACAAATTCTCCTATTCCATCGAAAATATTTTTTATTTCTATCACCATTTTTTTCTTTTTTTGAAGGTTTTGCTGAAGAATTTTAAAATAAAAAGTCTGCTATAAAACCAATTATAACAGACTTTTTCGATTGATCTCTCAGGCTTATTTTATTGGAAAACTAACTCCAACGTTTAAGCCGAAAGCTTGATTTTTAAATTTGGCTATTGGTGATTCGTTAACGTCAGCAAAGCCTTGGCTAAAACCAGCGTCTACATTTAACCATGTACGATCTTGAATACGGTAATTAAATCCAGCTCCAATCACTGCACCGAAGTCTAATTTCTTATAAACTGGTCCACCATTTGCCTCTGTGATTTTGGTTCCATCCTTTAACGTTGCACTTAAAAGTGTACCCACATATGGTCCGCCATAAATTTTTGGTCTGAATTTGTCACCACCTTCGCCAAAATAATAGATGGCAGTGATAGGCATTTGTAGATAGTGCAATCTGTTGATGTAGTCTACATTTTTATAATCAGTTCCCAACTGCGAGTACATAAACTTAGCACCGATACCTACGTTTTCATTAACACTGTAGTTTGCGAAAGCTCCTAAAGTAATACCAGGCAATGCTTTGGAATTGGTTGGGCCAGAAAGGGAAGAGATATTAAATCCCACCATAGGACCAACAGAAAGCGTTTGAGCTTTTACCATTCCTACATGAATGAAAAATATTGTAAAAAGAATAATTGTAAATTTTGACATTTTCTTAGTATTTAAATTCGAAATAATTATAATACAAAGGTGCGGCGATTTATGGGGTTACATGTTATAGAATACTATCAAACACTTACATAATTCACACATAGCATCCTATATTGAAATTATTTCTCTTTAGTATCTTCAATTTTTTCGGCCAATTCGGCATACTCTTTTTGTAGCTCGTGAATCTCTATTTCTGTTTTTGATTCTACGTTTATTACCGAATTACTCGCAGTTTCGGTAGAGGCCACCAGTTCGTTTACTTTTAGATGAAGTGAACCTGAAAACCTGCTGAATTCTTTTTGAATGACAAATAAGCTCAAAAATGTTACACCGTGAATTAAATCTCTGATGACTTCATTGATGTCATGGTTACTATATTGGCGGTTGAAAAACCAAAAAACCACCATTACGAAAGCCAAAAAAAATGTGATGGAGCTACCCAATATAGTGGTAATGAGATAAGTGATTTTTTCAAAAAACTTTTCGATTTTAATATAAATAGTTTTCATTATTAGATTCTTTTCAAATGCTTAATAGTTTCTGATTTTCAATATAATCTTTCAATAAGATTTTTAAAGATTCATAATAATCTGAAAGTGAGATGATATTGATTTTTGGAGAAGAAACATTCGGTATGGTCACTGGCATTTCAGTTAAATACACCGATATTTCTGGATATTCAGTTTGAATCTTTAGTGTTATTTTTAGAATATCATCATTCAATTTATCTATTGCTTTCATGATTTTTCTTTTTTAAAAATCAACATAGGGATTTTAGATTCTTCCACAAAATGTTTGGTTATGCTGCTATTGAACAAGTTACTAAAAATAGTTTTTTCGTAAACTGCCAAGGCTAATACATCTGGTTTTTGGTTTTTAGAATAGGTTTCTATTCCCTGCACAACTTCTTTTCTATTCAAATCTTTAAAAGTTATGTTATTTCCTTCAAATTCTTTGCTCAAATCTGCCATAGTTTCTGCTGATTTCAGCATAACTTCATTGTCAAAATACGCTTGAATATGAATGACTTTGCAACTAGCTCCTAACGGAACAGAAAATTCTAAAAGAGTTTTTGTCGCAGATACTTCGTCTTCCTGAAGATCTGCTGCATAAATAAATACTTGAGGAACAGTTAATGGAGAGTTTATCGGCACAATCCAAACTGGACATTCCGCAGATTTAATCACGTTTTCGGCGTTTGAACCCATCCACTTGTCGAAGACATTGGAGACACCTTTGGTACCCATCACAATCATGTCCACTTTGAATCTTTTTGATACCTCAACAATACACTCCGTAACAAATCCATATTCCAATAGATGTTCTATTTGAACCTCAGGAAGTTCTGTGCTTAGAAATACTTTTTCACTGAAAATTTCTAAATTTTGCAATGCGTTTTTTTGAAGCTGCATCTCCAATATACTGGTATCATTCATAGTTTGAGGCTCCAAACTCAAAGAAATGATGTTGGTAAAAACATGTAGGATAATGAGTTTAGCATCAAATCTTCTTGCAAGCATACCCGCATATAGAGCAGAATGCATCGAGTTGTCACTAAAATCTGTTGGAAAAAGAATCGTTTTCATAGTGTTAATATTTGATTAATTTGTGCTGAAAAAGAGGTAATTAGATAGGAAATCAGAGAGATTGTCTATCATTAACAGAATTTTCCAATTCCATTATTAGGTCTTTAAAGCCTAAATTGGTCAGTTCAATTTCACAAGAAATGTGAACATCATCACCCACCATAATACCACCAGCTTCTAGGTTCGAATTCCAGGTTAAACCCCAGTCTGCTCTTTTTATTTTTCCTGAAACAGAAAAACCCGCCCTTTCATTTCCCCAAGGATCTTTCACAATTCCGCCGAATTCTACTTCTAATTTTATATTTTGTTTGATACCAACCATGGTTAATTCGCCCCACAATTCATGTTTTTGGTCATCATCTATTTTGCCTATGGTGCTTGATACAAATGAGATTTGCTTATGGTTTTGAACATCTAAAAAATCCATGTCTTTAAGGTGTTCATCTCGTTTTTCGTCCCCAGTGTTTATGGAAGAGGCATCTATCCAAACGTCAATTTCAGCTGTACTGAAATCCTGTCCATAGGTGTAGATGTTAGCATCAAATGTTTTAAATGAGCCTTTTACATGGGCAATCATCAAGTGTCTGATTTTAAAAGTAATGTCGCTGTGAGCTTGGTCAATTGACCATTTTATCTGATTTGTCATTGCATATTTTTTCATAAATGTGAATATGTTTTCACACTATAAAGGTCATGCTTAGCTGAAATAGATTGTTATATAAAAAATGAGAAATGTTTCAAAATTCACACTTTTCTGGGGCTTTTGGGTGCTTATAGTTTGTTTTTTGCTTTTTTCTTAAAAAATCTTCTGAGCAAAAAGTTGTGTTGCAAAGCTTCTAAATCTTCATCGAGTTTTTTGCTTCCTGATGCTAGATTTTTCAAAGTAGTTTTCATGGTCGCCGCAGTTTCTGAGTCGTTGAGCAATACACCTACCGCATTGTCTTTTTGACCGAATTTTTCACTTGCGATTTTTAGATTTTCGGTAAATTTTGTTACAGATTTTGAAGCGTCATTAAGCTCTGCCAATGTGGCTTTTAGGCTTTTATAAATGATAGTATCGCTGGCTATATCATGCACAGAATTGCCTGGCAGGACTAACTTTTTAGAAAATCCTTCTAAATTTGCAAGAACCACTTTACTCCCTTCTGACACCGCCTTCAGGTTGATAAGGGTAGCTTGTAGATTACGGGTTGATGCTCGAAGTTGATTGGCTATGGCTGGATCATTTAACAAAGTTGCTAAGGCTCCCTCTCCGTTGTCTATTTTTTTGCTGATGCTTTTGAAATCATGGGTTATTTGAAGAATATTCTTGTTGTTTTCTTGTAAAGTAGCTAACATATCGTCTGTGCTTATTCCATTTTCTACTTTCAAAACATCACCCTTTACAACCTGAGGCACGGACTTGTCGCCTCCATAAATGATGACAATCTTGTTGCCAATCAACCCGTCGGAACCTATTTTGGCCTTTGCATTTTTATGAATATAAGACTCCGCATCTTGCTCGATGTTCATGGTTACAATCACTTTGGAGTCTCCATAAAAGCTGATTTTCTTAATAGTGCCGATTTTAACGCCCGACAACCAAACATTGCCCCCCTTAAGCAATCCGCCAACATTGTCAAAGACCGCATAGAGCGTAAAAGTTCTTACAAAGGTTTTCTTTTGATTGCCTAAGGTAAAAACTGTCATGACTAGTATCAGTAAACCTAATAAAATAAACATACCGACTATCACTGGTCGATTATTTTTTAATGCTTTCATTTGTCATTTATAAAATTGTATTCATAAAAAGTTCGAGCTATTTCGTTTTCAGACTTAAAAACTTCATCAAAACTTCCAGATTTCAAAAATTTTCCTTGAACCAAAATGGCCACATTGTCCGCGGTGTTTTTGGCACAAGTAAGGTCGTGGGTGATAATTATAGAACTGGTTTTATATTGTGTCTGAACTTTCTTGATCAAACTGTTGATTTCGCTACTGGTGATGGGATCTAAGCCAGCTGTGGGTTCGTCGTAAAGCATTATTTCAGGCTTCAGTATGAGTGTTCGGGCTATTCCTATTCTTTTGCGTTGTCCACCAGACAATTCTGAAGGCATTTGATGAATAGTTTGGGGTAAACCCACCTCGTTTAAGACTTCCTCAATGGCATGTTGTATTTCTGTTTTAGACAAATTAGTTTTATTCCTTATGAGTGGAAAAGCCAAGTTTTCTCTGACAGTCATACTATCATACAGAGCACTGTTTTGAAAAGAAAAGCCGATTTTTGACCGTAAAGCTCTGAGTTCAACAGGACTAATTTTGTCTACTTCTAAGCCGAGGACGTTTACCGTACCTTCATCGGGTATTAACAATCCAGATATTATTTTTATCAGTACAGATTTACCACTTCCTGATTTGCCCAACACTGCCAAATTTTCTCCTAATTTGATATTTAGGTTCACCCCATCTAAGACTTTCAAACTGCCGAAAGACTTTTTTAGGTTCTTTATGCTTATCACCGATTTTTTTTCAGTTACATCATTATTTTTCATAAATTTTATCTAATAGAATTTACAAATTGAACAATGATCATTTCTTCTATAAAAATCAGAAACATAGCTACTACTACTGCTGTATTGGCTGCTTTTCCGACCCCCTGAGTGCCGTTTTCAGCATAATAGCCTTGATAGCAGCCCGCTACGCCAATGGTAAAACCATAGCAAACAGCCTTGAAAATAGAGGAATTGATATCTAAAAAAGATATGGTACTAAATGCATTTTTTATAAAGGCCGCAAAACTCGTTTGTTCGTTTTGATGGATATTCATAAAGGAGCCCAGCATGCCAACCAATCCGGAATATAGAACCAGGACAGGCATCATAAATGTGGTCGCAATCACACGGGTAACTACTAAATATTTGAAAGGATTGGTGGCAGATACCTCCATGGCGTCAATTTGTTCGGTAACTTTCATTGAACCGAGTTCGGCACCGATGTTAGAACCTACTTTACCTGCAGCTATGAGAGCTGTTACCAATGGAGCCAAGGCTCGAATAATAGCTATGGAAATCAGAGAAGGCAACCAGGAACTGGCACCAAAAGTAGAGAGTGATGGTCGAGATTGTTTGGTAAATACGATGCCAATAATAAATCCAGTCAAAGAAACTAAAGGGAGCGATTTGAAACCTACATTAAAACATTGATTGATAATTTCTTTCCACTCAAAAGGTGCTGTAAAAGCCTCTTTGAAAATCAAACCGATAAATTTGAAAACATTGTTTACGGCCAGAAAAACGGTATCTAAACTTTTTGAAAATAGATATTTTTTCCCGTTATTATCTGTTTCTGCTTTCATATTTCTATTAGGCTAGTTTAAATATCGTCTTAAAATCCAAGCGGTGGTTTCGTGATATTCTAGAATTCCAGTTAGAAAATCTGTAGTTCCTGCATCGCCGTTGGTTTCTGAACTTGCGATATCTTTTCGCAGTTCTACAATGACCATTTGATGATCATTTACCAAATCCATCAACATGCCTTTTTGTGCAGCATAAACACCTGGGTTTTCTTTCAGTCTGGTGTTTTCCAGAAATTCTTTCATTGTGCCAATGGCTTTTCCACCTAGTTTCCCTATCCTTTCAGCAACGGTGTCTATGGTTTCTTCCAATGCTGAATATTGATTTTGAAAAAGTTTGTGTAGTTCCATAAAACTTTCACCAGCCACATTCCAATGGAAATTTCGGGTTTTGGTATAAAGTATAACTTCATCAGATAATAGTACCGTGAGCATTTGAATACTTTTGCTCAAGCTTTTTTCAGTAAGACCAATTGTGGGTTGCATAATTTTTGTTTTTGTATAGTTTTTATTTCCATCTTCCTGGTACCCAATGGCTACCATTTTTGTTGGTTTTCCAGTAGCCTTGTTGATAGTTTTTTTTGGATTTAGGTATTGCCCAATAACCTTGGCGTCGTGTGTAGGTTTGATTCTTTCTATTAAATACCCAATTGTCGTTTAGCCAAACATAATTTTGACCCGGACTAACAGGCCTTATCATTTCTACCACTAAAGGTTTGTCTTTAACATATTTTGTTTTGCAACTTCCAATTATGAATGTTAAAGCCAAAAGAATAAATACAATTTTGAGATTTTTCATAATTTGTTTTTTAGGTAAAACCAAAAGTTGAATCTCAATTTGGTTTTTCTATGCCGTTAAGAAATTTTCAAGATTCGTCTTTGGTTGTTTTGATGAGTCCAATGCCCGATACAAAGAATATTACTCCGATGATGCCATAGGTAACAAGTGTCTTTATATTTCTAGTGCCTGTTGAACTATTAACAAATAAAAATGCGGCATAAATAAGTCCGACGATACCTAAAAGAGTCAGTATGGCTCCAAAAATTCGTTTTAAATTCATGATATATATTTAAAAGGGTTATTTGTGAATTTTTAAAAAAAGCTGCATGGATTTTAAATAGCGTAGTTGATGGAAATTGTTAGATAGTGATAATTGAAAATACTTTAAGTAACCAGATGATGACTCCTATGACCACTACAAAGTTTAGTATTTTCTTTATTTTGCCGTCCATTGGTAAATAATTATTTACCAACCAAAGCACGAAACCGATTACAATTATTACGATAAGAATATTTAAAATAGGCATGATAAAAATGGGGTTTATGATAGGTCAAAGGTAGCGTTCTGGACTTGCTTGCCTGTTATATAATTCCAAACATCCTTTATAAGATTCACACATTTACACTAAGTTTTTATCTGCTTTTATGCACCAAAATAGCTCCTTTATGAAGGCTTCTGTAAGTGGTTCGCTGATTTTTTTATGCAGGCTATTGCCTTCCTCATCGTAGTTTTTCTCTACATCTGGCACAGCGAATTGCTCGGTAATGGTCCAGGCTTTCATTTTCCAAAGAGAAAACTGGAACGAGACCAATACTTGAGAGCCTGCAAAAGGTCCACTCGAAACCGTAACTATTCCTACGGGTTTATGTCGCCATTCTTCATAGAGAAGATCAACGGCATTTTTGAGACTGGCGGGATAGCCACCATTGTACTCTGGCGTCACTATGATAACGCCATCTGATGCCGCTATTTTTTCTGCAAAATCCATAACCTTTTTGATTGGATTTTTTTGTTTTTTAAAGGTTTGGCTAAATATTGGGAAATCATATTCTTTCAAAACTAGAATATGGGCATTGGCAAGAAAATTTTCATTCAGATATTTCTTAAAATACAATGCCAAACTATGACTTTTCCTGTCGGGTCTTATACTGGACGAGATGATGGCTATATTGTGCATTTTGATTGAAGATTTGTGAGGTTTTTTATTGAATTGAACTTAGAAGAGAAAGTTTTAAAGAAAAGCAAACACATATTTTCAAGAATCTTTTCAAGAAAGCTTGTACTATGTGTCTACATTTTCAAATTAGTGTGTGTGGCTAGTAGCCTTAAAAATTCTTAAGACACGTAATCATAATCAAAAATTACGGCTAATTGATTATCAACAGCCCAAACTCCAGGAGCACTCCATGCCATGCGTGAAGCTTCGTCTTTTTGATACCACGACGACACATTGCCTGTAAGCGTCACTCGGTGATCCATTACTGCCACATCTATATTTTCACTTTTTACGGACCAATTTCGTTTTATGGCCGCCTCAATATCATTTTTTTCTATCTTGTTTTCTACTTCCAACTTAATGGTAATGTTATTGGTCACACCCTTTATGCCAGTCATGTTTTTAATGGAATTTTTTGCTTCTTCACGTTGGTAGTTCCAATTGGTTTCCCCATCCAAGGTTATCCAGCCATTTTCTACTTTTACATGAATTTTGTCATTGGGTAGTTGCCAATTCCATTTGTAGGCGTTTACAATTTCTTTGGCTATGTCGTTGTCATCGTGTTTTGCCCAGTCGGTGTTGAATTTCACCTCGATTTTCTCTACCACCGCCTTTACACCCATGATGTGCTTGGTTGCATCTTCGGCTTGTATTTTTTTAGCGTAATTGTCCACCGTGCCCGACAAGGTCACAATTCCATCATGTACTACTACGCCAATTTCGGCCGCATGAAGTTTTGGTTCCCATTTGAAAGCATCTTGTACTTCTTTTTGAAGTTCTTCGTTAGATTTCATTTTCTCTATTTGTTAGTGTGAAAGTATTTCCACAGTGTAAAGGTGGGTAGATTGAAAATCAGGTCGTTGTAAAATATTGATTTCTATTTGTAAAATTCACACATTA
>NKJG01000047.1:7969-11093 GCA_002256395.1 Bacteroidetes bacterium B1(2017) | reverse complement strand
TGTTATTCAACAAGTTCATAATCTCTGATGCTGCATAAATGGTAGGTCCATAACCATGTGCAGCGAAAGGACTTACTGGTCGGTGGTAATAAAAAGCTGGGTCAAATCCCATACCTGTTCCCACACAAGTACCTTCCACTTGACCTTTTTCATTGATTTTTGTAGAAACCGCATTCCAGCCTAACATCACCATCGGCGAATAAGCCATTTTATCTATCCAGCCTTTATTTATAGCGTGGGCTATGCAATACGTATAAATGGCGGTGGCCGAAGTTTCCAAATAAGAGTCTTCTTTGTCCAATAATTGATGCCAGAAACCTGATCCTGATTGATATTTTGCTAAACCTCTGATATGATCTTTCAGTATTTTAAGAATAATCGGTCTGCCGGGATGATTTTCGGGCAAAACATCCAAAACCTCAATTTTAGTTAAAATCGCCCAACCGTTAGCTCTTGCCCAATGAAACTGCGGATGCTCAGTCATACCTTGAATCCAGCCATGCATATACACCCCTTTTTCTTTATTAAACATCTTACTATGAAACAATTGAATCTGCTTTACGGCTTCGTCGAAATATTTTTTTTCTCCTGTAAACTTACCCATGTTGGCTAATGCAGGAACGCCCATAAACATATCATCCAGCCAAAGTGCATCCGCTTGCGGACGCATTCGAGCCAAAGTTCCATCCTTTAAACGATGCTCTTTTTTCATGATATAATCGATGTGCGTATCAATCAAAAGTTGGGCATCAAGGCTTTCTCCTACCATTTTTGTTTTCAGAATAGCCGTACACATGGCACCACAATCGTCAAGGGCTTTGGGAGCTATTAATCCTCTCAGTGGGCCCGCAGTTGCCCAGTCGGCATGTTCTTCTGAGGTCTTTTTAAAATACGGTGCTGCATTGGAGATGAATTTGAGTCTGTCTATCGAATAATTCTTGTATTTATCATCGCCGGTGGCTTTTGCGGCAGCCAACATGGCAGCATATGTTACGCCCCATTCGTAACTGACGATCCGGTAATCACCTTTTTTTAAGGCAGTGGTAGCGTTAATTTTAGATAAATCAGTAATTTCTTCGCCAGTTTTGCTATCTACAAAGGCCGTTGGAGTGACAGTATTTAAGTATTCATAAATTCTGTTCAAAGAAGACTTTACATCTTCAACTTTCGGTATCCCATAAGGAACTGGATAATCAGGTTGTAACAAGTGCAGCGGTGTGTTACTATCGTTGGCATTGGTTACATTGCGTTGGGAAAAAGCACTTGCTGAAATAAATAAGGTAGTTATTAATAGTTTTATTTTCATCTTTTCTAGTTTTGGAAATTCATATTCTCGGCTAATATACCAACTGCTTAAATTGACCCTTAAATGATCTTGATTGCATTCTTTTACTTTTTTATCTAAGTCTTTCACCCATGATTTCTTTGACTTGACCTTTTCAGAATCATTATTTCTTTAATTCAATCAATTCAATTTGACCTAATAATAAAACTTAAATTGAAACTCATAACTCAATACTCACAACTTATCAAGCCATATAAAACACATTCTTCAAACTCAAACTCACGGGTGAATTATCCGCGTTTGTTTCCATAATATCTGCCATGTATGCCCACCATTTTTTCATGACTTCGGTTTTAGGGAGTTCATCCATTTGAGTTTCGTCTTCCACACTCAAAACCCCAAATAGGCTGAGTGTTTCTTCATCTAAAAAAATTGAATAATCAGTAATGCGATGCTCGTGAAGTAAATCCACCAATTCTGGCCAAATCGCATCGTGACGTTTTTTGTATTCTTCCACTTTTCCTGGGAAAAGCTTCATTTTGAAGGCAAGTTTTTTCATTAAGATTTTGTTTTCAAAGGCAATTTAGCTGATATCGAGCAATATCCAAATCCTGCACTCTTATGTTTTGGCACAAGAATCTACGGAATCGATTGCGGTGGATAAAATGAAAACAGTGCAGGAGACATACATCCAAAAATAATGGTTAATTTGTGATAGATTTAATGTTAATTGACTTTAGATGAAGAAATCAGAGAATCTAAATAGGGTATTATCTATCAACGAAAAGGACAAAACGCCTAAGTATAAGCAAATTGTAAATGCCATCGTAAATGACATAGAACGCGGTTATTATAAAAAAAATGACCAATTAATGTCCATTACCGAGCTCAGCATTGAACATTTGCTCTCAAGAGATACTGTGGAAAAAGCCTACCGAGAACTTAAAAGATTGGGATTTATTGAGTCGGTTCATGGAAAAGGATATTTTGTTAAGGCCAACAGAGAAAATAAGATGCGGGTCCTGCTGGTTATGAACAAAATGAGTTCATACAAAAAACTGATATACTATGCTTTACTGAAAGGTCTAGGTGAAAACAGCATTGTAGACTTGCAAATCCACAACTATTCAGCAGATTCATTTGAAGATATTATAGATAGAAATTTAGGAAAATATAACTTCTACGTGGTGATGCCACATTTTTTAGAAAGCAAAGAGGTTTACTTGCCAGTTTTAAACAAAATACCAAAGACAGAGTTGCTCCTGTTGGATAAATACGTACACGAACTAAAAGATATACCCACCATTTATCAAGACTTTGAACAAGATATTTTTTCTGCTTTTGAGAAAAACTTATCTAAAATAAAAAATTACAAAAAGCTGTATTTGATATTTCCAGACGACAACAATTATCCAGCCGAAATCATGAAAGGCTTCAGGACTTTTTGTGCGTACAACAACCTCTCAGCCAAAGTTTTCTCATCAGCCGAAGCAGCCTTAGCCGATCACGAAAACAATGTTCTGTATGTGGTAATTGAAGAATACGACCTGGCTGAGGTAATAAAATATTCAAAAAAGAACGAGCTTATTTTGGGTAGAGATATGGGGATAATTTCCTTCAATGAAACCACTTTGAAAGAAGTTTTAGACATAACCGTTATCACTACCGACTTTGAAGCCATGGGTCGAAGAGCAGCGGAAGTGGTATTACAGAAAATTTTTGTTTCTGAAAAAAACCCCTTTTATATTATCAATAGAGGCTCGGCTTGACCCAGTTTTGGTTTTATCAACACAATGCAAATTCTTTGATGATGCATTTTGTACCCAATGGAATACGGAA
>NKJG01000047.1:0-7217 GCA_002256395.1 Bacteroidetes bacterium B1(2017) | reverse complement strand
CGGGTCAACGATGATATAGACATTTTGCCCTTTCAAATTGATGGCCGTTGGTTTGTCTTTTATTGCAGTAAGCTTAGCCCCATAGTTTTTGAAAACATCTCCCCACCACAAGAATCCCGAATGAAAAGTATCTTCCCAAGTATAATGAAATTGCTCGATCTGGCCATTCCAATCCTTTCTGAATTCTCTATTGAAATAATAATCCAAAGCCACTTTTTTGTCTTTTCCGATATTATTTTCATCCATAATCTCCATCTCGGTACTCGCAAAAATGAACGGACCTACACCTTTCAAATCGTTTTTGCGAAGAGGCTCACTCAAATAATATTCGTAAGTGCCATCTCTGTAGGGGTTTCCACCTAAACCGCCCACCGAAACAGTCTTTTGAAATGCCAAGCCACCATCCGCTTCTTTTTCAACAAATTCTTTCAAAATACCTGCATAGCCTTTTTTGGCATTGGCTTGAAAAACAGGACTGATGTAACCTAATCGAGCTGCTTTGGCTAAAGTATAAACAAACATACATGAAGACGATGCTTCCAAATAGTTGCCCTTTTTACCAGCCAAAGCGGTCATTTGATACCAAACACCTGATTTTGGGTCTTGATATTTCGCCAAAACCGGTGCTAATCTTTGTAAATATTTAATAAGCTTGGGTCTTTCGGGATGATTTTCTGGGAAATAATCGAGCACCTCTACCAAAGCCATACCATACCAACCAATGGCTCTACTCCAAAAATGTGGAGAAAGTCCAGTTTTTTTATCTGCCCATTTTTCGCTTTTAGACTCGTCATAACCATGGTAAATCAATCCTGTTTTTGGGTCAACCATGTATTTCTCGACCATTTCAAATTGTTTAGCGATGTGATTGAAATGCTCAGTATGATTAAATACTTTGGCATATTCCGCAGAAAATGGTTCAGCCATAAAAAGTCCATCCAGCCAAATTTGAAAGGGATAACGTTGTTTGTGCCAGTAAGCACCTTCTTTGGTTTTAGGCTGGTTTTCAAGCTGGTGCCAAAGTACATCTGCCGCTTTTTTAAATTTATCTTTTCCAGGTTGTGTTTGTTGGTAGAGCATCAGTAAGCCTCTACCTGAATTGATATTATCTAGATTATAATCCTCTGTTTTGTAAGTTTTTATACTGCCATCTTCGACCACAAAACGGTTCATATCGGCCAAAATATAATCGTAATATTTGGTATCTGCCGTTCTACGCCATACTTTTTCGATGGCTTTGAGCATCAAACCTTGCTCATAATCCCAAGTCGATTTCACGCGTGGTTTCACAACAATAGAATCAGGATACCAGGCCATAAATGAATCAGCCATCTGTTGTGAATAAGGTTTCTGTGCATTTCCAGATATGGAAAAACAAAAGAACGAAATGTATAAAATGTATTTTTTCATTGTTTATTAATTATCGCCAAGACGCAATGACGCCAGGCTTTATTTTCTAAATTCTTTGTGCTACTCTGTGGTAAACTTTGTGCTTCTCTGTGGTAGAAAACTCTCAAAGAAAATCCTCTCTCAACGGATGAAAAACATCTATCAACTCACCTTCTTCAAGACAAACTGCCCCATGCTCCAAGTCGCTTGGCACAAAATACACATCTCCACCTTTTAGCGTTTTGGTTTTTCCGTCGATGGTTATATCGAATTTCCCACTGGCCACATAACTCGCCTGCGTATGTGGATGACTATGCATAGCACCAATTCCTCCTGCCTCAAAAGCCACTTTTACAAGCATCATTTGGTCGTCATAAGCCATCACTTTGCGTTTTATTCCGCCGCCAAGCTTAATCCATTCTACTTCTTTGTCTTCTACTAATGTGTTCATTTAATGGTTTTTAATAAACTTATTATTGCATCATTGCCTTTCAATGCGTTGGTTGGTAAAGGATTTTGAGCATTGAAAACTGTCAAATCTTCCTTTGGCAAAACTGGACTTTTTGTTTCATCTGCCATATTGAGGTCTAAGCCTAAATTTTTTGCAAGAAAATCATATGCAGCTTTACGTTTTGAAGGGCCATAATCATGTTTTTCAAGTGGTAAATGTACATTTTCAACATTGCTTTTAGCATCAAAAAATGAATAGATTCTTTGAATATGCGGAAACTCCAAATCAGGAGTAAACTTCGTCCAATCGTCACCATCGGATACCAAGAGCATAGGTTTTGGAGCGAAACAAGCGGCTATTTCAACATTGGTGGTTGCGTGGTCAGGTCTTACATGAATCGGCATTCCACTTTCACAAGTACATCCGCCAAAGAAATAATTGGAGACCATTACGACAGGTACCGAAACTGCCACCCGATTATCCAAAGCTGCCAAAATAAAGGTCTGTGTTCCTCCGCCAGACTCACCCGATACCGCAATTCTATTTTTGTCCACTTCTGGCTGTTGGCTCAAAAAGTCAAGTGATCGAATGCTATTGATAATCTGTATTTTTAGGGCAGGAGCTATTTTATGTTCACATTGCTGCATATCTCCATAACCAATCATGTCATAGGTAAAAACCACTGCCCCCATTCTGGCCATTGTTGCACAACGTTTTTGTGTAGCTTCTCCAAATCTTGGATCTTTCCCATGGCCATGTGGTGCCAGTACCGCGGGTATCTTTCCAGAAACATTGAGTGGTTTATACAGATTCCCAGAAACATAAACTCCTGGAAGACTTTCAAAAAATACATTTTCAATGGTGTATCCATCCATATTTTTTTTTGAATGAATAGTCGCATTTATTTTCTTATTGGGCTTTATGGTTTTTACTTCAGCACCTTCTATTATACCTTTTTTTATGGCTTTTGCCCTTTTTTGCCAATCAGATTTGGAGTTGTATAGTGATGCCAAATGCTCCATTTCTACCTTCGATTGTTCAGGGGTAAAAAACGCACCCTGTCGCAATTGAACTTGAGCAAAAGCAATTTCAAAAGTGAACAAAAAAAACAAAAGTGTTAAATTTCTCATTGCTTTAAGGTTTTTATTAAAAACTTGTCCATAAGATCTATGGTGGGCAAAAACCATTCATCTAACATGCAAAAGGTATGAGGAGCTTTAAAAGTATGCACCTCAGAATAAATGCCGAAAGTATTTAGTTTATGTATAAAATCTTCTCTCCCCGCATGCATTCGTTCCTGCGAGCTATTGATAAAAAGTATAGGAGGATCTAAAGCCGAAACATGGTTTAATGCACTGGCTTCATTCCAAAGTTCAGGCTTTTCTGTTTTATTATATCCAAACCAATAGGTTGCTGCTGAGGTATTTCTACTATCATCTCCTTCACCAGATTCTGAATGTATATAGGCCAAAATTCCATCAATATCTATCACTGAAGCTACTTTTGAACTTATGTTTTTAAACGTTTCGCTTCTGTCATAAAGCGTTTCGTCGTTTGTAGTACCAATCAAAGCGGCCATTTGTCCACCTGCCGAAAAGCCAGCAAGAGCTATTTTTTCTGCGTTAATTCCCAATGATGCGGCGTTTGCTCTTGTCCATCTGATGGCAGTTTTTACATCCACCACTGCAGCAGGATAGAGTGCGTGAGTTGAAAGTCTGTAAGAGGGTGTGATCACCACATAACCTTTGGATGCCAGTACTTTGGCCATTTCGTGGTGATGGGTTTTATCACCAGATCGCCATCCTCCGCCGTGAATGATGATGAGACAAGGAGCATTTTGTTTGCTTTTAGGAGAAAAAACATCCAACATCAAGTTATTACCGTCTTCTGTGGTGTATTTGATATTTTCTTTAATATTAATATTTTTAAAATCTTTTGCAATCGCTAGTTTGGCATTCGGCGATTGAGAAAGTGCCCATTTTACAGCTTGATAATGAGTAAAAGAAGTGTCTGGTTTGTATGTCAATCCTTTTTTGCTTTGGGCAAAAACCGCATAGAAAGAGCAGAGTAAAAAAAACAAAAAGGCAGTTTTGTTCATTGGAAAAGGGTTGAACACTAAAATTACTCAAATAAAAATAATTTATTCCTTTTTGAATAGCCTGATTTCGAGAAAATTTATGGGAACGATTGCAAGAAATACGGAAATTAATAAGGTTAAACATCATACAATTTGAATCTATTTAACAAAGAAGTATAATTTTAGTAAAATAATAGTATTAAATATTCGCAACTCTACATTAAAAAAGGAATCAACAAATATATTTTGAAACCAACAGCACCAGATCACCGTATATCTTCCTAAATTACTTCGAAAAAAAACTTATATGACAAAAAAGGACATTTTCTTGCACCTTCGCTTTCCTTTTTCATTGTTTTTAATGCCTATCTATTGGCTGGGTATCAGCCAACAAATAGAATCTGATTTTGTAAAAAATTTCTGGATATTTCTAATATTACACCTTTTGATATATCCCGCATCCAATGCCTTCAATAGCTATTTTGACAAAGACGAGGGCAGCATTGGTGGTCTTAAAAATCCGCCTAAAGTAGATATTAAACTTTGGTATGCTGCCAATGTTTTTGACGGCTTGGGTGTCATTTTTGCCATACTTATGGTAGGTACTTGGTTTGGCATTTTGGTGATACTATATATTGCGGTGAGCCGAATGTACAGCCATCCAAAGTCTCGGCTAAAAAAATATCCCTTTTTGAGTTGGGCAATTGTGGGCTTATTTCAGGGAGCCTTGGTATTTATGATGGTTTATACTTTTGGCCAAAATTTGACCATAAAAGACTTTTTTGTAGCAACAAATGTATCCAATGCTCCACTTTGGTTAGGCTCCTTATTTTCTGCTTTGATACTTTGGGCGGTTTACCCTATCACACAAGTATATCAGCACGAGGAAGATGCACGAAATGGCGACAGAACCATGAGTATGTTGCTCGGAATAAGAGGCACCTTCATATTTTGTATGCTGTTTTTCTCTTTATCTATTATTAGCTCCTACTTTTTCTTGGAAGTCAAGCATTTCCAAAGATTCTTGATCTTCTGTATACCCATTGCCATTTTCATGAATTGGTGGTTTCTGAAAGTTTGGAAAGATGAAAGCATGGCCAACTTTAAATACACGATGATTCTCAACCTAATGGCTTCCTTGTTATTAAATATTTGTTTTCTGACCATGATATTCAAGCAATAAACAATTGCCCATTTTGAGTGTTTGTCTTTTTACTGACAAACCATTTTATTTTAAAATACAATTTTCGAGAAAAACTTTAAATGAGTAATATAACACACATAGGTACATCGGTACCTTCACACAAAAACGAGCAAACGACCATACAACAGTTTATGCTCAAAATGAACGATGGAAGCCCATCAGACAAACGCAAAATAAGTTTAATGTATGCCCGCTCAGGAATAGAAACTCGCTATTCTGTCATACCAGATTATAGTTGTGAGGCTTCAGAAAGAACTTTTTTCTCCAAAAACGAAGATTTGGAGCCTTTTCCGAGTATAGAAAAGCGAATGACCAAATACCAAGAAACGGCACTTCCTTTAGCCATGAAAGCGGTTGAAAACACTTTTGGAGGGTCGAAATTGCCCAAAGGAATTACACATTTGATTAGCGTTTCGTGCACTGGAATGTCAGCTCCAGGTTTGGATGTAGAATTGGTACAAGCCCTCAAACTTCCCACAGATATTCACCGCACTTCCGTAAATTTTATGGGTTGTTATGCCGCTATACATGCTCTAAAACAGGCTAATGCTATTTGTAGAAGCGAAGAAAATGCAAAGGTTTTAATAGTTTTAGTAGAACTTTGCACGCTTCATTTTCAGAAAGAAAATAAACTTGATTTTATTACTTCTAACCTATTGTTTGGTGATGGAGCAGCATGTTGTTTGGTAGAAAATTCGAACACAGGAATGCAAATGGAAGGTTTTTATTCCAAACTTTTCCTCGAAAGCCAAGAAAGTATGGGTTGGCACATCAGTTCGCATGGATTTTTGATGAGCCTTAAACAAGAAGTACCCACGCTGATAGAAGATAATATTGCGGATTTTGTAGCCACCAGTTTGAGTAGAAATAATATAAAGAAAAACGAAATCCAAAATTGGGCGATTCATCCGGGTGGAAGAAAAATATTGGATGTGACAGCCAAGTCTTTGGGAATAGATTCGGAGGCGATTTCAGAATCTTATCAAGTTCTGAAAAACTACGGAAATATGTCGTCCTGCACCTTGCTTTTTATTCTTGAAAAAATAAAAAAAGACAAATCTGGCCGTACTTTTGTGGCGGGATTTGGCCCAGGCATAACCATGGAAAGCTTAATATTGAATAGTTTATGAAAAAAAGTCACCAAAAAGAATTGCTTGATGCGGAGGAAATTCCTGAACCTGATTTAATTCAAAATCTGAAGGAGTTAAAATTCATTAATACTTTTCTGGGTGGCCATGATGTTATAAAAAAAGGATTAAAGAAATTTGGAAAAGAAAGCTATAAAATACTGGAAATCGGCTCAGGGGGCGGGGATAATTTAATGATGCTCAAAAAGCATTTTCCTGAAAATGACTATGCGGGTTTAGACATCAAAGAAGTTTGTATAACCTATAGCGAGTCGTTAGACTCACAGATAAACTGGATAAAAGAGGATTACAAAAAACACCAACCTGATAAGCCTTACGACCTGATATTCAATTCTTTATTTTGTCATCATTTTGATGATGATGCTCTTATCGAAATGTTGATTTGGATGAACAAAAATTCGAAAAAAGGCTTTTTTATCGGGGATTTACATAGACACTGGTTGGCATATTATTCCATAAAATTCCTTACAAAACTATTCTCGAAATCTTATCTTGTAAAAAACGATGCACCAATAAGTGTCCAACGGGGATTTACCAAAAAAGAGTGGGTAATTTTACTCAAAAAAGCAGGAATTGAGAATTATAAAATCACTTGGTGTTGGGCGTTTAGGCATTTAATTATGGTTAATAAATGAAGAATCCCCAAACCTTCGATATAGCCATAACAGGCGGCGGATTGGCAGGTTTAAGTTTAGCCATTCTTCAAGCCAAAGCAGGCAAATCAGTCGTTTTGTTTGAGAAAAACTCCTATCCATTTCACCGAGTTTGTGGCGAATATGTCAGTTTGGAATCCTGGAATTTTCTCGAAAGTTTAGAATTGCCATTGAGCCAGATGCAACTTCCGATTATCAAAAACCTTCAAATCACTTCTCCATCAGGTACCTCTATCGAAGCTCCGCTTGACTTGGGCGGATTCGGAATAAGTCGGTATAAACTAGACTTTGAATT
>NKJG01000187.1 GCA_002256395.1 Bacteroidetes bacterium B1(2017) | reverse complement strand
GTTCTTTTTCTCAGACATAAATAAGGGTTAATCCAACAAAGATACGAAAATTGAGGAAAATGGATTGAAAACAAGAATTCTAAAAAACAGATTACAATTTAGAGAGAATTGTATTATTTTACAGAATCCTTAATAATCAAAAAAAAATGCCAGCAAAATTCTTTGACCGACAAACCACGAATTTCTTATTGGAGCATGTTCATGCAATTGACACTTTGACCAAATTGCCCTATTTTGCCGATCACAACTCTGAAACATTAAAAATGGTGCTAGACACAGCAGAGAATATTGCTGAACGAATTATGTTTCCGGTGTTTAAAGATGTGGACCAAAATCAACCTGAGTTAATCAATGGTGAAGTTATTGTTCATCCAGCAATCAAGGAATACCTCAAAGCAGTTGGAGAAGCGGGATTAATTTCAGCAGATTTTGATTATAAAGATAGCGGTTCGCAGCTTCCATTTGCCATAAATAGTGTGGCTGGGTATATTCTGATGGCGGCAAATAATGGTATGATGTTCACTGGTTTGACAAGTGGAGCAGCTCGCTTAATAGCTCACTTTGGCTCAGACTATCTGAAAAACAAATATTTAGAACCTATGTTAAACGGCAGGTTTCAGGGAACGATGTGTTTAACTGAGCCACAAGCAGGTTCATCTCTTTCGGATA
>NKJG01000186.1 GCA_002256395.1 Bacteroidetes bacterium B1(2017) | reverse complement strand
GTTCTTTTTCTCAGACATAAATAAGGGTTAATCCAACAAAGATACGAAAATTGAGGAAAATGGATTGAAAACAAGAATTCTAAAAAACAGATTACAATTTAGAGAGAATTGTATTATTTTACAGAATACTTAATAATCAAAAAAAAATGCCAGCAAAATTCTTTGACCGACAAACCACGAATTTCTTATTGGAGCATGTTCATGCAATTGACACATTGACCCAATTGCCCTATTTTGCCGATCACAACTCTGAAACATTAAAAATGGTGCTAGACACGGCAGAGAATATTGCTGAACGAATTATGTTTCCGGTGTTCAAAGATGTGGACCAAAATCAACCTGAGTCAATCAATGGTGAAGTTATTGTTCATCCAGCAATCAAGGAATACCTCAAAGCAGTTGGAGAAGCGGGATTAATTTCAGCAGATTTTGATTATAAAGATGGCGGTTCGCAGCTTCCATTTGCCATAAATAGTGTGGCTGGGTATATTCTGATGGCGGCAAATAATGGTATGATGTACACTGGTTTGACAAGTGGAGCTGCTCGCTTAATAGCTCACTTTGGCTCAGACTATCTGAAAAACAAATATTTAGAACCTATGTTAAACGGCAGGTTTCAGGGAACGATGTGTTTAACTGAGCCACAAGCAGGTTCATCTCTTTCGGATA
>NKJG01000046.1:2144-11199 GCA_002256395.1 Bacteroidetes bacterium B1(2017) | reverse complement strand
TTAGAGAATACATATGATAATAGAATACCCAAACAAGCACTAAAGTAAAAATAAAAATATTTGAGTTTGTAAAAAACATAATAGGAGATCATGTTCAATATGGTAAACTCTGTCAGGGTGAGATAATCAATCCCTTTATTTGTGGCAATTTTATAAAGAATTATTAAATTGTAAATGGAAAAAAATATTAAAAAGAGCCTATACAAATTTCTTTTTATAATGGTATAATAATCACTCAGATATGCTATGGATAGGCAAATCCCTCCAACTAAAAGGCTAAAGATTAATTCGCTGTTAGCCCTAACTGAAAATAAATCAACATAAAGTTCGCTGAAAGGAATAAATATTCCAACACCCCAAAAGTACAATAGGTACCGATAATAGTGAGTCGATAAATCTTCTAGGTTATTGAGGTAAATCGTACGATTTTTAGCGAATGATTTTTTTAAAATGGTGTAAACAAGAATAATCGCTATCGAAACTAGGATAAAAAAAATAAGATATCGCAAGACTTCACCCATGAATTTTGTACTGGAAATATTGTAATAGTTATATGTTTTACAAGAAAACAAATAGAATATTTAACTAAGATACCAATTTTATACGCATTAAAACAAGAATAAATCAGACTTTTATTTAAAAGCCACCTCACTTCGGTAGGTTTTACAAAAGGTTGATTTATTTTGTATAAGTAAGTTAAGTATTTGGTAATAAATCTTATAACTAGTTATTGGTTTAATGACTCCTCTTAATAAGTTTAATACACTTTGAGCTAGATAAACCAATCGGATGTAGGGGTATTTAATATTTGGGCATATCAAAGATTTAAAATTAGAAAAATGGTTGGATGGGTTACATGCTTTAGAAAAATCATAAGTTGCAAGGAGCTTAGGTATAGTGCTTTAGTGATGGATTTATCGTGAAACTAGTGCATTGTGGTGTTTATCCTTATGATCATGTATTCCGAATTTGCGAAATAATCCTATCACTTGTTGCCCTTTACAATTTTTTAAGAGCAGCTCTCTGTTTGCGAAATCCGCCTTTTACTCATCTCAAGAAAATATTCTTGGGATAAGGATGTGCCTATTTCTTTGTCAGTTTATATCTAAAATGCGTAGTCAGATCAGACGGAATCACTTCCACAATTTGTAGGTCATATTGGTCTTTGTACATACCCTCAAAGAGGCGAATGCCACTTCCTAATAAAACTGGGGAAATATGAATAAAAAACTCATCTATGAGTCCGGCATTTAGAAACTGTTGAATCGTGTTGGCTCCACCTTGTATTCTTATGTCCTTTCCTTTTGCAGATAGCCTAGCTTTCTCCAGAGCACTTTCTATTCCGTCATTGATGAAGTAAAATGTGGTGGTGCCTTCTTGCACCCATGGTTCTCGTTTTTCGTGTGTTAGCACATATACATCAGCTTTGTATAGATCATTGGGCCACGCGGCTTCACCTTCTTCAAACATACGCTTGCCCATAATATAGGCACCTGTTCGTTCAATGGTCTCTCTAATATATTTTCCATCAGGACCATCTTCATTTCCGCCTTCTAATCCCAGGTGTTCCCAAAAAGCTTTTTGATTAAACATCCAAGCATGAATTTCTCCCGAAACGCCACCCATGGGGTTTTGAGGTCCTCTGTTATCTCCTGCGAAAAAGCCATCCAGTGATATTCCACTGTCGAAAATTATGCTACTCATATTTATTTTTTATTTATCTTTCCTCTATTGACTGAAAGGTGATTAACCATGTCCACCATCGTTTCAGGTTTTGGTTTTACCGAAAATTAATATTTTTACGGCTATCACGCAAGCCATTTAACGGTGTCTTTCATCAACTTCCTAGGCAAATTCGGTTAAAGCTGGTAATGTCCACAACCATGCATCCCCAATTTCGTGGTCCTGAACTATCCCTTCATATTGAAATCCGTTTTTCTGCAAAATTTTTGTCGAAGCATTGTGTTCTGGAGCTGTTTTGGCGGTGATGAGAAGGGTAGCGTCCGTTTTTCGAGCTATTGAAACAAGTTCTTGGCAGGAAAATGAGGCAATTCGCTGACCTTCAAATGCCTTAAACGTCCAATAAGCAATTTCGACCTTACCATCTTGCGGTTGGCCAGTAAAACCACAAGATCCCACCACCTGGTTTTGCCTGACCACAAAGTAGCCCACCCATGGCTTATTAAAACCAATGGTTGGGTAATAATCGTCATACGATTGCAAGAGCATTTGGCATTCATCAGACGAATAAAGGTCATCAGATTTGTCGGTAAGGCGTTCAATTATTCTCAGTTCCATTACTTACGTTTTTGCAGTCTTTAATTAGATGATTTTACCACTCTTGTAGGATAACACACACCTGATGGTCTCTTAAGGCGAATTCTCTGGCAGTCCAAGGACGAAGCGTTACCTTGCTGAGGTTGGGATGAAGATATTCAGGATGAGATTTAGAAACTTTCGCATATACATCATCAATATTTTTGGTCACTATCCTAAACTCGGGATTATGCTCTCCGGCCAGACTGGCGTGTTCAAAGAGATAAATTTGTAAACCATCTTTTTCTAATACACAGAAAGGTTCTTTGGATTTTATTTCATTATGGCCAATCGAAAAACCCAGACAGTCAACAAAAAATTTCAATCCGTCGTTTATATCGGTATAATAGACATTTGGGGCAAGTATTTCGTAGGTCATATCTGGGGTCGTTTTAGATTATCAATTAGGTAAATTATTGTTGATTATTGGTTTAGCTTATCGGTTTGAAAAGTTCTGCTATTCTTTCTTTTTAATTTTTGAAATGGTCTTAGATATTGACTTTGTTGGCTTATCCATGTCTTTAATAGCAAATGTGATGGCTTCAAGAATCAAAGCTTTTACTTCTGGGTTTCTATAATCGCTTTCTTTCGATACGTCAATGTGCCTAATTAAATTACCCGTTCCGGTTAAAAGTTTATGGGGGTCTTTCAGCAAGGTGCCTTTATTGAACCCCAAATTAAGGTGTTTGGTGTATATCGGCAACATACAAAAAGCGTCTGATAGCTTATCTGAGATGGAAAAAACCGCCGTTAATGCATGGGTATGATAAAGCAGCTCGTTGCAATTAGGATATAGGTCCAAAATATATGTTCGCAAATCTTTAAAAAGGTCAATTAATTGCTGGTCTTTAAAGTCCAAAAGGAATTCAAAATCTGGCTCGATAGGTCGTGAACTTTTCATCTCGCAGTAGGGTCATATTGTATCCCACAGATTAAATTACCTTCGGTGTCTAAGAACTTTGCTATATATCCGACGTAGGGTATGGCTGTTTTGGGCATAAGGATTTGTCCAGCATTACTTTTTACTTTTTCAATAATTTCATCGATATTTTCGACCCCAATGGAGCATTCAAAACCAATAACTTTATCAGGTAAAGGTGAGAACTTTCTTGACTGCAGAGCTCCAATTAGTTCCCCGTTTTCAGACTTGTCGGCTTTGATTTGTAAAAAATCTGCTTGTCCGTAAGAATTGAATCCCCAATCAAATACGCCCTCATAAAAATTCTTTGCTCGTTCAATGTCGTCAATGTGAATGGCAAAATGTGTCAGTTTGTTGCTCATTTTTTTTTTCGGTTAAGGTATATTTCTCGAGTCGTCCTATAAAGAATTGATATCAATTAAAATAGCTGTAACACAATATTGATTTATCTTTAAACTGTGTAAATCGAGAAACTGAACACTTTTTAGTATTCCAAAAATAACAATAAAATTGGAGACTTTTAAATGAGCATAAATTTTTATGTTGCGAGTATCATTTCTCTAGCGTTCTTTACAAAATCCATCCTAAGTACATATCATTCAGTAGGTTGCCATATCAATATCCATAATTCTAAGGTTTTGTCTTCCAGATTTTATTATGAGCATCCAAATATTCTGGCAAGGCCGCTGATCCATACCAAGGGTAAAGCTCGGCCTTCAATAAATTTGATTTTATGGCCGGGTCGGTTTCAAGTAATGTACTTGCTTCCTTAATTGTTTTCACATTGAGAATGAATAATCCTCTAAAATCAGCCTCATTCTTTCCAAATGGTCCTGCAACAATGAGTTGATTTGCCTTAGATAATCGCTCCATGTTTGCCATATGGCCGGCAAAACAACTGTCAGTAAAAGACTTTTCTTGTGTTTTGTTGTCACCGGTCTTCAAAATCACAAAAACATACATTTTCATGCCAAACTGGTCAGCTCCCAATTTATCCGATAAGGTTTGGTCAAAAGCGGAGTTTGAAATTTGTCCCCATGCTGTCGTGGAGATTAAAATTGAGATAATAAAAATAATAATCGACTTCATTTTATTTTAGTGTTTATTTGTAGGTTACTTTGACATGGTTACTCATCTAGAAAACCGAGAAATGAAATACCTTACATTTCTTATGATAGCTTTAATCGGTTAATTTCTAACGTGAATTCTTTATATTCGAAAAATAACAAAAAATCCTTTTTACTGTTGAGCGAAACTAAGTTTTTGGTTAGGATTGGACTTTGTTTTTACCACCATTATTCGGTTATCCATTTACTTTCATTTTAATATATTCTTCAAAGCTCATCATTCCAAGCTGCGGAGCGATGGTGTCGTGTTGCATTACTTCAATATAAAAGGCAAACTTGTCATACATGTTTTTGCTAAACAATTTAATCATCGGTAATGCCATCTTGATAAGTCCAAGTGGAACCGTCTTTATACTTTTTTTATTGTCTATCCCTTTTTGAACAATTTCATTTAGCTCCTTTCTTGTATAAATATTTTTACCACCAGCCTCAATAACACTATTTTGTTTATGAATGGCATCCACTGTTATTTTGGCAAGGTCGCCTTCATATATTGGATTTGTTTTTTTATCGCCTTTGCCTATGTGCACCAGTTGGCCTTTTTTAGCCATTTCTATCATGTCTATAAACGCACTAAAAATTGCAGGGGGCTTAATGATTGAATAGTCTATACCGGATTGTTTAAGAAGTTCAGAAAAGTCATGGTGCACTTTGAAATATTCTAAATGCAAATATTTTTCTGAATGGAATGCGGAAACGTAAATAAACTTTTTAACACCGGCCTTTGTCGCTAGGTTAAGGATGCCCTCATTTGCAGTATAGTCAACCTCTTTAAAAGTTGGCTTGCTTTGGTCATTTGGAGAAACACTTTTACCTAAGGCAGAAATGATAATGTCTTGTTTGTCAAGAATATTTTCGTGATTTGATAAATGGAAAACATCTGCAACAATATATTTTGAAGTAATGTCTGATAAAGATTTTCCTTTTGCCTCATTTCTAACAACAACTGTCAGGTCGTAGCCCTGTTTGACCAATTCCTTTGCAATTTCCTTTCCCAGATTTCCTGTTGCTCCAAATATTATTACTTTTTTCATTGAGTTGTTATTTCATGTTGTTGGAGGGATAAACATTATCTGCAAAAATATATTGATGGTAGCCTTGTCCCAAATTGTCTCCAACAATATTGTAGAAACATTCATTACCACCCCCAAATGGAGATATAATCAAAGGTTCTTTCAAAACGACTTTTTTCAATGTCCAACCTATGGGCAAAACGGCGTCTAAACTCGGCTCGCCTGTTTCCGTTGCATGCATAACATAATAATTTCCCTTATTGTCGGTCATTTGAAATATGCTATCGGTAAACATTACTGTCTGACATTTTTGAATGGTTTTTATTACCAAATGTCCTTTTTCGGGTTTTAGCATATCGGTTTTTCCACCTATATAATCTACGCAGACTGGTTTTGCCATTTCCACCCAAGTGTAATTTTTATATTCACGTTGTTTTATGCAGTCAGCGTCTTTACAATTAACCTCTGTATTGGGGGAACGATAAAATGCCGTTTTTTGAAAAAGTAAATGTCGGTCAATGTTTTTAGTGTAGGGAAAAGTCGGTTTAAATGCGTCCCATTTGTCTAATGGAATTGGATTTGAACCACCACTAATTACTACTATCAATTCTTTTTGATTGATAATTTCTTTGGCAAAACCGATTTTCTTCCAATTTAACGTATCCGGTAGTTTTGATTTTTCTGTTGAAAAATGTAGTCCAACTTCTTTTGCAGTTTTAAGTCCGCAAGATTGAAATAGGAGTAAAGTGAAAATTGCAAATTGGTGTATATATCTTTTCATTGTGATTTTTGCTAGGTTTTGGAGAAAAGCACTTACATCATAATATGACCAAAAATTGCAAAATAACTTGGACTGATTTGGGTGAAACTGTTGCATGATACCATGGTTAGCTAATTATATGTCTTCCAAAAATAACAAAAAACTTTTTATTTTGAGTATTTCTAATTCTTTCAGTGCCGACCTGATAATTACCATTTTCAATCATGGATAAGGACGTATAAATGAAGAGACTACTAATGTCCCAAGTTACTGTTTATCTATTTGATTATAAATTCGTAGAAATTCGTTCCGTTGAATTTGCAAATCCCGTTGGCATCCGTTCCAAACCACAATTCGCCGTTTTTGTCTTTATAAATCGTGTTAACTGCATTGCTGGTCAGACCATCTTTGGTGGTGTAATTCGTCAAGTGGTTGCCATCATATTTCCAAACGCCTGCGTCAACCGTACCCACCCATAGGTTTCCATCTTTGTCTTCGTTTATGGCATATACACGAGCCAAAGTACCAGGCCCAGCTTTCCCAGAAGCTCTAAAGTCGGCATTGTTAAGTCCTTTTTCTGTTGTGATATTTCTCAAAGTCTTTCCGTCATAGAGGAACAAACCCGCTCCATTATTTCCAAACCAAAGGTTGCCTTTGCTGTCTTCAAACAAACCAAGTACTGCCGGACCAGCCAATCCTTTTTCCTTAAACCAAGTTAGTGTTTTTCCATCGAATCGGCAAACGCCTTCAGCCTGAGTTCCAAACCATACATTTCCTTTTTTGTCTTTGAGGATACAGTAAACCCCATAGCGACTAAGCGAAAAAGGGGCTGATGAACTGGATGGGTCAAAGGGTAGATAGTCAAGAGAAATAGTGTTGTATTTCCATACACCACCACCGCCATAAAACCATAAATCGTTGTTTTTTGATATCCAATCCGTAGATGTGCCTTTGGTGATGTTGATTTTATCGCTTGCTTTGGAGAATTTTGTGCCGTCAAATTTACTAATGACGAATTGCCCACTTCCCAACCAAATATTCCCCAATGCATCTTCTTGAATGTTGATTACTTGATTATCAGCGAGTCCGTCCTTCACAGTAAATTGTTTCAAATCTTTCGTATCATATTGATATACACCAGCTCCATTGGTTCCAAACCAATAATTGCCTTTGCTGTCTTGGAAAATACTTCTGATGTTTTTATCCTTAGCAACTGCTTTAGCATTCAAACCGTAAAACTGAGTAGGTGAGTTGGCTTGGTTTCCTGAATTATTATTTTGGGTTTGCCCGTTGCAGGCCATTAGTCCATTCAAAAGAAAAGTGATAACCGTGAACTGTGGCAGTATTGTTTTGAAAAGTTTCATTTAAAACACTTTTTAGGGAATGCTCAGCTGATAGCCAAGGCGAAATTATCGATACCTAATTTTAATAGAATTAAGAAGGTCAAATATACCTAAAATTTGTATGGTATCACCAAAACCCGCTTTTGACAAATCGGCTTTTAGCAAAACTGTTTTTTTTGTATTATCTAACTATTGGTTATATCATGTTTTTGTTTGATGAGTGGTTGTCCTTTTAGTGCTTGAATAAGTGTAAATAAAGCCAAAAGGGCATAAGCAATAGAAAGTGCAAGGGTCAATTTTGTGTTTTTTAAAACATAATAAGAAAGTATAGGCAATACTTGTAAAGCATGCATACCGATAAAATGAGAAACTCTTAAATCGCCAACTATTTTGCTCCAACCGAGGATGAACAAATTTGAATTGTCGTTGGATGCTCCAACACTGTGATTGAGTCTTGAGCCCATTGCAAAACCTTCAAAAGAGAAGATTACAAAAATGATTATGCCTAAACGAATCCCCCAGACATAGTAATTTGGTAATTCTGGAAATGAATTTTTAAAAAATAGAAAACCCACATACGCCGTATAAAGTGTTACCAGCGTTGCTGCAAAAGCCATTAGAGAAAACATGGCGGAATAAAAAGGTGTACTTAAATTGTAATGAGATAATTGACCCTTGCTGGCCTGAATGGCAATATAAACTATCTCAAAACCTAAAAGCACAATAATTGACCAACTAAAAAGCTTATTATTGAATTCGGGAAGATAGTAAGCATACCAAGCCATGGCCCAAGCAAATGTCAATGTGGAGAATGCAAATTTAAAAGGCTTATACCAAGCGTTAACGCCATAAACTTGTTTAGTTGTTGTATTTGCTAAAATCAAAAATAGCATTGAAATTAGCAGACAAACGCAACCAAAAAGAAAAAGAGCCTCGTTTCTTGCTTTTAATTCTTGAATAATTGTCATCATTTTTTAATGCTTGCTAAGTTCTTCTTAATTTTCATCATCCATTTGTCTGGTGTTATTCTTGGCAAATTACTCAAAAACCAATTCATAAAACCAACAATCTTTTTGCCCTTGCCGTTTAAAAAGAGTTCAACACCTGCTTTGGCTACAACATCTACTGGTATGGGTTTGTTTGCATGCATCGAATTTGTTTTACGCATGGCAGCTGTGTGAAATGGAGTTTCTACTGTTCCGGGGCAAAGTGCGGTTAATGCCACACCTGCTTCCTGAAATTCGGCTGAAACGGTTTCAGTAAATGCCAATACAAAACTTTTGGTTGCTGAATATATGGAATAATAAGGAAACGGTAGAAAGGAAAGCAGCGACGCAATATTCATTATTCGCCCTTTACCTGCTTTTACCATATCAGCACCGAATAACTTAGTTAAACCAACTAAAGCCGTGATATTAACTGCAATCATCGCTTCATCATTTTTCAGAGACATCTCTATAAAATGCCCATAGTCGCCAAAACCGGCATTATTAATTAAGCCATTAACCAAATATTTGTTTTCTTTGACTTGGTTATATAATTCTAAAGCAGAATTTTGCTCTGACAAATCATAGAGT
>NKJG01000046.1:0-1332 GCA_002256395.1 Bacteroidetes bacterium B1(2017) | reverse complement strand
CGGAATGGAATGAGGTCGGCTTAATAATTCTTGTCTCTTAAAGGTTTTGGAAATGGCTCCGCGGAGGAAGTCGTTTAGTTCGCCTTCTGAAACATTAATCATTTGTCGCATTACTTGTTTAATTTGTTCCATTTTACGAAAATAATTGTATATTATTAATTTCCCTTAAATTCTTCCACGAGTAAAAAATCCAGGTAAGCTAAGTTAGTTCCTTTATTATATTTTAAAGTCAGCAAGTTCAATCCCGGTTTGGGAAAATATATCTCTCCAATGGTGGCCTGTGTCCAATAGTGCCAGTTGCCTGTATTTTCAGGCAATACCAAAGTAGTGGCTTTTTGGTTATTCAACCACAATTCCGATTTATTATCCTGATAACCGTAAACAGAAATGATGCGGTATTTTCCCGGTTTTAAAATATTAACCGTATAATTTGTCCATTCACCATCTTCTTCCCAACCTATGTACAATTGATTTACTTTGGGGTCTACTTTATTTGGGTGGTTAAAATCTGCCCAATCTTTGGTATAAGAAATATCTACTGCCTCATTTTCACGAAAAAAAGCTAGGTATGCAGGAATGCCCGGCCGCCAATGGCTGCCATAATCATGCACTTCATGATTTAATTTGGCCCCTTCATTTTCGGGGGTCTTGTCATGGTAAGCAACGCCCTCTCCGCCCAAGTCATAGTAGGCCAATTCTACTCGACCAGGAATGGTCTGAGCACCTAATTTATAATACTTATCTTTGAAAGGTTTTCCTTTATAATCCTTTGGAACCTGTGCACGCAATAGGCTAATTGTACTAAATATTAAAACTGAACTCATCAATTTAAACCTCCAGAATCTCATAGTTATTATTTAAATGGTTCATAATTGGTAAGTTTAATATTGTCAAACCAAGCTTCGATATAGCCTTTGGGACTCACAGACCCTGACCTCAATCCAACTTCAAAACAACGGCCAATGTCCGTGTTTAAATCAAATTCAGCGGTAATTTTGCCCCAGTTTTCATATTGTAAATCAGAGAATCGAACTTTATAAAAAGTCCACTGTTTATCTTTAACCGGTAGCATGGTTTTAGCACCCCATTTGCTGCTATGTCCTTTACTAAGCACCAGATAATTCAGCATTAAAGTATCTCCCTCGCCACCTTTGCACCAAAAAGAAAGCCAGGTATTCTCTTGAAAAGATTTCCATTGGGTTTCCATTCCATCAGCAGCCAAGGTATCCGCTTTGAGGTCGGTAAACCAAGTATAGGGTTTATTGTTCGGTATAGCGTCCCATCGTACATAAAGGCAGGCTTTTGACGACTTATCTACTTGATCCTTTTTGA
>NKJG01000185.1 GCA_002256395.1 Bacteroidetes bacterium B1(2017) | reverse complement strand
TCAAAAGATTCCTAAGTTCTAAAGAAAAATTTAAGCAAATTAAATCAATAAATTATTTAATCACTTTTTCAATAATTTGCTCTCTTTATAGTATTGCTGTATTAGATTATGAGGCTATTGATGTTTTGAGAGTACTTAGGCCATATCTTTTATTCTTTTCATTAAGTTATTTTTACCTTTTCACGAAGGAAGACCTATTATACACCATAAAAAGTATAACTATAATTACAGTATTTATTTCCATTTTGTATTTATTACAAATTCCTACTAATACAATACTTATTGGTTCTCCAAGTGGCGACGTAAATACAACTATTTTAACTGGAACAAGTTGGATTAGATATTATAATACTCCAATGTTCTTGATTATTTCATTTATTTTAGTTGTTTTTCAAGTAAATTTCATCAACAAAAAAGTAAGATATTTATCTATCGTAATTTTGGGTTTGAGTATAATTGCTCCTGCCCATCGATCAATGTTGATACTTACTTTTGGGATTTTAATAGTATATTATATTAGCAAAACAAATTTTAGAAATAAAATAATATTGGGTATTGCTTTATTTTGTGCCATTTTATATTTGAGTAATGTAGATATATTTCTAAAAACTGCTAGCCGTACTTATCAAAATTTGAATGTTTTCGAGTCATCTAAATATAAGCAACAAGATGAAATG
>NKJG01000045.1 GCA_002256395.1 Bacteroidetes bacterium B1(2017) | reverse complement strand
AAATCGTTAATTTTAATACCAGAATTACCGCACTAGGAGCAGATAAGCTATTGGCTTTATCTTTTAGTGAATTTCCTGATGATAAAGAAATTAGAACTGTTCCACCACTCTTAAGAAACGAGTTGGTTTATTATTCAACTGAAAACCACGGATACGTTTTGGTATACCTTACCCAAGCAGAGTTGGTCACTGAAATTTTTGAATATGCTTCAGAAAATCCACAAATTCAGTTTGAGGTATTTATCGACAAGGTGATAAACGAAGTTCCAGAAAACGTCCATATCAATCCCATTTCTTCTTCAGTTTTCATTCAAAAAATGACCAAGTGTAGCGGAATAATCAGTACAGCTGGCTTTGAATCTATTTGCGAGGCGATGTATTTGGGTAAACCTGCACTGATGGTTCCGATCAAAAAACACTACGAACAACTCTGTAATGCCCACGATGCCGAACGTGCAGGAGCAGGAATTTATTCTCCCAAAATTGACGTAGAACTTTTCTTGGCATATCTAAAACAAGATAATATTCGCAACCACCAAGATTGGATCAATCAATCAGAAAGCATCTTTATGAGGGAATTGGGCTTATCCAATGTCGGTTCAATCACAGAAAAAATTCTAGCAATTTAGTTTTTCATTGATCTCAGATTTTCCTAAAAACTTCAAAAGTATTTTGAAGAATAAATAATACACCTGTATTTACTAGCAAGTGGTTTCATAAATACATTTTTTGATAAGGAGAGTTGAATCCTAAACAATCATCCATAAACAACTCAAAACCAATCCTTTAAACCAAAACCAATCGAAGAAAGAAAATCTGGGGGGCTTTCGGTAAAACCGAAACCGGGCTATCCGCTCTCGCTTCCCTCCTAAGGTCGGGAGAGCTCCGCTACTATCCCTGCCGCGATTCGGAACACATGAGAGAAAAAATATTGGACATGAGAAGGCAATAGAAATTGAAATCACGTAGAAAAGAGAAACATTTAAACCCCTAAACAATACAATAAGTACTCACTCCTAAATACAATAAAAAATGGCAAAAACACAAAACAATACTAAAAGTACTATTATTTTTGCGTCTATTTATGAGTTGTGCGTAATTATACCGAGACATGGAGCGATTGCAGTTTAACTAAAATTTTAAAATATTATAATGATGACAAAGATTTCAATTACATTAATACTTCTTATTTCGACTTTAACAGCTCAATCTCAAAACACTTTAATCAAAGCAGGACACTTTTTTGATGCTCGAAGTGGAAAAATGTTAGACAATCAAATGATTATTATTAAAGACGGGAAAATAAAAGAAGTTGGAGCAAATCTGAAAACTACTAAAACAGACACGATTATTGACCTTTCTAATTCGTATGTATTACCGGGACTTATGGACTGTCATGTTCATATAACAAGCAATCTTTCATTCAGAAAGCGAAATTGGAATGATGTTGATGTTACAGAAAGTAATGCTTTACGAGCAATAAGGGGTTCAGTTTTTGCTAAACAGTTTTTAGATAACGGCTTTACAACTATCAAAGAAATTGGTAACGATGCAAACTATGCAACGGCAGACATAATTAAAGCAATCAAAAATGGATTGATACAAGGACCAACAATAATTTATGCGGGAAAAATAATTGCACCTTATGGCGGTCAGTCTTCGGGAGTTAATCCAGAACATGAACATTTTTGGGATTGGGAATATATTGATGCGGACACCCACGAGGAAATTATAAAAGCTATTCGTAAAAACGTTTATTACGGAGCTACAGTTATTAAAATGGTAACTGGCGACAATGGAATATATGATATAGAAGATATAAAAGTTGCAGTATCAGAAGCAAAAAAATATGGATTAAAAGTTACCGTTCATGTAAAGATGGGTGGACAAGAAGCAACTAATGTAATTTTGGGCGGTGCTGCTGCTATTGAGCATGGTTTTGGGTTAGACAACACCCAACTTCAACTAATGAAAGACAAAGGAACTTTCTTAGTAGGCACAGACTTGGCTTTTGACAACTGGTACGCCTACGGATTTGATTCCACTAGAGCTAAATCATGGGTGGACATAGATGTAGACAGGCTTAAAAGAGCCTATGAAATAGGCACCAAGATGGCTTTTGGTACCGACATCGTAATTAACCTTCCTGGCTTAAACCGTGTTCAATCAAGTCTTAAAGTTTTAGAAAATTGGAAGTTGGCAAGAATTCCGGCATCTTATATTTTGCAATGTATGACGATAAATGCTGCTGAATTATTAGGCATAGAAAAAGAAAGAGGCATATTAGAACAATTATACTATGCAGACATTATTGCACTCAAAAACAACCCTCTTGACGACATAGAAGCAATTAAGACAGTTCAGTTTGTAATGAAAGAAGGTAAAGTTGTTAGACTAGATTAAGTACATCTTGACAAATAACTACGCACAACACGGGTTTGGCAAAAGTGGCGGTTCGGTGCTCCCCAGACACATTTGTAGTTAATCAAAGGTTGGTTCTCCGCATCAACATTTGTGGTGAAAATCGCCACCTTCGCCAAGCCCTAAACCGTTGGCAGTAATTTTACAGAGACCTCACAGACAAAAAAAACATGGGACTATTTGACATTTTCAAAAAACAAAAGAAGTTTGATTTACCCGAAATGTACAATGGGATTATTTCAAAAGATGAATATAATATCATTATGGAAATATCTATAAAATATCATAATGACAATGAACTTATTATTTCAAAAATAGATGAAGGAGAAATAGTTACAGATATTGATGGAGATGAGCAACATCGATATTTAGACAACTTGGTTCGAGTATTAGCAAGCAATGACAAAACAATTTGGAATGAGTTAATTTACGAACACTTTGATAAGTTAAAGCCAAATCCATCAGCATTAAAATATTTATATAAAGATTATGAATATGCAAGTCAATTTTTAAGAGTTTTATTGAAAGAAGATACTTTTAATCTTGGTGACAATGTTGAAAATTATGTCCACAGAATTGACTTTCCAAAGACAAACACATTTCTAATTCTTGAATTTGAAGGACAATTTCACTTCGTAAGAAAAGATGAAATTATCGAGTGGGACAAGACCGAAAATGACTTATTTGAATGTGCTATACAGAATTTACCAGAAGATGAAATAGAAGTAAAAGAATATGAATTTGGAGAAAAATTTACCGTATTTATATTTTTCAGTGGAGATTATTCTGCATCATTAATGCTTGATTTAAGAAACAGAGCAAATTACACAATAGGGAAATTTGGAACTCTAATAGCTATTCCAACAAAAGGGACAGCTTATGCACATCCTATTGACACCAGTAACATTTTAGAACTTATTGAAATTCTCGACCCGACAATTGAAAAATTTTACAATGAAGACCCTGGAAATGTAACAACAAATTTCTATTGGAACTACGATGATAAAATACAAATTTTCCCGACAGAACAATCTGAAAATGGAATACTGATTAGTATACCAAAAGATTTAATTAACTTAATAAACGAAACTGAATAAAAAAAAACTACTGCCAACAAGGGTTTGGCAAAATGGGGGCATTAGAGCTAAATTGAGCTTTTGTACTTCTATCAACATTAGTGCTAATTTGAACATTCGTACTTCTAATCCCAGCCTTCGCAAAGCCCCAAACCGTTGGCAGAAAGGCTAAAAAACAACGGCTACAAAATTTAAGACGTTAATTATGAATCTTAAAGAAATATTTTCAGATTTGACAACCCAAATATTTAAGGTTACAAATGAAGACAATAATAACGAACTTTTTTGGACAATTAAGCCGACAAATTTGAAATTAATACCTGAGGACGAAGGACATTACTTTATAAAAGCTATCCAAACTCTGCCAAACTCTAGAATTGACTGCTTTATAAATATTTCGACACCTGAACGTATTGCGGACTTTGTAATTAAACTTGATTCAAATGGACAAACAATTTTAGAAGATTTCAATTACCAAGAAAACTCAGTAATTCCGACTGTTGCTTCGGACTGTTATGGCGACTATGAACTATATTATTCCAAGGAAAATCCACAAATTGGCATTGACATATTAAAAAGTGGTCTTGAAATCGCTAAAAATAAAAATATAGTTTCGGAGGATCTAGGTTATATTTTGAGAGACGAAAACAGAACACAAGAAGCAATTGACGCTTTTTTAATAAGTGAACAGTTTGGACCTTCTTCAGAATATATTTTTTTGGAGCTTGGACAGCTTTTCGAAACTTTGGGACAAACAGACAAACAATTAGAATACGAAAAAAAATATAAAGATAACGGAGGATTCTGAGGAAGAAAAAAAAGCCCATCTGCCAACATGTCCTTGTGTCAAGTGGGGCTGATGGAAGTAATTGAACATTAGGAACATTATTATACATTTGAACAAAGTCTCAGCAAAAGGAATTCTATTTCCCTATCTGCAAAAAGCCCTTTATGCCTTGCGTCACACAGAAAATCAACAACAGACCAAAACTTGTAAAAAAAAGTTTCTATATTTGGAAACTTTATTTATCTTTGATCCAATAAACATACCCACAAACGACAGATATAAATGCAGTATTTTGAAACACGATTTTTAGAAGAAGCCGACAAATTCATTTCGACTTTGGACTTGAAGACAGCTAGAAAAGTGTTTTACAATATTGACCTTGCAGAATAAACAAACGACCCAAAACTTTTAAAGAAACTCAAAGATGACATTTGGGAATTTAGAACACTTTATGCAGGACTTCAAATCAGGCTTCTAGCATTTTGGGACAAGACAGATGGAAAAGAAACCTTAGTTATGGCCACACACGGTTTTATAAAAAAAGTGGACAAAGTACCAGCAAACGAAATTGAAAGAGCAGTAAGAATTAGAGAAAAGTATTTTGACAACAAATTAAAAAAATAATCATATGGCAAAGACAGCAATCAAATCTTATTCACTTGCCGAAATGAAAGACAAGTACATTGGCAAGACAGGAACTGTTGACAGAGACGAGTACGAATATGAACTAAATATGGAGGTTTTAGGGAGAATGATCAAAACCGCTCGACAAGAACGAAATTTGACACAAGAACAACTTGGACAACTAATAGGTGTTCAAAAATCACAAATATCCAAACTAGAAAGCAGTACAAACAGTGCAACTATTGACACAATTTTGAAAGTTTTCAAAGCATTGAAAGCAGAAATAAACTTTAACGTGAAACTTGAAAAACAAATGATAAAGTTAGCCTAAAAAAGGCCGAAAACACAACATGCCATTGTGTCAAGTAGGGCTAACAAAAGCAATTGAATGTTCGGAACTTTAATATACATTTGTACTAGGGTTGAGCTGATGAAATTCTATTTCTACAATGTACATCAAAGCCAATCATCTTAAAGTACAGTTTGTTATACGATGCTTTATCACAGAAAACCTAAAAAATGATAGAAAGTTTATTATTGAATACCATAAATTGGTATTTTTGTTAAAAACATTGAATTATGGCACGAAATACATCAATTATAATTGGAGAATATTACGAAAATTTCATAAATGGACAAATTGCAACTGGAAAATATAATTCTGTTAGCGAAGTTGTTAGAACGGCATTGAGACAATTTGAACAGAAAGAAATTCAAACTGAATCACTAATTGCAGAATTAGAACTCGGTGAAAAAAGTAGGAAAATTAGAAACTTTAACCGAACAGAAAATTTAAAACGGTTAAATGAAAATTTCCAAAAGTAATGGCTGAATTTATCATAAGTGAAAAAGCATTAGATGATTTAAACAACATTTGGATTTACACGGCTGAAAATTGGTCGGTTGTACAAGCGAACCGATATTACAACTTGATAATGGACGAAATAGAATTTGTCGCTGATAACTTTGAAGCAACCAAGGATTTTGGAGACATTAGAAAAGATTACAGATATTCTAAAGTGAAATCGCACTTGATATTTTGTAAACGAGATGGAAACAGTGAAATGGAAGTTGTGAGAATTTTACACGAAAGAATGGATTTAAAAAATAGAATTAACGATTAAAGATCAATGTCGTTGTTTCGCTCCCCCTGGGTCTAAAAAACAAAACACCCACCATTTGGCAAAATCAAAAGAGGTGCCTTCCTACTCCAAACAAATCTATTTTTTGGCACTTTATTATTACTACTGTCGTTTCATAGAATTTTGTATTTTCAATTTAATTTTAGAATTGAAGGCGATAGACAACCACTTTATAAGCAACTGACTATTCTAAACAAACCCAAATCCCTCAATTATTCTTCTCATGCTTATCATCCTCCGCACGGCGTTTTTGCATGGTTTCGGTCCTGTCCAGTTCTTCTGATTCGTTGAAGGCTTTCCAGTCAAACTTTTCGTCAAAAGGATCCAAGGCTTTTTGAGGATCAAAGATTCTTTTGTCCGCTGGAAGTGCATTGAAAGGCGAAAAGTCTGGTGTATTGGTAAACAAATCTGATAAATCGGTGGCACTTACATCGTATTGGTTGAGATAGGGAATGCCAAATACTTTCCAGAAGGTTTTAAAAATACTACCAAAACTGTAATGCACATTGCCGATGTAGTTTTTCTTGGCATAAGGCGACATCACCATCAATACACTGCGGTGGGCATCTACGTGATCCACACCACCTTGGGGGTCGTCTTCTGTAACGATGATCATCATGTTTTTCCAGTATGGCGTTTTACTCAAAAACTCCACTGTGCGGCCTAAAGCCAAGTCGTTATCGGCCATATAGCTTTCCTGAAAAGGCCAGCCAGCGTCCGGTCTTTCTTTGGAGCCGTGGTCGTTGGGCAATTGCAGGGTGATTAAAGAGGGCAAGTTGTTATTGCTCCATTTTTCGTTGAACTCTCTCATGAACTCGTCTGCCCTAAACTGGTCAGGTATGGCCATGTTGTAGGTTGGAAAAGTCCTCGATGATTTATTGTAAAGCGGTGCCGCTATTGGGTAGTTGATGGTATAAACCTCCCCTGTATATTTCATAGTGCTATCTGAAAACGCACCAGCCATTTCTACGCCAAAGCCAAAATTGAATAAGTCCTTTTTGTTTCGACCCATGTGCTCCCAAAGCGAGCCACCCTCATTGTAATCCTCTGGATAAATACTACCTGCCGAGCCATAAATCGACCAGTTTCCAGGAGCGTTTGAGGAGTCTTTCATACCTCTTTTGCCCCCATAAGATGCGGCCGTATTGGTTTCCACCCATTCGTTGGGATAGGTATTGACCAACCAACGGTGTCCGTCGGCCGATACGTCGGAATCACAAAAGAAATTATCAGAAATGGCAAATCTTTTGGCCAAAGCAAGGTGATTGGGCATGACGTTGGCATGTAAAACAGTAGAATCACCTTTACGGTTTTTCACGGTTCTGTTTGTTCCAAATCTCGCCAATTCCGATTCTCCATTGCCATTTTCTAGTTGACCAAAAACCTCATCGTAAGTACGGTTTTCTTTAGAAATGAACACGATATGTTTGATATTATCAGATCCCACCAAAGCCTTTATTGGAATCACTTTATCCGCTTCTGACTTAACTTCGGCAATGGGCGTGAATTTAAAATTATTGTCGATAACTTTTTGGGTCAGCGTTTTTAATTCCTCATCGGAAGGTATGTCAAAAACCGAAACTGAGCCTTTCATCAAGCTACCGATATAGCTACCTACAGCGGCCATTTTGAACGTGGAGCCACCGTTAGGTCCACTTCCAATTCCTTTGGCATTGGCTACCACCAATTGTTTGCCGTCGGGTGTAACTTTCAGTTTGGATGGGAACCAGCCCGTAGGTATAAATCCCTTGATATCCAGCGTGTTGGCATCCACTACCGCCAAAGCATTTATTCCTGACAAAGCCACATATAATCTATCTTGTTTGGGCGAAAGTGCCACGCCAAAAGGAATCAAACCTCTCAAATTACCCAATCTTGGTTCAGGATTGAGCATCAGGTTTTTGATGAGTTTCCCTGTATTGATGTCAATTACCGACACGCAGTCGTTGTTACCATTGGACACAAAAACCCTATCATTGGTAGCCACCACAGAGTTGGGACTGCTCCCTCCTACTGCCTCAAAGTCTTCAATTTTTTGTCCCACCAAAAATCCAGTTTTGATTTTTTTGATGTTTGCAGATGGGTCAACATTGGTTTTCTTGATAAACTTAGAAACATTATAAATCCAAACCGAAAAAGCGGCATCCACATTGGGATCTCCCAAGGGCTTCACCCCTTCTTTCTCGTTTCCTTCCATCATTTCTTTAGAACCGTAAATAGAGGAAGGCCATTTGTGTCCTGTATTTTTAAGGTCTTTTTTGTTTAAATCTGTAAAAGGACTGTATTCAAAAACACCCACATTGGCTACTACCAGGCTATTTTGGTCAGGACTGAGTGTCAATCCAAAAGGATAACGGCCAGTTGGAATATTGGCGATTAGTTTCTTTGTTAAAACATCTATTACACCAATTCTAAAATTGAGCTGATCGGCTACGAACAAATATTTCTCATCAGCCGACAGCACCATATCACCCAAATAGCCATCAGAATAATCTACCGTTTTGTTTTTTACTGAGCAGTTTACGGTACCTAAACTCTTCCCAGTGTTTACATTAAAGAGAAAAATTTTGTTGGTATTCCCACCCGAAACATAGACGATAGTTTTGGCTTTATTAATCGCTAATCCCATAAAACAAGCCTCCAACATTCCATTATCGGTTTTGGCACCTTCAGGAATCTGCTTAACAGTCGCTTTTCCAGATTTTAGTCCTTTAATGATATTGATAGAAAAAGGGTTGATACCCGAATTGGAGGTGATGGCTATGTCTCCGTCATGGCTTAAAATAAGTCCAAACGGATGCGGTGCCGTAGTGTACTGTTTGCCCAAAGGCGTAATTAGTCTTCCGTTTGGAATGATGCTTACACCATCTCTATTGGCTTTAGCGGGTAGATTTCCAGCTGGAGCCGTGACCTCGTATTGGATTTGGGCAGAGGCAGAAACTCCAAGAAGTAAAAGTAAAACTATATTTTTCATGTGTAAAGGCTCAGTATTTTTAGATACTAGTTTATGATAAGGTTTTATGGAATTGCTAAAACAAAAACATACGAACAATTTTAAACTTGGCAAAAAATTCGGTCTAAATGAAATATCTATCAGATTTCACTATGATTATTATTCTTCGGCCTGATGACGCACAAAATTAGAATTAAAAATGATAAGTGTTTATTATATAATTGTTATGAAAAACCAATTAATTGAAAACCGATAGATAAAAAATTTCTGTAAGCAAATTCACCTCAATGTTAAGTTTTCAGAAGTAATTTTAAAACTTAACAATTATTTAACTTTAATTTAACATTTTTGTAACATACAACACATGTTAAATATGAAAACCTACCTTATTTTTACGATTATCTCCATTCTTGGTCTTTCAGGCTGCACTACGGTCAGAAATATTACCGATCATGACTATAGGTACGAAACCAATTTTTCAAAATATCAAACTTACAATTTCCTGAGATGTGAGAACGATAACACGGAGATTTGTAATGAAATAAAGGCTACGATAAAGAAGCAAATGGAAATAAGGGGCTATGTGTATGACCCTCTCAATGCCGATATATACGTCGGTTATGCTTTGCTGCCCAATAAAGTAGTTTTCAAATCCTACCAACAACCCGCAATTTCAAAATCACATAATAGGGATGAAAGCGATGATTTTTACAAAACAGAAAAATACAATTATCATAATGGTATGATTATGGTCTCTATGATTGATGCTGAAAGTGATATCCTAGTTTGGAGAGGATTTTCAACCGATAATTCGAAAGCTAAAAAAGCTGTCAATAATTCTAAATATTATTACAGCAACGTCATTAGGAGCATATTTAGCGAGTATCCACTTTACTCTAAAAATTAAAATTCTCCTATTGTTTCATTTCAAGGCAAGACTATAATGGCTGACAAATACCTTCGTCTTGTCAGTTTAAATCCAATATTTTTGAAGCTCAGAATTAAATTTTACAAAATCTTCATTTTAAAATAAGCCGCTACCAATTTTTGTTTCTTATCATTGTTGAAATTTCGAATAAACTCATGAACCTATTTCAAAATGAAAAGTAGCTATACACTATTATTCTATATTTTATTATCGCTTTCAGCAATAGCCCAGTTAAAAGAGAAAAAAATCTTGGAGGTACCAGGAAAGAACCAATACGCACAAATAAATATAAATGGCACTTCCGTTTTGCCAAGTGGTAGGTGGCTTACTCCTGCTGGCGAGTTAGTCCGAATTACGCATGACCCTTTCGGCATGTGTCTTTCACCAGATGGGAAAAAGGCTGTCACCATCCACAATGGAGTATTTACGATAATTGAGCTTGACAAACTAACGACAACACGAATTCCTTCCTACGACAAAAAAGATTTAAATCCATTGGGTGAAAGCTCATTCATTGGTGTTGCATTTGCTGAGGACAATAACACCTTGTATTTGAGCGGCGGCGACAATGGAGCCGTTATCGTTTTTGATATCAAAGCAAATAAAGTAATTGACTCACTTTCTTTGAATGGAACCGTAGATGGTAAAAAATACGAAGATAGCTTCACATCAGATTTGATATTCAAACAAGACGAATTGTTGATTTTAGATAGAGGTAATTTCAGATTGGTGAGATATGATTTAAAATCAAAAACCATTAAAAAATCAATTGACGTAGGCAGGCAACCATTTGGATTGGCCTTAAGCAAAGACAAAAAGATGGCCTTTGTGGCCAATGTGGGCATGTATTCTTATCCATTGGTTGAAGGAACTAACGAGAAGAATTACAATGAAAAACTCATTTCAAGGCATCCTTATGGCGACAATACCAAAGAATCTATAAATGGAACCACAATTGACGGGCAATTTGCTCCTGGAGTTGGGAGTCCATTGTCTCCTGAGGCAATGAGTATTTTTTCTATTGATTTGAACACCAATAGCGTTGTGGACAAATACAAAACAGGCCACCAAATTGGTGAAATGGTAGAAGATGCTGAGGTAGTCGGAGGTGCGAGTCCGAACTCCATTGCTGTGGGCTCAAAATATATTTATGTCACCAATGCCACAAACGATAATATCTCGGTAATTGACTATAAAGCTCATAAGATTGTATCGCATATACCTATAAAAATCGACAAAAGAATTGATAAGTATCGAGGGGCACTCCCGTTTGGAATTACTCTAAGTAAAGACGAAAAAACACT
>NKJG01000085.1 GCA_002256395.1 Bacteroidetes bacterium B1(2017) | reverse complement strand
GAAGTGATTTGTATTGCCCGAAATATAACCACAAACAAAAATGATGAATTAGAACTCAAAAAGACAAAGGAAGTTCTGGAACAAACCAGCCAAGAGGCTCGGATGGGTGGATGGGAGTATGACTTGGTTAAACAAAGAATATTTTCATCAAAAATCACCAAAGAAATTTTTGAAGTTGCTCCCGATCATGAATCAAGTTTTGAGCAAGTTGTTAATTATTTTGTAGAAGGCGAGCCACGAAATATACTTTTAAAGTCTTTGGGCCTTTGCATGAACGAAGGAATTGCATATGATTTAGAATTACCCATTATCACGGCAAAAGGCAATAAGCTTTGGGTAAGGGCAAAGGGTGCATCCGAATTTAGCAATGGTGTTTGCACACGTATTTTTGGTTTTGTTCAAGATATTGATATTCAGGTCAAAGCAAAAATAGCTCTCAAGCAAAGTGAAGAAAAGTTTAGATATATTAGTGAGAACATTTCTGATGTAGTCATTGTATTTGACAATAAAAAAGTATCTTATATATCGCCTACCCATCAACAACAATTTGGGTATTCCGCTGAAGAGGCGATTGCCATTGCTGATAACAATATTTACGATTTCTTTCATCCAGATGATCATGAATATCTCGATAAAATCTATATAGAAGCTATTAAAAATAAGACGCCGAAAATAACCTAT
>NKJG01000044.1 GCA_002256395.1 Bacteroidetes bacterium B1(2017) | reverse complement strand
ATTTAAAACAACTCATAGGCATTGAAACATCTAATGGAAACTATTACAAATTCAAATCAACCTTGAAATACATGCGTGAATTTCTTAAAAAGGAATTCAAGGTGACCGATATACCATTAAAAATGGTTACTAGGAATATGATCGTAAAATTTGATATTTTCTTAAAAACTCAAAAGACTAGTAGCTTTAATACCACCATCAAACACTTACAAAATTTTAAAAGAATTGTCATGACAGGTATTAAAAACGGATGGATAAGGCTAAACCCCTTTATAGATTTTAAACTTACCATGCGGGAAGTGGATAGGCCTTACCTAACAGAAACAGAACTTCAAAACATAATAAATCTAGAAATCTTGGTACCGAGGTTAGAATTGGTAAGAGATTTATTTGTTTTCGCTAGTTTTAGTGGCCTCTCCTACGCCGATTTATTCAAATTAAAGGGTTCGGAAATTGAAAGAGACAATAAGGGCGTATTATGGATTAAAACCAGAAGGCAGAAAACCAAAACCAGATCTCAAATTCCTTTATTGCAAATTCCAACCTATATTATTGAAAAGTATTGCGACCTAAGTCTTTTAGGGGCAGAACAAAAAGTATTGCCTGTTTTAAGTAATCAAAAACTAAATGCCTACTTAAAAGAAATTCAAGACTTGGCAAAAATTGAAAAGCCACTTACCTTTCATGTTGCACGACATACTTTTGCTACCACGGTAACCATGATGAATGGAGTTCCAATTGAGTCAATTTCCAAAATGCTTGGCCATAAAAACATCAAAACTACCCAGCATTATGCTAGAATAGTAGATTCTAAAATTGGAAATGATATGAGCGAATTGGCAAGCAAAATTGGCGCAAGAATAACACTTTCTCCAGCAATGCTAGGTTAGGGGGTGTAAATAACCACTGATTATCGCGAAGTTTTGAACCGAATAAAAATGGCAAAATGTTCTGCCAAAATTTCTTGCTATACGATGTTATTTTAGTCATAGTTTATCCAATTGTTGAAATTCAAGTGTGCCTGTCAAATAACCATGTAAACTATTTCATCTATAATTTCTTGCCAAACAAAAAGTAGAACTTGATTCCTTCAAACCAAGTTCTACTTTTCTTACTAACTTTTTAAAAATTCAAGCATCAAACTCTAAGTGTTTCTTTTCATCAAATTTCCTACTAAACAATGTTATTTCCCTGTATTGAGCTTGTCGAAATATCATAAAGCAAATGTAGCGTGCGGTGAATGATCTTTTTTGTCCATATTTTACACTTTTTGGTATAAACCTATTTTAGGATAACACAATTTATCATAAAACAAATGTTGTGTTCGGCACAAAAAAATTAATTATCTAATTCGTCAATAATTTTTGAAATCGCTATTGAATTCTCAATGCATTTTGAATCAAAAAGACCATCTTCGAAATGATTAGAAGTAAGGAGTTTGAAAACCAATTTTCCATCCATCTTTATCAAATATACTTCTGTTTCAGAGGATAAAAGTAAGTTAGGACAAATCAGGTTATATGAACCATGCTCTATTTCGGGAATTCGTCTAAATATTGCTTCAATTTTGTCGTGTTTCAATTTCTTTCTTGCGCTATTGCAATTCAATGAATACATTTTTCTATTCCCACTCAAAAAGACCCTTAGTGCATAAGGGCGATTCAATCCTCCATTTGGAATTGTAATTTTTATCGCATCAAATCTCAAATTTGAACTTTGAAATTCGTCAATTTGATTTTTACAATTCCCAATATCAATGCTATCAAAAGAAATATTTGTGGACACTAAAATGCAACTATCTTGCCTATTCTTAATAATAGGAAAGATAGAATTTTGAGTAAGAATTAATCCTTGAATGTTAAGGAGGAATATCACAAAAAGTATATATATAATTTTGTACATTTCTAATACTTTAGATTTAACAACTCTTTATTTTTATTTTCATAATCTTTCCTTTTGTAGTTGTAATCTGCCTTAATCACAACAGTCTCTTTGATTTGATTAATTTCTACTTTATTGAGAATAACGTCATATTTCCATTGTCTAATATTAGAATATACTGATCTTAAATGGTAACCATATTCTGCCCTAATAATGTTTTCAATGTGCGAGGCCTCTATTTCTTCATTTAGCTTATTTTTTGAAGCAGCGATATAAAATTTACTAAAAAACTGAGGTCCATAGGTATCTTTGGGTCCCAATTGTGGAAGTGCCATGTTTAGATTTTTGTCAAGCCGCCAAGCATGCCCTATTTCATGAGCTAGAATTAAAAATTTTGGTCCGCCACCTTCGCTTCTATTAAATAATCCCAAATTTAATTGAATGTTGGTTCCACTTCCATCAGCTTTCTCGGTTGTCATTGTTTCTGTTTTCCCATACACTAGTGAAATTGTATGAATTTCAGTCGATTCGCGCAAATCCTGGATTAGTTTTTTACCTGTTGGAGATGAGTTTTCAATTCTACTTATCTTACGGTCTATTCTTCTTTGCTCTCTTTTTGTACCAGAAGGTTCAATAATTGCACCTGTCGGATCTATTAATTTAATAGGATTATCGGCAACAAAGGAATAAGGAGATAACGAAGGGTATATTCCTTCCGCGGGATCCGCACTCAACCATCTTCCCAACCTCGCATCATAAATCCTTGCGCCAAAATCATAGTTGTTTCCAGTACCGTTTATTTCGTTATCGGCTTCCTTGCCATTAAAGTGGAAGCGGCATCCGATTTTTAGGTTTATTGCAAGCATCTTTATTCCATCATTAAGCATAATTTAAAGTCCATCAAATTTAAATAATTAAAATGCTCTACTTTATTTCAAAAAGTGTATTCATAATTTATTATATCCTACAATTCCATTTTATTTAGTTACAAAAATTTCTCAAATAAAAATTTGATTGTGGTACCTTTTGTCCTTTAAATAAATTTAATACATAAGGTTTTACTGTTTGATCTCCTCTTTCATATGCTAACAATAAATAGTACAATGCCATTTTGCGTGAGCAAATATCTTGTTTATTTAATGTCTCCTTAGTTCCTCCACCTGAAAGGATGTAAAACAATTCAAAATAAGCAGGTGTAAAATGATACTTAATTGCCATAACATAAGCATAATAATAAATATCATTTTCTTTTAGTTCCACAGTTCTATAAGCTTTGGAGAGGATAAAAAATGCATTAGTATCTCCAGTTGTTATAACTTTTGCTCTAAGACTATCCATTGTTTTACGATGTAATTCTGGAGGGATAGTATAAACAGTCGCATAGGGAGTATCGTTAGATTCCTTAAGGTTAGAATTTTTGTTTTCCTTATTCTCACAAGAACAAATAATACTAATTAATAGCAAAATATAAATTGATTTATCCATAATGTATGGTATTTGAAATTCTAGGTATTGGTAATGACTTATCTTTACTCCGGAATTTGCATCGGTACCTTAATTGGCTTTTCATCCTTATACCAATTAATTAACTCTTGCTTATCTGGCTGTTGTTTTTGAAATGTTACAAAATGACCTTTATCACCACTTTCAGGTATAATTCCAAAGAATTGACCTTTATCACCTACTTTTATAAATCCATTTGGAGCAATGACAGTTAAATTATAAGATAAATTGGCTATTTTTTGAGCTATTGGCACTGTACCTCCAGCTAAATCATTTCCAGTATTACATGACATCAAAATTAATGTAACTTTCTTGCCGCTTTTATAAGCGTCTTTAAAAGTTGGGGATCTTTTAAAAATCATTTCAAGCACCTCCTCTGGTTGCCGTGATTGCTTTTCACCATTATTCCCCATATTCCCTTTTTCCAAACCATCGGGATCACCATGAGAAAACACAATGAAAACTCCATCATTTTTCCAGTCCTTAATATATTTTTTTGATAAAAGATGAAACCCTTGTGGATCTTTTTTGCCAAACAAGGAAATTCTTACAGTATCACCTTTTATATCATTTAGGAGGATTGGATTATTAGCAAAACAAGAATATTCACTTTGTGAGGGGTTAGGTTTTGGATCTCGATTAAACCTTCTTCCTAACCTAGAATCATACTCCCAAAACTCCGCACTCATTGTATTTCCAGTACCAGAAACTTCATCGTCACGTTCCTGCCCATTAAACCCGAATCTATACTCACTCGCTTGATAGCTTCTTCCTGGCATTGGTGCGCCGAAGGCGTAATAATCAGTTGCAGAAATTACTTCTGCCACAAAGCCATCTATTAAGCCATTTGCAGGGCTGGTTTGGACGTAATTACCAGAAGGGTCTGCGGAATAGGCTCCGTTTTGAAAAATATAGCCTCCGCTTGATTGGTAGGTATAGGATTCATCAACTTCTATCTTACGATCGCTTACCACACTCAATACATTGCCTAAATGGTTGCTTAGCTCGTAATGGCGTGTGCCTTTTACAAAGTTTAGTTGCTGATTGCAATTGCTTATATAACCCATTCCGTTTAATGCCACTTGTTGGTTCTGCTCGTTTAGGTGCCATAAAGGTAATAAATTTTCATAAACCTCTGGGCACATTTCTTTGCTGCACGCAATTTCTTGGTTAGTAAATGGAGTGGTTCTACTTGTCCATTCATTTTCCCAGATACTAAACACATTGGCATCTAAATTTGTATAGCATCGCAAACCACATAGCCAATTTGCCCAAGCATTCCATAAAAATTGATGAGTGCTTAAGGTGTTAACTTCGGGGGCCATTTGGTTTATCTGATTCGAAAAATAATTACTCCATTTAATGGTCCAAAAATCTATAGCTTGTTGGGTAAAGCCAGCATTATTTGAGCTCGCAAAAACATTGTTTAATAGGCCGCTAATAGCAATGGATCGGTTATTTAATAGATCTTCGTCACTAATTCCAATGTTACATGCTCCAAGTTGGCTTGGCAAAGTGCTTAGCTCGCCTAATCGCGATGAACCATATAGTAAAACACGCTCTTGTTGGATAGCGTTTCCTAAAAGGCTATATGTACTTAAGGTATTACCTTGGGCATCTAGCATATAATACGTATAGTGCCAAGCTTCGGGTCCAGCCCCAGCAGGTTTTACTATTTTACAAATTCTTTGGCCCGATGGGTTGTACAAAAAGGCTAAACCAGCTTTGTTACTTTCTGGGGTACGAGTAATCTCAGCAATTTTGCAATACACATTCCAAATAATTTGCTCTATTTCTTCTTGCTGGTCTTGCACTAAATTACCTATTGCATCGTAGCTATAATTATTGCCTGCAAGGGTATTACTAACATAACTTTGCCCAGGTTTTATATCTTCATATCCAGCTAATGCGTATGTGTTTTCGGCATCGGCAACAGAAAGCAATTTATTGGTGTTTTTCTTTTGATTATGGGTAAACCTTTCATAAGAATAAGAAAGTTTATCCATTTGATTTTTGCCCAAATAATCAATGCCATTTCTATTTAAAGTTAAAATATTTCCATTGGCATCATAGGTGTAATTTTCGTTGTAATCGGTATTGCTTTGAGTAGTAGCTTTCCAATAATTAGCACTCATATCCACATTGGTATAGCGCTTAGTTGAAACTAATCTGTTTAACTGATCGTAGCCATATACCATGGTATTTGGCACTGGGTTTACTCCTTCCATAAACTTGCCAATGGCAGTTGTCATAGAGCTAATATTACCATTGTAAAGGTTTTTAATTTCACTGCTAATACTTCCTGGAGCTGATGCGCTAGCATCGTACATACCTAGGGTAAATTGTTCGGAAGTGCTGGGAGGTAAAATGGCATCATAATCGTTTTGGTTATACCCCAATATAAATCCCATTTCGTCTTTGGCAAAATTGGCATTGGTAGTGATAGTGCAATTAGCACAGCCATCTTTACCCATATCGCGTTGCGGCAATAAGGTAGCCGAGTTTACTCCTTTAAGCCATCCTTGCAAGGTATAGGCATAATCTAGCCCCTGCACCTGATCGTTACCTAATTCTGTTCTAGCCAGTGGCCCATGCAGGTAATAACTGTATCGGGCATCTTTTTGCCACAAACTATGGTATTGTTCTCCTGTAAATAAATTGGTTTTATTAGATGTATACACACCCGTTAGCCTATTTAAGTTATCATACTCATAATGGTGGGCAAATTGGTCGCTTTGATTCTTTTGGTAATTAACTTGAATTACCTTACCTGTTAATACATCATACTCATAGGCGGTTTCTTTATACCTTGCGCCCACCAATTCTAAGCTAGGGTTATCATTTAGCATTCTATTCACATTTCCATGTATATCATAGCTATAATGAATGGCACTTTGATAGGCAAAAATATCTCCCGTAAAAACAGGGTAATAGGCAGTGCTACTTACTCGTTTGCGCAAGTAACTTGGTATACCTAACGGAGTGGATGTAAAGGCCATTTCATCATAATAGGTTTTAGTAACCTGGCTGCGAGTATTGCTGCTAGATGTAACCCATGCTATAAACAAATTTTGGTTCATCATAGCACCTGCATATAAACTTTCTACTTTGGTGGCGCTGGTTATTTGGCCAACTTCATAAATTCTTCCTTGGGCATCGTATAAAGTATAGGAATATACATTTTGCCCCGAGCTTGCCTCGTAATATTGTTTGGCATTTTGGCTCACTACCAAGCGGCCCACCGCATCGTAATAAAACCTACTCGAGAGTTCATCACTTCTATCGTATACTTCTTTAACCACACTATTATTACCCCCTATCCAAAGGTTTTTTCCGTCGCCGCTATATAAGGTCGTAAAATTGGCGCTTGGGCTAGGTGTAGTAATGCTTGTCCAGGTACTAGAATTTAAGCCAGAATTGCCGCCTGTAATTGTTTTTAATAAAACTCCGTTATCGCCAATTATATATCCAGTTTGATAATCTCTAAAATAGACATCGCGGAGCACAGAACTACTTCCCTTTAAATAGCTAACCCAATTGGTGCTTGTGCCATACGTTTGTTCATCGGCAATAAGGATTCCTGAGCTATTTTTACAGATTTTACAAATAGCTCCATTGGCTCCTACAGCATAGGCAATTGGCAATCCTGCACTTATAGACAGATTGCTATTTATGGTATAAACAGCGTATAATTCTTGGGTATTTACATGACTTAAATTGGTCCAATTTACACCCGCATCGGTGCTATAATAAATAGATCCATTTTGCCCAACCACAAAACCTAAATTGCCATTAAAATGAACCTTATTAAACCTAATACCATTACTCCAAGATAGCAGGGTAAAAGTAATACCATCACTTGTTTTATATAAGCCATTAGCGCCTGTTGCATATCCAATAGTTGCACTTAAGAAATATACCGAACTAAAATTATCACTAATGGTATTTGTACTTGCTTGTAATTGCCAAGTTTGTGCTGCATCATTGGTTATATATAGCTTGCCATTTTGGCCCACCGCATAGCCTAGTGTTTTTGTGAGCATTTGAGTAGCCAATACTCTATTAGGTCTTGTTATTTGCTCAGTATATACCCCACTGGTTTTTTGTACGCGTTTAGCTTCTTGGCCAATCAAAACATAATCGGTAGAACTAGAAGTATTAAAAACACTTATTGATTTAAAGGCAAGCGCGTAAGCGGGTACATTACTAGTAGGAATGTTTTCTTCTGTAAATGCAATTCCTCCTATTGCTTGGCCACTCAATACACAGCGTTTATTGCTTGGTGTGTTTGCCATACCGCAAGCATACAAATAATTATTTCCAAGATAATTTTTGCCGTATTGAATATCGTAAATTGTGTAAGCGTTTGAATTGTAAATATCTTCATCTATTCTATAATAATTTTGAATGCTAGCTAATCCAGTTCTCTCCAGATTTATACGTGTAAATTTAGTGCCAGCGCCCATAGCAATAACCAAATCTGCTGGTGGGTCGATATTAATTATATCTGGAGCAATTTTTACTTGGGTATAATTTATTTTATTGGTAAAGGGTAGTAATTCCCAATACGGGGTGTTTAGGTTCTTAGCTAAAATTTTACCATTACTACCTACTGCCATGGTTCTAGAACTTACCAGCAGACCGGAGCTCGATAAAACAGTAGAATCTTTATAATAATCAATATCACTAATATCGCCAATGGTAATTCTTTGGCCAACATTTTCCCAACTGCATTGGGTAGGATCAATGCAATTATCTAGTTCTTTGGCAAAAAGTTCGCCCGATGTAAAGCCCACAAAAGCTGTGGTATTCCCATTTTTGTTGCCATATAAAAAGCCATGTGAGCCCGTTTCTGTTTTGTAAATTGGAGGTGAGGCATTTTCTACTATTGGGCTGCCTGCATTGGTATACTTAGATACATAATAGGTATAATCTCCCGAAGCAACTTGGCAAAGCAGAGTTCCATTGGCCGAACCTAGGTCAAAATCGGCCTTCCAAATTTTATCAATGCCATAGGTAGTATTTAAATAAACCAAACTATTGCCACCAGCATAGGTATAAGCGATTCCATAAGAATTTATAAAAAGAACTTTTGAAGAGCTAATGGCATGTACCTGTAAAATGGCATCATTACCTGGTTTATAAATACCCAATACATTGCTCCAAGTAGGGGTAGAAGCATTTAAATTAGCGGTATAAATATCCCCTTCATTACTTGCCATAAAGGCGAAGGTGCTTGAGCCTTGCACAAAAAGAGCTAAGGAAGTTGCTTTTTTTGTACCTGTATAAGGGCTTGTTCCTGCAACAAGACTCCAGCTAGCACCAGCATTAATACTCATTAATATACTTCCTGATTCATGAAGAGCATATCCTTTGCTTGAACTCAAAAATATCATATCTACAAAGCGCTGATTACCAGTATAGGCGCCAGGCACGGCATTGCTCCATCCGTTACCCCCATTGCTAGAATATATAAGTTTGCTATATGAATTACCCAAATCAACATACGAACTTAATGCGGCACCATTTTGCTCTGTAAAGAATTTTAGTTTTAAGAATTTATCTTTTAAACCTGTATTAATAGGTAGCCATTTAGTATTACTACTAGCAGTGCCTTTTAATAAAAGTCCGCCTTGCCCGGCAATAAAAGCAGTATTATTATCTAAAAACGAAGCTGTAGTTAGCTCCATTTTGGTTCTAATTTTATCTTGTTTCTCCCAAATGACACCCCAATTGTTACTAAAATAAATTTCGCCGCCAGTAGTTGCTGCATACAATAGATTATAAAATGCCGATACCGAACTTAATTTAGCACCAGTTGCAAATTGCTTTTGCAAACTGGTATAAGGGCCCGTCCAAGTTTCGCCCCCATCGGCAGTTTTATAAAACATTCCCGTTTCTTCAAATAAAGTTCCGTTTAAGTCATTTATGAAATATATTTCGCTTAGAGAAGCCGAGCTAGGCACATATTTAATTTGCCAACTACTTGCGGTATTATCCCATTTCATAAACAAGCCATTTTCGCCAATGGCATATTGCACTGTGCTACTTAATGCTTGTACTTTATTTAATTGCCTGGTTCCAATATCCGAATTTTCTTTCCAGCTTTGCCCTCCATCTAGGGTAGTAAAAATGCGCGAGTAATTTCCTGTGGTATTATCATCGGCAAATAAATACGCTTTGCTTTGGCTTATGCGCTGTATGCCTCGTATAACAAGACCTGAGGGGATTCCATTTAGTAGGTTTTGATGTAGAATTAAATCCATATCCCTATTATCGGGCACGGTTTGTTCTACCAATTGGTTTAATGAATTATACGCATAGGTAGTAGCTAAATCGTGCTCCGTAAAAATGGTTCTTGTTCCATTTTGCCTATCCAAATTTACTTGGTCTATTTGCGCTTGGGTAAGTGGTTTAACACCTTGTGGGGGTATGGTGCGAACCAAATTGCCTGCCTGGTCATAATAATACAAGGTATAATGGTATTTTTCATCCAATTGGTTCATGTAAAATCCTTCGTAGGCCTGTAAGCATTTTTTAATATAGGCTGCCTTAAACTCATCGCGCACTCTATTTACATAAGCTTGGTATTGGGTGCGAGCATTTTCGCGGGCAAAATTGGCCAAGGTTGAGCAAGGCGATTCAACGGTAAATTCTGGACTTGGAATTGGGCAGCAGGGCAAATTGGGTTCACATGATTCTTCAAAACCTATTTTGTATAAATAAAACATTTGTGAACCATCCCCATTTGGAGGGTTAAAATAGGTGGATGAATTTCTCATCCAAATTTCAACAGGTAAAACCACACTTCCAGTAGTTCCTCCAGTATTAAAATAATAAGTATAGGTAATTGAAAAATCATTTGGGTATCCATCAATTATTACTTTTTCTTTACTGGCTGAATAAATAACCCCTCCAATTCGCATAAAGGCATCAATTTCGGGTTGAGTTGCGTCCTCACGGTATAAAACAGTAAAGGTTCCTTTGTATTTTGTATTTGCATTAAATGATTTACCTGTTGAGTATTCAAATGCCTTGGCAAAGGTAGTTTGGCCAGCCATCATTCTAAATACAAAATTATGATTATTAATCAAGCAATATTCGTTTGGAATTGGAAGTGTATTATTACTTATTGTTGGGTAATCATCCTTCACTCCGTTTATTCCATTTATATCTAATTCATGTTTGAAACTTGTATTGTATTTATCATTAATTGTATCAAATTCAAACTCTTCAAATACACCACATGGACTTTGGCCACTTCCTCCACATGGTTTATCGCAAATATCCATGCAAGGTGAGTTACCATAAATAGTAACTTTTTCGCCCATTATGGTTTGGCCAATCATTTCAAAATAATCATAGGGTTTGCCTGGAGGTCTTGAAATTGAAAGAATAGTTACTACATCTTTAATAAATTTTTCGGGTATGGTGTTTAAGGTTATGGTGCAATCAAAATCTAATAGACTTGGGCAACTTGGAATATTTTCATGTGTGTTTGTTTCGGGGTGAAATATTTTTGTTAGGCTTGGAATATTTGGATTACCTTGGCAATATATATTAGAAGTAACCGAAATCGGCATATTTAAAGTTTCACGCGGATCTGGGGATAAATAGTTATACCCACTCCATTTATACTCATTTACCAAAGGGTATTGTCCAACAGTTCCATTTTGGTGTAAAAGCAAATTAAACCAATCCATAAACGGATTTAGGTTGCGTTTGTTAAGGCGGCATTCGTCGCATTCAGGGTTTGGGCTTTTAGTTGGGTCACCTGCATTCCCACCTGGTGATATTTTACTTATTCTATTAAAATTGCTTACCTTATCATAGCAATAACCTAAGGTAATTGGGGTAGCAACATCAGATGTATAGCTTAGTTTTACTTTTTTATAAAAGAAGATATTATTTGGGTATTCTACCAATACATTTGCATATAATACTTCTTGCCCAAATTTGTTGCTATATTGCATATTCCGACCAAATAGACCCCCTCATTCCGTTTGAAATTGACCCCCTATTTGGAGATTCATTTTAGCATAGATTTATAAGCGAAAAGTCAATAACAAATAAAGGGAATATTATTGAGTTTTAA
>NKJG01000043.1 GCA_002256395.1 Bacteroidetes bacterium B1(2017) | reverse complement strand
AATAAGTTTTGCCATTATAACTTTTACCTGACTTAGCCATTTGATAGGCTATACGGGTTAATTCTGTTTTACGAGGTTCTTCATAATACAACTCTCTTCCCCTCTCATCAAGTATGGTACCAATGTCTATTATTTTATTCTCAGAATATGGGCTACAGTTTGCTCTAGTTCTAACTGCATTAAGGTCGGCAATAGCCAGGGAGTTATTTCCCTTAAACCAATGAGCCTCAGCTCTTAAAAGGTATGTCTCAGCTAAGCGATATACATACCAGTCTGAATTTCCACCTTGATACGGTATTCGGATTTGGTCTTCAATATAAAGTTTGTAATGTGGCCAGTTAAACCAACTTCTTATGGTATCGCCATTGCTTATCAATAATTTGCCTGCGGCGTCTCTTAGTTGTAGAGGTTTTCCGTAAAAAGGAGATACACCTTTTAGAGCTGTATTATTATAAACCAAATCTTCCATTCTCATCCAGTTTCCAGATTTTGTATCGTGGCGATGGTCTTTTTCGTCATCCCAAACGTAGTACTGTGTATAATTTGTTGCACGGCATCTACCTATTCCACGGCCAAATTTTGTTCCTAAATCAAATTCCACTTGACCAGGAACCATACCTGGTTTACCATCGGGGGTCAAAATTGCACTATTTGAGTAAAACGGTACAGCTTGACGCATAACTGTAGTTCCAGTAGTAGAAGCACTTGTTAAACCAAAACGGTCTGTTACTGAAAACAATACTTCGGTATTGGCAGAAATAAATTTATTTGCAGGGCGGTGTAGGTCCCAAGTAACATTTTTTGTACTATTACCTCCATCTACTCCAAATCTTCCTGTTACTAATTTATAAGTACCGCTGTTAATTACCTGGTCTGCAATAGCTATGGCTTCATCATAAAGTCCTAAAGACAAGTTGACTTTTGTTAACAAATGGCCAATTGAAGCTTTATTTACATCACCTTTGTCACCAGCAAATGGAACATTTTTAAAAGCAAAATCAAGGTCTTCTTTAAGTTTCGCTAATATAACATCTCTCTTTACAGTTTGAAAATCAAGTTTAGGGCTCGTAATTTCTTTAAAAGAAGTAGGTACATCACCAAATTGATTAACCAATCGATAATAATGATAAGAACGATAGAAGTATGCCTTTCCAAGTAATTGATTTTTAACTTCGTCTTTCATAGAAGCAACCGTCGGAATTTTGTCAATTATAGTATTCGCCAATCGAATACCCAACCAATGTCTCTCCCAGTACCATCCTATTCTGTTAAAATCTGGGCTATTAAGATTTGCATCTGGAGTAATCAAAACATTCAAATCAACGGCAGGTCCAAATTTATCGAAACTGCCATGATGCAAACTGCCATGAACTCCGACCCCGACCGAATGAACAAAGCACTAAACCGTACTCCTATGGGAAAATTTGGCAAACCAGTTGACATTGGGCACGCAGCGGTATTTCTAGCATCAGAAGCAGCATCTTACATAACAGGCGTTTCATTAAGGGTAGACGGAGGAAATGCTATAGGGTTTTAAAGTGGAGCGATTTTTCAAATGGTTCAAAAAAAAGTTCTTAAATGTGAGCAAGATTTGTGAATTAATGAGAGAAGTAATACATTTTGATTCTAAATATCAAAAAAGTAAGGGGTAATTAAATTTATTTCTAACATTTACTTTCCAATAAATTCATAATCCATGACCTCTAGGTTCATTGAATTTCAAAATGAGAAAAATCGGATTCCCACTAAGTTTAACAATAAAGAGAATTATTATTGGTGTAATTTTCGCTGAAAAGACACCAATTAATCAAAAAAAGCAGCAAACTTCAGATTCAAAAATCCCAATATTGTATTTTCTAAATTTTGCCTGAGTTCCATTTTGTAAAAATCTTATACTTTTAAAATTATTTGGTCCTATTACACCAAATGTAATTTCATCTTGGTCCAAATCTAATTAGTAAAGGAGAATTAAAGCAAAAACAAAAGAGCCGAATATCAATCATATTAGAATAAAAACAAAAAACCCTGAAGAAACCTCAGGGATTTTGTATTAACCTATTTTAACCAATAGTCTATTCAACCTTTCATCGATTCTCCTTTATAGGGAATTCAATTCCCATCTATTTTTCTGGACAATTAATTTAAAACAACAACATAGGCATCATACTTAATATCTTTTGAGATATTTGGATTTAATTTTCAGACCAAAAAAGTGAACTTAAATCAAAAAAATCAGATTTTCGGAATTATCGAAATTTATACCCTAGTAAGTTTATAAGGATACACTTTTCCTGCATTCCATTGGGGTATATACATATTGTCTTCATTATCTACACAAACATCGTGACAATGCTTAAAAATTGCTTGATCTTGCACAAAGGGTTGCAATTGGCCATTGATGTAAATTGGGGCAGTTCCTCCAGGGTTTGAAACTACAATATTATCTTTATTCAATATGGTCACAAAACCAGAATTTGGAGTAAGATAATGGTTTCTCAAAGCTGAAAAACAAACACCTGAATACAGCATTTCGCCTTTTATAACAGCACGACTTAAATAAGCTCCAGGAGTATAAATGGATTCAATATATTTACCTTCAAGCGTGAAACGTTTAAAACAATTTTTCATTCTTTCAGTGCACAATAACGTAGGATTTTTCGGATCACGTTGGTCTAGTGCAATACCGTGAGCTTGTTTAAATTTATCTTCTTGTATGGCACTATCCCCACCGAATTTTCGAATAAATTCACCCTTGCTATTGTATTGTAAAATAAATTGACTGCCGTAACCGTCAGCAATATAAATGTCGCCATTGGGTCCTATACATGTTTCTGTGGGTTTAAACTTATCACAGTCTTGGTATTGACTTATAAGTTTTGGATGTTTAATTGTTAGTATAACACTACCCTTTAAAGTAGTTTTATATACTTCATCTCTTATCACATCGGTAATATACAAAAACTCACTTCCATTCTCTTCATGAATGGTAAGTCCGTGTGCTCCCGATAAATTTAAGGTCCAGTTTTCTAGTAATCTACCTGATTTATCATAGATCAAAATATTGTTTTTTGGTTCATTTGTTAAAAGTATGATTCTCTCCTTTTTATCCATTACCATTTCATGACAATCGTTTACTGGATATCTGTTTGGATCCAAAGCACCCCATTCTTTGTTTACTTTATACCTATAATCGCCATGGCCAATAACTAAATCCTCTGTTTTTTCGAAGGCTAGGGTATTAAAAGGTTTAGTCAATAATGCACCGCTCATTACCAGTGATGCATCTTGGATGAAATCTCTTCTATTCATAAAACGTTATTTTTTTACTAAAATGTAATCATCACCATTATCGACTTTTACGTTAGGATATTTTTTTTTACAGCTTTCTACCCCATTAGGCGTCACCTTACTACTCCAACAGTAAATGTTTTTTAATGAGCCCATTTCACACAATTGCATAAGCCCTGTATCGTCAATTCTAGTACCGATTATGTTTAAGTATTGTAGTTTAGTCATTTTTTTTAGGTCATTAACCGCAATATTAGAAGTACTAGTATTGGCGAGATTCAGTTTTAAAACGTTTTTACATTGACTTATAAATTTAAAAGCCTGATCATTGATTTGGGTATTTGCTAAATTTAACCAAGCAATATTATCGTCAATTTCTTGTAAAACATTGAGCTGCTGATTTGAAAGACTAGTTAAACTTACAGCATTTATGTCCAAATAAGGACTTCCTTTAGAGATACTATTTACTTCCCAAAGCCTTTCCTTTAGTTTAATGATGACCAAAGAATCTGCTTTTTTTATAGATGCTAAACCTAAACTTGGTTCTGCCCTTGCATTTGATCCAGCCAAAAATGCACGAATAGTGTCATTTTTAATTGCCTCGCTAATGCTTGTTCTTTCTGATGCTCCATTATTAATCCACCATTTTAAAAGTGTAATTTCATTGCTCGTCAGCTGCTTTTTCCCTTTAGGAGGCATTCGTTTTTTATCATCCAAATCAAGTAAAGTTCTTTTTACAAGTTCACTATGTAGAGCATCACCAGCTACTATTGCTGGCCCAGTTTTTCCACCTTTAAGTAATGCCGCATAGGTCTGCATTTTAAGGTTGCCTTTTGTTTTATTTGGATTGTGGCAATTATAGCATTTTTCACTTAAAATGGGTGTGATGAGTTTGTCGTAAACACTACCATTTGTGGTGGCAGTTATGGGGACAAATGATAACTTGTTAGCAGTTTTGTCGGTATCGATTAAGTTATCTATCGATAAAAAATCAACACCATGTGTAAGGCTTCCTCCATAATGGCCAGCCAATACTAAAAACAATAGCATAGAACCAAAAAGCAGATTTGATATAATCTTAAATTTTGAAAAATCCGAGCCTTTGTATTTCCAAGCCCACAAGGCAACCGTAAAAAAGCTAAGAATTATACCTGTCCACTTATGTTTGTTTAGCAAATCCACATCGTACTCGGAAGACAATGAAAGAAACCAACCTAATATGGCCGCCGAAACAGACGATACAGCTCCAATCAATAATATTAATTGTATTTGTGCAGGCGAGGTTCTTTTTGGAAATAGATATTCTAGTATAGCAGCTAATGCAAGAATACCAATGGGAAGATGAACCAGCAAAGGATGAAAACGCCCAATAAAATCTAAATTCATGCTAATATATCTTTAATAACGTGACCATGAACATCTGTTAAACGATACCTACGACCTTCATTTTTATAGATAAATTTTTCGTGGTCAATTCCTAGCATGTAAAGTAATGTAGCCTGAAAATCATGAACATGTACTTTGTCTCTGACTACATTGTGAGCAAAATCGTCGGTTTGTCCATACACTAGGCCTGGTTTTACGCCACCTCCGGCCATCCAAGTTGTATAAGCACCAGGGTGATGGTCACGACCAAAACCTTCTGGTGTTAGTTTTCCTTGTGAGAAGCTTGTCCGACCAAATTCCCCTCCCCATATCACCAAGGTGTCATCTAATAATCCCCTTTGCTTTAAATCCTTTACCAAAGCTGCCGAGGCTTGGTCGGTTTGTTTGGTAGCCTTACGAATACCAGATGATATTCTACCGTGATGGTCCCAACCCAAATGATAAAGCTGGACAAATCGTACATCCTTTTCTATGAGTCTTCTTGCAGTAATACAATTATGAGCAAATGTCCCTGGTTTGGTCACGTCGGGGCCGTACATGTCTAAAATATGCTTTGGCTCTTTTGAAAGATCAAGGATATCTGGCACAGCCATTTGCATTTTATAGGCCATTTCTGCTTGGGTAATTTGACTTTCAATTTCGGGGTCTTGCCATTTTTCGTTTTGGACAATATTAAATTGCTTTATAAAATCCAAAGCCCTTCTCCTATCCATCCTTTCTACACCATCGGGTGTTTTTAGAAAAAGCACAGGGTCTTTAACAGATAAAAATTGAACCCCTTGGTGATAAGAAGGTAAAAAACCACTACTCCATGCGGCACTACTTATGGGCTGATCGCCTCCGCCTTTTGATAACATTACAATAAAGGCAGGTAAATTTTGATTCATACTTCCCAAGCCATAACTTAACCAAGAGCCAATGCAAGGTCTGCCGCTCAATTGGTTACCTGTTTGAGTAAAAATCATAGCAGGTTCATGATTTATTTGGTCGGTAACCATACTTTTAATAATACATAATTCATCAACTATGGAGGCAGTATGAGGAATTAGTTCACTAAGATATGTACTGTTTGACCCATGCTGTGAAAAATTACAAGCTGGCATGGCAAGTGGAAATGAATACTGATTACTTGTCATACCCGAGACCCTGTTAGTCCCCATTACTGAAGGGGGTATTTCTTTCCCATGCATCTTATAGAGCATGGGTTTATAGTCAAAAAGTTCCATTTGAGATGGCCCTCCACTTTGAAACAAATAGATAACTCTTTTGGCAGTAGGCATAAAATGCGGACTTACTAGTGGCCGGTTTTCTTGCTCTATAGGTGCAGAAATTTGGTTATCTTTTTTAACAGCTTCGGGTTTTGATTTGCAACCAATCAAACCTTGTAATGCTATTCCTCCTAGGCCTATAGCAGAGCCTAATAAAAAATCTCTCCTCTTGGCATTATATTGAATTTTTTGTATCTCGTCCATTTTGTTATTTATTTTCTGGTGAAAAATTCATCGGTATTCATGACGATAGCAGCCACACTTGCAAAAGATGCAAGGGCAACTTTATCTATAGTTGACTTTCTATCATATCCATTAGAAAGGTACTTAACAGCTTTGGCGGGTTGTTTTCCAAAGTTCTTTTTCTCTGCCTTATATAATTCGTTCAGCAGAATAATTTCTTTAGATTGGGGTTTACGACCTGTAATTAGCCTGAAACAATAATTCAATTGATTTTCTAGTGAACTTCCACCATTTTGCATCGAATGCCAAGCCAAACTACGTGCAGCTTCGATAATCTGTGGGTCATTAAGCATAGCAAGCGATTGCATCGGAGAACTTGAGACTTGGCGTTTTACAGTACAGAGTGATCTATCTGGTGCATCGAATATTTGAAGAAACGGCACAACACTCGTTCTTTTTCGGATAGTATAAATACTTTTACGGTACAAATCATCGCCGGTTGAAGTATTGTAAACATATTTCCAAGACTTATCGGTTAGCTCGTCCCATAAGCCTGTAGGTTGGTATGGATAAACGCTGGGGCCGCCAATTTTAGAGGTAAGTAATTGACCAACTTTAAGGGCGTTATCCCGTATCATTTCCGCAGGATATCTATATCTTGGGCTACGGCTTAATAATTCATTGTTTGGGTCTTTTTTAATAGAGGCAATACTTGCAATCGCAGACTGCTGATAGGTAGAACTCATATAAATATATTTAAAGAGTTCTTTTGTATTCCAGTTGTGTTCTTTGTACCAAACCGCCAGATGATCTAAGAGTTCTGGATGTGTGGGTAAATCGCCTTGGCTTCCAAAATTATCTGAACTTTTAACAATTCCTGATCCAAATATCAATTGCCATATTCTGTTTACTGCCACTCTAGCAGTAAGGGGATTTTGGTCTAAAAATAACCAATCTGCTAAGCCCAGCCTGTTTTTGGGTAGGTCTTTAGGAAACGGCAATATGGCAGCTGGTGTAGATGGGTAAACCCGTTCTCCATAACTATCATATATGCCTCGTTTTAATACATAGGTAGGCCTAGGTTTAGGCAAATCACCCATTACCATTACCTCCTTAGTGGAATCTAGCAGCATACTTAGGTTTTTACGAGCAAGAAACAAGGGCGTTTCTGGATTTTGTTTTATCTTTTTAACAATTGGAAACGATAATCTTTTATATAAAAAACTAGCTTCGGCAGAAGACAATTGATCATTAAAAAGCTGAAATTCATCCACTTCGCCGCCCGGCATTGAACGGTCAAGACTACGTACGCCGAAAGTTATTCCGTTATACTTAGACGTTTTGTGAATATTAGGATATGAACGAATATGCTTTATTAGGTGATCGTATTCTACAATTGGGTTTAACTTTTTACCATCTAAATACAGTGAAACACCTCTGGCTTTGCTGCTGCCATCGTAAGTACCTACCAAATGGTACCATTTGTTTGCTTGTAGTTTTTCCTTGCTCATAACACTTATAGCGTCGTGAGGAAAAGCATGGGAAATTCTAAAGTTTAATTGATTGTTTTTTAATACAAGATCATATCCTTGATAACCGTACCTTTCCACATCGGTATTATGAAAAACCGTAGCTAATGGATAATTATTGGGAACTTTAAGCCAAATAGAAAAGGAAAAAGGTTCATAACGTTCAAAATAACCCACTTTATAAGGTGGTAATGACACCTCAGTTTCATCATTATACTTCAAAGAAAGCCCACTTACTCCTTGAGATGTTTCCACTTTATTAGCAATGGCACTTAAAGAGTTATCAAGCTCGTTATTGAAAATTGCTTTTTTAGGATCTTTAATTATGAGTTTATCAAAACTTAATTTGGCTACTAATTTTCGACTTAAACCTAAAGCCAAATCTTTTTCGTTTTGGGATTTTACTTCAAATTTATTGTTATTTTGTTGTTGCTCTAACTTCGATATATATGATTTAAGCTGGGTTATTTTTTGCTCATGTACTTTTGTCGGCAACAAGAGCGTAGGGCCTGCAACCATATCCTCATTGCCATAATTTGGACTTCCGTTTTCGAAAGTACTATTAAAAAAAGAGTACAGGGAATAAAAGTCTTTTTGACTTATAGGGTCAAATTTATGGTCGTGGCATTTGGCACAGGCTACACTCATGGCCATTAAGCCGGTGCCTAAGGTATTGGTTCTATCTACCACATTTTCAACCCGAAACTCCTCCTCTATAATCCCCGCTTCAGTATTTTGTTTATGATTTCGATTAAAACCAGTGGCAAGTATTTTTTCTTTTGAGGTATTTGGCAGCAAATCTCCAGCTAGCTGCCAAGTAATAAAATCCTTGAAGCTTAGGTTTTTATTATAGGCTTCTATTACCCAGTCACGCCATGGACTCATATCATAATGCTTATCATCGAGATACCCATAGCTATCGGCAAATCTTGATAAGTCTAGCCAATAAATTGCCATTCGCTCGCCATAATCAGGTGAAGCCAAAAAACGATCGACCTGTTTTTCATAGGCATTAGGGCTTTGGTCTTTCAAATAAGCATCTACTTCTGCAATACTTGGTGCGAAACCTCTGATATCAAAACTGAGTCTCCGAATCAGTGTTTCTTTATCGGCTTGTGGGTTTGGATTTAATTGGGCGGCTTCAATCTTGGATAAAATAAAATTATCGATGTCGTTTTTTACCCAACTTGTGTTTTTAATCTTCGGAGCTGTGGTTTTTTGAGGAGCAACAAAGGCCCAATGAGGTTTGTATTTGGCACCTTGTTTTATCCATTTAACTAATATCGCTTTTTCATAAGTCGTTAATGTTAAATGTGAGGACGGTTCTGGCATAAGATAATCAGGATCTTCACTTAGGATTCGATGCACAAAATCACTGTTGGAGATATCGCCTGGTACTATTGCCTTCATGCCAGATTCTGTTTTTTTAGAATATGCCGCCTCTGCTACATCAAGTCTTAAATCTGCTTTTTGCTTTTTTGCATCATTTCCATGGCAACTAAAACACTTATCAGAAAGGATTTTTTTTACATGAATGTTATAATCAACCTCCTCATTAATGCTGTCCATAGCTAAGGATACCTCATTGGGGACTTTAACTTCTTTGCATCCAAAGGTAAAATGTAACAAAAACAAGAGAATAACCCTTTTCATTTTATTAAAATAGTTAATAATGTCCATTTAATTTAGTTAATGCAATATTTCTGGAAAATTTTAAGATTTCATTTGAACTTTTAACTCTCACTATTATTTATAATTTGTTTTTGAAAAACCTCTTTAAAGGAAAATAACCCCCATTAATGCAGCGGGGGTTATTAATTGTCCACTTTTTTTCTTATTCTACTATTTTATCTAATGCTGGCTTATTTGATTCACTACCTGCATATCCTAAATTTTGATTGATCTGTCCCAAGCTATTTGCCAAAATTGCTGGCCTAGGAATCGGCCATAAAACATGGTATGGACTTATTGTGTAGCTATCTCCTCTAATGTTTTTTACTTTGTTATAAAAGTTGTTTTTCTCCACAACCCTGTCATAAAAGAAATTGGCGGTTGAAAAGTTTTGTAACGAATACGTTTTGCCATTGTAACTTTTACCTGATTTTGCCATTTGATAGGCAATACGAGTTAATTCGGTTTTACGAGGCTCTTCATAATACAACTCTCTTCCCCTCTCATCGAGTATGGTACCGATGTCTATTATTTTATTCTCAGAATATGGGCTACAGTTTGCTCTAGTTCTAACTGCATTAAGGTCGGCAATAGCCAGGGAGTTATTTCCCTTAAACCAATGAGCCTCAGCTCTTAAAAGGTATGTCTCAGCTAAGCGATATACATACCAGTCTGAATTTCCACCTTGATACGGTATTCGGATTTGGTCTTCAATATAAAGTTTGTAATGTGGCCAGTTAAACCAACTTCTTATGGTATCGCCATTGCTTATCAATAATTTGCCAGTTGCATCTTTTAGCTGTAGAGATTTTCCATAAAAAGGAGATACACCTTTTAGAGCTGTATTATTATAAACCAAATCTTCCATTCTCATCCAGTTTCCAGATTTTGTATCGTGGCGATGGTCTTTTTCGTCATCCCAAACGTAGTACTGTGTATAATTTGTTGCACGGCATCTACCTATTCCACGGCCAAATTTTGTTCCTAAATCAAATTCCACTTGACCAGGAACCATACCTGGTTTACCATCGGGGGTCAAAATTGCACTATTTGAGTAAAACGGTACAGCTTGACGCATAACTGTAGTTCCAGTAGTAGAAGCACTTGTTAAACCAAAACGGTCTGTTACTGAAAACAATACTTCGGTATTGGCAGAAATAAATTTATTTGCAGGGCGGTGTAGGTCCCAAGTAACATTTTTTGTACTATTACCTCCATCTACTCCAAATCTTCCTGTTACTAATTTATAAGTACCGCTGTTAATTACCTGGTCAGCAATGGCGATGGCTTCATCATAAAGACCTAATGCCAAATTAACCTTGGTAAGTAAGTGGCCAATTGAAGCCTTATTTACGTCTCCTTTGTCACCAGCAAATGGTACATTTTTAAATGCAAAATCAAGATCTGCTTTGATTTTAGCTAAAATAACCTCTCTCTTTACAGTTTGAAAATCAAGTTTAGGGCTCGTAATTTCTTTAAAAGAAGTAGGCACATCCCCAAATTGATTAACCAGACGATAATAATGATAAGAACGATAGAAATAGGCCTTTCCAAGAAGCTGATTTTTAATGTCGTCTTTTATAGAAGCAACAGCTGGTATTTTATCAATTATTGTATTCGCTAATCGAATACCCAACCAATGTCGCTCCCAGTACCAGCCTATTCTATTAAAGTCTCCACTATTTAAATTTGCATCTGGTGTTATTAAAACATTTAAATCAACTGCTGGGCCAAATTTATCGGTGGTGCCTTCAACAGCCATTTCTGAAAATAGCAATTCTGTAATGATTGGTGTACCATCCCCATACCATTCATCTTTTAGATTTGCGGAACAGGAAGCCAAGGCCGATTTAAAACCTGCTTCATTTGTAAAAGTATTTTCAGGAGTAAATAAAGAAAGAGGTTGGGGCTCAAGCCAACTGTCTTTACAACTTGTGCTCACTGCAAGAATTAATACAGTAGCAATGGTTATTTTTTTATTTTTAAATATATTTTTCATAAAATATCAATTTAGAATGTAATGTTTAGACCAAGTGTTGAAGTACGTGGCATTAAATTTTGATAAAATGCATCGTTAGTTTCTGTATTTGCTCTTGATTCAGGATCAAAATAATCCCATGGAGTAAATACGGCTAGGTTGGATACATTCACGTAAAACTTCATACTTTCAAATTTGACCTTATTGGCCATAGCCTTAGGGAGGGTGTATGCCAAACTAATATTATTTAATCTAACAAAGGAAGATTTTC
>NKJG01000184.1 GCA_002256395.1 Bacteroidetes bacterium B1(2017) | reverse complement strand
GTTTCTGAGACCAGTAGCTTGTCCATCCTGCCATTGTCCCCTGTAGGCGATACTCCAGCATGCATACTACACTGACCATATTTCTCTTCCACTTAGCGACATTTCTTGCTACTGGGAACCAGAGTGAACCACCTTCATTCATCATATAGACAGTGACTGATTATTGTTAAGCTTGTCTCAATGCTGTCAAGAAGGTTTGGCAAACACCTGCATGTGATAGAGCCGATTTCAAAGAGTGAATTGATGATGTTTTCTATTTAGAAGTAGTATGAAGAACTTCAGCGCCTGTTGGCAGCAGGTACCACAATGAATACTTGCCTAGAAATAAGGGAGTTCGAATGCGCTATCAAACAAATCATAAATTTATGTATCAAACAAGAGGAAAGTGCCAACCTCAATTTGTGGAGATATTTGATATTTTCATCTTGGTCCAGGCTGAGGCAACCTTTTGGAGGATGCTCCAGGAACGAACAATGACTACCTACTTTTCAAATTACCCCAAGAGTGAGAATTTTCTGACAGGAAATCATCTGTTGACAGGAATCATCTAAAAAGAGTTGCTAGTATCTGAACCAATTTGCAAATTCATTGCATTCTCTTCAATACGAATAGAAGTTACCTGTAAAAATAATGTTGAAGATAATCTGTATACTGTGGGTTTCATTGGGAAGGGTTGATTGTCGAATTACTAAAGGTAACA
>NKJG01000095.1 GCA_002256395.1 Bacteroidetes bacterium B1(2017) | reverse complement strand
TGGTAGCCAGTATTGTAGTTAGCAACAACTCATTGGACTTGAAACAACTCAACGAATGGATGCGTGGCATGATGCCTGCCTACAAAACTCCCCGTAAATATCTGATAGTGGAGGAGTTGCCTCGAAACGCCATGGGCAAAGTCACCAAAAATGATGTAAAAGAACTCTTTAAAAATATTTGAATATGATCATTTACGGAGTAGCCATTTTGGCCTTTTCTTATCTTACGGGTCAGCTTTGTGGCGAGTATCTCGGCGAATTTTTAGGCGTAAAGGCCAACGTCGGGGGAGTGGGTTTTGCGATGATTATACTGCTGCTTTGCAAAGAATGGCTACAAAAAAAAGGTTGGCTCGATGTTGAATTTGAAAAGGGGGTAGATTTTTGGAACAAAATGTACATTCCAGTTATCATCGCCATGAGTGCTTCTCAAAACGTGAAAGTGGCCGTCTCTAGTGGTTTTTTGGCTGTTTTGGTGGGTATGGTGCCTGTGGTAGCTGCGTTTTTTACTTTACCTTATTTGATCAAGCTTAGCCAAAAATAATTTATGGAGATTTTTGAGAATTTTATTGATAAAAACGGCCTCATAGTAGGTTTTATGGTCATTGGTGTACTTGCTTTTCTTTCTGAAGTATTCTCTAAGAAAGTTCTCAAAGGCTATTTGCCTGGTTCGGCCATAGCCATATTGGCGGGATTGATTTTGGCGTATTTTGGAGGAATCATTACCAATGGCGAAAAAGGACTTTCTGATTTACCCTTTCTGAAAGGAGTAGGTACTTTTGGGGGTTCTATGTTCAGAGATTTTACCATTGTGGCCACCGCCATGGGTGCCAGCTACCTCACCATGAAAAAAGCCGGATGGCTGGGTTTGGTTTCCTTGCTTTTTGGGATAGTTTTTTTCTTTGTTTTCGGGGTGGCCTTGGCTTGGATTTGGGGCATTCGTGATGCCGCAAGTCTTTGTACCATAGGGGCGGGCTCCTGCACGTACATCGTTGGGCCGGTTACGGGTGCGGCCTTGGGAGCAAGCTCCGACGTCATCGCTTTGAGTATTGCCATTGGTGTTTTAAAAGCCATTTTGGTGACTATTCTTACACCACTTTTGGCCAAAAGAGTAGGCTTAAATAACCCCGCTGCGGCCATGGCTTTTGGCGGATTGATGGGTACCAATTCTGGCGTTTCGGCAGGTCTGGCGGCCACAGACCCTGCTCTGGTGCCTTATGGAGCAGTTACGGCCACCTTTTACACAGGTTTAGGTTGTTTGCTCTGTCCTTCATTGTTTTATTTAATTTTGGGTTGGGTTTTATAATCATTAACCATCCTAGAATTTTCTTTTTTTAAATTTCGCATTAGCAACACGCCTAAATTCCATACTTTGTGTGCCATGCTGGCACATATTCTCTTTTTAAAGCGTCGCTCATTTTGAAAAATACTTCAAATATTACAATAAGTCAACAGTCACCTATAAGTAAAGGTATATGCTTAAGTTGTTGAAATACAATAGTTTGTAAAGTATGGGTGTTCCAATAAGAATTTTGATGGATCTTCCTTTTAAACTACTGCTTACCGCAGGATAAAACATTCCTTTTTATTGTTCGCAGTCTTTGAATACACACGCAAATTTTTTTTTTATTTGTGAAAAAAAAACTTAATGACACTGAGAATTTTACTTGGACTTCTTTTAATTTCGAATATTTCTTTTGGGCAAACTTACCCTTTTCAAATTTCTGATAGCAACGACAGTTTATCCATCCAAAAGGAAATAGCCGCTTTGGCCAAAAACATTCTGAAAGACTTGCCAAATCCTACTTCTGAAAAAGAATTGAATAGGGCTTTTAGGTTACATATTGCTGCCAGAGAATATGATAAAGCCGAAAAAAACCTTCTTGGATTTATAGAATTTATAGCAAAGGAAGAAAAAACACCCAGCAATGGAATTGGCTTTCAATTTAATACCTTTTTGAAAACCCTCAATGAAGAATCAGATAAGGCTTTTGCTGAACACTACTTGGAGGTTTTCAAAAAAGAATATGCAAAACTAAAAGACGCTGAAAAAATTGAAGCCGAGAGTTATTTTTCTACCGATATTGTTCCCATCAGAAAAGGTTTTTTTGACCTATTGAAAAATGGTAATCTTTCTCAAGAAGAAGGCATAATGCTTTGTCGTAGTTATGCCTCTTATGTGGTTTATAGTCAGGTGTTAAAACCCGTGGCTTCTTTTTTGGCCGAAGTAGAAAATCAAAAATATGATATCCAAGACAGCCTTTTGATTAAAACCAGAGATGGAGCCTTGCTACACGCCACCATAGCTCGCAAAAAAGATGTACTTGAAAAATTGCCCACTGTGCTGATGTTTAACATCTATAGCGGCCCTGGAGACAAGGCTGATGCCAAGCTTGCCGCAGAAAAAGGATATGTGGGTGTAGTGGTAAATACCAGGGGGAAATCACTGAGTCCACAGGATATTGAGCCATTTGAGCATGACGCCAACGATGCCTATGATGCCATTGATTGGGTAAGCAAGCAGGCTTGGAGTGATGGCAAAGTCGGTATGTATGGAGGAAGTTATTTGGGCTTTTCACAGTGGGCTGCAGCCAAAACCTTGCATCCAGCCCTAAAAACCATTGTTCCACAAGTGTCTGTAGGCGTGGGTGTTGACTATCCGATGGCCAACAATATTTTTATGACTTATATGCTGAGATGGATACATTTTGTTGGTAACAACAAGGGAGTTGACATGACCGAAATGAACAATGAAGCCTATTGGCATGCTCTGGCAAAAAAATGGTATGTAAGCGGGAAAAGCTTCAGATCTTTGGATTCCTTAGATGGCAGACCTAACACCATTTTTCAGCGGTGGGTGGATCATCCAAAGTTCGACAGCTTTTGGAAAAATATGACTCCAAATGATCAGGAATTTTCAAGTATAAATATTCCTGTATTGACCATATCTGGCTATTATGACGACGACCAACGTGGTGCCATGTACTATTATAATAAACACCTCAAGCTCAATAAATCAGCCAACCATTATTTATTGCTGGGTCCATACGATCATTTTGGGGCACAAGCTTCGCCCTCCGCAAAATTGGGCGGATATGCCATAGATTCCGTTGCCAAGTTAAATATCACCAACCTGGTTTTTGAGTGGTTTGATTTTGTTTTCAAAAATAAACCACGACCTGAAATCCTCAAAGACAAAGTGAATATAGAGGTAATGGGTAAAAATGCGTGGAGGCATTTGCCTCAGCTGTCGAAAATGAACAACGATACCCTCACATTTTACCTCTCCAATACTAGAAAATATGACCACTATAAGCTAGATATGAAAACTGGGGGACCCAGCGAATACATCAAACATGAAATAGATTTTGCAGACAGAAGTGACTCCTCCAAACTTAAACTCCTTGGCGAAGCCTTATTAATTGACAGCGTTTTTAGAAATGACAACGCTCTTAGGTTTGTTTCTGAGCCCTTTTCTAAGGCCTTTGATGTCAACGGAGAGTTTCTGGGCCAGCTCAAAGCCAGTATCAACAAAAAAGACATGGACATCAGGGTCGATCTGTACGAAATACTGCCTGACGGTCGACTACACTGGCTAAGTTACTCACTTCAAAGGGCCAGTTTTATTGAAAACAGAGAGAAAAGGCAGCTGCTAACTCCAAATAAAAAAGAAACATTGAGCATTAAAGATTCATTTTTTACTTCCAAGACCATCGGTGCGGGAAGTAGGCTGGCGGTTGTTTTGTCTATCAACAAAAACCTCGATTGGGAAATCAACTATGGAACCGGTAAAGAGGTCAGCACCGAAACCATAAAAGACGCTAAAGTGCCGCTCCAAATCAAGTGGTATGCAGACAGTTTTATAAAAATTCCAGTATTTAAATATTGAGGCAAAAGCACCCATTAGCAAATTAACTAATTATCACCTCAACAAATTACCCCCCAATTTCTCCTTGACGGACAGACTCTGGGTAGGTTACTGTAATGTGATGTTCTGAGAAAGCTGCTTTTAGTCGGGACCTGATGTCATAGGTCACATCCCAATAATCGTCAGGCTTAACGTAAGGTTTTACACTGATTTTTACAAAAAAGTTATCGAAAGTTTCGATGCCAATTTGTGGTTTGGGTTCATTTAGTACCAAAGGAGTTTTTTCGAGCACTTGCTCTATGATGTTTTTGATCTTTGGGAAACTTTCCTCATAAGGCATGTGTATGTCTATTTCTAGCCGGATGAATCCTTTTTTGGAGTAGTTGGTTACGATTTGGGAGGTCACTTGGGCATTGGGAATAATCAGGGTTTTGTGGCCAGGAGTGACGAGGATGGTATTGAATATCTGAATCTCCTCCACTTTGCCGAACTTGCCGTTAATGTCTATCCAGTCGCCCACTTTGTAGGGTTTAAATATGAGGATCAAAATACCCGAGGCGAAGTTGCCCAAGCCACCTTGCAATGCTAAACCCACCGCAAAACCAGCGGCAGCCAACATACCCACCAATGCTGAAGTATCAAAACCCGCAATGCCTGCGGCCATTAACAATATGGCTATCTTGAGAGCGATGCCAAATATTGAACCCAAAAAGGAAGTAATTTCGGGCGAGAAATTGGAGCGTTTGAGGCGTTCAATGACCGCTTTTTCCAGTTTTTTGGCTATCCAAAATCCAATGACCAAAACAGCTATGGCCCCAACTAGTTTTGGTGCATAGGCTATAACGTTGTCTAATGTGATTTGTAGGTATTTTTCTAGGTTTGGCATGTTAGCACTTAAAATTTGACGCAATTTATTGGTTTTTTGGGTGAGTACAGGATGTAACCATCTGAAAATTTCATTCCTTATTTTTTACTTTCATTAATTCTGTTAAGGTTACTGCAAAGGGAATTGCAGGTTTCTTGTATTTATTTTCTGGAATTTCTTTATATCTAGCTAATTCTTTAAAGTTATAATTTGCTATCCCAAAATCTTCACTTTCTTTATTTTCAATTTCAATGACTAAATAATATTCTTTTAATTTATCTGATTTGTAACCTTGCTTTTCTAAAACAGAGCCTTGAATAACTTTGGGTCCTTTGCTTTTTATTTTGAAAACTCTATTTGCGTTATCTTTTCCTGATTCCCTAAGAAGTAAATACTTAGCATTTACAACTTTGTTTTCTAAAATTAACGACCCTTTGTCGTCATCCATTCTGAAATTATATTTCCCTTCTTTTTTGTACCAATCTATATTCAAATTATTCTTGCAGTATCCAACTAATACAAATGTTTCGTCTGGTATTATTTTTTCGTTTTTTTCCGTATCAAAATATTCAGGCATTGGTTCTCTTAAAATATTTGGAGTAACATCATCATCCAAATATTCCTTCTTTTTCTTTTTATGTATTTCGTAAGATTTTACCGCGGTAAATTCTCGTTGTGATGCTCTATCGAGTAGATGATTAATTACACTGTCAACGAACTTACTTAGTTCTGTTATTCCTGTATTTTCGGCTGATGGTCTAATTGCAAAAGCACCTAATCCTGGTATTATTTCGTGAAAGCCCTTTAATGGCTTCTGATTCTCTGTGCCAGGATATAAAATATAAGCACCGCCGGTTCTCCTAATAGCATCTTTATAGGCATGCATTTTCAGTAGGTCAGCGTTTTTATATTTACCTTTTCTTTCCTCTTCTTTTTCTTCGTTTAATTCCTTTTCTACTACTTCTTTAATTTTTTCTTCACTCAAGTTTGAGTCAATGCCAGGCATAATAACATATTGGTCAACCTTGTATTTGGAATCAAAATGAATATGAACAATTAACTCCTTTTCTTCGGCTGAAATTTCTTTTAAATCAGCTGGCCAAATTGATAAAGTATAATCTGGTCTTAATGTTTTTGTCCAGCTACCAGCAGATTTTTTATCATCCTTGTTGATATATTCTGTTCCTCCTGTAAATGTTCGATTGTAAGAGAATTTAATTTGCAATTTTCTATTTCCAGAATCATAAACTCCTTCTAATGCTGTGTGTTTGCCTGATTTAACCATAATATTTAACCCATCATTTGTCGGAACAATTAAATGTTCATAGGGCTTTTCGTTATATTGGTGTTGATTGATCTTAAATTTTTCTTTGATTAAATCATATAATGTGAAAAATAGCCAATATTCATAAAGAACGGCTATATCTCTTTTGCCAGCGTTATAAACATCTTCTCCTCCTTGCCATATTAATTTTGCAGCTAAATCAAATTTCAACCAAGCACTCAAAATTTCTCTATAACCGCTTTTTCTTTGAAGAACTGGACTATTTAACTTCAGAGTGATTGGTCTAGATATTTCTCTAAAAAACGGATGGTTTAAGTGGTTTTCTAAATTGCTAATTAGTACTGCCGCTTCCTTTTTGGCTCTTTCATATTCGAAATTTGCAAAAAGATTGAAACAGTCTGTTGAAAATTTTAAAAACGCCTCAACAGCATGCTTGATAAATCTGTTTTCTGGGGTGTCAATTGTTTCGACCTTACGGGTGCTGCTTATTTTAGATGGAACATCTTTAATTTTAAAATTCTTTGTAAGAAAATGTTTTGGAGGTAATTCAAAACGATTACTTGCAGAAACTAATTGGCGAATATTTGAATTGGTAATTCTTCGTAAACTTCGAATATCTTTTAACTCTTCATCTTGTTTCCATTGAGTAGTAGGAGAAGAAATGATTTTCTGGATAGCTTCTTTAAATTCGTTTGAACCAATTAACGATTGTACAAATGCAAATCGTTGGTAAATAGTTTTGTTATCCTTTTCAAAGTCTATTTCGTAATATTGATTAATTGGTGCATTTATTTGCATCAATAACTCGGTACATTTTTCTGTGATACTATCTAACATAAAACGATAATTTTCTCGATAGCTCTTATCAAGTTCACTATTCATTTTAGTTGCCAAAACTTCAATTGATATCTTTGTTTCTTGAAACTGTTTATTCTTGTCCTGTACAAATAGGAATAATGTGCCGACATATATATTGGGTGTAATTCTGCCAGATGAATTATCCCGATTTGAAATGCTTATAATTCCCTTAACTGTAGTAGATAAGCGAAAGTTTTCATTACTTAACTTATATTCATAACTTCTACCTTCTAATAATTGAACAACCGCTTCACCATTGGTTATTGCTTCATCTTCATTAATTAAAAACAAAGTATTGTTGTATTCTTCATAAATAGTAAGTGACAACTTTTCATTCAAGATGGGAATATCTATTTCTATATGTTTTTTAGACTCACGCATAAATTTTAAGCTTCTGCATAACTTGTAAATCCATTTTCTATGGCGTTCTTATGCATTCTTGAAATTTTTTCAAGTGATATTTTGTATTTTATCTTATCTAATGAATCTTTTTGCAATTTATCAAATGGGATAAAGTATTTTTTTCTAAATTCTTCATCTTTTCCATCAAAATCTTTTACTGCATCCTTTACGCAAAATTTAGCAAGAGTGGTTAATGTTGTATTGAGTTTACTTCTTGAACCGTGCAATTTGGGTAGTAATTTCTGCATTATGGCAATATCAAGTAAGTTGTGGCCTGATTCGCCAAGTTCTTTTAGCATATACATTAATCTTCCAATTTCGCTTGCAGTTCTGTAACCAAATTCAGCCCCGGACTTTTTGAGTTCAGAAAAGAATAGTTTTAAATCTGCCTCTGAAGACTTTAAAAAGGCTTTTTCTTCTTTCAATTTTTCATCTTCTTCCTCTTTTTTAGGAATAACCATTTGCATAAAACTTTCCGACATATTTGCTCCTTGATTTTCTAATAAATCCATATCTAGTTTTAGATCACTCTTAATATAATCTTCCAAATCCGTTTCAGTTAATCTAAATTCAATGGTATTTGCTCTGTCTAAAACCTTTGGACTAAACATGTATGTTGTTTCATCAATATTTACAGTTCCTACTATGAATAAATTCCTTGGAAGTTTTATTGAAGGAGGAACCATCAATGAATCATTTTCAATTTTATGTAATGGAATTTTATCACCAGATTCCATGGTGCTTAAAAAATCAGCAAAATACCTTTCAACGTGACTTAAATTCATCTCATCTAATATCAAGAAGTGGGGTTTTGTTGGCTCTTCTATATTCTCAATATTTTCCTTTGCTCTAATCATTAAATCTAAAACGCCATTTTCAGGGCTTACATATTCTTCTTTATTTAATGCATTTGGATAACCCAATAAAGGTTCTCTATTAGTCCAATCAGCACCAACAGGTATAATTCTATATTGCTTTTCACTCTCGCAAATCCACTGCACAAAAGCTTGTGCTAATTTTGTTTTACCAGAACCTGAAAGACCACTGCAAATTACGAATGGTTTCGTGCACAAGGATGCAATAAAACGCTGAATTAATTGATCGGAAAAGATAAGACCCGCTTCTTTAGTTATGCTTTGGAAAGATTTTATGTCAAATCTAATTTGATTAACTGTTGGTTTCAAATGTTCAATTAAATCGAGTGAGTTATAATAATTTAGTATTTCATTTAGATCATTATCAATTTCAGTTGACGAAGGCAATTGATTTGTATTATATGTTTTAAAAATGAATGAATTTCCATAGTTAAAGGGCGTCCCAAGATTATTCTCTGCAAAATATTCTGAGATCGTTTTTAAATTTTTTAATTCCCATTTTTTGTTTGGGACGTTAGTAACACTTACTCCATAAGCTAAAACTAAAAGATTTTCAGCTTTGAAATAAAGATATACTGGGTAAATGCCATTACTTGTAGTTTGTCCTAAACCAAGAAAGGAAATCCATGGAATTTTTGCTGACCCTCCTTGTCCAAAGCTTATTTTAATTTCTAATCCAAGATATTTTTGGAGGTAATTATTTCTTGTTGTCCCAAGATTTTCTGTTTTTGCTTGAGTAAGAAATTTATTCAGTTCTTTAGAATAGCCCATTTCGTTGCTAGATTTAAATATTATTTTAATATGTTCATTATTAGATAGCTTGTGGATTGTTCTCCCGTAACCGCCAAGTGATAACTCGTTAAAAATTGGAGCATTTAAGAACTTTACATTAATAATTTGTCCTAATCCACTAGGATCGTATTCATATACTTTACCATTCTTTTCAATTACTTCAGCAATGCCGACAATTGAAAGATAGCCTTCTTTCCCCTTAGGGCTGCCATCTCCCTTTACGGCAACTAAATCTCCTGGTCTTAATGAAAGAAAATATTTTATGGCATTTATAGAATTGCTTTCTTCCTTTTTCGATTCTAGAAATTCTTTAATAACAGAATGGTTTTCATTGTAAAGCTCTGTTAAATCAATTTTAGAAGCAAATCCTATAGCAATAACTGATTTTAGAAGCATTTCCGGAAATATATCTTTATCAGCATTTTCTCCATATTTTGAACCAATTAAATAGTAATCCCTTTTTGCGGAATCTTTAAAAGTTTCCCATATAAAAGTGCCTACTTTTTCATAATGCCAAACTGAAAACTCCTTTGTTTCATTAAGTTTTTTTCGACACAAATAATTAATTAAAATTGAATTCTCATTTTTTAATTCAACGTTACTTAAGCCTATACTTTTAGCACATTCAATTATTACTTCCGGATCACCAATAGTTAAAAATTTTTCTGGAAAATAAACACAAAAAATTTTTAGCAAAACCATATTCCAAATTGGTGTTTGGATTGTGGAAATTTTTTCAATTTGGTTTATTCTTACCAAGTCTAGTCCTTGAATTATTGCTTTTTTAAGTTCTAAAAACCTTTCATTAAGAATATCTGAATGTAACAATTTTTTCTTTAAACCAAAACCTTCATAGTAATTTCCATCTTTTGATTTATAGATTCCAAATTTAGATGCATTACCTCCACCAATCCCGAATAAAACGCCTTTAAATTCTAGCCAATAAGAGAAGCTTTTTTCTGATGTACCAAGACAATAGTCATCAACATCGAGGTTTTGAATTGAAGCCAATGGGAATTTAGAAACAAATTCAAGCCTCCCTTTTTCTTTCAATTCAGTTTTCCCATCTGGCATAGAAAATTTTTCAGAGGCTTTAAACAGATCTTTTAAATTATTAATCATTGTTTGAATTTATTTTAAATTATGAACTTTTTTACATGAAGTTTAATATCAAGAAATTCCAAAAAATTGGTCCTATTATTGATTTTCAAAATAACTAATAATTTATAAGTATTTCTCAAAAATTGAAAAAAAAGAATCAATAATACAACCTTAATAATTGGGAATATTATTTTTAAAATAATTTGGAAAAAATAATGAAATCAAAATTTATTGATTTGTAGTGTAGATTGAAATTTTGAATGAGAGGCCTTCTTGTGTAAGGCCTTTTAGATTTCTCAAGTGAGCAATCCGTTTTCCTATTTTTTGCTTAATGTCCATATTTGTTGTAATAAAGAGAGTTTGTAGCCTATGAGTCAACATCCGATAAGTAACAATGCCTTCTGGTGTTATCTGAGCCTTATTTTTCTACAAATTTTAGCAGAATATTTCTTCACCCAACAATCCCCGCAGCAGGGATAGTAACGGATACCCCACAGCTGGCGAAGCCGCGAGGAGTAGGAGAGGATAGCCCGGCACGCCTGACGTAGGCGGCGTGGCTGCCCAAAGTTTGGAGTTTATGGTTTTTGATCACTTTTTTGTTGGCTTTCACAACATTTTTTCATTTGGCTTGGGTGCCGTTCCTACTTTTGGGTAGAATTATGAAAAAGCTTAGGCGGCTATGTACACAGAGAGAACGTAAGGCTCTTTGTGCCGTAGCGACTTGGCGGAGAAATTAAAAATAGAAGAATACTATGCAGAAAATTTTAAAGGGTCGTCGCTTAGAGGTTTTGTTGATTTTTGTTTGTGTCGCCATTTATGTGATGAGGCGGTTGTTTCAGGAGGCCAATGGCTTTGACAATTTTATTTATGGCCTACAACCGAGGGTGCCGAGCAATGTGATGTGGCTGATTTGGCGTGAGCTGGATCATTACTCGCATTTTTGGAACGCTATATTTCCGATAGCTGGCGGGGGGGTGTTGTTTTTTGCTGCTTGGGCGGTGTTTCATGTGGGGCTGTTTTCGAAGCTGCGGGCGGCGGAGTCGTCGGTGAGTACACTGGTGTATGCGGTGCTGACAGTGCTGTTGGTGGTGGGGAGTGTTTTTGTGCATAATTATTTCAGGCTGTACTACCGGGCCATGAGTTCCAACGACCCCGAGGTGATTGTAGGCCTCAGGGTGTTTTCGGAGTTTCGGAAGCTGTTTTTGCTGACCGACAGCATAGCGGTGGTGATCGTTTTGGTTTTTTATGAGCTTTTTGCTCAGCTATATTATTATGTGGAGGCCAAACTCAAAGAGGAGCAGGAGGGTGGTTTTATTGGTCATATCTTGGTGGCCTCTATGGTAGTTTTGCTGCTTTTTCTGGCGTTTTTTGCCAACCTACCCCGCAAGGATTATTGGTACGGTGCCGTAAAGGAACTCTCGATGATGGCCATTGGGGCATTTACGGTGTTTTTTGCTCAGAATTTTTTCTATCTGGAGGTTTTGCCCAATTACAGGGATTTCCGCTCGTCGGAATTTAAGACAGGCCTGCTGAAGTTTGGACTGACACTTTTGGTGGGTACGTTTG
>NKJG01000224.1 GCA_002256395.1 Bacteroidetes bacterium B1(2017) | reverse complement strand
GTCAAACTGTTGTTCGAAGTGGTTGGTAAAGCTGATAAACTAGCCCCAGCACAAATCGCAGCTACCTGCGTGAAAGTCGGCGTCACATTCGGATTCACGGTGATGGTCATTGTCGCAGTTGTGGCACACAATCCAGCTGTTGGGGTAAACGTGTAAGTCGTTGTAGCTGTGTTATCCAGTGCCGGTAACCAAGTTCCTGTCAAACTGTTGTTTGAAGTCGTTGGAAGCGCAGATAAACTAGCCCCAGCACAAATCGCAGCTACCTGCGTGAAAGTCGGCGTCACATTCGGATTTACTGTGATGGTCATCGTCGCTGTGGTAGCGCACAATCCAGCGGTTGGTGTAAATGTATACGTCGTTGTAGCCGCGTTATCCAATGCTGGTGACCAAGTTCCTGTCAAATTGTTGTTTGAAGTCGTTGGTAAAGCTGATAAACTAGCCCCAGCACAAATCGCCGCTACTTGAGTGAAGCTTGGCGTCACATTTGGATTCACCGTAATGGTCATGGTAGCCGAAGTGGCGCATAAACCAGCAGTCGGAGTAAACGTATAAGTAGTAGTTGCAGAATTATCCAAAGCAGGCGACCAAGCACCAGTTAAGCTGTTGTTGGACGTTGTTGGAAGCGCAGACAAACTAGCTCCCGAACAAATCGCAGCTACCTGCGTGAAAGTCGGCGTCACATTCGGATTAACGGTGATAGTCATCGT
>NKJG01000183.1 GCA_002256395.1 Bacteroidetes bacterium B1(2017) | reverse complement strand
TCTTCAGAAAGAAATGCAAAGTATATTTAACACTACATAGAAACGGTATTCCTTTAGATAATCTAAGAAAATACAACAAAATTTTTGCTATTTCAGAGGATGTTAAAAGCAATATTAGAGGGTCTTATAATATAATAAGTTGTCCAAATGGAGTGCTTTATGACAACATAGATATCAAAGTTGATTACAACTTTGACACTTTCAAAATAATTCAAATAGGAAGACTTCAAAGCAAAATAAAAGGCCAAGATATTCTAATAAATGCTATCCATCACCTTGTTTACCATTTAAAATTCGATAATATAAGTTTAGATATTGTTGGCCAAGGTCCTGATATGAAACTATTACAGAAGCTAATTGACGACTTATCACTCAACAATTATGTTAAGCTAGTCGGAAATTGGGACAGAGATTATTTATATCAAAATCTGAAAAACTACTCCTTACTGGTGCAGCCTTCTAGAGATGAAGGTTTCGGGTTAACAATAGCAGAGGGTATGTTTGCAAAAATACCAGTATTAGTGTCTGATATTGGTGGCCCAATGGAAGTAATAGGGCAAGGGAATTTTGGGTTTCATTTTGAAAACACAAATTTCGTTGATTGTGCCAATAAAATATTTAATATAAAAAATACTTATCTGGATCTTGAAAATACCCAAAAACTTTCAGATGCCTACAATTTTGCACTTGAAAAGTTTTCAATACAAAAAACTG
>NKJG01000182.1 GCA_002256395.1 Bacteroidetes bacterium B1(2017) | reverse complement strand
TCGACCTAGAGACTACTTAAAATTTTCTATCCTAATTTTTATCTTTAAAAGTTCCGATTTTACTTCTTTTTGAATCGCCAATATTTGATCATCGGTATATTTTATCGGAGTCTCGTGATTGTGGTTATGGCCTTCATGGCGGTGTTCGTGATCAAAACCAGGCACTTCCACCATGTATTCTTCTAGTTTTTCTAATTCCTGCCTAAGATTTTGAAGGTTCCTATTTTGGGTTTCGTTTGTACGGATTTTCTGTAAACTATCCAATTTACTTTCTAAAACTTCAAAGATAACGGCATTTTCCAAGTGAATTTTGTTGGCCTCAGTCAATTCGGCTTTCGGATTTGAGCATCCAAGCATCACAACAAAAAGATAGAATAGTCTGCTGATTTTCATAATAATATTTATTTTTGCAACGTTGTTGCAAAAATACAAATTCTTTTATGCCAAAAATAAAATTTGTTCTAATTCTAATAATTTTCAAAATCCAGGGCTACGCTCAAGAAACACTTACCCAAAAAATTACTTGGGCTACATTGAGAGACGTCAAATTCACAAAGAAATTCAATAAGGAATATGAGTTAGACTTCCTCTACCCTTCCTTCGGAGCCTCACTTCTAAAACTAGAAGGGAAGTATGTAGAGATAAAAGGCTATGTAATTCCAGTCAGTCAAAACCTTTATGTGCTTTCTGCTAAACCCATGGCATCTTGTTTCTT
>NKJG01000181.1 GCA_002256395.1 Bacteroidetes bacterium B1(2017) | reverse complement strand
TCGACCTAGAGACTACTTAAAATTTTCTATCCTAATTTTTATCTTTAAAAGTTCCGATTTTACTTCTTTTTGAATCGCCAATATTTGATCATCGGTATATTTTATCGGAGTCTCGTGATTGTGGTTAGGGCCTTCATGGCGGTGTTCGTGATCAAAACCAGGCACTTCCACCATGTATTCTTCTAGTTTTTCTAATTCCTGCATAAGATTTTTAAGGTCCTTATTTTGGGTTTCGTTTGTACGGATTTTCTGTAAACTATCCAATTTACTTTCTAAAACTTCAAAGATGGCGGCATTTTCCAAGTGAATTTTGTTGGCCTCGGTCAATTCGGCTTTCGGACTTGAGCATCCAAGTATCACAACAAAAAGATAGAATAGTCTGCTGATTTTCATAATAATATTTATTTTTGCAACGTTGTTGCAAAAATACAAAATCTTTTATGCCAAAAATAAAACTTGCTCTAATTCTTATAATTTTCGCAATCCAAGGCTACGCTCAAGAAACACTTACCCAAAAAATTACTTGGGCTACACTGAGAGACGTCAAATTCACAAAGAAATTCAATAAGGAATATAAGTTAGACTTCATCTACCCTTCCTTCGGAGCCTCACTTCTAAAACTAGAAGGGAAGTATGTAGAGATAAAAGGCTATGTAATTCCAGTCAGTCAAAACCTTTATGTGCTTTCTGCTAAACCCATGGCATCTTGTTTCTT
>NKJG01000180.1 GCA_002256395.1 Bacteroidetes bacterium B1(2017) | reverse complement strand
TCGTGAAATCCGTTGATGTAATCAAAAATCAACGCCAAAAAAATAATACAGAGCAGTAAGGTCATGACCTAAGAATGTTTCACAGAAATTTGTTCCATGACATTTGAAACCGTTTTACACTTGTCAGTGGCCATTTCTAAAGACGACAACACCTCTTTGTATTTGATGATGTTTTTGGCATCGGTTTCATTTTCAAAAATATCGGCTACTGCTTTGTCAAAAACCATATCCGACTTGCTTTCTAATTTATTGATTTGCTTACAAGTATCTTTAATAGCCTTGCGGTTTTTGGGGTCTTTCAATTGTTGAATGCCCACTTGAATCAGTTGGCAAGCCTCCAAATTGATTTCGGTAAGTTTGCGAATCGATTTGGTGATTTTTTCCACCTGATACAATTTCATGCGACTCGCAGCGCCGTGCATGTTATCGGCCACATTATCAATCGATTTAATCAACGAATAAATGTCTTCGCGGTCAAATGGCGTGATGAAATTGCGGCTCAATTCCAAATGCGCTTTGTGCGCAATGTCCTCTAGTTCAAGTTCCAATTCTTCAATCTTTTTCCAATAGGCTTCACGCTCCGATTTTGAGGCATTCACTGCCTCATGCAAGGTAGTAGCCATCAGCACCAAATGCTGCGTCGCCGATTCAAACAAGGGAAAAAACTTGGTGTCCTTCGGGACAAAAAATTGAAAAACAGCATTTAAGTTCATCGCAATTTATATCTAT
>NKJG01000009.1 GCA_002256395.1 Bacteroidetes bacterium B1(2017) | reverse complement strand
AACCCACAAGAATGGCTATTGGATGTGTTGCAAAAGTTACCTGCTCGAAAAGCAAATAACATCGACGATCTACTGCCACAAAATTGGAATCCTGATTTACAAGGTGTAGTTTAGCGGGTGCTTACATGGGTACTCTTAATCATACTGAAGCTATGGGAATGTGTCAGACTTTGGGGGCAAAGATTGATGCATTAAAAAATGCTCCAATGCAAAAAGGAGGGTTTAGAAAGGTTGACAAGGAAGTGATTGAAATCAATATGATTATAAATAATGTTGTTAGTAAAACCAACGATATTCAAGGGTTTGAAGTAAAAAAACTGCATAATGGCTCAGTATCATCAGCTTACCACAATGGATTGGTAAACACAGAGGAAATAATTTATGGAGCGGCAAATGATGGTGTTAACAGCGTTGCTATGGCTAACAGAATGCCAGGAACGAACATCATTACCTTCAATTTACAGAGTTGGAGTAGTACAGAAGAGTTCGGCGTTACTTTCAATCCGACAGTCGAGAATCTGCAAAATACTTATGTGCATGAAGCAGGAGGACATTTTGCTAAAGGTTTGTCACACATTCCCAAGGAACATGCTAAAGTAATTGAAATTCAAATGAAACATTCCTCTTGGAAAAACACCACTCCAATTTTTAAAGCTTGGATGAATAAAGTACATGATAATTATAAAGATGGTAAAAATTAGCGTTTTAATTATTTCAATATTAGTTTTCTCATGCCACTTAGAACAAAAAAGTGTCTTTTTGGAGTGTCCAGAGAATAAAATATCAATTGAAATTGATAGTGTCTGTTTACCAGAAATAGCCATTTTCCCAATCCGGTTAAAGATTGCTAACTTTAACGATAACAAAGTAGTATTGCAGTTTAATTCAGACACTTCAGATTCATACAAAAGATTAAATAATATGTTTTTGATATCAAAGACCGATACATTTGATTTATGGCTTGGGGACAAATATTTAATTTTGAATGAAAGGAGTGTAACATCTTTTACTTGTAGGGGAATTTACAATTCTGGAAGAGGTCATTTTAATAGTATCAAAGATTTTCAGAGTTTTAATAAGCTAAAGCTAATTTATTTAGGGGAGAATAATTACAAATCAAATTTTAAATACGATTTTATTTATAAAACTGACACTTTTCTCATTCCGAAAATAATTATAGGAAATGCTGACAATGTAAAAATTGTGAGTTTCTTTCAAGGTGGGTCATTTAGTCTAATTGAAAGATCAATAGATAGCTCGAGTAAGCAGCACTGAAAATGACTTTTGCAGAAAGGAACAGTTCTTTGAAAATGCCTGTATTTGCTGTATTTGGTGATTCTAAAACCTGCTCAGGTTTTTATCGCCGCAGAGTCCATAGGCTTGGATATAAACAAATTTTTGTTTGACTAAAAAATTGTAGTACTATTTTTAACAAAATTTATGATTACAATTTTCACTTTTAGCAATCCCTATGCCAAAGTAGTATGCAAATAGTATGCAAATGAAAAAAGGGGCTCAAGGCAAAAAACCTTGAAACCCCTTTATTTACTAGTGGGCCCACCTGGGATCGAACCAGGCACCCCCTGATTATGAGTCAGATGCTCTAACCGAATGAGCTATAGGCCCTGCTAATTAGATTAGCGAGGCGCAAAAATAAGAATTTCGAGGTGTTGCGCAAGAAAATAATTTACAAACTATCCATTTCCATCCCTGCACTGTCGGCATTAATTGCGTCCATTTGTGCTTGTATGGCGGCTTCCAATGAGTCCATGGCTTTCTGGTCTGAACTCAATTGATTTTGAACAGCGGTTTCCTCTTGTTGGTTCAACTTAGGTTCATTATTACATGCCATTAGGCTTCCACAAACGGCTACTATTAAAATCAACTTTTTCATATCCAATGCTTTTACTGTTTTTACTTCTAACGTTTAACTTATAAAAATAATCTACCTCAACACAAAATTCTGACCTAAGTATACTTTTCGTACCATTTCGTCATCGGCCAATTCTTGCGCCGTACCGCCCTTTAATATTTTACCTTCAAACAATAAATAGGCTCTGTCTACTATCGATAGGGTTTCGTGTACGTTGTGATCGGTAATTAAAATACCAATGTTCTTGTGTTTTAATCGGGCTACAATTTGCTGAATATCTTCCACCGCAATTGGGTCGATACCTGCAAAGGGTTCATCTAACAAAATAAACTTAGGGTTTACAGCCAAGGCACGGGCAATTTCTGTACGCCTGCGTTCACCTCCGCTTAATACATTTCCCATACTTGTGCGCACTCGGTTCAAACCGAACTCTTCTAGCAACATTTCAAGGCGTTCTTTTTGCTCGGCCTTGTTAAGTTTGGTCATTTCTAATACCGCCTTAATATTATCTTCTACACTTAATGTTCTAAAAATACTTGCTTCCTGAGCCAAATACCCTAAACCTTTTTGCGCACGTTTGTACATGGGCAAATCGGTTATCTTTTCGTTGTCTAAGTATACTTCACCTTCATCGGGTTTTATTAAACCAACGGTCATGTAAAAGGTAGTTGTTTTACCTGCACCATTGGGGCCTAATAAGCCAACGCATTCGCCTTGGTTCACCTCAATAGAAACATTGTTTACAACGGTGCGCTTTTTATAACGCTTTACTAGGTTTTCGCTTTTCAGAATCATGTTTACTTTTTTATTAGTAAGCCCGTCCGCTATTTCCTTCTACGTAGTTTATAAATGCTTTGTTTACCACTTTATTTCCACCTGGCGTAGGATAATTTCCTGTAAAATACCAATCGCCCAAATGATTTGGACAAGCGGTATGCAGGTTTTCAATGCTTTGGTAAATTACATCTACCTCGGCATGAATATCGTCTGGTGTAACTATTTCTGAAATGCGTTTACTAATTTCATCGGCAGTAAATTGGGCATACAGTTCTTTTACATAGTTCACCATTTCTTCCTTAGGTAAATTTTCTTGGGCTTTGCATTTATGATACACTTCGGTTAGCAGATGCTCTTTCTTGCTGCTCTTCAATAATGATACCATAGCTTGAAAAGCCACAAAATCTTTCATTCTACTCATGTCAATCCCGTAACAATCGGGGTAACGAATTTGAGGAGAAGAGGAAACAATGATAATTTTCTTTGGATGTAACCTGTCTAAAATTCTAAGAATACTGGTTTTTAAGGTCGTTCCGCGCACAATAGAATCGTCAATAACTACAAGTGTATCTACCTGGTTGTTAATTAAACCATAGGTTACATCGTAAACATGAGCCACCATATCTTCGCGGTGGGCATCGTCTGTAATAAAGGTTCTAAGTTTAGCATCTTTAACTGCCACACGCTCTCTGCGAGGATGCACGGCTAAAATGCTTTTAATTTTATCGGGTGTTGCTTTGGCACCAAGCTTGCCAATTTCAGTAGCCTTCCAATCGTCGAGCAATTCGTTTACACCTTCAATCATGCCATAAAAGGCCACAGCTGCGGTGTTTGGGATATAGGAGAATACGGTGTCTTTAAAATTATGATTTACCGACTCCATAATTTTTGGTGCCAATAAATGACCTAATAGTTTACGTTCTTTATAAATCTCACGGTCATTCCCACGAGAGAAATAAATACGTTCAAACGAGCACGATTTGCGTTCGCCTGCTTGTTGAATATTTACTTCTTCAATATCGCCATTCTTTTTAATAATCATGGCATTTCCAAGGCCAAGTTCTTTTACTTCATTGTAGGCAATGTTAAAGCCAGTCATAATAGCTGGCTTTTCGCTAGTAATTACAACAACTTCATCATTTTTGTAATAGAAACAAGGTCTTATTCCATTTGGGTCGCGCACCACAAAGGCATCGCCATGTCCCAACATTCCGGCCATAACGTAACCACCATCAGCATCACGCAAAGAACGTTTAAGAATAGTTTCTACATTTACATGATGCGACATAATGCTACTGATATCGCGGTTTGAGTGGCCTTCAAGTTTAAAACGAGTAAAATTACGTTGTACTTCTTCGTCTAAAAAGTGGCCCATTTTTTCGAGCATAGTAACGGTATCGGCCTTTTCTCTTGGGTGCTGACCCAATTCTATTAGCAATTCAAAAAGCTCGTCAACATTGGTTAGGTTAAAATTACCTGCCAACATAAGGTTACGGCTCATCCAATTGTTTTCTCTAATAAAGGGATGACAAAGGTCTTTGCTATTTCCACCATGAGTTCCATAGCGTAAGTGACCTAGATATAACTCCCCCACAAAAGGAGAATGTTTTTTAAGGTAATCGCTTGATTTCACCTCGTCTTTTGAACCAGAGCGATCAATCTTTGCACTAATTTTATCAAAAATTTCGGCAATGGCGCTGCTTCCATTTGCACGTTGCCTAAAAATGTAGGCTTCACCTGGTTCAGGGTCAAATTTAATAACTCCTACACCTGCACCATCTTGGCCACGATTATGCTGTTTCTCCATCAGGAGATACAACTTTTTTAATCCGTATAAGGCTGAGCCATACTTCTGTTCGTAAAAACTGAGCGGCTTTAGTAGGCGGATCATTGCAATTCCGCACTCATGTTTTATTGGATCACTCATAAATTGAAGCGCGAAAGTACAATTTTATGTTTGAACTAGGAAGAACCAATTCGAATGTTTGGCAAATCTTGCTTAAAAAAAAGCCCTTTAAGTTAGTAGGTTCAATACACTCAGTCTAAATAAGTTTTCTCCTTGTATCTTACACAATTTTTACGCAAATTGGCCTCTGTAAAGTAAACTCATGCCCATCGTTAATTCACTGGTAAGTTGGTATCTTAAGCGCAGACTCCCTGCCTTTGAAGATATTTTGCATAACCCAAAACAGGTTCAGCACGACCAGTTGATGAAACTCCTGCGAACCGCGCAGATTACAGAATTTGGCCGCCAATATGACTTTAAAAGCATCCATAATTTAGAAACCTATAAGCAACGCGTTCCTGTAACGAATTACGATGATTTTAAGCATTATATAGAACGTATGATGCAGGGCGAGCAAAATATTTTGTGGCCTAGCGAGGTGCGTTGGTTCGCCAAATCATCGGGCACTACCAGCTCAAAAAGTAAGTTTATTCCTGTTACCTACGAAAGCATGGAGGAATGCCACTACCAAGGTGGTAAAGATGTATTGATGACCTACTTGTTGCAAAAACCTGAGTCGGAAATATTTAGCGGCAAGGGCTTAGTTATGGGCGGCAGTCATCAAATAAACAATGCCAATAGCGAAAGTTTTTATGGCGATTTAAGTGCCGTAATGATGCAAAACCTACCTATGTGGGCTCAGTACTTGCGCACCCCCGATTTAAGCATTGCCATTATGGATAATTGGGACGAGAAAATAGAGAAAATGGCCAAGGCTACTTTATTTGACGATGTAACTAATATTTCGGGAGTTCCTACCTGGACCATTGTTTTAATAGAACGCCTATTTGAATTAAGCGGAAAAGATAATTTAACAGATATTTGGCCGAACCTAGAGCTCTACCTGCATGGCGGAGTAAGTTTTACTCCCTACCGCGAGCGCTTTAAGCAATTAATTAAAGGCAGTAAGGTTAACTATGTAGAAACCTATAATGCCAGTGAAGGCTTTTTAGGAATTCAAGATAGATTGGGTGCCGATGATATGCTTTTGATGTTGGATTATGGCATCTATTTTGAGTTTATGCCAATGAGCGAGTACGGCAAAGATTATCCCGAAACGTATAGCTTAGAGCAGGTTAGACCCAATGAAAATTATGCGTTAATTATTAGCACCAATTCTGGCCTTTGGCGTTATATAATTGGCGATACCATTAAGTTTACTTCTATTAAGCCGTTTAGGTTTAAAATTACAGGTCGAACCAAACACTTTATAAATGCTTTTGGAGAAGAACTTGTCATTGAAAATGCCGACTACGCCATAAAAGCAGCATGCGATCATACTGAGGCTTTACTAATTGATTATACCGCAGCTCCAATCTATTTTACAGAAGATACCAAAGGTGGTCATGAATGGCTTATAGAATTTGAACGCGAACCCAATAATGTAGATGATTTTGTAAGCACTTTAGATAAAACCTTAAAAGCTCAAAATTCTGATTACGAAGCCAAACGTTATAAAGACATGGCCATGCTTAAACCTAATGTTAAAATTATGCCAAAAGGAACCTTTCAAGGTTGGTTAAAAAACGCAGGCAAATTAGGTGGTCAACATAAGGTTCCTAGATTAAGTAATCATAGACAGTTTGTAGACGAAATTCTACTTCAACATAAGGAAAGAAATTTCCAAAAAAGTACAGCCTAACGAGTACACAAGAACATGAGAAAAAGCAATCGCGTAGTTTGGATTTTAAGTGCAGGAATACTGGTTTTACTAGTATTGCTGTTTGAAAGTCATAGCCAAACAGAAGACAAAAAAAACTTAGAAGAGTTTCAACAATATTATAAAGTTTATTCGCTTGCCTTGCCTAAAAGCATAAGCTTTGCAGGCACCAAAATTCCTTTAACAGACTATGATGTAGCAGAACGTTACGATAAAGAAATTTTAACCAATGTATATTGGCAATCTCAAACATTGTTAATGCTTAAACGGGCAAATAGATACTTGCCATTAATAGAAAAGATTTTAAAAGAGCAACAAATTCCAAGCGATTTTAAATACCTAGCCTTAGCAGAAAGTGGCTTGCAAAATGTGGTGTCGCCAGCAGGTGCAGCAGGCTTTTGGCAGTTTTTAGACAAAACCGGCAAGCGATATGGATTAGAAGTAAGCGAAGAATTAGACGAACGCTACCATTTAGAAAAAGCAACCTATGCGGCCTGTTTATATTTTAAAGAAGCCTATGGTCAATTAAAAGATTGGAGCCTAGTTGCTGCTAGTTATAATATGGGTATTGAAGGTGTTAAAAAACAAATTCGCGCTCAAAACATAAACACCTATTACGACCTCTATTTAAATGTAGAAACCGCACGGTATTTGTTTAGAATAATTGCCATAAAAGACATCTGCGAAAACCCAGCAAAATTTGGGTTCAACGTTGCCTATTCAGATTTATACCAAGCAGTGCCTGTTGTAAGAGTAAAGGTAGATTTAAGCATTAGCAGTTTAGCAGCATGGAGCCAACAAAATGCATGTAATTATAAACTACTAAAATTGCTGAACCCATGGATACGCAAACCCTTTATAAATGTGCCTTTGGGTAAAACATATTATATAGCTTTACCTAAAGATAAAATACTAGCCAGTAGTTTAGCAGCCAGAGTAAAAAACGATACCTTAACTCTTGACGATACCAAGCAAGACAATCTTTTAAAAGAAGACTTGATTACACAATTTGACCATACTGTTTTACGCGGCGAAACACCCAAAAGTATAGCCGATAAATATGGAGTTACAGAAGAAGATGTGCTAACTTGGAATGAACTTAATGCAGGACAATCTTTGAAACCTGGAACGAAAGTAAAAATTAAAAAAGTAATTCCCGAGAACCCTTACTAGTAATATTGGTTCAAGCATTTTATTTGCATGATTTTTATTAGCATATTTGTGCACGTTAAACCCTAGTTTTGAGGCCGAGTTTGAATAGAGAACTATGAAAAAAATTCTTGTTATTGGTGCAGGTTTATCTGCCAGTTATTTAATTAACTATTTACTTAAAAACGCATCCAAAGAAAAGTGGATGATAACGGTAGCCGATGCCAATTTAGAATTGGCTCAGCAAAAAATTGGTAAGAGTAAATTTGCTACAGCTATTGCCTTAAACATAGAAGATGCTAGCAATAGAAAAAAGCTAATTTCTGAAGCTGATTTAGTAGTGAGCTTATTGCCTGCACATTTGCATATTTTAGCCGCACACGATTGTTTAGAATTACATAAACATTTGGTTACCGCCTCGTATTTAAGCGAAGAAATGAAAGCCTTGCATACCCAAGCATTAAAGGCCAATATTTTATTTTTAAACGAAATAGGCTTAGACCCCGGCATTGACCATTTAAGTGCCATGCAATTAATACAAGACATACAAGCTAAGGGTGGCGAAATACAATCGTTTGAATCGTATTGCGGTGGATTAGTAGCACCTGAATTTGATGATAACCCTTGGAATTATAAATTTACTTGGAACCCTAGAAACGTAATTGTTGCTGGCCAAGCTACAGCAAGGTATTTAGAAAATGGCCTATTAAAATTTATTCCACCTAATAGAATATTTACCCAAACCAAAGCTATTAAAGTGGGCAAACATGGTCAATTTGAATCGTATGCCAACAGAGATTCTTTAGGCTATATTGAACCCTATGGAATAGGTTCGGCAAAAACTGTTTTACGCGGTACCTTACGTAGAAAAGGATATAGCGAAGCGTGGAATTGCTTAGTAAAATTAGGACTTACCGACGATTCCTATACCCTACCCCATTCCGAAACTTTAAGCTATAGAGAATTGGTTTGCGCTCTAATTAGCGGAGCCACAAATGAAAATTTAGAAAGCAATTTAGCTGAGTTTTTAGAGGTCAGTAAAGCTTCTAAATTATTCAAGAAAATAAGTTGGCTAGGACTGTTTGAACCAACACCTATTGGTTTAATGAATGCCACACCTGCCCAGGCCTTGCAAAAACTATTGCAAGAAAAATGGAAGCTTAAAAAAGGCGAATTGGATCAGATAGTTATGAAACATGAGCTAACGTATTTGCAAGATAATAAACTAAAGCAAGCACATAGTTATTTGGTAGTAAATGGCGAAAACCAAGTATTAACTGCTATGGCCAAAACCGTAGGATTGCCAATGGCCATTGCTACTAAGCTTATACTACAAGGTAAAATAAAAGCACGCGGTGTTCAAATACCTTTGAGCAGAGAATTTTACGAACCAATTTTAAAAGAGTTGGAAAGTTTTGGGGTTAAGTTTGAGGGGTAAAAAAATGGTGCTGTAATGAAGGATATAGAAGGTTTGGCCATTTAATAAGTATGAACATTGATGGTCTTAACTTCTGTGACTATTTTAAAATCAGATAAATTGCGAGTTATAATTACAAGGTCATAGGCAATTGCCGTTGCAGCAATGATGGCATCAGGTAATTTAATTTTATATTTTTTTCGAAGGTCAATACATATATCCACCACATTACTAGTTAAATCTAATACTGTTGCATCATTCATAAAATTTGCTAGCAAAGTTTGGTCCTCATCAGTTGACTTAAACCCTAAAACCTCAATCTAGGTTATAACTGAAACTACGGGTACTTCATCAATTACCTTACTAATAAAATCCATTCCAGAGGATGGAAACTTATTTCCAAGGAAATCAATTACCGAATTTGTATCAATTAAATAGTTGGGTTGTTCCACTCGCTGCGACTTTGTGTTACATAATCCTGAAGCTCATCAACAACATCTGATGATAATTTTCCAGGATATTTTTCAGAAAGTTTTTGAGGAGATTGTACGCTTTTTTTCAATACCTTAAGTATATGGAGATCTTCCAAATCTTCGAGAAGCTTGTAAGCTTTTACATCTTTTATTTGAATTAAAATGGTTTCCATAGTTAGGTTTTTGATAAACAAATATAAGTTGAAAGCCTGTTTTAGGCAAACTACAAACTTTGATTAAAAAACTTGTTTTGAAAATTCAATGAACCTACCTCAACTTCTTAAAAAACGCCTTCATTAATTCGGAGGCTTGTTCTTCTAAAACACCGCTTGTTAATTCTGTTTTGGGATGTAATAAATGTTTTCCTTCTTTCATAAAACCACGCTTAGCATCGGAGGCGCCATAAATTAATGCTGCAGGTTGGCTCCAGAAAATGGCACCTGCACACATAATACAAGGTTCAAGCGTAACATACAAAGAACATTCGCTTAAATATTTGGCCCCAATATAATTTGCAGCGGCCGTAATCGCCTGCATTTCGGCATGAGCCGTTACATCATGCAATTGCTCAGTAAGATTATGGCCTTTGCCAATAATTTTGTTTTCGTATACCACTACTGCCCCCACAGGAACCTCGCCCATATCAAAGGCTTTTTGAGCTTCCTTAAGCGCCTCGCGCATAAACCAAGTATGGTCGAAGATATTTTCCATGGGTTGCAAAGAAAACAATTTTTATTCACCACTCTGCTTTCTTAACTTGCACACCCATTTAATTGGGAGAAAAAACTTATTTTAGAAACGTTTACTATGTACAGATCAAATACTTGTGGAGAATTACGCCTCGCCGATGCAGGAAAAAAAGTTCAATTGAGCGGTTGGTTGCAAAAGAGCAGAGACCTTGGAGGTATGACTTTTATTGACTTGCGCGACAGATATGGCTTAACTCAATTGGCTTTTAATATGGAAACAAATGCCCCTTTATGCGAGCAAGCTCGTAAATTGGGTAGAGAATTTGTTTTGCAAGTAACAGGTATTGTAAAAGAAAGAGAAAACAAGAACCTTGGCATTGCCACCGGTGAAATAGAAATTGTAGTTGAGGAGCTAGTAGTATTAAACGAAGCCAAAACACCTCCGTTTACCATTGAAGATACTACCGATGGTGGCGATGATTTGCGCATGAAATATAGGTACTTGGATTTACGCAGAACTCCAGTTAGAAACAACTTGGTATTGCGTCATAAAATGGCCCAACAAACACGTAGCTATTTAGATGCCCAAGACTTTACCGAAGTTGAAACACCTGTATTAATAAAATCTACACCAGAAGGTGCTAGAGATTTTGTGGTTCCAAGTAGAATGAACCCAGGGCAATTTTATGCCTTACCACAATCGCCACAAACCTTTAAGCAATTGCTAATGGTGGCTGGTTTAGACCGCTACTACCAAATTGTAAAATGCTTTAGAGACGAGGATTTACGCGCCGATAGACAACCAGAGTTTACGCAAATAGACTGTGAAATGAGCTTTGTAGAACAAGAAGATGTGTTGAATATGTTCGAAGGCTTGGTGAAACATTTATTTAAATCAGTAAAGGGTATAGACATGCAAAGTGTGCCTCGCATGACATACGCAAACGCCATGAAATACTATGGTTGCGATAAGCCTGATACCCGTTTTGATATGAAATTTGTGGAGCTTAACTCGGCAGAAAACAATGTGGTAGCAGGTAAAAACTTTAAGGTTTTTGATGATGCCGAATTGGTGGTAGGTATTTGTGCTAAAGGCGCAGCTAATTACACCCGCAAGCAATTAGACGAATTAACAGACTATGTAAAGCGCCCTCAAATTGGTGCCACAGGATTGGTATATGCAAGAGTAAATGAAGATGGAACCGTAAAATCATCGGTAGATAAATTTTATGATGAAGCCGCTTTGCAAGCATGGGCAAAGGCTTTTGGTGCTGAACCAAACGATTTAATTTTAATCTTAGCTGGTGGTGCCGATAAAACGCGCAAAGCCTTAAATGAGCTACGATTGGAAATGGGAACTCGTTTAGGTTTACGCGATAAAAACACCTTCTCGTGTTTATGGGTATTAGACTTTCCATTGCTTGAGTATAATGAAGAAGAGAACAGATACTTTGCCATGCATCATCCGTTTACTTCGCCTAAACCAGAAGATATTGCCTTATTAGAAAAAGGAGAATTAGGTTCGGTTCGAGCCAACGCATACGACTTGGTCATAAACGGAGTGGAAGTAGGTGGCGGATCGGTGCGAATTTTTAATAAGCAATTACAAGCGCAAATGTTTAGCATTTTAGGCTTTACGCCAGAACAAGCTCAAAGTCAGTTTGGCTTTTTAATGAACGCCTTTGAATTTGGTGCGCCTCCTCACGCAGGTTTAGCGTTTGGTTTTGATAGACTTTGCTCATTATTTGGAGGAGCCGATAGCATTAGAGATTTTATTGCGTTTCCTAAAAACAATTCGGGCCGCGATGTAATGATTGACGGACCAAGCGAGATAGACCAAAAACAATTAGACGAACTACATATTGCCCTTAAAAAGTAAAGCAGGCAAAAGGTTGAAACAGTGTGGACATTTTCTAGGAAACTGGATAAAGTTTTAAACGCTTGTAAACCCTTGCCTTTGCTGAACTCTTAGGAATAGTTAGGTGAACTTTTTAAAATGCTTTAGCAACATGGGTTGCTAATCCTTTGAAAAGTTTGCTAGATGGGTTATTTTTAACAACTAAAATTTACGATTGATATGGCTTTAGACATTACAGGCAAGATTATTCAAATAATGCCTACCACTACCGGAACCAGTAAAGCAGGTAAAGACTGGGTGAAACAAGAATTTGTGGTTGAAACACAAGAAACATACCCTAAAAAAGTATGTATTAGCGTAATGGGCGATAAAACCCAAGAGCTTAAAAAATATGTTCCAGGAAACGAAGTAAAAGTTTCATTGAACTTAGAATCGAGAGAGTATAACGGAAAATGGTATACCAATGTAAATGCTTGGAGAATTGAAGCAGCTACTGCTGGTGCACCTGCAGCCGCTACTGAGGACCCTTTCCATCCAGATAACGAGCCTAGCTTTACAGCAGATTCGAGCACAGACGACTTGCCTTTTTAGGCTAAATTTTTGATCAATTGATCAGCTATTTACGCCATACCGAAATTGACAAAAACAAATGGGATTTATGCCTAGAGCAATCCACAAACTCATTTGTATATGGATTTAGCTGGTATTTAGACAGTGTTTCACCAAATTGGGAAGCACTTGTACTAGACGATTATCTTGCGGTGATGCCATTAACGGGTCACCGCAAGTATTTTATAAACTACTTAAGCCAACCTTTTTTTACCCAACAATTGGGTGTATTTGGCAAACTTAATTTAAGTCAAGAACTCCTTATTGAGTTTCTTAGTAGCATACCCAAAAAGTATAAGTTCATAGACATTCAGTTGAATGAACAGAACCAAGTTTTAGACGAGTTTTATAAAGTTAAAAAGCGCAAAAACTATGTGCTTGAATTAAACCGGTCTTACGATAAAATTCATAAAGACTATAATACCCAAGCCAAGCGCAATTTAAAACAAGCCAAGAAAAATAGTTTAGAACTTAAAACCATATCGGCTAAGGAAGTAGTTTTATTTTATAAACTTCATAAAGCTATTAGCACCAAAGGAGTAAAAAATACCGATTACGAAAGGCTATTAAGCTTAATGACAATTGCCCTTGAAAAGAGAAAATTACTCTGCAAGGGTGTCTATAGCAAATCGGGCGAATTGCTTGCTGCCGGTGCCTTTTTGGCCCATAAGAATAGAATTATTTTCTTACTAGGAAATGGATCCGAATTAGGCAAAGTAACAGGTGCTATGACCTACTTAATGGATTGCCTTATTTTTCAATTTGCCAACCATCAAATGCTCTTCGATTTTGAAGGTTCGGAGATAGAGGGAATAGCAAGATTCTTTAAGAGTTTTGGTTCAGAAAAAAGAAACTACTACCGTTTTAAACAAAACAAATTACCTTGGATGATTAGATTTCTAAAATCCTAAAAACAACAACCCATTTCATGAAACTTGCTGCGATAGATATTGGCTCAAATGCTGTGCGTTTACAAATTGTTAGAACCACAGATGCCGACCCAAATGAACGTTTTAAGAAAATAGAATTTGTGCGCATACCAGTACGTCTTGGTGATGATGCCTTTAAAGAAAAGTGGATTAGCAAAGAAAAAAAGAAGGTGTTTTTTAAGGCAATGGCTGCTTTTAAATTAATGATAGACGCCTTTGAGGTAGATCATTATATGGCTTGTGCCACTAGTGCCATGCGCGAAGCCAAGAATGGCGATAAAATTGTCAAAAAAATTGAAAAGGAATTTGGCCTTAAGATTGAAATTATAAATGGAAAACGTGAAAGTGAATTAATACTTCGCTCCATAGGCAATTTGTTTGAACCTAAGAAGAATTACCTAACCATTGATGTAGGTGGTGGATCAACAGAAATGACCGTTATATCGAACCAAAAAGTTATTAATTCTGTATCTTTTGATATTGGTACCGTGCGTATGATGGATGGCGCCGTAAAAGGTAAAACTTGGCAAACCATAGAGCATTGGGTAAAACACAAAACAGATGGCTTAAATAATTTGCAAGCAGTTGTTACAAGTGGCACTATTAATAAAATATTTGCCTTACTAACTGCCGAACAAGGACTGCAATTTTTTAGCAGAGAACAACTCAAAGATTTCCATAGAAAGGTAAGTAAAATGAGTGTTCAAGAACGCATAGATGAGTTTAAGCTGAACCCAGATAGAGCAGATATTATAGATGTATCTGCCGATATTTATTTGCGCATTTTAAATTGGGCAAATATAGATACCATTGTAAGCCCAGATAATACAGGCTTAAAAGACGGTATCTTAAATGAACTTATAGAAAAGTACCAATAAAAAAAGGCGCTAAAACTTAACACTTGGTTAAGCTTTAGCGCCTATCATTTTTACCCAATTGGGTAGTAAATTATTATTTAACGTTTACTAATTCAACATCAAATATTAATGTTGCATTTGGTGGAATAACACCACCAGCGCCATTCGCTCCATAGCCTAATTCGCTAGGAATAATTAAACGCATTTTATCACCAACATGCATTAGAGCAATACCTTCTTCCCAACCTCTAATAACCATATTTTGACCTAATGGAAAACTAATTGGTTCGCCACGTTCAACAGATGAATCAAATACTTTACCATCCATTAAATAGCCGGTATAATGTACATCTACTGTTTTACCAGATTCGGCTTTTACACCTGTACCTTTATTAACCATGATATAACGTAAACCACTAGCAGTTGTTAAGGTATCTTTACCTTTTACATCAAATGGTTTAGCTGTAACGGGAGTAACAGCATCTAAAACTTCAACATCAAATACTAAAGTGCTATTTGGTGGAATAGTACCCATGTTTCTTTCGCCATAAGCAATAGCAGGAGGAATAGTAAATACCGCTTTATCGCCAACATTTAATAAGGCAAAGCCTTCGTCCCAGCCCTTAATAACCATACCCGCACCAACCTTAAATGAAAATGGTTGATTACGATCTTTAGAGCTATCAAATTTTACACCGTCTGTTAAACGACCTGTGTAATGAGCAGTAACTTTATCGCCTACTTCTACTTTTTTTCCTTTTCCTAGTTCAGTAACCTTGTACTTTAAACCAGAAGCTGTGGTATATTCTTGGTTCACTTTAATTGTTCTTTTTGTGTTTGATGATTCTTTTTTTGCAGGTTTTTCAGCTTTTTTATCAGCCTTTTTTTGAGCCATTGCAGGTATAGCTAAAGCAATACAAGCAACTAAAATAATTTTTTTTAGCATACTTATTTTTTATTGATTTTCACTAATTCAACGTCAAATACTAAGGTTGCGTATGGAGGAATTGGACCATTTCCACGAGGACCATAACCTAAACCCCAAGGAATAATTAATTTTAATTTATCTCCTTCTTTCATTAATTGGAAAGCTTCGTCCCAACCTGGAATAACTTGGCCAGCACCAATATTAAATGTAAAATCTGGTCTATCAGGTTTTGACTCATCAAATACAGTTCCATCTAATAAGGTTCCTCTGTACTTAACAGTAATATTATCTCCTTTTTTAGCAGCCTTACCGTTACCTTTAGCAATTACCTGATATTTTAATCCAGTGCTAGTAGTAGCAACATCTTTAAGACCATTTAAGAAAGCGGCAGCAGCGATTGAATCTTTTACCAAAAATTCATTGTTTTGCTCATCAATTTTCTTTTGCATTTCTTGAGGATTGTAAATGTCTACCACATTTACATAAAACTTAACAATATCCCCTTTGCTAACACCAGCTGGCAATGGAGCACCAAAGTTGCCAAATAAGGTATCGGCAATAACTTTAAAAATGGCACTATCGCCCTTTTTAAGAACAGCAAATACTTCTTTTAAGGTTGGCTCACCAGCAGGAATATAATAAGGCTTGTTTGCTTTGTACGAATCAAAAAGAGCTGAATCATTTTTTTCTAAAACGCCCAACATATGAATTTGAATATTGTCTTCAGAAGCAATCATTCTTCCATCATCGGTAGTTTTTATTACCTTGTATTCAATTCCACTTGGTGTTTTCTCGAAACGGTTACAAGCTGCTAATAATAGAATAGCAGCTACTCCGGCTAACATTTTTTTCATGTTGTATTTGTTTTTTAGTTTAATAAATTTTTATACTCTTTAATGGCTTCTTTAAATTTGGCTTCTACCAATTCAAGAGCCTCTCCACTTTCACCACCCGCTGCATTAAAGTGGCCTCCACCGTTAAAATATTTCCGGGCAAATTCATTGGCCGGAAACGTATCTCGCGAACGGAAACTCATTTTACGTGCAACAGTACGATCAATAATTAAAACAGAAAGTTTCATACCAGTTATGGAAAGTCCATAATTAACCAATCCCTCACTATCCCCTGTTATAATTTGAAACTGCTTTAACTCTTCGGCGTTAACAACGATAAGAGCGGTATTATATTCTTTTAATATTTGAAGTTTTTGGCTCAGGCAATACCCAATAAAGCGTGTTCTGCTTTCTGAGTAATTATCGTAAATGGCCTCATAAATTCGGTTCGACTTAGCACCTTTTTCCAACAGCATGGCTGCAACCCTATGCGTTGTTGGAGTGGTTGAAGGATGTTTAAAAGAAGCAGTATCAGTTAAAACACCTGCATAAAGGCAGCTTGCAATTTCCTCATCAATTAGGCTTACATGACCCATTAATTCTATCAACCAAAAAATAAGTTCTGAAGTAGAACTCGCTTTAGTGGTCCATAATCTATAATCTTCAAAACCTTCTGGTTCTAAGTGATGATCTATCAATACTTTTTCGGCCCTTGATTGTTCAACTAGTTTACCGAGGTTGTTAATTCTTTTAAGTGCATTAAAATCTAAACAGAAAATCAAATCGGCATCGGCTACTAAATCAGCACTTTTTTCTTCAAATTCTTCAAAATTTATAACAGAATTTTCGCCTGGCATCCATTTCAAGAAATCGCCGTAATCTGTGGGAGTAACCACATTTGCTTGAATTCCTAGCTTAGCCAAATAATTATAAAGCCCTAAAGATGAGCCTAGAGCATCGGCATCGGGCTTATGGTGCGTAGTAATAACTATACGCGGTTTAACCGCTGCCTCAAGCAAGGGTTTGATTTGGGAAATGTTATTCTGTTTTTTCAAAGCGGCTGCAAATATCTACTAATGAATGGTTTTAATGCTATAATTTCCTATTTTTTTTTACCCTTTTTTTCACAAAACCATTTTTTTACCTAGCAATGAAATTCCCCTACTGTTCAGCAATACGGGCCATTTGTGGGTTCAAACCGCCAAAATTGGGGCAATTTTGCAGCCCTGAACCAATTAATTAACACAAATTGTTTGGCAAAATTAATGATAAATTGAAGGAAGCGTTTAAATTTGCGCCCCGATTAACACACGATATGAGCAATATAACATTCACAATGATTAAGCCTGATGCAGTTGCAAATGGCCACACAGGTAAAATTATCGACCAAATTCTTGAAGCTGGTTACAGCATTCAAGCCATGAAATATGTTCGTTTGTCGAAAGAGACAGCCGGATTATTTTACAATATTCACCGCGAACGTCCATTTTTCAATGATTTAGTTGAATTTATGACTAGTGGAACTATTGTAGCTGCCGTTTTGGTGAAAGAAAATGCCGTAGCAGATTTCAGAACCTTAATTGGCGCAACTGATCCTAAAAAAGCAGAGGTTGGTACCATCCGTAATCGTTTTGCCGATTCTATCGAAGCAAATGCTATCCACGGTAGCGACAGCGATGAGAATGCAGCTAACGAAGCTTCTTTCTTCTTCAGCGCTTTCGAAAGATTCTAAACAGAACGAAGAACATAAAAAAAAGTCCATGACCTTGCGGTCATGGACTTTTTTAGTTTATAGCCGAAGCTTTCTACTTCACTATTTTAAATTCAACCCTTCTGTTTTTCTGACGACCTTCAGGGGTTTTATTATCGGCCACAGGTTTCTTAGATCCAAAACCAGTTGCTTTTAAACGATTGCCTTCTACACCATTGCTAGAAAGATATTTCTTAACGGCATTGGCTCTATCTTGACTTAGTTTTTGGTTCTTGGCAGCATTTCCAACATTATCGGTATGGCCATTAATTTCAAGTTTATAGAGAGGTTTAGCAACCAATAAAGCAGCTAATTCTGTTAAACTTGCCAAAGAACTTTCGCTAATTTTGGCAGTACCTGTTTGGAATTCAAGGCTACTAAAGGCTTCATTCAATACCTTTTTCTCCTCTTCATTTAATACAACCAAACTAGGATCAAGCGCAGGGCAACCTGCATTTTCAATTGTTCCAGCCTCGGTAGGACAATTATCATATTTATCGGCTACGCCATCGCCATCGGTATCTGGGCAACCATAGGTGCTTGCAGGACCTGCCTCAGCAATACAGCTATCTAATTTATTAATAATTCCATCTCCATCGGTATCAGGGCAACCATTAAACTTAACAAGGCCTGGAATACTAGGGCACTCATCAGCATTATCTGGAACAGAATCTCTATCGGCATCTGGACAGCCTTTAGTAATCATAAATCCAGCCACATCAGGGCACAAATCAGCTTTATCTAAAACGCCATCACCATCTCTATCTGGGCAACCACCGCGGCTAACCATACCCGAATCTTGAGGACATTTATCGAATTTATCTGCCACACCATCATTATCCATATCTGGGCAACCATGAAGCTTCATGCTACCTTTTTCGTTCACGCAAGAATCGGATAAATCTTTCACGCCATCGCCATCAATGTCTGGGCAACCATTTGCAGCAACAGTACCTTTTACATCAATACATTCGTCTTTTGTATCTGGCACACTGTCGTTATCTGTATCAGGGCAACCATCAAATTTAACAAGACCTGGAACACGTTTACACTTGTCTTTTCTATCAGGCACACCATCATTATCTCTATCAAAACGGCCACCAATATTTATGTTAACACCTACTCGCGCATTTGTATAATGCGAGTTCAAGCGAAGAGTTCCATCCAAAGGAGCCCATCCTATAATATTATCCGACATAAGATACATAACCAATGGCCCAAGGCTTAAAGCCATGCCAGCCCCTACGTTTTGATATTGCTCTCTATAGATATTGTAGTTTACACGTAAATCTAATAAACGCCAAACACGTTGGGTGTATGAAACGCTGGCACCCGGACGGAATTTACCATTCCACATTTCGCCATATCCTACAAATCCAATGCTTCCGCTGTTGTATAGGTTATATTGTAAACCAACATATACTTTAGGGCTAAAATAAGTACGGTAACCAGCAATTGTAGTTTGAACAGGTTTGAATAATTCTGTTACTGAATCCTGCAAATTTTTAAGTGTAGTTGTATCTATTTGGGTTGGGTCATCTGTTACAAATCCTTCGAAATAAAAGTTAGCTTTTTGAGCATACGATTTTGCTTCTTTCCAATTTATATACCCCAAATCAAGAACACTTGCCGAAATACTAAACCTTTTTGTGGCACGATAATTCATTCCTAAATCAACAGAGAAACCAGAACCAACAGGCTTATTTAAATAATCCATACCTAATTTCATAGGATCAAGACTTTTAGCATTTATAATTCCATCAATTCTATCTGCACCCGCTCCACGTAATTCATAATCGGTGGTGGCAGTAATTCTATAGGTATTATTTGTACCGGTAGAATCTGTTTTTAAAGTACTTACATTTCTAAGTAATTCGCCATTATAAATACCAATATGATATTTTCCCTTTACACCAATAGTTAGCTTTTCATTTATATCCCTTGAAAAAGATAAATAGGCTGATGAGAAGGCACTCACATTCAATTTAAGGTCGCTAACTTGAATGTCTTTACCTACTAAACCATTAATAGATGTATTCCCAAAATATATCATTGTTAGCACATCCTTTGGCAAACTTATATTGTGGTTAAGCGTAGTTTGAAGTCCAAATGAAATATAATTACGCTTTACCTTGAACCCAATAAACAATGGGTTTACTTCATTATAAAGCTGTATGTTCTTTAAATTATATTTATCGTTTGATAAAATTTTATCTAAGGTTTGATTCGCTGTTTCGTCGCTTCTTAAAACATCGTAAGCGGTAATACCAGGTAAATAAAAGTGGTTATAGTTATCAAGAATACCTAAGGTAAATGCTTGACGAGAATTAATGGCCGGATTTAGAAAATTGGTTTGGCCAACCGTTCTAAAATTATAAAATGTAAGATTGGTTTGAGCAAATACTGTACCTGCTAAACACAAGAAACTAAGTAGTAATAATTTTTTCATCGTAGTTTATTTCTGTGTTTTCTTATAATTATATCTCAATTTAACCTTAGCCGAAATTCCAATTCTGGTTGTATAATTAGAATATATTTTAGATACTTGAGTACCGTTACTAGCGGATATTACGGTCATACGCACAACCATTTTAGTTAGGTTCTGGCTTCTAATAGCATCCATCTTTTCTCTTGGAATACGAACAGTACACGAACTCAAGGTGTTTTTAGTGGTTCTTCCATTTGCGTCGGCAATGGCAGATTGCATAAGCGTTCCTACTATTATAGAATCACTTATTACAGTGTCTTGAGTGGCAAAGAACATATCTAATTTCATTTCAAGAGGAATTCCATTATCAATCTTTAAAATTAAATCAACATACTCAACAGAATCGGTACCTAATTTTGTTTTATCAATTTTACCATTCTTTATATCAAATAAAGGATTATCTGAAGTTTGTTCAATAACAAAATTATTCGTCTTTAAGCTTAATGGCATATCAATTTCAAACCCTACAGCAATACCACTACCTTTAACAATAAAATCGTTGTAGGCGCCTGTAAAGCCTCCTGCATTAATACTTGCTTTTCCTCCAAACGAAATTCTTGTAGGAGGTAAATTTAGAAGGGCTAGAAGCGACGAATTACTTTTATCGATTACTTTAGTATCAGAAATTACCTGACCTTTTTGAGCAGTGCTTGGGTAACCAATAATAAACGGACTTGCGTTCAATTTTTGTTTTGCGCCTTTAGCTGAAGTTCCTTCGGCATCAAGTGTTACACTAACTGGAACTCCAATTGAGTTACTTGAAAGGATTTTAATTTTAGGATCATCCAAAGGAAATCCTTTATCAAATTGTTCCAAGAAATCAAAGGTTTGTTCAGTAACATCAATGGCAATATCTCTGTTACCTAAATACCCATTTACTTCCTTAAATTTAAGAGTTCCAAATGTAAAACTAGCATTCACGTAATTAGAAGAATCAAAGTCCTTCATAACATTTGAAGAAATTAACCTTGGCTCAACCTTTACACTCATTTTATTATAAGGTTGGGTACCATCAAGTGTTAAATCAAACAATACATCTTTTAAATCTATGGTACCTGTTTTGGTTTGGTTTTTAACATTAATTAAAATTGGTGCTAAAGGCACCGCATTTTTGGTGGCCCCTTGTATGGTAATTTTAATACTTAATTGCTCATCAATATTTGAAGCAACAGAATAATTAATCATACCACTTTCAAATTCTACATGTCTAATTCTAACAGTAGGGTCATCTGCTTTTAAATCAACTTTTAGGTCTTGGGCATTAATGGTTTGATCTGGAAAAATGGCCGTACCACCAGAAGCCTTCATGCCTTTGGTAGTTACATCTAATTTAACACCATCGTTTAAATCAATTAATACAGGGCTTGAACTTGCGAATGTTCTGAAGGTTGGTAATGAATAAGCCAAACTACTTGAAAGAGTTACTCCCGATAAATTTAAGGAATCTTTCTTGGATGAACTTGGTGGAATATTATTAAACACTAATTGTCCAACCAAAGTTTGAAACGGAACAGTATTAAAAATATTAACCTTTACTTGGTCTATAGTTACCTTAAGTTGATTTTTAAAATCTATAACCAAAAAGCCATTGGCAATTCTTACACTAGCAAATTGCGAGGCATTTAAAGGTAAACTTGTGATATTATTATTTTGATCATTTATACTCGGAAAAATAGAAACTGTGCCATTAGCAGCTTGCAAAGCCGCCTTGGTTGTGGATGAAAAATTATCGGCAAGTTCTCCCAGAGTTTTTGTTTCAGAAATTGTAATATCCGTTATATCAATTAAGCCTAATTTAGTATTAACAGTTACAGGAGCTAAATCCGGCAATTTAACGAAGCTATCTACTGGGAAGCTTGCTATTGAGTCTTCACGAATAATAAAATGGATAAAACCATCTGGATCATATACCACATTTGAGTCTTGCTTTAAGAGGTCGCTCATTTTCATGTCAACCACCGCCAGCGGAATACCTAATTCGGAACTTATGGTTAAGTTATCGAATTTTTTTAAATCAATATCCTTTTTACAAGCCACTAGCATACTCGCTAGAACTAGTAAACTTAGGGTAATTTTTCTTATCATAATTTTTTGTTTAAAATTTAAATTTGAGAATTAGTTAAATCGATTTTACTTAATTCACTTTAAATTTAGTTTGAAAGAATTCTTTTCCGCTTGCCACTCGTACTAAATAAATTCCTGCGTCAAGCCTTGGCAAGGTAAGTTGAACACTAGTTTGACTAATAGATTCATTTGTAAATTCATAAACCAATTTACCCGATAAATCATAGAAGCTAAAGGTAGCATCTGAAGCAATAGGTTTTTCAAATTCAATCGTTAATACTCCATCCACCACCGGGTTTGGATAGGTTCTTAAGGCTCCGGAAGATTTAATTTTATTTATTCCCGTTGGAGGCAAAGTAATGGTGTTTGCTTCAGGGAATGAATCAATCAAATATAAATTTCCAAATGGTGAGGTATTAAATTCAAAAACAGAAACCCAATACGTTGTTTTAGCTTCCAAATTAGTAACCGTAACTGAGCTGCCAGCATCAGACCAAACCGCAAAAGAACCATCATCTAAACTATCTCCTTTTCCAAATTCTGTATTGGCAACATAGTTCTTTCCTAATACTGGGAAGGAATTTAAACTACTTCCTTTTCTTACTAATACTAAACGCTTTTCGCCATTACCTGGTGTAAAACTAATTCCTAGGCTGTCTGAACCAACTTTAGTAAATACGATATTCTTAGCAGCGGTGCTTGGCACAATTAAACTAGAACTAGTTTTTTTGCTTCCAGTAGCAAAACCACTGCTTTGGTAATTAATTGTATAAGCCGAACCATTATATTCAATTACGGCAAAATAATAGGTAGTATTTTCAGCCAATCCTGTAAGATTAAATTGGTTGCCAGATCCAACATAAACTACGCGCTCGCGATCTGATAAATAAGATGAGGCACCATTAAAACTATTATCGCTAAAATAGGTTTCACCATCTGTAGGCATAGTACTTACGGCTTGCCCCATACTCGCAATAACAATACGTGAAGCTCCATTTCCATTTGTCCAATTTAGTTGCATACTTGTTTTGCTTACCGCCGAAAATATTAAGGCCGAACTACCCGTATTTGGTTCAGTTGCTTTACTTAAGGTGGCCATACTTGCACTTGGAGCCGTAGCTAATACTCTTCTAAATTGGCCATCGCCATTGTATTCAAATACTTTAAAATAATAGCTTAAGCCAGAAGTTAAACCAGTAACTAAAACAGAATCTTCGGTTCCAGCATATACAACAAAATTTCCTGCACCTAAATCATCGCCAGAACCAAATTCAGAATTAGAGATGTATACAGTACTATCAGCAGGTATTTTATTAACTGCACTTGTAACATGAGCCACAACATATCTTCCAGATCCATTTCCATGAGTCCATTTTACCATCATTTGGTTCAGCCTAACATCACTAAAAGTAACGTTTGTAGCGGCACTTGTAGGAGGATTATAACCACCAATAGTACTTTGATTTGCTCTAGCAGGATTGCTTTGAAGATAAATGGTGTTTGAAGAAAATCCATTATAGGTAAATACGGCAAAATGGTAATTGGTTGTGGTATTTAACCCAGTAATAGTAACGCTTGTATCGGTACCATTATAAACCACAAAACTAGCACCTAAATTTTGGCCTGAACCAAATTCAGAATTGGCCGTTAAAGTTGATCCATTTATAGGGAATGTATCCACTGCCGATCCTTGTTTAGCTAATACAATATACTTTGAACCGTTTCCTTTAGCAAATCTTAGGCTTAAACTTGTAGGAGCAATATTAAAAATGTTAAGTGAACTCGCTTGAACTGTTGGAGCACTTACACTTAAATTTACTACAGCAAAGTTTGCTTTTGAACTTTCTAAGATAAAATTACCACTTAAAAATAATTGCGTTCCAGACTGGTTAATTTTTCTAACCATGCCAGACATTGGCTTAACAGGAAAGTCTAATTCTTGCGAATTTGAAATAGAAAAACAAGCGAATCCTGTTGCTAATTGAGTAGAGAAATCGCCACCAACATAAAGTAGTCCATTATCTGCTTTTAAGCTATGTACCTCACCGCTCACTTGAGCATTAAAGGTTTGGGCTAAACCTGCACTTGTGTCTAAAGACGCAATAAACGCACGGCTATTTAAACCAACATTACTAAAAGCTCCACCAATAAAAATGCTTGAACCATTTGAACTAATAGCGTTAATAGTTGAATCTACATTTGCATTCCAAGATCTTAATGCTCTATTATTTGAAATATCAAAAGAAGCAATTTTATTACGACTAGTACTACCAATTGTATTAAAATCGCCAATAGCATATAACTGTGATCCATTAACTACCAATTTTGTTACGGGTCCATTTGGATTAGGGTTCCAAGTATTTAATACAGCAGTTGCAGCATCTACTACTGCCAAATAATTGCGTTCAACCAAACCAAAATAATTAAAACTACCAGCTAGGTAAACGGTATTACCAAAAACCTGAGCATCATAAACCTTTCCATCTACCTGAGGATCCCAAGAATTAGGAACAAAGCCAATGGTATCTACAATTGCAACACCCATTCTTGAGGTACTATTAATTAACGAGAAATCACCCGCTACTAATAATTGACCACCTATTATTTCAAAATCATGTATCGGACCATTTATATCCATAGTTGCAGCTACAGGTGTTCCAGTATTTCTATCTAATACTGCAAAATTATTAGCAGTTTGTCCTCCATAACTAGAAAACATACCTGTAAAAAACAATGAATCTCCAGAGTTTAATAGGCAATGAACTTCTCCATTTACTTTGGGTAAAGTGCCGGTAACCGAACCAGAACTTAAATTTACTGCTCCTAAATAATTGCGCGAATCGGAACCAATAGAATGAAACATACCAGCAGCATATAAGGTATTTCCTTTAATAGCAATAGAATGAATAGCATCATCAAAACCAGGATTAAAACTTAAAACCGCACCTGTTAAATAATTTAAGCCAGCCAAGTGATTTCTAGCTTCAATTCCTACTTGATAAAAATTACCTGCTACATACAAAGAAGAACCAGAAAAGGCCATTTGATAAACACTTCCTGCAACATCTGCACGCCAATTTCTAACTGTAGAAGTTAGAATATTAATTGAACCTAAGTTATCTCTTGAAACACCTGCAATGCTATCAAAATTTCCAGCCACAAATAACAATGAATCTTTTACAGCAATGGAATTAATTGTACCATTTATAGGCATGTTAAATGACAATAAATTTTTGGATGCATCATACGCAGCCAGTGAAGATCTATTTGAATTAGAGATAAAACTAAATCCTCCACCAACATATAAAACCCCATTGCTAGTAGCTAATGAATTTACCTGTCCATCTGGGTTAGGAGCAAATGAACTAAGAGTACTTGTAGTTAAATCAAAAGCAGCCAATCCAACTCTAAATTGAGAATTAATGGTACTAAATGGTCCAGCTATATACAAGCTATTATTATTAATAACCATTTTTTGAATAGCACCATTAATAGAAGGTTTAAAACTATTGTCTAGAACCATGCCTGGACCAAATTTGGCAAGCGAAATAAAGGAGGCTCCATTTACAGAAAAATTCCCACCTAGATAGGTATTACCTGCATTATCTGTAACCATGGCATTTACCATACCTCTAATTGAAATACCTGTCGACAAAAGCTGGTTTTGAGTTAAATTATAGGCTCCAAATGAACCTGTGCTTGGTCCTATATAACTGAACTCTCCACCTAAATAGATTTTATTATTTAATCTTAAAGTGGCATTTACCTGACCATCTGTTTCCCAAAAATTAGAAACAACATTTTGAGCAGTGGCAGTTAATAATGTATAAACAAATACTGTACTTAGTATAAGTAATTTTTTCATATGCAATAAAATAAGTAATGGGTAAAATAGCACTACACCAATAATTGGTGTAGTGCATAAATTTCTATTTGTTTAAAATCAATTTGTGGTTGCTAACTTCTTTTCCTTTGATAACCTGTAAAGTATAAAAGCCCCCTTGCAAACCAGCAAAATCAAAAGATTTTCTAATTAAGCCAGAATCATATGTGCTTGCTTCTTCGCTATAAACAGTTTTACCAGAAAGATCTAGTAACACAAAACTAATTTCAGTTTCAGCATCATTTACCATTTCAAAAGTAACGCTGCCATTACTTGGATTTGGAAATAAATTTCCCTCGTCGGATTTAACCAAATTAAGCTTGCTATTTTCCATAGGAGGAGCAGAAAGTGCAGATGTACTATTCATAATGTTTTGAATCTGAACCGCGGTTAATGCCTTTTTATAAATTCGAACATCATCTAATCCACCATTCATATTATTTGAATAATTAAATACTCCTCCAATGGTTTGACCAAACGCTCCAATAGTATAGCGACGTGCACTTAAGTTCATAGTACCAGTAGCAAAAGAACCAATAGTACCTACCACATTTCCGTCTAAGAAAATGCGAGATTGAATTCCGTTTTCATAGGTAATGGCCACATGCGCCCAAGTACCAGCATTATATATATAAGATGCACTGGTAGCTGCTCCAACTGGGTTTGCACTCGCGTCAAATATTTGACCAAATAAACCTTGCTCTTTAGTAACCATTAAATTAAATGAAAGTCCATCTGCAGCATCGGTTGAGATAATTCCTTTATCTACAAAATTTGCTCCAGCAAAGTTGCTCACCTTAACCCAAGCCATGGCTGTAAATTCATTTAATCCATTAAACGTAGGATTAGCAGGTATAGTAAAGTCTACTCTACCATTTCCAACAAAATCATATGCACTTGATGCAGTTGCATTTCTATCTGAAATAGCATTTACTGCATTTGCACTGCTGGTAGAAACAATTAAACCATTGTGATTATTTCCACTAAAATCATTTGCATTTCCATTAAATCTATACCAAGCTACTAGGTCGGCCGATGGATCACTGTTATAGGTTGCACCAATATTATGAATAAATAAATCCCAGTTTCCAGCAGGAGGAACAGGCTGAACTTTTGTATACACATCAAATCCACCAAAGGACGCGCTTGCATTAAAGTAGCCAGTGATATAGGTATTGTTAGGTAGAATAGCATATACTCCGCGAGCTGCATCATCTAAAGGACCTCCAAATCTTCTAGCTACATTTAATAATCCATTACTTGTATAGGTTGCTACAAAAATATCCAAGTTACCTTGTGAGGTTAAAACTTGGCTATCAAAGTTTGCTGAACCACCAAAACTTCCTGTTACAAAAATTTCACCATTGGTTCCAAGATCTACACCACTAGCAATATCTTGAGAAACACCTCCCATTTGTTTTGCCCAGGATACGGTTCCATTTGAACCATTAATTTTAGTAATAAAACCATCTGTAATACCAACTGAAGTAAGATTGGTTGAACCAAAAGCAACAGTGCCACTAAATGCTCCAACTAAATATACTTGGCCATTTGCATCCACATCTAAACTCAATCCTTTATCGTCGCCAGTGCTTCCATAATTATTGGCATATTGCACAGTTCCAGTTGCATCATACTTTACTAAAATAATATCTGAAGCACCAGCAAAACCTGTATTAACAGTTCCAAAGGTTGAAATGCCTTTAATTTCACCTGTAACAAATACATTATTATTTGCATCTGTTCCAATTCCAAAGGCAAAATCATAGGTATTTGCATTACCGCCTGATCTCGCCCACTGAAAGGCACCTGATGAATTATATTTAACAACAATTAAATCACTTTTACCACTATTATTTAAGGTAGTTGTAGTTCCTGCAAAACTGGTAAGACCCGAATGGAAACCACCAACAAGGATGTTTCCAGCTGCATCTAAGACCATAGCATTAACAACATCTTGATCGGTACTACCAAATGTTTTCACCCACACAAAAGCACCACTTGCATCATACTTGGCAATAAAGCCATCATCCGATCCGGCAGATGTTACGCTTGTTGTTCCAAAAGTGGAAGTTCCTTGAAAAGAACCTGCAATAATTGGATTACCAGCTGCATCTAATACAACAGAAGATGAAGCTTCATCTCCGGTACCACCAGCTGTTCTGAGCCAAATTAAATCTCCAGTTGAGCTATACTTTGCTAAGAAAATATCATTTCCTACTGCAAGCACTTGGTTCAAACCAAAATTAGAATTGCCTTTAATAGTTCCCGAAACATATACATTGCCACTTGCATCTACTGCAACTGATCCAGCAGCATCTGTCTCTGAACCTCCTGCTACACGTGGCCAGTTTGGCGCCGCTGTTTTAACATTATATATGGCTGGGCCAGTTGTGCGATAAGCATATTCGGTAGTTGAAGTAGCATTGTTAAATGCTGAATTATATTCATAAACAGCAAAATGGTAAGAGGTATAAGGAAGCAAGCCAGTTACATCTACTGTTGAGCCATTTCCGTTGTAAACAATTTTTTGACCCAAGCCTAAATCTGTACCCGAACTGTAATTTGAATTTGCACCATAATTATTGTTTCCAGATGGGGTCCATGTAATTGGCAATCCTTGACGAACTACCACCAATCTATTGTTTCCATTACCATTTGTCCAGCTAAAACGAATAGCATTATTTGATTCTATTGATTTTGGCAAACTTGCACTTACACTAGGTGCTTGAATAGATGGGTCGGTTTGTTTTGTGCCTACTGCACCATAAGGATAATAAGCTGCTGAACTTGGATATCCAACTAAATCATTATACTCAACCACATAATAAGTATAAAACGTATTTGGCAATAAGCCAGTAACAATTGCTGTGCTACCATTTCCATTATAGACCACTTTAGCTGGTATGCCAAATGAGCTTAGCATAATTTCGGAGGCTAAGGGCGAAGCAGATGAGAAATTAGAATTCGCTGTATACACAGTACCATTAACGGTTGAAACGTTACCATCTGTAGTATTTAAATCACCTTCCACTGCTAATAACAAACGCTTTGATCCATTTCCATTTTGCCATGAAACTCTAGTTATAGTAGAAGCTAAATTTTGGAAAGTTAAATTTCCACCTTCAGTAGTTGGTGCAGTTGCCATAGCAGTTGTTGCCTGGGTTCCAGTTAATGGACCCGACATATACCTAACCATGGAGCCACTTTGATTAAATTCATACAAGGCAAAATAATAGGTTGTTCCTTGAACTAAATTTGTGATGGATACACTTGAGCCTATACCATTATAAATTCCAAAATTTCCTGAACCTAAATCTACACTGCCAAAAAAGGAACTTGCAAAATACTGACTATTATTTGTTGGTACAAAACTAACTGGTGAACCTTGGCGAACCACTAATAAGCGTTTTTGACCATTACCTTTGGTCCAATTGGCTGTTATTTCTGTTTGTGTAACTTGAGTAAAATTTAATCCCGACGATGCAATTGTAGGAGTAGGAAAATCAATTGTGCTTGCACTTGCAGACATATACCCAGAAGAATACAAAGTATTCAGTCCTGTTCCATTATATTCAATTACTCTAAAAATATATGTTGTTAAAGCGTTTAAGTTAGTTAATGAAACAGAAGTTCCTGTTCCATCATAAATCACCTGAGCCCCACCTATTGTACTTCCACCTGCACCAAAAAAACTTGAACCTGTGTAGGTAGCACCATTTACAGGTGCTGCACTTGGCGGCGAAATAGCTCTTGCCAATACCAAACAGCGAGAACCATTTCCTCTTGTCCAAGATAAATTCATTGAATTATAGGTAATGCTTGTTGCGTTAAAATTACTAGCAATTACTGTTGGAGCTTGTGCCGGTGTATAGGCTATCATTCCCAAATTTTTAAAACTTAAAGAATTATATACCAAATCAAAGTTTCCAGCAAAACAATAGTTTGAATTAAAATAAGAAATTGAATTTATTGTGCTAGTGCTAGTTAATAGGCTTGTTGAAGTACTTGATACCATGTTGAAGGATTGAACACCACCGTTTCTTAATGTATATTCAATGCTAGTAGCACTTTGCTTAACTATGCTACTCACTTCTCCAGCTATATTTATATTTCGATAATTAAGATTTCCATTGCTAGAATTTAGCACAGCTAAACCACCCTCTATAGGTGTACCAATAGCATTGCCATTTACTGCCACATTTTGTGAAAAACCATAAACAAACTTTCCTCCTATGGCAATTTGAGTAGAACTTACTTGAAGTATATCCGAAACAAAAGTACTTGTTGCAGTGGTTACTATTCTTGCATCAAAACTTGAATTAACACTTCCAGTGCTTGGTATTAACATGGCTAATTTGTTTTTGGGAGCAATAAACTGCCCACCAACATAAACAGCACCATTAATAAACTTAACAACATTTACGGCATTAGCTGCAACTGGACTTACTAAATTTGCATTGAAACCAGAATTAATAATGGCAGCACCTGAACTTATGTTTACTGAACTTAAATAATTTCTAGCAGCTTGAATTGAATTGTTTGGAGTAGTTACCAAACTAAAATCTCCTCCAAGAAATAAATCAGTACCATTAGAAGCAATGGCTCTTACTGCATTGTTAAAATTAATTCGAATATTATCGTTGTTTGCTCCTGTTGGAGTAAAGGTGGCAAAATTGCTTCTAGAAAGTCCTCCAACAAGGGTAAAATTACCCCCAACAAATATATTTGACCCTAAAGGTAAAATGGCTCTTACTGCTCCGTCGCCTATAGATGGAGCAAAGCTAGTTGGAAGTCCAGTGGTAGAAGAAATGGCTGCAATTCTATTACGTTTCAAATATTCCATTTCTGTAAACGACCCATATACCGAAGCAATGGATCCATTAACCGAAATACCATAAACAATTCCATTGGGATTTGGGGTATTAGTTAAATTCAAAACAGGTGTGGTGGAACTTGAACTGTTCATAAAAACCATATTGGATAAAGCTAATGCTCCAATGGAACTAAATCCTCCACCCACAGCTAAGTTGGTACCAACGTTCACTAAGCTATTAATTGTGCCATTTGGGTTTGGCGACCAAGAAGAATTCACCTGTCCAAAACCTAAATTTATTACAGCTAGGTTTGATTTTGGAATGGCTGTAGCAAAGGCCGAGTTTTTAACTAAAGTAAAACTACCCCCTACAAATAGGTTCATTCCAGAAATTGCTAAAGCATTAATTGCTCCATTAAATTGAACTTGAAGACTAGTTGTGGCATTTGATAATAAGTTAATTGCACCAAGATTATTGCGACTAACTCCATTTACAAATAGTATATTAAGGCCACCAAATACTAAATCCGAATTATTCAAATAAAGAACATTGATAACTGCATTATTAATTGATGCAGCAGATGAAGTGCTTGAGATATTTGGGCCATATGAGTTATCAATTAAACCATTGCTTATCGTATATCTTACTAATGGTTTATAATTTGTGCCATTAAAAAATTTACCTCCAGCATAAATCTGACCATTATAAACAAGGGCATCATTAATTACCGCACTCATTGTTTGTTGGTTCCAACTATCTTGAGTATTGGTTCCAAGATTAATTCTTCTTCCCCCAAACTGTCCAAATACGTAAGCCATAGTTCCCTGAACCAAAACTTTATTTACTGTACTCGGAATATTTAAACTAGTAATAGGTTGAATTACACCTAAACTATTTACACGTATTAAGTTAGCATAGCTAGGAGTTCCCAAAGTTGAAAACAAACCGCCAATAACAAAGCCTCCCGAACCATCAGGAGCAACACTTTTTACTGTTCCACTAATTTGAGCGAATGCCGCTGTAACGGCAGGTACGCCTGTTGCTAGGTTTACATTAAACCCAGGGCCGGTTTTGGCATTAATAGCCGTAAACGCACCTCCATAAAACACATCCGTTCCGTTTGAAACTTGGGTCAATACCTCCCCATTAAAACGTAAACCTCCATTAAATAAGGTAGGAGTTTGTGAAAAACTCTTAAACCCCACGCAACATAAAAGCAGCGTGAGAAAACCTTGGAAAAATTTATTCATAATATTAATTGTTAGTCTTTTTAGGATTCAATTGAGCAATATAATACCGTCACTCTTGCAAACAAAAGATTTAGGATAAAACACAAAAAAATGGCAATGAGCTATTTAATTTACTACTTTAGCAATTCCAGCTAAAGAAATACCTCTCTCAGGAGTTCCTTGAATAGTTCCTTCTTGGTCTATCCATTGAAACCCTACATATTTGCCGTTCTTAAACGCCTTAACCAAAACAGTCTTTAATAAAGGGGTATGTATAGGCAATCTTAAATAGGTATTCATTTGCGCACTTGGCACAATATCCACCTCAAAACAAGAAACACCAGTCTCAAGCTGATATTCTCTAATAAACTTAATTGATTCGTTGGCTTGTAAATAGCCATCTATAATTTCTAAGGCAACAATTTCGCCCTTACGGTCTTTTTCAAAACCAACATAAACTTTATAACAGGTAGTAAGCTCCTCTTTTACTATTGGAGTTGGATTCTTTGCGTAAATGGTTTGGGTTGAATTCATAGCGTTCTGTCGAGATCAAATCTAGACTTCTAGTATGAATTTGATATTACCAAATTTTAGCTTTTTCCTACCACTTAATAACTATTTTCTACTGAATAGAGTACTCAGTTCCTTCCTTTCCGTCCTTTATTTCAATTCCAATTTCTTTTAATTGATCTCTAATAAAATCAGAGGTAGCAAAGTCTTTACGGCCTCTGGCATCTGCTCTTACCCCTAAAACCATCTTCATTAAACCTTCAATTTTATCACTCCCTTGTTCTTGCTCCTCCATTAAACCTAGTACCTCATAAACAATCTCGTGCATTAACTTTACAAGCTTAGGTTTATCTGCCTCACTTATCGTTTCTTTTCCATCCTTCACAGAATTAATAATTCGGGCACCTTCAAAAAGATGTGCCATAGCTATAGGTGTATTAAAATCTTCATTTAAGGCAGCGTACACATTTTCTGTAAGCTCATCAACCGAAAAACTTGAACTGACACTTGTTTTTAATTGGCCCACCAATTTACAGGCATTCAATAATCGAGTAAGTCCTTTTTCTGCTGCCTGCAACGCATCGTTTCTAAAGTCTAGGGTACTTCTATAATGCGCCTGTAGCATAAAAAAGCGCACTGTCATTGGACTATATCCCTTATCTAATAAAGCATGGCTACCACTAAATAATTCGGCAGGCAAAAATGAATTACCCAAACTCTTACTCATCTTTTGGCCATTTACTGTTAGCATATTTGTATGAACCCAATACCTAGCAGGTTGTGTATGAGAACAAGCCAAATTTTGCGCTATTTCATTTGTATGATGGGTTGGAACCAAATCCATACCGCCACCATGTATATCAAATTCATTTCCCAAATATTTCGAACTCATAGCAGAGCATTCAATATGCCATCCTGGAAATCCTTCTCCCCATGGGCTTTGCCAGCGCATTAATGTTTCTGGTTTTGCCTTTATCCATAAGGCAAAATCTAATCTTCCACGCTTTTCATCTTGCCCATCCAACTCGCGGGTATTGGTTAATAGATCGTCTAAATTTCTATTTGATAAAGCCGTATAACTATGCTCCTTAGAAAATTTCTCTACATCAAAATATACCGTGCCATTCACTTCATACGCATACCCATTGGCAATAATCTTCTTGGTCATTTCTATTTGCTCTATAATATGACCTGTTGCAGTAGGTTCAATGCTTGGAGGCAAGGTATTAAAGGCACGTAATACATCATGAAAATCGATTGTATATCGTTGCACAATTTCCATTGGCTCAACTTGCTCTAACTTTGCTTTCTTGGCAAACTTATCATCTCCTTCATCCCTATCTCCTTCCAAATGACCAGCATCGGTAATGTTTCTAACATACCTCACCTTATACCCTAAATGGATTAAATATCTAAATATTACGTCGAACGATATATAGGTTCGAGCATTACCTAAATGGGCATTGCTATAAACCGTGGGACCACATACGTACATCCCTACATATCCTTTGTGTATGGGCTCAAATACGGTGGTTTCTCTACTTAATGTATTGTATATTTTTAGAACAGAATTCATGGCGTTTTAGTAGTAAACAAAAATAGTAATATTATTCAAATAAGCTCTTATAAACCTGCTCCCAATTATTCCATCCTTGGCTTGGGTCGAAATTAGAATTATGCCAAATGGATATAAAAATACCTTTGGCTTTTTTAACCTCCTCCTTTAATTCTTGTATTTTTTGAATCGATTGTTCAGGAGTTAACCCCAAGCTATTTTTTAAAATAACATCCATCACACATGGCGAATATACTAGGGTTTTGAGGGTACAATTGGAGTGTAAATCAAAAAGATAAAAAGGTCTTGAAGTGGATGCTCTAAATCCAACTTCGGTTGAATAGGCCATGGTAAAATCCTTTTCTATTCCAAATTGATCTAGCTGCTCATAGGTTTCGGGAACCCTAATTTTTAAGAAATGATGTCGTGATATGGTAGGTGCCTCTTGAGTTAATTCTTTAAAATAAGTATGCTCTTGTTTATAACATACACTGTTGAGTGCCGCTTTATAAGAAGGATGTATGCCACATTTAAAACTCTCCGAAAGCCTTGCCGCTAATGACTTCATCTCGGGCGAGCTAGGTGAAATATTTTTATCATGTCCACCATAATCGGCTAATAATAAGAAAAACAAGGTCTCAATATTTTTAGCTGCTGCTTCTTTAATTAAAAAATCATAGGTGTCGTATGGGTCCTTTACGGGTGGAAGTATGCTATTAAAATCTGGTTTAAATTTAGCAATGGATCCAAGCAATTTCCTAGATTTTGCAAACCAATTATGTCCTTTATATTTATAGGCAAAATCTATATCAATTGTATTTATCTGATGAAAGCTATGCTCTTTAAACGTTAATTCTGGGTATTGTAATTTTAGTTTTTCAGAAAATTTCTGAACCCAAAAATCTATTAAAGGAATTCCTAAAAATCCGTTTTTATACGCCAAGCTACCTTGTGGTTTAAACCTATTGTGTACATCTTTAATACTTGGCAAATACTCTTCATATCTGCTTAAGAGATAAAAACTTGCTGCCAATAAATCAAAATGTAAATGGGTGGTGTGCACTTTAAAATCGGGTATTTCTTCAAACTCTTCAGCAAAAAAAGTGTATTGCCAGGTTTCGCTTTTCTGAACCAAAAGAATTTGCTCCACTATTTTTTCTTCAAATAAAAGTGTGCTTGCAGGTATGTTTAAACATCCTTCTACAATGCTAGTACCATAATTAATTTTTAAGGAAGGCGATTTTCTAAAATAATCTGGATTGTCTGTTAATTTATATGTTAGTCCAAGCGAATGCACAAGTAGATGGTCTAAAATATAAACTAACCTTGGAGTGGCTTGTGCTGCAAAAATTAACATAAAACAAATTTACGAAACTTATCCCTTCGAATATCGAATTACTTCAAGCAAATTCTTTGGGTTCAGAGCATTCCAAAACACCCGCAAACCTTCTGCTGGTTTATAGGCCACAATCATAAACAACAAAGCTATATACGAGCCAATAACTAAGGAATAGGCCGCTCCATTAATACCCAATTTTGGAATTAATACAAACTCAAAACCTAAAATAAAGAGTGCATTTAACAGCTGCATCCAAACTACATATTTTTGTTTTTGCTGAGCCAACATCCACATTCCCCAGGCGGTTCCCCAATAAACGGGCAAGCTTACCAAAATATGAATTTTAAAAACAATAGGCGCCAAAGGAAACTTAGCTCCATATAAAAAGCCTATTACCAAATCGCCAAACACCAAACTTCCAGCTATGATAAATAGCGCTCCCCATATCATTAAGCTATATAATTGAGTTAAACGTTTAAGCTGTAATTCCTTGTTATTTCTATTATTTACAATACCCGGAAACACCGCCGCACAAATGGCTACAGGCACAAAATAAGAAGCCTGACTAATTCTTACACCCGCTCCATATTGCCCAACTAAACTCATATCACGTAGAAAACGGGCAATTAAAATGGAGTCGGCATTTTGATAAAAGAGTTGAATAAAAGAAGAAAAAATAATGGGTATGGCAAGTATCAAAAGGTATTTAGCTTCGCCAAAATTAAAACGCCAATTTCGAATGCGCTCGCCTTCTTTTCTATAAAAAATAAATTGGATCAAGGCTGTTATACCCGCCTCCAATGCAGCCATGGTGGCAAACCATTCTAATGGGGCATGCACGTAAATTAAAAACAATTTAACTAATGCCGAACTAAACAAAGTAATGACTTGGTTCATGGCAGTAAGCTTGCCCTTTACCTGCGATTGAAAATAAAAATCAATAACACTTAGCGATTGAAATACGATGGAGATACTTAACAAGAAAACAATCCAAGTTGTAGAAAGTGGATCGCGCATTAAGGAGTAAATTACCGAACCTCCCATAACCACAAAAGAGCCTACAAAGCGCATCCAGAAAGCGGTTCCAAGAATGACGTATTTTTTCTTGGATCGTGTAAGCAATTCTCTAACCACTAAACTATCAAGGCCAAGCGTTGAAAAAATAGTGAGTATTCCAATAATACTTAAGCCTAAGGTTATAATTCCATATTGGGCAGCACCTAAATAGCGCACAACTAAAACACCTACTAAAATTCCAGAAATTATACGCGACGATTTCTCCAACAACATCCAAAAGGAATTGCTCACATAATTATTTTTTAGCCCTTCTTCTTGCATGTAGTTTATTTATTAAAATCGTTCATGGTATTTGCCAAGCCACGTGTAGCAAAGCTTTCAACGGCCTGAACCGATTTTGTAATCAAGGGAAGTATTTCTTTTTGCTCTTCAGTATCCCATTTGCCCAACACAAAATCTATTTGTCTTCCCTTTGGAAAATTATTTCCAATACCAAACCTCAAACGAGGATAATTTTGGGTAAGCAATAATTCCTGAATGCTTTTTAAGCCATTATGACCCGCATCTGAGCCATTGCCTCTAATACGAATCTTACCAAAACCTATGGCCAAATCATCTACTAAAACAAACACATTTTCTACCGGTATTTTTAATGCTTGCATCCAATAGCGCACAGCCTTTCCACTTAAATTCATATACGTATTGGGTTTAATAACAAAAATTTGTCTACCCCTTAACGAGATTTCGCAGATATCGGCATACCTATCAGGCTTAAAAGTTTCTTTATATTTTTCTGCCAAGGCATCGGCCACATCAAAGCCAATATTATGACGCGTATGAGCATACTCATCTCCAATATTTCCAAGGCCTACAATTAGATACTTCATTAGCTGCGAAAGTAGTGAAAATTGTGAATAGTCGATGGCCCATAGACCATAGTAAGCGCCTAGAATAGCGGTAGTTTTGATGAAAAAACAAGTCATTAACAAATGATTTGTTTTTATTAGACCAAAATTGGGCTTCCTTTTTTGCCAATATTAAGTTTTACTAAACCTTATTTATGAGATACTTATGTTTTTTTACTGCATTTTTTTGGAATTGAATTCCAAAAAAATGCATATTTTTGAACTATGATTCAAAGGGATGCCGCGAAAAAATTAATTGACCTTGCCGCAAAATTTAAGGCGGTGGCAGTAACTGGTGCTAGACAAACAGGCAAAACCACGCTAATTAAGGAAGTTTTTAAAATGAAGCCCTATGTTTCACTCGAAAATTTAGATATGCGTAATTTTGCTTTAGAAGATCCAAGAGGATTTCTAGAGTCCTATCCAAACGGTGCAGTATTAGATGAAATACAACGTACACCAAACTTATTTTCATACCTACAAGAGATATTAGATAACACTAAGCAAAAAGGTTTATTCATTTTATCTGGATCAAATAACTTTCTTTTACAACAATCAATTTCCCAATCTCTTGCTGGTAGGATTGGATATATTAACCTTTTGCCATTTTCATTAGCAGAGTTGAATGAGGCAAAAATCTTACCTCAACCAGATGATGAATTAATGTTGACAGGTTTTTACCCACCTGTGTACGATCAAGATATTCCGTCTATAGATTGGTGTCCAAATTATATTCGAACTTATATAGAAAAGGATGTGCGACAGATTAAGAACATAAGTGATCTGGTTGTTTTCGAAAAATTTATTAGGCTATTGGCAGGTAGAACAGGACAAGAATTAAATAATCTTTCGCTTTCAAATGAAGTAGGTGTGGATATAAAAACCATTCAATCTTGGATTGGAATTTTGGAAAGTAGTTTTATTATTTATCTATTAAAGCCACATTATAAGAATTTCAACAAAACCATTATAAAAAGGCCAAAATTATATTTTTACGACACCTCAATTGTATGCTCCCTTTTAGGAATTCAAACGGCAAAACAACTTAGCAATTACCCCTTGCGTGGCGCTATTTTTGAAACAATGGTGATTGGCGAATTTGTTAAAAAAAGAACCAATGCTGCTTTGCCAATAAACTTGTTTTATTGGAGAGATTTAACTGGTCATGAAATTGATATAATTGTTGATAAGGGAGATATTCTGCTACCTGTAGAAATTAAATCAGGTAAAACAACAACTAAAGATTTTTTTAAAAACTTAGACTACTGGTGTAAATTAAGTGGTGAAACAAAATCTGTATTAATGTATGGTGGCCACCAAAAACAAAAACGTAGTAATGGAACCGAAGTTATGAATTGGCGAGAATTAATATCCCTAGAAATTTGAGGATAAAATAATAGTACTAAACAAAAAGAGCCTGCCTTTTGGGCAAGCTCTTTTTTTTTGTATATTTTAGTGCTAAATTTATAATGGGCATTCTGCCAAAATAATAATTACATCTTGTCCGCCTGCATCTAAAACTTCTTGAACAATAGGGGCAGGAGTAACATAATCCTCCCTGCTTTCCTTTTTTCCATCATTATAATAAACAGAAAAACGGTATTTCTGACCTACAACCATATCTGATTTAGGTAGCGTAATTGTATTAATAGTTTTGCCATCTATTGTTACATTTTGAATGGCACAATCTTTCCAATCTTTACCATTGATTATTGGATCTCTCGGATCAATTTTCCTTTTGGTAGCCGGATTAATGGTTGATTGATAATCGTTTTCATTTACATAATAAACTTTATAATCATTGGGCAATAAAACAGAACTTCCATTTGTACACTTCAAAAATATATTATTAGTAATGCTAGGCGAACTTGGAACAGAACCTAAATCAATTAAACTACCACACAACTTTCCTTTATAAGCTATAAATGTTCCACCTAAAATAACTAAATATTCAGCGTCTGCAACAGGAACAAAACTTGTAACAACAGTTTTAACACCTGCACCATCTCTTGATTCAACATAAGATGCCCTTATTACCACATCTTCAAATGTTTTGGAATGGCGAATAATAATGGTTCCATTACTTGAACCATAACCCTTATTTAACAACCATGAAAATGACAATGGAGTACCACATTTGGGCATTAACAAACCAATACCCCAAACAGAAAGATGGGTAATTTGAATGTTTGCCTCTAGGTTCCCTGTACTACTATTTAAAATAACAGTAGCAACTCCTTCTTTTACCCAGTTCGAAACTCCTACAGATTTACTAAAAACGTCTATTTCATCTCCTGCCTTAAATTTCGCATTCGTTTTAGGATTTATTTGATCCTTGTTTATTTCAAGATTTGCATTTAAAGGTTTATCAAATGTTTTTACAGATTTTCCTCCTGCATTCATAGTTATATCTACCCATCCTGCCGGCTCAAATCCTCCCCCAGGAATAGAATTTCCATTTGCATCCTTTAAATCTTCAAACCTAAAACTAGTAGGAAATGATTTTAAAGCTTCTTGACTTCCTGAATTAAATTGAAAAACATTGGCTTCAACACTTCCAACCACCGGTTGGCCTTGCTCATCCAACATTTTTGTTCCAGCATCAATTGAAATTTTTAAGGCCTCTGGTTTACTTGAGCTTGAAGGTATAAAAATACTAGAGGTATCAGTTGTCTTTCCATCTGTACCAGTTCCAATTGTTTTTACAGATTTCGCAGCATTTGCAGGAAGATCTGTTAAACTTACCAAGTATGTTTCTGCAAGAATTGGCTCAAGACTTGTTAATTCAATTGGATAATCAATTGGTAAATATCCATTTACATTTATATGGACAGTAAATTTAATAGGATTACTTGCCGATACAGGTGTTCCTTTTCTTAAAGAAAAAGAAACGGCCCCTTGAAAAATACTTAATGCCTTTGTAGCTCCTGAGCTATATACGTATGGAGCTCCTGGACCAGAAATTGTAACTGGGCTTGCACTAGTTAAACCTGCTAAAGGAGAGCCTGTCTTGGCATCTCTAACCAATAGTTCACTTGGAGCTGTAACAGCATCAGCCTTAATTGAAATTGCAAATCCTTCCGTAGGATTTTTTAATTTACATCCATCCAATAGTAGCAATGCCACTAAAGAAAATGAGAGTAGGGAATATATTTTATTTTTCATTTCGTATATTTTTTTTTATTTCTTAAGTAACTACTTACCAATTTTAAAATTGAATCCAAAATTCATAATCGGTAACCAATTGTATCCACTCATGTTATCTTGCAAAACTTTTTGCTGCGAAGACGTTGGTTCCAACATTCCCGAAGCCTTAAATGAAACTTGAGGTTGATTTATATAATAAGCGCCCAATTCAAAGTTAAAGCTAAATCTACTTCTTGGAACGGCTCGTCCAAATCCTAAACCTACATAAGGGCAAATAGGACCAACTTTTAATCCAACATCAATTTTTCCAACTTCATCAGGAGAAATACTAATATCACCCTGCTTTACCGAATCTTTTACCATGGCAGTTGCGCTAATAGCTGAGAGCATATATGCTGCTCCTCCGCTAAGTTTAAAGGCATTGCTAAACGGATGGTAATCAAAAATAGCTTGAAAAGCACCAAGTTTTATATCTCCATTAATTAGCAAATCTGTTCCGTCAAAATTGTAAGCAAAATTGCTTAAAGTATACGGAATATACATTCCTCCAACCCTAATTGCCAAGTTCTTTTTGGCGTTCAAATTTTGCGCAAATTGTAATCCAACACCATCGGTGGATATAATTAATCCAATTGCAGTACCTTTATTTCCAGTGGCTAAGGGTTCAATTGTTGTTGAAGGTGCGGCGGCGGCGGGTGGCGCGGGTGCCGGCGTGGGTGCTTGAGCCCCAACATTTAGTGCTAATAATGCACAGGCTAGATTAAGTAATAGTTTTTTCATAAGTAGTTTTGTTTTACGAATAAGGCACATTTTGCCATTAATTCCAAATTAAATAATTGCATTTTTTGTATATTTATTTCGCCAATAGTGTGAACACTAAGTGTTCAAACCAAATTTATTTGATATTGGCAATAAAAAAAGAGCCTGCCAAATAAAAGGCAAGCTCTTTTTCTTAAAAGGCAACAATGTGCTGCTTTAGACCTATTTTTTCTTCTTAGCGTCTTTTTCTTCAGCTTTAGCTGCTTCTTGTACCGCACGAGTTGTGTTTACACTTACAACAGGGTTGTTTGGAGCATCTAATAATCTAAAGTTTGCGTTTACAGGAATCTCACCAACTTTAATTGACTTACCAATTTCTAATAAATCAATATTAATTTCAATAAAATCTGGCAATAAAGAAGGCAATGCCTTAACTCTTAATTTCTTTGATTTTACTACCAATTTACCACCCGCACGAACACCAACTGAATTACCAACCAATTTCACTGGAATTCCAATTTCTACTTCTTTGCTATCATTAATTTCTAAGAAATCGGCGTGAACGATAGAATCGTTTACTGGGTGAAATTGAATGTCTTTTAAAATAGCATGGTATACTTTACCATCTATGTCTAACTGCACTTTGTACGTGTTTGGAGTATAAACCAATAATTTAAAATCTGGCTCATACAAGCAAAAATGTACGTGGTCTGTACCACCATAAAGTACACAAGGTACTTTACCTTCAACTCTCATCGATTTTGTAGAAACTTTACCAACTTCGGTTCTGGCGTTTCCAAATAATGCTACTGATTTCATTTTGTTTTATTTTAATTTTTGTTGTTATTTTTAAATTAATACCGCTCAAGAGCAGGCTCATTATTAGCCATAGCTAGCCAATGCTTGCCTCTTAAAGGGTTAAAAAGTTTGGAATTAATCTTTTTGCAAATCAAACAAACTCGAAATAGAACCATGCTCGGTAATATTTCTAATTGCTTCGGCAAAAAGTGGTGCAGCAGAAAGCACTTTAATTTTTGAATCGTTGCGAGCCAAAGGAATGGTATTACAAACTACCAGCTCTTCTAACACACTGTTTTCAATATTCTCGTAGGCTTTGCCACTTAAAACTGGGTGGGTACACATTGCTCTTACGCTTACTGCTCCCTTATCTTTAAGCAATTGAGCAGCTTTAGCTAAGGTATTTCCTGTATCAATAATATCATCTACCATTAATACATCTTTACCTACTACATCTCCAATTAAAGTCATAGAGGCAATTTCGTTTGCTCTTCTGCGCTCTTTATCAACAATAACCATATCGCAACCCAAGGCCTTAGCATAAGTTCTAGCTCTAGCCGATGAACCCATATCTGGAGAAGCAATAACAATGTTTTTGCCCATATTTAGGCTGCGCATATAAGGCAAGAAAATAACCGCAGGATCTAAGTGATCTACAGGTATTTCAAAAAATCCTTGAATTTGTGGTGCGTGTAAATCCATGGTAATTACGCGGCTTGCACCAACAACGGTAAGCATATCGGCCACTACTTTTGAACCAATAGATACACGTGGCTTATCTTTTCTATCTTGGCGAGCCATACCAAAATAAGGGATAACGGCAGTAATATAATGAGCAGAAGCACGCTTAGCGGCATCTATCATTAACATTAATTCCATTAAATTATCTGTTTTGGGAAAGGTGCTTTGAATAATAAACACATCGCATCCACGAACCGACTCATTAAAACTTGGTTGAAATTCACCATCGCTGAAATAGGAAATTGTACAATCTCCTAGAGGAATACCATAGGCTTTCGCAATTTCCTCTGCAAGGTACCTTGATTTAGTACCTGAAAATATCTTTACTTCGTTTTTAACCGCCATAAGATCTTATTTTTTGTACACCCTTTCAGGTGTGATTATTAAAAACCCCACTCAAATGAATGGGGCTGTGTTGACCGACTAGGGCTCGAACCTAGACTCCTCTGAACCAAAATCAGATGTGTTGCCAGTTACACCATCGGTCAATTAGGGGAGCGCAAAGGTAAAAAAATCTATTAAAAAGTAAAGCGATTGCTTATTTTTTTTCAAAAAAACTCCATTCCTCTGTTTATTCCTTGGTAATGAAGCCCCTTAAAATTGTGGGTATGTGCAAAATTAAGTGTCGCACTCCACTTTTTACCATTGAAATTTGCAGGTAATGGATGTTTTTTGCATTGGCTTGATTTTCAGTAGAGACCAGTATCGCTATCGCAGTTATGCGACAGAATACGTGGAGGCTTTGCTGCGCCTGCAAAAACAGGTGGCCATCTTCTCGCCAAATTGGATTGAACTGAATAATTTGGTGCACACAAAATTTAGAGACCAAGGCAAACTTATCCATTGTTTCCCTATTGATGCCACCCACGAAGAGGACGAAAAACCAGGAACAGCTGGCATGACCTACCGCTATTTAATGCTGAGCCGACGCTTGCACCAGGCAGAGCGCTCTATGCAAACAAAAATAGACTTTGTGCTTTTTGCCCCCGTCGACGATTGGATCAAACCGCGCTTTGGCCGTAAACTAATGGATTGGTCGTTCCCATTTAAATGGAGCGGCATTCTTACCCATATGATGCCCTATGAAGAAACCGGGCTCAAACGTAATGTGGATCCAAAATTTGGCGAAGTAGATTATTTATTTACCTCCGAAAACTGCGTGGGTGTGTGCACTTTGGATAGATTTAGAAGTGAAGCACTAAAGAGTAGAGTATACAAAAAGGTAGTGGTAATGCCCGATGTAAGTGAACTTCGCTTGCCTAAAGAACCTCAGAAAATATCGGCTCAAGTTAAAAAAATGGCCCGCGATAGAATGGTTGTTGGAACCATTTTGCTTGAAAATGAAAATCCAGAGAATTTTCTGAACCTAGCTAATATGGCCCCTAGCGACCAATATTTCTTTGTATGTGCAGGTAGAATTGAGCCAGAACAATTAAATGACAACTGCAAACAAGCCCTGAACCAACTCTTGAGCTCGGGCAAAAACAATAATTATTTTATTTTACATCAACTAGAAGACAGCGAAAGCATAAACGACCTGTTGCTCACGTTTGACGTATGTTATTTAAACGATGGCGATTTTCAATTACCTCATCCCCTATTAACCAAAGCAGCATTTTTCCATAAACCTGTGGTGGGTTCAAGAAACGATATGATTGGAAAATTGCTGAGCGCATTTAAAACCGGTATTACCGTAAACGGCAAAGTAGGCGAAAGTGTAAGCGCCTTAAGCACGCTGCGCCTTCAAATGCCCTTCGACAAAAACTTCGACCTCGGAAGATTAAGAAACTACGCTCAATTACAAAACCAAGACGCATTAAGAGACGCTTTGGAAATGATTTTGCAGTTTTAGAAAGGTGTTTGATAGCTTCATTCAATTTTTAGGATAGTGTCTTCAATATCGCTACTCTGAGTATATTCATCGCTTAAAATTATAGCGATGGGTCTATAAAAAGTAGACTCATCCCTATAAATTACATCGAAATCGCTTCTCTAAGTAGACTCATCGCTTAAAATTATAGCGATGGGTATATAAAAAGTAGACTCATCCCTGTAAATTACATCGATATCGCTTCTCTAAGTATACTCATCGCTTAAAATTATAGCGATGGGTATGTAAAAAGTAGACTCATCCCTATAAATTACATCGATATCGCTACTCTGAGTAGACTCATCGCTATAAATTACATCGATCACTCGACTCCGAGTTAACCCATCCCTTAAATTTGATGCAATGGGTTAACAAAAAGAAGACTCACCTTTAATAGTTGAATAATTTCTTAAATATGGGCCAATGGCGTGTTTTATCATGTGAGAATTAATATTTTTTCAGTTAATTGCGTTTTAATTCAAAAGCCTTTACCCATGAAAACAAAAGTACTAGTTGCGCTAATTTTATGTCTAATTTCATTGAAGCATTCAAATGCTCAATTTTCGGCAAGTTCATTTGCCACCAAAGTTGATTTTACAACCTACAATAATGCTCAAGGAATTACTAGCGGAGACCTAAATAATGATTCAAAGCCTGAATTATTAACGGCCAATATATCTCCTGGCAACTCCATTGGGATTTATTTAAATGCTTCAACAACAGGAGTAATTAACAGCTCACTATACAGTTCAAACTTTACTCTAACAACGCTTTCGGCACAACCGATAAATTTAAAAACAATAGATATAAATGGCGACAATAAGCAAGATATTGTTGTAACCTATGCGTCTTCAACAAATACCTATTTTTCAATATTTGTAAATTTATACAATGGTACAACACTGAATAGTAGCTCATTTGCTAGATACGATTTTTTAACTGGAACTAACCCGCAAGGTGCTGCTTTTGGCGATTTTGACCTAGATGGAAAAATTGATATTGCGATTTCAAATTACGGATCAAATACAATTGGGGTATATAAAAACAACTCCACTATTGGAGCCCTTTCACTTTCTTCACCTGTAAGTTATTCAGCAGGATCGGGACCTAGTGCCCTTACAGCTGGAGATATAGATAATGATGGAAAATCAGATATCGTATCTTCCAATTGGACAGGAAACAGTATTACCATTTTAAGGAACACCAATTCTACTGTTGGTACCATGTCATTTACCTCCGTATCTATTGGAAATAATATCGCGACAGGAGCAAATCCAAATTGGGTAACCCTCTCCGACTTTAATAATAATGGTCTAAAGGAAATTCTAGTAGCAAATTATTACTCAAATTCAGTTTCAGTATTCGAAAACGTTACCACATCGGGAATAACCTTAGCAACTAGATTTGATTTATCTATTTCTCCATACCTTTATACACAAGCATTAAGTGCAATAGATTTAGATGGAGATTCAAAACAAGATTTGGCAGTTACCATGGCAGGTAGCCCAGCGGCGGTAGTATTTAAAAATGTTCATACAAGTGGATTACTCAGCCCTTCGTCGTTTTCGGGATATGTGTCTTATACAACAGGAAGTGGACCTTGTGGTTTTAATTCAAACGATTTAGATGGGGATATGAGACCTGAATTATTGGTAGGAAATTATACCTCTCAAACTGTTTCCATTCTTAAAAATAGAATGCTCGCAAGTGAACCAAGTATTCAAGCAACAATTGTATCAAATTCTATTTCGGTTGGTAGCGCCACCCTCAACTTAGGAAAAGGAAATGGAAACAAAAGAATGGTTGTTGCAAGGTTAAATTCGAGTTCTTTAGTTACTCCATCCGACTCACTTTGGTATACTGCAAAAGACACTTTTGGTATAGGTTCGCTTGTTGGTTTGGGTAATTATGTAGTCTATAACGATACCGGTTCTATGGTTACAATTAAAGGTCTGGCATTGGGACAAACCTATACCTTTTCGGTATATGAATACAATGGTTATGGTGGATTCTCAAACTATAACCTAACTAGCCCTCCTACCTCAACCATTAATTTAGGGGATGTATTTTATAGTAAATCTTCTGGAGCCTTAAATTTATTAAGTACTTGGGGTCCAAATACAGATGGTACTGGAACGGCACCACTTTCGTTTAACAATGCAAATACAATATATGTAGTTACAAATAACCCAGCACCAACCATAAGTGCCAATTGGATTGTTTCGGGAACGAATTCATATACAGTTATTGGTGATGGGATTAATGCTCTTAATCTTTCCATTCCATCTGGCAACACTATTTTTGCCGATTCAATTTCAATTAGGTCAAATGCCACCATTACTTTTAGCGGAGGTTTAATTAGTAACAAGGTTTATTTCGATTCTTTAAGTACTGCTCAATTTACCAGTACAAGTGCCCAAAATATTCCTGGCTTTACTTACTACAATTTAATTGCTGCTAATAGTACAAAAACTATTACTAATAATTGTACCATTAGAAATTCACTCAACTTATTAAGTAATGTAAATACTGGAATATACACTTTAACTCTAGGTACCTCAACTACTCAAGTAGGTTCTCTAAATAGAAATTCAAATGGAACCATTTCTGGAAGATTTAAAAGATGGTTTGCTGCCTCAACAAATACAGGCAATACAGGTTTATTTCCAATGTTAGTTGGCACAAATTACCGACCAGCCACGGTTGAATTTACCTCTGCACCTAGCTCTGGGGGAACTTTAACAAGTGAGTTCTTCTCAACACCTCCGGGAAATACAGGTTTATTACTGTACGATTTTAGTGTTGGATTTGTGGAAGTAAACAAAGCTTCGGTAAATGGTTTTTGGAAAATTGATCCTATTGGAGTTACTGGTGGAACCTATACGCTTACTCTTACAGGAACTGGATTTTATGGAATAAATACCGTTGCAGATTTAAGGTTAATTAAAAGGCAAACATCTGGGGCGTGGACATTACAAGGTACTGCCATTTTGGGAACTGGAACAACTGCTACACCTGTTGTTGGAAGAAGTGGATACAGTGGCTTTGGTGAATTTACAATTGGTGGCGATTCTACCGTTAACCCTTTACCAGTTTCCTGGTTAAGTTTTGAAGGTACTTTGTTAAATGATGTGGCATCTCTATCTTGGAGAACAGCCTCTGAATCAAACAATTCTCATTTTGTAGTTGAAAGAAAAATAGATTCAAAAGGCAACTTTGAAGAAAGAGGCGTTTTAAAAGCAAACAACTCAAAATCTGTTTCAACCTACACCTTTAATGATGCAAACACTGATGGTATTGGACTACTAATATACAGAATTAAGCAAGTAGATTTTGACGGAAACTACTCGTATTCAAAAGAGTTAAGCTTGGAAAATACGACAGAAAACACATCTGAATTTTTTCCAAACCCATCAAACAACAAAATCTATTTTAAGAATTTGTCGCTTACAACTATTTCTGTAATTGATTTTAAAGGGCTTGAAACAAAGGTTACCATTGAAAGTAACTCCCTTGATATCTCAAACTTTAATCGAGGAATTTATATCCTAAAATCTGAAAACGGCACTTTAGGAAGACTAATTATTGAATAAATTATCACGATATATCGCAGGATTTTTGGGGGATTTATTCATTTATACTAATATTGGACTTCAAAAAACTGTATAAATGGAAGAAAATCAATATACCAAAGACTTTTACAACTCGCAAAGGTTCTATTCAAGGTTGTCGGGAAGCAATGTGTTGCCTTTTATTTTTAACCTCATTAAGGTAAACAGTATTTTGGATGTTGGCTGTGGTACTGGCGAATGGTTGAGAGCTGCAAAAGATTTAGGAGTAAGTGAAATTTGTGGCTTAGATGGACATTATGTAGATAGGGATTTATTAGCCATTCCTAAAGAAGCATTTATTGATTATGATTTAAAAAATCCAATAGATCTAAATCGTAAGTTCGACTTAGCCATTTCGATGGAAGTTGCAGAACATCTTCCAGAAAGCACCTCAGAAATGTTTATTGAGAGCCTAACCAAACACTCAGACTATGTTTTGTTCTCTGCTGCTATTCCTAAACAAGATGGAACGTACCATATAAATGAACAGCCTCAGGATTTTTGGGTAGCCAAATTTGAGAAACAAGACTTTTTACCCATTGATTTCTTAAGAGATAAATTATGGACAAAAAAAGGAATTGATTGGTGGTACAAACAAAATATGATTCTTTATGTTAAAAATTCAGTGGTAGAATCAAACCCACAATTGAAGAGTTTATACCTAGAATTCAAAAAAGAATCCTATAATAAACAACATCCCGAAATGACCTTCTTATTAAATAAAATTGAAACTCCAATTGCAAGATTCTTAAAGGAGCCCAACTATACTATTAAGAAATTTATTAATTATTTTTTTTAATAGTATGAATGGCAAACGAGAGGACAATTTAAATAGATTAAACACTACGGATATTAAATCCTATAACAAGGATTACCTTGTTTATTATTACCTCTATAAATCACTTAAGCTTGCAATTGAAAAATATGCCACTGGAAGTTTATTAGATATTGGATGTGGCAATAAACCCTATGCACATTGGTTGAGCCCTTTCATTACAAAACATTCAGGATGTGATATTGTACAATCAAGTGAAAATACGGTTGATATAATATGTGAAGCTCAAAAAATTCCTTTAGCTGATAATTCATTCGACACCATTTTTTGCACTCAAACAATTGAACATGTAGGCGACTATCAACAAATGGTAAACGAGGCCTATAGATTGCTTAAACCAGGAGGTTATTTTATTGTTTCTGGACCAATGTATTGGCCTTTGCATGAAGAGCCTTACGACTTTTTTAGATTTACTAAATATGGTTTCGAAAGAACATTAACTAATTCGGGGTTTGAGTGTATTGAGGTAAGTCCTAATGGTGGAAAATGGGCATTACTTGGGCAAGTAATTATTCAAACATTACCTGATATTTTAACTTTTCCGAAGGCCTTTAAATCTATCCATAATTTGTTTTTTAAATTCCTAGATGGAAAGTTTTTCAATCCAGGTAATACTATGAATTACGTAGCTATTGGGAGGAAAAATTAATATGAATGATCCAATTATTTCAATCATCATTCCTTGTTATAACCATGGCCATTTTATTTTAGATGCATTAGGAAGCATTTCTGTTCCCGAAAACATTAAATATGAAATAATTATTGTAGATGATGGATCAACTGATTCAAATACCGTTGAAGTATTGAATGATCTAAAAAACAAAGGATACTTTGTTTATCGCCAAGAAAATAAAGGCTTAAGTGGAGCTAGAAATACAGCCATTAATTTGGCCAAAGGAAAATACATACTTCCCCTTGATTGCGATAATAAACTTCTTCCAAACTATATTCCGTATGCGGTTAATTTTCTTGAGGAAAATTCAGAGTACTCAATAGTTTATGGTAAGGCAAATTTCTTTGGCGACAAAACAGGCCCAAAACCAATTAAACCTTATTCGGTTCAGGAGCTAATGACTTGGAATTTTATTGATGCTTGTGCAATCTACAGAAAGACCTCATGGGCTGCAATTGGAGGTTACGACGAAAGTAAAACCATGCGCATGGGAGTTGAAGATTGGGAATATTGGCTGCACTTAACCTTTTATGGTTTTAAATTTCATTTCTATAATGAAACCGCCTTCTTGTACCGTCTCACTGGCACTTCAATGGTTGACAAAGACACCAGTCCTAACTTTCAAATTCTTAGGAACTACATAGAAAATAAGCACTCCTATTACCTAAACTTTGATGCCCCTGCCGAATTTTATATCAACAAGTTCAAAGCTAGTCCACTAGTGTTTATAGCCAAGCTAATTCTAAGCACTTACTTCCCTAACTTCTACGAAAAACAAATAGAAAAAAAACGCCTAAAGCGATTTTAAGCGATTTCATTTCCTAAAATCAAGGAGTAAAATTTAGTTCAAAATTCCTATCTTGAGCCGCTTTTAGTATTCTCTCATGCCCTACTTTGGCTGCTAAAGAAGCAGTGTTTAGTTCGGTTTGAACCAAAATTTGAAATACCCAAAATGGACATTGCCGTTTTACTTATAGTGTTTAATAGATTTGATACAGCTGTGCAGGTACTCGCTCAATTACGCTTGGCTGCCGTAAAAAAACTGTATATATATAGCGATGGACCTAGAAATACCAAAGAAGGCGAAAAAGAAACCCTTACGGATGTTCAAACAAAAATACTTGCCCAAATAGATTGGCCTTGCCAAATTGAAACACGCTTTTGTGAAAACAATCAAGGCCCCCGTATAGCTATTGGACAAGCTATTGATTGGTTTTTTGAACACGAGGAAGAAGGAATTATTTTGGAACACGATTGTGTGCCCAACCAAAGTTTCTTCCCTTATTGCAAGGAGCTTTTGGCCTATTACCGAACCGATGAACGCATCATGCATATATCGGGTGATAATTTTCAATTTGGAAAATGGCGTGGAGATGGATCCTATTATTTCTCTAAACTAAACCATATTTGGGGCTTTGCAACCTGGCGCCGCGCCTGGAAACACTATGATGTAGACATGAAAGAATATCCTGAGTTTAGGGAGAAGGACAGGCTAAATGATATTTTATGGCACAAAAGAAGCATCGACTTTTGGCAAAAAACCTTTGATAAAACCTATTCGAAAGAAATTGAAACTTGGGATTACCAATGGACTTTTGCCATGTGGATTAATAATGGATTGTCTATTTACCCGAATAAAAATTTGGTTAGTAACGTGGGATTTGATAAACTCGCACTAAACACAACAAATCCAAATGACAAGATTGCCAGAATGTTAACCCAGGAAATGCATGAAATTATACATCCAAAGTTGATTCTTCACGACCAAGAAGCGGATTCTTACACAATGGATGAGGTATTTTACCCAAGTCTTTGGAAATATGCTGTGTCGAAATTGAAAGAATTACTAAACAAAAATTGATTGAAGAAGCTAATTAAAAAATGGGTAGGCGCTCAAAAATTCATGGATTACATGAGGATTGAGATGGAGTCTGTAAAGCTACTCCAAGCAAAAGGTATCATTCACCAAATGAAACCAAGTTATAATTCTGTTCAAGATTTTTCAGAAATTGAATTTTCGGTTTTTTCTCAGTTGGAAGATGACGGAATTATTCAGTATTTAATTCATACACTTAAAATCGAAAATAAATTCTTTATTGAATTTGGTGTTCAAAATTATATTGAATCTAATACTCGATTTTTGTTAATGAACGATAATTGGAATGGGCTGATTTATGATGGTTCAAAAGACAATATCGATTTTGTAAAGAACGATTACTATTACTGGAAATATAATCTGAAAGCTAGAAATTTATTCATTACAAGTGAAAATATAAATGAAGCCTTTATTGCAGATGGCGTGCCCAAAAACCCAGGCATCTTGCACATCGATATTGATGGAAACGACTATTGGATTTGGAAATCAATTGAAGTAATTAATCCAACAATTGTAATAATGGAATATAATGGTGGTTTTGGAAGTGAAAAAGCTGTTACAGTTCCATATAAACCAGATTTTGAAAGGTATTCTGCTCACTTTAGTGGCCTATTTTTTGGGGCATCACTTCAATCACTCTGTGACTTAGCAGAACAAAAGGGGTATTATTTTGTTGGAAGTAATAGTTATGGAAATAATGCGTATTTTGTTAAAAAAGAATCTATTGCTAACCTCAAACCAATTAGTTGTCAAGAAGGATTTAGAAGAAGTCTTTGCCGTCAAAACAAAGATGCAAATGGAGAATTTACCTATACACTTGATGAAGAAATTTTAAACTCTTTTAAGGATTTAAAAGTATATAACACCAGAACAAATCAAATTGAAAATTTAAATTAAACAGAATATGAAAACGGAACAAGATGTTAAGTTGGATAGTTATTTTAATAATAGAAAAGTTGATCCGACATACTATTCTGCCTATAGAATTCCTAGGTATTTAGCACCACACATACCCACTAATAAAAATGCCAAAATTCTTGATATTGGCTGCGGATATGGTCAGTTTCTAAACACCCTAAAGGAACAAGGTTATACCAATATAACTGGTATTGATATTAGTAATGAATCTATTAATGAATGCAAAACCAAAGGTTTAAATGCCATTCAAATTGAAGATATTCGTGATTTTTCAAAAGGAGTAACGGAAAAATTCGACTTCATTACCATGAGCCATGTATTGGAGCATATTGATAAGGATAAAATCATTGATACTTTATACCATATTAAGAAAAATCTTTTAGTAGAAGGTGGGGAGTTTATTCTTATGGTACCAAATGCACAATCGTATACTGGTGCTTATTGGCGTTACGAAGATTTTACGCATACCATTATGTTTACTTCAGGAAGCTGCAATTATGTGCTTAAAGCTGCTGGTTTTAATACAATTAATTTTATAGACCCTGATGGAACTAAGCATATGGGGGCATTAAAAGGATTAATAATTAAGACGCTAATTGGCATTCATAAACTAAGGGAAGACTTTTGGAATATTGTACTTCAAACCTCATTTCATAAACCTAGTCCTAGAATTTATTCCTTTGAAATAAAAGTTTCAGCGAAATAATTTGTAAGATTTTTTTTTACATTTGTTCACCCATATGAACAAATTTAAACGCCTCCTTTTCCTTTTGAGTTGTTGCCTTTTTTATTTAAACGCAAATTCACAAGGAAATTGCTTCACCTGTACAAGTTCAAATTCTATTAATTCTGGATTAATTTGGTGCCATCCATTTAACGGAAATGCGAATGACGTTACTGGTAATGGATACAACGGAGTTGTTTCTGGGGCTACACTAATTGCCGACAGAAATTCAGTTCCAAATTCCGCTTATCAATTCGATGGTATGTCAAGTTATATTGATATACCAAAATTAATTCCTTCAACTCTTACTACATTTAGTTTTAGTATTTGGATCAAACCTGGCACAAATTCTTCCAATTGCTTCTTTTTTTGGGAAGGCAATAGTGCTTGTGGAAATGATATTTTCTTAGTAATTAACGGCTCTAAGATTTCTTTAGGTGCCAATAAAGGCTCTTCTTTAAATGGATTAGCAAACGCTTCAGATGCCTATACATTTGCGAGTAGTATAAATAATGTTTGGACCCATTTAGTTTTTGTAATGACAGCTTCACAGTCCAAACTATATGCAAATGGCTCCCTTATTTTAACATCCAACACCTATGCCGATGGTTCAGGATATAATTTCCCAGCTTGTTATGGTGCTAAAAACGATGGTGGCGGTGGAGGTTGCGGTGCTCCTAGACAGTTCTATTATACAGGTGGATTAGATGACGTGCGTTTTTATAATAGAGCAATTAGTGCTGCGGAGGTTTTGGCCCTATATAATAACATTACCACTTTACCAGCCATAACCCCAATAGCTGATAGGGTAATTTGCCCAGGCGATTCTATACAAGTAAACCCTATAGTTTCTAATGCCAGCACCTTTCTTTGGACACCAAACTATAAAATTAGTAATCCAAACATCTTAAACCCCTACTTTAAACCAAGCGTTGATACAAATTATATTTTAACCGCCTCCAATGGCTCATGCGCAGCAAGAGACACTTTTAGAATTACTAGGGTATTAGTGTCCGCAAATGCAGGTTCGGATAAAAATATTTGTAAACGTCAATCAATATTACTCAATGGTTCAGGAAGTGGCGGCAGTTTCTCTTGGTTACCCATTAAAAACATAGTTAATAATTTAAGTGCAACACCTACCGTTAACCCAGATACTACAACCACATATATATTAACGGTTACAAATGGTTCCTGTGTAGTGCGGGATACAGTTACCGTTTTTGTAAACCCGATAAACGTTAATATTACAAATAAGGATACTGTTTTTTGTTTGGGTGATACTCTATATTTAGATGGGACAACCAATGGTTCAACTTATACGTGGAGCCCTAATACCACAATATATAATAGCTCAAGTTTAACTCCATACGCAATACCTACAAATGATATTACTTATTATTTAACCGCTTCGGATGTTTTGTGTACGGTTGTTGATTCCGTTAAATTTACATTAACCAACATTTCAGTAAATGCTGGAATTGACACAACAATATGCCTAGGTGAAAGTGTCCAATTAGTTTCTACCTCAAGCCCAGGTGTAAATTTTAAATGGACCCCATCAATAGATCTTAATTTTGATACAATTAGTAATCCAATCGCATCACCTAAAACAGATACCACTTATACACTTACCGTACAAAAAGGCAGTTGTAAAGCAAGTGATCAAGTTGCATTTAAAGTTAAGCCTTTGCCAAGTGTTTCTGCAGGTCTCGACAAGCAAATTTGCTTTGATGGGATGACCATTTTGAATGGAGTAATTTCAAATCAAACATCCTTTGATTGGACACCTGCTACTGGCCTGAATGATACGAAAATATTAACCCCTACTGTTAGAACCAATATTAATTCAACCTACATTTTGATGGCACAAAATGGGAAATGTTGGAACTCAGATACGGTAGAAGTAAGAATAAATAAATTAGATGTAGATATTACAAACAAGGATACTACTTTTTGCCTTGGAGATACTATTTACCTGAAAGGAACAACCAGTGCTTCCTCATTTCAATGGACGCCAAATACAAACCTGTTTAACAGCACAACATTAAACCCATACGTTATTCCCACAACAGACATAAGCTATTTCTTAACAGCCTCTGATTTGGTTTGTTCATATAAAGACTCTGTGAAACTCACGTTAACAAACATAAATGTCGACGCTGGAATAGATACCACAATTTGCTTTGGCGAAAGTGTTCAATTATTTGCTAGTGGAAGCTCAGGTGTTACTTATAAATGGACACCTGCCTCCGATTTAAATTTTGATGATATAATAAACCCACTTGCTGCTCCAAAATCAGATATTACCTATACACTAAATGTAAAAAAAGGAAATTGTAAGGCAAGCGATCAGGTGGCATTTACCGTTAAACCCTTACCTAGCGTTTCGGCCGGATTAGATAAGAAAATTTGTTTCGATGGAGTTACCACACTAGATGGATTAGTCTCAAACCAAACTTCGTTCCTATGGACACCCGCACTTGGATTAAGCGATGCTAAATCTTTATTTCCAGAAGCCAGAACAAATGTAAACACGTCTTTTGTATTAATAGCTCAAAACGGCAGATGTTGGAATTCGGATACAGTTGAGGTAAAAGTGAACTCAAAAGTAATTGCTCTTTTTTCGGCCGACCCAAGTGTTGCAATAGCACCAGCTACCATTCAATTTAATAACTCCTCTAGCAATGCCTATTTTTACAATTGGGATTTTGATGATAAAGGGGCACAATCAATTGTAAAGGATCCTTCGTATCTGTATAAAAACACAGGAACGTATACTGTTTGGCTTTTGGCAAAAGATAGTCTAGGTTGTAAAGACTCTATTAGCCTTAAAATTATCCTTACCCTCGAGCCCTACCTTCATGTACCAAATGTGTTTACACCCGACAACGATGCCATAAACGATTCGTTTGTTGTTGTATACAACCCAGGTGCCTTTGAGTATTTAGAATACGATATTTATAATCGTTGGGGACAACACCTATATTATACCAAAATGCCAGAAGGAAGTTGGTGGGATGGAACCTTTGAAGGTAAACCCTGCCCAGGTGGCGTGTATTTTTATATTGTTCGCGGAAAAGCAATTACCGGTAAATATTATGATTTACATGGTACGGTTACCCTTTTAAAATAAATTTCCATCTCGGTTTTTAATTCATTTTAATGTTGAATGGGTCTTTTTGCCTAAAATTAATCGAAAAGTGGTAAGTTTTTGGTCTGTTTTTGTATTTGCGCAATAGTTTCCTAAATTTGATGTTGCACTCATTGTATTTTGCAGCACAATGACTCAAGATTTTGATTGTGTAAGATTTACAATTTGAAAAAAAACCTGTCTATGTTTAGAATTATACTATTTGCAACCTTATTTTTAGGCTTTGTTCAAAACTCCATTGGGCAAAGTTTTAATTGGGCTATTAAACAGGGCTCTACGGGGTCTGATATTACCAGAGTAACAACAACTGATGCTCAAAACAATATTTATTGCTTAGTTAATTATTATGGAACCTTAACTATAGATAGCGCTGGAACACCTAAAACTTTCACAAGCGCAGGAAATAGAGATGTTGCAATCATTAAATATAACTGTAATAAAGTTTTCCAATGGGTTGTTAAGGTTGGCGGGCCACTTTTTGATGGTGGAAACTATAACATTGGAGGTATTAAAGTTGACTCAAACGGCAATGTGTATGCTAGCTCAAGTATAAATGGGTCGGCAAATTTTATTTCTGCTAATGGAAATACTACAGTAAAAACAAGTTACGGACAGTACGATGGTTTTATTCTTAAAACAAATAGCTCTGGAATCATCCAATGGATAAATTTAATAGGTAGTACAGCTGGAAATGACGAAGGAGGAGGTCTCGCAATAGATAGGGACCAAAATGTTTATATGACGGGATTGTTTTTTAATACCGCAACATGTCAAAGTATTGGTTCAGCTTCTCAAACACTTACAAGTTTTGGAAATGGAGATATCCTGTTATTAAAATATTCTCCAACTGGTTCCCTGATTTATGCGAATCGTGGAGGAGGGAATTTATTGGATGAAGGTTCATACATTGCAGTTGACAGTTCGGGAAATGCATATGTAGCTGGTAATATTGGATGTTGTGGTAACTCATTTGTAAACTTTGGTGCAAATAATTTAAATAATACGGGTAGTTGGGGTGGTTTTATAGCAAAAGCTGATATTAATGGTAATTGGCTTTGGGGAAATGGAATGGGGTCTGCCAATGGAGAATCTATTTGTGATGTGGTTGTAAATGATTACACAGATAGAGTATATGTTGCAGGGCACTTTCAAGGAAACAGTTTGTTTACTACCCGCCCAGGAGGAACAGCTCAAACTCTTACAGGCACAAATAGTAATTATGACGTGGTTGTGGCTGCCATGAATTTAAATGGAGCTACTCAATGGGCACGCACATTCGGTGGAACTGGAAATGATTATGGATTAGGAATAGACCTTGATAAAAGCGGAAATGTTGTTGTATCAGGTGACTTTACAGGTACAACAAATTTTGGTGGAAGCTCCTTAACCGTAAGTGGCGCAGCTAGTGCTTTTGTTGCTAGGTATTCGCCAAATAACGTTTTAATTGATGTTCAAAAAGTTGGAAATGGCGGTTACACAAGTGGCCAAAATGTTCACGTAAGTCCATCAGGACTAACTTACCTTTCGGGCTATTTCACAGGTCAAACCATTGTAGGTTCAGATACCATTACTAGTGCAGGAACAGAGGATGGCTTTGTGGCAAGAGTTCAATTTGCCGATTCTACTATTATTGCTGCCGATAATAGCTTATTAAACTGTACAGGTGATACTAGTATTTTATATGTTCCTAACAAACGTATTGGTACATTCTCGTGGTATAGAAACGACACATTAATTACCTCTACAAATGGTAATCAAATTTCTATCTCAACTCCTGGTACCTATAAAGTTATTTCAACAAATAATTGCGCAGCTGCAGATACATCCGTTAACCTTGTTATTACACGTTCTCCTTATTATAGAGGTACGCCAATTTCGGGCATGACCCTTTGTACAGGTGATAGTGGAAGGTTTAATGCACTTGGAGCCGACACATATAGATGGCGACCAGCCCTAGGTTTGAGTGATACTGCCGTGGCAAATCCGTATGTAAAACCAACAGTAAATACAACCTATTATTTAACTAGAACCTTAAACGGATGCATCTCATTAGATACATCAATAATTACACTTTCTACAAATTGCTGTTTAACTTGTGCTACTCCATTAAGTCTGAACCAAGGAGTTGTGGCTTGTTACCCTTTTACTGGAAATGCAAATGACGAAAGTGGAAATGGAAATAACGCAACCGCCTTCAATGCTGCCTTAACAACTGACAGATTTGCTGTTGCAAATAGAGCCTATTTATTTAACGGATTTAGCTCTTACTTGGAGGTGCCAAATTCACCAAGCTTACAATCGCCAAGTAATAATGTAACCTTTACATTTTGGGCTAGAGTTACTAGCTGGAACTTTAATGCAGGTGTACAATACAACCCAATTTTAAGTAAATCAAACACCACTACTTCGGCTCAATACCGTGCTATGATACGTAACAATGGTGCCTATGCCATGACCTCAACTGGAAATAGCTTTAATGGCGTTATTGGAGGAGTAACAAATACAAATACGTGGTATTTCTTTGCCATTAGTGTAAGTAATGATACTCTATACTACTACAGAAATGGAGCGCTCTTGGGCTTTGCAACAGGACCAGTTCCGTTTACAATTAACAGCACAACTCCATTACGTATAGGCCGCAATGATGTAAATACACCAGCCTATTTTGCTGGTTCTCTTGATGAGGTTAGAATTTATGGAAGAACACTTAGTGCGGCTTCAATACTTGCTCTTTATAACCTTAGTAATATAAATGGTAAACCAACCATTACAGCTGGTGCAAATAAAAACATTTGTAAGGGCGATAGTGTACAGTTAACAACATTTGGCTCTACGGGTACCTACCTCTGGACACCTTCTACGTATTTAAGTTCCGATACCCTAAAAAGTCCTTGGGACAAAGCAGATAGCACCACGAATTATATTGTGAGAGTAAATGTTAGTGGCTGTTATAATTATGATACCGTGTTGGTAAATGTTACTAATTTCCAACCTTTTATTGGTTCAGACCGCGCCATTTGTAAAGGCGATACCACAACCCTAATTGTACAAAATGGAGGTAATACCTTTGCATGGACTCCTAACTATAAAATTGCTCCTACAAATAATGATACTGTTAGAGTATGGCCGCTTGTTGATACCAATTACATTGTTACAAGTAATAATGGATTATGTATTAGACGAGATACGGTTAGAATAAATGTTACCACTCCAACCGTAAATGGAGGCCTCGATCAAAATGTTTGTTTGCATGATACAGCCCATTTTAATGTCATTACAAATGGTACCGTAAGATGGAGCCCTTTAACATACCTGAGCGATAGTATTGGAACCAATTTATATTCTGTTCCTGATTCTAACATCACGTATATTTTAACTGCTAATTATTTAGGCTGCTTGGCTAGAGATACCGTTAAAGTATCTGTTGCCGTTTTACCAATAGATGCAGGGCCAAACCAAATTATCTGCCGAGGCGATAGCGTGCAACTAAATGCAACTGGTGCTACTAATTTTATTTGGATACCTAATTATAATATTAGCGATAGTTCAATCTATAACCCTTGGGTGAAACCTCTTGTGCCAACTTACTATTATGTTATTTCTTATAACTTATTATGCTCTAGATACGATAGTGTTTACATAAATGTAAAGCAAGCTTCTGCCATTGCGGGTCCAGATAAAGATATTTGTAATGGAGACAGTGTACAATTGCATGCCTCTGTTATAGGGCCATATACCTGGAGCCCTGTAAGTGCTTTAAGTGATACAAGTTTACAGCCTTATGCAAAACCATTAGTAACCACTCCTTATATTCTTAGCGTAAATAATTCGGGATGTTTGGCTTCGGATACCGTGGTGGTTAGAGTAACTAATTTTAATATTGATGCAGGTAATGCTAAATCAATTTGTAAGGGTGATAGTGTGCAATTACAAGCTACTGGTGGTGTTAAATACAATTGGTTACCCGTTTATAATATAAGCGATACAGGTATTGCAAACCCTTGGGTGAAACCATTAGCGCCAATAAATTATTACTTGCTTTCTACCAATGGAATTTGCTTACGAGTAGATACCGTTTTTGTAGATGTTAAAACCATTAATGCATCGGCCGGAAAAGACACCAGCATGTGCTATGGCTATTTTGTTACCTTAAATGCTACTGGTGGGGCCTCTTACCAATGGATGAATAATTATAATTTAAGCGACCCAAATATTGCAAATCCTCTTGCTACTCCAGCTAAGGATACCACCTATATTGTTAAAATTTCGGATGGTGGCGCTTGTAGTATCTACGATTCAGTATTTGTAGATGTAAGCATTTTCCCTACCGTGTCTGCAGGCCCAGATTTAAATCATTGCGCTGGTGATTTTGTTTTAATAAACGGTAGTGTAACAGATTATACCCGCTTCTTTTGGTCGCCAGCTTTGGGATTAAATGATAAGCTATTAATGCAACCAACCGCTTCGGTAACAGGTCAACAAATGTATATACTTAATGCTTGGAATAACTATTGCTACATGAGTGATACCCTTGTAGTAAAGGCCAATCCAAAGGTTGTAGCTGCCTTTAATGCCGACCCTTCAAGTGGTATTGCTCCATTACCTGTGGTATTTACAAACAAAAGCAGCAATGGCTACTTCTTTGATTGGGATTTAGGCGAAATTGGAGCTTTTTCAAATGACGAAAACCCAACCTACACGTATAAAAATGAAGGTGTTTACAATGTTCTCCTTACTGTTAAGGATAGCTTAGGCTGCACCGATACCATTTCTAAAACCATACGCGTAAACGTAATAGAAACCTTATTTGCTCCAGATGCATTTACTCCAAATAATGATGGATTAAACGATGTGTTTGCATTTACCTATTCGCCTAATAGATTTGAATACGTAGAAGTAGAAATCTTTAATAGATGGGGTGTAAAAGTGTTTGAAACCAAAATGCCTGGTGGTGCTTGGTGGGATGGTAAAATAAATGGATCTCCAGAGCCTCCAGGAATATTTACCTATTACGCCACCGCCCGAGATAAGAAAGGCAAGTCGTACGAACTTTCTGGAACAGTAACACTCATAAGATAATTTTATCTTATGAGTGCTTCTTCCAATTTAGCTAAAGATTGAATTGGAAGTCCACATGTTTTATTGGTACAAATCCAAGCCGTAGTTTGGGTTTCTGAAACAGGTTTTTCTCTTAACAAAGGCAACTTACTTTCTTCTTGTTTTACCAAAACAACAGTATTTAATCTATACGGCTGATTTAGTTTCAACTTCCAATTCTGAGCTTCTAAACCTGCTACTATTACTTGTGTAAAACCTTTCTCAAACCAAGTTATTAACTGCATCCAATTGCTATATCCATTGGGGAATTTTTGCATTTTTGGAAATACTCTATCTACCATTTGAAGGCTCATGTGCTCATATTTCTCCAATTCAAAATAATACGATAAACGATACAAGCATTTAGCCAGAATACTATTAGACGCAGGTATTACATCGTCATTCACTTCTATTTTACGAGTAATTAATACTTGCTGCTGTGCACTAGAGAAAAAGAACAGTCCTGTTGCTTCATCAAAAAATTGATGGATACATTCTTCCATTAATTCCTTGGCTATAAAAGCATATTTTTCTAAACCCGTCGCTTCAAAAACCGCAAGCAAGGCTTCTATCAAACACGCATAATCTTCTGCAAAACCCAAAATACTTCGGGTAGAATCTTTCTGTATTCTATACACTTGTTTACCCTCTAAACACCAACTCAACAAATAATCAATCGAATGAATCGCTGCTATTTTATAGGCTTCTTCGCCACAATAGGTATAGGCTTGGGCATAGCCTTTTACCATCAAAGCATTCCAACTGCAGATTAGCTTATCGTCTAAACCAGGGGCTATGCGCTTGCTTCTTTCTAATAGTAATAACTTTTTACAAAGCTCAATTTCGCTTTCAATTTTTGATTCAGATAAGTTAAAAAGCTCAACCATTTTGGAAACAGAAAGTGTTCTATACAAAATATTTTCACCTTCCCAATTTCCACTTGGTTCAACAGAATAATACGCACAAAATAAAGGGGCTCTATCCTCTAAAATATCTGCCAATTCATCTGCACTCCATACGTAATACTTTCCTTCTACACCCTCGCTATCGGCATCTAAAGCAGAATAAAAGCCTCCTTCTGGCGATTGCAAATCTGCTTGAATGAAGGTGTGAATTTTAGCTACCACCTCTTTAAATAAAGGTTCTTTATAATAGGCATATGCTTGGGCATACGTGCTCATCAATTGAGCATTATCATACAACATTTTTTCAAAATGAGGCACCTTCCAAAAGGCATCCGTGCTATACCTAGAAAAGCCTCCTGCCAAATGATCAAAGATTCCTCCTTCATACATTTTAGTTAGAGTTTTGTAGGTAGCTTCCTTAAAAATATCGTCTTCACCTAATGAATGCACTCCCATAAATAATTCCCATTGATTTGGCAATGGGAACTTTGGCGACCAATTATATCCACCCCACGATAAATCAAATTGAAGTTTCCATTTAGCTAATAACTCCATTAAGTCAGGATACCGAGAATTGCTAGGTTGACCCAATTCAAATTGATCTTGCTTTTTTATTCCGTTCGAAAGGTTTGTAGCAAACTCATAAGCCTCTTCGCGTTTATCTTCATAAAAATTACTTAAACTAATTAGGACACGCTCCCACTCCTGTTTTGGAAAATAGGTTCCACCATGCAAGGGGCGGCCATCGGGTAAGGTAAACACATTTAATGGCCAACCTCCTCTACCTGTAAGTAATTGCACTGCATCCATATAAATTTGATCTATATCCGGACGTTCTTCTCTATCTATTTTAACACAGATGAATCGCTCATTCATAATGGCAGCAGTATCTTCTTTCTCAAAACATTCATGCTCCATTACATGGCACCAATGGCAACTGCTATACCCAATGCTAATCAATAGGAGCTTGTCTTCACGCTTTGCCTCTAGCAAAATATCATCGCTCCACATACGCCAATTAACAGGGTTGTGGGCATGTTGCAAGAGATAAGGACTGCTTGCATGTATAAGTTCATTGGTATATTTGTGTGTGCTCATAAAATTGTTTTACAAATAAAGCAATAATACAGGCAGCATTGTTTTATTTTGAAGAAGAATGGCTTCAGATTATTTTGATTTTAAACAGGTACGTATTTACCACCAAAACTGCGCTATGAAGGTAGGTACAGATAGTGTGGTATTAGGAGCCTTAGTTAATTTAGGTTCGAACCAAAAAGAAATGCTAGATATTGGAACTGGAAGTGGCGTGCTAGCTCTGATGCTTGCCCAACGTTGCCAAGCTACTATTACTGGCATTGAATTAGACCATGGAGCGTTTGAGGAGGCACACATGAATTTTAAGAACTCACCCTGGGCTAGCAGACTAAGTGCACAACAAATTTCCTTTCAAGAGTTCGCTCATTTTGCTAGCAAACAATATGAGTTAATAATTAGCAACCCACCGTATTTTGAAAATAAAAAGAATGTTAGCATTTTAGACCAACAGCGCAGCAAGGCTAGGCACGATGCCGATTTGCCTTTTGCAGACTTAGCACTTGGGGTGACAAAATTATTGGCCCCCAACGCTAGCTTTTGGCTTATCCTTCCTCCAATAGAAGCACAGTTATTTTTAGAAGAAGCTACAAAAAGTAATCTCGTTCTGAACCAAAAAATAAACATCTATTCCAAACCAGATAAACCCATCAAGAGAGTTATTCTAGAACTAAAAAAGGAAGCCTCAATGCCTAGCGAAAGTAATTTCTATTTGCAAGATAGAAATGGGGAAATGAGTGCCGAATACAAAGAGGCGACTAGTGATTTTTATTTATAAGATTAAGTCTATTTATTTGCTACCTAATTAGTAGCACTATGAAAATTGTATGGGGCTGGAATACCCTTAAAATAAAAACCTTTGAACCCCACGAAGTAGGCTTAGAAAAAGAACTTATTTATGGCGAAAAAGTTGAACCTCGCCAAGAGTATTTTCACTTATATTTAATACCCTTACTAGGTGTTAAAAAAGAATGGTGGATACGAGGAGCTGATAATAAATTAAGGCAGCCTAGTAAACAACAATTAGAAATACTAAATAGCAAAGACCATAAACTTAGAGCTCCTTTATTAACCTACTCCTGGTTTTGGTTAGCCATACTAATTGCTATTGGTGCCAATTTGTTTTTAAGGTTCGAAAGCTTAAAAGCGTCAGGGGATAACCAGAAATACCATGAGTTTAGAGCAGACGCATTGCTGGCAAGATTAAACTATGTTAAAACAGGCGATTTACTCTGTTTTGAAAAAGTAAAAACACCCGAAGAGATAGAAGAATTTAAAGAAAACTATGAATTAGGTTTGGCTCAGAAAAACCAATTGCTCTTTGCCAAAGTACTTGCTAGAAAAGGCGAAAACCTAGACCTACTTCTTATTCCAAACCCAAGCACCGAATATTTTTATGGCAATGAAAACTTAGAAAGTGTTTGGAAAGAAAGTCACCCAGAAACAGTACAAGGCACAAGCACCATGGAGCAATTAAGAGCTAGTGTTGAATTTAATGCCTATAACTTTACTATGAAACAAAAGGGAGGTACCGCATTACCAAAACAAGAAGGGGCTTATATGCTTTGCTTTATTCAAAAAACAGATGGAGCCGATTTTGAATATGCGTCGGGGATGAGTTTTTCTAGCGAGAATGGAGGCATTAGCCTTCCTTTAAGAAATTTTGGATTACCTACTACACTTATTAAGATTGAAAACTTATATGGCGCTACCAAGTGGACCACCACCTTACCCTACACCATTGGGCATGCCGAAAACTCATGGGATAACTCAATTACCTTAGAAGGCACTGGCTACGACTATAACAGTAAATTTATGCTTATGCTTACTACCCAAAACAAACAAAACAAGATTCAGAAATATTTACTCAAAGGAAATATGGAACATCAGTCGATTGTTCCTTGGCCGTATTGAACTAGTTTTTGTTTTGTCTGTTTAAGAACTCTATTTTTTCGTTCAGTTCCGCTTCCATTTTTAGGAGGTAGCTTTTTTTCTCCTCAAAAGAATTCATAGTCTTTTCATTTAAATCAAACAGACCGCCTACTACTTTTCTAAGTACAGAAGATAAAAATGCTAAGGCTATCATGGCAAGAACCAAGGTGCTCTTTAAAGTAAAGTAGCGCTCAAATGCTGTTGTTTCTGTGCCAAAGAAAGCAGGCACATACCAATAATCTAAGAGGGAAATCAAAAACAAGAAGAAGAACAAAAACTGCGCTTGACCCCAATTTTCTCTATCGAAAATATAGAGGATCAACACCTCTATCATCATAAAAATAAACAAGCCATTTAGCAAAATATATGGGTACAACATGGGTGTGTGGGTGTAGAAATAAGGCAATACATGAACCCAAATTGCACCCACGATAAATATCACTCGGCTAATGTTCATTAAACCCATGGCATTTAACACATACAAAAAAACAATAAAGCCAGTTAATAAAAGAATCATTTGCGTAAATATGCTCTCCTGTGCTTCGTAACCATGAATAAACATAGCCATAGTGCTTAGCAAGTTTGCCACTACAAAAACCACAAATAGGTTTCTATTAAATATCTTTAAAGAACGACTTTGGCTATGGCTCAAAGTATCCTTTACGCCAATGTTTGAAATAAAGTTCCAAATATAATTTATCATAGTAGTGCTTATTACATGCCTAAAGAGGCATTTATATCATCAATTGAGCCATGATGGCCACCAGGGAATATATCTATTTTGAAAATGTTTTTAACGTTCCATCCCGACCAAAGCAGGGAGAGGGTTAGTAGAAAAGAAAAACCTAAACCCACAAATAACTTAATATCTTTAAAAAGGCTGTTGGCAATTCTATCCACCTTATCGTTAAAAGCCTCAGGGGTAAACTCATCGGCCACAATTTTAATGCGCTTAATTTCGTGGTGCTCAACGGTACCTGTTGCCCCACTCTCTTGATTAGATATTGGTTTAAGTTTAATCATTACTCAAAATCAAACATATTTAATTTCACCTAGAAATAAAAGCAAGCCAACCATTTCTTTACAAACCTTCTAAAAACAAACAAATTCACAATCAGAACTCAGCTAATACCGTGCAAAAAAATCTAGAAAACATTTCCGTCATAACGCTTGTTATAGTGTATATTCGCTTCTCTAATTATTACAAATCATGTCATTTGAATTACCTAAACTCACATATGAGTACACAGCCCTAGAGCCGCATATTGATGCCCGCACTATGGAAATTCACCACAGCAAACACCACAATGCGTATGTTACTAACCTAAACGCTGCCCTTGCGGGTACCGAAGGTGAAAACCACAGCATTGAAGATATTTGCAAAAATATTAGTAAATATCCTGCTGCTGTTAGAAACAACGGTGGTGGTCATTTTAACCACAGCCTTTTTTGGACTATTATGGGACCAAACAAAGGTGGACAGCCAACTGGCAAATTAATGGATGCCATTACCAATGAACTAGGTGGATGGGATAAGTTTAAAGAAGACTTTAACAAAGCGGGTGCTACTCGTTTTGGATCTGGTTGGGCTTGGTTATGTGTAGGTGCTGATAAAAAATTATCGGTTTGTTCTACTGCCAATCAAGATAATCCTTTAATGGATATAGCCGATTGTAAAGGAACTCCTATTTTGGGTTGCGATGTTTGGGAACATGCGTACTACTTGCATTACCAAAACCGTAGACCAGATTATATGGCTGCTTTCTGGAATGTTATTAACTGGGATGAAGTATCGCGCAGATACGAAGCTGCTTTGTAAGTAAGCCCTGAACCCAAAACTAAAGCAGGAACTTGAAAAGGTTTCTGCTTTTTTTATTCTAGCATTGTCTGTTCATCAGCCGCTTTTAGTGCCTCCATTTCAAGTGTTATTGAAATCCTAAAGTTTGTTTGTTTAATTTTCCTTAGGAATGGCTTTATTGAATCAATAATTCCCGCTTTCTTAGCCTTAACGATTACTCCTAAAGTACCTGTGAGGGATAAGCCAAGTTTATGCGCTATGACCCTTGCCTTATAATCATCAATAATTAGAATTGAATCTGGCATTTCTAACGCCAAGGCAATTGCACTAGACTCCCCTTTATCTAATTGCGTCTCAAGAATATTTTGCTTAACTTTATCAACTACTTCCTTAATTTCAACCCAATTTGGTAAGGTCTCTCCAAATTCATCGGCAATATCGTTCGTAGTAATTACCTGCCCGTAAATTTTTTGAAGTAAATCTAACTCCCCAATTTTCGATAAAATAATTAGGCAGCTTGTATCAGAAATAACAACCTTAGGCATTTAAAATATCAGTAGTAAGTTCTGAAACTGGCGAATTAAAAATTGAAACCTCATAGCTTGCTAATAATTCAATAAAAGCTCTTTTAGATAACCCAGCAACATCGGCAGCTTCGCCAATAGAAAGCTTCCCTTGCTCATATAATTTAGACGCAACTAACATTGCAAAATCATTGTTAGTAAAATCAATATTATCGGGAAGATTTAAAGTAAGCGTTTTCATAAATCAAATATAAGAAATAAATACACATACTCAAAAAGCCTAATCCATTGCCCCATTCCAATATTATTTTACTAATTTCACCAAAAAATATACTCCCATGAAAAGTAAATGGCTCTTGCTTTCATTGCTTGCCCTTGGGGCCTGCTCAACAAAAATGAACACCAAAAATATTACTGTTCTGCCTACACCGGCAACTCACAAAGACACTATCTCAGACACCTATTTTGGAACAACCATTGCCGACCCATACCGATGGTTAGAAAATGATACGGCGGAAGAAGTGATTAACTGGGTAGCCGAAGAAAATAAGGTAACAAACAACTATCTTGATCAAATAGATATCAGAAAAGATATTCGTAAACGCCTTACCGAAATTTGGAACTTTGCCAAATACAGCGCACCTGTTAAAGAAGGCGACTACTACTACTTCTATAAAAATGATGGCCTACAAAACCAAAGTGCCTTATATAGATGCAAAGATGTATTTGACTATACTAAGGCAGAATTATTTCTTGATCCAAATAAATTCTCAGATGACGGAACAGTTTCTTTAGCTAGCCTTGAATTTAGCAAAGACCACAAGTATGTTGCCGTTGGCCTTGCCCGCTCTGGTAGCGATTGGAACGAACTATTTGTTATGGATGCCAATACTAAAACCAAAACCTCAGACAAAATTGAATGGGTTAAATTTAGTGGCGCTACTTGGTTCGGCAATGGTTTTTATTATAGCCGCTACGACGCCCCTGTTGAAGGAAAAGCCTTTAGCAACCAAAACGAGTACATGAAAATTTACTTCCATAAACTAGGCACCAAGCAAAGCGAGGATGAATTAGTTTATGAAGATAAAAAACATCCACTTCGGTATTTTAATGCAGGCCTTACAGAAGACCAACGCTATACTTTTATCAATATCTCTGAAGGAACCTCAGGCAATGAAGTATTGGTAAAAGATAATTCACCAAGTATTAAAGTGACCATTAATGGTGCCAATGCATTTCAGGTTTTATGCAAAGGATTTGCCAATAACTATAGTGTGGTTGGCAATGATGGAGATCAAATACTTGTTCTTACAGATTTAGGTGCTCCTAAATATCGTTTAGTTTCTATTGACCCTAAGAATACAGATCCAAAGAACTGGAAAACTCTTATTCCAGAATCAAAAGACTTATTAGAATCTGTGGTAACAGCTGGCCAAAATCAATTAATTGCAAGTTATTTAGTTGATGCCAGCACTCGTTTAAAACACTATACCAATAAAGGCCAATTGCTTGGAGAGATTGAATTACCTGGTATTGGCACAGCCAGCACTAGCGGTTGCGATGCCGATGAAAGCGTAATTGCCTATAATTATATTTCGTTTACAGAGCCAAGCAAAGTGCGCTTTTATGATTTAAACACCAAGCAGCAAAAAGACTGGATGAGTAGTGCTACTTACGCTTTTAAACCAGAAGATTTTGAAACCAAACAAGTATTTTACCCAAGTAAAGATGGAACTAAAATTCCTATGTTTATTATCTACAAAAAGGGCTTAAAATTAGATGGTACTAACCCAACTCTTTTATATGGATATGGTGGGTTTAATATTAGTCTTACTCCTTCGTTTAGTACCTCACGCGTGATGTTCTTAGAACGAGGTGGCGTTTATGCTATTGCCAACTTGCGCGGTGGTGGCGAGTATGGCGAAGACTGGCATAAAGCAGGTATGCTATCGAACAAACAAAATGTATTTGATGATTTTATTGCAGCAGCCGAATTCTTGATTAAAGAAAAATATACTAGCAATGAACATTTAGCCATTCATGGTGGTTCAAATGGAGGTACCTTAATTGGAGCCTGTATGAACCAAAGACCAGAGTTGTTTAAAGTAGCTATTCCTGCAGTGGGTGTATTAGATATGTTGCGCTACCATAAGTTTACCATTGGTTGGGGCTGGGCTGTTGAGTATGGCTCAAGCGAAAACAAAGAGCAGTTTGAATACTTATTAAAATACTCGCCTTTGCACAATGTAAAGCTAGATGTAAAATACCCTGCAACGCTTATTATGACAGCCGATCACGACGACCGTGTGGTACCTGCACATTCGTTTAAATTTGCTGCGGCATTGCAAGCAAACCAACACGCCAGTGAAAGTCCTATCTTAATTCGCATAGATTCTAAAGCGGGACATGGTGCTGGTAAACCAACAACAAAACTTATTGAAGACGCTACCGATATGTATGGGTTTATTTTATACCATACTCAAAAGTAAGCAGTAAAAAACAGATGTGGGTTAAGTCAAAATTGGTTCAGCCTTAACCTGCATCTGCTATAATCTTAATTTTTTAAGAAAGGGACTATTTACTTTAATTTCATTAAACCTATAGCCAAAATATAACCTACCAAATCTATGTGTAATAGACATTGGATCGGGATGATCGATAGCATTTAAGTTGGCATATGTTTTTACAACAGAACCTATATACCATTTATCGCCATTATAACCAAAACCAAATCTAAATTCAGATTGAAAACCAACTAACTTTTGAGCCTTGGCTACACCCACATTTTCAACCGTAACCTGCCCCCACTGCCTACTTAAACCCGGCTCAAAAGCCATAGTAATAAACCATTTCTTTTGCTTGCCTATTGGAATTGTTCCTAAGAAACCACAATTTAAGCCTACGCTATTTAAGGCAAAATAGGTATTGTTTGAACGCGGAAAAGTATCTACACCAGTGGTGGGAATTATACTTGAATCGGCACTAAAAGAACTATACACATACGTTAAACCCGCCACTACCGTAAAGGCTCTTTTTTGCTGGCGCTCTAGTTGCCACAAAGAAGCATTATTTGAAAAGTGTTTGTTATTAAACACATAATTAAGCGAAGCAAAATAGGTATAAGTGCCTATATCTGGGCGGATATAATAAGTTCCGTTTTGCTCTTTATAATCTTTCAACCAGCTATCGGTATTTGCTAAGTAATAGCCTTTGGTATTTTCAAAAAAGTTTCTGAACGCAAGTCTTCTGCCAGTAAGTCCAAAGCCAAAGCCCGAGTTCTTTACCTCGCCCATGGTGGCATCTGGGGTGTACCAAGGCATGCGTTTGGTATATTCAAAGGTTAACCATTTATAATCAAAACCTAAACCCCAAGTATTTAATGTGTTGGTTTGATAATCGAGGCTATAGGCGTTGTTTTTATAGTTAAAATTAGCCAGCATGTAACTTGATTTGGTTTCGTTAACTACGGTAATAATTAAGTTATCTCTAAAGCTAATTACATAGCCAGAGTCGTAACCATATAAGCTTCCATCTTGCAGTTTCATGGTTTTTTTTTGCGCGTTAGCATTGGTTCGAACCAAAGCCAAAAACAAGAAACAACCTAACAATTTAACGACTACCCTTTTTTGCATAGGTCTCAAAAATAAGAAATAGCTTCTTTTTTTGGAGGGAAAATTTGGGGAGGGGCTCTTGGGTAAAAAAGGGACTTTAAGTACGGAAGGGACATTGGGGACGAAAAGGTTTTCAACCCCAGAGGGGTGACATTCTAATAGCTCCAGAGGAGCGACATCCCAATAGCTCCAGAGGAGCGGCAATAATTTCGAATAGATGTTTGTTTCTTCTTTTTGCTATAAATCCTCCAATTGATTTTCAATTTCATCATATAAATCGTGTTCAAATAGGTTTCTGTCAATTTCTAGATATCCCAAATATTTTATCTTTCCATTTCTTATAATGAGATACTGTGGAACACCATGTATTTCCAATGCTTTCCAAGATTCTACTTGAATAGCAAAGAGGTTATTCGATTTATTGTAAAACTTAGTTAAAAGTTCTTTGGCAGTTCCTATTCTGTCTTTTTTAATCGGCAGATTCAAGGTGTAAAATAGAATATTTTTATCTTTAAAAGAGTCTTGAAGCGTAGAATATTTTGGAAACTTGTTTAAACAAATCCCACAATTAGTACTCCATAAATCAATAACAATTAATGTATTAGTAAGTTGGAAAATTGAGTCATCTTTTAACCCATATTCATCAACAACCTCAATATGGGGCAATTTCTCACCAATAAGATCACGTAGCGGCCTATTAAAATAATATGTTAGAAACGCACTCATTGCCCAAAAAGAAGAAATTGCCAATAAAAGCAATAAAGCAACACTTGAATAGAATTTGAACCTAACTTTAGTGAAAATGAAAGAAAGCCCAAAGAAAACAAATGGAACAATGACTATGGGTAATACATGAAAATTCTTTGTATAAATTGCCATCCCCAAAAAAAATATCGCAGAAATTAAAAAGGGAACTTTATACATTAAATCCTTTTCTCTTATGTAATAAAATAGGATACAAGAACTAATCGAATTTAAACAAAATTGCATTGGCCAACCAAAATAGCCAGTAACTAATAGGAATGAATTATACAGTATAATTAATAGAACCGTAGCTTTTACTCTCATTGTATACCCTCCAAAAGGTTTAGACTTACCAGATAATAGTATTGATTCCAGATGGTTGAACTCCTTGGCAGGTGCCATTGCAGGTATACATCCATAATTTGCCACATCCTGATGATTTGGTTTCACAACCACCGCTTTTGCATGCATCGCCAGTAGATATAATTATTCCATCACAAAAATCATCACCTGTTGAACAATTGCAACTGCTTCCCGAACTACTACCACCTGAAGTATAGGATGCCTTATAGTCGGAAACTAGTGTAAGTATAAATCTTACTTGTGATATACTAAAATATTGTAATGCTCTAGTTTTCCAACTTTCAGACCAGGTTTGAAAATCTTGTTGAGTTTGACTACCAGCAACAAAAATTCCAGCAACAATTTCATTTCTAAATGAGGTTAATAAAGCAATTTGATTTTCATTCCAACAAGTAAGGCTCAAGACTTGGTTTAATTTATCAACCCAAACGGAAGCCTTTTGATGGTTGGAATATCCTTCAAAAATTGATTGAGCAGCGTCCTTTGAGTTAGCATTAATTAATGCAGCCCTTAAATCATTGGCTGAAAAGCCAATTTTAAATAGACAAAGGCAAATACTTAAAATAAATAGTTTTTTCATGGTTTTAATAATTAAGATTTAAAAATTTAGATGTTTATGCCATCTAAATTAAATCATCAAAATTAAAACAGCAACTTAAATATTTAATAATGTTATTTATAGTACATATACTACCATTAACAAAATGCCACCTTTCCTTCCACTCAAATTATTAACCCTTCCTTTTAACCCTAGTTTGCCTCTAAAAATTATTTTTGAACTAAGAAAGGACTTTAGGGATAGTAGGGACATTGGAGCCGAAAAGTCTTCCAACCCCAGAGGGGTGAAATTCTAATAGACCTTAAAAAACAATGCCCATTTAAAGCTCCAAAGGAGCGACATTCTAATAGGCGACATAAATTGAATGGGCGGTTTTTTTCTTATCAATTAGAGAAAAAACTGTTTCTTGTTTCCCCCTTTTCTAAACTAGAACGGCTATTGTTCTTTTCTAGTTTCCTAATTTACTAAACAAGAAAAGTAAGGTACTAAACTTGAGAAGTATTTTTGGTTATTAATTTAGCTCTTCTAAAAAAGTTTTGCGCCAATTTGCCAGTTAAGAAAAGAGGTTTTTCTAAACTAAAATCCTTTTTTCCGAAACTACTTTTGCTCCTTAGTTAAACTAGAAACAGTTTTTTCTAAAGCAGAAATAGTTTTTTCTTAAAAAGAAAAGATATACAGCTAAACTAGAAATGCTTTTTACTTCAATTGAATCCCTTTGTTCTCCGAAATAAACTCAATTTGGCAGTTTTGATTCCAAATTCTCTGCGCGCTTTCAGAAAAAAAGAAGCCTGAGCCCCTTTTTAAGGAACCCAGGCTAGTTTGGTTCTTTGTGCGAGCACCTTGAACCTTACTTACAATAGTTTTTTTGGTTTTTGTTTAGCTAATTACAGGCTTTGCTTCGGTAATTTTACCTTGCCCTTTATAGCGTTCACTAATTAAATCAACCATCGATTAATAATTGGAGACTTCTCCATAGCTTTATTAATTTTTCCTTAATTAATTAATATCCTATTTATAATAAGGTTAATACAATATGTTTGAACCATATAGGAATACTATGAAAAAAATACTACACGGCTTTGCCCTAGCGGCATTTTCACTTACGGTTTCTCTTCCATCGTCTACGCTTATGGCGCAAGACGTAGATAAGATTGAAACCAAGTTCGACTTTCTGCAATTGCCCATGAAACCATTGGACAAAAGCATTAAGAACTACAATAGCAAAGTTATTTGCGATGCAGAAGACAAAAACAAAAGATTGCAAGCAGAATATGAGGCTGCCAAAATAAAGGCAGAAGAAACCTACCAAAAAGAGTTGAGAGAATACGATGGCTTAGTAAAAAAAGCAGAGCAAAATCTAGAAAAAGAAAAGGCTGAATACCCTGCTAAACTGAAAGCTGCCAACGATGCCTACATGAAAGAAATGGAATTGTATGAGCAAAAATCTGTTATCCAAAAATTAGCCGATAGACAATTAGCAAATGAAGGTAAGCCTTATAAAAACCTACCTCAAGAGCCCTATTTGCAAATGCCTTCTAAACCTTATTTGCATGAAGTGCCTCTGCCAAAAATGCATAAAGTATTTAACCTAGAGCAATTGGCTGGAACCTACCTTAAAATGGAAGGCTACAATATTGGTTCAACCAATGCAGCAGCAATTACCGCTACCTTAGGAGAGTTAGAAGTAAAAGAACCAGAAATTGCTTACAAAGACATGACCGGCTTTAAAGACGGTAAATCTTATAGCTACCGCGCATATACTGGTAAAGTGGGATACAAGCGTTTAATAACACTTAAAGTAGAAACCCCAACAGGCGTTATTTATAACGAGGTTCCTCAAGTAGTAAGCCAAGAGAAGTTTATCCAAACCAATACCGAGATTACCAGCGAAAGCGGCGTGCGCTACTGGTGGGATAGCCAAAAAGAAAGAACCATTGCCAACTTAGAACAAGAAACAGTTGACAAAAACATGGCTGCTATTAATGAGTTCTTAAATAGTAATTATGCCTTTAAAAAAGTAACTCACGAAACAGTGGTACTTATTGTAAAAGATAAAAAACAAGATTACTCAGATTTAGGTAATGCCTATCTTGCCCTAGTAGAAGGATATAATTTACTTGCCGAAGACTACAACAAAGGTGCTGCAAAAGCTAAAATTGCCGAAGCCATTGCCATTTACGAAAAAGCCCTTCTTGAATCGGATATGGAAAATAAGAAAGCCAGAATTAACGAAGAAGTTACGCTTGCCATTTACTGGAATTTAATTGAAGCCTATGTTTGGCATGATGATTATGCCAATGCAAAAACACTCTTTACTAAGTTCTCTACCTTTGATGCTCCTAAGAAATATAAAAAGGCTATGGAGACCATGAACGAGTTTGGTAAAAGCCAGTACGAACGCTACAAAGCTTTTAATGCTAAATAAGAAATTGTTGCAGATATAAAAATAAAAGCTATATTTGCCTCGTAATTAATTGAAAAAGGAGACCAAAAGTCTCCTTTTTTGTTACCTATGCAAATCGTAGAACAAATAAAAGAGTGGAGTGCCGAGGTTTTAGAACCATCGGTTTTTGTGGTTGACGTTGAGTTTAAACCAGGTGGAGGAAAACTATTGGTATTAATAGATAGCGATGGCCCGCTTACTATTGAACAATGCCGTACCCTTAACAAACATTTATCTACCAAGTTAGATGAAACAGATTATGGTGATACCCCTTATACCTTAGAAGTTTCGTCGCCAGGAGTAGATAGACCCTTGCTTTTGGCTCGCCAATACCAAAAACACATAGGCAGAGAACTTAAAGTTACCCTGAAAGCCAAAACCGAACTTTTAGGAAAACTTATTGAAGCTACCGAAACAAGCATTCAATTACATTTAAAAGATAAAAAGAAAGCCTACCTAGCTAAAGAACCTAGCTTTAAAACTATTTCACTCGATGAAATAGAAGAAACCTTGGTTCAGGTATCCTTTAATTAATTAATACTTAAACAGACAGAATATGCACAGTGCAGGACTAATCGACTCCTTTAGCGAGTTTAAGGAGTTTAAAAACATCGACCGCGCCACCATGCAGCGCGTGTTGGAAGATGTGTTTCGCGGTATGTTGCGCAAACGCTACAACAGCGATGAAAACTTCGACGTAATTATCAACGACAAAAGTGGTGACTTAGAAATTTGGCACAACCGTAACATCGTTCACGATGGTGAGGTAGAAGATGAAAACACTCAAATTGCCTATTCAGATGCGGTTAAAATTGAACCTGATTTTGAAATTGGCGAAGATGTAACCCAAGAAGTAGGTTTACAAATCTTTGGCAGAAGAGCCGTTCTTTCGGCACGTCAAACACTTTTATCTAAAGTATTAGAACTAGAAAAAGACGAGTTCTACAAGAAATACAAAGACCGCGTTGGAGAAATTGTTTCGGGCGAGGTTTACCAAATCTGGAAGAAAGAAATTATGATTTTAGACGATGAAGGCAATGAGCTTTTATTACCTAAAACAGAAATGATTCCTGCCGATTTCTACAAAAAAGGCGATGCTATTCGTGCCGTTGTTTTGAAAGTAGAAATGCATAATGGAAACCCAAGAATTATTTTAAGTCGTACCTCTGGAACCTTCTTAGAAAGATTATTTGAACAAGAAGTACCAGAAATTATTGATGGCTTAATTAGCATCAAGAAAATTGTAAGAGAACCAGGTGAAAGAGCTAAAGTAGCGGTAGAAAGCTACGATGACCGTATTGACCCAGTTGGAGCTTGCGTAGGTATGAAAGGATCTCGTATTCATGGTATCGTTAGAGAACTTAGAAACGAAAATATCGACGTAATTAACTTTACTGTTAACCCAAGTCTTTTGGTTCAGCGCTCATTAAGCCCTGCAAAAGTTTCATCTATTAAAATTGATGAAGAAAGAAAACGTGTATCGGTATTCTTAAAGCCAGATCAAGTTTCTTTAGCTATTGGTAAAGGCGGTCATAATATTAAACTAGCGGGTAAATTAGCTGGGTATGAAATAGACGTTTACAGAGAAGCAGAAAGCGAAGAAGAAGATATTGACCTAGATGAATTTAGCGATGAAATAGATAGCTGGATCATTGACGAACTAAAAGGACTTGGATTAGACACCGCCAAAAGCGTGTTGGCTATATCTAACGAAGAGTTAGTTCGTAGAACAGAGTTGGAAGAAGAAACTGTGCAAGAAGTGCGCAGAATTTTGGAAGCCGAGTTTGAATAAGTATGAGCACCCAAAAAGCATAGCAAGCGATGTGAGCTAAACCCTCATTTCGGAGATTGTTTCAGAGGCCTGAAAACGCTGATAACGAAGCTTGCTTATGCTTTTTTATTGGTGTATTTCAGGCCTTCGTGTTGAATATCCATGAATAAAAACGATATTCGCAGTAATTTTTAGGAAGAAAAAGCGCAGAATGAGCGAAACAACAGGATCAAAAAGACTAAACGCCGTAGTTAAAGAGTTAAATGTGGGGATGACCACATTGGTTGACTTTTTGGCTAAAAAGGGCCATGCCATTGAGGCAAAACCTACCACAAAACTCACAGAAGATCAGTATTCAATACTATTATCGGAGTATTCGTCGGAGAAAAAAGTAAAAGACGAGGCCAATAAACTTGGTCGCGATCGCATGAAACCGAAAGATACGGTTCATGAAATACCTAAGCCAAAAGCTGCTGCCGTTGAGGAAGAAGAAGAGGAAGATGGTATGCTAATTAAATCAAACACAGTAGCTAAGAAAACCGAAGCTCCTGTGGTTACCCCAACTCCTGTTCCTCCAACTCCTCCAGTTGTTGAAACCCCTGTTGCGCCTCCAGTTGCCCCAACTCCTCCAGTTGTTGAAACTCCTGTTGCGCCTCCTGTTGCCGAAACTCCAGTTGCGCCTCCTGTTGCCCCAACCCCAGCTCCTACTTCCCCAACTCCTGCTCCAAAAGCAGAAGAAAAAGAAGAAACAGGTGGACTAAAAGTGATGGGGATGATTGACCTAGATGCTCTTAAAAAGCCAAAAGGTAAAAGCAAAAAGGCAGAAACTCCGCCTCCAGCACCAGAACCAGTTGCTCCTAAAAAGAAAGCAAAAGAAGTTGAACCTGTAGCAGAAATTAAAACTCCTGCTCCAGAAGTTAAAGAAACTCCCGTTCCTGAACCTGTTGCTCAAACCCCAACTCCCACTGCTCCTCCTACCCCTCCAGCTCCAACAGAGCCAGATGAGGTAAATGTGAGCGAAGTTAAATACGAAAAGCTTGAAGGCTTGAAGGTAATGGGTAAAATAGAATTACGCCAAGACCCTCCTGCTAAAAAACAAAACCCAGTTGCTAGTAGCGACGATCCTAACGGAAAACGTAAACGCAAACGCAAACAAATAGGTGGTGATAATAACCATGGTAATAATCAAGGAAATAACAGGCCTGACCCTAATAAGCCTGCTGATCCAAACCGCCCAAGACCACAGGGTACAGGTTACCAAGGAAACAACCCGAATAACCAAAACCGCCCAGCCGGACCAGGTTACCAAGGAAATAACCCAAGACCACAAGGTACAGGTTACCAAGGAAACAACAACCGTTATGGCAATAAACCAGGTGCTCCTGGCCAAGGTAATAACCGTTTTGCCAAACCAGAAGAGAAAACAGAAATTAGCGACAAGGAAATTCAAGATAAACTAAAAGCCACTTTGGCTCGCTTGAACCCAGGTAGCAAAAACCCAAATATTGGTGCGGTTCGTTCTAAACTTCGTAAGCAAAAACGCGACTTTAAAGCGAATGAGCGCGAAGAAGCTATGTTGCAGGAAGAAATGGAAAAGAACAAACTTAAGGTAACTGAGTTTGTAACTGCCAATGAACTAGCTCAAATGATGAACCTACAGGTTACGCAAATTATTAGCGCCTGTATGAGCCTAGGTATGATGGTTTCAATTAACCAACGTCTAGATGCCGAAACCATTGCCATTGTTGCAGAAGAATTTGGATTTGAAGTAGAGTTTGTATCGGCCGAAATGGTGGAAGCCGTTGAGGAGGAAGAAGATGATCCAGCTACTTTAATTCACCGTGCTCCTATTGTTACCGTAATGGGTCACGTAGATCATGGTAAAACATCTTTATTAGATTATGTACGTAGCGCAAACGTTGTAAAAGGCGAAGCGGGAGGTATTACTCAGCATATTGGTGCCTACGAAGTAAAATTAGAAAACGGCAAGAAAATTACCTTCTTAGATACTCCTGGTCACGAAGCGTTTACCGCTATGCGTGCTCGTGGTGCTAAGATTACAGATATTGTAATTATTGTAATTGCTGCCGATGACAGCGTAATGCCTCAAACAAAAGAAGCAATTAGTCACTCGTTGGCTGCTGGTGTTCCTATTGTTTTTGCCATTAATAAAATTGACCGCGAAGGTGCTAACCCAGATAGAATTCGTGAACAATTATCGGCCATGAATATTTTAGTAGAAGAATGGGGCGGTAAATACCAGTGCCAAGAAATCTCTGCTAAAAAAGGAATTGGTATCGAAACCTTATTAGAAAAAGTATTGCTTGAAGCAGAAATGCTTGATTTAAAAGCAAACCCTGATAAACGTGCTGTTGGTTCAGTAATTGAAGCTACCTTAGATAAAGGTAGAGGTATTGTAACAACCGTAATGGTTCAAAGTGGTACCATGCGTGTTGGTGATCCTTTATTAGCAGGAACAAACAATGGTAAAGTAAGAGCCATGTTTGATGAACGCGGTAAGAAAATGCTTTCGGCCGGACCAAGTACTCCTGTTGTTATCCTTGGTTTTGATGGAGCCCCTCAAGCGGGTGATAGATTTATTGTAACTAAGAATGAGCAAGAGGCGAAAGAAATTGCTAATAAACGCCAACAGTTACAACGCGAACAAGGTATTAGAACTAACAAACACATTACCTTGGATGAAATTGGTAGACGTTTGGCTATCGGTAACTTTAAAGAATTAAATGTTATTGTTAAAGGTGACGTGGATGGTTCTGTTGAAGCACTTTCCGATTCATTAATCAAACTTTCTACTCCTGAAGTTCAATTGAGCGTAATCTATAAAGCAGTAGGTCAAATCTCTGAAAGTGATGTTATGCTTGCTTCTGCATCCGATGCAATTATCGTGGGCTTCCAGGTTCGTCCTAGTCCGCAAGCACGCCGCTTAGCAGAAACAGAATCTATTGATATTCGTTTGTACTCTGTTATCTACAATGCCATCGAAGAAATTAAATCGGCTATTGAAGGTATGTTGGCTCCAACCATTGAAGAGAAAATCTTGGGTAATGCTCAAATACGTGAAGTGTTTAAAATTACCAAAGTTGGTACCGTTGCAGGTTGTATGGTTACCGATGGTAAATTGGTTCGTAATGCCAAAATACGTTTAATTAGAGATGGTGTAGTAGTATTCTCAGGTGCATTATCATCCCTTAAACGCTTTAAAGACGATGCCAAAGAAGTGGCATCAGGATTTGATTGCGGTTTAACTATTCATAACTATAACGACTTAAGAGAAGGCGACTACGTAGAAGCTTACGAAGAAGTTGAAGTAAAACGTACCTTGAAATAAGGTGCTATTTAACACATAAAAAAAAGGTTCAACAAATACTTGTTGAACCTTTTTTTATACCTATCAGGTAAGAAACTTAGTTTCTAAAATAAATCTGACAGCCTATTGATTTGGTTTCTTTTTCACTTACTTCCTTACCAGCCAAAAGCTCTTCCACAGCATTCTTTACATAAGAATTTTCTACCTTCTCAGGCTCCGAACCGTTATCATCTATAGCACCCGAGTATTTTATTATCCACTCATTATTCTCACGCCACAATACAAAGGCATGTGGTGTTTTTTGAGCGTTGAATTGCTTGGCTACTTTTTGACTAGCATCTGTTAAATAGTCAAAATTAAATTGTTCGGCCTTTGCCTTTTCGATCATTTGAATAAACCCATCTTCTTCATATAACAAACTATCTGTTGAGCTAATAGCAATTAAAGGCACACCCTTTGAACCATAGGTTTTATTAAGGGCATTTAATCGCTCTGGATACAATTTAGCAAACGGACAATGATTGCAAGTAAACACTACTATTAATCCCTTTCCGTTTGCGAATTGGTTCAGCTCTACTTGTTTGCCACTTGTACTTAATAAGCTAAAGTTGCTTACTGGTTTAGGTTTTAGGCTGAACCCAAGGAATAGTATGCTAATACTTGCAGCGCCAATTAATGAAAGAAATTTATTCTTGTTTTGCATTTACTTAACGAGCAATAAGAAGCTTCTTAATTACTAATTGTGTATCACTTGAAATACGAACAATATACTCGCCTTCATATACTAGCTTGGTATCAAAATAGGCAATGGTACTTCCTTGTAAAATATAAGTTGATTGCAATACTCTTCCACTCATATCAAACAATTCTACCTTAATATTTTCTGTTGTTAAACCTTCGCTTTGCACGGCCACCATATCAGCAGCTGGATTTGGAAACATAGAAATTTGTAAGCCATTTGAAGCAATTGGTTTTAAACCTGTGGCACTAGGTTTGTATTGAGTTACGGCCTCAGTAATACTGGTAACTTTAGAGGCAGATTTTACTCCATAATACGTTGGTCCAATTAAATATGGATAGGCCGAATTCCAGTTTTGATCAACAGTAGCGAAATAACAATAAATACCTGCAGGATACTCTGGAGTTATACAAAAACGTCCATTATGAATATCTAAATAATCAGATGAAGTAGGAGCTGTATATTGATAATCTTCTCTAAATAATCCAATTGGATAGGTTGCACTCACATCGGGACCAGCAGTAACAGTAGCACCGGTGTATAAGGTTGTGCGGGTAGTTATAGAACGTAAACTATAACTCGATTTTATTCTTACTATACCACCTGTACCATCTGCATTTTTATATCCATAAGCACCATAGATTGGGAAACCATCATAAGCAAAACCAATAAGTGGTGAGTGCTTAGTAGAATCTAACACATATAATCCATCGGCATCATACAAATTGCAAATAGTTGAAACTACATTCTTATCTAACTTAAACGCACTTGGGTTTTGATGATGATGATAATTACCCATAGCTGGATGACCTTTTGAGCAATCAAATCCACCACGTTCTGCTACAATAGCATCACGGTTCCAAACTTGATCTCCCATTCCACCTAAAGGACCACCTTTAAGTGAATTAGAAGAACTTTGCCATGAAACACCATCGCGGTAATCGAACATGGCTACTCCATTGGTAAAGATACCAATATTACCACCTTGGGTGGCTGTTGCAGTGCCTGTATTTTGAACCGGGCTTAAAGGCAATTTAAAAATGGCATTTTGGCTAGTGGTAATAGAAGGATTGCCATCTAAGAAAGGACCCGTTACATAAGATGGAACTCCATTTGCTCTCACATAAACTGAGGTGGCAGAATAATAAACGCCTAACACATTTGCCGAATCGGCATCGTTAATGGCGGTAGAATTATTCTTTACATAATGTCTTCCTTTAATTCCGGTAGTGTTTTGAAGCCAAGATAAAATGGCTGGATTTGTTTGTGCAAAAGTGCTTATTCCTCCAATAAGCAATACACAGGTTAGGAGTATTCTTTTCATATGTTTAGTGTGTTATTCTTTTATAAATTTCTTGGTAATGACGGTCTTCGTTTTTTCATCTGTTAACTGCATAAAATAAATTCCATCGCTCAAATGAGATACATCAATACCTTCTTGCCACTCTGGTTGGGGTAACATTACAACTGCCTTTCCAAGTGAATTAAGAATTGAAATATAATAAACTTTAGTGCTAGGGTCAGCAAAATTTATGAAAACCTTATTGGTACTTGGGTTTGGATATAAGCTAAAACTTCCTTGATTCATTGGTATTTTAGCTAAGCCAGAAGCTGGATCTGTTACCACAAATTGACCCATCATACCTTCGTCTTCATGCAGTGAAATATGGCAATGGAACATAAATGGATGCAAAGCATCGGCATAATCATCAAACTTGGCAATAAACCTTACGATTGTTTGTGCAGGAATAAAAACTACATCTTTCCAACCAGCTTGAGCTGCTACTGGAGCATTACCTCCAGAAGATAAAATATTAAACTCTACATCGTGAATATGAAACGGATGTCCAAAGTTTGAAGTGCTCTTAATTTCCCATATTTCGGTATTGTTTAAAGGCACAGTATAATTGTTGTAATTAATATCAAAGAGCTTATGATTTATTACAAATGCAGCTCCAGCAACACCTACAATATTGGTATCATTAATGGTTAGATACCTTGTGATATTGGCACTTGCAGCAGAAATGGGAGTTAGGGTAGTTAAAGTAGTTGGAATTTGAGTTATTGGCTTAATTGTTTGCGCACCTATGTTTAAATGCAAAATGTTAAAGTCTTTACGAGCCAAATAATTCACAAATGGACCATTTGGAAATACATCTCCTCCAGCCACGTTTTGAGCCAAAGTAGAATTATACGCTTTTAAATCAACCGACTTACCTAAGTCTGCCGAGCAATCAACCAAAATCTCAATACGCTCTCCTGCATGTAATACATATCTATTCACTGCCACAGGTGCCGACAATAAACCGCCATCTGAAGTAATAATATAAAAGTTTCTATTATCGCTAAAACCTAAATTAAAGGAACGTTCTATAGCTCCATTTAATACTCTAAACCTAACAACCTGCGCAGGCACCGAATATTGAGCACGCAAAGTAAAATTAGTAAGCATACTATCGCCATAGGCAACTACACTAAATTGATTGGAAGTGGTGAAATCTCTATCCGTTAAAATTACAGGAATATCATCTACACCGTATGTTCTTGGCAATGCTAAAGAAGATTCAATGCTATCTCTCACAATTATTAAACCACCAATTCCTTTGGTAATTTGTTCCATTGTCATCTCATGCAAATGCGGATGATACCAATACGTTGCAGCATTGTTTTCTACCTTCCAATAAGGTTGCCATGTTGTTCCAGGAGGAATAATTTGATGCGGACCACCATCCATAACAGCTGGCAAATGCATACCATGCCAATGAAGCGTGGTAGAATCATTCAAACTATTTTTTACATTCATGTGAACTACATCCCCTTTATTAAAAAATAAAGTTGGTCCCCAAATTTTTCCATTAATTCCACCTGTTATAGTTTGATTACCGGTGGAAACCAATTGGGAAAAGGTATCCTTAATGGTTAAATTAAAATTACTACCATTTAAGGTGTCTGGAATAGCCATGGTATTGTATTGAGCTATTACAGATAAGGAGCCCAAAAAGAATAGGCTGGCGAATAGGAAAATTTTTCTCATAAAGTAAATAGGTGTTAGAATCAATCCAAAACAAGACATTCAAGTCTTATATTTTGTTTTAATTAATTCTGTTAGACGTTCTAATTTCCTCAATCCTTCGTCATTGGAAAGAACAATCTTTTGGGATAAGAATATTTCTCATTAAAAAGAAATGTCTTATCGGTTAGGCAGAGCAAGAATGCAGTTAAATCAACCCTTTCGGCCTTTGTCAAATTAATAGGAGATTGAAGCTTTTTAGCTAGTGTGGAAGTTTTACATTTAGGTGACATATAATGGGCAAGAACTTCAGCAATTGTTTTGAACCTACCATCATGCATATAAGGAAAGGAGAATTCAATATTTCGGAGGCTTGGTACTTTAAATTTGAAAGAATCTTTTGGGTTAAGTGTAAGTCTAAACCTACCCAAATCAATTAAATTAGGATTCACACATAAGCCATTATTCTCAAACTCCAAATTGGTAAATAATGGTTCGGTATGGCAGGAATTGCAATGTTGTTTAAAAAGAGAATATCCATTTTGCTCCTGGGCGGTAAATACACGCTCTTTTCTCATCACAGAATCATATTTGGAATTAGAACTTACAAGTGTTAACATAAATTGAGATAGCGCCTTCAAAAGCCGCTCGCTATTCACAAGTGTGTCGCCATAAGCATGCAAAAATAAGGGCTTATAAAACTTCGACTGATTTAATTTACGAAGCAAAGATGCCATGTTTTCGCCCATTTCTTTAGGATGTGTAATAGGTGCAAGCGCCTGCATATCTAAATGATTAATGGCTCCATCCCACATAAAACTTTTATGCCAAGCTAAATTCATTAAAGTGGGCGAATTGCGTGTTCCTATGCTATCGTATATGCCATGACTAAGTGCATGATCGGCATGGGTAAAAGCATTGTATTGCGAATGGCAACTTGCACAAGAAATGGAATTGTTTTTAGATAGTATTGGATCATAAAAAAGAGCTCTTCCTAAAAGAATGGTTTCACTATTTAATGGATTACGCTTAAAATTATAAACGGGTTTGGGCCACCCTATCGGTTCAACCAATACATAAGGCGTTTGAGTGACAAACCCAAAACAGGTTAAGAGAACCAAAATGAAAACAAGTTTTTTACTCCTCATTTTTGATTTATACTAAAACAATCACTCACCCATTTACTATACAATACAGAATCATCGCAAGGCGACATTAAATGAGTTTGCTTGTTAAAATTAAGTTTACTTAGAAAGGGAAATAAATCAACCTGAATACCTAAAGATTTGGAGGAACTTGTCTTTAAACGTACTTCTTGGAGTGAATTAAATGGGTATTGATACCCGCCAAGGTGATATACAAACTCTTTCCCAGTACCATTCAAAAACACCATACCTTCAATTTTTGAATGTATATATCCACTTTGCCAGGTCCAATACATTCCATTTATTGGGTCTAAGGCGCCGCTCATGGCTCCAGAAACAGTTGTTGTACTATCCACACCTAAATTAAATCTAAGCTCATCGTAGCCAAAATTCTTAGTGCTTGAAACCTGTAAATGTAAACTCTCTGGTTTGGAAGCATCAATTAAATGATACGAATTTTCTTCTTTAAGAAGTAAGGTGTCATTATTCCAAAACTCCAAGTTACTTATATAAAACTTCAATACGCTGAGCTTAAACGAGTCTGTTTGGTTCAACTTATATGTTTCATTTTCCAAATTCAAGTCCTGTCTTCCGCACGTTAACCTTAAGGATAGCTCTATGGTTTGAGCGCGAATATCACTAGCAGGGAGAATCCAAATAAGCAAAACCAATAAACTATATTTTTTGAAAAACGCCATACCTCCAAAACTCATTTAACTTCAATAATGAGTTATTAGACGTATAAAACAAAAAAAAACCACTCCGAAGAGTGGCTTTTTCTACTATGAATAAACCAAAGTCAATCCCCATTGACTTTCCCATAACCCAGCTCAATTGCAGTAGCAACTGATACTGAAGTATGGTATCGGGTACAAATTTTGGGTTTTAATTTCTCTTGTTTTATAGATAGTTCACCTATTTTTTTAGAATTATATCTAGTGATAGGTATTTATTCTATACAAAATATCTAAAACTAACTATTCAATTACTATCCTATTGTTTGCTCTGGGCATCAACCACAGCAATGGTTACCATATTTACAATTTCGCGCACGCTGCTGCCTAATTGTAAAATATGTGCCGATTTTTTTAGTCCTAATAATACAGGTCCAATAGCCTCGGCCGCGCCAAGTTCTTGCATCATTTTATACGCAATATTACCCGACGATAGTGAAGGGAAAATAAAGGTATTAACAGGCTCGCCAACTAACTCACTAAAAGGAAAGTTTTCTTTCAATAGCTTTTGGTTCAAGGCAACATTTGCTTGAATTTCACCATCCACGATCATAGAAGGATTTTCTTTTTTAAGGCGCTTACGAACATTGCTCATTTTAATAGCATCATCGCCTTTGGCCGAACCAAAATTGCTGTAACTTAATAATGCAATACGTGGATCTCTATTGAATTTCTTAACCGCTTTATAGGTTAAATTGGTAATATTTACCAATTGATCTTCATCTGGCGATTGATTTACCGAACAATCTGCGAAGAACAAAGTTCCTTTTTTGGAAAGCATAATATACATACCCGCCACAACAGAAGTTCCTTCTTCTTTTCCCAAAATTTGTAAGGCAGGGCGAATCGTGCTAGGATAGTTTTTGGTTAATCCACTAATCATTGCATCGGCCTCTCCCATTTCAACCATCATTGGTGCAAAGTAGTGCCTATCTAACATGAGTTTTTTGGCTTCATGTAAGGTTAAGCCATTGCGTTGACGTTTTGCAAAGAGTGCATCAGCAAAGTCAGATCCTTTTTCAAGTTGCTCTTTTGGATCGATAATAGTGATGTCTGTTAAGCGCATATTATTAGTCTTAATAATATGTTCTATTTTCTCTCTATTACCTAATAAAATAGGAATAGCAATTCCTTCGTCTTTAACAATCTGAGCAGCTCTTAAAATTTTATAATTATCGGCCTCAGAAAAGACAACACGTTTAGGGTCTTGCTTAGCTTTATCAGTAATTGCTCTTACAAAATTGCTTTCTTTTCCTAAGCGATTCAGCAATTCATTATTGTATTTATCCCAATCGGTAATTGGCTGACGAGCTACACCGCATTCCATAGCTGCTTTTGCCACAGCAGGAGATACCGCTGTAATTAGTCGAGGGTCTATTGGCTTAGGAATAATATAATGCCTTCCAAAGGTTACATTGCTTTGGTTATAGGCTAAGTTTACAATTTCAGGAACAGGCTCTTTAGTTAGATTAGCTAATGCATACACAGCAGCCAATTTCATTTCTTCGGTAATTTTAGTTGCTCTAACATCTAGGGCTCCTCTAAAAATATAAGGGAAACCTAGCACATTATTTACCTGATTAGGGTAATCGCTACGGCCGGTAGCCATAATAATATCGGGCCTTGAAGCGGTTGCTAATTCGTAGGTAATTTCTGGATTTGGATTGGCTAAGGCAAAAACGATACAATCTTTATTCATGCTTCTAAGCATGTCTTGAGAAACAACATCTGCTTTTGATAAACCTACAAACACATCCGCATTTATCATGGCTTCTTCAAGCTTATGAATATCTCTTTCGGTAGCAAATGGTTTTTTAATATAATCTAAGGTTTCGTTATCGGTTCTAATAACACCCTTACTATCGCACATGACTAAGTTTTCTTTTTTAACACCTAGTGCCATCATAATTCTAGCACAGGAAACAGCGGCAGCACCAGCACCGTTATAAACCACTTGAATGTCTTCAATTTTCTTCCCTACAATTTCTAGAGCATTTAATAAGGCAGCTCCAGTAATAATTGCTGTACCATGCTGATCATCGTGCATGATAGGAATGTTTAATTCTTCCTTTAATCTACGTTCTATTTCAAAACATTCTGGAGCTTTTATATCTTCTAAATTTATCCCACCAAAAGTTACAGAAATGTTCTTTACCGTTTTAATAAACTCTTCGGTATCCTTGGTGTCTATTTCAATATCAAAAACATCAATATCAGCAAAAATTTTAAACAATACTCCCTTTCCTTCCATCACAGGTTTTGAGGCGTCGGCTCCAATATCACCCAAACCTAAAACAGCAGTACCATTGCTAATTACTGCAACCAAGTTTCCTTTGGCAGTATACTTATAAATATCGTCTCTGTTTTCTGCAATTGCCAAACAGGGCTCGGCCACACCAGGTGAATAGGCTAAACTTAAATCTCTAGTTGTATTGGTTGGTTTTGTTGGAACCACAGATATTTTGCCAGGCCTTCCTTTGCTATGATATTTTAATGCGTCTTCCTTTAATGAGTTCATAATTAATAGTTTATTCTAAATTCTATAAATCAATCTTACCAGTGCATAGTTACCTATTTTGCCTTGGTTTTGCAAATGCTACAAGGGCTAATATACATGATTCTTATTAGAAAAAAACCTTGCCTTTGTTACTTTTTTGGACTTCTATTTTTTTGAAAACATCAGACATTTCAAAAAAGGATTAATTATTTTGTTTTAGTATTTGGTTCAATTGGGATAGAATTTGGTAATCTAAATAGTCTATTTAGAAATAAATTCGTTGAACCAAATTCTAATTATGAAATCATACGCTGTATTAATTGATTTTACCGAAGGAGCAAAAATAGCTCTTAACCAAGCCCAACGCTTAGCACACATTACCCATGCAAAAATTGTTTGCCTTAACATTGCCAATTCTGCCGATCAAGTTGCAGAGGTTGAAAAGGAACTTGAACTGTTTGTACAAAAAAATAGCATTAATAATGTACCCGTTTCTTTTGAAGTTGGATTTGGAAACATTTTTTCCGCAGTACCCGAATTACTCAAAAAAATAGACCCATCCTTGGCAATTATTTGCACACATGGAGTTAAGGGAATGTTTCAGCATTTATTTGGAGCACATATATTAAAATTGGTTCAGGCCTTACCTTGTACCTGTATAGTTTTACAAGAAAATAATAAAATTAATTTAGATGCGGTTGAAACTATTTTAATGCCTATTGGACCCCATCCAGACTTTGAACTTAAAATAAAGCAAACTGCCGCTATGGCTTTGGAATTAAATGCCCCAGTTACCGTTTATGAAATAGACAAACCTGGTTTAGACCTAGAAAGCCAACTCGACAAAAACAAGGAAAAAACAAAATCCTATTTTACCGAGAACAAAGTTCCATTCTATAAAATGTTAGATGGCATTAAAGTTATCTCCGTTGGATATAGTCGCCAAACATTAGAATATGCAAGAGAAAACTCCATTTCATTGATTAGCTTAATGTCCAATATTTCTAAAAACGACCTACTTTTTGGGGTAGGCGATAAAGAAAATTTTTTAGTTAACCCCTATGGCATTCCAGTACTTTGTTGCAAATAATTTGTGATGATAAAGCAACTATATAATTAAATTAATACCTTAACAAACCTAAACTATGGCAACATTTAAACTTAATGACGAGTACACCTTTTCCAATGGTTCCTCTTTTATTACTTCTGGCGGGTCCGACAACACCCCAGCTTCACTATCAAGCGCAAATGGAACCGATGATCAAAATTGGAACCAACAAACTTCTTTAAGTAATGGTCAACTTTATTGTGCGGCAGGCTTCTTTTTAACAGGTGTGGCCGAACAAACACCAACCTGTCCAATTAACCCTCCCGACACTTTTTGGGTAGTTACTGATAATGGCGACGATACGGTAATTCTTGAATTAATGATAAACAATGCTTCCATTGGTGCTTTAGAAAATGATAACGGTAGCCTAAAGCTAAAACCAAAAAATGGTGGCAATACTCAAAAGTGGAAATTCAACAAAAGTCCTATCAAAGGACCTGGTCATGCCTAATAGCAAATGAAAAAAAAGTATGCATTTATAGTTCTCTTTATTGCATATACATGTAATATACTATTGGCTCAATCCAAACAGGATTGGGCCGATAGTCTTTTTACAAGCCTTCAAAAAGATCAAAGCAAAACCTTCTCAATTTGCGATACCTATTCAGACACGCTCATTTATCTTTTTCATAAAAATAAAAACACCTTTAAGGAGATAAAAACCTATCTCTATAAAAGTTATTCGTTTAACCAAAAAGGAGATTTTCGTTCCTCCTTGCGAAGTGTTTATTTGGCCAATCAACTGTATCAAAACAAACCTGATACCAGCAACCCAATTTTAGCTGAAATATACCTTGCCTATGCAAGTTTATATTCCAACTTTAACATGAAGGCTAGAACCAATTATTTTATTGAAAAAGGTTTATCGAGTTGGATGTATAATTGGCCAGAAAAATCTGTAATTATTCGACTTTATATATTAAAGGGAAGCCAAGAACCAAATTTAGAAACTCAACTTGCCTATTATTTTAAAGCATATAATCTTGCTCAAACCTCCAACAATCTTAAATCTCAGGAAATAGTATTAGGCGTTTTAGGTTCAACCTTTGCAGAAAGAGGAGACTACCCTAAAGCAAAAATTTACTTAAAAAAATCATTAGAACTAGCCTTAAAAAGAGATGCCTATTCTACTCTATCATCTATTTATAACAACCTTGCTGGAATAGAAGAAAACCAAAAAAAACAAAGCATTTATGTAGATTCTGCTCTATATTATTCAAAGCTTTCGGGCGATTTGGAGGACCAATTAACGGCCACCGAAAACAAGGCATTGAGCTTATACAACCAAGGAAATTTCAAAGAGGGATACGACTTGCTTTGGGATGGAATTACCATCAAAGATTCTCTTTACAATTCGAACAAGGTTAAGTCCTTTGCCGAAATGGAGCAAAAGTATGAATCAGAAAAAAAGAATATTGAAATTGAATTATTGCAAGGAGAAAGCGAAATAGCAAAACTAAAAGCCAACCGTAATTTAGGTATTAGTATTGTTTTAATAAGTGTTTTAGTTGCCTTGTTTTTTATTGCCATCGGCTTTTATAAACAAAATAAAAAGAAAGAAAAACTGAATGCCGAATTAACCATAGAAAAGAAAAAATCGGACGATCTTTTATTAAATATTTTACCAACTGAAATAGCCGAAGAATTAAAATTTAATGGAAAATCTGCAGCAAAACAGTACAACCACGTAACCGTTTTATTTACCGATTTTGTAAACTTTACAGGCATAAGTGAAGAAATGAGTGCCACGGAACTAGTAAATGAAATTCACACTAATTTTACCGCCTTTGATGCCATTATGGAAAAGCATGGTATAGAAAAAATTAAAACTATTGGAGATGCATATTTAGCCGTAGGTGGTTTGCCATTAGCGGATGAAAAACACGCTATTAATGGAGTGCTTGCTGCCCTTGAGGTTCAAGAATTCATGAAAAATTCTGGAGGTAAATTTAAAATACGAATTGGCTTACATTCAGGTCCTGTTGTAGCGGGTATTGTAGGCGTAAAAAAATATGCTTACGATATATGGGGCGACACTGTTAACACTGCAGCAAGAATGGAACAACATTCGGAAGTAGGAAAAATAAATATTAGTGGCGCTACCTATGAACTTATTAAGGATAGTTTCCAGTGCACCTATAGAGGCAAAATAAATGCAAAAAATAAAGGCGAAATTGATATGTATTTTGTGGACCAACTCTCAAGCAAATAAATTGCTTAAAAATTAGGTCGGATACTCATTTCTGAATAGTAATCTAAAATATAATTTACGGCTTCATCTGCAGTATCAACCAATTTAAAAAGAAACATGTCATCTGGATTTATATTCTTTTCTCTATCACACATAACCTGCTTTATCCAATCAATTAAGCCACTCCAATATTCTGTACCTACAAGAACTACAGGAAAATGAGCAACTTTATGTGTTTGAATCAAGGTTAGAGATTCAAACAGTTCATCCAATGTTCCAAATCCACCCGGCATAGCAATAAAGCCTTGAGCATATTTTACAAACATTACTTTTCTTACAAAGAAGTAATCAAAATTAATGCTCTTATCTCTGTCAACATATCTATTAAAGAATTGTTCAAAAGGCAATTCAATTCCTAATCCAACAGATTTTCCACCTGCTTCAAAAGCACCTTTGTTTCCAGCTTCCATAATGCCGGGGCCACCGCCTGTTATAACGCCAAAACCAGCATTAACCAATTTTCGTGCTACTTCTTCGGCCATTAAATAATACTTGTGATCTGGTTTGGTTCGGGCTGAACCAAAAATGGATACACAGGGACCAATTTTACTCATTTTTTCAAAGCCTTCAACAAATTCGGCCATGATTTTAAAGGTAGCCCAACTATCACTTACTTTTATTTCGGGCCATTCTTTTTTTTGAAAAGCGCGTTTTATTCTTTCCTCTTCGTTTGGATCTGTCATAGAAATTAATACTCTTATAGTTTCGGTAAAAATAGAAACCTAAACTTACCTTTTTGTTAACAAGAAAAACCTTAAGCCAAAAGTTGCTTTAAAATCTCAGAAATAACTTTTCCATCAGCTTTTCCTGCCAAAGCTTTCATTGCTAATGGCATAACCTTGCCAAAATCTGCAGCACTGGTAGCACCAGCTCCAGTAACAACACCTTGCAAAATAGCACGTATTTCGTCTTCACCCATTTGCTTAGGTAAATAGCGTTCTATAATAGTTAATTCTTCCTGCTCAACTTTAGCTAAATCTTCTCTGTTATTTTGTTTAAAAATATCTAAGGATTCCTTGCGCTGCTTTGCAAGTTTCATAAATATTTTCAAAGCCGATTCGTCACTAACTACTCCATTTGCACCTGGTTCGCTAGCAGCTAATAACAAGGCCGATTTTAATCCTCGCAAAGCGCGTAATGCAACTTCATCCTTTGCTTTCATTGCCGAAATTACATCCGCATTTATTTGTTCTTGTAATGTCATACCTATTTTTTTAGTCCATGGTCGATAATCCATGGACCATAGTTTTAAATTATTTGAATCCTAACTTTCCTTTTTGCCATGGACCATGGTCTATGGACTATTATTACTTCTTCTTAGTTAAATATTTTGCCCCTTTTCCTAAGAAAAAAGTAAATGTATCACTTCTTAATCCTAAGCGCAAGGTTTCTAATGGAATTATATCATTAGGAGCAATGTTTCCCATATTTACATTTGAACCCACTAATTTAATAAAATAGGTTTGTTGCGCTTTTTGTGGCGCCTCCCAAATTATTTTCTCCTCAGGAATCTTGGTTAATATTTCTTGAACCAAACCTTCTCTAACCTCACCGCTACTTCTATAAACACCCACATTCCCTGCTTCACGAGCTTCAGCAATTACTTTCCAAGCACCTGCATTAAGTTCCGTTTGCATCAGTTCAATCCATTGATAAGGAGGAATAATTTTTTCTACATCCTTACTACCCACTTCACTTAAAACGGTAACATGCTTGCTCAATTTAGAGATATATTCAAGTTTAATATCATGTGGTAATTCTATTGAACCGTCGGAAATTTCGGCGTGCAACATGCCATACTTTTCTAATAATCGAATGTAATCTTCGAATTGATTTCTTACTATATAAGCTTCAAATAAAGTACCTCCAAAATATACAATAATGCCATTGTCTTGGTAGAGTTTAATTTTCTCTTCTAACCTTGGTGTTACGTAGGAAGTTCCAAATCCCAATTTAACTATGTCCATGTATTCGCCACTAACAGATATTAAATCTTCGGCTTCACGAATGCTTAATCCTTTATCCATTACCATAGTTAAGCCTTTATCTCTTGGTTTAGCTGGACGTTCTGGGATTTGTTTCAATTTAAAATTCTTCATGATACTATAAATTTATGCGCAGAATGGATTGCTCTGGCGGGGCAAAGGTATTCTTTCAGGAAATAAAATGTAAAAAAAATGAATTCTACGCTTGAAGGTCACGGTAGGTCTCTATTAGGGTCGTAATTTCTTGAACCATTTTTAGTTTAGGGGCAATTTCAAAGATTAAATAATGATCCGAAAAATTAAGCTTTAATCCTCTCTCAAGGTTTTGCAATGCCTCCTTAGTTTGGCCCAATTCATAAAGGTAAACTACTAACCTATAATAATATTGATGACAGGTAGCATCGTATAAAATGCCATCCATTATCATTTCAACTGCTTCATGCAAAAGCCCCTCAGAATATTTATTTTGACTCCAATCTAAATAGGCCTCCATCATGCCAGGATCCATCTCCACTAGTTTTGCATAAATTTCTTCTGCATCCTTTTTGAAGCCTAGTTTATACTCACATTCTGCTAAAATTAATAAGAACTCAGCATTATCGGGTTCAAGTAAAACAGCCCTTTTAAAATGTTGTAAGCCCTCTTTAAAAAAACCTTCCTTTTCGTAGGTTAACCCAATTCCAAACCAGGCCTCTGCTAAATTAGGATTTAGCTGTGCCGCCTTCTTATATTGGGTTCTAGCTTCTTGTATTTGACCCAATCGTTCATAACAACCAGCTAAATTACAATAAGAAATACTATCTCCTCCCTCAAGTTTAATAACCTCTAAATATTCTACAATTGCGTCTTGAAATCTGTCTAATTCAACCAAGGCATTGGCCTTATTAAATCTAGCAACCGTGTATTCTTCTTCAATAGCTAAGCAATAGTCAAATGCCTCAATTGATTTTTCGTGTTGGTTCATTTTGCCATAGGTAACACCAAGATTATACCATGCGCCAACATTATACGGGTCTATATCAATTAACTTATTTAAGAAAAGTAAGGATTCGTCATAATTGCCCAATAAGTCATAGCAATGGGCCAACTCGTAATACGCTTGTTCAAGCTCAGGTTCTGCCTCTATAATTAATTTAAAATACTTTGCCGCTGCCAAAAACTCATCACAATCATCATACACGTAGGCAATTTCAAATAATATATCTAAACGCTCATCGGTATGCATGAGGGCCTTTTCAAAATATTCTTCCGCCTCTTCCAAGTTTTGCTGGTGAACACAAACTTCCCCTTTCAACAAAAACAAATCTGGGTTAAATGGTTCATAGAGCTCGGCCTTATCTAATTCCGCTTGAGCTTCGTCATATTTTTCAAGTAGTACAAAAATTTCAGCAAGCTTAATCCAAAAAGAAATGTTGGTAGGATACATTTCTTTCCCAAAATCAACCGCCTCTGTTGCCTTCTTATACTTTTCTGTCTGAATATAATAATCAATAATACCTTCAATTGCTTCAGCATCAAAGTAATCCTTCGTTTTATTACGAAGCATTTTCTCATACCGTTGCACATTGCTGCTAACCTCTTCCCCTAAAAAATCATTTCCATCCATACGCAGAATAATTATAAACCAAATTTAATTTTAAAGTTCCAACCTAAAAACCTTAAAAGGTCAATTTTTTTCTAAATCTTTGAACAAACGTTAAAAACAAAAATTGGAAAAATGAGAAAAATAATCGTACTCATTGTCATAACGCTATCACAAGCACATTTGTTCTCACAAAGTCTGCCAAAAAAACTCAATCAGGCAAACTGGCAGCAAAAGGTGAACTATTCTATAGCGGTAAGCCTAAATGACCAAACTCAAATGCTAAGTGGCTTTGAAAAAATTGTTTACACCAATCAAAGTCCGGATAAATTAAGCGAAATATATATGCACCTGTGGCCCAATGCATATAAAACTAGAACTAGTGCATATGCCAAACAAGACCTCGAAAATGGTAAAACTAAATTTTATTTCGCTGATTCGAGTGATAGAGGATATATAGACTCTCTTGATTTTGCCATAAACGGGGAAAGAGCAGAATGGCAGTTGACCAAAGACATTGACATTGCTATTATAAAATTAAAGCAGCCCTTAAACCCAGGGCAAAGTATTGAAATTAGCACGCCTTTTAAGGTTAAAATACCCGCTGTATTTTCAAGAATGGGTGTTGAAGACGGCATTTATTGTATTACCCAATGGTACCCAAAACCTGCGGTATACGATGTGAATGGTTGGAACCCAATCCCATATTTAAATCAAGGAGAATTTTATAGTGAATTTGGCAGTTTTGATGTACGTATTACTTTACCGAAAAATTATGTATGCGCCGCTACTGGTGAGGTTCAAGACCCTCAAGAGAAAGTTTGGTGGGAGCAAAGATCTAAAAGTGTTAAAGCAGAACATTTTGCTACAAGTGAAACCAAAACATTACGCTTCCTTCAAGATTCGGTTCATGATTTTGCTTGGTTCTGTAGCAAGGATTTTATGACTGATAAAAGTGAAGTTACTTTAAGTAATGGCCATAAAGTTGAAACGTGGATTTTTGCCAAATCAAAAGACGAAAAAGACAAACCTAATGGTGTGGAATATATTGATGAGGCTATCCAATTTTACTCGCAAAAAGTAGGCTTTTATCCATACAGTATTGCCCAAGTTGTAATTACGCCATTGAAGGCAGGCGCAGGCATGGAATACCCTACCATTACAAATTGTGCAAGTATAGATAAAACTACAATAGTTCATGAGGTGGGCCATAATTGGTTCTATGGCATTTTGGGCAGCAACGAAAGGGAATATCCTTGGATGGATGAAAGCTTTAATACCTATTACGAAAATCGAAATGGAAAAGAAGGCAAAAAACAACTTGAACCAGGTTTAAAAATTGACCCAAAAACCATTGGTTCCATGTTCGATCAAAGCTCATTATTGTATAAGTATAGCGCCAGAAAAAATATGGACCAGAACGGAAACCTCCATTCTATGGATTATACCGACAATAATTATGGTTGCATTATCTATGCAAAAAATCCCTTAGCATTTGGTTATTTACAAGCATACTTAGGCACTGAAACCTTCGATGCCATGATGCATGCCTATTACGATAAATGGAAATTTAAACATCCACTACCAAATGACTTTAAAAACCTAGCCGAAACATTTACTCAAAAAGACCTTTCTTGGTTTTTTGAGGACGTACTTGGCTCGACTAAAAAAGAAGATTACAAATTGGTTTCAGCAAAAAATGGCTCGCTAAAAATTAAAAACAAAGGAACTCTTGTTGCACCTTTTCCAGTATCATTAATGATTCAAGATTCTGTATTTGCAACTAAATGGATCAATGGATTTTCGGGAACCAAATCATTCAGTTTAGATGAATTAAAATTGCCAGCCAATAAAGACATTTCAAATTCTGTTTATAGAATTGATGCCTCTAAACAAACCATTGATTTATACCGTCAAAACAATTCTGCAGGACTAAATGGAACCTGCACGACCTGCAGCAGTATTAAATTACAGCCAATTGCTAATTTAGAAAACGAAAATTCTGCCCAAGTATTTTGGTCGCCAATTTATGCCTACAACGTATACAATAAGAGTATGCTTGGACTAGCATTTTATAATAGCATTTTCCCGCAAAAGAAAAATGAATTTATAGTTATGCCAGTTTATAGTTTCGAAACAAAAGACTTAAATGGCTATGCCCAATATTGGCATAATTGGTATGGCAAAAATAAAATTAGAAACATACAGGCTGGATTTAAATCGGCTCGTTTCGCTACTGTTGGAAATATTTTTAATAGTGGTGATCCAATTATCATGACTTTTATTGATAGTTCTCCTTCGGCCTCTTATACAACTGCCTCTACCTATGAAAAATTTGCTCCATTTGTTACCTTAAAGCTTCAACCTTCAAATAGAAGAAGCAATATTGACCAGGAAATACAAGTGAGGTATGTAATGATAAATGAACAGGCCAAAGACAGAGGGTATTTTTATCAATTTGCGAAAGATTATTATGGTGTTGCAAACATAAATTACTTATACAAACGCAATGATGCACTTTATCCATGTTTGTTTAGTTTAGATTACCAGGCGGGACTACACAATAGTAGTTTAAACAGATTTGGAGCTGAATTCAAACAATCTTTAGAATATTCAAAAGGAAAGAAACAAGCTAGTATTCGACTTTTTGCTGGGGCCTTTTTAAACAAACAAAGTTTTTCGAATTCTACCCAAAACATCTCTCGTAATGTGTATGAAAGAGCCATGTTTACCTCGGGTGGAACCATGGGAATAAACGACTATTTATATGACCAATCCATGATAGGTAGAGCCGAAAATGGCGCTGGATTTTGGGGCCATCAAGTGCTAAATAGGGATGCAGGATTTAGAAATTTTGTGAACCTTGGAAACACCGATTCGTGGATTACTGCCGCCAATATTACCATTCCGTTGCCTATTCCTGTGCCAATTGGAGTGTATACCGATGTTTCTATTTGTAATCAATACATGGCTTCAAACAAATATGAAATAAAGACAAATTATGTTGGCGGTGTGTATGTTCAAATTGTGAAGGATGTTGCGTATTGGTATGTTCCATTGGTACAAAGTAAAGCAGTAAGCGATGCTTGGGGACTAAACAGTAATGACAACTTTTTCAGGCATACGAGTTTTATTTTTAACCTAAATAAAATTAATCCTATTTCAATTATTAGAGACCTAAAATTATAGTAATTAATTTTCTATATAAACTGTAATTTTGTAGTCCAAACTTTTTCAAAAAAATGCCCATTATAAAATTACCACTTCATTTTGAAGGCTCACTAGGAGAGAAAACCCTATTTACTCTTTTTGATTCAGGGGCTACCTTTTCTTGTATAAGTTCAGATGCAGTTGAAAATTTGGAAACAATTGTAAAGCTAAGGAAGCCTTTAGAAATTGCAACGGCTGCTCAAGGACACTATCCGAGAATCACTCATCGTGTGGCAATGGATTTTTACTTTAATGAAATTCGCCTATCAGATGAGTTTATGGTAATTCCAGGCTTATCAGAAGACGTAATTCTTGGAGTAAATACCTTTCAAAAATGGCGTATAAAATTAGATTTTGAACACGATACGGTAATAATTGACCCAAAGGTTGCCAAGGCCATTTTAAAATGAATTAGTAATCCATAATACTATTTTTTAATTAAACGATTTTCAAATTTACATAGCAACATTAAATATGTCGAACACACAAAGTTTCTCTCTTGATTTTCTAAAAACACTCGGAATCTCATCTCATAATCATGGCACGTCTACAGGCCAAAATAATTTTTCTTCAAGCTCTGCTCAAAAAAGAGATATTTTTTCACCAGTAGATGGAAAACTTATTGCTAGCATTGCATTTACCACTGAAGAAGAGTACAATACCGTTATTAAAAAAGCCGAAGAAGCCTATAAAATTTGGCGTACGGTACCTGCCCCAAAAAGAGGCGAAATTGTTAGACAATACGGCAATTTATTAAGAGAATACAAAGATGCTCTTGGTCATTTAGTTAGTTACGAAATGGGCAAAAGCCTGCAAGAAGGTTTAGGCGAAGTGCAAGAAATGATTGACATCTGCGACTTTGCCGTAGGGTTGAGTCGTCAGCTTCATGGTTTAACTATGCACAGCGAAAGACCAAACCACCGCATGTATGAACAATACCACCCAATTGGAATTGTGGGAATCATCTCAGCCTTTAATTTCCCTGTTGCTGTTTGGAGTTGGAACAGCATGTTAGCCGCAGTTTGTGGCGATGTGTGTGTTTGGAAACCTTCTGAAAAAACTCCTTTATCTGCCATAGCATGCCAAAATTTAATGGCTCAAATTCTAAAAGAAAATAATTTACCAGAAGGTTTATTCTGTCTCGTAAACGGCGACTATAAAGTAGGTGAATTAATGAGCAATGATGAACGTGTTCCTTTAGTTTCGGCAACAGGTTCAACACGCATGGGTAAAGCTGTAGGAGCAGCCCTTGCACAACGTTTTGGAAAAGCCCTTTTAGAATTAGGTGGCAATAACGCTATCATTTTAAGCGAAAATGCAAACCTAGATCTAGCAATGGTGGGTGTATTATTTGGAGCTGTCGGCACAGCTGGCCAGCGCTGTACCACCACACGTCGATTAATAATTCACGAAAGTTTGTATGATTTAGTAAAAGAAAAATTAGTGAAAGCATATGGGCAATTAACCATTGGAAATCCTTTAACTGGAAATTTAGTAGGACCATTAATTGACAAGGCTGCTGTAAACGCCTATTTAAATGCTATCGAGCAAGTAAAAGCCGAAGGCGGAACTGTTTTATGTGGAGCCGAAGTAATGGAAGGCCCAGGATTTGAAAGTGGATGCTACGTTAAACCAAGTATTTGCGAAGCCAACAATACTTTTAAAATTGTCCAAGCCGAAACTTTCGCACCAATTTTATATATCATGAAATTCAAAACTTTGGACGAAGCTATAGCCATGCAAAACGGGGTTAAACAAGGTTTGAGCTCTAGTATTTTTACAAACAATATGCAGGAAGCCGAACAATTCTTAAGCGCCTGGGGCAGCGATTGTGGTATAGCCAACGTAAATATTGGAACTAGCGGAGCCGAAATTGGCGGTGCATTTGGGGGTGAAAAAGAAACTGGTGGTGGCCGCGAAAGTGGAAGTGATGCCTGGAAAGCATACATGCGCAGGCAAACAAATACACTTAATTACGGCAAAGAACTTCCTTTAGCTCAAGGAATTAAATTTGATTTATAGGAATTTTGCTTTTTGGTACAAGGTTTGCAACACTTGCGGTATTATGAAAAAGAAGTTATTCCCATCGCTTGTTTTTGCTTTTGCCGCAGTATTATTTTCGGCAAACGCCATTGAACAACCAGCTCTTCCTAAGGAAAAGAAGGTTAAAATCAATGAAATAAAAAAAGTAAAAAACACTGCTTTTACATACGGCGAAAAACTGGAGTATCGCGTTCATTATGGCCCTCTTACTGGCGGAAACGCAAGCTTTGAAATTGACCCAAACTCTGTGGATGTGAATGGCCGCAAGTCTTATCACATTAAGGTTTCTGGCAAATCTGCCGGAATGGTAGATGTTATGTTTAAAGTGCGCGATGAATTTGAAAGTTATGTAGATGAGGAAGCAATTATTCCATGGAAATGTATCAAACGTGTGAAAGAAGGCGGTTACAAAGACAGCGACTTTATTATGTTTGATCAAGTAAACGGATTTGCAACTAGCAGAAGAGGTAAAGTTGATATAGAGCAACAAACCCAAGACGTAGTTTCGGCTATTTATTTTGCCAGAACTACCGATATGACCAACGCAAAGGTGGGAGATATTTTTCCTGTAAATTTTTATATCGATGCAGAGAATTATTTGTTAAGATTTAAATATGTTGGAAAAGAAGTTGTTAAAACCGATGCAGGTACCTTTAATACCCTAGTCATTAAACCCCAATTAATCAAAGGTCGCGTGTTTAAAGATGATGAAGCCTTAACTCTTTGGGTTACTGATGATGATAATAAACTTCCAATTATGGTTGAAAGCGACATCTTTGTTGGGTCCATAAAAGCCGAATTGATTAAATACGATAAGGTTAAAAACCCTTTGACTTCTAAAATTAAATAGTCACATAAAATAAAATTAACCGCCCAATAAATTATCTCATGAAATTTATTGGGCGGTTTTGTTTTGGTGCTATCAAAATACATTCAAACTAAATTGGTTTGTTTATGTTTAATTTGCATCATGCAAGCGTGGTTAAAAAATCAAGAAAATCTGTTAACTTTAATTCTTGTGCTCTTCTATTTTGTGGGCATTGTAGGTATCGGGCTCAACCCAACCGAGTTTGTGTTTTTAACTCCATTCAATTTAGCACTTACGGCTTTTCTATTGTTTAAATTACACCCTGAAAAAGATTTATTATTCTATATAAACCTTTTATTTGTTTTTGTTGGCGCTTGGTTTCTAGAGATGATTGGAGTAACCACGGGCTCTATTTTTGGAAACTATACATACGGTGAGGCTCTAGGCTTTAAGCTAAACCAAACGCCAATAATTATTGGCTTAAATTGGATTATTGTTGCGTATAGCAGCTTGCAATTGGTTCAAACCATAAGCATAAAATTAAAAGTAAAACTACCTGAAATTGCTGGTGCTTTAAGTGCCGCATTTTTTATGGTTGTGTTGGATATATTAATTGAACCACTGGCACCAAAACTTAATTTTTGGACTTGGCAAAACAGTGATATTCCACTTCAAAACTATACAGCTTGGTTCTTTTTTGGGTTTGCGTTTTGTTACTGGATGTTAAAAGGCGGCATGCTTAAAAACAATCCAATGGGCTGGCGTGTTTATTTAGCTCAAATTGTATTTTTTGCAGTTTTAACTCTTATTTTTTAAACCACCCCTAAACAGAAAACATAAATGGCAGCAGCAATTATTTTAGGTACTTTTTTATTTATGGAATTCATGGCTTGGTTTACGCACAAATTTGTGATGCATGGATTCCTTTGGTATCTGCATAAAGACCACCATCAGGTAGAACCCGGTTTCTTTGAAAAAAATGATGCCTTCTTTCTAATATTTGCCATTCCTAGTGCCTATTGCTATGTTACAGGTCTTATGTATGATGACATACGCTTATTTATTGGAATTGGAATTTCTGTGTATGGTTTTGCTTATTTTGTGGTTCATGAGGTAATCATTCATCAACGTTTTAAATGGTTTACCCGTTTAAATAACCATTATGTGCGAGCCATTAAACGCGCACATAAAATACACCATAAACACCTTGGCAAAGAACAAGGTGAAAACTTTGGAATGCTTATCGTTCCATTAAAATATTGGCGCGACCCAAATACGAGCAAATGAGTTTATACGCTTGGTTAATGATAGGTTCTTTTATTGGACCATTTCTATTAAGCTTCGATAAAAAAGTAGCTTTTTATAGATGGTGGCCTAAATTATTTTTAGGTATTGGGCTGAACCTAGTTCTTTTTATTTTATGGGACACCTGGTTTACCAAATCGGGTGTATGGAGTTTTAACCCAGATTATGTTTGGAACATCCGTATCCTAGAATTACCCATTGAAGAATGGAGCTTTTTTGTAGTTGTTCCTTATGCCAGTATTTTTATTTACGCCTGCCTTAAAGCATATTTAAAAGACAGCTGGTGGAAACCAAAAGTGAGCTTTTTTAACTACCTATTTATTGCCTGGTGCCTAGTTTCCATCCTGTTTTTTTCGGATCGGACCTATACAGTGGTTAATTTTTCTATTGCTTTGGTGTTATTATTAGTTCAACAATTTTGGATTAAGGGAGCATATATGAGCTATTTTTGGATGGCCTATTTTATTCATTTAGTGCCCTTTTTTATTATCAATGGAATTCTTACGGGGGCAGCAACTACAGAGCCTGTAGTGCTTTATAACGCCAATGAAATAATTGGAATTCGATTGCTTACTATCCCTTTGGAAGATACAATTTATGCGCTCAGCTGCCTGCTAATTCCGATTACCGTTTTGGAACATTTCAAAACAAGGTGAAACAATCATTTTTTATTTCCACCTCAAACCTTATTTTAGCTCCGAAATAAAAACCATACAAAATGAACTTTCCAGAGAATTTATTGTACACCAAAGACCATGAGTGGGTGCGTGTAGAAGGCGATGTAGCCTACATTGGTATTACAGATTTTGCTCAACACGAATTGGGTGATATCGTTTATGTAGATATTCCAAGCAAAGGAAAATCTGTTGCACAACACGAAGTATTTGGTACTGTTGAAGCAGTTAAGACTGTGAGCGACTTATTTATGCCATTATCTGGCGAGGTTTTAGAAGTAAACCCTGCTTTAGACGGTGCTCCTGAATTAGTTAACTCAGACGCTTATGGCGAAGGTTGGATGATTAAATGCAGCATTTCAAATGCAGCAGAAGTAGATGGCCTTTTAAAGGCTGATGCCTATAAAGAATTAGTTCACTAATATTTTTTTGAACTTAATAACAAAGCAACAAAAGCAATTTTGTTGCTTTGTTTTATTTTAAAGCCTACCCAAACAAGTAAAAAACCACCCTTATAACAATATTCAAGGAAACAATTAGTTTCTTTGTGGCCTTGTATTATCACTATTCTAATGAGCGAAGAAGTATTTAAAAAAGTTGTTTCCCATGCCAAAGAGTATGGCTTTGTTTTTCCAAGCAGCGAAATTTATGATGGTTTAGGAGCTGTTTACGACTATGGTCAAAATGGTGTTGAACTAAAAAATAATTTGCGTCAGTACTGGTGGAAAGCCATGGTTCAAATGCACGAAAATATTGTTGGTTTAGACGCTGCTATCTTTATGCATCCAAAAACTTGGAAAGCTAGTGGACATATTGATGGATTTAGCGACCCAATGATAGACAACAAAGATTCTAAAAAACGCTATCGTGCAGATAATCTTTTGGAGGATAAAATTTCTCGCTATGAAAAGGATGGTAAAACTATTAAGGCGACTGAACTTCAGGCAGCGCTAGACCAAGCCTTATTAGACAATGATTTGGTTCAGCTTAAAACCTTAATTGAACAGCATGAAATAGCTTGCCCTATAAGTGGAACTCGCAATTGGACCGACGTGCGTCAGTTTAATTTAATGTTCTCTACCGAAATGGGTGCGATGGCCGAAGATGCCGATAAAATTTACCTTAGGCCAGAAACAGCTCAAGGAATTTTTGTGAACTTTTTGAATGTTCAAAAATCAGGCAGAATGAAAATACCTTTTGGTATAGCACAAACTGGTAAGGCCTTTAGAAACGAAATTATTGCGCGCCAATTTATCATGCGTATGCGTGAATTTGAACAAATGGAAATGCAATTCTTTATTCGTCCTGGCACCCAAAAAGTTTGGTACGAGCACTGGAAAGCTGCGCGTATGGCCTGGCACGAGAAACTTGGCTTTGGTTCAGACAAATACAGGTTTCATGATCATGTTAAACTTGCCCATTACGCCGATGCAGCTGTAGATATAGAATTTGACTTTCCTTTTGGCTTCAAGGAAATGGAAGGCATACATTCTCGTACCGATTTTGATTTGCGCAATCATCAAGAATTATCGGGTAAGAAATTGCAATATTTTGATGCCGATTTAGATGAAAATGGCAAGGCGTATGGAAACTATATTCCATACGTAATTGAAACATCTATTGGATTAGACCGCTTGTTTTTGGCAACTATGTGTGCCTCTTATAAGGAAGAAATTGTTGGTGAAGGTGAGAAGCAAGATACACGAGTAGTATTGAACTTACCTCCTATTTTGGCACCTTATAAAGTGGCCATTTTACCTCTTATGAAAAAAGATGGTTTACCAGAAGTGGCGCGTGAAATAATGAAAGATTTAAAAACAGATTACAACTGTTTTTATGAAGAAAAAGATGCCATTGGAAAACGTTATCGCAGACAAGATGCATTAGGTACTCCTTTCTGTGTAACCATAGATCATCAAACGTTGGAAGATCAAACCATCACCATTCGATACAGAGATACCATGCTTCAAGAGCGTATTGCCATTAGTGAGTTGCGCCAGATTTTGGCTAAAGAAATAAATTGGGCTAAATTATTAGCTTAAGAAGTATTACCTGAAGAGAATATCTTTAATGTTTAGCTGCAAATTAACGTGGCCATTAAAGTGATTCTCTTCAATGGTAAAACAAATATCAAAGCTAATTCCTTGCGATACTTTATCGTAATATTCGCCCAGACCAAATCCTATTGCCTTAAATATTCTTCCGCCTTCTTCTTGGGTTACACTTAGTTTTAAATGGTTATTTCCTACAATAGTTGCATCGCCCACATCCCACACATTTTTACTCATAAAAACGGGGTTTTGATTACCTGGTCCAAATGGCGAAAATTGTTTTAATACCGAATAAAATTTAGGTGTAATGGTACGAAGTGGAATCTCCATATCGTATTCAATTTCGGGTGTAAGGCTTCGTTCAACGATGTTTTTGGCAACTACCGTTTCAAACTTTTCTATAAAGGCAGGTAAATTTTCAAGCTTAAGTGTAAGTCCAGCCGCATGTGTATGTCCGCCATATTGATCCAACAAATCGGCACATTCTTCAATGGCACTATACAAATCAAAACCTTCAACCGAGCGAGCGCTTCCAGTTGCCATGCCATTTGATTCGGTAAGAATGATAGTTGGTCTATAAAATTTTTCAATCAATCTACTAGCAACAATTCCAATTACACCTTTGTGCCACTCGTTATGGAATAAAATGGTTGATTTTCTATCTAAAAAGCTCGGGTCGTTTTCTATTAATTCAAATGCGTGTTCAGTAATTGTTTGATCAAAACTTCTGCGCTCATTATTATGCTGATTAACCTGTGAGGCAATTTTCTTTGCATCCTCCATGGTATCGGCGGTCATTAAGCGCACAGAATCTTTTGCATCTGCAATTCTTCCTGCGGCATTAATACGTGGGCCAATAAAAAACACAATATCATTTACACCAAACTCGGGTTTATCGGGGTAAGCTTCTAATAGAGCTTTGAGACCATTATTGGGATTTTGCTTTAATTTTTTTAGTCCAAAGTGAGCCAATACTCTGTTCTCATCCAATATTGGAACTAAATCACTCGCTACGCTTACAGCACCTAAATCTAAAAATTTCTCTACTTCGCTACTTGCAATTGAATGACGTTGGGCATATCCTTGAATAAGTTTATAGCCTATTCCTTCACCAGATAATTCTTTAAATGGATAGGTGCAATCTTTCTGCTTGGGATTTAAAACGGCAACCGCTGCTGGAATTTCATCACCTGGTAAATGGTGATCACAAATAATAAAATCAACACCTTTGCTAATCGCATAAGCAACTTTATCAACCGATTTTATGCCGCAATCAAGAGCAATTATTAAGGAGAATCCATTATTGGAAGCCCAATCAATACTCATAAAACTAATACCGTAACCTTCGGTATATCTATCTGGAATATAAAAATCTAGATTGGGGTACCAACGTTTAAAAAAGGAATAAACAGTGGCAACCGCAGTGGTTCCGTCCACATCGTAATCGCCGTAAATAAGAATTTTCTGATTGGAGCTTATTGCTTTTTCAATTCTTTCAACGGCCAAATCCATTCCTTTCATTAAGAAAGGGTCATGCAAATCGGATAATTGAGGCCTAAAGAATTTTTTTGCATCTTCAAACGTACTTATTCCTCGCTGAACCAAAATACTGGTTAGCACCTTATTAAGGTTAATTGCTTTGGAAAGTTCTTCCACAACAAGTTTATCAGGTTCTATTTTTGGGCTCCAGCGTTTCGACATTTTCAAGATTTGCAAGTTACAAAAATTTTAATGGCTTAGTTATTTAGTTTTACCAAATGCTCAAGACTCTTTATAATCAGGGCCTTCAACTGAAAGAGAAAATATGGCTAAGATGCCTTATTTTTGAAAGCGAATGGCACTAATTTTAGGAATTGAAACTGCAACCGAAGTATGCTCAGTGGCGCTTGGCAAGGATGGGACTTGTATTGCCGAACAAACCAACAGAGAAGGAAATACACATGCCTCTCAACTTCATAAAATGGTTGAAAATATTTTGAAGGAAACTGGATATACTTTTAACAACTTAAATGCAATTGCTGTAAGCAAAGGTCCAGGAAGTTATACCGGTTTGCGTGTTGGCGTTTCTGCAGCCAAAGGATTTGGATATGCCTTAAACATTCCTGTTATTGGCATTTCTACCCTTAAAAGTTTATGCGCACAGGTTTTGGGTCGAACCGAAACCAAGGGTGAATTGCTTGTTCCAATGATTGATGCTCGCAGAATGGAGGTATTTACAGCTATTTTCTCCCAAAAATTGGAGGAAATTGAGTCTACCAATGCTAAAATTATTGAAGAAAACATGTATGTCGACTTATTAGAAACTCAAAAAATACTTTTCTTTGGAAACGGTTCAGAGAAATGTAAAAAAATACTTGAACACAAGAACGCCACCTTTATTGACAACCTTACTTGTAATGCCACCTCATTACTAGGATTAGCCGAAGAAATGTATCAAAATAATGAGTTTGAAAACCTAGCCTATTTTGAGCCTTTTTACTTGAAAGACTTCGTTGGAACTACTCCGAAAAACAAAAAATAAGTAGAAGAAAATCACAATCCCTATTTTTGAAACATGATAGTTGAACAAATGTATACCAACTGCCTAGCTCAGGCAGCCTATTATATAGAGAGCAATGGCCAAGTTGCCATTATTGACCCAATTCGCGATTACCAAGTGTATATTGATAAAGCGGAAGCCAACGGCGCCAAAATTACTCATATTTTTGAAACCCATTTTCATGCCGATTTTGTAAGCGGACATATTGATTTGGCAGCCAAAACAGGCGCCAAAATTGTTTATGGCCCAAGCACACAAACAAATTTTCCAGTGCATGTTGCAGAAGATGGAGAAGTTTTCAAACTTGGCGATATTACAATTACACTACTTCATACTCCTGGCCACACACCAGAAAGTAGCAGCTTCTTATTGAAAGATGAAAGCAATAAAGACTACTGTGTGTTTACTGGCGATACCTTGTTTGTAGGCGATGTTGGAAGACCTGATTTGTTGGATGGTATTATGACCAAAGAAACGTTAGCAGGCATGATGTACCATTCTCTTAAAAAATTAACGGCCCTTAATTCTGATGTTATTGTTTACCCAGCGCATGGACCAGGTTCGGCCTGTGGCAAAAATATTGGCAAAGAAACCTTTAGCACAATTGGCGAACAAAAAGAAAAAAACTACGCTTTACAACCAATGACCGAAGCAGAGTTTATTGCAACCGTAACGGATGGTATAACACCTGCACCTGCCTATTTCTTTAAAGATGCTAAATTAAATAAACAAGGTTATGCTACCTATGACTCTGTTCTTGAAGCAGGCCTTAAATCTCTAACTATTGAAGCATTTAAAGCATTATTAGAAAAAGAAAAGGCAACTATAATTGATACTCGTTTCGCCGATTTCTTTGAATTAGGCTTTATTCCTGGCTCTCTAAATTTTGGACTCAATGGACAATTTGCCATTTGGGCCGCCACCATTGTTGATTTGCATCACCCAATTGTGTTGGTATGTAAACCAGGAACAGAGGAAGAATCTGTTCAACGCTTAACACGCGTAGGGTTTGATTCTATTAAAGGATATCTTAATGGAGGCTATGATACTTGGGTAAATGCCAATGAAAAAATAGACATGGTTATTTCTATCTCGGCCGAAGAATTTGCCTTAGATAGTAAACACAATCCCAAAGCGGTAATTTTAGATGTTAGAAAACCATCTGAATTCGCATCTGGTCATGTGTTAAACGCCACTTCTATGCAACTTTCTGAGGTCTTAGACCGTAGTGCAGAAATTGACACCAAAGCAGAAATCCTTGTGCATTGCGCTGGTGGTTATAGAAGTATGGTGGCAGCAAGCATTCTTAAAAAGGAAGGCTTTATTAATGTTAAAAATGTTTGGGGAGGCTATGGTAAAATTAAGGAAGAAGAAATTTCCTTAGTAGGACCTAAATAGAAAAATTTATTCATAAAAAAACCCGACCAATTGGCCGGGTTTTTTTATGCTTATCCCAATAATTATCTTAATAAAGTAATAGATCCACTATAGGTATATTTCTTACCATTAAAACTAGTTGCATTTACCTGATAGATATAGGCATCTTGCTGGCAGTCCTTACCTGTGGTAAAGTCACGTCCATCCCATCCTTCATTAGGATCATAGGTTTTATCTGTCATAAAGGTCTTGTAAACCATTTGACCCCAGCGATTAAACACAAAGATTTCAATGGTTTCAAATCCTGTGGCAGCAACCTTAAAGGTCTTGTTACATCCATAAGGACAATCGCCTTCCAATTCACTTCCACCCTTTCCATCAGAATTTTTTGGACGGAATACATTTGGAATAAACACAGTAATATCTGGCTCAATCTTAATATAACGATAGGTTGAATCGTAACATCCATGTTCGCTAATAGCAGTTAACCAAACAGTAACTTTACCTGTATCGGCCATAAAGGTAACTTGCTTAGGATCGCTGGTATAATCTTTTCTAACTGCTCCTCCAATGGCCAATGGAGGGAAGGTCCAGATATAATTGATAGGCGAGTTATCTGCAATGGTAGTTTGATTATAGAAATCAAAGAACGGTTTCGCAATGGTGGTACTTTCTGGGTTTGTAATAAACTTAGCAATTGGTGTAGGCCAAGCATATACAGGTGCAGTTGCTGTATCGGTACAACCATTTGCCTCTACAAATAAATGTACTGTGTGATTACCTGGCTGTGTAAACGTTTGTGTTTGCACAGTTTGGTCGTATGGTGCGGCATTTAATGGTGTAGTGTTGTAATCTGTTTGATCCAAGAACCATTTGTACGTTGAACCTGGAGCAGTGCTTGGTGTGGCGGTATAGATACTATTTAATACCACTCCATATCTATCATCCACACAACCTTTATCTGGGGCTATGGTAAACGTTGCATCTGGTTTTGGTTTAATAATATACGTAGCCGAATCACTTACATTAGCACATACATTTGGATTAGTGGTTAAATCTCTTGTTGTTGCTCTAA
>NKJG01000042.1 GCA_002256395.1 Bacteroidetes bacterium B1(2017) | reverse complement strand
GAAGTATTAAAAACAGGTAAACCATTTGAAGGGTATGAATATCTCGTTCCAATTCAAAGAAACGGAAAACTGGAGAAAGTATATTTTAATTTCGTGTATCAGCCTTATTATGAAGCAGATGATACAATTTCTGGTGTGGTAGTTATTGCTTATGAAGTGACATCGCAGATTCATACGAAAGCGGAGCTCATAGAAGCTAAAAATCATGCTGACCACAAAACAAAAATAGCCGAGTCAGCCGTGAAAGCCAAACAGCAGTTTTTGGCCAACATGAGCCACGAGATACGTACACCCATGAACGCCATTTTGGGTTTTACCAATGTTGTTCTCAAAACTACGCTTGATACCGCCCAAAGAGAATATCTCAATGCCATAAAAATTTCAGCCGATGCCTTGGTGGTTTTAATTAATGATATTCTAGACTTAGCCAAAATAGATGCTGGCAAAATGTCTTTTGAAGAAATTAAGTTTGATTTGGATTTAACGTTAGACACCATGGTGCAGTTATTTGATCTTAAAATCAAAGAGAAAAATCTAGAATTTGTAAAAGATTATGATCAAAATATTCCGAAATTTCTAATAGGAGACCCACTACGATTGAGACAAATAATTTTAAATTTGATAGGCAATGCAGTTAAATTTACCAGTCAGGGCAAAATAATTTTTGCTGTAAAAAAGCTAAAAGAATCAGAGCAAAAAGTAACTTTAGAATTCAGTGTAACAGATACAGGTATAGGAATAGAGCAAAATAAGTTGAAACAGGTATTTAATAATTTTGAGCAGGCTAATAAAGAAACCACCAGTTCATATGGTGGCACTGGGCTTGGTTTGGCCATAGTAAAACAATTGGTAGAACTCCAAAACGGAGAGGTATTTATCAAGAGTGAATTAGGTGTGGGCTCAACTTTTGGATTTATATTGGATTTTGAAATACCGAGTCAGGACTTCATGGAGGAGCCTTCAAAGATAGAAGAACTTCAAAAGGAAAACTCAAATGGGATTAAGTTGAGAAAAAAAATATTGGTGGTAGAAGACATGCCTCTGAATCAGTTTCTGATAAAAATCATCTTGATGGATTTTGATTTTGATGTTGAAATGGCCAATAATGGTAAAATAGCCTTAGAAATGCTTGAAAATGACACCTTTGACGTTATTTTGATGGATTTGCAAATGCCCATCATGAACGGTTTTGATACCACAGAATACATCAGACAAGTGATGAAATTGGATATTCCAATCATTGCACTAACGGCAGATGTAACTTCGGTGGATGTAGAAAAATGTAAAACACTGGGCATGAATGATTATATATCAAAACCCATAGATGAAAAATTGCTTTTGACCAAAATAAATGCCTTTTTGGCCAAGTAAAACCTTTCATGGTGTCAAATGTCCACGAGTTTCCAAATCCATTGAGCGGTATTTCGGTCAAGGGATGTCATTTGAGTAACCATAAGATTAACAGCTTTTTTGCTCATTTTCCAGTCAATGGTAAGGGTGTGACCAACTGCATCGTAAACAAATATTTTTTTAAAATGGCACGCACTGTTTACTCCAGCCAATTGACACACTTGGATGGACTTGAGCAGAGCTTCTTGGATTAATTCTTCCGTAATTTTTTCTGAAAAAGGCAAATGACGGAATGAATATTTGCATAAAGAATCATAAAAGGCATTTTCGAAATTTTCCACTGATTTTTGGTTGATTTGAGGAGAATACCTGATAATTACATTTTTTTCCATGGTTTTATTTGTTTATAAATTAGCTTTTAATTCTTCAAATTTTGCTTTTTGCTCTAAACTCAAGTTTTCTGGAATCTTAACTTGTAATGTTGCATACAAATCACCAAACTGGTTGGTTTTGTCATAAATAGGCATTCCTTTTCCTTTTAATCGAATGACCTTCGCATTTTGCGTGCCCGCTTGCAAGTTTATTTTTACCTGACCAGTAAACGTATGAATGAGGATATCACCTCCAAGAATTGCCGTAAACAAATCTACTGACTGAGAAATATACAAATCATTCTGCTTTCTCTCGAATTCGGAATCCGATTTTACCTTAATTTTTACATACAAATCGCCCCTTTCTCCACTTGCTCTGGGAGCCGCTCCTTTGTTCTTAACTCTGAGGATTTGACCTGAGAAGGCTCCAGGCTTTGTAGTAATTCTTAGTTTCTCTTTATCAACTTGTAATACGCGGCTCGTTCCATGATAAGCTTCTTGAAGCGTAATCTCCATTTCTGTTTCATAATCTCCTCCTTTTGCATTTTGTGCGGTTTTGCCATTTCGATTTTTTGAAGAGAAAAACTGCTCAAATAAATCGGAAAAATCTGCTTGCTCTCCAAAGTCTTGATACCTGCCTTGTGAAGTATTTTGTCCTTTATAATTTTGTGGATCTTGTCCTGGATTTTCCCAATATTGCCCAAATTCATCGTACTTGGCTCTTTTTTCAGGATTACTCAGAACGCCATTGGCTTCGTTGATAGATTTGAAATTCTCTTCAGCTTCTTTATTACCAGCGTTTTTATCTGGGTGATACTTTACGGCCAAACTTCTAAAAGCTTTTTTGATTTCGGCCTGTGTAGCTTTTTTTTCGACGCCTAGTATTTTGTAGTAATCTTTGAAATCCATAATGGTTTACGTTACTTCATTTTCTGAGCTTACACCATTTTCAAAATCTGTAAAGTTTTTTAAGGTTATTTTTACGATTTGCTCCAAAGCTTCTTCTGTAAAAAATCCCAAGTGGGGCGTTATCAAAACATTGTGAAACGACATGAGACGCTCTATCAAATCGTCCTGGATAAGAGACTCGGACAAGTCTTTAAAAAATATTTTTTCTTCTTGTTCATAAACATCAATGCCTAAATAGCCTAATTTCCCTTTCTTTAATGCCACAATAGCATGTGAAGTATTGATGATGGCTCCTCGACTGGTGTTGATCAGCATGGCTCCACTTTTCATTTTTTCAAAGGCCAAACTGTCAAATAAATGTTTAGTTTCGTGGGTAAGCGGACAATGGATAGATACAATGTCAGAGTGGGCTAAAACCTCATCAAAAGTCATGTATTTTACGCCTTTGGCCTTAAGGTCATCAGATTCAACGGTATCGTTTACCCTTATTTTACAACCGAAACCCAACATGATTTTAGCAAATGCAGTACCTATTTTTCCAGTTCCTATGATGCCGACGGTTTTCTCATAAAGGTTAAAACCCATGAGTTTTTCAACAGAGAAATTGCCTTCTCGCACTCTGTTGTAGGCTTTGTGGGTTTTGCGATTTAACGTAAGTATAAGTGCCACTGCATGTTCGGCCACGGCTTGAGGGGAATAGGCGGGCACTCGCAGTACTTTTATATGATGTTTTTTAGTGGCTGTAAGATCTACATTGTTGAAGCCAGCACTTCGCAAATCTATAAGTTTGACACCTTGATTGGCTAGTTTTTCAATGGTGGTCTCGTCTAAAATATCACTAACAAAAACGCAAACTGCCTCAAATCCTTTTGTAAGGTCGGTAGTAGCAGCATTTAAAGAAGCTTCAAAAAACACCAGCTCATGCTTGGCATCAGCATTGTATTTTTCAAGGTAAATTTTTTCATAGGGCTTGGTACTGAATACGGCTACTTTCATGGTATTTAATTAAATCTTATAAACAGAATTAATAAGAAGCTAATGGACTCAGAACTTTATTTAATCAGATATTTAAGTTAATATAGAATTTGCTAGAATACCCAAAGAAATCAAAGTGCCGATGCTTAAAAGAATTAGAAGTGTAGAATCGTTGTAGGTATTTTCATGCGAAATATAATAATCGTTATCATCATCTTCTGGATTTAAGTTTTTCAGGTTAAAATCCGAATCTTTAAAAAGAAAGGGAAACTCATCTTTATTTTTTTTTGAGTTTTCCGATTTGGAAGATTTTACTTCTTGATAATCTTCATTTTTGGACTTTACAATAATGTCCTCAACTTCTGGAAAGTCGATGTAATCTGGCATTGCAATGAAAATTAAGTTGTGTTATTTTAATTATTGATTTAAAGGTACTAATATTCATTGTATGAATTATGCCATTTTACCTGAAAATTTTTCGAGGAATTTAACTAGAATTTGTGAAACATTTTAATTCAAAATATCAACTTACCTAGCTGTTATTTGATCTTAGTCTTTAAAATCCAGTTGATTTTTAAGATTTGGAAAGGTTAGTTTTGAATAAAAAGAATTTGGACTCTCAATCATCATGATTGTCTCCACCCAAGCTGTAGTAGTTATTTTCCTCATCTTCAGAACCAATATTTTCTTGGTTGTTGTCTAATTCAGAGCCAGGTACATCCAGTGCATCACCCATGCGGTCTGGGCTTAGAGCTGTCAGCGGACTGTCTTTTTTATCCCTTTTATTTTCTACTTTTTTGGATTTTACAAAGATGTCTTCACCCGGTGGGTAAGGGATATAGCCAGGCAATTCAATTTTCTTTTCGTTGGATTTATTGTCTTTGCTTTTCATTTTATTGGGATTTCAAATTCAATAAATGTATTGTTTTGAGAAATATTCTTTTACGTAAGCATGTTGCTGGTTTTCCGTCATTTTAAAGGCTTGCTGAACCTCGATTTTTATCTTATTGAAATGGTGGTCCTCTTTCAGAATATTTGACAATTCCAATTTCGCGGTGGTGGGTCCAAACAAAAGTACACCTTCATAATTTTGGATCACTTTGCTTATTTCCTTGTAATATTCAGCTTTTAGCTGCTTTTCTTTGGTGTGCATGCCACTTTCTCCATGAGATAGACTCTCTTCTTTTACTTCTTGCGTAAATTTGGATTTGATAGTAGTGGTCACCATATCTTCGTTGGAAAATACCATGAAGTTTGCTTCTGTATGATCCATCCAAATGCCGATTAGGGTTGCTTTGGTCATTTTTGTTAGTAGTTTAAGGTTATTTACATTGTCCGAGTACTACCCAGATAATTATGAAAACTATAATCGTTCCGAAGCATCCGCCTCCCAGTTTTTTAGCTCCGTATCCAGCTATTAAACCTTTAAAAATATTGTTCATAATAATTGTTTTTTGTTAGGTGTAATATACAAAAAAGAATCAAGAAGGGCATTAAGCTCTTCGGGATTCTTTTTAAAATTGCATTAGAACTTATAGCCCAAAGATAATTGACCTACAGCGTTTTTTCCGCTTCCTAGAAATACCCTGGCGTTGTCTTCGGTAACATCTATAAACCCTTGGTTATATCGAACCCCAATCATCATTTTATTGAAATTATATCCCAATCCTGCCGATAAGCCTGCATCAAATTTCTTGAATGCATCCACCAAAACGGAGTTATTGTTATAGTAGGTATAATCTGGCGTAGAAATCAGATAAGAGGCAAATGGGCCTACGTTTATGTTGAAATCGCTCATTTTAAATGAAACTGGCAAAATCAAATCAACATAATTCATATTGATGGATTGCTTCTCGCTCAAAACCTTAAACGAAGTTCCCTTGGTAGAGTAGCTAAGCTCTGGCTGTATCGACATAAAGTCTTCTACAAGAGGCACATCTGCAAATACACCAGCGTGAAAGCCTATCTTTTCAGATTTGTTGGGTAGATTTGGAAATGATACCGTGGAGGCATTCAGTCCAGCCCTTACTCCAAATTTCACTTGAGCCTTAATTCCAAAAGAAATCAAGAACAAAGCAAAAGCTATAATTATTTTATTATGGTTATTTTTCATTTTAAATGGCTTCTTTATTAGCTTCTGTTTTCATTTTATTATTGGCGTAAATCGCAATTTCTACCCTTCTGTTTTGAGTCCTTCCTGCGTCAGAATCATTGGTTTCTGTAGGTTGATTTTCACCTTTACCTTTTATTTTTAATCTGTTTCTATTTATACCCGAAGAAGTCAATTCATTGGAGACTGCATTGGCTCTTTTTTTAGATAAAGTTTGATTAAATGATTCAGAACCTACGTTGTCGGTATGGCCCACAATGAGTAAATCGGTGTCAGGATACTGCTTAAGCGTGTTGGCCAGTTTCCACAAATCGTCTTTGTTAGATTCTTTTAAAGTTGCCTTCCCAAAATCAAACAACAATTGACTATCAAAAGTGAGTTTTATGCCTTCGCCCACTCGCTCTACTTTCGCAGCATTGCCCAATTCATCTTGAATTTTCTTGGCTTGTTTGTCCATTTTGTTGCCAATCACTACACCCACAGCACCGCCTACAGTGGCTCCCAATATAGCTCCGAGAGCCGTATTGTTTTTCTTATTTCCTATTATTCCTCCTATTACAGCACCAGACGATGTACCAATGATGGCTCCCTTTTCGGTTTTGTTTAAATTTGATTTTTTCTGACTTTGTGAGGTTTTGCAACCTGCAATCACCGTCATAAGTACCAGAATTGGTATGATTATTTTCTTCATTTCAGTATTTTTTAAAACAATTTTTTTGCAAAAATTAGTGTGGACCTAGACTGTTATTTGAAACTTATAACAACAGAATCAATATCAAAAGTATGATGATGATACCACCAGCAGATAGATAAACGCCTGAACCTAAATCAGCCAAATTTGACTTGATAGTTCTGACCTCTTTTTTCAATTCTTTCTTTTGATCTCTGGTCATATCTGATTTGTCCAAAGCCTTAATAGCATCTAATCTTGCCAATAATACTTTTGCCTCTTCAGATTCTACTTTTTTAGTTTTTTCTTTTAAAATGGCGGTAGGTTCAGCTTTTGAGTTAAACGGTGCCAAACTCAATAACATAAAAAATGTCAGGAAAAACATGGTATATTTTTTCATTATCGTAATTTATTTCCCACTATTGGCGGGGCAATTGTGAAATGATTTTCACCATACAAAGGTCGAAATCTTAGCAAAGGGATGTGTTATATAAATTCTTATATAACTTACAATATTCACACATTTTAAGAAAAAGCAAAGGTAATTTGCGGAGGATAAGTTGTGTATGTGCTTAACAATGAATAAGTTAACCGAACTTCAAAGTCTGTATGGTTAATCCCGCATTAATCAATAACCGCCCCAGTATCGCTCAGTATCCGAAAATTACAATAACTAATCAACCAGTAACCCACTTCGAGATCTGGCGATCGCAATTTCATTCAGATTAACATCTAAATATCATTGTGCTCAGTGGACGATTAACCAGTAACCCACTTCGGCTCAGCTCAGTGGCCGATTAACCAGCAACCCACTTCGAGATCTATGGATCGCAATTTCATTCAGATTATCATCAGAATATCATTGTGCTCAGTGGCCGAGTCTTTAGTAACCAATAAATCAGTAACCAATACACCAATAACCAATAACTAATCAACTAATAACCAACCAATAACCACTCACATCCTATCCATATACCAACTGAGTTCTTTTTGGATTTTTTGTAGTTGAAATACAGAATCGATGGCTTTTCTTAGCCTTACGAAGGCTGTTTCGCTTTTTACAACATAATCGAAAGCATTGTTGTGCATACAATTAACGGCCACCTCTATTTTATCTTGAGAAGAGAGTATGATGACAGGAATGTCCTTATTGATTTTCTTAATTTGTTGCAGTGTTTCTAATCCATTCATGGCAGCGGGGTTGATACCGTCCAGATGATAATCCAAAATTATAATGTCAGGATTCTTGGATAAATTTTCTATACAAAGTTCCCCAGAAATAAATGTTTCTATTTCAAAATCGCCGTTGCTCATGAATTCTATTTCTAAAGATTTCAAAAATAAGGCATCGTCGTCGACTAAAAACAGTTTAATTTTATTCATTGTCTGTGTTAATTAATTTTTTTAGCTCTTCTTCTAATTCTTTGCAGGCTTGCAGACAAACATTTTCGAGTTCGGTTACCATGCCCAAAACATGTTCTGAGTTTAATTGTAGAGCTGCATATTCTTGAATTTTTTTGGCAATATTTTCAAAGTTATTGTCCATGCCCATGATCGAAAATGATGGAATCATCTTGTGCACGGCCGATTTTAATAAATTCCAGTCATTGGTTTGAAATCCAAGTTTCATGGCCTCTATCAAAGGGGGAGTTTGCTCTAAATACAACTTGATCATTTCGGACATCAGCTTGGGATTAGCTTTTGTTCTCTCCAATAGGTAGCTTAAATCTATACATCTCGCCGTCACGATTAATTCTTCCGTTTTTAATTTTTCATCTTTCATGGTGGGTCTCTTTACCAGTTCAATGATTTTTGTATATAATAGTTTTTCGTCTACAGGCTTAGCAATATAATCATTCATGCCGACAGCCCTGCATTTTTCTAAATCCACAGTGGTCACATCTGCAGTAAGAGCCATTATGGGTACTTCCAATTTGAGAATATTCCTAATATACTTGGTGGCATCAAATCCATTCATCTCTGGCATTTGGAGGTCCATCAAAATAATGTCATATTTTTTTTCACCCAATCGCTCTACAGCCAATCGTCCGTTGGACACTATATCGCATTCAAACTTAAAATCCTCCAGTAAGGTTTTCATCAATAATTGATTCAGTTCGATATCCTCAACAACCAATATTTTTATTCCAATTACCTCTTTTTCAGTCTCTAGTATATCTTTGGAGCTTAATGCCTGTTTAATCGTTTTTTTGAACACTAACTGAAAACTAAAAGTAGATCCTACTTCTAATTCACTCTCTGCCTCTATCGTTCCCCCTTGTTTTTCTACTAATTGTTTGACTATCGCTAAGCCCAGGCCAGTACCACCATAAAGTCTGGATGTTCCGCTGGTTGCCTGCTGAAAATTATCAAAAATATTTTGTATTTTATCTTTTGAAATTCCAATTCCGGTGTCGGAGATATTGAATTTTATATTTACATTTTCTACGTCTTCTGAGAATAATTTTACTTTTACTTTTATATGTCCAGTTGAAGTAAACTTTACCGCATTGCTTACCAAATTGAGTATAATTTGATGCAACCTGACCGAATCTCCTACCAAAACCTCTGGAATATTTTTGTCATATTCAACCAAAAGTTTCAGGTTCTTTTCTTGAATTTTGGTTTCAAATAAATGTAACATGGCATGAATAGAAGAAGCCATTTTAAATGGAATTTCTTCGAAAGTCATTTTGCCAGCATCTACTTTAGCCAAATCTAAAATGTCATTTATAAGTACGATAAGGGCATCTCCACTAATTTTTATGGCGGATAGATACTCTCTTTGTTTAGGAGTCAATTCAGTTTTTAAAACCACTTTGGTGAAACCAATGATGGCATTCATCGGGGTTCTGATTTCATGACTCATGTTGGACAGGAACTGCTGCTTTGATTTCACAGCATTTTCAGCTGTGTGCATCGCAAATTCCGCTCTTTTCTGTGTTTCTTCTGCTATTTCGGTGGCCAATTCAGCAAAAACTCTGGCCTCTATCAGTTCATTTTCAATCCGTTTTTGCTCTGTGATGTCTCTGGCCACTACCACCACGCCCAGCACATTGCCAGACTCATCTTTGAATACCGACCCATTAAACAGGACATCTGTTAATTTGTGATCGCGGATAGTCAATGGATAATCTGTGACAAAACCTTTAGAAAATACCTCTTTATAAACCTCTCTTGCTTTATGAGGTTCGGTAAAGTAGTCGAAAAAATCGGTACCAATTAATTTATCTCTGCTCAGCCCAGTAATGCTAGCTGAAGCGTTATTTAAATCCGTTATTTTCCCTTTGGTATTAATCGTAAAAAGTGGATCGTGGCTGGCCTCAATAAGAATTCTCGCCAAATTGGCTATGGTCAATTCTGCCGCACGTTTTTCTTTTTCAAGGTTTTGAAAAACCAATTCTTTGTTGGCGATGAGCAATTCCTCGGCACGCTTTCCTTTTTCATGGTTTTGAAAAACCAATTCTTTATTGGCCAAAACCAATTCTTCAGCACGCTTTCCTTTCTCATTCGTTTGAAAGGCCAATTCTATGTTTGCCAAAGCCAGTTCTTTTTCTCTTTTGCCTTTCTCCTTGTTTTGAAAAGCCAATTCTTTGTTGGCAATAATCAATTCTTGGGCACGTTTTTCCTTTTCTATGTTCTGAAATGCAAGCTCTTTTTTAGCTATGGTCAGTTCACTAATTTGTTCTTTTTCCAATTCTTTTTCCAATGATTATATCACTGTTTTTAAATTTTTAGTAATTTAAGTTGTTGCGTTTTTTATCTTTAATTTCATTCAAGCCTACCTATGTCCTCAATAGGGTTTCTTTTTTTATCCTTGAGTTGCTTAAAATGTGTAGGCGTTAGGCCGGTGACTTTTTTAAACTGACTTGACAAATGAGCCACACTGCTGTAGTTCATTTTATAAGCAATTTCAGTAATGTTCATTTCGTCGTAAATGATTAATTCTTTGATACGTTCAACCTTGTGGGCAATAATAAATTGCTCAATAGTAGTACCTTGAACTTCAGAAAATAAATTAGCGAGATAAGTATAGTCATGGTCTAGCTTATCGCTTATAAAATCTGAGAAGTTTGACTTGGGTAATTCATCAGAGTGATGCACCATTTCTATGATCACAGTCTTGATTCTTTCAATCAGCATGGCTCTTTTATCGTCCATGAGCTCCAGTCCGCTTTCGTTGAGAACAGCTTTGAGGGATTCTAATTGAGTTTTGGTAAGGGTTTCCATGATTTCAACTACGCCGAGTTCAACCACAATAAAATGCAAGCCAAGATCTTTTAAAGATTCCTTGACTAGGATTTTGCAACGATTGCTCACCATATATTTAATGTAGAGCTTCATCGTTTGCATTTTATATTTAATCAAAGCTAGGTATAATAAACCGCATTAGCGAGGTTTAATTATTGATTGGCAGGATTTTGCACTTATTTTAGCATTTATCAAGGTTATAGTGGTTGATATATTTTAAATGGCTTGTTTAAAACTAAATATATATCGCAAATTGATTTTATGTTCATAAAGAGAATCCTGACCTTATTCAAAACAAATTGCTTTTTATTCCACAATTTAACCCTGAAATAATATTTGTGGAATTAACCTAATTTATTATTGGAAAAATACACTAATTTTAAGTTTTAGAAATATTTAACCCTACCATAATTTTAAGAATGGAATTCTCTTCAAAAGCTCTGATTGACTCAAATCCGCTTTCAAAACTACAGTTTGCTACCATCATAATTTGTTTTTTAATGAATATGCTTGACGGCATGGATGTTTTGGTGATATCCTATACTGCTCCAGCCATTGCTAAAGCATGGTCTATAGGTCCAGAGGTGCTGGGTACGGTGTTTAGTTCTGGACTCATCGGTATGACCTTGGGTACTTTATTTATTGCTCCATATGCCGACAAAATTGGCAGAAAAAACCTTATTCTGATCAGTGCTGTTGTGATGGGCACTTGCATCTATTTGACTTCGTACGCCACCAGTGTCAACATGCTTTTGGCTTATAGATTTTTGAGTGGACTGGGCATAGGTTGTATGCTGGCCAGTACTGCCGCACTTACAGCTGAGTTTACGCCCAACAAAACCCGTGATTTCTGGGTAAGTTTTGTGATTTCAGGATATCCCATCGGGGCAGTGATATCAGGTCTTGTGGCTGCTAAAGTAATTCCTGCTGAAGGCTGGGAACAGATGTTTAAGTATGCGGGCATAGCATCATTGCTGGCTATTCCATTGATTATCTTGTTCTTGTCTGAATCGATTGATTTTTATGTTAAAGCCCAACCCAAGAATGCTTTGGAAAAAATCAATTCCCTGTTAAAAAAAATGGGATTTGAGGCTATCACTGTTCTTCCTTCAAAGGCCGAGCGACAGTCGGCCATTCCTGTAGGTAAATTATTGTCTGGCAAATACAAAAAGCCTTCCATAGAACTTTGGATAGCACTTTTTATGGCTTTTGCAGCTCTGTATTTTATGACGAGCTGGATACCGAAATTGGCCTCGGATGCTGGATTATCCTTAAGTTTGGCCATCTACGCAGGTACCGTGTTTAATATTGGAGCATTCTTTGGGATTGTAACCCAAGGATATTTTTCGAGTAAATATGGTTTGAAAAAAACCATTGGGGTTATTCTAATTCTTACAGCTATACTGATGGCTTGTTTTAAGTTTTTCATAGGTTCAGATGTTATTTTATTGGTGTTCGCATTTTTAGGATTCGGTATTCAAGGTGGTTTTGTGGGATTATACGCCTTCGCCGCCCGCATGTATCCCAGCGAATTTAAAACCACTGGTATAGGCTGGGCAATGGGAGCGGGGCGAATAGGAGGAATAGTAGGCCCAAAACTTGGCGG
>NKJG01000179.1 GCA_002256395.1 Bacteroidetes bacterium B1(2017) | reverse complement strand
CCATTTGCCAAAAATATCGCTAATTATTTAGCTACGGATCATTCTGAATATTATTGCAACAAAGAAGATGTTCGGCAAATGACAGAAATGATGCCGTATCATTATGATGAACCATTTGGTGATAGTTCCTGTATCCCAACAATGCTAATAAGCAAATTTGCAGTAAAAGATGTCAAAGTTGCTTTGTCAGCTGATGCAGGTGATGAAGTTTTTAGCGGATACAATTATCATTCTGGAATTGTTGAATTAAATAAATACATAGAACAATCACCTAAAATCCTAAATTCTCTTATTGCAAATATAATGGAGTGGATTAAGGCTGAGAAAATTCCTTTTTTGAATTCAACTTATAATTTCAAAACTCGATTTGAAAGATTACAGTTATTACTTAAGGACAGCAATTACCTTAATTATCTAAAAACTTACAATTTACAATTTACCGATAAAGATTTAAAAAAATTATTAAAAACCGATCTGCCAGCATCAAAAATAACTCTATTTGACTCCGAACTTACTCAAGAATGCAAAGATTTACTTAGTCAAGTACTTGCAACGGACTATTCAACATTTTTGGTTGATGATGTATTAGTAAAGGTAGATAGAGCAACCATGAGTTTTGGATTAGAGGGAAGAGAACCTCTATTGGATCATAGGCTAATTGAATGGGTGAGTAGACTACCTAATGAATTAAAGATAAAAAAGATAAAAGATAAAAAATATTTACTTAAAAAGATTACTAATAA
>NKJG01000178.1 GCA_002256395.1 Bacteroidetes bacterium B1(2017) | reverse complement strand
GGACTATATCCATCGAATCAGATTTCGGCTTATCGCACACCAGAACTTTTTGAGGCTTCAAAAAACTCTCTGATTTACCGAGGCGATGTTTCGACAGGTTGGAGTATGGGATGGAAAGTAAACTGGTGGGCGAAATTGCAAGACGGCAATCATGCTTACAAATTGATTCAAAATCAACTGACACCCATCGGTAACGAGCGTGGAGCGGGTGGTACTTACAATAACCTTTTCGATGCTCACCCACCTTTTCAGATTGATGGAAACTTTGGCTGCACCTCTGGTATTACCGAAATGTTGATGCAGAGCAGTGATGGTGCAGTGCATTTACTTCCTGCTTTGCCAGATGTTTGGCCTTCGGGTAAAATTTCGGGTTTGAAAGCTATCGGAGGTTTTGAAATTGTAGAAATGCAATGGAAAGATGCCAAATTGGTGAAATTGGTCGTAAAATCTCATCTCGGAGGAAATCTTAGATTACGTACGCCAAATGAATTGAAGCAAAGCAATGGAGCAAAACTAAAAGAGGCAAATGACAAAAATGCCAACCCATTTTATAGTTTAGATGAAACCGCTAAACCTGTTGTTTCAGAAAAAGCAACTTTAAAAGCACCAACTTTGGCAGTAACTAAATTGTACGATATTGCCACTCTAAAAGGACAAATTATCACCTTATCTCTATAAAAATTAACGAATTAAACAAAGATTTCAATGTTAAAAACAGTATCAAAAATTTGTACTATCATAGTATTG
>NKJG01000094.1 GCA_002256395.1 Bacteroidetes bacterium B1(2017) | reverse complement strand
CCTTTTAATTCATCGAGATAAACTTCCGAGACGCTGGCAGTTTTATTTAGTAAAATAATGTCGCTAAAGGCCAATTGTTTTATGGCTTCCTCGGTTTCAATGAGCTGGTCCTCGATAAGTTCTACATCCACCAAACACACGATTCTTTTTACCGGAAAATCTTTTTTGATTTCAGAATTAGAGAAAAAAGGACTGGCTACATTGGCAGGGTCGGCAATGCCTGTAGTTTCAATTATGAGCTCATCAAACTGCTCCGTTTTTTTGGAAAGTTCGTTTAGAATATCATAAATACCTTCGTTTAGTGAACAGCATAGACAACCATTACTCAGTTCAAATATCTCATTGTCAGGCTTTATGATAAGTTCTCCGTCAATGCCTGCTTCGCCAAATTCATTTTCAACGATGGCAAATTTGGTTTCTGTTTTTTGCTCCAAAACTTGGTTCAAAAAAGTCGTTTTTCCTGAACCCAAAAAGCCAGTGAGAATGGTTACTGGTTTGCTCATACGATTGCTGGTTGTTTTCTAAGGTCTTGTCTTTCACCTATTTGCTGACGCCACATGGCATAATAAAGGCCTTTTGCTTCAAGTAAATCAGCGTGTTTCCCCACTTCAATGATTTCACCTTTTTCCAAAACATATATCCTGTCGGCATGCATGATGGTACTCAATCGGTGAGCAATCATTACCGTTATATAGTCGCCGTTTTCAGTTACTTCCCTTACGGTGGTGGTTATTTCTTGTTCTGTTAAAGAGTCTAAGGCCGAAGTTGCTTCATCAAAAACAAATATTTTTGGGTCTCGCAGCAAAGCTCTGGCAATAGAAAGCCTTTGTTTTTCGCCTCCCGAAATCTTCATTCCGCCTTCACCAATTACGGTATCAAGACCATTATCGGCTCTTTTTAAAAGGTTATGGCAAGCAGCTTTTCGCATTTTATCTAACATCAATTCGTCTGTTGCGGTAGGATTTACAAAAAGTAAATTTTCACGAATAGTGCCCGAAAACAGTTGCGTATCCTGGGTTACAAAGCCAATTTGATTCCTGAGCTCGTCAATATTGAGATGATCAGAATCTATATTGTTATAGAAAACCTTCCCGTCGTTGGGTTTATAAAGTCCAACTAAAAGCTTTACCAAAGTAGTCTTTCCAGATCCCGATGGCCCAACAAATGCTATAGTTTCACCTTTTTTAACTTCAAAATTTACGTTTTCAAGAGCATGATTTTCAGCACTTGAATGTTTGAAACTCACATCAGTAAAGGTCAGTTTATTGACTATTCCAAGGGGTTTAGGATTCTCCGGATTTTTCTCAATGGGGGTGTTTAAAAGTTTCTGAAAGTTGTTTAAAGATGCTTCAGCTTCTCTATAGGCTAATATTACGTTACCTAATTCTTGCAAAGGTCCAAAAATAAAGAATGAATAGAATTGCAATGTAAGTAGTTGGCCAACAGTAAGTTCGTTTTTGAATATCAAAAACAAAAGTATAAAAAGAATTACTTGTCTGAGTAGATTTACAAATGTGCCTTGCACAAAGTTTATCGACCGGACACCTCGAACTTTCTTCAATTCGAGTTTAAGAATCTTAAGGGTGTTCAACTTCAGACGATTAATTTCTTGGTCGGCCAAACCGAGGCTCTTAACTAATTCTATGTTTCTAAGGGATTCGGTGGTAGTTCCTGCCAAAGCTGTAGTTTCTTTTACAATCGTTTTTTGAATTTCTTTGATTTTTTTGCTCAAAATATTGGTTAATGTGCCCAACGCAAATGCACCAATAAAATAAACTGCCACCAAAGCTGGATTAAGATTTATAGCGTAAATTATTACGAAAACTATACCTACAATAGAAGTAAACGCAACATTTATGAAAACTGTGATGAATTTCTCTGAATCAGACCTCACTTTTTGTAAAACCGAAAGTGTTTCACCGCTGCGTTGGTCTTCAAACTGTTGGAAGGGTAGTTTGAGTGTATGTTTCAAACCATCAATAAATACATCAGCACCAAATTTTTGAATTACACTGTTCATCACATAGTCTTGCAATGTTTTGGCAATTCGGCTCACCATGGCTACCCCAATTATGGCCAGAATTATGAGGCCAGCTCCTTTTAAGAATTCTTCCTGACTATATTGATTGGGGTTTTTGGCAAATTTATCAATCAGTTTTCCGAAAAAAAATGGATCCATTAAAGAAAATGATTGGTTGATGGCGGCCAATAGAAAAGCCAAAAAAACACCAGATTTGTATTTAGATAGATATCGGAAAAGTAGTTTCATAAGGGTTTGGAGGAAATTTTCAGATTAAGTATTACTAACACATTTTAAAATATTAAAATTCCGGAGCACTTAAATTGGATAATTTCTTAATATTTTGACATTCATGTCCTTGACCTTTTCGCTGAAAAATTATATTTTATCTGATAATAATTTAAGTTTTGCTAAAAAGATATATATTTGCTAAAAAAGTATAGATGGCCAATATATTCCCTCCTTGCCCCAAATGTGACTCAGATGATATCTCCAAAAATGGTGTGATTAAAGGCAAACAACGCTACAAATGCCGCAGCTGTTTGTACAATTATACGGTTGAAAAAATGGGTAAAAGTATAGATAGCTATTATGTGGTGAAAGCTCTTCAGCTCTACATTGAAGGCGTAAGCTATCGAGAAATTGAGCGACTGTTGGGTATTAGCCACGTATCGGTCATGAATTGGGTGAAAAAGTACCAAATAAAGGTACCCAAGCAAAATCTTGCCACACCAACATACAAAATACTGAATCAGAAGGAGTTAGCAGAGTTCGTTTCTCGCCCACAGAATGTAGAGGGAAAGGGAATGCTCATAACTGAGCTTGGGGATAAGTTTATGGTCATTCAGTGGAACAGAATCACGTTTAATTAATCTATAGTATCCTACCAAATTGGTATATTACTTCAAAATTTTAAACTCTACAAGTTTGGTGTATTTTTAAAATAGCCAAATATTATTCTGAAATTTTCATTCGTAATAATTTAAAATCTTGCTTTCCTGCTCTAATGCTGCTGTAAGTCAATTTTTGTTATTATCTATATCAATTTACCTTAACTATATTCAAATTTCGATTTGAGAAATAGAACACTAATCTTTGTCAACGAAAAGTACAACAAAACCTCAATAAATTTAAAATCTATGAAAAAATTAATTATTCTATTTTCCGTGCTTGTCACCGCGGTGATTTCCTCCTTCGGCCAAGGTTCTTCTGACTATGGCGGTGGTATAAAACTCAACGTAAATCATGAAGGCACCAAATATGTTAGGTTCATAACTTGGAACCAAACCTGGTTTAGGGCCTCACAAATGAATCCGGGAACAACCATAGGAGGTGAAGCCGCTACTAAAAGCTATGATGTCGGTATGAGAAGACTCAGAATGCTAGCCTATGCCCAAATAAGCAAAAGATACATGGTTTTGGCTCATTTTGGCATAAACAACCAAACTTTCTTGAACGGCGGAGCTTCTGGTTCTACAGGCACTGGTGGTTACGGAGCAGGTAAAAAACCTCAATTGTTTTTTCATGATTTTTGGAACGAATATGCTGTCATACAACCAACCAAAGAAAACAAGAACTCAAGCCTTACCGTAGGTGCAGGTTTAAATTATTTTCTTGGATTATCTAGAATGACTTACGCTTCTACTTTGAATTTCTTAACTATTGACTCGCCGATATTCTCTTGGGCAACTATTGAAAACTCTGATCAGTTTGCTCGTCAGATGGGCTTTTTTGCAAAAGGAAAACTCAATAAATTGGAGTATAGATTTGCCCTTAATAAACCTTACGCTACTAACCTTGCTCCGGGCAATGCGTCAACAGCAGACAAAGCCGTAGCTGTGGACAATAACGGAAAGAGTGCTTTTGCAAAAACAGGATACGTGGAATATCAATTTCTGGATTCTGAATCTAATTTACTTCCTTTTAAAGTCGGAACTTATTTGGGAACAAAAAAAGTGTTTAACATAGGAGCAGGATTCTATAGCCAACCTAAAGGTACCAAGAGCCAAGTAAATGGAACAGTGAGCACACACAACATCAATTTAATGGCTGTAGATGCATTTTTGGATATGACTATCGGCAAAAAAGAGAAAAATATGGCCATCACTGCATATTCAGGATTATTTAACTATAATTTCGGGCCTAATTACCTTAGAAATCTCGGAATAATGAATGTGGGTGTGGCTGATGCAAATTTCAAAGGTACAGACAAATTGATGGCCGGTGCAGGAAACGCCCAACCGATGATTGGAACAGGAACGATTTTCTATACCCAAGCGGGTTTGCTTTTGCCGAAAACCAAGGAAAAACCTAAAATGCGGGTTCAACCGTTTGCGGCGTATACCATGAAAAACTTCGAAGCATTGCCAACCTCTGTTTCTAATGTTGACCTCGGTGCAAACTGGCTCATAGATGGTCACCATGCCAAAATCACCACGCAGTATTCGATTAGACCAGGAATAGAGGCTTCCACTGGCAACAAAAAGTCAATGGGGGAATTCATTGTGCAATTACAAGTATATTTATAATTATCAACCTTTAAATATTTTAAACTCTAAAATTTAATATTATGTCATCTACTAAGAAAAGTTCGATGTTCTCTATAATCGGGGCATCATCAGTAGGAACAATGATAGAATGGTACGATTTCTATATTTTTGGAAGTCTGGCCACTATTATTTCCACAAAATTTTTTCCAGCTGGAAACGAAACATTGAGCTACTTAAGTACGCTCGCAACTTTTGCCGCTGGATTTATTGTAAGGCCATTTGGTGCTTTATTCTTTGGTAGACTTGGGGATCTTATAGGCCGTAAATATACCTTTATGGTTACGCTACTTTTAATGGGTGGAGCTACATTTTTAATTGGTCTAATACCATCTTACGAAACCATAGGTATGTTGGCCCCAATAGGTGTTCTTTTATTGAGGTTGCTTCAAGGACTTGCTCTAGGTGGTGAATATGGTGGGGCGGCTACTTATGTGGCTGAACATTCCCCTGACAATGAAAGAGGCTATATGACCTCATGGATTCAGATTACGGCCACTGCTGGTTTGATTATATCTTTAATAGTAATAGCGATTACCAAAGCATCACTTTCTAAAGAGGCTTTTGATGATTACGGCTGGAGAATTCCTTTCTTAGCCTCTATTATAATGGTGGGTGTTTCCTATTTGATACGTAGAAACATGCACGAGTCACCTCTGTTTGCAAAAGTGAAATCAGAAGGCAAAACTTCTGCTAATCCGTTGAAAGAATCGTTTGGAAATAAATTAAATTTCAAATTTGTACTATTGGCACTTTTGGGTGTTACGATGGGTCAAGGTGTGGTTTGGTACACCGGTCAATTTTATGCCATGTCATTCATCGAGAAAGTAATGAATGTACCAAAAGAGCAAGTAGATAGTATATTGATTTGGGGACTTTGCTTGGGTACACCTTTCTTTGTATTGTTTGGTTGGTTATCCGATAAAATCGGCAGGAAATGGATCATGATGGCAGGTATGTTGGTAGCCATTTTATCTTACCGAACCATATATTCTAACATGTATGATAGAGCGGATATCAAGCTAAAAACTGAAATTGTTGACAAAGCCACTTCGATTGCAGAAATAAAAGAAAATGCCAAAAACAAAAATGGTGGTATGGACTCTGTCTATACAGTAACCAAAGCTTTTGAAGATGGTACCACTTATAAAGAAGTGAAAACCGTAACTTTGAACAACGGGGCTGTGGATATGAAAGATGGAAAAGCTATAGTAGATGTTAAAAAGACAGTTACTATAAGCGATTCAGACAAGTGGTTTTTGGTTTTAATGGTCTTTATTCAAATGCTTTTCGTAACCATGGTTTATGGTCCTGTAGCGGCATTTTTGGTTGAAATGTTCCCAGTTAAAATCAGATACACATCGATGTCTTTGCCTTACCATATCGGAAATGGTATATTCGGAGGATTATTGCCAGCCATTGCTACTTTCTTGGTAACCAACGCCAAAGGTCTCAATGACAAGGCAAAAGAGGCTGGGCTTGAAATAATGCCCGTTGAAAAACCTTATTTGGAAGGACTTTGGTATCCTATCATTATTGCGGGTATTTGTTTCGTCATCGGAACTATCTACCTGGATAGTAAAGACAATAAAGTTAACGATTAATCATAAACCATCATTTTATTTAACATTATCATGAATATTATAAAGAAATTATTAGGTGTAGTTTGGATACTAATTGGACTTGCTGCAGTTTATTATTTAATCATCAATCAAGCCATTCCACTTTGGAATAAAGGCGGAGAAAACAGAATACCCGCTGTGATATATACGGTTATTCTAGGGCCTATGATTGCTGGTTCTCTTGGAGCATTTGGCTTATTCTCCATCCAGGGAGAATACGACGAGAAATAGTTAAAAAATCAGCCTGAATATGCTTACTGTTCGGGCACAATAAAAAGATTATAGTTTTTTAATATTTTTTGAATTTTTACAGTCAAATATTTTATTGAAAAATTATGGTATTAGGGTTAAATACAGCAATATATGCCAATTGAGAGTAAAATCCGTTGGCATATATTCTCAAAAACCTTAAAAACATATTATCGTATGGGAAACAAGACCAAAGAACAAAAGCTATTTTTACTTTTCATACTGTTATTAGTTTTATTGAATTTTCCGATAATTTCGATTATTCAAAATGACCAATATATTGTGGGTTTTCCTTTGAAAATAGTAATAGTTTTTATTATTTGGTTTACTATTATAATGTTTGCGGCGATTTTCGTGAATCGAAAAAAATGAATGGATTTTTAATCTCAGTAGTTTCTGTACTCTACTTAGGTTTCTTATTTTACTTGGCTTTTGTGGCCGAACGTTTCAAAAGTAAAAAAAAGAGCCTGATTGACAATCCCTATGTCTATGCCTTATCGCTTTCGGTGTATTGCACGGCGTGGACATTTTACGGAAGTGTGGGTAGAGTTAAGCAAACCGGTCTGGAATTTCTCTCGGTTTATATAGGTCCTACCTTGGTTATGTTGCTGGGCTGGAGTGTTTTGAGAAAAATCATCCGAATATCTCATGTTCACAGTATTACAAGCGTAGCCGACTTCATTTCTGCCAGATATGGCAAATACCGTTCTTTGGGAGTTTGGGTTACTATTATTTCGCTTTTGGCGGGAATTCCATATATCGGTTTGCAAATCAAGGCTATTTCTAAAAGTTTTGAGATATTGTCTGGCATGACACATGGCCAATATTTTTACCAAGAACCGGCATTCTATATTTCTATGCTTTTGGTGGTTTTTACCATACTTTTCGGTACTCGTAAAGTCCAAGCCAATGAAACCCACGAAGGTATGATATTCGCTATAGCTGCTGAGGGTATTTTCAAGCTTTTAGCTTTTTTGGCGGTGGGTATTTTCGTTACTTTTTGGATGAATGATGGCTTTGCAGGTGTTTTTGAGAAACATTATTATCAAAAAGAAATCCAAAAAGCTTTCGATTTTGAGAAGCAACCGGGTTACGGCAACTGGTTCATGCATATTTTGGTTTCGGCGTTTTCATTTATGTTTTTGCCCAGACAATTTCAGGTAGCGGTGGTCGAAAACCAAAATGAAAATAACCTCAAACAGGCCATTTGGTTATTACCACTTTATATGTTTTTGATCGATATTTTTGTGATACCCATCGCACTTACTGGTAGTTCATTATTCGCAGCCAATCCTAGCATTCTTGCTGATAATTACGTGATTGAACTTCCACTCAGTGTGTCGGCTAATATCATTGCACTTATTGCTTACATCGGTGGTTTTTCGGCCGCTACCGGTATGATTATCGTAGAAACTATTGCTATCAGTACCATGCTGACCAACAGTTTGGTGTTGCCGGCTCTCTTGGAAAACAAAAGATTTAAAGAAAAATACACATTCCGTATTATCAATTTTGCGGTTTGGATTCGTCGTGGGGCTATTATTTTGACAGTTCTTCTCGGCTTTTTTTATTACAAAACTGTGGCCAGTTATTTCTCACTGGTCTCTATTGGTTTGATTGCCTTTGTAGCCATTGGGCAGTTCGGACCTATTATTTTGGGCGGAATTTTCTGGAAAGGAGCCACTAAAGCTGGAGCATTGGTGGGGCTATTATCAGGTTTCACCATATGGTTGTTTTCGCTCATTTTACCATCTCTTTTAACCGATTCGTCGGGTCAATATATCAACACTTTTGTGGCGGGTTTCTTCGAGTTTTTTGCACATTTCAAAATCCAAGGTTTTGATGATATTTCGAACACCACTTTTTGGAGTTTATTGGTGAATTCTCTTCTGTATTTTGTGGTTTCTATGTGTACCGAAGTGACGCCTTCAGAGGCAAAACAAGCCTTACTTTTTGTAGATGTTTTTAAATATTCCACCAAAGAAGGTCAGTCGGTTTTGTGGAAAGGAAAAGCCAGAAATGAGCATTTGATAGAGCTTTTGGTGAGTTTTATTGGTAGTATGCAGGCCAAAGAAGAACTGGAGGATTTCGCTCGAAAAAACAATATAGATTTGAAAGACGTCACTGCGGATCCCAAGTTGGTGAGTTATGTTGAAAACACCATCAGTAGTATTATTGGTACATCTACGGCTCGCATGTTGGTGGCTTCCATTACTAAAGAAGAAGTGGTGAGTATCGACGAAATTTTGGAGGTGTTAAAACGCTCACAAAAGATTGTGGAAGACAACCAAGAGCTTAAAAATAAGACACATCAGCTAGAAAAACTCTCGAAAGAACTTAAAACCACCAACGAGAAATTACAAAAATCAGATACTATCAAAAATGAATTTCTGACTACCGTAACACATGAAATAAGAACTCCCCTAACTTCTATAAAAGCACTGTCAGAGATAATCTACGACAACGAAGATTTAGAATTTGAGCAAAAAAAGATTTTTCTCAACACCATCATTGAAGAAACGGATAGGCTGAGCCGTCTGGTAAATCAGGTTTTAGATCTTGAAAAATACGAGTCTGGTAAGCATAAATTGATTAAGAAAAATATAGACATTCCACAGCTATTAGACAATGTTTTTCTGAGAATGGAGGAGTTGGCCAAGGAGCGAAATGTAAAACTCAAAAGCTTTACTCACAAAGAAATAACTGGTTTCAAAGCAGATGAAGATAAACTAATTCAGCTACTGATTAATTTATTATCCAACGCCATAAAATTTTCAAGGGCTGAAAACGGTTGGGTTTTATTGAGTGTAGATACGAGTAAGAAGAAAGTGCTTTTTACGATTGAAGACAATGGCGTAGGTATACCGCAAGAAATGCAAAGTAGAATATTTGAAAAATTTTATCAAGCTGATAATCAAGGTTCTATGAAAGAAAAAGGCAGCGGTTTAGGTCTTTCAATAACAAAAAAAATAGTTGAAATTCACAAAGGAAGCGTGTTCTTGGAGAGTATGCCAGATAAAGGCACCAAAGTAATAGTAAGTTTCCCCAATTAAAAAACAAAGGTCATGATTCGAAGAAATGAATTAAAAGTATTGATAGCAGACGACGAACCCAGCATCTTGATGTCTTTGGAGTTTCTTTTCAAAAAAGAAGGTTACAAAGTTCTGATAGCAAGGGACGGTCAGGAAGCCATAAATATGTTTGATTTGGAGCAACCAGCCATTATGATTTTGGACATCATGATGCCCAATGTAGATGGTTACAAGGTATGTTCTTATGTCAAAACAAATTACAAAATAAGAGCTCCTAAAGTGGTTTTTTTAAGTGCCAAAAACAAAGAGACAGAAATAGAACACGGCTACGAGTTAGGTGCAGATTTGTATATTCCCAAGCCCTTTTCCACACGTGAATTAATTAAAAAAGTCAATTTGATAGCAACAGACATGTTGTAAAAAATATAAAAAATGGAGTACAATCATTTTTATCAACAAAGTATTTTAGAAAAAGGTAAGTTTTGGGGAAGAAAAGCCGCGAAAATCGCATGGTACAAAGCCCCGAAAACGGTTCTGACTTTGGACAAGCATGGCTACTATAAATGGTATCCCGATGGAGAGCTGAATTCCTGTTATTTGGCTGTTGATAAACATGTTAATGATGGTAAAGGTGATGATCTTGCTATGTTTTATGACTCTCCTGTTACTAATGTTAAGAGGAAATATACTTATGACGAAGTCAAACGAAGAGTTTCTAAAATAGCTGGAGCTTTGCGTGATAAAGGTGTAGAAAAAGGGGATACGGTCATCATCTATATGCCTATGGTGCCTGATGCTGCCTTTTCTATGTTGGCTTGTGCTCGTTTAGGGGCAATACATTCAGTAGTTTTTGGCGGATTTGCTCCGCACGAATTGGCTATCAGAATAGACGATGCCAAGCCTAAAGTCATCATTTCGGCCAGCTGCGGTATTGAGTTTGATAAAATCATTCCTTATAAACCACTTTTAGAAAAAGCCATAGAAGAAGCTGAACATCAGCCTAGTGCTTGTCTTATTCTGCAAAGAGAAATGCACGTTTGTTCGCTTCAAGAAGGCTTCGATTTTGACTTTGATGAATCTGTCAATGCAGCTGAACCAGCAGATTGTGTTAAAGTGAAAGCAACTGATCCATTGTACATTTTATACACTTCAGGAACTACAGGTAAACCAAAAGGCATAGTTAGAGACAATGGTGGCCATGCCGTAGCTATGCAGTTTTCCATGGATTACGTTTACAATGCCAAAAAAGGTGATGTTTTTTGGGCGGCTTCAGACGTGGGTTGGGTGGTGGGGCATTCCTACATTGTTTATGCACCGCTGATAGCTGGTTGCACCACTGTTTTCTTTGAAGGTAAACCAGTAAGGACGCCCGATCCGGGCACGTTTTGGAGAGTTATAGAAGAGCATAAAGTAAACATATTTTTTACCGCTCCAACGGCTTTCAGGGCCATCAGAAAAGAAGATCCCGAGTCAGAATACTTGAAAAAATACGATTTATCAAGTCTAAATTCTATTTTTGTGGCGGGTGAAAGGTGTGATCCATCTACGCTAAAATGGCTGCAAGAAATTACCCAAAAACCCATTATTGACCATTGGTGGCAAACAGAAACTGGCTGGGCGATAGTGGCCAATATGATGGGTGTGGAGCAATTTCCTGTAAAAGAGGGCTCAGCCACGAAACCCGTTTGTGGTTATGAAGTTCAGATTCTTGATGAAACTGGAGAAGTGCTAGGGCCCAATCAAGAGGGTTTTGTGTGTATCAAAGAGCCACTTCCTCCGGGTTGCTTACCCACGCTTTGGAACGACGACGAGCGTTTTCAGGAATCGTATATGGAAAAGTTTCCTGGGTATTACTTAACTGGCGATGGTGGGTATATTGACCCAGACGGCTATGTCTTCATTATGGGAAGAATTGATGATGTAATAAACGTAGCAGGTCATAGACTTTCCACCGGCGAAATGGAGGAGATTGTGAGTAGCCATACCGCCGTTGCTGAATGTGCGGTCATAGGAATCGAGGACGAACTTACAGGCCAGAAACCTTTGGGCTTGGTGGTTTTGAAAGATACCTCAACAATCTCAGGAGAGGAGGTTCAAAAGGACTTGGTGGCCTTGGTCAGGGCTCAAGTGGGTGCAGTGGCAGCGTTCAGAACGGTGGTGATTGTCAAAAGGTTACCCAAGACCCGTTCAGGCAAAATCTTAAGAAAAACCATGCGTATGATAGCTGATGATAAGGTATTTACGGTGCCGTCAACGATAGACGATCCAGCTATTTTAGAAGAAATAAAAGTGATTTTACAAGTTAATAACATAGGTTTAGTTTCAAAAAAACAATTTTAAATAAAAATACATCAATGAGAATTAGAAGTTTTGAGGATTACGAGAAAGCTTACAAAGAAAGCGTAGAAGATCCCGAGAGTTTTTGGGGTGAAGTAGCCCAAGAATTTGTGTGGAAGAAACCATGGAAAAAAGTCTTAGAATGGGATTTTAATAATTACGATGTCAAATGGTTTAAGGGTGGCAAGATGAACATTACCGAGAACTGTCTCGATCGCCATGCCCACAATAAGCCCAATCAGCCAGCCATCATTTGGGAACCAAACGACCCTTCTGAGGAGTCTATTACACTTACTTACAAGGTCTTATTTGATAGAGTGTGTAGCTTCGCCAATGTGCTGAAAAAGAATGGTGTAGTCAAAGGTGACATTGTGTGTATCTATATGCCGATGATTCCTGAGTTAACCATTGCCGTTTTGGCTTGTGCCAGAATCGGAGCCATTCACTCGGTTGTTTTTGGTGGATTTTCGGCCCAATCTATCGCTGATCGTATCAACGACAGCCAGTGTAAAATGGTCATCACAACCGATGGAGCCGTTCGTGG
>NKJG01000223.1 GCA_002256395.1 Bacteroidetes bacterium B1(2017) | reverse complement strand
TTTCGAGGCAACTCCTCCACTATCAGATATTTACGGGGAGTTTTGTAGGCAGGCATCATGCCACGCATCCATTCGTTGAGTTGTTTCAAGTCCAATGAGTTGTTGCTAACTACAATACTGGCTACCACCAACTCGCCCCATTCATCGTCAGGAATACCCACTACGGCACAGTCGTTGAGTTGTGGGTGTTTTCGCAATACTTCTTCTATTTCTAAAGCCGAAATTTTATAACCGCCAGATTTGATAATATCTACAGAGTCTCTTCCTAAGATACGATAATAGCCATTTTCCACCACGGCCACATCGCCAGTTTTAAACCAACCGTCTTCCGTAAATGCCTTTTCGGTAGCTTCGGCTTTTCCCCAATATTCTTTAAAAACATTGGCTCCTTTTATTTGTATTTCGCCTGGAACTTCCTCTTTTTCAATCACTCCGTTTTCATCTATTAATCTCACAGAAACACCCGGGAGAGTTTTTCCGATATAGCCTGCTTTTCGCTCTGCGTCATAAGGATTGCTGATGCCCATACCGATTTCGGTCATGCCGTAGCGTTCTAACAAAGTATGACCTGATATTTCCTGCCATTTTTCCATAACCGAAACAGGCAAAGCGGCCGAACCCGAAACCATCAACCTGAATTTATTAAGATTTTCAGTAATGGCTTGCTTTTCAATTTCAGCCAGATTATCCCAATAGGTTATCAATTTAAAATAAATGGTCGGCACGGCCATAAATACATTGATTTGCCCTTTTGCAAAAGC
>NKJG01000003.1 GCA_002256395.1 Bacteroidetes bacterium B1(2017) | reverse complement strand
CTACTAAACTCCTCTTTTCCTTCTCTCCTGTTTCCTAAACATCCCCCGTTTTATTGGGGTAGCAAAGGTAACACTCTTTATCTTCTTTCCAAGAGTTATTTTCAATTATTTTTAGAACGTTTCCCCTCGCCTTCTCACCTGCGCTCGCTCTTAAGGGGGCTGCAAATGTAAGGCGATTTGCATTTTACGCAAATAATTCTTTCTATCGTATATACAATGGGCTGTATTTGAGGGCGAAAAACTTAATAATTACTTATTATAACCTAAATAATCCCCTAATATAAGTGCTCCAACAGGCCTATTTGGCTCTATATTGGAATAATTTCAACTAAAATAAAGTGTTTTTGTAAGATGGACCATGTCCCAAATGTTTATATGCTTTATCAGTAACTTCCCTTCCTCGTGGTGTTCGGGTCATAAATCCTTCTTGAATTAGATAAGGTTCGTATACTTCTTCTATAGTTCCAGAGTCTTCTCCTATGGCGGTAGCTATGGTGTTCAGCCCAACTGGCCCACCTTTAAACTTATCAATAATTGTTTTTAAAATGCGAACATCCATTTCATCTAATCCTTCTTCATCTACATTTAAAGCATCTAAAGCATATTGTGCTATATCCATAGTTATAGTGCCATCACCTTTTATTTGAGCAAAATCTCTTGTTCTTCTTAATAAGGCATTACCAATACGAGGAGTTCCTCTACTCCTACGGGCTATTTCATATGCTGCTTCTTCATCTATTAATGATTTTAAAATATCAGCCGACCTACCAATAATAGTTTTCATTAATGCCTTATCATAATATTGAAGCCTAGCATTGATTCCAAACCTAGCTCTTAAAGGTGCAGTTAATAAACCACTGCGAGTGGTTGCACCTATTAAAGTAAACGGAGCTACTTCTATTTGTATACTTCGTGCATTTGGCCCACTATCAATCATGATGTCTATTTTATAATCCTCCATAGCAGAATAGAGAAACTCTTCCACAACGGGACTCAATCGATGAATCTCATCTATAAATAATACATCTCCTTCTTCTAAGTTTGTGAGTAACCCAGCTAAATCACCTGGTTTTTCTAATACAGGACCAGAGGTTGTTTTAAAACCAGCCTTTAATTCATTGGCAATAATATTTGCCAAGGTTGTCTTTCCTAAACCTGGAGGGCCATGCAATAACACATGATCCAAGGCTTCGGCTCTTTGGACCGCTGCAGCCACAAATATCTTAAGATTTTCTATAATCTTCTCTTGCCCCGTAAAATCATCAAATGTTTTTGGCCTTAAAACCTTCTCTATTTCCTTTTCGGGATTGCTTAGGTTAGTTTCTTCTGGATTTAAGTTTGGATTGCGCATGCTACGAACTTACTTATTATAAGAGATTGGCACAAATTTATAATAGCTAAATCTCTTTTGATAGGTTTTGTGTTTAAGTTATTCAAGTATATTTGATTTAAATTTAATTCAATGCATATAAACAAAACAAAGAGATTCATTACACATTTTTGGAAAGAGGACGCTGGATTAACGAGTATGCTTGTGATTATTTTTATTACAAATTTCTTGGTTCAGCCCTTATTTAATGAAAGTAGCCTTATACGATATATTAATGAATACCTTTTCCTAACCATAATTTTATCAGGAATTTGGATTCTAATTGAGAAAACAAGAAACAAAATCCTTTGGACCCTTGCTCCATTAACCTTTTTTATATTAACTAAAATAGAAGATTTAAACTTTGGCCCTCTCTTTACAGGCCCAAAAATATTTTTAATTACCTCTACCTTTTTTATACTTATTTATTTAGTTATGAAAAAGGTATTTGAACCTGGACCAGTAAGTTTTCATAAAATTGTTGGCGCTATTCTAGCTTTTATGCTTTTGGGTAATTTATGGGCTAATTTCTACGATTCACTTTATTTCTATGATACAAGCGCATATAGCTTTTCTACTCCTATTACACTTAGTCAAAACACACATTTTACGTTTATTTATTTTAGTTTCTCTACTTTAACCACTACCGGATATGGAGATATAGTACCTGTTTCACCATTTGCAAGATCCTTAGTAATGATTGAACAGTTAATTGGCATTCTATATCCAGTTGTATTAATTGGTCGGTTAATCTCCTTAAACACAAGTACACAATCAAATTCAGATTCAAAATAAACCTATTATCAAATGCGCATGCCCTTTAAACAAAACCAAGGGTAAAATATATAGTAGGTAGTATATTTACACACTTAAAAGAAAAAACAATGAAACAATTTTTTAAATTTATGTTCGCCAGTTTGTTTGGATTTATCTTAGGAGGTTTCCTTCTAATATTTATTCTCATTGGTATTATTGGTGGAATTGCAGCAGGTAGTTCAGATGAATCATCTGTATCTATTAAAGAAAACAGCATTTTATCTATTAAACTCAATTATATTATTCCTGATAGAACCTCTAAAAATCCATTTGCAAACCTACCTATACCTGGTATGGAAGAAGGCAAGGCATTAGGTTTAAACGATGTATTGGCCAATATTAAAAAGGCTAGCACAGATAATAATATTAAAGGTATCCTTCTTGGTGCAGATGTATCGCCAAATGCTTATGCCAATTTAGAAGAAATTAGAAATGCCTTAATTGAATTTAAAAAATCAAAGAAGTTTATTATTTCTTATGCCGAAATAATGGATGAGCACAGTTATTATGTAGCATCTGTATCGGATAAAATTTATTTGAACCCAAGTGGTGAAATGCTTTTGAATGGTTTTTCTCAACAAGTATTTTATATAAAAGGAATGTTGGATAAAATAGGTCTTAAGCCTGAGTTGATCAGACATGGTAAGTATAAAGCTGCGGGAGAACCTTTGATAGCAGATAAAATGAGTCAAGAAAATCGCAATCAGATTGAATCTTACATGGGTAGTTTATATGAGCACTTCTTGATTAATATATCAAAGGCAAGAAACAAAGACTTATCAGAAGTTAAGGCAATTGTGAATGAATTAAGGATTCAAAGTGCCCAAGATGCGGTTACCTTAAAAATGATTGATGGCTTAAAATACCAAGATGAGGTGGATGCAGAAATAAAAACTCGTTTAAGCCTTGGCGAAAAAGATAAAATTAGTTTGGTAGCCATGTCTAAATACAAAAACGTATCGGGCAATACTTCTACATCTGATAATAAAATAGCAGTTTTATATTGTGTAGGCGATATTGTTGGTGGAGAAGGCGATGATCAAACTATGGGTTCGGACCGAATTGCAGCTGCTATTAAAAAAATTAGAGAAGATGATTCTTATAAAGCGCTTGTATTGCGCATTAACTCGCCTGGAGGAAGTGCTTTAGCAAGTGATATTATGTGGCGAGAAATTTCTTTATGTAAAGCTAAAAAACCAGTGGTAGTTTCTATGGGTGATGTGGCAGCAAGTGGAGGATATTTTATTGCCGCTCCAGCAGATGTAATTGTTGCGCAACCTAATACCATTACAGGTTCTATTGGTGTATTTGGTTTATTAATGAATGCACAAGAATTATTAAATAATAAGTTAGGGATTAAAATTGAAACCGTAAAATTTGGCGAATTTTCTGATTTAGGAAGTCCGGATAGACCATTAAACGAAGCGGAGAAAAAAGTAATACAAAAAGCCATCGACCATGTGTATTCTGATTTTATAAAACGTGTGGCAGAAGGAAGAAAATTAACAGAAGCCCAAGTTGATTCTATTGCACAAGGAAGAGTATGGAGTGGTGTGGATGCTAAGAGAATTGGCCTAGTAGACGAATTAGGAGGATTAGATAAAGCCATTGAAATTGCAGCTAAGCGTGCAAAATTAATGGAGTATCGTTGTGTTGATTTACCTGATATGAAAGATCCATTCCAAGAATTATTTTCATCTTTAAATGAAAATGCAAGCACTTACTTTATGAAACGTGAGTTGGGAACAAACTACCGCGAGTATGTTGAGCTTAAGAAGGCTTTACGTTTTCAAGGGATTCAGGCTAGAATGAGGTACGATTTTAAAATTGAATAACTAATAATTTAATGCATAAAAAAAGAGGCTGCCACTATGTGACAGCCTCTTTTTTTTATCTATACCTATACCTTATTTCATAAAAGGCATACCTCTTAAGCTTCTTCCGGCTCCTTGCAATTTGCCAATGCTCTTCATCATCTTACGCATTTCTTCAAATTGTTTTAGAAGTTGGTTTACTTGTTGGATATCGGTACCACTACCGTTTGCTATTCTTTTTCTTCTTGAACCGTTAATAATATCTGGAGTTTTGCGTTCATCGGGAGTCATAGAATTAATAATAGCTTCAATACCTTTAAAGGCATCATCGCTAATATCCAAATCTTTAACGGCCTTACCAACCCCTGGTATCATACCCATAAGGTCTTTAAGGTTACCCATTTTTTTGATTTGTTGAATTTGGCTATAGAAATCTTCAAAGGTAAATTGATCTTTTAATAATTTCTTTTGAATACGTTCTGCTTCATCCTCGTCAAAAACTTGTTGCGCACGTTCTACCAAACTCACGATATCTCCCATACCCAAAATTCTTTGAGCCATACGATCTGGGTGGAAAGTATCCAGGGCATCGAGCTTTTCGCCCATACCCATGAATTTAATAGGTTTATTTACAACAGTTTTAATTGATAATGCCGCACCACCCCTGGTATCACCATCTAATTTGGTTAGGATAACTCCTGTAAAATCTAAGATATCATTAAAGGCTTTGGCTGTGTTTACAGCATCCTGACCCGTCATGGCATCCACAACAAATAAAATTTCTTGTGGGTTCAGCGCTTTCTTAATATTTCCTATCTCACGCATCATCTCCTCATCAATACTTAAACGACCCGCAGTATCCACAATTAAAATGCGGGCGTTGGCGTCTTTAGCAGCCTTAAGAGCATTTTCAGCAATTTTTACGGGGTTATTATTTCCTTCTTCAAAATAAACAGGAACATCAATTTGTTGACCCAAAACTTTTAACTGCTCAATAGCCGCTGGACGGTATACGTCGCAAGCAGCCATCATAACCGATTTGCCTTTTTTCTTTAAGAAAGAAGCCAATTTAGCACTATGCGTAGTTTTACCCGAACCTTGTAAACCCGCCATTAATATAACAGTTGGATTGCCACTTAGATTTAGTTCTTCGGTTTTTCCACCTAATAATTCAATTAATTCATCATTTACAATTTTAACCATTAATTGGCCAGGCGAAACGCTTGTTAATACGTTTTGACCCAAGGCTTTTTCCTTAACAGTTTCGGTAAATTGCTTGGCTATTTTAAAATTCACATCGGCATCAAGCAATGCTTTTCTAATTTCTTTAACCGTTTCGGCAACGTTTATTTCACTAATTTTTCCTTGCCCTTTAAGGGTTTTAAACGCTTTTTCAATTTTGCCACTTAAGCTTTCAAACATAATTTTCGGTTTTTTGGGAGTGCGAAAATAATCATTTTCGGCTGAGTTCTTCAAACCTTCTTAGAAACTCCTTGTTTATACTATAATTATATTAATTTCGACAATCAAAAAAATAGAATTCTCATGAAAAAGACCATCACCTTAGCCATTGTTGCAGGCTTAATATATGCCTGCGGAGGAAATCAATCTTCAAAAACTAGTGAGAGCGCAAAATCAGATACGGTTCAAACCGACGAATTACTGACCCAAGCGCAGGGAGTATTTAAAACATTACCAGCAAAAGCCGAAAATAGCGAAAACGAAATGAGCGATGCCAAAATAGAATTAGGTAAACTTTTATATTTTGACACTCGCTTATCTAAAACAGGCCACAACTCATGCAATAGCTGCCATAACTTAGGTACTTTTGGAGTTGACAATAAATCCTTTTCTGAAGGCGATGCAGGAAAATTAGGAGGAAGAAACTCCCCTAGCACCTTTAACGCGGCCCTACATAGCAGTCAGTTTTGGGATGGAAGAGCAAAAGATGTGGAAGAGCAGGCAGGTATGCCGGTAATGAACCCAGTAGAAATGGCCATACCAAACGAAGATTTTTTAGTAAAGCGTTTAGCTGGCGTTTCAATGTACCAAGAGAAATTTAAGGCCGCCTTTCCTAGCGATGCAAAAGCTCTTACCTATAAAAATATTGCTAAAGCCATTGCGGCCTTTGAACGTACCTTAATTACACCTTCAAAATTTGATACATACTTAGGTGGAGATATTACTGCCCTAAACGATTCTGAAAAAGAAGGCTTAAAAACCTTTATGAATGCAGGTTGTACAGCTTGCCATAATGGAGCTACAATTGGTGGAACTCAATTAATGAAATTTGGTTTAATAAACGATTATCATCCTTTAACAAAATCTACTAACAAGGATAATGGCTTAATGGATCAAACCAAAAAGGAAGCTGACAAGGATATTTTTAAGGTGGCAAGTTTAAGAAACGTAGAAAAAACACATCCTTATTTCCACGATGGAAGTGTTGCCGATTTAAAAGTAGCCATTAAAGTAATGGCAAAAGCACAATTAAATAAAGACTTAACAGATCAAGAAGTTTCTAGTATTGAAACATTCTTAAAAACCTTAACATCTGATATTCCAGAAGAAACTAAAAAAGCACCAGCCGAATTGGCTAGCAAATAGTTCTAATAATTCTTAGCCCCAAGTAAATGATAAGTACCATTTTGCCTGAATGGCTTAAAGCAATAGTATTACCAAGTGAAAATACCAGTATTAGCGCGAGCATAGTACTGGTATTTTTAGTGATGTTTAGTGGCATTTTAATTGGAAAAATAAAAATAAAAAAGATATCCCTAGGCATCTCAGGGGTTGTATTTGCAGGCATTTTTCTAGGTCATTTAGGATACAGATTACACGAAGACACCTATGAATTTCTGAGAGACTTTGGCCTTATTTTATTTGTATATGCCATCGGAATGCAAGTAGGACCATCGTTTTTTAGCAGGTTAAAAAATGATGGCGTTTTGTATAATGGTTTAGCTATTGGAACTGTTTTGGGTGGCGGTATTTGTACCCTCCTATTGTTTTACACCACTCATACTGGAATGGACAATTTGGTTGGAATTATGTCGGGCGCCGTTACCAACACACCCGGCTTAGGTGCCGCCAAATCTGCCTTGCACGATTTAAATAAGTCGTTGCCTAACATGGTTTTTAACGACCCAACAAATGCTTATGCCATAACCTATCCTTTTGGAATTATTGGAATTATTTTGGTTATGATACTTGCGGGTAAAATACTAAAGATAAATACCCAAGAAGAAATTGAAGCTTTTCAAAAACAAATTAAAGCCAAGCATCCAGCCCCCGAATCGGCAAAGTGCAGGGTAACACAAGCTGCGTATTTTGGCCAAAGTATTCATACCTTTTTAGAAAGCAATAAGCTGAACCTAATTGTTTCAAGGATTAAGAATGCGGGCTCTACCCAGGTAGAATCGCCAAGCGATGAATATGTTTTTAAAGAGCGCGATGTATTAATGTTTGTTGGCCTGCCTGCGGATTTAGAAAAAGCCATATCTTTATTAGGCTATCGTTCTAGCGACACCTTTATTGAATCTGAAACAATGACTCGAAGCAAAACCTTTATTGTTTCAAAGGGTTCGGCCATTCAAAAAACTTTGGCTCAATTAAATCTCGAAAATCAATACCATATTAAGGTAACGCGCATCTATAGAAGTGGATTAGAACTTTTGGCTCAGCCCGATTTGGTTTTGCATTATGGCGATAGAATGCGCGTGGTTGGTTCAGAAAAAGACTTGGCTCATATAGAAAAACTTCTAGGCAATTCAGAAAAAAAACTTCAAGAGCCTCAATTACTTTCTATTTTCTTAGGCATTGTTTTGGGCGTATTGGTTGGCTCGATCCCATTGGCATTGCCTGGTTTGAGCGTTCCCGTAAAATTAGGTATGGCTGCAGGACCTTTATTAATTGCCATTATAATAAGTAGGTTTGGAGGCATTAAAAGTTTGCATTCCTTTTTACAACAAAGTGCACTCTTATTTATGAAAGACTTTGGCATTTGTTTGTTTTTTGCCGCCATTGGTATTCATGCAGGGGAGAGTTTTTACGAAACCTTCATAACCTATCATGGTTGGGTTTGGGTAGGCTATGGTTTATTTATTACCATTATTCCCATTTTGCTTATGATACTGGTTGCTCGCAAGGTTTTCAAACTCAACTTTATGCCTTTACTTGGATTAATTGCAGGCTCATATACAGATCCAGCTGCACTTGATTTTAGCACTACCTACTATAAATCTGATTTACCCCTACAAGCCTACGCCACGGTTTACCCATTGGTTACCATTGTACGGATTATTTTAGCCCAGCTATTGATTTTATATTTTGCGATATAGCAAAAAAATATTTGAGGAAAGTTTCAATTAACTTACTTTTTTACATCAAAAGATACCAAGGTATAGCCAATGCCGAAACTCCACCATACTTTACCTTGGTAAATCCAATCATATCTAACACCATTTTGTGCATTAAGCATATCTGAACCACAGAAAAAACCAACCTGTGCATTTCCAATTTCTGCAACCAATCCAAGAGCTGGAGTAAAGGCGAGAACATCAATAGGTTTATATACTTTGCCCGAGGTTGAAAAACTATCTAATGATACAGAACTTAATCCAATACCAATTAACAAATCAATTCCTAATTGCTTTTCTCTATCAAGGTTTCTGCGCAAACCAAAGGTACTACCAATGGTAAAGTCTTTTGAAAAATCGAAAGGATTTGAACGAACTTTTATTGGGGTATAAATACTTCCAAAAACTAGGTCGTAATCTGAACTTCCTAAGGGATAGGATTTAAACTCAAATTGAAATTTGGTAATTAAGTAGTAGTTATATAAACTATAATCGGCAATTGTTTTCTTTTGATTTTTACTTTCTGAAACGAAGAATCTAATTATATAATACTCACCTTTGGCATCAATTAAAACAAACTTTGAATTGGCTGGGGCAATAAATTCGATTGAATCTATTTTTTTTCCATTTAGAGTGCATTTTTGTATAGGACATTCCACTGCAAATTTATATGCATATTGTTTTCTAGTAAAGTTTGTTTGACCATAAATTGAAAAAGGAGTAATGAAAAGAAAAGCAAGAATTAGCAGACTATTCAAAAGTAACTTCATAATACAGGTCAGACTCTTCGATTTTATATCGACCCGGTTTAATAGGTAATAACAGTCCATCTGGTAATTGAATTTCTGATTGATTAGGAATTAAAAAGGAACCCGTTGAGAAATAGCTAAAAAAATCTCGTTCATATATGGAGGACTTTAGAAATTTTATTTCAAGAAGACCTTCTTTATGTTGAAATGAAACAATTGAGGAATTAGCTTTATTTTCAAATACTTGAAGGGCGGATTCAGTAAGTATAAAATGTAAGGAACCATCCGCTCTTTTTGCAAATTGGCAGACAATTAGGACACTTTTTTGAAAGGTAAAAATAATGCTTACTAGAATTAATAGAAGCAGCGTCCTTACCGCAAATCTGAGGTCCATTTTTCTAAAAATAATTTTAGATCGTCATAAATGCTCTCATCAAAGCCTGTAAACTTTTTAATTATTTTACCGTCTTCTATGAAAACAAAACTCGGAAAACTATTCACATCAAAATTAGAACACAAACTTCTTGCAATTAAGTAGTTTTCATCTGCTAGGTTATGCAACTTACAGTATCTTTTTGCCTTATCAGGGTCATTTCCATTCAAAGGGTTTAGTTTTATAAAATGAATACCATTAGGACTATACTTGTTTTCTAAACTATCTATATAAGGGAAACTTTGCATACAAGGATAGCATCCAATAAACCAAAAATCTAACAGATATTTACCTTTTTTGAAATCAAGATTAATGGAATCATTTTGATTAATTGAAAGTCCTTTTACCTTATCTATGAAACCAGAATATGCCTGTTTGTCGAGATGAAAGGAGTTTATTGGTTCTTGATTGTATTTGCTTTTGATGAAAGATATTTCATTTTCTACTTTAGCAATATTATTCCTTATTTCTTTTGGGTCGAAACTAATATTTTTAATAAACGAACAGGTGATAACGGTATCTAAATCCTCATAAATTTCTTCCTCCCTAAATCCTCTTATTAAATAATCGCCCTTAGAAACATAAATGGAGCTTGCTATAACCCTAGACACAGGATTTACAGATGGCCTTTGAACTAACTCCCAACAAGGAACATTATAAATAATTGTATCCTTCGGCATTATTAGTAAACTATTAACGGATGAAGAATCATAGTATCTCCCAAAAACTCTTTTTATTACATGACAATTTCTCTTATTATTTTTAATTCTAACTCCATATACCGCGAATGTGCCATTTTCTAAATCAAGTGAAAATAAATTTGATGAATCTCCACGTTCATAAATTATCTCTTTTACCTTAAGATTTGATTTTGATTTTATTTCAAAATAAAAACTATCATCCTTTAATTGGTTAATGATATATTCCATTTCTTTAATTTTATTATCTCCAAAACTTTTAAAGTTGTAGGATACATTAGCCGACAAATCAGAATGGTTATTTCGATTATTTATGGCGGTTAATAGAATATTACAAGTATTAATTTGCTGCCCAAAGTTTTTTAAGGGAGCTAAAAGAATAATCAAATAAAGGATGATAGTTTTTTGCATACTTATTGAATAGTTAAATTTCCACTTACCCTAATTATTAATAATGGGGAGGTAGAAATTGACCCTCCCTTTTCTTCAACCCATTTCATTTCTCTACATTTAAAACATACTGGAGATTCGGAGTCATCATCGCAACAAATTTGCCAACAATTGTTAGTTTGAGTTTTTAATAATTCGCAATTTCCACCTCCAATTTCACAGCCATCGCATTGAGGTACTTTTTTGGGACCTGTAGTAAAATCTGAATTGGCACCCGTAAAAATATTTATTGCTTTGTAATAAACATTATTTTTACTCACTTCAATTGACGCGGTATTTTCATTAAAAGTGTATTCATTGTTGGTAGGCAAAAAGATATGCGAAGCCCTTTTATCACCAGGTTGTGCAGCAACACTGGTTAAGGTTACAGTTGCATTATAATTTGCGTCATATAAAACATCAATTTGAACAGATTGTGTACTACTTACTAATGTTCTAAAAGTATAAGTGGTACCAGGAACATAATTAAATTGGGCATAGCTTGTAAGACCAATTAAGGTTAGGGTGCATACTAGAATAAATCGATTAAATGCGTTTTGAATAATTTTTTTCATGATTTTTTGTGTTTAAAATTTTAATACTATCGAACCAGTCCGGTCTGTTTCGATATCAAATTTCATGGCCTCATCCCAACATAAAAATTCATTTACTAATTGATTTAAATGCTAATTGATAAAAATTATTCCTAATAAATTAGTTTTTCCAAAACCGCTACTATTCTATTCGCTATTTTCAATCTTTCTTCCTCTAAATTGTAGGCTTGCTCGTTATTTTCATTTCGCCTTTTCAGGAATAAATCTCCTTCTAATTTATTCCCATTAATAGAAAAATTTTTATCCTCTATTAAAAGTTCCTTTGGATCGACACAAAAATAATTGCAAAGCAAAATCAATGTATTTAATTTAATAATCGTATTTGCTTTTTCATATTTGGCAATAGTGGATTGTGAAAGGTCCAAAATATCCCCTAATTCAAATTGCGATATTCTTTTTTGATCCCTAAGTTTTCTGAGTTTAATGCAATCTAATTTCATGGGGTAAAAAAAATGTTTTCAATTCTATTACTTTTTTGATAAAAAACATTCATAATAAATTGTTATTTTTTTATATAACACATTGCTTTATAAATATTTAGAAAAATATCTAACCCCAATACCTCCATTTAGGAATTGGTTCATAGTTATTAGTTATTATCCTAATTTCGATTCAATCCCCCACTTATAAAAATCAGTTTTTGGCTCAGCATTAAAAACACTATACTTGACATTGAAAAACTATTTCAAAAATTATGATTAGGAAATTACTACTTGCCATTGGGCTAATTGGATTTACAACCAGCACATTTGCTCAAACAAAACTATTAACTGTTGAAGATGCGGTTAGTAAAGGAAGAACAACCTTAGCTCCCGAGCGTTTAATGCAATTGCAATGGATACCACAAAGCAACAGCTTTAGCTTTGTTACAAAAAAACAAGGCAAAGAAATTGTTGTGATTGAAAATGCTACTACCCAAATCCAAGATTCAATTCTAAGCATTGAAGATTTTAACTCGGCATGGACCAACCTAAATAAAAATGAAAAAGCCATGAACCGCTTTCCATTTATTACATGGGTAAATACATCGGCTTTTAGGTTTAGTTATTCAAATGCCTATTACTTATTTAACTTAAGTAACAAAACCATTAAGCTGTTGGCTAAAGCTCCAAAAGAGGCCGAAGACTTAGACTTTGAGCCAAGCACAAACCGATTGGCCTATACCTTATTAAACAATTTATTTGTGAACGAAAACGGCGCTGTAGATGCAAATGAAAATGAGGCAGCCGGACAAGTAATTAGCAAAAAAGATATGATTACCAAAGATGGTAATAGCATTGTTTCCTATGGAAAAGTGGTTCATAGAAATGAATTTGGAATTACTAAAGGAACCTTTTTCAGCACCAATGGAAATAAATTGGCCTATTACCAATTATCAGAAGGAATGGTAAGTGATTATAAATTAATGAACGTAAGCCTAAACGATACTGCTAGCAAAAACTTAAGCAAGCCTACCGATTTTGAAAACCTAAAATATCCAATGGCGGGTAATAAAAGTCACCAAGCAAATGTTTGGATATACGATTTTAAAAAGAAAAGAAACCTACAAGTGGCCACAACAGGCGATCCTGAGCAATATTTAACCAATATATGTTGGAGCCCAGATGAAGAATACTTATACATAGCTGTTTTGAACCGCGATCAAAATGAAATGAAATTACAGATGTTTGATGGTACTACTGGACAGTTTATTAAAACCTTGTTTACAGAAACCCATCCTAAATATGTAGAACCAGAAAAGCCTATGTATTTTGTGAAGAACGACCTAAGCAAGTTTATTTGGTTCAGCGAAAAAGATGGGTATAACCATTTGTACTTATATAATAATAAAGGCGATCAATTAAAGCAATTAACCAAAGGCAAGATGGTTGTAACAGATATTATTACTATCGATCCTAAAGGAGCTTATTTATATTACCATGCTACTAGCACGGATGGTTTAAACAAATTCGTTTATAGACTAGATCTAAAATCGGCCACCAGCACCTGCATTAATAAATTAGAGGGACAACATACAGGTTTAATTTCTGAAGATGGCGGATATGTTTTAGAGCAATTAACGAGTGCATCTATCCCTCGCAGGTATTTATTAATGGATGCAAAAGGAAAAGAAATTGGAATATTATTTAACTCAATCAATCCTATTAGAGAGTATAAAGATTGCCGCATAAAATTATTTTCTATTCCATCCACAGATAAATTGGCCAGTTTAAATGTTCGAATGATATTACCTGCCGATTTTGACTCAACCCGCAAATACCCTGTTTTGGTTTATGTGTATGGTGGACCACATGCGCAAATGATTACCAACTCTTGGTTGGGAGGTGCCGATTTATGGTTATACTATATGGCTCAACAAGGGTATGTTATTTTTACTCTTGATAACCGAGGCAGCATGAACAGAGGTTTAGAATTTGAAAATGCCACCTTTAGAAATTTAGGTAAATTGGAAATTGAAGATCAATTAGCTGGAGTAAATTATTTAAAGAGCTTAAAATATGTTGACCCAAGTAGACTTGGAGTTTATGGTTGGAGCTTTGGTGGATTTATGAGTACTTCATTAATGACTAAAACACCAGATGTATTTAAAGTAGGTGTTGCAGGTGGACCAGTTATAGATTGGCGCATGTACGAAATTATGTATACCGAACGCTATATGGATATACCTCAAAACAATCCTGAAGGATACCATAATGCCGATTTAACCAATTATGCCAAGAACCTAAAAGGCAAACTATTATTAATACATGGAACCAATGACAATGTGGTTTTATGGCAACACACCTTAACCTATATTAAGAAATGTGTAGATGAAGGTGTATTAATTGATTACTTTGTTTATCCTGGTCACGAGCACAATGTACTTGGCCCTGATAGAGTTCATTTAATGAGAAAAATTACTCAATATTTTAAGGAGAATTTATAAGATGTTTGAGCCCATAACAAAAAAGGTATTCTTTGGCAGCCTGCTATTGGCGCTTGTTTTCCCTAATTTGTTATGGGCACAAAAAATTGTTCTTATTTCAAAAGATAAGAATAAAAATATTGCCCAATGGTTGTTAAGAAACGATTCGAGCCTACTGGTAAAAGAGTTTTATTTTCTTAGTGCCGATTCGCAACAGTATTATATAACACATGCCGATGGAATTGTTATCGGTGGAGGTGAAGATATAGACCCAGGCCTTTACAATAAGCCAGAGGACAAAAACATATGTGGCAAAATTGACCCATATAGAGATAGCATTGAATTGGTTTTAATTAATTATGCCATCAAAAACCACCTTCCACTTTTTGGAATTTGCCGTGGACTTCAAATTATAAATGTAGCATTGGGAGGAACTTTAATAAGTGATATTCCAAGTCAGCTAAAAACACCAATTAATCACTCGCAACCAGGCAAAGATTCTGTACATGTTATTATTCCATTTGTAGGAAACACGTTGTTAAGCCAAGAGCAATTGGTCGTAAATAGTTCGCATCATCAATGCATTAATAAATTGGCCGAAAGCCTTCGTATTTCTGCCAATTCGGAAGATGGAATTATTGAAGCCTTTGAAACAAAAACGCCTACTAAATCATTTATTGCGGCCATTCAGTGGCACCCCGAAAGGTTGCAAAACTATGCCTCCAATGCATTATGCAAAAAGTTTTTGGTTCAGCTTAAGTAATTAGTTTACTAAAATTTTTCCAAACGATACGGCATTTCCACACGTTACTTTTAACACATAAACTCCCGTTTGAGAAGGAATATTTTTCATCTTTAGTATATTGCTTCTAGCGCTAGTAGGTTCAAAATTGCTTGTAGTAACTAGTTGTCCTTCTAAATTATATAGCTCCACATTTATAAGGTCTGAACCCAAATCTCCAGCTAATTGAAGTGTTAATTCTTGTGCTCCATTCAAAGGATTTGGGAAATAACTTAAGTCAATTTTCGCCCCCCTAACATCAGATAATCCGCTTGTTTGGCCAATTCGAGTATGTGTTGTAGCACCTAAATTATAATACGAACCACTAGCGCCTATTTCAAGTTTTACGGGCATCACAGCATATAAATAGGGCAAGCCTTGTGTATTGCTTACATCAGTAAAATTAGTACCACTTATTACCGAAGTATTTAATTTAGTATAGGTATGTGCAACAGTATCAATTTTAAAAACATCATAAGCAACATCTGCATCTGCACTTGCATTCCATGTTAGTTTTGTGCTGTTGTTTTCAAAGCTTGCCGTAAATCCCTCAATGGGTTGAAGGTTTCGCATACGCAAGGTTGGATCGCCCATAAGCGCTATATGCATAGAATTATACGACATATTAAAATTGCCAGAGAAATAAAAGTTGGAATTGTTTTGAGTAATTTTTGTTCCCTTGCCAATTCTATCGCCAAGGCCCATGTGATGCAAATACCATTTTGGAATTCCACCCATACATGAAGCCAAACTACTACTTGCCAAAGGTGCGCGTAATAAGTTATTTTGAATATCCCAATCGCCAAAGAAACTACCCGCTAAAATGGTAAATACATTTTCAAACGAATCGTTCACAAAACTGTTGGTGGTACCAATACCTTGGCAACTAACGTAGGATCCAGCTCCACATCCATAACTCCATAAATAAGAACCATTGCGTTGAGCTACAAAATAATCTTGATCATCCACCACTTTATCTGGCCCCACTAAGGCCGCAAAATTTGCATAGCCGGTTGAGGCGATATTTAAAGTAGTAAAATTGTTATCAATTAAACCTCTTTCAGTAACTTTCCATTTACCAGTGCGCCAAGCATGGTTTCTAGTTAAATAATCTCTAGTTAATTCTATTTCGCTTTTTCCAAAGGCAGGCAAATCAGATAAATCTACGCGCCCAACCTCTAGTGTTGCAGCTGCAGGCAATTTGGTTTGATCAAATTTTCCATCGCCTACTATATTATGGTTTCTTGCTAATGTTCCTGTGGAGCAATTAACCGTATTATCTGTAAACACATTTTCAATAATTCCATAATACACATCTGCAGGCCAGGCTCCCGTGTGGTTTCCGCTTCCTTCCACATGTCCATCTGGTGGAGGTGCATCGCCATTGGCCGAATAAAATCCAGAATAGGGAACAGGAATATGTCCTAATAGAAAAATGGCTTCAGGCTTTGGAGTTAAAGCATTATAAGCCGCCAAAATTCTAGCCTTCACAACAAGTACCGCTTCACTTCTTCCAACAGGTAATTTTTTAACCACATAAGATTCGGCGTATAAATCTGCCTCAAGTTGGCTAATTTCTGAAGCCAAAGGAGTTTGATAAGAGCTATCTACGAGCAATAAAATGGAGGTAAAGGCTGCATTTCTCGAGAATTTATTTCCAGCATATATATACCCAAAGCCTTCGGCCGTGGTGCCATTAACCTTAATAATTCTGTATTCATAAGCTTGTCCGGCACTTACACTTACATCTGTATATTCAAATAAGGAGCCAGCCACCGTAGCAAAAGGGTTAGCTCCCCAATCCTCCGTTGATTGGCTCAGGCGTTTATAAATCCAGTAATTTCCAGCGTATGTAATTGGTGGCCAACTCAATTTTATGCTTCCATTTGCATTGGCAGTTGCTTGTATTTGCAGAACCTGATTTTTAGCAACCTGCGAATAGGAAGTAATGGAAAGTAAGAAAGTTAAAAGTATGAGTAAGAATTTTGTTTTCATAGTAAGGAGTTTGAGCAAGACTCAAAAATAAGGGCCTGAACCCAAATTTACTCTTACAATATTCTTAAAAAGATAATTTTACAAGGAAAACCTAAAGCTTATTTCTTGCAAAGGTCAAGCAAATCGCGGTAATCGCCTTTAAACACGTTAAAATCAACGTCGCCTCTAATACCCTTTACTCTGCCGCCTTCATTATGTTGCCAGAAATCCCACTTCTTAGTCAAGCGGTTTAAGTCATCTGTGGCATAATGAGCAATCCAAAGTGGGTATTTTTCAAATTCTTTACCGCTAAAATAGTTGCGATAAAAAGAATAACTAGTGTATAATATAGGAGTAACGCCGTATTGTTTTTCGGCAAGCACCAACCAACGTTTCACATTTTTCTTTAAACGGGCAGGAGGGCAACTTCCTCTCATTTCTACATCCAAAACTGGAGGAAGGTCTTCCTTTTGAAGCTTTACTATGCCTTTAAACAAATTAAATTGTTCATCGGCAGTTAGGTGTGGTCTAAAGAAATGGTAAGCGCCTCTTAACATATTATGTTCTTTAGCTTCTTTCCAATTTTCTTGGAAGTAATTATCTCTTACCGAGCGGCCTTCGCAGGCTTTAATAAAGGTAAAGCTAATATCAATATCGTTTGAAGTATGCTCGCTAACCGATTCCCAATTTATTTTGCCTTGATGTCTTGAAACGTCTATTCCATGCACTTCATAATCGGGCGGCAACCAGATGCCAAAGCCAGGAAAACCTTGCTTCTTGCCTAACTTACTGCCCATGCCTAAGGCACTAAATGGAGGGTAAGTTACAAAGGCAAAGGTAACTAGCGCTACAATTGCAATTGTGATTCCTCCAAGTAATACTTTTCTCTTATTCATAGTTTTGGGCATTATATCTTACAAAGTTAGCGCAATTATAAAAAATGTTTACTAAATGTGCGAAGTTTATGTGAAGAACTTTGTGCATAATACTCACTGCTATACACTGCGTTCCGCTTAAACTATACATAAAACGCCAAAAACTAAATTTATTGTTAATGCGAAAAATATTTTGTTCAAAACCATATTTTCTTATATTTGCAGCCCCTTAAGGGAAAATGGCGGGGTAGCTCAGTTGGTTAGAGCGTAGGATTCATAACCCTAAGGTGGGCAGTTCGATCCTGCTCCCCGCTACGTATAAAAGCTTCACAGTTTGTGAGGCTTTTTTTTTGCTCTTCGAAAGACTCAGGATGAGCGTAGGATTCATATCCGCTGGCTAGCGGAGGGCAGTTCGATCCTGCTCCCCGCTACGTATAAAAGCTTCACAGTTTGTGAGGCTTTTTTTTTGTCATTAAATCATTGTGTTATTTACAAAATTGTTTTTACTTTGATAGATATCTAAAATTAAGTAATTAATAATTAGCCCAATGAAACTTGCCATTCAGGGAATCAACTACCCACAACGCCATTTCAAAATTTGGTTTCAATCCATTTGCTTTTTGGTGTTGTTGATCCTAATTTCCAATCCAGGAAAGGCGCAAATGTGGCCAATTGCTTTTTCTGTTGGAGGCTCTGGCAGCGATAAAGGTATGGCCATAGCTGTTGACGACTCTGGTTATTTTTATACTGCAGGTATGTTTTCTAATACCGTTGATTTCGACCCGGGCCTTGCTATCACCAATTTAACTTCCTCTGGTGGATACGACGTTTATATTACTAAATCAGACAAATTTAGAAACTTAATTTGGGCCAAAAAAATTGGTGACTTTGGCAACGAATCGTGTGTAAATTTAAAAATTACCAAATCAAACAAACTTATTTTAAGTGGCACCTTTTCTGGTAATGTAAATTTTAATACAAATGGAATTCCTTCTATACCGCTTTCATCTAATGGGGGCAATGATTGTTTTCTGCTTAACCTAAACTTAAACGGAACTGTTAATTGGGTCAAAGGTTTTGGTAGTGGATTTGACGATGTGCTTCAAAACTTTGCCTTAGATAAATTCGATAATATTTATGCAACTGGATCGTATCAAGGTGCTGCAGATTTTGACCCAGGTGTGGGTAATACTGTATTAGGTTCAAACGGACTAAATGATATTTTTATACTCAAACTTGATTCTGCTGGGAATTTTGTTTTTGCAAAATCCTTAGGAGGCACCAACCAGGATTATGGAAATGGAATTGCAGTTGATTCAACTGGAAAAATTGCCGTAACAGGCTCCTTTATTGGCACGATAGATTTTGATCCAGGACCAGCAACCTATCTATATACAATTAGTTTAGCCGGCGCATGTGCCGCCTTTGTTCTTGAGTTAAATTCATCGGGAGGATTTAAATTTGCTAAAGTATTTGCACCTAGTTATTTAAATTGTACGGGTATTAATGGATGCCTTCAATCCATGAGCGATGGTAAAACTATTCAATTTACAACTGATGGATATATCTTATTAGGTGGTGAATTTACAAGCACCGTAGATTTTAATCCAGATACGAGCGCCTCCCAAACATATATTTTTTCATCTGGAGGGGTTGGAACCAGCAGCTATTCTCCAACCTATGGCAGCAATGCATATATTGTTAAATTAGATACATCAGGTATCCTTATTTGGGCAAATGCTATTTTGGCTAGATTACGTGTCTCCCAAATGTCGTCTTATGCTAAAACGGTTCCAGTATCCATGGTTAGAGACAATTACAACAATATTTATTTAGCTGGAAACCTAACAGGACCAGTTGTTTTTTTACCCTCAACTATATTTGGAGGCGGTAGCACACCCTTTTACCTTTGGATGGCTAAATATGACGACTCTGGCAATTTAGTATATAGGAATACAGGAGGCGCAAATTATAATTTTAGTTCGGCGAATGGAATTACACTTGGACCTAATGATGATATTTGGTTAACAGGTACAGCTGATTATTCCTTTCCTTTTCAAACTACCTCCATTACAAATGTATTCAATTCAACCTATGATATATTTGTAATCAAACTTTTTAATGATGGTTTATTACCTGTGGAATTTGGGGAGTTTTCGGTGCAGAAAAAGCATCCAGATGTAAGCCTAAATTGGAATACCCTTAGCGAAACAAATTCAAACTATTTTGACATTCAACGAAGTGAAAATGCAACTGATTTTATTCCAATTGGAAGAATTGAAGCCCGTGGCACAAGCCATATTAATACAGGGTATTCTTATACAGATACGAATGCCTTACTAAACAGAATGTATGGCACTTTATATTACCGACTAAAACAAGTGGATATAAATGGAAGTTTTTCTTATTCGCCTATTAGAGTGGTATACCTAGATGAAAATGAAACAGACCCAATAAAACTCTTTCCTAACCCAAGTACAGGCCAATTTGAATTAATCCTTGAAAACATTCAAGAGAGCGCAAGCTACAGTATATATAGCGCTATGGGTGAACTAGTTTATACAGGCACAGCACAAAAGGGAGTAAACTCTATTGAGTTGAATTCTATTAAAACTGGGGTATATTATATTCAATTTACACAAAAAGAATTGGGGTCGAAAAAGCTATTAAAACTTTAACAAGCACTGCAAATTATTTGCGCTTTGCAATAGCGATTAAATACGTATACAAACCCGCCCCAATGGCAAAGAAAATTATATAATAGTATTTTTCTTTTAGGTAAAAATCGTAACTCAAATAGCCCATCATAGCGTATACCAAAACTAATTTTACGGCTTTTTCTAGAGAGTAGTTTTTGAGTACTTTTGGCAAAATAACATATACCATAAGTATGGCAACCAGTATTAGTGCTGCCGCAATCCAAACATTAGTTCCTATACTTAGTTGCTCCATCTTTTATCATTAGTTTTTTAAGTTTATCAAATATGGCAGTGTTCTCGTATATGCCCGAAAAGTCTTCTGCTCCTGGACCATAAGCAAAAACAGGAACCATAATTCCACTATGTCCTTTGCTGGCATAATTTACCGTAAAAGTGTCGGTATTAGATTTGTTTTCAAGCATACTTAAACCACCTGTTTCATGGTCTGCCGTAACAATTACTAAGGTATTTCCATCCTTCTTGGCTTCATCTAATACTTGGTTCAGCACACTGTTAAAATCTAGCAACTCTTGTTGCATATAGGTAAAATCATTCTCGTGTCCACCCCAATCTATTTGCGAACCTTCAACCATTAAAAAATAATTCTCGTAGTATTTATTCAAATTGCTTTGAGCCATTTGAGTTGCCTTCTTTAGGTAATCGCCTCTACCCTCTTGCATTTTTTTCATGCCATTATCGGCCAAGGTGTAGATGAGTTTTTTTGAATCAATAAATAACAGATTGGTATCTGCAGCAATTTTATACCCAAGTTCATTTAACTCGCTAAACAAATTACGTTTGTCTTTTCTATCTGTAAAAAACTTCTTACCTCCACCAATGGCAATATCGCAGCTTTTACGAACCAAAAACTCTGCTATTTCATCTTCCGATTTACGTGAAGCTACATGTGCATAAAAGGCTGCTGGTGTGGCATGAGTTATAGAAGACGTTACCACTACACCTGTTCCCCATCCTTTATCCTTTACGAGTTCAAACAAATTTCTATGTTCTTTGCCAGCACTATCTACTCCAATGGCTCCATTATATGTTTTCTTACCAATAGAAAAAACGGTAGCTCCTGCCCCACTATCAGTAACATAATTATCGGCCGAAGAAGTTTTGCTTAAGCCAATAACCTCAAAGCGTTCAAAGGCATTTTGGCCCGTATAGCCAACCATAACGCTAGATATCTGAGCCAAGCCCATTCCATCGCCAATTAACAATACAACCTTGGTTGGTTTCTTAGGTTTCTTTTTGGCTGAACCAAATTTTGGCAGTATGCCTAAACCTATAAGTAATGTTAGCAGTAAACATACTTTTTTGAAGAAGAAATTTTGGGTATTCATACCAAACAAAGATGCTATTTAATTAGCGAGTTCTAAAATGAAATTTACTTTAACTCAAGCATTTTACCAGGCAGACTGCGTACAAAGCCATTAAATTCTAATTCTAATAATTGAAGTGCTAAACTTCCTGGGTCCTTATTTAGTTCAAAAGCCATGGTATCTAAATGTACTTTAACCTTTGACCTAATATAAACTATAAGCTCTTGCTCAGTTATTGTTAGCTGATTAAAAAGATTTAGGGTGGGTTTTGTTTTAGCCTTTTGTTCCCAATTCATGGCCAAAATTAAATCGTTGCAAGAGTTTAGTAGGGCTGCTTTATTTTCTTGAATAAGGTAATTACACCCTTGCGAATAATAATCGTTGATGCGCCCGGGCACAGCCATAATATCTCTATTATAAGAATGTGCTATCTCAGCGGTTATTCTGGCGCCTCCTTTTATAGCTGTTTCTGGTACTATTAAAACATCACTTAATCCAGCCACAATTCTATTCCGCTTAGGAAAGTTCTCCCTATCAGGATTGGTGTTCGATAAAAACTCAGTAAGCAAACCACCATTTACCAGCATTTTCTTAGCCAATGATTGATGTTGATACGGATAAATTCTATCTAACCCATGCGCCAAAACACCAATAGTTGGAATATCATTTTCTATACATGCCTTATGTGCAATGCCATCAATACCTTGCGCTAAGCCGCTTACCACTTGTACTTGAAAGGGTTTTATGTCGGCTATAAATTGTTGGGTAAACTCTCGTCCATACTCACTAGCTTTTCTGGTACCCACTACCCCAATTTGTCGGCTTGGATTTAAATCTAAGGTGCCTATCCCAAATAATAAACAAGGCGAATCGGGTAAATCACGTAAGCGATAGGGATAGTTTTCATCTAAATAAAAGAAGGTTTGTATCTGATGCTTTTCTATAAATGCCAACTCTAATTCTGCTCGGTCAAAGTCTTTAAAAGACACAATGCTAGTGGCCAATACTTCTCCAATGCCAGGCACACGAAGCAGTTTCCCTTTTTTTGCCTTAAACACTTCTTCCACTCCCCCACAATAACTTATGAGGTTCTTCATTAATACATCGCCAATACCAGGTATTAGCTTGAGTGCTATTTGGTGTAGGAGTTGGTTCATGGGGAAGTCGCGGGTTGACTGGTGGCTGGTTGCTGGTTGCTGGTCGCTGGTCGCTGGGAGGATGGGCCAGAGGCTAGATGCCAGGAGCCAGAAGCGGCCTTTAGGATGTTAATGCCTCTAGGGTATATTGAATGGTCTTATCAATACTCTTTTGCGTTTGAGTGCTAAATTCTTGAGTAATTCTATTGGCTACAATGGCGTTTACGGCAATGGCTTTGAAGCCAAACAATTTGCTTAGGCCAAGTATAGCGGCTGTTTCCATTTCAAAATTGGTCACTCTGTTGCCGGCAATTCGTATATCGGATAAGCTTTTAACAATATGCTTTGAGTGAATACCTGCTCTTAAATACCTGCCTTGAGGGGCATAAAAGCCACTGCATGTTGCTGTTATTCCTTTTATACTCTGATCATCAAATTTTGCTAGCAACTCGCTACTCGCCTTGTATAAGTATGGTTTTAAGAAATCTAAACCTAGCTCTTCTTTCAAATACACTACATCCATATCTGGTTCCACATTATAATACCAAAGCAAATGGTCTAAGCCAAGGCCATGGGTTGAAACCAACATGCTATCAACGGGTATATCGGCTTGCAGGGCGCCGCTTGTGCCTATGCGAACCAAACTTAAATCGTGTTTACTGGATTTTATTTCTCTTGTGGCCAAATTTATGTTGGCCAAAGCGTCCAATTCATTCAAAACAATATCAATATTATCTGTTCCAATACCGGTAGAAAGTACGGTTAATCTGGTTTTTCCAATGGTACCTGTATGGGTAATAAATTCGCGCTTTTGCTTCTTTAGTTCAATGGTATCAAAGTACTGAGAAACGTTTGGAACCCGCTCGGGATCACCAACTAGCAACACAATATTGGCAAGGTCTTCTGGAAACAAATGCAAGTGGTAAATGGACCCATCTGGGTTCAAAATCAATTCACTTGATGGTATTTTGGTGTTCATTTTTTATAATTGTAGGCACTGCTAAGTAAAACAATTACCTTTGTAAACAAAACTACACTTCTCAAATGGAAAAGAAAAAAAACATCATGTTAGTTCCAGTAGATTTCTCTGAAATCTCATTAAACGCTCTTGCACATGCTGCGCAATTAGCAAAACATTTTGATAACGACCTTGTGTTGTTAAGTATTTTAGAAGAAGATTTCTTAAGCAATATCTTTAGCTTTAGTAAAAACGAAACCAAAGATAATTTAGCCAAAGAAGCTTTATTGGGTAGACTGAAAGACAAAGCGGCAGAAATTAATGTTAAGTATGGCATTCAATGTAAAACCGATGTTAGAACAGGTAAGATTTATAAAACCGTAATTGAAACGGCCGAAGAATATGGTTGCGATTGCGTAATTATGGGAACTCACGGTGCTAGCGGCGTAGAGCGTGTAATTGGAAGTAATGCCGGTAGAGTTATTAGCTATAGTACCATGCCTGTTATTGTAGTTAAAACAGATAAAAACCCAAATGCCTACAAGAATATTGTGTTTCCTTTAGACCTATCTAAAGAATCTAAGCAAAAGATGAAATGGGCTATTCATTTAGGTAAATCGTATAACTCAACCATACATGTGTTAACCTACAAAGTAGGCGATGAATTCTTAGATAATAAATTGGCTGCTAACCTTCGTCAGATTCAAAACATCTTTGATGAAAGCGGAGTAAAGCATACCGAAACAATTCTTGAAAACGATTCAGACTTTGCACGTACCACACTTGAATTTGCCGAAACCAAAATGGCCGATTTAATTATGATTATGACGCAACAAGAAAACGACAAATCTATTCGTGAATACATCATAGAAACTTACGCTCAGCAAATTGTAAATGATGCAGGTAATGTTCCCATTTTTTGTGTGAACCCACATTACGAAATGTATAAGAGTGAGTTTGTGATTTAATCACCTTCTCTTTAAAACTAAAAAGTCTAGCTATAATTTATAGCTAGACTTTTTTTTTGGTTCAAACCGAAACCCACTAAACATAAAAAACCCCGGCCACACCATGAAGCCGGGGAATTTTATTGTGTAAAGGTTGGCCGAAGCCTTTGGTTTATTTGTAAAGATTGGCACAGAGCCGTTGGTTTCTTAATAGATGTTTGCAGCGTTGCGGTAACCTGTTCCGTTGGTATACCAATCTGCATATTGTGCACCGCCACTAGTTACCCAAGAAGCAAACTTGGTATAGGCAGTGTTTATATCGGCTTTTTCTTTTGGATAGCTAAAGTTTGCAGGAGTGTTAATAGCCCAAGGGTATCTTCCATTGCTGCTTACATAAGTATCGCCAGTTCCTAAATTACTTGCATCGTCGCCAGTTCCAAATAAGCTAGTGTTAGCTAAATCTGTAGGCAATTTGCCAGGTAAATGAACTTCGTATCCTCTTCCAAAACCTGCAGTGTTATTCCAAATAAATGGGTTGTATGATCCTAGGCCAAAGCTTACAAGAGTTGGTAAACCAGTTACGTTGAAGGCAACAGTGTAGGTAACGTTAGCGCTTGTAGGTTGTCCAGAAATTGTATTCCAAGTAGCCATTTCAGAACGCATATTGTTAAATAGAACTACTACTGCTTTGCTTTGACCAGCTTCTAGTGTAGCACCAGTTAAGCCACTTACTTGCGAACGATTGATTGGGAACTGAACGGCAAATCCGTTTTCGTAACTTCCACCTGTTGCACGCAATACATAGGTTGCTTCTACTCTTACTACTTTGTTAGCTGCATTGGTTACTACATTATAGTTATAATTAACAACCACATCATTCAAATCATAATCGCCTTTGTATGGATATAAATCTTCAAATGCAACTGTAGCTGTACCGTAAGCATTATTGTATGCTTTGTTAGGATCAGTTGGGTATGCATCGCCAGAATCTGCTACGCCATCACCATCTGTATCTGTTATTGGTGCTGTACCGTTTCCAACACTATTACAAGCTGTAACTGGTATGTATAAACCACAACCCAATGCTGCTCCACTTCCAATTGTTCCATGGTTAGTTTCTATTCCGTTTACATCGCAATATTGTAAGGCGTTAATTACAGAACCTCCACCGTTTATACGTGTATCGTGAGTTACTTTTACCAATGAGGTTGATCCATATCCTTTAACTGTTCCGTTAATGGTCATATCGTAGGTTAAGAACATTGCTCCACTATATAATCCTAATTCAGAACCACCGTTAATTTTCGATTCAGCGTCTACTTTAATTAAAGAGTAGTTTCTAGTTGTTCCGTTATTATGAAACTCACGTTTCGACCAAAGGTTACAGTTGTTAATTAACAATCCAGTTCCGTTTACTTTACAATCTTGGTTGGTTACAATACTGCCATTATTGGTCATGCTAGTATTACCATTAATGTTCATACTTTGACCAACATTAATAGTACCATTGTTTACTTCTTGACTTTGTGAGTTTAAGTTATAGTCGCCTGTAGTAGTAATTGTTCCGTTGTTAGTTACAGTTCCACCTGGAGAGAAAGAGCTGCTCATAGAAACTGTACCATAGTTAGTAAAAGTTGTGCTAGTACCGTTTTGGTTCAAGTTATTAAACGATGCGCTACCAGTGCTCGTTACTATTAAAGTTGAGCTATTATTTAAGTTTGCATTGGTTACAGTTACGTTTGATCCACATATACGAATGGTACCTCCATTTGCATTAAAGCCAATGGTAATATTGCTTCCTGTTACACAAATAACATCACCGTTATTTACATTTAAATTGGTGTTGTTTGAGGTAATGGTTTGAGTACAACCAGTTGAGCAATCTGGACCACCGCTAGTTTTACCTAATTTAACAGGTGCAGTTGCAACGCTCATAGTTGTTTGGGCATTGTTACCAGAAATGGCAATTTTTTCCATAACCTTTGATTGGTCTGGAGCAACTTTTACGATATAGTATTCTTTTAATGTATTTGCAGTGCTAATAGTAGCTTCAAATGGAGTGCTAGTAGAAACAGCACCTTCTGCCAATTTAATACCACCTTGATTCGGGTCGGCACTATATACAGTAATATTATGTAGTGTGTTTCCAAAACGAGCATCGGTAGAAGCTATTTTAACTTGTACGTCTCTTGAAGTTTCCCACTTAAAACCAGCAGGTACTTTAATATCGCTCATTTTGTTTGCACTTACTAAAGTGCTTGAATTAGCTTGTTGAGCTTCCGAAAATTTTTCTTCTAATCCTTTTTTACAAGAAGTTACCGTTAAACCGGCGGCAACTGCTAAGATAATTAATTTATTCATGGTGTTAATTTGGTGTTGCCATTCTATTGCACCTATTGAGCCAAACTCATAAAACACTAATAAACAACAACTTTACTTTTTGGCACGGGTAAATTTCAATCCCATTTTGAACCAAACAATCCTAATTAGGTTTTACAATTGGTGTGGGAGTTGGGGTATGGGAAGGTCGCTGGTCGCTGTTTGCTGTTTGCTGGTCGCTGGTTGACTGGTCGCTGGTTGCTAGGGATAATATAAAGTGCCAGAGGCCAGTAGCCAGGAGCCGTCTTTAAAAAAAATAAGCCCCGCTGAATTTCTTCAACGGGGCTAGCCATGAAAACCTACTGCATACCTCTATGCAGAAACCTACTCTATACATTACAAGCAGCGTGCCAATGCCTAAGTGCTTGATTTATAGATATAGGCTTATACTTTTTTGTTTCAGAATAAAACTATCATTCTAATTTTAGGAATGAGCCTATGGTTTCTTATATATCTTAGACGTGTTTCTATACCCACTTAAATTCTTATACCAATCGGTGTAGGTTGCGCCAGCACTTTGTGCCCACTGGCCAAACTTTAAATGAGCTGTAACAATATCTGCTTTTTCTATTGGGTATTCAAAGCGCTCTGGGGTAAGTATGGCCCAAGGCAAATTATCTTTACTTAAGTAATACTTATTCTGAGCCACAGATGTTCTATCGTCGCCTGTGCTAAAATTAGAATCGTTGGCTAAGGGTGTAGGGAGTTTACCTGGCAAGTGAATTTCCATGCCTCTATTAGCTCCATCAGAGTTGCCCCAAATAAATGGGTTATACTCGTTTAGTCCAAATGTAGAAAGTGCAATTGGGCTCAGCAAGGTAAAGTTCGCTTCTACCTTCACAGAATCGGCATAGGCTTCGCCGGGCACGGTGTTCCAGCGGGGCTGAACCGAGCGTATGTTTGGAAACACTTTTAATACGGCACTTGTTTGTCCCGCTTCTAAACTGGCTCCTGTTAAACTTGTAATATTAGAGGCAAGGGTTGGAAACTGCACTGCAAAGGTTGTTTGTATTTGTCCGCCACTGGCACGCAAGGTATATTTTGCATTTACATCCTTTACTTGGTTGCTGGCATTGGTTACAACTTTATAATTAAAATCAACCACCACATCATTTAAATCGTAATCGCCATACCAAGGCCAAAGGTCTTCAAATGCCACAGAGGCATATTGGTTTTGTGCCGGGAAATAATTGTTAAAGGCACGTGCTGGATCAGTTGGATATTCATCATCCACATTAGGCACGCCATCGCCATCATCATCGCTTGTGCCAGGTAAACTAATAATGCTATCATTTGAAATAGCTGTTACCGGATTACTGGTGGTATAAAACAATACATCGTTAAAATCATGGTCGCAACCCGATGCGGTTCTAGCTACATCTTCAAAACCCATGATGTATTTCTTACTAGGTGCATCGTATAACATCACTAAATGTTGCTTGAGCGCTGTGCTAGGTTCAGGGTTAAAATTTTTATTGGCATAATACAAATTAATACCATTGCTAATTGTACCTGTGCCACTATTAAAACCATTAGCCGCTATACCATAGGCAATAACTGTATCTGGACCAAACCTTCCAATAAACACCTTATCGCCGGTTATTAATCCACCACCTGAGTTTGTTAAAGAAGCATTTGGGTAAACAACAAATAATGAATCGATATCGGCAGCGGTGGCAGGCGGATTATTTTTATTATAGCGATAGTAAAACAAGGTATTTTTAAAACCCGCACCTTCTGTTAAAAAGGTAACAAATACATCTGCCGTTTGAGTTATTAAGAGGGTGCGTTTACTTAAATTATCGTCTAACCAAGTTGGGTGGTTGGTAGCTACAGAAACACTTGGAGGCAAGGCACTCCAAATATCAGTAATCATTTGGTTGCTTACCACATCTCTTGGTGTAACTAAATTATTTGGCACTCCATTTACATCCCAACCCAGCGGCAAATATTTATTAGAAAACTTAGAACCTGCCTTTTGCAAAATGGGTGCACCAGAACTATACTTTGCTTCCGTTGTTTTTAAGAACTGCGGTTTGCTCCCTCCTAGCGTAATCTTTTGGTTCGAACCAAGATTAGGAATAAGTATATTTTCTGGTATACCCAAGAACGAACAATTGAGAACCAAATGAGTTAAAGCACTTGGTGTTTTAGCATTGCAGGTAAAGATACCCTGTGCATTGGTAATACCTTTTACAAAAAGCTTACCGCCATTGGCAGGCTCATCGGTATATAAACTTATTACACAATTTTTCACCGCTTGATCCTGCGCATTCAGCACCAAAAATTCGGTATTAAAATTACGGGTACTTTGATAGGTAAAGCCATCGGGCACGGCCATATCAAACATACTAGATGGATCTTTTATAGTTGAGTTACCTGAACCTGTATTGGTTTCAGATTTTTTACACGCTGCAAAGCCAATGGCTGCAACAAGTACAAGGGAGTATATGCTCTTCATAGTATAAGAGTTAAAGGTTAAACAAAGCTACTTAATACTATTGAAAGAACCTATAACTTTGCTCATTAATTTGGGTTCAAAACGGCAAGAAAAAATTACCTTTGTGTATGCAGTTTAGATTAGAACATACATTTAAGCCCCTTGAGCAGCCAATTGCTTACAGCCACAAGGTATTTGCCTTGGGCTCTTGCTTTGCACAAAACATTGGCCAGCTTCTGCAAAACCACCGGTTTAATCTTTGCCTCAATCCTTCGGGTATTTTGTTTAACCCTGCTAGTATGGCTCAGGCTTTGGCTCAGTATATAAACCCTAGCTCCTTTCATGCGCAAGAACAACTTATAGAAAACCAAGGTTTGTTCCATAGCTGGAGTCACCATGGGCAATTCTCTAACCCCAACAAAGCACAAATAGAACAAGAAATTACGAACTCGCTACAAGAGGCAAACAAAGCTCTTTCAGAGGCCAATTACCTCCTACTCACTTGGGGTTCGGCCTGGGTATACGAGTTAAATACAAGCAAACAAATTGTAGCCAATTGCCATAAGGTACCAGCCAATCAATTTACAAAACGCCTCTTACGTGTAGAAGAAATTGTAGCGCTTTACACTCCACTTTTAACTACTTTGTTGAACCAAAACAAAGACTTAAAAATTATATGGAGCATAAGTCCGGTTAAGTATAGCAAAGATGGTTTGCACCAAAACAACCTTAGCAAATCTGTTCTGTTTCTTGCCCTGAACCAATTGCAGCAACTATTCCCAACAAGTTATTATTTCCCTGCCTTTGAGTTGGTTCAAGACGAACTAAGAGACTACCGCTTTTATGGCCCAGATATGGCACACCCAAACCAACAAGCCATTGATTATGTATGGGAACAATTTAAAACGCATTGCATTGAACCAAATTCTTTGCCTTTACTAAATGATATTGCACACTTAAACCAAGCACTTTTGCATAGACCTTTGCATGAAGGCAGTGAGGAATTTGTTAAGTTTAAAAAGTATATTCAGGAGAAGAGTTTGGAGGTGGAAGGGAGATTGGAAGAAAGAAAGAGAAAGTGAAAGGGAAAGAGTAAAAATCTCTTTCTGTTTCTGTTTCTTTTACTTTAATCTTCCTTAAATAGTTCATTTATTCTTGGCTGTAGGATCCAAACTCCAATTGGGAAAAACCAAATTAAAAAGAACTCTCCAGCAAAATCACCAAATGTAACGGGCTTTTGCCATTCTACAGATTTCAATGCTTTTGCATTGAAGTATAGGCAGTAAAAAATACAAAACATGGAGAAAAAATGTACCACAAAAATGGCAGAAAATGGCAAGAAATTAGGTCTGCTACCAACCCCTAATGTAGGTAGCATGGTAAGCATAAAAACAGTAATAGACACCAAGTATAGTAATGGAAAGAGTAATAAGATTTTAAATAAAGTTAAATTCATGGAAACTGTTGGTGGTAATTTTTTATGAAGATTTGTTCCAAGGGAATAGAACCAAGCAAGGAAAATGCACATGGTAATAACCATTACCACAGAAAGGATTGAAAGCAACGTTAGAATATTCTCACTTTTAATAAATGTACTCACAGTTACAAATTGAAAGAGCATAGGAATGCCCAATAATAAGCCAAATAGTTGCCAGTGTTTTAGTTTTAGAAAGAATGTCATTGTTGCTAAGAGTTTATGCCTTGTAAAACAAATGTAAGCCACAGAACCCTACTTTTCAATGCGTATTAAAGAGAAAGGGAAAGGGAAAGAGTAAAAATCTCTTTCTGTTTCTGTTACTCTTTCTACTTCTTAAAAACCCTCTTTCCTTCTTTAATAGTTTCCAATACGACAATATCTTTCAATTCCATTGGATTAATTTTCAATGGATTTTTATCTAGCACTACCATATCTGCCAATTTACCTGCCGTAAGTGTACCTTTTTGGGCTTCTTCATAAAACTGTTCTGCACTCCAACAGGTAATAGATTTTAAAGCTTCATAAGTGCTTAATTTTTCATCAGCTCCTATTATTGCACCGCTTCTACTTTGGCGGTTTACGGCAGTCCACATGATCATCATTAAATTAGGCAAGGCAACAGGTGCATCTGTATGGGTTGTAACACGTATTCCTTTTTTTAAGGCAGATTGAACAGGGCTTATTTGTTGCGCTTTTTCAGGTCCGATTATTTCCTTATACCAGTCGCCCCAATAAAAAGTATGCATAGGAAAGAAGGAACCTACCAAATCATATTTCTTTAAACTATCCAACTGATCCATACGAATTAATTGGCCATGAATTAATATTGTTCTTCTATCCTTATTACCATATTTAGCAATAGATTTATTTAGCGCTCTAAACAATTGGTCGGCCGCGGCATCGCCATTGCAATGCACTTTTAATTGCCAGTTATTGGCAAAAGCACTATCCACTATTTTCTCAACATCCTTGTCGTTTGGAATTGCTGGATAGCCTTTATATCCATGCTTCTGACCATCTGGCGGAAGTAAATATGGTATGGTTCGATAAGCAGTTCTTCCTTGTGGCGAACCGTCTAATGTTAATTTTAAACCCGCAATCCTGTAATGATTTTTATACTCCCTTCCATACCATTCACTTTTCATATACTGAGAAGCAGAATAGTCAATCCATGAATTTACATCAATGTACATTTTACCTCGGGTAGCATAATCAGCCATTAATTCATGATTACCCATAGCCCTACCTTCGTTAGCAGTTGTATATCCATAGCTCACAGCCATTTTTTGACCAGCATCTAAATAGATGTCGCTTAATTCTTTCGTTTTGGGTGTTATTAATTTCATCATATGTGGTATGGCTGCCAACTCCTCTAAAACACCATTGGGTTCCTTACTACCTTTCACTCTTCTTATAACTCCGCCATCAGGTTGCTTTGTATTTGCGTTTATTCCCAATAGTTCCAATCCTTTTGAATTAACACTACAAAAATGACCCGATATATGGGTGACCATAATGGGTAAATCTTTCGAAACTTTATCTAAATCATCTTTTGTTGGAAAACGTTTCTCTTTAAGCACAGCATCATCAAAGCCAATTCCAAAAATCCATCCTTGAGTTTTGTCGGTGCCATTTTTTTTATACCATGTTTTGAGTTCAGTTAAAATATCGTCTATTGTATTGCACTTACCATCTGGGGCAGCAAGTAAATTGGCAGATATTGCCTGGGAACCAAATGCAAAGAAATGGCAATGACCATCAACAAATCCTGGCACAAGGGTTTTGCCATTTAAATCATTCATCAACGTATTATCACCTCTATATTTTTCGGCATCCAATTTTGTTCCCACAAAAACTATTTTTCCATCTTTTACGCCAATAGATTCAGCATAACTAGGGCTATCGCCTTCCATGGTCAGTATATCTCCTCCATAATAAATGGCATCAAATGGTTTTGCAGAATTGTTTCGTGTGGGGGTTTGTTGGCAAGCTCCCAAAGAAATCAATAAGATAATAATGCTACTAAGTTGGAGTAGTTTGTTCATGCTAAATTTATTAAAAGGGTATTTACATTTGGCCAAGCTGAGTATTTGCATCCAAATAAAATGGTAAAAACAAACTTAACCCTTCGTGTTTTTTTTACCTAAAGTCTAATTGTAAAATAATTTTATAGCAACCCTCAAAGGAAGAAGGCGTATAGGAGATTGGAAGAAAGAAAGAGAAAGAGAACGTGAAAGAGTAAAATTTTTGCAACAGAAAGGGAACGTCACCCTAAGCCTGTTGAAGGGTCAATTCTTGTGAGCCATTTTTCCAAATGCTATTTCCAAGCTCTAGTAGTTTTTGTTTATCACCCTCCATCACTCGCGCAAAAATATTGCAGGCATCCAATCCTTTGCCCTCTCCATAATAAATTCCAAAGCAGTTCGCCGTTTTTGTTCGGCTAGGTTTTGAGGGACCAAATACCACTTCACCTGGTTCGGTAAAAACGGATGCGTTCTCTTGAATGATATCAAGTTTGGGAACATCATCAATCCAAATTTCTTGTCCAGAAACTCGCGCATGATAAAAGGTTCGTGTAAACGGCAACAAGGCCGCAAATGCCTTTGAGGTTTCAGGTGCATCTTCTAGATAAAATTCAAATCTTATTTCTACCTTATCCTTTGTTACTAGTATAAATCCACTCATACGTTATTCAATTATTTTTTAATACCTTTCCATTATTGCTCTTTCAAATGATTTCATTTGTTTAATCAAACTTAGAAAATAAGTTGAACTAATTAAGCAACTCGAATGGATTTAGGGAGAATAGTTGGTATGTATGAGTAGTTTATCTGGTATTAAACCTTTTTTTTAAATACAGAGATAGAAATACCGGAACATTTATTAAGAAATCCAAGTTTAGATTCGAGTTGGGAAATCTTACCGTAAAACTATAACAAACCTAGCATAAATCAACTTACCCTTAAGGATCTATGAAAGCAATTTCCTGAGCTCTAGAGGAGCATCATTCCAATGGATCAGAAACCAAACAAATTCCCAAACCCCAGCGGAGCGACATTCCAATAGAACAAAAAACCAAACAAATTCCTAAGCTCCAGCGGAGCGACATTCCAATAGAACAAAAGACCAAACAAATTCCTAAGCTCCAGCGGAGCGACATTCCAATTGAACAAAAGACCAAACAAATTCCTAAGCTCCAGCGGAGCGAAATTCCAATAGAACAAAAAACCAAACAAATTCCCAAACCCCAGCGGGGTGGCATTCTAATAGAACCAGAAATGCAATATATATTTTATGAGCTCCAGAGGAGCGGCATTCCAATGAATCAGAAACCAAACAAATTCCCAAACCCCAGCGGGGTGGCATTCTAATAGAACTAGAAATACAATATATATTTTATGAGCTCCAGCGGAGCGACATTCCAATAGAACTAGAAATGCAATATATATTTTATGAGCTCCAGCGGAGCGACATTCCAATAGAACTAGAAATGCAATATATATTTTATGAGCTCCAGCGGAGCGGCATAATTGGGTAATGAGTGTTTTGTTTGTTGTGAAGGATTTATTTAAAGTGAGTATAGAATGGTTTCCTTTCCTTATAATTTATTCTATAAAGAAAGGATTCCTTAGTGGTATGTTCTTTTCTTTTTCCTTGATGAAAGTTTTTCTTTAAAGAGAGAGCCTACTTAACTATTAAGGATAGAATAATTCTCTTACACACTTATACATTCTCAAATGATGCATTTTCTACAATGAAGATTTTGTCACTTTTTTGCGTGCCCAAAAAAGTAACCAAAAAAGGGCACCAACGGAACTGACTTAAAGGATTGTTGCAGCACAGGCCATCGCCGCTCGGGCCACAATCCTTCAAGTCCGCTCTTCCGTTGGATCACCAGCCGCACTCGTAGGGTAATACTTCACTAATTTTGCTGCATATCACCCCTTCATCACGCAACAAGCTTCACGCTTTTATAGGCATTAACAGAATTTTGTTTTAGGTTGCAGGAAACAAATAGTGCTTAGGTATTATTACGGGTAAGGGTTAGTTAAATCTTGAACCTAAAACACAAAAAGGAATGAAAATAATAGAACGTATTTCTTTACTACTTTTTCTAATTGGCATAGCGTTTAAATTGCTTCACTGGGCCGGGGCCGACATTATTTTATTAGTGGGCTGTGCTATATTTTTTAGTGTAAGCTTAATCCATTTCTTCAAAAATATACGAAACAATATTGCCTACTCTTTTCTTTACCTATCGTTTTCGCTCTGGATAATTTATTTCTTATTTAGACTCCTTTACTGGCCAGGCGGTCCATCTATTCTATTTGGCTTTAAGCTGGTGTTTTTTGTGCCATTTTTTGTTAGCATAGCATGGTTTGCTTTGCAGTTACAATCAAAAACAAGGTTCAGATTACCTCAATTTATGTTAATCGCTTTCTTTTTATTCTCTTGGAGCATATCGTACAGACAGTCGGATGAATTTTACTACTTTTTTTATTTGAATCCAGTACTAAACAAAACATCTCGTGAGTATAATTATCGCTCTTGGGACAAATACAGTTGGTTCTTATACAATGTAAAAAAACAGGAAGAAGCCATTGAGGCTAATACAAAAGCTCAAGAGGCCTTAGACAAGCAATTAAACTTGTTTGAAGACCCTATAACAAAAGAGTATTCAACTATTCTTAAACAGCATCGACAATTAATCCTTGATCATACTTGGAGAAGCTTTAGGTGAGAATACGATTTCGAATGGAACATTAATATTTTACGCCCTTTCAAACTTCTCCTATTTCAAATAACTCCAGCGGAGCGAAATTCCAATTGAACAAAAATCATTCTAAACCTAAATTTAAAGAAAACCCTTACATTCGTACCGCATTAAGAAACTCAAAAAGAGTTACCAACCGAGTATAGATCCACGGTGGTAAGGCAATGCGGGCCCAAAAGGTCAAAAAATCTGAACGACATTCGCCATCAGCTTTTATTGCCATTCTTGTTGCAAAAACATTTTAATCGTTTGCATCATGAAAAAAACAACACAAAAAACACCTACGGTTCAATTACTTTTTGAAACCAAAACAGGAACTACAAAACGTGTCTCCTACTCCATTAGCGAGCAACAAGTAAACCAACCTTTAGTATCTATTAAAGATGTCTACGTGGGCAAAAACCTATTGCTACACATTACCCACAACCACCTTCAAACCTTACTCGATTTAACAGATGTATCGCATGTGTATGTGCTAGGGTTTGATGAACACCTAGCCTTTGTAGGCGTAAGCATTGTAGGTCCAAAAGCCAATGCTCCTTTTCAATTGCTGAACCAAAGCAGGTTTTTCTTGATACTTAGCAATGAGGTTAAAATTGATTTTGGGAAGTTGGTGGGGATTGTATTAGTTTAGGTTAGCGGGACATTAGATTTTAGGATGGAAATTATTGAAATGAAAAAATATTTTTTCATTTCAATAATTATGTAAAGCAGTATAAAACTATGCCAAGCAACAAAAAAACCATGCTAGTAATTATAATCCTATTTGCAGATAAACTGATTCTATTTTATTTTCTTTAATCTTTCCTAAGTCATTTTTTATGTGACAGTTTTTATCTAGTATTTGTAAGTCAAATTTAAAGTACCATGAAATATTTTACCCTCCTTTTTCTAGCTTTAACTTTCCATTTTACTTCTTTTGCTGCAATAGATTTAAAAGTTGCTAATTATTCTATAAACCCTACATCAAAAATGGCAGGGAATAGTATAACAGCATATTGCGCTGAACAAAATATAGGAACCACTGCTGCATCAACAAATGTTATTTCAATACATATTTCTGCAAATACCACTTTAACACCTGGTTCAAATGGAGATACACTTATTGGTGAAATATCAATATCAAGTTGTTCTGGAAATTCAACCACCTTAACCTATAGTACCACAACAGTAAATATTCCTAAACAATATACAGCAGGAACATATTATATATTTTTTTCTGCAGATGGAGGACAGGCTATTACTGAAAGTAATGAGTTAAATAATTTTGCCTATGTATCTATTACCATAAGTGCTTGCAGTATTGGAACACCAACAAGTCTAATACCAAATGGTTCCTCAACAACACCAGCAATTGTAAATACAAATACACCAACATTGGATTGGTCAGATGTTACTAGTGCAAGTTGCTATGGTGTTTTTATTAGAGACATGACATCAAACACTTTAATTTATAGTGTTGATGGCGCAACAACAACTAGTTCTTTTAAAGTTCCAATAGGTTATTTATCAAATAATGGAAAATATCGTTGGAATTGCCAAGCACAAACAAATTGTAACCCAAAACCGTGTGGAAGTACAATCCCTTCTGCATTTTATTTTAATGTTGTTTGCAATGATCCAACCGCAGCAATAAGCCCAATAACCAGATCAATTAATTCAGGACAAGGCACCACTTTTACATTAATAACCACAGGAGTTAATTTAATCTATAAATGGCAAACAAATTCAGGTGGGGTAACATGGAGTGATTTAAATGATAATTCAACCTATGCGGGAACGACTAGTGAAACATTAACCATTAATGCTGGATATAAAACAATAAATGGATTTCAATTTAGATGCAAAGTTACTAGCGCTTGCACAAATACATTTGTCTATAGTGGATTGGGAACACTTACAGTTTTAGCTCCAACACCAACAAATTTCCAAGTCCTTAACTATGGCGCCCAGACTCTAAGAGCTGTTTGGGATGCTACATCTTGGGGTACAAATTTTATTATTTATCAAAATTGTACAGGTACAATTGTAAATACAACAAATAATTATTTCGATTTCACGAGCCTTAGTCCAGGCCAATCCTTTCAATACAAAATTAAAGGAACTAATATTTTTGATACTTCTTTAGCAACTTCTTGCATATCCAAATTAGTCCCAGATTCTCCTCCAAATCTTACTTCTCCATCAAATTTGGCCTCTAGTGTTTCAACTACACCTACCTTTCAATGGCAATCCTCTCCGAATAATGCCCCATACTATCAATTTGAAATAAATACAACATCAGATTTCACTGGTGTGGTTGTTTTAAGGTCAATTACAAATTTAACATCTCTAAGTTATTCCAGTTTTGGAACCCTTAGCTCAGGTACAACCTATTATTGGAGAGTATCCTCTGCAGTTTCAACTGGGTCAGGATCATTTATAGTAGGTAATTTTGGATCAACAAAAAGTTTTTCAACAAGTTCAGGTTGTACGTCATCTAGCATAAGTAATTCACCCAATAGTGTTACTGTTAACAATGGCGGAAGCGCACTTTTTTTCCTAACAGCCTCTGGATCTACTATTACTTATCAATGGCAATTAAGTACAAACAATGGTGTAACTTATAACAACATTTCTAATGGAGGTCTTTATTCCATTTCACCTACTACTCCATCCATAATAAATATTTCAACCATTTCAAGTTCAATGAATGGTTATAAATATAGATGCAAACTCGACAATTGTGCTGGAACAACATATTCTTCTGCAGCTACCCTTACAGTTATTCCAACACCTCCTGCTACTCCAGTTAATGTTAAACAAACCGTAACCACAGAATTAGCCAAAATAAAAGACCCCATTAACCTAAGCACTAAATCTTATGAATACTCCAAAACAGATCTATCGGTGCCAATTATTGGTGGTAACTTAAGCTTTGGACATGTCTATAATTCCCTTAATTATTTAATAGATGGGCCTCTTGGTTTCGGTTGGACACATACCTATAATTATTCCATTACCAATTTTACCGACACTCTTTGGAGAGTAAACTTACCCAATGGAAATTCTAGAGATTTTGTTCCACTTATGGGTGGTGGTGGAAGCTCCTTTCCGCTTTATGGTGGGACAACAGATACCTTGTATAAAACAGGTGTAGGCTATACCTTAATTAGCAAAGAACAAAACGTTTTTCAATTTGATTTAACTGGAAGATTAAAAACCATTACAAATCCAAATAACAATGTAATTAGCCTACATTTTACAGGTAATTTATTAGATAGCATTAAAGGTACTGGTGGCCGATTTTTGGTGTTAACGGGAAACACTTCTACAGGTAAAATAAATTCGGTTTCTACCGCTTCTGGCAAAACATGTGGTTTTAGAATAGATATAAATGGAAATCTTGCTAGTGCGACAAATGCAAATACAGACTCTATTCATTTTACCTACGATAGCGAACATCAAATGCTATCTTTTGTAAACGAATTGGCAGATACGGTAATAAGAAATGTGTATACCAGCCACGCCGTAACGGGTCAGTTTGATGCCTATGGAAAATACACTTCTATTGCCTACGATGCTCCTTCGGCTGGCAAGATAACAGTCACTTACGCAGATAATACGAATGAGGAATTTGCCTTTAATAATTTTGGGGTTTTAACTAGTAAAACTAATGCACTTTCCAAATCAAGTATTTTTAAATATGATGAAAATTTTAATTTGGATACCAGTGCCAATGAACTCAACCAACAGGTGGTGGCGCAATATGATAAATATGGCAACCCTATATCTCAAACCTTACCTGGCAATAGAACTATCACAAGTCAGTTTAATGCGTTTCAAAAGCCTACCTCCATTTCTAATGCTTTAGGTGCTAAAATAAATTTTGAATACGCACCAAGTACAGGTAACCTTTCAACAGTTTATTTCCCAGACACCTCAATTCGTAAATTTGATTATAATAGTAATGGGTCTTTGAAATTTTATGTGGATGGTCTTGGAGATTCTACTTACTACTATTATAACTCGTTTGGCGATTTAATAAAAATTGCCACCCCAACTGGAATTAGATACTATGGCTATGATACCGATGGAAGATTAGATTCTATAAGGGATGAAAACTACAATCTTACCTTACTTTTTTATGATGAGGTTGGCAATATTATTCGAATAAAAGATGCCTTAGACCAATCTATTTTTTATGCCTACAACAAGGACAATCAAAGAATAAGTTTTACAGATAAAAGATCCATTACCACCTATTACTATTACGACAAAAAAGCGCGTTTAATAGCTCAAAAAGACGCCTTAAATGGTATTGATTCTTTTTATTACGATGTACAAGATAGGTTAACAAAGTGGGTAAATGCTCTTGGCGATTCTGTTGTGTATGGATACGACCTAAAAGGCCGCAGAACATCTACCAAAACAGCTGCTGGTATTTCTAGAATTGAGTATAATGATATTGATAATCCTACAAAAATTATTGATGCAAATAATCATGAATTAGTATTGGGTTATAATTCTGCCAATATTTTAAACTCGGTTACCGATTCGTTGCAACATACCAATTCAACAACCTATGATCTTAATGGAAATGCAATTTCAAGCACAAATTATAAGGGTTATGTTAAATCGTTTTTGTACGACTCATTAAACGCACTTACGAAAGTTATTGATGTAGAAGATGAGAATACCATTTTACGTAGAGATAAAAATGGAAACTTAAGTTCGCTTACTGATGGTAATGGGCATACACAAACCTTTACTCATGGCAAGGGAAGCAGATTAATTGCCTATAAAGATGGAGCTCAAAACAGCTATTCCTTTACACATGATTCGATTGGAAACACAAAAACTATAACCAAACCGCTTGGAAGTATCACCAATCAATACGACAAATTAAACCGCCTAGTAAAACAAATTAACTCTACAGGACTAACCTATACCCGAACATACAACCCCAATAATAACCTTCTCTCTATTTCAAGCAATAACGATACTACCTATTTCTATTACGATGTTTTAAATAGAATGAATAGGTATGTAGACCCTTTTGGCAAACAAGTTTCATTTGGATTTAATGCTATTGGAAATATAAGCTATATTGTTTACCCAGGCAATGATACCCTAAAATATGTGTATGATAATGCCAATAGATTATGGAAGGTAATTGATTGGAAAAGCAATGTTTTTACCTATACGTATGATCCTACAGGTAAACTATTAAAACTTCTTTACCCCACAGGTATTCATTGCGATTACAAATATGATGCAGCCAATCGTTTACTATCTAGAATAAGTTATTTTCCTTCCGACTCTATTTTATATGGACAAACCTTTACCTATTATAAAGACTCAATTGTTGAATTGGTTTATGGATATACCAAACTGGGATATACAAGCAGCACCTTTAGCTATCATTACAGAGATGATGATGCAGCTACAACAGATTCTTTAAGGTATTTTACCAATGATAATAATGGTAATCGCACCATGGAGGTATTTAATGGAGATACCATAAACTTTACCTATACCGTAGATCAATTAATGACTTCCTTTACAAAAAAAGGAATAAATACAACTTTCAAATACAATGGATTAGGAACTAGAATTGAAAAAACAATTGGAGTAGATGTAACACGCTATGTTCAAAACCTAAATAGCCCAATATCATTTGTATTGCAAACTACTGATGGAAATGGGGCTTTAAAGGCGAATTATATTTATGGACTTGGATTATTAGAAAGTATTGACGCCTCAAATAATATTTATTACTACCACTTTGATGCAAGCCATAATACGGTTGCATTAACAGATATTCATGATACCATTAAGGCCAGTTATAGCTATTCACCTTATGGTGCCATATGGCGTAAAACGGGCACCTTAAATCAAGCCTTTGCTTTCCTAGGAGAATTTGGAGTTGAGCAAGAAACAGATTCAATGAATTTTGTTAGAGCTCGTTATTACGACTCTGGTGCCAAGCGCTTTTATTCCAAAGACCCATTGTTTGGCGACCAGTTAGACCCACAAAGCCTAAATAGGTATGTGTATGCGCTGAATAATCCATTGACAACATTTGATTATTCTGGATTGAATGGAGTTAATGATGGAGATGGAACGACCCTTAGTGCACCTAAAACGGGAATATGGGCAACATTTGTAAATAATTATTACAATTATGCCCTAGGGGGAGAAGCTGGTAACCTTGATGGACTCACATTTTCATATTTAAATTCAAACAGAAGGAATGACATAAATAGTAATTATAGTAATGCTTACTCAATTGGGTATAATGTTCATGGCACTATTGCTACATTAAGTTCAATTTCAATAGCATTTGTGACTGGAGGAGAATCAGCAGCTATTGAATTACAAGGGGCGGCTTCAATTAATTCAATTGGAGGTGCAACTGCAATGAAAATGGAAGGAGCAGGCGTTTATGATCTCGTTACATCAGAAGGCAGGTATATTGGACAATCAAAAAACTTTTTAAAGCGTTTAGCTTCGCATTTTGGTAAAGGAGGCAAACTTAGTTCATCAGAATTAATTGGCAAGAATTTTTTTAGCATGGAAGGGTCTACTACATTGGAAAGAGAAGTATATGAACAATATTTAATAAAAAAAGCCGGTATTGAAAATTTAATTAATATAAGGAACCCTATGGGTGGAAGAATGGATTTATATAATAACATGATAGGTGATGTAATTTCTAAATTTAAATTACCATTGTAATTATGGAAATAAATATTTTAAATACAAACTCAAATGAGTCTCTATTAATTTATCAAACTGGATATACTGTTGAATTTATAAAAAAAACCATAACAGAAAAAAAACTAAATGGTTTAAGAATTTTTACTGACCTAATGGTTGAAACACCTTTGAATTTGGACTTCCTTGAAAAATGCACTTTTTTAGAAAGTCTTTCAATTACCAGTAATATTGATTATGATTTATCTTTTTTGACTTCATTAACAGGCATTAAGAAACTCTCTCTTCAAATTGAAGGAAAAAAAGAAATAAATCTATCAAATCAAAAAAGTTTATTAGAGCTTTCAATTAAATGGAGAAATAAAATAATTGGATTAAATAGTTGTATAGGCCTGAAAAAAATTTGTTTAATCGAATTTAAGGAAGAAGACTTGGCCTCCATTAATTGTTTAATAAATTTAAGAGAATTAGTTATCAAAACCTCTTCAATTAAATCTTTAGATGGTATACAAAATTTGAACATGTTGGAAAATATTAAGTTAGGTAATTGCAAATCTTTGGAATCCATTCAATTTATAAATAATAAAGTTGCTCTTAAAAATTTAGAATTTGAAACCTGTTCCAAGATTATTGATTTTGATAAACTAACTACTCTTCCAAAATTAAATTTACTGAAAATTACTGATTGTAAAGATTTACAATCAATTAAATTCATTGAGCACTTTAACAATTTAAACAAGTTAATAATACTTGGTAATACAGTAATTAAAGATGGCGACTTATTACCCGCAAAGAATATAAATGAAGTTTTTTATAAACATAAAAAATCATATAACATTAAAATTGAAAACAAGAGTTATGATAAAAAAATAAGAAATAACTTAATCAAAATAAATTCTATTAAATAACTACAAATCAAATATATAATGAAAAGAATTACCCTAATAATCTCATTTCTTTGGCTACTTGTTTCAATAACCAATGCTCAAGAAAAACGTGTGCATTATTTTGATAAGCACGATAGGGAAAAGGGCACCCTGGTTGTTTCGGATAGTACTGTATTTACACGTACGTTTGATAAGGTAGGAAATATTTTAAGGGATGAAATAATTAGTCCTTGCGGCGATATACCAACTCCCATTATTAGCAACTCTAGGCCTTTAACATTTTGCCCGGGCGATTCAAGCGTGCTCACTGCTCCGGTTTCTTATAAATACTTATGGTCTACAGGCGATACAACTAGAAGCATTACGGTTAAAAAAACTGGCTTGTATACCGTAACTGCATTTAGCTCTAGTGTTTGTTCTAAAACTTCTTTGGCCGATACCGTATTGGTTAAAATTGGAACCTTAGCTACCCCACTTGCCGATTCCTATATTTTTGGTGCAAAATCAGATTCCTTTTCTTCGGCTTCCAATTGGTATGTGTATTCCCTAAGCTCAGATTCGTATTCCTTAGCAATAAGCCCTCCTAGCAATTCAAGTTCCATTATCATCCCTGCTTTAGGTTATTGTGTATTGTCTCTTCCAACTCTTACAAGTAATGTTAGCGTTCAGGATCTAAAAATTGAAGTGGGTGCCAAGCTTTCCTTAAACACAAATACACTTACCATTAGTGGCCAAATTTCAGATTCGGGTCAATTAAGTGGTCCAGGTTCTTTGAGCATTGCTGGCTCTGGGGCTTTTGGCACCCTATTTTTCGACCAATCCATTCCAAATACTAGCAATAGGCTTACCAACTTCACATACAACCGAACCGGCGCTACTATTAGCTTAGGTACTAAAATGCAAATTACAGGGGTTGTTACGCCAACAGCTGGAATATTAGCTACACGAAATAACCTAGTTCTTATTTCAGATTCTTTGGGTGATGCTTCTATTGCACAAGGTACTGGTACTTACTTAAGCGATTCGGTAACTATTGAACGATATATCCCTGGCATTTCGGGTAGATTATACCGCTATTTGGCTGCTCCATTTAGCGCAGGTCCAAGCTTTAGCAGCAGTTGGCAAAAACAAATTTTTATAACGGGACTTGGTTCGGGCGGAACAATTTGCCCTAGTCTAACACAACATTCTAATGGATTTGATGCATCTGCTTCCAATGGTGCTACTGTATTAATGTTTAATGAGGCTAATGCCATTGCAACGGCCTCTACACCCTCTGTTGGTGGTGCTACCGTTTACACAAATGCTTGGACAGGCATTTCCTCAACTAATACAACCACCCTTATTGGAGGCAAAGGCTATAATGTGTTTTACCGTGGTTCTAGGGCTCAAGGTTGTGCTTTATTAAATGGCAACAACCCTACACCTTCAAATATCACTCTTAGTGCATGTGGCATAGTAAATACAGGCTCTTTTACCTTTACTGTAACCTATAATCCACTAAATGGCGAGGGATGGAATTTATTAGGCAACCCTTACCCTAGTGCTATAGATTGGAACTCGGCTGGCTGGACAAAAAACAATATAACGAGTAGCATTTGGATTTACCGCCCAGCTACCAACCAATTTGCTACCTATAATGGAGTAATTGGCGTTAATGGCGGTAGTAATATTATTCCAACAGGGCAGGCATTTTTTGTAAAGGCAAATGCAAGCTCTCCCAACCTATCTGCCACCGAGGTTATTAAAAGTAGTTTATACCCTGCTATATTATTGTTGAAAGGAAACAAGCCATTTGAAATAAGAGCAAGCTTAGTAAACAGTGCAAACAAAACCGACGAAACAGTACTGGCACTTAACAGAGATAAAACAGATTTATTTGATGCCGATTTTGATGCCGAGAAAATGCATAATGCCAATAATTTAGACCTCTATTCCCTTGATTCAACAGGCCTAAAATATGCCATAAATGCTATTGCCACACTTAATGATGGAGATTACAAAATTATTCCACTAGGTATTGGTGCTGCTAGTATAGGAAACTATTCATTTAATCTTTCAGCCCAATCTATGCCAAACTTCTACCAAGTATTTTTAAGAGACCATTTCTTAAAAACAGAACATCAACTAGGCCCAGATAGCCTCAATTATAGCTTTACTGTAACTGCCGATTCAAATACGTATGGCAATAAGAGATTTGATTTATACATTAGAAATGAAAGGCCTCATTCAACTGGTTTTGGGCTTAATTCATCTGATGATAATTCTATCTTAAAGGTATATCCAAATCCTACCAATACCGTATTTACAGTTACCATAAAACAAAAAGACCTAAACATTAGCAGCCTAGTTTTAAGTAACTCCTTGGGTCAGGTTTTAAAAACCATAAACAATCCTAAAAAGGAAGAAATTATCGACCTTAGTTCTTACGAACCAGGAAGCTACTTTCTAAGACCAGTAAACGAGAAAGATACTTTTAAGGCTATTGTTATTATTAAGAATTAGTTTCTATTGACCTTCTTAAAACTAGGGATTTTTTCTACCAACTGATTTCCAGAACTAATTGTATTAACAGAATCCTTCGTCTTGAATATTTTTTTTCTTGTTTTTTCATATTCCTCGGATTCTTTATATAGATTTAAATATTTCGCAGCTTTTTCAAGTCTGTAATATTCCCACAATTCCAAGTCGTTCTTCCTGTTATTGTATTCTTTAAGATAAAAATCATATGCATTTCTAACAAGTTTTGCACCTCTTGAATCACCTTTCTTTTCCAATAATTTTCCATAATAAAACCAAGCAGATTTATCTCCTTTTTCAAATGACTCTTTCATGTATTTTTCATATTCTTGGCTATTTTCATCAAATTCATGGGCAAAATTATAAGCAGCAATTGAACTACTTTTATCATTTTCATAAGCTAACCTAATGTATTCACTTTTAAATTTTTCGAGACCAGCATGTGACGCGTAATATGCAATGTTTCCAAAATTTTCTGGTTTAAATCTCATCATAAGATTAAACGCTTCATGGAAATTCCCAACCCTTTCATGAAGTTTCACTAGATCATTCACCAAACCAGCTAGATCTGAGGCACCTTCTCCTTCATCCGAAATAAGATTATTTATTTGTCTTAAAAGGATTTTTGCATTTGTCTGATGGCTAGTTAGTACTTCATTAGCAAAAGGCTGAATTTGCTCTACCACCAATGGCTTTCCATTTAGTTCCACTGAAATTATTAAGACCTTATTTTCATCAATTTCACCTTTTATTTTAAAAGTATCATTAGGACTAAACCCTGGTTTAAAGTTAACTTGTAAATTCTGAATAAGCCTTTTATCATCTCCAACAAAAACAGGTATTTCAATAGACGATTGATTTACATTTTGCACTGTAAGTTTTCTTGTAACATTTTTATTTTTGCTAGGAATTGTTTCACCTGCATTCACTAGGACAATTAATTTCCCGTCTGCTAGTTGAACATAAATTGTTTCACTAACAATTGGAATTAATGGATTTTTTTTGAGTCCGTTACTAAAAAAACTATGTAAGGCAGCGCCCTTAGAGACATGACTCTGCAGATCTGAGGGTATAATAACTGTAGATGTTTTGAAATGTTCCTTTAGTGCATTAATTATATATGGATTATAACATGACCCACCAACTAATAATACATTATCAATTTCATTGGCTTGCAAACCAGCCTTATTCAAGGCAGAATTCACTAAGTAGAATATATTCTCTTTATCTTCCCCATCATAAGCACTAATATAAGACTTCATAGTTTCGTGAAATTCGGCAAAAGAAACCGAAATGGAATTGGAAACCATTTTTCGTTTATTTGATTGAAGAATTACTTCAACTTGATCACCACCCATAAAAATAGTTTCAGTATTTTCTAATAATGGCTTCTTACGTAACTGATTGCTAAGTCCTATTTTAAAGTTTTCAGCAAATGGTTTTAAAATATCCTTAAAATACATTTCATATTCCGGATCTGAAACAGAATCAATATCTACACCTGATTCAACACAGATCATGGGAAATAATACTTCATTGGCAAGTTTTCGATCAATATTATCGCCACCTAATTCCTTAAATTCGGAAATAGATAAATTTTTCGTAAAAAACCCTTCTGAAGAAAAGCCAAGTTCGAGTACAGAAATATCACAGGTACCCGCTCCGAAATCAAAAACTAAGGTTTGTGAAGTAAAGTTTTTATCGTATGCAGCAGGGCTGGTTTGTAAATAACTTAAAAATGCTGCGTTCGGCTCATCAATGAACAAATCCTTGTTAAATTCAATTTTCAAGGAAGTCAAAACATCTAATAAATCTTTTCGTTGGTTAGCCTCAAATGAGGCTGGAATACTCACCGAAAAAAACAATTCAGATGGGAGCTTGTTCCTTTTGACAAACTCTCTCGTTTGTTTAATAACTTCGTTTAAGAATACTTTTGTGGCTTCTTTGTTATTTCGGATTGAACCAAGTGCATTATTTTTATTTAGTTGTGATTTATTAAAAACGTTACCTAGATCTTGGCCAAGCTGAATTTTAAAGGAATACCAATAATTTTCATTTGGTTTTGCTTCACCGCGCCTTTGTCTGGCATCATGCCCAATTAGTATTTTCTCCTTAAATTTATCATAGAAGACCACCGAAGGAAGTATGTGACTTTCTAGTTTTCTTCCTGAGTTCACATCTATATATTCAAAATTCAGAGTTTCTGTCCTTACAGATTTTGTGTCTTCATCAAATCGTACATAACTTACTATGGTAGAAGAAGTGCCGAAATCTATTCCGATAAATGTTTTCTCTTCAATAAGCTTCTTAATTTTAGAATGGTTCCTAAGGTCCTCTGCAATATACTCAAGAGGCGAAAGCACTATCCTATGCTTATCTTCTTCAATTTTGACAATTTTCTTTTCAACATCAAAATGCTTAGGTATACTTTCGAACTCCTTTTGCGTAAATGAAATTCTTTGGGTGCAATTTACCCTCTTGACTAATGCTACAAAATCCTTTTCTTCAATTATGTGCAACCAATTCAAATTATCGCCTCCATGTTTAACAAACTTAATTGGTTGTTGAAATAATACGATAGCCGCTGAATAAAACCACTCTGATTTAGAATCAGGATAAAACTTCGATAAATCATTCGCAAGCGAACTTTTATAAAGATTAACCTGTTGAAGAGGGTTCTTTCCTCCAGCTCCACCTTTAATGATAATATTTCCCGCGGTCCAATCACCATTCACAGAAGTAGTAATTTCACCCCCATAATTTTTGAATTCTATAACTATTATAGCATTCCGCTTAAAAATTAAAGCGTCTAAATTGCACTGCCCTTGGGTGGAAATTGCCCCCATCAAAATTATGTCCTCTAAAGAATTTTGGAATTCCTTAGTGAGTAGGTTACTTATTTTGTCAAACGTTACTTTCTCCTTTTTCGTAAAGGTTCCAACCTCATAAATTTTGATTCCCATCGTTTAAGTTTTTAATATTTATTTCACTTTTAGATTCGATTTCCCACAATTTGCCATATACAATCCTCTCAACTTCTCATACATCCTATACAATTTTAAATCACCCTCCCTTCAACTCCTCCAGCTCTTCCCGCAATTTTTTGTTTTCCTTTTCCAATTTGTAATGGCTCCAATTGTAATACTTTGAAATTTCAAAAAACTCATCAAATACTTTTCCTATTGCTTGTGGGTTATTAAATGTACTTACCTCAAAAACATCAATTACATTATTCCTATCTTCCAATTTCACTTCAATAACTGGTTTAAATGCACTAGTTGTTATTATAGTAGACTCCATCTTCCATGATTCATTTAGTAAATTCTATCAATCAATTTAAACTCAACAAAATCTACCTGCAAGGTATCAAAACGAAATAGAAATAAACATGAATATTTGTTAATGTCTTTTGAAACAATTCAATAAACAAAGCCTCCCTTCCAAACCTCTCTACTTCCAACACCGCAGGTCCTACCATGCCTAAGTAAGCGAAGCTTACGACCATGCAACACCATGCGTTGGCGGCCGAAGGCAGGCTACACCATGCCTTTCTCAATTGCCTCCCAAATCCTCACCATAGCCAAAGTATCCAAACAACAATACTCCAACAAATCCGCTCGAGTCTGCTCCCTTTCCTCCTCTCCCATTGCCCCCATCTGCCCATACCTAAAACTAGCCGTGCCTCCTTCTTGTATGTTAAGGGAGGTATAACTCAACTCGGGCACCAGCACAGGAAGGATGTTTTTAATAGAATAGCTGCCATTAAACGCTGCGCTTTGTACAATGGCTTGCGAAGGTCTAAAAGGAGTCATTAGATCAACTATTCGGTTATGTATGGCTAGTAGCTCTTCTTGGTATTCTGGAAAGTCGATAGCTAGTTTGGCAAGGATGCCTTTTTCAAAACTCATATTCCAGGTAATAATGCTTCCGCTAGTTCCAAGCTCGCGAATCATTTGCTCCAATAAATCTGGCCTAGGATCAGCCACGCCATTTCCTAAGTAAGATGTGTGCAAGAGTTTGGCGTGTGGTTGTAGCAAAATATGCAAAGAGTATTGAAAGGGTATTTGCTGGTAGGGCCGAGAGAAGTTAAACTCCGGCACCGCATACATGATGGTCTCAAAATCGAAAAAAAACAAAGGATACTCAAAGCCCGCCGTAAATGATTCCCACTCCTTTCTATTTATTCTCGTCTCTCGATTCTCGATTCTCGTTTCTACTTCTTCTATTGCAGAATTATATTGAGAGGCAATTAAGCTACTACAGTAATCACTAAAATTACATGCATACGGCTTATTACACTGCGGCCCCATTTCAACAATAGGAATATTCTTTAGATACATAAGTTTCTTAAAGTCGGCAATGTTTTTGGGAATAAACGCTTGCTTGGCCTCTACCACTGCCATTACAGAACTTGCCGTAAATAACTGGGCAATATCTATTTCTCCTACTCGCACATATTCTTTATTGAAATGTAGAATTGAAAAATCTTGTAGGTTCAGACCGCAATTGCTAAGCACATAATATTGTAAAGCCGCATCTTCTATGTGTTGCTCTTTTACACTATTGGTAGATTTAACCTCATAAGCATAAAAGGCATTGCCATTGCGAACCAAGATATCAACCGCGCAGATAACGCCATTGAATAAAAAGGCTGCTTCGTAAATAATAGAATGTGTTTTAAGATACTCCTGAGTACGTTTCACACTTGCCTCGCCATGCCATTTATCCTCGCCTTGGGCATTTATGCCTCCAGGAAACAAGTGCTGGGCTAGAAGTCCCACATCGGTTCCTGTTTGAAAAATTGCTTGCGCTTGTTCCTCTTCTGGATTAGCTAAGTTTTTATGATAGCGATTGAGGTAAAAACGCTTGTGGCATTGCATGCCATAGAGGTAGGTGGTTTTGGATAAGAGGGGTCTCATTGCAAGAGCAAAGTATTGCAATTTGAGGATTAATCAAAGAATGAAAAAAGGCATGGCAGTAGCATGGCGTTGCATGGACGGCTTGCGGTGCAAGACTTAGGCATGGTAAGACCTGCGGGAGATTAGGAAAGGCGTGAAAGCGTGAGGCGGAGGGCGTGAAGCGTGAGGAATTGGAGGATGAGAGGTTGGGAGGCTGTCGAAAGAATGTCGCTGGTCGCTGGTCGCTGGTTACTGGTCGATGGTTACTGGTCGATGGTGTTTTTTTTCTGGCAAAAAAAAATCTGCACGAATATCCTCCATGCTTTTACAGGATCTTTACCAGCGACTGTCTTCCCACCAGCGACCCGCGACTTTCTTCCCACCAGCGACCAGCGACTTTCTTCCCCTACTCCCTATTCAAGGCTCCAATATCCTGCCTCACCTTTAGTGTTTCAAAATATACTTCTAGGGGACCTTTTACGATGGAGAGTCCAATGAAATTTCCTGCAAGATTTTGATACTCGAGACTGCCCATTAGTTGGCCGTTTATATAATATTGAAGCTGATTGTTACGCTTCTTTATTTTTAATTTATTGCCCTCACTCGTTTTATGTATCACCTCCGAATACATCCAGCCTTCCATGCCAGAGATCTTTCCATCTAGCATCGATCCATAAAAGTAATAGCCCGTTGAATTGAGCATAAAAAAATGGTTGTTATCCATGTCTTTATACCCATACAAAAGTCCATAGATGGATTTTTCATTTCCACTTTTATAGCTCATGGTAGATTCAAGCGTAAAATTACTTGTATCGTCTAATGGAAACGTAAGCCATTGGGTAAAGCCTGTATCTAAGGTGCATTTTATCAGCATTCCTTTACCTTCTATTATCTTACTTTTTATATGAGGTAAATCTACAGGCTCATAGTAACTATGTACCTCCTGTTTTACAAACTCTTCATTTAGTGTTTTCATACACTTACCGCCCTCATCCCATTCGGTGGTCCAATTTTCTACTCTATATCCCTCTTTAAATTCTTCACTTGTTTTAAGCTTTCCATTGGCATAAAAGGTGCTCCTATTGCCGTGGAGGTAATCCTTTTTATAGTGAGCTTCATATTCCTTTTCACCACTATCATTCCAATGGGTTCTAAGTCCATCAAAAAAGCCATCCTGGGTGTAGGCTTCTTGCGATAATCTTCCGTTTTTATAATACCATTTGCATAAGCCTTCTTTGGTATCTTTTTCATTATCGTATTTGTCTATATACGAATAGTGTCCTTCAAATTGTAGCTCACCTGTTATGTAATAATCTTTAACCAAACCAATGGCTTTACCTTTTTCATCCATCTTAGCAATGCGGTAATAAGCAGCCTTTGATTCTTTACAAACTTTCCATTTACTATCGTAATATATCTTCACTTGTTTTTGCGCATAAGCCATTTGGCACACGCTTAGTAAAAGAAGTAATCCTATAAAATTAATAGTTTGTTTCATTATGCAATAGTACTAGAAAAGAAAGAGTAACAGAAAGAGAAAGAGAAACAGAAAGAGAAAGAGAAACAGAAAGAGAAAGAGGTCTCACATCCTACGTAACTTGCAACAGCCTTACTAAAGAAAGGCATGCCTTTCAACTAAAACCTTACCAATCTATAACAATAGCCCAGGCCTTTAGGCTTGGGATAACAGGTAAAGGATAATCCATTATTAGGCCTTTAGGCCTTCTCTCCTTTTGAATAGAATTTGTTTATTAAGCAAAACCATTTGCAGCAGAAAAGGCCTAAAGGCCTCCTATTTTGTTACTCTACAATCCCTTATCCCGGGCCTAAACGCCCGGGCTATTTTTTAGCTGCGTGCAAAAAAAAATCTGCATAGAGTATTCTCCATGCAGATTCCCCTTCGACAAGCTCAGGGACCTTTGTTGTAAAAACCCGCCGCAGGTCTTACTCGTACTCAGCAGGAAATTTCTCTTTTAGCAATGCCTCTACAGAAAGCAGCATCCTAACCATGGAAAGAGGTTCAAAGGCAATGTTTAGTTCTAGCAGGGCTTTCATACATAATGGGCCCAGCTTTCCGTCTATATTGCCTATGTTCTTTCCTAGCCTAATTAGGCTTGCTTGTAGGGCGGCTTGGGTTTGGTTCGAACCAAATAGATCTACGTGTACACCTGTGGCAAGGATGGCACTGGCAGCAGCGGCAGCATAGGGTTTTAGGTTGGTTCCTTTTCCTGCTTTATAATACGTGTATACGAGGGCGTGTGAGCCAAAGCAATCAAAATGCCAGGCTTCGGATGTTTTAGGATTGGGTGTTTTAATTATGGGTTGTATGCCATAGGTAGCAGCCAAAGCCCAAAATTGTGGGAGGGGTATTTTAAGAGCACTTAGGTCTAAATCAAAGGCACGGCCTGCCTCGTGTAGGCTGCCGCCTGGGGGCGGACTAAAGGCTTTCTTTCTACCTTTTATATAATCTTGGTGCGATTTGGCTTGCATATCATAACTACGGTAAAGATCGCTTAACACTAATTTACCGCCCTGTTTGGCTATTGCTTGGGCTAGGCCTTCTATAGCCAAAAGGGTATCGGGTGTACATAAGGCCATGCGCAAAGGCAAGGGCAAAGGAGCTCCGGCGCTATTCTTATATATCGATGGTATGCTTATAGGGTGTAGTGGTGTTTTCATGTAAAAATTGTTTCTTCATTTAAGATGTTGCTGAATGGCTGCTGGCTGCTGGCAAAAAAAGCAAAGCTAAAAATGCCAGGAGCCAGCTGCCAGAGGCTAGTTGCCAGCCGCCAAAAGCGGACTCCTACCTTCTTTTAAACAAAAACCTCTCAATCTCTTTGTATTCTTTTGTGTGGCGAGGGTAGAGAGATTTAGCGTAGAAAACGGCTTTGCGGAAAAGGGTAACTAAACCTGTTTTTTCGTTTAACAATTGCTCGTCGCGTTTAATGCGCAAAGCGTCTAGCTTTTCACTTTCTCTGTGCCACGATGCTAGTTCTTGTTTCGATTCTTCAATATAGGTCTTAAGACCTTCTATTGTTAAATCGGGCTCGTTTGGCACATAGCTTGGAATAAGGGTGAGGTAATCTACCAATTGTTCTAACCAATCTAAACGGCGCTCGGCAAATTTATGCGTGGCACGCGATCCAATTAGTTTTTCATTTGGTACAGCGTCTGGTAAAGCAGGGCTTACTGTGCCTTGCTCTCCTTCTGTAGCACTGGCAATTTGATTAACTGGTTTTCGCTTCCTAGGTTTAAAGTTAGCGCTAATCGTTTTTACACTCTCTAGCGTACTTTCTTCTACTTCTAGTGCTTTTACAATTAATTCAATTTGCCGCACTTTGGCGTTTACTTCCTCTAAAATTTTGTTTTTAGAGTTTTGGTAATTCACCAACAAATTAATGCTCGCTTTTGTATCAAACAAAAGCTGCTTGTTTAGCGCTATATTGTCTTTTAGCGCTTGCAAACTAATGTTTGCATTTGGTGGATTAAAATTTGAACCGAATGATTCAAATTTTGTGATAAGGCCCTCGGCCTTGGTCATCTGTTTAAGATGATTGGAACTTGTAGCTTTCATAAGCACTTTGTTTTAATTTGGTTCGACATATTCTAAAAATTTATGTCACAAATATTGGGCTTGCTCAACACCCAAAACATAGATATTTTTTTTTGTTTCCTAGATAAATATCGATGTATAGATAAATATCTACTCTCGCTGGAAACGCTTGTTGCTGTAGAGGAAAATGGGAGTTGAGAGGTGAGAAATGGATGCTTAAGCCAGAAAAAATATCTATAAAATGAAGTTTGGCACGGAGCTCACTTTTGAATTTTTATTCTAAAAAAAGGTTTTGAGCTAATTCAATTAGAAATTTATGTCTTGCAGAAGGTGTTTTAGTACTTCATTTTTATTCTTGGTGTACCTCTTTTGTGTTAACAGTTTACACACTATACGTTATACACCTATCGCTTCATACCAAGCCATACTGCAACTAGGCATTTAGGTATCACACTTTTGCTCGCGTGCATTGCACTTCCTACCTTCCTACTTGCACTGAGTGTATTAAAGGGTAACACTTAGGCACGTATCCATATCACCTATGCTAAAAGGCACAACACCGCATACCATGCACTTCTGCATTTAGTTATTTATGCCTAACACTTTTGCAGGCAAGCACAACACTTCATACCATCCTACCTGCCCAGCGTGTATCGAAGGGTAACACTTCATACCAAGCTATATATCAGTAAGGCATTTATGCTTAACACTGCATACCAAGTAGCCCAACACTTTTCCACTAACACATAACACTAAGTCTAGCCAGCACTGCACCGTATACCAAGTAGCCCAACACTTTTCCACTAACACACAACACTAAGTCTAGCCACCACAGCACCGCATACCAAGTACCCCAACACTTTTCCAATAACACATAACACTAAGTCTAGCCAGCACAGCACCGCATACCAAGTACCATTGCACCTGCGCTACCAAGCACAACACTTTTTATAGCAAGCAAAATGTGGTAAAAAACTACTCAAGGAAAGAAAGAGAAACAGAAAGAGAAAGAGGTTTCACTTCCTAGGCAACCTGTAACAGCAAGCGAAGGGTTCGAAAGGTTTTTATAATCCTTAACTCAATAAAAATCTAAAGAAAAAAAAACAAATTATTCGTATTTTTGGGATACGATTAGAATGATCTATTAGCACCAAAATCATGAAGCTTACATTAAACATTCCAGATGTTTCCTCCAATAAGGCAATATCTTTAATTGAGTATTTAAACTCGCTCGATTTTATAACAATTGAGACGGAAGAGGAATTACCTGTACCCGACTGGCACAAACAAATCGTACGTGAACGTATCAGCGATTCTGTTAACGAAAAGCCTATGGATTGGGATTTAATTAAAGAATCATTTAAACTAGATTAACACTAGGCCTATGAGTTATAAACTCCTTATTCTACCCTCTGCACTATCTGATATTCAAGTTGCAATTAGTTATTATAATAAGCAGCAAGAAGGATTGGGAAAAAGATTTCATCAAACAATTAAACTCGCGTTTGATACTCTAAAAACCAACCCCTTTTACCAAATTAAATACGACACTATTCGCTGCTATTACGCCAAACCGTTTCCTTACCTAATACATTTTAAGGTAGAGGAGCAAGCCAAAACAATAACTATTATCGCTATCATACATACATCACGAAACCCTAATGATTGGCCTGTTCAGTAACAGATGAAGAGGTAACCTCCATTTGCGCGTTGTTTCCGTTGTGGTAAAAAAACTACTCAAGGGAAGAAAGAGTAACAGAAAGAGAAAGAGGTTTCCCTTCTTACGTAACTCGCAACAGATTCACTAAAGAAAGGCATGCCATTCACCTAAAACCTTACCAATCTAAAACAATAGCCCAGGCCTTTAGGCTTGGGATAACAGGTAAATGATAATCCATTATTAGGCCTTTAGGCCTTCTATCCTTTTGAATAGAATTTGTTTATTAAGCAAAACCATTTGCAGCAGAAAAGGCCTAAAGGCCTCCTATTTTGTTACTCTACAATCCTTATCCCGGGCCTAAACGCCCGGGCTATTGATTTTCTCTTAAGCAACTCGCAACAGCAAGCGAAGCTTGCGCACGTAACTCGCAACAGCTTCTTATGAAGGCATGCCTTTCAAATAAAATGTTTCAATTAAATTATTTGCCTCTCATGAAGGTACAGTTTTCATCGAAAATGTTGCGAGTTACGTTATCCGCCAGGGCGGAAGTTTCGAGTTGCGTAAAAACTCCCAAAGATTGGTGAGCCTGTCGAACCAAAACAAACCAGAGCTTTGTGCCCTTTGTTTTTCCGTTGTGGCCTTTGTGGTAAAAAAACTACTCGCTCAAAATGACAACTAGTTAAGGAAAGAAATAAGGGGGAAGCAGAAAAAAGTCTCCTCCTATTATTTATCACAATAATTATTCTCCAGATACAACATTACTTCACCTGCATTATATCTTCGAGCCAATTCAAAAACGGTTAACCCTTGGCTTGTTTTCGAATTAATATTTGCTCCTTTTTTAAGCAAGTACATAACAAGTTCCAAATTATCAAAGCTAATTGCCAGGTGAAGGGCCGTAAACCCTCTGCATGATTTATGTTCTAAACTATCTACCCCTATATCCAATAAGTAAATAGCCATTTCATTTTTGTAAGAACTTATTGCTGTTATTAAATAACTAGAGCTACAACATCTCTCGCAAATGTGTTTAACATCGGCACCATTAGAAATTAAAAACTTAAATAGTTCAACATCATCTTTCGAATCTGGTTCAAACAACTGCATTGAATTTCTTAAAGGTGTTTCTCCATAATCTGCCTCTACGTTAATGGAAGCTCCATTCTTAACTAACAATTTTGTTATATCATATTGTCGTAATCGGGTAGAAATTAAGAGAGGTGTGATGTGTTTTTTTGTTTCAATATTTACTTCTATTCCCTTTTCTATAAGGTACTTTGCAATTTCTGTTTTGTTGTGTTTTAAGGCCACCATAAGTAAATTAGAGCTATCCTTGAACCTATGGTTCAGCAGAGTGCTATCGCTTTGAAGGGATTTTTGAAAACTCACCAAATCACCCTGCTTTATTTGCTTTACAAGCCTTTTTGGCGAAATGGAATGTGCATTTGAAGAAATTTTCTTATAGCAGGTAATCGAAAGTACCTCACCCAAATTAAAAAGCAACAAGAAACTAAGTGTAAGTATTCGAATCATTATGATGTACAAATTACGCTTTTTTTTTGCTTTCCAAATACTGATCAGTTTAACATATTTCAACACATCTTTTCTTACGCAACCCGATTTCTATGAAGGTACAACTTTCATTGATAATGTTGCGGGTTACGTTATCTGCCTGCGGCATAAGTTGCAAGTTGCGCAGGAACGCGGATAAGGGTTTGCTGCTTTATGCTGATACTATTTGTTACTGAATTTATTTATCAATGCTCTACTTGCTATAAAACCAAGAGATAAAGAAAGTATAAACACGAGAAAATAATGGAAGATGGAACCATCAGGATGACCATTGCTTGAACCTGATAGATAAAATAATTCTACCCACCAAGGAATATCATGAAGGTGGTAGTAGCAATAGTCTTTGGGTAGAATGAGTGGCGATAAAACGTCAAAGTCGAGGTATCCAATGACAAAAAGATTAATTATACCAAAAACAATGCTTAGCACTCCCACCACCATTCTTTTGGGTTTAGCTTGTTTTGCACCTGCCGCAATAGGATCTGTCATTTTGGTTTTGGTATGGCGATTTGGTCTTATTCAAATATACCATTTGCAACACAAAAGGCCTAAAGGCCTAATATATAATGCTGGCTCAATCCTTATCCCGGGCCTAAACGCCCGGGCTATTTTTTAGCTGCGTGCAAAAAAAAAATCTGCATAGAGTAGTCTCCATGCAGATTTTTCCTTCAATAAGAAAAGAAAGAGTAACAGAATCAGAAAGAGGTCTCTTTCCCTTTCTCTTTCTCTTTCTCCTACTGAAACGGTACCAAGGTCAATCCCGCCGAGAACACTCTCACATCTGGGTTCAAACCGTTATTTGGTTTAAAGTATGGCGTAAGGTCATAGTTAGCAAATGCTCTTAACCAACCGTAGCCTATGCGTGCAGTAGCAGTTACATGGAAAGGGTTGATATTATAATCGTCTTTGGTTTTTGTTTCTACCATATAGCCAGCAGCAGATGTTTCGGTACGCACATGTGAGTATGCTTTAAAGCTTCCAATAACACCCACGGCTATATGAAAATTATTGCGATCTTTCTTAGTGCGTGGTGCAAACTTTAGCATAAGCGGCACATTTAAGTTATAGGTATACAATCTGTTTTTAGATAATGGCACCAAGCCAGAATCGGCGGCCAGGGTATTGCCCGATGCTTTTAATACTTGGTTTGAAGCAAAGGTTAAGTTTTGGAACTGCATGCCTAAGCCGCTGGTAAGAGCCAATTTGTTTTTTACTAATTGCACATCGCCTTCCAATATGTTTAAGCCATAGAACCACGATTTACCTATATTACAATCTAAGTACTCATATCCTTTAGGCATTTCAAACTTTAGGTTGGGCGATGTAAATTGGTTCATACCTAATTCAAAACCTGCATACACTTTTTTCAATTCATATTTCTTGCTTGGCTTTGAGTCGGTTGGATTTTCTTCTGTGTCTTCTTCATCTTCTGTTTCTACACGTAAATCATCGCCTTCTTCAATAATAATAACTTTCTTTTTGCCCACGGTAATGCGTGTGGTATCATCGCCGCTGCTGCGCTCGTCTTTTAGGTTCTGACCAGTTGCTACATCTACAATATTAGAAATGCCACTTACTTGTATGTTTTTATTTATTGGGTTACCTGCATACACTCCCTTAGTAGCGCCAGAAGCCTCTATGTTTAAGGTGTTACTAGCATTCACATTAAAGTAGCTAGCACCAGCCGCGTCCAAGGTCATTTCTTTTGTTTTTAAATCGGCACCATACACTTTAGAAGCTCCAGCCAATTCTATTATACTGGTATCGGCCGTACCGCTAAGGGTTATTTTGCTAGCACCCACACATTCTACTTTTAGGTGCTTAACATTCAGGTGCAAATCAGATTTAGATGCACCACTACATTCAATGCTAAAGGCATCGCTTTTAATGCTTGTTCCTTCGGCTGTATTCACATAGGTTACTCCTTCTAATTCTATAGCCGATAAGGTGGTAAAATAAATTTTAAGAGGCTCTTTATTGGTAAAATCTTTTCCGGTATGATCAATGCTTAATACGCCGTTCTCGGTCGTAAACTTAAAGTCTTTAAGTCCACCCGTATGGGCAGCTTTGTTGCTAGTGCCTTCTACCAATTGAATGGTAATAGGTGCATTGGTTTCAATTTTAGTAAAGGCCGCTAAGTTAGTTTCGGTCTGAGCCCAAGCACTTGCACTTAGGGCAACTAGTAAAAACAAATGTATGTATTTCATGTACTTCATAATTTTTTAAGGATGAGTTATTTTTTCGTATGCAAAATATTTAGAAACAATGGCAAAACCTCTCGAGCCAGTTTCGCTATTGGTATTATCGTGGTAGGCAATTCCAGTAGTTTTTTCTATTAAGTTTAAAGCCACATCTCCAGCTCCACCGTTACTAATGGTATCATTTAAAGCAAGCGCTTCTTCTGGCAGTTGAGCTTTAAGTTTGTTTAACAACCATTGTTTAGGCGTTAAGAAAGTCGCTGGTCGCGGGTCGCTGGTGTTTGGAAGGTCGCTAGTCGCTAATCGCTGGTCTCCCAAGGGGTCGCGGGTAGCTGGTAAAAGGGCAAGTTGCTGGTATCTGGCAGTAGGAAGGTTGCGGGCTTCACCCGCCGATGCCTTAGTGTAGGAAGGTCGCTGATTAATAATAGCAATTTGTTGCAAAACCCTCTCTGGTACCTGAGCTTGTGGAAGGGTCGCTGGTCGCGGGTCGCGGGTCGCTGGTCCCTGAGCCTGTCGAAGGGTCGCTGGTCGCGGGTCGCTCGTTCTTTCTCTTTCCCTTTCTCTTTCTCTTTCTCCCCTCGTGTCACCCTGAGCCTGTCGAAGTGGTCGAAGGGTCGCTTCCTGCCCACCGCCCAAAGCCCAGCGCCCAGTGCCTACCTCCCAACCAAAGAACAAAATCGCCAAAAACACAGCCGCAACCGCAGCAATACGCATATACATAGGAATAACACGTGCTTGCTTTCTCTTTAAACTGTCTTTGTTTTCAAATACTACTTGTGTGGGTATTAGCTTAGTTTGTTTGAATAAACTAAACTCTGTTGCTAGTTCTTTATTGCTCCTAACTTTTCTATCAAAATCTTGTTGTTGTGCAGGGTTTAAATCTCCTTCAAGGGCGGCAACAAATTCTTCTTGAGTGAGAGCAGTATTGCTATCTTTTTTTAGATAGCTAAAATCTATCGTTTCTTCTAGGTCTATGTGTAAGGCATTTGGTTCAACAGATTGTAGCAACTCAAACTCTGCTTGTAGATCTGGGTTTTGGCTCAGAAACAAACGCACTTCTTCTTGCTCTGCCGCAGAAAGATTTCCTTCTAAGGCATCCAATAAAAAGGCTTCGTATGTTGTTCTATTCAATTCCATTTTAAACCACATGTTCTATTTTGCCAATATAGCTTTTTAGGGCTATACGTGCTCTGTAAATATATACCTTTACCTGACTTTCATTCAAGCCCGTAATCTCCCCTATTTCCTCATAACTATAGCCTTCATAATCTCTCAATAAAATTACCGAGCGTTGGATGTCGTTTAGTGTTTGAAGTGCTTTGTCTAAAACCTTTTTAATGTCGCTAAAATGGTTTTCGGTTTTAACCATGCTTTCGTGGTGCTCTTCCATTAAACTACTCCGTTGCTCTTTTCTAATTTTATCAATCATGGTATGATAGCCAGTTGTAAACAAATAACACTTAGCCTTCATTGGGTCAACCTGATCCACTTTTAACCACATCTTTTCAAATGTATCTTGCACCACATCGCGGGCGGCGTCTCGGTCTTTGATGTTTTTAACAACAAAGCGAAACAGCGCATCTGCATGTTGGTCAACGCAAGCATTGTACTCGGCGGCGGTCATTCTTTTTGCTTATTGGGGGTTTTGGGTGTATAGCGTTATGCTGGCAATTTAGTTACACTTTGTCTTAAAATTTATTTTATTAGATACTAATTTCTTAACTTGGCTATCATTACCTGTTATGAATAAACCTTACCTTATACTCTGCAATCCCCAATCGGGCAAGGGAAAATCAATGGTTTACCTCGCTAAACTAGAGGCGTTTTTAAGCGAGAGAAATCTTGTTTACCAAACCTTTCTTAAAAGTTACCCTCCTAGTTTAAGCGCCTATACCTGCCTTATTATTATTGGTGGCGATGGAACCATAAACCATGTGCTCAATCATTTTAGAGACATAGCCATACCTATTGCCTTTATACCTGGTGGCACGGGCAACGATTATGCGAGTTTGCATTTGCGTGGCCTGAGCCTAGAACAGCAGTTTGAGCTAGCTATTGGCCAGTATACCTGCCACGTGGATGCGGGCACTTGCAACAATAAGCTGTTTATAAATGGAGTTGGTATTGGCTTTGATGGTTGGGTGGTGAAGCGCAATTTGGGTAAGCGTTTCTTTGATGGATTTATGGCATACTACAGTACTATTGTGAGCCTGCTCTTGTTTTATAAAGAAAGCCACATTCATATTAAAACGCCCGAGGCAGAGTGGGATCAGCCCGCCTTTATGCTTAGCATTGCCAAGGGAAAAACCTATGGCGGTGGATTTATGGTGGCACCACTTGCTAGCCCAGTTGATGGAGCCTTTGATTTTATTAGTATTGCTAAAATAGGTTTGCTAAAACGCTTTAACTATTTGCCTGTAATAGAAAAAGGAAGGCATTTAAACTTGCCTTTTGTTACATTTAACAAAACAACACATATAGAAATTGAGGCGCAACATCCCTTGCAAGCCCACCTCGATGGCGAGTGGATGGAGAGTAAGAACTTTACACTGCAAATTCTACCCAAAAAGTATCTGGTAAAATCTGCAGTGTATTAATTTCTGTTAGTCTAGTACTACAAACGATTTGCGCAAGGTTTCTCCCTCGGCAGTTTGTATTTCTACATAGTATTTTCCTGCTTGTAAGTGTAGGTTCAGCTCTAGCGTTTGCGAGCCTCTAACTGGCGCTTGGTTCAGCACTACTTCTCTACCCAACAAATCTAGTATACGTATACTTTCTGTGCCTGCAAATGCTTTGTTTAAACTAATGCTAAACATACCCGCATTTGGATTTGGATACAAGTTAATTTCTTTGGCTTCAATAGCTGCAAGTCCTAAAGGATTACATATTAAATCTGAAACCACTCGCACCGTTCTAGAATAGGTATTGCTGCAACCTAAATTAGTAGTGGCGGTTAAATTAATGGTATAGCTACCTAAGGCTCCATAACGTTTGCCAAACACCGAGTTATTAACAGAATCTTTATTTCCATCACCTAAACTCCAGGTAAATTTAGCTAAGTAACCTGCTCCTTCTAAGGTAGAGGTATTGATAAAATTAAAGCTTTGGAAACTTAAACATTGAACGCTATCGTTTACGCTAAAGCCTGCTACCGGACTAGGTTTACCAGCCGTGGTAACACGCACAGGAAGGGTATCTGATACAGTTGAACATCCCAAATTATTTATAGCAACCATGGTGGCATAAAACACACCTGTATCTAAATACGCATGGAACGTGCTAGTGTTTGGCCCTTGGTTACTTACCAAGCCATCGCCAAATTGCCAATAGAATTGGGTAGCATTTGGTGAAGTGCTCACAAAGTTAAATCCAGTTTGGCACGGAGTGGTTTTTATTTCGGATGCAGTAAAAGTAGATACTGGTCCGATAGAAGAATTTACCTGAACGCTATCCGATACAAACTTGCTACAGCCACTAGTGCTAGAGGCGGTAAGACTTACATAACGCTTTCCAGTAGAACTAAATAAGAATAAGGGATTGGCTTCTATAGAGTTTCCTTCGCCAGCAAAATTCCATACATAACTTATTTCCGATGCATCGGCCGAAACCATGCTGCTAAAGAACTCTACCGAAGGTGTACAATTGCTAGAGCGAGAGGTAAAGGCTCCTGTTAAAGAGTTAACTTTAAACAAGGTTTCTAAGGTATCAGAGCAAATACCATCGGTGGCAATAAAGCGCAATACGTGATTGCCATACCCTAAATTGTTATAGGTAACAGGTGCCGTATAAACCGCATATGCACTACCATCCATGCTAATATAAAACGCATTTCCACCTACACTGGTATTATTTACGGTACGTGTGGTTCCGCAGAAATCGGCGCTGCTTACATAGGCAGCAGCACGCACACCTACTTGAGAGTAGATAGTGTCTTGCGGTGCTTTTATGGTACAACGTCCGCCACTGGTTACACTTAAATCTACCAAGGTTGTGGTTATAGCGCTAAAGTTTAAGACAGGATTTGCAACTAAGGTATCGCTAGCCGTTCCATTACTAAAATGCCATTGGTAGGTATAGGTTGAACCTAAATCATTCGATTGAAATTTAAATTCGTTGCTACAATTATTACTGGTAAGTGTATACTGTGCTGTTGGATTACTCACCACAAATATTTTGCGCGTATAACTAAGCGCACCATTAATGGTAAGCGTTACATCATAATATCCATCGTGGGTATAACTATGAGATGGAGAAGCAAGAATTGAAGTATCGCCATCGCCAAACTGCCAATAATAACTTGTGGCCAAACTCGATGAATCTAAGAATTGCACTTGCCTATTTGTGCAGGTATTTAATACCACACCAAACTTAGACATGGCTTGCGGTGTAATTATAATTCTATTACTAGTAGAATCTATACAACCAGTTGATGATACCGCAATAAGTGTAATATCAAAAGTATCGGCCACAGTATAGTTTTTAGAATAAATAGAATTATGCGTAGAGTCTAAGGTTCCATCGCCCAAACGCCAATAGTATTGTGCGATATACCCATACGACAAATTGCTCGATTGATTAATAAAGTTAAAGCTATTGCCATTTAAAGGTTGAATGTTTTTACTAACGCTAAACGATGCGGATGGTCCAAACACATTTGGCGAAATATACACCGGATGGCTTGCCGCCGAAAAACATCCTCCTATACTTGAGGTAAGGGTTACTATAAAGTTTCCTGTATCGCTAAAACTCTTCACAGGATTCTTTAGGTCTGAAGAACTGCCATCGCCAAAATCCCAGTTATAGGTAATATTGGTTCCACCTTTTGTAGTGTCTATAAACTCAAATTTATTTTCGCATAAGCCTGGTACTTGCACGGTTTTAAAACCAGCCACTAAAGTAGTAGTGCCCGAACCAACTGTTACTGCCTGCTTAGTTGTATTGCTACATCCACTACTAGAAGTAACGGTTAAGCTAACACTATCTACTCCAGGTGTACCAAAATTAAAGCTTGGGTGAACATCTACTGAGCTTCCTTTTTGCGGTCTTCCAAACGACCAGGCATAACTTAAACCACCATTATCGGTGCTACTAGAATAGCTGGTAAAAGAAACTACTTGATTACAAATACTAGGAGTGCTAGTAAAAGCAGGTAGCGCATTTGAAATATGAAACTCTGCATACGCCGTATCAAAACAAACACCATTATGTGCAGCTATTCTTACATAATGCAAACCTGTACTAATATTGTTTAGGGTAATGCTTGAACCTATAGTAGCAAAAGTATTGGTATCTAAACTATAGGTATAAGTTAAACCAGCATTGCTGTTATTTGTTATAATTCTGGCATTGCCACATAAGTTGCCAGAAGGGGCGCTTACGCTCACTCTTGCTACAGCGGCATCTTGATATAATAATGGTGTAAAAGTATAGGTAGGTGCACTAACGGCGCATCTTCCATACGACAATACATTTAAGGAAACATTGCTAGTACCTGCTACACTATAATAACGTATTGGGTTTTGAACGGTAGTACTTGGTCCGCTGCTGCCTGCACCAAAGGTCCAGAAATAGCTTAATCCATTTCCACTTGCAGGTCCAAAGAAGGTGTATACATTATCGCAATTATGTGTTTGGGTAATTGTGCCCACCGTTGGGAAGGTAGCCACTGTAATTGTTTGAGTATACAAAACGGTACCATTAACTGTAAGCCTTACTGTATAGGTACTATCTCTTGTATAAGTATGGCTAGGGTTGGCAAAGGTTGAGGTATCACCATCGCCAAATTGCCAATAATAACGAGTGGCTAAAGTTGACGAATCGTGAAACTGCACATACCTATTATTACATGAGTTTACATCGTAACCAAACTTAGCCGTGAGGATTTGGTTTACGGTAACCTGTTGCGAGTAAATATCTATGCAACCCAAATTGTTTTTGGCAGAAAGAGTAACTGTATACGTACCCGGTAGCGTATATTTTTTATTATAAATACTATTGTTTACAGAATCTATGGTACCATCGCCAAAGCTCCAATAGTATTTGGTATTAAAGCCCTTTGCAGGGTTTAGGTGTTTAGAGAAATTATAGAAATTAAAACTCTGGGTGTTTATGTTCTGAACTTTGCTATTAATAGTAAACTTTGCAGAAGGTCCAAAAGCCGAATCTGGGATATATACATTTTGGCTATAGCTCAACGAACAACCAGGCGTGCTAGCATTTAAGGTTACTAAGAAATAACCGGTATCGCCATATCCACGTATGGTATTAATATCTGTTGAGTTAGTTCCATCGCCAAAATCCCAATAATAGGTGGCGCCCGTTCCATTGCTGGTATTATTACTAAACTGCACAAAATTAGAACACGTGCCACCCATAAAAGAGGTAGAGAAACTTGGGTTTGGCCCTGTGCCCGAACCTACCGTTATAGGAAGTTTAACAGTATTAGAACAACCACTTGTAGTATTAATAGTTAAGCTTACCGTATCTACTCCAGGCGTTCCAAAATCAAAATTAGGATTTTGCAAAGTAGAGGTACCTTTTAGGGGCGAACCAAAAGCCCAGAAATACGTTGCAGAACCATAGTTTTGAGTAGAAGTATTGGTAAACTGTACTGTTTGATTACAGATACTTGGCACATTGGTAAAGGCCGCAACCGCACCAGAAATTGGAAAGCTTTGCGTAGCCGTATCATAACACGATAAATCGTTTGCAGCAAATTTTATCGTATGTAAGCCATTGCTTAAGGCAGTTAAAATAACCGGTGTTGAGTACGATACAAATGAACCACCATCTAAGCTATACGCAAAAGTAGTTCCTGAGCCTGTGCTCATATTGGTCAACACGCGTTGGTTCAAACAACCATTACCTAAAATGCTGCTTATATCCATATCTGCTGTAACACCTACTGTTTGGGCACTGGCATTAAACACCAATGGCGTAGCAACAGCCAAACATTTTCCTTGCGATACAATGGTTAAATTAACCGTTGTTGAACCACTTACAGGGTATGAACGAGTAGGAGTTTGAAGGGTATCGGCACTACCTGTACTTCCTATATCAAAGCTCCAATAATATTGGTAGCCATACATGGCAGGCGCACCTTTAAATGAGTATACAAAATTGCAAGAAGGCACTGCTGTTATAGCAGGAATGCTCGCACTAGTAGCAATGCTAATTACTTGCTCAGACGTATCGGCATTTCCATTAATAATTAACTTTACTGTATACACGCTATCCTTAGCATATATGTGTAAAGGGTTTTGCAGGGTTGAGGTAAATCCATCGCCAAACTCCCAACGCCAGGAGGTAGCTAAAATAGAAGAGTCTTTAAATTGTACATCTCGTGTAGTACAATTTAATCCAGAATAAACCCAGCGCGATAAAGGTGTACCCGTCATGTTTACGGCATATACGCGAGTTTGCTCGCAATTACCCTCAACGGCTTTGATACTAAAATTAAATAAGCCTAAGGCACTAGGTATACCACTTATTACACCTGTTACGCTATCTAGGCTCAAACCGCTAGGTAAGCTGCCTGAACCAACACGCCAAGTAGGGAAATTTAAACCAGTTTGAGTTAGGTTTTGAGTATACGTATAACCAACCGAACCTGCATTTAAGGTAACAGGAGAAATGGTTATTGGCAAACAATTAACGGTACCTGTTACGGCAATTAATTGATCGCTTGCACTAGTAGCTCTAACAATAACATTTCCATTATACGTACCTGCAACGGTATTGGCTTTTAATCTAAAATGTATGGTGGTGCTAATCTCTCCAAATTGAGGTGTAATTTCTAATGAATCTAAGTAGCCAAAGGTAGCGCTTAATGAAACTTCATATCCAGTTGGCGCTTTTACTTCAACAACAGATATTAAGTTTCTGCCACCAATGGTAATATTTTGCGAAGCAGAAGCAATATATAAAGGAGTAGAAAATGCTGTAATATTAGGAGCAGCCATTTTTCTAATGCGGTTATTATTTGCATCAGCTATGTAAATTTCATTATATCTATTTTTAATAATGCTGTAGGGGTTGGCAAATTGAGCGCTACCACCAGCACCGTCTGTTGTTCCCCAAACGCCATCTCCAGCATATGTTGAAACCAATCCATTGGAAGATATTTTACGAATACGATTGTTTCCTTTATCGGCCACATATACATCTCCAAGCGCATCGGCAAATAAACCCGAAGGATAGCTAAATAAAGATAACGTTGATGTACTATCTTTAAATCCACTTGCTCCTGTTCCAGCAATGGTAGAAGTAAATCCACCAGATGTTACTTTTCTAATCACGTGGTTATTATAATCGGCAACATATATATTTCCAAATGGGTCAACGGCAATACCAGTAGGCAAATTAAATTGGGCTACAGAAGAAATGCCATCAATATATCCAGCACCAGCAACACTGCCACACACGGTGCTAACTACCGCACTAGGAGATACCTTTCTAATTCTATGATTGTATTGATCGGCAACATATACATTACCTGCGGCATCAACTGCCACACCGGTAGGGAAGTTGAACCGAGCAATGTTACCGGCGCCATCTGTAGTACCAATAAAACCATCTCCAGCAAAAGTACTCACCACACCTGCGGGAGTAACTTTTCTAATTCTATTATTAAACTGATCGGCCACATACACATTACCTGCTAAATCGCAGGCTAAGCCCGTAGGGTTTTTAAACATGGCACTAGCGGCTGGGCCATCGGCAAAACCATAAGTACCATTTCCAGCAAGGGTTGTTACAACTCCAGCCGCGTTAATCTTGCGAATAACATTGTTGTTGTAATCGGCAACAAATACATTTCCAAATGTATCTGCAGCAACACCAGTAGAAAGACTAAATTGAGCATTGGTGCCAGTGGCATTAAAGTAACCAGCGGTACTACCCGCAAAGGTGGTTACTCTATTTGGTTCAATAAGCAGCGTTGGCTGCGCAAAAGAGCTGAGTGGCAAGTATAGGCAAGCCACAACAACTATTAACCGAGTAATAAACGGTAATATTGTTTTCATGAAATTAGGTTTTTGAGTAAAGGTTAAATACTCTTAGATACGCAATTTATTGAACCTTATAAAAAACCTATTCTACTTTATGACAAATGGAGTAATAGCAACACAAGCGAGCTATTTTCTTATTCAATTAACAGAAACAAATGTCGCATTTAACCGAATTATGAGAACTCAAGCCCTTGGTGCTTAAAGAGAAGAAAGAGAAAGTGAACGAGAAAGTGAAAGAGAAATAGTTATTTGTCCACACTTCCCACCGCCCAACGCCCAGTGCCCAGTGCCCATCCACCCATCCTCCCAAATCCATGCACAAAAAAAGAGGCCATCTCGTTTGAGACAGCCTCTTCAATTTAATAATATCTAAGCGCGAATTAGTTCGCTTCTTCTGTAGGAGTTGCAGGAGTTTCTGCAGCAGGTGCAGCAACTTTAGTTTTACCACGACGAGTTTTCTTAGCGGCACCAGTTTTAACTGTTTTCTCTGCTAATAAAGCTTCGTTGAAGTCAACTAATTCAATAATTGCCATTTCAGCGTTATCACCTTTACGGTTCATTAGTTTTAGAACGCGGGTGTATCCACCTGGTCTATCGCCAACTTTAACAGCAACTGCGCTAAAAAGTTCTTTAATTGATTCTTTATTTTTTAAGTAGCTAAATACTACGCGGCGAGAGTGAGTACTATCGTCTTTTGCCTTAGTAATTAGAGGCTCAACATATTTGCGCAATTCTTTAGCTTTTGCTGCGGTGGTAGTAATGCGCTTATGGATGATTAGCGAAGTAGCCATATTAGCCAACAATGCTTTTCTGTGAGAAGCAGTTCTACCTAAATGATTAAATGTTTTTCCGTGTCTCATTGTTCTTTTCTATTTAATGCCACATAAACCGCAGCATCTTCTCTTTCTATTCTATTAGTCTTGATCCAATTTGTATTTGCTGATATCGATACCAAAAGTTAAACCTTTGTCGCGTACCAATTCTTCTAATTCGCTCAATGATTTCTTACCGAAGTTGCGGAATTTCAATAAATCTGCAATATCATAAGAAACTAAATCAGCCAAAGATTTAATGTCGGCAGCTTTCAAACAATTGTAAGCTCTAACAGAAAGATCTAAATCTGAAAGTGGAGTTTTAAGTATCTTACGTACATGTAAGTAATTTTCGTCTACCTCTTGAGTAGGTTCTTTTACTTGAGTATCTAAGGTAATTAACTCATCAGAGAACAACATAAAGTGTTGAATCAAAATCTTAGCAGCTTCTTTCAAAGCTTCTTCTGGATGGATAGAACCATCTGTTTGGATTTCGATTAACAATTTCTCGTAATCTGTTCTTTGTTCTACACGGTAATCTTCAACGCTATATTTAACGTTTTTAATTGGAGTGTAGATAGAGTCGATAGCAATAACACCGATATTAGCATCTTTCAACTTGTTTTCTTCGGCAGGAACGTATCCTCTTCCTTTTTCAACAGTTAATTCAACTTCAAGATGTACAAAAGGCTCCATGTTACAGATAACTAATTCAGGGTTTAACACTCTGAAAGAGTTTGTATGTTTGCCAATTTCGCCAGCAACAAATTGCTCCTGACCTTTTATATTGATATAAACTTTTTCGTTATCAATACCATCAACGATTCTTTTGAAGCGAACTTGTTTCAAGTTCATGATCATATCAGTAACATCTTCAATTACTCCTTTAACGGTAGAGAACTCATGATCTACACCTGTTATTTTAACAGAAGTAATTGCATAACCTTCTAAAGAAGATAATAAGATCCTTCTTAATGAATTTCCAATAGTAACTCCGTATCCTTTTTCAAGCGGACGGAATTCGAATTGCCCAAAGAACTCAGTGTCTTTGTGCATGATAACTTTGTCTGGTTTTTGGAATGCAAGGATACCCATTTATAATTCTTATTTAAATGATTATTTAGAATACAATTCTACGATCAACTGTTCTTTGATATTTTCAGGAATCTGATCGCGTTCTGGATAGCTCATAAAAGTACCTGAAAGGTCTTTAGCTTCTACGTTAATCCAGTTAAATTTCTTAGGGTTACTAGCAGATACTGATCCAGTAATAACTTCTAATGATTTAGATTTTTCACGAATCGAAACAACATCACCTGGTTTTAATTGGAAAGAAGGAATATTTACCAATTTACCGTTCACGTTGATATGTCCATGAGAAACTAATTGACGACCCATGCTACGACTTTGGGCAAAACCCATACGGAACACAGTGTTATCTAAACGAGCTTCTAAGAATTTCAATAAGTTTTCGCCTGTGATACCTTTTTTACGGGCACCTAATTCAAATGTTTTGAAGAACTGACGCTCTAATACACCATAAGTATATTTAGCTTTTTGTTTTTCAGATAACTGAATAGCGTATTCAGTTTGTTTTGATCTCTTACGAGAGTTTCCGTGTTGACCCGGAGGTGTTTGCCTTTTCTCGAAAGACTTATCAGGTCCAAAAATTGGATCCTTGAAACGTCTGGCGATTTTGGTCTTTGGTCCTATATATCTTGCCATTACTCTTCTTGTTAAAAATTAAACTCTACGCGCTTTAGGTGCACGACAGCCATTGTGTGGAAGTGGAGTAATATCAGTAATAGACAATACTTCTAAACCACTTGCTTGCAATGTTCTAATTGCAGAATCACGTCCTGAACCAGGTCCTTTGATAAAAACATCAACCTTTTTCATACCTGCATCAACTGCAACTTTGGCACAATCTGCCGAAGCCATTTGAGCGGCATAAGGTGTATTTTTCTTAGAACCTCTAAATCCCATTTTACCAGCACTAGCCCAAGATACTACTTGACCTGTTGCGTTGGTGATGGAGATGATCACGTTGTTGAAAGAAGCTTTAATATGCACTTGCCCGTGAGCATCGATGCTAACTACTCTCTTCTTTGTAACTTTCTTATTATCCCTAGCCATTATCTTTTATTTAATGATTATTTGGTAACTTTTTTCTTACCTGCAACTGTTTTACGTTTACCTTTACGAGTACGTGAATTTGTACGAGTACGTTGTCCACGAACCGGCAAACCTTTACGATGACGTAAACCGCGGTAGCAACCAATGTCCATCAATCGCTTGATGTTCAATTGACGCTCCGAACGCAATTCACCTTCAACGGTAATTTTTTCGGTAACGAATTTACGAATGGCATTCAACTCTTCGTCGTTCCATTCGTTTACTTTTTTGTCGTAATCAACGCCACACTCGGTTAATATCCTTTGTGCAACTGAACGACCAATTCCAAAGATATAGGTTAAACCTATCTCTCCCCTTTTGTTTTTGGGTAAATCTATACCTGCTATACGAGCCATAATACTATATTATCCTTGACGTTGTTTAAACTTAGGGTTCTTTTTGTTGATAACGTATACCCTTCCTTTACGTTTAACAATAATGCAGTCTTCACTGCGCTTTTTTACCGATGCTCTGATCTTCATTTTACCAGTTTATTACTTGTACCTGTAAATAATCCTACCTTTTGATAGGTCATATGGCGACATTTCTATCGACACTTTATCTCCTGGAAGAATCTTGATGTAATGCATCCTCATCTTCCCTGAAATATGGGCAATCACCTCGTGCCCATTTTCTAACTGCACTCTAAACATCGCGTTACTAAGCGACTCTGTTATTGTACCGTCTTGTTTTATTAACGACTGTTTTGGCATATTATCCGCAAAAGGGCAGCAAAAATAAGAAACTTTTTGTTAATGTCAACGTTTAATTTAATTAAACCGCTGCACCAACTGCATTTCTACCTTTAATCCTACCCGACTTCATTAACCCGTCGTAATGTCTCATCATCAAATGACTTTCTATTTGTTGCAGTGTATCCAACACAACACCCACCAAGATGAGTAGTGATGTTCCACCATAGAACTGTGCAAATTGACTATTGATATTTAAAACGTTGGCTAAAGAAGGTAAAATTGCAACAAATGCTAAGAAGATTGCTCCAGGGAGCGTAATTCTCGACATAACGTTGTCAATAAAATCGGCTGTTGATTTTCCAGGTTTTACTCCAGGGATAAATCCACCATTACGTTTCATATCATCTGCAATTTGGTTAGCGTTAACCGAGATAGCAGTGTAGAAATAAGTAAATAGTATAATCAACAATCCAAATGTAATGTTATAAGTCCAGCTCATTGGGTTAATAAAAGCACCCATTACGCCTTGCATTACTTCGTAGTTAGGGAAAAACTGTGCAATAGTTGATGGAATAAACATCAATGCTTGAGCAAAGATGATAGGCATTACACCTGCAGCATTTACCTTAAGAGGAATATACTGACGAACTCCACCGTATTGACGGTTACCAACCACACGTTTTGCATATTGTACAGGTATCTTTCGAGTACCCTGAACCAATAAAATAGTTATCATAATTACAGCAAACAAGGCTGCTAATTCTATTAAGAAGATAACCAAACCTCCACCTGATTCACTTAATTTGAAGTTAAATTCTTCCTTTAAAGCAAATGGTAAGCGAGCTATGATACCAATCATGATAATTAAAGAGATACCATTTCCAATTCCTTTTTCAGTGATTCTTTCACCTAACCACATTACAAACATGGTACTAGAGGTAAGGATAATCACAGAACTTAGCATGAAAATAAAATCCGACATTTCAGCTGGGTTAGTGATGGAAACGATTGCTTGAGGGTTTTCAGATTTAAGGTTAATCAAGAAACCTACCGATTGAACCGCTGTAATAACAATGGTTAAGTAACGGGTAATTTGATTAATCTTTCTACGACCTTCTTCACCTTCTTTTTGCATTTTCTGGAAAGAAGGAACGGCCATGCTCAATAACTGAACAACAATGGAAGCTGAGATATACGGCATGATACCTAGGGCGAAGATAGATCCCCTTGCGAAGGCTCCACCAGCGAACATATTGATCAAACCAAATATACCACCACTAGATTGCTGGGCAGAACCCTGAAGCATGTTTGGATCCACACCTGGAAGGGTAACATAAGTACCCAAGCGGTAGGCCAATAACATCCAGAAAGTAATCGCTAACTTATAACGTAGCTCTTCTATTCTGTATATGTTTTGAAATGTTTCTATTAATTTCTTCACCTGCTTTGGAAGTGTTAAGGGTTAATATTAGTTGTTTTCGATTGATCCACCAACTGCTTCAATTGCTTTCTGAGCTGCGGCTGAGAATTTATCAGCTTTCACTTGAACGGCAACTTTTATCTCTCCACGTCCTAGAATTTTAACTAGATCTTTCTTTCCGATTAATCCGTTATCTTTCAATACTACTGAATCAATTTGTGTAATTCCTCTATCTGCAAGTTCTTGTAACTTATCTAAGTTAATAGGTGAATAGGCAACACGGTTTAGGTTCTTGAAACCAAACTTAGGAATACGACGGTATAAAGGCATTTGACCACCTTCAAAACCACGCTTTGTGCTAGTACCACTTCTAGAACCAGCTCCTTTATGTCCGCGTGCAGCAGTACCACCTTTTCCACTACCTTCTCCTCTACCAACTCTCTTACCTTCTCTATGTGTTGAACCGCTTGCAGGTTTTAATGTATGTAATTTCATTGCTAATCTCTAATTAGATTTTTTCAATTTTTAACAAATGAGCAACTTTGTTGATCATTCCCATGATCTGTGGTGTACCTTCCACTTCTCTGCTCTGATGCATTTTTGTGAATCCCAATGCGCGAACAGTGCGTTTTTGGTCTTCTTTTCTATCGATGGTACTTTTAACCTGTGTAATTTTATACTTTTCCATCGTATTATTCTCCGTTAAAAACTTTCTTTAAACTAATACCTCTTTGTTGTGCAATGGTAAACGCATCACGCATTTCAAGTAAAGCATTAATGGTTGCTTTTACCACGTTATGTGGGTTAGAAGAACCTTTAGACTTAGCCAAAACGTCTGTAACTCCGGCGCTTTCCAAAACTGCACGCATTGCACCACCTGCAATTACTCCAGTTCCGTGAGCAGCTGGTTTTAAGAAAACACGACCACCGCCGTATTTACCTAATTGCTCGTGAGGAACAGTTCCTTTAAGAACTGGTACTTTTACTAGGTTTTTCTTTGCATCATCCACACCTTTTGAAATGGCGTCGGTAACCTCCAAAGATTTTCCTAATCCGTATCCAACGATCCCGTTTCCATCTCCTACAACAACTAGAGCAGAAAAACTAAATGTTCTACCTCCTTTAGTTACTTTAGCTACACGGTTGATCGATACAACTTTCTCTTTTAACTCGATATCAGTTGTTTTAACCTTTTTTATGTTTGCTGTTGACATACTTCTCTTTTTCTGAATGATTAAAATTTAAGACCGCCTTCTCTTGCGCCTTCAGCCAATGCTTTCACACGACCGTGGTACAAGTATCCGCCTCTATCAAAAACTACCTCAGTGATTCCAGCTGCTACAGCTTTCTCAGCTAAGGTTTTACCAACCGCTACTGATGAATCAACTTTAGCAATTTTCTCAGTTAACGCTCTAGATGAAACAGAAACCAAAGTTTTACCTGCAACGTCGTCAATTAGTTGAGCGTAGATAAATTTATTGCTCCTAAATACCGATAAACGTGGTTTTTGAGCTGTACCGGTTACGCGGCTGCGAATACGGGCACGAATTTTATTTCTTCTTGATTCTTTACTAAACATGGCTCAATATTATTTAGAAGCAGTTTTACCTGCTTTTCTTCTTAATGATTCTCCTTCAAACTTGATACCTTTTCCTTTATATGGTTCAGGAGCACGTAAAGCACGAATCTTTGCTGCAACCTGTCCGATTAATTGCTTATCGGTTCCTTCTAAAGTGATAATAGGATTCTTACCTTTATCTTGTTCAGTTTTAACTGTTAATTCTTTTGGAATTTCAAAATAAATATGGTGAGAATAACCTAAAGTAAGGTCTAAAATATTTCCTTCATTAGTGGCTTTGTAACCTACACCCACTAACTCTTGGCGTTTTTTGTAACCGGTGGTAACACCAGTAACCATGTTATTTACCAATGAACGGTATAAACCATGGAGTGCTTTATGACGCTTTTGTTCTGTTGGACGGTTCAATTGAACGTTACCATCAACAACTTCAAGCGTAATATCGGCGTCTAACTGTTGAGTTAACTCGCCTTTTGGTCCTTTTACGGTAACTACATTGGAAGCAGAAACTTTAACATCTACTCCAGCTGGTAATTTTATAAGTGCTTTTCCTATACGTGACATAATTTTTTTCTCCTATCTATTAATACACGTAACACAATACTTCACCACCTACATTTTGATTACGTGCTTCTTTATCGGTCATTACACCTTTAGAAGTGGTAACAATAGCAATACCCATTCCGTTGATAACACGTGGAAGGGTTTCGGCTCCTGAGTACTTACGTAAACCTGGACGGCTAATTCTTTCTAAATTTTTGATTGCTGAAGTTTTGGTTACCGGATGGTATTTCAGCGCAATTTTGATGGTTCCTTGATGGTTAACAACATCCTCAAACTTGTAGTTTAGGATGTAACCTTTTTCAAAAAGAACCTTTGTGATTTCCTTCTTTAAGTTAGAGGAAGGAACTTCCACAATACGATGATTTGCCTTGATCGCGTTGCGAAGTCTGGTTAAAAAATCTGATATTGGATCTGTCATATGTTGTTAATTATACTTTCCGGTAGTTAGCCAAGGCTTTTACTCTTACCGACTAAGTGTTGTTGTTATAAAATTAAAGGGATGCGAATATACAACAACTCGCCTCCCTTACCAAATTTTTATTTGCTTACCAGCTAGCTTTGGTAACCCCTGGTATTTTACCCATAAGGGCTAGTTCTCTGAATTGGTTACGACAAATACCGAAATCCTTCATGTATCCTTTAGGACGACCGGTTAATTTGCAACGGTTTTTCAAACGAACCGGAGAAGCGTTGCGAGGTAATTTTTGTAAACCTGCTGAATCTCCAGCTTTCTTCAAAGCCTCACGCTTGGCGGCATATTGTGCTACCATTCTTTCTCTTTTGCGTTGACGTGCTTTTATTGACTCTTTTGCCATCTTTAAATAATTACGATTTTTTGAATGGGAAACCAAATTCTCTTAATAACTCCAAACATTGCTCATCAGTGGTAGCTGAGGTAACGAAAGAGATGTCCATACCATTGATACGGTTTACTTTTTCCATTACTATCTCTGCAAAAATGATTTGCTCTGTAATACCCATGTTATAGTTACCACGTCCGTCGAAACCTTTCAATTTCAAACCTTGGAAGTCACGTACACGAGGTAATGAGATAGAGATCAAACGATCTAAAAACTCATACATCCTGTCGCCACGAAGGGTAACACGTGTTCCGATTGGAACATTTTTTCTCAATTTAAAGTTAGAGATATCTTTTTTGGAACGAGTTCCAACAGCTTTTTGACCAGCAATCATGCTTAACTCTTCTAAAGCTTGATCAATAAGCTTTTTGTCAGCTACTGCTTGTCCAATACCTTGATTGATGCAAATCTTCAACAATTTAGGCACCATCATGCTGTTCTTGTATCCAAATTTCTCTTGCATCGCAGGTACTATCTGCTTAGCATATTTTTCTTTTAATCTTGGCGTGTACATACAATTCTCCTTAATCTATAATTTCACCAGATGATTTTTTAGAAACGCGCACTAACTTACCTTTATCATTTTCCTTACGGCCGATACGGGTAGCTTTTCCAGCTTTATCTACAACCATTAGGTTAGAGATATGAACAGGTGCTTCTTTCTTAATAATGCCACCATTCTGGTTTTGGGCATTTGGTTTAGTGTGACGGCTAACGATATTAACGCCTTCAACGATTGCTCTTAGGCTATCGGTTTTAACTTCAATAACGCGACCTTTTTTGCCTTTGTCGTCTCCAGCAATAATCTGAACCATGTCACCTTTTTTAACATGGAGTTTGGTCTGACTGTTAAATTTTCTTTCCATTTTATAATACCTCCGGTGCTAATGAAACAATTTTCATGAACTGTTTTTCTCTCAACTCACGAGCAACTGGTCCGAAGATACGGGTTGCACGAGGCTCATCTTGTGCATTTAATAACACACATGAGTTATCGTCGAAACGGATATATGATCCATCAGCTCTACGAACTTCTTTTTTTGTTCTAACCACAACGGCTTTAGAAACTGCACCTTTTTTAACGGTACCTGAAGGCATTGCAGACTTTACAGTTACTACAATTTTATCACCTACAGAAGCATAACGTCTGGCGGTACCACCCAATACACGGATGCAAAGAACTTCTTTTGCACCGCTGTTGTCGGCTACTTTTAGTCTACTTTCTTGTTGTATCATCGTTATTTAGCTTTTTCAATGATTTCTACTAATCTCCAACGCTTGTCTTTACTCAGCGGACGAGTTTCCATAACTTTTACGATATCATTCATACCGCACTCTCCTTTTTCGTCATGAGCCTTAAACTTAGAAGTCATCTTAATGAACTTACCATATTTAGGGTGCATTACTTTACGTTCAACCGACACCACGATAGTTTTTTGCATTTTATTGCTAACTACCTTGCCGATGATGACTTTTCTAGAGTTTCTTTCTTCGATTGTGTTTTCCATATTCAATGATTATTGAACGTTTGCCAATTGACGTTGTCTCTGTTCAGTTAACAAACGAGCAATTAACTTCTTGTTTTCTTTAATAATATTTGGGTTCTCTACAGGAGAAACTGCATGATTTAAAACCATTTTGGTTAAACCAGCTCTTTCTTCTCTAATTCTGCCTGCCAATTCTTTATTGGACAATTCCTTTATTTCGGCGTTTTTCATAATTACTCGCTATATTCAGGTTTAACAACAAATTTAGTAATACACGGCAATTTTTGAGATGCCAAACGCATAGCTTCTTGAGCTACGGCCATGGGTACACCATCGGCTTCAAAAATAATCGTACCTGGACGGCATCTGGCTACCCAGAATTCTGGTGCTCCCTTACCTTTACCCATACGTACCTCTGCAGGTTTACGAGTCATAGGTTTATCAGGGAATACACGGATCCATACCTGGCCTTCACGTTTCATGAAACGATTAAGAGCCACACGAGCAGCTTCTAGCTGTTTTGATGTGAGGAAACAGGTATCAAGTGCTTTCAACCCGAATGATCCGAAAGAGATGGTATATCCACGAGTGGCATTTCCTCTAACTCTTCCTTTCTGTTGTTTCCTATATTTAGTCTTTTTTGGCTGTAACATTTCTACAGTTTATTTAGCTTTCGAACAATTAATGATTATCTTCTTCTATCTCCACCACCACGATTTCCACCGTCTCTTCTCTCTCCGCCTCTTCCGCCATCTCTTCTATCTCCTCCACGGCCTCCTTCTCTTCTATCTCCGCCTCTTCTATCAGGACGACCAGATTGACCAGATTTTTCGTTAGGATTATTGAAGCCTAAGTTTGGAGAAAGATCACGCTTTCCAAAAACTTCACCTTTACAAATCCATACTTTAACACCAATCTTTCCGTATACAGTCAATGCTTCAGCAATAGCGTAATCGATGTCTGCACGCAATGTATGTAATGGAGTACGACCTTCTTTGAAAGATTCAGAGCGAGCCATTTCAGCACCACCTAAACGACCTGAAACCATTACCTTAATTCCTTCTGCTCCCATTCTCATGGTAGATGCGATTGCCATTTTAACAGCACGCTTGTAAGAAACACGGGCTACAATTTGGTTAGCGATTGACTCACCAACTAAAACTGCATCTAGTTCTGGACGCTTAATTTCAAAAATGTTGATGGCAACATCTTTTTTGGTAAGCTTCTTTACTTCTTCCTTTATTTTATCAACTTCAGAACCAGCTTTACCGATAACGATACCTGGACGTGAAGTATGAATGGTGATGATTACACGTTTGATTGTACGCTCGATGATAATCTTAGCGATACCACCTTTTGTAATACGTGCGTTCAGATATTTTCTGATTTTCTCATCTTCGATTAGTTTTTCAGCAAAATTTTTGCCTCCATACCAGTTTGACTCCCAGCCTCTGATAATTCCTAAACGTAAACCTATTGGGTTAACCTTTTGTCCCATTCTGATTATATTATGCGTTTTCTATTGATTCTTTACTAACTGCTTTGCCTGTTGCTACTTTACTATCAACAATCAAAGTTACATGATTTGAGCGTTTGCGGATACGGTGAGCTCTACCTTGAGGAGCAGGTCTAATCCGTTTTACCATGGCGCCGCCATCTACGAAAATGGTTTTTATAACCAATTCGCTATCTTCTACTCTAGCACCTTCGTTTTTTTGCTCCCAATTTGCGATGGCAGAACGAAGTAGTTTCTCTAAACGAAGAGAGTTTTCTTTCTTAGCATTGAATACCAAAATATTGAATGCTTCTTCCACACGCTTTCCGCGGATCAAATCGGCCAATAACCTCATTTTACGTGGAGAGGTAGGGCAATTATTTAATTTAGCTACTGCTTCCATTCTTATTAATCTTTCTTAGTTGGATGCGACTTAAATGTACGGGTTGGAGCGAACTCGCCCAACTTATGGCCTACCATGTTCTCTGTTACATACACAGGGATGAATTTACTTCCGTTGTGTACTGCAAAAGTATGACCAACGAAATCAGGAGTGATCATAGACCTGCGACTCCAGGTTTTGATAACTGATTTCTTTTTGCTATCGTTCATAGCGAAAACTTTCTTTTCAAGTTTTACTTCTACAAACGGACCTTTTTTTAATGAACGCGCCATATCTAATTATTTCTTCTTACGACTTTCAATGATAAATGAATTCGAATATTTCTTAGGTGTACGGGTTTTGTAACCTTTAGATTTTAATCCTTTACGTGAACGTGGGTGACCACCTGAAGCTCTACCTTCACCACCACCCATTGGGTGATCCACTGGATTCATTGCTACTGGTCTTGTACGTGGTCTTCTACCGATCCAACGATTTGCACCCGCTTTACCTTTGCGCTCGTTCATGTGATCTTGGTTTGATACTTGACCAACTGTTGCGTAACAAGCACACAAGATTTGACGAGTTTCACCAGATACCATTTTCACGGTTGCATATTTTCCATCACGGTTCAACAATTGAGCTCCAGCTCCAGCAGATCTGGCCATTTGACCACCTTTACCAGGATGAATTTCTATGTTGTGAATGGTTGTTCCCAAAGGAATTTCACTTAAAGGTAATGCATTACCAATTTCAGGAGCGATACCAGTTCCACTTACTACAGTTTGACCAGCTTCTAAACCTTTAGGGGCAATGATATAACGCTTTTCGCCATCGGTGTAAACCAATAATGCAATAAAGCAAGAACGATTTGGATCGTATTGGATTGAATCTACTGTAGCTTCAACGCCAAACTTGTTACGTTTGAAATCGATCACACGATACAATTTGCGGCTTCCACCACCAATGTAACGCATGGTCATTTTTCCTGAGTTGTTACGACCACCTGAGTTTTTTAAACTCACGATAAGCGATTTTTCAACCTTATAGTCCGGAGTAAGCTCTTCATATGTATTCTGAGCTCTGAAACGTGTTCCCGGTGTAACTGGTTTAAATTTCCTGATTCCCATCGTTCTTATTAGATATTTTGGAAGAAGTCAATTTTCTGACCTTCTTGTAATGTAATAACAGCCTTTTTGAAAGAAGGTTTACGTCCTGAGAAGTGACCTCTTTTGGTAAATCTGGCTTTTGATTTACCTGCGTATATCATAGTGTTAACATTCGTAACATTCACGCTATACATTTCTTCAACAGCTTTCTTAATTTCTGTTTTGGTGGCGGTTTTAGCCACTATGAAACTTACCTTGTTCAGCTTCTCGCTGATGGCTGTAAATTTCTCGGTTACTAAAGGCTTTTGTAAAATAATCATTCTATGCCTTAATTAAAATGTTCTCAATAACTTCCACTGAATTCTCAACAAAAATCACTTTGTCGGCATGAAGTATATCATACGTGTTCAAGTCTTTCGCTGCCATAACTTTCGCTTTTGGCAAGTTTCTACCTGATTTGTAGATAGTATCATTATAATCTGCTAATACCAATAAAGTTTTGGTGTTAACTAGATTCATACCGGTTAAAATGTTTAAGTAGTTTTTGGTGCTAGGAGCATCCATTCCAAATACCTCAAGTACTTGAATGTTGTTTTCTTTCGCTTTGTAAGCCAATGCACTCTTACGAGCTAATTGCTTTAACTTCTTATTCAATTTAAAGCTGTAATCTCTAGGACGTGGTCCATGGATACGAGCTCCACCTACAAACGTACCAGATTTGATTGAACCTTTACGAGATCCACCAGTACCTTTTTGTCTGTGTAATTTCTTAGTTGAACCACTCACGGTGCTCTTCTCTTTAGATGAGTGAGTACCCTGGCGTTGGTTAGCCAGATATTGCTTCACGTCTAAATAAATAGCGTGGTCATTTGGATCGATACCAAAAATGTTATCATTTAAGGTAACCTTTCTTCCTGTGGCTGATCCGCTGGTATTTAATACTGCTAATTCCATTTTACTTCTCTATCAATACGATTGAACCTTTATGGCCAGGAATAGATCCTTTAACAACCAATAAGTTTTGATCTTTGTGAACTTTTAATATTTCAAGATTGGTTTTCTTAATACGTGTACCACCAGTTCTACCGGCCATACGCATACCTTTGAATACTCTTGAAGGATCAGATGATGCACCAATTGAACCTGGAGCACGTAAACGATTGTGCTGACCATGTGTTTGCATTCCTACCCCTTGGAAATTGTGACGTTTCACAACACCTTGGAATCCTTTTCCTTTGCTGGTACCAACCACATCCACAAACTCACCTACTTCGAAAAGGTCTACGTTTAAAACTTGGCCAACTGTTAAAGTTTGCTCAAATCCTTTAAACTCGGCCATCTTCGTTTTCGGGCTTGTGTTTGCCTTTTTGAAAATACCATTTAACGCAGCGGGAGTGTTTTTTTCTTTTGCATCTCCATACGCTATTTGAACAGCTGCGTAACCATCAGTATCTGAGGTTTTCACTTGTGTAACTACACAAGGGCCCACTTCGATTACGGTGCAAGGTATTTGCTTTCCGTTAGCATCGAAGACGCTGGTCATTCCTAATTTTTTTCCTATTAAACCTGACATAGTATTTTATCAAACTTTAATTTCCACATCCACTCCGCTAGGCAACTCAAGCTTCATTAAAGCATCGACAGTTTTTGCGGTTGAACTGTAAATATCCAACAATCTTTTGTACGAGCACAATTGAAATTGCTCTCTGGCTTTTTTGTTTACGTGCGGTGAACGTAGAACTGTGTAAATCTTCTTGTGAGTTGGCAATGGAATTGGACCGCTCACCACGGCTCCAGTTGCCTTAACAGTTCTTACAATCTTCTCAGCTGACTTGTCAACTAAGTTGTGATCGAACGATTTTAATTTAATCCTTATTCTTTGGCTAACCATAATATTATTAAGCTTTTGCGCCTTTTCCGTTAACTTTTGCTAATACTTCTTCTTGAACATTTCTAGGTGCTTCAGAGTAGTGGCTAAATTCCATAGAGCTGGTAGCGCGACCTGATGAGAGTGTTCTCAACTGGGTTACATAACCAAACATTTCTGCCAATGGAACTTTTGCTTTTACAACTGATGCTCCTGCTCTACTGTCCATACCTTCTAATTGGCCTCTTCTCTTGTTCAAGTCACCAATTACATCACCCATGTTTTCTTCAGGTGTAATCACCTCAATTTTCATGATTGGCTCAAGTAATACAGGACTAGCTTTACGAGATGCTTCTTTGAATCCAATTTTTGCTGCTAATTCAAATGATAATGCATCTGAATCCACCGCGTGGAATGAACCATCGTACAAACGAACTTTTAAACTTTCTACTGCGTATCCGGCTAGAACACCATTTTGCATGGCAATCTTAAATCCTTTTTCAACAGAAGGTATAAATTCTTTAGGAATAGAACCACCCACAATCTCGTTCACAAACTCTAAACCTGGCTTATCTTCTGCTCCTGGAATCAATTCAAACTGGATATCAGCAAATTTACCTCTACCACCTGATTGTTTCTTGTATACTTCACGGTGATTAACCGCGTTTGTAATAGTTTCTTTGTAAGATACTTGAGGAGCTCCTTGGTTGATCTCAACTTTAAACTCACGTTTCAAGCGGTCAACAATAATTTCAAGGTGTAACTCTCCCATACCTGAGATTACAGTTTGACCTGAATCTTCATCTGTATGAACTTTGAATGTAGGATCTTCTTCAGCTAATTTAGCTAAGGCCATACCTAATTTATCAGAGTCGGCTTGTGTTTTTGGTTCAACCGCTAATCCAATAACTGGATCAGGGAAATCCATAGCTTCCAATACAATTGGGAACTTTTCTGCACAAAGCGTATCACCAGTTTTGATATCTTTAAATCCTACAGCTGCACCAATATCACCAGCTTCTAGAGCTTCAATCGGATTTTGCTTGTTTGCATGCATTTGGAAGATACGAGAGATACGTTCTTTATTACCACTACGAGTATTTAGAATGTATGAACCTGCATCTAATTTACCAGAGTAGGCACGCATAAAAGCTAAACGACCAACGAAAGGATCTGTAGCAATTTTGAATGCAAGAGCTGTAAAAGGCTCATCTACGCTTGGCTTACGGGTGATTTCGGCTCCTGTATCAGGATTTGTTCCAACAACACCTTCTTTATCCATTGGGCTAGGAAGTAATTCCATAACCAAATCAAGCATGGTTTGAACACCTTTGTTTTTGAATGAAGAACCGCACAACATAGGAACGATTTTCATATCAATAACGGCTTTACGCAAGGCGTCTAATATTTCTCTTTCGGTGATTGATTTAGGATCGTCGAAGAATTTCTCCATCAACTTATCATCATATTCCGAAACAGCTTCTAATAATTTCTCTCTCCACTCTAATGATTCTTCAATCATGTCTTCAGGGATGTCTATGGTTTCATAGGTCATTCCTTTGTCATGCTCATTCCAAATCATACCACGGAAGTTAATCAAATCAACTACACCTTTAAAACCATCTTCAGCACCAATTGGCAATTGCAATGGAACTGCATGGCTACCTAACATTTCTTTCACTTGTTTTACCACGTTTAAGAAATCGGCACCAGAACGGTCCATTTTATTTACGAAGCCTAAACGAGCAACATTATAGTTGTTTGCCAAGCGCCAGTTAGTTTCTGATTGTGGTTCAACACCATCAACCGCAGAGAATAAGAACACTAATCCATCCAATACACGTAATGAACGATTTACTTCTACAGTAAAATCTACGTGACCAGGAGTATCAATAATATTAATATGGTAGTTTTGGTTACGGTATTTCCATTCTACAGTTGTAGCTGCAGAGGTGATTGTGATACCGCGTTCAGCTTCTTGAACCATCCAGTCCATGGTAGAAGCACCATCATGAACTTCACCTATTTTGTGGTTTACACCAGCATAATAGAGAATACGCTCGGTAGTGGTTGTTTTGCCCGCATCAATGTGAGCAGCAATACCGATGTTTCTTGTAAATCTTAAATCGCGAGCCATTTATATAATTCCTCTATTATTTAATTAGCTTATTTTGAAATGCGAGAATGCTTTGTTAGCTTCAGCCATTTTATGAGTGTCTTCACGTTTTTTAACGCTTGAACCTTCATTTTTAGAAGCAGCTAGAATCTCGTTAGCCAATTTATCGGCCATTGTTTTTTCTCCACGGTTACGTGAATATTTAATTAACCATTTCATTCCTACTGCAACCTTACGGTCTGCAGGAACTTCCATTGGAATTTGGAAAGTAGCACCACCCACACGGCGTGATTTTACCTCTACTGATGGCATTACATTATTTAAAGCTTTCTTCCAAACATCTAAACCACGTTCTTGTGCTTTAGCTTCTACTTTATCTAATGCATCGTAGAAAACACCATAAGCGGTAGCTTTCTTACCTTGCAACATCATGTTATTTACAAAGCGGGTTACCAGAACATCATTGAACTTAGGGTCAGGTAACAAAATATGCTTTTTAGCTCTTGCTTTTCTCATCTCGTTATTTGATTACGCTTGGTAATTACTTCTTTTTAGCTTTAGGATCCACGGCAGGTTGTCCTGCTTTAGGTTTTTTAGTTCCGTACTTAGAACGTCTTTGGTTACGACCAGCTACACCGGCAGTATCTAAAGCTCCACGTACAATATGGTAACGAACACCAGGTAAATCTTTTACCCTTCCGCCTCTTACCAATACAATAGAGTGCTCTTGTAGGTTGTGACCTTCTCCTGGGATGTAGGCATTAATTTCGTTTCCGTTAGTTAAACGAACACGAGCTACCTTACGCATTGCCGAGTTAGGCTTCTTAGGAGTTGTAGTGTACACACGGGTACAAACACCTCTACGTTGAGGACAAGAATCAAGAGCAGGTGATTTGCTCTTAGTTGAAACATCGTTGCGGCCCTTACGAACCAGTTGTTGAATAGTAGGCATATCTTACTTTTAAATACGCAATAATTGTCTAAAAAATGGGACGGCAAAAGTAAGTGATTGAAGTTAGCTATGCAAGAACGCACGCAAAAAAATATTAAAAATATCATTTGCTGAGCGGGTTTCTGCTAACAATAACCATCAGTCTTTTCCGTAAAAGCCCCGTTTAAGGGGTCGCAAACGTAGGTCTTATTTATTTAATAAACAAGCAATTGTTGAAAAATAATATTGAATTAGGCAGTTTTTATTCCCTTTTTTGGCTCGAACCAACACAAAAAAAGCCCCTCAAACCTAGGCTTGAGGGGCTTTTAATTAAATTTAAATTTATTCTTTAACTAATTTTACTGCTTGCTGCTCATTTAGTTGAATAAAATAAATGCCGCTTTCTAATTCATTGGCAGCAGGAATCTCAATTCTTCCTGCACTAAATATTTCTTTTGTCCAAACTTTTCTACCTTGAACATCATAAATAGTTACCAAAACAGTTTCGTTTGCCTTAGTATCAATGTAAATTTTGTTGCTAAATGGATTTGGATAGGCAACTGTTGTTGGCTCAGAAACACTTCCTTTTATAGAAACAATTGGAGAATAACTGTATTTTCCATCCATATCCAATTGTTTTAATCTATAATAAAGGTTGGTATTTGGCGCATTTGGATCAGCAAAAGCATACGAAACTTTCTTATTGCTATTGATAACCTTGCTAGAAACGAAACCAATTTCTTCAAAATCAAGAGAATTTATACCGCGTTCAATGCTAAATCCACGGTTATTTGTTTCGTTAGCTGTAATCCAATTAAGGTTTACATCCTCTCCTACCCTGTTTCCACCAAAGCTTAATAAGGTTACTGGTAATGGAGAGTTTCCGTTTGAAGCCAACATAAACTGCCCAAAATTGCTCACATTATTAAAGGTTACAGCACCTCCGCTAATATTTGCTGAACCCACTGTTTGAACCAATGTCCATGGACCAATACCATATGCAGATCTTCCATATAAGCGCATGGCAGTATCGGTTGAACTGATTTGGAAAGGAGTTAATGCAATGGATAAAGAGGCGGCATAAGTACCTGGATTACCAATTGGGTTCACAATCCAATATCTATCACTTAATACGTGTGCAGCACCAGTAGGCAAGGTATTTGGTGCAAGAGGAACTTCATTCATAACTAAATCAGTTGCATTATCAAAAGGATCTGTAAGAATTACTCCTAATGATTTCATACCATATGAACCAGAAGTAATGGCAGAAGCCACGTAAGCAGAATCACCACCAGCAGGAATAGTTGAGGTAGTAATATAAGAACTACCAACTATAGAACCAGATAAACCACTTACTGGATCTCCAACTTGAGTGGCACTGGTAGGTTCATTAAATTGGTAATAGGCAACTAAGCCAGGTGTTGTAACATCCACCATTCTATGCATGTTTTTGCGAATAGTAGTAGAATCAAGTGTTGTATTCCACATTCTAAATTCATCTACCATTCCATTAACAGGGAAGCTACCAAAATCCCATGAAGCAATACCTATAGATAATTCTGAGGTATTAAATCCAATAGGATTTGTAGAAGTAAGAGGAGACGAAGCTACTAACTGTCCATTTATATAAGACTTTAAAGCCACACCCGATTCCCAAGTAACTGCCACGTGTGTCCATGTATTTGCGGCAACAGTAGCAGTTGAATTATGTGTTGTTTTGGTTCCAGCTAAATCCCAATATTCTGGATGCAATTGACCATTTTCAATTCCTAAAATATATCCATTTCCTGTAGTAGGTAATTTAGTTTTAGAATAAAGCTTTTGGTTACGTGTTGCAGGGTCGGTTAAATATACCCATGCTTCAATGGTCATATTGGTTCCAACATTTAATTTAGGATCATGATTTACCTTAATGTATTTGGCCGAACCATTGCCATTTAAAGCATTACCAGGTACAAATGATACCGTAGATAAAGTGAATTTAATAGTATCGTTTATTGGGTTATTATCTATTGAACTATTAGGGTTTGCGGTGTATACTACAATTGCATTTGTGCCTGTGCTTAGGTTCAAGGCATTCGAGCCACTAAGTGTTACAGATATAGTATCGCAACCATTCAGTGTACCTGTCCAAGGATACGTAACAGTTGAACCTCCATTGATAGAATACTTAATATTAAACGAAGTACAGGTATTACCTGTTAGGTTTCTTATACGTAGGTTCAAATCTTTTGAACCAGCTACAATTGGAGCAGCATATGAATACGCTTCAATGGTTAAATCATTGGCCAATCCGCCTGCTTCATGAGCACCAACTACTGGTGGAGTACCTCTTAAATTATTATCAATATCTGTAGGTACTAAACCTCCTAAATCAACGCCTTTAACGCAACCATTGTTTAAACGAAGATTAGTTGAAGATAAGAAAAATGGTTGGGTATTAAATGAACTATCTCCACCCGCTGTAGCAGTTTTATATGTAGATGCGGTATACGCAGCACCTCTGTAGATTAAATTGCCTCCCGCTGCATTATAATAGTTATTGTAATTTATCACATTTCCAGTTGGGTTGGTGGAGAAATAAGCAGGATAAGTAGTTGAACCATTTGAATGGAAAATATTATTTTTAAAATAAGAAGTTCCAGTACCAGTAGAGTTATAGTAATACAAACCATATAAGGCAGAACCACCTTGTGTGCTAACCGAGTTGTTTAAGAAATTAATATTACCACCACCTGTTGCGGCTGTATATAGGTATAAGGCATAACTTGAACCGTAGGTAGTAAAGATATTATTATAAAACTCAGATGGAGCCGAACCTGTTGTCCAGTAATAATAATACACGGCCACATAACCAGCGTTAATAGTATTTCCAATTACTCTAGAAGGAGTGGATGATGTATGCTGATTATAATAGAAATAGATACCATAACTAGAAGCATTTGAAGTTAGCATACTAATGTTGTTTCCGATAATATCAGCTGGATTTGCGATATAGTAAAAACGGATACCATAGTAATAGGTATTTGTAAGTGTATTCCAACGAATTTTATGACCTCTATTATAAGAAGCATTTAAATTACCACTAGTAGAAATTTGGATACCATAATACGCACCCACCACAGTATTACTATCAATAGTTACAGAATCGGCCCATTGGTTACCGTCTGAAATTCCAGTGGAAGTACCTGTAACAATAATACCATAGGATGTTGAAGTACCTGTATTAGGCATATTTACGATACACTTTTTAACAGTAAATCCCACACCCGTATTACCGCTTGTGTTACCAATTAATGCAATGCCTGAACCTGTTCCTGCAATAGTATTTGTAACGGTCAAATTTTTAATCGTAACATAACTTACTTGGTTCACCATAAACGCTGGAGAAGCTGCACTTACAACAATGCTTCTAGTTGCTGCACTTACGCCATCAAATGTAATTGTGTTTGTAGCAGAAGTTCCATAAACAGGTCCTGTTAAAACCACCGGTACGGTATAGGTTCCAGGATTAACAGTAAAGTTAACTGGACCAGAAATACCCGAATTTTGTAAGGCAAATGTTGCATCGGCAAAAGTTGGGTAATTGGCCGATGCCCCACCAATTGTATAATTACCACTTAATGGGGTTGAATAAATAAAGGTTGCACGTAAGGTATCGTTTGTTAAATTACCATCTGTGCTTGAGTTTGGAGAATCGGTGAAAACCTTAATATTATTTGTACCAGATGCAATAGTAATTTGGTTTATACCTGTAAATGTAATTAGTACCGTGTCGCATCCATTTAATGTTCCAGTCCAAGGAATTGTTACAGATGTACCTCCATTTAATTTATAGCTAATATTAAAATTTGTTACTGTATTTGAACCTGAGTTTTTAACTCTACAAACTAAGTTTTGTAAACCAGGGCTAACTGGTAAACTAGGGTTATAAAGAACATCCACAGTTAAATCATTTGTAAATGAACTAAACTCATATGCTCCTGGGTTAGGACTTACACTTCTTGGATTTCCATCATAATCTGTTGGCACTGCAGATGACATATTTACACCACGAGTACAACCATCTGTTAAATGTAAATCGCTTGCACTAACAACTGGTGGGTATCTATTAAATGATGAATCGCCACCAGTAGTTGCAGTATTAAAATTGGCAGTTGTAAAGGCTGCACCTCTGAAACCAAGAGTGGTATTTTTTGTATTTGAGTATATATTGTAATTGATTGAATTTACAGTTGGGTTGGAACTAAAATAAGCTGGATATAAAGTAGTACCGTTAGCTGAATATAAAGAGAAAATATTGTTCTTACAATTTAGTCCATTTACATTGGCCGTATTATAATAGTATAATCCATATTGTGTTGTACCAGATCCATTCACATGGAATGTATTATGCAAAAAATCAAAATTACCGGCAACCCCTGTATACAAATAGCATAAATAATTTGTGCTATATACCATGTTTCCTAACACCGAATTATTATAAATTTTAGTAGGTGCGGTAGCTGTTGAGGCATTGTAATAAATATACATTGCCATGTATTGAACATTTATTAATTTGTTACCAATAATTTCTGTTGAGGTGGTTGTATTTGAGTTTTGGCAATAGTAATAATACAAACCGTAACCAGTTGAAACATTAGCCGGATTCATGGTAATAGTATTATATAAAACCTTGCAAGGGTTAAAGATATAATACATGTACAAACCATATACATATGAATTGGTAATAGTATTATTTCTTACTAAAAACCCGCGGTTGTATGCCGAACTCGAAGAAGTATTTCCGTAAACTACTATTCCATAATATCCGCCCGTAGTTGTATTACTATCTATGGTAATTGAATCCATATTATGATTGGCGCCAGCAGTTGCTGAACCAGATACAAAAATGGCTGAACTAGTAGAAACGATTGAGTTTGGAAGGTTTACATTACAATTTACAATAGCGCTTCCTGTTCCTTTATTATTGGTTGTATTACCTACAATAGCAATACCAGCACACACGCCATTAAATTTATTGTTTACCGTTAACTTGCTAATTCTAAAATAACTTGTATTAATCGTTACAAGTAGTGCATCATTTAAACTATCGCTTAAAATACAGGTGTTTTTATTGGTACCAGTAAGGGTTATCGTATTGGTTGCAGAAACACCCGAAATATTAGAGAATAAAGCCTTACCAGAATAGGTTCCAGGGTTAACCGTAATGTTAACTGGTCCACACACCCCAAAATTAGTAAGTTCATTTGCTATAGCTGCTACAGTTGGGTAATTGGCTCCTACACCACCAACCGTATAATTTCCAGAAAGAGATGGCTTGAGCGTTACTAATAAGGTATCATTCATGGTTACGGTATCTGCTACCCCATTAGGGTATGAAGTCCAAACACGCAAAACTTTGCCAGCACTGGTAGGGAATGATATAGTTGCTAGAGTTAAAACGGTATCAGTAGGATTGCCTGATGGATTAAAATTTGTATCCAAGGGATAGGTGATAAAGGTTGTAGGTTGGGTAATTCCATCTAGTTGCCAGTTTACACGTAAACTATCAATTTTATTATGACCCAAATTGCCCACTCGAACTTTCACATCTTGCGAACCACCGCAAAAATTTAGGGGCGCAACAAGTCCTTTTACACTTGCATCATTATACGTAAACCAGGCTGGCTCAAAAATTATTTTACCAATCCAACCTCTAGGAGTATTTGCAGGAGCGGCCGGAGGAACACCCCCAGCATAACCATAATTAGTACCAGTTATAAAATTACAACCACCAGCTGAAAATGTGGTAGTACCAGCAGGAATTGTACTATAACGTTGGTTCAGCACAGCCACATTTAAGGCATAGGTAGCACCAGCAGGAATAATAAAACTTGCACCAGTAATAAACGTTTGAGTAGTAGTAGTGGTTGTATTGGCAACACCAGTAAAGCTACCTGAGGCTCCTATATACCAACCATTGGCATTTGAAATTGCACCAGGGGCACCGCTAAGTGGAGTAGTTTTATACCATAAATCGCAAGTATTTGCACCCGCTACACCTACCACACCTTCAATACCCGTAATTTTAATAGGGTAGCCATTGGTATTTTGAAAATTAAAGGTTGCTTGACCCGAACCATTATTATTGGTAAAGGAGGTGGAAACAAGCGTAGTTACTTGCGCTTGGGTAGATACTACCAAGAATAGCGATAGACAGAAAATCGCTAAACCTTTTAATGAGAACATAGAATTATTCATGGAATAAAAATTAATTAAAACAAAGCTATCGGAAATTAACGAATAAACACAATTGAATTACACAAAAAACCAGAACATCCAATTTTCTAACAACACCAGCAAAATCAGGCACTAGAATACATACAAACGCAACTAATTTGGAGGTATTTATTGCCGCTTTAACACAAAAAAAAATCCCCTTCCACAAAAGTGAAAGGGGATTTTTTGAGTATGATAGAAAGAACTTAGTTCTTCATCAATTTGCTTACTTTTTGTTGGTTCGAACCAATAACTAGGAAGTAAATTCCTTTGTTTAGGTCTGAAGGCAAGTTTAATTCGTGTAATTGATTAGCTGCAGATAAATCTTGGCTATAAACCAAACGTCCGCTTAAATCTCTTACTTCAATTGTTTCGTTGCTTTCTAGGTTCAACTCTACATATACCTTATCGTTAAATGGATTAGGATATACTTTTACATCGCTTGAAGTAGTAACTACTTCTTGACTGTTAATTACAATTACATTAGAGTAATCAAATGAACCATCGTTATCTACCATTTTAAGTCGGTAGTAAGCGATATTGCTAGTTGCAAACACGTTTTCGTCAACAAATGAATAGTTGTTTAATACATTGCTGTTACCGTTTGAAGCAACTTTACCTACACCTTTAAAGTTTTTGCCATCATATGAACGCTCAACCATAAAGTGGCTGCTATTCTTTTCTGAGGCAGTAGACCAGCTAAGGTTAGCGTTGTTATCTACTTTCTTACCAGCAAATCTTGCAAGAGTTACAGGAAGTGGGTTTAGATCATCAACAGCAGTGAAAATTGCAGGTAGGTCGTACAATTGAATTAAAGTTGAAATAGATTTCAATGCAGTTGAATCCACAACACTACTTGAGCTTGTTAAAGCTGTCCAAGCGCCAGTAGGTGTTTTATAACCTAATTTCAATGCACTTTCGCTGCTAATATTTCCAATCCAAGGAGCTTTGTATTTCATAGTTACATTATACGCATAAGTTCCAGTTGGAGCAATAACGCTTATGTAGTAATATGGATAAACAGTTGCAGGAGCAATAGAAGGAGGAACTGTACCAGTATACACTCTAACACTCATGGTAGAAGGAGCGGTAGTAAATGCATCATAGGTAATTCTACAGATTGTATCAGTACCAAATAAGAATGCTTGAGTACCACCAGCAACAGGAGTTGTAGGAACAGCCACAGCTAAAGGCGGAGTAGAAGTAGGTAATACTTCATAAGCACCTAAATCTGGAACACCACTAGCAGGAGTTGTTGGACGAGGGTTACCGTTAATATCTGTTGCAATTACATTTGCAACATTTGCAGCAGTTGCCACAACTGAACTATGATTAGCTCTACCATTAACAGACCAAACGTTTGCACTTGTAGCATTTGGAGTTAAATTGGTTTGTGCTGTAAATCCAGGATTAAAGTTAATTGAGTTTCTATCACAATTACAAGCAGTTCTCCAACCAGCTAAAGTAGCTTGGGCAGAAGCACCACTAATTAAAGAGGCACCTGCAGTAAAGTAATTGTTATAATCTACATCCGCTGCGGTAATGGTAGGAATTGTAGAGAAATATGCCGCAGTACCGGTACTTGTATTTGCAAAAACATTGTTCTTGTAAGTAACATAAGAAGTTCCAGTATTGTATACATAAGCTGCTTGAGAGCTTGAAGGCACATTGATAGAGTTATGCAAGTAATCGATATAGTTAGAATAGTAACCTAAGTAAATGCTTGGAGAAGCCATACTTAATGAACCAGTGATAACATTATTTGCTACAATACCTCTTCTGCCAGCACTATTGTTTGAATAGTAACCTAAGTACATAGTACAGTTATTAGTAAAGTTCCATTTGTTATTGGTAATAGTTAAACTATCAGCATACATATAGTAATTGATGTTACCACTATATAAACTACTAGGAGCAACAGTGTTTTTGCTAAATGTTAAGTTACTGCTATAGTATGAGTAGAAGGTATACGCATAGGTATTAGTTATGTTATTGCTAATAATGCTTACATTTCTAAATCTACTAGTAGTACTTGATCCATACACATAAATACCATAATACGAACCATTCATGGTGTTGTTAGTAAATGCAATACCATTCACAGATTCTGTTAAACCAGTACCATAAACTAAGTAGTTAGTGTATGATGTCTGAATTGCCATCATAATTTTACAGTAGTTTACAGAGTCAACCCAGTTAGAACCACTAATGTTAAATCCATTCTGAGAAGATGTGGTAGAATTACTTGTAAAGGTTAAATACTTAAACGTAGTATAATTAGCTCCAGCCAATCTTACGATATAAGGATCTGCTGCCAAAGGAGCAACATTCACAGAGTCGGCATTATTCGCCATAGATCTGAAAGTTACTGTATTTGTAGGTGAAGTTCCTGTCCAAGTAGGAATAGAGAAACTTTCTACATACGTACCAGTTCTAACTAAGAACTCAATAGGACCACCAACACCTCTTAACGATACAGCACTAATTGCTGCATTAAATGTAGGGAAATCGCTTGGAGCTGTAGTACCAATAATATACGTACCACTCATTGGAGTTGATAAAGTTGCATCTAATGTATCATTCGCTGCATATCCATCTGCACCAGAGTTAGGGTTGCCTGTATAAACTCTAAAAGTATTTGAAGCATTTACCAAGTTAACTTGTTGCGAACCTGTGAAGTATACAGAAACTGTATCACAAGAAGCTAAAGAACCACTAAATGAAGTTGTAACAGGAGTACCACCATTTAATTTGTATGATAAATCAAATGAAGTAATGGTAGTATTTCCGTTGTTTCTAACTAAAATTCTAACATCTTGGTAACCTAAACTAATAGGGAATGAAGGAGCTAAAACAGCTGTAGGAGTAATATCTACACTAACACCAGGATATTCATACGCACCAATATTTCCAGGGATACCACGAGTGGCACCGATAATATCGGTAGGAACTGATGCTGTTACATCTGCACCTCTTAAACAACCATTATTAATTTGGTAGTTAGTTGAACTTACAAATGGAGGAACCATATTGTATGAAGTATCTCCACCAGCTGTTGCTGTTTTGTAGGTAGCAGCTGTGTATGTAGCACCTCTAAATAATAAAGTAGAACTAACAGCATTATAGTAAATATTGTAGTTTACAATATTTCCAGTAGGATTAGTAGCCAAATACATTGGAGTATAAGAACCAGCTAATACCGAGAAGATATTATTTTTAATATTGGTTACAGTAGAACCTGTATTGTAGAAACCAGTATAGGTTGTTGAAGATGCTGCACCATTATTCATAATAAAATCATTATGGTAAACATCTGCATTACATGCTGCATTGTATTGATATAAATACAAACCATAGTAACCAGGGTATGAAGTACCTATAGATGTTCCAACAATAATATTATTGTAAATCTTTACTTTGGCAGCAGTTGTTGTTTGTAATGGATAGTATAAATACAGACCATATCCACCAAAGTTTAGAATTTTATTTCCAATAACTTCATGGCTTTCTGTAGTAGAAGCAGATTGGTTATAATAGAAATAAATACCATAGTAACCGTAGTTCTGACCTTGCATGTTAACAGTATTGTTTAACAATTTAACAGGGTTGTAGTTATAATATAAATACATACCCATGTAGTTACAATTGTTTATGGTGTTACCACGGATTTTTAAACCTCTATTATAAGCAGCATTTTGGCAACCATAATGTACAATTGAATATCCACCACCTGTTACGATATTACTATCGATTTCAGTTGAATCGGCACCTGTTGCAGAAACAGCAGTTGCTCCACCAGTACCTGTGAATATAATACCATACCCAATAGATGAAGTACTTGATTGAATTGGAACACTTACATCACACTTTCTAATTTTAATACCTCTTGTTGCATAAGATGAACCAGCACCTACAGCACCAATACCAACTGGGGTACTCGTATTTGTATTAATAATCTTTAAGTTTTGAACAGTTACATAATTTGCATTATTCATTAAGAAGGTAGCACCTGCAACGTTTGCAGTAATAATACGTGTTGTATTGCTATTACCTTCAAAAGTTACACGAATAGAATCGCTTGCACCTAAGATAGGACCGTTAACTACAACTTGACCTGTGTATGTACCTGGACGAATATCAAATGTTACAGGACCACCAACACCATATTGTAATGCAGCAGCAGCTAAAGCTGGAGTAGCAAAATCTGGAGTTACACCACCAACAGTATATACACCATTTAATGGAGCATATAAGGTAGTTCTTAAAGTATCGTTTGTTTTGTCTGCATCTGGGTTACCATTTGGAGAATCTGTGTATACAGCTAAGTTATTTACAGATCCTAAAGTAATTTGATTTCCACCTGTGAAAGTAGCAGTATCTGTTGTACAAACACCAACTGTATTGGTTTGAACAATAGTTACTGGAGTTCCAGTACCTAAACGGTAAGAAGCATTATAACTTGTTACAGTATTGTTACCAATATTCTTAACCAAGTATTTAACATCTTGAGAACCTGCCACAATTGGAGGGGCTGGAGTTAATAATGCTGTAACTCTTATGTTATCTGCAGTACCACCGCTAAACTCATAAGCACCTGGGTTTGGCGTTAGATTGCGGGTTGCACCAATAATATCAGTTGGTACAATTGCAGTAAGATCTACACCGTAACCATCGCAACCATCTGTTAAACTTAAGTTACCTGGTAGAGGTAATCTAGCTGTAAAAGAAGGATTGGTACTAAATGATGAGTCTCCACCATTAGCTGCGTTTTTAAAGTTTGTAGGGTTGTAAGTAACTGCATTTCTATAAATTAATGAACCAGTTGTTGTATTGGTTGCATTGTAATAGTTATTGTAGTTAACAACATTACCAGTTGGTGAAGTAGCTAAGTAAACTGGAGTATAAGAACCACCGTAAACAGCAAAAATGTTGTTTTTGATATTTACATTACTTGAACCAGTATTATACAAACAAGTGTAAGTAGTAGATGTACCGTTACCATTCATTAAAATGGTGTTATGGTAAATATCTACATTACAAGCTGCTGCATAATTGTATAAATAAATACCATAATAACCTGGGTAAGAACCACCAACAGAGCTAGTAACAATATTATTATATACTTTTACTTTAGCAGCAGTAGTTGTTTGTAATGGGTAGTATAAATAAATACCATAGCCACCAAAACCATTAATTTTGTTGTTTATTAACTCATGAGAAATAGTAGTGTTTGATGATTGGTTATAGTAGAAATACAAACCATAGTATCCATATTGGAAACCATTCATATTAAACACATTGTTTTTACATACAATTGGATTATAGTTATAAGCAATGTAACCGCCCATGTAGTTTACATTATTACAAACATTGTTTGTAACCACAATACCACGGTTAGCAGTTGCACTTGATGAACCATATACAGTAATTGCATACCCACCACCAGTTGTTACGTTACTATCAATTAGGATAGAGTCGCCAGGCATAGCTGTTTGACCACTACCGTTAGCTGAACCAGTTGCTATAATTGCATAGCCAGAAGAACCTGTGGTAGCATTAATAAACACGTTAACAATATTCTTTTGAATATTAATTTTACGAACCGAACCAACCATAGCAATACCAGCACTTACGCCAGTATTTGTATTGGTAACCGTAAAGTTTCTGAAAGTTACATATTTAGATGCATTCATAATAACCACACCACCTGAAGCTATGTTAGCCGTAATAATACGAGTAGCCGCACTAACACCTTCAAAAGTAATGGTATTAACAGGTGAAGCACCAGCGATATCTGGAATAACAACTTGAGTTGCGTAGGTACCAGGAGCAACAGTAAATACAATAGGACCACAAATACCACCTAATTGCATGGCAGAAATGGCTGCAGCAAAAGTAGCAAAGTTAGAAGGACCAGCAGTACCACCAATAGTATAGTTACCAGAAATAGCTGGAGTTTTAACTACCATAGTGGAGTCGTTTATACGAATGGTATCTGAATTACCGTTTGGAGCAGATGTCCAAGCTTTAATAGTAGTATTTACACCTGAAGGGAATGTATAGTTACCTAAAAATACTTGAGCAAAGTTTGCACTTGCACCACCAGCAGTATCTAAAGCTGCATAGCTAGTAACAGGAGTTTGAGCAGTTCCGTTGATTGACCAATTTACATTGTAGTTAGCAACTTGGTTTTTACCAAAGTTAACAACACGAGCAACAATGTTTTGGTTGTTTGAGCAGAAAGTTGTTGGAGAATCAATAGCAGCTACCCCAATATCATCATTTGAGATAGAACCTTGCCAGATTTGAATCTCGCGGAAGTTCACATTTGATGATTGAGTTCCTGTTACTACGATGTCGATAATCCTGATTTTAGTTGTAGAAACTGGATTAAAGTTAATGTCGTAGCTACAAACAGCCATGTTTGTTTGAGTAAAAGTAGTAGCAGTTACCCAAGCAGAAGTAGCAGTGTTCCAATATTGAACTGTTCCACCACCCAAGAAGCGATTATTTTGCTCACCATTAAAAATGGTTAACTTGTTAATCACCTGTGAGGTTGTCCAATCAAATTGGATAAAAATACTTGAACCTGGATTGGTAGCAGATGAGGTAATCCACATTTGTTGGGATCCACATGTACCAAAGTTCAAATCATTTAGCGTACTACAGGCACCCGTATTACAGGTACTCGCAGTGGCCGTAGCAGATGGCGCCAGATTTACCTGAGCCAATGCTCTGTTACCTACTGCCGAAAGCAATAAGAACAGCAAAGCAACTTTAAAAAGTAGTAGTTGTTTTTTCATGTTTGTTTATTTGTTTGAATTGATATTTAAGTTTGTTTTTTTATTAATTCAGTTTGCCAAATTAAGCTAATTTTGATTTTTTCAAAACGTTTTTATGCCAATTGCGACAATGTATATAAAATTATTTTTTTGCAAAATGCGCAAAACCCCTATGAATACAAGTGTTAAGACCTATTTAAAAAGGCATTAAAATTATATACAAACGCATGTAAAATTATTTTTTGACAAAAAAATGATTCTTTCGGCAAGCCCATATTAAACAAGCACGGGCAGCAATTTGCCACATAAAGCAAAATGACTCAAATGGAATACAGAAATTCTTTTAAGTTTGCCCCATGCATTCGGATCATATCAAAACCATTTTATCTGGACTCCCAGGAAGCCCTGGAGTGTATAAATACTTTGATGCCGAAAACACCTTGATTTATATTGGTAAAGCCAAAAATTTAAAGAAACGAGTTGGTAGTTATTTCTTTAAAAAACATCATGACAATAGGAAGACAGCCATTTTAGTAAGCCGCATTGTTGACATCCAATACACTTTGGTTGAAACCGAAATGGATGCACTTCTGCTCGAAAACGCCCTGATAAAGCGTTACCAGCCTAGGTTCAACATCATGCTGAAGGATGATAAAACCTATGCAAGCATTTGTATTAAAAATGAACGCTTTCCAAGAGTACTTTCTACCAGAACCATTGTGAGGGATGGAAGTGAATATTATGGCCCCTACGCAAATGGGACCATGAAATACACCTTGTTGGATTTGATCAAAGCTACCTATCCCCTACGCAATTGCACCTTTAACCTAAGCGAAGCCAATATAAAAGCGCATAAGTTTAAAGCTTGTTTAGAATATGATATTGGAAACTGCATGGCACCTTGTGTTGGGCTTCAAACCGAAGAAGAATATAGGCAAAGCATACAAGCCATTAAGAAATTATTGAAAGGCAATTTATCTGAGGTAAAAGCCGAAATACGAGAGTTGATGCAGCAAGCCGCTGATGAGTTGCGGTTTGAAAAAGCAGAAGAATTAAAGAAAAAGCTTGAACTCTTAGATAATTACCAAAGTAAATCAACCATAGTAAATGATATAAAACACGATGTAGATGTGTTTAGCATTGTGAGTGATGATAAGTTTGCTTTTGCTAATTATCTTAAAGTATCGAATGGAATTATTGTTCAAACCCAAACCTTTGAGATAAAAAAGAAATTAGACGAAAGCGAATCAGAACTTTTGAGTTTAGCTATTGCTGAAGTGAGGGAAAAATATCAATCGCGTTCAAGAGAAATTATTGTGCCTATTGAGCTCGATTGGGAAGATAGCGGCTTAACTATAACCATTCCGAAGGTAGGAGATAAGAAAAAAGTATTGGATCTATCGCTTAAAAATGCCATGTATTACAAGCGAGAAAAGTTGCAACAATATGAATTGCTGAACCCAGATTTTAAGGTAGAACGGGTGCTTACCCAAATGAAAAACGATCTACGCCTTACAGAATTACCTAAACATATTGAGTGTTTTGACAACTCTAACTTGCAAGGCACTAACCCGGTAAGTGCTTGTGTGGTTTTTAGAGATGCCAAACCAAGCAAAAAAGATTACCGACATTTTATTCCAAAAACGGTTATTGGTCCAGATGATTTTGCTACCATGCGTGAGGTTGTTTTTAGACGCTATAGAGGCATGTTGGAAAACAATGAACCCCTACCCAATTTGATAATCATTGATGGTGGTAAAGGACAACTTAGTTCAGCCGTAGAAAGCATGAAGGAACTAGGTATATATGGCCAAGTTCCTGTAATTGGTATTGCAAAACGTTTAGAAGAATTATACTATCCTGAGGATGAGTTTCCGTTATATATTGACAAAAAATCGGAGACTTTAAAAATAATTCAACAACTACGCGATGAGGCGCATAGGTTTGGAATAACTCATCATAGAAATAGAAGAAGTAAAAACACTTTGGTAACCGAGCTAGACGACATAAAAGGTGTTGGCCCCGAAACGGCAAAACTTCTTTTGCGCGAACTTAAAAGTGTAAAGAAAATAAAAGAAGCAGATTTACCCCTATTAGTTAATATTATTGGTGCCTCCAAAGGCACACTGGTATGGAACCATTTTCATCAAAATAAGTTATTATGAGCCAAGAGAAAGAATTAATTTCCTCAGAATTTATACAAAAAGCCTGCACCTGGGCTCAAACATTTGATACCTTTTGCATCTTAGATAATAACCGTATTGCCAATGCCCTGAACCTACAAGAAATAGAATTTGCCCTGGCTGTAGGCGTTGCAGATTCATGCGAAGGAACAGGAACAGAAGATTGGGATAAGTTTAAAGCATTTATTGATACGCATACCGGAAGCACTCCAATTTTTGGCTATTTAACCTATGATCTAAAAAATCAATTAGAAGAGTTAAGCTCTAAGCATGCAGATGGAATAGGATTTGCTCCCCTATTTTTATTTACACCTATTCACTTAATATTAATCGATAGTAATGGCCAATTAATGGTGATGAGTGAGCAAGGAGATGCCATTTTAAAAGAAATTCAAACAACAGAAATTACTCGTACTGCCTGCGAACCAATAAAAATGAAAGCGCGGGTGAACAAAGAAGAATATATTGAAAAGGTAGAGAAAATTCGTCAGCATATAATTGAAGGCGATGTGTATGAATTAAATTATTGTGTTGAATTTTATGCCGAAAACACACCTATAAATCCACTCCAAACCTATTTAAGTATACAAGAAATTTCGCCTACACCATTTGGCTGTTTTATGAAATGGAAAAGCAGGTATTTAATGTGTGCTAGTCCAGAACGTTTTATTAGAAAATCTTTAAACATACTTTCTTCACAACCCATAAAAGGAACTGTGCGAAGAGCATTAGAACCAAGCAAAGACAAAGAATTAATTGAAGAGCTACGCAACTCTGAAAAAGAAAAAGCAGAGAATTTAATGATTGTAGATTTGGTAAGAAACGACCTAGCAAAAAGTAGTGAAACAGGAAGTGTAAAAGTGGATGAATTATATGGCATTTATAGTTTTAAACAAGTGCATCAAATGATCTCGACTGTTTCTTCAACTATTATCGATGGATTGCATCCCGTAGAAGCAATTGAAAATGCCTTTCCGATGGGTAGTATGACAGGTGCACCAAAAGTGATGGCCATGAAATTGATAGAAGAATATGAGCAAACCAAAAGAGGTTTATACAGTGGCTCAGTTGGGTATTTTGCGCCTAATGAAGACTTTGATTTTAACGTTGTAATTAGAAGTATACAGTATAACGCCAACACAAACTATGTCAATTTTGAAGTGGGTTCAGCCATTACCTTTGATAGCATAGCCGAGCATGAATATGACGAATGCTTACTAAAAGCACAAGCAATGTTAAAGGCACTGAATGCCGAAATAGAAAACAATTAGAATATCTTAAGGTAAATAAACAAAAAGTGGGTCTCATTTAACTTATCCTAATTTTAATAAAAATTAATTGTTAACTAATTTTAGAAGGATAGCAGACGTTAAAATTTATTTATCTTAAGATTACATTTAATAAACTTTATTCCCATTATTAAGGCCTATCATTGCCCACGAATCAGAGATTTTTAGTTCACTTTGGTTTTCATTTTCCAAAACCAAGCCAAAAGAAATGTTTATTTTTAGACGATCTAGTTCTACACCTGATTTCTGTCCCTACTGTAATACCCTTACAGAAAACGAGCGACAGAAACGAAGTTTCCTTCTGAAGCTGTTGTATCCTAAGTATTCCTTATACAAATGCCTAAAGTGTTTTAGAACCTATTTTTCTGTATTACCAACCAAAAGGAATAACCAGAATTAAGAATTACCAAAACAAAATTTTCTCTTTTCAAGTATTGCCTTATTTTTGGATGGAAGAATCAAATGAAAGAAAATTCAAAGGCAATTCGTACTACTGTTAAAATCCTTTTGGGTGTTTCATTGCTTTTAGTGTTTGGTTCGAACCAAGCTCTTGCTCAAGACAGTACTAAGACACGTGTCGTTTTTGAACCTTTATCAAACAAACTTATTCCAATTTTTACGGCCGATTCACGTGCTCACAGGTTAAGTTTTCAAAAAAACTTTGATCAAACAAGTTATACCGCTAGCATGGGTGGAGTATTTCCATTTATGAATATTAGTAAAAAGAAACTCTTCATTCAACTGAGTGCTGCTGGTTCTACTTACCTAACTTTAGCAAGGCAAAATCATGCCGGCTCCGTTCAAAACATTGATTTTTTTGGAGATTTATTTTGTGATATTAAAATAAGCCATTTGGTAAACCTACGACTAGGGACTGGGCATACGAGCCAACATTTGAGTGATGATGCACTTATTGCTGGAAACCCGTTTAAAAATTATGCAAAAGATTACCATCAATTAATGTTAGTTTATACTCCAAGTAAAAAATTTGAAAAGATTGAGCCTACTCCTAACTATTTATTTTTTTATGGTGGCATTAGTTACGCCTATAATTTTAAAACCTATACAGATATTTCTAATAAAATTTTGGTTCAAACCGGCTTTGAACATATGCCTTTAACATTTAAGAATAGAATGGGTTTATACTATGGCGCCGACATTAAGTGGCGACAAGAAAACAATTATGCTTATACTTTAAACACACAAATTGGCATTAAATCATTTAATAATTGGGGCAAATCCATGCGCTTAGCTATTGACTATACCCTAGGAACAGATGAAAGAGGATATTACCAGCCCACCAAAAGAAATTTTGCCCACCTAGGAGTTTACTTTGATTTATGAGAAAGTATTGCTTGCTAATTAGTTTACTTTTTTTGTTTTGGGCACCTTGCCGAGCAAGCTTTCAATTGAACCCAACAGATAGTATTTTACAAGATACGCTTATTCAAAAAAGTGAGCCATTAAGTAAAAAGCAGAAACTAATAATTGCAGGCCTTATTGCTCAACAAACCGCCAGTATGTATTTAGAATATAAATGGTGGTGGCAAGGCGATTATCATCCTTTTGTTATGAATAATGATGGAGGATACAATAATTATAGTTTAGGAATTGATAAAGTTGGACATTTTTACACCTCTTATATGTATAGCAATGCCCTTTACGAACTTTTAAAATGGGGCGAGTTTAGGGAAGAACGTTGCTTATTTTATAGTACTTTATTACCCTTTGTTTGGGCTTTAAGCATAGAAATTGGGGATGGCTTTTCGAGCTATGAATTTTCGCCAACAGATTTATTGGCAAACTCCATTGGGATTGGTTATGCCTATGCACAACATAAAGTACCCTATTTAAGAAATTTCAAATTCAAATTCAGCTACTTTCCAAGCTCGTATTATATTCAAAACAACTACAAAAATTGGTCGTTAACGGCCGATTACAATGGACATATTTATTGGCTTAGTACAGATGTGCATGGAGTATTGCCAAAAACAGCCAAAGGGTTTTGGCCAAAATATTTGAATTTATCTTTAGGATATGGCGTAAACAATTTTGCGGAATCCTTTTATTACGGAATTAACTATCCTTTGCAAAGGGAGTTTTTTATAGGATTGGATTATAACTTAAATGCTATACCTGTTAAAAATAAGACCTTAAAAACGGGTTTAAATATTGCAGATTATTACCACTTCCCAGCACCAGGAATTAAGAAAACGGGGAATGGAAATTGGCAATTTCAAGCCTTGTTATTAAACTGATAAGAGTATTTCTATTTTAAAGAAACCTTACTTCTTTTCGAGATAAAATCCATCTTGCGTTTTCGATGAATTGGATCTAAATTTATATTGAAACACCTCTTGAACATAATATTGCTGTCCATGGCTGGCTGCCGGTATTGGGCAATCCCAGGCATAGGTTTGATGCGGATAAAAATAGACATATTGCGAATCTACCTGAAAAGAATCGATGGGTTCAAATCCTTGGTAACGACCAAAAGGTAGGAGTAAATAGTTAGGAGTAAACCCGCTGCTTTGGGTTATATCTTTATTTCGTGAAGAATCCTTAAAGGCACTCATGGGCATAAAAGCCATTAAACCATAAAGCAGAGGAAAAATCAATACTAAATTTGCACTAACTTTTTTAGGAAATACAAAGCCATTTATTTGTTTGAAAAAAAACGAGTAAAACAAAAAGGAATTAAGAGAAAACAACCCTACCGCAGTTGGCAGCATTAGCCTATACTGGCTTAATAAATACCAATCTAAAAAAGTAATGGACACCAATAGGATGGGTAAAACAAAATTCCTTTCTAATTGCTGATTGAAATAATATTCCCTTAATTTAAACACTCCTAAACAGAGTAAGAATAAAGATAGAATGGCATTTAGAAAGAGCAATTTATTCATAAACCCCTTGTATCCTGGCCGTGTTAACCAAATTTGAATACGCGATTTTTTAACTTGTGTATCGCTTTTAAAAATCTCCTTTGTCAGGCTATCATTTAAGCCCCAAGTTACAACTCCTTTTCGGTATGCCTCATTCCAATCAGCAGGAATCTTGGCAGTAGAACCATATATGGATTGGCTAAGCGAGGTACTAATTTTACTTTCGGCACCATACGGGGCAGGATATAAAGGATAGCCTGTTTGAATAATGTTTTTATATATTACAGGAGCTAAGCAAAAGAGTGCCATACAGGCAGCATAAATAACATTCTTAAGACCTAACAAAAATAGATTTTTTTTGAGTCTTAGCTGTTTACCAAGCATCCAAACACAAAGAGCCACAGCTGTTAAGGCGGGAGGTTTACAGGCAAAAACAAAACAGGCAAGCATTACAAAAAGCACAAGGGGAATTTGATCTTTTTCTAAAAAGAACCAATACAACACTAGGCTGGTATAAAAAAGCACTGGCAAATCGGGGCTAGGTGCAGTTAAATACATAAAACAAATTGGCAAAACAAAAATTGCACAGGCACTTAAAAACCATTTTGTATAAGAACTACTGGTTTTTATTTCAACTAGTAAGAACAAAAAGAAAGAAAATACCAAGCTCCCATTTAACCCTAAGAAGCGTATCGTTTCCCCATTTTCACCGTAACGATTTATATGAATAAAATCAAATAGTGCGAGTACACTATGCCAAGCACTCCCAAGCCCTAAAGCTGGATGCAAATTACCCACTCCACTCACCACCCCATATTTCTCCATCCATTGCAAGGTTTGGAGATAATACATTCCCAAATCATTGATTTTAGTAGGCAAGGCAGATTGATAAGCAATTATAAATAACAAACTAACACTAGCTATCTTCTGTTGAATTGAAAATGATTTGAGGCAATTTTTAAGATTGGCAAAATGGGATTGAAAATAAAAAGAATAGCGCCATATGGAAACAATTGCACCCACCAAAACAACGATGAAAACAAAAAAATTAATCGCACCTGAAACAAAAAACCACTGACTTAATACACCTAAAATAGGAAAGCCAATTAGCATAGGAGTAAATGGATTTATTGGCAATTGCTTTTTCAATAAAACAAAAGGTACGATACCATAAACATAAACCACAAATAAAATAAGAAAGAAATAAAGCAATTCTAATATCATAGCTATTGTTTTTGCGGAACTAACATAAATGCAAGCACAATGATAGCAAGCAATGGACTAAAGACAATTGGATGCAAAAACTGATGCAAACGTTGGGCAAAAAAAATAGGTTCTTGCAAGAAAAAAACATCTAAAGCTCCTAAAAATATTAACCCTAAAATTAACATCATAAAAAGATTGCTATACATTTTATAAAAACGCCATTGAAGAAGCCATAATAGCGTGCAATTTAAGGCTAAACGAATGGCTTTATTGGCCACAAAACTGGCAAAACTCATACAGGTAGTATTATACGTATAATACCCACAGGCATTGCTTTTAAATTCTATAAAATCAAATCCTTGAATCATAAAATTTACCAAGACCAGTGGTATCACTACCAACAAAAATATCGTTTGATTTTTAAGCACTAAATTTCATTTTTTAGGAGTGTATTTTTCCTTACCCAAAGGACCATCATCACAAATGCCACTGCGTATAAAATTATTGGAAAAACATATTCATGAAACAAAACAAAATGCTCAGGATAGGATTGTCTAATTCTAACTAAAACATACAGGCGAATTATATTTGAAACAAATAAAATTAGAAGGCACACCGGCACAAAGACTAAATATTTTTTGGCTTTTGCTGTAAAGGCAATTAAAAATGCTAGCAAAGCTATACCAACACTTAAACCATTGCATCCTTCCTTAATATTAACCATAGCTTTTCCGTCTAATAAAAACTGAACCTTTGAGGCTCCAGGAACATCTACTAAACTTGAATTAGAAAATAATACCTGCAATAGTTTAGCAGTATACAAGGTTAACGGATCAACCATTGGGTCATACATCCATAAATAGCCCGTATAAGCTAATTGCATAAGTAGATAGGAACCCAGAAAAAGTAAAACAAACTTTATTGCAGGAGGCAGCATAAGGCGAATATAAATAAATTAACAAGATATGGCTCATTGAAGTAGGTTAAGAAATGAAGAAACGGAAGGAAAAAAAAATTTAAGCAACAGTTTTAACACTATTTTCGCTATTTAACTATGAATTTCCCCTAATTACATAAACCCCATTAAAATAAAATAAAAAATCTTGTTACTTTCCAACAAATACTATATTTGTTAGTTAGTTTCTGATATAATTATCAACCTAAAAGCAATGAAATTTTTACAATTATTATTTTCAAAATCTAGCCAAGTTCCCCGTTGGTTTATTTTATTGTTTGATATTGGCTTGTGCGCGGTAGCCTATATTTTAGCGGTATTAACAAGGTTTACCTTAGGTATTGAAACAAATCATATTTATGATTCATTAGGGGCCATACCCATTGTATTGCTGGTTAAAGGAGTTAATATCAGTTATTTCCGTTTACATAGTTTTGTAATAAGACACACAAGTGTTCAAGATGGCCTGCGTATTTTTTATGCCATGGGAGTTTCATTAGGCTTCTTATTTGTAATAGATGCCGTTCACAATTATTTCCCAGATCGTGGCCATTTGTTTCCCTTATTTATTTTATTGTTAGATTTTACCTTTTCTACCTTCTTCTTAGCAGCTTTTAGAGTTTTTGTTAAGTTAATGTATATTCGAATTAGCAGTTATTCCGATACTAAAAAAGAGAGTTTCGCAATTTATGGTGCAGGTTCATCAGGGCTTACAACGAAGCGTAAATTAGAGCAAGAAGGAACGGAAGGTATTAAGGTAGTTGCATTTTTTGAAGACGACGACAACCACCAACAAAAAATACTTGAAGGAGTAAATATTTTTCATGGGCAAATTGATTTAGAAGCCGTTTTGCAACGCTTTAAAGTAAAGCAAATGGTTATTGCTGACCCTCAAATTTCAATCAGCAAAAAGCAAGATATTATTGAACGTTGTTTGAACTTAGGCGTAGCTGTTAGAACTGTTCCACCAGTTGAAAAATGGATCAATGGAGAGCTTAGCTTTAAACAAATGAAGCAAGTAAAAATTGAGGATTTAATTGAACGCGATGTTATTCAACTAAACAAGGATAGTATTGGGCATCAAGTAAACAATAAAGTAATTTTGGTTACAGGTGCGGGTGGTTCTATAGGCTCAGAAATGGTTAGACAATTGTTAAAATTTAAACCTAAAAAGCTTCTTTGCCTCGATTCATCCGAAATTAAGCTTTATGAACTAGACGCAGAAATTAGAGATATTCACCCTCAAGCGATGAATACCTTTGCAGAAATTATTGTTGCAGACATAACTAATTCAGCTAGGATGTCACGAGTATTTGAACATTTCCATCCAGATATTATTTATCACGCTGCCGCCTATAAACACGTACCTTTAATGGAAGAAAATCCAGGAGAAGCTGTTCGAGTAAATGTAAATGGAACAAAGATTCTTTCTGAAATGGCCGTTAATTATGGTGTAGAGCGTTTTGTGATGGTGAGTACAGACAAGGCAGTTAACCCAACAAATGTGATGGGTGCTAGCAAACGAATTGCCGAAATATATGTTCAATCTATGTGGGAACACAATAGTAAAACAGGTAATGGTAAAACCAAATTCATCACCACTCGTTTTGGAAATGTACTTGGCTCTAGCGGTTCTGTAATTCCTAAATTTAGAAAACAAATTGAAGAAGGTGGACCAATTACGGTTACACATCCTGATATTACACGTTATTTTATGACCATTCCCGAGGCTTGCCAATTAGTATTGGAAGCTGGCAATATGGGTAAAGGAGGAGAAATATTCATTTTCGACATGGGCAAATCAACCAAAATTGTTGATTTGGCTAAGAAAATGGTTAAACTAAGCGGCCTAACCTTAGGCAAAGACATTCAAATTGTTTACTCAGGCTTAAGACCAGGTGAAAAGATTTTTGAAGAACTACTTAATGATCAAGAGAATTCTCTCCCAACCCATCATGAAAAAATTATGATTGGTAAGGTTCGTTCCTATGACTTTTTGGAAGTAAAAAGTTTGATTTCAGATTTAATTGAAACCTATAATTCTCAAGACAATATGGTAATTGTTGGCAAGATGAAACGTATGGTTCCTGAATTTAAAAGCAAAAACTCAATCTTTGAAAGCTTAGACAACGACGTTACCCTTCCAAACAGCAACGACTTACAACAAATGTTGATGCAATAGTAGGGACAGGTCGCGACCTGTCCCTACAAAAATGTCGCGACCTGTCCCTACAAAAAGATAAAATCAAAACTCACATCAGGAATTGGAATCCCAAAATGAAACACTTTCTTAAATTGAGATTCGTTTCATTCGCTTGATTTTCAACACATAAACTATATGGCACAGGAAATGCCTAGTACATAGTGTATATGAAAATTGCGCTTAAATATCTTTGGTCACTTGCATTTATTCCGTTCTTGGTTTTCCTTAAGGGAGACTTGAGCGTGGATACTTACATGAACATTAATAAGATTGAGCCAATAAGTATTAGCACTAAAGAGGTTATCAATAACCTTAAGCCTATTCCCAAAAAACTTCTAAGTGTAAAAGTAAAAGGCATTTCAGAACATGGTCAATTTTCGGCCTCAGGATTGGCCGTGTATTTATACGACGAGAACTACTCGATTGTTTGCAAATCGCAAGTAATAAATGGCAGAGCTAGATTTATTTTAAATTCCGACCTCGATACTTCTAAAACCTATTCTATTGTTACCCCACAAACAGCCGATGAACTAAAGCTTGTACATGGTAGCAAAACTCAAGAGTTGGTCGTTTATGAAGAACATTTGAAAGATTCTAGCATTGGAATAGAAGAATAAAATCTATTTAATATCTGCCAAGAAGCTCAAAGCAAAGCATTAACTATGATGGTAGGGTTCGCCTTTAATTATAGTAAAGGCTCTATATAATTGTTCACCAAAAATAAGTGGTACAAGTTGGTGTGAAAAGGTAAATTCTGATATAGAAAGTTGGGCATTAGCTCTTGCATATACGCTTTCATCAAAACCATAAGCCCCACCTATTACAAAAACCAAGTGATTTGTTTTTAATTGCATTTGCTCAATAAACTTAGCAAAGCCTGGTGAACTAAAACTCTTACCTCGTTCATCTAACAATACTAAATAATCTGTCGCCTGAATCTTCTTTAAGATTGCCTCCCCTTCTAGTTTCTTAATAGAGGCCTCCTCCTTGCTTTTGCTAGTTACAACAAGCAATTCGTCGTTAAACTTCACATAGTGCTTTAAACGCTTCGAATACTCATCAAAACCTGCCTGAGCAAAGGGTAAATGAAGCTTACCAAGTCGTATTAAAGTTATTTTCATATATTCTCGTTCGTTTAAATAAACCTACAAAAAAGGCCCGCAACCTGCGAGCCTTTTTGGATTATATTTCTTTCTTTTTACGACCCGGTGATTTTTTGCCTCCACTGGTAATTTTTAATTCTCCTGTGTTTGCCTCCTTATCATAATCAATTTCAATGGTATCCCCTTCGGTCATTTCCATTTTAAGAAGCTCTTCTGCTATTGGATCTTCCACAAATTTTTGAATCGTGCGTGAAAGTGGTCTAGCACCTAAATCTGCATCAAAGCCTTTATCGGCTAAGAACTCTTTCGCACTTTCGCTAAATTTAACTTTGAACCCAAGCTCTTCAATACGCTTCAAAAGCTTTTCTAGGTTCAGGTCTAATATTTTGCCTATTGACTCTCTATCTAATGATGAGAATACTATTACATCATCAATACGATTTAGGAACTCAGGTGAGAAGAAACGCTTCAAGGCATTTTCAATCACAATTTTATTGTTCTTATCGGTATCGGCAGTTTTGCTTGGAGTAGAAAAACCAACACCACCCGCAAAGTCTTTCAATTGGCGCGAACCAAGATTAGACGTCATGATAATAATGGTATTTCTAAAATCTACTTTACGACCCATGCTATCGGTAATAAAGCCTTCATCTAGCACTTGCAATAAAATATTAAACACATCTGGATGCGCTTTTTCTATCTCATCCAGCAAAACAACAGCATATGGTTTTCTACGAATTTTCTCAGTTAGCTGTCCACCTTCTTCATAACCAACATAACCTGGAGGCGCTCCAACCAAACGGCTTACAGCAAATTTCTCCATGTACTCGCTCATATCAATACGAATCATTGCTTCTTCAGTATCGAATAAATATTTCGCTAATACTTTAGCCATTTCTGTTTTACCAACTCCTGTAGGGCCAAGGAAAACAAATGAACCAATTGGCTTGTTAGGATTCTTTAAACCCGCACGTGTACGTTGAATGGCTTTGGTTAGCTTTTTAATAGCCTCATCTTGACCAATAACTTTACCCGCCAACTCAGTACCCATATTCAATAAACGTTGTCCTTCGCTTTGAGCAATACGTTTAACAGGCACACCTGTCATCATTGCAATAACTTCGGCAACACTATCTTCGGTAACATTGTAGCGCTGAGTTTTTGTTTCATCTTCCCAACGCACCTTTTCAGATTCAAGTTGTTCTAGAAGATGTTTTTCTCTATCTCTAAGTTTGGCAGCCTCTTCGTATTTCTGGCTTTTAACCACCTTATTTTTTTCAACCTTAATATCCTCAATTTGTTTCTCTAATTCAAGAATATTGGCAGGCACATGAATATTGCTTAAATGCACACGAGCACCAGCTTCATCTAACACATCAATGGCTTTATCTGGTAAGTGTCTATCTGTAAGATACCGGTTACTCATTTTAACACAAGCAACAATAGCAGCTGGTTCATAATTTACACTATGATGCGCTTCGTATTTATCTTTAATATTATTTAATATTTCTATGCTCTCTTCTGCCGTAGCTGGTTCAACCATTACCATTTGGAACCTACGTTCTAAGGCACCATCTTTTTCTATGTATTGACGGTACTCATTAAGCGTAGTAGCACCAATACATTGGATTTCGCCACGAGCCAAAGCAGGCTTAAACATATTGGAAGCATCTAATGAACCACTTGCACCACCTGCACCCACAAGGGTATGAATTTCATCAATAAACAAAATTACATCAGGCGATTTTTCAAGCTCGTTCATTACGGCTTTCATGCGTTCTTCGAACTGACCGCGGTATTTAGTACCTGCAACAAGGCTAGCTAAATCTAGCATAACAATACGCTTGTTGAACAACACTCTAGAAACTTTACGTTGGATAATTCTTAAAGCTAAGCCTTCGGCAATGGCCGTTTTACCAACACCTGGTTCGCCAATAAGAATAGGATTGTTTTTTTTCCGACGAGACAAGATTTGCGATACACGTTCTATTTCTTTTTCTCTTCCAACAATCGGATCTAGTTTTCCTTCTTCACCCGCTTTGGTTAAATCTCTTCCAAAATTATCCAGAACTGGGGTTTTAGACTTTACATCAGTTTTGCGAGGTTCAGGCTTTCTTTCTTCTGGTGCCGAACCAAAGTATTCATCTTCTTCTGCAGGCATTTCGTTTTTAGTTTCGCTAAGGTTTCCCTCAACGGCTGATTTAAAAATTTCGTAGGTAACACCAAATTGTCCGAGTATCTGTGACGCCAAATTGTCTTCATCACGCAATATTGACAGCAAAAGGTGTTCGGTACCTATGATATCTGTTTTAAAAATTTTAGCTTCGAGGTACGTAATCTTAAGTACTTTCTCGGCTTGTTTGGTAAGGGGAATATTAACAAAGTTGGTATTATTAGTAGCAGAGCTTCTAATATTATCCTCAATGGTTTTCTTAACTCGTAACTGATCTACATCTAGTGCCTTCAGTGTCTTAAGCGCCTTACCATCGCCCTCTCTAATGAGGCCTAATAGCAGGTGTTCGGTGCCAATATAATCATGGCCCAAACGGATGGCCTCTTCTCTACTGTAAGAGATCACATCTTTAACTCGTGGTGAAAATTTTGCTTCCATAAAATTCAGGTACTAGAATCTAACAAAAACGATTCCATATTTATTTTATGCAATGTAGTAATTGTTTTGAAAAAAAGCCAAATTGCCGAAAAGAAAAACAGAATGAAACAGAAACATCCAAGAGGCCTCTATTTTTTATTTTTCTCTGAGCTATGGGAACGATTTGGTTACTACCTAATGATCGGAATTTTTCAATTGTATTTAACAGAATCTATTGAAAAAGGTGGAATGGGAATGGACCGTAAAGAGGCTGCTGATATTTATGGAACTTTTATAGCCTTTGTATTTTTAACACCCTTTTTAGGAGGCTTATTGGCCGATAGAATTTTAGGCCTTAAAAACTCTATCTTAATTGGAGGCACTTTAATGGGCCTGGGGTATTTAGGATTGGCTCTACCGGGCATGACAAGTTTTTATATTTCGCTCTGTCTTATTATTCTAGGAAATGGATTTTTTAAACCCAATATCTCTACTCTCTTAGGAAATTTATATAGCGAACCCGCTTATAAAGATATGAAAGACTCTGGCTATTCTATTTTTTATATGGGCATAAATATTGGCGCATGTGTGTGTAATTTATTTGCGGCCTATATGCGCAACCGATATGGATGGGGCTATGCTTTTGGAACCGCGGGAATAGGAATGTTTATTGGACTTACAACATTCTTGATTGGCTTAAGACATTACAGACATGTAGATATCATTAAAGCGGTTCAGCCAGAAGACATGCCACTAAGTTCTATCTTTGCGCAAGTATTTTTACCAGCTATTGTAGTAGGAGGCTGTGCGTGGTTTTACCCAGATAATATTTTTGGTTCAGACAGCACCGATGCCTTTATTTTTGCAACTATACCCGTTATTATTTTTTATGTTGGCTTATATGTAAAAGCTTCTGTGCAAGACAAAAGACCCATGGCAGCCTTACTTAGTATTATGGCCGTTTCGGTTATGTTTTGGGCGGTGTTTAAACAAAATGGAACAGCCTTAACTACCTGGGCGCAATATTATACAGAGAGAGACGTACCTAAACCTATTGAAAGCACAGCACGTACTCTTTATTTAGCAGAGACCATTACCTATAAAAATGATACTGTGCCTTTATTTAATGAGAAGTTTCAGGCAGTAAAGGATCCTGTAAGCAAAAAAGCGGTTAAGACCTTCGACAAGCCTGTGTATTATAGAAACCTGGATGCATCAAAATTGCCTGCAGAAGGTGAGCAAACCTATCTATTGAATACCGAACTCTTTCAAAGTATAAACCCGTTTTGGGTAATAATTTTAACTCCTTTTGTAGTTGCCTTTTTTGCCTTCTTAAGGAAGCATAATCGAGAACCAAGTACCGCCTCAAAAATTGCCTTGGGCTTATTTGTTTCGGCTATTTCAACGTTTGTAATGGTGGCAGCAGTATATATAGGAAGCAATGGAAGTGTGAAAGTATCACCTATGTGGTTAGTGGGATGTTATGGAGTTGTAACCATTGGCGAATTACTTTTAAGTCCAATGGGCTTATCTTTGGTTTCTAAATTAAGTCCGAAAAGAATTACAGCTGTGATGATGGGAGGTTGGTTTTTGGCCACTTCACTAGGCAACAAACTATCTGGAATTTTAGCTTCCTTATGGGATGGCTATGAAAACAAGGCAAACTTTTTCTTAGTAAACTGTTGCCTATTAGGTGGAGCAGCCTTAATAATGTTATTGATGCTTAAATGGTTGAATGGAATACTATCCGAACATTTAAAGAATTAATACTATTTAAACGAAAAGTTTTTCCCTAAAGAAATACCCACCCAATGGGTAACTGACCCATCTTGATAGAAGGGCGCATAATTTAATCGAAAGCAAATTCTATTGGCTTCCATTACACGGAGGCCAAACACGGCATGTGGTACAATTTGATTTTCGGAGAAGCCTTGTGAAAACATGGTAAAGCCCCCTCCTACTTCCAGTTTTTCGCGGCCCGAACCAATGAGAAGGCTGGTAGAAAAAGGAAACATAAAGGTGTTTTTAGGAACATAAACGGTATTTAATATATCGAAATTAAAGGGAGTATAACCGGCACCAACTCTCGCGCTCCAGGTATAACTTTCGGAATAGGTTCGATACAAATACTTTTCGTAGTTTATAGAATAGAAAAGTGCTGGCCCTCCAGCTTCAACATACCAATTATTGAGGCCTGTTGGGGCAACATAATTTTCTTCTTGTGCTTTGCATACAGTTGCAAGAACTTGACAAAAGAATAGCAGTAAAAAACCTATTTTCGTTATACGCATCTTTACAAATAAACTTTGCTTAAATCAATCTACCAAGTTTTCTTTTTCTTGCATCGGTTTAGCCTTGATATTGCGCTAGGAGCCGTTGCCATGTTATTTGCCCTTTCCTTTCCATCAAGCCAAGCTCATGAAAGGCCAGAATTTTACGCCTTACTTTTCTTTGGAACCTTGCTCGTTTATTGGATAGACCATTTACAAGACAGTGAGGAACCGCTTTTGGTTCAGCCTGGCTCTAGACATTCTGTATTTAAAACGCACAAACGCCTGTTTATTGCCCTTTGCGCTGTGCTTTTTATTCTTAATGCCTCACTTGCTTTTCTTTTTCTAAATATAAAAGAATGGGTGTATGGCTTTTGTTTGATACTTGCTTTAGGCGGCTACCTTCTCTTGCATAGAAACCTAAAGCGGATCTTTATTTTAGAAAAGGAATTGTTAATCGCCAGCCTGTATTGCCTTAGCATTTTATTTGCTCCCATAGCCCAATTTGAAGGCAGTTTTATAAGCTATTCGTTTATGAGTTTATTGGTAGCGGGCTCCTTGTTGTTTCTGGCGGCCTTGCAAAATTTATTTTCTATTGCGCGTATAGAAAGCCAGCTGGACAGAGAAAATAATATTCGCAACATTACCCATTCCTTTGGTTCAGCCCGCTTATATCACTTACAAATTGCACTCTTGGCATTTCAATTTTTGCTTAGTTTAGCCTTTCTTATTATGTGTGGCGAACCAACAAAATATAAGATTGCAGGCGTATTTATGGGCATTTCGCTTGTTGAATTTTGTTTGCCTTACCTATTTGAAGAACCCCAAACAAATAGCTACAGATTTATAGGTGAAGGAGTATTTCTGCTAGGTTTCCTTGCGCAATAATCTATTTAAGGAGGCATCCTAAGCTAAGTGCAATTTGCCAAGCACTGGGTAAATGCAGAAGATAGACTATATTTGCCCGAGAATGGGATACAAAAAATTGATATTAAAAAGTGGCAGAGAACGTTCGCTTGTGAACCGCCACCCTTGGGTATTTAGTGGTGCGGTAAAAGTACTTCCTGAAGCCGAAAATGGCGAGATTATAGAGATCCACACCAATCATAAAGAACTTTTAGGCTATGGCTTCTTTTCTCCTAATAGCCAAATTACCTGCCGAGTGTTTGAGTTTTGCGACCAAGAGATAGAATTAAATGAAGCATATTGGATAGCTAAACTGCAAAATGCCTTTGGACTTAGGAAAAACCTATTTAATCCTAACGAAACAAACTGCTACAGACTTTTACATGCCGAAGGAGATTTTTTCCCAGGAATAATTGTAGACGTATACAATGAAGTTGCCGTGGTGCAAGTTCTTATTAGAGGCGTTGAGCAAATTGCCGCAGTGGTGTATAAAGGTTTGAACCAATTAGGATTTAAATACATTTACCTTAAAACCAAACAAACCACTCAATTATTAGAACAGGTAGAGCAAGGCAGCAGATGGGTAGCAGAAAGTTGCCCCATGCCCATTGAAGTACTTGAACATGGAGTAAAGTTTCATGTAAATGTAGAAACCGGACAAAAAACAGGATTCTTTATCGACCAACGCGAGAACCGTAAATTGGTTGCCGAGTGGAGTAAAGATAAAACTGTATTAAACACCTTTTCCTATTCTGGCGGATTTAGTGTGTATGCCTTAGAAGCTGGTGCAAGCTTGGTTCATTCGGTAGATAGCTCTAGAGATGCTATTGCACTCTGCGATGCAAACATAGAGAAGGCAGGTATGCAACATAAACACCAATCGTTTACCGAAGATTGTTTTGACTTTTTAAAGGCTGCAGGAAGCGATTTTTATGACATCATTATTCTTGACCCACCGGCCTTTGCTAAGAATGCCCGCTCGGTAGCCAATGCTGCTAGAGGATACCAAAACTTAAACTTCTTAGGCTTCCATAAAATTAAAAAAGGCGGCTTATTGTTTACCTACAGTTGCAGTCAGCATATAGATAAAGACCTATTTAGAAAAATTGTTTTTTCGGCCGCGGCAGATGCTAAGCGTAATGTTAGAATCTTAAAACAATTATCGCAACCCGAAGATCATCCGATAAACATTTACCATCCAGAGGGTGAATATTTAAAGGGCTTGATGTTGTTAGTAGATTAATATAAACCATACACGTAAAGATGAATTGGCAACAGTTTTGGGATAAACAAGGCGAGGACAAGGTAGCAGCATTGCAAGTAGCAAGGGTGCTTAATGGACAAGCAATTGACCCAAGCTTAGTAGAAAAAATTGCCACTAAAATATCTTTACAACTAGAACTTAAAAACCATGAAACGCTGCTGGATGTATGCTGTGGAAATGGGCAATTAAGCAAGTTATTACTATTGCATTGCACCTCTGTTTATGGAGTAGATTTTTCGGAACAATTAATCTTACATGCTCGTAAATTGCATGAGCCAAACTTGCAATTTTATTGTGCCTCGGCAGATAGGTTTGGGCTGAACCAAGAGTTTGATAAAGTAGTATTATACTTCTCTTTTCAATACTTTGAGAGTTATGAAATGGGAAAAGATGTAATCAAGAACTTACTTAAACATGCTCGTCCCGGAGCGCTTTTATTAATAGGCGACATACCCGATAAGCGCAAATTCTTTACCTATTACAACAGCCCAAAGAAACTGCTATCGTATTACAAACAGGTCTTTAAAGGCACAAATAATATGGGCAAATTTTGGCATCCAAATGAGCTGCATATGATTTGCCAAGAGCTGGAGGTAATTGGCGCACCTATGGAGCAAGAAGCTTGGCAACCTTACTCACATTACAGATTTGACTACTTAATTAAGAAACCCTGACGTTTCATTTTCTTAATTACCTCTTTGGAGGTTTCATCTGTTGCTTTTTCTACAGATGTTGGATTATACACTTTGCTTATACTACTCCAAACAATGGTACCTGTTTCTACATAATACAGGTTGGTTTCAATGACAAAAATCTTATCCTCACGCTGGTAACCTGGGTTGTAAGCATATGGATCTATGGTAACAGAATAATCGCTATAGAAACTTCTATTACTGGCGGTTCCTTCACCAGCAACATTGGTTTGAGCGCTAAGCGTATCTGTTAGGCGCATCACTACTACATAATCATAGCCATCTTGTTTCATTTTGCTTTGGTAAAACTCGCGGTTACCAGCATTAATTCTATCGCCTTTGGTATATAAATATCCTTGTATAGATGGATTGCTAGATAACCTAACCAATCTATCTTGAGCAATGCGGCTATTAATTTGATTATTGCTTTGCACAAAGTAAATATACTTATGTGTTTTAGATGCGTCTATCACATGCTTTTCGTCGCTCCACACTTTCACCACATTTGGCGGAGAGCAGGCGGCAAGCAAAGAAACTAAACCTATTAAGAGTACTAATTTTTTCATGATTCTAAATTATTCAAAGAAGTAAACACGTTTTACACGTTGCGATACACCTGTGAGAATTTCATACGGAATGGTTCCAATTTGTTCGCTTACTTGTTGGATACTTGGTTCGGCCCCAAACACCACCACTTCATCTCCCACTTGGCAATCTATATGCGTTACATCTAACATGGTCATATCCATACAAATATTTCCTACAATGGGCGCCAGTTGCTTATTCACCAGCATAGAGCCCACGCCTCTACTTAATTTTCTATCCAATCCATCGGCGTAACCTATGGCAACAATGGCAATTTTTCCATTGGAAGGTAAATGCCCATTACGTCCGTAGCCAATGCTTTCATCGGCACCAATTGTTCTAATTTGTGAGATAACTGTTTTGAGTGACCCAATCGCTTGAAGAGGCAATTTTTTCTCACTTGGGTTCACACCATACAAACCAATACCTAAACGAACCATATCGCATTGCGCATCTGGGAACCTGGCAATGCCTCCACTGTTTAAGCAATGCTTAAGAACAGAATATCCTAGTTCCTTTTCGAGTGTTGTAGCAGCAGCTTTAAACGTATCAATTTGAGCAAGAGTAAAGGTATCGTGAGCAGGATCTTCGCTGGCAGCCAGATGCGTAAAAACAGATTTCACTTTAAGGTTTGGGTTTTGCTTTAACACAGTTACCAATTGGGTTAATTGGTTCAAATCAAAACCCAAGCGTTTCATACCCGAATCGAGTTCAATATGAATTCCTACTTCCTCTCCATCGGCCGCACTTATAAGGCTTTGAAGAATTTGAAATTGATAAATTTCTGGCTCAAGATTATAGCTCAGTATGGTATCAAAGCTATGTTCCTCTGGGTTCATAACCATGATAGGAGTTTTGATCCCCGATTTACGCAATACTACACCCTCATCGGCATAGGCCACGGTTAAATAATCTATTCTATTAAAGCTTAAGATACGTGCAATTTCATAGCTACCGGCACCATACGAAAATGCTTTAACCATGGCCATTACTTTTACAGTTGGTTTAAGCAAGGCACGGTAAGTATTTAAGTTATGAACCAAAGCATTTAGGTTAATCTCAAATATGGTTTGATGTACTTTTTTCTCGAGCCATTTACTAATGCGTTCAAACGCAAAACTACGCGCACCTTTTATTAATATTATCTGAGCGCTAAACTCTGTTACTTGGCAATGGCTAAGAAACAACTTGGTGCTATCAAAGAACAATACTTCTTTTTGCTTAAACACCTCTTTGTTTCTAGAAATGGCTTCTCCAATACCAATTAAACGAGTAATGTTATTCGCCTCAAGAAGCTTGGCAATAGAGGCATACAGCTCACCCTCACGTTTACCACTTTCTAAGAAATCGGAAAGAATTACTGTTTTAGAATAATCGCCCGCATGCTGTTGCATAAACTCTAAGGCAATTTGCAAAGAGCCTAAATCGGCGCTATAACTATCGTTTATTAATAGACTGTTTTGGTGACCTTCTTTTAACTGCAAGCGCATGTCTAAAGTAGGCAAATCTAAAAAGCGCGGAAGCAATTCTTGGACCTCTATTTTTTGTTCTAATAAGAACGCTAAACACGTACACGCATTCCAAATAGACGCTTCATCGGTATACGGAATTTGAACACTTAAATTTTTATGAGTAATAAGGCAAGCTGAACCTATGAGTTGCGTGCTAAAAGCAAAGGTGGCATCAGAAGTTTGTTTCGACCAAGAAACATATTTCTTAAAACCTAGCTCGGTATTAAGTTTGGTAAAATAGGCATGCACCCACTCTTGATCTTGGCAATAAATAACCTGCTTGCAGGAGCTAAAGAGTTTGTTTTTTTCACTCAATTTCTGCTCCTTACTTTCAAAACCTTCATTGTGAGCATCGCCAATAAGCGTAAGCAAACCAATGCTTGGGTCAATAATAGGCTGCAAGTTTTGCATTTCATTTGGTTCAGAAATACCTGCCTCAAAAATACCTAAAGTATGCTGGGCTTGTATTTGCAAAACAGAAAGAGGCACTCCTATTTGCGAGTTATAGCTTTTAGGATTACGAACGAGTTGAAACGTATCTTTTAGCAAATGACAGAGCCATTCTTTTACAATTGTTTTTCCATTGCTACCGGTTATTGCTAGCACAGGTAGTGTAAACAAATGCCTATGTAGGGTAGCTATAGTTTGAAGCGCGCTAATTCCATTAGCCACCTCCAGCACACAGGCATCTTTAAACCCACTTAGTTGGTTCAACGTATAATTGCCTTGCTCCACAATAAACATCCGAATACCTGCATCGTATACATCTTGCAAATAGGTATGACTATTATTTCGAGAGCCTTTGATAGCGATAAAAAGAGCGTTTTCTGTGAAGAGCAATTTTCTGCTATCAATAATTACATTGGCAATAGATATATCGGCACTAGGAGGGAAAATAAATTTCCCTTGAAGACTATTTTGAAGCTGCTGAATTGTACTCATGAACTGTTTAGAATTCGCTAATGGATGCCGCGTTTCACTTACTCCTCAATGTTAAGGCTTTTTTAGATAAAAATAAAATGCGCTTACTTGTCTTTTACCTTCCAAAGAATAGCCGCAGAAAAGGCCAGGTAGACAGATACAATTAAGAAGGCCCAAACAATTTGATGTCCTGTTGTAAAAAAAGGAACAGAAAACAGAAAGATAAAAATGCTACGAGTAAGCACATTGCTCATATTAAATATGCTATTTACCCTACCCATAACCTCATTGGGTATATGTTGAAAAAAGTAGGTTAAGCGCAATACCCTTATTCCTGCGTTGCTAAAACCCATCAGCAAACAAAACACATAGATTATCCATACTTGCTGACTTAAGAACGCCCATAAAAATAACGCCGAGGCTAAGAAGGTAAGCCAAATAATTGCCTTCACACTTTGGGTAGAAGCAAACACCTTGCCTACAAACAAGCCCGCCCCCAGGGCTCCAATGGCATAAATTAAATCGGCAGCGGCAAACACAGAGCCATTTTCGTTCAAGTGCTTTTCTACATATATGGGCAAAAGCGAATGAATACACACCAGCAAAGCAGCAAAAACAGAATAGGAGAAAAAGCCAAAAATAAGCAAGCTTCTGTTGGCTTTTAGGTAGGTAAAGCCTGTTTGAACCCGCTTGTAAACAGAACCTAATTCAATCGTTACATGCTTATGGGGAGTATATTTAATATTAGCAATGAGAATAACCGCAATAAAATAGGTGCTGGCATCTAGCATAAACACCTCCCATATTTCCCAACGAGGTATATTTATGTGTAGGTTCAAATGAAAGCCTGCCAATTTAGAAACACTTGGATCAACCCCATCTAATAAAATAGCAGCCAGAGCGCCACTTAAAATAGAGGTAGACTGACCCACTATCTCAATCCAAGAATTTACCCGTTGGTACTCAGTAGGCTCGGTAATTTCATGTGCAAAGGCATATAAGGTGGGGTAATGTATATTATAATTTAAGAGTGTAATGCCAAACACAGCAATCACCCAAAAAGGCTGAATAGATTGAAAATAATACCCGCTTAAGGCAATAGAGAAAAGCAATATCCCACAAATAATGTTTACGGCTAGGAAGTTTTTCTTACGGCTAAACCTATCTACTAAAGTGCCCGCATATAAACCAAAAAACAACACAATAACCGTAATAATACCATAGGCAAAGGTAAACGTGCTACTTTGATTCTGACGTGCAAAATACCAAGGAATAGCCAGCATGCTTAAGCCCTGCGAAAAACCGGAGATGGCGTTGGCAGTGAATAATAGATAGAGTGGTTTTTTAGTTGAGGCAGTATTCGTAGCAGACATTGAGCTGTGGAAGATAGGGAAAATGGAAGAAAGAGACAGAGAAAGAGGTTCTTTTATTTCCTTCCCTTTCTCTTTCTCTTTCTATGCCTTTACCTGTTTTATCGCATCCATTATTAGGTCGCCTTCGTAGCCTTTGGTGGCTACGTGGTGGTATATTTTTCGGTTGGCTTCTAGTGGGTGCTTACCCTTTAAGGTGGCCATTTTATCCTGAACCAATTTTAGGAGGGTAGCTTGATAATCGTTATCCTCAATTTCTTTGAGAGCCAGTTGGATGCAATAATCTGAAATACCTCTGAGTTTAAGTTCGCGTTTAATTTTTAACCTACCCCAGTGTTTCACTCTAAACTTACCACCGGCATATGCCTTGGCAAAACGTTCTTCGTTTACGTAATTCTGCTCAATAAGTTTCAGTAATTGTTGGTCGGCCTCCTGGCCGTAAACGCCCCATTCTGCTAGTTTATGGAGCACTTCGTTGTGGCATCGTTCTTGGTAGGCGCAGTACGACGCAATTTTAAGCAAGATTTCTTGCGGGCTGAGTTTTTTTTGTTCCTTGGGCATGGCTAGTGCGAAGATAAGATGAGGGGAGGAAAAAAAAAAGCATGGCTTATCCGTTGAAGCTTTTGCTTTGATGGAAGCTGATTCGGGTAGCGAGGGCAGTTCGACAAGCTCAGTGACCTTGCAATGCTTCTCATAGCTTTAAGTTGTTCGTCTAAGACTTAAAATTGCTTCTCACATGCTTTAAGTTGTTCGTCTAAAGCTTAAAATTGCTTCTCATATGCTTTAAGTTGTTCGTCTAAAGCTTAAGATTGTTTCTCACATGCTTTAAGTTGAGCGTCTAAGGCTTAAAATTGCTTCTCACATGCTTTAAGTTGAGCGTCTAAAGCTTAAGATTGTTTCTCACCTGCTTTAAGTTGAGCGTCTAAAGCTTAAGATTGCTTCTCACATGCTTTAAGTTGAGCGTCTAAGGCTTAAAATTGCTTCTCATATGCTTTAAGTTGAGCGTCTAAAGCTTAAGATTGCTTCTCATATGCTTTAAGGTGAGCGTCTAAGGCTTAAAATTACATTTGGGATGTCATATGCCACTAATTGGACCCATATTTTAGTATCTCCAAATTACATATGACTTCATTTTATAGATATTTTTATGTCATTTATGCATATAAATTCTAGTCACAACTCCCCTAATCGTCTTTTTTATCAAGCATCTTGGGCATTTATAGATATTTATCTATGTATAGATAATTATCTAAAAAAAAAGTGATTTTATCTACTAATCAAGAATCAGGCTTTCCCAATTTTTGTCCTATCAAATTAACACATATGATAAAAAAAAATAAATAAGAAAGCGTATGAAAAATTCAAGTACAAATCATCTCATGCAAATGAGCACGGCCGATGGCCTTATTAAGAAGTTTGAAACCTTTGGTAAAAACTTTAACCCTCCTAGTGCAGAAATTAGTCTGCAAGCGCTAAAAGATAACTTAGCATTGAACCAAAAAATTGCACAAGATATTCTTGTGTGCTCCAATCTCTTTGCCAATCATCAAAAGGCAAAAAACAAAATCATTAATGAGATTGGAACCAAGGTACACCATATTCAATTACTTTTAAAAGCGCTTGGCTTAGATGAGGAAACAATGGAGAGAGTTAAATCTATTTCCAATAATTTTAAAAGCACTCAAAAGAAAGGTCATGAAAGAGTGGCAGCAACTGTAAATACAGAGGCAAATGCATCAAACCCTGCCAGCGAGAAATCTAAAACGCCAAGGGCAGCAGAAAAATTTGCCGAGCGAAAAGTGGAATGGTTGGAGCAATTGGTAAATTATTTAACACTTATACCAAGCTATAAGCCCAATGAAGCAGAGCTAAGTATTAAAGGATTAAAAGCCTATATTGATAACGCTAAAACAACCATTGTTTTATGGCACGATGAGATGGAAAATCTCAGGACTTTGCGAATTAAACGGAACAACCAATTAAAAAGCAAAGAAACAGGAATGATTACCCTTTGTCGGAAAGCAATTTATTATGCGCAAACGGTATATCCTCCTACAAGCAATGAAGGACTAGAACTTTCTAATTTTAGTTTTAAACGAATTTAAGTCACATCATTTAGCTTATCATATGTAAAAAAACACCCTCTAGGTTTAGGCTTAGGGGGCGTTTTTGTGAAGGAGAAAGGGAAAGAGAAAAAAGCACTCTTTCTATTTCTCTTTCCTCCCTCCTAATCGCGTTGTGTTCTTCTCTTTGTGTCCCTTTAGTCCCCACTAATTTCGTTAACCATAAATCAAAACAACTTTTCGCAAATCTCTTGTCTTTTTTTAACTTGCGGGGAATTGCCTTCGGTTATTAGATAGTTTTCGGCAACTTTTACAAACCACCATAAATGAAACCATTTCTATTTATAATTATGTTACTTACATTGACAAGTTGTTTTCGGATGTTTGCAGTTGAAGATTTTACTGAAGAAGAATTGATATGGTTTAAACCGTTTTCGAAGACTGAAACAGTTATTTACACCTCAGAAAAAGGTGAAAAGGATACTATAATATTTAATTCAACAGAAATTGATAGTGAGTCGGTTCGAAATTTTGAACGTGGATATTACGATACAAAATATTTGACAGTACCTTACATTTTGACTAATGGAAGCTATCATAAATCTGCATTAATGAGTGATGGAAAAAACCGTTATACGCATCACTTTGCAAATTTCTCTAAATCTTCATCCTACTCAAATCTTGAGATAACATTCATAGGATTGCTTTTTGGTCAAAAGCAAAACTATCTCGAAAAGGTAAATGATAGCACCTATTTTTTCAGCAATGCTAATGCAGATTATTCAGGAATGAATGTGGAAAAAGGAATTAAGAATTTTACATTTAATACTAGACTTGGAATTGTTGAGTTTGTTGATGATCGAAATATTAAATGGAAAAGAGATTAAGGCAGCTGCTAACAGCCTTTTACGCATTTGCAAATTTTGTTGTAAGTTCACATTTCGCAAGATTTTTTACCTATAACGGTAAATAAAAAGTTCCGAAGTTCGCAACTGACGAGAAGCAGCGGAACGTAAGTGCAAGTAACATGAAAACACCTACCTTCAAATTATTCTTATTTATTCTTGTGCCACTAGCTAACATCTATTGCCATAACACTCCCTCAAAATTTATAACAGAAAATATTGCCCTGGATCAATCCATGAATGCCAAGATATGGTACGACACCACTTTTTCAAAAGGTATTTTTTGTAGAATAGGCTCCTTTTGTAAAGATAGTATTGCTTATATCGACACAATAGAATTTGGAGAGAACTCCTTTCGCATCCAGAAGTATCACGACATAGAATTTCATGTACTATTTGCACCTGCATGGAGCGCACAAGTGCTTGACAAAAGCAACTTCAAGGATTCTTTAAGCGCAGACTTAATGCAAAATGGTATTCTAACACAACCTTTTGAGTTGAAATTCAATCCAACAGATACATCCATCTCCTTTAAAACAATGGTTAGACACAGAGATTCAACGATTGGCCCTATTTATACCCTTCAACTTAAAAATAAAGGCAGCTTCAATGAAACACAGGTAATAGCAGTTGAACGCAAATAAATACTGGCTCTAACAATCCACTAAATGAAACAAACTAAACTTCCCACTTTACTATTTGTATTTTTACTTTTCGCTTGCAATCTATCCAACACCTTTTGCGAAGGTCAAAATCAAACAAAGCAATCTCAAGATACTATCCGGTCTGAACCTAAAGATGTAAACTCATCTAATGGCCCTAACAATATTGTGCGCACTATTATACAAGATAGAAAAGGAAATATTTGGATGGCTTCCTGGGAGGGAGTTTTTAAATACGATGGAAAGTCGTTTACGAATATTACCAGTAAAGTAAGTTCGACCCCATTCTTTTCTATTATAGAGGATAGAAACGGCAATTTTTGGTTCGGTACAATTGGTTCTGGTGTGTATTTTTACGATGGCAAATTCTTTAAAAACTTCACCACAAAAGACGGTCTCTTGAATAATGATGTTACCAAAATTTATGAAGATAAAGCGGGCAATATATGTTTTGGCTGTAGCGGTGGAGCAAGTTTTTATGATGGAAAATCGTTTCGAAATTATATCCTTAAGGGAGACACCTTAATTGAAGATACGTTGGGGAAAACTTTTGAGGAAAGACAGCCTACTGGCGTGAATACAATTCTGCAAGATGGAACAGGTAAGTTTTGGTTCGGCACAACACAGAATCTCTTACTTTTTGATGGAAAAACGGCTACCCCTTTAAGCAATAAGGACGGCAAAAGTTTTAAGAACGTTTGGAGTATAAGTGAGGATAGAAAAGGAAGTATTTGGTTTGGGGTTGATGAGGGTCTGTATCGCTTCAACCCATCGGTTTCGCTACATGCAGACGGCGATGCATTTACTAAAGTATCAAATAGAAGTGCCCTATGTATTATTGAAGATCAAAAAGGAAACATCTGGACTACCACTGTTGTGGGTAGAAATTGTGAAGTTTTGTGCTATGATGGAAAGACCTTGTCTGACAAAATACCCTCTGTAAGCAACGTGTCCATTGGGGTATATAACCTCTATTTTGGAATTTTAGAAGCTCTTGATGGAAGCATTTGGGTGGGCTCTGGAATTGGGGTGTTTGTTTATGATGGAAAGGCCTTCGTGCACTATAAGGGCACAGAAAGAAAGGAAGAGTAAGCAAAATGGCCTCACCACTGGCATAAAAGTCACCTCAGTCGCTTTAGTCTCTTTAGTCCCCACTAATTTCGTTAACCATAAATCAAAACCTCCTTTCGCAAATCTCTTCTCTTTTTTTAACTTGCGGGGAATTAGCTACGGTTTTAGGTAATTCTGTGGGATTTTAAAGACAACCATGAGACAAGTTATACTTATATTAATGCTTTTTCTGGCAAATGTTTGCTACTCACAGATAGATATCCCAGGACTTTATGTAAATCCATCTTGTGATTCTATAAGGTTTGATTTAAGGGCAGATAGCACATATACCAATTATGATTGTGAACTTTGTGTGGATCCTTGTACTAAAGAAATTGGTCGATATTCCATAAAAGGAGATAGAATCATTTTAACGCCAAACGACTCTACGAAAAAAAGCACTAAGCTATTTTATATTAAAAACTCACCAACTGATAATAAACCTTTAAGTCCTTGGCGTAACGGAAATATTGCTCCTATTTTTGAGAGCGAAACAGTTTTGCCCAAAAACATCACATGGCGTCTCTCTGATTATGAAGCACTACAATTGGGCTATACTAAAAGAAGAGGATATTACGACAATGACACAATTCAGTTTAACACGGAAGTAACGTCACGTTACACAAAAACAATTAATAGATATTACCGCTCTGGTAAAATAAAATCTATAGAGTACTATTACTTTGACAAACATTTAGGAGACAAAAAAACCGGAAATTGGTATTTCTACAATGAAAACGGACTAGTTGATAAAATAGAAATATATAAGCGAAATAAATTAAAGCGGATAAAAAACGCCCTAACACAGCGCCTAAGCAATAATGTCGATCTTGTTATTTGCAACTATTCGATATTATTTTTACATAACAGACCAGATTTCTTAGACTATCAGAATTCAACATTTGTTCAAGGAACTGATCACACAATTAAAAAACGATTTGACTTAAAAAAAATAGGTGACCGACTTTTATTTAATTCGAAAAAACTAGGAGTTTCATTAAGCGTTCATGACATTATTCGTAGGGAAATTAAAAAAGGAGCATGCACCGGACTTTATTTCTACACTATTCATTCGCCCGGACGACTATCATGAGATTAACACTAGGTAACTATGCTTTTGCCATAGGGAGAACAATGCAATGAACTTTATTAAACGCCTTCTAAAAACAAACAAAAGCCAGGGCAAGCCTTGGACTATGTTTAGCAGCGCAAAATCTGAGGTAGAAAAGATGCTGATTTCTACAGGACAACTAACTATTGGTGACAATTTTTTAAAGCTAGAAAACTACCCCTTTGAACCTTCTATTGCCTATAGGCAATCAATCATTCAGGCAGAACACATTCAGGATATTGACCTTCATTCTTACCCACCCAATATTAGAGTAGGCAATGAAATCCTGTTTTTAACAAGAGAAAAGAAAGATGAGCTTGAAGAATTTGCAAAAAGAAACAAGCTTAATACTATAGAACGACCCACTATTTGGGGCTGGATTCTGGAACCATTTTTAGACACCGAGTATACTCCCGAAACCGACCAAAGGCTGATGGAACTTCTAGGAAAGTATGGGTTCAGTATAGAACAAATAAAGTATTTACGCGCAGAAGTAGAAACTCAAATGCTCAAATACAACTTCGACACCATGCTTTGGGAATGGGGCGGATTTGATACCTTAGATGTACTAAAAGCCATGCGCACAAAATACAATCCACACGAGTTTCGGGACTTTTATAAACGGGCAATGGAAATTGCATTGGCAAGCACCTCTTCTTAAATTGTTCCTCTTTCAATACCTTGCAGGTGAATGAGGGTGGATATGAAAAAAATTATAAACTGGAAAGGGCTTTTATATGGTGTTGTATACGGACTTGTTTCACGAGCAATTTTTGCCTTAGAGGACTTTAGGGGCGAAGAATATGGAACAGCTCTACTACCAACCTATGGCCTGATGACCATTTCGTTTCTATTTATTGTGCCGTTTGTAATTGGACTTATTACGGCCTACCACCAAGATGAAATTACCAGTTCCAGAAAAATAGCACTTATTACCATGCCTATATTCGCAATACTTGGACTTGTGGGCATTTCTGTCTTATCAGGAAAAGAAGGAATCATATGTGCTTTAATGGCCCTACCTGTATTTTTATTTATGTCGTTGCTAGGTGGATTTATTGGTGTAAGAATTTTTAAACGAAATAGAAAAACCAAAAACGTATATGTATCCCTGTTTGTACTTCTTCCTTTTATTATTGCCCCTCTAGAAAACCAATTGGGCCTAACAGACAAAGTATTTACAGAACACACCACTATTGAAATTAAGGGATCAGACAAACTAGTTTGGGACCATATTACACGCGTGAAGGAAATTTCGGAGATTGAAAATAATTCTTCACTATTTCAATTTATGGGGTTCCCAAGACCAATAAAAGCTGAACTCGACACGCTTGCTGTTGGAGGAATAAGAAAGGCAATTTTTGCAAGAGGACTGTTTTTTACTGAAACAGTTACACAAATGGAACCCAACAAAATTTTAGCCTTTAACATTGTGGCTGACCCTAAATCGACACCACCTAAAGCATTGGATGAACACGTTATGGTAGGCGGTAAATACTTTGATGTATTAGAAGGTAAATATGAAATTGAAAAACTAAGTGACTCGAAACTCATCCTGCATTTAACATCGCAATTTAGACTTTCAACACGGTTCAACTTTTACAGCGGACTTTGGAGTAAACTAATTATGAAAGACATTCAAGAGAACATTTTAGAAATTATAAAAATTAGAGTTGAAGCAAAGAAGAGTATATAGGTATACCGTAACAAAGAACCTCTTTCTGTTTCTCGTTCTTCACCCTTCTATTTCACTTTATGCACCATGTTTTTCCCATTGTGCATTGACCACTGAGTCAGTAACGCAGTTGGCCCATTGAGGTTCCCCTTTCTTCTCCTACGCAAGGTAACAGCAAGCGAAGGTTGCGTAGGAAACCCGCAACAGCCTAACTAAAGAAAGGAATGCCTCTCACCTAAAATGTTTTTACTAAAATTTTGCCCTGTTGCAAAAGAAAAGGCCTAAAGGCCTCATGTTAGGGATGGTTTAAACCATAATCCCGGGCCTAAAGGCCTGAGCTATTATTTGAACCAAAGGTCCCTGAGCCTGTCGAAGGGCCCTACGCAGGTATTACCATGCCTAAGTATGCGAAGCTTACGTCTATGCAACACCATGCATTGTTTGCCATAGCCTTAGCGGCGGCAGGCAATACCATGCTTTTCCTAAAGCGCTTCAGCAACAACTTCCTTCACCTCAGGGATCATCTTTGTTAGCATACCTTCGATACCGCGTTTTAGGGTTACAGTAGAACTTGGACAACCGCTGCACGAGCCTTTTAACTCCACAGTAACGATGCCATCTTCAAAGGATTTAAAGGATATCATTCCACCATCTGTTTCTACCGCAGGTTTCACATAGGTATCTAAAATATCAATAATTTGAGCCACGATAATATTGTCGGCGCCTTCATATTTTGTAGGTGCACTTTTTTGAATAACTATTGGCTCTTCGGCTTCAACGTATGCTTTTAGAAACTCTTTTACAATTGGAATTACCTCATGCCACTCGGTACCAGCAAGGCGGGTAATGGTCACAAAATTGTTCATGATAAATACACCGTTTACAAAGCTAAATTCATACAAACTCTTTGCTAATGGCGACTCTTGGGCTTTTTCTCTTGTAGGAAAATCAAGGGCATCATCGGGCAAAATCATTTTGTTGAACACAAATTTCATTGTCTCCGGATTTGGAGTTTCTTCGGCGTAAACATTTAAAAAGTCTTTTGTGGCATCCATCCTATTTAGAATTATTCTACAAACTTAACAGCTTTTGGCGAATATTGTTCATTTACCCTAAAAAAGAAGCCCTGAAATCCGTTCTAAATTATCAACGTATACACAGAATTGTAGATATGTTTTTTTGACGCCAAGCGTTTGGGTAGTAAATTAGCAGCATGAAAAGTACACTTCTAATACTTGCCTTCTTTTTGTTTGGTTCAGACCTTCTTGAGGCACAAAACCTTTACCCTGTTGTGAAGAAAAACAAATGGGGATACATGAACAGTGAGGGCAAAATGGTGATTGGTTTTAAATATGATTTGGCTCAAAACTTCCACGAAGGCTATGCTTCTGTGGCGCTTGGCAATATGCCTTGCCTGATAGATGTAAACGAAAGACGAGTAATTGATTCTGGCATATACCAATATGTAGGCTCTTGCTCTGAGGGCCTTGTATCTGTTATGGACTATAAATTTAACAGGTATTATTTAAACACTAAAGGTAAAGTGGTTCTGACCCTACCTAAAGAAATTTATGATGCCCGCGGATTTTGCAATGGTTTGGCACGTGTTGGCAAAAAGGTTGATGTAGTTCAAAACAAATTTGGGTTCGACATTAGCAATTTGGGATACAAATTTGCTTACATGAAAAAAGACGGAACCATGGCCACCGACTTTGTATTTGATGATGGCGATGATATGGACAATGGCTTAGCGAGGTTTTTACAAGGCACCAAATTTGGATTGATAGATAGTAACGCCACTATTATTTTAGAACCTAGCTATGAGTTTATCAGTAGTTTTAATGAAGGACTTGCCACGGTAAATAAAGGAGGAAAATTTGGATTTATAAACACAAGTGGAGCAGAACAAATTGCCCCACAATATACCTATGCCAAAGAATTTAACGAAGGTCTTGCCGCTGCCGAACAAGAAGGAAAATTTGGCTTTATTGATACCAGCGGAACTTTTGTAATTGCCCCACAATACCAAGATATCAGACCCTTTTCGGAAGGAAGAGCAGCAGTTTTATACCAGGGCAAATGGGCCTTTATTGATGCCAAAGGAAATTATATTTATCAACCGTATTTTGAAGAAGCAGGTTATTTTAACGAAGGTCTTTGCCCCGTAAAACTTAAAGGCAAATGGGGAGCCATTGATAAAGAAGGACATATTTTGGTGCCTTTTGAATTTGAAAACATAGGCATTTTTGAAGATGGCCTAGCCGAAGTAATTTATAAAAGTATTAACCTATACGTAAACCGCCGCGGCGAGGTATTGCCGAAGTTGTAGGAGGAAAGTCGCTGGTTACTGGTTGCTGGTCGCTGGTCGCTGGTGGGCTGGTCGCTGGTCGCTGGTTACTGGTCGCTGGTCGCTGGTGGGCTGGTTACTAGTTTTAATTTAAAAACACCAGCGACTAGCGACCAGCGACAATTTCACCAACAAAAAAACACCAGCTAACCAGCGACAATTACACCAACAACAAAAACACCAGCGACCAGACTATGAACCAATTCCTATCTACACCGATTGAATACCTTAAGGGCATAGGACCTGCAAAGGCCGAGGTGTTGAAGAAAGAATTGCAGCTATTTACGTTTAATGATTTACTGTTTCATTTTCCTTACAGACATATAGATAGAAGTAAGGTCTATAAAATTTCGGAGCTTAGACCCGATATGCCTTATGTGCAAGTAAAGGGTACATTAAAAAACCTAAGAACACTTGGCACCAAAGGCGGACAAAGATTGGTGGCCGAAATGCACGACAAGACGGGTGTTATTGAATTGGTATGGTTTCAGGGGCATAAATGGGTAAAAGATTCGATACAAGCCAACAAAGAATATTTGGCATTTGGCAAACCCAATGAGTTTAATGGAACCCTAAATATTGTTCATCCAAATTTAGACGACCCTGAAGATGCCGCTATAAAAAAATACCTGCATATTATGCCCATGTACAATTGTACAGAACGCATGAAAGCAAGAGGCATTGATTCAAAAGCTATCATGAAATGGGTAAATACCCTATTAATGAACCCAGGCTTTGAGGTGGAAGAATGCTTAAGTGATGCCATTCTTCAAGAGAATAACATGATAAGCAGAAAGGCCGCTTTATTCTCTATCCACTTCCCTAGCAACCTTGCCCTTTTGGCTCAGGCCGAACATAGATTAAAGTTTGAAGAGTTCTTTTTTATACAATTAAAACTCCTGCGCTACAAAGTAAAACGCCACCAATTATTTAACGGAATTAAACTGGAGATTATTGGCGAATACTTTAATACGTTTTTTGAACGCTACCTTCCTTTTGAATTGACAGGAGCACAAAAACGAGTTCTAAAAGAAATACGTATAGATGTAAAACGTGGCATACAAATGAACCGTTTGGTTCAGGGCGATGTAGGCAGCGGCAAAACTGTGGTGGCACTTATGAGTATGCTAATGACCATTGATAATGGCTACCAAGCATGCATGATGGCGCCTACCGAAATACTTGCCACACAACATTACGAAACCATTAGCAGCTTGCTTAAAGACATGCCTGTGAGGGTGAAACTATTAATGGGATCAACCCCGGCCAGAGAAAAGAAAAAAGTATACGAACAATTAGAACAAGGTGAATTGGATATACTTATTGGCACCCATGCCTTAATTGAAAGCAAAGTTGTTTTTAAGAATTTAGGCATGGCCATAGTAGATGAGCAACACAGATTTGGAGTAGAACAAAGAGCCCGACTGTGGCAAAAAAATACCTACCCACCCCATGTGTTGGTTATGACGGCCACTCCTATTCCACGCACCCTTGCCATGACACTCTACGGCGATTTGGACACCTCTGTAATAGATGAATTGCCCGCAGGCCGCAAACCTATACAAACCATTTTGCGCTACGATTCAAGCAGATTGGCAGTGTACGGATTTATGAAAACTGAAATAAAAAAGGGAAGGCAAATTTATATTGTGTATCCATTGATTGAAGAATCAGAGAAAATGGATTATAAGAATTTGGTGGATGGCTATGAAGGAATTTGCAAAGAGTTTCCTGAACCAACTTACCAAGTAAGCATATTGCATGGGCGTATGAAAACTGCCGAAAAGGAGTTTGAAATGAACCGTTTTATTAGAGGCGAAACAAATATTATGGTGGCCACAACGGTTATTGAAGTTGGCGTAAACGTACCCAATGCCAGCGTAATGATTGTTGAAAGCGCACAAAAATTTGGCCTCTCGCAATTGCATCAATTAAGAGGACGTGTGGGCCGTGGGGCCGATCAATCGTATTGCATATTAATGAGCGATGTAAAACAAAGCACCGAGGCAAAACAACGCTTAAAAACAATGGTTGAAACAACGGATGGATTTAAAATTGCCGAAGCCGATCTAAAATTAAGAGGTCCGGGCCAATTAGAAGGCACCGCGCAGAGTGGTATCCTAGACTTAAAAATTGGGGATCTTTCAAAAGACACTGCCATACTTGCATTGGCTAGAAATGTAGCCCAAAGCATCTTAGATAGTGACCCAAATTTGCAACAGGATGTGAATAAGCCAATGGCTAAGTTTGAGGCTATATACCGCAAAACGGCGAAATGGGGCAGAATATCCTAAAATAAAATCAAATGGTATAGTTTTGGCCAAATACCGTTTAAATGTTAAAAACGGCAACTCAATAAAACCTACCTTGCTAGCTCCAAGAAACCTGTAATGACTAGCAATTTGCCCATTAAATACGTTATGGTAATCGTTCCAAACGAACCTGTTTTGGGCCATCTTTTAAAATCTAAAAAAGACATAGAAAAGTACTTAGATAAAAGTATGGATCTAATGCCTCATATAAAACTTTTTCCAACATTTACTTGGGAAGGCACGGAGGAGTATTTGCTCATTCACTCCATTAAAAATTTAATTCCTGCCATACACTCGTTTGAAGTAAATTTATTACAATTAGAGAAAAGCAAACTAGAGGGCGACCTGTATTTAAAAACTCAAACCCGTCCTGAAATAGAAAACTTCCTAAGTGTTATTCAGCTTCATTTTCAAAAAACAAGCAATGAACAATCACTAAGCATCGACACCATTGACGGGCGATTAACCTTGGTTGACAAAGAATGTATAGGAGAAAACTATTCGAAAATAGCCCCACGCTTGGGCAAGAAAATTTTCTCAGGAGTATTTATTGCCGATAAGTTAAGCCTCTTTAAAAACGAAGGAAATGGATGGCAGCTAAATGCCGAATTTCATTTAGATTAACTCATTCGCTCCATTAAATCTTGAGCGGTATGGATTAAGATTTCTTTCTTTTTAGCCTCTATTTTTATAGCCTCTAAGTGAGCATACGCATCGTTTAAATACTGTTGCTTTTTGGCTTCGGCAAACAACTTAATTTGGTACTTATCATACAACGCTAATACCCCTTCAATTTTCTTCTCTTGATTGGTTTCTTCAAACAAGGCTAAGAGTGTTTTCAAATCGTCTTTGTGAACAGATTCTAATAGTTCTATTAACAACAGTGTTTTCTTATTTGCGGCTATATCGCCACCAATCATTTTACCTACCTGGGCCGTTACGCCAAAGCTATCTAAAATATCGTCTTGAATTTGAAAGGCAATACCAATATTCTTCCCAAACTCATACATATGAGTAGCATCTTCCTCTGAAGCAGAAGCAATAAGAGCCCCAATTTTTAAGGAAGCACCTAATAAAACAGCCGTTTTTAGGGTAATCATTTCTATATACTCAGCATGACTTACATCTTTGCGAGTTTCGAAATTCATATCTATTTGTTGCCCCTCACACACCTTGGCAGCTGTATCATTAAACACACTTAATATGGGTAAAAAATTATCTGTTTTGGTTTGAGCCAAAAGCTCTACGGCACGAATCATCATTAAATCGCCGCTAAGTATGGCAACCGGCATATTCCATTTTTTATAAATGGTTTCTTGGCCTCTGCGCAAAGGAGCATTATCCATAATATCATCGTGAACCAAGGTAAAGTTATGAAACACCTCTACCGCCAATGCTGCATCTAGCGCTTGCTCTACAGGAGAATTAAACAAATCGCAGGCCATTAAAGTAAGTACGGGGCGTAAACGTTTTCCACCCAAACCCATCATATATTCAATGGGTTCATATAATTCTTTGGGGTTTGAACCATAAGAAGTGGTGGCTATTTTTTGGTTTACCAGCGATAAAAGTTCCGAATAACTATGCATAAGGGTTCAAACATACAGAATAGATTTTTAGTTTGAAAAAAAATGAAGAGCTCTTTCCTCACTAAAATATTCGCCATTAGGAACACTCTTAGCAAAGCCACAATGGCCGCCATACTTGGGCGATTCAAAAAATAAATTCTCCCCTATTTCTATTTCATTTGGAAAACACTCGGCAGCGAGAAATGGATCGTTTTGAGCGTTTACTAAAAGCGTAGGAATGGAGATCCCTTTTAAAAACTGTTTACTGCTGCTTTTCTTATAATAATCGGCCGAACCTAAAAAGCCGTGAATAGGAGCGGTAAATCTATCATCCCATTCATCAAAGGTTTTTATTTTCTCTAAACCGTCAATATTTAAAGCATCCGGAAAGCGAGTTTTCTTTTCGTATAACTTTTGGTTCAGACTACCCAAAAAGCGCCTCATATAAACGGAGTTGCTTAAGCTGGATAGCTTTTTAGAACTTGCAGCCAAATCAATAGGAACAGAAAAAGCTGCAGCAGATTTTAAATTTTGGGGAAGCGTATACACCTGTTCTCCCAAATATTTTAACAGTACATTTCCACCTAAGCTAAAGCCCGTGGCATACAATTTTTCGTAGGAGTAGTTTAAATTAATATGCTTTACTATAAAATCTACATCGTGGCTTGCACCGCTATGGTAGCTACTTAAGAGTTCATTTGGTTCACCACTACAACTTCTAAAGTTTACGGCACAAATATCAAATCCATGGGCAGAAAAGTACTTTGCAAACCCCAGAATATACTGCGAGTGCGAAGAACCTTCGAGTCCATGAAACAATAGTAGGAGCTTCTTATTCCCTTGTTTGAGCCAATCTAAATCTATAAAATCGGTATCGGGCAAAGGCACACGTTCTCTGGTATAGGAAACCACATTTCTCCTAAAAACAGCAGGTAGTATGGTTTCTAAATGACCATTCTTACTAAATTTATTTCCTGAAAACGTAGATCCTATTTGCGGCACTATTTATCCAAAATATATACTAAAACTATAGGCAGATTTGGAAGCAATTTGATTAATTACCAAAACAGGTATTTCAAATTTATTCCCAATCACACTCTGTTCAAATGAGCCACCAAAATAGGTGAAAATATTTTCATGGTTATTAATAATCGTAATTAAATCGGCATTGATGCCTTTTGAGAATGCCAAAACATCTTTGGTAAAATCGTTTTTCTCAATGCCAGTTATTTCATACTCCACATTGTTTTCTTCCAATAATTCTTGGGCATACGGAATATTACGTTCTATTTTAGCTGCAATAAACGGATCCTTTTCTTTCACATATAGGATATGAATTTTAGCTTGAAAGTACTTCCCAATTTCCCAAGCATACTTTATACTTTGCTTTACCTCTTGGTTAAAATCAACAGGAATAACAATATTCTTAAATCCATTTACATTTAAGGGGGCACCTTGAACCACAATAAAAGGCACATCCGAATTGGTAATAACTTTTAGAGCCTTTGAACCCAACACATGTTGAATACCAGTAACACCATGAGTACCCATAATAATTAGGCGAGCCTTTAAACGGTCGGCCACTTTGCCAATATCTTCAAAAATAGTTCCTATTTCAACATGAGAAGAGGCGCTAATACCTTCCTTTTCAAGTTTAGCTACTTGTAATTCGAGGGCACTTTTGGCTGTAGAAATATCTTTTTCTTTACTAATAACATGCAACAATTCAATTTTCGCATTCAATATCTTTGAAAGTAAAGCAGCATGTGCAACGGCATTATCGCCAACAGTTGTAAAATCGGTAGGGACCAAAATAACAGGCTTTTCCATAAGTAGTAATTAGGTTTTAGGTTAGAATTTAAATACAGGTGTTTAGATCAAATAAATACTATAATCCAATACTACTTAATAAGTAGCTAATTATCATTACCGAATACTAAATCAGACAAACCGAAAACTTGCTCTTACCTACGTCTTCCTTTATTTTTTCCCTTAGCTGGCTTATCTCGTCTTTTCTTTTCCTTTTCCCAACCGCGTTTAAACTCGCGTTTTACGCCATCATCCACCAAATGTAAATCTATTTGACGTTTAAAAATATCTGCCGCAGCCACTATCACACGGATAGGGTCGCCCACTTGATATTTCTTTCTATTTCTTCTACCAATTATCCATTGATTGGCTTCGTCGTAATCATAAAAATCATCGCCCATATTATTTAGGCGCAACATGCCTTCACACTTATACTGCGAAATTTCTACATAAATACCCCACTCGGTTACACCCGAGATTATACCATCAAACTCATCGCCAATAAAGCCCGAAATATATTCTACCTGTTTGAACCTAACCGAAGCTCTTTCTGCCTCGGCAGCTTTTACTTCCATTTGAGAAGATTGCTTACTCATAGATTCATAATGCGCCTCATTTGCATTAACACCTTTGTTTAGGTAGTTAAATAATAATCTATGAACCATTAAATCGGGGTAGCGCCTAATAGGAGAAGTAAAATGCGTATAATGATCAAAAGCCAATCCGTAATGCATAGATTTTTTGCACCCATAATAGGCCTTACTCATGGTGCGTATTGCCTGACTTTGAATTAAATTCTGCTCTGGCTTACCCTCTACATCTTCTAATAATTGATTAAACGATTGCGCAATACTCTTCTGGCTTTGCATTTCAATTTTATGTCCGAACCGAGCGGCAAAAATATTGAACATGCGAATTTTGTCTTCGTTTGGTTGCTCATGAATACGGTACACAAAGGTTTTCTTGTTTTCACCTTTGCCAAGGTTAAAGCCAAACTCGGCCACTTTTCTATTGGCAAGCAACATAAACTCCTCTATTAATTTATGTGCATCTTTTCTAATCTTAACAAATAAATCTATCGGTTTAAAGTTCTCATCCAACTTAAATTTCACCTCTTGCGTTTCAAAACTAATGGCACCTTTCTTAAAGCGTTTTTCTTTTAACACCTTGGCCAAATCGTTCATAATATTTAGCTCATTGGCCAAATCGCCTTCCTTAGTCTCGAGCCTAACTTGCGCTTCTTCGTAAGTAAATCTACGTTGCGAATGAATAACAGTTTTACCAAACCAGGTATCCAATACCTCTGCTTTAGAGTTCATATGAACCACTACAGAAAAGGTTAACTTATCTTCATTAGGCCTTAAAGAACATACTCCATTACTCAATTTCTCGGGCAACATGGGAATGGTTCTATCAACCAAATACACAGAGGTAGCACGCTTTAGCGCCTCCACATCTAACTGGCTATTTTCGGGTATATAATGACTTACATCGGCAATATGAATTCCTATTTCGTACAAGCCCTCGCTAAGCACTTTAAACGATAAGGCATCATCAAAGTCTTTGGCATCTTCGGGGTCGATGGTAAAGGTGAGTGTCTTCCTAAAATCTTTTCTTTTCTTAATTTCCTCAGCCGCTATTTTCTCAGGAATTTTATCCGCTTCCTTTTCAACCTCCGCTGGAAACCTATTGGCAAAACCATACTCAACTACTATGGCGTTCATCTCGGTTTCATGTGCACCTGGTCGGCCTAAAACTTCAATAATTTCACCAAATGGGTTCTCTTCCTCGGCTGTCCATTCTGTAATACGTGCAATAGCTTTATCGCCTTGTTTGGCTGAACCAATTTTCTCTTTAGGAATAAAAATATTGATATGCATTTTCTTATCGTCTGGAATAAGAAAGGCATAATTATAATGCACCTGAACCACGCCCACAAACTGCGACTTGGATCGTTCTAAAACTTCTATAATTTCACCCGTTTGTTTTCCATTTACATGATGCGCAAACAAAGATACTTTTACCTTATCACCATTTAAGGCTGTATTCTTAAACTCACTGGCAATAAACACATCTTCCTGACCATCCTCGCGAACCACATAAGCGGTGCCGTGTTGGGTCATATCTACCCTACCCGTTACAAATTCATGAACAAAAATGGTTACATATCTACCCGCATCAATCTCCTCAATAATTTTATCTTTTGCCAGTTGTTTCATCACTAGCAAAACGTCATTCTTACCTTCGGTGCTATCTATCTCAAGTCTGCGAGCAACTTGCTTATAATTTAATATTTTTCTTCCAGCCTCTGCAAACACACGTTGCACTTGCTTCTTCAGTTTATCATTCAACTTCTTCGCCATTCTTTCTAATCTTATTCTTGCAAGTTATTGCTTTATGAGGAATATGCAAAGGCATGGCGTTGCATGGCATTGCATGGACGGGCGCTTCGCTTCCTTAGGCATGGCAATATGGAAGAAGGAGAAACAGAACGAGAACGAGGTCTTTCCCTTTCTCTTTCTCTTTCTCTTTCTCTTTCTCTTTCTCTTTCTTCCCCTACGATCCTCCGCAGCCGCCGCAGCCACCACCACATCCGCCACCACCTCCACCGCCGCATGAACTTCCGCAGGAGCTGGTGGTAGTTCCATCATAGGTGGCAGAACGATTATCGGAATGTGTAACTAAAGGAACAAAGGGAGTGGCAAACATAGCGGTGCCATATAAGAAAAACGACCATTCTGAGCTTTGACTATCCGAGCTTGTTTGATATATTGGCTCCAACATTTCTTTGTATAATTTACATACACCAAACTTTGTAAACATGCTACTTATGCGGTTTAAGAAAGCAAAAGATACTACAGCTAAAACCACTAACATAATTACTAAAAATACCACGGGCTTATCTCTAAATATACCCGTTTCGAGCCTAGAGAAACCTATTAAAAACAAAAGTGCAATGCTAACAACATTCACAGCCAACATAGTAAAATAAAGTTGTGATGTATAAAACTGCTCTGCTAGCATATTGCCCGCATGCGTGTATTGTGAGAAAAGCGGTTTTGATTTTAATCTATGCAGTAAAGGCAAATAGGTAGGCTTTTCAAATTGGTCTAACTCATCCAACAGAGTTTTCTCAAATAGGGTTTCATTTGGGCTTCTAGATTCAACGCTCAACTCATATTTCTCTCCAATTTTTACCGTTCTAGTTTTAATAAGATTATTCATCATACCATGAAAAACCGATGCCCAGTTTTCTGTTTTTATAAACGCCATTTCTTCCGGCACAAAACCTTTTAAGAAACTCAAACTTGGTTCAGGCAGAGAAGCAATAAACGTATTTATTCTAGTACGGTTATACCATTCTAAAACTCCAAACATAGTTGCACTTAATAAGAAAAAACTCCAAAGAAAAACAGCGCTCCCGATCTTTGGATAGACCAATAAAAACAGTGGTTTTCCTAAAAATAACAAAACAATTAAAACTAGGCTCGATACCAAATAAATTAAATACTTTTCCTTTTTGGCTTTAGGTAATTGAAGTATATCAGATGCTTTTTCGAAGCCCCAGAACTGAGCAGGCATGGGACCGAAATTTTGTTCATACACAAGCTTGGTATGGGAAACGGCATCTTCAAATTTTTGTCGCTCCTCCTTGTTATGAGTAGAAGGAATGTGTTCAATGGTTTTACCAAGTACTCTGCAAAACTCTTGGTACGATTGTGTGTAAATTAAATGCAAATGCCAAACCTCATCCACAATGGGCGAAGGCGAAACCATTTTGTTTGAGGTGGCAGCCAAATACATAAATCGTTTGTATTCAACTAGGGCATTTTGGGTAAAGTTAAAGGTCCATTTGTTTTCATGGGCCAAACGGGTAATAAAGCCAAATTCGGCTTGTGTTTCTTGTAGCGGGAAATTATCTATTTTTTTCCATAGGATGTGATCCATTTATTTTATTAATCATACACCAAAGTTAAGAGCAAAAAACCATCACTTTTTCAGGTTAACATTTTGTTAACCTCGGTCTTTTTTGAACGGTTATTTATTTCGATAAACGCAAATATGTAGGGACAGGTCGCGACGTGTAGGGACAGGTCGCGACGTGTAGGGACAGGTCGCGTGCCACGTAGGGACAGGTCGCGACGTGTAGGGACAGGTCGCGACCTGTCCCTACGTGGCACGCGATGAAAACGCCTCCGGTACGGCAACCGTTGTGCGTTGCACATAATCAAAACAAACCATACCTGTTTTTGCCTCACATACCAAGCTGCCATCTTGTTTGCTGAACCTATAGAGTAAATCAAAACTTCTTGCACCAAAATCGGAAGCACAAACTTCTATGGTTAACACATCGCCATAAAAACATTCTTGCTTATACACAATGGCGGTATCGCCCATAATTACTCCTACTCCAGCTAAGTCTTTTTCGCTATATCCAAATTGAGCCAAATAGCGCATGCGAGCTTCTTGCATCATTTCTAAATACACATGATTGGCCAAATGGTTGCCATAGTTTAAATCTGAAATGCGCACCGGTATTTCTGTCTTAAATGAAAAGGTAGCAGGTAGCTGTAGTTTAATGCGAGCCATTGGTAAATTGTTTCATCAAAGTAAAGCATCACTTAGCTATTAGGCAAATGAATTAGTAAGGCCTACGAGTATTCTTTGCCCTCCAAAAGGGTCAATCATTCTATACAATAAACACAGTTAGTTGTGCAAAAGACCTATATTAAGAAAAAATTAAATAGTATTTTAGTAGCATGGTTTACAAACACTTCCAGCTACTTGTCTATGCCAGCCTATTCTTTATACCCACCCTACTTGCTCAACCAAAACTTGTTTTAGTAGATAGCACTTCTATTGAAAATCCAGACAGTTTACCCTTATCAAAAATTTCCTTTAGAGGTGTAAGCGTAGTAAACAACGAAGTGGTTTGGGTAAGTGGAACCAAGGGAACATTTGCTAAAAGTATAGATGGAGGAAAAACCTTTCGCATAGCACAAATACCAGGTTACGATAGCTCCGACTTTAGAGATATTGAAGCCTTTAGCAAAGACAAAGCCATAGTAATGAGTAGCGGTACACCTGGCTATATTTTAAAAACATATGATGGCGGACTTACTTGGAAAAAGGTGTTTGAAGACCATCGAAAAGAGTTCTTTTTAGATGCCATGGACTTTTGGAATGAAGACCAAGGAATGGTCATTGGCGACCCCATTGATGAACGCTTTGTATTGTACAGAACCATAGATGGCGGAAACACTTGGCATCCTATGGATACTAGTATGCGCCCGTGGGCCATAGAAGGCGAATCGTTGTTTGCAGCTTCTGGCACTTGTTTTAGATGCATGCCCAATAATAGTATAGCTTTTGTGAGCGGTGGTTCAAAATCGATTTTTCATTGGCTACAAATCGATAAAAAATACCAACGGTTCGAACTCAAAAATATGGTTCAGGGCAAAGCAAGCCAGGGAGCTTTTTCATTTGATTTCGACAAGAAACATATCATTATTGTTGGAGGAGATTATGCCAGTGATACCTCTAAAATTAAGCAAGGATTTAGTGGCTATTATTACTCCAAAGACGGCCTAGAATTAATGAACCAAAAGCCCTTCTATTGCAATTATCGCTCGTCGGTAGAGTTATTAGCGAATGGCAATTTTATTACATGCGGAACCAAAGGTGTTGACTATAACAATACCGAACAAACCATTACCACTTCGAATGCAAAATCTCAACTTTCGAACCTCTCCTTTAACGTGGTTAGAAAAGCCAAAAAGGGCAAGCTTGTAATCTTAGCTGGAAGTAAAGGGAAAATTGCTAGGCTGGTGGAGTGAAGAAGGCATGGCTTTGCATGGCATTGCATGGTCGGGCGCTTTGCTTACTTGGGCATGGTAAGACCTGCGAAGGGATAGAATAATAGCCCTAACCTTTAGGCCCGGGATTATGTTTTTGCAAATAGTATTGAGGAGGCCTTTAGGCCTTTTCCTTAACAAACACTTTTCTTAACTTATTAAATAATATAAATGAGGTAAAGGCCTAAAGGCCTCCAAATAACTTACCCTATTTCCCTTTTACCAAGCCTAAAGGCCTGGGCTACAATTAAAAAAAAGGAGAAAGTGAAAAAACATCTTTCTCCTTCTCCTTCTCGTTCTTCTTCTTGCCAGTAGCCAGAAGCCAGAAGCTAGCAGCCTACTCCTACGCTAACAACACCGCTTTAGTAGCTTCTAGAATTTTTGTAGCGTTTTCGTCGGTATTACTTTCGCTGTAAACGCGTAATACTGGCTCTGTACCGCTTGCGCGTATCATTACCCACTCGCCATTGCCTAAATGGAATTTAAAGCCGTCTATGGTTTCTGTTTTTTCAATTTTGTATGAACCAAATGCAGTGTATGCGCCTGCTTGGCAATTGGCCAATACTTTTTGTTTAATTTCTTCGGTAATGTGTAAATCTATACGTCCCATAGCAAAGCTACCCACCACATCATATACTTCTTGAATTAATTCATCTAAGCTCTTACCTGTTTTGGCCATAAACTCCCATAGAGTTAAACCAATCCAAATACCATCGCGCTCTGGAATAAATCCTTTAATGGCAATACCACCGCTTTCTTCGCCGCCTACTAATACGTTTTCGGTTACCATTTTTTCGCAGATATATTTGAAACCAATTTTGGTAATCTCTATTTCTAAGCCGTATGCTTTTGCTAATTCGGTAATTTTTGAAGTGGCGCTAAAGGTGGTAATAACCTTACCATCCATGCCTTTGTATTTGTGTAGGTAGTGAACCAATAATAAAATAATATGGTGCGAATCAACAAACTTTCCAGCTTTGTTATACAAGCCAATTCTATCGGCATCACCATCGGTAACTAAACCGCAATCTATATCTCCACTTACTTTAATAAGCTCTCTAAACTCAGCTAGGTTCTTATCAATTGGCTCTGGAGCTTGGCCATCAAAACCTGGGTTATAATCGCAATGCAAGAGGCTAATTTCTGGGAACAAACGACGCATTACATTTTGTCCAGCGCCATACATAGCATCATAGGCAAAATCCATCTTACATTCTTTGATGGCTTTTAAATCAAATTTAGACTCTACTTCATCTACATAAAGTGTTTCTAAATCTACGTATTCAACCATGCCTGCTTTGCAATTTTCGTCGTGCGATTTTAAAGTTACACCAAGCGTTTCTGGAATGGCATTTTCAACTGCATCAATTACAGCTGGACTACTAGGACCACCATAATGCGCTTTTAATTTATAGCCATTATACGAAGGTGGATTATGCGAAGCAGTAATAATTACACCTAGCGCAGCACCATGTTTTACGGCACCTAAGCTAATCATAGGTGTACTTACATAGCCTTTAGCCATTTTTACTTTAATGCCATTTGCATTTAATACACGGGCTGTATTTTCGGCAAATAATTCGCCCGCAAAACGGCAATCGTGACCCAAAACAACGTTTAAGTTGTTGGGAAAACTTTTCTTAATATAGTCGGCAGTTCCTTGCGCAACACGTCTTACATTTTCAACTGTAAATTCGTCGGCTATGATTCCTCTCCAACCGTCGGTTCCAAATTTAATTACGTACATACTTAGGCTTAATTAGATTGTTAATATGCCGCAATTTAAAAAAGGATTATAAATTCTTATGTGATTTTTGTTAATTCTTTCAACTATTAAGGTTAATCTGTCTTAAGCACGCGAATAGTTTTGGATTCATTACCGCCAAGCACTTTAATAAACAGCATTCCTTCAGCAGCATTTTCTAAGCCTTTTAACTCCAATTGTCCTTCGGCTTTTACTATCTTTTCGGTACTTGAGCTAAGTAGTTTTCCTTGCGCATCGTAGGCAGAAATGGTATAGGTAGCAGGCTTTAAGTTAGCATAAAACAAGCTTGGATTATGGGTAAAAGGCGATTCAATAGCAAGTCTTGGTTCGGCACCAATTGCCTGTTGCAAACCTGTGGGTTTACTAGGGTCTATTTCAAAAAAAGTAGAATTAAATTGAGCCGTTAATGAGCTGCCTAAGCCCAAATACAACTTACCATTTATATACTCAGAAACTCCTAAGGCAATTGGTAAATTAGGGTTTGAGGTATACTCACTCCATAAGTCGGCTTTTGGATCATACTTCCAAACTTTGGTAGAATAAACAGTAGATTTTCCGTCGCGGCCATTCATTAAATATCCATCTGTTGAAGAAGCAGTGGCACTTGCTAAGTAAGTCCCTTCACTAAAAAAATCGGCTTTTCGCTGCCAGGTATTTGTATAGGCATTGTAGCTCCAAAAATCCGATAAAACAGCATTGGCTGGTCCATGGCCACCCACAACATATCCGTTTGAATCTATTGAAAAGGCAGCAGCCTGCTCTCTTCCTATGCCTGGCATGCTTGGCTTTTGCAACCACTGATTTAGGCTTGGATCATATTCCCATAAATCATTTAACAAGTTGGCCCCCATTCTTCCACCACATACATATCCTTTATTATTTACCACAAAAACAGCAGGATTATTTCTTGGCAATGGCATGCTATCCATGATACTCCAAGTATTTGTTTGAGGAGTATATTTCCAGCAATCTGCTGCAGGAGTTACGCCATTTAAGGAACCCGCTACCACATATCCGTATCCTCCAATAGCAAATCCTTTGAGTTCATATCTGCGTGGCTGACCCGGCAAATCGGCCATTTTTTGCCACTCTTTTGTAGCCATATCATAGGCCCACATATCCGAGTTCACGCCCAAATCGTAGGTCTGCCCTCCAACCACATACATCTTTCCATCTATGGCAAAACTAGCTGCTCCATAAACCCCATGCGATTCTCTAAAAAACTCCCATTGATTAGCTTTTGGGTTGTATTCATACATTTTAGAATTGGTAGTTTGACCAGAGGTTCCTCTGCCCACCATAGCATGAACATTATTGCTAAAAGAAACGCCGTAGTTTAATGAAAAAGGGAAATTAGTCACCGGCACCCAGGTATCATTGCTATCTACATAATAGTGGAAATCGTTGAAGGCATTAAAGAAATTAGTTGTTACACCCGCACCTACATAAGGTATATTTGCCAAGGTAAATTGCATGCAATGGTAGCGTGCTTCACCCGGGTAAGAAGCAATTTGTTTCCAAGTATTTTGGGCAGGGTTATAACACCAAAAATCATTAAATAATTTAGAAGCCGGATAGCTTGTGATACCTGTACCCGCATAAGCCAAACCATTTAAGGTAAAAGCCATGGCATTACTTCTAGCCTCACCTGCATAATCGGCAATAGCTGTCCAAGAATTTGTTTCGGGGGTATATTCAAAAAACTCTTTGCGTGTGTGGTTACCTGTACTATCTGTACCTAAGCCCACATAACCTTTATTTTGAAGACCAAACCCTACTGCTCCTGCTCTTGCTACAGGCATATCTGCAATGCTTAGCCACGAATCTGTTGCTTCAGTATATTTCCAAAACTTTTTGTTAATGGCCTTATTGGTTCCTGAATAACCTGAGCCTACATAGGCTATATTGTTTAGTACAAACGCAACTGGGGTTCCAAGGGCATCTGGAAAATTATTCATTTTAATCCACTGCTTATTGGTGTAATCAAATTGGTATACTTTATTACTTAAGGCAGAAGATACCTGCCCACAAACTAAAAAGGTTTTGCCCGATATGCTAAACTTAGCTACATCGCCACCAAAATCGGGTACGGTAATATTGCGTTGGTTCGAACCGATATCATTTAACTGCTGCCAGGCCTGAGCCAAGGATACAGAAACCAAGCCTAAATAAAGAAAAGAGAGGAGTAGGAATTTTTTCATATGCTTTGAGTTGTTAGGGAGATAGAGTGTAAGTCAAATATAGTCAGCCACTAAAACAAATGGGTTCAGTCAAAAATCATTTCATAAGAATATGACAAAACAAAAAAGCAGGCCTTGGTTCAACCCAAAGCCTGCTTTTTAAATAGGTGTTTTAATTACTACTAGGTAAACGCGTTCTCGCCGGTAACATCCATACCAGTAATTAGCAAGTGAATATCATGTGTTCCTTCGTAGGTAACAACAGATTCTAAATTCATCATATGACGCATAATAGAATACTCACCGGTAATACCCATACCGCCCAACATTTGGCGCGCATTACGTGCTATGGTACAAGCCATATCTACATTATTACGTTTGGCCATACTAATTTGGGCTGGGGTTGCTCTACCCTCATTCATTAATACACCTAAACGCCAAGTTAATAATTGAGCTTTGGTAATTTCGGTAATCATTTCTGCCAATTTCTTTTGTTGCAATTGAAAGCCACCAATTGGTCGGCCAAATTGTTTGCGTTCTTTTGAATAACGCAAAGCCGTATCGTAGCAATCTAAAGCAGCACCAATTGCACCCCATGCAATTCCATAGCGAGCCGAGTTTAAGCATGTAAGAGGGCCTTTTAAACCTTCAACACCCGGCATAATATTTTCTATTGGAACCTTTACATCATTAAATACTAATTCACCTGTAGCACTTGCACGCAAACTCCATTTATTATGTGTTTCTGGAGTAGAGAAACCTGGCATGCCACGTTCTACAATTACACCCTTAATAATACCTTTTTCGTTCTTAGCCCAAACCACTGCAACATCGGCAAATGGCGAATTGCTAATCCACATTTTGGCACCATTTAAAATAATATGTTTGCCATCTCCAGCATCTTTAAAATTGGTGGTCATACCAGCAGGGTTACTCCCATGATCTGGCTCTGTTAAACCAAAGCAGCCCATCATTTCGCCAGCAGCTAATTTAGGAAGGTATTTTCTTTTTTGCTCTTCTGAACCAAACTTATAAATAGGGTACATTACCAAGCTGCCCTGAACCGACGCAGTAGAGCGGATACCCGAATCGCAACGCTCTAGCTCTTGCATAATAATGCCATAACTAATATAATCTAAGCCACCACAGCCATACTCGGCAGGTAGTTGTGCGCCAAATGAACCTACCTCTGCCATTCCTTTAATAAGGTAATGCGGGAAAGCGGCTCTTTGAGCGGCATCTTCAATAATGGGAGATATTTCTTTTTTAACAAAATCTCTTACGGTAGAGCGAATCAATTTATGCTCTTCGGTAAGCAATTCATCCATCAAATAATAATCGTGATGTTGATACGAATCTTGTTTGCTTGCTCTGTGAAAATCGGCTGCGTTGTTCATGCTTTTTGACTTTTTGTTATAAATCTGCTGCGAATTTAGTTATTTTGTTGGTAGTTAAAAGTCAAACCTATGAAGTTACAAACAGCGCTCGAAGATCTTGAGTTCTTTGCTTACCATGGCCTATATGCCGAAGAAAAAATAAAAGGAGGAATTTTTAAAGTAGATGTATGGATAGATGAGGAAGTTGCAGATGATACGGACTTAAGCAAGCTTGAAAACTTAGTCAATTACGAGGATGCTTTTCATGTAATTAAAGCAGAAATGGAAATTCCTAGACAGTTTATTGAAGACTTAGCCCAAAGCATGATTGCCAAATTAGAGGACCGTTTTGCAGAAAAAGACCTGATGATTACTTTAAAAATTACCAAACCCAATCCAGCAGGAAAATTTGGCTCCGGCGCAGCCAGTGTAACGCTGCAGCTTTAGGGTTGGCGTGTTTTTGACTAACCCTTATATACAAGTAAACTGATACTTTTTAATTCGAACAAAAGTAGTAATAGGTAGGTTTTCATAGGTTAATTGTTTAATTTATATTTAAATAAGGTCCATTTTTTTCCCCGTTTAATGTTCAACTTCAAAATTCCAACATTTAAATTAAGTGAGGAAGTTTTATTAGCGGTCGACCAGCCTTTTTCGATTAATCCATTCATTAGCAATACAGAATCATTGGTCAAATTATTGAATCCAACATCTGATAATAATTGATAATCATATTGCGACAATGCTAAATAAGCCTTGGGCGGTTCCTTAGGAAATTGATTAATCAAATTAGATTCCTTAAAAAATATAATCTGAAAATCATTTAAGGTTGGTTCGTTTGAATGGTAATTATATTGCTGAAATGGATAGCAGAAATTTTCTAGATAAGGACAAGGAAAAGTGCCTGAACTTCGACTTTGTATTTCAAAATTATTTGGAGGTGACTGCCAATTGCAATACATATATGCAGTATCACCAGCATCAGAATAAAAGTAAAGTGAATCTCCTTGCCAATCTGGAATTTTGGCTTGCTCTGAACTATCAAAATGGGTGCTGTCGTAATTTAAATTAGATTTAGGGCTCCCCTCACATTCATCTCTGCGCCTGCAATTGTCAAAAAATAGGAGGCAAAACAATACTAGCAGTACATTCAAAAACCTAGGGTATGCTTTTGAAAACATTAAAAATTTGCCAAAGAAAGTAATGGAGGTTTTCAAAAGCTTGGATTTCTTATTACATCAAATTTAATTTCTAGGTTTCTCAATTCCAAGTCTATTTTTTACTGCTTAAATAAATATGCTGCTAGTAAAGAAAAAAGTGCAAAATCCAAATTTGGCTCCGGTTCAGCCAGTGTAACGCTGCAGCTTTAGGGTTGGAGTTCATTAATTTATTGCAGAAGCAAATTCTATAGCTAGCTTCGCTAATTCAATAGCCAGCTTAATTTTTTCTTTAGCTAGCCTCCCATTTTACTAAGCATACCTATCTTTTTTTTGAGGCAAGCTTCCTTATTTTCTAAATCAGTTTCTCTTTTTATTAAGCTAGCTTTTCTTTTTGCGAAGCCCGCTTAAGAAGTTGCGAAGCAAGATTAGTGGTTTAGAATTCTTGCTAACCTAGTTCTTAAGCTGGCTATCGTTTTTTGGTAGCCAGCTATACTTTTAGCTACAAAAATAACTTAACACACAAACTCCCGCTCTACTGCTACAAAGTATTACGCCCTTTCAGGGCTTAGTGGCACGCTAGCGCTAAGGTTCGAAGGGCTTTACCCTTCGATAGCGTATTGCGCCCTTTCAGGGCTTAGGGGCACGCTAGCGCTAAGGTTCGAAGGGCTTTGCCCCTCGATAGTGTATTGCGCTCTTTCAGGGCTTAGGGGTATGCTAGCTGGGAAGTCGAAGGGCAGAGCCCTTCGATGTACAAACCCTAAGAGCCCCAAACAAAAAAAGAGGCCTAAGCCTCTTTTTTTGTTTTTATAAATAAATACTAACGACTAGCCAACTAGCGACCAGCCAACCAGCGACCTTCTTCCTAAATTCCCACATCATGCAAAGCACTTTCCATAATGTATGGGTGCTTGGTAGGATATAAGTTTGCTTTAGTTAATGCTTTTAGGGTCATCCATAAGAATAAGCCAGCAAATAAAGCTAAGAAACCAACTTCCATTAAGCCAAAACCTTGAGAAGCTACTTTCATAACTCCAGCAGGATATTGATCGCTAGGATCAACAGCTATGTTCATAGAAGCAGGCATTACCATTAAGTATACATCTGTCCAGTGACCAATTAATAATGCGCTACCAACAAAGTATCCTACTTTTCTGCTACGTTTCCAGTCTCTTCTCATAAAGAAGAAGAAAGGAACTAAGAAGTTAACTAAAACTACGAAGTAGAAAATAGGCTTGTATGATCCAAATAAGCGCTCTTTGTAATACGCAACCTCTTCTGGAATATTAGCATACCAAATTAATAAGAACTGAGCAACCCACATGTATGTCCAGAACACGGAGAAGGCAAACATAAATTTACCCAAATCGTGTTGGTGTTCATCTGTAGCTACGTTTAAGTAGTTTTTGCTTCTTAAGTAATGAGTGAATAAGTAAATAATAGTTAAAGCACTTACCCAACCTGTAGCAAAGTTATAGATAGAGAAAATGGTTGAATACCAATGTGCATCAATACTCATCATTTGATCCCAAGTAAACATTGAGAAGGTAAAGGCAAATACTACTATAAAAGCAGTAGAAAGATTGTAGTTCTTTTGGAAATTAGATAAGCCACCAATTTGGTCTTCGTTTCTAGAATTCTTACGAATTAAATGAGCGCAAAACAACCAGAATCCCATAAACAAAATCATTCTAATATAGAAGAATGGTTTGTTTAAGTACCAGCTCTTGCTCGCTAGTAATTCATCAAAGTTGCTAGAGCCTTCGGTCATGATACCTTCATGTGCCCAATGGTACAAAACAGGTAATGCAAAAAAGCTAATAATTAATAAAATTGGTGCACCAATAAGCGAGTATTCGCTCATGGCTTCTGGAATTCTTCTAATGGCTACGTACCAGCCTGCATTAGCAACTTGGCTAATAGCAACAAATACGATTGCACAAATAGAAACGATAAAAAAGAAATATCCATTCACCAACAAATTGCTCAGCAAACGCTTTTGAATAAGGTGGTGTAAATCGTGTTCAGTTAATCCTTCAATGTGAGGATGGTAGGTAAAATAGCCGATAGCAGCTAAAATCAAACCTACAATCATTAAACCAAAAGCCCATTTTTTGTTGCCTTCGGTAATCTGATATTTTTCTTCTCTGATATGAACTTCTGCGTGTTCCATTGTAATGTGTTCTTCTGGGTTAGTGATTAATTAGATGCGTTACTAGCTGTAGCAGCACCTTTATAAGGCCCACTCACGGTGCGGATATAATGAATTACCTTCCAGATTTGCTCAGGATTTAAGGTTGTTCCATAAGCACCCATTAGGTTTTTACCGTAGCGGATAGAGTAAAATAACTTTCCGTCTGGTGTAGTTTTAATACGGTCTGAATCGTATGAAGGTGGAGGAGGGAATTTACCATCGGCAACCAATGTTCCATCACCTAAACCTTTGTCGCCATGACAAGGAGAACAGTTGATATTGAACAAGGTATTACCTTCTGCGATAACTGTAGCTGAAGAAACCACAGGGTTTTTCAACGAAGCAGCAGCTTCGTAAGAAGCGTTGCTTACAGTAAAGCTGTATTTAGCAAAGTCTAACTGACCTCTAGCAATGGTATGTGCAACAGGCTCGCGCATGTTCATACCGTTTGCGTTAATAGTATTTGGCTTATCTTCTTCCTGAGTTAATGGCTCATAAGCGAAAGAATGATACATGTTTGGTGCGTACTCATAACCTGGATTGTCGCCACCAGCACTACAGCTGCTTAATAAAGCAACGGCTGAACCAATCAGGAATGCACTAAATATAAATTTCAATCTCATAATTGTTTTTCCCTTTCTCTTACTTCAATGGCGCCGCCATCAATTAACAATTGGTTTAGAGAACCCATATCGGCTTTGCTTTTCTTTACATCAACCGCAATTACAAACAAATCGTCTGTCACACGTATATCCATAATATCTGCATTTTTACCCCAGAACATTCTGTTTGCAATAAAGAAACAGGTAACCATTCCAAAAGCAGTAAATAAAATACTTAACTCAAACGTAATTGGAATATAGGTAGGGATATGTAAAGATGGCTTACCACCAACGTTTACTTGCCAATCGAAATAACTTACATATACTTGAAATATAACCGCTAAACTTAAACCTGTCATAGCAAATAAGAAAGCTGCTACAGTTAAATTAGAACGTTTAATACCCATTACTCTATCTAAGCCGTGAATAGCAAATGGAGAGTATACATCATATACACTGTAACCGCTGCTAATAAGCTTTTTGGTTACATCGTATGTTTTATCAGGGTTATCGTAAACCCCTAAGATTAGTTTTTTACTAGTTTCCATGAACGGCTCCTTTCTCTGTTACTTCGTGAGCATGACCTGCATGTGCATGATGGTGATCATCGTGTGCATGTGTTGGGATAATACTTTTAACCTCAGCCATGTTTATAGAAGGTAAGAATTTAATGAATAAGAAGAATAAGAAAAAGAACAACCCAAATGAACCAACCAAGATACTAACCTCAATTACTGTAGGCGTATACATTGCCCAAGCAGAAGTTAAGAAATCGCGGTGAAGGGAAGTTACGATAATTACAAAACGCTCGAACCACATACCAATGTTTACAATGATTGACATGATAAACAAGAAGGTAGGGTTAGTTCTTAATTTACGGAACCAAAACACTTGAGGAGCAATTAAGTTACAGCTCATCATTGTCCAGTATGCCCAAGCGTAAGGACCAAATGCTCTATTTAAGAAAGCACTTTGCTCGTACTCAACGCCAGAGTAAGAAGCTACGAAGAACTCTGTAATGTATGCCATACCTACCATGGTACCGGTAACAAGAATAATTTTAGCCATAGCATCTAAATGCTCTTCGGTAATGTATTCTTTGTAATTCATTACCTGACGGGCAATGATTAACAAAGTTAACACCATACCAAATCCAGAGAAGATAGCACCCGCCACAAAGTAGGGAGGGAAAATGGTTGTATGCCATCCTGGTACCAATGAAGTAGCAAAGTCCATAGATACAATTGAGTGTACCGAAAGTACCAATGGAGTTGATATACCAGCTAAGATTAAGCTAATTACTTCGTAACGATGCCAAGTGCGGGTAGAACCTGTCCAACCCATAGCAAAGAAACCATACCAGAACTTACGTCCAGCAGTAGTTGCTCTATCACGAACTGATGCAATATCTGGGATCAAACCAACATACCAGAATACTAATGAAACTGAGAAGTATGTTGAGATCGCAAATACGTCCCATACCAATGGAGAGTTAAAGTTAACCCATAAAGTACCAAAGGCATTTGGAAGTGGAATTGGCCAATAGGCAACCCACGGACGACCCATGTGTGATAAGATAAATGAAGCAGCACAAATTACCGCGAAGATGGTCATTGCCTCCGCCGAGCGGTTGATAGACATTCTCCATTTTTGACGGAACAATAATAATACTGCAGAAATAAGGGTACCGGCGTGACCAATACCAACCCAAAATACGAAGTTGGTAATATCAAAAGCCCAACCTACTGTTTTGTTTAATCCCCAGGAACCCAACCCTACAAGCATGGAATAAGTGGTAGCGAAAATCCAAAGTGCTAAAACCACAGTTGAAAGGCTGAAGCCAAACCACCATCCTTTTGATGGTGCATTTTCCAATGGACGAGTGATGTCTCTGGTTACATCCCGGTAGGTTTTTCCACCGGTTACTAACTGATCTCTAATTGGTGATTCGTATGACATGTGTTACTACTAGTTTACAAGGTTATGAATGGTGTTCAACTTCTTTTTCTCCTTTAGGTGCTTCGTGTTTAGCTGCACCATGATGAGCTGGAGCTAATTCTTCTTCTACGTTTCTTACTTTAGTCATGTAAGCTACCGAAGGTTGAACATTATACTCTTCTAATACAAAGAATGCGCGATCGTTGGTGAAATACTTTCTGATTTCGCTCTTCTCATCGTTAATATCTCCGAAGATAATAGCATCTGCAGGGCAACTTTGTTGGCAAGCAGTTTTGATATCTCCATCAACAATAACTCTATTTTCTAATTTAGCTTTTAACTTACCAGCTTGAATACGTTGAACGCAGAATGAACATTTTTCCATTACCCCACGTGAACGAACAGTTACATCTGGATTGATAACCATACGACCTAAATCGTTGTTGAAGTTAAAATCAAATTGGCTGTTATCGCGGTATTTAAACCAGTTGAATCTACGTACTTTATACGGACAGTTATTAGCACAGTAACGAGTACCTACGCAACGGTTGTATGCCATATGGTTTAAACCTTCGCTGCTATGAACGGTTGCCAATACTGGACAAACAGTTTCGCAAGGAGCGTGGCCACATTGTTGGCACATCATTGGTTGGTACGTAACGCTTACATCTTCAAAATTAACAGAAGAAGGATCGTTATAATCGTATTCGCCTTCGCCTTTTTTCTTCAACATTTCTGCTGTTTTAGATTTCTCGCGAGTTACGGCATTACCATTTTGATCTTTAAAGCGGTAGTAGCGATCGATACGAATCCAATGCATTTCGCGGCGGTTGATAACCTCTTGGCGACCAACAACTGGAACATTGTTTTCGGCATTACAACTAACCACGCATGAACCACAACCTGTACATTTATTTAAATCTACAGCCATTGCCCAACGGTGGCCTTTGCTATCGCGCTCATCCCAAAGAGTTAGCAAGTTGCCATTTTCTTTGATAGCTTTATGATGATCGTGATTACCCGCTTTTGAATCTTTATTGTATTCGTTTAAAGAAGCTTCTTTTATTAATGCTCTTCCTTCAATAGTGTGGTGAGTTTGGGTTTGAGCCAACTCGTATGAACCAGCACCTTTTTCGGCAGTAATTTCAATTACGCTTGAAGCGCTTGCAATAGCAAATGCATTCTTACCAATGTTTATAGATTTACCACCAGCAGTTCTACCATAACCAACTGCCAAAGCAATTACGTTATTAGGTTGGCCAGGCTGAACCAAAACTGGAACATTCTCTAGTTTACCACCTTTGTAGCTAATGTTAATTACATCGCCATCTGTTACTTTTAACTCTTTAGCAGTAGCAGCGCTAATGTTTGCATAATTATCCCAACATACCTTACTAATTGGATCAGGCATTTCTTGTAACCAAGGATTGTGTGCATGAGCACCATCTTTAATAGCTACTTTATTGTATAATTTTAACTCTAATTTAGTTTTAGAATTGGTGTAAGCATTGTAAGCTGGAGCAACAACTGCACTTAAATCGGCAGTAAATGAAACGCTAGCCGCAGCAGGAGCTACTTGATAGAAACCATCATGAATGGCTTTATCCCAAGCATCGCCAGCTAAGCTACCAGCCCAATTGGCCTTCATGTAATCGTAGAAGTTGCTTGTATTACCAGCCCAAACTAACAAACTTTCTTGCATCTGACGAGTTTCAAATACAGTAGAGATGGTAGGTTGAGTAAAGGTAAAGTAACCAGCTTTAGGCTCGTTATCGTTCCAAGACTCTAAGAAATGACTATCTGGAGTATTGTATTGACAAACTTCAGCAGTTTCATCTAAATTACTATTTGAAGCTACTGATAATTTTAATTTCTTAATACCTTCTGCCAACTTAGCACCATTTACATAATTGTAAACAGGGTTAACGTTGTAGAAAATAGCTGCATCTACAGAACCCGCTTCAACTTCTTTAGCAAATGCTTCAAAAGCTGCATCGTCGCTATAGTTTTGGTTGCTATAATTTGCAAAATCAACAGTAGTACCATTGTTGCCCAACATCGTGTTAATGGCATGAACCAATAATTGGTAATCAACATTGTTTGAACCACACACTACTAATGAACTACCTTTAGCAGCCCATAATTCTTTCGCTGCATTTGAAATACCATCTAAAGGTAATTCAACAGCTGGCATAGTACCTAATGCAGGAGCACCAGCTAAAGCAGCAATTTTGTTATATAAACTTACCAAGTAAGCACCTTCGGCAGAAGGTTTAATAGGATAACGTACATCGGCGTTAGAACCAGATAAAGAAAGGTTAGATTCTATTTGGATGTGACGGCTCATGTTTTTGTTTTCAGCCGTACGAGTTAATGACCATTGTTTGGTAAATTCAGTAGGTGAAATCCAAGTACCTAAGAAATCGGCACCAAAGCTCACGATTACTTTAGCCAAATCGAAACGGTAACCAGGGATTACATTTTTACCGAACGCTTTTTTGCTAGCTTCAGAAATGGCACCCATTGAATTGGCTTCGTATTGGATATGTTGAGCTTGAGGGTATTTAGCAGTAAACTCTGCAATAGCCTTCTTAGTGCTAGGACTATTAACAGTACCTGTTACTAAACGAATACTTTTAGCAGAAGCTAAACCTGTTTTGATATCTCCATCTACGGAAGCCCAAGATGCATCTGCACCTTTTGCTTTTGCTTTGCGCAAACGCTCATTGTCGTACAAGCCTAATAAGCTAGCTTGACCGCTACCACAAGTTGCACCTTTGAATATTGGAGAATCGTTGTTTCCTTCAATTTTAATAGGACGACCTTCACGCGTTTTTACTAAGATACTGCAATTAGCAGAACAAGCATTACACGTAGAAGCGTACCAGTTTGGAATACCAGGGGTGATATTTTCTGGTTTAATAATATACGGAATGGCATTCTTAACCGGTGTTTTGTTACAAGCAGCAAGGGCTACTGCCGAAATACTAAAACCAAAGTATTTCAAGAAATCCCTGCGGTTCGAATTTAAGCCACCATCTTCTTCAGAGAAAACCTCGTCCAAAGGAATACCTTCAGCAAACTCATGTTTTTTGGATGCTAAGAATTTAGGATCATTATTTAACTCCTCTAAACCTCTCCAGTATTGATTTTTATTTTCCATTGATAATTTTTTTCTGTTTTGGTTGTAAATCAAATCTACTTTTTCTGTCTTGGGTCAAACCAGATTAATAGTGACATTTACCGCATTCTAAACCACCATTTTGTGCTACGGTAATGAATTCTTTACCATCCACTTTTAAGTTAGCATGCAATTTTTCGTAGTAATCATTATTAGCTACATCCACTTTAGCTTCGCGGTGGCAATTAATACACCATCCCATTTGAAGGCTTCTTTGTTGCGAAACAACAGCCATCGTTTCAATTGGTCCGTGACAAGCTTGGCACTCTACCTTACCAATTTTAACATGTTGTGCATGGTTAAAATAAGCATGGTCAGGTAAATTATGAATGCGAATCCATTTGATAGGAGTTTTAGTTTTGCTAGGATCGTATGCACGTTTTTCGGCATCCCAACCCACTGCTGCATAAATTTTAGCAATTTCTGGAGAAACCTTACCATCATACTTAGCAGATGCAGTTACGTGCATATGGCAATTCATACAAGTGCTAGGCGAAGGAATAGAGGCTTGTTTACCTTTATCGGCACCACTATGGCAATACAAACAGTTGATTTTGTATTTACCAGCATGTAATTCATGTGAGTATTTAATAGGTTGCTCTGGACCGTATCCTTTTTGAACACCAATTTGTTTTACACCATAATCGAAGCCATATAGGCCAAACACTACGGTGAAAGCAAGAAGTACAACTAAAGTACCTACTACTGGATGTTTAATGAAAAGTTTGTAGCGCATTCCAACTGGATTATCTCTCCAGCTTGGGCTTACCTCTTTTTCAGCAGCAGCAACTTCAGGGAATTTTTGAATGTAAAGTTCTTCAACAACTCTTCTAATACGTGCTAAGATGAAAACAATAACCAACAAAATGATGGTCATGAAACCTAAGGCATAAAAAGTAGTATTGGAATATAATCCACTACCACCATTTGCAGCTGCTGCACCTGTGCCGCCTTTGGCAACTTCTACTGGTGCTGGAGCTGGAGCCTCACTGGCTTGTTTTACATAATCCACAATAGAAGTAATTTGAGCATCAGTTAAGGTCTCAAATGCCGTCATTGGAACTTCATTGTTTTCTTTAAATACCTGTACAGCAACAGGGTCACCCGATTTCACAAGAGCTTGTGAGTTCTTGATCCATTTTAGAAGCCATGCGGCCTCTCTACGTTTGTGAACATCTTTCAAGGCAGGACCAACAACTTTTTCGTTGATGGCGTGACAGGCTGTACAATTGGCTTTGAACAGTTTTTCTCCTTCGGCAGCGTCGGCAAAGGCCATCTGCATGGTTAGAAGGAACGAAACAGCTAAGGTTAATAGTTTAGAAAGCTTCATTTATTTGGAATAATTATTTTTCTAATAAGTTGATTTGTAAAGCGGCTGTCAAATTATATAATTGGTAGCCACTTTTCGCAAAATCAGCCGCGAATATAAGCACAATTCATATTCAGACTAGGCTTGTTTAAAAAAAATTCTATTTAGATAATGTCTAAATAAAAGCATCTAAAAATGAATCATATTGACTTTCAAATAATTAATATCAAACATGTCCAAAGTCAGACTTATGCACAAAGTTTTCCCATATTTCAAACGCTTTAATGTCAGCACAAAAAAATTGGCCAATTAAATAGAAAAGCCTCATGGTTTGTTGCTATATTACCTATTTATTTGCATTTGGTGAAACGTATTGTATTTCTTTCTGTTTGGATTCTTCTAGGAGGGCTGTTTAAAACGGCTTTGGCTCAAACTACACCTACGCCATTTTTAATACGCGGATACGTCATTGGGTCAGACACCAACAGCACCATTCCTTTGGCTAATATTTTAAAGAAACCTAGCGGCGAACGCTATATTAGCAATAGATATGGCGCTTTTGGCATACAGGTAAAAGAAACAGATACCTTGGTATTTTCTGTAATTGGCTATCAGAACTATATTTTACCCGTTAAAAAATACGTGCTGCTAAACCTTAGCGACCCAATTAGGGTGAAGCTAAAGCCAGCTATTTATAGATTAAAAGATGCCGAGATTAATTATAATAAACACAAGCGAGATAGTGTGGCACGCTTGGCAGCAAAAATTCTTAAAACTTCTCCCCTATTAAATAACTACGAGCATGTAAACTCTTGGATAACCGGTAGCTCTGGTTCGGTGGTTACAGACATGTTTGCTGGTAGTAATAGTCAGCTACAACAATATCTTAAACTAGAACGACTAATAGCACTTTACCATGAGCAAGAACTTGTAGACGATAAATACACTGACGATTTAATTATTCGCTCAACTGGCATTTTGCCCGAAAAGGTTCTAGAGTTTAAAAAGTATTGCAACCTCCCCCATTACTTTATTTTAAACTCAAACGATTACGATTTGGTTCTAGCCATTCGGTCTTGCTATGCAGATTTTGCAAGGAACCAAAAATAAATTTTGTAGCAATAGACTTGACCTTATTTTTGTAGCATGTTAAAAGATATTGATGTAGAAAGTTTGGATGGTGTGGGAGTTGCCTTGGTGAATGAACCCAATGCCGAAGGAGTAATGGTGTGGAATGTGTATGTAGTAAATTACTCTATGTTGCAAATAGAAGGCGTATTGGTTAGCAGCAAAGGTTATGGCACCATTAATGGCGAAGCTAAAACTACCAGCGTATTACGCACTTTTTTAGATACCATTGACGCCTTAGATTATAGCAAAATAGAACCTATACAAGAAGAACTCTTTGTATTAACAAATGAATACTGGCTTAGCTATTACGCCCAAGGAAAAATGTATGAACGCAAATTTATTTTTAAAGAAAATAGTGTTCAGCAAGAAACCCTAGAAAAGGTTGGCCTAATTAACATGCCGGGTATTTTGTTGCTTTAAGTCCTTTGAGCGAACCAACTTGTTTGGCCTCAATTTTCTTGAGCTCGTGGTAAAGCATATCGCGTACATTTATAACCGAACCATTCTTAAATTTCATTTGGTAAGGCTCGCCACTCATACTTGATTTGCTGGCAATATTATCTATAAACTCTTTGGCAGTTTTAATTTTAGTACCCGCCTTCTCGCGCTTCATACGTAAGTGTTTGGCCGCATCTACCGCAGAATACTCGGTGCCATTGCGAACAAATTTTGCATCCGATTTTTCTATAAAAACTATCAGTTGGTTAATCTTATTCTCCTCGTTAACGGCTTGCTGCATATAACTTGGACCGCCAATGAAAGGGGCATAATTTGCCTTGGTAAAAAAGGCAAAGGATAGAAAAATAACTAGGGCTTTGGTTTTCATGGCAGTTGATTGAAATTCGAAAATAGAAAAAAAAACGAATAAGAGAAATTTAATAAAGGCATAAGTTTAGGGATTTACTTAGTTTTGACTCCCATGAAGAAGATTCTACTTGCACTTATTGCACTTTCATTAAACCTATTGGCCTTGGCTCAAAAACCAGAATGCGCCAAATTTAAAGAAGGCTCATTTGTTTTAGAAGATAAAAACAATGGCAATACCTACATCTCTAGGCAAGGTAAAACACAGGTAGAATGGCAAGAATACACCAAACTTAAAATAGAGTTTACTGTAAAATGGATAGATGAGTGCAACTACTCTTTGAAAATAAAAAAGGTACTAGAAAACCCTAGAAACTTACAAATTCCAATGGACTTGGTGGTGAATGTAAAAATAACCAGCACCAATGGAAACACGTATACCCAACAATCGAGCTCCAAAGGTGTGGAGTTTGTATTAACAAGTGAAATTAGAAAAATTGAGTAAGTTATTGCTGAACCAAAACCCATGGAAGTAGAAGCGTATTTTATTGAAGCAGTAAAAAGTTTAGAAAGCTTATACTCAAAAACCGAAGCCGAAGAGCTACTATATTGGGCTATTGAAGACAAGCTACTCATAAAAAAAGCACACTTAAAACTTTTTGTAAAAGAGCTGAGCCTAGTGGAAGAAATAACCTTAAACGATATTGTTAGTAGACTTAAAAATGGCGAACCCATACAGTATATTTTAGGCTATGCGTATTTCTTAGACTTAATTCTATCCGTAAATTCATCGGTGCTCATACCTAGGCCCGAAACCGAGGAATTGGTGAATTGGGTGAATACTATTATTGAAGAAACCCCCAACCTAGAGGCTAATTACCTAGATATTTGTACCGGAAGCGGGTGTATTGCTTTGGCACTAAAAAAGAAACATAAGAAGGCGGTGATAAGCGCGCTGGATGTTTCGGAAGAAGCCTTAGCAGTGGTTCAAAAAAACTCCAAAAACTTACAGCTTTTGGTTCAGACCATTAACAGCTCTGTATTGAGCCTAGAAGGAGAAAACCTTTTAAAAAACCACCCCTCCTCTATTTGGATTTGCAACCCACCTTATATAACAGAGCAAGAAAAAGAAGCTATGCACGAAAATGTATTGGCCCATGAGCCGCATTTGGCGCTTTTTGTACCCAATACCGATCCACTCCTATTTTATAGGAAGGTACTAACTTGCTTTTTAGGTTCGGCTAAAGCCCGGCACTTATTTTTTGAAATTAGCGAGTATCAAAAACTCTCTTTAGAAGACCTTTGCAAGGGAGCTCAACTAGACTTTGAGTTTAAAAAAGACCTGCAAGGAAAAGACCGCATGCTCCGCTTAAGTAAATAAGCGGCCACAAGGTGCTGCTTCCCATTTTTGGGTTTCTGGCAATAATCACAAGGGTTTCCGTTTTCTAAAAAGCCACTTCCCTCGCATACAGGGCATACATATCCGCACGTCATGTAACGAAGGTAAACTTTTTTTAAAGAGAATGTTTACATTGCGCTACTTTTAAAAATAGTACATGAAAAAGATTTTTAGTCTGCTTTTAATAGGCTCCATGGGCCTGAGCGTTTTTGCTCAAACCAAAACCTACCAAACCGAAACAAAAAAATCGGCAGATGGTAAATACAGCTATTCAGTTGTTAGCAATGATCCAATGAAAGTGCGCACCTATGTGCTTCCAAACGGATTAACCGTTATGATGGCTGTTAATAAAAAACAACCTCGTATTCAAACCTACATTGCTACAAAAGCGGGTAGCAAAAACGATCCAGCCGAAAACACAGGTTTGGCACATTACCTAGAACACATGCTTTTTAAAGGTACCGATACATACGGAACCAAAGATTGGGCAAAAGAAAAAGTTCAATTAGATAAAATTGATGCCCTTTATGAGCAATACAATAAAACTACCGATGAAGCAAAACGTAAAGCTATTTACCACCAAATTGACTCGGTGAGTGGCGTGGCTAGTAAATTTGCCATTGCCAATGAGTATGATAAATTAATGCAAGGAATAGGTGCGCAAGGAACCAATGCATTTACATCATTAGAGCAAACAGTTTATGTAAATGATATTCCAGAAAATAATATTGGAAAATGGATACAAATAGAATCGGAGCGTTTTAGACAACCCGTTCTTCGTTTGTTCCATACCGAGTTAGAGGCGGTTTACGAAGAGAAAAACATTTCATTAGACAATGATGGAAGAAAAGTTTTTGAATCGATGATGACCTCTTTGTTTAAGCAACATACTTACGGTACACAAACTACTATTGGAACCGTGGAGCATTTGAAAAACCCTAGCTTGGTTAAAATTAGAAACTATTACAATACCTATTATGTACCTAATAATATGGCTATTGTTTTATCTGGTGATTTTGATCCAGATGCTACCATTGCTTTAATAGACAAATACTTCTCATACATGCAGCCAAAGCCAGTTCCTAGCTTTAGCTTTAAACCAGAAATAGAGCAAAACGCTCCAGAGGTTGTGACCGTTTACGGACCAGATGCCGAAAACCTAATGATTGGCTACCGCATGCCAGGTGCTGGAACCAAAGAAAGCCGTATGATGCAAATTGTAGATATGATTCTATCAAATGCAAAAGCAGGTTTAATAGACTTGAACTTAACGAAGAAACAAGCTGTATTAAGTGCAGGTTCTTCTAATTGGATCAACAAAGATTATAGCATTGAATTCTTAACTGGTAAACCTAAAAAAGACCAAACCTTGGAGCAAGTAAAAGACCTTTTAATGGCTCAAATAGAAAAAGTAAAAGCGGGTGATTTTGATGAGAATACCTTGAAAGCAATTATTGCCAACTTAAAAGTTTACAAAATTAAAGAAAGAGAAAGCAATGATGGTAGAGCAAGCGCTATGTTAGATGCCTTTACTAGCGACAGACCTTGGGTAGATGCCGTTTCTGATTTAGATGAAATGGAAAAAATTACCAAAGCTGAATTAGTTGCGTTTGCAAAACAATACTTTGGAAATAACTGCGTGATTGTTTACAAAAAAGTAGGCGAAGACAAGAGCATTACTAAAATAGAAAAACCAGAAATTACTCCAGTTGATGTTAACCGCGATGATGTTTCGCCATTTGTAAAATCTATTCTTGAAACTCCATCACCTAAAATTGCACCTAAGTTTATTGATTTTAAAAAGGACATTACCTTTGGAAAAACAGGTTACGCTCCTATTCAATACGTAGCGAATACCGATAACGAATTGTTTCAATTATACTATGTATTAGACATGGGTAAGTTTAACGATTTAAAATTCCCGATGGCTGTAAACTTGCTTCAATACTTGGGTACCGACAAATACACTGCCGATCAAATTAGTCAGGAGTTCTTTAAATTAGCTTGTGATTTTAACGTAAACGTAAGCAATGATCAAATCTATGTTTCCTTAACCGGTTTGAACCAAAACTTTGTACCAGCTGTAAAATTATTTGAACATTTATTAGCTAATGCGAAGCCAGATCAAACAGCTTTAAATACTTTGGTTGAACGCACCTTAAAAGGACGTGAAGACAATAAGAAAAACAAAGGATTAATTTTCCGTGCGGCTTTACAAAGCTATGCTATGTATGGTTCAAAAAATCCGTTTAAGCACGAGCTAAGTGCCGAGCAATTAAAGGCGCTTAAAGCCGATGAATTAACTTCGTACTTAAAGAAATTGACATCGTACCAACACAAAATTTGGTATTTTGGACCATTGCCAATTGCGCAGTTAACTCAAATCTTAAACAAAGAACATAAGTTAAACAAAACTGCCATTCCTTATCCTGCAGCCGTTGAATTTACCAGAAACGAAACCAACGAAAACAAAGTTCTGTTTGTAGATTACAATATGGTACAAGCTGAGGTAATGTGGATGAACCGCTCAAGCGTTGGATTTGATGCGAGCAAAACTCCAGTGGTTACCTTGTTTAACGAGTATTTTGGTGGTGGTATGTCGTCTATCGTTTTCCAAACTATTCGCGAATCAAAAGCTTTGGCTTATTCTACTTACTCTAGATACAATACACCAAGCAAACAAAAAGATCCTTACTATATTATTGCATACATTGGTACCCAAGCCGATAAGTTTAATGATGCCATTCCAGCTATGAATGAGTTATTAACTAAAATGCCTAAGACAGATAATGGATTTGAATCGGCAAAAGCTTCTATTTTAAATAGCATTGAAACAGATAGAACCAACGATGCCAATATTATTTTTGCGTATGCAGCGGCTCAAAAGCTAGGTATAGACCACGATTTGAACCAAGACATTTACGCAAGTGTTCCTAAACTAAGCTATGAGGATATTGCTAAATTTCAAGAAACAACGTATACCAACAAACCATTTACCTATTGTATTATGGCTTCGAAAGATCGTTTAAAAATGAGCGATATGGAGAAATTGGGTAAGGTACAAGTGCTTACATTAGAAGAAATATTTGGATACTAAGCTAAGCTGCCCATAGGCAGTTTTATAAAGCGTGAGTAAAGTTTAAGGAGAGATCTTTAGCTTTCTCACGCTTTTTTTGTTATTACTAAAATGGGTATTACTTTAGCCTTATGAAAAATCTACTCCTATTTCTTTTTTCAATACTTGTGCTGAACCAAACCCAGGCTCAAACCATAAGTGCCGTAAAGGTTTGCGATTTACCCAGCGAACTCTCAGAAACATCGGGACTGGTGAAGATTGGACCCAATAAATTTGTGAGCCATACCGATAGTGGCAATGAACCTAAATTATTTGTGTTTGATAGTTTAGGAACTATTCAACGCAGAATAAAAGTTAACAATGCCACCAATGTAGATTGGGAAGATATTACCCTAGATACTAAAGGAAATATTTGGATAGGTGATTTTGGTAATAATGCCAATGATAGAACCAATTTGAAAATATATATGGTTGCTAGTCCAAACACCTATACCAAAGACAGCACGGTGGCTGGCATATTAAACTTTACCTACCCCGATCAAAAAGCATTTCCACCCGCAGCAGGACTTCAAAACTTTGATATGGAAGCCTTCTTTTGGTTCAACGATTCATTGTATTTATTTAGCAAAAACAGAACGAACCCGTATACAGGTTATACAAAATGTTACCAATTACCCGCCAAGCTAGGAACCTTTACTGCCAAGCTTATTGACAGTTTTTATACCGGCAGTGGAGGCTATTTAAATTACTCTATTACCTCGGCGGCAGTATATCCAAATGGCAATAAAATGATCTTGTTGGGTTACGATAAATGCTGGTTATTTACACCCTTTTCGGGCACTAAATTTTTAAAAGGCACCAGCCATACTTTGGCCTTTAGCGGTTTGAGCCAAAAAGAAGCCATCTTTTTTGAAAGCGCCAATAAACTTTGGTATACCCAAGAAACAAGTCCGTTAGGAACAGCGGGCCTTTACCGCTTTGAGTTACCCAATTTAACAGCCAGTGCTACAAACAAATTATACAAACGCTTGTATAAAGTATATCCCAACCCAGCCAATGAAATATTAAACATAGAACTCGCAGAAGAAATTGCCGAATCGGAGATGTTATTGGAAGTACTAAATATGGAAGGAAAATTGGTTCTTAAAAGCGAGCTAAATGCATTTGGCGTAAATGAAGTTTCTATAAAAAACCTAAAAAACGGCACCTACTTTATGCGTATTAATGGCTTAAATGCTGGGGAGTTTATTAAGCAATAGGATTTATATTGGTATGAAAATCAACCTAAATAAACTAATTTCAATTTTATTACCTATTACATTTTGTATTTTTTCATGTAAGGACCGATGCCGTGATAAAGACATTAGTCCAGAAATTAAGACCTATTTAATTGAAGAAGATTATAAGGTTAAATTTCCTTTTAAGGACAAGGATACGCAAATTTATATAAGCAATTTGGGTGATACGGCAATCCTTTTTGGAAATTTGGATTCTAGCTTTGTAGAAAATGTTTCGACCAATCATGAGGAATGTACCAAGTCAATTACCCAGAAATCTGAACGACTAACTTATCTTGCAAATGGGTTTAACCCAGAATTATTTTCAATTAAATTTGACCTGAACGCAAATTGGAATTGGGGTTCTAGATCGGTTATTGAATGTCAAATAAATGAAAAAATAAACAGAAATTGTTTTCCTGAACCATTACTAAATATGAATAATTATACTGATTCTGTATTGATAAATGGAATTGCATATTTTGGCGTACCAGTAATTGAAAAGGATGTAATTTATTTATTATATAACTACAATTATGGTTTTCTTAAAATTGATATTAATGGTGGCAAAACATGGATAAAACAAATTACACACTAAAACAAAATGGAATTAAAAAATAAGAATGCCGTTGTTACGGGAGTGAGCAAGGGAATTGGCTTGGCATTATGCAAACAATTAGTTGCTAAAGGAGCAACTGTTTTTGGTTTGGGAAGAAATGCCCCAGCAGATTTAGAAAGCGAATTGTTTCATTTTATAGAATGCGATGTGCAAAGCTTAGCTTCTGTAGAAGCTGCTTTTAAACAAGTTTATAACCATGCCGAAAGCATACAAATTTTAGTTAACAATGCGGGCTTAGGTTATTTTGGAAACTTAGAAGACCTGCCTGCAGAGCATTGGCACGAGATGTTTGATACCAATATACATGGCATGTTTTATTGCTGCAAACAGGTATTGGCTCAAATGAAAACCAAGGAAGAAGGCCATATTATAAACATTGCCTCTACTGCCGCCTTAGAAGGTATGGCGCAGGTAAGCGGCTATTGCGCTACCAAATGGGCCGTAAAAGGTTTGAGCGAATCGTTATTTAAAGAGGTTAGAGATTATAAAGTGAAAGTTACTTGCGTATACCCAGGTTCAACCAAAACAGATTTCTTTAGAAATAGTCCGGGCATCCAACCCCATGAGTATATGCTCATGCCCGAAGATGTGGCCCTATTAATGGTTCAGGCCTTAGAAATGCCCGCCAATTTCCACAGTGTTAACTTAGAAATACGCCCTTTACAAGCAAGAGGACCGAAGAAATAAGCCCTTAAAAGCTGGCTATCAAAGCTTAGGAGCAAAAGAGTCAAATTTCATCAATTTTACTCAGATACTTTGATATCCCACTTAGGGTGTTATTTTTGCGGTTCAGTAAAATTGACCCATGAGAGTAATACAATTTAGAGAAGCACTTAGAGAAGCTATGAACGAGGAGATGCGCCTTGACCCAAATGTTTTTTTAATGGGAGAAGAAGTAGCAGAATATAATGGTGCCTATAAAGTAAGCCAAGGCATGCTAGAAGAGTTTGGAGCAAAGAGAGTAATTGATACTCCTATTGCCGAACTTGGTTTTGCAGGTATTGGCGTTGGTGCAGCCATGAATGGTTTAAGACCCGTAATTGAGTTTATGACCTTTAACTTTTCGTTGGTAGCTATTGACCAAGTGATAAATGCTGCTGCTAAAATGTATCAAATGAGTGGCGGGCAATTTAATATACCTATGGTATTTAGAGGCCCAACTGGTAGTGCCGGACAATTAGGAGCGCAACATAGCCAAGCCTTTGAAAACTGGTTTGCCAATTGCCCAGGCTTAAAAGTTGTGGTTCCATCGAACCCATATGATGCAAAAGGATTATTAAAAACGGCTATCCGCGATAACGACCCAGTTATTTTTATGGAAAGCGAGCAGATGTATGGCGAAAAAGGAGAAGTTCCAGAAGAAGAATATTTAATTCCAATTGGTAAAGCCGATATTAAAAGAGAAGGAACCGATGTAACAATTGTTTCGTTTGGTAAGATTATGAAAGTGGCTTTGGCAACTGCCGAAGAATTGGCAAAAGAAGGCATTAGTGTAGAGGTGATAGATTTACGCACGGTGCGCCCAATTGATTACGATACGGTAATTGAAAGTGTAAAGAAAACAAACCGTCTGGTAATAGTTGAAGAAGCTTGGCCATTGGCATCAATCTCAACCGAAATTACTTATATGGTTCAGAAGAAAGCCTTCGATTATTTAGATGCACCTATTGTAAGAATATGTACTCAAGATACTCCATTGGGCTACGCTCCTACTTTTGTACAAGAGTTCTTGCCAAATGTAGAACGCACTACAAAAGCAGTAAAAGAAGTTTTATATAGAAAATAGAAACAGAAGATTCTTAAAACAAAAAAACCAGCCTAGGCTGGTTTTTTTGTTTCATCATTAACCCATAAAAAATCAAGCTTACTGAATAAGCATTTTCTTCATCCATTGCGAACCTTGAGTGCCAGTTACCTCAATTAAATACATCCCATTTTGCAGATTGTTTAATTGTAAGTTAGCCCCATTTAGTTGAGAATATGTTTGCAAAACCTCCCCATTTAAACCCCAAACTTTTACTTGCTTAATAACATCGGTATTGCTGAACCAAATTGTTTGTGTAGTTGAATTAACAACAATTTGTGGCTCAGAATTTTTGGCTGGATCATATGAAATTACCTTTGAGTAATCTTCTTTTCCATCCATATCCAATTGTTTAATTCTATACAATGCTTTTGTATGTAAAGGGGCATTGTCTTCAAAACCATAATACGATTTTGCTTCTGTAGTTCCTTTACCTTTTACCTCACCAATTTTTTCAAAGGTTTTACCATCCTCGCTGCGCTCTACTTCAAATAAATTATTATTAATTTCTTGAGCAGTACTCCAATTTAACCTTACGCTACCTGCATTTTCATTGGCAGTAAAATCTAACCAACGAACAGGCAATACAGTTGTAGAAAATGTTTTTACATAAATATTATCGCCTGCACTAGAATTATCATCATCGGCTTCATTAACGGCTACATAAAAAGTAGCCCCACCTGTAAACCCAACAGGAGTTTGCCAATTAAAGGTCCACGATTTTGTACCTGAACTTGCAGAACTACCCGCATAGGTGTGCTCTAAATACACACGAGTAGGAGAAGTTGCCGAAACTGTTTGCACATCACTAGAAGAACCAACAGTAAACGTACCTACAGATGCACTACTTGAACTTGCCGAAGATGGCAATACTAATAACTCAAAACCGAAGCGAGTACTAATAGCAGAACTAAAGGTAAGCGTCATGGCGTTTGACGAATTGGGAGCTACATTAGATAATCCGCCAGCTCTAGTTAAGGTTATTCCACTCCAGGTTGAACCACTGGTAATTGGCGAACCAGAATGGCAATTGGTACAATTACCATCTCCAGGAGCATTTGACAGACCAGAAGGCGGACCAGAAGAATAAGAAATAACACTTTCTGTAACACCCACCAAAAGCGCCATTACAATAACTTTTTTGAGTTTTGATGCAGTAAATTTTAGTTTCATAAATTTTAGGTTAGAGTAAAATATAGATTGTTTTAGGTTTGTATCTCGAATATACCTAATTAAATGTACCTACATCTATTTCCTAAAAAAAAGAAACCAAGCTGACCAAAATTTTACAAAGTATTCGCAACTCACATAATTATTTCACAGCTAAAATAAAAAATAAATACAATTGCATATAATACAATCGCATAAATTGCTTATTCTATAGGGAATTTGCGGATGCGTTTAAGGGGACCACTACAATAACTTTCGTGGCAATGGATACATGAATTTATAAGAAGATTATAGTACTTCTTTTGTTCTGTTGGATGTTGGAAAACCTGATTGTAGGCTACTTGAAATAAGCGCGCATTATCAAAGAATTGCATTTCCAACACATTCGAATCGGTTGGTTCGGCCAAATAGAACTTAATAAATGGATATTTTAGAGAATCTAATTTCTCTCCACGTAAAATTTCAGAGCGCATGCTATCGGCGTTAGCGGCCATTATGCGCATCATAAGAGCCATTGGCTTAGGGTTATTGGGGTCTTTAATAGGTTTGCATGCTTTACCATCTTTGCTCATGGAAGTGGAATCAATGGCGACAGTGGGAGCTTGAGGAGCGTTATTACAAGAAAAGGTAATCCAAACAAAGGCAATTGCTAGGATAAAAAGTGTATAGATTGTTTTCATATTGCACAAAAAAAGGTGGCCCAATTACATAGAACTGGCGCCACCTTTAGGTTAAAATATTATTTTAAAATTACGCCGCTAGCTTCAAACACTAATTCTTTTTTAGGTTCTTTTATTGCTTCAATAGCAGCTTTATCAGAACCAGCATCTTTTGCATATTCTTTTAAATCGGCAATACTGGTTTCTTCTACTTTAGCAACACCTTGCATAATGGCGGTACGGCCAGAAGCATCTTTAGGCATAAAGAAACCATAATCTTTAAAGGTTACGCGTAAAGCTTCACCATTAGGATTTTTGATTTCCATCCAGCAACCTTTTTTCTGACAAACGGCTTCAATTTCGCCGGTTAATTTACAGGCAACTTCTTTTTTATCTCCCATTATGGCAGGTAACTCTGCTAAGCCTAATGCGCTATCAGCGGTAATTGCCTCACCGTACATTTCGGCAGTTGCAGAAGAAGTATCCGATGAAGGACCCATTTGCAAAGAGTCTGTACCAGGAGCAGTTGATTTTGAACCGCCACCACAAGCAAAAAGAAGGGTAGCACAAGAGGCTAATAAGATTAATTTTTTCATAATTGATGGATATATTTTAGATTAAGTTTAATATGCGATTGAGTAAGCAAATTAGGCTTCGAATTTAACATTTAAATCAAAAAAAAATAGCTACATTTATCTTAAAATGAAGAAGATACTTTTCCTTTTCTTGGCACTCCTATTTATTGCTAAGGCTAAGGCCAATTATTATCTTGTTTATTTTACAAATAAAGCACCGCATGCTAAAGTTTGCCTGAGCGAAATGAGCCAAGCCATGCGCAGTAGGAAAGGTGTGAAATTAGATGAAAAAGATTTAGCTGTTAGCACCAACTATTGCAGCTTAATTAAGGCAACTTGTAAAACCTATTTTGGAGCAAGTAGGTGGCTAAATGCGGTTTGCATTAAGGCTGAACCAAAGCAGGTAGAGCAACTAAAAAAATTTAATTTTGTAGCAAAAATTGAACCTATAAAAGCATCGAAATTAATCCCTCTAGAAACAGCCGAGCTTGCGCCAGGTGCGCTCTTAAGTAGTAATACCCAACTTGAAATGCTAGAATTAGACAGGCTGCATAAACAAGGGTATACTGGTAAAGGAATGAAGATTGCCGTGTTTGATAATGGTTTTACCAAAGTAGATGTATTAGGACCCTATAAACACTTATATAGAGATGGGCGTATTCTACAAACCAAAAACTTTACTGACCCAAGCCGAAGTGTATACCAAATGGGCTCGGATGGGGAGCATGGATCAAGGGTGTTTTCTGTATTAGCTGCCCTAATGCCACCTAATTTTGTAGGAACCGCCTATGACGCATCCTATTATTTAGCCGTGACAGAAGACATGACGAGAGAAAGTGAATTGGAAGAATGGAATTGGCTAAAAGCTGCAGAATGGGCCGATAGTTTGGGTACTGATATTATAAGTACATCCTTAGGCTATGCTACCAATTTCACCATTGGTTCAGACCATATTTATGAAGAGATGGATGGAAAAACAACCATTATTAGTAGAGCCGCAAACCTTGCTGCATCGAGAGGAATTTTGGTTGTAAACTCGGCAGGAAATGAAGGGCAAAATAAATGGAGACATATAATTGCACCAGCCGATGCCGATAGTTGCTTAGCAGTAGGTGCGGTGGATGCTTGGCAAAATTATGCAAGCTTTAGCAGCACAGGACCAAGTTTTGATGGCCGAATAAAACCCGATGTAGCAGCAATGGGAGGCTTAACCATTACGCTATTGCCACAAGGTTGGTTAAAAACGGGCCAAGGCACCTCCTTTGCATGCCCAATGATGTCGGGTTTTGCGGCATGTATTTGGCAACTTAATCCAAGTTTAAAAAACATGGAGCTATTTCAGCTAATTAAAAAAAGCGGTAACCAGGCTCAAAACCCCGATACCTTTTTAGGATATGGAATTCCCAGTGCCGATAGTTTGTATTATTGGATTAAAGGGGAGCAATTGCCAGCCCGAGTGAATATAGCAAATAGGCTAACAGTTTATCCAAATCCGGGTAATGGTTTATTTGAAATAGCCTGGTATAATTATGATGAGACCGTACAAACAACACTAGAAATTTACGATTCGCAGGGAAAAGAAATTTATTTTCAGGCACAAACATTTGAGGCGAATTATAAGACCTATCCTCTAGATTTGCGGATGTTACATTTAAGAAAAGGGCTCTACTACCTGCGAATAAAGGGCATTGACAATGTGATACTTTACGAAAATAAATTAGTGATTTGTGAATAGACTTGACCTCTATTAAAAAAAAACTATATTTGCACCCTCATAAAGGTACCGTGGCCGAGCGGCTAGGCAAAGCTCTGCAAAAGCTTCTACAACAGTTCGAATCTGTTCGGTACCTCAAAACCCTCCTTTGTTTAACAACACTGGAGGTTTTTTTTTGCGAAAATTTGGGCATAAAAAAAGGGCGCTTACTCAAGGCGCCCTTCTGTGTTCTTAAAAACACATTTTAAAATTTACTCACTCAGTACTACAAACGTAAAAACTGAGTTTTGGTTTGGGTGAAACAAAAATTTTAGATAACTTTAAGTATTTTCTTTACAACAACTTGATTTTCAGAAGAAATTTTTAGTAAATAAAAACCGGCCTCCCAATTAGCAGTAGCAATAGAAAGCTCATGTGTTGCATTTTGTGAGCCCTTCCAGATTAATTCGCCCTTAATAGAATATACTTCAAGTAAATAATTTGCTTCCTCTAATCCTTTTACTTGAAGCAAATTGGTTACTGGATTTGGGTATACAATAACCTTATCATTTAAATCCTCCTCAACTAAACCAACAGGTGCAGTGGAGGCCGCAAGTGTGTATATAATGGCATCGCAGGTTGGAGTAGTTACATATAATTTAGTTTCTAAGTTACCCGAAAATCCTGCAGGGCGGGTCATGGTAACGGTTGACCCATTAGTGGTAACTGTTAAATTTGACTGAGGCAATTCTGAAAATTGGATACTGTATTGCGAAGGATAATTTAAGGTATAGGAAACACTGTTAGCCCCTTTAAAATATAATTGTTGGTAAGGGCCGTAGGTAATTTTTGAAGGTATTAAATCTACAAAAGTTGAATCGAAACGAACCGCGTTAGATTTAAAGGTAATAGAATTCATATAGCCATTTGCCACAGTTGGTTTTGCCCAAGTTGAAGTTGAATTGACCAATTGTAAAGTTGGATCCGTTTTCCTTGAACTCCATGCATAGGATTTATCAGTTAGGGTATCGGCATTAATACTAATTTGAACATATTGCCCAGTGCAGGTTTTACCCAATTTAGAAACGATATAGGTTCTAAGTGTATCGGCAGTATTATCTGGAGCTTTAACACAAATGTCAATTGAATCTAAGCCAATCCAAAATCTGTTTGAGGAAGGTAAAAGTGTTAGAATTTTTGAATTTGATATTTTAGCATAGAGGTTTTGGGGAGCTCTTACAACAGAATAGCTAAGCTGGCCTTGGGTAAACCCATTGCAGGCTCCATAAGGTGTTAAATCAATTGGCGCAAAAGCTTCATGCGATTTACGTTCAATTACAACTGTTTTGAAGGAAGGCTTTTTAGCTGATTTTATTTTAAACCCGCTTGCGTATAGGCGTTGGTTATTTTGCGTATTACAATTAAATGAAATATTGATATAGGTAACACCTGCAGGGATTTCAATATCAAAACTTCGTTCGGTATAATTTGCCGTATTTGTAAGCACAGTAAATGTTTTGGAGTAATTCATTTCAGGTAAATCAACTACCATGGTAAAATAATCATACATATCTTTTCCATTTTTGGTAGATACATAAATGGTATTTTTACCTCGGTTCAAACCGTAAAGTTTTGTCACCGAAAACACATTGCCATTACTTGCCGCAGAGAAGCAAACATTATTATTATAAGGCACACCGTTTAGCGTATCTCTCATAGAAATATTTGCCATTGCAAGACCATCGGGCTTACCATCTTTATCAAAATCATTTTGAAGAGGAGGGAAAATATCGTCGGTTTGATCTAGGAAATCGTCGGCATAATATTGATCCCATTGCTTATAGGTTTGAATAGGAATTCCATTTGCCTTGCACCAAATTATAATTTCCTCTAAGTTAAGGAGCATTTGATCAAAGTTATAAACTGAACCTAGAGATGTAAAGTGATTGATAGAAACGGTAACGGTATTTTTGGCATAGAACTCGGCAATAATTTTCTTGCAATCGGCAATGGTATTTACCTCTGGAGTTATTTCGCCGCCTTGTAATGAAAATTGGTTCAGGCCAAGTGGGTTATAATAGGTAATACCTGTTTTCTCGAAGGGGTATGTTGCAGCACCTTTAAAACCTAATGGGGTAATAGCTTCTTTAACAATATTTTTTGCAGTATAGGGATGTGCACCTCCCGGATGAATAAAGGTAACGGGGTTTTGAAGTCCGTACTTAGCAAACAATTTAAGTGAGTATTCTAACATGGTTTGTATACCCTCCTTATCTACACTCATTTCGTAAGGAGTTATTTTTTTATAACTCACATTGGAGTAAACGCCTAAATCAATATCTTCTTTCCAAAACGACTTCACAAAAACGGTATCTACATCATTGGGATTCACATTACGTACATCGGTAAAAGTTACCAACTTATTTAAACTTGGTAAATAAAAATGGGTAGTATAGCGATAGTTCACCAACTTACTCCAAGCAAATTCACCAGCCGTTTTACTTATAATTCTATTTCCAGAAATATCCACCTTACCTTCATCGCCTGAGCCATTTGTGGTAAGTAGTTGGTATTTTAAACACACCCTACTAATGGCACTATTTACATGATCTACGCCTGGTCTGCCAACGAAGGCACTTGCTTCGGCAGCATTTTTCATTTCAATATAATGCGAAACATCTGAGGGAGTTTGATCGGCAAGTTCGTGGCCGTCTTTTTCAATATCTCGAACCACGTTCCAAAAGGCGGTATCGCCAAAAATTTCACCAATACCAGTATTCATAGCATAGGTAAATTTTACGCCGTGTTTATTAAACAAGGTTCTTACTTTGCGCAATTCAGCTGGAGTTTGGTAATCATCGAAACGCAGACAAACACCCCCTTTTTTTGATTGAAAGGTTTGGGCATTTAGGGTAGCAATTTGAAAACTAAGGAAAACTAAAAAACTAAGGCAATAGGCAAACGGATTCTTAAAAAATAATTTCATGAGTAAAGGTTTGTATTCTGAATATTATTGTTAATTTCCCAAAAATACCTTTTTTACCCATGCTATCCAATTACACCCAAAAAGGATTTCCGTTTGAATGGAAAGATGTTTTTAATCCGGCTGAGGACCAATTGATGGAATTGGCCGAACAATACAAGCTGCCTTCTGATGCTGTAATAGATTGTATGCAAGCAGAGCATTTACCTAAATATGAGGTATTCGACAATTATTACTTTCTGATCATTCGTTTTTTTGATTTGAATTGCAAACCCGAGAGCGACAACATTAGGCAGCTAACACGAAAGGTGGCCATTTTTTACAACAAAGATTTTATCTTAACCATACATAGAAGTCAGACAGAATTTATCGAAAAAATTGCAGAAAAATATTCTAATGACCGATCTGTAAAGCATCCTTTTGACATTGCTTGTAAGATAATTAAGAATTCTCTTGAAACATTTAGCATGCCTATAAGCAAAATGGATACGGAGATTGATGTATATGAATCGAGTATCTTTTTAAAGAAGCGAGTACCTGATTTGCTGAAGAATTTATACTTAATAAAACGCAAAACTTCGGTATTTAAAAAGCTGAATAGTATTACCAGAATGGCGCTTGAACCCATGCCCAATTCGCATAAAAGAAATTCATTTTATGAAGACATGCGAGATTACCATTTGAGGTTAGAAACCGAAACAGAAGAGCTGCACGACAATATTAATAATCTATTGAATTTATACATCTCCTTATCTTCACAAAAGACCAATGAGGTAATGAGAATCTTAACGGTATTCTCGGCATTCTTTTTACCTCTTACGTTTATTGTAGGAGTATATGGGATGAATTTTGAATTTATGCCTGAACTGCATGCCCACTGGGGCTATCCAGGCGCGTTAATTTTCATGACCTTGGTTACCATTTTAATTTTCCAATGGTTTAAACGAAAGAAGTGGTTATAGGTTCAAACCTAATTTTTGAGCCAATTCTTGCAGGTCTTTTTCTACATTTTCATTTAAAGGAATTCCCTCTTTTTCGCGAATAAGTTGCATTCTAAATTCGGGTTCACCAGGAATTAAAACTTCTTGGTTTGGATCAACACGCTGAGATTCTTTGAATCGTGAAATCCATTGATCCATATGTTTTTTGAAATCATCGGCAGGCCTAAATGCATCTACGCGCATGGCACCTAAGAAATGGCCTATACCATTGCCGGGTAGGTTTTCTAATGGGTTCAGAAAAGCTACAAAAGGAGGCACCCAAGGACCATAATTAGCCCCTGATAACACAGCACTTAAAATATCAACGGCAGCACCCAAGCCATAGCCTTTATGACCACCTAGAGGTAATAGTGAGCCTCCAGATTTTAATTCATTCGCATTAACGCTTTCGTCGCCGTCTTTGGTTTGAACCCAGCCAAGGGGAATTTCTTTATGAAGTCGTTGGGCAATTTCCAATTTCCCATTTGCTGCATTTGAAGTAGCCATATCAACAATAAAAGGTTGATGTGAGCCAGCAGGAAATGCCATGCAAATGGGATTGGTTCCTAACATTCTTTCTTTTGAATACGTTGGTGCAACAAGCGGACTAGCATTTGTCATGCTAATACCAATCATATCATGAGGCAAGGCCTTCATAGCATGATAAGCAGCAATTCCAAAATGATTTGAATTTTGAATGGCTACCCAACCTGTACCAACATTTTTTGCCTTTTCAATGGCAAGATCCATTGCCTTTGGAGCAACCACTAAACCTAAACCGGAATCGGCATCGATGGTAGCGGTGGATGGAGTTTCATGAATAACTTTATGTTGTGCATTCATGTTGGCGCGGCCTGCTTCAAACAAACGCACATAGCCACTAAGGCGAGCCACACCATGCGAATCAATTCCCCGCAAATCGGCACTCAGTAAAACATCGGCAGCTTGCTTGGCATCTGCTAAAGGCATTCCACACGAAGTAAAAACCTCGCAGGTAAATGTATGAAGACGATCTTTACTATAGAACATGAGGGCCGTTTAGAAGAAATTATTTTCTATTTAAAATTCTTAATAAGAACAAGAAAAGGTTCACAAAATCAAGGTAAAGAGTAAGCGCACCCATTATAGAGGCTTTCTTTAATTGATCTTCTTCTAACTCATTAGCCATGTTTTTTATTTTTTGAGTATCGTAAGCAGTTAAACCTACAAAAATCATTACCCCAACGTATGAAATGATATAGCTCATCGTATCACTTTTCAAGAAGAAGTTAACCAAGCTAGCAAGGATAATTCCTACCAATCCCATCATCATAATGGCACCAAAACCACTAAGGTCTTTTTTGGTAAAATATCCTGCAGCGCTCATAATACCGAAGGTTCCAGCTGTGATTAAGAAGGCATTGCTAATGGCAGCACCTGAATACACAAAAAGAATTACGGATAAGGTTAGACCATTTAAAATAGAATAGGCTAAGAACATTATGGTAGCTGTAGTATTACTTAGAGAAGAAACGCGAGAACTTAAATACCAAACTAAACCAAACTCGGCAAAAATTAATACGTAAAACATGTAGGGAATACCGAATACAAAATTAAGTACGGCAGGAGTTGAAACGGTTACAATAGAAGTAAGAGCAGTTACAATAAGGGCCAACATCATCCAGCCATAAACACCGGTGATAAAAGAGGCAGAGCTAACTTTGTTGTTTGAAATAATTACTGGTTCCATTTTTTATAATTTATTTTAGTTGATTGTTTGTATTAAAGTCCGCTTGCAAGTACATCTGCTAAATGCATGATGCGAAGAGGTATGTTTTGTTTTTTAATGAAGCTATGTAAATGCATCAGGCAGGCATAGTCTGTTGACACAATTACCTCGGCCCCAGTTTGCATAATTTGTTGAATTTTTTGCTCAGCCATTTGCACACTAAGTGATTCGAAATTTAGGGAGAAAGTACCTCCAAACCCGCAACATTCGTTGGGATTAGCCAATTCTAGAAGCTCTAGACCCTCTACCATTCGCAAAAGTTTGCGAGGTTGCTCCTTAATTTGGCAATGGTTAAGTGCATGACAAGAATCGAGGTACACAACTTTAGCGTTGAGTTTAGATTCAAGGGATTCAACTTTTAGCACATCAACAATAAACTCACTCAATTCAAAGTTTTTCTTTTGTAGTTGGCGGTATTTATTGTGATAGCTAGAGTTTTGAAAAAGCAAATCGTATGAATGGCGTATCATGGCAGTACAAGAAGCAGCGCCACATACGAGCGTTTTATCTGTGGCCACTTCATTTAAAAGCTTCTCACCTATTTCTCGTGCATCTTCCCAATGACCCGCGTTAAAAGCAGGCAAACCACAACAAGTTTGTTCTGTATTATAATGTACTTTACAACCAAGTTTTTCGAGCACCTTAGCCATATTAAAGCCGGTGTCGGGACTAAACTGATCGACGAAGCAAGGAATAAACAGATCTACCTTCATTTATGGATGTTTCTCTTTAAAATTCTGGATGCGGGCAATAAAAAACAGCGCTAATATAAAGAATATGATTAAAGCCAACACAGAGGAGCGCATATTTTGTGTGTAATTGTTGATAAGAGCAAAAGCAAGTGTACCTAAAACGGTAGCCATTTTTTCACAGAAGTCATAAAAACTGAAGTAAGAAGCTGTGTCTTTAGTCCCATCTGGAATGAGTTTGGCAAAGGTACTTCTACTCATAGATTGAATTCCTCCCATTACTGTACCTACCACAGCAGCAAGAACTAAGAATTGATTTTCGGTATTAACGTAATAGGCAGCGGTGGTAATTCCAATCCAAACAAGTATCATAAAAAGTAGCGTGTAAATATTTCCAACAAAGGCAGAAATTTTTGCAAATCCCCAAGCACCTAGGATGGCAATTAATTGAATAATTAAAACGGTTAATATTAATTTATCGGCCTTCATTCCTAGTTCCTTTTCGCCAAACATACTTGCCACATACATTACCGTTTGAACGCCCATAGCACTAAAGAAGTAACCAATTAAATACCTTTTAACAACAGCGTTTGCGGGCAAATTTAATTCGCCAAATACCTTTTTAATTTCTTTAAATCCATTGCTAATTACACCACCGGGTTTGGGTTCACCCCTAGTTTTTTCTGGCAATCTGCGAAAGGTAATTTGAGCAAAGCCCGCCCACCATAAACCAACTGTAACAAAAGCCCATTTGATGGCAATGCCAGAATAATAAGCTTTAGCACTTTCAAGAGCTAAGGCATTTGTTAAAGTTGAATCGGCCGACATTAGTTCTTGAGCCTTTTCTGCTAATGGAAAAAACAAACCAACGTTTTGTATTAAAGCTAGGTTTAATAATAATAGTATAACACTTCCTACATACCCAAGAGAAAAGCCTCTTGCGCTTAATCTATCAAATTGATCTTCGGTAGCAATTTCGGGCAAAAAGGCATTGTAAAAAACAATACTTCCACCAAAACCAAAAAGGCCTAAAACAAAACAAAGTATACCGAACCAAAGAGTTGTAGGACTAAAAAAGTATAATAACATACATGAAGCAGAACCCAGGTAGCAGAAAAATTTCATGAACTGCTTTTTGTTTTGCTTGGCATCGGCGATACCTGAAAGTATTGGGTTAATAAATGCGACCAATAAAAAACTAAGCGAAACACAAAAGGTATACAAGGCAGAATTAACAACCTTAAATCCGAATACATCAATATAGGAAATATTGTTTATGGCATCATAGGTACCTGCTGCTATGGAAGCCGATTTGCTTACACTATTAAAATATACTGGAAACAAGGTTGCAGTAATAGATAGTGAAAAAACGCTATTGGCCCAATCGTACATAGTCCATGCACGGGTAACCTTAGGATCGTTTAATTGTTGACTCATTACACGCAAAATACATTTTCTTTCTAAGAAAGCAAATTTGAATTAGGCTAAGAATTGCCTTCAATTTAGAAAAGCATTACAAACAAAAATCTTAGATACCTGAAAATTCTCGAACCTACGTTGCACGAGGACTTTGACTATTAAAACCTACTAAAAATCTATAATTCATTATTAAGTAAAGCCTACCTAAATACAACTATGCAGTAAGTTTAGGTTGAATCATTAAAAATAAATATGAAAAAAACTTGTAAGTCAGGTAAATTATTATTTACCTTTGAAAAGGCGTTAGGAAAGAAAAATAGTTTATGAAATGTTCAGAACTAATCCGAATCCTTAGAGTTAGCGGTTGGTATGCGGTTTCACAAAAAGGATTACATATTAAATTAAAACACGCCTATCATTCGTATTTTATTATTGTTCCAAACCATGGCAGTGATGAAATAGGAAAAGGTCTTGAGAAAAAGATATTAAAGCAAGCAGGAATAGTAAATGAGAATTAATAAAAACATGAAAGCAACAAAAAAAGCATATGAATTCACAGTGGAAATAACCTCCACAGGATATTCTGCGTATAATAATGCGTATGCAATTGCTACCACAGGAAAGAGCATTACTCACTTAAGAGAGGCTGCTTTTGAAGCGTTACAGTTAGCCTTTGAAGAAGAAGAGGTGCGTATTTCAAAAAGCAAATTGATATTAACCGTAGATTTGAAACAATTTTTCCAATATTACAGGGTATTAAATGCCAAGTTTATTGCAGAGCGAGTAGGTATACATCCAACCTTATTTTCTCAATATGTTCAAGGAAAGAAAAAGCCATCAACAAAGCAAACAAATAAAATACTTGAAGGCATTCATGAAATTGGAAAAGAGCTTTGTGAACTAAGATTTAACTAATAGATAATTCTGTAAATTTTAATTTAAAGCAGAAAGGGTTTACTTTGTTTAATTAAAACTTAAAAACAAATGGCTTTAGCAAATATTTTCAGCAAAGAAGTTACCCAACAAATTGTAGATAGAATAAACAAATTAAGTCCTTCTACCCAAGCCTTATGGGGCAAAATGAATGTTGACCAAATGTTGGCTCATTGCAGTGTTACCTATGAAATGGTTTATGAAAATAACCATCACAAGCCAAATGCCTTTACCAAATTATTATTGAAACTCTTTGTAAAAAACATTGTTATTAGCGAAACACCCTACAAAAAATCTAGTCAAACCGCTCCTGCATTTATAATAGTTGGACAAAGAGAATTTGAGGCAGAAAAGAAAAGGCTAATTGACTACATTTTAAAAACTCAAGAATTAGGTCAAAGTCATTTCGAAAACAAAGAATCGCACTCGTTTGGGATATTGGATAGTACTGGTTGGAACAATATGTTTTACAAGCACCTCGACCATCACTTGAGTCAGTTTGGGGTTTAAAAATCTTACTTTAACCACATGCAATCCTTACGATTAGTGTATGCCAAATGTAGGAAATCGGAAACATGGTTTCTATGGTTAATGATACGAATGGCATATTACAAATTGGTCCAAAATAAAACGCTCCTACTTCATCAAAACTGTAGCATAAAAGGGATACAAAACTTACATACCAGTAACACCTTAGAAATTGGAGTAAGGTATGTTGGATTTATGCATAGAAAAGATAGAACCTTATTAAATATTAATGGAACATTAAGCATCTTAGGAAAGTACTCAATTGGCCGAGGATGCAGGATTGATATTGGCAAGGATGCAAAAGTTACTATTGGCGAAGGCGGGTATATGAATTCTAATACCAAATTAATAATAATGCACTCTTTAGCTATTGGAAAGGAATGTGTGATTGCTTGGGATTGCCAATTTTTAGACGAAGACTTTCACACAATTGCATACGAAGGAAAGAGAGATTCTGGTGATGGAATTGTAATTGGGAACAATGTTTGGATAGCTAATGGTGTTAAAATATATAAAGGAACAAGCATACCAAATGGGTGTGTATTAGCAGCAAACTCTGTAGTAAAAGGAGTTTTTGAAGAGGAAAACTGCTTAATTGGAGGTCATCCAGCTAAAATTATCCGAAGGGATATTCAATGGAATTGAAATACTATTTAATTTTTCTTGCGAACACGAAGTGCTTCGAGTAAAGAAGCTTTTACAATTTCACCCATATTTTTAGCATTTAATATGCGTGGACTATTATAATAGGCAGCCAGTTCTTCTGCTAATTTTTTAACATTTTCGATAGGCGCAATTGGCTCTTGGCCCATGGCCTCCAGTAGGTTTAGCAAAGGCCATTTAGCGGCTCTCATCCTCGCTATCATTACCATTCTTTCTTCGCGTTGATATTGTTGTAAGCTTTTTTTGCTCACAAATTTTTGCACGTTATCAAAGAAAAATTTATTCTGTTTATAAAATTGAGGCAGGTAAATATTTTTCCGTCCTTCAAACGATTGTTGATCAAAATCTATGGCACGAATACGATAATTTGTTTCATCAAAATCGGGAGTGATTTGAACAACAAAATTACTCGAATGCATATCACCTAAAAGTCTAATTAAACAACGCTCATTAAATTTAACAAACTCTTTAGCCAAGCGTGTTCCATTAAAATCGCCCTCATAAATATGGTGCTTAATAAATTCGTCGCCAGGAATACCCACAATATGTTCTTCTATTAACGAATCGTCGGAAACCAAATAACTAATTCTATTTGGAGAAAGAAGGTGTTCTAATTCCAATCCATAAATACGCGAAGCATCTGCGTTTTTTACATAGAAATAGTCAAAGTTATCATTAAGCCTATTGATAATTCGGATGCGGAAAGGCAAGGTGTTTCCGTAAAGACAAATATCAATTCTATCCACACCTAAATGTTCTACTACTTGCATATCGCCACCTACTTTTAGTAAGGCATAAATTTCAAGTAGGTGAAGATAAATTCTATCTTGATCTTCTGGAGCATAAATACAGGTTTCCCAGAGAGTATCTTTACCCTTTTTATCGTAATGAGAGATGCTTTCTTTGTATAATTTTAAATCCGAATAATGGATAGGCACATCGGTTTCGCGACCATATTTTTTAAGATACGAGCGCAATTGCGGACCAACTTTATATGTAAATTTTTTTCGGCTAATATGGGGCATACTTAATTCCTTAGCTTTTTACACTATTGGTTTGGTTCGAACCTAAGCAGCTTGGTAGTTACGCAACTTCACTTGTTCAATTTTATCAGCAGCTTCTTTGGCGGTTAAATGCAGTTTCTTCATGCTCTTTTGAGAAGGAGCATCGTACATATAATCTATCATTAAAGCCTCGCAAATACTGCGCAAGCCTCTGGCACCAAGTTTCAATTCAAAAGCAGTATCAACAATCATATCTACTACCTCATCGGCAAACTCAAGTTCAATTCCTTCAAGAGAAAACAAATGAATATATTGTTTGATCAATGCATTTTTAGGTTCGAGCAAAATGCGTTTTAATATTTCTTTGGTAAGCGGTTCTAGGTGGCAAAGAACTGGCATACGACCAATAATTTCAGGAATTAGGCCATAGGTACGAAGGTCTGCCGCAGAAATATATTTTAACAAGCTGCTATCCGAATCTTTATTAGGCAATTCGGTTGTTTTAAAACCGATTGCTTGAGTTTGTAGACGGCGCGCAATCATTTTATCAATTCCTTCGAATGCACCACCGCAGATAAATAAAATATTTTCAGTATTAATCTGAATCATTTTTTGATCTGGATGTTTTCTACCCCCTTGAGGAGGAACATTGGAAACGGTTCCTTCTAAAATCTTCAATAAAGCTTGTTGAACCCCTTCGCCACTTACATCGCGGGTGATGCTTGGGTTATCACTTTTTCTACTAATTTTATCAATCTCATCAATATAAATTATTCCGCGTTCGGCGGCAGCCACATCGTAATTAGCTGCTTGTAGCAAGCGAGTTAAAACACTTTCTACATCCTCTCCTACATAACCGGCCTCTGTTAAAACGGTGGCATCGGCTATACAGAATGGCACTTGCAACATTCTGGCGAGGGTTTTGGCAAGTAAGGTTTTACCTGTACCCGTTTCGCCAACCATTAAAATATTTGATTTTTCTAATTCAACCTCATTATCCTTTTTTGCCAAAATGCGTTTAAAGTGGTTGTAAACAGCTACACTTAAAACCTTTTTAGCATCGTTTTGGCCAATCACATATTGATCGAGATGTTGTTTAATTTCAGCTGGCTTAAGCAATTGAATTGCTACTTCTGCACTTTTTCTATCAGCTGTTTCTTTGTCCTCATTAATAATTCGGAAAGCCTGACCGATACAATTTTCGCATATCAATGCATCTAAGCCCGAAATGAGATAACTTACTTCGCTTCTACTTCTGCCACAAAAAGAGCAGATATCTTCTTTTTTCTTTGCCATTTAGGCTGCAAAGATAAGCCTATTGTTGTTAATTTTTATATGTTACACCTTTCTTCATCACAATCATAGATCCAGAAGAAACCCATCCACAATTGCAATTCACCACTCCTGCATCATACACGCTATCAGTAGGAATATCAGCAAAACCATCAGCTGTCCAAGCATTAGAACCTTGCAAATAATTAATTGAATACGACATACGCATATTATATCCTGAAATATTTTGGATGTATAGACGTGTTTCGCACTCGTTTGGTTTGGTTTTGCAAGAGGTGTTGGCGTATGTGTTTAACGTTTGATTAAATTTAAAAACAGCCACAGGAGATTGACTGCTAGCATTGGGCAACACATCATCAATAAAAACAGCTTTGTATTGACTTGGCAATTTATCGGGCACACATTTAGGTGTTACGGTTTCGGTGCCAATAGGAGCTTTAGTACACCCACTCCATATGCTTCCCAGCATTAAGAGTGAAAGTAGAAAAATTTTATTCGGTACAGGTAATTCCATACTAGATTAGGTTTTGTATGAAACAAATTTATAGTATCTACCTCCTATCCAAAACAATTAAAATTAGCTCAAGATGCTTGTTAAATGCGACATACGCGACTTAAATAAACTTATGGCTATTAAATTGGATACAGGGCAACTTAGCATGCAATAATCCACTAATCACAAGGCCTTGTTAATAAGAGCGCTTTTGTGTAACATAATATACATATTAAGGAAAACCTAGGAATCTCCTTATTTTAAAGGTGGTTTAGGCTGTGCAAATAGAAAAGTATAACAAAAAAGGAATACCCTAAAACAGGTCTGAACCAAGACAAAAAAAATGGCAAAGGCTATACAATAACAAATGTACTAGCGAAATATCCATGCGAGTTGCGCTCTGCAAATAATTGTACTGTAAAGAGCTTCAACAATCTACATAAAAAAAGGAGCCGTTTACTAAACGACTCCTTTAAAGACTAGCCTTTAAATGGCTGTTTATTTCTTTTCTTCTTCTTTTTTATGTTTCAACAACACATCGTCAATCATACCGTATTCTTTGGCTTCAGCGGCAATCATCCAATAATCACGATCACTATCAGCCATAACTTTATCAAAAGGTTGACCGGTGTGGCTGGCAATAATATCATACAATTCTTTTTTCAACTTTTGAATTTCGCGAGCGGTAATTTCAATATCCGACGCTTGACCTTGAGCACCTCCTAATGGTTGGTGAATCATCACTCTGGCATGAGGCAAGGCACTACGTTTTCCTTTTTCACCTGCACACAATAATACAGCAGCCATTGATGCAGCTAAGCCAGTGCAAATGGTGGCCACACTTGGGTTTACCCACTGCATGGTATCATAAATTCCTAGTCCGGCGTATACAGATCCACCAGGTGAATTAATATACATTTGAATATCGCGACGGGCATCCATTGAATCTAAAAACAATAATTGCGCTTGAATAATATTGGCAACATAATCATCGATAGGCATACCCATGAAAATAATTCTGTCGGCCATTAAGCGAGAGAACACATCAATTTCTCTAAAATTCATTGGGCGTTCTTCAATAACTGTTCTGGTCATACCTTCCATGGTACTTTCCATATAGGCATCTACTTTAATGCTGCTAATGCCTTTGTGTTTTACCGCGTATTTGCGGAATTCATTTCCTAAGTTCATACTCGTTTGTTTTGGTCAAATATATAGTAATTTTATAAATCGCAAACCTTAAAAGGCAGCTTTTTGTTCTGTGCAGTGGCAATTTGTATGCCAGCGACTTTTAGTCAGAATTTGTTTGAAATATTAAAGTAGAAAAAAAACGAGAAAAGCTTGTCTACCCTATTAGCGAGGAAGTTCTATGCCTTTAAGCTTGCGAAACAAACTGATGGCATGCTTATCTGTAAGGCCTGCCACAAATTCACAAATTGCCACAATTCGTAAGTACAAACTGTCGGTAAGTTCTTGACTTGGATATTTCAAATGATTTGGCAGAAGCTCGGCAATTTTGGAACTTCTATAGCTTTTTTGCGAGCTTGGGTCGGCACAAATTTGATTGAGTGCATCTAAAAACAAATCTAATAAACCACCAATAACCTCAAAACCGGCAGCCTCAATTTCTATAACTTCCCTAGCCTTATAAACCTTATTTAAGGAGATTTCTTTAATCTTATCAATAAGCACTTTATGTTTACTTAAGTTCATTAAAGAGGTATCAAAAGTACCAGCCAGCATTGCCTCTTCATTTGTTAAAAACACTTCGGCCATTTCCTTAATTAAACTATTGATAGCCACTGCGCGTAGGTAAGAAACTTTTTCATCATTGAATGCAATGCGAGAATAATTTTCGAGATATAAAGCCTCTCCTGCAATTGGGATAAGCAGTTCTTCGGCATAAGAAAAATCAATCCAACCCAATCTTAAGCCATCTTCAAAATCAATAATGTGATAGCAAATATCATCAGCTGCTTCCACTAAAAATGCTAAGGGATGGCGACGGTAATGAACATCTGAATTATCTGGAGCTTTTACTAAACCAAGTGCTTGTGCAATTTGGTGGTAGAGGTCTTTTTCTGTTTGGAAATAGCCAAACTTTTTCTCACTTGCTCTGCCTTTTGGATAAACGGGCAAGCTTTCCTTCGGGTATTTTGTGAAGGCTGCTAAGGTTGGATAGCTCAATCTAATTCCACCTTTGCCAGTATTTCCAGAATTATTTAAAATTCTAAAACCATTGGCATTTCCTTCAAACTTTATTAAATCGGCCCATTGCTTATCGCTTACTTGCGGTTTGAACCTAGCACCTGGGCCATTTAGAAAATACTCGCCAATAGCAGATTCACCACTATGTCCAAAAGGAGGATTTCCAATATCGTGGGCCAAACTTGCCGCGGCAACAATGGCTCCAAAATCGTGATGGGTGTATGTTGGCGATAGGCTAGGGTATTTTTCCAAAAGAGCTTGGCCTGCAATCTTCCCAAGTGTTCGTCCCACGCTGCTTACCTCAATACTATGAGTAAGTCGATTATGAACAAAATCGTGTTCGGGCAAGGGAATTACCTGAGTTTTATCCTGCAATCTTCTAAAAGGGGTTGCAAAAATGATACGATCGTAATCTTGCTCAAAGATGCTCCTGTTTTGGGTTTCATTGAGGTTACGAGGGGCTATATCGCCATATCGATATGCTTGTAAGAGGGTATGCCAGTTCATCAAAATAATTTGTCGAATATACTACTTGTAACAAGATTGAATAACTTTACCGAAAATTTTGCAGGTGAATGGCTGATAAAAAAAAGGTGCGCTTTATTATAAACCCAATATCGGGTGGAAAAGCAAAGAAGGATATCCCTAGCTTACTAAACGCACATTTAGATCAAAGTAAATTTGATATGGAAATTACCTTTTCTCAATCGGGTAATCATGCAAAAGAGTTGGCTAAAGAAGCGGTAGAATTAAATAAAGATTTAGTAGTTGCGGTTGGCGGTGATGGGACATTAAATATTGTGGCAAGCTGTTTGGTTCATACCAATACTCCTATGGGAATTATTCCATTAGGCTCTGGAAACGGGTTTGCAAGGGCATTAAATATTCCGATGAATACCATAGCGGCCATACAACTATTAAATACAGGTAAAAGCCTGTGTATTGATAGCGGTTCGGCCAACGGAACTGCATTTATTAATGTATGCGGATTTGGATTTGATGCCTATGTAAGCTCCAAATTTGCGGAGGCAGGAACACGAGGATTAAAAACCTATGCCCGCATAAGTATTAAAGAACTGAACCAATACAAACCAAAGGAATACAAATTGGTTCAGGGCTTAGAACAGCAAATACATAAAGCATTTGTTTTAGCAATTTGCAATGGACCGCAATATGGAAATAATGCCTATATAGCTCCACTAGCAGAATTTGCGGATGCGTGGTTTGATATTACCTTATTAAAGCAAGTTAGTTGGACAAATTTTGTGGGACTTAGTGTGGATTTATTCTTAAGACGAATTCATCAAAACAAACAAACGAATACACAAAGAGTAAAAGACCTTATTGTTATTCAACCAGAGGCTGGATATGTAAACATAGACGGAGAGCCTGTTTGGTTTGACGAACAAGTGAGCATTAAGATGCATCCAAAATCACTCACTATAATTGTACCTTAAGTATGAGCAATAAAAACAAAAACAGAAACGGGGTAGTTTTTTCGACTGATGAAAGTTTTAACTACCAAGAATTTGAGACAGAAAGCAGTATTACTTTACCTGCGCAACAACAGCAATTGAAAATCTTTTTAGATAGAAAAGGTGGAGGTAAATTGGTATCGAGGGTAACAGGTTTTATTGGCACAGACGAAGACTTAGCTACTCTTGGTTCGAACCTAAAAAAACACTGTGGCGTAGGCGGAAGTACGAAGGATGGTGAAATATTAATACAGGGAGACTTCCGAGATAAAATGATTGCCTATTTGCTTAAGGAAAATTATAAAGCAAAAAAAGCTGGAGGCTAATTAATTAGCTATGAAAGGTTTGAGTAAAATTAATGTGAGTTTAATTTTTGACATGAATTATTGCCTTAACTTGTGCCGAGTGACAAAAAACAAAGACACTTAAAGACAGTTTTACACGATAGAAAAAGGATAAATTATGAATTTACTAGTAGTTGAAGATGAACCAAAAGTTGCTTCCTTTTTAAAACAAGGATTAGAAGAACAAAACAACGAAGTTACAGTTGTGTATGATGGTTTTTATGCTAAGAAAATGGCATTAGAAAACACCTATGATGTAATTATTTTAGACGTGATGATTCCCCATAAAAATGGGCTTGAGGTGGCTAAAGAACTAAGATCGGAAGGACTTAAGACGCCCATTCTAATGTTAACAGCTTTAGGTTCTTTAGACGAAAAAGTTAGTGGCCTTGATGCAGGTGCAGACGATTATTTAGTAAAACCTTTTGAGTTTAAAGAATTGTTGGCAAGACTTAGGGCGCTTACCAAAAGGTATACCGACAATCTTGCGGATCAAAAAGTTTTAAAGTTAGAGGATTTGGAACTGGATTTAGATCGTAAAGTAGCACGAAGAGGAGGAAAAACAATTGATTTAACTGCCAAAGAATTTTCTCTTTTGGAATATTTAATTCGCAATAAAAATAGAGTTATTTCTAGAACCGAAATCTTGGAAAAGGTTTGGGAATCGGGCTTTGACACAACAACCAATGTAATTGATGTGTATATTAATTTTTTGAGAAAGAAAATAGACAAAGATTTTCCTACAAAAATTATACATACCATGGTAGGGATGGGGTATATTATTAAGTCGGATTTATAATAAAACTTGTAAATGAACATTAAGAGTTCACTTACGATTAAGTTTACGGCTATTGTAGCGGGTATTCTATTTGCATTTTCTGTATTTACATATGAATTTTCGGAAATTTTTAGGGAAAATGAATTTACAGATAGGTTAAGAAATGTTTCGAGGAATGTGGTTGTAAATTACCTTGAGAAGGAAGAACTAACACCTTCTATTTTAAAGCTCATGTTTGAGAAACAACTGAATAGGTTTCCTCAAGAAAAACTAATTATTGCCGATGAAAATCATGAAGTAATTTTTAGCTCTAGGCCAATTCAGGAAACAGAGGTTAAGCTTCTCCAAAATTTATATAAAAACACAGGCGATTTTGAAGTAAACAATCAAGATACAGAATATTGTGCCTATATGGTGCCTCATGAAAGTCACACCTTTTATGTTGTAAGTAGCGCAATTGATGTAGCGGGACAAGGAAAATTAAAATTTCTACGAATTTTGCTGGTGATTCTAAATATTGTTAGCATCATAATTGCCGCCATAAGTGGTTGGTATTTTTCTAAGCAGGCTTTACAACCTATTAAAAATGTTATTTCTGAAGTTGATTTAATTAATGAAAGCAATTTACATCAACGTGTATCGGAAGGAAATGGGAAGGATGAAATTGCCAATTTAGCGATTGTTTTTAACAAGATGCTGGAGCGTATTGAAAAATCGTTTGCCTTTCAAAAACTCTTTGTTGCCAATGCTTCGCATGAGTTTAGAACTCCCTTAACGGTAATGAAAGGACAAATAGAAGTGCTTTTATTACAAAAGCGAAGCGAGCCAGAATATTTAAAAACATTTGCCTCCTTACAGGAAGACATTCAAAGTTTAATTGCGCTTATTAATGGCTTAACGGAATTAGCTTCTGCCAACGCAGATTTCCCAAATATTACCTTTCAAACCGTATCTATTGTAGAGGTATTAATGGACGCTAAAGAGGACCTCGTTAAACGAAAACCAAGTTATAAGATAACACTCGATTGGGGAGATATTCCGGAGGAGGAAGACCAAATTCAAACCTATGGAGATTACTCTTTGCTAAAATCGATATTTAGTAATTTATTGGATAATGCGTGTAAGTTTTCAAAAGAAGCGCAATGTTGGGTGAGGATAAAATTTAATAAATTAGATTTTGAAATTGACATAGAAGATAAAGGTGCAGGAATTAGTGAAACTGATTTACCACATGTATTTCAGGCCTTTTATAGATCAAACGAAACCCGCATTGTTCCTGGCTATGGAATAGGTTTGAGCTTAGTAAAGAAAACTATAGAATTACACAAAGGCGAAATTGATATTAAATCTAAGAAAGGTATTGGAACCTTGGTTAGGGTTTTGCTGCACAATAATTACATTTCAAAATAAGCTTTTAGAGGGTATATCAATTTGTATCCAATTAAGTTAACTTTGGAGTATGACTTGGCGCAAAAATATTGGCATTTTTCCATGGCATCGAAACCAAGAATTAAAGCTCCTTAGAAGTGGCGAATCCTTTTTTGATGAACTCTTATCATTGATTGCGAAAGCCAAGTTGAGCATACATTTTCATGTTTATATTTTTGAAGGCGACACAACTGGCAAAGTGCTATTTGATGCCCTACTTTCCGCTGCCAAACGAGGGGTAGAAATTTCACTTGTTATGGATGGCTATGGTAGTGGAGGATTTCCTAAAACATGGGAAACAACACTGTTAGAAAACAAGGTTGAACTAAGCTATTTCTCTAAGTTTAAATTTGCTTTTAAATATCATACTGGTTTAAGAATGCACCATAAGATTTTTATTTTTGATAATGAGGTAGCATTCATTGGGGGTATAAATATTTCTGACTCCTACAGTGGTTTTGGCAAATCAAACACTTGGTTAGATTATGGCATTAAAATGCAAGGCAATGTAGTGCTTGATTTATTACGTATTTGTTATAAAGTTGAAAGAGGAATATTGCCTCTAACTAAGGAACAAAAAAACACCCTAACATACCCCGTTGGTTCAGGAACCTATAAAGCAAGAATATTGCAAAACCATTGGTTATTGGCTCGATTTGGAATTAGTAGACAATACCGTCAAACCATTAGACAGGCACAACATGAAATTATTCTAATTGCTAGTTATTTTTTACCCTCACCGGCCTTAAAAAGAATCTTAAAAAAGGCCGCAAAAAGAGGAGTTAAAATTCAGCTTATTTTGGGAGGTATTTCGGATGTAAAAAGCATGAAGTATGCTGCCAATTATTTTTATTCTGATTTATTAGCAGCAGGTGTAGAAATTTGGGAATGGGAAGCAAGTATATTACATGCCAAACTAGCCTTTATAGATTCGGATTGGATGTGTATTGGCTCTTATAATTTAAATCATTTAAGCGATTTTGGAAGCCTAGAATGCAATATAGAAATACGGGATAAGGAATTTCAAGAAACAAGCAAGCAACAGGTATTATCAACCATTAAAAGTCACTCCCATCAAGTATCGGTCGTAGATTATCAAAAGCAGAGCAATTGGTTTGTTAAATTGAGGAACTATTTTTCGTATAGAATCATTAGCGGCTCCTTAAAATTGCTTTTTTACTTTATGCACGAACCTAAAAAACACCGATAATTATTTACGGCTATATAAATCTCTAATAGCCACAGAAGCAACAGTACATCCAAAAACGGTAGGCATATAACTAATGGTACCTACGGCAGATTTTTTATTTCTGGCTTCCATTAACATCACTTGGGCATTTGTTAATTTAGGTTCGGCAGAAAACACAGCCTTTACTCCTTTATACACGCCAAGGCGATGTAAATATTTACGCGTATATCTTGCCAAATGACAGTTATAGGTTTCAGAAATATCGGCCACTTTAATTTGAGTGGGATCAACCTTTGAACCAGCCCCCATACTACTTACAATTGGAATGCCTCTATCTATGCAAGCCTTAATATAATACACCTTTGGAGAGAGAGTATCAATACAATCTAAAGCATAATCGAACTTGTTATTATCTAATACATCAAAGGTTAATTGATCTCTAAAATATTCTGGAATAACTTGCAATTGCAAATCGGGATTTACATCCAACAAACGTTCTGCAAGTACATCTGCCTTTACTTTTCCCTCGGTACTTTTAAGAGCAGGTATTTGGCGGTTTCTATTTGTAGGGTCAACGGTATCGGCATCTACAATAGTCATACGACCCACACCTGCACGTGCAATCATTTCGGCTGCAATACCTCCTACTCCACCAAGGCCTACCACCAAAACATTTGAATTTATTAATTTATGTAATTGGTCTTGCCCCAACAACAACTCTGTTCTCCCCATCCAGGGCTGAATTTCAAAACTCATAGAATACGAATAGGTTTAAGTTAAAAAACTTGTGAAGCAATTGCTTTAGTAACTTCGGCAACACCCATTGTATAATAATGCAAAACAGGAACGTGAGCAGCCTTTAATTCTTTACTTTGTTGGATGGCCCATTCAATTCCCACTTGCTTCACAGCCTTATCATCTTTACAATTTTCAATGGCGTGAACCAAATCTTCGGGGATATCTATGTTAAATATTTTAGGTAAAATAGTAAGTTGACGTTTTGTTGTAAGTGGCTTAAGGCCTGGGATAATTGGAATTTCAATGCCCATTTTTTTACAGGTATCTACAAATTCAAAATACTTGGCATTATTAAAAAACATTTGGGTAACAATATACTCTGCACCCGAGTCAACTTTTTGCTTCAACCATCTCAAATCACTTTGCAAATTAGGCGCTTCAAAATGTTTTTCTGGATAACCCGAAACACCAATACAGAAATTAGAATTTGAAGCGTTCTCCAATTCTTCATCCAGATATTTACCATTGTTCATGGCAACTACTTGCTTCAATAATTCAAGAGAATCTTTGTTTCCATCTGGTTCAGGCACAAAGTTCGGTTCGTTTTTAATATTATCACCTCTAAGCACTAATACGTTATCAATACCTAAGAAATGTAAATCTATAAGGGCATTTTCAGTTTCTTCCTTACTAAAACCACCACAAATTAAATGTGGAACGGTATCTACATGGTACTTATTCATTAAAGCTGCACAAATGGCAACTGTACCCGGGCGCTTACGGGTATAAACTTTATCAAATCCACCATCTTTACGTTTACGCAACACAAACTCTTCACGATGATAGGTAACATCAATAAAAGCTGGCTTAAACTCCATCAGAGGGTTAATTCCATTATAAATTGAATTAATGTCTTTACCTTTTAAGGGTGGTAAAATTTCAATGGAAAATAGGGTTTCCTTAGCGTTTTTAATATGTTCAGTAACTTTCATTTGACTTGCAAAATAAGAATTTCAACTTTCTAATAATAACTCTTGCCTATAATTCTTTTAATATACTTTAAAAAGATCAGTGTATCGGCGTATCATTCACCCATTTATCTAGCAACAAGGGGTCGTCGCTAATTTTACCTACCACCTTATATGTCGACTTTTTAAGCACAATAGATTCGGCCGCATTTTCATTCAGTACACAAAAGGGAAAACGGCCACTGCTGTGGATAAAACGAATTTTGTTTGGGCTTTGCACATAAATAAATCCAGTGTGATTATCTAATCCAACTATATACAAACCGGGTCCCTTAAACTTCAATCCATTTATAAATGCCTCTAGGCTCAAGTTATTAAAATGCCAAATATATTTTTTCTGAACCAAGCTTCTAATCATTTGCTCAGAGGCGCATTGAGCTAATCGCTCTCTATTTAGGTTCAGACCAATTTGCTTTAAAGTAGTGGTAACAAAATAACCACAAGCTATGGTTCCTTTACCTGGGGTAGTTGAGCATCCATAAAACCCCCAAGTGGTTCCATACCAAAATGGAAATACTTTTTGGGTAAGTGCGCTTATAAATACAGGTTTAATTTTCTCTGGTTCGGCACCTAATAGTTTTGCTTTATTTTGGTCAATTTGCCTAAGCGTTTGCGTATACTTTTGAGGCGTAAACAAAAACAAATGATAGCCCGGAAGCATTGGTTTATAAGGCGAATTCCAAGCAATTAAATAAGCAACTAGCAATAAGAATAAACTTATTAGCAAGGCTTTTAATGGCTTAGAAAGCGCCCCCATAGTCATCTAATTTATTTCCAAAACTATTTTACCAAACTGCTTGCCTTCATCCATAAAACGAGCAGCTTCTTCGCATTGGTTAAGCGCAAAGGTTTGAGCCACTACAGGAACAATTTTATGCTCGCTAATAAATTGAACCATTTGTGCAAACTCCTCGTTATTGCCCATGGTTGAACCAAGAATATCTATTTGTTTCCAAAACACTTTGGCAGGAATACCTGCATTCCAAGTTCCTACGGTGGCGCCATAACAGGCTATTCTACCACTTGGTTTACATAAATCAATTAACTTGGCAAAATCTGGTCCACCTGCTCCATCAATGATCACATCAAAGCCACCACTTTCTTTTGCCAATGCCTTGTGCCAATCAGGGGTTTTATAATTAGCTCCACCAATAGCACCAAGGGCTTTGGCTGCTTCTAACTTTTCTTCGGAGCCACTTGTAACGTAAACCTTACAACCTGCCGCTATAGCAAATTGAGCAGCAAATAAAGCCACCCCTCCCCCAACACCTGTAATTAAAACGGTTTCACCTTTTTGGGCTTTTGCTCTACCAAATAATGCCCTAAAACCAGTTAGGCCTGCTAATGGAAAAGCCGCAGCCTCCTTAGCCTTTAAATGGACTGGTTTTTCATACACCAAATTTGCAGGCACACTTACATATTGAGCAAAGAAACCATGATTTGGCAAACCTAAAATAACATAGTCTTTGGCCTGAACCCTAGGATTAGGGCCCCAATTGAGCGAAGGATTTACAATAACTTCTTTGCCAATCCAGGAAGCATCCACATCAGCACCTACAGCTTCAACCACTCCACAGCCATCGCTACCACAGGTAATTGGAAACACTAATCCAGCATATTGCCCTTTTTGAATCCAAACATCGCGGTGGTTGAGGGCTGCGTAACTAACTTTTATGAGTAATTCGGATGAGGTAGGAATAGGTTTTTCAAATTCTTGGAAGGTGAACTTCCCATTTATTTCGTGTAAAACAGATGCGAACATGTATGCTAATTTTAAGTTAATATTTTAGTTAATAAACAGAAGCTTGCCAACATAGGTTTTGCTTCCATCTTTATTTGCAGCAAAAATTAAATAAACGCCCGTGCTCACTCGTTTGCCATTTATACTGCGGCCATCCCAAGATGCAAATCCACCATTGGCCACTGTTTCATAAACCAATTGTCCGTTTATGTCAGCTATCTTAACGGTTGATTTTTCTACCAAACCTCTAATGGCTACGCTTCCAGTAAAATCTGGCCGTACCGGGTTTGGATAAATCTCTACATGAGCAAAATCGCCTAAGCCTGCACTGGCATCACCCATATAGGAAATAATTCCTTTTTCGGTTCCAAAAAACACCTCACCAGTATGTTCATCAATGCCAATTTCCATTACATTATTTGAAAGCAATGGAGAGTTAGCAGTGGTAAAGTTTTTAATGACCGTATATCCATCATCCGAAACTAGCCAAGCACCATTTGGAGTACCAATCCACTTTCTGTTTGAAGGATCTACTTTGATGCAATTAATTTGTTCCTTGCCTAAGAAGATTTCGTAATTGGTTCCAACCTTTATAATAATTTGGCGTGCATCAAAATTCTCTTTATCGGTATTAAAAATTAAACCAGGGTTACTTAAAATTGCCAAGCCTTGATTGGTTCCTATCCACATTTCGCCGCGCAAATCTTTGCTCACACACAAGACAGTATTGGAAGGCAATTCGCCTGCACCTACTTCTTTGGTTAGCATTTTAAATTGATCGTCGGCAGAGTTTGCAGGAGTACCATTATCGTTGTAAATAAGCACCCCTTTATCTCTTAAACTCAGCACCCATTTATTATTGTAATCGTCGCAGGTAAGCCAACCAAGCTCATTACCACCTGCAATGGTTCCAATATTAAATGAGTACCAGTTATTGCCTGCTTTCACACTTATGGGTTTGTTAACACCAAAATTACTGACCCATAGGTTTCCAAAATTATCAAAATCCATTCCACCTGTTAATAGGGGCTTATAGGTCGTATCGCTCACACTAAGTCGTTGCAGCGAGCTATTGGTTTCATCAAATTTCTTAACCACTACATTGTTTGCTAATTGAACAATTCCACCACCAAAACTCGATACATAAACCTCGTTGGCATAAGGATGTTTGCGCACATCAATAAAATCCTTCATACCTACCAATAATGGATGTTCGGCATCTTTAAAATTATACCAAGAATTGGATTGATATTGATAAAACTTACTCACGTTGTATTCCAAAGGATCCCATCTATCGTTAACTGATCCACCAGTAACCCAAAGTTTTTCGTTCTCAAATAGCATATGACCAAATGTTTTAGAAACAGGGCCATTTGGATTATAAAATTCTAACTGACCGGTAGACTTATTATCAATAGTTAACCCATAATTATCATCCACCATGGCCAAAAACCCACGTGAATCAAAAACGGCATCGTTTCTAAAGGTATGTGTAAGTTGAAGTGGGTTGGCCGAGCCATTTTCTTGATAAATAAGTTGAGGAGTAATTATTAACAAGAAGGCATTTGGAGTTTGGTAGGCACTTAATTCAATTGCAGTAATTTTTTTCCCAGCAGCCGGCAAATAGGTTTGCCAATCGGTGGTAAGAGCATCGTATGTTTTTAGGGTATCGTTAACAACAGCATATAAAACACCTTTGTAAACGGCGCTTTTGCCACTTAGGGTAGAAGGCCTAATGTTCTTCCAAAAGTTAAAATCGTTGAGATTGGGAGAACTTAAAGAAGCACCATACACCCCATTTAGGGCTGATGCATAAATGGTATTTTCTAAAATACTAACAGCGAAAAATTCAAGCTGAGTGCCATTAGGACCAAGGTTTTGGTAGGAATCAATGATTTGCTTTTTGTTTAAATCGAGCACCACAATACCAAAGCTACAGGCCATATACACCTTGTCTTCATAAAAGCAGAAATGGTTAATAGATTTTGAGCCAATCATGCTTTTCATAAACACATCGGGCACATTATAAATTTTATGCGTTTGCTCGTCGATGAGGTCTATATTGGCGTTGGTATAAACAATAACGGTTATATTCTTTTCTACATTATGCTTTACCAATTTTACTTCTACATCAGAAAGTCCATTAATTTTGGAGAGGCGTTCAATGCTGCCATCCTCGGTTTCTAAGGAAAACAAGCCGCTATTTGAACCACAATATAGTTTTGAACCAACATTGGTAATGGAGGCGTTTTTATGATAAGGCAAATGAACGCGCCATCCCTCAAAATTAACTTGGGAAAATGCCAGTGTGGCGCTTAAGCAGATGCTAATTACAAGTACTATTCTTCTCATTTAAAAAGTAAACAACCACAAATAAACGATATTGAAGGAAGATTAGTGTAAATTTAGCTAGAAACACATAAAAAACTAGAACACATTACTCTAAACATTTTTAGCTACTTTTGCCGCAATATGTGGAATGCGATAGGTACTTTTTGTATCCGGAATAGGTTCTGGTTACTAGTTTCTTTAGGGGTTTTAACCATTTTCTTTGGCTATTTTGCCACCAAGGTTCAAATGACCTACGACTTTGCAAAGATTGTCCCTCAATCGGATACAGACTACGTTGAGTATGTTAAATTTAAGGAAACTTTTGGCGAGGATGGTAATATTTTGGTAATAGGAACCCAAAGTAAAGACGCATTTAAGCTTGGATTCTTCAACGATTTTTACGATTTAGGTAATGAGATAGAAGGCATTGAAGGAGTTGAAAAAGTTATCTCCATTACCAAAGCCTATCATTTGGTTCGAAACGACTCCTTACAAAAACTGGAAGTTAAACCTATTATTACCCATAAACCTAAAACCCAATCCGAACTAGATTCGTTTCAAACTTTTGTAAAAACACTTAAATTTTATAATGGACTACTTTATAACCCTGAGACCGATTTGGTTTTATTGGCTGTAAACCTAAAAAAGGCACAATTAGATAGTAAGGCACGTATTCCATTAGTAAAAGGTATAGAAGCCAAGGCTAGAGCATTTGGCGAAAAACATAAGGTAGAAATGCACTTCTCTGGCTTGCCTTATGTGCGAACCATGATGAGCTCTAAGGTAGCCGACGAAATTAAAATATTTACCTATCTGTCTATTCTGGTAACGGCTATCTTCATTTTCTTGTTCTTTAGATTTTTGAGTGCGGTAATTTTCTCATTGGTAGTTGTAATTATTGGTGTAGTTGCCACTATGGGATTATTAGCTTTATTTGGCTATAAGATAACCATCCTAACAGGTATTCTGCCGCCTTTAATGGTTATTATTGGTGTTCAGAACTGTATTTATTTACTCAATGTATACCACCAGGAGTTTACCAAACATGGCAATAAAATATTGGCACTCTTGCGGCTTATTTCAAAGAATGGATTGGCACTATTTTTAACCAATGTTACCACTGCAGTTGGTTTTGTGGTGTTTAGCTTTTCGGGAAGTGCCATGTTAGATCAATTTTCCGTAATTTCTGGGATAGTAATTATGTTAATTTACATCATTTCCTTGGTGTTTATTCCAGTTGTATATAGTTATTTACCTCCACCACTACCTAAGCATACCAAACATTTAAGCAGTGTTAGATTGAATAAAGTTTTAGTAAAATGTTATGATTTGGTTCACTACCAACGTAAGTCAATATATTTTATCACATTTTTATTGCTCGCTGCTTCTATTTATGGATCTATGCAAGTAAAGAACTTAGGGTATGTGGTAGATGATTTACCAGAAACAGACCCCGTTTACAAAGACCTAAAGTTTTTTGAAAAACACTTAAAAGGAGCCTTGCCATTTGAAATAAGAATTGACACGAAACGAGTGGATGGTGTAAAGGATTATGTAACCCTTCAAAAAATTAATCGTTTACAAAAAGAGCTTTTGCAATTCCCAGAATTATCAAAGGCAACGTCTGTGGTTGACTTTATAAAATTTGCTAATCAAGGCATGAATTATGGCGAAGAGAAATATTATATAGTGCCCAATGTGGTTGATATTGCTGGCATTGTAGAGTATTTACCAAAAGGCGATGGGCAAGGCAATATCCTTAAATCTATGGTAGATAGTACCTATCGATTAGCCCGTGTGAGCGTTCAAATGGCCGATGTAGGCTCAGTAGAAATGAAGGTTTTAACCAAGGCTGTACAGAACAAAATTGATTCTATTTTCCCTAAAGATCAATACGATGTTAAGATTACAGGTACGAGTGCGATATTCTTAAAAGGCAACGATTACTTAATTGATAATTTGGTGCAGAGTATGGTATCAGCTTTAATAATTATTTCAATCATGATGGCCTTCTTATTCTTTAGTTGGAAAATGGTTGTTATATCACTTATACCCAACCTAATTCCTCTCATCATGACATTTGGTATAATGGGATTTTTTGGCATCAGATTAAAACCATCTACCATTATTATTTTTAGTATAGCCTATGGTATTGTGGTTGATTTTACCATTCACTATTTGGCCAAATACCGCCATGCCTTAAAGAAAAATAACTGGGATATGAAAGCAGCCATTCCTGAGAGTTTAATGGAAGCTGGGCCAAGTATTATTTACACCGCCATTGCCCTATTTGCAGGCTTTGCCATCTTTGCCTTCTCTAGTTTTGGAGGAACAGTGGCCTTAGGTATATTAACCTCTTTATCTTTACTATTTGGTATGTTTATGAACCTACTTTTATTGCCAGCCATGCTGCTATCTTTAGAGAAAAACATAAACGCTAAAAAAGAATTAGGAACAACTTTGGTTGAGATAGAACCAGAAGACGAGGATTAATTATCTTTAGTCTTTTACGAGTACTACTTTTTTCATTCGGCTTACGGTAGGTGTTTGGATACGTATAAAATATACACCCGATTTTTCATTAGTAAGTTGAATTAAGGTGCTAGAGTTTGTGAGTTGTTGTTGTTGCAGTAACCCACCATTATTATCAAACACACTCATGGTAATTCCTTCACTATTTTCTTGTAGCAAATCTATATTAAAGCTACCCGCGCAAGGGTTTGGCGAAAGGGTAAATTGAAAGGCATCTTTATTTAATTCGCTAAAATGTATTTCACGTGAGTAGGTAAAACGACCATCATAATCAACTTGTTTTAGTCGGTAGCTAACTTCATACGAATCGAAATATTTATCACCTAATTCATCAGTATAGGAATAGGCTTTAATGGTGGTAGAATTGCCCGAGCCAGTAATTTGGGCAATATCTTCCCAAGTATTGGAAACAAACGAACGTTGTAAAACAAAATGGCTATTATTTTCTTCGGAAGCGGTATGCCAAATTAGCTTAATAAATTGTTGGTTTTGTGTACCGGTAAAATCTAAAAACTTAACAGGTAAAGTGGTAAATGAACCTGACAAAATTGGGCTCAACAAATAATTATTACTGCCCGCTTCGCCATTAAACTCAAACACTCGTATGGTATAATTTGTAGAAATTGTAAGGCCTGTAATGGTAACTGTGTTTCCATTTCCTTTATACACCACATAGTTACTATTGCTTAGGTTCGAACCTAAACCAAAAGCTGCATTTGCCGTATAATCTATTAAGTTAGCTGGATTCATTAAGGCACTTCCAACAGGCGAGCAAACCACAATTCGGCTCAAACCGTTGCCAGCTGTAAAGCTAACGGTAACGCTAGTATTGGCATAATTAGAAAACACCATATTACTGGAAGCAATTGTTGGAGTAGGCACAATAAACAAGCGCAAATTTGGTCTACTTGTACTCGTAGCGGTAGATGTTGTGCTAGCACATAATGCTGGAGTTGCATCGGCATAATAGTATCTAGAAATACCTGCAGCTAAACCAGTAGTTAAGGTGGTAGTGGTATTTCCACTCGTGCCCGTATTATTATTATTAAAGCACACATCCACCGCAATATTTGAAGTTCCATTCCATAAAAACTCAGATGAAAATGGATGCGAATTCCAACCCGAAACAGCCGAATAATTTGAGTTTGAATAAACGGTATTTAATCCGGTTGAAATATAGGCAGAACTTAAATTGGCCGTAGAAGTTTGTCCTACCTTAAACGTAAAACCATTTAAACCACCTGTTACCAACGACGACACATTGAAACCCATTTTTGTTATTAATCCAGGTGTTACACTGAGGGCACTTAACTCGCTAGCCAAATATAAAAATTGATGATGCGCCCCACCATAATAATTTCCATAGGGAGCTGGATAAGCAGTGGTAGTGTTGCTTCCGGTGCCACCACCAATAATTACATAAGAACCTGTACGTACATCGCTGATAGAAAAATCGCTGGGTGAGATAGCAAAAAATACATTATTTGTTGGTTCAATTTTAAGCCTTACATTAAAGCTATTTACATTTGGCACAGTTATACTTTCTGTTCCATCATTGGCTGTATTGCTTGCTAAGGTATAGGCAAAAGTTTGTCCGCCATCAATGCTTAAAAGTATATTTACATTGCTGCAATTAATAGGTGCGAGGTTAGTACTATTAACACTCCACGTAACGGTTTGAGTAGTATTGGGTGTCCAATTGGTTGGCAAACTGGTAAGGGCAAACGGACCAACATTGATAAAATTCATATACACAAAACCGGTATCATAAAACACGCCACCACCAACAGTTCTATTATCTCTGGTTGTTAATCTAAACTTGCAAACCTGGGCAGCTGTAGCTAAAATTTCGCCAGCTGGAACCGAGTTGGCCAATAAATTAGCATAATTGGGAATAATGCGAGTGGGCGAAATGGTGGGCGAATAGGATCTAAATCTTGGTCCTGGGGTTGGGGGTGTAGAAGGAGCCGTGCTTGCACCCAAATCATATTGTTCCCAATAATAAGTAATGGAATCACCATCAGCATCAGAGCCAGTGCCTGTGAGTTTAAAAGGAGTGCCTTTAGGAATAGCAAATTGAAAAACAGCCCCACGAGAAGATACAGGCGGGGTATTGCCGGTGGCAGTAATTACAGCGCAGGAACTAGCACTACCTGTTGTAATATTAGTAAGAATTTCTTCGAAGTTTATGGTATGAAAATAGGCATCGCTATGAGCTTGCAAATCTTGTGGAGAGCAAATACCCGCATAGGCCATTATGGTGCTACCACTGCCTGGTTCGTAGGCGGTTCCCGCATTTCTATTACCACCTCCACAAGAACCCGTATTTCCATTAAACGAGTGATTTCCGCCAAATTGATGGCCCATTTCGTGAGCAACATAATCCACATCAAACGCATCGCCAATGGGAGCGCTAGAGCCAGTTACACCTTGCGCTTTTGAGCTTGTGCACACACAACCCAAAGCTGCTATTCCACCACCACCCGTGCTAAATACATGTCCAATATCAAAATTTGCTGAACCAATAACAGAGTTTAAGTTAGTTTGATTTTGGGTAAGCAAGGTAGTCCCATTATTATTGGTATAGGGATCGGTGCTAGCGTTTAGATATATGATGTTTGTATTTGTTGCAATTAGAGTTAAGCTCACGCCAAGCTCTGTTCTATAAATAGAAACAACCCTATTAAGAGTAGTTACTTGAGCACCTAAAACCAAAGGAATGGTTCCACCATGGAAGGCAGAATACTCGCCAGTAGTAGCAATAGCTACTCTATAGGTTCTTAAATTTGTACCATTGCTTCTAGCCGCAATTGGAGCGCTACTTGCGGCGCCAGAAGCAGAACCTGCAAGTTCTTTTTTTTTTAATTCTTGTTCTTTAGGAGCTTCTACTGGAGCGCTTCGAACGGGTGATTCTTCTAAAAAAACCTTTTTGGCTTTTAAATCAGATTTATAATAAGAAATATAAAACTCAGTGGTATTGCTAGCATATGGATCAATAAAATAATGCCCATTGGGACTGCTCACCATTCCATGAAAACCCTTCAAGGTGTAATCTATTCTTCCAGATGCATACAGATCGCTTATGCCTTGTATGGCAAAGGTTTGAATTTCTGGATACGCATCGGCAAGAGGCTTTTCCATGATGCTTGATTTGGTAACATAAAAAGCAGCATACTCCCCACTTGGTGTTGGCAAATAAATGGTTACTTGACGCTGTTTCGCATCTTGGGTAAACTCTATCGGGGCGGTAGAAAGTAATTTTTTAAGTGCAGGCAAATCAAGCTGAACCAAAGCAAATTTTTCGGGTACAATTTGACGTGTGGATTCGAAACTACTCATATTGGAGCTGCTCTGCTGCCAATAGGTATTTTGGGCTTGTGCCTGTATGAAACTAAAAAACAGAATACAGCTAAGGAAAATTGTTCTCATAAAAATTACATTCTATAACAATTATAAAACAATTTGCGAACTAGAAAAATGATTTTCAGATACTTTATTAGAATTATGAATGAATTTAACATCAGGTAGGAATTTAGATTTTAAGTTCTACTACCCTATATTTGGAAACAACACCTAAGTACTTTTTATGAAATTAAAACTATATCCATTCCTTTTTGCCTTCGCAATTTCCATGCTAAGCCTATCGGTTCAGGCCCAAAATGTAGGCGATACGATAAAAGTTAAAACCTTTCATTATGGCAGCAATACCCGCGATACGGTAGTGATGTTCCCTGATGGAAGCAAAACCTATGAAAAAATTATTATGCGCTATAATATGCGCTGTAAGAATGCTTTGGTATCGGATCAAACCAACAGAAACCTTGGTTGCGGCGAATGGGATTATTCTTGCAATACATATATTGTAGATTCGAGCAAGGTGGAGGAAGCCTTAAACAACCAGCCTAATTATATTATTTCAAATTTTACGGGCACTTCCTTTGCCTATACCAGCAAACCGGTTTACGATTATTACCAATATACCCAACATAAAGTAACCCTTAATTCAATTGGTTCAGATACAAGTTACCTGGTTTCATCGGGCAGCATCGTATCTAATTCTGTTTTAAAAACAGATCAAAAAGCAGGCAAATCTCAATTTATCTATTTGGCTTCAGAGCTTGCTACAGCGGGTTTAAGTGCAGGTAACATTCATAGCCTTATTTTAAGTATTGACAATACAGGCGGTAAAGCAGGCTTCTTAAAAGTTTCTATAAAACATACCGACTCTACAAACACCAGCTCGGCTCAGGCCGAATTGAACGGATTTACAGAAGTGTTTAATAGCGAGTATGTATTTGTAAATGGCAGCAATAGAATTGTATTTAAAACACCCTTTAATTGGAATGGAACACAAAACATTTTGGTTCAATTTTCATTTACCAATAGTCTTCCAAACGATTCTACCATAAATGTGTTGTGCGCGGCAACTTCAATTCCAATGGGACTTACAGCCAATCAAATTTACGCGGCAGATTTAAGTAATAATGGACATTTTTTGTTAGATACAAGTAATTTTTCAACTATTAAAAACGAACTTACTCTTTCGTTTTGGGCCTTTGGTAATGCCAATCAAATGCCGGCCAATACCTCTGTTTTATATGCCACAGATAATAACCCAGCCAATAGGCAATTAAACATTCATTTACCTTTTAGCAACAACAATGTGTATTTTGATTGTGGCTTTGCGGCAGGTGGGTACGATAGAATTAACAAGGCAGCTACTTCCCAAGAACAAGGTGGAAAATGGAACCATTGGGTGTTTACTAAAAACGCTAGTACGGGAGTGATGAAAATATTTGTAAATGGCACTTTGTGGCTATCTGGTACAGGGAAAACAAAAGCTATGAACATGCAAAATATGTTCTTAGGTAAAGACCAAAACCTCGTAAATAATTACAAAGGAAAAATTACAGACTTTGCTATTTTTAATAAAGCCCTACCCGATTCTTTAATTGGAACTTTGATGAATAAATCGGCATTGGGGCTTACAGATTTAAATTCAAATTTGGTTGCTTATTACCCTATGAACGAAGGCAGCGGACAAAGCATTACAGAAAGTAAACTTACTAAACAATCTGCTGGAACTAATATTAGTTGGACCTACGACCGTGGTGATAAAATTGTAAAAGGCTTTATGCCATTAGACCTTAGACCTAGAATTGAATTTACCAGAGGTGTTTATAACACAACTATTCAAACGATAAGTGTGCGCGATTCTATAAAAAGAAACACCACCTATATTGAAAAATACAGCATTCAATCGAAGGCAGGTATTGTGCCTTTAACAAATGATGTAGTAAAATTAGATTCTAGTTTTAATACCCTTTACTCTGCAGCTCCAAGCAAAATATATAATGGAGATGTAGATAGTTTGCTAATTATAGATAGCCTTGCAAACACTGCCGAAGGAACGCTCTTAATTCAAAACATGCCTTACTACAAACGTTTTCCGTGGTACAATGAAATTATGTCGTTTGTAACACCTTATGGAATTGGCTTAGACCTTGGCGCTAGTGGAAAATCGTGGTATTATGATGTATCAGATTTTGCGCCCTTATTAAAAGGTTCAAAACGCATTGTGATGACCCTTGGAGGACAATCGCAGGAGCAAAACGATATTGAATTTTGGTTTGTGGTAGGAACCCCGCCACGCACTGTTTTGGAGTTTAACCAAATTTGGCAAGGAACCAACAGAACAGGTTCGGCAAGCATTGGTAGCATAAATAACCAAAGTAGATTTGCCGCTGTAAATGTTCCAATTTTAGCCGCAGGTAAGTCCTTTAAATTAAGATCCTCCATTACAGGACATGGCTCAGAAGGTGAATTTGAAGCCAATGGTGGTCCCGTAATGCATAGCATAAACATTGATAACGACACTGCTAATAAATGGAGCATTGTTCAATTATGTGCTTTTAACCCAATTTTCCCACAAGGAGGAACTTGGATTTATGACCGACAAGGATGGTGCCCAGGGCAAAGCAGTTTATTAAAAGAAACTAATTTAAGTTCAAAACTAACTGCTGGCAAAACAGCCAGCATTGACTACAATACATCACTCCCGCAAAAAGCTGGAGGAGCCTATAACTTCCAAGTGGCACATCAATTAGTTACTTATGGCAATGCAAACTTTAGTTTAGATGCACGCATATTGGAGGTAAAAGAACCAAGCGATAAAATAGTATATGGCCGCAGCAATCCAATGTGTAGTGGACCAAAAATTATTCTTCAAAACTCGGGATCAACACCACTTACGAGTGTTGAGTTTAGTTATTGGATAAATGTTGGAGGACAAAAGCAAAGCTATACCTGGACGGGCTCTTTGGGCTTTTTAGATACCCTTACAGTGAACCTTCCAATTGGCGGACTTTATGCCACAGGAATGCTTTCGAGCAATAATGTTTTTAAAGTAGAAATACTAAAAGCCAATGGAGTAGCAGATGGCAATAGCTATAATAATTTATATACTTCTAGCTTTAAAAGACCTGAGGTTATTCCGGGTAATTTTATGTTGGATTTTAGAACCAATAATAACCCAACAGAAAGCTCGTACGAATTGTATGATGGCGACAATAAATTGGTAGATTCTAAAACTTTTGCTACAGCCAATACTTTATATACTCAAACCTATGCTTTGAGTGGGTGCTATAGATTGGTGGTTTATGATGCAGGTGAAGACGGGCTATCGTGGTGGGGAAACACCGCACAAGGAAATGGCTTTGTAAGGTTTAGAAACCCGAAAGGAAGTGTATTAAAAACCCTTCCAACAGATTTTGGCAGCAGGTATGAGTATAGTTTTACCACCGATTTCTTATTGAGCAATCAAGAATTAGAATTTGGTTCGCTTATTAATTTATTCCCGAACCCAAGCACAGGAAACTTTGTATTGGAAGGAAAAGAATTGGAGAATGCTTCTGTTAAACTAATAGACCTAACAGGACGAGAACTGGCAATTTCTATTAAAAGAACTGCCACAAACAAATTGGAGGTAGACGCACAAGCCCTGCCAATTGGAGTTTATTTAGTGGTAATAGAAAAAGGCAATGAGCGCGTAACTAAGAAGGTTATGATTCAATAAAGGAGAAATCATATACTCTTGCTCCAAACTCAAACTTTCACGCTAACTACTGGTTATCAGTTGGAGTTTGAGTGTGAGTTTTGAGTTCCTTTTTCTTAAAATGAAAATCCTAATTACTCTTGCTCAAACTCAAACTTTCACGCTAACTACTGGTTATCAGTTGGAGTTTGAGTGTGAGTTTTGAGTTCCTTTTTCTTAAAATGAAAATCCTAATTACTCTTGCTCAAAACTCAAACTTCCAAACTGATTCATGATTGTTTCATTCTAAGCTTTTAATTAACGCAAACAGCATTTTAGAAAGCTCCTCAGCTTGTAAATAGAATTTTTGATAGATTAGTTTATCTAGTGTTGCTTGTTCTAATAGTAAGCCTAAAATGGCTACAGTTTCAAAAACAGAGCCGCGGGCGATAATATAAAATTTGCGCTTATCGGGCTTTGTAAATCTACCAGATCCTTCGGCAATATTGAGCACAATACTCATGGATGCACGTTTAAGCTGATCTCTTTCTGACGAGGTAAGCTTTGTTTCTGAAAGATAAACTGCAATTTTTTGATGGTAAACCTTTGCTTTTTGGTAGACTTCTAACTTTTCAAAATCAAACATCTTATTATTTGATTATAACAAGAGAGCTAAATGATTCTTGCCGCGTCTCAGAATTTAAGAATTATTTATTCTTATTATTCTCATCAATCTTAAAATAAGACTGCTTAATCAGTTGGGGTGTGAAGTTTGAGTTTTGGGTGCTTTTTCTGAGAATTAAAATAAATTTACTGTTACTCAAGTCTCAAACTTTCACACTGCAAATATAATCAGTTTGAGGAAGGAGTGTGAGTTTTGAGGGGATTTTTTCTTAAGATGAAAATCAAAGTTACTCTTGCTCAAGACTCAAACTTTCACACTGAATTTTTAGTTGGAGTTTGAGTGCGAGTTTTGAGTGCCTTTTTCTTAAGATGAAAATCAAAGTTACTCTTGCTCAAGTCTCAAACTTTCACACTGAATTTTCAGTTTGAGTGTGAGTGTGAGTTTTGAGGGGATTTTTCTAAGATGAAAATCAAAGTTACTCTTGCTCAAAACTCCCACTTTCACACTGAATTTTTAGTTGGAGTTTGAGTGCGAGTTTTGAGTGCCTTTTTCTTAAGATGAAAATCAAAGTTACTCTTGCTCAAAACTCCAAACTTATTTTTGCAATAAAAAAAAGCATGAAAGCTACCAAAAATGGAGCTTTCATGCTTTTAAAATTATAAAGTTTATTTACGGTTTAGTATTCCACCACCGTAAACATTACTCTTCTATTTTTCTTTCTACCTTCCTCTGTATCGTTTCCAGAAATAGGTTGCGTTTCGCCATAGCCATTCGCTTTTAATTGGTTAGGGTTTACGCCTTTACTAACTAAATAATTCATTACAGAATTAGCACGATTTTGAGAAAGAACTAAATTCTTTTGATCATCGCCTACATCATCTGTATGTCCACCAACCTCAACTATCATCTTTGGATTTTCTTTTAGTATTTCGGCCATTTTATCTAAAATATCGAACGAAGAATTTGTTAACTTATCTAAGCCCGTTTCAAAATTGATGGCACTAAGTTTAAACACCAATCCTTTTTCAATTTTAGGTTGTTTCAATTCAATAGTTTTGGAAGTACCTTTTTCTGAAGCCAACAAGTTTAAACTCTCCTCGGCAGGTATATAACCTTTGGCAGTTACACCCACTGCATAAGCACCTGGATCGAGGTAAAACTTACTTAAACCAGAGGCATCTGCCACACCATTATAAACTACTACATCGCCCTTTTTAATAATAATATTTCCAGGTACTGGCTTGCCATATTTTTCGTCTTGCAATTTAACCTGAACCAATACTTTTTCTTTTGCAGGATCTGGCTTAGGAGCAGGCTCAACCACAACTGGTTTTGGTTCTTCTTTTACAACAGGAGCTGGTTTAGGTTTGCTTGATCCAAAATAATAACGAATACCCACTGAGAATGACACTAAACCTTGCGTACTAGTGTTGATACCATCGCTTATGGTTTGGTATGAGCCGCGTGTATCTGTTATTCTGTAAGCGCTGCTATTGCCATGTTCTACTAACATTCTGCGGTAAGCAATTTGCCCATGCAAAGCTAGGTTTGGCTTAATTCTGTAGCTAACTCCGGGCTGAATAAAGAAAGAAGTTTTGATGGCATAATCTTTCACATCGCCTTCTTTTTTTGCTGGACTTACACCTAAACCAACATTGTATCCTTGGTTATATAACCCTTCAAAGTAGTTATTTACATTACCATCGGCATTTACCTTTTCATAATGGGCTTTTGTAATTAACCAATCGTTGGGGTTAGGCACGGGGTTATTATCATACACTTGATTTCCATTGTCATCAAATGAATAGATTGCCTCATAATCAAAATTAGACTGGGCAGTATAGCTTGCTTTCGACGACAAATTAAACACTACACCTAAATCTACATTTAGGCCCCAATGGGCATCTAATTGTTTCTTGTAAAGCAATAATACAGGTATGCCCCAACTTTTTGCTACAAGCTTCTCTTCTACCCCATCATTTGCTCTTAAACCTTGACGAAATACTCCTCCAAAATTATCCGTAGATTGGTATTCAATAGCAAATTTATCAAGGCTTAAATTGTAACGTTGATTAACAAATTGAATGCCGGTACCCAAACCAAAATTCTTTTTGGGACCGAAGAAATAGCCCAAGTTTAAATCAAATCCATAATTCAATCCACCTGAGGCATCTAACTCACCTATATTGGCATTGAGCGAATTTAAATACATGCTCGACCAATTGTTTTGTTTAGCATTTACAAACTGAGTCCCTAAACGTAAATTGGCTCCAACAAACCAATTGGGCATCTCTGCATCTAATCCTTTGCTTGTGGCAGATTGAGCATTTACTTGCCAAGAACCAAAGTATATTAAAAAGGCTAGTGTTATTTTTAAAGTTTTCATACGAGTAGTGAGAATTAATTTTTAACAACTTTGGTAGTTACAATCACATCATTTTCTAGTACACAACGCACCATGTATACACCTGGGGCTAATCCCTCCATATTCAAAATAGTTTCGGTTCGAGCCGAAAACACCTCTTGACAAATTTTGCCATGCATATCTAAAACCTGCACCTGCATAGATCCCTTGGCATCTTTATGGTGCACTGTTATTTGACTTCCCACTGGATTTGGATATACCAACAATCCGTTTTCCTCAAATTCATATTCGCGCACGTTGAGAGGTTTATTGTAATATGTTTTTTGGTAACAAGAAGCGGTATTTGAAATTACCCAATAATTTTTACTAGCTAATTCTGGAGCAACATTAAAGTAATTTTGGTTTATTTCACCCGTAAGAATGGCACCCTCTAAAGTAGGCTGAATATCATACCCCCATTGGTATTTATTTACCAAATTAGCTTCACAAACAAAGTTTTTATTAAAATACCTTACCGTTGCTTGGTGAGAAACTTCACTTGTAACATCATACTCCACTTCATCTTTGCTGCTACAACCATTCGCACTTGCTGTTAAAATAACTTTCGCTTTACCAGATGAATTAAAGGTTACCAAACTAAATTGCTTAGTACTTCCTTGTGCATAAAGCAATGCGTTTTCGGCACTCCAAACATAACTAACACCAGCTGGTGCTGCAGTACTTGCGCCAAAATTCAAAGTATTTGTATTTAAACAAATTGGTGATACTGGTTTTGTACTAATAACAGGTTTTGCCGGAGATGCTGTAATGGTTATAAGTACAACATTCGAGGTATCTGTATGTGTTGCATCCATTGCAATACGTCTGAACCAAGTAGTTTGAACCAAAGCACCAGGGAAATAATTTCTTTGGTTGTTAACACCAGCGGCAGTTGTATAAGGCCCTGTTGCACCAACGGTAGAATTGATCCATAAATACGAAATTGGTATTGTTAAGCCTGTTGGAATATTTGCACGTAAAGTATCCACAGCCTCACCTTGGCATTTCAATTGATTTCCAGAAGTTATTTGGTTGTTTATTGCACCTAGAATTACAGATACTTTAACAAACAAAGAGGTATCGGCACAAGAACCAATCTTAACAATGCGTTTATAATAGGTTGTTTGAAACATTAATCCCGGAGCATAATTTTTACCAGTGCTTGTTCCTGAAGCTTGGGCATATCCAGTTAATGAATCGGATGAACTCAACCACAAGTAGGTAACACCACTTACTAAGGAACCAGTTAAAGTGGTAGCGAGTTGTCCTGAATTTACTTGCTGGTTTCCTATAACGATATTGGCCCCTAAATTAGCAATAGTTTTGGCAGCTACATTGGTAGTATCATAGGTATAATCCCAAATATAAACACGCTTGAACCAAGTGCTACCTGTGATGGTACCTGGTTGAAAATCTTTAAGTGTATCTTGAGAACTTGTTAAAGCATAATTGGTTGTAGCAGAGGTGCTAGATTTAATCCAATTATGTGTAAATGGAATAAGGTAATTATTTACCACTGTGCTACCAATAATTTGGTTAGGTATAGAAGCACTGCATAGTATTTCGGTGCCAGCAATATTGTTATTACTAATAGGATAAATATGGCGGAATACACGTAAGGTAACGTTGTTTCCACCTGTTACTAATAAGTCTACTTTATGGTCATTATCTATATCGGCCATTTCAAACCTAAATGAGCCATTTACATATTTTGAACCAAAATAAACAAAGTTATAGTTACCAGCTGTAGAGGTGTTTTTTAAGAAAACAACAGAGTCTCCACAATATAAGGCAAGGTCTGCCAAACTATCGCCATCTACATTATATACTCTCAAATCGGCAATCAGTTGATGGGCTTTATACGTAAAGGTATCGTTAAAAGCAATCTGTGAACCAGTACCAATATTTGCAAAAATACTTACCTTTTTATCAGATGAAGCATAGGTAATAATTTCGGGTTTACCATCGCCATTTAAATCGGCCGACTGCAGGTCTCTTATAAAAGTATCTGTTGTATAAATTACTGGATCAAGTATAAAATCAATAGAATCTAGAAGTGAAATATTTTTCAAAATCTTCATCCTGTTGTTGAAAGGAAAAGTTACAGCCAAATCTTTTTTACCATCGTGGTTAAAATCATTGCTTGTAAGACCCATGTTACTTTGATTTCCTAAAAATGAAATAGGATAATTCTTAGAAACAAAAGAAAAATTAGTTCCCGTACTTGTGTTCCTGAATAAAGTTAAATTATCGCCTAATTGATTGGCAACAATGATATCGGGTTTCCCATTTCCATCAAAGTCTTCAAATAAAATGGTTACCGGATTTGGGCCCGTTGGCATATCTATTTTGGAACCAAAACTAATTGTACCTAAAGTACATATGTTAGGAAAAATAGAAATGCCTGAACTTCCTGCACTAGAACTAATAATTTCAGGCTTTCCATCTCCATTTAAATCTTGGGCATAAACTCTATTCATACCTCTGTTTCCTAGATAGGTAACATTTGTTGCAAAGGTAATTTGCCCGGGCTCACTCGTATTTCTTAAAACAGAAACCAATGAATCGTAAAAGGTGCTAACACCAGCCACATCCATTTTTCCATCCCCATCAAAATCGGCAGAAATAATATTTCTGGTATCTACGGCAATTCCAAAAGCCTTTGCTGGTAAAAAATCAAGTTCTGTTAGGTTTATTTTTTCAGGTGCAAACATAGGCCTAAAGACTGCTTCACTGCGAGCCGATAATCCATTGGCTTGGTTTGTAACCATTAATGGACTTGCTTTTGCACCTAGAGGAACTGTTACTACTAATGTGCTATCATTACCAGAAACAATAGTTGCTAAGATATTTCCAAAAAGAACTTTGTTATCGCTGGCTGGATTATTAAATCCTAAACCTTTTATCATCACGGTACTGCCAACCATTCCATACTCTGGAATAATTTGATTTACCATTATAGAAGTACCTGCTGGTGGAGGAGTTGTATAAGGATATTCAAAAGCGCCCACACTTGGAGTTGACGAAGACCTAGCATTACCTAAATAATCAACCGTAACACCACTTTCTGGGTAGGCCTTGCCTGCTGCATAATTGCGCATTGCTGGTTTAATAGACAAATCGCATATAGCATAATTGGTAAAGAAATTAGCTGGATCAATTACAGCGGATGTATAATAGGTTGAGGCAGTATCCGAATTAGAAGCAGATTTCCATGCGGCAAAAGTTAAGGGATTGGTTCGGTTTGCCCATAATCCCATCTGACTACTATTACTGCTCACATAAAGGTTATTCTGGCAAGTAGTATCTGTCCAATTTGCAGCTAAACTATCATTTACAATGGCCATATTGATATTGCTTCCAGTTCTAGCATTCATAAAAATATTATTATGAACAAAGGCCGTTTGTTTTAACTCACGACTAAAAGCAGACGAATATCCATTAACTCCGTTTGCGCCAGAATTGCCATTTAATAAAACGCTATTGTTTACTATACGCAAATTGCCTTGAAAATTGGTATTATTACCTTTACAGCTTATACCAAAATATCTTACTGCACTTGTATTTGGAGCTACTAAACTCACTTGATTATTATAAATAGATACATAACCACCCGAAATTTGATAACAGATTATTCCACTTACCTGAGTTGAAAATAAGCCTGTATCCTCTATATTGGTATTCAATGCGCTTAAATTATAAATCTTATTAGTATATATTTTCGATTTATAGGTGCCACTAGAAGATGCTCCACAGTATAAACCAAATACTAGTCCAGCAATATGGTTAGCGTTGTATCTCGTGGTATCTGTTCTATGGCTAAGATTTTTGATGGTATTATTATATACAAAAACATCACGCGTTCCATTTGGCGACAAATTGATATTTAGCCCAATTAATGCACCTGAAGTACCATTACTGAAAGCTAATGAATTAGAGAACATATCTGAAATCACATTATCATGACAAACCAAATACTCAGGACCGTTTGAAATTATCTTCGAAACAGACAATCCTGTTAAACCTTTAGACACCTTTCCATTGTATTTAATATGCGAAATAGTATTTCCTCTAACAAAGGCAGTATCGGGTTTATTAAATCCATCAATATAAACTGCCATCATTACGCCACCACCTTGTATGGTATCCCAAGGATTTTCTAGGCCACCTATCACATTGTTTTCAACTACAATTTTATCAGCCCTTACCCACATTCCGTTAATATCACTTTGACCGCCTCTAGTACCTACTATATTAGAAATCTTGTTGTTTTTTACCAGCGTTAAACTACCCGTATCAGTTGAATTGATATTAATACCAATAAACTGACCACCTACTGAAATAGGTGCACCCGACCTATTTGGGTTTGACCCACCCAAACTATTATTTGTAATAATGGCATTTAAGCCATTATCGGTTGTAATACAATAAAAGTTACCTATTGCAGAAATGGCAAAATTACTTCCTCTATAAAATTGGTTAGAATCTATTATTAGTGAGTCACCAGCATACAAAATATTTAAAATACTCATTCCTAAAGTGGTGCTTCTAAACCCAGTAAACTGATTATTTTTAATGGTTGTTCTAGAATTTCTTTGCACATAGTTTGCCGAAAAACCTGGCGAATTCAGAAGTGCAGTAATATATCCACCCGTGTTTATACCAGTAGCCTCTCTAATTAAATTTCCATAAAGAGTAAACCCATCGTTACCCCAAGCTTGGTTTGAATTACCAATTGTAATTGCGGCTGTACCTCCTTTATTACTATTGCTCTCAATAATGCAATTAGATATACTTATCTCTCTTGCATCATTCACTAGAGAAAAAACCGAACCTGTACTATCTTGGTTTGCATTGGCACATCTAAAAAGTAAATATTTTCCACTTCCATTAAAACTACCATCAATAATTACATTATCTGCACCATTAAAAATAAACAATGAATCGCTTGCTCTAGTAGCAGCAACCATTTCAATGGTTCTTAAAGTAGCTGCATCTGGATTAATTGTTAAAGAGTAGTTAGGTGAAAATTGGTTTAAACTATGAGTACCCAATTCGTTGGTATTTCCTATTACACGAGCCACAGTATTTTGGGTCAAACCCGAAGCATTAATGGTAGCAAACAAGCCTCCTGGATTTGTAAAGGAAGTATAGGTACCACCAGGCCCAACTGTTACATTGATTGTTGAACCTGAAGCTGCTAAAGTTGTAAAAACACTATCCCCACCATAATTTGTACCTGTACTATTTATTGCATAGGATCTCACATGATAAGAAGTTGAGGCTGTTAAGCCGGAAACCGTTTGAGAATAGACTCCGATACCGCTACCGATAACAACCTTTGAATTGGCAGTTGTTGGGTTTGCACTTGTGCTATATACAACACCTCTTTCCGTTACAGAGGATCCACCAATATTAGTAACATTTCCTCCTAAAACGGCAGAATTAGCAGTAATAGAGGAAGGAGAATTTGTACTCACAGTTGCCAATGACCCCGCACTGGATATCCAACTATTTCCTATACGTATGCCATCTACAATAGCTTTATAGTATGTCGACCCACCTTGTCTTAAGCAAATTGACCTGATTTGACCCAAATCAGAAGCACCTTGATTATCTGGTGCAACAAGGGTTGGAGCGGCTGGTTCTGTTGTGGGAACACCGGAAGTAAACACATAAGCAAATGCAGAATCGTCTAAAGTTGTAACTGTTTCAAATTTATATTTAAGTACAATCAATAAAGTGTTTGTAAAAGCATAATCGCTAGTATATACAGGAGAAATAATAGTACTTTTACTAAGCCCTATTTGAAATGTATTTGCCGCAACTCCCGCTCTGATAAAAACTCTACCTCTAAAATTACTTAAGGTTGAACCAAATGTATCGCAATAATGTATAAAATAATCACCCGTGGTGGACCCAGTTGCGACTGAATCAACCCTTAACAGAAAAGAGACGTAAAAGGAACCACTTGCCACCCCAGTAAACGAACGATTTAAATCTTCAGATCTGGTTGTACACCAAATTTCGGCAGAGCCACCCACTCCTGATAATGGATAACCAGCGTAACTTAGAGATGATGGATTGTAAAAGAGTTGCCTGTTTAGGTTACCACCTCCACTGTGGCGAGTCCAGTTAGCACCACCAGCTGTTGGGCTAGTCAATGAATCCGCATTCGTCCCATAATTAAAATTCTCAGTAATAATCTGAGAAAAGGAATTGAGAGAGACCAATAGAAAAAGTAAAAGTAAAAATCTGTTTTTCATGATTTATTAAATTATTGAGTTACTATTTTTTACAAGTTTATTTAAGATAGTTTATTCAAAAAATCAGGGATAACCCTGATTTTTACTTAAAAGTGAGAATCATTTCCTTTTAACATATACTGATTACCAAAATTAAATTATGGAAAAATATCCCTTTCCATAATTCGCAGACCCTTATTCTGCCCAATAGGGATATAATTATTTGATTGGGTGTAAACAAATGCTAGAAAAATCTAATGGGCATTAGATACAGGTTAAGTTAATGAAGGAATACGCAATTAAATGATATAAATAAGGGAAGCTTGGATAACCAAGCTTCCCTTATTTTAAGCAAATACTAATTGTTATTACTTTCCAATTTCAATTTGCACGCGTCTATTTTGCTTTCTGCCCGCTTCGGTTTTATTATCACCAATAGGGTTTTCTGAACCAAAGCCGCGAGGGATAATATTTTTAGGATTGATGCCTTTACTTATTAAATAATCGGCTACACTCTTTGCTCTTTGTAAAGAAATCTTTTGATTAATCTCTTTGCCACCAATATTATCGGCGTATCCATTAACTAAAATTTTGCGTGTTGGGAATTGTTTCATTGCTAAAACAAATGCATCTAATTTGTCAATTGATTCTTTGTCAACCGTGCTTTTTCCAGTGGCAAAACCAACCGTTGGACCCAATGGAAGTTTAGGGGCTTCCATTTCTTTTACAATATCCTTTTGAGCCACTGGACAACCATTATTTGAAGCCACTCCAGGCTCCAATAAGCATTTATCTTCATCATCAAAAATTCCATCTGCATCAGAATCTGGGCAGCCATTATGTTCTTTTGAACCTGCTATGTTTGCACATTTATCTTCTGCATCTGTTACTCCATCCCCATCTGCATCAGGACAACCATTTAAGGATGCTAAACCTGGAGTTTGAGGGCATTTATCTTCTACATCAGCAATGCCATCGCCATCTGCATCAGGGCAACCTTTCATAGCTTCTGTGCCCGAGAGTTGAGGACATTTATCATCGGCATCTACCACCCCATCGCCATCCGAATCGGGACAACCAAGTGATTTTTTTGAACCCGGAACATCTATGCAATGATCTTCTTTATCTAATACTCCATCATGGTCTCTATCTTTTATTCTTGGTTCGCCAAAATAATATCTTAAACCAAGAGCAAAGCCAATTGATTGAGTATTGGTTTTACTAATTCCATTGGTCATAGATGAATATTCGCCTCTAATATCTGTAAGTTTATAATTGCTAGTGTTAGCATTTTCGCTTCCATAAGAAATATAATACAGCGAGCCATGCAAGGCCAAATTTTTAGCCAACATATAACTTACAGAAGGTTGAATAATAAAACCAATGCTCACTGTTTGTTTAGCGCCATCTCCTTTGGTTTTGTTTGGGCTAACGCCTAATCCAACATTATATCCTTTTTCAAATAAATCTTCAAAATAGGCATTTACATCTCCATCGGTATTTACTTTTTCATAATGGTCTTTGGTAATCAACCAATCGTTTGGATCGGGTGTAGAGGCATTATCGTAGATTGGATTACCGGCACCATCAAACTTATAGATTGCTTCATAATCTATTTTGGAAGTGTTGGTATAGGTGCTTGTACTTTTAATATTAAATAATACGCCCGCATCCAAATTCACACCCCATTTTGTAGTTAACTGCTTCTTGTATTTTAATACTACAGGAATACTAAAGCTATTGGTTTTTATCGTTTCTTTAAAATCAGATTTAGCAGAAATAGATTGTCTAAAAATAGCACCTTTAGAGTCTGTTGATTGATATTCAATATGGTAATTTTCCATTCCTAAAGTACTCCTTTGAGAAAGAAAAACAATTCCTGTTCCTAGTCCAAAATGACGTCTCTTACCAAAGAAATATCCTAGTTGCAAATCGGCACCCAAGGTACTGCTATTACTTGCTTTAAGGTTTGACACATGTGCATTTAAAGGATTAACATAAGAAGCCTCCCAATTACTTTGTGTAAGCGCTTGGTTCAGGGTACCCAATCTTAAATTGCCTTCTATAAACCAAGGTGCTATTAAGGCATCTTTGTCAATTGGTTTTTTATCTTGGGCATTAAGGGTAAACAAACCCGAAATAGCAAGTATACTATATGCGATTAATTTTTTCATGATGTTGTTTCTGTTACTGATAATTAATTAGCCTTTACAAATAATTTACTTGCTACACGTGCTCCATTTTGATAACAGTTGAGCATGTACAAGCCGTTTGATAGATCAGATACATCAAGAGTATTCTCCCTTAAGTTTGTGCTTTCTACTTGCTTTTCATTACCCATCATATCTATAATTTGTATGGTAAACTTTCCTTTTACTTCACCCAAAAACTCAATGATTAATTTATCACTAGCTGGATTCGGATATAGGTTCAAACCGTTACTATTACTTATTGCATTTTGAAGCCCAACTGCTTTATTATAATAAGTCTTTTGCAAACAACTACCCTTCACAGAAGCTACCCAATAGTATTTATTACTTAAATCTGGAGAAGCGTTATAATAATTTTGATTAATCTGTCCTTCAAGTTTGTTACCTTTTAATGATAACTTTTCATCATAACCCCATTGGTAAGCCACAACATTATTTAGTTTACAGATAAAGTTATTATCAAACAATTGAACAATGGGTTCATGTGAAACATCGGCAGATACAGTTACTTGGAAAGAATCTTTTGAAATACATCCCGTAGCTAAATCAGTTGCTGTTAAAAACACAGTACTTAATCCCGTGGTTTGAAAACTTATCAAACTATATTGACGATCATTTCCTTGTGCATATACGTTTGCATTCAAAGCCGTCCAGGCATAATTAATTGTTGCAGGAGGAACTATTGCTGAACCAAAATTTTGATACATGGTATTTAAGCAAACCTGACTGGCTGATTTAGTTGTTATTTCTGGAACTTCGGGCAATGCGTTTACAATAATCAAAATGCTATTGGAAGTATCAAATAGGGTTCCCGACCTAACAATTCTTCTGAACCAAGTATTTTGGAGAACCATTGAAGGTTGATAACTAGAATTTGTATTGCTGCCACTAGCAGACGCAAATCCTGTGGATGCACTCGTTTCTGAGCTAATCCAAGAATAGGTATATGGAAAAGCTCCACCTGTTGGATTTGTTCCTGAAATTCCAAGTGGCATAACGCCATAACAAATAGTTTGGCTTGAATTAATGGTATTATTTCCAATTGGATAAGGCTCTGTTGTAAATGTATTATCGGCACCATAAGTAATACCTACACTATTGATGGCATAAGCTCTCACATGATAGAGGGTATTACCTGAAAGGCTACTAACAAGTTGAGAAAAGCTACCATTTCCTATACCCATAATCACTTTATTTGTTGAGGTTGTTGGGTTAATAAGAGTATCATAAACAATGCCTCGTTCAACAACTGTGGCGGTTCCACTATCTATAATACTTCCGCCTAATGTTGCATTTGTTATTCCAATTAAACTTGGGGTGGCGGTTGAAACGTTAGGTGCAAAACTTGGTGCAGTTAGTGTTGTAAAAGTACTATCTCCACCATAGCTAATTCCAACACTATTGATAGCATAAGCTCTTACATGGTAGATGGTAGATGAAATTAATCCTGTTATATTTTGAGTATAGCTACCTGTTCCTGACCCGATAACAACTTTGGAGTTGGCTGTAGTTGGGTTGATTGCCGTACCATACACAATTCCTCGTTCAGTTACTGTTGCTGTTCCTGCATCGGTTACATTTCCTCCAAAGGTGGCTGATGTAATACCAATTGATGTTACTGAACTTGTTAATACTGTTGGTGCAATGGTTGGTGCAGTAGAAGTAGTAAATACACTATCTCCTCCGTAGCTAATACCCACACTATTGATGCCATAAGCTCTAATATGATATATGGTGGCAGCGGTTAAACCAGTGATATTTTGTGAGAACACACCTGTTCCTGAACCAATTTGTATTTTAGTATTAGCTGTAGTTGGGTTGATAGCAGTACCATACACAATACCTCGTTCTGTTACAGTTGAAGTTCCAGCATTTGTTACATTACCACCTAAGGTGGCCGATGTTATACCAATAGATGTTGCTGAACTTGTTGATACTGTTGGAGCACTAGTGGGTGCTGCCGAAGTTGTAAATATACTATCTCCACCATAACTTATGCCAACACTATTAATTGCATAGGCTCTCACATGGTAAATTGTTGCAGCAATTAAGCCGGTAATATTTTGGGAGAAAACACCCGTTCCTGAACCAATTTGAATTTTGGTATTGGCTGTAGTTGGATTGATTGCTGTACCATATACAATACCTCGTTCGGTTACGGTTGCTGTTCCTGCATTTGTTACATTGCCTCCTAAGGTGGCTGAAGTAATACCTATAGATGTTGCTGAACTTGTTAATACAGTTGGTGCTAAAGTTGGAGCTGCAAGAGTTGTAAATACACTATCTGCTCCATAACTGGTTCCCACACTATTAATGGCATAGGCTCTCACATGATAACTAGTTAATGGCAATAGTCCAGTAACTGCTTGCGTGAATGAACCCGTGCCAATACCTATTTGAACTTTAGTATTTGCCGTTGTTGGATTACTTGAAATGGAATACACAATACCTCGCTCGGTTACAGCAGCCGTTCCAGCATTTGTTACATTTCCCCCAAGGGTAACTGATGTAATGCCTATAAATGTTGCGGTAGCAGTGCTTACAGTTGGTGCAAAAGTTGGTGCCGTAGTGGTGGTAAATGTGCTATCAGCACCATAACTTGTTCCAACACTATTAATCGCATATGCTCTAATATGATAAGTAGTTGCGGCCGTTAATCCAGTAATTTCTTGTGAAAAAGCTCCTTTCCCAACTCCTATTTGAACTTTAGTATTTGCTGTTGTAGGGTTAGCTGAGCTTGCATAAACCACACCTCGTTCACTTACAATTGCCGTTCCACTATCCGTTACATTTCCTCCTAGGGTAGCATTACTTACTCCTAGTAAAGTTGGACTACTTGTTAGCACTGTTGGGGCAATGGATGGTGTAGCTGTTGTAAAGGTGCTATCAGCCCCATAACTTGTTCCAATGCTATTAATTGCATATGCCCTAACATGGTAAAGAGTAGCGGCTGATAAACCACTTATATTTTGTGAAAACACACCTGTTCCAGATCCAATAACTACCTTCGTATTGGCTGTAGTTGGATTTGTACTAGTAGCATACACAACGCCTCGCTCTGTTACGGATGTTGTTCCTGCTGAGCTTACATCGCCGCCTAAGCTTGCAGAATTAATTGTTATTAAACTTGCTGTAGCTGTTACCACAGTTGGTGCAAATGTTGCGGCAGGTGATGTTGTAAAGGTACTGTCGGCTCCATAACTTGTTCCTACACTATTAATGGCATAAGCTCTCACATGATATAAAGTAGAAGCTGTTAAACCTGTTATATTTTGTGAATAGGTTCCTGTTCCTGAACCAATGATTACTTTGTTATTGGCTGTAGTTGGATTACTTGTAGTAGCATAAACTACTCCACGTTCCGTTACAATAGCCGTTCCTGCCGAAGTTACATTTCCGCCTAAGGTAGCAGAGGTGCTAGTAATTAATGTAGCACTTGAAGTAACTACTGTAGGCGCTAATGTAGGCAGAGCAGAAGTTGTAAAAATACTATCTGATCCATAACTGGTTCCAACACTATTAATAGCATAGGCTCTTACATGGTATAAGGTAGATGCTGTTAGGCCAGTTACATTTTGCGAATAGGTTCCAACTCCCAAACCTATAATTACCTTAGTATTAGCGGTAGTTGGGTTTAAGGTTGTGGCATAAACAATACCACGCTCTGAAACAGTTGCTGTTCCACTATCACTTACAGTTCCGCCTAGGGCAGCTGATGTAGTTCCAACTAAGGTTGCACTGGCTGTAATTACACTTGGTGCAATAGAAGGCGATAAGGTTGTAAAGGTACTATCCGCTCCATAACTTGTTCCCACACTATTAATGGCATAAGCTCTTACATGGTAACTAGTTGATGAACTTAAACCTGTTACACTTTGTGAGAAAGCTCCAAGTCCTAATCCCATGCTTACTTTGGAATTAGCTGTTGTTGGATTACTACTTGTTGCATATACAATTCCTCGTTCACTTACTAAGGCTGTTCCACTATCTAATACAGTTCCTCCTAAAGTGGCAGAAGTAAGACCTATAGAAAGAGCTTTTGCAGTTGTTACACTTGGTGCAACGGTTGGTGAGGCTAAGGTAGTAAAGGTACTATCTGCTCCATAACTGGTTCCTACACTATTAATCGCATAGGCTCTTACATGGTAGGTTGTTGAACCTGTTAAACCTGAAATTGCTTGTGAATAGGCTCCCAATCCTGTTCCTATTTGAACTTTAGTATTGGTTGATGTGGTTGGATTTACGGTTGTTGCATATACAACACCACGTTCACTAACGGCAGCTGTTCCTGTGTCATTTACAGTACCACCCAGGGTTGCAGATGTTATTCCAATGGAGAGTGTTTTTGCTGTTGTTACACTTGGTGCAATAGTTGGCGAAGCGGCAGTTGTAAAGGTGCTATCTGCTCCATAACTTGTTCCTACACTATTGATAGCATAGGCTCTTACATGGTAAGTTGTTGATCCAGTTAAGCCCGTTATTGCTTGTGAATAGGCTCCTAGTCCGGTGCCTATCTGAACCTTGGTACTTGAACTTGTTGTTGGGTTGGCAGTTACCGCATAAACAATACCTCGCTCTGTAACAGCAGCTGTACCGGTGTCGCTAACGTTACCACCCATGGTTGCTGATGTTATCCCGATAGAAAGGGTTTTTGCTGTTATTACACTTGGTGCTATGGTAGGTGCAGCCGAAGTAGTAAAGGTACTATCTGCTCCATAACTGGTTCCTACACTATTGATAGCATAAGCTCTAACATGATAAAGAGTTGAGGCTGTTAAGCCTGTTATTGGTTGTGAATACGTCCCTAATCCTGAACCTATTTGTACTTTTGTATTAGCTATTGTTGGGTTAATAGAGGTTGCATATACAACACCTCGTTCTGATACGGCAGCCGTTCCTGTGTCGCTTACAGCACCACCCATAGTTGCTGATGTAATTCCTATAGAGAGCGTTTTTGCTGTAGTAACACTCGGTGCAAAAGCTGGAGGAGCCAGTGTAGTAAAGGTACTATCTGCTCCATAACGAGTTCCTACACTATTGATCGCATAAGCTCTTACATGGTAAAGTGTAGAGGCAGTTAAGCCTGTTATTGCTTGAGAAAATGTTCCTAATCCTGAACCTATTTGCACTTTGGTATTGCTCGAAGTTGTTGGGTTTAGTGATGTTCCATATACTACACCTCGTTCTGTAATGTTTGCTGTTCCACTATCACTTGCTGTTCCACCCATGGTTGCGGATGTTATTCCGATGGATAGTGTTTTTGCAGTAGTTACACTCGGTGTTATAGCTGGTGCAGCAAGAGTTGTAAAGGTGCTATCTGCACCATAACTTGTTCCTACACTATTGATGGCATATGCTCTTACATGGTAAAGTGTTGATGCGGTTAAGCCGGTTACACTTTGTGAATAGCTTCCAGTGCCTGAACCTATTTGTACTTTGGTATTGCTAGATGTGGTTGGATTAAGTGAGGTACCATAAACTACACCTCGTTCACTTACAATTGCTCCACCATCAGAACTAATAGTACCTCCTAAAGTTGCACTGCTTATAGCAATGGAAGTTACACTTGAAGTAGTTAAGATAGGTACAGTACTAATTGGTGAAGCATTACGAAATATAGATAAAGTACCATTGGTTAAATTAGTTGCCAACATATCTGCTCTTCCATCTCCATCTAAATCACCAACAGCAGAAGTACGTGGTTGTGAAGTTGTGGCAAAATCAACTTTAGCCGCAAAACTACTACTGGTTATTGTTCCAGTACTTGCTGTATTACGAAATACAGATATATTAGTATTACCTTGATTTACAATCGCTAAATCGGGTTTAGAGTCCCCATCAAAATCTCCAATAGATGCCGAGTATGGAGTAGTACCAGTGGTAAAATCTACCTTGCTTGCAAAACTTCCTAAACCAATTGTACCAGAGCTAGCAGTATTCTTAAAAATAGAAAAAGAAGCTGAACCTTGATTGACCACAACTAAATCAATTTTACCATCTCCATCAAAATCACCAGATGCAACTACGATAGGATTTGATGCTGTAGTAAAATCAACTTTACTAGCTAAACTGCCTGAGTTAAAACTTCCAGGTGTTGCCAAATTGCGAAATACGGATAGTATACCTAATGATTTATTAATGATGGCTACATCAGGTTTCCCATCCCCATCGTAATCGGCAATATCAATCGCTGTTGGACTTGTGCCCGTAGCAAAATCAACTTTTGGAGCAAAACTACTCACATTAATCGTTCCTACAGTACTTGTATTCCGCATAAGAGAAATAGAGTTACCTGAAGCATTAACAGTCACAACATCCAATTTACCATCTCCATCCATGTCGGCGATGGAAGCGGCAGGCGACATACTTCCAGCAGTGAAAAAATCAACTTTAGGGGCAAAGCTGCTTGAGTCAATGGCACCATTGGTTGAAGTATTGCGTAAAACAATAAATTTATTAAACGTTTGACTTGCTACTACTAAATCAGATTTACCATCACCATCTATATCAGCTATAGTTATGGTACCAGGAGTAGATAAATTGCTTGTACTAAAATCAACTTTTGGAGCAAAACTTCCAGTAACAATGCTGCCGCTTGTAGCAGTATTACGTAAAATAGAAACGGTATTGGAATTCTGGTTGGCTATTGCCAAATCAGGTTTACCATCTCTATCTAAATCACCAATTGCTACCGAAACGGGAGCAATACCCGTGGTAAAATCAACCTTCGGCAAAAAATCGCTGGTAGTTATATTGGTTTTAGCTGGACTATAAATTGGATTAAAATTTTGCAAACTATAGCAAGCTAAATTGGTTGCTGTGTTTAATTCAATGATGGGTCCAAATGTTGCACCAACTGGCACAACTACTTTTAATTGAGTAACAGTAGCAGTAAGTATAGTAGCTCTTGTGGCACTAAAGAAGATGATATTGTTTATAGGAGTAGCATTGAAATAATTGCCAGTTATGGTTACGGTATCACCAGGCTTAGCAGAAACAGGACTAATGGAGCTAATAACAGGAATTGCACTTGCGGGTAATGTGGTGAATATACTATCTTCTCCATAAGCGGTATCTGTACTATTGATGGCAAAAGCCCTGAAACGGTAAGTTGCCGAAGGAGCTAAACCACTTATCGTTTGAGAAAAAGCTCCTATTCCTGAACCCATACTTATTTTAGTATTGGAGAAAGTTGGTTTAACTGTTGTGGCGTAAAGAATGCCTCGTTCAATTATAGCACTTGCTCCAGCATTACTTATCGTTCCACCTAAAACGGCTGAACTTGATGTAATTGTTTGTGCAGTATTAGTCACCAACACGGGGCCATTATTGGGTACTGAATAATTTGTTAGAGCTACACTATCTATATCTGTATCGGTTCCAGGTGATCCTTTTATTTTCAATCTTTTAGCAGTGGCCGAATTAATCAAAACGGATGTATCTGTGCAAATTGCGGTTGTTGCGGAGGCTTTTAAATAGGCAACAAAAGTCCAATTTGTTGTTAGTGCAGATGTATCATTGGTTACCCAAATCGAATAATTGCGGCTAGCTCTAGCACGGTAAAAACGAAACTCTTTTATCCCATTATTTACAATAGGTGTAACTAATTCGCTTGAATCTGTAACTCCGCTTATATTTTTAAAACGAACATGCGAATTTCCTGCAGGACAACCTGTTCCGGTAGTATTATAAACGTTTTTACCCCACCAAATACCACTATTGGCGCCTTTAAAATAGTAGGAAATACTAGTAGCGGGTGCAGTAGTAGGTAAGTTACAAAGTCCAGCCCCAGTTGTAAATGGTTCTCTCCAATATTCATTGTTAGTAGGAGAAACATATAAATCATTACTTAATTTAATTCTTGGTCTAAATTGGGAACCATTTAAGCTAGTTGTTCCAGACACAGGTAATATAGTGCCATTATACCTTCTTGAGCAAACTGGTGTTGAAGCAACATTGTAACCCATAGAAGCATACATCAAGGGTGCTGGGCTATTCGTTACATTATCAAATCTTTCAGTTATTATTCTCAGATTAGACCCTGAAGTTCTAACAAATGGAGTTGTTAAATTAATTGTTGCATATCCAGTATCCGGTGCATAATACCCACCAGAATATACCAAGGTAAACCCAGTTGTTGAATACACAGAACTAACACCAACAAAAGTAGTATCGCTTGAGGGGACATTTTTCATGTAAATTTTGAAGTTACTTGCTATATTTATATTGCCATTCTTTATGCCATAAGCAATGCTTCTAATTGGATTCGCAGCTAAAATAAAATTACTTGCACCTATCTCACCTTCAAGATAAATAGATTCTGTAACATTGTAAGGCATGGTTCCTACTACGATATTACCAGAGTTTCCAGGATTATTCTCAATGGCGACGGTTTGAGCCTTCAACGACCAATTAAAAACAGGATTTGTGAGTAGGAAAATTAGCAACAAGCATTTGCCAATTTTTGGTAGATTTTTATTCATAGAATTATAGATAGTTTATTTTATTCAAGATTAATGTAAGTAGGTATGCCAAAAAATCAGGGTTAACCCTGATTTTTACTTAAAAGGGATAACTAATTCCGTTTTAAATATTTGAATTACCAAAACTTAAAAAATTCTAAACTAAACCTTTATAGGTTTCGCCAATCTTAATTCTGCCCATTAGGGATATAATTATCTAATTTGGTGTTTATAAGTGCTAGAAAAATCTAATTAACATTAGGTAAGCATTAAAGCATTGAAAGAACAAAGAATTGCACCTCATCAAAGTTTGCAAATAGATAAATCAGGGTTAACCCTTATTTTATGGTAAATTATCTAAAATTACTTTTGAAGTAAAAAAAGATATATTGGCAGAAAGATCTGTTCAATAAATTTAATTATTAAAAATGAGGTACTCCATACGTTTATTTTATCGCCTGTTTTTTTGTCTATTTTTAATCAGCATGATACTTTCATGCGAAGAAAATAATCAGCAAAACCCAGATTTAAGGCCTTGGTATGGAGCTAAAACTCTTCAAGATCAGTTTAAATGGTTTAACAATGCGAATAATTATTTTGATAGTAATTATCAGGATAAATTTTACAGCGTATACAATAACTTTTTAGAGACGGGGCAGGAAGATTCTGCTCTTTATTATCTGTTGGTTTTTAGTGAAATGGTTGATCAAAATTATATCAATGATTCTACCTACCTTAAAACATCTATTGACCATGTAAATAAATATGAATCCATAAATAATCAACAGGGAGAGCTGTTAAAACTTTATTATTATATATCTAGTCAATATGCTACAATAGGCATTAACGATTCTTCAGAAAGTTGGTCGGTACGAGGCCTTACAAAGAAGGAAATGCCTCCAAGATTTATTGCCAAATGTCATAGAAATCTATCCGAATTATATAGTTCGTTTTCGCAACATGAAAAAGCCTTACCACATACAATTGCCTTTCTAGATTATTTTATTGAGAAAAAGGACACCTTAAACATAGGGGTAGCCTATATTAACTTAGCGGGTTTATATAAAGAATTATACGCATATGAAACCGCTGAGAACTATATGAAGAAAGGCCTTGAAATATCATTACTCAAAAACGACACCTATACCATAGCCATCTATTACGAAAAAATTGGCAATTTTTATTTAGAATCAAAGCACGATAGCGCTAAATATATAGTCTATACAGATAAGCTTAACAACTTGCTAAATAGCTATTCAAATAATTTGGTGTTTTTACAATCCTTAAGCGAGGAAATGCAGGTAAATAAATTTTTTATTACTAGGCAATACGATAGCATTCCCTATCACCTAAAAAAATTTGGAGACCTTGCCACTCAGCTGGAGGATTCGGTTTCAATAAAGAATCATTACATGCAAAAAATTAGGTATGAAATACAGAAAAGCGGAACCATAGCTAACGAAAATGAGGTACTAAAAATAGTAAGTTATGCCATCGCAAATAAGGATTATCCAATGACTGAATCTTGCTATTTGAACCTATTTAACCATTACTATAAAAAAGGAGAGTATAAAAAGGCCATCGACTATCAAAAGAAAATTCACGCCTTAGACGAAGAAATATTTAGCAAGAATAATAGAGGCCAAATTTATGATAAAGAGGTTCAATACCAAACGGCTAAAAAAGACCAAGAAATTTTGATACAAGACGAAAAGCTACAACTTAAACAACGCAATATTGGATTGTTATTAGCCAGCCTAATTATTGTAGCACTAAGCTTTTTGGTTTATTTTATTTGGCAAAAACAAAAACAGATTAGTGAAAAACGAAAAAACGAAACACTCTTTACCCAAAAACTAATGGATAATACAGAAGATGAAAGAATGCGAATAGCAAAAGATTTACACGATAGCGTGGGTCATGAATTATTAAGTATCAAAAATGCCCTCTCCAATAAACTACAATTTACAGAAGATAAAATAGACCACATTTTGGCCGAGGTAAGAGAAATTAGCCGCAATTTATTCCCTGTAATGTTTGAAGAAATTGGACTTAAAATTAGCGTAGAGCAATTAGCAGAAAGCATATATACAACCGACAACTTATATGTGAGTTACGACATAAACTATATAGCTGGAACCCTTGATACTAAATCAGAATTGCACGTTTATCGTATTATCCAAGAAGCCTTAAACAATACCCGAAAATATGCCCAAGCTAAATCGGCAAAGATTTCTATTAGCCAAACAAATAACTTTCTGACTGTTGAAATAAAAGACAATGGAAAAGGATTTGATGTAATGGAAGTTTTAAAATCGGGAAAGGCCTTTGGCTTGCTTGCCATAAACCAAAGAAGCAAAGCATTGAACGCAAAAGCTTCAACAGAATCAAACTCAAAAGGAACTACTATTTCCTTAGAAATCCCCCTAACATAATGTATAAAATTGTTGTAGCCGACGACCATCCAATTACCCTTATGGGAACGGAATCTTATTTGAAAGAATTAAATCATAGGGTTATAGGTTCGTTTCATAATGGCGTAAGCTGCTCAAACGGAATACTTACCCTTTTGCCCGACTTAGCTATTATTGATATAAGCATGCCAGGTATGAGTGGTTTGGAAATTTTAGCACTGGTTAAGGCAAGAAAACTACAAACTAAAATCATTCTCTTAACTATGCATAGAGAACTATCGGTTTACTACAAGGCTAAAGAAAATAAGTGCGATGGCTATGTATTAAAAGACAATGCCCATAACGAACTTACAGATGCTATACAAGCTGTTATGAAAGGCGAATTTTATGTGAGTCCTCTCCTATCAGATAACTTTATAATTGATAAACAATCAGACCACTCAGAACTTCTAAACCTACTAACTCAAACCGAAAGAAAAGTGATTGAATTGGTAGCAGAACAAAAAAGCAATTCGGAAATAGGAACCTTTTTATTTATTACCGATAAAACCGTTGAATCGCACAAGCGCAATATTTGTCAGAAATTAAATATACCCAAAGGCAAAAACGGATTACTAATTTGGGCAATGAAAAATCTGAATTAGAACATGGCCTAAGATTTTTAAATATACCTAAAAAACATCCATTACTGAGTACTTAAACTTATTTAACAAGTTTTAGCAACTCTAAATTTCCACTATCACGTTCTATTTTTAGAACCCCAAATTCTTTATTCGCATAGCAATACTTTTTGCTTAATTTACTTGCATCAAACTCGTGTTGAAAGCGATATACATAGGTATAGTCTGTGCCATTTAAATGTAGGGTTTCATTGCCCGAATAAAAATGCCTTTCAAAATAAAAAGCAAATTCTTGGTTCCCAAATAGTACATAAAAGCGCCAATTACCACGTTTCAATTCCTGTCGAACAATAAGTGTATCGGTATATTTTGGAGAAACAAATTTCCATGTTCTACTTTCCATAAAACACCTTACATGGCAGTCATCCCGAATCATATCATCCAGGGTTCTACCTGTGTCTTGAGCGCAACAGGCAAAGCTTATCGTTTCCTTTAAATAACCATCATAAAACACTAGTTGGGAGTTTGGGGTATACGGCACATTGACTAAATCCATTGTATCCATATTAATATAAATTGGATCGCAATTTGGTTCAGGATTAATGCAAGACTGAGTAAAAATAAAACCAAGCAATAAGAGTATTAGACCAAATTCTTTCATGTTACTTTTATACATTTGCATGGCTCCTTTCTATATAAACCCCATGTTAGTTAATTTAAATGCGAAAACTCATTTGCTTCCTCTTCCTACTAATTAGTCTAACTTCCAAAGCTCAAACTTTGGAAAAATACAAAGCCATTGCCGACTCTCTTGAACACAAAGGAGAAAATAACACATTAATTGCATACTTTCAAAAAGAGCTTCAAAAGCACCAAAAAAACGAGGAACTAATTAGAAGACTTGCAAAACTGTATTTACAAGAAAACAAGCTCGACTTAAGTGAGAAATACTATACCGAAGCTTTAAAATTAAACCCAGCTTGTGTAAACTGTTATTTAAATATGGGAATACTTTATTCTTATAAAAACAACAATCAAAAAGCATTAGATTATTTCAATAAGGCATTAAAACTAGAGCCCTTAAACGCTAGCATTTATGAAGATAGAGCGAAAATAAAAGCGGCACTAGGCGACAAATTTGGAGCCTTATTTTATTATTCAAAGGCTATTGAGCTCGAACCTAAAAATGCCACTTATTACCTTGAACGAGCCACGTTTCAAGCTCGACAAAATAATATTGGCTTTGCTATTTCTGATTTAAACACAGCCATTGAATTAGAGCCTAATAACTATAAAGCCTATTTAGAAAGGGCGAATAACTATTATTCAAAACAACAATATAAAGAAGCATTTGACGACCTTAGCCTTGCCCTAAAAATAGACAGTACGCAAGAAATGCTTTATACAGGTAGAGGAGCCATTTACTCGGCCATAAACGAACATCAAAAGGCAATTGCAGATTACAATACTGCTATAGAACTCAATCCCAAAAATTACTTTCCGTATTATCAAAGAGCTTTAGAAAAATATGCCTTAGAAAACATGGATGGCTCGTGTATGGACATAGAAAAAAGCTTGAGTTTAATGGTCCATGCAGATACTTCAAATCCCGAAAAAGTTGAACTATTGTATTTACATGAAAACTACTGCGATACATCTAAAGCAAGTTTTTATTATCAAAGAGGTATTGCCTATTATAATCAACAGGAAATTGAAAAAGCCATTTCTATTTACACTATTGGCTTAACAAAATTCCCAAAAAACGCTATGCTATTATCTTTTAGAGGCAATGCCTATTTGGTCAATAAAGAATATCCACTTGCTATTTCAGATTATACAGAATCAACCTTAAATAAAGAAAACCTAAAGGAAGAATTACGTGCAAACCAAAAACGAATTCAATCAAGTTTCAATTCAAATGAAGAATACCTTAGTGGATTTATTGCTTCTAATTATTTAAGTTTAGCGGAAGCAACCTTTGCATTGGGCAAGTATGAAGAAGCCTTAGTAGAAATAAATAAAGGTATAGAATTAGCCCCGAACCTAAAACAATATGGCTTAGAAAATTATTACAATGTAAGAGGAAACATTTTACTTGCATTAGAAAAAAACCAGGAAGCCAAAAACGATTTTGACACCTGCCTAAAACTTAACCCAAAGTTTTCTATAGCCTATGTAAATAGAGCCATTGCTAAAATTAAATTGGCAAAGCCTATTAAAATTAGCACCTATTCAATAGGCACAAAAATAAATGATGGGTATTATGCCAATTGGAACTTTCCAGTTAAAACATCTCTAAACAGTGCTGATCCATTTTCACTATCAGCTATTAGTGATTGTAATAAAGCCATAGAATTAGACCCTAAATTAGATTTTGCATACTACATTAGAGCACAAGCAAAGAAGCTGCTAAAACAAAACGACTTTTGTTTTGACCTGTTTAAATCAAAGGAATTGGGGTATCCAATTGAGGTAGACGAATTGAAATTGTGTCATTAGGAGAGGGAAATCAGTTTGAGTTTGAGTGTGAGTTTTGAGTGCTTTTCCTTAATAGGTAACATTAATTACTCTTGCTCAAGTCTCACACTCCAAACTGATTTCCACTAACTAGAAACTTTTTAGTTTGAGTTAGAGTGTGAGTTTTGAGGGACTCAATCAGTTTGAAGTGCTAGACTTTCGCTGTTGCTCAAGTCTCACACTCCAAACTGATTTCGTGGAGCTGCAGGGACTTGAACCTAATCGCTTAAAGCAATGATATACAGAATGTTGTAAGAACGTTGTCGCAAGGGTGTAACAAGTTAAATGAACATTTTGACGAGGGACCATTATTTCAAAATGTTCATCGAACCTTGGTCCGAAAGTCGTAAAATAAATTAACTTTTTCAAGGAAAAATCCGAAAGATTAAAAACACCCCTCCTGCACCAGTGAAATAAGGCAATGCGCCAAAATCATATCTATAGTGCAATGGTGCAATTCATATATATATATGATTGCACCATTGCACTAGGTGATTTTTTTTACCAATTTCATCAAAAAAGCAATTTTTAGAACCCTCCTAAAGTGGGGAATTGATTTGATCCCTTTTTAGGAAATGTTTTGATATTTTGTAACTTGCCGATATAAAGGCAAGCATATAAGTCTGGTACCTGCAATGGCAAGGGACACAAATCCGATACCAACTTTAAGAAATTGACAAAAAACAAGACATGAGAAAAATAGCATTACTCCTAACAGCAATATTTTTTCTATTATCAATTGCTTTTGGTCAGCAAAACAAACAGGATACGACACTAAAATCACTGACTGTTTCTATTCAGTCTAAATTAAGCGTTGACACATTGAGAATCCAAAGTTTAAGTGTTAATGAAACTGCTCAAGTTTGGTATAAAGATGAAAACATGCCTTGGATAATTGCTCTAATTATTTCAATTCTTGGCATTATTATCAATTTAATTATTTCAAATAGACAAATTCAAGCGAACAGAGAAACTACACTTATACAAATTAAAGCAACACTCAGTGCCAACAACCGACAAGATTGGGTTACTGAAACGAGAAATGTTATTTCTGAAGTTATGACACAAGCCAAACTTTTGAATATTGAGTTTCAAGAAAAATATCAGAACGATGAAAGAAAGAAAATACTGCACGAGAAAGTTACAATGAGTAGAATTAAGTTGCTTTTACTTTTAAAGTCAGACAAGGAGACGCACAAATTATTGCTTGCTTCATTAACTGACTTAATAAATACTTTAGACGAACATCTATTAAACAGGAAAGCAAAAGATGTGAATAATTTTAATATCCAATACGACAATGGGAAATTTCTGACTCAAATGGACAAAGTAGTTGAGAACGGAAGAGATTTACTTTATGACGAGTGGGGAAAAATTCAATCTATTGCAGACACCGTTTAACTATAATAGTGCCACATGCAGGTAACAGTATATTTGCAATAGGCGTGCAATTGGTCTTTGTTTGATGGGATTTTGTGGTTGTGAATTTCGTTTTCCTAAGCTACATTTGAGTTCAAACGCACGACCATCGCAAATCGCAAACGTACCAGTAATGGCACTTAAACACTGAATAAAGAAAACTAATCATAAGAAATAAAGAAAAATGATTTTAAGAAAAGCAATCATAAGTAACTACAGAGGAATTAATGGTTCAATCACTGTTAATTTCGACTTGTTTAATTGCATCGTAGGACAAAATGATGCAGGAAAATCTACTATCCTTAAATCCATAGATGCTTCTCTTAACGAAACCAAACTATCTAGAGCAGACTATAATGTTCAATCGAATGAAAATGTAATTTCTGTTGAGCTTTTCTTTGACTGTCAAAAGTTACAATACTTGCTTGGTGAAGAAATACCGACAACAATTGAGGCAGAGGAATTAATCAATCAAGACAATCTTTTGGTATGGAAAAAAAGTTGGATTGTAACCGAAACCAGTGTGGCCAATCCAAAAACATCAATTATTAGAAAAAAATATACAGGAACAAGTGATTTTGTTTTTAAGACAGAGCAACAATTAATTGCTCAATGTAACGCAAATGCAATTGCAACAGCCAAAGGAAACGGTGATGCATACAACAATGTTGAGAAACGAGAAAAATTAAGAGAATTCAATCTGCAAAATAATATAGCATTTACCTATGAATACGAAGAAATTCCAAGTTCAGGGACAACAAAATTAAAAGCTATTGGAGACGCAATAAAAAAGGCTCTGCCATCATTCCAATACTTCAAAGCAGACACGTCCCTTTATGATACAGATGCGACAATTCAGAAGTATTTCAAGGATATGGCTTTTAAGCTGATCCAAGATGAAGTTGATACTGAAGAAATGGAAGAAACAATTAAAACACAACTCGGCGGTGTGCTTCAAAAAGTAACTGATAAAATCAATGATGTTTTAAAATCAACTGAAAGAGTTGAGCCAAAAGTTGAATTTGACTGGAGTAAATTAATCTCTACTTCATTTGTAAGCACAGCTAACGGCAATAATATTCCGCTAAGTTCAAGAGGTGATGGTTTTAGGCGAATTACGATGATGTCCTACTTTGAGTATTTAGCAGAAACTCAAAGAACAAATGCTACACAACAAATTATTTTCGGTTTTGAAGAACCTGAAACATTTTTGCATCCTTCAGCACAAGACAGCTTATTTGATAAATTGAACTTGCTGACAGAAAACGGTTATCAGGTAATTACATCCACGCACTCGCCAACCATTGTAGGCAATACAAAACGGAATAATATCATTCACATTTCTAAACCCGCCAATGCATACACTGTTAATCAAACTGATATTGATTACAAGGAGCTGGCAAAGGATTTAGGCATAAAGCCAGACAATACATTTACTCCTTTATTTTCAACTTCACGACTGTTGTTTCTTGTGGAAGGAATTGATGATGCAAATGCAATGCATCATAAAGCCATCCTATACAAACAAAACGGATTAATCCCACATACTTTTGAAGAATTAAGTATAAATGTTATTCCAATAGGTGGTTGCGGTGGTGTAAAGCATTGGGTAAATCTCGACCTTTTTACAAAACTTGAAAAGCCATTTTTCATTTTTTTAGATAGTGACAAAGAAAATGCAGCAGCCGTTTCACCAAACGAAACAAATCTTGCTGATTATGGCTTAACCAACGGAACTGATTTTGCCATTTCTCAAAAACGGCTTTTGGAAAACTATATACACCCAACGGCATTGCAAAGACTGGTCCCTGGTTCTGAAATTACATACACTGATTTTGATCACGCAAAAAACTTCTGCAAAAACTATCCTGACAGCGGAATTAGAGGACATTTAGGAGGAAGTAAAGTTGCTGAACACCATTATTGCAATTTAACTTTTGATGAATTGCGAATGACATGGTTTGATGGAGCAAACGATGAATTTATAACTCTTTACAACACAATAGTTGCAAAATTGAATTAATGAATTGAATAAAGCCACTACTACTAACACTGGTTTTGCGTCAGGCGGTCTGACATACAAACTTGGAAATTAGTGCATCAAATGAACTTTAGTAATAAATTGAAACTTTGTGCTCCGAAACCCGCCCGAACGCAAAGCCCGAAAACGAGGTGCAATCGTACAACCCTGAAAACAATTAATTATGTATTCAATTCATTTAATTTGTACAACTCATGCTAAAAATGGATTATGTAGCTCATTTGAATTGTCTAATATTTTCAAAAAGATTAGTCCAGAAGTAATATTTGAAGAATTGCCGCCTTCATATTATGATAAATATTATACTGAAAAAAGCCGTAGTAATTTAGAAACTGATGCAATACATCTGTACATGGAAAGTTACGAATTTAAAAATGTTCAAGTAGATTTCGAAGATATCCCCGACGAAGATTTTTTTCAAAATTATAAAAAGCTAATTAGTAAAGTTGAAGGTAGCATAAGTAAAAATGGGTTTGATTTTAGAAGCCTTATAGACCAAAAGAGAAACTATAGTAACTTGTATGGGTTCAGCTTTTTAAATAGTGATGATTGTATGAGAATGAATGACGACATTTACGGTGCGATTCAAAACGAAGTGGAAGATTTGGGTGATGAAAATTTAATTGCAATTCATAACTCCTGGAAAAATTTAAATGAAAAGCGTGAAAATATTATGTTGCAAAATATTTATGATTTTAGTAAAACCCATGAATACAAAAAAGCAATCTTTATGATTGGCCATGCACACCGCAAATCAATAATTGAAAAAGTGCAAGATTATAATGAAAAACACCAAATAAAATTGAATTGGATTTACTAAAACGCCAGCACCAAACACTTACTAAATCTCATGGCTAGTTTTTCGGTAATTTGTTCGTTTACTTTTCGCAACTTAGCTTGGGCGGTTATGGGCATTAAATCTAGTTATAATACCCAACCTTCTTTTTAATGTGGTTTATGGCCTCCCTTAATATGGTATTTTCATCAAGGATTGCACCGCTCTTTTGGTAAACCCAAAATTCTGCCAAAAACTGCTCATCGTTTAACATTTGATTTAGGTATGGACCTGCCTCCATTCTAAGTAATTCCACAATACAATTATCTACTTCTTGTTTTGTCATAAATCAAAGATTGAAAGGAAAGTATTGAATTCCAAATTAATATCGCAAATAAATCCAGTAAACCGGATTTATTTGTTTCCAATATTTTGCAAATAAAATTTAATACTTAATTTTGAATTGCGTTGTCTAGGGGTAGAGCAACGCAATTTCATAGGCTAAAAATCGCTGTCTCAATTTAGGTTGAGGCAGCTTTTTTTTTTTTAAAATTTCAATTCATTTTTAAATCTATTTGCAGCTTTAAAATTGTCGCATTTATTCTAATAATAATCATAATAATTAAATATACAGTCACAACTTAAATAATTAATATTGCCTTTAGATATCTGAAAATAGCTATTGCCAATATTTTATTTATCCTAAAACTGCATTTATGCTGGCTGCATTTGAATCTATTATTGAAGAAGTATCATCGTTAAAAGTTGAAATAAACAACACCTCACAACCCCAAATTAACAATTTCGAAAATCAATTTGATCCAGGAATTAAAATTAATTCTTATGCCACAATTGGAGAATTTAGAGCAAAATCAATTTTGCTATTCGACGTTATTAAAATGGAAGTCTTGAACTTTATTCAGGAAAATAACAAAACAAGTCATGTGATTGATGAACTAACGGAGAACATTAATTACATACATGAAATTAGAAGATTATACCTTCCCGAAAACTTAGATTTAATTTTACTAAATGTAAAATGCGAAGTACTTGGCAAGGATTGGACTGAAATTGAGGTCGGATTAAGAAAAAAACTAAATTATTTTATCCTTTCGGTCCGTGAACTTATCTATTGTATTGAAGAATTCATTCGAAGGAAAATTAAATCATTAAAAAAAGCGATAAAACCCCAATTTAATGGAGACCAATTACACCTATTTGAAAATGCCAAAAAAGATTATGATCCTGAACCTCGTATAGAAATAAAAGAACAGAAGCCAAAATTGATATGGAATCGATCGGATACTGATTTGATTGTATTAATTACAGCATTGCACGAAAGTGAATCAATATCAATATCTAATGGAAACCTGACCCAATCAATGGCAATTAAATTATGGGCAAACATGTTTAATATTTCCATAAAGGATGAAAACATTAAATTACATAAAGCCAGAAATAAAACCAACCCAGGAGCCTATTTTGACGAGTTGTCGACGTATTTCAACAACAAAATAAAAACTTTAGATGCTGGTAGAAAGCGTGTTAAAAAATAAAATGGTTAACTTAACCGTTAACTTAACCATTTATTTTTAGGGATTCATCGAACCTTGCTGCCATAATAAACATCGTGATTATGGAGCCATTATTAGTCCAACCAGAAACCATCAACCAACTTTTTAAATCGATAAAAGAAATACAGGTTAAAATAGATGAACTGGGTGACAGGAAAAAACAACTTTCCATTGAGTTTGTAGATATCTATGAAGCATGCCGAATTTTAAAGGTGAGTCGAAGAACCATGGAGCGTTATAAAACGAATCAACGTATCCCCTATTTCAAAATAAATAAAAAGACTATTTTCCGATTAACTGACCTAGAACATTTCATGTATTCGGAATCTAACCAACTTGATATCATTTTAAACTCCTAGTCGTCCATATGTCAATTTCAAAGGAGGCTATTTTGAGAGCTACAAACAATGGCTTAGGAGTTTTCAACCATTATATCCCTGGTCAATGGAAATTAGGTAAATCATTCCTGAACCCATATTACCAGGATACCAAAGCGGCTTGCCATGTTTATTTGGATAAGGCTACAAACACCTATAAAATCAAAGACTTTGGAGAAGCAGACTTTGCAGGAGATTGCTTTTTCTTGGTTGGTTTTATCAAAAATAAAGATTGTAGAATTAAGTCTGATTTTTTTGATGTGCTCAGAATAATTGACAATGAAATGGGGCTTGGATTAGGTGGAAGCCAACAAAAGGCTCAGCATACCATGCAGAATAAAACCATTGTTGTGAAAATTGGTGAAGAAACACTGCCTTCGATTCCAGATGAAAATATCAGTGTTTCGTTTAAACCACCATCCTACCAGCCTTTTTCAACTATTGAATTGGACTTTTGGAAACAATACGGTATTACTCAAGAAGTGTTGATTCAATATGGAGTTAGCAGTGTAAAGCAATTTGAAGGAGTGAACAAAGAAGGTGGTTCTTATACTTTGAATTCGAGTGACCAAGAACCTATGTTTGCTTATCCTGGAAAGCGTTTTTTAAAGCTATACCGGCCGTACTCAAAACTTCGCTTTTTGTATGCGGGTGAATTGGTAGATGGCTATATTTTTGGACTAGAGCAATTGCCAGCTCGCGGAGATATTCTGTTTATTACAGGTGGCGAAAAGGATGTGATGAGTCTTGCTTCAAAAGGGTTTAATGCCATTTGCTTTAATAGCGAAACGGCCAATATACCCAAGAAAATTATACGTAGGTTAAATTTTAGGTTCAAACATATAACCCTGCTTTATGATACAGATAAAACTGGCAAAGACGCAGCTGAGCGACACCAAAAGGCATTGAAGGATTGTGATGTGCAAGTGTTGACATTGCCATTGGCTGGTACCAAAACAGAAAAGGATATTTCGGATTTTTTCAGGTTGGGCTTTACTAGAGACCACCTCAAGAGGATGTTTTGCACCATGCTCGACATTATCTATGAGGAAACCATGTCGATATTGAAATCTTGTGAAATTGATTTCAAGAACCCTCCCATAAAGCCAGATGCGTTAGTTAGTATTAATGGTGTTACCGTTGGAGCTCCTGGCAATATTCTTTGCATTACGGGTATGGAAGGAAGTGGTAAAACCAATTACTTGGGAGGTTTGATTTCAGGGGTGTTGCGCAATTCGGGCGAAGACATTGATACCCTTGGAACAGATATTAAAAACAACCCAATGGGAAAGGCGGTGATTATTTATGATACCGAGCAATCGGAGGATCAGTTATACAAAAACCTAAACTTTATTCTTAAGCGTGCCAATTTAGACTACCCACCAAAATGGTTCAAGGCTTATTGTTTGGTTGGCATGTCGCGTAAAGAACGTATGCAGGTTATTTTTCAAAGCATGGATAGGTTTTACTACGAGCACAATGGCATTCACATGATGGTGATTGATGGTATTGCCGATTTAATTTCGGCGGTGAATGATGAAGGTCAATCAGTGGAATTGGTGGAAGAGCTCTTTAGGTTAGCAGGAATTTATAAAACTGTTGCTGTTTGTGTGCTGCATTTAAGTCCGAGCGGAATGAAACTAAGGGGTCATTTAGGCTCTGAGATACAACGAAAAGCTGCTGGCATACTCTCGATTGAAAAAGATGAGAACAACAACGTGAGCGTAGTAAAAGCACTCAAGGTGAGGGATGGTAGCCCCTTGGATGTTCCCTTAATTCAATTTGGCTGGAACAAAGAGCTCAATCGACATGTATTTATGGGTGAAAAGAGCAAAGAAGAAAAGGAAACACGGAAATTAGAGGACCTAGATAGTTTAGCCAAGGATCTATTTGCCTTAAAAACCAGCTATACCTACTTAGAATTAACCAAAGCCATTATGGAAATGCTTTATGTGAAGGATAGGCAAGCCAAAAACTATATAAAACTAATGAAAGAGAATGGATTTATTGAGAAATTCGGCATAAATGACAATGAATTCCGCATTATTACCCTCCCTTTCTGAGTTTTTACCCAAAATTCAACAAATTTACCAGTTTTAACCCCCGTTTTTCTGGTAATAGCCCTGCGGAGTGAATTCGTGGGGCTTTATTTATCAATTTTACACTCTCTGAAAATATTAACAAATCTTATTTTTTCGCTTTAATATCATGTTGATGGATGAATAGGGAAGTATTTGTCTGGTTCCATGAAAACTATTTCAATTGGGTTACTAATTTTTTGAGAAAGTAGTTTGAATTTTGGAACTAATTCAAATAGTCTATTCTTAATTTTTTCTGGTTCGAGATCCTGAATGATAATTTGTTCAGGCCAGCAATCTTCAAATAATTCTCTATCTATTCCAGAATTAAAATATGGGAATGAATAGCCGACTATTATTAAAACCTTAGCGTTTTTAAAGACATTCTTAGCATTATTTAGGATTAATTTATGTCCATTAAATTTCGGAGCATAGCTATTTTCTTCCTCCCATGCAAAATTGAAATATTGAAAGGCAGAAATACTATCCAAATGGTTTTCTGGGAATAAATCGCTATAAGTTTTAAGAAAATTGCCAACCAAATTCGAATTTTCAGATTCTAAATATGTAAAATCATGGGGTGTAACCCCCCCTCCATCAGCAAATTCTAATGTAGGGTCCAAAAATGCATTCCCATTTAATTTATATGCTGCGAAATGGTCTAAACCAAATAAGGCATCCCTATTTTCAATATTTTTATAACTAAGGATATTTGGATGAATATTGTAGCTTTTCTTTACATTATTTATGAAATCACCAATATAATTTTTAATAGCTAATTCTAGTTGTATATCATAATTCCATGTAACAATCTTAATATGACTTTTTAATTCAATACGACCACCATTCCTAATGGCAATACTAGCAATTAAATTATCATATCTTTTATCCAAAATTGAATCATCAACCCCTGGAAATCTTTTCGTAAACAATTCCCTATTTAAGGGGATAATCAATGCTTGTTCGAAATAGAAATAAATTATCAAGGCCCGCTTTAATCTGTTTAATTCAGTTGATTCTTGAATGTAATATTTTTTAGCTAATGTATCAATAGTTTGATGATATTCTGAGGCTTTATACAACCATAATATTTCATTATATAAATGCAATAATACATCCTGATTTTTTCTCAGATTTTCAGGCAGTTTTTGAAATGATTCGTCATTATGGTTAGTTTTTAAAAATGACTTTAAAAAAATAGCTAGATCATCTAGTCTTGGTCGAAGCCCTTCAATTACAGGAATAGCTTGAGCACTTGCCCCAGCTCCAAGAAAATAAACAATTTGAGATTTTTTATCCATTCGTTTTAAATATAAAATTTACCCAACCATCCCATTCACAAACGTATCTACAAATCCAATGATTTTGCTAAGTATTCGGTCCCCGATTTTTTTTCGCTCCAGGAGGGTTGGTTTGTTTCCCTCTATTAATTCTAAAACTTCATCTCTGAGCGGCTCACGCTCTGCAAATAGGTAGTCTTCGATAATTTTTTCAGTTTTTGTTGAGTCTAGATTTTCTTCCTTAACTAATTTTTGAAAAGCGTTTTGCTGTTCCTGGTTCCAGAATTTTTCAAATTCATCTGGAATGTTTGATGAATCTTCAATATCAGGCAGATTTGATTTAATGAACTTTTCAATTAACTCTCGTTTGCTACGTAGATTGGTTTCGCTGCCTAATAAACCAAATATTTCATTTTCAAATTGGGTAACATCTCCTTGTACCTTGGATTTTAACTTAATAAGTAACTGGATAATGTATGTAACGTTTATTTCATCCCTATGTATTAATTCCAACTCAAAATCTACATCTTCTAAAATCGAAACCTTCTCTTTTTGATTATTGGTTTTAACCTTATCATATAAATCAAGGTATTTGCTTTTGTAGTCCTCAAACAGTTGCTCTGGCATGGCCAAGTCTTCCCATTTAAAATCGGCAAAGGCTGCAAGAATATTTTTTAGGCGCATTAACTCCCTGAAAGCTTTGATAAATTCTAACTCATCTTCCTCGCTTGTTAAATTATTTACACTATTAACCGTAGGAGCTATTTTAAGTAATGAAATAAAGGCTTCGTTAAACTTTGCTGCATAATCCTCATAAGGCTTCATTATAATAACTTCAATAGCTTCTTTGTTGCTAAATAGAGTTATTGCCTCGTCTGTTGCATTCTTAAGGTTTCTAAATACAATAATATTCCCTTGCGATTTCTGTTCGTTTAAAATTCTATTGGTTCTTGAATAAGCTTGAATTAAACCGTGAAATTTCAAGTTCTTGTCTACATAAAGTGTGTTTAATGTTGGGCTATCAAACCCAGTAAGAAACATATTCACTACTAATAGGATGTCAATTTTTCGCTCTTTTACCTTTTTAGAAACATCATTGTAATAATTGTAAAACGATTGGCCATCGTGTGTAGAAAATCTTGTTTCAAATAGTTTGTTATAGTGTTCTATATACTCGTCTAGTTTTTCTCGACTATGTGGGTTAATAGATTTAACCCTGCCTGCTGATTTCCAAACACCCTCAGGTTCTGCTGCCATTGGCAATTCATCTTCCATTGCGCCAATTTCATCTTCCAAAAAGCCATTGGCATCCAAATCATTTTTATTGGAGGTGTAACTAAAAATAGTGGCAATTTTAAGATCGTGTTTGCCTTCTACTTTTTTCTTTTGAAGTAAATCATAATATTGTATAAGTACTTCAATACTACTAACGCAAAACATAGCAGTAAAATCTCTATTATGGGTTTTACGTCCATGGTTAGCCAAAATATAATCGGCAATTTTTTCTAATCGCTTTGGCGATTCCATCAACTCTTTGGTGTCAATGTCTTCTACTTCAATATCTATTTCGGTTGCGGTTTCTTTACGTTTATACCTACCAACATATTCAACTGAAAACTTCAACACGTTTTCGTCTTTGATAGCATCGGTAATTACATATTTATGCAAACATTCGCCAAACAGTTCGGTAGTGGTTCGTTTGCCCAATTCGTTTTTTACAGCATTGTCGGCAAAAATGGGAGTGCCTGTAAAACCAAACAACTGAATATTATTGAAAAATGCTTTGATGCGGTTATGTGTTTCGCCAAACTGACTGCGGTGACATTCGTCAAAAATGAAAATAATGCGTTCGTCTTGCAGTTTTTCCATTTTGCTCAAATACTGTTTTTTGCTGATGGCAGTATTGAGCTTTTGAATTGTGGTAACTAACAATTTGGTATCATCTGCAAATTGCTGAACCAATTGTTTGGTATTGTCTGTGCCGTCAATACAGCCTTTGCTAAAGCTGTTGAACTCTTTGTTGGTTTGGTAATCCAAATCTTTTCTATCAACCACAAACACCACTTTTTTTACCTGTGGCAGGTTCATTAAAATCTGACTGGCTTTAAACGAAGTTAAAGTTTTTCCCGAACCAGTAGTATGCCAGATATATCCGTTTTTGTTGCTGTTTTTTACTCTATCAATTAATGTTTCTACTGCATAATATTGGTATGGCCGTAGCACCATCAATATTTTATTGGTTTCGTTTAGCACAACGTATTTGCATATCATTTTGCTAATGTTGCATGGCTCTAAAAACTCACTGGTAAAACCATTGAGAATATTGGTAAGACGTTTGTTTTCTTTATCTGTCCAGTAGAACGTTTGTTTAAATGATTGATGCCTGTTGTTGGCGTAATACTTGGTATTAACCCCATTGCTGATAATGAAAATTTGTAAGTATTGAAACAAGGCTGAATTTGCCCCAAATGAATGGCGTTGGTAACGGTTGATTTGATTAAATGCTTCTTTCAATTCCAGCCCTCTACGTTTGAGTTCTATTTGGACCAAAGGCAAACCATTTACCAATAAGGTAACATCATAGCGGTTTTTGTAAGTTCCTTCAACAGTTATTTGATGCGTAACCTGAAACTGATTTTGGCACCAATGTTCGGTTTGTATAAATTCAAAATATAGGTTCTGGCCATTATCTCTAACAATGTGTTGTTTTTCTCTTAGCGTTTTCGCTTTTTCAAATACAGAACCTTTGCTCAATATATTCAACACTTTTTCAAATTCGGCTTTGCTGAATTGGATGTTGTTGTGTTTTTCTAATTGCTGTTTAAGGTTGCCAATTAAATCTTTTTCGTCTTTCAATTGCACCAAGCCATAACCCAACCTTTGCAGTTGTGCTACCAATTGTTCTTCTAATATTTGTTCAGGTTGCTTAGCCATTAAATAAACATATTTTGTAGCAAACCTTTTTTATATTTTTCGGTTTGCTGAATTTGATTTTGAGTGCGTTCTATTTTTTCATCAATTGAATTAAAGAAATTTACAATTTTAAATTGCTCCGCTTTTGACGGAAATCCAATTGATATACCCTTTAATAGTTCTCCGCTCAAATTTTGCTGACCACCTGAATTACTGATGTTACGAATTTCATCATATCTACTTGATAAATTTTGGAATAAGAAAACAGAATCCAATTTATTTGAATCAGGTATGATTGCCGCACAAGCCTGATTTGTTGCTGCATTAATGCCAAGCATAGCCACTTTACCTCTGGTTTGTCCTTGTCCATACATTGCCATTAATAGTGTGCCTTTTGGATAAATCTTTGCTGAAGAGTTTGAGAGACCTTTCGAGGTAATAAACTCCTCAGCATTCAAAATGACATTAAAATTTATTAAAGATGTTGAAACCCAAGGAATATCTCCATTCCAATATGCGGGCTTAGTTCTGCTTGGAGTTCCACCAGAAGAAATTTTACAAACTTCCCCTAATTTCTTCTTCTCCCATTTAGAAAACCTTTTTCCATTCTCATCTTTAAATCTCAACTCCTGCGAAAACAGTTTTAGCATTACACCTTTTTTGTATTGCTCCAAAAGTGTTTTCTTTTGTTTGAGCTCGAAAATTTTCTTGTCTAAAACCGTAAAGAAAGAAGCAATATGTTTTTGTTCGGGAATAGTAGGTGCGAATATTTCTGCACTTATAAATTCCGAATTAGATATTTGCAATGTGTTTTTAGCACCTTTTCTCACCAATGGTCGTAAATAGCGATTGGTATTGGCATCTAACGAAAAGTAGTATTCAATAAAAGGTCCGTAAGCCTTTTGCTGATTTACTTTGTAAACGGCATAAAGCGTAGATACAATTCCTGCTTTGACTTTGTTGAGTTTTATAATTCCGAAAGGATTTGCTTTCAGTGGGCTTTTAGTATAAACAATGTCGCCAACTTCTACAATATGGTACTGGTGAACTGAAACACCGGCATAACTTCTACCTAAATGCTCAATTTGGTTTACAATACCCAATTCTCCCGAAACAGAAAGCACTTCGTCCTTGCCATATTTCAAATCTTCGTTTCGCTTTTTTGCTTCGCGCAAAAGTTCATTCAATCGTTTATGTTCCCAAGCATCTTTAAACTCTGGAAACCTTATAAGCGGTTTTTTGCTTTGTTGTTTTTCCATTGTTAAAAGGGTGTATCTATTTTAAGTTCCTTACAAAATGCCGTTAGTTCTGCATCTGTATTTTTCATCTCTTTTTCAAGGTTTCGTAATTTTTTAGCAACAGTTGCAATGTCAACACTTTCTTGTTCCTCAAAGGTATTTACATAGCGAGGAATATTTAAGTTGTATTCGTTTTCCGCAATAAAATCAAGTGATGCCAGACTGCTATATTTTTCAACTTCCTTTCTTTCTCTGTAAATAGTAACAATTCGGTCAATGTCTTCTTGGCGTAAAGTGTTTTGTGTTCCTCTTTCAAAATGTTCTGCCGCATTGATAAACAAAACATCATTTGGATTTTCTTTACATTTTTTGAAAACCATTATGCAAGTTGGTATTGGGGTACCGTAAAATAAGTTAGCAGGCAAACCAATAACTGCATCTAAATAATTTCGGTCTTCGATTAAGTATTTACGAATGTGTTGTTCTGCTCCGCTTCTAAATAATGCACCGTGAGGCAATACAATTGCCATTGTTCCATTTTCTGCCAGATGGTGGATCATATGTTGTACAAAAGCATAATCAGCTTTGCTGCTTGGCGCTAATTTTCCATATTGACTAAAACGGTCATCGCTTGTAAACAATGGGTTTGCACTCCACACAGCCGAAAATGGCGGATTAGCAACAATGGCTTCAAATTGTTTACCATTGTGTTGCGGATGCTCTAATGTATCATCTTGCTTGATGTCGAACTTGCGGTAATGTACACCGTGCAAAATCATATTCATTCTGGCAAGGTTGTATGTGGTGCGGTTCATTTCTTGTCCGTAAAAGTTGCTTACCTCTTTTACTTCCTTTGCTACCCTTAGCAACAAAGAACCCGAACCACAAGTTGGGTCGTAAACTGATTTGAGTTTGCTTTTTCCTGTGGTTACAATTTTTGCTAATACTTTACTTACTTCCTGCGGAGTATAAAACTCACCTGCTTTTTTTCCTGCACCGCTGGCAAATTGTCCAATAAGATATTCATATGCATCGCCCAAAACATCTAATTCGGTTCGCTCCAGTTTAAAATCAATTTTGTCAAGGTGCGATAACACCTTTGCAATAATTTCATTTCTCGTTTCTGGAGTTTTACCAAGTTTGGTACTGTTCAAATCCATATCCTCAAACAAGTTGTCAAAATCCTCTTCACTTTCCGTTCCCATTGTAGAAAGCTGAATATTGTTTAGGATTTTTTGCAAGTCTTCAAGGATGAAATTGTTTTCGCCTTCCACATCGCTGTTGCCACGTTTAGCTACTTCGCTAAACAGTTCAGAAGGTTTTAGGAAGTAGCCCAATTTCTCTAGGGATTCCTCTTTAATTGCTTCTATGTATTCTTTTCCTTGCTTGGTGTTTTCCTTTATCTCTTTGTATTTAATCTTGTCGGATTTTAAAATGGTGTTTGCATAAATCTCCATTTTCTCGGCAAGGTATTTATAGAAAATAAAGCCCAAAATATAGTCGCGGAACTCATCCGCATTCATTTTGCCTCGCAAGGTGTTTGCTATATTCCAGAGTTGTTGTTCAAGTTGTTTCTTTTGGTCTTCGCTCATTTTTGAGTTGCTAAATACTTTTGTTCAAACATATTTATTATTTATCTAATAATAATGTTTCTCTTAGTTATAACTTATATTTTGCATCACCCCCTCAAAGATTTTAACCCGAATTGGGTCTTAAAAATTGTACTTTTCCATTTATACTCAATAAAAATAATAATTAGGGCACTCTAGGTGTAACCCAAGGCTTTTAATAAAGTTTGTTTGTTATTAAAATATCGTTTATTGGCATAATTATTACGTAAAACATAAAAAAAATACACTTTATTGTTTTTGTATTACGAAAATACCTATATTTGTATCGAATTACAACCAAATCACTATGTATACAGAATTAATTAAAATTGTTGAAGGAGGGCTAGAAAAAGACATTAAGAAGGTTTCTAGTTTTGCTCGACTTCTGGCAGAAAAGCTAGCCATTGATGGCGAAGAAAAAATGTCGAAGGTTATTTTGAATCTATTGGATAAGAAGAAATCATTAGGTACAGTTAATTTGGATGAGCTTGCAACTACTCCAATGGATCAAGAAAGTAGAATGAATATTGTGGATTTAATTTTGCCTGAAGCAGAAAGTGAACAAATTGTCCTAGACAAAATTACCGAAAACAAAATAAGTGATTTTGTAAATTCAGTTAATCATAAAAAAGCATTGATAAAGGCAGGGATTAAAACTAATAATAGTTTGCTATTATATGGTGTTCCAGGAGGAGGTAAAACGTCTATTGCTAAGCTTATTTCACAAAAAACTCAATTGCCCTTAGTTACAGCTAGACTTGACGCAATTGTATCTTCATTGTTAGGAAATACTTCAAAGAATATAAGAAAGATATTTGATTATGCTGACCGTAAGCCATGTATTTTATTTCTAGATGAATTTGATGCTATTGCGAAAGCTAGGGATGACCAATATGAACTAGGTGAATTAAAAAGAGTAATTAATAGTCTGTTACAAAACATTGATGCTTTTTCAGAAAACAATATTCTTATCGCAGCAACAAATCATCCAGAGCTTTTAGATAAAGCCATATGGAGGAGATTCAATACCGTTATTGAAATTGGAAAGCCTAGTGAAGAGGAAATTTCATCTCTAATAAATGTTTTTCTTAAAGAGTTTAAAAACGACCTATTTGAGGATAAAAAAAGAAGTGAAAAATTAGTTAAGCTGATGGTTGGTAAAACCCCTGCTGATATTAAATCAATTCTAAATAATGCTATGACCCATGTTATCATTCATAACAAAAAAGAACTTGTTTATGAAGATTTACTAATTGAGTTATTTGAGTTTGAAAATCATGGCTCTACAAGCAATGAAAAATTAGTTGAGTACTTAAACATTAACGGTATTGCTCAAGCAAATATTGCGGAAAAACTAAATGTTTCTATACGTCAGGTTCGTAATGTTTTATCCAAAGAAATTTAATACTAAGAAAAATGGCTGAAAAAAATCTCCCTATTAAGTTTTTTGAAAAGCGTCAAAAGGACGAACAAGACACAGAAGGTGGTGGTGGTAAATTACCCGAATGGGTTTTGAAAGGTGAAGCATTGTCTGCTAAGAGCAGAGTTTTGCAATCCTATTTATCAAAGCTTTCAGATAAAATAAAAACTAAATCTGCCTCTAACAACTTTTTACCAACTGTTTTTAAAGCTAGACTTAGTGATGACGCGATAGCTAAATCTCATAGAGGAGATTTGTCCAAAATTTTCAATGTACATAATAAACTTAATGTGATTGGATTTACTGGAGAAAATGATATCCTAGTAAAAGTTGATGAGGAAAATGACTTACGCTTAATCGAACAAAACTTCAAAAAAGCGGAGGAAGATTTTCAAAGTATTACAATTCAGAAAGGAATTTCTTCCATTAGTGAATTAGTTGACTTTGACCCAATCCTTGAGATAGTAAACGAGGAGGAACGGATTTTTAAGGTTAAATTAATTAATTTCCAAAATTATGAATTAGACCAAATTGCAAGATTAAGTTTCGAGTTGTTTTGTAATGAACAAAATATTAAAACCAAGCCAGGAGGTTATAGTTTTGACCAGAATATTTATCGTGTAGAGATTCCAAGTTTAGACTCCTTAAATAGCTTAAAGGATTTTGAGGGGTTGTTTTCAGTTGAAGATATGCCTATTTATGATTTGATTCAAGATGAATTTTCTATCGAAGAAACAGTGGATTTCAAGGTTCCCGAGGAAAATAAATCATATCCATTGGTTGGAGTATTGGACACTGGTATTGAAAAAATTCCTCAATTAGAACCTTGGATAGAAAGTAAAAATCATACAAACATCCCATCTGAATATGTCCATAAAGGTCACGGCACATTTGTTTCTGGAGTGCTCATTTATGGGGACGAGTTGCAAGGAGAAAATTATATTGGACTTAACGGTTGTAAGGTTTTTGAAGCTATTGTTTTTCCTGACTTAGATAAAACTTCAATAAGGGAAGATGAGCTAATTATAAATATAGAGGATGCGATAAAACGAAATTCGGAAATTAAGATTTGGAATTTGTCTTTAGGTTCCTCATCAGAGGCATCTTTACTTGAGTTTTCTGATTTTGGCAAGGCACTTGATGATATTCAAAGCAAGTACAATGTTTTGATAATTAAATCTGTAGGAAATTGTAGGAATTTTGAAAAAAGAAAACCACGTGGTAGAATAGCGCGAGGGGCAGATTCAATACGAAGTTTAGTTGTTGGTTCAATTACACATGAAAAGTCTGAAAATGATTTAGATGCAAAAAACAATCCCTCTCCTTTTACTCGTATTGGTCCTGGACCCGCTTATTTAAACAAACCCGATGTGGTTCATTATGGAGGAAATGCTGGATTGCATGCTGGGAGAACAACTATTAATGGGGTTAAATCTTTTGGCATAGATGGGAAAGTTAAAAAATTATCTGGGACTAGTTTTGCTACACCACGTGTAACAGGATTAGCAGCTGGCTTAAATCATGCCTTAAATGAAACATTTAACTCTTCCTTAATTAAAGCATTAATAATACATTCATCTAAACATCCAGATGAAATGAAAATGGAAATTTCGGATAAAATTAGAATGACTGGATTCGGTAAACCAGCAGGAATAGATGATATTTTATTTAATGAACCAAATGAAATAACTCTTATTTTACAAGACACATTAGAAAAAAATTCCTATATAAATATCCTTGATTTTCCTTATCCACAGAGTATGGTTGATGAAGAAGGCTATTATTATGGTGAAATAACCGTAACACTTGTAACTGATCCAATTTTAGAAGCTAAGCAACAAGGATTAGAATACTGTCAATCTAATATAGATGTTTTTCTTGGTACATATAATGAGAAGGTTGATAGAGATACCAGCAAGGCATTAATTAAAAATCCGATTGGTACCGATAAAGGCAACAAAAATTTACTTAGTGATGCGCTTTATAGCAAAAGGGTAATAAATGATTTAGAAAACTCCTTTCAAAAAGAAAGGGTCTTATTGTCCTATGGCAAAAAGTACCAACCAGTAAAAAAATGGGTAATAAATTTGGATGAGCTACGTGACAGTAATCGGGAAAATTTTCTAAAAGCTCCTAAGCAATGGTATTTAAAGTTAAATGGGGTTTATAGGGATTTTATTGAATCACAATATGAACGAAATCAGCAAGTGCCAAGTCAGGATTTTTGTTTAATTATTACTATTAAGGATACAAAAAAACATACAGATATCTACAGTGAAGTTAGTCAACTCCTTGATAGTTACCAGTTTTTACATAGTAATGTAAGGTTAAGAGATTCAATTAAAGTTAATTTAAATAATTAGTAAAACTAAAATATATGCTGATGAAAAATAAATAAAAAAAACCCAATCATTCGTTGCAACCGATTGATTGGGTCTGATAGGGTTAAAGTTTTCGAGGACTTCCAGCTTAGGCTCATCACCTAAGGTATACCCTTTTTTTAGATTCGTTACAAATGTAATGGTTTTTATGAACTGTGCAAATGATACTGCGAATTGAGTTGTACTGGCTTAAGTATGTTACCTGCTTATGCCTGCCAATCAAAAAGGTGCACAAAAAACAAAATTCATTACAAATGAACAAAAACCAAAACACAACACCAGGTGCCAAGGGCACAGGGGTGTTAAATCTCATCATTGAAGGTGAGAAATTTAAATGGCATAAACAATTTATCAGTTGTGCCGAATTAAAACAATTGGCCGGTTTGGCTCCTGAAGTTGAACTATTTCTTTCTTTAGAGGATCCTTGGGATGATGAACTTGTTGTTGACAATAAACCAGTGGATTTAGCAAGGCCTGGAATTGAAGAGTTTTACATTAAACGTAATTTGAAATTTTTGATTGAGGATTCTTCATTTGAGTGGAATCGGCAATTCATTAATGGTTCAAAAATCAGAAAACTTGGCAAAGTTGTTGATGATTCAGAAATTTTCCTTGCTATTGACCGCCCATGGGAGGATGAAAAGATAGGTAATGAAACAATTGTTGATTTGGCAAGGCCAGGAATTGAACGTTTTATTATCTGCAAATGCGGAGAAGGTAAATTAGTTAAAATTGAAATTAATGGAGTTTCCTATGAATTAAAGCGGGGGAAATATTCTGTTTCTGAGATTAAGGGTATTGGCAAAGTTCCTATTAGTTATGAGTTGGAAGAACTTATAAATGGGAAATTAACTCCATTAGATGATCAGGCAACCATTTTAATAAAAGGTTGTGAAGAATTCTTTAGTCATGCTCGTGATGGTTCATCTTCTTAATTTATTTTCTTATGAGCTACGATGAAAATCAAATTAGCGAATTAAAAAAAATAACCCCTAACCTGAGCACAGCTCAGGAAGGGGGTTATAATTATATCCTAATTGAAGGCCTTCAATTACCAAGCCATTGTTCACCAATTACTGTTGATGCTTTATTATGTCCTACGCCATCAAATAGTTATAATTCAAGGTTGTTTTTTTCCTCAAAAATTACTGGATGTCCTGAAAGAAACTGGAATGGTAATATTAGGGTTCTTGAGCGCAATTGGTTTGCAATTTCTTGGCAAACGCAAAATGGTCTTAGACTTTCTGAAATTTTACTTATTCACCTTAAATCGCTTTATCCAGATGAAAAAAAATAATCACAATATTAGGTTTAGAATACCTAAAATTATTCACCAACAAATGCTCGAGGATTTGAATCGAAAGCATCCATTTGCTTATGAAAGGGTAGGATTCTTATTTACTACTTCTAAAAAACTTGATGCAAACACTACAATTATTCTTGCCAAGGAATATTGCCCAGTTGATGATTTGGATTATATTAAAGACAAAAGTGTAGGTGCAAAGATTGGTACTGATGCGATTCGAAAATCGATGCAAAAACTTTTTAACCAAAAGGGTGGATGTTTTCATGTACATCAACATTCTCATTCTGGAAAACCTCATCCTAGCCTAATTGACAAAAAAAGCCTTCCAGCAATTGCAGATAGCTTTTCCAATATTGCAAAAGATCAAGCCAATGGAATACTGATTTTAAGTGATGACTCATTCTATTCATCAATTTTATTGCCAAATAAAAACAACTTAACTTCTCCACAAATTATTAGCTCTGTTGGGTTTCCAATGAAATTTGCGTTCGAGGATACTGGACTATCAATTGATAACAAAATTTATGATCGCCAATCCTTCCTAGGAGCCTCATCGCAAGTTAGTTTTGACAAAATAAAAGTTGGCATTGTTGGATATGGTGGCGGTGGGTCACACATTGGTCAACAACTTGCACATCTAGGAGTTAAAAACATAGTTATTTTTGATGATGATTATGTTGAAGATACGAATTTAAATCGATTGGTAGGGGCTTGGTTTACAGATGTGAAAAAAAAGACCTTAAAAGGGTCTATTGCTTATCGTGTTATTAAAAAAATATTACCTACAGCTAATATTCAATCTGTAAATAAGAAATGGCAAGAATGTCCAGAAATGTTGCAAAGTTGTGATGTAGTTTTCGGCAATGTTGATTCATTTAGTGAAAGGGATCAATTGGAGGCTGAGTGCCGACGTTATTTGATCCCATTAATAGATATAGGCATGGACGTTTTTGAAATTGAAGAAATCAATGCATATTCAATGTCTGGCCAAGTAATTCTTTCAATGCCTGGTTGCCCATGTATGAGATGTTTTGGATTTTTAACTGACGATAAGCTTTCAAAAGAAGCAGCTAAATATGGTAAAGTTGGAGGACGTCCTCAAGTAGTATGGCCAAATGGCGTTTTAGCCTCAACTGCCATTGGCGTATTTGTTGATTTAGTTACAGGATGGACAAGGTCAAATACTGATTCAGTTTATTTGGAATATGATGGATGTGCAGGCTCATTAAACCCACATATTAGATTAAAATTTGCAGATAAAATATGTAGTCATTTCCCAATTTCACAAATTGGACCACCAAAGTTTTTAAACATTTAAATTTCAAAATAAAGCCCTGCATAAAATAAAATTATGCGGGCTTTAATTTATGTTTTTGAATAAGATTTATTGAAATAGTGATTTTTGGGGTCACAGCTCCAACCTCCCCCCAGCACTAAACCTGCCTGTAGAACTGGCCACGCCTTTATCCACCTGAATAATCACATCTACTTCATGCGCATGGGTATTCACCCCTTTAAACTTTCCTTCTTTGGTGGTGTGGTAAATAAAGATAAACGATACTTCAGGGAAAGATTTGTGCAATCGGTCTATTTCGGTAATATCCATACCTGCTTTTGAAACAGAATCAATGAACACAAAATGGTAGTCACCTAAGTTTTCTGGAACGCGGTCGGTTAGGAACAAGTTAGGATGATCGGCTTTGAGGCGTTCTATTTTTTCTTTGAGGGTATAGCCAAAACCTTCTTCTATGGCACAAAAGAGTACCTTTCCATGGTGAGCTGCCAGGTAATTGGCAAAGTCTAGGCATAGGGTTGATTTGCCGCTTTTTGGAAGGCCATAAACCATGGCTGTAAAACCCACACTGGGATCACCAATGAGCTGACGATATTTTCCCTGAAGACCAATGGTCTCAAATTCCATTTTAAGAAGGTCTTCTGAGTTTACTACAATGCCCGTTTCATTTTCGGTCCCGTTTAGGCTTTTTTTTTGAGCAAATAAATTCTCACCTACTATTCCCATTAGACCATTGAGCTGTGCTTTGGCAATAGAAAGCATTTTAGATTCTCCTTCGATAAAAGATTTGAGCGTTACAAAAGCCTCATTGAGTTTATCTGCATATTTATCCTGGCGTGTTATTTTACCTTGGTCAACTGATTTCTTAATCCGGGCAAAAAGCTTCTCTGATTTTTCTTTTACACCCGCTTTGCCATTAAGCGCAACAAATGCTTTAAGCAAGGCAATAGATAGCATCCCCTCTTGGGAACCAGCAATCTCCAGATACCTTTTAAGGTTTTTGGAATCAATTTTAATTTCTGCCATTTCACCCATCTTTTCATAACAAGAAATAAGTTGCTTTTGCATGAGCTCAATTTCCTTGGCATAGGCCGAATCTTTTCCAATACGTTTTTCTAATATGGCCTTTTGCAGGCTGTGAATAAGTGTCAGAACTTGCGCTTGTGATTTTACCTTGCCATGCATAGCGGCATAGCGCTTAATAAATGCCACATCCGAATCAATCAACTCCACTTGCTCAGCTTCAGCCGATTCTTCTTCTTCATTTGCTTTGATGCTTACCAGGATCATTTCATTTTCTTCAATAAAACTCTTTGCCTGAGAAACGCTATCAAACTTTTCATTGGCAAAAATCTGATCAGTGGCCACATCCCAAACAATAAACTTTTTAGAGTCAGCCGAAGCTTTGCGAATTTCAACGCGAAGCCCTTTATAATTTAAAATCTTACCTTTTGCTGGTGCTGCACTTGGAGCTGTTTTTGACTTTGGCGAAGGCTTTTCTTTGGTTGGCTTTGATTTAGCGGTAGAACTATTTGCTGCCAAATATCCACTGAGCTTTTCAAAATAAGCGTCTATAACGCGTTTAATGTTCTCATTGGTGTGATACATTGCCCAGTTGTTTTGCGATGCGCCTAGGACTAAATTATGACCTTTAGCGAGTGCTTCTGGCATGGTGGTCCAATTGATTGAACTCACCTGAGATTGATAGTTATTTATGTTAATCATGATTTAAAAGGTTAATAGTTCTAATTCAAGTTCTAAGGCCAGGGCTTCTAGCTCCAGCTCACTTATGTTTTGTCCTGGAAGTGGAGTAATTACTCCAGTGGCCGCTCTAAACTCTAAAAGGTAGTTCAGTCTGTTAAACTCTTCCGCTCGACTTACTGCGGAACGACCCTCGACCTGTAGTGCAGATTTCTTTTGCACAATCATTGCCCGTAGCTCTGCCCATTTGGGCGAGTTTCCATCCCCTTTGAAATGCTCTGCTTGCTCTAGGATAGATACTTTCTCGGCTTCGTATTGCGCAATTACTGGAGCTAAGTCACTATTTAGCGAATAGCCTTTTGGCTTAAGCAAGGTGCGCTCTGTTTTACGAACCTTGCTGACATACTCTTTAAAATAATTTAGGTAATAGCGGTTTGAAAAATAAATTCCCAATAGCGCATAAGAGCTTTCAATCTTTCTTCCAATGGAAAGGATGTCTTTATCTTGTTGGTCTGTACTATTGATAACGGCCTCAATTTCTTCTTTGAGCTCTTTTGCTTTTTTAAATTGCTTGTTGCTGGCCTCAGATTCATCAGCCACTTTGGGCAATTGCTCTAAAAATCTCGAGGCAAGCAATGTGGTATAAAAGCCTTGAATAGTTGTAAGTGATTCCTTCCTGTATTGATTATAATCTTCAATATCACGTTTTACTTCAGCTAAGGTTTCAATTGCAGAAGTAACTTTTCTAAACTCACGGTTGAGCTCTTCTTTAGCCTGGTCAAAAAACATTTTAACCAATCGGTCTACATCGGTTATCAAGGCCAGTTTAATTTCTTCTGGATCCATGCTTTCTAAATCTAGCACGTTTCCTCTATCGCCTCTAAACCAAATATCATTAATACGCGAGGTCTTTTCTTCGAGCTTTTGAAACACGAATACGTCCATGGAATCTTGCACCAAAGGCATTACAATTCGTACGTAGCTAAACTGATTTCCTTGTCTCCAAATCCTTCCTTCAAGCTGACGAATATCGGTGGGGTTCCACTCTGGATAACAGTTGTAAATAACCGTACCGCGCTTTTGCAAATCAATCCCCTCACGAATAGTAGCTGTGCCAATAATGATTTTAACTACGCCATCTAAAAACGCTTCTTTGATAGTTTCTTTGCGCGTATCATTGATTTCAGAGGAGATAATTTCAACCTCATCCACCTTTACCTTATCATACATCACCCCACGCTGATAACCAATTTCATCTTCCAAGTAAGTTTTAATCAATGGAAAAAACATTTTACCTCGGTTCATGTAAATTACTTGTCCGCTGGCTGTTTCTCCATGTGTTTCATGCCAGGCTTTAACTGAGCGTATGCACTCCATCACATAGGCAATCTTGGGCGATTGGTCTACAAAATCTTTGGCACTTTCGGGTGTTCCTTTTAGCAAATAGGGCGAAAGAGCATTATCCAAACTATATGCTAGGGCGCGAAACAAATTGCCCATATCAAGCTTTCCCTTGGTAGCGTTTTTTGCCATGGAAACAATTCCATTTTGGTTTTCACGCTGGCGAGGGGTCATGTTGATATAGGTTAGCACTTGTTTATCTTGAGGAAGGCGCTCTTTGGTATTTTCAAAGTTGTATATCAGTGGCAGGTTAATTTTCTTTGGACGAACAACCCCAGCTTCCTCTCCTGTTTTATACAGGATATGATTGTAAATAAGCTTTTGTAGAATCCTGCGATTGGTAAAGGATTTAATCACTTCCTTTTCTACAATTTCTTCTTTGTAATTTGCAGTCCACTCAACGGTTGGAAGCACAAATAAATCAAAGAAGGTATCTAGGTTTACTATGCCATTATCGCGCAAGGAATCATACGCCACAAGCGATAGCATTGAGTATATCTCCAGTGGTGAATTAGAAAATGGAGTAGCAGTAAGCAACATAGTATTTCTGCCAAACTTGCGCTGGATAAAAGACAGAATTAAAAAGGCCTTTTGACCTGTTTCTGAAACAGCCGATTGAATATTGTATCGCTTGTTTCCATCTTCATCACTCTTAACCTGACTAAATACATTCTTGCACCTATGCGCTTCATCCACCACAGCATAATCAAAGCCTAGAATATCAATATCTGCAATGGAATTCTTTTGACCCACGCCAATCATTTCTCTAAACTTTTGGTATTCTATCTCCTTATCGCGTGAGGTTTTCTCGCGGCTCTGACCTAGGATGTTTACTAGCTCTGTAAAGAGCTCATCAGAGACAGATTCTCCAAACCCTAAGCGTTTAAAGCCCTCGTAGGTAACCATAGTTATCGAGCGTTCTGGCACGGCCTGATCCAAACGAATTTTTCCCACTATATCCGTTCCTAGGTTATACCAATCGTTTAAGGTAATTCCAGTGTGAGATAATACACCTGATACAAACTCACCCGATTTTTTATCGGTAAAACCAATGATTTCATTCATCCACTTTTTGTAGGTTGGTTTTGGTACTACAATAATTGGGCGCTTGCACTTGCCTGAATATAGGTTGTGAGCAAGGTTCACAATTGCGGTCATGGTCTTACCAACCCCTACGTCAAAAGCGTTTATGCCTGAACCCATAGCCTCCATAAAAGCTACCCCTTCACGTTGTATGTCGGTTATTTGCAAAATACCCGATTTAAAGCGCGTAGAGCATTCAAAGCCAATAGGTACTTTAGAATAGTTAATGTCAGATTGCCCGTTGTACATTCTGTTCCAGGATAGGTCCAGTTTTAATTGGTCTTCATGGGTTGGTACTTCGTGCAAAAAGCGAGAAAATAAACTCTCTCCTTCAATACGGGCATTGGCTCTGAGCTCTGCTTTTTCTTCTTTGCTGAGCTTATCATCGCGCAAAGGGCGGTTGGCCAAATAATAATCAGCTATGTCAATGGCAGAGCTCTTTTCAAAATCGGTTTCGGAGTTAAGTGTATAGAGCCATTTAACAAATACTTGTTGGAGGGTAAAGCGAGCTTCAGCATCAAAGCGGATATTGATTTTCTCACGCTCTTTTTTGCGCTCAATCTTACCATTTACTTTTTTGAGTTCCTCGGCATTTTCTAGGTCCATAAACTCCTCTCGTACCGAGCAGACATAAAACAAGTTTACATCTACTGCAAAATCAGAAATGGCTGTAATGATAGGTCTTTCCTTTGGGTCAGGATTAGAAACAGATAAAAGCTCAGGCTTTGCTTTTTCAAGTATTGTTTGGTGGATTTCAAATACCTCTTCTCCAAAAAGTCTTACTATTTCGGTCTTGTCTTGCTGCAATTGGCTGAGCCTATCATAGATATTTCCATAGGTATAAATAGGAAAAGGCATTAGCTCGCTGGCATGGTAGAACAATGCTCCAGCTCTTACCAAATCAAATAGCTCATTTTCTAATTGCTTGCCAGTTGATTTGATATAAAAGGATTGCCAGCCACTCATGGGAACGCCAAGTTTTCGCTTATACCATACCCATGCACGAATTTCATCCTCAGTAATCCCTTTATTGTATTTAGCCACAACCTCAGCAAATGACAAAGTTTTCCCTTCAGCATCACCAAGGCCCGAAAGCTCCTTGGACTGGGAAAGCACCCTTCGAATAATATCCGATTGGGTATTAATATTGCTTGCAGTATAAGCGCTCAATGCACCTAAACCATTAATGGTATCTATTCCTTGTAAATAGCTCATAATTCTTTTAATTGAAATTCAATTTCTAAAGCCAATGCTTCCATTTCTAAAATGGATTCAGGGTTATGTGGTTTAAGGTGCGCTTGCATAAAACTTATAATATGCTTGTTGGCATCCTCAATAAGTAGGTAATTAATATTGTCTAGGATAAAATCTCCTTTATGGATTTGCAGGTTGTAATCTGCCCCTTGTGAGTATAGGGTAATATGAAAATCTTCATATCTATAGATGACCAAAAATTCCTGATCGCTTGGGTCAAAATAATCTATATACCACTGGCCAGGTAAATCTAAAATTAGCTTCCCATTACCCAGGGCATGTTCTAGTGTGCTTTCAACCCACTTTCTATCTCCTTCAATTGTGAGCGGAAAATCGCGAGACGTTGAAAGTTTCTCGATTCCACATATTTTTTCAGGATACATCGAGAACCAAGTGTTGAAGGTACATAGCTCGGTAAATGATAATGGTTCTTTTGGAAACTCTCTATCTTTTAAATAGACCTCAACCATTGCTTTTTCATTGCGATCGGGTGGAAAAACACCTGAGCGCATCAAAGCAGCATGACCAGCCTTTGGGTCAACTTTTGATAGAATATCTCGCAGCATAAATACGCGAGCTCTCTGGTATCTGGGCTCAAGCTTATCCATTAGAGCATGTCTAAATCCGATTCAATCATGGGGATAATTGCAGCTGGCACCAATTGGGAATGGAGCACTCGGTCTATAACCATTTTTTCCACTTGGGCATATCCATTGCTTGAGTGCATCATCTCATGCAAGTTGGGTGAATTTGCAGCGGTAACTTTTTTTAGCTGAAGTAATATTTCATTGCGCAATTCATCTACTAAAGTATCTGGCTCGTCTTGCACGCCTCGAAGGGAACTTTCATTTTTTTCAGCAAATGAGTAATACCCATTTTGGGTAATAACAAGATGGTCTATTAGGGTAATGTCAAAAAGTTTAAGGGCTTCTTTAATTCTGCGTGTTAGAAAGCGGTCAGCCTCGGAAGGAAAGAGGTTTCCACTTGGATGGTTATGTGAAATAACCACGGACTTTGCCAATGTTTTCAGCGCAACCGCTGCGACAATTTCTACATCCACCAAGGTGGCATTAATAGCACCCGTAGAGTGATGATAATAGCCAATTATTTTATTGGCTTGGTTTAAATATATGGCTATAAAATGCTCTTGCACTTCAATTCCAGATAGGATGCGGTCTTTGATAAATTGATAGATATCAAAGGAGTTTGCGATTTGACCAAAGAAATACGCATTTTGATTAAAGGTAACCTCAATTTCACGCACTTTAAACTCAGCGTCTAACTCGTCAATTTTTGTTTGAAGGTCGCTTAAGTCATACTTGTCAAATACAATTTGAGGCTTGATGGAATTTGTAGGATATTTCATTGCTACTTTCTTTTAAAAATTAATATATCGGTTGGCACCGAGGTGGACTTAAACACAGGAGGCAAGCGGTATGCATCTAGTAGGTCACATATCTTTTCAAGCTCTGCTTTTTCACTTTGGTAGGAGATGCCATTACGCATAAAATTTGAACCAGTGATATACACAAGAAGACCTTCAGAGCGAAGCATTTGAAGGCCTTGGTAGATAAAAAACAATTCTATTTGATGCATCTTAGGTTTAGTGAAATAACTGGAGTACTTGTTCTTATACTTGCCATAGGGAGGATTGCCTATCACAAGCGAAAAGGGATAACCCGTAAGCCAAGAAACTTTGCCTTTAAGCCTAGAAGTAAAACGAGGAGGCTCTAAAAAAGCGGATTCAAAATAACCTTCGTACAGCGTTGCTTCGGGGTAAAGTATTTGTGCGATGCGCTTGGCAATGGGATTAATTTCAAAGCCGGTACATTTACTTTTATCGGGTGCAAATTGAAGCATTTTACCATTACCCATGGCTGGCTCAAGAACGGTTCCAGATGGTTTGAACCCATAGCGATAAGCTAGTTTCCACATAAGCTCACATACATAATCTGGGGTGTAGAACTCATATAAAACCCCTTCACCTGTTGCTCCCTTTGAACCTTGTCCGCCCGAACCTTCATATTGAGCAATAAGTTTTTTATCAGCATCCGAATAGGGCTTGCCTGCCTTGTCTTTTTCAAGAATAAGACTTTGTATTTGCTGATTTAATTTAAGCTGGCTCAAAGCGATTTGATACTATTATTTAGCTTGAATGTCGATTGTTTGCTGATAGAAAATATTGGAATATGGACTTGCTAGTTGCGCACGCTGTTGAAGCTTTCTTGGGGAGAATACCCAAAGCCAAGGGTTTGGTCGCTCACCTTTAAAAACAACTTGAATAAGTGTATCAGATAATCTTACTCGAACCTTTTGAGTATCGCCTATCGCAATTCCATCAAGCTGTAGCCAAGGATCAGAATAATGAAATACGCGAACTAGAATAGTATCTAAAATGATACTGTCTTTTAGAACCGTCAAAATCGTTTTTTGCGAGACCACGCCCACAGTGCTTATTTGTTTTGCTCTTGAGGATTTTACCTGGAGTGATTTAATAGCCTGCAAATTTTCTGGAAACAGGCTCTTAATTTCTGCAAGGCGAAGCGAGAGCAAATCGGTTTGAGCAATCAGTTTACCATTTTCTCCTTTAAGATAAGTAATGGTTCCACCAAGGTTTTGAATAGAGTGAATTAGCCTTGAATTCTCAGTGCGAAGGTGCTTATTGCTTTTCCAGTATATCCATAGGGCTAGGATAAGAACTGCCATTGCGAGAAGTCTTAACAGGTTTAGTCGGCTCATTATGTTTTTCATGGTAAGGGTTTGTTGGGCGTGTTGTTTGAGACCAGATATAAGTTGATAGAACGGTCATGATACCAGCTATTCCAGCCGTGGCCACTGCTTCCATTTTCAAGAAAATGGAAAACAGTGTAACCACAGCAAGGAACACAGCGGCAGCAAGCGTAAGTCGGTAGCGAGTATTGTTAGTCATGGTTTAATTAAATATGTCACCTGGAGAATATTCTTGCCATTGGTTATTCCTGCGTTTTTGAAGTGTGAGGCAATCCAGTGACTGACTAGGTCCAAATCGAAAGTTTCCTTCATGCTCCAAATTTGTTTGGTCAATTGTCCAATACAAGTAAAGTCCTTCCATTCTCATGCATTCAAATTGACTTTGGTCTATTGGAATAAAGTTCACTGGAGAACTAAAAGATTTAATGCCTCCAATTATCTGATCAGTTGAAATGTCAACTGCACCTTCAACTTGCTTTGCTGAAATAGTTTCCATTGATTATTTAACTAACTTTAGGAAGTATAAATAATCATAATATCATCTGAAACCTCAGTGATATATGGCACTCTAAAGGTTAAAGAGTTTGAGCCTGCCACGTTTACAACATTTTTTACTCTTAATCCATTAAAGAATACTTGAACCACAAAACCTGCTCTAGTTGCCCTGGATAAATTGAGTGGAATATCAGTATTGGCTGCTCCATTTAATCCAGTGAAATTTTCATTTTCTATAGTAAAAGCATCCTCTTTTAAATTTGCAGTTGCTTGTGCAGCGGCAGCGGCTGTTTGGGCATTATTTGCCGTAGTCTGGGCCGAAGCCGCAGCGGTATTGGCATTGTTTGCAGAAGTCTGCGCTGCACTTGCCGCAGTGTTAGCTGTATTTGCCGTTGTTTGTGCAGTTGCAGCATTGGCAAGAGCTGAGCTTGCATTGTTTTTTACAGCATCAATATCAATGTTAGTGGCAATGGTAATTTTATCCAATTTGCCCTTATAAACACCATTGAAAGCATATGTATCTGCATTGCTCTCATACGATGCCTTAACAGCAGCAGCGCTTAGAGCATTGGTAAACAAATCCTCATCAGCAAGCTTTTTAAATGTTGAGGTTGCACCTGTACCGGTTGTTACCGCTGTAACTATATACAAAGCCCATTTGGTGTCGCCATCATCATTTACAAAAACGCGGTCGGTAACTTTTAAACCAGTTAAGGCTGTTTTACCAGCATTGTCAGCCACATTAAATGCATTTTTTGCACCTAAAACCATTGTATCTACTTCGGTTTTAGAATACAAATTCAAATTGGTTCGAGCCGAGGTTGCATTTACATCAGAAAGGTTGTTGGCCTTCTTAACTACATCTGCATCTAGGGCTTTTAAAGCCAGTGTTTCTGTTAATTGGTCAACTTGTTTAATTTTTAATAATTCACTCATGATAAATTTTAATTATGGGTTAGGGTTAAGTATTTTACATACACCACATCGGTGGGCTCAAGACTGAATCTTCCATGCCAGTGCAGCACACCTTCATCCACATGAAAGGCACTGTGAGAACCATGGTCGAACAAGGCTCCGTTTACAACCAAAAACAGTCCTTCTGGGTCGTTAATATTGGACTCAAAATGGAATTCAACTTGGCCGCTAGTAACAACTACCAAATTGGTTTTATTCCATTCTGGTTGCCATACAAGATTGCCAGAAGTTGGACTGCCTGAATCCAAATCTTCCAAAGAACTGATTCTGTATCTTTCTTTGCCAAATCTGATTTCATCATTGACACGATCGCCAATTAAATTCAATAGGTCTTTAGTTGAAAAGGTCTTCTGAATACGGTTGCGGATATTGGTGAGTTTAAAGAGCATTTAATATTAATTGAATAGATTTTTATAAATGAATCGTCCAGCCAGAAAGGCTAGAATTGCTGCTCCTAAGGCAAAGGTGGATTTTGTGAGTAGACTTTTTTTTTAGCTATGGATAGGATATTTTCATATATGGAGATAATCCCATTCATATATGCCTTTCGGTCGTCGCCATTCTTTTCAGAGATATAGGCACTTTGCGAAATGCGTTGGGCATAGAGCTTGTAATCGGCTCCAGCGGCTTTGGCAGGTTTATAGCTTGTAGATATTAACCTTGCAAAATCATAAAAGCTATCCTGAGCGGTGGCATAGGTTCGAAACACCAAATTGTATTTTGGATTGGCTTTTACAGAGGCTCCTTTCCAAAACTCATTGGTTTTACCAGCTGCGGTAATGCCAAAAAAGTTGTTGTGTTTTTGACTAAGCGTTGAAGTACCCCATGCACTTTCAAAGGCTCCTTGCGATAGAATAATGAGCGGATCAAGACCAAATCTTTCACCTGCTTTTTTGGCCATATCATAATAGCCAATAACGTATTGTTCTGTTTTAGTGCTCATGAATGGGAAAGAATAGTGGTGTATTTTTTTTCGACCCAACGAAGGGTATTGTCAATTGTTCTAAACTGAGTAAACTCACCTTTGGTCGTGGTTAGGCTCATGATAGGCTCACCAAGAAGGGTATTGGCTCCAGCTTGATTAATGACAATAAGCTGCTCGTTTAAAATTGGAACTTTGTATAAAGAAAGTAAGATAGGAGAAGGCAAACCTTTTAAGGTAAAAAAGTCTTGTGGTTTCATCCACCCTGTAAAGGGGGTGGTTGCAGGATAGGCATCGTACATGTTTTTGTAGAAAGGAAAAATATCTACATACTCGCTCGAGCTCGATACCCAAAAGCTGATGCGTAATTTATTCTTATCCTTATAAGCAGAAGGTGCTTTTACAGCATTCACAACAAAGGCCACTTCAATGAATTTTACATTGTTCTTTTGATCGTATTGCTGCCTTCCAGTGGCATATCCCAAAAACTCACCTGGCTTGGCTAGGCGAATAATATTTTTATCTGAAAACTGCTCATAAAAAGCTCCATGGTTAGAAGCATCTGGAGTGGTTCTTAAGGAGACTTCTTTTTTAGCTACAACAAGACTACTTGCTTTGGCATATTCCACCGCTGGGGCGCTACCTTGTCCCGTTTGCTTTTTGGGATTGGCTGCTACAATAGATAAAAAGGTTTGATACTCTGATGCGCTTAACTCACTTTGCAAATCATCTAATAAGTTATCACCAAACAAGTTGGAATAATCCTTAGCCACCTGATCCAAATTGATAATTGTTTTAGCTGTTTCCAAAACCCCCGAAACTGAGGTGGTATCAAAGCTTTTAAACAATGAGATTCCAGATGGATTAATAGCAGAGCGAAGTCCTATTGCTTGCCTTGCTGCTGGGCTATCATCCACTTGAGATTGAGTGGTAGATTTCTTATACTCCAGTAGTAATCTTTGAGCCAACTTATAGGTAACAAATACCCCGCCAATCACAAGGATTCCGTTCACAATCCTTGCAGGATTGAGACCAATTTGTTGCTCTATGGTGGAAGGATTGGTAGGCATAAAAGGAGTTATTTAACTGTAAGGTATGCGCGGATTTTTAGGCGCGTATCAAAGGATTCGAGCTTTTTAATCATTAAATGAAGCTCGGTGGCATTAAATTCATCCGCTATCTTTTGAAGCGATTCGGTAATAATGCGTGCATCTACATTATCTGCTGCGCATATCTGAATTGTTGTTGGCTTAGGTTTAGGTTTGCTAAAGATTGACATACAATTATTGTTGAGGATTTTTTTGTGATTCTGAATTTTGAGTAATAAGGTCAAGGATAGTTTTGAGCACGGCTTTGTCTTTTTCAATTTCACTTAGGAGCAAATACATGGTGCCTAATTCTTGATTGGACAAGCCTTGACAAAAGGCTTGGATCATTTCTAAAATTGCTTCGCGTTGACTTGGGTCTTTTTCTTTACCTGCATCAATTTGCGAGGGGCTTTCTTCGGTTCCTGATAAAAAGTTAATGGCATTTCCAACGGGTGTTCCTGTAAAGAATTTAGCTAGTCCTGGTAAGGCCATTCCAATAACAGAAGAGTAATATTCTATTTGCTTTTTGGCATCTAAACTGGCTTGCATATCCAACACTTGGTATTGCAGCTCTTCGTTCATGGCAGTTGCTTTAGTAAGCTCTGCGCCTAATCGTTCCAGCTCTTTGCTACGCTCCATTTCAGAGAATTTGCGTTGAACCAAATCGTTTACTTCCGCTTCGCCCAAACCTGCATAACCTGAAAGGGATTTTGGAATATCATCTAGTGAGTCATTCAAATCATAAACCTTTGACCAAATAAGCACATTGTCCTGGGCCGTTTTAAATTCAACTTTTACTTTGTCTGGGTTTTCGGCATTATAATAACTCAATACTAGGCCAGAGTAGTTGGCAATTGCAGCATTTTCAATGCTATTTAGCTTTTTACCATTACGATAAAACAATGCATTAAACACCACATTGGTATACCCTTGCTTTTCAAAGGTTTTTTCCATCCTTTTTCCCGTCTGGGAAACGTTATATATTTTTGGCTTGACCACTTCAGATTAGGATTTGAATAAACTCAATGACTGGATAGCTTGCTATGTGCGCTGGAATGGTTATTGCCACCAAACCCGAAAACTCTTCTAGGGCTTCTGATTGGGCGTGCTCTGGCCCTATTTGAATGATATTGGTATCAGATACAATGCGCGTACCAATGGGTAATTGAGCGGCATTGCTTAAGAACAACAATTCATTGTAGGCAGGCACTTCATATCGGATTGTGCCAGCATGTGTAACAACCTTTTTAAATTGGTGCAACTCAATGGAAATTTCGCGCTGAGCCAATTGCTCTTTGATATAGGTAATGGGGTCTAGCATAGTTTATCCTCCTGATAAAAACTATCTGCATAAGGTCTATTTTCATTGCAGTTAGAATCGGTGTTGTAACTACCTTTTTCAAGCGACGAGCACTTGAAGTAGACACTGATACTGTATGGAAAAAAACTAGTTATTGGGGTGGTATCGGTGTAGATACCACTGACCAGTGCGCCGGGTTTAAGAGTTATTTCCAGGGTTTGAAAATCATACCTATCGTTCACCTCATTTACAGCTGGACAAGCAACTACGGCAGCGAGTGCATTTTCTTTTAGGCTATTAAATTGCAGGTTTAACCAGCCTATTTCTGTAAGAAAACTCTCGGGCTTTAGCCCCTTGGTGTGTTTGATTAAAATACCCGTACACCTTTTTAGGTAGGCAGGTATTTTGTGATTGATGTGTATGGTTTGACCACTGGACTCAACCTGAAAGCGCAAGATATTATAGCGAATGAATGCCATTATCTCAATTTTCGTTGCTAAGCCACAAATAAATTTTAGCCTCGTATGGATAGCCATCAACGGGAAGGTCTCCCAGCAAAGGGTCAATGCTTGCTCCATCTGTTAAACGACCTTCAATAGCACTTCCACCAGCGTCTAAATGCTCTTCAAATACAAAGAACTTTTGGTTGGGGGCAACCTGATTTCCGCTAGTAAGAAGTTTTACTTCATGAAGGTCTTCAAAGATTTCTTGATTGTTCACCTTTAATCCAAGCATGGTTCCAGCAATCAGACTTTCCTGAGGAAGCGAAACATAAATGCCTCTTATCCGAGCATATTGCTTGTCGGTTTGCGCAGATAGTCGTAAGGATTCTCCAGGACTGTTTACAGTAATTCTGATTTGCTGAAACTTATGCTTTTTCATGGGTGGTGGATTGTATTAAGGTTTATGCTTTGATAACAGCCGTGCCTCTTAAAATAACCTTCAAGAAGGAATTTTCAGGCGCATTAGCTGACCATTCAAGGTTGCACTCAATGGATTGTTGGTCACGGATAATTTTTGGGTTATCTAGTACAAACAAACCTTTGAAATTGTCTTTTCCTTCGGTTTGGAACACCTCGCAAGAAGTGTTTGGAACAAGCACGGTTCCGTTGGCTTTGAACTCAAACTCACCATTACGAACGTAATCGGGAATGATATCATAATTTACCGTGCCAGGGTTATCTGAACCTTCTCCAACAGCACCAAGCAATGTGATACCATACAAAAGGAAATAGTTTCCTTTTTCAAGCTTACCACTCGAGATGTTTGATTGGCCAACCACTTTGTTGTCGTCGTCCTTAAACATCTTAATTACTTTGGAGCCACCAATGGCGCGAGCCACATAGTAGGCTGTATCCACCGCCTGCAAGCTTTGATTAGCCAAGCCTTGCTGAATTTCTTTAGGCAGCATGGCAATGCGCTTTTCAAACTCAGCGCGAGAGCGAGAGCTGGTGGCAGCGGTGGTGGTTTTGGATTGGGTCTGAATCTTGCGAAACAGTTTTTTCTTGTCGGCAGGGCCGCTCAAATTAAGAGCTTCCAAGAAGTCGTCTTCCGACATAGCGCCAAGCAAGTTGTATTCGCTGGCTTCAATTTGTCCGAGAGTTGTCATGGTTTTGTTTTTATGGATTTGGGATTAAATAATTTCAAAAACGGCAGGTGTTCCTTCTAAATCGTTGGAAGGATAATCAGTGGTAGAGGATAAAACTGGAAGGTCAGGATTGTAGCGATCCACCGATAAACTAATTGGTTCGCGATACACACTTGGTTCGCCCAATAGGCCTTGACCCCCATTAAAGCTAAAATCAGCTAGGCCTGCAAGCAGGTCTTTTTTCATTACCAATTTTACGCCTGATAGAACGCCCGCAGCACCCACACCAACACCTAATAGTTTGATGTTTGGATTTTTAATCAAAAGATTAGCGGCGGTTCCAGCTCCAACTAAGAGAACAGGACGAGCAAATGCTTTGGCATTAAAGCCTGGCAAGGTTGGGTCAACCTTGAGCATGGTATCAATCATTTTGCCACCCATAGAGCCTATTACCACTCCACCAGTTAGCAATGCCAAGGTTTTAAGTTCATCCATTACAGCTTGGCTACTGATTTTGGTTTTTGTTTTGGTTTTAGTTGCCATATTGTTGCGTATTTATGCTTAAAATAATTTGACAGTTTTAATGGATTGTTTGCCTTTGCGAGCTGGCTTATGAGCTTTGTGTTTGCTTGCTTTTTTAGCCCTACTTTTTCGAGTGGTTTTATAGCCCGATAGCCCTTTTGATTTTGCCTTTGGTTTAACCATTTGGTAAATGCCAAAAGCAAGCAAGCCTCCACCCAAAGCAACAGGCAAAGGGTTTTGTTTTATAAAATTTAGTATGCCTCCTGTGCTCGCAGGTGTGGCGGTTTGAACCGATTCAGAATAAACAGGTTCATAAGGTAGAACTGGGGTTGTAGTAGTTTGAACTACTACTGGTAGATTTTCATTAGCCTGAACCTGAGCAGCAGCGGCAGCAGCCGTAGGGTCTGATGCAGCCTGAGCTTGAAGTGAATTAATGTCTACCTTTTCATCTTTGCCAACTAAACCTGTTTCTTTTAAAATATTGATAGCAGCTACAATTACTGGAGTTGCCGCAGCAATAGCTGTTGCGGTAACTGGGTCACCCAATTGACCTAATTGCCCAATAGCATTTTCATCCACATAGCCTGATAAATTTCCTGCTTTTCCGTTAAGTATAGCATTCTTCATAGCCGTTCTATCGCCTTGAAGTTTATCAGCAAACAAGTTTTCAATTTTTGCTAAAGCATTTTTACTTTTTTGCCAGCTATCAGCACTTACACCTTTGGCAGCGGCTTGCTCTTTGGTTCCATAGGCCCATTTTAGTTTTGAGCCCATTTGACCTAAGTTGAGTTTTAAGGCAAGCAAAAAACCACCTCTAGCAGCTAGTGAAAGCGGATTGAATTTTACCACCGCTTTTACGGCTGTTTTGGCAACCTCAGCCACCTTATTGCCAACATTCTTAGCAACGGTAGTAACAGCTGTTTTTACATTGGTAAAAAAGCCTTTGATGTTTAGTCCGCTTAAAGCTAAATCATCGGGATCGAGCTCGATTCCATTGATGGTTTGAAGTCCGTTTTTTAAATTTAGTTGTTGCTCATTTTTAGCAAGGATATCCAAAGCTTCCATACGCTTATCGGTATACCAATACTGAATGGCATAATCTAGCATCTTAAGCAAGGCTTGAGGATCATCCACAGTGGAAACTAAGGCAGGGTTTTGAGCTACGGCATTGCGAGTAGCTACCAAGTTCTGATACAGTTTATCCATATCATCCTGACTGGAGGTATCACCCAATCCAAAGCCAGTAAGCGAGGTGGCCATCACTGCATCGTGAAAGTCGTTGCCAGCTATGCCACTAAGCACAGCTACATTTATTCCTTTTAGGTTCATAGTATAATCGAATTTATCTGAGAAGGATTTTTCGTAATTGAATTGAGATACTACGCCATCTACTACGCAGTATTTTTTGCTGTCTTGCAATGGAACAATCACATAAACATGTTGCCATGTATCGGCAGAGTAGCGTGTAATACGAAAGCTATGTGGGATTTGAAGATTGGTTAAAATGCTCGAAACAAAAATGCTCATGCAATCACAGTCCACACCTGTTGAGCGTTCTGCCCATGTGCGAGCTGGCCTGCGCAATTGTTCCAATCCTTTTTGGTCGAGCTTGTATTGAACAAAGCTGTAAACAAACTCCCAAATGGCTTTGCAGGTTTCTACTGTGGAAGCCCGCTTGAGCAATGGAGCCAGTCGCTTGGTGTCGTCAAGGTATTTCCAAACAACTTTCTCCATTAACTCTACGGTATCGGTCACCTCACCATCTTCAATGATAATGCGATCGCGCTCCTCTGGCGGAGGAAAATACGCGTTAAAGCGGCTTCCATCCTGAATGGAACGATAGCCACTTGAAACGGGTATAGTAGGTTTATAACAGCACTTTTTCATCCTTGAAACTTTTGAGGGGGTGTTTGATGAAAAATGCCGTTTACATAAGTCGAAAAAGACATTTCTAAAGGCAGGTTCATTGAAGCCAATACATTGGAAAGCTTCTTAGTTTTAAAAGCACTGATGAGTGCAGGTATTTGGGTGATAATACTACCAACCACCTTTGATAAGTTTGTCCAGGGCAAAACCAGTTCAATAGTATCAATATTGGAAACAGAAAGGGGTTTGATTTGGATGGTTTTATTCTCAGCCAAAGACTGGGTTAACACTTTTCCATTCGACCAGATTGAAACCACTGGTTTGGTCATATTCAAGCTACCTTGGGTAGGATTATTAACCGCTATTTCGGTTCTAAAAGAAATGCCACCCAAGTTCACATCATGGATTCTAGGATTGGCTAGTTTAAACGTGGAATTCTCCGACACGTTTTGAGCCTTTACCATGCGTAGGAGAAAGAAACCCGCAGTGGTCAATAATCCTATGCCAATGAGCTTATTCATGGTCATTGTTTTTACGGCTATCGAAATGTTCAGAAACTTCCTTTGAAAGTCTATCAAGCAGCTTCTTTACCAAATAGCCAGCCACAGCAGAGGCAGACGCATAAATTACAACTGTGCTTAAGCCACCAAAAGTGATAGCCATTAAAAGTGGCTTTGCGCTAACGGCCTTAGTGATTCCGCCTATTACACCTGATATTGTGGTAAAGATTACTGTATGGGCCTCTTGTGACATGAAGTTTGTTTTTGTGAGAACAAACTTCGAAAATGTTTAAATAGCTAAAGGGCGTAAAAGGGTATGTTAAGGTTTAAGGGGGCCTAAAAGGGTATAGTTTGGATCTTGCTTTTAAAAATGACCAATTCAATAACAGTTTTAAGAAAAATAGGATAATGCCAAGCTTTTTTCCCAAAATTAATTTACTAAATTCGAATAAATGTAATACAAGGCAAACTTTCCACAATTCAACTAACATTGTTTGTATTGCAGAAAGTTTACTTGTGTTAAAAATTAGTTACCTGCAAGGCTATGACAACACAACCACATAAAGAAACAGATAAAAAATGAACGAAATACTAAGACTAACATTACCAATATATTTTCTTATTTACTTCGGACTTGCGTTCGTTTTAAAAAGTGTAATTGTTGCAAGGCGAATTGGGAAAAATCCTCTTGTGTTACCAAAAGACGACAGTGCATTTGGACTAATCGGACTTTATTTCAAACTTACACTTATTGCTATGTTTATTTATGTGTCTGCGTATGCATTTTTCCCGACTTGGCAGGACAACTTTTTGCCAATTATCTCACTTGACAATTTAACTATTAAGTATATAGGACTTGGACTTTTAACAGTCGCACTTGCTTGGACAATTATAGCACAAGGCCATATGAAAAATTCTTGGCGAATTGGTATAGACACTGAAACAAAAACAGACCTTGTAACGACAGGACTTTTTGGAATTTCAAGAAACCCAATATTTTTTGGTATGATTTTAAGTTTGCTTGGGCTATTCTTGACAACTCCCAACGCATTAACAGGACTTTTTCTGATTTTAGGTTATATTCTTATTCAAATTCAAATCAGACTCGAAGAAGAGTTTTTAAGCAAAGAACACGGACAGGATTATGAAGCCTACAAGCAAAAAGTAAGACGACTAATATAACACGAAAAGAAAGCCCAGCAGGCAACAGCAACTACAAGTAGGCGGTTCAGTGGTTAAAGGAAGTTTTGTGCTTCGAAATCGCCAACTTCTTGTAGCTGCAAACCTTTACCAGCAAGCGTAAAGAACGACACGACCACCAACAAACGACCTTAACTCGAAAGACAATTTCGCTGTTCCTTGACACAAACCGACCTGAGTTTGCCGATATGCAAGCTGACCAAATAGTTTTAAAATTTTTCCACAGCACTTTTAAAAAATAATTTTATCCCTGCCCACATTGGCACATTTGCCACCGTTTTATTCCGACATTCTAAATTTCTTCTAAATTGAATACTTACCTTTGTTGCAATGAAATTATTACTCATAGAAGACGAACAAGAACTTGCAAATAGTATCCAAACCTATTTGACAGGAAATAACTTTGTCTGTGAGTGTGCTATAAATGCAAAATCAGCCTTAGACAAAATTTCAACTTATGATTACGACTGCATTTTGCTTGACCTGATGTTGCCTGACGGCAACGGTTTTGAAATATTGAAAGAACTGAAAAGACAAAACAAAACCGAAGGGGTAATTATTATCTCGGCAAAAGAAACATTAGAAACAAGAATAGAAGGCTTCAATTTGGGTGCAGATGATTACCTAACAAAACCCTTTCATTTATCCGAATTATTGGTAAGAATACAAGCCCTTATCAGGCGAAAAAACTTTAAAGGCAACAATCTTGTTGCTTTCAATGAAATTGAAATTGATATCCTTTCCAAAACAGTAAGAGTAAGCACCAAGAAAATTGACATCACAAAAAAGGAAATTGATTTGCTGTTGTATCTAATTGGAAATGAAAACAGAGTGCTTTCAAAAAGTGCCATAGCCGAGCATCTTTCAGGCGATATGTCTGATATGCTCGATAATCACGATTTTGTTTATGCCCACATCAAAAACCTAAAAAACAAATTGAAAGAAGCAGGTTGCAGCGATTACATAAAAACAGTTTACGGATTAGGTTACAAATGGCAGAATGACTAAAAAACTATTACATAAAACATCAACGGTTTATTTACTATTTTCAGTGATGCTATTAATCGTGTCCGCACCTTTGTTCTATTCTATTACAGAGAGGTTATATATTGAAGAAACTGACGAAACACTTGTGCTTCATAAGAATGAATTTTTAAAATATTCCTTGCCTACATTAACAACTGCAGAAATTCAGAATTGGAATAAATACAATAGAAACATTAAGATTGAGCCTTTTAAAAATTCTGGTAACGACACTATATTTTACAACTCTTACTATGATACTTTAGACGCAGAAACTGAACCATACCGAGAACTTAATGCTTCTATTCTCATAGAAGGAGATCCATATACGTATTCAGCAAGAATTAACTTAGTGGAAACAGAGGATTTAATGAAAAGCATTGCAATACTTTTTTTTGTTATCATTTCCTTATTTCTTGTTGGCTTATTTGTAATCACAAAAAGATTATCCATCAATCTTTGGAAACCATTTTACGAAACGTTGAATCAAATTGAAAAATTTGAAATTGATAAATCAAATCATCCCAAATTCATAGAAACAAATATTGAAGAGTTTAACCGTTTAAATATTAGCATCGAAAAACTGATTGAAAGAAACACTTCCATTTACCTTAATCAAAGGGAGTTTATAGAGAATGCAGCACACGAACTACAGACGCCTTTGGCAGTCTTTCAGGCAAAAATTGATACACTTATCCAAAACTCTGATTTCACACAGGAACAATATAAAATGCTGAGTTCTTTGAACGATAGCGTTTCACGTCTAAATCGATTGAACAAAAACCTATTGTTGCTATCTAAAATGGAAAACGACATTTACAACGAGAAGCAAACAATTAATTTGAACAAGGCAATTGAAAAACACTTTGACTTTTTTACGGAACAGGCAAAAGCAAAGAACCTAATTATTAAAACAGAAATGAAAGAAGCTGTTACAGTAAAATCAAATCCAGTTTTAGTAGAAATTCTAATCAGCAATCTGTTTTTGAATGCTATCAGGCACAATGTAAGTGATGGTCAGGTTTTAGTTACTCTATCAAATCATTCTCTTACATTTTCAAACACAGGTCAATCGCAAACCTTAGTTGCCGATAAACTGTTCAACCGCTTTTCTAAATCCAATCCATCCGAACAGGGCAATGGTTTGGGTTTGGCTATCATCAAGAAAATAGCTGACCTTAATAACTGGGAGATTTCCTACTCATTTGCAAACAATTTTCATTCCTTTTCGGTGGCCTTCTAGAAATTCTAAATTTCTTCTAAATCAGGTTGCAACTTTGTCCTGTAAACTTTAAACAAATAAATAAACAAGACAATGAAAAGGTTAGCATTAATGATGGTTGCAGCGATGATTACATCACTCACCTTCGCACAAAAAATTCAGGAAAAAGATGTACCTGCTGGTGTAAAAACAGCTTTTCAAAAAAAATTCCCCCAAGCAAATGTTGAAAAATGGGAAAAGGAAGGGCTCAATTTTGAAGCAGAATTTGAGTTGAACAAATCGGAGCAATCGGTTTTATTTGATGCACAAGGCAGCATCATTGAAACAGAAATAGAAATTAAGATAAGCCAATTGCCTAATGGAGTATCGGATTACGTTAAAACAAATTACAAAGGACAATCAGTTAAAGAAGCCTCTAAAATTACTGATACAAAAGGCACAGTAACTTACGAAGCTGAAATCAAAGGAATAGATTTGATTTTTGATGGTAATGGGAAATTTATCAAAGAAATTAAAAACTAAATTTAGTAACTGATAATGCGAGCAAAATTAATTTCTATAGTAATCTTAGTTACATTTTTAACTTCATATTCCTTTGGTCAAAACAAAGGCGTTACCATATCAGGTTTAATCAAAGACAAAGCGGATAAATCCGCTTTGCCTTATGTAAATGTAGTGTTGAAAACCGAAAAAGATAGTGCATTTGTAACGGGAACAGTAAGTAACGAAGAAGGACGTTTCAATATTTCTAATATTAAACCAAACAACTATTACTTTGAAATTTCTTTTATTGGCTATGTTACTAAAAGGCAATTTATTTATGTAGGAAGCCTTTCGGAATTTTTGGATGTATCTACAATAAATTTGGAAGAAGATATTAAAACATTAAGTGAAGTTGTTGTTTCATCAAAACAAGATGAAGTAGGCGGTAAAATGGATAAAAAATCTTTTAAAGTTGAAGATAACATCAGTCAAAGTGGTGGTTCGGTTTTGCAAACAATGCAAAATTTACCAGGCATAACAGTTCAAGACGGAAAGGTGCAATTAAGAGGTAATGATAAAGTAACCGTATTAATTGATGGCAAACAAACTGCATTAACTGGTTTTGGAAGTCAATCGGGTTTAGACAATATCCCTGCTTCGGCAATCGAAAAAATAGAAATCATTAATAATCCTTCAGCAAAGTATGATGCAAATGGAAATGCTGGTATCATCAATATTGTAATGAAGAAAAATAAACAGGAAGGATTTAATGGCAAAGTTGGTTTCACAACTGGATTAGGATCGTTGTGGGTTCGGCAAGAAAATCTACCAACCATTAGACCTCAATACCAATATACACCTAAAATAAATCCATCATTATCAATAAATTATAGAAAAAAGAAGATCAACGTATTTTTTCAAGCAGACAATCTTTATACACAAACCCTAAACAAGAATGAATTTGTGACAAGAACTTATGATGATGGAACTATTATTAAACAGCAATTAAAAAGAAATCGGAACACCAACTTTTTTACTTCAAAGGCGGGTTTTGATTGGAATATTAATCAAAACAACACACTTACTATTTCGGGATTATTTGGAAGTGAAAAAATAATTGATAGAGGCGACCAACCTTTTTTTAATGCTGACAATTCAGAAAGACAAAGGTTGTGGCAGTTTTTGGAGGACGAGCTAAAAACAACGGTAATGGCAACTGCCGCCTATCAGCATAAATTTAAACAAGCAGGTCATTTAATGAATATTGGGTTTAATTATACATTTCATAGAGAAGATGAAAAATATTTTTATGACAACTATTTACCGACAACAACCGGAAAAGATGCTTTTAAATTATTGTCGGACGAGCAAGTTTATGATTTCAATTTTGACTACATAAAACCTTTAAAATATGGAAGAATTGAAACAGGTGTAAAACTTCGTAATAGAAATATTCCTACTAATATGCAATTTATACCAGGAGTAAATTCAGTTTTAGACTCCAATGCAGGTGGTTGGGCAACATATAAAGAATTAATACCTGCCATTTATGGGAACTATATATTTGAAAATAAAAAATGGGAAGCTGAGGTAGGATTGCGAATAGAATATGTAAAAATTCAATATGATGTAAATCCCAATCACAACACTTATAAAAGTGATGGATATAATTATACCCAGCCATTTCCTAATGGAAGATTGGCATACAAAATAAACGATCGCAGCAAAATTTCACTCTTCTATAATCGCAGAGTTGACAGGCCAAATGAAGTGGATATAAGAATATTTCCAAAATACGATGATGCGGAAATTATTAAAGTTGGAAATCCTGCACTGCGAACCCAGTTTACAAATTCATTTGAACTTGGTTACAAAAAAAATTGGGACAAAGGGTATTTTTATTCTGCCGCTTACCACCGATTTGCGGACGGAACTATTACTCGCATTTCGAGCATTGCTCCTAACAGCAATTTGATATACGCTATATTTCAAAATGCAGGCAAAAGTTATAATACTGGTTTAGAAGTTGTTTTGACACAGGAAGTAGCAAAATGGTATTCCTTTAATTTAAACCTTAATGGTTATCACAATCAAATCAATGCTTTTAGTGTTGAAAATAAATATCCTGTTACAAAAACCATTTCAGCCGACAAACAAGAAATTATTTCTGGAAATGTAAAACTGAATAACACTTTTCATTTGCCTAAAAACTTTGAAGCACAATTAACCGCAATTTATTTGGCTCCCGACATTATTCCGCAAGGGAAAATTGCCCAACGTTTCTCTTTAGATTTTGGCATTAAAAAGAGTTTGCAAAAGGGGAAAGGCGAATTATTTCTAAACGCAACAGATATTTTAAACACGATGATTATCAAAAAAGAAATTCAGGGACAAGGTTTCAAATACATTAGCACTGATTATTACGAGACACAAGTTATAAGATTTGGCTATAACTTCAAATTCTGACACACAGTTGTAAGCACATTTGCAATTCGCACAAGCTAACGCACAAACCAAAAATTGCAAAAGAGCTTCCACCTTTCCAGCCAGAAGAAGAATGAAGGCCTAATTCAAAAGCTATTTATCTCTCTAATTAGTACCATCTTTTAATAGCACATAACCAAAAGATTTCAATGTTGTCCTTTCATGCCTAAATTCCATTGCATTCGTACCAGAAAATTAAATTAAACTATTTCTATGGCTCCCCAAATTCATCAACTAAAATTTTAACTTGTACTGGAGTCAATAACCTGTTGCCAGATTTATACCCATTTTTTTCTAAATTTTTAATTAGTTTTTTGGCATTTGAAATCCATTTACGCATCTGCGCACTGGCACTTTTCTTAGTAATATTAGGAAAATAAAGTTGTGCGAGCTCACCAAATCCGTAAGCTCGCACTTTAAAAGTTTCTTCATTCATGGTGCTATTTTTTTTAGTTTTAACACCCCCATTTTTTGAATTGAAACATAGAAACAAATCAAACAATGCTAGATAACTATACTAGCAAAGTAGCTTTTTATATAAGTATCAGCTTGCAGAAGGTTGACCAAATCTTCCTCCTAATTTATTGGCAAGGTCAACCATATCATTTCCTACTTTCAAATCAACAATCCTGGCATAATGTTGTGTAGTGGTAATATTTTTATGGCCCAACATTTTGGAAACAGATTCAATTGGCACACCATTAAACATAGTTACCGTTGTGGCAAAAGTATGTCGTGCCACATGGAAAGTGAGCTCCTTTTCAATCTTAGCAAAAGTTTGAATTTCCTTAAGGTAAGCATTAATTTTTTGATTGCTCATTACAGGCAACACTTTATCCTCTGCGGATAATAGACTTAGGTCACAATACTTTTCAAGCAATGCAACAGGAATACTTAATAAGGGTACCTGAGTTTTCACTCTTGTTTTTTGCCTCCTTGTTCTAATCCAGAAAACTCCTTTATTATCCATTTCTATCATTGACTTATCCAGCTTAAATAAGTCGGCATAAGAAAGTCCAGTAAAGGATGCAAAAACAAATAAGTCTCTTACTACTTCTAACCTGGGCATTAAAATCTCTAAAGCTATAATTCGGTTTAATTCCTCTTCCGTTAAGTAGGGTCGGTCTACTTCTTCAAGCGTTAGTTTAACAAAAGCAAATGGATTTAATTTTAACCAGCCATTTTTAAGGGCAATATTGCAAATGGTCTTAAAATTTTGCAGGTATTTTTTAGCCGTATTTCCGGAACACTTCTTATTTGTTTGCAAAAAAATATCAAATTTGGTCACCATATGATTGTTTACGAGCTTTACTGGCACATCCTTTATCTTATAGTTCAATAGCAAAAATTCGCGCATATAACGCAATCCCGTGCGGTATTTATGGTAATTCCCATAGGAAGTACCTTTACCAATCATTGAATGTAAAGATTTAACATGATCCTCCCATAAATCACATAATGTCTTAGACTGAGCTGTTCCAATGCACAAAATCGCATCCTTCAATAATTTAGCAGTTACCATTTCATACATACCAAGTATTTCATTGTACTTGTTGTAGGCATTTACCTTAATTAAATCTAGGTGCTTATTCACCTCAACTGCTTTTGCTGTTTTCCCAAAACAGTGACCATTTAGAGAATCCCAAATATCTGGCGAAACAGTTCTCTGGGTTGATAGAACCTCAGACTCACCATTAATGGTAACTCTGAGATTAATTGGACTTTCACCTCGCTTATTTGGGCGAGAATTGTTGATGTAAAACATCAATTTAAAGCTTGTTCTTGACGACAACATAATTTTTTAAAATGGCCCCCCATTTTGATGGTACAATAGTGACACCTTTTCTTGGAGTTGCAAAACGCCAAACATTGACAAACATTGACAATCTTTGCCATTCTGTTACACCTTTTGCCTTTTTTTGGAGTGTGTAACGAATTGCACATAAAAAGTGGCAAAAAATGGGGCTTTTTGACGCATATTTATTTAAAAAAATGCAACAAAAAAGCCCTGATTAAAATGATAATCAGAGCTTTAAGTGGTTTTAGTTCATAAACCTAGTGGAGCTGCAGGGATTCGAACCCTGGTCCGGAAGTGCAATGGTCACGCTTTCTACATGTTTAGAGAAAGCATTGTGTTCGGGTTAGGCAGGCTGCTTTCCTTGCCAACTTAACCTATATCCGCTGTGTACGTTTGATAGCCCGCGGCTTACCAACAAACGCCCCTATCTAATGACGGTTCTAGTGGATATGCGATAAGAGATACACATCCGAACCGAAGGCATCGCGTAATCGTCCTGATTAGGCAGCCATTGCGAATTGAGTTTCGCCAACTATAGTTGTGGAAATTGAGATTCAAGTGCCAACTGTCCAAAGCACTACATGCTTACATGCCAATCAATCACCCCGTCAATACCGGTCAGCCCCAGAAATAAAGAACAGCCCACAAAGATATACTTTCTTTGGCTCTGTTTGAAAAGAGATACTATTTTTAAGAAAAAATAAATTCAAAATTGTACCTCTTCAGGCATCACCCCTCATACCTTCAAGGATTTTCAAAAAGGCATGTGATTCATGTAACTCTTCCCTTTCTTTATGTAAACCTCCAACAAACATTTAACCCTAGCTTTGTGTTATATATAAGGCTAAACTATTTAGCTTATTAAGTAATTCCATTTATGCTACCAAAATTCAACGTCAAGATTCTAAAATCAATCTGTATTGCTTTAGCGCTTACTCTTTTAACATCTATTTCTATGGCTCAAACACTTGAAACAGTTCAAAATGTTGATTTAACAAAATATGCAGGTACTTGGTACGAAATAGCTTCTTTTCCGCAACGCTTCCAGAAGGGTTGCCATTGCACTACTGCTACCTATACCTTAAGCGATAAAGGCTATGTAGTAGTTGAAAACAGATGCAATAAAGATAGCCTTACAGGTAAAGAATCGTATATAAAAGGCAAGGCATTTGTGGTAAAGAATACTGGCAATGCAAAATTAAAAGTGCAATTCTTTTGGCCCTTTAAAGGCGATTATTGGATTATTGATTTGGCTAATGATTATAGTTATGCTGTGATTGGACATCCAAATAGAAAATACCTTTGGATCCTTTCCAGAACACCACAATTGGATCAGACCACCTACGAACAAATACTTGCCAGAGTAAAAGAAACAGGATTTGACCTTTCTAAAATAGAACGCACTCAACAAAAAATAAAGTAATACAGCCATGAAAATAGAATCGCCCAAAATAAGAAAACCAGGCATAGAAATTAATGCTCCAAAGGTGGAGGAAGTGCCCAATGAGGTAAAGGAAAAGAATGATAAAGAAAAAATTGTAGTTCCAGGTTATCCAGAGTACCCACCAGAGGATGACATTTACAATAACGCCATAGAAGAAAGTGATATAGACCCTTCTGACCTTTTAAAAAACAAAACACCCAATGAAAAAGTTGGCACTTGGAATGAAATGAATTTTGAGGAAAATAGCTCAGGTGATGATTTAGATGTACCCGGATCGGAATTAGATGATGTGCAAGAAAGCATTGGCAACGAAGACGAAGAAAACAACTACTACAGCATTGGTGGCGACGACCATAACGATTTAGAAGAGGATAGGAGTTAAGCTGTTTGTCCAGCCATATTTCTTAGCCATTTGAATATAGAATTCTCTTTCTAAATCATCCTTGCACTTTTCCATTATTACCATATTATGGCTCCAGCTAATTTCTGCAACCAATGGTTGCAGTTTTGAATTCCCCGAATATTGATCAAAAAAATTTCTCATATACCATAGGTTTCGAGCCGAATACCCTTGCACACCAGGGAACTCGTTTTGCAAATCTTTTGACAATGTTTCAACAACAGATTTTCCCCAACCGTATTGCTTTTGCTTTTCAACTATGCTCTTTCCTATTTCCCAGTATAAGTTAATCAAGCTGGTGTTCAACTGCCTCATGGCCGCATATTGCGCTTGGTGTATCTTTTCCTTTATTTCTTTTAGAAACGAATAGTAGGAATTCTTTTCAAGTGTAATCATAGAGGTAAATTTAACTCATCCTACTTTTACCTAATATACTTTATGTCTAGCAACAAATCTTTTTTCCGGCAAACCGGATTTTGGAGAACCAAAATTTATTTTATTCTGCTATCCTACTGCAATCTTCTCAATAAACCCAGAGAGTTTGTCTTCTATTTCCTTAGGTGTTGGTAGTAATCCTTTATATTCTTTAGGGAGTGTTTCTGTGAGAGTATAACTTGCCACACCTATTGGACTTGAGCTCTTTTTTAAAGCATACTCTACAACGGTTTTACTTTTGCCTTTGCAAATAATAATTCCAATGGATGGGTTTTCATCTGCTTGCTTTACTTTATCATCTAATACAGCAAGGTAAAAATTCATCTTTCCGGCATACTCGGGTTTAAACTTGCCTGCCTTTAATTCTATTACCACCAACGATTTTAACTTCCGGTGGTATAATAATAGGTCGATATAAAAATCTTCGTCGCCCACCTGCAATCTGTATTGGTTGCCTATAAAGGCAAAGTCGGCTCCCATTTCTGACAAAAACTGTCGAATATTTTTTAGCAGGGCAAGTTCTAAGTCCTTTTCATTGCTGGCCTCTGAGAGGTCTAAAAAATCAAAATTATATTCATCTTTTACGGCAAGTATGGCTTGATGCTTAAATTTCTCAGGAACTGCGCTTTCAAAATTGGCTTGATTTAACAAAAACTTCTCATAGCTCTTGCCTTCTATTTGATGGATTAATACGTTTTTGGTCCAACCATATTTCTTAGCCATTTGAATATAGAACTCTCGTTCTAAATCGGCTTTGCATTTGCTCAATATTACTAGATTATTGCTCCAGCTAATTTCTCCAACCATTGGTTGGAGTTTTATATTATCCTTATATTCACTATACAATTGACGCATATACCAGAGGTTTTGAACCGAATACCCTTGCGCTCCTGGGAACTCGTTTTGCAAATCTTTTGACAATGTTTCAACAACAGATTTTCCCCAACCGTATTGCTTTTGCTTTTCAACTATGCTCTTTCCTATTTCCCAGTATAAGTTAATCAAGCTGGTGTTCAACTGCCTCATGGCCGCATATTGCGCTTGGTGTATCTTTTCCTTTATTTCTTTTAGAAACGAATAGTAGGAATTCTTTTCAAGTGTAATCATAGAGGTAAATTTAACTCATCCTACTTTTACCTAATATACTTTATGCCTAGCAACAAATCTTTTTTCCGGTAAACCGGATTTTGGGGAAAATGATTTCTTTGGTACATTCATCGCTAATCCAACGCAAAGGTTAAAACCTTTGCTATTGGAATGTCGCCCCGACGGGGCTTTGAGCTTGCAAAGCCTTACCATGCCTAAGGAAGCGTATCGCCCGCCCATGCCACTCCATGCGATACCATGCTTCTATCTTGTTTTCAATTTTTTTTCCCTACATTTGGGTAACCTAAAATAAATCAATATGATACAAGCAATTACTTTTAAAAATTTAAAGCGTGCTTTTTCATTAGGCACAAAATTAGTTTTAATTACAGGCTTTCTTTTTTCTTTGAATGCCTGCAAAAAAGATAGCGGAAGTGGTAGTACCACCACCGAAGATGATGGCTTGTTACCAGGCCAATGCCGAGTTATTGTACATGATAGTGATGCGATTACTTATTCGGGCACAAAAATTACTGGTTTTGGAAACTATAAATATACCTATAAAGACACCTTGGTTAGCGTGGCAGATGCAAAATCGGATTCGATGACCTATAAATTTTCTATGAACAAAAGCGGCTTTCCAGCTAGCGTTGGCGCTTGGGGCTTTCAGGATACCATACCTTTTGCCTACATGCTCTTTTATTATAATGCCGATAACACCTTACGCAAATCGGTTGAGTTTACACGCTTTGGCGATAAATACACCGTTTCGGGCAAAAACCTATATACATGGACAGCAGGTAACCTTACCCGCATCCTAAATTTTGGTTCAGACACAAGCGTACAAACAAACCAGTTTAACGTGGTATACGACCTTACAAAAACAGATACCCGCAAAACGTTTAAGCAACAAATTTTGCTTAACTCACCCATCTATGCCAACGATTTAATGGAGGGTGTTTCATCGGTTAATTTGCCTAGTTCTATCCAACAAATTATTACTGGAGGCTCAACGTATTACAATAAAATGGCCTATGTGTTTGATGCTAAGAACAATGTTACGCTTGAAACCTACCAAGATGCCACCAATGCCGAAATTTACCATTTAAGGTATACGTATCAGTGTAAATAATTTAGTAATCTTGGCTTAATAGTGTGTTCATCTGCCGCTAATTCTTACATTTGAAATTGGAAGTATTTTACCCCAATTTTAAATGAATAAAATTAGTATCCCGTATTACCTAAGGTTTTTAGGAAAAGTATTTGTATGGTCGGTTTTGGTTATGGCCGTGCTACGACTTTTTCTAGTATACTATGTAAAAATACCCAATTTAAATTGGTTTGATGGCAGCGTGCTAAAGGCTATGGCTATTGGGCTTCAGTTTGATGCCGTAATAGTTTCGTATATTTTAGCTTTGCCATTGTTGCTGCTGTTTGTGCACAATATTGCTAAATTAAGAAGCTTATTTATACCCAGGTTTTTACAAGTTTATTTTAGTTTGGTATTGCCTGTAACCTTGTTCATTCTATTTGAAGACATCCCCTATTTCGATTTCTTTCATAATCGCTTAACAGAGTCGGCTTTTCAATGGCTAAACAATATTTCTATTGTGTTTAGCATGATAGTTGAAAGCACTAGAAACTTGCTCTTTTTAATTGTAGCTGTGCTAAGTTTTATTGGCCTAACGTATTTTGTGTACCGCTATACATCCAAAGAATTGGTAAACTATCCATGGCAACATGCAAGACTAACAAAATCGAGTGAAATACCCTTTTTTGTATTGGCTTTAGCACTTTGCTTTATGGGTTTAAGAGGTAAAATAGACAGACCAATTAGGCAAGGCGATGCCTTTTTTGGTTCGGACCCAATATTGAACCAAATTGGCCTGAACCCAGTATTTACGCTATTAAAGAGCTATACCGAAAAAGTAAATTTAATGGATAATAGTGAAGCATTAACTAAAACGCTAACACTATTAAACATTAAAAACTCTGACCCTAGCATTTCGCCCTTAGCAAGATTTGTTGAACCAAAAGGAGATGCAAAAAAAGTAAATATTGTGCTGGTATTAATGGAAAGCATGAGCGGAAATTACATGAGTAGATTTGGCAATTCTAAAAACCTTACACCTACTTTAGATAGCTTGAGCAATGTTTCGTGGTTTTTTGAAAACGGCTATAGCGCGGGCATACATACCAATAACGGAGTATTTTCTACGCTCTATTCTTTCCCTGCGCTTAAACGCGTTAGGCCAATGAGCATGGTGCCTGCTAGGCAATATTCTGGTTTACCGTATGCCCTAAAACAAAATGGGTATACCAATATTTTCTTTACCTCGCACGATGAAACCTTTGATAATTTAGGCACCTTTATTCCTGCCAATTATTTCGATAAATTATACTCGGCAAAAGATTATCCTACCGAAAAACTATTAGGTACATTTGGTGTGCCTGATGATTATTTGTTTAGTTATGCTTTGGATAAATTGAACCAAGCCGATGCGAGCAAACCTTTTTTTGCAACTATTCTTACTACTTCTAATCATGAGCCTTATGCAGTTCCCGAGGAGTTTAAAAGTACTTTTCCTGAAAAAGATTTACGCGCTGTAAACTATGCCGATTGGAGCATCCAACAGTTTTTGAATGCCGCTAAAAAAACTGCTTGGTATCAAAACACACTATTTGTTTTTGTATCAGATCATGGACTTGTGGTAGGCGATAACCCTTACGACTTGCCACTTTCCTACCATCACATACCTATGATACTGCATGCTCCAAGCATATTGGGCGACCCAAAAGTATTGAGCGAGTATATTGGGCAAATAGATTTATATCCAACTCTTATGGGCATTTTAAACATGCCTCATACAAATAATACCTTGGGAGTAGATGTTATTAAAAACCCTAGACCTTGCATTTATTTTTCGGCCGATAACAAGGCAGGATGTTTAAACAAAGATTATTTATATGTATACCGCTTTGATGGTGGTGGCGAAAGTTTATATAAATACCAAACGGGCGACCAAACAGATTACAAAGAGAAAGAAGAAAAACAAAAGGCTTTCTTAAAGGAATACGTGTTTTCGCAAATTCAAACGGCAGAGTATATTTTCTCGAAAGACTTAGCTAAAATTTCTAACAAGAAATAGTCTTAAAACCTGTATTTACCGCCATACATAGCGGGTTTAATAGTCCACAGATTTAAGTTATAATAATGCCTTTGTGAGCTATGTAAAAGTACCGCACCAATTGGCAAAATAAAAATAGAAGCAACCACTCCATAGCCTGGACCAATTGTGTAAAACGGGTATATACAGGCAATTACCGCGGCACCAAAAAACTGCTTCACTCCTCTAGAAGGTGTTTTCACAAACATCCAATTAAGCTGCGATTTAGGTACTAAAATACTGTCGTTAAAAACTAAGTCGCTTTCTACCATATTGGTCAAACGCATTTCATAAACGCCTTTCTCTGGGTTCACACAAGCCGTAGTGTTTGAGTCTAAATAGGTTTTATTTTTGAGCTCAAATAAAACAGGAGAACCAAATCTAAAATCGCGTGTTTCTTCTGTGGTTAAATTTACCAACCTAAAACCTTTTTGTGCCCATGCAGAATTGCCTATGAGCAGTAATAGAAGGAAGGCAAAATAAACTCTTAGTTTTTTCATGCTATTAATACGGTTTAATTACAAGTCCTAAACCAAAATTTATATACACTCCAGGAACATACCCCATACCTGGAATATAGGCGTCTCTATTACTAAAAGCACCATTATAAACATTTTTAAAGAGCACAAAATCTTGTCCAAAACTGCCCCCTGCTGCAACAGAAAAATTCATGGCACAATACCTGTTCAAATCGAGCAAAAACTGAGCTTCAATTTCAAATCCTTTATGAAACACATCTTCGCGGGTAACTTGGGTAATTGACCCTAATAAGGGATCTATTAAACTAACTTGCAATTGGTTTTGACTAAATCCTAAAACAGCATTTGCACCCAACAAAAAGGTATTTGTTTTATGATCTGTTCTTATAAAGATATAACCTGGCTTTAAATAGGTAAGGTCAGAAACAAAATCTACCCCTTTATAAGTACCATAATACGAACCTCCCTGTCCATCATCTTCAAACTTATAGTCACTACGTCTGCTAAATTTCAATTGAAAATTTAGGTTATCATCGGCCAAAACCATCATACCTATCTCATAAAATTGAACCGGATCGGAACGAAGGTTTGCCAAGGCCATAATTTTAGGACTAGGACTAACACTTAATTGAGCATTGGCCTTTAAGGCAAAAAGGATTGCAATAACGAGTATGATTCTTTTCATTATGGTAGTATAATTAAGGAATCAATTGCCATACTTCCACCATAATAATAATAACTATATCCATAAGCTTGGCTCCTAACAAAAAAGGCTGAAGCACCCGTGATGCTGTCAATTATGGGAACATCCAGCGTTCTGTTTGAACCACCCTCTCCACATTTTCTATCTACCCAATAGGCATAATTAGCTTTTTGCGACAAGCATAAGCGAATGGTTTTCTTTTGAGTAGTAATAGTAAGCCAAGTAGGCATAACAGAAGAAACCAACAGAGGCGAGATATTCTTGGTAGGATATACAAGCTCACTTTTGGCATCGTATTTAATAGTTTGTAAGGTATCTGTTGAATCTCTTATAACCACCACACTTGAATATTGATTTGTACCATCTAAATAATCGTAGCCACCATAGCCCGAGCAACCGCAAGAAGGCAATAAAAACAAAACAGATACACCCACAAAAAATAGCAGGAGAGTAAGCTTGTAGTTTAAGATAAAGTTGTTGATGGTTTGTTTCATACCCAACTCAAATATAAAGAATGATTGGAGTAAAAAAAACGGCAAATTGCTTTCCTTCAAACTCTTTTAAGGCTTCGTTTCTGCCAACTTAATTGTCCACCACTTACAGGTAAACCTTGTCTTTTGCGAACCCTCCAAAAGTAGTATACTAGGTGGAAGTAATAGGATAGCAGTAATAAATCCACTTCCATCTTGGCTAGCAGTAAAAGAAAAAACAACGGCAGATAAAAGTCCAAAAGCAATTACTGCTTTACCTATATGCGCTGGAGTTTGTATAAACATCCAATTTAACTTTGAATAAGGAACAATGATGCTATCATTAAAAATTAAATCTTGGCCTTTAAGTCCTGTTAAGCGCATTTGATATACCCCTGTTTCCTGATTTTTGCAAGAGCGCATGGTAGAATCTAATACTGTTTTATCATTTAGTTGAAACAAAACTCGGTAGCCAAATTTAAGTGTTCTGGTTTTTTGCTTTTGAATATGTGTGAGCGTGAATCCGCTTTGAGCATTGGAGCTCAGGAGAATTAAAAACATCGAACAAAAAAACAACAACACTCTTTTTTTCATTCTTAATACAGTTTAAGTAGAAGTCCAGTTGAAAGAATAAAATAAGGATAACTATTTATACCCATGCCAGGTATAGCATTATCTCTACCTTTAAAAGCGCCATTAAATACCTCTTTAAAAAGCTTCTCCTCATCATGAGAATCACCTAGGGTCAAACCAAAATTTACGGCAGCAAATCGGGTTATATCATAATTAAATTTAGCTTCCAACTCAAGGCCTTTATATACTTTATCCTCCTTTTCAATTAGGTAGGTTGGACCCAATATTGGATCCAGATAATTCACATTTAATCTGTTTTTGCTTATTGCCAAAACGCCATTTAAGGAAAGGTAGAAACTTCTGGTTTTCTTTTCTTTTCGTAGAAAAATAAATCCAGGCTTGATGTATGAAAAATCGGAAACAAAGGAAACGCCCCCAATAGTAGAATAATTAGTATACAGGTATGAGCGTTGAATTAAATATTCATAATTCTTATGTACGCTTGCCTTCAATTGAAAATTAAGATGATGTTTTCCTAAATATATCAATCCAGCCTCCCACCTCATAACCTCCTCAGATCTAAATGAAAATTGCGCCAAAACCTTTGGATCGGGCCAAGAACTCATTTGAGCTAATGAAAGCCTAGAAAGCAAGCAAAAAAACAGCAAGAATCTTGTTTTTCTCATGGCTTTAAATAAAGTGAATCAAATATTTCTTTATACATATCAAACGTTCCATAGGCAATGAAACTCCGTTTAAAATAAGCAGAACCACTTACAATACTATCCACTTTGGGAGCATCAAATACTATATCAGTATTAGGACTGCTGCAACCAACAGTAGAAGTAAATACATATTTTTTATTCAAGCTCACGCAAAACCGATACTCATTTTTACGTGTGGAAACAGTAACCCAAGTAGGAATAGTATAAGATATAAGCAATGGAAAATAATAGGAATTGGGATAAAACAAGCCTTGCTTGGCATCGTAGCGAATGCTTGAAATAGTATCTGTTGTATCTGCCAATACAACATAACTAAATTGCTCATCAGATAAACTATTATGGTCGTAATCGCAATTTCCACAGGAGGTAAGCAACAAAACAAGGAATGTTCCAAAAAACAAAATCCAAGTAACAGCCTTCTTTAATAGTATTTGTATCATACCAAATTACTATCTACCCGCTAACATGGCAGGTTTTATTGCCCAATAATCTGAGGAGTAATAATGCTTTTGGGAAAGAATTAAAAACCCAACAGCAGGCGGTAAAAAAAGGATGGAAGCTCCCAACCCAAACTCTATTCCCAAGCCGTAAATAGGCACTAATGTCCCCATAAATAAGAACCCAACAATTTGTGAAGCTATCCTATCAGAGGTTTCAATAAACATCCATTTTATTTGAGAATAAGGTACTAAAATACTGTCGTTAAAAACCAAATCCTGACCCAATAATTTGGTTAATCTCATTTCGTATACACCCGTTTCTTGGTTCAAACAACTTTTCATGGTAGAGTCTAATGCCAATTTATTTTTTAGCTCAAATAATACCTTGGAACCATATTTAAAGGTTCTTGTTTTATCTGTTTCTAAATTTACTAAGCTAAAGCCTTGTTGGCCCTTTGCCGAACCGAGACAAAGAACAAGTAAACAAAGACAAAGCAAATATTTATAATAATTAGCCATATGCTTTTCTAATATGGTTTTATAACAATTCCTGTACTAATTCTAAAATATCCACCGGGGCCAAATCCCATTCCTGGCGAATAGGTTTCTCGTTTACTAAAGGTTCCACCCCGAGCATCTTTAAACAACTCTTCTTGCATTAATTCTTTACCAAGTGTAGCCCCAAAACTAAAGGCCAAATGCGCATTTAAATCCAGCAACAAGGTAAACTCAACTTCAGCACCTTTATGAAACCTATTGTCAACAAAAGACTCAGAAGTTAATCCTAAAAGTGGGTCATAATAATCAAGTTGTAACTTGTTTTTACTTTCTCCAAACACACCGTTAATACCCAATAAAAAGGTGCTTACTTTATTCTCTTTTCGAAGCAAAATATAACCCGCCTTTATATAGGTAAAGGATGAATTAAAGTTCACCTTTCCATAATAATATCCATTGTTTCCTCGCTCATACGGCCCTATAATAGATGAATTGGCATCTGTATACTCATATGCTGTGCGACTAGAAATTTTGAATTGAAAATTAACAAAGTCTTTTCCCAAATACATCGTTCCTACTTCGTACCACATGGCATCATCTGAACGTAAATTTGCCAGTAGCATAATCTTGGGACCAGCACTAGAACTTAACTGAGCTTTCGCGATAAAGCAAAAGCTAAACAAAAGAAATACTATTGTGGCTTTCTTCATGGTGTTAAATAAACAGAATCAACCCAAGTAGTGCTAATATTGTAATACCTATTATCGTACAAGGTAAAGGTATTTACAGTTGCTGTTCCATTTTCGGAATGCAGGACCTTTATACTTTCAAATTTCATTTCTGTAGTAGAACCACAAACTTTATCATAATTATACTCCATCGTATTAGGCGAAGAAAGGCAAAGTCGATACTCATGTTTAAGTGTTTTTACCCATAGCCACGTATCTATTCGAAGTGAAACGGCAAGGGGAGCCCAGTAATTATTAGGGTGAAGAGTATCTGTTAATGCATCGTAATGAATTGCCGTAATTAAATCTGACTTATCTGTTAATACAAGCGCGCTAGCATATTTATAAGAATGGGTATAACCACTATCGCCATCACCAGATCCGCAGCACCCCTCAAACAAAAAAGATCCAAGCATTATAGCAACATATAGCATGAACTGTTTAAGATTAGTGTATGCTACAAATATGCGTTTCATAATTTTGGGTAAGGCTTGGTTTTGGATACTATCCAAACCTAAGAAATCATTTCGGCAAAAACAATACTAAGTATCCTATTTAGACAGAATAACGGAATGATTCAGATAATACGAAACCTCTCTAAGCAATACTGCAGAATCGAGCGCATTTACATTCACCACCCTAAACGGATTTGCCGCATGACGCCTCCACTCCCATTCTTGCGCCGTTTTTTGAATGCCATTATCGTACCACCAAGCAGTATAATGTATATGTGAGTCTTTCTTTAGAGTACCCATCATAAAACTGTAGGATCCAATTTTTTGTTCGCTAAAATTTGCCAATTCAAAGCCACTCGCACGCCAACAAATTTGAGGTGGATGTCCGCCCTCAAAAGCCTGTATGGCCGGCTTTATATAAAGTAATACCGAATCGTTTTTAAATTCCATTACCCCATCTTCTTTTTCTTTTTTGCTAAAACCAGGCAAATTTAATTGCTCTAATGCTAAGTCGCGTTTGCTTTGGGTTCGAAGCAAACCTAAGTAATAAGTTGTTACTATAAAGCATACTAAAAGTAGAAGGGGAATATATTTTTTATGATACGAAGAACTTAGAACCAAGCCCTTAACAACACTCTCCTTTAATGGAATAAACTTACTAATAAAATAAAAAGGAATAAGCGCATACACAGCTAAAGAAATTATACCAATTAGCTCGTGACTCATACTACCGGGCATTGAATGAAATAACACTAAACTAAGAATACGAATAAAGTTACATAGAATAAGCAACATCAACATGCTTGTCATGGCCAAGCAAACACCTAAAAACGAAAAGCGTTTTGCCTCCTTTTTTTCTCTAAAGGCCAATACTATTAAAGCCGCAATAAAGCCCGTACCAAACATCTTGAGGCCCACACATGCTTCATCAATATGAAACTCTTGTCCGGATGGAAGAATAAAATAACTACCTCTATTTTGAACCTGCCACTGTGCCAATGAAAATAAATAACAAGCAACTTTACTCAAAAACAAACGCAGGGGAAACGAAAATATAGCCACCACATAATACAACGCGGGCGATATACAGGCCATGAAAAATAAAGGCAAATAACCAATGGCACCCCAAAACCATTCGAGGCAAAAAAACAAAAAACACCCCCAACTCATAAATAGAAATACCTGCAAATGCGAAAGCCATGAAGCCACTAAAAACAACGCACTTAAATACAAATAGCGTAGTAAGAAAGTTTGATTGGAGTTTGGTTTTATAAGTACTGGAAAGGCAATTAAACCTAAAGCAATTTGAAAACTAAATAGGAAATAATTCCAATGAAAAACCATAAAAAAAACAATAGCTGCCAATACCGTAAGTATAGGCAGCCATTGTTTTACCAAATAGTCTTTATATAAATTCACTTAGGCGTTTAGCTTAATTTTCCTATCCTTTATTTTGAGCCAAACTAGCATCACCAAAACCATGGCAATAAGCGCCCACTCATGTGGTTCGGGCACAGAACCTCCATCTAATATACTTGCATTACCAAGAGTATCCTTATTTTTATTAATCCCCATTCGGGTATAATCTTCTTCCGACTCTAGCACAATTAAACTGGTAACCGGGCTTAGAACATAAGCTTCTTCGGCTTCTCTAAACAATTCGTTTTCATATTGAGCACGACTAAAGAAATGCGTTCCTACTTGGCGCATAATATTATTATAGGCAAATAAACGCATTAAATGGTCGGGAGCTATTTGGTGACTAATTATCAAATCAGTGGTATCTGTTTTAGTTAAATACAAATTACTTTCGGGCAATAAAATATGGTTTGCATCTTCTTGTGCATAAACAAACGATTGCTTTAAAAGGCTGTTTTTAAAGGTGGCTGCATCCATAGGCAAGTATTTAATAACGCGCAACTCGGCCAATGATTTATAAACTGGAGCTAACTCTTCACCAATATTTACGAGCATAATTGGCGCTTTATTTTCTAAAAGAAATTTAGCAAAACCCTCTTCAAAAGCCGAGCCCTTTAACTCATCCAAAATGGGCCCCCGATGACCAGCCTTTGTTACGACAACAGAATGCGAAACATCTTTTATCAGTTGAAAATAGGGAATAGGAAACAAACGCTCTTGATAAGCCTCAAACAAGCCATCGGCATTGGCATCACTTATTTTTTCGAGCTTTGGCGAAAGCACATAAAAGGTAAAATCTTTTAAGCTACGGCGCAAGTCATCAAACTCTGTTTTACTCCAATTAGCATTTAAATCAACATACACATTTTTAATAGAAACCGGGTGTTCTTGAGCATAAGCCTCCGAAACAGAATAGGCTTTTTTATGAAACACAAAGCGCTCGTGGGATAAAGCTTCGGGCTCTAGAGAGAATTTCCAATAGGGTTCATAATCTCCCTTTCTTTCCCAAGCTCCATCGGCTGTAGCGCTGAACCCAGAAGGCAAAGTTGGCACTTGTGATTTACCATCTAATAGAATTTCACATACCTCTTGTGCGTGGCGAGCATCAGGACCTTCAAACCAAACATTTTCTACCCACAGTTTTTTATCGGCATATTTTAGTGGGGTTGTAAAGCCAATTTTAAACACTCTATTTTCTTCGATAGTACATGGAAAAACAGATACTACCACTTGGTTACCTTCCTTCCAATGCACCATGGCCGGATCGCGTTGCTCTACACCCACAATTTCATGAAAGGCACTATCTGCTTTCTTGCGAGTAGTTAATCTTGAGAACTGCTCTTTACCATTAATCCATAAGGATAAAGAAGTAACTATACTACCTTCTGGTAAATGAAAAGTATACAAAGCTTGTTGGGTCGAGCGCACAAACCATACATCCCTATTATCCTTTTCTTTATTATTTCTAATGGTAATTGTTTTTTCGTGATACGCCAGCCGCATGGCAGGAAAAACCTGGATACGCGAGCTAACAGCTTCGGTTTGCAAACTCACACCCGACCATAAACGTTCCTCTGTTTTATGTCGTTGGTCTTTGCGAATATTGAGAATGGATTCTACTACATCTCTATCCATATTTACCTCGCCAAAAAACACATTTCCAATAAGTGCTAGCGGGTTATGGTATTTTTTATCGCCATTAAAATCAACACCCCAACTATCAAAAAAACGCTGTGAGTAATAAGGCGACAATAAAATTTCTTCCGACAATCTATCACTTGGTAAATACTGAGCCAAGGCAATTGGCAAAGGAATTTCGGTAGTTGAACGCACGTGAGCCTCGGCATCAATGCTCTTTATTTTGTGTTGAATAGAACTCCATTTATACAAATACACTCCCAAAATAAGTAATGGAATAGCTGCACCAAATACAACAGGTTTCCAAATTCCTGCTTCTTGTTTACTAAATAAAATGGTAAATAATAAGAGCCATAAAACGGGCACAAACGTGTGTAAGGACAAGCCAAAGAGCCAAAAACCTAAAACAGATAGAGGCATTAAAGGCATTAGGTAAATAAAAAAATAAAAGCTTAAAACCAGCTCCGAACCCGCCAAAACCCAAAATAAGGATTTAAGTTTTTTGCTCAAGAATTCATAATACGGAAAAACAATAAAAGTGGCTGCGCCAAGAAAAGTATAGATATTAAGCCAGGTTGGAAAAGGAGCAAAAACCTGTATGGATCTGTTGAGTGAAAAAGCACTTATGGTAAATAATAAGACAAAATGAACCCAGCAGGCAAATGGAATAGATGGCCTTGGTTTTTCTTGTTGCCTTTTTTTAAGTAACAGACTTAACCAATACACAAACGAAAGCAAAAAATTGAGTACAAATACAATAAATACAGCATCATCGGCCATATTTGGAAGTATGGCAGGAGCCATATACAGAAGAAAAGACAAGCATAAAAAGAGCCAGCCGGAAGTGTAGGTGTTTTGGTATGAACCAAGGTTTAGTTTAGGCATGTAAAATAATTTCCTCCTAAACGAAGATAAGGAAGCAGAAATTATCTGCTTCCTTATTTATACTTTCTTAATATTTTATTAAGAAGAACGGTAGCCCATTTCGTAAACCGAGTGAACATGTGGCCCTAAAAACACGCGAGAGTATATTCTAACAATGGCCAAACCATCAATAATAAAGCTAGCCGAAACAAATACCGCTAGAAATAATTGATTGGAATGAATATGGCTAAACACTAAATCTTCGCCAATAAAGGTTGTGGTAATTGGAAAACCAGATAAGCCTAAGCAACATAATAAAAACAAAATAGCCTGCTTTGGATGCTTAAACACATGCCCATTAAACCTAGCCAAATCAATATTATCCTCAATCTTTTTCATCCTATTGAGCGAATAATATCCAAGTCCGCCTGCAATAAAAATTCCACTCAAATAAAAGAAGGTTTCTGAAAACATAAACTCCTCGTTATACGAAATGGCTAAGGCCACCCAGCAATGGTTCAGCATAATTAACACCCAACTCATACGCGCCTTATGCCTTTCGGTAAAGGCTTTAAGCACCATTACTAAACCAATAAACGAAAACAATATTGGAAGGTAATGTGCGAAAGACTCGGGCATATGAATATGAAAATAGCGCACCAGCACACCCGCTAAAAAGGCAGGAACAAAGAAATACAACACATGTTTCATCGTTATAAAATCAACACGTTTACCTAGCCATTTCAAAGGATTCCAATATAACTTATACATCATGCTATTTAGATTCCACTCTTTTACACTTAAAATATAAAAGGTATAAATAAATTTCTTGTACGAAACCTTTTTGATATAGTTTTTATTAGGCTCAAACTTATAGAACATTTCTTTTATTAAATAACTCACTACCGATGGAGATACCAATAATTGATAGGTTCTTAAGAATGCATTCCCGGCAAAATGTAGCAAAGCAATAATACCCCAACCCAAAGAAAGTTCAATAAACATTAAACCAATTTGAGCAATTGATGCATAAGCAATTTGGCTCTTAATATTTGATTGCACATTGGCCGTTAAGGTTGCCACAAAAGCAGTTGCTAAACCCAAAACTCCAATTACTACGCGCACAGAATATTGATGCTCCCAGAACGGGTAGGTACGCATTAATAGAAACACACCTAAATGCACGGCCAAGGAACCATAAAAAATAGCACTCGATGGCGTTGGCCCTTCCATGGCCCTTGGAAGCCAAGCAGAGAATGGGAGTTGCGCCGATTTTGCCGCTGCCGTTAAAAGAATCATTAAAGAGATAAAAATACCCACCATAGTATGGTTTTGTAATTGATCGCTCACCATTTCATAATTACTCAACTTTAAAAAAGTAATGTTCTCATGAAACAAATGATGACTCATCCACATGGCTAAGATTAAACCAATGTCGCCAATACGGTAAATAGAATATACCTTTACGGCATTCTTAACAGGCAAGAAACGCTCGCGGTAAAAGGCAATAAGCAGGAACGATGAGATTCCTAATATTTCCCAACCCACAAATAAGGTTTCCATATTACCCGCAAAAATGGCAATATTATACCCCATGTAAAAAAACAAAATGGTATTAAAGAAACGCTTGTAACCAGGTTCGCGGTGAAGATAATACCTACTATAAATGGTCACTAAAAAGGTAAGGAAAGAACCCACAAACGCATATACTGCGGTAATTTTATCAAAACAAAAATCTATAAAAAACTGGTATTCTGCACTGGTAAATAATACCCAATCTTTTTGGTCTAAAGTAGGATGACCATGAAACAACCAATACACCAAAAATGCTTGCAAACTAAGCATGTGCAAGCCAACACTCAGAAAGGTAAATTGAGATAATATATTTTCGTTTTTAGACGGAAGCACTAAGCTTATTAAAAAAGCCAAAACAGGCAATGCTACCCATACATTAATTAATTCGTTCATATTCATAGGTTAATTAAAAAGGTAAACAGGCAAACTATTTTCTTCGTTTTCAATAATGGTGTTCAAGTCTTTAACTACTTCCAATTGCTTGGTAATTGGTTCGTACAAAACAAACTCCCCATTGGTATATAAATACGTATCTCGTGTTTCGGGGTGAACCACCGATAAGTGGATCCAATGATTCTTGAACCATTCAAAGGTTTCGGGAGCAAATTGAATGGTTTTAAGAACTACCTCTGGAAAATGTTCTACAATAATCATCAAACGCAAAGGATCGTGCACCTCTATCATTTGACTTGGCAAACCTGGCCTTAAATCGCCATCAATACCATTGGCTACACCAAACAAGCCCATTACATTATGTGGCAATTTTGTACCCGCACCCAATTTTTGATTATCAACTCGCGAAAAATAATACTCCAAATTAATACCCCCACACACAGGTGCCGCAGCCTTTAAGATGTTATACAAATATTTTCCTTCTGGGTCAATCTTATAATCATACGAATTTAAAAACGACCTACGATCTAAGAACATTCCTTTGGATAATTCTCTCGACCCAACTATACATAAAGCATTGGTAGCATGGTTTAATTCGGGTCTTGGTTCAAACAGAGATACCGAGCGTAAACGAATTTCCTCATGAATTTTTTTCAATGATTTTTTGCTATCAATAGAAGCAAATCTTCTTGAACGCTCCTTGGCATTATAATCTAAAGCACGCAAAAAGGTTTGATGATTTTTTTGATGTATTTGCTTATGATCAGTACCCATTAAATGCTCATCAAAAAACTCAATTTCATCGCGTGTGGTATCTTGCAAGGCACCTAAAAACAAGGTAGTATCTGGAATATCAATTCCACGTTCTCTCAATTTCTTGCGCACCTCTGGATGATTAGCCATATGGCAAACCACACGAGCATTTACAGAACCTGGCCTACCCGAACAAGCTCCACAATCATAGGCTGCATAATGTGGGTTATTGGTACTGCTTGAACCATGTCCAACAACATATACAATGGGAGAAAATGCTTTTACCAAACCAATACTTTTTAGCAATCCCTCTACCCTATCCACCATTTCTTCTATGGTAAACCCAACCTGCAATCCATTTTCATGATGCGATACATGACGATTCTCTACGCTTAAAGTTGCGTTTCTATCCATATGTTTAAATGAAGAAGCACTTGCTGGAGAAGCCTGTGGCCTAAAGATATTCATCATAAGTTTTAATGCCGACCAAAACCCTAAGGTTTGTGAAATTAACCAACCACTGTGGAGGCTATGTGAGTGCTTTGAAAAGTTTGGATCTATTTCACGAACCTGCTTTGAACCACTCTCTTTAATTAAGTATTTTGGATACATGGGAGCTGGACAAAGTTTGGTATAAAACTTTCCTTGCTCGGGCTGAAAATAAAATTCTACATTAAAGAAACCTGGCGTACCATAAGTGGCACAATTAGGGTCTTCCTGCTCCACATATCTGCGAATAGAACATTCTCTATCGTCAATGCAAAAGAGACCTTGAAAGCTTGGCACCTCTGCAAGAGCAGGCTTTACCTTTTCTAAACCTATACCCGCCAATACTTGATCAAAATACGAAAATTCATATGCTTCTTGCCAAATGGCCAATGCCAAGGCGGTTTCGCCAAATTCAACGGGAGCAAATAAATCTTTCGGGCGCTCTTTAATTATTTTAGAAAGAGGCAGCCATTTTTCGCCAAACTTATCGTCTAAGGCATCTATTTCTAATAGCAATTCAAAAACAATAATGTCTTCTAAACGTATGCGCTTACGATCTAGTAAAGTTTCTGGCAAAGCCTCTATTGTAGCCACCATACCGCTCCATCCTTGATGCGCAAACTGTTGGTCAAAGAGGTATTGACGATACATACTTTCATCGCCAACTAATAGTGAAAGCAAATACTCAATACCACAATTTTCAGTCAACAATAAGTTTCTAGCGCGCTTGGTTTTAAACAAACTTACGTAGGTATTTTTTTCCAATTCGCGTATCGAACCAAGGAAACCTTTTAATAAAACGGGGAATTTCCAAATAGAGATACCTTGATCGAGGTAATTACTTAAAACCCTAAATAAACGAGGCTGGATAAAGGTGTCTAAATCAATAAATCCTAATTCTTTCCATTGAAAACGAAGCTTACCAATCCGTGGATTTTCGGGTTTATCGAACTCATTGCTTAAGAGTTTAGCCAGATACTTTTCAGTGCTTAAGCCTGTATCTCTTTTGGCAATAACTGTTCGCAGAACGTGTTCATTAATCTTCTTCGTACGATAAAGTTCAAGATACTCTTCAAAGGATAAAGTAACTTGGTATCCAAACATTTTGGACGCCTTGCGGATAGCCAATTCAAAGGGCATATCCTGAAATGCATGTAAGGTATTGTGATGAACGAAATCTTTTAAAGGCGCCTGAGCTGGAAGGTAATGAGCTATTTCATGTACCAACTCATGCACATCAAAAGTTTGCTTTTTATGTTGCATAAATAAATTTAAATAAGTGTTAGGTGGCCTGAACCAAGCAGGCAGAAAAAATAGAAATTAAAGAGCCGAGGAGGGGCTAATTTCTAAAAACGCGCGTTGCGAGATAAATCGGCTGCAAGCACTTTACCTCCGAGGAATAGGTTGCTAGAATGAACCCAGAATTTAGCTCTAATGCCTTAATAAGAAATAAGGTTGAAACACTAAAAAGCAAAATTGAAAAGTAAGGTCGAAGGTTGTTTTCCCATTTTTCGTCCTGTTCAAACTCACTTTCTTCTAATAAAAACTGCTGATTTAGCAAGTCGCTACCGGCCTTAGCCTGAAGATGTGTTTTACTACTTGAACCCTGACTACCAGAAACAAAAAAGCACATAAACACGCTTAGCAGCATGGCCAATAGGAGACTCGAAACAAGTGGCAATTGTACTTTGTTCATATTTTTAGGGAGCACAAAGGTAACGAAAGCTAGTTTATAAAAATTACATAAAACCCATTTGGGTATGCAGATATGACAAAATCATGTTTTAAAAATTTGTTAAAATCTCCTCAGGCCTTTTCCCAACCAATAGGGTCAAAAAAAATTAGCCTCCTAAAAAATTATCCCTTATTTTGCGCCTTTAATTACCTAACACAAACAAACATGCAATACGATGTAATAGTTATTGGTAGCGGACCCGGCGGATATGTTGCTGCCATTCGTGCCAGCCAATTAGGCCTTAAAACCGCAGTTGTAGAAAAATCTGAATTGGGCGGTGTATGCTTAAACTGGGGATGTATTCCCACAAAGGCATTATTAAAATCGGCTCAAGTATTTGAATATATTAAGCATGCCAAAGATTACGGCATTGAAGTAGCTGGTTCGAGCCACGATTTTGCGGCTGTTGTTAAACGCAGCAGAGACGTTGCAGGTGGCATGAGCAAAGGGATTGCCTTCTTAATGAAGAAAAATAAAATTGATGTCATAGCCGGCTTTGGAAAATTAGTAGGTTCGGGCAAAGTAGAAGTTACGGATGCAGCTGGAGCAAAAGCCACCCACGATGCTAAACACATTATTTTGGCTACAGGCGCACGCAGCAGAGAATTGCCAAATATTAAAATTGATGGTAAAAAAATAATTGGTTACAGAGATGCTATGGTATTGCCGAACCAACCAAAAAGCATGGTAGTTATGGGTAGCGGAGCCATTGGTTGCGAGTTTGCCTATTTCTATAATGCGATGGGTACCAAAGTTACCATCGTAGAATTTATGCCAAATATCTTGCCTGTTGAAGACGAAGAAGTAAGCAAGGAAGTTGCCAAATCGTTTAAGAAAAACGGTATAGATATTATGACCAACGCCTCGGTAGAAAGCGTTGACACTGCAGGTGCTGGCTGTAAAATTAAGATTAAAACTGCCGATGGAATGAAAGAACTAGAAGCGGATATCGTATTATCTGCTGTAGGAATTCAAACCAATTTAGAAAACTTAGGCCTTGAAACAGCAGGAGTTAAAACAGATAAAGGTAAAGTTTTGGTAGACGATTTTTATGCTACCAACATTAAAGGCGTATATGCTATTGGAGATATTGTAAAAGGTCAAGCCTTAGCTCACGTGGCAAGTGCCGAAGGTATTATTTGCGTAGAGAAAATTGCTGGTCACCACCCTGAACCATTAAACTATAACAATATCCCAGGTTGTACGTATAGCTCTCCTGAAGTTGCCTCTGTTGGATATACAGAAAAAGCTGCTAAGGAAGCTGGATATGAAATTAAAGTTGGTAAATTTCCTTTCTCTGCGAGTGGCAAAGCAAGTGCTGCGGGTGTAAAAGAAGGATTTGTGAAATTAATATTTGATGCGAAGTATGGTGAGTTTTTAGGAGCTCATTTAGTGGGTGCAAACGTTACCGAAATGATTGCCGAAGTGGTTGTAGCTAGAAAATTAGAAACAACAGGTATGGAAATTATTAAATCGGTTCACCCACACCCAACCATGAGCGAAGCCATTATGGAAGCTGCGGCACAAGCTTATGGCGAGTGCATTCATTTATAGTACTAGAATACTTAATGATACAAAAAAACGTTCCACTTGTGGGACGTTTTTTTTATGTCCTCTTCATGTCATTTTAAGAACTCTTAAACAAAACTTTAACATAAGGCTATTGAATTAAACCAATTCTTTAGCTTTCTTTGCACCCCAATGAACAAAAGGTTTCAACATATTGTATTACTCATGCTAATTATGGCAGGCCTCCTTATAATGGGTGCCTCCTGTTTTCAGCATATCAATACAAAGCCTGTTCATACCCAACTAAAATCATCCGACAAAAGTAGTTTTGAATTATTGGCCGAACTAGAAGAAGACGAAACAGAATTGGAAGACCATTTGTCTTTTAATTACTTTCCTTTTCTTCACTTTTTGTATTCGAACCAAATTCATATTCTTGAAAAAAACAGCCATTCATTAGCTGTTAAAGTTGAACCTATACCAAATCATCGAAACAAAATTACGATGATTTGCGTATTTAGAATTTGAGATAGATTTAATCCTATCTATCAACCGGTAACACCTAACACCGGGTTTCTAAATTTCAAACTTATTTCAAAATACTAATTTCATAAATGAACAAATTAATAGCACCTGCTGATGGTTTAGCAGGTTTAAAAAAACATTGGAAAGACGATCTTCTTTCTGGATTTATCATTTCACTCATTGCTCTTCCTCTTTGCCTAGGCATTGCTATGGCATCTGGAGTACCTCCCATGGCTGGTATTATTGCCGGTATAATTGGAGGCTTATTTGTATCTCTATCTAGTGGTTCACACTTAACTATTAATGGTCCTGCCGCCGGACTTGCTGTTATTGTATTAATGAGCATGGAAGGCTTTAAGAAAATGGCACCTGCTGGCCTTACTCCCGAACAAGTAGAAATGTTTGCTTACCAATGTACTCTTGGAGTGGGCATTGGTTGTGGTATTCTACAACTTATGTTTGGTTTTGTGAAGGCAGGATTTATTAGCAACTTCTTTCCTTCATCAGTAGTTCATGGTATGCTTGCAGCAATTGGTATCATGATTTTCTCAAAGCAAATTCATACTGCTGTTGGTGTGAAACCAGAAGGCAAAGAAATGCTTGAGATTATTATGGAAATACCTCATAGCATTATGAACATGAACCCAGATGTGGCCTTAATAGCTCTAATAAGTATTGCTATTTTAATTGGACTACCAAAGGTTAAAAACAAATATGTTAAAATGCTTCCAGCACCACTTATTGTTATAATGGTAGCCATTCCTTTAGGGCATTATTTTGACTTAGAAACCGTACACAAATATTTATTCTTAAACGGACATGAGTACACTTTAGGACCTAAATTTTTAGTAAATATTCCTGCCAATATTATGGATGGAATTGTGATGCCTAGGTTCGATTTCTTATTTACTGGCTTTGGTATTCAAATGATGATTACCTATTCATTGGTAGCAAGTTTAGAATCATTACTTACCGCTAAAGCAATTGATAAAATGGACCCTTACAAACGCGAATCCAATTATAATCGCGAATTATTTGCTAAAGGTTCTGGAAATATTTTATCTAGTTTAATTGGTGGCTTACCAATCATAGCTGAGGTGGTAAGAAGTTCGGCCAATGTAAACAATGGTGCTAAAACCCGTTGGGCTAATTTCTTCCATGGTGCCTTCCTTTTAATTTTTGTTGTCTTTTTAGGAGATATTATCCATCAAATTCCTCTTTCGGCATTGGCAGCAATGCTGATGGTTACAGGTTATAGATTAGCCTCGCCAGGCGAATTTGCTAAAACACTTAAAGTAGGTAAAGAGCAATTAACTATTTTTATTACCACAATTGTTTTTACCCTTGCCACCGATTTATTAATAGGAATTGCAGCTGGAATTTTAGCCAAATTAATTATTCATGCTATTAATGGAGTTCCTTTAAAGAGCTTGTTTAAACCTTTCTTTACAATGGTTATTGAAGACGACGACCATTATATGATAGACGTTGAACACTCTGCCATCTTTAGTAATTTTATGAGTTTGAAAAAACACTTGGAAGGCTTGCCACCAGGCAAAAAAATTACTTTAGATTTCTCTGAAACAAAATTAGTTGACCATAGCGTTAGAGAGCACTTACATGATTTGGAGCTTGCATACGAGCGCACAGGTGGCGAATTTATTATTGTTGGACTTGATGATCACACGTCTTTATCAGATCACCCACACTCAACGGTTAAGAAATAATCATATGAAATTAAGGAATGTTTTAGCTCAGCTACTGTTGATACAGTTGCTGAGCATTCCTGCATATGTAGGAGCTCAAAACAATAGGGAGCTTAAATTAAACCTAAACGAAAGTGGCTCGCATTACTTAAAAGCTACATTTACAACCCAACTTTGGGCCAGGGCCAACGAAAGTAATCCTGGCACCAAAGTATTTGGGTACACCCAAGACCAAACTTTTGATATTGGATTAAGAAGAGTTAGAGCCCAATTCTTTGGTATGGTTAACGATAAAGTGTTTGTGTACTCACAAGTTGGAATTAATAATTTCAATGCTATGAGTGCTAGAAAACCTGGCATCTTTTTTCATGATGTAATGGCCGAATATCAGTTTACACCAAAAGTATTTCAAGCAGGTATGGGCTTAACGGCATGGACTGGCTTTAGCAGATTTTCATCGCCAGCCGTTGCCAGTATTTTGGGCTATGATGCACCCCTTTACCAACAAACCACCAATGATGTAAACGACCAATTTTTACGTAAGCTGAGTATGTATGGAAAAGGAAAGCTAGGCAAACTCGATTATAGAGTTGTGGTCTCCACTCCTATGGCCATTCAGAATGTTGCTACTAGTGTAGTAAAACCAATAAATACCAATTCCGATTTTTCTTATAAACCTGCCAAGATTCAAACGAGTGCCTATTTTATGTACCAGTTTTTGGATCAGGAATCTAATTTAACACCTTATATGGCAGGTACCTATTTAGGCAAAAAGAAGGTATTTAATATTGGCGCAGGCTACCAATTACAACCTAAAGCCATGTGGCATTATAGCGATACATCGAGCGCAAAAAAGAGTATAGAAGAAGATATGCTTAACTATAATGTAGATGTATTTTATGATGCTCCTGTAGGCACAAAAGGTGCGGCCATTTCGGCTTATGTCGCTTTTACGCATTTAGGCTTTGGCAAAAATTATCTTCGCAATTCTGCCGTAATGAACCCAGCTGATGCAGCTAGTACTAGCAGTTTAGGTGGTGGAGGGAATGGAATTCCACTTTATGGAACGGGGAATGTACTTTATGCTCAACTAGGCTATTTATTGCCCTTTAATTCCGATCAGGCTAATAAACCCAGAATTCAACCGTATGTAATGGTTTTACATGGCAATTACGATCGCTTAAAATCGGCTTGCGATGTGTATGATATTGGATTAAACTATTTTATATCAGGACATTCTTCCAAATTAACCCTTAACTTACAAAACCGCCCAGTTTACGACCTAACTGGACATAATTCGGGACGAAGAAACGCACTTATTCTGCAGTTTCAAGTTGCTATTTAACACTCACACTTGAATCAACACACGTATGATTCCACACACGAAAAAAAACTCCCCAAACAAGCATACTAGGTTTTTCCTAGTATGCTTTAGCCTATTGTTTCCTTGCCTACTTTTTGCGCAAGATACCCTCACTCTCACCTTGGTTCAAACCGACAGTTTATTTCTAGAGAATAACTTAGAATTATTGGCTCAGAAATATAAACAAGACATGAACCATGCTGCTACCATTCAGGCTAGGTTATTTGATAACCCTACGCTTAACACCGAATGGAATTTTTATAACCCAAGCAAGAAAAAATATTTTGATGTAGGTAAAAATGGCGAGCAAATAATTGCCATCGATCAAATCATTCATATTGCAGGACAACGCAATAAACGCGTACAATTGGCCAAAGAAAATGAAGTGTATGGAACATTTGAATTTTATGATTTAATGCGAACGCTAAAGTTTGAATTGAGAAATAATTTTCAAACGTATTACTACAATCAGCTTACCATTAAAAAATATGATGAGCAATTATTGTTACTAGATACCATTATTCAAGCACTCTCGTACCAAAGTAAAAAAGGAAACATTCCCTTAAAAGAAGTATTGCGATTAAAGGCGGTTTATTATCAATTAAACACAGATAGAACGGAGCTTATCTCTGACCTTATGGAGGCTCAAAAAAACCTTAGAACTTTGCTTAGAACAAATGCCTACTTGAACCTAGTTTTTAGCGCCAAAGAACAAAGCAAATACAAGCAAGCAGGCTTACAGGTAGACACCCTTGTAAACAAAGGAATACGCAATAGGCCCGATTTAAAAATGGCTGAGAGTATGCTTAAACAAAGTGAGTTAAACTACTCTTTACAGCGAAAATTAGGAGTACCTGATATGCATATTGGTGGCGTATACGATCAGGCGGGTAGCTATGTAAACCAATATTCTGGACTAACAGTGGGAATGGATGTACCGGTTTTTAATAGAAACCAAGGAAACATTAAACTGGCTAAGGCGAACCAAAATTATATGGAGGCCCAATTAAAAGGAAAGTCTAATGAAGTTAAGAATGAAATTCTAAGCAGCTATCAAAAGTTGATTGAAATAGAAAAAGAATATGAAAAAGTAGATGTTGATTTTGGAGATCGATTTGATGAAATAAACGATGGATTTGTTTCAAACTTTCACAAAAGAAATATTTCCATGCTAGAGTTTGTAGATTTTTTTGAATCGTATAACCAAAGCATTTTACAATTAAACAAATTAACAGAAAAGAGAATTAAAGCATATGAGGAACTTAATTATGTTACTGGCGAAGAAATTTTTAACTAAGGCAAGCCTTTTTATTGCAGCCCTTGGTTTGCTATACTCTTGCGGTAATTCGCAAAAAGAACAAACAAGCGAAAAACCATTTGAGGTAACAGATACCATGATGGCTCGGTTGGTATTTTCTACCGCACAAATCAAACCAGTTCAATCTGTATTAACCATGGTAGGTAAGGTTATTGCCGATGAAAATAAATTGGTAGAAATTTTCCCTTTAGTTGGTGGAAACGTTATGAAGGTAAACGTGGAATTAGGCGACTTTGTAAATAAAGGTCAGGTACTTGCCGTAATACGAAGTGGTGAAGTGGCCGATTTTGAAAAGCAAATGATTGATGCTAAAAACGATTTACATGTGGCACAAAACAACCAGCGTGTTGCAGAGGAACTTTTTATAAGCAAACTTATTTCGGAAAAAGATGTGGTAATAGCTAAAAATGAAGTAACAAAAGTAAAGGCCGACATTGACCGATTAAAGCAAATTTTTGCGATTTATGGCATTGAAAATAGCGCCGAATACCGAGTAATAGCACCTATTAGCGGATTTATTATTGACAAGAAAATCAACCCTGATATGTTGTTGCGATCCGACAAAAGCGATAACATTTTTACCATTGCTCAAATTAACGATGTTTGGGTAAATGCCAATGTGTATGAAACAGACATTGCGAAAGTAAGTGAAGGCATGACAGCGAGTATTAAAACCCTAAGTTATCCCGATACTATTTTTAGAGGACATGTAGATAAGGTGTATAATATTCTAGATCCACAAACTAAAACGATGAAAATTAGGATCAAACTGCCAAACCTTCAATACCTCTTAAAACCAGAGATGAATGCCAGTATTTACCTAAATTATATTGAGCATGAAAAGAAAGTAGAAATCCCTTCATCGGCCATCATTTTTGATAAAGGTAAATCGTATGTAATGGTATTTAAAAGCCGAACCGAAATTGAAACACGCGAAGTAAAAGTATATCAACAAAGCGATGAAGTAACCTTTTTAACCAAGGGTTTAGAAGAAGGTGAAAAAGTAATTTCAAAAAATGGCTTACTAATTTATGATGCCCTAAACGATTAATGATAACAAAATTAATACGTAAAAAATCATGAATAAATTTATTAGAAACATAGTAGGCTTCTCCTTAAAGAACCGATTTTTCACCTTTTTTATGGTGGCAATCTTGGTTGTTTCGGGTGTTGTATCCTATTTAAACACGCCCATTGAGGCATTTCCAGATGTAACCAATACGCAAATAATTATTGTTACAGAATGGAACGGTAGAAGCGCCGAAGAAATTGAACGCTTTGTAACCATACCTATTGAAGTTAGCATGAACTCCATCCAGCGCAAAACAAATGTGCGTAGTATTACCATGTTTGGCTTATCTGTTATTAAAATAATTTTTGAAGACGATGTAGAAGATTTCTTTGCTAGGCAACAAGTAAATAATCAACTTAGAAATGTGCAATTGCCAGAAGGTGTTGAGCCAGATGTGCAGCCACCTTACGGACCAACAGGAGAGATTTTTAGATACGTACTTACCAGCAAAACCAAAGACACACGCGAACTATTAACCTTACAAAATTGGGTTATTGATAGACAACTTAGAAGTGTATCGGGTGTGGCAGATGTGGTAGCTTTTGGAGGGAGAGAAAAAATTTATGAGATACGTGTGAACCCAAATTTCTTAGCCAAATATGAACTTACTCCTTTAGATGTGTACCAAGCCGTAAATAGAAGTAATGTAAATGTTGGCGGCGATGTGATTGAGAAAAACGGTCAAGCCTATGTGGTGCGAGGAATAGGCCTCTTGGGCAAAATAGAAGATATAGAAAACATTATTGTTGAAAATATTGGCGGCAACCCTGTATTGGTTAAAAACCTGGCAGAAGTGGTAGAATCAGATGCTCCACGTGTGGGTCAAGTTGGATTAAACAACTCTGATGATATGGTAGAGGGCATTGTAGTGATGCGTAAAGGCGAAAATCCATCGGAGGTGCTTGCTAGACTCAAAACTAAAATTGCCGACCTAAACGACCGTGTTTTGCCAGACGACGTGAAAATGGAAACCTTTTACGACCGCGATAACTTAATGAGCTTTACGACTAAAACCGTCATGCATAATTTACTTGAAGGAATAATTCTGGTTACCGTTATTGTATTCTTATTTATGGCCGATTGGCGCACCACGTTAATTGTGTCTATCATTATTCCGCTCTCTTTACTCTTTGCGTTCTTCTGCTTAAAACTAAAAGGCATGAGCGCCAATTTACTGTCGTTGGGGGCGATAGACTTTGGGATTATTATAGATGGGGCTGTGGTTATGGTGGAGGGAATCTTTGTTGCCCTCGATCATAAATACCACGAAAAGGGCAAAGAGAAATTTAACCTTCTACTTAAAAATGGATTGATTAAGAAAACAGGCGGCGAATTAGGCAAAGCGGTTTTCTTTTCAAAACTTATCATTATAACCGCTTTAGTTCCCATTTTTGCCTTTCAAAAAGTAGAAGGCAAAATGTTTTCTCCATTGGCGTATACCTTAGGATTTGCCTTACTTGGCGCTCTAATATTTACCTTAACCCTGGTACCTGTTTTAGCTCGATTGTTGTTGAACAAAGACGTGCACGAGAAGGAAAATAAGATTGTTGGCTTTATACAGAAATACGTGATGAAGGGCTTTCAATGGTGTTACGAACACAAAAAGAAAACCATTCTTATTTCTTCTTTGGTTATTGCCACCACGCTCTTTTCGGCTAAATTTTTAGGTACAGAGTTCTTGCCTCAATTAAATGAAGGAGCCTTATGGGTAGAAGCAAAAATGCCAATGAGTATGAGCTTAAAAGAAACCGTTAAAATGGTGAGTATTCTAAGAGGTAAACTAAGAGCCTTTCCAGAAGTAAATGGCGTGCTTTCGCAAACAGGTAGATCAAATGATGGCACTGATCCAAGTGGTTTTTATTATGTGCAAATGCAAGTTAACCTCAAGCCAAAAGAAGAGTGGACACGCAAGATTTCGCTCGATAATTTGATTGAAGAAATGGATAAATCTTTAAAGCAATTGCAGGGTATAAATTACAATTACTCTCAACCAATTATTGATAATGTGGCAGAAGCGGTAGCGGGTATGAACGCAAACAATGCCGTTAAAATTTATGGCGAAGACCTAGATAAATTAGATGAAATTGCCGACCAAGTTTTAACACAAATACAATCGGTTCAGGGCATAAAAGACGCGGGTATTTTGCGCAATGTAGGACAGCCCGAAATGCAGATTATTTTGAACGATCAAAAAATGGGAATGTATGGAATTGCTGTTGCCGATGCGCAAGCCGTGATTGAAATGGCCATTGGCGGTAAAACAGCAAACATTAAATACGAAGGCGAACGTAAGTTTGATATACGCATTCGTTACCCAGAAGAGTTTAGAAGAACAGAAGCCGATTTAAAACACTTAATGGTGCCAACCTTAAACGGACAAAAAATACCTTTAAGCGAAATTGCCACGATACAAACCTTAACTGGCCCAGCATTTATTTACCGCGATAATAACAACCGTTTTATTGGTGTAAAATTCTCGGTGCGTGAGCGCGATTTGGGTAGCACCATTGCCGAAGCACAAAAGAATGTAAATGCCGCTATTAAATTACCTAAAGGCTACAGTATTAACTGGACAGGTGAGTTTGAAAACCAAGTACGCGCTACCAACAGATTAGGTCAGGTTGTTCCAATATCCTTGATAACCATTTTTATTATTTTATTTATCATGTTTGGCAATGTGGTAGACTCTGCCTTGGTTTTGGTTAATGTACCTTTTGCTATTATTGGAGGCATCTTAGCCTTGCTTATAACAGGCACCAATTTTGGAATATCTGCTGGTGTTGGCTTTATTGCTCTCTTTGGTATTTGTGTTCAAAATGGAGTTATCTTAATATCCGTCTTTCGAAAGAATCTGCACAATGATATGGCCTTAGATGATGCCATACGAGAAGGCGTAAAATCTAGAATTAGGCCCGTAGTTATGACGGCTTTAATGGCTGCTATTGGTTTAATGCCAGCTGCTGTTTCAACAGGTATCGGATCAGAAACACAAAAGCCTTTGGCCATTGTAATTATTGGAGGCCTAATAACCGCCACCATTTTAATTCTATTAGTATTTCCTATCTACGCGCGCATTTTCTACCGCAAGCAACACGTAGGATAAAAATTTTAAAAAAGCTTAGTGCCACTTGCCCATTGCAGGTGGTACTTAGCTTTTGCATATTTAGCTACCAACTCGGCTAATTTAGATTGTGCTTCCAATAAAGCACGCTCACGTTGGTTAACTAAAAACAAAGAGCTCTCACCGCTCTTAAAACGCATTTCCTCGGCATTGCGCATTAAGTAAGTATTCTGAACCAATTGCGTTTGTATTTCAATTAATTTTTGGCAGGTAGTTAAGCTATTATAACTCTCCAATACATTGGCCTGAACATCTCTTCTACCCTGCTTTAAACCAAACTCGTTTTGTTGAATTTTATAGTTTGTTAAATCTAATTTACCACGCTCTTTTCTTAGAAACAAACTACTATAAAATGTAACACCAAACTTGTAGTTTTTGTATAGCAGTCCGTCTACCACATCTTTTGAACCAGAGGTATAGGTTTGAAACGGATAATACTCCAAATTTAATTGCGGCTTCAAATTCTCTACCGCCAATTTTCTATCTAATTGCGATTGTTTTAATTTAACCATCATCTTCTGCACATCGGGATGCATATCATATGCATGGCTACTTAAACTTGCCACCGAATCTAAACTCAACACATGAATCTCTGAACCCTTAGCACTTGGTTTTACGGTAGGTGCAAGCTGTATGGGTGTTTGAGTATTATCCCATAAATACGTTGATAACTCTACCGAGCTATTCAAAAATTCTAGCTCCGTTTCGGCCAACATAGCCTCTCGCTTTATGCATTCTATATAGGCCTCCACACTATCAATTGGTTTTTCTTCACCACCTAAAATTCTACTTACTATATATGCTTTTCTATTTTTGGCCAGCTCAAAATTCTCACGCATAATTTGTAGGCGTGCATAGTTTTGTTGCCAATCCCAATAAGCCTTTGCAGCGCTTAGCAATAACTTATTTATCTGACTAATTTGTTCTGCCTCATTTAATCCTTTAAGTAATTCTGCTTGGCGCAATTGATTTCGTCTGCTATCTGTAAGCAAGCCACGCAAAACAGGCACAGAAACTCCTGCATAAAACAATTGGTACTGAACATTTTTTGTTTGTCCGGTGGCGTAATCATACTTAGCCAATTCTGGGTTAACAGAAGTACCCATACTTTGATCCATACCCGCTTTAATATCAACTCCAATGAGCGTTGGAACCTTTAGTTGAGGCTGCACATAGGTATACGATTGTATGCCATTTGTTTTCTTAGAATCAATACTTGTTAGCAAACTTGGGTCAAACGCACCACGAGCACTTCGCAGTTCTGCTTTGGCTACCTGAGGCAATAATAATGCCTGTTGCGAGATGGGATGATAGCGCAATACCTGATCGTAAAAGGCATCAAAAAACAAGGTGGTAGTATCTTGCGCAAAGCCAACTCTACCGCTAAATAAAGCGAGTAATAGTATCCATTTTCGCACTTGAAGACCCTTGAAATAAATTCGTTTTTTCATAGCAGTTTACTTTTTCTTAGCCGTATTGTTTGGTTCAAGGCTACTCACAAAATCGGGCGGGAAGCCATTAAACTGGCGCCATAACTCATACCATACCGAAACATTTTTAAGCATAGCCCAACCATATACACCGCTGCCTGCGCGCAATAAATCGGGCCAAGGTTCTGTGTTTGGATCAGGTATAACCAACACCCTAAACAAACCATTGGTGCTATTTACTCTATCAACCGTTTGAACCACGCCTCCAAAAGTACCTACACCCACATTTGGCCAACCTGTAAATACCAAAGCAGGCCATCCATCAAACTGAACACGCACCTTTACACCAGGCTCCATTAAAGGTAAATCCATGGCACGCACATATAATTCTACTGCTAATTTTGCATCAGAAGGTACTATACTCACAAGATCTTCACCCTCTTTAATTAACTCACCTAAACCGCTCTTAAATGCTTTAACAATGTATCCATTTTGCGGAGCACGTATCACATAAAAACCAGAGCGCAATTCTAGGTTCGACAATTCTACTTGCATCTTAGAAATCTCTGCTTGTGATTCAAATAAATCGCCTGTTGTTTCATTTATAATAGACTCGGCTTTTGAAATCTTATCAATATAATCGGCTTCAACAGAATTTAATTCTATCTCGGCATTTATCAATTCGTTTTGAACCGAGTTAAATTTGTTTTCGGCCTCTATTAATTTAGCGTTTGCCTCTTGGGTTTTGCTATTTCTATTTTGCAATTCAGTTAATGAAGCCAATCCTTTTTTATAGAGCTCATCCAAGCGTGTATACTGGTCTTGCGCCATTTTTGCATTTACCTTTGCCGCCTCATAAGCAGCCTTTTCGCCCTTCACTTTAAAGCTCATTTGCAATACCTTATTACGCGATTGTTGCAACTTAAATTTAAGTCCATCGCGCAAGGCTTGTATTTGCCTTTCGGTTGAAATTATTTTATCGCGTTTGGCCTGAACCGCATCTTGCTTGCTTCCAATTTGATCATTAGTTCTTGGGATTAATTTAGGGTCGAAAAACTTATCTTTTACCTCACTAATCACACAAATAGTATCGCCTTTTTTTACTAATTGTCCTTCTTGAACCAACCACTTATCTATACGGCCTGCTATTACAGAAGGTATTACTTGTGGCCTATCTTGCGGACGCAGCGGACTTAATTTTCCTTTACCCTGTATGCTTTGCTGCCAAGGCAAAAACAATACACAAATAAGAGCTATAAAAACACCAATTAACCAATTACGTATGTAGGTATATTTCTTGGGTGTATTCAGTAATGAAAGTGTATATAAACTTTCAACCACAGTTTGTTTCGAATTATTTTTCATACCAATTAAACTTAAGAAGTGGGTAAAGAATTACGACTCATTAAATCGCTGTAAGTACCCATATCCACAATACTTCCAGAGCGCATCACAATAATTTTATCGCTGCGTTTCATTACCTCTTCAATGGTACTTACAATTAGCATGGCATAGTTTCCGGCAAATAAGGTATCTAATAATTTTAGCTTTTCGGCCGATTGTACATTATGAAAAAACTCATCAATTATTATCAAGTGAGGGTTTTGTACAAAGCTTCTAGCTAATAAAATCTTCTTTACCACATTGCTTGGCAAATTAGAGCCGCTAGGCTGAACCAAGGTTTGCAAACCCGTTTTTAAGGTGGCAATAAATGGATCGAGTTCTGCCAAATGACACGCTTTTATAATATCCTTTAATTGAATGCCCGTTCTACCTAAAGTAATATTTTCTTCTATGCTTCCTTCAAACACATCCGAGAGATTTAAATTATCACCAATAATACCTCTGTAGCTGTTTATATTAAACTCGCGTATTGAAATACCATTTAATTTTAGCAAGCCTTCATAATCATAAAACAAACCCGCAATGGTTTTAGCTACAGTAGTCTTACCCGCATCATTGTACCCTGCCACGCAAACCTTCTCCCCTTTTGAAATACTAAAATTTAAGTCTTTATAACTATACTCATTGGCCTCTGCAAACTTATAAGAAAGGTTAACAGCTTCTAATGTAAACTCGCTATCAATGCCTACATCACTTACCTCACGGCCCGCATTGGTTTCAATTTCTAAATCGGTTATATGCCCAATTTTATCTAATGCAGTAAGCATATCATACACTACGCTAATGCTACCAATAAGCTTTTCAACCGAGTTTATAACCAACACAATAATAATTTCGGAAGCCACAAACTGACCCAAATTAATTTGCTCGCTAAATACTAAGGAACCACCAAGAATTAAAAGTCCCGCTGTAATAATAGTTTTAAAAGCAATTACGGCCGAATACTGTTTTACTAAAATAGAAAAATGACTTCGGCGGTAATGAATATATTTCTCTAATAATTTATCTGTTTTATTAACGGGCAAATACGCATTACCAGCTAACTTAAACGATTGAATAGACCTCCCCAATTCTTCTAACCAATACACTACTTTGTATTTGTATTTCGACTCATCAATACTGGTTTCTAAACCCTTTTGACTAGTAAAGTAAAACACCATAAAAATTACAAACACTACCATTAACCCAAACAAAATAAAATAGGGATGGTAGAAAGAAAGCAAGAGCAAACCAAACAAAATTTGAATAATGGCCGAGGTAAAATCAATTAATAATTTAGGAAAAGATTTTTGAACCGTAAGCACATCAAAAAACCTATTGATAAGCTCGGGCATATAGTGGTTTCTAAGGCTCTCTAGCTTGAACCTAGGAATGCGGTAGGAGAAATCGAAGGCCGTTTTGGCAAATAAACGCTGCTGCAAAACCTCTACAATTCCTAATTGCTGAACCTGCAACCAACCAGCAACTAGAGTAGCTAAAATTACCATCACCATTAATACCAACACACTTTCTAGCAACAAGCCACCACTCATTAAACCCACAATTGCCTGTATGCCCAAAGGCAAAGTTAGGTTTACCAAAGCAATCATAATGGCAAAGAAATAAATGGTATAAATATCTTTCCGTTCCGATTTAAGTAAGGCAAACAAACGCTGCATAGGCGTTGCGTGGGCGTGTCCAGCCACATAGGCCTCGTGCGTAATTTTAAAACCTGTAATAAAAATTAGATCGGAATCGGCAGGCAAGTTTGCAAAATTAGATGCTCCTAAACCATTCTCCGCAGCCAATTCGCCCATTGATTTAGGCAAAGCCAAAAGCTCCTCTAAATTAGTTATCTCCATTTCTTTACATCCCTCGGCCTCATCCAAAACAAGCTCAAACACCCCTGCACGCTTATGTTTAAGGATACAAGGAACTAATCCTTTTTGTCCGCGCTTAAAAACAATTAAAGGAAAACTTAAGGTTTGAACCAAAGCCGAAAACTCGGCTAGCGATGCGCTTCTAAGTTCAAAAGAAAAGCGAGCAAAATTGGCTACATCTAAAAACTGATCGTAGAAAGAGTTAAAACTATCGTCATACTCATCATTATACTTAAATTTCTGTTCGTGTAATTCAAAATGATTGAGGGGGCAATTGGAGGAACTTGCATACCTTTCAATTAAATCAATGATTTGTTTTCTGTACATACGCTCTTTAAAACAAGAATGGATTAAAATTGTTTTAAAGATAGAAAAAAAACGGGAATTGAAACTTGGAGGGGTTAAAAGCCACTAAATTAAATCATCATAGGAATATATTACACCATTTAAACAGGCCCATTTTACAAGTTGAGAATTGTTTTTTACATTTACCTTCTTCCGCAATTGTTGTGCATAGGTTTCAATAGTTCTATCGCTATAAATAGATATCTGTAAGGAGATCTCCTTGTATGAAAGTCCACTTGCCAAATAATTCAATATTCTAATTTCATTATAACTCATAGAAGGAGGTATTTCCTGTTCATCATTTAATTTCTCAACCGAAATTTTCTTTTCCATGAGATTAAATCTTTTTTCATTAAAATATTTCTCTCCGCGCACTAAATGTTTAATGGCAAGTACAATTTCATTATTTTTCTTTTCACTAAACCCGGCTATTCCAATATCTTTCAAATTGCCAGATCTACCAGGGTAGCCACCACTCATTAAAATACATTTCCTTTTTAAGTTAGGGTCAAGGCTACTAATTAATTCTATTCCATTTACAAGAGGCATGTATAAATCAATTAAGAAAATATCTGGACAAGTATGTAATTTCAATTTTGCAAAAAATTCACTTGCATTAAATGCGGTGAATTCTATTTTAACAAATGGCAATTCTCGCAACCACTCAGTTAAATATTTCTGATCAGAAAGGGAATCATCAACAATTGCTAAACAAAAAGTCTTTTTTACTTTTAGGGGTTTCATAGGAAATATTTAAAAAAGCAAAATAGAATAAAAATTTAAAGTAAATCAAAACGTGGTTTCACGATTGACCCTTAATTTTTTATTCTTCAGATTTGAACAAATCTAAAAACCATGAAAACAAAAACGCTCTTCGCACTACTCCTGTGGCTATTTGGCGGCAGTAACTATTGCTTATCCCAAACAATAGAAGAAGATTCAATAATAATAGGAAGAATCCAAGTTGATTCAATTTATTCTGATGCTTATGACATTCAATTAGCCGAAAAAATGCCTACTTCTTATATTTCTATAAACAATATAATTGGTGAAAACAATGTGGAAAATTTAGGAAAAAAAATTTCAGTTTCATATGCTTTTACCAATCCAAAATCAGAACCAATAGTAATAAAACGTATTAGTGTAAACTGCGCTTGCATAGAAACCATATTTCCAAAAACCATAATTAATGGTGGACAAACAGGTGTAATAACCTTTAACATTGAAATAATGGAACCTGGTCCGTTTAAAGCCAGCGCTGTAGTTTATGCCAGCGATGAAAGCTTACGTTTTATCAAAATCATACGCCCTATTACCATTACAAACTAGCCATGAAAAAACAATTCTTACTCCTAGCCTTTATATTAGGCTCATGCCTTGCTATGGCACAACAAAACTATATTAAACTAGATTATACTTATGATGCGAACGGCAATAGAATTAGCCGCGACAAACAACTTGTGATGCATAAATCTAACGATAATGGCACCAACAAGCCTAATTTGAACCTAAAACCTGAAGACAAAATACAAGGTTTGGCCCCAAATGAAGCAAACTTCAATGTTTTTCCAAATCCTTCAACAGGATTATACACCCTTAAAATTGACGCACCATTTGCACCCGTAAATTACAGTGTAGAGGTTTATGACAAAACGGGCAAACTTATTATAAAGAAAACCATCACTAGCTTAAACACCCAACTAGATCTAAGCATAGTAAGCGATGGTGTATACGAACTAAGAATACTTACTACTACCCAAACACTTTTATACAAACTTATTAAAGTTAATTAGCATGAAACAGACTTTAAATTACCTCTATGCCCTTTGCCTTTGCCTAAGCATACATTCATTTAATATACATGCACAAACGTATTCAATTGGCCAAACACCTCTATCTGTTTCAGTTGGGGGAAGCGGTCAGGTGAATTCACGCATACCCATATTTTGCTCTCCTGGCAGATTGGGTCAAAAACCTGAAATTACTTTAAGCATAAACAGCAGTACCGAAAGTGGCCTAATTGGCCAAGGTGGCAATATTGGTGGTTTAAGCGCCATTTGTAGAACCGGCACAAATTACCATTTAAATAATGGTCGTCAAGAGGCTATAAGCTTTACAGCAGCAGATGAATTTTCATTAGACGGCAATAGACTAATGCTAATAAGCGGCAGTTATGGGGTAGCAAATTCTACTTATAGAACAGAGGCCGACCAATTTTGCAAGGTGGTTTATACTGGGAGCAGTTTTATCGTTTACCAAAAAGGAGGTGGTGTAGATTTTTATGGCAACCAAAACAATTCATCCTTTACACCAACTGGTGCGCTTTTACCTCTGTCCTATCACCTATACCGCAGTTATGATAGACTTGGAAATTTTATGGAGTATAGCTATCAAACAAGTTCTGGACAAGTATTACCTATTCAAATTAACTATACTGGTTTTGATGCAAGTATAAATGGACTGCAAACCAGCAGCAGCAGTTTTGAAGCACCTACAAATAAAATTGTTTTTAGCTATGAAGAAAAAATGAATCCAGGTTTTTCATATATAAGTGGGGCAAAAATAGAAGATAAATACCGCCTAAAAACGATTCAAAGCTTATTAAACCTTACTACCTTAGTAAGAAAATACACCTTAACGTATACCAGCTCCACCGAAAAGAATTTGCTAAGTAAATTATCAGAAGAAAATGGCAATGGAGAACTAATGCCACCCGTTAATTTTAATTGGAGTGAACCGAGTGGACCTCCTCTAACTTATTCAAGTAATAAGTCTACTTCTACCTTAATCCCAGGTAATTTTACAGGAGATGGTAAATCAAAAGTCTTAGCCTTCAAAGGTAAAATAAATCATAGAAATGGAGAATTATTAAGAGCTGAAACGAATACATTTACAAATAGTCCACCACTTTATGGAATAAAAACAACTATTTATAATCCCCTTCCAAATCCTATAACCAACAACATTAATAGTTCATTATTTACCTCGGTTTTAAACGAAATTAATAATATAAGTGACATTTTGGTTGCCGATTTAAACAATGATGGAATAGATGATATTTTATTTCAAACTACAGAGCGTAACTTCGAACTTTATGATGGTTTTAATGGATTTGATTGCCTAAGATATTTCAAATTTTTGGGTGCCAACTACCATTACCATGCTTTAATGATGTCGCGCAACTTAAGCACGCAAACCAATATCCTAATAAAAGATTATTACAAAGCATCCATTTTCGATTTTTCAAGCAATTCATTTATTTTTCCAAAAGAGAAAAACCTTTACCAGTTTTTTAGTGTAAGGGCACATTTGGCTGACCTAGATGGCGATGGAAGCCTTGATTTAGTTGAAGAAAAAAGAATGGGTAATTATGATGTGGCAGGTGAATTTTGCGGAAGTCTTTACCACTTTTTAGAATATGATAGCAATAACCCAGAATACGCCGATAAAACACCAAGCGAAAAATTTGATGCCATATTTAACGACCAACGTTTTAACGACCAAGGAAATTCAGAACTTAGCGTAACATTTGGAAAAAGCAAAAACGTTAAACTAAACATTGCCTCCGCCAACTCATATATGGAAGAGCTACAAGTTATAGATATGAATGGCGATGGCAGAAGTGATTTAATGTATTTGAAATCGAACCATGAGATAGAAGTTTTAAATTGGAATAATGAACAATTAGCTTTTAATACTATTAGCAGTGTAGAAACTTATCCAAATGCTATAGGCAAACTAAATTCGGGCGATTTTAATGGAGATGGATTGAGCGATATTTTATACTTATATGAGTTTAGTACAAACTACCAACTAAATTGCCAACTCTCAACAGGAATAGGATTTGGAAACATTCAATCCTTTGGATCAACACCTTTGCCATTATTAAAAACTAGGGAAGCTCAACTTTGCTTGGGAGATTTTAACGGGGATGGCAAAACTGATATTTTAACATGGATTGGAAATAGTTATAAAAAACTGTTTTCGCATTCTAGCAATTCTAGTTTTTCATCAATTGATTTAAGTTTACCAATTTTTATTACTGTTCCTGGGTATTATGCAAGTTATGATGCAACACCGGTTACTAGCGATTTAAATGGCGATGGAATAACAGATTTTATAACCCATTATGGAGTATTCTGTTTTGCCAACACCCATAACGAATTACAAAGCATTGCTAACCGCAAAGAAACACATAGCTTTAAATTTGAGTCTTTAAATAGCAGCGGAAGCTATTCTGTTTCTGGAAAAATGTATGGTGGGCAAACACTTATACTAAATAATGCCATACGAATTTGTGTAGAAAAGAAATTTTTAGCCGCAAACGTACTTGCAGAGCAAATAAATTATTATTATAAAGATTTTATTTACCATAGGCATGGGCGCGGCCCTCTTGGTTTTGGAAGCATTGCTCAACAAAATATTACCACGGGTTACGCCACATTAGAAGACCGCCGCTTAAGCGATTTGCATGATTACAGACTTGTACCCGAAAAAATATACTCTTATAGAAACGCTGCTGTAGTAGGCAATTTCCTTGTTGGTTCTAACCTATTGAGCGATAAAGTAAGTGAAACCAACCAATTGTTTCCAATAGATGGAAACAATAATATATACTTTGCCTACCTTGCCTTTAGTACCGAAACAGATTATGTAAAGAAAACGGTTCATCAAACTTGTTTTGAGTACGACGAAAACGGAAATTTAACCCTAAGCAAAGAGCGCTTTTCAAAGCTAGAAGAAAATGCTAAAGCCGAGTTTATTTCCAATATTCATTACACCTACGCTACCTATAATTCTTGGCTTCCAGCAAGTTTAATTAAAGAAGAAAGTTACCACCTTCGTTTTGATGACAACCAAAACAAAAAACCTTTCTATACTCAATCTGTTAATTACACCTATGCCAGCAACGGAAACTTAAGTGCTAAAATAAATTTTGCTAATACACCTAGTTTATACCTCAGAGAAAATTATGAATATGATGTGTATGGAAATAAAACCCAACAATCATACACTACCTCTGCAGCTTCGGCGGCCAAAGTTAGACAACAATCCTACACCTATTTAAATGGGCAATGGCCTGCAACAAGCACCAACTCACTCAACCAAACTACTACCTATACCTTCGAACCTATTTTTGGAAACAAACTTAGCGAAATCACCTCTTTTGGACAAACCACAAGCTACCAATACGACTCTTGGGGTAGATTAAGCAAAGAAATTTCGCCAAATGGAAATTTTGTACAGCATAACCTAGAATATGGCCCAAGCACAGGTACCGATGCCTTTGATTTGGCTAAAAAAACCACTACTAATTTGGGCTCTTTTAGCTATGAGTATTTTGATAATTTAGGCAATAAAATCTTTGCTCTTAAAAGCGCATTAGGTTCAAACACTGCCAAAAAAGTTTGGGTGTACAATAGCAAAAATCAGGTTATTTCAGAATCTAATTGGTTTAACCCAACAGATTTAAGTGCCACAAAACGCATGACCGATTTTGTGTATGATAGCTATGACAGGCTGAACCAACTAAAGAAACAAAACAACGTGCTTAAAACTATAAGTTACGAAAACAATACCAGCACTACTAGTACCTTTGTGCAAGAAGGGAAATATAAGGTTCAGAAAAGGTATTTTACCGCAACGGGTAATCTTCAAAAAATTGTAGATAATGGAAGTGTGGTTACCGAATTCGAGCTTGGCTCACATAATAAAAACCTAAGCATAACTAGTGAAGGCAATACCACCACCTTTAGTTACAACCAAAAATTAAACCCACTTTCTACCACTGAGGCTAGCATAGGAACCAAAAGTTTTACGTATAATACTTTTGGCCAAACCCTTACAGAAACGGATCAAAAAGGCATAACTGTTAGCTATGAGTACGATGCCAATGGCATACTTACCCGCAAACAAAGTAGCACGGGCGAAGAATATACCTACCAATATTTTACCGACCCAACCAAAGCCAGTGTAAACCAATTAAAAAAGGAAGAGTATTTAGAAAACAAAGTACTTAAAAACAAAATTGAGTACAGCTATACTACAAGTGGAGAGCTAAGCATGCAAACAGAGTTGGCTGCCAATGGAACAAGCTACACCTGCACCTATGATTATGACGCAAACCATCGCTTGGCAACTATTAATTACCCTTCACTTAGTATTTCTAATGTGTATGATGCTAGTAATAATGTAACAGAAAAATACTTAAACCAAAACAATACTAGCAGCAGAATTTGGAAACTCAACAGTACCTTGCCCGATGGACGAACACAACAAATGGAATATGGCAATGGCCTTGTTACCGATTACACTTACAATAGCAATGATTTGGCACCTCAGCGTATTTATGCTCACCAAAACCAAACTGCTATTTTGGATTATTATTACACCTTTGCCTCCAACCTTTTGGAAGGGAATGTTATTGGCCGCAGCGATGCTAAAAACGGAAATACTGAAGCCTTTGAGTACGACGAATTTGATAGATTAAGCAACATTACTCTTGCACCAAACTCGCCCAATGCCCTTGCAAAACCTCATAATTATGAGAGTACGGGCAATCTTATTCAAAAGCCTGAAGCAGGCGAGTATGTATATGATGGCGGCCAACCCTATACCCAACAAAGCAATGAGTATTTGCAAAGTTTGGCCCCTAGCCAAATTAATGCTAGCCTAGAGCAAAGCCAAAGTATTGGCTATACCTATTTAAATAAAATAAAGGAACTGAACCAAGAAACAAAAACCTTGAAATTGGATTATGGAGTAAGCGGACAACGCATAAAAATGGAAATAAGTGATAATGGCATATCCACAAACACCACCTATTACATACCCACCGCCAGTTTAGAAATTGTAAATGGCGATGAGATTACTTACATTTATGCCAACGGAAATCCGATAGCCATGCACCGCAGCAGCACTAACGCCCTCACCTATTTTACACTTGATTTACAAGGCAGTTTGCTGGCACTTACAGATAATGCAGGCAACTTGGTAGCAGAGCGTAATTACGATGCTTGGGGAAGACCACGTAACCCTGCTACTTTGGCCTATACACTTGCAAACCCATTTGGAGGTAGCAGTAGTAATTATACCTTGCGAGGCTATACCTTTCATGAGCACTTAGAAGAGTTTGATTTAATAAACATGAACGGCCGCATGTACGATACCCATTTGGCCAAGTTTTTAAACGCCGACCCACTTTTACAAGACTACGAAAACAGCCAAAACTACAACCGATATTCCTATGTATTAAACAACCCTTTAAAGTACACCGATCCTTCAGGGTATGCTTCAAAAGGATATACTATTCCCAATGTAGGCGAAGCTTGGGAAGCCAACGGCCGCATTGCTACCGAAAGTTATGAAAGATGGTCGTGGAGCAAAAAATCTATTCAACAAATGGTGAAGGATGCCTTTTTTGAGAGTGAGGGCGGCGGCGCAGGTGGAGCTATAGGCAACCAAAACTTTTATTTACCTAATATTAGCGGAACTTATGGAATTAGAGGAAATTCAAATGCAAATTTTGTCGCCAACTATTTGGAATTTAGAGCAGTATTAAACCACAACTCAAAATTATTTGATAGTTACTTTAACCATAGCTTAGGTTCACTATTTCCAATTTGTAACGATAAAGAATTTATTGTTTATAAAAATCCACATAATATTTATGCCAATTATAAAATTTTCGATCTCCCCACTCTAATAAATACCTCCAACTCCACAATTTGGCTTAAACCTGAAAACAATAACCTTGAACCTATTTCTTTAGCTCCAGGAAATAGCACTAGTATAAGAATAGATGGCATAACGCACCCTTCTCGACCAGGTCAAGTTCTTAAGGTTGTTTCAGGATTTGATGTATTATTTGGAATTGAAGCAAATAATAATGGAGTTTCAATTGGCCAAAACAATTTTCTATGGCCACTCCCTAATGAATTAAATATACTTTTTGGAGGTGGCTGGTTAACAATTCCGCCTGACAATGGTTGGGATGAAATATTTAAAAGAGCAGGATATAGCAAACCTTAATTTAAAAGAAATGAAATATACTAAATACATACACACCACTCTAGGAATTATTCCATTTTTTTGGTTTATCTCATTCCTAACAATGATTATAATTGGAACAATAAAACTAGGCAGCATTCCTAAATATGGCAATCATATCGACCCTTATGCATTAGGCCTTGATTCACTAAATTTAATTGAGGTAGTACTTTCCATTTTGGGGCTATTTTCTTTTATCCTTTGGCTTGTACTTACTCCTATTTTATATTATTTTTTTAAAAACAAAACATCATTAAACAAGTCATCTATTGTATTGTGTATAATAGGAGTTTTAGGATTTATTGTTTTTAGATTTATATTCACAGAAACTTTTTTATGGGTAGTTGATTAATAAAAATATAATCCCATAGCCATGCACCGCAGCAGCACTAACGCCCTCACCTATTTTACGCTTGATTTACAAGGCAGTTTGCTGACCCTTACAGATAATGCAGGCAACCTAGTAGAAGAGCGTAATTACGATGCTTGGGGAAGACCGCGCAACCCTGCAACATTGGCTTATACCCTATCCAACCCTTTTGGAGGAAGCAGTAGTAATTATACCTTGCGAGGTTATACCTTTCATGAGCACTTAGAAGAGTTTGATTTAATAAACATGAACGGCCGCATGTACGATACCCATTTGGCCAAGTTCCTAAACGCCGACCCTCTTCTACAAGATTACGAAAACAGCCAAAACTATAACCGCTATTCCTATGTATTAAACAACCCATTAAAATATACCGATCCAACGGGGTATGCAGGCTATTCAAATGCGGGTATTTCGGGCATTTCATCTAATACAGGTGGCAGCAACAACTTTGGTTCAATAGGCGAAACTTGGCACTCAAGCTTTAGCTCTATGTTTAATGAATTGGGTGAGTTTTTTGCGAGTGAAAGTGGTGGTGCAAATGATATAGATCCTGACCCAACAAAACCTGTTAAACCAGCTAATAGTGGAACTGAATTTTCTATGGCCACAGCCGGAAATGGAAAAGGCCCTACACCGAGCATGACTTGGGCAGAAAGACCACCACTTAGTCAATTTGATAAACGAATTATAAAACCTACGAATAAAGACTATTTTGATAGGATTGCAGAATATAATAAAAGTCATCCTGCTACTGGGGGCCTATCTACTGTTTATCCTGAATTTTTATTTATGGGACCACCTATTACTTTAAAATATTGGGTTCCGGCAAAATTTATCCCTCGTATAGCATCTAGGGTAGCAACAACTGAGGTTGGTGAAATAATTCTCACTACAGGAACTTCAAAAGCAGGTGCCTCGGAAATTAAGATATTCAGTTCATTACAGGAAAAATTTGGAGAGGGGTACGTTTCTGTAAGTGCATCAAGCGGTTCTTTTATCCCCATAGGGTATGGCCAAAATTTAAATCTTGTATCGAAAGGGGTTTACTATAAGGTTTTTGAGGCAGGATATTTAAACGGAACAAAAGTAGAAGTCCATTATTTCTTCAATTCTGTAACAGGACAATATGCAAATCCATTTATTAAAATGGGTGAATGGGGTTCAAATTGTTTTAAAGGGTTAAATTAGTATTATTATGGATATAAATATATTGGAGGAATTAATTGAAAACAAGAAAGATTCAACTTTTTACCCAATTATAGGGCTAATTATTAATGCTGTAAGGGAGTATCCTTTATATGAATTGAAGGAGACTGATTTATTTTTTATTGAAGTAAAAAAAATCATTAATTCAGATGAAATTACTTACGGATTACTAAAGAAATACATTTTGCAAAATCCAAATCATGGGAATGAAAATAATATTTGGATAATTAGCTCTTTGCATTCATTATTAGAAGCTTTTTATTTAATGGATATTCAAAACATTAGCCTTGAGGAAATTCAAAATTTTATCAAGGAAATAACATAGAAAAAAAACTACCTTTATCCACTAAATGCCACAATAACGATAGCCATGCAACGCAGCAGCACTAACTCGCTCACCTATTTTACACTTGATTTACAAGGCAGTTTGCTGGCACTTACAGAAAATGCGGGCAACCTAGTAGAGGAGCGTAATTACGATGCTTGGGGAAGACCGCGCAACCCTTCAACCTTGGCCTACACACTTGCAAACCCTTTTGGAGGTAGCAGCAGTAATTATACCCTTAGATGCTATACCTTTCATGAGCACCTAGAAGAGTTTGATTTAATTAACATGAACGGCCGCATGTACGATACCCATTTGGCCAAGTTTTTAAACGCCGACCCTCTTCTACAAGACTACGAAAACAGCCAAAACTATAATCGTTATTCCTATGTATTAAACAATCCCTTAAAGTATACCGATCCAACGGGGTATGCTGGCTATTCAAATGCGGGTATTTCGGGCATTTCATCTAATGCAGGCAGCAGCAACAACTTTGGCTCTATAGGCGAAACCTGGCACTCAAGCTTTAGCTCTATGTTTAATGAATTAGGAGAGTTTTTTGCGAGTGAGGGGGGGGATGAAACAGGAAAGGGCGGAGGAGGAGGAAATTCAAGAGGAATTTCTTTTAATTACTCGAGATTAAATCGTTCTGGACTAGCTGGTAATGGCACAAATTATTATTCACTTTTCTATTATTTGCCTTTAGGCAGGGCATTTCCATTTATGTTGCCTAATAACAACAATTACCCATTTAAACTTGATGAGCCATCAGGTATATTTTCAATTGGATTCGCCAAATATGGTTTTGGCATTTATTCATTAAATTGTAAACAGGAATTTCAAAGTTCACTTGGATTATTACATTGTGAAATGGGAAATAGAACTTATGGAGTTAATTATATGTTTTTTGACAAATCACAAAGTGCTGGACAATTTACCTTTAGAGAAGAAATTACCTTTGGAGCAGGAATACAATGGGGAGCTTTTAGAAACGTAAATTACACAAATTTAAACACCAAAACTAATGGTCATGTTGTTGGGTTTGGTCAAGATTTAAATTTAACATTATCTATTGGAAGAAATGGTGGTCTTTTTCAATTTGACAATAATAAATACATTGATTATTCATTTAATGCTATATTTAATTTACATACAGACCAAATGTTTCCAGTTTGTTTTTTAGACACAAAAACTAGTCAATATACGTCAACGAATTGGTTAAGTTCAACAAGTTTTGGATATCACATTTTAGGTGCAACACTTAAATTTAAATTCTAATGAAAAAAATAATTTTTGCGTTTTTTTATTGCTTGTCGTTCTATTCGAAAGGAAATTGCCAATCCTTAAAAAACTTAGGCTTTGGAATTCAAATTGGAAAAACATCAAGCTATGCTCCAGTTACTTTTACGGGGAATTATTTTATTAAACCTAATTTAGATTGGTCTGTTGGTATTGGTCAATCTGAATTCCAAGGTTTTGGATTTGGCAGCATGATTAGTTATTCGCCATTTTATAATCAAAAACGAATGAATTTGGTTTGTGGAATAAATTACACCCACTATTTAAACTATAAAATAAATGATTATAGTGAAACTTTTCAATTTGCTAGCTATAAAATTCTTGGCACAAATTACTTAGTTCCTTCTATTGGGTTAAGGAGGGATTTTAAATCAGAATCTGGCCATTTACTTTCTATAAGAGCAGCTTTAAGCTATAGATTTTCAAATGCCCCAGCAAGGCTTTTAGAAAGCAGTGGGACACCCGACCCTAAATTTATAAAGTACATAAATAATGACCTTGATAATGTTTGGGGAGCAAATATCTACTTTATAGTAAAAATAAATTACGACGCCGAGGATTGGAAAAGCTGGAAATGGAAGGATAGTAAATAATAAGTTTCCAAATGCACCGCAGGAGCAGTAATTATACTCTACGAGGCTATACCTTTCATGAATTGGCAGCGTAAAGTAGATTGTGTAAACTCCATCCAATTTATTCTTTCTTTATCTTCCAATAAGAAGTAGATGTATGGCTTTCTAGCTGCAAAATATACAAACCAGCTTCCAAGTCTTGGGTCAAAACACGTGCTTGCCCATTACTTAAAACCAGTTTCTCTTGCTTTATTAAATGGCCTTGCAAAGTGTACAAACTAATTTTAAGCTCGTTTTCTTCTGTTTGGGCGTCAATAAAAAGTTCTTGTGTAAATGGGTTAGGATACACTCTAAAATCTGGCTCTTGGGTGTTTCCTAAAACAATTTCGTTGCTATAGCTAAAGCTTCCATCTTGGTCAATTTGTTTTAGTCGGTATGTGTTTTGGGCCGAACCTAAAAAGGCATTTTCTTCAATAAAGGAATAAGTTTGTACCACATTGCTTATACCTTTAGCCTTTAAGCTTCCAATTTGTTGCCATACCCCTTTAACTACACTTTTTTCTAACTCAAATCGCAAACTATTTTGCTCGCTACCTGTGCGCCAAATTAAGTGGGCTTGTTCTTGCTCTTTAAAACCATACCAGCTAAGCAAACTTACAGGCAATGCATTAATGGTAGAATCAGATGCTACGCAAACCTCACCTGCCAAACTTGTAAAACCAGTACGTTTAATTACGGGGCTAAGTAATGATCCACTGCCCACTACACTGTTTCCGCCCATTGCCCAAGCGGCACTGCTAGTGCTACGTTTAAGCAAGCGCAATTGAGCTAAACTACTTACTCCTGCCATTCCGCTAGGAAATACAGTAATGGCATGCACCCCACCTGTTAAACCACTTAACACCTGCATTCGCCAAAATCCATCATTTGAGGTTCTCGTTAAATTTATAGTTGGCGTTAAGGTATTATCTAAAACAGGTAAACCCAAACTGCCTGGGTTGCTAGGTACAAACTCAACTTTTACTAAACCTCCTGCACTTGGTGCGCTGCTATAATCTAGTTGAAGAAGTTTGTTATTTGCTCCAACTTTTATTGGAAATAATCCTGCTGTACCCGTTGCTCCTGTTTGTGGAATCCATCTTGCAAAGGCACCAAGTATACTTCCACCAGCGCGGTTTAAAACGCCTGCCTGACTTGCGCTTGAACCAAGTGTAAGCGTGTATCCATTACATGTAACATCTGTATATAAACTAAAGGTGCCATTTACCTGAACATTGCCAAGAAGTAATTTTGGCCCATAATTAACTTGCATGTTTCCATAAATGCCAGCAAGTAATGTTTGGTTGGCAGCAGTATCTAAATAATTAATAGAACTGGTGCTAGCAAAACCAGCTTTTGCTACAGTTAAACTTCCATATACATTTATACTTGATGCTGGATTTACATACATAGAATCTACCGAAATCCCTTTTAAATAGGGTAGGTTCAGGGCACTTGCTGTGGTTCCATTACCTATCACTAAAAGTGAATTTGCACCTGAAATATTCCAATTGGCACTTATGCTGGGTGCCGATTGATTGTGTAAATAATAGCTTACATTAGCACTTGTAAAATCTATGGGCGAAGTTCCTGTTCCATTGGTATTACTTCCCCAAGTGCTTACATCATTTAATGCACCAATTGCTTTTGAAAAATAGGCGGTACCACAATTTTGAGCTCCATTTCCAGTAAAAGTAGAAACATAAAAATACGTATTGGGCGAGTCGACATAAAACGTACCCACACCACCAACGGCACCTAGCAATTGAACCGCCCCACCAAATATATGTTGATTAGTGCTTGCCACACTATAGGTGTACGCACCAGTTAAGCTAACTTTTTTAAAGACCTTTATTCTTCCTCCACCACCAGTTGCATTGTAAGCATTACTTGCTTTTCCACCCATGGCCAAAAGGCTTGCACCTTGCAAATTTAAATAGGCTCCATTTAATAAGATACCCCCTCCAGAACCGCCCCCTCCAGAGTTGTTTGAGCTGGCACTTGCTAAACCATCTTGCCCATTCATATTTATTATTCCACTTACTAGCAGCTCATTTGCATTTAAACTTACAGCGCCTCCACCATTGCCAGCTCCGTCAACGTTTGTAAATCCCATACTTCCTGTTGAACCGCTTGAACCTGGCTCTATATCAAAGCCATTATAGGTACCATAAGCTAAGGCGCCAGAAACATTGCAAGAACTGGCACCAGAACCCGGTGTGCAACCTGCATTGCCTCCGTAAGCCCCTGCTCCTCCATTCGTGCATGGCGAACCAACCAAACCTCCTCCTGGTCCTGCACCTGGCGTACAATTTGTGTTTTTAGGTCCTTTATGCCCTTTCCCAAATCCATTTATATTACCCTTAACAACAATTTTATCGGCATAAATATCAAGGGTTGTAGCTTGTTTTACATAAACAGTAGCACCTGCTTTTACCTCAAACCAATCGTAATATAAGGGGCCTTGCAAAGAATCTATTCCACTACTTAATACATACCTACTTGGAAAAGTTGCAGCTAAATTTGAATTTGAACCTAAACTTGCTCCTCCATAAAAAACTTTTACATTAAAAATTGTTGAAGCAGGTATACTAGGTATGCGCACCCAAATAATGGTTGAGCTAGTATTTAAGGTGCTACTATCTACCCAAAAGCTAAATAAATTGCAGCAACTAGTGCCTACTTTTATATCAACCCCAGTACTTTGCATTTGGCCCGAACCAATAAGCGTTTGAGTATTTAATACTAAGCGATAACTACGAGCACCTAGCGGAGATGCATTGGGATTGCTAATAGTAAAATTAGCATAATACTGACTAAAATTTCCGCATTGCGCCTGAGTAGTAAGACTAAAGCACCATGCTAAGCTAAGGAGTAAAATAAATTGTTTCATACTTTAGGCCGCAAATTACAAAAGAAAAAAAAACATAGCCAACACAAGCCTTTCAAAACGGGAAAGTACTATTAAAGAAAGAACACACTAAGTACCTAAGTGACATATGGACCTTAAAGTATTCCCACCCGAAGGTTTTGCCATGCCCAAGTAAGCGCAGCGCACATCCATGCAACGCCATGCATTGGCTGCCATAGCGCTAGCGGCGGCAACCAATACCATGCTTTTGTTTTCTTGTTCTTTTATATATATTGCTCATCAAACAGTATTGTACTATGTCAAGTTTCTTTTATACTAAATCTTTACAAGATCTTTTAAAACACCACGATGGGTCGCAACTTAAGCGTACTCTTACGGCAGCCAATTTGGTGGCCTTAGGTGTAGGTGCCATTATTGGTGCTGGTTTATTTGTTAGAACAGCCGCTGCATCGGCCGAAGCCGCAGGTGCCGCCGTTACCATGAGTTTTATTATTGCTGCCGTTGGTTGTGCCTTTGCTGGTATTTGCTATGCCGAGTTTGCTGCCATGATTCCTATTGCAGGTAGCGCGTATGCGTATTCGTATGTAACTATGGGCGAGCTTATGGCTTGGATAATTGGTTGGGCGCTTATTATGGAATATGCCCTTGGAGCCGCAACCGTGGCCATTGCTTGGAGCGAATACTTAAACAATCTCATGGGCGGAACCATACCTTACGAATGGTGTCACTCGCCTTTTGAAAGCCTTAAGAAAGTTGTTGGCGATGCCGATATAAACCAAATCTTAGCGGTTCAGCCCGATTTAACACACCATATTAAAAACGGACAATTACTGTTAACGGATGAAGTATATTCTCATCTTGCTCCAAACCTACAAGACTTGGTTCAGATTACACATGGTTTTGTAAACGCTCCTGCTTTAATTATTTTGTTTGCCTTAACCTTATTACTTATTAAAGGTACGCAAGAATCTGCTACCGTTAACGCCATTATTGTATTTATTAAAGTGGCCATTGTATTGCTATTTATTGCTTTGGGATGGCAGTTTATTAAGCCCGAAAACCACACTCCGTTTATGATTCCTGAAGGCACACTTGGCCACGAAGGTTTCTTTAAACATGGCTGGGGTGGTGTATTAGGTGGTGCGGCTATTGTGTTCTTTGCCTTTATTGGTTTTGATGCGGTTAGTACCGCTGCCCAAGAAGCTAAAAACCCAAAACGCGATATGCCTATTGGTATCCTTGGATCTTTAGTTATTTGTACTATTCTCTATATTTTATTCGGACATGTTTTAACTGGTGTAGCCAATTGGCAAGAGTTTAAAACTGCTGGTAAAGAAGCTTCTGTTACTTACGCTATTCAAACCTATATGAAAGGCTATGAATGGCTTGGAACCAGCGTTACCGTAGCTATTTTGGCGGGTTTCTCTTCTGTAATTTTGGTTATGTTAATGGGACAAAGTCGTGTGTTCTTTAGCATGAGTAAAGATGGTTTATTGCCAAAAGCATTTAGCCAATTGCATCCTAAATTTAAAACTCCTTATAAAGCCAATTGGATTTTATTAGTATTTGTTGGAGCCTTTGCGGCCTTTATACCAGGCAGTGTGGCCGGCGATTTAACTAGCTTTGGAACCTTGTTTGCTTTTGTTTTGGTGTGCTTAGGTATTATTATCATGCGTAAGAAAGAACCTAATATGGAACGTCCGTTTAAAACACCGCTTGTTCCTTTGGTGCCTATTTTGGGTATGATTGTTTGTACCGCTATGATTGTAAGCTTACCTATTCCAACCCTGTTAAGTGCAGGTATTTGGTTGGTATTTGGGCTATTAATTTACTTTGGATACTCGGCTGGCAATGCACGCAAAATGCGTGAAGGGCTAACTAAATATTAAACTTAGAATTATAAAAAAAGCCCGCTTTTGATTTCTCAAAAGCGGGCTTTTTTTTATTAAGGTTGTAACAAAAACTTCAAAGGTATTCCAACGCGTTTGCGCCAGGCAATTTCATTATGAGGTTCGCCCGGGAAGACTAAACTCATAAAATCCTTTGGTGTTTCGTAGCCGCTTTCTTTGCATAAGCTATCCATGAGCAATTGATGCGGTTCATACCAAGCATCCAGCGTGGTGGTACCATGATCGAAATACAATTTATGTTGCTTTGGGTTAGGTAAATGTCTGGCAAAATAGGCAATGTATTGCTCTGCCACTTGGGCATTGTTTTCTTTTAAACTTAAAGGCCAATGGGTAGAAACACAAGCAACCGCTTTTAATTGCTCAGAGTGTTTGCAAAGCGCATATAAACTAATTAATCCACCCATGCTCGAACCCATCATAAAGGTGTTTTTGGCCTCGGGTTTGGTTGGAAACACACTATCTATAAGAGGCTTTACAGTTTCAAAAACAAAGTCTAAATACTGGTTAGCAAGTGTGGTGCCTCCACGTTCAAGTGTAATTTTTTGTTTGTTTAAACTATCTAGCTTTTTAAAAGCATCTTCGGGGTTATATTCAATAAAGCGTTTAGGCGAATTCCAAATTCCTACCACGATTGTTTTTCTAATTAACCCTCTCCTAAGCAAACTATCCATAGCTTCATCAATTCCCCATTCTTGTCCGCCAAAAGAGTAGCCGGGCAAAAACAAATTCTGCCCATCATGCATGTATAACACGGCATAGCGTGTTCTTCCGCTCGAGTCAAAATCTTCTGGAACCCACACATCTATATTTCGGGCTTCTAAAAACCTTGGTTTCACTTTTTCAAATCGGTATAGCTTGCCTGTTAAATGGGCATCTTGTATGCGTATTTGTGCCTGTAGGTTCGAACCAAGTAAAAGCAAAAGAAAGGTATAGAGCAAAAAGTGTTTCATGGAGTATCCTGTATAACGTAATAGAAATCAAAAATAGGTATAAGCGCAGCTATTTTTTTATGAAATTTAATTTAAAACTTCATGCAAAACGGCGGGCGATTTTAATTCGCCAAATAGGAGTAAATGCAATTGATAATACCGTATTAATTTTGCCAATAATTCTCTTCTCATAAGTGGTGCAAATTGCATGCTTTGCATTTGCTCAAAATTTTGGTTCATACAGCTATAAAAAGCCACCGATAACTGGGCTCTACAATAATCTATACTTGCAGGCGCTTGGGCAATAAACACGCCTTCTTGCAAACTAAAATCGGTGCAGGTTGAGCTATAATTATCTTTTGGGTAAAAGCCCAAATATTTGCTCAATTGCAACATAAAATAAATAGGAAAATTAGGCAATCCTTCTTCACTAATATCTACCATTTGCACCGAGTTAAAAATAAACCCAAACAACTGTGCATCGGGCTCCGATTCTTCGCGCAAAATTTTACCCAGCAACTCAGCCATAAAAAGCGCCAAGGTACTTTTGCGTAATTCAAAATGTAGGTGATTTAAAATGGGCGAACTCTTAAGTTCCTTAATCCGATGTAAGTTCTTATTTTGTTGATGATATACCTCCAACTCAAGCAAGGAAAGTGGCATAAGATGCGAAGGTTTTATCGCTCCCTTTTTGCCCTTCACTCCGTTTATCATATAGCTTTGCAGGCCATAGGTATCGGTATAGCATTTTAATACCACCGAATTTTCTGAGTAGTTTACGGTACTAATAACAATGCCTCTACATTTCTGAAGCATGTGTATTACCTAGAGTTATGAGCCATTAAGCCTTCCTTGGTAGCCAAATAGGCATAGGCGTGCATATTATCCGAATCGTAAATAAAACTGCGTGTATAGTCTTGCTTTTCTTCGTTCCATTTCATGGCCACAACCAATTTTTTATGGATGAGTGTTTTTAACACATCGGCCACAATATTGGCTGGGTGCGGCACTTCTTCCATTATTTTATCAAAGCTCTCTACAAAGTAAAGGCAGTTTAATACATCGTATTCAAAATCGTCTAATTCGGGTATCATTTCAATTCTCTTTCTTTCCAGGTATAGGTTTGTATATTGGCCCAAACGCCTATAATTATCACATATAAAATATGAAATGGCTGAACCAATGGCACCAGCAAAAGTAAGCGCCTTGTTCCAAAAAATGCCAAAATGGACCCTAATAAAAGTCCTTCTGCTGTCATTTTTATCAGCAATTGGTTCAAACCAACCCCAGCAAAACCGGGCAACCAAATACCAGCCAATACATTAAAAAATATGCTGGCGTTAAAAAAATAAGCGCCCACCAAAATGGCGGTAATATATCTGTTTTCATACTTAGTACTTTTAGATACCCATCTTCTACGTTGCTGTGTTAATTGATCTACACTAGCGTTTGGAGAGGTATACACAATAGAGCGCTTATCTTTTAAAAAGTGAACTTCATTCGGGTACTGTTTAAAAACCTTATGCAACAAAAATTCATCGTCGCCACTAGCCATATGCACATTATCTAAATAGCCCCCCACTTTTGTAAAGGACTCTTTGCTAAAAATTAAATTAGCAGCACTACACATATTTGGGTTCTTTAAACGTATTGCTGCACCGCCAATACCCACCAAACCCGCAAACTCCAAGGATTGAAAGCTTTCAAACAAATTGCTAGAAGTAAAATATACGGGTGCATAAATAAATTGAGACTTCTTAGTTTGAAGAAATCCATCTATCGCTTGCAACCAATCTTTTCCACGGGTACAATCGGCATCGGTTAAAATAATATAAGGGCTTTTGGCTACAGAAACGCCATGTGTAATAGCATTCTTCTTTCCAGTAAAACCTGCCTCTTGGGCGTTTATGAGTTGTACATTAAGGTCTGGGTTTAGTGCTTTTATTCGCAAAACTTCCTGCGCAGTTGCATCGGTAGAATGGTCGTTTAATACTATAATTTCAAACAAGTGTTTTGGGTAGGTCTGAACCAAAATAGCGTTCAGACAAGCCGCAATTTGAGCCTCTTCGTTTCTTGCTGCAATTAAAATGGTAAAGGCATTTTGAGTCTCAATATTCTTTGAAGCTTTTTGTTCTTTTATAAAAACCCAGCCTACAAAATAAATGAGGATGAGGCAGGCATAACCAATGGCCAAGGTATAACAGGTAATTTCCCAAACACTCATGTTCTAACTTTATAAATAAAATACATACCCAAAATGCCTGGCACAAGCATATTAATCATCCATAAACTATACGCTGCCAATAAAATGCCTTCGTGTTGTGCCGAAAACATAGAGAAAAAATAAAGCGCACTCACACCTCGCAAACCTATTTCTAATAATAAGAAAGAAGGAAATACGCTCTGAACGCAAAAGGTAGCCACAATGCAAGCCAAAGCAGGAAGCCAATCTATTTGCACATGAAAGAAACGAATCAATAAAAAGTATTGGCATAAAAATACGGCATAGCGCAAAAAGCTTAAGGTTAATAATTGGCTTAAAGTTCCAATACTGTATTGGCCAAACACCTCTATATATTTCTCTACTTTTTTTAAATACGGCCAATGTGCCACGTGCTTATATACCCAATCTAATTTTAAATACCCAAGAATACTTATGGGTATAAGCACATAGCCCAGCGGCATCCATGGCTTAATGGCGGGAATTGAATCACTAAAATAACGTAAGGAAAACAAACCAAAAGTTAGGGTAACAATAACCTGCGCGGTATGTCCAATTACCGTTACCAAAGACCCTTTAATTTTATTTAACACCTCTAAATGAATGACTCTACCTGCAAAATCACCAATTTGGTTTGGGGTAATAATGCTTAAGGTTACACCACTTAATACGGCCTTAACAGCGGTAAAAAAACTAATTGGTTCGAACCTATTTATAAGCAATTGCCATTTATACGATTCTATTCCCCAATTAAAAAACAAGAGGGCTATGGTTGCAGCTAAATAATACCAAGAACCAATTGTATTGTTAAGCTCGAACCGAGTAAACAAGGTATTGATATGATAGGAATAGAAAAGTTTAAAAAAAACAAATAGCGTTATTACCAGTATTAATACGGGTTTAGCAACTTTAATTACTTTTTGATATGTAGGTGTTTGAAACAAAGACAGGCTTTAGCTATGTTTGACAAAATAACGCATACAAACGCCCTAAACCAAATTGGATTTTGATTACGCCTAAAACCACAGCAGAAAGAATAATTTTGGGTATCGACCCTGGTACTACTGTTATGGGGTATGGTATTATACAAACCACAGGCAAAAAGGCGGTTGTACTTACTTTGGGAGTACTTAAATTAGATAAGTATGAAGACTATGCCCTTAAATTAAAAAAGATATTTGAGCGCACGGTTGGACTTATTGACGAGTTTCATCCAGATGAGTTGGCTATTGAAGCACCCTTTTTTGGCAAGAACGTTCAAAGTATGCTCAAATTAGGGAGAGCGCAAGGAGTAGCTATTGCAGCCGCTATGAGCCGAGAACTGTCTGTGGTAGAATATGCGCCTAAAAAAATAAAAAAAGCCATTACAGGCAATGGAAATGCCAGCAAAGAGCAAGTTGCCAATAGCCTTCGGCAACAATTAAAATTTGAATACGAGGATCAGTATTTTGATGCCACCGATGGATTAGCTGCGGCATATTGCCATTTTTGCCAAAACCAAATTCTAATTCCCGATTCGGATAAGAAAACAAAATTGAAACTTCCGGCAAAGAAAAAAGCCTCCTCATGGGAAGCTTTTGTCAATCAAAATCCAAGTAAGGTTAAAAAGAAAAGCTAATTAAACAGCCTTCATTTGTACCGCAATAATTTCGGCAATATGGTTCATTTCTGATGGTTCTAAATTATGCTTAGGATTGGCAAAATTCATTTCTTCCATGGTGTTAAAAGGAATCAAATGAATATGTGCATGCGGCACTTCAAGCCCCATTACACACACTCCCACTCGTACACATGGAATTGCTTTTTTTATAGCCTCTGCCACCTGTTTAGAGAACACGTGTAAGTTGGCAAAAGAGGCAGAATCTAAATCAAAAATATAATCTACTTCTTGTTTAGGAATGACTAAGGTATGTCCTTTTGTTAATGGCCTAATATCTAAAAAGGCTAAGAATTCAGCGGTTTCAGCAACTTTATAACAAGGTATTTCGCCCTTAATAATTTTAGTAAAGATGCTTGACATATCTTAAAAAGTAATTTCTAAAATTTCTAATTTAATATTTCCTGCAGGCACACTTACCTCGGTAATATCTCCAATTTTCTTATTCATTAAACCCAAGCCTATTGGCGATTTAAAAGAGATTTTTCCTGTTTTTAAATCGGCTTCTTTTTCATTTACCAAGGTATACCAAATCTCTTTTTTAGAGTTATGATTTAATACACGAACACGTGTAAGCATCATGACTTGGCTGGTATTAATTTTTGATTCATCAATAATTCTAGAAACAGAAAGCAAGTTTTCCATTTTAGAAATCTTTGCTTCAAGCAAACCTTGATCTTCTTTAGCAGCGTGGTATTCGGCGTTTTCACTTAAATCGCCTTTATCTCTTGCATCGGCAATTTGCTTTGAAATAAAAGGACGTTGAACATATTTTAAATCATATAAATCAGCCTTTAACTTTTCTAAACCTTCTTTGGTTACAAAATTAATTTCTGCCATAATTATTCGAGTTGTTACTGAGGTTAAAAATAAAAAGAAACGTTCTGCCTAGGGCAAAACGTTTCTTTTATGTGAATGCGAATATAGTAAAAATATTATCCCTTTTTACCTCCTACGGTTAATCTAATACCCACGGTATGCATACCATTAAAAATTCTGGTTGGAGCATAAGAGTAATCAATAGCCATAGCTGTTCCAGCTTTGTTAACAGGAACTTGGAAAGTAGCACCAGCCCATAAACCGTAAACCGGACTAGAATATTCAGGGTTGCTTAAGCTATTGGCAAACGGCGATTTTTCACCCGTAATGTTATACGCTACACGAAGCATAGCCATTTCTTTATAGGCATACTCCGCACCAAAGCCATATACGTTTGATTGAAACGCATTGTAGTTAAAGTTAAATGAACCTGTTAAACGATGAAAATAGGTATCAGCGGCCTTATCTAAACGCATATCATACCCTAAACCAATATTTACTAAAGTTGGTAAGTTAAATTTATCTGCGGCAAAGTATGCTTTTCTATCAGCACCTGTAGATGAGTTAATAGAACGGAAAGATAAACCAGGACCACGGAAAGTCATATCGGGACCAATATTTCTCATTGAAATTCCTAAGTGGAAGTCTTCTTTCTTAATCTTATTCTTTTCAATTTTAGGGTTCAAGGCAGTTTTGTATTGAACTCCAAAATCAAAAGCAACACCTTGAGCTTTTACATCTTGTAAACCTTCAGATATAATTCTAATCAAGAAACCTCCTGAAATACTATTCGAGAACTTTTTTGAATAAGAAGCACCAATGTTTAATACTTGAGGACTAAAAGTTGGTAGGGTTCCATCTGGATTATCGTAGGTAGTAATTGGAATACTACCAAAATCCCATGAGGCAAATCCTAAACCAATAACTCCACCTTCGCCTTTTTCGCCAACTTTTTGAGAAAAACCGAAATTATTAATGTTTACTCCGGCACCTTGCAAATAGCTCATGCGAGAGAAACACACTTCAGTTTTATTAGCATAAGCCATTCCAGCGATGTTTAAGTTAAAAGATTCTATACCTTGAACAAAAGCGGTATTAGATCCACCAAAACCTGAACTTCTAGCATATGGATTTACATTGAGCTGAGTTGCTCCTGCGCCACCCGAACGATCTGGATTACCAGCAAAGGCACTAGTTGATGCAAACATCAAACCTAGTAATCCGAATTTTATAACGTTTATCTTCATTTTAGTTTTATTAACAAGTGAATACTCAGGTTCTTATTTTAGAATGTATCAAAATCTGCAGGACGCATAATACCAAACCATTTAATTACGCGCTCGCCAATTCCATCAGCATACACATGTATTAAGTATACACCACTAGAAATAGGTACACCAGCATCGTTTTTCAAATTCCAATCAATATAGGTTTTAACATTATCGTCTTTTCTAATTCTACGAATTAAGAATCCACTTTGAGAGTATATTGAAACCACACAACGAGTAGGTAAATTAATAATCTTAACCTTACTGTCTAATTGATTACCTGGATCTTCATAACCTGCGTAAGCATAATACGGATTAGGAGTAATTGAAACCATATCCAAAGCAGTTTTTCCAGCTTGTTTTTCGCCTTTAGTAGGCGCTAAACCTGCAGTTGAGAAAGTATATAAAGGAACACCTTTATTTAATACAGTATCCACAGCTGTTTGGTTAATGCTTGCATACGGAATTTTCACATTAATATTAATCTTAACCTCACAAGGAATACCACCACCATTTGTATTTAAATCGCCAAGGTAAGTTTTAGGAGTGGTTAAGGTCATGCTAACCCACATAGCTTGAGAGTATACATAACGTAAGTTTAAAGTAGTGCTTTGGTTTGCTTCAATTTTGTCGAACAAATCTGTGTAAGCAGCACACTCATCATAACGTGGGCCATTAAATAAAACTGGACCAGTTGGAGATGCGCGAAACGCTTTTGAACCCATTACATAAATATGGTGTTTACCACCCATTAAATAATCCATTCCACCTGCAGAGTTAGAAACCAAATTACTAGTTGGATTCCAAATCATGTCTGTACCATTTTCTAAAGGCAAAGAAGAATCTTCCGCAAACATAATATTCAAACGCTCGCCAGTTTCTTTGTTGATACAGTATCCAGGGAACCAACTCATACCGTTTCCAGTACCATCTGGTTTACCATCTTTACCAACTGAAGGAGATTTTCTTCTAGTCATTTTTGCAGCACCGCCAATTGTTAAGGCTGGGTTTTCACCTGATTCAATAACCACACATCTCGACCATTTTGTTTTATCATCCGTAATGACAAAGTAAATACTCTTTAAATCACTTAATGGATTATCAGTAGAGTATCCACCACTACTTGCAGCCCAAGCTGGACCATAAGTTGGCTGTGGAGTTACAGCTCTTGCAGCTAATGAATATGGAGCCCATGTTCCATCAACAATTTTATTGTATTGGCGACGAGGGTCAACTGCACGTTTGGCAGAACCTTCAGCTACTGCAAAATCGTGTTCGTATGGCTTATCAAAACCAGGAGTTCCTGTATTACCTGCACGAATCCAATTGAAAGCTACCAAAGGAGCTAATTCATCTGGAATACCAGGTAACCATCTGTTGGTAGGATTACTATATTCAATGCTTGAAGATAAGAATCCATTGTTATCATCTGTAGGATCATCTGGATGACCAGGACCTACAACTTGGAATACAGTAACACTTAAGCCTAAGTTAGAAAATATTTTTTCGTCTTTATTACCAATGGTTGTTGAACCAGTATCTGATTTACCAGTTGACATGTTCGTTAAAATCCAAATGGTAGAGTCAGATGTTAAGGTATCTGATTTTACTTTTGAACCAGACTTGTCGAGCAATCTCAATTCAAAATCTGCACTAGGAACTTTAAATGGATCTACCACTTTAACCATTACAGGACCATTTCCTCTAGTATACGTAGGATTTGGAATATAATAAGGAGCTAGCATGGCTTTTTCAATAGATTCTTTGGTTAAGCTTAATGCATTTGCACCGTTACCAATACCTTCTAATCTTGTAATCTCTGGACCATCGCCCCATGCAGTATTTAATACAATACCTTGCTCATGTGGAGTTGGTTTGTGAGGAGTACCTGTCCAAACTTTAATACCAGAACCATCAATCATTTTTCTACCAGCTAAGTATTGAGTAGCATCAGATGAACAGTTTGTAGCAGCTGCATAAGCAACTAATAAGAAGTAGTAGTCTTGGAAATTAACTAATGATTGATCACTTAATTTGGTGAAGGCATCTTTTGAAAGTTTAAAGCTATGGCGAATACCCTTGTCTTCACCAACCACCATAATTTTCTTCACTGATCCTAAATCGGCATCGTTCACAATGTTTACGATAATTCCGTTACCATCTAACACATCACATTGTGCCACAGGAATAGCTTCATCTAAATTATATAAATTACTAGGAATAGAATTTTTCTTCAATTGGAAGATTTGATATCCTTGGAATTTATACGTGGTTTTGTTTGAACATAAACCAGCTGATGAATCTACATATGCTTCTGTTGTTTGATAATTGGTAATATTTAAGATAAGCTCTTTATCCAACTCAACAACATCCAAAGTTGGTACTCTTGGTCCATCCACAATGTTGAAATTGTTTTTGTATAAAACATACGCTTTATCCGAAGCTTCTTTTAATAAGTTAAATGATCCAGTAGCACCACCAGTTGTAGCTCTTGCCCAAACAACAGCAACTGTTACTTGGTTTTTAGAACCTGGCAATAAACTAAATGTACCAGCTGTTTGTAAAAACCTACGGTCGCCCGGGTTATTACCAGCAATTCTTTCTGTCCAATCTGCTCTACCTGCTGGATCTGTTTTACCAGGGAACATAAAGCTGGCAGTATCTGTACCACCTCTACCATTTCCACCATAGGTAATTTGTAAACCATCTTTCCATCTTCCGTTTAGGTAATTCCAATAATGCTCAGGGCGTGATGGATTACCGGTAATTGAAAAGTCGTTATTGTAGTAAACAAATTTTGTTAATCCAATTTCGGTAGTATCTCCACCAACAATTTTGCGAGGACCTTCAAAGAAGTTTACCCCTACACTTGGTGGGTTCAAACCGTAACCTAAAATACCTTCATCATTATCATCACCATTGTAACAGATACCTAAGTTTCTTTTTACATCGCACTCTACATAGTCATCCGAATAGTTACCTAAATCGGCATCTACCCACTGACCAAAAATACAGCTATCAATAGTTTCAGTACTACGGTTATAAATGGTAGTACGGTAGAAAGTCATGTTATTAATTTCATCATTGGTAGAGTATGCAAAACTTTGAGTATGCAATTCCAAACCAATAGGCAAACCTTCAGTTTCAGAGTGAATATTTCCTTTATCGTTGTAGATAGTATACAACATCATATCTGGAATATTCTTTAAGTTATTTTGTTCAAAGGTTGGAAAATCACCATCCAAAGGATCATAATTTCCATCTCCATTATAATCATAGTATGGAGCAAGATATTTGGCCTCACCAGTAACAGCACCACCATCTGTACCAGCTACATTACCTGTTCCTGGCCATGATGAAATGGCTTCAATTGGTGTTTTGTTACCATCAGGTTGGGCTTGAAATTCTTCAATCTCAGCTAAAGTAACCTTCCAAATTTTATCATAAAATTTACAACGTGAAGCAGTAATAGATGCCGAACCATCGGTTTGCAAAGCTCCAGGATAATAATCATTACCGCTTTGACGATAGGTTTGAGCAGCAATACGTAAGTTGCCATTTGTTACACCACCAATCCACAATGCTCCAGAGAACAAAGAGTTTTTGGATGTTTGACCTGGCTCCACTTTTGGAATTTCATATTTTGCGTTTTGCAAATTCCACCACATATCACCACCATTTAAGATTACGGTTCGAACATTATTCAAATCCAAATCTTTTTGTTGTGTTGCAGCAGCACAACCAGCGCCCATTTTTAAAAGGCTTGGTTTAGATGCCTTCTTTTGTAGTCCCAAAATCTCCTTGGCAAATCCACCTTGAGCAGCCATTAGCAGCCCAAGCGCCAGAAAAGACGACTTTAAAAAACGTGTATTGATCTTTTTCATTGTCATTATTTTTAAAGAGTAAAACAAACTGGCTTAGAAGTATAAAGCCATACCTATACGAGTTAATCTTGGCAACAAGAAACGATCGGGGTTGATCATCCTTGTGTTGTATAAGTCAATATAGGACTGTTGATTGGTTGCAGTCTCTTTTTGCTCTTGTGAAGCAGCAGAAGCTAAGAACCCATCATTGTAAGCAGAACCAGTGTAACGGTATACAGAAGTTACGTTGGCAGTATTCAATAAGTTTTGAACCATTATGAAACCACGTAATCTGTACATTGTTGTAGAACCATCAATTTTCTTTTTCTTAAACGTCCAGTTTTTATCTACGTTTAAATCTACGTTAAACTGCGCTGGTAAATTAGCTCCATTTGGAGTTCCTTTTACCGGGCTACGCACAACTACACCACTTTGAACACCACCTGGAGTTGGGTTTTGATCTTGTGTGTATGGGCGACCAGAATAACCAGTAAACGTAAAGTTGAATCCAGCATTTTCAAATATTTTCTTGCCACCTACAATTGGACCGTTATAATCTTTTCCTTCTTTATAATGGTAATCAAAAATAGCTTTCACAGTGTGACGAGTATCAAAATCTAATGGAGTTAAGGTACGTAACGATGGTAATCCAACTTGAATTAAGGCACTGGCAGAGTTTGCGTTAGAACCTGTTCCATCAGCAAACATTAATTGATAGTTTGCAGTAATAGTTACGTTGCCTAAATCTCTTACCGTATATTCTAAACCTAAACTCTTAACAGTTGAAAAGTCTAAGTTACCATAGGTTGTATAATCATTTGGCCAAGATTGAACGTAACGATACAATTGAGCCATGTTCTTAATTTCACTGTAAGATGCAATAATTGATAAAGCTGCATCATCTCCAATTTGCTGACGGAAACCAATTTCGTAATCCGTTTTTTGTTGCATTTTCAAATTCGGATTAGCAATTGCACCACCGCTCAAACGATTTTGTAAGTAGAAGTAATCGTCAATTTGTCCAACGTTTGCACCTGGTCTTTGAGTTAAGATATCGTATGTACCAAAGAACTGTGAAGTAGTTGAAATAGGGAATGAGAACCAAATACGAGGTAATAATTTAATGCTTGGAGTATAATCTGTAAATGAAGCTGCTGTAGGTAATTGAGGGTTTTTAGGGTCAACTAAATACGGCATGTTTCTATTTGTTTTTGCATCACGAGCAATAGATTGTGGATCTGATAATGGGTTACCATTTCTATCATACCATTTGTTTCCATCGCGGTATCCCATAAATTTAGCATTTGCCATACCACCTAATTGTTGGTCTGGGTCTTTGTCTACATAAGGAATAAAATTGTCGCCAATGGTAGAAGGAATATTTGCAGCATCTGCAATACCTTTAGCTTTTGCTTCACCTACGGTATACAATGGAACCATTGAATATGGATCTTTTAATACAGGTTGGTTCGCGTCAAAACGTTCCATACGAACACCCACACGTACAATTAAATCTTTAAATACAAACTTGTCTTGAACCCAAGCTGCAAAGTAAGTAGGTTGGTAAGCTGGCAATAAACGTTTTGATGGGTCATTTAAGAAATCATCAATACTTGGACGTTTTCTGTTTACTTTTCCTAAATGGTCATAACCACTATAGCTAACAACCGAGTTACCATTATTTAATAATTCACTTGCATTAAACATATCTAATGAATATTCACCTGGCTTGAATGAATTTACATCAATGAATGAATATTGGTCAATTGGTTTTCCATACGCATCAAGAGCACCTTGAGCAATTAACTTATCACGGAAGTTTTTGTCGAAATTAGTTTGCTCACCATCAACAATCTTTCTGCTAAAGTTTACAGTATCATTAAATACACCATTTTGATCAAATCCTAAAGAGTATTTTCCAGAATCTAAACCAGAGAACTGGCGATTTGAATACAAACGCATTAAGCTCCAAAGACCAGTTGCACCTAAACCATAGCTTCTTCTAAATTGTTGCTCTAAGTTTAAACCCAATTGAATTTCGTGCTTAGCTTTAGGATTGCTTTTAGGGGCAATACTAAACTCACTTTGAATATTTAAGATAAAGGTTTCGGCCATACTCTTGCTGTAACCAGCTTGTTGAGTTCCAGCATTAGCCCACATACTTGAGTAAATAGCATTAGGATTATCTCCGTTAATTAAACCTCCAACCTGACGAACAGTTCCAAGGTTTCTCATGTTATTGGCACCAAAATAATCATATACCGATTGAGTATAATTTCCTCTAACTTCATTGTAGTTTTTATCTTGGTTAAAGGTGTAAAGTGTATCTCTGTAGCCCGTATGACGGTAGTAATCTGTTAAGTAAATAGCATTTCCATTTACGTTAAAACTATCTGGCTTGTCTGATAATCCTTTAATAACACGTGAATAGGTAGGTGCAGAATAAGTAGTAAATTTACCTACATAACCATAATCAAAAAAGTTCTTGCCAAAATCGGCGTCCATTGATTCACTGTAGCCTCTTTCATAGGATAAACGAACAGTGTAGTAAGCATTTGAAATATTTGAAGTTTTCTTTATTTCTTCACCCTTTTCATCCTTCTTTTCATTTTTAAAGGTTTGAGTAAATTGCAAATAGGTTCTAACTGTGTATCCTTTTGAGAACCCGTTTTTATCGGTATTCAATAATGAATTATATGAGTTCCAACCTAAACCCTGGTTATAGTTACCATAATATCCTAAACGAACGTTAATGTTTGAAGTAGGTTGAAAGTTAAAGTTACCATTAATGTTGGCACTTGTTCCATATGAATTTTGCTTCACCGAAACTTTTTCTAAATCGTTTTTAGTTAAATATTCAGCTGCATTAAACAATGAACCTTGTGATCCAGCTACCAAGGGTTTGTTTTCTATTTCTTTTAATTTAGCATCCTTCACTTTATACAATGGCACGGCTGCTAAACTCTTAGAGTAAGTAATATCACCCGAAATCAAGAAACCTACAATAACACGCTCTTCATTTCCTCTTCCTTTATTAATGGTTTTAATTGGACCAGAAACAAATCCTTGAAAGTTATTGTATTGGCTATTATCTAAATAACCTGTGAATGGAGTTGAAGTGGTAAACTCAAAACCTCTTGAGAAATTTTTTGTTGGAGCTTTTGTGGTAATACTAATAGCACCACCCACAAAGTCGCCATATTGCGCTGGAGTACCACCGGTAATAACTTGAATTTGATCAATTGCATTGGCAGGGATATTGGCAGCACCTGCTTGTACACGCACACCGTCAATGTAGTATGCAGTACCATCAGCTCTAGCACCACGGAAGTTTGGTGTACCACCACCTCTAGAATCAACCCCTAAGGTTTGACCAGCAATTACGTTTGTGCTGCGGGAACCACGCGCTAAAATTTCTTTTGTACCAACTTTAGTTCCTTTTATACCTCCCTTATCAATCAAATCAGGGCGATAGGTAGAAACAATTACCTCTTTTAATTCTGTTTCAGACACCATCATTACATCCACAAATCTATCCCCTTCGGCCTCAACAGAAATATCCTTTAAAACAATATTATTATATCCTACATACGTGGCATACAGATCGTAATCGCCTGGCTGTAGGGTTTTAATAACATATTCCCCTTCGTCGTCGCTCATTACAGCGGCCTTAGTTACACCATTTAATTTTACGGTTATACTAACATAACCCATTACTTCCTTGGTCTTTTTGTCCTTAACTGTACCTCTAATGGTACCCATTCCCGATTGGGCATAAAGGGCAAAATTGAAGCCTAAAAGAACCGCGAGCAAAATGTATATTTTCTTCATTGACGTAGAATTTACTATTTCAAAACAATTTTTTAAGAGCGGTAAAATAAAGTAGTTAAATTGAAAATAACAAAATCTATTTACCGCCCGAGCAATATAAATCAATTTTTGGGACTAAAAGTGAGCAACTTATCCAATAGAACACTGGAAATTTTGTGATAACTTTCTTTAGTCCACCCCCCAATATGAGGCGTTAGGATTACTTTTTTGTGTCTGGCCATAAACATAAAGTCCTCCTTTTCGTCCATATTTAGGTTTTTTAAGTTCTCATTTTCCAAAACATCCAAGGCACATCCGGCAATTTTTTCGTTCTTAATTGCTTCAATTACCGACTTGGTTTTTACCACCTTTCCTCTACTCAAATTTAGAAGCCAAAATTTCTTCTTAAATTTTTCAATTCTGGCCTCGTCTAAATAATAAGTTGTTTCTGTTGTTAAAGGAACATGAAAAGATAAAACATCGGCCTGGGTATAAATTTCTTCCCAGGTGCTTTCTTTTACCATTTCATTCCCAAAACCACTTACATATTTATCATAAGCAAGAATTTTAACTCCCATCCCACTTAGCTTGCGAGCAAAGGCGCTACCTGTATTTCCATAACCAATAATGGCTACCGTTTTTCCAGCTAACTCAATACCTCTGTTTTCCTCGCGCAACCAAATTCCTTCCTTCACTTCGTTATGGGCTCGGCCAAGATTATTAAACAACATGAGCAATAAACCCAAGGCATGCTCTCCAACCGCATCAGAATTGGCTTCACCAGCATTTATACAATAAATACCTTTGGCTTCTGCCTCCTCCAAATCTATATTGTCTAAGCCTGCCCCTGCCCTAGCTACAATTTTTAGGTCTGAACCAATTCTCAGTACTTCTTTATCAACTTGAGTTTTGGTTCTAATTACTAAAACATGCATGCCAGGCAAATGTGCTAAAATATCTTGCCGGGTGGCGTTTGGTAAATAAAGAACATTATGTCCAACTTCACTAAGGCCCTCTATCAACAATTCATGAACATCGTCTACAATGATAATATTCATGCCCCCAATTGTGCTGTTGTGCCTATCAAACATTCTATTAGTAATTAAAATTTTACAGAAGGTTGCACGCGTTTATAAAGTATTGTACAACAACCTTCCAATCGAAAAATAAATAACAATTCCCAATAAATCATTGCTGGTGGTAATAAACGGACCAGTAGCAATAGCGGGGTCTATTTTTAGCCGACTTAAAAACATGGGGATAAAAGTGCCAAAAACTGCCGCAAAAATAATCACCGTAATAAGCGCAATGCTTACGGTAATAGCCAATTCATAGGCATGGTTTACCGATAAATTATAGGCCAAAATTAAGGCCGAACAAATAATGCCATTTACCAAAGCAACCCGTATTTCTTTTAAAATCTTTTGGCCAATATTACGTGTTCCCAAGGTATCGTTTGCTAAACCTTGCACTACAATGGCCGAAGATTGAACTCCAACATTTCCACCCATGGCTGCAATTAAGGGAATAAAAAAGGCCATTTCGGGATGAATCATAATCTGCCCTTCATACATTCCTAAAATTCTTGAACTGGCAATTCCTCCTAATAAGCCAATTAATAACCATGGCAACCTAGCTCTCGATAAAACCCAAACTTTATCCGTTGAGTCAACATCTTCGGTAATACCACTCATTAACTGGTAATCTTCATCTGCCTCCTCTTTTATTAAGTCAACCACATCATCTACGGTAATTTTACCAACCAACCTACCCAATGGATCCACAACAGGTAAAACAACTAAATCATATTTCTTGGTAATATTGGCAACCTCATCAATTTTGGTAGAGGTTGAAACAGAAATTACCTCTTTATTATATACATCTGCAATATTGGAGCTAGGTTGGGCTAGAATTAAATTCTTTAGCGTAATTAATCCCACCAAACGTTCCATTTCATCTGTTACATATACTATATAAATAGATTCAACATTTTCGGCCTGAAGCCTAATTTCTTCGATGCACTGAGCAACCGTCCAATTTTGATAGGCCTTTACTAATTCAACGGCCATTAAACTACCCGCAGTTTCATCCTCGTAACTTATTAGGTTCAGCAAACTGCTAGCGTATTCTATATCTTGAAGCTGCGAAATAATTTCTTCTTTCACCGCATTTGGAAAATGATTCAATACATAAGCTGCATCGTCACTATCCATATTTTCTATAAACTCATTGGCAATGTCATAGGGAGTAAACGTAGAAAGGAAATTTTCTCTTCCTTGCTCTTCCATTTCAACCAATACTTTTACCACAATTTCCTTTGCTAAGGCATTCATAACTTGCCTCGCTTCATCGGTATCAAGCCTATCAATAACCGCAGCAATATCGGGCGGGTACATTTGAACCAATTGCTCTCGCAAGGCCACTGTATCATTATGGCTGAACCACGAGCGAAATTGCTTAATAAGCGCGTTATCTACTTGTAATTTTTCCATTATTCACGAGCAGCTATTAAATTAGTTAAGGCAACAAAATCGGCAACACTTAGCTCTTCGGCCCTTTTGGTTGCGAACTCACCCAGTTTTTCATCACTTAATCCAAAAACCGAGATGGCATTTCTAAGTTTCTTACGTCTTTGATTAAAAGCAGTTTTGATTACTTTCCTAAATAATGCTTCCTCGCAACCAAGCTCATCTTTTCTCCGCACCATTCGAATAACTCCTGATTTTACTTTTGGAGGAGGATCAAACACATGTTCATGAACGGTAAATAAATACTCTACATCATAAAAGGCTTGGGTTATAACAGAAATAATTCCATACTCTTTACCTCCATTCTTTGCGCCTATGCGCTCTGCTACCTCCTTCTGAAACATCCCTACCATTACAGGAACAGCATCTCTATGATCTAAAATATGAAAAATAATTTGAGAAGAAATATTGTAAGGGAAATTTCCTATCACAGCGATACCTGTGGTAAACTTCTCACTTAAATTAATCTCTAAAAAACTTTGGTTCAGCAAACGCTCACTTAGATGCGGGTAGCTAGCATGTAAATACGTTATAGATTCAGAATCCACTTCGGCGGCCCATGTGGTAAGACTGTTTTGCTCTAATAAGTATTTTGTTAAAACACCCATACCTGGCCCAACTTCTAGCACAGCACCTGTTTGGTATGCTTCTACCAAAGCACTAACAATAGCTCCAGCTATGTTTTGGTCTTTTAAAAAATGTTGCCCTAAATGTTTCTTCGCCCTTACCGCCTGTGTCATACTTGCAAATAGAAGGTATTTGATTGAATTTAGAAAATACTAAGAAATTAAAAATTTGATTTAAGCAGTAAACATTTTTTAATTTAGCGCCAACAAATTCAAAAAACAAATGAAAAACTTTATTCGCATTGCCTGCTTAATGGCCTTTTTATTTTTGGCAAACATTAGCAGAAGCTCGGCTCAAACCGTTTACGTAACCGAATCAGGCAAAAAATATCATGCAAAAAACTGTGATATTGTTAAAACGGGCAAAAAAGGATTAGAATTGGCTGAGGCAAAAAAACAAGGCTACGAGCCATGCAAAAGCTGCAAAGCAGATGCTATAAAAGCAGAAGAAAAAAAAGCCCCTGCCAAGAAAGGCAAAAAGTAATTAAACACTTTTATTTATAAAGGCTCGTCAAATTTGGCGGGCCTTTTCTTTGAAATTGAAATTGAGAATTAAAACCTTAATATTGCCGCATGAACATTCAGATTCACTCTCAGGCAAAAGTTTCTAAAGATCAATCACAACTTTTCCTACTAACTAAAAAAGACAAGGCTGCAAGCCTTGGATTTAGCAAAGAAGAACTTGCTTACCTTACTAAAAAACAAGCTGCGGGCGACGAGTATATTTTAATTAATCGCTTAAACAGCCTCGTATTTGTGCAATACACCGATGAGTGGGCAAAAAAACCTGAGGCAACTCAATTAGAAAATTACCGCCAATTAGGAGCCAAAATTTGTGTAGCACTTAACGCACATTTATATACAAGTGTCTTTTTAGGTTCGGCCAATACTCAATTACTGGCAGTGGCAGAAGGTATTGCCTTGAGTAATTACCAATTCTTAAAATATAAATCGGGTAAAAAGAAAGCCAATAGCTTAGAAAAAATTGGCTTAGCAACAGATGCAAAAACCAAAAACACCCTTTCAGAGTTACAAATAGTAGTGGATGCCGTTTACCAAGCAAGAACTTGGGTTAACGAGCCTCAATCGTATTTAGATGCGGTTGTTTTTGCCAAAGAAATGAAAGCGATGGCAGTAGCAGCTGGTTTAAAATGTGAAGTGCTAAATAAAAAACAAATAGAAGCCCTTAAAATGGGTGGACTTTTGGCCGTAAATAAAGGAAGTATTATACCGCCAACCTTTACCATTATGGAGCACAAACCTAAAAATGCCAAAAACAAAAAGCCTTTGGTTTTGGTAGGTAAAGGTGTAGTTTATGATACGGGCGGTTTGAGCCTAAAGCCAACTCCAAATTCAATGGACACCATGAAATGCGATATGGCAGGTGGAGCCGCTGTTTCGAGTGCTATTTGTGCCATTGCTAAATTAAATTTGCCTTACCATGTTATTGCATTAGTACCCGCTACAGATAATAGACCAGGCGAAAATGCTTACACACCAGGCGATGTAGTTACCATGTATGATGGTCAAACCGTGGAAGTGTTAAACACAGATGCCGAAGGTAGAATGCTATTAGGTGATGCACTTGCCTATGCTAAAAAATACGACCCACAATTGGTACTTGACTTTGCAACTCTTACAGGAGCAGCTGCTGCAGCCATTGGTTCTTTTGGAACTGTTTGCATGGGTACAGCCGATGAAAAAACTAAAGCTCACTTAAAAGAATGCGGTAATTTAGTTCATGAGCGTTTGGTTGAGTTTCCGTTTTGGGACGATTATGCGAACCTAATTAAAAGTGACCTAGCCGATATGAAAAATATTGGAGGACCTGTTGGAGGCGCTATTACAGCTGGGAAATTTCTTGAAAAATATACCAATTACCCATGGATGCATTTTGATATTGCTGGTCCGGCATACCTAAACTCAGCCGATAGCTACAGAGGAAAACAAGGCACTGGAGTGGGTGTAAGGTTACTAGTTGAATTTGTTAAACAATTGAGCAAATAAGAAAAATGAGTAAATTACCAATTATAGGTATTACCATGGGCGATATGAATAGTATTGCCACAGAAGTAATTATTAAGTCATTGCTTGATAATAGAATTAACGACTATTGTGTGCCGGTTGTTTATGGCTCACCAAAAGTTATTTCCTATTGGAAAAAGGCATTAGGCTTCCACGATTTCAACTTAAATATTATTAAGAGCTTGGATCAGATTAACCACAAGCGCTCAAATATTTTGGTTTGTTGGGAAGAAGAAACAGAAATAAAGCCAGGCGAGGCAACTGAATTGGCTGGCAAATACGCCTTAAAATCTTTAGAAGCTGCCACCAAAGACGCCGTTGCAGGCCATATTCAGGCAATTGTAACCGCTCCTTTAAACAAAAATACTGTTAATACAGCCACCTTTCCATTTAAAGGCCATACCGAATATTTGGCTCAACAAGCAGGAACAGACCATTTAATGGTTTTAACCTCCGATGAGTTAAAAATGGCACTTGTTACTGGGCATATTCCTGTAAAAGACGTGGCAGGGGCATTGAGTATTGAAGGAATTCAAAAGAAAATTAACTTATTAAATACTTCCCTTAAAAAGGATTTTGGCATTGTAAAACCAAGGATTGCGGTTTTAGGCCTGAACCCACATGCCGGCGACAATGGACTTTTAGGGCAGGAAGAAAAAGAAATTATTATTCCAGCGGTGGATAAGGCTAAAAATGATAATCAGGTTTTAGTTTTTGGACCATACCCTGCAGATGGCTTTTTTGGTTCGAACCAATACAAGAACTTTGATGGCATTTTAGCCATGTACCACGATCAAGGTTTGGTACCATTTAAATACGCCGCCTTTGATTCTGGAGTAAACTTTACAGCCGGATTGCCATTTGTGAGAACCTCGCCCGACCATGGCACGGCTTATAATTTGGCCGGAAAAAATGAAGCCAGTGAGCAATCCATGAGAAATGCGCTGTTTTTGGCAATAGATATTTGGGCTATGCGCAACAATATTGCCGAAATAAACCAAAATCCGCTACCAATGAATCCTGGAAAAAGGGAGCGTTTTAGAATTGATTTTTAAAAAATAGGGACCTATCAAAAGCCAATTTTTACAAATCATATTGTCATTCTCAATTTAGTGAATTGATTTTCAGGAGATTTTCAAAAAAAATTGAGATTTTTATCACCAAACCATATCTTTGCGAGCTATAATCATGGGAACTAGGTCGAAAGCATACCTAATTGAATTCAATAAGCTTGTTACAGGGCTAAATGAATTTGATTTTACATTAGACGATCAATTTTTAGCCGGTTTTGACTACTCGCCGGTTGAGCATTGTGCCGTTGAAGTGGACTTAAAGTTAACTAAATCAGAACATATGTATGATTTAAAGTTCGACTTTAAGGGCACATGTAGGTTAGTTTGCGACACCTGTGCAGAGGATATTGATTTGCCAATTAAACAAAAATTTGGCTTACTCATTAAACTTAGTGAAGCGAATAATTTCGACGATAGTGAGATTATTTACATTGCGCGCACAGAAATAGAGTTCGACCTGAAGCAATATTTGTACGAAAGCTTGTTATTAGCGCTTCCGGCCAAAAAGAATTGTGAAGGGTTGTCTGAGCCAAAACCTTGTAACCAAGAGGTTTTAAAGCGCTTAGCCTATGTTGAAATGGATGAAGATGAAGACGAGGATAATGGTGAGGACGGAGATGATGATGATGAAAACGATCCACGTTGGAACAAATTAAAAGATTTGCTAAACTAAAAATTAATAAAGGAGACATATAAAATGCCTAATCCAAAACGTAAAATCTCAAATTCAAGACGCGATAAGCGCAGAACACATTACAAAGGAGCTAACCCTACTACTTCAGTAGATATTACCTCTGGCGAAACTCACTTGCGTCACCGCGTTACAGCTAGTGGCTACTACAAGGGAAAATTAGCGTTCCCTGACATGCAAAAAGATATCTAAAAGCTGCTCACTTCCGCTGAAACTCCACTCACATGAAAATTGGTTTTGATATCATGGGGGGCGATTTTGCCCCGAAGGAAGCTATTGCTGGTGCAATTATTGCCCAGAAAGAATTAGCTGGAACTGCTAAAATCGTGCTTATTGGCGATAAAGATCAAGCCTTGCACCACCTTACAAACGAGGGTGCAAATATTGATGATTTTGAAATTGTACATACCACTGAGGTAATTGGAATGGGCGAACACCCTACCAAAGCTATCTCTCAAAAGAAAGACTCTAGTATTTCTGTAGGGTTTGGACTTTTGGCTCATAAAAAGATTGATGCTTTTGTGAGTGCTGGGAATACAGGTGCCATGCTCGTTGGAGCCATGTTCTCTGTGAAACCAATTGAAGGTGTAATTAGACCTTGTATTACGGCTATGGTTCCAAAGGCCAAAGGCGGTGTTGGGTTAATATTAGATGTTGGAGCCAATGCAGATTGTAAGCCCGATGTTCTTTACCAGTTTGGTATTTTAGGTTCGCTACTTTTAAAACACGTTTACAAAATGCCCGACCCAAAAGTTGGTTTATTAAGTATCGGTGAAGAAAAAGAAAAAGGGAACCTAGTTACTATTTCGGCACACCATATTATGGAGGATACTAATCAGTTCCATTTTATTGGTAATGTTGAAGGTAGAGACATTATCTCTGATAAAGTAGATGTAATTGTTTGCGAAGGCTTTACAGGCAATGTTGTTTTAAAAGCATTAGAATCGATGTATTTTGTGCTTAGAAAACGTGGAATCCAAGACGATTACCTAGAAAGTTTTAACTACGAAAACTTTGGAGGTACGCCAATTTTGGGTGTAAATGCACCTGTAATTATTGGCCATGGTATTTCAAATGCAAAAGCCTTTAAAAACATGATTCTGTCTGCCCGTGATGTTGTAGATTCTAAGCTCGTAAATATTATTCACGACGCATTCCAAAACCTAGTTCCTCCCTCACAATAATGACAAAAATTACAGCAGCAATTACAGCCGTAAACGGTTACGTTCCACCAGATTTGTTAACCAACAAAGATTTGGAACTATTAGTGGATACATCCGATGAATGGATTAAAACACGAACTGGTATTCATGAGCGTCATATTTTAAAGGAGCCAGGTTTGGCCACTTCGGATATGGCAGTTGAGGCGGTTAATGGATTGCTGAAGAAACGTGGAATTACTGCAGAAGAAATTGATTTAATTATCGTGGCAACCGTAACGCCCGATATGGTATTTCCTTCTACAGCCTGTATTCTTGCTGATAAAATTGGTGCTAAAAATGCTTTTGCCTATGATTTAATGGCGGCCTGTTCTGGCTTCCTTTTTTCATTACAAACAGGAGCTACCTTTATTGAGGCAGGTAGATATAAGAAAGTTTTAATTGTAGGCGCAGATAAAATGTCGTCTATTATAGATTACACCGACCGTAACACATGTATCATCTTTGGTGATGGTGCAGGAGCGGTACTTCTTGAACCAAATGAAGAAGGAAATGGTGTAATTGATTCGGTGCTTAAATCGGATGGCAATGGTCGTCATTATTTGCACCAAAAAGCCGGTGGATCTTTAAAACCACCTACACACGAAACCATAAATGCACGTGAACATTACGTGTATCAAGATGGAAAAAGTGTGTTTAAATTTGCCGTTACTGGTATGGCAGATGTTTCGGCCCAGATAATGGACCGCAACAATCTTACTGCCGATGATATTTCTTGGCTGGTACCTCATCAAGCCAATTTGCGCATTATTGATGCAACCGCCGAAAGGATGGGATTAAGCAAAGAAAAAGTAATGATAAATATAGACCATTTTGGTAATACAACCAATGGTACTTTACCACTTTGCTTGTGGGAATGGGAAAGCAAATTAAAGAAAGGTGACAATCTAGTATTAGCAGCCTTTGGTGGCGGTTTTACTTGGGGAGCAATCTATCTTAAATGGGCTTACGACGGTAACACCGTAAAGTAATTTTGTGATTTTTACTAAAAGCCTTTGTCAATTCATTTTTTTAGATAAATTTGAGTCAGTTAATACGTATATACCATGGAATTAAAAGAAATAAAAGAACTTATTAAGTTGGTTTCAGAAGCAGGTGTTTCTGAAGTAGAAGTTGAGCGTGGCGATTTTAAAATTGCCATCAAAAAACAAGATGATAGAACTATGGTTGTTCATCAATCTGCTCCTACCTACGCGCCAGCACCGGTTCATCATGTTGCTGCACCAGTTGCCGCTCCTGTTGTAACCGAAAAAATTGAAGCTTCTGCTACTAAAACAGATTCGGTAGCTGGTAACTTTATTACCATTAAATCGCCAATGATTGGAACTTATTACAAATCATCTTCTCCAGATAAGCCTGCCTTTGTTCAAATTGGCGACGAGATAAAGCCTGGTCAAGTTCTTTGTATTGTTGAAGCCATGAAATTATTCAACGAAATTGAAGCAGAAGTATCTGGTAGAATCGTGAAAATATTGGTGGATAATGCTTCTCCTATTGAATACGACCAACCATTATTTTTGGTTGAGCCTAAATAATTTGCTTTTTAAGCGAGTTCATTTTTTATTCAACAGGTTTTAAACTAAAATTTTTATGTTCAAAAAAATACTCATTGCCAATAGAGGTGAAATTGCCCTAAGGGTAATTCGTACCGCGCGCGAAATGGGCATCAAAACGGTAGCTGTTTATTCAACTGCCGATCGTGATAGTCTTCATGTTCGTTTTGCCGATGAAGCCGTTTGTATTGGGCCTCCTCCTTCGGCTCAATCGTATTTAAGTATTCCAAGCATTATTGCTGCAGCAGAAATTACAAATGCCGATGCCATTCACCCTGGTTATGGTTTCCTTTCTGAGAATGCAAAATTCTCTCAAGTGTGCCGCGACCATGGTATTAAATTTATTGGTGCTAGCCCAGAAATGATTAACTCAATGGGCGATAAAGCTAACGCCAAAGATACTATGAGAAAAGCAGGTGTTCCTGTAGTTCCTGGCTCTGATGGTTTAATTGCTAGTGCTGCAGAAGGAATTGAATTAGCCAAAACCATAGGTTATCCTGTTATCATCAAAGCAACTGCTGGTGGTGGTGGTAGAGGTATGCGTATTATTTGGGCCGATGAAGATTTTGAAAAAAATTGGGATAGCGCCAAACAAGAATCTGCTGCTGCCTTTGGTAACGATGGTATCTACATGGAAAAATATGTAGAAGAACCACGCCATATTGAAATTCAATTAGCAGGTGATCAATACGGAAAAGTTTGCCACCTTTCTGAAAGAGATTGTTCTATTCAACGTCGTCATCAAAAATTGGTAGAAGAAAGTCCTTCTCCATTTATGACCGATGAGCTTCGTGAGAAAATGGGTGCAGCTGCCGTTGCTGGTGCTACTGCCATTGGTTACGAAGGTTTAGGAACCATTGAATTCTTGGTCGACAAACACCGTAACTTCTATTTCATGGAAATGAATACTCGTATTCAAGTGGAACATCCAGTAACAGAAGAAGTAATTAATTTTGACTTAGTAAAAGAGCAAATTTTAATAGCAGCTGGTGTGCCTATTAGTGGTAGAAATTACTACCCTACTCGTCACTCAATTGAAGTACGTATTAATGCCGAAGACCCGTATAATAATTTCCGTCCTACTCCAGGTAGAATAGATTATTTGCATAAGCCAGGTGGACACGGTGTGCGTGTAGATACTCACATTTATGCGGGTTACACCATTCCTAGTAATTATGATAGTATGATTGCTAAAATGATTGTTACCGCACAAACTCGTGAAGAAGCAATTATTAAAATGGAAAGAGCTTTAGGTGAATTTATTATTGAAGGACCAGGTTTAAAAACAACCATTCCTCTTCAAATGAAATTGATGCAAAACGAAGATTTCAAAGCTGGCAATTTTACAACTGCCTTTATGAATACCTTCGATATCAATAAATAATTAGTTTTTTATTAAACAGAAAGAGTCGCTACTTGCAAAAGTAGCGACTCTTTTTTTTACTCCTTAGCGGCATAGTTGACCACATACCTCGAAACGGTTTCGGTATTTGCAGCATCTTGCTTAGGTGTATTTGTTACAGTGAATTGTTTTGGATTTACCTTTTGACTTAGTAAGTAATTTCTTACCCACGTATTTCTCCTTTGCATGGCATTAAGGGTAACTGCAGTTAATCGCTCATCGGTATAAATACGTTTCATTTGCTCCTGCATAGGTAATTCAACATCGGCCTTATTAGGTAATTGACTTGCCACATAGGCTATAAACAAACTATCTTGAATATCAACCATGCCTAAGGTATCCACCATTACTTGGGTAAAGCTATCCAATTTTACTTGGTGCTGGCGTTCATAGAAACCTTGTTTCAGTAAGAACATCCCCCACTCTTCTTTTTCTAAATCCATATTACTAACCTGAACCAATTCTACCGCCAGCTCAGGTTTTGTTTTAAGTATTTGGGCAGCCTTACTAAGTTGATCTTCTTGCTTGGAGATTAGTCCAACTTGCAAAAATTCAACTTTTATTTCTTTTAAATCTTCTTCTTTATGTCCGAACAAATTTGCTAATAACTTATACGGGCCCATGGCAGCTTTAATAAAAATGTTCTTCACAATACCCCAAACTATCTTTCCAATTTTATATTGAGGATCATCTAAATTTCCACTTACAGGAATATCTAAATTAATATTGCCTTTGTAATCCTTTAACAGAGCTACAGCAAGCTTTACAGGCATTGAAGCGGCAGTTTTATTCTTCTGCTTTTTACCCACATAAACGGTATTTATGGTAAGTTTATTTTCAGATTTTAAATCGTGATTGGCACTAATGCTGGTTTTACAATGGTAATTAACTACTCCATCTAAAAATGGATGTGCGATATAATAAACCATGTAAGGATTAAAATCTGACATACGTAAATTGCTTATGGTATAATCCATATTGAGATTTTTAAAATCTTTTGGATTAATGGCCACCGTGCCTTTAAGGCTACCCGATTTATTTATGATAGAACGTGCATTAAGGGTTAAGAATTTGTTTGACGAACGCAAATTGTTTGCACTTAAAGCCATATTTGAAAGCTCAAAATTAAACTTGTTTTGAAGCGTATAATCTCTAAAGGTTATATCACTATTTTTAAGAGAAAAGTCCTTGGTACTATATCTACTTAAATCCTGGTTGTTTACTACATCTTTGGTATAATAGGTTAACACCAAAAACGGATTATCGTAAGGAATGTTAGTTGTATCACCTGTGGGAGCAGTAGTTTCGGCGGCAGCGGCGGCAAAGAGTCTATCAAAGTTGCTGCCTTTTGGATACATTTCATAAACTAAAAATAGTTTATCTATATCCAAGGAACGTAAATCGTAAATGCCATGTTTTACATCAATGGTATCCACTTTAAGCGTCATGTCTTTTACACCAAACAAAGGATAGCCTTTAGGGTCAATTACCTTAATTTTACTTAGGTTCAGCAAACCTTTAATACCTAAATTAGCGGGGTCATTAAAATTACCTGCCAGCTGAAGGCCTGTGTTTAGCTCACCTTCCAAAGATTTAACCTTAATAATTTCTTTTAAATACGAATACCAAGCACTTAAATTAAATTGTTGAATACGGATATTCATTTGATAGGCTAAACTTTTGGTATTGAGTTTTATTAAATTACTAAAGCTACCACCTGTATTAATATCAAAATCTATTTTGTAAAGCATATCTGGTTTATCCCAAGCCAATAGTGGCGATTTAATAAAGAGCTTTTCAATTGCCAAAGTATTACCCAAACTACTATTGGTATAGGCAATTTTTGCATTCGAAATTTGGGCGTTTAATACACTCCATTTGGTTGGAAGGGTATCGGCAGGATTTGGTTTTGTGGTATCGGGTGCAGAGGCAAAACGAGCAATCAAATCATCAAAATTAAAATGCGCTTCACGTTGGCTAATGGTAATTTCGGGCTGATCCAATTTAAAAAGGGTAATATCATATTCGCCCGCAATGGCCTTTTTAATATTTACTCCAGTTTGTAAAGCAGCAATTTTAACAAAGGGTGTTTTGCCATCTTTTTCGTAGAGCACAAATTTATTCATCTCTAAATTACCTGTTAATAGGTTCAGCCAAAAGCGCTCAACGGTAATTTCTCTACCAACAAACTCGGTATCATATTTTTCTATGGCCCATTTGCAAATTGGGGAGATAAAGGCAAACAAGAGCGCGAAGCCTATTAAGAGCACCTCTACTAACGCTAAAAGGATTTTATAAGACAATGATAGCTTTTTCATTTAAGCGCGAATATACTTGCTTTAAATGAAGAAATAGAATGCTAGCAAATGAGTGATTTGGGTAGCAGAAATAACAGTGTAAATTAATCTTTAAACACCTTCATAACCTTGCTAAAACTTGGTGTGGATACTTGAACAAAATAACAAGCGCTTGGCAAGGCTTCCAAATTTAATTGATAGATCCTGTCCTTTAATTTATCGTTTGCTAAAATTACTCTTCCAGTAATATCTAATACGCTAAGATTATATTCCTCAATTGGATTATTAAATTCAATCGTTAAAAAGTTTTTAACTGGATTTGGGTACACCTTTAATCCATTAGCTTCTTTCAAATATTGGTCTAAGCCAACCGTACTAACCTGTATATCTATGCTAGTATCTTTATAGCAATTTAGCGAATCGGTAACTTTTAAATAGGCTCTATAGATGCCATTTGTAGTAAACTGCACCTTAGGATTTAAATCATTGGAAGTGATTTTATTTATCTCCCAACTGTAACTCATCATACCTAATTGGACAGGAAAGAATGTTAACTTACCTCCAGCTTGGGTATAGGTAAAAGCTGGACTAGGCTTAGGTTTGAGCGACACTATTTGAGAAACTGAAACGCCACATTTAGTTCCATAAATAGTATCAAAAACAGTAATGGTATCTTGTTTATTTAAACTCCAAAATGCAGAAGCAGAATTTTTAGTAATACTTCCAATAAGACTTCCTCCAGTAATTTTCCAGAGGTAAGTATGGTCGCTTAAGTTGGGTACAGAATATACGGCAGATTGATCTTGACATGCTATAATAGGACCAGAAATTTGAGGTTTACTTTGCTCTGGTCTAATCTTTAGCACTCCGTTATTGGAATTGGTAATTCCTAGAGGACCATAAACAACGCATCTAAACGAATCGTTGTTTAGGCTAGAATCGAGAATAGAAATTTGTAGGGTATTGGTTTGGGCACCTGAAAAAATGTTATTGTTCTGAATATTGGAATAAACTCCACCTTGATAAATTTGCCATTGGTAAGCGCTATCGCAGCTGGCTTTTATTTGAAAAGAGACTTTCGTGTTCAAGCATGCAATTATGCTTTTAGGTTGCGACAATACTGTTGGGGCGGTATTTGTAATCTTCCTAATCCGATTACCATCTATAATCCAGGCATTACCCAATTGGTCGAATTTTATGTCATAAATATTCCAATACAATTTTGCCAGGGTTGGAGCTAATCCATCTCCTGAAAAACCTACCACACCTGTTCCTGCATAATTTGTGATTACCCCAGTTTTAGAATCCACTTTAAACATTATGGCACTGCCAGAACTGGAAATATACAAATTTTGGTTGTCATCAATTTCCAGAATATTACCAAAATTGTATTGAACCTCCAAAGCTTTGCTTCCATCTGTAATTTTAGGGGCATTTCCGCCACCTAAAACAGTTTGAATGATACCTGTTTTGGCATCCACCTTTCTTATACGATTATTATCCAAGATATAAATATTATCTTTTTTATCTACCCTTACCAAACTCGGATAATAAAAAACAGCAGAGGAAACTGGGCCACCATCTCCCGAAAAGCCTTTAATATCGCCACCCGCATAGGTGGTAATAATTCCAGTGGCAGCGCTAATTTTTCTTATTCTGTTATCATCTGACCAAGTTCCTGCCGCATCGCATATATATAGATTCCCAGCACTATCTATATCCATACTTGTTATGGCACCAATATTAGCTTCAATTGCAAGGCCACCGTCGCCACTATAGCCTTGTTTGCCAGTACCAGCAATGGTTGTTACAACTAATGTTGAAGCATTTATTTTTCTTATTCTGAAATTGCCATAATCAATAAAAATAAAATTTCCTGCTTTATCCATCAGCAATCCTGCCGGATTGTTAAATTTTGCAGACGATGCAGGGCCGTTATCTCCAGAGAATCCTATCTCTCCTGTGCCTGCAAAGGCAGTTAAAATACCCGTTTGTGCATTTATTTTACAAATTCTATTGCTATTTGTGGTAAAGATATTTTTTTCTGAATCAATAAAAATAGACGAGGCATAGAACAACTGGGCATAAATAGCTTGTTCACCAAGTCCTATAAATCCTTGCGTCCCATTGCCCATTAGCGTACTGATTACTCCAGAGGTATTTATTTTGCGCACCCGTTTATTGTAATAATCACTAAATATTATATTCCCTAATGAATCTTTGTCTATGGAACCCGGAGTCCCCAACAAAGCATTTACTGCAAGGCCCCCATCTCCGCCAAACCCAAATATTCCCTTACCAGCCAAGGTAGTTATGATGCCTGTTTGCTTAGTTACCTTTCTTATAACTGAATTATTATCACTTAAAATTAAGTTCCCAATTCCATCAAAAGTTATGCTATTAATAAAACCGATACTTGCGTTAGTTGCCAAGCCACTGTCGCCTGAATATCCAGATGTTCCGTTGCCGACTATAGTAGATATAATCCCAGTTAATGTAGAAACTTTTCGAATTCTATATTGATAACCATCTGCAATAAAAATATTTGAAGAATCATCCATAATAAGTGCTCTGGGAGTATTTAAGGTGGCAGCAGTTGCCAAACCACCATCGCCCAAAGCACCATCTATTGCGCCAGTGCCAGCAATAGTAGTGAGTAAGCCTGTGGATTTATCCACTTTCCTAGCCATATTATTTTCTAAAAAATACATATTGCCACTTTTATCAAACACAATTCCTTTGACCAAGCCAATAGCAAAACCATTAGCCAAATTACCATCTGGTGTATAACCGTTTGTTCCATTACCTGCAATGGTAGAAATAATGCCCGTTGAAATATTTACTTTTCTTATAAGGTTATTAGTTCCTGAAAAATATAAATTTCCAACCGAATCAAGCCCCATTGCGGTCACATCAAATATTTCGGCATTAAGTGCGGAATCATTATCATCTGCATCCCCCCAATTGCCTTTTCCAGCAATGGTTTTAATCCTACCTGTGCTAGCATCTATTTTTTTTATTTGAAAGTATAAACCATCAAAAAAATAGATGTTTCCTTTCTTATCTATGATGAGTTCACAATCACCCGCAATATTATAGTTTTGAGGCAATGCACCTTCACCTATGCCCCCTGCCACAGTTTGAATTATTTGGGCTTGGGAAGGATTAATGGCAAGCAATAAAATAAGAATTAATAAAGGGGCTACTCCTATTAAGATTGTTTTCATAGGTAGAGATAAGTTATAGTAAGGTAGTTAATAGTACACCTTATTGTTTGTGGTTCACTTCTAATGTTTTAGTAACCTTTGCAAAGCCAAAATCTAGTACAACATAGTATAAGCCATTTTGGTACGCACTTACATCTAACTTGTAATACGGGTTATTTACATAGGTTTCAAAAATTAGACTACCTTTTTCTGTTAATAGTTGCAATTGCTTAATAGGCCAAGTAGTTATTTCTGTGAATTCATTGGCCGGGTTGGGTACTAATTTAATATTTCGTTCGAGCCTATCTTGCCATTGCTTTTGATAGGCTTCGCTTACATCAAAAAATGCAGCTTGGTAAAAGGGACCAAATTCACGCTTCCAAAACCATTCTTTATGTTCTCCATCTGCCTTTATATTTACGCTAGAATTATACCACAAAGCACCTTTCTTATTTAGGATAGAATCCATTCGAGTGATATCCGAAATCATTTGAGCACTTTCATTGGTACCTGCCACATAGTATACATTGATACGAGGGTCTAAATAGCTATTTCTAGCAAACTCAAACAATGAATCGCTGAGCCATAAGGCAGGAGAAAACACACCTACTTTACCAAACACAATTGGGTAAGCCAAAGCTCCATACAAGGATATTAAGCCACCCATAGAACTACCTGCTATGCCTGTATGCATTTGGTCTGTATGCGTTCTAAAAGCCGAATCGATATGTGGCTTTAGAGTTTCAACAATGAATTGCATATACGCTTTGCCTTCGCCACCTCCATATTCTTTGTTTACATAGGGGTTATATTCATTCATGCGATGCGAACCGCCATTATCAATTCCAACAACTATGCACCCTTCATCACCAGCTTTTTCAAGTTTACTCAAAGTTTCATCAATAGCCCATTCGCCCGCATACGAAGTTTTGGCATCAAACAAATTTTGTCCATCCTGCATATACAAAACAGAATAACGTTTTGTTAAAGCATCTTGATAATCCTTGGGTAAGTAAATCCAAATACGCCTGCTTCTATGTAATTGAGGCATATAAAATTCTTTAGAAAGTATGCTCACATTTGGCAATGCGGTTGATGCGGTATCTTGCTCTCCAATCAAATCTGCCCATCCTGAAACACTTAGGTTCAGCGCTAATTTTTTTGAATACGAAAACGTTCTATTGGCAATTTGCCCTCCGTTTTTATTGCACTCAACTTTATCCCATGAACCTCGTGTAAATTTAAACTCAGCGTTTCCTTTAGCCTCTTTTAAGGTAATTGTATATACCGAACCAAGCTTGTGTAATTTATAGTTTGCATCGGCAGGATTCCAATTATTTAAATTACCTGCAATATAAATATCATCCTTAGTTGGGGTGTTCTTGGGCAGAGTAGGTAAGGTAATTGTAACCTGAGCCAATAGGTGTTCTGAACCAAAAGCAAACACAAGCACTAACAAAAACTTAGACAGAATTTTCATGGCACAACAATTTACCTACAAACTTAGTGAATACATGCTTATTTTTGTTTTATGTATATGATAATGCTTTTGATAAGCCTTTTTATGCCTAGCAAGGAGCCAAGTTTGCAAACCATAGCACTTACTAGTTTGCAAGGCAAGGAGGGTTTTATTGATTTAAGTAAAGGTCAAAAAGGAACGGTAGTCTTTTTCCTTTCGCCCGAATGTCCGCTCTGCCAAAGCTATTCACTTACCATTAAGCAATTGCAAAAGACATATGCAAGTCAAGGTTTTCAATTTATTGGCATTGTGCCAAGCAAAGATTTTACGGTAGCAGATGTTATAGAATACCGCAACCATTATCAGCTAAAAGCCTTGCCCCTTTGGTTCGACCCAAACCTAAACTTAGCCCAATTTTGCCAAGCTACCATTACTCCAGAGGTGATTGTTTATAAGCCAAACGGACAAAAAGTATATCAAGGTAGAATAGATAATTGGGCTTATGAGTTGGCCAAAAAACGCAAGCTTATTACCGAACACGATTTACAAAATGTGTTAGAGAAAATGAGCAAAAACCAAGCTATTACTTTTTATAAAACTAAAGCAGTAGGATGTTTCATAAACTAATACCACTATCATTTTTACTACTTCTGTTTGCCTCTTGTAGCAACAATACCTCCTTACCAAAAGAGGGCGAACCTGTATTATTTGCAGAACATATTGCCCCTATTATTCATGCCAATTGTAGTAAATGTCATAACTCACAAGGAGCAGCACCTTTTCAATTAATTACGTATAAAGATGTCGCTTCTAAAAGTAAATTGGTAGCCTATGTTACAAGCAACAGAATAATGCCTCCTTGGCCTGCAGATCCAGAATACACGCACTTTGCCAACGAAACCTATTTAACAAACGAACAAATTTCCTTACTAAACAGATGGGTAAACGAGGGTTGTTTACCCGGAGATACGGCCTCACTTGAAACACCAACTATTTTAGAGAAAAAATGGCAAAGTAGCGAACCCGATTTAATTGTTCGCATGCAAAAACCAATACGTGTGCCTGGCAACAATACCGATTTGTTTATGGTAGTGAAAATACCTTTTGAATTGCCCAAGGATACCTTTATTAGAGCAATAGAATTTGTACCAGGCAACAAACGCTTGGTTCATCATGTGAATGCTCATATTATACAGTTTGAACCAAGTAAAAAATCCAATTTGTTTGATGGTAATTTTTTAGTGAACCAAGACCAAACTAAAAGCACTACCATACATAAAGAACTAAATTTACTAAACGATGATGGCAGCTATGCACCCATGACACCTAGTGTGTGCAATTACTTGCCAGGTGCTCAGTTTAGCTTTTACCCAAAAGAAATTGGAGGCTACAAAATTGGCAGGAAAAATGCGTTTTATTTAAACGACATGCATTTTGGACCGAGTGCCGTAGATGAAATAGACAGCTCTTATTTTAAAATATATTTTGGTTCAGAACCACCAAAACGACCTGTTTCCGAATTTCAAATTGGCACATTAGGTTTGGTTCCGGTTGAACCTAAATTAGAAGTAAAGGCAAATGAAGTAAAAACCTTTCATATAACATTTCCTGTACCTCAAGACATATCTATTCTTACCCTAGTGCCACATATGCATTTAATTGGCAAAAGCTTTTGGGCTTACGCCATTAAGCCTAGTGGCGATACCATACGACTGATACGTATAAACAATTGGGATTTTAGGTGGCAATATTTTTACCAACCAAAAACCTTATTGAAGATACCCAGAGGCTCTGTAATTTATGTTGAAGGGGTGTATGATAATAGGGCAGAAAACCCTAATAACCCATTTAGTCCACCACGTGTAATTGCCGAAAGAAATGGCAGTATGAAAACCACGGATGAAATGTTTCAATTAATTGTAACCTATATCCCTTGGAAGAAAGGGGATGAGGCGATTTCGATGGAATAACATGTAAGGACAGGTCGCGACCTGTCCCTACATGTCGCGACCTGTCCCTACATGTCACGTTTTTAACAATATTCTGCGAAAGCGGCTTTCAAATTTTGGCTAATCATTTCGGCACTGCGACCTTCAATCATATGACGCTCAATAAAATGAACTAAGTTGCCATCTTTAAATAAAGCAATTGATGGAGAAGAAGGTGGATAAGGCAAAGTAAACTCGCGCGCTTTAGAAACGGCATCAGTTTCTTGACCTGCAAATACGGTTAATAATTCACTAGGTTTGGTATCGGCAGTGTTTACAGCATCAATAACACCTGGGCGGCAAGTGCCAGCAGCACAACCACAAACACTATTGAATACTAATAATTGTGTTCCTTGTTTACTTCCTAAAGCACCTTCTACTTCGGCAGCATTCATTAATGATTTAAATCCTACGGTTTCTAATTGTTGTCTCATTGGAGCAACTAACATTTCTGGGTATGGCATATAGTTTTTAGTTTAAATAAAGTGAACCACAAATGTGGGCTTATTTGCCCAATTTCTCAAGAATAAGTCCAAATCTTACAAATCTGCACAATTGGCAGAATAACACATCAACAGACCAAAAGTTTACTTAATATTAATTTTTATTATCAGACACTTAGCCTTACATTTGCCAACTAAATTTTAAAAAAGATACTATATGTCAGATGCAAAAACTGCTCTTCCTTACAAAGTAAAGGACATTACCCTTGCAGAATGGGGTCGTAAAGAAATTCGTTTAGCCGAAGCCGAAATGCCAGGATTAATGTCAATTCGTAAAGAATATGGCGCTGAGCAACCGCTTAAAGGTGCTCGTATTGCTGGTTGTTTACACATGACTATCCAAACTGCGGTATTAATTGAAACCTTAAAACATTTAGGTGCAGAAGTTACCTGGAGTTCATGTAATATTTTCTCTACTCAAGATCATGCTGCTGCTGCTATTGCTGCTGCAGGTATCCCAGTTTACGCTTGGAAAGGCCAAAACGAAGAAGAATTTGATTGGTGTATTGAACAAACATTACATGCATTTGAAGGTGGCAAACCATTAAATATGATTTTGGATGATGGTGGAGATTTAACCAATATGGTTTTTGATCGTTACCCAGAATTAACTAAAGACATCAAAGGTTTATCAGAAGAAACTACAACTGGTGTTCACCGTTTGTACGAGCGTATGAAAAAAGGCACTTTGGTAATGCCTGCTATCAACGTAAACGACTCTGTTACTAAATCTAAATTTGACAACAAATACGGTTGTAAAGAATCATTGGTAGATGCTATTCGTAGAGCTACTGATATTATGATGGCTGGTAAAGTAGCGGTAGTTGCTGGTTACGGTGATGTAGGTAAAGGTTCAGCAGAATCATTACGTGGTGCTGGAGCAAGAGTTTTAGTTACCGAAATCGACCCAATTTGTGCTTTACAAGCAGCAATGGACGGATTTGAAGTAGTAACTATGGAAGAAGCTTGTTCACGTGCAAACATTTTTGTGACAGCTACAGGTAACTTAAAAATTATTACTGAGCGTCACTTTAGAGCAATGCGCGATAAATCTATCGTTTGTAATATTGGTCACTTTGACAATGAAATTGACATGGCTTGGTTAAATGGTACTTATGGTTCAACCAAAAACACCTTAAAACCACAAGTTGATATTTACAATGTTGACGGAAATGAAATCATTATTTTAGCTGAAGGTCGTTTAGTGAACTTAGGTTGCGCTATGGGTCACCCTAGCTTTGTAATGAGTAACTCATTCTCGAACCAAACTTTGGCTCAGATTGAATTATGGAACCACAGTGCTAACTACGAAAACAAAGTATACGTTTTACCTAAGCATTTAGATGAAAAAGTAGCTTTCTTACATTTAGCTCATATTGGCGCTAACCTTACTATTCTTGATAAAGAACAAGCTGATTATATTGGCGTGAAGGTACAAGGTCCATTTAAAGCAGAAATGTACAGATACTAGAATTTAGATTAATCTTAATTCAACAACAAAAAAGCCGGGCATGCCCGGCTTTTTTGCGTTTATTCTCACCCCATTGATTATAAAAATTGGATCATTTGGAAATAAAATCACAATAACTAGAAAAAACTTCTGAACCCAATAGAGACACTAATCAAGAAACTTTTCTAACGATATTTTTTTAAAACTAATCCTATGGAAGGATGTCGCTCCTACGGAGCTTTAATTGACAAAAAATTAATTTTGTTATTGGAATGAAGCTATGAGAATGTCGCCCCTAAGGGGCTTCTTGAATTCAATAGGTGGGACACCCTCATAGAAAATTAATAAATCAAAATTAAATCAAAGCTCCAGAGGAGCGACATCCTAATAGAAAATTAATAAATCAAAATTAAATCAAAGCTCCAGAGGAGCGACATCCTCATAGAAAATGGAATAAACATTAAATGCAATAAAGCTCCAGAGGAGCGACATCCTCATAGAACATACCAATTGAACATACCAATTAAACATCCCAAAAATTATGGCAAACACATATTCAAAATTTTACATCCAAATTGTATTTTCTGTCAAAGGCCGACAAAGTCTAATACACAAAACCTGGAGGGAGGAGTTGTACAATTACATTTGTGGAATAGTAAATAAGAGCAAACAAAAGGTTTATGCTATTGGTGGTGTATCTGATCATATACACATTCTAATTAGTTTTAACCCAAACCAATCTATATCTGATTTGGTTCGCGATATAAAAGCAAATTCTACTAAATGGATAAATGATAAACAATTTGTGATAGGGAAATTCCAATGGCAAGAAGGCTTTGGTGCATTTTCATATGCCCAATCTCAGCTAAATTATGTTTCTAACTACATAAATAACCAAGAACAACATCATACGATCAAATCATTTAAAAATGAATTTATGGAATTACTAAATAGGTTTGAAATTGATTATGATGAAAAATATCTCTTTGATTGGATTGAATAAATCAGGTTATTATTACTACAAAAGAATGTCGCTCCTATGGAGCTTGCGCGGTTGCTTGGCATTTTTTTCCTATGAGAATGTCGCTCCTACGGAACTTGCGCGGTTGCTTGGCATTTTTTCCCTATGAGAATGTCGCTCCTATGGAGCTTGCGCGGTTGCTTGGTATTTTTTTTCAATGAGAGGATAGCTCCTATGGAGCTATTTTGCATCTTCAATTACCTTATCCAAAATTTGGGTAAAGCTGGCGGCATCGTGGTATCCAGGGTCAACAAAAAGTGATTTCTTTTTGGGATTAATAAAATAAGTGGTTGGGTAACCTGTATTTTCACCTCTGCTTAATTGGGCAAAAAAATCGCGGGCCGAAAAGGTGGTACCATCAATATCATAGGTTTTATCGCGCTGCTCTGGATTGAATTTTATAACTATAAAATTTTTGTTTAGCTTCTTAATAATATCCGCATTGGTGTAGGTATCTCTATCCATTTTCTTACACCAGCCGCACCAATCGGTATAGGCATCCACCAAAATTAGTTTCTTTTCTTTTACGGCTAATGGGTATCCTTCGTTCCATTGGTACCATTTTAATTCCTCCTCTTTAGGTTTGGTAAAAGAGCTAAACAATATAAATAAGATGGCTATAGGGATTAATTTTTTCATACTATTTTTTATGTGTAATCAAATTATTCAAGAATCATACCAGTTCGGAATGCTTCAAAAAAATTAAAAGTAAGATTTAATCATTAGTTCTAATTGGGCTGTACTTACGCGCTCAAAAGGGTGCGCTGTTGCTGGCAAAACCCAAAACTGCGCTTGAGGCATCATCTGGTAAACAGTGAGCGTTTCGCTAATAGATGAGGTTGTATCTCTATCGCCAATGCCTAATAATACGGGATGCTGTATACTTTTCAATTGTTCTTCGCTCATCACCACGGTTTCTGCCAACTTCTTCATCATATCACTTGTGCTCTTTAGCAGGTTTTTCCAAATATTCATGCCATGCAAGACCATTAAATTATTAGCAAACTGAGGCACTTTCTCAAACATTTTATCCGGATCAAGCATACCCGTTTCTTTAGCTGTGGTAATTGGATCCCAATTAAACTTCACATTTAGGGTCATTATTTTTACCACACGTTCTGGATGTAAATGCGCAAAATAGAGTGCTGCATATCCACCCATACTGAACCCAAAAAGATTTATTTTATCAATTTTATTTGCATTTAGATAGTCGAGAATATTCTGGGCAAACGTTTGAAAAGTGAGGCCCTGAGCTGGAATGAGCTCACCGCTGTGGCCTGCAAAATTTAAGGAATGACACTCAAATGAATCACCCAAGGCATTTATCAATGGGCTAAATTGGAGCTTTGAACCAAGGGCGCCGTGAAGAAACAAAATCTTTTCCATTCAACTAAGATAAGAATTTACTCAATACTTCCCCAATAACTCAAAAAGGCAGTCTCTTCCCAAGTTTTATCGGTAAGACGTTTGTATAATCGTCCTCCCCCACCACTTTTTTCGGAGTTTTTATTCATATAATTTACACTTACCAACACCCAATTTCCATCACTAGAAAAAACGGGAGGCGAAACATAATAATAATCAGATTTGCCATAATCTTGCTCTAAGCAATCCCACATGGCATCCTTGCCTACTTTGCGGCAGCCACGCAATCTATTTTGATCTACCCATAGCACATTGGCGCTAATAAGGCTTTTGTCGAACCTACGATATTGCATCAATTTTATGGAATCTTCTACCCCTTCAAACAGTTTTAGGTTCAGACCTTTATTTTTAAAATATTTTTGAAGCTCAGCCGCATCGGTTCGGTTCAAAATTTTATTGCGCAATTGATCATTTAAAGCAATGGGAGCATTTTTTTGTTGCGCAATCCACCAATTAAAAAACCGGTGTATTTCTATATTGGCATAGGGATGAATTTTCTCATTGGGATTGGTTTGCTTTTGACTTGGCGCAGAATCACAGCCAGCCATTACTAGGCTCAGCAAAAATAAGATGGTTAGTAATCTCATAGATGATTCATATTTCTATTAAACTCGGCACTTTTCTTTTTAGGGATTGACAAGCTTTGCCAAGAACTACTTTTAACAGCCTTTGCTAGGAAAACAATTTGGCCAACATGATAGCTATAATGGGCAATTTGCCTGTTAATTGCTTCCAAAACAGAATGCGCTTCGCTGCGTATATACACTATTTCGCTAAGTTGGGCATCGTTTAAAGATTCAAGTGTATCAAACAACACTTGCCAGCCTTCATCCCATATATTTAGAATATCCTCATCGCTCACTAATTCGTCTTCAAATTCCTCATCTCTTTGGCGCCAAGGCTTTTCGCCATCACTAGTCAAAAAATCTGTCCATCTGCTTTTCATGTTTCCATGAAGGTGCTTTACAATTAAATAAATAGAATTGCTTTCTGGTTCAGGCTTCCAATGAAAACCTTCGGAAGGCAATTGTTGCATTGCTTTGGTTCCAAGCTCTTTGTATTGTTTAAAAATACCAATGGCCGAGGCAAGGGGCTTGCTATCTGTTTTGCTCATATGCGGTTTGCTTATGGCCCAATTTTACGATTTTTTTTTAATCGACCAAAACCGTTTAAAAATAAGAGGGCTTCTACGCAAATTTCCTATTTTTGTGCCTCAAATCGACCCTATGTTAAATTACAACCGAAAACAATATAGCAACGAACTGCTACTCTCACTATACGAAGCATTAATAAAACCTCGAATGATTGAGGAGAAAATGCTTATTTTATTGCGTCAAGGAAAAGTGAGCAAATGGTTTAGCGGTATTGGACAGGAAGCCATAAGTATAGGACTTGTTAAAGCCCTTCATCCCGATGAATATATTTTGCCACTCCATAGAAATTTAGGTGTTTTTACTGGCAGAGATATTCCTTTCGCAAAATTATTTGCCCAATGGCAAGGGAAATTCAATGGCTTTTCAAAAGGTAGAGAACGTTCTTTTCATTTTGGAACCAATGAATATCACATTGTAGGAATGATATCGCATCTTGGCGCTATGTTGGGTGTGGCAGATGGTATTGCTTTGGCGAACCTATTAAAAGTAGAGAAAAAAGTAACCGTAGTTTTTAGTGGAGATGGTGGTGCAAGTGAAGGTGATTTTCATGAAGCATTGAACACCGCTGCCGTTTGGAACTTACCTGTTATTTTCTTGATTGAAAATAATGGCTATGGATTATCTACACCTAGCAATCAACAATTTAAATTTAAAAACTTTACCGATAAAGGCATTGGTTATGGTATGGAAGCCTACAAAATAGATGGCAACAATATTTTGGAAGTGTATGATACTATAAAAAACTTGAGTGAGTCTATTAGAACCAAACCACGCCCCGTAATTTTAGAGTGCATTACCTTTAGAATGCGCGGCCATGAAGAGGCATCGGGTACCAAATATGTGCCACAAGAGTTGTTTGAAACATGGGGAAAGAAAGACCCTGTAAGCAATTATGAGCATTACCTACTAGAAGAAGGAGTGCTTACCGATGAGCTTATGACAAGCATTAAAGCCAAAATTAAAAAGGAGATTGATGAAGGTGTAGAATCGGTAGAAAACGAACCCGATATTATACCAGATACAAGCTATGAAGTAAACGATGTTTACCAAGCGGTATCTATACCCGATTCTGTTGCTACCCATAATACCTTGCAACATGTAGTTATAAAACCAGCAAGTGAAAACAAAAGTAGAAAGAGATATGTAGATGCCATTTCGGATGGATTAAGACAAGCCATGGAAAAGCATCCTAACTTGGTTTTGATGGGACAAGACATTGCCGATTATGGTGGCGTATTTAAAATTACACAAGGCTTCTTAGAGCAATTTGGAAGCGGCAGAGTAAGAAATACACCTTTATGCGAAAGTGCTATTTTAGGTGCCGGCTATGGACTTGCTATAAAAGGAATGAAAGCCATGGTTGAAATGCAGTTTGCAGATTTTGTAAGCGTTGGGTTCAACCAAATTGTAAATAATTTAGCTAAAAGTTATTACCGTTGGGGACAAAATGCAGATGTAGTGGTGCGCATGCCAACAGGTGCTGGCGTAGGTGCTGGACCCTTTCACTCGCAAAGTAATGAGGCCTGGTTTTTTCATGTACCTGGATTAAAAATTGTGTATCCATCAACCCCATCTGATGCAAAAGGATTATTAACTGCAGCCATTAATGACCCGAACCCAGTTTTGTTTTTTGAGCATAAAGTATTGTATCGTTTGGTAGAGTTGGAAGAGGAAGTGTACGACGATTATTATATGCTTGATTTAAACAAAGCCAGAGTAGTAAAAGAAGGAAACGAAGTGAGTATAATTACCTATGGTTTTGGAGTGCATTGGGCAAGTGCCTATGTAAAAGAACAAGGTATAGATGCAGATATTATTGACTTACGTTGCTTACTTCCTTGGGATAAAGAAACCGTTGTAGCCAGTATTAAGAAAACCGGCAAAGCTTTGGTATTGCATGAAGACACGCTTACAGGTGGAATTGGAGCTGAAATAGCTGCTCATATTTCAGAGCATTGTTTTAAGCACCTCGACGCACCTGTAAAACGTGTGGGAAGTTTAGACACACCCGTTCCATTTAATATGGATTTAGAACAAAATTTCTTACCAAAAGAACGCTTCAAAAAAGCTTTGGATGAGTTGTTAAACTATTAAGAACTACATTCTACTTAAGCTATTTCTGATATCAAAAATAGTACTCACCTTTACATTGGGTTCAATAGTTTGATTGCCGGTAATGGTGAGTGCTGTATTTTGAAAAACTGGTTCGCCTTTTTCATTAAAACCTAGCACCACCATTTTTACTTGTTTACCAATAGGTAATTTAAGATGGTATTTATCTTTAGCATCGTGATAGGCATAAATAAAACTATTCATATCGGGCACAAAAAAAGATACGCGGGCATTGCCCTTATACGGGATCTCTATTTCGGCCATTTGGGTTGGTGGGGTATTGCTGAACCTATCGCAGTTATACACTCCAAAATTGCTAAGAGAGGCAGAATAAATGTTTTCAACGATGGTATTTTCCTCCAACATACCGAGCTTTTCTCTTTGCTTTAAAATATCGAGTTGGGCATTATCAAAAATACCTGCAAACTCCGAATTATTTTTAAGCTTATCTGCAGTAAAATCGTTGCGCACATAGTTGCTATAAAGCCATTTCCTTTCTTGTTCTTTTACCCCAATAAAAATCTGTGATTGTTTGTTTGCGTACAAGCCAATTGCCATTAATAAACTTTTATCTTTTAGTTCGGTAATTCTATCTAAGGTAGCCATAACGGTGCCGTATAAAAACTGCTGACTAACACTTGGTCTTGTCATAGAAATAAACATACCCTTTGGGTTTAGGCTTGTTAATTTTTCTTGCTCGCTTAATTCGCAAAAGCGTTCAACACCCTTGTTAAAACTAGCTTTTTCAAGAATTAGCTTTGCCTCTTTAAACTTCACTTCGCTTTGGTTCAGCCAGTCTCTAAAACTTGCCAATTCACTTGTTTCAAAATTAGCCGAGTCGACTTTATATTTATCTAAAGCCAATTCATAGGCTGCAAATTTTGAGGCATAGCGTGCATTATTTTTTTGGTTCAGCTTAATACGAGTTGCATTTTCTTCAGCTACTTTTTTTTCTACATAAAACCTTGGATAGAACATACGTTCGTACCACGGAAATAATTCGTGCTTAGAAGCCATAGCAATTTCGTGATGCTTTTTAGGAGGAAGCGGGCGTTTAGGAATAGGGAGTGGTTTATAATAATATTCTAAGCCCCTAATTTCTCTCACATCCACCTCTTCTTTTGCCTTGCGCAATTGAGCCACATTAATTTTGGTATGCGGAAGCTTAATTTCTTTTTTGGGTTTAAGATCAAAAGGCTGGGCGGTAGTTTTCCATTCGGTAATGCCCTGGCTGTTTAACACAGGCACAAAGACTTGCATATTATTTTGAAGATTTTTAGAAGGTAAATCAACCTGCATGGGTTTGCCATCCTTGAGCCTGAGCTCTTGTCCATTTTGTTTTACCTTTACACTAAACATCCCTCCCGACTCCAAAATTTTCCCATCGGCTACTGTGCTTAATTGCTGGGTGGCAGCATCGTTTGCCGTAAAAAACTCTTCAATTTCCATGCTTAACTCACCTTTGCCTAAAGGCTTTCCATCAATTGTTTCGAGTGAGCCTTTTGGCAAAACAACACGTAAACCATTTTTAGCTACAATGGTATTATCGGCATCTGGCTTAAGGGTGAAAGATTGCTTGTAATTACCACCAATTAATTTCAAAAAATCGTTGACAGTTGAATAGGAATAATAATTTACAGCAATTTCTACACGCCTATTTTGAGCCTTTCCAAACTCATTTGAATTTGATTTAATAGGTTTGCTTTCGCCGAAAGCATAGGTTGAAATACGCTGTTGAGAAATGCCATTTTCTAAGAGGTAATCGTTTACACTTTTAGCTCTCTTAGCAGATAACTCCTCATTGTAGGTAGCAGATGCATCTTGGTCGGTATGGGCTTTAAGCACCACCTCGCAATAGGTATTAGTTTGCATTTGCTTCATTAATTGGTACAACACATTTCGGTCGTCCTGATCCAATGTGTACTCATCGGATTTAAAATGCACTTGAAAGTTTTTCACTTCAGTTTGTGCGTTAACTATGCCAACAAAACCCATTAGCATAATTAAGAGTAAGGTATTTTTTCTCATAGTAAAAATATATTATGAAGAGTTAACGCACAAAAAATCAGGTATGTTACACTTTCATCACTTTATTTTTTTTCCTAAAATAATTCTTAATCATGTTCGTTAGTACTTGAATTTGAGGTCTTTTAATGTCCTAAAAATTTTGCCAATCCTTGGCTCAAAACTTTGCTCAGCTCATACTTCTTAAACTCACAGTTTTTCTAAACCAATTGCCGAAAATCTTATGTAACATGAGAAATGTTCTTGGTTAAGATATTATTTATATAATATATTTGGCAGAATACAAAAATGCCAATGAAAAAAAAGAATTCCCTCGCCATGGGATTGCTACTTATTTTAAGTTTTAGCTTTTCTAACCCTGTTTATAGTCAAACCAAAAACAAAATTTATTTTAGTGAATTTGGGGGTACCGTTTTAATGGACTATTTCAGTTCAAAATTAGTTCCATTAACCGGTGATTATGATTTTGGCTATGATGCAAATTACAATCCAATAAAATCTCCTGGATCGGGATATATAAAATTCAGTTCATTTAATTTTATTTCTTTAAACTATACTGCCCGTGTAAATATTTACGAAATAAATAAGGACAGGTCTTTTTCAATAGATGTTCCTATTACGGCAGGATTTGGAGTAGGGTTTAAAAATGCATTAGTGATCAGTCGAGATTCACTTTCTAGCTCTACAAACTATAATTACAAGGAAATTAAATCAGCAGAAGGAACTTCTATATTTAACCTAAGTGTACCTGTATTTATTTCCTTTAATATGGGTATGGGCTCAACCTATGATAATGATTCGGACAAAGGACTTACTGTAGGGGTAGGTTTCGATTGTGCGCATCCTCTCCTATTTATTGAAGGCAAAGAATCCTTTGAAAAAAACTTTAACAGTGTTAAAAAATCGAATTTTTATTTTATTCCTGCACTTAGTTTAGGATACAGACATTGGAATGGTGATAAGCCCTTAGAATTAAATTTAAAATTAGGCTATACGCCTAGTGCAAGCAATGAGGCATTGGATTATGCTACTACATCGGTATCTAAAAGTGGTTTTTCCATGAGATTATCCTTTAACAAAATATTGAATTTTTAAACTCATTTTTCACTCTCATTTTATATACAACCAAATGAAAAAAACCTTTACTCTTTTATTATTCATCTTATCCTTTCAAGCGTTTTCGCAAGGCCTAAAAGACAGAATCTTCACTAACTTCTCATTTAGTGCGGGAGCAGATTTAAATTTTGGTCCTCTACATGAGGTAAATTATTCAGATGTTACAACATACACCTACAAAGGATATTCAAAAGACTTTGCTGTAGGAATTCTATCCTATCAATATGGATTGCGCTTAAATGTGATTGAAAAAGGCCCTGATTTTTCGCTTGGAATATGGGTCCCAATTACCGCTTCCATTTCTGCTGGAAAATTAAGCTATTTAGTAGAAGGAAGTAGAACTGATCAATTGACAGGAAAGACCGAATTGGTATCTGAATCTGGCAAATGCTCTACATTTGGGAGAGTATCTTTTCCAGTTTTCCTTCAATTTGGATTTGGAGGAGGTTCAACTTATAAAAGTGATAAAGAAAAGGGATTTACTGCCGGAATAGGTGTAGACATGAGTTTATCACCCTTATATTTTGGCAAAACAGATACTGGAGGAGACCCAGAAATAAGCATCAAGCGATTTAATATTATGCCAGCTGTAAACATTGGTCGCCGCAAGTTCCAAAAAGATGAATTTGTAGAATACAACTTAAAATTTGGATATGTATTCGACACAAAAGAATATAAAAATCAATCGGATAAATTAAGCACCCCAGGCATGGTAATTATGCTAACTATTGGTAAAATATTAAACTACTAAACTATGAAAAAACTTTGCACCCTTTTAGTATTAGGTACACTTGCCATTAGCTTGCAAGCCCAAGGAATTAAAGATAGATTCTTTCAACAAGTTGGCTTTTGTGTGTATACAGATTTTTATTTTAGTGCGCCTAAAGATTACTCAACAAATATACTTGTAGACGACATAAATTATAATACGGTAAGCATTCCTATGAATGGAGCTGTTCGAAACCAAGAATACTCTTTTTTTGCCTACTATTATACTCCACGCATAAACCTTAAAGAAACAGGAGTGGATAAAAGTATTTCTTTAGACATGCCTATTGGCATACATCTTTCTAGCGGATACAAAAAATTTGCAGGTCAATATATCACCCCAGGGTCAACCACACAAACCGAATGGGGAGGGGTAAATGTAGAATATTTGGGTTCCATTTCATTTCCAGTTTATGTAAGTTTAAATATAGGTATGGGTTCAACGTATGCTAGTGAAAAGGAAACAGGATTTAGTATTGGATTGGGCCTAGACAATAGACTAACAGGGTTTTCGGTAGAATCAAACACCATAGATGGTTCGGCAGATTTGCCAAGTTTTACCACTATGCCAAGCGTAATGCTTGGTTTTAATCGTTGGAAAAATGATAAAGCAAAGGCAATTAAAGTTAAACTTAGTTATATGCCAGCAACTGGCGATCCTAAAGATTTAAATACACTTATTAAATCTGGATTTGCCTTTTCATTAACCTTTAATAGGTTCTTAAACTTTTAAATACGATGCGTATAAGAAATTATCTCCTCCTAATTTTCGCGTTCAATTTATTTTTTGTTCTAAAACCAACTGCCCAAGGATTAGTGCCTAAAGTGGATAGCGATTTAGCCACCGAATTAAAAAAGAAATATCCAAAAAGCGATGTGTATGGTACCGACCATGAAACGGTATTTACGTTTTCTATTAATAAATACTCAGAAGGCACCGCAATGGTGGAGGTGAATGAGGAAGATAAATATGAATTGCTTTCCCTTAAATCGGCTAATGAATTTACCAATAGCATTACCTATGATTTTGAATCGAGTGTAAATGCCATTACAGGTTTTACTAAAAACGGAGCAAAGGTTAATGTAAGCTCGGTAGATATGTCGTTTAGCGAGTATTATACCACCGATACACGGTATAAAATTTACCGCAACTACTTTTATGCATCTGGCGAACGTTTTGGTTTTAAAACAAGCAGAAACTTTCATGATATCAAATATTTTACCAGCGTATACTTTCCCGATTTTTATCCTCAAAAAGAAAAACGGATAATTTTTGACGTGCCTAATTGGCTTGAATTAGATTTAAAGGAAATGAATTTTGATGGCTATGAAATTGAAAAAACACTTGAAGAGGGACCGAAATCGAAACGAATTATTTATACTATAAAAAACATTTTTGGTGCCTACAAGCAAAGTAATTCACCCGGCCCATCTCATATTTTGCCACATGTTTTGGTTATTGCCAAATCTGTTACCTACCAAAAACAAACCACTACCTTATTAAATTCTACCGACGATTTATATAAATGGTATCGCAGTTTGGTCTTAAAAGTAACTAATAATCCAGAGCCTTTAAAAGATAAAGTGACAGAACTTGTTGCAGGTAAAACCAGCGATGAAGACAAGATAAAAGCGATTTACTATTGGGTTCAGGACAATATAATATACTTAGCCTACGAGGCAGGTTTAGCAGGCTTTAAGCCAGCCGCTGCGCAAGATGTATTTAAGCGCAGGTATGGCGATTGTAAAGGTATGGCGAACCTTTGCAAAGAAATGTTAAAGCTTGCAGGCTATGATGCTCGCTTAACATGGGTAGGCACACGTATAATTGCCTATGATTATTCTATCCCCTCTTTATCGGTAGATAATCATATGATATGTACTGTATTTTTAAATGGCAAACACATTTTTGTGGATGGAACAGAGAAATATGGCTCGTATCATTTTAATGCCTATAGAATTCAAGGAAGGCCTGTTATGATTGAAGATGGTGAAAAGTATATTTTAGATAAAGTGCCCGCCTATTGCGCCGATTCGAACCTACATGAAATAAAAAGAACTGCTAAAATTGAGGGAGAAAATTTGGTTGGTAGAAATCAATTAACCTTTAAGAACGATTATAAAACAGGCATTTTGGTTGAATACAACAATCTTAAAACAGAACATAAACAAGATGCGGTTGGCTACTTTTTATCGAAAGGAAAAAATGAGGAAGTGTCGGATATTACTATTAAAGGATTAGAAAACAGAGATGAACCTTTGGTGTTTAATAATGCCTATGTATTAAAGCACAATGTAATTAGCAGCGGCAAAGAAATCTATTTATCCCTTGATTATACCCGCGATTTTTTTGGGTTCAGCTTTGATAGTACCCGCTTATTTGATTATGAATTCCACAATAGTGAATTAAAAACACAGGAGGTGGCATTTACTATTCCTACAGGCTATACAGTAAAATACACACCAGCAAATTTTATAAGAAGCGGTCCCGATTATTCGTTTAAATTAACCTATACCCAAAAAGGAAACGAGTTAATTTACCGAACCGAATTGAAATTACCGGATGGCATCATACACAAAGTGAACTTTGCCGAATGGAACAAAATGATTAAAGACTTAAACAAATTTTATAAAGAACAAATTATTCTAACGCAACCTTAATTGTATGAAAAAAATATTTGTATTAGCAATAGGATTCTTATTCGTATTTACGAATCTTTTTGCACAAAAGCCCTCTGATAGAAGGAAGATGCAACAACAACAAGCTGCCACTGAAGCCATCCAAGAGGAAAGCGATGAGAAGGAAGCCGATAAGAAATTAAGTCCGAGCGAGCTACGCAAAAAACGTTTAGAACAAGGCGAATTTGAAACAGCCTTAAAAGAATATGTATCTGATTTTGATAGAACCACTGCACCAGAGAAATACAAAAACAACTCGGCAGTAATATTAGCGCAGAGTATTTATTTTGATTTTACCCCTACCCCGCAAAATGGTTTAATTGAGAAAAGGATAATTAGAAGAAGAGTTCTCATACAAGATAAATCGGCCTTAGAAACATTTTCTATGTTTTATACTAGGCCCGATGCGAAATATAAGCTAAGCATAATTAAGCCCGACAAAACCAAAAAGGAAGTTTCAAAAAAAGCCGCCTTAACCGAATCGGTAAACGATAAAGATATTCCTGATTTTTTTGGAGAGTATATTGGAGGTGGAAGTAATGTAACTAAACTTCCTGTTCAAGGACTAGAAATTGGAGATATTTTAGATATTCAACAAGTAGTAGATATAAGCAGTGGAGTGTATTCAAATCCATTTATTGCGGCACCTGTTGTTGAGGTATTATCAAACAATTACCCCTTAGTAATTCAACGTTTTGGAATGATGGTTCCTAGCAATTATAATATCCAATTATTTTGCTTAAATGGCACCCCAAAACCAGAAATTGACAGCAAATCGGATGGTAGTAGATTATATTTAATAACAGATAGCATGCGTAGTACCTCTACTAGAGAATACTATAATTATTTGCTTAAAAGCTCACCTGTTTTTAAGTTTCAAATTAGCCTAAAATCAAGAGCTAAATATAAAAACATTGAAGACAATTTTGATTCGCCCTTGAGTGAGGATGACATTATAAAATTGGCTAATCAAAGAACATCTCCAAGCTATGAATACCAAGCGGCATTAACCAAAGCAACTATTAAATATGTAAAATCATTAAAGCTTATGCCGAGCCAAAAGGAAGAAATAGTGCGCCAAGCCTATTACTTTTTAAGAACTGTTACCTTGGTTAAGCTTGACAATAAAGAATCGTCGTTGATTATGTTGTATGGCGCTAGTATGATTAAGAATGGCGCACTGGAAGGTATTAATGAAGACCTATTTTTAAGCATCATGGAAAGCGTATTAGACGAATTTAATATAGAGCATGTTGGAGTGGCAGGTGTTTCAAAAAAATATGGTTCGGTAGCCGATGTTATTCATCAGAATGAATTAGAAAAAGGAATTAAAGTTTTAGGAAGTAAACCCTTTTATATTTTTAACCTGAACCAACATAGCTATTTTAATGAAGTATACCCTTTTATGGAGGGCACCGATGTTTTAGTTTATTCGAAATCAAAAGACAGAAAAAAGGATGGATATGACATTTCTAATGAGCGCTTACCAGAAAGCAAATTAGAGGACAATTATGTAAAAGAAATTAGCACCGTAAAAGTAAGTGAAAACTTTGAAAATCTACTTTTACAAAAGCGCTTAGAAGCCAAAGGAAATCCTAGATACGATTATTATGATGACGTTTTATTTAAGCGTGATTTTGTGACTAGCGATTTAGAAAAAATTGGCAGAAAAGAAGAAAATGAAGAGGTGGTTTCTAAAAACAAAGCACGCCAAGCAGCCTATTTAAAAACCAAACAGGAACAAGAAGAAAAGGTAATGAAAGATGGCTTAGACAATCTTAAAAAGATGTTTGAAGGTCAAAAGTTTGAGGTAGAAAAGGTGAGTGATTTTGAATTGGTATCTGATGGCAGATACGATAAATCTCCAATACTCGAATTCAAAATAAACACTGAATTTAAGAACCTTATTGCCCAAGCTGGTCCAAATTACTTGGTTTCTGTGGGAACACTCATTGGATCGCAATTAGAATTAAAGCCAGAAGATATGAAGCGCGATTTTGACATTTACCAAAACTACCGCAGACACTTTGTGGATGAGATTAACTTTGAAATACCCGAAGGCTATACTGTAGAAGACCCAAATTCGCTAAAGATGAACGTTGATAATGAATCGGCATCGTTTGTGGCAGAAGTAGAAGTGAAAGGCAACCTATTACATTTCAAAACTACCAAAACCTATAAAAACCTTTACGACACTAAGAGCAAATGGGAAAATTACACCAAGGTATTGGATGCTGCTTATGAGTTTCATCAAAAGAAAATAGTATTGAAGAAAAAGGGTTAAAACCAAAACAACATTTTAAAATTTCAAAACTCCCCACAAGCTATGATAACCCCTAAAAACCTGCTTTTTAGCTGCCTATTTATTGCTTTATTCATGCATGGTTCTTTGCTAAATGGCCAGCAAATAAAAGCCAGAATATTTATTAACTCATCTTATACTGCACTTGCCGATTTAAGCCTTGGGCCATTGAAGGAAGTAAGGTTTACCAAAAAAAATACTTCACTTGACTTCAATGGCTATTCAAGAGAAATTTCAATAGGAATTATTTCCTATCAATATGGAATTCGTTTAAACTTAAAGGAAAAAGGTCCAGATTATTCGGTAGGAATTTGGGTTCCATTTACGGCTTCCATTTCAAGTGGATTTATAAATTATTCAGCTCAAGCTACCAGTTTTGACGCCGCATCGGGAACTACTAATACCTACAGTATTGATAATGATTGCTCAGGTTATGGAAGATTATCTTTTCCAATATTTCTTCAATTTGGATTTGGGGCAGGATCAACTTACAAAACGGATAAAGAAAAAGGTACAACTGCCGGAATAGGAGTAGAAATGAATTTAACACCGTTAATTATTGGTAAAACAAGTGGTGGAGAAGTGGTGAATGTTCCAATTAAACGATTTAATATCATGCCTGCTATAAACATAGGACATCGTAGTTTACGAAAAAACGCACTAATGGAATACAATTTAAAATTTGGATATGCATTAGGACCTAAAGAATATGAAAGAATTAGTACACCAGGCATGGTAATAATGTTTACGGTTGGGAAGATTTTAAACTACTAAAAATGAAAAATCTTATTGCACTAGTACTATTTGGTTTGCTACCCTTTGCCATACAAGCCCAAGGAATAGTAACAAAGGCCGATAGTGAATTGGCAAGCGATTTAAAAAAGCGTTATCCTCAAAACGATGTATATGCCACCGACCATGAAACGGTTTATACCTTTTCGCATAACCATTACTCAAAAGGCACACCTATGGTTGAGGTAAATGAGGAAGACAAGTACGAATTAATATCTTTACAAACGGCTTATCAATTTACCAATAGTATTACCTATAATTTTGAATCGAGTGTAAACTCCATTACTGGTTTTAACAAGAAAAGCGCTAATGTTTGGGTAGGAGCTGAGGACATGTCGTTTAACGAATATTATAGCACAGATACACGCTATTTAATATACCACAACTACTTTAATTCGTCTGGCGAAAGATTTGGTTTCAAAACCAGTAGAAAAATTTTTGATATTAAATATTTTACGAGTGTTTACTTCCCTGATTTTTTTCCCCAAAAAGAAAAACGGGTAATTTTTGAGGTTCCTAATTGGCTTGAATTAGACTTAAAGGAGATGAATTTTGATGGATATGAAATTGAAAAAACAATTGAAGAGGGACCGAAATCGAAACGAATTATTTATACTATAAAAAACATTTTTGGGGCCTACAATCAAAGCAACTCACCTGGCCCATCCTATATTTTGCCACATTTATTGGTTATAGCTAAATCTGTTACTTACCAAAAACAAACCACTACCTTATTAAATTCCACCGACGATTTATATAAATGGTACCGCAGTTTGGTGTTAAAAGTAAATAATAATCCAGAACACTTAAAAGAAAAAGTAAATGAACTTATTGCAGGTAAAACAAGCGATGAAGACAAGATAAAAGCCATTTATTATTGGGTTCAGGACAAAATAATATACTTAGCCTACGAGGCAGGCTTAGCTGGTTTTAAACCTGCGGCAGCGCAAGATGTTTTTAATCGCAGGTATGGCGATTGTAAAGGTATGGCGAACCTATGCAAAGAAATGTTAAAGCTTGCTGGGTATGATGCACGCCTAACATGGATAGGAACACGCATAATTGCGTATGATTATTCAATCCCTTCTTTATCGGTAGATAACCACATGATATGTACTGTATTTTTAAATGGCAAACACATTTTTTTAGATGGAACAGAAAAATATGGCTCTTATCATTTTAACGCTTACAGAATACAAGGAAGACCTGTAATGATTGAAGATGGCGAAAAGTATATTTTGGATAAAGTGCCTTCCTATAGTGCCGATTCGAACCTGCATGATATAAAAAGAACTGCAAAAATTGAAGGTGAAAATTTAGTAGGACAAAATCAATCGACCTATAAAAACGACTATAAAACGGGCATTTTGGTTGAGTATAACAATCTTAAAACAGAACATAAACAAGATGCGGTAGGCTACTTTTTATCGAAAGGCAAAAACGAAGAAGTATCCAACATTTCTATTAAAGGATTAGAAAACAGAGATGAACCTTTAGTGTTTAACAATTCTTATGTATTAAAACACTCGTTAATTAGCAGTGGTAAAGAATTGTATTTAACCCTTGATTATACAAGAGAATTCTTTGACTTTAGCTTCGATAGCACGCGTTTGTTTGATTATGAATTTCACAACAATGAATTAAAAACACAGGAGGTGGTGCTTACCATTCCTGCAGGATATACAGTGAAATACACCCCTGCTAATTTTGTAAGAAGTGGACCAGATTATTCGTTTAAACTTACCTACACAAAAAAAGGAAACGAATTAATTTATAGAACCGAATTGAAATTACCGGATGGCATCATACACAAAGTGAACTTTGATGATTGGAACAACATGATTAAAGACTTAAACAAATTTTATAAAGAACAAATAATCTTAACGCATCCATAATTATATGAAAAAACTATTTGTATTAGCTGCGGGATTCATATTGGCAATGGGCAGTCTTATTGCCCAAAGTCCTGTTGAAAGAAAAAAAATACAAAAACAACAAGCTGCCACAGAAGCCATCCAAGAGCAAAGCGATGAAAAGGATGCGAATATGAAATTAAGTACAAGTGAACAACGCAAAGATCGCAAGGAACAAGCTGAATTTGAAACTGCATTAAAGGGTTACGAATCAGATTTTGAAAGAACCAAAGCTCCTGAACAATTCAAAAATAACTCTGCGATAATATTAGCCCAGAGCATTTATTTTGACTTTACCCCTGGCTACAACAAAGGCCTTTATGAAAAGAGAATTATTAGAAGAAGAGTACTCATACAAGACAAATCGGCTTTAGAAGCTTTTTCTATCTTTTATACGAGACCTGATGCAACGTATAAATTAAGTATTACTAAACCAGATAACACAAAAAGGGAAATTTCTAAAAAGGCGGCATTAACAGAGGATGCTAAAAATATAGATATTCCTAATTTTTTTGTAGAGTTTATTGGCGGAACTAAAAATGTAACTAAACTTCCCGTGCAAGGTTTAGAAATTGGGGATATATTAGAAATCCAACAGGCAGTAGAAATTAGCAATGGAGAACATTATACCCCTTTTATAGTTGCACCCGTGGTAGAAGTTTTATCAAACAATTACCCGATAGTAATTCAACGTTTTGGAATTTTGGTGCCGAAAAATTATTATATCCAATTATTTTGCTTAAACGGCACCCCAAAACCAGAAATTAATAGCAAATCGGATGGCAGCAGGTTATACCTAATTACCGATAGTATGCATAGTGCTTCCAATAGAGAATATTATAATTATGTGTTTAGAAGCTCACCCGTTTTTAAATTTCAAATAAGTTTTAAATCAAAAGAAAATAACATTGATGATAATTATAACTCACCTTTAAATCAGGATGAAGTTTTAAAATTGGCATTTCAAGAAATATCACCAGACGAAGCCTACCAATGGAAATTAAAAAAGGCGACCATAAAATATGTAAAATCATTAAAGTTATTACCAAACCAACAGGAGGAAATAGTTCGCCAGGCATATTATTTCTTGAGAACAGTAACCTTAGTTAAGCTAAGTAATAAAGAATCAAATATTATTTTTAATTATTATCCTAAAATGGTTAAGAATGGTGCTCTAGAAGGGTTAGATGAAGTTTTATTTTTAAACATTATGCAAGGTGTATTAGACGAATTTAATATTGAATATATTGGCATAGTGGGTGTATCCAAAAAATATGGCTTAGTAAAGGATGCAATTCACAAGATTGAATTAGAAAAAGGAATTAAGGTATTGGGTAATAAACCAATTTATATTTTTAATTTGAACCAACATAGCTACTTTAATGAAATCTACCCGCATTGGGAAGGTACTGATGTTTTAGTTTATTCTAAATCTAAAGATATAAAGAAAGAGGGATATGACATTTCGAATGAACGCATACCAGAAAGCAAATTGGAAGATAATTATGTGAAAGAAATTAGTACCGTAAAAGTGAGTGAAAACTTTGAAAATCTACTTTTACAAAAGCGCATTGAAGCAAAAGGAAACCCAAGATACGACTATTATGATGACGTTTTATTAATGCGTGATTTTGTAACTAGCGATTTAGAAAAAATTGGTAGAAAAGGAGAAAACGATGAAGAATTTTATAAAAATGAAGTTCGACAGGCTGCCTTTTTAAAAACGAAGCAAGAACAGAAAGAAAAATTAATGAAGGATTGCTTAGCCAATCTTAAAAAGATGTTTGAAGGTCAAAAATTTGAGGTGAAAAAGGTGAGTGATTTTGAATTGGTTTCGGATGGAAGGTATGATGAATCGCCAATTCTTGAGTTTAAGGTAAACACCGAATTTAAGAACCTTATTGCTCCAGCTGGTCCAAATTACTTGGTTTCTGTGGGAACACTCATTGGATCGCAATTAGAATTGAAGCCAGAAGATATGAAGCGCGATTTTGACATTTACCAAAACTACCGCAGACACTTTGTGGATGAGATTAACTTTGAAATACCCGAAGGCTATACTGTAGAAGACCCAAATTCGCTAAAGATGAACGTTGATAATGAATCGGCATCGTTTGTGGCAGAAGTAGAAGTGAAAGGCAACCTATTACATTTCAAAACTACCAAAACCTATAAAAACCTTTACGACACTAAGAGCAAATGGGAAAATTACACCAAGGTATTGGATGCTGCTTATGAGTTTCATCAAAAGAAAATAGTATTGAAGAAAAAGGGTTAAAACCAAAACAACATTTTAAAATTTCAAAACTCCCCTTAAGGTATGATAACCCCTAAAAACCTGCTTTTTAGCTGCCTATTTATTGTATTATTCATGCATGGTTCTTTGCTAAAAAGCCAGCCAATAAAAGAACGATATTTTGGTCAAATTGGATTTTCGCTCTTCAGTGATTTTTTCAATTCAAAAATAACTCCTATTGAAGGAAAATTTAACTTCACCGAATATTCAAGAGTAGAAGGAAAAGGATACGCTAGATATAACACCTTCAATTGGTTCACCATTAGTTATACCGCACGAATAAACGCTTATCAGTTTTCAAAAAATGCTTCCTTATCAATTGAATCGCCAATGGCATTTGGGCTTTCGTTGGGACAAAGAGAGTTATACCTGAATTCGATGGACTCTGTAATAGAAGACCCAGACTTCCCCAACAGCAAAACCATGAGAACGATAACTGAAAGATGTTCTACTATGGTAAAATTGAGTGTTCCGCTATTTATTAATTTTAACTATGGCCTTGGATCCACATTGGGTTCAGACCTAAACAAAGGAATTTCAATTGGCCTAGGGGTAGATAATGCCACACCCATTTTTTTAACCCAAAAAGACCTAGATATAGTAAACGGTAGTGACAAAAAAATACCTTCTATATATTTTATGCCCGCAGTTACTATTGGCTACCGATTTTGGACACAAACTGTTGCTAGAGAGATTAACTTAAAAGTTGGTTATTTACCTTCCCATGTTTCGCAAGAAGTTATTAATAGTATACCTGGAACAGGTCCTATCAATGGACTATCGGTAAGACTTTCCTACAATAAATTTTTAAACTTTTAAGAAACCAAACCCATATTCTTATGGCCATGAACATACAAAAAATGCTACTAGCAAATTTAGTAGCTGCCATTTCTTTTAACGCCCAGGCGCAATCGGCAAAAGACAAATTCTTTCAACAAGTAGGCTTTACGGTATTGGCCGACGCCTATGTTACGCCAGCAAAAGACCTAAGTGCAACCTACATAACAGTGGAAACTTCTTCAACGCATGTTGCTGTAAAAGGTATCACTCAACTAAATGAAGCAAGTATAGGAGCGGTGTATTATATACCTAGGTTTAATTTTAAAGAGATGAATAATGAGAATAGCCTATCTGTTGAAATACCCATAGGACTTCATTTAAGTGCTGGCAAAAAGACCTTCAATTTTGATTATGTTGACCCAAGTAATTCTGTTACATACACCAAATCTTATGAGCAAGAGTATGTGGGTTCCTTGTCGTTTCCCATTTATTTTACCTATAAACATGGCTTAGGTTCAACCTATTCAAGTGAAGAATTAAATGGGTATAGTTTTGGATTGGGCTTAGACAATAGAGTTTTTGGGATTAGTGATGCCGGCAATCCGCCATTTGAAAGCATTCCAACCTTTAGTAGTTTTAGTTCTATGCCAAGCATTTTAATTGGTTACAGTTATTGGGGAACCAAAAATGCGATGGAAATTAAACTAAAGCTAAGCTATATGCCCTCCTCCAATAGCAATTCTCATTTAGGCATTGAATTCCCATCCAATGTGGGAATGGCAGGATCGCTTACCTTGAATAAATACCTTAATTTTTAAAACATGACTAAACTAAGGTTTGTTTTATTGGTGCTTTGTTTAGGTGTTTTTTTTAACACCATCCTATATGCTCAAAAACCATCTGAAAGGAGAAAGCAATATTTAGAACAAGAAGAACTAAATATTAAACAGGGTGCCAGTAATAAGGTATCGAACCGAATAAGTCCCACTGAATTAAAAAACATTAAACTCGAAAAAGAGGAGATACAAAAGGGCCTATTTGGCTTAGAAAATGGGATGGATGTATTTGAATCACCTGCAGTTTTTAAAAACAATTCGGCGGTGATTTTATCTCAAGTTATTTCGTATAGATTTTATACGGATCAATTTGATGGGCTTCATTTATTTCGCTTTTTAAGAAAGCGAATATTAATTCAGGACAAATCGGCACTTGAGAACTTTTCAATTCTGTATTCAAATAGTAATGCAGTTTATACGGTTAACGTAATTAAAAAAGACAGAAAATCTGTTGTTATTTCAAAACTTGCCGAGGAAATAGAGACTGCAGGAATCACAAAGATTCCAGACGTATACACTGACCTTGTGGGCAGCGGTGAGTATTGCACTAAACTCCCCATACAAGGCTTAGAAATTGGAGATATTATTGACATTAGACAAAAGGTTCAATTTGGAATTACCTATACACCTTTAGCCGTAAAATCATATCCAATTTTGGGCGTATTTTGCGATGATTACCCAGTGGTTTTCCAACGTTATGCCATAACAGTACCTCCTAATTATTCCATCTTTGCTCATACCATAAACAATTCGCCAAAGCCACAGATTGAAGTAAGACCTGATGGTTACCGAGTGTTTACTTTTGAGGATAGTATTAGAAACACCTTTAAGGAAGAATACTTTGATAGGCCTAATAAAAACCTCGCCTACTTTAAGGTGGTACTTCTAAAAAAGCCACCCTTGAAATTGACTTATTTAGACGATAAAATAGATACCAATCTAAGCCCTATTTCAATTGTTGAGCTAGCCAAACACGAAACAATAGAGGACAAAAAGCAGGCAGAGGATTTAAAAAACAGCACGCTAGACTACCTAAAATTGCTAGCTATTAAACCAGAAAACAAAACCGAACTGATAAACAAAGCCTATTACTATTTGCGCACCACTACCCTTGCAATACTGCATGAGAAGGAATTGGCCAAAGCATTAAAAGATACTTCCACACATAAAAAAAATGAAGAACAAGTGATTATGAATGAAGACTTGTTTTTCAATGTATTTGTAGGTGTTTTAAATGGATTATCAATAAACTATGAAAGCATTGCAAGTGTTTCAAAAAACTATTGTGAAATAGACAAAGTTTGCCACCCAGCAGAAATAAGAAAAGGATTAAAAGTATTTGCAGAAAAGCCTGTGTATATTTTTTACTTCAATCAAAATAGCCTTCCCAATGAAATACCAGCAGAGCTTCAAGGTAGCCAAGCCTTGTTTTATCCTAGTCCGCAATCTACCATAGACTTATGTAAGGATATTAAACTTGCCCCACTTCCAGAAAGCAGTTTAGAGGATAATTACACGAAAGAAATAAGTACGATTAAACTAGATGCAAACTTTGAAAATGTGCTTCTTAAGAAACACATTTTAGCCAAAGGAATGCCCAAATACGATTATTATGACAAGGTTTTATTTAAAGGAGAGTTGGTAAAAAACGACCTACATAAAGTTGGCAGAGGCAATGATTCTACTACCACAACTAACCTTATCCAAAAAGAGCAAGAAGAAAAGGAATGGAAGAATGGCATGGAGAATTTAAAAGAGATGTTTGAAGACCAAAAGTTTGAGGTAGAAAAGGTGAGTGATTTTGAATTGGTTTCGGACGGCAGGTATGATGAATCGCCTATACTTGAGTTTAAGATAAACACCGAATTTAAAAACCTTATTGCCCAAGCTGGTCCAAATTACTTGGTTTCTGTGGGAACACTCATTGGATCGCAATTAGAATTGAAGCCAGAAGATATGAAGCGCGATTTTGACATTTACCAAAACTACAGCAGACACTTTGTAGATGAGATGAACTTTGAAATACCTGAAGGCTATACGGTAGAAGACCCAAATTCGCTTAAGATGAACGTTGATAATGAATCGGCATCGTTTTTGGCAGAAGCCGAGGTAAAAGGGAACCAATTGCATATTAAAACCACCAAAACCTATAAAAACCAGTTTGACCCCAAGAGCAAATGGGAAAATTACACCAAGGTATTAGAAGCAGCTTATGAGTTTCATCAAAAGAAAATAGTATTGAAGAAGAAGGGCTAAGACAATAAAAGTGCCATACAATCAGGGGTTTTAGTGAAAACTAAAAAGAAAAATGCGAAACAAATTGCATAATTCACAACTATCCTTATTTTTGCACCTCCTAATCCAATAGGAATCGGGGTGTAGCGTAGCCTGGTATCGCGCCACATTTGGGATGTGGAGGTCGTAGGTTCGAATCCTGCCACCCCGACGAAAAGAGCTTAGAATTATCTAAGCTCTTTTTTTGTGCTTTTCAACAAGGTATTACACTGCTTCTATTATTTACTTGTACCTTTTCAATTTTATCTATAATTCGTATATTTGCGAATAGTATTTAAATTAAAATGCTCAAAAAAAGCAAAAAATATACCGATAAACAGGAGTTACTTGCCAAGTTTGGAAACGCCCTTGCTCATCCTGTAAGAATTGCTATTTTGGAATTATTGAGCAAACAGGCATGTTGTTATCATGGCGACATGAGTGAAGAATTACCCATAGCAAACAGCACCTTATCGCAACACTTAAAGGTTTTACGCGAGGCAGGCCTAATTCAAGGGTTCATAGACCCTCCTAAAACAAAATATTGCATTAATAAAGAAAACTGGTACCTAGCAAAAGGAGTATTAATTGGATTTTTCGATTAATAGCACAAATAAATGACCTTCGTCATTTTACGAATAGGATATTAATTCTACCTTCGAAGTGTAGAAAAACACTACCGCATTATGAAAAAGAATATTAAGGTTTTAGGCCCCGGCTGTGCCAAATGCAAAACCACTTACAATAATGTATTAGAAGCCATAAAACAATTAGGAATTACTGCTGAAGTTACTAAAATAGAAGACATTGAGGAAATGATGAAGTACAATGTTTTAACAACCCCAGTTTTAATTATTGATGAAGAAATTAAAATAAAGGGGCGTGTGGCCGAAGTAAATGAAATTAAAACTCTTTTGGGTGTTTAAACTCACCTAAATCAAGCCGTTTAATATTTAAAAGCAATGTTTAATTGGGTGCAGCATTTTGCCGATTGGCTCATCTTTACCATTTTAAATGTATCCGCTCAAAGCCATTTGGGTCAGGCCTTAAATTTCTTTGTTTTTGACACCCTAAAAATTGCGCTATTATTATTTCTTATTACAACCCTAATGGGTATTGTAAATTCCTATTTCCCTGTAGAAAAAGTCAGGAATTTTTTAAGTAGAAATAAGCTATACGGATTGGAGTATTTATTTGCTTCCACTTTTGGAGTGATAACTCCATTTTGTTCGTGCTCTTCTGTTCCTCTATTTATAGGCTTTGTTAAAGGAGGCATTCCATTAGGAATTACGTTTACTTATTTAATAACAGCCCCTTTAGTAAATGAAGTGGCCATAGCCATATTTGCAGGGGCTTTTGGCTTTAAGGTGACAGCCATTTATGTTGTCACAGGTATTACTTTAGGGATTTTAGGGGGCTTTGTAATGGGGAAATTAAATCTTGAAAAACACCTTTCACCCTGGGTTCAAACTGTAATTGCCAATTCTCAAAAGGAAGAAAAAATGGAGGATGAATTCTATCCACTTTTGAAAAGAATGCCTACCATTATAAAGGAGGCATTTGGAATAGTTAAAGGTGTGGCCTTATACATTATCATTGGAATTGGAATTGGAGCAGCTATGCATGGTTTTCTGCCAACAGGCTTCTTTGAACAATATATAAATAAAGGTCAGTGGTACGCTGTTCCATTAGCCGTTATAATGGGTGTGCCAATGTATAGTAATGCTGCAGGTGTAATTCCAGTAGTACAGGTATTGGTTGCAAAAGGGGTTCCTTTGGGCACTGCTATTGCCTTTATGATGGGAGTAATAGGTTTATCCTTGCCAGAAGCAATGCTACTAAAAAAGGTAATGAACGTAAAATTGATTGCCATATACTTTAGCACCATAGCCTTCTTTATGATTCTATCAGGCTACTTTTTTAATTTCATTTTATAAACCAAAATTGTCTGATCCTAAATCCTCAAAACCCTTGCATCAAATGAAAATAAGATTATTTATTGCAGCATTCTTAACTTTACTTTTAGCATCCTGTAACAATGCGGACATTTCAAAAAAGGAGAACAAGACAAACCCCAATAAAACGAACTATTTGGAGGTGTTTTGCTTTCATGGAACCAGACAATGCGTTACCTGTAAAAACATGAAGGCATATACCTTAAAAGCTTTGCAGTTGAATTTTGCCACACAATTAAAAGATAGCTCCATTATTTTTCAAATTATAGATGTTGACGAGGAGAAAAATGCGGCTATTGCACAAAAATTTGAGGCAACTGGAACTGCGCTTATGTTTAATAAAGTGGTAAATGGAAAAGATAGCATTTTTGACTTGAGTGATTTTGCTTTTGAGAAGGCCAATGATGAATCAAAATACATTCCACAATTTACAGAAATAGTAAGTTCCTTAACAGCAAACCTAAAATGAATGATACTATTTACCAATGGCTCAACTATTCAAACCTACCCATTCTTTCGGCATTTTTGCTAGGAATTTTAACTGCCATTAGTCCATGCCCGCTAGCTACAAACATTACTGCAATAGCCTATATAGCCAAAAACAATATAGAAGGCAGAAATAAGGTTATACTTAGTGGCTTGTTATATACACTTGGACTTGCATTAACGTATACAGGAATTGCACTTATTATAATTTTGGGGGCAAGCAAGTTTCAAATAGCAAAATTCTTTCAAGGAAACGGTGAAAAATTTGTGGGTCCAATTATGATACTTGTTGGACTAATTATGTTAAACATAGTAAAGGTCAATTTTTTAAAAGGCAGTAATTTTACCGAAAAATGGAGCGATAAGTTTAAGGAAAAAGGATTTTTAGGTGCCTTTTTATTAGGAATTTTATTTGCCATGGCTTTTTGTCCATATAGTGGAGCTCTATATTTTGGCGCTTTAATACCTATGAGTATAAAACATGAAGGAGGGTTTATCTATCCCCTATTTTATGCCTTTGGAGCAGGAACTTTAGTTCTATTTTTCACTCTTGTTATTGCCTTCAGTTTTTCGCGATTGAGCAGTTATTTTAAGGCGATACAAAAAGCAGAAAAAATTATGCGCATCGTTGCCGGATTGCTTTTCGTTGGCACTGGTGTTTACTATGTTTTAATTTATCTAAAAATAATTTCCTAATTATTTTACAACTCTGGCAAGCATTCTCTAAGCAAGTTATTTTACGTATATGAAATTTCTTTTTTGTTTAATTTTCCTGCTTCTTGGTTTAGGAAGCACTTTTGCCCAAAACCCAACTATTAAAGTTTTGGATACAGATTTTTCGAAGGGCAGATTAAACAAAACTACCATTCTAACATTAGAGGATGTTGGCAAATTTCATGGCCACCTTTGCGATGGTTTGGCGCTAGGTTTTATGGGCTTAAGAGAAGGCCTTAGCATGTTATACCCAGACAGCATAATAGATAGAACCAATACTCGAATCGTAAGTAAATCGTCTCCCTGTATTACAGATATTGCCATTTATCTTACTGGCGCACGATACCAATATAATTCCTTTTATGTTTCAGATTCTATCCCTTATTTGTTTATTGTACAACGAAAAGACAATTCAAAAACCATTGGCATAAAATTAAAACCTGGAATAAAACCATATGCAATAGATAGCCTTGGAAAACTGGCAAATGATGGTCGTTTATCTGCCTGCGAATTAAATTCGCTAAAAAAATTAGAAGATGAATTTACTCAATATATCCTGCAGACTAATCCAAAAGAGATCTTTGTACTAGTAGAAATTACAGACTTTAATTGGGACCCTAAATTAAGCAATTCATTTATCAAAACGGACATAATTAATAAGGCGAAATCAAATTGCGAAGGTAAAAACCACTAATTATTTAGTGCTCAATTATTATCTTTTGAGTTGCCTTTTCGTAAGGAGTTTCAATTGTTAAAAAGAAGGTTCCACCAGCTTCAAGATTCTTTATTTTTCGTTGGTAGGTATTTTCACCTAAGCTCAGATATGGCAATACTTTCACCTCTATTTCTTTCCCATCCATACCATAGAGAGAAATTTTCGCTTCTGCTGTTCTAGCTAAATTAAACTTCACAACAAAATCACCATCATTTGGGTTAGGAAAAACTTGCATATTCAAGGTTCCAATGCTTTGTTTGTTTAACTCATGCACTCCTGTAGAGGCATTTTTTATAACATACACCTTAAACAATTGATTACTGCCACTACTTTGAGCACCTGTATTAACAGAAAAAATATTGGGTGCAGTACTTGCAATACCTCCAAAAATATAACCTACCATGGTGCTATCATTTGCTAAATCGTCGAGCTTTACCACCTCATTAGAATACTGCGGAACACTATGAACAGGAATAAATTCAGCTCCTGCACCAAGCAATCCTGGCATTTCAACAGGTAATTTATATTCTGCCATCGTTCCATCCGAATTTCTAGTTACGCGGGCAATTGTTTTAACAAATGGTACATTATTATCCTGAACCAAAACCCCAGCACTATCATAAAACTGGGCAATACCGCCAAAGAAAACAGAATGCATTTCATTTTTTGAAACTGAATACAAAGGCAAAACAGCACAATGATAATGATTATAGTATTGTTGAAAGGTATTATTGACTGCATATGAAACGCTATCGATAGTAACGCTATTTAAAAAAGGCAAATCTACTGTAGGTTGAAACACGCCTGAAAATGCGGTAATTCCCTCAGCTCCATTTGGCAATATTTGAGCAACAGCATTATAATCTCTGCGGTGCAAGTTTGTAGCGTCGGTAATAGTTGTCAAGTGGGTTATACTTAGGTTTGTTCCATCATCTACAATAGTAAATTTACGAATAGCGTTGGTATACACCTGCGTGTACGTGGGGTTACCCATAGGATTATAATTACCGTCAAATCTATTCCCACCAACTAAATAATAGGTTGAGTTTATCTTCTTCAAATGCCCACCTGTAACGGCAAATTGAGAGTCGCTAATTTGTCGGAAATAATTTGTAATTGGAGCGCTATTTATTACAGCACTAATTACATAAGGCACATTCACAGCTGTTAAATTAGCAAATGTTTTTCTGCTGGCACTAGCTGCATTATAGCCATATCCACCAATTATATAAAGGTAATTACCTTCTTGGTGAAACTCCATATTGGTTGAACTCAACTGTTCTTGCAGAGCAACAGATAAAGATGTTATTGGAGCTGTCCATTTCTGTTTAGTTTCCAAATCAATTACTATTAATTGATTATTATTTCCAGCCACATCAAATGAAGCGAATGGTTGTCTTTTATGCAAGCCATCTAACCTACCTCCAATAAGCAAGCATTTACCATTGCTTTGCCCAAAAGCGTAAGCTTGTAAGCCACCAAGTTCAGGAACACTTATTGGTTCAAGGTAAACTCCAAAAGGTGCCGTTTGAGCAAATATGGATGCACCCATAACTATTAAGGAAACCATGAGTACTAATTTCTTTTTCATCCTTGTATTTTTAATAGCATCAAAAATACTAATCTAAAAATTAGGCTTTTGTAACCAATGTTACATAAGCCCAATATAAACCCAAGAGATTTATCATTATCATAAAAAATTACTAGCTTGCAACTACATTAGCATGGCACAAAATGGAAAACAAGTTTGATAAAAACGCCATTGAACTTATTAGCAGCTTTAGCAATTGGCCAAAGGAACGTATTCAAGATACCTTGCAAAAACATGTTTACCCTGGCAAACAAAGTTGGCAAGGATTTTTAAAACTACTCTTCCTAAGTTTAGGCTTAGGCTTTTGTATTGCTGGCATTGTGTTTTTCTTTGCCTACAATTGGGCTAGCCTGCATAAGTTTGCTAAACTAGGGCTTATAGAATGCTTGCTTTTGGCAGTGGGCATTTTGCTTATAATACCCAAATTAAACTATTTACCCAAAGCTATACTTACAACCTTTTTAGCAATTTTAATTGGCGTATTGTATTCCGTTTTTGGCCAGGTTTACCAAACGGGTGCAAATGCATATGATTTTTTCTTTAATTGGACACTCTCTATTGTATTACTTGTTTGCCTTACTCAGTTTGCTTCACTTTGGCTTTTGTTTTTTGTCTTGGTTCATACCACACTTTTTTTATACCAACAACAAGTAAGCCTAAATTGGAGCCTAAACATTGGGCTGCTTATCCATTATTGTTTACTTATACTTGCTTATTTATTTGTAAACTTCTATCCAACCTTGGTCGACAAAAACTATAAAATATCTTGGCTCAAACACCTACTTGCACTTGCGCTTGGCTTACTTGGAACGGCAGCTCTTTGCAATTTAATTTTGGCATCAAAACCAGATTATGGCTTACTATTAATTCCACTGGCTTTAAGTTATGGCGCTGGCATTTACCAAGTTTTTAAAGAAAAGAAAACACTTAATTTAGCAATTATAAGTTTAAGTATACTTATTGCTATAAGTGTTTTTATAGTTGATAAAACAGATATTAATGAAGGGTCTTTATTGTTTTTATGCATTTTTATTTCTGTTGCTGTGGCCTTCATGAGCAAATATATTCTGACCCTAACTAAACAGTGGAGCAATGAAAACACCAACTAATATATTAGCACTGGTTGAAGTTTTAAAAGTCAAAGAAGGCTCCGACTTTAGCTGTGAAGAGGAAATGCTAGCACAACATCTAGAAAAAGAAAAAGAACCTAAACCAGCACTTAGCACAAGTGTTTTAGGTATATTGGGAGGAGCTCTTGCAACTCTAGCATTTGTAGGTTTTATGATAGTGGCAGGTTTACACCATTCAACAGCAGGACTTATATTTTTTGGATTACTAGGTAGTTCAGGAGGCATGGCATTACACTACTATTCAAAAAGTTTAAGCTACGATTCTATTGCCATAACCCTATATTTATGTGGTTTAGCCATGTTTTTAGCGGGTTTATATTCGGCAGATATTGACGAAAATGGAATAGCCTTATTAATGTTCTTAGTTGGAATTATTTCTTACGCAATTACAGAATCTACCTTAATTGGATTTTCAAGCGCCATTATTTCCAGCATAAGTGTATTGGTACTATTAACTCAAAATAACAAAGCCGACATGCTACACTTTTACAACCTATTAGTTGTGTTAAGTTTTTATTGGGTTTGCACCAACGAAGGTTTCTTTTTAAGCAAAACGTTTAAAACAGCGCATAAATACCAAGCTTTGCGAGCTGCCTTGCTACTAAGTGTTATAACAGGCTTGGCACCTTTGGGCGAAAATTCCTACGGTGGCTTAACAGGCAATTATACTTGGTTCAGCGCTATAGCAAATACCGCGTTAATTTTAGTGTGTAGCCATTTTATTATGGAGCAATTAAGTATTCAAAGGTTGCTCAGTAAAATAATTATTTACACTCTTAGCATTCTTCTCTTGGCTCTATGCGCCTATTCTCCTGGCATATCAGGCACTTTACTAATAATTCTTTTGAGTTTTAAAACCAACTATAAATGGGGCTTAGCTATAGGCATCCTAGCTTTTGTGTATTTTATTTCAAGATTTTATTATGATTTAAACTTGAGCTTATTGCAAAAATCGGGTCTACTACTAGGTTCAGGAATAGTGTTTTTGGCGCTCTATTTTTTACTTATAAAAAGCACTACACATGAGCAAGAATAAATGGGCTTTAGTTGTGCTGAACCTAATTCTTGTTTTGGCACTGGTAAATTATAGTATTTACAAAAAAGAAAAACAACTAAAAGAAGGTAAACTTATACTCCTAGCGCTAGCACCCGTTGATCCGCGCTCATTAATGCAAGGCGATTATTTGCGCTTACGATATGCTATTGCCAATAACCCAAACATGAGTGAATATTTTGACAAACGAGGCTATTGCGTTATACGCTGCGATTCGGCGAATGTGGGCAATTTGGTACGCTATCAAAAAGAACTTGAACCCAAACAAGCAGGTGAATATTTTATACCTTATACCGTAAGCTATAACACCATTTCTATCGGCGCTGATAGCTATTTCTTTGAGGAAGGCACTGCAACCAAATATGCCCATGCCAAATACGGCGGTTTAAGAGTGGATGAGAAGGGCAATTGTTTGCTGGTAGGACTTTATTCTGAAAAGGGAGAGTTGATTGAGTAGTGGAACTGTCGCTGGTCGCTGGTCGCTGGTCGCTGGTCGCTGGTTACTGGCTTTGGTAAAAAAACACCTGGGACCAGCGACTTTCTTCATACCAGCGACTAGCGACTTTCTTCGCAATCTGTAACTTATATAACACATACGTTTTAATGTATAACATATAAGAACGTGTATAGGTGGACTATTGTAATTGAAATTATCCAAATTTTAATTGCGTGGTACAAACAAAAAAACATATAGTAATAATAGGTGCAGGTTTTGCTGGACTTAAACTGGCACGAACCCTAAACAACCATCCCTCCTATCGTATTACCCTTATAGATAAAAACAACTACCATCAGTTTCAACCGCTACTCTACCAAGTGGCTATGGCTAATTTAGATGCGAGCAATATCTCTTTTCCCTTGCGTACTATTTTTAATAAAAGTAAAAATGTGAGCATACGAGTGGAAACGGTACTAAACATAAATGCCGAGGCGAATACGGTTCAAACCAATGAATGCCAATATCGATTTGACTTTTTGGTATTGGCAACTGGTGCTGCCACAAATTACTTTGGCAATAAGGCTATTGAGGAGAATACTCTTCCCATGAAATCAACTTGGGAAGCTTTACAAATTCGCAACTCGCTTTTAAAGTACTTTGAAGATGCGGTATCCTCTCAAACACCGCTTGCACAAATACCAATAAGCATTGTAATTGTGGGTGGAGGACCAACAGGCGTTGAATTAAGTGGCGCTTTAGCCGAAATGAAACGAGACTCCTTGCCGCTTGAATATCCTGAATTAGATTTCACCAAAATGAAAATTTACTTATTGGAGGGCACCAACAGACTATTAATAAATATGAGTGAAATGGCCTCTAAAAGCGCCAAAGTTTACTTAGAAGAAATGGGGGTAATAGTTAAAACAAATACGTTTGTAAAGGGATATGAACATAAAAAAGTACTCCTTCAAGATGATTCTTATATCCATTCAACCTTTGTAATTTGGGTGGCAGGAGTAAAAGGATCATTCCCTCCTGGATTAGATCCAAACCTCATTTCAAAATCGAACCAACTAAAAACAAATTCCTACAATAAGGTTTTAGGAAGCGACAACATCTTTGCCATTGGTGATATATCTTTAATTGAATCAACCTTATTTCCTAGAGGATTTCCTCAATTAGCGAGTGTTGCTATAGACCAAGCAAAAAACTTAGCTAAGAATTTTAAACAACTAGCCAACAACAAAAAAATACTTCCCTATCAATACCTAAACAAAGGTAATATGGCCACCGTTGGACGAAACAAAGCAGTGGTAGATTTAGCCTATCCTACCATAAGCTTTCAAGGATTCTTTGCTTGGGTACTCTGGATGACCCTACACTTATTCTTACTGATTGGCTTTAAAAACAAACTCATTGTATTTATTAATTGGACCTACCACTATTTTACAAACAGACAATCACTCTCGCTTTTGTTTGAACAATTGACAAGAAAAAACAAACCCTAAAACTATGAAAAAAACAAAAGAAGTACTTCCTACACTTGAGAGTGAGGAAATTTTATTTAAGAAAACCAACCAGGATTTTAATAACAAAAAACCTGTCCTTACCGACTTTAAAAAGGTTAAGGAAGAGGTAATACCAAGGAGCAGTTGTTTGCCAAAAACAAAACACAAATGAAAACAGAAAAAAAATTAAATGAGGACATCCTAAAAATAACCTTGCTAATTCAAGACAAATACCCCGAATTATCAAAGTATATTACAGAGTTTCCTGTGACCATTCCAGATGAAAAGCATCCTGAAATAAGCATAAAAAATTTGGGAGATTACTACGATACCTTAAGAACAATTCTAAAAACGTATGCTCCCACTCATGACATAGAAACCTTATAAAAAAACAAATGGAAACAATAATAAAAAAAATGAAAATAGATCTGGTAAGCCAAGATAGTGTAACGGTGCCAATTCCAGGTTTAATTAATATAAATGAATTGAATTACGAAATTCAATACAACCCCAAATACGAAGGTGTAAGCCTATTTATGGATGTAGTTGATGGAAAAGAAAAAGCGCTCATGGTGGTACTAAATAGTCAAGGGCTAAATCAAGCATCCCTAAACCCCGATAATATTTTTAAAGAAGAAAATTTTAGGGTAGAGAAAATAATCTTCCAATGCTTTAGGAAAATTGAACTAAACTTTACGCTAAAGAGGCAAGAGCAAATAAAATAGTCGAATTTTACATTTGGCTCCTAAAGTTTTACAAAGTACTTAAAATCAATTTAAGTACTTTGGCCACTACATAAATAAACTATACACACCTATTTTCCTTCTCTCTAAATTAACCTATGGCATATATTCTTGATATAGCAACAGCGGTTCCAGACCACGCAATTGAAGAAAATCAATTAGTTGATTTTTATGCCAAGGCACTAGAATCGGCTGGAGAAAAAGCAATCCATAAAAAACTAAAACTGTTTAACGAAAAAACAAAAATACAGAAGCGCTATAGCTGCATACCCGATTTTGGTTTAAGTAATTTTGAGCTTTTTACAAGCGGCGATTTTAAGGAAGGAATAGAAAAAAGAACAGAAATTTTTAAAAAGGAAATTATGCCTCTTGCCACAAAGGCAATTGATAAACTACTTTTAAAAACACAGGTAAAACCAAAAGAAATAACTCATTTAATTACGGTGAGTTGTACGGGTATATTTGCTCCTGGTTTTGAGTTTATGGTTTCGGAGCACTACGGATTACAAAGCACAGAAAAATTAGGCCTTAATTTCTTAGGTTGTTATGCCGCCATTAAAGCGCTAAAACATGCGTATTATATAGCCAATGCTGATCCTAAAGCCTGTGTATTAATTATAAGCGCAGAACTTTGTTCCTTGCATTTTATGCCCTCGGTTTTGGATGAAGATATTATTGCCAATTTATTATTTGCAGACGGCGCCGCAGCAACTTTTGTATGTGGCAAAAACAACAAACACCTAAAAGGCAAAACAAGTTTAAAAATAGATGAAATTGGCTCGGCATACATACCCAATACTCTTGATTTAATGACCTGGAATATTACTTCGGTAGCATTTAAAATGTATTTAAACAAAAACATCCCAAATGCGATTAAAGAAAATATTTATCCTGTTGTAACAGACTTTTTAGACAATTCGAAACCCGACTATTGGGCCATACATCCGGGAGGAATTAGAATATTAGAGGCCGCAAAAGAAAGTCTTCATTTGACTACAAAAAACGTAGAAGATTCTTTAAGCATTTTAAGAGATTACGGCAATATGTCGTCGCCAACCATTTTATTTGTTTTAGAAAGAATATTTGAAAAAATAAAATCAAAAGAAACATTAGATGCCACTAAAATATTTAGCTGTGCCTTTGGTCCTGGCTTAACCATTGAAATGCTTCGCCTTTCAGCTTCGAACAGCTACCCAACTAATTAAAAAATAGCATGGTATTTAAAGAGAGATCCTATGAAAAAGAATATTTAGACTCGAGCACCATCGAACAAAAAGATCTGTTTAGAAACCTAAAGGAATTGCATATTATAAATACCTTACTTGGAGGTTATAATGCTTCGCTAATTGGACTAAAAGACATCTTAAAGAAAAGAAAAGACCTGATAAACATATTGGATATTGGCTTTGGCGGTGGCGATTCTATCAAACAACTTTCGAATTATGCTGCCAAGCTAAACTTACACCTATTTTTTTATGGGGTAGATTTAAAGGAAGATTGCATACGATATGCTACAGAGAATTTAATTACCATACCCAATAAAGAACTTATTTGCGAAGATTATAGAGACATTTCGGCCGAGCTACTTACCAATATTGATGTTATCCATTGCAGTTTGTTTTTGCATCATTTAACAGATGAAGAAATAATAAGTTTATTTAAATTTTGTAAGACCAATGAATGCATTGTTTTAGTAAATGATTTGCACAGACATTGGCTTGCTTATTATTCTATAAAATTTTTAACAGCACTATTCTCAAAATCCTATCTCGTAAAAAACGATGCACCACTTTCTGTTAGAAGAGGTTTTTTGAAAGCAGAATTAGCCTCTTTATTAACTAAAGCAGGATTTACAGAGTTTTCCATTACTTGGACCTGGGCATTTAGGTTCAGAATAATAGCCTACAAATGATTTTTGATGTTGCCATTATTGGAGGGGGGCTTGCAGGACTTGCCTTAGCCATTGATTTAAGAAAAAGAGGACATTCTATTCTTGTAATAGAAAAAGGAAGCTACCCACGACAAAAGGTTTGCGGGGAGTATATTTCAATGGAATCTTATGAGTATTTGAACTTCTTATGCCCCAGTTTAAAAGACCATCCATTACCACGAATAAACACTTTTTTTCTTAGCACCTTAGGTGAAAAAGAATTTACAACCCCACTTGATTTAGGCGGTTTTGGAATTAGCAGATATGTACTAGAGGAACTGCTGTATAAAGAAGCGCTGGGCTTGGGTGTTCTGTTTGAACTCAAAACCAAAGCACAAGAGGTGAAAAAAGAAAGCGATACTGAACGCTATACCATACAAACCCTTTCAAAGTCTTTTACAGCACGAATAGTATGCAATGCCACTGGAAGAAAATCGAATTTTGAAGCCAAAGAAAGTACAAGCAATCAAACCGCCACAAACTATGTGGGAGTAAAATACCATCTAAGAATAGCGCGAGATGCCAGCCAAATTGAAATTCATAATTTTGAGGGAGGCTATTGTGGCATCTCAAATATAGAAGAAGGCAAATCGTGTTTATGTTATATTGTAAATGCTAACATACTAAAAAAGGCAGGTAACTCTATAGCAGAACTAGAAAAAGAATACCTCTATCAAAACAAAAACTTAAAACGGATATTCAGCGAGGCTGAGTTTTTATTAAAGGAACCCGTAACCATAAGTGGCATAAAATTTTCGATTAAAAAACCAATTGATAACGGAGTTTACTTTTTGGGTGATTCGGCCGGAACCATAGCCCCTATTACAGGAAACGGCATGAGCATATGCCTAAGATCGGCCTTTAAACTATCGGGCTTTATGGATGCCTATTTAAGTAATGAACTTTCTAAAAGGGAATTGATCAAAACGTATACACACTTTTGGAATGCTGAGTTTTCGGCTAGAATTAGATTAAGTAGGTATTTTCAAAAGCTATCGGAATATCCATTTTTAACAAAGGCCTCTATTTATACTTTTAAGGTATTTCCAACTCTAGCCAAGGCAATTATTAAGCTAACACATGGAAAACCATTCTAGCAAAAGGTTTCACTTTTGGCAAAGATGGCTATTCTATACAAGCATCTTATTTGCCCTAGCGGGCGTACTTTTAGCATTTGCGGGGAATAGTGTGTTGTTTAAACCGTATTCAATTATGCTTGCAAAGGCACTTTGGAATCAAGCAAATTTCCCAGTGCAGGTTGAGCCTTTTAAGGCTTTTATTTATATGCCTTTTGGAGGCACTATAGCTTGTTGTTATATTCTATTGGCATTTATTGCAAAGTATCCATTTAAAGAGAAAAAGCTATGGGCCAGGAATGCCATTTTAATAGCGTTTAGCAGTTGGGTTTTAATAGATTCGTTGGGCTGCTATTATTTTAGAGTCTATCCTCAAATTTATCTTATAAATGCATTTTCTATTCTTGTAAAAGCCTTGCCTATTCTATTTACGTGGAAGGAGTTTAGGTAGAGAAGCGTGATGGGCATTGGGCGCTGGGCATTGGGCACTGGTTGCTAGTAAATAAAAACACTAGCGACTTCCCTCCTCACCAGCGACCAGCGACTTTCTTCCCCTCCAGCGAACTTCACTTCAAAAGAAAAACCTTCTATAATAGAATCTTAGCAGAGAAAGATTAATTTTGTTTAAGCAAACTAGTATGGGCAAAAGAGATAGTAACAACAAACTAATGGAAGAAACTAAAGAAAACTTGAACTCCGAATTTTTTAAGGAGTATAAAAACCTGCTTTTTGATTATGTAGAAGAAAGGCTTGAACTGATACAGCTATCTGCAGTAGAAAAAACGGCTGTATTAACAGCTAAATTATCGTTTGGCTTCATGGTATTATCCTTTGCCTTATTTGCCTTGTTTTTTATGAATGTTCTATTTGCCATTTTCCTTGGCGATTTGGTTCAGAGCCGCTCTTTAGGCTTTTTATTTGTGGGAGGTTTTTATGTGTTTTTGATACTGCTTGCTCTTTTATTTAAAAAGAAAATTGAACGCCCAATAATGAACATGGTAGTAAAACAAATGATGAGCAAAACTAGTAGCCAACAATCAAATTCTTAAGCCATGCAAACATTAGAAGAACTGATTACGTATAAAGAGCGCAAGCAACACTCATTAGAAAGTAAAAAGGAGCAAATAAAAGAGCTGAACACTTATTTTGGAGAACACAAAAACGCCATTCTTTGGGCTCAGATTAACCCTTTTAACAAGAAAGATAAAAATGCTGTAACACCTTTTATTGAAGGCCTGTTAGCAGCTATTCCTTCCGAAATTTTGGGAGTAAATACCACCGAGGCCATTTTGCTTGGATCCAAAAGCACTCCTAGTGCAATTGCCTTATTACTTGGCAAGGTTCTTTTTAAATTTATTTCTAAACGAGTAAAAAATAAATCGGCCAAGAAAAAGAAGAAAAAGTTGGAAGAAAAATCGATTGAAACTAGATAGTCCAATCACTTAATTATTCTTCCTTTTTATCTGTTGGTTCATCCAAATGTAAATCTAATTGAGGGTATGGAATTTCAATACCCTTCTCTGCAAACACTTTGTGAATGGCAAGTATTAATTCGCTTTTGCCAATTAATTGATCGTCTATATCAACCCAAAATAATAAACGACAATCAATACCATTTTGTCCGAACACATGCATTAACACTTGTGGCTCTGGAAACTTTCTGATAAAGGTATTCGCATGTATAACCTCTTCGATAGTTTGTTTTACTAAGGTTAAATCTGACTTATAACTCAATCCCACAAAAACTTCCATGCGTTTTAGATTATTGGAGTGCGTCCAATTAAGAAGTTTTTGGCCAATTAAATCACTATTGGGAACTACAATTTCTGAACCATCTATATTCACAATTTTGCTGCTTCGCAAACCTATCTCATCAATTCTACCTAGCATATTATTCCATTCCACTTGATCATTAATTTCGAATGGACGTTCAAAGGCGATAATTAGTCCGCTAAACAGGTTGCTAATAACACCTTGCAAACCAAAACCAATACCCAAGCCTAAGGAGCCAATAACTATGGTAATATGATCCATTGGCACACCCGCAGAGGCAAATGCCAAAAAGAAACCTACAATGAATACAATTAACTTTATTATAAGCGACCAATTTTTTATGCCCCCTTTTTTACTAATGCCTTGTTGAGCTTCCCATTTATTATCAAATAATAGGGTAACTATTCGGCTGATTAAAATGGTAAACACAATTACACCCAAAAAAGTAAAAATAGCATACCAACTAAAGGCATATTTCCCAACAAACCGTTCCTTTTCTAACTCTATTAATACGTGATCCATTAATACAGAGAAAAAGTATGAATTTCGAATATAGAGAATGAAAATTCCAATATAAATCAAGCCATTTGTAAACCCTTGTGAGCTCTCACTTGCATTTTTTAAATTACTCAGAAACCTACTGCGCACAAACATGTCTTTTTTGCCATTTGGTATCTGCAAAAAGCAATACCATAGTTCTTTGGTATAATATAAAAACAAGGCGCCTTGAACACCAAAATAACTAGAAACAAAGCAGAGTTTTGCTAGATTATAACGCCCATAAAGAATGGCGAGGATAGCCATCATCTCTACAAACAAAACCATAGCAAACAAGAGTGTTCGTATAAAATTAAATGGCAAGTTACGTCCCTCTTTTACCCAGTAATAAATGATTGAGAAAATAATGACTAAACTTAAAATAAGTATGGCTAAACCTTCAGAAGAAAAGGGAATAAGGATAAAGTTTTCGAAAAACACTAAGGGATATAAGAATAAGAAATAATTAAGGGTGGCATATTTATCAAAGGGCTTCAGCTTTTTATAAATAAACCAAACCACAATAAACCAATCTATTAGCCATAAACATCCTTGAAAAACAAATGGTGAATGAAAATAAATAAACTGAGCCACCATGGTCATAAAGAACAATAAACTCAAGCCTGGATAAACAAATACAGGATTATTAATAAATGCATATTCGCTACCACTTAGCTTAATAGAATTAACCATGCGTTTAATAATATTATTCAAGATAAAGCCAATAAGTAGCATAGAAAGAAGTGAAGCCCAAAACATTTTTAGATAATACAGCAACAGCTTACCTTCCTTTATAAAGGCCATTCTTGTTGTTTCGGTAAAGGATTTAGTGCCCTCGTAATTCACCAAAATATTAGGGAATTCGCGCATAGAAATTGTCCTAAACAAATCCTTTCTAAGCATATCAATTTTGGCTAATGACAAATTGATTTTTTCGGAAACAACGGCACCATCCACCCTTAAGCGTTGCAATTGCCCTTGCAGAGAAAGAAGCCTGGTAAAATTGGGCAATAGCTTTTGATTCATCATTAAATAATCGCCGCTAAGCAACATATGATTGGCTGTATCTGTTTGTGCATTGAAAACAAAAGAATCACTTAGCAAAGAATCGTATTCTAATAAATACACTTCAATGGTATTTAAACGCTTATCAATATTCTTTTTAGAATCTTCTAAGGAATACAATAATGAAGTTAATAAGAACTTACTTGCACTTAAGTCTCTAGATGTTAATAGTTGCCCATCTGTTTGCTCCATATCTTCAATGGCAATCTCATATCCATTTTCGGCAGCATCTATCTCAGAAATAATATCAGTGGTATCTAAACCATATTTAAGAAAAGTGGATAAGCGATCTTCAAAATGCTCCAAATCATTCATTTTCTTTCGAAGCCTATTCCCCTGTTTTTGTCGCTCAAATTGACTGAGATGCTGTATAACCTTATCTTGATAAACAAGTTTAAACGAATCCGTTTGAAGAGTATCAACCATTGCCTGCTGAGGCAAGCTAGCGTTATTGCCAGCATTAGCTTTAGCAAAAACACCCCCCAAAGAAAGTAGGCCTAGAAGTACTAAAACTGAAAAATAGTATTTTAACATGCTATACAATAATAGTTTTTTTGGTATGTATTTTCCAATTTTAGAAGCTTTTACTTTGCTCAAACCTAGCCTAGTTGTTTACCTAATTTATGGCGGTAAGGAAGGTACCCTTTACTCTTAAAAAAAGTTGCTGCGGTGGTATTTGAATTTAAATGATCCAGCTCTAGCCTAGCAATAGAGAGGCCTTGAGCCTTTTCTTCTATTTTATTCATTAACAAAGATCCGATACCTTTATGTTGATGTTCTTTTGAAACCGAAAGCTGATCAATATGTAGCAAACGATGGGAATAATAAAAAGCGGTTTCAGGAATATCTTTTACAAAAGCCAATAGGTAGCCAATTGTTTCTTGGTTTTCTTGGGCAAGTAAAACAACACAGGTTTCATCGGACAACATTTTTTCCATCACTTCCCTTATTTCTGATAATTGAAAAGGCTTATATAAAGTTGGGTTAAAAGTAGCATGAAGGTTTTGAACCTCCTCTACCAAATGGGCAATTTTATCAAACGTCTTTAACTCTTTTATTTCTATGGTCATTTTTGTATCCTTTCATACTCCTCTTCTAAAATAGCGTATTCATAATTATCCATCCAATTCCCTCTTATGGGCAATATTTTCCTGCACATTCCTTCTCGTATAAAACCACACTTTTCTAACACGCGTATAGAGGCCGTGTTTTCTGTTGCGCATCCAGCTGTAACTCTATGTAATTTCAAGGTATTAAATGTAAACCCTAAAATTAAAGTAACCGTTTCGGTAGCATACCCTTTGCCCCAATGTTTTGGGTGAACCTTATACCAAATTTCGGCAGTAGAATATTTTTGCTTTCCTATTACAAGTCCGAATAAACCCACAAAATCTTGTTCTGTATTTTCAACAAACCAAACATACCTTGGCCTAGGCATTTCTGTTTGATCATGAATGATTGGAAGTATGATTTTCTCAGTATCCTCTATGCTTTGAGGCAAGCCAAGCGTATTATATCTATCCACTTCTGGAATGGAATTGAGTTGATGTATGGCTGGAATATCCTCTACAGAAAGCTCCCTTAATAAAAGTCTATTCGTTTTTAGATTCATGTATCGCTAACTTTATTCTGGCCTTGAAACCCATTTTATTAAAACCGCACGAATCATTTCCGTATCAATTCTATTCTCTGGCAAAATTTCGAACCCATGTTTTAAATAAAAAGGCATAGGTGTTTTGTAGGCTTCTCCATTTGCTTTTATATCTTCATTATGGTCTATTACCCAACCGTAAAATTCCTTATTCTCATCCTTCAATTTATCAATTAACATTCCTCCTAGTCCTTTTTGTTTATGGTCTGAACCAACAATAATGGAAAAGCGAACCTGACCCTCCTTTTCAAAATCAACTGCCCAAGCAATTACATTCGCATGGGCATCCTCTAGTAAATAATGGTTATACCAATTGGCGCCATCCAACAAAATAGGAAATCTATCCTTCAACTTAATGGGGTATTCATCGTTCCACAATTGGTTTATTTGCGAGGATTGATGTTGACTAAGTATTTTCGTTTTTAAAATCTGCATTTAGTTGCCTTCTATATTTATTCTATCCTGTTGAGTATTTGGTTCCGATATAACAAGAAATTCTAGGTCTTCTATACCTTCATTTGCTATATAATGCTTTTTAGTATTCCCTACAGGTATTCCATCATTTGGATTTAAAACAAGAACTTCCCCCTCCAAATAAAAAGTAGCTTGCCCTTTTAAAATATAAAAAAATTGTGTTGCCAATTCATGAAAATGCCATTGTTCTTTTGTATGTGCAGGCATTACTTCTTGCTTTATAGAAAGTTCTTTTGAATCGGCTAATACCCAACTAAAACAAGCTTCTCCCCAAACATAGCCTAAGGCATTTTCTTTATTTATTTTGGCGTTCATCTTGTTTATTAAAATTAGTAAATCAAAAATATTTTAGCAAATAAAAATACATTTTTACCCCCACCTTCACAAAGCCTAAAATAAATTTACTACTATAAAACGCTTTGTGCCTCTTCTTTGCAAGCCGCATTCTTCATAAGAGTAGTTTTTTTACCACAACGAACACAACGAAAGCACAACGAACACAAAGGCCCAGTTGTAAGGCATCTCGCAACAGGGCTTTGTGCCCGTTGAAGTTCCTCTTTCTTTTACTTTATCGAAGCAGCTACTAGTGTGGGTGGATTGTTATTGGGCTCAATACAATATCACCCAAATTATATCCTTCCAACAAAACTTCATTTATTACTCGAAAATTGCTACTTCTTCCTGCAACTTTTAAAACAGTTTCTTGAGATATTCCTTCGATAAAAACAGTTTGAATTTCTTTTTTAAGCCTTGTAAAAAGTATGGTAGACTTAAAACTTCTTTTTATGGTTTCACCATTCTTAATCTCAAAATAAGAATCTGGAAAAGGAACACTAGGTAGCATGGTTTTACAAAACAAAACTGGAATAAATACAAAAAAGTCGAAGGCATGCTCACCAAAAACCCCAGCCTCTTCAAATTGGCTATACAATTCAAAATCGGAGGCAGTTGGGATTGCTAGCTCTAACAATTTAATTCCAACATCTAATTGAGATTTAAGTTCTGTTTTTATCATTACCTAACTTTAGTTAAAAAAAATCCATTAATCCCATGGCTGCTTTTCTTTGACCTTTTTCTCAATCCCAAACCTTTGATAGGAAAAGCCTGGAACATAAGCCTTAATTTTATCCTCCTCCAAACCAAATAAGCCCAAGAACTTCCAACTATATCCAGAGTCGTTAGAATTTGCAAGTATGGCATTCGAAATTTCGTAGGATTGATCCCCCGTAAGCCCAAATGATTCATGTCCTGTTAGCTTTAACACACACACCAGCCTATTTTCAATTCTCATAATAGAATCGGGCTTTGAAAAGGCAATATCCAATATTTTATCATTGCGAGCCTTAAATTCCCTGCAATCTCTCTGCATCTCCTTTAAATAGGCGTCTTTGCCCCCTTTATCTAATACAAAAGCCTCATTGGTATAATGCACTATCAAATTTGCATCTTGTTTTAAAAATCCTTCGGCATATGCTTTTGAATCTTCCTCAATAATAGCAAAAAGGTCTTGTTCGCTTTTAGGCAATTGTCTTTTACTACTGCAAGCAATCTGCAACATAATAATCACAATCAATTTTATAAAAAAAAAGTTTCTCATGAATTTAGGGTTCAATTTAAAATTAAAATAGCAATTTTGTATCTTCTTAAACTAACAAGTACTATTTTTAATTCAAAGAACTACAATCCTAAATTCATACTAGCTAAAATTCCTACATGAAAAAAATTCTTTTCATACTCTTCATACTCATTAGCGTTTGCCAACTTAAGGCGCAACTACTTTCGGTATCACCTATAAACCCTGTTACCGATGATTCTGTATGCATAATTTATGATGCCAGAGAGGGAAATAGAGGTATCGTAAATTTTAATGGACAGGTGTATATCCATTGCGGACTCATAACTACCCAAAGCAGCAATGGAAACGACTGGAAAAACGTAGCCACCAAATGGGCAATGGACGATACCCTCGCCCGAATGCATAGAATAGATAGCAATAGATATTGGATTGGCTTTAGTATTCGAAACTTTTTTAAAGTATTACCAACTCAAAAAGTGCTTAAACTAGCCATGTTATTTAGAAATATAAATGGAAGTATTGTTGGCCGCTCCTCTTCTAATAATGATATTTTCTATGATATTAATTTACTTACGCCAGGTAATTATGTGTCTCATACACTTAGCTCGGAGGGCTTAAACATAAAGGGCTCTAATGGCGATTTAACCCTAAAACAATACACCTCAGACATTGTTAAAGTAAGCTTTACTCCAACGGGTGTACTTTCTACTGACACTTCTATTTTATTAAATACTACTAGCACTTCACCCTTTGCTTCGGTAGTTGAAAATACAAATTACTTAGTACTTAAAACAAACTCAGGTAGCACCCTAAAAATTCAAAAGAATCCATTGCGAATAAGTTATTTAGATGAAAATGCTTCTCCAAAATTTAGCGAGAGAACAGGTATTTATTATCAATTTGGCAAATGGGGTGTTTCCTTTGATGTTACAGGCAGCGAGGCCTTTTATGGAACTGGCTCAAGGGCTATTGATTTAAACCTTAGAGGCAAATCGTTTAGCACCTATAACCAGGCAAATTATGGATATAGCTTTGGTGCACAAACATTAAATATAAATATACCTTTTGTAGTATCTAGCAATTTATATGGCGTTTTCTTTAATAATTTTAGTGCAGGTGTGTTTAATATAGCCAATACAGATAGTACCATTCTTCAATACTCGTGCGATACCTTGCCATTGAGTTATTTTATTATGGGAGGAAATTCAATAGAAAGTATAGTAACGAAATACACCTCCCTTACTGGCAAACAACCTTTGCCTCCTCGTTGGGCTTTGGGGTATATTCAATCTAAATATGGATACCAAAACGAAACAGAAGCTAAGAGCATTGTGAGCCAGCTACAAAATGCAAACTTCCCATTAGATGCGTTGGTGTTAGACTTATATTGGTTTGGTTCAGCCTCTAAAATGGGCAACCTCGATTGGGATAAAACCAAATGGAGCAACCCCACAAAAATGATGAGCGATTTTAAACAAACTGGTGTAAAAACCATTTTGATTACCGAACCCTATTTTACTACCCAAAGTGCTACCTATGCCAATGCAAATACCGCCAATTATTTTGCTAAAAATGGCAGCAATCAATCTTATGTTATGAATGATTTTTGGGCAGGCTCCGCTTCCTTATTAGACATCTATAAACCAAGTGCTCAAAATTGGATGTGGCAATTTTACAAGGCCCGTATAGATGAAGGCGTTGAAGGATGGTGGAGCGATTTAGGTGAACCCGAAAAACATCCAGATGATATGCTGCATGTAAATGGAAAAGCTAGGCTCGTGCATAACCTGTATAGTTTTTATTGGGCAGAGTTATTAAAACGAAAATATGATAGCATTTACCCTAGCAAACGCCTATTCAACCTCATACGCTCAGGTTTTGCTGGTAGTCAGCGATATGGAGCCATACCTTGGAGTGGAGATATCCAAAGAAGTTGGGATGGATTAAAAGCACAAGTTCCTCTAATGCTTAACAGCGGCATGAGCGGCCTTGCCTATATGCACAGCGATGCAGGTGGATTTACAGGGGGTGGTCAGAACGAAGAATTATATGTTCGTTGGCTTCAATTTGCAGCCTTTAGCCCTATTATGAGAGCACATGGCGAAGGCGTGCCCACCGAGCCTATTTTCTATTCAAGCAATGCACAAAACATAGTGCGCACATTTATTAATCTGCGCTATTCGCTCTTACCCTATACGTATACCTTAGCCTATGAAAATTCTAGGTATGGAAAACCTTTAGCCAGAGCAATGAGTTATTATGAGCCTCAAAACAAACTTTGCAATAGCCTATCGGATCAATATTATTGGGGAGAAAACATATTAGTAGCACCTGTTTTACAAGCTGGAATAAGTAGCCGAAGCATATACTTGCCTGCTGGAGAATGGTACGATTATTTTAACAAAACCTGGGTAGATGGCGCACAAACCATTACCAGAAATTGCAGCCTTAACGATATCCCTGTTTACATAAGAGGAGGCTCCATTATTCCAACTCAAAACCCAAAATCGAGTACCGATTTTATGAACACCGATACCTTAAGTTTTACGTATTATTATTCTGAAAAACTTGCTTCATTTGCTGGACTCACAATAGGAAAAACAAGGGTATACGATGATAATGGATACGACAGCAAACCCGCCATGGGCTTAATAGATATTGGCAGCACAGGCAATTCATCTGTTACAAACAAATTGGATATCACCTTAAACACCGATTCAGGAAACGCCTATTTTAGCAAACCTAAAAAGTTGATTGAAATAAAAGTTGTAAGAATATATAAACAATTTAAAAATGTGGCATTAAAAAATGTCAGTGGTCAAAAACTATCAAACCTAAAAAGGGTGTACTCCTTAACCGATTACCTTTCTACCGACTCCTCCTTTTATTATGATGCAAATGCTATATTGATGGTACATTTTAATTGGAATCCAAAAGCAGCACTCTTACTTTCAATAAACGACGATACCACCAGTTCGCCAACAGGTTTTGAAACTATTCCTGATTTTGCCATTGAAAATCTTTATCCAAATCCTGCTACAGATAAGGTTTCAATTGACTTAAACATGATTCAAAAATCGGATTGCAAAATAGAAATATATGATTTGCAGGGAAACAAAATACAAAGCTGTGAGTATGCATTAAATATCGGATTCCAGACAATTGAACTACAACTTCCTTCCCAAATTTATACTGGAATTTATCTGGTTAAAATATCCACCAACAACACGTCCTATTTAAAGAAAATTTTGGTGGAGTAGATCTTTTTAGTGACTTACTTTAATTTCCCTAACCTATAATTAATCCCAAAACTTGCTACTGGCAATATGGGCATTGAGAAATAGGAAAAATCATAATAGGGCCAAAGGGTTTGGTTATTGCTAATACCTGCATACATATTTGTACCCATAACATTTAGTCCAGATATACCTGTATAAAACACACCCAAATCTAGGCTGAACCCAAAGCGTTTTTCTGGAATGGCTCTACCAAATCCAATCCCAAAATAGGGACCAGGATTTAAGGAGTAAGAATAATTAAGTGTACCCACTTCTTCGGGACTAATTTTAATATTACCAAGCTCAACCGAATCGCGGAGGATACTGGTATACTGAACCTCATTTAACAAGACAGAAAAGCCTGCACTAAGCTTAAATGAATTCCTAAAAGGATGGTAATCTAGCTTCACTCCTATTGAACCCCGTTTAACAAAGCCATTTAACAACACATCCGTTTCATTTTGGCGGGCGGCTTTATTAGTAAAGTTCTGATTATAATAATTTCCATCTAGCTTAAACACTAGCTTTCCATTTTTAAGCACTGTGTGTGCAAGCTCTGCACCAAAACCATTTGAAGAAAGTATTAAACCCACTCCAGATTTGTGCATAGCTTGTAAAGAATCTTGTTTGGGAGACGCTGATACCCCTTTGCTCATTCCAATAGCAAGTACTAAAAATAACACACACCTATTCTTTTGCATGGTATTTAATTTTTAGCAATTTGGGATTTCTGCGAAAGGCGGCTTTTAGAGGTTAATTCAAGTCCTACAGACTCCATTTGCAAATTAAGTTTCATTTCTGAATCTACATTCAAGGAAATATAATAGTTTTCATTAATATCATAAACCAAGCTCCCCTTTCCTGACCCAGTGCCCTCCATAGGATATTTTTTAATGACCGACTTCATGGTATAAAACTGTGAAACATCAAAATTTGCTTTCCCATTTTTTATACTTATCAATTTATATACGGTAGTAATATTCATTTCAATGTTCATACTAGCTACTGGAATTGAAATTGGAGACTCTACCATCATGGTATCTCCAATTTTTAAGGTCTTTTCGGGGAAGTTTAATTGCGAGAATAATTTTTGAAGAACTGGAAGCAAAAAGTCTTTATCCTTCTCGGTTAAGGAAGCCGAATGAATGGAATCGAAGGTAATTGGTCTAGTAAAATAACCACGACCATAAATTAGCATTCCATTTAAATCAATACTACTTTTTTCATTCGTTTCAATTTTAACCATTTCCATAACCAACGGAAAGCTTGAACTATCTATGAGTTTTCCAGTTTTTAATATGGTTTCAGTGCTTGAAGTTTTCTCTTTTATTGTAGGGTTTTCCAAGCCCTGTTCCTTCAACACTTTCAGTATTTCATTAGACCCCTTATACCGCATGATAATTTTCGAATCTTGCACAGCAACTCTGTTATATGTTTTTTCGGGATTGTAATGAACCCTAAATAAAATCTCATTTGGGGCTTGCCCGTAACATGTAATTTGCGCTAGCAGGGCCAGCAATAAAATAATTTTTCTCATTCTTAAGTAATGTTAGGCAATTTACTTTTTTAAATGCACGTTTCAAATCTGTTTGATAGATCCTATTATTTCAAAAAATACATCTATTCCTACTTAGAAACGCTTCGCAATTCAATTATTCTATCGGCAATTTTTTGGAGTACTTGCTCTTTCTTTATTTTAAAAAACAGTCGCCTTAATTCATCTACCATATCTTCCTTTAACATATTGCCACGGAATTGCTTCTCAATTAATGTCTTTCGCCTATAATGCTTTTTATAATCCTCCTCCGTATGTATCTTCTCAATTTCTTTAGCACTCGCTGCTTTAAACTGCTCAATTCTATTTCTATGATGGTTCAATAAATCGGGTAAAGTATGGGCATTTTGGTACTCAAACAAAATAGCCTCGGGGTAGTTTAGCTTTGCAATTAAAGTACTATTGGAGGTGATAAACATGGGACCACCCCTAAATTCTGTTGTGAATTCAACTACTTTATGCAATGCAGCATTACTTTTCGAATGATATATACTTGCACTCATCGTGCCGCTTGTATGAAAAAGCAATCTATAAAACACCGGAAAATTCACCTTGGAATTATCCGTCTTGGCTAAATTAAAATCTCCAGCTAAAAAAAAATTTAACTGAGTAAGGTTCGCGGAAACTGAATTAACAAACTTAAGATCTATCGTTTTGAACCTAGTTGCATCAACAGGCTCTAAAACAAACCCATCCTCATGAATCATGGAATAGGAAGTATACATTAATTGCGCAACCCGTTCTATTATTTTCTTTTCTCTATAGGATTGATAGAGTTTAAATAATTGAAAAAATACTATCATTAGCACCCCTGTAAAAAGAAGCACAAGTATTACTTTAAAAGTTTCTGATAAATATTCCATCTCCTAAGGTTTCTTCTTCCATATTTTATCATGAAAATCTAAATATTCAGAAATGGCGGCAGAGCCATACCACGGATAAAGTTCGGCCTTTAATAAATTGGATTTAATAGCAGGGTCGGTTTCTAAAAGTAAATTTGCTTCTGTTACATTAGGCACGTTTAAAATAAACAGCCCTCTAAAATCTGCTTCATTTTTCCCAAATGGCCCTGCTATAATAAGTTGGTTTTGCTTGGCAAGTCTTGTGATATTAGCCAGATGCCCAACAAAACAACTATCAATAAATTTCTTATCAGTAGTTTTATTGCTTCCTGTTTTAAGTATTACAAATACATACTTTTTCATCCCGTACTCATCGGCACCTAATTTCTTCGCCAAAGCCGTATCTAGCTGTGTGTTTACTGTTTGTCCAAATAGCTGTGTAGAACATAAAAAACACAGCATAGTTATAATTAATTTCATAGGTTCAAAATTGGCTTAAAGACAGGTGAATTATTGTTCAATATTTATTTTTGAATCCAATTAAACAAACGAAAAAAAAAGCGTTTGCTTAAACTAATTTAAACAAACGCTTTTAAATAGCACACTAGTTCGCTTAATCGTTACCCGGACCAGGATAATGAACCGCTAAGGCCGTAGCTCTATCTACTTGTTCTACTTCTAAAAGCAAATGCGTAACAATGCTACCAAATCCACTCGCCTTAATTCTAAGAGCAATGGCAGCCGCAGCTGCTGCATCAGGCAATTCACAAGTTACATATGCATCGCAATTAGTTACATAATAAAACGATTCTAACTTACCACCAAGTTCGTTAATCATTCGTTCTGTTGCTTGCTTTCTGCTTGAACCACCAGTGGATTTAAGCACTCCTTTTGCACCCTCCGCAGAGTAAGATGCTACAATTAAAAATTTCATGAGTTTAGTTTGTTAAGTTTTTTTAGGGCTTGTTAGGTTTCCCTTCTAACGAATTTAACAAAAAAAATAAGTTAGGCAATGATACATGGCTGATCCAAATAAGGGGTCAAGTTGTTACAAACCCACATATGCCTATTTCTCTTCAAACCCAAATCGAATAGCGTTCAAAAGTACTTCAAGCTGTATATCGCTCAACTTCTTAAACTTTATGCAATAGCCGCTTACGCTCGCTTTGCCAAGATCTTTTCCAAAGGTTTGAAGCAAAAAAGTTTTATCTTCTATTCCCATTATATACACCGAGATTCCAGTTGTATTGGCACTTAAACCGACTTGATAAAACTCTCTTGTGCTGCCATCGGCATAGTTCATAGTAAGTTCACCATACCCAATATTTGGGTTCGAAACAATTTTGCCTTCACTATTTTTGCCATCTAAAAACCAAAGTTTGGTGTTTGGTTTCAAACGCAAAATTTGCGTATGTAGTTCTTGCATATCGCTGCGCTTAGGTTCGGCACAACTTAAAATATATTCCTTTATTTGTTCTTGTATGTTCATGTCAAGATAAATATACTTGCTCTTTTTGTTTATGCCTACCTCTTTGCTAATTAATTTTCCCTACCCGTTCCAATGATACCAATAATAGCGACCTAAGCCCAGGTCTTTAAAGAGCATAAAGTGCATATAGAGTAGAAATAGAAAAATGAGAATGGCACTTATTTTAGTTGAATTTGATTCTTCCTTAGCTTTCACTGTACTTAAAACAAGGATCACAAAAGTTGGCACAAAAGAAATAAACAACATCATATGTATCCAAGCTTGCCCCTCACTATCATGCGAACCTCCGCCATATAATTTAATGCCAATATCCTGCAGGGCTACCAATCCGTAAACAAGAAAACTTTTACTAATAACATTTAAATTTGTAGTAGAAAAAGCAGCAATAGACGCACTAATTGTTAACGCAATTGGCATGAGCATCATTCCAAAAGGAGCAAAAAAATGATCGAGTAATACATTTCCTAGTACAACTCCAAAGGCAGCAACAAGCATCTTTACTATTTCACTATCACCCCTATTTATAGAACCAACTTCAGAGAATTTCTGCTCATCTTTTCTAACACCCACCATATCGCTAAGTTCATCCATTAATAGATTAAAGGCATCACTCCAATCGGTATTGCGAGACTCAAGAGGAAGTTCATAATGTTCAATGACAGTATTTATTTGAGCCTTTTTAAGCTCCACATATCTCTCTGCATGTTCACTATCCCCTTCAAAATGGGTATGAAATAGTAAGCCATAAATTCCAATGGTAATGGCAAATGGAATAGAACCACACTCCCTTTCTAAGGTTACCCGAGCGCCTTTTACATGTTCTAGATCCATCACAATACTTCCACCTTCAGAACCAAGTGTTCCTATCGTTTTTCCATCCTCAAATGGTAGCCAATACTCAGAAACAGAATCTCTCTGTTTACCCCCTTTCTCTTCTTTAAAGCTAGTTGATTGCATACTTCTTTTCTTAGTTTTAGTTCTCCCTATTCAGCTTCCAAAAGAAAATCAAGGGCCATGGAACTAAATGGAACAGCTGAATTATATATTGGAACATGCTCTCCATTGGGAATAAGCCAAAGAGAAGATTGAGGAATTGAATCGTGCAAATTTTTAGCAATTTCTGTAGAAAAAAAGGCATCTCTTTCGCCATGCACGAGTAGTGTTCGGGCCTGAATAGTTGATAAGCTTTGAGGAGTAAAATTCATATCGCTACAATCTTGACTCAGGGCATTAAATTGACTTATAAGTTGCCTTATTTGCTCCTCGCCATGCTTTGCACACTCGGTATACATTTCTTTTACTTCTGTAGGCATGGTGGCATAAGAAACTCTTTGCATAATAGCACGGGCTTCATTTGGAAAATGTGAGGTAGCACTAATTAATACAATAGAATTAATTCTAGAAACTTGCTTTGTTGCCATATGCAGCAACACCATGCCGCCTGTGCTCATTCCCATGGCCGAGAATTCACTTACGCCTATGCTTTCCAATAACTCAAACACATCTTCTGCCGCTTGCGCATGGGTAAAGGTATTGCTAGGATTAGTTGAGTAACCATGTCCACGCAAATCAACTAGAAGTAGGCGAAAGTGCTTCGCAAACTCGGCCACAAAGGGTTGCCAATTTTGTGTGCAGCCTCCAAAGCCATGCAATAGCAAGAGTGGTTTACCTTGGCCGTACTCTTCATAGTATAGCTCCAAGTTTGCAAGCTGAACCAAATGCCCATTCTTGTGCCGTTGCTTAGGAGCGTAGTTTTTTGCCATTCTACTTTGCAGCCAACTCGTAACTCAACTCGGTAACACCACAGGCAAATTGCGTTGTAGCAACTAGGTTCAGCTTAGTTTTTTCTTGAACATCTTTAAACAAAGGAATACCTTCACCTAAAACAACAGGGTTCACAAACAACCAATAGCCATCAATTAAATTATGCTGTATAAGTGCATGGGTTGCGGTAGGACTTCCAAACAACAAAATCTCATTTCCATTACCTTGTTTTAGCTCTTGAATTTGCTCCACTAAATTATCCTTAATAACTTGAGTATTTCTAAAATCGGCCTCCGATAAAGTTTTAGATAAGACTACTTTCTTAATTTGGCTATACCATTTAGAATGAACTCTATCGTGGTTGGTGGCATTCGGTTGATCGGCTGCGGTGGGCCAATAGCCTTCCATCATTTCAAATGTTTTTCTACCATATAAAGCTGTATCGCCTTTACCAATTCTATTTTCAACGTGCTCAAACATTTCACTATTCACGTTTATCCAATCCATTTCACCATTTGGTCCCGCCACAAAGCCATCTAGCGATATGTGCATGAAGGAAATTATTTTTCTCATAGGTTTTAGTTTAATAATTACTTTTTCAACGGAAAATTAAGCATCCAGCGGATACCGTATTTATCTAAACAACAACCCCAAAGTGCACCCCACATTTGTTCTGCTAGGGGAGCCAAATCACTTCCACCTTCAGCTAATAAACCAAAGATTCTTTCTGTTTCTTCTCTTGTATCAGGCTCTAAGTAAATGGTAGTATTATTACCAATTTTAGTAAAATGACCCATGCTTTCTAAATTATCAGTACCCCTAATTTCTACGCCATTTAAGGTAGGTAAGGCCACATGCATCACTTTGTTTTTGTCTTCTTCAGGTAGTTCTGGCGAACCCATGCCGCCCATTCTAAAAATATCAGCCGAAAATTCTGTGTTAAATATCGATTTGTAAAAGTTAAAGGCCTCCTCGGTTTTGCCTTGAAAGTTAAGATAGATTGCTACTTTAGCCATGGTTTTAAGTTATAGGTGTGAGTATTTAGAGTTTAAGTTTGGTATGAAAACAAATATATAAAATTGGAGAAAATCTTTTAGGAAATTACTTTCTAAGAAAGTTTGCCTTTCATCGAAAATGTTGCGAGTTGCGTCGTTTCGACAAACTCAATTAAGAATGCTTTTTCTTAGTTGAAGCCCCCCCCTTCGACAAGCTCAGGGTGACGTTCCCTTCGGCAAACGTTCCCTTTCGACAAACGTCAAGGTGAGCTTGTCGAACCTCACCTTTTACAAACTAAAAAACCAGCGACCTTCTTCCCCCACCAGCGACCAGCGACTTTCTTCCACTACCAGCGACCACAAAAGGTTGGTGAGCCTGTCGAACCACAAATTACATTATATATTCCAAAAACAAAATGATTTCAATTCTATTCAAACTGCTCTAGGGTCAAGATTAGGCGCTTGGTTTAGGGCGAACTTTGTTCTTTAATTACCAAGGAGTATGAAAAAGTTAATGACTGCCATACTTATGCTATGCAGCATAGGAATTACTCTTAGCCTAAAAGCCCAATGTATTTTAGATGCAGGTACAGATGCCACCATTATTTGCGGCGAAACAGTACCTCTGAATGCCGAATCTAATTGGCAATTGCTTAGCAGTGGCACTAGCAAACATTTATCTGCTTTATACTTCACCTCTAGCACAACAGGCTATTTTGCGGGCGATAGCGGCATTGTATTAAAAACAATTAACCAAGGAAATTCCTTTAGCACACTTAACACGGGCACCTATGTTAACCTTAGATCCATAAAATTTATTGGTTCAAACCTTGGCTTTTCTGTAGGCGAACAAGGCACTATACTTAAAACAACAAATGCGGGTGCAAACTTTGCAAGTCTTACCAGCGGAACAACAAACAACTTAGAAGATGTATTTTTTACAAGCGCCACAATAGGTTACGCCGTTGGATATGCGGGAACAGTGTTAAAAACCATTGATGGAGGCAGTACTTGGACAAGCTTAAGCACTGGCTATAGCTATAACTTTAATACTGTATTCTTTACCGACTCTTTAACAGGGTTTGTTGGAGGCTATGGCGGAGGAATTCTTAAAACCACAAATGGCGGTGCTACTTGGACCCAACAGTTTTATTTTAACTATTGCAATATCACTTCCATTTGGTTCAACACAGCCACAACAGGCTATGCAAGCGGCGTGGCAGGCAGTGGCTTTATATTAAAAACCACCGATGCAGGTGCCACTTGGGTTAATTTACCTTATAGTGCTGCCTATGGAAAACTATTCTTTAGCACACCTACAACAGGCTATATTGCTTCGGGCAATATTTACAAAACAAACAATGGTTTTACCACCTTAAAGCAAGCACCAAATGCTCCTTTTATTGGCACGCGTGCCATCTTTTTTCCAAGCGAAACTGTTGGTTTTACAGCTGGTTTTGGGGGAGCCATCTATAGGCAATGGGCACCCGATTCGGTGCGTTGGTGGCCTGCACTTGGTTTATCAGATTCTACCCTTTCTAACCCCATTGCACGACCAGCCGAAAGCACTAACTATTTTGTAAGTGCTAAAGTTAATGGATGTATTCTTACTAGTAATGTAACCATTACCGTAAACCCTCTTACGCTAAATGCAGGCAAAATAAAATCTGTAACTTGTGGCGACACTACCCACTTAAATGCCATAGTAAATTATACTGGCTCTATACCTTTAAGTTTTAAATGGAGTCCATCTACCGGACTTAATAACGACACACTCCAAAACCCCTATTGTGTTTTGTATAGCAATGCTATTTATATTGCCAAAGCTACTAGCAGCAATGGTTGCGTGGCAAGCGATACCTTAACTATCTATCAAAACTTTTCTGTAAAAGTTGGTTCAGACCGAAGTATTTATTGCAGCAAAGAAACGCAACTAAGCATACAAGTAGAATGGATAAAAGGAAATAGTGGCACACTTGAAACACTTAAAAGCATTTACTTTACTAGCACCGATACTGGCTTTGCTAGTTCATCCAATTCCTTATTTACAACTTACAATGCAGGTATTACTTGGAACGCAAAATCTTTTGGTGCAAATTACTTGGTAAACAAAGTGTTTTTTAGAAACTCACAAATAGGTTTTGCCTCTGCTTTTAATAGCCTAAGCATGAGCGGAACAGTTTTAAAAACCACCAATGGCGGTAACACATGGTCAGCACAAACACTTGGTGGAAATTACAATGTACCTGCCATTTGGTTCACCAATGATTATACTGGCTATGCCATTGCCAACCCTGGCAAAATACTTCGTACACTTAATGGCGGAAGCTCATGGCTTATTGTAAATACAGGCAGTAGTTATGCCCTCAACAATATCTACTTTACAAGTACTACAACAGGCTATGCTGTAGGCACCATGGGAACCATTTTAAAAACCACCAATGCAGGCCTAAGTTGGAGCCCACAAAGTAGCGGTGTTACCAACGAATTAACAGCCATTTACTTTATAAGCGCAGATACAGGATATGTGGTGGGTAATACAAATACCTTTCTTAAAACCACCAATGGTGGAGCAACTTGGACTTCTATTCCAGTAAACACATCTACCCTAGTTTGGTATAACCTAAACGATGTATATTTTACCAATGCCAACATTGGTTACGCTGCATCCAGTTATACGTGGATGTATGGTATCCAAAATCCTTCGGGAACAATTTTTAAAACTACCAACGCAGGTGCAACGTGGGAACGCATGTATGCCGATAGCAGTTACCCAATTTATGCCATCTACTTTAATGCAAGCGGACAAGGATTTGCTGGAGGCGGCAATGGTGCTTTGTTTAATAGTCCGCTGCCTGCCGATAATTATACTTGGGCTCCTGCCTATGGCTTAAGTAGCTCAACAAGCAGCAACCCAATAGCCAAACCAACTCACACTACAACCTATATTGTTACCGGTAATAAAGGCAATTGTTCTTTACAAGATACTATAACAGTAAGCGTGCTGAACCTACCCATAGATGCAGGCAATGAGCAAAAAGTAGTGTGCGGCGATATACCTAAATTAGTTCCTAATAATGTGTATGTAGAAATAGATGCTGCTAGATACGGATCAACTTGGAGCATTAAAGATAGCAGCAATAAAACTATTTTAAGCAGCATTGCCGATAGCATTTACCGCGGCTATATGTATTTACCCGATGGAAATTACACCTATATTGGTTACCCGCAAGTTATACCTCCACCACAACGCATACGTATTATACCCTTTGCCAGCAACGATAGTATTTCTGAATTTAACCTAGCACCAATGGGTTCGCCCGTGACAAGAAGTTTTAAAATTACCACTCAGCCACACTATACGTTTACGTATACTCCAACGCCAAGTAGTATTAACCCAACTAGTACAAGCAGCAAATACTACCTTAGCATGACCACAACCGATGGCTGCCTTTCTAAAGATTCTGTGGTGGTAGTACCAAGCGCGTTAAAAGTAAATGCTGGAAGCAATAAGAGTATTATTTGCGGAGCCCTAGTTGCATTAGATACGCTTAAAACAAATTATACAGGTAGTGCTTCGTTACAAGTTTTTTATTGGCCAGGCAAAACTCTTAGCGATAGTTTGAGTTATTGGCCAAAAGCTAATCCAATTACGAGCACGAATTACATAGTATTTGCGAGCACTCAAAACGGCTGTTTTGCAGCAGATACCCTAGAGGTTTTGGTGAACCCATTAAGCATACATGGCATGCCTCTTTTAGTAACGTGCAATAAACTAGATACACTAAAAACTACTAGCAATTACACTGGCAATACTCCATTAACCTATACTTGGAGTCCTAGTATCAATTTAGATTCAGTTCATAAAGCGGCCCCAATAGTGCATGCCCTGAACCAAGTAAAATATGAAGTAAAAATAGAAACGAGCAATGGTTGTATAGCAAAAGATTCGATAGAAGTTACCTTAGAAAATCCTGCACCAGAGCCCATATGTATGGTAGGTGTTACAGTAAATAATTTTAATGAGCTAATAATAACTAAGCGCAATAACCCAACACTTGATTCGATATTTATTTCTAAAGAAACCAATACCACTGGAAACTACCAACGCATAGGCTCTTTAAGTTATACCCAAAGCTTAGTGTTTGTAGATTCAAACGCAAATCCAATGGTGCAATCAAACAAGTACGTACTAAATTTAAAGGATATTTGTGGCTTAGTATCGAACCAAAGTGCGGCGCATAAAACCATGCACCTTACCATAAACAAAGGCACGGGTACTATTTGGAATTTAATATGGAGTGCCTACGAAGGTTTTACTGTAGCCACCTATAACATATATAGAGGAACAGATTCGAGTAATTTAAGTTTAATAGGAACCTCCTCAGGCAGCAATAGCTCGTATACAGATTTAAGTGCCCCTTCTGGCGATTTCTTTTATCAAGTAGAGATTATAAATCCAAATGCATGCGACCCAGGTAAAACGTATAATTCATCCAAATCAAATAAAGCTAATACCAAAACAACGGGCTTGTTTGAACCAAGTGCTTATAATAATTGGATTAAGTTGTTTCCAAACCCTGCACAAAACCAAGTAGAAATAGAAATAGCAAATAATTCACAAGCCATTCAACTGTTTGTGCTGAGCATAGAAGGCAAACTACTCTTAAACCAAGAAGGCGCCCAAACCAAACTAGATATTTCATCCCTAGCCCCCGGGGTATATTATTTAGGCGTACGCACCAGTAATCAAATTGGATTTAGGATGTTTGTTAAATACTAATTTGCACAGGATCCTATTTGCTTTCATCGAAAATGTTGCGAGATGCGTTATCTGCCTGCGGCACAAGTTACGTGTTTCGTAGTTTCGATAAACTCAACTACCATACTTTTGATGCAATAGAAATCCGAAATTATTCCGAAGGTAGCTGAGCATGCCGAAGCTACACAACTCGTAACAGCTGGCGAATCCAACGCTTGTAACCCGTAACTTCCTCAATTAAGAATGCCCATTCTTGGTTGAAGCCCCCCTTCGACAAGCTCAGGGACCACCCTTTCGAATAGCTCAAGGATAAGCTACTAGCGACTTCCTCTGCAACAAAAGGTAGGTGAGCTTGTCGAACCTCTTCCCAAAACAGGAAATTTAAAACACATACTTGCTTGTTTAGCAATATTTTATATATTGCGAACAGTTTCTAGGCAACTAACATGCCTAAAAACTAAAAAAATATCTACACGTCTAACCTACGTGTAAATATTACAAACCTTTACTCAAGATCTATGAAAAAAGCTTTACTCTTGGCTGTTTTTACGGCCGTGCTTTGGGGTACCTCCATGGCTCAATCTCCTACTCAAAACAAAGTTGGTGGCGTATGCTGGCGCGTTGATGATCATCAGGGTGCAGCTAAGTGGCGCGATTGGAATGCTACGTTTAACAAATATGGCCTTAAATATAGTTTGGCCATAAATGCCTCTCGCCTATTTACCGATACTGCCGCTGTAAATGCATTAAAAGAAGCCGTTGCTTCGGGCCACGAGTTAATGGATCATACACCCGACCATCACATGGGGTATTTTACCGTGAAAGCCTTGGCCGATACCACCGCCTTTTCTGGCAATGCCACCGTAGACCATATTAATGGAACTAAAGTTTGCCTAAAGGTAGATGCTCCCTATACCGAAAGTTTTGTAGGCGAAGGAACAGTAAACTTAATTGGTAATAAATTAATAAGTACCGCCAACGGCGAGTTCTTAAACATTAATGGAAACCCGTATTATGCCTTAGTGTATATACCTAGCAAAAACCAATATGCTGTTTATACCTCGGTTCAAAACAAAATTAGCAGCGACCCAGATACCTTGGTTTTACAAACCTATTGGGGCGAAACTTGGAAAAACGACACCGCCTATGGAATTAGCTACCATAAAATTACTACCGCCGATGTTAAAACAAACCCCCAAAGCAATTTACTGTTAGCACAAAGAAGCATACAATTATTTGCCAGCTTTGGCCTGCCTGCTCCTAAAACGTGGATACAACCAGGTGGCTCATATGGTTTGCTGAACCGCGCAGAAGTAAAAGCCTTTGGCGACATAGTTGGCTATACTGCAGGAGCAGAAAATATTTTATCGGCACAAAAATGCTACAACGAAGTAGACACATTTGCCAATAGAAGATTTAGCTTACAAGGCCCCGATTTTTACGAAGAAACAAACAACTACCAAGGCCTTATAAATATTATGAGCGACCGCTCTGCTAGGCATTATAATAGCTTTGGGCTAAGTCATATGAACAATGTTACAGGTGGCTGGAGCGTGTTTTTAGGAAGAGTAGATAGCGTATTAAATTGGAGTAACATAAATACCATACCTACTAGAACCTATAACCAATGGGCAAGTATATTATTTGACAGCAGCACCAACCAAGCGGCAAATGTGTTGCCTGCCCTAAACAAAGATTTAAACAATAACAATTTTCCAGATGGCTATAATACCACCGCTACCTTTGATATGACAGATGGCGTAGCAGCAAGTGGCAATAAATGTTTTGTGGCCAGCGCAAACAACTCAACACTAGCAAGCATTAGCAATTTAGGTGGTTTAGAAAAAGGAAATAACCTTGTAAGCATTTACACCAAAGGCCAAACAGGCGATTCTATTCGCATGATTATTACCTACCCCGAAATGAGTTTGCCCACCCAATTAATAATGTTTGGTGCAGGCACCAGCAGTTGGACTTTACAAAGCAAAATTATTACCATACCTGCCAACATTACTCGTATAAATGTATCGTGGGTAGTTATAAAAAGAACGGTCGCAGGACCAGTAAAGATGAGTGGCTTAGAAATGCGCAAATCATCGGTGCCGGTATTAAACAAAGGGTATTTACAAAACAAAAAAGCTACCCAAAAATATGGCATGCTGAACCTAAATAACTTTTGTACAGATGGATATTTTGCTCAAAGTGCATTGACCTTTAGTATTGGAAATGCTAATACTTTAAACGCTCAATTTAACTCCCTAACGCACGAGCTTTTGGTTCAGCCCAACAGAGCCTTTTTTGTAGGAACAGATTCTATAAGAATAAGCGTTAGCAACCCCGATGGCATGAGCGATACCGCTTGGTTTAAATTTGCTTCGGAAGCGTATTCTATTAATTACGGTGATACCTTAAATGCACAAGTTGTAATTGAACCAACACCTACCAGCAGCAGTTTAACCAGCAACCCCACTGATGCAAGCGCAATAATAAGCTTACCAAATTTTACAGCTATACCTAAAGTTTCTACCTGGTATACCCTAAATGCTACACAAACTAGCGCAACCTTTTTAGATAGCTTTTTTGTAAGCGTTATTGGTTCAGCCCCAATAGATACTACCCATACCGACACTACCCTTGTAATAGATACCACGCAAGCACCAACCTACACAAGCACTGCTTTTACCAATAAAGTGGGTGGTGTTAGTTTTAGAGTAGACGACCAACAAAGTGCTACAAATTATAGAGCCCTTAATGCTACCTTTAATAAATACGGCAAGAAATTAACCTTAGGCATAAACGCAAGTAAACTTATTGGCGATACTGCAGCTGTAAATGCACTTAAAGAACTTGCCGCTGCAGGTCACGAATTGGCCGATCATACACCCGATCATACCATGGCATTTTTTAATGTAAACTTGGTTCAAGACACCAACGCATATAGAGGCAACGCAGGAGTAGATCATTTTAATGGAAAGAAAGTTTGTTTAAAAATAGACTCGGTTATTACAACAAATTACACCTTAGAAGGATTGGTTAATGTAAACGGAAGCACCCTTATATCACAAGCAAATGGAGAGTGGAAGGACATGGGAGCGCCTGTGTATTATTCAAACATTTATTTGCCAAGCGTAAACAAAACCTATAGCTATACCAACCTATTAAATAAAAACCAAAACGACCCCGACACACTTACTCTTCAAAGCTATTGGGGCGAAACTGTTAACCTATCTGCAAGCTCTGGAATTGCCTACCATAGACTAACACAATATGATATCAAACAAAGTGTAGCGGGCTTACAAGTTTTAACCAATAGAACCCAATATATACTTGATTCATTAGGCTTACCAAGGCCAAAAACATTCTTGCAACCATCGGGTAATTATGCCATGATGAACCGCAGTGAAGTGAAAGATTTTTATGGCACATTGTATGGCTATACTGCAGGTGGAGTGTATACTAGCTCATCCTTGAGATGCTATAATGAAGTAGATGCAAACCACGACAAACGCTTTGGAATGCATGCCCAAGATTTTAAAGAAGAAACCAATAGTGCAGCAAGTATTATTACTAGTATTTCGGATAACAGTGCCAAACACCAACAAAGCTTTGGATTTAGCATGATGGCCGGTATGACAGGTGGATTGACTGGCTATACCGCACGTGTGGATTCCATTTTAAATTTTTGTGTGGCAAATGAACTACCTGTTTTAACTTTTAATAAATGGGCCAATATGTTGTATGACAGCGTGCCGAACCCATTTGTAAATGTGATGCCACTTTTACAAAAAGACCTAACTAAAAATACCATACCAGATGGCTTTACTGGACCCTTTTCTGTGTTTGATACCACGGATGGAGTTGCCTTTAGTAATAACAGAAGCTACAGTCGTAATAGCAATGGAATAATGACAGCTATACAAAATTTAGGTGGAATAGAAAAAGGCAACAACCTTGTTGTGCTATCAACTAAAGGCTTTACCGGCGATTCTATACGTATAGGCATTTCATACCCAGAACTTGGCTCAACAGTAACAAACGTAATGGTTGCAGCCAGCAGCGCCAACTTTACAGAATACTCGTTTACGCTAAACATACCAAGCAATGTATCGAGAGTGAATTTTAGTTTTAATGCTGTTAAGAGAAATGTAGCAGGTAATATTAAACTAAGCGGATTGAAGATGTTTGCCATGGCTAATAAGAGCTCAATTGTTGAAGCCAAAGAAATACAAACAGCAAAACAAAAAAGCACAGAGGCTACTTTAGAAGTGTATCCGAACCCTTTCGAAAATAAAATTACACTTGTGGCCAATAACATAAAAGCGATACAAGTGTATGACTTAACTGGAAAAGAAATTGCCTTTGAAAGCAGCTTAGATGAAGAAAAAGCAAACATTGAATTAGCAAGCGAAATGAAAGGTATTTACTTATTAAAAGTTGAAACTGAAGATGGCAAAACCCTTACTAAAAAGATTGTAAAGAATTAACAACGGATTTCGCAATAACTCAAAATTTGTATCTTTACCCTTGAATGAAAGGGATAAAGAAATTTTTTAAATGGAGTGCTTACCTAGTAACAACACTGGTAGCACTCTATTTTTTTGCCTATTTAGCACTGGCCTACAACAAGAAAAAATTGGTGGCTATGCTGAACCAAGAATTGCAAAAATCTATTTCAGGTGAAATACATATTGGGGATATTGATTTAAGCCTTTTCTATAATTTCCCTCAAGCAAGTTTAAAGATAGAAGATGTGTATTTGCGTGGACCTAAATACGCCATTTACCATCAAGATTTTTTACGAATTGAAGAGCTTTATGTGAGTTTAAATATCAAAAGTTTATTTAGTAAACAAATAGACCTTAGCAAAATTAGTCTCAACAAATCGGAGGTATTTATATTTAAAACCAAGGATGGCTATACCAATTTGGATGTATTTAAGAAACAAGCCAAACCAAAGGATACAAGCCAAGTTACAGAGAACAGCCTTTTGTTGGCATTAGAAAAACTAGAGATTAAAAATACCCAATTTACCCTTAGTGATAGTGCCGCTGGCAAATACTTTGGACTAACCCTAAACGATACTAAGTCTGTAATTTCATTAAAAGATAGCCTCGTAACTATTGGTCTTAAAGGAGACCTATTTTTTAATGGCCTTATGTTTAAAGCAGAGAAAGGAACATTTTTAAAAAACACGCAAACCACGGTTGATTTAAACTTACGATTTAATACCAAACAAAAAACATTGTGGGTGGATAGTTCAAGCATACAGTTAAAATCAGGATTAGTTAACCTTACTGGAGCTTTTAATTTTAACAAACCACTTACCTACCAACTTAACATAAGCAGTGCAGATTTAGAAATAAGCGAAGGCCTTTCTGTACTAACAGAAACCATACAGGCCAAGCTAAAACGCTTTGGAGCAAGCGGCAGAGTAGCCACCAAGGTAAGCGTTGAAGGTAAAGCAATACCCAATTTAAAACCAATAGTGAACGTTGGGTTCGCCACCAAAAATGCCACTGCCAATTTATTAAACAAACATCTGTTTACGAATTTGTTTTTAGAAGGCTATTATACCAATCATATGAAAGATGGCTTGCCAAATAAAAAAGAAAATTCGGGAGTATACATTCAAAAACTAAGGGGTGAATTGGAGGGACTAAACATAGAAGCCTCTGCTAGCATAGAAAATTTAGCCGATCCAAACTTAGAGCTCAATGCCATTGTTAATACCGATTTACGTTCGCTAAACTCGCATGTAAACCCAAACCAATTGCATTTTTATAGCGGTAAAGTGCTTGCCCAAATGAGCTATTCGGGTAAGCTTAAAGAATATGAAGACAATGAGCTCAAGAAATTTAATGGAAAACTAAATGGGCAAGTACGCATTAGCAATGGGGGCATAAGTTTTATACCAAAGAACCTAAATTTAAATGCCATTACCTGTAACCTAAAGTTTAATCGGGATAAAATAGACCTAAACAATCTGAGCTTTTTGGTTGGAAAAGATTTAATAAAATTTGGCGGATCCATTACAGGCTTTATACCCTTTTTTACTCAACCAAATTTTAAAACAACTGTTCATTTAAATATAGATGCCGACAAGCTAGACTTAGGCCATTTTATTGCCGCTCGTAAGAAAAAGAAAAGCACGGATGACAAAGTAAATTCGCGTAGAAAATTGTATCAGTTAATTACTACATTAAATGAAAAGGCTACTATAAATGTTTTTATAAACGCTAAGCAACTTTCCAAGAACAAGTTTTTGGCAAAAGAAGCTCAGGCCCACTTAACACTGCACGAAGATGCCTTAGAAATAAACAAATTTGAGATGCAATTTGCGGGTGGAAAGTGCAAACTTAATGGAAGTATTAAAGAACTTTCTAAAGATTGGAGCCCTGTTTTTTTATCGGCTAAATTTGAACAGGTTAACATGAGTGAGTTTATGTATGCCTTCAATAGCTTTAATATGAAGCACCTTTCGCATGAAAATATTTCGGGCTTAATACATACAGAAATTTACCTTCAAAGTTTAATGGATTCTAAGCTAGATTTTTTAAATGACAGGTTTAATTGCCGAACCTTTATAACTATTAAAGAAGGCAAGCTTATGAATTTTAAACCTATTATGGATTTAGGAAAACACATCCATAGCAAACGCAACTTTGATAATATTGAATTTGCCGAACTTAAGGCCGAACTCAATACCCTTGGTGTGGAATCGGATATTAATAGAATGGAAATAAGCACCAATGTGTTGCACCTGTTTGTAGAAGGACATTATTCTCTAAAAGATAAAACAGATTTATTGGTTCGAATACCTCTCAACAATCTTAAGAAATTTCAGCACGACATAAAACCAGAGAATATTGGCACGGATAAAAAACTAGGAGCCAGTGTGTCGTTGAAACTAAAAACGGATGAAAAAGGAAAGCTTAAAATTAGCTATGCACCCCTTGCAAAGAAAAAAAATCCAACCTTACCTTAAGCTAGGGTTGGTTTCAAATGGTAACACATCAGCTTCTTGGATATGAAAAAAAGTAGCCGGTAAACCTGTCGCCTGAACCAACTCGTCGGCACGCTGATGTTGGGTATCTGTAATAAATATTTGGCCAAACACACCTTCCGAAACCAAGTTAAACAAATGCGTTAAGCGCGAATGATCTAGTTTTTCAAAGATATCATCTAGAAGTAATAGCGGCTTTATACCCTTTTTAAGATGCAAATATTGGAACTGAGCCAATTTAAGGGCTATTATAAACGACTTCTGTTGCCCTTGTGAACCAAATTTCTTGAGCGGGTTATCATCCAATAAAAACTGAATATCATCGCGGTGAATACCACGTGTGGTGCGCAACAAATCAATATCAGCCGATTCGCTTGCAATTAATATATCAGGGTAAAACTGTTTGTTCAAATCAGAATCGTAAACCAAATTTGCCCCCTCATCTTTTCCCGCTAATTTTTGGTAGTTCTCTATAAAAAAAGGCTTAAATAATTCTATAAACGAAACCCTTGCCCTATGCACATAGGAACCACTGCTACCCAATTGGGTGTTATACACCTCCAGCAACTCGCGGTTGAAATATCGATTTTCAAAAAAGTCTTTCAATAATTTATTCCGCTGATCTATGGCACGCTGGTATTGCATTAACTCATGCAAATACACTCGATCGCATTGCGAAATAATTAAATCCATAAACTTCCGCCGTTCTTCACTGCCTTCGTAAATTAGTTGAATATCGCCAGGAGCAATCATTACCAAAGGCATGGCTCCAATATGTGAAGAGAACTTTTCTACTTCATTATTATTAATAAGTAAGCTTTTGCCTATTCCCTTTTGAAAAATCAAACGCAATTTTTGGGTAACGGTTTCGAGGTTTAATTGCCCTTCGATAACAAAAAAGTGATTTCCTTGTAAAATTTGCTGGTGATCAACCGAGTTAAAATAGCTTTTGGTAATAGAAAGATAATATATTGCATCGAGCACATTGGTTTTACCCGCCCCATTTAGTCCAAACAAAATGTTTAGATTTGGGTTGAACCTAAAGCTAGCTTGCTGATAGTTCTTAAACTGAGTAAGTGAAAGTTCGCTGAGATGCATGGCCGCAAGGTAGCAAAAGCGGTGCTTTTTAGGATAGAAAATGTATTATCAACTGAAAATCAATACACAAAGAATACTTGTCAAAACTAATATTTTATATACTTTTGCAATTCTCTAAAAATGGCAACAAACAATTTTAATAAAGAAACCTACCTTAATTGGTATGAGCAAATGATGCTCATGCGCAGATTTGAGGAGAAAGCTGCCCAATTATATGGCCAGCAAAAAATAAAAGGCTTTTGTCACCTCTACATTGGCCAAGAAGCCGTTGTGGCTGGAACCATGAGCGCACTTAAAAAAGAAGACCGCATTATTACTGCTTACCGCGATCATGCGCATGCTTTGGCATGTGGAATTCCGGCAAGAGAAGTTATGGCAGAATTATATGGTAAAGTTACCGGTTGCTCAAAAGGCAAAGGTGGCTCTATGCACATGTTTAGCAAAGAACATCATTTCTTTGGTGGACATGGTATTGTAGGCGGACAAATTCCATTGGGTGCAGGTATTGCCTTTGCTGATCAATACAGAGGTGGAGATCAAGTTACAGTATGTTATTTTGGGGATGGTGCCGCTCGTCAAGGAGCATTGCACGAAACCTTTAACATGGCTATGCTTTGGAATTTGCCAGTAATTTTTGTGATTGAAAACAATGGATACGCCATGGGAACTTCGGTAGGAAGAACCACTACTGTGCGTGAAATGTATAAAATTGGCGAAAGCTATGAAATGCCTTCTGCATCGGTTGATGGAATGAATGCCGAAGAAGTGCATAAAGCCGTTGCTGCAGCCGCCGAAAGAGGTAGAAAAGGCGAAGGTCCTACCCTTTTAGAAATTAGAACTTACCGCTATAGAGGTCATAGTATGAGCGACCCTGCCAAATACAGAACCAAAGAAGAGGTTGAAGAATATAAAATGCAAGACCCTATTGAACAGGTGAAAGCAGTTTTATTAAAGAAAAAATACGCTACCGAAGCAGATTTAGAGAAGATTGAAGAAAAAATTGCTGAAATTGTGAGCGATTCAGTAGAATTTAGCGAAAACTCACCGTACCCAGATGCATCAGAATTGTATCAGGACGTTTATTTTGAACCGAATTATCCGTTTATCAAAGAATAAGAAAGCGAAACTCAGATGGAGCACAAAGAAGAACACAAATCAGAATTAGAATTAGATCACACCCTTATTGAAACTACTCATAAGGTTGAACATTTTTACCACGACTATAAAAAGCAAATCAATATTGTTGCTTTGGTTGCCATTTTAGCGGTTGCTGGATATTTTGGATACACCAAATTTATCCTTGCACCACAAGAAAAGGAAGCTCAAGAAGCAATTTTCCCAGCTCAAACTTGGTTCGAGAAAGATAGCTTTGATTTAGCTTTAAAAGGACAAGGCGAAAAATTAGGGTTTGAAGCAGTAGCTGAAAATTATGGTTTAACTAAAGCTGGAAACTTAGCTCATTACTATGCTGGAGTTTGCTTAATGCGTAAAGGTGAGTACCAAGCTGCTATTGACCATTTAGATAAATTTAGCAACGACAATGAATTAGTTGGACCTATGGCTACAGGCTTAAAAGGCGATGCGTATTCTGAATTAAAAGAATATGATAAAGCTGCTAAATTATATATGAAAGCTGCTGCTATGAGCAAAAACAAATTAACCTCGCCAATATTCCTAAAGAAAGCAGGTTTAACCTTTGAAGAGTTAAAGCAGTACGATGACGCTGTTAGCGCATACGAAAAAATTAAAAACGAATTTAGCGATGCTCAAGAAGCGCAAGATATTGACAAGTATATTGCTAGAGCAACTGCTGAAAAAGGAAACTAATAGTAACTAAATTGCCACAAGGGCACCAATACACAAAGAAAAATGAGAAACTCATTAAGGCTTTGTGTGTTGGTGCCTTTGTACTTTAAACACCCTCGCAAATGGCTACATCCCTAAAAAACTTATCGAGCACCAATTTAAAAGTTGGCAAAGCCGCTAAAAAATTCTCTATCGGCTTAGTTGTGGCCGATTGGAACCCAGAAATAACCCATTCTATGCGCGATGCAGCCATAGATTTTTTAAAAGCACAAGGATTAAAAGCTACTCAAATTACCTGCGTTCCTGTACCTGGTACATTTGAATTACCGCTTGCCGCACAATGGATGGCCGAACAAAAAAAGATAGATGCGGTGATTGCCATTGGCTGTGTTATACAAGGAGAAACTAGGCACTTTGATTTTATCTGCAGCGCTTGTGCTCAAGGTATTACGGAGGTTGGTTTAAAAACAAATAAGCCAATTATTTTTGGCGTTTTAACCACAGATAATCTAAAGCAAGCCAAAGAAAGGGCTGGCGGTAAACATGGCAACAAAGGCATAGAAGCAGCAGATACCGCTTTAAAAATGCTTTTATTAAAAGACTCAAGCGCATTAAAGTAAAGTTACATTTTTAGAATTGCTTTTTTAAAAACGGGCTTTCTTGTATGTTTGATGCACGTAATTGGTATTGGCTAAAATGAGAATTTACACACTAATAGTTTTGCTACTTGTAATGGGTGCCTGTAAAAAAGGCTTCGATGGAGAACGTAGCGCTCAATCTGCACCAGAGACCTTTATGGCTGTGGATACCATTTATAGAACAGGTGAAAATAGATTAACAACTTTGGTAGATGCCAATTGGTGGGGTAATTCTGTTGGAGGCATTATTGTAGGCTACGAAATATCCGTAGATAATATGGCATCTTGGCAATTCACCAAAAGACAAGACAGCTCCTTCTTATTAAAAATTCCTCCTGGAAACGATAGTGCCGATATTGTTATTTACGTAAGAGCCATTGACCAATTGGGTCAGAAAGACCCTAGTCCTGCCTCTACCTTATATCCTATTAAAAACTCAAAGCCTAGCGTAAAATTTGTATTCTCACAATCACTAGGCGGCATTCCTAGCCAAAACCCCACCATCGTATTTCCAGTTTTAAAATATAGTTTGTTTGGCGACGACCCAGATGGAACGGATGATTTAAAGCAATTTGAATTATTTTTAAACGACACCAATGCCACTCCTTTTGCCTTACCCGCTAATACCTCTTCTTTTATCTTACAATCAACCTCACCACAAGCGGCAAGCAGTAGTTGTAAGGTATTTATTAATGGAAGTAACAATGCGTTAAGCACCAATGTGGATGGCTTATTACATAATGCTAGTAATATTATATATGTAAGGGCGGTAGACAAGGCTCTTTCTAAAAGTGCATTTGTGGCCACACCTAGTATTTGGGTAAAGAAAGTTAGCTCGGATATTTTACTCATAAATGCCTATAGTAGCAATAAAGTTTTTGCCCAAAACTATTATACCAATAACCTCAAAAACATTGGTATTACTGTGTTCGACACCTTGCAGGCAACAGAAATAGACAACAGTAATTTTACCCAATTGCAACCCGATTATCAAACCCAAAGTAAAACCTTTGCCTTGTTTAAAAAGATACTTTGGTTTGGCGACGATGCAAGTTTCTCCTTCTCATTGGGTCAGCGCACTACCTCCGATTTTTTTAATGGCGGTGGCAAATTTTTTATGAGTGTTGCCATAAACTCTAGCTTTGATCCATTATCTAATTTCTTAGATTGGACCCCGATTCGCACACTGGTAAATCCACCAGCTGGATCGGTATTTAGGGTAAACACAAATGCCCTTGTAAACCCAGTAAATGCAGGGTGGCCAACCATTAAATCAACGGCTATTATTCCAAGTGCACGCCCTTTTGAAATTCAAGTTAATACACCAAGTATAGGATATGATTCTTTGTATTCTGGAGGCATTATTGAAAGTAAAAGCGGACAATCGCCTACACCTTGGACAGGGCAATCGGCAGTATTAGCAAAACGCTTTACAACAAGCGATTCAAAAACTAATTTTATTATAAGCAGTATTCCATTAGAACGCTTTAATGGAAATAGTAATGCCGATAGTTTGTTTCAAAAAATATTTAAACAAGAATTAGGATTTTAATGAAACAAAGGCTGGTAATATTTGCTAGTGGCAGCGGCAGTAATGCGGTGAATGTGGTAAATTACTTTAGCAATAACCCTAAGGTGGAAATTGTGGCCGTGTTTTGCAATGTAGAAAGTGCTGGGGTAATTCCAAAAATGAAGGAGTTGGACATACCTGTAGTTGTTTTTAATAAGGCACAATTTAAAGACGAAAATTATTTCTTAGATCTTTTGCATCAATACCAACCTAGCCTCATAGCACTATTAGGATTTTTATGGAAAGTTCCGTCCTATTTGGTTCGAACCTACCCTAACAAAATACTTAATTTACACCCAGCTTTATTGCCAAAATTTGGTGGCAAAGGAATGTATGGCCATTTTGTGCATGAAGCAGTAAAAGAAGCAGGTGAATTTGAAACAGGCATTACCATTCATTGGGTAAACGAACACTATGATGAAGGCAAAACAATAGCACAATATAGATGTGAAGTATTGCCAAACGACAATGCATCCGACATTGCATTTAAGATACATCAATTGGAACAAAAGTTTGTACCAACTACAATTGAACAGGTACTTAACAAGGAACTTTAATTAAAAGAATTTTTCTTTTAATTTTTATTCTTTAACGCTAACAATTTCTGCAAACGTTTCCTACCTTTGCAACTCCTTTATCAATAAACATGTTAGCTTCCAACAAAATTTCAAACGCCTTAATTTCAGTATTTTACAAAGACGGCTTAGCTCCTATTGCGCAAGCCCTTCACCAACAAGGGGTAAACATCTATTCAACTGGTGGAACCCAAGAGTTTTTAGAAAAATTAGGTATCCCAGTTTTTCCTGTAGAAAAACTGACAGGTTATCCAAGCATTTTAGGTGGCAGGGTAAAAACCTTACATCCAAAAATATTTGGTGGAATTTTAGCTCGTAGAGAAGAAGCGGGTGATTTATCGGAAGTAAAAGAATTTGACATTCCATTGTTTGATTTGGTTATGGTAGATTTATATCCATTTGAAGAAACCTTAGCCAGCACAAGTGATGAGAGCAAGATTATTGAAAAAATTGATATTGGTGGAGTTTCATTAATACGTGCAGCGGCAAAAAACTTCAAGCATTCCTTAATAGTATCGCATGTAAATCAATATCCAGAATTATTGACATTGCTAACAGAAGGCAATGCATTAAGCACGATAGAACAGCGCAAAGCCTTTGCGGCAAAAGCGTTTCAGGTAACATCTCATTACGATACAGTTATCTTTAATTATTTTAATAGCGAGCAACAATTGCCTGCTTATAAAATTAGTTTTGCGCATGGAAACCCATTGAGATATGGAGAAAATCCACACCAAAGAGGATTTTTCTTTGGAAACTTACGTGATTTTATTAATCAATTGCATGGCAAAGAATTGTCGTATAACAATTTATTAGACGTAGATGCAGCCGTAAATTTATTAGCAGATTTTAGCGAACCTACCGTTGCAATTATCAAACATAATAATCCATGTGGCGTTGCCTCAAGAGCCACCATTTACGAGGCTTGGAAGGATGCATTGGCTGGAGATCCTGTATCGGCATTTGGGGGTATTATTGCCTTGAACCGACCAGTTGATTTGGCAACTGCTCAAGAAATGGACAAGATATTTTTAGAAGTATTAATTGCCCCATCCTATGAGGAAGATGCCTTGAAACTATTGCAGGGTAAGAAAAACAGAATTATACTAGAACAAAAGGGTACCTTGCCAGTCACTCAAACCGTAAGATCTGTATTAAATGGAGTATTGGTTCAGGACAGAGATTTAATCGTATTAAAAGCTTCGGATTTGAAGCCTGTTACAAGCCATTTGGCAACAGAATCAGATATTGAAGATTTATTATTTGCGGATAAAATTGTAAAACATACCAAATCAAACACCATTGTTTTAGCAAAGAACAAACAATTATTGGGTATTGGTTGTGGGCAAACATCGAGGGTAGATGCATTGCGCCATGCCATAGCAAAAGCTAAGGCTTTTGAGTTTGATTTAAACGGAGCTGCCATGAGCAGTGATGCCTTTTTCCCTTTCCCTGATTGTGTGGAGATAGCCAGAAATGAAGGCATTCACGCTGTTATTCAACCAGGTGGTTCTATTAAAGATGACGCTTCTATTTTATATTGTGAAAACAATGGTATGCCAATGTATTTTTCGGGTATCAGACATTTTAAACATTAATATTTAGAAAAGTTATCGGTCCTTTTCGATACAATTTTACCTTTAAAATTTGGGCAAGTCTTGTTGATAACCCTTTTAAAATGAGGTAAAACTTTTCAGTCTTTTATTTGAATAATTATTATTTTGCAAAGGAAATAAACCTTGCAGAGGAAAGAAAATACTCATGAGTGCATTTAGCTTTTTAACACAGGATTTGGCCATTGACCTTGGTACGGCCAATACGCTGATTATACATAAAGACCAAGTAGTGGTGGATGAACCATCTATTATTGCCGTAAACAGACGAAACGGAAACGTGATCGCTGTAGGTAGTCAGGCACAACAAATGCATGGCAAGGTACATGAAGATATTAAAACCATACGACCATTGAAGGATGGTGTAATTGCCGATTTTCAGGCTGCAGAGCATATGATTAGAGGCATGATTGATATGATTCCTAAAACCAGTAAGCTTATTAAGCCCCAACAACGTATGGTAATTTGTATACCATCGGGCATTACAGAGGTTGAAAAACGTGCTGTAAAAGATAGTGCTGAGCGTGCTGGAGCCAAAGAAGTATATCTTATTCACGAACCAATGGCTGCTGCAATTGGTATTGGTATAGATGTATTTGAACCCATGGGAAACATGATTATTGATATTGGTGGCGGTACCACAGAAATTGCTGTAATAGCTTTAGCTGGTATTGTTTGCGACCAAAGTATTCGTGTGGCAGGGGATGAATTTACAGAAGACATTTTAGATTATATGCGCCGCCAACACAACTTATTAGTTGGTGAAAGAACTGCCGAAAGAATTAAAATTGAAGTAGGTTCGGCCTTGCCAGAATTAGATAATCCACCACCGGATTTTGCCGTAAATGGTAGAGATTTAATGACAGGTATTCCAAAACAAATTACTGTAAGTTATTCTGAAATTGCATCCGCGCTAGACAAATCAATTTCAAAAATTGAAGAAGCTATTTTGCGTGCTTTAGAATTAACTCCACCAGAATTATCTGCCGATATTTACTCTACAGGTTTATATTTAACGGGTGGTGGTGCTTTGCTAAGAGGCCTTGACAAACGTATTGCAACCAAAACCAAATTACCCGTTCATGTGGCTGAAGATCCACTTAGAGCAGTAGTTAGAGGTACAGGTATGGCGCTTAAAAACTTGAAGAACCATAAATTCTTGATGACGTGAATGTAGGCCTATTGGCTTGTATGACTACCCGAAGAAGCAACTGATGATATGAGAAACCTGATATTCTTCTTTTACAAATACTATACTTTCATCCTCTTCTTCGTATTAGAGTTATTTTCGTTCGTTATCTTATACCAATACAATAATTACCAACGTGCAAGTTTTTTAAACTTTACGGGCGGTATTGCTAGTGGCTTTTACGAATCGGTAAACAGTACGACCAATTATTTTGGATTGCGAAATATTAACGACAGCTTGTTAGCAGAAAATGCAAGGCTTAGAGCGCAAATGCTTAACTCCTACTATCAAAGTGGATTTACACAAACATCCATAAACGACACGGTTTACAAACAACAATACAGCTATATTTCTGCCAATGTGGTAAATAATTCGGTTACAAAAAGAAACAACTATATCACCATTGATAAAGGTGCTTTGGCTGGTATTGAACCCGATATGGGTGTAATTAGTAGCAATGGTGTTGTTGGAATTGTAACTAGTGTTTCGAACCATTTTGCTACCATACGTTCGGCCTTAAATGCTAATACAAAGATTAGTTGCATGCTTAAGAAAAATAGCGCCTTTGGTTCGCTTGAATGGAATGGCGATGACCCTAGATTTTCGAGCATAAAATATGTAAATAAACATGTGCCTATTACCAGTAACGATGAAATTGTTACAAGTAATTTCTCCACCTTGTTTCCGCAAGGAATTCCAGTTGGTAAAATTTACTCCCATAGCCTCGATGCTGGTGATAATTTTCATTTAATTAAAGTAGAATTGTATACCGATTTTTCAACCTTGAAAAACGTGTATGTAATCAGAAATATTTATAAAACAGAACAGCAAACCTTAGAAAGCAATTTAAAAAGTGATAATTGATCTGTTAAAATATATTGTGCGATTTATTCTAGTTGTTTTGATCCAATTGTTGGTGGTAAACAAGATAGAATTGAGCACCTATGTAAATCCATACATCTATATTTTATTTATCCTTAGCTTGCCTGTATCCATGAAGCCTTGGATGGTAGTATTACTTTCCTTTTTTACCGGATTGGTAATGGATACTTTTAGTAGCACCCCAGGACTACATATGGCTGCTACGGGGTTTATGGGATATTTAAGGAACTTTTATTTGCAATTTGCTTGTAGTAAAGAAGATTTCGAAGGCCGAATTGAACCATCTATTTCAAAAAAAGGTATTGTATGGTTTGTTTTTTATGTAAGCATATTGGCCTTAATACATCACGTATTTTTATTCTACCTAGAGGTATATAGTTTTAGAGAATTCTTTAGAACACTTTTTAGAGTAGTTTCCAGCAGCTTGTTTACCGTGATTATCATAAGCATTGGTCAGCTATTGTTTTACCGCAGCGACAAAGTACGATAGATGAATAATTTTGCGAAACAACGTGTACTACTAATTATTTTTATTAGTGTGGCTCTTGCCTATTCTGCAAGGTTATTTTACTTGCAAATAGTGGATGATAGCTATGTGTTTTTTGCTCAAAACAATGTTTTACAAGAACAAACCATTTACCCTGCACGTGGTTTAATTTATGATAGAAACGGCGAGCTATTAGTATACAACGATGCCATTTATGATTTATCTGTAATACCAGAACAAGTAAAAGGGCTAGATACAATGGCTTTTTGCAAGGTATTAAACATAGATAAAGAAGAGTTTATAACCACCTTTGCTCGACTCAAGCGCCAAAAAGGGTATAGCCCATGGAAACCTATTGTTTTTCAAAGGCAAATTACCATACCAACCTACGCCGCCTTTCAAGAAAAGCTCTTCGATTTTAGAGGCTTTTTTGTGGAAGTTAGAACCGATAGAAAATACAAGCATAATAATGCAGCCCACGTAATGGGCTATATTGGTGAGGTTACCGATAACGACATTGAAAAAAGTAATGGCTATTACCGTATGGGCGATTTTGTGGGTAAGAGTGGTGTAGAAAAAGTATACGAAAAAGAGCTTGGTGGAATTAAAGGAACTCGCTATGTGTTGGTAGATAGTAAAAATAGAACTCAAGGCCGCTACAAAAATGGCGATTTTGATACTGCCGCGATCGCCGGTAAAAACATCCATTTAAGTATTGATCAAACCCTTCAAGCATTAGGCGAGCAATTGCTATTAAACAAAATTGGAAGCGTTGTAGCAATAGAACCCAAAACAGGCGAGGTACTTGCCCTAATTAGCTCTCCTACTTACGACCCCAATTTAATGGTAGGCAGAGAAAGAGGGAATAAATATATGGAGTTATTAAAGGACCCTATGAAACCGCTCTTTAATAGACCTATTTCGGCTCCTTATCCTCCAGGTTCAATTTTTAAAGTTATCATGAGTCTAATGGGGCAAGAAGAAAAGGTATTAACCCCTGCCACTTCTTATGGTTGTCATAGAGGATATTTATTTGTGGGTTGCCATGCGCATGGATCGCCATTGGCCCTGCGCGGCGCTATTGCCGTTAGTTGTAATGCTTATTTTTGTCAAGTATATAGAAGCTTAATAAACAACCCAAAATACAAATATGTAGAAGATGCCTATAACCAATTTTATAAGCATGCCTATAGCTTTGGAATGGGTCATGCACTAGGAATTGACTTATATGGCGAAGGTCCAGGTGTATTAAAAAAAGCTACCTATTTTGATAAACTATATGGCCGCCATAGATGGCAGGCTTTAACTACTATTTCTATGGGTATTGGACAAGGTGAGTTAGGTATTACTCCTTTACAAATGGCGAATGCCACAGCGGCTGTTGCTAATAGAGGTTATTATATCACACCGCATATTGTTAAGAAAATTAATAACCACGCCAATCCAAATCCAGAATATAATACCAAGCATTGGACCACTATTGATACCAGTTATTTTCCAATAGTTATTGAAGGTATGCAAGATGTAATTGAACATGGAACAGCCTATATAGCCAAAATACCTGGTATTGAAATTTGCGGTAAAACTGGTACGGCGCAAAACCCACATGGAAAAGACCACTCTATTTTCTTTGCTTTTGCACCAAAGAATAATCCAAAAATTGCGATAGCGGTGGTGATAGAAAACTCGGGCTTTGGAGCAACTTGGGCAGCTCCTATTGCCAGTTTAATGATGGAACAATACCTCACAGGTAAACACGATACTAGAAAAGCCTTGTTGGAAAGAATGTTAAAAGGAAACCTTACACATAGAAATGACAGTACAGCAGCCAAAACCCAGTAGAATAGATTGGATCACGCTATTGCTCTACTATATTTTAGTGGTGGCGGGTTTACTGTGCATTTATGCTGCGGTATACAAAGAAACTAATCCCAATATTTGGGATGCCTCGCAGAATTATGGTAAACAGCTTATATGGATAGGTGTTTCTTCCTTTATTGGCCTAATGATTTTACTCATTGACGAAAAATTCTTTTACGCTTTCGCCTACCCTATTTATGGCATTACCATTATTCTGCTCCTGCTTGTTTTGGTAGTTGGTACAACGGTAAATGGTTCATCAAGTTGGATAGATATTGGAGGCTTTAGAATACAGCCAGCAGAGTTTGCCAAATTTGGTACTGCCCTAGCCTTGGCTCGTTTCTTAAGTGGGTATAATGTAAACTTTGAAAAAGATAAAAAGGTTCAGGCAATTAGTGCAGGAATACTTATTCTTCCAATGATTATAATTTTAATGCAAAATGAAACGGGTTCAACCCTTGTTTTTACTGCCTTTATTTTAGTTTTATTTAGAGAAGGATTGCCAGGTTGGATTTTATTTGCAGGTTTTTTGTTGGCCATTTTAGCGGTTTTAGCCCTGCTTATTGAACCACTTTATATAATTATAGGCGTAGCAGTTATAGGAGGTATTTTCTTATTAATGGTTCGCCGAACTACCCTATTAATATGGATAACAGTAGGTGTGGTAGTATTATCAGGCGCTATGGTTAGTAGTATTGATTACGTATTTGAAAACGTAATGCAAGCGCATCAAAGAACACGTATTAACGTATTATTAGGAAAAGAAGTTGATATAAAAGGAGCGGGCTACAATGTGCAGCAATCAAAAATAGCCATTGGTAGTGGAGGCTTATGGGGCAAAGGTTTTTTACAAGGAACCCAAAACAAATTTAGGTTTGTACCAGAACAAAGCACCGATTTTATATTCTGCACCATTGGCGAAGAATATGGCTTTGCAGGCTCAATTTTATTTATTGTTTTATATATGATTTTGCTTTACCGCCTATTAATGATGGCAGAGCGGCAGCGACAAAAATTTAATCGCATTTACGGCTACAGTGTGGTGTGTATCTTATTCTTCCACTTTGTAATTAATGTAGGCATGACAATGGGATTGATGCCTGTAATTGGAATCCCGCTACCTTTTATTAGTTACGGAGGTTCGGCATTATTAAGCTTTACTATTTTACTTTTTATTTTTATAAGGCTCGATGCAAATAGAGTAAATGAACTAAGTGGTTCATTTGATTAATCTTGGGTATATTTTTCCAAGAGTTCTAAAAATTCTTCTCGTGTAATCTCGCGTGCACCCATGCTCAACAGATGATCGGTGGTTTGTTGGCAATCTATTAATTCAATGCCTTCTTGCATGCAATGAAGGCAAAAATAAATCAAGGCAGCTTTACTGGCATTGCTCACTTTACTAAACATACTTTCCCCATAAAATACTCGGCCAATTTGAATGCCATAAAAACCACCTACCAATTCTTCATTTAGCCAAACTTCAACCGAATGGGCAAATCCGAGTAGGTGCAATCGTGTATAGGAATCAATTATTTCTTGGCTAATCCAAGTTCCACCCGTATCCATCCTATGGGTTCGACACGTATTAATTACCTCATTAAATTGCTCATTAATACTAAAGGAAAAGAGTTCCTTTTTAAGCACTTGTTTCATACTTTTAGAAACCTTTATTTCTTTCGGCAATAGCACCAATCTTGGGTTTGGGCTCCACCACAAAATAGGATCTTCTTCGTTGAACCAAGGAAAGGCACCAATTTGATACGCCTTTAAAATGGTTTCTGGTTCTAAGTCGCCACCAATTGCCAACAGGCCATCTGCATCAGCTTGCGAAGGATGTGGAAACTCATTATTGAACAAAAAATGCATTGTTTAGTTGGTGCTTAAGGAGACAAAGGTATTAAAAAAATCCCCCTTGATGTTTCCATCAAGGGGGATTTCATATTTAGTTCTATAAACTAATTATTGGATTACAAAACGCTTAGTTGCGCCAGCACCAGTAGTAGTTTTTACATTTACAATATACATACCAGGCATAAAGCTAGAAGTATTAATTACTTGGCTTTGTGCATTGATACCTGTTTGGTTGTAAACTTCGCGGCCCATGATATCAAACACAACTAATGAGTTGATAGGAGCTTTGCTGTTATCCATTGCAATTTTAACATCGTCTTTTGCAGGATTAGGATAAACAGTTACAAATGAGTTAAGGTTAGCTTCGTTAACACCAGTAGTTGCAACTTTTTTAGTCATGTTAACTGTAAATGCCGAAGTAGAAACTCTTGAATAGTTGTCGTTATTAACTACAACTCTCCATTTCAATGGAACTGGAGTATTAGCAGGAGCACCTAAATCTGTTAACATTTGGAATACAGTAGCTTCATCCACTATCAATGAATCTGCATCTACATTAGGTACAGAAACAATTGGTTGAGAGAAATCGCCAGTAGGCAAGTCTAATTCAAAGGTATAGATGGTAGCACCTGCTATTGAACCAGCAACGTTTGATTTTTCCCATTTCATCATAATTAATAAAGATGTATCGCGAATATCAATAGAAGCATTGTTTGCTGGATAAACTAAAGCAAATGGATTTAAAGTAGCATAACCAGTTAAATCTAATTGCATAGCAATACGAGGAGTTACAAACTTAACAACAGTATCGCAATACGCTTTAGCTTTAATATCGCTCATGTTAGGATTAGTTAACATAGATAATGAATCGGCTTCTCTACCATTAGCAGGAATATATCCATAGAAAGGAGCTGAAAGTGGTGAACCTTGGTAAGGAACAGCAGTAATTTGTTGCATGATTGTTCTATTCCACCACTCCCAAGGAGCATTTTCGAATGGGAAAGAAGACTCAAATCCAAACATATTATTTTCAGCACCCGGTACCATCATAGCACGCTTGCTGATTGCATCAACATACCCAATAGAGTTTAATTTATTGTTGATACCCATTTTGTTTGCTTTAGGAATAACATGTCCAGCACCGCTAGCATTAGGAATAACAGTGATACCAGTTGTAGGAACAATTACGTTACCTGTTTTGTATGGAGCAAATGGATCTTTAGTACATTGTAAGCTTACAATTGGCAAGCTAGTTGGCTTCATCCAAGCTGTATCGCCCATAGCACCACCCCAGTTGAAAACCATGTTTACATTAGAAGAGATAGAAGCATCAGCACCATAATTCATTGGAGCCCATCCGCCTAAACCTGTCCAATCACCTAAGGTATCCATGTTTACCATTGGTGTAGCATCGCCACGTAAGAATTTTAGGTTCGACTCAATATCACCTCTTTTGCTAACAGTAGCAAGAGCATACGTGATATAACCGCCAGTACCTTGACCACCTACTACGATTTTTGAAGTATCAATTTTGTAGGTAGCAGCATTTGCACGTAAGTAACGAACTGCATTTCTTACATCTTGTAAACCTCTGTAAGTAGCTTTCAATAATTGCTCAGTAGCAGCAGATTGATTGGTTGTAGTTGGATTCCAACCAGAACGGTAATCAATAGCAGCAACTACATAACCACATCTAGCCAATTTAGTAGCCACTTCTACAATGGTACTATCATTTTTGTTACCAGTAGTTTGTTTGTTAACTAAGCCAGGAAGGTAGCTACCAGTGTGTGCCAAGATAATCAAAGGTCTCTTAACTGCTGGATCTCCAGTTGGTTCGTAAATATCACATCTTAATTTGTGTGAATACAAAGGTTGAATGCCTGGTACTTGTCCGTAAAGTAAGTTAACCGATGCATTTGAATCGTACATCACGTTAGCTGTTTTGGTAACTGCCGGGAACATAGGGTCAATGTACCTAGTTTGGGCAGAAGCTTCGATGGCAAAAAAACTTGCCACAATAGCTAATCCTTTTAGTAAATTTTTCTTCATTGTTTTATGGTTTGGTATTTAATTTTTAAGTTTAAGATGCTAAGTAAAAACATTTAGTGGTAAAAACAAACAAATTAGCAATTTTAGCAACTATTTTGTGAAGTCGAACAGTAATGACAAATAAGCCAAACGACCTACTTTTGGACCGCCATACACTTGAATTACCTTGTTGTTAAGCACATTGCTTGCCCCAATTTTGAGGGTTAGTTTCTCGCCAGAAAAATACTTATTGAGCTGTAAATCTAACATTCCGTAGGCTGGAACATCACCGGTAAACTGCGGCGAACCTTCATAGGTAAAGCCTTGTTGCCATTTCCAATTTACCCCATATCCCCAGTTTGTAATTTCTTCGCCAAATAATTTTGAGTTAATATCTCTACCATTAATGCCCAAATTATATTTGTGCTCGGGAGTATTAAAGGCAGGAATTAATGGATCTAATGAACCATGTCGATCCAATTTATTCCAGGAATAATTTGCAGAAAAACCTAAATATTTTTGGTAAAAATAATTCCCACCTATCGATAAACCTTGAGTGGTAACTATATCTACTGCATTGGTACTTACCCTATATACATTGGCTCTGCTGGCAAATAATTCGTTTTGAGCCCAATCTACATCCACCCCAATTTTGTATCCAATAAAATCTTGGTACCAGCTATAGTAGTAGCTTATATCCACAAATATTTTCTCGCCAATATTTCCTCTATAACCTACTTCTAATGTTTTTACACGTTCTGGTTTAATAGGAGCAACATTAAAATAGGATAGTTTATTTCTTCCATTATTAAATGCATCAATTAAACTTTCTACGGTAACTAAACTATCAAATCCATGTAAGTTCCCTAGTAATGTGGCCCTTCCTACATTTAAATTAATATATTGATCGGTAAGAGTTGGGTTGCGAATAGCGCTTGAGGCCGAGAACCTAAATACATGTTGCTCATAGGTATACACAAAGGTGGCTGCGGGCGACCAAAGTAAATTAAAGTTTTGGTTTTTATCGAGCCTATTGGTAAAACTTACTTTTAAATGATCATTGGCGAATTTATGTTCTAAACCAATATAGGTACCTACCTCATGGTTTTGAATACGAGGCATTCCAGTAGTATCTAAGAAAATTGTTCCTTTACTATAAGGAGCGTATAATCTATAATTGGCACCAATTTTAATATCCAATTCTTTTATCTTAAACTGCTTCTCACCCATAATATGGTATAAGGCAGATTGATCAAAGAAGCGCGAACCACCTTCTCTATTGGTTAAGGAAATAATGTCTTTGTAAGCAGAATCAAAACGAGTTGTACCCGGTTCAAAACGAGGTAAGCCCCCCGTTTGATTGGAAGGTTTAGTATCTGTTTCATTTCTAACTAAGTTATGATACCTAGTTAAGGAATCGTAGTAGTAATTGTATAAATAAGTATTGGCATATTTTTCATACAAAATACCTGGAGGAGTGCTATTAATTGGTGGTCTTAAGCCAATCATTGTATTGTAGGCTATCCCATTCCAATTCTCGGCATAATCCTTTGCCCAATCATTATCTTTTTTAGCGTAATTTTGAAGCAATAAGGCAGTTGCATAGGCATCAAAACTATTACCTGCATTTTCTTTCGTATTATACGCTCGTATAAAAAAGCTATTCTCTTTGCGCAATTCAAGTCGGTTTTGGTTAAACAAAATATCCTTTAAACTAAACCTATTATCACCCTGATAAACAGTAGTACCACTTCCAAAACTAGAAGCAAATATGAGTTCTACATCTTTCTTAACTTTATAATGAAAGGCCGCGCTCATTTTTAAATTTCGTGAATTATAATCAACCAAATCTATTTCCTTGTAGCCCTTTCTGAGGGCATATCCATAGCCTAAATAGCTTAAACCACTTTGTTTGAACCTAGAGTTGGAGTACTCGTCGCCATAAACGTTTACGGCATCATAGCCGCCAGGGTTCTTTTCATCAACCGGACTTTGAGCAGTTTTTTCATAATTGGTAGCTTCCCAATCATAGGCGCTCATGGCAAATAGATTTATTTTGTAAGCCAATTTTTCTTCGCCTTTTTTGTTTTTAAAAATCTCGGCATAACGTATCGCTACCTCTGTCAGTTTGCGCTCGCCAACACGCATTTGCACACTTAAACCCGGGAATAAAAATGGGTTTTTGGTTTGCATATTAATAACACCATTAAATGCATTTGGACCATAATATGCGCCACTTGCACCAACAATTAAATCTACTTTTTGAACATCTAATTCAGATGCACCTAAGAAATTTCCTAAGGAGAAATTCAAGCCCGGTGCTTGGTTATCCACCCCATCAATTAATTGCAAACTTCTAACGGGAGAGGTACTATTAAATCCGCGGGTATTAATAATCTTAAAACCAATACTCGCGCTGGTCATATCTACACCTTTTAAGTGGGCTAAACCTTCATAAAAATTGGCAGCGGGAGTTTCTTTTATAGCAATTGCATCCATTGTCTCAATGGTCATTGGAGCTTGCTTTTGCTTCATGGTAATGCGAGAATCCTTGATTGCTACTTCTTTAAGTTCTTTTGAATTTACCTTGAGCTTAATTTCAAGAGGTTTATCAACCTTTGCTACTACTATTTCTTGCTTAATATAGCCAACATAGGAAACTACAATGGTTACAGGTAAAGCCTGAGTTGATTTTAAGGCAAATGCCCCTTCAAAATCAGTTGACACACCAATATTGCTACCTTTAATAGAAATGGTTGCACCAATTAAGGGTTCACTAGTAGCAAAATCTTTAATTACACCTTTTATATGTACATGGGTTTGAGCCATTGATACGCCTATAAAAAGAATATAAAATAATATCAGGAACAGTAAATGCTTCTTCAAATTCAGGTAATTTAGAAAGTCAATAATACTAAATATTGTATAAATCCATTCTATAGTTGCAAAACATACAAAAAAAAGTCGCCAAAAATTTTAGCGACTTTTTAATATTATTTAAGCTTAATAGCCAAACCAGCTGTAAACTCGCCCTGAAACACGATTGGATTAAAGTAAATATTAGGGGCACATCCCGAGCCAAAACTGCAGAAAATTCCAGCTCCTCCCATTTGCACAGGCATATTTCCTTTTGCTTGGATACGCAAACCTACTCTATCATTTATATCAGCTTTTAAACCTAATCCAAAAGTGGCAGCAAAATACCATTGATCACTGTATGCATTGTTACCAGTTGGGTGGTATTGCGCAGTACCCATGGAGAAAATAGAATGTGGTCTAACCTTACCATCCGTGAAATCTTTGTTAAAACCTAATTGGATATAATTCACATTTACATCTATTTGCTTAGTAGCACTAGAAACAAACCCTTTGCTTTCTACAACAGTTTGTTGTCCCGACCAAGCAACGGTAATGGAACCAAAAGGCAGGCCAAATTCCAAACCAGCACCATAACTCCAATCGCCTTTTACTCTTACATCATTTGCAAGCTGATAAGCTCTTGAGCCTGTTAATGCTCCACCATAACCTAATAAAGAAATGCTTTGAGCATTAGCCCAATTTAAAGAAAGTAACAGCAAGCTTAGGAGTACTATTTTTTTCATACGTATTGTTTATTAAAAACAAACATAAGAAATTTTGCCATAAAAAATAGCTTAGCTTAAACCCCAAAAACTTTTTGAGCATTCGAAGTAGTTTGGGATGCAACCTGAGCCAAGCCTACCTGTTTAAGTTCTGCTAGTTTTCGGGCAATGTCAAGTATATAAAAACTCTCATTGCGCTTACCTCTGTGGGGTACGGGGGCTAAATACGGGGCATCTGTTTCTAAAACTAAATGCTCTAAGCCAATACCTTCAATAGCCTTATCTAGGCCGCCATTTTTAAACGTAAGTACACCACCAATTCCCAGCAAAAACCCTAAATCAACCACTTCCTTCGCTTGCTCGGCGGTTCCCCCAAAGCAATGGAAAATGCCCCGCAATTTGGGGTGTTTCATTTCTTGCAAAATAGCAATTACATCTTCATTGCTATTTCTAGAATGAATAACAATAGGCAAATCTTGTTGAATGGCCCACTGAATTTGTAGGCGAAAAGCCTTTATCTGTTGGTCTTTGAACTCGGTACTCCAATAATAGTCAAGTCCAATTTCGCCAATAGCATAAAACTTTCTTTTTTTAAACCATTTCTGAATTTGAAATAAATGAGCCTCTACATGTGCATCCACAGAACATGGGTGCAGACCCATCATTGGAAAACAATTCTCTGGAAAATCCCAGCATAAATCCAACATAGGTTGAATGGAATGAATATCTATATTAGGCAAAAACAATTGGCTCACACCATTTTGAATAGCCTTTTCTACAACCGCTTTTCGGTCATCCTTAAATTCTTCTGCATACAAATGGGCATGCGTATCAATAAACTTCACAAGGCAAAAGTAAACAATTGCAAAATGAAATTTAGGACAATTCTATTTTACAAGTGCACCTGCTCTGTTAATAGTAACTTGCTTTCTATTTAATTCTAAGGTAACTCTATTTTGCACAAACCAACCTGGAGAATCATATTTGGGTGGTATCACCATGGTTCCGGCCTTATCTATAAAACCCCATTTACCAAACAATTTCACAGCTGCCCTTCCCTCGCTAAACGTGCAGGCATATTCATAGGCACACGGAATTGCCACTCCACCTTTCTTATTAGCAAAACCCCATTTGTTATTTAGTTTTACAGGAATATAACCTTCAGTATATTGTCTCACATCCTCGAACCGAGGAGCAAATAGTAAGTCTAAAGTAGTAGAATCTAAGAAGGCATATTTTCCATTTGTTTTTACTGCAAACAAAGCATTCTCTAAATAAAGAATATCTTGGTACTTACATGGAATAATAAACTTTGCAGCTGCATTTATAAAACCATAATCGGATCCAATTTTCACCCAATAGGATTTAAATGATCCTCCAAAAACTTCATCAAATTGAGGAGGAAAAAGAACTTTACCCTTATTATCTATAAAGCCCCATTTGTTTCCAATTCTCATAGAACTGTAGTGGAAACTCCTTTCAGGATAAAGCCTGTCGCCAATATAATCATATAAAAAATCGGTTATCAGCTTTCCATCTTTATTAATAAGAGCAACTTTTCCATTCTTAGTCACATAGCCTGGTATATGCTCAATGGGCACATCATACAAACATGGAATTAGTTCCTTAAAACTCGAATCGAGTTTTCCGTATTTGCCGTTTTTGCGTACATCCACAAAATCATGTCCACTAGGCGAACCTAACTCGTAATCATATACAATTGGAGTGAGCAATTCACCCGAAGTATTTATTAAGCCCCACTTGCCCCCTTTTTTAACGGAAGCAGCAAGACCTTGATAAAAATCAAAAACCTCATCAAATTGTGGCGGTACTAGTTCTTTTCCAGTTGTATCTATAAAGGTCCACAAATCGGAGCGTTTTACGGCCGCATAATTATTTACAAAGGGCTTTATATTTTGGTAAATAAAGGGCGTTAAAAAACTTAAATCGGGTAAAATATATGTTTGAAAACCGTTTTTTGAAACTTGACCAACTATTCCTGCAAAGTGACATTTTGGGTTGGAAGTACCATCATAATAATGTGCGTTTAAAATGTCAAATTCAATGGGCAAAATCGTTTTACCTTTTGCATCTATTAAACCAAAGTGTTGATTGAGCTCAACACTAAAATAGTTTTCATAGTAAACCTCTATTCCATTGTATTTAAACGAAAAAACAGTATCTCCTTTTAAGGTAAGTACTGCTACTTTATTTCCTTTATATACCTTTAGGTAGTTTGCCGTAAGCTGGCTGAACCCATCAAAAACAGGAAGCAAAATGAATTCGCCTTTTTTATTAATCAAACCCATAAGCGTTTGATCTTCGCCAACCTGGCTTTCTTTTTGTTTTAATAGAACCCTTACGGCCGCTGTACCTGGCATTTCCTCGTTCCAATCCCAATTAACTGGCTCATAAAAAAGTGTGGCATTTACTTGTTTGCCTTTAAGGTTAAAAAGAGCCCAACCTTCATTATAGCTTATACAAATTAAGCCGTAACGTAAATCAGAAACTTCTCCATAACCTGGCTCTAAAATTTGTTTGCCAAATCTATCTTTTACTCCCCATCCTATTTCAAATTCGTAGCTAGCAATGTATCCCTCGTTTAGCAATTTTAACTCATCTTCAGAATAATTTAATGGAATTATTTCTTTGCCATTCTTATCAATTACCCCATACAAACTTCCATTTCTTACCCGGGCAATTCCATACTCAAAGGCCCCTACCTCATCATATTTTTTTACTACTTGTTTCTTGTTTTTATCTTCTGGTTTGGGCTTGGGTTGTGCCGAACCAAACAGCGATAAAAGCATAAGTAAATACAGGCAAAAAATAGGTTTAACAAATTGCATCCCTCAAAATTAATAGAAATATTGATGGCAAATAGTATTTTTAAACGCTTAAATAAGCGGAAAACAAAAAAGAAAAACCAAGTCCAAGTATGGAAACACGTTTCTACATAAAAGAAAAAGGAGAAGAAAGCGGGCCTTATACCATATCAGAATTGTTGCAACTCAAACTCAAAAAGAGTTCTTTGGTTCGGCCCGAAGGAAGCGAAGAATGGAAAAAGGCCAAATTTTATAGGGAGCTAGAAACCATTACTAGCCGAACTCTTGGTTCAACCACCACATTTATACTGGTGCTTATATTAATTTTTGTTAGCTATTATGTTTACCGCGAACTCAACCCTCCAAAAGCCGAAACCACAAGTTTATCCAATGCTAGCGGCCAATTAAACGAATCATCAAACGAGAGCGATTACAGCGAGGAAGAAGGAGAATTTACTGCTCCAGAAATTGAGTATAATGTAACCAAGCACCAAAAGAAACTTTTCAGGGAAATGTTTAAAGATTGCAATAAGCCAAAACGAGCACTCATAAAAGCTTGCAATTATACAAACGAATCGGTAAGGAATTTTGCCGCAAATGTTGCAGGTAATAGTCCCGGCAATTTTAACATTTCTCAAGTATGCGATTTGTTTGACCATTGCTATAAAAATTGGAAATATGTGAACGACCCGCGTACAACAGAATATGTATCTAAAGCAAGTGAAACTATAAAAAATGAACTCAATGGCGATTGCGATGATTTTGCTGTTTTGCTATGCAGTTCTATTTTAGCAATTGGTGGCGAAGCCCGCGTAAATTATGCTTGGGGACCAGAAGGTGGGCATGCCTTTACCGAAGTGAATCTTGGAAAAGAATCAGATGAAATTTTAGCCAACTATATTGGCAATAGATATAGTACTATAAATATAGGTGGCAATCAAATTTATGGCAAGCGAGATAAGGAAGGTAATATCTGGCTGAACCTAGATTGGTGGGCAGAAAATCCAGGTGGAGAATATTTTGATTATAAAATTGGGTACACTTTTTACATCCTACAAAAGTTTTGCGAAGACATTGATGCTTCAACAGCGGAGAGTACGGAGAAGAAGAAGGATTAGAGGCGTGAAAGCGTGAGGCATGAAGCATGGGGACAATTATTGACACTCCTAATCTTTCTGCGAAAATCTGCTCCCATCTGCGTAATCTGCGTGAGACCTAAATTAAGTCTTGGAGGGCTTATCTTCTAATTCTGGGGTGGCCATTATTCGTGCGAGGAAACTAATCGTACCTTGTTTTTTGTAGACACGAGTGGCCCAAATAATTCCCAAAACTAATCCTAAAACCGCAACTAAAAGTCCAATTACAAAGCCAACTGGGGTAGGCCAATTAATATAAATTACTCCACCTGCTACCACGCCCATAATTAAGGGAGATAATACAATTCTAACCCAACCAATTAATTCAAATAGTGTGCTAATTAGTTTCATGTTTTTAAGGATTAAAAATAATGATTAACAAAAGTAACTATAAATTTTATTTAATACCTGCGCTTTTTCCAATCCATTTTTATTGGCAACAAATAAAAACCAATCATGAATAATTGCGTAAAAAAAGTATAGGCTTCAAAACTTATAAACTCAAACAAATTTATTCTTCTGCGTATGCGTTTATGAATTAGTAGTAAGTAAATAGATTGTACTAGCATTTTTGTTAGCAAAAGTAGGATGGCCATTTTTGGTAACATAAAAAACAAAGCAAGTAAAGCAGGATAAAACAAGGCCTGTAACCCAAAAACAAATAGCCAATACCAAGGCAAATCTTGGGCGCCTATCATCCAACGTTTTCGCTGATGCAAAAAGGATGGAAGGTTATTTTGTGCAGTAGAAATTGTTAATGAATTTGGTTCTAACATATTTAAGCTAGAATAACCTTTTTGTCGTATTGCTTTAAACAATTGAAAATCTTCAGTCACCGAAAATGGCATAGACTCATAACCGCCAGTAGCCAAATAAGCCTCTCGTGTAAAACACATATTATTTCCAACAGCGGTACTTTTCATTCCCAATTGGTCTAAACCTATTAAGTACCCATTGCCTAAACACCATTCTAAACCTTGCCATTTAGCAAAGCTTGTTGAGCCATCAACCAAAGTGGTACCACTTACTATCCCCCTATTTTCGTTTTGCAAGTGCGGTAGTAAATGAGCAATCCAGTCGGTAGGAACTTCAATATCTGCGTCGGTTACAAAAATAAATGGACTAGTACTTTGCTGAACCAAATGGGCCAAAACATTTCCTTTAGCCTTGGCCGAACCCAAATTAGTTGTGACAGAAAACAAATGAATAAATGGATATTGATTTGAAAATTCCTGAACTATTGAAGCCGTATTATCCTCAGAAGAATCGTTGCCTACCCACACTTCTAATAAATCTTTAGGGTAGTTTAATTTTACAATGGATGCCAGGCAGCCGCCTATAGATTTTTCTTCGTTTCGGGCTGCAATTAAAATTGCTACTTTAGGCATTTCCTTTAACAGCAAAGCCTTGGGTCTATCCGATAAATACCCCGCTAAAACAAGCAGCTGGAGTAGTACATATAACCAAGCAATTAAGATTATAACTAACTCAATCATGCAAGTGTATTTGGTATGGATAGCATTTGATAGCCTTCCTGTTTATAAAAAGATAGTAATTCAGGAAGTAGTACTTTTAAATTTTCGAAGGACTTTTCAGAATCATGAAAAACCAAAATACTTCCATTGTCAACTTGTTTCATTTGAGCAAGACTTTCGTTTACATTTAAGTTCTTTTCGTAATCGCGACTAAGCCTATTCCACATTATTATTTTGTATTTGTCCTGCAAGGCCTTTGCTTGTTGGCGCCTAATTCTACCATAAGGGGGCCGAAATAAATTACTAGAAATATATTCGCTAGCAAGCTCAACATCTGCCAAATAAGGCTGAGTATTTGTTTTCCAGCCATTTAGGTGATGAAAACTATGATTTCCTGTGGTATGGCCTTGGTTCAGCACTTCTTTATACGTTTCTGGAAATTTTTTTACATTATCTGCAACGCAAAAAAAGGTAGCTTTGGCATCGTATTCTTTTAGCAAAGCCAGCACCCATGGCGTTATTTGAGGGTGTGGACCATCATCAAAAGTTAAAAAAAGCTGCTTATCCTTTGTTTTAACCTTCCATGTATAGGTTGGCATTAGCCAATGAAGAATAGCAGGTATTGTGTATTTAAACATTATTTTTGCCCATAAACCGATCAACCAAATTTAATCAATGGTTCAAATATTCAAAAAAATTACTGCCCTTGTGGGAATTTGTTTTCTTGGGGCGACCAGCATTTTTGCTCAAGAACAAAAAATTTGGAGCCTTAAGGCCTGTGTAGAACAAGCGCTTAGCAAGAATATTACTATTCAGCAACAAACTCTTTCTACCCAAAGTACAAAAGCCGATTATTTTCAAAGTAAGATGGCCTTATTGCCAACTTTAAATGGAAATGTAAGCAATAATTGGCAAACGGGTTTTGCCATTAACCCTGCCACCAATATTGCAAAAGAAGGTGTAGCCTTTAGAACCAACTCCTTTGGATTAAACAGTAGCATGCCCTTATTTAATGGGTTTCAGAATGTAAATAATGTTCGATTGCAGCAATCGAATATGATGGCGAGCCAAAAAGATTTGGAACAAACCAAAAACAATATTACGCTAAATGTGTGCAATGCCTATTTACGTGTTCTTCAAAATATTGAGCTAATGAGTTCGGCAAAAGCTAGAGTGGCATCCTCTATGGCTCAGGCCGAAAGACAAAAAAGACTCTACGAATTAGGAAGCAGCAATAAAAGTAAATACCTACAACTACGTGCTCAATTATCGAGTGAAGAACTAGTGGCCGTAAATGCCGAAAATGCGGTTATGCAAGCCTACCTTGAGTTATGGCTACTTATTGAAATTAAACCTGACCTTTCTAATGTAGTTGAAATTCCAAACACGGCCGATTTAAATATTGAAGATGAACCTAAAACAATTGATGCCTTGTTTGATGAATTTAGCAAACAAAGTCCAGATGTTTTAGCTGCAGAACAACGTGTGCGTAGCTCAGAAATACAACATATGATGGCTCAAGGTGGACGTTCACCTAGACTTTCACTCTCTGGAAGTTTATCTTCGTTTTATTCAACTCAAAGTCAGACAGGTGTGGGTGATATGCAATATAAAAACACCCTTATTGGAGTTGGCGAATATAATAGCACCCCTATTCCCGTATATACTGTCACTCCTACTGGCTACTCAAGCTACCAAGTAACATCCTTTAACGATCAATTTAATAGAAATTTAGGTAGTAATATTGGCTTAAATTTAAGTGTTCCTGTATTTAATGGTTGGAGTGTAAATACAAATATTCAAAAAACTAGAATCAGCTATCAAAACAACAAACTTTCAGAGAAATTAGTTAAGAACAATTTATATCGCAGCATAGCTCAATCCTATGTTGATTTTAAATCGGCCTACAAAAAATTTGCTGCCAATCAAGAGAACCTAGATGCCAACAAAGAGGCTTTTGATGTGGCTGATAAACAATTTGAATTGGGTGGCATGAGCATGGCTGATTATTTAAACACAAAAAACAGCTACATTCGCGCTCAGGCCGATTATACCCAAGCAAAATACGAACTTGTTTTTAGAAGAAAAGTTCTAGATTTTTATTCAGGCAAATCGCTTTATTAATTCTACGCAAACGAACATGACCCAAGTAAAGAAAAAAAATAATAAGCTCCTGTTTATTGGAATTGGAGCAGTGGTAGTATTAATTACTATTGCCGTTATTGGCAAAAAAGCAGGTTGGATTGGCAAACCTGAAGGTACACCAGTTACTATAGCTAAGGTAGAACGCAAAACCATCATCGAAACTGTTTCGGCGAATGGTAGAGTTCAGCCAGAAAAAGAAGTAAAAATTAGCTCTGATGTGTCGGGTGAAATTAGAGAGTTATATGTAAAAGAAGGTGATTCTGTTGTTGCTGGAAAATTACTCGCACGCATAGATCCTGAGTTGTATCAATCGGCTTTGGACAGGTCTGAGGCTTCTTTAAACAATACCAAGGCAAACCTGTCTTCTTCTCGCGCTCGCTTGGCTCAGGCCGAAGCAAAGTTTCAAGAAATTTCATTGGCGTATGAACGCAATAAGAAAATGCACGATCAAAAATTAATCTCAGATGGTGAATTTGAAACTGCTAAAAGTACCTTCTTAAATTCGAAAGCCGAAGTAGAGGCTGGCAAGCAAACTGTGATGGCCGCCGAATATAATGTAAAGAGCTTTGAAGCTACTTTAAAAGAATCGCGCAAGAGTTTGTTGCGAACCGAAATATTTGCACCTGTAAGTGGAATAGTATCTAAGTTAGTAGTTGAAAAGGGCGAACGTGTAGTGGGTACTTCACAAATGGCAGGTACAGAAATGATGCGCATTGCCAACCTTAACGATATGGAGGTTAGCGTAGATGTAAACGAAAACGATATTATTAAAGTTGGTATGGGCGATACTGCCGAAATTGAAGTTGATGCCTACCCTAATAGAAAATTTAAAGGAATGGTTACAGAAATTGCTAATAGTGCTACTACATCGGCAGCAACTACAAGTGATCAAGTAACAAATTTTGTTGTAAAAATTAGAATCTTACGCAGCAGCTATGCCGATTTAACCGCTCAATTTGGCAAACGTAAATCGGTATTTAGACCAGGTATGAGCGCAAGTGTTGAAATACAAACAGAACATGTTCACGATGTATTAGCTGTGCCAATTGAGGCTGTAACAGTTCGTCCATTAAGCGCTTTGGATACCCTTGTGAAGGAAGACGATAGCAAGGATAAAAAACCAAAACTCGAAAATACCAAAGACGATATTGAGGTTGTGTTTGTTAAACAAGATAATAAAGCTAAAATTAGAAAAGTAAAAACTGGCGTACAAGACGATAAGTTTATTCAAATTGTAGAAGGTTTGAAAGCGGATGACATCCTAATTTCTGGCCCCTACAGTGCTATTTCTAAGACCTTAAAACACGATGAAGTGATTAAGGAAGTTAGCAAAGACGAGTTGTTTGATGCCAAGAAAAAGAAAGACGACTAGGCTTTCTTTTTCCAAATTGCCAATGCAGAAACGCCAATAGGCAAGCTAATTCTTTTGCGTAAAAACCAGTTTTCTGAAACAAATAGCTTGTAGAAAAAGGTATTTATAAATTGCGATTTAACGAGTCCAAAATCGGAACCTGAACCACTACGTTTGACCATATTAGGCAAGGCATTTGAGAATTGACGTACCAAATAAATTGGCAGGAATAACCACGTATTAAAATAGCTCAAAAACACAGGTTCTAAAGTTGGCTGAACCAAAGCTTTTAGCTCGTTTAATTGATAGCGCTTAACGTGATGGTTCACTTCATCGTGTTTGCTCCAAAGGCTCATAAAGGTTGGCACCGTAAGTATTACATGCCCATTTATTTTGCATACGCGGTGCATTTCTTTTAAGGCCAATTCATCTTCTGCCACATGTTCCACTACATCAAAGGCACATACTAAATCGAAGGAATTTTCTGGGTAGTTTAAATCTAAAATTGTCCCTTCTTCTATCGTAAAAGAAATTTTATCTTTTACAAAGGCAATGCATTCAGCCTCGTATTCTATGGAGGTAACTTTCCCAAATTTGCTGAGCATTTCGCTGCTTGCACCTGTGGCAGCACCAATGTTTAATATGCTCGCATTGGGTGTATCCTTTAACAATTGAACAATTTGTGTTTCAAGAATTTTGGTTCGAGCCAAAAACCACCAATGAGTGCGCTCTAACTCAAAATATTCATGGTAATAATTCTTGTCCATTAATTAAGGTTTGATCTTTAATAACTTTATCAATAATAAACAAGGGGCGCCCTTGACTTTGCTGGTAAATGCGTAGTACGTATTCGCCAATAATACCTAATGAAATAAGTTGAACCCCACTAAACAAAATAATAGCCATCAATAAAGCTGTAAAGCCAGTAGGTACATTGCCATAAATAAACTTAGAAACCAGCACATAAATTAGGTAGGCCAATGAAACCAATATGGCCACTACACCCAATCGTGTTATAAATTTAATAGGGAAACTGCTAAAATTAAACAATCCGCTATAAGCTAATTCTACCAAGCGCTTTAATGAGTATTTAGACTTTCCGGCAAAGCGTTGATCACGTTCATACGGAATACCTGTTTGCTTAAAACCAATCCAAGCACGCATGCCGCGTAAATATCTATTTTGCTCGGGTAACAGGTTTAAATAATCTACCACTTTGCGACTTAATAAGGCAAAATCTCCAGAATCTGGTGGAAGATAAATATTGCCAAATTGTTTTAAAATTCGATAAAAACTAAAGTAAGCAAAACGCTTCAACCACGATTCCTTTCTATTGGTTCGTATGCCATAAACAACCTCAAAGCCTTCCTCCATTTTCTCTAAAAAAGCCTGAACCAACTCGGGAGGATCTTGCAAATCGCCATCTAAAATTAACACCGCTTTTGAACCTCTTGCCATTTTTAATCCTGCAGTAATAGCCAATTGATGTCCATGATTTCTAGATAAAAAAACAGCTTGAAACCTTGCATCCTCAAGTGCAATGGCATTCATGGCTATAGTCGTTGAATCATCGCTGCCATCATCCACCAAAACCACCTCGGTAGGCAAACTCATGGTGTTTAAAACAGCTTGCAATCTAGTAATAAGTTGTTCAATGGTTTGAGCCTCGTTGTAAAGAGGCACCACAAAAGAAAGTTGAACCTTATGTTGCATGCGGCAAAGTACATAATCTTTTGAATTTATTAAAACCAAGGCATTTTATTACCTTCGCTCAAATTTTTTCAATGGCCCAAAAATTAAGTATTATCATTCCTGCCTATAATGAGGCTAAAACCATACACCATATTTTGGAAAAGGTAGACGCAGTTGTTTTGCAGCAAGGACTAGAGAAAGAAGTGATTTTGGTGAACGACTGCTCAACGGATGATACAGAAAAAGTTATTGAATCGTACCGCCAACATAAAACCCACATAAAACATGTTTCGCATAGTGTTAATCAAGGTAAAGGCGCGGCCATACATACAGGAATAGCGCAAGCCACCGGCGATTTTATTATTGTACAAGATGCCGATTTAGAATACGACCCGAATGAAATAAATATCTTATTGAAACCCATTTTGGATGGATATGCCGATGTGGTGTATGGATCAAGATTTATGGGTGGTAACGCTCACAGAATTTTGTTTTTCTGGCATTCTATTGGCAATAAACTGCTAACTTTTTCGAGCAATATGTTTACCAATCTAAATCTTACAGATATGGAAACATGCTACAAACTCTTTAAAGCTCCAATACTAAAAGGAATGAAGCTAGAGGAAAAACGATTTGGCTTTGAACCAGAAGTAACAGCCAAAATGAGCCGCATTCCTAATATTAGGGTTTACGAGGTAGGAATTTCATATTATGGAAGAACTTACGCCGAAGGCAAAAAAATTAATTGGAAAGATGGCATTAGAGCGGGGTATTGCATTTTAAAATATGGTTTATTTAAGGCCTAAAAATGATTGATAGCCCTAAGATTAGGCGAGCTTGGCCTTATAAAACAATTCTTGAACCTAGTTCTATTCTTATTTTGAATGCTTTATTTTTAGTATTCTATTTCTTATTTGCCTTTTTCTCGCCGCATATTCACACCTACAAATGCTCACTTGTACCCAACCTAAATCCGTGGTATATGATTTTTGCAGGCGAAACAGATGGTGCCGAGTTGCCCATCTTATTTGTTGGTATGCCTATTTATTTAGGAATTGGATTTTTGCTTACAAGGTGGTTTCAAAAACCTATTTCAATCCTAAATAATTTCTACTTATTCATACTTTATTCAATTGGTATTTTTGGCGTTTTTGCACATCACTATTGGGTAAGCGGTGCCTTTATAAACCTCGATACCTTTTTAGTGATTTTAACTATCCTAAGCTTGTTACTTTTGGTTCTTTACAAGCAAGCAAAAACTACTTTTTCAAGCTTCCAAAATTGGGTTCAGACCCTATTTTTGTTTGCTTTATTTTGCCTTATTGGGTGGCTAATTAGTAGCCAAGCAAGCAGTTTTGATTACAGCTTTATGCTTGCTCCTGCCAATAAAATTAGGCAAGGAGAAGCCTTTGGTTCTTTTTTCATGCAATACAACTTGTTAAGTACCTATGTATTTGTTGCATTTCAAAAATTACGATTAACTATTGAAGAAATGAAACTAATGCTAATCGTTATTTTCTCCTTCTATTTACTTTTATATAATCTAGTTGCAAAGCATGTTTTCGCTAATAAAACTTTCGCAAATTGGTTTATGCTTTGCCTTTTAGTGGTGCGTATTATTTCCATTACAGATGGACCAGTTAGCTTGCCTCAAGTTTCTTGTTTACGATTAGATTTATGGGTTCCTTTGGTTTTTTTAATTTGGCGTTTTGGCTTTACACATATATTAAGTTCAATTGGATTTTCCTTAGTATACATGGCAGACGACACTTGGGGCTTGTTATACCTAGCTCTTTATTTGTTAATTCTAAGTTTTATTCTATTTGAACCTAGTATAAAAAAAGGTAAAAAACTACTCATTTTTGAGCTTGGAAAATTAATCCTCATCCCCCTTATTGCCATTACTTTTCACCTTTTTTTGTTTGGAACCATTGACTCTGCTGCAGGAAAAATGTATGCTAATTTACATATTGGCTTCTTACCTATAGGCCTATTTTCATCCTTTTGGATCATTGCCTTTTCGCTTCCTTTGGCCAATTGGGTATTATATAAACACTTTAAAAACAAGCCTCTTGGATTTCTCCTTATTGGGTTTGCATGTATTCAACTTGCTTATTTCTTTGGCCGCTCACATGAGCATAATCTGCTAAATATTTCGGGCATCTTTTTGTTTATCCTGTTTCTTTGCCTCGATGTAATTTATGAGGCAAATAATAAATCTAAAACAGGCATATACCTAGGAGCTTTCATGAGTATAGCCATTTGTTTAAATTTTAGTGCCGAAATAAAAACCAAAGTAAGATTGGTTCAAGACAAATTTTTGAGCGGTAAATTCAATGAAGGGAAAGAGTTTGAAATTCAGATTACTCAAATTAATGGCTACTTAAAGGAACATTATTCCTCTAAAGTTTTATTGATTAGTGATGCCGATGGGTACCTAAATTATAAAATGGGGTATGAACAAACTGGCTTTTTTGCCCCTTTTGTCGCCTCTATTTACACCCATGAAACGGCTAAATTCTTGGAAGAAAAACAAGCCCAAGGCTATTCATTAATTATTTATCCAGTTTCCTATAAAAATTTAGTCCAGGATATTTTAAGCCTAAATTCAATTTGCACCCATGGAAGCTTTTGTCAAGAGCAACTTCCATTGGGTTTAACAGAAATTAAATTTCTTCCAAATAGGTAATCAATTAGGCAAATCAGAGTTTAGATAAAACTAATAATCAAGCTAGCAAGTACTTATTTGTTCAATTGGCAGTAAAATAGTAGCTTTCGCAACTTATAGTGTACCCATTAATTTGTTTTTTACCCATGACAAGTGAAACAGAAGAAAGCTTACAAATTAAAATTAAAAGCATAAAGCGCAGGTTTTTAAAGATGTACCATACGGCCAACGCAGGTCATATTGGTTCAAGCCTTTCATGCACCGAACTTTTAACACTAAGCAAGTTTTTTTATATGGAAGCCGAAGACAAATTGGTGCTTTCAAAAGGTCATGCTGCTGCTAGCCTATACAGCGTTTTAGCAGAGTTTGGCGAAATTAGTGAAGAACAAATTGCTACTTTTTATAAAAACAATACCACCCTACCTGCCCACCCACCTGTAAACAAATACCCTTCCATACCTTTTGCTACAGGGAGTTTAGGCCATGGATTATCCATTGCGGCAGGTTTTGGCTTTTCATCTAAATTAGCGAAGAGCAAGCGTAAAACTTTTTGTATTACTTCTGATGGCGAATTAAATGAAGGAAGCACCTGGGAAGCAGCCTTATTTATCCAACAACAACAGCTCACAAATGTAATTTGGCTTATTGATAGAAACCGACTACAAGGATTTGGCAGCACCGAAGAGGTAATGCAATTAGAGCCTTTGGATCAAAAACTAATGAGTTTTGGCTTTGAAGTAGTGCAGGTAAATGGACATAACGTGGCAGAATTAATGGCATTAAAAACAACACTACTTAACACACAAAAACCAATTGCCATTATTGCAAATACGCTTAAAGGCAATGGTTGGACCAATATGGAAGGCAAATTAGGTTGCCATTACCTTCCTATGAACGATGCCGATTACACCTTATTTGAAGCCAGTTTAAGTAATTAATGTATGAGAAAAGAAGTATCAATAGCACTTTTAAACTTGGCCGATACCAACCCTAAGTTTGTTTTCTTAACAGGCGATTTGGGTTTTATGGCTTTTGAAGATTTACAGGCAAAAATGGGTGAACGCTTTGTAAATATGGGCATCTCTGAGCAAAACATGATTAGCGTTGCCGCTTCCTTAGCGCAGGATGGGAATTTGCCCTTTGTGTATTCCATTGCTCCTTTTGTTATTAATCGCCCTTTTGAGCAAATTAGAAACGAAATGGGCATGCATAATTTACCCGTAAAAATTGTGGGTAATGGCGGCGGATATGGATATGGCATAATGGGATCAACACACCATTGCCTAGAAGATATTGCCTTAATGCGCTCGGTTCAAAACATGCAAATCTATTTACCTACCTACAATACAGATGTGGAAGAAGCAGTTGCGCAAATGGCGCTCGACCCAAAACCAAACTATTTACGATTAAATAACAGTGAAAACAGACCAGAGAACGTAGGTGCTTTTGACACTTTTAGACAATTAAGTAAGGGAAGTAAAGGCTGTGTAATTGGAGCTGGGCCAGTTATTTTAAATGTAGTTGCCCTGAACCAAAAGCATAATTTAGACCTTTCTATTTGGGCCATTGGTAAAATTCCAATTATTGATTTACCTAGCCAATTAGTAGCTGATATTAACCACAACAAAAAAGTAATAACCATAGAAGAACATTTTAAAGCCGGGGGTATTGGAGAGTTAGTTTCACTTGAAATACTAAAAAATACAGCCATCAACAAAGATCAATTGAAATGGGAATCGCTTGTAGCCAATGGTTATCCAAGTGGAAATTATGGAGATCAAAAGTGGCATCAAGAAGAAAATAAATTAGGGGGCCAAGCGCTGCTAAACGCACTTGAACAATTTCAAAACCTATAAGCCAAACCTATGATAGAAGAAAAATTAAAAGCCGAAGTTCTTGCGTTGCATGGGCCAATTGTAGTTTTTGGAGCTGGTGGATTTATTGGAGCAAACCTTTTTAGAACCATATTAAAGTATAGAAAAGATGTATATGCTGTAACCAGCAAACCCTTTGTTCCTTGGCGTCTCGACGATATTTCGCATTCGAATATTATCCATTGCAACATCACAAAAAAAGACCAGGTAGAACAATTGTTTGAAGAAATACCTTTCAAAACAATATTTGATTTGGTTGCTTATGGAGCCTACAGTAAACAAGAAAATGTATCGCTTATTTATGAAACCAATGTGATTGGCTTTTTAAACATTTTAGAAATAAGCTCAAAATATTCTTTACATGCGTATGTTCATGCCGGAAGTTCATCGGAATATGGATTAAACGCTGCTGCACCTCTAGAAGACGCCCCTCTTTTACCTAACTCACATTATGCTGTTACAAAAGTGGGTGCTGCACATATGGTAAAATATTATGGCATCTTAAAAGAAATGCCTGTTTGTAATTTGCGCTATTACTCTATTTATGGACCCTACGAAGAGCCTGATAGATTAATCCCAAAACTTATTGATGCCGGTATGCAAGGAGAGTTTCCTCCTTTGGTTCAGCCCGACATTTCGCGTGATTTTGTTTATATTGATGAGGCTGTTTTAGCTACACTTTTGTCTGCAAATAAAATCCAACAGGTAAGAGGAAAATCATTAAACATTGCCAGCAATAAAAAAACTACTATTAGAGATATTGCGGCTACTATTAAAAGCATTTTTGGCATTACTCAAGAGCCTCATTGGGGCGATATGCCTAATAGAAAATGGGATTTAAAGGAATGGTATGGCAACGCAAATTTGGCCAAACAATTACTCGATTGGGAATGTGAAATAAGTTTGGAGCAAGGACTTAAAACCACCTGGGATTGGCAAAAAAATTATGCTCGCCCCTTGTATGAAAAGAAATTGGTTCAAGATAAAATTAAGCACAAACTTAGCGCTGTAATTGCCTGCTATAAAGATGCACAGGCTATTCCATACATGTATGAAAGGCTTACTGCAACCTTCAAAAAGATTAGTGTTGATTACGAAATAATTTTTGTTAACGATTGCTCGCCAGACAATACACAAGAGGTATTACAAGAAATTGTAAATAAAGATGATCATGTCATTGGAATTGAACATTCTCGAAATTTTGGTTCGCAAAGTGCCTTCCTTTCTGGTATGGAAATTTCAACAGGAGATGGTGTAATTTTATTGGATGGCGATTTACAAGATCCACCTGAATTGATAGAACAATTTTATGCCGAATACCTTAAAGGCTTTGATGTAATTTATGGCAGAAGGGTGAAACGAGAAGGCAATCAAACTTTGGTAAGTTTCTATAAATTATTTTACCGTTTGTTTAGAAAGGTGAGTTATGTACCCATTCCTCTTGATGCGGGCGACTTTGCCTTAATGGATAGAAAAGTGGTGAATGAGCTTGTTAAGATGCCTGAAACCGACCAATTCTTAAGAGGTTTGCGCGCATGGGTAGGTTTTAAACAAACAGGAATTGATTATATTAGGCCTGAGCGAATGTTTGGGGTTACAACAAACAATATGCGTAAGAATATTGCGTGGGCTCGTAAGGCAATTTTTAGCTTTAGTTTTGTGCCACTCGAGTTACTTACATACCTTGGTTGGACATTAACCTTACTCTCTTTCTTAGCCATTGTTTTACAAATAATTTTCTACTTTGTTTTTCCTGGAAACCCGCACGGCATTACCACTATAATTGTTTTGATTCTATTTTTTGGTGGAATACAAATGTTGGGCATTTCCATTCTGGGCGAGTATCAAGCTAAGATATTAGAAGAAACAAAACGCCGACCTAAATTTATTCGTAGAAATATTCATAGAAAAGTTTACTAATACAAACCATGCACGATAATAATATAAAAGACGACAGAGGCTACAATCAAGGCTGGGCCGATACTCCAAGCACTCGCATAAGATACGAAAGACGTTGTGATGCATTAATTGAATGCATGACAAAAAATGAAAATGAAAGCGTTTTAGAAATTGGTTGTGGTACGGGTGAAGTATCGTTTATGTTGGCTCAAAAAACCAATAAAAATGTGTTAGGAACAGATTTATGTGTGCCATTTATTGAAGGCGCTACCCAACAATTTATTCATCCAAAATTGAGCTTTGAAGTGCTGAATTTTAATGAAATTGATTCGTTTACGGGCCGTAAATTCGATTACCTAGTGGGCAACGGAATTTTGCATCATTTGTATTATAATCTAGATGCAGCTTTAATAAATCTTAAAAAATTATTGACACCAACGGGCAAAATTATTTTTTGGGAACCAAACTTAAGTAACCCATATATCTATTTAATTTTCACCTATCCATCGCTTCGCAAAAAAGCAAGTTTAGAGCCAGATGAAATGGCTTTCTCTAAGAAGTTTATTGAAGATAAATTGAGAACAGCTGGATTTACTAAAATCAATGTAAGCTATCGCGATTTCTTACTTCCAGGCATTCCAGAAGCACTGGTAAAACCTTCCATCGTGATTGGTGATGTAGTTGAAAAAATACCTGTTTTAAGAAACGTAAGCCAGTCGTTGTTTATAGAAGCCAGCTAAGTTTAAGCCAATTCTTCTTCTAAATGTGCCTTCATTAAAATAACGGCACTAACAACCATAGGCACCCAAAATAAATATAAATAAGGTACCATTATAAAGGCATAAAAAATGGTTAGGCAAAACTTTAAAGAAAGTAAGCTGAACCAACTTGTTGACAGGTATTTGGAGGCCTTTTTATAAACTAACAAGGGTAGCAATGCACTTAACAAACAGGCATACATAAGTATACTTTTTAAGGTAATAATATTTTCGCGCAGGGTACCTGTGCCCCATGTATAAAACCAACTCGCAAAACCCATTCCTTGAAACAACTGAAATGGCTTATCTCCTGGCGCCTGCCACGATTGACCCTTCCATTCGCCCATCGCACCATCAATATAAATATCACCCGATTGTTTTAAAATTTCGGGATTAGTTCTAACAAAAGGAATAACAAAAAGGGCAAGAACTAACGCGCCAAAAATCAAACCTGTATAGAATGCTGAGGTAAATTTTTTGCGCATGAGGGCATAAAAATAAGCTGGCAACCAAAACAAAAATGCATACCTCGAAAGAAAGGGAAACACCAAACCAAAAGCTTTCACTGCAGATGATTCTTTAAAAACACTAGAGGCCAAAAATAAATAATATGCCATAATTAGCACTTCAATATTGGCAGCGAAATCGGCACCCTGCTTAGCCAAAATGCTTAACGCAATAAGCAAAGGCAACTGCAATAAAAACAGGGTTACCAAACCAACTGGAGCATTCTTTAAATTACATTTCACATAATACCACGACGACAAACTAAAGAAAAACAAAACCGTAACTCGCAGATCCAATTTGAACAAATAGGCAATTGAAAAAGGAAGCCAATGAAAAGGGAAATAATTTGGAGTGAAGGCATTTGGGTAATTATTAAACCCATTTACTAAGGCATAAACTTGCTCGCCATTCATAAATCGTTTAAGTAAAATATCGTTTATAAATGGAAGGATATCACTATGTGCAATATCTATTGGGTACTTCTTAAATAAAACAAATGCCCAAATCCAAAATAATATAAGTAAGCCACCTTGAACCCAATACACATTTTTTGCAGTATAAGAAGCAGGAAGCTTAGGAACACGGATAGTTGAAACAGATTTAATGCCTCCACTTTTAAATAAAAAATAAGGAAAAATGGCCAGGGTAAATCCTGCAACACTCATCAAAATTGGGCTGATTACAAATCCCAACTTATTTCTAAAGAAGAACAATAAGCACATTTCAAGTAAAAATGCAGCGTAAAGTAGTGTCTTCTTACTCGTCATCTCCTGTTGCTTCGTGGTTTTCTATGAGATGTAATTCTTGCTCCACTAAGGTATCATTCACCAAGGTATCGCTCTTCATAATATAACGTTTGGCAGCTCCTGTAATTAGAATCTGATGCGTTAATCCAATGGTATCTTCTGGAACAATTAAACTTCGCGTTATCATTTTAGTAGACAAGTAACGATACGTTTTTTCGAGATAAGGTTTGGCCGAACCATCTTTTCCAAAGCGCCACATAAAATGTTTCGGACCTGGAATAATAGTTGCCAAAAACATACTTTCACTAAGCGTTAAATCTAAAGGTTTCTTTTGAAAATAAAACTGAGAGGCTTCTCCAATTCCATATACATTTGGGCCCCATTCAATAATGTTTAAATACACCTCAAACATGCGGTCTTTGCTGCTAATATTATTATTTTCAAGTATGTAAACCAATAAAATTTCCTCCAGCTTACGCGCCATTGTTTTCTCACGAGTTAGAAAAACATTCTTCATAAGTTGCATACTAATGGTACTTGCACCACGCTTAAACTTACCTGTTCGTATGTTCTTAACAATAGATTGCCTGAATGCTTCAGTAACAAAGCCTCTATGCCAATAAAAAGAAGGATCTTCTGTAGTTAATACTGTCTTTTTAAGGAGTGGCGAAATTAAATCTATAGGCGTATAATAGGGATTTGATTCGCCTACAAAAACAGGACGCATGGGTTTCCCATTTTCCATGGGAACATAAACAAACTCGCCATTTAATTTACTCAAATTAGCATCGCCATATTTGGCAATATGAAATTGATCCTTCTCCAAAACGCTTTCAAATACTAAATCGTTTGGATTATTCTCATTGTATTTAAAATCTAATCGATAGCTAAAACTGCCGGTTGCCTCCATACCTTTTATGTGTGAAAACAAACCTTCTGGCAAGGCACTAATAAAGGTTTGAGCTTCCGTTTTTTCACTTTTTACAACCAAATGAAAGATGGTATCAGGAGCATTTTGGAACCGCACAAACGGATGAAAAACAAAGCCATTAAAGTTTATAGATGAACTGCTATCTAAGGACAAATAATTGGCACCAATTTTATAGACATAATTAAAATCTACCTCATCAATAACCACATCTTTTTTAGAGATTTTAGCATGGTTAACCATAAATGATTTTATACTAGCCAACCCATCTATTTTTAATTCATCATCCTCAAAACTTATGTTATTTACTTGCAAGCGGGCCGAACCGAACCCAGCTAAAAGGTTAAAGCGTTCGGGCAAATAGGGCATCATAACTCTTCCGCTATCTACCCGAACAAATTGCAAATCGGCTTTACGTTCACTTGGGTAGGCTAAACCGCTCAACTGCCAATGTTGCGTCATTTGGTTAGAGTTAACAAACATATTTGAGTTAACCGTACCCTTATCAAAAGCCAAATGTTGGATATTAAAATCAACAAATAATTGTTCATCTAAACCCTTCATTGAAAAGTTCTTTATTTCAACTTCACTTGGCACTTTATTAAGAACCTTGGTAATTAATTTATACAATACCTCGGCATAGTTAATTGCCTCGGAAGTTGCTTTCGTTTCATTTTCTTCAACTTGAGTACTATCGCCCTTTTTCTTAAAAAATTGGTCGAAATTTTTAACTCCATTCTTTTTGGTTAATTGAAAATAACCATCGTTTAAGGAAATACTTTTTACACGGATATCGCCCAAAAGTGCATACATAAATTTAATGCTTAACGAAAAATCGTTGACCACTAAAAGGGTATCTTTTCCATCTGGAATTAGTTCAATGCCTTTAAGGCTAACACCTGCCAAACCAGCAAATCCAGCCTCTTTTATAGTTAGCTGGGTAGCATATTGGCTTTTAAGTTTGGTTTGAACCTTTTGAATTGCCTTATTTAAAAAATAGCCTCTTAGGCTAAAAAAGGCTAGGATTAATAAGAACAAAAAAACACCAAGCACTTTCGTGCTTAGTGTTATCCATTTTTTTGCTTTGGCAGAAAGCTGTATCATTCACTTAAGAATTATACATGCATTAAATCTGCTTCTTTCGCAGCAGTTAAATCATCAATTTTCTTGATGTAAGAATCTGTTGTTTTCTGAACTTGTTGTTCAGCAACTTTGGCATCATCCTCTGGAACGCCATCCTTTTGTGCTTTTTTAATTCCTTCGTTAACCTCTTTGCGAATGTTACGTATAGCCACTTTGGCAAATTCTGCCTCATGTTTTACACGTTTAACAATCTCTTTTCTACGCTCTTCGGTAAGCATAGGTAAGATAATACGGATAATAGAACCATCATTGGTTGGGTTAAAACCCAAATTGGCAATGATAATTCCCTTTTCAATTGCTTGAAGGACATTTTTTTCCCAAGGCTGCACGGTAATCGAACGAGCATCGGGTGTATTAATGTTACCTACTTGGCTAATTGGCACCAAAGATCCGTAGTAATCTACTTTCACCGCATCTAACATAGATGGATGAGCCTTTCCGGCGCGTATCTTGGTAAATTCATTCTCGGCATGGTCAACAGCGTGATCCATAGCTTCTTTCAAATGATCAAATAGTGGTTTTAATCTTGGGTCGCTCATAATCTTCTAGAAATGTTTAGAACACAGGCCTGCAAAATACTACAGGTTCGACAAATTTTTGAATTTTATTTTAAATTTTGTTCAGAACACATTGGAATAGTAGGTAAAAACCTCTAACTTTCTATCTTTGCCGCTATTGATTATGGATAGAAGAGTAAGAGTTAGATTTGCCCCAAGCCCAACTGGGCCATTACATATTGGGGGAGTGCGTACAGCCTTGTACAATTACCTGTTTGCACACAAACATGGTGGCGATTTTTTAATTAGAATTGAAGACACCGACCAAACACGCTATGTGCCTGGTGCCGAAGAATATATTATTGAATCGCTTAAATGGCTAGGAATTGTTGCCAGTGAAGGAATTGGGTTTGGAGATGGACCACATGCTCCTTACCGCCAAAGTGAGCGCAAACCAATGTACAAGCAGTATGCCATGCAATTAATTGAAGCTGGCCACGCCTATTATGCTTTTGATACCGCCGAAGAACTAGAAGGAATGCGCGAACGCCTAAAAGCGAGTAATGTAGATGCAAAATATGATGCCATTACTAGAGGCACCATGAAAAACTCACTTACCCTGCCCGAAGACGAAGTAAAACGCAGGCTAGAAGCTGGCGATGCCTATGTAGTGAGATTTAAATTGCCTAGAAAAGAGGAAGTAAAATTTAGCGATGAAATACGTGGTTGGGTTAGTTTTAATACCAACCAATTAGATGATAAAGTTTTATTTAAAAGTGATGGAATGCCTACCTACCATTTAGCAAATGTGGTAGACGATTATTTAATGCAAATTACTCATGTAATTAGGGGCGAAGAATGGTTGCCATCTGCTCCTTTACATGTATTACTTTATAGAGCCTTTGGATGGGAAGAAGTGATGCCTAAATTTGCTCATTTACCTTTGTTATTAAAACCAGAAGGAAATGGAAAATTAAGCAAACGTGATGGCGATAGATTAGGGTTTCCTGTATTTCCTATGAATTGGATCGACCCTACGAGTGGTGAATTATCTAGCGGCTATAAGCAAGCTGGTTATTTGCCAGAAGCAGTAGTAAACTTACTTGCACTTTTAGGATGGAACCCAGGCACCAGCCAAGAATTATTTACCTTAGACGAATTGGTTCAAGCCTTTTCTTTGGATAGAGTGAGTAAATCGGGCGCCAAGTTCGACCAAAACAAGGCGAAATGGTTTAACCAACAATACGTGCGTAAATTAAGTGATGAGGCCTTAGCTCCATTTTTACAAAGCGCCTTAGTTGAAAACGGAATAAACTCCCATTTTAAGGATGCGTTTGTTCTAAAAACCTGCAGTTTAATTAAAGAAAAAATTAGCTTTACCAAAGAAGTTTGGGAGTATAGCAAGTACTTTTTTATTGCTCCTACTAGTTACGACGAAGGTGTAATAAAAAAACGCTGGACCGATAAAATACCTACCTTATTAAACGATTTGGTTCAGGGCTTTGACTCCTTGAACGACTTTACCCATTTGAGTATTGAAGCTGCTTATAACGAAGCTTTAAACAAAAATGAAGTTTTGGGGAAAGACTTTTTGCAATTATTTAGGGTTATTTTAAGTGGTGTTGCTGGTGGGCCACCCTTATTTGAAATTGCTGAACTAATTGGAAAAGCTGAAACAATAAAACGAATTCAAAACGCACTCGAAAAATTACCAAACTAGAACGTATATGAACCTAAAACATTTTTTCTTTTTAGTATTCAGCAGCATGCTACTTTTTAGTTGCAGCGACGCTAAATTTACCTCTATTCCAGGCCAATACCAGGATATGATTCCAAGTGAATTATTTGGCAACTATAGATTTACTAGCAAAGACGTGCATTCACCCAGATTCGACTCTTTATTTGTTCAAATTAGCACCACTGATATTAAACTTTCTGTTGGAAGCCAAAGCATGACCAAGCTAAACCATACCGATTTTCATATTCATAAAATTAAAGATTGGTATGTACTAGGCTTTGCCGATAAAACCTTTAAATCTCTATATAACTTGATGGTTTTACAACCTGCAAAAGACGGGTTAAGGGTTTATTTTATAAACGAAAACAATTTCAATATTAATGAGCCAACCATTATTTCAAAGTATATGGAGCCCAGAGATTTGCTTTTCCATCATGAACCATTAATTGGCCAGCCAAGTATTGCCGATGGCGGGCCAACGCCTCCAGGTGCAGCGCCAGGTGGGGATAATATGATTAAATATTATATCACAAGTGAGGAACAGTTTAGAAATTATTTTGATATGGAACTAAAAGACAAAGACTTTGTATTTTTAGCCAGAGAAAGAGGAATGAGAAAATTTAGAAAATAATGAATCGACCAATTCGTGTTTTGGTAGCTAAAATTGGGCTTGATGGCCACGATAGAGGCGCAAAAGTTATTGCCACCGCTCTTAGAGATGCAGGCATGGAAGTAATTTATACTGGCTTAAGGCAAACACCTGAAATGGTGGTTCAGGCCGCTCTCCAAGAAGATGTAGATGTTATTGGAGTAAGTATTTTATCGGGAGCCCATTTAAGTGTGTTTAAGCGCTTAAAAGAGCTCTTAGATCAAAATCAAATGCAGGATGTTTTGATTACTGGGGGAGGAATTATTCCAGCCGAGGATATTGATGCCCTAAACAGTATGGGAATTGGAAAATTATTTACTCCAGGGGCCCACACTCACGAAATTTCGGATTACATAAAATCTTGGGTACAAGAGCATAGAAACTTTTAATTTTTATTAAAATTTTAACAATCGTTAGATGTGCAACAAATGTTGTTTTGTTTTAAGAAAATAAGTCTTAAAGTTGCAGGCGAAAAATAATTTATACGATACATACAATGGAAACTATGAGTATTGAAACAACCTATCAAAATCTATTGGTTGAAGAAAAAAACCAGATTTTTTATATCACAATTAACCGTGAGGAAAAATTGAATGCATTGAACATTCAAACCCTTACTGAAATTAAAAATGCTATCCTTAGCATTTACAATGTAAATTCAATTAGAGGTGTAATTATCACAGGAAAAGGAACAAAAGCCTTTGCTGCAGGTGCTGATATTGCTGAATTTGCAAACTTTAATGTAGAAGAAGGTACACGCTTAAGCGAAGAAGGTCATGCCATATTGCGTGCCATTGACAATTGCCCTAAACCAGTTATTGCAGCTATTAATGGCTTTGCATTGGGTGGTGGTAATGAATTAGCAATGAGTGCACATATTCGTGTGTGTAGCGAAAAAGCCCGTTTTGGCCAACCAGAAGTTAACTTAGGTATTACTCCAGGGTATGCTGGAACCCAACGTTTGGCTCAATTGATTGGAAAAGGAAGAGCCTTAGAATTTTTAATGACTGGCGACATGATTGATGCTCAAACAGCATTGCAATTAGGCTTAGTAAATTATGTAGTTCCGGCCGACCAATTAATTCCTAAATGCGAAGAGATATTGAACAAAATTAAAACCAAAGCACCCATGGCAATTGCCAGTGTTATTCGTTGTGTGAACGCATATTACGAAAAACGTGCAGATGGTAATAACATTGAAATAAATGAATTTGGTAACTTCTTTGGTTCTGAAGACTTTATTGAAGGAACAAAAGCATTTTTAGAAAAGCGCCCTGCAAATTTCAGAGGCAACTAAAGAAAAAAGCCTTCGCAAATTGCGAAGGCTTTTTTTTGTACTTATTTTTAACGCATCTTCGTTTAGCGATAAATTATGACACCCTTTCAAAGCATCAATCCATATACCGAAGAACATCTTGCTTCCTTTGATTTTATTAATGACGCCGAGTTACTTAGGCTTCTTGAAATTCAACAGACAGAGCAAAAAAAATGGAAAGAATTACCCCTACAAAAGCGTTTACAATTCTTACCTGAATTAGGTGAGTTATTGAGATCAAAATCAGATGAATTAGCCGAAATAGCCTGCCTTGAAATGGGGAAATTACGTCATCATGCGAAAGCAGAAGTGCTAAAAAGTGCGAGTTTGTGTGAGTATTATTTTAACGAAGCTGAAAATATATTAAAACCAGAAATTAAGCAATTAGAAAATGGTGTAAGCATTCGGCTCGAGCCTGACCCAATGGGAGTTATTTTAGGTATTTTTCCTTGGAATTTTCCATTTTGGCAAATCCTACGAAGCGCTATTCCTTGTATTGTTAGTGGTAATTCTATGCTTATAAAGCCTGCTCCAAATGTGCCTCAAAGCAGTTTAGCCTTACAAGCAATTTTAGATACCTGTACCCATTTACCGAAACATATTTTCACCACCATTTTTGCCAATGAAGAACAGGTTTCAATCTTACTAAAAAGAAACGAAATTAAAGCAGTTACACTTACAGGAAGTGAAAGAGCTGGAGCAAGTATAGCACAACAAGCAGCAGCTCAAATTAAGCCGAGTGTTTTAGAGCTAGGTGGAAGCGATGCATTGATTATTCTCAATGACGCACCCCTTGAAAAAATTATTGATCAGGTTCTTTTTTCGAGGTTTCAAAACAATGGACAAAGTTGTGTAGCAGCCAAACGGTTTTTGGTTCAGGACGGTATAATGGAAAAGTTTAAAACCTTACTGATAGACAAAATGAAGGCATTTTCTATTGGAAACCCTATGGATGAAACGAACACATTAGGACCGCAAGCTAGAAAAGATTTATTGGAACTATTGCAAAACCAAGTAGCAGAAAGTGTAAGCGCTGGTGCTACTATCCTATACCAAAGTGAGAGTATTCCAAGCAAAGGTTTCTTCTTTCCTCCTACCGTGCTAACAAATATTCCCAAAGCGTGTAGAGCCTATACAGAGGAACTGTTTGGACCAGTTTTAAGCCTATATAATTTTAGCACTATTGAAGAAGCTATAAGCATTGCCAATGATACACGTTTTGGCTTAGGTGCAAGCATATTTACATCGAACCCAATTTTGGCAAACGAAATGGCTCAAAAACTCGAGTGTGGAATGGTTTATATTAACCAAATAGTAAAGAGCGATGTTAAGATTCCGTTTGGTGGAAGTAAAAATTCTGGCTTTGGAAGGGAATTAGGACCAGAAGGTTTAAAGGCATTTTGCCAGGTAAAGGCTATTTGGGGATAATCTGACATTCAATTTCCATTTTTTGTACATCCTTATCCATTAAACAATCATAGCCTAATAGGTATCTGTTGTATTTTTGAATTGAGTAATTAGTTTTAATAGATCAAATGTTAGGCATTAGAGCGCTTCGGCGCTCTTTTGTTGTTTATAGGCCTAGCCATAAATATAAATTTCAAAAAAAAAGCCGACTACCATTTGGTAGCCAGCTTTTTTCAATTCGTTAGATTTTCCTTATAAGAAGGAGGCCAATACTTTTTGGCTAAATAACTCTTTTTCTATTAAAAATGGATTTGATTTTTGCTTTTCCAATGAGCCTATTTTTGTATCGGCACGTTTGGTATGATATACATGTCGGATTCCCTGCATTTTTAATCTAGCCTCAATTAACTCTATGTTTACATTTGAAATAACCATAAAGTTATTCAAATTCAAAACATACATATTTCCTTTTTCAACAATGCTATGGCAATAGGTTAAATTAACAATCGTATCATCATTAATTTTAATGAAACCTGAGCGACTTAATAATCTAAGAAACTGAATTAATTCACTAGAATCAAAGGAAATAGTAAAGCTAAATTTTTCAGAAGAAACAATGGCTCTAATACCTGAAGGTTTAATAGTAATGGTGATTATTTCTGAGTAATTTAAGAAATAAATCTGCCCTGTACTTTGAATAACTAAGCGATTTAAATCCTGGCTCCAATCAAAATTGATGGAATATTGTCTGCTGCTAATTAATTCTGAATCCATACCGTAAAATTAGCATGAGCACGGCAATTCAAGTATTTCTTTAATGGATGCTATTAGACAAAAAAGAGAATACATTTCTGTTTTATTGGTGGCTTACACCATCAAGTACTTTTTAATAATTTCCTTAACTGTAGCAACTTGCAAAGGATTTAGAATCATCTCATCAAAATCAAATTCCTTGATGGTAGATTCATACAACCCAAAATCACTTGAAATAGCAATAATTGGAGTTCTATGAAAAACATCCGATTCAATATTTCGAATTTGGATCAGCGCTTCGGTTCCATTCATAACGGGCATTTGGATATCCATAAAAATCAAATCAAATTTATGAACCTCACAAAGATTAACCGCTTCTTGTCCATTGTTGGCTGTCATGACTAAAACGTCAGGAGAATCGCACAATTTTTTTAAATAAAACTGATTCATTAACTCGTTATCCGCAACTAAAATTTTCTTCATTTTTTATTCAATTTTGAAGGTAAAACCCCAAAATGGAGTTTAAACTTTTTGGTAAAATGGTTGTGGTTATTAAACCCACATTGAAATAAAATCTCTGAAATTGGAGCCGTATCAGCCTCAATCATATCCTTTGCTTTTAATAACCTAGCCTCCAGAATAAGTTGAAAAAGTGATTTGCCACAAACACGTTTTATATTCTTTTGAATGGAGGATATACTCATTGGAAATTCATTTCCAAAATCGAGTAAGGATAAGTTCTCATTTGATAAATTAAGATCAATGAAGGCCTTAATTTCTGTTAGAAACTTCTGGTCGCGTGAAATATATTCTTTATCATCGCTTTGGCTAAGCGTTGATTTGATAATAAGTTTTCGGTTCTCGATATTATTTCTGCACTTCAAGACCAATTCCTGCAAAGAAAAAGGCTTTGTAATAAAGTCATCTGCCATTAAATTTAAGGCTTCCAACTTATCCTCAATAGTGGTTTTAGCTGTTAAAAATATAAATGGAACGTGCTTTAAATTTGGCTCCGATTTTGCAAATTTTAATAACTCAATTCCATCCATGATAGGCATCGACCAGTCGGATAAAATAAGTACTACTCGTTTTACCTTTAGGAGTTGTTTTGCCTCTAAACCATTTGAAGCTTGATATACTTGATACCCCTCCAACTCCAGCAAATTTGAAATATTATGACGCAAAACCGGATCGTCTTCGCATAATAATATTTTGTCTAATAGAAAATTATTGGTGATCATTTATTTTTATTATTGACATTAAAATTCGAATTGGAAAATATATTTACCCTTTTGACTGTTTAACTTTTGAAATTCTAATCTTACTCCTAGTAATTGGCATAAACGCTTTGTTAAGAACAGGCCTAAACCTAAACCAACACCTGTATTTACAGGCAAATCAAATTGATTATATGCGCTTACATTTTGAAACATTTCTTCTGTAAAATTCCCACAGGAATATTCCATATTAAAAATAAACCTGCCTTCTTTAAGGTGAATTTCAACCATAACTTGTTCACCTATTTTTGAATACTTAAATGCATTATCTAATAGTTCTTCTAATATTTTCCGTAATAAAAATTTATCGGCATGCGTTGCACCACCAACCATAGTTAAAATAAGGTCGCCCGAACGATCGTAATTTTTGGAAATTTGAACAAGGGTACTTTCCAAACTAGAAGCAGTAACATCCTCCAAAAAGGGGGTAAATTTACCTGAATCTAAATCACCTAAAAATATTAAATTATTAATTGCTTTATTCAAGCGTATCCCACTTTGCTGGATTATGTCCAAGACCATTCGCTCATCTAAATTGAAATGTGAGTCCTCCGAATTTAACAAAATCTGGGTACCCATTAACACGCCATTTAAACAGGTATTAAATTCGTGATAGGGAGTTGGACTAGTGCGCTCTTCAACCTCCTTAATTGCCTCTCTAATTCCCTTTAACCTAAGCTCATGTTTGACAATTTTTGAGCGAATGGTGCTTAATAAATCATCCAGCATGAACGGTTTAATTAAGTAATCATCCGCCCCAAGGTTCATTCCCTTGCGAATATCGGTTAAACTATTTTTCGCTGTGAGGAAAATAAAAATAGATTGATGAAATGGGAACTTCCTATTCAATTCATTCAAAAATGTAAACCCATCCATTTCGGGCATCATGATATCGCAAATAATCAAGTCGGGTTTCCAAGCAGAAAACACAGAAAGTCCTTCCAACCCATTTTTAGCAGATTGTACTACGATATCATGTAGAGATAAAAACTCTACAATATTCTTTCGAATTGTTGTATCATCTTCAACAACCAATATTTTCTTATTTTTCAATTCCATCTCTATTTATTATTGGGCAAGCAAATACTAATTTTAGTACCCTTATTTAAGTCAGATTTTATAGCAATTGTTCCCGAGAGCAATTCCACCATGTTTTTAACAATAACCAAGCCTAATCCTGTTCCTTGAATGTTTTCGGCATTCGTGGCCCTAAAGAAGGATTCGAAAAGGTACTTTTGTTCCTGTTCTGGAATACCAATTCCTAAATCGAGAATATCTAAATTAAAGCCCTCTTGTGTGAGGTAGGTCTTAATCCAAACCTTTTGCTGCTCTTTGCTATATTTTAATCCATTATGGATTAAGTTATCCAAAATATGACCCAATAAGCGTTTATCTGAAACAAGCAATTGCGCCTTCTTTTCCATCTCAAAAATCAACTCACTTCCTGGATAAATTTCTGCAAATTTTAAACTCATTTGCTCTAACAAATCAAGCAAATTAATCTCCTCTAAGGCTACTTTATATCTACCAGAATCAAGTTTTCCTAAAGTTAACACATCATTCATTAAATTATTGATTCTATAAATCTCTTTTCTGATAATTTCAACATACTGGAAAATTTTCTCCTTTGTTTCTTGTGAGGCATCCTTCTTTAACAAAATCTCTATTAATTCAGAACTTGTTTGAATACCTGTAAGTGGCGTTCTAAACTCGTGAGAGGTCATGCTAACAAATTTTGTCTTAAGCTCATTTAACTCCCGTTCTTTAGTAAGGAGATTTAACAAATCACTTTCTACTTTTTTTCGTAACGTAATATCCTGTATGAGCACTGAAGCATGTTTAAGACCTTTTAGCTCAACCAAATTAATTTTCGCACTAAACCAAACTACAGAATTTGCGCTTAAAGAAACTGTATAATCAAATGCCAAGGGTTGGCCAGTACTAAACACACTTTGAATTCCATTTGACACCATTTCGGCCATATCCTCTGGAAAGAAATTTATTATATTACCCAAAACCCCGCTCGTATTTGGACTTGAGATATCTTTTCTCTTGTTCGACCAAATATTTACTATTTCAAATGCATCATTCACCTCAAGCACTTCATCTTCAAACGACGACAATATAGAAACTAGGTTCAGTTCCTTTTCACTAAGCTTTTGCTTGGCCTTTACCGTTTGTTGATAGTTAATAAAACTTTCAAGAATGGCCGCAATGGTAGAAAGTAATGGGTTTAACGGGTCCAACTCATTTAATTTATAACCACCATCCTTATTGGCCAAGCCAATCATTCCCATTAATTTCTCTCCATTATAAATAGGAATGCCCACAAAACTATTAAGTGGAGGATGACCTTTGGGAGTACCACCACTATGCGGGTCGTTTTTGGGGTCATTACTAATGTATAATTCTCCTGTTAATACTACATGTCCAAACAATGAATTATTATTTCTGAACTCCAGGCCTGTAGCAACATTTTTTTGATACAGGTCCATAGTATCCTTATCCCAAGCAATATTTGATGTAGCATGCGATTTAAGGTATCGATTACCATGTTCATCTAATAAAATCTCTCCAATAAAACCAAAGCCACTATTGGTAATTTCAATTACTTTACGCAACATAAAGGTTAAAGAATGGAAGGCACTATTTGTTTTAATATAAAGTGTTTGAGCCTCACTAATAATATTCAACAAATTATTGGTTTCTGTAAGTTGATCCGAATAATATTTTTCGTTTGTGATATCGGTTCCAGTACCTACAATCCCTTTAAATACGCCATTTGTAAACAGGGCCCTAGCTTTCAACAAGATCCATTTATGGTCTCCCGTTTTTAGGGTTAATAGATATTGGCGTGTAAAAATTTGTCCCGAATCCTCTTTCGACAGTTCGTTCAAAATATCACCACGAGTATCCAAGAACGTAATAAAAGGCAATTCAAAATAATGCTTGCCTATAACATCCAATACGGTATACCCAGTTAAGGCTTCAATACCCTTACTTATATAGGTAAGAAAGCCCTCTTCATCCAATTGAAAAAATATTTCATTAATAGAATTCAACACGGTTTCGAACCTTGCTTTATTCTCTTTTAATTGCTGCTCATTATACTTTTGCTTGGTTATTTCTTCATATTGCCAAATGATTCCATTTGAACCATCTTTAAACACCACTGGGAAATAACTTAGTGCTAAAAATCGCTTGGTGATTGTTTCTAATTCAACTCGTTCTACCGCTTTGTTCGCCTTAATAATTTCATCAATAAAATCACTAAACAAAGTTTTGGTCAGGAAGAAATCATTGAATTGAGCCGCCATAGGAGCACAATCCTGACCAATGAGCTGCTCTTGGGTTAGGGGAATTGAAAACAAATTAATAAAGGCAGTATTTACCTTTAGAATTACCCTATTTTCATCCTCCACCAAAATACCCACATTGGTAGTTTCAATTAAAGTCTCGAGAATATGTTTTTGGTATTTGTTTTCCATGGCAATTAATTCTTATTACCATAAATCCCATGCACAGTTCTACCCAATCCTTTGATTATACAAATGAGTCCAACTTGAAGTTTAGCTTCTAAATAAAATATATACCGGGAAAAGACTCCCGCCTTAATCTGAGCGTATGTTTGCACATACAAAGGTTCATTTTATCTTATTTGTATTGCTATGAGAATCGCTCCTCTTTTTAGACAATTAAAGGAAATTGGCGCAATATGTACCTTTTACAGGCTTGATGTATAAAATCCTCTTTCCTCAATTTTAACTCTGACTGAATCTGGAACGAGGTAGCGAATTGATTTTCCAGCCTGAATAGATTCACGGATATACGTGGAGGAAATATTTAAAAGAGGCACTTCAAACAACTTAATATTAGGGTGATTTGCCAAGAGAGGTTTATCAACTATTCCTACCCTAGCATAAACAAAGACCTGGTGTTGAGCCAATATTTGCTGATAATTTTTCCACTGATGAAAGTTCTTTAAATTATCACCACCAATTATTAAGGTAAATTTGTGCTGAGGATAAAGGGTGCTCAGTTCTGTAAGGGTATGCTCAGTAAAAGAAGGTCGAGGCAAAGTAAATTCAATATCACAGCTTTTAAACCTAGGATCCTCTTTAATGGCCAAATCCAATAACATCAAACGTTCCTTTTCATCTAACAATTCATCACTCGATTTAAATGGATTCTGCGGTGAAACAACAAACCATATCTCATCTAAATGTGCATAATCAGCCATAAAATTGGCAATAATTAAATGTCCTGTATGAATAGGGTTAAAGGAGCCAAAAAACAAACCAATTTGCATAGGTCTAATTTAGGTATTAATAAATGATTGTACTAATATTTCTGCCTCACCTAAAGCTTTCGGCAATTGATCATTCAGAATAACGCGTTCAAATTTATCCTCATAAGCCAATTCCATAACAGCCTTCCCTACTCGCATTTTAAGAGTCTCCTCTGTTTCGGTACTCCTAAAACGAAGTCGTTCCTCTAATGCTTCAACGCTTGGTGGTTTCACAAAAACGGCTAAGGCATTTTCTCCAAAGTAGTTTTTTAAATTGAGACCACCTATAACATCCACATCAAACAAAACCACTTTATCTAATTGCCAAATTCTTTCCATTTCAGATTTTAGGGTGCCATAAAAATTCCCACCATACACCTCCTCAAACTCTAAAAATTCATTATTGGCAATCTTATTTTTAAAATCTTCCTGACTTAAAAAATAGTAATCTTTCCCATTTACTTCGCCTTCCCTTTGCTTGCGAGTACATGCCGAAACAGAAAACATAAGACGTTCATCTGTTTTAAGCAAATGCTTAACGATTGTTGTTTTACCTGAACCAGAAGGAGCACAAAAGATTATTACTTTACCCGATTTCATAAACAAAAATTAGAGTACGTTATTTATTTGCTCCTTAATTTTTTCCAATTCATCTTTCATATCTACCACTAATCGTTGCATTAAATGGTGGTTACTTTTTGAGCCAATGGTATTTATTTCCCTACCCATTTCCTGAGCAATAAATCCCAATTTCTTCCCACTAGAAGCCGTATTTAGGGTTTCTTCGAAGAAATCACAATGTTGTTTCAACCTCACTTTCTCCTCACTTATATCCAGCTTTTCTAGGTAATAAATTAGCTCTTGTTCAAATCTATTTCTATCTAATTGCTCTTGATTTAGGGAAGCCAAGTCTCTTTGAATTCGCTCCTTAACCAGTTTAATTCGCTCTTCCTCCAAAGGAGTTAGGCTTTGCATTTTGGTAAAAATACTCGAACTCATTTTGCTTAACTCCGAACACAAAACACCCCCTTCGGTTTTCCTAAATGAATCAAAATTTTCATAGGCATTCCTTACAGCGAGTAAAATTTGTTTCCAATCCTCCTCATCTGGAGTTTCTTCATTTGGAAGCAATACATTAGGAACTAAAAAAATATTATTCAGTAACTCCTTTTTATCCCAACCACATTCCTCGGCTAAACCTTTTACTTCATTTAAATAATAAACCGCCAATTCCTTGTTTATGGGTGTTATTCTATCTTCTACTAATTTGTAATTAATTTGAATATTCAATTGAGCCGTTCCCCGTTCAAGCCATTTGCTAACCTCTCTACGTAACTCCAACTCCTTATGTTGCCAATTGCGTGGCATCCGAATAGATAACTCTAAAAACTTACTATTTAAACTCTTGAGTTCGGCACGTACGGTAAACCTTTCGGTTTCCAACTCGGCTTGTCCAAAGCCTGTCATTGATCTAAGCATACTTACAAATAAGGGGCAAAAGTAAAGGTTTTAATATTAAAATACTATTTAGCAATTAGGGTCAAATAGCCTCAGCTAGTGGAAATTCTAGAATAACTGTTGTACCCTTTCCCAAATCACTTTCCAAGAAAATCTTGCCCTGGTGTAATTCCATAAAATATTTCGCTATAGGTAATCCCAATCCTGTTCCTGGAATATTCTCTACATTGGAACTTCTATAAAAAGAATCAAAACTAAACATTTGCTCATCTTTCGGGATTCCAATTCCACAATCTTTAAATAGCAATTGAACAAAACTATCAGCAATTTTCATACTTACGAAAATGGTAGAACCAACCTCAGAATATTTAGAGGCATTGCTAATTATATTATTAAAAACATGTACTACTAATTTTGGGTCGAACCAAATAAAAAGTGGCACCTGAGGGTTTTCAAAAATTAGTTTATGCTCGTTTACATACCGAATAGCTTCATTTTGAAGATAGTCATCTAAGAAAAGACACATATCTTTTAGTTCTGGTTTACTATCCACCTTTTCAACCTCAATTTTACCCATGGTTAAAACATCGGTCATAAGAGAAGTTATTCGATCCACATCAAAAACAATATTATCTACCTTTTGGTTAATGCCCATTTCATCAACCATTTTTTGCATCTCTGGCTTTTTGCTCGCGTAAAGTTTTATAAGCTCCGCACTGCTCCTTATTCCGGCCAATGGTGTTCTAAACTCATGGCTGGCCATACTCACAAATCTCGACTTAAGCTCTCCTAAAAGGCGTTCCGAATCAAGCGCTTTTTTCAACTCCTCTTCAGCCAATTTACGAGCAGTAATATTCTCAATTGAGCCCACTAAACTTAGATGCAATTGATCAAGGGAGGTTTGTTTATTTATTTCAACGTCTAGCCAAATGGTATCACCCAATTTATGAATTAATGAAAACTCCAAATTCAACCACTTTTCTGCATCTGATTTCAAGAAATTGGCAACGGTATTCTTTATAGAAGGAACCATTTCTGGAGTGCAATAGTCGAGTAAATTTTTACCCAAGGATTCTTCCTGTGTATAGCCGGTTATTTCAGACCAAGCTGGGTTCAAAAAGGTTAGCTCACCAGAGTAATTTGCCTCAAAGATTACTTCTCTTAAATTCTCTACCAAATCTCTATAACGCTTTTCATTCGTTCTAATTTCCTCTTCAATACGCTTGTTTTTACTTATATCCAAAATAAACCCAATCATATATTTAGGCTTACCGCTTTCTGAAAAATCAACCACCTTTCCAAAGTCCAACACCCAAATAAAATCACCACTTTGATTCCTAATTCTATATTCCGCATTGTAAACTGTTGGCTCACTTATGCCTTCATTTTTAATGGAAAGTTGAAGGGCCTTTTCAACTATTTCTCTATCATAAGAATGTATACTATCAAACCAACTTTGTTTAACATTACTAAATTTATTTTCATTGGTAAGACCCAAGAGATTTTTAAAAATATCATTACAAACTAACTCATCTGTTTCTAAATTCCATTCCCACATTCCTAAGTTAGACGTATTAATAGCAAGCTCTAATTTTTGGTTTGTTTGTTCAAGTAGATGTATGTTTTGAACCAAATTTGAAACATCTCGGGTGATACAAATAAGGGATCCATCAGGCATTAAACGTAAGGTAATATCTTGGTAAACGGGTCTTCCAAATTTCGAAATACCCACACTTTCCCCACTCCAAATTTCCTTTTCACCTAATACAGGAAAAACATCTTTAGAAATCCTGTCAATTTCAGCTGGCATATAAATCGTATGCCACGATTTGCCAATCAATTCTTCCGTATCATATTCAAAAATTGCAGAATGTGCATCGTTCATGTAAGTATAATTCCCATTTGCATCTAGCAAAGCAATTCCATCTGGAGAGTTTGATATGGCTTCATTTTGCTTCATGATGATATCTTCTTGCTCACTAGTCTTTGTAATATCTACACCATATCCAATGGCAATAAACACTTCCCCATTTTCATCTAAAACAGGATGCATTATTCTTAAATGCTTTTTGTATTTCCCATCTTCTAATTGAAATTTCTCTTCAAAAGAATAAGGCTCCTTTTTAATAAGCATGTCATTAAAAAGCGTCCTTCTTTTTTTTGCTAATGCAATGTCTTTGCCATGTTGTATGCAATATTCATAATCGTCTTTACCAATCAACCAATCTCTAACCTGATCGTCCTTAACAGAACTTTTATTTAAAAACAAATAGCGTTGATCTCTATCCACTGCAACAATATCTGCTGGTATATTTCTAAAAATAGACTCATAAAACTCTTTCTGTTGAGTAATGGTATGATACTGTTTTTCTATTTCTAAGGCCAACTCACTTCGCTTTAAAAAGGCACCAATATTTGCCGAAATAGCCACTAAAGTGCTAATCTCCATATCGAGCCATTCACGCTCATTTAAGCAATCATCAAAACCAATAAAACCCCAAAACTTTTTATCATAATAAATAGGTGTAAACAAAACACTTTTCACACCTACATTCATTAATAACATCCGAAATTCTTTTTCCTTAATGCTATTTACAATTCCAAAATAGCTGTTTTTCGATTCTAAAATATTCTTTAAAAAGCCTAACCTGCTCCATTTAATTTCGCGTAATTCTTCGTCTTTAATATGAGCTTCAATGCCATGCCTAACCCATTCGTAGGCGTATTTCATTGAAACTAAATTCGGACCATCATAATTGTTTTTGTACACATAACACCTATCAACCAATGCTGATTCACCTAAACCTTCTATTACTTCTTGCATTACCTCATCAATACTTCCATCTGTAACAAGTATTTCAGAGGAATGCAATACCGCATAAAACAGTTGATTGTACTTAAGTTTACTTTCTATAATTTTCTCTTCAATAGTGTCCATCTAGTTGCCTTTACAAAAATTCTCCAAATCAAAATTAGCGAGTAACTTGCAAAGCAACTAATTTTAAACCCTTTTAATTTGAGCCATTTTACTCGAAATGAGCGAGATGCTGTATTTTAATTGTTGATGGAAGAACTTTGCCCTATTTTCGCTGCCCTTTATGCAAATTTATAATCGTTATAAACCCTATTTAAAGCAAATAGTAATCTTAAGTTATCCAATTATAATTGGACAACTAGGCATTGTACTCATGGGTGTTGCTGATATTATAATGGTTAGACAGCTTGATCCAATTAATCTTGCCGCCATTTCTTTGGCCAATTCTGTATATTTTTTAATCTGCATTTTGGGTATTGGTACCTTAACCGCCGTTTCGCCATTAGTTGCAAAAAGCAAAGGGGCAGGACATCCAAACGAGTGCGCTATTTTGTTTCGGCAAGCCATTTATGCCGCTCTTATTTTATCGGCATTTATTTGTGGTGTTCTATTTATTCTTACCGAAAATTTGGATTGGTTCGGCCAAACACCTAAAGTAGCTGAGCTTACAAAAGGATATTTGCATATACTAAATATAGGTACTTTACCTATGCTAATATTCCTTGCCATTAAACAATATTCAGATGGATTATCGTTTACTAAACCATCCGCCATCATCACCATACTTGCACTCGTTTTAAATGTTGCCCTATGTTGGGTTTTTATTTATGGGCATTTAGGTATGCCTCGCTTAGAGCTTCTTGGAGCAGGAATTGCCACCACCATTTCGCGAATTTTTATGGCAGTAGCCATGTTTGTTTATGTAAAAATTAAAGCACCTTACAAACCTTATTTGCATATAAAAGAACACCATGAGGACAGCCATTTTTTAACGCAAATTTTTAAAATTGGTTTACCCTCTGGCTTTCAATATTTTTTTGAAATTGGAGCCTTTGCATTCGCTGCAATTATGATTGGTTGGATGAGTGTTTTAGCAATGGCTGCCCACCAAGTTGCCATAAATTTCGCCTCTGTAACCTATATGGTGGCTACTGGCATTTCGGCTGCAGGTTCAATTGCTGTAGGCGATGCAGTTGGACGAAAAAATAAAAAGGATGTTCAAGAATCTGGCAGAGCCGCACTTATTCTAGGAACAAGCTTTATGGGCACTTGCGCTATATTAATGTTTACAGCAGCACCCTTTATCGTATCCATTTATACCACCGATTCTGTTGTAACAGCTATGGCAATTAATCTCCTCTATATAGCAGGTTTATTTCAACTTAGTGATGGCATACAATGTGTAGGTCTTGGCATTTTACGAGGCATAGGCGATACAAAAATTCCCACTCTTATTACTATAGTTGCCTACTGGGTAATAGGCATCCCACTTGGATATTTTTTTGGATTTAATATGCTTTGGGGTTTATACGGAGTTTGGTTTGCCTTACTTGTTGGACTAAGTTTTTCGGCCATATTTTTAAGTACACGTTTTTTAAAAGAAAGCAGGCAAATAGACCTTTCACATTTTTCACCAGAACTATATTAATAGCATGCGCATCAATTTAAAGGTACATCTTGCTTTGTTTATGGTTTCGCTCATTTATGGCGCCACATTTACCATTGCAAAAATTGCCATGCCCGAGTATATTAAACCTTTTGGCTTTATTTTACTCCGTGTCAGCGTTGCCTCTGTTTGTATTTTTTTCTTTCACAGGTACTATGTAAAAGGGGCTATCACAGATAAAAAGGACTTATTACCATTATTAGTTTCGGCAATTTTTGGAGTAGCTGCCAATATGCTTTTTTTCTTTAAAGGCTTATCCATTACCACTCCCATAAACGCCTCTGTGCTGATGCTTAACACACCCATATTTGTGGTTGTTTTTGCTACTTTTATGTTAAAGGAAAAACTAAGTTGGAATAAAATTTTAGGAATTCTTACTGCTGCTTTTGGTGCACTTATGCTGATGGGTGGAAGCCGATTTCATTTCAATTCAAATACCATTTGGGGAGATATTTTTGTGACCTTAAATGCCATAATTTACGCCTTCTACTTAGTGTATGCAAAACGATTAATGGTAAAATACCATCCACTTACAGTAACCTTATATTCCTTCTTTTTTGGCTTTTTTCTGGTTTTACCCTTCGGTCTGAACCAAGTTTTAGAAAAAGATTTCTTACACCTACCCGCTATTATTTGGGCTTGTATTGCCTTTATTACAATTGGATCAACCTTTCTTACCTATGTTTTAAATGCCTATGCATTAAGGCACGCCACCTCTAGTTTGGTTGGATCCTATATTTACTTGCAACCCGTTCTTGCAACAATTATTGCCATTGCAAGTGGCAAAGACATACTCACCACCGAAAAACTAATAAGCATGCTTATCGTTTCTGGTGGTGTGTATCTCTCGTCGTATAAAGTTAAAATTACAAATTAATTATTCGGCAACATTATTCAATTTCATCCAGAGGGTATAGGCTCCTTTCGATACAATTTTCTCTTTAGTTAAATCATACTTTCCTGAGGATATAATTTCTATCTCATTATCTTGAATAATACCCACCTCTACTTGCACCTTTTCGTATTCGCTAGTTTTATTTTCAATAAAAATATAACTATTGTTTCCATCATGCATAACGCATTCATCTGGTATCACTATGGCTTTACGAGATACGCCTACAATCTGAGCATTCATATAGGTTCCAGGTACTAGGGTTTTATCATATTTCTGGAAATGGCAGTGTATGTTTATGCTACGGTCTGAACCAACATCTTTACCAATTAATATTACCTCACATGGATATTTTTTATCTGGATGATTATTGGTATAAGCAATAACTTTTTGACCCATATACAAGTTCTCCATATCCTTTTCAAACACATTCAAACTTAAATGAATATCTTCTGGGTTTACCAATTCAAACAACACATCTGTTGGGTTAACATACTTACCAATATTAACATTCACCTTAGAAACAAATCCAGAAATTGGCGCGTAAATAGGAATGGTTCTCGAAAGTGTTGCTTCTGTTAATGTGTTTGGGTTCAACCCTATTAATTGAATTTTTTCTGACAATGATTTATAGGTAATGCTTGCTGCCTCATAAGCCTCCTTAGATTGCTGAAAAACCTTATCACTATTAGCCTTTTCTTGGTTCAATAATTTCTGACGATTGAACTCCTTTAACAACATTTCTAAGCGCGATTTTGAAATTAAAAAATCCTGCTGTAGCTCAATATATTTTGGGTCCTGCATAGTAGCAATTACCTCGCCTTTATTAAAATGCATTCCAGGTAAAAGCTTCATGCTTTTTAAATATCCACCCAAAGGCATACTCACCGAAACCATATTTTGAGGTGGAACATCTATCATTCCATTCACTTTAAATACGGGTGATATTTCCCTATTGCTTGCACTTAGTAAGGTAATATTTGTTTGCAAGGCCTGTGCACTATCTAAGTGAACATGTGTACCTACTGGCTCTGCTTCGGCAGGAGCCTCTGTTTTAGTTGTATTGTGGCATGCTACAAAAGTTAACATGGCCAATACGGTATAAAGTATTTTATTCATCTGATTTCTTTTTAAGGTTGAAAGGTTTTATAATGTATCATCAGCTGATTAAACTGCTGTACGGTTTCTAAATAATTGGTATTGGTTTGCAAAGTTTGAGTATTTAATATATTCCATTCCATAAAGTTCAAACTTCCTTGCTTAAATTGACTCCAGGCTGCTTCTCTAGCCTTTTTAGCTTGTGGCAAGGCTACCGTTTCATAATACACACAGAGTTTGTCTAATGCCAATAATTGTCGTTGCAAGTTTTGCACCTGCTCACTCATCATACTTTTTGTGTATTGATACTCTAGTTCACGTGCCTTTAGCTCGTAACTTAATGCCTTAGATTTACTTTGGGTTGACCCAAAAAACAAAGGCACTCCTACGCCCAATTGAATGGCTTGAAAACGTTGCGAACGAGGATAAAAAATATTATCGGCTCCAGTGCCTGTAATAGACATATTTTGATAGCCAAATTGAAACTCAGGAAAATATTTTGAACGCTCTGTTTTAAGCTTACCAAGACTTATATCTTTTTGCTTTTGTAAACGCATTAAGTATGGGCTCGATCCTAAATTAACTGTATCTTTTAGTTGAAGTGGAATACGAATAATAGAATCTTTTGGGAGAAACAAATTATCTGTCCCTAAAAGTAATTGAAACCTAATTAAACATGCCTGCTTTTCTAAACTTGTTTGCTGCAAAAGTTTCATCGATTCGGCCCGCTGTTGCTCTGCTGAGGCATTCTCAATAATATTACTTTCGCCTGCCCTCATGCGCAATCTCGAAAATTTTAATTGCTCAACAATAGCTGTATCATAACTCAACAAAATCCTTTCCTTTTCGTCTAAAAACAAGTAAGAATAATATTGCCTCGAAACCTCTGCACCCAAATCTAATTTCTGGGCACCTAATTCTTGTTGAGCCAATTCATATTCTGCTTTCAATACTTTCTTTTGGTTCAGGTAAACCGTTGGAAAGGCTAAACTCTGACTAACCACAAACCTATCATCTGAGTAGTTTGAGTTAATTTGGCCTTTCTCATATTGAGCCATTGTATTGGGCAAATTCCAAGCACTTCCCTTTAATTTTTGCGCAGCTTTTGTTTTATACTCTTGGGCACTTAAGCCTTTGTTATGCGCAAAAGCTGTATCTATTGAAGCACTTAATTGAATAGGTGTTTGAGCACTTGCATGCAACACAAATAATAATGGAATGAATACTGCAGCTTTTGGATACTTCACTTTTGGCTTGCGTTCAAACAACATGTATAAAACAGGCAAAACAAATAAGGTTAAGAAAGTTGCCAGCAATAAACCACCAATAACTACTGTTGCTAAGGGTCTTTGTACTTCTGCACCCGCACCATTAGATAAAGCCATAGGCATAAAACCTAAAGATGCCACACAGGCTGTCATTAAAACGGGCCTTAAACGTAATTTGGTTCCTGCCAATACTATTTCTTTTAAATCGGTTAAACCTTCGGTTCGTTGTCTATTAAACTCGGCAATTAATACAATACCATTTAATACCGCCACACCAAATAATGCAATAAACCCAACACCCGCAGAAATACTAAAAGGCAAGCCTCTTGAAGCCAGAGCAAAAATTCCACCAATAGCGGAAAGAGGAATGGCCGAATAAATTAACAAGCCTTGTTTCATGGAGTTAAAGGCAAAATACAAGAGCAACAAAATTAATAAAAGTGAAACTGGAACTGCAATCGCCAACCTTGATTTAGCGGCCTCTAAATTTTCAAAAGCACCTCCATACGTTACATAATAACCTGGAGGCAATTTAACATCCGCCTTCATCTTAGCCTGCAAATCTTTTACAATGCTTTGAACATCTCTACCACGCACATTAAAGCCCATTACAATACGTCGTTTTGCATCTTCTCTTTGAATTTGATTTGGGCCATCAATAATGTTTATAGACGCTAATTGATACAATGGAACTTGCATTCCACTTGGCACAGGTATTAGTAAATTTCTAATATCATCTAATTGGGTACGTTGCTCTTTTGCCAACCGAACCACCAACTTAAACCTGCGCTCGCCTTCATAAACCATTCCTGTTGTTTTACCAGCAAAGGCAGCATGAATCATTTGATTTACATCCGATACATTTAATTTATACTGGGCCAACAAGGCTCGGTTCAGCTCAATTACAATTTGAGGCATTCCATTTACAGGCTCAATATATACATCTCTAGCCCCCTCAATTGTTTGAGCTATTTTTCCCATTTTTTCAGCATATAAGGCAAGCGTATCCAAATCCTCCCCAAAAATCTTACATACAACATCTTGCCTTGCACCCGTCATCAATTCATTAAAACGCATTTGAACCGGGTATTGAAAACCAAACGTTGCACCCGGAATGGCCTCTAATGATTTGCTCATTTTTTCGGCTAACTCAGGAAATGTTTTAGCACTTGTCCATTCTTTCTTATCCTTTAAAATAACCATCAAATCCTGCGCTTCCATGGGCATTGGATCGGTAGGTATTTCGCCACTACCAATTTTACAAACTACCTCTTCTACTTCTGGATAAGTTGATTTTAAAATATGTGCAGCCTTTTTAGCCACATCAATACTTACATTTAAATTACTCCCTGTCAAAACCCTCGTTTCTACAGCAAAATCTCCTTCCTCCAAGGATGGTATAAACTCGCCACCCAATTGGGTCATAACAATAAGCGACGAAATAAATAACACAATTACAGTGGTAATTACCGCTTTTGGTCGGGCCAATATTTTAACTAAATAATACCTGTAAAACGACTCAATTTTAACCATCCATCTATCGGCAAAATTGGGTGTATGCGAAATATTCTTGAGCAAAATGGCACTCATCATTGGAATATAGGTAAGTGATAAAATAAAGGCTCCCAACAAGGCAAAGGCCACTGTTTGAGCCATTGGTTTAAACATCTTTCCTTCTATACCTTCTAAACTAAAAATTGGTAGGTAAACAATTAAAATAACTAATTGCCCAAACACTGCGCTATTCATCATTTTTCCAGCTGCATGTTTTACCTCTGTATCCATTTTCTTTTGCGAGAGATCGACAATTTTAGAGAAACGCCGGCTATGCGTTATGGCATGCATTACGGCCTCCACAATAATTACCGCGCCATCTACAATTAATCCAAAATCTAAGGCTCCCAAACTCATTAAGTTTCCGCTCACACCAAAGGCATTCATCATAATTACGGCAAACAACATAGAGAGAGGAATAACCGAAGCAACAAGCAAGCCTGCTCTAATATTACCAAGGAACAACACCAAAATAAAAATCACAATTAAGGCACCTTCCATTAAATTGGTTTCAACTGTTCCAATAGCATTATTTACCATTTTGGTTCGATCCAAAAAGGCGTCAATTAATACTCCTTCTGGAAGTGTTTCTTGAATTTTGGCAATACGTTCCTTCACCGCCTTAATTACCTCGTTGCTATTGGCACCTTTAAGCATCATTACCACAGCTCCTGCAACCTCTTGCTTATCGTTATAAACCATAGCGCCATAGCGTGTGGCATGCCCAATGTGAACCTCACCAATATCTTTCACAAAAACAGGTGAACCATTAGGTAAAACCTTAACAACAACCTGCTCAATATCGGCACTTGATTTTATTAAGCCTTCACTTCTAATAAACAATACTTGCGGACCTTTTTCTATATAGGCACCACCTTCATTTTGGTTATTATTATTTAAGGCCGAAAACACATCTTGGATACTTAAGCCTTGAGCCTGCAGCCTATTTGGATTTAATTCTACCTCATATTGTTTTAAATAACCTCCAAAACTACTTACGTCGGCCACACCCTTTACTCCAAGCAATTGCCTGCGTACCATCCAATCTTGAATGGTTCGCAATTCTTGAGCATTATACTTGTTTTCGAAACCAGGTTTTGGCCTAACCACATATTGATAAATTTCGCCCAAACCTGTTGTAACAGGCCCCAATTCTGGGGCACCCACACCTGCAGGAATTTGGTCTTTTACTCCTTGCAAACGCTCACTCACTTGCTGTCTGGCCCAATACACATCTGTTTTATCATCAAACACAATGGTAACAAGCGACAATCCAAATCGAGAAAAACTTCTAATTTCTATTTTGCCCGGAATATTACTCAAGGCTTGCTCCAAAGGAAACGTAATTAAACGCTCTACATCTGGCGCTCCCAAGGATGGCGAAATAGTTATTACCTGAACCTGATTATTGGTAATATCTGGAACTGCATCAATGGGCAATTTTGTAAGTTGAAACGCTCCATATACCAATAAAAACAAGGTAAAGAGCGCTATAATTAATTTATTATGGACAGAAAATCCAATAATTTTGTTTAACATCTTTTAGACTAATAATTGAATAGATAAAATAAATGGAAACACTAAGCCCCACGACTTTAAAGCGCAAAAATGGGCTCTAAAGCATTTCAGAAAAAATAAAAATTGGTCTTAGCTATAGTATACCCATCGCGGGGGTTGAAATATGCCTTTAGGAGAATTAAAAGCATATAACTTATGCCTAAAAACGGCATGCTCTATAAACGCAGCTGTGGGAGCCTCCACATTATAAGACGGAAACTCCTGAACAATTACCAATAAAATGGTACTACTAACTTGGTATAAGGGTAAATCTTGATGATTCTCTTCGGTTTTATGTACCGAACCATCGCCATAATGTAATTCAATAAATTCTGCAAAACTAGCCGTATCATGCTCTAACACATGGTGGCGGTAATGATTAACCAATGAAGGCAGTTTGTTTAATTGCTCTGTAAAACCGGGCATAAGTGAGCTTAATAGGAACAATGTCCCTAAAAATAAAAAGCTCCACTTTTTAATAAACCCGTGTTTCATTGGCAGCAAAGGTACGTTTTTACAAAAAATATTTTGTCATTTTATCATTAGCAAATATAAAATTAATATTCCAGACCTAGCACTCACAAAGGTTCTTAGAAACCCCATGCTCCAATTTTTGCTTGCTTCATAGCAGCCAAGAAAGTATCTTGTGGCAAAAATTGCGGCATAATGAAACCCATTCTTGTATTTTGTCTTTCAATATTTCTTTCGCTTTCTATAAGTTTTGCTCAAAAGCCGCAAAAGGGATTTCATTATTTTAAAAACTTCCACAAAAATTTTGTTCAGGTAAATGAAACCATTTATGCCTGCAAATACGAAACCGCAAATATTGATTACCTGATCTTTTTAAATGCAGTAAAATATAGGTTCAACCCTGCCATGTACCAAGGACTATTGCCAGATACGGCAAAATGGCGCGGACCTGGTTTAAACAATGAACCCTATGTAAACTACTATTTTAGGTATCCTGCGTATTACAATTACCCCTTGGTTAATATTAGCTATGAACAAGCAAATTTTTACTGCACTTGGCTCACGCAACAATATAATAGCAATCCAAAAAGAGAATTTAAAAAAGTGTTATTTAAAATCCCTTCTCCAACAGAATGGCAGCAAGCTGCAGCAGCCGGAAATATGGAAAATCTTTTCCCTTGGGGAAGTAGAATTGATAAAATTCCAAGCGGTGTTGTGGTAAATTATTGCCCTAAAGATTATATCGAAAAAATTTGGGTGGATAGCCTCTATAGCAATGATGGAACCCGCATTAAAACTCTTGATTCAATTGAGGTGCACACAGAATGCCACCCCTATAAAAAGCCCTTTTACACGCAAGCCGTTAACTATAAAAAAGCCAAACAAAACACACTTGGATTATACCATGTGGCAGGAAACGTAAGTGAAATGATTAACGAAAAAGGATCCTGCGCAGGTGGGAATTACCGCTCTAAAACAGATTGGTTAAGAATAGATGCTCCTAATGAATTTTACCCTTCGTATATTCCTTGTCCTTTGGTTGGCTTTAGAGTATTTATGCAGGTATTAGAAAAATAAGTTGAATGCTGTTTCACACCTTCCCATTTGCGGCCTTTCTTTTCATAGTTTTTGTGCTTCATTGGGGCTTGTTTTCTAAACACGTAAAAGCACAAAATATCCTTCTAACATTTGCCTCCTATTATTTCTATTCTTGTTGGGATTATCGGTTTACAGCACTGTTAATTGCATCTACATTACTTGATTTTGGCAGTGGAATAATTATTAGTAATAGCCAAAACACCTTCAAACGAAAAATTTGGCTGGGCATAAGTTTAGGGCTGAACCTAGGTCTTTTAGGTTTCTTTAAATATGCAAATTTCTTTATTGATTCTGCAACACTTTTGCTGAACCAATTACATATTAGCTACTCACCAAATATGTTGCAAATCATCCTGCCTGTAGGAATTTCCTTTTATACTTTTCATGGCATTTCGTACGTCCTTGATTGCTATTATAACAGAGTCCAAGCCACTAAAAACTTCTCTCAATATTCTTTATTTGTAAGCTTTTTCCCTTTGCTTGTAGCTGGTCCTATTGAACGTGCTACTCACTTATTGCCTCAACTAAAATCGGCTAGAAGCTTTACCTACTCCGAAGCCTTAAAAGGCATGAAACAAATTTTATGGGGTCTGTTTAAAAAATTAGTTATCGCCGATAATTGTTCGCAATTTGCCACCTATGCCTTTGATAATTATACCACTTTACCTGCATCCAATTTAATCCTAGGAGTATTCTTTTTTAGCTTCCAAATTTATGGCGATTTTTCGGGCTATACAGATATGGCAATTGGCATAGGAAGATTATTTGGAATTGAATTATTACGAAATTTCTCCTTCCCCTATTTTGCCAAAAACATCTCACAATTTTGGAAAAGGTGGCATATCTCACTTACATCTTGGTTTAGAGACTACCTGTATATTCCTTTAGGTGGCAGCCGAGGCAGCAGGTTTCAAACACTTAGAAACACCTTTCTTGTATTTATGGTAAGTGGCTTTTGGCATGGCGCAAACTTTACCTTTTTAGTATGGGGCTTTTTGCATTTTTTATATTTTATTCCACATCTCTTTAATAGCAAAAAGTCAATTTTAGAAAATCCTGAACCAAGTGTTGGCATCAAGCATATTTTTCAAATAGGATTTACCTTTACTTTAGTTTCATTTGCGTGGATATTTTTTAGGGCTCAAAACTTAAGTGAAGCATTTGGCTATATCCATTCAATGGTATATAATCCACTTTTTGTAAACCCGTTTAGCATAGAACAATATAGACAGGCAGGATTACTTTTAGTGCTGATTTCTTTTTTTATCGTAATTGAATGGATAGGCAAAAAAGATGACTTTGCGATTGAAAAACTAGTTCAAAATAGAACCCCCATTTTCAAATATAGTGCGTATGGTTTTCTTGTCTTTTTAATTCTAATGTATATGAAAACAGAAACCTCCACCTTCATCTATTTTCAATTTTAGTGAAAGCATTTATTAAAAATAGCGCCCTTTTTATACTCATTAGCTCTCTGCTATATGTATTGCTATTATTGGCCTGGGGGACATTTTTACCCGACTATTTCAACAAAAACATGCGGTATAAATTAGGCTATTATGGATTTATGAATTCGCGCTTAAAAGAAATAGAAACATTAAAAAAATGTGATATTCTTATACTTGGTTCATCACATGCCTATAAAGGTTTCGACCCAAGAATTTTTAAGCAATTTGGTTTTACAATATTTAATTTAGGATCGAGCAACCAAACACCTTTACAAAGTAATTTGCTCTTACAAAAATATCTCCCATTAGTTCAGCCCAAATTAGTAATTTTAGAAGTTTACCCAGAAGGATTAGAAATGGATGGTGTAGAATCTGCCGTGGATATAATTTCAAATACTCCAAAATTAGAAGATGCCTATCAACATGCACATGCGGTAAATGATCTTACAGCATACAATACTCTTGTTTACTCGGCACTGAGAAGAATAATCTTTAACGATCAATCATTTACAGAGGCAGTAAAAATTGACAAAGACACCTATATTTCTGGAGGCTATGTTGAACGTAATTTAGAATATAACACACAAAAGCCTTCTGCCTTGGAGCAAAAATGGAAAATAAGACCAAAACAATTGGAGGCGCTTAAAAGCAGCATATCTTTATTAAATCAAAAAAACATTCCCTTTATTTTGGTTCAAGCACCTATCACTAAGCAACTAAAAAATAGCTACTCAAATTCTGTTGAAATGGATACTTTGTATTTGCATTTAGGACCTTATTATAATTTCAGCACTATCCATACTAGCATTTTATCAGATAGTCTAGATTTTTACGACCTTCACCACCTGAACCAAACAGGAGTTGTTAAGTTTAATATGGCATTTATAAATGATAATGATTTATTTCTGCAACAATCAATTTATGCTCCATCTCACTAAAATATGAACCCAATTCGCCCTCTACTTTCTGTTGTTTGCCTGGCCCTACTAGTTATTTCGTGTGGCTCAGAAGAAACAAAAAACGCAAAAACGGTATTTGTGTTTGAACAAAATTTTAATGATGCGCAAAATGGCAACCTCACCATAAGCGAAATAAAAAGGGAATGGAAAGAAGCCACATTTTTATGGGGTATTAAAGATCGTATTGGGTATTATTTAGGCATGAAAGGCCATACGCCAAACATTACAGGCGAAAGCAACAAACAACTTGAAGTAGTAATTCCTGCGCACACGGCAGGACCAATTCCGGGCATGCAATGGTCAACTAAATTTAAACGCTCCTATACCGAATTAACCCTTGAGTACGATGTAAAATTTGACTCTAGTTTTAATTTTGCAAAAGGGGGTAAATTGCCCGGACTTGCTGGCGGCATGGCCAACACAGGAGGCAAAAAACCAAATGGAGAAGATGGATGGAGCGCTAGAATGATGTTTTGGGAAGGTGGTAAATTATGCTTTTGGCTCTACCATCAAAACCAACCTGGCGAATTTGGTGATAGCTTATTTTTTAAGAAAGAGGGCACCTATTTTGCCTTTGAGAGAGGGAAATGGTATACCATTAAACACCATCTAAAAATAAACTCAGAAAATAAAGCAGATGGAGTAATTGAAGGGTATATTAATGATACTCTATATGCATCAAGAACAAATTTAAAATGGACAAACACAGAAAAACTAAGTATTGACCAACTAATATTTTCTGTATTTTTGGGAGGCGAAGGCAAGGAATACGAATCGAATAAGAACGAAAAAATATACTTTGATAATTTTAAAGTTACACAAGGTCAGTAACCTAATCAAAGTATCCATTCCAAAATCTAGAATCCCTTGAAATCAACACCAGCTGAATTAAACACAATTGAGGCCCCTGAATCGGATTACCTTTTCATTGAAACATCTAATTTACCTAATGCTGGCAAGGGTTTACATACAGCCATCACACTTTATAAAGACGAAATTATTTGCCTCTATGGAGGTGAAATTTTAAGCACAAAAGAAGCAGAAAAAAGAGCAAACCTTGGCAAAAACCAATATTTTATTTCTTTATTAAATGGAAAAATATTGGACTCTATAAATAGTAAATGCTTTGCTCGTTTTGCAAATGATGCTGCAGGATTTTCACCTAGCAAATTTAAAAACAACGCCAAAATTTCTTTAAACGAACAAAATCAAGTTTGCTTAATTGCAAGCAAAAAAATAAAGGCAGGTGAAGAAATTTTCTGCAGTTATGGAAAACGCTATTGGAAAAAGTAATTAGGTGTTTTTGGCCTCTATCCACTTACTCATATACATGGTGCTTGCCAACGTATGATGATGCAAAATTTCGCCTATAAAATTATCCTGTCTGTGCTTTTCTATATTCTCCATTAAGGTTAATACTTGATCAAATAATACCGATTCGAACTCATTTTTATTAAATCTCTTATCTAAAATGGTAAAACCCTTTTGCTGAAAAGAGATATACTCTGATTCTTGTGTATATAATAATACTGCTTTATCTGCAAATTCCTCGAGCGATGCTGTCACATATCCTGGCCATTCAAACTCGCCATTCATTCCTTCCGAACCAATATGGTTAGTTATAGAAGGAGTACCACAGGCCATTGCCTCAAGTAACTTACCCTTTAATCCGGCGCCAAAAGGCATAGGCGCCAAACAAACGCGAGCATTTTTAACAAGTTCTTTAGCGTCATCTGCCCTTCCATGCACAAAAAACTTGTCCTTCACCTGATTTAAATCTGTAACCTTTTTTGAGGGATAAGCGCCATAAACATGCAATTCTGCCATTGGCAATTGAGCATGAATACGTGGCCATATTTTCAACTTCAATTCGCGCAAGGCTTGCCAATTAGGTTCGTGCCAAAAATTTCCAATAAAAATAAAATCTCTTCGATCTTCATAAGAAGGTAACTTGTTTTTATTACTTGAATCCACTCCATCCATTATTAGTGGGTAATAAAGCAGTAGTTTTGGATCAACCCTAAAAGTGCCTTGCAACAGGTTCATCTCATATTCCGAAATAATGATAGAACAATCACATCTCAAAATACTGGCAATTTCACGTTTAGCCCTATCAGATTGCAAATGCCGTATATCACATACATTTCCCTCTTTCCATGCTAATTCTCTGGCATATCTTAGAAAATGTAAATCAACCGTTTCTAGAACTCGTAAGGCATTTGGACATTCTTTAGCAATTCTCCAACCAAATTGTTCCTCACACAAAAATCTATCAAACAAAACCACATTAGGGTTTAGCTCCGCTGCATAGGCATCAAAACTAGAGTCGTTCAAATGAATTGTCATACTCTCCATGCCAAATGAACCTAAATCGGCCATAAATGGGCTTTCTTGAGCAGTACATGCAAAAACAATCTTCCATTTTTCTTTCAAAAATTTACTCAACAAATCCAACATTCTGGCACCAGCTGCCGATGAATTTGGTTCTGGCCAAACACTACCAATCACTAACAATACAGGCTGTTTACTCATACGTGCAAATTAAATGATTTAAACTCATTGCCAAAAACTACAAAAAACAGGTATTTTTGTTGCCCCAAACAAAATAGAATATGCTAGGTTTAAAATTGGCAACCGACCCACGCTGGGTAAACATTGTAGAAACAAACATCGAGGAAATACTTACAGATCATGCTTGGTGTGAGCAAAAGGCAGCCACTAATGCTATTTCAATTATTACCTATAACTCCGAACATCCTGATTTGGTTACCGATCTTTTAGCCATTGCCAAAGAAGAAATAGAGCATTTTGAGTTGGTACATGAAATGATAAAACGTAAAGGACTTACACTTGGTAGAGAGCGAAAAGATGCTTATGTAAATGAATTGTATAAATTCATGAAAAAAGATGGAAGTAGAATCTCATCCTTTGTTGAACGTCTTTTATTTTCTGCCATGATTGAAGCTCGCAGTTGCGAACGCTTTAGGGTACTCTCTCAAAACATAGCAGATAAAGAACTAGCACAATTCTATCACGATTTAATGGTAAGCGAAGCTGGGCATTATACCACTTTCCTAGGCTACGCGAAAAAATATGGCGTTGGCATTGATGTCGACAAACGATGGAAAGAATGGTTAGAGTTTGAAAATTCTATCATCAGTAATTATGGAAAAAGAGAAACCGTTCACGGCTAAAACTTCTTTTTCTTTTCCATTCTATTAAAGTAATACAATACATTCAATCTAGGCATTTGATTAAGTGTTACTATCACGTGATTTTCAGTTGCCTCACCTTCAAACCTTGAATCAGTAATTAGTTCATGTTGCCAACTCACAATATTTTTCCAATTTAATCCTAAACCAAAGCGTTTGCCTATTAAATAATTAGCCGCAAAACTAATTCTAGCACCAAAGATAAAAACACTCCCGTAAGTATTATCTATATCAGTGTCTATAATATAACTTGTTGTTTTATCATATAAATACATGTCGGCAAACACGCTTAAACAAGGCATTAAAATTAATTTCCCTTCAGGTAAAAAATAATACGGCTTAACTATACCTGCATCTGCAACATATCTATACCCATGAATCTTTTCTTTATCATTATAATATAAGGTTTGGCCATTTGAATATTGTTTATAATCCATTTGGGAAGAATAATAATCATATCCCAAAATCACTTCCATTTTAGAGTAAAAGCCATTTTGCTCTTGCTTATACCTTATAAATGGGATGGATATTGAAAAATAATCAACCTCCATTCGTTCCTCAAACCTGTTTCCACTAGGGTTTACAGATTTGTTTTGAAGTGAAACGGGAAAAGGCATTTCGTTAAAATTGTACTTGGTAGTAAAACTAGGCATACACGCAAGTATGTATCGAGTAGAATCTTGAGCAACAACAATTTTGGTAAGGAGAACTAGAATAGGGAGTAGTTTTTTATACTGTTTCATATCTGTTTTATTTAATAAATAATTTCGGAGGGTAGCTTATAGCAAATCACTAAATTTCTATCTTGTGTATAAAAGCATTTTCGCTTTTCGTTCACAGCAACGCCAATCTGCAGGCAGCCATTAGGCAAGGCTATTTCCTTAAAGTAAACAATATTTCCATTGTTTAAATTCAAACCTAATAAATAATCACAATGAGTTACAATAAGGTAGTTCTTAAACACAACACCGCCCCCATATTCAAAATTCATTTTTGCTAGGGCATCTGGACTAAAATCGCGTTTCCAAAAAACCTTTCCAGTTTCTAAATTATAACACGTTACTGCATTTCTGCCATTACAAAGAGGCACTATATAATTCCCATAAACATACATTCCAACTCCAAAATCAGGTAGTACATTTTCCCAAACAATACTGCCATCATTGACGTTAATAGCTACTAAATAATTTATATCACCATAAACGGCAAACACATATACTTTGCCATTTACACTCTCACTTTGACATACCCAAAAATTAGGATATTTATTTGTATAATCTTTTACCCAATCAAACCTACCTTCGTCAATATTATATCCTAATACAATCGCTCTAACTGTATTTTTTGAATTTTGATTATAAGTTAAATAAAATGTGCTAACCAAAATCTTTTGACCCATTTTGTTTTTAGATACACATATGGTAGAACTTTGCATACGGTCGTAATCACAACTATCCTTATATGAACAAACCAATTGCCAATTATTTTCGTAATACTTCGTTCTAAAAATTTTGTAGGTGGCATTCTCTGCCGAAAATCCATGATAAACATACCCATCCTCATCACTAAATATCATCCCATCACCATACATTGAATCCATTTGGTGTCGCCATAATGTTTTTCCAGTAATTATGTCTAAGGCATAGGTATTATTATTCCCACAAAGCACTAAAACATCTCCAAACAGGGCGTGGCTTTGGTCTGTAAATCCCAATTCTGGTTTAAAATAATCTTGCCATTCCCATTTTAATTTTCCAGTAACACCATCATATAATTGAAAGATTTCTCCAGAGGGCGTACCAAACATTTTACTCATTAAAATATCGCCATTCGAATTGAGGATAGGATTATTGCTAAAATCATAAATAGGGGCTGTCCAAAGCGTATCCAAACCCAATTTAAACACTTCTTGACTTTTGGGTAATTGCAAACCCTCATTGGATTTGCAATTGAACCCAAAAATCAATAGCAACAAAACATAAACACCTTTATTATTAAATGGCATCATCTTTTCCCTACACTAAAAAGTGGCCCAAATTTTCCATCGTATAAATCTAGTAATGCAAATTTCGTCTTTTGGCAATTCTTCATTTGATCATGATTAGTTTCAGGTAAAACTTTAATTACATGAGTACAACTTGGATCCACCGCTGTATTCACTTTAATTTTCGCACTAGCCGATTCGGCCAAAACAACACCATCATTTGGTTGATAGGAATACTTATTTTTCCAAGTAGTAAAAAAAGTTTGTGTACCTGTGCATGGCCCATGCCATTCCATTCCATCATGTCCCATAAAATGGTAATCAGAATAGGCTTCGCTTATAGATCTAAACCTACATGATGCACCCTCTGTTTCAAATTTAGAGGTGATTTTTAACTTTACTGGTGGTACTCCAGAACCCACTGGATTCTTGCGTAAATCTCTACAATCTAATTCCTCCACAATTTCACAATGGTAGCCTATAGGTATTACCTGCGCACCAATCAATTCAGATTGATAGCTTTGGTTGGCATTCGATAACCAAACTTTTGCTTCATCATAAGCCTTTTGATTTCCCCTTATTCCTTCAAGCTTCGAATATTCTACACCGGCTAGTATGGCTAATGCACCAGCTCCCCAATAATTCCCACTCAAATAACAAATTGATGCTTCTGTTAAATATAATGCACACGTTTTTTTTGTGGCTTTTTCATTCTCCTTTTCTAAATAATACTTAGCGTCAAACTCATTTATCATATTGCCTACCTTCTTCTCCAATTGATCGTCTTGGTCGTACCCAAATACCATCGTTTTATTATCCATTTCATCATGCCCCATCCCCATAGTGCTACTCATAAATTTCCACAAAACGGGTTGCAATTCCTCGCCATAAAACTGCACCACTGGAACCTTTAAAGTATATTCAGATAAACCTTCAACATGACCACTTGATGTCCCTGTGCCTATTAAAAAGGGAGAGCCAACAAAATAGTCGCGAGTGGTTTGTTTATAATAATTATCTAAGGCAAATGGAACAATAGATTTGGCTACAAGATCACAACCAAACCCTGTTAACTTATTTTTCATTTCATCTGATATAAGTAGTCGTGTAAATAAATTATCATTAATCGTTGGTTCTATTACCGCCCTAGCCAATTTCAAACAGGCTTCCTTCATATACCCAGGTACTTTATCATACATATCTGGACGTGTATTATTTAATACCTGAGCTCCAGCATGAGGTGTTCCAAATGTTACCAAACCATGTGCAAAATTTTGATAGGCATTTGGCTCCTTTTCCATTTTCCGTAACCATTCCCTTGCAACTATTCCTCCTTGGCTATGAGCAATTATGTAATCCTTGGCTGTTCTATTGATGGGTTGTAACATAGCATTAAAATAATACTCCAAATCTCCAGCAGCAGCCGTAACTCCTCCATCTTCACTATATAATTGTACTTTATGTGAAATGGATGATGGAGTTCCTCTATGCGAGGTAACTTTCCTAGCAGGGAAATCTGACCCTGCACCAAACTGTGTTGCTTGCGCAGGTATTCGTAAGGATTCTGTTGAACCATTTAACCCATGTATCCAAAAAATATTAATATCGCCAGGCATTTTCAAAGAAGATTCAGACTCAAAATCACCATACCTACTAATTGGATTGAGGCTTTCATTATAGGCCACAAACTCCCTGTCTGGAGCGTAACTCCCGGCAACGCCAAATCTTTTACATGGATCATCCCATTTAAATTCAAAAAGCTTTAAGTCAAACTGAGCCAATTGTAAGCTTAGTGAATCTTGCTTATAAAAACCTATAGCCAAATCATTTCCTAAATTCGACTGGCTAAATCCCTTGCTCATCGCCAAGCAATAAACAAGTAGAAAGAATATTTTTTTCATAATACGTACCGTTAATTAGTTTTTGAAAAAATTAGTGTTTATTGTTTTTTGCTCACTTGTTTGCACTTGCAAAACGTAATTACCAGAGGCTAAATTTGGCAAGGAAACTTGAAAGATTTTATTCCCACCCGAATCAATAGAAATAGTATTTCCTGTCATAACATGGATTACTTTAACACTTGTTATGGCAACATTTTCGGGCAAATCTACACTCACTGTAAATACTCCATCATTTGGATTTGGATACAATTGAATTGTGCGTTTCTTTTGAAGAGATGTTTCTAACAATTTGCCATTATCCTCAATTTCATAATTGGTATAATAACTTAACTTAGTTTCTGTAACACACACCCCTCCATCTGTTACAATAAAACATTCTCGTTTGTTGACTTTTAGCAAATAACCTTTACCATCCAAATAAGGCTCAAACCCTTCTGTTTCTTTAACCTTATGTCCATCCATATCCAGATATTCATGCACAATGGTTCGCTTACTCTTATTATAGGTGATTGAATTTAGCCCTTGAACAAATTTCAAATCTCCATTTTCTAATCTCGTCCACGTACCGTTTTCTGTACCTAATTTGGATATCTGCTCCTTTGTATAATCTGGAATGGAAATTATTCCTGGGTGATACCCATTTTCCTGAATAAAAATTCTTTGCTCCGAATTTTTGGCTAACTGTTCTATAGAGTAAGGAATGGTCTTTAATAAAGTATTTGTTGCATCAAATAATTCTATTTTAGATACTCCATAATAGAACCTCTTTGCTAAGCCCATCCATTGCTCCTCATACTGGTTACTGTCAATCACTATTTCAAAGTCAGATTCATATGAATTATTAATTCGCTTTGTGTAAGTTCTCTCTACAAACTTCAGTTCATATTTAATCTTTTCAGATGCCGTGAGCCTATTCATGTATGCGGTATCCACCACACCATAATTATATTCCAAGATTTTGTTTGTTTGCTTAAAGAGTAGATTTTGTCCCTGCAATCCTACCCCGCAGCAAAACCATAACACTAGTAGTGTAATTCGTTTCATGTGTTTAAGTTTTATTGGTTCAACAAATTTTAAAAGATGAAATAAACAGACGGCCGTTCCATTTACCTACCCTTCAAATTTACAACGGGGTTTCTACTACATGGAACTACAAAAATTCAATCCTCTGAATAATCACATCTAAAAAAATCATCAGAACTACAATAAAAAAAGGGACTTTCAGCTCTATCTTAGATTTAAGATTTTTTATTTCCCATCAAAATAATTCGGCAAAACACTATACAAAAACCCACTGATTTAGCTAAGTAAAAATCCTATTAGGGTAGTTCAATTTCTATTTAATTCCTTATTTTTGATTCTACTCGAATAGTCTATGTTTAAAATCACATCCATACTTATAACAATCAGTACGTGTTTATTTTTGTTTTCATGCAAATTAAAACACCATTCTACCAATCCTCCCATTTCAAAAGCACCACTTTTAAATTCAGATTCTGCTAAGACATTTCCTCTTTGGATTGACATGATGAATAACCCGCAGGCAAACTATTATGAAGCTGTTGCGGCCTTCGACTTATATTGGCAAAACCGCGAAAAACCTGCAGAGGAAAGTGGTGAAGGAAAAGACATTTATGGGAAAGAAAAATCAGAAGAAGAAAAAGAAAGGGACACTAAAAAGAGTATCCAATATGTGTACGAATACAAACAGTTTTTAAATTGGAAAGAGAAAAATAAAAATCTTGTAAAGCCTGATGGAACGATTATGACCCCTGAAGAAATTCTTGAACAATCTGAAAACGAAAGGAAAAATAGATGAGAAAATTCTTACTATACATTGCACTTATTTTAACAAGCGTAATTGGTTCAGCACAAACTACCGCAACCTTTAACCAACATGGCCCAGTAAAATTCCCTAACAACCCTAGTGTTCAAACTACTGGAATGGGCAGGGTTTCTCAACTTGTTTATCACCCAACTGATAGCACTATTCTTTTTGCAGTAACTGCCTCTGGTGGCATTTTCAAAAGCTCAAATGAAGGTGCTAGTTGGAAACCTCTTTCCGATTTACTTCCTCAAACAACCTGTGCTTCTTTGCTCATAAATCCACTTAACCCAAATGTAATGTATTTGGGTACCGGTGATGCCAATTATAATTCAACAGGAATAGGGGTGTATAAAACAACTAATGCAGGACAAACTTGGTTCGCGGCAAATACAGGTATGGGCAACAAATTAGTTTCTAAAATGTTATTTACTCCTGGCGATACCAACACAATTATTGCTGCATGCTCCGATGGAATTTATAAAACAACAAATAATGGATCTACCTGGGTAAAGAAAACTACTGTTACTACCTCTTATCGCGACCTTCATTTTCGCCCACAAAGCACCCAAATTGTGTATGCCTCTTCTAACACAAATTTTTATAGCTCCAACAACAATGGAGAAACGTGGACCTCATCTGTTATCAATAGCGCCATAACACCATCCGGAATTAAGTTTGCCATATGCCCTAGCGACACTTCACGTATCTATTGTCTAGTTTGGAAAACTGGCGCAACATCTCCTTTTGGAGGCATCTATCAATCCAATAATAATGGGGCCACTTTTACCCTAAAAGCCGACACTCCAAACATTATGGGCTATTCAAGTAATGGAACATCAATGGATGGCCAAGGAGCATACAATATGGCTATAATTGTTGACCCAAACAATGCGAATACTATTTATGTAGGAACCATAAATTTATGGAAATCTACCGATGCTGGAAATAGCTATACCTTGCTTTCTCATTGGGCTTTTGGCGTACATGCCGATAAACATAATTTCCTATTTTCACCTTTCAACCCAAACAAACTATTTATTTGCCATGATGGAGGTTTGGATCGAACCACAAACGGTGGCAGTACATGGATAACATATGAAGACGGACTTAGTGCTTCTGAATTTTATAAAATGGGTTCAAGCAGCTCTAAAAAAGATTTGATAATTGGTGGCCTACAAGACAATGGAATGGACATTGCCGTGAATAAAGTTTTTTCAACCGTAAGGGGCGGAGATTGGGGTGGAGATTTTGCTTCAGACATAACAGATAGCGCCATGATATATGAAAATGGTGGACTTAAAAGAAATCTTGTTACCAATGTAAGTTCTTCTATCAACGGCCATGGTGGAATATATATTTCGCATCCGAACAATGGCAATCAATTGTTTGAACTCGACACCTTTGTACGCCGAACCGACAATTTAAAGGCTAATCCTAGTAGCAGTGTTAGTTGGATAAGCATTGGCAACATACCTGGCAGCTCCGTTAGTGGAACAAAATGTGGTGCTTACTCAAAAGCCAGTTCAGGAACATTATATGTGTATTTTTCAACTCAAAAATTTTATGTAAGCACCAATGCAAATGATGCAGCTCCTGTGTTTACACAACTTACAAGCTTTCCATTTAATGCAAGCGAGGCTATTAAACAAATAGAAACCTGCGATTACGATTCAAATATGGTGTATGTAGTTACCAATCAAACTCGCTTATTTAAATCGTCGAACAAAGGGCTTACATGGGTTCAGATAAATAAAAACTTGCCGGCCAGTAACTTTATTAAATTCGCCTTCGATCAACAAACACGCGACTCTAGCATGTACCTGTGTACAGCCTTTGGCGTGTATTACAGAAACAGCACCTTAGGCAATTGGATACCATTTTCGCAAGGCCTACCAATAGTTGCACAAATTAGTGATATGGAAATTATGAGCGATGGAACTAACAATAGTCGCTTATACATTTCAACCTATGGAAGAGGAATTTGGCAAAGTAATTTATATCAAAATACTTCTTTAAAACCAGAGGCAGATTTTACTCTTCAAGCTAGTACTCCAAGTGCATGTCCAACGCATTATATGTTGGTTGACCATTCAACCAACAACCCTCAAAGTAGAAAATGGAGTATTAGCCCAAACACAGGCTGGAACTATATAAATGGCACAGATTCATCATCGGTTCGTGCCGAAATACAATTCGTAACTCCTGGCTCTTACTCTGTTTCTTTAATGGTAACAAACAGTATTGGAACATCTATAAAAACAAACACCTTTAATTACACTCCTTTAGCTGCTCCATCTTGTGTAACAACCACTACAAACATAAGTGGTTATGGAATGGGCATTCAACGTTTCGAACTCAATACACTCGACAACCCTTCCTCCATTGGAGTGGCAAGCAATACAGATTTCACCTGCAAAGCAAACACAGTTTTAAAGTCAGGCACCAGCTATACCGCTTATATTACCACAGGTACAACCAATGGTGAAAATCAAAAAATATATATTGACTACAACAACAATGGTGTATTTACAGATGCCAATGAATTGCTTGGAAGCATAACGGCTTCAGGCATGGGCCGACGTTCATGTACCTTCAGTGTTTTGGCAACTCCACCCATTGCCAATCAGTTTTTAAGATTAAGAGTGGTTACAAATTTTGGCACTTCTGCCACACCTCCATGTGGCTTATTAAGCTATGGCGAAAGTGAAGATTATGCGATATTAATTGATACCAACAAACTAAGTATAGAAACAGTTATTAATGGAAGTTCACAGAATTTTGGACCGTTTGAAACGGATACATTTTACTCGCCAGCAGGAAAAATAATGGCCGTTTTAATAAATAACACCAACTTTAATTATGGCCTAACTACCGTAAACATAGACAATGCTGGTGCAGGTGCAATTAATTATTCAAGTAACACTCAAGCAAACAAAAAAATTGCTTCAAAAACATTCACTGTAAGCTCAACAAACACTTCCACAACTGGAAACTATACAATCAAATTATTTTACACAGCAACTGAATTAAGTGCTTGGAAAGCCGCAAGTACAAACACTTTTGCAAGTGCCAATATTTTAAAATGTCCGCTAAACATTGCCTCAGGAACCTTAACAAATGGAGTGTATGGCACCAGCCCAATAAAGCAAGTTTTCGCTAGCACAAACGACTCTGTAATTAGCGCTACATTTACAGGTAGTTTTGGTGGTTTTGCCATGGGTGCAAATGCTATTATCTTACCTGTCGACTTACTCTATTTTGATGTATTTGCGCAAAAAGAAAATGTAGTTTTAAAATGGAGTACTGCCTCAGAACATAATAATTTAGGCTTTGAGGTTCAACGTTCATATGATCTATCTACATGGGCAAGCATAGGTTTTGTAAAAGGTAAAGGCACTAGTTCGGTTCGAACCAACTATAGCATGCAAGACCCAAACATCCTGTTAACAGAAACCAATCCAAAAACTATTTACTATAGATTAAAACAAAAAGACCAAGATGGGTCCAGTACGTTTTCGGAAATAAAATCTATTGAAACAGAACTAGAAGACAAATGGATGGTTTACCCTCAACCCGTTAGCAACATACTAACTATTTCCAAAACTCAAATCAACCAATCTGTAACAAATGAATTTAGGTTTGAACTCTATAACTCAGAAGGCAAACCTGTTTTAAAGGGCAGCAGCAATTTACTTCCTTGTTCACTCGACATAAGCCACCTGCCCGAAGGAATTTATATTCTTCACCTTAGCCCCGCAAACGGTGAAACTATTTCAAAGAAGGTTTTGAAAGGACATTAAAAAACTTTCCTGGCAGACTTTTGGCAGAGTTATAAAAAAAATCGAAACGCTTCCAAAACAAAAAATCCCGCCGAAGCAGGATTTTCCTAATGTTGCGGAGGCATCCCGATAGCTATCGGGACGAACCTACGTCCGCTGGCTAGCGGATAGGAGCCCAACGAACTACCTCTGCTTACTTTAATTTCGAAATCATGTCCCAAATAAACATTCGTCCATTTGCTGATTTTAATTGCTTCTCTCTTTTCATGGCATCAGCTTTAGTTGTATATTCTTCTAGATGAATTAATTCCCAAGGTCTAAATTTAAAGGTATAACCCTTATTAGAAAGTTCATTGTGTGATTTTATTCTTGAATCTATATCCGATGAGTAACCGATATAGATTTTGTCATGTGTTTTGGAATACAAAACATAGGTATAATACTTTTCCATTTAGGGTATAAATGAAAAAGCCCCATGAAGGGGCTTTTATTAGTTGCAGAGGCATCCCGATAGCTATCGGGATGAACCTACGTCCGCTGGCTAGCGGATATGAGCCCAATGAGCTAACACTGCTTACTTTAATTTCGAAATCATGTCCCAAATAAACATTCGTCCATTTGCTGATTTTAATTGCTTCTCTCTTTTCATTGCATCTGCTTTAGTTGAAAATTCTTCTAAATGAATTAATTCCCAAGGTCTAAATTTAAAAGTATACCCCTTATTAGAAAGTTCATTGTGTGATTTTATTCTTGAATCTATATCCGATGAGTAACCGATATAGATTTTCTCATGTGTTTTGGAATACAAAACATAGGTATAATACTTTTCCATTTAGGGTATAAATGAAAAAGCCCCATGAAGGGGCTTTTATTAGTTGCGGAGGCAGGACTCGAACCTACGACCTTTGGGTTATGAGCCCAACGAGCTACCACTGCTCCACTCCGCGATATATCTTATACTTGTGGTATTCTTTTTTGCCCTAAAGAAAGATATTCTCTATCTTTTTGGGACAGCAAAGATATTATTGTTTCTTTGCTGTGCAAATAAATTATTAACTAAATGTCTTTCCAATCTGGTTTTGTGTCGATTATAGGTAAACCCAATGTGGGCAAATCTACCTTGCTAAATGCCCTCCTCGGAGAAAAACTTTCTATAATTAGCGAGAAGGTGCAAACTACCCGGCACAGAATCAAGGGTATACTTAATAATCCTAGCTATCAAATTGTATTTTCGGATACTCCCGGAATTATTAACCCTAAATATAAATTACAAGGAAATATGATGAAGTTTGTAAACGAAAGCTTACAAGATTCAGACCTGGTAATTTTTATGTGCGATTTTGACCCGCGAAATGAAGAGGAAGAACTTTTTGAAAGACTGAAGCTCATCAAGATACCAATGATCTGTATCCTAAATAAAATTGATGGTGTGAACCAAGACCAATTGCTCGCTAAAGTTAATTTCTGGAATGAGATGAAACTCTTTAAAGAAATTATCCCCGTTTCGGCTCTTAATAAATTTAATATAGATGTTCTTCTTAAAAGCATATTGAGCTATTTACCAGAAGGCGCGCCTTATTACGACCAAGACCAACTAACAGATAAAAGCGAACGCTTTGTGGCTTCTGAAATTATTCGCGAAAAAATCATGGTGCGTTACAAGGAAGAAATTCCCTATAGCGTTCAGGTAGAAATTGAATTGTTTAAAGAGGAAAAAGACATTATCCATATTCACGCACTTATTTATGTGATGCGGGATAGTCAAAAAGTAATACTTATTGGCAAAGGTGGCTCTGCCCTTAAAAATGTTGGTATTGCTGCTCGAAGAGATTTAGAGCTTTTCTTTAAAAAGAAAATATTCCTAAAAACCTTTGTAAAGGTGAAAGAAGACTGGCGCGATAATTCCAAAACCCTTAAGGAGTTTGGATATGACTCTGAATAAGTATTGAATCAAGCTTTAGCTTCCTGAAAGCTTTTTGTCATAAAAATTAATTTGAAGAACTAAATAACCCATGAATTGTTCATGGGTTAAATAGCATTTTCTATGAAATTATTTTTGACAAGCATTTTAACCTTATTTGTAATTCAACTAAGCTCTGCTCAAACCAATGTGGGTGGTGGAATTTACTCAAACACCACCTGGACACTCGCCAATAGCCCCTACCGTATGACAGGAAACGTAGTTGTTTTTCCTGGAGCAACTCTTACCATTGAGCCAGGCGTGGTAGTTAACGTAAAAGAAAATGGCAACTCAGGGGGTGAATATTACCTTGAAACACGTGGAACCATTAATATGATTGGAACTCCTAGTGCGCTCATTACTTTTAAATCTGAAACCGCACCAAAAATGGTGGGTGCCTGGAAAGGAATTGTGGTGAAAAATTCTCAAGGTGGAACGGTAAACTATGATTACGTAAATATTTCAAATGCCATCTATACGATTGCTTATGATGCCCTAATACCTGCCTTAATTAAATTACACAATTCTATTTTCAATTACAACTTTACTGCTGTAAACGTTGGTACGGAGTTGGAAGCCGAAAATTGCAGTTTTACTGGAAACCAAATTGCTATGAGGGGCTGGAGTACCTTTAAACTCACCAATTGTATTTTTGACAGCAATACTGCTGCCATGTCTATTTACCCTAGCAGTTTGTTTATTAGCAATTGCCAATTCAAAGGAAACCAAATGGCACTCTCCATTAATTCGGGTGTTGTTAATGGGGTTACTATTAAGAATTGCTTTTTTAGTGGAAATAAATCGGGAATCGATAATGCCAATAATGGCACCATAGACTCATCTTTGTTCTCGTATAATGAAGAAGCTATTAAAAACTGTACTTACCTTAACATTAGAAACTGTGGGTTCGATAATAATGCTACAGCGCTTCAAGTTGGATTTGGCTCAACCGTGAAAGAATGTGAAATTACATTAAACAAAACAGGGGTGGCTGTAGGACCCATAAACTTTGGACAACCTATGCCAATTATAGAAAACAACAGTATTTGCAATAATGATGATTACAATATCGACAATCGCACAGATCTGAATATTTATATTCCCACCAATTGCTTCTGCACACCCGATTCGGTAGAAATTGAACGTAAATTATTAGATGGCTATGATGATATTACAAAAGGATTAATTAGTTATGCTATTTATGATACTAGTTGTACAACCATTTTAAATCTAGTAAAAAAATCGGGATCAACGGCACTTGCCAAAGAAAAGATGAAAAAGGAATCTATCATGGTATTCCCGAACCCCGTATCCAGCAAGCTTACCGTACAAAACGCACTACCTTTCGAATCCTATAAAATAAGTAACTTAATAGGAATAGAAATACTCTCGGGCAGCCTCTCAGAACTTGAAACCACCACTATTGATGTAGCCAATCTTACTCCAGGAACCTATATTATTTCCTTTTTTGGTTCGGATCAAAAAACAACTTACTATAAAATTAATAAAAACTAAGTTTTGATTCGTTAAAACGATATTTAAATTAGATTCCCTTATTAATTAAGGAAATAAGCAACTCTAATTGCTAAAAGTCAATGGCTAAGAGCAAAATTTTACTACCTTTGCGGGTTCAAAAAGAAAAACAATGGGTAATATAGTTGCAATAGTAGGAAGGCCAAACGTAGGGAAATCAACCCTATTTAATAGGTTATTGGGGGAGTTTAAAGCCATTGTGGATGACTTTAGCGGCGTTACTCGCGACCGTCATTATGGAAAAGCAGAATGGCAAAACAAGGAGTTTACGCTAATTGATACGGGTGGTTACGTGCACAATAGCACCGATATTTTTGAATCAGCCATTCGCGATCAAGTAAAAATTGCCATGAATGAAGCCGATGTGCTTTTATTTATGGTAGACGTTCAAGTGGGCATTACAGATTTAGATTCGGCCTTTGCTAGTCTTTTGCGCCGAACCAAAAAGCCTGTGCTTGTAGTAGTAAACAAGTGCGATACCTTCGAAAAAAATCACGATTCTTATGAATTTTATAGTTTGGGTTTTGATAAGCTTTTCTGTATCTCATCGGGCAGCGGCGCTGGAACTGGGGAGTTATTAGATGAAATTATTTCTTTAATTCCAGAAGAAGATTTAGTGATTACCGAAGAGGAAGAACAAATCCCTAAAATTGCCGTAGTTGGCCGTCCAAACGTAGGTAAGTCTTCTTTAGTAAATGCGCTTTTGGGCGAAGATAGAAACATTGTTACCGATGTAGCTGGAACTACTCGCGATACAATTAACTCGCACTACCAACTCTTTGGAAAAGAATTTTTATTGGTAGATACCGCTGGTATTAGAAGGAAGAAAAATGTAAGCGAAGACATAGAGTTTTATTCAGTTATGCGCTCATTGAGAGCTCTAGAAAATTGCGATATCGTTATTTTAGTGTTAGATGCACAACTAGGTTTGGATCAGCAAGACTTGAACCTAGTTTCATTAGCCATTAAAAACGGAAAAGGCTTGGTAATATTGGTAAATAAATGGGATTTAATGACCAAAGAAACCAATACCGCTCGTAATTTTGAACTAGAAATTAAAGAGAAACTAAAACCTTTTGATGATGTTCCTATTATTTTCACTTCTGCCATTGAGAAACAACGTATACATAAGGCTGTAGAAGTATCAATGCAGGTGTTTGAAAACAGAACTCGCCGCATTACCACCTCAAAATTAAATGAATTTATTGAACGCATTATTGATGCCTACCCTCCTCCTTCTATAAAAGGTAAATTTATTAGCATTAAATATGTTACTCAATTGCCAGGAAGAAGTCCTAAGTTTGTCTTTTTCTGCAACTTACCGCAATATGTTACAGATAGCTACAAACGCTACTTAGAGAACAAAATGCGCGAAGAATACGACTTCTCTGGAGTACCAATTACAATTTATTTTAGAAAAAAATAAGAAAAGATTTGGAGAATTCAAAACCGTTCATATCTTTGCACCGATTTTAGAAAACAAATTAAACCAAGTAAAATGAAAAAAGTATTATCAATCGTTGCCGCTTCTGCTATGTTGGCTATCGTAGCTTGTGGTCCTTCTGCTGAAGAAAAAAAGAAAGCTGAAGAAAAAAGAATTCAAGATTCTATCGAAGCTGCTCAGCGTAACGCTGATTCTTTAGCTGCTTTAGAAGCTTCTATGTTGCCTGCTGATTCAGCTTCTGCTGACACTGCTGCTGCTTCAACTGAAGCTGCTCACTAATCTTTAGTGGTCAGAATCAACTTAAAAAGAGTTCCGATTATATCGGGACTCTTTTTTTTTATACTTTTTAACAAAAAATATTTGGCATCCGGAAAATTATACATATTTTCGCAGTCCTAAAAATTTAAGGCAATGGCTCAACCAACATTTAACCCATCAATAAAAAAGCGCAAAAACAAACATGGTTTTCGCGAGAGAATGGCTAGCGTATCTGGCAGAAAAGTAATTAAAGCACGCAGAGCTCGTGGTCGTAAGAAATTAACTGTTTCTGACGAAAAACGTCACAAGCACTAGGCTTATTTAGTTTAGGTTTCTTTATTTAGATATAGCTTAATACCTGTATCTTAAATTTGAATTACCTATTCAATAAAAGCAAGATATTGAATCCCGCAGTTTGCGGGATTTTTTTATTTATAGTGGTTCGAACCAAAAACTAATAACTCACAGCGCAAACGCATGGCAAACTTTAGCCTCCAAAAATCAGAAATCGTACGAGCTCAAAAGCTTATTGATTCTCTATTTGGAAAAAGTAGTCGCTCTATGGTGGCCTATTCGTTTAGGTTTTCGTGGGTAATGCTTGAACCTACACCAAACCCTTGTGCAGTTTTATTTATAAGTTCGAAAAAGAAATTGAAAACAGCCGTTGAACGCAACCGCAGAAAACGACTTTTGAGAGAATTATATCGCTTAAATAAATCTTCTTTAGTAGATTCGCTCCAGGCAAACGCCCAATGCATTGCCCTTTCTATTAATTATGTGGGCGCCGAGCCTTTAGAGTTTCATACACATCAATCAAATTTTAGTAAAGCTCTTAGCAAACTAAGCCTTGAACTTAAAAAAAATAATACAAGCTCCCTTCATCCTGCTCATTAGGGTATACCAATTGGTTTTATCGCCTATGCTGCCTAATGCTTGCCGATACACACCTACTTGTAGCGCCTATGCAATTGAGGCCATTCAAAAACATGGTGTGATAAAAGGAATTTTCTTAGGTGCCAAACGTATTGGCAGGTGCCATCCTTGGGGCGGCCATGGTCACGATCCTGTCCCTTAACACAAACAATCTGTTTTCCGCAAAATTTTATAGATGGTTGCGGCGTTTTAAGTAGTATCTCCTAAATTCGACCAAAATGAAAATGATCAAACAAACATTCCGCTGGTATTACCTTCTTATAATTGCTGGTATTGGCTTCTTCTCTTTTAAGGCGGCCGATAACTATTTTGAAATATCAAAGAACCTCGAACTATATGCATCGGTGTTTAGAGAAATTAATACCTATTACGTGGATGATATTGACGCAGGTAAGCTAAACAAAAAGGCCATTGATGAAATGCTTAAAACCTTAGACCCTTACACTAATTTTATTAGCGAATCGGAAGCCGAGGATTTTAGATACCAAATGACAGGCCAATACGGTGGCGTTGGTTCACAAATAGCACCTAAAGACGATTATGTTGTAATTACCGACCCGTATGAGGGTTACCCAGCGCAAAAAGCAGATTTACGTGCAGGTGATATCTTAATTAATGTAGAGGGGAAAGATATTAAAGGCAAATCAACACAGGATGTAAGTAAACTATTAAAAGGTCAGCCTGGAACCAGTGTAAAAATTGTTATTAAGAGAAACGGGCAAGAGTTAAATAAAACCTTGTTGAGAGAAGAAATAAAGGTAAAAAACGTACCTTATTCTGGTTTAATAAATGCCGAAACAGGGTATATTAAATTGACCGGATTTACCAACGATGCGAGCAAAGAAGTTCGTGAGGCATTGATTGAGTTAAAGAAAAAGAATATTAAACAATTGGTTTTAGACCTACGTGGCAACCCAGGTGGTTTGTTAAATGAGGCGGTAAATATCGTAAACGTATTTGTGCCACAAGGCCAACAAGTAGTTTTTACTAAAGGAAAAGTAAGCGAATGGGATAAAAGCTATGAAACCTCAATGGGTGCCACTGATGCCAACATTCCCTTAGTAGTTTTAGTTAATAGAGGCTCAGCATCTGCTTCTGAAATTGTTTCTGGAACCATACAAGATTTGGATAGAGGAATTGTAATTGGCCAAAGAAGTTTTGGAAAAGGCTTGGTTCAGAGCACCAGACCACTTAACTATAATACCCAAATTAAAATTACCACCGCTAAATACCACACGCCAAGTGGCCGCTGTATACAGGCCTTAGATTATAGTCACCGCAACGAAGATGGCAGCGTTGGCTCTGTACCCGATTCATTAAAAAAAGAATTTAAAACTAAGAATGGTCGTAAAGTATTTGATGGTGGCGGAATTGAACCAGATATTAAAGTAGAAATTAAACCGTATGCGCAGTTAACCCAAAGCTTATTGGGCAAATTAGTGATCTTTGATTTTGCTACTAACTACCGCAATACTCATGAAAGCATTGGCGATGCCAAAAGTTTTAAACTTAATGAGGCCGACTTTATGGAGTTCAAGAAATTTGTGGATGCAAAAGATGTGGATTATAGCACACAAACCGAAAAGGAATTGGAAGAGTTGAAGAAAAAAGCAGAACAAGAAAAATATTTCGAGGCTATTAAATCGAGTTATGAGGCCATGAAAACTCAATTGAAGCATGATAAGCAAGCCGATTTGGATAAGAACAAAAACGAAATCATTTCGCTAATTGAGGAAGAAATTGTGCGTCGTTATTATTACCAAAAAGGAAGAACAGAGGCTTCGTTTGCACATGATGAAGATATAAAAGAAGCTCTATCAATTTTTGCCGACCCTACTCGCTATCAGAAAACATTGGCTCCTGTGAGCGCTAAAAAATAAACTCATTGGAACTAACAGACTATCTTCTTTTGGCTCTCTTTGGTTCACTGGGAGCATTTATTTCTGGATTTTTAGGTGTTGGGGGTGGTATTATTTATATCCCTGTACTCGACTTTTTTCTTAGCAAGGCTGGAATGAATAATGATGTGTTGGTAAAAGGAATATTAGCCAACTCATTATTTACCATCATTTTTTCGGGTAGCGTTTCTAGTTATAACCAATATAAGCATGGAAACTTTTTCCCAAAGCAAATCCTTCAAACCGCTTTGCCAGGGATGATTACAGCTTTTATTATAACCTTCTTAATTAAACAAGGAAGCTGGTATTCAAAAACAACCTTTAATTATGTGTTTGCCACCATGCTCTTTATTATTATTATTCGCATGTTTGCCACTAAAGCCAAGCCTAATATAAGCAATACCGAAGCACCCGCTTGGCAATATCGTTTAACTGGTTTTTTTGCAGGAATTGTTACAGCCTTTTCTGGCTTAGGCGGCGGAGTTGTTATGACCCCAGTGTTTACAGATGCGATGGGACAATCAATTAAGAAGGCTAGTTCTATTTCAAATGGTGTCATTCCTTTGTTTGCCATCGTTTTGGGCATTTATAATTTAGCCGATACTCCTAGTCAGTATATAAGTGATTACCAAGTTGGATTTATTGTTTTACCGATTGTGTTTCCCTTAATTTTAAGCACCTTCCTTTTTGCTCCCTTAGGAGTAAAAACTTCTCAGAAAACTCCCCAACATATTATTAGATTTGTTTTTGCTTCCTTTGCGAGTTTAGTTTTTATAAAATTGATGTATGAAATTTTTTACAAGTAAATCACTTTTAAGTGTACTCTTTTTAACCGTTGGCATACTTGGTGTAAACGCTCAAACACTTCCTAAAACAGATGCAGATATTATGCAATCCTTAGAGCATAATTTATCGTATTTGGCAGACGACCATTTAGAGGGACGCTTAATTGGAAGCAGAGGCGAAAAACTTGCCTATGAATTTATTGTTGAAAATTTTCAATCTTTAAACATCTTAGCCAAAGGCGAACAAGGATATATTCAAACCTTTAACCTTAAGAAAATTGCCTGCAGAAATGCCGTATTTGTGTTAGAAAACAAGAGTGGCGAAAAGCGCTACGAGAAAATCATCCCAAGCATGAACTTCCCTATTGCCAATGGAATGCCAGGCAAAGTAGAGGATAAATGTGTGTGGGTTGGATACGGAATTCAAGCTCCAGAATTAGGCATAAATGATTATGCCACCATAAAAAGTGTGAAAGGAAAAATAGTGGTGATGCGATTAGGTCACCCCGATTTTGAAAACCCTCATTCGAAACTTGGAGCATATGCCACTTTGGATGCAAAAGTGGATACAGCCATACACATGGGAGCATCTGGTGTGATACTTATTAATACCCACGAGGGTATTCTTGAACCAGATTTTAAGCCTATTGTTAAAGCTCCTTTTAAATCGGTGCCAGTATATTTCTTAGGCCGCCAAAGCGGGTTAGATTCTATAAACTTTGTAGGTGCCAAAGCCACCATTCAAGTAGATACTAGCACCATTCAATTAGAGGGTCATAATGTAATTGGATACATTAATAATAAAGCTGCAAATACTGTTGTAGTGGGTGCGCATTACGATCATTTAGGATATAACGAACTAGGTGGTTCAACCTATAGAAAACAACAAAACGAAAAGCCTCAAATACATAATGGGGCCGATGATAATGCAAGTGGTACTGCTGCCTTATTAGAAATTGCCGAGTTGTTTCAAAAATCGCCATACCGCAACCATAACTATTTATTTATTGCCTTTAGTGGTGAAGAGGAAGGTCTTTTAGGTTCACATTATTTTGTTGACCATCCTACCATTAACTTAAAACAAGTGGATTACATGATTAACATGGATATGGTGGGTAGAATTGATACGGTGAAAAATTCGTTTTCAATTAGTGGTACCGGAACTTCGCCACGTTGGGATAGCATTTTACCAAGCATACAAATAGATCAATTAAAAGTGAAATACGATGCCAGTGGAACAGGCGCTAGCGATCATACTAGTTTTTATAATTTAGGTATTCCTGTTTTGCATTTCTTTAGTGGCAACCATTACGATTACCATAAGCCTAGCGACGATTGGGAATTGATTAATTTTAAAGGCTCCCTACAAATTATTAAATACATTTATACCTTGGTTGGTAAGCTTGATAAACAGCCTAAACTTAGCTTTACTAAAACCAAAGAAACCACCACAGGTAAATCTGATTTTAAAGTGACACTTGGCATTATGCCCGATTATTTATACGACGGCAAAGGATTAAAAGTAGATGGCACAACCGATGGAAAACCAGCAGCAGTGGCAGGTTTAAAGCGTAGTGACATTATAATTCAATTAGATAAATATACAATAGGTGGTATGGAAGACTATATGCAAACCTTAGGTAAATTAGAAAAGGGAATGAAAACTACCGTGAAGATTTTGCGTGAAGGAAAAGAGCTTGTTCTAGATATTACACTTTAAATTTAAGCTTCTTTTTCTACCACTTCTACCATTGTATGAACGCGGTATTTATATCGACCATCTAGGCTTTCGCATAAGATATAGGTACGTAGTTTATTTATTCTACGCATCCAAGTGGCGTCTGATTTCATTCTAAAAACCGCCCCATCTGGTAATTGCGAAAGAGTAAGCACATCCTTTTTACGACTATCATACTTGCGCAATACTTGCAATAACTTAACATCGGCCGATTGCGAGTATTTTGGGTTTTGCATATGCTTAGCCAAGATTGCTTTTAAATCGTATGGAAACATTTCGAGCTCAAAAAAAGGGCGCATACACTTCTTAAACTCATCTTTCCATTCGGCACCATGCGGATCATGATGATGACCATGTTTGACAAAAGCCGTGTGATGCGCCAGCTCATGAATAAACGTTATCAGAAATTCAAAGGGACTTAAATTATGATTGATAGAAATACGAGAGCCTTTACCGCTATGCGGTGTATAATCGCCATAACGGCCTTTGCGCTCTACTTCTATATGCAAATGTAAACGATGAAACATAATAAGCTCTGCACATAAACTAAGCGCTTGCTCGGGAATATATTCCTTAAGAGCAGAAATTAATTTGTCTTTATGCAGCTGCTGTTGCGGCGTAAGCGATTCAAAAACACGTGTACTCATCCTTAGCTTAACTCCATCAACACTTCGGCCAAAACAATAGTACTTGCCTTATTGGCATAAAGCTCTATAGCCGTTTGCGCAGTAAATTTAGGTATATAAAAGCTTTGGTTCGAACCTAATAAAATTGTTTTAGTACCCACTTTTATTTTAACTGAACCCATGTGCACATGAAAGAAAACCAATTGACCAGCAGTACTCATATCAACCGAAACGGACTCTTCTTTTGCCAAATTTAACAACTGAGTAGAGGCTCTTCCCTTACCCTGCATCATCACATTAAAATCGGTGGCTTTGCCTAAGCTAGAGATTTCTTGATTGCCACTAAAATTCATTTCATCACCCGGCAACATCAAGCGTTTGCCTTTGCCTTTGAGACTTAATAATACGGCTCCCTCTAGTAAAACTAAATTTCTTTTAATGCCAGGTAGCAAGGTGAAATTCGATTCTCCACCTTTAATAGTGGCTTTGCTAATTCTAATTTGAAAGTTACGTTGAGCATAGCTGGCGTTTACAGGCAAGATAAGTAGTTGAGTGCTAGTGCCACCCTCCCACCTAGTTTTTACATACTCCAAATCCTTTAAACCTATTAGCTCCATTTATTTGCAAGTAAGCAAATAGGCGCTAGGAAACAAAAAAAAAGGGTCAGGATTTATGTATTAAGCCACAACTTAAAATCGGAGGCTTTCTCCCTACTCACAAGCACTTCTTCGGCAACAGAGGGACGCAAACTTATCTTTAACTTTCCATTGAAATAAGAACTTACCGATTCAATAGAATCTAAATTGGCCAAAAACTGCCTGTTTAAATGATAGAAGCTCGTTGGGTTCATAAGGTTAGCTAGCTCTTCTATTGAATGGTCTACAATAAACTTACGCTGATCTTTTGCCACCAGGTAAACAACCTTATCTGCGGCCATAAAATAGGCGATATCTTGAGCCGCTATGCTTATTAACTTCTGACCCAACTTTACCAAAAAGCGTTGCTTATAGGCGCTTGTGGCAGCAGGCTGAAAAGCTCTTAATAATTGGTTCAAATCTATATCTGCCTTCTTGTTTTGAAGCTGTTTAAATTTATCAAGAGCTTGCTTAAGCTCATTGGGATCAATAGGCTTGAGCAAGTAATCTATGCTATTTACCTTAAATGCTTTAAGTGCAAACTCATCATAGGCGGTGGTAAAAATAATGGGGCATGTTACCTTCACCTGATTAAATATTTCAAAACTTTGTCCATCTGCCAATTCAATATCCAATAAGGCTAACTCCACATCCGGGTATGTATTGAAAAGGCTCACCGCACTTGTAATACTATCGGCATGACCAAGTATTTCGGTATCGGGATGTATTTCTAGGATTAGTTTTTTGATGCGATTAAAGGCTGGTAATTCATCTTCTACGATAATAATTCTCATAACTCAATTACATTAAAGGTACACATACTTCAAACGATGTGGCTGTTTTACAAATGCTAACTTCTCTTGTTCCAAAAAACTTGTATCTGCTGCTAATATTAGCTAAACCAATTCCATTGCTGGGTGTTAGATGTACCTTTTCTTGCAAGTTATTTCGCACACATAAACTGTCGGCATTGCCTTCTATTACAATGCTTAGAGGCTTATCCAAACTAATTACATTATGCTTAATGGCATTCTCTAAAAGTATTTGCAGGGTTAAGGTTATGATTTCTTTATTCAATAAATTATCGGGTACATGTACCTCTACTTTTAAATTTTGGCCGAACCTAATTTGGTTCAGAAACACATAACTACGCATAAAGGCTAACTCCTCTCCTAGACTTACTGTTTCTTTATCGTTTTGCGAAAGTAAATAGCGATACACACTGGCCAATTGTTGCACAAATTCAGTAGCAATTTTGGGCTCTTCTTCAATTAAACTACTTAATGTATTTAAGGCATTAAATAAGAAATGTGGATTTACCTGATTCTTTAAACTCTCGAACTCGGCAGTAATAGTGCTGCGCTTAAGGGCCTCGCGCTCTGTTAAGGATTTACGCCAATGACTAAAAAACTCTAAGGCCACAAATACGGCATTAATAAAAAGGGTGATGGCAACAGAAAGAATTAGAAAAACAATATTCTCTTTAGAAGCCAACTCACACGGCTTATGCATCACCCAAGGATAAACTACCAAATTATAAAAGTAGTTCACACCTATGGGCCAAAATATGGCCACACTGCTCACATAAACAATCTTTTTAAATGCCTGAGTTTCCCAATTCCACCTATCGTATGGCGAGTATTGTATAAGGGCAATATTTCCATTCCAAATAGTGGCTATAAACAAAAAGTTCCAAGCATACATGCGCCAGTAATCTGCGCCAAATATTTCTATTACCTGCTCCACCATAGCGCCTTTACTTGCGGTGTAAGCAAAGAAGAACGACATCAAAGCAATAATTAAATGCCTGATAATGAAATCGCGTTTTTGAAATAAAGTTGGCATGGATGCTTGGGTATAAGATTAAAAATAAATACGATAGAAAGGTACAGGAAATAAACCAATTTGATAGTTTGTATCCATGCTTAAGGTTTTGGTATTCCAAGTTTGGTTCAAGATATTTTGGGTATTAAATACATTCTGAATATCTAATGCCCACTCCTGAGTAAAGCGCTTGCTGTTTTTCTTGAAACTAATTTTAATATCCGTTCTAAAATAATCTTGCTGACGATCTTTATAGGCATTCTTTTCATCGTAAACGGCATAGCCATTTTGTTTAGAGGCTGTTTCATCAATAGGTATAAACCTGCGGCCACCGCTATAGGTAACCTTTAAGCTAAAGGCCAATACATTGTTTTTATTGCCTCCCACTTTCCATTCTTTGCCTGCTAAACCATTTAAAACAAAATTGCCATTAAAGGCTGTATTGCGCCAAACCATATCGCTACCTTGGTATTTACTTTGGTATAAAGAGGCAGTAGCTAAATAGTAATATCCTTTATTAAAGAAACGCTCTACGGTTAACTCTAATCCGTAATTATATCCTTTGCCTTTATTCACTAAACTATCTTGATACACTGGAATAAAATCAGCACCAAAATTAATGGTTGAGAAGTAAGATGGATTAATGGATACAGGCAACTTGCTTAGGTTTTGGTAATATGCCTCGGCTTTAATACGTGTATTCTCTGTTACCATAAAATCATATCCTACTACAAAATGATGCGCTTGACTCATGCCCAATTTCTTATTGGTTTCGGCATATACTTGGTTTAAGGTATCTACTAATGTTTGCGTGTAATAGGTAATTAAAGGTTGTGTTTGACCATGTTTACCATATCCAAAACTAATAGCTTGCTTAGGGTTTATTTGATACCTAATACTGGCTCTTGGATCAAGCGAAGTGGTATTGTTTAAAACTAAATAATTAAAATGTAAACCACCATTCAACGTTAAATTTTCGGTCACACGGTAATTATAGTTTACATAGGTTTGAGAAAGGTAAGTACTCTTATCAAAATCTAATCTGGTAAAGTATCTGCCTAATTCGTTTACATACATACTATCATTCATATTGCCCCCTAAACGACTTTCAATAATCCCAATTTTTAAGGCATGTTGGGCATTAAATTTCTTGTTATAATAACTATGCAAACTCAAACGCGTATTGCCTGTATAGCGGTTTATATAATAGAAACTATTCTTATTATAATCTAAGGTATCAACCCTTGCAGTGTTTGATTCGCCCGAGGCACTTAATACCGTTTTGATATACGATTTTTTACCCATCATAACCGAATGACTTAAGCCTAACACGCCCATTTTACTGGCATAATCAACATCTAAAGGCCAGCTTAATTTATTGAATTCAGTTGCATCTTTTTTGCTATCCAATAATTTAGTGGCGCTTATACCTCCCATTCCAAAGAAGCTAATGGCACCCAATTTGGTTTGAGGAAAATTAAATTTAAACGACAAATCTTGATAAGCAGGAATACCCGAAGCGCCAAATTTTATCCCCATGGCATCAAAGAAACTTAAAGTAGAATATCTGTAGCTAGCAATATACGACGAGCCTTTGCTTTTGTTAATTGGACCTTCGGCTAAAAGCTCTAAACCAGAAAAACCTATCTGACCAATAAACTCTCTCTTCTCATTATTTCCTGCACGCATTTTTAAATCGAACACACCCGAGTTGGCATTACCATATTCGGATGGAAATGCACCCGTCATAAAATCTGAATTGGCCAACATATTACTATTTAAAATACTTACCGGACCACCATTGGCGCCTTGACTGCCAAAGTGATTTGGATTAGGAATATCGGCACCCTCAAAACGCCATAATAAACCCATGGGCGAGTTACCACGAATGATAATATCATTACGCTGATCATTGCCACCACCTGCAACACCTGCAAAGCTTGAGGCCATCCTGCTAGGATCACCAAAACCACCCGCATAACGCTGCGCCTGGTCAATGGTAAAGGAGCGGCCGCTGACTAAAATTAAATCATTATTGGCTTGAGCTTTATTGCTTTTGGCGCTAACAACTACTTCTTGGGCCTGCATTACTTTTTCAAGCAATTCAATATTTAAAATTACCTCTTTGGCCGAGTTCACAATTACATCCGATAATACTCGGTCTTCGTAACCCAAATACGTAACCTTAACTGTTTTGCGCCCCAAATGAACTTTCTCAATTTTAAATTTACCGTTTTCATCGGTGGTGGCGCCATAGTTTTTGGTATCGTTAATAACCATAACGGTGGCCCCTATTAAGGGCTGTTTGGTGTCTTTATCAATTACGGTACCGCGCACAATTTGGGTATAGTCTTGTGCCTGACCCAAAAAGGCCAAAAGTAGAAATAAGCTGCTGAATAGAATTCGTTTCATTTTGTGTGTAAAATTATGCAACAAAGGTGGTTTCAAAAAACTCTTCTATAAAGTATGTCCCGATGAATCGTCATATTTGAATGCCGAAGTGAAAAAAAATAATTCTGAAGCTATTCCTGATTTTTATTAGGAAGGTTTAGAATTACCCAAGAAAGCCTCATATTTGTCACCTAGTTTAGACGTACACATGGAAAAAAGCGATATTTTAAAAGCCTTGAGCACCGTTCAAGAGCCAGATCTTAGAAAAGACTTAGTAACCCTGAACATGATTCAGGACATAGAAATTGATGGAAATGTAGTGAGCTTTAAGGTGGTACTTACCACACCTGCTTGCCCATTGAAGGAGAAAATTGAAAAAGATTGTATCAATGCCATCCTTAAATTGGTTTCGGCCGAGGCTATTGTTAAAATAGAAATGACCGCCAATGTTACTAGTAACCGCAGCGATAAATTAACCTTACCAAATGTAAAAAATATTATTGCCGTTGCCAGTGGTAAAGGTGGGGTAGGTAAATCAAGTGTAGCCTCGAACCTAGCCATTGCGCTTGCTGCTAAGGGAGCAAAAGTTGGTTTGTTAGATGCCGATATTCATGGCCCTTCTGTGCCAATGATGTTTGGCGTGATGCAAGAACAACCTTTAATGCGTAATGTAGATGGTAAAGATTTAATGGTACCGATTGAAAAATACGGTGTTAAATTACTTTCTATAGGCTTTTTAATTAAACCAGAACAAGCAGTTGTTTGGCGCGGACCAATGGTTTCGTCGGCCTTACGCCAGTTTGTAAACGATACCGATTGGGGCGAATTAGATTACCTAATTTTGGATTTACCTCCAGGAACAGGCGATGTGCATTTAACCATGGTTCAGATAGTACCTTTAACAGGCGTAGTAATGGTTACCACCCCGCAGGCTATAGCATTAGCAGATGCCTATAAAGCAGCTACAATGTTTGGCATGACCGGCGTGAAGGTGCCAATTTTGGGTATTGTAGAAAACATGGCTTACTTTACTCCAGAAGAATTACCAAATAACAAATACCATATTTTTGGATACGGTGGCGGTAAAACTATGTCGAACGAATTGGAAGTACCCTTCTTAGGCGAAGTGCCAATATTTATGAGCGTAAGAGAAGGTGGCGATGAAGGTAAACCTGCCGCAACACTTGACAACTCACCGGTTCAGAAAGTATTTTTCCAAATTGCCGAAAAAGTTGCCCAACAAATTGCGGTATTAAACGCTCAGCCAAAAGTAGAAACACAAACTGCTTAGGCAGCTACGCTGAATTTTACATTTGAAAGACTCAAAAAATACTACATTCGACCCTACATGAATACGGAGATTATAGAGAAAATTGAAATTGCCTTAAACGGCATGCGTCCCTTTTTGCAAGCAGATGGTGGCGATGTGGAGTTGGTAGAGCTTACCGAGGATATGGAAGTAAAATTACGTTTAGTAGGAAACTGCAGCAATTGCAGCATGAGTAGCATGACTATGAAAGCTGGAATTGAAAGCGGAATTAGAAACGCCTTACCTCAAATATTAAAAGTAACGGCCGTAACAGAATAGGAGTTTAATTTTTTAAGCCCAAACTTTGGTTCCTTCTGTGCAATTGGTACAGATATCTATTTCCTTTCTCGATTTTAAGATTGCGCCTCTAAAGCCTTGGTATTTCTCGCCATGCCATACCTGCTCAAAACTATCTTGGCTTACATCGCCAAAGCGATGAGTAGCGTCTTTATCAAAACAACAAGGCACCACTAAACCATCCCAGGTTATTACGCTTCCACGCCATAAACGCCAGCATTGGTTCAGCAAATCGTTTTTAATTTCGTAGCCTTTATCTGTTTTCTTATACCTACTCAAACTTTCGTTTTCGGGAATTAACTCATCGGTATTTTGGTAATCGTAGATTTGGGCCGTCTTAATACCAAGTTCATCAACTCCAATTTCTTTGGCCAATTTCTTTAACTCGGGTATTTGGTGTTCATTATGCTTAAAAGCTATAAACTGCCAAATAATATGGGGGGTGCTCGAACCTAGTTCTTTCTTCCACTTCACCAAATTCTTGGTTCCCTCTAATACCTTATCTAGTGTACCACCAATTCTATATTTCTGATAGGTTTCTTGTGTAATACCATCCACCGAAATAATTAACCTATCGAGGCCAGAATGGATGGTAGCCTTAGCCATTTCATCTGTAAAATAATGGGCGTTGCTAGAGGTTGCGGTATAAATATTTTTAGCTGCTGCAATTCTTACAAACTCTAAAAACTGCTTATTTAAGAACGGTTCACCCTGAAAATAAAGAATTAAATACACCAACTCAGGGTGCAACTCTTCAATCATTTTTTTATACAAAGGCAAATCCAACATACCCGTATTTCTAGAGAATTCTCTAAGTCCGCTAGGACATTGAGGGCAACGCAAATTACAACTGGTGGTAGGTTCAATTTCCATTACCATGGGCATACCCCAATGGATGGGTTTGCGCATAGCACGGCTTAATAAGTAGCTGGTATATAATTTTATGGCATTGCCGATCCTAGGCGCGTTAAGCTTAGAAAAGAAGTTGAGGCCATCTGTTAGGTTCCTATTCATGCGGGGTTTAAAACAGCTTGCATATTAGCGGTTTTGCGGGAGATTTTTTTAGAATAATATAGAAGGCATGGCGTGAAGGCGTGAAGCGGAGGGCGTGAGGAATGGAGATGGGAAATGGGTGTTGGGAAGTGGGCGCTGGGAAGTTGTTGGGAAATCTGGTCCTTTATGTCCCTATTGTCCCTTTCGTCGTTTTCTATAGTAGATACTAGCCCTGGCCTTTAGGCCTAGGGTAAAATGATACGTATATTCTATTTGGAGGCCTTTAGGCCTTTACCTTTTTTTTTGGGAGTACATTTATTTAGAGGAAAAGCGTATGCTAAAGAAAAGGCCTAAAGGCCTGCTCTAATTTATTTATTCTATTCTATTCCCGGGCGTAAACGCCCGGGCTATTTTTTTTCCTTTTCTTAGAATTACTTATTAAAAAAATTATTCTAATATCCTATTACCAACTTTTGTATAAACACTAAATTTTCTGCATCATAAACATGCACAAAATATAATCCAGGAGAATAATTTAGGTTTAGCGTAAAATCACCAGGCGAATTTCTCTCTATTTGAGGCTTGCCAAGCAATAATCCGTTACAAGAATAAACTTCAAAAGAAGGATCTTTAATTCTAGCATTGGTTTGAATAAATATCCTTCCTGCACTCGGATTTGGGAAGAACTTAAAGGCATTTACAGTTTGTGTTTCTAAACCGGTAGCAGAACAGTTATACAAAACCTGCATTTTAGAACCAGTTGTTAAACCCAAATCTGGGAGACTATCAGAATTAATAGTACCAGAAAAAAAAGCCCCTCCAGAAACGGGATAGGTTTGGGCATCTGCAAACTTTCCATCTTTGGTTCCTCCCATTACTATAACTTGTATGGTGCTAGTATCGCCTCTTTTGAAAGCAATGTCATCTATTCCATCCAAATTAAAATCGGCAATGTTTGCATAATTATAATACTGTGTTAATTGACCAATGGGCTCAGCAACAAAAAAGGCAGGCCCTCCTGAACCCCATAAAACAGTAGTACTTTTCGAATTATAATTTGCTGCTAACACATCAGGGTTATGATCTCCATTGAAATCGCCAATATACATTTCTGAGATTTTGCCTTTGCACCAAGAGGACACCGATGGCAAAAAGTGACCATCTTTTTTATTTATTAAGGCAGTTATAGAATCCTTTCCCTCAAATGTAGAACCTTTAAGTGCACCATTTCCAATTACTAAATCGTCCCAGCCATCCTTGTTTAAATCACCCGATTCAATGGCAACAGAATAGCCCGGGGTAGCCTTGTTATAGGTATCAAAGGTTTTAAAGGCACCTTGTGTGGATCCGTAAAAAATCCAAACAGTGGAAGAGTAGTTGGTAATAGCAACATCGGCAGAACTATCCTTATTTACATCTATAATACAAAAGGCGCAGTTTATAGAACTATGAAACACTTCGGTAAGTGAATCGTAACGATTGCTTGAACTACCCCAAGCAATTGCTACACCTTCAATTGCACCACTTTTAAATCCATAAGCTAAATCGGGTTTCGAATCATGGTTAAAATCGCCAAAAGCTAGCTTGTTTGGGATTCCGCTAAGGAGAGTTTGAGATAGGGTGTCAAATTGCCCGTTGCCTTGTCCAGTTAAGAAATAGATTTTGTTCGAAACACCAAGAGCCAAATCAAGTCGACCATCTGAGTTAAAATCAGTTTTAGCAACCATATTCCCATAGGCCTGAGGGTATATTTCTTGGGCCGGCGAAAAACATATTTGCGCATAGGAATGGGTAATAAAAGCTAATAGGAAAAGCAGGATAATTGATAATCTCATTGCAACATAATCATAGGTTTAAAGGTAACATTTTGGGGGAGAAAAGAAATACCATAGCTACCTAAATATTAAAATACAAGCTGATACAAAAAACAATTTTCTTACTCAACCTATTCATTGGCTTCGACAAGCTCAGCCACCTTTACATTCTCAGCCACCTTTAAAAGGTCAGCCACCTTGAGACATGCTCATTTAATAAATGACTCAGGTCCCTGAGCCTGTCGAAGGGCCCTTTGGTCACCTACTCTTCTAATCAAAAAAAAAAGCACCCGAAGGTGCTTTTTTTTTGATTTTATAAACAGATGTATCGTAAGGACAGGTCGCGACCTGTCCACATACCAATAAGACGGGTGGCGATTTTCATACCTAAATAGGACAGGTCTCGACCTGTCCCTTCTAGTCGACGTTATCGTGTAAAAATGAATTGTTTGTTTTTATTTCGGGTTTGCCTGTGCTATCGTCAAAAAGGCTCAACCTGCTTACTTGCGTGGCCGATGAATGCGGAATATCATCTAAACGCTTTAATTTTCTTTTATAAGCTGGCTCCTTCTCTAAATCGCGCAAACCTTGTGGCGTATTAATACTTATATTTAGGTCTTTTAAGGTTTTAATACGTTGTATATGCTTCTCAATTTTCTTTTCTTGATCTTCTACCTTTTGATCATTCATTAAATTAAAAATAGGTTGTTGGGTTATCGCTTCTGGCAATTTATCAAACACTCGTTCTTCAATCGTTTGATCTATCTCGGCTTCATCGTCAAAAAAATTGGCAGGAATATCTACTTCATATTCGTCCTCTATTTGCTCTTCTTCAATCCTCAAATTCAATTCAATTTCATTGGGATTAACTTCAGGCTTTTTTGGCTCAAACATCTCCTCCTCGAGACTGTATTTTGTAGGCTCTGGAGCAATTGATTTAGGAGCTATCGGAGCAACTGCAGGCGCTTTAGGTTCGGCCACTGGTGGCACATAACTTTGCTTGGTTTCTACATTGCCAATTATAATCTTATTCTCTTTTGGTATCGATTCAAAACCCGTAGCGATAAGCGTTACCGAAATATTATCACCCAACGTTTCATCGTAACTGGTACCAATAATCATCTCGGCAGTAAAGCCACTTTCTTCTTGAATATAATTATTAATCTCGCCAAACTCACTCATCAATAACTCGTGCTCGCCACTTGCCGAACTTACGTTTAACAAGATATTCTTAGCACCTTGAATCTTACTTTCGTTTAATAAAGGAGAAGATAAAGCAGCTGTAACCGCATCAATTGCACGGTTTGGACCACTTGCTTGTGCCGATCCCATTAAAGCCACACCGCTTGATTTCATCACGGTTTTAACGTCTTCAAAATCTACGTTTATTTCACCTGGGTAGGTAATTACTTCGGCAATACCTTTGGCTGCAGTATTTAAAATTTCGTTGGCATGTCCAAACGCTGCACGCATGGTAAGGTTGCCATACATTTCTTTAATTTTATCGTTGCTAATTATAAGCAAACAATCAACTGAGTTTTTTAATGCCTCAATACCTTCGTAAGCAAAATCTTTTCTGCGCTTGCCTTCAAAAGAAAACGGCGTGGTAACAATACCTACCGTTAAGATATCCATTTCTCTAGCAGTTTTGGCAATAATAGGCGCAGCACCCGTACCGGTTCCACCACCCATACCCGCCGTAATAAAAAGCATTTTGGTATTTACGCCAAGGGTATCAATAATATCTTCAATGGCTTCCATGGCCGAGTTCTTGCCCACTTCTGGGTTCGAACCAGCACCCAAACCTTGTGTAAGGCTGGCACCTAATTGAATTTTATTAGGAATAGGACTTGCCTCTAAGGCTTGCAAATCGGTATTGCAAATTATAAAGTCTACTCCCTTAATGCCCTTGGAGAACATATAGTTTACTGCGTTTCCGCCGCCACCACCCACACCCAATACTTTAATAATGGATGATTTTTCTTTAGGCATGTTAAATTTAAATGAGCTTTCCATAGTGTATCATTTTAAAAATCGTTTAGGTCTTCATCGTCGTATAACCATTTCTTACCTTGGTTAAACCAACGCGAAAGCAAGTTGCTTTGTTTCACTTCTTCTTTAGCTTGCTTTCTTTCCTTTTCGTTTACTATCAAATTTATCTTCTCAAGTTCTTCCAAACTCTTAAAGCCTTTAAGCACCAAACCCACGCCAGTAGCGTAAATTGGGCTCTTAATTTCTTCTACCGCAGTTTTACCCAAATGCTCATTTGCATAACCAATACGCGTATCTAAACTGGTTACATATTCTACCAATTTATCTAAGTGTTTTAGTTGCGATCCACCACCTGTAATAACAATACCTGCATTTAATTTTTTCTCTAAGCCAGAAGATTTTATTTCATATAAAACTGACTCAAAAATTTCTTCTACCCTAGCTTGAATAACCATAGCTAAGTTTTTAACAGAAACTTCTTTTGGAGGGCGACCATGGAAACTAGGAATACAAACAATTTCGTTCTCTTTGTTTTCATCGGCTAGAGCCGAACCAAATTTAACCTTCAATGCCTCTGCCTGATTTTTCAATACATTACAGCCCTCTTCTACATCTTTGGTAATAATATTTCCACCAAAAGGAATAACGGCAGTATGTCTAATAATTCCGTTTTTGAAGATAGCCACATCCGTAGTACCACCACCAATATCTACTAAACAAACACCCGCTTCTAACTCCTCAGAAGTTAATACCGCATCCGAAGAAGAAAGAGGCTCAAGTATTAAATCGGCCACCTCTAAACCAGCTCTATCAACGCTCTTGTAGATGTTTTTAATAGCATCTACATTACCTGTAATAATATGGAAGTTACTAGATAAGCGCACACCCGACATACCAATAGGCTCGTATACATCGCCAATATCATCCACGGTATATTCTTGCGGCAATACGTGAATAATTTCATCGCCAGGAGCCAAAGCTAGTTTGTAGGTGTCTTTAATTAAGCGAGCAACATCTTCCTTGCTAATTTCTTCATCGGTATTGCCAAGGCTAATGCTATTTCTATGTTGCAAACTCTTAATATGTTGACCTGCAATACCCACATGAACGCTGTGTATTTCAAGTTTAATATTTCCTTTTAGCAAAGATTGTTTGGCCTTTTCAATGGCCTCGTTAATGGCCTTAACGGTTTTTTCAATATTGCGCACCTCACCTCTAATAACGCCTAAGCTTTCGGCCTTGCCCATACCCAACACTTCTATCTTGCCATGCTCATTGCGCCTGCCAACAATGGCACAAACCTTGGTGGTGCCAATATCAAGACCTACAATAACTTTAGATTCTGCCGACATTATTTTTCTTTTTTACTTTTTACAAATCACCTGACCTTCAAACCTTAAATCGATGCTTCGGTAGTGGTTCCAGCCTATTCTATTCAATCCTTCTCTATAGAAAACTAGCAACTTCCTAAACTTCTTTTCGGGTTCGTTTGCATCGCCAAAAACAATATATTGGCTACCCATTTTAGGCACCAGTATTAGTTCATTATCGGCTCTTACAAATATCTGATCTATTAGTGCCTTATAGAACGGATGTTTATCAACATATGAGGCCATTTTAAACAGTTGGTTTCCTACAAAAGAGTACACTGAATCGCCTTTCTCAAAACGCTCAAATATATTCCCATTTGCCAAGGGCACTCTGCAAGTATAGCGCTCAGAAAGAGGCAATTTTAACCCAAATTGATCTATGTAATACTGCGTTCCATCGTAGCGAATTACCCTTAAGATTGGCCGTCTTTGCTGCACTTTTACGTTTATTGAGCCGTCCATTTCTGCATACACTTCGGCGTCTTCAATCAGGTATTCCTTCTTTAACGTTTGCTCCAGTTTAGAAACGTTTATTTCGCCCATTTGCATATCGAGCAATTTTTTATGCGCCGGCATGGCATTGCGCATGCACTCTAAAACAGCCTGCCGATTATAAAAATGCAAGTCGATTGGGTAAATAAACACATCTACCTTTTTGCATTTCACCTCATCGAGTTGTTTATCCGAAAATGCTAAAATTACCACCACAAAAGAGAGCATGCTTATCCATAGCACCAAGGTTACAACCTTGCGCAACACACGCTTCCACTTTTGATTTTTATCGTCCATTAGCTCAATAATCCTTGTTTAATAGGTTCCACCAAAGCATCAATATCGCCCGCGCCTAAGGTTAAAAACAGGCTAGGCTTTAAAGTGGTTATGGCCTGAACCAACTCTTGTTTGCCTATCACTTGCTTTTTTGCCGAAGTGATGTTTTCTAGCAACATACCAGAGCTCACACCCTCTATTGGCAATTCACGTGCAGGGTAAATATCAAGCAAAAACAAATTATCTACCATCGATAAAGTTTCGGCAAAGCCCTCTGCAAAATCTCTGGTTCTAGTAAACAAATGGGGTTGAAAAGCTGCCACTAACTCGTGGTTTGGATACATACGTTTTACCGAACTTAAAATAGCTCTGAGCTCCTCGGGATGGTGCGCATAATCGTCGATAAAAATGCAGTTGGATTCTTTAATAATATACTCAAACCTACGCTTTACCCCTCTAAAACTTTTTAAAGCCACACGTAATTCGTCTTCTGTAACACCCGCCTGCAAGGCCACTGCCGATGCTGCAACCGCATTTTCTATATTGTGCAAACCAGGTATTCCTAATTCTAAGTCTTTTATAATTCTACCCTCTACATTCAAATCAAAAATATGCTCCGCTTCTTTAATACGAATATTAAACGCATGAATTTGCGCCTCGAGTACTATGCCGTATGTTTTAAAATTTACACTCAGCTCATTGGCTAGGTTCAAACCGTATTTAAGAAATAAAATACCGCCCTCAACCAACCTATTAGCATAGGCCAAAAACGATTCTTGCATACTTGAATGGTCGCCATAAATATCCAAATGATCGGCATCGGTAGACGTAATAACAGAATAAATAGGATGCAAGGTTAAGAACGAGCGATCAAATTCATCGGCCTCAACTACGGTGTATTGTTGGCTTGCAGGCAAGGTATCTGCCGCAGGATGCAAGAGCAAATTGCTTTGATAGTTTGACGAAATACCACCTAAAAATGCATTGCATTTTACAGCGCTAGAAGTAAGTATATGCGCCACCATAGTAGAAGTAGTTGTTTTGCCATGGGTACCCGCCACACCAATAGTTGCATAGGCTTTACTTAATAAACCCAATACCTCCGAGCGCTTTTGAATAAGAAACATATTCTCTTTAAACCAGGCCCACTCTTTATGATCTTTTGGAATGGCTGGGGTTAATACAACCAAAGTAGTAGCACTTACTAAGGACAATGATGTTACATAGTTTACATCATCTACATAATGAATGTGCATCCCCTCTTCGCATAACTTTTTAGTAAGCGGGGTTTCGGTTTTATCATAGCCAATTACCTGTATACCTACATGATTAAAATACCTAGCAATGGCGCTCATACCAATACCACCGATACCTAGAAAATACGCTGTTTTTATTTCACTTAAGTTCATACTTATTTTCTTAAAGCCAATAACTCATCTACAATACGTTCGGCTGCATTTTCTATTGCCATGGCATGAATATTTGTGCTTAATTGTTTTTGCTGAACGCTATCTAATAATAACTGCAAAGTGGCAGGCACCAATTCTTCCTTGGCATTGGCATCGGTAATTAAAATGGCTGCACCTTTTTCTACTAAAGCCATCGCATTTTTGGTTTGATGGTCTTCGCTTACATTAGGCGAAGGCACCAAAATAGTGGGCTTTGCCACAATTGCTAATTCGGCAATAGACAATGCCCCAGCGCGTGATATAACCACATCAGAAGCCGCATAAGCCAAATCCATTTCATAAATAAACGGCGATACCTTTAAGCAAAATTGGGCATCTTGTTGAGCTGCTTTCTCGCTCACAAAGTTCTTACCCATTTGCCAAATAACATTTACCTCTGCTAGGTTTAGCAGCTCCAAATCCTTTTCAATACTTTGGTTAATGGTTCTAGCACCAAGGCTACCACCAATTATCAATACTGTTTTTCTATTTGGGTTCAGACCAAAAAAAGCAATGGCCTCTGCCCTTTTAGAAACCGCTTGGCAGATATCTAGCCTAACTGGGTTGCCTGTTTTAACAATTTTATTGGCAGGAAAAAAGCGTTGCATAGTATCATAAGCAACCGCAATTTTTTGAACTCTATTTTTGAGTATTTTATTGGTTATACCTGCATACGAATTTTGCTCATGTATCATAGATGGAATGCCTTTTAAAGTAGCCGCATACATCATGGCACCGCTGGCATAGCCACCAAAACCAATTGCTACATCTGGTTTGAACCTATTGATGATACCAAAAGATTTGAGCACACTAGAAATTACTTTTACAGGAAAGAGCAAATTCTTTAGGCTCAAACTACGTTGTAAGCCACTAATCCAAAGGCCTTCTATGGCATACCCCACCTTTGGCACTTTTTCCATTTCCATTCTATCACTTGCCCCCACAAACAAAAACTCTACCTCATTATTCAAGCGTTTTTGAAGGGTTTGTGCAACAGCTATGGCTGGGTAAATATGTCCACCCGTTCCACCACCGCTAATAATTACTTTTAATTTAGTTTTTGTCATAGTACTATTTAACTAGCTAAAACCTGATTGTCTTGAATTTTATTTTCGGGCTCATTTGGTTCATTAGGCTCCTCTGTTTCAACATACCTGCTTACACTCATAATTAACCCAAACGCAAAACTGGTAATAATAATAGACGTACCACCCTTACTTACTAGAGGCAATGTTAAACCCGTATTAGGCACCAAATTTACCGCAATGGCCATATTTAATATGGCCTGAATAACTAAGGCAAAAGAAAGACCAACAGCCAATAAAGCACCAAATGCTTTGGGGCTTTTAAACACAATTCGAAAAGCCCGATACATAAATAAGAGGTACAGAAACATCATGGCAAATGCACCTATCATACCATACTCTTCTGTGATAATGGCAAAGATAAAATCGCTATAGGCCTGAGGTAAAAAATTACGTTCGGTGCTACCACCAGGGCCCACACCCGTAACACCTCCATTGGCAATGGCAATCTTGGCATGATCATTTTGATACGAATCATTAGGGTCGTCAGAAGGCTTATTAAAGTTTTCGATACGGTGCTTCCACGTAAGCGCGCGACCAAAGTTTTTAAGATACTTGTCGGGCGTATTAAAGGCAATAATGATGGCAATGGTAAGCACTGCTAAAGTTGGAGCACCTACATAAATAATATGTTTCACACTTACTCTACCAATAAACATAATTACCATGCAGGTGCTAAACAAAACCAAGGCAGTAGAAAGGTTCGCAGGGGCAATTAACAAACACGTAATTGCCACATGCGAAATAATAGGTGCAAAACCCTTTTTAAAATCTTTTATATCATCTTGCCTCAAGGCCAACTCGCGCGCTACATATAGTATTAACGCCACTTTAGCAATATCTGATGTTTGAAACGTGATACCTATAAACGGAATGCGCAGCCAACGAGCTGCATCATTATAGCTTGAGCCAAATGCCATGGTTAATACCAAGAGCACATAGGATCCATAGAGAATAATACGCGATAACTTTAAATAATATTTATAGTGAACGGCATGGGTGATAAGCATGATAAAAAAGCCAATAAATAAGAAGGCAAATTGCTGAACCAAGTATACTTCTGCTCTTCCACTTTGCTTTTGATAGGCCAATGCTCCTGTTGAACTGTATACCGCAAACAAGCCCCAAATGGACAGCATAACAATAATGCCCCACATAAACTTATCGCCTCGCGGCCTAATATTTTCCCAACTAAACCAGTTCACAAAAATTGTTTTAATAAGCTAGGCTGCCAGGTGGTAAACAAGCAGCCTAGCTGTATTTTACAAAGATCTAACGGCTGCCTTAAATTGGCGACCTCTATCTTCGTAGTTTTTAAATAAATCAAATGATGCACATGCTGGCGATAATAAAACGGTTTCGCCAGGCTTGCTCATTTTTGCTGCCACATGTACTGCTTCTTGCGCACTAGAGGTATTTAGAATCATGTCTACATCTGTTGAAAAAGCTTCGTGAATACGAGCATTGTCTACACCAAGGCAAACAATAATGCGCACTTTAGATTTCACAAGTTCTTTTAACATGTTGTAATCATTTCCTTTATCTACACCACCCACTACCCAGATTACTGGCTTATCCATACTTTCTAGAGCATACCAAGCAGAGTTTACATTGGTTGCTTTTGAATCGTTAATAAAATCAACGCCGCGTACGGTGGCAACGTACTCTAAGCGATGTTCTACATTTTGGAAATCCATTAATCCTTCGCGGATCACATCTTTGCGAATCTCCAATGCATTAGCGATAATGGCTGCAGCCATGGAGTTGTAGGCGTTGTGACGGCCTCTAAGTGTTAGTTCTGAAGTATACATGGTGAATTGATTTGATTGATTTTCGTTTAAGTTGATTACAATTTGTTGGTCTTTGATATAGGCACCAGGAATGGTTTCTACATCGTGTGAAAATGGAAGACGTTTTGCGTTTCCTTCAATTAAGGAAAGGTTGTTTATGGTTAACTCATCATCGGCGCAGTAAACCAATAAACACTTCTCATCTTGGTTGCGAGTAATGCGAAACTTAGATTTCACATAGTTTTGCAACTCATACTCGTAGCGATCTAAATGATCGGGAGTGATATTGCAGATAATGGCCATATCGGCTTTAAAATCATACATATCATCTAATTGAAAACTGCTAATCTCCAATACATAATATTCGTATGAACCTGTAGCAACCATGCGGCACATGCTAATTCCAATATTGCCCGCAACAGCAACATTTAAGCCTGCCTTTTGTAGTAAATGATACACCAAGGAAGTAGTGGTAGTTTTTCCGTTGGTACCAGTGATACATATTTTATAGGCAGAAGTATATCTCGCAGCAAACTCTAATTCATTTATAATAGGAATACCCGCTTTACGAATGGCTTTTACCAAATCGTTTTTTTCTGGTATACCTGGGCTTTTAATTACCTCAGTGGCATTTAAAATAAGCTCCTCGGTGTGCATGCCCTCTTCAAAAGCAACACCCATTTCAAGCAACTCATCTTTATACTTTTGAGCGATGCTTCCCTTATCAGAAACAAACACATCAAAGCCTTTTTGCTTGGCTAGAAGTGCAGCACCTGTTCCGCTTTCGCCGCTTCCTAATATTACTATTCGTTGGCTCATGCTTATCTAACTTTAAGGGTTATAATGGTTACAATAGCCAACAGAATTCCAATAATCCAAAAGCGAGTTACAATTTTAGACTCATGAAAACCGCTCTTTTGGTAATGATGGTGAAGTGGCGACATTTTAAATATTCTTCGACCCTCGCCATACTTTCGCTTGGTATATTTAAAGTAGCTTACCTGCATCATTACAGATAAATTCTCTACTAAAAATATTCCACATAGAATAGGTATTAAAAGTTCTTTACGAACCATAATAGAAAAGGCAGCAATAATTCCACCTAAAGCTAAACTTCCGGTATCGCCCATAAACACTTGAGCAGGGAAGGCATTATACCATAAGAAACCAATACATGCTCCAACTAGGGCACCCGCAAAAATTACCATTTCCTCTAGGTGCGGGATATACATTATATTAAGGTATTTAGAGAAAATTATATTCCCACTTATATAGGCAAATATGCCCAGTACAAAGGAGATTATAGCCGAGGTACCAGCAGCTAAACCATCAATACCATCGGTAATATTAGCCCCATTTGAAACTGCGGTGATAATGAAGATTACCACCAATAAATAAATGAGATAGTTATAATCTTTATAGCTTGAACCGATAAACTTTAGCATATCGGCATAATCAAATTCGCTGGATTTAAAGAAAGGAATTGTAGTGGTTGTTGCCTTATGATCTTTAACCAACATTAACTCGCCACTAATTACCTGAGGCATTAAATTTTGTTCTTTAATAAACTCTTCTGTTACCTCATTTGGGTGGTAAAACTCTTTTGTTTTTACATGCTGGTTAAAGTATAAAGTAGTAGCTACAATAAATCCTAAACCAACCTGACCCAATATTTTAAATCTACCTGCAAGGCCTTCTTTATTTTTCTTAAATACTTTAATATAATCGTCTAAGAAACCTATTAATCCTAGCCAAATGGTAGATACCATAATTAAAATGATATATACATTATTGATACGAGCAAATAGAAAGGTAGGGATTAAAATAGCCGCCAAAATAATGAGTCCACCCATAGTAGGAGTACCCTTCTTTTGTTGCTCACCTTCTAAACCTAGGTTGCGTATTTCATCGCTTACCTGCAAATCACGCAATTTATTAATCAGTGTTTTTCCATACACCAAAGAGATAAAGAGCGACATCATAATTGCCATGGCAGCTCTAAACGAGATGTATTGAAACATCCCTGCTCCAGGAAAATTGTACTGATCGTTTAAATAATTAAAAAAGTAGTATAGCATATTAATTAAATTCAGATTTGGAATAATTCAAAAAATTCTTGCAATAGTGCTTTATCATCAAAAGGATGTTTAACACCTTTTATCTCTTGGTAATTCTCATGACCTTTACCAGCCACTAGAATAATATCGCCCGGCTTAGCCATACTCACCGCCGTTTTAATAGCCTCCTTACGGTCGGTAATACGCAGCGATTTCTTATAATGAATAGCAGGAATACCCTTGCTCATTTCATCTAAAATTGCCTCAGGCTCTTCGTTACGAGGATTATCAGAAGTAAGTATAACACGAGTACTTAAGTTACAAGCAACCTCTGCCATTACAGGACGTTTGGCGGCATCCCTATTTCCACCACAACCAATAACAGTTACCAATTCCTCGTTGCCATTTCTAACCTCATTAATAGTTTCGAGCACATTTAACAAAGCATCAGGAGTATGCGCATAATCTACAATACCAATAATGCCATTGGTAGAACGTACATAATCAAATCTTCCCTTTACAGAATTTAGGCTGCTTAAATGAGTAATAATTTCATGCTTTTCTTTACCCAATAAATAAGCAGCACCATACACTAATAAAAGGTTATAGGCATTAAAATTGCCAACCAATCTAAACCAAGCCTCTTCGCCATCTAGGTTTAGCAACATGCCATTGAAATCGCTTTCAAGAATCTTGGCTTTAAAATCGGCCATCATCCTAATACCATATGAATAGCGGGTTGCGCGGGTATTTTGCAACATCACTAAACCATTTTTATCATCTTTATTGGTTAAGGCAAAAGCATCTTCATTAACCTCATCAAACAACTTTTTCTTAGCTTTAATATACTCGTCAAACGTTTTGTGATAATCTAAATGATCGTGTGTAATATTGGTAAATGCTACCCCAGCAAAGTGTAATCCTTTAATTCTATTTTGATGGATAGCATGTGAGCTAGCCTCCATAAAACAATACTCACAACCACTATCTACCATAGTGCGCAACAAAGCGTTAATTCTAATAGAATCGGGGGTAGTATGGGTGGAAGGAATTACCTCTTCATTAATTTGATTTTGAACCGTAGAAAGCAAACCACATGAATGACCAAAAGAACGAAACAAATTGAATAACAAAGTAGCCACGGTAGTTTTTCCGTTTGTACCTGTAATGGCCACTAATTTCAACTCAGAACTAGGATGCTCATAAAAATTTGCAGCTGCCATACCCATGCAAGCACTTGTATTGGCAACCTCTATATAACAAACCGAAGCACTTAATTGAGCAGGTAAATCTTCGCAAACAACAACGGTACAACCTTTATCAATAACCTGTTGAATATAGGCATGACCATCGGCAGCACTACCTTTAATGGCAAAGAACAAACTTCCAGCACTTGCCTCGCGAGAGTCGAATGTTAGCAAAGAAATCTCTTGCATACGTGGGCCCTGGATACTCTTTGTATCTATGCCCGAAAGTATATGTTCAAGTAAATGCATGCTTAACTTAATTGTAATTGAATGGTTTGAAATTTTCTTAAAAGTGAACCTGGAGCAATGCTTTGTTTTTTAACTTTTCCCATGCCCTTTAATTCCACGCGAACCCCTTTGCGTTCCAAAAGGTATAACGCATCTTTAGCTCCCATGCCGCGTACATCGGGCATTTTGCCAGCCACTACAATACGTGGTTGCATAGCCACCGAATTATCTTGCACCTCACCACTTACCCAATCCGTTTCATCTTGATGAATAGAATCGTTATGAAAATGAGAAGAAAGTTTTACCTGGTTTAAAATCTCTTTTACATCTTGCTTATCAGCCATCGCTATCACTGGTAAATCAGTTGTGTTATAAGGATTGGTAAACTTTAATTCGCGGTGTAGGTTCAGCGCGCTTGCATATACCTTATCTGCTATTTCTTTAAATACAGGCAAGGCAACTTTTGCAGCATAATAATTTTCTTTACGTGGCTGGCTAATCATTACAAAGCACGAGTACTTTGGATTTTCGGCAGGGAAATAACCACAGAAAGAAGCGCGGTAACTTTTACCACCACCAGCCTTGTAACCCCTTTTATTATTGGCAACAACAGCTGTTCCGGTTTTACCAGCATACGTGTAAAAATCGCTTTTTAATAAAGAGGCAGTACCACGTAACACAACACCTTCCATCATCCCACGTAATTGTTTTACAACTTCTGGTTTGCAAACCTGTTGGTTCAACACAACAGTTGGATAATTCTTTATTACTTTACCATTTTGCTCAATAGTTTTTACTAAAAGAGGTTTAACCAAAACTCCATTATTAGCAATGGTATTATAAACCGTTAATAATTGCAGCGGAGTAATTTGAAGCTCATAACCAATAGCCATATAAGGCAAACTGGTACAGCTCCAAGATTTATTGCTAGGACTCTTAACTATAGGCGCACCAACACCTGCAAGCTGCAAGTTTAATTTCTCTGTTAATCCTAAATCTTTATAATGACTGTATACTTTGTTGGGATTTTTAGCATAGAACTTTTGCATTAACTTTCCAAAAGCAACATTTGATGAATGTTCAAAAGCCTCTTGTAACGTAATTACACCCGTACCCAAATGAGAGTCCTTCATAGTTACATTACAAAATCTTTTTTCTCCGCCCTCTGCATCTACATGGTCTGTTGGCTTCATAAAACCATCTTCTAATAAAGCCATAGTAGAAACCAATTTAAACGTAGAGCCTGGCTCTACACTTTCGCCAACAGCATAATTATATTTCTCGGCATAAACCCCTTCCGATTCGCGAGTAAGATTGGCTACAGCCTTTAACTCTCCAGTTGCCACTTCCATTAAAATAGCCGTGCCATACTCGGCATCGTTTTCTATTAAGGTATTTAATAATGCATTTTCTGCTACATCTTGTAAATTAATATCTAATGTGGTTACTATATCTCTGCCTTGTTGCGCATCAATCATTAACTCATCATCAATTGGAATCCATGTACCGCCCGCAATACGTTGCATTACATGCTTGCCGCTTTTACCACTTAAATTATCATCAAAGAAACCCTCCAAACCTACTTTAATTCCACCTATTTCTTGCTTAAATCCAATGGTGCGTTCGGCTAACAAACCAAATGGCTTCTCGCGTCTGGTGCGCTCTGTAAGCAATAAGCCACCTTTGTATTTCCCCATTCTAAACAAAGGCATCTTGGTAAGCGCACGCATTTGGTGGTAGGTAATTCTGCGTTTAAAAAGCAGGTATCTGCTTCCTTCTTTTTTGGCTCGAACCAAACTTTTTTTATACGCTAAAGCAGGTTGATCATTAAATAAACTTGATAATTGATTGGCTAAAGAATCGATGCTATTTTGAAACAACTCTTCATCCATAAAAGCAGGAGCTTTGGCATCTATGCGCACATCATAAATGGGCATGGAGGTAGCCAATAAATTTCCTTTGCAATCAAAAATATTTCCACGCACTGCTTCAATTTCAAAAACTCGTGTACTCAAGCTATCGGCCATACTGCGCCAATGCTTACCTTCAAAAACTTGAATTTTAAAAACAGTATAGAGTACCATAACTGCAAAAACAAACATGCCCGAAAACACAAGTGTCATTCGGATCAAGATTGCCTTTCTGGTATTTGTTGTACTACTATTGTTTGCCACTGTAGGTAATTTTGCTTGGTGGTGTTTTTAATTCTTTTATTCCAAAAGGAGCCAATTTTTTAGCAACATTTGATTGTCTGCTCTCTCCCATTAACTCACTTAATTCACTTATATATTCGCTTCTTAAATCCTTTACTTCCTTGTTTAATTTATCTGTATCGCGCACTAATTTTTCAGAGCGGTGACTGTTATAAATAAAGAGTATTACCAACACACACAGATATATAACAAAAGGCAATTGCGTAAGAATTTGCTCAGGATTAATACTAAAGTCGAAGTCGGCAAAGCGCTTCACCGTTTCGGTAAAATTGCGACTATCCTGATCAGGCGCTTTTTTGGCACTTGATTCTTCTTCTGTAACAATCCTATTCATTACTTATCTGAGCGCTTTTCAGCTATTCTTAATTTTGCACTTCTCGATCTCGGATTCCGCTCCAGCTCTTCGGCTGAGGCAGTAATTACTTTTCTGTTCAAAGCCTCTAAAGGCTTATTCACATTCCCATAAAAATCTTTATCTACATCGCCATTGAAATTTCCGCTGGCAATAAAATTTTTCACCAATCGGTCTTCTAAAGAATGGTAACTCATTACCACTAATCGTCCGTTTGGTTTTAATACTTCTGGCACCTGCATTAGAAAGTTTTTTAATACTTCCATCTCGCGGTTCACCTCTATTCGCAAGGCTTGAAACACCTGAGCAAAAAATTTATAATCACCAAACTTGGGTGTATATTTTAAAAGAGCTTCTTTAATATCTTTTACCTTACGAATAGGCCTAGCTGCACGAAACTGAACTATCTCTCTAGATAATGATTTCGCATTATTTAGCTCACCGTATTGATAAAACACATCCGCCAATTGTTGTTCGCTATAAGTATTTAAAACTTCACTAGCAGACATACCTGCTTCCGTATACATGCGCATATCCAAATCAGCATCATCAAACCTAAACGAGAAACCTCTATCAGCTTCATCAAACTGATGCGACGACACACCTAAATCGGCTAAGATTCCATCAACAGGCAATAACTTTTGGTAGGCCAAATGGTTCTTTATAAACTCAAAATTTTGATCTATAAAAACAATACGACCATCTTCAGGCAAATTTGCTTTCGCATCTTCATCCTGGTCGAACGCTATTAATACACCCTTTTCATTTAATTGGTTCAGGATGGCTTTTGAATGCCCACCACCACCAAAGGTTACATCTACATATCTACCATTTGGGTGAATATGTAAACCCTCTAAACACTCGGCCAATAAAACAGGAGCATGGTATTTATTTTCCATCTTCATCCTCCTTTTTACGTTTGCTCATTACCTCTTCTGCCAAGGCACTAAAATCTGAAGGCTCTTCGCTAAGCATTTTATCATACTCTGCCTTATTCCAGATTTCTACTTTATTGCCATAAGCTAATAAAACGAGCTCTCCTTTTAAATCGGCAAACTCTTGAAGTTGTTTTGGAATTAACACACGTGAAGCAGCATCCATTTCTAATTTGCTAGCTCCTCTTAAAAAGTATCTTTTAAAGGTGCGTTCCTTTTGAATGTAATCACTCAACTTATCTATTTCGGCAGCAATCAATTTCCATTCATTGCTTGGGTACATCACACAGCATTTTTCAAAACCACGGTTAATGAAAAACGAATCCTTTGCCGCTTCCGGCAACTGCTTTTTTAAAGCAGAGGGAATCATTAACCTTCCCTTGGCGTCCATTTTACATTCGAATTCTCCGTTGAGTTGCGTCATTACTAGTGTTGAGCGATTACAGCGTAAAAATAGAAACAATTTTCCACTTTTCACCACTTTCTCCCACTTTTGTGGAAAAATCCAACTTTTACACATTTCCAGTTTTTTGGGAAAAGCGTTTATTTACTTGGCCTTCAAGGGCATTTTTGCGCTCAAATGCGACTTTTCAAAAAATGGGGGTGTGAAGAACTTTGGAGGCCCAATTGCGACATTCCCAAAAAGCTAACTAATTGATTTTCATAAAAAGGGTTCGGGCTGGTGGTTAATTGTGGGGGACTTTTTTAGCAAAAACGAATGCGTATTTTTGGCCTTTATGGAACAAAGCAAAAGCCTTCTTTATTTCAATTATGTTTTAGCCCTCCTATTGGCTTTAATTCCATTTATTCAAATTAGTTCTTTGGCTGATCCTACGCTGCTGAGTAGGCAAATGGCTGCGTGTTTTGGCGGACTATTATTGTGCCTTATTTTAGCTCTTAATTATAAACAGATCCTTTTACCTATAAACAAATGGCCCGTATACTTTGCACTTGTTTGGCTTTTAGGTTCGGCACTTAGTATTACGTATGCCTACAACCAACAAGAAGCCTATTATTCGTTCAGTAAAACATGCTTATATGTTGGACTATTACTATCAGTAAGCACAGGCATTCAATCGGGCTTACTTTCAATAAAACATCTTAGCATTGGCGTAGTATTGGCAAGCATTGTTGGGCTAATCTATTTTAGCATGGAGGTAAACAAAAACCTTTCCTTAGGCATAAAACTTTGGGACCAAAAAAATTTGTATGCTATTAAAACTGTATTTGGACACAAAAACTTATACTCTTCTTTTCAAATGCTTTGCCTTCCTTTTTGGCTTTACAGTTATTCCTATTTAAAAAACTACCAAAAAATAGTAGCAAGTATACTACTGCTGGCAATGCTAGGCTCATTAATACTTATACAAACCAAGGCGGTGTTAATAGCATTAATTATAGCAAGTATGATTTGCCTACCCATTGCGGCCAAACACCTCTTAAATGCTTCTAAAAAACAAATTCTTATTCTTCTGTTTTTATACTTATTAGGCCTCCTAGCATGTGTTTTTGTTGTACTACAATTCCCTCAAAAATTTACGCTTATCTTAAATAACGATACTATTCAAGAACGAATTCTATTATGGAATAATACTCTTGAAATGATAAAGGAAAATGGTTTTATGGGAGTAGGCGCTGGCAATTGGCAAATTTATTTTCCTAAGTATGGACTTGAAGCTTTCCTTAAAACAAATTACCTGGTTAGTGATGGATATACCACCTTTCAACGCCCACATAATGATTTTTTATGGATAGCGAGCGAGCTTGGCATTATTGGCTTTGTGGGTTATTTAATGCTATTTATTAGCGCACTATTCATGGCATTTAAAAACCTAAAGATAGCCAACTCAGTTCATCAAAAATTGCTTTTAATTCTATGTTTATTTACCCTTATTGGCTATATTTTTGTTGCCCTTGTAGATTTTCCATTAGAGCGAAATGAACATCAAGTTTTAGTAGCAATACTACTTGCAATTGTTTTTGGTTCGAACCAAATTAGTAAAACAGAAAAAAGAAAAAACGCCTATTGGATTATTACCCTATCAGGAGTACTATTTTCCTTTTCGCTTTATAATTCAGTTGTTAGACTACCACAAGAAAAAGAGGCAAAAAAACTCATTCAAGCCCATGCCAGCGGCAACTTTACGGGCATGATTGCCATAGCAAACAAAATTGATCGCGAGGTATATTCCATCGATAATTTCTCCATTCCAATTGCCTGGTATTTGGGAGTGGCACATTTCTCTTTAGGCAATACAGTTCTTGCAAAAAAACTATTTCTGGAGGCATATGAAGTAAACCCGTACCAGGTTCATGTGCTTAATAATTTAGCAGGCCTTTACGAGTTTGAAGGCAAGCATGAGGAAGCCATTACCTATTACAATTTACTATTGGCCATTTCACCCAAACAGCCCGATGCTATTCTTAATAAAAGTGCTGTACTATTTAATATGGGTAAAATTGAGGAAGCCATGAGATGTATTTATCAATTTAAATATGATGAAACCAACACACAATTTTTGCAATACCTCCACCTAATAGGCAGGAGTTATTTAGAATTGCCTTATTTAAAAAACAAACAGACGCCTCCAAAAATCTTAGAAAATCAAGACTATATTAAGAGCTATTTCCGCCTGAATCAAGAAAAAAAACATACTTTTGAAAACCTTGAAACAATTCAACATGACTAAAAAAATACTCAACATACTTTTCTTAATAAGCATTTGCAACTCTCTTTTTGCCCAAAAATCAATTGATATTCTGCCTAATAATGGCAGACAAGGAGAGCATTTGGCTGTTAGCATTACGGGCATAAAAACTAATTTTAGTTCTGCTTCAAACACCTTACAGTTTTACAAACAAGGTTCGCCAACAAATGCCATTACAGTTGATAAATTAGAGTATCAAACTCCAAATTCTCAAATTGCGCATTTGTTTATACAAGGCTCTGCCACAGTAGGTGCCTACACCTATAATATATATACCCCGGCAGATGGTATTGTAAATTCAATAAACCCATTTTATGTAAACCTAGATACGGGAACGGCTAAAATTCTTTCTGTGGCTCCAAATAACATTGAGCCAGATGCCTATATAAACATCCTTATTACGGGCACAAACACTCATTTTACTCAAGGAGGCAACTTCCTTATAGCCTATTTTGAAAAAGATAATAACCCAGGCATGGTCTATGCCTCAAAATATAAGGTTATAGATGATACACATGCTATTTTTACTGCCTCTACACTTCCAGGAGGAACTATGGGTAGTTATGATTTACGTTTAGAAAGCCCAATAGATGGCACTCTTATTTTTAAGAATGCCATAACAGTATCCTTGGGAAATATGGCTAAAATGGTAAAGGTTACCCCTAGCATTGCCCATCAAAATCAAAAACTAACGGTTAGTATAACAGGCACTAGAACCAAATTCACTCAAGGCAGTCCAACAATTGTTTTCTATAATTCTGCCACATCAACAAATGATATTAGTGTTGAAAGTATTCAAATAGATAATGATAGTAATTTTTCACTTCAAATAGCCATTTCCGCAACTTGTAAAAGAGATCTTTATGATATTAGCTTCTCTAATGGAATTGATTTTCATCGAATGAAAAAATCGTTTGAGGTAACATGGCCAGTTGGTTTATCAAAAATATCACATGCTGCTAATGACATGAAGGTTTATCCAAACCCAACTAAAGGCAAAATTACCATTGAAACGAAGGAACAGAATATTGAAAAAGTTGACGTGATAGATATACAAGGCCGCTTGGTTCAAACCGAAACACCTGAAAAGCCTCATTCAGAAATTCAAGTTTCTGTATCCGATTTTCTGCTACAAAACCAATATGTTTTAATACGAATTACCACCAATAAGGGTGTATTCTACCAAAAAATAGTGATTCAATAAGCCTCACCATCTTGATACAAAAAGTAGTTATGCCGTTAGAGCTTCATCAAATTGAGGCAGGCAATTATCATATTTTTATTTACGTAAAAGTAGGTCGTAACAAAGTGCGTTTGCTACTTGATACAGGAGCCAGTAAAACGGCCTTTGATAGCACCCAAATGCAAAAACTCATCCATTCAACTCATCCCGATGTGCAAGAAATGCATTCGGTTGGACTAGGTTCGAGCCATGTTGAAACGCAACTCAAAAAACTTAATTCTATGCGTTTTGGCGAGCTAAAATTACAGCATGTAGAAGTGGCCGTATTAGATATTAGTCATGTAAACCAAGCATATCAAATGATGGGAATACCAGAAATAGCTGGCGTTTTGGGCAGCGATATTTTAGTACTGCTTAAGGCTGTTATTAATTTAGAAAAGAAAACTCTTAGCCTTAAGCTAAAAGTTTAAGTACCTAAAAAGTTGGGCTGAACCAATTATTCTGCGTCGTCGTTACCAATAATTTCTTCAGGACTTTTACCCAAATTATCCAAGGCAAATTTTGCATCTTCGGCCAATTCGCCTTTTGGATATTTCTTAATAAACTCTTGGTAAATGGCTTGTGCTTTATTTAAATCTTGCAAGTTATTTTCATAGGTATATGCCTCTAAAAACAAAGCATCTTCTACATTTTTAGATTTTGGATATTTTTGAATTAACTCTGCTAACAACTCAACAGCTTCATTTGCTTGCTCCAACACAATAGCACGTTGAGCACCCTTAAACAAATACTCAGGAGCTTGCTCATCATCGGGATAGGTCTTTGCAAAATCTAGATACGCTGTTTTAAGCTCGGTCATTAATTGATTTGAAAAAGCACTATCGTTGCCTTCCAACTCTTTAATATGTTTAATAGCTTTTTCTTTTGGCGATTGACAAGCAGCTAAAGCTACAATACCGAATAAAAATAAGAATAATTTACGCATGGTTGTGTGAGTGCATATACCCGTATTCGCGGGCCATTGCTAATAATTAGTTAATTAATGTGTTGCAAATAACACGAAATCTTTTTGATTTTTTTCGCTGCTCAAATTTTTTACAAGAAGTAGAAACAAAAAGTATTAATACTGACCCGTTCTTAATAAGACTAAGGTACACGCTTCTAAAGCCTTAATTCCCGCAGCTTCTAATCTGGCCTCAAAAGCAGGATTTTCCGTTCCTGGGTTAAACACCACACGCTTAGGCTTTAAGGCCAAAATGGGTTCATAATAGGAATCTTGGTTTTGCGGACCAACATAAAGTGTTACGGTATCAAAGCTTTGATCTTTTGGCCAATTGGTTTCAATAGGCATTCCTTCAATAGAACCTGCTTTTTGTCCAAACGGATACACATCGTGCTTATATTCATTTAGCATTACACTTGCCTTATAGGCATATCTCTCTGGCTTTTCTGAAGCCCCAATCACTAATGTTCGTTTCATTTTTGTTCTTACAAAATTTTGATAAAATCAGATTTAAATTGACTTATTAATTTAGCTTACTATTAGCTTCTTAATCAGAAATCCCTTTTAGCAATTCTTCAAGTTCTTTATCTGTTAAGTTTTCCTTTTCAGATTTATCGTATATAGAGAGCAGATAAACTGTGGCTTCTGTAACCACAATTGTGGAAATTATTCTCGCCCCTCCGCTTTTACCTTTTCCTTTAGAGGCTATTGAAATTCGAATTTTATAACAACTTTTCCCAATTGAAGTTCCCTGTTCGGGGTTTTCTTTTAACTCATTAACTAACTGCCTAAGTTCTTCTTTTAGGGAAGCATATTTTTTGATAAGCCTTTTGGCCTGCTTCTCAAAAACACCAATCGTTTTAACCTTATAACTCATTCAAAAAATCTTCGGCATTTCTAGCCTTTTTCTTGCCATTCCTAACCAACTTCATTTCCTCAACAGCTTCCTTTATCTCTTCCATCAACAAAGCTTTTTCATCTGTAATGGTTTTGGCCCTTACATAGGAAATGCTTCGAAGGACATCCATTAAGGAAGCAGCTTTATTATCGGGAATATCTAATAATACTTTCATAATCTGAATTAATTAATGCGTAGCGCTATACAGGTTGAATTTAAACTATACTTTAGTTTATTGGAACAAATATAATACGAATAGAAAAGACTTTTTATTCTTATTTTCGCACCTTATTTCAGCGAGGAAATTATTCATGAAAATTAGTTACGAGTGGCTCAAAGACTTTATTGATACTACTGCCAAGGCCGAAGAAATTGGCGCTTTACTTACAGGTTGCGGACTTGAAGTAGAAGATATAACTCCCTACAACTCCATTCCTGGAGGCCTAGAAGGCATTCTTATTGGCGAAGTGTTGTCGGCAGAAAAACACCCCAATGCCGATAAATTAAGAGTTTGCCAAGTAAACCTTGGTTCGGTTCAAAAACAAATTGTATGCGGTGCCCCAAATGTTGCGGCCGGACAAAAAGTGTTAGTTGCCACGGTTGGATGCACGGTTCACCCTAGCAAAGGCGAACCATTTACCATTAACAAAGCAAAAATTAGAGGCGAAGTGAGCGAAGGAATGATTTGTGCCGAAGACGAATTAAGCTTAGGCGAAAGTCATGATGGCATTTTAGTTTTGCCTGATACCTACGAGGTTGGAAAACCAGCCAGCGATTATTTCCCTGTTTACCAAGATCAAATTTTAGAAATTGGCTTAACTGCCAATAGAGGTGATGCCACTAGTCATTATGGTGTGGCCAGAGATTTATATGCATTAGGAGTTAAAAAAAGACGTACTGTTTTACCTCGTCTAATTTTGGGTCAGGCCGAAAACCCTTACGTAGTTACACTGCAAAAAGACAGTGGCTGCTTGCGTTATAGCGGTTTAGAAATTAACAATATATCGGTTAAGCCTTCGCCAGAATGGTTGCAAAATAGATTGAAAGCTATTGGTTTATCTCCCATTAACAATATTGTGGATGCTACCAATTATATCATGCATAGCATTGGCCAGCCTTTGCACGCCTTTGATGCAACCGAAATTGCTGGACATCAAATAAACGTGCGCACTGCCAAAGAAGCCGAACGCATGGTAACTTTAGACAATGTAGAACGCCGCATGAAAGGCCATGAATGCCTTATTTGTGATGCCGTTAGACCATTGGCCATTGCCGGTGTTTTTGGTGGTTTGCATTCTGGAATTAGCGCCGAAACAAAAAATATTTTTATTGAAAGTGCCTATTTTGATAGCGCGACGGTGCGTAAATCGGCTAAAGCACATGGCCTAAATACCGATGCTAGCTTTAGATTTGAACGCGGTACCGACCCAAATATAACCTTTGAAGCCTTGCATGATGTGGCAGCACTTATCTTAGATATTGCAGGTGGTTATCTTCCAAGTCAGATTGTAGATATTTACCCGAACCCAATTGAAGATAGAACCATTCATTTCAACCCTAAAAAATCGAATGAGCTAATTGGAAAAGATATTGCACTTGAAACCCAAAAGAAAATACTCACCGATTTACAAATTCTAATCCACGAAAACAGTGTTACAGATTGGGAACTTACTGTGCCACCTTACCGTGTAGATATTGAAAGACCAATAGATATTACGGAAGAAATTTTGCGCATTTACGGACTCAATAATATTGAAATGGGTACCGAAATTAAATCGGCCATGACCTTTAGCAAAGATGAGTTTGCCCTGAACCTAAAAAACAAACTAGCCAATTACCTTAGCTCTACTGGCTTTTTTGAAATGGCTAGCAATTCACTTACTCGCTCTTCTAACTATACCGAGGAGCAATTAAAAAATGCCGTTACCTTATTAAATCCTTTGAGCCAAGACTTAGATATTATGCGCATAGATATGTTGCATAGTGTTTTAGAAGCCGTTCAATTTAATAATAATCGCAAGAGCAACGACCTCAGGTTTTTTGAAATTGCCAAAACATATAGCAGAGCGGGAGAAGCTAATTCACTCAGTAGCTATACCGAGCAAAAGCATTTGGTTCTTGCTGTATTGGGTCGTAAACAACCAGAAAGTTGGAACAATGCCAAAACAGAGTTTTCTTATTTTGGTTTAAAAGCAGTTTTGGAGCAAGTATTTAAAAGGGCCGGTTTGAACCAATTAAGTATGAGTTTTGAAGCCGATGAACGTTTTGAAGATGCTACTCAAATTTTGATTAAGAAGAAAGTGGTTGCCGTATTTGGAAGTGTAAACTCAAAATTATGTAAGAAATACGACCTTGATAAAGGCTTGCTATATGCCGATATTAACCTAGACGTACTTACCACCTTGGCTCAAGATGTTAAGTTTAAGTTGAAGCCTGTTTCTGTATTCCCTTCGGTTCGCAGAGATTTAGCCTTATTGTTGGATGAGAGCATTAGCTACCAACAATTAGAAAAAATAGCTGCTAAAACAGAACCCAACTTGCTAAAACAAATGGGAGCCTTTGATGTGTATACCGGCGATAAAATAGAGCAAGGTAAAAAATCATATGCCCTAAGTTTTGTATTGCAAGACGATACTAAAACCCTTACCGACCAAGAGATTGAGGAAGTAATGCAAAAGCTTATTAGCAACTTTACCAAAGAAGCCGGAGCAGTTTTAAGAGGCTAGAGAATGAACGCAAAAGAAAAAGTTTCTGTCATTGGCTTAAAGGTTCAAAAGCTCCTAAACCAGGTAAAAAGCTTGGAGGCAGAACTTGAAAACCAGCGCCAAATCAACAAAAAACAGGCAGAAACACTTAGCGATCAAACAAAAAGAATAGAAATATTAGAAGATAAGAATAAAATTAGTAAACTTGCTGATGGAATTCAACTAGGGAAGCAAGACATACGGGAAGTGAAATTAGCCATTAACCGATATGTACGCGAAATAGATGAATGCCTAAAGTTGTTAAACCAATTACCTAACAACAATTGAACGAGCTTTCAATCAATATCCATATAGCCGGAAGGGTTTACCCCCTTACTGTTAACTCAAATGATGAAGAGAATTTGAGAACTGCCGGTAAACTCATACAGGATAAACTGCAGCTATATAGCAAACAGTTTAACCTTCGCGATCAACAAGATGCTTTGGCTATGTTTGCCATTGAGATTGCGAATGAGAACTTGGCTCTCAAGCAGAAACTGCATGAGCAAGCCGTAGAAACGGAACATGAACTGGACCATGTTGTTCAGTTGCTCAAACACATTCAATTGTAAACGGAATGGGTTTAACGCCAACCAAATAATGTTAAACCAATGGAAATCTATTTAGTAATTATTATTGTCATGCTGTCTTTAGGGGCAGGCGCGGCAGTGATGTGGGTAGTGAATAACAACCTCTCGAAATCAAAATCGCAACAAATCATTAAAGAAGCCGAAGAAAAGGCCGAGATAATGAAGAAAGACAAGTTGCTTGAAGCCAAAGAAAAGTTTTTACAACTAAAGGCCGAACACGAGAAGGAAGTAAATTCACGCAACTCGAACATCCAAAAAGAAGAAAACAAAATTAAGCAACAGGAACAAAGCCTAAAGCAAAAAATGGAACAAACTCAGCGCAAAGATTCTGAACTTGATTCTATTAAACAGTCTTTAGAAAAACAATTAGCTGCCGTTGCACTTAAGCGCGAAGAGGCCGACAAAGCCCTTAACAACCAAGTAAAACAATTGGAGAAAATTGCTGGCCTTACTGCCGAAGAAGCAAAAAAACAATTGGTGGAAGCTTTGCATGACGAAGCTAGATCTGAAGCTCTTTCTAAAATTAAAGACATTACCGATGAGGCTAAATTAACTGCCTCAAAAGAAGCAAAGAAAATTATTCTAAGCACTATTCAACGCACTGCTGCAGAGCAGGCCATTGAAAATGCGGTGAGCGTTTTTAATATTGAAAGCGATGAATTAAAAGGTAGAATTATTGGTAGAGAAGGTAGAAATATTCGTGCCCTTGAAGCCGCAACAGGTGTTGAATTTATTGTGGATGATACCCCTGAGGCTATTATTCTTTCTTGTTTCGACCCAATTAGAAGAGAAGTTGCTCGTTTAGCTATGCACCGTTTGGTTACAGATGGCCGTATTCACCCAGCGCGCATTGAAGAGGTAGTTGCTAAAACTAAAAAGCAAATTGAAGAAGAAATTGTAGAGATAGGCGAACGTACGTGTATTGATTTACAAATTCATGGTCTACACCCAGAGCTTATTCGCATGGTGGGTAGAATGAGATACAGAAGTAGCTACGGCCAAAATTTATTGATGCACAGTAGAGAGGTTGCAAACCTTTGTGCTACCATGGCTGCAGAGTTTGGCTTAAATGTAAAATTGGCTAAACGTGCCGGATTATTGCACGATATTGGCAAAGTGCCAGATGATGATGCAGAAACTCCACATGCATTATTGGGTATGAAATTGGCCGAGAAATATAAAGAACATCCAGAAGTAGTGAACGCCATTGGAGCTCACCACGATGAAATAGAGATGACTTCTATTCTTTCTCCAATTATTCAAGCCTGTGATGCTATTAGCGGCTCTCGTCCTGGCGCTAGAAGAGAAGACACCGAAAATTATATGAAGCGTCTTAAAACGCTTGAGAACATTGCTCTTAGCTATCCTGGTGTAGAAAAAGCATTTGCCATCCAAGCAGGTAGAGAATTACGTGTAATGGTAGAAAGCGAAAAGGTTACCGATGATCAAGCAGATTTATTATCGATTGATTTATCGCAACGCATCCAAAAAGAAATGACCTACCCAGGCCAAATCAAAATTACCGTTATCAGAGAAAAACGCAGCGTTAATTTCGCTAAGTAAGACCATGGACCATAGTCCATAGTAAAAAAGCCCGCTCAATCACTTGAGCGGGCTTTTTTTATTCGTTAAGTTTTATAGGAAAGGCTAATAGAGTTTTATATTGCCCCAAAATAATTAAATTGTTTAAACTGAAATCATTAAATTTGAGTAAGAATAAAAAAGATGGACGCAAAAGTGATAAATATTGATTCTGAAATACTGGGTGGAACACCCGTATTTAATGGCACAAGAGTTCCAATAAAAAACTTGTTCGATTATTTAGAATCTGGAGACTCTATTGAAGTCTTTCTGAGCGATTTTGAAGGTGTAAAAAAAGAACAGGTAATAAAGGTTCTTGAAATGTCACAGAAATTAATTGAAACCTCTTCAAACATCCTAAATGAAAATTTTGCTTGACGAATGTGTGACTAAACGTTTGAAAATTCACTTAAATGAATTTGATGTTTATACTGTAAATGAATTAAATTTAAGTGGAATTAAGAATGGTAAATTAATGACCTATTGTACCGAAAACGGTTTTGACATTTTACTTACCATTGATAAAAACTTAGATGTTTCAACAAAATCTAGATAGATACCCAGTTTCTATTGTTGTTTTCAATTCTAAAACTAGCAAAATAGAAGAGTTAGAAAGTTTTATACCTATTTTCAAAAGTCAAATTAGTTCATTTGAAAAGAACAAAGCCTATCTTCTAGAAAAATAGAAAAAATACGATAGACCATAGAAAAAAAAGCCCGATCAATCATTTGAGCGGGCTTTTTTTATTCGTTATACTTTCACAAATCTGACAGGTCTCGACCTGTCATTACATCCTATTTTCACTCCGCAGGTCTTACCATGCCCAAGGAAGCACAGCGACCGTCCATGCCACGCCATGCGTTGTCTGCCAAAGCTTAGGCGAAGGCAGGCAACACCATGCTTTCCCTAATGAGCTTCCAACCAATTATTTCCAACACCTACTTCGGCCACTACAGGAGTTAATAATTCCATGGCACTTTCCATGTTTTTTACTACCAAAGGTTTTAGGAGTTCTATCTCATCTTTATGAGCATCAAAAACCAATTCGTCATGCACCTGCAAAATCATTTTCGATTTTATAATTCCGTTGGCAGGATCTTTTAAAGCAGCATGAATTTTTATCATTGCCATTTTTATCATATCTGCCGCACTACCTTGTATAGGTGCGTTTATGGCATTTCGTTCTGCAAAACCTCTTACCGTAAAATTACCCGAATTTATATCCCGTAAATATCTTCTTCTACCCAACAGCGTTTCTACATAGCCATGCTCTTTGGCAAAATTAATAGTAGTATCCATATAGGTTTTTATACCTGGATAGGCCTTAAAATATTCTTCAATAATTTGTGCCGCTTCTTTTCTTCCTATACCCAAATTTTGGCTCAATCCAAAAGCCGATTGCCCGTAAATAATACCAAAGTTTACAGCCTTAGCCCTGCGGCGTTCATCAGATGTTACTTCTTCTATGGCCTTGCCAAACACCCTTGCTGCAGTAGCTTGGTGAATATCTAATTTGTTTTTAAAGGCCTCTATCATGGCTTCTTCTTTAGCCACTGAAGCAATAATGCGTAATTCAATTTGCGAGTAATCTGCACTTAATAATACATACTCATCATTGCGCGGAATAAAGGCTTTACGTACTTCCTTGCCTTTATCTGTTTTAATAGGAATATTCTGCAAATTAGGATTGGTAGAACTTAATCTACCAGTTGCTGCCACCGCTTGGTTAAAGCTGGTATGAACCCTGCCTGTAAGTGGGTTTATCATAGTGGGCAAGGCATCTACATACGTTGACTTTAATTTCTGAAACTGCCTTACCAATAAAATCTTTTGTATAATCTCGTGTTCGGCTAAACCTTGCAACACATCCTCCCCTGTTTGGTACTGACCTGTTTTTGTTTTCTTAGCCTTAGGATCTAATTTTAAATGATCAAACAAAACCTCTCCCAATTGCTTTGGCGAAGAAATATTAAATGGTACTCCAGCAATAGCTAAAATATCTTTCTCTAATTGAGTTAATTCAATCTCTAGTTCTTTTGAATAATCGTTTAGGAAACTCTCATTAATTTTTATGCCCTCAATTTCCATATCACTTAGCACATCAATTAAAGGAAGCTCTAATTCATAAAATAATTTTTCGGCTCCTTGCGTACTTAATTCGGGTGCTAGTTTTTCTTTTAACTGGTAGGTAATATCGGCATCTTCGGCGGCGTATTCTTTAATCTTTTCTATACTAACATCGCGCATGCTTAGTTGGTTCTTGCCTTTTTTGCCAATTAACTCTTCTATACTAACAGGCTCATAATTTAAATACACTCCCGAAAGGAAATCCATGCCATGCCTTAAATCTGGCTCTATTAAATAATGCGCCAACATGGTATCAAAAACAGGACCTTTTAAAGTAAATCCATAACGCTTTAGAATGTTTAAATCGTACTTCACATTTTGCCCAATCTTAACAATACTTGGGTGTGTAAATAAAGGTTCAAACACCTGCAAAATTGCTTTGGCTTCTTCAAAATTTGGTGCAAATGGAATATAATACGCGGCATGCGCTTTAAACGAAAACGATAGTCCAACAATTTCTGCCTCGGTACTTTCTAATTGCGACGTTTCTGTATCAAAACAAACTTCTTTTTGCTGCAACAATAGGTTCAGCAAGGCCTCACAAGCTTCTTTCCCTTCTACAACTTCATACGTATGTTCTACCTCTGCTATGGTATTTCTCTTCACTACATTCTCCAACTCTACCTTTAAATCTTGGTTCAACTCTTTTATTTTCTCTTCACTGGTTTTGGTTTGAACCGATCCTTGGTTAAACAAATCAAAACCACCCGAAGCCGCTTGAGGCGTTTGTATTGCACTTGCTTGCCCTGGAGAGTTTGGATCAGCAAACACACGCTTTAATAAGGTTCTAAATTCTAATTCGGCAAATAGCTTTTCGGTAGCCTCTTTATCTGGCTCTTCTAATAACAAAGCATGCTCATCAAATTCAATTGGCACATTAATATCAATGGTGGCTAAGCGTTTTGATAAGAATGCTTGCTCTCTATTATTTTCTACATTCTCTTTTTGTTTGCCTTTTAGCTCATGGGTGTTTTCGTACAAACCTTCCATGCTGCCATATTTCTGAACCAACAACTTAGCTGTTTTTTCGCCCACGCCCGGCACTCCAGGAATATTATCTACTGCATCGCCCCATAAGCCCAAAATGTCTATCACCTGATTCACGTTCGAAATTTCCCACTTCTTCAACACCTCCGGAATACCCATTATTTCAATATCATTTCCTAACCTGGCAGGTTTGTAGATAAACACATTTTCTTCTACCAATTGCGCAAAGTCTTTATCGGGTGTCATCATATACACTTTATAACCCTCTTTGCTTGCTTTCTTAGCTAGGGTTCCAATAATATCATCGGCTTCATAGCCGGGCATAATTAATAAAGGAATTTTAAGCGCTTCTGTTATTTGGCGTATATACGGCAAGGCAGCAGAAATACCTTCGGGCATCTCTTCTCTATGGGCTTTATAAGCTTCAAACTCTATATGTCGGGCTGTTGGTTCGGCCGTATCAAACGAAACACCAATATGGGTTGGTTTCTCGCGTTTTAATAAATCTAATAAGGTTGTTACATATCCAAAAATGGCAGAGGTATTAAAGCCGTAGCTAGTAACACGTGGGTTCTGACTAAAAGCAAAATACGCTCTATATACCAATGCCATTCCATCCAACAAAAATAATTTCTTTTCCTGCATGGCTGCAAGATACTAATTAACGGTTTGAAACACCACAGGCAAATACATTCTGATAGGTACTTTTCTTCCATTTTGACGAGCAGGTTCCCAATTAGGCATATTACTTACTACTCTTAATGCCTCATCGTCACAACCAAAGCCAATTCCACGTTCTACATTTGGCATTTGAACCGAACCATCGGGCATAATAACAAATGAAATAACAACCTTGCCCGAAATAGAATTATCAATAGCCAAGCGAGGGTAATTTAAATTCTTGCGAATGTATTCGTACATCGCATCTGCACCACCAGGATATAGAGGCATAACCTCTGCAACCAGCTCAATTATAGAAGGACCATCGCCACCTGCAGTGCCTATTCCACCGGGACTGCCACCACCAATACCGCCGGGCAAACCAATTGATCCAATATTTGGAGTACCAGTTAAGCCAGTACTTAAACCACTTGAAATTACAGTCTCAATAGGTTTCATTATTTCCACTTTCTTTTTTGCTTGAGCTACTTTTTTATCAATTACTATTTCAAAATTTAGAGGGTTATCTAAAATAAAAGTAAAGCCAGTCACGGTGGTAAGAACTTCGGTAATTGGATGGATAGTTGGCTTATTTCCTTTTTCTATAGCAGTCATTGGAGGCAATGGAGGCAGGGGCCTAAATTGGTTCCAAATAATACCGCCAAGTAAAACAAAAAGCATTGGACCAATAGTTAAGGCCATGCTTTTGTTAATAGTAGTTGGGTAAGCTTTTCTAATGGCATAAGCTCCGTAAGCCTTGTTGCGTTGCTCAAATACAACCTCATCTAGGTTGTTGTTTGAAGGGTTAAACAGGTTCATACTATAGTGGATTTACTTAGTAATCACCAAAACAATCTTGGGAGTTGTATGCCCAAAAACTCCTGACATTCTTATGACAATAATCCCAAACTTTTTATACCTTGCTTTAGAATCAATGGATATGAAACAGCTCCAATCTAAATTAATTATACTCCTACCCTTTCCTAAAATTTATAGGTATAGTATAGTAAGTATAGTTTTGTTTTTTATGCTGAACCAAGCGCAGGCAAGTAAATTAGATAGTCTTTCGTTTTACCTTCAAAAACATAAACTACAATTGGGTGTAAGTGCTTCTACTAATATTGCGTACCGCACTTTATTTAGCAACTACCCTGGGTACAATAATGAACTGGTTATGCAAATTTACGATGAGGCAGAGAAGCCAAAACTAGGGTATTCTGCTAGTATTAACCTTGTTTTCCTTGCAAGCAAACATCTATCTATTGAAACGGGTATTGGGTATTTTAATATGGGATATAAACACACTCCAGAAATTATATTTGAGGATCCAATTGACCCAAACAGAAATCCAATATTACCTGCTCAAATGGGACCAAATATTACTAAGTTAGTAATTAGATATTATTACCATTATTTAAACATTCCTATTGTAGTAAATTATGCTTGGGGTAAAAACAAGCTTAGTTATAGTGTAAGCGCAGGTATAAATCCAAGTTTTTTGATAGACCAAATTAACACCATGCGCACAAAATATGATGATGGCTCAAGGGATAGGGTACGTGTTGTGGTTACCAAAGACTTTAATGCACTAAATCTATTCCCAAGTTTAGGAGTTGGCTTCTGTTATAAATTAACTCCTACTAGCAACATTCGGCTCGAACCAACCTTTCAATATGGCGTTCTTAAAACAATAGATGCACCTATAAGCGAACACCTTTGGTCGGGAGGATTAAGGATGGGGTATTATTTTGGAGGGAGGTAGGGGAAATGTCGCGGGTAAGAAAGAAAGTCGCTAGTCGCTGGTTACGGGCTTTAGCTAAGGATAGTGTAGTCCTTTAATTTAAAAATATAATAACTGCTTGATTTTCTAATGCCGCTTTCTCATAAAATTCTTTTAAAACAATATAATTATCAAGCAAATATTCTAAGGCATCCAAGTCGTTCCAAATTTCAGGGTAAACACTCAATTCCATCATTGCTTCGCTATTATATCTGTTCTTTAACTCATCAAGGGTGATTTTGTTCAAGGCATTATGAATTTCTTTTGTTTGCTCAATACTTGTATAGCATGCTGGTCCATATCCCAAATCTTGATCAGGATCTATTTCTTGAGGGGCAATTAAAATCCATCGCAAAGGTGCTGTAGCTTTAACAGAATTTCCAATTCCTGTTCCGGTAAGTAAAAAAAATATTCCTTCCCAAGATTTATCAATGTACACTAAATTATCGTCTGAATCTGTTTCTTCATTATACACTCTATCTTCAAGTTTACTGCTGTCTGCAAGATATTCTTCTAGGTCACTTTTAGATACACGAAGATAATTACCAACCATTCCCATACTTTATGTTTTTATTTTTTTTATTTCTAGAAACCTATCTTATAATAGCAACCTTATTCGTAGACAATAACTTATTCTCCGAATCAAAGATGCTTAAAATATATACACCATTAGCTAAGCCAGAAATATCTATGCTTGTGTTCTTTTGGTACACTGCTGTTTGCCCCGATAGTCCTGTAAGTTTAGCCACAAAGTAGCCTGGGTTTTCTAATTCAATAATTAAATAACTTGATGCCGGGTTTGGATAAACTTTCAATGAATTTATCCTTGGCGATGTGGGCGCAATACCTGTATGAATGGAAATTTTCAAGGTATCATTTGTAAGTACGCTTGCTACATAAACGGTATCGTGTTTATTTGCTAAATCTGCTTCAAGCTGTCGAATGCGAATACCTTTACTAGTGGTATCAGATCTTAAATCGCTTATAAGTTTTGCTTTAAAAATAGTATCGCCTATTAAAGTAACAATTGTCTTTCCTTTATTGCTTGTATCGCTAATTAAAACACTAATGAGCATGCCTTTACTAGTAGTATCGCTTCTTAAATCGCTTATGGTTTTGGATTTGCTGCTAGTATCACTTAATAAAGTATTTATTGTGATTCCTTTACTTGTAGTATCACTTCTTAAATCGCTTATGGTTTTGGCTTTGTTACTTGTATCACTTATTAAGGTTCTTATACTTATACCTCTACTTGTAGTATCGCTAATGAAAGCATTTATTATTGCGCTCTTACTTGTGGTATCATTTATCAAAGCTCTTATAGTTATTCCTTTACTCGTTGTGTCGCTAAGCAAAGAATTAATAGTGGCAGCCTTTGCTATCGAATCATTTTTTAATTGAGCCAAGTGCGCCGAATCGTTTGCAATAGTTGAAAGGATCAACTTTACCGTATTAGAGGTATCTGCGCATTCACCATAACTTGAAATAACTCTGAAAGATTGATTATGATTTGGATATGATATGCCCGAAACGGCTAAAACAGGGCTTTGTGCTCCTGAGTATGGAGTGCCATTTTGCAAATTTTGCCACCCACAGGTTAAAGGATTTGTTTGCCATTGGTAATTTATACCCGAACCAGAATGAACTAAAGTAAAACTCTTGGTATCGCCAATTACTGCATTTTGATTGGAGGGCTGACTTGTAATAGTATACGGGCAACCATAATTTAAACTAGCAATTTCTTGCGGTGTTAAGGCTCGGTTCCAGATACCTATTTCATCAATTATACCTTTAAAAAACTGACTTGCCCCAGTAGTAGATCCAATGATGATAGATGAACTTGTAAAGCTAGGAACAAGAGTTGTAAAACTAGTAGTTTGTAAAACGCCATCAATATACAATCGGGTACTATCATTTGATCTAACACTCACTACATGGTGCCAAGTTTTATCATTTAAATATGTACTAGTTGTACTATTCGCAAAATCCCATCCGTTAGTTGGGGGAGTATTTGCTCCTCCTGTCCAGTTATCTTCCATAGAAGCTAGTTTACCCGAGGATCGTAGCAAGATTTGATAGCCAGTATGTCCGTTTGAAAGATTGCCAACAATTCCTGCATCAGATGTGCTATCGGTGCTTTTTACCCAAACAGATACCGTTCTGTTATGCAAAAGGTTCAGCAGTGCGCTAGGGCTTGCTGTAATTTTTGAAGTAGTGCCATTAAAACTATAGGCCTTATTAGGGTTTCCAAATCTATCTGTTGCAAGAGTTGCTCCACTTACTACACCATTCAAACCATAACCACTTGAGTCGCTAGCATTGCCTGTAAATGGCCACCAAGCTACTAGTCCGTTTGTAGCAACATATTTTGGCACTTGAACATTTAGGGTCGAACCAAAAACACTTTGGTAGGTATTGGCAAATTGATATTTGTTTGCACAGGTACTCACTGCATCCCAATTAACAGACCAGGTCATCATTCCTCTTAAGGTTGGATATCCACCTGTTTGCGACAGTACATAGGTGCTAGGTTTAGGCCCCTTTCCTATTAAATAATTCATGGCCGAAATAAGTGTTGACGAATCAACAAAGCCCCCTCCGGCCGCACTGCTACAGGCTGGCAAACCTACAGCTACTTTACTCGCAGGCAAACCAGCAAAGGTTCCACCTGTGGTAGTAAACCCATGAATTACGGCATCCGTTAATGCTAATACAAAATCGGCAGTGCCTTGGATATAGCTTTTGTTATCTATCCCATTCATAGAGCCACTATTGTATAATTGAACTTGAAGAATATCAAGTGAATCTCTTAATGCATTTATTAAAGGTAAATAACCGCCCCAAATACTTCCAAAACCCGACATTCCACCCTGCACATAAGCTGTTTCGGGAGTAATAGTAAGCAAAAGCTTTTGAGGATGCGTAGCTCTGTAATTTGCCATTATTTGCTTAACCGCATCAATTAAATTTATTTGTGCTGTATTAGTAGGTAGTGCAATAGTTCCACCAGTAATCAGAATGGAGTTTCCATTTTCTATATCTAAATCTATTCCATCAAATCCATAGGTATTAATGATGCTTGTCATGGAGCTAATGAAAGCATTTTTATTAGTTGTTGTAGTTAAATCAATACTAGAAGTAGCACCACCAATGCTAATCAAAACTTTTCGTCCTTGCAGTTTTAAGGCTTGAACCTTGGCAATAAACACCGATTGAGAAACCACATCGGGTGTAAATACCATCGTCATATTGCTTGTTGATGTAGGCACAGCAAAAGCAACTTCAATTACATTATACCTCGCATCAATAGAATCTAATTGAATATAGGGCGCGTTAACATCGCTCCAATTATGCCAATAACCCACTAAAGCAGGGTTGGGCATTTGAGCAATTAATCTTGACCCTACAAATAAAAATAGCGAGCAAAATGCAAGAATCTTTTTCATCTTAGTTATTGGCTCCATAATTAAACCTTTCAAAAAATTAAGGCTTAACGAATGTATTTATTCATCCTCTATTTACCAATAAATAGTAGCGAAAAAGCGAGGGGATTTTCTTTGAATTTAAATACTTACCCAGCGTTGCAAGGCTGCCACCGTATCCATGGGATTTGTATTGAAACAGATTTTTGATTTGGGAGAGTATTCCAGAATAACATTAATGGCTCTTTCAAAATACATAAAATTAGAATCAGGCTTTCTAATTCCAGCTCCAATAAGAACACAATCGAAATGTTGCTCTTGTAAATGTTTTTTAATTACCTCAATGGCCGTTTCGCCAAAATCTGTCCAGCATAAATGTGCCGCGTACCCAATTTCGTTAAGCTGGTTTATTGAACCATGAATTCCCATAGCAACCTTTTCGGCAGTAAGGCCAGGCATAGAGGCAAATTCGGGAGAGGTAAAATCAATAATTGCTGGGTCGATGCCCAAAAGTAAAACTGTTTTTTTAGTTGCCATAATGTTTATGTGTTTAGTATGGAACAAACCTAAACCATGGCACTCCTGCAAACCCTTGACTAAAGTCAATAAATTTAGGTACTGGTTATTTTTTTTCTAATACGACTTAATGTCTCAGGACTAATGCCCAAATACGATGCGATATAATGTTGCGGAACGCGTTGGAACAAGTTGGGTTTTGCTTTTAGCAAGTTTAAGTAACGTGTCTCGCCAGTTAGAGATTGTAGGTCGACCATTTGCTGTTGCAATTGAATGACCCAATTTTGGTAGCCTTTTAGATGTGCCTCGGCCCACCAAGGAAATTTAATAAATGCTTGCTCCCAATTATCTGCACTTATGGTTAGCAAGTCGCATTCTTCAATAGCCTGAAAAGTATAGATAGATTTGGTTTTACTTCTTAAAGCTGCTAGGTCGCCAATAAAATGTTTTTCTTCTGCAAAATACACAATAGATTCTTCTCCTTTTTCATTTACAAGGAATTGCCTGAGACAGCCCCTTAAAACAAAAATAGAAAATTTGGGAATCTCATTTGACTCTAAAATAAGTTCATTTCGAGCGTATTTTTTGAATTCCCAAAGTTCTAAAAACTTTTCAAACTCCCCTTCCCCAATAGCAATCCTCTTCCGAATTTCTTCCTTAAAAAAATGCGCATCCTCTTTGGTTATCCCTTCCATTTATTTTTTTCTATTTTATAAATCACACCCTCCTGCCCATCGAAGTTAAAGTGTTTAGAATATACTAAGCCTATTTTTTCCAAAACTCTTATCGAGCCTATATTTTCTTTCCTAGCGCGACCAACAATTTCTGTTATACCCAATTTTTCAAAACCCAAATCAATACAAGCTTTAGCCGTTTCGGTGGCATAGCCCATGTTCCAATATTTTTTAAAGAACCTAAATCCAATATCAAATTCATCTAGCTCTTTGGTGTATTTAAGTCCGCACCATCCAAGAAACTCATTTTCGGTTTTATCAATTACCCCCCAGCGCCCGAAACCATATTTTTTGTAATGGTCATAATCTTCAAGAAACTCTCTCGCCTTATCAATACTTTCAAACGAACTATCACCTGTATATTTAATTACCTCTGAGTCTAAATTAAGCAAATAGGCCTTTTCAGCATCATCTGCAGTAATTTCTCTCAGGTAAGTTCTTTTGGTTTCTAGAAGTATCATGGATTTAATTTGTCCTAGGTTGTAATTTCCACAGCCAAGCATCACCTATCTCTTCATCCTGAACAATTTCAGAGAAAACAAAATTGTGTTTCTCTAATATTCTTGTTGAAGCATTGTTTTCAGGAGCAGTCTTCGCCGTAACAATTACTTTTGGATCAGTAGTATGAGCTATAGAAACTAACGCTTTACAAGCAAAAGAAGCTACACCTTGCCCTTCAAATTCCTTAAATGTCCAATAGGCTATTTCAACTTTATCATCTTGAGGTTGACCAACGAAACCACATGACCCTAGCACTTGATTTTGCTCAATAAGGAGATAAGCCACCCATGGTATTTTGAAACCCATTTTTGGATAATAATCCTTATAAATTTCCAATAAAGTTTGGCACTCTTCCGATTCAAATAACTTATCAGTTATATCTTCATTTTGTTGTAGTATTCTTACTTCCATTTTTACAATTTACTTTCTACTGTTTTGTTGTAAATCTTTCCCAATCTTAGGTTCAAGCCTCTCCATTAATACTTAGGTCAAAAAATGTTTTAGTGCGGGTGTTATATTTTATTTTCCAAAACTAAACCTTAGTGCTTTGTAATTACCATGAATACTTGCATTGTCTTGAAATGGATGCTCTATTAAAATACGTTGGTGTTCTATATTTTCTCTTTGTTGCCAATCTTTGTTAAGCTGCCTTAATAATTCTAGCTGCTTATCAAATATAATTCGTCTGCAATCCTTCTCTTCAATTCTGTTATTAAGTTCAAACTCACATGCCATTGTAAAAGTCACGCTTGAAAATATTCTAAAAAGTAGTTCATCCAATTTATCTGTTCTAAATCTTTCCAATTCTCGCCCACGTTCTGAGAATATATAAAACATATTTCCTAAGTCATCTACTTCAATATAGGGATGTGCATCTAAATTTTGTTGTCCAAATGCAGGTAAAATAGTTGGGGCAGATCCAATTACTTGAGCAAGTTCCTCTACTTTATTCTTTATATCAACAAGAGAATAGTTAGTCATTATAATTATTTATGTTACTCTAATTTATGAAATTTAATGCACTTTTTGGTAAAGAAGGTATTTTGAATCCCAAGAAACGTTCAACAGAATCAATAAGCAATAAACAACTATTCTCCGCCAACCAAAACTCAATTGGTATTGCAGGTGTCCAGCCAACTTTAGAAAAACCTTCACACAAAATATACGCTTGCGTTGGGGTCCAAAAGGCTTTAAATAAATCTTCATAATTGTCAAAGTCTTCTACTTTATCACCAGTAAAAAACAATAAAGATTCAGGCAAAGAAATCCTAAAAGCTGGAGCCTCTCCACTTCCACCACCTATTAAAATATCTCCCTCCTTACCGTCAAATTCAGTTTCGCCGTTAGGTATATTTTCTAGCAATTCATAAATGGCAATTTTTCTTGTTGCATTAGAATACACAAAATCAAAGCTGGAAGGACATTCAATAAATCCTAAATGTGTATGTTTATATTGGTCAATAGCCGACATTGTACTTTTTCTTTATTACCCTTTCAAAATCTTTTCTAAGTCAATCCTCATTTGAACATTTGACGTTACCAAAAGTGTGTTCAAACCCATATCCTTTGCTCCGTTTATATTATCACTATTATCATCCAGAAACAATGTTTGCTCTGGTTTCATATTCAGGTAATCGAGAGCAATTTCAAATATTTTCCTTTCAGGCTTCCGGGTTAGCAACTCATGGGAAGAAAATATTTTCTCAAAGTATTGCAAAGTTTCAGCATACTTTAAAGGCCAAACGGTATTATGAATTGCATTGGTATTTGTTAAGCCAATAAGCCTATAGTTAGGTTTTAGATTCATCAAAAGCCTGTCCATTTCATCGTATACATCCAGATATAAATCGCACCAACCTCTATCAAAATCTTCATCAGAAAGCTTAATACCCAGCTTATTCATCACATAACCTCTAAATTGGTTAGGCGTGAGTTCGTTTCTTTCAAACTGACTAAATGCTTCATCGAAGGCAAATCTACTCTTAATTTCATCGAAAGCTAGGCCCGAAGAGCTCGCCCAAGATTGAAAAACTCTGTCGAATGAAAGGTCAAAAACAACCTTTCCTAAGTCAAATATTAGAGCCTTAATTTCAGTCATATTGGTTTTATTTAGAGTCTGTTATTTATTGTGATTTCATTTGCTGCCCTATCTGTTAGAATAAGTAAACTCATTTTTTTCTAAGTCAATTTTTATTGGTTTAGTTATACTTGGGCAACACCGGCCATCTTTTTCTGCAAACTCAAAATACGTCCCAAAAACCGCCTTGGGTGCAACGCTGTCGAGTTGAAATAACCCTGGGGCAGTATCAAACCTTTCAAAATAACTGTCATCTACAAGATAGCTATCACCTTGCGATAATACGAGCACCTGATATTGAACCCACATAGATGCATTTCCACCGTCGCACTGATAGGGAGTAAATGTTATGAGCGCGTCTTTCTTAGTATCACCATTTAGGTTTGCATAATAATAGTTAATTTCAGAACTGTCGTCTGGAACAGCATATCCAAAAACAGATTCAAGACCCAAAGAATCCTTTCTCATATAATAGTCCCCATTGCAACTATCCATTGCAAAAAAATTACCTTTACTAATTTCTGATTTTGTCCATGACTCAAAGGCTTTTTTTATATCACTTATTTCTTTTTGGTCAATATTATTTTCAGATTGTTGTGTCGAACAGCCTAAAATTAATAGTGATAATAAAATTAGTATTTGTCTCATTCGAAAGGCTTATTTAGGTATTGTCTTAGAAAATACTATACTTTTTCTCCTTCAATAAACAACATAGGAACAGTCAAACTTAATCCAACATTTATTTTTGAATATTCATTTAAGTTTTGTTCTAAAGCAGAAAATATTTCTTGTAAATCTTCCTTAGGTAAAATGCTCATCCACGTTGTAAGCCAACCTAACTTTACGAAGTAATGATTAAGAAATGTACTCCCATCCACAAATTTCATTTCAAAACTTTCTTCATAATACCTGGTAATAGTAAAACCAGTATCCGTAAATAATTTTGAAACACTTTCAACCGTTCCTCTATGCTCTTCGTCGTTCTTAAGTATGGCAATTAAATTTTCTTTACCCAATTGTTTCAGTGTGGAGTAAAAAATGGCATAAAACTCTTTCCAATGTCCATTTAGGTTTGAGGTAAGTGCCAATTTACCATTGGGCTTCAAAACCCTATTACATTCCTTAAATACGATATCTGGTTTATCAAAATTATTAATTCCTAAATTAGATACAATAAGGTCAATAGTATTATCAGCAAAAGGAATTTGCTCGGCAGAACTTTCAATTAGTTCAACATTTGTCAAGCCATAATTTTTAATTTTTTGTTTGGCTCGAACCGATGCATTTTTCCAAGGGTCTATACCAAACAACTTACATGTATTACCCATGCGACCTGCTAATTCCATTAATGGAAAACCAGCACCTGAACCCATATCAATAACCCTTAGGTTCGGCTTTAACTCTAAATGTTTAAGCAATAAAAGCCCGAAGGATGCACTCCATAAGGGTGCTTCATCAAAGGTTTGAATGAACTCTTCAGAATCATTAAACGTATAAGATAAATATTCTGTCATAAAATCTCTATATCAAAAACACTATTTTATCGTATATGGACACTTATAATATCGAATGCAAATAGTCAAGGTATATTTTCCCTCTACTTTCGGCAAAATAGTCTAATAGCAACGTAAGCACCCGCTAAAGTACATATTTGTGTAGAGGAAGTCAAGCAAGACCTTTGGCGCATGAAAAACACAAAGGAATCTATGTTGCAACATTTTTCGCAATGGGAACAAAGCGGGTTGAATAAGCG
>NKJG01000041.1 GCA_002256395.1 Bacteroidetes bacterium B1(2017) | reverse complement strand
ACCAACTCGTTTCTTAAGAGTGGTGGAACAGTTCTAATTTCTTTATCATCAGGAAATTCACTAAAAGATAAAGCCAATAGCTTATCTGCTCCTAGTGCGGTAATTCTGGTATTAAAATTAACGATTTGTTTATCAAACCAGTGGTTCTTAGGATGATTGAAGTTTTTGTTTAATAGTAAATATTGGTGGCCTATGCAGATTACCTGTGCCTTTGGATTACAAAATGCGGTGTATAAACCTCCCAAGAAATCATAAAAATTGATGATGATATCTGGCTGATGTTGATCGATGATTCTTTTGATTTTCTGGATGCTTGAAATATATTTTCTGAGATTGGGCAAAGCATTTTTCACGGTTTTGGGCAAACTGAGTGCTTTTGACTTTGGATCATAAACTAAACTCGGACTCTGGAAAGTCTCCATCTTGAAATTCCCTTTTTCTTGTAAAAGTATGGGCAATTTATTGGGATTGATGGTACCCACAAGAGCAACTGCTACCTCGTGACCATTGCTGATTAGCATTTCAGCCAATGAAATGGCCTGTGTTTGATGTCCTCTTCCTTCACCCTGAATAATAAATGCAAACTTCATATTTCTTTGGTTTAAACTGCCTTTGGCCAATCTTCTAAAGTTAATTTTTCATGTGTAAGTGGGATTTCTTTTTTGGGAACGGTGTAGAAATACACCAAACTCCACTCGTGGTTGTGGTCTTCCACCAGAGCAGAGAGTGATTCTACCCAATCGCCCGAATTCATATAGGTAATGCCATCAAATGTCTTAATGTCAGGTTTGTGAATATGTCCGCAGATGATTCCATCGCAGTGTCGAGCTTTGGCCAATTCGGCTAATTTTTCTTCAAAATCAGAAATGAAATTGACGGCCATTTTTACTTTTTGCTTGATAGACTGAGAAAGTGAAAAATAGGGCAAACCTCTAAAGCTGCGGTATTGGTTATAAAACTTGTTGATCCAAAGCAGAAAAGTATAACCAATATCTCCCAAATAGGCCAACCACTTCATGTGAGAGGTAATAGAATCAAACACATCGCCGTGGGTTACAAAGAATTTTTTATTTCCTGATTTTAGCACATAATCACGTCTGATTTGAAAGTTTTTCCCTACCACCAAAGGCATAACCTGATCCAAAAAGTCGTCATGATTACCCCGTATATATATCACTTTGGTATTGTCTTTTTCCATCATACGGAGTACCACCCTTAGAAAACCTGTGTGCTTTTTCCGCCAAGTGCCGTATTTTTTCAATTGCCAACCATCGATGATATCGCCATTTAGAATCAGTTTTTCACATGAAATTTGTTTCAAAAATGTTGTGGCATCTTCGGCTTTCGATCCGCTAGAACCAAGATGTACATCAGAAATTACGACAGTTTTATATTTTTTTATTTCCTCCAAAACACGTAAAATTTAAATATTCAAAACTACCCTCGGTTTGTTATTAAATAATAGCGATAATATTAGGAAATAGTTATTAATCAGTGTTTTAGGTAATTTCTTAATGAAAATAAAACAATTTCTTTACATTGAATACCCGAAATAAACCTACCGTTCATTTTAATTTTGCAAATGCTAAAATGTTCAAAATAATTATGGCCTTGTTGGGGAGTATCATCAAAAGAAGTATTGCATTAACAGCCAATATCAAAAAACTCAGGATTGTTAAGCCAACTAAGCATCAGCGGAAGGTGCTTTTTAAATTACTGAAAAAAGCCCGAAAGACGGAGTTTGGTCGACAGTATAATTTTGAGAAAATCGCTGGCATAAGAACCCTAAAAAAAGAGCAAGCCATTTACAGAGACTTTAAGGAAATCGTGCCGATTCATGACTACAACAAAATGTACAATGAATGGTGGGTAAAAGCTCGAAATGGAAAAAAGGACGTCACTTGGCCCGGCAAAGTCAAATATTTTGCCCTAAGTTCGGGCACTTCTGAGGCCGCTTCTAAGGCCATTCCAGTGACCAAGGCCATGATAAAAGCCATCCACAGAGCCAGTATCGCCCAGATTGTCACATTAGGTCACTTTCGAGATTTGCCCAGAGAAACTTTCGAAAAAGGTTATTTGCTCTTGGGAGGTAGCACCAGACTCAACCAAATCGACGACCATTTTGAGGGCGATTTAAGCGGAATTACAGTTGGCAAAATGCCTTTTTGGTTTGAGAAGTTTTTTAAACCCGGAAAAGCCATCAGCCAAGAAAAAAGTTGGGAGAAAAAATTACAAGAAATAACGCTAAACGCACCAAACTGGGATGTAGCTTTTGTGGCCGGTGTGCCCGCTTGGATTCAAATTCTTTTTGAGCGAATTATAGCTTTTCATAAGGTAGATAACATCCATCAAATATGGCCAAACTTGGTGGCTTTTGGTTGGGGTGGTGTTTCTATTGATCCCTATCGTGAGGGTTTTAGTAAATTGCTAGACGGCTCCAAACCTTTTTATTATTTAGAGACTTATCTAGCTTCAGAGGGTTTTATAGCCTACCAGTCCCGTCCAAATGGCCACCTACAAATGGTGTTAAACAATGGCATTTTTTATGAGTTCATTCCTTTTACTGAAGCCAATTTTGACGAAGAAGGAAATCTAAAAGCCAAGCCAGAAACCTTGATGATCAATGAAGTGAAAGAACAAACAGAATATGCTCTTTTAATGAGTACTTGTGCTGGAGCTTGGCGATATTTAATAGGCGATACCATAAAGTTTATTGATAAAAAGACTGCCGAAATTGTCATTACGGGTCGCACTAAACACTTTTTAAGTCTTTGCGGCGAGCATCTTTCAGTAGAAAACATGAACAAGGCTATTATGGAAGTGGCCGAAGAAATGCAAATTACCATCAAGGAGTTTACAGTTATTGGCAAAAAACATCCACCCTTATTTGCACATCAATGGTATGTGGGTAGCGACAATTGCTTAGATGAGAATGAATTGGCCCAAAGATTAGATGTGAAAATTAAGCTTTTAAATGACGATTATGCCACTGAAAGAACCCATGCTTTAAAAAATATTTTTTGTAAAGTGCTTCCAACCAGCGTTTTCATTGATTGGATGAAAAGCCATGGGAAAGAGGGTGGTCAGCATAAATTTCCTAGAGTTTTGAAAGGGAAAATGGCTGAGGATTGGGAGGCTTTTGTGCAAAGTAAGTAATCTCCCAAGTATTTTCTTTTTGAATTCCTTATTTATCATTTGTTAAAGGAAATTGATTTTGCAACTGGCAATTTTGCATTGTTAAAATCAATTTTCAAATGGCTATATTTAAAGAAATCTCCGTCGCCGATTCAAGAAAGTCTCTTTCTAGAGGGTTTAATATTAATGTCTTAGATATAAGAACAGAAGCCCATCGTGCCAATGGTTTTATGCCAGATAGCCTGCAATATGGTGTATATGAAAGACTAAATGCAGGTGATAGTCATGCTTTTGAAAATTTAGCCCTTCCTAAAACTTCACAGAGAGTTGCTTATCGTGGTGGAGGTGAATTGAGCAAACTTGCAGTTACTTTACTTCTTGAAAATGGTTTTGATGCTTATTCACTTTCTGGTGGATATAAAGCTTGGTTAAACAATTAAAATCTTTAACCATGGAGGAGGTAGAATTTGGATTAAAATCAAATTGGAAGCAGTTTTCTCTTTTGGTAGTCATCAATGCTTTTGTGGGTGGAATGATTGGCCTCGAACGGACAGTTTTGCCGGCATTGGCCGAACAAGAATTTAGTATTTCTTCTAAAGCATCCATTTTTTCATTTATTGTCGCTTTTGGTATCACAAAGGCCATTTGTAATTATTTCACAGGCAAACTGGCCAATATTATTGGCCGAAAAAAACTCCTGGTTATAGGTTGGGTTTTTGCCATACCCATACCATTTATTCTCATTTTCGCCAATTCTTGGGACTGGATCATCTTTGCCAATATTTTGTTGGGCATCAACCAAGGACTTACTTGGAGCATGGCTGTGGTGATGAAGATAGACTTGGTAGGAAGCAAAAAACGTGGGCTTGCAGTAGGAATCAACGAGTTTGCTGGGTACATTTCAGTAGGAATTGTTGCATTTTTGACGGGTTATATTGCCAGTCATTATGGACTTAGACCCTATCCATTTTACCTCGGAATAGCATTTTCGGTATTGGGTTTGTTTCTGAGTTTGGTATTTGTAAAAGACACCAAACATCATGTAAAAAATGAGTCTATTGAGAGCAATATTCCTCTGCTTTCAAATATTTTTATAGACACTACATTTAGTCATAAGTCGCTTAGCGGCATTACACAGGCAGGTTTGGTAAATAATCTAAACGACGGTATGATTTGGGGGCTTTTGCCCATGCTCTTACTTTCTTTACAATTTACCCCAACTCAGATAGGGGTTTTGGCTGCTATTTATCCTACAGTGTGGGGTTTAAGTCAACTTTTCACAGGAAAATTGTCTGATATTTATTCAAAAAAATGGCTACTTTTTTTCGGCATGGTCATTCAATCTTTAGCCATATTTGCTTTCGTTTTTGCTATACAATTTTGGCATTTTGCTGCCATTGGTGTCCTTTTGGGTTTTGGTACGGCATTGGTTTATCCCACCTTTATCAATGCCATCTCAGACTTTATACATCCTTCACAAAGAGCCGAGAGTTTGGGTACATTTAGGTTTTGGAGAGATTTGGGATATGCCATTGGTGCTATCACAACAGGCCTACTTGCTGATATTTTTGGAGTTAATTTTAGCATCGCATTTATTGCAATTCTCACAGCATTATCAGCTTTGATGGTGGTTTTTAGGGTAAAGGATGTCTGAATTGTCTGGAAGGATGAATAATGAATTTTTTTTAGTAAGCCCAAAAAATATTTTTAGGGGAACTTGATATTTATATTTTCCTTTAAGTTTGATGTAATATAAATTTCCTTTTTGAAAACACGTTGCACTACTTATAATCCTACATTTGTTAAGAAATAAATTTTCTTGCCATGAAAAATTTGGATCCAAATCATATCCATACTTACGATGAACACGGCCATATGACTTGTTGTTCGGAAGAAGAAAAAATCTACAAAATTGCGGATGTTTCATTAAAAAACAGCGTAAAAAAAGATAGCTGTTGTGCTACAGACAACCATGAGGATGAACACGTTCATGATCATGGACACAATCACTCAGAGGCATCTACTAGCTCGTTTAAAATGTTTTTGCCCGCAATAGTTAGCTTATTTTTATTGCTAATCGCCATTGCATTAGATAATTATATTCCGCAAACTTGGTTTACTGGCTGGATCAGAATACTTGTGTACGCAGCTGCTTATTTGCCAGTAGGTTTTCCTGTTTTGAAAGAGGCTCTTCAAAGTATACTTAAGGGCGAAATATTCTCAGAGTTTTTGTTGATGTCAATTGCCACCGTTGGAGCTTTTGGCATTGGCGAATATCCCGAAGGAGTGGCTGTGATGCTGTTTTATTCGGTAGGGGAGGTTTTTCAAGGGATGGCCGTAAAAAGAGCCAAAGCAAATATTAAAAGTTTGCTCGACCAACGCCCCGATGAAGTAACGATTTTGCAAAACAATGAAGCCAAAACCATCAAAGCAGCTTCAGCAAATATTGGCGATATTATCCAATTAAAAGCAGGAGAAAAGTTGGGTTTGGATGGAGAATTACTTTCAGAGAATGCTTCCTTCAATACAGCAGCACTTACAGGCGAAAGTAAACCCGATACCAAAACAAAAGGGGAAATAGTTTTGGCCGGAATGATAAACTTAAATACCGTTGCACAAGTAAAAGTTACTACTGATTATAAGGACAGTAAACTGAGTAAAATCTTAGAAATGGTTCAGAATGCCACAGCCCAAAAAGCCCCAACTGAGCTGTTTATCAGGAAGTTTGCGAAAATTTACACACCAATTGTAGTACTCTTGGCGATTCTTATTACGGGTTTGCCCTTCTTTTTTCTAGAAGATTATGAGTTTAGTCAATGGTTATATCGTGCCTTAGTTTTCTTGGTTATTTCATGTCCGTGTGCCTTGGTTATTTCTATTCCGTTGGGCTATTTTGGTGGAATTGGAGCTGCTTCCAAAAACGGAATTTTGTTTAAAGGAAGTAATTTTTTAGACCTAATAGCCAATATCCAAAATGTAGTAATGGACAAAACAGGCACCATGACAGAGGGTGTCTTTAAGGTACAAGAAGTTGTTTTCAAACCAGAATTCAACAAAATGGAAATCATGGAAATGGTCAATGCTTTAGAAAGCAAAAGTACACATCCTGTAGCTACTGCCATTCATGATTTTGTGGGTAAAGTAGATTCAAATATAGAGCTGAATAATGTCGAAGAAATAGCTGGACACGGACTAAAAGCCGAAGTAAATGGCAAGGAATTATTGGTAGGAAATTTCAAATTGATTGATAAGTTTGGTATCTCTTATGACACTGACCCTAATACCATAGTTTATACTTTGATCGCCATAGCGTATGATAAAAAATTTGCGGGCTACCTTACCATAGCCGACGTTATAAAGGAGGATGCCCAATCTGCGGTGAATAAACTCAAAGACTTGGGTGTAAATACCTCGATGCTTAGTGGAGACAAAAGTTCTGTAGTAAAATTTGTTGCGGACAAATTAGGCATCATAAATTCATTTGGTGATTTGCTGTCTGAAGACAAGGTGAATAAAATAAAAGAACTAAAAGGCTTAAACCAAACGGTAGCTTTTGTAGGCGATGGCGTAAATGATGCTCCAGTAGTTGCTCTGAGCGATGTGGGCATAGCCATGGGTGGTTTGGGAAGCGACGCAACAATCGAAACAGCTGATGTGGTAATTCAAGACGATATGCCTTCAAGAATACCGATGGCCATAAACATTGGCAAACAAACCAAGCGAATTGTTTGGCAAAATATTACAATGGCGTTTTTGGTTAAGGGTGCTGTTTTGGCACTTGGAGCGGGTGGTTTAGCCACCATGTGGGAGGCAGTTTTTGCCGATGTTGGTGTAGCATTATTGGCTATTTTGAATGCTGTCAGGATTCAGAATATGAAGTTTTAATGGCCAATCCTAATTTTAGAAAGACTTCGTTTTATACCTCGAATGGTTTAAGAATATTTATTTTGAAAATGTTGAGAATGTTATTTGAGAATAACTATTTTCGTATTCCTTAAACAATTCAACCAAAATAAAAATATGAAATTCTACTTTGGAATTCTCCTTATCTTAGGTGTTTTTTGTTCTTGTGATAAACAATCTTCGCCGTCTTTGGAAGGCACGTGGCAACTAATATCGGCCACTTCAACAGAAAAAGATTCCACTTTTTCTACTTTCAACTCAAAGGTGAAAATGATAAAAATAATTAATGGCAGCCACTTTGCTTTTTTAAGTCATGATATAACCGGTGCCAAAGATTCTACCAGAGCTGCTTACACAGCGGGTGGGGGAACTTACACTTTGAAAGATAGTCTGTATACAGAAAACTTGGAGTATTTCAGTGACCCACAATGGGAAAATCACAAATTTGAATTTGTTGTAAAAATCCAAAACGACACTTTGGTTCAGAAAGGTGTAGAGAAACTTGAGAAACTGGGCATTGACCGCATCATCGTCGAGAAATATGTGCGTGTTAAGTAATTACAAATCTTTGGAGATTTATAGTTTAAATTAAATCAATTCTGAAATGAAAAAAATACTTTTGACAATAGTTTCTTTATCAGTATTTACACAAGTTCTTGTGGCTCAATCTTTTACTGTTAGTGCAAACAAACGTTATATACTAAAAGAAGGGAAACCATTTGTTTGGGTAGGGGATACTGCCTGGGAATTGTTTCATCGTTTAGATAGAGAAGAAGCTACTTTTTATTTGGGAAAACGTGCAGTTCAGGGTTTTACGATTATTCAAGCCGTGGCTTTGGCCGAAATGGACGGTATCAACAAACCAAATGCCTACGGCGAAAAACCACTAATAGATAATGACCCCACAAATCCTAATGAGGCGTACTTTAAGCATGTAGATTTCATTATTGATAAAGCCAACGAACTTGGACTAAATATTGGACTTTTACCTACATGGGGCGATAAGGTTTTTAAAGACAAATGGGGTACTGGGCCTGAAATTTTAGACGAAAAAAACGCCAAAATATATGGTAAATGGATAGCGAACCGCTATAAAAATAGAACTAACATCATTTGGGTGATGGGTGGTGATAGAAATCCAAGGCCAGGAACTACAGATGAAGCGATTTGGAATGCCATGGCCGCAGGAGTAGTGGAAGGCTTGGGCGGAAATGATAAAGGCCTACTTACATTTCATCCACAACCCAACAAAGAGGGCTCAAGCGAATGGTTTCACGATGAGGCGTGGTTTGATTTCAATATGTTTCAGACCGGTCATTGCAGAGATGCAGCAGTTTTTGATAGGATTCAAGGTTCTTATGAGAGAATCCCAATCAAACCTGTGATCGACGGAGAACCCATTTATGAAGATCATCCCGTTTGTTTTAATGCCAACGAAAACGGTACCACCAATGCTTACGACGTCAGAAAAGCCATTTATTTGGATGTTTTTGCAGGTGCTTTTGGTTTTACTTATGGCTGTCATGACATTTGGCAAATGTATTCGCCGAAGACCGAGGCGGTGAATGGGCCCAAAACTTACTGGCACTTTGCATTAGATTTACCTGCAGCAAAGCAAGTGAAGTATTTGAAAAAACTCATAGAAGCCAGGCCGATTTTGGATAGAATACCCGACCAAAGTTTGATTTTAGAGAATAATTTGATGGCTCATGAAAGAATTCAAGCCACAAGAGGAAATGATTATGTTTTTATATATAGTGTTATGGGTAAGTCTTTTACGCTACAATTGGGAAAAATTTCGGGACAGCAATGCTCGGCTTTTTGGTTTAGTCCTCGCAATGGAGAAGTAAAAGATGCTGGGAAATTTGAAAACAAAGGTACCAAAGTTTTCACTCCACCGAGCTCAGGATATGGACAAGACTGGGTGTTGGTAGTGGATGATGAACAAAAGAAATATGCTAGATTGTAAATCAAAAAACAATCTAGCATATCAATTCTCCAAAACGCGGAACTAAATTAAAAAGATATTTGAAGAAATTCGGGTAAACGAGAACCTAATATTTGTTTTAATCTATCTAAATATCTTCCCTTTTTTTATTAATTCATCGTATTTGGCAATGTACATTTTATCCAAAGCTTCGGAGTCTTTGTATTTGACCCTTAGAGCAGCCAATTTTTTATGCAGTTCGGCTTTTACTGTAGCATATTTTGGGTCATTGTACACGTTCTTCATTTCGCTTTTGTCGTTTACTCTATCATACAATTCCCATTCGTCTATATCATAATAAAAATGCACAAGCTTGTATTTTTCGGTCACGATTCCATAATGCCTTTTTACCATGTGAACACTTGGATATTCGTAATAATGATAGTATGCTGCATCTCGGAAGTTTTTGCCTTGACCTTTAAATATTGGAATCAGGCTTTCTCCTTGCATATCAGCGGGTGATTTTATTCCTGCCGCTTCTAAGAATGTTTGGGCAAAATCGAGGTTTTGAACCATCTGAGAGTTTTTTGAGCCAGCCTTTATTACCCCTGGCCATTTTACCAAAAGCGGAGTTTTAAACGATTCATCAAAAATAAATCGCTTGTCGAACCAGCCATGTTCGCCCAAATAAAAACCCTGATCTGAGGTATAAACCACTATGGTGTTTTCGTCCAGATTATTCTTTTTCAAGAAATCCAGAACTTGTCCAACACCATCATCTACAGCGGCTATACTTCCCAAATAATCCTGCATGTATCTTTGATAACGCCACTGCATTTTTTCTTTATCTGTCATGGTTGGGAATTTCTTAATGAATTCCTCATTCATTTTTCCATAAGCTTCATCCCAAGCTTTTCTTTGCTCTGGGTTCATTCTGCCTATGGTGGCGTTGTAGTTTCTTTTGTCATAGGCATGCGATTCTTTAATGCCCAATTTATCCATGTTCTCGGGCGTGATTTTAGAGTCTCCAGCCCAATTCATGTGCGTCAATAGATTCATTTCCTGCTCTTTAGACGCCCTTCCTCGTCCTTCGTAATTGTCAAAAAGTGTAGCTGGTTCAGGAAAGGTTTTTTTTAAATATTCCTTAAAGTGACGTTCAGCAGGAAGCCATTCTCGGTGTGGAGCTTTATGCAAATAGGCCAAAAAGAATGGTTTTTCTTCGTCTCTTTCGTTTTTGAGCCAATTGAGTGTAATATCAGTGATGAGGTCAGTTACATAACCGGTGAATTTCTTTTTGCCTTCTTTTTTGGTTATAAAATCAGGGTTATAATAGTCCCCTTGGTCGGGCAGTATTTTAAACTCGTCAAAGCCTTTTGGGTTATTTCCAAAATGCAGTTTTCCAAACATAGCCGTTTGATAGCCATTTTGTTGTAAGATTTGAGGAAAGGTAATATTGGTGGTATCAAATGGGAAATAGTTGTCAATCTTTCCGTTCAAGTGACTATGCTTTCCCGTCAAAATTACCGCTCTGGATGGGGCACAAATGGAGTTGGTTACACAGGCATTTGAAAACAACATTCCCTCCTTTGCTATCTTATCAATATTTGGTGTTTGAGTAAGTCTTTTATCATAAGCTGATATGGCCTGATACGCATGGTCATCAGACATAATGAATACGATGTTTGGACGTTTTTGTTTTTTAGGTTTAAAGGCAAAAAAGGCTACAGATACTACTGAGATGAGTAGGAGTGACAATAGAATTTTTTTCATGTTATACTTAGTTAATGGTCAAATAGATAGTTAGGTTGTAAATTGTTTCTAGAAATTTTTGATTAATTTAAGATTATTTCACTTTTTGGCCATTTCTAAAAAATCTAATTCTTTTTTGAAAGGTGCCTCTTTTAGAATTGTGTTGTCTCCAAATTCCATGATGTGTCCCTTTTCTTTGTCATAGGCTTTCCATTCTGGCAAATCTTTACCATTTGGGTTTCCTGTTTTGGCAAAATTTACCCAATACGACGACATTTTATTTTCCAAATCCCAGTCGACGGCTTGCCAGGTTCTTTCCCATTTTTGTAGGCTATGAAGTGCATAAGGTACCTCTGCAGTATGAAAAGCACCATAATTAGGGAAATCGATTTTATCGGGTGGAACATGACTGAATTGATATAAATAGGAATTATTTTTCTTGTTAAATCCCGCCCATAAATGGGAAGAAAGTGCAGCAAACTGAAACATTCCTAGTTTGGCTTTCGAGGCCTTAGCTTCTTCGTCGTTTGTAGCGGTGAAAATATTTAAAAATGACTGTGCTTTATTTCCAAAGTTTATTTTTGCTTCAGCTTCATATTTTTCAACACTGATAGGTGCATTTCCCATCAGCGTTCCGTCACCAGTTACCCAGCCAGTCAACAGTGGGACTTCATTGAAAAGTCCTTTTTCGAAATGTTGTAATAAATCTGTGGGCAACACATAACCGTCTAAAGTAACGCCAAATCTAAATCCTGAATTACTCATTTTTTGTATTTCGGTAGCTGATTTGTTGCGTAATTCTGCAATTGAATTTGCCCCAACTTTCTGCATAAATTTCTCGCCTTGCAGCTCAGAGGTTTCCAAATTATTGCTAAATCGACCAGATAGCAAACCACCACTTTGTGCTATGGCCTTATGAAACAGTCCTTTAGCTAAAGGAGATGCTACTAAGGCATTTACGCTGAATGAACCCGCCGATTGCCCAGCAATGGTTACGTTGTTTGGGTCACCACCAAACGCAGAAATATTTTTTTGAACCCATTTCAAAGCCTGCATCTGATCTAAAAAACCATAATTGCCAGACGAATTATGTCCTGATTCTTTGGTCAATGCAGGGTGAGCCATAAAACCAAATGCACCTACCCGATAATTGATACTTACAAAAACGACTCCTTTTTTGGCCATTTCTTCTCCATCATAAATAGCACAATTGGCTGATCCACTTGATAAGCCGCCTCCATAAATCCACACGAAAACGGGTAGTTTTTCTTTGTTTTTTTTAGCTTTAGTCCAGATGTTTAAATAAAGACAATCTTCACTTAAAGGCTCTGGTTGGGCGATAAACTCCTCTGTCCAACACAAGAAGGGTTCGGGTTTATTCTGGATTGGGCTTGCAGAAAATTCGGTGCATTTGCGTATTCCTGTCCAGTTTTTGGGAGCTTGTGGGGCTTTCCAGCGTAAATCTCCGATTGGAGGTGAAGCGAACGGAATACCTTTGAATATTCTTATCGATTTGTCAGCGTTTGTGACACCTTCCAAACTTCCATTGGCAGTTTTTATGATAGGGTTTTGTGCAAATAGTTGGCCCGAAATAAGGAGGCTAAGTACGAATAGGTTGAATTTCATGAAGGTCTTATTTGTATTGTAAAATTATACTTCTACTTTCGCAATCGTAATTTAGTTTAATAAGTTCTGAAAATAATATCATTTGTAATTTATTGGTTTTTTAAATGAAAATAAAGGCAAGTTTTTTTCTGATTTTTTGTTTTTTGAATATTTCTGTAGGCCTTAGTCAAACAAAAAGCACACAGAAACCAAGAACCATAGTAACCACAGATGGAGAATTGGATGACGTGGATTCGTTTAT
>NKJG01000093.1 GCA_002256395.1 Bacteroidetes bacterium B1(2017) | reverse complement strand
TGCAACAAACTTTTCACATCAACCTACTTTTGGCGACAAACAAGAAGGAGTTGGTTTAAATTGGGACATTTATACAACAAAAAAGGGATACTTGCGATTAGCACATGATGGCGGAACAGATGGTTTTACATCAGTTTGTATGATTTATCCTGAAATAAAATCTGGATTTGTGTTATTAACAAACAATGGAGACCACAATGACGAAGCCTTTAATAATATTGCACTATCGGTTTATTTTGCATTAATAGAAAAAAGAAAAGCGAACGTACAATAAGCATTTGCCAAGAAAACGAGTTCAGTGGTTAATAGAACATTCTACCTCGTATCACATTTTGTACTCGGTTAAAAGTTTAGTGCCTCGAAATCGGTTTCTATGTAGAGTTCCAAAATGTTGAAATTGGTTATTCACCTCCCCTACTTCACCGTCCAAATCTGCTTCAAAGCTTCCATGAGTTCACTGTGATAATTCGCAGCTATGGGTACAAATTCTTTTTCGGCTACCGAAACTTGGTGGCGTTCTATTTTCTGGATATGGTTGAGATTGACCACGTAAGATTTGTTGACACGCATAAAGCTTTTATTTGGCAATAGTTCCAAAGCCTCCATCATGGTCATTCGGGTGACGGTTTTCTTGTCTTTTTCTTTGAATGTCAGGTAGTTGCCTTCTGACTGCACATACAATAAATCTGCCAATACAATCCGCACCAAGTCGTAAGAATCTTTGACAAAAAGATAGGGCGTTTCGGCTTCCTCTTTGCTTAGCGTATCCATAGCTTTTTGACAGGCTTTCATAAACCGCACAAAATCAAATGGTTTCACTAAATAATCGATGGCATTCAGATTAAAAGCATCCGCCGCATATTGGCTATAGGCCGTTGTGAAGATTATGCCACAACTTTTGGGCAAAAGTTGAGAGAAATCTAAACCAGTAATGTCAGGCATATTGATGTCTAGAAAAACCAAGTCCACTGGATGGGTTTTGATATATTCTAAGGCCTCCATGGCACTCACAAAAGTTTCTTTGAGTTGAACAAAAGTAACTTTATTGGCGTGTGCTTTGATGACCTCCAAGGCCATGGGTTCGTCGTCAATTGCTATGGCTTTTAGCATGAATTTGATTTTATAATTTTACTTGCATTTTAACTTCGAAAACCTCGTTTTCAGAAGTAGTGATTAATGAATAACGGCCTGGATAGTATAAATCTAAGCGTCGACGTGTATTTTCAAGACCAGTTCCTGTTCCTATTTCAAGCTTATCGGCTTTCTTGACGATGCTGTTTCTAGATTCAAAAAGCAGAATTTTATTTTCTACTCTCAATCTCATGTCAAAAAAGGATTCATTGTTAACGCTAATTCCAAATTTAAAAGCGTTTTCTATAAATGGAATGACCAACAATGGGGCAATATTGGCCGGTTCGCCGTCCCAAAATATTTCTGTACTCAACTTAATATTCGGCCGGTCAGGAATTCGCATTTTTTGAAGTTCTATGAAGTCCTCTACAAACTTGAGTTCTTTTTCTATGGGTGAACGTTCAGTTTTGGTTTCTTCCACCACATGTCGCATGATTCTGGAAAGCCTTTCAATGCCTGAGGCGGTCTTGGGGCTATCTTCAACAATCGCCTGTCCATATAGGTTATTGAGTACGTTAAACAAAAAGTGGGGATTGATTTGGGCTTTCAATGCCACTAGCTCTGCCTTAGTTTTCTGAAATGCCAGTTCTCTTATTTTTTTGTAGGATTCTGAAGCATAAGCAAAGTAAGAATACACCACCATAGAAATGAGCCAAAGGTTGGTAAAAAACTTTGGAAGCCCCATAACCTCCAGTCTTTTGGGAGTTAAGGCACTTAAAAACAAATAAATGAATCCATAGAAAAATACCAAAATGACCAAATAGAAGAATTTACCCTTGCGGCCCTCTTCTACAAAAAGATTTTTAAAAAGCAATTGGTAGTTGAATTCACAAAGCAATAAAGTAATCCCCAAAATTGTAAAAAAACCTGAACCCGATTTGAACAAAAGTGCACCCCAGAAACCGAATACTTTCCCTATGGCATAGGACTCCTTATAAACTTGGGAATTTAGTATTGAACTTTTCGTTAGTAAAGAATTGTGTTTCGACAAAAGCTTATCAACGCCTAGCTCTATTTGGAAATACCAATAAGAATGAATTAAGGAAATAATAGTTAGGCCCAAAACCATCCAAATCCAGTTTTCTTTTACAAAAAAACTAACTTTCGAAAACTGTATTTTTAGACTTTCTTTATTCACTTTATCGAAACCTTTGATGGCTTGGCTGTTATTTTTCGGTAAATCTAAGGCGTTTTTCATAAATTTAGAAAGTTTTAGTGGATTCTATTGGGTTTGTTCTTGAAATAGATATTGGCATTTACATAAGTTATGAACCCAAAAAGTAGCAGAAAAGACAGATTGTTATTAAAATTCTCCATATCATTTGGTGGCTTTTTTGGATCCCTGATAAAGGTTTAAAAAAATGTAAAACACAATGCTAAAAATGATTCTTGTTCGGGTAAAAACATCGGATAAGTTTTTATCTAAATCATAGCCACTGAAGTAATTCATCAGCAGTCCAAAACCAAAGAATGCAGGAAAAAAAACTAAACTATAAACCAGAAAACGCTTGTTGAAAATTTCCATAATTATGCTCATTTTGAAGTAGTTAAATCAATATTTCTATCAAAATTTGATGAGTTACTTGAACTTAATAATATAGGCAAAAGAGCAAACGGGATGGCCAAAGAAGCGTCGTTTCGAAGTGTAAGAAGCATGGCGGCTATCCAAATAAGAATTACTACTGACTTAACCCATTTACTGGCATGAAAGCCTTTATCTGATTCTTTCCCATCATTCAGTAGCTCTACACCATCACGGGTAATCAAGTAGCTTATATGAAAATCAAAGCCCATTTTTATATTTACCTTGTATGTCACCATTTTGTCTTCTTCTAATGACTCAAAATGGTGCTCTGACCCCCAAAATGACGTTTTCTCCGAAACCACAACTCCATTCAGCTTCACTGTTTCTTTCCCCCAAATGGTATTGTCAAGGGTTAGTTCAGTGCTTGGGTTGATTTTTAGTGTCAAATATCTCATTGTCTTGCTTTTTAAATATTTATTCAAAATTATGTAATGGCTATTTTTATAAAAGTAAATGTGACGAAGTCCCATAAAGTCGGGATGAAGTCTGATTTGTTTGTAATTATGTTGGCATTAATTGTGAGCCGAAACAGCTCCTTTTTCTATGTCAATAGCTGGGGTGAGATCATTCAACTTTGGTAAGGATTCTTTTCTTGCTCGATTTTCAACTTGTTTTTCACTTTCTAAAATCAGCGTTCGACTTGGCTGAGGAGCTTCGGCATATTCGCCAGGAATGATTTCTTGTTGCTCACAAGATGCAAAAAATAGGGTGGTAAATACTAACCCAGCGATGATGCTAAACTTTTTCATTTTTGTTTATTTTGATATTGTTTTTAAATACTTCAAAAGGTGGTTCCTTTTGTTTGATGATTCAAAAATATACTACCAACACTGCCCTAAAAAACAGATGTGATGAAGTGGAGAAACCTTGGGATAAAAGTGTCGAATCCTGTGAAAACAAAAAAAACGACCAGAAAGTCGTTTTGATTTTTAAATTATCAAATAGAATAAATTTGTGTATTCTACACGAGGCCAAATAGATGCAAACAACCATAAACAAAGTAAAAACCCCCAATAACAAGGTTGAAATTGAGTTGACCAGCCCAATATCTTTAACTCTTGGACATTCACTTACAAAATTGTAAAGAGTTGATTTACAGAAAAAAGAATCGAGATAAGAGTAAATTTGTACGCTAAAATATAAAAGACTGACTATCAAAACAATGGCTCATCATCTCTTTCCCATTTAATAACCTGGGTATTTTGTTTGAGATACCACAAAGCAGTTATCAAACCCAAGACTGCAAAAGCCCAAACGGTGTAATAGACACTAGTTGAAGGCATAATGACATTTTTATAGTAATTATAGTTGAGTTTGGGCATGGCATATATTTCTCTGAAAATATACTCAGGCACATACATCAAAGTGGAAGTCAGCAAAACCACCCAAAAAGAAGCAGTACGATAATAAATGTAAAGCAAGATCATAGATTGTATAACCATAGAACTCACTGCAGCTGGCATATAAAACACAATGCAAATAAAAGAAATGGCTATCATGGATTTTTTGAGGGTATAGTTTCTTATAAGCCCATGTCCCAAAACACCAATCTGGAAAATAATCATAGATGCGTTTAGAATCGTAGCAAACCACCATGATTTACTAAAACCTGTCATCTTATTCATTTCTTCACTCATCATGAAGTAATCTAAAAAAATACTGGAAATCACGCTCCAACAAATCGCCACCACGAACAAAATCATCATGACTTTTGAAGAAACATTAGAGAAATATGGTAGTTCTTTTTTGTTTACATAAAAACCAATCGTGGCAAAAACCAAAAAACTCAAAACCATAAAAATCATTATTATGTCGGTGGATTCAGTCATTGAAATGGTCTTCTTGGACTGAGAAAGCATAATTCCGTAAATAAAACCCGACAAAAACAACAATGCCACAGAAGAAAACATCAAAACCCAAGCGGTGCCAATGGTCATTCCCGTTTTCTTTTTTAGTAAATCCAAATCATTCATTTCTTTTTAGGTTTTTTTCGAGATTTTGCAAAATTAGAAACTAAAAAGAGAAATCATAAATAATATTAATATACGGATAAAATCTAGATACAAATTCCTTTCTCTATTTTAAGCAAATAAATTTACTTGGCCTTAAATTTAATTATTGACGGTCTTCTCCACTGTTATGTAGGCTGTAGGCATCCACCACATATTTACCCCAAAAGACACAGAGAGTATTCGATAGCCATTTCCACTTGTATTATTTATAAAATTCTCCACTCTATTTTTTAAGCTATCAGTTGACCACATGGTGTACATTTTTGTAATTTCGTATTTTTTCAAAATGTTTAGTTTTTAAGTGATTTATTATTTTTGACGAGATTCTAAGTGGATACTCGAACTGAGTTATTACACAAAGTTTCGCAAATAATTTAGTTGAATTTTATTGCTCAAGTTTATTATCTACTACCGATATTACTTCTTTTGCAGCTGGAATTATGGTAGTTTCCTGAGCCTTTACACTTGGCCTTTTTTGAGTTGCAAATTCCGGTTCCATAAAATCTTTGATTTGTGAAGCACTAATAGGGTAAGTGTTTTGAGGTATAACTTCATTGCTTTCACATGATGTAAAAAATACTGTTGTCAATACGAATCCAGCGATGATGCTTAATTTTTTCATAATTTTTTGATTTAAAAATGATTTTGATTTTTTTGTGTTTTCTTGAAACTAACTAATACACCAAGTTCCAAAATGGAGGCACAAAGTTTCACAGAGAATTTGAATTGAATTTTATTGTTCTTGTTTGTTTTCTACTACTGATATTACTTCTGTTGCAGTCGGAATGATAGTATTTTCCAAAGATTTTGCACTTGGCCTTTTTTGTGTTGCAAATTCCGGTTCTTGAAAATCTACCGTTTGTGCAGTGGCATTAGCGTAATTGTCTTGAGGCATAACTTCATTGTTTTCACATGAGGCAAAAAATATTGTTGTAAATACTAATCCAGCGATGATGCTTAATTTTTTCATGATGTTTGTTTTTGTTATTTTCAAAAGGTGTTTCCCTTTGTTTGATGATTCAAAATTATATCAAGCAATCATCCTCAGAAAACACATGTGACGAACTAATAGGACTTTGGGATAAACCTAGAAAAGCGTGTGAAATACCTAGAAATAAACCATGGAAAGATTACCAAAACTTTGATTCTAGGTCATAATTCGATTTTTCTTTTATCAAACCACCATAAAAGCCTAAATTTGTATCGATGAAAAAATACAATTTCAAAGAGGATATTAGTCATAATCCAATTTTTAGTTTGGTAGCCCATGCTTCAAAAAGTTTAGGTATAGACAGTTATGTGGTGGGCGGATTTGTGAGAGATCTCATTTTAGAAAGACCAAACAAAGACATTGATTTTGTTTGCGTAGGTAGCGGAATTGAGCTCGCCAAAACAACTGCCTCTTTGATTAAAGAAGATTTGCATGTGAGTTATTTCAAAAATTTTGGCACAGCTCAGTTCAACTTCGGAGAATATGATATAGAATTTGTAGGTGCCAGAAAAGAATCTTATCGTTCAGATTCGAGAAAACCTTTGGTAGAAGATGGTTCGCTTGCCGAAGATCAACACCGCCGCGATTTTACCATAAATGCCATGGGAATTTCACTCAGCCCTGACACCTTTGGAGCATTAGTAGACCCTTTTGATGGCGTAGGAGATATAGAACGAAAAATAATCAAAACACCGCTCAATCCTGAATCCACATTTTCGGATGATCCCTTACGCATGATGCGGGCCATCAGATTCGCTTCACAGCTGGGCTTTGATATTGAAACAGAGACATTCTTGGCCATAAAAGCCATGGCCAGCCGAATAGAAATTATTTCTCAGGAAAGAATAACCGATGAATTAAATAAAATCATTCTTTCTAAAACCCCATCCTATGGATTTAAACTTTTACAGCAAACTGGACTTTTGACTTTGATATTTCCAGAATTGGTCAACCTCATGGGTGTAGAAACCATGGACGGTAAAGGCCACAAAGATAATTTTTACCATACTTTACAGGTCCTCGACAATCTTTCTACCAAATCTGATGATTTATGGAACCGTTGGGCGGCAATTTTGCATGATATAGCCAAACCTGCGACCAAAAAATATCATCCTAAAAACGGTTGGTCGTTTCATGGTCATGAAGAACTCGGAGCCAGGTGGGTCAAAGGCATTTTTAGAAAAATGAAACTGCCTTTAGACGAAAAAATGAGAAAAGTGGCGAATTTGGTACGTTTGCATTTACGGCCAATTGCATTAGCCAAAGAAGGCATAACAGACTCAGCCGTAAGGCGTCTGCTGGTAGAAGCTGGAGAAGATATTGAAAATCTGATGTTACTATGTAGGGCAGACATCACCTCAAAAGACCAAACTAGGGTAAAAAAGTATCTTAAAAACTTCGATAAAGTTGAGGAGTTATTGATAGAAATTGAGGAAAAAGACAAGCTGAGAAGTTTCCAACCAGTATTGACGGGAGAAATCATCATGTCGATTTTTGGTTTACAGCCTTCAAAAGAAGTTGGCATTTTGAAAAATGACATCAGGGAGGCTATTTTAGATTGCAAAATAGAAAACACCCTGGAAGCTTCATACAGTCATTTAGTAGAATTGGGCACAAAACTCGGATTTGTACCTCTCAAAAAACTAGAAGAAATTTAGACTTTCTTTAATATCTCCACTCCTATTGGACATTGCGTACATTTTTTAGCCCCACAAAAGAAATTGTATTGTTCAATAAGAGCCTGAGAATCAAAAGCAGAGGTACACTTAAAACCTAAATCTTCCCAAATTTTAGTAATGAAATTATTTTCAGGCTTTATGTTTTCAAGAATTCCAATGGCTTTCTCAAAATAGCTGTGATTATCAGTAACATCCGCATAAAATGCCAAAAGCTGTACCGAAGTATTAATCAAGAGGTTTTCTATAGAAGATTTCCCTATTCCATTGAGTTTAGTTTCAGATACTTTGGCTATGTCATAGTGTTTCTGCCAATACGTTGAAGGTAAAACCTGAAGTGCTTTTTCAATATTTTCTTTACTGGCATCTTCCAAAAACAAGGCAAACAAACCCTGATTTTGGTTAAGAATAGCCGCAAATTGGGAAATTCTCACAGTTGGAAAATTGCCTAGGCGAGTCCTCAAAAAACGCCATTCCAATCGTTGCATTTTTAAAGATGTCAGATTGTATTTTTGAGCAAGAAACTCATATTCATTTGCCAAGTTTTCGGAATATTCATCTTGTGGATTTTCCAAAAAACCTGCTTGACCCAACATCAAGGCCTCTATTTGAAACAAATTACCCTTATGTTTTTGAATAATTTTTAAAGGTAAACTCTCCGACAGTCTCAGAAATGCCTCTGAATTGAGTTTAAATCCCATATTTCTTGCAAAAACTCTATAAGCCAATTCTTCAAAATCGCCATTAACAGCTTTGACGAGCGTATTAAGTCCAGCTGATTTTTGTTGTAAACGATGAGCCAAGGCCTTTTCCAACATACTGATTTTGGATAATTCGGAGACTTCCTGCAATTGATATTTACAAGGAATTTCTGCAGCATTTTTTATCAGATTTTCGTATTTCTGAAGTGTATCGGCATAAACCAAATCTTTAATTTCCAAAGTAGGAATTGGTGTCATATCTGTTCTGAGCACCTCGATATCATGCTCCCAAACCACATGCAGAACCACATTGTCGTATGCTTTGTCGTGTTGGTGTTGATGTCTGTTCCAATCCGAGGACTTTATATGTATTTCTACCTTACCTGCCCATTCTATTCCTTCAATGTTTATACGAGCATTCTCGAAGTCTGGACCAGAATTAAAATTCCTATATCCAGTTTTTATTACTGTTAGGGGCTGTTGGTTGGTGGTTTTTAAGTTATTTTTATCGAATTGTTGGTATTGCCAAGTGTAGTGGATAAAGTCTTCGTTTTTCATATCATGCTGAGGTATTTTTCCATTTCTTGTTGAACTTTCTTTGCTTCATTACTTGCTTTTTCTGCAAAATCCTCACCATCGGAGGCATAAATTATGGCTCTAGATGAATTCACCAAAAGTCCACATTGTTTATTCATCCCATATTTACTTACTTCCTCTAGACTTCCGCCCTGGGCTCCCACACCTGGAATTAGTAAAAAATGATCTGGTACAATCTTTCTGATTTCAATTAAACTCTCGGTTTGAGTAGCACCGACGACATACATCATATTTTGGGCATTGCCCCAAACTTGCGACTTTTCTAGCACCTTTTCGAATAGTTTTTGCCCAGAATTAAGCTCTGAAAACTGAAAATCTTGACTGCCTATATTGGACGTTAAAGCCAACAAAATGACCCATTTGTCTTTAAACGCTAGAAAAGGCTGTACAGAATCCGCCCCCATGTAAGGAGCCACAGTAACAGAATCAAAAGACAAACCAGACGATTCTTTATCAAAAAAAGCTCGGGCATAAAGGCTTGAAGTATTACCGATATCGCCACGTTTGGCATCAGCAATGCTGAAACAATCCTTCGGTATATAATCCAAGGTTTTTCTCAAACTTTCCCAACCTTTAGGCCCCATGGCCTCATAAAAAGCGATGTTGGGCTTGTAAGAAACACAGAATTCTGCTGTGGCGTCTATGATGGCTTTGTTAAATTCAAAGACTGGATCTTCCAAATCCAAGAGGTGTTTGGGGATTTTTTTTATATCTGTATCCAATCCAACACACAGATACGATTTCTTTCTTTTGATTTGCTCAAACAGCTCCGCTTTGGTCATCTAAATCTCAATTTTTCAATAAAATAAACGCTTTTTCTTCTGTTATTCAAAAAATCCTAAATTTCAATCCCCTAAAAAAATTAGCAATAGGTTGTAATTTCTGCTAACAAACAAGTATACAACATTTTACAGAAAAGTCTAGAATAAAAATATGATAGGAAATAATTTCCAAATGAATGAAAAATGATATTTTTAACAAATAATATTTAAATTTACATCGAAATTATTCAAAATCTAGAAAATGGAGTTTAAAGAAAGTAAAATAAAAGGCCTTTTTGAAATCATACCAAGAGTTTTTCACGATGAAAGAGGATACTTTTTTGAGACATTCAGTGACAAACTTTTCAGAGCGAATGTGGCTGATGTTACTTTCGTTCAAGACAATCAATCATTTTCAACTAAAGGTGTTTTGAGGGGACTGCACCTTCAAAAACCGCCTTTTGCTCAGGGTAAACTCGTAAGGGTAATTTCGGGAAGTGTTATTGACGTGGCTGTTGACATCAGACCAAACTCGCCTACTTTTGGTCAGTACCAAGCATTTCTTCTTTCGGCAGAAAAACAAAATATGGTGTATGTTCCTGAAGGATTTGCACATGGATTTGCTACAATAGAAGATGCCATTTTTACCTATAAATGTACCAATTTCTACGATAAAGCCTCTGAGGCGGGTATAATTTTTAACGATCCAGAACTAAATATCAATTGGGGAATCGAAAATCCATTGGTTTCTGAAAAAGACCTTGAACTTCCTACTTTGAAGGAGTTGATGGCTCTCGTGTAAGACCAATCACAAAATTTACGTGGCATAAAAAAACCGACATAAGAATAATTCTCATGTCGGAAATATAAATATTTGAATTTTAAACAAATTCTCTTTGACGAACAGCCTCAAAAAGTATAATTCCTGTAGCCACCGAAACATTTAGCGATTCCACTCGGCCTTTTAAAGGTATTTTAACTCGGGCATCTGCTTCTTGAAGTAAATTCTCCGAAATACCGTCTTCCTCAGAGCCCATAACTATTACCGTTGGTATCGTATAATCAGCCTGATAAACAAAATCTTTGGATTTTTCTGTACAAGCCACTACCTGAAAACCTGAATTTTTAAGATATTTAATGGCATTCCAGAGATCGTTTTCTCTACAAACTGGCACAAAATTTAATGCACCTGAAGAAGTCTTCATCGCATCACCATTGATTTGGGCGGCACCTCTAGTTGGTACAACTACACCGTGTACTCCACTACATTCAGCCGAACGACAAATAGCTCCGAAATTCCTCACATCTGTTATTCTGTCCAAAAGCAATATCAGAGGAACTTCTCCAGACTCAAAAGCCGCTGTAACTACATTAGAAAGTACAGCAAAGTTTACCGAAGAAACAAAAGCAATAGCTCCTTGGTGATTCTTCATCGTTACTCTGTTGAGCTTTTCCAAAGGAACCCTTTGAATAGGCACACCACGCTGTTTGGCAAGAATTTCTATTTCTTCAAAATGTTTTAACTCTTTCTGAAGCAACAACTTATCTATTTCTTTGTCAGACTTGAGTGTCTCCAATACCGACTGTATTCCAAAAACAAAATCCTCTTTGTTGGGCCTGTTTACGGGTTTAAAAAATTTGCGAGGGGCTTCACCGTCTCGACTTACTCCACTACGTTTCCTGTTCTCCATGCTTCAACAAAAGGGTACCAAAACGAACTGTACTCTGGGTACCTCACCAACTCAAAGTTTTGGTCAGTAAAGGCGTTCGTTTTTCTATAAAATGTAAAAATAATTTCTGAATTGTTTGAGTTTTGGGCATATAGCCACACCTCTCTTTGACGATTTCGCTGAACCCTCGATGGTGGCCCCATAATCACGAAAACCATGCCTTTGTCCGTCTTCCATCCTTCTTTATAAGTCGAAAACAGCTTATTGGCATCAGCCACACGTTTGTAATAAGTTTTGACCAACTGCTTCGCCAAGGCTTGATTTCCTTTGGCTACATTTAAAAAATACAAGTCCAAGGCCTCTTTGGCATTTTCATTGTTCTTCAGTTCTTCTATTTCCTTTGGGGTACTCATATACACCAACGATTCTTTCAAACTTTGAGGTTCAGTATCTCGTGGAAAACGTTCGTCCACCACCAAAAAACCATATCCATCTTGATGACTATCAGGACTTTGCGTTAGTACATATACACCTTTTTGCTTCAAAGAAACAGGCTCGCCAGCCACAATTTCTATCACTTCTTCAGAAGCAAATTCACTCATGGGGTCTCTCTTGCTGGCCGACATCGGCGAAAGAGCGGGCAAACTGAGGTTGGAATATCTTTTGAGGAATAGTTTCTCTTGGCTTGGATTTATGGCCTTCACTACAAACTCGGCTCCTTCGTATATATACGGTATAAATTTCGGAAAAACGTCGTCTTTTTTGTCATAAACCAAGTATCTGGTATCCACTTTTTTGGCATAAAAATCCAATGGTAAATCGAAAGTATATTTTGTAGCGGCCTCAATATCGATAAAATCCAGCACCATTACCGCCGATTCTACGTTTTTGAGTTTCGGTATGTCAAAAGTCAATTGGTAGTTTTTACCTACTTTTTTGAAAAACTCCTCTGCAAACTCCAATTTGCCTGATTTGAGTTTTTCTTTGGTGCCATATTCTGGCAAAATAGACCACTGAATTCTGAAAACCTTGTTGAGCTTTTCAAAAGTAATATCATCAGCGACATTGGCCAGCTCTACCACCATAAACACTCTGGCATTGGTAGAATCCACAAAATTGTACTTGCCATTGATAGATGAAACCACCGGCTTGGATTCTCTGGCCTTGGCTCTATCTAAAACGGCCGATTCTTTGGAAACAGGCTTTTTTTGTTGAACTTTGCAGGCAATCGAAGTAAGAAGAATAAAGAGAAAATATAAGGAAAATCTCATCTAAAAACTAAGGTTTATAAGACATTAACGCAAGCTGGGCATCAAATGTTGATGCAATATACTAAATTTTATGAAAGATATAGAAAACCGCGACGATGTGGTGAAACTGGTGGACACTTTTTACGACAACGTGCTGAAAGACGAAAAACTGGCACCGGTTTTTGGTCCATCGGCTGAGCATTGGGAGCAGCACATTGTGCGGGTGTATAATTTTTGGGAAAATTGG
>NKJG01000177.1 GCA_002256395.1 Bacteroidetes bacterium B1(2017) | reverse complement strand
ACCATTTTTAATGGTATATCGGTCACCTTGAATTCCTTTTTAAGAAATTCACGCATGTATTTCAAGGTTGATTTGAATTTGTAATAGTTTCCATTAGATGTTTCAATGCCTATGAGTTGTTTTAAATTAGCTAAATGGTCTTCCCAAATTACGCAAAGGTTATGTTCTTTTGATGAATTTACATTTAGTAATGAATCTCGAAGGAGCTCTGGAGTGGTATGGTCAAATTTGGCATTTAGCTCAGCGTATTTGCCATACGTATTTGCTTTAAAATCCTCCAAATACCTATTTACCTCGATGGCTACAGAAGTTTTTCCTTTACAAATACCAATTTTTCCGTCCCATATATCGGCTATTACTAGCCTTTTGGTGAAAACTGTAATGGATTTACCATTTATGGTAATTCGCATGTTAATAGGGCACTCGCCAGCTTTATTTGGGCGAGTTCGATTAATGTAAAACATCAATCTGAAAGTTGTTCTAGAAGACATCTTCTTTTTTTGTTTAAATGGCCCCCCATTTATGGAACAAATATGCTGACATTTTCCAGAGTTGTCAAGCGACAAAACGGGACAGGACGCGACATTTAGCGACAAACTGTGACGTTTTTTTGATTTTGAAAAAAACGTCACGATTTGCAAAAAGTTTTTGTCGTTTTATGACGCTTAATGACGTAGTAAACGAACAATAATAGTCATAAAAAAAGCCTGATTATTTATGATAATCAGGCTTTTAAGTGTTTTTGCTCGAGTTAGTATGTAGTCCCTGAAGGA
>NKJG01000040.1:11147-12727 GCA_002256395.1 Bacteroidetes bacterium B1(2017) | reverse complement strand
AAATGGCCTTTGACGTTAAGGAATTGGAAACACGGAGATAGATTTCAGCCTTTTGGAATGAAAGGCAAAAAGATGGTTTCTGACTTTTTGATAGATAGCAAAATCGATAGCCCACAAAAGAATATTCAAAAAGTACTCTGCGATAGTCAGGATATCCTATGGTTGGTAGGTTTGCGTACCGACGACCGATTTAAACTCCATTCTGCTACAACCAAAATCTTGAAGGTGAGTTTTTTCTAGTAATTAATCTTTTGATTTTCAGTATTTTACTGTTGAAGCCAGCCAAAGGATTTGTTTTTGGCATGCCGTTTGATAAATCTATAGGAAACGAAAGTTTTTTAAGCATTTCCTATAAAAATTAAACGAGCAATTTGATGTTTCCTATAAAAAAAGTACAAATACTGTTAGGTTTTGTATGGTGCCTTACCAGCTTTCTTACACAAGCTCAATCTAATAAACTTAGAGCCGCAAATTCTGAGTTCGACAAAATGTCGTATGCACAAGCAGTAAGAAACTACGAGTCCTTTTTGGGAAATGGAAGGCATGAAAAAGAGCAACTTAAAGAGGCCTTAACAAAATTAGCTTTTAGCTACAGGAAACTTCAAGATAGTAAAAACGCTGAAAGAGTTTACCGAGATTTATTCAAAGATTTTGATGCATCATTAGACAGTGATCAAATCTTGTATTACGCCCAAGCTCTTGCCAACAATGGGAAATATCGTGAATCTCAGAAAATGTATAGCAGATATGGGGAACAACAAAAGGAGGATTTGAGAGGCCGAAAATTTACGGTGGCTTATATGGACAACGCTACCTTTTACAAAGATTCATCGCTATATGATGTTGATTTTGTGTATCCACTCAATACAAGATATTCAGATTTTAGCCCGATGTTTTATGAAAATGGATTGGTGTTTGTATCTGCCAGAAACGAAGGCTCAGGAATAAAGAGAGTTTTTAATCAAAACGAAACCCCGTTTTTGGATTTGTTTTTGTTTTCTGACACGATGTCGCTCAGAAAAGAAACCCACAAGACTGTGGAAACCATCCAAGCTAGTTTAGGATCAAGTGGAAAATCAGCAAAACCAAATAAAACGCAAGAAAACGACAGTTTTGATGATATTGAAGAACCTGAAATTGATGAATTTAGCAAATCTATTAATTCTAAATATCACGAAGGTCCAGTTACATTTTTCAAAGATTACAAGAAAATAGTCTTTACGAGAAACAACTATAACAAAGGAAAAGCAAAGAAAAGTGAGAAAGGGATAAATATGCTAAAACTTTTTATTGCTACTAAAAAAGGTAATAAATGGACAGATATAAAAGAGTTACCTTTCAACTCTAACGAATACTCAACTGGGCATCCTGCACTATCGCCAGACAACCGCAAAATGTATTTTGTTTCGGATATGCCCGGTGGCTTTGGAGGAACAGATATTTATGTGGTGGATTATCGCGAAGGAAACTGGGGTGCACCCATAAACTTGGGAAGAGAGGTCAATACAGAGGGCAATGAGATGTTTCCTTTTGTGGACGAAATCGGCAATTTCTATTTTGCTTCGGATGGTCATGCGGGA
>NKJG01000040.1:0-10247 GCA_002256395.1 Bacteroidetes bacterium B1(2017) | reverse complement strand
GGATAAATCTGAGATAAGGGCTGACGCCAAAAAGGAATTAGAAAGCAAAGTGATTCCAGTTTTGAAAAAGTATCCTGACTTACAGATTGAATTGAGATCACATACAGATAGCAGAGCAAGTGAAGAGTACAATCAGAGACTCTCAGCAGCAAGAGCTAGGTCAGTAGCTGATTATCTAGTTTCAAGAGGCATAAGTTCTGATAGATTGGTGGCGAGTGGATATGGAGAAAGTGAATTGGTAAACGAATGTGATGATTCGGCCAAATGTGAGGAGAATGCTCACCAAGCCAACAGAAGAACGGAGTTTAAAATATTGGCAGTCAAAGAGTATTTGGGTGCTAGAAAATAGGAAAGACAAAGATATTTTTTTTCATAGTTTAGGGTTAAGGTTTATTGCGAAAAGCATTGCCGAATTGAGCAATGCTTTTTTTTCCAAACTCTAACAAAAAGGAAAAAACAAAAAGATATAAAAATTAGAAATCGAGCATCGGAACTCACAATCCTGAACTCAGTACTAATTAAAGATATACCGAGAGGTAGTTTTTTTTCATAGTTTAAGGTTAAGGTTTATTGCAAAAAGCATCGTCATATTGAGCGATGCTTTTTTTGTTTTTATCCTATTTGGAAGCTTATTTTTTTTGATTTGACTGGTCATTTTATTTCTTTATGGTTTGCCCTTTGCTTCCTACCATTTCTATCTTTAATTTTGCTAAAATCATTTTGTCTTAATGCTTACAAGTCTTCTCATAAAGAATTATGCTCTCATCAAGCATCTGGAAATCCAACCTCAAACTGGCCTGAATATTATTACAGGTGAAACAGGAGCTGGAAAATCCATTATGTTGGGAGCCATGGGCTTGTTAATGGGCAATAGGGCTGACACAAAAGCCCTTTTTGATGAAAATGATAAATGCGTAGTGGAGGGGAATTTCAATATTTCTAAGCTAAATCTGAAACAGTTTTTTGAAGATTTAGAGCTTGACTACGAAGTCAATTGCCTTATTCGCAGAGAAATATCTCCGGCAGGCAAATCTAGGGCATTTGTAAACGATACGCCTGTGACTTTGGAGGTCTTGAAAGCACTCGGTGTCTTTCTCATGGACATACATTCACAACACGATACACTTTTGCTTAATACCAATGCTTATCAGCTGGCTCTGGTAGATACCTTCGCCGGAAATCAGGGTCTATTGGAAACATATGTTATATCCTACAGAGAATATAAATCTGCCGAAAAAGCCTTACAACTTTTACAAACCAGTGCAGATGCCCTCAAAAAAGAATACGATTACAATAAATTTCTCTTAGAAGAACTCGTTGTAGCCAAATTGGTAGGAGAAGAGCAAGCAGAACTTGAGGAAGAATTGATGATTCTCGAAAATGCAGAAGAAGTAAAACGTAAGCTTGGATTTGCATATGAATACCTGAATAATGCCGAATTTTCCGTTTTGGGATTATTAAAGGACACCAACGTTGCACTAGGAAGTATCAGTGGGATTTCAGAGAAATATGCTGGGCTAAAAGAACGTATAAATTCTAGTTTGATTGAACTTCAGGATATTTCTAATGAAATAGAATCTGAAGACTCTAAAGTAGAGACCGACGATGAAAAAGTGATTTTCCTGAGAGATAGACTCAATGCGATTTTTAGGCTTCAACAAAAACATGCTGTAAAGACGGTCGCAGAATTAATAGAAATTAGAAGCGAACTTGAACTCAAGGTAAACAAAGTAGTAAATTTAGAAGAAGAACTTTTGGTTTTGCAAAAGTCGAAAGAAAAATTGCTTTTGGAAACTGAAAAGCATGCTCAAGCTTTGTCAGAAAGTAGAAAGAAAGTTATAGAGCCTTTGGTAAAAAAAATCCAAGGATTATTGGCAGAGTTAGGAATGCCAGATGCCCTTTTACAAATTGGTATGAAAGAAAAATCAATGTCAGTAGATGGAAAGGACGATTTGCTCTTTGAATTTTCGGCCAATAAAGGATCGACGCCTAAACCGCTCAAAGATGTCGCTTCTGGTGGAGAGTTTTCGAGGGTAATGTTGAGTTTGAAATATGTTTTGGCGGAGAAAAAATCATTACCAACCATCATTTTCGATGAAATAGACACAGGTATATCAGGTGAAGTGGCTATAAAAGTGGGTAAAATGCTCACTGAAATGTCATCTAAACTTCAAGTAATTGCCATTACGCACTTGCACCAAATTGCTGGAAAGGGGCAGACGCATTTTTATGTATACAAAGACAATTCAGACATCAAAACGGTGAGTTTGATGCGAAGACTCGATGCCGATGAGCGAATTATAGAGGTGGCCAAAATGATTGGCGGGCAGAATCCTTCTGAAAGTGCCATCAGGAGTGCGATAGAAATGTTAGAAAATAAAAACTAAAAACAATATGAAATTCTCAAATTTGATTTTTGCTCTTTTGATTGGCTTTACAATGGCCTGCGGAAACAAAATAGATGGTGAAATAGAAAAACTCAATACGGTTTTGATGAAAGGCCACGATGAAGTGATGCCCAAAACTATGGCCATAGCCGACATCAAAAAAGATTTGATGGCCGCTTCCGAAAAAGCATCTGAGGCCGATAAAGCCGTGGCAATTAAACTTTCAACTGACCTACAAAAAGCCGAAGACGATATGTATGAATGGATGAAAAACTTCGGAGTAGCCATGAACGATGTGAAAGATAAGAACGAAAAACTTAAACTTTACACAGAGCTGGAGGTTGAAGTTAAGAAGCTTACCACCGACACTGAATCTGCCATTACAGCAGCCAAAAAGTTCACTGCAGAACACAAATAAGATTTTAATTATACTTTTCTCCACGCTCTTGAGGAAAGGGGTAGGAGTAAAACAAGCAAGATGAAAAGATTTTCAATATTTGGATTACTTATTTTCTGGTCTTTAGCCATTTTGAGTTGTGGAGACTCTAACCGTAAGTTGCCCTACATTGGTCAACACGATGTCAACGAAAAAGGTGACTCGGTTTATCACGCCATTCCTGATTTCAAATTTGTAAATCAAGATGGAGATACCCTTACTCAAGAGGCTTTTAAAGGCAAAATATATATTGCAGACTTCTTTTTTACTTCATGTCCGACCATTTGTCCGGTAATGAAAACCCAAATGCTCAGAATCTATGAGAAATTCAAAGACCATCCTGAATTGGGTATATTGTCGCACACCATTGACCCACGTCATGACTCGGTGGCGGTATTGAAAGCTTACAAAGAGAAATTAGGTGTAAACACCAACCAATGGCAATTTGTAACAGGAGAGCAGGAGAAAATCTACGAAATAGCCCAGAAATCCTACATGGTATCGGCCATGGAAGACAAAGAGGCCGTAGATGAAGGCGGATTTGTACACAGCGGAGCATTTGTGTTGGTCGATAAAAACAGAAACATAAGAGGAGTTTATGATGGTACCAAAGAAAAAGAGGTCAATAGACTCATCAAAGATATTGAGCTTTTGCTACAGAAATAGTTTAATGCTGCTTTGCCTTTTTGCCACGGCTTGTGCCAGTGACGAGGAGGTAAAATACGAACAGTATGTAATATCAGGAGCAGAAATCTACAAGAAAAACTGCTCTAACTGCCACGGCTTAGACGGATCAGGCCTTCGAAATCTGTATCCACCCATAAAAGGCTCCACTTATCTAGAAGACAAAAACAAGTTGGTCTGCATCATCAAAAACGGTCTCCAAGGCCCTATAAATGTTGCAGGGAAAACCTACAACCAAAAAATGCCCGCCGCTAAAGGCCTTTATGACCTCGACATTGCCCAATTAATTACTTTTCTGAATGATAAGTGGGGGAGTTCTAAGAAGATTGTGGAGGTCGGAGATGTTGCAGGGGTGGAGTGTGAATGATTTTTTTTTGTCTATTGGAACAAGAAGCATATTGTAAATCCAAGAAATAGCATCAATCATAATGAAATCTACATTTTAATATATGGATTTCACCCTCTTCATATTTGTAAATTAATCGATGTTCGTCATCAATTCTGCGAGACCAAAATCCAGCATATTTGTGTTTTAATGGCTCAGGTTTACCGATTCCATCAAATGGATTTCTTGCAATATCTTTCAGCAATTCATTGATTCTTTTGACTTTCTTTTTGTCTATATTTTGCCAATAGACATAATCTTCCCAAGATTCATCCACGAAAACATATTTCATAAATCCACCAAGTCTTTTGAAAATGATTTGCCGTTTTTGAATTTCTCTATGGCAGAGTCTAATCTCCTTTCATTTTTTCGGGAAGATAATTCATGATTGGTAGCCATCAACGAATTGTATTCATCTAAAGACATCACCACGATGCCCTCGTCTTTGCCACGATTGATGATTAAAGTTTCAAAATTCTGTACGACTTTATCCAAATAAGATTTTATGTCTTTTCTGAAGTCGGAGATATTCGTTGTTATCAAAGTTATTTGTACTAATATTTGTACGAATTTATGTACAAATTTAGAAAAAAGCAAGTATAATTAAGAAAGAATCTAAAAGATTCTCAACGATACTTCTTAATCTCGTTGATTAAATTCTTTTCACTCAATAATTTTACTATTCTTAATTCAATCCAATTTTGAATTGCACTCTTCTATAAGCTAATAACCTTATAGCCATTCTCTTGTAAACCAAACATATAAACAAAACCGCTTGAGGTGGTTTCGATATAAGGATGAAGATCAGATTTGGTGACGTTCAATGCTTTCATGGCATTCTGACAAATTACTATTTGGACACCAGCAGTTTTGCAATCTTCTACCAAGGCCAGTAATTGAACATCAGTCGTGATTTCCTTTACTACCATGCCTATCAATACAATTTGAAACTGAAGATTAGGATTACCTTTTCGCATTCGGAGGCCGGTTCTAACTGAACCTTCGAAATGTTTATAATTGCCTGCTAAAATGGCATATTTCCCATCGGCTTTTATAGAATTTTCAATCTGTTTTATTGCTTCAGTAGTCTGAGCAGAAGCTTTTTGACTTCCTAAAAATAAAACTATAAAAACCAAAGGGAGTACTATCTGCATTTTTTTCATCTTCTTTTACTAATTTTTGATTTCTATGTTTAATTGATTCTGAATCCAAAATAGGAAAACTTATTTACAATGTATTGAAATTTTCTTTTTTGAAGAAGAAACTTGCGTAACTATATTTTGAATTGATTAAAACTTTCTGAAATTTAAATTTTTCGAAGTCATACGGACGTAAATAGTTTCAAAAGGTATTATTATAGCGATGTTCGGTTGAGGTTATGCCAAAAAAGCTCCTAAATGTTCTTGAATACTAATGGAAGTCTATTTTATTAATTCCCAGTAGTATCCACAATAGTCCTGAGCGAATCCACCATAAAGATACCTTTTGGACGGCGGAGGGAGTATTTGGAGAAGTCTTCTGTGGCGTCCATGCCGCCTGAGGCAGTTATAGATTCTCTTGGGGTTTTTATGGTTACTTTTTTGTCGGTGTAGATTTTCTTGTTTACTGGGCTCCAAAACAATTCTTCGGTAGAGAGACTTTGCTGTAGCAAACGGTTGTTAAAAAACACGTTTCCTTGAATGATATACAGGTTTTTTTCTTTGACATATCTTCCAGAATCTCCTCTGAGCATCGAATATTCTACGCCGTTTTTGTCCAAAAAGTTTACGTAAACGGCCTTGGGATATACTTCGTTTTCGTTTTGAAACTTCAGCTGCTTGGCGGTTGAAATTTTTACTTTTACCCTGCCCGAATCACTGTGGCTAATAGACAGATTGTCAATATTAAGAATTGGCCCGAGGTATTCTATAAATTCTTTTTTAGACTTTTCCTCTTCACAACTCCACAAGATGGGAGATGAAATAACTATAACGAAACATAAAAAGTATAACCTTTTCATGGTTAGTCGATACGAGGTTTGTTGAACCAACTGCTGAGTAATGAGAAGTTAACCGATACTTTCGTATAGTTTTCTTGAATCAAGCTATTAGTGTTTACACCTCTTCTTCCCACTGCCAAAGCGATGTCGATATAACTAGGATTGCCAAAGCCCATAGGCACCGAAAGTCCAAGACTGAAGCTTTGATCTTTTATTTTGGTGTTATTGATCATATAGGGCGTATCGATGTTTTTATATCCCAAACGATAAAATACTTGGTTGAAGTATTTGCCTGATGAAGCATTGGGTAACCATTCCATACCGAAGTTGAGTTCTTTAGAATCAACCAATATTTTGTTGGCGGTTGGGTCAAATTGCTTGTTGCCCGACCATTTTGTGTAGCCATATTCAGCAGCAAATACCCAATGATAATTGCTCTCTAAACTAACACCAATTTTGTATTTGCTTGGTATTTGGCTCGTAATGTTGGTCAATGATAAGGTATCAGGGTTTTGGATATACACAGGGCCATTACCAGCTTCGCCCAACACACTGAATACTTTAAGTGCCTCGCCTTTTAGGTTAGAGCCTAGCTGATAGACACCCCCTACGTTCAAATTCCATTTTTTGTTTAATTTCAATTGATAAGTCAAACCAGTTTTGGCCGACGCACCTTTCAGACTATATCTTCCAGAATTTCTAAAATATTCTGATGAGCCAGTAATAGACGATGTAGTATCTCTTTGTATGTTTCCGAAATTGTACTGCCCTTCAATTCCCCAATACAAACCTTTGGCTAAAATGAATGAATTCGTTAATGCTACTCTTGATATTCCTCCGGCGTTTCTATACTCTACCTCATTGGTCTCGTTTGAACCCAAAAAGTCTTTTTCTATTTTCGAAATATTGTCGGCTATCGAATAAGGTCTCATACTTATTCCCATTGCCCATTTAGGTTTTACAGGAAACACCAAAGTAAGGTTACTCATGTTCATGCCAAAGTCATCTTGTACTTTATTTCCTTGGTTCATTACCTTATAAGCCCCTTTCAAGCCAATATTAAAAGCTACGTATTTGTTCAATCCAATTGTTCTGTTTTTAACCAACATGGCGGGGTTGATGTGGTTGATATAAAAGCTGTTGGCAAAAGATACGCCAGTGCCGCCCATCATGTCTTGAGCAGCCACTGATTCTTCAGTTATTTCGCCAATTCCTATGGTGTTGTAAGGACTATTTCCTTGGCCTTGCGACCACGCAATCTGTGTAAAACTTATGAATGTAAGAAGAAGTAAGTATCTAAATTTCAGTAACATTATATTGTAAAATTCTGTTTAGGCCTTCCAAGACCAAATTTGGAGCTGCAAAGGTCGGGTATTTTATCTTAGTTTCAAAGTAAGGAGCATCGCCACCACAAATTAAAACCGTTAATTTAAGTTTTTTTATATATTCATCAATGATTCCATTGATTTCGGCGGCTATTCCGTTCATCACACCGCTGGTCATGCAAGATTCAGTAGAATCTCCAATCAATTCGGGTATCTCAACCGTGTTTAATAACGGTAGTTTTTTTGTAAAAGTGTGCAATGCATTAAATCTCATCTTTCTTCCGGGCGAAATTATTCCTCCTTCAAAGGTATTGTCGGCTGAAACAAGGTCATATTTAATGGCTGTGCCTATGTCAATTATTAGGCAATTTTGGTTGGGATAACGGAGATTTGCTCCGACGGCCGCAGCAATTCTGTCATAACCTAGGGTCGTTGGTGTAACGTAATTATTTTCAATAGGTAAAGGTGTCTTAAAATCTAAGAAAAGAAGTGAATCTAGGAATTTTAGTTCTTTCGAAATTTCTGTATTTGAGATAGTTACCGAAGAAACTATGGCATTATCAACAGAATTAGCTCTTAACAATTCGGCGGTTTCGGAAAGTGTTCCTACTCTGAAAATATCCAATAGTTCTTGGTTTTTAAATAAGCCAACTTTTACTCTGGTATTTCCGAAGTCTATACTTGCGTTTTTCATAAAAAATAAAGCCGTTCTGTTTCCTTGAGTAGCGTTGAAAATGATTTGAAACTAATAAATAATTTCTTGCTGAAATAATGGAACATAAATTTGCCTTAAGTTCGTAATAATATAACTCAGAATTGCTTCACAGAAATTTAAATATCTAAGTACTTACCATAGGTTTTTTAAAGCTAAAAAAGCCTTCGAAGCTCAGATCTTCATCAATCGATTCCCAGTGAATTCCGAATGGTGAAATCGTGAAGTTCTCTCTTTGTTCTTTGGAAGCTTTCAATAGCCTTGGGAACCAAATAATTGGATGATTTTTAACAACTCCTTTATCCGTTTGGATGTAAATAAAATCATCGTCAAGCCAGACTTTCGAAACATTTATTTCATTCTCCATGATACTCTTTCCATCTGCCTATAATAATTTCTTTATTTTCCTCTATGATTGCGATGGCTAAGTTAATGTCCTTGTTTTTTAGTCCTTTATTAGAAACCAATCGAACCGTTTCCGCTTCAAATTTTGCCTCCCCGTCGCTATTTCTTACATGAACATGAATCGGCAAGTGTTCGTTTGAATAAAAATGGAATCGCAGTCCAAATATGATAAAAAGTGTTGGCATTTTTACTGTCGTTGTAGGTTTTAATCAAAAAAATAAAGCCGTTCCTTTTATTAGAACGGCTTTACAAATATAGCTAAAATCCTAAATTATGCTGCTTTTGAATTTTTTTGCCAGAAAAATAAAACCAAGAATGCAACAATTAAGATTACTGGAAAAGTAACCATCGTACCTAAAGTGGCTTGTCCTGCGGCTAGTTCAAGTGCATCACCCGTTAAGCCTTCAGCAGCTTTTGCTGCATTGTTTGAATCAATCCATTTTCCAATGATTGGCTGAAATATAGCAGTTGAGAACATTCCAATACCACCAATTACTGACATGCCCAATGCACCACTCAAAGGCACTTTTTCTGCAATGAAACCAACCATATTTGGCCAAAATAAAGCCACACCTAAGGCAAAGAAAATTGCGGCTACATAGGCCATGTTACCAGTTTGAGTGCTGAATAAGTATATACCAATCGCTGCAAATACTGCAGAACCTAATAATACACCTGTTTGGTCGAATTTCTCAACAATTGGTCCTGCGAAAAATCTTATAACGGCCATTAGACCAGTTACCAAAGCCAATATTAACATAGGACTCGCACCGCTTTTGCTCATGATTAAGCCTGTCCATTGTTGCGGACCAAACTCTGTGATAGCTGTGATAGCCATACATGCAAACATAAACAAGAACAAGGGTGTGAACATCGCTTTAATGTTTTCACCTATAGAAGTAACGCCCTCTACTTTTGGCTTAGGGAATTCTTGACCCCAGAATAAATAGGCATAGATAATAGTTGGAATTAATATAACCCAGATTTGTGCTTGCCACCCTAAATTGGCATCAGTCATAAATTTTGAAACCAAACTACCAATTACGATTCCACCAGGAAACCACATGTGAAAACGATTAAGCATTTTGCTCATTTTTGCACCTTGGTAAGTGTCCGCTATCATTGGATTACAAGCAGCTTCGGTACATCCATTGCCGATTCCTATCAAAAATGTTGAAACTAATAGGCCAGTGTATCCACCTAAAGTTTGAGGATAAATGGTCAACAAAATACCTGCTGCATGACATGCAAAAGCAATTAACATGATTTTTTTAGGTCCTACAGTGTGATAAACCAATCCGCCGATAATCATCGCAACTGGAAAACCAACAAACCACATGGAGTTAATAAAGCCAAGTTGTTCGGCTGTTAAATTAAATTCTGTACCTAGTTGTGGTAAAATCCCAGCTCTGATACTGAATGAAAATGCAGTTGTAATAAGAGCAAAACAACTACCAAGAAAAAGTCTCTTGTCGTTTACCATATTTTTTAATATTTAAGGGTTAAATTTTTTAAATTTTGTAAATCTACATTTTTTTTGAATCTCTGTAAAGGAAAAATTAATAATTGTATCAAAAACACTTGCTAACTTTTTTAAGTGATCATTTTTAAATTCATATAATTATATTAAGAATAGATTTTATTTTACCATGTATTGGTGGCCTTTTTACAGTTAATCAATTGATATGTTGAACGCTAGCTGATTAAGATTTTTTCGATATTTAGATATTTAAATTAAAAATCTATTTACTGGATTTTTTCTTAGACCAATAACATGAATTTTATCAATTAATACTTTTACCAATGCTTTATTTTTCATAAAATTGCAATTTCAACCTAAAAAATAGTAATGGCAAGGAAGATAAGAATGGGTATGATTGGCGGAAGCCTTGAAGCATTCATAGGAGCTGTACATCGTCGCGGTGCAGCCTTAGA
>NKJG01000039.1 GCA_002256395.1 Bacteroidetes bacterium B1(2017) | reverse complement strand
GCAATCCCAGCTTATTCAAAAAAGCAATCAGTTCCTTGGGATGATCAGTTTGTAGACCTAAAATGCCATTTGAAATCGCAATATTCCACTGATCGGGCCCTTCGGTTTTACTTTGAATATCTGCCCAAACGGGGACATGCATCTCTTTAGCTGCCTTTACAGTTTCCAGATTGTAATTTGCATAGTTTCCATCTAAAATATCAATCTTGTTGGCGATTAAATATTCAGACATTTCAGAAGCCGTTTTAATATTTTTTGGCGGACTTACCATCAAGGGCATATTGGGGGCTACTTTTCGCCATTCGGCCAGTTGAGTTGCAGAATTAATGTAAACAATTACATTTTTTTCCATACCAAAAGCCCTAATTTCATCAAATGCCTTTTGAACAGAAGCCTCTTTAAAATCCAAATAAATGTTTACTTTGTTTTTACATAAAGTCAGTACCTCCTTAAAAGTCGGAATCGGGTAGTCACCAAATTTCGGATTAATTAAATCTCTTACATTCAACAGTTTAAGACTATCCAAACTCAAGTCTGTCACTCGTCTTTTGAGGCCAGTCATACGCTCCAGCGATGCGTCGTGCATGATCACAAGTTCATTATCTTTGCTAGTTCTGAGGTCGATTTCCACAAAATCTACCCCTAGATCAATTGCTTTTTGGAAAGCTGCCAGTGTATTTTCTGGAGCTTCGTTATGAGCTCCTCTATGTGCTATTACTATGAAAGCATTCTTAGATTTCGGAAGTGAAGTAATTTGACCAAATAAGCCATTTGAAAAAATAAAAAAACATAAGAGAACAGAAATTTTAGGCTTCATAATTCGAATATATTAATCTTCATCCTCCTCACTTCCAGCCAATTCAGCTGGATACTTCTGTTTCCCTTTAACCGAAAACCACAAAATTCTGTTAAGCAAATCGTCATGTCCTTTATCAATTTCTTGAAAAGCAAATCGAATGGATTGGTCATGAAACTTTAGAGCCGAACCGGAAAGTTTAGATCTTACTGGATTCATTTCGTCCAATGGAATCAGATTTTGTAAAGGCTTATATTTATATGAAAAGTCTGGCATTTTGTTGAAGCAATCGAACATTGGCATGGCGGTGGCATCAATAACATTCATTGGAGATAAGCCCAATATCTGTTCCATGGTGCGTAGCATGGATGTTTGGTTATACTGGGTCGTCACCGTTTTTTGTAAACGATTGTAAGGACTTATTATAAAACCGGTAGTTCTATAGGACGAAATATGATCCCAACCCGATTGAGAGTCGTCTTCGGTGATGAAAATTACTGTATTCTCAGCAAATTTACTATGTGTTATTGCCTCCACTATCCTTCCCACGGCCAAATCATTGTCGGCCACCATCGCTCTAGGTGTTGGAAAACTTGGGTTGGTGCCGGCAGTATGGTCGTTGGGTAGTGCCATCACCATCAGATTGGGTAAATCTCCGCCTTTTGCTTCAGCGTCTTTAAGTTCTCTTATAAAATCGTCAGCACGCATTTGATCCGAAACTATTTCATTATCACCACCCGGAAAAGTCTGGGATAAAAATGGCCTAATTCTCGAAATTGTAGTTGTACTGTGGTATTTAAAATCACCCAAATCATTGTTTTTACGTTTATCAAAAAGTGTTTTCCAATCGTAATTTTTCCCATCAAAATGAAAATCACATGCTTCACCATAGATTCTAACCGTTTTGCCATGGTCTAGTGCATTGTTCCAAATCAAACCGTTTTTATTATATACCATGGCATCGTAAAGCACATGCGGATAACTACGAAACCATGCCCGAACAGATTTTTCGGTGTAATCCGTCACCATTCCCGCCGAAGCCCAATGGTGGCCTTCAGCCGAACCTTTGCCTGAAACATGGTAATTGTCCACCAAAAAATATTCTTTCGCAAATTTATGTTGATTTGGTGTAACCGAATCTCCAAAAATACAAAGCGACTTCATACCTCTGCCTTGGGGCAAATCTCCCAAGACTTGGTCATAGGTGCGGTTTTCTTTGATGATATACAAGACATGTTTGAACACCGAAGGTTCGCCAATACGCTCAGGAACGGGCACCGGAACAACATTGGGCCTTGGGGCAAGGTTGGTGAGTTCTATTCTGTAAGCTAAGTTCAATTTTTTGACTTTCTCTGTTAATTGTATCAACTGGCTTTGTGTAGGGATATCTATAAAAGATATGGAGGCCATCTGCTTGTGTGCATTAAAAGCCTTGATTTTTTGTTTTGGATTTTTACCTATGTCATCAAAATCGGTTTCTTGAAGTGCCCTGGCTCCTATTGATTCCAAATTACACAAGACCATTTGGTTGTCATGCAAAACTATTGCCGATGGATAGGCTTCTGTAGGAATATAACCATTGATGCAGTAGTTTTTCTCTCCAGACTTTTGTTTTAAATCCACCACACAAATGGCATTATCCAGACCATTGGCCACATACAAAACTGACCCTTCGGCATTGATAGCCAAGCCATTCGGAGACGAACCTACATAAGCCTTGTGTTCATTAAAAAGGCCTACTTCAATTGAATCAATCACGTTTTCTTTGATTGCATCAATAACCGAAATATTATCGCTATTTCCGTTGGCAACATAAATCAGTTTTTTGTCAGGACTCGAAATAATTGCATTTGGATGCAATCCCACTTTGATTTCATTTAACAATTTCCCCGTTTTTGTATTCAAAACAGAAACAGAGCCTTGGCTCATTGCCCCAGTTTTTGAGTCCACATAGGCCTTTCCCCATGGAATACCTGCTGTTTCTAATCCATTAGTAGAATCAGGGACAGGACCGGCCCAATTACTTACAAATACCTTATCGTTAATCACTTCAAGCCCATACGGAGCTACACCCGTGGGCATGGTAAATATCTTTTTTTGATCAGTAACGCTTACTTTGGCCAATTGGTTATTGCCATTTAGAACGGTATAAAAATAAAGTTCATCGTTTTCGATTTTAGGCACAACTTGATTGGGCAAGGCTATGGTTGCTGGAGCGATAGCTTCAAAAGGAAATGCATTGACTATTTTAGCTTTTTTGCCATCCCAATAGGCCTGCAATACAAATGAATTGACTTTAGTATTAACATTGCCTCCAAAAAAAACTTCTTTGCCCCCTGCACCCCAAAATATAAAAGTAGAATCGTGGTAAACTATCGAGCTAATTCCCGAAAAAGTACTCATGGTACCTTTAAATTTATCTTCTGCATTATAAGCCCATCGGTGTATCAGTTTTTTAGAATCAATGTCAAAAAAAGCTATTCCAAAGCGATCTTCCACGACCAAAGTTTTGTCATCGGATAATTTTACTGCATCTAAGCTATGGTTTTCTAAAGCACCATCACCAAACTGTACCGACACACCCACTGGATCCAGAATACGGTTGTAAGGCATTATATAGGGGGCTTTGGTTTGGTAAAGTGTGCTATCATCGGAGGAATGACGATACGCACTTATTGTGTTTTTTAACTTTGGTGAGGTTTTACAAGCCAAAGTGATTATCAAAATTGACCAAATCAGTACACTACTTTTTTTCATTTGAAATCTAAGATTTTTGAACCAAACTTATTCTAATAAAAAATACACGTCTTTGTGGTATATTATAATGTAAAAGAAACCGAGCCAAAAGCTGACCTTCCATAGCCATATACACCAGAACCATGTGTTTTATACGCTTTATTGCCTAAGTTTAAAACATTGAGGTTAAAATTAAAACGTTTAATCGCATAGTTGGCATTCATATTAAAAACGGCGAAGCTAGGCGTTCCATCTTTTCCAATACGGTTGTCAGCAATATCACCTGAGGCCAACCTTTTCTGTGCTGTGGCGGCAGCCAAACTTGGTCTAATTTTCAGTTTACTTAAAGTATATTCCAAAGAAAAATTTCCAAAAAACGGAGGCATTCTGCGTAAAGGTTCATTTTTGATGAGGTCTTGACCGTACGTATAAGTCAGGAAAGTGCTTACATATAGATTTTCAATAATCTTATTTTTCGAACTCCACTCTAAGCCTTTGATTATTGCTTTTCCAGTGTTCATTTTGGCATAAACTTGATAGGTTTCTATCACCTGCCCAACTACTTTTTCTCTGGTAATGAGGTCTTCCAGTTGGTTTTGAAACACATTTATTTGAAACATCCCTTGTTTAAAATTCCCTTTTATACCCAACTCAAATTGCTTCGATTTCTCAGGATTGAGATTATCAGAAGGTATCTCATATCGAAAATCCACAATGCCGAGTGTACCCATGTCGTCAATATTTGGAGCTCTAAAGGCCGTATTGAAAGAGGAATAAAGTCCGATATTTTTACCCAGTTTCTTTAATACACTGAAATTATAAACCAAAGCACTGTTTTTGACTTCGCTGGTTCCTAACGTTTCGTCAGGAATTTGCATTTTCACGGCATTCCACCTTAAACCCGCATGGATTTGAAACGTTTTGAACGAAAACTGATGTAAACTAAAAATTGCGGAATTCAAATAAGAAGAATTGTTGGGATAAAGCCCTCTCTTACTGACTTTCACACCATTGGTTTCATCAATTTTCGAGCTATAAACTTTGTCATCGTAAGCTTCTAAACCCGAAGAAATGGTCCAATATTTAACTGGAAGAGAGATATTAGTAAAACTAAATCCCGAAGTATTTATTTGATCTTTTTCAAAACGAATTAAAGCAGCTTTATTCTTTTGAGAAGTACGCTCTTCAGGGTTAAACTGGTGGCTCAAAGTGATGTTTTGGCTTGAAAAAAATCTGTTTTGTGTTTTGTTATCAAGTTTTAAAAAGGATAAATTTCTGGCCTGAAATGAAATCTCATTTTGTTTGAAATCCTCGAGCAATATTTTATGATAAATCGGTACGTTTCTTTGTGCCAAATGCTGGTGAGCAAGGGTGAGACTTAGGTTCTCGTTCAAATTCCAAATTCCTTTTGCTTCAAAGGCACTTTCATCGTAACCGTTTGGTGCCTGTCTTCCGATGTTTTTACCTCCCACCAAGTCGCCGAACTGTTTGACAGTTCCAGAAATCAACAAACCAAATTTACCTTTACTCAAGTTTATCGCTCCACTAAGTCCCTTTTCCATATTTTGTGTGGAAATTCGCGTATTAATACTTAGTCCAAATTTCTTGTCAAAGTCAGGGCTATTGCTAAAAACCTGAATAAGTCCACCAATGGCATCGGAACCATACTGAACCGACCCTGAGCCAGACAAAACCTCCACACTTGACACCATAAAAGGATTGATGGTGTTGAGATACTGATTCGGTCCATAACGAAAAGTACTGTTATTCAACCTGATACCATCCACCAAAATGAGCGTTTGGTTACCGGTGAGTCCTCTCAAAAACACAGAACCACCACCATGATTGGTTTTTTGTAGAAAATAATTTCCATTTCCATTAAAAAACTCAGGTAATGTTCGAGAATCAGAAGTTTGAAGTTCACTTTTGGAAAAACTAAAAATCCTTGCTGGAGTTTCCGAATTTTTTAATGATGACCGCATGGCCGTTACATTTACTGGTTCTAGTGTTTTTACCTTTAAAGAGTCGGTGTCTTTTGCCATTGCAAACGACAGCGAAAAAGAAAACAACAATAAAAGGATAGTTTTAGGCATATTTTGGAAAAATTATATTAATCTTTATCTACTATTTTTAAGAAAGCTCCTCGCTTTGGTGTGGGCATAGGTATACCGATACCTTTAACGCTTTCCCAAACTATTTTGCTAAATTCTGTATCGTTGATCAGGTCTGGTTGAGATATGTCTATTTTTCCAGACTTTTCAGAATTTGCATCTTTTACATTGGGTTCATCCAAATCGATATTATTCTTTTTGGCCACAAATGGCTTGTTATTAGGCATTTTATCAAAACATCTCCACATGGGTGTGGCTGCGGCATCATACTGACTCATTGGAGGAATACCCAGAATAAGTTCCATCGTACGCAACATCCCTGAAGTAGAATACATGGTGTGATCCACATATCCTCTTTTTACATACCCGCCTGCCACATAGGCCGTTGAGCGGTGAGCATCTACGTGGTCAGAGCCATTTTGAGCGTCGTCTTCAAGAATAAATATAGCACTTTGCTCCCAAATACCTGAATTAGAAAGGTGTTCTATCAATCTCCCAACAGCCAAATCGTTGTCAGCCACCATGGCCTCAGTCGTTGGAAATCCCAATCTCGATCCAGCCGTGTGGTCATTACCTAATCGGATGATATTCATCTGCGGAATTTTGTTGATGGCTTTTAATGAATCAAAATCTGCTTTCCATTGATCCACACGAGTAATGTCTTTTATGGCCAAATCGTAAGAGGCGAAGCTGCGACTGTAATTGTCCTTTAAATTTGGCAATTTCAAACGATTCTCCACAAACTCACCATAAGACTTAAACGAAACACCAGCTCGGTGGGCAAAATCCCAAATAAATCCGTCTTTGGGATAGGCAATAGCTCTTTGGCCTTCATAATCGTAAGAGCCGCCTCTACCACCATAACTAGCCACCCAAGTTTTTTCTACGTAATCGTTGGCGTAGGCAGCCGTTGACCAATTGTGTCCGTCGGCACTCACTTCGGCATCTACATAGAAATTATCAAGAAGGACAAACTCTTTTGCTATGGCGTGTTGATTCGGAGTGATTTTTTCGGGAAAAAGACAAAGTGTACTGTCGCCGTTTCCTTCTTTTATATCACCCAAAACTTGGTCGTAGGTTCGGTTTTCTTTGATGATATAAAATACATATTTGATTGGCGATTTGTCACCAACTTTTCTAGGAATAGGATTTCCTGTTTCTCCATCTGAGAGGTTCTTTTTGTCGGTATTGTATGGCGTATTTTCATAAACCAATTTTGTAAGTCCATCTATTTCTTTTTCTTTTGGAAAATCAAAAATCGATAAGGTGCCTTTAAAAAGTCCTCCGATGTATTCAGATCCACGGACAGCGGCGGGGTTTCCGCCTTTAAAAAGAGGGCTTCTTGAACTCACTGGATTGGGCCCTTTTGGATTCGGTTTCGAAGTAAACCCTTTGCCGTTGGTTACAAATACTTTTTGTCCGATGATTTTTATGGAAGTGGGATACCAACCCGTAGGTATAAAACCCAAAGCATGACTTTTGCCAATTTCTTCCACATCAAAAGCCACCAAACAATTATTATCGGCATTGGCAATCAGCAATTTATCTTCAGATTCATTCAAAGCCACAGCGTTGGGTGTAGAGCCGATTGGAGCATTTGGATAAAGCGAGCAATCCAATTCCTCTATTTTTTGATTGGTTTCGGTATCGATAACAGACACCACATTGGCGTTTCCATGAGATACAAAAAGCGTTTTACCGTTTTTTGTCAAAACCATATCGTTCGGATTTTTTTCTGTCGAAATATTTGCTCCTAACTCCATTTTTACCAAATCCACAATTTGAATGCTACTTCCACCCCACATTGAAACGAATAATTTGGATTGGTCAGGGGACAAAATGCACGTGTAAGGTTCGGCTGATAGCTTGATTTGCTTCTTTATGGATTTTGATGCAATGTCTAAAACATACAAGGTATTGTTGTCTTTGGCTACGACATAAATCAGGTCTTTGGTGGCACACAAACCCGCTGGAGAGACTTTTACTGGCCAAGGTTTATCCAAAACAATCTCACCGCTTTGTTCCAATTTATTGTTTGAAATGCTGTAAATCACAACTTTGTTATCATTTCCTCCCGATGCATATAAGTGTTTTTCATCAGGGCTAAATGCCAGTCCAACAAAAGACTTGTCGATGGTTTTGTCGTCCAATATCTGCTCCGTTTTGGCATCTATTAAAGTTATCGTTTGGGTTGATTGTCCATTATTGGTAACGGCCAAGTATTTTTTAGAAGGAGAAACCACCAAGTTTAATGGCAAATCTTGCAAAGCCAAACTTTTCCCTATGGGTGTTAAAGACCAACCATTGGGCAAGGTTACTTTTTGTTGAACCATCGCTTTGAAATCAATTTTACTTGAACTTTTTTGGGAGCTCTTACAGGCTACAAAGCCCAGAATCAAAAGGGCTAAACAGTATTTTTTCATATTATGTTAAGGTTTAAAAAGAAATAAGAAAGCCCATCTGAGGATGGGTCTTTCTATTATATATGGGTTAAAAAAGGGTTAAATACTATTAAACTGAATACCATTTTGCAATTGAAACGATCTATATTGGTTTCAGCTTTTTTGGTAATCATAACCTTACTTTTTTTCTACTATAAACTTATCCAAAACCTTTCCAGTGGCCGTTAATTGTTTTATTTCTAAAGTTTTTCCATTGACTTCTGCCAAAGTAAAGGAATGAACATCCGAAACAAATTTATTCGTAAACTTCATCCAGTTGTCGGTGTCTGTTGTTTGGTCTATGTTATACAAATCATTTCCACCAGCACCAGAAACTATATAAATAACACCCTGTGGAGATTTTACTTTTTTGCCATCAAATTTTTTATCCAAAGTCCATTTGCCACTCACTATTCTGCCTCTAATACGTTTCAAATCCTCGGAAGCTACGATATCACCATTGTCGTCAGGCTTAAATGTAAGCGGAAAAGAACGCTGATAATTATGCACATGGCCATTGAAAACGACATCTACGCCACCTTTCTCAAAAATGGGCGATAACAAACGCATGTGTTGTTGTTCGTAATGTGCTCGGGATGAATTAAAACCCGGATGGTGGAACATCACAAAATGCCAAGTGGCGTTTTTGGCTGCTAACAAATCTTTTTCTACCCAATCGAGGATTTCTTTGTTGGTCCAGTCTACATATGGATTTGAGTCGAGAATTGTCCAGTGAGCATTGCCATAATCAAATGAAAAATTGGCCATGGCGGGATATTTGTTTCCAACACTTTTCAAAAAAGCGGCCCGATTTTCATCATTGGCGATAAGCGGAGGCACAAGAACACTTTCTTCTGGTTTTTGTGGTCCGTTGAGTGGTTGACTCCAAAACATATAATATGCCAAAGCTTCAGGGTAGCTATCCAAGTTTCGGGTTTCGATGTCATGATTTCCAGGAGCGGCCACAAAGGGAATATAACTCATCATCGGAACACCATTTGTATCCGCTTTTTCGGCATTATAGATTGGCCAAAACTTTGAATCATACTCACTGATGAGTCCTCTGTTGTAAACTATATCACCCGTTACAGCTACAAAATCAGGATTGGTTTTGAAAGCTTGCATGGCAATATCTTTTTGCTCTCGGGTATTGGCACCAATATCACCAAAGGCTATAAATTTATAAGATTGCTCCACAGCTTTTAAGGTTTTACCTTTTGAAGTAAACTGATCGCTGCCGTTCCTCAATACTTTGTAAAAAAACTCTTGACCGGGTGGTAAATTATTCAAAGTAACTGTAAATAAATACCTTGGATTTATTCCTTTGGCTTTTATTTCTGACACAAATGGAGGCTTAGCTTTGGTCCAAGTCCCATTTGCAGTTGTTTTGTATTCTAAGCTCCATTGGGCATCCATTTGGGTAGTTTGCCATAAAATTTCAATGGTTTGGCTGTTTGGATTTTGTCCAATTTGCAAATATGGTCTAACGATAAAATTGTTATCTTTTTGTCCAAATAAATCTCCATTTATGAAGAAGAAAATAACTAAAAATAAAATTCTATAGTTTTTCATTGATGCTAGATTGAATGTTTGTCTCTTTTTAAAGTTCAACTCTTTTTCTTTCCAAGTACTTACTTACGATCTCTAGGCAATCTTCCAAACTTGGAACTTCAATATTAGTGATTTTAGCTTTATCGTCCCAATGTCTGAGTTTTATACTTTCTTCAAAAAAAATCTGACTTTCAAATTCTTCTGCTTCAGTCTTTGACATTATTCCTCCCTGAAAAGCCATGGTCTTTTTGCTGGCCTCAGAAAGTCCTTGGTAATAACTTGGATATTTGTAGCAAAGGTAGCGTTTGGCCGGAACATGGTTTGCTACAACGGTCTGTATTTTTTCGGAAAAGCCTCGCTCCATTAGCCAAACTTTGGCAGCAGCTTCGTGGTCTTTTCTGCCATAAACTTCCATTGCGTTTTCTTCATCACTATCTAATAAATGACCGATATCGTGTAGAAATGCCGCTACCTGCATTTCTAAAGATTCTTCCTCACTTATGGCCAACATCAGACTTTGGGCAGCATGCTCAAATTGACTAACTTTTTCACCAAAATACTCATCTCCCCCACTTTTGAAAAACAAATATTTGATTTCTGAAATAATAGCTTTGTTAGATTTTTTCATGTGTTTGTTCTTCAGCCAAAGTTTAATAATTCTCTTTCATGTTTTAAAGGCTCATTGATGTCTATAAAATAATTGTGATTTAATAAGAAAAACGGAGCAATCGCTCCGTTTTCTATTAGTATTCATTTTTAACTTTATAAACTTAACTCTACGACAAGTTCACTTATTTCAACATCCAAACCATATCATTGATATCGTCTTTTCCACCAAATTGGCTAGCTATAGCAGCCTTGTAGTTTGTAGCATTTGTAGTCCTCTCAGACAAAGGATATTGCCAACGAACCGCTATTCTGTTAGAGTTTCCATTTCCTACACCTTGGTAAAATTTAGGAAAACCAGTACGTCTCCAGTTGAAATATGCCTCCATACCAGAGTTCATAAAGAAAGCCAAGTATTTCTGAGTCAATATTTTCTCTAGACCCGCAGTACCTGCTTCATACTTTACGTTGGCCTGGCTTACATAATCTGCCATTTTGAAATCGATATTGAAAGTTCTTGCATCAGCTGCATCTCTGCTACCAGTTTTTGAATATGTCATGGTATTTGAGCCTTCTTTTATACCGTAAAACTCCATTGAAGCTGAAATACCTTGGTTATACCATTTTTCTGCATCTGCAGTTGCCCATCCTCTATTTACACCTTCAGCTATATTGAAACACATTTCAGAATAACCCATAATGAAAGTATTTTCTCCGACGTAGTTTGAATAATAACGCTTGCGATTTTGAAAAGAATAAACACCAGGAGCAAAGTCAGAACCGTTATTGATACCCGCTTTTGAACTCATATCCGACAAATCTTCTCCAGCTTCAGCACCGGCATAAGCACTGAAATCCGAGGCCAACTTACCCGCTTTCAAGGCCCCGCCAGCTGGCTCACAAGTTACCATTACGCGTGGATCTTTTCTCTCTGTCAAACGCTCTACATAAGCTTTAGACATATTTTGACGCGTGGCATCAAATCCAAAATTATCAGGATTAGAAGGATACTTATTGTAAAGATTAGATACAAATTGAAGACTCTCCGAATTAGAAGCAAACAATGGATATTTGGTAGGATTAGATACGATTGCTGCAAATTTGGCTTTAACCCCTAAGTCTGCATCTGCTTCTTTTTTACTCAAACTTACCAATACCCTCAATTGAAAAGCATTCACTGCTTTTTGCCATTTTTTCAAATCACCACCATAGTAAAAATCGCCCGTGAGGGTTTGATTTCCTTTGGCTATAAGTGTTGAAAACTCAGCATTTGAATCTTCCAGCAACTTCAAAATCTGCACATACACTTGTTTTTGTGTATCATACTTTGGATTCAAATTTTCAACCCCTTTAAGCGACTCACTCATAGGCAAATCCCCTACTCTTTTCGACATTTGATCATAGAAAAACGCTCTGAAAAACTTACCTGCCGCAGTATATGGATTTACTGCATCTGCACCCAACTTAATGGCTTCTTCTTCCATTTTAACAACATTTTTCAATGTCATAAAATGATCTGGAGCGGCTGTCCAAGTATACTCATTGGTAGCGTAGTAGTTGTAGTTTGACAAATAAAACTGATTCCAACGCATTTCGGCACTGAACGGACGGCCGGTGTTGTTGTACATATCAGCTTCAATTCCTTGTAATACTAATGAAGCTGGAACACTCACAGGGCTGTTGGGATTTACCTCCAACTCTTCGAAAGTTTTTTCGCAACTCATGCTGAATACCATCAGCAATGACAACAAAACTATATTTAATTTATTTTTCAACATATCCTTTAATTTTTTAAAATGAAAACTGGACTTTTTAGAATTTGATTGCAACGTTTACGCCATATCTCCGTGTTGATGGTGTCTGAGTTCCAGAACTTCCACCACTTAAATATTGGTTAAGGTCGATATCTTTTTTCTCAGCAAAATAGAATAAGTTACGACCAACCAACGACACAGAAACGTCTTGGAAAGTCTTGCCAATGATGTTTTTAGGCAAAGAATAACCGATAACCAATTCTCTCAACATGCCAAACGAGCGACTCATTAAGTTACCTTCGTCTGAATTGTAGTATCTACTTACCCAGTCTTGGAGGTATTGTTTTGTGGTGTTTGGAGAATAGGTTAACTCATTATAGTTGGTAACTTTTCCGTCTAAATCAAACTTCAAAGCAGAAGCACCATTGATTTGAACACCTTCACCTACATATGATTTAACTCCCAAATAATCCTGATAACGAGCCTCACCCATTGCACCTGTAACTAAATCGATGTGACGACCACCTCTAAAAGTTTGCTTTTGGATATAGTTAGACAATACTCCACCAATTCTTCCATCAAACTGGAAGCCCAAAGTGATGTTTTTGTATGAAAACTTGTTGTTAATACCAAATACAAAATCAGGGTTCATGTTGCCCAAATATTGATTTATTGGAGCATAAATTGGTCTTCCTGAAGCGTCATTAATGATTTGACCTTCTGGCGTTCTTACAAAAGCACGTCCATAGTACTTATCAACTCTATCACCTACTTTCAAGAA
>NKJG01000038.1 GCA_002256395.1 Bacteroidetes bacterium B1(2017) | reverse complement strand
AAGAAATTTGTTTACTACAAACGTCAAGAGAATACTTTGACTGACGGTTCTTCTTGGACAAGAGGTTATGCAACTATGAACTTCAACATCATCCGTTTTGCTGACGTTTTATTGATGGCAGCTGAAGCTGAAATTGAGGCTGGTTCATTGGAGAAAGCTCGTGAATATACCAACATGGTAAGAGGCAGAGCGGCTAACAAAGCTAGCTGGGTTACTGAAAACAGTGACAAGTCTAAGTTTGCGGCTAATTATAATATAGCTACTTACAGTGCACCTTGGACTGACAAAACAGTAGCTAGATCTGCGGTAAGAATGGAAAGAATGCTTGAGCTAGCTCAAGAAGGACACAGATTCTTTGACCTAGTAAGATGGGGAACTGCTGAAACTGAATTGAACAGTTACTTGGCTTACGAAAGTAAAATATTGGTGGCTAAATTTGGTGGAGCGAAATTCACTAAAGGTAAAAACGAATATTTACCAATTCCTCAGCCTCAAATTGACGTTCAAGGAAAAGATATCTTAACTCAAAATCCTGGATATTAATTCATAGATTCGAGATATTTTAAAAAGGGTAGAAGCAAAGCTTCTGCCCTTTTTTTGTTATTTTTGGGCTAGATTAATTTGACCCAATATGACGTTTAGAATTTTAACTACTCTCTTTATCATTAGTACTTTCTTCTCTTGCAAAGACGATACGCTTTTTACCAAAATAGATGCCGAAGACTCTGGTATTCAGTTTTCAAATAGAATAATTGAAAACGATTCTATGAATATTTTGGATTTTGAATATGTCTATAATGGCTCTGGTGTTGGGATTGCAGATTTTAACAAAGACGGATTGCAAGATGTGTTTTTTAGTGGAAATCAAGTTGCGAATAAATTATATCTAAACAAAGGTGATTTTAAGTTCGAGGACATTTCAGTAAAAGCTGGTATTGAAGCTGCCAACAGATGGTGTGCCGGAGTAGTTACGGTAGACATCAACAGTGATGGCTGGATGGATGTTTACGTGGCAGCTACTGTAAAAGAACCTGCTTCTGAAAGACAGAATTTATTGTTCGTCAATCAGGGATTGAAGGACGGAACGCCTGTATTCAAAGAAATGGGTGCCGATTATGGCGTAAACGATTCAGGTCATTCTGAGAATGCAGCTTTTTTTGATTATGACAACGATGGAGATTTAGATTTATATGTGCTTACAAACGAAATCGACCAATATCCCAATACTTTTAGACCAAAAGTTAAAGACGGTACTTATCCAAATACGGATAGATTATATAGATGTGATTTTGATGAGAAATTGGGTCATTCCTACTATACCAATGTTTCGAAAGAGGCTGGAATTATCATTGAAGGTTATGGTCTCGGCCTAAATATTTGCGACATCAACAAAGATGGTTGGAAAGATATTTATGTAACCAACGACTATGCAGCCGATGATTTACTTTATATAAACAATGGAAATGGTACTTTTACTGACCAAGCCAATCAATATTTTAAACATACCAGTAGCTCAGCCATGGGCAACGATGTGGCTGATATAAATAACGATGGTTTGTTGGATGTTTTTGCAGTGGATATGTTGGCCAAAAATAATTTGAGAAAGAAAGTTTTGGCTCCACCGAATAATTATCAATTGTTCAAATTAAGCGATGAGTTTGGTTACACCTACCAATACATGCGGAATACACTTCAAATAAACAATGGAAAACTAGCCAACAACAAGCAAGCGATGTTTAGTGAGGTAAGTTTGCTTTCTGGAATAGCAGAAACGGATTGGAGTTGGACACCATCATTAGCAGATTTTGACAACGATGGTTTTAGAGATATAATCATCACCAATGGTTTTCCAAAAGATGTGACCGACCGTGATTTTATGGCATTTAGATCTGAGGCTGAAAATTTGGCTGAGAAGACCTTTATTTTGGGGCAAATACCTGAAGTTAAGATTAGTAATTATGCCTACAGAAATAAAGGGAATTTAGAGTTTGAAGACGTAACTGAAAAATGGGGGATGGACATTCCTTCTTTCTCCAATGGGGCAGTTTATGCCGACTTGGATAATGATGGAGATTTGGACTATTTGGTAAACAACATAAACGACTCTGCATTTGTATTTAAAAACAATCAAATTGAATTTGACAAAAACAAAGAAAGTCATTTCTTGAGAATCAAGACTGTTGGCGACAAAAATAATATAAATGGATTAGGTGCTGTGGTCCAGTTGGAGTTTGAGAATGGCGAAAAAATGATTCATGAAAACAACCCTTTTAGAGGCTACTTGTCGAGTGTTGAGCCATTTATTCATTTTGGATTGGGAAATAAAAAAGTAAAAAAACTAGAAGTTCAGTGGTACAATGGTATGTCTCAAATCATTTTGAATCCGAAAATAGATCAGATTCTGGAGGTTAATATCAAAAATGCTTTGTCTAAAACAAATTACGACACTAACCTAGGAAAGCAGGTTTTTGAAGATATTACAGATATTTCAAAGCTTGATTTTGTCCACAAAGAATTAGATTTCATTGATTTTAATGTCCAGAACTTGATGCCCTCCAAGCTTTCAGAGTTAGGACCTGGCATGTCTGTTGGTGACATCAATGGGGACAATTTAGAGGATGTTTACCTGGGTGGAGGCCGAAGTTATAGCGGCGTGTTTTTTACTCAAAATGCCGATGGAACATTTAATAAAAAGACGCTTTTGGCCCAATATGAATTGCCAAATAAGTTAGAAGAAGACTTAGGGTCGCTGCTTTTTGATGCTGATGGGGACAAGGATTTAGATTTGTACCTATGCAGAGGTGGGAGTGAAGGTCGGAAGGAAGATAAACATTTCCGTGATATGCTTTATACCAACGACGGTAAAGGCAATTTTGTGGAAAAACCCAATGCTATTCCGGCTTTTGGTACCAGTACCTCTTGCGTAAGAGCGTCAGATTATGACAACGACGGAGATTTGGATTTATTTGTGGCCGGAAGAAATGTACCAGGAGAATATCCTAAATTCACCGATTCTTATCTTTTTAGAAATGATTCTAAAAACGGTGATGCCAAGTTTACCAATGTAAGTCTTCCAGAACTCAAAAATTTGGGATTGATCTGTGATGTACTTTGGACAGACTTTGACAACGACGGCTGGATGGATCTTTTGGTTGCCGGAGAATGGTCGGCTCCAAGGTTTTTCAAAAACCAAAAAGGAAAGCTTTCAGAAGTTAAAGATACAGGATTGGGAAATTTGAAAGGACTTTGGACTTCGGTCAATTCCGGTGATTTTGACAATGACGGCGATATGGATTATGTTCTAGGAAATATAGGCCTCAATGCTCTGTTTAAGGGTAACGAAAAAGAACCAGCAAGGGTTTTGGCCAAAGACTTTGATAACAATGGAAATTATGATATTATACCTTTTGTATATTTTATAAATGAAAAAAAAGAGAAGTTTTTGGTGCCTTTCAACGGAAAAGACGATGTAAATAAGCAGCTCAACGTTACGCGTTCAAGGTTTGTGTCATACAAGGATTTTGCAAATGCAAATATTGATAATTTATTGACAAAGGACGAAAAGGAGGATGCCCAAGATTTAGAGTTAAGTTTTATGAAATCTGTAATTATTTTAAATCAAGGTGGTGGTAAATTCTTGGTCAAAGATTTGCCGATTGAGGTTCAGTTTAGCTCAGCAAATGGTATTATTGTTGAGGATTTTGATAGTGATGGTATTCAAGATATTGTAGTTTCTGGGAATAATTTTGGTAATGAAATCTCAGTTGGACGTTATGATGCATCTAACGGTGTATATTTGAAAGGTTCAGGTGGTGGTGAGTTTAAGGTTATTAAAAACTCCGGATTCTATGTTCCGAGTGATGCCAAGGCCTTAGTAAGTATAGCTAACATCAAAGGAGAAATTAGCCTTTTGGCTTCGCAAAATAGAGGACCTTTGAAAATGTTTAAAACTCCTCTCAAAAAGCAAATTTCTACCTTAAATCCTTCGGCTAAGTCATATGCCTATGAGTTGAATGGTAAGAAAACAAAAAAAGAAATTTATTATGGATCTGGATATCTAGGTCAGTCGGCCAGATATATTATTTTACCTATTGGGGCTAAAGGTTTAAAAATAAACTAATTATGAGGTATTCGTTAATTGGTTTGTTGTTTATTTGGGTCATTGGGTATTCATGTAGAAAAGGAAGTTCTTCTGAAATATCAACGCCGGAAGAATCGAATCTTTCAGGCGAAGAGTTGGCTAAGATTCATTGTTCGGGATGTCATATTTTTCCAGACCCCAAGTCTTTGCCCAAAGCTATTTGGCTAAATGGTGTATTACCCAAAATGGCTCTAAGGCTAGGTCAGGGAGAATTTATGTTGGAAATGATGAACTTCTCCAACGAAGAAATGATGGCCATCATGAATTCGGGCGTTTATCCTCAAAATCCTGTAATGGCCAAAGCGGATTGGGAAAAGATTTTGAAGTATTATGGAGAAAATGCTCCAGATTCATTAATCCAAAACGAGATTTTAAGTACAAAAGAGCTTTTGGGATTTTCTTTAAAAGAGCAGGAAATTGATGCAAATGAAATAGTATTAACTCAGTTTGATTCGACAAAAAATCAAACTTTTATAGGAACGTCCATAAAAAGTACTGTTTATTCACTTTCCTCAAATGGCAATTTAATTGATTCCATAAAAACAAAAAGTCCTGTGGTGGATATAAAGTATCACAAAAACCTAGGTAAAGTAACCTTAGAAGTTGGTATTCTTAATCCATCAGATTTGTCAGAGGGAAGACTCCTTGCGGGAAATAAAGTGTTGATTGATAAACTGCACAGACCAGTACACATGGTTTTGGCCGATTTAAATGGTGACAATTACGAGGACTTTATCATTTCAAATTTCGGTAATCTGACGGGGAATTTGACTTGGTATGATGGCAAAACCTTTAAGGGGAATATTTTAAATAATGAGCCAGGAGCGAGGGTAGTCTATCAAGTAGATTTTGACAAAGACGGCAAGAAAGATATTTTGGCATTGATGACGCAAGGTAGGGAGGCCATTGTTTTATTTAGAAATACAGGAAATGGCGAGTTCGAAATGAAAACTTTGATGAGTTTTCCTTCCTATTTTGGCTCGAGTTATTTTGAGGTCAAGGATTTAGACTTTGATGGCGACTTGGATTTTGTCTATACAAACGGCGATAATGCCGATTTGAGTATCACCAAGAAACCTTTTCACGGTGTTCGTATTTATCTTAATGAAAGGAATGGGGAGTTCAAAGAAAAATACTTTTACCCGATTAACGGAGCATCCAAAGTAATTGCTGAAGATTTTGACAATGACAAAGATTTCGATTTGGCGGTTATTTCATTTTTTCCGGACACAAAGCGAAATGAAGCATTTTTGTATTTTGAAGGCCAAGCAAATTTAAAATTCGAAGTTAGTTCAAAAAAGAAAGTATCGAGTCATAAGTGGCTCACAATGGATGCTGGAGATTTTGACAAAGATGGAGATAAAGATATCATATTGGGTGCTTTTAACAGGGAACTCCGGAAAAAAGCAGGCGTCAAATCTGTGGTAATATTAGAAAATTTATTAATGAAATAATTTCATCAAACCTCTATAAATCAATGAAAATCAAACTAATGGCTCTGTTGAGCTTCTGCTTTTTAGGTGCATTTGCACAGTCTAAACTCTCGGTAGACAAAATCATGCAAGATCCAAAATGGATTGGTACATCGCCTTCCAATATTTCTTGGTCAGAAGATAGTAAAAACATTTATTTCAACTGGAATCCAGAGAAAAACTTAGGTGATTCGCTTTATGCATATAATTTACAAATTCAAAAAACCGAGAAACTTTCTGTAAAGCAGAGAGAAAAGCTTTTTCCAACTGGTGCATATTCAAATGACCAAACTAAAAAAGTTTTTGTAAAGGAAGGCGATTTGTATTTGCATTTTTTGCGTACTAACCTTGTAAAAAGATTGACGCAAACGGTTGATATAGAGTCTTTACCAGAGTTTTCTCTTGACGATGAAAATATAATTTTTAGAAGAAGCCAAAATTTATATGCCCAAAATATCAATGATGGATTTGTGAAACAATTGACCGATTTTCAATCCGGTTCAAAAGCTTCTGAAAAGAAAAAAACAGATGAAGAGCTGTGGTTAGAAAAAGATCAGATAGAATTATTTGATGTGCTTGAAGAAAGAAAAAATAAAGAAACACAAGCCAAAAAGAACAATCCACCCAAAAAAGGACTAAAAAAGATATATCTGGACGACAAAAGACTAGGAGGTTTGCAGGTGAGTCCAAATCTAAATATGTTGATTTATAGTGTTTTGGAAACACCAAAGACGCAAAAGAACACCATAGTGCCAAATTATGTAAATGCATCGGGATACACCGAGGATATTCCAGGTAGAAACAAAGTAGGCTCTCCACAAATGACTTCAGAATCTTTTTTGTTGAATGCTTTGGCCGATACCGTTTTCAAGATTTCGTCAAAAGGTTTGCCTGGTTTGGAAAAATTTCCTGAATATTTCAAAGATTATCCGAAAATTGATAGTGTAACAAAAGCGAAAGGTCGTGTAGTGCAGTTCTCCAATTTTACCTGGTCGCCGATGGCAACAAACTTGGTGGCAGAAGCAAGAACAGTGGATCATAAAGACCGTTGGATTGTAAAAGTTGACTTGGCAAATGGAAGAGTTCAAAGTATCGATCACCAAAGAGATGAGGCTTGGATTGGCGGACCTGGCATTTCTAACTTTGCAAGCACCTTGGGTTTTTTAGATGAAAACACTATTTTTTTTCAATCAGAAGAAACAGGATATGCCCACCTTTATAGATTCGATTTGACTGCTAAAACTAAAGTAGCCCTAACTTCTGGAAAATTTGAGGTGCAAAAAGTAGCTTTATCTCAAGACAAAACCAAGTTTTTTATTACTACCAATCAGGTTCATCCAGGCGAACAACATTTTTATCATTTATCAGTAGATGGCACTAAGCTTACGAAAATAACCGAATTGACAGGTGCTCATGAGGTGACAATTTCACCTGATGAGAAACAACTGGCCATTAGATATTCGTATTCTAACAAGCCTTGGGAGTTGTACTTACAAAAAAACGAAGCTGGAGCAGTTTCTGAAAAAATTACAAACTCACTTACAGCTGATTTTCAGGCTTATCCATGGAGAGATCCCAAAATTATTACTTTTAAAGCGTCTGATGGACAGGAAATATATGGTAGAATTTATGAGCCAACCGCCAAAGGCAAAAAAGCAGGAACGAAGCCTGCTGTAATATTTGTACATGGTGCTGGCTATCTACAAAATGCCCACAAATGGTGGAGTAGTTATTTTAGAGAATATATGTTTCATAACCTTTTGACTGATTTGGGTTATACAGTTTTGGATATAGACTACAGAGCATCAGCAGGTTATGGTCGAGATGTAAGAACTGGTATATACAGACACATGGGCGGCAAAGATTTGTCAGATCATGTCGATGCTGCTCAATATTTGGTTAAAAATTATGGAGTTGATTCCAAAAAAATTGGAATTTATGGTGGTTCTTATGGTGGTTTTATTACACTTATGGGGCTTTTTACAACACCAGATGTATTCAAGGCTGGAGCTGCACTTAGACCTGTTACAGATTGGGCTGCATACAACCATGGATACACATCGAATATCCTCAATACACCCCAAACTGACAGTATTGCATATCACAAAAGCTCGCCAATATATTTTGCCAGTGGACTAAAGAATAACCTATTGATTTGTCATGGTGTCGTAGATGTTAATGTCCATTATCAAGATGTTGTTCGTTTGAGTCAGCGTTTGATAGAATTGAAGAAAGATAATTGGGAGCTTGCATCTTATCCTGTTGAAGACCATGGCTTTGTGGAACCGAGTTCGTGGACAGATGAGTACAAAAGGATATTGAAACTTTTCGAGGAGAAATTGAGATAAATGCTTTTTTATTCTCAAATCTCCTATTAATTTGTTGAAAAATACTTGACCGAAAATTATGTCAAAATTTGTTTTACAGCTCGACTGGGAAGGTTTTGAAAAGGACAAATACGTTCACACCGTTTTAGAGGATAATTTATTGCCCGACTATTTTGTCAAATGCCGATGGTTTGCTGGTAAAGCACGCAAGAATTGGCGTCTAAAAATTACCAAGGTAGTAAGAATGACCGATGAAGAAAAGCAGTTTTTCTTCAGCATCATATCTGTGAAATATCCGGAGGGCGACAATGAGACCTATATGTTTCCTTTGTCTTTTGTTGAAAAAACGTTTGCAGAATTGCCAGAAAAGGCGATTATCAGTCCTGCCACACTCGAAGATAAAGAGGGCTATTTGGTTGAGGCTGTTTTTGATATTGCTTTTAGAGAGGCTATTTTTCATAATATAGTGGCTAACAACGGTATCCTTCAGATAGACAATGACTTACTGAAATTTGAAAAGGGGAAAGGCTTGGAGGATGAGACGGCTGCTGAAAGTGTGATTCCTGAAATAGATTCTAGCAATACAGCCTTTGTTTTTGGCGAAAAATATTTTTTTAAATTATACCGTAAGCTCTTCAGCGAAACCAATCCTGAGGTGGAAATGGTGCAGTTTATCACACAAAACTCAGATTTTAAGAACATTCCTAGGTTTTGTGGAAGCGTTACATTAGAAAGAAAATTGGAAAGCGACATCACTTTCGGTTTACTGGTGGAGGTCATTTCTAACGAAAAAGACAATTGGTCAAAAACCGGCGATTATCTCAACGAATTCATGTTTGCTTTTGTTGACGGTAATTTCCAAGTTAAAGAAAATGTTTTTGAAAAAGTGGCCCTTTTGGGGGTAAGAACAGCTCAAATGCACGATGCTCTTTTCAGTATTCATGGCGATGAGGGTTTTAGAGCAGATAATTTCGACAGACCTTACCGTAGATTTATTCACCAAAAAGTAGAAGATTTGCTCGAACATCGATACAATCTTTTGACAGATAATTATTTGTCGCTTGACGAAGCTTCGCAGATTTTGGCTTGGAAATTTATGGAGGCCAAAGACTTGATTTTGGATTTTGTGGATCAAATTCTTACGAGGCCAATTGAATCATTCCGAACGAGAATCCATGGTGATTACCACCTCGGGCAGGTCTTAGTTTGTGAAGAAGACTTGGTTATTATCGATTTTGAAGGTGAGCCTGAAAGCACCATTTCAAGTAGAAAAGTGAAGCATTCACCTCTGAAAGACGTCGCTGGGATGATTCGTTCTTACCATTATGCTGTTTCGGCCAAATTGTTTAACAGTCCTGAAACCATGGAGTTAGACGAAAAAGTACTTCAAAGAGCAACCGATAGGTGGTATAAACTCATGCGAGATACCTATTTGGAAGAGTACCTTGGGTATTTTGGGCCCTTGCATCCGCTTTTGAAGAACAACAACGAGATCAACTATTTATTGCAATTTCATTTATTAGAAAAAGCGGTTTATGAGTTGGGTTATGAGTTAAATTATCGTCCAGGTTGGGTGAAAATCCCCTTGAAAGGTATCTTAGACGTGATTTTAGAAATCGAAAAATTGAAAAGATGATTATATATAAACTATATCTTTTTCTTTTTGCTCTCAAAACAGCCACTTGTTCCTGCAATTACGAGGTTAAGAATGCCTTTTTTGTGAAAAGTAAACCTAAAATAGAGAAAACGGGAAAGTTTCCGGTTTGTATTGGTGAAAACTCGGGTTTAAGCAAAGCGTGGCAAGACGGCTATTATTGGACCCATAACGATTCTGGTGGCAGCCCAGAACTGTATATGGTGAATGCAGAGGGTTTGATGTTTGATACTTTAGATGTGCCAAATGCGGTTAATATTGATTGGGAAGATCTTGCCAAAGATGACAAAGGCAACCTATATATGGGTGATTTTGGTAATAATTCGAACCGTAGAGATGATTTAACTATTTATAAAAGAGGGTATTATGGTGTGGAAAAAATAAACTTCAAATATGCCGACCAAACTCCTGCAGATAGTTCCAATCGAGTTTTTGACTGTGAAGCGTTCTTTTGGAAAAACGACTCACTTTATCTATTTACTAAAAGTTGGAACAAGGGCAAAAAACTCACTAAACTATATGTTTTGCCAGATAAACCTGGTGAATATTCGGTTTCTCCAAAAGACCAGGTTTACTTTAAGGCTCAGGTAACTGGGGCAGATATTAGTCCGGATGGAACAAAGTATGCTCTTATAACCTATGGAAAATTAATGATTTATGGCATTGAAAACAATCAAATAAACTTTAAGAAGCCTATGAAATGTATCAAACTTGGTAAGAATCAAACGGAGGCCGTAGTCTTTGAAAACAACTCGAAAATTGTCTTTACCAACGAACAGCGTAAGATTTATTCCATAGAAATTTAACACTGGCTTAACACACCTCAGGTTTAGTTAGTCTACTTTTGTACAAGAATTTTAACGTTCATTTAACAAATAATAAATATGGCTAAAAAAGTACTTGTCATTGACGACGACGCAGACATACTTGAGCTATTGATTTATAATCTAGAAAAAGAAGGTTATGAGGTAAAATCTGCAGCAAATGGCCTTGAGGGCATAGAAGCAGCCAAACAATTTATGCCAGATTTGATATTGATGGATATTATGATGCCCATAATGGATGGCATTGAAGCCGGAAAAATCATCAAAAGCACAGAAAAACTAAAACACATACATTTACTTTACCTTACAGCCAGAGCTGAAGAATATTCTGAAGTGGCCGCATTCGAAGTAGGGGCAGACGATTATCTTACCAAGCCTATAAAACCACGTGCACTTTTAAGTAGAATAAATGCTTTTTTTAGAAAGGAAACCCAAAAAAGTTCGGACGAAGGCGTTTTGCATATTGCAGGATTGACGATAAACAAGGAGACTTATTCTGTCACCAAAGAAGATGGTTCAGTGGTAGTTTTACCTAAAAAAGAATTTGAAATTCTACATTATCTAGCCACAGTTCCTAATAAAGTTCAGTCAAGAGAAAGCTTACTTCAGAAGATTTGGGGTTCAGATGTTTTTGTTGTTGAACGTACCATTGACGTTCACATTCGAAAAGTCAGAGAAAAAATTGGCGACCAATATATTGGCACTCTCAAAGGCGTAGGATATATGTTTAAAACAGATAATTAGCATAAAATTTGCTTTATAGCCTATAAAACCCCAATTTCGTTGTGCTAAAGATTACGTATGTTCTTATCGCCTAGGTGGATTTCTCTTTTTGCATCGCTACTTGTTTCTAGTATTACTACTGGCTTCCTGAGTTTTGTACCTGAGGTAAACTTGGCTATGTTATTTATTGCAGCCATTGGTAGTTTCTTTTCTACATTCTTTTTTATGTTTTATATCATTGACTTACTGGTATTTAAAGAAGTAAATGAGATTTATGCTAGCATTCAAAAACTAAAAATTCGCGACTTCGATATTTCAAGAAAATCACTTCTGAAAAGCGTAAACCCACTCAAAAAACTCAACAGAGAAATTTCTAATTATGTCAGCAAAAAACAAGAGGAGATTGATGAGCTTAAACGGATGGAAATATTCCGAAGGGAGTTTTTGGCTGACGTTTCTCATGAACTAAAAACCCCCATTTTTGCAGCTCAGGGCTTTGTACATACGCTTATTGATGGTGCATTAGAAGATCCAGTTATTGCCGAAAGATTCTTGAAAAAAGCCGCCAAAAGCCTAGATGGTTTGGATATTCTGGTAAGAGACCTCGTGGTGCTTTCCCAGGTAGAAACCGGCGACATAAAAATGATATTTGGAGCTTTTGATATTTTAGAATTGGTCAAAGAGATATTCGAACAGCTTGAAAATAAGGCCAATAAAAGAAACACAACGTTGGTATATAAACCCAAAGACCTCAGAGAATGTTGGGTGTATGGAGATAAGCAACGCCTGTCTCAAGTGCTGATAAACTTGATAGATAACGCGATAAAATATGGCCGGGATAACGGTAAAGTATTGGTAGAACTCAATGCAGAAAACAAGAAAGTAGAAATTGTTATAGAAGATAATGGTCCGGGTATTCCACAAGAACAACTCCCTAGGATATTTGAACGTTTTTATAAAGTTGACAAAAGTCGATCACGAGAAGTAGGTGGTACAGGATTGGGCTTGGCCATCGTAAAACATATCTTAAACGCCCACGATTCTACCATAAACGTAACCTCCAAAATAGACAAAGGCACAAGATTTACGTTCCATTTGGCCAAACCACCCAAGGAAATTGCGTAGCTTTGTACTGTAATAACAAACGGCAGGATGGATTTAAGTAGGTTTAAAAAAGCACCAAAGAATTTAGATTTTAAAGAGTTAGTGATTTTTGAGAATGATAACTATATGGTTATCAATAAACCGCCATTTGTACCTTCGTTAGACGAACGCACGGCCGATCGCTCTATAAGCATTCTGAAACTTGCCCGCGAAACCTACGGAGATGTGCAGCTTTGCCATAGATTAGACAAAGAAACTTCTGGAGCATTGGTCATTGCTAAAAATCCTGAGGCATACCGAAACCTCGCCATGCAGTTTGAGCACCGTGAAGTGCAGAAAGAATATCACGCCGTGGTAAATGGTTTGCATGATTTCGATTCTATCTCTGTCTTTTTGCCCATAGCACCACTAAAAGACGGCACCGCAGTAAGAATAGACAAGGCAAAAGGCAAAATGGCCGAAACGATATTCTTTACCATCAGAAAATATACGAGACACACTTTGGTGAAGTGTATTCCTATCACAGGTCGTATGCACCAGATACGTGTTCACTTGCAATGTCTCAAAGCCCCAATTGTTTGTGACCC
>NKJG01000037.1 GCA_002256395.1 Bacteroidetes bacterium B1(2017) | reverse complement strand
GTGGCATTTTCATGCCTCATAATCAATACATATTCGTCCATAATTATTTTGTTTAATGCCTAGAAGACAATCCGAAAGTATGAAATTGGACAAGAAATCTAAAAAAATATTCTTTGCTTTTGTGAAATTAAATTCTTCGTTGTTAAATATTTTGAAACAGTTGTTCTACAATTTTTAACCAAAGAGATACAAAGAAATGCATTTTTCTTAATAAAAACCTTTGTGAAACTCAGTGCATTCTTCGTGAAACTTTGTGGATTAATTTATTTGGTTTAAGGATTATGATGAAATGGTGAATTTTAGAAAATTTAAATTTCAAATTTCTGTTTCCTCTTCTTAATCCTAATCGGATTGTACCAAAGCCAGAAACCGCTGAAAGAAAGTAGAATAAGGCTCAACGAAGCAGCAGTCGTATAGAATAGTTTAAATTGGTCACTCGAGGTTTTTACTAAATAATCCACGATGGATCCATCATGTATTTTTTCTATAAAATCTGACTTTCTGGTACTTACAGATAAAATTTCACCGGTTTTGCAGTCGAGTTGAAGTTCGGTAAAATGTTGTGTAAAAACTATCTTAGCAATTCCCTTTTGTGGTCTAATATCAATTCTATCTATTTCGTCTTCCTTTTTTAAGTTGTTTTTTGAATATGACCGAGCTATCAAAACCAAACTGTCAATTTTTATCCAATCTGCACTATTTTCTGTGGCTCCTTTCTGAGTTTTAGGCAAAAGAGCGGTTTGTTTTTTCCAACCCAGGAGTAATCCACTAAATCCAATCACAAACATCACCAAAAACATAGGCACAGCAAGCCATTTGTGCATTTTTCTGTAAAAACGTGTTTGTTTTGAAAGGTCTTTTTTTTCCATATTTGATGATCAGCGTTTACAAAAATAAAGTATTTCTTCCAATTTCTATGTACTTGTAAACAATCCGTGTTTCTTTTGAAAAAATCGGAGTGTTTTCGTCCAAATACCTATTTTTTATATAATTTTATCTTTATTCAACCTTCCTTAAATGTTAAAGATTAAATATTCGATTCTCTTTTTATTTACTTTTTTGAATTTGGCTTTTGGTCAAAAAACTGAAATTGTTAGAGGGTTTACAAGAGAACATTTCAACTTTCACGGAAAAGCAGCTTGGCTGATGAAGCCAAAAGTGCCAGCTTTGGGTAATCCATGGGTTTGGCGAGCTCATTTTCCAGATTGGCATAATGAAACAGACTCGATTTTGCTCGAAAGAGGTTTTCATGTGGCCTATGTTAATACCAATGACATGTTTGGAAGTCCAGCTGCCATGCAAATCTGGGACGATTTTTATAATTATTTGGTGTCAGAAAGGCGATTGGCCACAAAAGTTGCACTTGAAGGAGTGAGTAGAGGAGGATTGTACATCTATGCCTGGGCGAAGCGAAATCCATTGCAGGTCTCTTGCATTTATGCTGAAGCACCAGTGTGTGATATAAAATCTTGGCCACTGAAACATGGCTCCAAAGAGGACTGGAATTTACTTTTAAAATCTTTTGGTTTTACAGACGCCGAGGCCTTAGATTTTTCTGATAACCCGATGGATAACTTGAAAGGATTAGCCGCTTGTAAAGTGCCCATTTTGCATGTTATCAGTTTGGAAGATAAAATTGTTCCCAATGAAGAAAATACGTTTCGATTGGTAGAAAACTACATAAAACTAGGCGGCAAGGCTTCTGTTTGGCCCATGACCAAAGGTGAAAAAAGTTTACAAGGGCACCATTTTTTAATAGAGAATCCTGAACAAATTGCTGATTTTATAGAACAGAATTCTTCACCAACGAAGATTCCTTTGGATGCCAGATATTACCATCAGGTAAGAACAGGCTTATCAAACAGTTTTAGGAAATTTAAGAACGAAAAAGTAGGTAGAGTTGCATTTATGGGTGGTTCCATAACCGAAAGTCCAGGTTGGCGAGATAAGTTTATGCAATTTTTGGAAGAGAAATTCCCATATACAAAATTTGAATTTATCAATGCAGGGATAGCCTCTACAGGAAGTACGCCAGGAGCATTTAGACTACAAAGTGAAGTATTTGCTAAGGGTAAAATTGATTTGTTGATAGAGGAAGCCGCTGTGAATGATAGAACTAATGGTTTCAGTTCGGCTGCCCAAGTTCGAGGAATGGAAGGCATTGTGCGTCATGCTTTGACTCAGAATCCGTTGATGGATGTATTGGTTATGCATTTCGTTGATCCCGAAAAAATGGCAGATTATAATGCAGGAAAAGAACCTCAAGAGATTCAAAATCACAATCGTGTTGCTGAACATTACAGCATCGGAGTGATAAATCTAGCGAAAGAGGTAAGCGATAGAATCAATGCGGGAGAATTCAATTGGAAAGATGATTTTAAGGATTTGCACCCTTCGGTATTTGGGCAAGAGGTTTATTTTCGGTCAATGAAAACCTTTTTGAATGATTGCTATAAAAATACAGATTTCGCTGCTTTTTCTAACCCTAGAGTTTTGCCAAAACCATTAGATGTTTTTAGTTATTTTCGAGGCGATTATTTTAGTGTAAGAAATGCAAAATTACTCAAAAATTGGAAGATAGCGGATGCTTGGAAGCCAAGCGATGGGGTTTCTACCAGAAAACAATATGTGGATATTGCGGCTCTTATTTCCACTGAGGTAGGATCGGAATTTACGCTAGATTTTACCGGAACTGCAATAGGAATCTGTATAGCCTCTGGGCCAGATGCTGGCGTATTGGAATACACTATTGATGGAAAAAAATACCCAAAGTTAGATCTTTACACCCAGTGGAGCAGTTTTTTGCATTTGCCATGGTATCTGATGCTCGATGATCAATTGAAGGACAAAAAACATAAATTGACTGTTAGAGTTTCCACAGATAAAAATCCCAAAAGCTTGGCTAATGCTTGTCGGATATTTTATTTTTTGGTGAATTGATTGTCATCCCTGAAATAAATATTTTCTCAAACTATTTCTTTTTCAATTCCGATAGGTTTCTCATTAGGATTTTTATCTGCTGTGTTTTTCTTCTTGTTGTGTAAGTATCTATCATTCAATGTTATATAACAATTAGAGATTAATTAGAATATTATTAGATTTTGGGATTGGAGTTTTTTTGACAAATTACAGATGATATTTTTACCTCAAAAATAGGCAAAAGATGTCCTTTGTTTCATTTGCGTTTATTCCATTTTTCCTGTCGGTTTTCACGGTTTATTGGTTTGTATTTAAGAAAAATCTGCCAAAACAAAACCTATTGCTATTTGTAGCTAGCTACATTTTTTATGGTTTTTGGGACTGGCGATTTACATTTTTGTTGCTTTTTTCCACCCTTTTAGATTATTTTCTTTCCCATTTCATTCATAATAGCCGATCTGATTCTCAACGGAAAAATTTCTTTATCCTCAGCTTAGTGATTAATTTAGGCCTATTGGGAGTTTTCAAATATTTTGATTTCTTCTCTGCCTCTTTTGCACAATTAATGGGTCATTTTGGATGGAAAGTAGACCCGATATTATTGAATCTTATACTTCCTGTAGGTATTTCTTTCTATACGTTTCACGGTATTTCTTATATTTTTGATGTTTATACGCGTAAAATTTCTCCAGAAGAGAATTTTGTAGTTTATGCTGTTTTTGTGAGTTTTTTCCCCTTGTTGGTGGCCGGGCCGATTGAGAGAGCCACACACCTCTTACCTCAGATTCAAAAACCTCGAAAATTTGATTATCTCTTAGCTAAGGAGGGAATTCGTCAATTTCTCTGGGGACTTTTCAAAAAGTTAGTTATTGCCGATAACTGCGGTTTTTTTGCGAATATGATTTTTGATGATGCTGATAAGCTTTCTGGAAGTACTTATTTGTTAGGAGCCATGTTTTTCTCCATGCAAATCTACGCCGATTTCTCGGGTTATTCAGAAATGGCGAGTGGAACAGCCAAGTTGTTGGGTTTTAATCTGATTCGGAATTTTGCTTATCCGTATTTTGCAAAAAGTTTGGTGGAATTTTGGCGGAGGTGGCATATCTCTTTGAGTTCTTGGTTCAGAGATTACCTCTATATTCCGATAGGAGGTAGTGATCACGGAAGACTTAGAAGGATTTTTAATGTCTTTTTTGTGTTTTGTATCAGCGGTCTATGGCATGGAGCCAGTTGGCATTTTGTTCTCTGGAGTTTGGCGAATTGGCTTCTTCTTATGCCCAAACTTTTTACGGGTCATTTCGATATTGCTATAAGTAAGTGGGTTAAAAATGATTTTCAGCAAAGTCTTGTGGATGGATTTAGAATGGCTAAAACCTTTTTACTAGTGTCTCTGATTTGGATTTTCTTTAGAATAGAGTCAATTACAGAAATTAAATTAATATTTTCCCAAATTTTCTCCTTGTCATTTTTCACTGTTCCAGAGTTTAGATTTATCGAAAATTCGTTTGTTGTTGGCATATTGGTGATATTCTTTTTAATGATGGAATGGTATGGAAGAGATGGCGACTTCGCATTGCAGAATTTATTAAAAGGACGTCCCAAGATATTTAGGTGGTTATTTTATTATTTTTTGATTTTAGTAATGATATACAAAAGTGGTAATGAACAGACTTTTATCTATTTCCAATTTTGACTATGAAAAACTTTCTCAAGGATATTTATAATTTTGGCATTAACGGGGGAAGCATTTTGGCCATTTTATTGATTGCCTACCTTATTTTCGATCCTTTTTATGTGGTAAAAGACTATGAAGATTTTTCAAACAAAATTACAAGTGGAAATAAAGATTATATTTCTACCACTAATTTTTTGAGAAATTATGCCAACGAAAAGTATGATTCGTATATTTTTGGTAGCTCTCGAACTGTTGCATTTCAACATTCTGCCTGGCGAAAGCATCTTCCAGATTCTTCAATAGTTTTCACTTATGATGCCTACAGTGAGACCATATACGGTATTTATAAAAAGATAAAGTTGATTGATTCTTTGGGATTAAAACTGAAAAATGTGTTGATGGTTATTGAAAAAGATGAAACTTTCATGACCGAAACCAACTCAAAGGGATATCTTTTTATTAAGCACCCGGTCTTGTCGGGTGAGGGTTTTTACAAATTTCATTGGGAGTTTCTGAAGAGTTACCTGACTCCAAAATTTTTATTTTGCTATTATTCGCATTTGATTTCGGGTAAGTATTCTCCTTTTATGATGGGTGTTATAGAGCCATATAAATCTAGAATTTTGCCCTTAAGCAACGAAACCCAATGGCTAGAATTAGACGGTTTGTTGGCAAGTTCTGAAACAGAATATTATAATAAAATGGCTCACTTATTGCCTGTTCGAGATGGCGTGTTACGTATTGAATCTCAGCCGAAAATTTCAGTAAAACAAAAGAAAATGTTGAAAGAAATTAAGGCTATTTTTGATAAACACAATACCAATTACAGGTTGGTTATCAGTCCTTTATATAATCAGGTAAAATTTAATCTAACAGATCTGAATGTTCTGAATAGCATATTTGGAAGTGAATTCGTTTTTGATTTTTCAGGTATAAATGAGCTCACAAAACCTAAAACCAATTATTATGAATTTTCACATTATCGACCTAAAGTGGGCGAGCAGATTATGCAGCGTATCTATAAGTAATCGAAAGGTGATTTCTTCATAAAAAAACGAAGCCCAAATCTGAGCTTCGTTTTTTTAGTATCTATAAGTAAACATCAATCCCACTTTGGCAAAGAGCCCTGAATGTAGGGTATTTTGTTGTTTTCCAGTGATTTCTGAAGATCGGTCATGGTTTTATCCAACTGAGCTACACTTTTGTAGGTATCTCCGAAAAGCTTTTTCGCATAAGCCAAGCCTTGTTTTTGGGTGATAGTTGGCTCAGTAGAATGACCATACATGCCGAATACTATCGTTCTTATGCGGTCTGAAATTCCTGGCAACACCTCAAACTGATGTTTTTCTAATGCTTCGTTTCCATCAAGAGCTAAATTTATTTTCTGGAATTCACGTTCCATCTGGGTAAGAGCGGCCATGTTTTCTAATTTCGAATTCGGATTTGCTAACAAAGCCGCTTTCAGTGCCTTGTGCTTTTCTTTTAAAAACGCCACATGCTCGCTCGTGCCGTAAACCACCCTTGCAAAGTCTTTTACTTCATTGGCGAAGGTTTGTAGAGCTTGGTAGTCTTGAACTGGCAAGGTCGCCCAGCCCAAACTTTTCACTTCAAAAGGCTCGGCATCCGTTAAAGTTTTTACGGTATTTCCATCAAAATAGCTCAGTTGAGTAGCATATTTTCCGGGAATGACTGGTAAACCGTCGTTGGCACCTGAATTGTTTTCTGCGTTGATAGAGAAGCCGTTAGATGTGGTAAAATTCCACAGGAATTCGTTCATTCCTTTTTTGGGTTTTACCTGATATCTTCTCACTGGGTTTTGTTTATCGTCACTGATAGTGAGGTAATAAGCACCCAAAATTTCGTTTTCTTCAGCCACGATAGAGTCCAAACTTGGGTAGCCCTTTAACTCACCTTTCGCAAATAGGGCTTTTTCATTTTCTTTCCTTTTATCTTTCAAAGATTTGGGTGTTTCTTTTACAAAATATCTAATAGTGGCTCCAACTGGTGGGTTTTCAGCCGTGTAATAGCTATCACCCTGGGTACCAGTTCCTCTCCCGCCAAGCGGATCTTTTTGGTTAAATGCCCATTCTGATTTTATGGGAAATATCATGGCTTCTTTTCCTTCAGTTTTCGAAATACTTCGCATGGCTGCATAGTTGTCTAAAATATAGAATCCTCTACCAAAGGTGGCCAAAACTAAGTCATTTTCCCTTCTTTGAATTTCCAAATCTTTGATGGCAATTACGGGCAAATTGTTTTTCATTTGGGTCCAAGTTTTTCCACCATTCAGACTAGCAAAAAGTCCAAATTCAGTTCCAGCAAATAGCAAGTTGCTGTCCACATGGTCTTCTGCAATGGTATAAACCGAGCCACGCTCAGGCAAATTACCGCTTATGCTGGTCCAAGTTTTTCCGCCATCGGTTGTTTTTACCAAATATGGTTTGAAATCGCCATATCGGTGGTGGTTAAATACCACATAGGCTGTATTTTTATCATGCTGAGAGCAAATGACTTGTGGTACGTAACTCATAGCGGGTACGCCAGGAATGTTGTCTATTTTGGTCCAAGTTTTGCCACCATCGGTGGTTACTTGTACCAAGCCGTCGTCTGTACCTACATATAAAATATTTTCATCCAAGGGGCTTTCAGATATAAAGGTAGATTGGCCGTAGATAGACGTACTGGTATTTTTTTGTACGGCATCCATGCTCCAAACCTTATCCATATATGGTAATTTATTGCGGTCTATTTGTCGGCTTAAATCTCCCGAGATCAACTTCCATGAATTTCCTCTGTCGTCTGACCTGTAAATTTTGTTCGCACCAAAATAAAGTCTTTTTGCATCATATTTGGATACCAACAATGGAGAGTCCCAGTTCCAGCGAAGTGCTGGCTCTCCTTCCAAAGGCACGGGTTTGATGTCTATTTGTTCGCCTGTTTTTTTGTCGAAACGTATCAGTCCGCCATGCTGCCATTGAGCATATACGATGTCGGGATTGCTCCAGTCCACTGCAGATTCAAATCCATCGCCGCCTACTGAAAGGTACCAGTCATTGTTGGTGATGCCCGCTTGGTTGGTTGTACGACTCGGACCTCCGAAACTGCTGTTGTCTTGCGTGCCTCCATAAATATTATAAAACGGAAATGCATTGTCAAGAACCACTCTGTAAAACTGTGTGATGGATAAATTTTCCTTAAAATGCCAGTTTTGTCCCAAATTGAAGGATTCATACAAACCGCCATCGCCGCCCATAAAAATATGTTGGTTGTCTTTTGGGTCTATGGTAATGATATGGTTGTCCACATGGATATTTTGGTGGTTGAGGTTCACCCAAGTTTTGCCACCGTCGTTTGAATATTTAGAATACACATCGCCAACAAAGATTCTATCAAACTGTACAGGGTCAGGGTAGATTTTACCATAATATAGACCAGAAGAAGCATAGGAGCTCATTTTTACCCAACTTGCACCACGGTCAGTGCTTTTGTAAGAGCCGTTGTTGCCCGTTGTGGCCTCCAGATGAGCATAAAGTACATCGGTATTTATCGGAGAAATGGCTATAGCAATACGTCCGATGTCGCCTCCTGGGAAACCATTGTTGATTTTTTTCCAAGTGGCACCAGCATCGGTGCTTTTATATAAGGCACTTTCAGGACCACCAGACACATAGCCGTAGCCTTTGCGTTGACGTTGGTGAGCAGAGGCATATAATACAGATGAGTTTTTTGGGTCCATTACGATATCGGCTACACCCGTGTGCTCACTGATTTTCAAAACGTTCGTCCAAGTTTTTCCGCCATCTATAGATTTGTAAACGCCCCTTTCACCTCCACTATTCCACAATGGGCCATAAGCAGCTACATAAATGATGTCGGAGTTTTTTGGGTCTATGATGATTTCGCCAATATGTTGAGCGTCTTTCAAACCCATGTTGACAAAGCTTTTACCACCATCCTCAGACTTGTATATGCCGTCGCCATAGCCCACGCTACGTTGGTTATTGGCTTCGCCGGTGCCAACCCAAACCACATTGTGATTTTGCGGGTCGAGCGTAACACAACCCACCGAAAATGCACCATAGTTCTCGAAAATAGGCTGAAATGTTGTACCGCCATTGGTAGTTTTAAATACCCCTCCTGAGGCCACAGCTACATAATATTCTGAGCTTTTGCTTGGATTATGGGCCAAATCAATGATCCGGCCGCTCATGAAGGATGGGCCCACTGAACGAAACTTAAAGCCAGAAAGATCAGGTCCTTTTTCAGTGACTGCAACCTCTTTTGGTTTTTCAGTCACAGCAGCCGTCTTTTTCTTTTGGCCAAAAGTGCAGAGGGATACAAAAATTAATAATAGGGCTAAGTGTTTTTTCATAATAGAGGTTTAGAATGGTTTGTAAATGAATATTAAAGGTAAAGAATTTTCTGTTTGGGGCAAAGGGGTGGGTGAGGAAATGGATTTTTAATGTATTTTTCTTTTCGGTTGACTTGAAATATTAACACAATTAGAAATCATTTTTTATATTCGAAATATTTTAATCAATAATATCCATCACTCTGCCATATGCCATTTGTTAAGGTTTACATACATTTTGTTTGGAGTACTAAAAATAGGATCCCATTTTTGAATACAAAAGAACTTAGAATTTTAGTTTGGAATCATATTCGTGAAAATGCTAAAGAGAAAGGTATTTTCGTCGATTTTGTGAATGGATATGCTGATCATTGTCATTGTTTGGTGTCCTTAGGAGTGGATCAAAGTATTCAAAAAGTGATACAATTGATTAAAGGGGAATCATCATTTTGGATAAATAAGCACGGTTTAACAAAGGGAAAGTTTGAATGGCAAGATGAATATTTTGCAGTTTCTGTTTCAGAATCAGTAATTGACAAGGTAAGAGATTATATCAAAAATCAAGAAGAGCACCATTCTAAGAAGACATTTCAACAAGAATACGATGAGTTTATAAGGAAATTTGGATTCCAAAAGTTTGATGGCTAAGGTTTTGGCTAAAGCCAAATAAGGATGATTACTTTCGGGTCTCCAGATAAATCTGGAGGCAATTCAATAACTGGGATTTTTCAAATTTATGATAAATTGAATTGATTTGAATAGGAATGTGGCTTTAGCCCATTCCCAAAGCGAATTTCCAAAGCAATTTTTGGCTTTAGCCAAATCTGTGTCAGTCAAATAAAAAAAAATGACCTTGATTTTTTATAAATCAAGGCCGTTCTTTTTTGGAATAAAAATCATACCACTACAACGCCGTTCCCACCTTTTTCTGCTTCAAATTGATGGCTGGTAATTGGTTTTGTTTTACCAAATTGTTGAAGGCCGGTACGTCTTCTTCCACTATCTTTTTGAGTTTTTCGGAGGTCTTGTCTATTTTGTTGCTGATGTCGTTGAAAACATCGTGCGAGGCTTTGGTTGGTTTGGTGTCGGCACTGCTCACTACGCCTGCTATTCCAGCTATTTTGTCGTTTAAACGGATAGGGTAGGCCAACAAATCCTGCACGGCTTTGGCTTTGTTTTGCAATAAACTCTGCTCCAAATCGTCCAAGTTCTTCAGCATCGGTTTGGTTATTTTCTGGAAGTTAGAGATGATAACGGTATCTTTTACAGCTTTCATGTATTCTGTAACTGCCTTGCGTATCTCTCTGATATCGTTAATGTTGCGGTGCGACTCGTCCAGTTTTTTGTGGATCTTCATCAACAAATCAAACTGTGCTTTGAAGTCGGCATCGGTGGCATCTACCCGTGGGTCTTTTTTGATTTCGGCAATCTCTTCTTTCACCAATTTATCGCCCAAAATCATCCTTACCTTATATTGGCCAGGTACTACTTTTGGTCCTGTCGTATTTCCTGCCCACATCGGAGCTTTTTCGCCTTGAATTTCGGTGGCGTCGGCGTATCGCATGTTCCACACAAATCTATTAAGTCCTGCGGTGGTACTAACACTGTTAGGTTTTGGTGCATCTGGGTTTTCATAAAAATCTTTCGAAACCTTAAATGGCTCACCTTTGAGGTCCTTTTTGCTAGAAAACGTGATGATGGTATCATTGGTCATGGTCAAAAACTGCAGCTTAAGCTCCTCTTTTGGTGTTTCTTTCAAATAATAATTTACCAAAACTCCATTGGCGGCATTTTTACCTTCGTCCAAAGGAGTGCCTCTGCGGCCTCCGTCTCCACCTTCCATTCGGTAAGCATGACGTGGTTTGAAAAGGTGTTGATCTGCCAATGCCATTCCGTCTTTGATTTGGTGCAAAGGCGTGACGTCATCCAAAATCCAGAACGATAAACCATGAGTAGCCACGACCAAATCCTTCTCTCTATCATGAATTTGCAAATCTCTGATGGGTGAAATCGGCATATTGAGGTTCAAAGGATTCCATGATGCACCATCATCAAAAGATACATAAATGCCTCTTTCGGTGCCCGCATAGAGTAATCCTGGTTTATTTGGGTCTTCACGAACAACTCTTGTATATTCATCAGAAGGAATTCCTTTGCTGATGCTTGCCCAAGTTTTTCCATAATCTGAAGTTTTGAATAAATAGGGTGTTCTGTCGCCAAACATATATCTGGTGGCTGCCAAATATGCCTTTCCTTTCTCAAAATCTGAGGTATGGATCATCGACATCAAAGCGAAATCTCCCAATTGAGAAGTCGGTAAAGTGATGTTTGTCCAGTTTTTGCCATTATCGCGGGTTACGTGTAAATAACCGTCATCAGAACCTGCCCAAATGTTTCCTTTTTCGAGTTTTGATTCTGCCAAAGTAAATATGGTTGCGTAAATCTCAGCACCAGTTTGGTCGAGTGTAATAGGACCACCCGTGGCTCCAGTTGTTTTTGGGTCGTTTCTTGTCAAATCTGGACTGATGATTTCCCAAGAATGACCTTCGTCATGCGTAACGTGTACATATTGTGAAGTACAATACAGTCGGGTATTGTCATGAGGCGAGAAAATAATTGGGTAAGTCCACTGAAAACGGAATTTCTTTTCAGCTGAAGTGTGCCCCATGTTGTTTTCAGGATACACCATGATGTTTTGCTCTTGGCCGTTTTCGGCATTTTGTTTGGTCAAATAACCATCATACGAACCACCGTAAGTTATTTTGGAGTTTTTAGGATCAATAGCAATGTAGCCCGACTCTCCACCAGCTACTGAATACCAGTCTCTTACACCAATAGAATAACCATTAGTTCGGCTTGCGATTCTGACTGTTGAATTATCTTGTTGCGAACCATAGATATTGTATGGAAAGTCGTTGTCGAGATGTGCGTGGTAAAACTGTGAGGTTGGAATATCCACATCCGAAAACGTAACGCCATCGTTATAAGTTACTTCAGCTCCTCCGTCGTCGGCTATGATGAAGTTCTCTGGATTGTTGGGATTTATCCAAACATCGTGCGTATCGCCGTGATGCACTCTGATATTTCTTATAGTTTTTCCTCCATCCGTAGATTTGAAAGCGTTTACGTTAAGTATAATCACGCCATCCACATTTTTAGGGTCGGCTTGCAAGTTCATATAATACCAAGGACGTTGCCAAAGATTTTTGTCATCATTCACCAGTCTCCAGGTCTCACCGGCATCATTAGACGAGAAAAGTCCGCCTTTGGCATTTTCGATTAGTGCATACAATCGGTTGGAATTAGCTGGAGAAATCGCCACTCCAATTTTTCCTAAAAGTCCTTTTGGCATACCTGGTTTTTCATTTAAAGATACCCAAGTGTCGCCGCCATCCACCGATTTGTACAATCCACAACCTTTGCCACCGCTGCTCATGCTGTGGCCATTGCGGTAGGCTTGCCAAAGTGTGGCGTATATTACTCGAGGATTATTTGGGTCGATGCGTACATGGTAGGCTCCAGTGCTGTCGTCTTTGGCCAAAATATGCTCCCAAGATTTTCCGCCGTCTTTGCTGCGGAAAACGCCTCTTTCTTTGTTAGGAGCAAATGGATTACCCACTGCGGCTACATAAACCAGATTGTGGTCTGTAGGGTGGACTTCTATGGTAGCTATGGCATCGGCTTTTGGCAAACCAATGTGTTTCCAGCTTTTGCCAGCATTGGTAGACTTGTACATGCCATCTCCGTAACTAATGTTGCTACGCATATCGGCTTCTCCCATTCCCACATATATTACGTTAGGGTCTGAAGGAGCCACTGCAATGGCACCTACCGAGCTAGATTTAAAGGTGCTGTCGCCCGTGTATGCCCAGTTTTGACCACCATCAGATGTTTTCCAAACGCCACCAC
>NKJG01000092.1 GCA_002256395.1 Bacteroidetes bacterium B1(2017) | reverse complement strand
TCCGCCCAGTTTTGGAAACTTTGTTTGGTTGGGGTGAAAGTCATATTAAAAAACACAGCGATAAAATATTTCATTAGAGAGCCTGTCAGTTTGTCGATGAGTGGTCGTACTAAAATGGCTGCTAACGGTTTCGGGCTTGGCGAAGGTGGCGATTTTTACCACAAATGTTAATGCGGAGAACCAAACTTTGATTAACCACAAATGTATCTGCGGAGAACCGAACCGCCACTTTTGCCAAACCCGTGTTAGCGGCAGGTTATTTTTTCATAAGTTGCTTTACTATGATTGGAATAATTGGGGCAAATCCTTTATTTGTCCACCTTTGGCTATAATTTGCTGTTATGACTGTTTTTATGTTTGGGATATATATAACTTGTGTTCCCCAAAATCCCGAATGTGTATAGGCTTTTAATCCTTCAATTTCTGTCTCCCAAATCCCCATTCTATAATCAAGTGCTTGCTTACTGGAATAATTAATAGGTGTAAGCATTCTTTTTAATGTGGATTTTTTTCGAAACACTTTATTTTCAAACAAATATTTATAGAATAAAGCTAAATCGTGGGTAGAAGATAATAAACCTCCTCCTCCGTACAAATCAAATGTTGGATTTACAAAATAGGTATCTTCACCATCCATATAATATTGATGGATCCGAACCGTATCAAACTCTCCATTTTTATCTTCAATATGAATGGACTTTAGGCCTAATTTTTTGAAATTCAGTAGTTCTTCTATGGCTTCTCCCAATGACTTTTGGGTGATTTTTTCAATGATTTTCCCTAATAATATGTACCCCGAGTCGGAATACGAAAACTGCTCGCCTATTTTGCCTACTGGCTTTGTTTGGGTTGTTAATTCCAACAATTGTTCAGTACGAGTCCAAATGTGGTTTGTTTTAAGATATTCAATTTTAAATTTTTCCGTTTGTGTATATTCTGCCATTCCACTCGAGTGGGTCAATAAGTGGAGAATGGTGATTTTTTCAGGAGCATACCCACCTTTTATCAAAATTTCGCAATGTTCTTTACTGATGTATTTTATGATGGGGTCTTCAAGTTTCAGTTTTTTATCTTCCCAAAGTCTTAATATGGTAGATGCCACAAAGGTTTTTGTAACACTCGCCATTCTAAACGTTTGGTTTGGTAAAAGTTTAATTTTATTTTCTTTATCGGCATATCCTGATGCTCCGCTCCAATCGATTTGTTTTTCTTTGCAAATAGCGGTTAACAATACACCCGGTATGTTCTCGGTTATTTGACTATCTAAATACGATTTAAAATTTAGATTACTTTGAGCACTCAATTTAAAAGCCATTGAGGAAACAATAATTGTTAAGAACAAGGTATATTTTAGCTTCTGTTTCATATAAATAGGTTTCATTTCTTTACTTGCAGCTAACGGTTTTGGGCTTGGCGAAGGTGGCGATTTTCACCACAAATGTTGATGCGGAGAACCAAACTTTGATTAACCACAAATGTGTCTGCGGAGCACTGAACCGCCACTTTTGCCAAACCCGTGTTAGCGGATGCCCTTTTTATTCGTCAAGTTGTTTGTTTATCATTTCAAATTTGGAGATTATGGCGTCTAATTTTGCTCTTTGCTTATTTATTTGCTTTGGTCTTAAATAGAACCAATTAAATAAAATCCACAAAAAAGTAATTCCATAAGTAACTAATCCCCAAATTAGTTTCATTCGGGAAGTATATTCAAACATGTATAACCCAACGCCTATAGAAAGTAAAACAAAATATAAATTCAACATAGTTGTATCTATAAATATTTGCTTGGCTTTAATGGCTAATAATTTTTTTAAATAATCACTATTACTTTGTGAGTTTCTATGCCTTTTGAAAAGAGAATAGCTTTTGTTATTAGCTAATAAGAAAACCACTATTGCTAAAATGATTATAATAATTCCAATTTTTGTTGTAAGTAATTGCGGTTGATAATATATCCAAATTAAAATGATAAATATTGAAGTTGCAATCAGTAAAATGTTTGTAAATACTAACTTTCTCAAATTGTATTGATTCATTTTTTTAATCTCAGCTATTAAATTTTCAGGATTGGGTGCAATAGTTGTTTGCTTAGCCCACAATTCTTTGAAATCTATATTATCGCTCATTACTAGTAAATTTTTGTGTTAATTTTTCTTTTATTCTGTGAATCCTTACCCGTATGTTGGCCTCTGATAGTCCAACAATACTAGCTATTTCTGCTTGTTTTATATCCTCTAGTTCGAGTGAAATAATAATACGATCAATCTCTGGTAGTTCGGCAATGCATTTGTATAAAAACTGAATTTGAGGTTCAATATTGTATTGCTTTTCTTCGATTAAATTTAATGGTAATTGCCCTTTTGGAAATCGATTCTGTTTTTCAATTTGCCTCAAACAATTATTGGAAGCAATTCTAAAAATCCAAGTTCCTATGCTGGATTCATTTCTAAATTTAGGGAGTTGTTCCCAAACACTTATAAAGGTTTCCTGTGTTAGGTCTTGTGCAAGGTTATAATCGTTTACATACCCCATGCACAAACGAAATATCTTTTGCCAATACGTTTTATATATTTCTTCAAACCCTTGCATTTATCGCTTCATTAATTTTATTCTAGTCGCTAAGCTAAAGATTAAAATTAGAACAATACCTACGGCAATATTTTTGGTTGCAATTCCTACTGCGGCACCAATTAGGATTCCTTGTTTAGTTGGAATAAAATAATCTAATTTTTTCATTATAATTAATTTAAAAAGTTATTCAATTGATTCAAATACCATTCTTTGTCATCATACATTACAAAATGCAGTCCTTTGTTGGAATATTGCAGGTTGGCAGTTTTCAGGTTTTTATATTGTTCTTCTATTGCAGGTTTTACATTTTTAAAAGATTCTTCTAATAAAATCAGAGAAGGACATTTTATTGTTTTTATTTTTTCTCTCAAATCAGTGTTTGAAAAATCGCAATACATTTCTGCAAATGTTCTTCTGTCGGATTTAGCACTCCAACCCACAACTAATTCTTGTTTTGACGTATCCGCAACAAGTCTTGGAATAGACATTTTTTGCATTTGATAAAATTGTTCATTCGTTGCCGAGGTCATTTGATCAATCATTGCAGAACAGTCTGTTTTTTCTACTGCTTTAAAAGCCGGATTCATCAATGCTGCTAAGCAGGGAAGTGCGTCAACAACAATTATTTTTTTAATAAGTTCTGGATAGTCAGAAGCAATAGCTAAAGCCAGCCCTCCCCCCATACTATGTCCTATTAATATTGGCTTTTCAATTTTGTTTTCCTTAATGTAATTGACGATACTAGTTTCCCAATTTGTAAATGTTGCATTTGGTTGTGCTTTTACTTCTGCAAAGCCCGCCATAGTCAATATGTAGCAAGTGAAATCCTTATCATATATTGATTTTGTTTCGTTCCATACTTCACCTGAACTTGCAAAACCTGGAATAAAAATGATTGATTGTTTACCTTGTCCACTTATTTTTATATCAAATGGGTACGACTTGTTTTGTCCAAAAAGATTTACCCATAAAGCGGTAAATAAAAATACGGTAAAGAAGAATTTGATTTTGATCATTTTGTTTGTTTTTTAGTTGGTTTCTCTTTTAGATACGAGCTTATCTAAAATGTTACAGTCTTCTAAAAAATAATTTCAAAATGCCCTAAAATGTCTATTAGGTGGCTTGTTCCGCAGGGTTTCCGCTAACGGTCGGGTATTGCCGAAGGCGGGGATTTTTAGCACCGAACTTCAATAGAAATACCAATGTTCAAATATATCAAAAAAGTTCAATTGAATTCCTTCAGCCCCGCTTTTGGCAATACCTTGTTGGCAGTAGTGCTTTTTTGTTTTATCAGAATACTATCACTTTCCCAACATCAGTTTTAGTCAGCCCATTTGTTGAAATGTCCGTTAATGATAATGATTTAAAGTTTCTTGAAATATAGTTTACACTTATTAAGTCAACTGCCTTTTGCAACATTTTTCCGTTTGCTCCTGTCACTTGTCCAATGATTTCTACATTGTTTTTCTTTGCCAATTTCACGAATTTACTCATCATCATTTTCATCAACCATTTCATAATTCCTGGCAAATTCACACCAGCTTTGTGCATAGTTGAAGTATCAACAAACTTTACAGAAACTACTTTTTTAGGTTGTAATGCGATTGACTTTTTTAAAATGTCGTCACCAAGCACGTCAAAAACATAATCAACTTCTTTGACTTTCAATACTTGCGAAAAGTCTTGTGTTTTGTAGTCGATAAATTGGTCAAGACCTGCTTTGTCCAAAACCGCTTTGTCCGATTGACTGCCCGTGCCAATTACGAAAAGCCCCATTTGTTTGGCTACTTGCAATGCCTGAAATCCTACACCTCCGCCAACTCCGTGAATAAGGATTTTTTCTCCTTTCTTTGCGTTGAGTTGCGTCAAACTATCATAAGCTGTTAGTAAAGGTAAAGCAATTGTACATGCTACCTTAACGTCTATGTTGGTTGGAATTTTTGCACAATAGTTTGCTGGAATGGTAATTTCTTCTGCCCAAGTTCCAATGTCGCTGAACAATCTGTAAAAAAAGACATTATCACCAACAGAAAAATCCTTTTCATTTTGCCCAACTTCTATTACTATTCCTGCTCCATCTATACCACCAATTTGTGGGTTTTTGTACTTCAAGGTAGGAAAACCTTTCATCAAATCCATATCCACAGGATTTATGCGACTTGATACCATTTTTACTTTCAATTCGCCCGATTGTGTTTTAGGACTTTCAATATTCTGAACTTTCATTGTAGAAAATTCTTTTCCAGCTTTGGTTCTTATGATTGCTTGCATATTTTTATTATTTTAATTTATCGCAAAAAGCAGAAAAGATATTTCGCCTTTCTGCTTTTAATAATTTCTATTGATAATTTAACTTCAATGATAAATTAATTGATTTCGTGAATATTTACCTTAAATGGAGTTGTTGGCGTATTGAATATTTGAGATTCGTTTACAAAAAGATATTTTTTACTATTGATTTCTTTATAAAAAATACCTGATGGATTATTCAAACTTCCATTATTAGGAATAGAAGCCAACATTGCAGTTCCTGCTGTGTTAGATGACAAGGTTACTTTCCATACTTTACCTGCATTTGCTGGATTTTGAGCATCGTTTTCACAATAATAAATCGTGTTATTTCCTGCCCAAGTCATTCCGTCGGCAAATACATTGCTTATACCAGTAACTTCCGAAACAGTTCCTAAATCCCCATTTGAAGCAACAGGAATGTACCACATTTTTCCACCGTGTACACCATAAATACCATTATTGGCATATATCATTCCGCCAAAACCAAAACCATTGCTCCATTGTGCATCCGTTTTAATGGTAGTTGAACCATCATTAGGATTTAATTTAATGATTCTTGTGGTAGGACCAATATCACCAATATAATAAAAACCATTTGCCACAACAATTGAATTTCCAACAGTTCCTGTAGGCAATGTCCAACTGGAAACCTTGCTATTATCACTCAATTTGTAAGCATTTACTTTGGCTGGTGCCGCTACGCTTCCATTAAAAAAATATGGAGCATTTGCAATATTTAGCAATGTACTTTTTGAAACATCAATATTTAAACCCCAACTTGCCGTATAAGTGGAGTTTTCGGCAGTTGCGATTTGTTGTGCAGTAGCAGTGGATTGGGTAAGGTCAAACTTTTGAATACTTCCGTCTCCAAATCCTGAAACATAGACTTTATTGTCGTGAACAACCACATCTTCGGGGAAGAATTGTGCATTAGAAACGGAAAGTTGAGAAGGAACAGTAACTGTAACAACAGGATTGTTATCATCGTCTTTATCGCAACTTGAAACTAATAAGCCAAATATGGCTATAAAAAGGGAAATTCTTAATTTACTCATCACTATGAATTTTAAATATTAAATAATGATGCAAAGGTCTAAGAAAAGTGCTATTAGAGAATAACCTTATTTTGATTTTGTATAACCACTTTGATAAGCAGTACGAAATTCAAGTGGTGTTTGTCCTGTTAGCCTTTTAAAAAAGCGATTGAGGTGTTGCGGTTCAGAAAAATTAAAATAATATGCAAGTTCTGCGATGGTTTTGTTTGTAAAAAGGATTTGGTCTTTGATTTCATACAGCAAATGAGAATGCAGCAAGTCTGTTGCTGTCATACCAAATTGTTTTTTTACAGAAGCATTTAAAGATATTCGGCTTATGTTCAACATTTGGCAATATTCCTTGATAGTTTGATAGTTACGAATATTATTTTGCAATAAATTTTTGAATTGTATCGCCAATTCATTTTCGTGCATTGTGCTATTTATGTTATGAAAATCACAAAAGTATCGGTTTAACTTTACAAGAATATAGTATAAAATAGAACGGAGTAAATGTGCAGAGTCTTTTTGGGTATTTTTCAGTTCGGTTTGTATTTCTTCAAAAACATCATTTTCAAAAGAGAATAACCTTTTTGATGGCTGAATGTAAGGTGCGTTTTGTTTGGAGTAAAAGTACTGCAAGCGATAAACAAAAAATTTATCCGAAAAAAAATCATTCAAAAAACTTTGTTCAAGTATGATAAAGTTTACTTCCATTTTACTATTACCAATCAGCCATTTTCTTTTTTGGTTGGGAGAAATAAAAAGAAATGTACCTTCTTTAAAATCAATTTTTCTATCGTCTAAAAAAATAACGCCTTTCCCTTTTCGGATGATAATGATTTCGTAAAAAGTAGTATAATGCGTTTCATCTGAAAAATTAAATTGCGGTATGTCTCGGGAATCTCCCAAGTCCATCAAGATACCATTTTTGTATTTTTCTTTATTGAAATTATAGACTTTCATTGTTTTACGGTCGCTCGTAGCATTACTGCCAACGAACAGGGCTTTTTGCAGGTTGGGAAATAGGATTCCGTCCGCCCGGAACCGCTGCTGATTGAAAATATTTTGATGAATTTAAAACTAATGTTGAACAATGTTTGTCCAGCCCGAACCAATGCCTGGCTTTGCAATTTGCTGAAGTTTGTTTGTCAAGCCCAACTTGCAAAAAACCCCATGTTGTGTGCTGGCGTTTGTCAACCCAATGCCCTAAATATTAAGTTTAGCCAGAATCATACGAAACATATGTTCGATCACTTAGTCTTCCACAGATGTACAAATTCCATAAATGGAATTAATAGTGATCCAACCGTTTATTCTGCCAATATTGTTGCCAATTTGATATCTGTCACCCTGGATTGCTTTGATTAAATGTAAGTATTGGCTTCCGTTAACCTTGCACAAAACAATATCTCCTTTTTGAAGTTGTTCACTTGTTACAGGTCTAACAGTCTCTAACTGCCCCGACTCAACTTTGCCTTTCATTGAGTTGCCCCTGGGTCGAAATTGAACAGTTTCACCAGTCTTTAATTTTTCAATGTAATGTGTCGCCCAGCTCATTATTTTTATGGGTTTGCTGATTGCTAAATTATTAGAATTTGCCAACGTAAATAATTGAAGTGTTACTTAAGCTAGCACATAACTCATAAATAGACGCAAAAATAATAGTACTTTTTGTATTGTTTTGTGTTTTAGTCCTTTTTTATTGTATTTAGGAGTGAGTACTTTTTGTATTGTGCTTTTTTTTATTTCAGTTTTTGATATTTAAATCATCAAATGGACTGTTGACTCCCTCTAATGTTCGGTTGCTTACATGGGTATATCGGAGAGTGGTTTTTATATCATTATGCCCCAATAATTCTTGTATTAGTTTTATGTCAGTACCACGTTCGTGTAAATGAGTTGCATAACTATGCCTTAGACTATGAAAACTCACATTTGGAGATACCTTGGATAAGATTTTTGCTTTTTGAAAAACTGCTTGAAGACTTCTGGAAGAATACTGGCCTCCATATTGTCCCTCAAATAACCACTCTTTGGGTTTATATATACTGTAGTATTTTCTTAAAAGTTCTAATATCCCAGCAGACAACTTCACTGTTCGGTCTTTTTTGCCTTTGGCTGCTTTCAAGTTTATGACCATTCGAGCCGAATGTATGTGTGAAACTTTTATGTCCACAACTTCGCTTACCCGCATGCCAGCGGAATAGGCAAGGTAAATCATGGTTTTGTGTTTTAGATTTTCTAAAGTTGCAAAAAGTCTTTCAATTTCTGAAATTGCTAAAACATTTGGTAATAAATGAGGCTTTTTGGGTCGTGGTATTTCCAGAAAGAGCTTTTCTCGACGCAATACCTGCTCGAAAAAAAACTTCACAGCATTTATTCTGCTATGAATTGTGTTTTCGCTTAATTTGAGTGAATTGAAGCAATATAAAAAGTAAGACCTGAGTCTCTCGCTGTCCATACTTTCTACAGGCTTACTTTTTAGTGATACCAATAAGCTCGCAAATTCATTGGTGTAGGTTTGCAAGGTTTTTGGACTGTAACCTTTTAATATTAAGGTTTCTTTATATCTTTTTAATGCTTGTTGATTTTCGACACTTATCTTTAGTTCCTGTTCTAGAGTTAGCTCTTTTTGCTTAATGCCAAACTTTTTCCGATACTCTTTATTATCTGTTACGTACCAACACTTTTGGGACTGACTCCATTTGACTCCAATCAATTTCTTAACTCGCTCTATTAATTTTTGGTCATAGTCGAACCGTATAAAAATCACTTTCTTGTTTCTGTGTTCACCAAGTTCAAATGTTACACCTGTGTTCATACTAAGTTTCTTTTTTATCAAGCATCAATATATTCTCTCCAATTACCTCTGTCACATAACGTTTTTCTCCGTTTTTGTCATCATAATTTCTAGTCCGTAGCTTGCCTTCAATACACACCAAACTCCCTTTTTTTAGATATTTTTCCGCCATTTCTGCCAAGCCACGCCAAAGCACTATATTGTGCCATTCGGTATGGGTATGTGTTTGGCCGTTTTCGTCTTTATAGCTTTCTGATGTGGCCAAAGTGAGTTTGGCCACAGCTATGTTTCCTTCCAATTTTCGAAGTTCAGGGTCTTGTCCAAGATTTCCTATTAAAGTCACTCGATTTAATCCTCTCATTATTTTAAGGCTTGTTTTTTTGGGTTCGTTTGTCGAAAAAACAAAAGATCTCTTTTATTTCTTTGTTTGTTACCTGTATTTCTGAAAATGGCAATCTTTTCTCATCAAAAATCAATCGTATTCTTTTTCCACCTTCCCGTTTTGAAATATAGAATGGCTAAAATGGCCAAGATGGATTCGCTGATTACTACTGCCCAGAATACGCCCGTTTGTTTCCAGTCCAATTTTACGGCCAAAATGTAGGCTATCGGTATCTGCAACACCCAAAAACCAATGATATTCAGCACCGTTGGGGTTTTGGTGTCACCCGAGCCATTGATGGCCTGCGACATGACCATACCGAAGCCAAAAAATATGTATCCCGCACATAGAATTTGCAAGCATTCTACACCAGTTTCCATCACCACAGGGTTTTCGTCAAACAGCATCACCAATGGTCGAGCAAAAATAAAGAACAAAATGGCCACTAAACCCAAGAAAGCCATATTGAAAAACGCCGCTCTCCAAGCCGACTGTGCAGCTCTTTCGGGTTGTTTGGCTCCAAGGTTTTGCCCCACCAACGTAGCTGCGGCATTGGCCAGTCCCCACGAAGGCAATATGGTAAATACAATAATACGTATGGCGATGGTATAGCCAGCCACCACTTCAGAGCCAAAGTCTGATAATATCCTTATCAAAAACACCCAACTGGCCGACTGAATAATGAATTGCCCAGCACTACCAGCAGATATTTTCAGAATTTCGAAAATCAAACGCCAATCGGCAAACCATTTTTTGAATGTAAGTTTGAGGTTGATATTGTTGGCAAAAAACGCTGAGAGCTGAATAGCCACGCCCACACTTCTACCCGTGATGGTCGCTATGGCCGCTGCTTCGACACCCATGCCGATTATTGGTATGAGTATAAAGTCTAATACCATATTTATTACGTTGGCGATAATCATGGCTTTCATAGCCAGGGAGGCGTTGCCCGCTCCCCGCAAAGCACCGCCCAACGAAAATAATAACATGATGATAGGAGCACTCAAAAACTGAATCTGCGTATAGCCGATACCTTCTCGGATGAGTTCGTCAGAACCACCCATGAGTTTTAATATCTCTCCCGAATAGAAATAACCGAATGCACCTAAAATTACGCCTATTCCAGCCGAAATGTTGATGATTTGCATCAATGATTTGGAGGCATCTTGTGGGTTCTTTTCGCCTATTTTACGGGCAATAATGGCCGTGGCGGCTGTACTTATGCCCCAAGCTAAAGAATATATAATGGTCAGTACGGATTCGGTGAGTCCGACGGTAGCCATGCCATTTGTACCGACATATTTGGCCACAAAAAAGGCATCGACCAGTGCAAATAAGGATTCGAAGGACATCTCCACCACCATCGGAACGGCTAAAAGTAAGAGGGCTTTGTTGATGGATATACTGGTGTAGTCCATGTTCTCATCGCCTTTGAGGGCTTTGAGGATGAGTTTTAGGTATTTCATTTAAATATTTTAATTCTAATCAATTAATTGTCTAAAATTTCGGACTTTAGAAAATGTTTTTTGATATACTTTGTGTGCCTTGCCAGGCGGGCATTCTTTTTTTTCGAAAAAAAAGAATCAAAAAAAACACTTTCTGTGCAATGATCCTCTGATAAATTTTGGTTTTACATAGTACATCTTTTGAAATTTGAATAAACCAAAATTTCTCAACGGACTGCACAGAAAATATTAGGAACAATAAGTATTTATCATTCCTCAATTAGGTTTACAGCATTGCTTTGAATTCTTCTTCGTTGATCATTTTTACGCCGAGGTCTTCGGCTTTTTTGAGTTTTGATGGTCCAGCTCCTTCCCCAACTATCAAGAAATCCAGCTTTTTGGATACACCACTCACCAATTTTCCGCCGTTGCTGTCAATTTTTTGTTCCAATTCTTCTCTTGAAAACGATTCAAAAGTACCCGTATATAAGAATGTTTTGCCCATCAGTGCTTCACTTTCTTTTTCCAATACTATATTTTCAGCCTCAAATTTTAGTCCTGCATTTTTGAGGTTTTCTATGATTTTGAGGTTTTTGTCCTCTTTGAAATACAATTGAAGGCTTTGGGCCACTTTTTCACCCACATCAGGCACGTTTCGGAGTTCTTCAAAACTAGCGGCTTGTAAGGCTTCTTGAGTTTTGAAATAGGCTGCTAGTTTTTGAGCCGTGGTTTCGCCTACAAACCGAATGCCCAATGCAAAAAGCACTTTGCTAAAAGGCTGATTTTTAGAATTTTCTATACCATCCAAGATGTTCTGAACGGTTTTTTCTTTGAAACTCACTTTACGCTCTTTTCCTGTGGCTTCGTCTGTATGTACTTTTTCTATTCCCAATAATCTATCAAAACTCAATGTATAGAGATCCGAAACATCTGAAATTAGGCCTTGTTCCATTAAAATCTCAATTTTGCCTTCGCCCAGCGAATCAATATTCATTGCTTTTCGCTGAATGAAATGCTCAATCCTTCCCTTTATTTGTGGCGGACATCCCATTTCGTTTGGACAATAATAAGCGGCTTCACCTTCATTTCTATATAACTCGGAGTTACAAGCCGGGCAATTGGTCGGAAAACCAACTTTTGAACTTTCTCTTGTGGCCTCGTCTCGAAGGTTTGAGCTGTCCACACCCGTCACTTTTGGAATGATTTCTCCCGCTTTTTCTACAAAAACTTGGTCGCCGATAGACAATCCCAATCTTTTTATTTCATCTGCATTGTGCAGCGTGGCTCTTCTGACGGTGGTCATAGAAAGTTCCACCGGCTTGAGTTCGGCCACTGGCGTAATGGCTCCGGTACGCCCAACTTGGAAAGTTACATCCAATAACTCTGTTGATTTTGACTCAGCTTTGTACTTGTAAGCTATTGCCCATCGTGGACTTTTCGCCGTAAATCCCAAGTCTTCACGCTGAGCGTAATCATTTATTTTAATCACTATGCCGTCTGTGGCACATTTTAAGCCATGTCTTTTTTCACTCCATTCGTTGATGTAAGCAATAACTCCTTCAATGTCATTTACTTTTTTATAGCTATCCGAAACGTTAAATCCGGCGGTTTTAAGGGCAATCAAACTTTCTTCGTGGGTTTTGAATTCATCATTCTCAGATAAATACTGATAAATGTAGCAGTCAAGGTTTCTACTGGCCACCACGCCAGAATCCTGCATTTTGAATGTACCTGCAGCCGCATTTCTAGGGTTGGCCAGCGGTGCCTCGCCAATATCTTCACGCTCTAAGTTAATCCGTTCAAATACTTCGTTGGGCATAAAACCTTCTCCACGAATCTCAAAATCAAGCCCAATGTTGTTTCTGCCAAATAAATCTATCTGAGAAGCATTGGGTTTCTTTTGATTTATTTTCAAAGGAAGACTTCTGAGTGTCTTTATATTGGTGGTGATGTTGTCGCCTTGCGTTCCGTCGCCACGCGTAACTCCTCTGACCAAAATCCCGTATTCGTAGGTCAAAGAGAGCGAGATTCCGTCAAACTTTATTTCGCATATGTATTCATATGCAGCACCGTTGAGGCCTTTTTTTATTCTGTCGTCCCAGTCTCTTAGTTCGTCCTCACTATACGTATTGGACAGTGAAAGCATCGGATATTTATGTGCAACTGTGTCGAATGACTTTGTAATGGTTCCCCCAACTCTGTGGCTCGGAGAATCAGGCCTTTTTAAAGAAGGATTTTGATTCTCTAGAGATTCTAATTCTTTCAGTAAAAAATCAAATTCTTGGTCGGAAACCTCAGAGATAGCGTCTTGATAATAGCGGTGATTGTAATAGTTGAGGAGGTCAG
>NKJG01000176.1 GCA_002256395.1 Bacteroidetes bacterium B1(2017) | reverse complement strand
GAATGTTGTTGATTTCTACACAAAAAAATACTCTTCAAATATCATAGCCGGTTTTCAAGATGGATATTTTAAAAGTGAAGATGAAGAACAAATAGCCAATAAAATAGCAAAAAGCGAAGCAGACATCTTATTTGTTGCTATTACATCTCCAAAGAAAGAAATTTTCCTTACAAAGTACAAGGATGTAATCAAAACCCCATTTATTATGGGAGTAGGTGGATCTTTTGATGTTGTTGCTGGCTTTACAAAACGTGCTCCGCTATGGCTTCAAAAAATAGGGATGGAATGGTCATATAGAATTTATCAGGAACCTAGAAGAATGTGGAAAAGGTATTTGGTAACAAATACGGCCTTCATTTGGCTAATTTTAAAAGAAAAAATTAGACTATCTTTATCTAGATGAAAACATATGTTCTTATTTAGACCTCTTTTATCTTTCCACTTAAATACCCGATTTCTTTAGGCTATTATTTAAAAAAGATAAATTAGTAAGTTTGCAATTCTTAATGCCAATTGTTTATAAGAATTATGGCTTTTATAAATTAAATGAAGAAATATTAAATTTCAGAATACTTACTTCAATACTTTAATTAATGAAAATGTCAATTTCTTCATATTATTTTTAAGAGTAGGTATTTGAATAAAACAGCAAATAAATCCCATTACTTAGCCAAACTTCTAATCATAAACCAAGGCCTCTACTTAAATATTATGGCAGGCAGATTAGAAAACCGATTTTAGGTTTTAGCCATGAAGTCCATCCAGAGCATAGCTTATAACCTTTAGAAA
>NKJG01000175.1 GCA_002256395.1 Bacteroidetes bacterium B1(2017) | reverse complement strand
GAATGTTGTTGATTTCTACACAAAAAAATACTCTTCAAATATCATAGCCGGTTTTCAAGATGGATATTTTAAAAGTGAAGATGAAGAACAAATAGCCAATAAAATAGCAAAAAGCGAAGCAGACATCCTATTTGTTGCTATTACATCTCCAAAGAAAGAAATTTTCCTTACAAAGTACAAGGATGTAATCAAAACTCCATTTATTATGGGAGTAGGTGGATCTTTTGATGTTGTTGCTGGGTTTACAAAACGTGCTCCACTATGGCTTCAGAAAATAGGCATGGAATGGTCATATAGAATTTATCAGGAGCCTAGAAGAATGTGGAAAAGGTATTTGGTAACAAATACTGCCTTTGTTTGGCTAATTTTAAAAGAAAAAATTAGACTATCTTTATCTAGATGAAAACTTTTCTCCTTATTTAGACCTCTTTTATCTTTTCACTTAAATACCCGATTTCTTTAGGATATTATTCAAAAAAGATAAATTAATAAGTTTGCAATTCTTAATGCCAATCGTTTAAAAGAATTATGACTTTTATAAATTAAATGAAGAATTATTAAATTTCAGAATATAGGCTTCAATACTTTAATTTATGAAAATGTCAATTTCTTCATATTATTTTTAAGAGTAGGTATTTGAATAAAACAGCAAATAAATCCCTTTACTTAGCCAAACTTCTAATCATAAACCAAGGCCTCTACTTAAATATTATGGCAGGCAGATTAGAAAACCGATTTTAGGTTTTAGCCATGAAGTCCATCCAGAGCATAGCTTATAACCTTTAGAAA
>NKJG01000036.1 GCA_002256395.1 Bacteroidetes bacterium B1(2017) | reverse complement strand
AGATATCCAAGCCACCACTTCCACCCGCTCTATTTGAACTAAAATATATGGTTTTACCATCTCGCGAAAAAGCTGGTGATCCGTCCCAAGCTGAAGAATCAGAGGCAGAGACCAATTTTGGCTCTGTCCAGCCCTCGCTAGGAACATACCTACTCATATACAAATCCACATCAGGTGAATTATCTTTGCGTTTACCCGTATTTCCTCTGGCAAAAATCATTGTTTTGCCATCTGGCGAAAAAGTCGGCGTACCTTCATTTCTATCAGGGTCTAAAATATTTTTGCTCAGTGGTTCTGCAGGACCAAAAGTGCTAAAATCTGCTGAAATTTTGGATTGATAAATTCCCAAAAAAGGAAGTCCATTAGAATACACTTTGTCTTTTTTTGAGGCAGAATAGATAAAATAACCGTCTTTTACAATTCCAGAAAACTCGATATTCTCTGTGTTGATAGCTGAAAGGTTTTTAAATTCTAATTCAGATTTTTTAGATTTTATATCGGTAATGAGTAAAAGGGTGTTCAATTCACGTAAAGCCCTCTCGTTTAGGACTTTATTTGTCGACTTACTTTCAATATATTTCTGAAATGAAATTTTTGCTTTTTCGTATTCCTCGTTGGCTTTGAGTGCATAAGCATGATAGAAATTTGCATCATTATTAACAAGCCCTGCTTCAAAAGCTTTTTCATAAAAAGGAATAGCTTCTATCCATCTGTTAGATAGCCTATAAGATTCTGCTATTTTAAAATTCAAATCAGCCTTTTTGGTTTCATCAATTTCCTTCACTTTAGAAAACTCTTTAATGGCCATATCATAGTAGCCACTTTCGAAACTTGTTAGAGCTTTTTTATAGTTCTTTAATTGAGCTTGAACCAAAAAAGTGGATAATATTAGCACTGACAATAAAATAGATCTCAAAATAAAAGTTTTTGACTGTGAAAAATGCATCGAAAACATATTTGTTAAGGTTATTTTCAGATTTAAAACAAATATAAAACGCCTTTGGCTTTTTATTGTTGTAAGTACGTAGATTTTACCCAAAATGAAGAAAATAATAAGAGAATTGTTTAAAAATAAAAAAAACTTTTGAATTTGAAAATTCAATAAATGAGCAAATTATGTTATCCAGGTTACACTTACACCACTAAAAAACACATTTCTTGCTCATATTCAATAAGTTAATTTATTGTTAACAATGTAGTATTTATAGAATTCATTAGGTTCACAAAAGTTTAGGTTGTACTTTTGTTCACAGTTCGAGTTTTTATTTCGTTTGCACATTTTGGGTTCAGTTTTGTTACTTTGATTTTGCTGCGTTGTTTTAGCTCTTTTTTTAATTATTTAATTTTTTTTATTATGAACATTTTCGCAGCAAAATTGAATTACGACACTACTGACGAAACTTTACAAGCCGCTTTCGAAGAATTCGGAGAAGTTGATTCAGCAAAGGTTATCATGGACAAATTTACAGGCCGTTCTAAAGGTTTTGGATTTGTTGAAATGTCTAACGACGCAGAAGCAAGAAACGCTATCAATGCATTGAACGATTCAGAATTAGACGGTCGTACAATCGTTGTTAAGGTAGCTGAGCCTAAAGGCGACAGACCACAAAGAAGAGAGAGATATTAATTTTCACTTTCGATATAAAAAAAAGCTTTCCAAACGGGAAGCTTTTTTTTTGACTTTTTTCTAAACCCACTCCCTTTTTAATGAGAGAAATTGTAAATATCAAATTCCTTCTTCGAATAAGAATATTTCTACGCGATTATACTAAGAATAAAATAGGTAATTCTTTTAGACTCATACCCCTTCTAAGGCCAGAAAATAAAGTTTACATTAAATAAAGGGTCATTTCAATTTAATATTCGAAAAATAATTTGGAAATAAATTATTTTATTATACATTTGACACGATTTCGAGTTTTTTCTTCGTTTGTCTGAATGGTTTTCTTTTATGATTTATCGTTTTGCTACGTTGTTTTAGCTCTTTTTTCTTAATTTTTTAATTTTTATTTAAATGAACATTTTCGTAGCAAAATTGAATTACGACACATCAGATGACACTTTATTAGCAGCATTTGAAGAATTTGGAACTGTAGATTCAGCAAAAATTATTTTTGACAAATTTACAGGACGCTCTAAAGGATTTGGTTTCGTTGAAATGCCGAACGACAGCGAGGCTAAAAACGCAATCAGCTCTTTGAACGAAACAGAATTAGACGGACGTACTATTGTAGTTAAAGTAGCTGAACCAAAAGGCGAAAGACCACAAAGAAGAGAAAGATATTAATTGCTGTAATGCATTGTGAAAAAGCCTTCCCATGGAAGGCTTTTTTTATGTTTTAAAACTACCCCTAAAGCCATTTATCATAGCCATCCGGTAGTTTCCACTTTGATTTTGGCTCAAAATATTTCCATAGCGAAGAGGAAATCCGTCTTGCTGCTCGGTATCCTTCATTGTTCTTGTCCCATTGCGTGTCCGTCTGATTTTTGGTGATCATACAAAAAACATAATCGCCATGCGGAGCGTGTACAAGCATCACCTCAGACTTAGACCTGTCCACCGCTCCTGATTTATAGGCAGTTTTTGTATTTTCTGGTATTTGTGAAAGTCCTTCTCCGTCCCAATATTGATTCCCTAAGGTTTTATACATACGGTAAGAAGCATCTTGGGTAAAAATCTCTCCTTTTCTTAACATTTTCATAAGGCTTGCCATTTCTTTCGGGGTAGTTTGTCCCCAGCCATAGGTTTTTTGAAAAGCACTTCTGCCTGGCGTTCGAGAGTTCACACGTGTGTTTTGCATACCAAGAGAATCCATTAACTGATTAATCCTTTGGCCTTTCACCAAACCTTGTAGCCACAGGCTTGCCGTATTGTCAGATACCGATTCCATTAAGTATATAAGCTCAGAAACAGGTATTTTGGTGCTGTCTCGAAAAGAGCCCACGAGCCCCTCGTCATACTTCAGAGAATCTTTATAAGTCAAGATCTGATCATACCTTAATTTTCCATTCAAAATATGGGAAAATGTTCCGATCATGATAGGAATTTTTATCATACTCGCAGTGGGAAATATCGTGTCGGCATTTACCTCGGCAAACTTTCCAGTTTTTAAGTTTTCTACATAAACACCAATCACGCCATTGAAACCATAAGTGGCCTCTTCTATAATTTTTTGAAGTTTTGGGTCATTCCTAAGCTTTTGAGATTTTACCGAAAACGATGTGAACAGCACAAAAAATAGGATAATTGTTTTTTTCATTGATGAAAACGTTAAAATTGATTTCTTAAAATTATAAAAAACATTCTAAAGCATTCAGCGATAAAAAATATAAGTTTGGCTTATAGGCAGATTTGGCGTAATTTTGCGGAAAATTTAAAATTATATGGCACTTAGGGCAGGAATAGTAGGATTACCAAATGTAGGAAAATCAACCTTGTTTAACGCGGTTTCGAGCAGTGCTAAAGCACAGGCGAGCAACTACAGATTTTGTACGATTGACCCCAATGTGGGTTTGGTAGATGTTCCTGACACAAGGTTAGACCAACTTTCTGAGATAGTTAAACCCAACAAAGTGGTTCCGACCCAAATAGAAATTGTGGATATAGCAGGTCTTGTGAAGGGTGCTAGCCGAGGCGAAGGCCTTGGAAATAAATTCTTAGGCAATATCAGAGAAGTAGATGCCATCATTCATGTGGTGCGTTGTTTTGAAGATGAAAACGTGCTGAGAGAAGAAGGAGAAATAAACCCAGTGAGCGACAAAGAAATTATCGATATAGAACTGCAATTCAAGGACTTAGACAGTGTAGATAAGAAAATACAAAAAACTCAAAAACAAGCCAGAGTAGGTGGAGATACACAAGCCAAAATTGAATTGGACGTATTAGAAAGAGTAAAAGCTTGGTTGGAACAAGGGAAAAATGTAAGAATGATGGGCCTTACCAAAGAAGAAATGGTGGCCATAGACGATTTGTTTTTGTTAACCGTAAAGCCTACCATGTATGTTGCCAATGTAGATGAGGCCTCTATGCACACAGGAAACAAATATTCTGAAGCACTCAAAAAGGTAGCAGACGAAGAAGGGGCTGAATTGGTGGTTTTGAACAACTCTATAGAAGCTCAAATAGCAGAAATGGAAGATCCAGATGATAAGGCTCTATTTTTCGAGGAATACAAAATGGAAGAACCAGGTTTGAATAGACTGATCAGATCGGCATATAAATTACTCAACTTAGCTACTTATTTCACAGCAGGTGTTCAAGAAGTGAGAGCTTGGACCATCGGTAAAGGATGGAAAGCACCACAAGCCGCAAGTGTTATTCATACAGATTTCGAAAAAGGGTTTATAAAAGCCGAGGTTATTGCCTTTGACGATAGAATTAAATACGGAACAGAAGCAGCCTGTCGTGAAGCAGGAAGACTTAGAATAGAAGGAAAAGAATACATTGTTCAAGACGGTGATGTAATGCACTTTAGATTTAATGTGTAAATTTGGTTATTGGTTATTAGGTAATTGGTAAGTTAGACTTCAAAAATCTTAAATCAACTTACATGAGGTAAACCTATTCAATACTTAGAATTAGAGTAAAATAGATATAAAAGTCAAACTTACGGGTTTGACTTTTTTTGTTTTGGTAAAAAAGTTTTGAAAGAATTTTGAAAGAAAAATTTAAGTCATTATTTTTAAATACTAAATCCTATAAATCTGAAAACAACTTTTACTTTAATACTGATTCTTCTTTCTATTATATCCGCAAAAGCACAATATACTTATTTGGGAGCGGGTGCTTATGGCAGAGCAAATTCCTTGGTTGCAATACCTGATTTATCTTCAATTTATCAAAATCCAGCTGGTATTGGTTATTTAGACTACCACTTTGCTGCTTTAGCTATTCATAAAACACTTCCTGTCCAAGGACTATTAACAGTTGGTGCTTGGGGAAATATTAAATCTAAGATAGTAGATATTGGTTTTTCAGCCGACAATTTCGGAGACGAATATTATCATGAAACCCGAATTGGTCTAGCTGCAGCCAAAAAAATGGACAAAGTTTCAATGGGGATTAAATTCTCATTCCTTAATAATGCCATAAAGGAAATGAGCAGCAAACAAACATTATTGGGCGAATTTGGAATTTTAGCCACACCTTCAAAGTTTTTTAGTGTCGGTCTGCATGTAATGAATTTTACCAGAGCAAAACTCTATTCATCACAAAGTTTGCCAACTTTTGTCAATTTTGGGATAGGATTAAATCCTTCAAAAAACATCAATATTAGCGGTCAAATAGACTATCCAGTTGGCGAAAAACCACTTTTTAAATTGGGAATGGCTTATCAAATAAAAAACCACTTGAGCCTTTCTACAGGAGTAAATCCAAACCTTAACGCTGTACATTTTGGGGTATCATTTGATGTAAAAAATTACCGTTTTGCCTATGCTGTTAGTACGCACCCCAATGTGGGTTTATCCAATCACATAACTTTAGCCTTTTTGTGGAATGAGAAAAAATAGAATAAATTGCCTACTTATTTTGTTGTTTATTAACACATTAAAAGTATGGGGACAACCCATCAATCGTCCGGAGATAAATCTCGATGATTTTATCTTAAAAATAGCTCCAATTCAAACAGAAGATGCTAATTATGAAGATGTTTATGAGAATCTCTTTACAATATATCAAAATCCTTTAGACCTCAACAAAGCCGATATTGCAGACTTGCGAGCTTTGTTTTTCCTTAGCGAAAATCAAATAAATGCAATTATTCATCACAAAAATAAATTCGGTAATTTCCTAAGCATATATGAGTTACAGGCAGTAGAGGGCTTATCAATGGAAAATATAAGAGCTATTTTGCCTTTTGTACAAGTAAAAAACGGTATCGGAACAACTCGATTCTCCAACTTCACAAAGAAAGCAGTTGAACATTATTTGGTTATTAGAGCCGACCAAACCCTCGAACCCATTGCTGGGCTCAAAGAAGACAAATTTGTAGGCTCGGCACAAAGATATTATACAAGGTATAGGATGAGTCACAACAAGGATTTTAGCATTGGTTTTGTATCTGAGAAAGATGCTGGTGAAAAGGATTTTATGGACTATTACAGTTTTCATGTGCAGGTACAGAACAAGGGAATTGCAAAAAACTTGGTCATAGGTGACTATTTAATACAATTTGGCCAAGGAATGATATTTTCGGCTGGGTTTGCCGCAGGAAAGGGTAGCGAACCGGTTTATACCACCCGAAGAAGTAATGTGGGTATAAGACCATACAATTCTGTAGTAGAAAATGGAAGTTTCAGGGGAATTGCCAACACGATAAAAAATAGAAACTTTGAGATAACGACCATGGCTGCCTTCAATAAAAGGGATGCTTCGGTAGATCTAAACGAAGAAACTCAGGACGATTTTTTCAGCTCAATTCTGTCAGCAGGTTTTCATCGAACTGAAACCGAAATTGCAAATAAAAACGCAATAAGTGAGACCAATTTAGGGGGAAATGTATTATATAAATTGGATCATCTACAAATTGGTTTTTCTGTGCTGCACACCTCTTTCGATAAGTCTTTCCAAAAAAGAGCGTTACTTTATAATAGATTCGAATTTACTGGGAGCCAAAATACAGTAATGGGTCCAAATATTTCACTTTCGTGGCAAAACTTTAATTTCTTTGGCGAAGCGGCAAGAAGTACTTCAGGCGGTTTCGGCTACATAAGTGGTTTAGTGGGAAGTCTTGGTCCAAAAGTTGAGTGGGCATTGAATTTGAGAAATTATCAACCCAACTTTCATACTTTTTATGGTTTTTCATTTGCAGAAGGTAGCCGAACAATTAACGAAAAAGGTATTTACAATGGGTTGAAATATATTATAAAAAAAGGTTTAGAAGTTTCCGCATTTTATGATTCTTATAATTTCCCTTGGCTCAAATATCGGGTGGATGCACCTTCTTCTGGTCAAGATTATCAGTTTCGAATTATTTACAAGCCCAATAAGATTTTCAGCCAATACTTAGCCTTTCACCAAGAAACGAAAGAGAGAAATGCGTCTGACAGCAAGGCAGTTACACATGAACTTTTACAAACCAATAGAAAGAATTGGGTGCTAGGAACAGACTACATTCATCATACATGGCTTAGACTACAAACTAAACTACAATACAATGGCTATAAGATAGAAAACACTTCTAAATCTGATGGTTATGCAGTAATTCAGGACATAGAAACGAAATTTAAAAAGTCTCAAATAAAGGCACGTATAGCTTATTTTAGTACCGATTCTTATGATAGCAGAATATATGCTTATGAGAATGACGTACTTTATGCGGTGTCGTTTCCAGCATATTATGGTAAAGGTTGGCGATATTATTTGATTGGAAAAATGCCAATTGGTCGTAATTTAGATGTTTGGATTCGGATAGCTCAAACAAACGTAAGCGATAGAACCACAATGGGAAGCGGTACGAGTGAAATCGAAGGCAACAAAAAGACGGATTTGAAAGTACAATTGAAATATAGTTTTTAGAAAATGAGCAAATTAGTTATTGAAAACGAAAACATTAAAGCAACCATAAATCCCTTGGGAGCCGAATTGGTAAGCCTTTTAAAATTAGACGACAACACCGAATACATGTGGGATGCCAACCCTGCATTTTGGGGGAAGACCTCTCCAGTATTGTTTCCGATAGTCGGTGGATTAAAAAATGACACTTATTTTTATGAAGGAAATGAATATAGCCTTCCTAGGCATGGTTTTGCTAGAACGATGCAATTTGCAGTAGAATCTCAAAGCGAAAGATCAGCCGGTTTTCTTTTAAAAAATAGCTTAGAAAGCGAGAAAGTTTATCCGTTTGAATTTGAACTACGATTGATTTACTCTCTTAATGCGAGCAAATTAGACTTAAAATATCAAATTACAAATCCTGGTTCAAAAGCACTTTTGTTTTCTATTGGCGGTCATCCGGCTTTCAAATGTCCTATAGAAAATGAGTTAAATTACGAAGATTATTTCTTGGAATTTAATGAGAATGAAGATTTGAACCGTTGGCCATTAAACTCGTCTGGCTTGGTTTTAAATGAACCTTCGGAAATTTCCAAAAACACCAACAAATTATTGCTCACCAAAGAACTTTTTTATGAGGACGCACTGGTTTTCAAGCATTTAAAATCTGATTGGGTTATATTGAAATCACAAAAGAGTCCGAAACAACTGAAGTTTGAATTTAAAAATTTCCCTTATTTAGGAATTTGGGCGGCTAAAGATTCGGATTTTGTTTGTATCGAACCTTGGTGCGGAATTGCGGATTCGGCAGATACTAATCAGAATTTAGAAACAAAAGAAGGAATAATTTCTTTGGAATCACAAGGCGTTTTTGAAAGGAGTTTTTCAATCGAAATTTCTTGATAAATCACTGAATTTCAACATTCAAATTAAACTCGATATTTACCTCGTCTTTGATTTTTATAAACTTAATAGGGCTTTTAGGTTGAATTTCGTAGTCATTCATTGAAATGCCTTTTGTGGCATGAATTGTGAAGTTTTTTGCGTTTATTTTTTTCAAAGTCACATGCAAAGTTTGTGGTTTGGTTTTGCCTGAAATACTAATGAGCGTTTTAATACAATACTTGTAAGCTTTGTTTACCTGTAATTCTTGTTCTAGGTGATTTGGAATAGCAGAGAGCATTTCGACATTAATAAAAGGATGTCTTTCAGCTTTTAAGGAAGTCGCTATATCGTTGTTTATGAATTTGTTATTACAATCTAAGCTTTTGATTTTTACGTTAAAATTGGCTTTGTCGAAATCTATTTGTCTTGTAGAATTATTGATATGGGCAATCAATTGTGCATTTTCAAAGGTATCATCACAAGCACAGTTAAAATCTTTTACTGAGGTTTTCCCTTTCAATACCATCACACTACCTTTTTTGATTTGATAGTGTATCAATGAAGGATTTGCGAAGGAAAATAAAAAGAAAACAATCAATAATCGGAGTAACATTTGCTTAATTTTTGAAGAAAAGAGGCCTCAATAATGTTTGAGACCTCTTTTGCTGTTTTTGAAATTAAAATCCTACAATTGCCTGAACAACAACTCCTTTGAAGCCAGCCCCTGCCAATATATTTGCAGTTGGATAATCGTTATATTTCTGATTTACATACTCAGCTTTCATTAGGATATTGTTGGTAACAAACCATCCAGCGGCTAAAGCGGTACGGTCGATACTTTGTTCATCCAAAACTTTAGAAATCAATTGACCAGACACTTTATTGTATTTTGCACCTACAAAAAGATTCTCGTTTTTACCAAGTCTATAAACAGCCTCTACTGCTAACTGGTTGGCTTTTCTTTTATCAAAATTTGCTACTTCCTCTGCGTAAGATCCACCTTTTGAGTTTTCTAAAGTACCGAATACCTCCAAACCATGCACTTTTGCAAATAAGTTAAACTGAACTGAAGCTACTTGGTTTGTAAATCCTGGGTTTACTCTACCTGAAAAGGCATTGCCTGTTGTGGTGGCAGCCTCGGCTTCAGTCACATAGAAGTAATTACTACCTGTCCTGTCTCCACCATAAAGTGTGCTTCGTCCGTCGCTTTGGTTATAGTAGAATGATCCTGAAGCTCTTACTCTAATTTTTTCTTGCACCTTTTTGTCATAGGCCAATTTACCATAAACAGATGGACTTCTTTTGTATGTTTCTGTAGTGCTTCCTGGCATAAGTGGCTTTTGGAAACCACCATTGATTAGTCCATTAGACAGAGCCACCATTCCCAATAATCCATTTTTTTGTAAATAAACTTCAGCAGCCACCTCAGTTGCAAAAGCGTCCATGATGTAATTTTCTATGAATGGATTGTAAAGAGCATGACCACCATCACTTCGCCTAAAGTGCATGTCTCCATAGTTTATTTCCATGTGACCTACTTTTACAGTTGCAAGCTTCATGATTTTATCCCAAAATTCGCCTTTAAATGGCACTTTGTCCATTTGAATGTAACCACCTTTTACCCAAGATTCATTGTGGTGGCGAGATGAAAGATAAGTAGTTAGATTCAGCCTGATACCATCGGCCAGCTGCACATCGGTGTATAAATTGGCTTGTGCAATCGCAAAACCTGATGCCAAACGTGGATACAATTTTACAGCACCAGAGTTTTCGTGTGATAGACTTTGAAATGGCTGAGTAAAACCAGCACCAATTCTTACTTTCAAACCATCGAATTTAGTATCGAGCACCTTTGGTGTTTCAAAAACGTTGACCCCAGTTTTATCATAAGCACGAAGGTTATCTATTTGGGCTTGCTGTGCTATTGTAGCTATTGGCATTGATAATAAGCCTATTATAGCGACATTTCTCATTTGTGTAATTAAAGTTCTCATATGTTTACGTTGTTTATTTTTTTAAGAATTATGTCAAAAGTTATTTCAATTTCATCATCAACTTTTATAGCTCCTGCCATAAATGATGGCGGTTTTATTCCGTGGTTTGACATTAAAATTTTCCTACTTCCTCTGATTTGAACATCTCCGTTACTTAGATTTGTAATTTTCAATATCAATTCAGTAGGTTTACTTACACCTGCAATATTTAAGTTACCGTTGACTTTTATCGTTGACAAATCACCTTTACTCTCTGCAGATAAAGTACTAAGATATTCATAAGTAATTTGTGGGTACTTTTCAGATTTAAGGGTTTTGTGGGTTCGCTCGTCCATCAAATCAGAGTCTTGATGCGATTTCATAGAAGTCACTTCCATTTTTGCCAATGCACTGTTAATTTTTTTAAAATCACCATCTACAATTGAAAAATCACCAGCGAAGGTTGATTTAGTAACATTAGAAGACCACTTGTGCATCGTGGAGTTGCCAGAAACCGTAATTTTCACAGACTTGGCACTCATTTTTGATTGACTGTAGGCCATATTCCCAACCAAAAGAGCCGGAACAAATAGCATCAGAATTAGTTTAATTTTCATTTTCTTTGATTTTTGATGGTACAAAGATTCACCAAAACCAAATGACAGCCTATGACCAAAACACCCGTCTGAGGAGATTAGAATCACACCCTTATGTGACAAAAGTCACATAAAGAGATAGTGAAAATCAAGCATTTATTGGCTTTTTCAGCATTCCAATAGTTAGGTCAAATGGATTGTTGAAGAAGTTATATTTTTTATAAATATCAGTCAAAAATGAAAAATAACGACTTTGCGATAGAACTATACAAAAAAGTGAATCCTTTTATGAATTATAAAAGAGACCTTAAAACAATTGGCCTCCTATATAGTTTTTTTAAAAAAAGTAATAAATGAGTAACATATTAATAATAGGCGGTTCTTCGGGAATAGGTTTATCAACCACTGAGTTTTTGGTAAATAAAAACGAGCAAGTTTATGCCACCTACAATCGATCAGAAAACAAAATCAAAGGTGCTACTTACTTTCATCTCGATGTAAACCAAGAAGAATGGGATTTGTCCTATTTACCTGAAGTAATAGATGGCTTGGTATATTGCCCTGGAAAAATAAACTTGAAGCCTTTTGCAAGATTGAAAGCAGAAGATTTTCTCGAAGACTACAAAATTCAAGTTTTGGGAGCCATAAAAGCCATACAATTGGTTCTTCCTAAACTAAAAAAATCAAATTCTGCCTCTATTGTTTTGTTTTCAACTGTTGCTGTTCAAACTGGTTTTTCGTTCCACAGCATAGTTTCTAGCTCGAAAGGTGCCATTGAAGGTTTGACAAGGGCCTTGGCTGCAGAATTGTCTCCTTCAATTCGTGTAAATTGCATTGCACCGTCTATTACTGACACACCTTTGGCAGGAAATTTACTCAACACACCAGAGAAAAAAGAAGCTAATGCTCAAAGACACCCCTTGAAAAAAGTTGGAGAGGCCAAGGATATTGCCAATGCCGTTGCCTTTCTCCTTTCGCAAGAATCTTCATGGATGACTGGACAAATTGTGCACATCGATGGTGGAATTTCAAACTTAAGAGTTTAAGTGATTGCGAAAAAGGCAATAAATATTGTTTGGCTAAAACGAGATCTTCGCGTGCAAGACCATGCTGCATTTGATGCCGCAGACAAGTCCGAATTGCCAGTTTTGCCGATATTCATACTCGAACCCAGTCAATTGGCCTATCCTGATTGCTCTGGGAGACATCTTTTGTTTCAATATCATTCTATTTTAGGAATAAATGAGTTTCTGAGTCCAGCCAACATCAAAGTTGAGATTTTTCAATCTGAAGCCATTCCTGTATTTGAATTTTTAACAGATATATTTAGTATTAAAAACGTTTTTAGCCATCAAGAAAGTGGCATTATGCTCACTTACAAAAGAGATTTGATGGTCAAGGGGTATTTGAAAGAAAAGGAAATTCCTTGGACAGAATTTCAAAGAGATGGCATAATAAGAGGTGCAAAAAACAGAATTGATTGGGACAAAAATTGGTATGCTGCGATGCACAGCAAAATGATAAAGAATACTTATCATTTGCAAGAAAAAATAGAATTTGATAATCCTTTTCCGCTTTCGGAAGACCTAAAGGAAAGTCTAAAAATATACCCAAAACGTTTTCAACCAGCTGGAGAGAGAAATGGACTTCGTTACTTGGATTCATTTGCCAATGAACGTGGAAGAAATTATTCTAGGCATATTTCAAAACCTACTGAGAGTAGGACTTCCTGCATTCGGATTTCTCCCTATTTGGCTTGGGGAAATTTGTCAGTGAAAATGGCTTATCAATATCTGTATGTAGCACAGGCCCAAAAACCTTATAAAAGAGCTATACAAAATGCGATGGTAAGGTTGAGATGGAGAGATCATTTTTCGCAGAAATTTGAAGTTCAATGTCAGTATGAAACCGATTGTCTGAATCCAAATTATGAAAAAATAGATCGGTCAAAAAACGGCGACCACATAAAAGCGTGGGAGGAAGGCAAAACTGGACTTCCGTTGGTTGACGCTTGTATGAGATGTTTGCACGAAACTGGCTGGATAAACTTCAGGATGAGGGCTATAGTGGTATCAGTACTTTGTCATCATTTGTTTATAGACTGGCGATTAGGCACTTATCATTTGGCAAGACTATTTTTGGACTATGAACCAGGCATTCATTATCCGCAATTTCAGATGCAAGCAGGTACAACTGGCATCAATACCGTCAGAATTTATAATCCGATAAAACAATCAGAGGAGCACGATCCTGAAGGAATATTCATAAAAAAATGGGTGCCTGAACTTATTAATGTTCCAACAAAATATAT
>NKJG01000035.1 GCA_002256395.1 Bacteroidetes bacterium B1(2017) | reverse complement strand
CCCACATATATTACGTTAGGGTCTGAAGGAGCCACTGCAATGGCACCTACCGAGCTAGATTTAAAGGTGCTGTCGCCCGTGTATGCCCAGTTTTGACCACCATCAGATGTTTTCCAAACGCCACCACCTACTGCTCCATAGTAGTAGGTCATTGGATGGTCTTTGTGGCCAGCCACTGCTAATGATCGCCCGCCACGGAATGGCCCAACGTTACGCCATTGTAGACCATCGTATAGTTTTTTATAATCTTGTTTGGGAGATTCAACTGCAACAGGCTCCGTTGTTTTGGCTTTTTTCTTTTGAGCCAAAATACCACCACTTACCGATAAGAGTAGAATCAAAAAGGATATTTTTTTCATAGTTTTTGATTGAAGGTTATTAAGAGAATAAAAATAGTATTTTTTTGTTGAAATTCATTCTTGATTCGACAAATTGAAGTTTAGGGTAGATTGAACCGGGTTAAAGTATCTTCAAAAAATCAAATGGAGGTCAATTCGCCAAACCTGCTTCTGCAACCAGAATTAACAGAGCCAATTTGATGGCTAAAGGCCCAGTTTCATCATTCAAGTACCATTCGTCGAGGGCATGGGCGTTGTCTGATTTGCCACCTCGGCCTATTGTTACGGCAGGTATGCCCAAAGAAATAGGAATATTAGAATCTGTTGAGCCTCTGGTAAGCGTTGGTTGAGCATTGAAATAGGAAGTGGCAGCGATGGCTTTTAGAATTAAAGGAAGATTTTCTCCTAATTCTCCAGAAGGCCTTTCACCAATTTTGTCTAAAACCAAGGTCAACTTATCTCCTTTTTTAACGGTTTTGTTGTAGTCTTGAAGTGCTTTTTGCATCTGCTCTTTCAGGATCCTTTCTATACCCAAAAGCTTCTCAGGACTTACAGAACGCATATCTATTTCCATCCAAGATTCGAAAGGAATGGAGTTTACGGAAGTACCACCACCTATTCGACCCACATTGTAGGTTGTTTTAGGTCCATTGGCTACATAAGCACCAGCTACTGTATCGAAATAGTCAATCGATTTCCCAATGGCATGATGTGGATTGGCAACGCCAAAAGCACCCCAAGAGTGTCCTCCAGGGCCTTTGAAAGTGACTTTGTAACGCAATGAACCCAAAGCCATGTTGTTAATTCTTCCTAAATCACCGCCATCAATGGCAATATAAGCGTCAATTTTACGGTTTCCGTTTTTGAAAAGGTGCTTTACGCCACGCAAATCACCTAACCCTTCCTCTCCCACCACGCCTGCAAATAGCACATCAGAAGATGTTTGGATTTGAGCAGTATTCATGGCTTTCATAACAGCCAATACCATCGCTAATCCGCGTGTGTCGTCCCCAATGCCGGGTGCATAAAGTGTATCTCCATGTTTTTTTACTTTAACATCAGTTTCAAGTGGGAAAACCGTATCTAAATGAGCCTCTAAAACTACAGTTTTACCTCTAGTTTTTCCTTTACGAAGTGCTAAGACATTGCCTACTTCATCTTTCCATATAGAATCTGCACCGGCGGCTTTTACCATTTGCATAAATCTTTCTCCTCTTTTTTGTTCCATAAACGGAGGGGCTGGGATTTCGGTCAATTCTACAAGGTCCTTCATGGTTTGAGGTTCCAAACTTTGGATTATATCAAAGGCTTTTTGTAGTTTTTTATCTTTTCCAATGGCGGCAATTTGGTTTTTGTAGGCTTCTTGAACTGAAACACTTTTTTCGTCTTGTGCTTTTGTTTCTAATATATAGCCAAGAAGTATTATTAAAAGGGAAATTTTCTTCATGTATGACTGCTAATTTTTTGGTTGATAAAATGTTAATTCAAAATTATGAAATAATATTTGGTGTTGGAATTTTATTTTTTTCTCAGATCCCATTTAATTAAACCTTATGGTGTTCAATATCAATAAAACCTTTAATCTTTCTGATTTGATGAATTATTTGGTAATTTCGATTCTGTATTTGAAATATTGATAGACATGTTATTGAAAAGAAATAGAAACAAAGATTTTCCTACTTCCAAGGTAATTGGAGTTGGTCTGGTGTTGTCTATTTTTTTGTTTAAAAATTTTCTATCACCCTTAATTTACCCATTTAAGCTTGCCGAAGTTCGGCATGAGGTAAAAGAATTGCTCTTTAAAAAGATTCCGAAGGAAAGTCTCATTTCTATTGAAAAACCTCTGGATTTTGGTAATAGAGAGTTTGAATATGAGGGTATTATGTATGATGTTGTAGAGGTAAAGATTGAAAAAGGCAAGAAAATATTATTTTGTTTTGCGGATATAAAAGAAACAGAATTGTGTCAAAATTTTGAAAAAAACTTAGATTTTTTATGGTCAAATAATCCTCTCAGGAAAGATGTGTCTTCAAAATTGGACGATTTTTTTAGAAGTATTTTATCCTATCATACATTACCGAAGTTTTATATTTTTAGCCTTAAAATCAACAAGGTTGAATTTCTGTCAATTATCACAAATACCATAGAGGAGTATTTCTCCATCCACTTACCTCCTCCCGAACATTCAAAAAGCCTATTAGTATAAATTTAATTTCTTGAACTTAGAAAACTACTTGGTTCTTGAGATTTTATTTTGTGCCTCTTTGAAGATGATTTCCAAAAATAATTGGAGATTTTTTAATATTTTAGATTTATTAGCAAAATGATTATTTCAATGAATTTTTATTTAATTCATTGAAAACTAATTATTTATGCTTTAATATGCATTTATTATTCATAAACATTAGTATGAAAAAATTTATATACCTACTTTTTTTGTTTTTAGGATTCGCAGAAGGTTTTTCTCAAAAAGACAGTACCAATAAAGTTCTGGACCTTGAGGATATTGTCATTTCTGCCAATAAATTTGAGTTGAAAAAGAAAGAAACTCCTAACCAAATTGAGCTCATTTCTGCCAAACAAATTGCTTTTCAAAACTCTCCTAATACCGCCAATCTTTTGGAACAAACAGGCAATGTTTTTGTGCAAAAAAGCCAAGCTGGTGGAGGTAGCCCAGTTTTGAGAGGTTTTGAAGCCAGTAGGGTGTTGATGGTTATGGATGGTGTCAGGATGAATAATGCCATTTACAGAGCGGGACATTTGCAAAATGTATTGAGAATTGACCAAAGTATGCTCGAAAGGGCGGAGGTGGTTTTCGGACCAAGTTCGGTTATTTATGGCTCAGATGCACTAGGGGGTGTGGTACATTTTAGGACGAAGAACCCTGAGTTTGATGTTAAAAACGTTCGGTCTTATTTAAGATACTCAACGGCTATTGGCGAAAAAACAGGACATGTAGATTTTAATATTGGCAAAAAGCGTTTGGCATTTTTGACCAGTTTTACTTTTTCTGATTTTGGAGATGTTGTACAAGGAACCAATCGCTTGGATGCTTATCCAGACTTTGGAAAAAGGCCTTTTTATGTAGAAAGACAAGGCAATGCAGATGTTTCGATTACAAATAACCATGTAAATAAACAGGTTGGGAGTGCTTACAGTCAGTATGATTTTTTACAGAAAATAAGTTTTCAACAAACCGAAAATATTAAACATACCTTGAATTTTCAATTTTCAAATTCCTCTGATGTGCCTCGTTATGATAGACTTACGGAGATTAGGAATGGTTTGCCAAGGTTTGCAGAATGGTATTATGGACCAGAAAAACGACTGATGGTTGCTTATCATTTAGAATTGAAAAACACACTGATATACGACAGAGCTAGTATTTCTCTTGCATTTCAGGATATTGAAGAAAGTAGGGTTTCAAGAAATTTTAATAATGTAAATAGAAAAAGCCAGTTAGAGAAAGTTAATCTATTTTCGTTGAATGCTGATTTTCAGAAAGTAATAAAAGAACAAACCCTTACTTATGGTCTGGAAGTCGTTGGGAATGATGTGAGGTCAAAGGCTCATTTTACAAACATCAGCACCAATGAAGAAAGAAAGGCTGACACAAGGTACCCTGACGGGAAAAATACCATGAACACCTGGGCAATTTATGTGGCGGATCAACTGAAAGTAGCCAATACTTTAATTTTACATGGCGGACTTAGGTATGCATTTACAGATTTGTCGGCTGAGTTTATTGAGAAGTCATTTTTCCCATTCCCTTTCAGCCAAATACAGCAAAAAAACAGTTCGCTTACAGGAAACTTGGGACTGGTTTATACACCGTTTGCTAAAACTAAATTAGGCTTGATGGGTTCGTCTGGTTTTAGATCGCCCAATATAGACGACTTAGCCAAAGTTTTTGATTCGGTAGCTGGGAGCTTGATTGTACCCAATCCAAATATAAAACCCGAATATAGTTATAATGGAGAAGTGTCTGTAAATCAGCAAATTGGTAAAAAAATAAAAATTGAAGGTGTCTATTATGTTACCAATATGAGAAATGCAATTGTTATAGATGCCTTTACTTTAAACGGTGAAAGAACGGTGATGTATAATGGCCAAAATAGTAAGGTCTTAGCTGCTCAAAATAAAGCCAAGGCATTTATTCACGGTTGGAATTTGAACCTTAAAGCCGATTTATCAAAAGAATTTTTACTTTCTAGTGCCTTGAATTTTACAAAAGGTAGTATTAATGATGCTGCAAATACGCCTTTGGATCATATTCCTCCCGTGTTTGGTCGCTCAGCCATTAAGTTTCAAAAAAAAGCTTTTCAGGTGGAGGTTTTTAGTATTTATAATGGCTGGAAAAAGCTAGAAGACTATAGCCCAAGTGGTGAGGACAATTTGATATATGCAACCAAAGATGGTATGCCTTCGTGGTGGACTTTGAACCTAAGGTCTGAATATCAGATGAATAAAAACTTCTCTCTGCAATTTGCCTGTGAGAATATTTTAAATAAAAATTATAGAAATTTTGCCTCTGGCATTTCGTCACCTGGTCGGAATTTTATGATTACCGTTCGAGGTGGCATTTAAGGTATTTCGTTAAATATCTCAGTAAGAATGGAAATGCCTTACTGAGATTATTTTATATTAACTCACCAAAAGTTAAAGGTGTCTCAGGAATTTCAGTTGGAGTTCTTCCTTGAATAACCGAAAGTTTTCCAGTTTTTAAATGTGGTAAAACCAACTTTGCGAAATATTCACACTCTTCTATCAGCGGGTAGCCAGAAAGTATAAAGGCTCTTACGCCCATGTCCATATAGCGGTTCATTTTTTCAATAATTTGGGAAGGATTACCAACCATTGCTGCACCGCAGCCAGACCTAGCTCTTCCGATACCAGTCCAAAGCATAGGTTCAATAAAGTCATCTTTGTCAGCATTTTTTCTGAATTCGTCTTGACGTAATACCCCCGCAGATTTAGAATCTTGCGTACGGTGTTTTAACATTTCAGCCGTTTCTACATCGAATTTCGACATCAATTCTTTGGAATAAGCCAAAGCTTCTGCTTCGGTTTCACGAACTATAACATGTATCCGCATTCCAAAATCTATGGTTCTGCCATAAGATGCCGCCTTGCTACTCATTTCCTTCATCGTAGCATAAATACTTTCTTCGGGTTCAGGCCACATTAAAAATACATCACAATATTTAGCACATACTTCTTTAGAGCCAGGCGAAATTCCCCCAAAATACAATAAAGGGCCTCCGTTTTGTTGGTATGGTTTAACAGGTTTGGCATCCATACTGAAATTATAGATTTCGCCTTTGTGTTCTATTCTATCTTGTGTCCAAGCCTGTTTTAAAATATCTATTACCTCAGCACATCGTTGGTATCGCATTTCATGGTCTTCCTTCAAACCCGGTAAATCTGAATTTATGATGTTAACTGTTAACCTTCCTTTCAGCAAATGATCTAACGTAGAAATATGCCTGGCCAGCATTGGCGGGTGAATTTCCCCTGTTCTTATGGCAGCCAACATATTGATTTGTTGGGTTTGAGGAGCCATTGCTGCCGCAAAAGGTAGTACTTCTTGGCCTATTACGTAGGAGGTAGGTAGTAGAATATTTTCGTATCCAAGCTTATCGGCAGTTTTTATGATTTCACCACAATGCTCATAATTACTTCGGCGTGAAGGATCCACTGTACCCAAAAAGCCCGTATCACCTCCACATAAATCATCAAACCACGCGACCTCAGCAATCCTTTGTTCGGTTCTAATTCCTACCTGTTCAATTATCATATATTACTATTTAGAATTTCATAATTTTAATGAAATTATTCAAAATCAATATTTAAAAGTATTTTTGATTTTCAAAATTACAATAAAATATAAAACCGAAATTTTTTGAAATAGAAATGTCTTTAAAAAAACAAAAGGACAATTCTCAGCTATGACTCAAAGAGAATAACAATAGCTTAAGTTTTGTCTTTGGCTATACTATCCGCCAAGATTGGATTTGGGGATAGCAGTAAAAATGAACCTAAAGATTTAAAAAACTGGATAAACGTGCCCTGTTTTTGTTGTCAATTTGTCTGATGAATCACTTTTAAAGGCCTCTGTAAAAGAACTATGTTCTTCATTTGGTTCTGTTGACTTCAATATAAACAAGGTTATAGTGGTTTATTTGGATCCGTATAAAACAGTTCGGCAGAAGTATGGACAGATAGGTGTAATATAAATCAAGCGAAAAATATGGTCATTGATAAGTTGATGATTCATGCATTTAGTCAAAATTGTAAAAACTATGCTAAAATCTCTGGAATGGTTTGATGTAATAGTGGTGGTAGCGGTTTTGTTGTTTCTCATTGTTGCCAGCATGTATTCTAGTTTTAAGAAAAAGGATGCCGAAGAATACTTTATGGCCAGCAGATCACTTAGGTGGTGGTCTGTGGCTGGTTCTATTTTCGGTACCAACATACACGCCCAACAGATTATTGGCATGATGGGTGTAGGTTATTCCATAGGTTTCGCACAAAGTCATTACGAAATCTGGGCTATTCCTGCCATTTTGGTATTGTGTTATATTTTTATTCCCATTTATAGAAAAAGAAATTTCTTTACACTTTCACAATTTTTAGAAAGTCGTTTCAATGCTAATGCACGTTTGGTTTATACGGTTCTGATGGTTGCATTTATCCTAATTCAGTTAATTGGCGGATTTTATATTGGTAGCCGAACATTAGGTTTGTTATTTGAAGGAACAGGGTGGGAGGTAAGCTATGTGGCAGGAATATGCATAATTGCTACTGTAACCGTCGTTTTTACTGTTTTTGGAGGTATGGAATCCGTAGTAACAGCAGACAATGTCCTGACAATCATCATGATAGCGTCCATTTTGCTAATGGGTTCATTTACCTATATGCAGCCAGAAATTGGCGGTTTGTCAGGTCTACTCAAGTTAGATCATGCAGAGGCGAACAAAATGCATCTGTATTTACCCTCAAATCACCCAAAATTACCTTGGAGTGGGATTTTTACTGGCTTGACTATACTAAATATGTTTTATTGGACAACGAATCAATATCAAGTACAAAGGGTATTGGCCGCAAAAACTGATAGAGATGCCAAACTTGGTTCGATAGCCGCAGGTTTTTTGAAATTGATCATACCGTTTTTCTCTATTGCAGTGGGTTCTGCGGCTTATTATATTTTTAAAAGTAGATATGGAGTGGATTCCATAAAACCAGATGATACCTTTTTAACGCTTCTAAAAACGGTCGTTCCTACAGGTTACGGCTTGGTAGGATTGATATTAGCTGGGTTGATGTGTGCAATATTTTCTGCAATTTACTCCATGATGAACTCAGTTTCTACAATGATGGCTTATGATATCTTTAAAAAATATATTAATCCAAAAGCTTCGGATAAAAAAACGGTTAGATTCGGACAATTGGCTGTGTTTTTAATCTGTATTGTGGCTGGTGTTTTGGCATTTTCCACTTATGACCCCAATTCCTCAGATAATTTCTTTTTAAAATTGGCAAACCAAACCTCTTATATCAAACCCGGTTTAGTAGTTGTGTTTTTCTGGGGAGTACTTTGGAAACAAACCAACCCTATAGCTGCCGTATTGGTTTTAGCGGGTTCTCCCTTTATTGGTTTAGGATGTGATTGGATATTTGAAAACCTACTGATTCAATACCCATTTATCATACAAACCTTCGGCGAAACCTTCAACTTTTTGTATCGTGTATTTTCAATTTTTGTAATAGGCTCAATTTTGCTGGTGATATGGAGTAAATATCTAAACGCAAATGGAAAAGCCAAGATTGCAGAATTCGATTTAGGCATATCCTTATCAGGCATCGGAAGTACCTTGTGTTGGTTTTTACTTACTCAAATTCCATTTATAGTAGTAGCGTTGTTAGGCCTGATTTCACCTCAAACAGCAGCCACTCCAGCCGCAATTGTTTGTTTGCTTTTGTTTGTTTGGTTTCATAAACGGGCAAAAGACAAAATGACTTTATTTAAATCAGATATATTTTATGCAGGCTTGCTTACTTCTTCCATGATTTGGATTATGTTTTATTTTGCATAATATTACTGCATATTATAAAAAGGATAATATTTCAAACTAATGTCTCATAAAGTAATTATCATCGGTGCAAGTTCGGGAATAGGGAAGGCTCTTGCTTTAAAATATGCCCAAGAGGGGTTTGAGGTCGGAATAACGGCAAGAAGAACAAATTTGCTTCAAAAAATTGTAGAAGAATTGCCAAGTGCCAAATTCTACATTGCAGAAATGGATGTGGAAAAAGTGGAGAGTGCTCGGAACATTTTGGCTGATTTGGTAGAAAAAATGGGTGGCTTGGATATCCTCATCATCAATGCAGGCATTGGCATTCCGAAGGCGAGTTTTGAAGACGAACTCAAAACCATTGATATCAACGCCCGTGGATTTATGGGTTTGGCTCAATGGGCCTATTATTTCTTTAAATCTAAGGGAAGCGGAAAAATTGTTGGTATTTCTTCAGTGGCAGGTGAAAGAGGAGGGCCAACTTCGCCCGAATACCATGCCACCAAGGCATTTGCTTCCACTTATTTGGAAGGACTAAGGATTCGTTCTAAAAAGAGGAATCATGGTGTAAAAGTAATAGATGTGCGGCCAGGTTATGTGGAAACTGAAATGACAGATGGTCAGAAGGGAATGTTTTGGGTCGCTAAAGCCGAAAAGGTGGCAAACCAGATTTTTGAGGCAGTCTTAGCGGATAAACCTGTGGTATATGTGACTAAGAGATTTAGAATTATAGGTTTCTTAATGCGTAATTTGCCAGAGTGGATTTTGGTAAAGATGATGTGATTTTGAAAAAAGCCAGACGAATATATTTCGTCTGGCCTTAAAAATTACTTTTTCTGATTAGCTAAGAATGTAATCAACGAAGCCAATTCTTCATACGACAAAGCGTTGGCCAAGCCTGCTGGCATCATAGAAGTTTCTAGTTCTTTGCGAGAAATGATATCTGATTTTTTGATTTTACTCACATTTCCGCCAATATCTCTCAGTGTCAATTGAGTCGAAGTTTCCTCCGTCACGAAACCCATATAACTCATGTCACCTTTGGCCTCAATTAGCACAGATGCAAAACCCTGGGAAATGGAGGCGTTCGGTTTAAGAATCGATTCTGCTATTTGTTCGCGGTTCATTATAGATCCTATTTGCCCCATAAATGGCCCTTTGATAGTTTCTGAAGTACTTAAACTGTGGCACGCTATACAGCCTTGTTTGGTAAACAAGGTCTTGCCCAATTCCGCTTTTCCAGGAATTTTAGCCATGGCCAGCATCACGTCTTCTATAGATGCTTCGCCTACTTGCCCTTTTTTATTGCGTATTTTTTGTAGGTCCACTTTTACTTCTTCTTTTGCTGCCAAAGCCTCACCAGTTCCCAATTCTGCAATTCCCATGCGGTTTTTGTCATTTAGCTCCACGAAAAAAGTCTTATCAGTTGCTTTTTTCCATTCTTGAAGCAATATCGCTTTAATAGCTGGAGAAGATTCCCAAACGATGTCTTTATAGTATGGTCCATGTGTATCCGGACGGGTACTCCACCACCACGAACTGTCATAAGGAGCTTCTTTTTTATATAAACGCGAAAGTGTAGTTAATATCTCCCTTTTGGTTTTGGCATCTTTAACTACTTTATATTTGGCAATCAAGCCATTCACGGCTTTTGGGTGGTGCATATATCGCAATGCCCAAAGTGCTATGGTGGAGTTTTTTGTGCCTATCGCTGATACACAAGCGTCTACTGCATGGAGGCTTACCAAGGCTCTCACAGCTAAGTGAGGAGCTACAATGGCAGAGTTTGGTGTGGCATGAGGGCCTTCCTTACCTTTTTCAGGTGCCATAAATGTAGTTGGTACTTTTACATCAAGAAGAGCTTTAGCCGCTTCTATCTTTCCTAATAGGCCTAAACCTATTGTGGCCGCTATTTGTACGCGAGGAGAGGGGTCTTTTAAACTTTTCAAAAACAAGTCTAAAGGAACTTGATTGGCAAATGATTTGCGGTCTGCCAAAGTTTTTAGGACGATTTCTCTAATGGAATCTTCATTTGCGAGTTTAACCAAATTTGGAATGCCACTGGCTCCTGCAGCTTGAGCATAAGTAAATATTCCTGCAACCCGAATATCCAATGCTAGGCTTTTGTCTGAGGCAATGGCCCAACTGATTTCGGCGGCATCCATATTTGAGCGTGATAAAAGTTCTTGCTGAGCGGCTAATCTTGCCATTCCACTCCCTGATTTCAATAGCTTGGCTATTTGGGCCAAATCTGCTTTTTTTAGATTGGGAAAAGATTCATATTTCCAGTCTTTTGGCACTATTCTTACCACAAAACCTTTGTTAGGATTGCCAGAATATCCAGCTCCATCCCATGCCGAAAGGTACATTTGCCCTGTAGCATCCACATCCACATCAGTAATCTGACTGAGTTTTATAAATTCTTCTTCTGTTTGAGTAAAAGTGGGGCCATCTGGCTTAATTCGGTGAACAAAAAGTTGATTTCTGCCCCAGTCGGCCATCATGGGTACTTTGTTGTATTTTTCAGGCCAATTTGCATCGTCTATGAAGATTGATCCAGTACCAGAGCCACCACCTAAATCAACCAAAGCTGGAATAATCTCTTCTGTGAAGTTTTTGAATAGCGTTGGATAACCGTATTCTCCAGACTGAATATGATGGCTAAAGCGGATGTTCCAGCCGCCCCCATCGTTGGTATTGTCGCGGGTAAAAATATTCATAAAAGGGTCTATTGCCGTGTCGTAAATATTACGTGTGCCATGGGTGAAAATTTCGAGTTCTGTGCCATCAGGGCGAACTCTCACTATACCACCACCTAACATGGTGAGTTTTTTTCCAGACCTGTCTATAGCATCGGTAAAGCCAAAGTCACCTACAGATATGTAAATCCAACCGTCAATACCCATGCGAATTCCATTGGTCGAGTGATCGGTGCCTCTACTTTGCAAAAATTTAGGGGAGCATATATTTTGTAACAATGGCTGCGGTAAACCGTCGGCTATGCCGTCATTGTTTGTGTCCTCAAAAACCACCAAATCCATCCCCGATGCTTTGCCTGTTTCTTTGCTGAAAGTTGTATGTAATACGTACAATTTATCGCCAAAGCTGATTATCCCTCTTGGATTGTCCACCATAGCAAACACCGTGTGGCTATCCATTTTTCCATTGTGGTCGCTGTCAATCAGTTTTACTATACGGCCTTTACCTGGGGTCTTACCCAAAGAACCAATCATATCTACGCCTACAAATACCTCTCCTGATGGAGCCACCGCCAGACATGACGGACTCGGTACAATACTGGGTCCAGCATAATAGTTGGCCAATAGTTCGGGCGGACAACTGAATCCTTTTGGCAAAGAATCAATGTCTATTTTTAATACATCTCTTTTGATTATTTTTGAAGGCTGAAAGAATATGCCATTACTAAGGAAGATAATAAAGGCCGTGAGTAAGCCTAAGTTTACTTTTAACATGTCAGGGTTGATTATAAATGATGGGCAAATCTAGAGATTTTGATTAATATTAGGAAGTGTTGTTAGTCAATTAATCAAGGTCTATTAGATTTTAAAGTTGTAATAAAAATTATTATTTGGAATTGGAAGTCAGGAATTTTCACATTTATTAATTTATTTTATATCCCATTTTTTGGTAAATGTCTAGATAAAACTATTCCAATATAAGTCTAGATTTAAAGTTCATTCAGCGATTTTTCTTTCAATTTAAAATGGTCTTATTTTCAAAGAAACCTTTTGTAAATAAGAGATTTAAAACCTTTTGGATTAAATAAATCGAATTTATTTGGTAGATTTAATTGTCAAAAGGCGGCTCCTTCAGGATTCAGGTTTTTGCCAGATTGGTATTTTCTATTTCCAAAATAGACCCAAATTCTGATTTGATATTGTCCTTAGTAACAGATTTAATTAAGCTTAAAGAAAATGAAAAATAAATATTGGAACGGTTGGACGTAAAAATATTTGATTAGTCACAATTTTGAGAATTTTTTTTATTCTCTAGGAAATTTCTGGTAGAATAAAGTTTTATTTATTTTATGCCACTAGAAGTTACGTATAGTTTTTTTTGCAAATCAGAGATTAAAAAAATTAAGATTAGATTTACAAAATACTAGCTTAACTCACCAGAAAAGGATTCTTTTTTTTCTGATAAAGTTTTTAGTATTTTAGTTTTTAATTTTTATAAAATGCTATATATTAGTATTTTAAATTGCCTTTTTTGGGTGCAAATCTATCGCTTGAGATATTATGTATTTTTTAAAAAAAAATTCCTGATGTTTTCTGTTTCAATATATAATCAGGCAGTAATTGGTTTGTAGATTATTTAGCATTTAAGATTGGACATAAAGGGTTGAATACGAAATCTAAATGCATAGGGGAAATTCAGCAAATTAATACTCAAATCTTATAGAAAGATGGACTATTTAGGCAAAATTATCACTGACTTTGAATTGCATTCGGTGGAAGGAATAAGGGAATGCTTTGAAAATGGCGTAGATCCTAACCTAATTGTAAAAGGTAAACCTTTGGTTTATGAACTCATCAATATGTACAATCGAGGGTCAAAGTTTAAAGAATGTTTGAAAGCATTTGTGGATTTTGGTTTGGAGTTTGAAGACAAAATTTTACTATCTGTTTTATTGGACGATTTCGAAATGCTGGATATACTTTTGGTTGAGAATAAAAGTGCTTTAACCCAAAATTATAGTTTAGATTGCACATTTACGCCTCTTTTTGAAGTTTCCTTGCTGCACATCTGTGCTGAATATAACCACCTCGCATGTGCTAAAATACTTATAAAGCATGGAGCAGATATTAATAGTAAAGCAGGATTGGATGATAACGGCTTTGG
>NKJG01000222.1 GCA_002256395.1 Bacteroidetes bacterium B1(2017) | reverse complement strand
TCGAGATTTCCGGTGGGTTCATCACCCATAATGATTTGTGGATTGTTGATTAAAGCCCTGGCGATGGCTACCCGCTGTTTTTCTCCTCCCGAAATTTGGTTGGATGGTTTGAGTGCCAGATTTTCGATGCCTAACATTTTTAGTTTTTCCATGGCATGGTTTTCAACTTCTTCAGGAGAGTATTTACCGAGTTTAAGGCCCGGCATCATTACATTTTCTAAAACTGAAAACTCATCTAACAAGTAATGAAATTGAAATACAAAACCAATTTTTTCGTTTCGAACCTTCGCCAATTCGGCTTCTTTTCGTTTGACGGTCGATTCGCCATCTATCCACAGTTCGCCTTCGTAGTCGGTGTCCATGGTAGATAGTATATACAATAGCGTAGATTTTCCACAGCCTGATTTGCCTGTGATGGACACAAAATCGCCTTTATTTACAGAGAAATTAATATCTGATAATACTTTCACAGTGGTGGGATCGTGAAAATATTTGGTGATGTTTTTGGCCTCTAGGGTTATGTTACTCATCTTATTTGCCTCTAATTATAACCACGGGATCTACTTTGCTGGCTTTTCGTGACGGAAACCACCCCGCCAAAAAAGTGGTGATCAGTGAAAAAACGGCACCAATGACATAGTAGGTAGGGTTATAACTTACTGGATAGGTTTTAACACTCGGCAGGGAAGGTGTTTCGAAAGGTATTTGGTCTATGATGGCTGACAATCCAAATCCCAAAATTAGGCCTGCCAATCCACCAAAAAAGCCAATACTCATGGCTATCACCAAGAATATTTTTTGTACGTCTTTGCCTGCAAA
>NKJG01000174.1 GCA_002256395.1 Bacteroidetes bacterium B1(2017) | reverse complement strand
AAAATATGGAAAATGAATTAATTAGTAAATCAATACCCGTCGTTCTGCTTCTAATTTTAGGCATTATTGAAGCAATGGGAGGATTATACCTTGAAGATAGAAGAACTAAAAATGATTGGACAATTGAATTAGTTAGTCTATTCACTTTACCAACGCTTGTGCAACCAGCTATTTTTGTTCTAACCATTTGGGTAGGCAAAAACTGGCTTCCTCAATACGAAGACTACTTTACAAATTCTGCAATTGGGTGGCAAGTTTTGGCCTTTTTAATTTTAGATGATATGACACAATATTGGTGGCATAGGCTGTCTCATTCTAATCGGATGATGTGGAAATTGCACAGACCGCATCATGTTGTAGAAGAAATGGGCGTACTTGTAACTTACAGAAACGCCATACTTTATTATGCACTAATGCCTGGTATTTGGCTATCAGCTTGCTTAATATTTTTAGGAATGGGATATGTTTACTTATTCTATCTACCAATTAAATTGGTCATTATTTTACTAGCACATAGTGAAACCAAATGGGATAGGTTCCTATATAAATATAAATTTCTAAATCCTATTGCTTGGATCGTTGAAAGAATAATTTCTACACCCTCTACACATTTTGCCCACCATGGACTTACAGCAGAAGATGGTGTTTCTCACCCAAATGGGAATTATGGAAATTTACTTTTTATTTGGGATATGATTTTTGGAACAGCTAAGATAACCAGAAAATATCCCACAAAATTTGGAGCATGGAATCAAATAAAAGAGCCATGGTATGTTCAATTGATGTTTCCTTTCATTCGGTCAGAAAGACCAGAAAGTGAATTACATTC
>NKJG01000173.1 GCA_002256395.1 Bacteroidetes bacterium B1(2017) | reverse complement strand
GTAAAATATGCAATACAAAAGAATGCCAATAGAAGTAGAATCGCCAGAAGAAAAAGGTTATTCTACCATCAAATACAATCTTGCCGAAAGCTCAATAAGTGACAAAAAAATCTCTGATATTTTGCCTGATGCTTTTGGGAAAGAATTTGATGAATTAGTATTGCAATATACCGACCATAGAGGCAAACCAAAGTTAAGAAAAGCCATAATAGAGGAAAGTAAAGACCTAGAAATCTCAGATGTATTAGTTTGCCAAGCTGCCGCAATGGCTCTTTTCGTGGTCAATACTACAATTCTATCAAAAGAAGATCATTTAATAGTTTTAAGGCCAAATTACGCCACCAATATTGAAACTCCTCGAGCAATTGGTTGTGAAATTTCTTTTGTTGACTTAAAGTTTGAAAATGGTTTTCAGTTAGATATAGAAGATATTAGAAAAGCTATATTGCCTAACACAAAACTCATCAGCATCACTACTCCTCACAATCCAACTGGAGTAATCATTCCTGAAAAAACAATAAACAAACTCATAATAATAGCTGAAGAAAACGCAATCTACCTTTTAGTCGACCAGACTTACCGAGAACTTAGCTTCAAAACTGAATTAGAACCGTATTATGCTTTAAAAAGCCCAAATGTAATCTCAGTAAGTTCGCTTTCAAAAGCCTATGGATTACCAGGAATCCGAATTGGGTGGATCATTTGCAAAGACCAAAGTTTAATGGAAAAACTATTGGCTGCCAAAGAGCAAATCATCATTTGTAACTCAGTGATAGATGAATATTTAGCGGAAAGGGCATTAGAAACCAAAACAAAAATCCTTTCAGTAAGCCACAAAAC
>NKJG01000034.1 GCA_002256395.1 Bacteroidetes bacterium B1(2017) | reverse complement strand
TGCCCAAATATTGATTTATTGGAGCATAAATTGGTCTTCCTGAAGCGTCATTAATGATTTGACCTTCTGGCGTTCTTACAAAAGCACGTCCATAGTACTTATCAACTCTATCACCTACTTTCAAGAAAGTATTCAGGTTATCTACCCCTGGATAAATCTCGGTCAATTTCTCTTGGAAAGTAGAATAATTGGCTACAATATCCCAATTAAGTCCATTTGATTTCTTCAAAGGTGAACCTGTAATGGCAATCTCTAATCCTTTTTTCTGAGTTTTAATACCATTTACTAATGCCGAAGTGTAACCCGTAGTACTAGAAATAGGCAAATTGAAGATTTTCGGACCTTCGTCAGACACAAAATAAGTAGCGTCCAAGCCAATTCTGTTTTGCAATACCCTGAAATCCAAACCAATCTCTTTTTGAGCAGTAGTAGAAGGCTCAATATTCGGGTTGGTCAAAGTATTTGAATAATAAGCAGCAGTTTGATTATTGTATGCAAATGGCGTAGAATAAGCGGCTGAGTTTTGATAAGTTGGACCATCATAAGGTGATGAATACTGCTCACCATAACCCACTGGATATGAAGAAAATGGTGTAGCTCCAATGCTCGATTGCGTTAAACCATCTTTTACATTTGCATAAGATGCTCTCAGTTTCAAGAAAGAAACAAACTCAGGCAACTTTACATAATCGGTAAGGGCAGTAGCTACCGAAACCGATGGATAGAAGAAAGTATTGTTACCTGAAGGCAAAGTTGAAAGCTTATCCACTCTACCAGTAGTTGAGATCGTTGCGATGTTTTTGTAAGAAAAGTCTGCCGAATAGTAAGCCGAATTCACTCTCATATCCGAATTGAAATTATACATTTTCACAGGATTGGCCGAGTTACTGAAATTGTACAAGCCTGGTACGTTAAGATAATCTGTTTTTCCAAACAAAGAGTTGTACTCAAATGTCCTCACGTTTCCTCCTAACCATACTTTGGCATTAACGTCTTTTACGATGTCTTTATCAAACCTTACCAATATATCGGTATTGTTTTCAAAAAGGTTTCTTCTATCTTCTGCATAGTCTCCTCTTCTTTCGTCACGGCCATAACTACCAGCACTGTAAGGTAATTTTTCAGTACGCAATAAGTTCCAAGTGGTTACCTGCGAACGAAGCATTACATCCAAGAAATCTGTAAACTTGTAAGTAAGAGCAGTTTGACCTACGATATCAGTTTTGTAATGTCCTCTCAACCACTCATAACTCATAAAGTAAGGGTTGTTGTAGCGTTGATATTCTGCATAAATCTGCTGAACACCCTCTTTGCCTGGCTGCCAATAGTTACGCATATCGTCCACATCCCAGTCAGCAGCACCCCACAACACCATGTTGTAAATGATAGAATTAGGCCCGTAGTTTACGTCAGGGATATTCGGCGTATATTGTCTATTGTATTGAAGATTCGACTCAAACTTCAATTTTTTCGTAAAATTATAATCAGCCGCTATGTTGAAGTTCGTAATGTTTAATTTCGTATTTGGCGTGATTCCTTTTTGGAAAATGTGAGAAGTAGAAAAACGTAAATTGTGCTTTTCACCTGTAGAAGAAACTGACAAGTTATTAGTAGCCAAAATACCTGTTTCTAAGAATCTTGTTAAATTGTCTTTACCACGGGCCACCCAAGGCGTTGGAGTTCTCTTACCAGTGGCTGGGTCGATAGGTGAATCATATTGAGAAATTGGTTGACCCTCAAACTTTGGACCCCAACCGCCGTCGTAATCACCGTCGTTAAGTCCACCGCCTTTACCATCGACAAATGAATACTTGCCGTGATCACCCGGGCCATACTCGTCTTGCACTTTTGGAATGGCATAAAATCCTTGATCGGCCATCGTTGATGAGTTGAAATCAACCGAAAAACCTCTTTTATCTTTAGAACCTCTTTTGGTGGTAATCAATATTGCACCGTTTTTTCCTCTAAATCCATACAGTGCTGAAGCAGAAGCTCCTTTCAAAACCGAATAAGTTTCGATATCGTCAGGGTTGACATTCCAAGTATCAGAGTTTACAGGCACACCGTCAATCACAAACAATATGTCAGAGTTTCCTCTCAACTGAATGTTGGGTTTTCTGAGAAGTTCTGGTTGCATACCGATGGTCAAACCGGCCACTTTACCTACCAAGGCACTTACTGCATTGGGCTCTCTGGCTTTTACAGTCGAAGCACCGTCAACAGTTTGAATAGCCACGCCAATTCTTCTGGCGTCTTTCTTGATACCCAAGGCAGTTACCACTACTTCTTGTAAAGATTTAGTATCTTCCGACAATTGAACATCGATTTGAGATTGTGAGCCAACCGTAATTTCTTGGCTGTTAAAACCAATAGAAGAAAGTACCAAAACACTGTTTTTGTTAGGCACAGAAAGTTTAAATGCTCCGTTTGCATCAGTAGTAGTACCGCTTCCAGTTCCTTTAATAAGGATACTTACACCAGGAATTACCTCGTTTTTTTGATCTTTAACGCTGCCAGAAATAGCGATTTGGGCGAACGAAACCGCCGAGCTAAGAAGCAGTACTAAGGCAAGTGTAAGCTTTTGGAAATTGAGAAAGTGTAAAAGTCTTTTTTTCATAAATGAAGACATTTTTAGTTTAAGTTTAAAATTCACGCCGCAAAAGTCTACATTCAATATTAACTCAATGTTGTGGATGAATTTGTTAACCTAATCGTAATAGATGAGCTTTTTTATTAATGATTATTTGATAGAAGCATTAAGTTTTCTTCATAGAACAAATCCGCCAAAAGTTTAAAATGCAGTGATTTGAATTCTTAGATTTTTCTCAACTTTTTATACTGAAAATTGAAATTCAGGAGTTTAACCAAAAAAGGTTTGGAAAGCGTTTTTGCTTTTTTAGAATAAAGAAGTACAATGAAAACAAAACCTATAACCAAGACCAGTATCCGATAGGTGAAGGTCTTTAGAACATCAATTTTATATAGTATTTTAGAAAACTCAGCAAGATCTGAGGTTTTTATCCTGTAAATAGGATTGGTGTATAAAACCGACTTTTCGCCCACCACCTCAAACCTTATATATCTATCGCTTTCTTGCAGGATCACCTGTCCTCTTGGATCAACCATAAACATCTCTCCATTTCTTACTAATTTCACACGATTGATATTACCAGAAAAACTATAGTTAATGATATTTCCTTTTAGGCTTATCTTTTCTAAGGCAACATCCATAATACCCTTGTCCGAAGCGTATGCCACATGATTTCCATTTTTTAAGGCTTTTACAACATCAAACTTTGTCTTGGTTTCTGGCATTATCAAATTAAAAAAACGACCGGGTGGTTGCTTTTTCAAATCATGCGTGTCGTCATTGGCCAATATCCACGACAAATGGCCTTGGTTGAGGGCATAATCCCACAGGTCAAAAGACTCAAAATATGGACTGAGCACTTCCATGAGATCATAGCCTTTTAAATATTTCAGGTCTTGGGTATTAAAGCCTTCGCCCAAGCCTGGATGTGTGAGAGCAACAAGCGAAGCCGTTTTCTTTACATTCAAAATTCTGGTTTGCTTTTGAGACAAACTCTGCCCCAAAGGAAAATCAAGATTATAGGCTTCGGTAGCATCGATGGCCAATAAATGGGTTTTGGAAACATTAAATCCTTGTTCGTAGCAAGGAATATACAGGAGGCTGGTGTCATTTATTTTAGAGATATTGTGGTAGTTAGAAACCGTAGCAATGGAAAAACCCAGCTTTTTATATTCCTTAATTATTTCATCATCAGAATTATGTCCATTTGTAATGCCACCCCAAGCCTGTCCATGTGCATGAAAATTAGCTTTTAATGCCTTTTTTTTATTCCAGTTTTGGTAGGGATTGTAAAAAGAAGATGGATGGGAGACTGGAGTTTGTGAAAAATTAAAAATCTCGGATTGATAATACAAAGCAACAAGAATCAAAGTAAGCAAAGCGAACAAAGATTTAACAATTCCTTTACCAGCTTTAGCTAAGCTATTTTTGATTTTAAATGGATATTTGAGGGTATTTGTGACATTCATAATATCCAAAATTAGATTTCGAATATTACTTCAATAATAAACTGTGATTAAGGAAACATTAAGGTTTACTCCAGAGAGGAAAACATTCTACATTTTTATAATTGTTTATATCTTTATTAGCCTTTTAGGGATGTATTTCACACCCTTATTTGATGAAGATGAAGGCTTTTTTGCGGAGGCTTCAAGGCAGATGTTGGCAAGTGGAGATTTTGTAACGATAAATGTAAACGGAGAAGAAAGATATGACAAACCAGCCTTATTTTTTTGGATCAATGCCTTATCTTTAAAATTGTTCGGAATCAACGAATTTGCTGTTAGGTTGCCATCTTTTATTTTTTTTATTCTGACGCTTATTTTACTGTTCAATTTCAGCAAAAAATACTTTCAGACTTCCAATGCTTATATTTCGGTAATCATAATGACCTGCATTGTACAATTTCAAGTATTGGCGAGAGCTGCTGTGAGTGACAATCTACTGAATCTCTTGGTGGCCTCGGCATTGTTTAGTTTTTATAATTTCGAGCAAAATAACCAGCAGCGTAGCTTGTTCGCGATGTACACTTTTGCGGGTTTGGGCTTACTTACTAAAGGGCCCATTGCGTTCATTACAATTTTTGGCGTAATTTTATTCTATTTGTTTTTTACCCAAAACCTAAAATCCTTAAGGAGATTACTACATCCTCTATACTTACTTTGGACATTTTTAATTCCGCTGCCATGGTTTTATATGGCCTACAAAAAATCCGGCGAATTCCTGTTTTATGATTTCTTAATCAAGCATAATATTGGCAGATTTACCAATACCATGGAATCTCATGGAGGTTATTTTTGGTACTATATTCCAGTTTTATTTTTGGCGTTTTTACCTTTTGGCCATTTAATAATTCCAGCATTCAAAAATATCAGATTCAATAAGAAAAATATTTTTCTGGCAACTTGGTTTTTAGTCCCACTCATTCTTTTTTCTTTTTCAAAAACCCAACTTCCACATTATATAAGTATTGGTTACCTACCAATCATCATTTTGTTGGCTCAGACAAAAAACTTCAAAATCGCCCCAGTTTTCTTCCAGATTCTCATTTTACTAGGGTTGTTTTTTACTGCACCCATTTTTATAAAATTCGTAACCATTGATGATGTATTCGCAAAATACATGTTAGCCTCGTCCTCTACAATTTTCGATAAATATTACTTTGTGACCATGGCCTTTTTATTCATTTTGTGCATTGCAGCATTTCTATTTTTAAAAGACAGAATAATTCCTTTGATATCTATTTTTTGTTTGGCTACCACATTTTTCATATTTAAATTCGCCTTACTCCAACAAGGTTTTGTAAAAGAGACAGGCCTAAAGTTGAGAAAAACCAATGAAACTGTTTTGATGAAAGATCACTATAATCCAAGTCTCTCATTTTATGCACAGCGGGTATTTAATATTAGCAATGAGTTTAAAAAAGGAAATAAAATATTTCAAAAAATCGAAAAGAAATTTCCTTTAAAAAGTACTATAATAGAAACTAAAAATGGGTATATAATTATAGAAACAAAATAATCAAAAAAGAGATTAAACATCGTCTATCCTCTTCAAAATATCCATCATCTAATCGAATATTTAACAGGAATTGTAAGGCTTTTTCAGACCATTGAACTGGAAAAGTCCGATTTTGAAATTATTTAAACGTTAAGAATCGATTACTAATTGGTTATTTCCGAAAGGAATTATAATTGAATCAAATCATTGATTCTTAGCATGATAATTTCTTTTTATTTTTTAAGAAACGCCAAACTTACCGTGCTAATTTCTGTACTTTATACTCTTCTGGCTAGGTATACTCTAATTCAAGCCTTAAACCGAAGGCCTCTCATTAAAATCAAAAAGATGGAAAACAAGATTATTCCAAAAAAAGGATAGAAATTATTGATTATCTAGGTATTAAAAAAATTAACAACCTGAACGAAAGTTATGCTCTAAATTTAAACGGTTTACAGAAGCGTATTGGAAAAACCTTCGTTATTTAAAATCCATACAGAATCACAAAAAAAATCAAGTTATCCTGCCAAACATTTGGAAGATTATGACAGATGATTAATTTTATCTTCTTTATGCTTAATCAATATTAATCTAACCCATGATAGTAGTTTTACGCAATCATATCACCAATCGACTCGGTAATGAAAGTGATAATTTGGACATGGTACTTTCGATGTTCAAGCATATAAGAACCAAAAGAAACGAACAACTTTTACAACAAGGGGAAGTTTGTAGGTATGTATATTTTATTGCCAAAGGTTGTTTGCAGGTGTATGTCTATGACAAAGAATTTAATGAAACTACGCGAGATATAATCATTGAGGACAATTGGTGTTCAGAACTCTTGAGTTTTGGAAGTGGAAATCCTGCTACAGAAAACATCAGATCTGTTGAACCCTGCGAACTTTTTGCTATAGATAGAAAAAGTTTTCAAACCATGATGGAAACCGTTCCACAATTCGACAAAGTGTATAAACAGATTCTTGAAGCATCTTATGCCAATTCGGTTTATCGCCTCAACACTTTCGTTTCGCTTTCGGCATTAGAAAGAATAAAATGGCTGATGGATTATAGACCGATGCTCATGACACGACTTTCGAGCAAACTGATTGCCTCTTATTTAGGAATAAACAAAGACGTTTTTAGTAGACTAAAATCCAAATTGTAAATTAATGAAACCAATCGAAAACGAAAATACATTTTATGCCGAAAACAGTGAAGAGTGGAGAAATTGGCTACATCAAAACCATCTAACAAAAGAGAGCATTTGGCTCATCATTTACAAAAAAGAAAGCGGCACTCCGTCGATTTATTATCCTGAAGCTGTCGATGATGCATTATGTTTTGGCTGGATTGACAGTCTACCCAACAAAAGAGATGTTGAAAGTTATTATCAGTTTTTCTCAAAAAGAAAGCTAAAGAGCAACTGGAGCAAAGTAAATAAACAAAAAGTTGAACGATTATTGGCCGAAAACAAAATGATGCCCCAAGGCCTAAAAATGATAGCATATGCCAAAGAAAATGGTACTTGGGATGCCCTCGACAAAGTAGACAATCTGGAGATTCCTGATGAAATGAAAGACCTTTTCACCAAAAACAATTTGGCCAGAGTGAATTTCGAGAACTTCCCAGCATCTACAAAGCGAGGAATTTTAGAATGGATATATAATGCAAAAACGGAGACCACGAAACTAAAAAGAATAAGCGAAACCGTAAACTTGGCCACCGAAAACAAAAGAGCTAATCAATATCAGCCTAAAAAGTAGGACTTCAAAACATAGACTTTTGTCATCATCCATAGAAATTTAATTACTGAATTTTGTGTCATTATTCACCCTGAGCAAATCAGGATAAATTTCAAACAAAATGACAGAATATCTTTTATTGTTTCGCAATGCAAGTGCCGAAAATGGCTACTTGACCACCTCACAAGACATGGCAGAGGACATGCCCAAATGGCAAGCTTGGATTGGCAATATCGCCATGCAAGGAAAATTGATTCACACAGCCCCAGTTCGATACGATGCCACCATTGTAAGTAATGAGGGTTTATCGGAAGGACCTCACAAAGAAGCAAATAGCGTAATGGTTTCAGGTTTTTTAATTTGTAAATCCGACAATTTAGAAGAAGTGCAAGAATGGAGTAAAATCTGCCCAATTCTTAAATACCCAAGTAGTTCTGTAGAAATCAGGCCTTTAGTTCCATTCTCAACCCAATAAACCCTACTAAAATGGACAAAATTTTAAACCTCGGAAAATACATTTTCCCTATTTCTTTTTTATTGTATGCAGGTTTACATTTGGGAAAACCCGATGTTGGTGCAGACTTCGTTCCTGATTACATTCCATTCCCTTACTTTTGGAATTACTTCACTTTGGTTTGTATTTTGCTATTTATTGTAAGTGCCGTTATTGGCAGATATGATAAGTTGGCTTATGTGCTCATGGCTTTTTACGTACTTCTAATGGCTATTTTGGTTCATTTACCAAGAGCAATGGGCCACGAATTAAGTACAGAATTAATGACAGGTGATTTGGCCAGAGAAAAGGAATTAGAAATGGTCAACTTTATGCGAAATATCTTGGTAACCGGTGCATTAATGGGATTTGGAAAATTTGTGGCGAAAGACAAAAGGATTGTTGGTTAAAAAGAATTCATTTTCATTAAAGTCAGGGCACCATGCTCTGACTTTTTTATTTGTTTCAGCGTGCGGACCCTAAAAGCCAAATCTAAAACATTAAGATAATCTTAAACTTATTTTAGCTAAATATTCTAAAACTTTTAACTTTCAAAAAGCATTTCTTTAGGTTTTGGATAATATAACCAAGCATAGAAATATTAAAACGCTATAAAAATTAAAAAACAAAATTCAATTATTATTCTTTTAAATCGCTATTTTTATTCAGAAAAAAGTTTTAACGAGAAGCAGAACCAGTATCCATCTTTATCAAAGACTTTTTTTATTGAATTATTTAGCAGAAACTTACATTTGTAAATATATTTTTAAAAAAATCGTATGTCTGGAGATTTAAAGTTTTGGTATTTACATGAACATCAATTATTTAAAAATTTAAGTTACGCTGAAATAGATAGCCTTTGTATCCTAAAAAGATTTAAGAAATCAAAAAAATCTGAAATATTTGATCTCCCTTTTAGTGAAAAAGAACGTATTTATTTTTTAAAACACGGCACAGTAAAACTCTTAAAAATAAACGAAGAAGGCGAGGAGGAAATCATAGAGATTCTTCAAAAAGGTGATATTTTTGGAGAATTGGGTCTGGCCCAAAACCTTAAGCCATCAGAGTTTTTTAAGGTTGTTTCTAATGAGGCTATTATTTGTACTTTTTTTAGAGAAAAGTTAGAGGAAATCATGTACAAAAGGCCAGATTTTGCAATAAACTATATAAAATTTATTGGTTTTAATTTTCAAAAAATACAAAATAGCTACAAGAATATTTTTTTCAAAGATGCCAAAAGTAGGCTGATTTTATTAATAAATTCTATTATTGAAAAAGAAGCAATTACCAGTCAATCTTTTGTCTTGCCAAATTATCTCACACAAAAAGACATCGCTCAATTGATTTGTACCTCAAGACAAACGGTGGTATCGCTGTTCAATGAACTCCAAAACGATGGTTTAATCCAGTACAATCAAAAAGAAATTTTTGTTACTGATATACACAAATTAAAAAAACTCATCGAAAATGTAAAGTAGTTGACATTCTGATAATTTATGGACCAATACCTTTGAGGCATAAATTAAAAAAAACAGAAATGAAAAAACTACTCATCCTATTTTACTTCCTCATTGCCACTTTTAGCTTTGCACAAAACCAAGCTGAAAGGACTAAACACTACAATTTAGAAAAAGGCTTAGCCATTGAAGGTTTTGACCCAGTTTCGTATTTTACAAAAGGTCAAGCAGAAAAAGGCAACGCAAAATTTGCAGCTACCTATCAAGGAATTACATATTATTTTGCTAGTACAGTAAACAAAGACCTCTTTTTAAAAACACCTACTAAATACGAACCTCAATATGGCGGCTGGTGTGCCTTTGCCATGGGCGACTACAACAAAAAAGTAGAAATCAACCCTGAAACATTCAAAATAATAGATGGCAAACTTTTTCTGTTCTACAATGCCTATTTCAACAATACGCTCAAAAGCTGGAATAAAGACGAAAAAAACTTGAAAATCAGTGCTGATAAAAACTGGAATATTCATTTAAAAAAATAATACAATCATGAAAAAGACTCAAATTTCCCTTTTGTTAAGAATTATTATCGCTGTCATATTTTTACAGACACTGTATTTCAAATTTACAGCACATCCTGACTCTGTACACATATTCCAATCACTGGGTGTAGAGCCTTATGGACGAATTGGCCTTGGAATTATAGAACTCATCACTTCATTTTTGATTTTTATTCCTCGAACCAAAATTATTGGTATTTTCTTAAGCCTAGGCATAATCTCTGGAGCAATTTTCTCTCATTTTTTAGTAATAGGTACAAATGTAGAAGGCGATGGAGGTAAATTATTTTTACTTGCTATTGTGGTTTTTTTATCAGCAATATCACTAATAATTCTACACAAAATTGAGGTGATATCATTGATAAATAACGTATTAAGAAAGAAAATCTAAAACTTCTCCAATTAAGAATCATCTTGCTTTTTTCAAATTAAGAATTAATGATTCTTGAGTTTTTTTCAGGTTAATATTAATATCATTTAAAACTTATGAACAAATTAAATATTTATAAAGAAGCGAAACATATTTTGGTACAGCTTATAGATACCATTAATGAGTTAACTTTTGATGAGTACACCATGCCCATAGAAGCCCTTGGCAATAGTACTATCGGGCAGCATTCGAGGCACATCATAGAACTTTTCCAAAAACTCAACGAAGACTATATGATTGGAAGTATCAACTACGATAAACGAGAGCGAAGCAAAACCATAGAAATTAATATTGATTTTGCGATTGAGTGCATTGCTAATGTGATTTCCAAAATCGAAAAACAAGACAAAAAACTGCTGCTAATGTCTGACTATTCTACTCATAATAAAATAGAAACAAGTTATTATAGAGAATTGATTTACAATATAGAGCATTGTATCCACCACCAGGCGATTATAAAAATCGGCCACTATTATTTAGGAAAAGACCTAAAAAACGAAAATTTTGGTGTGGCGAAATCTACCATAAATTATAGAGAGGCATGTGCACAGTAACATATATTAAAAAGGGGAACAAAATAATAATTACATCAAATAGAGATGAGCATATAGACAGACCCCTTTCTACCGCTCCTGAAAAAATACAAGTTGGAAAACATTTTATGATATACCCTAAAGACCCCAAATCAAATGGAACATGGTTTGTAGCCAAAAACGATGGAACTGTGTATGTACTACTCAACGGAGCCGATAAAAAACACCCCCCAAACTTATTATATGCAAGAAGTAGAGGCTTGGTATTGTTAGAGTTAGCCGCTAAGAAAGACCACTTAGATGGATGGAATAATTTAAATTTGAGTAATATTGAACCCTTTACCGTAATAGCCGTTGCAAAAAAAACATTGGTGCAATTGCGATGGAACGGAATGCAAAAACAAACCTTATTCCTTGATTTCAACATGCCGCATATATGGTCTTCTGCAACATTATATACAGATGAAATCATAAAAAAGAGAAAACAATGGTTTGAATTATTCTTGAATGAAAATACATTAAATTTGAATTCAAACAGCCTGCTAGCATTTCATACCCAAACCCAAAGTGAAGACAAAGAAAACGGTATAATAATCAACCGAGAGCAAAAAATGCTTACCAAAAATGTAACCCAATGTGTTTTAAAGGACAATAAATTAAACATAACTCATTTAGAGCTAATCACTAATCAAAAAACTATCATAAGCGATGAGATTGTATTGGCATAAGATTACCCATTGGGAATACTGGCCAAATTATGTCATATACTTACCTACCCTTTTTATCTGGGTATTTTATATGATTCGATTCAGGTCACTTACTTTCTATAAAAATGTTAACCCAACTATAAAAAACGGAGGATTATTTGGCGACAGTAAAAAAAACATTTATGATCTTTTGCCCATTGATTTTTATCCAAAAACCATATTGATTAATCGTAACAAACAATATGATTTCGAACAATTATTAATAGAAAATAACCTCTTTTTCCCGGTAATTTTAAAGCCAGACATTGGTTACAGAGGAATATTAGTCGAAAAAATAAATTCGTTAGTAGAATTAGAAAATTATGCAAAAACAGTAAACCAAAATTTTTTAATTCAGGAAATTTGTAAATACCCAAACGAAATCGGTCTTTTCTATTACAGACTACCACACTCAAACAAAGGAAAAATATCAGGCATAACCGTGAAGGAGTTTTTAACAGTCATAGGAAATGGGAAAAGCACCTTAAAGCAATTGCTGCAAGAAACACCAAGATTTGCCATGCAAATTCAAAAATTAAAAAGTCGATATAATTTAAACGAGGTCTTAAAAACTGGTGAAAAAAAATGTTTGGTTCCTTACGGAAACCACAACAGAGGGACGGCATTTTACGATGGCAATCACTTCATTACAAACAAACTAGAAACTTCTTTTGATGCTATATTAAAAAAAATTGATGGATTCTATTACGGAAGACTCGACATTAGATTTAATACATTGGAGGAGTTAGAACATGGCAAAGCTTTTTCAATAATAGAACTAAATGGTGTTAAAAGTGAACCCACACATATATATGATCCAAAACACTCATTTTGGTATGGGCAAAAAGAAATTTTCAGACATCAAATGATTATTTACAAAATATTAACTGGAATTTTAAAAAAAAGAATGTCTGAGTTTTGACCTAATTGTTCATTTTACTAACTTGAAAAAAATAGCAAGATAAGTATTTTTTTTCCAGTAAATTTCAAAACCCTTATCATGAAAGAAAACAAAAAATCAGGAAATGGCATTGGCATTGGTTCTGCTTTGGGCGTTGCGTTTGGAGCTGCTTATGGCACTTCCTCGGGAAATATGTCTTTGAGTATTGCTCTTGGACTGGCCATTGGGGTGGCGATTGGTGCAATTTTTGACTTTACAAAAAACAAAGCCTAAAATCGACAGATTGAATAACGCCCCAATTTAATTATTCTTAATCCCAAACAATTATTTCTCTGGCAAAAGCTTATTCAAAACCTTTTCAAATAAGGGAACAAACCAAACAAAAACCAAAACACCTGCGATATTAAAAATCATGTGGGCATTGGCTACTGCTCGTTCAATGGGGGCATTTTGACTTATCCATTTCACCAAATTTAAAAATGGGGTAAAGAGTGCTAAACCAATAACGATGGATAAGAAATTGAAAGTCAAATGAAATAACCCCGTTTTTATGGCTTGTCTACTCCCTTTTATCGTAGCCAATAGGGTATCGCTACAGGTACCCAATTCTGCACCTAACATTACCGATACTCCTCCCGCCAAACTCAACAAACCTTTCTTGGAAAGTATGATGGCCATACCTACCGTGGCTGAGGAAGATTGAATGATAAGTGTTACAAATGCCCCAATCAACGAGCCTGTAATTGGTTTTTCGGTTTTGGCCAACCATTCTAAAAAAGCAGGATTGTCTTTAAGCGGTTCTACTGCATTTTCCATAGTAAACAATCCAAAAAACAAAACTCCAAAATAAAGAATTATTTTACCTGTATTGTTGATCTTGTCAGATTTTGAAACAAACAATAAAACAAATCCAATAAGCAACAAAATTGGTGAGTATTTGCCTACATCCATGGCGATTATTTGGCTGCTAATGGTTGTACCAATGTTAGCTCCCAAAACAATGCCCATGGCTTGCTTAAAAGTTAATAATCTAGAGTTAACAAATATGATGGTGATAATGATAACAGCTGATGAAGAATCTAAAAGCGTGGTTACTAAAGTTCCTGTAATAATTGCAGAAAATGTATTGGAAGTAAACCTTAAAATCCATTTTTTTGCATTCTCGCCAACGGCATTCTGAATCGTATCGGATAGGCTGTTTACCGCAAATAAAAATAATACTAAACCCGCCAGTATAGATAGTATAATTTCTGTCATTTCAGTTGATAATAATTACTACAAATCTAAATTATCGGTGATTCAATTTTAGCTCAAATTAATTTCTTCACAGAAACTTAACATTCAGGAAGCAATACATATTTTCTTAGCGAAGAATATAGATGTAGATTTGTAAATTCATAAAAAACCTCAAGCTTACAAAATGGATTTTGGCAAAATAAAAGCTAAACATTTTCCGAAAAAATTCATTTGGGGTGTTGCCACCTCTGCTTACCAAACCGAA
>NKJG01000172.1 GCA_002256395.1 Bacteroidetes bacterium B1(2017) | reverse complement strand
GAAAATTTTTGTTTCTGAAAAAAACCCCTTTTATATTATCAATAGAGGCTCGGCTTGACCCAGTTTTGGTTTTATCAACACAATGCAAATTCTTTGATGATGCATTTTGTACCCAATGGAATACGGAATTTTAGGATTTGACACGGATGATAATGGTTAATATTAAAAAGTTGTACTTCATTCATACTTTTCCTAATATCTTAAAATCTGTGTCTCATCCGTGTTAATCCGTGTTCCAACTAAACATTACTTACTCAAAACCCACTTAGCTAGGTCTTTAGCAGCCTGGTAGTTTTGATATTCTTTCGGTATTCTTCGTCCGTCTACATATTCATTGTATAACCAGGGATCACCGATGACAAAAACTCGACCTTTACCAAAAATTGTTGCTGCCATTATCACATCACCGCCTTCTTCAATGATTGGATAAGCTTTGCCGCTTAGTTGAAGCGTAACCAATTCTTTCACATATACTTTTTGCGTGTTTTTAAAAATCTGATTCCCTGCTTTAATATCCACCAAACCTTGGTGCCATTGGGTGCCTTGTACCATATTGCGGCTTTTTCCTGTAAATGCTATTCCGAAAGACTTCGACAATTCATTAAATTTTGGAATCTCGCAATTGGCTGTATCATTGGCCATTAGCACCAAGGTACCACCGGCGTTTACCCAATTTTTGATATTTTCTATCGAAGTTTTATCCATAAAATTTGGAGCAGTGGTTTCTTTCTTTGTATCCGGGTCAACGATGATATAGACATTTTGCCCTTTCAAATTGATGGCCGTTGGTTTGTCTTTTATTGCAGTAAGCTTAGCCCCATAGTTTTTGAAAACATCTCCCCACCACAAGAATCCCGAATGAAAAG
>NKJG01000221.1 GCA_002256395.1 Bacteroidetes bacterium B1(2017) | reverse complement strand
ACTGATTGGCTGTAAGCACCGAGCCTTCTTCAATATTGAAAGTCAGTATTTTACCATTGCTTTCTGATGAAACAATGGTTTCGGTGGCCTCGAACACACCCGTAGCGTCAAAAGCCTGATCGCCTGAATTGCAGGCAGATGTAAGCGATATGACTAAAATGGAGAAGAATAATTTTTTCATTTTTTATCTGTTTTAAAATATTTTTGTTCGATTCGGCACTTCGACTCCGCTCAGTGACCGAAGCTCAGTGACCGTAGCTAAGTGACCAAAGGTCAGTGGCTGAAGCTCAGTGACTGTAGCTCAGTGACCAAAGGTCAGTGGCTGAAGCTCAGTGGCCTAAGGTCGTTGGCTGAAGTTTGGTGAACCAGGCTCAGTAAACGAAGTTCAGCATGTCATATTCAGCGACCAAAACTGATTACCTTTTCCTCATTAACCAATTGCCAAATTAACTAATTAGCACATTTCCTTTTGCCTCAATGCCTTCCCTAAACCCTCACTTCAAATTCCCCGAAATAATTTTCAAGTTAAACTTCGCCTGAAGCAACTGCACCTCATGCAATATGCTATTTTGTTTCGCGATATCTTCATTGGTCAGTTCGGTCAGAAAGTCGGAGGCTGTTATAATGCCATTAACTAGCTGTGCTTCCGCGGTTTGTTTGATTTGTTTTCTTATTTCCAAAATCTTTGCGTCCGTCGAAACCATGCTTTCTAGCCTTTCAATTTCTTGATTTTGATTGCTTAACTTGATTTTTGTTGCCAAAATAAAAGACTCTTTTTGGGTATCTATTTTCTGTTGAGAAATCTTTATCTGCTGAATTTCATTGCTTTGCGAACCGCTGTACAAGAAACTCAAAGGCACTTTGAAATTCACTC
>NKJG01000171.1 GCA_002256395.1 Bacteroidetes bacterium B1(2017) | reverse complement strand
ACAATAAAAATTAAGCCCTTATCTTTGCACCACGTTTAAGAGAAACGCAAACGGTTTGGTAGTTCAGCTGGTTAGAATACCTGCCTGTCACGCAGGGGGTCGCGGGTTCGAGTCCCGTCCAGACCGCAAAATAAAAGCCTCATAATCAACAGATTATGGGGCTTTTTTTATGCTTAGGTGTAAAACACAGGGTAACAAATCGCATTTCTAACTTATTTCACATAATTTTATATCGAAAATTGTTTTTTTTAATGTTAAAAAAAACCTAAATGTAGAAGCCAACTTTATTAATACTCAGCCTGCCTATTTATTTCATTATTTAAATATAAAGATTACTTGATATCGCAATTGTATACTTAAGACAACTTGTTATGTAAAAAAATTTCGACTTACTAATCTTCTTACCAAGCTTGGAAAGTAATTATGTTAAATCGGCAGGATCAGAAATCACCATTTTAGCTTGTTATACTTTTTTGCAACTCACAAATAGAAATCCAAATTATACAATCAAAGAATTTTGCTTGGCCATTTGGATAAACTTGAATGAAAAAACAATAGCCGCGACTTCATGAATTTAGTAAAGAAAAAAGCAAATTAATGAAAGCCAAATTCACTAATTCAGATTTTGTTTGTGCCAATGATTTAGTTTCAAAATCCATCTAGTCTAGACTTCAAAACCTTGGCAACAAACTTTTTAAAAACTCTCAAAATAAATTTGCTACCGCTTAATAATTAAATAGTTAGCTTCCTTCTCAAAAGCCAGAAAAATTACACATTTTTAGTAAAATATATTATTTATTTCACTTTTTGGCATTGTTTTTATTCCTATTAGTTCAAATATATTTTTGCTTTCCAATTGCCTTAAACCCAACCAAA
>NKJG01000170.1 GCA_002256395.1 Bacteroidetes bacterium B1(2017) | reverse complement strand
ACAAAGAAACATTCATTCCGCTAGGTTTATATAACAATCTTTAATTCTCAGTTTCTTAGAAAATGGGAATTCTTCATTTCAAACTTTTAAAAAATTATTTTAAATACTTAAAAATAATGAAATAATATTTCGAATTAAAACGCTTTATACATTTTAATAGCCTATTAATTTATCACCTAAACAAGTCTAATATTTAAAATTAAGTTTGTTTCAATAAAACAGATAAGAACTAAAACATTCTAGTAACTACAGATTTTACATGCTCTTCTTTGAATCTTTTAAAATATACTTTGAAATCAAACAGGGAGGAGATAAACACAATATAATATGGGAGGAGTAAGTTCATTGATATTCAGATTATAAACCTTCCAAGTCCCAATTTTTGGGACTTTATGTATTAAAATTGCTTCTAAATTATATACCTATTCAGCAATTATGGATTGAGCAAATTTATTCAACTCTGGATTAGTTAAACAAAAAAAAAGTCTACCGATTTTCAGACTAAAATTAAAACCAAGTCAAAAAAAAATCTTTAATTTTTGTTTTATATTCATAAAAAATATTAATTTTCGGAGAATTTCTATTTAACCCTAACCTAAACATCAATAAATTATGGAGCAAATTATCGGTCCATTGACCAAACTCGGCCGTTTCTTATTGGCCGTCCCTATGGCAGTTTTCGGAATACTACATTTTATGGCTGCTGACGCTATGGCTGGTATGGTACCATTGCCTGGCGGAGTAATATGGGTGTATGTCACAGGTATAGCTCTCATAGGAGCTGGAGTGAGTATCATCATTCAGAAAAAAGCCAGATTAGCATCAACTCTTTTAGCCGTTTTATTACTCATTTTTGTTTTTGCCATACACCTACCTGGGGCTTTGGCAGGTG
>NKJG01000169.1 GCA_002256395.1 Bacteroidetes bacterium B1(2017) | reverse complement strand
TGAATTTATTAAGATTTTCAGTAATGGCTTGCTTTTCAATTTCAGCCAGATTATCCCAATAGGTTATCAATTTAAAATAAATGGTCGGCACGGCCATAAATACATTGATTTGCCCTTTTGCAAAAGCCTCAAATACTTTTTCTGGACTAAATCCATCTAAAAACTCCACTGTAGCACCCGACCACAAGGCACAAGAAATGACATTAACAATGCCATGGACATGGTGCAAAGGCAAAACACAAATGGTATGATCTGAAGAAGTCCATTGCCAAGCATCTACCAAAGTGCTTATTTGAGCTTCCAAATTGTCATGAGTCGTAACTACACCTTTTGGCAGACTGGTAGTGCCGCTGGTATAGAGTATCATCGCATTTCTGTCAGTTGAAATCTCTGGCAGAGTCAATTCTGCAGCTTGGTGTACAGAAAAATCAGCAATTGTATAGAACTTGAAAGTATCGGCATGTACCAGTGGCTTCAAAATATCCACAAATTCAGATCCTGAAATGACTATTTCGGCACCTGTATCCTCTATAACATATTTCAACGAAGGCAATGGATACGTAATACAAAGCGGCACGGCCACACCTCCCGCACGCCAAATGCCCCACTGAAAAGCTACATATTCAAAGCCCGGTGAAACCATGAAGGCCACTCGTTTTTGGTGTAGGTCGGCTTCGCCATTCAGAAGTATGTTTGCTATTTGAACTGATTTAAATTGTAAATCAGCATAGGTAAATGCTTCACCTTTATCTAAAATCGCACATTTATCTCCAAAGTTTTCAGAGTTTAATATTAATTGAAGCATTTCTAAAAGATATATTTCCGGTTACAAAAAAGATTCTTACAATAAAATCCACCTAAAACACAAATGTAGTTTCAGAAAAATGCTTAAAA
>NKJG01000168.1 GCA_002256395.1 Bacteroidetes bacterium B1(2017) | reverse complement strand
CAAAAACACCCACATTGGCTACTACCAGGCTATTTTGGTCAGGACTGAGTGTCAATCCAAAAGGATAACGGCCAGTTGGAATATTGGCGATTAGTTTCTTTGTTAAAACATCTATTACACCAATTCTAAAATTGAGCTGATCGGCTACGAACAAATATTTCTCATCAGCCGACAGCACCATATCACCCAAATAGCCATCAGAATAATCAACAGACTTATTTTTTATTGAGCAATTTATAACACCTAAGCTTTTGCCTGAATTCAAATTAAAGAGAAAAATTTTGTTGGTATTCCCACCCGAAACATAGACGATAGTTTTGGCTTTATTAATCGCTAATCCCATAAAACAAGCCTCCAACATTCCATTATCGGTTTTGGCACCTTCAGGAATCTGCTTAACGGTTGCTTTTCCTGATTCTAGCCCTTTTATGATATTGATAGAGAACGGATTGATACCCGAATTGGAGGTGATGGCTATGTCTCCGTCATGGCTTAAAATAAGTCCAAACGGATGCGGTGCCGTAGTGTACTGTTTGCCCAAAGGCGTAATTAGTCTTCCGTTTGGAATGATGCTTACACCATCTCTATTGGCTTTAGCGGGTAGATTTCCAGCTGGAGCCGTGACCTCGTATTGGGTTTGTGCAAATGCAGAAACTCCGAGTAATAAAAGTAAAACTATATTTTTCATGCGTAAAGGCTAAGTATTTTTAGAAACTAGTTTATGATAAGGTTTTATGGAATTGCTAAAACGAAAACATACGAACAATTTTAAACTTGGCAAAAAATTCGGTCTAAATGAAATATCTATCAGATTTCACTATGATTATTATTCTTCGGCCTGATGACGCACAAAATTAGAATTAAAAATGATAAGTGTTTATTATATAATTGTTATGAAAAACCAATTAAT
>NKJG01000167.1 GCA_002256395.1 Bacteroidetes bacterium B1(2017) | reverse complement strand
CAGTTTTATTATATTTTCCACGCATGTTGGGTATAATATGTCGTCAGAATTAATCCAACCTATTAAATCGCCTTTTGATAATTTGAAACCTTTATTAATGGCATCGGATTGTCCTTTATCTTTTTCATGCACAATAATATCAATGCTATCTCTATATTTATTGACAATATCCATGGTATTATCAGTAGAGCCTCCATCTACAATTATGTACTGAATATTTTTGTAGGTTTGATTAAGTACACTTAATATGGTAGCTTCAATAAATTCACCTTGATTAAATGATGGGGTGATTATTGTAAATAATAAATTCAAGTGAGTCATTTTTTTAAACTAAATTGAATTGTTTTTGTTTTTTTTTCATCATAAATACTAAGCTTTACGTATGCTAGTATTAGTAAAATAATACATCTAAAGCCAACGTTGATTAATTCGGTACTAAAGAAAGATAGTGTTATAACAATTAGCAGATATATTTTTGCTGATTCTGCAATCTTTGAAATTGAATGCTTATTAAAAAAACTATAAAGTGTATACACAACTAAAATATTTAGAAATATAATCATCCACCCGCCTTGTAAAATTAACAATGACCAAACAACATCTCCAGTATCGATTTGTGTGATTTTATTAGTTTTAACATCTAATAAACCCACATTGAAATGTAATTTATTTGCACTAGTTGAATTTTCAGTAATAAACCCAAGACCAAAGATTGACTCTAAAGGCTCTTTGGAAACAAATTGTGCCCTTTCAATAAAGTGAGCAAGTCTATAAGAGAAAGTATTCATTTCATCTTGTTGCTTATATTTAGATGACTCGAAAACATTCAAATTTTGATAAGTACGGCTAGCAGTTTTTAGAAATATATCTACATTACTCAAATATAAAATGGCACAAAATAAAGCAATACCC
>NKJG01000166.1 GCA_002256395.1 Bacteroidetes bacterium B1(2017) | reverse complement strand
GGTTCTTTCTCCAAATCGACCAGAAAGACACTTGCCCAATCGATAATTTCGGGATTCTGTATTGCCATTATTTCTGAAGCCAAAGAATCAAAAGCCCTATCAAAATGCTCAAAAGTTGGCTCATTCAGTGTTTTTAATATAGCAACTTCACGCTCCCAATTTTCCAAGATTGTGTTTAATTGCTGAGATTCAAGAGAATTAGTGACTTCAAATTTTCCTTTGTCTAAATCAACTTTTACCTCCAAATCTACTTTATCCTTAATATAGATATAGAAACTCTTTTTTTTGTCAAAAGATACTTGATGGATACCTTTAAACGAAGATTCTAGAACCAGAACTTTCCCATTATGGGCATCGAATTTTCCTGAATCCAGAACTACACCATCTTTAATTAATTTTGAATATAGATTTAAGGATGTTTCATTTTCTAAAACAAGTCTAATTTCGCTTGCGAAAGCGTAGTTAGCTAAAAGAAAGAAGCAGAGTAAACACCTTATGATGGAAAATTCGGAGATCATCTAATTTTTAAATTCTTTGATAAATAAAGAAAGTAAATATCGTGAATAAAAATTGCGTGTCGAAAATATAATTCTAATAAAGCCATTTTAAACCGAGATGAAGAATTATAATGATGTGGCTTATAAATTATTGCGTTTAAGTCGATCAAAGACAAAAATGCCAATTTGCCATTACTTTAGCATTTACGCAGCCGAAGTAATTGGAGATAAAACTTAATTGGAATCATTCATTCTTTTAATAGAGCCTAATTTTATGGGAAAACTACAATCCACTCCATTTTCCGAAATTATCTGTTGCTTTACCATTTATTCTAACTCAGTTCCGTATAGTGAAAATATCATAAATTTAAAATTATTCGGCACAGTAAAACCAATTGTAATTCCGTATTAATCCAAAT
>NKJG01000008.1 GCA_002256395.1 Bacteroidetes bacterium B1(2017) | reverse complement strand
ACGTCAATCCTTCAGCTACTTATAAGTTTGCCGAGGCACTGATAAAAGCTGGAAAGGACTTCGATATGTTTATTTGGCCGAGCAGAAATCATAATTTTGGCAGAACTACAGGGGACTATTTTACCAAAAAACGTTGGGATTATTTCTTGGAGCATTTATTAGGCCAGAAACCACTTTTGCATTATCAGATTGTAAAGTAAATAGGTGCGTGGGTGATTTTCTACCTACCCAAATACCTCCAAAACCTAGCTTCATCCTTTATATATCGACCTGATTCTGCAAAACGAATTGTGGGTTTGACTGTGGAAATGAGAAGATTTAGGCTAGACAAAGTATTTTTAAGATGCCGAGCGGTGCCTTCGTTACCATCTACGGGTTGCAAATTCGGGAAGTTTTCTTGAATCAGTTTTTCGAAATAAGTAAAATGCGTACAACCCAACACTACGTATTTATAGTTTTCTAAATTGAACTTTGAGAATTCTTTTTTAAGGTATTTCAAGACTTCTGGGCTTTCAAATTCTTCATTTTCAGCAAATTCTACCAAACCTGGGAGTGGAAGTCTATCTACCAAATGGTCGATGTCTAGTGAGTTGATAAGGTTTTCAAATCTGTCGGCTTTGAGTGTTACAGGTGTAGCACAAGCCAAAATTCTTTTGTTTTCGGTATTGTTATCAAACGCTACTTTTACAGCTGGCTGAATGGCGATTATCGGTAAATCGTATTTTTCTCTTAGATATTCTATGGTCACATTGGTGGCTGTATTACACGCCAAAACTATAGATTTACAACCTTCATTTCTCAGAAAAACAACTGCTTTTTCTACATATTCTTTGATTTGCTCCGTGCTCTTGTAAGAATAAGGTACGTTTTCGGTATCGGCATAATATAAGAAGTTTTCGTGAGGCAGCGTGTACATCATTTCTTTGAGAAGCGTAAGGCCGCCAATGCCCGAATCAAAAACTCCAATCATGTTATAAAATTAATCTTAAGCCCAACCTTTCTTCTTTTTCAAGGGTTTTTTCTTTTGAAAAAATTCCTCTTTGGGTTTTGCTTCTATTGTTTTTTTTGAGCTAAAATTTGGTTTTTGGGTCATTACGGTAGTCGATTTCTGCTGAACATCCTCTACCTTTTTGGCTTCCTGATTTTGAGGTTTTAAAGGACTCAAAAGCTTTGCGGCTAGTTCTTTATGCCCAAGTTTGAGTAGACGACTTTTTATCCAACCTTTTACCTCAGGTTTGTACCAAAAGAAATATTTGTTCTGTGTTAGTTTTTCCTCTTTGGTTTTGGCGGTATGAATTGGCTGTAGGGTGTAAGGATGCACACCAGTGTAGTAAATGACCTCAGCTACCGTCATAGGGGTAGGAGTGAAGTCTTGCACCTGCTCCAGTTTAAAGCCCAAATCCTTCGTTTCTGCTGCCAAATTGGCCATGTCAGCCTCTTCACATCCTGGGTGAGAACTGATGAAATAGGGAATCAATGGCTGTTTCAGGCCGTGTTTTTCTTGTATTTTGTCGTATTTATCCTTGAATTTTCTGAAATATTTAAAACCAGGTTTACGCATCACTCTCAACGTAGCATCTGAAGTGTGCTCAGGGGCTACTTTGAGTCTTCCCGAAACATGACGAGTGACTAACTGCTCCATGTATTCGTCGTGGTTGCCGTCTTGGTTATTTTTGTTGAAGTCGTCCACCAGCAAATCATATCTCACACCAGAGCCTACAAATGCTTTTTTAATTTCAGGATGTGCGTCTACTTTTTGGTAAAGCTTGGTAAGTGGTTTGTGCGAAGTGTCTAAATTTGAGCATATTACAGGGTGAATACAGCTCGGAGCTTGACAACGATTACAGATGGATTCGTCTTTACCTTTCATGCGGTACATATTGGCCGAAGGCCCTCCTAAATCGGAAATGTAGCCCTTAAATTCGGGATGTTGGGTCAACGCATCCACTTCTTTCATGATAGATTCCTCCGAACGAGACGCTATAAACTTGCCTTGATGAGCCGAAATGGTACAAAAACTACAGCCCCCAAAACACCCGCGGTGCATATTGATGGAGAATTTTATCATTTCGTAAGCTGGAATTGTGCCTCTTTTGGCGTACTTCGGATGTGGCATGCGGGTATAAGGCAAATCAAACGATTTGTCCATTTCTGCCTCGTCCATGGTTTTGTATGGAGGGTTGATAACCAGCGTTTTATTGCCTACTTTCTGCACAATTCGGTTGGCTTGCCATTTGTTAGACTCTACCTCTACTATTTTAAAGTTTGAAGCATATTTTATCTTGTCTTCTAAACAAACTTCATGACTGGCTAATTCAACGGTTTCCCAATCATTGTAGGTTTTTACTTCTTCCAGACCATCCTCCAAGAATGCAATTTGATTGACATCTTTGATACTATTTAGTGGAACTCCTTTTTTGACCAGTCGCAAAAGATCGCGTAAGGGCTGTTCCCCCATACCATAAACCAGCATATCTGCCTCAGAATCAACGAGAATTGATGGTAGAAGTTTGTCTTCCCAATAATCGTAATGCGTAACTCTACGTAGAGAGGCCTCTATACCTCCTATTAGAACTGGAACATCGGGATATATTTCTTTTAATATTTTGCTGTAAACCGTTGTGGCGTAGTCAGGTCTAAAACCAGCCTCTCCGCCTGGCGTATAACTGTCATTGGAGCGGCGGCGTTTGTTGGCAGTGTAGTGATTCACCATGGAATCCATACAGCCAGCAGTTACTCCGAAAAAATATTTAGGCTTTCCAAGTTTTTTAAAGTCCCTGAGGTCGTCTTTCCAGTTGGGTTGAGGAATGATTGCTACTCTAAATCCCTCACTCTCAATGATTCTGCCAATAACAGCTGTTCCAAATGAAGGGTGATCTACATAGGCATCGCCTGAGATGAGGATGACATCTACCTCATCCCAACCTCTCATTTCTACTTCTTTTTTAGTTATTGGTAGCCAATGTGTTACTGGCCTTTCTCTCACTGTTATCATATTGCAAAATTAACAGTTATTTGCATAAGAAAGTTTAAATTGTTTTTTGTCTAGAATGGATTAAGCACAGAATTATAAATCAATGAAGAAGAAATTGTTATTTTTGTAGAAATTTGAATCAGGAAAATTTCGAAATCCAAAGAATTGATTTATATTTATTTTTAATCATCAAACATCAGAATTAACCCTAAACGAATGAAATTAAACATTACTTGGAAAATCTTCATCGGCATGACACTCGGTATCATCGTCGGTTTTTTTATTCACAATCACTTTGATTTGGGGCAGTTTGGTATAAAAGATGCCAGTTTACTCACTGCTGATCAAGTAAAAGCCAACGATGGCGTGAAAGAATGGAGTTCCTACCTTCAGTTGCTTTCTAAGATTTTTCTTCGACTTATCCAGATGATTTTGGGGCCTTTGGTGTTCTCGATTTTAACTGTTGGAATAGCTAAACTCGGCGATTTTAAGGTAGTTGGTCGTATAGGACTAAAAACACTGGGCTATTTTTATTTTGCTACCATATTGTCATTGCTTGCAGGTCTTGTGGCAGTCAATATCATGAAACCGGGTAAGGTTATGTCATTGGATTTGCCCGAAACTGGAACAGATACAGGCGTGGAGGCCAAGAAAATGACCTTAGAAAATTTTATCACCCACGTTTTTCCTAAAAGTATTTTTGAAGCACTCGCAACCAATGAAGTCCTACAAATAGTCGTTTTCTCGCTGTTTTTTGGAGTGGCCTTGGCTGCTATTGGAGACAAGGGCAAATCAGTTACAAAGGCTCTCGATGCTATTTCGGAGGTAATGTTTAAAATTGTTGGTTATGTGATGATATTTGCACCATATGCAGTTTTTGGGTCAGTAGCGGCCGTTATTGCTTCAAAAGGCTTGGGTGTTTTGGGTGGATATTTGTATTTGATTGTTTGCTTTTTTGCTACTTTGGCCTTTTTCATTTTTGTGGTTTTGTGGGTTATTTGTTTGTTTATGAAAATAGATTACTGGAAGCTCCTGAGATATGTCAAAGATGCAATTTTTCTGTCATTTAGTACGGCCAGTTCTGAGGCGTCCATGCCTATGCAGATCGAGCAACTCAAAAAATTCGGTATATCTGAACGCATCATCAGTTTTGTTTTGCCTTTGGGTTATTCTTTCAACCTTGACGGATCTATGATGTATATGACTTTTGCAACTGGCTTTATCGCTCAAATTTATGGAATTGAACTTAGTATTGGACAGCAAGTTACGATGCTCCTCACCCTATTGCTTACAAGCAAAGGTATAGCAGGAGTACCACGTGCCTCATTGGTGGTTATTGCAGGCACACTTACGATGTTTGGACTTCCACAAGAAGGCATTAGTTTAGTGCTGGCTGTAGACTGGTTATTAGACATGGGTCGCTCAGCAACCTCTGTGGCTGGTAATGCAGTAGCAACGGCAGTAGTAGCTAAATGGGAGGGTGAATTGAAAGATTAAAGAAAGATTTTGAAATATTAATGAATGGGAATGTAAACTACTTTGCATTCCCATTTTTTTATGGTTTTTTCTCAATCAGATCCCACAGGTTACCATAAAGATCTTCAAAGACACATACTTTGCCATATTCTTCAGTACTTGGTTCTCTATAAATTTTAATATTTTGATTAAGCAAATGCTGATAGTCTCTGTCGAAATCATTGGTATGCAAAAACAAGAAAACTCTTCCACCAGATTGATTTCCAATGGCCTTAACTTGGTCTCCAACTGCTTTTGCAAGAAGGAGTTTACATTCTTTCGAACCTTTTGGAGCCACAAGAACCCATCGTTTGGTTTCTGAAAGTACGGTATCCTCTATCAATTCAAAATTTAGTTTTTTGGTGTAAAAGGCGATGGCCTCATCGTAATCTCTGACAACCAATGCAATGTGTGCAATAAACTGGCTCATAATTTTTTTTACAAAATAAAACAAGATAATTGATTTTATCCATCAATAGCTATTCGAAATTATTATGTTAATTATTTATTTAAAATTTCATTAATGAAATTAAAGCCTATTTTGCACCATTAATATTTTCATAAAATAATGATTTTAGAAATTTATTATTCCCCTGTTTATCAATTAGACAGATAGTTTTCTTAATTTGATTTGTTTTTTAAAAACCCTTAAAATCCAAAATATTAATATTATCGCTAATGCAGAATTTTCTCATCGCCTTTTTTGCACTAAGATTTATCCGCACTCACCTAAATACGAAGGAGTCACTACCTCAATACGATCAATATTTAAAGGTTCTGAACTTGTTCATTGTTCCTTTTTTGTTGCTTCTAAACTTTAATTCATTTGAGCGGTTTCTTCCAACCATCAATTTCGTTTGGTTTGTGGTCTTTTCAGCAATAATGTATGTTTTGTGGCTGCTTAGAGAAAATAATTTGGCCAGTTCATTGCTAAAAGCGGGGTTACCATTTTTTATTGTGAATAGCCTGAGGGACATCATGGAATATTTTTTTTCAAGTTTTACCAAAGAAAATGATTCGATTATAGATTTGGTATTTCTAGGGAGTTTGTTTTGGATGATTGCTTTTGCCATAAGTACGAATAACCAAATCAAGGCACTAAAAAAAGAAGAAGAGAAAAACAGGCTAGTTGTTGGTGAAAATGAAAAACTAGAGATTCTCGTTAGAGAGCGAACTTCTGAAATTTCGGCACAAAAAGAACAATTGGAATCTACGGTTGAAGAACTAAAAGCTACCCAAAATCAGTTGGTTCAACAAGAAAAACTGGCTTCATTGGGTGAACTTACCGCCGGAATTGCTCATGAAATACAGAATCCTTTAAACTTCGTGAATAATTTTTCAGAACTCAATATGGAACTAATTGAGGAGTTGTTGAGTCCAGAAACACCCCGAGGAGGAATTGAAGAGGAGGAATTGCTATCAGATATTAAACAAAATCTCGAAAAAATAAACCACCATGGAAAGCGTGCTGCAAGTATAGTGAAAGGAATGCTTCAGCATTCTAGAACTAACACTGGACAAAAAGAAACCACAGACATTAATGCCCTTGCAGACGAATTTCTGCGACTCAGTTACCATGGATTACGGGCCAAAGACAAGACTTTTAATGCCGACTTTAAAACTGAATTAGATCCAAACTTGCCGGTCATTGAGGTTGTGCCACAAGATATTGGTCGGGTATTTCTCAACCTTATCAACAATGCTTTTTATGCATGTGCGGAGCGTAGCCGAGCCCAAAGTAAAGTGAATGGGGAAACTACCTATAAGCCATTAGTAACAGTTTCTACGCTTAAAATAGATAACGCAATAGAAATACGTGTGAAAGACAACGGAGCTGGTATTTCGGAAGATAATATGGAGAAGATTTTCCAACCGTTTTTCACCACCAAACCTACAGGAAAGGGTACGGGCTTAGGTTTAAGCTTAGCTTATGATATTGTGACGAAGGGGCATGGAGGTACTTTAGAAGTAGAAAGTATCGAAGGAGTCGGCACCACGTTCGTGATAAAATTATCTACTTAGAAATCAAAGTATATTTTGAATGAAAATTGACTCATCTAGGCTCGTAATCGATCCTAATATTGCTATCTAAATTTCACTTTGGAAGCACTGAGTTTGAAACACTTATCGAGCATTTAATTTTCAGAACTATAAATATATACCAATTTTTATTCTTCCAATTTACTCTTTAGCATGTTTTTATAGGTATTGTATTTAAGCTTTCTAGCACAGGTACAAAAAACTGATAAATAATTATATTTCAATTATTTATAATCCGTATAGTTGTAATTAATTTTATTTTTTTTAAATTTACTATGTTGTGCTTTATTAGAGAACTGAGTTCTTTCTGTTTAGAATTTTCCCTATAGTTTTATTAAACCTTAAACCAAACCATATATACCATGAAAACAATTAATTTCTTCTTTTTCTTTTTTATGTTGGCTGTTAGTTCTTTTGCCCAAACTCATATTTCATTGAAAAGTAGTTTAAATGATCCTGATATTTTTGTGGTTTCGGATTATGCCGGTAAGGCCAAACTAGTGGCTATGGAGAAATCATTTGATCAATTGGGTTTTCAACAAAACGATGCCAGTCCTGAATTAATTTCTATTAAATCTCTCCTTAATAATTTGGATAAATACAAATCTGAAAATCTCTCCCATTTATGTATTTATTATGCCTTGGCATCGAGCAATTCAAACAGGATGTTTTTTATTGCTGGGGCTGTCAATTTATTTGAGTCTGAAAATTTGTTATTGCCTCCAACTAAATATTCAAAGCACGAATTTACAAGCCAAGTTTTGAATACGGCAACTAATAAGAAAGCATTTTTTAAAACACAAAAAGATTTTTTTGCAAACAAAATAACTAATTTGGTTCCTGGAGGTATGGGCTTTGTTAATGGTTATTATCTAGATTTTGTCGGGCTTAATACCTTAGCAAACGACTTTAAAAATGAAGGATTTACGCATATTGAGGTCAAGTATGGCTTGTTGAAAGGATTTAATGCAAACGATTGGAATTGCATTCACCTAATGCTTAGAGGCGTATCACCTGCTAAGAAAACAGTTTCTGATAAAGTCTATACCACCTTTGATTTTAATCGGACTTTGTACGCTGCTAATGCCAGATCCTGCCCACCATTCAGATGTATGGAGTAAATAATCAACATTTGAAATTAGGTGAACATTTTTTTTGAATGGAATAAATTGCTATGATTTTATGGAATTGATGGATTTAGCTACATTTTTGAACGATTTGGCTAATTATTATATATTGATTCCTATAGGCGTTGGCTTGTATTATTTTAAGAAGCTCGACCATCTGTTGAAAGGCTTGACTATTGGACTCAGTTTGATGTTTTTTCAATTATTTGCTTTATTTAATTCTAGTTCAGCATTTATTTCCAGTTGTTTTTTGGGCAGTTTAGATCTTATAGTTTATACTTATCTACTCCACAAAGTTTATTCATCTAAAACCAAAAGGTGGTTTTGGTTATTAGCTGGGGCATCGGTATTGATTTTTATAATCATCGACGCATTATTCATTACTAAATTCAAAGATTTTGCGATCTCAATTTTAGTCGAAAAAATCTTTTTAGTAGTGCTTTCATTGTTTGTTTTAAATCACCAATTTAAAGACAACTTAGAGGTCGAAGTATTTCAACAACCCGTAGTTTGGATTTGTAGCGGCCTTATTATTTACAATCTTTTTGGGTCGTTTGATTTCTTCAGCTTAGCGGTTATGAATTATTCTCAAAACCTCATTCTTCAGTATTACGTCTTGTGGTCGCTCATCAAGATGGTCATGTATTCGTTTTTTGCATATTCCTTGATTCTGTCAAGCAAACGGACCTTATAATATGAAAATCATTAAGTCATTTTTATTTCTGATGTTATTGTCAAATTCTGTGGTTTTTGGCCAGAAAAAGGAACCTTTGGCTCAAATTACAGCTGTGAAACTTGGTAACAACTATGAAGGATTTAAAGATTCAGGCCTTAAAATATCTAAAAATGAGGCTGTTAGATTGCAGTATAGTCAGAATTATCTCCATTTTGTTTTTGAGAATAAAAAGAATCCAAAAAATAGAGTTTTTTATTATTGGATGGATGGCTTAGATTATACCTGGATCAAATGCGAAGACTGCAATCAGGTGCAATATGCACATCTAAATGCTGGGGAGTACACATTTTTAGTAAAAACTGGCGAGAAGGGGGATGTTCCAGCCAAGTTTAAGTTTAAAGTGGCGGGCAATATTGTGAACAAATGGTGGTTTATTCCAATGCTTTTTACCTACGCTTTGATTTTTTTAGGCATTTTAGTTTATTTCTATATCTTATTTAGGTTCAGGCAAAAATTGGTGCAGCAAAGGCTTATTCACCAAGAGAAAATGACCTCTATGGCCGAGCTTACGGCAGGTATAGCTCATGAAATCCAGAACCCTTTAAACTTTGTCAATAATTTTTCTGAAGTGAGTTTGGAGTTGTTGGAAGAACTTAAAAGCCCCTTAAGCCCCAAAGGAGGAATTGAAGAACAGGAATTACTTTCTGATATTTCACAAAACCTTGAAAAAATCAACTACCACGGTAAGAGAGCCAGTTCTATTGTAAAAGGCATGCTAGAGCATTCAAGAACCAGCTCTGGCGTAAAAGAATTGACCGACATAAACAAATTAGCAGAGGAGTATTTAAATCTTTCTTATCATGGGCTGAGGGCCAAGGATCCCACTTTTAATTCTGATTTCAAAACTGATTTTGACGGAAACCTCCCAAAAATGATGGTTGTACCGCAAGATTTTGGGAGAGTATTATTGAATTTAATTAATAATGCCTTTTATGCAGCCAACGAAAGAAGTAAAAAAGCAGAAATGGGTTATGAACCAAAAGTAATTGTAAGCACCCATATATTAGCTAATAGCCAATTGTTAATAACCATTAAAGACAATGGTACAGGAATGTCCGAGGCCACAAAAGCCAAAATATTCCAACCATTTTTCACCACAAAACCTACTGGCGAGGGCACAGGTTTGGGACTAAGTTTGGCTTATGATATTGTAACTAAAGGTCACGGTGGAATGATTGAATGCGAAAGCGTGGAAGGTGAAGAAACTACATTTACTATAAAATTACCTATTCAGCATATATAACCATGAAAACACTTAGCCTCACCCTTCTACTCGTAATTATTTGTAGCCTTGGTTTTGCTCAAAAAATAGTATCTTTTAAATACGATTCTTTACAAACACAAAGTCGAAATGCTACTAACGATTCTTTAGAAAAGCAACTTAGAAATGCTAATAATGACACTACAAAAGCCAAAATAATATTGGAAATCATAGATAATGTTGGACGGGGTAGGGGTAATTTATTAGAAAACTTGAATAATGGACACTATGCTCCAGTGTATGATGCCTATAGTAACAAGCTTGATGTTTACGAAAATCCTGAAAATCAGCTTTTGTTTAATAGACTGGACAAAAAAGGGAACTACTATGATAGATTCTGGGGAGGATATAACAACGAATTGTTTAATTATGGAATGCTGATGGGTGTAACGGCAAACACCGAAGAGCAATTGCAATATTATAAAAAAGCATATCAGATGGCAAAGGAAAGGAATAGGCTTTGGCAACAAACTTCCATTCTGAGTAATATAGCTTTTTCTTTCCAACATAATAATAGACTAGACTCAGCCCAATTTTATATAGATAGAATTTTCGCAAATCCTGTCGATAAGTTCGGGGTATATTTGTTTTACATTTTTTACCAGGCTGGTGATATAAGATTAGAAGCAGGTAATTATGAGCAAGCAAAGAGTTTATTCTCAAAAGGAATTGAGAATGTTTTGAAAAATAATTTTGATTTGGAAATTGGCTTGTCTATTAATTATCTGGGCTTATCCAAAGCCTATCAACACTTAAATAGAAGAGATTCAAGCTACTATTATGGCATCAAATCATTGAATCTATTAAAGCAAATCAGAGAAGTTCAACTTGTAAAAGTGGATTTAGCATCCGCATATGAAAACATGTATCAGCACTTTCAGCAGTTTGCTCAACGAGATAGTGCTTTTAAATACTTACAATTTGCCAATAAAGAAAGAGCATTTTTTACTAAAAAAACAATTTCAAACCTTGCAGAATTTCAACAAGTATTATTAGATAGACAACTAAAGCTGAAAGATTTGCAGCGTGAAGAAGTAGAAAAACAGGGGAAAGTTCGGATGTATTCTTTACTCATTGCTTTATTCGTGTTTCTTGTGTTTGGGGCAGTGTTGCTTTACAGTTATCATCAAAAGAGAAAGGCTAATGTTTTGCTGGCATCACAAAAAGAACAAATTGAATCCACCCTAGAAAAACTCAAATCTACCCAAGCCCAGCTCATCCAATCCGAAAAACTTGCCTCGCTCGGAGAACTCACCGCAGGCATCGCACATGAGATACAAAACCCTTTGAATTTTGTGAATAATTTCTCAGAAGTGAGTGTTGAGCTAGTTCAGGAAATAAAAGAGGAGAGGCAAAAGCCAAAAGAAAATCAGGATGAATCATTGGTAGATGAAATTTTTAATGACATTTCTCAAAACCTAAAGAAAATCACGCTTCACGGCAAAAGAGCTAGTAGTATCGTAAAAGGGATGTTAGAACACGCACGCACTAGCAGAGGTGAAAAGGAATTAACCGATATCAACGCTTTGGCAGATGAATATTTAAGGCTTGCTTATCATGGTTTAAGAGCAAAGGACAGCTCTTTCAATGCTGACTTCAAAACTGATTTTGACGAAAAATTACCAAAAATTAAAGTCATTCCACAAGATATAGGTCGAGTTTTATTGAATTTATTCAATAATGCCTTTTATGCCACGAAAGGTGCCAAAAAATCGCTTGTTGAGGTCAAGACTGATATATTGGGAAATGAAATATTCATCACTATAAAAGATAACGGCATAGGGATGTCAGAAGAAACCAAAGCCAAAATATTTCAACCGTTTTTTACCACAAAACCGACAGGGCAGGGCACTGGTTTGGGGCTGAGTTTGGCTTATGATATTATTACTAAAGGGCATGGTGGCACGATTGAAGTGGATAGTGTGGAAGGAGAGGGGACGGAGTTTATTGTAAAATTGCCGATTTAGTTTAGGAAATATTTTGGACAAATTCGGAATTAAATTCTATATTTGTCCAAAGATAATATTCAAATATGATTTATAGAACAGCAACCGAAAGGCTAATTCATCTATCAAAAACATTTCGTAGTGTAGCTGTTGTCGGACCTCGGCAAAGTGGAAAAACTACACTTTGCCGTGCCGTTTTTCCCGAAAAACCTTACGTTTCCTTAGAAAATCCAGATGTTTTGGAATTTGCAACAATTGACCCACGAGGGTTTTTATCGCAATTCAATAACGAAAATGGGGCAATTCTTGATGAAATTCAGAAAGCACCACACCTATTTTCTTACTTGCAACAGATTTTGGACGAAACAAAAACGAAAGGCTTGTTTATCCTGACCGGTTCAAATAATTTTTTGTTACAAGAAAATATTACCCAAACGCTTTCGGGGCGTATTGCTTATTTACAACTTTTGCCTTTGTCGTTGGAGGAAATGAAAACAGGCAATTTTCTCAAAAACAATTACGCTTGGCACATCATTACAGGCGGGTATCCAGAAGTGATTTCGGAAGACATAAAACCTACCGATTGGTTTCCCAATTACATCAGCACTTATATAGAAAGAGATGTGAGGCAACTCAAAAACATCAATAATCTTTCGCTATTTATGAAGCTTTTGAGAATGTGTGCAGGGCGAACAGGGCAAATATTAAACATGAGTTCGTTGGCAAATGATTGCGGTATTGACCAAAAAACGGTGGCTGCATGGCTCGGTATTTTGCAAAGTAGCTACATTATTTACCTTTTGAAACCCTATTTCAACAATTACAATAAACGGATTACGAAAACACCCAAACTCTATTTTTATGATACTGGAGTGGCTTGTTCGCTGTTGGGCATCAAAAGTGCTGAACAAATAACCATTCATGCTGCCAAAGGATCTTTATTTGAAAATCTGATAGTGAGCGAGTTACTCAAAAACAGATTTAACGTTGGCGAAAACGACAATCTTTTTTATTGGCGAGATAAAACAGGCAATGAGGTGGATATTATTACAGAAAATGAAGGTAATTTGACAGCAATTGAGCTAAAAGCAGGAGAAACGATTAGCAATGATTTTTTTAAAGGGCTTAATTATTTTTCGACATTAGAAACGCCCAATACAGAAAAGATAGTGGTTTATGGAGGTAATCAGACCCAAAATAGAAGTAACAACATTACTGTTAAACCTTGGAATAATTTTATTGAATAACCATGAAAATATTTATAACACTATTGCTTACGCTGTTTATAACGGCCACATCCTTTGCCCAACAATCCAAAATTGACAGCCTAAGGAATGCACTCCATACTGCTACCCACGACTCCATTAGGTTAAGGTCAATTAATGGCATTTTTCGAGACTTTGAGCAATCAAATTATGACTCTTCGCTAATTTATGCGTCGAAGGGTTTATCTATTGCCCGAAAAAGCAAGCAGTCATTATACGAAGGATTTTTTTTGACAGCTCAGGCGTTAACATTAAGGCAAAAAGGAGATTATGCTGCAGCACTACAAAATTTATTACGTGCATTTGATATTTTGCAGAACCCCGCTTCCGAAAAAAATGCGTATGCTTTGGGAAATATGTCACCTTCCGAATTAAGATTAAATAGATTGGATTTGGCCCATAATACTTATGGGGGATTAATGGAAGAAACAGGTAATACCGAACAGGCCATTTTTCATTATAAAGAAAGTGCAAGGATAGCTTCATTAACCAAAAATTATTTTAGAATAGCCTTAGTTTCGGCTACAATTGCAAAGCTGCATTATGATGCAGACCAGCTTGACTCTGTGGAAGTTTACGCACAGAATTCCTTAAAGTTTTTCGAGCAGACTAATATTAGATTAGATTGGAAGAGCCTACCTATGTTGACTTTGGCACGTAAGAACTTTAAGGCGAAGAATGATAAATTAGGGAGAAAATATCTTTATCAGGCACTGCAAGTCGCTACTAAATATAAGGAAGTTAACAGGACTATGTTGGCAACCGTATATAGAAGGCTGTCCGAGATGCATAAAGAGGGTGGGGTTAAGGACTCTACGCTTTACTATGCCAAAAAAGCATACGAAATAGCTTCTGAGCCAGGATTGATAAATACTAATTTGTTTAGGAACGGAGGATTTTACGAAGGCTTATACAAAGCGTATTTGCTCAAGAATCAAACGGATAGTGCTTTTAAATACCTTAGGCTTACCCTCACAACAAGAGATGCATGGAATAAAGAAAAATACAAGAACCTGGCCAACTTTCAGAGTTTGTTACTCACCCAGGCCACTCGTTTGCGGGAATTGGAAAAGCAGCAAATAGAAACACAATCAAAAAACAGGACCTACAGTTTTCTTGCAGTATTTGCTGTACTTTCCATCATTGGTTTTATTCTTTACCGCAATAATCGGCAAAAACAAAAAGCAAATGCAGTTTTAGCTTCAACATTGACCAATTTAAAATCTACCCAAACCCAACTCATCCAATCCGAAAAACTCGCCAGCCTCGGCGAACTCACCGCAGGCATTGCCCACGAAATACAAAATCCTTTGAATTTTGTGAATAATTTTAGTGAGGTAAGTGTAGAATTAGCCAATGAATTGAGTGAGGCACTGAGGCAACGAGGCATTGAGAGCAATAGTGAGGAAGGAGAATTGGTGTCAGATTTGATTCAAAACCAAGAAAAAATCAACTACCACGGCAAACGAGCGAGCTCAATTGTAAAAGGAATGTTAGAGCACTCTCGTACAAGCAAGGGTGAAAAAGAACTAACAGATATTAATGCTTTGGCTGATGAATATTTGCGTCTGGCTTATCATGGTTTAAGGGCAAAGGATAAAGATTTCAATAGCGATTTCAAAACTGATTTTGATGAAAACTTGCCTAAAATCAAAGTTATTCCTCAAGATATTGGGAGGGTATTGTTGAACTTGATTAATAATGCTTTTTATGCCACAAAAGGTGTCAAAAATCCGCTTGTTGAAATCAAAACGGCAAGTGTTGAAAATGGAATAATTGTAAGTGTAAGAGACAATGGAACTGGAATGTCTGAAGAAGTAAAAGCCAAAATCTTCCAACCATTTTTCACTACTAAACCAACTGGAGAAGGAACTGGATTGGGGCTCTCATTGGCTTATGATATTGTGACCAAAGGGCATGGAGGGACTTTGGAAGTGAATTCAACTGAGGGAGTTGGCTCGGAGTTTATTATTACTTTACCTATGAAAACCAATTAAATATGAAGAGATTAATAACAATTCTCCTGCTCTCACTTATTAAGCATGTTGGCTTTGCTCAAGATGTTACGGCGATCCTATCTCCAGAAATGTTTGGAACTCATCAGCAGCTATTACTGGCACCACTGGATGGCTGGGTTTTTAAGGCGGGAACCAATCCCAACTATGCCCTTCCAAACACCAAATTGGCAGGTTGGAAAAAAATGAAGCCCACTGAACTCAATGCCAAAATGGCCGACACCAAAGGAAAAATAGAAGGGTGGTTTAGACTCAAAATCAAACTGGATTCTGCTTTCTTAGACATGCCGTTGGGATTTGGGCGAAACCTCTGGGCAGCATCTGATTTGTATATTGACGGTGAGTTGGTTCATTCGTTTGGCAACACTAATCCTTACCAAGCTTTTAATCCAACTCTAAAACACCCCATTCCTGTCAACCTAACGATAGGCGAAATTCATACCATCGCCTTGCACGTAGTAGATTATGAAACCACTTTTACACAGCGAGAAATACGCCTTAAACCCCACAATCTCGTTGATTTTATTAGCCTTACGGGACCTGATTACCACACCTTTGTTGCGTATAAAATCAAAGAGTCTTACGTATATGGGTCTATGTGGCTTACTGCGGCAGTATTGCTACTATTGCTTTTTTGGCTTCTATCACTGCTCAATCCTACCCAAAAAATTCTACGAACTATTGCCAATTACTCGTTTTTTGTTTTGATAATGGCTCTTACCTACTCAATAAATTCCTTAATTGAGCTTTCGTATACTGCTGAAAAAATCAGATTTGTTTTTTATGCATTAAGTGCTTTTGTCCCCGCTCTCAACTTGGTAATTGTCGAGTTGATACTTAAAGAAAAGATGTCCCGTGTTTCCCTTTTTATAACAATTTTTTTGCCTATAACGAGTGTTTTTGCCCATCTATTTAGCATTTCTTGGCCTTTTGGTATTGTCAATACCATCAATAGTGTGTATTTGGCCTATTTGGTATTTAGTTCTCGAAAGTCGCTGACTGCTACTAAATGGGTGGTGATATTAAGCATGATACTTACTACGGTTTGTGGAGTAATTTATGTAAGTCTGCATAAATACAACGTTGATTTGTACAACGTATACGAAAAAATCATTAGCACCCCGTTGTTGCTTTCGTCGCCTTTAGCATTACTATTTTATGTATCATTTCGTTTTAGAGAGATTTTGCAAGAAGTGGCTAAAGAGGCCCAGAAAGTTTTAAAAATTACTGAAGAGAAAAACAATATACTGGCTACCCAAAACGAAACCCTCGAACGTAAAGTTGAAGCCCGTACTGCCGAACTGAAAGCTTCCCAAGCCCAACTCATCCAATCTGAAAAGTTAGCTTCTTTAGGCGAACTCACCGCAGGAATTGCCCATGAGATACAAAATCCTTTGAATTTTGTAAATAACTTTTCTGAGGTCTCTTCAGAATTGATTGATGAAATGAATCAGGAGATGAACAAAGGAGATATCAATGAAGCCAAAGTTATTTCAAATGATTTAAAACAAAACTTAGAAAAAATCACACTCCATGGCAAACGAGCCAGCAGCATCGTAAAAGGAATGTTGGAACATTCACGAAACAGCACAGGCGAAAAAGAATTGACCGATATTAATGAATTGGCCGATGATTATTTACGGTTGGCTTATCATGGCTTGAGAGCAAAAGATAGTTCATTCAATGCTGATTTCAAGACAGATTTCGATGAAAATCTCCCCAAAATCGAAGTCATCCCCCAAGACATGGGGCGGGTTTTGTTGAATTTGATAAACAATGCTTTTTGGGCAGTAAACGAGCGAAGCAAAAAAGGAGAAACGGGATTTGAACCCAAAGTAAACGTCACAACCCATCTAACAGCTAATAGCCAAATGCTAATTGATATAAAAGACAATGGCAAAGGAATGTCGGAAGTCACGAAAACTAAAATCTTTCAACCCTTCTTTACCACAAAACCGACAGACCAAGGCACAGGTTTGGGCTTGAGTTTAGCCTATGATATTGTAACCAAAGGGCATGGGGGGACGATTGAGGTGGAAACTAAAGAAGGAGAAGGAACTACTTTTACTATAAAATTACCTATTCAGAATAAATAACCCATGAAAAAACTAAGCCTTACCCTATTTCTCTTCATTTCAAGCACAATTTGCTATTCACAAAGTAATAAAACTGACCGCCTGAAAATGGAGATGAATCGTTATGTTAAAAACGATACGATTAAAATCAATAAAATCCTTGATTACATTAGTAGTCTAAACGCCCAGGGCTTAGAAAAAGAAATGCCATTGCTCAAAGACGCTCTCAAAATTTCTAAAGAATTACGTGATGCAAAAAGGCAAATACTAATTTTACAAAATTTAGGACTAATAGCACTTATTCAAAATAAAATTGATGAAAGCATCCCTTATTATTTAGATGCACTTAAACTTTCGGAGGCTACAGGAAATAAGAAACAAGAGGCATATACACATTATCGGCTTAGCATATCCTATCGTCTTTTTAGTATGGACAGCCTTAGACTATTTCATGTTCAAAAATCGCTTAAGGTTGCTACCGCTATAAAAGATAGTGCTCAACAAAAACTTTCATTGTTGCAAGTTGGTAGCTATTTCGATGCTCATAAAGAATATGATAAGGCTGATGCATATTATAACAAAGCACTTCAAATAGCAAAAGAACAAAAGGATGATGATTTAAAATACGAAGTTTTAAGTTGCAAAGCAGAAAGATTAGAAATACAAAAAGACTACAATGGAGCCATCACTATTAATAAACAGTTATTACCGTATTATCAGGGGATAAAAAGTTTAGACTTTGAAGCTTATACATATTCAGTTTTGGGCAACTTATACACTAATATAAATAAGAAAGATAGTGCTTATTTATATGCAAACAAGGGTCTGCTTTTTTCAAAAAAACACTCGCTTAAAAAGGAGTTATGGGATGCTTATCGTTCACTTTATATATCTCATTATAAATTTGGAGATTATAAAAAGGCGTATGATTACAAAGTTATCTTCGATTCTCTTACAAAAAAAACGTATAATCGCAAAGGACTACTAAAAGTAGAAAGGGCGAGGATGCAAATAGCCCAGGAAAAGAAAGACGCATTGGATAAAATAGAAGAACTAAAAAAGGAAACTGAAGCAAAAAGAATACGGAATTTGCAATTTACGGCTATCGGTTTTTTTTTGCTGTTGGCGGTATTTCTTTTTTGGACCAATCGGCAAAAACAAAAGGCAAATAAAGTTTTACAGGAACAGAAAGACAAAGTAGAAAGCACCTTACAAAAACTCAAATCCACCCAAGCTCAACTCATCCAATCCGAAAAACTTGCCTCGCTCGGAGAACTCACCGCAGGCATCGCACATGAGATACAAAACCCTTTGAATTTTGTGAATAATTTCTCAGAAGTGAGTGTTGAGCTAGTTCAGGAAATAAAAGAGGAGAGGCAAAAGCCAAAAGAAAATCAGGATGAATCATTGGTAGATGAAATTTTTAATGACATTTCTCAAAACCTAGAGAAAATCACGCTTCACGGCAAAAGAGCTAGTAGTATCGTAAAAGGGATGTTAGAACACGCACGCACTAGCACAGGTGAAAAGGAATTAACCGATATCAACGCTTTGGCAGATGAATATTTAAGGCTTGCTTATCATGGTTTAAGAGCAAAAGATAGCACTTTCAATAGTGATTTTAAAACTGATTTTGACGAAAAATTGCCAAAAATTGAAGCCATTCCACAAGATATTGGACGAGTGTTATTGAATTTGATTAATAATGCCTTTTATGCAACGAAAGGTGTCAAAAATCCACTTGTTGAAATCAAAACGGCATGTGTTGAAAATGGAATAATTGTACGTGTAAAAGACAATGGCAAAGGAATGTCAGAAGCCACCAAAGCCAAAATATTTCAACCTTTTTTCACTACTAAACCAACTGGTGAAGGTACTGGCTTGGGGCTCTCATTGGCTTATGATATTGTGACCAAAGGGCATGGAGGGACTTTGGAAGTCGAAAGTACGGAGGCCGAAGGAACAACGTTTATCATCCAATTACCAATAACAATTGCATAAAATACCATGACGTATATGAAATTATTTACAACACTATTGCTAACGCTGTTTATTATGGCCACATCCTACGCCCAACAATCCAAAATTGACAGCCTAAGGAATGCACTCAATACTGCTACCCACGACTCTATTAGGTTTAGATCAATTGCTGGCCTTTCGGTATACTATCAGCAATCAAATTATGACTCTTTGCTATTTTATGCAACGAAGGGTTTATCTATTGCCCGAAAAAGCAAGCAGTCTTTATGCGAAGGACATTTTTTGGTGCCTCAGGCTCGAGCACTACTCCAAAAAGGAGAATATGCTTCAGCACTGAAAAGTATTTTACTATCAGTTGAAATTTTGCAAAACCCCACTTCTGAACAAAATGCCTATGTTTTTGGAAATATGTCACCTAGCGAATTTAGATTAAATAGATTGGCTTGGGCCCATCAGATTTATGGGGATTTAATGAATGAAACAGGAAATACAGAACAGGCCATTTCTCATTATAAAGAAAGTTTAAAGATAGCGTCATTAAATAAAAATTATTTTAGATCAGCAAATGTTTCGGCATCTATTGCAAGTCAGTATTATGATGCAGACCAGCTTGATTCTGTGGAAGTGTATGCACAGAAGTCCGTGAATTTTTTTGACCAGATAAATATTAAAATAAATAAAAGCCGCCCTCTTTTATTGCTGGCAAATAAAAACTTTAAGGCGAAGAATGATAAACTGGGGACAAAGTATCTCTATCAGGCTCTACAATTTGCTACCGAAAATAAGGAACAAGACAAGCTTAACTTGTTATTGGTGTATAAAACGTGGTCCTCAGTACATCAAAATAGTGGAGATAAAGATTCTTCTCTTTACTATGCCCAAAAAGCATACCAAGTAGGTTCAGAGCCAGGATTGATAAATACTAAATGGTTTAGGGACGGAGTAGTTTACGAGAACTTATACAAAGCGTATTTGCTCAACAATCAACCAGATAGTGTTTTAAAATACCAAGGGCTTACCCTCGCTACAAGAGATGCGTGGAATAAAGAAAAATACAAGAATCTTGCCGCCTTTCAGAGTTTGTTACTAAGCGAAGCCACTCGTTTGCGGGAATTGGAAAAGCAGCAAATTGAAACACAATCAAAAATCAGGACTTATGGTTTTCTTGCAGTGCTTGCTGTTCTTTCTATCATCGGTTTAATTCTTTACCGCAACAATCGGCAAAAACAAAAAGCGAATCAGGTCTTACAGGAACAGAAAGATAAAGTGGAAAGCACCTTATCTCAGCTCAAAGCCACCCAAACCCAACTCATCCAATCAGAAAAACTCGCTTCTCTCGGTGAACTCACCGCAGGCATTGCCCACGAAATACAAAACCCCTTGAATTTTGTCAATAATTTTTCGGAGGTCAGCGGAGAGTTAGTAGCGGAAATGGAAGAAGAAATGAAAGAGGGGAATACTGACATTGCCTTAGAGATAGCGAGCGATTTAAAGCAGAATTTAGAAAAAATCAACCACCATGGCAAACGTGCAAGCTCAATCGTAAAAGGTATGCTTGAGCACTCTCGTACTAGCTCAGGCGAAAAGGAATTAATAGATATCAATGCCTTGGCAGATGAATATTTAAGATTGGCTTATCATGGCCTTCGTGCCAAAGACAGTTCGTTTAACGCTGATTTCAAGACTGATTTTGATGAAAACTTGCCAAAAATTGAAGTAATACCTCAAGATATCGGGAGGATCCTTTTGAATTTGATTAATAATGCGTTTTATGCCTGTGCTGAGCGAAGCCGAAGTACGGTGAAAGCCTCAGATAAGCCATTAGTCGTAGTTTCAACCAAGAAGGTTGATAATCAAATAATTATTTCGGTAAAAGACAATGGGATTGGCATAAGCGACGAAGTAAAAGCCAAAATCTTCCAACCCTTTTTTACCACCAAACCAACGGGCCAAGGAACTGGCTTGGGGTTGAGTTTAGCGTATGATATTGTTACCAAAGGACATGGCGGAACGATTGAGGTGGAAAGTGTGGAAAAAGAAGGTACAACGTTTATTGTAAAACTACTGATTCAAAATAACTGAAAATGAAGAGATTACTGTTTTTACTCTTGATTGCCGTCACTTGCAGCCTTGGTTTTGCTCAAAGCCGACAAACTATTGATAGCCTAAAAATCCAATTGACTAAGACGAAGCCCGACACGAGCCGAATAAATGTGCTCCTAAAACTGGGCCAAGCCTTGGGACTCCCTTCGCCCATCCGTAACGCAGACATTGCAACCCGCTACACCAATCAAGCACTTGAATTAAGCCAAAAGATTAATTATCGAATCGGGGAGGCAGAGGCTTTGTTAATATTAGGCAATATAAATAAAGCCAGTTCTATTCGTGTGACAGCGATTGAAAATTATCAAAAAAGCCTTAAAATTTACGAGGAGCTAAACGATACCCTGGGCATAATCAGAAGCTTACGCGGTTTCTCACTTATTCACTGGCTAAAGAAAGATTCTCGCAAAGAACTCTCCAACTACTTAAAAGTAGAACAACTGGCCCGAAAAATCAACAACAAGGAAGAATTAATAAGTGCTTTAAATGGCATTGGGAATATCTACCAAAGACCCGAAATAAATCAGTTAGACTCTGCCAAATACTACCTTGATCAATCGCTCCAACTTAATCCAGAAAATAATTTAAGAAGAGCAGACGCCTTACAGTTCAAAGCGACAATATTTTTTATGGAGAAATCCTATTCAAAAGCACGGGACTACGGTAGACAAGCGTTGGCACTTTATAAAAAATTCAACGATCAAAAAAGAATTATTGAACAAACCTCAGGATTTGGCGGTTTTTACCTCCACTTTAATCAACTTGACTCTGCCCTTCACTATTACCAATTAGCCTATCAGATGGGTTCTACAAGTGGTGATTCGTTAACGGCAAAAAAAAATTACAGTCTTGGAATCGCTACCGTTTATGAGAAGCTCAACAAACATCGGGAAGCCAACAAGTATTTTAAAATAGCCATCGCAGGCTTTAAAGAATTTGAAGAACAAGGCGATACGCAACGCTTGATTGACTTAGAATATCAGGAAAAAGAACGAATGCAGGAGGTAGAAAAAGCCAAAGCAGAATACACCAATTCCATTCGGTTTTATGCATTGCTTGGTGGGTTATTCCTTGTATCTGTTTTTAGTCTCTTTCTTTATCGCAACAACCGCCAAAAGCAAAAAGCCAACGCCTTACTCCAACGCCAACGCGACGAAATTCACCAACAACGTACCCAACTCCAACAAACACTGGAAACCCTCAAATCCACCCAAGCCCAACTCATCCAATCCGAGAAACTCGCCAGCCTCGGAGAACTCACTGCAGGAATTGCCCACGAAATACAAAACCCCTTGAATTTTGTCAATAACTTTTCGGAGGTTTCAGCAGAATTGGTTGGCGAAATGAATCAGGAATTGGATAAAGGAGATATTACAGAAGCCAAAGCTATTTCAAATGATTTAAAACAAAACCTAGAAAAAATTACTCTCCACGGTAAAAGAGCCAGCAACATCGTTAAAGGTATGCTGGAACACTCAAAAACCAGTTCTGGAGAAAAAGAACTTACAGATATCAATGCCTTGTCTGATGAATATTTAAGATTGGCTTATCATGGTTTGAGAGCAAAGGATAAAGATTTTAATAGCGATTTCAAAACTGATTTTGATGAAAACTTGCCAAAAATTGAAGTGATTCCGCAGGATATTGGGAGGGTACTTTTGAATTTGATTAATAACGCGTTTTATGCAACGAAAGGTGTCAAAAATCCGCTTGTTGAAATCAAAACGGCAAGTGTTGAAAATGGAATACTTGTAAGTGTAAGAGACAATGGAACTGGAATGTCTGACGATGTAAAATCCAAAATCTTCCAACCATTTTTCACCACAAAACCAACAGGGCAAGGGACTGGTTTGGGGCTAAGTTTGGCTTTTGATATTGTGAAAGCAAATGGTGGGGAATTGAAGGTTGAAACGAATGAAGGCGATGGCTCAATATTTATTGTTCAATTGCCAATAGTGTAAGAATACCTGCTGAAATCAATACCATCAGTTAGGAATATCATGTGCCCACTGTGAATAATTCGGGTCCTAAGTCAGCTGAAAAAAATTATGATATCAACCATCATAACTGATTATTTCCTATCTTGCTAACCATCATTTATTGTAAGTCGCATGAAGGGTAAAAGAATTCCTTCTTGATTTGTTAGAACAATTTTTAATAATAACTTTTAAACAAAACTCCGTATGAAAATCTCTTTCCGGGTACTGCTAATCATAGTATTCATGACCAGCTTTTTACAGCTAACATTTGCCATTGATACAAGCGACACCCGCCTGTTATGGCAGCCTGCTATCAGTAAAACACATATTGCCTTTATTTATGCCGAAGACCTTTGGGTGGCTAATCGTGATGGTTCTTATCCGCGACGCATTACCGTAAGCGAAGGACTGGAATCCAACCCCGTTTTTTCGCCCGATGGCAGCATGATTGCTTTTACTGGTCAATATGATGGCAATAGCGATGTATTTATAGTGCCTGTAGCAGGCGGTATTCCCAAAAGACTTACTTGGCATCCTAGTGCTGATTTGGTTCGCGATTTCTCAACCGATGGCAAAAAGGTTTTGTTTGCATCGCAGCGTAACAGTTTTACTACAAGCTACACCCAATTGTTTACGGTAGATATTAGTAATGGCAGCGAACTGCAACTACCCATTCCCAATGCAAAATGGGCATCCTATAGCCCAGATGGAAGCAAGATTGCCTACACCACACTTTTCGATGCTTTTGAGCAATGGAAAAACTATCGTGGTGGCACTATGAGCCGAATATGGCTGTATGATACGAAGACGAATGCTGTTACCGAAATACCTAAACCGAAAGGCGGAAGCAACGACTCTAAACCTGTTTGGAAAGGCAAAAAAGTATATTTCCGGAGCGACCGCAACGGCGAATTTAATTTATATAGCTACGACCTCGATACCAAGGCGGTTGCCCAGTTGACTAAGTTCAATGATTTTCCAGTTTCAAGTCTTGAAGGCGTTGCTGGAGATATCATTTTTGCACAGGCTGGCTATCTGCATACTTACAATACCGCCACCAATGCCATAACTAAATTAAAGATTGGTATTTCTGCCGATTTGCTTGATCTCCGTCCGCGGTTTGTAAAAGGCGATAACTACATCCGTTCAGGTCATATTTCACCTTCGGGTGCAAGGATAGTAGTTGATTTCCGTGGCGAAATAATTACACTACCTGGCCAAAAGGGTGATCAACTGAACTTAACTAACACATCGGGTACCCATGAAAAATATCCAGCATGGTCAAACGATGGAAAATCAATTGCCTATTTCTCTGATGCAAGTGGCGAATATGCATTGCATATTAAAAATCAAGACGGAAGCGGAGAACCAAAAGTTTTCAAATTGAGCGGTTCTGGTTTTTATGCCCATATATATTGGTCGCCCGATAGCAAAAAACTTTGTTTTGTAGACAACGGACGTCGCCTTTATGTATTGGATATTGCATCGGGTAAAATCGAAAAGATTGGAGAAGATGTGCATTATATACCAGGTCCATTCCGTGACCTATTTGGCAGTTGGTCAGCCGATGGAAATTTTGTGGCTTATACCATTATTACCGAAACCAACTTTGAAAAGGCTTTTATTTATTCGGTGGCTGAAAACAAATCTTACCCTGTTTCGGATGGGCTAAGCAATGTTTCTAATCCCAAGTTTGACCCTTCAGGAAAATACCTTTACATGCTGGCAAGTACCGATGCAGGGCCAGTTGTCAACTGGTTTGACCAATCCAGGCAGGACATGAGGTTATCTAATACAATATACTTGGTAACCTTGCAAAAATCAGTTAAGTCGCCTTTTGCCAAAGAGAATGATATGGAGGAAGTAAAAGAGGCTTCCACTGATAAACTAGCAGCAAAGCCAGATAGTACAAAAGCCACAACACCAAAACCTGCCATGAAAATTGATTGGGATGGTTTGGCAAACCGTATTGTTCCATTTCCTCTATCAAAAGGCATGTATAGTTCATTAGCCATTGGTAAAGAAGGTGAATTATATTATTTATCATCTACGCCTGCCAATACAGCAGGAACCATGTTGCATAATTACAGCTTAAAGAAACGTAAAGAAGAGCCTATTATGCCTGCGGATGGTTTCTTGATTGCAGGCAAGGGCGAAAAAATGTTGTTTAACAGCAAAGGCAAGTGGGGTATCACTTCGGTGGGTCAAAAACCTGGTCCTGATGCAATGATAAATACCTCTTTGTTGCAGGTGAAAATTTCGCCCAAGGATGAATGGCAGAATATTTTCAATGAAGCATGGCGTGTCAATCGTGATTATTTCTATGATCCTGGCATGCACGGTGCTGATTGGGGAGCTATGAAGAAAAAATATGAGGTATTATTGCCCGATCTTTCAAGTAGCAATGATTTGTACAGGGTAATGCAATGGATGTGTAGCGAATTGGCGGTGGGTCATCACAGGTTTTCAGTAGGTGACCGCCGGGCAAATCCTGAGATTGTTTCTGGTGGCCTCCTTGGTGCTGATTACGAAGTAAACAACAACCGATATCGTATTAAGAAAATTTATGGTGGATTAAACTGGACACCTGATTTGCGTTCGCCACTTACCGAACCTGGTGTGGATGTGAGTGTGGGCGATTACATCATTGCGGTTAATGGTCAAAATGTAAGCACTGAAAATAACTTTTATAGTTTTTTTGAAAACACGTCAGAAAAAATAGTAACCTTGACCCTTTCGACTGCGGCAGATGGTTCCAATCCAAGAACCGTTAAAGTGACCCCAATTGCCAGCGAAAGTGCACTGCGTAACCGCGATTGGGTAGAAGGCAATATGAAAAAAGTGCATGAAGCTACCAACGGGCAAGTGGCTTATGTATATGTGCCCAATACTGCTGCTTCAGGTCACGAATATTTCAAACGCTATTTCTTTCCGCAGGCCAATAAGGCAGGTATCATTATCGATGAACGGTTTAATGGTGGTGGTCAATTAGCCGATTATTATATTGATATACTAAAACGCCCCGTGCAATCTTACTGGAACTATCGTCATGGCAAGGATCAAAAAGCACCCAATGCATCGATACAAGGCCCCAAAGTAATGCTAATCGATGAAACCGCAGGTTCAGGCGGTGATTATTTGCCTTACCTCTTTCGGCAGGCAAAACTTGGAACACTTGTGGGTAAAACTACATGGGGTGGTTTAGTCGGCGTTCTTGGTTTTCCTGAGTTTGTCGATGGCGGCTCCGTTACCGCACCCAATCTTGCTTTTTATGATGAAAAGGGATTTGGCATAGAAAACGTGGGTACACCGCCAGATATAGAAGTAGAACAGTGGCCAGCTGATGTTATGAAAGGAAGAGACCCGCAATTGGAGAAGGCAATTGAGATTGTAATGGAGCAATTAAAGGCCAATCCGCCAAAACAAATGAAAACACCATCATACCCAGTAAGGGTTCGTAAATAAAAAGCGATACTTTCCTTCAAAAAGGTTAAGCATAGGAAGTCTTTATGCTTAACCTTTTTTGTAAGGATAAAATAGCTGATTGATTTTGGATTCGTATGAAAATGAAAATTTACGATACGAGTGCTTTTACAATAGTGAATAAAAAAGCAAAAACTGAATGTAGAAGGCAAAGCATATAAGCCAATTATTGAGGTGAGCACAAAGAAAGATAGTGGCAAAATTTTGATTAGAGTGAGAAACAACGGTAACGACTTCCTTCAAAAAACACTGGATAATACTTTCAACCCTATTTTACTATATAGCCTATTAGAGAATGAGTAGGATTGAGTTATGACATCGTAAAAGCACATGGTGGGGAGTTGAAAGTGGAGACGAAAGAGGGAGAGGGCAGTGAGTTTATTGTTCAGTTACCAGTTGTCTGAACCACAATTGAAATGATTAAAAGATTGCACGGTTGAATAACATAAAAATCAAATCCGTGCCACCCATTCATCTGTGCAAATCGGTGATTTAGACAATTTATGATATGGTGAAGGATCATGGCATAACGATTAAGGACAGTACAAATAATAGTAATAAGAAAACTACATTTAATAAAAATATAAAATCAGAATCGATAGAAGCTTCGTATTCAAAATTATTTTTCCATTATGACAAAGAACCAAAATCTAACATTTATAACATATTGTTGTTTAATTTTATTGACGGTAAGTGCTTGTAATAACTCACCTCGTAATGTTCCTTTTCCTTTACAAGAATCGGAATTTTCTGAACCAATAACCGAAAAATTAATCTTCAGCAAACCCCAAAAGCTTGAATGGGTAAATATAAACCAAGATAGTTTTCAACCTATTAAGTCAGAAAAATTTGACTTAGACAAAATCCCTTCCAAGCCAATAGTACTAGGTAATCCCATTCAGTTACTCAAGCCAATGAAGGATTCTAAATTTGATTTAAATAGTTTTAAGGATACATTATTTAATCTTGATGCTGCTCCAACTAAAAAGCTAAGATATAAAATGGCTCTACTGGGCCAACCCAAGAGAACTAAATCAAGCTTGCCTCGCCTGAAAGATGGAGCTTCTGACAACCTTTTGAAATTTGGATTGGATCAGGGTTTATCAGGCACTGTTTATTCCGACATTAAGCAAGATAAAAACGGAATTATATGGATTGCATCTGATGATGGGCTTAATAGTTTTGATGGAGAATACTGTGAGACCTTTTCCCTTGGTCAAGGACTCCTTTCCCCTTGGATAATACGAATTCTTATAGACAAACAAGATCAAATCTGGGTCAGGTACCAACTAAATAATGGTGTGAGTGTAATCAACAAAAAAACTGGCATCATAAAACATATCACCACATCAGAAGGGCTAAGTAGTAACAGCGTCCGAGGGATTATGGAAGATAAAAAAGGCAGGATATGGATAACAACTGATAAAGGAATAAATGTTATAAACCCAAAAGATGGGACTATAAAACTCCTTACTAAAGACCACCCATTAAGTGGCAATAGTTATGGTAAAATTTTTCAAGATAGTAAGGAAAGAATTTGGGTAAGTGGTAAATACATTGACATGATAGATGTAAAAGCGGGAATAATAAAACATATTCCGGGTTACTTCAATACCATAGTAGAAGACAAAGGTGGCCACATTTGGTTTGGTGTTTATAGTATGGGGGTTCTCATGCTTGATGAAAAAGCAGGTGTTTTAAAACAAGTTGGTAAAGAGCAGGGCCTTAGCAATGAAATTCCCTTTGGTGGACTTACATTTGATGAAAAGGATAGATTATGGATACCTACCATTAATGATGGCGTTTATGTTTTCAATGTCAGGGAACAGACCTATCAGCATTTTAGTACAGCCAATGGCCTAAGCAATGATAAAGTAACTTCTATTTTTGCGGACAACCAGCATCAAATATGGATAGGCTTAAATGGAGGTGAAGCCAATATTTACAATGTAGCAGGAGGAGGCATCCATCATTTAAGTAGCAATGATGGATTAAGCAATGAAACATCATTTTACTATGGGTTCGCTCAGGATAGTTTGTCTCGCGTTTGGGTAAGTTCTTTAGCTAAGACCGGAATTGATATCATTGATGAAAAAAATGGAACATTTAAAACAATTACAAAAGAACATGGATTGTCAGGTAACTCTGCGAATGATTTAATGACAGATTCCAAAGGCAGAGTTTGGATCGTAGGAGGTGCTTCAGCTGTGGATGTCATTGATCCAATGGCGGGCATCATAAGTCATATAGACTCTGCTCAAGGCATTGACAGAAAATTTACTACTACCCTATTTGAAGATAGTAAAGGGCAAATATGGCTTAGTAGAGACGGTTTATATGTAATTAATGAAAAAAATAAAACTTTAAAAAGGCTACCGAAAAGCAATGGACTCAGAGCAACTGTTCTTTCATTTGCAGAGGACAATGAAGGTCAAATATGGGTGACAACTGAAAATGGATTACAAGTAATCAATGAGAAAGAAGGTACAATAAAACATCTTCTTATGGATGGTTTAACTAGCATCGAATATTCAGATATAAATAAAGATAATAATGGTAATATTTGGATAGGTACCAATGGTCATGGATTAATTATGGCCAATCTTAATACAGGTACAATTACCAGATTCACTATTGCCAATGGCTTACCTAATGATGTAATATATAGTATCAATGAAAGAGATGGTTCTATCTGGGTAGGTACTGGTAAAGGGCTCTGTGTGATAACACCTAATAGTACAAAAGCAAATCCTGGAGAAAACATTGCATGGAATATAAAAAATTATGGCAAGCCACAAGGTTTTTTACGATTAGATCATAATCCTCGATCATCGCTGGCTCAGGATGGCAAACTTTGGTTTGGTATATCAGATGTACTTACTTTAATGGATAAGCCTCAATACGATACGATTTTACCTCCTACATTTATAAGTAATGTTGATATAATGGGAAAGCCACAGAATTTTCTAAGCAATAAGCTCATTCAATCAAGCTTGCAGAAAACAGATACAATTTGGAGTATGAAAGAAGATACTTTTTACTTAAAAACAAACTTGCCTAAAATAGTCGAATATTTGCACGAAAACAATATTACTTGGCAGGGAATTACAGGGCCATTTAATTTGCCAGTTCAACTCAAGCTACCTTATAATCAGAATCAAGTTGATTTTCATTTTACTGGAATGTATTTGGACAATATGGATAAAACAAGATATCGGTACATACTGGAAGGTGTTGATAAATCATGGAGTGAGATAACTGAAAAGGCTAATGCTGAATATCGAAATCTCCTTCATGGAAAATATACCTTTAAAGTAAGTAGTCGAGGATTTAACGGAAAGTGGAGTAAGCCTGTTGAATTCGAGTTCGAAATCAATCCGCCATGGTGGTTATCTATTTGGGCATATATTTTTTATGGTCTTTGTGTAGTAGCCTTAGGGTATGCTACCAATATTTTTATGCGTCGCCGACTTTTGACGATAGAAAGAGAAAGAACGAGAGAGAGGGAACTTGCACAAGCCAAAGAAATTGAAAAGGCCTATTCAGATCTTAAATCCACCCAAGCCCAACTCATCCAATCTGAAAAACTCGCTTCTCTCGGTGAACTCACCGCAGGCATAGCCCATGAGATTCAGAACCCTTTGAATTTCGTCAATAACTTCTCGGAGGTCAGCGGAGAATTAGTAGCGGAAATGGAAGAAGAAATGAAAGAGGGGAATACTGACATTGCCTTAGAGATAGCGAGCGATTTAAAGCAGAATTTAGAAAAAATCAACCATCATGGCAAACGTGCAAGCTCAATCGTAAAAGGTATGCTTGAGCACTCTCGTACTAGCTCAGGCGAAAAGGAATTAATAGATATCAATGCCTTGGCAGATGAATATTTAAGATTGGCTTATCATGGACTTCGTGCCAAAGACAGTTCGTTTAACGCTGATTTCAAGACTGATTTTGATGAAAACTTGCCAAAAATTGAAGTGATTCCGCAGGATATTGGGAGGGTATTGTTGAACTTGATTAATAATGCTTTTTATGCCACAAAAGGTGTCAAAAATCCGCTTGTTGAAATCAAAACGGCAAGTGTTGAAAATGGAATACTTGTAAGTGTAAGAGACAATGGAACTGGAATGTCTGAAGAAGTAAAAGCCAAAATATTTCAACCTTTTTTCACTACTAAACCAACTGGTGAAGGTACTGGCTTGGGGCTCTCATTGGCTTATGATATTGTGACCAAAGGGCATGGAGGGACTTTGGAAGTCGAAAGTACGGAGGCAGAAGGAACAACATTCGTCATTCAATTACCAATAACAATTGCATAAAATACCATGACGTATATGAAATTATTTACAACACTATTGCTAACTCTGTTTATTACGGCCGCATCCTTTGCCCAACAATCCAAAATTGACAGCCTAAGGAATGCACTCAATACCGCTACACACGACTCTATTAGGTTAAGGTCAATTGATAGGATTGCAAATTACTATCAGGCATCTAATTATGACTCTGTGCTATTGTATGCGACGAAGGGCCTATTTATTTCACGAAAAAGCAAGCAGTCATTACACGAAGGACGTTTTTTGACTTGGCAGGCATTCGCATTAAGGGAAAAAGGAGAATATGCAGCAACACTGAAAAGTTTATTACAAGCATTTGAAATTTTACAAAACCCCGCTTCCGAAAAAAATGCGTATGGTTTAGGAAAAGAAATACCTGCTGAATATAGATTAAATAGATTGGCTTTTGCCCATCAGTTGTATGGGGCATTAATGGAAGAAACAGGTAATACTGAACAGGCCATTTTTTATTATAAAGAAAGTGTAAGGATAGCGTCATTAATCAAAGATTATTTTAGAATAGCCAGTGCTTCGGCTGCAATTGCAAGTCAGTACTATGATGAAGACCAACTTGATTCTGTGGAAGTATATGCACAGAAGTCCGTAAAGCTTTTCGAACAGATCAATAGTGGATGGAAGACCCAACCTATCCTTTCCCTGGCTCGTAAGAACTTTAAGGCGAAAAATGACGAATTGGGTAGAGAATACATCTATAAGGCATTGCAAATCGCTATCGAATATAAGGAAACTAACAGGCGTATGTTGTTACTCGTATATAGAACTCTGTCCTCGGTACATCAGAATAGTGGGGTTAAAGATTCTTCCCTTTACTATGCCAAAAAAGCATACGAAGTAGGTTCTGAGCCAGGATTAATAAATTCTAAATGGTTTAGGGACGGAGGAGTTTACGAGGTATTATACAAAGCGTATTTGCTCAACAATCAACCAGATAGTGCTTTTAAATATCTGAGGCTTACCCTCACTACAAAAGAGGCGTGGAATAAAGAAAAATACAAGAACCTGGCCAACTTTCAGAGTTTGTTACTAAGCGAAGCCACCCGTTTGAGGGAATTGGAAAAGCAGCAAATTGAAACACAATCAAAAATCAGGACCTATGGTTTTCTGGCAGTACTTGCTGTTCTTTCCATCATAGGTTTTATTCTTTACCGCAACAATCGGCAAAAACAAAAAGCGAATCAGGTCTTACAGGAACAGAAAGATAAAGTGGAAAGCACCTTATCTCAGCTCAAAGCCACCCAAACCCAACTCATCCAATCAGAAAAACTCGCTTCTCTCGGTGAACTCACCGCAGGAATTGCCCACGAAATACAAAACCCCTTGAATTTTGTCAATAACTTTTCGGAGGTCAGCGGAGAGTTAGTGGCGGAAATGGAAGAAGAAATGAAAGAGGGGAATACTGACATTGCCTTAGAGATAGCGAGCGATTTAAAGCAGAATTTAGAAAAAATCAACCACCATGGCAAACGTGCGAGCTCAATTGTAAAAGGAATGTTAGAACACTCACGAACAAGCTCAGGCGAAAAAGAATTAACAGATATTAATGCTTTGGCAGATGAATATTTACGGCTTTCCTATCATGGTATTAAGGCGAAGGACAATTCGTTTGAATCTGATTATCAGACTGACTTTGATGAAAACCTCCCCAAAATAGAAGTCATTTCCCAAGACATGGGTCGAGTTTTATTGAATTTGATAAACAATGCCTTCTGGGCAGTCAAAACCGTTGAAAAACCTTTGGTGATGGTAAAAACTGAACAAACTGAAAATCAACTCATTATCAAAGTAAGCGATAACGGCACAGGAATGAGTGACGACATAAAAGCCAAAATTTTACAACCTTTCTTTACCACCAAACCCACTGGACAAGGCACGGGCTTAGGACTGAGTTTGGCGTATGATATTGTGACCAAAGGACATGGCGGAACTATTGAGGTGGAAAGTGTGGAAAAAGAAGGTACAACGTTTATTGTAAAACTACCGATTCAAAATAACTGAAAATGAAGAGATTACTGTTTTTACTCTTGATTGCCGTCACTTGCAGCCTTGGTTTTGCTCAAAGCCGACAAACTATTGATAGCCTAAAAATCCAATTGACTAAGACGAAGCCCGACACGAGCCGAATAAATGTGCTCCTAAAACTGGGCAAAGCCTTGGGACTCCCTTCGCCTATCCGTAACGCAGACATTGCAACACGCTACACCAATCAAGCACTTGAATTAAGCCAAAAGATTAATTATCGAATCGGGGAGGCAGAGGCGTTATTAATATTGGGCAATATAAATTACGCCAGTTCTATTCGTGTGACAGCGATTGAAAATTATCAAAAGAGCCTTAAAATTTACGAGGAGCTAAACGATACCCTGGGCATAATCAGAAGCTTACGCAGTTTCTCACGTATTCACTTTTTTAAGAAAGATTATCGCAAAGAACTCTCCAACTACTTGAAAGTAGAACAACTGGCCCGAAAAATCAACAACAAGGAAGAATTAATAAGTGTTTTAAATAGCATAGGGAGTACCTACTACAACCCCGAAATAAATCAGTTAGACTCTGCCAAATACTACATTGATCAATCGCTCCAACTTAATCCTGAAAATAATCTAAGAAGAGCAGACGCCTTACAGTTCAAATCGATAATATTATTTATGGAGAAATCCTATTCAAAATCACGGGACTACGGTAGACAAGCGTTGGCACTTTATAAAAAATTCAACGATCAAAAAAAAATTAGGGAACAAACCTCATTAATTGGCGGTTTTTACCTCCGCTTTAATCAACTTGACTCTGCCCTTCACTATTACCAATTAGCCTATCAGATGGGTTCTATAAGTGCTGATTCGTTGACGGCAAAAAAAAATTATAGCTTTAGAGTCGCTACCGTTTATGAGAAGCTCAACAAACATTGGGAAGCCAACAAGTATTATAAAATAGCCATCGCAGGCTTTAAAGAATTTGAAGAACAAGGCGATACCCAACGCCTGATTGACTTAGAATATCAGGAAAAAGAACGAATGCAGGAGGTAGAAAAAGCCAAAGCAGAATACACCAATTCCATTCGGTTTTATGCATTGCTTGGTGGGTTATTCCTTGTATCTGTTTTTAGTCTCTTTCTTTATCGCAACAACCGCCAAAAGCAAAAAGCCAATGCCCTACTTCAACGCCAACGCGACGAAATCCACCAACAACGTACCCAACTCCAACAAACACTGGAAACCCTCAAATCCACCCAAGCCCAACTCATCCAATCCGAGAAACTCGCCAGCCTCGGAGAACTCACTGCAGGAATTGCCCACGAGATTCAGAACCCTTTGAATTTTGTCAATAACTTCTCGGAAGTAAGTGCTGAGCTAGTTCAAGAGATAAAAGAGGAAAGACAAAAGCCCAAAGAAAATCAAGATGAATCATTAGTAGATGAAATTTTTAATGACATTTCTCAAAACCTGGAGAAAATAACGGTACACGGAAAACGAGCCAGCAGCATCGTAAAAGGTATGCTCGAGCATTCAAGAACAAGCACGGGTGAAAAAGAATTAACCGATATTAATGCTTTGGCAGATGAATATTTAAGATTGGCTTATCATGGTTTGAGAGCAAAGGATAGTTCATTTAATAGCGATTTCAAGACAGAATTTGATGAAAATTTACCTAAAATCAAAGTTATTCCTCAAGATTTTGGAAGGGTATTGTTGAACTTGATTAATAATGCTTTTTATGCCACAAAAGGTGTCAAAAATCCGCTTGTTGAAATCAAAACGGCATGTGTTAAAAATGGAATAATAATAAGCGTAAAAGACAATGGCAAAGGAATGTCTGAAGAAATCAAAATTAAAATATTTCAACCCTTCTTCACTACCAAACCAACTGGTGATGGTACAGGTTTAGGGCTTAGTTTGGCTTATGATATTATTACAAAAGGGCATGGTGGCACGATTGAGGTAGAAACGAAAGAAGGCGTAGGAACTACATTCATAATTCAATTACCTTATCTAACAAAATGATGGTCCAATTTTATTGTAGAATGTATATTTTGGGCTTATTGATGATATTTGGATGTATTTTGTTTTCCTGCAAACAAAACCAAGATGGCCTTCCGAGAAATCATCAGCTTAAAATAGTGGATGCTAAGGGTTATGTAGTTCCCAATGATAGCATGGCATCTCCCAAAATAGTAACTGTTGGCAATCCAACCGTAGTACCTGTAGAAAAGCAAAAAATTACCGGCTTCCAATCAACAACCAATGCAACTTTGAAACCGAAAGTAGTTGAAGCTGGCTTGCCATCAACAAATACACCTGGTTTTGGCGGATTCTCACTCCCCAAAAAAGTTCTTGCAATGGAACACCCAGTATTGGCTGGATTACCCGAGGTTATTCCAGCAAAAGAGCTTGCAAGCGTTGACCAAAATTCAGAAAATTTCAGTTCTTTTAATAAGTTGCAAGGTTTACAAAACACCAATATTCAATCAATTATAAAAGATAGAAGCGGGAATCTATGGTTTGGCACAAATGGCGGAGGTACAGCAAAGTATGATGGGCAAAATCTAAGCATTTTTACCAAAAATGAAGGGCTTAGCAATAATAGTGTTTCATGCCAATTTGAAGATAAAAACGGGAATCTTTGGTTTGGCACTTGGGGTGGTGGAGTTACGAAATACGATGGGCAAAACTTTACCCGTTTTACGACAAAAGAAGGACTCTGCAACGATTACATCTTTAGCATCATGGGGGACAGAAATGGAGATATATGGATTGGTACACTTGAAGGTGGAGTTTCAAAATATGATGGCAAATATTTTACGCATTTTACAAAGAAAGAAGGGCTTTGTTTTAACAGTATCCTTCATATTATCAAAGATAAAAGTGGCAATTTATGGATGGGTACGGATGGTGGCGGTGTGTCAAAATATGACGGAAAATCTTTTAGTAATTTCACAATAAAGGAAGGGCTTAGCCATAATATCGTTACTTGTATTTCTGAGGATCAAAAAGGTAATCTATGGTTTGGCACGCAAGGGGGAGGAATTTCAAAATACGATGGGCAAAACTTCGAACATTTTACCCAAAAAGGAGGGCTACCCAATGATTTCGTTTTGAGTATTCAAGATGACAAAGATGGAAACATTTGGTTCAGCAACTGGGGCGGTGGAGTTTCAAAATTCGACGGTCAAAATTTGACATTTTTTACTGTTTTAAAAGGACTTCCTTCCAGTAATATCCAAAGTATAGTAGAAGATAAAAGTGGGAGCCTGTGGTTTGGTACTAATGGCGATGGTATTTCTAAATATTATAATCCAAAAGTAAAGCATTTTACTAAAAAGGAAGGGCTAAGCTATCCCGCCTCGAGCATTACAGAAGGTAAAAATGGGAACATTTGGATTGGTACCTATGGTGGAGGTATTTTAGAATTCGATGGACAAAATTTTTCTAAGTTTGAAGTAAAAGGTTCTACCTATTCTCGCCTTGTTACCAGTATCATCACAGATTACTCTGGAAACTTATGGTATGGTGCATGGGATGGCGGCCTTACTAAATATGATGGAAAATCTTTTTCAATTTTTAAAGAAAATGAAGGACTAAGTATTAACAGAGTTACATGTCTTGCCAAAGATAAAAGCGGAAACATTTGGATAGGCACTGATTTTGGAGGTGTTTCTAAATACGATGGAAAAACGTTCATGCATTATACTACAAAGGAAGGATTGAGCCATAATATTGTTAACTGTATCGCAGAAGACAAAAACGAGAATTTATGGTTCGGCACGAGAGGTGGTGGCGTTACAAAATATGATGGTAAGTCGTTTACGCATTTTACAGAAAAACAAGGGTTGAGTAATGATATTTTGAGCATTTTAGTGGATAAAAAAGGCAATCTGTGGTTCGGTACCCTTGGCAGTGGCCTCGTGAAATACGATGGCAAAACCTTTACCTATTTTACAGAAAAAGATGGATTGAGCAATAATTCTGTAGGGAGCATTTTGGAGGATAAATTTGGCAACCTTTGGTTTGGAACGGGTGCAGGGCTTTCCAAACTTACGCACGAAAAACAAGCTGAAATTGCTGAAAAAACCAAACGTGGGATTGTTATTGAAAATGATGCTTTTTTTATAAACTATACCGCAGAAGATGGGTTTAAAGACACTGATAAATCTATATTTGAAGATGAAAATGGAGCTATCTGGGTCGGTACAGGAGACAAACTCTCTGTATTTCAATCTAAGGGATTAAAGGCAGACACTTCCTCACCTAACCTGCAATTAACCAATGTGGCATTGTTTAGTGAAAACATTCCATGGGCTGATTTAGTACATAAAAAAGATTCCAGTATTATCCTTAGAAACGGCATAAAATTGGCTCGATATCAGCTGGAAGGAATTTCTAAATGGCACAACACTCCACAAGGTTTAGGTTTGGCATACAACAACAACTACCTCAGTTTTCATTTTACAGGAATCACCGTGCAATCGCCCGGGATGATGAAATACCAACATCAACTGGAAGGCGTTGAAGACAACTGGACTGCCTTGACCGATCAAAACGAAGCAACGTATAGCAATTTGTCACCTGGTACCTATACATTCAAAGCAAAAGCCATTAACAAGGAGGGCGGTTGGAGCAAAGAACTACGTTATACATTTACTATTCGTCCACCCTGGTGGTTTACTTGGTGGGCATATATTTGCTATTTTGTGTTAATTGGGGGGAGTATATACGCATTATATCAATATGAACTCAAGCAACGTTTGCAGCAAGCGGAAACCTTGCGATTAAAAGAATTGGATGAGGTAAAAACGAGATTATACACCAATATTACCCACGAATTCCGTACTCCGTTGACTGTTATCTTGGGCATGGCACAACAAGTTTTCGACGACCCAAAACGACATTTAAGGGAAGGTCTGACCATGATTATCCGCAATGGACAAAATCTGCTTACGCTCGTCAATCAAATGCTCGACCTAAACAAATTAGAAAGTGGCAAATTAACTTTGCATTATCAGCGGGCAGATATTGTTTCATTTCTCAGGTATATTGTGGAAAGCTTCCATTCTTTAGCCGAAAACAAGGGAGTTCAGCTTCACTTTATGCCAGATTCTGAAACAATAATCATGGATTTTGATGAAGTACGGTTGCAGCAAATTGTTTCCAATGTTCTATCCAATGCGATTAAATTTACACCCAAGGGAGGCCATGTATATGTATCCTCCTACATCAATAATGATAGGATCGTCCTAAAAATAAAAGACACAGGCATTGGTATAACCGAAGCTGACTTGCCACTTATTTTTGATCGCTTTTACCAATCGGACGGTACACATACGAGGCAAGGAGAAGGTACGGGTATTGGTTTGGCACTTACCCGTGAGCTAGTAAAAATAATGAAAGGTACCATTTCTGTCAAAAGCAATCAAGGCAAAGGTGCTGAATTTGAAATAAACTTCCCTTTTTGGCAAATTAAGAATTTTGAAGAAACGGGCCCAAAAACACCACTTTTTAAAACTATTATTAATGACGAAGTACCTGACCCGATAGTTATCAAGACAATTGACAATTCCTTGCCTTTTTTGACTTCGCAAGATCTTACAGACAAAGATAGCACGTTTGATAGACCCCGCATATTAGTTGCGGACGACAACGAAGATGTCCGATCCTATCTTGCATCCTGTTTGAACAATGACTATGTTATAGAGGTTGCGAAAAACGGACAGGAATGTGAAGCCCTTGCTTTAAATAGTGTACCTGATCTGATTGTATTAGATGTGATGATGCCGTTCAAAGATGGATTTGAAGTGTGTAAAGCATTGAAAGCCGATGAACGCACTAGCCATATACCCATCATCATGCTCACTGCCAAAGCCGATTTAGACAGCAGATTGGAGGGCCTTGAGCTAGGTGCAGACGACTACCTAACAAAACCGTTTAACAAAAAAGAACTTTTGTTGCGTATCAAGAACTTGCTTGATTTGCGTCGGCAATTGCAAAAATACTATAGGTATACTTTAGATACTACTATGTCTAAAGAAAATGCCCTCCATGTTCAAAACACATTGCCAACTTCTGGTAGTATTTTGAATGGTGATGAAAAGGGAAGCAAAAGCCCAAGTATTCCTTTTGCTGATAGTTTGGAAAATGCATTCGTAATTAAAGTCAGAAAAGCAATCGAAGCCCACTTGGATTCCACTGATTTCGATGTAGAAAAACTCTGCCGCCACATGGCCTTGAGCCACTCCCAATTCCACCGTAAACTTTCCGCTTTAACTGGACTTTCCGCCACCCATTTTATTCGCTATGTCAGATTGGTAAAAGCCAAAGAGATGATAAAGAGTTCAGGCTACAGCATTGCGGCAATAGCAATGGACTGTGGGTTTCATGACCCTGCTTATTTCAGCCGTATATTTAAGCAAGAGTTTGGGATGACACCGCAAAGATGGCGAGAGCAAAACGCCATTTAGTGTAGATTAAAAATTAGATTTTCAAAGTTCGGGTAATTTAAACTACCCACTCAATTGAACGCCGTTTCTCCTATTATAAGTGAGAAGCGGCATTTCTTTTTGGTTTACCTAAAAAGAATTTGGCCGAAATACAATTTCAGTCCTGTTTATGGTCTCTCTGTCCAATAGTTTTTTACATAAGCACCACATCTTTGCCTCATCGTTTTTTGCTAATCAATAAAATCAAAATCACTGTTGGGTTTGGTATTAAAATGCCAAACATTCAAATATCCAATTACTAAACCATTAGATGTGAGATTGCCACAAGACGTGTTAAAAATCAATATCCAATAATTATTTTTTTATCATTTTAAAACTTGTTAATCATGAAAAAACTTTTGATTTGTTCTCTTGCTTTTTTATTGTTGGTTTTTGCCAGTTGCCAAAAGGAAAATGTTACATCGCCGGAAATGGTTCAGAATGAACTAAAAAGTCAGGAAAACATTAATGTCAATGCCTTACAGTACAAAGCTTTACTAGAAAAAAATCAGCAAAAAGCGGATGCTGAACTTCTTATTTTAGCCACGGAAATAGAAAAACTAAGAGCTGAACGCAGTCAACGTTTTCACAATTACGGCAAATCGGCAAGGGTAGGGAGTACTGTTATTAATGTTCCAGCAGATTATCCAACCTTGCAATTAGCGGTTAATAATTCACAGCCTGGAGGAAAAATTTTTATTAAGGGAACGTTGTCCGAGCCTTCCAATGTGATAGTAGATGTTCCTGAACTTACAATTCAAGGACAGGGCTCATCGCCAACCATCAACGGAAATATGCTAATGATTACAGCAACTGGCGTTACAGTACAAAACCTCAAGTTGAATATGGCGACGGTTATTTCGGGCACCACCAAAGCAAAACTGATGAACAGTACCATATCTGCCAAGAATAATACTGGGGCAATCGGGGTATTGATGGTCATTAATTCCAGTAATAATGAGATAAAGAATTGCACCATTGATGGAGCTTATGCGGGTAGTTCTTACGAGTATGGACTTTTTACGGATAATTTGTCAAATAAAAATAAAGTGGAAAATTGCATTGCAAAAAACACCTTCGGTCCTCTTGGCATTTCAGCTTCCTCTGCGTTTAGAATAGATGGAGCTGACAATAGCATTACAAACTGCACCGCATTAAATTTTAGCCGAGGGTTTAGTTCATTTGGAAATGCTTGCATAAACAACCAATTTAAAGGATGTGTTGCCAACAACAGTATTAATGATTCTGGGTTTGTATTCTTTTTGCCTACCCAAAGCAATCTTAATCTTGAAAATTGTACAGCCAGCGGCAGCGTGAATGGTTTTTTCATTTTAGGCGGATCCAGTACCGTATCTAAATGCACCGCTAACACAAATCAGAGATTAGGTGCACTAATAATCAATACCAGTGTCCTTATTGAAAAAAGCACTTTTAATAATAACGGGGGGTTGGGCATCTATTTATTCGGGGTTAATAATAATGTTATTACTAAGAATAAAGCGGTTAACAATTCCATCTGTGATTTCAATCAAACAAATTGCACTGGAAACACAATTACAGATAATACATTTGGAACCAGTTGTACGGGTTTGTAAAAAGACGTTGTTTGAATTAATCCAATGAATCAAAAAAGCAGTCCGAAATCTTATATTTAAAAAAATTGCCAGGTTGCCCTGGCAATTTTTTTCTTTAGTCTATGAGCCTATCTGAAAGAATCCACCAAACTTAAGGCCCTTAAAAATGAGTACTGTCTGGTCTTTGTTACTAAGGTTATGTGCTAAGGATTAGAAGGTGATCCCAAGAAGACTTCGGGTGGGTGTTTTTGAACTTATTTAATTATGCTTTAAAATCTATTGAAAAGTACTTAGTTCTAATATCAACAAAGATAATTGATAATCAAATTTTTATTTCAGGAAAAGTAAACAGAATTGGCATGTCGGAAGAATTAAAAGCCAAAATCTTCCAACCTTTTTTCACTATTAAACTGGTGGGGCATGGGCATAGATTTAGGGCATTCTCCACCATTATGATATTGTTTTGAAAGGGCATGATGTGAATGTAGAAGTGGAAAGTAAGGAGGGCTTTGGAACAACATTTATGATAAAATTACCAATTAGCTAAAACATTTATTATTTTTACCAACATTAAACCCAAAACCATGAAAGTTCTTGTTGTTGATGACGAAGTAGATATTCAGGATCTTTTCTTGCAGAAATTTAGAAAAGAAATCAGGAATGGTGAAATTGAATTTTCATTTGCAATTTCGGGCGAAAACGCTTTGGTGTATTTGCATGAACATGAATCTGAGGCGATTTTGATTTTGTCTGACATCAATATGCCTGGAATGAGTGGCATTGAGCTTTTGAGAGAAATAGTAGAAAAAAACACAAAACCAAAGCCTATCGTAATGATGATAACGGCCTATGGCGACGATGAAACACGCAATAAGGCTTTGAGTTTAGGAGCCGACGATTTCCTGAATAAACCTTTAGATTTTGGTGATTTGAAAGAAAGACTTTTTAAACGTTAGATAAATGACCAAGATATTAATAGCCGACGACGAAACTGACTTAGAAATACTTATAAAGCAGAAGTATAGGCAAAAAATCCGGGAGCATCACTATGCCTTTGTGTTTGCGACCAATGGTTCAGAGGCTTTGAGGGTTTTAGAGGAAAATCCTGATGTGGACATCGTCTTGAGCGATATTAATATGCCAGAGATGGATGGACTTACACTTTTGACCAAGTTAAGTGAAGCACATCCCTTGGTAAAATCTGTCATGGTTTCGGCTTATGGAGACATGGACAATATCCGAACAGCAATGAACCGCGGAGCCTTTGATTTTGTGACCAAACCCGTAAATTTTGCCGACCTTGAAACTACTATTGAGAAGACCATTCATCACGTAAATCAGCTCAAGGAGACCATTCAAGCCATTAAGGAGAACAATATCTTGAAAATGTATGTAGACCACAATGTGCTGAATTTTATGTCGGGACGTGAGTATGAGGCATCACTTTCGGCCAACGAAACAGTAGAGGCCAGTGTGGCTTTTATTGATATTTGTAGTTTTACATCTATCAGTGAGACCGAAAGTCCTGATAATGTAGTGATGCTGCTGAATCAATATTTTGACCTAATCGTAAAAGAAATTATTGCCCAAGGAGGGCTGATCGATAAGTTTATCGGCGACTGTGTCATGGCTGTTTTCAAAGGAGAATTTCACCTTGACCGTGCCATTGAGGCTTCACTGGCTATTCGTAATCACATAGAGGCATTGCCTCAGGCGGCCTCTAAAATTGAGTTTCATCCCAAGGTTTCAATTGGTATTAATTCAGGAGAAATGATTTCGGGAAATATCGGTTCAAAAACGCTTAAAAGACTCGATTATACCGTTATAGGCGATACTGTAAATACTGCTCAAAGGCTACAGAGTTTAGCACAAAACGGTCAGATTTTAATAAATGATGAGGCCTATAATAAAGTAAAACAATCATTTAATTGTCAGCTTTTGGGTTCCAAGGCACTCAAAAATAAATCTATTGAGGTCATAGTTTATGAAGTACTAAATTGATTTAAATTTTCGAAAATATATTATGAGATTCGACAAGATTTATGATTTAGTTATCGAGAAACTAAAGATTGAAATCCCCACTTCTATTTCCTATCACAATTATCAACACACGATAAATGTTTTGGAACATACGGTTTATTTGGCTGAAAATGAGCAAATAGCAAAATCTTCGGTTGAACTATTAAAAACGGCAGCTTTATTTCACGATACCGGTTTTATCTTTGAGCCCAAAAGTGAGGGGCATGAACTACGATCTCGTAATTTTGCCCAAGAAATTTTGCCAGAATACGGATTTTCAGAAGCAGATATTGAGGTAATTGGTGAACTAATCATGGCCACGAAGCTTCCGCAGAATCCGCAGAATAAATTACAGGAAATTATTTGTGATGCAGATTTGTATTATCTAGGTACTGATAATTATACAAAAAATTCCGATAAGTTGGTGGCTGAATTTAGAGCTGAAGGACGTCAAGTTTCTGAAGCAAATTGGTGTGAAATTCAGGTAGATTTTCTTACAAAGCATCAATTTTTTACCGACACAGCCAAAAAAGAACTTGAAGCAAAAAAAAGGAAGAATTTAAAAAAGATTGAGCAAAAGATGAAGAATTTGAAAAAACAGGGCGAAACCTCTAAACTTCAAGGGTATATTCAAGAATACTTGATGATAGCTTTTGGAGTTCTAATTGCCGCCATAGCTTTGAAAGGTTTTTTAGTACCCAATCATTTTTTTGACGGAGGCGTAACAGGTCTTTCACTTTTGATTCATGAGCTGTATCATGTAAACTTGGCCTTGGTTATAGTTTTGATGAATATTCCCCTTATTGCCACGGGCTATTTTACTGTAGGAAAGACTTTTGCAATAAAGACTTTTGTAGCTGTGGTGTTGTTAGGAATTGTTTTGCAGACTTTACCCGTATTTGACCTCACGCATGACAAACTACTAATTTCAATTTTTGGCGGTGTTTTTCTTGGCTTGGGTGTTGGACTTAATATGCGTGCTGGTGCCGCACTTGATGGTATCGAGGTTTTGGCCTTGTATACACTCAAAAGGACTTCTTTTACCATTACAGAAATCATTTTAGGGATAAATATTATCATATTTTCGATTGCGGCCTTTAAGTTTGGTGTCGAAACAGCCCTTTATTCATGTCTAACTTATTTTGCAGCATCCCGAACCATCGATTATGTGGTAGAAGGTTTGCAGGCGTTTACGGGCGTGACTATTATTTCTTCTGAAAGCGAACTTATTAAATATGAGTTGGTTAACAATCTGAAACGTGGAATCACCATCTATAAAGGAGAGCGGGGCTTTTTGCCAGAAACCTTTGAAGTCAGTGCCGATTGTGATATTATTTTTACAGTTATTACGCGGTTTGAGTTAAGGAAGTTAAAGAATTTGATTTACGAAGTTGACCCAAATGCTTTTGTTTTTGCAAATACGATCAAAGAAGCTTCCGGTGGAATAATCAGCAGAAAACAGCATCATTAAAATACAGAAATGGTATTTATTTTCTGATTAATTGTTCTGACTTGACATAATTGTACTCTTCTTATTTATAGACTTTATCTTTGTAAAAAAAGAATTTAAATGGCTCAAGCGAATGCCACTTTTATCATTACGTTGGCCTTTATTTTAATGGGCTTTCTGATAAAAAAGTATAATTTTATTTCTGAAAAAGAAGGGAAAGTGCTTTCGAAGTTTTTGATGCACACTACTTTTCCCGCTTTGATGATTATTTCTACCGCTAAAATCAAACTTGAGCCAACGCTCTTTTTATTGCCTTTTTTATGTATTGGCATGGGTGTAATCATGATTTCCGCGGCATTTTACTTATTCAAAGGTTTAGAAACCAAGCTCAGAGGCGTACTTACTATGGGTGCAGGTGGGCTTAATGTTGGTCTTTTTGGATTTCCATTGATTGAAGGGATTTGGGGTACCGAAGCCTTGGTTTTTGCTGTCATGTTTGATATCGGCAATACCATCATGACTTTCGGAGGTGTATATCCAGTGGGTTCGTATTTTGCCAAACGCGGGGATGGAAAATTTCCCATTTCAAAATTGATGCTTCGGGTTTTTACCTTGCCACCTGTTACAGGAATGGTTATTGGATTGAGCGTAAATATATTTAGTATTCCATTGCCAGATATCGCCTTTGATTTTTTAGGGATTTTGGCAAAAGCCAATAAGCCTTTGGTTCTCCTATTGATGGGTATTTATTTGAGTTTTGAGCTTAATAGGTCTCAAATGAAATATATAAGTAAAGTGTTGTTTTTGAGATATTTGCTTGGTGGTATTTGTGTGGTTGGTATTTATTTTTTGGTTCCACCATCACTTATGCAAAGTGTTTTAATTGTTTTAGTTATACTTCCATTGGGTATGACTATTCTACCTTTTTCAGATGAATTTGGCTTTGATTCCCGAATTGCTGGTACCATGGTTAATATTTCGCTTTTAATAAGTTTTGTGTTGATTTGGCTTTTGGTGTGGTTGTTACATTTGGTTTAAATAATATTGCCACGAATACGCGATTTTTTTCAATTTTATTCGTGCATTCGTGGCAAAAAAGAAATCTTTAGATTACTTCATCAATTCAAACAATTCTTTGTCCATTTGAGGCTTAACAGTTGAAATATTATCAAAGTGCATGGTAGCTGTATTTGATGAATTATATACAGGCCATTTTGGTAAACCTTTGTGGTTTGGATCTCCAACTTTTGCAAAATTTATCCAAGATTGACTCATTTTGTTAGCCAACGCTTGGGCTTCTTTTGTACCACCCGTCATGTTTTTGGTGCGTTGAATGTTATCAAAACAGAAAGCGATTTCCATACAGTGAACCGCCTTGTATTTTCCGTCCATTACTGGCGACTGCCAATCAAACAAATACATGTAAGTTGGTGCTCCACCAGCCAAAGCCGATTTCATGTTGGCTTGTACCACAGCACCAGGACGAAACATTACGTCATAGCTCAACATATCTGTCATTTTGCCATTTGGATAAGCTTTTTTTACTGCAGCTATGTAAGCATCTGTTTTATCGCCATGTACTTTTTTGATAGCTTCCTTGGCTTGTTCGTCTGTTGAGTTTGCTGGAATTCCTCCTCTGAATACGGCAAATTCATTGATAGTTGTACCTATCATAAGAGGAATGTTTTTTGAAAGTTCAAAAGCTTCGTTAGAGAACAATTGGTAAGGAAGAATCTCTCCATCTGCACTTGGTCCCCAGCCTAATCCAAAACCTATAACTGGTTTGCCTTCGGCTTTCATTTTGTCAGCCACAGTTTTTAAGGCTTTTTTTCCAGCATTTACTAAAGTTTGATAAGGAACGTTTTGAATCTCGTCCACTTTGACTCCAAGTCCTAATTCTTTCACCACTTCAGCTCCAATAGCTTGGGTAGTAGCTTTATCCAACATTGCTGATCGGAATGCACCGCTCTGATTGATGGCTTTGTGGAAAAGACCTTTAGCTGAGGGCATAGCCATAAGTGTATTTACCTTTGTACCTCCACCCGACTGTCCGAAAATCGTCACATTGTTGGGGTCACCTCCAAAATTTGTAATATTAGTTTTTACCCATTCCAAAGCTGCCTTCATGTCCAAAACACTTAGATTAGCCGATTGTTTGTATTTATCTCCATAAGCTGAAAGATCTAAATAGCCTAAAATGTTTAATCGATGATTGATTGAAACTACCACCACATCGCCTTTTTTTGCCAAGTTTTCGCCGTCATAAGAAGGCAACTCAATAGATGAGCCAGCTGTAAAACCGCCACCATGTATCCAGAACATTACAGGTCGTTTTTTGCCATCGTTGATACCAGGAGTCCAGACATTAATACGCATGCAGTCTTCATTTGTAAAACCCCAATTGTGGTCAAATACAAACTCGCTTTCGTCCATTATGCTGGTGGTTGGGTTTTCGAGCGGAGCCACTGGGCCATACGACATGGAGCTACGTACGTTTGTCCAAGGTTTTGGTTTTTGAGGAGACTCAAAACGCTTTGCTTCGGCATAAGGAATGCCCTTGTAATTATAAATACCGTTATTGATAAAGCCTCGTACTTTTCCTACGTCGGTAGAAGTTACGGCTATGTTTTCACCAGTTTGCAACTGTGCCATGGTGTTTTGCGAAAGTAGCATCGCCGTAGCTATTGCTAATAGTTTTAATTTCATAAATGCTAAATGATTAAAAAGGTTGAACTTGAAAATTATTATATTTCGTACGAAAATAAGGCAAATAGTTTTAATAAAAAAGATTATTGTCGCAAAATGATACAATAATATTTTAGAGAGATTTATTTGGCGTTTTTTATCAAAAAATATAGCGTAGGTCTCAGGGAGAAATCTACGTTATTTCTAAATGATATTTCTTAGAATTCCTGTTTTAGGTCCGACTGTCGTCTGACCGCATTAGGTTTTTTGTTCAACTTGTAAGTTTTAATTTTCAGGCCTGTCTATAGTCTGACCGCTACTTTAAGACATTTGTAAAAATTAGTCTAAAATCTCGTCGAGTAGTGTATCTATTTCACCCTCAATAAGATTCTCTTTTTCGCTTTTATCGTAGATGGTGAGTAAATAAATGGTTTCGTCAATTATTTGTACATAAGTGATGACTCTAGCTCCACCAGATTTTCCTTTTCCTTTACTTGTTATGGAAAGCCTGACTTTGAAGCAGTTTTTGCCAAGTGGAGTTCCTTTGTGTGGGTTTTCTCTTAACTCTGTACCCAGTTTGGCAATATCAATTTTTAATGATGGATACTTTTTTTGAAGTTTTTTAAATTGTCTTCTAAAGTTGTTGGAAAGTTCAATTCTAAAGTTCATTCAAAAGTTCTTCCAGAGTTTTAAGTTTAATTTTACCCTGTCTTGCTAATTTGACTTCCTCAGCAGCTTCTCTAATTTCTTGAAGGAGTTGTTCTTTGGTAGGTTCTTCATACTCATCTTCTTCAGGTTCTTTTTGAAGAATTTGCACCAATTTCAATTGTTCCTTCGCCGTAAACTTACTTTTTATAAGTTCGGCCAATTCCATGACAGACTGAGGAATACTGTATTTTAAAGTAGCTTCCATTGTTTAGATGCGTTTTGTAAAACAAAAATATAGAATTTTAGAATATTTTAAATGTTAAGAGTTGATTTATATTGTAAATGATTATATATTTTTTGTTTTATTAAACCTCTAAATTGATAATAGATATGGGTCGTCAATTTTCAGGTCCGACTATCGTCTGACCGTTCTGGCTGGTTTTTGTTTACTTCTTGGCCAATTCCTTGTCTATGGCAGCTTTTACCATTTTCTCCATTATGGCGTAGCAAGCTTTGGTTGGATGCACACCGTCTTCTGCCATTTCTTTGCTTAGGCCATTTCTTTCGTCTTTTAAGGTGTTGAAATAGTCTAAATAGCTCACTCCATACTCAGTGGCCAGTTTTTTGATACCTTCGTTTAGAGCAATTACTTTTGCAGGAATATCTTTGATTTCTGGTCTCCATGGAAAAGAGTATGCAGGTAATACAGATGCTAAAACCACTTTTATTTTGTTGGTCTTTGCTATTTCTATCATGGAGCGGTAGTTGCCCAATGTGAATTCTGGATTATAATCGCCGGTGTTTTCAGCTATGTCGTTGATGCCGATGTTGATTACAACCAATTTTGGTTTTAAGTCTATCACATCCTGACGAAATCTCAAAAGCGTTTGCGGGGAGGTTTGTCCGCTTATTCCTCTTCCTACATAATTGTTGTTTTCGAAGAAATCTGTGCTTGCATATGCCCAGCCATCTGTTATGGAATCACCAGTAAGAACTACCCTAGTTTTTCCTGCTTTTGGAGGGCCTATTTTTGCATTTGCGTCTTTATATCTACCCAGATTAGTCCAATCTCTCCGTTCTCTTTCGGCATTTTTCTTGGCTTCTGCTTCTAGTTGTTCATCAGTTTTGCCCACTTCCCATTGATTTGGATATTTCTTTTTCAGGTAGCCTTGGAGTTTCATCCAATCGGTAAGTCTTTCGTGCCAAGTGTCTGTCGGAATTTTATTTTTGTTCATTCCAAATCCATGTAGACCTTTTTCGTAAATGTGCATTTCGGCAGCTTGACCTGCATTGTGCCAGTCGAGATACAGTTGGGCATTTGCAGGAGCAAAACCAAGGTTGTCATTATCGGCAAGGGCTATAAAAATCGGATATTTTTCTTTCGGGATATTTTTAAGATAATCTACTGCTGGCACATAAGGGTAAATCGGTGCAATGAAGTTTGGCTTCGTTTCTTTTGAAGATGCATAGAAAGTTCCAAGTGTGAGCGTTCCACCTGCTGAAAATCCCATCATGCCCACTTTGTCGATATTAATGTCATACCCTGTGGCATTATCTCTGATATGTTTCAGAGCGGATTGGGCGTCTTTTATGGCTAATTCTATTACTGGGGCGTTTTCTTCATCCAGCTTTTTGAAGTCCTTCATTTTGCCCATAAGTTCTCCAAATGGATTATCGGATTTGAGTTGCACTACTCTATATTTCAGCACAAACGCAGCCACGCCTTTTGCTTGGAGCATTTTGGCCACTTGGTGTCCTTCGCTATCCATCGAAAGTATATGAAATGCACCACCTGGTGCTACTAACATGGCGGTACCAGTGGCTTTGTTTTTCTCGGGTAAATAGATGGTTAGCGTAGGTTCCACCACATTGTAGGCTATCGTATTGCCGTCTGGTGTTTTTATTTCAGACTCTTTCCAGGTCCAGTTTTCAGAGCCGGGGGCAGTATTTGGGTAGAGTTTTATGGTTTTTTGAGAAAAAGCTAATGAGCAGATTAGCAATAGAAGGCAAAGCTTTTTTAACATAATATATTAAGGTTGATTATTGAAAGGCAATTTAGTGCAAAAATATTTTTGGGTAGTAATTTAATTTGTACGAATTAATTTTCCCTTTTTATTTGAGATATTCATTTTGATGTCTTAAAGCTTTCATTTGGATATTTTTATGTTAAGAATTTAATTTAATCGGTTCGAAAAATCCATTCATCGGTAATTTTCATATCACTCATCGAATACTCATTTTTATTTTTGACATAATCCATCAATTTTGACTCATCGAAACGCAAAAAACAATTATGAAAAAGCTATTTACATTTTTAATTACAATTCTCACTATCATCTCTACGCAAGCCCAAACCGTCGTTTCGGGCAAAATAACCGACAAAAAAGGTGAGATTCTTCCATTTGCTAATATTGCACTTGAAGGAACTTATGACGGTGCATCGGCGGACGAAAACGGCAAATTTAGTTTTTCTACTGACGAAAAAGGCACAAAGAAACTACTGGTAACCATGGTTGGTTTTCTAAACGCACAAAAGGAAATTCAACTTAATGGACAAAAGGTGGAGGTTGAAGTCAAATTGGAAGAGACCATAAATTCGCTCAATGCGGTGGTAGTTACAGCGGGTATGTTTGAAGCCTCTGATGAAAAGAAAATGGTGATGCTGAAGCCGCTGGATATCGTCACTACAGCTGGTGGAAACGCTGATATCGTGTCTGTAATGCAGCTTTTGCCAGGTTCAAACAGAGTAGGGGAGCGAGAAGGTTTGTTTGTGAGAGGTGGCTCGGCCAACGAAACCAAGACCGTAATAGACGGCATGATTGTTCAGAATCCGTTTTTCAGCAGCACGCCAGATGTACCTCAGCGAGGCAGGTTTGATCCGTTTATGTTTAAAGGTACAGCTTTTAGCACAGGTGGATATTCGGCATTGTACGGACAAGCTTTATCATCGGTTTTGTTGCTCAATACCCAAGATAAACTAGGGGAAAATACCTCAACCACTGCAAGTTTGAATCTGGCCAGTGCGGCGGTTACGCATACGCACAAAGGTTGGTTGACAGGAACTTTATATTACAGTAATATCACACCATTGATAAAATTGGTAAAAAACAACTATGATTTTGAAAAAGTGCCAGAAGGTGTTGGAGCGTCGGTAAGTGTAAACGAAAACTTTAAGAACAACAGCTCTTTAAAAATTTACGGGACATTTGCAGATAACCGCTCGGCCATAAATTTGCCAAATTATGACGTAGAAAACACCAAATATCTATTTGCCAATACCAATAAGAATGCATTCACCAATGCTTCTTACCGCCAATCTTACAAAGACGGACTTTGGGTTTTAAACTCTGGGGTTTCTTACAGCAAAAATTTGGATAATCTAAAAATCGGTAACATGAAAGCGGACAGAGAAGATGAAAGAACGCAATTTAGAGTAGTTATGAGCCGACTATATGGAAACAATCGCAGTTCAACTTTCAACTTTGGAGCGGAGACGCATTGGATAAATGTTTCAAACCAATTTGAACAGAACCTTGCCACTTTGAAAGATCATTACACTGCTATTTTTGCTGAATCAGAGATGTTTGCATCGCCACAATTAGCCATTAGACTAGGTGCCAGAGCTGAATATTCCTCAGCTATTGGTAAATACAATGCAGTGCCCAGAATATCCATGGCTTATAAAACTGGAAAGTACTCGCAAGTATCATTGGCGGGCGGTAGATTTTATCAAAACCCTGACAAAGAGTATTTGTATCTCAACAAAAATCTTGGTTTTGAGTCGTCGGATCATATTATAGCCAACTATCAGATTATGAAGTTGGGCAGGACATTCAGAACAGAGGTTTTCTATAAAAAATATGACAATTTGGTAGTAGAAAAGGGCCAAGCTTTTGATCCAAATCCATATAGATTTCCAACAGGACAAACAGACAACAGCGGCAATGGCTTCGCTCAAGGATTTGACATGTTTTTTAGAGATCAAAAAAGTCTAAAAAATGGAGATGTGTGGGTGACTTATTCTTTTCTTGACACCGAAAGATATTTCAGAAATTACCCAAAGTCAGTCATGCCATATTTTGCTTCAAAACATAATATGAGTGTGGTTTACAAGCAGTTTTTTACTAAAATAGCCACCAATGTAGGTCTCACTTTTTCACACGCTTCGGGCCGACCAGTGTATGGTATAAATGAAAATTTTGGGAAAGTGGAAATGACAAAACCGTATCAAAACGTGAGTTTTATGGCCAGCAAAATAAAACAAACAGCCAATAGTTTCTTGGTATTCTATGCCATTGTTGATAATGTTTTGGGTAGGAACAACGTGTTTGGCTACAGATATTCGGTTGACGGAAGCAAGCGATACGAGGTAAATCCACCCATGAAACGTATGATTTTCTTTGGAGTAAGTTGGACATTTGGCAAACTCAATGGAAGGTCAAAAGAAGCAGATTTAAATTTTTAGAAAATATTAAACAGAGCAATAAATAAAACAAAACAGTAAATTAAACAAAGCAAATTATTATGAAAAAGTTAGTATTAAGTATCACGTTAGCAATTAGTTCAGTAGCGGTTTTTGCCCAAAAAGAGAAATTTGAAGCCATAATGACCGAACAAGCGGCCGCCATTCAGGCCAATTATGAAGGTTCGTACATGCCCATGGCCAACAAAATGGAGCGAATTGCAGGAGCGGAGGCCAAAGAGTGGACACCACAATATTGGTCGGCATATTGTCTTATCAATGAGACTTTTAAACTGAAAGAAGCCGGCGAAAAAGATTTACTTTTGGAAAAGGCAGCGGTTTTCATAGAAAAGGCCGAAATGTTATCACCAAACAATGATGAAATAGAGGTTTTGAAAGCCCAATACGCCATGGCCAAACTTTCTGTTGATCCGATGAGCAGATGGCAGAAATACGGAGCAGATTTCCAGACTGCACTCAAAAGAGCGGAAGAAATTAATCCAGAAAATCCGAGAGTTCCTTATGTGATGGGTACCAATGTTTTTTACACCCCCGAAGGATTTGGCGGAGGTCAGGCAAAAGCAAAACCATATTTTGAGAAAGCTTTAGCCAAATTCAGCACTTTCAAATTGACTACTACTTATGCTCCAAATTGGGGAAAAGAAGCTTCAGATTATTTTCTTTCGCAGATAAAATAAGATTCTAGATTTCTTTGAAAAAGCCGAATCTTGGATGGGGTTCGGCTTTTAAAAAAAAAACGGAATAGCTTGAATTTAATATTCAATTAACCTTTTCTTATCCTAATACCATTCAAAACACCTTCTTTTGAGATTACTAAAGTGGCATTAACCATCTTTTTTTTGTCTTCAGCAAGCACGATTACTCTTTGGACTCAGCACTTTTATCATTCTTTGGTCAAGTTAGATGTGAAGGTAATTTGTTTAATTTTAAAGATTGTTTAACTCTAATTATTAAACTAAAGATTAGGTTTCAATTATTTACCGATACATCAAACCAACCATCATAGTAAGTAATTAATTTTAACTTTTGCATAATTTAATTTTAACGAAAATTAAATCCAATTCCAAAATTTGAATTTATAAAAAGTGAATTTTCTTTTGCATGAGTCATTCCGAACGAATTTCCGAATTCAAAGTATAACCTTTTCATTCTTACTTTTAAAGTATTTTGCAAATCAAAGCCCAAAATATTTGTTACAACATTTCCTTTGTAAGTTATTTTATTGTAATTATATTCATGAAAGTTAGCTACCCTAATCCTTCCAAATTTAACATTACTACCAATTGACCATGAAAATATTTTTTTATATCCATAGGGGTATAATTTAAGGCCTAAAGAGCTTACTAGTCCTTTAATACCTCCTTCAGAAAAGTAAATAACAGGTATTTGTACAGCTGAATTCTTGCCAAAAAAATATTCAAACCCCAGTCCATAACCAGTACCTATTTCTTCATACATTAGAATGTGATTATAAGGTTGTGTGAAAATAGAAAACCTTAAATCATTAGTCTTAATCGAGTCCCATTTGGAGAATGAATTTATTTTGCTGGATAAACTATCCTGACAAAAAACATGATTGTTAATTGTTAACAGCTGAATAGCTAAATAAAAAGTAAAAATATAGAGTTTCAATTCGAATATGTTTAAAATTTATAGCCTACGCCTAAACTTAAAAATCTAATGTAATCAAAATGAGGTTTTATCGATATACCCATCGAATTATTAATAGACAATGAAAAGTTATCAACAGAAACATTAATCCCATTATGGACTTCTAAACCAAAATAATTTGAAGTACCCTGGGTAAGTGTCAAATCACTTATCTGTGGATTCCATTCGTAGTACTTTTCTCGAACATTGCTGAACCTAATACCAGGTCCAACGCTCCAGTTTAATATTTTTTTTTGCCCAAATGGATAAAATTTTAATGTGGGTGAAGTTGAAATTCCAAACTTTGTATTTACTATAATATGTAATGGAAAATAAATACCTAATTTCTCTGATTTCTTTTTTTCAATTGAAGCACCTAGGCCGGTTCCAGAGCCATTGTAAAGTCCGTCTATGAAAATTGGAATAACAGAAAAAACATAACTATTATTTTTCCTTGTAGTGTCAGTTAAGGAAAATAAATTCTTAACCTCAAAATTTATAATTTTTGAGAAACCAATCTGCGGTAAGAAAATTATTATTGAGAAAATAACTCTTAATTTATTCAAACTATATTTCATTAAAATTATACCGATTCAATTTTGCCACCGCAATTAACTCACCCCAGCACCATTCCAAACCTCCTTATGAGGCTGTAAAAGGCTGAGAGAACCATCTTTGTCTTCGGCCATTAAAATCATGCCTTGGGACTCTATGCCCATCATCATTCTTGGGGCTAGGTTGGCTATGAAAGTTACTTGGCGGCCTACCATTTCTTCGGGAGAGAAATGTTCGGCTATACCACTCAAAATTGTGCGTTTTTCTAGGCCGTCATCAATCAAGAATTTCAATAATTTCTTGCTTTTTTTCACTGCTTCGGCTTCCAGTATAGTTCCAATTCTGATGTCCAATTTTGCAAAATCATCAAATTGAATGTTCTCTTTCAGCGGGGCTACGGTCTTTCCTTCCAGTTCATTCATGCGTTTGGCGTCGAGTAGTTTTTGTACTTGTTTGTCTATGGTTTCGTCTTCTATTTTCTCAAAAAGCAATGCTCCAGAACCTATTTCTAGTCCAACAGGTACCAAATTTGCATTTCCAGCATCTATCCATTCGTGTTTAGGGCCATTCAGATTCCAGCCAGAGAGTTTAAGCTGGTCATATAATTTTTGAGAAGTAAACGGCAAAAACGGCTCCGCAACTATCGCCAAAGTGGCTGTAATTTGCATCGCTATATTCATAATCGTTTTTACACGCTCAGGATCTTCTTTTATGGCTTTCCAAGGTTCGGTTTCAGCCAAATATTTATTCCCTAATCGGGCAATCTCCATCATACTGGCCAATGCATCTCGAAATTTGTAATTTTTCATGGCATCAGATACATCACACGGCAGTTGTTTCAAGGTTTCAAGGGCTTGTTTGTCAACTTCTTGAAGTTTACCTCTTGCCGGCACTTTTCCATCATAAAACTTCTGTGTAAGCACCACGGTTCGGTTTACAAAATTGCCGAATATGCCTACCAACTCTGAGTTGTTTTTGGTCTGGAAATCCTTCCAAGTAAAGTCGTTGTCTTTACTTTCAGGTGCGTTTGCCGCCAAAGCATATCGCAACACGTCTTGTTTGCCTGGAAATTCTTCCAAATATTCATGCAACCAAACTGCCCAGTTTCTTGAAGTCGAAATCTTGTCGTTTTCGAGATTCATAAACTCATTGGCAGGCACATTATCTGCCAAAATAAAGCTTCCTTCGGCCATCAACATAGCAGGGAATATGATACAGTGAAACACGATATTGTCTTTTCCGATGAAGTGAACTAGTTTCGTGTCTTCTGATTTCCAATAATTTTCCCAGTTTTTTCCTGTGGCAGCTGCCCATTCTTTGGTCATCGAGATATAGCCAATCGGAGCATCAAACCACACATATAGTACTTTGCCTTCCGCATCTTCCAACGGCACTTTTACGCCCCAGTCCAAGTCGCGGGTCATCGCACGTGGCTGCAAACCTTGTTTCAACCACGACTGACATTGGCCAAACACATTGGGCTTCCATTCGGGGTGGCTATTTACATATTTTTCTATTTTGGGCTGCATTCTGTCTAAAGGTAAATACCAGTTTTTGGTAGCCTTCATGACTGGTTTATCTCCCGATATCGTCGATTTGGGATTAATCAATTCGGTAGGAGAAAGTGACGAACCGCATTTTTCACATTGGTCGCCATAGGCTCCTTCGTTGTGACAAACTGGACACTCACCCACAATGTAACGGTCGGCCAAAAATTGCTGTGCCGTTTCGTCAAAATATTGCTCTGTTATCACTTCGTCAAAATACCCTTTGTTGTTCAGTGTCGTAAAAAACTCCTGTGAAGTTTCGTGGTGAATGGCATTCGAAGTACGAGAATAAATGTCAAATGAAATCCCGAATTGCTCAAAAGAATCCTTGATAATTTCATAATATTTGTCAACGACCGCCTGCGGTGTAGTGCCTTCTTTTTTTGCTTTTATGGTAATCGGCACCCCATGTTCATCAGTTCCGCTGATAAAAGCCACATCCTTGCCTTTCAGTCTTAAATAACGCACATAAATATCAGCGGGCAAGTAGCAGCCAGCCAAGTGTCCAATGTGTATTGGGCCATTGGCATAAATCAAAGCAGCAGTAACAGTATATCTTTTCGGATTATTGTTCATCGTATATCGTAGAAAATTGAGGTGCAAATTTAGCATATTTTTCTGAGAAATGTTTAACCACACTGATCAAGCTCCCAAGCTAGCCCTGTAATATTAAAAATCAATTGCTTAAAATATTAGCAAAACATAGCAAAATTTTTTAGCATAAAAAAATACCCATACATTTGATTTATAAAAGAAGGCGTAAGTCGTTCAATTTCAAGCTTTTCAAACATTATAAACAAAAAATATCATGGCCAGAATCATTGTTCCGAAGCATTTAGTAAACTCAAATCTTGAGATTATCTCTTTATTAAGAAATCATTTTCCGGATTTATCCTATGAAAGATCATGTTCGTATAGTCATAATTTTTGCGGAACGCACAAGGATGATGATCAAACCTTGACGCCAGTTTTTAGACGCATTGGAGGAACATTAAGCATTAAGGGATTCGCTAGTTATTGAGCTAATTCTATATAAGTCAGATAGTTTAAGATTTAGGATAATTATAACAAATATATCATAATCATGGCCAGAATAATTGTACCGAAACACGTTGTGAAGTCAAATGGTGAAATACCAGCACTATTAAAGACCCAGTTTCCAGATTTGTTACCGATGAAAATTAAATCATATAGTCATTATTATTTCGGTACTATAAAGCAGGGTAATCAAACCTTGATGCCTATTTTTCAGAGAGAAAATGGTACTTTAAGTATCAAAGGCTTTGTATGAAAGCAACGTTTTTATTTTAAATAAGTGTAATCATTCCAGTTTCTTTTATGGATTTTTTGCAATATGTATTTCTGAAGAATTGATAATCTATATTTTTTTAAGATTGAAAAAATCTATTCATTCTTATTTATTCGGTTTTTATTTTCTTCCTCATTGCTATAAATTTCATTCAACTTTAAGTCATTTAATTAAAGTTATCACATCCATCTTAATAATAAATAACACTATTTAGGTCAACTTTTTAGCGAATTGCATTGTCCACCACCGTACTTTTTTTGTCCATTTTCGGACGAAAAGACCGTACTGTTATTTTTTAAGTATCAGAATATGAGATACTTGTATTTTTGGCACAAAATTCGAATCTTTATGGCTTAAATAAGCATTTAGAGGAATGATTGAGCTTCAGGGCATAGGAAAATATTTCAAACAAGGTTTTGGGAAGGTTTATATTTTAAAAAACATAAGTTTGAAAATAGAACAAGGAGAGTTTGTGTCTATTATGGGACCATCGGGTTCTGGAAAATCTACTTTATTACACATTCTTGGGCTATTGGAGGAAGCTTCAGAAGGCACATATAAGCTTTTGGATGAAAACGTCACTTCACTTTCAGAAAAAAAGAAGACCGAAATACATAGAAATACAATTGGATTTGTTTTTCAAGCTTATCATTTGATAGACGAACTAACGGTTTATGAAAACATAGAAACGCCTCTTTTGTATCAAAATGTGTCTTCCGCAGAACGGAAAAGTAGGGTGGCGGACATATTGGATAGGTTCCAAATTGTAGCAAAAAAAGACTTGTTCCCGAGCCAGCTTTCGGGTGGACAACAACAATTGGTAGGTATAGCCCGGGCCTTGGTGGCTTCGCCAAAAATCATTTTTGCGGACGAACCAACAGGGAACTTACACTCCGACCAAGCAGATTATATCATGCAAGTTTTCAAAGAATTGAATCAAAAAGATGGGGTTACTGTGGTCCAAGTTACGCACTCTAAAACCAATGCGGAATATGGAAATAGAGTAGTGAATTTGAAAGACGGATGGTTGGTGTAAAAACGGCACTTCAGACCTGCAGTCGCAATTTTATTCAAATTATCATTTGAATTTCATTGTGCTCAGTGACCGCCTACCTGCGGTCGCAATTTTATTCAAATGATAATTCGAATTTCATTGTGCCAAGTGACCGTTTCCATCAATCTCAATCTACGAAACAAAGGATAATTTCTAACCACTCAAAATTTAAAACATTGGATGCTTGATAATTAGCATTCTAATAGACAAAAACGATTATGAAAAAGCTATTTATAATTTTAAGTCTTGTGTTTACAAGCAATGTTTTTGGGCAGACATACACTTTGAAAAAGTGTGTGGATTTGGCTTTAAAAAACAATCCAACTTTTCAAAGAGCCTACTTAAATGCTGAGCTATCCAACGCCAATACGGCCGATGCCAAGGCTAGAAATCTACCACAAATTCAAGCGTTTTTTGCCCAAGGAATGAACTTCGGACGTTCTATAGACAGGTTTTCGAACGATTATATCAACCAACTCTATAATTCTACGTATGGAAATATTCAGTTGGGTATTCCCATTTACAAAGGTTTTCAAACAAGAAATTTAATAGAGAGTGCCAAGCTACTTCAAGAGGCCGAAACCCAGAACGTTGAAGCAGATAAAAATCAATTATCAGTAAATTTACTCAAAGCATATTTAGATGTTTTAGCTGCAAAGGAATTGTCAGCTGCTGCAAAAAAGCAGTTGGAAAACTCTGAAATTCAGCTTGCCAGGCAACAAAAAATGATGGCCGCAGGTACTTCTGGAAAACTGGAAGCTCTGCAATTTAGCAATCAAGCCGCATCTGATAAAGGTGGTTTGATTGATGCCCAATACAATCTCCAGATTGCGAGACTCACGCTTTTTCAATTGATGAATATTAAACCAAATGACGCTATTGAGTTTGAATCTATAATTCCTTATGAAATTGGACAGGAATCAATAATTGAAATAGCCGTAAATCCTGTAGAGTTTTTGCCAGAGTATAAAAGTTTTGATTTACAAGGTCAAAGTTTTGATAGAAGAATAAAAGCTAATCAGGCAGAAAATTTGCCTGAATTAAGCTTGAGTGGCAATTACAGTACTTTTTATGCGTCTTCAAATCCCGAGCGGTCTTTTTTTCAACAAGTCAATGATACCAGAAACGGTTCATTTTCTTTGAATTTGGCCATTCCTATATTTTCGAAATTTCAAACTTCTCCCAAAACTCAGCAGCTAAAGATTCAGAAAAAAATGCTTGATAACACACGTAAAGTGAGAGAAAATACGCTCCAGCAAGATTTGGAATCTGTAAAACTGATGTTGAACGCTTTTGGAGAAAGATATAAAAATGCCAGTCAGCAAGTTGAAATCAGTAGAGAAAATCTAAATCTTGTTGAACTTAGAATTGAAGCAGGGACCATAAATCCAATTGAGTTTTCATTAGCTCAGGCCAATCTCGAAAGGGCAATTTCCAATCAAATTCAGGCCAAATTCAGGTGGGTTTTGCAGAAAAAATTGCTAGCATATTATCAAACTGGTGAATTTGACTTTCTTTAAAAACAAAAATTTGGAGATTTTCAGATAAAGCTTTCTTAGATTTACATAAATTTCATTTTTAGATGCACGAAAAAAGCATATTGATAATTGACGACGATGTGGATATTCTAAACGCGGCTAAACTGCTGCTGAAGCGTCATTTTCAAAAAGTGGAAATTGAGAAAAATCCGGATAAAATACCCTATCTACTTAATAACTTTACGTTTGACATCATTCTGCTCGACATGAATTTTAGCAGAGATGTAAACACAGGAAATGAAGGATTCTTTTGGTTGGATTTCATTTTAGATAAGAAGAAAGATCAAAAAGTAATTCTCTTTACAGCTTTTGGCGGAATAGAAATGGCAGTAAGAGCCATAAAAAATGGAGCTTCTGATTTTATTCTGAAACCTTGGATAAATGATAAACTGCTAGAAACCCTAAGTGGTGTTTTCTCTAAAAAAGATACCCTTGAAATTAAAGAAAATCAGACTACACAAAGTATCATTGGAGAATCTGATGAAATGAAAAAAGTGGCTGACCTCATCAAGCAAGTGGCTGCCACCGATGCCAATATATTGATTTTGGGAGAAAACGGAACTGGCAAAGACCTTGTAGCCAGAGAAATTCATCAATTTTCAAAACGAAAAGAAAAGAAGTTTGTCCATGCCGACCTAGGTTCAGTGAGTGAAAATCTTTTCGAGAGTGAACTTTTTGGCCATGTAAAAGGTGCATTTACAGATGCCAGGGAAGAAAGAATTGGGAGATTTCAAGAAGCCGACAAAGGTACTATTTTCTTGGATGAAATAGGTAATGTCCCAATGGTTTTGCAAAACAAACTTCTGTTTGCACTTCAAAACAGAAACATCGTAAAAGTAGGGTCAAATGTACAAATTCCATTCGACGCACGTTTAATTTGTGCTACCAACGAGGCTATTTATGAGCGAGTGGAAGAAAAAACGTTCCGCCAAGATTTGCTTTTTAGAATCAATACGATTGAGATAAATTTACCGCCACTCAGAGAGAGAGGTCAAGATATTTTGATTTTGGCTGAGCACTTTTTGAGTATTTACACTAAAAAATACAATCGGAAAATCAAAGGTATAAGCGTGCCGCTGCAAAAGAAATTGATGGCCTATCATTGGCCAGGAAATGTGCGAGAATTGCAACACGTAATAGAAAGGGCTGTCATAGTAACGCAAAATACCACCCTCAGCCCAGACGACTTTGTGGTAAGAAAAACAAGCAATAACAATAATCCTTTGGTAGAAACCTATTATTTGGAAGACCTTGAAAAACAGTTGATTATAAAAACACTCAAAAAACACAATGGCAATATCACGGATGCATCCAAAGAAATGGGCATAAGTCGCCAAGCACTTTATAGGAGAATTGAAAAGTTTAATTTATGAAAAATTTTAGCCTAGGTATTCTGCTTCGTATTCTTATAATTCTAGGCTTATCATCGGGTTTTTCATGGTCATTTTTTCAGAAAAACGTTCCAGTTGCCATAATTTTTGGTTTTTTGCAAATAATTAGTGTTGCCAATCTCTATAAATACGTAACCTCACTTAACCGAAAAATGAAGCGGTTATTTGAGTCGATTCAGTACCAAGATTTTGCGATTACTTTCAAAGCCGACAACAAGCTTGGTGAGAGTTTTAGAGACCTCAACAACGACCTCAATGCTGTAATTAATAGTTTCAATCAAGTTAGGGCTGAGCGAGAAGCGACTTTACACTTTATCAATGCAATCATTCAGCAAATCAACGTAGGCATACTTTCTTATGATACCGAAGGCAAAATTGAAATCAATAACCAAGCGGCCAATAAACTCTTGAAAGTCTACCGGCTCAAGCACATTTCAGACATTGAAAAGCAGAATCCATCTATTTTTGAATGTATCGCCTCACTAAAATCAGGTGAACCAAAATTGCTGAGTTTGCCTGAAAATGATCTTTCTTTTTCTGTTACAGAAATTCAAATGCGTGGTAGAAAAATTAGATTAGTGGCTATTCATAATATTCGTTCAGAGTTGCAAATTAAAGAGTTAGAAGCTTGGCAGAACCTAACTAAAGTGCTTCGTCATGAAATTATGAACTCAGTTACGCCTATTGTTTCATTGGCAGAAACGATGAAAGATATAGTAGAAAACGAGATCAAAGCCAATAACCCAAAAGAACAGGAATCTATTGATGACTTGAAAGATGCCTTACAAACTGTTCAAAGGCGAGGAAGCGGAATCATGAAATTTGTAAATGCTTATCGCGAGTTTACGTCTATTCCAACTCCAAATAAATATTATGCCACAGCGAGCCAATTATTAAAAACATTGGAAGGTATTTTTGCTCAAAAAGCTCTCGAAAGTAAGCTAAAAATTAGTTATGAAGTGGAAAGTGATTTTGAGACTTTTATCGACATTGAGCAAATTGAACAGGTTCTGATCAATATCGTCAAAAATGCTTTTGAAGTAGAAAACGAATCAGAAAATAAAATAATATCCATTACAGCCCACACCGAAAATGGCACTAAAACTATTGAAATCGCTGACAATGGAATTGGAATTGACAAAACTTTACAAGAGAAAATTTTCATTCCGTTTTACACAACCAAAAAGACGGGATCAGGCATAGGACTTAGTCTATCTCGCCAAATTATGCAGCTCAACGACGGCAACATTAATTTTTACGAAAACCAACCTAGTGGTGCCGTATTTGTGTTGCAGTTTGCATAAAACGCAAACGGACAATTAACGTCCGAAAATGGACAAATAAATCTGGTATTTACTTTATAAAATACATATTATCAGTGCTTTGTATTTTTGGCACGAAATAGGAATATTAATAAGAGTATTGAACTAATAAATAATAATGGACGTAATAAAACCGAAAAAATTCTGGACAAAACAGAAAATTGCTCTTACTGGATTGGGCGTGGCTTTGGTCGCATTTATCATATATCTGACGTTCTTTTCTGATAAAAGATCGAAACTAAATGTGGATGCAGAAAAGATAACCATCAGTGATGTAAAGGAAGGAAATTTTGATGAATTCATAATCGTTCAGGGAGCAGTGCAACCACTAAAAACCATTAGGTTAGACGCTATCGTTGGTGGATATGTTACACAAAAATTGGTAGAAGGTGGTACCAAAGTGGGAAGAGGCGATATTATTTTGAGACTAGAAAATCAACAACTGAAACTGAACTTTCTGCAGTCAGAAACCGAGGCTAATAGGTTGGTAAACGATCTTCAAAACACTCGCCAGAGATTGAGAGTAGAGAAATTTACTCTACGAAAAACACTTGCCGAATTGGATTTTCAGATTGATCAAGCCAAAGATGCTTTTGAAAGAAACAAGAAATTGATTAAAGACAATGTAATTTCTGAGGCTGAATTTCAAAAATCTAAAAGAGAATATGAGAGACAAGTAAACCAAAGAAATATTGAGGTAGAATCTCAAAAATACCAAGAAGAAAATTCGAATCTCCAAATAAAACAACTAGAAGGTACATTACAAAGAACTCAAAGAAACGTGGATCTATGGCGTGAAACGCTTGAAAATTTGGTAGTTAAAGCCCCAGTTTCGGGCTTACTTTCTTCTATTGATGTGGAAGTTGGTTCTAACATCAGTCAGGGTCAAAATATCGGGCAGATTGATGATTTGGATGGCTTTAAAATGCGTTCTGACATCGACGAACATTATATCTCTAGAATTTTTCCTGGGCTTAGGGGTTCTTTTGAATTCAACGGTAAATCGCACGAAATAGAAATCATAAAGGTATATCCCGAAGTGAAAAACGGTCGTTTTGCAGTTGATATGACTTTCACTGGAAACTCGCCAGACGGAATCAGACGTGGACAATCCTCTCCGGTGAGATTAGAGCTTGGCAAAGCTGAAAAAGCAGTTTTAATACCTGTTGGCGGATTTTTCTCTGACACTGGAGGCAACTGGATTTATGTAGTAGATGCCTCTGGCAAAAAAGCTGTAAAAAGGAATATTTCTTTAGGGCGTAAAAATCCTGAATATTTCGAAGTACTGAGTGGCCTGAAGTCTGGGGAGAAAGTGATAACTAGCGGTTATGAAAACTTTGGAGATAAGGAAGTGTTGGTGTTTTAGAAGAGCTAATAGCTTTTAGCAAATAGCCATTAGCTCCTAGTTTTGGGTTATTTACTTAGTTTTTGGATAAATGAATTTAACATTTTCAAGACCTCAGTTACTGAAGACTCTAAATTATTATAGTTTTCAATAGAAAAATAACCTAGTTCAAAAGAAAGAAACAATTGATAAGACAGTTCTGAAGCTGAGCCATGTGCAATGGTTAAAAACCTTGCTAATTCTGGGTCTGTATTGCGACCACTTCCTTCGGCAATATTTGAAGGGATAGAAACAGCGGAACGACGAATTTGGCTGGTTAGTCCATAAAGTTCATTTGAAGGGAAACTAACCGTGTGTTTATAAACCTTTAAAGTTAGTTGATGGGATTTTTCCCAAACGGATAGATTTTTAAAATTTTTCATAAAGAATAGATTTATATTATAATAGCAAATATAGCAAGCTTCGAGAAAAAAGCTAAAAGCTATAGGCTACAAACTAAAAGCTAACAATATGCTCAAAACAACAAATCTAAAGAAGGTATTTAGTACCGAAGAAATTGAAACTACCGCCTTAAATGGCATTGATTTAGAAATCAAAGATGGCGAATTTGTAGCTATCATGGGGCCGTCGGGCTGTGGTAAATCCACGTTGTTAAACATCATCGGTTTACTCGACAATCCATCTGAGGGAAGCTATGATTTTCATGGTAATGAAGTGGCCAAAATGACCGAAAGAGAGCGGGCAAACTTAAGAAAAGGCAATATTGGCTTTGTGTTTCAGAGCTTCAATCTTATCGATGAGTTGACAGTTTTCGAAAACGTGGAGTTACCGCTTTTGTATTTGAAAACACCTACTGACGAACGTAAAACTTTGGTAGAAAACGCCCTGACCCGCATGAACATGATGCACCGCCGCAATCACTTTCCGCAGCAATTGTCTGGTGGACAGCAGCAACGTGTGGCCATTGCTAGAGCAGTCGTAGCCAAGCCCAAATTGATATTGGCTGATGAGCCAACTGGTAACTTAGACTCTACAAATGGCGAGGAAGTAATGAAACTTTTGATGGAACTCAATGCGGAAGGCACCACGATAGCCATGGTAACACACTCACCTTACGATGCCAGTTTTGCACACCGTAAAGTGAACCTTTTTGATGGTAAAATCGTGACGGAGAATTTTCACGTATAAAGCTAAAGCTATTAGTGATAAGCTCTTCGCTTTGGAATTTAAATAGATAGAATGAACCAAGTAAAGCAAAGAAACATTACCTAAAAGCTAAAAGCTAAAAGCTAAAAGCTAAAAGCTAAAAGCTAAAAGCTAAAAAATAAATTATGAAAAAGCTATTAACACTTACATTTCTACTTGTTTTTGGACAAGTTTACTGCCAAGATTTTGTCAAAAAATCTGACGGAACCTACGAACAAGGTGAGGCCATTAATCTTGAAAATAACATTCTGAAATTCGTTTCAAAATCTTCTGATACTTTGGTTTTTAATGTCGAAGACTTGGCTGTTATTCACATATCGAAAGAAGGATTTGTGATGAAAAATCTCCAATTACAAAACGCTCAATTTAAGTCCAACCAATATGGCACTACCATTATATTTCCAGACAATAGGTTGAAAGAAATCGTGAAAAAAGAAAAGAGTTTAAAGCAAAATTCTAAATCATAAAACACTGATATTTAGGATATGAATGCATTTTGTATTCTAGAATTAGTTTCTTTTTTGAATAAATAAAACAAGACAAATGCTTAAAAATTATTTCAAAATCGCCTTGAGAAACCTCCAAAAAAATAAGGTTTATTCTTTCATCAATATTGGTGGGCTGGCTGTTGGTATGGCAGTGGCTATGCTTATTGGTCTCTGGGTTTATGACGAAATAAGTTATAATCGTAACTACCAAAACTATGACCGAATTGCTCAAGTTCATAATCATATAATTGAGCCATTAGAAAAAAAAGCAGATTACGCAACTACTTTGCCACAACCAATGGCGAAGGTTCTACGTGAAAAATATGGTCATCTCTTCAAGCATGTGATCTTAATACAATGGGCCGGTGATTATTCGATGAGAATTGGAGAAAATAACTATGTAAAAAAAGGCCAATTTTTTGATAATGGAGTGATTGATATGTTTTCTATAAAAATGCTAAAAGGCAGCAAAGAAAGCCTAAATGACCCGCAAGCGATCGTTATCTCAGAATCGACCTCAAAATCTCTGTTTGCAGAAAAAGAACCTATTGGCCAAATTATTAAACTAAATAATAAGATAAACTGCAAAATCACAGGTGTATATGAAGACATTGCCAAAAACTCATTTTTAGGAGATGTTCAATTCATAGGCAATTTTGAGAATACAAAGGCAACTTTTCCAGAAGTAAAAGCAAACGAAACCAACTGGCATAACAGCTCACAAAGGCTTTTTGTGCAGACCGCCGACAACGTAAATGTGGAACAAGCTAATGCTGCAATAAAGAATTTTTATTTTAAAGATGCCCCTGATGATTACAAAAAACTAGCAAAAGAATATCAGGCAATTCTTTACTTAAATCCAATGAAAAACTGGTATCTATACGCTGATTTCAAAGATGGATACCCATCTGAAGGACGAATAACCTTTGTTTGGCTTTTTGCTATTGTTGGGTTATTTGTACTAATATTGGCATGTATAAATTTTATGAATTTAAGTACAGCTCGTAGCGAAAAAAGAGCCAAAGAAGTAGGAATACGAAAAGCTATTGGTTCAGTAAAATCTCAATTAGTCAATCAATTTTTGAGCGAGTCATTTTTGGTAGTATTTTTTGCTTTTATTATCACGCTTATTTTGGTTTCTATTTCTATTTTTCCATTCAACGAGCTAACTGATAAGAATATCAAAATGCCATTTTATAATCTTTATTTTTGGTTGCTTTGCTTGACTTTTATTGCTTCAACATCTTTATTATCCGGTTTTTATCCTGCATTTTACCTGTCTTCATTTGAGCCAATAAAAGTGCTGAAAGGTACAATCAGACAAGGAAAATATGCTTCAATGCCACGCAAAGTATTGGTTGTGGTACAATTTACAGTTTCGATCATACTAATTATTGGAACTATCATCGTGTATGAACAAATCCAATATGCACAAAATCGCCCAATTGGCTACAATAAAGAGAGTTTGATAAGAATTCCGATGGATGACCCCAATTTCAATAATAACAAATTGATAATGAAAGAAGAGATTCTCAGAAATGGGTTGGCAGATAATGTGGCTTTTTCGAGTAGCCCCGTAACCTCAATCTGGGATAACTGGGGAGGATTTACATGGAAAGGAAAAAAAGCAGAGTCGGAATCGTCATTTTCGGTCACTTATATAAATGAAGATTATGGCAAAACTATTCAATGGAAAATTAAGCAAGGAAGAGATTATTCTAATGAGTTTAGTACCGATTCTTCCGCCGTAATCATCAATGAATCAGCCGCAAAATATATCGGATTAAAAAATCCAATTGGCGAATTTATCACTAATGATGATACTCAACAACGCCGCCAAATCATAGGAGTTGTTGAAGACGTAATAGCAGACTCACCTTATGAGCCTGTAAAAATGGGATTTTATTGGTACGTAAAAAATCCAAATGATGTTGGTCAAATGTTGGTGAAAATCAACCCAAATATATCGGCAAATAAAGCATTGGCAAAAATAGAATTGATTCAAAAAAAATTGGTTCCATCTGCACCGTTTCAGTTTAAATTTACAAGTGACGAATACGGACAAAAATTCAAATCCGAACAATTATTAGGTAAACTGGCAACCCTTTTTACGTTTTTGGCCATTTTTATTTCATGTTTGGGGCTTTTTGGCTTGGCAAGTTTCGTTGCCGAGCAACGGACCAAAGAAATAGGCATTCGTAAAGTACTTGGTGCAAGCGTAGCAAGTTTATGGCAAATGTTATCAAAAGATTTTGTGGTATTGGTGATAATCTCTTGCATGATAGCTGCACCAATAGCTTACTATTTTATGAGTAATTGGCTGCAAAAATACAATTACCGAACAGAAATCTCTTGGTGGATTTTTGCATCTGCAGGCATTGGGGCAATGTTTATTACTTTACTCACAGTAAGCTATCAAGCCATAATAGCAGCATTGGTAAATCCTGTTAAGAGTTTGAAATCGGAGTGAATTAACTGACTAGGCTGAATTACGAATATTCGTGCATACTTGATTTAAAAATAACAAAATTATGATAAAGAACTATTTCAAAATCGCCTTTCGAAGTCTCCTTAAAAATAGAGGCTATAATATCATAAACATAGCTGGGCTAGGCTTAGGTATTGCCGCTGCTATATTGATATTTAGCTATTTAAGTTTCGAATATAGTTATGACAATTTTCATACTGAGTCTGAGAATATATTCAGGGTTTTAAGAAAAAGCACCCTCAAGAATGGTGAGGTTGAATATACAACTGGCTCACCATTGGCTTTTCAAAAAACACTAATCTCCGAGCATCCTGAACTTGGTCAATATGTACCTATTCATGGTATGGTAGAGCCAGTCGTTACAGTAATGAATAGTGGCTCAGGTGTAAATGGAGACAAATACAATGAAGATAATCAAGGACTTGTGACTGACCCCTCGTTTTTTGAGGTCTTCAATTTTCCATGGGTAATTGGCAACCCAAAATCACTCGCAGAGCCCAATGTTGTTGCATTATCTGAAACCATGGCAAAAAAATACTTTGGTGATGTTCAAAAAGCCGTTGGTCAAAACATCAAGGTAAATGGCACAGAACTGATACAAGTAGTGGGTGTAATTAAAGATGCACCACTGAATACAGATTTTAATACTTCAATGGTATTTTCATATGAAAGCAAACGAAAAAATCCTGAAAAATGGGGCTTTGGAAAATTTGACGATTGGGGCACAACTAGCAGCAACGACCATCTGTTTCTTAAACTAGCGGATAATCAATCCGAATCAAAAACCAATGCCGTTCTTGGAAAATTTGCAAAAGAAAAATACAAAAATGATGGAGCCAATGATGTGAAGGAGCATTTTTTGGGCAGTCTAGATCAAGTTTACTTTGACCAACGATTGAGCAATTTCAAAGACAAAGTAGTTTCATCCAAAAAACTCAAAGGTATTGGACTAATAGGTGTTTTGATTGTCCTTATGGCTTGTTTTAACTTTATAAATATTGCTACGGCCATTATAGGAAAACGAATAAAGGAAGTGGGCGTAAGAAAAACGCTAGGTTCGTATAGGTCGCAGCTTGCTGGACAATTTTTGTCTGAAACTTTCATAGTGAGCTTACTAGCAGTCATATTAGGCTTGCTGATAAGTTTATTGGGCAAGCCATGGCTAAGTGCCTTATTCGACCTTCCAGAGGGATACAGTATTTTCTCAAACAAATTGTTACTCCCTTTTTTAGGTCTTATATTATTATTAGTTACTTTATTTTCAGGCCTGTATCCTGCTATAATTATGTCCAACTTTTCGCCTTTGGAAGCTTTTAGAAGCACAAAAAAAGCCAATTGGAGGCAAGGACTTTCACTCAGAAAAGCACTGATTGTTTTCCAATTTGCTATAGCTATTTTCTTGGTTTTTTCTACACTCATAAATGTATCGCAACTCAAAATGTTGGATAGTAAAGACATGGGTTATGTAAAAGAAGGCGTTCTGATTTTTTCGGTAGACCCTGAATTAAGAAGTAGAAACACCGCTCTCAGAAGTAGAATAGAGGCTATACCAGGAGTTAGTTCAATGAGTTTCAACAGTGACCCACCTTCTTCGGGCAACAATTGGCAATCCAACTTTGCCTTTGACCATCGAGCCGAAGACGAGAAGTTTAATATAAGTGCGAAAATTGCAGACGCTCAATATTTTAAAACTTTTGGGCTTAAAATGCTGGCTGGAAAGTCATATGAAAACACCGACAGTATTCCAAAATATGTAGTAAACGAAACCATGCTCAAAAAACTCGGCAACATCAAGCCAGAAGATGCCATTGGCAAGCAAATTAAAATGGGTGGTCAAGGATGGAATACCATTGTGGGTGTAGTTAAAGATTTTCAGACAGCCAGTGCCAAAGAAGAAAACAGCCCAATAATCATTTTTCCTGTTCAAAAGTTTTTTTGGAATAATTCGGTAAAAATAACTTCTGGTAATTTGCAAGAGACAGTAGCTCAAATCAAAGCTGCTCACGATGCTATTTTTCCAGAATACCCTTTCAACGGCAAGTTTTACGAAGAAAATATAGCCAATTATTACAAAGCTGAAACTCAACAAGGCTTAATCTACAAAACAGCATCTGGAATTGCCATTTTCATTGCTTGTTTGGGGTTGTTGGGCATGGCAGCCTTTTATGCTGAGCAACGCAAAAAAGAAATAGGAATTAGAAAAGTGATGGGGGCTGGTATAGGCAATATTTTGCAGTTGATGTCGAAAGACTTTCTTATTTTGGTGCTTATTGCTACGTTACTGAGCTTACCCTTGGCCTATTATTTTTCAATACAATGGCTTCAAGGCTTTGTACATAGGATTGATATTACTTGGGAATATTTCGTTATTTCTGGCCTATTCGCGACTTTAATTACCATATTTTCGGTCAGCTACCAAGCCATAAAAGCAGCATTGATGAATCCTGTTAAGAGTTTGAAATCTGAATAGATATTGATTTTTTACAAGGAAAATGTCATAAAACAGAAAAAATTTCCAGTAACCAATTCTCCAATAACCAATAACTAAATTATGATAAAGAATTCTTTCAAAATCGCTTGGAGAAGCCTAAAAAAGCAGCCGTTTTTTACCTTCATAAATATCTTTGGACTTTCTGTAGGTATGGCTGGAGCTTTGCTCATTTCGTTGTATATCTTTGATGAGCTTAGTTTCAATCGCTCCTTTAAAGACGCTAACCGAATTCACCGTGCCAACGTAGATATTAAATTTGGAGGTCAGGCCCAAGAATTTGGAGTTTTGGTAGCACCATTTGCTGAAACTGTTAAGCGTGATTTCAAAGTAGTGGAAGATGCTACACGTTTCCGCTCATTTGGTAGTGTTTTGGTTAGACGGACGCAGACCAACGAAAACCAGAAAGAAGTTAATAGCACCTACGCCGATCCCAATTTTCTTGATTTTTTTGGATTAAATCTTTTAGAAGGTAATTCAAAAACAGCTCTTAAGGAACCCAATACAGTGGTAATTTCTGAAAGCACTGCAAAAAAACATTTTGGAAAAAGCTCTCCGATTGGGCAAAGTATTTTGATCGATAACAATGAAACATTCCGAATTACTGGGGTAATTGCCGATTTGCATAAAAATTCTTTTTTGAAGGAATATTCAATTTTCTTGTCAATGGAAGGATATGCTGAATCTAAAGAAGCGAACTGGGGAAGTAATAATTTCAGCACATTTCTCAAATTGATACCTAATGCCAATGCCACAGATTTGCAAAAGCCTTTGCAGATATTGTTTGAAAAATACATGATTCCGTATGCACAATCGTTTATGCCTGGTGTAACACGCCAAAGTTTCGAAAGTAGCGGAAATTATATCAGATACAGCACAATTCCCCTTTTGGATTTGCACCTAGCAGGTAATAGAGTAGCTGAAATGAACCCAAACGGCAACAAACAAACAATATATATTTTATCATTTATAGCCTTGTTTTTGTTGCTTCTGGCAGTAGTTAATTTTATGAACCTATCCACAGCTCAATCGCTTAAAAGGGCCAAAGAAGTGGGTATTCGTAAAACCTTGGGTTCAAATAAATCAGCCTTGGTTCGTCAGTTCTTGACAGAGTCTAGTTTGCTCACTTTTATCTCTTTATTTTTTTCATTATTGTTGGCTTTTTTACTTATCCCCTTTTTCAATCAACTTTCAGGCAAAACTATTTCCTTGCCCTTCTTTAATCCCATATTTTGGCTGGTATTGTTGGGGGCAACCTTGTTTCTTGGCTTTGTTTCGGGTAGTTATCCATCTTTTTTCCTTTCAAGGTTTGTTCCTGTAGAGGTATTAAAAGGAAATAATAAATCTAAGGTTGGTGGAGGCAAAATTAGAAATACTCTGGTAATTTTTCAATTTGCCATTTCGGTGTTTTTAATCATCAGCACGTTGGTGGTATTTCAACAGCTCAAGTTTATTCAAAACAAAGATCTTGGGTATAAAAAAGACCAGATTCTGATTATTGATGATGTTTATGCAGCTGGAAATAAACTGGAAAGTTTTAAAAGAGAAGTATCAGAACTACCCAAAGTGGAGTCAACATCTTTAAGTAGTTATTTGCCTACGCCCTCCAATCGATCAGATAACTCATTTGAATTTGTAGGCTCGGAGCCTAAAAAAACGATTCAGATGCAAAACTGGCGGGTAGACCATGATTACAGTGAAACTTTGGATATGAAAATAATTGCGGGGCGAGATTTCGATAAAAGCTTTGCAACCGATTCTACTGCTATTATTTTAAACGAAACTGCGGTGGGTATTCTAGGTTTAAAACCAGATGAAGTAATCGGGAAAAAAATCACAACTGTGGTAGATAATGGTATAAAACCAGTGTATACAATAATTGGGGTTGTAAAGAACTTTCATTACTCGTCATTCAAAGACGAAATTGGGGCTTTGAGTCTACGTATAGGTTCTAATTCGAATCGATTGATAGTGAAGTTGAATTCGGGCGATTTCAAACAAAGTCTTTCGCAGATCGAAAAAAAATGGTCAGAAGTAGCTCCTGGACAGCCATTTAACCATTATTTCATGGATGATTCTTTTAACAATACATTCGAAGTAGAGCAAAAGCTCGGCAGAATCTTTATGACTTTTACGGTTCTATCCCTATTAATTGCTTGTCTTGGTCTATTTGGATTGGCCGCTTTCAATGCACAAATGAGAACCAAAGAAATAGGAATTAGAAAAGTGATGGGAGCCAGCGTTCGCCAGATAACTTACCGACTTACAAAGGATTTTTTAAAATTGGTGGGTATAGCCATCATTATTGCTTTGCCTGTGGGTTGGTTTGTGATGAATAAATGGCTCGAAGATTTTTCATTCAGAATTGATATACCATTGTGGATTTATGCTCTATCTACATTTTCAGCCATTCTTATTTCGATATTGACCGTGAGTTATCAAAGTATAAAGGCTGCATTGGTAAATCCTATTAAAAGTTTGAAAACAGAGTAATGGTGACTGGAAATTAAATAACTGGCATTGGGTTTCAAAACTGAACAATTTCCCAGTAACTATTTTCCCGATAACCATTCGCCCAATCAATAAATAAAAAAATTATGATAAGTAACTATTTCAAAATCGCTTGGCGTAGCTTAATGAAGAATAAAAATATCTTCATTATCAACTCATTAGGCTTGGCAATTGGCATTGCAACATGCCTAACAATAGCACTCTATGTAGCTGACGAACTAAGTTACGACCGGTTAAATACCAATGCATCCGACACCTATCGGGTGGTTTTGGATGCAAAAATGGGCGACGAATTGATTAAAGAAGCTGGTGTGATGGCACCTGTTGCATCAACTTTGAAGCAGGAGTTGCCCGAAATAAAAAGCACAACAAGAATTCATAAATTTACTGATGCTGCAAAAGTTACTTACCAAGGAAAAACCATTCGAAAAGGAAAATTGGTGATGGTTGACTCCACTTTTTTTGATGTTTTTACCTTTAAATTCTTAAACGGTCAGCCTAAAACTGCTTTAATTCAGCCCAATACCGTAGTTTTAACACAAGAGCAAGCAGAAACCTATTTTGGTAAAGCGGACCCAATAAATAAAAGTATTCACATAAAAGACATCGGTATTTGGAATGAAAATGGCTTTCAAGATTTCTCTGGCTTGTTTACAGTTACGGGTATTATCGAAAAAATGCCTACAAATTCACACTTCCATTTCGATCTATTGGCTTCGATGGCGAGTAACCCGCTTGCCAAAAATGAAAGCTGGCTACAAGGACAATACTATACCTATATCACACTTAATAATGGGGTAGATTTAAAAAATATCGAAGCCAAAATAAGAGCGACAACCAATAAACATCTTGCCCCCGAATTGAAGGCAAAAATGGGTATGAGTTTAGAAGAATCCATTTCCAAAGGAAATAGATTTGGGCTTGCACTTCAGCCCTTATTAAATATTCATTTGCAATCAGATTTAAGGGGCGAATTAGAGCAAGGCGGCTCGCTAAAAACCGTAACTATTTTTGGAGCTGTGGCCTTATTTATGCTTCTAATCGCTTGCATCAATTTCATGAATTTGAGTACTGCTTCGGCCTCAAAGCGGGTAAAGGAGATAGGAATGCGTAAAGTATTAGGTTCGGCAAAAAGCCAATTAGTAAATCAATTTTTATCAGAATCGTTTATTTCAACCGTTTTCGCCATGCTTTTAGGCGTTGGCATATTTAGCTTATGCTTGCCATTTTTCAACCAATTGGCCAACAAGCATATTGAAATTTCTTCATTATTCAATTTAAAATACATTTCAATATTAGGTATTGTAACATTGATTATCGGCATATTATCCGGTGCTTACCCTGCATTTTTCATGTCGTCTTTTAACACTTTGAAAGCTCTCAAAAATAGGTTTACAAACTCAGGTAGTAAAGGTGTAAGGAGCAGTTTGGTTGTGTTTCAATTTGCCATTTCGGCAACACTAATTATTGGCACTTTGGTAGTAAACCAGCAAATGAATTACATCCAAAACAAGGATGTTGGTTATAACCGAAAATCGCTAATTGTTTTGCGAGAAGCTGGTTTTTTGGGCAATAATTTGGATGCCTTTCGGAATGAACTCAAAAATGATGTTAGGGTAAAAAGTATCACAAAATCGGCTTTTGTACCTGCTGGGCCTACGGATAGCAATATGCAAGGTGTAATGAAAGCCAATGACCCAACTCAGCGAATAAGAATTAAACAATATGGTATTGATGAAGAGTATATACCAACCTTAGGCATGAAATTAATTAGTGGCCGTAACTTCACTAAAGCAACTGATGAAAACACTTTAAATGTAATCATTAATGAAACAGCCATAAAATCAATCGGTTTGCCACAAAATCCAATTGGGAAAACCATTAAAATGCCCGCAAATAGTGATGGTAAATCACCAATAATAACAGTTGTTGGCGTTATAAAAGACTTTCACGCCCGCTCACTTCGCGAGCCAATTGAGCCATTGATTATGAAGTATAACCCATATTTTAGTTTAATAATCAAAGCTGAAGATAAGGATATTCCAAGCTTAATAAAAAGCATGGAAAGCCGTTGGAATGCGTTTGGTACTGGCGAAGCATTCAATTATGCATTTTTAGATGAACTTTACAACGAAACTTATTTGCGTGAAGCCAACATGAATTCTATTCTTAGAATCTTCGCTATCCTGACCATTTTTGTGGCCTGTTTGGGCTTGTTCGGTTTAGTGACTTTTACCACGGAGCAGAGGTTCAAAGAAATCGGAATCAGGAAAGTATTGGGTTCATCTGTCCCTCAAATAGTTGGTTTACTTTCAAAAGATTTCTTAAAATTAATAGTAGTGTCATTCTTAATCGCTTTTCCATTAGGTTATTATGTAATGCAGAATTGGCTTCAAGACTTTGAATATCGTACTGAATTACAATGGTGGGTTTTTGTGGTTGCAGGTTTGGTAACTGTCTTAATTGCCTTCTTAACCATTAGTTACAGAAGTATTCAGGCGGCATTGATGAATCCGGTGAAGAGTTTGAAAACGGAGTGAATTATGTTAAGGTTATTGGAAAATTGGTTATTGGGGAGAAGTTTCCCAGTAACCAATTTTCCGTTTTTCTTTTGTCCAAAAAGTTTCTTCAAAAATATTCTACTTTTATTGTAACCTTATTCAACAAGTGGAGTTTCCACGTTCAAATCACCCTAAAAACAAAAAACAAACCGATTGAACGCATTAACAGACAATAGCCTCATGCTTAAAGTAAAAGCTGGTGATTTAGACAAGATGGGCTTGTTGTTTGAGCGTTATCATAGGCCTTTGTTTGGTTTTTTATACCACACCACGGGTCAGGTGGCACATAGTGAAGATTTGGTACAGACGGTTTTTTATAGAATGTTGAAATACCGCCATACTTTTTCGGGCGAGGGTGAGTTCAGAACTTGGATGTTTCATTTGGCCAGAAATGTGATCAATGATGCCGCTAAGAAAAACCAACGCGTGGTTTATGAAGCAGATATAACGCCAAGGAGCGAAAAGACAATTTCGACGCCGGCAGCAGATGTTCAGCTTGAAACAAAACAAGAATCTGAAGTTCTGCACCAAGCTTTGGCGAAATTGAGCCCTGATTACCGAGAAGTTTTGATTTTGAGTCGTTTTCAAGAATTATCGTATCAAGAAATTGCCGAAATTCTTAAAACTTCAGAAGGAAACATCAAAGTAAAAGTGCACCGTGCCATGAAAGAATTGAAGAGTATATTTTTGAAAGAAACAAATTAAAAATCAATAAAACATAAGGGCTGGTTTCGGTTTAGAAACCCCTTATTATTTGATAAAAAGAAATGGACGAACAATTTGATGATATTGAAAAAACGCTTTGGGAACAAATGGGCAAACTGCCAGTTCCTGAGCCAAGCAAAGATGTGAAAATTCGTTTCCATGCAATGCTTGACACTTTCAAAGCGGAAGAAGAAGCCAAAAAAGAAGGTATTTTTCAAATCCTATTTGAACGTTTCAAAACGCTATTTGCTTACAAACCTGCATACAATTGGGCCTATGCCATGATACTCATTTTAATCAGTAGCGGTGCTGGATATTTTATTGGAAAACCCAACACCGAAGTGGCAGCCAACAACAATGAAGTAAAAAGGTTATCTTCAGAAGTGCAAGATATGAAGCAAATGATGATGCTCTCGATGCTCGAAAATCCAGTTGCCACTGAGCGACTAAAAGCAGTTAGTTACACACAAGAACTAAATAATGTTGACGACCAAGTAATAGATGCACTGCTAACAACACTCAATTTCGATCAAAACGAGAACGTACGCCTCGTTACACTCGAAGCCTTGATTCAGTTAGCAGACAACCCTAAAGTACGTGAGGGCTTGGTACAATCGCTTCTCACCCAAGAATCACCTTTGATGCAAGTCGCATTGGCCGATGCGATGGTGAAACTACAAGAGAAGCGTTCTGTCAAACAATTTAAGGAGTTGCTCAGAAAAGAAAACCTCAATGATGCTGTAAAAGGCAAAATCGAAAAAACGATTCTGGTGCTGTCGTAAGAAGTTTCAAAATACAAAATCAAAACAAAAATTATGAAAAAGCTAATCATACCGATATTGTCGGTACTGGTAATCTCATGCACAAATTCGAGTGCACAGGACACCAAATTTCAAGAAAAAATAAGCAAATCGTTTACTGTTTCACCCACTAGCGTACTGGCGGTTTACAATATCGACGGCCACATAAAAGTGGAAGGTTATAACGGAAATAAAGTGCTCATTGAAGTTGATAAAACAATCTCTGGCAAAACAAACGAGATTATGGAACAGGGAAAGAGAGAATTTAAGTTAGAGTTTGAGCAAAAAGGCGATAGTGTAATTGTTTACATTGTCGAACCCTGGGACTCTCGGCCCAATCGCAACAACGAAAAGTGGAATAAGGACCAGAGAAAAATTCATTATCACCACAATCTCGATTTTACTATAAAAGTGCCCAAAACCCTAAATCTAGTTGTGTCGACTATAAATAATGGCGACATTTTGGTTAATGACGTAGAAGGATTTATGAAAGTGAATAATATCAATGGGAAAATCACTGTAAATAATGCAAAAAATGCCAACGAAATTCATACCATCAATGGCGATGTCAATATCAATTATGTAGCTTTGCCGCCTGATAATTCTAAATATTATACACTCAATGGTAAGTTAACGGTAATTTTTCCAAGTGATCTTTCGGCAGATTGCTCTTTCAAAAGTTTTAATGGCGAATTTTATACAGACTTTGAGAATGTAGAAAAACTGCCTTCGACAATCACAAAAACTACCAAAGAAAATGAGGGTGGAACTGTACATAAACTCAATAAAGGAAGTGCCATAAGAATTGGAAATGGCGGCAAAAATCTAAAATTCGAAACTTTTAACGGAAATATTTATATTAAAAAATCGTGAGGCAATATTTTAAATTGCTTTACTAAACAAATAAACAAATGAAAATACATAAGATAATATTCGCAGTTCTATTGCTTTCTGTAGCAATTCCATTTTTTGCAAAAAGTCAAGAAAAAGAACAACTTACCATTCCATTGTCAGATCCCAATAAAGAAGGAAAACTAAATGTGGGTATCATCACTGGCTCCATAAAAGTGATTGGCTATGCAGGAAAAGAAGTTGTTATTGACGCTATTTCTGTAGAAAAAAATTACAAGAAACAAAACCAAGAGTCTGAAGGAATGAAAAGAATTAATTCAAATGATGGTTTTGAACTAACAGCCAAAGAAAAAAATAACACGGTGAACGTGGGAGTAGATAATGTAAATATGCATGTAAACCTGACCATCAAAGTACCTCATAAGTTTTCGCTCAAAGTGAGTACAATTAACAATGGCGACATTTCGATTGAAAACGTCGTTGGAAATCTTGAAATAAGCAACATCAACGGCTTTATAAAAATGAAAAACGTGGGTGGTTCAGTAGTGGCCAACACCATCAACAAAGACATTTTGGTCAACTTTACCGAAATAACTCCCAACACACCAATGGCTTTCACAACACTCAACGGCAAAGTGGATGTTACGTTTCCAGGAAGCTTGAAAGCCAACGTAAAACTAAAAACTGATATGGGTGATGTATTTACCGATTTCGACATTGATGTTGATAAAACCTCCTCAAAAATAAATCAGTCGATTGACAAAGAAAATGGTCTTTATAAAATCAAAAAAGACGACTGGACCTACGGCAAAATTAACGGAGGCGGTTCGGAAATTATGATGAAAACCATGCAAGGCAATATCTACATCAGAAAAGTCAAATAATTATGCCATCGGTGCAACATCCTTAAAAAAATCATATCTTTTTGTCTTTATAGGTCTATTGAATTTTGCTAAAACCTCCTTTTAACAATCTTTGGTAGACCTATTTTGCAAATCTTGAAATATTGAATGTGGTTTGCCCTGCTCACATTATGAAAAAACTATTATGAAAAAACTAACATTACTCTTTTTAGTAATGCAGATGAGTTATGTCTCATTTGCACAAATTGTCCCCAAAGTCCTCGACGCCAAACGCACCAGCAAGCCAGTTTCAATTGACGGAAAACTCAATGAACAAGCCTGGGGCGATGCCTCCAAATTAGATGATTTTACAGAATTTCGTCCAGTAATCGGACGAAAAGAAAGGCCAGAAATTCGAACAGAGGCCTTTATTATGTACGATGATGCTGGTATTTATTTTGGTGGTACTTGCTTCGAAAGTACACCAGATTCTATATCTAGAGAACTTTCGGGCCGTGATGGCTTCGGAGCAAATGACTACATCGGCCTTATTTTTGATACTTACCACGACAATTTGAACGGTTTTGAGTATTTCGTAACGCCATTGGGCGAACAATGGGATGCCAAAATGACCTCCAATCAAAACTCCAACAATGGTGGTGAAGACTTCGCTTGGAATGCCGTTTGGCAAAGTGCTGTGGTCATTCATGAAAAAGGCTGGACATTCGAAATTTTCCTGCCATATTCTGCCATTCGTTTTAGCAAAGACAAAGTGCAGGATTGGGGGCTAAATATTACCCGCAGACGTAGAAAAGTTGAAACTCAAAATACTTGGTCGGCCATAGACCCAAACAAAAATGGTTTTCTGACTCAGGAGGGCCTTTGGAAAGGTATAACAGACATAAAACCGCCGCTTCGTTTGCAGCTTTATCCCTATTTTTCGGTGTATCAAAATCACTTTCCAGCAGATGTGGCCAACCAAAAAAACTGGACAAGCCAAGTATCTGGAGGAATGGACATGAAGCTAGGTTTGAGTCAAGCTTTTACACTTGATGCCACACTTATCCCAGATTTTGGGCAAGTACAAAGTGATAATCAGGTGCTAAACTTGACACCATTTGAAGTAAAATTCAACGAGAATCGCCAGTTTTTTACGGAAGGAACTGAGCTATTTAGTAAAGGAAACCTCTTTTATTCTCGTCGGATTGGTGGTACGCCCATCAACCTTTACGATGCGTATGATGCAGTAAAATCCGGTGAAGAAATACTCAGAAACCCTTCTGAATCAAAGCTAATTAATGCTTCTAAAATTTCTGGAAGAACCAGCAAAGGTCTTGGAATCGGGCTTTTAAATGCTGTTACAAAACCACAATTTGCCATCATTCAAAACAACGAATCAGGCGAAATAAGAAAATATGAAACCGACCCAACAACCAACTACAACATTTTTGTTCTGGATCAAAACCTGAAGAACAATTCGTCGGTTAGTTTTATCAATACCAGTGTTTTGAGAGGTAGCAATGAATACAATGCCAATGTAAGTTCAGCTCTTTTTAGTGTAAACGATAAGAAAAATAATTACAATTTTTCGGGTAATACAGCCATCAGTCATTTGGATTTTAAGAGCATCGAAAAGAACAATTCTACTGGATACAGTCATTCATTTGGTTTTGGCAAAACCAGTGGTAGATTTCAATTTAGAGCAACTCAAGAGTTGACAGATACCAAATACACGAGCAATGATTTGGGATATTTTACCAACAATAATTTCATAAATCACTATGCATATGTAGGTTATCGCTTCATAAAACCAAAAGGGTGGTACAACCGAATGAACTTCAACCTTAATTTAAACACAAGCCATTTGTTCTCTAGAATTGGAGATATTGATACAAAATATCAAAATTCGAGAATAAACTTCAACTTCAATGCTCAGCACAGAAAAATTTTTTGGTTTGGTGTTTTCTCAAACTTTCAACCTACACACAACGATTTTTACGAGCCTCGTGTGGCTGGGAGAGTTTTTAAAAGAGGTAATAGTTTGGGCATAGGTACATGGTTTGAAACCAACAATGCCAAAAAATATTCAGGATACGCTGAAGTATTTAATCGCAAATACTTCAATTTTTATAACTTAAATCTATCCGAAATCAGTTTCAGTCACAATTATCGTTTCAATTCGAAGTTTTCGGTTCGTCACGGTATGGAAATTAATACGAACAATAAAGGCTTAGGATTTACGACCATAATAGAGGACAAGTCGATTTTTGCTATCAGAAGAGTGAAATCAATTGAAAACACGCTTAATCTCAAATATAATTTTACAAACAAAATGGGTTTGACTTTCAGAGCGAGGCACTACGCTAGCGTAGTAAACAACAGAGAGTTTTACGAACTCAAGGAAGATGGGCTATTATCTAAAAGAGCTGATATTACCCAAAACCTTGATCGAAATGTTAATTATTTTAATGTGGACATGGTTTATACATGGCAGTTTGCTCCAGGAAGTTTCATGAATGTAGTTTGGAAAAATGCCACCGTTCATAGCTCTGACAATGCCAAAGTAGCTTACTTGGAAAACCTGCAGAACACGCTGCAGTCTGAACAAAATAATAACCTTTCTTTGAAAGTAATTTACTTCCTTGATTACCTGACTTTGAAGAAATTAGCCAAATAAGATTTCGTATTTTTTTGAATGTCCGAAGATGTACTGTAAATGTCCATTTTTGGACATTTTTTTTTGTTATATCATTTTTAAATTCTAATTATCAGTTAGTTATAACTTTGGCATAGGATTGGATATTATATATAAAATTATGAAAAAGCTGTTTCTAAGTTTTACTTAGAGTCCAAATAAAGAATCAGAGCCACAGAGGTGTGTTTTTAGTTTTTCTTTTGACCAAACCCACTCATAATTTTCACGAGTCGCTACCCAATTAACAAAATTATGATAAAGAACTATTTTAAAATTGCTTGGAGGAATCTACTTAAAAACAGAGCTTTTAGCTTAATCAATGTTATTGGATTGGCTTTTAGCATGTCGGTATGTTTATTGATCTTGGCAATTATAGCCGATCAAAAAAGCTACGATCAGTTCCATTCGAATAAAGATCGGGTTTATAGAGTATTGACACATGGTAAAAACAATAACCATATGAACGACATGGCTTCCTCGGCAATTCCGCTTGGTGAAGAGTTGCGTAAAAACTATACAGGAATAGAGGCCTCAGCCACACTCGTTAGAAATATCGGAGGGAATGTGTTTTATAATGAAAAAATAGCCTCTGGAGGCGGCTACTTTGCCGATGAGAATTTATTTAAAATACTAGATTTCAAACTTTTAGAAGGCGACCCAAAAACTGCATTAACCAATCCTAGGTCACTAGTAATCAGCCAAGAAATGGCCTCAAAGTTGTTTTTTAATGAAAATCCAGTGGGGAAAACTGTAACTTTTAAAAACACCGATCTCAGCCCGACTGGTGTTGACAATGGTAATCGAGAAACCGACTATGGACTTTTCACCATAACGGGGGTACTAAAACCTATTGAAGGTAAAACCCACTTGCCTTTTAACCTATTGGCATCCATGAGTTCTCTTAATGTCTTGGTTAAAGATTCGGTTTTGAACGTTGCTCAAAACGACTGGAATTCCATTTGGGCAAACTACACCTATGTTTTACTACAAAAAGATAAAACTGAGGCCGACTTGCAAAATATTTTGGATAAAATATCTGATAAATACTATCCAAAGGGCGATGTCAATCAGTATGGGTTAAAGACCAAAGCCCTTACCGAAATAACTCCGAGTAACCCCATAGGAAACGAAACACATATTGCTATACCTAAAATCGTCTTATTGGTTTTAGGCGTTTTATGTTTGATTGTGATGTTATCTGCGTGTTTAAACTACACCAATCTTTCTGTTGCGAGGTCACTGACACGAGCCAAAGAAGTTGGCATAAGAAAAGTATCAGGTGCTACTCGAAGTCATATTTTTGGCCAATTCATTGCGGAGTCTGTACTGATTTCAATGGTATCTTTGGTGCTTTCTATCATCATATTGTTCTTATTACAATCGCTTTTCTCCGGTTTGATGATAAACAAATACCTCAATATCAACTTTAATCACACACTTCCGTTGTATTTAACTTTTCTTGGGTTTAGTCTAGCCGTTGGAGTAATTGCTGGCTTATTGCCATCCATTTATATTTCAGCCTTTAATCCAATACAAATTCTCAAAAGCTTCGGAGGAACCAAGGTTTTTAAACGCCTCACGCTCCGCAAGGCACTCTTGGTTATGCAATTTTCAGTTTCGCTGATATTTATTATTTCGACATGTCTCATTTACCTACAGACCGACCATATTTTTAATTTCGACTATGGTTTCAACAAAGACAACGTAATTAATGTAACGCTCTATAAACAAGAAAACTACAAAAGGTTTGCACAGGAAATCTCCAGAAACAAAAACATAGCGGCAGTATCGGCATGTACTTTTTTACCGGCCACCGGCACTCAAAATGGTACAATGGTAAAAAAAGCAGCTAATCTAAAGGATAGCCTACAGTCCAGCTACATTGACATTGATGCCAAATGCGTAGATGTTTGGGGACTAAAGTTGATAGCTGGGAAAAATTTACCCGAAATACCCAGCCAAAACGGAGAAAGACATATACTAATCAACCAAAAAATGGTCGAAAAATTCAAGTTAGGTAAACCACAAGAGGCGGTTGGTCAGAAGATTTTGGTAGGTGAAAATACGGTAGAAGTAGTGGGAGTAGTAAAAGATTTTCAATTTCTTAATGTAATGAGAGAAATAGAACCTTTAATGCTTAGAAATCGACAATCGGAATTTAATTACGCCACTATACGAATCAGCGGTAACAACCAACAGGAGACTACCAAATATCTAGAAGAAACTTGGAAAAAAGTAAACCCAACTACAAATTTCGAATATGAATTTCTCGATGAAGAATTGCTTTTGGTACATACCGTGTTTAGCAATGTTGCAAATGTTTTAGGCTTAATTGCCTTCCTAGCTGTATTTATATCTTGCTTGGGATTATTGGGCATGGCTACCTATACGGCTGAAACTCGCCGCAAAGAAATGGGTATTAGAAAAGTTCTGGGTTCTGGAGCGTTTCAGATTATCCTTTTGTTGTCCAAAAACTACATTAAGATGATTGCCATTTCGGTAGTTATTGCCACTCCATTGGCTTACTTTATAAACAATTTGTGGTTAGAGTTTTTTGTATCAAGGGTTTCTATTAGTCCATCGGTTTTGATTTTCGGTATATTTATATTACTCTCAATAAGCTCCTTAACTGTTCTATCACAAGCATGGAGAGCCGCCAAAGTAAATCCTGTGGAGTCTTTGAAGGCAGAGTAAACAATCTTTTAACATTAAAACAATGATAAAAAACTACATCAAAATTGCTTGGAGAAGCCTTGTGCACAACAAAGTGTACAGTGGCATCAACATTATGGGTCTTAGTATTGGACTGGCCGCTGCAATGCTTATTGTACTTTATAGCAAAGACGAGATGAGCTATGACCGATTTCATACAAATGGAAATAATATTTATCGGGTAGTAAACCAATGGATAAGCCCTGATGGAAGTATAAAAAGCAAGGATGGCAACACAGGACATTTTCAAGGACCCAAATTCAAGGAGAGTATTCCTGAAGTGGCGGCTTTCGTGAGGTTAAAATCTGATAACCGAAACATCAGACATCAAAACGAAATCAGCAATATAGAAATGTTAGCAGTGGACTCTAACTTTTTCTCCGTATTTACTTTCCCGCTGGTTGCTGGAAGCCCTAAAACTGCCCTTTTGGAACCTAAATCCATCATTCTCTCAGAAGAAATGGCTCAGAAATATTTCAAAACAACGGATATATTGGGTAAAAACTTAGAACTAATTGAAGACGACAAATTTGTGCCATACAAAATCACAGGCGTGTCCGAAAATTGTCCCCAAAATTCTTCCATAAAATTTGATTTCCTGATTCCTCAAGTAGTAGAAAATTCTGTTTATGCCAACAACGACAATTGGTTTAATTTCTTTCAGAATACGTTTCTCGTCTTACAACCAAATGCGAACCAGCAAGCTGTTGAAGCCAAAATGAAACGAGTTTTTGAAGCAGATGCTAAAGAGGCCATGCTAAATATGAGAGAAAAATATGATGTAAAAGAAACCACAAAGTTTCTTCTGCAGCCTTTCGCAGAAATGCACCTTAGCACCAACTACATAGCCAGCAATGGCCTGAGAGATGCCAGCAACCCAACGTTTTCGTATATTTTGGGTGGAATTGCTATTTTTATACTGATTATAGCCTGCATCAATTTTGTTAATTTGACAGTGGCTCGTTCTATCAAACGAGCAAAAGAAATCGGAGTGAGAAAAGTAGTGGGTGGCAATAGAAAACAACTCATCATTCAGTTTTTGGGAGAATCATACATACTAAGTTTTGCTGCATTTATAATTGCTATTTTACTGGTTGTACTCGTGTTGCCTACATTTAATCAGCTGTCCAACAAGTCTTTATCCTTAAGTTATCTTTTTGATTTTAAATTAATTGTTTTTTATGTCTTGCTTTTTGTTATAACAGGTTTGTTGGCTGGTATTTATCCGGCTTTGATTTTGTCGGGTTACGAACCTGTAAAAACACTTTATGGAAGATTCAATTTCACAGGCAAAAACTATCTTCAAAAATCTCTCGTAGTTTTACAATTTGGCCTCGCCTCGTTTTTGATAATTGCTACTTTGGTGATATATACGCACTTCAACTATCTTACATCTAGTAATTTAGGATATGACGATAAGGATTTAATTAAAGTTGAGAAATGGAATATGACAAAACAGGAAGCCAATTTGTTTAGGCAAGAATTAATTGAAAATCCGAACATTATAGAAGTTGCCCCAAAAAACGGAGGATCTTGGGGAACAGGAGCTAAAGTAAACGGCGAAACTTCAATGAATTTTGCTTATGAAACCGTCAATACTGCCTATTTGGGACTTTTGAAAATCCCTTTGGTGGCAGGTAGAAACTTCTCAACCGAATTTCCTTCGGATTCTACAAAGTCTGTTTTGGTCAACGAGACGTTTGTCAAACAAGCTGGTTGGAAAAATCCTTTGGGCCAAGTAGTGAATTTTTTCTATAACAATGATGAAAAATATCAGGTTATTGGTGTGGTAAAAGATCATCATTTTGCTTCGCTTAGTCAGAAAATTGAGCCACAATTATTTACTATGAAACCCGGCAATGGGTATGGACAGGTTTATGTGAAAATTAGACCCAATACTGAAACCGCTAGTTTGAAACACATCGAAAAGACCTTCAAACAGATTTTCCCTTTAAGCTCCTATTCTTATTCATTTAAAGAAAAAGAGAATCTTAAAAGTTATGAGTCAGAGTCAAAGTGGAAAGACATTATATTGTTTGGAGCTATTTTGACCATTTTTATTTCTTGTATCGGTTTGTTTGGCTTGGCTACTTTATCAGCCGAAAAACGTACGAAAGAAATAGGCGTAAGGAAAGTCATGGGAGCTTCTGTAACAAGTATTGTAAAATTGCTTTCAACTGATTTCTTAAAGTTGGTAAGTTTATCATTTGTCATTTCATTTCCTTTGGCTTATTTGGCCAGCCAAAAATGGCTTGAAAACTATCCTTACAGAGCATCTTTTAATTGGTGGATCTTCGGTTTTACTGCCTTGACAACTATTGTAATTGCACTGCTCACAGTAGGTTGGCAATCAATCAGGGCAGCATTGATGAATCCAGTGAAGAGTTTGAAAACGGAGTAAATAGGTGACTTGAAAACCGATTAATCGGGTATAAAAGCGACCAATTTCCCAATAACAATTAACAAAATTATGATAAAGAATTATTTCAAAATCGCCTATCGCAATCTGTTTAAAAACAGATTATATTCTTTGATAAACATTGGAGGACTTGCTCTGGGCATGGCTACTGCATCCCTACTGTTTTTGTGGGTGCAAAACGAAATGAGTTTTGATTCTTTTCATAAAAAATCAGATCAGATTTACCGTATAAACACCCACCTCAAAATAAATGATACTGAAACTTGGCACTGGGCATCAACTCCTTACAAATTAGCTGATTATCTGAAACAAACCTTTCCGGAAATCGCAAACAGCACAAGGATTTTTACACCATGGGGAGATTTCAACTTTAGCATAAACAATGAAGTTTTTGCTGAAAAAAAAGTGGCATTTGTGGATAGTCATTGGTTTGAGGTTTTTGATTATGAATTTATAAAGGGAAGCCCCGAAAACTTCAAGAAAGATTATTTTTCGATGATTATTTCTGAGAAAAAGGCACAAGAACTATTTCTTGACGAAAACCCCATAGGAAAAGTAATTCAGCATGATTCATTGATGTATTTGGTGGGTGCTGTGGTAAAAAACAGTCCCTCAAATTCTAGTTTTCAACATGACTTCATCTTTAACAATGCCTCCAGAATGAGCAATCCTAAAGTTGCTAAAAACGATGAACAATGGAATAATTTCAACTATCAGACCTATATACTGAGTTCTTCCAGACTCAATCCTAAAACTACCTCAGAGAAGCTTACAAAATTCCTAAAAAAGACTCGAAATTCGGAAGAAGACAATACCCATCTGGAACTCCAAAAATTAACAGCTGTTCATTTCGATAATGTATTTCAATCCACCGGTTTGGCTTCTGCAGGAAACAAAACCATAGTGAACATTTTTACTTTGGTGGCCATTTTTATTTTACTTATAGCCAGCATCAATTACATCAATCTTACCACGGCAAAGGCCTCACAAAGAATCAAGGAAGTGAGTATCAAAAAAATGATTGGGGCTACCAAAATAGGCTTGTTTTATCAGTTTATTCTGGAATCATTTATCACCAGTTTAATAGCCGCCGCCATAGGACTGATGTTGATATATTTCGGTATGCCTTTGTTAAACGACATTTCAGACTCAAATTTTTCTTTCCAAAACAACCCCATTGTTTTCTATATTTTAACAGGCATTGCTATCGTTTCGGTCTTTCTTACAGGTATTTATCCTTCCCTGTTTATTGCATCATTTAATCCAATTCAATCTATTAAAGGAGCTTTGGGTGTTGATACTAAAAGCAGTAGTTTCAGAAAAGGTCTTGTGGTTTTTCAATTTACATTCACTGTTGTCCTATTGATGTCCACTTTGCTTATTTTCAGGCAATTAAAATTCATTCAAAACAAGCCTCTGGGTTATGAAAAGGAGCATATTTTCACCATAACGATTCCCTGGAATGTTCCAAATTCCTCGAATTTGCGTAAAACCATGGTTGATTTATTAAAAAAGGAAAGTAGTATAAAAGACGTTACGATTTCTAATTCAAGCATTGTAAATGTTTTGAATACCCATAGCGGAAGCCTCAATTGGCCAGGTAAGGATACCACCTGGAATCCAACAACTTCTTTGCTGGAAATTTCTCCTAATTATAAAAAATTCTTTAACCTAAAACTCACAGATGGTCGCTGGATTACCGATAGTAAAGCAGATGAAAACAATTCTATTTTGAATGAAACTGCGATAAAAGAATTCAAAATCCCGAAACCATGGATAGGTCAAATTTTTGAAGCAAATGGCCGTAAAGGTGAAATAGTGGGTATTGTAAAAGATTTTCATTTCAGAAGTTTGAAGGAGGCCATCACTCCGCTCATACTTTTTTATAACAATGAAGGCTACATGAGTACCATAAATGTGAAAGTTTTCCCAGGTCAATATCAAAATGCACTTGCTTTTGCCAAGGCAAGCTGGAAAGAGCTAGCACCCAACAACATAATGAATTACGAGTTTTTGGACGACACTTTCAATAATTTGCACAAGAATGAAAGCAAACAGCTTAAAATGTTTAATGCTTTCGCAGCAATAGTTCTGTTGATTTCTTGTTTCGGACTTTTTGGTCTAGCAACATTTGCCTCAGAGGTCAGAATCAAAGAAATTGGCATCAGAAAAGTAATGGGAGCAAGTGTGGGCAGCATCGTTCATTTGCTTACAAAGGATTTCCTGATTCTGGTAATTGTTTCTATTCTTGTTGCATCTCCAATTGCTTGGTGGGCCATGGACAAATGGTTGCAGCAATTTGCCTATCATATCAATTTTGATGCATCGATAGTTCTTTTGGCTAGCACGTTGGTTGTCGCTATCGCCTTTTTAACAGTAAGTTACCAGGCAGTTAGGGCAGCTTTGATGAACCCAGTAAAGAGTTTGAAAACAGAGTGAAATTTCCACTTGATTTACTAAATGTCACCTAAATGTCGTGTAAATGTAGTTTCTATCTTTTTTCAATACATTTACATTTGCAATCAAATAAAACAATAGGATGAAGACAGGACATTTGATTAAAACACTAAGATTGAAAAAAGGCATAACGCAAGAAGAATTAGCAGAAAAAACTGAAATAAGTGTCCGAACCATCCAACGTATTGAAAATGGTGATGTGGATCCTCGAGCATACACTTTGCAGTCTATTGCAGCTGCTTTGGAGGTAGATTTTGAAGTGCTTAATATTTATGAAGCAGACCAAAATGACAATGAAACCAAAAAGTGGTTGCCATTATTGCATTTAAGTGGCTTACTTTTAACCATCATTGCCCCCATTATAGTCTGGATTTATAAGAAAAATCGAATTGAAAATATTAATACCCATGCTTATGATGTGATTAATTTTCAACTTAGCATGTCTCTATATTTGCTTCCTTGTTTGCTTTTTTCTATTCACCCTATTTCATTATTTTTTGCAGTTTTTAGTCAGTTATACATTGTCATTAATACGGTAAAAGTAAATAACGGAAAAGCTTATAAATATCCCTTAAATATTAAGTTTTTGAAGCCATCAAAGGTGCTTTAACGAGTATTTTCTTTAGTTTGAAGACAGTTTAAAAGTTAAATAAAGTTAAGCCATTTTATCTCATTGGTTTTCTTTTTTATCTTTAATCAAGGAAAATTACCTTTTTGCAAATGCTTAAAAACTACCTAAAAATCGCTTGGAGAAATCTAAAAAAACGCAGGTTTTATTCTTTCATTACCATCTTTGGTCTTTCCATTGGCCTTACTTTTTCGCTTTTGATAGGGAGCTATGTTTGGGGTGAAATACAAACCAACAGAAACTTGAAAAATGCCCCGAATCAATACATGATTCAGAGCAAATGGAAAAAGGAAAACATGGGTATTGAGATTACCTCCTTGGGTGCAGTTGCAAAGGCTCTCAAAGATTATTATCCCAATTTAGTGGCCAATTTTTATCGTTTTGACGGTGTTTCCACAGTGGTTTCGAAAGGAGAAAAAGTGTTCAGGGAAAGTGTTCAGCTGGGCGATTCCACATTTTTGAGTATTTATGGTTTCTCACTTCTACACGGTGATAGCCGTTCTGCACTATTACAGCCTAATTCCATGGTTATTTCGACTGATCAAGCTATCAAATATTTTGGTAAAACCGATGTGGTTGGAAATTCCTTAAAACTGGAGTCATTTTCTGGTGGAAATGCTGAATTCACTATAACCGGCGTACTGGAAAAAGTACCTTTTAATTCCATCACAAATCTTACTGGAACAGAAAGCGGTCTCCCGATTATCATGTCTTTTAACAATGCCATTTTTTTTGGTAGAAATCAATTCGATTCTTGGTTTAATCCATACATAGCCAGCTATTTAGAGCTAAAAGAAGGTGTTAAGCCAGAGGCCGTAGAAAAAGCCATTTCGCAATTGGTGGCTACTCATTCTACCCCGGAAATTTTTCAAAATCTTGTACCGAAATTAGTACCTATTAAAGATGTATATCTAGAAGGAAATGGTGGTTTGGTTAGAAAAACGGTTTGGACTTTGTCTTTGGTCGCCATTTTTATTTTGCTAATGTCTGTGGTCAATTATGTCAATATTTTTGTAGGTGCAGCATCCTCTAGACTTAAAGAAATAGGCGTGAGGAAAGTTATGGGAAGTACCAAAAAACAATTGTTGTTTCAGTTTTTGGCAGAATCCATTCTCATAGCTTTATTTAGCTTTTTGTTTTCGCTCGTTTTTTATCAAATATTCCGCCCAGTTTTTGAGGGAATTTTAGAAAAAGAGATTGTTTCTATCTTTTCTGCCTCTCCATTTTTTTATCTTTCAAGTTTGTTGTTGACTTTATTAATTGGTTTGTTATCAGGAATATATCCTGCATTTGTGTTGTCAACTTTGCCATCCGTTGATTCCATGAAAGGAAAGTTAAAATCAGTAAAAGAAAACGTGTTCTTCCGAAGAGCTTTGATAGTTTCTCAATTTTCTGTTGCCATTTTTGTTTTTGGCGGGGCGTTGGTTATTTCAAAACAAGTCAACTATTTTTTTACAAAAGACTTGGGCTACACCAAATCTTCGGTGTTGAGTGTGAAAGTTCCCCGCGATTGGTCACCTGAAGGGGTGGAAAAAATGGAAACGGTAAGAGATGAAATGGCCAAATTGAAAGAAGTAAACAGTGCCAGCCTCTCGTGGGTAATTCCTGATGGCAATTTTGGACAGACAAACGGAATTTACAGAGTAGGCCAAGACTCAACAGATGCGGTTTTCACACCTTTATTATTTACGGATGAAAAATTTGCCGATACTTACAAAATCAAAATGCAAGATGGTCAATTCTTCAATGCCGATGGAAAAGCCTATCAACCAGGGCAAATTGTATTAAATGAAGAAGCTGCCAAAAATTTGGGCTATAAAAATCCGCAAGAGGCCGTTGGAAAAACCTTAAGAATGCATTCAACTAATTCTATCTATACAATATCTGGCGTTTGTAAAAATTTCCATTTCGAATCTATGCACAAAGCCATCGGTCCAGTAGCCTTCATGAATGTGCGGGACAATAATTTTTTCAGATATTTAAGTTTCCAAATGAAACCCGGAAATCTCCCCGAATCACTCGAAAACATTGAAACCAAATGGAAGACCCTTTTACCGAATGCCCCTTTTGAATACAAGTTCATAGACGAAATGCTCCAAAAACTATATCAAACCGAAATCCAGCTGAAAAAAGCGGCTCAGTTGGCCACTATTTTGGCTATTTTTATAGTGCTTTTAGGGATTTTGGGCGTAGTATCGCTAAGTATTGTTCGTCGCACCAAAGAGCTAGGAATTAGGAAAGTATTGGGAGCAACCACTTTAAGTATTGTTAATTTATTCAACAAAGAATTCTCAGTTTTGATCCTCATTGCGGTACTTTTTGCATTGCCTTTTTCTATGTTTTCCATGAAAAAATGGCTCGAAAACTATGCCTACAGCATTGATTTATCTTGGGTATTATTCCTTACAGTCGGATTAGTTTTCGCAGGCCTCGTTTTGTTTTTGGTGAGTTTTCAGGTTGTGAAAGCAGCCATGCTTAATCCAGTTAAGAGTTTGAAGGTAGATTGATAAGGGAAGAAGGGCATAGGTTTTTGGCGACTGACCAACGATTGAATGATTGACGGTAATTATTTTGAATTATTATTTTAATACAAATTAAAAATCAAACACTAATTTCAAGGTATTAAATTTTTACTACTTTGAATTCCGTAAAAAAACTTATATTCGCAAAAGTCCACGATAATGTGGATTCAAAACATTTTCAACCCTATCATAATGCTTAAAAAAATCATCTTTCTGTGGCTGACAATTGCCGCAATCCCTGCTCATAGTCAAAGTTTGGAGGCACCGAAAATTGATAAGGAATTTCTGGACAAAATCGAATCCCTTGCACCGGCTAAAGCTAAAATTCAAGCACCCAAACGTAAGCTTTTGGTGTATTCGCAGCACACCGGTTTTTACCATTGGACTATCCCTCATAACGACGAGTTGCTGAAAATTATGGCCAAAAAGTCTGGAGCTTTTGAGGTCCATATTGCTCATGATATTGAGAGTTTTGAAAAGAAAAACCTGAAACAATACGACGCTGTCATTTTCAACAATTGCAATCCTTCAGGACCCAAAAGAGATCTGTTTTACGATCTTTTGAAAATGAGAAGCAGCCTCAGCGAAAAAGAAATAGAGGCCAAAGCCAAAGTGTATCAGCAAAATTTCATGGATTATATTGCCAAAGGAGGCGGCCTTTTTATCATGCATGGTGCCATTACGGTACAAAACAATGACATGGAATTCAGTCGCCTCACAGGTGGTAGCTTTGATTACCACCCGAAACAACAAACAATTCACCTCAAAGAAGTGGACAAAAACCATCCACTGGTGGCAGCTTTTCATGGCGATGGATTTACGCATGTGGATGAGCCGTATTTTTTTAATAATGCTTATAAAGAGCACAATTTCAGACCGTTACTTTACATGGAAAGCAAAGATATCACTGGCAAACGCGACCAAGCCCATGACGACATCGTGTATTTGGCATGGGTAAAACGCCACGGCAAAGGCCGCGTACTTTATAGCTCCATGAGCCACAATATCCAAAGTGTCTACCAAGCTGAGCTACTGGAGTTTTTTCTCGACGGCATCCAATACGTGACTGGAGACCTGAAATGTGATGACAGCGTGATGGGCAAATAAAGATTTTTGAGAAGACCTAAATGTAGAATCGATTATATCATTTTTTATAAAGCATTTGACAAGTATTCTTTATTGTCCGATTGGTTTTTCTTAAAGGAATACACGCTCAAGTTGAAATTCGGAAGAAGCAAAGTCACGAGGTTTTGTAAGGAAGGAATAACTATTTGTGAAGTAATATTCCAAGAAACTTTGCATAGAATTATGAAGGTCTTTCTAACTGAGGAAAAAAAACTCAAAATCAATAAATCAATAGATTTTTGATAAAAAAAAGGCTTGAATAGAAAAATAACGATTTGTAAAATTTGGTAGAATGCTTAAGCATCCTACCAAATTTTGCTTTAATTTATTTCGCTACCAAAAACTTATTCACATCTAACCAATGCGTAAAGGCATCAAACCATTTGTTGCTCGTACGGTTGGGATTGCCAAGACCGAATCCATGACCACCATTCTGGTATAGGTGAAATTCTACAGGAATCCCAGCTTTAAACCATGACTCTACAACGCCAAATTGACCTCTAAAAAGAAAATCATCTGATGCTATAGCCGTGAACATCGGCGGTGCATTTTTTGGAACTTCCACTGGCCCCATGCCACCGTAAATCGGACCAATAAATGCCAATTTCATAGTTTTAGAATGCAAAGTAGAATGCATGGTTAGTCCTGCACCAGCTGAAAAACCAATCATACCAATTCTTTTGGTATCTACGCCCCATTCTTTGGCTCTGTTGATAATCATGGCGTATGCCGCTTCTGCATCTTGAAGTTGGTTGTCGAGGTTTCGCTGTGGTGCTGGTGGCGGAGTTGCAGCCTTTGAACCATCAGATGTTGCAGGAGCAGGCGTACGCGGGCGATTCATCCAAGCCGTGAAATCTTCTAGCTTTTCTGGCGTTGGATTGAGTCTATATTTCAAAACAAAAGCAGCAATACCCTGTTTTGAAAGAGCCTCGGCCACTTCCCAACCTTCGTTTCCCAATGATAACCAACTAAAGCCACCACCTGGGGCTACGATTACCGCTGTACCGTTTGCCTTACCGGCTTCAGGCAAAAATGGTGTCAAGGTAGCTTTTGTAATGTTACGGGCCATAGGGTCGCCCCACTGGCGAAACCAAGTTTCAGATGCCGGTTGATTCTCCACTCCACCTGTTCCAAGCGGAATAGCGTTTGGCTCATTTGGGGTCTCCAGCGGATAAATTGTACCATCTTGAGCTATGGCAACTTTCGAAAATGCAAGTGCAGTAAATACACAAGCCAATTTCATAATTTTTTTAATACTTAATTCCATTTTCTGATATTTTAAGGTTGAGAATTCAAATATAGTGTATTTTTGACACATTTTAATAATTTACAATAATTTATATTTTTTTGTGAAAAAAAGTAATTTAACCTTGATATTGTTAGTTAGAATTATATAAAGTAAACTAAAGATTTTTTACATGAAAAATGACCTAAAACGCAGGCAATTTTCGAGGGAATTACAGCTACTTCTCCACCAAAAAACTCTTTTGTTCGCATTTCATGCAACTAAGTCGAATTGAAATAAAAGTGGCTCAAAGAACAAAAAGACTAATGAAGTTTGGAAATCAAGTTCATTAGTCTTTACTTTGCTTTATTCTTATGATAAATAATGAAATGAATGCTTATAAAAACTTCAATAGGCTATTAATTACGGCATTTTTGATAAGTTTTTTTTGTGTACAATCCTGTGTTGAGCCATTCAAAATAACCATTAAACAAGAGCAATCTTATCTAATCGTAGATGGATCTGTCACTGACCTCGAAAATTCACAACCCATTTCTTTATTCGAAACCAGTGCTGACTTTACCTATCGAAGCACTGAATTTACGGCCACCATTACACCAAATCTGAAAGATATTGTGGCAGTGACAGGTGCCAAGGTAGAAGTATTAGAAAATGAAACTAAAACCATTGTTTTGAATGAAATAGAACCAGGTTATTATCAGTTTCCAGCTGGATTTAAGGGTAAAATTGGCAATAACTATAAACTTAGAATATTGAAAACCGATGGGAAAAACTATGCATCTAACAACGAAAAACTTCAGGCCATCCCAGAAATAGGTACCCTTTACGATGTTCTAAACCAAAAAGGAATAGAAGACCCAAAAGGCAGCAATGGCAGAATGCAAACCATTGATTTATTTGTAGATTTTGTGGACCCACCTACAGAAAGGAATTTTTACCGCTGGAAATGGACACTTTACGAACCGCAAAACATCTGTGCGACATGCAAGCAAGCAATATATGAAGAAAAAACAGTAACAGGCAATACGATAGAAGCTTGTGTAAATGACCCAACAATACCAGGAGCCAATATTTTTGATTATTTCTGTAAGACTAATTGCTATGATATTATTTACGGAAACAACATTGAGATTTTTTCAGATGCATTTATAGATGGGCAAACCCAATATGACAAAAGAGTTGCCCAAGTGCCATTTTATCAGTCTAATCCAGGGCTTTTGGTGGTACAACAACATGCGATAAGTTCAGATGCATATCGATATTATAAGCTTATTCAAGACCAATCCGTAAATTCGGGCAGCATAGCTGACACCCCTCCTTCTGCATTAAAAGGAAACCTAATAAATCAAAACAACCCACTTGAAATTGTCTTAGGATATTTTACTGCATCATCTGTGTATGAACTAAAATACAATTTGTCTAAATCAAGCCGTGTGCTAGGCCCTTATGGCGGTGAAAAAGATGGGCTTTTTAAGTATTTCAACAATAGATACCCCATACCCGAAGTCCCGAACGATAAACGACCCATAATTCCCTTTGCTCAATGCAAAAAAAGTCTGTTTAGAACCCCAATACTACCACTTTGATATGCACAAGGCCATACTAATTTCCTTAAATATTCTTTGGTTTATTATACCTACTTCGGCTCAAAAAATTACCATAAAAGGCCAATTATCGGATTCTCTAACCAACGAACCCATAAGCGAAGCAAGTATTTCTGTAGATCTCAAAAAGCTAAATGCTATTTATAAAACAAATGCAAAAGGAGAATTTTCAATAAACGTAACCAAAGCCAATCATGCTATTTCTTTCAGGCATTTTGGTTATGTTCCGAATTGGATCTATACTACAGCAAACTCAAAGGATAGCACTTTAAGTATAAAAATGGCTTTGGTAGAAAATCAACTTGAGCAGGTGGTAATATCGTCAAGAAAAAGTGAAGAGCTTTTCAAAAAACCTATGCTGGGTGTAAATCAAATAAATATAAAGGCTATTCAAAAAATTCCAACTGCCTTAGGCGAAGTGGACTTTTTAAGAAGTTTGCAAATGCTACCAGGAGTCTCAAGCGTTGGTGAAGCATCTAACGGTGTAAATATACGCGGTGGAACCACCGACCAAAATCTTATTCTTATTGATGATACGCCCATTTTTAACCCTACCCACATGTTCGGGATGTTTTCGGTATTGCCTCCTGACGCACTCAACAACATAGATTTGTATAAAGGAAACGTTCCAGCCAGATTTGGAGGTAGAGCTGCTTCGGTTTTAGATATTTCGCTAAAAAACCCCAATCTTGAAAAACTTGAAATAAATGGCGGCTTGAGTCTAATCTCAGGCAAACTTATGGTAGATGTGCCAATCATAGAAGATAAACTAGGCATATATGTTTCAGCAAGAGGCACTTATACCGACTTCTTTTTATCAAAAATCAACTCCAACTTTGAAATCGTGAACACAAATTTTTCAGAAGTGGTTTCTAAACTTTTTTGGAAAACCAATAGCAAAAATATTTTTTCCGCCATGATGTATTTGAGTGAAGACAAATTTAAAACTGACTTGCTATCCAGTTTGCCTTACGTGATTGGCTCCAAAACTTTCTTTGAGCATTACAGCCAAAATTTCAATGCAAAGTGGATTCGCATAATAAACAAAAACCTTGATTTTTCGAGCAGTGTAACTAAAGTGGATTACCTTCCAACCATCGGAACCATAGAAACACTTACGAAATACCCAGTAAAATTGACATCTGGAATAAATCTATTGCAATTTAAAGCCAGTTTAAACTACAACACAGAAAGACAAAAGTCTGAATTTGGAATCAATTTTTCGAAAAATAAAATATCTCCTGGTGAGTTGATTCCTGGAAATAGTTACAATGTAAATTCAATAAAAACACCCATAGAATATTCAAACGAATATGCAATTTATAGTGACAGTGAATTTGAAATTTCCAAAAAAATGGCTTTTAATATCGGTCTGAGATACTCACTATTTCATGCCTTGGGTAACGCCGAGGTACGCACCTATGATTCCAGCCAACCCAAAGATGAATTTACGGTAACAGAAACCAAATTATACCAAAAAGGAGAAATAACAAAAGCTTATGATGGATTAGAACCTAGAATCGGCATCAGATATCTAATAAACCCTAATACCACGCTTAAAATTGGTTATAACAATATGAGACAATATTTGCAGATTATCTCAAATACTACAACACCGATTCCGACCTCAAGATGGAAAACCTCCGATAGAAACATAGCTCCTCAAGTGTCGAATTTGGTGACAGCAGGAATATATAATTCCATTGAAAAAGACATCTTTGACCTAAGCGTAGAAACCTACTATCGTCATTCCAAAAATATCATCGACTATAAATCAGGAGGGGATTTTTTGTTACAAAAATTCCCTGAAACTCAACTTGTGCAAGGAATAAGTAAGTCTTATGGTATTGAATTGATGGCTTCAAAGAAAAAAGGAACTTTCACTGGTTGGACAAACTACACATATGCCCGCACATTTAATAGAGTTTTTGACAGTCCGCACATTTCAGAGATGATAAATGGTGGGAAACTCTATTATGCCAACTATGACAGACCTCATAGCTTCAATACTTCCATAAACCTCGTTGCAGATAAATACAATTCTTTTGGTTTCAATTTCGTACTTACTTCGGGCCGTCCATACACCAAACCAGCAGGATTTGTTTACCTTAACAATAACTTCTTTCCTTTTTATGACCAGCGAAACAACGCTAGGATACCAGCTTACCATAGACTTGATTTCTCATGGAATTTGACACCCCCCAGCAAAAAAAATAGATATGTTGGAAACTGGGTTTTGTCCATTTATAATATTTACGCTCATAAAAACATTTATTCAGTCTATTTTAAATCTGAAAAGGGAGCAATTCGTGGGTATCAACTTCAAATTTTTGGTACTCCGATCGGATCCTTGGCTTACAACTTCAAATTTTGATTTGATGCCGAAGTTTGGAAAAATGTTTCATTCACATTTACTTTGAAAGTAACTAATAAAAAACCAATGAAAAAAGCACTAAATCGTAGGACATTCATAAAAGACATAACGACCGCTTCCGCTCTAGTACCATTAATATCTGCAACCTCCAGCAGGCCCAAATACGATGGCAAAAAAATCAAAGTAGCTTTGGTAGGCCTAGGCCGATATGCTGAATATATGGCCTCACAAATGAAAGATTGCCAATTTTGCGAGGTAGTGGGCCTAGTAAGTGGTTCGCCTGACAAACTGGAATCTTGGGGAAAAATGTATAACGTTCCTACCAAAAGCAGATATAATTACGAGAATTTTGATAAAATTAAAGACAACCCAGACATCGATTTGGTATATATTATTTTGCCCAATTCCATGCACAAGGAATATACTATCAGAGCAGCTAAAGCTAAAAAACATGTTTTAGTAGAAAAGCCCATGGCCATCAATGCGGCCGATTGTTTGGAAATGATAAAGGTTTGCAAAGACAATAAAGTGCAGCTTGCTATGGGTTATCGTCTTCATTTTGAGCCTTATAACATGGAAATGATGCGATTGGGGCAGAAACAGATTTTCGGTAAAGTTAGAGTGGTTGAAGCTTCATTGGGATATTTTGCCGGAGAAAAAGGGGAGTGGAGATTAAATAAAAAACTGGCTGGTGGCGGCCCATTGATGAATCTTGGTGTGTATTGTGTGCAAGCCGGTAGGTATATTACAGGCGAAGAGCCGATTGCAGTCACTGCTCAGTTTGGGCCAGTTCTACGAAAAGAATTGTTTACAGAAGTGGAGGAATCTATCACTTGGCAGATGGAGTTTCAAAGTGGAGCAGTTTGTACCTCTACTTCAACGCTTGCCGCAGGTATTGACAGGCTTTATGCAAGTGCCGAAAACGGTCATTTTGAACTTAGTCCCGCCATCAGTTATGGCCCATTCAAAGGTCGCACGCGTGAATCCGAAATGGATTTTCCGCAAATAAACCAGCAAGCAGCTCAGATGGATGCCATCAGCAAAGTTATTCTGGAAAATAAACCTATGCCAGATCATATCTCGGGCCTTGAAGGTTGGAAAGATATGAAGGTTTTAGATGCTATTTACAAAGCTGCAGAAACTGGGAAAAAAGTGATGATTTAGAAATATTTATATCGCTCCATATTGTTAGAAACTTCTAGCAATCGTCTTCTTGAAATCTGGATTTCTGAACCATCAGAAATCCAGATTCTTTTTGTTTTAGGTGAAAAATCAGAACAGAAGTTCAGATTTACGATACATGATTTACTGACCCTCACGAACGGAAATTCCAGAGAATTTTGGTAGTTTTTTAATGTATAAGCCATCAATCTGGAGCTGCCATCTTCAAAAATAAACTTGGTATAATTCTGAATAGCTTCTAGTTTAATTACATCATCTTTGGCATTTTCTATCAGCAATAAATGATTTTGGCGAGGTTTGTTTTTCATGGTTTTGATAAAGTTATTTATTTATTCAAAATGGATTCAATTTTATCCAAACGGCTTTCAAGTTTGTCATTGATATTTTTCAAATCGCCATTGGCCTTTCTTAAATCATCAATCATTTTTTGTTGCTCTTTCATGGCCTCCACCAGCACTGGTGTCAGCTTGGCATAATCTACAGATTTGTATCCTTTTTCGTCGGTAAAGACCATTTCGGGAAAGATTTCCTCTAATTCTTGAGCTATGAAACCTATCTGATTTTTATCTGAGAAATTTCTTTCGGGGAATTCTTCCTTTTTGAAATCGTAGCGTACTCCGTTGATTTTCAATACATTTTCTAATGAATTATTGAGGGAAGTTATATTTTTCTTATATCTTAAATCAGATGGGCAAGAAAGATTTGAAGCTGTTAGACAACCCACAAAATTTCCATTGCCACTTCTATCTACTGTAAAACGCCATGCTCCACCTACCCAAATGCCTGCTTTTTCAGTACCAGCGGTAGCCGTTTCTAAGCCAAAAAATGCTCCATCAGTACCAGCTAATCCATTTAAAGCATTACTCATCCAAATTCCTGCTGTACTTCCGTTGTGTCTAACTCTTGCCCTGCCGTTTATATCAAGAATTTGCTCAGGTGAAGTAACGCCAATACCAACTTTCCCTAAGCCTGTAATACGCATTAATTCGGTTGAAGCTGACGAAGATGTGGCTGCATAAAAAATATGATTTGCTGAGGTTGCATCAACTTGATAACGAAGTGTAAAGCCATTTATTCCAAGACCATAAAATTGATGGTCGTTGTCGGCGGTTTCATACAAAACGATTTTTCGATTGGCGGCAGCATTTGAAAATTGCAATGGAGCGTGCGGATTGCTGACATTGATGCCCAAATTTGCATTTTTTAATACTGTTAGGGCATTATTCGGAGTAGCAAAAATTCCATTACCTACAACAAATAATGGGTCAGTATCTATCCAAGTGCCAGATGAGCCAGCAATTGCATTGTATCGTCCTAAAACCGTTGAGGCGTAAGATTGGGCAGTCGTATTATCACCCATACTTGTTGAAAAATCGCCACTTGCTGTTGTATGCCACCCCATACTCGTTGAACCAAACCTACTTGCTGTTGTGTTATTGCCCATACTTGTTGACAAATCTCCGCTTGCTATTGTATTTAAGCCTGTACTAATTGCATAAAGTCCACTGGCTTGTGTACCTGCTCCCATACTCGTCGAGTACCGTCCACTCGCTACATTATTATACCCAGTTGCAAATGAAAAAGTACCAATATTTGAAGCATCCCACTCTGTTCCCAAAACTGTCCCAACTCTAAAAGCACCTTTTGATGCTATCCACATCAAGCGTGTACCAGCACCTGAAATAGGCAATGAAACTACACCAGGGTCTGATGAAACTGTCGAAGTATTTACGGCGAGCATTCCACCGACTACATGAAGTTTTTCCAACGGTGAAGCAATATTGATTCCTAAATTGGCATTTTTGAGTAAAGATAATGCATTACTCGGCGTAAATGAAGTACCATTCCCAACCACAAACAAAGGGTCGGTAGCGACATCAGTATTTGATGAACCACTCACAACATTGTAGGCCCCCATTACAACTGATTTTTGAGCCTGTGCAGTTGTGTAATAACCCATACTCATAGAATAATCTCCATTTGCTTTTGTATCATGCCCCATACTTGTTGAAGAAAAACCATTTGCAAATGTGTGGAAGCCCATACTTGCAGAATGTTCTCCGCTCGCTGTTGTTTGATATCCCATACTTGTTGAATAATCACCACTTGCAATTGTGTTATAAGTCATACTTGTAGAAAAATTTCCACTTGCAGTAGAGCCAAAACCTAAACTTGTCGAGACAGCACCGCTTGCAGTTGTACTATTTCCAAAGCTGGTAGAAGCATTACCATTGGCTTTTGTATTTGAGCCAGCAGCAAAAGACCAAGTACCAATGTTGAGGGCATCCCACTGGGTTCCATTTATCGTACCTATTCTAAATGCACTTTTAGCAGGTATCCACATCAGACGTGTGCCTGCCCCAGAAACAGGCAAGGTAATACTGCCAGGGTCAGCAGCTACTAATGTAGCATTTTTAGATAAAATCCCATTATTACTATTTGGTTCAATGAGCGTTGAAGACTGCCCTAATGCACAAAAATTTGTTAGAAGAATCAATAAAATAAAAAACTTTTTCATGACTAAACATTTTGATTGGTTTCGATACAAATTTCCGCAATCCAACCACGCTCGTCAATCGAATAAATATATGGTTTTTACCTTCAAGTCAAATCAGAAATTATAAGGTTTCTCGTTTATCCAATGAAATCCCCTGGTCATCAATCTAGAATTGCTTGTGTTTTTTCGTAAGAAAATCAGTTCTTTATTTTTACTGATTTCCGATAAACGCAGGGTGTCCTGATGCATTTTGTAAGAAAATTGGAATATGGAGTCTTTCGAGACCACATTGGTAAGCTTTATTTGCTTTTTCAGACTGTCTATTTCGACTGAAAAAGTATTGGTGGTTCCATTGGAATTATAGGCCCTGAGCAAATCGTTGTAAACAAAATTTATCTTTGACCAGCTATTGGTGGAGTCGTTGCTAGAAAAGCTTTTTTCATAATATCCAAAAAGAGCATGTTTTGGTGTATTAAAATCTTGATTATATGCACTGTTGGTGAAATAGGCTATCACAACCAGAGAAAAAAAGATAAAAAGATATTTCACAGAAAGCAGACCGATATTTAAATATCGATTTGAGAATCTGTAGGCTCTCTGGACTTTTAAAGTGACTGGATTTTGTGTAAAAAAGAAAAGTAAAAGGTCTTTCAGATTGAACAACAATATATAGGCGGTCGTCAGAAATAAAGTAGTCGAGAAAATTTTGACAGGGACATCATAGAAATAATTGATAGCCATCACGTTTGCAGTGGTCATGATGGTGATAATAGCCCCAAGTGTGGCTGTCCGTCTCCAAAATAGCAATGCTGCTAAAAGCTCCGCAATGCCCATAAAAATATTATATCCTTTAGAAAAGCCCAAAAAAGTCCAGGCTAAACCCATAGGACTAGACTCTCCATAGTTTTGCATCAGTCTGTAAGGGCTTGGATATGGAAATTGCATTTTCCAGATTTTTATCATTCCGTAGTCTATTAAAGCACTTGCAACATAAAACCTCAGTGCCACCATAAACCAATAATTTAATCGGTCATAATTAGTATTCCTAGTAGAAAATACTCCCCAAATAACTGATCCAATGATTGCCAATTTCAATGTAAGTAATACAAGAACCCAATTGTAGGTAGTGTCTCCGCTGCCGTTTTCGAACGTTACGATGTCATAAGGCACAATGCCCAAGGTTTTGGAAATTAATGGCACCAACCAATGTAGAAATTGCCCAACAAAGGGTAAAAACCTTCCAAAAAAATCTACAAAAATGATTTGCCCAAAAAATAAAGAAATGAATCTAAAACCTATACGTTGAGCTGCGTTCCAATCGTTTTTCATGGTTATATTGTTTTATCGCGAAAAAATATCTTATTGATTAATATATACTTAATTAAAAATTTCGAATCATACCAACCCGTCTTTCAAGGCCTTCACCACCGCCTCAGACTTTGAGTTGACATGAAGTTTTTTGTAAATGTTATTGATGTGGCTACGCACCGTACCCATACTTATATAGCAATTAGAAGCTATCATTTTGTAAGAGTCGCCGTCCACTAGGCATTTCAAAATGTCCAGTTCTCGGTCGGAAAGGTTGTTTTCTGTATTCTTAACGACTTTAGGCTGTGCAAAAAACTCCAAAACCTTTCGTGCAATAGCAGGTGTCATGGGTGAGCCACCGTTATAAATTTCATGTATAGCCTCAATGATTTCGATGATTTTAGATTTTTTAAGCAAATAACCAGAAGCACCAGCTTGCAAAGCACTAAAAAGTTTGTCGCGATCTTCAAATACTGTCAAAATCAAAATGTTGACATTTTCATATTGCTCTTTTACCAATTTTGTGGCCTCTATGCCATTCATGAGTGGCATATCTACATCCATCAGAATTACGTGAGGCAGGGCATTTTTACAATTCTGAAGAATTTCAATCGGTGATTCATAAGCACCAAGAAATTCAAACTCCTCCGAACTTTGCAGCAAATGAGCCAAACTGGTTCTGAGCGTTAAGTTGTCTTCGTACAATGCTACTTTTATCACGTTTTGGCTCATTTTTTATTGGGACAAAGTGAATACTATTTTTCTAAGAAATCAATCGTATAAATATATGATTTTCTATTTTATTGGTAAAAACAAAGCAACCTCAGTGCCTTTTCCCAGAACACTATTTACCAATAGTCTGGCTCCAATTTTTTCAGCTCTTATTTGCATATTTCTTTGGCCATTTCTAAGGGATTCGGACTCTTTCTCAAATCCAACTCCATCATCTGAAACCTTCATAATCAAATCATTATCAATTAAAAGAGCACATATTTGGGCATTTTTACATTCGCTATATTTCAAAAGATTATTGATTGCTTCCTTCAGAATGAGATAAATATCACGACGTTTGGACATATCAATTTTAATATTTTCCAAATTAGTAGAAAAGTCGAATTTGAAGTCTATGTCTTTGGACTCAAAAAGTGGAATAGCATAAGATTTTAATCGGGTTTCAAGATTATAAAACTCATCGTTGTCGGGGTTGATGGTCCAGATGATTTCATCCATTTTCTCGATCACATTCCTAGCATCGTTGCTTACTTGTGTCATGATATCTGGCTTAAAATGTTCCTTTGTTCGTTCTTGAGCAACCAATTCTGATAAAATTGAGATACTACTCAAAGTACTGCCAATCTCGTCGTGGAGGTCAGCGGCTATTTGATTCCTAAGTTTTTGTTGACTTTCAAGGCGTTTGTATTTATTCCTATTAATTATGGAAATCACCAAAATGACGGAAATTATTAAAAGTAAAATACCACCGACTAAAATGGCATTTCTCTGGAAAATTGAATTTTTATTAGCCAGCCCTAACAATTTTATATCTGAATCTTGTTTTTCTTTTTCAAGCATGTTGATTTTAATTAGCAGTTTTTTTGAAAAAAGCGAATCATCAATTGCGTTTGCTTTAATTTTATAATCAAGGGCTTTTTGATAGTTTTTAGATAGAGAATTTATTTCACTTAATATTTCATAATCTTCAAATTGACCATATTCGAACTTGTCTTTCTTATCAATCTCTAACTTTTTCGAAAAATAGTTTTCCGCCAAATAATAGTCCTTTTGGAGAAAGTAATAATATCCCAAACCACCATATACTTGCGATCTTCTAGCATCAATGTTTAGTTTTTCGGCTAGTTCTTTTGATTTTTTCAGATATACATAAGCTTCAGGAAACTTGGATTGGAGTATAAATAATTGAGCATAGCCTGTCCAGGCGTTTATTACTATGGATTTTCTACAATACTTTAATGCAAAAAATTCAGCTTTTTTTAAATGGTGTAATGCTTTTTCAAGGTTTTTTGCAGATATTAAGTGAGTAACAATCTGTAATTCACCCAAAAATCTCATAGTTAAATCAGTATCTAAGTAGGTGTATTTCAATAACTTATCGTTCATTGTCAGGGCCTTCGAAACGTCCGTAGTTAAGTAAATATTACTTATACCGATATAAGCTTGTGTAACTGATTCTGTTAAATTATACTTTTCGGTCAAATCAGTTGCTCGGATAAAGTAACTTAAAGCTTTGTCTAAGAGACCATCATGGTAATAGCTGTTTCCAATTCCAGCATAAACTTTCTGAAGAAGGCTTTTTGATAAATTATGTTTATGAATTAACTTTTCAACTCGCTCAAGAGATTCTAAAGAAGCTTTAGATTTACTGTCTCGAAGATAAAGTATGCCGTCATACCAGCATAATCTAGCATAGCCTTCAAAATCACTAATTTTTAGTGCTACTGGTTTTACGATTTTCAAGATAGAGTCTGCTTTTTTTACATTGTCTAATGGATTTACTAAAAACCAAATATAATTTTCAGCATTTTTTATATATGCTTTGTTTTGAGGAGAAGTCTTTAGTTTCATTTCTAATGAATCTGCAACAGACCTACAAAAGCAAATGGAAGGAAAAATCCAAAAAACAATTATTAAGTTTTTGAGGACTTTTGTCATAATTAAAACTTTATTAGTTTAACATAGCTCAACAAAGATAATTAAAAAATCAACTCGTCCACACGCGTACAAAAGTGTTCGTTTTCGGACGAAATAAAAGAAATGAAAATTCATAAATACTTGATAAATAAATCACTAAACTATTGGCACAGCATTTGAAACTAATAAAACATTGTTATGAAAAAACTATTTGTTATAATTGAAGAGGTCTCCGAAAAATATTTTCAAAACTGAATTGGAGACTTTTTCTTTTATTTTTCTCAAAAAACTATGATAAAAAACTACATAAAAATAGCTTTCCGAAATTTGTGGAAAAACAAACTTTTTTCATTCATCAATATATTTGGTTTGGGCCTCGCACTGCCATTTGCCTTGCTCTCTTTATTGCATTTGCAAAGTACATTTGAGTTTGATAATTTCCACAAAGACCCCGAGCGGATTTTCAGAATCATAACCGATGAGCAAAGTAAAGAAGGTGGAAAAACCAGTTATGCTTCTTCACCATTTTTATTGGCCGATAAACTCAGAAATGATTATGCAAGTACAGAATTTGCTACTAAAACCATCAGAGAATTTGGCTGGGAACTCAATAATCGACTAAAAAGTTTTCGTGTAAATCAAATATATGTCGAACCTGATTTTTTCAAAATATTTAATTTCAAATTGGAAAAAGGAGTTTATCCAATAGAGCCTAACACCCTAGTTATAAGCCATGAAATTGCTGAAAAGTTCTATAAAAATTCAAATCCCATCGGGCAGATTCTATCTCATCCTACCTATGGTTCTTTTAAAGTAACGGGTGTTTTGATGCCTTTCAAGAAAGAAACGCAGTTTAGAAGTGACGTAATGGTTTCAATGGCTACCTACACAAATAGAAATAAGGAAGCAGCCAGTTCAAAGGCGTGGGGAGCGTATGAAAGCTACACTTTTGTGAAGTTAAAGCCCAACGTGAAATCGACTTCTTTGGATGTGGCGATTGCTCAAATCGCAAAAAATACCAATCCAAATTTGGCGACGTTAAAGAAAGCAAATGAATTTAGGAAACAAGCACTTTCTGACATTTCGCCAAGTAAGGAGAACCTCCAAAATAATCCTTATGTAGAAAATTGGAGTGATATTTATGTCAATTTTTCTATCCCGCTAATGATTTTGCTTTTAGCGGGCTTTAATTACACCAACCTCACATTGGCCAGATCATTGAATCGTTCCCGAGAAGTCGGCGTCAGAAAAGTAATGGGAGCAGTTAGGTCCCAGCTCGTTTTTCAGTTTATTTGCGAAGCTGTCATTATTGCATTTTTTGCGTTGGCCATTGGCACGCTGATACTTTTGCTCATGAAAGAATATATTCATGTGGAGTGGGTGACCTGGAAAGTAGACAATCCATACATAATCATGGTACTTTTTGGGCTTTTTACATTGTTTTTGGGCATTTCAGCAGGAAGTTTGCCAGCATGGGTTTTGTCGAGTTTTCAGCCAGTAAAAGTGCTGAAAGGCTCACTTTCTCCAGCTTCGTTTGGTAAGATTAATTTTCGTAAGAGCCTGATTGTTATACAGTTTATTGTTACGTTGGGTTTTGTATTTCAGATTGGCCATATGTATAATCAGTTTAAATACATGGCTACCGAAAATGAGAATTTTAATCGAAAAGGAATCTTCAATTTGGCCATTCCGAACAAAAACTTAAAATTGATAAGCCAAGAAATTTCTGAAAACAAAAACGTAGAAAAAATAGGTTATACTTCCGTGCCATTTGGAGGAGAAACGACCAAACTCGGTATCAGAGCACAAAAACAGGGAGAAAATCAGGCATCTTACTACTATGCCTCCGATAATAATTTTATCGAAAATATGCACTTAACTTTTTTAGCAGGTCAAAATTTACCTTTTTCAAGTGCTGATTCGGCTGGAAATTTTGTGGTTATTAATGAAAAAGCAGTAGAAAAACTTCATCTTGGTGGCGTGAATGACGCCATTGGCAAAACCATTTTTATAAATGAAAAAATAGCTGTACAAGTGATTGGTGTGGTAAAAAACTTTTGCCATTTTAATTATCAGTTCGAAATTCAACCTTTAGTTTTTCAATATAATCCCGATATGTTTAAGTCGTTGGTTATTCAAACCGAGGGAAAAACCGACCAAGCAGCGTTCGAAACATTTATTGAAACGCTTTGGGAAAAACAGAATTCTTATGAATCAATTTCTTTCAGTTGGTTTGAGGATGAAATGTACGAAAGATATTATCCAGCTGAAGACATGAAAATGATGGGAATGGCCTGTTTGGTGATATTGGTGATTGCGGTTATGGGTTTGTTAGGAATGGTGATTTATACCACCGAAAAACGTGTAAAAGAAATAGGAATTAGAAAAGTGATGGGTGCGTCTGTGATGGAAGTGGTTAAAATACTTTCATGGAGTTTTTTGAAATTATTACTAATAGCTGGATTGATTGCCTTGCCCATTGGCATTTTTGGAGGAATACTCTTCAATGGTATATTTATATTCAATAATGGACTGAATTTCAGCCTGATGGTAATATTTTTCACGACTGTTCTTTTGATAGCCATACTTACCATAGCCTATTACAGCATGCGTGCTGCACTTTCAAATCCTGTTAAAAGTTTGAAAGCAGAGTAAAAATTATAATGCCGAAAAACCATTTAAAGTTTATTGCCGTATAACAATTCAACTTCATTTCGTATTTTAGCATACTTTTCAACTCAATTTGTATGAAAAAATACTTAGCTATTCTGTTTATTTCTTGTCTTGGAGCCACCGCACAGTTGCCGCAATTTAACATCCCTGCTGCCAATGCTACTCAAAAGAAAACCTACTGCAATCCCATGGATATCAACTATCAGTACAATTGGGAACAGGTCAACGATAAAATATCTTATAGAAGTGGGGCTGATCCCGTTGTAATAAATCATAATGGCGAATATTACCTTTTTCATACCATCCAGGGTGGCTATTGGCATTCCAAAGATCTTTCAGACTGGCGATATATAAAACCGAGTCGCTGGCCGATGGAAGATATGTGTGCTCCGGCTGCATGGAGCAAAGACGATACTTTGTTTCTTTTTCAATCTACTTTTCAGCAGAGGCCCATTTTTTATACCACCGAACCCAAAACTGGTAAGCTGGAATTTTATAACCGCTGGTTACCTCAACTTCCTAAAGACGTTGGCCCATGGGATCCTGCTCTTTTTTATGACGAAGACCTGAAAGAATGGTATATGTATTGGGGTTCCTCAAATACTTACCCTTTGTTTGGAGCTCAGCTTGATAAAGACAAAAAACTGACCTATAAAGGGGACTATAAGCCATTCATATACCTCGACCCCGTAAATCATGGTTGGGAAAGGTTCGGACAAGACCATAAATCCGACATTACACCCTTCACCGAGGGAGCTTGGATGACCAAACACAATGGCAAGTATTATTTGCAATATGGTGCACCAGGGACAGAGTACAACGTATACGCCAATGGCACTTACGTGGGTGACCATCCGCTCGGGCCGTTCAAATATGCTCCGTACAATCCGATTTCTTATAAACCAGGTGGATTTATGCAAGGAATGGGCCATGGAAGCACTTTCAAAGATAATTACGGCAATTACTGGAATATGGGCACACCGTGGATAGCTGTAAACTGGAATTTTGAGCGTAGAATAGAAATGGTGCCTACTGCATTTGATAAAGACGGACAGATGTTTGCCAATACCCGTTTTGCAGATTTTCCGCACAAATTGCCAACAAAAAAATGGACCAATAAAGACGAGCTTTTTACAGGCTGGATGTTGCTTTCATACAAAAAGCCGACAATGTCTTCTTCGCAAAAAGAGGATAAATTTAGCTCGAATTTGGTAACAGACGAAAACCCAAGAACTTTCTGGGTGGCCAATACCAACAATGCCAAAGAATGGTTGACCATAGATTTAGAAAAAGCCTGTACAGTGAACGCTTTGCAAATCAACTATACTGATTATAAGTCAGATATATACGATTCTGCTCTACCAAAAGTATTTATTCAATACCGAATTTATAGTTCTTTGGATGGCAAAAATTGGACAAAAATTGAAGATAATTCTAACGAAAAACGTGACCGCCCAAATGCCTATATCGAATTGCCAAAAGCCGTAAAGGCGAGATACATTAAATTTGAGAATGTACATGTTCCGATGCCAAATTTGGCCGTGAGCGATATTAGAGTTTTTGGCAATGGCGGAGGTAATGCCCCAGAAACACCAAAAAATCTAGAAGCCAAACGTGACACAGACGAACGCAACGCCTTCATTAAATGGGAAAAAGTAGCAGAAGCGGTAGGCTACAATATCTTGTGGGGTATAGCACCCGATAAACTCTACCAAACCTACCAAATTTGGGCCGATGAATCTTCCGAAAAAGAAATCCGAGCCCTAAACGTTGGTGTGAAATACTATTTCGCCATCGAAGCTTTTAATGAAAATGGTGTCAGTAAAGTTAGTGAGGTGAAGGAAGGGATTTGAAAGTGAGGTATATTAATCTCACTTTCAAATTATCATAACTGTGAATACTTCAAAGGCTTCAAAAACACCCTGTAAATATTAGAAACTGAGTTCGCGTATTCTGGTAGTTTTGAGATACGTTTCCATTCTGGGTGATCCGAGAATTTCTTCCAGTTGGCATCACGCTCAGCCAAATCTTTGAAGGCAAGCATGTAAGTGAGGCAAGGCATTTGAGGACCAGCAATTTTTTCGCCAAACATTACCGAATGCAGACCAGTTTCTTTGAAAATTTGTAACTCACCTTCATTAAACATTTTTATTTTTCTTTGATAAGCATCTTCTATGTAGCCTTCGTATGTTCGGACTTCAAATACCATTGAACCAGCTTCAGGTTTTACGAGCTGAGGAATTCCAGAAAAAGCATTGAAAAAAGAAGTTTCGTATCTACTAAAAGGGGCTTTATCTTGTGCTATTAAATTATAATCAGCAGAATTCTCGGCGAAAGTTTTATCAGAACTAACAGCCTTGGTTACCTTTTCGTAAGCAGACATGCTTTCATAAGGTATCAATAAATAAATTTTAGCAGGATTATCTTGGCTCCACTCTTCAAAAGCACCAATGTTATTTACACCTTGTCTGTTTAAAGCAGGAAGTAGCGACTTTTCGAGGTAATTGTGTAAACCAGAAGCAGGGCTACCGAACTTCATAGTATAGACCCTCATTTCATAAAATTCGCGTTGGGCAGAAACAGAAAAGGAGAGGATAGAAAATAGAAACAAAAACAGTATTTTTTTCATTATTGAATAGTTTGAATAAGTTTGTGGTAAAAGTATTAATTTTTTAATAAACGGAATGTGTTATTTGTTACATAAGAATTGAAAGTGATGGTTTCTTTTGCATTCTTGCCCAAAAATTCGGAACATTGCGGCACAATTTTGAATCTTTATAAATGAGTTTAGTTAAAAAATTAGCAGGTGACACGGTGCTTTATGGAATGAGTAGCATCGTTGGGCGACTGCTAAACTGGCTTCTGGTGATTGTGCACACACGTGTTTTTGTACAGCCCGAACTCCTCACTGAAAACGCCCAGCTCTACACTTACGTGATTCCGCTGAACATACTTTTTACTTTTGGTATGGAGACGGCTTTTTTTAGATTTGGCTCTAAAAAAGAGGACCAAGCCGAGTATTTTAACCTTATTCTGAGTTTTATTATCGTTCTCAGTGGCGTACTTTCTTTGGGATTGATTTTGGGAGCAACCCCTTTGGTAAATGCCATGCGTTTTCCAGGAAAAGAACGCTTGGTTATCATGTTGGCCATTATTATCGCCATTGATGCCATTTGTGCAATAGCCTTTGTAAAACTTCGGGCTCAAAATAAAGCCAAGCGTTTTGTCGGCATTAAAATCACCAACATTGCCATTAATATTTTCCTCAATGCCTTTTATTTGATTTTTTGCAATAATATTCTCAAAGACAAATTCCTTCCCAATCTCAAGCCTTTTGCAGCGTTTGCTTACAATGTCAATATCGGCCCTGACTATATCATTTGGGCCAATTATGTGGCAAGTATGATTACGCTTGGTTTATTATGGAAAGAATTTGTGGGTTTTAAATTCACTATAAATTGGCCAAAACTGAAAGGAGTTTTGGTGTATGCTTATCCACTCATGATTATGGGTCTTGCAGGAGCAATCAATCTTACAGCTGATCGACTTATGTTCAGGGAGTTGCTTCCATTAGGTTTCTATCCAGACTTCCCCAAGCCCGACCAAGCATTTAGTATTTACTCACAAGTCTATAAATTATCCATTTTTATGACGCTAGTGGTTCAGGCGTATCGTTATGCCGCCGATCCCTTGTTTTTCTCAAAAATGGGCGAAAAAAACTCACCGAATTTGATAGCTCTCAGCACCAAATGGTTTACCATAGCCTGTATAATTCTTTGGGTAGGTGTAAGTCTAAACCTTGACTGGATTGGCCTATTAATAGGAGAAAATTATCGTTCAGGACTTTACATTGTGCCCATTTTACTTTTAGCCAACTTATTCATAGGTGTTTATGGTAATACTTCTATTTGGTTTAAACTCGTGGATAAGACTAAATTTGGCACTTACCTTACCATTGGAGCCATGATTTTGACCATTATTCTCAACATAGTACTTATACCTAGGCTTGGATACCTGGGATGTGCCATTACATTCACTATTTCGTCATTATTTATGGTAGTGGCTTGCTATATTTTGGGCCAAAAACATTATCCTATTCCTTATGAATTGAAAGAAATTTCTATTTATCTACTCGGTGCAGGGTTAATCATTTTGGCAAATACTCAAATACATATCAGTAATTTTTGGGTATCAATACCCTACCACATGCTCCTCACTTTTCTGTTTATTGGCGTAGTTTATTGGCACGAGTTTAAGGTGAAAGAAAATCCAGATTTGCTAAAAAAGGCTTTATAATCCGGCTTTGATTTTTCCCGCAATTTCGGCTAATTCCTCTTGCGAAATCTTGATTTTAGAGTTGAAATTCATGTCATTCATACTGTTCATCGGTATTAAATGCACGTGTGCATGAGGTACCTCCAAACCTATAACTGCCACACCCACTCTTTTGCAAGGAACAGCCTTTCTTATGGCCAGTTCTAAAGACTTTGCAAAAGCCATCAAACCCAAATATAACTCATCAGAAAGGTCAAAAAGATAATCAACCTCTTTTTTGGGTACTACCAAAGTATGTCCTGGAGCACATGGGAATACATCTAAAAACGCAAAGAAATCTTCTGTTTCTGCTATTTTGTGGCAAGGAATCTCGCCATTGATTATTTTCGTGAATATGGAGGCCATGAGTCTGAAATTTTTTATGCAATTTTAGCCTATATTTCATTCCCTAACAAGATAATTCACTATTTAAATATGTTTAGAATAGCGTCTTTTTGTATTTACCTCCTTTTCATTTCCTGCGAGAAATCATCAGCAATCAATAATACTTCACATGATTCCAATCCTCAAATAATCCCCCTCGGTGGAAACGCTTGGGCCACAAATGGAGCCAAAATAACCGAAAATGGCTTAGAAAACTGGACAAGGGCTGATCAAATTTGTAAAGTATATTTCAAAGTCAATAAAATTGGTAATCTGAAAGTTTCACTATTTTCAAATGCCAAAAATAGCAAGATTCAAATCTCTATTGCTGGAATTAACAAAAGCATAAGCTTCACTGGAGAATCTGAAACCATGGCTGGAGAATGGGAAATAAAGAAACAAGGCTATATTGAACTTGAACTGAAAGGTATTGATAAACAAGGCCTTAGTTTTGCTGAAATTTCTGCTATAGGGGTAAGTGGCTCTTGTATAAATTTGGAAACTTCCTTCGTGAAAAGCAATGAGGGCAATTACTTTTATTGGGGAAGACGTGGGCCATCTGTTCATCTCAATTATAACACCGATGGATTGGAAAATATCGAATGGTTTTATTCTGAAATCACAGTTCCTGAAAAGAATGACGTTATTGGTTCTTATTACATGGCAAATGGATTTAAGGAGGGATATTTCGGCATGCAGGTAAATTCTGAAACCGAAAGGAGAGTCTTGTTCTCAATTTGGAGTCCCTTTAGTACAGATGACCCCACTAAAATTCCAAACGACCAAAAGATATTATTACTCAAAAAAGGAGAGAATGTGTACACTGGAGAGTTTGGCAACGAAGGAGCAGGAGGCCAAAGCTATTTGAAATTTAATTGGAAAACTGGAAATACTTATAAGTTTTTGGTTGGAGCAGAACCTGCTGGAGAAGGACGTACGACATATACTGCTTACTTTTTTGCTCCAGAAGAAGGTAAATGGAGGCTTGTGGCCAGTTTTAATAGACCGAAAACAAATACCTATTTGAAAAGTCTATATTCTTTTCTTGAAAATTTTACACCAGAAACTGGAAATTTAACTCGCCAAGCAAATTTTGGCAACCAATGGGCTTTCGAAAAGCAAAAAGGTTGGGTAGAGATCAACAAAATTGTATTTTCAGCTGATGCAACAGCTAGAATAGGCTATAGAAAGGATTATGCAGGCGGTAGGAGTGGGGAGGGGTTTTTCCTAAAAAATTGTGGTTTTTTTGATGAAACCACAGCGATAAAAACGCCATTTGAAAGAGACTTTAAAAACAAAATACCGCAGATTGATTTTTCTAAACTTCCTTAATGTTTATCGGAGTAGTTCGATTGTCTATTTTTACAAGAAAGTTGCTTTTTCTTAAAAAATGATTGCCTTGATTCGAAAAATATGAAGAGTTTTTATTTTTGTCCATTATTATGACTACCTACTAGATTATAGATGTAAATAAAAAACTCTCTGCTTTGCAGAGAGTTTTTTATTTATTTAATGAAGATTTTTGATGTATTCCTATAATTCGGTTTGGGTAGATACCAGTCGTTGAATAATGTTCCTCCACTTTCGGCCCATGCTCTAAAGTTTAAGTAGCCACTTGTTATCTCTTGTTTCTCGACTGTGTACTCGAAACTAGTAGGTACTTGCATAGCCCATGGTAGATTTTTGAAATTTTTGTAATAGGTATTCGTCACTGGATTCGATTTATCGTGAGAAGTTCCAAACAAACTCATGTTTGCCAAGCTGGTAGGCGGGTAGTTTTGTAAATGAACCTCCCGGCCTCGTACTTGATTTGTGAAAATAAATTGATTATAAGGAGCTACTCCAATAGTACTTTGGGTCTGTGGACTGTTTAGCTCAATTTTAACCACCAAAGTGTCTGCCTTTGAGTATGGCTGATTTTGAACTGTATTAAGATACTCCGAGCCTACCCTTTTGATATTATCAAATACGTTGTCAAAAGGTATAATTACAGCTTTGTTTTGGCCAGCCTCAGTACCGTTGGCATTTAGTGTTATAATATTATTTCTTAAAACACTGCCAGTAACTTTTTTTATCAATGAAGGAGAGGCATTTAGCTGAAATCCAAACCCATTTTTATATGATGCTCCAACGGCTTTAATAACAGACCTTTGATAGATGTCTACAATTTTATTTTGGGTATTGTATACTTCCTCAATTTGGTAGTCAATAACAAGGTCATTGAAGTCGTAATCGCCTTTTGCAGGCCATAAATCCTCAAAAATTAATGTAGAAAATGCTGTTTTTGATGGTGTATATGATCTAAAGGCTCTTTCGGGATCGTTCGGGAATTCGTCCCTTGTATCGCCAGCTCCATCACCATCAGTGTCGACATTGGTGTCCATTTTTGGAATATTTGGATCTTGGATGGCTACTACTGGATTAGAACTAACTGTAAAAACGGCATCATTGAAGTCATTATCACAACCCGCATTGTCACGACGAATATCTTCAACAGACAACAGGATGTTATTAGATTTTGAATCATCTAAAAGGATAAAATGTCTGTTGATATTGGTATTGGTCTCGGGGTTTAGATTTGAATGACTAAATAAAGGATAATATCCGCTACCTACAGTTGTTCCACTATAGGCATTAGATAATAAGAAAAATCCAATGGAAGTGCCAGCATCGAAGGTGCCAATTTTTACTTTATTTCCTGATACCAATCCCCCGCCTGACCCAGCGTAAGAAATGTTTGGAAATATGATTGTTGGGTTGGTGACCTGAGCTGTGGTCGTTGGTGGATTCTGAGCATCAAATGTATAAAATCCCAATGTATTTTTATATCCCGCTCCTTCATGAACAAACGTCACCCATACATCCGCACGCTCTTTTACAGTTAATGTAGTTGGTCTATTTGCTTGTAAATATTCAGGATGTGTAACTGGCAGTGGTTTAGCACCTTCAGGAAGACTGGTTGAGATATCTAACAAAAATGAAGAACTAATGTTATCATTAACAGGTAAAAGATAGGAAGGAACACCCGATGAATTCCACGTTCCTAAGGTTTTTAAAGTTGGTAAAGCTGTTACGCCTGAAAAATCGCCAACTCTCAAGGCTCTAGTTTCATCTTCTTCTATTACAAAGCCAGTTGTGGGCTTGGTACCCCCAATTGTGAAAAATACTTCTTTGTTTTCAATTTTCATGGTAATATTTCCAGGAATTCCTATCAAATCAGTCTTAAAGCTCAGCTTCTCAACATGGTTGCCGAGTTGTTTTTGAGTTTCAAAATACCCCGAAGAATTGGTAATGGCTTTAAATAAAATTTCTCCATCTGGCTCTGTTACGATTGAAAAAGGTATATTGCTCATAGGTTTATCCTGACCATTGAGAACCTTTATTTTAATGGTAGTGACACTGGAGGTTTTAAAATCAAAAGATTCTGGAACTTTTATTTTTTCAATTTCGCTGGTTACATCAGTACTGCTTTCCACCAGGTTGTCGGGAATCGGAAGGCAACTTGATATTCCAATAAGGCTTAGAGAGTAAAGTAAAATTTTCTTGTACATATTTTATGTTTTTATTCTTTGAAAAACTAAGTAAAATGGTGCCAAAAGTATAAATATCTGATTATTAAGATTTTATAAAAAAATGAATATTGGAATCTTTCCAAAAAATGGAATTTGACCTATTGCTTGGAAAAAAACATAGATTTTACTTTATCATTTGCTTTATTTTGGGTGGTGATTTGCAGAAATTTTATATTGAAATCTAGGTTTCCAATCAAATTACTAAATTATATTTACCAGAAATTTCCTTTCAGATGCTTCTAAGCGAACTTTTATATACTATTCCTTTAAAATCCGTATCAGGCATAACAGATTTCGACATATTAAAAATCGAATTTGATTCAAGGAAAATTGAGCCAAAAACACTATTTGTTGCCATTCCAGGTACGCAAGTCGATGGACATAATTTTATTCAAAAAGCCATAGATTCAGGTGCAACTGCCATTCTATGTGAAAGATTTCCTGAGGTTTTAGTAGAAAATGTCACATACATTTTGGTTGAAAATTCAGCGAAGTGTATGGGTATAGCAGCATGTAATTTTTACAGGAATCCATCTAAAGGCTTAATATTGGTCGGGGTAACTGGTACAAACGGAAAAACCTCCATAGCCACTTTACTTTTTAATCTTTTTAGGAAATTGGGCTATAAATGTGGAATGCTTTCTACTGTACAAAATCAGGTAGAAGATGAAGTCATTCCATCTACGCATACAACACCTGATTCTGTGAAAATCAATGAATTATTGAGCATAATGCAGCAAAAAGGCTGCGTTTATGTATTTATGGAAGTGAGTTCACATGCTGTGGAAATGCAAAGGATATCGGGCTTGAGTTTTGCGGGCGGGATTTTTACAAATATCACGCAGGATCATCTCGATTTTCATTTGACATTTGACAATTACATAAAAGCCAAGAAAGGTTTTTTTGACATGTTACCCAAATCGGCATTTGCAATCACCAACGCCGATGATAAAAACGGCAAAGTGATGTTGCAAAATACTGCTGCTACAAAGTATTCATATTCATTAAAAAACATAGGTAATTTCAAAGGAAAAGTGATGGATTGTGGGCTTTTTGGTCTGCAAATGGACATAAACGGTCAGGAAGTTTGGTTCAAATTGATAGGTAATTTCAATGCTTACAATCTTTTAGCGGTTTACGGAACAGCCATGCTTTTGGGAGAAAATTCTGAAAATGTACTGACTATTCTATCAGAACTCAAACCGCCTCCTGGTCGGTTTGAGCAAATTTTGGCCACTGACCATCGTGTCGGAATTGTTGATTATGCACATACGCCCGATGCATTAGAAAATGTTTTAGAAACTATCAAAGACCTCAGAGAAGGAAATCAGAAAGTGATAACTGTGGTAGGATGTGGTGGAAATAGAGACAAAGGCAAAAGGCCTCTAATGGCAAAGATAGCTTGCGAATTATCAGATATAGTAATACTTACATCCGACAATCCGCGTAATGAAGAACCCGAAGATATATTGGCTGATATGCAAGCTGGAGTAAGTATTATACAGAGAAGAAAAGTGTTGCAAATCACTGATAGACGAGAAGCCATCAAAAAAGCAACAGAATTGGCTGGTTCGAAAGATATTATTTTGGTAGCTGGCAAAGGCCACGAAACCTACCAAGATGTGAAAGGCATAAAAAGCCATTTTGACGATAAAGAAGAGTTGGGCTTGGCGTTTGGTTTATAAAACTATTGCCTGATTTTAAAATAAATTTTAAAATTCATCCTAAAAATATGTTACATACCATGCGTTGGTTTGGTCCCAACGACCCCGTAAGTTTGATGGATATTCGTCAGTCCGGCTGTTCAGGTGTAGTTTCTGCACTACATCAGATAACTGTTGGTGATGTTTGGACAGAAGAGCAAATTGTAGAAAGAATAGCCATTATCGAAAAAGATAACCATAAGTTTTCTGAGTTGAAATGGTTGGTGGTAGAAAGTCTGCCCGTACACGAAGACATCAAAAAAGGACTTCCTTCGAAAGAAAAATATATTGAGAATTACAAGTTTTCATTGCAAAATTTGGCCAAGTGCGGAATAAAAACCGTCTGCTATAATTTCATGCCGGTATTGGACTGGTCACGTACCAAACTAGACTTTACCATGCCCGATGGGGCCAAAGCTTTGCGATTTGTTTGGATAGATTTTGCGGCATTTGATTTATTTATTCTTAAAAGGCCAGGCTCGGAAAATGCCTATACTGAGGAAACGAAAGTTGCTGCGAAACTAAGATTTGAAAGCATGAGCGAGGCCGAAAAGGCCGAACTTCAAAATACAGTTTTACTTGGATTGCCCGGTTCTATGGAAGCTTTTCATTTAGAAACTTTCCAAGGACTTTTGAATAATTATGCTGAAATAGGAGCGGACCAATTAAGAGAAAATCTGCATTATTTTGTCTCTCAAGTAGCTCCTTATGCCCAGGAATTGGGAATAAATCTTTGTATTCACCCCGACGATCCTCCTTTTCCGCTTTTGGGATTGCCTAGAGTAGTGAGTACGGAAGAAGATTTAGAAATGCTGATGAATGCTTCGGATGTAAGAGCCAATGGTATAACGTTTTGTACAGGTTCGTTAGGTGTAAGAGCCGACAACGATTTGGTAAAAATGGCCCAAAAATTTGCTGATAGAATACATTTCGTGCATTTGCGAACCACCAAGCGTGAAACCGAATACGACACTTTGGTATTTCATGAAGCCGCACATTTGGCTGGTGATGTGGACATGTACGGCGTCATTTCCGAGATAATAAAAGAAGAAAAACGCAGAATTGGGCAAGACGATGCCCAAATACCTATGCGACCTGACCACGGCCACCAAATGCTGGATGATTTAAAAAAAACTACCTATCCGGGCTATTCAGCCATAGGAAGACTCAAAGGTTTGGCCGAAATTCGTGGAATGGAATTGGCCATAAGTAGAAATTTGGAGGAGTGAGAAATTAGTTTTTCTCACCCAATGCTTCTCCATCAAAAACTATCCCATCCCAACCAAATTTCATGAAATTTCTAATGTTTTGATGGTCAGTGCTTTCTGGGTTTTCTAAAACGTCTTTTCTGTAATAATCGCCAAAGCAAGCAAGTGTTTCTTCTTGGGTTAGCGAATGTTTTTTCGCAAAAGAAAATACTTTGCAAGAGCCATTGTTTTGGTTTGCCTCGTTTATGGTATCTCCGTTTTTGAATGCTGTGGGAGTGAATGAATAATAAGCATCCACTGTCTCTATGATCTCTGAAAACTGAATATTTTCTGGTTCCGATTTAATTTTTTGTACTAATTCTGATGATATCATTTTTCTTTTATGATTTGATTAAAATGTTGCTTCTCTTTTAAAGAACAATACGATTTCTTTGGTGCTACCCTGGTAAGAATTGGTTTCTACCGCTGAAACCAATTCCCATCCTTCTTGACCTATGCCGTTCAATTTTGAAGTAAGATCTACATCGTTTACTTTTGGGTCCCAAAAGCCTTCTTGAGTAGTTTTGATTACTTTGTACTCGTATTTTTTCATATTTTTAGTGTTAGATATTATTTAAAAGGTTTTTTTTGATGAAATCGCTAGTGAAAATTGTGACTAGTCTATTGCACAAAGGTACACGAAGGTTTCACTAAGTTGCACAAAGAATGTATCGGTTTTAAGTTTAAAATTAGCTCAAATTTTATAATTCCTGAAAATTTTTACCTTCCTGATGTTTATAGTTTTTATGTTTGGTTTTACCTATTATTTGTTTGGTGTAAATACTGTTATGACCTGAAAATAGGTAAGATGTAACAAGTGCGACGGCTAAGTAAATAGCTGAATCTGCTCCAAAAAGTTCTATACCCAACATAAGGCAGGCCAAAGGAGTATTGGTAGCAGCTGCAAAAACAGACACAAATCCCATACCAGCCAAAAGGTCTAGCGGGAGCGGAATGAAGTAGGCTAGAGCATTGCCCAAAGTGGCTCCAATGAAAAATAAGGGCGTAACTTCACCACCTTTAAAACCAGCCGCTAAAGTCAGAATGGTTAAAGCCATTTTAATTGCAAAATCATAATAAGGTAAGGCTTCATTAAATGATAAAAGAACAGTAGGAATGCCTAAGCCAATATATTTGGTAGAGCCAATTAACCAAACCGCAACAGCTACTATAATTCCACCAACAAATGGTCGCAAAGCTGGATATGAGATTTTGGACCTGAATATATGCCCAATTTTGTGTATAGATTTGCTAAAAGCTGCTGCACAAATTCCGAAACAAATGCCAGATAAAATACTGTATAGGAGTGTTTTGAAATCCAACTCTGGAATATTAGAAATGCTATAATGGGTATGTTTTGCTTGCCACAAACTAGTAACTAAATCAGCCAATATAGCCGCAAAAAATGCTGGAAAAATGGCATTGTATCTCATTTTGCCCGTTTTCTGAAACTCCAAAGCAAAGATAGCCCCAGCCAGAGGGGTTCCGAATACCGAACCAAAACCTGCCGCAATTGCTGAAATTATTAGGACTTTTCTGTCTTCTTTGCTTAATTTCAGAGGTTTAGAGAGTTGGTCGCTTAATGAACCCGCCATTTGTAGAGCAGTACCTTCTCTACCAGCCGAACCACCAAAAAGATGCGTAATTATGGTGCCTAAATACACAAAAACCGCCATTTTGAGTGGGATGGTTTCTTTTGGCTCATGTATATTGTCTATCAACAGATTGTTTCCTGCCTCAACGTCTTTTCCGAAGTATTGATACATTAATCCTACCGCCAAACCTGCTACTGGTAAAAGCGAAATCAACCAAAGGTTTGCTTCTCGTAAATTTGTAACATAATCAAGCGAAATCAGAAATCCTGCGGATGCAGAACCTACTAATGTACCGATGAGAAGCGATATAAATGCCCATTTTAATACATAGGGAAGTGCAGGATATTTTGAGAAAAATCCTGAAATATTAGACGCTATTTTATCTTTATTCGACATCTATATTTCTAATTTTTGGGCAGCTTTCTGTTTTATCAAAGTATTTAAGCTCAAAAGAAGCGATTATTTGAGAGAGAAAACGGTCTCTTAAGTTTAGTGGGCAAAGGTAATTATAAATATCTGCTTTAGGAAAATCGAAATTTTTGAGTAGGTTATTCTTTTCAATAGATTACAAATCTATTGCTGGTGTTGTTTTCTAAATCGTTGTAAAACAATAATTTAGCGGTTGGGTAGATTTCTATTTGTGTAATGCAAACGGTTTCTATTCCGTTTTTTCTTTTCAGTTTTATACTATTTTCTAAATCTTGTTTTCCTCCAGTATTGTGAAAATCTAAAATGATTTCGCTTGAAATTTCGATCTGATTTTTTGATAAATGGTCCATAAACCACGATTGTCTTTTGTCAATAGCTTGCTGGTCGTAAAGAGTTGCCGAAGACCAAATTAGAGGTAATTCGCCGTTTAAATGTGTGATGTATTTTTCGCCCGAACACCACTTTATTTCTGTAATTTCCTGCCTGTTTTCATTTTTGAAAAGAACCAAAGTGAAGGGTTCCATTCCATTGAAATCAAAGTTATTTAGGAAGGTTTCAGGGTCATTCCATTTGGTAAATTCTAATATTACCTGCCCTCTGCTTTGTCTGTAACTCGGTTTTACTTCATGTTTTTTATATCCACCATTCAACAACACCATGGTATAACATGTTGAGGTTGCTATCCAAGTTCCTTTCGATATTGGGTCAACTGGGCAAAATACTTCTATGCCATTTATTTTTATTTTTTTCGGTGGTTTTGCTTTTGGTCTAGCTATGTTCTCGTCTCGGTTGGAGGTTACTATGAAGCCATTTTCAGCCACTGGAACATAAGTTAAGACGCACATTTTGTGGATGTTTGGGTTGATCGATATTTTATTGTGGAGTCAGCTACCCCGAAGTTTTGGTCTAAGTCGAGTTCTGGACAAAGAGCTGTTATGCCTATTTTTATCAAAGCAAAATGGTGAATGGTGTGTTCACCAAGATAAATTAGCTCACGGGCATAGCTTGTAGATAAAAACACTTTGTCATCGTTTAGCGACTGTTTGAAGATTACGTTTTTTTCGAAATCCAGATTTTGTAACTTATATTTTAATATTCCTAACACCTCAAGGGTATATAATGGCGAGTTTTCTATCAATAGGTTTCGTTCTCGCTCATCGTAGTTTACGTAGTCTTTATCTGAAAATAAACAAACGTAGAACTCCACAATGTGTCTAATATGTTGTCCAATAGAGCTTCCGCTTAGTAATTCTATTTTTTCCACAAACTTGTCGTGTGACAATTGACGGCATATTTTCTCTATTTCAGTAAATATATTCAGGTGGTATTTTACCATATTATTCATGCTTATTTTTTTCTAAGGTTTATGGTATAAGCCACAAATGGCATCAAAGATTTATGTCTAAATCTGTCATTTTCGAATGTAAGTAATTGTTTGGTAGTGTATTCCATAAACTGAAAACTAAGGCCAAATCTCAAAGCATTTTGGTTTTTTAGTGTTTGTTTAAAGTATAATTCAGAGTTTAAACTTCCTCTGTCGCTGTCAGAAATCAGCAAAACATTTATCGGAGTCGGTGAGGCCGTTTGGGTGGTTTTGTTGAGTGATGGAGATTCTGCTGCTCGGAAAACTCCACTTTGTGTACCGCCTACGGTAAATCCCGCGGCATCTATATTGAAACCAATGGCCGATTTCTTAAAGGAATATTGAAGAATTATTAAAGCATTGACAGAAACCAAACTGGACTTGGAGAAATTGATGGTGTCTATTTTTGCAGGATTGTATTCGGTAAAAAATGCCGCCAAGCTTTGCTTTCCCGATGTCAACAATGCCGGTGCAGTTAAATATTCTTTTTCTCCGCTGAAATAACCGTTGGCTCTTATTCCCCAGCCGAATTGAAAGTTTTTCTTTTTTCCCAAGTCGTACGTTTTTTGAAATGAGGCCGAAGGTGCAAATTCTTTTTTAGTGGCTACTGCAAAATCGAGACTTTGCGACCAAGTTTTTGTAAAAAATAGGCAGAGCAATAGCAATGAAATTGATTTTTTCATAATGTTTTTTTGGATTAAAATTTTGATTATTTCAGTTCAGCGTGACCAAACAGTACGGAGAATTGTTTGCACCAAATGAGTACAAATTTCTGTTTGCTGAGATCAACTTTAGCAGGAATATCGTACATTTTGTTGCCGTTCTCCACTTTGTTACTCAGTTCTACAAAGTTTGTAACAGCCTTGTCGTTAGCTATATATATTCTGAGATCTGGGCCAGCGTCTGATTTTAGACTTTCAAAAACCAGTGTTCTTTTACCATCTTTTGCTTCATAGATTTTAGCAGTTCCACTTGTCGGATGGGCACCATTCACAAACTTGCCTTCTAAAAGTAATTTTTGTCCAGAAAAATCCATTGTCATCTTTTCTGTCGTGGTATTTACACCATTTTCGGTCGGGTTTGGTGTAGTGGTCGCCGCCGGGTCTATCTCGGTAGATTTGTTACAACTACTTAGGGCAATCAAAGCAGTAAGCATTAGAACTCTCATGATTTTCAAAAGGTTTTATTTCAGAAAAATACTAAATCAAAAGTATAATGCTTCTTCAATTGTGTTTGTCGGCTAAAAGACTTTTTCCAGTTATTTCAGGGTTACAAAACTGAAATTTTCACTTTAATTTCTTTTCTCGAATAAGTGATTATTCCTTCAGATTTAAGCGTATTCAGTAAGGATGTTACGGTTTGGCGGGTGCTGCATATTAAACTCGCTATGTCTTGGTGTGTCAGATAGTTAGGAAGCGAGACATATCCATCTGGGTCGGTTTGGTGGTCTTTGGCTATATCTTTTAGGAAGTTCAGTAGTCTGGTTTTTACATCCTTAAACATGATGTTAGAATATCGGTTTTCGAGTCTTTTAAACCAAAAACCTATCCATTTAGTGTATTTTACGGCTACTTCGGGTTTGTTTTCAATGAATTTTTCAAAGTCAGCGGCCTTGAAACTACAAAAAGTGGCGGTGTCGGACAATACAATTGCGTATTCATCTTCATTGGATTCTATCAGGTCAAGTGAGCCAAACAGATCGCCCACTTTCAGAATATCTTTAACAATCTCATTACCTTCTACGTCAATTCTGACAATTTTTAGGCTTCCTTTTTTGAGTGTAAAAACTCTGCCATTGTTTTCTTCTGAAAAAAAAATGATGTCACCTTTTCGAACAGTTTTGTAGGCTGCAATATAACATATTTCGTTTAAGTCGCTGCTGTTTAGGTGTTTAAATAGCGAATGGTTTTGCAGATACCAGTATTGAGAGCTGTACAAAATGTTATGATTTAGAGGTTAAAGTTCATTCTTAACAAATATACGTATGTATCTTTTAAATGGTTGTGCTGTTCCTTATTTTTTATTTTTTAGCCAATTAATTTCAGCTTTTTGGTATAGTTCTTTTTCGTTTTTTAGCCAATCCTGTAGCGTATCGTTTCGGTTTTTTTTGTAAAAAAGGAAAAGTTCATTGTTATAAATACGGTAATTTTTAGGGTCAACAGTCACTTTGCTGCCATTGAGACCTATGGCGTAGGCACACCATCCTCCGTATTTAGGAATATATTTCAGTGGGTTGCTTTTGAAAATCTTTAGGTTTTCTAAAGACGAAAATTTGAATTTAACATGCTCGTATTCAGCTATAAAGGCATTGTTTCCTAGCTTTGGATTATGGCTAAAATAACTCACTACATCGTATCCTGAAGCTACAAAACCATCGGTTAATAGATAGTTGGTTTTCGAGACTGTAGTTTGAAATAAAAGAAAGGTGACAATTGTTTTCGTGAAAAGCAATTTCATGATTTTAGTTTGTTTTCATTCGATTCCAAAGTGCCTTAAATGAGCAAGATACATAACCTAAGTTCGAATTGTACTGAGCAATATCACTCAGTCTTTTCCAGTGCCATGCTACATCTTTATAGGCTTTCAGGAGATTGTAGTTTGGGTCAAAAATGTGGGCTGCATCGGCATTTACGCCATTGAGTTCGAGTACTTTTATGTTTGTCCCTTCATACAAATCTGCAATTGATTTTACTTTTAGGTCGAATCTTCCGTAGTTGAAACCTTCAAATTCTTTCAGAATTTTGTCCATTACTTCAGCTGTTTTGGCTTTGTCTATTTCTGTAGCATTTCTGAAAATTGTTCCTCTGCAATGGTTCCCAATTTTTTCTATAACCTGTGTTTCATCTTTTATGAGTATTTTTTTCCAGTCGGTTTTGGTGTTTTTTTGTAAATCCACCCAAATCATTTCGGCTCGCGGATTTTTTCTCAAAATGGTTTCTATATCGTCTTTGCCGTTGCCACATACAGTCAAAAACTCTTTGAAAGTGATGGAACTCACAACACCTTTTGGCTCATTTGGCAAGCGTGAATACAGAATAGCAAGCTCTATTGGGTAATTTATAAACTCCTGAATAACAAAGTCTTTGCCTATTTTTTGAAAATATTGCAGTAATTCTGTTTCTCTTGAAATAATACTTACATCTTTGCCTCTTTGGTCATTTAATGGCTTTGCTATGAGCGGAAAACCTATGTTTTTTACTTCTATTTTTTTTAGGACTTCAAAAAAAACAGTATTGGGCTGAACATATATACTTTTGGGCAAAAAATCTTCAGGAATCTTAGTGAGAATCTCCTGCTTGTTTTCATCGAAAAAACCACCATTTCGTAAAGAGGTATTTACGATAGAGGGAAATGTGAGGCTTCTGCTTTTTAGGCTTAAGTACAGATAATAAGGCAACAATGGAAAGTAAAATACTTTCCAAGGCCAAAATTCAAATCTAAATATTTTAATAAAAAGCAGTTTCACATCCTACAAATTTGAAATTAGTTTTTTGCCAAATTAAGCAAAATGGACACTTTAACGTTGTCGCCCATACCTGGAGTATCTCCTCCAAATTTGAAATCTTGTCTGTTTAATGTAAAATCAGCAATTAGCATACCTTTTCCGGCATCTTCAATAAAGCTAAAAGGTATTTTAAGGTTTTTGGAAACGTTTTTTATGGTTATCTTAAATACGCCTGAGTATTTGCTATCTGCGGTTTTTTGAATAGAAACACTACTCATACTGATAACTGGAAACAGGTCTGGCTGAAAAAACTCCTCTTTTTCCTTTAGATGTTTGTCTCTGAGGCTATTAGAAGTATTTACGCTTTTAGCATCTATGGTTGCTGAAAGGGATATGGGTTCATTACTAGCAAATTTTAGATTTGTTTTCATGCCTTTTAATGTTCCGTCAATATTTACACCTAGCATTTTTATTTTAAAACTCACACTACTAGTGGTTGGTTGCCAATTTTGAGCCATGGCCGAATTGACAAAAAAGAAAAGCGTGTAAAAAAGAAATTTTTTCATTGTTGGTTTTTTTGCAAAGATGTGGAGAATAGCGAATTTGGAATGTCAGGTGGCTTACTTTATTCTGAATTTATTCATTTATCGCCAAAATGTCCTTTCCATGCGTGTTTTTGATAATCAATTGTAACAAACTCGGGGTTAATTTCATGCCTTTTATTAGCAAGTCAGTCATAATGGGATTACCGAAAAGTCTTTGGACAGTTCTTCCGACTAGCAGCCTTGTGGCGAAATTATCCTTCCATTTATTTGGATATTCTTCTTTAATATTTTCTCCGGATTCAAGCAAATTGTGCAAAAGATACGCCCCATGAAAAGCCATACTCATGCCATTTCCGCAAAGCGGAGCTATCATTCCTGATGCATCGCCCAAAAGCGGAATTTCGTTTTCGAATTGACCTTTTTTCTCAAAACTTATCTGAGAAATCACTTCAGGTTGTGGCCAAAGTTTCTCGCAATTTTTAAAAATATTCGCTAAAAAAGGATTTTTGGAAAGGATTTTCTCTTCCATTTTAGCTATGCTATTTTCGCTTTTTTTAAGGTTGGATTTGGTGGTCATGTAACAAAGGCAATATAAGCCATCTTCAATGGCCGAAATGCCACAATATCCATCAGAGAAGTTGTGCAGGGCTATTTTATCTTTGTGAAAGTCGGTTTTAATATGGTATTTTACGCCCACATATTGGTTCAGCGAAGTCCTGTTTTTCTCTATAAACGGCCGTTTCCAATCCACATCAAGGTTGGATCTTTTACCAAAACTGCCAACAGCCATTTTGCAATGATAAACTTCTTTTTCGGTAATGACTTCATACGTAGATTTAGTTTTTTTGATGTCAATTACTTTAGTGGTTTCCAAGACTTTTACACCCAAGTTTTTGGCAATTTGAGCCAATTCAAAGTCTAGTTTATACCGACTTATTCCGAATCCGCCCAAGTCAAGCGGAGCTTCGATAGAGGTACCTGATGGAGAAGTGATTTGAAGGTTTTTGATAATCGGAAGTTGCATCTGGCTCAATG
>NKJG01000165.1 GCA_002256395.1 Bacteroidetes bacterium B1(2017) | reverse complement strand
GGTTTTTGAAGGTAAAATTAACAAAAGGTAGAAAACCAATTTCGTTTTTATATTGGATAAGATTTAGGTTATCTTTCGTCAATACCAACATTTCTCCATTTTCCTTTTGAGCAATTCCTTTTAATGATTGAACTTCAAATGAAATAACAAATGGCTCTACATCAATCACTTGTTGATCGGCATTTAATGTCGACACTTCTATATTACCAGTCTTAGAAACACTGAATTGTTTGCCTTGATAATATTTTGCCATTCCAATGTTTGATGAATCTACATTACTGATAAAGGTATTTTTGACAGGCATAGATGATTCTAATATAAAGTCGTCTAACTCGGCTTTTTTGGCATCCAACATTTTTATCCTTTTCACTGTAGATTTGTCTCCGTCAAAATAAAAATAAAAGTACCCATTGTTCCCAAATTCGGGGTCAGCTGTAATATCCAAAGCACCTGAAAGTGATTCAAATAATCCTAAATATGAAGTTTCTTTTGACAAACTGTTATAATTAAACAACTCACCTTTTTCGGTGAGAATTAGGCAATAAGTTGGCGAAAAATATTCTAATGCCCGAGCGTTTTGAAAACCTTCGGCCAATTTCAAAACTCTAAAATCTTTAATTTCTGGAAAAACAACTGGCTCAATCTTAGAATCTTTCTTTGTGGAAACCACTGACTTAATACCACCGACCAATGATTTAAAAAAATCTTGGTTTTGAATGCTGGATAAATCTAATTTTAATGCAGTATAAAAAACCTTATTCGAAAGTTCTGAAACTCCAAACCAAGAAACTGCCCTTCCTTCCAAATTCATCAAGACCGCTTTTAGGTATTTTGGCACTTTTAGATTTACGAATTCAGCTGAAGGCGTTTTCCACAATGGCGAAAGTCCCATATGGTTCAAATCCTGAACAGGAATCAAATCCA
>NKJG01000033.1 GCA_002256395.1 Bacteroidetes bacterium B1(2017) | reverse complement strand
GAAGACCCCACAGGTATCTCCTTACCCAAGATCCAAACAGAATTGCGGCTAATTTTCTCGATTTTCGACAATGAAATAAGATAAGAACGATGAATTCTGACGAATTTATCGAAGGGCAGTTGGCCTAAAGCATCCGAAATACTCTGCCTCGAAAGCAGTTTTCGGTTATTCAGTACATAAGTCATGTAATTTCCTTCGGCTTCTATATAATGGATTTCGTCGAGCAATACTTTCTCTTCTTCATAGCCAGTTTTCAAGAAAATAAAATCTAGCTCATCTACTTTATTCATATCCAGGGCTTTATTGCAGGCTTTTGTAAATCTGGCCAAAGAGAAAGGCTTCAAAAGATAGTCGATGGCGTCGAGTTCAAAGCCTTTTACGGCAAACTCCGAATAGGCCGTTGTAAAAATCACCATTGGGCATTTGGGCAGTATATTCACAAACTCAATCCCCGATATATCCGGCATATTGATGTCCAAGAAAAGCAAGTCTATTTTATTGGTTTGCAGATAGGGTATAGCCTCAAAACAGTTGGTAAAAGTAGCCTCCAAGCTCAAATAAGGCACTTTTTCAGAGAGCATTTTCACCACCTCCAAAGCGTGTGGTTCGTCGTCGATGGCGATGGCTTTTAATATCATTCTTATTTTTTTTTCTACCACAGAGGTCACGGAGTTTTGCACAGAGGTTCACAGAGTTTTTGATTCTCACGCGATTATCCATTACAAATATAAAAAAACTCCGTGTAACTCCGTGAATTTCAACTCTGTGTCCTCTGTGGTTAATTAACACCCCCTCAATACACCCCCAACACCAAGCTCACAAAATAATCATGATCCGTGGCCTGAATCTCCAGCTTATGGCGGTTCGGGTATATCAATTCCAAGCGTTTTTTTACGTTTTCTAGTCCAATGCCATGGCTTTGGTCGTCTAGTGTATCTTCGGTTTTTTGATGGATGCTGTTGTGCACCTTAAAATACAGATGCTGGGCATCGTGCGTAAGCGTGATGTATATCCACGACGCCGACCGGAAACTGATGCCATGCTTAAAGGCATTCTCAATAAACGGATTCAGCAGCATCGGGGCTATAAAAATCTCACGGTCAGCATTTTGTATATTCACCTCTATCTTTATGTCCTGATTCTCGTCTATCCGCATACGTTGGATATCTATAAAATTGTTGAGGTACTCTATCTCCTTCACCAACGGTATGCGGTCTTGGTGGTTTTCGTGGAGCATAAACCGCATCATGTCGCCCAGTTTTTGTATGCCGTCAGAGGTTTGGGCGGCGTTTTCTCTCAGCGAAACGGAATACAGCGTGTTCAAGGCATTAAACAAAAAGTGTGGATTGATCTGCGATCTCAGGTTGCCCAACTCGGCCGTTTTTTGGCTGATTTGCGTCTTCAGTTGCGTCTTTTCTTTCGTAAACACCTTCCTTAGAAAAGCCAACACCACGGCTGCAATAATAAAAACCATAAACATCGTCACCATCCACTCGGCATGCCAGCCAAACGGCACCTGCTGAAATGAATGCCAACCAATAAACAAAATACAATACATCCCAAACGTACCCACCAAAAGTGTCAGTCCAAACTTCAGCAGGCCTGTCTTAAATTCCGACGAGCGGAAATCCCTGTAATTGGGCAAAACCTCCAGATAGAAAAAATTCTGAGCAAAAAACACCGTAAACGCCCCAATGGCCATCATCGAGAGTTCCTTTACGGCACCGTACCAATAATCCTTGCGGGGCAGGTTGGCAAAAAACGCCAGAAAAAGCAGCAAAACCACCATAGAGGCCACCAAGATATGACCAATAAAACCACCCTCCTGCTCCTCTTTGAGTTTGGCCTCCACGTAATAATACAGCTGAGCAAAAAGCTCATAAAACACCAAAACTATCACCACCGCTATGCTGTCGGTCAGCAAAAACAGCTTCCGAAACTCCGAAAACACCCTGAGGCCTACAATCACCTCGGGGTCATTGGAACTCATGGCTCGGTAGTACAGCCTGAAATAATTATGCACAAAAACACTCCCCACCACCAACAGCACCGTCAGCACCGCATACACCAGTGTACTCACCGACGACTCCGCCGCCCACAGCTTCGGAAACAGCCCCACATGAAACACCGCCCACGCCGCAAAAAACAACACCCCCCCGCCAGCTATCGGAAATATAGCGTTCCAAAAATGCGAGTAATGATCCAGCTCACGCCAAATCAGCCACATCACATTGCCCGGCACCCGAGGTTGCAGGCCATAAATAAAATTGTCAAAGCCATTGGCCTCCTGAAACAACCGCCTCACCACATAAATGGCGACACAAACAAAAACCAACAAAACCTCTAACCGCCGACCCTTTAAAATTTTCTGCATAGTATTTTTCTATTTTTAATTTCTCCACCAAGTCGCTACGGCACAAAGAGCCTTTCGATCTCTCTGTGTCCATAGCCGCCTAAGCTTTTTCATAATTCTACCCAAAAGTAGGAATGGCACCCAAGCCAAATGAAAAAATGTTGTGAAAGCCACCAAAAAAGTGACCAAAAACCATAAACTCCAAACTTTGGGCAGCCACGCCGCCTACGTCATGCGTGCCGGGCTATCCTCTCCTACTCCTCGCGGCTTCGCCAGCTGTGGGGTATCCGTTACTATCCCTGCTGCTGGGATTGGTGGGTGAAGAAATATTCTGCTAAAATTTGTAGAAAAATAAGGCTCAGATAACACCAGAAGGCATTGTTACTTATCGGATGTTGACTCATAGGCTACAAACTCTCTTTATTACAACAAATATGGACATTAAGCAAAAAATAGGAAAACGGATTGCTCACTTGAGAAATCTAAAAGGCCTTACACAAGAAGGTCTTGGTTACGAATCTGAGATTCACAGAACATACATAGCAGCAGTTGAAACTGGCAAAAGGAACATTTCTGTGGAAGCATTAGAAAAAGTAATCAAAGGTTTAGGAGTAACATTTTCAGAATTTTTTAAAGAGGAAATTGATGTATAAAAAACCAACTTTTATAGACTTATTTGCAGGTGCTGGAGGAATGTCAGAAGGATTTATCCGGTCTGGATTTGAACCCATTGCACACGTAGAAATGAATAAGGAAGCTTGTGACACTCTTAGAACAAGGACTTCTTTTCATTATTTAAAAAACGAAAATCGAATAGATGAATATTATGATTATTTAAGAGGTACTTTTTCAAAAGAAACATTATGGAAAAAAGTGCCAAATAATTTAATCGATTCTGTAATAAACAAGGAAATATCTGAGAAATCATTACCCGAAATATTTAACCAAATTGACATTGAACTACAAGGTAATGATGTTGATCTGATTATCGGAGGCCCACCATGCCAAGCGTATTCAATAGCTGGCAGAGCTAGGGATCCAAAGGGGATGAAAGAAGACCCAAGAAATCACCTTTATAAACACTACGTTGAATTTCTTAAGAAATACAAACCAAAAATGTTTGTTTTTGAAAACGTACCTGGAATTCTATCTGCAAATAATGGAAAGTATCTAGATATGATTTTTGAGGCGGTTAATGATGCTGGTTATGATTTGGATAAAAACATTTTAAATGCAAAAAACTTCAACGTACTTCAAGATAGAAAAAGAGTTATAATTATTGGCTGGAGAAAAAAGTTTCAATTTAATTATCCAAAATTTGAAAATCATGAGCCTCAATTTAAAGTACTATCTGATCTCTTGTCAGATTTACCAAAGATTCAAAACGGAGGTGGTAACTGGGGAATTTCAAAATATTCATCTGAAATTACTGAGTATTTAGAAAATTCAAAAATTCGAAATTGTATCGATTTCACAACTCAGCATATCTCCCGGCCAAACAATCAAAACGACCTTGAAATTTATCGAATAGCTGTGGACAATTGGGTTAATAAAGGGAAACGGCTTAACTATGGGGAATTACCTACACACCTTATAAAACACAATAATACAAACTCATTTACCAATAGGTTTCAGGTCGTAAACCATGCTGGCATTTCTCACACCGTTGTGGCTCATATAGCTATGGACGGACATTACTATATTCATCCCGATATAGATCAGAATAGATCAATATCAGTTAGAGAAGCTGCTAGAATTCAATCTTTCCCCGATGATTATTTTTTTGAAACGAGTAGAACATCTGCTTTTAAACAAATTGGTAATGCTGTGCCAGTTTTAATGGCAGAAGGAATTGCAAATAAGATTAAAGAGATGTTATGAGCATTCCTCGAGAGAACATTGAAATAGCCAACCCAAATCCAGAATTCTTAATCAAATCTATTGCGGAACAAGGTTATAGTTTAGAAACAGCTTTGGCTGATTTAATGGATAATTCAATAACAGCTAATGCCTCTAGAATAGAAGTTTTGACAAAAATTGATGAAGAACCTTTCACTCTGTTTCTAAGTGATAATGGTGATGGTATGAGCAAAGAGTCTTTAAAAAGAAACATGCAATTTCCAAGTAAATCTCCTGAAGATTCTAGAGAATCAAATGATTTAGGAAGGTTTGGATTAGGACTAAAAACGGCTTCATTTTCTCAAACAAGAGCTTTTACTGTTTTATCTAGAAAAAATGGAAATGGTTTTTTTTCTGGACTTACATGGGACGTAAAACACCTAAAAGATACTGGAAATTGGGAAATAATAATTAATTCTGAAAAGGAGATTTTACAGATTTTAGAGCAATACAATACTATTTCAAACTCTTTTCTTAATGGTTCAAACGATTTTGTACCTAACACAATTGTCGTTTGGAGGGGATTATACAAATTTGAAAATTTTTTAAATGTAAAAAATAAGCAAGATGCTTTAAAAGAAGAAATTACAAATACAACAAGCGAATATTTATCCATTGTTTTTCACAAGTTTATGGAAAGACAAACAAATCGTCTCGATATAAGAATTAACAACACATTAGTAAGGCCTTTTAATCCATTTCCGACTGAGAATTCTAACTTAAGAGCATTAGAGCCTTTGCAAAAAGAATTTGGAAAAGACATAGTTAAAATTCAAGGTTTTGTTTTGCCTAATACTAGTATAAAAGAAACTAAAGAAAATTCAAATCCTTGGACTCCCCACAATAAAAGTCTAATGGATATGGAAGGGTTATATATTTACAGAGCTGATAGGTTAATTTTATTTGGAGGTTGGAATGGACTAATAAAAAAAATGCCCCGGTTACAACTAGGAAGACTTAAAATTGATATTGGAAATAAGGTTGACCATCTATTTCATTTAAATGTTGCAAAATCACAAATTAATATACCACATGATCTAAAAAATTCCTTTTTACGAGCAATAGTAGATTTAAAGACAGAAGCACAAAAAGAATATTTTAATCATGGCCTAAAAACCTTCACTCAAAAACCCTCTGAACATAGCGGGGAATTATTTTATAAAACAGCTACAAACAAAGGAGTTTTACTTAGAATTAATGATGAATTTCCATTATTAAAATCGCTTAAAACGTCTCTTAATAATAAACAAAAAGCAGAACTTAATTTTATTCTAAAAATGAGTTCAAACTTAATTAATAAAGTGCGTCAAGTAGATAATGTTGAAATAACCGGAAATGCTGAAAAGGATGGAATATCTATTGACGATATTGTTAAATCCATTGAAGAACTTCTAAAACATGGTTTGTCGAAAGAACAAATCAAGAAAGACATTTTGCCTAACCTTGGCGTAAAAGTAAATGCTCACGACGAAATATCAAACCTATTAAATTAAATTATTTATGAACGAAATTATTGACCAAATAAAAAGTTTAATAGTATCAAATTACAATCAATTTTATGAAGCTAATGGTTTTGCAGACAGAGATTTTTTTGAAGGAGAGGAATTAAAAAACAAATGTAAATCTTCTTTAAAAATAATATTTCCAATATTATTTAGTGGAAAAACTTATAACTTATCAGATAATGATTATGACGAAAAGTACACTATTGCATTAAGAGATGTAAGATATAATTATAGAACTATCATGAATCCAAGTATGTCTATTCAAAACGAATACAAAGACACTTGGTTAAATGAAAATAGAATTGATGAAATTGGTTGGGATAATGATGAAACTAAAGCAAAAACATATAGAGGAAGATATCTATTATATTTAGAAAAAAAACTTGGTCGATCTAAATCAATGATAAATGAAACTGAAAGATCAAGTTTAGAAATAATAAAAAAAATTGGAGACCCTAAAAATTCAAATAATTTCTTTGTAAAAGGTTTAGTCGTTGGTAGCGTACAGTCTGGTAAAACTTCAAATTTCAATGCTGTTGTAAATAGTTCTATTGATGTTGGATATAAGCTTATAATTGTTTTATCAGGTATCATGGAAGATTTGAGAAGACAAACTCAAATCAGAACTGAAAAAGAAGTTGAAGGTAAGATGGTTGCTCAAGATAAATTCATTGGTGTAGGCGAAATAGCCTCTTTTGGTCAATTAGGACAATTTACAGATGTTAATCAAGTAATACTCCCGACTTCCACTCAAAATGACTTTAACAGAACAATGCAACAAGCTCATTTTAGTTTAAATAATACTAATATTTTAATTTGTAAAAAAAATACGAGTGTATTACAGAATTTACTTTTATGGCTAAACGAATACTTATTAGAAAACAATGATAAGCATAATATCCCTTTTCTTATTATTGATGACGAAGCGGATAATGCATCTATCAATAATCTTGGACACAAAGGACGTGAATATGCAAACAAAATAAATGGTCATATAAGAGCCTTACTTGCCTTGTTCAATCGCAAGACATATATTGGTTATACAGCAACTCCATTTGCCAATATCCTTCAAGATTGGAATAATAAACCAGAAACTAAATGGAGAGTCAAAGACTCTAGAAATAATTTAGAACTTGAATTTGACCAAGAGGGTAATTTATTTCCTGATGACTTTATTGAATTGTTAATTCCGCCTTCAAACTACATTGGACCAAAAAACTTCTTTGAAACTAGAATTGAAGATATAAAAAAAATTGAACCTTTATTAGCTGAGCCTTTGACTGATTATATTGAATATTTTCCTGAAAGGGTGGAAATCCTATCTGATAATAGTTTAATTGGTATAAAAAAATACAATAATCAAAAAGAGTTTGATACTGATTTAAATGCTAGAACCAGATTTCATACTTTTCAAGATTACAAAGAAGGTACAAGAGCTACGACTAAATATGATAACTTTCCTATTGAAATACCAAAATCTTTGGATGAAGCAATAAAATGCTTTATTGTTTCAATTGCTATTAGATTATCAAGAAGACCAGAATTAATTCAATCAAGATTATTTCATCCTCATAATACAATGCTAATCCATATCTCAAGATTTTCAGATTGGCAATGTAAAACCAAAAAACTTATAATAGAAAAAATAGATTACATAAAAACCAGATTAAATAACGACACTCTATCTGCGAGTGACTCAATTTTTAAAGAGTTTGAAAGAATTTGGATTAAATACTATGCAGATGCAGTAAATAACATTAAAGAATATTTACCCGAAAACTATGAAGATGAATATTTGACTAGGAAAACATTCTTAGAAGTTAGAGATTTATTAGTTTCTGCAATTAATGGAATAGAAGTAAAAGCGGTAAATACTGTTGAAAAAGATGTTCTTGATTATGAAAGTGGTGAAAAAAAATATATCGTAATCGGAGGAAATAAACTTTCTAGAGGGTTTACCCTTGAAGGACTTACAATAAATTACTTCATAAGAAATACGAATTTTGCTGATACACTATTACAAATGGGTAGATGGTTTGGTTACAGACCAGGATATTTAGACTGTTGTAAGTTATTTACTACTGCTGATTCATTTGAAAAATTTGACCAATGCACATGGACATTAGAAGAATTAGAGGAAGAGTTTAGAATGTTATCAAAAGCAAAAAAGAAACCTAAAGATTACGCAACTAAAGTTTTAACCCATCCAGGAGTTTTAAAGATTACTAGACCTGCAATTCTAAAAAATACTATTGTTGAAAAATGGTCTTTTGAAGATAAACTTTTACAAACAACTGATTTATTGATTAATAAAAATTCAATAGAAACCTCGTGGAATAATTTTAAATCTGTCTATGAAAAATACAAAGATAGGTTTCATTTCAATGATTTTAGAAAGGCTATTATTCTAGAGACGGGAGTTAATGGGCTCGAAGATTTCCTATTGTCGCAATCTACCTTTGTGGATTATCCAACAGATGCAATTCTTAGATTTATTAGAAAATGTAATGAATTTAATAAATTAACAAATTGGACAATTGCTATTAAAACTTCTGGCTCAACAGAAAATTATATGTACCAAAAGGACACAAAGTTTGCAACAGATATCCAATTAATAAAACGTAGTAGTCAGGAAAATGGGAAATATTATTTAAAACTCCTTGAAAAAAACCTTTTCAAAGTTTCTGGTGGATCTTCAAATATTTTGTCTGGTGGACGTGATATGAGTATGACTCTTGATGAAGAGGAAATAATAAATATCGAAGAAGAATTCAAAACAAAATTTAAAAAAAATGCTCCAGAAAAAGCTTTTCGTGAAAAAATGAAAGCTACCGATGGAGTATTAGTAGTTTTCTTAATGGATTTAAGGGAAGTTTTTAAAGGCAAAACCCTTTTTGAAAAAGCTATTAATGAATATATAGATTTAAATTCTCCTTTAATTGGTTACGCAATTGGCATTCCTCCAATAGATGCTGGTTTTGGTGAAGATTACTTAATAAATGTTCATATAAGAGAAAATGAAAATGATAGTTTAGAAGAAGATGATGAAAGTGATGAAAGTGAACCATTAGAAAATGAATAAAGAAATCATTGAAAATATTTGGAATAAAATTATTCCATCTGGTGAAGGAGAGTTTGAATATAAATTGCTTTCAAAAGAGTCAATCCCACAATTAAACATTGGTTTTAATAAAAAAAGTCAAAGATGTTTAATTCTTGAGTTGCCTTTTGACTTTGAAAAGCCTTTCCAACAGTTTGAAAAGGAAAATCTTTCACTTAAATACTTTAAGAGAGAAAATTGTCTTTGTATCATATTAAATGATGATTTTTTCAAAGACCTATTCGATGATTTAATATTATCTATTTATAGTAAAATTTACAATGTTTCTATTACCGAAGAGTATTCAGAATTATTTACAAGACATTTTTTTAAATGGAGTGCTTTTTTTGAAAATAAAAAAACAGATGGGCTCACAAAAGACCAAGTAAAAGGATTAATAGGCGAAATCTTTTATTTGAAGAATTTACTACTTAACTCCGAACTCAATGTTGATGAACTTTTAATTTCATGGAAAGGCCCTTACGACGAAGGGCATGATTTTGTTTTTGAATTTACAGATTATGAAATCAAAACTATTGAAAGGTATAAAAACAATGTTCGAATTTCAAGTGAATTTCAACTAGAATCTCAAAAAGGAAAAGAGCTAGAATTAGTAGTGATTTTTGTAAATCCAGATAATGAAAATGGATTAAGTCTAAAATCATTAATCAATGATATTAAAACAATTGTTCTTGATAAATTTGGAGACAATTCAATTTTTATAAACGCATTAGCTCAAAAAGGATTAATAATAGGAAATCTAGAACAATATGAAATTTATCGTTATACACCTATTGAAGAGATTTCATATGATAGTGATAGAGAAAATTTTCCAAAGCTTATTCGTTCATCAATACCAGAAGAAATTAATAAATTAAACTACAACATAAGATTAAACTTGATTGAAGAATTTATTATAAATAAAAAACAATTCTAAATGGAAATTCAAGAATATTTAAAATATAGAGTTGATTTGTTAAATGAATCAAAAGATGAAGACGGATTCATTAATGAAAGTAATTTTATTAATAGTATCATTCCTTCAATGTTGGATGCCAAACTAATTGATACAGAAGATTTTACAGAAACTTATTACTCAACCGAAATTGATGGTTCTCCAATTAAAATTAATGGCTATATAATAAATGATTCAGGAGAAAGATTACAATTATTTATTTTAAATGATGAGTCCATATCATTAGATTCAAAAAATCTAGAGATTTCATTAAAAGAATATTATGATGGAATTTTTAAAAAAGCTACAAATTTCACAAATAAAGCAATAAAAGGGTATTTAAACGATATTCAAGATATTGGTGCTATAAATGCTTTAATAAATCAAATGTCTTCATCTTTAGGTGCTGAACAATTTGATGTTGTGGAAATATTTTTAGTTTCTGCAACTGCAACTGTTACTGGTAGCGGTTCAACTGCAAAGCCTAAAAGAATAGATTTTAAAGACGAAAAAGTAAAAATAAGATACACTAAAAACAAAGATTCAAAAGAGAAGGAAATTCTAATCTTAAAGAGATTGGTAGATTTAAATTTTTTATATAGTGTACTTGTTTCACAAGGCAATAGGGAAGCTTTAACTATTAATTTCGAAGAGCAATTTGACTTTAAAATTGAAGCCATAAAAGCCGCTGACGAAACAAATTTTGAATCTTATTTATGTGTTTTACCCGCTAATGTATTAGCTGAACTTTATAAAAGATTTAGTTCAAGATTGTTAGAAAAAAATGTCAGGTCTTTTTTGCAGTTCAAAAACACATCTAATGCTGGAATGAGAAAGACATTAACAAAAGATCCTGAAAAGTTTATAGCCTTTAATAATGGGTTGACTATAACAGCAAGCAATAAAGAAATTGAAACAATAAAAGGCAAGATTTATATAAAATCCTTATCAGATTTTCAAATTGTTAATGGTGGTCAAACTACAGCAAGTATTTATTTTAGTCAAAAAGATGGAATTGACGTAAGTAAAGTAAAAGTAATGGCAAAAATTAATGTTGCCAAAAATGTTTCCGAAGAAGATTTAAACGAGTTAATTTCAAGTATAAGTGAATTTTCAAATTCTCAATCAAAAGTCACTACAGTTGATTTGCGTTCTAGAAACCCTCAACTAAACAAAATCAAAGCTCTCTCAGAAAGTATAATTACACCCTCAGGTCGTAAATGGTTCTTTGAAAAATCAAAAGGTGAATTCAATACAAAACTGAGAATAGCTGGACAATCAGGCAAAAATAGAATTGAGAAAGAATATCCAAAAGAATTTAGATTCACAAAAGAACAGCTAGGTAAATATTATTCTTCTTGGGGTGATGAACCTTACAAAGTAAAAAAAGGAGGTGAGGCAATATTTAGAAAATTCCTCGAAGATATTAGTTCAGAAGAAAATGAAAGAAAATTATATATTGATAGAAACTTCTATGAATTATTAATATCAAGAATAATATTATTTAAATCACTTGAAGATATTCATGGTGCTAGAAATAATGCAATTGGACAATTACGTTCTGCTGTAGTTCCATATACTATGTCAATTTTATTTTCAAAGACGGAAGGAGATAAAAAAAACACAAACACTTTCGATTTAGCAAAATTATGGGCGAAAGAAGGTCTTGATGATGATTTGAAAACTTATCTTAAAGAACTAATGATTCTTGTCAATGAATTGATTAAAAAATATGCGAAAAGTGATGACTTGGGTGAATATAGTAAAAAGAAAGAGATGTGGGATGATATTTATAACTCACATGAAGTCAAATATTTTTTAAACAGCGATAATTCCTCCAAAATTTTCAATAAATATTCTATTTCTAAAAAGGATTTAGAAAAAAAAATAAAAGCTAACTCTAAAAATAAAGAAGTTGATTTCAAGTTTTTGAAGGATAACATTGAAATTCACGCAAAAACTGCCAAATTTTATAAAAATATTGAATTTCTTCTCTGGGATTCCCTAACTCAAAATGAAAGAGAAAAGCTTTCAAAAATTTCAGCCTCAATTCAGCAGAAGTTAGAAATTGATAAAACGATAATTGACTTTGAAGAAAACTTAATGCGAAAAATTATTGTTGAGCACCCTAGTTTTTTGACCTCCAACATTCCGGAAAAAAATAACAAACTTTTAGAAGCATTTGAATTGATACTTAAAAAGTATAATCAAGCACAAAGTAAATTAGAAGATTTAGAATCCTCTTTTGACTTATTAAGTAAAATTGCACTCTCAAAAGGTCAAAAATATAGTTCTGTTTATACCGAAATTGGAAAAGCCTTAAATGTGGGGCATTTACCAAAGATTAACCAAATCTGCATCTTATCTGATTTTTTGTTGTAAAATAATTTATTTTATTATCATTATTATTTTTAGAAAAGTTAAAAAAATCACTAAATTCCTTGGTAACCAAAATCTACTTTAAGCCATTATCTTCACTTTAAAATCACACCAAAAAACATCAAATGAAAGACATAAAACTATTAGATAGCAAGAAAATACGCTCCAGCTGGGATGCTGAGCAAGAAAAATGCTATTTATATTTCTTAAAACTAAAAACTGTACCCGTGACAAATTGTCACAAGTAGGCTTAATCCATAAATTTTCAGTTGAAACAAATTGAAGTCAACTAAGTTTAACTTTTTTTCAGTCGTGCGAAAAAACTATACATCTTCAAAACCACAAAATTTCAATCGGTTACAAACTGTAACCAGTTAAAAAACCAATAAATTGCATCAAATTTAAAGTGCAAACATGCCAAACTTTGAAAAATATCTACAGACCACTATTGAAAATGTGATAGACTACGCACCGAAATTGGTGGGGGCCATTGCTGTTTTGATTATTGGCTTTTGGGGAGCCAAAAAACTGGAAAAAGTGGTGATAGAACGCCTCAAACGTTCCAATTTCTCGCCGGAAATCACTTCTTTTTTGGGGTCTATGTTTGGCATTGCCCTCAAGATAGCGGTGCTGTTGATGGCCGCTGGCATTGCGGGTTTTGATACTTCGGCACTGGTGGGTATGTTGGCAGCGGCTGGTTTTGCGGTGGGTTTGGCATTGCAAGGCGGCTTGGGCAACTTCGCATCCGGTATATTAATCCTCATCTTTAAACCCTACAAAGTGGGCGACTGGATAGACATAAACGGCAAGTTTGGCAAAGTAGAGGAGATTCAGATATTCAATACGCTTTTGATTTCGCCCGGCGTCAAGACCCTCATTATTCCCAATGGCCAGGTGACCTCCAATGTCGTAACCAATTATTCTAAAAAGGGTCATATTCGTTTGGATATTTTGGTGCATATACCTTATGAAGAGAGTTTTCCGAGGGCAAAAACCATCATTGAAGACATTTTAAAGCAAATGCCGAACGTTCTGAAGCAACCCGAGCCGCAGATTGGCATAGAGAGTTTTGATAATTTTTCGGTGCAAATCAGCATAAAACCCTACGTACATCCCGACCTCTACTGGGATGTCACCTACGAAATCAGAGCCAATGTAAAAGCAGCTTTCAGCCAAAACAACATCCAAGTCATGTACCCCGACAGCGTAAAACTGGGTAAAATTGGGGATTGATTGGTGATTTGGATAAGGAATCTATTTCACATTAAACCTCTCCCTAAATCCCTCTCCGCAGGAGAGGGACTTAAAATCTGTGCTTAACTACACGGTATTGCGGATTGGTTGTTGAATTTTGTTGGCTTAGAGAACCCAACCCAAAACCAAATAAAACAAAGAAGGACAAAGCAGACAACCTAATCCCGTATAAAAGGTAGCCGTAACTGCTCCGTAAGGCACTAAAGCGGGGTCAGTGGCAGCCAAACCTGCCGAAACACCGGAGTTCGTACCCATCAAACCGCCAAAAGCCATGGCCGCAGCGGGGTTATTTAAGCCTACTCTTTTGGCCAAAAGTGGCGTAAGAATTGTCACCAAAATGGCCTTTAAAACGCCGATGGCGATACTCAGGGCGATGACATCAGAGCTTGCACCCAAGGCCGCACCCGTAACTGGCCCAACGATATACGTGCAGGAGCCCGCCCCTATGGTACAAAGACTTGCGGCATCACGAATGCCCCAAATCCAAGCCAAGGCCACCCCGAAAACAAAGAAAAATACTATCCCAAAAAGCAAAGAAACCAAACCCAGCCATCCGGCTTTTTTCATGGTGAGGTAGCTGGCACCCATGGCTGTGGCCACAATGGTAAAATCTCTGAACATAGAACCCCCAAAAGTGCCAACGCCTTTCAGAAAGGGTAAATCAGAAAGTCCTTTTTCGCCATTGGTCATGATTCCTCCAAAATACGCCAAAATCAATCCCGCCAATATGGCTATGGCCGAACCCGGCAAATAGCCTTTAAGAACTTTCTTAGAGAATACTTCAGAAAGAAAAGCAAGTACACCAATGACCAAAAAACCTACTATGAGTCCGTTTTTATCAATAAAATTCTCAAAAATTTCCATGAATTATTTTTGGCTAAGCTTGATGAAATAAGGTAAAGTAAAAAACGCAGCTACAACAGGCACCATACCCACCAAAACGGCCAAAAAACCACTCGAAACAGCCACTTTTACGTTTTGAGAAGCACTCATGGCGATGATGACTGGAATGTACATTTTGTTCCAAAAATCTACCCCCTTTTCAAATTCAACATCGAGCCAACCTTTTATCTGTAACCATTCTTTGCAAAGCAGCAGTATAATCATCGCAAAACCCACTCCCCCAACATTGGCCTTTACGCCTAAAAATTCGCCGAGATACTCGCCGCAAAGCTGTCCCGTGAGGTAAGAAAAGGCCAAGATGGCCACTCCGTAAATGATCATATTCAAATATTTTTAAAGAGTTCTTTTATATCATTTTTGGTCACTTTGCCCATGGCATTTCGAGGCAACTCCTCCACTATCAGATATTTACGGGGAGTTTTGTAGGCAGGCATCATGCCACGCATCCATTCGTTGAGTTGTTTCAAGTCCAATGAGTTGTTGCTAACTACAATACTGGCTACCA
>NKJG01000164.1 GCA_002256395.1 Bacteroidetes bacterium B1(2017) | reverse complement strand
TTATCTAAAGGAATACCGTTTCTATGTAGTGTTAAATATACTTTGCATTTCTTTCTGAAGAATAAAAGATTTATCAAATTGTGATGGTGGCAGTGAATTACGTCTGGATTTATTTTATTAATAGTTAGATTTAACTTAAGTATGTAATATGGATTTATAGATTGTTCAGGCCTATTAATAGTTAGAATTTCAACATTTTTAGAAATTCTTTTGATGAGTGAAGTTGAATAGATGTTGTTAACAATAATGATTGACACTTTATGATTAATAGATTGAAGATTTGCTATATCCGTAAGCAGATTTTCTGCTCCGCCAACTTCCAAGCTAAATATTAAGTGTGTTATCTTCATTTTATTTGTATCATTTTTTTGATAGTAACTTTTAAGGCATACCAATAAGTTTGCCTTAAAGCTTTTGAGTAAATAAAATTTGCCCCATTTTTAATTAATGTTTTTCTTATTTCTGATAAAAAAGCAGCCCCCCCAGTGGCTGTTTTTGTTGTACTATATACTCTAAAAGCACTTTGAGGAGCTTCATCGGAATAATGAATACTACCAAAGTTTAACAATTGAAACCACAAGTCTAAATCCATGCAATAGTTCAAACTTTCATTTATAAGATTGGTTTGTTTTAGTGCTTTGGCTGAATAGAAGGAACCTTGTTGTATAATTGAATAGTTATTATTTAACAAATCTATTTTATTTTGGATTTTTATGGTGTATTCTCCCAATGTTTGCCCATATTCATTTATCCTTCTATTATTGCAATTATACAATATCGACGCATTTGGATGCTTTTGATACAGTTTTATTATATTTTCCACGCATGTTGGGTATAATATGTCGTCAGAATTAATCCAACCTATTAAATCGCCTTTTGATAATTTGAAACCTTTATTAATGGCATCGGATTGTCCTTTATCTTTTTCA
>NKJG01000163.1 GCA_002256395.1 Bacteroidetes bacterium B1(2017) | reverse complement strand
TACGTGGTAACACTCCTGGTTTAGATGTATCAAATAATGCATCTCCAAGAGGTGGTGGAAGTTTTCTAATTAGAGGCCGTGCTTCATTAACAGCTTCTACTTCGCCTTTGATAGTGGTAGATGGAGTTATATATCCTGGTTCTTTAAACGACATCAATCCCAATGATATCGAAACGGTGGACGTTCTAAAAGATGCAAGTTCTGCTGCGGTGTTTGGTGCAAGATCTGCAAATGGTGTAATTTTGGTAACCACAAAAAAAGGTAAATCTGGAAAACCGCAAATCACACTCAATTCCAATTTTGCAATGAATAAAGTTGGGAAATTCAACCATATACTAAATTCAGATGATTTTTTGAAATGGCGTGGAGATGTACTTTGGAGTATGAATGGACATGATCCTGCTAAAAAATATACTTTTTATGACCCCCGCAACTTACCTTCAGATGTAAGTATGACACAATGGTTAGGAAGTGATAAAGGAGATCCAGTGGATGTTTGGCTCAATAGAATAAAGCTTTTCCCTGTCGAAATAGCTAATTATAAAGCTGGCAGAACAACCGACTGGGAGAATATTCTTATAAATGACAATGCTGTACAACAAGACCATACTATAGGAATCTCAGGTAATACAGCTAATACCAACTATTATATGTCTTTGGGCTATTTATCAAACGAAGGACTTTCGGTTGGGGATTTATTTAAAACAGTCAGAGCAAGGGTAAACTTAGAAAATAAAATCACCAAATTTCTTTCTGTGGGTTTAAATATTCAATTTGCAAATCGTGACGAAAGTAGTATTCCAATTGATTTGGGCAATGCTATTCGTACCACACCTTTTGGTCAGTTATATCAAGATGATGGTGTTACACTACGTCAAAGTACCAATGATGACGTTGGTAATAACACCAATCCATTTCTTGACCAAGTTT
>NKJG01000162.1 GCA_002256395.1 Bacteroidetes bacterium B1(2017) | reverse complement strand
AGGACCAAATGGCCCACCATCTGTAGGTACATGCACGTGCATATCTATGAGTCCGGGCATGAGCCATTTTCCAGTTCCATCAATAATTTTGGCTTCATTCGGAATGGGACCATTTATGGAGGCTATTTTATCATTTATAATAACCAATGAAGCATTTTTTAAAACCAAATTGCTTAAATTCATAGAGATTATGTTTACATTCTTGATGACATAAACCTCTTGAATTATGGTTCGATTCAGTAAGTTTGGCTTCTGAGCGAACATGTTTGCATGAAAAATAGTAATGAGGAATAGGTGGATGATGGAGTAGAATATTTTTTTCATAATGTTATTTAATATGATAATTGTAAAATTACTATAAATATAAATCCAGATCTCCAAAATGCTCGGTTCTACGACAGATATTTCCTTCTTTAGGAGAAGTATTGAGTAGAAAATCGTCGAATTTGAACGCAAAATCGTGAATGTTAAATCATCGAATTTCAATTCGAAATCAGGAATATTGAATAATTATTTGTTGAAGTTTAGAACGCTAACGACTCCTGAAGCCTCCTCCGAATACATACCTCAAATATTAGTTTTCAGTTTTTGCCATTGTTCGGTTTATATAAATCTAAAACACTTATATGCTACACTCGTTGGACAAGGAGTACAGGCTTCCGCACCATTTTTAGGAAAGGATGGATTGCTTCAAAAATTTAATGTAGTCGAATTTGACAAAGGTGGAAAAATTGAGGAAGGATTTCATACGAGAGCAATAATTGAAATTGATCGTCTGATTTTAGTTGCTGAACGAAGGATTCAAAGTGAGAAATAATATAAAAGAACAGCATTTATATAGGCAATATTTTTCTATATTTGGTTAAACTAATAAACTCGAAGAAGTATGGAATTAATTTATAGGATAACACTTTTTATAGCGGGTCTAATTAATAT
>NKJG01000161.1 GCA_002256395.1 Bacteroidetes bacterium B1(2017) | reverse complement strand
AACAAATTAAACAAGTAATGCGACAAATGATTAATGTTTCAGAAGGCGAACTAAACGACTTCCTCCGCGGAGCCATTTCCAAAACCTTTAAGAGACAAGAATTATTAAGCCGACCTCATTCCATTCCGAACGAAATATTTTTTATTAACAAAGGAACTATCAGAGTTTTAATCACTGACAACGATGGCACCGAACACACCTTACACTTTGCATTAGAGAACCAATTTATTGCCGACTATTCCAACTTTATCCAACAAAAACCTTCCCTTTATACTTTGCAAGCATTGGAAGAAACCCATGTGGTTATTTTACCGCGTGCAACCATTGAATGGGGATACCATCATTTAAATGAAGGTCAAAAAATGGGACGGCTCATTGCTGAGTATTACTTCATATATCAAGATGACAGAATTAAAAACAACTACGTTAGAACACCCAAGCAACGATATGACAGCATTAACGAAGTTTTCCCAAATATTCACAACCGAGTTCCGCAACATATGATTGCTTCTTATTTAGGCATCTCTCCAATACATTTGAGCCGACTAAAAAAATCAGACATCGAAAAACTATAAACATTTGTTATCGTTTAGTGCTTCCTAGCTGGCCGACATTTGCATTATGATTTTAAAAATAAATTATAATGAAAGAATACATTTTAATAACAGGAGCCAGCTCAGGTATTGGCTTGGAAATGGCAAAACAATTAGCCGCTAAAAATTACAATCTCATTCTGGTTGCCAGAAACGAGGAAAAATTAAGCCAACTTCAAAATGATTTAAAAAGTCAGTATAGTATTGAAGTAGAATACTTACTCTATGATTTGTCAGAGCAAAATTCTGCTTTAGAATTATATAACCAAGTCAAAGAAAACAAATATTTGGTTAATGGCTTAATTAATAATGCCGGTTTTGGCGACTATGGGCATTTTATAGAGATGT
>NKJG01000032.1 GCA_002256395.1 Bacteroidetes bacterium B1(2017) | reverse complement strand
GAAAATGCCATTGATGCACTCACTTTGGAAGGCTTTAGAGTGCTTGGAGTTGCAGAAGCCAATACCCAAAACAAGAATTTCCCCAAAAGTCAACAGGAATTTAAATTCAATTTCAAAGGCATTTTGGCATTCTATGATCCACCAAAAAAGAATATTAACAAAGTCCTGAGTCATTTCTATGAGTCAGGCATAAAAGTAAAAATAATTACAGGCGACAGCGACGCAACGACCATTTCTATAGCCAAGCAAATTGGATTTAGAGGCTTCGAAAGCCACATATCTGGCAAGGAGTTAATGTTGCTTTCTGATAAAGAATTTGATAAAAAAGTAATGGATGTCAACATATTCACTAGAATGTTTCCTGAAGCTAAATTGCGAATAATCAATTCTTTAAAAAAACAAAACGAAGTAGTAGCCATGACTGGCGATGGAGTAAATGACGGCCCGGCACTCAAATCGGCACACATAGGTATAGCCATGGGCAAAAAAGGCTCCGAACTGGCTAAAGACGCAGCTTCATTGATTTTGATGAACGACGATTTATCTAAAATGGTCAAAGCTGTTTCTGTAGGCAGGAAAATATATACCAATCTCAAAAAAGCCATACAGTATATTATCTCGATTCACATTCCCATTATTCTTACGGTTTTTATTCCATTGGCATTGGGCTGGATCTATCCCAACATATTTTCACCTGTCCATGTCATTTTCTTGGAATTAATAATGGGCCCTACTTGCTCCATCATTTATGAAAATGAGCCTATTGAAAAAAACACGATGAAATTAAAACCAAGACCACTTGGCGATACCTTCTTTAGCTGGAAAGAATTGACTACGAGTATCGTACAAGGCTTGGCTATTACTATAGGCACGCTTGGAACTTACCAATATGCCATCAGTCAAAACTTAAACGAACCCACCACCAGAGCCATGGTTTTTACAACACTTATTATTTCTAATGTTGTTTTGACTTTGGTCAATCGCTCTTTTTATTATTCAATTATTACTACACTCAAGTACAAAAACAACTTGGTGATGCTCATCATAGCCATTACTTTGGGCATAACTTCTCTTATTTTATTTATAAAACCATTCTCCAAATTCTTCGAATTTGAAAGCCTCGGTTTCTACCAATTAAGTTTCTGTTTGATAGTTGGTTCCTTAAGTGTAATTTGGTACGAAGGCGTTAAACTTTGGAAAAGGAAAACATCAAAAAATCTTAACTAACATGACCTTAAACCTTAATTCTATCATTAAAAAATTGCTCATTTTGGTATTGATGGTAGCAGTTTTGATTCTTGCCAAAGGTTTTTTGATGCCATTGGTGATAGGTGGCATATTGGCAACTCTTTTTTTGCCTTTTTGCAACTGGATGCAAAGGATTGGTTTAGGGAGAATTCTTGCCATTTTTATTAGTTTACTTGCATTGCTTTTAGTTTTCGGAGCAATCATAGCTATGCTTTCTTGGAAAATATCCGAACTCTTTAATGATTATGATTTACTTAAAAATCAGTCTATTATAACTTTTAATGAGATTCAGACTTACTTTTTTGAGCATTTTGGCATTACATTAGAAAAACAATCAGAAATTTTTAAAAGCGAAAAACCCTCACTTTCAGGCCTAATGCAATTAACAGTGGGGTCTTTAAAATATATTTTGACGAATATTATTTTAGTGCTGGCTTACTTTTTCTTTTTGTTGTATTCCAGAGCCCATATTAAACAGTTTTTCTTGAAACTAACGAAAGACAAACAGCATGAAGAAATGGAGCAAATATTAAAAAGTACCACCCAGGTTTCTCAGCAGTATTTACTGGGTTTAGCCAAAATGATTGCTTGTTTATGGATTCTTTACAGTATTGGATTCAGCCTACTCGGCGTAAAAAATGCCGTATTTTTTGCCATTTTATGTGGATTATTAGAAATTATCCCATTCATTGGAAATATTACAGGCACTACCATTACGGTACTCATAACGGCCCTTCACGGTGGAAATATTTCTCTCATTCTGGGCATAGTGGTTACTTATGCCACCGTGCAGTTTATTCAAGGATGGATATTAGAGCCTCTAATTCTCGGTCCGCAAGTCAAAATCAATCCACTTTTTACAATTATTGCACTGATAGTCGGGGATTGGATTTGGGGAATTCCAGGAATTTTACTGGCTATACCGATAGCGGCAATGGTAAAAATAGTTTGCGATCATATAGAACCATTGAAACCATACGGTTTTTTGATAGGCGATTTGGTGATAGACAAACGTGGCAAAAACAAACTCCAAAAATTTTTATATAAATTACAACTATTCAGGAAGTTATCTCGAAAGTAACCACTTAGTGAAATTTCAGGTTTCGTTCTTGATTTATATTTCAATTCTCTAACATCGAATAACAAATAAATAAAAGGCTATGACTGACTTTAGCGACTTGAAAGGAAACTGGGAGGAAACAAGAGGTAAATTAAGGCAAATTTTTGACACTTTAGCCGAAGAAGACCTAGACTATGTGGATGGAAAACAAGACGAACTTTGGAGTAGAATTCAGCTTAAAGTTGGAAAATCTAAGGCTGAAATCCAAGGCATACTATCAGGATTATAAACTAAATATCTAAAAAATCCAGTAGTTCACCTTGACCACTTAATAAGCATTCACCTAATAATTTAAACAGAAATCCACTCAATTGACTGATAAAAACCTATAAAATGGAGATTTAGTATAGGAAAATAATGTTTGATAAAGCTTACCTTTGTCTTTCAATTATCAACCTTTTCAAGATGCAGCATCTCAGATTATACTTTGGGACTATTTTTATTTTTGTTTTTTCAAGCCAGCTTTGTTTTTCCCAAACCTCCAGCATACTTAAAGGAAAGATTATTGATGCCCAAAACAAGGCACCTTTGGGTTTTGCTAGTGTTAAGGTTTTTCAAAACCAGAAAATGATAACTGGAAATGTAACAACAGAAAGTGGCGAATTTGAGTTTAAAATTCCTGCAGGAAAATATACTTTGGAAACAGAGTTTGTTGGTTATAAAAAATACACTTCCTCTGAATTAAATTTAACAGAAAATACATTAGATCTAGGCGAATTAGCCATTTCTCAGTCAGACAAATCATTAGATGAACTCGTCGTGCAGGGCGAAAAAAGTTCTATGGAACTATCGCTAGACAAGAGAGTTTTTAATGTCGGCAAAGATTTGGCTAATGCAGGTGGATCAGCACAAGACATTCTTATCAATATTCCATCTGTGACAGTAGATCCTGATGGAGCAATAAAGCTCAGAGGAAGCAGTAATGTGAGGATTTTGATTGACGGAAAACCCTCAGGCATGGTTTCGTTTAAAGGTGGTGCTGGCTTAAGACAGCTGCAAGCAAGTATGATTGACAGAGTAGAAGTAATCACCAATCCGTCCGCCAGATACGAGGCTGAAGGACAGTCAGGAATAATAAATATTATCCTCAAAAAAGACTCTAAACAAGGCTTTAATGGTTCTTTTGAACTCATCGGTGGTGTGCCTGACAATTATGGATTTGCGGCAAATCTTAACTACCGCCACAGAAAAATTAACTTTTTTGTAAACTACGGCTTAGCCTATAGGTGGAATCCCTACAGAGGCGAAACCTACCAAGAGGTAACAGCTGGCGACACACTCAAAATTCTCCAGCAAGACAATAATGGAGACGTTTCTGGCCTTGACAACAATATTCGGGCTGGTATGGAATTGTACTTTTCAGAAAAAAGCATTCTTACAGGCTCATATATGTACAGCAAAGCAGGCGGCATAAGATACACCAAAAATATTTACAACGATTTTTATAATACACTTAGCAGTCCACTGGGTTCAATTACCCGTATTCAAGACGAAATAGAAAAAGAGCCGCTATCGGAGTATGTTTTGAGTTACAAACGTAGCTTCAGCAGAAAAGGGCAGGAACTCACAGGTCAAATTAGATTTCTAGATCATTTTGAGAATTCTGATCAGACATTTAACCAAACAGCGGTGTTCCCAAATGGTGCTATTGATAACAAAAATACCCTTCTCCAAACATCAATAAATGATGAATATGAAAAACAGTATTTGTTTCAGTTGGATTATGTGCAGCCCTTTTCAAAAGAAGGAAAGTTAGAGTTTGGAGCCAGAACTTCGCTAAGAAACATGGTGAATGATTATGTGGTAAATGATGTCATTGATGGCAAAGATGTACCCATAGAATGGCTCAACAACTATTTTATTTATGATGAAGACATATCGGCAGCTTACGGAATTGTGTCGAACAAATCTAAAAAAATTAGTTATCAACTTGGATTGAGATCGGAATGGACCAGCGTAACCACCACACTTCAAAAAACCAACGAAGTAAATCCCAGAAAGTACTTTAACCTATTTCCCAGTGCTCACTTTACATATTCGCTAGACACTGACAATTCACTTCAGCTGAGCTATAGCCGCCGAATCCGTCGACCTGTTTATAATGATTTGTCGCCTTTTTCAACGCTGTCAGATAGTCGGAATTTTTTTAGTGGAAATCCAAACTTGAATCCTGAATACAGTGATGTGTTTGAAATTGGACATCTAAAAAACTTTGAAAAAGGATCAATCACCTCATCCATTTTTTATAGAAATTCGCAGGATTTAATCTCAAGCATTAGAAGTGTTAATGCTCAAGGATTTTCGACTTCTTTGCCAGAAAACCTCAATTCAGAAAAATCTTATGGAATAGATTTTACGAGCAATTACAAGCTTTTCAAATGGTGGAAATTAGACCTGAACTTCAACCTTTTCCATGCCAATATAGACGGTTCAAACATAAACGAACAATATGTAGCCGAAACCAACTCGTGGTTTGCGAGACAGACTTCGAGGTTTACACTCAAAAATGGCTTTGATATGCAGTTGAGATTCAACTACGAAGCTGCTCAAAAAACTGCCCAAGGAAGCCGCAAAGCCATATATTTCTTTGACTACTCGCTCAAAAAAGACATCTTAAAGAAAAAAGGCTCGATAAACTTTACGGTTCTGGATATTTTCAATACCCGCTGGATGCGTACCATCAGCCAAGGCCCAGGATTTTACACCGAAAGCAACCGTCAATTTCGACCAAGACAAATAAATTTGACCCTGAGTTATCGATTGAAGCAATAAGAATGGAAAACTTCCTCCATATTGACCTAAATATTTGGCAATTCCTGGTATTTGTGGTAGTTGGTACCCTAACAGGTATCATCAACACCATTGCCGGAAGCGGCTCTCTAATTACTTTGCCGGTTTTTATTTTTATGTGTGATCTGTCGCCTTCCATAGCCAATGCCAGTAACCGCATCGGAGTTTTTCTTCAAAGCGTAGTGGCCACTGGAAAATATGCTCAATCAAAACCTGAAGTGTTCAAAGGCTCACTTTGGTTGATTATTCCATCAGTTCTTGGAGCCATTTTAGGTTCAAAAATTGCGGTGGACATAGACGAAAAGACCATGAATTATACCATTGGTGGTTTAATGGTTTTTATGCTCATTATTTTGTTGTTTAAACCTGAAAGATGGCTTATTGAAGACAAACTAACCAAAGCTCAAAACAAAAACATCGGCACATTCATAACTTTCTTCTTGATAGGCATTTACGGAGGTTTTCTTCAAGCAGGAGTTGGCTTTTTTCTATTAGCAGGCCTGGTATTAATTTCTAAATACAGTTTAACACAAAGCAATGGACTTAAATTAGCTTTGGTGCTGGCATTTACTGCTCCCGCATTAGCATTGTTTATGTATTATGGCAAAGTACACTATGGCTATGGCTTACTTATGGGCATCTTCCAAGCTTTCGGTGCTTGGCTTGGGGTAAAATACATCGTAAAAATACCCAATGCCAATCTTTGGATTTATAGACTTTTAATTGTTATTGTGGCAGCTTCGGCTATTAAGTTTTTTGTTTGAAAAACTTTTTCAGTAATTCTTAAACTCCCACCAATTATCCGTGATAAATGCGGATGCCGGAAGACCTTGTTTATTTTTAAGACTGGCTTCTGCTGTATTGCTCCATTCAAACCTAGCGAAAACTGGATAAGCTACTTTAGAATTAGTAAGGACAACTGTATTGCTTTTTATTCTGACATTGGCCTTTTTGAATTCTCCTGAAGTATCAGCTATTTCGAAGTTATTCATGCAATTTTTGTCACATTTGAGTTCTTGTGTATCAAAGAATAAGGTAATCTGCCCTTTTTTAGACTCGTAAAGCAACAATTTGGGGCCAGAAATATCTCCTTTGTAGGCACTGTAAAGATTCTTTAAAGCTACATTTGCCAACCTTGTGCCTACATCCATTTTATTTTTTGGGTGAATGTCATCTATATTTCCAATGTCCGAAATTGCAACCATAGCGGTATTAGGCACAATCTCTGCCATTCTTTGTGCGTTTCTCAAGATTACACCTTCCTCAGGACTTCCATATTTATAGGGAGCAATTTGAACAAAATAGAAAGGTAATTCCTCAGACCAAGCTTTCCTCCAGCTACCAATTAAAGTACCCAATAATTTATCATAATTGGCCGCATTCATCACATTAGATTCTCCCTGATACCAAAGAAATCCTTTTATTTTTAGCCCAGCCAATGGAGCAACCATGGCATTATAAATTGAAGCCGTTTTTACTGGCCCCCATGGTACTTCTTTTAAACTTAATGCATCTTTATAAAGTACAGGATCTGCTTTTATGCTTTCTTCAGGAGTCCAAGATTCAGCTGGAGTTCCACCCCAAGAAGTGTTAATAATCCCTACAGGAACTTGAATATTTTCAAAAATGTGTTTGGCAAAATAATAGCCTATGGCACTAAAATTTTTCATAGATTCGGGTGAACAGACTTGCCATTCGCCCGATAAATTTTGTTGAGGATGTGGAGCAGTAGCATGATTTACTCCAAAAAAACGAATTTCCGGAAAATTAGATTTTTGTATCTCCGTTTCTGCATTATCTATCCCCGATGCCGCACTCCACTCCATGTTGCTTTGTCCTGAAACCACCCAGACTTCTCCAATCAGAATATTCTTTAAAATTATTTCATTGTAGCCTTTTATCTTTATTTCATAGGGACCACCATAAATTGGCGTTTCCACCTCCACAGACCATTTTCCATAAGTGTCTGTTTTTGAAACCACTTGATTATTATCCCAAGATGTTACTACTTGAATTGGTTCGCCAGTTTTTCCCCAACCCCAAATCTTTACTTTAGATTTCTGTTGCAGAACCATTCCAGAGCTAAAAAATGTAGGAAGCGTAATATTTGCAAAACTTGAAAGAGATGCTACCAGAAATGCTGCTAAGAGTTTAAATTTCATTGTTATGATTTTGTATTTATGTCGAAGATTTAGCTTAGCGTTGAAATCCAAAAAATGAAAAAGAAGTTCTTTACAGTTTACAAATCCTATTAAAATTTGCCTCTACAAAATATTTTTCTGTGGATTTTTGATCACTAATTTCTTAATCATGTCTTTAAAATCTAGTTTAAGAAAACGTATTCTGCAAAATGATTCGTAAACAAATCTATTTTTTTACAACCACTGGACTTCCCATTCTAGCCAAAACTGCATCTGAGATATTGCCTGCTCCCTTATCTCCCGCATAAAGTACCACGCGGTTAGAAGTCATTGGGCCATCCGCTTTATTTCTCGTAAAAATATACTTGAAACCCTTTTCCTTGGCAATGCTCTCTGCTGTTGTCTTTATGCTAGTTTTTATTCGCACAACTCCATCTCCCGTAAACTGCTGCAATTCCTTTTCAGCCTCTCTCTGGAAATTCTCTGATGCTGACTTTACTTCTTTAACTTTTCTTAACTTCTCGTTTAACCGCTCCGTAGTCATGGAATCAAGGTTTTTCATGCTGTTTTGATAATCCAAATAAAGAGTTTGATACTCTATCGCCATCTTGTTATAAGTCTCTTGATAGGTATCTTGTTTCTTTTTTATGTCCTCGTCAAGTTTCTTAACCTCTTTGTAGTTTTCAAAAATATAATCCTCGAAAATGTACCCTATTTTGGGGCCAGTTCCAACTTTCACTGAAGTGGATTTTGCTGGAGTTTTGGTGACTGGTTTTTTAGTTTGTGCGTATACAAAATTTATAGAAAGTGCTACTAAAGCAGCCAAAATAATACGTTTCATCAAGTTTTTGTTATAATTTCCCAAAAATACCGAATTCTACTCAAAATGAAAGTAAATTTTATTTAGTGCAATTCATTTTACATCACAATCATCTATATTTTTTAGCTTATTTATTTTTTACATTTGTCTATTCAAACCAGATTTTTAATAAAAATGATCAGATTTTTTTCAATAGTCTGCCTTTCATATTTACTTATTTCATGCCAATCAGATCCAAAAATTGTTGAAAAAGACGGAATGGTTTTGGTAAAAGGTGATGGAAATATCAAAGACTTTTGGGTAGATAAATATCCTGTGACGGTGGCTCAGTTTGCGGAATTCATAAAAACAACAGGATACAAAACCCAAGCAGAAGAATTTGGGGATGCTGGATATTTTGACTTCCAAACCGGCGAATGGACTTTAAAAAAAGGGGCCAACTGGCAATATCCGCTTGGAAAAGATACTGCTCCTGCACCCTTAGATCATCCCGTTACACAAGTATCATGGAACGATGCCGTTGCCTACTGCAAATGGTCAAAAAAACGACTGCCCAGCAGTGAAGAATTTCTATTCATAGAGAAAAATGGTCAGTCCGATTATGAAAAAACCTATACTTGGGGAGACGATTTCTTTGAAAATGGCAAGTTCAAAGCCAATTTTTGGCAAGGAAACTTTCCATTTAACAATACCGTAGAAGATGGTTTTCTGACCACTTCGCCGGTAGGATATTTTGGACTTAACAGGATTGGCCTAGGCGACCTAGGCGGTAACGTTTGGCAATGGTGCAGCGACGAAAATCCCGCCAAACCTACCGAATGGTTTCAAAGAGGTGGTTCCTACCTTTGCGACCCAAAGGTATGCCATGGTTTCAAAGTTGGAGGTATTTCATCTTCCACCCAAGAAACTTCTCTGATGCATGTGGGCTTTAGGTGTGTTAAGGATATTTAGGAGATGGGCAATGGTTGTCTGGTTATGGGTAGATAGGTCTAAAAAAAAAGAGGCTTCAATTTAAAAATCGAAGCCCCTTTGCATATTATAATTTATTCAATCACTTATTCTTATAAGCCCTGTCCAAAAACTCATAACGAGCATCATCCAACGCTTTTTCAAGTTTTGAATCGGTGTTGATGTTCATCACTGGAGGGGTTTTATCCCCTGCCTTTGCAGCTTGCCATTCTGGCAATTTCTCGCCATTTGGATTTCCTGTTTTTACAAAATTTGCAAAATAATTCAACATCGTTTCTGAAGTTTTGTAGTCATCAGCCGTCCAGTCGAATTCTTTTGCGAGGTGCAAATTACCCATGCAATATTCAATCTCGCTGGCGTGCGAAGCACCTACTGGCTCAGGTGCTTTTGGTGCAGTTCCATCTTTTTTCAATGTACCACCAGCCAAACCTGCTACCAATGACTTATCCACAAATGCAGGGCGAATTTTACTAAACATATATCTATAAACTGCAGCAGAACTGTTGTTTCTGTGCAAATCAAACCATTTCCAAGTACTGTATGAAATAAACCTATCTGAAGCCAAAGCGGTAGCTGAAAGTTCTACCTCACGCTCATTGCTGTGCGGATACAATTTTAAAACCTCCTCAAAATCAGATGGATATTCTTTTTTTACTCTTGTTATAAAATTCTCAGGCGTATTTGGCAAACCAAACATAAACGCTCCACCTGGTATTTCGGCAGAATTCCAACCCAACAACAATGGCACTTGGGCTTGTTGCTTCGCATCGAAAATTTCTGGCAAAGTTTTAGGCAAAAAATACCCATCCAAAACTACTGGAAAACCAAATCTTTTAGACTCATTGTAAATTTCATACACCTCCCTTGTACTCAATGCTCTCAGTTGCTTTAAACTCGGAACACCTGCATTTTTGGCAAATTCAGCACCTTGTTTCTCGGCTTCAGCCAGTGTTACAGGAGACAAAGTAGGATTTATCCCTGCTCCACTCTCCCCTATTGCTCCTGCTATCAAGCCCTTAGACAGAGGAGATGCCATTTGATAACTCACTGAAATAGAACCCGCTGACTCGCCAGCAATGGTCACCTTTTTGGGATCACCGCCAAATGCCGCAATGTTTTTTTGCACCCATTTCATAGCTGCTACTTGGTCAAGTAAACCATAGTTACCTGATCCTTTGTAAGAAGTTTCAGCACTTAATTCTGGATGAGCAAAATTCCCGAAAACATTTAATCTGTAGTTACAAGTGATCACTACTATTCCTTTTTTAGCCATACTTTCGCCATCATAACGTGGCTCTGATGCATCTCCAGCCACATTTCCTCCACCATAGAAATACAACAAAACTGGCAAATCTTTGGTGTTGCGTTTGGATGGTGTCCAAATATTCAAGTAAAGACAATCCTCACTTACCCCATTTGAGCGAGAATTCATATCACCAAAAACCACCGTTTGCATCGGTCTTGGTCCAAAAGCTTTGGTTTCTTTTACTCCAAGCCAGTTTTTTACGGGCTGTGGGGCTTTCCAACGTAATTCCCCTATGGGAGGAGCGGCAAACGGTACGCCAAAATAGGTTTGAATACCCGTTTTAGTGTCGTAATTCCCTTCAATTGTGCCGTTTTCGATTTTTGTTTGAACACTGAAGGCATTCTTGTTCTGAGCCTGAAGAGCAAAACCAGCCATGGTTAGAATGGCAAAAAAGCCAATTATTTTTTTCATTTTTATAAAAAGGTTATTTATTGTCTCAATTTGTGACAATATTAATTAGTTTTATAATATTTTCCTATTTATTTTTGGAAAATATAAAGCCCAAAACACATTTTGAACCCTAACGAATTTTTAAAACATATTGCTTACGACTCTGTAGTATTTGGTTTTTCCGGAGAAAAGCTTAAGATATTGGTGATGAAATACAAAAATACCGATTACTATGCCCTTCCCGGGGGATTTGTAGGCCTTGAGGAAGACCTTAACGCAGCTGTGCGGCGAGGTTTAAAAGAAAGAACGGGACTTGACAATATCTTCTTGGAGCAATTTTATACTTTCGGCAATGTCTCGAGGTCGAAACCAGAATTTATGAGAGCCATCATGGAGTCAAATGGAGGAATAAATGAATCTAGCTGGATGTTGGACAGGTTTATCTCAATTGCCTACTATGCTCTAATTAACTACAACGACGTAGAACTCAGGCCAGATGCCATTTCTGAATCTTGCGATTGGTATGATTTGGACAATCTCCCCGAACTAATTTTTGACCATAAAGAGATACTAGAAAAGGCCCTGACAACACTCAGGAGCAATCTAGAAACTAAATTAATGGGTGTAAATCTGTTATCAACGATGTTTACGATGAAAGATCTGCAAAAAGTTTATGAAGCTATTTTAGGAGAAAAACTTCACAGAGGTGCTTTTCAACGTAAAATACTTGGAATGAATCTCTTAAAACGCCACGAAAAACAATTCTCAGGAGCGGCACACAAGGCTCCGTTTTTGTATAGTTTTGAGAAATGATTTTCTAATCTAAGTTACACCTATAGCACACGGATTCGCTCAGATTGGACACGGATTTATATTTTTGGGTGCAAATTATGGAGACCAAAAATTTAATACACCGAAATATCAAATTAAAAACAATAAATCCGTGTCAAATCCTTAAAATCCTTGTTCAAATAATCCTAAATCTTGATAAAAATCTTCTTTTTATACATCCACCAAAGTACAAGCCATTCCAGAAACAAAACCAAGGCCCCACTTACAAGATGCTCATAATGTTCTCCGAAAATCTGAGCATAGTTTTTACCCAAGTGTACAGGTAAATTATCCGCAATAAAATACACCAAAGTATGAGCTATCACATAGGCGGCGATAGAATTTACACCAATGATTTTCAGAAACTCAAACCACGAATTTTTACCTTTTATTTCGACCAAAAAATAAAACAAAGAAAGCAGCAAAAAACACCAACCTCCGCTGAATAGCACCCAAGTAGGTGTCCAAATACGTTTTACGTTTGGACAAATTCCAGAAAGATTAAGCAAGAAGCCGATTACCAAAAGCGAAAGTCCATAAATCAAAAACTCTTTTAATTTTTCTTGATTGGACTTCTCAGATTTCAAAATATTCCCTGCAAAAAGCCCTAAAATCATAGTACCAAGCGTGGGAATGAAACTCAAAGTCACATAGCCTCCCCTGTTGTATAAATATGGTTTTTCTCTAGGAAAAAGATTTAGAAACCACGAATCAAATGCAGCAGCGAGGTTTGAGAATTTATTCCAATGAGCCGCAAATCCACTTAAAAAATGCTGTTTTTCTCCGTTTTCACCTAATAAATAGAAATCGACCTGAGGAGCTGAATAAAGGGCAAATGCCAACCAATAGCCCACCAAAACTACCATAAGTGTGGCCCACTGAAATTTTGGTTTAAAAAAACCTATTAAAAATAAAAAAGTATAACCCAAACCGATTTGGGTCAAAGTATCTTCAAAAGTCCAATTGGTCATGTTTCTATCCACTGACCGCAGAAATACACCCAGGAGAATTAAAATCAAAGACCGTTTTATGGTATGAAGCAAAAGCGATTTAAAACCTGCTCCTTTGGACATTCTACTGGCAATGGAAAATGGCAAGGCTACACCCACCAGAAAAGTGAAGGATGGTTGAATAAGGTCATGCAAAGAACAACCCACCCATTCCACATGTGATTGATGGAAGGCTAAAAAACTCCAAAATTTACTTTCAGGAATGGCTTTCGAGACTTTTGAAAATTCTAATATTTCGGCCATCATCAAGAACATCACGAAGCCTCGATAAATATCTATGGCATGGTTACGCTGGGTAGGTTTTAATTCCATTTTCGTTTTTTAGGGTTGAATATTTAGTAAAAATAATACCGAATCGGCTATAATTCTATTTTTTGACCCGTTTCTACCCAAGCAAATCCTTTCAATCTTAGATCCATTCTTTCCTTTGATTTGGGTTGTAAAATGGGGTTGGTATGATTTAAATGAATGAATTTAACCTTATTCTTTTCATTTTTAGGCAAATCTGAAAGCAATTCTACGGTTTCTGTTATGAATGGATGAGGGACTTCGCTCATTGGTCTTGCTATCTCTCCATCTTTATAAAATGTTCCATCCAAAAGTAAGACATCATGCTCTTTCACCACATCAACTAAATTTTTATCCCACTTTTGCCATTTGTCTATATCTGGAATAAAAATCATACTTTTATCTTTCGTCATAATTTTATAACCAACTGTTTCTGAAAATTCGTCACGGTGTGGCACTCTGAAAGGCATCACTTTTAGTCGCTCGTTCAAAACAATAACTTCAGCTTCCTCTATTCTCTGAATCTCAATATTCTGAATTTTTACCAACTGACTCCAAGGGCCATTATTTTCGAGAAAATCTTTCATTTTTGGCATTGCAAAAACCTTCATTTTGCCACTACCCATCACTTCTCGGCCTAAATGCATCAAACCAGTGTAGTGACCTATGTGTGCATGTGTAAGGAATATTCCATCTAATGGCGTAGCACTTTTTGTATAGTCATTAAGCAAATGAAGCTGCTCTGGAAAATCAGGCGTGGCATCAAAAATCCATTTTTCATTAGATATGGGATCCACCAAGGCAAGCGATGAAACACCTTGGTGTGGAATTTTATTTTCCCAAACTGATCGGCAGCATTCTTTCTTACATCCAGCTTGTGGAAATCCACCATCTTGAGCAGTTCCCAAAATCAAAATAAATGGTTTTTGAGCAGAAACTATTAGGCTCTCAAAAAAAGAAAATACAATAATTAGCAGAATTAATCGCATCTGATAGAATTTAATGTCAAATTAGAACAATTTTTCAAAAAAAAACCTTAAAATTGTTGAAACCTTCAAACGAACTATGAAACGAATTCTATTTATCTTATTTTCATTTGTTTTTATCCCTTCATTTTCTCAAAAAATACTTTCCGAAAAAGAAAGAGCTGTCGTAATAGACGAAATTCTGGAAGACAGGATGACCAACCTTTTGCCCAAATTAATGCGAAAAGCAGGCATCGATATGTGGGTAATCATTGGGCGAGAATACAACGAAGATCCGGTTATGAAAACCATGTTACCTTCGGTTTGGCTTTCTGCACGCCGAAGAACCATTATGGTTTTCACAGACAAAGGCGAAAAAGACGGCGTAGAACGTTTAGCCATAGCAAGATATGATGTTGGAAATTTATTAAAAGGTGAGTGGGACTTAAATACCAACCCCGACCAATGGGATGCACTAATTAAACTTATAAAAGAGCGAAATCCTAAGAAAATCGGACTAAATTTCTCGAAATATTATGCCCACGCCGATGGACTTACCTTTACTGAACATTCAGAATTTCTTAAAAAATTACCTCTAGAATTTCACCCAAAGATAGTTTCAGCATCGGATTTAGCGGTAAATTGGCTCGAAACCCGCACTGAAAGAGAAATGGTGATTTATCAGCAGATTTGTAAAATTTCTCATGAAATTATTGCAGAAGCATTTTCTGACAAAGTGATTCAACCAGGAGTAACTACCACCGATGATGTGGTGTGGTGGATGAGACAAAAAGTAACAGATTTGGGCTTAGAGACTTGGTTCCATCCGACAGTAGATGTACAAAGATATGACCCAGAGAATTTTGATCATCTGCGTACTTTCTCCAAAAGACCTGAGAAACAAGTTATTATGCCAGGCGATTTATTACATTGTGACTTTGGTATAACTTATTTACGCTTAAACACAGATCAGCAACAACATGCCTATATTTTGAAACCTGGAGAAACTGTTATCCCAGACTATTTGGTAAAAGCATTTGCTCAAGGGAACAGATTACAAGAATGTTTGACCGAGAACTTCAAAGCTGGCAAAACAGGAAATGAAATATTGGCTGACGCTTTGGCACAATCCAAAAAAGAAGGCATAAATGGCACTATTTACACCCATCCAATCGGCAATCATGGGCATGCAGCTGGACCAACCATAGGCATGTGGGACAACCAAGGGAAAACC
>NKJG01000160.1 GCA_002256395.1 Bacteroidetes bacterium B1(2017) | reverse complement strand
CTCCAATAATAATGATGAGCCAGAATAGACAAGAAGAAAAAGACCGTATGATGAACGAAAACGATTATCTGATAAATCTTAAAGCCGAAATGCAAATCAGAAGTTTGCACCAAAAAATAGATTTGTTATTGGAAGAACAAATAAAAACACTTTTTGAAAGCCAAAAATCGCAATTGGATATGCTAAAAAACATCAATACTCAACTAGAAAAAATGTGAATAATATAAGCATTAGTCTTAATTGTGTAACAAATCAAAATACTTTTTTATGACTTTTGTCGAAACAAACACACTACAAATTGTAGATTATTAGAGATTGATTTATTCAAAATTAGCCATAAAATGGCATAGGCATGTACACCACAAAAAGTATTGGAATTTGGATAGATCATATTTCGGCTCACCTAATTGAATTCAGGAAATTAAGGGTTGAAACGGTGATAATTAGAGCAAAAATTAAGGAAAAGGACAAATACTTACTGACGAAAGAGGAAACATCAGATGAAAATAATCAACAACAAAATTTCTTTAAAAATATAATTGAGCATATTATGCCTTTCGAAAACATACTTATTTTCGGACCTAATGAAGAAAAGCAACTGTTCGAAAATTACTTACGAAATGAAGAAAATTTTGATCAAATGAAAGTCGTAAGTTTAATCGCTGACAAAATGACGGATAACCATAAACACGCTTATGTGAACAATTACTTCAAAACATTATTCAGTAAAAAACAATGAAAAGGATTATAATGTTGACCACACTTCTTGGCATTTTGATTTCATGCAACTCTACAAAAATAGCCAGTAGTTGGAGAGAACCAGATAAACAAGTTGATCTCGAAAAACTCAATAAAATATTGGTAGTGGCCATGTTAAGAAACGAGAATAGTCGGCATTTGGCAGAAAGCGAAATGGTTAAGCTTCTTGATGGTAAAGGTTTCGCATCTTT
>NKJG01000159.1 GCA_002256395.1 Bacteroidetes bacterium B1(2017) | reverse complement strand
GATGTGTAAGAAAAGCCTGAGCTGAAAGACGTACCAAGGTCAAAAACAACTGGGCCGCTTTCGTTTTCTCCACCTTTATGAATATGCCAAGCAGTTGGGGTTATATCTGAATAATTGACCTTTACCGTAATTATCTTTGTGTTAGGATTGTAAGAGCCTTCTATTGAGCCTGTTGCCTTAGAGGCTGCAAAAGGTATTTGACCTCTAATTTCACCAGCAGGTACTTTGGCACTATGAATATTCACGTAATAGAGGCCCGCCAACAAATCCGTTTCTTGAGCATCTGTAAGGGCAGCAGGGGATTTATAAACAAAAGGTGTTTTAAATTCAGCAGTTGAAAAGGCAAAAACAACACCACCAGAAACACCAACAGCTGCTTTATGGATGTGCCAATTTGAAGGTGTAATGTCTTTATAAGTGACTGAAAGGTCAATTATTTTTGTCGTTTTATTATAAGTTCCAGCAGCAGTCCCGCTTGCGGTTGAGGTATTGGCTGGAGCTTCGTTGGCCCCACTTAGCGTTGTAGAAGTAAAAAGTAAGTTGGGATTGGCCACCAAAGTACCCATAACCATCATGTCGGCAGGCACCTCTTCCTCCTTTTGACAAGACATAGCCACAAAAAGCGTGAAAGCTGAAAGAATAAAGAGTTTTTTCATTTTTAAAAAATTAAAGTTTAGGTAATTGCAGAAATACGAGATTGGATAGAAAAAGGTTGTATGTTTGAATGAAAGGCAGAATTAGCATAAATTGTATTTTACATGAAAGACTTATCTTTAGAAAATATGACCTACAAACAGTAGCTTTTATGTATTTTGGATAAACATATTATGTGCTGATTATGGCTTAATAAATCCATGTAATGTTGAGCTGATTTAGCTTAAACTTATCATTTTTCAATATTTGCAGAAATTATTATTTACAAATAATCAAAAATGAGCAAAAAAAACACCCCCAGCCCAATGAGC
>NKJG01000031.1 GCA_002256395.1 Bacteroidetes bacterium B1(2017) | reverse complement strand
CTTTAATTCAACTTCTAAATTTTGCAATTGAAGTAGAGTAACCAAAATGCAATCAATATCAATTTTAACATTGTCAATTAACCTTCGCTCATGTAAAGCAATAAGTTCTATTATTTTAAGGCATTCAATTATTTTATAATTAACACTAATATCAATTTCATTATTTACTAAATCCTTGAAAATAACTTTTAATGGAAAAATAAAATTATCAAAAGCATCTTTAAGTTCCATTTTCCTTATAGGTTGTTCATTTGGATAAAAGGGAGTTAATTGTTTTTTTAGCTCTAAACTGTTATCCTTTATCAAATAGTTTTCAAATACTACTTTTGCCAAATCATTGACCAAATTCTCGTATTTAATTCTTTCCATATTCCATATATCCCAATTTTTGGAATTTCTTTCATATAGCTGATTAAGCTGTATTTCTATTTGATTAACATTGTTAAAAATTGAACGGTAAATCATCATTGAATTATTCTGGTCAGTGCTATCTATTAGAATTCTTTCAAATATTAGATTTTTGTCAATTTTGTTAATTCTGTCAATAGAAGGAATAGAATATTTTCTATCAAGTTGGTGATAACTCATGGGATTACTTTTTATCCTATTGGCATAGTCCTGAAAGGAATTTATTATTTCTGGAATGCTAAAATTAATTTGCTTTATTTCTTCAAATAGGTTTATAAAAATAACATTCATTTTTTTGACCTCATTTTTTCTATCAAGCCAATCTCTTATCATAAATCCTACAATTGTAAATAACGAAGCAATTATTGCTGTGAAGAATATTTTCAAAAAATCATAAAAAAATGAAGGTTCTTCTTTTATGGTTTCACCATAATAAAAATTTAAGAATAGTAAAATATTATGCATATAACAAATATAGCCAAATAGGAAGGATTGGGCAATTAATGGACTATTTTAAATAGTTTTAAGAAGCCTTCTGAAAACCAACCACACTGCTAACCTTATCGCCATTATATGATTTTTCAGCCATCGCTAATTCGTATATCCTATCTTCACTTATATCCAATTTGTATATTAGCTTATGCATCATAAGTTTACGGGTTATATTTGATACAAATCCGCCCGTCAATTTTAACTCACTCAATTTATGGTAGAGGTTTTCAGATTGGTTTGGAAGGTAGTGCTGCCACATCTTAAATGCTGTTTCAATAGAAGGGTTATTTATTTCTAAACGCCATAAAAACCTGCGTTGGACTGCCATATCTGAGAAGGCTAATTTCATATTGGTTGTTGCAACAAAAATGCAATTATCATTTAGGTGTTCCAAGTTATCCAAAATTATTCCCTGTAATTCATTTTCAACTTTTGATACACTATTATCTACATTAGTAAAACGAGTGCCAATCAAAGTATCTGCTTCATTTAAAACTATCATTACAATTCTATCAGAATTTGCCATTGAAGCCTTTTTTGCTCGCACAAAAAAATCGGTTAGAATTTTACTACTCTCGCCATACCATTTTGAGCGAAGGCTACTAACTTCTATTGGGAATATTAAAGCATTTGTTTCATAAGCCAACTTGTTACAAAATGAGGATTTACCTGAACCAGAATTTCCACTAATTAGGATGTTCATAAACGCCTGCATACCCCTTGATTTGAAGTCACTTATTATGTTTTTAAAATTCGCAGGCTGTAATACACTTTTAATTTTATCAATCTCTTGTTGTATGCTATCATCATAAAATAACACTGGCAAATCTTTCCCATCTATTTCTATTAATTCCTTGCCTATTTTTGGTGTATATTTTGGTATTAGCTCATCCAATTCAATTAAGTCAATCATTTTTTGGGTGAGACAAATATTTGAAGCATCACGAAAGTCTTCTTCGTTACATGTTTTAACCAGATTTTTAGCTATAAGGTCATTCGTTCCCAACTGAAACTCTTTACGTATTTTGAACCCTTTTGAACCCTCATCACCAACTAAATTTGATATAAGGCGATTTATAGAAACCATGTGCTGATGTGGTTCTGTGATAAAATCTTGCATCGTAAAAATTAGAACAAAATAATCAATTGCATTTAAATCAAGTGTATTGATGAAATGTATAACTGGTGAATTCACCTTTTTTTGTATTGCATTTAATTGTGTAATTGCAGTCGCCAAAGTCATATTTTCATTGGCAATTGGTTTTAGAAGTTGCTTTGCTTTACAGGTGAATGATATTAAATCATTATTGTTTTCATTTTTGTCTTTTAAGGGTTGATCTAAAATTACAGAGTTGTAAATATCTTCATTTACACAAATTTCATTGTTATCTCGTCTATGGCTATAATGCGGTTCTTGCTTTTCGCAATAGCCTTTCTCAATTAACGAATATAAGATTTTTGGAAAATGGTATTGAATTAAGTCTGATTTTTTTAGGCTCAATTCACATGCAATCATTGTATTTGTAACACGATTATCTTCCATGCTCAATGATAATATCGCCATGAAAAAGAACATCTCTTCCTCAGTTAATAATGGAAGTGAGATAAAATATTCTGCTGCTTGTTGTCGTAAGTTTTTTGTTTTATCAAATAATTCAAAACAAAATGGTTGGCAGTTAATGATTTCTGAAAATTTAAATACAGTATTAAGTATAGACATAATTTGTTGGTTCAAAGATAGCATAAATCTTTAAATGTCTCATCTCGAGACGTATATACAAGCCGAATGCTTGTGGTTTATTCTATATTTTGGGATTAAAATCAGCAAAATGATGGTTAATAAATCAGTTAGACACTTATTTATTGATTGAGAATTGGATATCCAAAATGTAAACATTCCTTTTAGGATGCATTGAAATCTTTAATACCATCAATAGTGCAGACCAATTGCCACCTTAATTATGTTGTCTATTAATAAAACACTTATGCCCTATTGAATTAATAATTTAGCCAGTTTTATGTGACTTGTTCAATGTTTTTAGGCAAAAAAGTGAAAGATAAATTTAATATATAAAAGTAGGGAAATGCTGCAAAATACAATAGTATTTCGGACTTTTTATGATTATGAATGAGGCAATAAATTATAAATTAATTCAATTTAACATCCTAATTCAAAATGGGTGGGTGCAAAGTTACGATGGGTCTTGGTGGCTCGCATCACAGGTAGATGATTACAACAATAAACGAAAGCCAATGCTCACAAGCAAACAGAAACTTCACGCAGATTATATGATTAAGAAATTATATATCACCAATGATTTATTGATGTTTTACCAGACGGCAGAGGTTTTTATGAAAGCTATGGAAAAGAAATCCTACAAATAGTATTTATCTTGGACTTGCCTATTGCATTAAAGATTTAGTAGTCACATATTTGACCTTATGAAACAAATTAATACGAAAGACATCGTTGTTCCAATTTTAAGAAAAGTAGCTGAACAAATTTCACCTATAATAAATGAGCAAGCAACGGATGAAGACTATTTTACTTCTTTCAATCATGTAACCAAATATATCCGAACCCTTAAATTGGAGGTATCTGAATTTTCAATAATAGAAGGCACTATAAGGATGGTAGCAATTAGAATTTTATCTGATTTTGGACATGATTATGCTGTAAATGATATTGAAGAATGGTTATTGCAAAATTCTATTAATAACATATCTGATAAGGGATTAGCTAATTAATTTAGCTATTATGGGTTAACAAAATAATAATTAATTATTGTGTCCAGAATTGACTACTTTTGACAATATACGAGCAAATTCAAACATGAAATTCGGTGAAACAATTCGTCAAAAGAGGTTAGATAATAAATTGTTACTTAAACATGTGGCAGAAACTCTGGAATTGGATGCAGCACATTTATCCAGAATTGAAAATAATGAACGGAAAGCTAATCGCTCGCAGGTAGTTAAGATAGCTAATTTGTTGAAGATTGAACAAGAATATCTAATAACTATATGGCTTGCAGATAAACTTTGTAATGTAGTAAAAGATGACCAAACTGCTGAGGCTGCTTTAAAGCTTGCGCTCAAATCAATTAGAGAGAAATGAAAATAAAAATGAGTTTATAAAAAATATGGCAATAAAAAAATCTGAATTATATAGCTCTCTTTGGGCAAGTTGTGATGAATTGAGAGGAAGTATGGATGCAAGTCAATACAAAGACTATGTATTGGTATTACTGTTTATGAAATACGTTTCCGACAAAAAAGATCCATTGGTGGAATTGAAAGAGGGAACGACTTTTTACGATATGCTCAAATATCGTGGTAAGGCAGAAATTGGAGACAAGATTAACACCATAATTGGGGAGTTTGCCAAAAATAATGGACTTACTGGTATCATTACAGAAGCGGACTTTGAGGACAATGCAAAATTAGGAAGTGGCAAAGACAAAATAGATTTACTTACCAACTTACTTAACATCTTCAACAAGCCTGAACTTGATTTTAGCAAAAACAGAGCAGATGGAGACGATTTGTTGGGCGATGCCTATGAGTATTTGATGCGACACTTTGCAACAGAAAGCGGAAAAAGCAAAGGACAATTCTATACACCATCAGAAGTTTCCAGAATTATGGCAAAGGTGATTGGTATTAATAAATCAACAAGTCAATCACAATCGCTTTATGATCCAACAAGTGGGTCAGGGTCATTATTGCTTAAAGCCGCAGATGAAGCACCACATGGCATTACCATATATGGACAGGAAAACGATAATGCTACAAGAGCATTAGCCGTGATGAATATGTGGCTACACAACTTTTCCGATGCTGACATCAAACAAGGAAATACAATGGCAACGCCTGAATTTAAAAATGAAGAAACAGGCGAACTAAAACAATTTGATTATGCCGTAGCCAATCCACCGTTCAGTTATAAAAAATGGATGAATGGACTTGACCCGAAAAATGATATTTACAAACGCTTTGAAGGTTACGATGCAATTCCGCCAAAAAAAAATGGCGATTATGCTTTTTTATTACACTTAATTAAGTCCTTAAAATCAAAAGGAAAAGCTTGTATTGTTCTGCCTTTGGGAGTTTTGTTCAGAGGAAATGCAGAAGCAGAGATACGCAAAAAAATAATTAAAAAAGGTTACATAAAAGCAATAATTGGGCTACCGCCAAATTTGTTTTATGGAACTGGTATTGCTGCTTCACTAATTATCATTGATAAAGAAAATGCTGACAAACGTGATAGCATTTTTATGATTGATGCAAGCAAAGGTTATAAAAAAGATGGAAACAAAAACCGACTTCGTGAGCAGGACATTCACAAAATTGTAGACACCTTTAACAACCAAACTAATACACTTAAATTTTCAAGACTTATTCCAATTAAGGAAATTGCAGACCCAAAAAATGACTATAATCTGAACATTACCAGATACATTGACAATCAAGAGGAAGAAGACATACAAGACATAGAAGCTCATTTGCTTGGTGGAATTCCGAAAAGAGATATTAAAGCATTGGAAAATTATTGGACAGTATATCCATCCCTAAAAAACACTTTATATAAAACGATTGTCAAACGACCAGACTTTTATGAACTCAATATAGACAACGAAAAAATTAAAAACACCATTTTCAATCATCCAGAATTTACTGCTTTTGCCAAAGAGATGGATGAAGTATTTACTAATTGGAAGAACGAAACCATCCCATATACAAAGGCATTGGGCAAAGGATTGAGACCAAAACATGAAATTCATGTCATTTCTGAAAACTTGTTGAAACATTACAACAATAAGCAACTCACAGACAAATACGCTATATATCAACACATAATGGATTATTGGTCACCATCAAAAGACGAGGAAGCAATGCAGGATGATTTTTATGAAATTGCTGCTGATGGTTGGGAAGCAGGCAAAGAAGTAAAGTATAAAGAGAAAAAGAAGAAAAAAGGTGATGAAGAAATCACAGTTATAATGACAGGAATTGAAGGTTTAGAAGGTCGTTTAATTCCACCTCAACTGATTATTCAAGAATATTTCCCAACAGAAAAAAAGGAAATTGAAGAATTGGAAATTAAGGTTGATAATGTATTTAATGAAAAGAATGAGCTTCAAGAAGAATATGGAGGTGAAGAAGCAGCATTACAAGGAGTAACAACAAAAAGGGAAGCGGAAATTGCTTTGACGGAATATGCTATTCAGGCAATGGAAGAATATTATCCAGTGGATTTCAAGTTGTTTTCAAAACATGAACAAGAAGTAGCAAAATACAATCTTTATTTCAAAAAAGAATATAGCAACCCATATATTGAAGCACTAAGAAACATTAAAGGCAAAATCACACAAAAGTCCTTAACTGACAAATTGAAAATGACAACAGATGATGGCGAGAAAAAAGTTATTGAAACCTTTGTGGAAATGCAAAAGAAAAACACTAAGGCTGCAAAAGAGATGAATGAATTAGTTGATGCCGTATTGGGAAAACTGGAGACGAATATTAAAACAACACCAGAAGCGGACTATATCAAGGAGTTGATTATTATAAAGAAATATCTTGGTTTATTAGAAGCCGAAACAGAAAATAAAGCCAAACTTAAAAAAGCATTGGAGGAATTGGAAAAGAAAGTAATTCTTCAATATCCAAAACTAATGATAGATGAAATAAAAACTATTGTGGTAGAAAAGAAGTGGATTGCAAATATGGAGCAACGAATTCGCACTGAAATGGATAACATCAGCCACAGATTAACCCAACGTATTAAAGAACTTGCAGACCGCTACGAAACACCAATACCAAAACTTACCAAAGATGTAAATGACTTAACAGCAAAAGTTGAAAACCATTTAAAACAAATGAATTTCAAATGGTAGAAGGATTTAAAAATACAGATGCAGGAATTATTCCAAATGATTGGAACGCACCTTTACTTTCAGAAATTTCAAATTTTGAAAATGGTAAAGCTCACGAACAATTTATAGATGATAAAGGTGATTATATTGTAGTAAATTCAAAATTTATTTCACAAGACGGTAAAGTTGTAAAATATTCCAATGAGAATTTAAGCCCTCTGGCAAAAGGAAGTATTGCTATTGTAATGAGCGATATTCCTAATGGTAAAGCTCTGGCGAAATGTTTTTCTATTGATAGGGATAATCTATATACTCTTAACCAACGCATTGGTTCTATAATGCCATTTGATGAAATTAATGACGACTATTTGTTTTACATACTGAATAGAAACAGATATTTCTTAGCGTTTGATAGTGGTTCAGGACAAACCAACTTAAAGAAAAGAGAAATATTAGCTTGCCCTATTGCTTTGCCACCAACTAATGAAGAGCAAACAGCTATTGCAACTGCTATAAAAAATACTGATGCACTCATCAACCAATTAGAACGATTGCTCACCAAAAAGCGAAACATCAAAAAAGGTGCGATGCAGGAGTTATTGAAACCGAAAGGAAATTGGGCAGTGATAAAGTTTGGTGATGTATTGAAATCCACACAATTGGGAGGGAATTATTCTAATTCAACTATACAATCAGAATTTCCACTTATAAAAATGGGTAATCTTCAACGAGGTTATATATCACTAAACAAAATGGAATTTATTAATCAGAAGGCAGATGAGAAGGATAGGCTTCATTATGGAGATTTACTATTTAATACAAGAAATACATTGGATTTAGTAGGTAAGGTCGCCATATGGCGAAATGAATTAAACAAAGCATATTTCAATTCTAATATTATGAGAATGACATTCAAAGAAAACTTGATTGTTTCTAACTTCTTTGCAAACAGTTTACTTAATATGCCTTTTATGATACAGAAATTAAAAGATATTGCAACAGGGACAACAAGTGTTGCGGCTATCTACACCAAGGACTTAATTCAAATAGATTTGCCATTCCCAGATAAAACAGAACAAAATAGGATTGCTCAAATCCTTTCAGACATGGACAATGAAATTCAGGAATTTGAAAAGGAATTAGAGAAATATAAAATGTTGAAACAAGGAATGATGCAAAGTTTATTAACTGGAAAAATAAGATTGGTATAGCATGGCAGAATGTGCAATAAATTATTTTGAAGATTTGAACGTGGGCTGCACTTGCCCTCATGAGGATGCTTTTTTTGCTAATGGAGAGAAAGAGTATTTCAGAGTGTTGAAGGTTCAGCCTGTAAATTCAGATTGCTTTTTGCCAACACCCATAAAAGCGGATAGACCTTTACCAGATGGATTTGATGATTGCATTGGTAAATCGGTTTCCATTTATGATAATTTGGATGGTATGATAAATGGCTTCTTTAAAATGCAAGCAGGTAAAAAAAAGAAAAAACAAATAGTTGTTGGAAAGATTAAACTGAATAATAAGGACGGTTTAATAAAACAAACCTTTGGCAAAAATCATCATTCATGGTGGCGTTCACAGGCATTTGATGTGGCTGCCGTAACCATAGAAGAAATAGAAATATGAAGTTAGTTTATATCAAAATTTTATACTACTACGAAGTTCCTACACTCATTTTTTGTCAGGACGAAAGACAGAGCAATTATCTGTTTGCTTTGCTTGATGATGAAACATTTGAATACATAGGAAAAAAGGTAAGCGTAGAAGATGTAAGCTTATTCTTGGAAGGTCAAATGGATTTAAAGCCCATTTACGAAAATAAGGAAACCAACTTTTATTTAGGCAAATATAAAAAGAATGAGTTTTATGCCGACTTGTATCTGGATGCATACAGCGAAGATTTGTTGCCCGATGAAGGCTTGATGCTGATACATCATGAAAATGAGTTGGCGGCATCACTCAAAAAAGAAATAATAAACAGAATGATGGCAGGTTCAACCCAATCAAAAGTTGGTAAACTGGAAAGAGAAACCCAAAACCGTGTGGTTGCTATAATGCAAAGCGAATTAAAGTATCGTTATCTTGGCAATTGGGAAGAACGAGACAACAACAGCAATGTAGAAGAAGCAATTTTGTCTTCATGGCTATTGAAAAAGTATGACCAAAATTTAGTAACCAAATCCATTTACGAATTTACCAAAGCAACTAACGACCAAAGCAAATCGTTGTATGATGTAAACAAAGAAGTTTATGCTTTACTTCGCTATGGAGTAACGGTGCAACCCGAAATTGGACAAAATAAAAAAACAGTTTGGCTCATTGATTGGGAAAATCCTACCAATAATGATTTTGCCATTGCCGAAGAAGTAACCATCAGAGGCATTCACAAAAAACGCCCCGATATTGTTATGTATGTTAACGGGATTGCACTGGGCGTAATAGAATTGAAACGTAGCACCGTTTCAATAGCAGAAGGTATTCGTCAAAATATAGACAATCAGAAACACATTTTCATAAAACCGTTTTTTAGCACCATTCAATATGTAATGGCAGGAAACGACATTGAAGGTTTGTCTTATGGAGCTATTGAAACCAAAGAAAAATACTTTTTGAAATGGAAAGAAGTAAACGAAGAAATTAATAAAGACCATCCGTATTTATTAGAACTAACAAAACCAATTCGTGACCGTGCTGCAAAGTATGAATATCCTTTGGATAGGAATGTCATTGAATTATTGCATAAAGAGCGTTTCATTGAATTGCTGCATGATTTCATTGTTTATGACAGAGGAATAAAAAAACATTCACGACCAAACCAGTATTTCGGCATTAAAGCAGCACAGGACTTTGTAAAACGCAAAGAAGGCGGCATTATATGGCACACACAAGGAAGTGGAAAGAGTTTGACAATGGTATGGCTGACTAAATGGATTAGAGAGTTTAATGACAATGCAAGAGTGCTAATTATTACCGACCGTGAAGAACTGGACGAGCAGATTGAGAAAGTATATAAAGGCATTCAGGAAGATATTTACCGAACCAAAAGTGGAAAAGATTTATTGCACCAACTTAATGATACTTCGCCTTGGCTGATGTGTTCACTCATTCACAAGTTTGGAGGAAAAAACAAAGGAGAGGAAGCCACCGATGAGGATGTTGAAAAATATTTGCAGGAGTTACGAAGTAGTATTCCAAATGACTTTAAAGCCAAAGGTGATTTATTTGTATTCGTAGACGAGTGCCATAGAACACAATCGGGTAAATTACATGATGCCATGAAGCAATTTATCCCCGATGCATTGTTTGTAGGTTTCACAGGAACACCATTATTGAAAATAGATAAAACAACAAGTCAAGAAATATTCGGTAGATACATTCACACATACAAATTCAATGAAGCTGTTTTTGATAATGTGGTTTTAGATCTACGCTACGAAGCAAGAGACATTGAACAAAATATTACTTCGCCTGAAAGGATTGATGAATGGTTTGAACTCAAAACAAAAGGATTGACCGACTTTGCAAAAGCAGAATTAAAACAGCGTTGGGGAACGCTGAAAAAAGTGTTCAGTTCAAAATCACGATTAGAAAAAATCGTTTTGGATATTGTGATGGACATGGAGAAAAAAGAAAGATTGCAAAATGGTAGAGGAAACGCCATGTTGGTTTCTGATAGTATTTACAATGCTTGTAGATATTATGAACTGTTTCAAAACGCAGGATTAAAGAACTGTGCAATTGTTACATCATTTGTTCCCAATGCAGCTGATATAAAAGGCGAAGGTGACCACTTTACAGAGAAATTGCAGCGTTTTGAAATTTACCAAAAAATGCTTTCCGCTTATTTTCAAGAAGCACCAGAGGAAGCTCTTAAAAAAGTGGAACAGTTTGAAACCGAAGTGAAAAAGAAATTTGTGGAAGAACCTGCTCAAATGAAACTTTTGATTGTAGTAAACAAATTACTTACTGGTTTTGATGCACCAAGTGCCACATATTTATACATAGACAAAAAATTAAGAGACCACAATTTATTTCAGGCAGTTTGCAGAGTAAACCGTTTAGATGGTGATGATAAAGATTTCGGTTACATTATTGACTACATGGACTTGTTTAAGAGTTTAGAGCAGGCATTTAATGATTATACAACCGAAGCATTTAGTGGTTATGAAAAATCAGACATTGAAGGATTATTAAAAGACCGTTTGCAAAAAGGCAAAGAAAGATTGGATGAAACGTTAGAAGCCATCAAAGCATTAGTTGAACCAGTTGAACCACCAAATGGAACGATTGAACACATACGCTATTTCTGCGGAAAGAACACCGAAAACCCTGATGAGTTAAAAGACACTGAACCAAGACGAGTTGCACTATACAAATTGACCATTGCACTTATTCGGGCTTATGCGAACATAGCCGATGAAATGAAAGAAGCAGGTTACAACGAAAAGGAAATAGAGGAAATAAAATCCGAAATCAAACATTTTGAAAATGTTCGTAAGGAAATTCAATTGGCAAGTGGCGACTATATTGATTTGAAACAATACGAGCCTGCAATGCGCCATTTGATTGACAGTTACATTGGAGCAGAAGAAAGCCGAATGCTTGCCAACTTTGACGACATGAGTTTGGTTGAACTCTTAGTTGAAAATGGAAAAGATGCATTGGACAGCTTGCCAAAAAGCATCAAAGACAATCCTGATGCAATGGCAGAAGCCATTGAAAATAATTTACGGAAAGTGATTATTGAGGAAAGTCCGACCAACCCAATGTATTTTGAGAAAATGAGTGTGCTTTTGGACGAACTCATTAAAATGCGAAAAGAAGCAACATTGGAATATGAGAAGTATTTGAATGAAATCATTGCACTTTCTGGAAAAGTCAAAAAACCAAATACAACTGCTGACTACCCAACTTCAATAAACACAAACGCTAAACGAGCCTTGTTTGACAACTTGGGTAGAAATGAAGCAATGGCAATGGAATTGGATAATAAAATTCTAACAACAAAGAAAGACGGTTGGAGAGATAACATTCAGAAATCAAAAGCTGTTAGAAATGCAATCACAGAAGTTTTGAAATCATATACCATCATAGATGAAAATGAAATATACAGAATTTTTGATTTGGTAAAAAATCAGCGAGAATATTAATGGAGCAAATTACAATCAGTAATATCAAAATTGATGTAGTTCGCAAAAACATAAAGAACATACATCTTGCTGTTTACCCACCAACAGGTAGAGTTCGTATTGCTGCGCCAATAAAGGTAAATGAAGATGTCATCAGATTGTTTGCCATTTCAAAAATCAGTTGGATAAAACGCAACCAAAGAAAGTTTGAAGGGCAAGGTCGTATTTCACAAAGAGAATACAAGCAAAGAGAAAGCCACTATTTTCAAGGTAGGAGATACTTAATGACAATAGTTGATACCGAAGGGACACCAAAGGTTATTTTGAGGAATAAAAAGTTTATTGAACTACACATAAAACCTGAAACACCGACAATCAAACGACATGAAATTTTAACTGAATGGTATCGGGTTCAACTAAAAAAACAAATACCTTCAATCATTAGCAAATGGGAAAAAGTATTGAATGTAAAGTTAGACAATTGGCAAGTTAAGCAAATGAGAACTAAATGGGGCTCTTGCAATATAGAGAAGAAAAGGATTTGGATAAATCTTGAATTGGCAAAAAAACCAGAACATTGTTTAGAATATATCATTGTTCACGAAATGGTGCATCTTATAGAAAGACATCATAATGACAATTTCCAATACCACATGGACACACATCTTCCTAATTGGAGGCAAATAAAAACAGAGTTAAATAAACTACCCCTTTTAAAAGATGCTTGAATTATTTTGAATTGTCACTTCCAAAAATGGCGATAAATAATGTGTTTAATCGTAAGTGCTTGAAAAACAGATTAAAATGTTATTTCCGCAATAGTTTATTTAACAAAACAGTTTTTAAGCGTTCTGTCACACTCAAATTAGTCGGAATGGCAATTACTTCATTTTATCATTTACGAGAAACCAGGTTGAAGTTTGGCGGCAAAAAATGGCAATATAAGTCACATGGTTTATCCAGAATTGAAAATATTCATTTGTGGTTTTTAATTTAAAAGCCTAAATCCTTTAACTTATCAATTCTTCTCTCATTCAAAATATCACTTAATTTCACAACCCTTTCGTAAATTTCAACAATGATTAAAAATGTAAAATTAATTCTGAAACTTTTGAATTCATCAAAATAGTCATTAATGAAATCCGATAATAATTGGTATGTTATATCTAAATTTTCTTCTTTTAAATTTAGACTACTATCTTTATCGTTAAAAAAATTTATTATGATATGGATTTCCTCTTTGTCAAATTTCATTTGGCATGTCATATAGTTATTGATACCATCTGAAACAGGCATATATTCTGAGAAATTTGAAAATATTATTTTTTTGAATTCTCTAATAATTGTTTCTTGAATTGATTGTTTTTTTGATTTTTTCATTTATTTGTTTTGTTTGTTCTTTTTCAATTTTATTACAGCTTCCATATAACCTATATGATATTTTAAGAAAAAGTTTAAATTTATTTTATCTTTGCATGTCACTATGGAATTAGAAGAAAGTGAATTATGGGATGAACTATTAACCTGCATTTATCCTAACAAAAGCCTCAAACTTATTAAAGCCCTTACACACAGAATTGGCTACCCACAACTCAAAAACAGTGAATATAACTTCACAGATATTGTTAATCACTTGTATTTATCATCCATGACCGTAAGAGTATTTGTCATAAATTCAGGATATAAAATAAAGAAAAGCTATACAGTGGAAGAAGCCACTTTAATAGTTTTAAATATTGAAGCCAGTTTAAATGTTGTAGAACGTTACAAAGAGTTGCGACTGCACAACCAAGAAAAAGGGTCTAACTAAATTCAGTGGTTACTCTTATTCCTAACTTGTTAAATTTATTAAATATTTTAGTTTCAATATCAACTCTATCTTCAATATCGGTAAAATACAAAGCATCAAAAAGTGTAAAATACCATTTACTTTCAACTGGAATTATGGTATTAAATATGTCGGCTTCAATTCTCTGTAATTCACCACTCAATGTCATATTTTTTGATTTTACAATTTGTTCAAGTGATGAATAGGTTAGTGGATACAATGTCTTGAACCTTTGATTTACTTTTGATTTGGTATTAAATCCAAAGAAAATAGATGAGTAGATTTTCTTCTTGACATCATCTCTAATTTTACCCTTAATTTTTTGTTTTGATAAATCATAGAATTGTTCATAAAAAATACAGTCTTCACAGTTTTTAATATAATTATCATCAATACTCATTTTATTCTTTACAAGGTAATAAACAAGAATTAATGGCTGTGAATTTTTAACATCTATATTATGAAAAGAACTTCCCTTGACGTAAATAAATTGACGTGAAACTTTTGATAGGTTTGAAAGAGAATGGAAAATACGATGAACCTTTTCACTTTTACTTATATATCTATTTTTATTAGTTAGGTTAAATATTGCCGCAAGCCTGCATTTCAAACTACTAATAGTCGTTTTGAATTTTTGATGGTAATCCAGTTCAGCTTTAAATGCTAACTCATAATCAATGTCAATGTTTTTGATTGTATTAATGAATTTTTTGGGGATGTTATCTGCCGACACATCTATTTCCATGTTTTTCTTTTCGCCCTTTAAGATGACCAAGCAAGGATGATCATTTACGTATTCTTCATGGACATAAAATAATTTGCTTTTAGCCCCTTTAATATACCATGTGTTATCCTCATGCGGAATATTAGTGATTAAACGCATCTCAGATATAATTTTTAGATAGTCAATATATTTTTTAGAGTTAGTGAGAAAACTATGTATCACCTTCACAGAAATTGTAATTCTATCCCTTTCTTGTCTATTCCTATTAATATCTACATATGCCAACAAGTCTAAAATATTGGCTACTGCCTTTATCTTATCCTTCAATGGATATTTTTTCCCATATTTAATATTAAGTCCAGTAAAACTATCAAATTCATCCAAATCATAATCCATCAACTTTCTCATTGTAGATAAACCACTTACCCATACCCGACCTGATTTAGCACCTTCCAAGTCAATATCAGTTACTTTGGAAAGTGGAATTATAATCAGCCTATTTTTTTGTTTAACTTTACTCATATACTATATATAAAAAAAGAAATCTTTGTTTGCTATTTTTTATAAAATAAATTTAAAAAGTAGTAATTAGAATTCCGAAATTATATTTTTCAAATTATTATTTCTACGGTAAATTGGGAAACAATTAGAATTAGTTTCATTGTTTATCATTTCTATAAATTGGGTTAAATCCCAATCTCTATTTTTCCCATATCCTTCAATTTTATAAAAAAATCTTAATCCAAAATTTATTTCAATACAATGTTTTTTCTTAAATACTGTAATAATCTTGATATGTTCATTAATGTATATCTCATTTATATTAAATGAATAAAACCCCTTGGCATTATTAATATGCAGTTCCATTTTTACTGGCTCTTTCAAATTAAATGCTTTCAAGTTATTTCCCTCTCTTGTCTTATCACTTTCGTTTTCAAGTAGGTTGAGAAGTTTTTCATATACTTCTTCTAAATAAATTTCATTTTCTTTCATACCATTACAATATACAATGAGCTATATTTAACTATTTCTTAATTATTTTAATTTTGCCTTAT
>NKJG01000158.1 GCA_002256395.1 Bacteroidetes bacterium B1(2017) | reverse complement strand
AACTGATATTTTTTCTGAGCGAATTGCTTTTGAGCAATTTATTTATTTCTAGGGCTAATTTTTTGGAATCCCCAAAGTCAAAAATCACGCCAGCACCGTCTTTTAGAACTTCCATGGCGTGTGGAATTGGAGTAGACACAATAGGGCAGCCACAGCTAAGTGCATAAGAAAAGGTGCCACTAACTGCCTGATTGGGGTCTTTAGATGTAAAAACATAAACATCAGTTAGTTGCAAGTATTCTAAGAGATCTTTTAAGGGCAAAAAATAGTTAACAAATCTTACGTTTTCATTCAAACTTAAATGCTCAACTTTTTCTTTGAGCATGTTTCGGTACTTTTCGCCCTCCTGGTTATATACAGAAGGATGCGTTTTGCCGATAATCAAAAACATTACGTTTTTGTTTTGTTTCACTATTTTGGGTAGAGCATCTATGGTGGTTTCGATGTTTTTGCCAGAACTTAACAGCCCAAAAGTGGAGAGTACTTTTTTGCCTTCTAAATTATATTTTTGTTTTAGTAGGTCTTTGTTCTGATGTTCCACCAGATGGGTGCCATGTGGTATAATGGTAATTTTTTCTTCAGTTATGCCGTAGTCTTCCACCAATATTTTCATTGACGATTTGGTCATGACAACTATAGACGAACTCTCCGCTGCTATTTTGTTTACATTGAATCTCAATGAAACATTGGGATTGGGCAATACAGTATGAAAGCCCAATATTATTGGTTTGTCCAAGGCCACCAAAAACTGTTGAAACTCAAATTCTCTTTTTGCATAAAAACCAAACTCATGTTGAACCATGACCATGCTAATGTCCGTATCTTCATTAATTTCTTTGGCCAGTTTAGCGAAAGCACCTGTCACGTCGGTATTTAGCTTATATTTGATTTCTTCATTGTATTCGTGTTTTTCATTGTCAGATTCTAAAGCACAGATGCTCAATTTGAAAGAATCAAAAAATTTATTATTCAAAGCCCCAATCAGATCCT
>NKJG01000157.1 GCA_002256395.1 Bacteroidetes bacterium B1(2017) | reverse complement strand
AAAACTTATCATTGATCATCAACTCAATTTTAGATTTTTCCAAAATCGAATCCGGATTGTTGAATATTCAAGCTATTCCTTTTAATCTTAAAAAGATTCTACAAAATATAATTAATAGCAATGAATTCAAAGCAGAGCAAAAGGGGTTAGGATTATTCCTAAAACTCGATCCAAAGGTAGACTCCCATCTCATAGGCGATGGTATCCGACTTAGTCAAGTTTTGTTAAATTTGATTAGTAACGCCATAAAATTTACAATTTCAGGGAAAATTGAACTTGAAATTAGGGTGGTTTCAAAAATGAATAATGCTTTAGTGCTGGAGTTCATAGTAGAGGACACAGGTAAGGGCATTCCAGACAAAATGCAAAAAATCATCTTTGATAGTTTCACACAAGAAGATTCCAGTTTGGGTCGTAAATATGGAGGCACTGGCCTAGGTTTAAGTATTTCTCAAAAATTGGTATCGTTAATGGGAGGAGAACTGAAGCTGACAAGTCAAGAAAATGTGGGTACAAAAGTTTCGTTTATATTGGGTTTTCCTATCAATCAGGAACCAACCAGTTTACCTGAAATCTCCACAATTTCCGATAATGTTCTTATCGGCAAGAAAATCCTGTTGGTAGAAGATAATACTATGAATCAATTTTTTGCACAAAAACTTTTGGAAGGCTGGGGTATTAAAGTAGATATTGCCAACAATGGAAAAGAGGGAGTAGAAATGTTCGGCAGAAAACACTATGACTGTATTTTGATGGATATTCAAATGCCTGAAATGGATGGATTTCAAGCCACTAAAATCATCAGACAAGAAAACAAATACATTCCAATAATTGCACTTACAGCACTTTCAGTGGAAGAAGAAGCGGACAATTTCAAATCTGCTGGAATGAATGACTATATCACCAAACCATTTGAAGCCGAATATCTCAAAAAGAAACTAATTGAGTACATGCTTGTTTACCAAAGCTACTCCATTTCCAGTCCAAAAAGCA
>NKJG01000156.1 GCA_002256395.1 Bacteroidetes bacterium B1(2017) | reverse complement strand
CCAAGTCATACTCCCATCCACCCATCCGAGCCTCTTGGCTGGTTTGTTCCAGAACTTCCTTTGTCTTTTTGAGTTCTAATTCATCATTTTTGTTTGTGGTTATATTTCGGGCAATACAAATCACTTCTTTTATTTGGCCAGTGTCATCCCATAGCGGTGATACAACTACGCCAAACCATAAAGTGCCGAAGTCTGAAGGTAAATTATATTCGACATAGGACTTTTTATTTTTTTTAATAGTTTCTTCAATGGCATTCGTAATAATATCGAGGGCTTCATCAGGGAATCCAATTTCATTGATTTTTTTTCCGAGGAAAAACGAAGGCGGAACAATCAAATCCTCTTCATTTTCACTTTGATAATATTCAGTGAAAACCAGGTCTAGATTCAACACAAATACCATGTCTCCGATGTTAGAAATCAGACTTTTAAGCCTGTTATTGGAAAGGGTAATTTGAGTTTCGGAGCTTTTAATCGCAGTAATGTCTCTGCCAATTTTTATTACCAAGTCATGATTTATGGTATCTTCTTGCCACTCGACTATTTTAAATGAACCATCCGGTAATTTTAAATTTAAAGTTGAATTATCTCCTTTTTTTTCGAAACCTAATTGGTCTTTAACTTCAGATTCCCATTTTTTACCAATAAAGTCATTAGCGTTTAGCCCTAACAAAGCATCGAGATTTTTACTCGCAAAGGTTACGAATCCATCTTGATTAACGCCTATAATGAATTGATTACCCTTATTAAAATAATTATAGGCAAAGAATAAATTTTCTTTGATATTTAAATCGATGTGATGGATTACGAAATTTATGATAAAAGCGATGAACGAACTATTAAAATAAAGGATAAATTCTTTTGAAGAAATTGTTTTAGAGAATACATATGATAATAGAATACCCAAACAAGCACTAAAGTAAAAATAAAAATATTTGAGTTTGTAAAAAACATAATAGGAGATCATGTTCAATATGGTAAACTCTGTCAGGGTGAGATAAT
>NKJG01000220.1 GCA_002256395.1 Bacteroidetes bacterium B1(2017) | reverse complement strand
TCGCTCATGGTATTGTTTTTTTGTGCTGTAAATTTTGGATTTGCTCAGTCTAAAATTACGCTGGAACAATGCCTAGATTTATCCGAAAGCAATCATCCAACTGCTACCAATCTGCCCCTGATTCGTCAAACGGCCGATTTGCAAGTGCGATTGCTAAATTCTAACTATTTGCCTCAGAGTAGTTTAGGTGGTCAGGCCTCTTGGCAGTCGGAGGTAACCAGCTTGCCCATTTCTTTACCCAATGTGTCTATTTCTCCCCCTCCTAAGGACCAGTATAGGGCTACATTGGATGTGGTGCAGAATATCTGGGACGGAGGAGTGTTGACCAAACAAAAAGAAGTGGCAGTGGCCAATGCCAAAGCCGAGGAGCAAAAAATGGTGACGGATTTATACCAAATAAAAGAGCAAGTGAGCGGGCTTTATTTCGGGATTTTGTTTGCTGAAAAACAAATAGAAAATGCCCAGATTCTGAGAAAAGATTTAGAGACAAAATCAGAGAAAATGCGGGCGGCCATCAGCAATGGCACCGCCATAAAATCGAATCTGTTGGCCCTAGATGCCAAGCTTTTGGAAGTGAACCAATTGCTCACCGATGCCCAAAAAAGAAGAAAGAGTTCAGTGGAGGCTTTAGGTTTGTTAACGGGAAAGACTTTTGACGAAACTACTGTTTTTGAGCTTCCAAGTTTTGTTTCTACGGTTTCTCAAGATATTTCCAGGCCTGAATTGCTGCTTTTAGACAACCAGAAAAGTGTCTTAGATATCAATCAGGAAATGGTAAAAGCCAAGAATTTGCCAAAGATCTCGGCCTTTGCAACTGGAGGCTATGGAAAGCCCGGCTTGAATTTTTTGGCCAATTCGTTTGGGACTTATTTCATCGGCGGAGTGAATTTCAAAGTGCCTTTGAGTTTCTTGTACAGCGGTTCGCAAAGCAATGAAATTCAGCAGATAAAGATTTCTCAACAGAAAATAGATACCCAAAAAGAGTCTTTTATTTTGGCAACAAAAAT
>NKJG01000030.1 GCA_002256395.1 Bacteroidetes bacterium B1(2017) | reverse complement strand
CTGAAATGAATACTTGGAAAGTAGAAATATGAACAATATATTTGAATTTGATAAAAAGAAAAATAATAACACAAAAATTCTCATGAAAATATTAACGAAACTCCCTAACACTCACAACAATCTCACTACCAGTAAATTAACAAAATCAACGACAAAAATTCAATAAAGATATTTACGAAACTACGAAAATGGGTTTCGTAAACATACTCGTTGGTAGCTATGCTAAGACACAACACCGAACAATAAACCAATCAAATTTTATAACTAAAATCAGAAGAAAGGCGACCTAACTTTATAATAAATGTATCTGAAATTAGCTGATTCTTACATTAAATTGCTGAAAATAAACCCTTTTATGAATATGATAAACTTCTCACTTTGCATTTTAGTAAGCATTTTAGCTTCATTTTTGTCTATTTTTAATTCCTATGGGCAAATAAGTCCCAAATCTGCAAAGCAAATTATTACGGACGAAACCCTCAAAAATGCAAATAACGATTCACGCAATTGGCTTACTTACGGCCTAAATTATAGTGAAAACCGTTTTAGCAAACTTACCCAAATTTCAGATAAAAATGCCAAAAACTTAGGCTTAGTATGGACTTACGAAATGGGTGCAGAGCGAGGTGTAGAAGCAACACCTTTAGTTGCCAATGGCGTTATGTATGTAACTGGCCCTTGGAGCATTGTTTACGCAATCAACGCTTTGACAGGCAAAGAATTATGGAAATATGACCCCGAAGTTCCAAAAAATTATGGAGAAAAAGCCTGTTGCGATGTCGTAAATAGAGGCGTAGCCTTGTATAAAGGCAAAGTTTTTGTAGCTTCACTAGATGGACGACTGATTGCATTAAATGCCACAAACGGCAAAAAAATATGGGAAACTTTAACGGTTGATTCCTCAAAACCTTATACAATAACGGGAGCTCCGAGAGTCATAAAAGGAAATGTTATCATCGGAAATGGTGGTGCAGAATATGGTGTAAGAGGTTATCTGTCAGCTTATAATGCCGAAACTGGCAAGCAAGCATGGCGTTTTTATAGCGTTCCAGGCAATCCTGAACTACCTTTTGAGTCGAAAGCCTTAGAAACTGCCGCCAAAACTTGGACAGGAAAATATTGGGAAGCTGGCGGAGGCGGCACCATGTGGGACGCAATGGCCTACGACCCCGACCTAAATCTCATGTATGTTGGTACAGGCAATGGCTCGCCATGGAATCGTGGTTATCGCAGCCCCGATGGTGGTGATAACTTGTATTTATCTTCAATCGTTGCTCTAAATCCTGACAATGGCGAGTATATGTGGCACTACCAAACCACACCCGGCGATAATTGGGATTTTACAGCCACGCAACATCTGATTTTGGCAGATTTAGAAATAAAAGGGGCAAAGCGAAAGGTAATAATGCAAGCTCCCAAAAATGGTTTTTTTTATGTCATTGATCGCACAACAGGCGAGTTTATTTCAGGCGAACCATTTGTGAAAATCAATTGGTCAAAAGGCATTGATTACAAAACTGGTCGCCCAATTGAAAATGAAATGGCAAGATATAACAATAACCCTTCTGAGGCTGCTCCAGGACCTAATGGAGCTCATAATTGGCATCCAATGGCTTTTAATCCTCAAACTGGTTTGGTGTATATTCCAGCACAAAACACTTCAATATTTTTTACAAACAACCTCAATTATAAATACAATGACCCAGATAAAACATCTACTTATGCTGCTGGAAACGGTTGGAATACTGGAGTAAAAATGGGAGGAGGCAAAAAAGTGTATCCTAGTGGTGGAAGGCTATTGGCGTGGAATCCTGTTACCCAAAAAGAAGCTTGGTCGGTAGAACATTTAGCTTCAACCAATGGGGGAGTGCTTACGACGGCAGGAAATTTGGTTTTTCAGGGTACTGCCGATGGGCGTTTTGTAGCCTACAATGCTAAAAACGGTGAAAAACTTTGGGAATCTCCAACAGGAACAGGAGTTATTGCCGCACCAATTACATTTGAATTAAATGGAGATCAGTATATTTCAATTGCGGCGGGTTGGGGCGGTTTGACAGGATTGGCTAGTAGGTTTTCAGCTACACAGACTACAGGAAAAGTTTATACTTTTAAATTGAATGGAAAAGCCAAATTGCCTGATTTTCCAAAACCTGTAGCAAAAAACCTTCTTTCGGGCGTCTCGTATAAATTTAAAGATGCAACTGATGTGCAATACGGAGCAAAATTATATACCAATTATTGTGCACTGTGTCACGGAGGGCCTGCTTCAAGTGAAGGGGGAAGAATTCCAAATCTAGGCTATTCTCATAAAGATATTATTCAAAATTTGAATGTTTTTGTCCTCGAAGGTGCATTAGCAAAGCGTGGAATGCCAAATTTCAAAGGGCGTTTGAGCGAAGAAGATGTAGAAAAAATCAAGGCGTATATTCAAATAACTACCGACCAAAGAAAGGCAGTAATGGAGAAAGCTAAGAAAAATTGACATTTGACAAGATGAACAACTCTGGATAAAAAAGCACAGCCACCAACATTGTATTTATAAAAAAGGGGGCGGACGGAAGTAATTGAACATCAGTATATTAATCAACATTTGTACCAGCGGACAGAATTCTATGAAGCAGTTGGAAGTAATTCAACTTTGGAACAAAACCCAGCACCAGTTACGGGCGGACGAGTTCCAAATTCCCCCTTCTTCATAAATACTTTTTCGTTGGCAGCAATTTTTAGAGACATCACAATGAAACTTAGCCTTTATCAAATAGACGCATTTACAGATAAAACATTTGGTGGGAATCCTGCTTGTGTGGTACCATTAGACAATTGGTTGGACGATGACATTTTATTGCAAATTGCAAAAGAAAATGCTGTTGCAGAGACTGCCTTTTTTGTAGACAAAGGAGATAAAATTCATTTACGTTGGTTTACACCTGAAATCGAAATGGACTTATGTGGTCACGCTACACTTGCTGCGACACATTGCTTAAAGACAATTCTTGACTACAAAAGCGAAAAAATAGTTTTTCAAACTTTAAGTGGTGATTTAATAGTCTTAATAGACAAAGAACTTTACAAAATGGACTTCCCTTCCAGAATGCCAACATTTGCTGATTTGCCAGAAACTATTGAAAAATCATTAAACATCAAACCAAAAGAAATTTTAAAAGCGAGAGACTACGTTTTAGTCTATGACACAGAAACTGAAATAAAAAACATCAAAATTGACAGACAAGTTTTTGACCAAATTAACCTTGACCCAGGTGGAGTAATTGTAACTGCAATTGGTGACAACTGCGATTTTGTTTCAAGATATTTTACCCCACAAGCATCAATTCTAGAAGACCCAGTTACAGGTTCTGCTCATTGCTCATTAATTCCATTTTGGGCGGAAAGACTTAATAAAAAAGTATTAACCGCTTTTCAAGTTTCTGAACGAGTAGGAGAATTATTTTGTGAAGACAAAGGCGACCGTGTAATAATTAGCGGAAAAGCAAAAACGTACTCAATCGGTAATTTTTGGACAGAATAAAACTGCTGCCAACAACTAAGGCTTCGTTCGGCTTGCAATAATGCGAAATCGTAGCATTCAGAATGAAGCCAATGTTGAACTTAATCTTCGGTAGTTTTTCTCCTTTTTTACCTATGGGGTTTTCATCCGCTACTTTGTAAGTTTTTGAAGCAGTTTCCTGCTGAGTTTTAAAGTTTTGTATGTGTATTTGAAGTTTCTATTTATATTTCTGGCTAATTCTTTTCTTTTGAGATTTGAAAGAAGAGTTTTTCTTCAAAATATTTACTTCTTCTTGTCGTAACTTTTTGTTTTTTCTAAAAATACTTTAACATTTCTTATCAAATAAAACTTTGAAGATTGGATATTCCCTAAAATATTTGCCATTTCTATAAGCTCATATTTGTTAAGTGGTTTGAAAAGGCTATACCGAGAAGTTAGCCTATTGGTTTGAAATTCGACTATTTTTCTTGAACCTTCTATCTCACCTAAGATTTTTAAAAGTTCATAATCAATACTAGTGGTACTTTGATTAGAAAGCAATTCCCAAGAAGCATTTGAAACCCATGAATCGTTGAAATTACCATTGGTCAAAGTCATAATATTAGAAAAAGAAAATTCTCCATTTTGTTCTTTTTTTATTTTCTCTAATGAAGCTGCATCGTAAAGATGCAGATTTTCGATCTCGGCAAAAGTTTTATCGGTAAAAAAACGTAGTGTATCTACAAATTTCGAGTTGATTTGTAACTCTTTTTCGATTTTGGCAATGTCTTTATACTCTCCTCGAATGTCGAGAATCATTTTATTGTTAAATTCATTTTCCTTCTTTTTATCACGATAATCGTCTAACCAAAGAGCGGCCGTTAAACCCAAAAAAAGTGAAAATACTTCAAAAAGCATGTCGACTCTTCTTTTTTTTAGTTCTGCGAGGAGTTTTTTTAGCATAATTCTTTTTTTATAATCTTTTAAAAATCTTCAATAATACGAACACAAATCTATGGTTTCCTTCAAATTGATGAATGAGTTTTATGTCAGCTCTTACTATTATTCATGGATGTTGTAGCTTGATGCGAGGCATTAATACTGAAACCAAATCAATATTTTTACTTTCAGGTTCCGTATTTAACCCTGCATTTTTCTCTATTTAACAAAACGCTAAGGGTTGGTATCGATCAATTCCAAATAAAGAATCTCCCCCGGTTTTACCTCAACCTTCCAACCCTTAGATAATTTTTTACCACTTACCATGCTGATTTTATTGGTATTCACGTTTTTTATGCTGTATTTTTTATTGGAATCTACTGTAAACCATTCTTGAAACTGATTTATCCTTGGATAATCGGCAGGATAATTCATCTTGGTTTTGTGTCGTTGCTCATCAAATTTTAGTTGTCCTTTCCACCCATCTGCTGTGGCCAAAGTGATTTTCAAACCATTACTAGTTCTTATGGCTCCCAAGTTCAAATCTTTTTGCCAGTCCATAGGAACGATACCCTGCGTTTTCCATAAACAATACATGATGGTGGTTCTTGCGAAGTTCCCATCTCCGTGCCATCCTTCAATCATTCCATCGGCTTTCTGAAATTTCCATAGCACTTTAATTTCACTGTCTAACCAATCTTTCACTGAGGGAATCTGTTCTCTATTATATAAGTTTAAAGTTCCTTCAATGGCATCTGCATAACCATCCGCATTACCCTCCCAATTGTGGTTTCTGAATTTTTCATTCAAAGAGCTAAGGGCTTTTATTACGGCATCTCGATAGATAGGTTTAGCATCCATTTGAGCAATAAACCAATACGCATTAAGCGTATATCCAAAATTATCAGCTAAGCGTTTTGAAAGGATTTTACCATTTTGGGGGTTTACCTCATCATAAAAAAGCCCATCTTCATTTCTTCCGACTTCTAGTATCCGGTCCAGCATCGAATGAATTAACGGACGCCATTGTTTTCTTTTTTCTGGCTCAGCGTAGCTGCAAGCAATGTACACTTCGCACAAGCCAGATATGATTTCACAACCATGGTCTCTTATCCTTAAATGATCTAAGGCTACGGTTGGTAAATTTTTTTCATTGAGATAATTATCCGCAATTTCTATGGCCCAGTCTAAATAGGCTCGTTTACCTGTAAACCAGTACATTCTAGCTAAAACTTGCATCAAGTCGCCATTCACTTCCACTGTCGCACTATTTCCATAAAAATCTCCTTGGATGTTTTGAGCGATTTTTGTCAATTTGGGTAAATCATCTAAAATTTCAATCATTCGGTCACTCCAAGGGCTTCTGCCCAACCATTCCGTGAGGGGAATGAGTCCATCTTTCATATATTCTGCAGAGCCAAAAATGATCTGACTGGTGTCAATTTGGTTATTCTTAAAACCTTCCTTTGAAAAAGAATAGGTATCTGGTAGCTTGCCAATCCTGGGTGTTATTTGTTGTTCCGTTTTTAACATTTCTAAAGCCTTGCCTTTGAAAAAATCAGGCATAAGGATAGAAGAAGTGAGCACCATATAAGGATAATTGTCTGCTGCTGCATCCCATGCATTCCAAAAATCTTTGGAGTCGGTGATATTTCTAGGTATCAAGCCTGACTTTGGGTCAGCATATTTCATCCAAGCATTTACATAATTTGTACATCTATTAAATCCTTCATTCACCAATCGACCATTTTCAAGTGATTGACTGAATTCCTGATCTTTTTCTTGACCATACAAATTCAAAGAAGAAATAAGGATTGTAGCCATCATCACCATTTTCAGAGTATGGGGATGACATTTAAATTTTCTATTCATATCGTATTAATAAATATGTCACATTGCAGATTTAAAATTACTGTCATCCGACTAAAATGAATTTAATTAAAAAATCTACCCTCAGTGGTTATTTAACCTTGATTTTGTTTTCACATTAAAAACTACCAGCCTACTGACTGGCGTCGCCTCGCCGGCGGGGCCTTCATTTTTTTTCGAAAAAAAACGAAGCAAAAAAAACTGCACCCTGCAAACTCACACATTCAAAATTCTCATATCTAAGTAGTTATAAAAATATTCCTTATTGAGAATTTTGACTGTGTTCAAACAGTGCAGGGCGATATAAAGATTTCATTTTTTTGTTTTTTTTTCTCTGATGACAATAATTTAAAATTATATCTTTTCAATTCTAAATCTACTATTTTTTTTGAGTAATAATTTACATTAGTAGAATAGCAATGAGGTCTAAGCAGAGAAAAGCAAAACACAAGGACTTGCCTTCGAGGGGCTCAGGCTGAGGTGTTCGAGTGAATAGCAGCATATCCATCTATGAAATCTAGATACTCTTTGGATAATTTCAACCTTCGGGTGAAATGCGTCACGAGAGCTATCGGAATCACATGTAGATAACACTAAATCTATAAGCTCTTCCAGATATTCCGTTACGGCATACCAGAGTAAGATGGTTTAGGGTTCCTAATTCTTGAAGATATTGTGTTTGAATTATTAAAAACCACACAAAAATTAGCGAAAGAATGCCGCTTATTTACCTTTAGAAATATGTTCATTTATTTCAAAGCGTAAATTTTTAATTATATAAAATTTTCTTCCCCAACTATCTTAGCCTATACAAGCTCCAATTCCGCTACAAACTTAAAAGCCACATTTTAATAAGCTCGAAAACCTCTGAAATATATATCCACTTTACCACCAAAGGTTTTGACAAAATTTGAGTCCTTTGGACAAACTTAAACTCAAATAAATACTTGGAAAGAAGCACTTTGAACAATATATTTGATACTATAAACCATAAAAATCAAACCACAGATATTCTTATGAAAATATTTATGAAACTCTTTAATTTACACAATACACTTACTAGTAGCCCATTAACAATAAAATCAATCAAAATTTAATAACGATATTTACGAAACTCTAAAAATGGGTTTCGTAAACATACTCGTTAGCGGTCATTGTAAAGGGACACGATTGACAATTTAACTGACAATAGGACATCTAAAATGACTATATTAAATTGACAATGAACATATGACGAAACAAACCAAGACATCGTCATGACAAAAAATGGACAGTATGAAAACAAATAAAAAAGAAATAGCAAAATTTTTCGCAGGACTAACTGCATGGGAAGCTATTGTTCATTTATCATTATCGACTTGTGACATGCTACCAATAACTTGGTGCAATTTCACATTAACAAGCACATTAAACACAATTCAAATAGTTGTACCTGGCACAATATCATTTATATTAACTTGGTATGCATGGATTAAAAAATAATAAAATGGAAATTGTTGACCGAAAAAAAAAGACAAGGACGATCGAAAAAACAACGAACCGCTAACACGAGTTTTGCGTCAGGCGGGGTGATGTACAAACTTGGAGCTTTGTGCTTCTATTCAAGTGTAGTGCAGGTTGACGGTTTTGTGCTACGAAACCCGCCCGAAGGCAAAGCCCGAAACCGTTGGCAGCATTTTTATGACAACAACAATGAAACCTGTATTATTCAACTATTTTCGAAATACCTCAAAGGTTTTAGAGGCAAACTATGAAAGAACTACCGAACAATATGCATCAGCTAAGCTCGGGAAAAACCGAGAAAGCATTTTTAATTTATCTTTAAATACTGTTTTATTACCAAAACTCAAGACAAAATCTAGTGAAATTTGGGACTGTAAAGGCATTAAAACTGGACAGTATGGCTTAATTATCATTAGAGACGATGCACCATCTTTGGATTTTGGTTCTAATAATAGTTATTTAGCTGATGGTGACTATTCAGGTTTTTCTAGGCTTCCCATTTATGTAACTCCGTCAAAATTTATACCTTATGTCTAAGATACTACAAGTCTCATCTCGCCTTGGCAAATTGAAATCGGAATAGTAAATGTCTATCTGATTAAAACCAATGATGGGTTGGTTTTGGTTGATGCTGCGTGGCCAAATAAAACGGATGCAATCTTAGAGGGCGTACGACAAACTGGCCATGACCCAGCAGATATCAAGCATTTGATACTCACCCACGGTCATGTTGACCATGCAGGTTGTGCTGCGGAGATAAGCAAACGTACAGGAGCTAAGGTGTACGTACATGCTGCTGACCTTGAACTAACTGCCAAAGGGGAAGCTGGATACGATGGAATTACGGTTACGCCGGGCATTATTCCGAGTCTTGTATATCGTTTAGTCATTAGACCAGGAGGCACAAAATACGAATCTTTTCTTGTTGATAAAACCATAGCAAACGGGGAAATACTCCCATTTGCCAATGATATAGAAGTTATTCATACACCAGGACATTGTGCTGGTCATGTATCATTTTTACTGCCTCAAGATGGCATATTAATAGCAGGTGATATCTGTTCAAACGTAATGGGACTAAGCTATGCTACTATTAATGAGGATAGGGCTTTGGCACGAGAATCCATTTTGAAAGTGGCAGATTTCCCCTTTGAGCAAGCTGTTTTTGGGCACGGAAACCCATTGAAAAAGCGAGCTAACCAGCTGCTAAAAGAAAGGTTTATAGATACGAAGCTGAAATAACCCAGCCGAACAAAGTATATTTCCTTGCTTCGTCTGAAATGCGTCCCAATAGTTTTGGTATTAACTAATGGAAACAGTAAATCTAATTGCTCTACCAAATATTCCGATAGGGCATTCCAGAGCAAGTTGATTTAGGGTTCCTAATACTTGAAGATATTGTATTTGAATTAATAACTATTTTATGCTTCTTGATTTTTTAATCTTTTTTTTATCTGTTAACCTAAAGAAAGGTTGGATTTTAGGGTATTCTTGTTGATTAATTATCGCATCCCAATATCTCCGCTTTAAATACTTGATTTGTCTGAAATCCTGGTAATAAAAGAATAGAATTAACAGCGTGGTATACCACATTGGCAGGTGGTGAAACCCTATTGCTGGCTTCTATTATTCCTAATGATTTAAAAACTGACTGACCAGATAAATCATCATTGGGGCTTTTTAATATATATTCGAGTTGGCTTTGATTTATAGTAATCCCAGTTAATGAATTGCCAATAACCACTGGGTTATTAGATACGACTCTGATCAGGTAGTTACTTCCTTCTGGTATTCGGGTAGGAATTGTACACAAAACATTTCCCACCGTGTTTGAATTTCCAATTATTGAAGGATTATAGAAACTTCCATTTTCATCTGAAAGCTGTATTTCAAACTGATTTCCAGAATAAAACACCCCATTTATGTTAACAACAATATTGATATTGCTACCTAAACATAGGTTTAGCATATTTAAACTTGGAGAACCAATTGATGGTGCGGGACCAGCGTTTACACTAAAAAATGTAGAAGAGCCGTTGTTGTTGGTTGGTGTTTCAGATCCCCCAGATACAGTCGCTGTATTTAATATTGAACTTGGAGCATTAGACAAGATATTGGTTACTATTTGAATATGCGGGGCAGTTTCACTTGCTGCAATGGGTATTGTTCGGGTACAGGTAATGGATGAAAAAAATATTGAACAAGTCCAGTCTGACCCGGTAGCCGACACAAATTGCAAACCTGTTGGAAGAACGTCATTAACTGTTACTGTTCCAATGGTTGGACCATTTCCCATATTGGTAACTGACAAATTAAATATTGCATTACCTGATTGCTGAAAAGAGGAGCCAAATGTTGTTTTACTAATTGTCAAATCTGGAGAAACCTGGCTTACAGATATAACCGATGCGGCTCCATTATTTCCTGAGTTCGATTCCCCAGGTGTAGCAACATTGGCAGAATTTGTAATTGAAGCTGGGGCGTTGGAAGCAATATTGGCTAGCAAGGTAATCGTTGAAGTAGTTCCTGCGGCTATGGCTGTACTTCTGGTGCAGGTTACCGTTGAACCAACAGTACATGTCCAATTTGCTCCAGAGGCCGAAGTCACGGTTAATCCCGTTGGAATTATGTCCTGAACGGTTATTGTACCTGTAGTTGGGCCGTTACCTCCATTGGTTACTGTTAAAGCATAACTTACCGTTCCACCTTGTTGAAATGGTCCTCAACTTGCAACTTTTGTTATTGTCAAATCTGGAGAAACCTGGCTTACAGATATAACCGATGAGGCTCCGTTATTTCCTGCGTTCGATTCTCCAGGTGTAGCAACATTGGCAGAATTTGTAATTGAAGCTGGGGCATTAGAAGCGATATTGGCCTGCAAGGTAATCGTTGAAGTAGTTCCTGCGGCTATGGCTGTACTTCTGGTGCAGGTTACCGTTGAACCAACAGTACATGTCCAATTTGCTCCAGAGGCTGAAGTCACGGTTAATCCCGTTGGAATTATGTCCTGAACGGTTATTGTACCAGTAGTTGGGCCGTTACCTCCATTGGTTACAGTTAAAGCATAACTTACCGTTCCACCTTGTTGAAATGGTCCACCACTTGCAACTTTTGTTATTGTCAAATCTGGAAAAACCTGGCTTACAGATATAACCGATGCGGCTCCATTATTTCCCGAGTTCGATTCACCAGGAGTAGCGACATTGGCAGAATTTGTAATTGAAGCTGGGGCATTAGAAGCAATATTGGCCTGCAAGGTAATCGTTGAAGTAGTTCCTGCGGCTATGGCTGTACTTCTGGTGCAGGTTACCGTTGAACCAACAGTACATGTCCAATTTGCTCCAGAGGCCGAAGTAGCGGTTAATCCCGTTGGAATTATGTCCTGAACGGTTATTGTACCAGTAGTTGGGCCGTTGCCACCATTGGTTACAGTTAATTCATAGATTACCGTACCCCCTTGCTGAAATCCAGTGCCTTGGGCTACTTTGGAAAGTGTTAAATCTGGGGATAATTGAGTTACAGTTATTATCGATGTCCCTCCATTATTGCTAGAATTTGATTCTCCAGCTGTTGCAACAGTCGCAGTGTTGGTGATTATTGCGGGGGCATTGGATGCAATATTTGTTTGTAGTGTGATGGTTGAGGAGGCTCCTGCTGCTATGGCTGTATTTCTTGTACAGGATACCGTGGCACCAATTGTACATGTCCAATTTGCTCCAGTGGCAAAAATCGCAGTTAAGCCCGTTGGAATTATGTCCTGAACGGTTATCGTTCCTGTGGTTGGTCCATTACCTCCATTAGTGATTGTTAGGGCATAACTTAATGTCCCGCCTTGTTGAAATGGTGATCCACTTGCAACTTTTGAAATTGTCAAATCTGGAGAAAGGACGATTAAGGTTCCTTTTGGGGGGCTTAAACTATCTATTGATGAATATATATTCTGTTCTGATTGAAGTGCATTGTTTTTATCATTCTCAAAATGACCGAAGCTCTTTAAAAACGAACCAAAAAACAGAATGGTAAAACATAAAAACCTTATTGTCATACTCTTATATTTTTAGTTTCCACAGGACAAAAATAAGGATTCCAATCTAATGGAGGTACAAACTTCAAAAATAACAGAAATAATATTTTAGCTTCGTTTTTAGAAATTTAATGTTGGATTTTTTTATTAAGTGACAATTTTACGAGAAAATTATCGACAAATGTGTAAAAGATTTACTACTGATTCCTCAAAATAGGTACATTCTAAAGAGTTGCAATTATCTGATTGAGATTTTTTTCCATTATTCCTTAATGATCATACCTCGAAATATCGAAGAACAAAAATTATTCAATAAACAAGATTAGAGATAGAACGGCTTAGAAAAGGTATTCAATTTCTCGAAAACGATAAGAACAAATAAAAAGCAACTACTATTGAGGATAAGGTCTGTAATATTAACTCGAAATAGTACAATTTAAAATAATGCTAATAAACTGTAAAGGATTGAACGAAATCTTAGATCTTGGAGTCCCATTAGTTTTTTTTATACCCTTTTATTTATCTCGTATTGGATTTTAACAATGTTTATTCACGCTTTTTGAGAAAGGTAGTTCAAGCTTCAATAATTCGAGTAGGTTTTAGGAAAACTTCAAATCAAAGAATATATTTGTCTAACAGATAAAATCACTTAATTATACGCTAAGACGTCCATGGAAATATTAATGAAATACTCTTTTATGTATTTAAATTTCATTACAAGTATATTAATCGATAAAATGTCTGGAAAACCTTATAAATGGTATTCGAAAACATAATTGTAGTCTTTTATAGTATTGACAACACTTAAATACGTAAATTATTTAAAAAACAAATAGTCATGCCATCAAAAGGACAAATTTTAAGCAACCCAGATACCGGAGATATTTATGAATTTTTAGAAACGGCTAAGGATACCAACGGACTCAGAGTTACCATGAAAATGACGCTTAAATCTAAAGGTGAGCTTGTGCCTAATCATTTCCATGCCTTACAAGACGAACATTTTGAAGTTCTTTCGGGTAATTTGACCATATTGCTTGATGGCAAGGAACAAATATTAACACAAGGCAATAAAATAACACTACCTAAAAACAAGCCGCACAATCATTACAACAATGACACTGAGCCTGTTGTTTTTATTCAATCTGTTTCACCAGCATTAGACTTTGATTATTTATTAGAAAACATTATTGGGCTTACCATTGATGGAAAAATGCCAAACGGAAAAGCAGGATTGGTTCAAGAATTGGTGACTTTGAAATACTTGGATAGCAAAAGCTATCTTGCCAGTATTCCACTAGGACTGCAAAAACTCCTAATGAATATTGTTGGGCCTATCGGACGAGTATTTGGGTATAGAGCCATTTACAGGAAATATTCAGACATTGAGAAATAAGTACCGCTGTTAAAGTTTCTACAAGGAGTCTGTTTAAGCCCATTTTACTTTCAAAAAACGATATGAATCAAAAAGAACATTTAGTAAAAATAGAACGAACAGCCCGATATTTTACCTTAGGAAATTTGACTCCAGAAACTCAAACGATTTGGTTTGTTTTTCATGGATATGGTCAGTTGGCCAGTTTTTTTATCAAAAAATTTGATGGCATTGTTGATCAAAATACATTTGTGGTAGCACCAGAGGGCATTTCAAGGTTTTACTTGGACGAAAAATATCAACGCGTAGGTGCGAGCTGGACCACCCGCGAACACAACGACTTGGAATCTATAGAATACATTGATTTTATTAACGGTATTTATCACAATTTAATCGATTCAAGTATTCATTCTAACATAAAAATCAATGTACTGGGATTTTCTCAAGGCTGTGCCACGGCTTTGCGTTGGCTAAATTCCTGCGATTTTATACCTGATAAACTTATTTTATGGGCTGGATTTTTCAATAAAGGCATTTCGGGATTAATAGACCCACGAAAATTAAAAACAGTTGACACTTACTATGTTTATGGTCTTCAAGATGAGTTTTTGATTCAATATCCTGACATGACCGAGGCATTTAAAGAAAAAATGAAAGAAGAAATAAACCCCAAAATTATTTCTTTTGAAGGCAAACATCGTGTTGATGAAGTACAGCTAAAAGCATTAATCGATTCTTGGTAAAAAATCAATTCACAAAAACCTCGTCTATCAAAAATAATGCGGGATTGGGTTTGCCATCGCGTAGTACGTTGAATGGCTTAACCACTAGCTTAAAATACGTTCCTTTAAATGGTTTTATTTTGCAGCTAGCCATCTGCATAAAGGGTTTGGTGGATTGCTTGGGTTGAACAGGCTTTGATGTTCCCAATTTCTTCATGCTTTTTTCAGAGGTTCCGCCCCATATTTCTATCAGTTGAGGCGGATAAATACCTGTTTCGGTTTCGATGAGCAAGTTTAATGAAACTTCTGAAACCGAGGTTGGATTTTTGTAAACCATTAAAAGCTCCATGTCGTTGTTTCTAAAACCTGCCCAATTGTTTGCCCAAGCGGGGCTGTTGGCGTTATATGTACCAAATACTTGATCAAAAAACGTGGCCGAGCCATTGGCAGGATGCACACGATTAAGTTTACTCAACAGCACCACAGAGTCGGGTTTATAGTGGTTTTTAAAAACTGTAAATGTGGCCATATCACTGCCCAACCATCCAGTTTTATAGGCTTTGGCTTTGATCGTGGTAGTTTTATGAAGTATCGTTTTGCCAGGAGCGTATATTTTAGATTTTAAGCTGTCAGGTTCCGTTAGATCCGTTGTAAATCTTATGGTTACGTTCTTTATAGGATGTGCAATTTTCAAATCTATGGAATCTTTAAAAACAACTGGTTTATTATTCAAAAAAGGCAAATTAAGTTTTAGGACATTTTCCTCACTCCCTGATATAATACTTATATTTTGAAACTCTTTTTCTAAACTGAGCAGTTCCTCTTTACTTAAGTTACTATTCCATAAACTCACCGACTTTAGGCTTTTGCTTTTCTTTAAAAAATCTCTGAAATTCTTTAAATCTACCTTTATTTCGCCCAAATCCAAGGTTTTTAAATGCGGCAAAGCAAGTAATCCACCGAAGTCTTTTCCTGAAATTTTGGTAAAATTTAAATTAAGATGGCGTAAGTTTATAAACTGACTGATAGTTTTTAAATCCTTATCCGCAATCGGAACTTTGCTGAGATTCAAAGTAACCATTTGCTCTTTAATTTCTGTTAAATCCTCCAATGATTTAGCCGTATAGAATTTCGAATTAAACAAAGTAACCTCCAGGGCATTCGAAGTTTTTGAAAAGGTGTTGATCACCCGATATTCATTGTTTAGCTTCTGAATCGTTTCTAAACTTACCTTTTTTAAATCATATTTTTCTTCTGTTGTGCTTTTAGTAAACCTTTTTTGGGCCAAACTATACAAGGAATCGTTTTTAGGTAGCTCCTTCACTTTTAAATTAAAGGCGGCATTTTTTTGTACCCACCATTTTAGGATTTGTTTCTCCTCTAAACTCAGCTGTGTTTTTCCTTTGGGTGGCATGTGTTCTTTATGGTCTACATATAGAAAAATACGCTCCATTAACAAACTCTTTTCAGCATCTTTGCCCTCAAAAAGAGGCCCTGTTTTACCTCCTTTTTTAATGTTTGCGACGGAATTAAGCTTCAGCTCGCCTTTTGTTTTTTTATCGTTGTGGCAGGAAACACACTTTTCTTCGAAAATAGGTTGCACCAAATCTGTATAAACCTCCGCATTGTCCATTTCTACAACGCTTTGTGGTTTCCAACTTTCGAAAACAAAATTTTCGCCATGGGTAATGGTGGCACCCAAATGGCCGGTAATCAATAAAAGACCTATTAAGCCAAAGGTAGCAAGCCTTTGAACCATTTTATTTGCTTGAATTTTGATTCTAAATACATAATAAAAATACCCCAAAACCGACATGCCGCTACCCGTCCACTTGTGCCAATTTACCGATTCCGGATCATAGCCTTCCTCTTGAGACAGAAACAATCCAGAAATAGCAGAAGCGGTAGTTACAAAAACAGCGATGAGTAATAAATGAGATGAATATTTTATTACAAAATGCTCTATTTCCATTTCAAACCTTGGTCGAAATGCATCAAAAAGTAAAAGTAAAAGCAAGAAAGCTATTGGAAAATGTAAAACGAGCGGATGCAAACGACCAAGAGGAAACATCCATACAGGAATTTGAATGTAGTTTTCAAATATCAGCAAGAAAACCAATAAGATGTTTAACAAGAAAAGAAATCCTTCTAAATAACTTTTAAGACTTTTTTTCATACCGTTTTACGCAAGAATGGGAAATGAATTTGAAACCATGGTTGTTTTTAAGAAATGATGTCTTTTACTACTTTGCCCGAAACATCTGTAAGCCTGAACCTTCTACCGAGATGTTTGTAAACCAGTTTTTCATGATCCAAGCCCAGCTGGTTTAATACAGTAGCCTGAAAATCATGCACATGTACAGGGTCTTTAATTACATTATAGCCCAACTCGTCGGTTTCGCCATACACTATTCCGGGCTTTATGC
>NKJG01000029.1 GCA_002256395.1 Bacteroidetes bacterium B1(2017) | reverse complement strand
TGCAACAAACTTTTCACATCAACCTACTTTTGGCGACAAACAAGAAGGAGTTGGTTTAAATTGGGACATTTATACAACAAAAAAGGGATACTTGCGATTAGCACATGATGGCGGAACAGATGGTTTTACATCAGTTTGTATGATTTATCCTGAAATAAAATCTGGATTTGTGTTATTAACAAACAATGGAGACCACAATGACGAAGCCTTTAATAATATTGCACTATCGGTTTATTTTGCATTAATAGAAAAAAGAAAAGCGAACGTACAATAAGCATTTGCCAAGAAAACGAGTTCAGTGGTTAATAGAACATTCTACCTCGTATCACATTTTGTACTCGGTTAAAAGTTTAGTGCCTCGAAATCGGTTTCTATGTAGAGTTCCAAAATGTTGAAATTGGTTATTCACCTCCCCTACTTCACCGTCCAAATCTGCTTCAAAGCTTCCATGAGTTCACTGTGATAATTCGCAGCTATGGGTACAAATTCTTTTTCGGCTACCGAAACTTGGTGGCGTTCTATTTTCTGGATATGGTTGAGATTGACCACGTAAGATTTGTTGACACGCATAAAGCTTTTATTTGGCAATAGTTCCAAAGCCTCCATCATGGTCATTCGGGTGACGGTTTTCTTGTCTTTTTCTTTGAATGTCAGGTAGTTGCCTTCTGACTGCACATACAATAAATCTGCCAATACAATCCGCACCAAGTCGTAAGAATCTTTGACAAAAAGATAGGGCGTTTCGGCTTCCTCTTTGCTTAGCGTATCCATAGCTTTTTGACAGGCTTTCATAAACCGCACAAAATCAAATGGTTTCACTAAATAATCGATGGCATTCAGATTAAAAGCATCCGCCGCATATTGGCTATAGGCCGTTGTGAAGATTATGCCACAACTTTTGGGCAAAAGTTGAGAGAAATCTAAACCAGTAATGTCAGGCATATTGATGTCTAGAAAAACCAAGTCCACTGGATGGGTTTTGATATATTCTAAGGCCTCCATGGCACTCACAAAAGTTTCTTTGAGTTGAACAAAAGTAACTTTATTGGCGTGTGCTTTGATGACCTCCAAGGCCATGGGTTCGTCGTCAATTGCTATGGCTTTTAGCATGAATTTGATTTTATAATTTTACTTGCATTTTAACTTCGAAAACCTCGTTTTCAGAAGTAGTGATTAATGAATAACGGCCTGGATAGTATAAATCTAAGCGTCGACGTGTATTTTCAAGACCAGTTCCTGTTCCTATTTCAAGCTTATCGGCTTTCTTGACGATGCTGTTTCTAGATTCAAAAAGCAGAATTTTATTTTCTACTCTCAATCTCATGTCAAAAAAGGATTCATTGTTAACGCTAATTCCAAATTTAAAAGCGTTTTCTATAAATGGAATGACCAACAATGGGGCAATATTGGCCGGTTCGCCGTCCCAAAATATTTCTGTACTCAACTTAATATTCGGCCGGTCAGGAATTCGCATTTTTTGAAGTTCTATGAAGTCCTCTACAAACTTGAGTTCTTTTTCTATGGGTGAACGTTCAGTTTTGGTTTCTTCCACCACATGTCGCATGATTCTGGAAAGCCTTTCAATGCCTGAGGCGGTCTTGGGGCTATCTTCAACAATCGCCTGTCCATATAGGTTATTGAGTACGTTAAACAAAAAGTGGGGATTGATTTGGGCTTTCAATGCCACTAGCTCTGCCTTAGTTTTCTGAAATGCCAGTTCTCTTATTTTTTTGTAGGATTCTGAAGCATAAGCAAAGTAAGAATACACCACCATAGAAATGAGCCAAAGGTTGGTAAAAAACTTTGGAAGCCCCATAACCTCCAGTCTTTTGGGAGTTAAGGCACTTAAAAACAAATAAATGAATCCATAGAAAAATACCAAAATGACCAAATAGAAGAATTTACCCTTGCGGCCCTCTTCTACAAAAAGATTTTTAAAAAGCAATTGGTAGTTGAATTCACAAAGCAATAAAGTAATCCCCAAAATTGTAAAAAAACCTGAACCCGATTTGAACAAAAGTGCACCCCAGAAACCGAATACTTTCCCTATGGCATAGGACTCCTTATAAACTTGGGAATTTAGTATTGAACTTTTCGTTAGTAAAGAATTGTGTTTCGACAAAAGCTTATCAACGCCTAGCTCTATTTGGAAATACCAATAAGAATGAATTAAGGAAATAATAGTTAGGCCCAAAACCATCCAAATCCAGTTTTCTTTTACAAAAAAACTAACTTTCGAAAACTGTATTTTTAGACTTTCTTTATTCACTTTATCGAAACCTTTGATGGCTTGGCTGTTATTTTTCGGTAAATCTAAGGCGTTTTTCATAAATTTAGAAAGTTTTAGTGGATTCTATTGGGTTTGTTCTTGAAATAGATATTGGCATTTACATAAGTTATGAACCCAAAAAGTAGCAGAAAAGACAGATTGTTATTAAAATTCTCCATATCATTTGGTGGCTTTTTTGGATCCCTGATAAAGGTTTAAAAAAATGTAAAACACAATGCTAAAAATGATTCTTGTTCGGGTAAAAACATCGGATAAGTTTTTATCTAAATCATAGCCACTGAAGTAATTCATCAGCAGTCCAAAACCAAAGAATGCAGGAAAAAAAACTAAACTATAAACCAGAAAACGCTTGTTGAAAATTTCCATAATTATGCTCATTTTGAAGTAGTTAAATCAATATTTCTATCAAAATTTGATGAGTTACTTGAACTTAATAATATAGGCAAAAGAGCAAACGGGATGGCCAAAGAAGCGTCGTTTCGAAGTGTAAGAAGCATGGCGGCTATCCAAATAAGAATTACTACTGACTTAACCCATTTACTGGCATGAAAGCCTTTATCTGATTCTTTCCCATCATTCAGTAGCTCTACACCATCACGGGTAATCAAGTAGCTTATATGAAAATCAAAGCCCATTTTTATATTTACCTTGTATGTCACCATTTTGTCTTCTTCTAATGACTCAAAATGGTGCTCTGACCCCCAAAATGACGTTTTCTCCGAAACCACAACTCCATTCAGCTTCACTGTTTCTTTCCCCCAAATGGTATTGTCAAGGGTTAGTTCAGTGCTTGGGTTGATTTTTAGTGTCAAATATCTCATTGTCTTGCTTTTTAAATATTTATTCAAAATTATGTAATGGCTATTTTTATAAAAGTAAATGTGACGAAGTCCCATAAAGTCGGGATGAAGTCTGATTTGTTTGTAATTATGTTGGCATTAATTGTGAGCCGAAACAGCTCCTTTTTCTATGTCAATAGCTGGGGTGAGATCATTCAACTTTGGTAAGGATTCTTTTCTTGCTCGATTTTCAACTTGTTTTTCACTTTCTAAAATCAGCGTTCGACTTGGCTGAGGAGCTTCGGCATATTCGCCAGGAATGATTTCTTGTTGCTCACAAGATGCAAAAAATAGGGTGGTAAATACTAACCCAGCGATGATGCTAAACTTTTTCATTTTTGTTTATTTTGATATTGTTTTTAAATACTTCAAAAGGTGGTTCCTTTTGTTTGATGATTCAAAAATATACTACCAACACTGCCCTAAAAAACAGATGTGATGAAGTGGAGAAACCTTGGGATAAAAGTGTCGAATCCTGTGAAAACAAAAAAAACGACCAGAAAGTCGTTTTGATTTTTAAATTATCAAATAGAATAAATTTGTGTATTCTACACGAGGCCAAATAGATGCAAACAACCATAAACAAAGTAAAAACCCCCAATAACAAGGTTGAAATTGAGTTGACCAGCCCAATATCTTTAACTCTTGGACATTCACTTACAAAATTGTAAAGAGTTGATTTACAGAAAAAAGAATCGAGATAAGAGTAAATTTGTACGCTAAAATATAAAAGACTGACTATCAAAACAATGGCTCATCATCTCTTTCCCATTTAATAACCTGGGTATTTTGTTTGAGATACCACAAAGCAGTTATCAAACCCAAGACTGCAAAAGCCCAAACGGTGTAATAGACACTAGTTGAAGGCATAATGACATTTTTATAGTAATTATAGTTGAGTTTGGGCATGGCATATATTTCTCTGAAAATATACTCAGGCACATACATCAAAGTGGAAGTCAGCAAAACCACCCAAAAAGAAGCAGTACGATAATAAATGTAAAGCAAGATCATAGATTGTATAACCATAGAACTCACTGCAGCTGGCATATAAAACACAATGCAAATAAAAGAAATGGCTATCATGGATTTTTTGAGGGTATAGTTTCTTATAAGCCCATGTCCCAAAACACCAATCTGGAAAATAATCATAGATGCGTTTAGAATCGTAGCAAACCACCATGATTTACTAAAACCTGTCATCTTATTCATTTCTTCACTCATCATGAAGTAATCTAAAAAAATACTGGAAATCACGCTCCAACAAATCGCCACCACGAACAAAATCATCATGACTTTTGAAGAAACATTAGAGAAATATGGTAGTTCTTTTTTGTTTACATAAAAACCAATCGTGGCAAAAACCAAAAAACTCAAAACCATAAAAATCATTATTATGTCGGTGGATTCAGTCATTGAAATGGTCTTCTTGGACTGAGAAAGCATAATTCCGTAAATAAAACCCGACAAAAACAACAATGCCACAGAAGAAAACATCAAAACCCAAGCGGTGCCAATGGTCATTCCCGTTTTCTTTTTTAGTAAATCCAAATCATTCATTTCTTTTTAGGTTTTTTTCGAGATTTTGCAAAATTAGAAACTAAAAAGAGAAATCATAAATAATATTAATATACGGATAAAATCTAGATACAAATTCCTTTCTCTATTTTAAGCAAATAAATTTACTTGGCCTTAAATTTAATTATTGACGGTCTTCTCCACTGTTATGTAGGCTGTAGGCATCCACCACATATTTACCCCAAAAGACACAGAGAGTATTCGATAGCCATTTCCACTTGTATTATTTATAAAATTCTCCACTCTATTTTTTAAGCTATCAGTTGACCACATGGTGTACATTTTTGTAATTTCGTATTTTTTCAAAATGTTTAGTTTTTAAGTGATTTATTATTTTTGACGAGATTCTAAGTGGATACTCGAACTGAGTTATTACACAAAGTTTCGCAAATAATTTAGTTGAATTTTATTGCTCAAGTTTATTATCTACTACCGATATTACTTCTTTTGCAGCTGGAATTATGGTAGTTTCCTGAGCCTTTACACTTGGCCTTTTTTGAGTTGCAAATTCCGGTTCCATAAAATCTTTGATTTGTGAAGCACTAATAGGGTAAGTGTTTTGAGGTATAACTTCATTGCTTTCACATGATGTAAAAAATACTGTTGTCAATACGAATCCAGCGATGATGCTTAATTTTTTCATAATTTTTTGATTTAAAAATGATTTTGATTTTTTTGTGTTTTCTTGAAACTAACTAATACACCAAGTTCCAAAATGGAGGCACAAAGTTTCACAGAGAATTTGAATTGAATTTTATTGTTCTTGTTTGTTTTCTACTACTGATATTACTTCTGTTGCAGTCGGAATGATAGTATTTTCCAAAGATTTTGCACTTGGCCTTTTTTGTGTTGCAAATTCCGGTTCTTGAAAATCTACCGTTTGTGCAGTGGCATTAGCGTAATTGTCTTGAGGCATAACTTCATTGTTTTCACATGAGGCAAAAAATATTGTTGTAAATACTAATCCAGCGATGATGCTTAATTTTTTCATGATGTTTGTTTTTGTTATTTTCAAAAGGTGTTTCCCTTTGTTTGATGATTCAAAATTATATCAAGCAATCATCCTCAGAAAACACATGTGACGAACTAATAGGACTTTGGGATAAACCTAGAAAAGCGTGTGAAATACCTAGAAATAAACCATGGAAAGATTACCAAAACTTTGATTCTAGGTCATAATTCGATTTTTCTTTTATCAAACCACCATAAAAGCCTAAATTTGTATCGATGAAAAAATACAATTTCAAAGAGGATATTAGTCATAATCCAATTTTTAGTTTGGTAGCCCATGCTTCAAAAAGTTTAGGTATAGACAGTTATGTGGTGGGCGGATTTGTGAGAGATCTCATTTTAGAAAGACCAAACAAAGACATTGATTTTGTTTGCGTAGGTAGCGGAATTGAGCTCGCCAAAACAACTGCCTCTTTGATTAAAGAAGATTTGCATGTGAGTTATTTCAAAAATTTTGGCACAGCTCAGTTCAACTTCGGAGAATATGATATAGAATTTGTAGGTGCCAGAAAAGAATCTTATCGTTCAGATTCGAGAAAACCTTTGGTAGAAGATGGTTCGCTTGCCGAAGATCAACACCGCCGCGATTTTACCATAAATGCCATGGGAATTTCACTCAGCCCTGACACCTTTGGAGCATTAGTAGACCCTTTTGATGGCGTAGGAGATATAGAACGAAAAATAATCAAAACACCGCTCAATCCTGAATCCACATTTTCGGATGATCCCTTACGCATGATGCGGGCCATCAGATTCGCTTCACAGCTGGGCTTTGATATTGAAACAGAGACATTCTTGGCCATAAAAGCCATGGCCAGCCGAATAGAAATTATTTCTCAGGAAAGAATAACCGATGAATTAAATAAAATCATTCTTTCTAAAACCCCATCCTATGGATTTAAACTTTTACAGCAAACTGGACTTTTGACTTTGATATTTCCAGAATTGGTCAACCTCATGGGTGTAGAAACCATGGACGGTAAAGGCCACAAAGATAATTTTTACCATACTTTACAGGTCCTCGACAATCTTTCTACCAAATCTGATGATTTATGGAACCGTTGGGCGGCAATTTTGCATGATATAGCCAAACCTGCGACCAAAAAATATCATCCTAAAAACGGTTGGTCGTTTCATGGTCATGAAGAACTCGGAGCCAGGTGGGTCAAAGGCATTTTTAGAAAAATGAAACTGCCTTTAGACGAAAAAATGAGAAAAGTGGCGAATTTGGTACGTTTGCATTTACGGCCAATTGCATTAGCCAAAGAAGGCATAACAGACTCAGCCGTAAGGCGTCTGCTGGTAGAAGCTGGAGAAGATATTGAAAATCTGATGTTACTATGTAGGGCAGACATCACCTCAAAAGACCAAACTAGGGTAAAAAAGTATCTTAAAAACTTCGATAAAGTTGAGGAGTTATTGATAGAAATTGAGGAAAAAGACAAGCTGAGAAGTTTCCAACCAGTATTGACGGGAGAAATCATCATGTCGATTTTTGGTTTACAGCCTTCAAAAGAAGTTGGCATTTTGAAAAATGACATCAGGGAGGCTATTTTAGATTGCAAAATAGAAAACACCCTGGAAGCTTCATACAGTCATTTAGTAGAATTGGGCACAAAACTCGGATTTGTACCTCTCAAAAAACTAGAAGAAATTTAGACTTTCTTTAATATCTCCACTCCTATTGGACATTGCGTACATTTTTTAGCCCCACAAAAGAAATTGTATTGTTCAATAAGAGCCTGAGAATCAAAAGCAGAGGTACACTTAAAACCTAAATCTTCCCAAATTTTAGTAATGAAATTATTTTCAGGCTTTATGTTTTCAAGAATTCCAATGGCTTTCTCAAAATAGCTGTGATTATCAGTAACATCCGCATAAAATGCCAAAAGCTGTACCGAAGTATTAATCAAGAGGTTTTCTATAGAAGATTTCCCTATTCCATTGAGTTTAGTTTCAGATACTTTGGCTATGTCATAGTGTTTCTGCCAATACGTTGAAGGTAAAACCTGAAGTGCTTTTTCAATATTTTCTTTACTGGCATCTTCCAAAAACAAGGCAAACAAACCCTGATTTTGGTTAAGAATAGCCGCAAATTGGGAAATTCTCACAGTTGGAAAATTGCCTAGGCGAGTCCTCAAAAAACGCCATTCCAATCGTTGCATTTTTAAAGATGTCAGATTGTATTTTTGAGCAAGAAACTCATATTCATTTGCCAAGTTTTCGGAATATTCATCTTGTGGATTTTCCAAAAAACCTGCTTGACCCAACATCAAGGCCTCTATTTGAAACAAATTACCCTTATGTTTTTGAATAATTTTTAAAGGTAAACTCTCCGACAGTCTCAGAAATGCCTCTGAATTGAGTTTAAATCCCATATTTCTTGCAAAAACTCTATAAGCCAATTCTTCAAAATCGCCATTAACAGCTTTGACGAGCGTATTAAGTCCAGCTGATTTTTGTTGTAAACGATGAGCCAAGGCCTTTTCCAACATACTGATTTTGGATAATTCGGAGACTTCCTGCAATTGATATTTACAAGGAATTTCTGCAGCATTTTTTATCAGATTTTCGTATTTCTGAAGTGTATCGGCATAAACCAAATCTTTAATTTCCAAAGTAGGAATTGGTGTCATATCTGTTCTGAGCACCTCGATATCATGCTCCCAAACCACATGCAGAACCACATTGTCGTATGCTTTGTCGTGTTGGTGTTGATGTCTGTTCCAATCCGAGGACTTTATATGTATTTCTACCTTACCTGCCCATTCTATTCCTTCAATGTTTATACGAGCATTCTCGAAGTCTGGACCAGAATTAAAATTCCTATATCCAGTTTTTATTACTGTTAGGGGCTGTTGGTTGGTGGTTTTTAAGTTATTTTTATCGAATTGTTGGTATTGCCAAGTGTAGTGGATAAAGTCTTCGTTTTTCATATCATGCTGAGGTATTTTTCCATTTCTTGTTGAACTTTCTTTGCTTCATTACTTGCTTTTTCTGCAAAATCCTCACCATCGGAGGCATAAATTATGGCTCTAGATGAATTCACCAAAAGTCCACATTGTTTATTCATCCCATATTTACTTACTTCCTCTAGACTTCCGCCCTGGGCTCCCACACCTGGAATTAGTAAAAAATGATCTGGTACAATCTTTCTGATTTCAATTAAACTCTCGGTTTGAGTAGCACCGACGACATACATCATATTTTGGGCATTGCCCCAAACTTGCGACTTTTCTAGCACCTTTTCGAATAGTTTTTGCCCAGAATTAAGCTCTGAAAACTGAAAATCTTGACTGCCTATATTGGACGTTAAAGCCAACAAAATGACCCATTTGTCTTTAAACGCTAGAAAAGGCTGTACAGAATCCGCCCCCATGTAAGGAGCCACAGTAACAGAATCAAAAGACAAACCAGACGATTCTTTATCAAAAAAAGCTCGGGCATAAAGGCTTGAAGTATTACCGATATCGCCACGTTTGGCATCAGCAATGCTGAAACAATCCTTCGGTATATAATCCAAGGTTTTTCTCAAACTTTCCCAACCTTTAGGCCCCATGGCCTCATAAAAAGCGATGTTGGGCTTGTAAGAAACACAGAATTCTGCTGTGGCGTCTATGATGGCTTTGTTAAATTCAAAGACTGGATCTTCCAAATCCAAGAGGTGTTTGGGGATTTTTTTTATATCTGTATCCAATCCAACACACAGATACGATTTCTTTCTTTTGATTTGCTCAAACAGCTCCGCTTTGGTCATCTAAATCTCAATTTTTCAATAAAATAAACGCTTTTTCTTCTGTTATTCAAAAAATCCTAAATTTCAATCCCCTAAAAAAATTAGCAATAGGTTGTAATTTCTGCTAACAAACAAGTATACAACATTTTACAGAAAAGTCTAGAATAAAAATATGATAGGAAATAATTTCCAAATGAATGAAAAATGATATTTTTAACAAATAATATTTAAATTTACATCGAAATTATTCAAAATCTAGAAAATGGAGTTTAAAGAAAGTAAAATAAAAGGCCTTTTTGAAATCATACCAAGAGTTTTTCACGATGAAAGAGGATACTTTTTTGAGACATTCAGTGACAAACTTTTCAGAGCGAATGTGGCTGATGTTACTTTCGTTCAAGACAATCAATCATTTTCAACTAAAGGTGTTTTGAGGGGACTGCACCTTCAAAAACCGCCTTTTGCTCAGGGTAAACTCGTAAGGGTAATTTCGGGAAGTGTTATTGACGTGGCTGTTGACATCAGACCAAACTCGCCTACTTTTGGTCAGTACCAAGCATTTCTTCTTTCGGCAGAAAAACAAAATATGGTGTATGTTCCTGAAGGATTTGCACATGGATTTGCTACAATAGAAGATGCCATTTTTACCTATAAATGTACCAATTTCTACGATAAAGCCTCTGAGGCGGGTATAATTTTTAACGATCCAGAACTAAATATCAATTGGGGAATCGAAAATCCATTGGTTTCTGAAAAAGACCTTGAACTTCCTACTTTGAAGGAGTTGATGGCTCTCGTGTAAGACCAATCACAAAATTTACGTGGCATAAAAAAACCGACATAAGAATAATTCTCATGTCGGAAATATAAATATTTGAATTTTAAACAAATTCTCTTTGACGAACAGCCTCAAAAAGTATAATTCCTGTAGCCACCGAAACATTTAGCGATTCCACTCGGCCTTTTAAAGGTATTTTAACTCGGGCATCTGCTTCTTGAAGTAAATTCTCCGAAATACCGTCTTCCTCAGAGCCCATAACTATTACCGTTGGTATCGTATAATCAGCCTGATAAACAAAATCTTTGGATTTTTCTGTACAAGCCACTACCTGAAAACCTGAATTTTTAAGATATTTAATGGCATTCCAGAGATCGTTTTCTCTACAAACTGGCACAAAATTTAATGCACCTGAAGAAGTCTTCATCGCATCACCATTGATTTGGGCGGCACCTCTAGTTGGTACAACTACACCGTGTACTCCACTACATTCAGCCGAACGACAAATAGCTCCGAAATTCCTCACATCTGTTATTCTGTCCAAAAGCAATATCAGAGGAACTTCTCCAGACTCAAAAGCCGCTGTAACTACATTAGAAAGTACAGCAAAGTTTACCGAAGAAACAAAAGCAATAGCTCCTTGGTGATTCTTCATCGTTACTCTGTTGAGCTTTTCCAAAGGAACCCTTTGAATAGGCACACCACGCTGTTTGGCAAGAATTTCTATTTCTTCAAAATGTTTTAACTCTTTCTGAAGCAACAACTTATCTATTTCTTTGTCAGACTTGAGTGTCTCCAATACCGACTGTATTCCAAAAACAAAATCCTCTTTGTTGGGCCTGTTTACGGGTTTAAAAAATTTGCGAGGGGCTTCACCGTCTCGACTTACTCCACTACGTTTCCTGTTCTCCATGCTTCAACAAAAGGGTACCAAAACGAACTGTACTCTGGGTACCTCACCAACTCAAAGTTTTGGTCAGTAAAGGCGTTCGTTTTTCTATAAAATGTAAAAATAATTTCTGAATTGTTTGAGTTTTGGGCATATAGCCACACCTCTCTTTGACGATTTCGCTGAACCCTCGATGGTGGCCCCATAATCACGAAAACCATGCCTTTGTCCGTCTTCCATCCTTCTTTATAAGTCGAAAACAGCTTATTGGCATCAGCCACACGTTTGTAATAAGTTTTGACCAACTGCTTCGCCAAGGCTTGATTTCCTTTGGCTACATTTAAAAAATACAAGTCCAAGGCCTCTTTGGCATTTTCATTGTTCTTCAGTTCTTCTATTTCCTTTGGGGTACTCATATACACCAACGATTCTTTCAAACTTTGAGGTTCAGTATCTCGTGGAAAACGTTCGTCCACCACCAAAAAACCATATCCATCTTGATGACTATCAGGACTTTGCGTTAGTACATATACACCTTTTTGCTTCAAAGAAACAGGCTCGCCAGCCACAATTTCTATCACTTCTTCAGAAGCAAATTCACTCATGGGGTCTCTCTTGCTGGCCGACATCGGCGAAAGAGCGGGCAAACTGAGGTTGGAATATCTTTTGAGGAATAGTTTCTCTTGGCTTGGATTTATGGCCTTCACTACAAACTCGGCTCCTTCGTATATATACGGTATAAATTTCGGAAAAACGTCGTCTTTTTTGTCATAAACCAAGTATCTGGTATCCACTTTTTTGGCATAAAAATCCAATGGTAAATCGAAAGTATATTTTGTAGCGGCCTCAATATCGATAAAATCCAGCACCATTACCGCCGATTCTACGTTTTTGAGTTTCGGTATGTCAAAAGTCAATTGGTAGTTTTTACCTACTTTTTTGAAAAACTCCTCTGCAAACTCCAATTTGCCTGATTTGAGTTTTTCTTTGGTGCCATATTCTGGCAAAATAGACCACTGAATTCTGAAAACCTTGTTGAGCTTTTCAAAAGTAATATCATCAGCGACATTGGCCAGCTCTACCACCATAAACACTCTGGCATTGGTAGAATCCACAAAATTGTACTTGCCATTGATAGATGAAACCACCGGCTTGGATTCTCTGGCCTTGGCTCTATCTAAAACGGCCGATTCTTTGGAAACAGGCTTTTTTTGTTGAACTTTGCAGGCAATCGAAGTAAGAAGAATAAAGAGAAAATATAAGGAAAATCTCATCTAAAAACTAAGGTTTATAAGACATTAACGCAAGCTGGGCATCAAATGTTGATGCAATATACTAAATTTTATGAAAGATATAGAAAACCGCGACGATGTGGTGAAACTGGTGGACACTTTTTACGACAACGTGCTGAAAGACGAAAAACTGGCACCGGTTTTTGGTCCATCGGCTGAGCATTGGGAGCAGCACATTGTGCGGGTGTATAATTTTTGGGAAAATTGGTTGTTTCAAACTGGCTCCTACACGGGTGGCATGATGTGGGTACACATGGAACGCCACGCCACCCATCCGCTCACTACCGAGCTTTTTGAACGTTGGTTGGCCTACTGGATCACCTGCACCGACGCCCTTTTCACCGGCAAAAACGCCGACTTCGTAAAATCAAAAGCCCTAGAAATTGGTCAGATTTTAAATGCTAAGTTGAATAACAAATGAATGTTTAATGGAAAGACATAGTTTAGGTGAATTGGAAAATCTTACTTCTCAAGAATTCTTAGATAGGTTTATAAATAATTTCTACTTACCAAATAAGTATGGGGAAATAATTATCACAAACATCTCTGTAATTGGAGAAATAAGAATAAACGAAAAATATTTAAAAGACAAATCCAAAATAATTTTCGGAATAAATTGCCATTTCTTAGATAAATTTTATTTAAATCACAAAAACTTAAGTCTTTTAGAGTTTCGAGGAGTTTGCTTTAGGGAAAGTTGTTATTTATCTATAAACATGGAAGGTTCAATTCATATTTTTGAATCATATTTTACAAAAAAACTTGACTTCTGGAACAATAAAGTATTTCGAGTGGAAATAAAGGATAGTATTTTCAAAAAACAAACAACTTTTTCAAACAATAAGTTAAGTGAAATTTACATTGACAATAATCATTTTAGCGAAAGCTTATTATTTAAAGAGAACTCCGTTTCAAATGAAATCTTAATTAGAAATACAAAAAACAAAACATACATTGAAAACATAACAATAATGGATTCAAACAATTACGTTGTGGGTTTAAGTTATGAAAAAGTCAATATTCGTACACTTGCAATTTCTGGTACAATCGAATCTAGTAAAACTCTTAATTTCACAAATTTAGATTTATCAAATATTATATTTCTACAGCTAATTAATAATGGAAAACTATATTTCAGAGATATTAATAAAAACAAAAACTTTGAATCTCATTCTATAGGATTTAACCAATCTGACTTAGGAGATTGTAACTTATTAAATTGTAATTTTTACGATTTTGAGATAAATTTTTCTTCATCAAAAATTCAAAAATTATTCATTTCAGGATCCAAGTTAACAACTCCAAATAACATAAGAAATATTCCTGGAGAGTCAGATCCCCTAAAATATATTGATTGTTTAAATCAGCTAAAAAAAATATTTGAAAATAATGGAGATTTTTTAACATCCACAAAATTGCATGAAAGAGAATTGGAGGTACTCAAATATATTGAAATAAAAGACTATAACAATCCCCTGAAATTAATCTACAGTCAACTTAAAAAAATGTATGAACTAAGAGGAGATAGTGTCAAATCCCTTGAATATCAGGCAAAAGAATTAGAAATTCACATGAATTCACCTAAAATTTCTTGGTCTGAACGATTAAACTTACAATTTGCCTATTGGTCAAATAATTTTGGAACGGATTGGATAAAGGCCATAAAGTTTTTAATCATTGGTGCTGCTTATTTTTATTTCTTAGTAATACTTAGTCAAAATTGCGAATTTGAAAATTCATTGAATACAGTTTGGGGTTTACTGAGCGGTTTTTTTGAGTTTCTCAATCCAATTCGTAAACTTAACAGCCTTACAATTAATGGAAATGAGGAAATTCTAAACAATAAAGCGAGAATTGCAGATTTTTTTGCAAGAATATTCATTGCTTTTGCGGAATACCAACTCATCCAAGCATTTAGAAAATACGGTAAAAAATAACCTCATCATGATAACAGCCGAAGAAAAACCGTTCTTGAGTCTTTTCGAAAACTTCAGCCAGGTGGGTGAAGTAATGTGGATAGGTCTGAGACCTGCCTCGAGAAAACCCATCAAGGAAGTTTTAGAAGCAAACGTAACCGAAACTGGCCTAGAAGGCGACCGAGCCACCAAAAACAGCCCAAGCAATAAAAGACAGGTAACGCTCATTCAACACGAACATTTGGCTGCGGCGGCTTCGTTTTTGGGCAAAGAAAACATTGACCCCAACCTTACCCGAAGAAATATTGTGGTAAAAGGTATCAACCTCAACGCTTTGAAGGGCCGAAAGTTTAGTATCGGCACCGCGATATTGGAAATGACAGGCTTTTGTTACCCATGCAGTAGAATGGAGGAAAACTTAGGTAAAGGAGGTTTTAATGCCATGCGTGGGCACGGTGGCATTACCTGCAGGGTGATAAAAGTTGGAAAAATCACTTTGGGCGATAAAATAAATGTAATAGAAAATGAAGCTTGAAAATAAAACACAAAAAGTAGCCTCGATGAGCCATTTTGCCAAAAGAATGGGCAAATATACTTTTTTTGCATTACTGCTAATTGGGTTTTCAATGGGCATGGGCACAATAGGCTATCATTATTTCGATCATATTTCATGGCTAGATAGCTTTTACATGGCCTCCATGATACTTACAGGCATGGGTCCAGTGTCAGACATGACCAACGATGCCGCCAAATGGTTTTCTTCTTTTTATGCCTTGTACAGTGGCGTAGCATTTTTAAGTATCACAGCTGTATTTTTTGCCCCAATCATTCACCGTCTATTACACATTTTGCATGTGGAAGATGATGAGAAGGAGTGAATTATGACCAAATAATTTCTGAATATATTTTCAAATCCTCCATATTTAGCTTAGCTATTAAACTTTGTGTCTTTTGTGGATGCTTTGTGACTTTTGTGAAATAGCTTCCAAACAAACTAAAAGCGTTTATTATCACTCATTCATATAAAACAAATGACTTATTATTTAAGTTAATCACTAAAATATTGATCATTTGGAACCAGAAACACAAGACAGAATCATTCAAATGGCATGGGAAGACCGCACGCCTTTCGAAGCCATCGAGAGCCAGTTTGGGCTAAAAGAAAAAGATGTGATTGCATTTATGAGAAAGCACATGAAGCGTAAAAGCTTCGAAATGTGGCGTAAACGAATGAAAGGTCGTACCACCAAACACCTCAAACTGCGAGATACCGAAATGTCTAAATTCAAATGCACGCTCCAAAGAAGTATTACGCACAATAAAATATCAAAACGCTAAATTTAACCTTTTAACAAAAAAAATGGGGGAACAAGTCCCCCCACCAATCGATTTTATTCACAGTTTAGGTTAATATACAATCTCAGAAATCAATATCATTCTATGCTAAAGCATACAATACGTTGAAACAGCAATTCTAGTTGCAACTATTTATAGGACATAACTAAAGTGTGTAAACTCAAAACCTTCAAAAAAGTTTTATACCTCACATTTCCTTAGTCAATTCGTAATTTTAGCTACCTTTGCGGCTTTATTTTTAACAAATCAAAAAGTATGATTTCTGTAGATAGCGTAGCGGTAGAGTTTAGCGGCACAACTCTTTTTTCGGATATTACATTTAATATCAATGAGAAAGATAGAATAGCACTTATGGGTAAAAATGGAGCAGGAAAATCAACTCTTTTGAAGATAATTGCAGGAGTAGACAAACCTACAAGAGGCAAAATATCTGCTCCAAGTGATGCTGTAATTGCCTATTTACCGCAACATTTACTGACAGAAGACAACTCCACCGTTTTTGAAGAAACAGCCAAGGCTTTTGATACGGTTCTGAAAATGAAAGCCGAAATAGACGAGCTAAATCATCAACTGGAAACCAGAACAGATTACGAATCAGATGCTTACATGGACATCATCACCCAAGTTTCTGATCTGAGCGAAAAATACTATTCGATAGAAGAAATAAACTACGACGCAGAAATAGAAAAAATTCTAAAAG
>NKJG01000155.1 GCA_002256395.1 Bacteroidetes bacterium B1(2017) | reverse complement strand
TTTCCAAATAATCGCAAATTTCTACCCTTCTGATGAGTCTTTTCCTACTTGAAAAAATATAATCCTTCAAATAACGCCCGTATTTATCAAAAATGATATTTGTGTCAAGCGTTTCAAGTTCTGATCTGAAAGATTCATTAATGGGCACCTGACTTTTCCAAAAATCAGAAATAATAGCCTGAATGTAAAGACCGGTTCCTCCGCATAGTATAGGAACGTTTTCTCTCGTTTTTATTTGCTCAAAAACCTCATTGAAATCATTCTGAAATCTGGCCAGGTTATATTTATCTCCAGCCTCACAAATGTCTATCAAATGATATGGAATAGCCTTACCTTGTCTTATATATTCTGAAAAATCTTTTCCAGTTCCAATGTCCATATTTCTATAAACCTGCCTGCTGTCAGCACTGATTATTTCTCCATTTAGGTGATATGCTAAATCCACCGCCAGGGTAGTTTTGCCAGAAGCTGTTGGGCCTAAAATAATAATTAATTCTGTATTTTTATGGTCAGAATTCACTCAAAATGTATTTATAACTTCCCGAATTCATAACTTCGGCTTCGTTAGCGTCGATAACTTTTACACGATTATGATTTTCATCCAACTGAAAATACATCGGAGAGGTTTTCTCTTTAAGTTCAAATCCCAATTTAGAGAAATTTTTTCCATCAGACCAATCTGCGTCAATATATGTCATTATATTTCCTGGAGTTTTTTCTTGAATAAAATGTCTTAGCATTTTAGTAAAACCGCCCACGATGTTAAATCCATTGAGATTCGAAAACCTGATGAGTTCAAAAGAAAGTACGATACTATCCTCCAAATAATATTTTTTCGCTCCAGAAAAAGTCATAACTGCTAACAATAATTCCTCAGACTCTGGTTCAAAACCCTTCGGAAGTAATCTATAATAAGCCTTGGGTAAGTACAAACCGTATTTCAGTTTGGCACCAATGGACTGCTGTAAATGGTTTTTATTTAAAAATTCTTCAGCAAGGCACTTGTTTATTCTTCTGACTT
>NKJG01000154.1 GCA_002256395.1 Bacteroidetes bacterium B1(2017) | reverse complement strand
ATTATCGCGAAGGAAACTGGGGTGCACCCATAAACTTGGGAAGAGAGGTCAATACAGAGGGCAATGAGATGTTTCCTTTTGTGGACGAAATCGGCAATTTCTATTTTGCTTCGGATGGTCATGCGGGATTGGGCGGATTAGATATGTTTTATTTAGAATTTCGTAACGGTGTTCCTTTCGGTGAGGTTGAAAATTTAGGAGCTCCTATTAATTCCACAAAAGACGATTTCGGATTTATTACAGATGGGAATCGCTCTCGTGGGTATTTTAGTTCAAACCGAAGAAAAGGATACGCGGACGACAACATATATGCTTTCACCAAAGGTTGCAATGCACTAAATATCCTGGTTTATGACAGCCAAACCAACCTTCCATTGGCCAATACTGAACTCAGAATGGTGAAAAACGGAGTGAACAAACAAGGATACATTACAAATTCACTCGGGGAGGCCTCACTCTGTCTGGAAAGTGGAGCTGATTTCGAATTTAAGGCATTTAAAGAAGGATATGATGTGGGCACAATTACCTATGGCACTATGTCGCAGTCTCTTTCTAAACAACAGAACCTTAAAATCTATTTGGAGCCAGCCAGACGACCTTTGGTGAAAGGCAGAATAGTTTCAGAGGTAGACCAAATGCCGATAGCAGGAGCCACTGTAACACTTGAAAACGAACGAGATGGGAGTGTGGCGATGGTAATTACAGGCGTGGATGGCAGATATGCATTTCAACCTGATCGAGATGGTAAATATTCTGTGTCGGCAGTTAAAGATAATTATGCGACAAACACTGAAAATATTGGGAAAATTAAAAATTCTAAGAAAAATTATTCAGTAGAAAGAAACTTTGGCATGATTGGTGAAGGTGATATATTTAGATTAGATAATATCTATTATGACTTGGATAAATCTGAGATAAGGGCTGACGCCAAAAAGGAATTAGAAAGCAAAGTGATTCCAGTTTTGAAAAAGTATCCTGACTTACAGATTGAATTGAGATCACATACAGATAGCAGAGCAAGTGAAGAGT
>NKJG01000091.1 GCA_002256395.1 Bacteroidetes bacterium B1(2017) | reverse complement strand
TAACATCATGTTGACGCAAGCGGGGATTCTGTGGTGAAAAGAAAAAATAATCGTTGTAAGTGGCAAAACCGTTTTTAGTTTTTTGCCTTTTTTTGTAAGTTTACAAAAAATAAAAACGGTTTTGCCGCCGCGGTTTGAAAATGAAAATAAAACTCACCAAAGTCCCGCCTGCGTCAACATGAGAATCGTTAACGCCAAGCGTTTTTTTTAGGACTAATTTTTCATTGATTGAAATTTAGCTGGTCAATTCCTCTCATACTTTGAACAACAATTGATTTAATCGTTTTACTTTGACAATTTGGTGCGCAAATAGTTGGGAGCTTTGAAAAATTTGAGTCTGTTCAAAAAAAAGAAGAAGAAAAAAGAAGTAGAAAAAAGTAGAAGGAAAAAGTAGAAGGAAAAAGTAGAAGGGAAAAAAAGTTGGAATGAAACGCCTAGCGTTAACAGCCGTTTGGCGCAATAGCTACTTTTTCTTGAACTGAACTTTTACGGTTCCGAAATAATATTATCTTTACAAGAACAAAAAATGTTCCCGCAGGCCGCTACTGTCGCCAAGCGGCGAAACGTTAGCGGTCATGCTAGGAGTCTGAAAAATAAAGAAATAAAAAATAAACAGATAAAAAATAAAATGAGCAAAGCAACTCTAATAATTTCAAGTATCGTTGGAATACTGACATTTTGTTTGGGTTGGTTTCTTCATGATATGAAACGATTTCCAAGCGGTATAAATAAAGTTGGAAAAAAAATTGACAGTTTGCAAAAGCCAAATCAAAAATGGTCAACTATATTTCAAGAACAACTTGCTAGCAAGTCAGGTGACTTTTCAGTCAAGATTATTGGACGATTCTTTCTGAAAGGAGCAAACAGTGCCGGTTTCGACTTTATAAATTCTTCAACAGTTCTTTGGACAAACGAAATAGCACCATCACAACCTGACACTTTGAAAATTCGTTGGCTTGATAACTCAACTTTTATGACGAGGTCAACGGAAAGAATAAATATGGATTGTCCGCCATTAGTGTCGGTTTATCAGGTTATTTTTTATGACGGACAACGTTTAATTCTCAGAGAGATTTGGACTGGTTGGAATGAACATGAAGACGAGCGAATTGAATTCATTAAAAAAATCAAATGAGTGCTAAAATAAGTGAAATAGAAGCACGAACCGCTAACATCATGTTGACGCAAGCGGGTTTTCTGTGGTGAAAAGAAAAAATAATCGTCGTAAGGGGCAAAACCGTTTTTAGTTTTTTGCCTTTTTTTGTAAGTTTACAAAAAATAAAAACGGTTTTGCCGCCGCGGTTTGAAATTGAAAATAAAACTCACTAAAGTCCCGCCTGCGTCAACATGAGAATCGTTAGTAGCCATTTTAAAACACGCCGAAGCCCGCATGAAATTGAAACTCTACATATTCCTTTTCGTAATATTTGCATTCCAATCATGCCAAAAGAAAGCTGACGAGAGATTTGTTAGAACATGGCACGACACGGAATATATAATTCCGGGACATTCAACTTTGAGCATAAATTCAAATTTTACTTTTAATTATAAGTCAGCAGGTTGCCAGTGGCGATGTTTTTCCAAAGGAAAATGGAATGTAATTGGTGATACAATAGAATTAAATAGTATTGCAAGTGATACCTGTTATCAAATGTATCCGTTTGCAAAATGTATCAAATTTGCAGCTTATGAAAATAAAAAAGTCCCGACAACAATTCCGAATTGTACAGCTGAAACTATGGAAGAATTTACAATATTTAGAAAAGAAAAATTTTATCTTAAAAAAGACAGTTTAGTTTACACTCAGAAACCGAATCAGGATTGTCCGCCAATAGAAATTAAATTTGCCAAAACTGAAAAGATTAGAAAAACGGCTACTAACAGCCGTTTGGCGCAATAGCTACTTTTTCTTAAACTGAACTTTTACGGTTACGAAAAAATATTATCTTTACAAGAAGAAAAAAATGTTCCCGCAGGCCGCTACTGTCGCCAAGCGGCGAAACGTTACCTGCTATGCGTCCAAAATTGCGTTAAAAAAAACATCGAATGACAAAATGTATTAAATTTGGAAAAAATAGATTATGACAAGGCAAGCTATAATAGAGAGGACCATAAAAGTAATAAACCAACTTCCTGAAGACAAAGCAGAAGAGATTTCTGATTTTGCTGATTTTGTTATTAAAAAATTTGAAGACTGTCGAATTACAGAAAGTATTCAGCAACTTGCTTCAAAAAGCCAAGCATTTGAATTTTTGAATGATGATGAAGACCTTTATTCTTCTGATGACTTAAGGGAAAAATATAATGGCTAAAGGTGACATCGTTCTAATTACTTTTCCTTTTACGAATTTAAGCGGCAGTAAATTGCGTCCAGCGATTGTTTTGACAGAAACAAATCTTGATATTACTGTTTGTTTTATCACTTCACAAATCAATTGGCAGGAACAAACTGATATTGTTTTATTCCCAAACGACATGAATGGAATAAAAAAGCAATCGTTAGTTAGAACTAGTAAAATTGCAACAATTGATAAATCTCTGGCGCAAGGTTTATTGGGTAAACTTTCTGAAGATGAAATTTCTGAATTAAATTCCAAACTTAAAATCCTATTCCATCTCTAAAATTAAGCACAGCAGGTAACATCATGTTGACGCAAGCGGGGATTCTGTGGTGAAAAGAAAAAATAATCGTTGTAAGTGGCAAAACCGTTTTTAGTTTTTTGCCTTTTTTTGTAAGTTTACAAAAAATAAAAACGGTTTTGCCGCCGCGGTTTGAAAATGAAAATAAAACTCACCGAAGTCCCGCCTGCGTCAACATGAGAAACGTTACTAGCAAGCGTAAACGAAAATTTTTCATTGATGAAAAGTTAGATTTTAAAACTCTATTTTAACTCTGAATAACAATCAGTTGAATGTTTTTACGTGACTAGTTTGGATGTGAAAACGTAACCGTTGAAAGGTTTAATTTGAAAGGTTTGCGTAATGAAGCCATTGAAAAAAATTGCTTTGAGATTTCTGGAATTTGGATAGCTTAAAAAAATTAAAAAGGTAGATTTAAACCATTGAAAGATACAGTTGCGTATTAAACGCCTGCTAGTAACATCATGTTGGCGCAAGCGGGGATTCTGTGGTGAAAAGATAAAATAATCGTTGTAAGTGGCAAAACCGTTTTTAGTTTTTTGCTTTTTTTTGTAAGTTTACAAAAAATAAAAACGGTTTTGCCGCCGCGGTTTGAAATTGAAAATAAAACTCACTAAAATCCCGCCTGCGTCAACATGAGAAACGTTATGCGTCAGCTTAAAACAAAAAAAAACAGAAGAAAATCAAAAAACATGTTTCCAATATTAGAAACTTCACTACATTTGTCTTTTAATCAAAAAGGCTTTGAATGAAATATTTTGAGACTAAGTTTTTAGAAGAAGCAGATGAGTTCATTTCAGGACTCAACCAAAAAACAATAAAAAAAATATTTTACAATATTGACCTTGCTGAAAACACAAATGACCTAAAACTTTTTAAGAAACTTCAAAACGAAATATGGGAGTTTCGGACAAAGTTTGCTGGAATTCAGATAAGACTTTTGGCTTTTTGGGACAAAAGTGATAAAGTAGAAACCTTGGTTATAGCAACGCATGGTTTTATAAAAAAAGTTGACAAAGTGCCACCTAACGAAATTGATCGCGCAGTAAGGCTAAGAGATAAATATTTTAACAACCCTCAAAAAAAGTAAACACATGGCAACTAAAGAATTAAAAACATACTCGTTTGCGGAAATGAAAGATAAATATATCGGCAAGGTTGGAACCGAAGATCGTGACGAATACGAATATGAACTTCGCATGGATATTTTAGGGAAAATGATTAAAACTGCAAGGCAAGAAAGAAACATGACGCAAGAAGAACTTGGGCGACTTGTCGGAGTTCAGAAAGCTCAAATCTCAAAACTTGAAAGTAGTGCGAACAGCGCAACAATTGACACAATAATAAAAGTTTTTAAAGCATTGAAGGCAGAAATAAATTTCAACGTAAAATTAGAAGATAACTTTGTAAAACTAGCATAACGCTTAAAAAGCCGAACGCATAACATCATGTTGACGCAAGCGGGGATTCTGTAGTGAAAAGAAAAAATAATCGTTGTAAGTGGCAAAACCGTTTTTAGTTTTTTGCCTTTTTTTGTAAGTTTACAAAAAATAAAAACGGTTTTGCCGCACCGGTTTGAAATTGAAAATAAAACTCACTAAAGCCCCGCCTGCGTCAACATGAGAAACGTTAAGCACAAGGCTTAAAAAAAAATCTTCTCTCAAAGAAAATTATCTTTCCTGAAAAAATCGTAATTTTGAAATGTGAGACAAAGAATATACATAGACACATCAGTATTTGGGGGCTACTTTGACGAAGAGTTCTCAGAATTCACAATACCTCTATTTGAAAGAATAAAAGATGGAGATTTTGTGGTTCTTTACTCGAACGTAAATCAAGAAGAACTTCAAAATGCGCCTGATAACGTAAAAAGCTTAGTCAAAAGCTTGAAGAAAGATTTTACAGAATTCATTGACACTACTGAAGATGCCATTGATTTAGCAAATGAATACATCACTGAAAAAGTAGTCGGTAAAACAAGTTTTGCTGATTGTTTACACATTGCTTTGGCAACGCTAAATCGGGCTGACTTTTTAATAAGTTGGAATTTCAAACATATCGTGAACATCGAAAGAATAAGAGGATATAACTCTATAAATATCAAAAATGGTTATAAACAATTGGAGATAAGATCTCCAAGAGAATTCGAACAATATGAAAACGACTGAAAAAACATTTGACGCAGTTAAATATATGCGTCAGCAAAGAGAACAATTGAGTGAAAAATTATCTAAAATGACGAAAAAAGAAATTTTAGAATACTTAAAAAAAGATAAACCTCAGGAGATAAAGCCCTGTGCTTAACATCATGTTGACGCAAGCGGGTTTTCTGTGGTGAAAAGAAAAAATAATCGTTGTAAGTGGCAAAACCGTTTTTAGTTTTTTGCCTTTTTTTGTAAGTTTACAAAAAATAAAAACGGTTTTGCCGCCGCGGTTTGAAATTGAAAATAAAACTCAATAAAATCCCGCCTGCGTCAACACGAGAAACGTTATGGGCAAGCTTAAAAATCCCCGGAGAATATGACTTTTAAAGGAATAGACAATCAAAGCGTTGAGTTGAAAATTACTAATTACCAATTTCCCGAAATTGTTGACGGAGATTATGATAGTAATTGGCTGAACATCTATTTAAATATAAAAAGTAAAGTTGGACATTGGCAAACTATAGATCCATCACTAACAACATGGGATATGCAAAGGCTAATTGATTGGTTTGATAATCTTTCAAAGAATATTCAGCCAGAATATTTAGAAATTGCTTTCTTAGAACCAAATCTTTGTTTTGAGTTGCTCAATAGTTTTAATTCTCAAATAAAAACAATTAGAATTGTATTTGATTATGAATCTAAACCGAAATCTGCGAGCGAAGACAAAGAATATTTTGTTGATATTGTTGCAGAAAATGACGAGCTGAAAAGAATCAAGTTAGATTTAGAAAAGGAACTCGAAAATTATCCTGAAAGAAAAGCCAGCCCATAACAGCCGTTTCTCGCAATTGCGAATTTTGTGGTAAGTTCACGTTCACGTTTCGCAAGAATTTTTATCTTTAACAGAAAATAATTCGTTCCGAAGTTCGCAACTGACGAGAAGCGGCGAAACGTTAATGCCAAGCGTTTTTTTTAGAAAGAATTTTTCATTAATGGAAATTTGGCTGGTCAACTCCTCTCCTACTTTGAACAACAATTGATTGAATAGTTTTGCGTTGAATTTTTGTCGCGTAGATCGTTGGAAACTTTGAAATATTTGAGTCTATTCAAAGAAAAAGAAGAACAAAAAGAAGAACAAAAAGAAGAACAAAAAGAAGAACAAAAAGTAGAACAAGAAGAAAAAAAAGAAGAAAAAAAAGAAGAACAAAAAGTAGAACAAGAAGAAAAAAAAAGAAGAAGAAAAAAGAAGACGGAGAAAAAAAGTTGGGATGAAACGCCTAGCATTAACAGCCGTTTGGCGCAATAGCTACTTTTTCTTGAACTGAACTTTTACGGTTACGAAAAAATTATATCTTTACAAGAAGAAAAAAATGTTCCCGCAGGCCGCTACTGACGCCAAGCGGCGAAACGTTATAGGCAAGGCTAAAATTAAAATTTACATGAAAATACTAGAAAATAGTAGAGATTTTAGAAATTTAATTCGAAAAAATATAGGTGGAATTTTAGAAAATAACTCATTTATATTAAAGTTTGATAATAGTCTCGAAAACCAAGAAATAACTAAAAATTGGATATTTAAGTTAGTCTATAAGCGAGATAAAATTATAGAAATATATAATGAAGATTGGCGAGATTATGTTGAATATTTTTTTGTTTCAGTGGACGGAAAAGAATTATTTTATGTAAAAATAAACGACTATGAAACTTTAGCAGAAGCATTAGATTTTTTAAAATTGAAGATTCTACAACTTATCGAATAAAGCCCTGCCTATAACATCATGTTGACGCAAGCGGCGATTCTGTGGTGAAAAGAAAAAATAATCGTTGTAAGTGGCAAAACCGTTTTTAGTTTTTTGCCTTTTTTTGTAAGTTTACAAAAAATAAAAACGGTTTTGCCGCCGCGGTTTGAAATTGAAAATAAAACTCATCAAAGTCCCGCCTGCGTCAACATGAGAAACGTTAGCGGATATAATCCTTGAACCGAACGTAAACATATAAAAACAAACAATTGGAAAAAGAAATCAGAATTGGAAAGAAAATTTTTATCCGAAGTGCGGGAAAAGATGAATATTGGTTACAAGATATTATTTACGATAATCCGAAAGTTCTCGGACTTGGAAATTTAGTTCCGGTAAACAAAGAAAAGAAACAATCAAGCGGAGGAAGATTGGATATTTTACTAAAAGACCCAGAACAAAACTCAATGTATGAAGTTGAAGTTATGTTGGGAGAAACTGACCCAGCGCATATTATTCGTTCGATTGAATATTGGGATAACGAAAAAAGAAAATATCCACAAAGACAACATTTTTGTGTTTTAGTAGCTGAAAGTTTTGACAGAAGATATTTTAATGTAATTCAATTAATGAGTTTAAATATTCCAATGATTGCAGTTCAAGCAGATTTGCTAGAAGTGAACGGCGAAAAAATACTAAACTTTACAAAAATAATAGACATTTATATTGAACCCGAAGAAAATGAAGAAGATGTAAAAGTAGTAAATGAAGCAACGTGGACAAATGATGCACCTTGGGTACATTCAAACGCAAAAGAGTTGATAGAAATCTACAAAGACGAAAGCAATAAAATAAATATTGGATTTACTCAAAGTTATGTGAGCATTAACATTGATGGCAAAAATGCCTATTGGTTACATAAAAGAATGAAACCAACTTCTACTCTATCCTTTCTAGTAAAAGATGAAGAAAAAGCAGAAGCAATAAAAAAGCTTTTAGAAAATAAAGAATTTAGTTTTACATACAATCGCTACAAAGAATTTTTGTTAAACGTTGACTTAAAAATTATAAAATCAAGCGTAAGTTTATTAAAAGAAATTCATCATATCAGATTTAAAAAAGTAACAGAAGAAGAATAATTACATCCGCTAACAGCCGTTTGGCAAGATTGCGAATTTTGTGGTAAATTCACGTTTGCGTTCCGCAAGAAATATTATCTTAGTGGAAAATAAACGGTTCCGAAGCTCGCAACCTCGCCAAGCGGCGAAACGTTGTGCACTATTTTAGAAAATCCGTATGAAAAAAATCAGGAATATCTTAATGACTTTATTTCTAATATTCATTGTAATAATGGGTTGTTTCTATTTTTATTTAACTAATTCTATTAACTCAGTCATGTCTAAAGAAAGACAACTGATTATTTTTAATAAAATTAAAGAGTCTGAAGAGTTACCAAATTCTTTTTATATTCAGTATGAAAAATTAAATCCAAATGGACTTAAGAGAAGTTATACAGAATCTTTATTATCTAGACTTTCTAATAACTTTAAAAAATGTGCTTGTGAAGAAATTTATGCGCATCCTGGTTATTTTGATAACTATAATAGATTTGCACCACATATATTTGTTTATGAAGCTAACAAAAAAGTCGGTGCAAAGAAATGCTTAGATTATGAATTACAAAATGCTGATTTCACTAACGGTATTAATGGTGTTAAATTAGCTAGCAGAAAATATTTTAATAAAGAAATCAATGATTTAAATGAGGTTGAAGTATTGGATTTATTAATTATTCATGAAAATCCAAGCCTTTATAATCCTTTGAAAAGAAGAGAGAAATTAATTAAACAAAGAGAACATATTTTAGCCAAATAAAAAACAGTGCACAACAGGCGTTTGGCAAGATTGCGAATTTTGTAGTAAATTCACGTTTATTTCTCGCAAGAAATTTTATCTTTAACAGAAAATAATCGGTTCCGAAGTTCGCAACCTCGCCAAGCGCCGGAACGTTATGACACATTTTAATCCCCTTTTAAATAGAACATTATGGCATTAATTCCACCATTTTTTATTGATTGCGTAGTAGCAATCGGAACTTTAGTAGAAGGTCAAACTCGATGGATGGGCACGGGTTTTTTATTTGGAGAGTTACACGAAGAAACGGAAGATACCACAAATATCTATGCTGTATATCTTGTCACAAACAAACATGTAATACAAAATTTAGATTTAATTCTGGTTCGTTTCAATCCACAAAATGACCAATCTGCAAAAGATTATCCAGTTGTCTTAAAAGATAAAGACGGAAATTTGCAATGGACAGGTCATCCTGACCCTGAAGTTGATGTTGCAGTAATAGGTGTAAATATCGGTAATGTTCGTGCCGAAGGAATGAAGTGTAATTTCTTTGAAAGTGATAGACATATTGAAACTATTGCGCAATTACAAGAACGTGAAGCTAGTGAAGGAGATTCAATCTTTATAATGGGATTTCCAATGGGAATTCTTGCAAAAGACAGGCAACATGTTTTTGTTAGAAATGGTATAATATCGCGTATTCGTGATTTATTCGAAAAAAGAAGTAAAGATTTTGTGGTAGATGCTTTTGTATTTCCAGGAAATAGCGGTGGTCCAGTAATTTCAAGACCGGAAGTTCAAAGTATTACTGGAACAAAATTTTCTAATAAATCGAATCTAATTGGAATTGTCAAAGCATATATTCCTTATAATGATGTTGCAATAAGTCAGCAGACAAATAGACCGCGTGTAATTTTTGAAGAAAACACTGGGTTATCAAAAGTAGAACCTGTAGATTATATTTTAGAAACAATAGAAGAGGCGAAGAAAAAAAACGTGTCATAACAGCCGTTTCTCGCAATTGCGAATTTTGTGGTAAGTTCACGTTTACGTTTCGCAAGAATTTTTATCTTTAACAGAAAATAATTCGTTCCGAAGTTCGCAACTGACGAGAAGCTGCGGAACGTTACACGCCAATTTTGAAAAATTTTTTCTGTTAAAAATCAATATTTTTCCAAAATAATCGGGAGACAAATTTCAAGTTGATAACAGGTTTTACTCGTGAAAGATTTGCCAAGTTTGCGCGGTGTCATCGGAGGACAAATTACTTTTTGCAAGCCGCTTTTACTCGGGAAATAATTGCCAAGTTTGCGCGGTGTCATCGGAGGACAAATTACTTTCTGCAAGCCGCTTTTACTCGGGAAATAATTGCCAAGTTTGCGCGGTGTCATCGGAGGACAAATAACTTTCTGCAAGCCGCTTTTACTCAGAAAAGATTTGCCAGGTTTGCGCGGTCTCATCGGAGGACAAATTACTTGCTGCGAGCCGCTTTTACTCAGGAAAGATTTGCCAAGTTTGCGCTGAAACATCGGAGGACAAATTACTTTCTGTAAGCCGCTTTTACTCGGTAAAGATTTGCCATGTTTGCGCTGAATAAATGAGAGATAGATGAAAATCGGCGTGTAACAGCCGTTTGGCGCAATAGCTACTTTTTCTTGAACTGAACTTTTACAGTTCCGAAAAAGTTTTATCTTTACAAGAAGAAAAAAATGTTCCCGCAGGCCGCTACTGTCGCCAAGCGGCGAAACGTTAGTGGCTACCATATTTTAAAATTTTTCATTGATGAAAAATTGACTTGAAAACTGCCTTTTTACACTGAAAAACAATTGGTTAAATTTCATTGCAGTGAAAGACTGGGTCAAGTTTGCTGGATTTTCAAATGAATAGAAATCGGTTAGTTAGAATGTCAATCAAAAGTTTAATTTGAATTGGTTTTGCGTCGAAGGTTTTGTTTCGAAGGATTTGCGTCGAAGGATTTGCGTCGAAGGATTTGCGTCGGAAGATTTGCGTCGAAATGTTTGCGCCGAAATGTTTGCGCCGAAAGTTAACTTTGAGCTACGTATAATTTCAGAATGAATGAAATAGTTCGGCAGACAGGTTTTCCTAAAAAAGAAACAGTTGGGTTTTGAATGGCAGCCACTAACATCATGTTGACGCAAGCGGGGATTCTGTGGTGAAAAGAAAAAATAATCGTTGTAAGTGGCAAAACCGTTTTCAGTTTTTTGCCTTTTTTTGTAAGTTTACAAAAAATAAAAACGGTTTTGCCGCCGCGGTTTGAAATTGAAAATAAAACTCATCAAAGTCCCGCCTGCGTCAACATGAGAATCGTTAGGTGCAAGCGTAACGGACGACACAACCGACAACAATCCGACAGAAACGGAGGACAAAAATGCCAACGCTTCGCAAAATTAAAAGAGGTGTTTTGCCAACGCACAAGCCGACACAAAAACACCACATTTAATTTTGCCCAACCACACCCAAGCCCACCCACCACCCTAAAAAAAGATTGTTGAAAAGTTTAGTAAACTTTTAAAAAACAGATTTCAAATTTAATTTTATATTTGCCAATATTTGTCAAGTCAAAAAGGAGCACATTGAAAACACAGACTATTGGAATAATTCTGCGAGAATTAAGAGAAGCTAAAGGTCTTCTGCTTAGAGAAGTTGGTGCGAAACTTTCGCTTGACCCGACTATTTTAAGCAAAGTAGAGCAAGACAAACGTATGCCGACAAAGGAACAAGTACGAGCACTTGCCGACTTTTATAAAGACCAAAAAAATGAAGTAATCATTGCCTGGCTTTCAGACAAATTGGTTTACGAAGTGCAAGATGAAGCATTAGCAATACAAGCTATGCATGTTGCAGAAGAAAAAATTAAATATAAAAGTAAACCTAAGAAAAAATGAGTAAACCAACATTTATAGATTTATTTGCGGGAGCAGGAGGTGCATCCACTGGGCTTATTAATGCTGGATTTGAATGTATTGCCGCGATTGAAATTGATGATTGGGCAGCTGATACATACGAACTAAATCACTCATCGACCAAAGTTATTAGAAGCGATATTCAAAAGGTTCAGGATAAAGACTTTAAAAAATTCAAAGGAATAGATTTGATTATAGGTGGTCCACCTTGTCAAGGATTTTCAATTGCCGCGAGTAATAGAAGAAAGAAAGATGATCCACGCAATCATCTATATCTTCATTATGTTAGGGCTGTTGAAATGATAAAACCCAAATTTATTATTGTGGAAAATGTAAAAGAAATAGTAAAATTTAAACTTGAAAATGGAGAACTTTTGCTAACTGATTTTACAAATCGTTTAGAAAAATTAGGTTATAAACTTAACTGGCGAATGTTAAACGCAAAGAATTTTGGTGTGCCTCAGGACAGAATCAGATTTTTTTTAGTTGGTTCTCTTGATGAAAAAATAATTTTGGAATCTATAGAAACACATTCAGAAGAAAATAATTTATTCAAGTTAAAGCCTGTTATATCACTTGAAGAAGCAATAAATGATTTGCCAATTCCAGTAAGGGATATTGATGAATACCCCTACGATAATAAGCCACTTAACGATTATCAAAAGAAAATGAGAAAAGGTTCTGATAAGGTATACAATCATGAACCTATGAGACATACACAAAGAATTATTGAAAGATTTAAACATATCCCTATTAACGGTAGTATTTTAAATGCTCCGTCAAGTCATCGTAATAGAACAAGAGGTGATGTTGATGTTTTATCAGAGAAAGTTTATTCTCAAAATCATAGAAGGCTTAACCCAAAAGAACCTAGTAAAACTATAACCGCTTCTTTCTATTCAAGTTTTATTCATTCCTATCAAGACCGAAATTTAACTGTAAGAGAAGCAGCTCGAATACAAGGATTTCCTGACAAATTCAGGTTTTTGGGGAAGCGAACAACATTAAGTAATAAATTACTTGCTAAAAAAGGGATACATGAAGATATACATCTAGACCAATTTAATCAAGTTGGCAATGCAGTATCTCCAATAGTCGCAGAAGCATTGGGTAAACTAATATTAAAGCATTTATAATGAAGAAAAAGACTCTAAATAGTTTAGATTTATTTTCAGGGGCAGGTGGATTTTCACTAGGCTTGCATAATGCTGGAATAAATACATTCGCAGCAATTGAGCAAGATAAATTCGCTGCTGAAACCTTTCAAACCAATTTCCCCAAGGCCAAAGTTTACCAACGTGATATAACTACTTTCTCAAACGAAGAAATTAAAAGTAAATTTTCAAAAATTGATATATTAGTTGGTGGCCCTCCTTGCCAAGGCTTCTCTGTCGCGGGTCCTTATAAATTTGGAATTCTAGATGACAGAAATAATTTAGTTCAAGAATACTTGAGGTTTGTGTCAGTAATCAATCCAAATATTTGTGTTTTGGAAAATGTAAAAAACATAATGAATGGGAAACTGAAATCAAAACAAAGTGTGATTGAGCATGTCCTTGAACATTTCGATAAATTGGAATATAATGTTAAAATATACACTCTTTTTGCTCCAAACTTTGGGGTGCCCCAGTCAAGAACAAGAGTTTTCATAATTGCAATCAAGAAAAAATCAAAAATTGAATTTCCTGAAATAATTGAAACTCACAGTACAAAAAAAGCATGGGTAACAGTTTCAGAAGCGTTGGATGACTTACCAATAATTGATTCTGGTGAAGGATTTGATTTAGAGCCCAATAAATTAAATTACAATTTCAAACCTAAATCAGATTATCAGAAACTTATGAGAATGAATTCTAATGGAATTTATAATCATGTAGCAATGCAACATACTAAAAGACTTATTGAACGATTTAAACATATTCCGCAAGGTGGCTCATTGCTTGATGTCCCGACAGAACATGGTCAAAGGCAAAGAAATGGAACCAAATTGGATGAAAAGCCAAGATTCAAAATGAACAATCAAAGGTTAGACCCTAAAAATATTTCACAGTGTGTAACAGCCTCTTTTCAATCAACTTTTGTTCACCCAAAACTTGACCGAAACTTGACAGCTAGAGAAGGTGCTAGACTCCAATCTTTTCCTGATACATTTATTTTTACCGGCCCAAGAACTTTGATGAGTAAGACACTTTTAATTAGAGAGAAAAGAGAAGATGAAATTGGACTTTCTCAATACAATCAAATTGGTAACGCAGTCCCACCATTGCTTGCTGAGGCTATAGGCAAAGCAATATTAAAGGTGGCTTTAAAATAGAATCAAAATGGAACTAGATGTATTAATTCAAAAATTATCACTTATTGATAAGAAGTTACCTCACTGTAGTAACTTAAAGACAAAAGCGTTAAATGAAAAAACTAGTAAAGGAAAGAGTGTTATTCTCACTAAAGAAATTGTATCACATTATTTAAAGTATTTTCAAGCAGTTAAGAAACTTGATAAAGTTAAAGATCCCGAAAAATGGATTAGCGAAGCCTTGAAGCATTTTGAAATATATTATGCTGAAATTAAAACTGCAAAATTCAGAATATTTAGTCATCAATCAGACTTTCTTTCTTCTTTGCTTCCTGAGTTTCTCTATCTTCTTTACGACAAATTTGTAATTAGCCAGCATAAGGATTTCATAATAGAAACACAAAAGGATTTAGTTATTGATTTATCCTTTCTTCCTTATTCAACATCTGCAATAAATTTCAAATCCAAAAGAGTAGATGTTGCAATTCTAAAACCATGTTCATTTAAAGTCAATAAGGAAAAGCTAAATGATTTTAATATTGCACTAATAGCAATTGAAGTAAAAACTAATCTTGATAAAAATATGATTGGAGGAGTTGAATATTCCGTACAAAGGCTGAAAAGAACTTTTCCATTATGTAAATATTACCTAATTTCAGAATTGGCTGACTTTGCTTATGAAAAACAAAACTATGCAGCTTCAGCTATTGACGAAATACTAATTACGAGAAAACAAAAAAGGAGTGAGGTTAGAAGAGATTCGACCAAGCTTAATCCTATTGACGCTAATTTAATGTTCAATCACCTCAAAGAAGTTTTGCATTTCCTTGAAACTGCCATTGAGGCACCAGTTCTTTTGAGTAAGAGATTAAAAAAGGGCAAACTAATAAAATAAGGAAAATGGCAACTAGAAATCATTATAACCATGGTAATCTTCTTAAAAGCAAGTCCAGCACAGACAAAGAAGTAAAATTTATATACGAATCGTATTTGAAATTTATTAAAAATATTTCAACTTTTCAAATTACAGACGACAAATCTATTAGCAAATTTGTTAGTGAGTTCAATTCTTATCGTGAGTCAGTTTTGTATACAATCGAAAACCGCAAAAATTCAGGTCAAGAAAATCTCAGGTCATCAATGCTTGAAGAATTATTTTGTCATTTGTTTTCGGACTTAATTGGTGAACTTCTTCCAAGTTTACCATCTAATTTACTCTTAGGTAAAGCCAACAGCTATGTTGACTTAACATTCTCACCTTCTTCATTTCGTGAAATTTTTATAAAGCCAAATCCTTATATTCATTCTAAAGACCAAGATTTTGTAATTGGAGTAAATTTAGAATTGAAAATAAAAGCAGATGGAGCGAATGAAATTAAGGAAGACATCATTGTTCCTGTATTAGCGATAGAATGCAAGACGTATATTGAAAGAAACATGTTGGATTCATGTTCAGGAACTGCAAGGAGATTAAAAAGTGCAATGCCATACTGTTTATACATTGTGGCTTCAGAATATATGAAACTAAAAGATGAGCAACCTGAACTAAGTGACATAAATGAAATTTATATTCTATGCAAGGCAAGTGTTTCAGAACGCTTGGATTCAAGGAAACGAGGTATAAAACCTCATATCATTCAAGAAGACTTAATAATTGACCTTTTTAACAAAGTAAAGGGTCATTTAAATAGCATTTGGTGGTCTCCAGACAAAGCTTTGTCAACAGGTAAAATAATTAACAGACCATAAATCACTACCCTTTTGGTGGCACATTTGTATTTTTTTCCAACGCACGGACCAACGCATAAAAATCCAAAAGAGCCACCAAGCCAACGCACCAAGACACAGCAAATAATGGACAGACAAGCAACGACAGAGAGAACGCCAGCACCTAACAGCGGTTTGGCAAAAGTGGCGGTTCAGTGCTCCGCAGACACATTTGTGGTTAATCAAAGCTTAGTTCTCCGCATCAACATTTGTGATAAAAATCGCCACCTTCGCCAAGCCGCAAAACGTTATAGGCAAGCCATTTGGAAATATAAAACCAAATACGTATCTTTGAGAAAAAAATACGTATCATGACAACTAAACTCACATTGACCGTAGAAAAATCCGTTATCGAACGAGCAAAATCTTATGCGAAAAATACCGGAAGAAGCCTGTCGGAAATAATCGAAAATTACTTGACAACAATTACAAAAGAAAGTGCCAACGATGAGTTATCACCTAAATTAAAAAAATTAGTTGGCGTTGTAAATCTTCCTGAAGATTTTGACGAAAAAGCAGAAATGCGCTTAGCATTGGAAAAGAAACATTTATGAAAAAGTTATTTTTAGACACAAATATTATCGTCGATCTAATTGCTGACAGGAAACCATTTAGTAAATATGCTATTCAAATATTTCAGAAAGCGGAATTGAAAGAAATAGAACTTTTCACTTCATCACATTCTATAGCTACAACTCATTATTTATTGAAAAAATATTTGGCAGAAAAAGAACTTAGAGAAGTTTTATATAATCTTCTTGATTATGTTACTGTGGTCGCTGTTGATGTAGATATTTTAAAGAAAGGTTTACGATCAAATCATAAGGATTTTGAAGATTCGATTCAAATACTTTGTGCTTCCTCAATTGAGAAAGTTGATTGTATTGTTACTAGAAATACCAAAGATTTTAAAACAAGTGAAATTCCTGCTTTTAATCCAGATGAAATATTGAGTATATAGGATGGCCTGCCTATAACAGCCGTTTGGCGCAATAGCTACTTTTTCTTGAACTGAACTTTTACGGTTACGAAAAACTATTATCTTTACAAGTAGAAAAAAATGTTCCCGCAGGCCGCTACTGTCGCCAAGCGGCGAAACGTTATAGGCAAGCCATTTGGAAATATAAAACCAAATACGTATCTTTGAGAAAAAAATACGTATCATGACAACTAAACTCACATTGACCGTAGAAAAATCCGTTATCGAACGAGCAAAATCTTA
>NKJG01000153.1 GCA_002256395.1 Bacteroidetes bacterium B1(2017) | reverse complement strand
CAGCCGTTTCCTGAATCGTTGGACGTTTATCTGATTTGAAATATTTCGCAAAAGCCACATCAAATTCAGGTCGATAATCATCATGCGGCTGGCAGCACGAAACTTCGGCATGCGTATGAACGTCAATGGCTTTGATTTTTCGAATGTCTATCATTAGTAAGGAAGTTTCGAAGTTAAAAACTGATAAAAAAATATACTTTGTGTGCCTTGCTAGGCGAGCTTACTTTTTTCTGCCCCAGTGGAAAAAAGTAAAAAAACACTTCCTGAACAATGGTCCTCTGTGAAATTTTGGAATGACTTTTCTCGAACTATTAAATTTAGATAACCCAAAATTTCACAACGTACTGTTCAGGAAAAAAAGGAACCATTTGTTTTTATTTATTTTGATTAATCTAAAATTTCATTATTTGGGTCAAAAATGGTCAAGGTATCATTTTGGAAAAGAATTTCTGATAAATGATTTACTCGGCTCAGTTCATATTTAAAGAAAAACTTCATGGTTTGTATTTTCGATTTGTAAAAATTAATTTCTCCAATTCCATTTGAGATTTTCAATTGTGCTTTTTGGGCCAATTTTAGCCATTGCCAAGTTACATTTAAAAGGCCAAACATTTCCATATAAGCCGTAGCGTCTTTCAAGAAGATTTCAGAATTACCTTCTTCAGAGATTTTCTCTAAATGTTCATTAAGTTTGGCAAAAATGTTAAGTTTTTGTTTGAATTCTTCTACAAACGCCTGTAATTCCTTTATTTCATTTGCCAATTCTAATGTTTCTTGAACCTCTGAAATCCAAAGTTTTAGAGCTATCTTATCATTTCTAAAAACTTCTCTACCCAACAAAGCCAAAGACTGTATACCTGTAGTCCCTTCATAAATACTACAAATTCTAACGTCTCTGGCCAATTGTTCTAAAGGAAAATCTTCCGTATATCCATAGCCTCCCAAAACCTGCAAACCTTGATTCACCGAAACGATACCCATTTCTGCTCCAAATGTTTTAGCAACCGGTGTGAGCAATTCAAGCAAAGTATCGTAATAAG
>NKJG01000152.1 GCA_002256395.1 Bacteroidetes bacterium B1(2017) | reverse complement strand
CTAGAATACTTAAATGTTTCATTCTCCGCTTTTTCGACAAAGTTAAGTAAATACTTTGTCCAAATCAACCCTTCATAATGTCCATATAGCACTGCCTAAAAACGCATTTTGGACATTAGCTTTGTAATATAAAATCAAAAACATGAGAACAACAGAATTGTTTGTAAAAATGGTCATTGACAGATGGAATGGTTCCATTCTAAATTTAAACAAACTCTTAAATGCCTTGACAGATGAGCAAATAGAAAAAGAAATTACCATAGGAAAAAACAGCGGAAGGTATCTATTGGGACACCTAATTGCCGTACATGATGAAATGCTAATACTGTTGGATATGGGCGAAAAATTATATCCTGAATTGTTAGAACCTTTTATAAAACAAGCCGATAAAGAGGCTACTCAATCCCAATCAGTTGCTGAATTGAGAGAAATGTGGGAAAAGCAAAATGCTCATTTACAAACAAAATTTGAAAAAATGGAACCTGAAGAATGGTTTGAAAAACACTCGGCTGTTTCTGAAGAAGATTTTGCAAAAGAGCCTCAACGCAATAAGCTCAACATCATCATTACTAGAACTTCTCATTTACAATATCATTCAGGACAAATTGTGTTACTCAATTAAAAAAATAGCCATGGCAAATCAAAATTTCCAATACAGTTTAAGCACCTCAAAAAATACAAATGAAGTATTTGCTCATTTAATCAATCCAAAAAATTGGTGGATAGATTTATTTGGCGAAACAATAGAAGGAAAAAGCGAATGCATTAACGATGAATTTTCTTTCATTGCTGGGGGTGGTGTACATTATTCCAATCAAAAGCTAATAGAACTTATTGCCAACAAAAAAATAGTTTGGTTGGTTACCGATAGCAATTTATCCTTCTTAAAAAGTACCAATGAATGGGCAGGAACAAAAATTTGTTTCGACCTTGAAATAGTTGACGGCAAAACCAAAATAACATTTACACACGATGGCCTGATTCCACAAATAGAATGTTATAGTGGTTGCTCAAGTGCATGGACGCAGTATCTACAAAATCTTCAAG
>NKJG01000151.1 GCA_002256395.1 Bacteroidetes bacterium B1(2017) | reverse complement strand
AATCATAAAACCAAAGTTGTACTGGTGGGCGAGGAATTCCCAAGCGATGTTTATGCTTGGGGAGAACTTATTTCCGAAAATCCGAAAGTAAGTATTGAGACCATCCAAGCACCCCAAGAATTAAATAGCAGAGGCAAAAACTGGAATGATGCACTGATAGAAGCTTTGAATTCTGAAGCTTTGGCGGTCTGTATTTCACCTACACATTGGACGGACGGCACACTTTTTAATCTCGAAAAAATCAAAGAAAAGTGTCAACAAAACAACATACTGTTTGTGATTGACGCCACACAACACTTGGGAGCTTATGGGTTTGATATTCAGAAAATACGGCCAGATTTTCTAGTTGCTGCCACTTATAAATGGCTTCTAGGACCTTATGGTACAACTCTAGCTTATTTTGGCAAATACTTTGATGATGGTTTTCCGCTTGAACAAACCTGGATTGGACGAAAAAATAGTCAAGATTTCAAAAACCTCATCAACTATCAGACTGACTATCAAGAAGGTGCTTTCAGGTACAACATGGGTGAATTTAGTAATTTCATCAACCTACCCATGGTAGAAAAAGCCCTTGATTTATTAATAGAATGGAAGCCAGTGGAGGTTCAAAACTACGCCAAAAACCTAGCAAAACCATACATAGAAAGACTAAGAAATGCTGGTTATTGGATTGAAAATGAAGATTTTCGTTCTGCACATTTGTTTGGAATAAGGTTACCTAAAGACCTCAAAATCGAAACTATCCAAAAGGCTCTTTCTGACGAAAAAGTGTTTGTATCCTACCGTGGAAACGCTATCCGATTATCCATAAATGTATGGAACAATGAAAATAACATGGAGCTTTTTACTAAAATCTTAGAAGAAAACATCCTATAGCCAAAAAAATTTTAATACTAAAAAACAAAACCCCTAAAAAATAGACCATGGACAAAATGTATTTTATTCTGCTCGGAATCGTAATTCTTGCTTTCATTTTAAACATACTAATCATTACCAAAAGCAGCTATCCGGGCAGCGAAGTTGGTGTAGGGCCAATTATACAACT
>NKJG01000150.1 GCA_002256395.1 Bacteroidetes bacterium B1(2017) | reverse complement strand
TAACCAACACCAAGCTCAATAGAAAAATGATGGATTTTGAGGCCATCAAGGCAGGAAAACAAAATTTCACCACGTGTGAAGACATCAATGGTTTGTTGCTTAAACTTTTGAACAAGCAATTGCTCTCTAAAAAATCTGGTAAAAAAGCCATGGAGATTTTGTTGGCTTGTGAGGACAGAACGACTATTCCGAGAAACATCCCAGTAAACGTACCCATTGCACACAAAACAGGCACGCTGGACTATGTCCGAGGCGATGCAGGTATCATTTTCTCCAAAAATATTTTGATACTTACAGTTTTCGTAGAAAACTTTGAGAGCCTTGAACAGGCCGAAACCATTATTGGAAAAATAGCAGAATGCTGCTACAAAGACTTTGGGCAGTAAAATTATTACCAATTGAATTCACCATAACTAAATAAGGATAATCAATAATTAAAGAAGCATGATATTAGAAGTAGCTATTTTAAATGTAAAGAGTGGACAAGAAAAGCAATTTGAAATCGACTTTGATATTGCAGGGCAATTTATTAGCTCGATAAAAGGTTATCTAAAACATTCACTACGAAAATGCTTGGAACAGAATAACAAGTATATTCTTCTTGTGGACTGGGAGAATTTAGAAGACCATACAGTTGGCTTTAGGCAATCACTAGAATACTTAGAGTGGAAAAAAATGCTTCATCATTATTATGATCCGTTTCCAACGGTAGAACATTATGAGACAATTATTGAAAACAAAAACAACAGCTAATACTTATTACTGAACTATATAATCTGTTCAATTATTTAAAATGAAGGTTATATTGAACAAAACGTAAGAACTGTCCATTAAAAGACACTTATTCGAGGACACGAACAACAAAATAATATATATCCTAAACTCAGCCATTGAAATTAATCCGCAGAGTCGCTTCTGGAAAATCTTCAGAATAATAAAAAAGCCCGCTTTCGCAGGCTTTTTTATTATATACATTCGAAGATTTTGAAAATTATTTCAGCAAACCAATCAAATCACAAAGAATCTTTTCCGTTTCTGTCAGATACAA
>NKJG01000149.1 GCA_002256395.1 Bacteroidetes bacterium B1(2017) | reverse complement strand
GTTTTTCCAAACGGAATCAACTTCGACAACCTTCCTAACACCACCAAAGAAATGGCAGAAATGTATAAACAAAAATTTGGCTCTTTAGATAGTTATATCGTACGTCTAGATAAACTTTGTAGTCAAATTTTCTCCATAGCTTTCGTGTTGGTATTATTCAGTATAATGATGGCCTTTCTTTACCTTTTGGGATTTGTGGCTACCATTGGATTTAAAACCTATCTACCTACAATTTACGAAAAAACTAAGCCTATTTTTTTAGTCCTATTTGGGTTGGTTTGGCTATTTTCTATGGCTATAATGGTTGCTGGATACAATGAAAAATATCGGGAGAAACCCATCATCAAAAGACTATATAAAGGAGTCATTGAAAAGAGTACGTTCCTCTATATGGGTATGTATAAGCCGGTTCAATACATTAATTTTACGTTTGGCTCCAATATGCCTCACAAAAAATATTTCAAATCTGTGATAATCATTGGGCTTATTTTCTTCACGATTTCTATGGGTATTTATGCCACCAAGTTGTTAGAACACGCTGGAATTCCGATGATGGAATCACGAAATTATTTTTCTTCTGGTTCGGTTGAATACAAAATAAATTCGGGTTATTATGATAGCCAAAGGGGAGAAATGGAGCAGATACCCGAGGCTAGTATTCAATCTGATGTAATCCAAGACCCTTTCCTGAAGCTTTTTATCAATTATTCTAAGTACTTAGATGAGGATTTATCAAAGATTTGTAAAGAGCCCATATTTGCTGACAGTTTAAGAAATTCCCAAAAAAGACCACTGCGTGATAAAGCCAGAATTGATTGTATGACGGAGTATTTTCAAATTACTCTGAATGATTCTACAATATCTTCTACCGAGTTTTTTTTCGAAGAAACCGCTCAAGCAAAAGGCATAAAAAGCTACTTGAGTACGGAAAAATGTAAGATTGGAAGAAATACACTCTTTATCAAAACCCTACAAACCGATAGTCTACCAAAAAAAGTCTGGGGTGATTATGTCGCTATACCGTTTTGGTTTTCAAAGGATTAGAAAACAAT
>NKJG01000148.1 GCA_002256395.1 Bacteroidetes bacterium B1(2017) | reverse complement strand
GCTCGCTTAATAGCTCACTTTGGCTCAGACTATCTGAAAAACAAATATTTAGAACCTATGTTAAACGGCAGGTTTCAGGGAACGATGTGTTTAACTGAGCCACAAGCAGGTTCATCTCTTTCGGATATTATTAGCACAGCAGAGCCACTTGGCGAAGGTACATTTATAATAAATGGCCAAAAAATATTTATCTCCTGCGGGGACCACAACTATTGTGAAAACGTTATACACCTATTTATTGGACGAATAAAAGGAGCACCAGCGGGAACTAAGGGAATTTCGTTGTTTGCCATTCCAAAATATCTAGATAATGGACAAAGAAATGACATTAATAATGTAGGCATATACCACAAACTTGGTCAAAGAGGCGTGCCAGCAATGCACTTAGAGTTTGGCGAAAAATGTATTGGTTACATAGTAGGAGAAGAAAACAAAGGACTTTCATACATGTTTCAGATGATGAACGAAGCCCGAATTGGCGTTGGTTCTACCGGAGCGGCCATATCAACGGCAGCTTATCAAGCTGCTCTACAATACGCAAAAGAAAGGCCACAAAGCCGAAGATTGAACAAAAAAGCAGAAATAAATGCACCTCAAATCCCTATAATTCAACATCCTGATGTGAGGCGATTATTATTTTCGCAAAAAGCGGCAGTAGAAGGTGGGCTTTCGTTGGTCATACAAACTGCCAAATATTACGACTTGGCCCATCACAGTGAGACCGAAGAAGAAAGGGAAAAATATTTACTTTTATTAGAAATTCTAACACCGATAACCAAAACCTATCCTTGCGAATCTGGTTTAAAAACCACCAGTGATGCCCTACAATGCTTCGGCGGTTATGGTTTTACGGAAGATTTTCCAGCTGAACAATATTATAGGGACATCAGAATAACACCCATTTATGAAGGAACTACAGCCATACAGTCGCAAGATTTGCTTGGAAGAAAAGTTAGCTTGGCAAACGGCAAAGCCATGGGATTGCTTTCTGGTGAGATAATAGATTGTATAACCGAGGCTATAAGTCATGAAAAACTAAGAAAATACGCAAA
>NKJG01000028.1 GCA_002256395.1 Bacteroidetes bacterium B1(2017) | reverse complement strand
CTGGAGAAATTTGGACTCGTAACTCCGTAACTATAGGCGACGGCATTTACAAAACTACCGACGGTGGCCAAAACTGGACCAATATGGGACTTGCCAATTCTGAAAGAATAAGTTCTATTAAAGTCAATCCAAATAACACTAACGAAGTATTTGTCGGTGTATTGGGAGCTTTATGGAGCGACAGCCCAGATCGTGGTGTTTACAAAACTACAGACGGAGGAAAAACTTGGGAGAAAGTATTTTATATCAATGCTACCACAGGCTGTTCCGACTTAGTCATGGATCCAAAAAATCCAAGCATAATGTATGCTTCTTTTTGGGAATTCCGCAGAACAGCTTATTCATTTAGCTCAGGCGGTGAAAACAGTGCATTGTATAAAACCACTGACGGTGGCAAAACTTGGAACAAAATTCATAATGGATTTCCTGCAGGAAAGTTGGGTAGGATAGCGATAGCTGCTGCACCTTCAAACCCAAATATACTTTATTCGGTAATTGAATCAGAAAAAGACACTGACAAAGGTCTTTACAGATCTGACGATGCAGGAGCTAGCTGGAAGAGAACCAATGGTGACTTTGGTTTGGTGGTTCGTCCTTTCTATTTCTCAAGAATTGTAGTTGACCCGAAAAATCCTGATATCGTACTCAAAGCTGGCCTCAATGGCTCATTGAGTAGAGATGGCGGAAAGACATTCAAAGACATTGGAGGCGGAATTCATGCCGATGTACATGACTTTTGGTTTGATTTACATGATTCCAACCGTATTTATTTGTGTGATGACGGAGGATTTTATCGTTCTTATGACGGCGGTAGTATTTGGGATATGTCAAAAGGCTTACCTATTTCGCAATTTTACCAAGTAGCGGTTGACAACCAAACCCCATTTAAAGTTTATGGTGGCTTACAAGACAACGGCTCGTGGATAGGACCATCGTCAAAGCCAGGTGGCATAGAAAACCGTGATTGGATATCGGTAGGTGCTGGCGACGGTTTCCGTACTTTTCCTCATCCTAAAGACCCTAACATTGTGTATTCTGAAATGCAAGGTGCAGAGAATATTTGGAGAATTAATCTCGAAAAAAACTCAGCTAAAACAATTAAGCCTTTTCCTGAAGCCAATGATCCGAAGTTTAGATTTAACTGGAACACCCCAATCACAACCAGTCCGCACAATCCAGATAGACTGTACGTGGGTAGCCAATTTTTACATAAATCTGATGATCGAGGAGAAACTTGGGTGAAAATTTCACCGGATTTGACCACCAATGATCCAGCCAAACAACAACAAGAAAATTCGGGTGGATTGAGCATGGACAATTCAGGTGCTGAGAATCACTGTACCATATTTGCCATAAACGAGTCTCCTTTAGACCAAAACATCATTTGGATCGGGACAGACGACGGAAACGTTCAATTAACTCAAGATGGCGGAAAAACATGGACCAACGTTACGGCCAATATTCCTAACCTACCGAAAAACACTTGGGCATATTTTATTGAACCAAGTAGTTTTGATAAGAATACAGCTTATGCGGTATTTACAGGTTATACAAGTGGGGATTTTAAACCTTATGTATATAAAACAACTGATGCTGGAAAGACATGGAAATCCATTGTTTCACCTGATGTCAAGTCTTTCGCAAGAAACATCAAAGAAGATTACAAAAACCCTAATTTGTTGTTTTTAGGTACAGAAGGTGGTTTGTATGTAACCATTGATGGAGGACAAAATTGGTCGCAATTCAAAAACAATATGCCGCCTGTGGCAGTACACTGGATTGCCCTTCACCCTACGGAGGATGCTTTGGTAATGGCTACACACGGTCGTGGTGTAATCATCGTGGATGATATTTCGCCGTTACGTCAATTGACCAAAGAGATTATAGCAAAAGACCTGCATTTCTTCACCACAAAACCAACCAAAATGGCTGAATCTGGTGCTTTTGGCGGATATGCCCGAATGGGAGAATTTGTTGGAGAAAATCCTAGCTCAATGGCTCAAATTGTATATTTCTTAAAAAGTAGACATACTTTTGGCAAAATGTCTCTAGAAATTTTCGACCAAAATGACAAGAAAATAGCAGACTTGGCTCCAGGAAAATCAAAAGGAATCAACTACGTGGATTGGAATTATAGCCTAAAACCACCAAAAGTGGCCAAAGGAAAAACCTTGGTTTTCGGAGGCTTTCAAGGCCCTACAGTTTTGCCTGGTACCTACAAAATTAAGGTTACCAAAGGAGCAAAAACCTACGAAAGTAACTTGAATTTGATTGCGAATCCAAAGTCTATTCATACGGCCGAGGACCGCAAAGTGCAATTTGAAACCGCCATGAAGCTCTTCAATATGAGTGAAGAATTGGGTTATGTGGTAGACCAAATTGACACTTACAAGATAAAAATAGACTCAATCTCTCCAAAATTGACTACTGCCAAATTGAAAAAACAGTTTCCTTTAGCAGACATAGCAGGTAAAATGCAAACCTTAAAAGAAACTTTGGTCGTATTAAAAGGCGACAACTACGTGGGTGCTGCTGAGCCACAGTTGAGAGAGAAAATCTCTGGACTATACGGTGAAGTGTTGAGCTATACAGGACGCCCAACCAATGCCCAATTGGCCAGCATGAAAGTTTTAGAAGAGAAGCTTAATGCGGCAAAAAGCCAAATGGAAGGTTTCAAAGCAAGTCTTGACAAATTGGCACCTGCAATGGTAAAAGCCAAAATGCCTGAACTGAAAGTCAGAAGTTTTGAGGAATACAAAGCAGCAGAGAACTAAGAATATTTTGTTTTTTTGATAAAATTCACCCTGATTGAGTAATTGATCGGGGTGTTTTTTTTATAAGCCCCAAATAAAATACTATTTATCAAATTGCAAAAAGTTCATAAAAAAATCGGGTTACAATTGAAGAATTAGAATTGAATTTTAGTTAAAAACAGCCTGCTTCAAAACGACAAATACAACCACTTAAACTACAAATTGATTTAATTTATGCTCAAAATAGTCTTAGGCTTTGCAGTAAGAATGTTTGTCGGAAGGCTTTGTTTGATAGAATTTTTGAAAGCCTGCAATACTGCCTGACGCGGGTAGTTTTTGTCCACCACCAAACTTATTTCTCTTAAAGGTTTTTCTCCCTCAAAACGTCTAATTTTGTGCTTTTGGTCTTCATTGAGATCTAAAATTGCAAGCTCAGGCAATAGCGTAATGCCCTTGTATTTGTCAACCAACCTAACAATGGTTTCCAAGCTGCCAGTTTTGAAATTGAGCTGACTTATTATGTTTTGCTTTTGTTTTAGTTCACAAAAATTCTCTATTTGGCTTCTTAAACAATGTCCCTCTTCCAAAAGCCATAGACTATTCAAGTCAATCTCGTTACTCAAGATATATTTTTTTTCAAAAAGTTCGTTTTCGGGAGAAACATAAGCCATCAATTCTTCATAAAATAACGGAATTTCTCTAAGTTTTATACTACCTAAGGGTGTAGCTAAAATCCCCAAGTCTAGTGTTCCATTTTCAATACCTTCTAGAATTTTTTCAGTAGTGAGTTCTTCTATTTGCAATTGCAAAAGTGGATATTGCTCATGAAAGTTCTTAAGAAATAAAGGCAGCAAATAGGGTGATACAGTGGGTATTACGCCTAATCTGATTTCACCTTGCAAACCATCGAACTCATTGATAACAAGATTATAAATTTGGTTGAAATCTTTCAGGGTTATTTTGGCTTGATCCAATATCAGCTGTCCAACAGGAGTAATCATTACAGGAGACTGGCTTCTATCAAAAATTTTAACATTAAGGTGCTCCTCTAGCTTTTTTATTTGCATACTTAGTGCAGGCTGCGAGATATTACACGCTTCGGCGGCTTCCACAAAATTGAGGTGTTTTTCAACTGCCAGAATATACTGTAATTGAGTGATCGTCATGCCTTATAATTTTTTCTTATTTACAAATAAAATAAATATGTTTTAATTATAGGAACATCGAAAGTGTTTTCATCCGATTTTTTAATCATTCTTACCTTTTTGACTTCATAGCTTTATACTTCTTTAAGTTTGGGTCATTTATGAATTTTTCGTATTCGTCAGTTCCAGCAGCTATCAAAGCAATTTTGCCTTCTGAGTTGCTATGAATACCCCATGCGTACCGTTTGGTCAGCGGCGAAGCCCTAAAACAGGCTTGCCCCTTGGAGAAAAACGCCTTGCGAGCCGTGGCCATTTCTTCCACCAAAATTTCTTTTCTATCTACAAAAACCTGGAATAGCACATCGTCAGAACTGAATTTGTAGGGATTCTTGTTGATCATTTCAAACTGAAGGTTAGCCACAGATTTTGCATCGCCTTTTAATGGCGGTATTTCAGCCTGGTCGATTGGGCAATCTTCTGCTATTTCAATAAAAGTATTAAAATAATTTGTGGTATGCTCTTTCATAAATTTGTTCTATCCAAAAACGCTATTTTAAAGCTATAAAAATATCTACTTCCGCATTTTCCATATTTCCTGACTTTACTCCATAAACTTCATAGTCAGTGGTATAAGCTCTATCCAAGTCACTGTTCCAGATTTTCACCCATTCATTGAATACAATGCCATCGTTTAGGTTTCCTATTGCTGTATATTTTTGATAATTAGCTACTTCTATGGTTTTAGAAACCATACCTTCGGGAATAACAGCCAGTGTACTTACCGCACAACCCAAAATAGTGGTGTAAGGCGTAGTATGGTCTTTTTCGTAGTCGGTATAAAGGCAGTAAATAGTTTCGTCCACTTTGTTTGGGATCTTTTCAGCTACGCTTTCAACCATAAATTTGTTCCACAGGGCAGGAATATCCCTTGCAGCTTCTCCGATGTTGTTACTCGTTATTACCGAAATTCCAAGAATGTCAATCTTTTGCATATTTGTTTTTTTATGCAATTTTACCACCACTGCCTGACAACCCTATGTCAGCAGTCTTCATTTTATTCTTCCTCCAACAGCTGAAATCTGTTAGTTCCTTCCACACGTTCCCACTCCGACCCTATCGGTTTTTTGAGCATGGCTACAATGGCTCGATCGTAGTTAGCAATCGTGTTTACATCATAAATAGATATATTATCTGGGTTCTCCACATAATCATCGTCTTCGGTACCTGAGTAAAATCTCCACCCTGTATCAAACTCATCTTCAGGTTCTTCGCGGTACATAAAGCCTACTTTCAAGCCCTCCTCAGTGATTTTTGAACTCGCCATACAAGTACCGCCAGTTGGGATTATATCTTGAAATTCCTCTATTTTTGCTTGCATATATTTGATTTTTAAAGGTAAAGATATTGAAATTATGTTTCGATTTGGTTAATTTTCAGTGCAAAGGGCGTTTTTTAATCATTCCTCCTTTTGTGTCTTTTACACTATTCATGACAACAAAAGCATTGGGTTCAATTCTCTCAATTTCGGAATTGAGTTTATTTAGCTCCAAACGAGTTATTACGGTATAAATAATATCAGTTTCTTTCATTTCACCACGCTTCCCGTAGCCACTTTTGCCACTATAAACCGTTACACCTCTTCCCATTTTGTCAATAATCATTTGTCTGATTTCCTCATTTTTATCCGAAACCACCGTTACGCCGATGTATTCTTCCAGTCCTTCAACTATAAAATCTAAGGTTTTGGAGGCTGCCAAGTAAGTAATCATGGAATAAAGGGCGACTTCAATGCCTAAAAAATAGGCTGCAGCACCGAAAATCATGACATTGATAACGATGATAACATCTCCAATGGTCGTGCCGAATTTACGACTGAGATAGATGGCCAAAACCTCCGTTCCGTCTATGACCGCTCCTCCTCGAATGGCAAAACCTATGCCCGCACCCAGAAAAAACCCTCCAAAAATGGCCACTAGGAGATTGTCATTCGTAATATTCGGAAATGTAACTGTAGCCAATACCAATGCCAAACCAGAAATGGCCAAAGCTGTTTTTATGGCAAATTGCCTACCCACTATGCGGTGACCCAATACTATGAAGGGCAGATTTATGCCTACGATTAGATAGGAAAGTGGAATTTTCGTCAATGCCGAAATCAATAACGAAATACCTGTGGCACCGCCATCAATAAAATGGTTGGTTAACAGAAATCCTTTAAAGCCAAAAGCAGCCGAGAAAATTCCGATTATGATTAAAATAGTATCTTTTACAAATCTTTTTGATGCTGACATTTACTAATTGGCTTGTGTATAGGTAATGAATTTAAAGTGATAAAAATTCCCTTTGGTCACAGCAAATCAACGACATAAATATTAAAATCTTGTTTTTTGGGTGTTTGGGGTTTATTAATTTAGGCGGAAAGTTGAAGTAAAACTTATTCCACAATAGTTCTAAAAGTGAGATTGACACGCGGAGTAGAAACACGCTTGGTAGGCGGTAGTCTGTGCAACCAATGTGTTTGAGTGGTGTCTTTCATTACAAGCAAACTGCCATGTTCGAGTATGAGTTCAACTTTTTTCATGGATTGTTTATGTTTGAAAGCAAATTTTCGTTCTGCTCCAAAACTCAGCGAACCTATTGCTCCGTCTTTTTTTAGATCTTTTTCGCCATCGCTGTGCCAAGCCATGCCTTCATCGCCAGTATGGTAGAGGTTTAGGAGACATGAGTTGAAAGTTTCACCTGTTTCCTTCTCTATCAATTCTTTCAGCTCCAAAAGCTCCTTGGTCCATAGAAGTGCATGTTTGGTGGTGTTGGAATAGGTATATTCAAACGGTTTTTCGCCATACCATGCCACTTTACGTTTCGTGATAATTTTCTTTCCAAAAATAATGGCTTCGTCGTTCCGCCATTCGATATTTTCTAACAATGCCTTCAAATAATGATTTGCCTGTTCTTGATTCAGCAATTTTCCATAATAATTTACAGTTCCTTCATAAGGCAACCAGTTTTTTGATGCTTCGGGTTTATAATCAAACAAGTCCATTTTTCCAGGTTTTATATTTACTTTTCATACAATGTCCACAGGGTCTAAAATTATGCTCAATGGCCTCTTCTTCAGAACTAAAGAACACCCTGTTCTGTTTTTTCATTCTTTTACCTGATTTGCAATTGAGTTTTCCGTAGATTTTGAGTTTTAAATTTCCACCCAAACTAATTCGTTTTTGACGGATTTTTTGGTGTAAATCTTCAGGGCCTATTTCTAAATGGCTTAACATTTATAAATTTCAAACTCGTATTTTAGCACTCTCCCAACCAATAATAGCCGTTTTGCGTGTATTTCCCCACATATATCCGCCCAAGTTTCCTGTGGACTGAATAATTCGATGGCAGGGAATCAAAAAAGCCACAGGGTTGCTACCAATAGCAGTTCCAACCGCCCGTGAGGCATTGGGTTTTTCTATATGTTGTGCTACTGCCCCGTAAGTGGTCAATTGTCCCATGGGAATTTTCAGGAGTGTTTCCCAGACTTTGAGCTGAAAGTCTGTGCCTTTCAAATGCAGTTTTATTTGATGGAGTTTACTCCAGTCATTTTGAAAAATAAACAAGGCATTTTGTTGTAAAATATCTAGCTTTCTTTGGAAAATGGCCTCTGGAAAGTGGTCTTTGAGTATATTGAAGGCGGTTTGTTCGTGGTCATAAAACGCCATGTGACAGATGCCTTTTGCTGTCGATGCCACCAAGAGATTGCCAAAAGGACTTTCGGCAAAACTAAAATTTATTTCCAAGTTCTTGCCACCATTTTTGTACTCTGCTGGACTCATTCCTTCAATATTTACAAACAAATCATGCAAACGACTGGTGCCAGAAAGTCCTGTTTCATGAGCCGTCTCAAAGAGTGAAGTTTGATTATCTTTAAGAAGTTTCTTGGCGTGTTCAACGGTGATATATTGCAAAAACTTTTTCGGGCTTGTTCCTGCCCAATCGCTAAACAACCTCTGAAAATGGAAAGGGCTCAGATGCACTTTTTCGGCCACTTCGTCAAGATTCGGTTGGGTTTTAAAATTGGTTTTGATAAAATCTATAGCCTCAGCAATTCTATCATAGTTAAGTTGGTCTTGGGTTTCCATTTCGTCAATTTTGATGTTACAAATGTCGATATAGTTTTCTTTTCAAAAAATCCGATTCTTGCTAAGATTTGTAGAAATGTGATTTTGAGATATGTATCCAAGTATTTCAATTATTGAAAATAAAGAAACCATTTTATCTGAAAATACTGTTTCAAAAATAAACAATCTTTCAATGACAAGCTATTTCATTATCCCCGGCCTTGGCAATTCGGACGAAAACCATTGGCAAACACATTTTGAAAATTCGGGCGAAAATTTCATCAGAATCAACCAAAAAAGTTGGGACGAACCCGCTTGTGAGGATTGGATTTTGAACATTGAAAATTCGATTTCGGCGTATGAACCTTCTGAAGTTGTTTTGGTTGCTCATAGTTTGGGTTGCACGGCTGTGGCTCATTGGGCAAGACGTTTTCAGAAGTATATCAAAGGTGCATTGTTAGTGGCACCAAGCGATATTGAAAATCCAGTTTATACTTTTCCGATGACTGGCTTTACGCAGATTCCCTTAGAAAAATTACCTTTCAAGAGTATTGTTGTAGCAAGTTCAAATGACATTTGGGTATCCGAGGAACGAGCCATATTTTTTGCGGATGCTTGGGGAAGTGAGTTCATGTGTATCGGTGAAGCTGGTCATATCAATGTAGCTGGTGGTTATGGAGAATGGCTTGCTGGACTAGAGCTTTTGAAGCAGTTTGAGTAGTCAAATATTGATTTACAATTTTAAAGTCAAAGCAATGGTGATGGAGAAATTTTGATTGGAGGAAGTTTCTCTTGAATGAAATATAGCGTCTTTTGAATGATATTTTTTTGCCTCCATTCTGAAAAGCATTTTTTCTGAAAGCTGGTAATCATAGTTTAAAGAATAACCAAAAGTTTGAAATCCATTCATGGTATTTGTAGAAACTATAGTTTCTTCGCGGTCATAATAATATTCTATTCTGGCCGCAAAGAAGTTTTTCTCGTTTATTTTTAACCTTGAAATTACCACAGGGGAATACCAAATTTTTCCCTTTGAAGATTTATTTTTCTCTGAACCTAAATCAAAACCCATTATAAATCCGAGATTTTTAGACGCCTGAACTTGAGCAAATAAATTATGAAATACTCTATCAATGGCCATAGAATCCGACTTGTCAGATCCTAAAAAATTGCTATAATTGACTGTTATGTTTGAAGTAGGTTTGAAATTTATCTGTAAACCAAACGACGGTTTACTTATTCCCTGTGGCATTTTTATTTTTTGCCAACCATTCAACACCAGAAAGGCGGTATTCCATTTTTCGTTTTTCGAAACTGACGAAAGTTTGATGCCAGTTTCAAAATATGGTGAATTTTCGGCAAGCAAACTTCTGGTTAAGGTCCAACAATCTGCACCCAATGCACTTTCAAATCCTATATGAGCAGGCATAACCCCACCATCGAGCCATATATTCTTCGATTTTGAAAGTTTTAAACCTATGTTTGCTTCGTAAATAATCCTTGCCCAAGCTGGTTCGCTGCTCAAATTATATCGGGCATAATTTCCAGCCATTAGAGCAAAGTTTCCTCGAAGCCCTTTAGTCGAATAGTTGGCTTTTATAAATGCCAGATTCATGTTTATGGCTCCTAATTTTTTATGATTGTAGATGAAGTTTGGTTTTTCTTCATCTACAAATTGATCAAAATCTTGACTAAAATACAACTCCCCATATCCAGTGAAAGTCAGTGTTTTAGTGGTGCCATTTTGAGCACAAACTGTACATGCCAAGAATGAAAGCATTAAGCCTAAACATAATTTCATACCGATTCTCTCAATAAATTCACATTGTTTTGTGGCTGATAAACCAGTGGAATATCTTCTACAATAACATCGCTTTTATCCAAACCAAAGGCTTTTTCGTCGCTCTGACCTAGGTGTTTTAGTTTGAAGTAAGCGTTGAGCAAAAGTCCATCTCGCAAAGTAAATTCATTTTCCACAGATAAGAACTTTTCTATGACCACAAATTTAAAATCTGGCTCACTGTTGTACTTTGTAGAACCGTCAGGCCTAATATGGAGGTTCAGTTCCTTGTTTGCCACCAATTCTTTTACTATTTTTTTGAAATATAACTCAGTTTTTGGTTGAATTCTGAAACCTACATGGATATTCACTTTTATGACTTTGTCGTCGAGCAGTTCGGTTACATTATAAGAAAGTGTATAAGGCTCGGTGATGCGATGAATATGCACAAACCAGTAGACATCTGCTCTTTTTGGTTTTTTAGAAAAAATAGACTTAATGATTTTCTCCTCTATTTCGTGCCTGCGGTCGGCTTTGGTGAGATAGATGAGGTGCGTTGCAAATTTGGGTATGGCATCGTCTTCACTGAGTTCGTTGAGGCGGTGGATGTGCTTACCCAATTCCTCAAATTTGGTAAATCGGTTATTGATTTTTCGGGCATAATACCAAACATACATTACCATAAATATGAATAATTCGAAGAAAAGGAACATCCATCTCTCTTTGATTTTGGATACATTGGCTATGAAAAAGGAGATTTCCACAGTAGCAAAAATCGTCAGAATACCGAATACCAGATACTTGTTCCAATGTTTTTTGTAAAGAAGAAAATAACTCAAAAGTATGGTGGTCATCATCATGGCTACAGTAATCGAGAATCCATAGGCGGCCTCCATGTGTTCTGATGAACGGAAGTAAAGAATCATCATAATACAACCCACCCACAATAGGTTATTGACACTCGGTATGTAAATTTGCCCTTTGGTTTCTGTAGGCTGACGCACCGCCACTCTGGGCCAAAAATTAAGGTTAATAACCTCGCTAATAAGCGTATAGCTACCGCTGATGAGGGCTTGTGAGGCAATAATGGTGGCCATGGTTGCAATAATTATTCCTGGAATCAAGAACCACTCAGGCATGATTTCGTAGAATGGATTTCGGCCATTTAAAAACTCTTGGCCTTGATGCAATGCCCAGGCAGATTGGCCCAAATAATTGGTCACAAGGGCAATTTTTACAAATAACCATGTAATTCTGATGTTTTGTCGGCCACAATGCCCCAAGTCTGAGTACAGAGCTTCTGCCCCGGTTGTTGCCAAAAATACAGCTCCTAATAACCAAAAACCTTTGGGATACTGCGTTAATAATTGATAGGCATAATAGGGATTCAAGGCTTTTAGAACACTTGGAAAATGCATGATTTGACTTAAACCCAACACAAAAAGCATAGAAAACCAAAGCACCATAATCGGGCCAAAAGTGCCCCCAACTTTCTGTGTACCAAAGCGTTGGAAAAAGAACAAAAATGATAAAATAACCATAACAATTGGCACTGTTTGGATATTTTCTAATCCTTTAATGTTCTGAATACCTTCTACTGCTGAGGCTATTGAGATGGGCGGAGTAATGATACCGTCGGCAAGAAGAGTCGTGGCACCTAAAATAGTGGGAATGACCAGTTTTTTGCCGTAACGTTTTACCAAAGCATATAATGAAAAAATTCCGCCCTCCCCATGATTGTCGGCTTGTAAAGTCAGCCAAATATATTTTATGGTGGTCTGAATCATCAAGGTCCAGAATATACAAGAGATACCCCCGAATATAAGATTCTCGGTTATAGCTTTCGTGCCAATGATGGCTTTGAGTACATATAGCGGACTCGTGCCAATGGCACCATAGATGATGCCTAGTGCCACCAAGAGCGAGGCGGCCGTTACTTTGTTTGTAATGTTTGATTTATTCATTTCCAATTAAATTTTGAATTTCTACTAAATTTTTCTTCATATTTTCAATTTGATCCTTTGCCAAAGTGGGAATTTCAGCTGAGCTATTGCCTTGAAATTCAATAACCTTGGCTGTAAGTTTTTCTAAAGGAGCTTCGAATTTGTGAAGCTCTTGAAATAGGAAGAGGTCATTTAGACCACAATAAAGCTGTTCAGCAAAGGGCTTGAGATGCTGATTATAAGGAGTTTCCTCTGCCAGAAGTTTGAGTTGGTTACAGCTCTCAAACAAAACGATGAGTCGAGAAGCAATTTCTTTGTTCATATTCATGCTGCAAAGGAATATCTCAGAGCATCATGAAAAAGTAAAGAAATGAATGAGAATATAAAGAAAATATAAAGAGAAAAGTGCTGGTCTATTCAAACCGATACCCAACGCCACTTTCGGTGATAATATGAAGTGGTTGGTTCTGATTTTGCTCTATTTTTTTGCGTAAAGAACCTACAAATACCCTCAAATATTGGGTTTCAAGTTGTGCTCCAATGCCCCAAATCTCCTTTAAAATATATTGATGTGTCAGAACACGTCCCTCGTTCTTGGCAAATAATAGCAATAAATTGTACTCTGTTGCGGTCAATTTTAGTGTTTCTTGGTTTCTTTTTACGGTTCTGGAAACAAAATCTATTTCTAAATCGCCGCAAACTTTTTTACTTTCTGTGTTGTCGGTTTGGTTTCTACGAATGGCTGAGCGAATCCTTGCCAGAAGTTCGGCATTGCGGAATGGTTTGGTGAGATAATCGGTGGCTCCATTGTCTAAAGCCTGTACGATGTCTTTTTCGTTGTTGATGACCGAAAGAATTATGATGGATTTATTGTACCAAGTTCTGAGTTCCTTCAAAACCTCATGGCCGCTTTTGTCTGGTAATCCCAAATCCAGCAAAATCAATTCTGGTGGATGATTGGCCGCTATAAGAATTCCTTCTTTTGCGTTTTCTGCTTGCCATACCTTATAATCATTACTTTCCAGGTTGATTTCGAGCAATTTTCTTATTTGTGGCTCGTCGTCAATGATCAATATTTCTGCCTTATTCATTTTTTAGATTGTTGATATATGAAACTTCCACAGGAATATTTATGATGAATTTTAACCCCTGAGGCGTACAATTTTCAGCCACAATAGAACCATTGTGTGCCTCCAAAAATCCTTTTACTATAGACAAGCCAAGGCCGATTCCGCCCGCTTTTGAGTTAGGCAAACGATAAAATTTTTCAAATATTTTTTTTAAAAATTCTTCAGAAATACCGTTGCCTTGATCTTGAATAGTGATTCTTAGTTCTCGGTTTTTAATTTCATTCTCTATTAAAATTAGGCTATTTTGAGGTGAATATTGAACCGCATTATGTAAAATATTGTAAACAACTTGCTCTATTATTCCAGTATCGATTTTGCAGAGTGGGAGTTTTTCTTTGGACTCAAATTCAATCTTTCTTGTTGGAAAATTGGTCTGAATTTTCTGAATGACTGAATTAATGAGATCGCCGATATCTTCCCAATTCAAATTGAGTTTCAACATTCCACTTTCTAATCGACTCATATTCAGCAAGTTTTCTACTTGTCCGTTGAGCCGAATGGTGGCAATATCTATTTGAGTCAATATCTCTTTTTGATTTTCCTTCGAAATATTTTGATTTTCTTTGAGCATATCTACAGAACTTAGTATGGTAGAAATAGGGGTTCTGAGTTCGTGAGAAAGCGAATTGAGTAGGGTATCATAAAGTTTTATGGTTTTCTCTTTTTCTTCTTTATCTCTTGATTTTTGCTCTTCTTTTCTTATTTGATAAGTCAAAACAGCATTTATCAGTGCAATAACAAAGTATAGAAAAAACATCAGGAGATCTTCAGTACTGCCAATATGAAATGTGAAAATGGGCGGAATAAAGAAGAAATTCCAGATGATGGCACTCAGGATGGAAGCCAATAAAACCGCCAAAATATCAAATAACATCGCCAATACTGAAACTGTCATTAGAAGAATCAGAGCCACAATTCTGTAACCAATTATCTCTTTGGATACAAAACAAAGCAAAGCGATAAATAATACAGAGAATACACTCCAGAATATTTGGAGAACGATGTTGGATTTTCGCGTTGGAAAGAAGCCCAAGATTTGATTTATTTGATAGACAAATTTATCAATTCAAGCATAAAGATTTTATAAAGATTTAGGAATTTGTCCTTTAAACTATCTAAAATCTTAATCAACAAACTCCAAAATATCGCCCGGCTGGCAGTCGAGAGCTTTACAAATAGCCTCTAAAGTACTGAATCTTATGGCTTTTGCTTTGCCTGTTTTCAGGATTGAGAGGTTCGAAAGCGTCAGGTCTACTTTTTCAGAAAGCTCGTTTAACGACATTTTTCGCTTAGCCATCATCACGTCTACGTTTACTATTATAGGCATGATCTATATCGTTAAGTCGTTTTCATTTTGTATTTCTATACCTCTCTTAAAGATATTGGCGATTACATAAATTATTGCCGCCATCAATATAAAAGCTTCACTATCTGCCCAAAATTTGTTCAACGCGTTTAATTCAATACCACGATGTTCAAAATGTTTGGCTGTTTCTTTTCCTATGTAACTTATAAGGCCAATAGAAAATGTATAATAGCTGATTTTATTGATTTTGTCGGCTACGTATTCGCTGAAAGGTTTGGATAAACTAAGCTTGCTTACAAGCTCGATGACCACATAAAATAGGTAGGCTTTCAGCATAGCTAGGGCCAAAATGAAGCTGTACATGCCATAATAGGCATCTACTGAATAAGCAAACAATTCACTTAAGTCTAGTTTTTCATAAAGTCTGGAAACAATCTCTGGTTTGTAAATACTTATTACAAAGTTGACCAACAATGCTCCAGCCTCAATGCAGAGACCAATGAAGATAATCCAAGCTATAACCCTTAGGCCGTAAAATACATATTTATTTGCGTTTGACATTTTTGAATTATTTTAAAATGATGCACAAACGTAATAAATATTTATTGAAAAACAATAAATAAATATTCAAAATTAATAAATATTTTCTTTTCTAGTAAAAAAAGTTTTACTTGAGCCTCTTATTTTGTAAAAGCATAAAAGATTTAAAATCGAAAAGATAAGCTAGCCTGTGTATTAAATATCCTGCCCAAAAGTGAGCAAATTGTGGTCAGGGTCAAGTAGTGAAAATTCTTTCATTCCCCAAGGTTTAATCTCTAAATGTCCAGCTTTGGGCAACATTAAATTCATGTCGATAGCCAGTTTGTACCAATCTTCAATGTTGTTGGTACGGATATAAACTTGTCCATAGTTTTCGAGCGGATTGAGTTCTTTGAATTCGAAGAAATGAATTTGAATGCTTTCTTTTTCAACCATCAAGTAGCCATCATAATCGGCATTTCCAAAAAAACTGAAGCCTAGTTTTTCAATATAAAATTCCCTCGAGGCGGCTTTGTTTCTCATAGGCAATTTAGGGTTGATGGAGGTTAACATGTTTTTTTTGGTTAAGTTTATTCCGTTTTACCTTTCAAAGTGGCAAATATGGCCATAGCATGACCGTGTCCAAGCTCAAACTCCTCTTTGAGCCAATTCGTAATTTCGGTTGCTTTTATATTTTTTGATATGACTCCATCAACCAAAAAACCTTTTTCTTCCCCCAGTTTTTTAAAATCCTCCGGAAATTTTCCTGTTTTGGTTTTGATGTTGTCTATGTATGCTTTGAACGACATAGAGTTTTAAGATTAAATTATTTTCAAAACAAATATATGAACTGACAATTGGTTATTTCCTATTTTAACCAACAAAAACGAGATTAATCAGGTCAAAACCACCTTTATTTTAGATTTTCATTCAAAAAATTAACTGCATAATTCCATAGTTTCTTGTTTTTCGAACTGAAAAACTTCATATGTCCAATTTCTTTAAAACCAAGAATTCGTGGCTCAAGAGTTACTATTTCTGATTTCAGGTTTGGAAAAACGCTAATCATGTCTTTCACATTGGCAAGGTTTGCGATGGAGTCATCAGTGGCATGTAACCATAGTGAAGGAATATCGATTTCATCATAAGCATGTTTATCTATTTCTTTTTCGAACGCCATTGCTACATAACCGCTTCCATTACACCATTGACTCCACTGAGTAGCTACTGTTTTGGGTAGAGGCTCACCCATTCCTACCCATTGAGAATTCGTCTGCCCAAATAGCAAATTATTTATAGGAATGAAAACATTCATAAAGAAATAAGCCTGGAATTTAAATGCAAATCCCATATTACGAATACTGCCTGATGAGCAAGCAAAATTAAACATAGAGCCAAGGTCATTGGTATTTTTCATCAAGCCAACCAACTGCCCACCAGCACTATGCCCAACCAAATGGTAAGTTGTTTCTGGAAAGAGGTCCTTTAATTTTTCTAAAACTGCCGACATATCCTCCCTTCCCCATGTAATAAGTGAGGGATCCCCATCGTTGATTGACCCTTTTCGTGACTTTCCTATTCCTCTGTTGTCATAGCAAATCACTCCAAACCCAGAATCGGCCAAGAATGAAGCGAAAGAATAGTAAAATGTCTGCTTTATGCCAGTTGCTGGAGCGATCATTACGGCAGCCTTTACAGTTTTGGGTTGGTATAAGGTGGCTGCCAATGGAAAGCCGTCTTCGCAGATAATGCTTATGTAGGTTTTATTCATGCATGTTTGCTAGATTCATCACCGGTAAAATTAAGAGATATATTGTCCATTTTAAATGTATATCCTTAAATAATTTTCTGCAATATCGCTTAATAATTCAACTCAAAACCCTATTTAAAAAGTAAAAGTAAACTTTCTGAATCAGTGTTGTGTACCTTTGAGTTTACTTATTAACCCTAGAACAGAGCAATAAATATATTTGTGGTTTTTCAATGTAATTTTTAGATACCAGTATTTAAAAGTTACCAAAAACTAAAGCCTTTTTGACAACATTTAACTATTCAAATATTTATTAGGAACGTTTTTAGGGAAATAATCTAGCTTATAATTGGCTTTTAGCAAAATAGTCACCACCTCGTAAATCTGTTTTTCTGTTCTTTGAAATTGTCTGAGCAGACCCATCATGGCATAACTAATAGGATTTACGGCTGGTACAAATGTTTCCCATTCGTAACCTTTTCCCCAAATTAAACCCTGAATAGTATGATTTAAGTCGACATTAAGTGAAACCAGATATTTCAAAACATCGATACATATATTGGCATTTTGATTTACTGTATGAAAAATTGGCGTGTGACCACCAAAGCCGTTATCATCCAATCCTGCTTTACTATTAATATCTGCTCCATGCTTTATAAGTATTTTAGCACATGCGAGGTGGTTATATTCAGCACAGATGTGCAGCAAGGAAACTTCAAAAAGAGGCG
>NKJG01000147.1 GCA_002256395.1 Bacteroidetes bacterium B1(2017) | reverse complement strand
TTGACTTTAATAGAACTTATTCTTTCAGAATTGGCAAGTCCCATATTGGTCCAGTTTTGGCCACCGTCGGTAGTTTTGTAAATGCCGTCGCCTATAGTTACGGAGTTACGAGTCCAAATTTCTCCAGAACCCACCCATAGCACGTGGTCAGGATTTTTAGGGTCCACCGTTACTGCTCCAATAGATTGTGTGTGTTTTTCGAAAATGGGATTGAAAGTAACTCCCCCGTCTCCAGTTTTCCAAACACCACCACCCGCTGCACCTACATACAATACTTTGTTGTTAGTAGGGTGACCTTCAATGTCAGTAATACGGCCACTCATCAATGCAGGGCCAATGTGCCTGGCTCGCATAGAGCCGAATATTTCGTCGCCTTTAATAGGCAATGCTTCTTGGGCATAAACACCCAAGTTTAAACAGAGTAGAAGACCTAATAATGTAGATATTTTCATAGTATAAGGTATAAAAAAAGCCTCATTTAAGGGTTTAAATGAGGCTAAGTTTGTATTAAATATTAATCTATTGGAAACGCAAATTCTTTGTTGTCGATAGCCACGTTCATTTCAAGTTTTTCCATAGCCATCGTAAAAGCAACTTGCCCATTTATTTTTTGGCTAACTGTAAAAGGGAAAAATAGACCATTTACTTCTTGATAATCACTCATTAGAGTTTCAACAGCTACGTCTTTCATTTGACCTTTCTTACCTACTGAGCGATTCATGATAATTACACCATTTTCTTTGTCGAAGAAATAATAGCTAAAATCTTCCTCTTCTTTTCCATCCACTTTGATTGGCTTCTTGGTTAATTTAATTTTGTAGCAGTCTGTACCTTCTACTTTTTCCTCACCTTCCAAAGCTACACTGTACCCCTTTGCTTTATAGTCAAGGAATGGGTCAGGAAAATCTAAAGACTTGGCTGCATTTTCGCTATCCTCTGCTTCGCCTTTTTCAGCTTTCATGGTCATAAAGCTTGTTTTCCACATTTCTTTTCCATCAAATGCCGTAATGGTGATGTCTTTACCTTGAAAATTGATGGTCTGCTTCATAAGATTGGGAGCTTTTTGAAGGC
>NKJG01000027.1 GCA_002256395.1 Bacteroidetes bacterium B1(2017) | reverse complement strand
GGGCTTGTTGATTTTCTAAATCTCCTAGCTTCTCTTTCCGGCTATCGTAGTCAAAGATACCTCCTCAAAGCCGACACCCTGGCTCTCAAATCTTTCAACGCGTCTGTTGTCATGATTTCCTTAAATGGTTAAAAATTAATTAAAAAGTCTGCAAAGGTAGACAGAATTGAGGGAAAATGGAAGTTTGGAATTGAAGAAATGTCAAAGTTCTTAAATTTTAAAATCTATAAAGTGATATATTTTCAATTAATTCTATTTGGTCATTATCAATTCTAATTACTTCGTATTGCACTAGTAAACCTAATGAGTTTAATAATAAATCATTCGGAATAGCTTCTTGGTAAATTTCAAAATATTTGAACTTTATATCCGATAACTTAACATTTGAATCAAGTAAATATAATACATATAATACTTTAGAATCCAATGAATTAAATTTCTTTAAAGTATAGTTTTTGATTACCAATATTAATGTCAAAAGTGGGCCAATACCAGAAATTTCTTTCAAATTCATTAAATTTAATGAAGAATAACCGATTAATGAACTTAACAAAAGTTCTTTGAATTTTCTTTGGGAAATATTTTTTATGTTTGAAAATTTTACAGACTCGGCAGAAACATTATTCTCAGAATCTATTAACAATTCTATAGACCTTTGTTCAGAAGGTAATTCAACTCCATCAGGATTTATTAAAGAATTTAACAAATTAGAAGTCCCTGAATTTCCATAATACTCTGGATAATTTTTCTTAAAAAAATTAATTATTTGTGCTTCGAAAATCATTATTTGGAATACATTAACTAATAATTCATTAACAATATTGGAACTATAAAAATTCGATTTTATTACAACCCCCTCGCCTCAAACCAGACATTCACACTTTTACCATTTTCGTCGGTGCAGGTGATGGTGTTTTTGCCTAATTCGGGTTTTATGAAAACACTTTTGTGTGCTTCAAATTTGCCCACCAGCTGATTGTTGTGATACCAAAATACATTTTGGGTGCCTACCGAGACACTTGCTTTGAGTTCGATTTCTTGAGGATTGCTTTTTTCGATATAATACAAGCCTTTGTTTCTAGGTGATACGATACTTAGCGTATGTGATTTTGTAGTGTGCGTACAATTGGAATTATGTGGCGGTGGAGAGGTGTAAGGCAAGCCATTGCTTTGCAAAAAAGACAAATATTCAGGTGGATAATTGATGAATTCTTTCTGAACAGCCATATTTCTATCCAAACAAAAACCGCAATAACTCAAGGTTTCAGAGGCATTTACCCATACTTTTTTCAAATGTTGACACTTCTTTTTGTAAAATACATTTCCCACAAAAAGATCTATTTGGGTGTCTTTGCAGTAGTCGTTTTTGGGTAAGCCAGTCACCGAACATACTTCTCTGTAAACCAAACTTTCGGGTTTTTTAAACCACGGTTTGTTTTTTTCGATGGTATTGAAAAGTTGGAAAAGTAAAGGCGTTGCAACCGCGGCACCGCTCAGTTGTGGAATGCTTTCCCCCGAAAAATTGCCCAACCAAACACCCACCGTATAGTCAGGATTGTAGCCAATTGCCCAAGCATCCCGTTTACCAAAGGAAGTACCCGTTTTCCAAGCGATCTTGGGTAATCGAAATGTAAAATCGAAGTTATTGGGAAAATCAGGTCGCTGGATTCCGCTTAAAATATCAGAAATGATGTAGCATGAGGCTGGATCAAGTAAGGCTTTTGGAGGATTTTTAGGCAAATTTGGGTTAGAAGTAAAATTCAGTTCTTGGAAAAAACCGCCGTTGGCAAATGTGGCATAAAGCCGCACCATTTCCTCCATACTCACGCCGCATCCACCCAAAATAGCCGAAAGTCCAAGTTTGTCTTCGTTTTTTTTGATGCTTTTGAAGTCCGCTTTTTTCATTTCAATCAAGAAATCGGCCAGACCGTATTCGTCCAAGGTTTTTACTGCTGGAATATTGAGCGATTGTTGCAAAGCATCTTGCATACTCACTTGGCCTTGAAAAGTATCGTCAAAGTTTTCGGGTTTAAATCCACCAAAGTCTGTTGGTATATCGTACAAAATGGCTTTCGGATTGATTATCCCTTTTTCTAAAGCTATGGCATATAGGTAAGGTTTCAAAGCACTGCCAGGTGAACGAACGGAACTGATACCATCCACTTGTCCGCCATCCATACGGTTTTTGTAGTCGGCCGAACCGCAATATACCAGCACTTTCATGGTTCTGTTGTCCACCACCATGGCCATACCGTTTTTTACGCCGATGGTTTCGAGCCTTTGGAGATATGCCGAAAGCTGTTTTTCGACTTGCAGCTGATAACCAGAATGAATAGATGACCGAATATAAGGCGAAGCAGATTCGGCCGACAATCGGTCTGAAATATGCGGTGCTCGCTTAATGAAAGTACTTCTTTTCAGATTTACAGTTTCGTTTTGAGCAAGTGCAATCTCGTTTTGGTTGAAAATTTTTTGTTTTTCGAAAAGCTTGAGCCATTTGTTTTTGAAAAACTCTAATTGCGAATTGTTTTTGCCTGAAAGCAAAAGGCTAGGCTTGTTGGGCACTAGGCTCAACACCATAGCCTGAGCCAAACTCAGCTGCGAAGGGTGTTTTTGTAGATACACATACGAGGCAGCCTTGATGCCCTCCACATTAGAGCCAAAAGGAATAAGATTGAGATACAAAGCTAGAATTTCCTTTTTAGAATAGTGCAATTCGAGCTGAACGGCCCTGATTATTTCCTTGATTTTGTTGAAATACGTGCGGTCGTTGGGATAAATCATTCGGACAACTTGCATGGTGATGGTAGACGCACCCGAAACCCGCTTTTTCTTTCGGATATTAGAGGCAAAAGCACGAAAAATAGCCACTGGATTTACCCCAAAATGATAATAAAAATATTTGTCCTCTTTCTCAATAATGGCCTTCAAGAAAAAAGGAGAAACCTCCTCCACATTGGTTTTGAGCCGCCATTTGTCTTCATTGTTGAGGTAAGCACTCAATATCCGACCTTCATCATCCAACACCACTGTGGAATAATTGTTTGGCACTTTTACTGGAAATGCTAAATCTAACACCAAAAGCAAAGCCAATAGGGCCAAAGTGTATTTTGCTTTGTGGGAGGTTAGGAAGGGGGGTATTTTTGGGATTGGGGGCAATAGAGAAATCGAAATTTTTCTCAAATTTAATTTATAAAGTATTCTAATTATCAATTCAACGGTTTCAATATTCGGTTATGTAAATTTATGGTTCAATTTCATCAGTTTATTTTCAGTATGAGGAAATAATACTATTTTATTCTTTGTAATTTTGAATTTTGAAAATGAATATTAAAAATTGATTTTAATGTTAAATTGGGATTTTTGGCAAAAAACAGTAAAGCTTTTTGAGAAAAGCAGCAATATTACCTATAAATTCTACAAAGTAGGGCCATCTGTTTTTAGGATTTCGTTTCATGGTCTTGAAAATATTGAAAATTTTACTAAAGCAATCAATCATTTAGAAATCAAAGAAGGAGATGGTTTATTTGATTTTAATATTTTAGTGTCTGACTTAGTTAATGGAGAAATTATGCTTCCAGAACCATCATGGTCTTGGGAAGAAGATGTGGACGAAAAAGGATTTATAGCTTCAGGGGATGAGACTCATTTAAAGGGTAGATTTTTAGGTTGGCAGAATACTTTTTATCTGTTAAATTTAAAGGAAAACACAGGCATTTATTGGACTAAAAACAATACAGAAATTCCTGAATGGGAGAGAAGTTTTCCATTTAGGGACATATTTCATCAGTTTTGGTCATTTAATAGCGATTTGCTGATACTTCACGCAGCAGCAGTGGGTACGAAAGAAGGTGGGTTGTTGCTTACAGGAAAAGGGGGCTCTGGAAAGTCAACTGCAGCATTGGCTTGTTTAAATAGTAATCTGAAGTATGCTGGAGACGACTTAGTTTTAGTGGATGTAGCAAAGGCTAAAATTTACAGTCTTTATAATGTTGCAAAACTGGAGAACCATCAATTGTTGATGTTTCCGAATTTAAGAAAGTATATCTATAATGAACAAGCTCTTCCAAATGAAAAGGCTCAACTTTTTTTGTTTGATCATTTCAAAGAACTTTTAATTAAAGAAATGCCTTTAAGGGGAATAGCGGTCACGAAATTTTCCCATAAAGCGTATACCTCCTACGAGCTTTCCACAGAAGCTGAGGGATTGAAAGCCTTAGCACCTTCAACGATATGTTTGCTACAAGAAAGTCAAAAACACATAGGAGCTATTGTAAAGGTTTGTAAAAAAGTTCCAGTTTATAAGTTGTTAACTGGAACAGAACTGCAAACTATTCCAAACATGATAGAGGAATTGTTGCAGAAATTGAACCCTAACGCACTATAAAATGGAAGACAAAAGGCTAAAAAATGGTGGGCATTTTCCTAATGATTTTCAGACTTTGTTGCTTAAAGCAGCTTTAAATGATAGATCCGAAGCTTTACTTAGCTTCTTGGAGTGGCTGGACTTACTAGGTTTAATTTCGTTAGACCTCAATAGCAGCAGTTTTATTAGTGATTTCATGGACAAACTGGACTTAGGAAGTCAACGATTGATGCCTTTGGTCATTGAAAATTTAGGTACTGAATCACATCCTTATTTTCCCAAGTTTATTGGGTATAGAAAAAATCTTTGGGTAAGAAACCAAAGAATATTTTTAGCTGCAAAAGAACTTCTAAAAAAACTAAATGAGGAGGGTATTCCAACGCTAATATTAAAAGGCCTAAGTCTTGCTAACGTTTATTATCCAAGAAACGAAACAAGGCCTATGAATGACGGAGATATTTTAATACCCTTTGAATATAAGAGCCAATTGATAAATATTTTAAAAGAAGAGAATTCAATTTTTAAGATTGGGGCCGATCAAGAAAATATGATTGATTTTGTACACGCCTCTCATTTTTTTCAAGATAAAAATGCCAATATTGATGTCCATTGGAATATTTTTACTGAATATTCCCTAAACCGTGCTTCTAGTATCTTCGCTTGGGATGGAGCAATAGACTTTGAGTGGGATGGAATTGCAACAAAAAGACTTAATCCTACGCATGATTTTTTTGTAGTTTTGGTTAGCGGGAGAAATTTTGAGAATATTCCTCCAATCAGATGGGTTGCTGATTGCATTATGATTTTAAAAAACACCAATGGAGTGTTGGATTGGAATGAATTCATACGATTAAGTAAAGATTTTAGCTTCAAGCCGTTTATTCAAAAAGCTTTGCCATATCTAAAGACAAACTTTTGGCCCAGTATTCCACCGGAAGTAATGGAAGAAATAGAGAAATTAGAACCATCTCACACTGAAGTTATGTATTATAAATCAGTTTCAGATGACATAAGAAAATATGGATTCTTCTCTTTAATTTTGTTTGGAACTAAACGTTTTCTTATCAAATACAAATTATTTTTAAACGAAAAACCCTTTTTGGGGTATATGTTTAAATGGTATAAACAAAGATTTAAAAATGAATTTAGAAGGTTGATTAATAAATGATTATAACATCCATCGTTTTTTGGGTATGTTTACTCACCCTTGCTATTTACTTTTTGGGTTCCCTTAGCTTATCAGTTAAGATTGTGGGTATTAGGACGCAGAAAATGGCGGCAACTTACTCCGTGTATAATTTATTTTTTGTATTGATGCGTATTGCGAACACGCTTCAGGCACCAATGCTTTCTAAAACAGTAGAGACCTCTATCATAGCAGGAGAAGGCCCACAATTACAAGTATTTTATTTAGTTATATTAATGTCTACAATAGGCTCAATAGTAGGAGCACTTTTCATTCCAACCATTCATAGATTTATGACCTCCGCAGTTGAGAAAGCTCATTTGCAAAATTCAATTTTAAGCATATTTTATAAAGCCAAGCCCTTAATGGTTTATAGGCATTTTATGAAATCATTGAAATGGCCAAGTCACAAAAACTTTCAGAGACTTTTGGATCTTGAAAATTTGCCAATAAAAATTATCAGTATGAATATTATAGTGTCTTGTTTACAGACAGTGAGTGTTTTGTCCTGTCTCTATGCAGGTTATCTTAATCCTTCATTGAGAAGTACATGCTTGTCTTTAAATGGGTTTATTTTAGGTATTTCTACGCTTCTTTCACTTTTAATTACCGAACCACACATAAGTATATTGGCTGATAAGGTGGCTTTTCAAGGAGCCGACGAAGGGCATTTCAGAAGATACTTGAGTTTGGTTATTTTAGCAAGGGTTTTGGGTACAGCCTTGAGCATTTTCTTTTTAGTACCAATTTCCCACTCTGTTGTATTTCTTGCACAAAGAATATTTTAAAAATTAGAATTTTGAATGAAGTTTATAAGTTGAATGGCTACTTTTTGATGACCTGATTTTGTAAGATGGCCATCGAAATAATAGTTATCTTTATTACCGAGGACTTTTCCTACATCTAAGAAAGAAATATTTTGTAAATTAATGTTTGCTGTCTCTCTTTTGGCGTTTTCAATTATTAATGGATCTAGCCTCTTTGGGCTGTTAGATATGCTAATCACCAATATTTTACCACTATAAAATCTCCTAATTAATTGAAGTGATTTTACAAAATATTTAGTTTGAAGAGCAATAGTTTCTTTATCCCCAAAATTAACCTCTCCAATTTGTGGTTTGATTATTTCTATAAATCCTTCTTTGATTATTTCAAAAATGAACCTCAAAGGGAAATAATTTCTTTGAATATCATTTTGAACAACTCTTTTTTTATAGCTTATTTCGGTATATGAAGGGAAAAACTTTGCACCCCTCAGCAGACTATCTGCCCAAGTCTTGTTTTCTTGGAAATCATTTAAACAATATTGCAATATTACTAAGTTTAACGAATCTCTCTCCAATTTTTTAAGCATTATGCCCTCACGTATAGTTCCAAATGATGACATACCAGCGTTAAGTGACTTTGTATTGAGTTTTTTTTCGATTACATCTGTATAGGTTTCATTTTGTTCAACGCCCCATCCTGTGCAAAAAGAATCTCCTAAGGAAATTATCTTAGGGTTATTTAAAGAATTTTCATCATCCCTTAATCCAAAGCTATTGGTTGATAATGATTCTACTTTAAATTCCCATTGTTCAAATGTTGCTTTTGTATTTTTTAAATACTTATATCCCAGCTCCTTATCAAATTCACTTATAGAACTATCAAATTGTATGGTGTTGGCCATATTGCTATAAATAAAATTTTTCCTAGGGAGACTAAAAAACAATTTAGATTGATGAATTATTTCATATTTGATAATAAAAAAAGAAAGTAATTCTATAAATATTAAGCAGATAATGCCTAAAATACCTCTAATATGTAAAATTCGGAAAGAAAAATAAGAAATTATTAAAAGCCCTGAAGAGAAGGCTATGTTAAATAAATAAGCAATGGTGTAATTGAAATTAAAAAATATGGAAGACCTGAATATGACAATAGATAGAATTAAGACTCCTATTAATAGTCCAATTAGGTTTCTGTAGAAAGGGATTGATTTTACATTATTATTCATTGATGTTTTCTTTTTTAGGCACTATTTTTTTAATTTTTCCTCCAATCATATCACAATAATAGAGTTCGTTTGAAGCGTCACTATCAAATGCAGTAACGTTGCCAATATTTTGACCTATCAGTTCATTTTGGATAGATTTTTGATTTTCAAATTCTAATGCCCATATGACACCTCTTACGTAGTCGCCATATATGTATTTGCCTTTTAAGTGTGGGATTTTATTGCCCATATATATTTGTCCGCCAGTAATAGAAAAGCCTTCTATTCCATGTTTGTAAGAATAAATTGGCCTTTGTAAGTTTTGGTTTTGACACCCGCTCTGGCTATTAAGGCAGGAGTCTCCTTCCATAATTTTCCATCCATAATTACCCCCCTTTCTTACTATATTTATTTCCTCAAAGTTTTCTTGTCCAACATCCCCAACCCAAAGCATATTGTTCATTTCATCTATACTAAACCTAAAAGGGTTTCTGAATCCGAAAGCGTAAATTTCTTCCCTATATCCCTTTTTATTGCCGAAATATGGGTTGTCACTCGGAATTGAATACCCCAGATTTCCTTTATTTTGAATATCAATTCTTAATATTTTACCATAAAGTTTACTTAAGTCTTGTGCATTGTTTTTTGGGTCAGTATCTTCACCATCGCCAATTGAAATATACAAAAAACCGTCTTTACCAAATTCAACAGTGCCACCTTGATGGTGCTTGGATACAATATCGAAAATAATAGTTTCAGACGATAATTGGATGTTTTTATTGAAATCAGAAACAGGAAAGCTTGAAACTATTAAATGGTTTATTTTTTTTACCTTTTTTGAATAAATTACAAATAGTAATGATGTGTTTTTTGTATATAAAAAAGTAAAATCAATTGCACCTTTTAATAAATCTTGATTAACAATGTTATTTAGGCTAAGAATAGTAAAGGCCTTTTTATGAATCAGGTCGATTTTTTTTAATTCTCCTCTTCTTTCCAATACAAATAATGTTTCCTTATCTTTTATCTTAATAAACTTTAGACTAATGGGGTCATTGAATTTTAAATTTGGAAACGCGTCTTTGGCAATTATTTCAAAATCGGGTTTCTGTAAATATTGACTTAAAGCTTTAAAAATGGTCCATTTTATCTTTATAAATTCATTTTCTAGGTAACTTTTTTTTCGATAAGAAGCCAATCCTATGACTATAATTCCGGTAAGAATTAAGATTTTTTTCATTATATTAAAATACGAAAAGAATGTTGTGATTAAAAATTTTGGATTTTTGAACGGTCTAGTTTTGCCTTTAGAATTTTGAGAAAATCCTCTTTTACACCATGTTGACTTGAAAGGCTATTTTTATGTAATCGTCTAAAATAGACAACCTCATCAATAAAGTCAAACTTTACGTCTTTCTCTTTGATTCTTTGAAACCATTCAATGAAGTCACCCGCTTTAAGTGAAGGATTGAAAAGGCCATGTTTTGCGAAAACTGATTGATGAACTAGCATAGCGGGTCTAATAAAAGCTTTTTCGGGATTGACAGGTACGTATATACTTGCTTTATCAGTTTCTGACAATTCTGGGCTTATAAATTGCCGCATCATTCCAAATAGTATTCTTAAATCTTTATGGTCTAAAAGATAATTATATTGAAGTTCTAGTTTATTTGGAGCCCAAATATCATCACCGTCATTAAATGATATCCAGGGTTGTTTAACTAGTGAAATACCTTCATTCACAGAATAAGGCACGCCTTTATTTTCCCTATCAATAAGCTTTATTTTTTTGCCATAACGCTTTAATATGTCAATTGAGTGGTCTTTTGAGCCATCGTTAATAACAATTATTTCTTTGGCAGGCATTGATTGGTTTAAAACAGAATCAAGTGATTCTGACAAATACTTTTCAGCATTAAATACAGAAATTATTACACCTATAGGTAGCATTTTATCTTCGATTAATTTTATTTCGTAACATTCGTATTAAATTTCTATTTAATGAAAAGTGGTCATGCGTAGAATTATTTGAGTGGATTCTGTAAAGTAAACCAATGTTGTTGGTTTTTACTAATCGAATTTTTTTTTCTAGAGCTCTTAAATACCAATCTAAGTCCTCACAATATGTAAGTGTAATATCGAAATTGCCTACCTTATCGAATACATCTTTCCTGAAAAATGCAGCTCCAAGGTAGGTGTTGAATATAGGTTCTTCGGCTATTTCGTTTCTAAGATATTTTGATTTTAATTCTTTTGACTCAAAAAAAAACTTTGTCATTCCCCATAAAACGTCAACTTCTGAGTTGTGCTTTAAATATTCCAAAGTAGATTTTATCTTATTGTGAGGCCAAATGTCGTCAGAATCAATGAAGCATAGCCAATCACCAGTTGCATTTTTTATTCCTACATTTCTAGCAAAAGCTGGTCCTTTATTTTCTTGATAAAAATACTTTATAGGAATATCGATATCCAATTGTTTTATCAATCGACTTGTGCCGTCAGTGGAGCCATCATCAACAATAAGAATCTCAGTTATGCTAAAATTTTGACTTGTTACACTTTGAATAGCTTCTAATAGATATTGTTCGCCATTATAAACGGGTAAAATGACACTAATTTTTATTGTTGGGGATATTTTTTTTAGCATCAAGTATGTATTTTAATGACGAGAGAAGATATTTATCTACTTGTTTTTTATCAGCAGATACATTTGAAGAATGCTGCCTGTAAAACAAAACAACATCTTCAGATTTATTAATTTCCTCACCGGATTGATTTAATCTATAAAACCATTCAATATCATCGCCAGATTGCAACTCCGGAATGAATAGACCATAATCTGTAAAAACAGTTTTATGAAAAATACTTGCACCTAAAAGCTTGACAAAAGTTATATTATTTTTCGGCAAATTGGGCCACCTCAGCTTTGCTTTTTCATCCTCAAATATATATTGAGTATGGCCTATAAATATCAATTCCTTAGATTTTCTGTAAGTTTTCAGGAAGTTATTAAATCTTCCCAATGGGTAATAATCGTCTTGATCCAAAAATGTAATAAATAACCCCTTAGCTTTTGAAATACCCAAATTCCTTGAGGAGGCCACTCCTGAATTTACTTGCGAATACGCTCTAATTTTACCTTTAAAGCTATTAATTATTTTATGAGAGTTATCTAGTGATCCATCATTTATAACTATAATTTCTATAAAATCATGTCCTTGGTTTAAGACACTTTCTATGGCTTCTTTTAAATGTTTTTCCCCATTATAGACTGGTATAATAACACTTATTAATGGATTTACTATTTTTTCAGTGGCCATCCTTGAACAGAATCTACATCGTGAATTGGATCAAGAGATAATAATTCTTTCATATCATCATAAATTTCAATTGTTGGGATATCGAAAGGAGTTCTTTCAATCATTTCATTTGGAATAATATCTTCTACATTCATAGTCTCAACCAAAAGGTTATGGCCGTCCAGTTTTGTAATAAAATCTTCGGCTGCAGAAACGGCATCTTCCATAGTTACTTCAAAATTGCTTACAATAAACTTTGAAAGTATTTCCCTATTCGAGCCATTAACAATATGTAAAAATAAGGCTCTAGCTGAACCTTTTAAACTATAATAGTAACCTATAGGTAAGTTTACAACAACTATTTCATCTATAAAATTTTCAAATGCAACCCCTTTATTAGAAATAGTAAAATTTTTCATATTGTTCATTTTTTTATACAAAAATAATATTCCAAATCTGAAAATTAGTTTTTTTTCATGTAATCTTTAAAATTTAGAAAAATAAGAGATTAATAAAGAATATCTTGAAATCGCTATTAGCGATAAAGCAAAATACAATTCAAACCCGCTTTTTCATTTGAACTTTGGAAGCCAATCCCTAATAATAAAAAAATAGGATTGACTACAGAATGTTTATAAAAGTATTTGTTTTCTTTCTCAATTATAGCCTTTAAGAAAAATGGTGAAACCTCCTCTATATTGGCTTTGAGCCGCCATTTTTCTTCTTTGTTGAGGTAAATGCTCAATATCTGACCTCCGAAACCAACAAAACCTCAATGTAATTAATATATACTTTTATTACAAAAACCAAATCTTGCATCAAAAGTATTGCCAATAGTGCCATAGCGTATTTTATTTTGGCAGTGGTAAATTGATTAGGAATAATTGATATAATGTGAATTTGAGATTCAATACCATATATATTTTGGAGAAATGGTTGCTTTTATAATGTTGGAAATTTTCTATCATTTTTATTAATTATAAATGAAGCTTATAAATCACTTTTCTATTAAAAGATGGATTGTTAAACTGGGTTAAAAAGAGACCTAGAAGATTTTAGAAAAGCAAAAAATAAGAGCCAAAATGGATGGGATATTTTTGAATTCGTTCAATTTTAGTTGGTACATTCTAAAATCCTATTCAGATCTTTTGTTTAAATTTAATCCTATATGGCAAATCACTAAAATTAAAATTTAAAAACACATCAAGTATGACCTTAAAGCAAAACCTAATTTTACTTTTAAACAAACTGCCTTACATAAAGGGTCTTTATCATGAAAACATAAATTTTAAAAAAAAAATATTGTTTCCTCCTGGTCATTTTTATTCTGAAATTATTTCTGTAGAAGAGGTAATGAAAAGACAAAATGCTATTTGGGGTAAGGAAAACATAGACGGAATTACAGGCATAGACCTTAACGTGGACGAACAAATCAAGCTTGTAAAGCAATTTGAACAGTACTATAATGAAATTCCTTTCCCTAAAATTAAAAGTTATTATAAAAGGTATTATTTTGAAAATGAATTTTATTCATTTACTGATGCGATTTTTTTATATTCCATTATTAGACATTTTAAACCCAAACGTATTATTGAAATTGGTTCTGGTTTCTCTTCATCTGTAATGTTGGATACAAATGAGGATTTTTTTAAAAAATCTATCAATCTAACATTTATTGAACCCAATGCCGACAGATTAAAAAGTCTATTAAAGGAAAATGATTATGACGCCACAACTATTATTGAGCAAGCTGTACAAGATGTTAAAATAGAAACATTTGAAAAGTTAAATCATGGTGACATTCTTTTTATTGACAGTACTCATGTAGTCAAAACAGGTAGCGATGTTAACTATATATTCTTTGAGATATTACCAAAATTGAAAAGTGGGGTTTTAGTTCATTTTCATGATGTATTCTATCCATTTGAATACCCTAAAGATTGGGTTTTTATGGGAAGAAATTGGAATGAAGATTACTTTTTAAGAGCCTTTTTAATGTATAATATTGAATTCGAGATAAAACTTTTTTCGCATTATTTACATAAGCATCATAAACATATTTTTGCCGAAATGCCATTGTGTTATAAAAACACTGGAGGAAATTTATGGTTGAGGAAAAAATAGATTTTGGTAACAAAATTTACGCCAGGATGAAAATAAAAGTATTTGTCTTCTTTCTCAATGATAGCCTTTAAGAAAAAAGGAGAAACCTCCTCCACATTAGTTTTGAGCCGCCATTTATCCTCATTGTTGAGATATACACTCAATATCCGACCTTCATCATCCAGCACCACTGTGAAGTAATTGTCTGGTACTTTTACTGGGAAAACCAAATCTAACACCAGCAAAATTGCTAGCATAGCTAAGGTGTATTTTACTTTGGGGGAGGTTAGGAAGTGGGGTATTTTTATTTCTTTCAAAATTTCGCCTTATAATCTTTTACAGTTGACAAATTCGCAAACTTGTCAACTGTTTTATGCTTGCACCCCTCATCAATTCACCACCACATTCCCACCGCCCCAATAGCTACGTAAGTTGTTGTTGTACATGGCATCGGCTGAAACTGGGCCTTGTACGAATGTGCCTCTTGAGACTGCTCGGGCTAAGTAATAATAGTGTCGCTCGGTGTTGTCCACGTTTACGAAATAGTTGATTCTGTCGTCTCGGATATCAAAGTACGTGGCATTTGAGGCGTTTTTGATCCATGGCATGTCGCGGTCTTCTACCAATCTCGGGTTTTCTATTTCTAGTCCGGCTGGGAGCATGTCGGTTAACACTACGTTGTCCACATTGTACATCAAGCCTGCTTGGGCACTTACCGTTAGTCGGACTACTACCAATTGGTTTTGTTTGAAAACAGGGCTTTTTATTACCTCGCCTGTGCGAGAGAAGTAGGTGCGACGGGCTTTCAAAAACTTGTCTTCGGCTATAAATTTATTGTCTTTTCTGATACCTTCAGACTCAAAATAATAGTAAAGATTGTCGTTGACAGACTTCACGCTGATGCCTTTCGGATATTTGGTCAAGTCTATCCACTGTCCTTTGCCTTCTACAGTTCTTATTAATTTGCCTTCAGAATATATCTCTGCTTTTCCAGTCGACTTTTTGGTTTTCAGGATTTTGCCCATCGCCAACATCGAAAACGAAAGCTCTTGGGTATTCAGGTAAAGCGACTTATTGCTCAAAACACCATTGAGAGATTGTGTTAAACTCGCAATTTGTGGATTCAGCGGTTCGGTTTCTACCAAAGTATTCAAAACCAATGCGAGGTTTCTGATCGGAGAAGAAAAACTATCGTGCAACATGCGGTCATAAACTTCTTTCACAAAAGTTTTCGGTAAAAGTTTCGAATACGAAGCATCATCTCCCATTTGTTTGAATGCACATGCTACCAAAAACTGTTGATCAGACGAAAGCGTTGTAAAATTTGCTTTTAGCTGGTTCATAGCGGCTATATTTGGCTCATCGGTGAGTGAAAGCACATAAAGCGAATATGCGATTTCGGTTTTGAGGCGTTCTTTTTTCTTGTAAACTCCATTCGTTGCTGACCAGATGGTCTCTTTGGTTTGTTCTTCGTTGGTGCGTTGGGTCAGGTAATTTACCAATTGTGTAATTACGGGCTTAGAAACTTCAAATCCAGATTTTTGGGCTTCCAAAAGAAAATGTAAGGCATAAGCCGTTCCCCACCAATATTCCTCTTGCGAGCCCGGCCAATAACTAACGGAACCGTTGTAAAGCTGCATAGCTTCAATTTTTTGAATAGCCGCATTCACATTGTACTGCGGGTTCAATTCCGATTGACCCGATTCTGAAATCTCCACTTTTCCATCGATTTGCTTAATCAAATCGTCGAGATAAAGTTGTGGAAATGCTTTGGAAATAATCTGCTCCACACAACCATGTGGATAAGCCAATAGCGTTTCGAGGCGATTGCCAAACTGTATCGTGGGCGTGTTGCCGATGTAGATTTTAGAAGAAAAAGTACCAGGAATGTAGCCTGTAGGAGCAGCAAAAGCCAAATCGGTGTTTTTGGCCAAGATGCCCGAAGTACCAGATTTTTGCAATGATCCTGCTGGACGCACACTTATTTCGGTGGTTTTGGAGAATGTTTCTTTGTCAGACTTTGCTATGACTTTTAGTTTTCCTAAACCCATTTTGTCTTTTCCAGCCACTTCTAGGTCTAGGTGTTTTTCTTTTCCTGGTTCTATCGTAATGTTATTTTCAGCGAAATTGCCTACGGAAATCTGACCTTCGGTTTGGGTTGAAAGTTTTACGGTTTGTGGCGATTCAGTGGTATTAAAAAATGTCACAGGCACTTTTACTTTGTCTGTTGGACTTAAAAACAATGGCATACCCACGCTGATACTTACAGGATCAGAAACCGTCATTTTTTGTTCAGATGAGCCAAATTTCTCGTCGTCGTAAGCCACCACCATGATTCTTAGGCTTCCCAAAAACTCAGGAATATCAAACTCGAAACTGGCTTTGCCTGAAGCGTCAGATTTTATTTGTCCGCTCCATTTTGCTACTAATTCTGCACGACCATTGGCCAAAGGATTCACACGCTTGCCCATGCTGCCGTCACCTCCAGTACTGCTTTTTCCATTCAGTTGAATTTCTGGCAAAAGCAATGGGTACAAATCAAACGAACGAACACCCAAAGCTCTTTTTTGGTAAAAATATTCGTTGATTTTAGGTGTTTCTGTGTTTTTCAGTTGCAAAATACCTTCATCTACAACAGCAATAGTGAGTTCGGTATTCGGCGTGGTTTTAACAGAAACAGTTTGTTTGGTTTTCGACCTAGATTTTTCAACGGCCATTATTTCTATTGGAATTCTACGTTTGGGGTCATCCACTTTGATGGTTTTCATGCCGTGAGCCGACATCAAAGGCAATTCTGGTTGATTCATCGCCCTAATCAAAGTGACGGTGATATAGACATTTGGCAAATGGTTTGTGCCCAAATCAATTGAGATTTCCGCAGATTTGTTTTCAGTTTGCACAAATTTATGCTCCAAAATACCTGCATTTTCTATCGTTATGAGCAACTTTCCATCAAATGGAGTTTTAAAAATCGCCTTGGCTTTTTCGCCCAAAAGATAATTTTCTTGATTAGTTTCTATTTGTACTTCTCCATCGGTATCTACTTCAAAAGATGCCTTTGAGCCATAACCATAAGCATAAAAGTTGGTACTTACATAACTTTCGGCATCTGTTGGTTTTACCCTGATTTCATATTCACCAGATATTTTTGGAACAAAATTTTGAATCAAATTTTTGCCTCCAAATTTCAATTCTTGGCTTTTGATGAGTTTCTCTTTTTTCTTCGAAACATATCGGAGACCTTCGTCGGTTTTCTCCAAAACGGTTTGATATTCTAGTAGATAAATTTCCATTGTGCCGTTTGCTATCACACTAGTTCCTGCAGAATTTAGAGCCGCCAATTCAATAGGAAATGTTGCATTTGTTCCGACGAAGTATGCAGGAATTTTCACTCCAAAGAATTGTTTCTGGGTGTAAATCTCGAACGTTTTCTGACGGTGAACGGGTCTGCCAGTTTCATCAAAAACAGAAACCAAGACTTTACCTTCTAATAATCCTTTGTTAGCCAATTTATCAGAAATATCAAAAATTTGCAATCCTTCACCTTTGGCGTTTGTTATTCCGTTTCGGAGTTCATTTTCAAATTTGGTGGGGTCGTCAATACCAAAAGTAAAGTCCTCATAGCCTTTTGGCTCGAAAGTTTTTCGTTTAATAGAAAAATCTAGTTCGTATTTGTTATCAGCAGCTGGTGGGCCAAAAAGATTGTTGGCTTGTAGTTTGATGTTGGCTTTTTGGCCGATCTCCACTTTTTCTGGTGCATCAATATTTACTTTTATGCGATCAGGCATGAAGTCTTCTACTGAAATACTTTTGGAGCCAATGAGCACATTGTTGCCCGTAAACACATCGACATTGTAAAAACCAGTGAGGGCTGAACGTTCCAATTTCACCGAATGACTTATGGCTCCCGAAGCGTTCGTTTGGGTCATTAACGAGCTTATTTCCTTGCCATTGGGTTGTTTTACCTGAATTTTTATTGGAATATTGCTTGGCGTTTGCCAATCGTTGTTTCTGATTACGGTGTTAAAATTGATGGTTTCGCCGGGACGATAAATCTCTCTATCTCCATAAATAAAGGCATCTAAGCCCGCTTCGTTGAAGTTTTTGCCAGTAATGTCAAACTTCGAAGTTTGTATTTCGGTATCGTCAAAAAGCAAATAGTTGAAGTCTTCTTTTGAGGTGGCGGTGACCATGGCCACAGTAAAATTCGGGTTGTCTTTCTTTAGATTTTTGAAAACTACCATTCCGTTGGCATTGGTAGTGCCTTTGGTTATTTCTTGATTGTTATTGCTTATCAATTTGATTTCTAAGCCCGCAATTGGAGTGGTTTGCATGATAGAATTGGCCAGAACTATCACATCTTCCTGATTTTGAGACATTTTAGTAATCAAGCCGATGTCTGAAATCGAGACGATTTTCTGAATTTTACGGTAATATTCGTCTTCAGATTCTA
>NKJG01000219.1 GCA_002256395.1 Bacteroidetes bacterium B1(2017) | reverse complement strand
CCATTGAAGTCCCAGCCGCCAAAACTATTGACGAATGTTGGCAATTGGTAGAAACCTCCGAAAAAACCAAAAAACATTGCATGATGTTGGAGAACACTTGCTATGACTTTTTCGAGCAAATGACCCTAAATATGGCCAGAAATGGCCTTTTCGGAGAATTAATTCATGCAGAAGGTGCTTATATTCACAATCTCTTGAATGCCAATTTCGGAAAAACCTCTTATTCAGACATGTGGCGACTCAACGAAAATGCCAACCGAAACGGCAACCTCTACCCTACCCATGGTTTGGGGCCTATTTCACAATGTCTCAACATCAACCGAGGCGATAGATTTGACCATTTGGTGGCAATTTCTTCCAATGATTTCCAAATGGGCGAAATGGCTAAATCTTTGGCCGCCAACGACCCTTTCTATGAAGATTATGTGGGAAAACCTTTCAGAGGTAATATGAATACGACCATCATAAAAACCGAAAAAGGCAAAACCATTATGCTGCAGCATGATGTAACTTCTACGAGGCCGTATTCGAGAATTCATTTGTTGAGTGGAACAAAGGGAGTGGCTCAAAAATGGCCCGAGCCTGGAAAAATAGCCCTTGGAGAAGACTGGATGAGCGAAAAAGAGCTGAAAGAAATAGAAGAAAAATATACTACGCCGCTCGTAAAGCATATAGGCGAAATAGCCAAAAAAGTAGGTGGACATGGCGGCATGGACTTTATAATGGATTGGCGATTGATAGATTGCCTAAGAAACGGCTTACCGCTTGATCAAGATGTATATGATGCTGCCGCATGGAGCTCCATTGCTCATGCTAGCGAACTTTCGGTGATGAAAAAAGGAAAAACCGTCGATATTCCAGACTTTACCCGAGGTGCTTGGAAAAAGAATCAGCCAGTAAGTTTGACTTTAAATGGTGGCGGAAATACAGAAGTGAGAAAAGTTTGATTCAGAAAAACCTCTGAATCAAACCCATTTCGTCCATCATCAATAGCCTAATATATTGCTCTTTGCACACTTAACACTATATTTGTATTATTCTAGCTTTGGCTAATAAAATAAATAGTAAACAATTGCAATTCAACG
>NKJG01000146.1 GCA_002256395.1 Bacteroidetes bacterium B1(2017) | reverse complement strand
ATAACAGCTTATGGAAGAGACTATGCCGACGTGGCTCCAATGAAAGGCATTGTCTTCAGCTCAGGAAGCCACAAAGTCAAAGTGGAGGTGGATGTGATTCCTGTGTGATTTAAACACATAGGCATATAGATAGCATAGTTTTTTTGTCAAATGTTTTTTTTTCGATTACATAGCTTACTTTATTTTACTACAGAGGGCACGGAGTTTAGCTCGGAGTTTGGAGAGATTTGTGTTCTCTCAAACTTCTACTATTCCAAACTTTCGCTCAGGAGATTGGGTGTCTTGCAGGTAAAAATTTGCTGGGGTCATTCCTGTGAATTCTTTATAGTCTCTCACCAAGTGTTGGTAGTCGTAGTAACCGCATTCCAAGGCAATACTTAGCCAATCTTTATTTGGGAAAGCATTTTTCATTCTAAATGCCTTGTCGAATCGGATAATTCGGGCAAAATATTTTGGGTTAATACCGATGCGTTCATTAAAATTTCGTTCAAACTGTTTCGAACTCAAGCACGATTCCTTGGCTAACCAATCCAAAGAGAATTGATTAACGTTTTCTAACATGGCTATACCAACTTTATCAATGGGTCGTATATCATAAGAAGATTTCCTGACCATATTCATCAGAAAATCTTCTACCAACGGAATCATTTTGGGATAATCCTCTATATTACTAAGTCTTTGATTAAGGTTTCTTACTTCATTGCCCAAAACCGCCTCTGCATCGAAATATTGATTGTTCAAATCGATGGTCGGAATACCCGTCAGACGATACAACCCGCCTGGTTGAAAAACAACTTGAACCATCAAAAACTCTTTGCCTACCAATCTATGACTGACTACATTTTGCTGTCCAATAAGGGCAGAACGCACTCTAGATGGCGACCTACCATCTTCGTAGCTGACTTTTTCGGAGTCTCTCGGATAAAAGCTAAGTGTAACCTCGGGCCTGGGCGGATAGGCCTTTGCAGGAGGCAAAGTACTGTCAGTAAACAGTAAATGCATAAACCTATATAGCCTAACATAAGGTTTCAAAGCTAAACTTGGCTGTAAATCATAAAAAAATGGCATAAGCTATATTTTTTTGATAGTCAAAT
>NKJG01000026.1 GCA_002256395.1 Bacteroidetes bacterium B1(2017) | reverse complement strand
AGGCAAGTTTTTTTCTGATTTTTTGTTTTTTGAATATTTCTGTAGGCCTTAGTCAAACAAAAAGCACACAGAAACCAAGAACCATAGTAACCACAGATGGAGAATTGGATGACGTGGATTCGTTTATCCGGATGTTGTTATATTCAAATGAGTATAAAGTGGAAGGATTGATAGTGAGCAGTTCGCAATGGCACTACAAAGGTGATGGAAAAGGCACCAAGTTTACCTCAGAAATGGAAATGACCAAAAAAATGTATGGAGAACGCACCGAACTGCGTTGGCCTGGCGAGCAGTGGATTTATGATTTGGTGGATGCTTATGGAAAAGTTTATCCGAATTTAATTAAACATTCAGGAGATTTTCCTACCCATAAATATATAAGAGACAGAATTCGTATCGGAAATATTGATTTTGAAGGTGAAATGGAAAAAGATACCGAAGGTTCAGATTTCATCAAAGCCAAATTGCTAGACGATGACTTGACTCCGCTCTATTTGCAAGTTTGGGGTGGTACCAATACCATTGCCCGGGCTTTGAAATCTATTGAAGATCAATACAAAAACACCCCTCAATGGGATGAAATATACAAAAAGGTTTGTCAGAAAGCCATCATTTACGCTATACTTGACCAAGACGCTACTTACAAGAAATACATAGAACCGAACTGGAAAGATGTCAAGGTATATTATAATTCCAATCAGTTTTGGAGTTTTGCCTATTTCTGGAAAAGGGCTGTGCCACAGGAACTTCACCCATATTTGGAAGGGAAATTTATGGGTGATATCATCAACAACCATGGGCCACTTTTAAAAATGTATTACAGCTATGGAGATGGGAATCCACCGCTAGGCGAAATAGAGGACATTTACAGCAGTATGGAAAAAGCAAAGAAAAACCAGTGGGGTAGTTTTGGGCAATATGATTTTATTTCTGAAGGGGATTCCCCCGCTTTTTTACATTTGGTAGATGTGGGTTTGAATAACTTAGAGAATCCACAAGATGGCGGATGGGGTGGTCGTCTAGTTCAATCGACAGTTACCCCAAGTCGTTGGGAAGATGGCGACGCAGCATCAGACTATAATCCTTTTACAAAACAAATGGACAAAGCTTTTGCCCAAATACGCTGGATACCAGCTATTCAAGAAGACTTTGCAGCTCGTGCCGATTGGTGTGTAAAAGACTTTAAAGATGCCAATCATGCTCCATCGATTTCAGTGAAAGGGGGAAATAAACAAAGGGTAAAAGCAGGGCAGAAAATTACGCTAACAGCTACTGCAACTGACCCTGATAAAAATAAAGTTGCCCTTACTTTTTGGCAATATGAAGAAGTGGGTATTATTAAAGAAAAAGTAATAATTTCCTCAATAAACAATACAAATGCAAGCATAGAAATCCCAAAATCAGCCAAAACTGGCGATACAATTCACATCATTGTAGAAGGAAAAGATGATGGAGTGCCTAGTTTGACTAGGTATCAGCGGGTGGTTTTGAAGGTGTCGTAAATTAACATTTTTATAAAACAATTAGAAATTTTATAAAATTTAAGAAAGCTTGTAAATACCTCAAATTTACCAATTCTCCAGTAGCCATTGAAGAAGTAAGTGGTCTGTCTGCATTCAAAGATATATCTGAAAGTGTTTTGCCTGGTATTTCTAAATATGCAGGATCATTGGGAACCGAAATTACCGGTAAAGGTAGCTTGTTTGGCCTAAAAGGCAACTACTTTGGTGGCTTAGACGTGTATTATCGTTCTACTTTTTCTTCAAGCCCATCGCCTTCACAATTCTTAGACATTGAAGGTTACGCCTTGCTAAATGGAAGAGTGGGTTTCAGAGCTTCCAATGGCATTTCAATATTTGTTTGGGGAAGAAACCTTGGCAACAAAGACTACTATGAACAGCTTTTGGTTGCTCCAGGAAGTGCTGGTCAAATCGGCGGTATTTTGGGTGATCCACGTACCTATGGTGTAACCTTGAGATATACTTTTTAGTTTTTTTAGAGCTGACTTGATTAAAAAGAGTCAGCTCTTTTCAGAATTTGGTCGTGAATTCTAAAGGAGAAGTGAAGTTTCATAAACTTTAAGAGGTGGTTCGATTCCACCCACGACAACATTTTGCTATTTTTACAAAAAAACAAAAACGGTGAGAATTAATATTTTATTTTTTTTGGTACTATTGACTTTTTCGAGCTCGGGTGTAGCTCAAACACCTGATTATCTCCAAGAAATCAACGATTGGCACAAACAACGTGAAGAAAATCTTAAGAAGGAAAATGGATGGTTGAATTTGGCAGGATTGTTTTGGCTAAACGAAGGCCGTAATACCATTGGCTCTAATACTAAAAATGATCATTTGTTTCCTGAAGACAAATGCCCCGATTTTTTGGGTGAAATTTTTTTGCAAAATGGCGAAGTTGAGTTTTCGGTATTGAACGAACATGAAGTTTTTATTGAAGGGGTTAAAATCCAAAAAGTGAAGATATTTCCTTCAGAAAAACCTATAATTTTGCAATATGGGTCATTGAAATGGTTGGTCATCAAAAGAGGAGAAAAGTTTGCTATAAGGCTCAGAGATTTGAAAAGTCCTTTTTTAGAGGAATTTACCCACATTGAACATTTCAAAATTGACCCAATGATGAATATCATGGCTAAATTTGTAAAGACAGACAACAAGAAGATTTCGATATTGGATATTACAGGGCAAACTAGCCTACAAGATTCTCCTGGGAAATTGGTCTTTAGAATTGGTAAAAAAGAATACAGCCTGGATGTCTTGGCCGAAGGAGACCAGTTTTTTGTTATTTTTGGAGATAAAACCAATAAAATAAGCACCTATGGTGGCGGTAGATATATTTATACCCAACTTCCAGATGCTGCGGGCAACGTGAAAATAGATTTCAATAAGGCCTATAATCCTCCTTGTGCTTTTACACCTTATGCCACCTGTCCTTTGCCACCTAAACAGAATTTGCTGAATGTAAAAATTGATGCAGGTGAAAAAAATTACGGATTTCATTGATAATTCAACCCTAACAAATATAAATTTATGAACCCTAACAAAGAAAAAGCACTACTAACCGAAGACTGGACGGTGGTGGTTTTTGGATTTTTGATTATCATTTTGACCTTGATTGGTTTTAAAATTCCGACCCCCTCTTTCGGTTGGGAAAATAGTTCTCAATTATTGGAAAAAGTCTTGACCGTTGATAATTTAATCAAAATTGGCTCAATCTTCCTTGTTGTTTATTTGTCAGCACTATTGGCCGCTAAGGTACTCGGGAAAGGTTTTTCGGATACACTCAAAGGTTTTCCGGTGGTTTTTCTTTTAACGGTATTTGCTCTCATTTTGGCAGGAAACACCTTCCTTAAAAACTGGAATTTAGAAGCTGTCATCTTTAGTTTGGCTATTGGCCTGCTTATTCGAAATTTCTTTGAAGTTCCGCAATGGTTAAGTAAGGCCTTAAACACTGAATTGTACGTAAAAATCGGTTTAGTTTTACTCGGTACAGGCGTTATTTTTGGAGATATTCTCAAAGCAGGATCTCTTGGATTAGTTCAGGCATTGCTTGTGGTTGTTTCAGTTTGGTATTTTGCTTTTTGGGTTTCTAAAAAAATGGGCATAGACGAAGAAATGGCCATCATGATATCCAGTGCGGTTTCTATTTGTGGAGTTTCGGCAGCCATTGCCACTTCTGGGGCTATCAAAGGCGACTCAAAAAAGCTTTCCTACGTGATTTCCCTAGTTTTGATAACGGCCATTCCTATGATAATTTTTATGCCTTTTTTGGCAAAATTAATGGGATTGTCAGAGACGGTTACTGGTGCATGGTTAGGTGGAACTATCGATACTACAGGTGCAGTCATAGCCTCAGGAACGATGATAGGAGAGGAGGCATTGAAAATAAGCACCATCGTGAAATTTTCTCAAAATGTGTTACTTGGATTGGCTGCCTTTGCAATCTCTGTATATTGGACATACACCAACAACCAATCGGCAAGCGTTAAAGAAACAAAACCTACACTGGGCGTAATTTGGGAGCGTTTTCCTAAGTTTGTTATCGGGTTTATAGCCGCATCAGTATTATTTTCCTTTTTTATTTCCTCTGAAAAAATAGATGCAGTAAAAGGTGGTTTGAAATCTCTTCAAGGACTTTGGTTTGCTTTAGCCTTTACGAGTATCGGACTCGAAACCAAGTTTTCTGATTTATTTAACAATGAAGGCAAAAAACCACTTTATGCATTCTTAATAGCCCAATTGTTTAATGTTTTTGTTACGCTTATTATTGCTTACTTTTTGTTTAAATAATTGATAAGCATTCATAATGCTTTTTTAATAACTGAAAATAAAGTATTTGATCAATCAAAAGGCTTGTTCTTCTAAATGGAACAAGCTTTTTTATTACTTGAGATCAAATTATATATTTATCAATTTTATAAAATCAAATTTCAATCGCCCCAATATTTACTCGCCCAAGCAATCCATGTACTCCAATTGGGGCCAGTGCTGTGGCCCCCTGCATGTTGCCTATAAGCTATTTCACCATCTATAAGTGGAGTACCCAATGGGGGAAATTCGGTGGTTCCCAAGTCCTTTTTGCCAAACAGTCGATAAACAGAACCTGCTTGAGCCGCACCAATAAACATGCCTTTTGCATCTATCCAGTTTCCTTCAACTTGCGGTGAACCCGCACTGATGAATATCGGTCGAGGAGCACACAAAGCCACCAATTGATGAGCGTCTACAGGCAAATCATCAGGAGTAAGTAGGCTTGTATATTTTATGAAACTACCAGAAAACCAATGGTATTCGCCAGATCCAGCAAGGTTTTCTACTTGTTCACCAAAAACTCTTCTGAGTATTTTTACACCGCCAGCCCCTGATGATCCAATGAATCCAAGCGAAATTCTTGGTTCAAATGCCATGGCTACTATAGCAGCTTTTCCATAACGAGAAAGACCTTCAATAGCTACGCGTTTTGCATCAATGTCTTTATCGGTTTCAAAATAATCGATGGCTCTACTGGCACCCCAAGCCCATGCTCTTAATGCTCCCCAATCATCAGATTTTCGATAATTTCCTTTGTTTACTAATCCAATAATTCCTCTGGTAAGGCCAGCTCCGTTGTCAGCCTGAATGCTAGATGGCTCTATAATGGCATATCCCCAGCCTTTGGTGATTACTTGCTCTTGCCAAGTGGGTTCTCCAGCCGAACCCAAGCCGATCGCTTTTATTGGGCTTGGATTAAATGGATTTTTTATAAAACCAAATTCTAAAACTATGGGCACAGACTTTTTACTATTTGCGGGAGTGGCTATGAGTAAGTTTATTTCCACCTTGATGGCTGGATATGCTGAATTATCCACAATCCCTTTTAATAGTTTTTCTTTTATGGCTTGATTGCCAACCGTTGTATCTTTTATAGAAATTACTTGCCATTTCACGACTGGTATATTCGCAGGAAGTTTTCCATAGATTTCATTTTCAAAATCAGCCACAATTTCTGGTCTACGTAGTTGATTCCAATCATTGACTGACTTTACTTTTTTTCCATTTTTTAGCACCAGTGGGTCGGGCAAAGTGTACTTATTCACTTTATCCTCAGAGCTGTTGGCAGCATTGGCATCCTTTGGATTTCCTGATGGCCCTCTTCTGACTTGAGAACGGTTAATTGACAACTGACCCAACATATTGTTATAATCGGCTTCAGTAAGTTTATTTATACTGTCTCTTTGTGCTGGGGTAAGTCCAAATTGGGCAATAGAAGAGGTAGTACCAAAAATGAAAAAAACAATTAAAATCTTAAATGATTTCATTTCCTTTGGGTTGATTTATTTAGGTCTAATATGTGCTCCGCCACATTCAACATCGTATCGATATAAATGTCTTTTTCATTGTTTTTTAGATAGTGAAGCAGCTGACTATGAGCTTCTTTGCTTACATTTAATCCATGTTCGCCACCCACACCATGGAATAAAAACACCAAAAGTTTGCCAGATTCTTGGGCTTCTTTTACGAGAGCTATCATTTCTTCACCCGTTTTGTTTTCCATACTGTAGCAATCAATGTCCATCAGTTTTTGCTCTTCAATACTGTGCATTTCGTGTCTTACGGCTCGTGCAGCTATAAATTCGTCGGAAAGAGATTGAATAAATTCACCCTCAGCTACTTTTTTATGTCCACAGGTGAATGCAAAAGTGCGTTTACTTTTACCGTCTATGGCTTTCAAAAAGGCATTGCACATCTTGATTTCTGATTGAATCTGAGCCATGGAATATTTACTCAAATCATACTCGGGTTTTACCCATGACATACCAGGCCCGCTAGCATCACAAGGATGATGAACGGTATGGTTTCCTAGTTCATGTCCATTCAACGCTGCCTTTCTCCAATCATTTATTCGATTTCTTGATGCATCCGAAGACGAAGTCAGGTAGAATGTCCCTTTCAAACTCAATGAATCTAAGGCGGGAATTACATTGTCCAAATGCACATTTAGGGCATCGTCATAAGTTAGCACCACAGCCGTTTTTTTGCCCATCCAAGGCTTTGCTGGGTCCATATCTTGGCCATCAGTTCGAAAAGGAGAGGCTGGCAATCCTTCAGAATTGTAAAAGTTTACATCAGGATTGTCGGCCCAAGCATATCTGACATACAAGGGTTTTGTTATTTGTGGATTTGAAATAACTACCTGATTTCCTTCGATTTTGGCATCCGCCCAAACAAACTTTTTGTCTGAACCTGCAATCGCAAATTCTCTTAAAGGTTCACCGTCTTTGTTTGTGAGCCCACTTCCTATATGATTAAAATTTAGAATTATTTTATTTTCCTCAATTTTAGCAGAATTGAAAATAGGACCTGAGGCCACCAAATCTTCTTTATAGATAAGTTTTCTAGCCAGTAAGGCCAATCTATCGCCCACGTCTTTTTTGTTATCGGGGTGAATGTCGTTCCATTCACCAAGGTCTATTCCAACTGCCATGGCCGTATTGGGCATGGTCGATGCTTTTAACTGAGCTTCACGCAGTGCGGCCCATTGACTTTCTGATGGCAAATAGTTGGCATCCATGAAGTTGGGCAATTGTACAAACAAAAAAGGTAATTCACCTTGGTTCCATTGCTTTCTCCAGTCAACTATTTGAGCTTTTTGCAGATCTGCATATTCTTGTGGTCGTCCAGCATTACTTTCTCCTTGATACCAAAGAAAACCTTTAATGGTGTATTGGGTAGCGGGTGCTGCCATCGCATTAAACAATGCTGTCGGTTGATTTTGGGCAGAAAAACTGGGGAAAAATCCACCTGAAGGTGAAAAAGCCTCGCCTACTTTATATTGCCATGTTCCGCTCAAATCTAAAGTGTCGTTTCCAGCAATCAAACTATAAGGTTTATCAGGTACAAAGCCTCCTTTACCACCATTATTGGTCACTTTTACTACGATGGTGTTTTTTCCAACCTTAAGTAAGTCATTCGGTATTGGATACCGCCTTTGCGGATACATATAGCCAGTTTGCCCAATTTTTTTTCCATTGATATAAATGGCGTCGGCATCCACAATTCTGCCTAAAAATACTTTTGAGGGCTTATTTAACATAGATATAGGCAGATTTGTGTCTTTTCTGTACCAAACTATCCCATCTAAATCTTTTATTCCTTGGTCTTCCCAAAATCCAGGAACGGTTATCGGTTTCCATCCTTTGGGCTGATAGTTGGATTCAAACCATTTGGGTGATTCTAATTCACCTTTGTCTTTTGAAATTATTAATGGTCTTTTTATCCTTGAAAACGAATTTACGAAAGCGGTATCTTTATTTTTTTGTATGGTTTCTGTTAATTTCGAAAAGTCTTTTAAACCATCTTGACTCGTCCAAGCTTCTATGGGTGTTCCGCCTACACTGGCGTTGATGATGCCAATGGGTACATGATGTTTTTCATAAATATTCTTTGCAAAAAAATATGCTACTGCCGAAAACTGGCGGACATTTTCAGGATTACAGACTTTCCAACTGGCATTTAAGTAATCGTCTTTTCGTTCACTTAAACTGGTACTTGTGGGTATCCAAAACTGTCGAATGTTGGAATTATTGGCTTCTGCAATGTCTTTGGCATATAGCACATGATGCAGCTCCATCTGATGTACCATATTGCTCTGACCCGAACAAAAGTACACATCTCCAAAGGCCACATTGTTGATTTTTATCTCGTTTTTGCCTTTTAACACTATTTCTACACCAGTTCCTGAAGGCTGAGAAGGCAGAATCAACTCCCACTTTCCTGATTCTGAAGTCGTTGTTTTATAAGTTTTCTTGTTCAGAACTAAACTGATTTTTTCTTTCGGACTTGCCCATCCCCAAATTTTAATGGGTGCGTCTCGTTGCAAAACCATGTTGTCAGAAATCAGTTTTGGTAATCTGATTTGTGATTTCACTTCAGAGAAAACAGAAATTCCTAAGGCAAATAATAGTAAAAAACGAGATTTCATCGGCTTATTTTAGCTTTTTAGGTATTTGTAAAACAGCATTGAAAGCGGGCTTGGCTTTTTTGTTTCTATCCCAAAGAAGTGGATAATTGGTACGATTGGGCACAGGATAATCGTTTTTCCAATTCATGCCATCATGCACACCCCAAAGTGTAACTCGGTCAATTTTGTCTTTTCTTTTGTAAAAAATCTCAAAAAAATGAGCATATCTATCGGCCAATGTTTTTTCAACATCGGCTGGTAAACCTTTTTGATAAGGATCTAAGAATGTTTTGAACTCTTCATTTTGAAATTGCTTTTCACTCATTCCTTGGCCAATTATTTGCCCCTCTTTGGTTAGAGGCAAAACATCGACATCGAGTTCTGTTATCATCACTTTCACGCCCAATGCGGCGTAAGCATCAATGGCTTGTTCGATGTATTCAGTTTTTGGGTAATTTAATCCCCAATGCCCTTGAATTCCGATACCATCTATTTTAATTCCTGCTGCTTGAAGCATTTTTACCATTCTTACAATTCCGTCACGTTTGGTTGGTCGCCATGCATTGAAATCGTTGTAGTACAATTCTGTATTCGGGGCATATTGAGCCGTATATTTAAATGCCAATTTTACAAATTCATCGCCACTACCGATTCCTTTCACCCATTTAGTTTGGCGATAATTTCCGTCATCGTCAATTACCTCATTTACCACATCCCACGCGTTCACTTTTCCAGCAAAATGCCCCGCTATGGCCTTGATGTGGTCATGTAAACGTTGGGCAACTTCTTCTTTTGATTTGGGCTTCCCGTTTGCATCTTGAAAAAACCAATCAGGCGTTTGATTGTGCCAAGCCAAAGTATGCCCGATGATGAACATGTTATTTTTCTTTCCAAAATCGATAAAAGCATCACCGGGCTCAAAATTAAAAACCCCAGGCTGTGGATTTATCAAAGCCGCTTTCATCGAGTTTTCGAGGGTTATGGTGTTAAACTGTTTTACCACAATGTCTTGCGAAGCTTTATCTTTCCCAGAAACTATCTGATCATTGACAGCTACGCCTATTTTGAATGCATCTTTATAGACTTCTTTCAGAGTAGTTTGGGCAGATAATTGATTAGTTTTAAGTACTAAACAAAAAGAAAGCGAGCAGAAAAATAGTTTGCTTAGAATAAAGGATGAACCTAGTTTTTCTTGAATTTTCATAAGTTTTTTTCTATTATTTCAGTTATTTATACGGCACCAAAGTATTAATCTTCCCATATGAATCATAGGTTATCTCAGCTAATTTCACACTTCTCAAATGTGTTACCCCTTCAGAAAGACTAGAATCGTGATAAAACAAATACCATTTGCCAGCTACTTCACAAATAGAATGGTGGGAAGTCCAGCCCACTACGGGTTCAAGAATTCTTCCGGCATACGTAAAGGGCCCGTAAGGATTATCGCCAATGGCGTAACATATGAAATGCGTATCTCCAGTTGAATAAGAGAAATAATACTTTCCATTGTATTTATGCATCCATGCTGCTTCAAAAAATCTTCTTTCATTGTCGCCATTCAAAAGCGGTTGACCATTTTCATCCAAAATCAAAACGTCTTTGGCTTCGTGAGCAAACTCCAAAAGGTCGTTGGTCATTTTCGCAATCTTTGGACAAAGTGCAGGTTCATTATCTGCAGGCAAATGAGCAACTGGACTTTCAGGGGAGTCTGCATTAAATATTCCTTCTCTCCAACGTTGCAATTGTCCGCCCCAGATTCCTCCAAAATACATATAATAGTCACCATCTTCGTCTTTAAAAACAGCTGGGTCAATCGAAAAACTCCCCTTGATGGGCTCTGGTTGGGCTATAAAAGGCCCAACTGGCGAATCTCCAACCGCAACGCCAATTTTGAAAATTCCATCATGGCCTTTTGCAGGGAAAAATAAATAATATTTGCCATCTTTTTCGTTGGCATCTGGGGCCCACATTTGCTTGTCTGCCCATGGTACATCATTTACATGCAAAGCTACTCCATTGTCAAAAGCTTCACTATCAATCGAATCCATCGAAATTACATGGTAATCTTCCATGGCGAAATGGCTTCCCAGGTCGTCGAAGGCTTCGCCAGCGTCAACATCGTGCGATGGATAAATATAAATCTTTCCATCAAAAACATGTGCTGATGGATCTGCTGTGTAAATGTGTTTTACAAGTGGCTTTGAAATAGCTCGCTTATTCAAATCTTCAAAATCAATATGTTCTATACTATCTTCAGGCATTTTTGTCTTGTGTATTGGTTACTGGTTAATTGGTTACTGGTGTACCAGTTTATTGGTTACTGGTTTATTGTTACTTTAAATTTCGAATGCGAAGGTTTTTTTAAGGGTTATTAGCTCTAATTTTGTGTATTAATAGAGGGATTAATAACAATAAAGTAAGTCCCAAATAACTAATGAACTAATAACTAATAAACTAATAACCAATAAACATCATCGCCTTTCCTTCAAATCCGATTCAATTTTCAATTCCATTTTCTTATTTATTTCATAGAAAAATAACAAGCCGCAGGCTATCAAAAACGGAATAGCAGGAAATATACTTACGAGTAATTTTATCCCGTTTATGGTCTCCGCCGATTGTGCCACCTCTAAATTTGCTTGGTAATTGAATAGCCCTAAAATCATGGTTAACAAAGAACTACCTATGCTCAACCCACCTTTTAAGCCCACCATCATCGCTGAGAAAATAATGGCTGTGGCTCTTCGATTGTTTTTCCATTCGGAATAATCCGCTACGTCGGCAATCATGGTCCAAAGTATCGGAGTGCTTATACCATAAAAAAACATGTGTAAAATCTGCGAACCGAACATCAATCCAACCGACTGTGGAGGAAAGAAGTAAAAGAAAATGATAAATAAAGTGGAAACAAACAATGATGCTCCAAATACATTTCTTTTTCCGTACTTATCGGCAAACTTTTTCGAAAGCATAATTCCTATCAAACCTATTAAAATTCCACCGCCATTAAACACACCAAGTCCCATAGAAATGTCGTTTTCGAAGGCTGGAAGGAAGCTTTTCATAGGCTCCAAAAATGTGGTTAATTGAGCCTTATCTACATAATTTTCAAAATAGTAAACATAAGAACCGCCTTTCATGGCCAAAGTAACAAATACTAAAGTGGTAGTGACCAACATGATGATCCAAGGAATGTTTTTGAACAAATCTCCAAGGTCTTCTTTTAAAGAGGACTTTTGCTCGGGTTTTGGTACAATACGCTCTTTGGTGGTAAAAAAAGTTACCAAAAGCATCAATGTGCCCACAATAGCCAAAATGGTCATCACTTTTTCTATACCGACCGCTTTATCACCATCACCAGCTTTCAGGATAAGGTTGTACATAAAAACTTGCACAAAAAACTGCGAAAACATCACCGCCACAAATCGATAAGCCGACATACTATTTCTCTCAGCCATATCGCCCGTAATTACGCCACTTAAAGCCGAATAGGGCAAATTGTTTGCAGCGTAAAGCAAAAGCAACAAACTATAAGTAATTACTGCGTATATAACCTTACCCTGATATTCGAAATTGGGCGTGCTAAATGCCAATAATGCGGTAACGCCCAACGGAACGGCTGTCCATAAAATCCATGGGCGGAATTTACCCCAACGGGTGCTGGTTCTATCGGCAATGGCACCCATTACTGGATTAAACACGAACGCAGCAAATAGTCCCACAAAAAGTGTGACCAATGTAGCATCTTCAGTTTTTAATCCATAAATGTCTGTGTAGAAATAGGCCAGGTAGGTTACTAAAGTTTGGAATACCAAATTGGCTGCTAAGTCACCTAGGCTGTAGCCAACTTTTTCTAATACCGAGAGTTTCTGAGATTCTTGTGTCATTTTTTTATAGGTTTGGGTTGGTTTTTTTGAGGTTCATTACAGAATTATAAGCTTTTTTAGGTTCAAAATTTCGATCAAAAAGCAAAGGATAGTTGGTGCGGCCTCTAACTGGCCAGCCATTTAACCAAGAATGATTGTCAGCCACTCCCCAAAAAGTAATTCTGTCAATTTTGTCTTGATGTTTTAAGAAGACTTTAAAAAGCTCCTCATATTTCTGAGCCAAAGTAGTTTGAACTGAATCAGGCAATTCTTTTGGATAAGGATTCATTTTCGGACTATTCTCGAAATTTTGATTGACATCTGCTCCCTTTAAGTCCCATGGATTTGGCAAAACAGTAAGATCCAGTTCTGTAAAAGCTACTTTTAAACCCAAAGCAGCGTATTCAATAATCGCATCTTCAATATTTTTAGTGTTCAAACTGTTGATGCTCCAATGCCCCTGAATCCCCACACCGTCTATTTTTGTGCCTGATGCTTTCAGTTTTTTGATCATTTCTATAGTTGCCTTGCGTTTTGCAGGTTGTTCGTTGTTGTAATCATTATAATACAATTCTGCTTTCGGGTCTGCTTTTGCCGCTAAATCAAAGGCCATTTTGATAAAGTCTTCACCCAATAAATTATAAAAAATAGACTTACGAAAAGTACCATCGTCTTCAATGGCTTCATTTACCACATCCCAACTGTTGATTTTTCCCGCATATCTACCCGCCACAGTGTTTATATGATCCGTCATAAACAGTTTCAACGAGTCTGCGGACTTTATTTTTCCAACAAAACGAGGCAATTGTGAATGCCAAACAAGCGTATGACCTACCACATACATATTGTTTTTCTGTCCATATTCAACAAATTTATCTCCCAAAAAGAAATCGTATTTGTTCCACTCAGGGTGAATGTTCATCGATTTCATGTGATTTTCTGGGGTAATTGCATTAAATTCTTTTTTAATGAGCTGATTGGCTTTTGCATCTTTTTCGAGAATATGCTCAGCTCCAAGAGCCGTACCAACAAGAAAATCATTCTTAAATGCTTCTTTAAGTGAAGTGGGCTGATTTTGAGCAAAAGTTGCAGAAAATAGGCCAATCGAACAAATGAATAGCAGTTGGTATTTGAAATTTGAAGGTTTCATTGTTTAATTATCAAAGGTAAATAAATAAGGATTTTTTTCTTGTTCAGAAAATAAGCGTCAAATTAACACTTAATGTTTGAATAATTATATTTTTACATAAATTATTATTAGTTTTTTTTAATATTTCATAAACTGATTTTACTAATAATTTCTTAAATGTCTTATTATAAGTAAAATATTAATAAATTATGACTTTTCTGAATGAATTACTAAATCTCGATATAATATATGCACTAATCAAATTTTAAAAAAAAAAAGATATATACTATGTCTTTTATAAATCAAAGCCGAACTGAAATAATGAATGATTCAAGTTCAATTATCAAATAGGCTTTTTGAAATTCAATTAGAAGATTTTCTCAGCGAAGAATTTCTAATGATTAATTTACCGTCCAACACGTGTGTTTTCGCTGATAATTCTGTCTTAAATTTTATAATATCCAATAAAATATTCATAGAAGTTTCGCCCATTGAAATCGGAAATTGATTAAAAACTGTAAGGGAGGGCTCAAAAAACTCGACAAGGGAATCGTCACCATAAGACACAAAAGCCAATGCTTCAGGAATTTTTATTCCTGCCGATTTTGCGATGGACATCATCTCTATTGAGTGGCTGTAAAATACTGTAAAAATAGCATCAGGTGGATTTTCTAAATTGATGAAATAATTAAAGGCTTCTTTGCTGTCATTTTCAGAAATGTCAGAATAAACGATATATGCTGGATTTATTTCCATACCAAAGTGTTGAAGAGCGGCCAAGTAACCTTCTAATCTTTGGTTAGAAATATCCAAATCTTTAGGTCCCAACATGATGGCAATTTTGCGACAGCCTTGGTTAAGCAAATGTTCCACCAAATCAAAACTACCTTTTACGTCTTGGCTTACGACTTTTGGAATATCCAGCTCGTCAAATACTCTATCAAACTGGACGACAGGTATTCCTTTTTTTATGGCGTTTTTAACATGATTTGAATCTATCATATTTTTGGTATGACTCATCAGAATACCATCAACTTTGAATGAAATGAGATTTTCAATATTCTTAATTTCAGTTTCATTCTTTTCGTCTGAATGGCAAACAATAATATTGTATTGTGACTTGCTCGCAATGTTTTGAATACCTGCCAACACTCTTGCAAAAAAGGGATGAACCACGTCAGGAAGAATGACCCCGATTATATTGGTTTTCCCATCGTGTAGACTTTTAGCCAAGAGATTTGGATGGTAATCCAATTCTTTGGCGGCTTCAAGTATCGCTTTTTTTGTTTCGAGATTTATATCAGTTTTATCGTTTAAGGCCCTAGAAACCGTAGAAATAGACACACCAAGATATTTCGCCACATCTTGAATAGTGGCATGGGTGTTCTTTTTGGGTTTTGCTTCTGAGTCAGGATAAACAAAGTGAATGGCACAATGTCTACAATAGTATCTTTGTTTACCTCGTATAAACCCTGCTCGCTTTAAGCCGTCTACATGATCACATTTAATGCACTTCTTCATATGGTTATTGAACTATTTCAAGAAACTTTATTTCATTTCTTCACACTAAATTTTCCTCATTTATTTTAATTTTTCAATATTTAGTTTGATTATTAAAATAAATATTAATGATGATAGCTATCGGTAACCATTGCGGAAAGGATGTAGATAGCTATTCATTTTCAAGTACGTGTCAAATAGACACTTTTTATTGGAAATTCCAAATCATTGAATATAGATTTGAACAAATATATCACAGAATGATCAAAAGGCAAGCTGTCAAAAAATCATTTGTCATGTATTTTGTTGTATTATTTCAATATTTAACCAAATTCAAAAATGACAAAAAACTATCCATGAAAATTTAAAATATCGAGGTAATAGGGAAGATAGTTGATGGGGAAATTTTCAAGTTTTATGACCAACACTGCATTTCAGTATTAGGAGAATTGTAGCACAATTAAATTACCTGTTTATTGATTTACAAATTTTAAATGCAGTTCTGTGTTTTTTAAAAAAAGACTTATAGTTTGAGAATAAATAGAATAGAATCGGTCTAATGTCCTCGTTTGTAGGACGTTAGATTTTTTTGTTTCCTTTTAAAATCTTAAAGCATCTTGTAAACTTTAAGCAGATATAATCATATCAAATATAAAAAAAAGCATAAATAGTTAGTTTAATGTCAACCTTTTATTAGTACATTTATCATTTGATGACCATAAGCAAATTTCTTATTAAGAAACATTAAACAATTTCTTTTTGGAAAAAAATGTGTTAAAATGACACAAATTCTATTTTCAATTTTCACGTTTTAATATTTTAATACAATCCTTTAAATTCTTTATGAATTTTGGTATGAAAAAATTTTCGATTTTACTTTTAATATTAATTGCTCAATTTGGGTATTCTCAAAAAACATCCTTAAAACTTTGGTACAAACAACCAGCAGGCAACACCTGGGAAAACGCACTGCCCATTGGAAATGGCCGTTTAGGAGCTATGATTTATGGAAATGTAGAAAAAGAAATAATTCAACTCAACGAACACACCGTTTGGAGTGGAGGACCCAACCGAAACGATAATCCTAAAGCTCTTGAGAATTTAGCCGAAATCAGAAAATTGATTTTTGAAGGCAACCACAAAGAGGCCGAAAAATTGGCCAATCAAGCCATTATCACCAAAACTTCACACGGACAAAAATTTGAACCAGTCGGGAGTCTCAACTTAGTCTTCGATGGTTATGAAAACTTCACGAACTATTACAGAGAATTAGATATTGAAAAAGCCATTTCAAAAACTACCTACCAAGTTGGCGATGTGACTTACACCCGTGAAGCCTTTGCCTCATTAGCTGATAGAGTAATTATAATGAAAATATCTGCCAGCAAAGCAGGTAATCTATCATTCAATGCCAATATTTCCTCTCCACAAAAAAGAAAAACGATTGCTACTACACCAACCAAAGATTTAACAATTTCGGGTACAACAAGCGACCACGAAAGCGTAAAAGGAATGGTTGAGTATAAAGGAATTACCCGAATAAAATTAGAAGGTGGCAGTCTTCAATCAACCGATACCTCTTTGATAGTGAAAGGAGCAAATTCTGCTACAATTTTCATTTCAATAGCTACTAATTTTAACAATTATCAAGATTTAAGTGGCGACGAAAACAAACGTGCCGCCGAATATTTAAACAGAGCCTACTCTAAAACTTACAGTTCGTTACTAAACTCGCACACTTTAGCTTATCAAAAATTATTTAATCGAGTAAAAATTGATTTGGGTGAAACCGATGCCGTAAAACTCCCAACCGACGAACGCCTAAGAAATTTCAGAAATACCAATGACCCACAAATGGTGGCTCTGTACTACCAATTTGGGCGATATTTGTTAATTTCTTCATCTCAACCTGGCGGACAACCTGCCAATTTACAAGGCATTTGGAATCATCGCATCAACCCACCTTGGGACAGTAAATATACCATCAACATCAACGCCGAAATGAACTATTGGCCAGCCGAGAAAACTAATCTTTCGGAGTTGCACGAACCTTTCTTGAAAATGGTGCAAGAGCTTTCGGTGACTGGTCAGAAAACTGCTAAAGATATGTACGGTGCAAGAGGCTGGATGGCTCACCACAATACTGATATTTGGCGAGCAACGGGTGCGATTGACGGTGCTTTTTGGGGAATGTGGACAGCAGGCGGTGGCTGGGTAAGCCAGCATTTGTGGGAACATTATCTGTACACGGGCGATAAAGCATTTTTGGCTTCGGCATATCCTGCACTCAAAGGAGCGGCACAATTTTATGCTGATTTCTTGATTCCACACCCACAAAAAAACAATTGGTTAGTCGTAAACCCAGGTAATTCTCCTGAAAATGCTCCTGCCGCACACGATGGTTCTTCGCTCGATGCGGGCGTTACGATGGATAATCAGATAGTTTTCGATGTGTTCAGCAAAGCAATTAGTGCAGCTCAGATTCTAAAAAAAGATGCTGCCTTTGTTGATTCTCTCAAAAAATTAGGAGATAAATTGCCACCCATGCACATCGGGCAGCACAATCAATTGCAAGAATGGCTCGATGATATTGACGACCCTAAAGACCAACATCGCCATATTTCGCACCTTTACGGACTATATCCATCGAATCAGATTTCGGCTTATCGCACACCAGAACTTTTTGAGGCTTCAAAAAACTCTCTGATTTACCGAGGCGATGTTTCGACAGGTTGGAGTATGGGATGGAAAGTAAACTGGT
>NKJG01000145.1 GCA_002256395.1 Bacteroidetes bacterium B1(2017) | reverse complement strand
GTTTCCATTCAATAAACACCCAAAGTTCGGATTTTGAATTTTGGCATGAAATGACAGATATCTGTCATTTTTTTTGTATTTTTAAATCCATTAAATACCCAAAGAATATTCCATTTTAATTTATGGACTTAAAACCTGTCAGTGTTTCTGAATTTAAAAATTTAGCTACCAGAAATCTTAAACTTACTGAAAGTCAATGTCTTGACTTTTTTAAAAATGATATTGATATTGCAAAAAAATATGCCATAGGCCCTCATTTTTGGTTGATTCCAGATCAATCAGAAATGAAAGTAGGTGCTTGTAGTCCAAATATTTTCCAAATGACGCCCTTTGGACATTCCGAATGGTTAAATCAAGATTTTACCTTCTGGCTTCAAAACATGCATCCAGAAGATCGGGAATTTGCAGTTGCTTCTTTTGCTCTTAGCATGGAAGTGACTCAAAATACAGCTAAGGAAAAAGTTGAAATGATTCAAATCAACATCTATATTAGAATGTTAGATTGTAATAATAACTACCGCTGGGTTTTGATTCAATTTCCCCGAAAAATGTATGATGAGGAAGGCAAAGTTTTAAGTACGTTTATTTTAATTACCGATTTATCACATTTATCAAAGTCTTTTTCTAGGATGCTTACAATGATCGATTGCTCCAATAATGAAAATATAATTTTTGCAAGTCAGGTGGATAATAAAAATTTAATTTCACTAAACTTACCCAATATCTCAAAAAGAGAATTAGAAATCCTTCAACTCATGGTGAGGGGGTTGAATTCGCCGCAAATAGCTGAAAATTTATGTATATCTTATCACACTGTAGAAAACCATAAACGCAATCTCAGAAAAAAAACAGTAACCAAAACCACCGCAGAACTAATTGATTTTGTATGGCGAAATAATCTAATTTGAGAAGAGCACCAAATTTGAATTAACCAAAATGTTAAAGAATTTTATTTTTTACACTTAAGCTTATCTTGTAATTCAGCGATTTCGCCAAGCCTTTTCTCTTCTTCTAGAGAATATTATCTTTCTTTCACCTGGTAAAAACAGCGTTTGGTCTTCTATCTTTTCCACCAAATCAAGGTTCACAACACTTTGGCGATTAATTCTCACGAAATTTTTGAA
>NKJG01000144.1 GCA_002256395.1 Bacteroidetes bacterium B1(2017) | reverse complement strand
CCAAAATGCCTTTGAAATTGAATTTAAATTCCTGTTGACTTTTGGGGAAATTCTTGTTTTGGGTATTGGCTTCTGCAACTCCAAGCACTCTAAAGCCTTCCAAAGTGAGTGCATCAATGGCATTTTCTATTTTGAGTTTGTCTTCTTCGCCTAAGTCACAAACATGGATGATGGCCTCAGGAGAGCCTTTGGCAGCAATGATAATTTCGCCAGATTTATTTTCAAAAACATGGGTCATCATTGGAGGAGTGCCTCCCAATGGATATTCTTTAATGATCTTGAAATTCGGTCTTTCGTCATTCTCGGATGTAATTTTGTAAGCGTTGTGTAATGCCACTTCCATGGGGTCAAATGGAATTGGTTCAGATGCAAACATGGCCGTTCTAATAAGATTTTTGTTGGTTTCAGTCAGCGTCTGGTTCGTTTCAAAAATTATATTTGATTCAAAATCATATAATTTTGCCAAATCCATGATGTTTTCGGTCAGCGTACCCGTTTTGTCAGTACAAATCACGGTAGCACTGCCCAGCGTTTCCACCGTTTTCATTTGCTTAACCACAATTCCACTTTTCATCAGTCGCCATGCACCCAAAGCCATGAAAGTGGTAAATGCCACAGGGATTTCTTCTGGCAAAATGCTCATGGCCAAGGTCAAAGATTGTAATAAACTGTTTAGGATTTCTCTGGTATTATAATAGTTGATGGCCCAAACTACAAAAAAGACAATACCGCCAAGAAATGCCATTTTTTTCACAAAATTCGAAATTTGATTTTCTAAAGGAGTTTTTTCTTCCTTTATGCCTTCAAGACTTTTCCCTATTTTCCCTAAAGAAGTTTCGTTACCAATGGCAGTTATTTGGGCAATTCCCAATCCACCAACTACACTTGTGCCTTTAAATACCTGATTGTTTTCCTTATTTTTTTCAACAGCGAGCGATTCTCCGGTTAGGATGGATTCATTTACCATAAAATCATTGGAAAGGATGATGGTGGCATCTGCTGGAATGGACATTCCTTCTTCAATGATTATCACATCTCCTAAAACCAAATCTTCACTTTTAATTTCTTCTACTTTGCCATTTCTAATAACTTTACTTTTGGCAACGATAAATTCCTTTAGTTTTTCTA
>NKJG01000143.1 GCA_002256395.1 Bacteroidetes bacterium B1(2017) | reverse complement strand
ATTAAAATTCATTGCCCATAAGCTCAAATCCTCAACTGTGGTAAAAAGACTTGTTGCACCTGCATTGGCATAATTTAAAACGCTCTTTTTGTAACCTCCTGATGCATTTTGATAAGAATAGGCTCTGTTCTGAACAATCTTTTCGTGATCATCGTAGAAAAGCGAACTGCTCATATTTAGTGGCTCAAATATGCTTGTTTTGGTGAATTCTGCAAAAGACACTTTTGATATTCTGGAAACAACTTCTGCCAACAGGGTAAAACCGGTGTTACAATACACAAATTCTTCACCTGGATTAAAGTTGAGTTCCTTTTGCTTACTCACCAGTTTTAGTATGTGTTCTTTAGTTATTACATCGTCCATTCTCCAACCTGCCATGGATAATAAATTCCATTGATCTCTTAAGCCACTGGTATGCGAAGCCAGGTGCCTCAAAGTGATTTGCTTTCCAAAATCCGGCACTTCAGGTATATATTTCCTGATGTCATCATCTAAACTTAGTTTACCCTGTTTTTCTAATAACAGAATAGAGAAAACGGTAAATTGTTTCGATACAGAAGCTATGTGAAACACTGAATTGGGACTCACAGGTATGTTATACTCCATATTTGCGAGACCATACCCTTTTTTATAAACTATTGCCCCATCTTTAATTATTGCCACAGCAGCTCCCGGGGTATTGTAGGTATCCCATTGTGCAAAAAGTTGGTCAACTTGTTCATTTGGCTTGATGGCCTTTGGCTTGATGCTTTGAATTGACAATTCATATTCGCCAACATGATTTTTTTCATCAATGGATTCAATTTCAAGGAGATACTCACCTTTGTTATCAGAAGTAATGGTAAATAATTCATAGCCGTTTCTATGGTTAGGGCTGTCAAACTCCTCTAGTTTTTCTTTTTGATCATTGTAGGTTGTAACTTTTAAATCTATTCCTTTTTGCAATAATTTAAAAAACACAAATTGGTTTTTATTTAAATTGATTGTGTATTGATGCTTTTCACTCGTGTCGAATTTTGAAGAAACTAGCTTGTCTTTTGCGATTTCTCCTTTTTTAATCTGAGCTTGTAAAATACTTATGGGAAAAAATATAAAAAGCAGGAAAGAGAATTTAAGAATTGAATTTTTCATAATAATTGAT
>NKJG01000142.1 GCA_002256395.1 Bacteroidetes bacterium B1(2017) | reverse complement strand
TCTTCAAAAATCACTTTTTTATCAAAAGGGTCTTGTGATCGGGAAATAATAAAGGGCAGGTTTTTGTAAGGCACAAAGTTGAAAATGTTTTTTATTCCCCCATAAATTTTAAAATTCGCATTAAATTCTTTGGTCACCTGTAGGTTTTGAATATTGCTAATTGGCGATTTCGAAGGGCGAGGATCATATTCGTTTTGTAGAGGTAGACGCATAGGCCCCACCAAGTTGGCCGAATAATCAATCAGTATCTTCGGTTTAATGATTTCGTAGGAAACCACATAGTTGGCAGATAGTCTTTCAGTAAAATAAGGGACTGATTTAGTACCATTTTCGGTTTTCTTTACATCTAAAAACGTTACACCACCCAATATTTTCAAGCCATTATTAAAAGTGAAATCCAAATTTACGTTTGCTCCTTTCGATACCAAATAGCCACTTAAGTTTTTATAAATTATTTTGTCAGGCGTGTCATAATCTGGGATGATTTTATTGGCGAAGTAGGTATAAAAAACAGAAGCGTCTATGCCTATAAAACCCTCATTGATGATGGTCTTTTTGTTGTAATTTAGGTTTATATTCCAGCTTTGTTCGGGTTTTAGGTTTTCAGTTATTTGCACTTCTCTTGCACCCGTCATCGCTGCATGTTCTTCAGCAAAAACGTTTACAATTCTGTATCCTTTGCCAATGTTAAGCCTTATAATATTGAGTTTATTGTTCCATTTCAGAGCGATTCTTGGCGTAAATATCCATCCGTGGGTTTGGTTATAATCCAATCTTAAACCTTCCATGGTTTTTAAGTTTTCTCCTATTTTTCTTTCGTGTTGTGCAAAAATTCCTGGAATCCACAGTTTTTGGGGCTTATTTCGGTTTTCCGACTGTGTAGCCACCGTGTTGTCGTCATAAAAATTGAATTTTAATGGAAGGCCTACCAACAAATCGTTTTGACCAATGGTCTTTTGGTATTTACCCAATAAAAACCCAATGTGCTGTGTACCCAATAATGGCACAGTGCCGTAGTAAGAATCTTGTTTATGACTGTTGTAAGAGTAGTTGACCGACAAATTGTTGGAGAAATTTGTGGCTCCTATCATCTCAAATCGCCTTGTATATATGCTTTCGCCATAAATTTGATTTGTTCCACGATATTTTTCTG
>NKJG01000141.1 GCA_002256395.1 Bacteroidetes bacterium B1(2017) | reverse complement strand
TCTGAAAATCAAAAATCACATTGAAACGCTTCAAAAGATCGTTGCCAAATACTTTCATGGGAATATCTGAGGATCTTGCGGCAAAGCTTAGAGGAACATTTTTTATTGTTTTTTTGCCAATTTTTGCTTTAGGTAGCAGTTTAGTTTCTATCTTGAAAACATTACCGTAAGAGTCCTTAAGCTCAGATGTGCTGATAGTTTTAAGTGATTTCATATTGTACTTTTCGGCTATTTGAGGGTCCAAAAGGATAGCTCCACCATATCCGGAATGAAACATGAACTTGTCCTGATATACCTCATCGCCAATTTCTAGCTTGCCCTCAATAAACATACTCCCGTTTGAAAAAAACAACTTCATTTTTTGATACCCTTTCAAGTTTTTTGGAAGGTTTTCGTTCACCATTATCAAATTTTTGTCGTAATCTATACTAACAATTTTTTCGGTGAATAAATCATAACCAAACTTGCCGTCTGTCTCAGGCCCAGAGTTCTCGTTCACAAAAATCGTTAAATCTGTCCACGTTAATTTATTGATAAATAGTGTATTGTGCTCACTAAACTCCGCATCTGCTCTTCCTCCCCATGTCTGAATGTTGGTATTTTGTTTATTTTTCAACAAAATCTTCTCTTTCAAACTTTCTTTGGTAATCGTAACACCCGTAGAAGATGTATGGAACATCAGGGTCAAAGTGTCTGAATTATTTATTCGGGCTTTTATACAAATGTTACTTTGTTTATTTAATCTGAAAGAAAGGGTATCTATACCAGTTGCTGAGGCAAGGATTGGAAATAGGAATAAAACAAAGGTCTTTTGAAGCATTTTTAAATCAATAAGTTTTTAAATCTAACAGATAAAAACTAAAACCCGTATTCTCATAAGAAATAAATTCTACAAACGACCATAGATAGCTACAATTGTGAATACTTTAAGGCTTGGAGTAGGTTCTATTAACATTGTACCGCCGTAGAAACACACAAAAGGATTAAATTGTATTTGGAGTTTTAAACCAAAAATACACCAAATCGCTTGAAATCCACCTTTTTCTGCTTTCAATCCAAATCGAAATTTACAAATTTTGTCATTTGAGCTTTATTTTTTAAATATTCAATATTGCAATACAAACATTTTTTAGATTAAATTGCATTTGATTTATTAATAAACTCTAAAACTA
>NKJG01000140.1 GCA_002256395.1 Bacteroidetes bacterium B1(2017) | reverse complement strand
ACTGTTTATTCAAACTTTATAGATTTAAATTTGATGATTTTATCCGTAGGCTTTGATTTTTTGACAGCCACGAAATACAAATCGCAAATTTCAGGTAAATCAATGTCAGTTTTTACCCAATTCATTTTATCCCAACTACCAGTGGACGGATAATTTACTTTTGCTACTATTGGGCCAGCAGCTGAGTTTTTCCTGATTTGGATTTCGCCATCTAACGCTTTGGATGCATATTCAAAACTGATGTTTTTGATATTCTTTAGGTCAATTTTTTTGAAAACCAAATAGGACTTTGACCCGCCCTCTCTGAGCTGACCCCAGTCAAAAACAAATCCAGGATGCATATCGGCATCCATAGCCCGAAGTACATGGTGTCTCAATGGATAAGTTTTAGCGTTTTTCTGCATATTTGTTCCTTTGTTTCCAGTCTCTGTATATTCAGCCAAAATATTATAATGACCACGAGGTTTATCTTCCAAATGTTTGTCCAAAGGCAGTTTTCCAGCTACTGGGATTGCTTTGAATTCTTTTTTAGGATCAGATAAACCGAAAATATAGTGAACAATTTCTCTAGCATCAGCTATGTTTAGTTGTGGATGGGCACTCATCACATGTGTCTGTCCCCAATTTCCACCGCCGCCATCTATAATTTTCTTTGCCAACATATCCACACTTCCTGCCTTACCATTATACTTTTGAGCAATTTGGGTAAGCGATGGCCCCACTGATTTTAGGTTTTTGGTATGGCAAGCTTTACAGTCGCTACCATCGTAAAGCGTTTTGCCAATAGAGCCTGATTCCACAGTGGTCAAAGCCGTATTTTGTGTTTCTACCATTGGTCGGTAGGGTTGAGGTATGTAATTTAGCTTGGTAATTATCTTTTCTTTGTTCAAAACCTTGTTGTCTCCATTTTTGAATTTTAATTCATATTCAAAAGGTTTGTCTTCAAAATAAAAAGTCGAATTGTTGTTTGAAACTAATTCTATTTCAGGCTTTTCATTTCCAACTATTATTTTAAGTGATTCTACGGAAGTTTTGCCAGACTTGTCTTTTGCTATGCCAGTTAATGTATATGTTCCATTCACAGAAAGAGTGGATTCATATTTTCCTCCTTTTCCAACTTCTTTGCCATTCAATAACCAGGATATTTCAGGTCTTTCATCGAAATCTGGATCTG
>NKJG01000139.1 GCA_002256395.1 Bacteroidetes bacterium B1(2017) | reverse complement strand
TTAGTCCTTTAATGAACCTTTGGTCGGGGTTTACATCAAAAGTCAAATCATAATGTTTTAAATCCCACCATTTCCGTTCTGGCGTAATGCTACCCCTTAAAGAATCTTCAAAAGTGATACTTTTTTGAGCAAATCCCTGAAATCCAAACAACAATAGAACTATCCAGTATTTTTTTAACATAAAACTCAATTTAAAATCAATAGCTTTTTATAAAAATAGATAAAAAAGATTGATTTGCGGTGGCTTGTATTACCAATTTTTCTTTTTGTAGCCTAAAGTGGCATAATACAACAAAAATAAATAAAGAGGCACCAAAAGCCAATAAGCCAGTTGAGTACTGTACAAATCCGACATTTTGCCATAAACCAAAGGTAACAAAGCTCCTCCAGCAATCATCATGATCAACAAAGCAGAACCTAATTTCGTGAATTTACCTAAACCATCCAAAGCCAATGGCCAAATAGCTGGCCACATAATGGCATTGGCTAATCCTAAGAGTGCAATACAAAAAACAGTAGTAAAACCACTCGTAAACAAGGCAATCAGTGTAACAATAAGTCCAAAAATGGATGAATATTTAAGCCAATTTTGTTGTGATACGAATTTCGGAATCAAAAATATTCCTGCCACATAACCCAACATCATAAACCAGAGCGTATATGTACCAAAATCCTTTGCTTCTGCCTCTGGAAAACCCAATGAAATGCCATACGAAATGATGGTATCGCCCGTAATAACCTCCAAACCCACATAGGCAAACAAAGCCCCCAAACCCAAAATCAAATTTGGAAAAGCAAAAATACTTGTCTTATCTGAAGCTCCTTCGCTTACACCTTCTTGCTCTTCTGACACTTCCGGAAGGCCTTTTGAAAACAAAATAACCACAGCCAAAACTATTAAAACACCAGTAAGTATGATATATGGGAGCACTACTTTATCCAATTGTTCAGCGGTAGATACAGCACCTGCAACCGCGGAACTGCCAGCAAGCAACAAGCCACCGAAAACTTTTTGACTGATAATACCTGCTGTTTTGTTCGCAATCCCCATTAAACTGATTCGTTGAGCAGCACTTTCCCTAGGCCCTAAAATGGTCAAATAAGGATTAGAGGCTGTTTGTAAAAGTGTTAAGCCGATACCAATCGTGAATAATCCTCCAAGAAATAAAGGATAAGATT
>NKJG01000218.1 GCA_002256395.1 Bacteroidetes bacterium B1(2017) | reverse complement strand
GTAAACTTCAGTATCGTAGTAACGGTAAGACCAACATTAACAGCAAGTTTAGCCAACCCAGCAACGATTTGTTCAGGAGCAGCGGTAGCCGCAGTAAGCCCAACGAGCAACATTACAGGCACGACTTATACTTGGACTTTGGGAGCCATCACAGGCGGAGTAACGGGAGCAGCAGCACAAGCAACTGCACAGGCACAATTCAGCACAGGTAACTTAAGCAACGCAGGAGCAGTAAACGGCACAGTGACTTATAACATCACAGCCACCAATGCAGCAACATGTAATACGGTAAACTTCAGTATCGTAGTAACGGTAAGACCAACATTAACAGCAAGATTAGCCAACCCAGCAACGATTTGTTCAGGAGCAGCAGTAGCAGCAGTAAGCCCAACAAGAAACATTGCAGGCACGACATATACATGGACTTTAGGAGCCATCACCGGCGGAGTAACGGGAGCAGCAGCACAAGCAACTGCACAAGCACAGTTCAGCACAGGTAACTTAAGCAACGCAGGAGCAGTATACGGCACAGTGACTTATAAAATCACAGCCACCAATGCAGCAACATGTAATACCGTAAACTTCAGTATCGTAGTAACGGTAAGACCAACATTAACAGCAAGTTTAGCCAACCCAGCAACGATTTGTTCAGGAGCAGCAGTAGCTGCAGTAAGCCCAACGAGCAACATTGCAGGCACGACTTATACTTGGACTTTAGGAGCCATCACAGGCGGAGTAACGGGAGCAGCAGCACAAGCAACTGCACAAGCACAGTTCAGTACAGGTAACTTAAGCAACGCAGGAGCAGTAGATGGCACAGTGACTTATAACATCACAGCCACCAATGCAGCAACATGTAATACGGTAAACTTCAGTATCGTAGTAACGGTAAGACCAACATTAACAGCAAGTTTAGCCAACCCAGCAACGATCTGTTCTGGGGCAGCAGTGGCGGCAGTAAGCCCTACAAGTAACATTGCAGGCACGACTTATACTTGGACTTTAGGAGCCATCACAGGCGGAGTAACAGGAGCAGCAGCACAAGCAACTGCACAAGCACAGTTCAGCACAGGTAACTTAAGCAACGCAGGAGCAGTAGATGGCACAGTGACTTATAACATCACAGCCACCAATGCAGCAACATGTAATACCGTAAACTTCAGTATCGTAGTAACGGTAAGAC
>NKJG01000217.1 GCA_002256395.1 Bacteroidetes bacterium B1(2017) | reverse complement strand
TTACGAAAAAGCAATTGATCAATGTCATTAAATCAAAAAGTACGATCAGACAAATAGAGCTTCTAGACGAAAACAAGCAAAGGATGTTGGTCACTGCCAAGTATTTTTTAGACTGTACCTATGAAGGCGATCTTATGGCTATGGCTGGAGTAACCTTTACTGTTGGTAGAGAAGACAACAAACAATATGGGGAAACATGGAACGGGGTGCAAATGTTAGACAAACATCAGTTTCCAGATGGTATTGATCCCTTTAAGACTTTAGGAGATTCTACAAGCGGCCTTTTATGGGGCATAAGCTCAGAAAAACTGGCACCCAAAGGCAGCGGTGACCAAAAAGTACAGGCATACAACTTCAGAATGTGCCTCACAGATAGCGTTGAAAACATGATTCCGATTGAGGCTCCTGATGATTTTGACCCAAGCCATTATGAATTATTATTGCGGTATATAGAAAAGAAACAGCCACTTGAACTCAACTGGGCACTTATGCACCTACAGCCTATGCCCAATCGCAAGCTAGACATAAATAATTCAGGACCTTTTTCCTCTAATTTAATTGGTGGCAATTATAACTATCCAAACGCAAACTATGATGAGAGAAAAATAATCCAAAAAAAACATGAGGACCATATCAAAGGATTTTTCTACTTTCTTGGCAACGACCCGAGAGTTCCAGCACATTTGCGAGCTGAAATAAAAAAATGGGGATATCCAAAAGATGAATATTTGAACAACAATCATTTTTCTCCACAAATGTATGTGAGAGAGGCCCGCAGAATGATCAGTGAAGTCGTGATGACCGAGAAGCATTGTGTGGGAACCCAAACAGTAACTGATGGAATTGGTTTAGCAGCATACACGATGGATTCACACAATACGCAAAGAATAGTAGTAAAAGACGCTAGCGGAAAGTATCAAGTAAAAAACGAAGGTGATGTGCAGATGGGTTTAGGTGGGCTTGACCCTTACCCAATTTCTTACAGAGCCCTCCTTCCTAGAAAATCGGAATGCACCAACCTACTCGTTCCGGTTTGTTTGTCGGCCTCACATATTGCTTTTGGCTCTATTCGAATGGAACCCGTGTTCATGGTTTTGGCTCAGTCAGCCGCAACTGCGGCTGTTTTGGCGATTGATTCCAAGAAGGGCCTGCATGAATTGAATGTCACCAAACTGCAAGAAATAC
>NKJG01000025.1 GCA_002256395.1 Bacteroidetes bacterium B1(2017) | reverse complement strand
ATTTCTTAGATGTATACCATTCCCGAACAACTGAAAAATTTTCCCGACCCTCTTAATACTTTAAATAACACACTTAAAACTGCCAAATTGGCGATAAACCCTCCCCTATTTAGCTGTTTTTGTTTATATGAGGTTTGAAATCATAAAAAGCTAGTTCACTACATAAAACATTGAAATGCTTAAACTTTAAAAGTTTTTTATTGCTATTTTTGATAAATAAGTACGCAGGCCAAAATGTAATAGTTTTAAGATATAAAACTAAACAATCCGAAAACTACTGCAGATATTGTGGGTATTTATGAGTTGGTGGTCATGCTTCGTCTTCACTTTGTAAAAAAAATATAAGCCCATGATAAAGTCTTTCCTGCTTCTACTCCTTTTCTTTAACGCATCCTTTTCGATAGCACAAAAAAAAAGTACTGCTTGGTATAACCATACTTTATTGGATGTAAAGAATTTGGAAAGTAGTGTAGATTTTTACACCAAAGTTTTTCAGGCGGACACGATAAAGTATCCCTTTCCTCCCAGCCCTCAATACATTGTAAAATGGTTGAGATTTGATGAGGGTATTGAACTCCATTTGTCACAATGGGTCACCGATACCACTAAAATTATCAGTGACGTACCTTCGGCACCCAAATATGTAGGTTTTGTACACATAGGTTTTATGGTAATTTCTATGGATGCTTTTCTGAAGAGGCTAATGGAAGTAAGCAGCGATTACAAATCAGGCAAATACAAGCACCCAATTATTGACAGAATGCCCAACGGTGCGAAATCTATCGAGATTAAAGACCCTGATGGAAACGAAATACACGTAATAGAAGCAATGCCTGCAAACGGTAGCACGAACCGCTAAAAGGGGTTTGGCGTTATCGTTGGAACATTGGCTGTAGTTCGCTATCAGCTTCAGTTTCGGCAGGATTTTAATAATTTAGCTTTAGTTGTTATCTTCAACTTTTAAAACAATATTGGGTTTCAGTTGTCGGTAGACGTTTTTCAAATATCCCTAGAACGCAAAGCCATTTACTTTGGGCATCACCCTACAAATGAATCCAACTAATTATAAAAACATACCAGACATTACCTTATTAAACCAATATTATTTCAACCAAAATATAGAAACTATGAAATTTAGCCCTAAAAAAACTGCTTTGCTTTTAGCATTATACTTGATTTCGATAACTGGTGTACTTGCTCAAAATACCACTACGCCACAAACCGCCTTGAAGAATTACCTCCAAAATGGCGATAAAACTTATCAATGGGAATTAAAAGATTCGGTTGATTTAGGCAATGTAAAAGGCTATCAATTGCTTTTGACTTCGCAAAAATGGCGTGAATATACTTGGCGACACCAATTGACAGTATTTATACCTAAAGAAGTCAAATACGATGGTGCAATGCTTTTTATTGATGGTGGCTCCAACAAAGATGAACAACCCAATTGGAGTGCAAACCATGGACTTTGGCCTGTGCTATCCGGTATTTCAGAAAAAAACAAAGCGATTGTAGCCGTCATCAAGCAAGTTCCCAATCAGCCCTTTTATGGCGACCTGACCGAAGATGCTCTGATTTCTTATACTTTAAATCAATTTAAGCTATCCAAAGATTATTCTTTCCCTTTGCTTTTCCCGATGGTAAAATCGGCCGTTAGGGGAATGGATGCTGTGCAAGAATTTACAAAGAAAAAGGCCCATATTACTGTTAACAATTTTTTGATTTCGGGAGCATCGAAACGTGGTTGGACCACTTGGCTTTCGGCTGCTATTGATGACCAACGCGTAAAAGCCATTGCTCCGATTGTAATTGATATGCTCAATATGCCTGCAACGCTCAATTATCAGTATGAAACCTACGGTGAATACAGCGAGCAAATTGATGACTATGTAAAACTCGGTATTCCGCAAGGCACCGCCACTGAAGACGGTAAAGCCATCAACGACATGATTGACCCGTTTTCTTATCGCAGCCATTTGACCGTTCCAAAAATGATTTTTATAGGCACCAATGATGAATACTGGACCATTGATGCCATCAAGTTTTATTATGATAAAATTCCAGGAAAAAACTTGCTTCATTATGTGCCCAATGTTGGGCATAATTTGGGAGGAGGAAAACAGGGTTTTGAAGCTTTGAGTGCTTTTTTTGGAACGACGATCACGAATAAAGCATATCCCCTTGCGACGTGGAAAGTTGTGCCAAGCCCTGGAAATGTATCATTAGAAGTAAGTCCTGTTACGACAGATTTGATAGGTGCCACACTTTGGCATACCACCTCTACCGACAGAGATTTTAGAAACAATTTGTGGTTGAGCAGAAATATAAAATTGGAAAGCTTGCCAGATATTCGCGTTATGATTTCTTTTCCAAAAAAAGGTTTTCAAGCATTTTATCTAGATTTAAAATACAAAGATCCCAATGGAGGAACCTATACGACCAGCACAAGGGTATATGTAACAGACGCAGAAAAGGTTTTTTAAGCTAGTATCCAAGACCTATGCTACTTCAGAATTTGGCGAAATACTTGATGCTATTTAAGGAAAGGCCAGACGCACACCAAGAGGTTCCGCTTTCTTAATATTGGAATGGATTAAACTTTAAAAGTTTTTTGCTATTTTTGATAAATAAGTAGGCACGCCAAAAGGCAACAGTTTCAAGATATTACACAGAAGAATCCAAAAACTACTGAATATGTTGAGTCTATAAACGAGTAGGTTGCAATGATAAAGACAAACAGCATAAAGGAATATGAAAAAATTCAATGATCTCCTAAATTACTTTTCAGCAATAATACTTTTTATTGCGGTTGTTGGTATATTACTCTTAAGTTATACCCATTTGAAGAAACCTGAAGACCCTAAAAAAATATTAATTGAATACAAAATTGTTCAAGACACGACAAATTTTAAACAAATAGCAAACCTCAAACAAATTGACTCACTTTTGTTAGAAGTCAAAGGCTTAGCAAATAATATCCAATCAAAGCAAATTGAGACAATAAAAGATACTGAAGAGAAAGACTTTTTTAATAAATTTTATTCTATAATTGTAGCTGTTATTCTTGTTATTGCGGGCTTCTTTGGCTACAAAAATATTTCCGAAATAAAACAAAGAGCTATTGAAGAAGCGGAAGAATCTGCAAAGAAAATAGCGGAAGAAAAGTCTGTTGAGGTTTCAAACAGGGAATTTGAAAAAATATTTACACAGCAATATAAAGGAGAAGTTTTAAACCTAGCAACAGAAAGCTTTTCTACTACTTTTAATGAAGAATATATTAAAATTAGAGATATACAATTGACCCTTGAAAAAAGAATTGAAAATTTAGAAAATAAAAGCAATATAATTAATGATTATCCGAATCCAGAAACTCCTCAAGAAGATGGAGATTCAGAAGATCAAGAAACAAAAAATGTTGAACCTATAAATCCATTTGGCAATGAATAATATAATTGAAATTGAAGGTTTTTTAGTAAATCAATTAACTTATAAACCGATATCCACAACTGCAATAAAATTTAAGGAATTACGAGAAATAATTAAATTTACGGCTCGTGAATCAACTGATTTTGACCCATTCAAGCCAGAAACTAGTTTAACAAAATTATCGAGCATATCTAATGATCAGTATTTTCAAAGACTTACAAATGAAGATCGTGTAAAAAAGATCTATTTGTATTTGCTTGAGGAAATGAACAACATACATACTTCCAAAAAAAATGCTCTTGGATCATTCCCCACTTCCGTAATACTTGCTATTGATATTAATGACCAATTTGAAAGTAAAGCTGAATATAGGCAAAATGTTATATATCTGGACAAGGATGATTATATAGGGGCATTTTATGAAGTAAAACAGAATATAATTACATTATATATGTTAAATCGAAAAAATACTTTAATCGTTGACGGTCAACATAGATTGGCGGCTATGCTTAAACTTTATAATGATGCTAAAGCAAATATTATAAAAATTGGCAAAAACTCTTTACCTTTAATTTATCCAGAATTATCAAATGAATTAATTATTGAATATTTGAATTCTTTTGAATTGAATTGCACATTACTTTTAGGATTTGATATCTGGGAACAAGGAAAAGTTTTTGTTGATGTTAACTTTAATCAAAAGCCAGTAAACAAGTCCTTGTACTATGATATTTTTGGTTCATTTCCTGATCCTGACAAGAACGACATTTTCCTTGCTCATATGTTAACACAACACTTAAACAATAGCAAAGGGTCTGTTATTAATGGTTTTGTCAAAATGCTTGGAACAGGTAAAGGATATTTTTCGCAAGCTTTTTTTGTAGAAGCAATTTTGGATCACCTGAAACCAAGAGGAATTTGGGCAGATATTCCAGTTGACTTTCTTAATGGCGGAAAAAAGTATGAAACTTTGCCAAAATTTTTCAAAGCATATCTAAGCTCAATAAAAGACTCCTTTAAAGATTTTTGGCCACTTGATACATATGAAAAAGGGAATAAATATGATAGTATACTAGTAAAAACCACTGGAATGGGTGCTCTTTTAAAATTAGCAAATCCTATATGCCGAAAGCTAATTAGAAATGGAATTGATCTTATAGCAATTTCTGATATTGACTTAAAAAATGAAATTGATAAAATTTTCAAGCCAATTAGAATAAATGGAAAAACTTATTTCTCAAAAGAATCCAATTTTTCAGGAGCAGGTAGTTTAGGGTTACAATACAAACTGTTTCAAAAAATTGGAGAAGATCTTGAATTTTTTAAAATAATATAATGATAATATCTGGTTCTAACATTTGGCGGAATATTAGAAAGGCCCCACTAAAGCCCCCCTTTAAGTTTGGGGTCTTTTTGCTTTTCCGTTGTCGACGAAACAATATCGGTAACAAATTCTCCAAAGTAGCCTCCCAGTAGATGCTGGCTACATTTTCTGTAGTTATATAAGAGTAGGATTTGTGGTTCCGTTTTTATATTTTCATTAAAAATCTCTGTTTTTTATTCAAAAAAGCCCAAATTCCCAACTATTCGAAGGATATTTCCTTAGGATGAGTGAATTACAGGTTTCACCTGCAGAAAATCGCATTCAAAGTATTCTGATAATATACATGTTCCAAAAAAGGTATATCATTCAAAATACTATAGCATTTGTAATTCACTTTTACTTCAAAAGTATTTTCTACATTTTCAAAATTCCGCCAATTTTATTTTAAAACCTATTTGTCAGGTTGTAAATCCTCTTAGCAATATAACGCCACTACTACCGACATTTTTGATTATCCTAAAAAAAGGCACTCCATAATTTCACGATACTACATAGGACCATCTAAATATTACCCAGAAGTTGTAGACAATTTTCGACTCCGAAATTCCCAATTTCTTGTAATAGCAAACCGATACCACTCCCAAACAATAAAATTCCCACTAACTTTACTTTCATCATTCTTCAATGCCCTCTTTAAATCTTTCTCACGCTTCGAATCGTCTTCTAGGATTAAAGACGGGTTTCTTTCTAATTCACATATCAAAGCCTTCATCTAACTTAATAAAGTCTTATTTCTTGTATTTTACACAATAGATTTTTTTGAGAATAATTGTGTTTTTATAGTTTCTTTTTTTTTAAAGTACCGAAATGAGCCTTTGTCGACAAGTTAAATTATAAGGCATTAAGTCTTAATATTGAAAGCCATTACTTAAGTGGTTAACTTTTTGATTTTTCACCTAATCGTTTGATATATTTTATATGTTTATACACTATATATTAAAATTAATATCTAGAGTATCTTATAATAACAGACTATTAGTTGAATTAAAAAAAACAATAAGTTCTTCAACGGTGCATACTTTGGGAATAGACTTTGTGAGCATTCCATATTTATTTACTGGATTTAAAAACTCTTGTGAAGAAGTACAAACTATCCACTCGAATTTTGTATACATAGCAAACTCTTTATTTTTTTTTACTTTATCCAGGTTAGTAATCGCTTGTTCAACAGCTTTCTTTATTCGTTGGTTTCTACTATTAAACGAATCTATATTACCTTTTAGATATTCAACTGATTTTGCGTACGCTTTACATTCAATACAAAATACAGTATCATTTTGAATTATGATAATATCAACAAATGACTGTTCAATAATTGAGGAATTATTAAATATAACATTAATATTAGGAACATTTAATTCGATATACTTTTTCACTAAAAGAGTAAACCTATCACCATGTTGCGATGTAAACCAGTTTTTGCACTTTTGTACAACTCCCCCAATAAAATTTTCAAGAAACACAAAATCTACATAGCACGTTTCTTCTGTGGTATAAATGAAGGGATAATCCGTTAAATTACCTATATCAATCTGTTCTCTTTCTTTAAATGGCTTAGAGAATGTATTAATAAAATCTTGAGTTAGTTGTTTTGCATTGTCAATTGAAATACCCGGATATGGGTAGTTAGATATAGATTCTATTAAAGTTTGTGTAGGAAAACGTAAGTAACCCTTGAGGCATAAACTAAAATAGAAGGTAAGCTTATGAAAGTTTTCTTTATCATCAATTGAATATGGATACACTAAGTTATTACCATTATTTGATAATCGTGGTAAAGTATTATTTACATTTTGAGATAACCCATATAAAAACTGTATAATAGACTCATGACTAATTCCATAAATATCGTAAATAGCGTCATCATAAGTTTGTAACATTCGTTTCAAAGGAGTTATATCCATCACTTTTAAGTCATGGTTCATTAACTTTAAAGTATAATTCAGTTGAGTGCATTGCAAGGGAATAGGATTCACAAAACTATACAGCATATAATATTGAAACTTATTATTATCATTTTGACTCACTGGTACACCTGTATATGAAAGAATAAAGCTTACAGGAATCCTTTCGTCATATGATTTAAAAGCTTCAGATAGTTGGTCATCAGAAAAGACATTAACATTATTACCAATATAGCATAAACTTCCCCCTTTAGTAATACCTCTATTTATAGTATATAGATTACCAATAAAACTAGAAATTAGACCAATCTTATAGATTTCAATATAATCATCCTCTAAAGCCGTTAAGACTAAATTATAGACATTATCACCTTTTGTTCGACCTAAAACATTAGTATTAGTCAAGGAAGAATATTTTAAAATAGCGAGTTGAACAATGGCTTTCCAATTTTTACTGTTTTCTAAAAATAATATATTAGGATATCTTCTAATAAAGGACATCCAAAAATCCATGTCATGTTTTTGACATATATCGTTTAGTTTATTTTCAGAATATTCAATTCTTTCTACTATTAATTTTGAAATTGTTTTTTTTGAGATTGTATTTGATTTTTCAAAAATTAAGGGAGAGTAAATTTCATTATATAAATCTTGACTTATTTTGTTAAAAACATCTAAATTATCATTATAATACTGTTCCATATTATAAAGTATAGGATCAAAAGGCAATGATTTTTCCATATTTTTAATGAATTAGATTGGATTAAAATTGTTAAATTACTAAATTTCAACTAATAAGCAACTTTTCAGATTTGAGACTTGAACTAATAGTTTCTAGTCCGCTATCCAAAGGATATTTCCTTCGGATGAGTGAATAGCGGGTTTCACCCGCATAAAACCGCACCCAAAGTTATTCTGCTCTTAGACCTGTTCTAATAAGGCAAATCAAAGCAAAATATTAAAGCATTTAAAATCTTCTATTTTCTCAAAAGTATTTTTTGTATTTTCAAAATTCCCCCCACCCTAATTTTCAAACCTTTTTCTCAAATCGCAAGTCCTCTCCCAATTGCAAGCGGAACTTGCTTCGACATCCTGAATATGTTAAAGCGTTCATTTTAGAATTCGATTTGCACCCACATGGGTCTGTGGTCAGAAATGTAGTATCTGCAATAGCCTTTAAAGCTTCGGGGCTTTTCATCATACAATGCTGCAAAAATAGCCTGGTCATAATCGAAAACGCCGTCCGCCTTGATGGTTCGTTTGGTGTCTGGAAAAAACAGTACCTGGTCATACTGGGCATCTGACATGATACTGGAAGCTATTCTGGTAGAATGTTCCGGGATGACCAAGCCTCTGTTTGTAAGTGCATCGAAAATAGGATCCCCTGGTTGGGCTTTGGGAATATTAAAATCGCCTAGGGCAAAATAGTAATCTGCAAAACTGTGTGGGCTTTTCTTTTCTAGGTCGGCGTATCGACCAACAGCATAGGCTTCAAGTCCTCTTCTGTTCATTTCACTCGCACTTTCCCCTCCAAAAAACAAATGGGCATTGATGAAGACTATTCTTTTGTCTTTGAACATAAAACTTGCAACATAGGGGTTTCTGTCAAAGCCTGTAAAGACTTCAGTTACACCCGAAATTTTGATGTGTCTCAGTTGACTGGGAGGAACAGACAGTTCACCCACCATTTGGAGCCTTTCCACTTTGTTTGCATCATAAAAGAAAGCAGCTCTTTCATCATTTCCACCCACATCGTTAAACATGAGGTCGTAGTTTGTACCGATGAAGGATTCTAATTGGAATAATCCCTCTAAATTTTCATGAACTTCCTGAATGGCTATCACATCAAACCAGCTTAAAACCTCTGCGATGATTTTATAGTGGTCGATATTTCGCTGTTGTAATCCCAGATTGGCGATATTCCAGGTGGCTACCAGCAGTTTATCAGGATCTTTGGCAGGAATATTCCTGTGCTGTTTGTGACTGAGCAGGGCATTAATTTCAGCCTGAACATCAAAATTGAAAGTGTAATCGGGTTTTGGGAATGCTACCATGGTATATAAAGTTTTGAATAGCAAAAATCCAAAATTAAATACCAAACTATCAATGATTTAGGTACATTTTTATTATTCGGTATCTGAAAAAAGAGCTCTTCGACATGTTTCAAAATCAAAGGCGTACGGGCATACGAACTTTGCGAGCGAAAGCTCTGTCGAAGGCAGATGGTTTAGCATTTGTAATCCGCTAATTCCTGAAAAGTATTATTTACATTTTAGAAATCCCATCACCTTAATTTGCTAACATTTTATGTCGTATGTTAAACCCTCTCCCGATAGCTATATGGACTTGCTTCGACATCGGCATGATGTCAAAAGAGTTATAAAAGTTTGTAATAATTATAGGACTGCCCAAACCAATAAACCTTTGGTTTCGGACAATAAAGCCAGCCACCCAAGTCTCATCCCTATCCTCCCATTAAAATTTTCACCCTCCTCCGAAAACTTTTCCCGACCCTCTGACAACATTTCCCGACCCCCTGACAAAGTTTTTCGACCCTCCGAAAACTTTTTCCGAGCCCCTGTCAACTTTGTGAGACCCTATCTAAACTTTGTAATACCCCAGATAAAACGCCCATTTTTGCCATTAAACCTCCCCTATTTAGCTGTTTTTGTTTGTTTTAGGTCTAACGGAATCAAAAGTCAGTGCTATTTTTAAAATATTATAATCCCGCAATCTGAAGGAAATTTCCTACGGAGAGTCAATAGCGAGTTTCACCCGCAGAAAACCGCACTCAAAGTATTCAGCTCTTATACATGTTCTAATAAGGCATATCAATGCAAAATTCAATAGAATTTGCAATCCGCTATTTCTTCAAAAGTATTTTTTACTTTTTCAAAATCCCACCCAGCTATCTGTAGGATACTTCCTTCCGATGGATGAATAGCGGGTTTCAGCAGCAGAAAAACCTGTTCTCAAAATATTTGAAAAGGCTAAATAGTAAAGGAGTTTTTTTTATTATTTTTGATTATCCTAAAAATAAATAGGCTGGATGAATGAAACGATGCTAAATAAAACCAACCAAAAATTAATACAAATAGGATGACTATTTAAGAATTGGCGGTCATTTTGAAATGAAACCCCGAGTATCTAATGCGTAAAAACCATGAAATATATGTTGCTTATAACTTTTCTAATTCTTTTTGCGTGTCAAAATACGCCAAAGACTGACAGTAAATCATTTGCAAAAAGAGAAGAAGTACAATCTGACTATTCCTATGTTTGGACTAAACTATTGGATAGTGCGGAATGGAAAAAAAACTATAACTTTCAAATGTTCAGCAGAAACGATACCATTTGGACATTCCATCCAGATGGAAATTGGTATTCCAAAGACGGAAAAACTTGGACAAAATCAGAACTCATTAACCCAATTTCTAATCTTGCGTTTTTAGATTATGTAAAATTTAAAGGAGCAATATATGGACTTGGATATTTCAAGGGCAATATTGAGCAGTATGAATTTAGACCTGAAATTTATAGAACTAATGACCTTAAGAGCTGGACAACAATTTCAAAAAAAAGCAACTTGCCCAAGCGGTTTTTCTATCATCCATTCGTATTTGAAAACAAAATTTGGATAATTGGCGGAGAAGATAAAACCAAGATGTATTCAGATATTTGGAGTTCAGAAGACGCTATTACCTGGACAAAGCAGAAAGAAAATCTACCCTTTGGAAAACGCAGTGGAAGTCAAATCGTAATACTTAACAAGACGCTATACTTACTTGATAATGATGTTTGGAGTTCAACAGACGGGCTGAATTGGCAAAAAGTAACAGACGAGATTGTAAAAGGCGAACAAATATTCGGTTATTCGGCACAGGTTTTAGATAAAAAAATATGGCTACTTGGCTGTAATAGAAATGGGCAGTTTTCGAGCCAAGTATTATTTAGTTCTGACGGGAAGAATTGGTTTGCACACACAGCACCTTGGTTGCCTCGGGGTGGAATTGCTGCGACAGTTTACAATGACAAAATCTATATGACAGGTGGTAAATATGGTGGCACACCAAACCACCCTGATTTTAGATACGACAATGATGTTTGGACACTTGAAAAGAAGTATCCATCATCAACAGTCTCCAAATAACCTAAAACATCTAAACTTTTAGCTCTACACCCTGTTCCGATAGTCAAAGGAGTACGGGAGTACGAACTTTGCGAGCGAAAGCTCTGTCGAAGCTAGAAACCCACAATGAAATTTAGATTTGACACGAGTAATAAACACAAGGCTAATTTTAAAATCTAAAAAATCTGGTTCAATTCTGTGATTATCTGCATGCAATATTTATATTCACTAAAAAAAAGCTTGGCTTGACAGCTATAGCGTGCCATAGACCTTGGAAACTAAAAACGAGTAAGCCTAAAACCAGCCATTGTAGGCCATCATTCTAAAAATTTCAATAAAAATGAAATCAAACAAACTATGCTTCCTACTCGCCATCGCAATGGCTTTTTTGGGGATTAAACCATCGGCTGTTGCCCAGCATTTTTCGCCCAAACAATTACAGGAAGCCACCATTTCCAGTTTGCATACGGCCATGCAAAATGGTAAACTTACCGCCGAAGAGCTGGTGCAACTTTACCTCGACCGAATCAAAGCCTATGACAAAGACGGGCCGTTTATCAACGCCCTTATTATGGTGAATCCCAAAGCTTTGAACGAAGCCCGTAGGCTCGATTCCCTTTATAAAGTAAGAGGGAAATTTGTTGGGCCGCTTCACGGGATTCCAGTCATCGTAAAAGATAATTACAATACCTTCGACATGCCCACCACCAACGGAACGCTGGCCATGAAAAATTCTATCCCGCCCGTCGATGCCTTTGTGATTCAAAAAATAAGGGAGGCCGGAGCCATCCTCATTGCCAAGTCCAACCTGGCTGAGTTTGCCCAATCGGGCAACTTTTCGGTAAGTTCCATTCTGCCGGGTTACTCTCGCAACCCTTATGATACGCGGCGTACCACAGCAGGGTCAAGCGGTGGAACAGCCGCTGCCGTGGCGGCAGACTTTGGCACCATTGGCTTGGGAACCGACACCGGCAGTTCGATTCGTGGCCCGGCTGCTCACCAAAGTTTGGTGGGGTTTCGTTGTACACTCGGCTTAATTAGCCGCAACGGTATAGCCCCGCTCGCTTTGACCAATGACATGGGTGGCCCCATTTGCCGAACGGTGGAAGATGCCGTGCGGGTACTCGACGTGATTGCAGGCTACGACAAAGCCGATTCTGTAACACAGCGAAGTAAGGACAAAATACCTGCAAGTTATATGTCTTACTTAGACAAGAATGGCTTAAAAGGAGCCAGAATTGGTGTTTTTAGGCAGCTTTGCGATCCTGCCAAAGCGGACACCCAAGTGGTGGCTTTGTTTAACAATGCCCTCAACGAGTTGCGTTTGGCTGGAGCCACCATCATTGACTCGGTCAGTGTCATGGAACTCGATATGATCCAAAAAACCATGGATACGATTCCCCAGTTGCGACGTGATTTTAATCAATACCTGGCCAATTTGGGCCCCAATGCCCCGCATAAAACGCTCGAGTCCATCATTAAATCGAAGCAGTATCATCCCTTTCTTGAAAAATATCTGCAAGATGTCAATGCCGACACCCTGGCCCCCGAATTGAACAAGGGCTGGCAAAAGAACCTTGCCCTCCGTGAGCGTTTACGTCAACTTTTGCTAAGGGCCATGGATTCGACTCAGGTCGATGTGCTGGTTTACCCCTCCTTCAGTTATCCGCCCAGGCTTATCGGCGACTTGAATACACCGTCGGGTACCAATAACAACGCCTTATCGCCACCTACGGGTTTCCCTGCGTTTACGGTGCCCATGGGCTTTACTTACAACAATTTACCTGCTGGTTTGCAGTTCTTTGGTCGCCCTTTCAGTGAGCCAACACTTATCAAATTGTGCTATGCCTATGAACAAGCCACACACCACAGGCTCCCACCCGCATCCACCCCACCCTTGGGGAAAAAGAAGCGAAAAATGCATGGTGGTTCAAATCGTTTGAGCATGAATTGAAAAGCCGAAACTAGTATTGCTCTTCGACATGTTCCGATAGTCAAAGGAGTACGGGAGTACGAACTTTGCGAGCGAAAGCTCTGTCGAAGCAAGATAGTTTAGGATTTGTAATCCGATATTTCTTTAAAAGTGTTTTTTTTGTATTTTTATCATAAGGCATCACACTTAGACATTAAATTCAATATGAGCAGAAATTTTTCTTTAGCCTTGGCTTTTTTGGTGGTTCAAAGCGTAAATTGTTTTGCCCAATCGCCAGACAAAAATCTGGATAAAAGCCTAAGCAAAATTTATAAAGAATCAAACTTCCCAGGATTTGCCATCACCATCCTGAAAGCAGACACTACTTTATTTGCAAAAAGCTATGGTTTTGCCGATAAAAGTAAAAAAACACCCTATACTTTAGAGACGATTCAGCCCGTGGGTTCGGTTAGCAAAACATTTATTGCCTTGGCTTTAATGAAATCGGTCGAACTTGGGTATTTCACTTTAGAAACCAATATCAATGAACTTCTGCCTTTTAAGATCATTCATCCCAAATTCCCCAATGGGATCATCACGGTAAGGCATCTGGCTACGCACACCTCATCGCTCCTAGACCATGAGGAAATTTATATAAATGAAGCCTACCAATTAGTCAATAAGCCAACGGTAGCATTGGGGACTTTCCTCCAAAACTATTATACAAAAGAGGGAAAATTCTATTCAAGCAAAAATTTTGACCTTAATCCCATAGGCACCAATTATGCTTACAGCAATATCGCCGCCGCATTAATGGCCTACATTATTGAGAGCAAGTCAAAAATATCATTTGATGAATTCTGCCAAAAGTATATTTTCCAACCATTGAAAATGGAAAGTACAGATTGGTTTTACAATGCAGATAAAGAAGCTAATTACGCTACGCTCTATCAGGTAAATCAACCTGAAAGTGTGCTAGAAAAAAAAATGTTGAATGCGGATAAAAGTTTGAAACCATACGCTTGCATAACTTATCCAGATGGAAGTTTGAAAACCTCCGCGAGCGACCTTACGCTATATTTAAAAGCCATGATGAAAGGGTATTTTTCCAACGATACTTTGATAATTGGCAAAAATGCTTACCAGACATTGTTTGCAAAACAGTTTCATGAAAAAAATATGCCTACCCAAATGGATAATAAAGAGCCTAACAGGGCAATTTTTTGGGCATATGCCAGAAAAGGAGAGCTTAGACATACCGGCAGTGATCCGGGGGTATTCGCTTTTATATCTTTCCATCCTGTTACAAAAATAGGACGCATCATGACCCTCAATGCATCCTTAGAAGGGGGAGAAAATCAAAAGACCGTTGCTTCTTTTATGAAAGTGATTGCTGCATTAGACAGTTTTGAAGAAGCGTACGCTCAAAACAATTAAAGAATAAATAAGGAAAATTATTCTGCTATTTTTGATTAGAATAGAAATTAATAGACAGACAAGAATATTATATAAAACCCTCGAAAAACTAGGCTTATATTTATGCATATTTAGCAGTGGGTACACTTTTCAGAAAATCAAATGAAATACTTTTTAGGTTTTTTATTATCGCTTCTGACGTCTTTAACTTTTGGACAAGCATCAGAAAAAGTCCAACGCATCCTTTCTACCAAAGGCCTGGTTGCTTTGTGGGATTTTAAAGAGGAGGCAGGTCAAGCTCGTAAGGCGATGGGGCAGGTCGACTTTGCATTGAATGAAATGAAGGGTACCGTTCCCCGCAAAATGGAAGGTCCTTTGTCTGGATTTTCTGCGGAATTTGGTTCAGGTAGCTATCTTTCTTTGCCGCATGCCGAAACTGGGGCTTTAAATATTCATGGTAAAAAGCAAGGCGTCACGGTGGTGGCATGGGTAAAATGGACGGGCGAACAAACGGGTTTTGTGGGTGGTATGTGGAACGAATACCAAGCAGGTGGCAAAAGGCAATATGGGCTGTTTGTGTCGCTACCTTATTATAATGGCAAAAACCAGGTTTGTGGGCATATCTCAGAGACAGGCAAACCTACCCCACCTTTTCCTTATTCCATAGATTATTCGGCCAGCAGACAAGAAGTGCCTGCCAACGACTGGGTTTGCGTGGCCTTTACCTACGACGGCAAATACATAAAGTCGTATATGAATGGCATTTTTGAAAAACGCGAACCCGAACTCATCCAGCATACCACAGGTTTTGAGGGCTATCCCGAGGGATTAACCCAAACCAAGAATCCCTATTATTTTCCAGACGGCATGGGCAATAACGGTTCGGACTTTACAGTCGGTGCGGTATTACTGAAAGCCGGCATGGGCAATTTTTTCAAAGGCCAAATTGGTGGTCTGGCGGTATTTAATAGGGCTTTGCCAGAGCGTGAGTTGAGGAGCTTAGCTAAATAAGGTTTATGATATTTTGGTAACCGCTGTCGGAGGGTTGTTTTTTAAGTTTCCACATGGGTGTGTTTTTCCCACAAAAAGCCTGATTCCAAATATTTATAATGGCGAATAATTAAGAGTTTATTCGATACTTAACAAGATGTAAAATAGGTTATATGGTTAAAATTTCAGCAAATAAGGCCAAACCATCTAAAAATTAGTACAATTTTTGCCTTAATAAATATACAAAAATATGCGTAGATTGGACTTCGAACCGACCTTAAAAAAGAAACCATTAAACGCAATTTACAATAATTTACACTTTTTTTTACATTTATGATGCTTCAGGCTGAAGACTATCCAAGTACATTTGCTTCATAAATTCAAAAGAAGATTAAACTATTTTAAAAATTAAACACATGAAAAAAATCATTTATGCCCTGATCTTAACGCTGGTGGTGGTAAGCGGGCTGGTATTTGCCAATCGAGAAAAAGAAAATTCTAAAAAAATCACCCCAAAGCCTGCGGGTGGTGCTCCGCTCTCTGCAGCTGAAATGAAAGCCGCAAGGGCCAAATGGGAGGCTAGCCCTGATGGTATATTTTTCAAAAAATGGGAGGCCTCGCCTGCTGGAGTAAAAGTAAATGCCGCTACTGCTAAAATAAGCAAGTCGGTTAAGGATTTCGCCGAAATGGAGGCTGTGGTTACCTCTTTAACTCTACCGGCGGGTGCAAGATTAGGATTCGGTGTGATGGTAGAGATTGCTAAAGAAGATTATATACTGGCGTTTGGTGTAGAACAACCTGGCAAGAACATCATGAATTTTAAAAGTGAATTTGAGCAATTACGTAGCCTAAAAGTGAACGACAAAATAATTATTAAAAGCCACAACCTATCGAAAGCTCCTAAGTATGCTTATCCAATCGTATCAGGTGATTATGTAGAACGCGGTAGTAAAATAATTTACAAACGTACACCTCGCAAAGGCGGTTGCTAAGAAATTTAATAAAGAGATACCTACAAATATTTACTTTGAGGGTAAGCAGAGAATTAAAGTAAACAACAAGAAATGAAAAATAACTAGAAACCTCGGCTTTGTAAGAGCTGGGGTTTCTTGCTTTTAAGAAAATGAACCACTAAATTCGATTTTTGTGCACTTGATGTAGTTTAGTTTTGAAATAAAATGTCAGGACTAAACAGTGAAACATTGTTCGTAAATGTAAAGGCTAAAGTATTTATATAATATACCTATAAATAATGACTACAGAATTGTTGGGCATCATTCCCGTACTTCCATCTGCAAACATTGAAAGGGACATTACTTGGTACAAGGAAAAAATGGGTTTTGAAATTTATTTCTCTGATAGCATGTATGCCGTTCTTTACAGAGAAAACATCTGTTTACACCTCCAATGGCACGCTGACACCTCTGAGGACCCATTACTAGGCGGGTCTGTATTGAGAATTTATGTAAAAAACATACAGCCAATTTTTACCGAACTTGTAAATAGAGGAACGGTTGCACAAGACAGTTTGAAAATCAATACACCTTGGAAAACCAATGAGTTTGGTTTTTTTGACCTCAACGAGAATGCAATTTTTATAATGGAGGATACGCTAAACACCTGAAATCTTACTTTTACAGATATAAATATTTTGAAAAAGGAAATGGAAGGGTTCATCAGCAAAATACCAATAGATTATTTTTCAAGAAAACCAAGGGCACTATTCCTAGTTGATGGTTTGGGTGCAGCATTGACCACATTTTCCTTATATTTTGTTTTAAGACCTTACTTTGATTATTTTGGTATGCCCACAAACATTTTGAAATACATATCAATAATTGGTTTGATTTTTTGTTCTTATTCTATGTCTTGTTTCTTTTTACTTAAAGACAATTGGTCACCCTTTTTAAGAATAATAGGAATAGTTAATTTGTTGTATTGTATTTTGACCATGACATTGCTATATGCTTATTTCCCAAGTTTAACCCGATTGGGATTGACATATTTTATTGTTGAAATTCTTATTATCGTATTATTGATATATATAGAGTTTGGCGTAGCAAATAGATTAAGAACAGAGCAGTCTAATTTTTAGTAATATTGCAGTGTATTATCAAGATTGCCTATTTTAAATAGTAAAATCAACGCCATGATGGATATAGAAAAAACGCCAGTTAGATGAAGCTCAAAAAACATTTTTGGATGAATACACTATTCTTTCACTGTCAACATTTGTGGTGATTTTTGGAAGTTCACCAAGCTCTAAAAATTTTGGCCAATAGTAAATTATATATTTTAAATATAACGATTATGACCTATAAAACCTCCCTAGACAATTTAGCAAAAGGAATAACCATTGGCGTGACTATATTATTTGTAGCCATCCTTATAGGGCAGTTTTCAATCATCAAAGACACAGGATGGGCCGTTCCAATCATTACAACCGTTACCTTGTTTCTAATATATTTTATTTCATTTGCCTTTAGCCCAATTAATTATGAAGTCTCCGCTCAACATCTAAGCATTCATAGGCTATTAATAGACGTGAATATTGACCGAAACCAAATCAAAAGTGTAGAGCTATTGGACAAAGAGCAACTGGCGTGGGTAATCAGGACTTTTGGCGTAGGAGGACTATTTGGCTATTATGGAAAATTCGCGAATACAAAACTCGGAAGTATGACTTGGTACGCCACAAGACGAAACAAAACGGTATTGATAGTGACCATCGACAACAAGAAAATTATTTTGACACCCGACGAGCCAGAAAAATTTGTTGCTCACCTTGCTGTCTAAAAATTTCGTTCTTGGAAACATCTGGATTGTCAATGGAGTAAGAACCTATAGAACGATAGTATTGTCGAAGCGAGCAGGTTCAGGATTTGTAATTTACTATTTCCTCAAAGGTACTTGTATGAATCCATTGCCTTGAATGCCTTTACTTTTGTAGGGTTGAAAATCTTCACTCGAAAGTTATGGGGACTTGCTTGTATTGTGGGAAGAGGTCAATGCTTAACTTATTGAACAGGCAAGTGCTGTTTTTGACAGAAAAATCCAAAACTAAAATCAGCCCAAAAAATTAATCTTCTTTGTAAGAACAGGACTATTGTAATTAAAAGTACCGAATTCTACCTCTAAAATGTTTCTTTTAACAGTTTTAACGGTTTTGGTTCTTTTGGCTTTTTTTATTGGATTGTTCGAAAAACCTGCTAGAGGAATTAGACAAAATAAAATCAAAATTATAGCTTTTTGATTTCTTGATGTAAAAAGATTTTTTAACGAAAAATGCCCCTCTGATTTAAATACAGAAAGGAAAATTGAATTATTGTTGGATGTTTGATTTGCTTTCATGTTTTTACTTGACTCACTCATTTTGTTAATCGAAAAAGAATAGAATTGATTTAAATCAATTGCAAAGCTAAAGCACAAAAATTGAATTTTAAAACGTGAACATGGTTAAAATTGATATATATCAATTGATTTATAAACATGTAAATATTTCTTATTCAAGTTAATAGGTATTTTTTAATACCAGATAATAATTTTTCAAAAAATCAATTTTTATTTATTTAACGGATACAAAAATATGCGGGGATGTTTAAAGACAAAACGACTTTTTTTGTTTTTTCTAATGGGAAGGTAATTGCATGTATGACCAATAAGCGGATTTTAAAGGTTTTGAACACTTTCAAAAAATATAATTTTTAAAAGAATGAAAACTGTACTTTAAGACCTTTTTTTAGAATTTAAACTCACCTAATGGTCCTTAACGAAGTCTGATTTGGTTCAAGAAAGTGGACCAAACTTTCATAGATATTATTTTTCTGATAGACAGAATGCCTGTGTAAACGGATTTCAATAAGAATTCTTTATAGAGAAATAATAAATCAATCAGCCCTTATTCTGAAAGATATACTGCACTTTTATGATGGATATTCCTTTTAAATTGAACCTTTGCCTATAGTTTTCTGGAAGACATAAATTGGCAAACAAACGCTTAAAACTATACTATGATTTCATAGAGCGTTTGAAATGCAAAACCCAATTCGCTCTTCAAGTGAATAGCGAAGCAACTTTTAAGCAAAAGGATGAAAGCTAATGACCCTTAACTCACATCTTCCGAGCTATTTCTCCAAGTCATAATTCCCGCGATTAAGGCTGGAATGGCAAAAATCATAAAGTTGGCACCAATGGATAAGCCCATGCCTATCAACAAACCGCCAAGTTTTGGGCCTACTATTCCTCCTATTCGCCCCGCTCCCATTGCCCAGCCTATACCAGTGGTTTTAAATTCGCTGGGATACATGCGGGCGGCGAAGGCGTATAATCCCACAAAACCACCTT
>NKJG01000024.1:11711-19530 GCA_002256395.1 Bacteroidetes bacterium B1(2017) | reverse complement strand
AGCGAACTTTTTTATTCTTCTGAGGTAAACGAACTTTTTTCGGACCAAAACACAATAGCGGCCATGTTGGTTGCAGAGTCTTCATTGGCTCAGGCTCAGGCAGAGGTAGGAATTATATCAAGGGAGTCTGCCAATATTATTTCGAATTGCTGCCAGATTGAATTTATTGAAATAGAAAAACTTAAAAAAGATATTAAACTTGGAGGCAATGCGGCTATACCATTGGTTCAGCAACTTACGAAAGTAGTAAAGAGTAGAGACTTTGAAGCCTCAAAGTTTGTGCATTTTGGTGCTACTAGCCAAGATATTGTGGATACTGGCTCGATACTACAAATAGCTCAATTTGTAAATTTATTGGAGAGTAAATTATTGATTCTAAAGTCAGAATTGATAAAAATTTCTAAAAAGCACAAAAGTACTGTGATGGTTGGGCGGACGCTTTTGCAGCAAGCACGTCCAATTACATTTGGTCTCAAAACAAGTGCTTGGTTAGAAGGTGTTTGTAGGTCAATAGATAGGTTGGTTGAAATGAAACGAAGGCTTTTGGGGGTGCAACTTTCTGGTGCTGTTGGAAGTCAAAATAAAAATATTTCTAACGATGTTGTAAATTTATTCGCTCAGTTTTTGGGCTTAAGTCCTTCATTTTCATGGCAATCTCAGAGAGATAATTTAAATGAGCTAGCGTCTAAATTAGGCATTTTGAGTGGTTCCTTAGGCAAAATAGCGAAAGATGTTTCATTATTGATGCAGACGGAAGTTGGGGAGGTTTTTGAAGGAGCAGCCGAAGGAAAAGGGGGATCTAGTACTATGCCACATAAACGCAATCCCGTAACATGTGCAGCCATATTGGCCAATGCAACACGTATTCCGCATTTGGTTGGAAGTATGCTTTCTTCTATGATACAAGAGCATGAACGTTCGGCTGGAAATTGGCATGCGGAATGGGAGGTTTTGACCGAAATAATGCTTTTGACAGCAGGTAGTTTAGAAAAGACTGTGGAATTGATTGAAGGCTTGGAGGTTGATGAAAAACGCATGCTGGCAAATATTGAGATTACGCAGGGGCTGATTTTTGCTGAAAATGTATCACTGGCTTTGGCCTCAAAAATAGGTAAAATTCACGCCCATGAGTTGGTAGAGAAAGCTTGTAAAATTGCTATTTCAAAAAAGAAACATTTGAAAGAAGTACTAAGGGAAATGAATCTTGACTTAGAGAATTTAAATATGTATTTTAATCCTCAAAATTCCATAGGAAACAGTGTTGAAATTGTTGAGAACATTCTAAAGAAATATGAAAATTAACTATAAAATAGAAGGAACACCAAATAGTCCAGTTTTGATTTTTTCCAATTCATTAGGTTCCGAAATGATGATGTGGGATGAATTAGTTCCTTATTTATTGCCTTATTTTAGGGTTTTAAGGTACGATACAGCTGGACATGGAGGAAGTGGAGGTTTTATATTTGGTAGTGATTCGACGATTGAGCATTTAGGCAATGATGTTATCCAACTAATGGATGAACTTAGTATTGATTCAGCCTATTTCTGTGGACTCTCAATGGGTGGATTAATTGGCCAATTTTTAGGAATCAATTACCCAAATCGCTTCAAAAAAATAGTTTTAAGCAATACTGGAGCAAAAATAGGTAATGATGAACGCTGGAATAGCCGCATAGAAACCATTTCAAAAAATGGAATGCAGGCCATCGTTGATGATACCATGGAGCGTTGGTTTACTGATGAATTTAGAAACCAAAATTCAGAAAAAGTAGCAGCCACTAAAGCCATGTTTTTAAGAAGTAATGTAGAAGGCTATTCTAATTGTTGCTGTGCCATTCGTGATGCAGATTTTAGAGAACAGTTACAAAATTTGAGTGTCAAAACTTTGGTCATTACTGGTGACGAAGATCCGGTGACAAACGTTGAGCAGGCTGAATTTTTGGTATCCAAAATACCCAATGCTAGATTAAAAGTACTTCATGCTAGACACCTAGCTGCCAATGAATTACCAAAAGAATATGCAGCGGTTTTGATTGATTTTTTTGTAGGAGATCAAACTTTTGAAAAGGGAATGCATGTTCGAAGAAGTGTTTTGGGGGATGCTCATGTAGATAAAGCCAACAGTAAAATAAATGATTTTAATGCTGATTTCCAGTCTTTTATTACAAATTATGCATGGGGTGAAATATGGACACGGCCGGGCTTGTCCAAACCCACTAAAAGTTTAATTACCATGTCTATTCTAATTGCATTAAATAGGCCGACTGAGTTTAAAATGCATGTAAAAGCAGCCTTTAATAACGGAGTTACTGTGGATGAAATCAAAGAGGTAATTATGCAATCAGCATTGTATTGTGGATTACCGGCCGCTAATGATGCCTTCCATTTGGCACAAGAAGTTTTTAAAGAAAACGATATTAATTTTTAAACCATGAAGACTCAAGTAGGAATTATTGGAGCTGGGCCAGCTGGACTTACCTTGGCTTTGATGCTTCAAAAACAAGGTATTAAGTGTATTATAATAGAAAATAGAAGTCGAGAATATGTGGAGAATCGGGTAAGGGCAGGCTTGTTAGAATATAACACTGTAGAAGTTTTCGAGGAATTGGGTGTAGCCGAAAGATTGCATAAAGAAGGTTTGGTGCATCATGGATGTTATATTGCTTACAATGGGGTGATTCAACGTATTGATTTTCAAAAACATACACAAAGGGAAGTAACGATTTATGGGCAACAAGAGGTTGTGAAGGATTTAATTCAAGCCTGTATCGATAGAAAAATTGAGATTTTATTTGAGGCAGATGCTACACAAATCAATGATTTTATGTCCATTAAACCAAGTATATCATTTACTTTCTTGGGAGAAAATAAAATATTGCATTGTGATTTTGTGGCGGGAACGGATGGGTTTCATGGCTTGGGAAGGAAAACGCTACCCAAAGAATCTTACAATGAATTCAAAATTGAATATCCGTTTAGTTGGTTAGGTATTTTGGCTTATTCCAAACCTAATTATGATGAATTGATTTATGCTTTTCATAACAATGGTTTTGCCTTGGCCAGTATGAGGTCACAAAAAGTATGCAGATTATATCTGCAAGTACCAAATGATGAAAAAATTGAGAATTGGTCTGATGATAAAATATGGTCAGAACTAGAAAATAGATTGGGAATTGAATTAGACAAAGGAGATATATTTGAAAAAAGCATTACGCCTATGCGAAGCTTTATGATTGATAATTTACAAGCCGGGAGATTGTTTTTGGCTGGTGATGCGGCACATATTGTGCCTCCAACTGGTGCAAAAGGCTTAAATTTAGCAATAGCAGATGTAAGAAATTTAGCTATTGGCCTAACTGAATTCTTTAAAAATGGAAATGAAGAGTTTCTTAATAATTACACCAAAAAATCTGTAGCAAGAGTTTGGAGAGTACAAGATTTTTCCAATTTCATGACGTATCTGTGCCATAAACAAGCCGAAAATGGTAGTTTTGAACAATTACTACAAAAATCAAAGTTTGATTATTTAAGAATTTCTGAAGCTTATCAAAAAACCATAGCAGAGAATTATGTGGGATTGCCATTTGATGTATTTTAGCTCCCAAACTGAATCTTAGGATCGCCCCGAAGGGCGAACTATAATTTAATATTATTTTAAAAATTGATTGGAAAAAGTATATGAAAAAAGTCCCTGTTTTAAGTTTAAATGAGGCGGTTAAATTTGTAAAAGACGGAGATATCCTCCTCCAAGGCGGCTTCGGCATGACAGGGAATCCTGTGCATTTGATGCATGCTTTGGCAGAAACGGACACTAAAAATTTGACATTCATTGGAAATAATACGGGTGAGCCAGGTTTGGGAGGGGATAGACTTCTGGCCAATGGACAACTTAAAAAAGTAATTGGTTCGTTTTTTACTTCCAACCCCAATGCCGTAAAGGCCGTTCAGGCGGGATTGGTGGAAGCTGAGCTCCTTCCTCAAGGCACTTTGGCAGAAGCTATCCGTGCTGGTGGTGCAGGTATTGGTGGTTTTTATACCAAAACTTCAGCTGGAACCAAGATTGCCGAAGGTTGTGAAACCAAAATCATCGATGGTGAAGAGCAAGTTTTTATAAAAGGCATAAGAGGTAATGTTGCTTTCATACGTGCGTGGCGTGCTGATACCGCTGGAAATTTGCAATACCGTATGACGGAAAATAACTTCAATAAAGCGATGGCAACTGCTGCCGATTTGGTCATTGCTGAAGTAGAAGAAATCGTACCAGTTGGTGAAATAGCTCCCGAAAACGTGCATACACAGGGCTGTTTTGTAGATTATTTGGTACAAGCTAAGCTTACTCTGGAAGATTTAGGCACTTCTGCATCCATAGCGTCCTCTAAAAAAGTAGATGAGGTCAGAATGAATATGGCCCGCCGTGCATTGGCTGAACTGAAAAAGGGCGATGTCGTAAATTTAGGTATCGGAATTCCAACTTTGGTGGCTGATTTAATCACAGAGGATCATGGCATTATTCTCCATACTGAAAACGGAATGTTGGGTGTTGGTCCAGCTCCAACAGATGGCGGAGGAGCCATGAATTATCCGGTAAATGCTGGTAAAATTCCTGTAACTCCTTTAAAAGGAAGTAGTTATTTCGATAGTGCGGAGTCATTTGCGATGATTCGTGGTGGCCATATCGATGTGGCCATAATGGGTGGTTTAGAGTGTGACGAAGCCGCCAATCTCGCCAACTGGGCCGTGCCCGGGAAACCTCTTTTAGGAGTAGGCGGTGCTATGGATTTGGCAAAAGGAGCTAAACGACTCATCATTACCATGACCCATACCAATTCTGACGGGTCGCCGAAAATTGTGCCATCGTGCATGCTGCCATTAACTGCATCGGGTGTAGTGGATATGATTATTACAGATTTGGCGGTTTTTTCTTACTCCAATGGTATTTTAACTTTGGTAGATTTGCTTCCAAATGCCACTTTGGAGGAGGTAGAGGTAAAAACAAGTGCAAGGTTTGTGAATGGCTTAGTGGATTAAAGCCACACCATTAAAAATCAGATATTCTGTAATCTGTTAGCATTATATAGGTAATTTTGAGGAATTATGTACTCAAATTAATATGCAATAATGGCACTCAAACACTTGTTTCAAAATAAATGTCCGCAATGCGGAAAAGGGAATATTTTTATTAATAGAAATTTATTTTCTTTTTTTCAATTAACAAAAATGAACATTAAATGCCCAAACTGTAATTACAACTTTTTTCCTGAAAATGGATTTTATTGGGGAGCTATGTTTGTGAGTTATGGTTTAGCCAGCTTAGAGGGTTTGTTAGTTATTCTGGCTTGTTCTTGGTATGGAAATGAGTTATTTGACTATGTTAACCTATTGATTATTATTAGTTTCATGATAATTCTTTTTCCTCTCAATTTTAGACTTTCAAGAATTATTTGGTTATATATTTTTGGCAATAAAATAAAGGAATAAAAATGAAAGATGCTTTCATAATAGATGCAGTCAGAACTCCAATTGGGAGTCTTGGAGGTAGCTTGTCCACGGTTCGTGCAGATGATTTGGCAGCTATTCCAATCAAAGAATTGATCAAAAGAAATCCAAATATTCCTTTAGAAGCGATAGAGGATGTCATTTTGGGTTGTCACAATCAAGCAGGAGAAGATAATAGAAATGTTGCCCGTATGGCATTGCTTTTGGCAGGTTTGCCCTATACAGTTCCTGGCGAAACGGTCAACAGACTATGTTCATCTGGTATGTCTGCAGTAATTCATGCCAACAGAGCAATAAAAGCAGGAGACGGAGAGGTTTTGATAGCGGGAGGAATGGAGCACATGACCCGAGGGCCAATGGTAATGAGTAAATCCACAAAAGCGTTTGGTGGAGATGTACAACTATTCGATTCAAGCTTCGGTTGGCGTTTTGTAAATCCGGTGATGAATCAATTGTATGGCACTGATGCTATGGGAGTTACTGCTGAAAATTTGGCAGATATGTACAATATTAGTCGAGAGGATCAGGATTTGTTTGCATATAATTCTCAGCAGAAAGCATTTGCGGCTCAACAAAATGGTATTTTGGCAGAGGAAATTGTTTCCGTAGAATTGACAGACAAAAAAGGAATAGTAACGGTTTTTAGTAAAGATGAATTTATAAAAGGAGTCACAAGTTTAGAAACTTTGGCAAAATTGAAACCAGCTTTCAGAAAGGAAAGTGGAACTGTAACTGCAGGTAATGCCTCTGGACTCAATGATGGTGCAGCCGCTATGATTATTGCCTCTGAAAATGCGGTACAGTCTTATAATCTAGTTCCAAAAGCAAGAATTGTGAGTTCGGGTGTTGTAGGTGTAGAACCGAGAATTATGGGAATTGGACCTGTAGGAGCTTCTCAGAAAGCTTTGCAAAAGGCAGGGTTAACTTTAGCAGATATGGATGTAATTGAGTTTAACGAAGCCTTTTCTGCTCAATGTTTGGCTGTTTCAAGAAATCTTGGTTTGGCAGACGATGATGAAAGAATTAATCCAAACGGGGGAGCAATTGCTCTAGGTCATCCTCTAGGAATGTCAGGCACTAGAATAATTCAAGCTGCTGTAAATCAATTACAAAGAAGTAAAAAGAGATTTGCTCTTGCTTCGATGTGTGTGGGTGTTGGTATGGGTTATGCGGTAGTTTTGGAGCGGGTTTGAATTATAAATATGAATAAAATGGAAATTAAAGAAACCGAAACTTCTGGTAAGGTAGAGAAAAAGAATGAAAAGTAATTTTTTGAAAGCTTCATAAGATGTTGAAATAGTAAATATGTCAGAGCAGGGAATGGGAGATAATAGTTTTCAACTTAAATCAATTCATCTTTTAAAAAATAATTTGTCGTATAAATCAATATCACGGTTAACGAATAATTGAGATAATATCAGTGTAAATCCGTGGTATTTTAATATCCGTTTCATCTGTGTTCCATTAGCAGGCTTTTTTTAATCACTTTAACCCCAACATCCGTATCGCATTTTCTTTCAAAATCAATGGTTTTACTTCCTCTTTAAATCCAGCATCTTCAAAATCTTTCATCCATCTTTCTGGCGTAATTAGCGGAAAATCTGTGCCAAAAAGAACTCGCTCTTTGAGCATAGTATTGGCATATTGAATCAACTGCTTCGGGAAGTATTTTGGCGACCAGCCACTCAAATCTATATAAACATTGGGCTTATGCATGGCTACAGAAAGAGCTTCGTCTTGCCATGGCCAACTTGGATGAGCAATAATAATAGGGCAATCTGGAAAATCAATAGCCACATCATCTAAGTGCATCGGATTGGAATATTCAAGTCTCAAACCGCCGCCTCCACGAACGCCAGAGCCAAATCCCGAATGACCTGAATGGAAAAGCATTGGCAATTTGTATTCGGCTATTACTTCGTATAAATGATAAGCCATTTTGTCTTGTGGGTAAAATCCTTGTACGGTTGGGTGGAATTTAAATCCTTTTACTCCGTAGTTTTCTATCAAATCTCGAGCTTCACGTGCCCCCATTCGGCCTTTGTGAGGATCTATGCTCGCAAAAGCAATCATAACATCGTCATTTTTCAGAGCAGCTTCAGCTACTTCGACATTCGGAATTCTTTTTTTACCCACTTCATGCTCAGAATCCACCGTGAACATCACAAAGGCCAGGTTGCTATCTCTGTAAAAATCAGCCGTTTCCTGAATCGTTGGACGTTTATCTGATTTGAAATATTTCGCAAAAGCCACATCAAATTCAGGTCGATAATCATCATGCGGCTGGCAGCACGAAACTTCGGCATGCGTATGAACGTCAATG
>NKJG01000024.1:0-10800 GCA_002256395.1 Bacteroidetes bacterium B1(2017) | reverse complement strand
TGGAAAATCTTCCGTATATCCATAGCCTCCCAAAACCTGCAAACCTTGATTCACCGAAACGATACCCATTTCTGCTCCAAATGTTTTAGCAACCGGTGTGAGCAATTCAAGCAAAGTATCGTAATAAGATTTCTTGACTGGATTTACCCTAATTTGGTCAATATAAAAATAACATTGCAACATAAAAGCTAGTCCGCCTTCCACAATTGCTTTTTGCCTAAGAAGCATTCTTCTGACATCTGGATGCTCCACAATAGTTACCGAAGCAGCTTTTTGATTTAAATCCAAACGCTTTCCTTGAATTCTTTCTTTGGCATATTTTAATGAATGATGATATGCTGCTGAGGCACAGGCTATGCCGGTCATTCCGACACCAAGCCTTGCTCCATTCATCATTTTAAACATTTGTGTCAAACCCTGGTTGGCTTTACCCAATAAATAACCCACACAATTGTCATTGGCACCAAACGCTAAATGCATTGCAGGTGTAGCTTTCTGGCCCATTTTGTGAAAAATTCCGATTGAAGTAACATCGTTGGATTGACTTAAATCTTCCACTCGATTTTTGGGTACGATAAACAAGGAAATTCCTTTTACTCCAGCTGGTGCTCCTTCGATTCTAGCCAAAACCAAATGGACAATATTGGGGGTAATGTCATGATCACCAGCAGAAATGAATACTTTTTGTCCTGAAATTTTAAATGTACCATTAGTCTGTGGACTGGCTTTTGTGGTAATTTCAGAAAGCGAACTGCCTGCCTGAGGCTCGGTCAGGCACATGCTGCTAAGCCATTCAGCCGAAAGTAATTTGGGTACGTAAAGCTCTTTTTGTTCTTGATTACCGAACGTTGCTATGAGATTAGAGCAACCATTTGCCAAATCGGTGAACATCATGAAGCTGTTGTGGGCACTCATTCCCACATACTCGGTTGCCGCATATATGGTTTTTGGTAATTGTTGTCCTCCAAAAGACTCGTCAAATGTAGAAGCAATCATTCCTGCATCAGCATAAGCCTTTGTAAATGCGTGTAAACCTGAATGAACTTTTACGTGACCATCAGTAAGTGCTGGTTGATTTCGGTCGCTATCTACAAATGCAGGCAAAGAAGTTTTTTTACTTACTTCATCAGCCATATCAAGCACCAAATCAAAGGTCTCTTTAGAATGATTTTTAAAGTAATCATTCTTGCAGAGCTCTTCTACTTCCAGCACATCGTGCAATATAAAATCAATATTTTTCCTCGTGTATAATTGCATTTTTATTTTATTTCTGAATCAGATTTGAAAACTGGTAACACGGATTTTGCTAATTTACACAGATATCATTTTTACAGTTCGAAAATATAAAAAATCTATGTCATTCCATCCAATCTGTATCATCTGTGTTTCAAAAAAAACGCAAACAAATCAGCTTTCGCCCCAAACTTTCTCAGCTGTTTTAACTACCAAATCCATTTTTCTCCATTGATCATCTTCGCTCATGTCGTTGCCATGGTGGGTGCTTGAAAAACCACATTGTGGGCTTACACACATTTGGTCTAGTGGCATATATTGAGCTGCTTCGTCAATTCTTTTACAAAGGTCATCCATATTTTCTAACTCTCTTTTTTTCGAAGAAATAATGCCCAAAACTACTTTTTTGTGGCTTGGAACAAATCTTAATGGTGCAAAATCTCCTGATCGTTCGTCATCATATTCTAGAAGATATCTATCAACATTTATTTCATTAAATAGAATCTCCGCAACTGGCTCATATCCACCTTCTGCAAACCAAGTGCTTCTGTAATTGCCTCTACATAAGTGAATTCCAACTGCTAAATCATCAGGTCTTCCATCAATAACTGAATTGATTAAGGCTGCATAGGTTTTTGGCAACTCATTTGGGTCTTCGCCTCTTTCGGCTGCTGCTGCACGCATTTTTGGGTCACAAAGATAAGCCAAGTTGGTGTCGTCCAATTGCAAGTATCTTAATCCAGCTTTGTAAAGATGATCAATTTCTTCTTTGTAAGCATTTGATAAATCATGGAAAAATTCGTCCATATCAGGATAAGAATTGATATCTATGGATTTGCGACCACCACGAAAATGTATCATGGTAGGAGAGGGAATCGATACTTTGGGAGTTGCGGTAACAATAGATTTTAGGTAATTGAAATCAGCAACTTGAATGTCGTGGCTGTGTTTTAGTTTACCAGTTACACTTAATACAGGAGGCGTAAATCCGTCTGAAGCAACTTTGGCTTGTCCACCACCAACACCACCAGTTACAGTTACACCATCCAATTCTTTTAGGAAATCTAAATGGAAATAATCTCTACGAAACTCACCGTCAGTGATGGCTTTCATACCAGTATTTTCCAATTTTTTAACCGTTTCTGCTATTCCAATATTTTCTATTTCTCTTAGCTCATTAGCAGGGATTTCTCCTCTTTTCCATTTATCACGGCTTTCTTTTACTTCAGGAGTTCTTAATAAACTACCCACATGATCAGCTCTAAAATTGTTGTTTTTCATTCTGTTATATTTTTTAAGATTTTTATTTTATATAGCCTGCTTTAGCTTTGATGCCCGTTTTTACCCATTCTCTCAATTCGTCAAAAGCCTTTCCTGTTTGCTCAGGTGTAAAGTTACAATGCCCTTGTCCGTTGGTAAATTTTACCGTGTAAAAAGCTTGATTTCCTTTTTCTTGTATTAAATTTTCGTATCTAACGATAGCCATTTCGGCAGGAATCAATTGGTCGTAAATAGTATGTAAAACCAAAGTAGGCTTGTCGATATTTCCTGTTCTATCATATTTTGAGAATAATTTATCTTGACCAATAGTTGCTGATAAACGTTCTACATTCTGATTCACCAAAAGATTGTCGCGAAATCCACCATAGAGCGTATTTGTATTATCATAAGGATTTCCTCCACCTTTTATGGCTATATCTCGAAGTACATTTTCTCCAAATGCCAATGCAAAAGGTAAATCATCAGGCTTAAGGTCAAATCTATCTGCAATGTCCGCCGCCAAAAGTGAGTCTTTAGCAAATATTACTTTTTTTAGTGCCATCGCTTTTCCAAACGCCACATTCATGGGTACCGGATTATTGGATTGATTTTTATTTAAGATTTCCATCAAACTAGGCATATTTCCAGGAAACAAAGCATTGAATGTGGCTATCAAATCGAATTCTTTTCTGGTTTGTAGGTAGATTCGACCTGCTAATGGACACATTGGGAAGCCGCCCGCATAGTTTTTACCAAAGTTTTCTAGCGTAGCGATTGTAATTCCACCACCCATCGAGTGTCCTGCCATAAAAGTGGAGTCAGGAAGGCCGTATCTTTTCACAAAAAGTTGACGAAGGGCCTCTGTATCATCTACGCCTTGTGCAAGAGCCAAACCTTGATTCCGATAATCAGAAGCTGCAACTGCAAAACCTCTTTCAGTAAAAGGTTTCATTCTTATTGCCCATTCTGGGTTTTTACTTTGCAAAGGACTACCCATAAACTCATATCCGTGGGCATACATGACCAGTTTTCCTTTCCAGTTTTCAGGGAAAATTATTCGGTAAGCAGCTCCATTTATTGATCCAGAATCAATTTTGGCTATTTTTTGGGCAAAAAGTACATTTGCCAGAAAAAGAAGAATAATTATGTTTTTCATTTATAAAGGTTGATTAATTCTATTTAGCTCCCATTCTAATTGCTCCATCCAGTCGGATTACTTCGCCATTGAGCATTTGATTTTCAATGATATGTTTTACCAAATTTGCATATTCTGAGGGCTGGCCAAGCCTTGGAGGGAATGGTACTTGTTTTCCAAGTGAATCTTTTACCTCATCGGGCATGGATGCTAACAGGGGTGTTTCAAATATCCCAGGTGCAATGGCCATAACCCTAATTCCCATTCTTGCTAATTCACGTGCTATAGGAAGGGTCATTGCTACGATTCCTCCTTTTGAGGCTGAGTATGCCGCTTGTCCTATTTGTCCATCAAATGCAGCGACTGAGGCTGTGTTGATAATTACGCCTCTTTCTCCACCTTCATTTGGCTCGTTGTTTTGCATCACATTTGTTGCCAATCTCAACACATTGAACGTGCCTATTAAATTGATACTGATTACTTTTGAGAAAAAATCAAGTCCATGTGGTCCATTTTTTCCAACTACTCGCATTGCTGGACCTATTCCTGCACAATTGGCCACACCATTTATGCCTCCAAAATGATTCACAGCCACATCAACGGCATTTTGAACCTGTTCTTCGCTGGTGACATCGGTATTTATAAATTTGGCATTTTTACCTAATTCGTTTTCTGCTTTTTCTCCAGACTCCACATTTACATCTAGCAGAACAGAATTTCCACCGTTTTCAATGATCATTTTGGCGGTGGCATATCCCAATCCAGACGCCCCGCCAGTAATTAAGAATGTTTTATTTTTTATTTCCATTGTTTCGTTCTTACTGATGGCACGCTGATAAAACGGATGTTCCAACGCAGATTTTACGGATATTATTTTTGAATCTCATTCGGCTATTTTATTTACTTTTAAATTTTTTCTAGAATTTTCAAAGACTTTTCTTTTGAATTCCGGTTTAATTCCGAAATTTAAAAGCATTCCAACTTCTTTATCTGTACCTCTCAAATAATTAATAAGTTGACTTTCAAATTCAGGAACAATAAATTCTGTTGCTTTTAATTCCAATATTATCATTTCATCCACAACTAAATCAGCATAATATTCTCCTACTTCGAAACCTTTAAAATTCACTTTAATTTGCTTTTGGGCTTCAACATGAAAACCTCTTGACTTCAATTCTAAGAATAAAGAATTCTGATAAACCTTTTCTAAAAATCCAAAACCTAATTCATTATATACATCAAAAAAAGTCCTCAATATTTTGTCAGTCAAATCTTTGTGCAGTAATTCCATCGAATAAATATTTTGCCCTAAATACTTTGTTAACCCAAATAGAAAATCTTAACCAATACCCTTTTTAATAAAATCCGTGCTAATCAGCGATCGAAAATCAGCGTCATCAGCGTGCCAATTTAACAGTTAGCTAAACATTTCCTCCACCAAATGGGCTCGATGTTTCAGAACTGCCCTTTGATTTAAAGAACCTTTGTCTGTTATTTCTCCCAAATCAATTGAAGGTGGCTCTGTTGCTATCATTATTCTTTCAACTTTGGTAGAACTACCAGTTGAATGAGCATTGAATTTTTCGAACACATCGCCTAAAAAATGATGTACTTTTTCGTGTAAAAATGCATCTTTATTTTCTAAGTTTTCTCCTATCAAATTTCGACAAGAATCTGCATTTAAAAACAAAATAGCCCCAATATATTCTTTGTCAAGTCCTGCCAACACTACGTCTTGCACTATTGGCGAACCTGCTGAAATTATTTTTGCCTTCAGTACGCCCACATTTACCCATGTGCCTGTCGAAAGTTTAAAATCTTCAGCAATTCTACCATCAAAAACCAAACCTTTGCTTGGGTTTTCCTCGTCCACAAATTTTACCGCATCACCAGTTTTATAAAATCCTTCTTCATCAAAGGCTTTGGCTGTTTCTTCAGGGTTTCTCCAATACCCGTTCGTGACATTAGGTGCTTTGTATCTTGCCTCCATTTTGTCTCCATTGGGTACCAATTTTACTTCCATACCTGGCACAGGCACACCTAAAAGTCCTGAATAGCTGCCTCCCCAACTCGCAAACATCGCCGAAGGGCCAGATTCTGTACAACCAAGTCCAGTAATTATAGGGATTTTTTCACCAATGGTTTTCATTGCCAATTCTTCCAAACGATTCCAAACGGGTTGGGCCAAGCTTGCACCTGCATAAAATAGAATATTTACTTTTTCAAAAAACTTCTCTCTTAGTGCAGACTCATTTTCAAAATAGGGAATCAGCATTTCAAAGCCTTTGGGTACGTTGAAATAGGCAGTAGGAGAAATTTCTCTTAAATTTTGAACAGTAGTTTCAATTCCTTTTGCCGTAGGTTTTCCTTCGTCTAAATACAAAGTACCTCCATTGTAAAGTGTCAAACCGAAATTGTGATTACCACCGAAAGTATGATTCCAAGGCAGCCAATCAATAAAAACTGGTGGTTCTATATGCATAAAGGGAAATACCTGAGTAATCTGTTGTAAATTTGCACACCACATTTTGTGGGTATTTATTACACCTTTTGGTAGGCCTGTTGAGCCAGAGGTAAACAAAACCTTGGCTACTGAATTACCATTTACTTTCTTAAACGCCTCATCTACTTCCAATGTAGGTGAAGTTTTTAATATTTCAGAGAATACTGCATAAATAGACTCTTCTGCTGTCACGACATTTATTTCAGGAAAAAGGTCTTTCGTAAATGCTATAGCTTTTGCGTAGGTGTTGGCATTTTGTGCGAAAACCAATTTAGGCGTCATTATTTCAAGACAATGCTTGAGTTTTCCAAAATCATTTGAAACCAAAGAATACGGAGGTGAAATTGGTGTGTAAGGAATACCTACATGCAAAGCCGCCAGAGCCAGTAATGCATGTTCAATACTATTGTCGGATAAGATTACGATTGTTTCTTCTTCCGTGAAATTTAAATTTAAAAGGTGCTGCCCAATCGCCTTGACCTTTTTTAAAGTTTCGGCATAAGTATAATCCTCCCAATCATTTGGTTTGGAACTTTTTCTGCGGGCAATAAATGTTTTATTAGGGGATTTTTCCGCCCAATAAATAAGTTTTTCTGTAATTCTTTCAGGAAAAGCCTCCAGTTTTTGTTCAAGTTTTAATAATACAGAGCCATCTTCACGAACTTTCTTCGTGGTCGCAGTTGGCCCAAACATAGTTTTTTTGAACATCTGTTTTTATAATATTTTAAATTAAAAGTATCGTGGTTTCGACTCCGCTCAACCACTATGATCGGCTAAACTCAAGTATAAGGTGGTTTCGACTCCGCTCAACCACCATGATTGGCTTAACTCAATCATAAGGTGGTTTCGACTCCGCTCAACCACCATGATTGGCTTAACTCAATCATAAGGTGGTTTCGACTACGCTCAACCACCATGATTGGCTTAACTCAATCATAAGGTGGTTTCGACTACGCTCAACCACCGATCGATGCATCGCTCTATCAATTAGCTTAATCTTCCTTAAATAATCTTCAAAAAAAATCTAAAATCGTTAATCTAGAATCGAATTAATCGTCCTCTAAAAAATCATAGGTTTCGACTTCGCTCAGCCCAAGATTCAACTCATTCTCCAACCTTCTTGGCCCTGCCTTCCAAGAAATCATTTAACCGTTTTTTTGCTTCTGGGGATGATGAAGAAATGGTGGCTATCAACGATTCCATCATCAATCCTTCGGTCTGACCAGAATCCACAATTCTTGGTAAAACGTGCATCAAGGCATAGTTTGTAGTTTCTGCATTTTGGGCGATTTTTTTTGCGAGTTCTATTCCTTTTTCTAGTCCATCTTCGTTTTCGGTAACATATTGCGAAAAACCCATTTGCATGCCTTCCTCTGCTGAAATTACCCGGCCAGTAAACATCATGTCGGCCATTCTTGCCATTCCGATGAGTTTGGGTAGTCTTACAGAAGCACCGCCACCAACAAATATTCCTCTCTGACCCTCCGGCAAGGCATAAAAAGTACTTTTTTCGGCAACTCTAATATGACAAGCGGAGGCTATTTCTAAGCCGCCACCCACACAAGCACCATGCAGCACTGCGACCACAGGAACGGTTCCAAACTGTATTTTTTCTAAGGCACGGTGCCACATTCTTGAGTGATGTAGCCCTTCAATGATATTTCTTTCTTTGAGCTCCGATAAGTCCAATCCAGCACTAAAATGTTGACCTTCACCTGAAATAACTGCACATTTTATGCCTTTCGGAATATTAGAAAAGAGCGTTTCAAGCCCCAAAACCAATTCATCATTTATGGCATTCCTTTTTTCTGGTCTATTGATTTTTACGAGAAGAATTTCGTCTTTTTGTTCTATCGTAAGTGAAGCAGGAAGGTTCATCATTAATGTTTTATAGTCAAATATCTAAAATTATTATTTGAATAATGCAAAAATAATAGGGATTAATCTTTTGAAAATAGGAAAAATGCTTGATTTTTTATGCAAAATCAATCAATTTTGAGCTTTTTGGTTATTAAAGCTAAAAAATTTATGCTTTTCTGTATTGATTAGGAGTTTGGCCTGTTTTTAACTTAAAAAACCGCGAAAAGTCAGATGGGTCTTCTTTGCCTATTGCGTCGGCAATTTCAGAAATACTTTTATCAGTTTGTTTTAGTAATACTTTAGACTCCAATATTCGCATTTCATCCAACAATTCATGGGCAGTTTTTCCAGTTGTGTTTTTAACGCATTTTAGCAGATGGTTTGGTGTAACTGATAGATAATCAGCATATTCTGAAAGAGTTTTTTTGGAGTAGATAAACTCTGAAAGAGCGTTTTTGTATTTATAGGTTAGAATAGAAGAGGCGTCTTGTTTTTTGTTTTGATTTATTTGTGCAAGGTTTTTTATTTCGGAAAGAAGCGTCATTAGATAAAAGGGCAAGACTTCTTTATTCTCGTTTAAATGTTCTTTTATTAACATTTCGAATAGATTTTTAATTTTTTTGTCATCATTAATTTCAAAATGGGGCTCGTTCCAATTTGAAAAAAAAGGAAAGTCTTTAATTAAATCTACTTTAAGATTTGGATGATTAAAAATTTCGGGTAAAAAATGCATGTAAAAACCGGTGGCGTCTTGACTCACAAAATCAATGCTCGTTATTTGATCTGCTGATAAACAAAAGCATGAGTCTCTTTTGAGTTCAAATTTTGTCAAATCTTTCCGCCTAACTACTTGGCCATTAGTAATAAAAAGAAAAAAATATACAGATCTTCTGTGCGGAGGTGTAGGTAGTTTAAGGTGGTTTTTGTAATCCTCTATTCTCGAAACATGGAAGTTTTCGTACAAACTAGTAACGGGAGCTTTCCAATTAGCAAATAGATAATCGTCAAACTCTGAAGGCTTTACGGTGGGTATTTTTATGTTTTTCAAAACTTATAAAAGTTTCCAAACTCTAATGGCCACATTATCGGGATTCCTTTCAGCTGTACAGACAAAAATGGCATTGTTCATCCATTCGTATTTTCCAGCAGGGGCCTCAAATTTTGGAACTGCTCTGAAATAATACTCTGAGGGACTTACTTGCTCACCTCTACCAATTCTTGCGGCCACTTCGGGTGTAGCCACTCTTAAACCTATATTTTTGATATAAATAGTTACGCCATCATCAGTTTTCATTTGATAATGAGCCTCTAGCTCTGCTACGCCGTCTTTCCTTACGATTTGCCAATCGGCACCACCATTCAATATTTCGGCTTTGATTTTTGGACCTTCAACGTTTCCGCCTACAATCGGAATTATTCGTCTCAAACCATGCGGTGTTTCTCCAACAATGTAAGGGGGATTCAATTTTACTTTCAATTCACAAACGTATTCGAGGCCTGGTGCCACAGGGGTCTTTTGAGAAAAAGCCACTGTCGATAAAAGTAGAAATAATAGAAAAAGGGTGTTTTTCATATTAATAGGGTTTGATTTTTCTGCAATATTATAAAAATGAGAAATGATTTTAATTGAATTGAGAAGTTTTTCTTCAAAGACTATATTCTGGTTCATAAACGCCAGATTTAGATTATTTGAATTTAAAAATCACCTTTCAAAACGTAATTACTCTATTATTGATTGATATTGAATATTATTTGCCTTTTTTTGACTAACAATGGTTAGGTTTTCGACTTAATTTTGTTCAAAATTTAATGGGATTTATCCTAAACTAACGATTGGAATATGATACTTGAAATTGCCCAGTTCGATATACTAGCGGGAAAAGAGGATTTGTTTGAGGAAGCCACATATTCGGCTAAAAATGTAATAAGCCAATCTAAAGGTTTTGTTAGCATAGAATTTCAAAAATGTTTAGAAACACCTACAAAGTTTTTGGCACTCATAAAGTGGGAAACGCTCGAAGATCACACCATTGGTTTTAGAGAATCTCCATTATTTATAGAATGGAGAGCCATTCTATCTCCTTTTTTTAACTCGCCACCATTGGCCTTACATTACAATTTAATTTAATATGAAAAGAATATTAAAATCTGCCATAGCACTTTTTGAGGCAGAGTCAAACGATAAAAAAGTAAGAGAAACCGTTGAAGGATTTATTGAAGAAATAAAAATTGGAGGGGATAAAGCAGTAAAGGAGATTTCGAGAAAGCTGGACAATTGGTCACCAGAAAGTTTTAAATTGTCTAAAAGTCAAATTATCGACATTATAGCCAGTTTGCCTTCTCAAGTAATTACGGATATTGAGTTTGCTCAAACGCAGATAAGAAACTTTGCTCAGCATCAAAAAAATGCTCTTGTTGATATCGAAGTTGAAACCCTCCCTGGCGTGTTTTTAGGTCATAAAAATATTCCTGTGAATAGCGTTGGATGTTATGTGCCTGGTGGAAGATATCCGATGGTGGCCTCCGCTCACATGAGTGTTCTTACTGCTAAAGTGGCTGGAGTTAAGCGTGTTATAGCTTGCACTCCTCCCATAAAGGGCGAAATACCCGCAGCTACTGTGGCAGCAATGCACATGGCTGGTGCAGATGAAATATACCTTTTGGGTGGCGTTCAAGCCATTACAGCCATGGCTCTAGGAACAGAAACCATAGATGCAGTAGACATGATTGTTGGGCCAGGAAATGCTTATGTGGCTGAAGCAAAAAGGCAACTCTTTGGAAAAATAGGTATAGATTTACTGGCTGGTCC
>NKJG01000138.1 GCA_002256395.1 Bacteroidetes bacterium B1(2017) | reverse complement strand
ATAATCTTGCTCAATTTAGCTATAAGGTAAACAATGGCGATGGTGCTCTTTCTAAGATGATTTCAGATGAGCAATTTTCGAGCACCTTACAATCCACTTTAGTTAACCTTCAAAATAGCTCCAATGAATTTGCAAAATTTACCGAAAGTATGAACAGCGGAAAAGGTGCATTATCAAAACTTGTGACGGACGAAAAATTTGGAAAGACACTTGATTCAACTATGATGAATCTAAAAACAGGTACTAAAGGATTAAACGAGACGATTGACGCAGCCCAAAATAGTATTTTGCTGAAAGGTTATTTTAAGAAAAAAGAGAAAGCAGCTAAGCAAGTCGAAATCAAAAAGGCGAATGCTTTAAAGAAGAAAAATGCCACAATAATAAAAGGTGATTCTACTAAGCGTTTCTTGACTCCTAAAGACAGCATTCAATAGAAAATTTGGAAGCAAAATAATTTAAATCATAAAATGTTTGATGCAGAAATTCAAAAATCCGTTTTTATTTTTTGCTATCGCCTCCTTAGTAGTGATGGTAATTACCCTTGTGTGTTTTTCTCCGATTGCCTAATAGTTGGTTGAAAAATATGGTAAAAAATCAACTGAGAGACAAAACACCATAAAACCTACCTAAGCAAATATTGATATTGGTTTTGTGAAATTCTCCAAAGTGAGAGCTTAGGAATTGATTATAGACAGTGTTTTTTTGTCGGGTATTGGCACTAGCCATGTATTTGGAGATGTTACTATCCATCTAAAAACTAACAAATTGAGGAAAGTCCATTGTCAACAATAATTACAGATTGGAGGTAAAAATATATCGACAAATTATGCCATTCAAAACTCATCATTTAAGTGAAATATTTAAGACTACTTTTAAAGAGTGGGTAGCCAAAGATCCATTTCGGCAAAGTGCAGTTATTGCCTATTATGCTATTTTTAGTATTCCAGGATTACTAGTTTTAGTGATTGCAATAGCGGGTTATTTTTTTGGGAAAGAATCTGTAAATCAGAATATTTTAGCTCAAGTATCAAGCACAATGGGAGCCGAAACCGCCATTCAAATACAAGAAATGTTGATAAACGCCAGTAAAACAAAATCTACCACCTGGGGTTCGGTGGTGGGTGTGGTCACTATCCTCGTAGGAGCTACTGGTGTATTTGTTGAATTACAAATTACACTAAACGCCATCTGGCAAGTTAAAGTAATCACAAAAAA
>NKJG01000007.1 GCA_002256395.1 Bacteroidetes bacterium B1(2017) | reverse complement strand
GTATTACTGGTGGAAATTTGATATACCTTGAAAAACAATACACTTACCAAAAAACTTTGAAATAGTTGAAAACATTGATAGCTACATGATATATTTATAGGTAGGGTAATACCCCCTTTGGGTGCACGTAATGACCAATACCGGCACTTTTGAACACCGCAATAAATCTTGAACCGAATGGTTCGAAGATTTATGAAGGAGTTCAAAAGCAGCGCGGCAGCGATGCGGGATTGGTTCCCTTTGCATCTTAAAAGGGATCATGCAATAATCCCTTTGGGTGCACGAAAAGAAGAAAGAGAAGGAGAAAGAGCAAGAGTCTCTTTCCCTTTCTGTTTCTCTTTCTGTTTCTTCCCCCTGCCAAAACATAATTTTACAAACTTTAAAAGGCAATCCTATTTCTTTATTCAATATCTTCCCTTTGTAAAACAATTCTTTTAGCTATGCCCCAAGCAATCTCAATTACTGCGATACTGGTTGATGATGAGCAGCCCGCCCTTGATAATTTGGGGAAGATGTTGGAATTGTATTGCCCCAAAATTAACGTTATTGATACTGCCGATTCAAATGAAAAGGCAATTAAACTCATAAATCTACTACAACCAGATGTGGTTTTTTTGGATGTAAATATTCATGGAAAAAATGGCTTTGATATTGTTCCTCAGCTTAGCTGCAAACCATTTATTGTTTTTGTAACTGCCTTCGAAAAATACTTACTCCAGGCCCTGCGTATTAGTGCCGTTGATTATTTGCTTAAGCCCATTGATATTTCTGAATTAATTCAAACGGAAGAGAAATTGGTTCAATTAACTAGCATTAAAAAATCAATCAAGGAGGTATATCATCAAAGTTTAAATCAATTAACCGCTCTGGCTTTAGGCAAAACACCCTTAACTAAAATTACTCTCCCCAATGCAAGTGGGTATGAATCCTTTGAACTCAATCAAGTTATGTATGTGCAGGGTTCAGATAATTATTCAATTTTTCATATTACAGGCAAATCAGAAAAGGTGGTGGCTCGAACCTTAAAAGAATATGAAGATATGCTTACAGATAAGGGATTTATGCGGGTTCATAAATCTTACCTAATTAACCTAGCTCATGTACAAGCCATTTCTAAAAAGGATTCGCTTGAAATTGCTTTGTTAGATGGCACCAATATTCCTGTAAGTAGAAGAAAAGCAGCTGATGTGTTAGATTGGTTCAGAACGTATGCACAAGGTAAAAACAATTAACTATATAGTATTTCTATACTTCCTCTTGCTGCTACCCAATATGTGTTGGGCTCAGGAATTATTGTTTAAAAAAATTCATCATGGGAACGGACTTCCTGCTAATTCTGTGTATCGAATTATACAAGATAGGAGGGGGTATTTATGGATGGCAACCGAACAAGGCGTTATTAGATATAATGGTTCCAACTTTGTGCATTATACCCGTCGCGATGGATTAACAGATAATGAAGTAGTGGTGCTAAAGGAGGGTGAGGATGGGAAAATTTGGTTCTTTGGATATAATGGAAGCGCATGTTATTGGTACCAAGATAAAATATATAATGCCAGTTCTGATTCAAGCTTGAATGCTATTAAAACGAATTATTCATTTTTAGATTTCTATGAAGATCAGCACATGCGGAAATGGTTCCTTTCTATTGGGTCAACGGTAATGGTCGACCCAAACTCAAACGACCCTGCCATGGAACGGAACTTTGATGGATGCACCATGTATTACGCTTTTGGCGATTCACTTTTGATTTTTAAACAGAAACAACACGAAAGTATTTTGTATTGCAATAACCAAGTTTCGGTTTATAAACAAAGGTTTATTCCAAGAAATGAAGGATTTCCGTTTCGAACCAAGGATGGTCGAATTTATTTTTTTAGCTCCGATTATTTGATTGAGCAAACTAAGTTGGAGCAGAAAATTTGTTTGAAATTAGATGCTAATTTACGCAAATCTAAAACCCTTTGTGTAAGTATAAGTAAGGATGGGTTTGTTTGGATAGCCTCTCAGTTTGGATTGTATTGCTATCAACAAAACAACTTAAGCTTAGCACCTAAAATATATCTTCCAGAAATCTCCTTCACCATGGTTTTTACAGATAGAGAAGATAATGTTTGGGTAAATACTCCTGGTGATGGAATCATTCAAATTCCAGCCATTACTAGAAAGGTAAGTTATTTTAATCCGCAAAAGGGCGAACCTAACGCGCGTTGTTATTCCATTGCAAAAATGACAGATGGAAATGTTGTGATTGGATTAAATAATGGAAAATGGATGAATTGGTTTCCTAAAACAAATTCGGTTCTTACTCATGAAACAAAAAAGCCAACAAGTGAAAAATGTTTTCTCCTGCAAACCTCGGCCAAGGATGTTTGGGTGGGTATGTCACTACAAATTTTACACTATAATGCCCAATTAAAATCCGAACATATTGTTCCGTTTTATAACGATACCCAATTGGTGTCAGTTATTTCAGTTGTAAAATCTTTTAGTTACAGACAAGGCAAATTTTTCATTGGTGCAAAACATGGTATATATGAGTATTTCCCTGACCCTAACCATAGCACAAATAGCAAAGGAGTTTATAATACTAAATGTAGTTGCTATGGGAAATTGAAATGGATGTCCGACAATAAGATTTATTCAGTCTATTACTCAAATAATAAATCATTATGGTTTGGAACCGATTCTGGTTTATATGTTCATGAAAATGGGGTAACAAGAAATTGTTCTAATGAAAATACTCTTTTGCAAGAAAGGATTAATTGTATTGAAGAAACCGAGGATTCACTATTGTTATTAGGTACAAACGGAATGGGTTTATTGGTTTATAAGAATGGTAAAATATTGCAGCATCTTCAAATGGCAGAAGGTTCTGGAAGTAGTTTTTGCAAAAAAATTAGTGTGCATGGGCCCTTGATATATGTGCTTACCTTAAATGGTATTTTTGTATTTCGTTCTATAAATGGGCAACTGGTGGAAGAACTCCCTTCGGCAATGTTTAGCCTCTTTCAGCAAAAAGAAATTAATGATTTTTTTGTGGATGGTAATGAAATAGGAATGGCAGGAAATCAAGGGGTGTACCTTATTCCTAATCGCTTTTCTGAAAATAATATTCCTCGACCTCAAACCTATATTGAAAAAGTTTTTGTGGGCGATTCTTCCTTTTCTTTTAAACAGGGTTTAAGCCTAAATTATGATAATAATACCTTCCGAATACAGTTTATTTCCATTCATTTTCAAATACCCGAACGAGTTAATTATAGGTACCGTTTGCGCAGTGATCAGGCCTGGTTTTATACCTCAGGAAATAGTGTTGTTCTGCCATTAATAGAACCTGGATCATACACATTTGAAGTACAAGGTAGAATAGGTGCTGGCGACTGGAGTAATTCTGCTTCTTTTTCATTTATTATAATGCCTCCTTTTTGGAGAGAAACATGGTTTGTTTTCCTATGTTTATCTGTTATTACAAGTATTTCTGTTTGGCTCGTAATGCGCTATTTCAAAACCAAAATAAGGCGCAAGGAAGAGCAGCATAAAATTAAGTTGCGTATAAGTGAGTTAGAGCAACAAGCTTTGCTAACGATGATGAATCCGCATTTTCTGTTTAATGTTATGAATTCTATTCAATCGTTTATCAATACAAATCATCCCAAACAAGCAAACCAGTACCTAAGCGATTTTGCGCGTTTAATACGCATGAACTTAGATATTTCGCATAAAAAAAATATAAGCCTTGAAGAAGAGTTGGCCTATCTTAAATTATATATTCATTTCGAAAATTTACGTTTACAAAAAGATATATTCTTTGACATAGAAATAGATTCAGAGATAGATAAAGAGGACCTATTTATACCTGCCATGCTTATTCAACCCTTTGTAGAAAATGCTATTTGGCATGGCTTGAGAGATATGAATGAGCAAGGGTTTATTAAATTGCTATTTAAGGTAAATAGCCTGAATCAGTTAGAGATACAGATTCTAGATAATGGAATTGGAGTTCCAGAAAGCCTCTTGCTAGATTCCTTTTTAACTCAGGCAAATCAAGCAAAAGGCTTATCCATTACCTTACAACGACTTTGTTTATTGCATCAAGTAACAGATTCTAGAGGACTTATTAAATTTACCCATATTTATCCTGAGAACGCTTTCAAAGGCACTTGTGTGAGCCTTTGTATTCCGTTGTAATACCGCTTTCTCAAAAGAAACTACCTTTCCCTTTAAAGCCTATTTTTTTCTTATTCTTCGGCAATAGTTTTGGGTTAAACTTTTAACTATATGAAGAAAATATTTACCCTGCTGCTTCTATGCATTTCAGCATTTGGCAGCTTTGCTCAAAAAGAAGCAAAGAATTGGCATTTTGGAAATAATGCTGCCATTGTTTTTCCTTACAATTCTCTCTTACCTAGTGCCATTACTACTTCCCAAATGAATGCCAATGAAGGCGTGGCTTCCATTTCTGATGGTGCTGGAAATTTATTATTTTATACAGATGGAGTGAGTGTTTGGGATAGGACAAATGCAGTGATGCCAAATGGTACAGGATTATTGGGAAATTCTTCCTCGACTCAAAGTTCTATAATTGTTCCTTGGCCTGGTAGCACCACTAAATATTATATTTTTACTACTCCTGCTGTGGCTGCTGGATTCTTAATGTATTCAGTAGTGGATATGACTGTGGTTGGAAATGGATCTAGCGGAAGCCCTGCTGGAGGAGTTGTGCTTGCTTCTAAAAATACCCAGGCTCCAAGTCAGGGCACCAACACGGCAGAAAAAGTAACCGCTGTAAAAAAGGCCGATGGGAGTGGATATTATGTGGTTTCATTACAACAACCCGATGTCGCTGGTAATGGTAAATTATTGGTGTATGATGTTACTGCTTCAGGTGTAGCCTATTTAAATTTTTTATTAGTTCCGGGAATGAAGGTTTTTGATTATTATGGATATCTAAAATTCTCTCCTGATGGTTCTAAATTGGCCATGGCCTGCTATTTTAATGATCGAGTAAATATCTTTGGATTTAATACCAATACGGGTATTGCCTCACCTCTTAATTTAATTACAGATTCTGTTTACTTAGATAATGTATATGGAGTAGAATTTTCACCTAATGGAAAATATCTGTATACAACCTGTTCTGGTAATGCTGTATTGCGTTACCTAAATCAATACGATATTTCTTTGGGTACAGATGCTTTAATAAAAGCTTCTCGAACCCTTATTTATTCCTATACTCCAGTTGGAACACCCTATTATGGATTTGGAGCAGTTCAATTAGGTCCCGATAACCGCATTTATGTGGCTCGTGGCGGAGAAACTGCTTTGTCGTATATCAATACTCCAAATGCAAATGGTGTTGGCTGCACCTATATGAATAATGGGATTCCACTTTCGGGTAAAATGTCATTTCAGGGATTACCTAATTACTTGCCAAATTTTGCAACGCCTGTAAATAATTGCAGCTATTTTTTACCCGATAAAGTAGATACTAATTGTTGCACCTCTGGCATCTCAAGAAATTTAGCAGGTGGTCCGGCTGTAACAAGTATTCGTTACACTGTTTCAGGTGGTGTTATTCAAGGATATTCTGCCAGTTGTAATGCGGCTCCTAGTTCGGTTTCCTTAAGTGGAACGGCAACGGGCTTAGTTACATTTACCCCTGCCTGTGCTAATCTTTCTTTCTTTAATACCTCTTTACAAAGTACAACTTCAAGTGGTAGTATGGTTGTTAGCTATTGGGTAAAGTTTGTTGGGGGAGATAGTTGTAAATATACCATTGATGTGAAAGGTTGCCCAAGAGCACCTCAAATAAAATGTGATAGCATTAAAACAAATGTGTGTGTGTGTGCTCCAGGTAGCGCAGGTATGAATTACTTAAATTTTTATATCACTAATCAATCCATTCCTACTAGTCCTATTTGCGGAGTTATTATTAATAAATATACTTCGGGTGGAGTATTGGTTCCAAACTTCTGGCAAAGTGGAATTGTTGTTGGTACACCAAATGTAAATTTAAGCAGCGCTCAGGTTAATACTACTATTTCTGTAAGCGGTACAAATACCTTGCCCGGACAAATGCTCAATATCCAAGCCTATTACTTTAGTTCTCCACCCTTTTCGGGTTATGTAACAGTTAGTGTTATACATTGTAATGGCGATACGTGTAAGGTAAAATGGACGCCAAGTGCCGTGCCTTTAACAGATGTAAATTTTGTAAATTATGGATTGAAAGCCGTTAAGAGTCCATTCCAAAAAATTAGTGCATATTCGTTCCGCATTGCAGGCCCATCAGAAACTAAGCTTGATCCAAATCCGTATAAGGTTAGGTATGTAACCTTTGGAATTATGGATTCTGTAAATGGTCCAGAGATTGTAGGTTCTACGGGTGCCGAACAATATTATACAAAAGAGCGTGCTGCATTCTTGCGTATGAAATATACTTCTCATGCAAGATATAATGCATTGTTAGAATTGTCTGATCCACTTATGCTAGCTGCAAACGATTCGTCGGGTATATTCCAACTCTTTTTTGCAAATGGCAATCCAAGAAATATTACGTTTAATTGTTATGATGATAATGGAAGTATTCTTTCGGGGGGAACTATTCAATTAGATTCTAGCGGAAGTGTGGGTGTAATTCAATTAGGAAAAACAAATACTCAAGGGGCAGGAATTTTGCTTTTCAATGGCTATCCAAATCCAACACAAGACAGGTATACTATGATGTTGTCTTTGCCGTATGCAACTGATGTAAATTTGGTAGTAATGGATTTGCAGGGAAAAGAAGTACTAAAAAAATCGTATGGTAAACTACGCAGTGGATTATCAGAAATTAGCCTAGAAATGGGACAATTAAGTACAGGAACCTATTTGGTTCAACTTATTCCAACAGATGCAAATGCACCTTCTAATGCACTAAGAGTAGTTTTGGTGAAGTAGGTCAAGTAGAACGAGAAAGAGAACGAGAAAGAGAACGAGAGGGGGGAAGAGCGCGAGACTCTTTCACTTTCTCGTTCTCTTTTTTTATTAATAGTTATCCTTCGACAAGCTCAGGATGACACTTTCCAAACCCACATCATGAGCTTGTCGAGTCGTCAGCCTGAGCTTGTCGAAGGCAACGTCAGCCTGAGCTTGTCGAAGGCCCTTCATAAAAAGATAAAATACTCTTGCTAAGTAATTTATTAATGGTAATTTTGAGTATGCGTAAATTGGTTTCAGCCTTACTTGTTTTTTGTTTGTTTATATCTAGTGAGATAAAAGCTCAAAGCAATGGTATTGATACCACCTATGCTACTAAGGGTTTGGCTACTATTACCCCTAGTTATTTAAAAGAAAGTGGTGGGTCTACTCCAAGTATTGCTTTTGTTGATAGTTTAAATAGAACCATTATAATAGGTCAAAAGTATTCACCAGCTTTAGCTATTTATGCAACTCGCATTTTGGCAAATGGTGCTATTGATTCTAGTTATGGAACCAATGGAACTATTTTTATTCCCTTACCATTAAGCGATCTTAATGAATATAAAATAAGGCGTGTTCAAGCTGATGGGAAATTGATTTTGGCGGGGTATGATACTATTTCACCTAGTTTTGGCTACGACTTTGTTGTGAGAAGATACCTCACCAATGGAAAGGTAGATACAAGCTTTGGAATAAATGGGTATAGAAGCTATGCGATTTCTTTGTTTGATGATATTCCTTCTGATTTGGTGATTGCACCTGATGGCAAAATTATTCTTGCAGGAACCAAACAACCTAATACGGGTTATCAAAGAGCAGTTATGCTAAAATTACTCCCAAATGGCAACCTCGATACTAGTTTTAATCATACGGGTTTGCTTGTTCATACCGTATTAGAACAAGGTACTAAACTTATGTTGCAGCCCGATGGGAAAATTATTTTAGCCGGCCAAATTTTTGTATTTGGATGGGATTATGATATTTATGTAGCTAGGTTTTTAAGCAATGGCACAACGGATACTTCTTTTAGCTTGGGAAACGGTTTTTTTATTGGGTCAAATTTATACATGCAAAACGATTATGTGTATGATTTGCAACTCCTGCCAAACGGAGGAATTGGGGTGTTGGTTAATGGAAACTCTATCTGCTTATTGAATTCGGATGGAACTAGAAACTTTGCTTTTAGTAATGGTACTCAATACAGAACGCCTGTTCCATTATGCACACAATTTATTCCAACACCAAGCCTTGGGTTTTATACGCAATACAACTCTAAGGTGCGAAAGTTTTTAGCTAATGGCAATATAGATTCTAGTTTTGCTAGCAATGGTATTTACGACTTTGCACAGTCATCTGGTGGCGATAGCTCGGTGTATTTGGTTCAGCTTAATAACCAAAACCTACTTTGCCTAGGACAAAAAGCTAACAAAGGTTTAGTAAAAACACTGGTTTCAAGCATTACTTCTGCAGGTGAGGTTTGGCAAGGCTTCGGGCAAAATGGTTCAATGGCTATTTTGCATACAACTTATGAAAGTGTTGCCCTAAGCATAGCTGTTCTTGGGCAAAAAGCAGTAGAGAATGGAAACGTTTTTGTATCGTTTAGCTGCACACTCGACAGTGTTTTTTACTTTGGTATGCTTAAGGTAAATTCATTGGGCTTGCAAGATTTAAGCTTTGCAGGTAAAGGTGTTTTCTTGAACCCATTGCAAACAGGAGCATTCCCAAATCAATTTAGTACTGATTTTAGTTTTACTCCTGCAGGTAAAATTCTTGCAACTACAGTTACTCAAACGAGCAGTACCAATTCAAAAATTAGTTTGTTTAAATTTTCGCAAACAGGTTCTATTGATACAAGTTTTGGAATAAACGGATTTGTTAACGATAGCACAACTTATGCAGTAGGCAAATCAAAAATTGGCTTTCAAAGCAATGGCTCCATTTTAGTGGCAGGTGGCAAAAGTATTTATAGATATACCGCAAACGGAGTGCGTGATTTAGGTTTTTCTGCAGCCCCAATTTCTATTAATGATTTATTGGTAACTTATACCGATCAAATCCTTATTAGCTCAGATACCATGGTGCAAAGGCTCAATAGCAATGGTAGTCTTGATCTGTTATTTGCCGGCAATGGGAGGTATGTAAGCTATGTTACCTATATACCTGGATATAAAATTCCCCCAACGAGAGAATACGCTCGGTTTTTTAAATTATCCTTCGAACCTGGCTCTAAAAGTATTTTAGTGGCAAGTACCTTAAATTATTCTGGTTATACTTCTTTTCATGGTGTAAATTGGATACGATTATCAGAGCATGGATATATAGTTTCTACTCCAAATCCATTTTATTCAAAGACTGGTCCTAGCTCTTTTTATCCTCAAATTCATGTGGGTCAAATACCTTTTGATGATGGCAGCTATTTGGTTTCTGCCACCTATTTAAAAGATGTAATAAATGCGAATTATTTTTTAGCCAGGGTTTTAACAAACGGAACCTTAGATGCAAATTTTGGAACAAATGGGAGCTTAAATTTGGGTATTGCAAGTTCACCTATTGCCTATTTAGAAACCTGCCCTATTAGCGGCTATCAATCTTATGCACTTAGCTTTGCTGGTAATGTGTTAAAAATTTGGCGCATCCAATCTACACCTTCCTACGTCTTAGATTTTGCAGCCTCTAAAACTACAATAGGCTTTAAAGATTCGGTTGCATTTAGCCCTTTTTTTGGTGGCCCAGCCACCTCTTATGAATGGAAATTTATACCTAATTCTGTTACCTTTTTAAATGGTACGAATGCCAATTCTCAATATCCAATCCTACAATTTAATAAAGAAACTAGCTACCATGTGAGTTTAAAAGTTGGCTATAACAATACCTTTTTATCAGCTGTTAAATCAAACTATATAAACTTAGTTACTACCTTAAATTTTGTTGCCAATAAAACCACCGTTTTACTTACAGATTCGGTGCTGTTTACACCTAGTTTTTCGGATGCTGTTAAACAATATCAATGGATTATTCCAACACCCAATAAGCAATATTTGGCTGGAACTGATTCTAGTTCAAAAGAGCCCTTGATAAGGTTTACTAAGCCTGGTTTTTATGATGTAACTCTTAAAGTATTTTATGCCGATACCTTTCAATCACATACTAAAACGGCCTATATAAAATTGTTTCCTGAGGTAGATTTTGTTGCGAATACTACCACTGGTTTTGCACATGATACCTTAACATTAAACCTTGTTAGCACAGAAACATTTAGCTCCTACCAGTGGACCATTACACCAGATAAGGTAATTTATTTTTCAGGCACCAATGCCAATTCACGCAATCCAATTTTTAAATTAACCCAGGCTAACTTTTACGATGTTCAATTAGTTCTAGGTTATTTAGGCGATTCGTTTAGCATTTCTAAGCCTGCGTATTTTACAATTAATAATAGAACAGGCATACAAGAACAAGCTGCCGCTGGCATACTGGTATACCCAAATCCAAGTCAATCGCAAGTCACCATTCAATTAGGTTCGAACCAAACGCAAGCAACAGCATACCTATACAACACACAAGGTTTATTGCAAGCAGAATACAATCTAGAGGAAGCAAATACTAGCATTCCACTTCCCGAAGCAACAGGCATTTATTTCCTTCGCATCAAAACCGATACAGATAAAATCTATTCCATAAAACTTGTGAAGGAGTAATAATTCTCTTTCATCGAAAACGTTGTGCGAAAGAGTTAGGGACTAAAGGGACTTTAGGGACTTTAAGGACATTGTCTCATCCTTTCAACCTCTCAGCGCCCAGCGCCCATCCTCCTTCCCCCATCAGCCTGAGCATGTCGAAGGCCCACCATCGGCCTTCCCCGAGGTTTGCATTGTATTATTTAAAGAGTAAATTTGTTGTATGAAAGCTCCTAAAAAAATAGCAAAAAAGGTAGCCAAGAAAACAGCTAAAAAGAAAACTGTTTTAAATAGTATTTCTGTTAAGAAAGTTGCCGTTAAAAAACCAAAGAAGGTAGAAGAAAAACACCCCTTAGAACAACTACGCGATATCATTAGCAAATTAAAGCCAAAGGGTAAGAAATATGTTTATGCAAAATAGAACTGTAAATTATATTGCAGACACTAACATTATTAGTCGATATTTTTCTGGTAGGGATGAAGAAACAAAAATATTGGTATCCAAATTAGGACTTAATAAAATGGGTATAAGTGTTGTTTCGAAATTTGAACTAAGATTTTGGATCAGTAACTTTTTAATTTGCGACAAAGCTGAACGTGTTAAAATTATTAAATTAATTAACTCCCTTCCCGTTGTTCATTTGAGTACTTTAAGTTCAAAACTTGCCGAAGAAATGACCGACACTAATATCAATGCCAAACTTGCCGATAGCTTAATTGCAGCAACCTGCATGGAATTTAATTTGCCTTTATTAACCCTAAACAAAAAAGACTTCCAAAAAATTTCCGGCCTTAGCTTAATTTAGTTAAGTGTATTCCCTCTTCATCTAAAATTTTGTAATAGAGCTAGGGACTAAATGGACTTTAGGGACTTTAAGGACATTGTCCCATCCTCTCAACCTCCCAGCGCCCAACGCCCATCCTCCTTCCCCGTCAGCCTGAGCTTGTCGAAGACCCTTTCGAAGCTACTACCATGCCTAAGGAAGCAAAGCGCCCGTCCATGCAACACCATGCCTTCTCACTTACTTCTTGTTTCCTTTATTGTATTTTCAAGTATTCGACTAAATTTGTTTAAACTAAACTAAATCCCTGCATGAAAAAACACCTTACTAAATTCATAGTTACCCTTTTACTAGTGTTTTTATTGGGTCAAACTAAAAAGGCACATGCATTTGTTATTGCAGGAACCGAGTTTTTTTATACCTGTACCACCACACCAAATGTATATTCGGTAACCTTAAAAATTTACCGCGATTGCCAAGGTACAGAGCTTTGCTCTAGTTGCCCTACCTCTTTAAGCCCTACCTGTAGTGTAAATATAAGTGTTACGGGTGCGGCTTCTCCTTGCAATGGAAGCAATTTTGGAACTCAAACGCTTACTATTCAAAGTCCAGCTACTATTTATGAGGGGGTACAATTATGCAGTACCTCAAAAACAATATGCACCAATTGCGGTACCCGCACGGCAGGTACTTTTTCGCCAGGGATAGAAGTTTATACCTTTACAGGTTTAGTAAGTTTTGCTGCTTTACCTGCTTCTTGTTGCCAAGTTCGTTTGGGTTATAATTCTTGTTGCAGAGGTAATTTGGGTACTACTGGTATTGTAAATCCAACTATAACTCCCTTTTATTCCGAATTAGTTATTAACCGCTGTGCAACGCCTTGCAATTCTTCTCCAATTTTTGGCAATGCTCCCGAAATAGCAGTTTGTGCGGGTGCAGATCATGCCATTAATTTAGGTGCATACGACCCCGATGGAGATAGTTTAAGTTATGCTTTAGCTAATTCGCTTTCAGCCGCTGGAACTCCTGTTACCTATGTTGCACCCTATAGTGCAACTGTGCCTATGCCTTATTTAGGAGCACCAGTTAAAAGCCCGCCAGCAACTTTGCCAACAGGTATTTATGTTAACCCCTATACAGGCGATATTATGTGTAGACCCAATGGTAATTTTGTGGCTACTTGCGTGGTAGAAGTTAAACAATGGAAAACAGTGGGCACCGTTCCAACGCTTATGGGAACTACCCGAAGAGATATACTCATTTGGAGTCAGGCTTGCCCTGCCAACTCGCCTGTTACGCTTAAAAAATACGATGCTGCAAATGCCTATATAGGTACGTATGGGTATGTAAACGATTCTATTAGAATTTGCCCAGGAACAACCTTTTGTAGAACCTTTGTTGCCAGCGATACTGCTGTTACAGATACAACAGACTTAACTTGGAATAGCACCAATGATATGACGGGTGCCACTTTTACTCCGCTTTATAACGCGGCCACACGTAGCATAAACGGACCAATAAATGATAGCATGCGTTTTTGTTGGAATATTCCGCTCACTGCTGGTAGAAATGCGCCTTATGTTCTCACAGTAAAAGGTCAAGACCGCCGTTGTGCATTGCCAGCAAAAATTTTGCGCTCTGTTGCTTTCTATGTGTATCAAACACCTTTGGTAACAATTACCAAAACCTTGCTTAGTAAAAACACACGTAAGCTTACGTATAAATTAACTAATACAGCCACTGTAAACAAAAGTTTAACTCAATGGCAATTAGAAACTACACCGGGAAGCAATGTGTTCACTACCATAAATTCTGATAGCGTTACTACATTCAATTTCCCTATTAGTGGTAGGTATAAAATAAAACTGCTCCTCACTGGTCCTTGCGGTGTTACAACTATCAACGATTCGGTGGATATTAGTTTTATAACCCTTAGTTTGGTTCAGAGCAAAAACAATATTTGCAAAGGCGATACAAGTGGATTAATTAGCGTTATGGCCTCTGGTGCTTCTACCACGGTTCAATACAAAGCCAATAATGGCGCTTGGCGAAGCAATGGCAATTTTACAGGCCTACTTGCAGGTGCTTATGTAATTGTTGCTAAGGATAGTTTTAATGTAACAGATACACTCCGCTTAACTTTAACCCAACCTTCCATAGCAGTTAAATTAAGTGTGCTGAGCCAAGTAAATATGAAGTGTAAAGGCGATTCTTTAGGTTCAGTTGTATTAAAAGGCGATAGCGGATATTTGCCTTATCAATATAAAGTTGTTTGGGGTATTTATCAATCAAGCACCTCAATAAGTGCATTGCCTGCAGGTTTGCAAACCTTTATGCTGCAAGATTCATTGGGTTGCCTTGCAACAGCTACTGCCACCATAACCGAACCAAATACCAAATTAAATGCTTCGCTATCTGTTTCGCAACCGCTTTGCCATAGCGATTTAGGTAGTGTTACTGTTTTAGGCAGTGGTGGAAATACTCCGTATCAATACAAAGTAGATCCTAGTTCCTATACCACTAGCAATTTGTTTGGCTCATTATCTGCTGGTGCTTATACATTTAAAATTAAGGATTGGAATAATTGCGAGAAAAGCTATTCGGCAACTATTGTAGATCCACCTCTTTTAGTGCTTGGTACTTCTTTGGTTAAGGGTAGTTGCTTTGGTTCAAACAACGGACAAATAATCTTAAATGCAACAGGTGGAACTAAACCGTATTTGTATAAAAAAGGAACAGGTACCTATTCAAGTACAAATGTATTCTCAAACTTAGCTCCAGGCTCTTACCAGTTTACGGTTGCCGATACCTTTAATTGTACTGCTGTATTAAATGTTACAATCTCTCAATCGGGTGCCATTACAACTACTATTACAGGTAAAAATGCTTCGTGTTTGGGTGCTACAAATGGTAGTGCCAATGTAGTTATTACAGGCGGAGTTAAACCCTACCATATTGTTTGGAATGCTAATCCCTCCGATTCCTTAGCATTACTCGGCAACTTAGCCCCAGGCTACGCAAGAGTTTTGGTTACCGATAGCAATAATTGCAGTGTAAAAGATTCGGTACTAATAGGCTATAAGCCTTTGTTTACAGGCCAACAACTCTGCGCTATTGGCACCGATACCGCCACAGGTTATCACCAAGTTATTTGGAACAAAACTCCAAACATGGGTGTGGCAGGTTTTATTGTATTGGCAAGCACAACGGCAACAGGTACATTTAGCCCAATAGATAGTCAGCTTTACAACGCCTACAGCCTATTTACCGATACCGTTAAAACAAATAAGTATTACCAAATAAAGGTGGTCGATTCATGTAATAATTCATCGGCCGTAAGCACTGCTCAAAATCCATTAATAGTTACGCTTTTAGCTTCTGGTAGTAATAACATTCTTACTTGGCCTGCCCTAGTGGGACAAACAAATGCCACAAGTATTGATGTTTTACGGAGCGTAAATAGAGGTCCGTTTTTGGTTATTAAGCAGCTAGCAACTAACGCTGTGGCCTTTACCGATTCATTAGTGCCTGCCGGAAATGTGAGGTATTTATTAGAGTTAAGTTTAAACACAAGTTGTAATCCAACACTTAATAAAGCACCAGTAAGAATATTCTCAAATTTGCTCGATCCAACTAAAACAGGATTGAATGAGGCTGGTTTTATTGGGGCTAAAATTGAGGTGTTTCCAAACCCAAGTACGGGTAGCGTTCAAATTAGCTCAAACAATAGCGCATTGCAAATTCAAAGTATTGAGGTGGTAAACCTTATGGGTCAAAAAGTAAAAGAGTTTAACTTAGGAGGTAGAAGCAATGAAGCTACAATTGATTTGGGCGATTTGGCAGATGGCGTGTATGAGATTAATGTTGTATCTCCTAAAGGCCAGCGTTTCCCAGCTAAAGTTGTGCTGAACCGATAGCTCTTAGTAAAAGGCAATTTTGTAAATTTTGAAATTGCCCTTACTTTCGTCCCCTCATAAATAATTGGTTTAGAAAGCCAATTACTTAGGTAACACCTTTTACATGAATATTCTTCAGATAACCAATCGTTTTCCTTGGCCTCTTAAAGATGGCGGCGCCCTAGGGTATTTTAACTTTACTAAAGGCTATCACCAAGCCGGAGTTAACCTTACGCTTGCCTCATTAAATACCGAAAAGCACTATATCACTTATGATGAGCTGCCCGACCATGTGAAAGAAATGGCCGATATTCATTTAACCTATATAGATAATACGGTTAAACCTTGGGATGCCTTTGTAAATTTATTTAGCTCTAAATCGTACCATGTGGAGCGCTTTATTTGCAAAGAGTTTGAAGATCAATTAGAACAACTTTGCAAAACCAAACACTTTGATGTGGTGGTGTTTGAAAGCATTTTTGTGGCGCCCTACCTCGATATTATTCGTAAAAATAGTAAGGCCGTTTGTGTACTTAGGCAACATAATATAGAATACGTTATTTGGGAAACCCTTGCGCAAATAGAAACAGGTACCCTGCGCAAATGGTATTTACACCTCTTAAGCCAACGCCTTAAAAAGTACGAGCTATCAATGCTCAACCAGTTTGATGGCATTTCTGCCATTACCGAAGTGGATAAGCAATTGTTACTGGCTGGTGGTTGCAAAAAACCTATCGAAGTATTTCCGTTTGGAATTCATATTGATAAACTTATAAGAAACTCAAGCAATGTAGAAATGCCAAGCTTGTTTCATTTGGGCTCTATGGATTGGATGCCTAACCAAGAGGCCATGAAATGGTTTATACAACAAGTATGGTTTGATATAAACGAAAGCTTTCCTGATTTACATTTTTACCTTGCTGGAAGAAATATTCCAGTTTCGTTTTTCGATTTTAATAATCAAAATAATATCCGTGTTTTGGGCGAAATAGACGATGCCATTGGATTTATGAATGAGAAAGCCATCATGATAGTTCCTTTGTTTTCGGGGAGTGGCATACGTGTAAAAATACTTGAAGGCATGGCCTTAGGTAAGTGTATTATCTCTACCGATTTAGGAGCGCAAGGTATTGATGCTATTGATGGGGAGCATATCTTAAAAGCTAATTCGGCCGAAGAGTTTAAGGCAAAAATTGCTTTCTTAATTAACAATCCTCAAGAGATCATTCGCATTGGCGAAAATGCGGCAAAACTTGCCTGCGAGAAATATGATAACCATAAAATAATTGCTCGTAAACTTAATTTTTATGAGCGTTTGGCTCAGACCAACTAATGCAAATACTCTTAACCACACTAAACGCCAAATATATTCATATGAATTTGGCCCTGCGTATTTTGTATGGGCTAAATAAACATCATAAAGGACTTGCTTGGAAAGAATTTGCTATTAAAGAAGATCCTGCCCAAATTGCGCAACAATGCCAACACTATGAAGTGGTGGCCTTTAGTTGCTATATCTGGAATATAACTCAAACCCTTGCCGTTGCTAGACTTTTAAAAGAATTAAACCCCACTATAAAAATTCTTTTAGGTGGACCCGAAGTAAGCTACGATTGGCAAGATGTGCTAAAAAAGGACGAAGTAGATTTTATTATTGTTGGCGAAGGTGAATTGCCTTTTGCTGAGTTCTTAACTTCTTATCCAAACCTTTCGGGCATTGGAAATTTGGCCTTCAAAGAAAATGGAAAACTCTGTTATACGCCTTCTGCCGATAGTTTTGAGTTAACAGATTTGACTAATTTTAATCCCTATATTTTTGAGCCAAGCCAAGATATAAAAACCAAAGTGGCGTATATAGAAACCTCTAGAGGTTGCCCTTATAAATGCGAGTTTTGCTTGGCTAGTTTAGATAATAAAGTGCGCTACTTGCCCACACCTACCATTAAAGAAAATCTATTGTATTTAATGGATCATGGAAAGGTGATTAAATTCTTGGATAGAACCTTTAATGTAAAGAAAGACTTTACACTCGATATCTTTCAATTTATCTTAGACAATCACAAACCAGGCAATGTCTTTCAGTTTGAAATTACCGCCGATATTGTGCATCCAGATATTGTAGCCTTTATAAAAGAGAAGGTTCCCAAAGGTTTATTTAGGTTCGAAATAGGCATCCAAACGGTAAATCAAAAAGCCAATTTAGAGGTAAGTCGTAAGCAAAATTTTGAGAAAACAAAAGGGGTTATTTTGCAATTACATGACTATGTAGAAATGCATCTCGATTTAATTGTTGGTCTGCCTTTAGATTATTTCTCCGATATTCAATATAGCTTCGAAGAGGTTTTTGCCATTCATCCACCTGAGTTGCAATTGGGCTTCTTAAAGTTTTTAAAAGGCACTCCTGTGCGCGAAAAATATGAGCAGTATGGGTTTAGGTTCGACCCTAACCCACCATACCAAATTATAGAAAGCAATTACCTAAGCCAAGCCGAGCTGCATAAAATTACCCAATTAGAAGAAGCCTTAGAATTATATTGGAATAAAGGTAGAGCCATTCATACCCTGCTTTATGCCGAGAAAATGATGGGAATATTTCCTTTCTTGGTAAACCTAGGTGCCTGGTTCGAAGAACGTTCTAATTTCCATAAACATAGTTTAGAAGATAGTTTTAATATCCTCTACAGCTTTTGCCAACAAGCCTTTGAAGGCGATGAGCATATTTTGAACCTAGTGGCATTAGATTATTATTTGCACTTTAAAGTAAAACCTAAAACCTTGTTTTTAGAAGAAGTAGATAGGCCTACAAAGTCTGCGTGCATTGAGCTGTTAAAATTAAATCATCATATCTATCGATTTATATGTTTGCCAATAAACTTTAGTTATACGCACTATAAAAATACAGGAGAGTTTATTGCCGAACCAAGTGTAATTTGTATTCAATATTCTGGAACCGAAAAGGCCACTATAGCCGGTGAAGTATTGCTCTCGCAAATAGAATTGGCCTAATGTTTCTAAAATTTTAGCATATTCGCAGTATGTCGTCGCACCACGTAGTTAGAGATACACAAGAACCCGCCTTAATTATTGCCAATGGCGAAGCATGCAGCTTTGATTTGGTTCAGCAATTATTAGAATGGAGCCCTATTGTAATGGTATTGGATGGGGCATTGCCACGTGTTTTAGAATTAGGCATTAAGATCGACATTGTTCTGGGCGATTTTGATAGAGAACACAATCCCGAGGAAGCATTAGCGCATCAGCATCCTGTTGAAATAATTCATACTCCAGATCAAAACAAAACCGATTTAGAAAAGGGCATTGATTTATTGTTAAGCAGAAATCATAAAGCCATAAATATTGTTTGGGCAACGGGTAGGAGAGCCGACCATACCATAAATAATATTAGCAATTTGGCTCGTTACAAAAACGAGGCTACCTTGGTTATTTATGATGATTACTCAAAGATTTATTGCCTTCCTAATTCTTTTGATAAATGGTATGCTAAAGGAACTCCTATTTCTTTAATTCCAATTGGAAAAGTAGAAGGCGTAAAAACATCTGGATTAAAATACAATCTACATTCAGAAAGCTTGGAGCTTGGCTTTAAATCGGGCAGCAGCAACGAAGCCGAACAAGATGGAACAGTTTGCATAAACTACCTAGATGGCTTTTTGTTAATGATGGAATGCCGAGATTAACATGAATAAATTGTTGGCTAATTGTTATGCCATCATTAGTCTTGCTTGCCTAACTATTTGTTCAAACTAGCCTAACAATTTAACAACACACTAAGGTCACTTTTGAAGGGTAAAAATACCTTTCAACATGAAAAGAAATTTTCCTTTAAGTTTTATTCTTGTTTGTGCATGTATGTTGTTTCATCTCAGCAGCAAGGCACAAATTAAAGCCCAATTACTAGGGCGTTATTCCATTGGTACCTATAACTCCAATGGCGGTGTAGCAGAAATTTCTGCTTTTGACCCTGGTTCAAAAAGAATGTTTGTTATTAATGGACCCGATTCGAGTATTAAAGTTGTTAATATAGCTAACCCAGCTAATCCTGTTTTAGTTTCTACCATTTCTGTAAAACCTTATGGTATTGATGTAACCTCTGTTGCATGTAACAAAAAGGGATTATTTGCTATTGCTGTTATTGATTCAAATGGGAAAACCAATCCTAGTTCGATTGTTTTTTTAGATGTGAACGGAAACTTTATTAGCAAGGTTAAAGCTGGTGCAAACGCCGATAACGTTGTGTTTACACCTGATGGCAAAAAGCTATTAGTTGCAAATGAAGGTGAACCGAACGTAGGTTATACAATAGATCCAGAAGGTTCTGTGTCTATAATAGACCTAACTAATGGGGCTGCTTCACTTACACAAGCAAATGTTCAAACTGCTGACTTTACTGCCTATAATTCTCCTGCTGTACTTGATCCCAAAATTCGTATCTATGGTAGAATTCAAACAAGTGGCGGACTTTTCTTGCGAAACTCCACAGTAGCCGAAGATATGGAGCCAGAGTATATTTCTATTTCTGATGATAATTCAACTGCTTGGGTTACTTGCCAAGAAAATAATTGTGTAGCTGTTTTAAATATTAACACTGCATCCATTACCTCTCTTATTCCTTTAGGTTTTAAAAACCATAATTTAACAGGTAATGGATTAGATCCATCAGATCAACCTGCAAGTGCAAGTATTGGAAATTATCCTGTATTTGGTATGTATATGCCGGATGGTATTTCGAGTTACAAAGTTGGTTCACAAAACTATTTTGTAACGGCCAATGAAGGCGATGCACGTGCCGATTGGGGTGCAGCTAATGTGGAAGAAGTAAGAGTAGGAAATGCTGCCTATGTATTAGATACAACAAAGTTTGGCGGTGCTACGGGTGTGGCTGCAATTAAAGCTAATTCAGCTTTAGGTCGTTTGACTGTTACTAACCGTTATGGCGATTTTAATAACGATGGTAAATTTGATAGTATTTTTGTTTTTGGTGCACGTTCTTTTTCTATTTGGAATGCCACAACGGGTTCTATCGTTTGGGATAGTAAAGATGAGTTTGAACAACGTGTATTAGCGATGTTCCCTGCAAATTTTAATTCTGGTCATACTACTAATGCACTTGATGATAGAAGCGATAATAAAGGTCCTGAACCAGAATCTGTAACCATTGGAAAAATTTTAGATAGTACCTATGCATTTATTGGTTTAGAAAGAATAGGCGGGATTATGATTTATAATATCACTAACCCTACTGCTGCTTATTTTGTGCAATACATAAATACAAGAAATTTTAGTGTAACACCAGGCCAAGCAAATTTAGCTACGGTTGGCGATTTAGGTCCAGAGGGAATTGTGTTTGTGCCAGCATCAGAGAGCCCAAATGGAGTAAATATGATTCTATTGTCAAATGAGGTAAGCGGAACAGTAGCTATGTTTAGCATAAACACTCCCGAAACGGAAGGTATTTCTAAATTAGAAGATTATAAAAATAACAATTCACCTGCTATTGGAACTTTTCAAGGCATTAATTACAAAGAAGCTGGCTTTTCTTCTTTATTTCCAATTCCAAATACCAATGGAACTGAGTTCTGGACTTGTTCAGACAGAGGAGTAAACATTGATTGTGCAAATGCTAACACTGCAAGTTGCCGCCCTACTTACGATAAAATGTATGCCTTCCCAACTTACAGTCCTAAAATTCACCGCATTCGTATTGCTGGCGATTCGATTCAAATTTTACAAACTATTACTATCAAACGTCCAAATGGAACAGGCGCTACAGGTATAATAAACCCTACTGGATTAGGAAGTACGGCAGCAGAAGTTGCCTCAACGGATACTGTTTTAAATTGTGCTAATTTTAGTTTAAAAACTACTCCAAAAGATACTTTTGGAATAGATCCTGAAGGGTTAGTAGTTGACAAGAATGGTATTTTTTGGTTATGTGAAGAAGGTGGAGCAACGATATGGAAACTAAATCAAAATGGTGTGTTATTGAATAGATATACACCCTATGCGAATTTAGCAGGAAAACAGGTTGTAGATATACAAATTGATTCTGTTTTTAAATACCGTAAGAACAACCGTGGATTTGAAGGAATTTCAATTGCACCTAATGGAAAAATATATGCAATGATTCAAAGTGGAATTCAATATCCTACTGTTACAATTGGCGATAATACTAGAATTCACCGCATATTGGAAATTGACCCAGCTACTAATAATCAACGCATGTTGGTTTATTTAAACGATGGTATAATTGGAACGGGTAGTAATCAAATTAGGTTAAGAGATTGGAAAATTGGTGATATGGCAGCTGTTAACGATAGTACTTTTTTAGTATTAGAAGCAGCAGCTCGTGGTACTTCTGATATTAAGCGTTTGTACCAAATCAATATTAACCAAGCAACTGCTGTTCATTCTGGTTTATATGGAAGTTTAACTTTAGAAGGATTAGTTGATTCAACTGGTTTGGCTAATTACGGAATTAAGCCTGTAACCAAAACCTTGGTGATGGATTTATTAGCAAGTGGTTGGCCTGCGGCTTTAGACAAAGCCGAAGGATTGGCTATTATTAATGATAGCACTATTGCAATTGCTAATGATAATGATTTTGGACAAACTTCTCCCTTGGCAGATGGAATTGCAACTGCTACAGGTAACTTAAGCCATTTAATTACTTACCGTATAAGTGGCGCTAAAAAATTAGCTAATTATACACCCTCTATTTTGTCGGTATCATCTCAATCACCTTATTTAATGCCAGTTGCTTCTGGAGTAAAAACCACGGCAATCCTAACTGCTGGCGATAAAATAGGAAACTATACAATGGCTGGAACACCAGATGGTACTGGTGCCTATGACAATGGTAATGGAACATTTACCTTATTGGTTAGCCATGAATTTGGTAATACCTTAGGAGTAAATAGAGCGCATGGTGCTAAAGGTGCTTTTGTATCTAAATGGGTAATCAACAAGTCTAATTTAAACGTAGTTAGTGGTTCAGATTTAATCCAAAAAGTAAATTTATGGAATGGAACTGGTTACACTTTATATAACCCTGCAGATACTTCAAGCAAAAAAGCATTCAATCGTTTTTGTTCGGCCGATTTGCCTGCTGTAAGTGCATTCTATAATGCAGCAACTGGATTAGGAACACAAGAAAGAATCTTCATGAATGGCGAAGAAGCCGGAAATGAAGGAAGAGCATTTGCCCATATTGTTACGGGAACAAATGCAGGTACAACGTATGAATTGCCTTACTTAGGTAAATTCTCATGGGAGAATTCAATAGCTTCACCAGTTGCTCAAAACAAAACCATTGTTGTGGGAACAGATGATGCCACTCCAGGTCAGGTTTATTTCTACATAGGAACCAAAACCAATATAGGAACAGAAATTGAAAAAGCTGGTTTAAGTAATGGTCGTTTATATGGAGTAGCAGTAACAGGTTTAACAACAGAAGTTAGTACTTCAATTCCTGCTGCCAATACCGCCTTTACATTAGTAGATTTAGGTATTGTAAGAGATTCATCAGGCGCAGCATTAAATGCAAAAAGTAATACCTTAGGTGTAACTAATTTCTTACGTCCAGAAGATGGTCATTGGGATCCAAGTAATCCAAACGATTTCTATTTTGTAACCACCAATGCCATCACAGCACCAAGTCGTTTATGGAGATTGCGCATGACCGATATCAAAAATCCAGAACTAGGTGGAACCATTACAGCGTTATTGGATGGCACTGAGGGACCAAAAATGATGGACAATATGACCATCGATAATTTTGGTCATGTATTATTGCAAGAAGATGTAGGAAACAATGTTCATTTAGGTAAAATATGGCAGTATACCATTGCCACAGATGAATTGAAATTAATCGCAACACATGATTCAACAAGATTTGTTTCAGGTGGAGTCAACTACTTAACTCAAGATGAAGAAGCTTCGGGTATCATAGATGTTCAAAGCATTTTAGGAACAGGTATGTTCTTAATGGTTGATCAAGCACATTACGGAGTAAGTGGCGAGCAAGTAGAAGGCGGACAAATTTTAACCTTATATAACCCTGATACCTACACTTCAACTCCTGAAATTAATGTGCAAGGAAATGGAGTAAACATTGTTGCGGGTACAACTACTACTTCTAATACAACTGGAACCGATTTTGGTAGTGTGGTAGTTTCAAATGCTTTCTCTAAAACCTATTCAATAGAAAACAAGGCTGTAGGTAATTTAAACATTTCTTCTATTGCTCTTTCTGGATTAAATGCAGCAGATTATTCAATTGTTTCTCCTAATATATTCCCTGTAACAATTCCTGCTAATTCTTCATTAAATTTAGTAGTTAAAGTAACACCAAGCGCCTTAGGAGATAGAACGGCAACTGTTACCATTAAAAGTAATGATTTAGATGAATCAAACTATTCATTTGCTATTCTTGCTCAAGGTATTTGTAATGTTCAAACAGCCTTTGTAAATGCAAACAAAACAGAATTCTGTTTAGGTGATAGCGCTGTGTTAACTGCCAATACAGGTACTAACTTAAGCTACCAATGGAAGAAAGATGGTGCAAACATCTCAGGTGCAACTGGTGTAAGTTATACGGCAAAAGAATCTGCTAATTACTCGGTATTGGTAACTAATCAATACACTTGTTTTGCTACTTCATCGGTTCAAGCCATTAGCGCTGTGCCTGCTCCAGCAAAACCAACCATTAGCAGAACTGGCGATGTTTTAACTTCAAGTTCGGCTGCAACATACCAATGGTATTATAATAACCAAGCTATCTCTGGTGCTACTTCTCAAACGTATGGCCTTACTTTAAAAGGTAGCTATTTTGTAAAAGTTAAAAACGCATTGGGTTGCGAGTCGGTTCAATCAGATACCGTTCAGTTTATACCAACAGGTATACATGAATTGAATGAGTTGTCTTCTTTCTCAATTGCTCCAAATCCATATACAGAGGCTACTAAAATTTCTATCGGTTTGAACCAAAATGCAAACGTGTCAATTGAGGTGTTTACCTTATTAGGCGAGCGTGTTCAAACAATTGAAAACGGCAATTTAAAGCCAGGAAGCTATGAGTATTCATTTGGTGCAAAATCGCAAGGTTATGCCGCTGCTGTTTATTTAGTAAAAGTAACAGTGGATGGAAAAACCTTGGTAAAACGAATTTTAGAAACTAATTAGAACCATTTTTCATTTGCATACAAAAGAGCCTAGTTCAAGTAATTGACCTAGGCTTCTTTTTTTTAAACCCTTAAATAAACAAAATTCCTAATTACTTGTTTACTTTTGACGCTCCTAAAACACTGTTATGACTGATTCAAAATTAATTAAACACCCATCTCATTCTAGAACCATTATGAATGAGATGATTCTACCAAATGATACCAATACGCTTCAAAATTTAATGGGAGGTCGCCTTTTACATTGGATGGATATTGCCGCGGCTATTGCTGCCCAAAAACATTCAGGTAAAACCGTAGTTACTGCCTCGGTAGATAGTGTAAGTTTTGGTAAATCAATAAAATTGGGTGATGTAGTAACGCTACAAGCCGAAGTATCCAGAGCCTTTAGTACTTCTATGGAAGTATATATTAAAGTGTGGGCCGAGAATATTCCAACTGGCGAAAGCTTCTTAAGCAACGAAGCCTATTACACCTTTGTAGCCTTGGATAGAAATGGAGCACCCGTAAAAGTGCCAGATTTCTCGCCCGAAACCGAAGAAGAAATTCGCCGCTACGACGGTGCCCTTCGCCGCCGCCAACTCCGCCTCATCCTCGCTGGCAAAATGAAGCCCGATGATGCCACTGAGTTGAAAGCTTTGTTTATGTAGAGGAAGGTCGCTGGTAGGGAGAAAGTCGTTGGTCGCTAGTTAGGAAGAAGGTCTCTGGTATAGCTAGCCTTAGCTTTAGCGAAGGCTAGAGCCCCGTAGGGACGCATTCCAATAGAAAATAACCGGCACACACAGCATCAAACAGCCCCAGCGGGGCGACATTCCAATAGAAAATGGCACAAGCAAGCGCAAAGCCCCGGAGGGGCGACATTCTAATAGAAAATAACCGGCACCCGCAGCAGCAAACAGCCCCATCGGCGCTACATTCTAATAAAAAATTGCACACGCAATCGCAAAGCCCCGTTGGGGCGACATTCCAATAGAAAATAGCACAAGCAAGCGCAAAGCCCCAGCGGGGCTACATTCTAATAAAAAATTGCACACGCAATCGCAAAGCCCCATCGGGGCGACATTCCAATAGAAAATAACCGGCAACCGCAGCAGCAAACAGCCCCATCGGGGCGACATTCCAATAGAAAACAGTCCCAAGTAACGTTAAAGCCCCAGCGGGGCGACATAAATTCGGTTCGCCTTGCCCAATAGCCTCACAGTTAGGATATTATTTTTCCGTCAAATTATATTGGTTTAAAAAACCTAAAAACCAATTAATAAAAACTCCCTTTACAATGAAATGCCGCTCCTACGGAGCTCTTAAAAAACACTCTGAAATTTTTAGTCTATTAGAATGGCACCCCGCTGGGGTTTAATTAATTCATTCACCTTGCGCTAGGATGACTATCACCCATCACCCAGCGACCAGCGACCAAAATTCCTAAACTTTTTTTCTCCCTTTCGTTTGAAATTCGTGGTAAAAGAATAAATTTGCAGCACTTTTTACACGTAAAAATATCTTAACTATGTCAAAATCAGGTGTTATAGCCCAGGTAATCGGTCCGGTGGTGGACGTTAGCTTTGCTGGCGACAACAAGCTCCCTAAAATTTACGACGCGCTTTATATTGATAAAGCTGATGGAACCAGAATTATTCTGGAGTGCCAAAAGCATTTAGGTGAAAGCATGATCCGTACCGTTGCAATGGATAGCACGGATGGTCTCGTTCGCGGTATGACCGTAACTTCAACAGAATCTCCTATTTCTATGCCTACTGGTGAAGATATTAGAGGTCGTCTGTTTAATGTGGTTGGTCAATCTATCGACGGTATGAAAGCCGTAAACAGCGACGGACCTAGAGCCATTCACCGTGATGCTCCTCGTTTCGAAGATTTATCAACTACCTCTGAGCCTTTATATACTGGTATCAAAGTAATCGATTTAATTGAGCCATACGTAAAAGGTGGTAAGATTGGTTTGTTTGGTGGTGCGGGTGTAGGTAAAACCGTATTGATTATGGAATTGGTAAATAATATTGCCAAAGCATATGAAGGTATGTCGGTTTTTGCTGGTGTTGGTGAGCGTACTCGTGAAGGAAACGACTTATTACGTGAGTTTATCGAATCTGACGTAATTAAATATGGTGCTGAATTTAAACACAGCATGGAAGAAGGTGGATGGGATTTATCTAAAGTTGATTATACAGAATTAGCTAAGTCGCAAGCAACCCTCGTGTTTGGTCAAATGAATGAGCCTCCTGGAGCACGTGCTCGTGTGGCTTTATCTGGTTTAACCATGGCCGAATATTTCCGTGATGGAGATGAAAAATCAGGTGGACGTGATATCTTATTCTTCGTGGATAATATCTTCCGTTTTACCCAAGCAGGTTCTGAAGTATCTGCCCTTTTGGGTCGTATGCCTTCTGCGGTAGGTTACCAACCAACTTTGGCCTCAGAAATGGGTGCCATGCAAGAACGTATTACCTCAACTAAACGTGGTTCAATTACTTCGGTTCAAGCGGTATACGTACCTGCGGATGACTTAACCGATCCGGCTCCAGCTACAACATTTGCCCACTTAGATGCTACTACGGTATTAAATCGTAAGATCTCTGAGTTAGGTATTTATCCTGCGGTGGATCCTTTGGATTCAACTTCTCGTATCTTAACAGAAGCTGTTGTGGGTGAAGCACATTACAATTGTGCTCAAAGAGTTAAATCAATTTTACAACGTTACAAAGAATTGCAAGATATCATTGCCATCTTAGGTATGGATGAATTGAGCGAAGAAGATAAATTGGTTGTTTCTCGCGCTCGTCGTGTGCAACGTTTCTTATCTCAACCTTTCCACGTTGCAGAACAATTCACCGGTTTAAAAGGTGTGTTGGTTCCAATCGAAGATACTATCAAAGGTTTTAATATGATTATGGATGGTCAAGTTGACAAATATCCTGAGTCGGCTTTTAACTTGGTAGGTACCATTGAAGATGCAATTGCTAAAGGTGAAAAATTACTTGCCGAAGCAAACTAATAATTACTAAACATAAAGCTACATGCAATTAGATATCATAACTGCCGACAAAAACCTTTTTAGTGGCGAAATTGAATCGGTTACCCTTCCGGGAACTGGTGGTAAGTTTCAAATCTTAAAAGGCCATGCTGCCTTAATTTCTAGCCTTGATAAAGGCACAATTGTGGTTAAAAGCAAAGAAGGCAAAGAAGAATTTGAAGTAAATGGCGGTGTAGTAGAAGTACTTAACAATAAAGTTATTGTACTAGCTTAATTGCAAATACTTATTCTTAAAAGGCCGTACCAGTTTTGGTGCGGCCTTTTTTTTTGCGCTTATACCTTCTCAAACCCTTTTATGTAAGTCCCTATTAAAAAAAAGAGTCGAATCTTTTACCTTTACCCTAATGAAAAAGAATACGCTGTATTGGATTTGTCAGATTGGTGGGTGGTTTCTCTTTGTTATCCTAGAGTTTATTGGCTATGGTAATATCTATGGGTTTAATGAATTGCTGATCCTAAATGTGGGCATCAACTTTTTAGCTGGTATTCTACTTACCCATTTATACCGCTTGGTAATTATTAAAACATCTTGGATTAATTTACCCATGAGGCAATTGCTTCCAATTGCTGTTATTGGTATTGGCTTCGTTTCATTTCTGCTAACTTTCCTAAATGTATACCTCGATAGAATTACCGTTCCACTTTTACGCCAATTCCCTATTGATACCATTTTAATTTTAAACTATCTCTTTAATTGGAGTAAATATATTTTGCTTTGGGCCTTGGTATATCACTTGTTTCAATATTGGGAACGCTCCCTCGAAGCCGAGAAAGTAAAGTACCAATTGCAGGCTATTATTAAAGAAAATCAATATCAAAATCTCAAAACGCAGCTCAATCCGCATTTTCTTTTTAACTCGCTTAATAGCATTAGAACCTTAGTAGATATTGATCCTACTGTTTCTAAAGAAGCCATTACTAGGTTAAGCAGTTTACTTAGAAGCTCACTTCAAATGAGCCGCGAAAAAACAGTTACCCTAAAGCAAGAATTAGATACCGTTAGAGATTATTTGGCCATCGAAAAAATTAGGTTCGACGAACGATTGAATGTAATTTTTGAAATAAAAGAAGAAACGCTAACGGCTAAATTACCCCCTATGATGTTGCAAACTTTGGTTGAAAATGCAGTGAAACATGGTATCTCAAAAAGTAAAAATGGGGGAGAAGTGAAAATTAGTAGCACTCAAACGAAGTTTCATTTGCATATAGAAATTTTAAATACAGGTAGGTATGAACCAAGTGCAGATGAACATGGATTTGGAATTGAAAATACCCGCGAGCGCCTCGAAATACTATATGATACGCAAGCTTCTTTCTCTATAGAAAATACAGCTACCAACCAAGTACTTACTCAAATTGATATACCATTATGATACAAACATTAATTGTTGATGATGAGCGATTGGCTCGTGAAGGATTGAAAAATTTGTTGAAGGATTTTCCAGAAATTCAAATCATAGCCGAGGCCTCTAACGTAGATGAGGCCCTAGATTTAATTGATAAATTAAAACCGCAATTAATCTTTCTAGATATTCAAATGCCCGAAAAAACCGGCTTTGATTTGCTAGAAGATTTAATTGAAACGCCCGCCATTATTTTTACCACTGCCTACGATGAGTTTGCCATTAAAGCCTTTGAGGTAAACGCCATGGATTACCTTCTAAAACCGGTTCAGAAAGACCGTTTAGGGGAGGCCATTAGTAAGGCTAAAAAGCAAATTGATGAGTTAAAATCTGAGCGTTTACGCAATAGGTTACAACCCGATGAAAAGGTGTTTATTCGCGATGGCGATAGATGCTGGTATGTTAAGTTAGAAGATATCAGAATGATTGAATCAGCCGGTAATTATGCGAAAATTTATTTCGATAAATACCAGCCGCTTATTCATCGCACCTTAAATTCATTGGATGAACGCTTAAGCGAACAGCTATTCTTTAGAGCGAATAGACAACAAATAATAAACCTAAATTTCTTAGAGAAAATAGAGCCTTTCTTTAATTCTGGATTCTTATTCTATTTAAAAGATGGAACCAAAATAGAAGTGAGCAGAAGGCAAGCGGTAAAGTTTAAAGAATTAATGAGCCTCTAGTTAATCGGCATTAAACAAGGTGTGTTCTAAGTTAGGATACATCTTGTTCATCATTTCGCTACACATAGTTTGATAGGCTTCAATGCCAGCTTTTTCTTTGGTAGTTTGAAAGCCCTGAACGCCACCTTTGGCATCTCTATATAATTCGTTTTGCGAATGTGCATCACGCAAGACCAAACTCATTTCTAGGTTCGAACGCAACATTTGTCCCCACATTATGCCTTGGTCTTGGGTATTGGCAGTTAACTCCAATACATAATCGGCCTGGTTAATTTGGTTCACAAAAGTGCAACCTTGTTCCATTAGTTTTTTCTTTAAGGCTGGAGTTAATATGGGGTAATTTAATTTGGCATCTAAATTCAACTCAGTTGCCTGCATATAAATTTTAATAGGCTCAATCTTAACCCTAATGTTTGCTATGGGTCCCTCTAAATTAACCAATAGGTTTTTCATACTTGGGTTAATGCTATCGCCTTTAAGCAATTTGGCAATATCTGTTTTTATTTGAAGCACCTGCAATGGATCCTTGCTTTGTATGCGGCCAATGGCAAATTGTGCCGAACCATCTTCGGCGGTTTCGGTTTGTATGTTTCCTCTAAATAGAATGCCATTGCCTTCCATTTTTAAGGGTAGGTAAGGTAAGGCAGCACTCAGGGAGTCTTTGGTTTTAACTCGCGCCGAAACTTGAATGGGTTGTTCTATAGGTTTACCTGCAACTGCCTGTAAACTTTGTTGTTCACTTTTAAGTTGAACCAAATATAATTGGTCTTGAAGCTGAGATAAAATTTCGTTTAATAAGAAAACATTCTTACCGTAATATTCGGTTTCAATAGATTCATTTAAATAGTTTTGAAGGCTGGCTGCTGCCTTAACTCTAAGTTTAAAAGCCTGCACATATTCTGTTTTTAGGCTTAATTTATCGGCACGGTATAGCAAGTCTAATGATTTTTCGATGGCCTCAAAAAGTTTTCTTCTTTTGTTGGCCTCAAAATCGGCCTTGTTCATGCGGTAATAAATCCAGTATTCGGTTTTATTTTCCCAACTGTCCATTACTTGGAAACCTTCCATAGTTTCGGAAGCAACTAGACGAGTATCAGAAAAAAATTGCTGACTAAAATTTTGGTTGTTTTGATATTGAGATAGGATTGAGTTGCTTGATACACTCACCTTAATTTCGCCCAACATATCATCGAGGGCATTTTTTTTAGCTACACGTTGAAAATCGGCCGCATTACTAAGTTTGCTGGCATAACCTATTCCAATATAATATTGGGTATTAGTTGGTCTTTGCGCTACCCAATCGGGCTTGCGCGAGCTGCTTGAGTTATCCTTGCTAACACCACAACTTAGTAAAGCCAAAGGCAATAAAAGTAAAAGGTATTTATATGGAAGCAAGGTTTTCATAGAATTTGTTTTTGCTTTGGGGAGAGTTTTGTTTGTAGGCTTAAGAAAAGCAACAAAGTAGCGCAGCTACTTTGTTGCTATAAAATGTATGAGATGCTAATTAGTTGCCGCCTCTTTCTTTGGCAAGCTTATCCATTTCGGCATTAAAGATTTCTTCAAATTTCTTTTTATCGTAATCTTGTTCAATCTTTTTGTTGTTGGCAACACCTTTATCAATACCATTCATAACAGTTTGTTTGTTTGCTTCAATGGCAATCCAATAAGTGTAGGTATTGTTTTGTTCTTTAAAAAGTTTCTCGCCAATAACTCTTACATCCACTAATTCTTGGTTAGTAACCTCGCGAGCTAATTCTTCAAATTTATTATTGAAATCGGCTTGGTTTCCAACGGTTCTTTGTTGAGTATATTGATCGGTAACTTTTTTAATGGTAGTTTGAATTAAGCCCGCCATTTCGCTTTTAGCATTTTGTAAAGCAATCTTTCTAGCAGTAGGCTGATCAGGGCTATTGCCGCTACTCTTGGCTCTAAAGCTTTCTTTGTCGCTGTAAAATTCTTTACTGCTAAATGGTACGGTTAGTTCAACGGCCCCACTATTTTTTTCTATAGGAGTGGCAGCGTTCTTTTTTGATTTACAAGCAGAAAATGCAATGATAAAAGAACCTAAAATTGCACCTGAACGTATCAGGCCTCTCAAATTTGATTTCATGGTAATGTTGTTAATAGTAGGTAAAATTAAGAATGTTTACCTTATTACAAAAGCAATGCCAGAAAAATTAATTTCCTCCTTAGGTTTCGGTTCGAACCAACAAAAAAAAACTCTGGCAGAAGAATCTACCAGAGTTTTTAAATATAATTGCCAGCTGCTAGAAGCCAGCCGCCAGAAGCCTATTTAATAGTATCCATATGGCAAATTAAATCTACCACTTTGTTTGAATAACCCCACTCGTTATCGTACCAGCTAACAACTTTCACGAAATTATCGTTCAAAGAAATACCTGCTTTTGCATCAAAAATAGACGTACGAGAATCGCCAAGGAAATCATTACTTACAACTTCATCTTCTGTATATCCAAGAATACCCTTCATTTCATTTTCAGAAGCATGCTTCATAGCAGCTTTAATAGTTTCGTAGCTTGCACCTTTTACTAAACGGCAAGTTAAATCAACTACAGAAACATCTGGAGTAGGAACACGGAAGCTCATACCCGTTAATTTTCCTTTTAATTCAGGAATAACTAAACCAACAGCTTTAGCTGCACCTGTGCTAGAAGGGATAATGTTTTGGTAAGCACCACGGCCACCTCTCCAATCTTTAGCAGAAGGACCATCAACCGTTTTTTGAGTAGCAGTAACGGCGTGAACGGTTGTCATTAAACCTTCTAAAATTCCAAAATTATCATTTAAAACTTTCGCAATTGGAGCTAAACAGTTTGTTGTACACGATGCGTTTGAAACGATAGTCATATCTGCAGTGTATTTAGCATGGTTAACACCCATTACAAAAGTAGGAGTATCGTCTTTAGCAGGAGCACTCATAATAACGCGTTTTGCGCCAGCAGCGATGTGTTTAGCTGCAGTATCCATTGTTAAGAATAAACCAGTAGACTCAACAACGTATTCAGCACCTACTTCATCCCATTTTAAATTAGCAGGATCTTTTTCGGCAGTTACACGAATTTTCTTTCCGTTTACAACTAAATGACCACCTTCAACTGCGATATCTCCTTTGAAAATACCGTGGGTTGAATCGTATTTTAACATGTAAGCCATGTAATCTACTTCAATTAAATCATTGATACCAACGATTTCTACTTGAGGGTTATTGATGGCAGCCCTGAAAACCAAACGGCCGATACGGCCAAATCCATTGATTCCTATTTTCATTTTTAATTGGGTAATTTGAGTCCCGCAAATATACTTTTTTATTCATAAAAAATTCCCCTAAAAAAAATAGGGTCAGGAGCTCCAAATTTGAGCCTTACTAGGTGAAAATAGTCAAGTATTCTGCTGAATACTATGGCCTTGTAATTTTTTTAATAATTTGGTCTGAACCTAATTTCTGCGGCAAGGAATCTCCTTAAATGCTTAGGATTGGAAAAAAAAGAAAGGTCGGCTTTTGATAAAAATCCGTAAATAAATAGGATTTAGCCTCCACTGGTATCGCAATCTTCTAATGTCTCCAGTAATAAATTACCAAAAATCCCACGAAGGTAAAAAAGCCTGATTTTGATGTGTGGTTGAGCCGTTTTAAAATTGGTATTAATTTTTTCAAATAGTACACCGACCTTTCAGTGGCAAATGTATAGGATTAATGTTTCATTGCAAAAGCGGGGGTGAAATTTTGAAATTAGGTAGTGATAGTTAGTTTCTTCATTCATAAATTTTAAGAGTGAGTTCTATTTTTTATTGAATTGATTCTTGTTCTAGATATTTTTCTATCAATAGATATTTATCTAAAAAAATTGTGAGTATATCTATAGATAGCTAAATTAAATGGGAGCAATTTGCGAGTGTAATAGCACTACTACTATGAACTCAAAATTACATTTAGCAATTATTGAACCCCAACCAATAGCAAGAGCTGGGTATGAAAACCAATTAGGAAAATGCCACTTTACTCAAAGTGTTTCTAGCTTTTTTGAAGAAGAACAGTTCTTAAAGCAAGGTAGAAAAAATCAATTCGACCTAATTTTGGTTGGCACATATGGCTATTCCTCCTTATCCATTTGCCATTTGCTTAGAAATATCAAAACCCAATTTCCAACTGCTAAAATATTGCATATAGCCAACGCCAATCTAAGCCAACATAAATCTATATGCCTAGAAAGTAAAACAGATGGTTTTATAACCTATTTAGATACCCTCGATTGTGTACAAGAGGCCATTGAACATCTTTGCTTGCATAAATCTTATTATGCATGTGATAAAGGAAAGGTCATAGACACAACCCAAAATAAAATTAGTAAACGCGAGCAAGAAATACTTCAATTATACCAAGCAGGCTTTAGCGTAAAATTAATCTCTACTCAATTATTTGTTGCCGAAGGTACCGTACGCAAACATATCCAAAACCTGCGCGAGCGCTTTAAATGTAGAAACGTTGCCACCCTGCTATCTCAATGCATTGCCCTTGGACTTATTGCAGCATAGAAGGCAGTTGTGGGTTAGAGAGAAGTGGCGAGTAGCTAATTTGACAGCATGTTTCATATCTTAAAATACATCCTCGAAGAATTTCGGGGATGTATTTTTTTGCAATTGGGAATGAGTTTACACAATTTTTGGGATGGTGTCGGACGCTACCGAGATGAGTTAACAAAAAGATGACTCATTCCTATAAATTACATCGATAACTCTACTCTTGGTTAACTCATCGCTTAAATTTGTTGAAATGAGTTAACAAGAAGATGACTCATCCCTATAAATTACATCGATAACTCTACTCTGGGTTAACCCATCGCTTAAATTTGTTGAAATGAGTTAACAAGAAGATGACTCATCCCTATAAATTACATCGATAACTCTACTCCAAGTTAACCCATCGCTTAAATTTGTTGAAATGAGTTAACAAAAAGATGACTCATCCCTATACATTACATCGATAACTCTACTCTGAGTTAACCTATCGCTTACTAAACAAAAAAGCCCCCAATTGGGGGCCTTCTTGATAATTTTTCAATATATGAACAAAAAAAACCGAGCAATAGTTTTATGTTATAGGAATATCTGGCGCTTTGTTGTTTCGGCCATGATGTTCAAAAAACACCTTCAATTGGTCTGCGCTAGTTTCAAACCCTACAATGCCTTTTTTCTTCCCACTTTTGGCCATCTCATAAATGGCTCTAGCAGATTGATAGGCTTCGCTGCCCGCGGCAGCTTTGGTTTGTTCTAACATACGCAAGAGATTGCTAAGTGGTGCTATAATTTTGTCGAGATCGTGGTAGAGGTTCAAATCTTTGTTAGCCTCTGCCAAGTCGCAAAATTGTGGCACTAATAAGGCATTGTGTCCCGACAATGCTAATGCTTGCTCAACAAAAGGTATACGTGTATTATTTACCTTTACCAAGCGCTTAAAGGTTACCGGATCTAAACCTACCAAAAATGGCAGTTTTGTGTTTATATCGGAAACACTTTTAAGGATAGAATCTAAATCGGCAGCTGGGATGGCTGCACTTATTCTTTGGTCCATAACTAAGAATTAAGTTTGCCTACTCTAAATGGGATTTTCGGCAATTCCTCCCATCAAAATTTTCTTTTTGATTTGTTTTAGCAGTGAGTGCTTAAAGCCTTAAGCTGGCTATACCCATTTGCTAAACAAATTCATCAAGCAATTTTGATAGGACAAATTTGGCTGCTCCTTCGCTCCAAATCAATACTACATTTTTAGTATTTTTTAGCCAAAAACGAGTTTTTTACTACTACATTTTGAGTAGTGAGGTGGGAAGGAGGGGGGGGAGAAGGAAAATCTTTCAATTTATTATGGATGGTTTGATTTGATTTTTTTAAAAGAAAAAAGGAATGCTTAATTTTCAAATCTCTTTAATATGAGGTTTAAATCTTTGCTCTTGTTGAGTCTGCCTTGTTCAGATAGAAGTTTGAGGTTTCCATAATTTACGATTTTGCAGGAATGTCCAATTGGAATTGTTATATAGCAACGGGAATAATTTATATTTGATTATGCGATTTCTTTTGGCTTTAATAATTGTTGTATTATTCTTTTCATGCACACCAGAGAAAAATAAATATGTTGTGAGTGGCGTACTTTATAAAGATTGTTCGCATACAATACCCTATGCCAACTTTCCCCTAATATTGGAATACAATACTATGAGCCGAAGTGAGGATTCTTTTGAAGTTGCAATAAGCACCAATAAAAAAGGGGAATTTTCTGCCACATATGAAAGTGGTTCGGATTTAATCCATGGAAATCTTTCTGTTTCCTATGTAAGTGGCTTTGCCAATACTTCCTTGGTTTCGGATCTTCCACTAACCCAAACAATAAATCTTGGGTACATTATTAAAGATTCGAACAGCTATATGGTTTATAAAATTGCAACAAATAAATCATATACATCAAATGATACACTATATTATGGCATTACCTCTAGCAACTTTGCTCCACCCTATGTGATGAAGGCCCCTTATAAAGTTGGGCCATTTACAAATGGACAAATTTTGGATACCATTAAAAAATCGAGCCTAATGAGTTACGATAAATTTGGTCAAGGCATCAAAATTCAGGTTTTTAACGAATGGCGCATTGGAGCTCATTATTACGACCCTAAAAAGCTGAACCAACAATACTACCTAATTAACCCTTGCCAAGAATATGAGGAAGCATATATTGATTTGGGTAGAGCTGTTAAGTAAGGTTGAGTAATTCAATACTTTCCCCTAAAGACACTTTGGTTCAATCTGATTATAGCTAGATTTACCTATTACTTATCAAGGGTTTTGAGTTTAAATGAGGCCTAATTTTTATTTTTTTCAAAAAAGATTTTGCATTGTAAAAAAAATACCTACTTTTGCCAACCCAAAATAATGGCCCGTTCGTCTATCGGTTAGGACAAAAGATTTTCATTCTTTAAAGAGGGGTTCGACTCCCCTACGGGCTACAGGCGCAAAAAAGCTTCACACTATGTGAGGCTTTTTTTTTGATATTAAGGTGCCATATTCATTTAAGACGCATGCTATGCGCCTGTAGCCCGAAGGGGAGGGCAGCCCCACGGTCTCGCTCCTCGCTAAATTGACCCCCTCCCGGGTCAATTCTAAACGCTCGGCCGTCCTACGGGCTTGTCGAATTAAGAGGGCTTTATTTTAGTTGAGGATTTTTTGCTATTAAGTTTCGGTTTTCATTTAAGATTCAGGCTGATCGCCTTTAGCCCTGGGGGAGGGCAGCCTCAGGGGGCTAAGGCAGTTTGGGTTTGAGTTGGGGGTGTGATGTTGGTAGGGTTTTAAGCGTTTTCACTTTTTTGCCCTTAATCTGGGGCTTTCCCCAATTTAATTTTTTATTAATACTAATTTATCAAAATAAATTCCTACCCTTGAGTAAGTAACAATTATGGGAAAATTCTGAAAATCATTTCATTACTGTTAACCGATTCTTTTGATGCTACTTTTTGCAAGGATTTAATTATTAAGGTTTGAAATTATTTTTGGATGGTTTTAGGTTTATTTTAAATACCTCCTTATGGAAGAATCCTTCCTTGGGAGTGGAAACAGAATTGCCGCTTTCAACGGGCAATACGCCCATTCTTTTATATACACCTGTTGGTAAGGAAAAGGGTCTTATCCTTAGCTTTTCGGGATTTTCTATGAGTGGCTACAAGGATAAGCGCATGGCTATTGTTAATAATGCCTTCCGTAAAATGGGCTACCGTGTTATCACTCCTAAAATTCATACGATTGATTCATTACTAATTCATCCTTTGGGTATTGAGGAAGTTAAAGAGGCTATCGAACGCATTATGGCTGACCCAATTTTAAACCCAAATAAATTTTGTCCTGCCGTTTTTGCACCTTCTTTTACAGCGGGAATTGCTGCCTTGGCAATTGCCGAAATGCCTGAAAATACTGTTTCTTCCCTTTGTTTGTTAGGCAGTTTTAGCGATTTTGAAACAACCATTCAATTTGCTTTGTCTAATGAAAATAATGAAGATGATTATGGGATGCATATCCTCATGAAAAATTTTCTGAAATATGAACTAGGCGATAATCCTGAATTAGAAGCCTTGGTTCAGACCGCTTTAGAAGATAATGGGTTAAGAAGGCAAATTCCATTGCTACCTGCTTTATTGGATAAAGCAAGTCCAAAAAATCTTGAATTATATACCAAACTCAAAAATAATACTGAATTTAGAAGCGAGGCAATTCTGAATGCGTGGACAAAAATTCCTGATTTTACGTCCTGGAAAAATCAACTGGATTTGTCTATTCATGCTCATAAAATTACGTGTCCTGTTTCCATTATACATGGAAAAGAGGACAATGTTATTCCTGCTTCTCAATCTGTTTTGTTGCATTCTTTGATTAGTGAAAATAATAAAAACGTACATTTGGAACTGTCTAGTTTGCTTGATCATGGCGATCTTAAACTAAGTTTTAATATTTTTAGGGAAGCAGTGAATTTGGCCAAAGCCTTTGATTATTTCTTAGTTAATGCGCCCAAATTGCAAATTCCAATCGCAAAAAAATGAGGGCAATGAGTGGAAAATTAAAATTTTAGTATATTTTTGCGCCTCATAAATAATTAAATAGTATAAATCATGCATTTGACAACAGAAGCGAAACAAGAAATTTTCGCCACGCACGGTAGAGCCAAGTCTAAAACAGACACTGGTTCAGCTGAAAGTCAGATCGCTCTGTTTACAGAGAGGATCAACCACATTACTGAACACTTGAAATCTAACAAAAAAGATTTCTCAGCCGAGTTAAACTTGGTGAAATTAGTAGGTAAAAGACGTGCTTTATTGAATTACCTTCAACGTAAAGACGTTTTCCGTTACAGGGATATCATTAAAGAACTTGAATTACGTAAGTAATCTCTTCACCCAATTCGCAAGAATAGGGTATTATTAATTTATTGGAAAAAGGGGCAGGCCAAACGGTGCTGTCCCTTTTATTTTTAAAAATTTAGAAAAAGACAAGAAAATATGTCAATAGCAACAACAAAAACCTTTGAACTAGATGGCAAAACCATTAGTATCGAAACAGGTAGATTAGCCCGTCAGGCCGACGGTGCTGTGGTAGTAAGAATGGGTGATACCATGATTATGGCTACAGTGGTTTCTGCTAAAGAAGCCAAAGAAGATGTAGATTTTATGCCTCTTACAGTTGATTATCAAGAAAAATTCGCTTCTGTAGGTCGCATCCCCGGTAGCTTTCACAAGCGTGAAGCTAAATTAAGCGATTATGAGGTATTGGTGAGCAGAATTGTAGACCGTGCCCTTCGCCCTTTGTTCCCAGAAAATTATCATGCTGATACGCAAGTTGCACTTACCTTAATTTCATCGGATGCCAATATTATGCCTGATGCTTTAGTAGGTTTAGCTGCTTCTGCTGCTTTAATAGTAAGTGATGTTCCGTTTAATGGTCCGGTTTCTGAAGTACGTGTAGCGCGTATTGATGGCAAATTTGTGATCAACCCTTATAAAGATGAATTAGAGCGTGCCGATATTGACCTAATTGTAGCAGGTACCGAGCACGATTTAAACATGGTTGAAGGTGAATGTGCTGAAGTGAGTGAAATGGATATGCTTGAGGCAATGAAGGTTGCTCACAATGCTATTAAGGTTCAGATTAAAGCCCAGTGGGAATTAGTTGAGATGTTGGGTGGTAAAAAACCAACTCGCGAATACAACCACGAGCGTAGCAACCCAGAATTAGAAGCTGAGATTTTAGCGTATGCCTACGATAAAGTATATGCAGTAGCAAAATCAAAAGCGGGTAAAGGCGAGCGTTCTGCTGCTTTTAAAGCTATCAGAGAAGAATATAAAGCTTCGTTGCCAGAAGGTACTGTAGTAGATAAATTCTTATTGAACAAATATTTCCATGATGTAGAATACGCCGCTGTTCGTGCCATGATCCTTGCAGATCGTACTCGTTTAGATGGTCGTAATTTAGATGAGGTTCGCCCAATTTGGAGCGAGGTTGGTTATTTACCTGGTGCGCATGGTTCGGCCATATTTACCAGAGGTGAAACTCAATCGTTAACAACCGTTACCTTAGGTACTAAAAATGATGAGCAATTATTAGATAGCCCAATGAATGCGGGTTATTCTAAATTTATGTTGCATTATAATTTCCCTTCTTTCTCTACTGGTGAGGTAAAACCTAATCGTGGTCCTGGCCGTAGAGAAATTGGTCATGGTAATTTAGCTTTACGTGGTATTAAACGTGTATTGCCTGGTGCTCCAGAAAATCCATACACTGTGCGTATCGTTTCTGATATTTTAGAATCAAACGGTTCTTCATCTATGGCAACTGTTTGTGCGGGTTCATTAGCATTAATGGATGCAGGTGTAAAGGTTAGAGGTGCAGTAAGTGGTATTGCTATGGGTTTAATTTCTGATGAAACTACCGGTAAGTATGCTATTTTATCGGATATCTTGGGCGATGAAGATCATTTAGGTGATATGGATTTTAAAGTAGTAGGTACTAAAAATGGTATCGTTGCTTGCCAAATGGATATTAAGATTAATGGCTTGAAATGGGAAATGGTAGAAGAGGCTTTAAACCAAGCTAAAGCTGGCCGTTTGCATATTATGAATGAAATGAATAAAACCATTTCTGAACCTAATAGCGATTACAAACCAAACGCTCCGCGTATTGTAACCTTAATGATTGATAAAGACTTTATTGGTGCGATTATTGGACCTGGAGGAAAAATTATTCAAGGAATGCAACGCGATACAGGTGCTACTATCTCTATTACCGAAGAAAATAATATGGGTATTGTAGAGGTTGCTTCTAATAATAAAGAGAGTTTAGATAAAGCTCTTGGTATGATTAGAGCTATTGTTGCCGTTCCTGAAGTAGGCGCAGAATATACAGGTAAGGTTAAATCTATTGTAGATTTTGGTGCCTTTATAGAAATTATGCCAGGTAAAGATGGTTTATTACACATCTCTGAAATTGGTTGGAACAGATTAGCTACTATGGATGGAATTTTCCAAGTGGGCGAAGAAGTGAAAGTGAAATTAATTGAAGTAGATCAAAAAACAGGAAAGCTTAAATTGAGCCGCAAGGTTTTATTGCCTAAGCCAGAAGGTTATGTTGAGCCAGCTCCAAGAGAAAATCGTCCTCCAAGAGATGGTAATCGCTCTCATTCACATGATGGAAGAAGAGACGATAGAGGTCCACGCCCACCACGTGAGCCAAGACCAGAATAGTATTTGAATGATTCTAAAAAGTGAGTTGCCTAGCAACTCACTTTTTTTTTAACCTTGAAAATGTAAATTGCGTAAGTAAAATGCAAGAAAATGGTTAATCTTACTCGTGTTGCTGTTATTGGTGGAGGAAGCTGGGCAACGGCTTTGGTTAAAATTTTAAGTGATAACAAGGCTTCGGGCAAATCGGGTTTAACATCCTTAAGTTGGTGGGTAAGGAGCGAAGAGAAAGCAAACTATATCAGAACACACCATCATAATCCCGATTATATTAGCTCTATTGAAATTCATCCAGAGGTAGTAAACGTTAGCTCGAACCTAGAGGAAGTGGTTACTGGCGCAGATTTATTAGTAATTGCTATCCCTGCTGCTTTTTTAGAAGCGAGTTTAGCTAGTTGCTCTAAAGACTTATTTAATGATAAGGCCATTGTAAGCGCTATTAAAGGCCTAGTGCCAAGCACCAAACAAATTGTGGGCGATTATTTTATTGAGCATTACGGTATTGATGAAAAAAGAATCATGGTTATTTCGGGGCCTTGTCATGCCGAAGAAGTTGCCAATGAGAAATTATCCTATTTAACAATTGCGGGTGTTGGACAAGAAATAGCAAGAGCTTTTGCTGCAACTTTAAATAATGGATATATACGCACGGTGGTTTCAATGGATGTTCGTGGAACCGAATATGGCGCGGTATTAAAAAATATTTATGCCGTGGCCGCAGGTATTTGCAATGGCCTGGGCTATGGCGATAATTTTCAAGCAGTATTGATGAGTAATAGCATCAGAGAAATGAAACGTTTCTTGAGAAATATTACGGATACAGATAGAAAAATTAATCACTCTGCCTATTTAGGCGATTTATTAGTAACAGGTTATTCTGTTCATAGTAGAAACAGAACCTTTGGCAATATGATTGGTAAAGGGTATACGGTTCAATCGGCACAATTAGAAATGAAGATGATTGCCGAAGGGTATTATGCTACTAAAAACATGCACGACTTAAACGAGAAAATTCAGATTAAGATGCCGATAATGGATACGGTTTACCAAATTATTTACGAAGGCAAATCGGCCAAAAAAGCCATTGAAAAATTAAGCGAGAAATTGGTTTAGTTAATGAAGGAAAAGGCCTAAAGGCCTGCATAAAGCGATGTTGTTTATTTCTTTTCTAGGGCCTAAAGGCCCTAGCTATTAGTTTATGATTTATTAATGGCCTTTCGGCCCTTGATTAAAAAAAATGAATCAAATAATAGCAAGGGCCTCCAAGCCCTTGAATAAAAAAATATGAATCAAATAATAGCAAGGGCCTTCAGGCCCTTGATTAAAAAAAATGAATCAAATAATAGCAAGGGCCTTCAGGCCCTTGATTAAAAAATATGAATCAAATAATAGCAAGGGCCTTCAGGCCCTTGATTAAAAAAATATGAATCAAATAATAGCAAGGGCCTTCAGACCCTTGAATTAAAAAAAATGAATCAAATAATAGCAAGGGCCTTCAGGCCCTTGATTAAAAAAAATGAATCAAATAATAGCAAGGGCCTTCAGGCCCTTGAATTAAAAAAAATGAATCAAATAATAGCAAGGGCCTTCAGGCCCTTGATTAAAAAATATGAATCAAATAATAGCAAGGGCCTTCAGGCCCTTGATGATTTAATGATAAGAAATCCCGCAGGCCTTTAGGCCTTTTCTTTTTCAAACGCATATGCTTCAAAGAATTCATCATATTCTTGTTCAAAAGATTTTTTTTTATGATGAATTTCCTGTCCATTGATATAATTATTAATGGCCTCAAATTGTGATTGACCAATTGAAACCGCAAAATATTCGTTTTGCCAGCTAAATTTTTCTGTGCAAATCTTATTCTTATTTATCCAAAAGGAGGATTCTCCTTTTAATAAATTTATTACATTTGAAAGAATCTGTTCTGGTTCAAGAGATATCAAACAATGGACGTGATCTAGCCAACCATTTACATTTAATAGGTAAATGTTTTTTGTTTGTGCATATTCTTTCATATGCTTTTTTAACAGATTCATTTGACTCTTATTTAGTAAGGGTTTTCTGTTTTTTGTTGCCCAAACGGCATGGATTAATAGTTTTGTGTGTGGCATAATAATGTAAAGGCCTAAAGGCCTGCTTTAATGGTGATTTTTAATTTTAATTTCCAGGGCCTGAAGACCCTGGCTATTTTTTGGGTTACATTTTAAGAAGAATTAGGATAAAAATAATAGCAAAGGCCTTCAGGCTCTTGATGATTAAATGGTAAAAATTGCTCGCAGGCCTTCAGGCCTTTACTTCAGCAAAAATTCCAGTAAATAGGATTTATTTTTTAATCACCTCAAACGTTTGTTCTAAACGTTCGCCATTTTCATCCACAAGCACCAGGGTGTGTTTGCCAATGCTTGGGTTCAAACCTAATTGATGAAACTCTTTGGTGCTGCCCATATATTTTTCATCTAAATGCCAGAATATTCTCACTTGTTTATTTCTATGAGCCACTTCAAATACGCACTTCCCCGTGCTTCCATCCAATTCAACAGGGATATAAATTTGCGTTGATTTTTTAGGGTAAATCATCTCCATTACGTTTTGCAAATTGCTTCCTTCGCAATCGGCTCGCCAAGGAGGGAGGGTGCTATAATTTGGGTCGTGATTTTTATAATACCATTCCATAGCAGGAGGCAAAACAAACCAGGAAATATGTTTCATGTTTGAAGGCGATTCACAATCGCTGCTCACTCTAAAGCGCTGCTTTAAATCTGTATGTATCATTTGATGATAGTAACACATAGGAGCAGTACTTTGGGTTTTAACCGACCAAATAGTGTCTATTTGCAAACAATTTGCCGATGGTAAATTTCCGCTTTGATGACAAATGGGAGTGTATTTCATATCGTCGTATGGCATCGGAAACCAAGCTGTGGCAGGCAAGAGTTTAAAAATATCAAACATAATGGGTGCAGCGGTATTTATACCTGTTAAACCGGGCCTGCCTTCTCCATCGGCGTTTCCTACCCAAACACATACTACATTTTTAGGAGTAATGCCAATAGCCCATCCATCTCTAAAACCAAAGCTTGTACCTGTTTTCCAAGCAATACGTTTGCTCGAGTAAAACTGATTCCATAGCTGTTCTTCGCCTGGTCTAACCAATTCTTGCATGGCCTCAAAGGTGTTGTAAACCGCTCCTGCATTTAGTAAGAAATGCGTGTTTAAATCGGTTGCCAAATTTGCTTCGGTCTCTTGCTTTTCTTTCGCCAAAACCAAAGGTGGATGCAAGTCTTCAGGGTTATATCCACCACTATTACTTCCATAATGATTAAGCATGCGTGCTAAACTGGCGTATACGCCACTTATTTCCCACATAGAGTTTTCGCCACCTCCTAATATTAAGGATAAGCCATAGTGACCAGCACCTTTGTTTAAATTTTTTATTCCAAGTTGCCTCAATAAATAATAGAATCGTTCGTACCTGTATTTTTGAAGCATGCGCACTGCTGGAATATTTAAAGATCTTGCCAATGCTTTATCTGCTGCTACTGCCCCATCAAAATGCAAATCGAAATTTTGTGGCGTGTAGCCGGCTACTTGTGTGGGTATATCGGCTAAAAGCGATTTAGGTAAGATTAATCCATCTTGCAACATGGCGGCGTAGAGCAAAGGTTTAAGGGTGCTACCCGGACTTCTTTTAGCGGGAACCATATCTACATAGCTTTCAATTTCTGGGTCCTCGGGGTGGTTTACATTTCCAACATATACTTTTACGTTACCCGTTTCCACATCCATTACTAAGGCTGCAGCATTGTTTATGCCATTACTTTTTAGTGTTATATGATGGTTTTCTAAAATATCATTTACACGTTCTTGCAAGTTAAAATCAATGGTGGTATTCATTTTAGCTTGCAGATTTTGTTTGCCTAAATAGCCCATTTGTAGGCTTGCCAATAGGTTATGCGCATGATCTGGAATAGGTAAAGGTTTATCGGGTATAGGTTCTTGTTTACTTAGTTGGCAGGTTTGCTCATCCAATATTCCTTGCTCCTTCATTTGATCTAAAAGGCGGTTTCTTTTTTCAAGCAAAAGGTTTCTATTTCTGTCGGGTCGAACCAAAGCTGGGCTATTGGGCAATACCGCTAAACTAGCCGCTTCACCCCACGAAAGTTGCTCGGCACTTCGTCCAAAATAACGCCAAGCTGCGGTTTGCAAACCAACAACGTTTCCACCAAATGGAGCATGGTTGGCATACATGGTTAATATTTCTTGCTTGCTATATCCTATTTCTAACCGTAAGGTTAAAAACAGTTCAATAAACTTTTGAAAGAAGGTTCGTTCTTTATTTCGGCTCAGCCTAATTACTTGCATGCTTAAGGTTGAACCACCGCTGAGTATTTTCGCATGCCTAATATTTAAATAAATAGCTCTTCCAAGAGCCATTGGATCTATTCCGGGGTGATAAAAAAAACGCTTGTCTTCAAAGCAAATAATTGCCTTGGCAAATTTTTCTGGAACCTGATTTTCTTCCTTAAATCGCCATTGTCCATCTGCTGCAATTTGTGCTTGCAATAGCTTGCCATGTTGGTCGAGCAATATGGTGGAGTAGGGGTTTTGAAAGAGAGGTTTAGGCAGGCTGAACCAAAAGAGCAGGAGCAACAGAAAGAGAGAAAAGTAGGCTATTTTCTTTTTAGTAGCCTTGCTTAAATGGATCATGCTTTTTTTGATAATGTATTAAAGTAAACCAAGCTTCATGTATATAGGAAGCTTGGTTTACTTAATTTTTTGAAAACCTTATTTCGCTGTAAGAGTACTTGATTTCTTTGCAACAACTTCTACCCAAGTTCCAGCGGTTCGAGCTTGTATTTGTCCATTATACATACCTTCACAGCTTATACCTGGTAAATAAAACTTACCCAGATACGAGGCATTTAATAAGAGCACATACGTTACTTTTTGATGGGCACCTAAATCAAAATACGAATACACTCTATCGTCTCTAATATCTTGGTAACGTGGCACACCATATTGTTCTTCGGTGGCATTATTGTCCATTCTGCTATTATGAATTTCCCATCCCGAAGGAAAGATTTGTGAGAGAGCCATATTGCTGTAATTGCCCATTAATCCTGGGTTTGTAAGCGTTACCTCCACTTTAAAATCTGTACCTTGTTCTATGCTCAAAGGGTTAAGAGGCACGTTTTGCATGGTCTTATAATTTATTTCCATAGCGAGGTTATTTTGTGCAGCTGTTTGTTTGCCAATTTCGGGCTGACCACGAGTTATTAATCTAGCAAAAACTACCTGACCGCTTTTATTTTTTACGCTAACTTTTCCAGCTTGTATTCCGTTAACTGGCAATTGAATTTGAGCCATATGTCCATTGGTTCTATAGCTGGTTGTTTTGCCATTAATTGTATATTCAAATTCTACCGTTTTTGCGTCGTTAAATTTGCCCGTTAAACTTGCAACTGCAATTAATGAGTAGGCAGTACTTTGAGTGCTCATCCACAAATCGCTACTAAGGTTGGCACAAACTTTTTTAAGCACCATATTGGCTTTCGTTTTCTCGCCCATTAATACCAATGTTTCTAAAATAAATGCTTCATCGCGTTCGGGCGAACCAAAGCTAATTTCCATTTCAGGCGTTGATTGATTTACAACACTCAATTTTTCGGCACGTATTAAATTTTGGGCAACTTCTTTATTACCTGCCAAAACATACGCAGCCGCAAGTCTCCAGCGCGATGCAGAACTTAAATTAGTTGTTTCTTTAAGTCGGTTCATGGCTCCTAATTCTGGAGCTTTAGCCAAGGCCAAAGTATATAAGCGATAGGCTTGTGTAAATTCATCGCCATTACTTGGCATCCAGGCAAGGGCTTTATTGCGTTGGAATTTTTTCCAATTACTAATAAAATTTAATGGCAAAGAATAACCTGCATTTTGTGCCTCAACCATAAAATGACCTGCATAATTTGTTGCCCACTCATTGGCATTTTGTTCTCCTTGCCAATAGCCCATTCCTCCTTCTGCTGTTTGAAAACCTTTCAATCTATTAATACCTGCTTTGATATTTTTTTCAATTTCACGTTTCCATCCATCGTGCAATTCTAGGAGTCGGTTCAAGGCTAATTGTGGGAATACGGCAGAGGTTGTTTGTTCTACACAACCATGAGGGTATTGCACCAAGTAGCGAAGTCGTTTTTCTAAGTTAATAGGAGGTATGCTGCTTATTTCTAACGACGCAGTATTGGTTCCAACCATACCTGGCAAATCGTATTTTTGATCCCAAGTTCTAGCCGCATCAATAGTACCTTGATAGATATTGTTTTCATACGGGTTCGGATTTTGAACATCCAATTCAACATCATACACTGCCTTTTCTCCACCCGAAGTGGCTGTTACGCGCACCTTTGCAATGCCTAAGCCTTTTTTAACTCTTAGGTCAAAGTCAATTATTTCATCTCCTGGTCTGCTAAATTTCATGGTCTTTTTGTTGCTTCCAACAATCTCTACCAATTCATTTCCGCTTACTGTTATGTTTACTTGCTTCACAAAATTTTCGAGCGCAAATACGTTTACAGGAAGTTTTACTTCTTCATTAGGCCTCAACACTCTTGGCAAAGTAGCCAAAATCATAAGGGGCTTTTTAACAGGTACTGCTTTTTCTGCAAAGCCATATGCTCCTTCTTGCGCCGCCACAACCATTACTCTAACAGAGCCTACATAATCTTGTATGTTTATGGTATGCGAGTGCGTTTGCCCAGCAGGCAAGTAAAACGGACCAATAAATTTAACTACTGGTTTAAATCGTTTGGCTTTATTGGCTCCCGATTTTCTATTTAATCCCTCATCGCCACCAATGCTTAGGATGCGGTTGAATTGGGTTCCAAAAGCACCCATCACAAAATCATACATATCCCACGTTTTAACACCTAAAGCTTCTCTTGCATAAAAATGCGTATGCGGGTCGGGTGTTTTAAAACGTGTTAAATCCAATAAGCCTTCATCCACAATGGCCAAGGTATAGGTCATTGGTTTTCCTGTGGCTTCAGAGATACTTACTTGGTTATTTACATCTGGCCTAATTTGATTTGCCATGTTTATTACCGGCGCCAAAATAGTTGTTGGGTCTTCTACCTTAATGGGCATCATACCATACATGCGTATCGGTAAATCATTTATTATTTGGGCATGTGGCTGAACCAAGGTAATGTGCGCATATACATTTGGCAACATGCTTTTGGTAATGGTAAAGGTATAGGATGTTTGTCCTTTTTGGGCTTCAATCCAATGTGTTTCTATTACCTCTGTTCCAGATTCAAGACTTAGTAAAGCCCTACCTGCTTGAGGTGTTGGAATGCTAATGCTAGCTTTTTCGCCCACCACATAACTCGATTTGTTCATGCTAAAGGTTAGCATAGCAGCTTCCATAGCATTGTCTCTTTGGGCTCTGCCAGCCCAACCTGGCCAATCCATATAAAATGTTTTACCGGTGCTATGTCCTTCTTCATCTTCCACAATCAGTATATACCTGCCCCAATCGGGGTAGTTTACTCTAAAGTTAAATTTACCAATACCATTTGTTACGGTAATTTCTTGCTCCATTAAACTAGCGTATTCTTCGCTGTTTGAGTATGAGCTAAGGTCTTCTTCATTTTTGTCCCACCACCAACGCCAATTAATTTTAAATAAGCGTGCAGTGGCCTTTCTTTGGCCGCGCATAAGGCTTCCATCAGGGTTAACACAAACAACTTGTACGGTATGGTTGGTATCGGTAAGCAGCATTCCTCTAGCTACATCACCTTTAGGTACTTTAATACCAATATAGGTTTTGTATGGATGGTAAGGAATACTAAATCTATCAATGCTAAAATTACCACCTGGTTCAAACACCTTGGTAACAAAGTTTGCATTTAGCATTCCTGCTGCTGCGTTTTCAAGTTTAAAATCAATGTTTAAATTAGCCTCTCCATTTTCATTTAGTTTGCCTTCAAAAATGGTTTGAGTTTCGCTACTAAACTTACGAGTAGGGTTATCAAAAACATATTCTGGGTAGCGCTTAATGCTAGTGGTAGCTGGAGTAAGAGTGGCGTCTACTTTGGCGTCTAAGCCATCGGCAATGGCACCATGAAGCCATTTAGATTTAAGCATTGTTTTAATTTCCTGATCTTTTTCTAAGTAGGGTTTCGGGAAATTAAGTTCAATTTTTAATCGGTTTGGCATCACCGTTTCAATCTTTAAAGTCTTTTGAAAGGTTACGCCACCCACTTTTACTTTAGCAATGTAATTACCTGTTATTGCATCGGCATCGGTGCAGGTTCTAAAATCATAAAAGCCATTTAAAGAGTTGGCCTGAACCAAACGTTTATATAAAGCGCCAAGTGGATTATATAGTTCTAAGCTTACCGGATGAAATTTAGGAAGCGTTTTATTTTTATCCTCTAAAATAAAGGTTAGGAAAAGAGAGTCGCCTGGGCGCCACACACCGCGTTCGCCGTATAGCAGGCCTTTTAGGCCTTTTTGCACCACATCGCCCGATACATCAAACTGACTTAATGCTAAGGAAGAACCATCATCTAATTTTAAATAGCCTCTTTGTTCTTTGTATTTGGCCACCAACATAAATGGCTTACGAGTAAAAGATATTTTGGCCATCCCTTCACCATTGGTTGAGCCAGAGCTTATAAGTTGTTGTTGGTAATCTAATAATTCAAGTGTAACACCACTAATTGGTTTTGTGCTTAGCAAATGAGTTACGGCAAAAATAAACTCATTGGTACTTCCTCGCTTGGCAATAATGCCTAGGTCAGACGACATAATATTTCTTTTAGCCCAACGCGAGGGATTGAAATACGAATTTTTGCAAGGGTTATCTCTATCATTCCAATTATAATCATCGGCATAATATTCATCTGCAAAATCCCACGAACTTGCATCGGCTTGAGGGTCTCCATCCCAGTTTTCTTCGGGTTCAACCTGTTGCATTTCTTCCTCTGTAGTATTGGCCTCTTCGCCGGTGCAACGGTATAAAGAATATGCTTTTTTGAACGTAATTTTAACTTGGTAAATGGCTCCAGGTTCTGTTTTAATGAGCTCATCCAGGTTTAAATTAAACGTATTTACTTTTCTTAAATCCAATAATTTATCCTGGTCCAAACGAATGGTTTTCTTAAGCATGGGGCGGCCAACTCGAGCAATTTCCCTGTCGCCTTTAAGGTCGTTTACCTGAAGAAATTGGGCAACGTTATTTTCATAGATTTTTGTAATGCTTACATCCACCGCATTTAAACTAACAGCTTCAAAGGGCAGCATTATTTTATTACTCGCGGGCATTATTACACCTTTTCCTAAAATGTTTACCGAGGGTAGTAAATCGGCAAAATCGAGGTTAAATACTTGAGCTTTTTTTAGTTTATAGCGTAAGGTATTTAATATGCCCGGTTCTATCATTAATTGATAATTACCCGTTAGCGTAACGTTAGGATAGCATTTCACCTGATGCCCATCAATGGAATACCGGAGCTCAATTCCTTGGCCATTAGCAGGCGTTGCAACTCCTGCAAAATGGATTAGCCCAGTTAAGTCTTGGCCTGGTAATATGGGGTCAGAAAAATAGACCGAAATAAATTGTGAGCCATCATTAATAACTTTGGCATCTATGGCACTAAAGTCGCCAATGGCGGGTATCGTAAGTTTATGTTCTCCTGTAAGTTTAAGGTCAAGGGCTGCACCATCCCAAGCAACAATAACTTCGCTGGCATTGCTTTTTCTTAAAATACTATCTACAAAATAGCGATGTGTTTTTTTATCGGCTGCATGTTCCCATTTAACCCAAAACGATTTGCCTTCTTGTTTGCAAGTAAGTAATTGTTCTATTTTCTTTTCATCCTCTACATCAGCCGTAGATAGGGTTCCGCTAACTCTTTGGTAAATGAGTTTATTAGGGTCAAGCGATTCAAAAATTGGAAAACTCACCTCAAAGGATTGTTGGATGACAGAAAATTGGAACGGGAATTCTTCCAAATCTGGAGCCACATCTACCACACTTTCTAGCAAAAAGGTAGCCTCATAATCCTGACCCGAAGGCAGGTTTTCGGCAGGTTTAAATTCAATGGTGGAGGCATCAACCCAACGCGCCTCTCCTTTAATAGAAGGTTCAAATGAAAACACATCTGCAATTTTTCCAATTTTACTACTGTCGGCAAAATTGCCAGCTAGTTGAATTCGGATGTTTGATTGACGAGAGATACTTCCTGCCGTGTGCGCGCTAATATAGCTGGCAAAGGCTGGGTTTACTCGACCTCTTTTCTTAGCATTGACTTTGTTAGTCAAGAAATAAATAGATGAAACAAGAGCTAATACGGATAGTGTGATTACTACCGGTTTTTTGGTGAGCCAATACTTTATTGGCGCAAGGGTTTTCATAAAATGTGGTGGGTTGATTTTGGTTCTACTAAGTACACTAGAATTTTTGTAAATTCATAATGTTAAACGAGAATTATTTTCGTCTCTTATAAAAAACCAAACTTTATTTTTGGAGCTGTTTTTAACTCCAATTTGCTATCTAAAATTGGGAGTTTTGCCAGGAGTTTCCTTATTCTATTGGGGTTTCATAGCCTTTGATAGAATTCCAAGGTGTTTCTTCATGCAACTCCAGAGATTTGTCGTAGGTGTACACAAAGGTTATTTTGGAACGATTGCTTCTAAATAAATAGGTACCCCAGATGCTTGCATTTATACCAACTGAAAAGAGAGATCGAATAATTTCATCTAGGTAGGCCTCCGAATTCACCATTTTGGCAAATACGATGTCCAAAAGCAAACTAAAGAAGAAATAAGAAATAAAGAAAAGGTATATTTTGGGGTAGGAGCTTCTGCGATTCAAAAACAAAACAATGCATAGAATATTTAGGCAAAATAATATAATCCAACTGCTCATTTCAATCGTAAAGAATACTCCATATAGTGCTTTGTTTTGAGTAGCGGTAAAACTCTCCCAAGTGTTGATATTAAAATAACCTGCCACACTAAAATTATACAAGAGAATGAACGGAGAAATAAACATTCCTATTCCATGCAAAATAAGCCATCCTTCTATGTTTGCTGCATACTTAACATAGCCTCTTGGAGCTTGATCCCAAGCATAAACTTTTTGGAAAAAGTACAGGCATAAAAGGCATAAAATTAATGTCCAAAATACAAGTATCCAGTTTGTATCTCCACTTTGTATAGTTTTGGCAACATTATTTGGAGAATTACTGCTCCATGAAATAGAGTATGCATTGAGGCGTTTTGCTTCGGTTAAATCAGTGCAAAATTGCTCCATATCGTATGGTTCTACTTCATCTTTTCCAATGATATAACTATACTGCAGTATAATTCTGTTTGCTTCTGTTTTTCTGGAATTATATTGATAAACAAAATGCGGATTTTTTTTCGAAAGAGCATCTTCATTTATATCCCAATTAGATGGTAATACCAATTCAATTTGTTGTTCTAATACTAGAGGGTAATTAAGTGCAAGAGGGTATTTTCGAATGCGTTGTTCTGGCACAACAATATCTGCCATTAAGGCTTCAGGGTATACTTCTAGATTAATATTTCCACTCTCCTTATCAAAGGTCCACATTTTATTAATCTCATAATTTTCGCATACGGTAAAGATGTTTTCAGAATCATTGTCGAATGTTTCAATTCCTTTTGTTTTCTTAACGCGAGAGTATATTTTTTGATAAAAAGAGGTATAGCCTTTTTCTATTTCATTGATACTGCTTGTGGCAAAATCATAGCGAATATTATCTGCTTCTACTCCATAAAATTTTGAAGTTACTTTTAGTTTTACGGGTGAGGTAGAATCGGCAATGGTAAATTCTTCTTGGATGACTTTTTTACGAATAGCAGTATTTGACTGAATAGAAGATAATTTGTTTTCACCCTCCTTAATTACTAAGGCCCAAGCATAATCTGGGAATTGAAAGCGACTTATGTCTCCTCTTTGGTAAGAGATGGTTGGGTCTACCCAATAGCTAACATTATTAAATAAAAAGGTTAAGGTTACATGGTCAAATTGCTGTGGGCCTGGAAGGTCGTTTTCTAAATATTGGCGTGTATTGGTTGAAATGAGGGCAGGTGATGAGCTAATACCTATTTCTCTAAGCATCCTAAATAATAACAAACTCTTGTCCTTACAATCGCCAAAACGACGTTTTAGCACCAATGCCGATTCTGTTGGTTTATGAGAGCTAATTCCAGATTCTAATCCAAGGTATCTTATTTCGTCTTGCACAAAACGAATAATCGCCATTATTTGATCTTCTTTCTTTTTATATGGCGTTACTATTTCTGCAACCTTCTTTTTAAGTTCTGCCGAATTAGGGTTATCCAATTCATACAAGGGAAGCGCCCATTTTACCACTTGTTCCCAAGTTTCGAATTCAGAAACCGTAATATACGGATATTGAGGGTCGCTTTTATAGGGAACGTTTTCCTCTGCTTCAATGGGTTCAAGGCAACTCGATTCTATTTCTAAAACACTATATCCATTTTCAATAAATGTTTTTTGCTTGAGTACTTTTTTGCCATTTATTTTATGGTATAATTTTCTGTTTGTTGGTGTAGAATAACGTAAATATTCTTGGGCAATTGGCTGGCTAAACTCCAATGCACGAATAGAAAAAAACGTGTTTTTGAAAACAGGATTTCTACCTTTTAAGGTATACGCATATTCTATAACATCTCCTTTGCGCACATCTGTTAAGGCAATATAGGCAGTAAAAGAACCATCATATATTTTGGAGTCTAAATCTTCTTCACGCTGTAAAAACTGAACCTGTGCGATACCTAGTTGTTGTATGGTTTCTTTTTTTCTGAGAACACGTATATAATGGAATTGTAATTCTTGATAGCTTGGATCATATACCACACTAATTTCTGAACCACTTTGAACACCTGCGTCACTCATAATTTTGAGTGCATAATGGTTGTATTCTAATTCTTCTTTAACTAGAATTTGTTCGTCTAAAAGCATATAGTAACAGCCGTTTTCTACATGGCTTTCATTTACCTTTAGGCTTGAATTTATAGGAACCTTTTTAATCCAATTTGGTAAAGGCTTAATAATAAGCTTCTGCTTTTGGGCTGAACCAATAAAAGGGAAGGCGAGAATTAAAATTAGGAAGCAAAGTAGGTTTTGATTTCTAGGCATAAGAACGGAAACGATTAAGCTCTAATTACTCCAGGTCTGAACTCTTTTGTTATTGGAGCGTGGTTAGCTGCTTCAATGCCCATGCTTATCCAATTTCGCGTTTCTTTAGGGTCAATAATCGCATCTACCCAAAGTCGTGCGGCTGCGTAATACGGACTTGTTTGACGGTCGTATCGTTCGGTTATTTGATCCAATAAAGCTTTATGTTTTACTTCATCAATTTCCTCACCTTTTGCTTTTAAGCTTGCTTCTTCAATTTGCAATAAAACTTTAGCTGCCTGTGCTCCACCCATAACGGCAATTTTTGCGTTTGGCCAAGCGGCAATTAATCTAGGGTCGTAGGCTTTACCACACATTGCATAATTACCTGCGCCATAACTGTTGCCTGTAATAATGGTAAATTTTGGAACCACTGAATTGGCCTGAGCGTTCACTAATTTGGCGCCATCTTTAATAATTCCGCCATGTTCGCTTCTCGAACCAACCATAAAGCCGGTAACGTCTTGTAAGAAAACTAATGGTATTTTCTTTTGATTGCAATTCATAATAAAGTGAGCTGCTTTATCAGCACTATCGCTATAAATTACGCCACCTATTTGCATTTCTACTGGATTGTCGCTGGCGCTTTGTTTAGGCTTTTTTGCTTTTACCACCAAACGGTTATTGGCTACTATACCAACAGCCCAGCCATTTACACGTGCATAGCCACAAATAATAGTTTTGCCATAAAGGTCCTTGTAAGGGTCGAAACTATCTGCATCTACAATGCGTTCAATAATTTCCATTACATCAAAAGGCTTGCTAAAATTGGCTACTGCTTCATATACATCATCCATTGATTTTTTTGGAGCAATAGGTTCAACCCTATTAAAGCCCGCCTTTTCAAAATCACCAATTTTATCAAAGATGCGTTTAATTCTATCTAGGCAAGCTGCATCGTTTTCAAATTTATAATCGGTAACTCCACTAATCTCGCAATGTGTAGAAGCACCACCTAAAGTTTCATTATCTATATCTTCGCCAATGGCAGCTTTAACAAGGTATGAGCCAGCGAGGAAAATAGAGCCAGTTTTATCAACTATCATGGCTTCATCACTCATTATAGGAAGGTAGGCTCCGCCAGCCACACAAGAGCCCATAACAGCCGCAATTTGGGTAATTCCCATACTACTCATGACGGCATTGTTTCTAAAAATTCTTCCAAAGTGTTCTTTGTCCGGAAAAATTTCGTCTTGCATAGGCAAATACACACCTGCGCTATCAACTAAATATATGATAGGCAATTTATTCTCGATGGAAATTTCTTGAGCTCTTAAGTTTTTCTTACCAGTAATAGGGAACCAAGCTCCAGCTTTTACGGTTGCATCATTTGCTACCACAATACATTGTCTTCCGCTTACATATCCCATTACAACTACAACTCCACCACCTGGGCAGCCACCATGTTCGGCATACATTTCATAACCGGCAATGGCACCAATTTCTAGCTGTGGTTTATCTTTATCCAAGAGGTAGGCAACACGTTCACGTGCTAACATTTTGCCTTTTTCTTTTTGTTTGGCTGCTGCTTTTGCGCCGCCACCTTGGGCTATTTTTTCTAAACGTTGGTGAAGTTCGGTAACTAAGTTATTCATATTATTGCTTTTGGCTGTTGGTCTTTGGCTATTGGCTTTTATCCAATTGCACACAGCCGTTTTGTATTGCAATGATACAGAATCGAACAGGAATAGCAAATAGGAGATTATGGCTTTAGGGCATTTGTGGATATTTGCGTAAATGCCTCATTTTCCATCGACTAAGGTTTTATGAATGGTGCTTACTGAACCTAATTAAAACACAAAATTAAAGGAAGCCTGGTAGAGTATTCCTCGCATATCTCGGTTCAGCTCATTTAAAGGTAGGAAGTAACTTACTTTATTGTCAATTAAAACATGTTTTGTTTTAAGTAATTCTAATCCCATACTAAGATTAGCATTTGGTACAAACTGACTGTTCTTATTATTGTTTTGATTTGTGATAAATCCTCCAATTTGATAACCTGTATAAAGGTTTAAATACTTGCGTTTTCCTCTCCCAAAATTGCGTGGGTAAAAGTCTTGCCCAAAATTAATAAGAAACATTTCATTGATGCGAGAAGTGTCTGTTATATTATTATCTAAGGCTTTGTAAACGCCTAAATTAAAATAACTTTTTCCTCTTGTAAACATATACTTTACACTTACACTTTGGTATAGGTTAGAGCTGGTTCCAAATGTTGGATTCTCTGTTTTTAAAATACCATATTCAAGGCCAGGCATATTTACAAATGAGACGCGAGAATTATTGGGAGTGCTTAGCTCGTCGTTAATAGTAAACCTAACCAAACATAGGCTATCATTGGCATTCTGCCTAAATTGATTGGCTTCTACTTCGAGGCTTGCAATGCTAAGTAGGTTGTTTGAAATTTTGCTATATGTGTTCTGGCTATTTCTACCAGAATAAGGTAAAATAAGGGCTGTATCTTTTAGTTGTTTAGTATAAATTTCATTCTCAAATTTTAACTGTTCAATTTTGTTTTCGCGTTCCTTTATTTTTTGATTATAATTTTCGGTATTAAAAGTGTTTTGTGTAATGTATCCAATTTTATCAGCAAGCGAGTCTATGCTTTGTAAGTAATTTAGTGGGATAAAAAATTCGCAATAATATTTAGCGGTGCTGTAATCTGTGTTTGAAACAATGCCTTGATTTTGCTTAATAAACTGATTTAGTTTGGCGCTGCTTTCTTCAAGTTTGCTTACATATACTTGTATGGTTTTTCTATTTGGAGCCTCCTGTGCCCAAGTATTGGCACTCAGGCTAAATATAAAAGTTAGAAATAGAAACTTGCCTGCAATACTTCTCATAATTAATTAAGTTTAATTGGCTCAAAACTAGGTAAAATTGCTATTTTAAATTGAATAGTTTGCATGAACCAAAGATTTATGTACTTTTGCGCTCGGGTGAGCCCTGTACGACTAGCTCCCTCTAATCCCCCAGGTCAGGAATGGAGCAAGGGCGTGAGGTTGTAGCAGTGCGATGCAGTAAGCTTGCCCTTTTTTTATGCCCTTTTGAGTCTAGGGAATCAATACAAATTCTTCACTATCTACTGTAAAAGTACTTATGCCATATTTGGCTGTCCAAGTAAAGGAATTGTTTTTATCTTTAAACTGATGCGCTTTTAACCATTCTCCGGCAATAAATACCGAATCACGATAAGCCATGTCTTCATAAAATTGGGTGTCGAAATAATACTTTCCTTTAAGTAATAAAGCAATTCTATACTTGTTCGATTTTAAGTAGCTGCGATCTTTTAGATAAGTAATCGACCACCAAGAGGAGTATTTTTCGGGCGTTTGGTTTTCTAATTCTAAGTTCCTGATTATTCTCTCGTCATAATATATTATTGGGCAATCTGGGTCTCCACCACCATCAACCTTATTATATTCTTTTTGTTCATTTTGCGAATTAAAAATTAATTCATGTCCACTATTTCCATAAAAATGAATGACAGGATTTCCTTGATAGGGTTGTTTCAATAAATCAGAAGGGTCTATATACGTATAAACGTTATTGTCATCTGTGCAATGAATGGTTCCGCAGGATGGCAGCAGAAACATTGTAATGAATAGTGGTAATATGAAAGCAATTTTTTGCATTCCTTGAAATGGTATTCCTAAGTTAATTTCTCATTTTCCTTATGTCTCTCAAAATCTCTTTTGGTTTTCTTTTCCATATTGCGTTCAAAGGCTTCTGTTAGGTTTATGCCTGTTTGGTTGGCTAAACAAATAAGCACCCAAAGTACATCGGCCATTTCGTCGCCTAAGTCAACCTCTTCGTCTGATTTTTTAAACGATTGTTCACCGTATTTTCTAGCCATTATGCGGGCTACTTCTCCTACTTCTTCCATTAATATGGCCGTGTTGGTAAGCTCATTAAAGTATCTTACACCTATGGTTTTAATCCATTGATCAACTTGTTCTTGTGCTTGTTCTAGTGTTAAACTCATGATTTGTATTTTGTATCAATCCAAATGGTTACAGGTCCATCGTTAATTAAACTTACTTGCATATCTGCTCCAAAGCGGCCACTTTCAATAGGTTTTCCTAAGTCTGTTGCAAGTTGTTCTTTAAATGCTTCGTATAATGGAATAGCTTTTTCTGGCCTTGCTGCTTTGATATAGGAAGGCCTATTTCCTTTCTTGGTATCGGCATGTAGGGTAAACTGACTAATTACTAAAAGTTGCCCATCTATATCTTTTAAGCTTAAATTCATTAAACCATTTTCGTCGCTAAAGATTCTCAGGTTAACTAATTTGTTGGATAGCCAATCAATGTCTTCTTTGGCATCCAAGTCTTCTATGCCAACTAAAACCAATAAGCCCTTTTGGATCGAGCCTACTACTTCTCCAGATATACTCACAGATGCTTGACTAACTCTTTGTATAAGGACTCGCATGGTTTTAACGTTTATTCGTAAATATCTTCGTGGCTCATAATGCTGAGGTAACTGCTAAAGCGTTCTTCGCTAATATTTCCCTCTGCTACAGCGGCCTGCACGGCGCAGTTTGGTTCGTTGATATGTTTGCAGTTATTAAATTTGCAGGTGCCAATATAAGGTTGCATTTCTTTAAAATAATGACTTACCTCGGCATCATTAAAATCTACTAAACCAAATTCTCTAATGCCTGGCGTATCTATAATATAGCCTCCAAAATTTAAGGGATGCATTTCGGCAAAGGTGGTAGTGTGCTGACCTTTATGGGAGTAGTTAGAAATATGTTTCGTTTTTAGGTTCAAACCGGGCTCAATAAAATTAAGTAAGGTTGATTTACCTACTCCAGAATGCCCACTTAATAAAGATGTTTTGTCTTTTAGAAGAAGCTTTAAATCGTCCATACCTTGGCCAGTAAGGGTAGAAGTTTTAAGGCATTTATACCCTATACGTTCATATAATTCAATGGTTTCATTCACTATTTCTTCAAAGCCATCGCTCATTAAATCGCATTTATTAAACACTAAAATGGCGGGTATATGGTAGGCTTCCGAGGTAGCTAAAAAACGATCGATAAAACCAAGAGATGTTTTAGGAAAAGCTAACGTAACGATAAGCAAACTTTGGTCGAGGTTGCTTGCTATTATATGTGTTTGTTTAGAGAGGTTATTAGCCTTTCTAATGATATAATTTTTGCGATCGTGAATAGTAAAGATTACCCCATTTTTTGATTCTGGTTCGAGCTCAAACTCTACTTTATCACCAACGGTTACAGGGTTAGTATGCTTAATTCCGCTTAATCTAAATTTCCCTTTTAGTCTACATGAATGTATGGCTCCTTCTTGGGTTCGAACCATATACCAGCTACCAGTAGATTTTATTACTGTGCCGTTCATATTGTAAAAAGTTTAAATCCCATATATGCGGCCAGAATGCCAATAAAATTACTAAGTGCTATATAGCTAAATGCCTTTAAATGTTGTGATGATTTTAATAATTCTACCGATTCCATGGCAAAACTAGAAAAGGTTGTAAATCCACCTAAAACGCCAATTATTAAGAAGGGGCGTAGGGTTTCCTGGAAATTTGCGTGTGTGGCAAATGCCGCATAAACAGCTCCAATAGCAAAGCAGCCTAATAAGTTTACTAGTAGAGTAGGAATAGGATACTCAATAGGCCAAAAGCTTGTAATACCCAAGGCCAAAGTATACCTGAGCACCGCGCCAATAGCTCCACCTAGAGCAATCCATAGAATTTGGTTCATGGTGGCAAGTTAAAAAATACTCTCTATTTTACCTCAACAAATCCATTTACATCTTTTAAAACCTGATTTTAATCAACATATTTAAACAAATGATTAAAAAGCTTGTTTAATTATTAGAAATTGTATTTCCTTTGTATTTCAATTTAGAGGAAATGGCAAAGAAGCTTATTGTAGCAGAAGAATTAACTCAGAATACAGAGGAGAAAATAAAGTCGGCGGCTCGTAAGGTCTTTATGAGTAAAGGTCTGGCTGCTACACGCACAAGAGATATAGCAGAGGAGGCGGGCATAAATTTGGCCTTATTAAACTATTATTTTAGAAGCAAAGACAACCTATTTACAATTGTAATGCTTGAAAGTATGCAGCAATTTATGAAGGGAGTAAAGGGAATTGTATCTAATGAGGAATTAAGTTTACATGGCAAAGTGGATGCCTTGGTGGAGCATTATATGAGTTTATTATTGACGAATCCAGATTTGCCCATGTTTATTTTAAGTGAATTGCGGCAGAACTCAGGCAAAATTGCCAGCACCGTACAAATTAATAAAGCAATTGTACAATCTCATTTCTTCAAGCAAATAAAACAAGAAGGTCCCGCAAAGGTTCATCCAATTCATTTTTTTATGAATTTAATAGGCTTATGTGTGTTTCCTTATTTGGCCGAACCTATGTTGAAGATTATTGGAGATTTAGATGATAAGGGATATCAGAAACTTTTGCTTGAACGTAAAAAATTAGTTTCGATTTGGATGAAACAAATTCTAGAAAAATAAAAAGCTAAAATGAAAATTCTATTTAAAACATTCTTGTTGTGTGCACTTTTGGCTAGTGCAATTCCTTTCACATGGGCTCAGCAAACAGAAAGCCTACACCTAAGTGCCTGCCAGCAATTGGCACGTGCAAATTACCCGCAGGTTAAACAACACGATTTAATTGTTCAATCTAGGGAGTATTCTTTATCCAATGCTTCGAAGGGATATTTGCCCCAGTTTCAATTACTGGCACAAGCGACCTATCAATCTGATGTAACCAAAATGCCCATTCCATTGCCAGGCGTTACGGTTCTAAGCAAAGATCAATACAAGGTTTATGGAGAACTCAACCAAACTTTGTATGATGGAGGGAATATAAGAAATCAGAAAAATGTACAAACGGCCGCTTCAGAAATTGACCTCAGCAAGGTTGAAGTGGAATTGCATGCCATTCAAGAAAAAGTAAATCAATTGTATTTTGGAATTTTACTTTTTGAAGAGCAATTAAAACAAACCGAATTAGTAAAGAGTGATATCCAAGCTGGATTAAAACGGGTATCGGCTTCGGTAAAATTTGGCACGGCCCTAAAAAGTAACGAAAATACCTTGCATGCTGAGCTCTTAAAAACCGAGCAAAAAACGATTGAATTAAAAGCTTCCAAAAAGGCTTATTTAGATATGTTGGGCTTGTTTATAAACAAAAAACTAAGCGAAGAAACAATCCTTGAAAGGCCGGGGAATGCTGCCATTGCAAATGAAATTAAGCGTCCTGAATTGGTTTTATATACGAGTATGAGTAAGCTGTACAGTGCTCAAGAGGGTTTGCTAAATGCGAAGAATTTGCCCAAAGTAAATTTGTTTGCCCAAGGTGGTTTAGGACGACCAGCTTTAAATATGTTGAGCAATGATTTTGCCTTTTATTATGTTGGCGGTGTTCGATTGAATTGGAACTTTGGAGGCTTATATACCTTGCATAAAGAAAAGGGAATTTTGGAACTTAATCGCAAAATGGTTTCGGTTCAGCAAGAAACATTTTTGTTTAATACCTCAACTCAAATTTTGCAACAAAATGCTGAGATGGAAAAGCTGGCAAGCTTACTTAATACCGATACCGACATTATAAACTTACGAAAACAAATTAAGGAGAGCTCCTCTGCACAGCTTGAGAATGGCGTTATTCAGGCAAGTGATTATATACGCGAGGTGAATGCTGAAGACATGGCACGTCAAACAAAATTAACACACGAAATACAATTGTTATTGGTTCAATATTCTCAACAAACAACAAAAGGAAATTAAGATTGATTATGAAAACTAACTATATTTTTATCGCACTCATTTTTTTAGCTAGCTGCAGCGCTAAGAAAAACCAATTTGATGCTTCAGGAACATTTGAGGCAGTAGAAACTATTGTTTCGGCAGAGGCTGCTGGAACACTAAAAGTATTTACAGTAGAAGAAGGGCAGTTATTAAGTCTGAACCAAAATTTGGGGTATATAGATAGCCTTCAATTATTTTTAAAGAAGAAACAATTACAAAGTCAGGTGAAGGCTGTATTAAGCAAAAGACCTGATATTCCTGCTCAGTTGGCAAGTTTAAAGGAGCAATTGGTTCAGGCCGAACGCGAGCAAAAGCGTGTTGAGAATTTGTTTAGCAAAGATGCAGCAACTCAAAAGCAGGTAGATGATTCTCGTTCGCAAACAGCCATTGTAAGAAAGCAAGTGAATGCTATGCAATCGTCTCTTGGAATTTCTTCTACTAGTATAACTGAAGAAACCAATCCGCTAACGGTGCAAATAGCGCAGCTTGATGATCAATTACAGAAATGCAGAATTGTGAACCCACTTGCTGGAACAGTATTAACAAAGTATGCAGAGACTTTTGAAATGGTTTCTCCAGGAAAACCTTTGTATAAAATTGCCAATATGGAGTCCTTAATTTTAAGAGCTTATGTTTCGGGCGACCAATTTGCGGCTTGTAAATTGGGGCAGAAAGTGAAGGTGTTTATTGATTCTAACGCAAAGGAATACAAAGAATACGAAGGTGCTATTGAATGGATAAGTAATAAGGCAGAGTTTACACCCAAGACCATTCAAACCAAAGATGAGCGAGCCAATTTGGTATACGCAATAAAAGTGCGTGTAAAAAATGATGGCTTATTGAAATTAGGTATGTATGGCGAATTAAAATTCTAGTGATGTTTGCAGTTGAAGCAAAACAACTTACTAAGGTATATGGCAAAGAAAAAATTGTTGCCGTAGATGCCGTTACCTTTTCTGTAAAGAAAGGTGAATTGTTTGGACTAATTGGTCCAGATGGTGCCGGCAAAAGCAGCATATTTAGAATGCTTACCACCTTGTTGTTGCCAGATGGGGGAGGCGCTACGGTGGCTGGTTTAGACGTGTCCAAAGACTATAAAGCTATTCGGAAAAAGGTTGGCTATATGCCAGGTAAATTTTCACTCTATACTGATTTAACGATAGAGGAGAATTTGAATTTTTTTGCCACCGTGTTTGGAACCTCAGTAAAAGAAAACTACCACTTAATTAAGGATATTTATATACAACTTGAACCTTTTAAAGATAGACGAGCTGGGAAATTGTCGGGCGGCATGAAGCAAAAATTGGCCTTATGTTGTGCCCTAATTCATAAGCCAGAAGTGTTGTTTTTAGATGAACCTACTACCGGAGTAGACCCTGTTTCTAGAAAGGAATTTTGGGAAATGTTGAAGCGACTAAAAGCTCAAGGTATTTCTATTTTGGTATCTACACCCTATATGGATGAGGCAGCACTTTGCGATACAATAGCCTTAATACAAGGAGGGAAAATACTTTCAATTAATACGCCTAAGGCCATTGTAGATGCTTATCCGAGTGTTTTGTATGCCTTAAAAGGAAACTCTATGTATGAGTTGTTAAAAGCTTTAACTACTTGTCCTTTGGTGGCACATGCCTATGCATTTGGGGAGTATGCCCATATTGATTTAGTAAATTCTGAAACAAACGAAAATCATTTGTTGGAATATTTACGCCAGAATGGGTTTCAAAATCTTGAAATAAAAATTGTTGAACCGAGCATTGAAGATTGCTTCATACGATTATTAAAATAATATGAGAAATCAAGTAATTACTGCCGATAAATTAACCAAGCGATTTGGACAATTTATTGCCACAAATGAAATTAGCTTTTCGGTTAGCGAGGGTGAAATATTTGGTTTCCTTGGTGCTAATGGTGCGGGAAAAACCACTGCCATGCGCATGCTCTGTGGATTGTCTATTCCAAGCTCTGGAGCCGCTACTATTGCAGGTTTTGATGTGTATACTCAGACAGAAGAAATTAAGAAAAATATTGGCTATATGAGTCAGCGTTTTTCTTTATATGAAGATTTAACTGTTCTAGAAAATATTCGATTTTTTGGCGGAATTTATGGATTATCGGATAGTCAAATTAAAGAAAAAAGCGAGGCATTGGTGAGTGAGTTAGGTTTAGAAAAAGAGGCTAAAAAATTAGTGGCTTCTTTACCTTTGGGTTGGCGTCAAAAGCTTTCTTTCTCTGTGGCCATTTTGCATGAGCCAAGAATTGTTTTTTTAGATGAACCAACCGGTGGTGTAGATCCACTAACGCGCAGGCAATTTTGGGATATGATATATGCTGCGGCAAATAGAGGAGTTACCATTTTTGTAACAACACACTATATGGATGAAGCAGAATACTGTGATAGAATTTCGATTATGGTGGATGGTAGAATGGATGCTATGGGTACGCCTGCCGACTTAAAGAAGCAGTTTTCTGCTCAAAATATGGATGAGGTATTTTATCAATTGGCACGTGGAGCAAAAAGAAAGGAATAAAGATGAAGGAGTTTTTATCATTTGTTAGAAAGGAATTTTATCATGTTTTGCGTGATAGAAAAACACTGTTTATTTTGTTTGGGATGCCTGTGGTGCAAATGCTCATTTTTGGATTTGCCTTAACCAATGAGGTGAAAAATTCTAAGATCTTAATATTAGACCAGGCGCACGACGAAGCTTCGGCTAAATTGATTCGTGAAATAGAGGCAAGTAATTATTTTGAAACCGAAAAAGTTGTCAATACCTATTCCCAAATATATGAAACTTTTAAGCAAGGAAATATTCGTTTGGCCTTAGTAATTCCTGTGAATTTTGGCTCCGATTTAGATCATCAAAATAAGGCTACTATTCAGTTGTTGAATGATGCTTCCGACCCAAATACAGCAACCACTTTGAGTAATTATGTTTCTATAATTGTCAATGATTTTTTGAAGGGAAATTATCCCATGGCAAAAGTGCCCCTTGCTATTTTGCCAGAAACAAGAATGCTGTATAACCCGCAATTACAAGGTGCACCAAATTTTGTTCCAGGGGTAATGGCAATGATTCTTATGCTCATTTGTGTTATGATGACAGCAGTAAGTATTGTTCGTGAAAAAGAAACAGGCACGATGGAAGTGCTTTTAGTTTCTCCATTTAAACCCATATTGGTTATTTTGTCAAAGGCATTTCCTTACTTATTGTTATCCTTAATAAATGTTACAAGTATTTTATTGCTGAGTGTATACCTATTAGATTTACCAATTCAAGGAAGCATTCCATTGCTTTATGGAATGAGTACCTTATTTATTATTACTTGTTTATCCATAGGCATTTTAATTTCGGTATCAACAAATTCGCAACAAGTTGCCATGCTTATTTCTTTAATGGGTATGATGTTGCCAGCATTATTATTTAGTGGCTTTATGTTTCCTATAGAAAATATGCCTTTGCCACTTCAGGTTATTAGCAATATTGTTCCATCTAAATGGTATTATATTATGGTAAAAGGAGTAATGATTAAGGGTCTAGGAATTTCTTCTTTACTTAAAGAAACAGGTGTTTTGGTTTTAATTACACTTGTTGTTTTAACTATTAGTCTTAAAAAGTTTAAAATTAGATTGGCATGAGAACCATACGGTTATTATTAGAAAAAGAGTTTAGGCAAATATTTAGGAACAAATCTATTTTGGCTCTAATATTGGTTATGCCAACCATGCAACTAATTATTTTGCCGTTGGCTGCTAACTATGAGGTTAAGAATATAAACCTTGCTGTGGTAGACAATGACCATTCGAGCTACTCGCAGCAAATGGTTCAAAAGATTGTTGCCTCTGGTTACTTTAGAATGAGCGCTACACCAAAAACTTTTGAAGAAGGCATGCGCTTAATTGAGTTAGATAAAGCCGATTTGATTTTAGAAATACCAAGTGGTTTTGAACGTAATTTGGTCAAGCAAGGAAGTGAGAAAGTTTATTTGGCCGTTAATGCCATTAATGGTGTTAAAGCAGGTTTGGGCGGAACCTATTTAAGCAGTATTCTCAGGAATTATAATCAAGAGATTTTGTTGAATTGGGTTCAAGGTCCTAAAATGCCTACTACTCCTCAAATAGAGTTAACCTATTCTAATTGGTTCAACCCAACTTTAAATTACAACTTTTTTATGGTGCCTGGAATATTAGCAATATTGGTAACCATGGTTGGAGGTTTTTTAACAGCCTTAAATATTGTAAAGGAAAAGGAGGTAGGAACCATCGAGCAAATTAATGTGACACCAATAAAAAAGATTCATTTTATTTTGGGTAAACTTATTCCGTTTTGGATATTGGGAAATGTTGTTTTTACCATAGGTTTAATTGTCTCGTATGTAATTTATGGCATTGTTCCTGTTGGAAGTTTATGGCTTATGTATGCCTTTGTAATTGCCTACTTGCCTGCGGTATTGGGTTTTGGTTTGCTGGTTTCAACCTTTTGCGAAACCCAGCAGCAAGCCATGCTAATAATGTTTTTCTTTATGATGATATTTATGCTCATGGGAGGTTTATTTACTCCAATTGAAAGTATGCCAGCATGGGCACAAGTGGTCTCTAAATTTAATCCAGTAACTTACCTTATTAAAGTAATGCGAATGGTGGTTTTAAAAGGCAGTGGCTTTAATGATGTAGTGCCTTATTTGGGAATAATTTTAAGCTTTGGAGTGGTGTTAAATACCTTAGCCGTATTAAATTATCGTAAGACTTCTTAGTTAATAAAATTATCTTCTAGGATGAAATTGCAATACCATATCACGTAAATATTCTCTATCTAAGTGCGTGTAAATTTCGGTGGTGGTAATGCTTTCATGACCTAGCATTTGTTGAACGGCACGTAAGTCGGCACCAGCTTCTACAAGACTTGTGGCAAAGGAGTGGCGCAGGGTATGCGGACTAATATTTTTGTTTATACCAGCGGCTCTGGCTAAATCTTTTAGGATATAAAAAATCATTACTCTACTTAACTTACCTCCATTTCGGTTTAAGAATAAAATATCATTACAGCCTGGTTTAGGTTCAAGATGATTTCTAACTTCTGCTTTGTAAAGCTCAATAATGTTTAAGGCAGTTTGACTAATAGGAACCAAACGTTCTTTGTTGCCTTTACCGGTAACTTTTACATACAGTTCATTCACAGAAATGTTTGAAATTTTTAGTTCGGTTGTTTCACTTACCCTAAGTCCGCAACTAAACATGGTTTCAATAATTGCTTTGTTTCTGATGCCTTCGGGTTTGTTTAAATTTAGTTGTTCAACCATGGCATCAATTTCATGAACATCTAACACATCCGGCAGTTTTCTGCTTGTTCGTGGTGCCTCAAGTAGTTCGGCAGGACTTTGTTTAATTTCATCCTCCATTAGCAAGTACTTATAAAAGGCTTTTATGCCAGAAATAATTCTTGCTTGGCTGGTAGCAGCTAAACCTATGGTATTAATATATTCTATAAACTTCCTTAAATCGGCCAGTTTTAGGTCGGTAGGTGACTTTTTATTCTCTTCTATGGCAAGGTGCTGAACCAAGAGTTCTACATCGTGGATATATGCGTCAATAGAATTTCCGGAGAGGGATCTTTCTAGTTGAAGATACACTTTAAAACCTTTGAGGTAAGCTTGCCACATGTTGGTACAAACATAAAAAAAAAGACCGGCACGTTTGTGTCGGTCTTTTTTTTATTATTTAAATATAATTATTTGTAGTGAATATAGCTACTGTTACTAATAACCCAGCCAGTTGTAGTCTTTTTCCATATTACAACAGCTACTCCTAAGTTTTCTTTAACATAGGTAGAGTTTGCAAAGAAGTTTAACGTTTTAGTAAAGGTATCACCTTTTTTAGGATCAGCTTTAATTAACTCACCAGTTAAAGAAGTACCAAATTTAGTACGGATAACATTATAGTGAATGTTTTTTTCAATGCTACCATCAGATACTTGAGCATAGTTTAATTTATCTTCTAATAAGTAACCAGCGATATAGTATTCGCCAGCACCATCTTGGAAGAATTTACCATTAGCAGTAACATTAATTAAACCATCAGCTTCTTTTAATGTTAACTCAGCATTTACAACTGGTTTTAATGCATATTGTTCAGTTACTTTAGCAACAGCTTGAGCTGTAGTTTGAGAGCTACCGCCAACCATTGAAGCAAATGGCTGATCTGCCGCTCCAAAGAACATAGCAGGAACCGAAGTTGCATTAAACATAGCTTGCAAAGCACTTGCATCTGCACAAATCATTGGATCGTTACCAATTTGGCAAGAGATAATAACTGCTTTTTCTGGAATAGTAGTATGGATTTTTTCTTTAGCAGGTTTTCCATAAGCACCACATGGAGGGCACCAAGTACCACCAAAATAGAACAAGGTTGATTTTTGAACTTCAGAAACAACAACACCACCGTTGTTATTTGAGTTGTCTGTACTTGTGCTTTCAGATTTCTTACATGCAGAAATTGTTAAAGCAAGACCAATAAGAATGGCCATCGAAAATTTTGTTATGTTTTTCATTTACTTGGATTTTGAGTTAATAAACAAATATTAGAAAAAAAATAAGAAAACAAAACAGGAAATTCTCCAAATACTTGCATTTTGTGCAACCTATGCCTCCACCCTTAGGCTTAAATCTATGCTTTTTGAAGAGTGGGTGAGGGCTCCAACAGAAATATAATCCACTCCGGTTGCTGCAAAATCTTTTATAGTTTCCATGGTAATTCCGCCACTGGCTTCGGTTTCAAAGCGTTTATTTATTAAGTCAACTGCTTGTTTTAATAAATCTGGCTTAAAATTATCGAGCATAATTCGGGTCACACCACCAAAATCTAAAACTTCTTGCACTTCTGCTAAAGTTCTTGTTTCAACTTCAATGGGAAGGTCTAAACCTTTAAATTTTAAATATTGATGTGTTTTTTCAATGGCTTGTTTAACTCCACCAGCAAAATCAATATGATTATCTTTAATCATAATCATATCATATAATCCTATTCGGTGATTCTTGCATCCACCTAATTTTACAGCCCACTTTTCTAGTAAACGCATTCCGGGTGTGGTTTTACGGGTATCTAAAATGGTGGTATGATAGTCTTTTAAAAGAGTACTAATTTGGTGGCTTTGCGTGGCAATTCCACTTAAGCGTTGCATAAAGTTAAGTACTAGTCGTTCGGCAGTTAAAATGCTAATGTCTGAGCCAGTCACTTCAAAAATTCTATCTCCTGCAACTATTGGTTCGCCATCTTTTTTGAGTGGCGTGTAATGCAAACCAGAGTCGATGCGCTTAAAAATGTAGGATGCCAATTCAATTCCGGCAATAATTCCATCTTGTTTGGCTACACAATAAGCTTTGCCAATTTTATCAGCAGGAATAACTGCCAAGGAGCTATGATCGCCACTTCCCACATCTTCTCTGATGGCAATTTCAATAAGTTCTTTTATATCGTTGTTCTGTAATAAATCCATAGGTATGCTATTAGGCAATAATGTTGTTTGTATCTAAGGAGAATTCTTCTGTAGTAATAAATTCAATTGTTTTCTGAATATCGGTATACAAATACCTATCGTTTTGTAAACGTGGCACGAGTGTTCTATATTTCTCTAATTTTTCCTCAACTAGGCTCGAGCTTTTTGAAGGTCTTCTAAATTCAATTGCTTGCGCTGCATTCATATACTCTATGGCATAAATGGTTTCTACATTTTTGCACACCTTCAATAATTTTGTAGCCGCGTTTGCTCCCATACTTACATGGTCTTCTTGGCCATTACTACTTACAATACTATCTACACTAGCAGGCGTACATAATTGTTTATTCTGACTAACAATACTTGCAGCAGTATATTGAGGAATCATAAAGCCTGAGTTAATACCAGGTTTTTCTGTTAAGAATGGAGGCAGATGTTTACTTCCAGAGATTAATTGAAACGTTCTGCGTTCCGAAATATTTCCAAGTTCTGATAATGCAATAGCCATAAAATCAAAGGCAAGTGCAAGTGGTTGACCGTGGAAATTTCCTCCTGAAATAATTTTATCTAAATCGGGGAACACATTTGGATTGTCTGTAACCGAATTTATTTCCATGGTCATAACCATTCTAAAATAGTTAAAGGCATCCATAGAAGCTCCATGAACCTGCGGTATACAACGGAAAGAATAAGGGTCTTGTACTTGAGGTTTAGGCTCTAATGCCATTTGACTATCCTTCAAGAAATGGCGCATAAGTTTAGCACATTCAATTTGACCCGGATAAGGTCTTAAATTATGTAAGGCAGGGTGAAATGGCTCAAGTCTACCGTTGAAAGCATCTAATGAGGTAGCCGCAATAAAGTTAGTCCATACCATTAAGCGTGCCGATTTGAAATACACGTAAGCTCCAATAGAACTCATAAATTGGGTTCCATTTATAAGTGCCAATCCTTCCTTGGATTGCAATTGAATAGGCTCCCAACCAAATTCTTTAAGCATATCTGCACTGCTTAAAAGTTCATATTCATCTTCACGTTCAATCCAAACTTCTCCGTGGCCAATTATAGGTAAACATAAATGGGCAAGCGGTGCTAAATCGCCACTTGCACCTAGGGAGCCTTGTTCGTAAACAACAGGAAAAATATTGTAATTATAAAAATCTAGTAAGCGTTCAACGGTTGCAATGCTCACACCGCTATGGCCAAAAGCTAAAGATTGCACTTTTAACAAGAGCATTATTTTTACTATTTCAAGGTCTATTGTTTCGCCAGCTCCACAGGCATGAGATAGCAATAAATTTTCCTGAAGTTGGCTTAATTCATTGTTGGAGATTACGGTATTACATAATGAACCAAAGCCTGTATTTATGCCATAGATAGCGTCTTTACCGCCATCCATTTTTTTGTCGAGGTAAGCTCTGCAAGCCTCAATAGAGCGTTTCGTGTTTTCCGACAAAACAATTTTTCGTCCACTAATTAATAGGTCTTCTAATTCTTGAAGTCCTAATTCATTTGTTATTTCAAATGGAGTTTGCATACGATTAAATTAATTGGGTTAATTGTTGAGCATTTACTTCTGTTTGCTCACCGCTGGTTAAATTTTTTAGATTGTATTTTTCTTGCTGCATTTCATTGGATCCAATAATGCAGGCATATGGAATTTGAAGTTTATTGGCATACTCTAATTGCTTACCAATTTTCTTGCAAATATCTGGATAAACTTCAGCTGGAATATTATTTTCTCTAACCAATGCACATAGTTCTAAAGCCCTTTGTTGCGTTTCCTCATCGAAGTAGCAAAAGAGTATTTTGGTATCGTTGGCTTTTAAATTTTCTGGGAATAGTTTTAGCTCTTCCATTACATCATAAATCCTATCTAAACCAAAGGATATTCCAACTCCAGAAATGCCAGGCAAACCAAAAATGCCTGTTAGGTTATCATATCTACCTCCGCCACCAATACTAGATTTAAGGCTTCCAGCATTTGCCTGAACTTCAACGATTGCACCTGTATAATAGCTTAATCCACGAGCCAATGTTAAGTCTATTACAAATTCGTTTTTAAGTTTAAGAGTATTTGTAAACGTTATAACTTTCTTAAGCTCCTCAATCCCTAATACTCCTTCTTCGTTTTTACCTATAATAGACTCAATATGTTCAATCATATTTTTGTCCATTGGTGGATTTAAAAAGGTACTTATTGTTTCAATTTGTGAGGCAATTAATCCAGCCTTTTCAAGCTCTACTTTTACCCCATCCATTCCTATTTTGTCTAGTTTATCAATGGCAACTGTAATGGCCGAAAATTTATCAGATGCATTTACAGCAGTGGCTAAAGCACTTAATAATTTTCGATTATTAATTTTAATGGAAACAGGTACATTTAATTCAGAAAATACCTCGTCATAAATTTTCAATAATTCGGCTTCATTTACTAAGCTATTGCTACCAACCACATCGGCATCACATTGCCAAAACTCTCTGTATCTGCCCTTTTGGGGCTTATCTGCCCGCCAAACAGGTTGCATTTGGTAGCGCTTAAAGGGTAAGGTAATATCGTTACGGTTCATTACTACGTAGCGAGCAAAGGGAACTGTTAAATCGTAGCGAAGGCCTTTTTCAGAAATAAAAGGAAGAGATTTTTTTGAATCTAAGCTGCTTATTTTTGAGTCGAGGGCAGGAAGAAAAGTCACATCTACATTTTCATGTGCGAGCGATTTTTCTTGGTGTTCTATTAATTTCTTAAAGTAATCACCCGAATTAAGGATTTTAAAAAGTAATTGATCCCCTTCATCGCCATACTTGCCGGTAAGCGTGCTTAATTGCTCCATGGAGGGCGTTTCGAGGGGCATGAAACCATATTTTTTAAATATGCGTTCAATAGTGTTCAGAATATATTTTCTGCGCTGAACAACGAGCGGACCAAAGTCGCGCGTGCCTTGTGGTAAACTTGGTTTTTGAGCCATAACTGGCTACGAATATACGTATTGAAAAGATAGAAATTAGAATTGACCAAAAACCAAATCAGGTTTTTGGTATTTTGGGCTGTAAGTCTTGCTAGTAATGGGTTTACGACTTATATAGGGTCGCACCTAAATATATTTTTTAGCGAATTCTATCTGCGCTTCTTACCAAATCTTCGTCTTTTTTGATAAGAAAATACACCCTAATATTTAGGTAAATAATAAAGATAAACAAGGTAAGGCCAATAACCGAAGGCATAAGCATTTTCTCGGATTGAAAATTTGGAATGTAGATATATGCCTGAATGCCAAAGGCCGCTGCCAAAGCAATAATGGCTACTTGGTTCAAAAGTGTAAACGTCATTTGGCGTAGGCGGTTTTTGTAATTCATGAGTATGTAAATGCTTAAGCCAATAACCACTGAGGCTAATAAAATAAGGAGAATTTGCATTTTACTTTCTATTAAAACACCGTTTTCTAGCGTATTAAAATAAAATAGGTTCAGCACATATTCTGTGGTTTTTCCTTCGGGTACCACATATACCATATGAAGAATGCTAATGCTACATAAAGTAGCAATCAAGAGAATTATTAGTCCTAAAAATACCGATTGAATGCGTTGTATCATAGTGCAAAAAAAGGAAATTCTCCATGGAATTCCATATTTGATTTCAATTAATATTTATCGAAGATTAATTGTCCTTATTTCTTCCTCAACTTATCGCCAAAAACTTTTTCAAATTTTTCAATTTTTGGTGCAATTACAATTTGGCAATATCCTTGTGAGCTATTGTTATTGTAGTAGTCTTGGTGATAATCTTCGGCTGGATAAAAATTGGTATACGCTGTAACTTCTGTTACAATTGGGTTTTTGAAGGCTCCACTTTCGCTCAATTCTTTTTTATATTTCTCTGCACTTTCTTTTTGGCTTTCATTCATATAAAAAATAGCAGAGCGGTATTGTGTTCCAACATCATTTCCTTGGCGGTTAAGAGTTGTGGGATCATGTGTTTGCCAAAAAACAGATAAAAGCGTTTCAAATGAAACCTTCTTAGGATCATAATAGATTTTAATTACCTCTGCATGTCCTGTTGTTCCTTCACACACTTCGCGGTAAGGTGGGTTTTTAATATGTCCTCCAGCATAGCCCGATATTGTTTTTTCAACTCCTTCAATGCGCTGGTAAACAGCTTCAACACACCAGAAACAGCCTGCTCCAAATATAACAGAATCAAGTGTGGTTTCATTCGTTTGGCTCATAGTAGTTTTTATTTTAGGTGCTTTGTTTTTCTTTTCTGTTTGAGATTGGCAACTTATTCCTATTAGTAAGAAACAAATTACAATTAATTTTGATTGCATAAATTTTTTTATTTTTAAGTTAGGATATTTTTATCTGGTTTAGCATAGGGTAAAGTTCCAATTTTTTCTGTTTTGTAATAGGTGTCCAAGCCATTTACTACTATGGTTCGGGCCGAACCTAAATTTATATTTCCGCTTTCGCTAATATAACTTGGATCAATAAATATTTCTTGAACCTTTCCAACTAGTAAGATGGTTCCATTGCTGTTAATTTTAATTTCTTCCTCCAGGCTCAAGCCAATTTTAATTGGACTTTCTTTTACATATGGAGCAAAGAAGGTTTCTGAATAAAATTCATGAAAACCTGCGGCTTCAAATTCGCTTTGTTCTCTTTTAAACCTTGCAGCAGTTTGATGTGCATTTCTATAATAATCTACTGGTACATGGTTAATGGTAAAGAATTTTGTTTCCAGTATGTTTTCATACGTATGGCGCTCAACGCTTGCTGGTCTTTGGATAAAACCCATTAATGGAGGGTTTGCCCCAATATGCACAACAGAAGAAAAGATAGCCAAATTAGTTTGCGAAGCCTTGTTTTGTGTTCCAACCAAAAGCGCCGATTTAAACCCTGATAAACCGTTTACCAAATTGGTTCTATCTTGTTTTTCAAATGCTAAAATATCGTTTAATGAAATGCGTATTTCCATGTTTTAACCGATGTTTTTCATTCCACCATCTAGCGCCATTATTTCTCCTGTAAGCCAGGTTGCTCCCAACATAAAACAAACAGCTTCAGAAATATCTTTTGGGTTTCCAATTCTCTTTAAAGGATGTCGTTGTGCTGCCGCTTCCATTTTACTTTCTGTGTTTATTAATTTTTCTGCCAAAGGCGTTTGCGTAAGAGATGGGGCTATTGCATTCACTCTAATTTTTGGAGCAAATTCTGCTGCTAATGATTTTGTTAAACCCTCAATTGCACCTTTTGCTCCAGCAATGCTACTATGGAAAGTCATTCCTTTTTGAACCGCTACACTACTAAATAAAACAATAGATGCATTGGTGCCTTGCTGCAAATTAGGCAAATACTTCTGAATACATTTTATGGCTCCCAAATAGTTAATCTCAAGGTCGTTTAATAAATCTTCTTGTTTTAAGCCTCTAAAGGGTTTCAAAACAATACTACCTGGACAATAAATAAGGCCATCAAGTGGCTCTTCTATATTTGGAAAGGTAGTTATGTCTTGCTTAACATCGCAGCTTAGATATCTGGCCAAGGGCAATTGTTCTTTGTCTTGCGGGTTTCTACTGAGAATAAAAACAGTATGGTTTTGAGCCAAAAGGTCTTGCGCAATTTGGTGTCCAATTCCACTTGTTCCGCCTACAATCATATACTTCTTCATGTAGGCAGAAACAAGTGGAATAGCGTATTGTTTTATTGCCTAGCAAAATTTCTACGCCATATATAAAAGGCTTTGTAACTTACCCAGGCTGCTAAAATCCACGACCAGATACTAACTAAGAATAAAATCATTTTTTCTAATCCTTTTGCGCCTTCTAAAATGCTTGCCCAAAGTTTTAAAAAGAAATTGGGTTCGTATGCTTTTAATTGTTCTAATACCAAATGTTTTTCCACCTGAGTTTTTTCCTCTTCATATAAAGATATATGCAAGGTAGAATACATAATTTTGTCTTGCAATTTCAGTGTTTGCACACGTGCCTGGTTTGCTTGCTCCATGTGGTTTTGGTTGCGGTTAGTTTGAGCCAAAACTGTTTCTGCTTTTAGGTTTGATTTTGACATGGTTTTTTGACTGTTTTCAATGCTTGTTTCATGTGATGCTTGTTGAAAGGTTGCATCTATCATTTCTATTTCTGCATTGTGGTTAGTAATAGTGCGTTCGTCAACATAACTCATAAGTGAGCTTGTTTGTTGCAGGGCACTATCTAATAAAAAGTAAGGAATGCGTAAAGTTAATTCGGCTACCATTCGGTAGTTGCTAATTTGGGCAAGAGTGTCGGCGCTAATTTGAAGCGAGCTTTGGCCTAAAATTTCACGATTGGTTGTAGAGTTTTCTACATAACCTTTTCGTTGTTTAGCGTACATTTCTAAAAACTCCACAGCTTTGTTTAGGTCTTTGGTTTTACCTTTGAGCTGGTGTTTAGAAATTAAATAGGAGGGTGCATCGCTCATAACAGAATCTGTCATGGCATCTTCAAAGCGTTGCTCGGCTCGAAATAGCTCGGCTTTTGATTTTTCTTCTGCCGATGGGCCACATGCAGCAAGCAGGGAGACTATGCTCCCTAGAAAAAGGGTTGGTTTCATAAAATTATTTACTTGATGAATGCCAAACGCAGTTCTATCAAGATCAATACAATTTTATGCTCACCAATACATTAAAGGATTAATTGTAACTATAAGCGGTACTTCGACAGGCTCAGTAACCTTTGGACATCCTTCGACAGGCTAAGAAGTAACCTTTGTGCACCCTTCGTCAGCCTGAGCTTGTCGAATGGCTTAAACAGTTTTCTTAAGAGCCAAAATACTAAAGCTAGTATCTTCCTTCTTTATAGTATTACTCAAATTACCTAAGCCAGTAATAGCCATTTCTACCACATCACCATCTTGCAACCATTGAGGTTTATAAGTTGGGTCGTTTAATAAGCCTGTTCCATTTAATTCTAGAAAGCATCCTGTACCAACGGTTCCTGATCCAATTACATCACCAGGTAAAATATCTACACCATAAGCGCAACGCTCTAAAATCTCCGCAAAGGTCCAATCCATATCACCCACATTCCCTTCACTTACTAAAACACCATTCACCCAACATTTCATATTTAGGTTATAGTTGTTTCCGGTATGCTCAGGTTTTGCTGGTATTTTATATTGCTCTAATTCATCTGGAGTAACAAACCATGGCCCTATAACGGTGCTAAAATCTTTTCCTTTTGCAGGTCCTAGGTTCAACAACATTTCTTCCATTTGCAAAGTACGAGCGCTCATGTCGTTCATAATCATGTACCCTGCAATGTATTCATCCGCTTGGGCTGCAGTAATGTTTCTACCTTTTTTACCAACCACAATTGCTGCTTCTAATTCAAAATCAAGTTTCTGAAAATGATCTGGCATGCAACGTATTTCACCAGGACCTTGAATGGCATTATGATTGGTGAAATAGAAAATAGGGTATTGGTCAAACTCTTCAATCATTGGAACCTTTCTATTTCTGCGAGCTGCAGCAACATGTTGTCTAAAAGCATATCCATCTCTGCACGAGGTAGGATTAGGAACTGGAGCTTCAAGGCTTACTTCCTTTTCTGAAATGCCAACAGCAAAACTTGGATCAGCTTTTAACTTTGCATCTATTTCTTTTGCACTTGCAATAAATGCTTCGCCTCCTTGTAGGAACTCGCGCATATTGTTTGGTAAACCTGCGTTTAGCGCATTTAAATTATAGATAGTGCCATCCTGGTAGATGCCTAATTGAGTGGCGTTTTGATGTGTATAGGTAACTAATTTCATACTATTTGCTTATAGTTTTGGAAGGTTTATTTTATCGGGAACAATTAAAATTTGTCCGTATGTTTTTTGCAACTGAAGATACATTTGTTGCGCTTCTACTAAGTTATGGTAATCGCCAACTCTGAGTTTAAAATAAGGTTGTTGGTAAACCAAGTAGGCTTGTTCGTTTGGGTATTCTGTTTTAAATTTTTGACGTAAGGCATTTGCATTATTTCGTTCCGAACCAGAAAATAATTGAATACGATATCCATCAATAGTTTGGTGACTTTTATTTTCTTCGCGGTTGCGTTCAACTAGTGAATCCAAGTTTGGGTCGCCATAAATTTTAACAGCATTTTGGGCTTTACTATTAAAAGCCAAAACTAGAAAAAATGTTCCTATTAAAAGAATGCGTTTCATGATAGAGAATTAGTTAATTTTTACTAAGTCAACACCCGCTGAAGTGCCTAATCTATCGGCTCCGGCGGCTACTAGTTCTGCTGCAAATTCTTTGGTTTTAATACCACCCGCTGCTTTAATTTTTGTTTTTGCAGGTAATATTTTGCGCATTAATTTAACCGCTTCAACGGTGGCACCGGCAGGTCCAAAACCGGTGGATGTTTTCACAAAATCTGCTTCGCAATCGGCACAAATTTTACAGATTGTTTTTATTTCTTCCTCATTTAAGTAGCAGGTTTCAATAATAACTTTAGCATGTTTATTTTGTAAATGACAGGCAGTAATAACAGCCTGAATATCGTTTTGAACGGCTGCGATATCACCGCTTTTAAAGGCGGCAATATTTATAACCATATCAATTTCGTGAGCACCAGCTGTAATTGCTTTTTTAGTATCTTCTACTTTGCTGCTAACACTTGCGTATCCTAATGGAAAGCCAACAACCGTAATTATTTTTACATCGTTTTTCTTAAGTGTTTTCTTTGCTAATTGAACAAAATAAGGAGCTACGCAAACCCCATAAAAACCATTCTCAACCGCCTCGTTACAAAGTTGAATAATATCCTCGTTAGTTGAATTTGCCTTAAGGTTGGTATGTTCTATATAATTTGCTAAGCTCATGATTTTTCTATTAAAATAACTAGTTCAATTCTTCTTTACCGTGGCACGATTTATATTTTTTACCGCTTCCACACGGACAAAGATCGTTTCTTCCAATTTTAACTACGCCTTTTACCTGGGCAGGTTTTTGAACCTCTTGAGTTCCTTGTGCCGCAGCTTGGTTATTACGTTGGGCCTCTGCTAAATCATCGGTACGCGAGGTTTTAAGTTTGCTGGTATCTACTCTTTTTGGTTGCTCAGCTTGCTTAACCTCCGATGCGTTTTCAACTGGAATAAATCCTTTGAATAACATACCTAAAACTTGCTTGTTAATTCTAGAAAGCATTGTTTTAAATAAGTTAAACGATTCTAATTTGTAAATAAGCAATGGATCTTTTTGTTCGAACACTGCGTTTTGTGAACTTTGTTTTAAATCGTCCATTTCGCGTAAATGCTCTTTCCAATCGTTGTCAATAACAAATAGCGAAGCAAATTTTTCGTAGGTTTTGCTAATCTCGCGAGCTTCTGTTTCAAATGCTTTTTTAAGATTAACTGGAATTTGCATATTATGAATACCATCACTTACAGGCACCGCAATAGATTCAAATTGGCTACCTCTGTTGTTGTATACATCTTGAATAACAGGCCAAGCTACATGGGCCATATCGGCCGTTTTATGGTGGTAATGAGCAAGCAATTCATCAAATAATTTATCTGACACAGCTTCTAATTTACCATTCAAAAATTCTTCTTCGTCTATAGCTGGCTCATGAGCAAATATGCGCATAACCTCAAACTTAAACTCGGTATAATTCTTTTGATCTTTGTAGGTTTCTACTAATTCTTCGCAGGTATCGGCAAGGGTATTGCTAATATCTAAAGCAAGTTTATCGCCATATAATGCATTTCTTCTTTTGGTGTAAATTACTTCACGTTGAGAGTTCATTACATCATCATATTCCAATAAACGTTTACGCGTACCAAAGTTGTTTTGTTCTACTTTGCGTTGCGCACGTTCAATATTTTTGGTAATCATAGAGTGCTCAATATTTTCGCCCTCTTTCATACCTAATCTATCCATAATGCTGGCAATACGTTCTGAACCAAACAAACGCATCAAATCATCTTCTAAAGATACGAAGAACTTAGATGAACCTGGATCTCCTTGTCTACCTGCACGTCCACGTAACTGTCTGTCTACACGTCTACTCTCGTGGCGTTCGGTACCAATAATAGCTAAACCGCCAACTTCCTTAACACCCTCTCCCAGCTTAATATCCGTTCCCCTACCAGCCATATTTGTTGCAATGGTAACACCGCTTCTCTGTCCAGCTTCGGCAACTATATCTGCCTCACGTTGATGTTGTTTTGCGTTTAATACATTGTGTTTAATTTTTCGCATGGTTAACATACGACCAAGTAACTCACTTACCTCAACCGAAGTTGTACCTACAAGCACAGGCCTTCCAGCCTCTGTTAGTTTTACAATTTCATCGATAACGGCATTGTATTTTTCGCGTTTAGTTTTATAAATAACGTCTTCTTCGTCTTTTCTTGAAATGGCTCTGTTAGTTGGTATTTCAACCACATCTAATTTGTAGATTTCCCAGAATTCCCCCGCCTCTGTGGTTGCAGTACCTGTCATACCACAAAGTTTGTGATACATTCTAAAGAAGTTTTGAAGAGTAATTGTTGCGTATGTTTGAGTAGCCGCTTCAACTTTTACATTTTCTTTTGCTTCAATTGCCTGGTGCAATCCATCGCTATAGCGGCGGCCATCTAAAACACGACCAGTTTGCTCATCAACAATTTTAACTTTTCCATCCTGAATAATGTATTCTACGTCTCTATCAAACATACAATACGCTTTCAACAATTGATTGATGGTATGAATACGCTCAGATTTGATGGTAAATTCTAGCATCAATTGTTCTTTGCGTTTTGCTTTTTCTTCTTCTGGTAAAGTAGATTTTTCAATCTCTGCAATTTCTGAACCTACATCTGGAATAATAAAGAAGTTAGCGTCTTCACCCGAATTAGTAATTAGCTCAACCCCTTTTTCCGAAAGATCTACTGAGTTTACTTTTTCATCAATTACAAAATACAAATCAGCATCTACCTTGTGCATTTCCTTTTGCTGGTCTTGCATGTAATAGTTTTCTGTTTTGTTTAATATTTGTTTCATTCCTGGTTCGCCCAAGAATTTTATTAACGAACTATTTTTAGGTAAACCTCTTTGTGCTTGCAGTAATTTAAATCCACCATCTTTATCGTTATTGGTAGATAATAATTTTTTTGCATCGGCAAGAGCTGTATTTACGTATGCCTTTTGAGCGTTTACTAATTTTTCAATTCTAGACTTCAAGGCATAGAATTGTTGATCGTCGCCTCTTGGCACTGGGCCCGAAATAATTAATGGTGTACGTGCATCATCAATTAATACAGAATCCACCTCATCCACCATGGCATAATGGTGCTTGCGTTGAACCAATTCATCCAAACTATTGGCCATATTATCGCGCAAATAATCAAATCCAAATTCATTATTTGTTCCGTAAGTAATATCTGCTTGATACGCTTTTCTACGTTCAGCCGAATTTGGTTGATGGTAATCAATACAATCAACACTTATACCATGGAACTCAAACAATGGTCCATTCCATTCACAGTCGCGTCGGGCCAAATAATCATTTACAGTTACCACATGCACACCTAAACCAGCTAATGCATTTAAATACGAAGGAAGAGTAGATACTAATGTTTTACCCTCACCCGTGGCCATTTCAGAAATCTTACCACTATGCAAAACCATACCACCAATTAACTGTACATCGTAATGAACCATGTTCCATGTTATTGTTTGGCCTGCAGCTTCCCAAGTATTTGCCCAAATTGCCTTATCACCTTCAATGGTAACAGGTTTTTTTACTTTGGTTCGGGCGCTCATTTCTTTATCCCAATCGGTTGCAGTTACAACTAATTGTTTGTTTGTGCTGAGCCTACGAGCAGTTTCTTTAACTACAGCAAATGCCTCAGGAAGAATTTCATTTAAGATTACCTCTAATTCTTGGTCTCTATCTTTTTTAAGCTGATCTATTTTTTTGAATAGATTGTCTTTATCAATAAGGTCTAAATTATCAACTTGGGCTTCAACTTTCAAGCGTTCAACTTCTTCGTCTATAACAGATAAACGAGCATTAATAAGGTCTTTAAATTCACGCGTTTTTCCACGTAATTCATCGTCGCTTATGCCTTGTAACTTGGCAAATGCAGCATTAACCTCTTCTACCTTTGGATATAATGATTTTAAATCTCTATCCGATTTGCTACCGAAAATTTTGGTAATCCCTTTAAAAATACTTCCAATCATAATTATTTCTTATCGCTGTAAATGCCCTGCATTAAATGCATAGGGCGGTAAATTTAGGCCTTTTTTCCTTATTGGCATAAATTAATCCAAGTTCAATAATTGACAAATTGGCAGAAGAGTTGTGAGGGCCTATAAATACTGCTTTAGCCATTCTCTGGCATCGGCTTCTTTGCTAAAGGATTTCATAGGAATTGGAGCTTGTTTTAATTTAAATAAAACGTTCATTATTAGTTGTGTAAGCCCCGGTTTGCCCACCATTGCCATTGCCTTATACACATGCGGTAATTGTTCGCTTGAATAGTTTCGGGTAGCCTTATCGGGGATGGGCGAATCGCACAAAAAAATTAATAAGGGCACAATTTGATTATGGGTAATTTTCTTTACCAGGGCAATATTATTGCGAATTAGCTCAACTGTTCGCTTAGGGTTTTTAGAATAGGAATACAAAATGCCATCTTCATCCAAATAATAATCGGCAATTTCTCCCTCAATTAATTTTGCATTTGGTGGTACTGCCATGCTGGCGCTCTGATTTATGGGTTAGTTAAAAAACAATGCCAAATAGAACTTTAATTCTTTCTGGGATGCATTTTTTCATAGGTCTTAAAAAGACTTTTCAACTTCATACTAACTACACCACCAATGGCTTCTTGAATAATTCCATTAGATATCTTTGATTCGCCACGCGTTCTATCTGTAAAAATGATAGGCACTTCTTCAATGGCAAAACCGTGTTTCCATGCGGTAAATTTCATTTCTATTTGAAAGGCATAGCCTCTAAACTTTATGTTATCTAAGGCTATATGCGATAGAACATTTCTGTGGTAGCCAACAAAGCCAGCTGTGGTATCTCTAATATTCATACCGGTTATGAACCTAACATAGGATGAGGCAAAATAGCTCATCATTACTCTGCTCATAGGCCAATTAACTACGTTTACGCCTGTTTTATATCTTGAACCAATGGCAACATCTGCGCCTTCGCAAAGTGCTTCGTATAATTTTGGTAAATCATTTGGATTGTGCGAGAAATCAGCATCCATCTCAAAAATATATTCATAGCCTTCTTCCAAACACCATTTAAATCCATCGATATAGGCTGTTCCTAAACCGTTTTTTTCTTTTCTTTCTAGAATATGTAGGTTCAGCTTAAACTCAAATTGCTGTAATTTCTTTACAATGGCTGCAGTGCCGTCGGGTGAATTATCGTCTACTATTAGAACGTCAAACGACTGATGTAAAGAGAAAACGGCGCGAATTATCTCCTCGATATTTTCTCGCTCGTTATAGGTTGGTATGATGACAATTTTCTTTGACAAGGTCTTCAAACTTAAGTTTTCGAAGGCAAAAATTCAATATTAGTAGAATAATTGCTTAATTAGCGCTTATGAAAAACTCTAATAAAGCAGTATTTCTCGATAGAGATGGAGTGATTAACAAAGAAGTAGGCGATTATATCAAGCGTTTTGAGGATTTCGAAATTTTATCCCATGTACGTCATGGTTTAAAAATTTTGACAGAGGCGGGCTTCAAATTAATCATTATTACAAACCAAGGTGGAATTGCCAAAGGAATGTATACACGACATGAAATGGATAAAATGCATGCCTACCTAGCAGCCGAATTGGAACCATCGGGAGTTGTTTTTACAGATGTGTATTTTTGTCCGCACCACCCACAAACGAGCAATTGCTTATGCCGTAAACCCGAATCTTTACTCGTTGAAAAGGCTATTAGTAAACATGATATTGATGCAAGCCAATCGTATTTTATTGGCGATAAAGAGCGCGATATTGTTTGTGGGGAAGGCGCAGGGGTAAAAGGAATATTAATAGAACCCAATGAAGATTGGACGCCCCATGTAGAAAAAATAATTTCACAACTAAACGCACAGGCATGAGTAAAAAGCTAAACTTATTGGATAGTACCATGCTTGTAATGGGCAGTATGATTGGATCTGGAATATTTATTGTTTCGGCCAGTATGCTGCGCGATTTAGGCAGTATAGAAAATTTATTACTGGCTTGGGTAATTACAGGTGTGTTAACCTTTTTGGGTGCTTTAAGTTATGCCGAACTTGGCGCTTCTATGCCTAAAGCCGGCGGGCAATATATTTATTTGAAGGAAGCCTATGGGAAATTGTTTGGCTTTTTATATGGTTGGACCTTATTCACTGTTATTCAAACAGGCACTATTGCAGCGGTAGCAGTGGCATTTGCAAAATTTACCGGAGTTTTATTTCCTATCGTGTCCGAAAAAAATATCCTCTTTCAACTTGGAAGTTTTAACATTAGCTCGGTTCAGGTTTTAGGAATAGGCGTTTTGTGGCTATTAACTATTAGCAATTTTAGAGAAGTTAAAAAGGGGGCCTTTATTCAAAATGTATTTACCATTAGCAAAATTGTTGCCTTAGTTTTTGTAATTATTGCTGGCGTTTATTTTGTAAGCACAAGCCCAAGCACACAATGGACGTGGGATTGGAGCAAACTTTCAATAGGTAGTATTGGTATTGGATTATTTTCTGCCGCCTTAGTAGGTTCCATTTTTTCGAGCGATGCTTGGAATAATATAACCTTTACAGCAGGTGAAATTGAATCGCCTGAAAAAAACCTACCTCGTTCTTTATTGTTAGGTACTGGTGGTGTTACTCTTTTATATATCTTTTGTAATTTGGTTTATGTAAAGGCTCTTGGTTCGAACCAAATACAAACAGCAGAATTTGACCGAGTAGGAACACTTTTAATGAATACCGTGTTTGGTGAAACAGGTGCTTGGCTCATGGCTATTCTAATAATGATTTCTACTTTTGGCTGCATTAATGGCCTAACTTTAAGTGGTGCACGTGTGTATTATGCCATGGCTAAAGATGGATATTTTTTAAAGTCGGCAGCTAGTTTAAATAAAAATCAATCGCCCCAAACGGCATTGCTTATGCAAGCAGTGTGGACAAGCATTTTAACTCTTAGTGGATCGTATGGCGATTTGTTAGATTACGTGGTATTTGCGGTGTTATTATTCTATATTTTAACTGTGGCAGGAGTTTTTATCTTACGTGCTAAACAACCCCATTTGCCTCGGCCTTATAAAGTTTTTGCTTACCCATTGGTTCCTGCCTTATATATTATGTTGGCAGCAATTATTTGTGTGAGCTTACTTATTTACAAACCAAATTTTAGTTACCCTGGTTTGGCAATTGTACTTTTAGGTGTTCCTGTTTATTATTTTTTTAAGCCTAAAAGTTAAAGATGAATCAGCTTAGAGGTGTTCTACTTTTGTTGTGTTTAAGTAATGCTTTTTATGGCATTTCACAAGCTACTAAAACTGTAGACTATACTCTAGGTGTTCAACCCTTGCATGCTTGGCTGATGATTCATAGTCCAAAGCTTGATACCTTTAGCGGCACAACAGGCACAGGTTTTCAAGTTGAGTTGAACCGATATAGGAAAGATGATTTAGCCTATTCGTATGCTCATAGAAATTATAATTCGGGATTTGCTTTGCAGTATATGCACTTTTCAAATGCTGCTTTAGGAAATGCCTTAAACCTTTCTTATTTTATAGAACCCTTTTTAATTGAACGCGGAAAGTTTAGCATACGCATGCGTGCTGCTGGAGGAATTAATTTTGCCTCAAATCCATATGATAAACAAGCGAACCCGTTAAATGATGGGTACAGCTCTCATGTCAACGGCTACTTAGGTTTTGGCTTTTCTAGCAATTATAGGTTCAGCAAAAATATGGCAGCTTTTGCCCAAGCTACCTTTAGCCATTTTTCGAATGGAAACACAAAGAATCCAAATCTTGGTTTAAACTTTCCAAATATTGGTGCAGGTGTTGAATATAAACTTGCTACAAAAACAAAACCATTAGGCACCTTGCTTTTTTATAAGGAACGATGGCGATTTGATTTAGGTAGTTTTGTTTGCAATAAATCCTTACCATTTTATCCAAAAGAACGCTATTGGGCTTATGGTATTTTTGGTCAAGCAGGGTATAGAAGTGGAGCCATTAATGCCTGGACATTTGCAACAGAGGCTTATGCAGATAATAGTATGCGGGCAATTTTGGATAGTAATTTAGCTTATAAAGACAAGCAATTAGACCATAGAGTTATAGGCCTTATGGCAGGTCATGAGTTTGTGTTTAATCGCTGTATTTTTAGTCAACAATTGGGAGTATATATTTATAAAGAAGTGCCTCAAGAATTAATAAATAAAGTATACCATAGGTGGGGTTTTAATTATAAGCTGAACCGAAATTTTATGATGGGAATTAATTTGAATGCAAATCTACAAAAGGCATTTATCTTAGACGCCCGTTTAGTGTACAGTTTTTATCGTTGATTATATTTTAAAATTTGATTTTTTAGAATGCCTATTATATACTTTTTAATTGCTGCATTGATCAGTTTTTTTGGATCTATGCAACCTGGTCCTGTTAATTTAACATTATTACACTCATGTGTACATGGTCATTATAAACGAGGTTTATACATTGCCATTGGAGGTTCTATTCCCGAATTAATTTATTCATTTATTGCACTTCTTTTTGCCGAGGCATTAGCGCCATATACCCAACTTTTACAGACTGTTTCGGGTTATGTTGCCTTAGCTTTTGTTGTAATTGGAATTGCCTTTTTCTTTATTAAGTCAAAGGCCAATGTGGAGGAGGTTAAAGAACGCAAATCGGGTTTTGGCTCAGGCTTTTTAGTATCCATTGTAAACCCACAGCTAATTTTATTTTGGTTAGGTATAATTGCCGCTATGAACCTACAGCATGTTGACTTATTACATGCAGGAATTTTGAGTATGTTTTTATTTGCTATAGGTACCTCAGTGGGCGCATTTTTGCAGCATTATTTTTTAATTTTTATGGTGCAAACCTATTCTGGTTCAAATACCGTAAAGTTAATTAAGCAGTATGGTAATAAGCTTACGGGTGCAATGCTTATTTTGCTTGGATTAGCGCAATGGGCAATGGCTTTATAGAATTGTTAAAAGTACTTTTCGGTCCAAATAAATAAGTCTTCGTAAACCTTTTTTCGCACTTCTGGCTTCGATAAAATTAAATCGTGAATTCCATTTGGCTCCACTAGTTCTATTTTTACGGCCTTCATTTTTTCATACCCCTTTTGAATATCTTTCACACCCAAAACAGCATCGCCCGTAAATAATTTATCGCTCCATTTTTTCTCATAAATAGATTTGTCTGAGCGCATAATTAAAATAGGTTTGCCTATGTCTAAGCCCTTTTTAACTTGCTTGTGTCCCTTGTGTATGGCCCGTATCCAGCCATAGTTTACCGGAGCTGCAGGAATTGGTTTCCAAGTTGTATCGTATTCCCATTCGCCATAATGGCTTTTTAATAAACTTTGATCGTATAAAGAATTTATCGTGTTTGGATTTAGTTTATTAGGATGATTTTTGCCCAAGCCAGAAATAAATGGTACACCAATTTTTTTGAGAAGAAAGGGCACATTAAAATCGTAAAACGGACTATTACAAAAAACCGCATCAAAGTTTTCTTTGCCTTTGTTTTTTGCTGCATATAATGAAACTATAAGTCCGCCAGTAGAGTGCCCTGCAAGCAAGATACGCGTATGCCCCAACTGCTTCATAATTTTTAAAGCAGTATCTATATCTGCATCATATTCTGCTAAATCTCTTACATTATTTAACTTTTGGTTTGGCAACCAAGAGCGACCATATTTTCGTAAATCTAAGGCAAAAAAACTTATGCCATGAACATGGTATTGATCGGCCATTTCTTGTTGAAAGAAATAATCGTTGAAGCCATGAATGTATAGCACAGCCGCGTAATTGCGCGTTTGTTCTTTGTAATGAACCAAGGTACAGGTAACCTTTCCTTCGTAATCGTTTGCTTGAACAATGGTGCTGCTTTCAAATGAATACCCTAATACATCTGGTCCAAATTCTACTTGAGCCCAAGCAAAATTTGTAGCCAAAAAGGCAACAAGAAATAAAATTCTAGTTTTCATTTTATAAAGATAATAAAAATTAGTGCTCAGTAGCTTCAAGTGTTTTTACACCTGCTTCAATGGCAATAGGAAGTTTGTTTTCTTTAGGAGGAATAGGGCAGGTGTAGTTTGAGTTGTAGGCGCAATAAGGGTTATAGGCTTTGTTAAAGTCTATAATTAAACTTGTTCCACTCTTTTTATCTAAATCTATATAACGTCCTGCACCGTATGTTTCTTTGCCATTTGTTGCATCGTTAAATGGAAGCAATAAATAGTTTTCATTCTCGGCATTTTTCTCTGCTTGCTCTAAAACAACTAACTCATAGTTTTTTCCATCCAATTCAAATTTAGCAATAGCATAATTTTTATAAGGTCTACTGCTGTTATGCGAATGAGGAAGATTAAAAACGGGTTGGTTTTCTAAAAGTGTTAGGTTAGCATACACCCTATATTTTTCATTTACGGGGTAAAATTTTAAACCTTTAAAGTGGCTAAAATTTTCGCTATCTAAAGGTGTTTCCTGTGCGTTAAAAAAATGCTCATTTATAGCCATGCGTTCGGCCGCCATGGCTTGTCTGTAGGGTTCATCAATACCTTGTTGGCACGAAACCAATAGGCCAATGCTTACTAAACTAATTAACCTTAGCTTCTTTAGAGTGGAGTACATCTTTTTTGTTTGTGTTCATGTGCACCAAAGCAATCACATCTAAATTTGCTGAGTTCCATTTAGGGTCACGTTTAACCCTATATTTTTTATAAAAAACTCTTCCCGGTTCGTAGCTTGCTTTTAGTAAATCTCCAAAATAACCAGTTACTATAGTTCTTAATACATGGTTATGTACATAGTCTTCAACGTAAATAACATTTCCATTTACATCTTTACTTTCTTGCACATCTACCATGTCACTTTCTAAAATTCCTATGGTTAAGAAGTTTGAGTCGGCAACATTTTCTGTATAGGTTAAGGTCACTTCAATTTCAATTGAATCTCCTTTATTTGATGCATTTAAAATAATATTAACTGGGGTTGGAGTGCTTAGTTCTGTAGCAACATAGCCGCTCCATTTTTGGTAATCAATATTTCTAGAACTTTCACTGCTAAACAATCTGCGATTTACATTTCCTATTGGAAGTGAACCAGAAATTCCAACCATTTCAAATATTTGCGCACCAGCCTCTGTTCTAAAATCATATGCACTTGTATGTTGATCGCCAATGGCCACGTCAAATGGTTTGGTTAAGAGATTAAGTTTATTTAAAGGATGAATAGTTAACACATTAATTCTACCAGGATTACTTTCAGAAAGAATTTTTGCTTCGGCTTGGGCCTTAGGGCAATTAGGGCATCTAACTCCGGTAACTTCTTCTATTAAAACATTTTTTGTTTGCTTTCCAGGTACTGGAGAAATTATATACGTAGTATCGCCAACAGTGCTTTCTGGCGTAAAATTAATATACGGCGGTTCTTCTTTGCAGGCATTAAACACTACAACAAAGCAAACAAAAAAGAGTATCGATAATAGTTTTTTCATCTGTTAAAAATTAGTTGTTAAAGTAAGTCTAACGCCACTAAATGCTGGTTCAACACGGCATACACCACCTGTACAATTTACACCTTCTACTTGTTTAATATACCCCGCAGTAAAGCGTGTGTTCTTTTGAGTATAGGCCATAAAAACGTTCCAGTAATGCACCAATTCAAAATCTTTTCCTGCCGCAGGTTGGTTTCTAAAACCAGGCTTAACATTCACCATATCGCCACAACTAAATGAATAATGAGGTGCCATATTAAATTCAATTAATCCATTTACAAAACTTCCCAAATCTTGGTCGGTTTGCAAATATTGAGATTCCATTCTTAATGAACGAGTAGGTGTAATTTTATACGTAGCTTCACCAAAAAAGGTATGTGCAATTACATACGGAACCGTTGCTTTTGCTTCGTATAAACGTTGGTTGTAGTTAATAATTTGGTAGCCCAACAATAATTTAAATTTCTTAGTAAACTTATGTTGTGCTTCAAAATAATACTCGCGGAAAAATCTATTTGAGTCGGCTTCAAAGTTTACAGGGTTAACTGTTTTGCCTTTGAATGATCCTTGAGGAGTTGCCAACGATGAGTTAAAGTTAAATTGAGTTTGATGTTTCTTTAAAAACTTTGGTTTATAACTCAATTCTATTTGCAAACCGTTTTCGCCCCACTCTTGGGTAAAGGCATTATATCTTGCCAATAATCTGTATACGTTTTGGCGAGTAACAGAAGGCAAATAAGCTATCATACCCAAATTTTGATTTTGCAAAGGAGAGGTGCGGAAAGAGAATTTATCTATATATCTGTACTGTGCATTAAAGCCAAAACCCTTAGTAGAGTATGATACAGAAGTTAAATAAGATTTACCTTCATGCAACTCCATTAAATCGTTGTTTGGATTAATAATAGCCTCTGGTGTTTTTTGAGCTAACTCCAAATACCAGGCAATGTTTTTATATCTTAAAGTATTGTAAACATTGTAAACAAACACATTGTACTTAGGATAAAATCGTTGCGAAAGCTCATAGTTATTAATACTTGCCGCCATGGTATTCATGGTTTCGTTATCAATAGTTCTATTAACTAAACTTGCTCCAGGCTCAACGCTAAAGCCATCATTAATATCATAATGGTGCTCGGCATTAATACCTTTTATAACCATAGGTCGTAGGTCGAACCTAAATTTTTGCAAACCTGTAAACGCTTTGATGGTGGTATTTTCTGTAGGTCTAAACTTTATATGAGCGCCTTGAATGGCAAAATCTAAACCTAGGTTACGGTCTTCATACGATCTAAAAACCATACCGCTAGCAAATTGGTCATAAAAATAGCCCACGGTAATGCTCATTTTGTCGAGGTCTTTTCTAACGCTATACATTCCAATTCCACTTTTGGTATAGGCCTCTTGTGGATTTAGCAAAGGAGAGTTATTAAATAAATCGTAGCGCACGGTAAAGGTGTAGCCATTCTTTTTATAGTTCAAAAGTAACCACGCATCGGCCGATGAAAGTTCTTTTTGATATTGGGTTGTTGTGGCCCCAATAGCACTATCTTTCACGTAAAACTGATTAGTAGTTTGGAAATTTCCTGAAAATTCTCCGTTATCTGTTTTTTTATCGCCCTCTGTTTGAGCTTGAGCGCTATAAACTAAACCTAATGAACAAATGCCGAGTATGAGTTTTTTAATCATGTGTAAGCGTTTTGTGAGTGAGTAATTATTTTCCTTTGAAAGGTACTTCAATAGCATCGCCCCATAATTGCTCTATGCCATAAAAGGTACGTTTTTCTTCTTGAAAAACATGGGCAACCACATTAAAGTAATCCAATAAAATCCACTCTAAATTTTCAAAACCTTCGCGGTGCAATGGGTTTTCGTTCAAGTGTTTTTTTACTTCGTCTTCAGCACTTTTGCCAATTGCTTCTACTTGTTTGTCGTTGCTAGCATGACTTAATACAAAATAATCGGCCGAAGCGTTTTGAATTTTGCGCATGTCTAAAATGCGAATGTTTTCGGCTTTACGCTCAAACATTCCTTGAGCAACAGTTAGGGCCAATAATAGCCCTGGTTCCATTACTTTAACTTCTGCCGCTTTTATAGGGCTTGCTTTTGGGGCTGCTACTTTCTTAGCCGCCACTTTTTTAATAGCCGTTTTCTTTACTGCAACTTTTTTTGCTGCAGTTTTTTTTGGAGCTGCTTCCTTCTTAGGAGCCGCTTTTTTGGGAGCAGTGCTTTTCTTAGCTGCTGCTTTTTTTGCGATTTTTTTCGCGGGTGTTATTGCCATCTAGATTCTACCAGTAAATTTGACGCAAATTAAGCATTTTTTCTTTGGCACACCAACCCTTAAATATTGGCGAGTATTCTGTGTATCTGGAGGAGACAACTTCTACCAATGATGCCCTTAAATTACTGTTTAGTAACCAGCAAATTCCAGAAGGGGCGGTGGTTTACACCCATTTCCAAACAAATGGTCGAGGACAACAAAATTCGGTTTGGGAATCGGAGCCGGGTAAAAATTTGCTTTTTAGCGTTTTATTAAAGCCACAATTTTTGCTAGCAATGGAGCAAGTTTGGCTAAATTGTATCATTTCTTTGGCTCTTAGAGACACTGCCCAAGAATTTTGCCCAGATCCGGTTAAAATTAAATGGCCAAACGATATTTATTGCCAAGAAAAAAAGATAGCAGGCATCCTAATTGAGAATGTTTTGCAAGGAAATAGAATTCGCTTTTCGGTTATTGGTATGGGTTTAAACCTTAATCAGCAGGAGTTTATGGAGCCTAAAGCGGCCTCTATTTATACTTTATCAGGGCTTTGGGTCGAACCAAAAGCCGCTAGAGAACTGCTTTGCCATAAGCTTGGCCATTATTATGCCTTACTTTTGGGGAAACAACATACCTTGCTTTGGGATTTATACCACCAGCATTTGTTGGGAAAAGGTGAAATGGCGATTTTTAAAAAGGAGAACGTTTTATTTGAAGCGCAAATAATGGGTATTGATAAAAAAGGTAGGCTTCACCTTTTGGTAAATGACGAAATTGAAAGCTATGCCAATAAAGAAGTTGAATTTATAAACCTTATTAAAAATTAATTCATGCCAACACTGGTCATAGATTCTGGAAATACTCGCATAAAAGCTGCGTTGTTCAATGGAAACAGCCTTCTTCAAACATTTGTGTTCGATCGCCCATCTGCTTTAACAAACATTCAGGAACTTATTTCGGTAAACTCTCCCTCGGCAATTCTTTTAAGTGATGTCGGTTCGAGCCTAGAGAATGAAATGCGCAGCCACACTTTTTCTGTTCCTATAAACTATTTAAGTGAGCAACAAAAGCTGCCTTATATAAACCTCTATGATAGCAAGCAAACCCTTGGCGCCGATAGAAAAGCCTTGGTAGCTGGAGCCTTGGTTTTATTTCCAAATGAAAATTGTTTGGTAATAGATGCGGGCACCTGTGTAACTTATGATTTATTAAACTCGTCTCAGGAATACTTGGGCGGTAATATTAGTCCAGGCTTACACATGCGATTAACAGCTATGCACACGTTTACTGGAAAGCTTCCAAACCCTGAATGGCAAAGGCCTGTAGATATAATGGGAACCAATACCGATAGTTGTTTACTTACAGGAGCCTACTATGGTTTGGTGGGCGAAATAGAATATTTTATTGGAAAATACAGTCAAAAATTTCCGCATTTAAAGGTCTTACTTACAGGAGGCAATGCAGAAGTCTTGGCAAAAAGCATAAAAACAAGCATATTTGTGCACGAACATCTATTGTTATACGGATTAAATAAAATTTTGACTCATCATGCAGAATAATGCCCTTAGGCTTGTAATACTTTTTTTCTTAGGGCTAATAGGTAAGGGTACCTCGGTATTTGCTCAAAACATTACCAAATCGCCCTACTCCATTATTGGTGTAGGTGATATGGTGTATTCTGGAAATGCAAGCTCTTATTCAATGGGGCAAACAAATCAGGCAATACGCAACCCATTTGCGGTTAATATGCTAAACCCTGCATCCTATTCCTCCTTATTAACTACCAATATTGAGGCGGGTGCCACCATGAGCTTTGGAACCTTTAAGGGTGCCGCCAATACGAACAATGTAAACAACGCTTGGATTTCGTATCTAAATTTTGCTTTGCCACTTTCAACTAAAAGAGGTATTGGCGTTTCGTTTGGAGCGGCTCCGTTTTCGAGTGTTGGATATAATATTGTTTCAAACGTTAAAATACCACAGGACACTTTTTCTATAGATGCCTTAAATAATTTTGTGGGTAGAGGAGGCCTTTCAAAGTTTTACATGGGCTATGGTATGCGTTTACACAGAACAGTTAGCCTTGGGGTAAACGGAAATTATATATTTGGTCAAACAACCAATACTACCCAATTACTTATTCCATCTCAGTATTTAATGTTTAATACCAATGAAGATAAATCGCAATTTATGCATGGTTGGTTGATGGATTTTGGAGTTCAAATTCATGATACCTTTTCACGCATAGTAGATAACGATGTGCGAGTTTATGAATGGGTGATTGGTGGAACGCTTACTCCTGAAACAAATTTAAAAGCAGAACAAAGTTATTTGCTTAGATCTTTGCCTGTAGGAAGCACTTCTGGAATTAAAGATACCGTTTATTCTCAAACGAGCGAACAAGGAACTGTTACAGCTCCAATGGCATTTAGAGGCGGCTTAAGCTTTTCAAGAAAAGACATGTATACAATTGCCGCGGATATAAAAGGAACTCAATGGAGTAATTTCAGAAGTTTTGGTGGATCCGATTCACTTAAAAATAGTTTTGGCGCAAGTTTAGGTGCAAGCATAGTTCCGAATTATAAATCGAAAAACTATTTCTCGAGGCTTGAATATAGGGTAGGAGCTAGGTATGAAAAGAGCAGTTTGGTGGCAAGAGGTGTTAGTGTAGATGTGATGGCTGTAACTGCTGGTATAGGTTTGCCTATGACAAGAAGTAATTCAAAAGTAAACGTGGGCGTTGAGTTCCAAAAGCGTGGAACCACGGATATGGGCTTGGTTCAGGAAAACTATTTTAGGGTTTATATTGGCATTAGTTTTGCCGATTATTGGTTCCATCGCTACAGATATGATTAGAAATTATCTTCTTTTTTTTAGTGCCTTATTTTCACTGGTTGCTTGCGGCCCTAAGGAGGAAGATTTTAAAAAGATTCCTTCAATCATTTATGACCTGCCGGTGGAAGTTGGGAATAATGTGAGCATTGCCTATACCGACAGTGGATATTTAAAAGCTAAATTATTTGCACCTTTATTAGAGCGTTACGCATCAGATGCCCGCAATCAAACAGAAATGAAAGATGGCATTACAGCCTATTTTTATTCGCAAGAAGGTAAAGTAAATAGCTATATTAAGAGTAAATATGCGGTTCGCGACGAACGCGATAGAACCATTACTGCTCGCAAAGATGTAAATGTGGTAAATAATAAGGGCGATACCTTACGTACCGAAGAGCTTATTTGGGACGAAAAAACAGACAGAATATACTCCGATAAATCGGTGCGAATTACCTCACCTGATAAAATTATTTTGGGAACAGGCTTTGAATCAAACACCGCCTTTACCAAATTTAGAGTATTAAATATTACCGGAATAATTAGCTTGAACCAATAATGGATAAATGGATTCTTAGAAACTGGCTTATTCTTGCTATTGCCTCTCTGGTAATAGGGTTTATGGTTTCTTTTTTAGAAGATTTTGTAGAAGGTAAAGCCTATATGTTTTTTATCTTGGCGATTGTTTTTACCTACGTTTGGCTCAAAAAAAGCGGCAAGGTTTAATTATAAATATGCGTTTTTTCTGCAGCCTTCTTAATTACATTTAGTCCTTCTTCAAAGCCTTGCTCGGTAGATTTAATTTTACTAGGTAATAAAAATCTAAAGATTGGATTATAGCCAACATCTCCTTCATCCACCCAAGTTAATTGAGTTTTTTGCCCAACCGTTTTAAAGTTAAAGGTTTGGGTAATGGCCATCGTGCCTTCATTTACGCACAAATAGTATTGTATTTTTTCGTTTTGAACCGATTGAGTTATTCTAAATGACCCAACGCCCACAAGCCCTCCTCTAAAGTATTGCGCTGCACCTGTACCCGATTTGGTTTTTGAGTAAAAGAATACCATGGAGCTATCTAAATCAGTATTCCAAGGACTCCAATCTTTCCAATTTTGAATAGAATTTAAATAGGCATAGGTTTCGTATACGGGCATATTTACCACTACCGTTTTTTCTATTTTATAGGTTCTTGGGAAAAATAGAGATACCAAAAACACCAAGGCCACTAAGCCCATTATACTTGCGAAAACTTTAAATAATTTCATCTAAAAACTTTTTGCCAAAGGTAAGCTAAGAATGGGTAAAATGAAATTCACCGATAAATCCTTCCGTTTCATCTATTTTTTCGGGCATATGGTCTATCTTCGATTTTAGGTTTAACCTATTGATATACATTTGTGCCATCAAATACAACTATTATGGACGAGCAAAATGAATTTAAGGAAAGCGATTTTAAAAAGGGCAGAATAATTAGTGGGATAATACTCATTTTAGTAGGAGCCTTATTTTTTGCCAAAAAACTAGGTGTGTTATTTCCAGATTGGCTATTCTCTTGGCCTATGTTCCTAGTTGCACTTGGCTTTTATGTTGGAGGCAAACATAATTTTAGAACTCCAGGTTGGATAATTATTGTTGGTATAGGATTCCTATTTCTTTTGGAACGCTTTTACCCTGGCATGAATTTAACAGAATACTTTTGGCCAATATTACTCATTGGGGCAGGTGCTTTCATTATTGTGAAGCCACATAGACGCAAGCGTAATTGGGAAAAAGATTTTGGAAAATTTGGTTACAATCCAAACGATCCTAAATGCATGACCGTGAGTGAAACCAATGAAAATCAAATAGAAATTACTGCCGTTATGGGCGGTGTTAAAAAGATTGTTCTTTCTAAAGATTTTAAAGGTGGCGAAATTAATTGTGTGATGGGAGGAGCTGAAATAAACTTAACCCAAGCCGATATTCAAGGTAGAGTTAAATTAGAAGTGAATAATATTTTGGGTGGAACCAAATTATTGGTACCTGCCAATTGGGAAGTAATAAGCGAAGTTACTGTGGTATTAGGTGGTGTTGAAGACAAACGCCCTTTGATGCACGAATCGCAAAGGACTTCAGAAAAAACGCTGTTTATTGAAGGAAGTTGCATTATGGGCGGAATTGAAATAAAAAGCTATTAGTATTTAAAAACCTAACCTAACCTATAAACCTACTTCCTATGAAAAAATTCTTAGCTAAAATTGTTTATAAAATTGTAAGCGGTCATGATGCAGACACACAACAATTTGATGAGCAGCTTGTATTTATTGACGCCAGAGATTACCACGAAGCCTTTTTTAAAGCCCGTATGTTGGGTGTTAAAAATGAAGATGAAGTAAATCATGAATCGGGTGCCGAAATACATTGGAAATTTATTGATGTGCCTTTTTTAAATGAAATTTCGAATATGAATGATGGGACAGAATTATATTCGTGTATTTCTGAAAAAGAAAGAGACGATTCATTTGAAACGTTTATTAAAGCAAGAGCAGCCGATTTACAGAACTATATTGAGAAACAATTGATACCTGCCTGAATTGCTACCCAACCTCTCTTTTAAACGCGTACTCATTACCTATATCACCTTTTGGTTGGTATGTACGCTTTTTTATACCTATTTGTTGGTAGATTTTGGCGTACATATACAGGTGGCTTTGGTGGATAGTTTAATTACCCATTTACTATTTGCCTTCACAACCTTTATTGTATTTATAACTCTTAAATATTATCAACCTACTAAAGAAAATTTCTTTTACATGCGTATTTGGGCAATCCTGTTGTCTATAGGAAATACCGCTGTTTTAGTTCATCTTCTTCAAGTACTTTTTGCAGATGACGCCTATTACCAAGTAGTTTTAAGCAAGAGTATTACACTTAGGTTTTGCTATCAGGTTTTAATGGTTGCAACCATTACCATTTTGCAATGGATAAGCAATTATATGGTTGAGCAAAAAGATTTAGAAGATAGAAAACAACAAACCGAACGCTTTGCAAAAGAAGCCGAACTGTATAATTTAAGGCAACAATTACAACCCCATTTTTTATTTAACAGTCTCAATTCAATTAGTGCACTTGCTGGTTCAAAACCAGATCAGGCAAGGCTTATGATACAACAGTTGTCAGAGTTTTTACGACATACGCTTCGAAAAGATGAACAACAATTAATTACTCTTGAAGAAGAGCTTCAACAGTTACAACTCTACTTAGAAATTGAAAAGGTTAGGTTTGGCAATAGGCTCAAATCAACTATAAGCATTGATACTCCTTGCTCTCACTTGCTTTTGCCTGTTTTAGTTTTGCAGCCATTAGTTGAAAATGCTATTAAATTTGGTTTGTATGATACCTTGGGTGAAGTAGAGATACTTATTCATGCTCGTTGCTTAGAAAATAAGAATTTATTTATTGAAATTTCTAATCCGTTTGATCCTACCACCCATAAACAAACGGATGGCACTGGTTTTGGCCTCGATTCAATTAAGCGTAGGCTTTACCTTTTATACGCCAGCAACGATTTGGTTCAAACCGAAATAAACAATACTACTTTTACCGTAAGGATAAATATACCACAAAATGAAAACAATTAGTTGTGTAATTATAGATGATGAACCTTTAGCTAGGTCTTTAGTTGTTGAGTACTTACAAGCCTACCCAAACATAGAAATTAAGCAAGAATGTGGTGATGGATTTGAAGGTGTAAAAGCCATTGCACAACACAATCCCGACCTACTATTTTTGGATGTTCAAATGCCTAAAATTAATGGCTTTGAAATGTTGGAGTTAATAGAAAATCCTCCTGCTGTAATTTTCACAACGGCCTTCGACGCCTACGCCATGAAGGCTTTTGAAAGTCATGCCATAGATTATTTATTAAAACCTTTTAGCAAAGAACGCTTTGAAAAAGCGATTGCTAAAATGCTCCTACAAATTGGTTCAAAAGCACCTCAAGTTGCTTTAGAATCTTTACAAGAAGAGGCTTCAAATAAAGAGGAAATACTTTCAAGAATTGTGGTTAAACACCATCAAACAGTGCAGGTATTGCCACTTCAAGATATTACTTACCTAGAGGCCTATGGCGATTATATTAAAATACATACCGCTAACCAGGTATACCTGAAGAAGAAAACGATGAGTTATTTTGAAGAGCACTTGCCTGCAAAAGATTTTATTCGTGTGCATCGCTCGTATATTATTCCTACCCAAGAAATTCAAAAAATAGATCCGCCAGATTTTGTGATTTTAAAAAATGGTGAAAAAGTACCCGTTAGTAAAACAGGGTATGCAAAACTTAAGAGTGTTTTAGGACTTTAATTTTAAAGGCTAAACGCTCTATCTATAATTGCTTTTTGCTCTACCGCATGTACCTTACTGTAACCAGTTGCTGGTGATGCACTCGATTCTCTTGAGATACGTTTCAATTTAAAATTACTTTCCCATCGTAATAAATTTAACCAAGCACCCATGTTTTTAGGTTCTTCCTGAACCCAACAAAATTCTGCACCTTCATACTTAGAATAAATTTCGCTCAATTGCTTTTCTGGCATTGGGTAAAGTTGCTCAACCCTTACAATGGCAATATTCTTCACGTTCTCTGTTTGCTGGCGTTCTAATAATTCATAGTATATTTTACCGCTGCAAAGCAATACACGTTTTACCTCTTTTGTATTTACGCTTTCATCGTCTATTACCTCTTTAAAACCACCTGCAGTAAAGTCTTCTAATTTACTAACACAGGCAGGATGGCGTAATAAACTTTTTGGGGTCATTACTACTAATGGAACTCTGTGATCTTTGCGAACCAATTGACGGCGTAAGGCATGGAAATAATTTGCAGGGGTGGTAATGTTACACACTTGCATATTCCAATTGGCACATAGCTGTAAAAATCGTTCTATACGTGCCGATGAATGCTCTGGTCCTTGACCCTCATAGCCATGTGGCAACAATAAAGTTAGGCCACTAAAGGTTTTCCATTTTGTACTGGCACTGGCAATATATTGGTCAATTACAATTTGCGCTCCATTAGCAAAATCGCCAAATTGTGCTTCCCAAATGGTTAAGTCGTTTGGTGTTATCATGCTGTAACCATATTCAAAACCAAGCACCGCATATTCACTTAATAGAGAGTTATGGAAATATACTTTTCCTTTTTTGTATTTGCCTAAACTATCAAACGTATTGTACGACGATTCTGAATCTTCTTGCTTAAGAATGGCATGTCTATGGCTAAAGGTTCCGCGTTCGCAATCTTGGCCTGTCATGCGCACTTTATGGCCCTCATTGCTAAGGGTAGCGTAAGCCAATAACTCTCCCATAGCCCAGTCATAATTGTTGTTTGCAATCATGGCTTTTCTATCTTTCATTAGCTTTTCTATTTTGCTAAAAGCTTTAAAGTCGGAAGGGATATTCGTTAATAAATCGGCTAGTGTTACAAATAATTTTGCATCTACCGCCGTTACGGGTGATTGTGCAAAGTCATCGCCACCTGCTGGTCTAAAGCCTTGCCAAATGTCTTTTACAAAGTTCTTTATCTTGGCAGGTTTTGCTCCTTTGGCGGTTTCCAATTTCTCTTGAAGCATTCCCTTAAATGTTGCTTCCATTTCTTTGGCCAATTCTGCTTCTACACTGCCGGCAGCCATTAGTTTTTTATTGTATTGCTCCCTCGGGTTAGGATGAGAGGCAATTGCTTTATACAAAACTGGCTGGGTAAATCTTGGCTCATCGCCTTCGTTATGACCGTATTTTCTATATCCTAGCAAATCTATAAATACATCGCTATTAAATTCTTGGCGATATTCCATTGCCAATTTAACGGTATAAACTACTGCTTCTACATCATCAGCGTTTACATGGAAAACTGGGCACAGCGTGGTTTTTGCCACATCTGTGCAATACGTAGAGGTACGTGCATCCATATAATTTGTAGTAAAGCCAATTTGGTTATTAGCTACAATATGAATACATCCTCCAACTGAATACGCTTGTAGACCGGCCATTTGCAATACTTCATACACAATACCTTGTCCAGCAACCGATGCATCTCCATGAATTAAAATTGGAGCAACTTTATCAATATCGTTTTTATAATTGTTTTCAAGCTTAGCTCTAGTAATACCTTTAACAACTGGGTTAACTGTTTCTAAATGCGATGGGTTTGGACTTAAACTAAGCTTCACTTTTTTGCCTGTGCTAGTTTTTACTTCACTCGAGAAACCCATATGGTATTTTACATCCCCTTCAAAAATACCTTCGTCTTCGGCAGATTTACCTTCAAATTCCTTGAAAATTTCGTCATAGGTTTTGTTTAAAATATTGGCTAACACATTTAGTCTTCCTCTATGTGCCATACCAATTACAAACTCTTCTACGCCTAGGTCGGCACCATATTCAATAACAAAATCTAATGCTGGAATAAGCGTCTCTAAACCTTCTAAACTAAAGCGTTTCTGACCAACAAATTTAGTATGTAAGAAACTTTCAAATACACTCGCTTGGTTCAGCTTGGAAAGAATATGTCGTTTTTCATGCAAAGCTAGCTGAGGAATGTTTTTGCCACTTTCCATTTTCTTTTTCAGCCAATCTAATTTTTGAGGTTGGCGCACATACATAAATTCGGCACCAATACTTTGGCAGTAGGTTTCTGTTAAGTGAGCAATAATATCTTTCAATTTTGCCGAACCAATTCCAATTTCTGCACCTGCATTAAATGTCTTTTCTAAATCGGCAGATACCAGCCCAAAGTTTTCTATTTCTAAGCTTGGTTCATATTTTCTTCTCTCTCTAACAGGGTTTGTTTTGGTAAACAAATGCCCACGCATTCTATATCCCTGAATTAGGTTCAGAACATTTATTTCTTTTAATGCATCTTCAGATACAGCAATTGGTTTTCCTTTGCTAGGTTGTTGGTTGAACCCAAACTCAAAGCCTTCAAAAAATTTCTTCCAGCCAAAATCCACAGAATCAGGATCATTTAAGAACTGCTGGTGTAATTGGTCTATAGCCGAAACATCGGCATTGGATATATATGAAAAAGCATCCATAAGGTGTATAGGTAATTTTGCCGCGAAGATAAGCTAAGCTGGCTATTAAAAAGTGTAAAATTAGTGCTTAAAAAAAGCCTAATTTAATGGCTTGAAAGCCAAGCCAACAGGTCGTTTATCACATAATCAGGAATATTACTTTTTAGGTAGTATTCGCTATAAGTTGATTCTACCTCACCCGAATAGAATAAGTGATTTAATTTTGGATAGTCTTTTAGAGTAACATTTGGATTCTTTTCTAACTCCTTTTGCCACATCCTATAATTTTCCATATTTACCTGGTAATCTCTATCGCCATGCAAAATTAGGATAGGCTTCTTAAGCTTTTTTGTGATTTCCACATGTTTGTATTTGTTCAGCCAAATCCAATAAGTTGCTTGCACGCTATACGGCATTTTATCATGCTCTGTTAAGGGGTTAAGCTTTTTGTCCATGCTTCTTATTGCATTAACAGTTTGCTCATCGTATTCTTTCTTTTTATTTGGAGTTACATAACTCAAATATTTGTACTGATCTATCATCATTTCTTGGGTTCTTTTTGCATTTGCACCCATCATAATAATTCCATGCACATCGTCTCTTTCTTTTGCCACTAATGGTGCTAGCATGGCACCTTGTCCATGACCCAAGATGTAAATCTTAGTTGGATCTATATCTGGTAATGTTTTTAGTGTATCAATGGCTTTATATAAATCGTCTAAAAGATCTTCCCTTGGGGTAAAAGTTTCATAGGCAGCCTTATCTCTTTGCATATAAATGCCATAGGTATTCGAGCGTTTTTCGTATCTATAAACGGCATAACCTTTGGTAGATAAAGCCCAAGCTATATCTTTATAAGGCTTGTTTTCTTCATAAGAGCCATCCTTGTCGGTTGGCCCTGCCTCCATTAAAATAATTACCAAGGGAGCTTTTTCTACATTTCTTGGTGTACTTAGGAGGCCAGGTAATTCATAAAATCCATTGTTGATGGTTACTTTGCGTTCCGAAAACTTGCTTACATCACAATAATCCGCTGCTACATATATTTTATGCGCAGGCATAAACGATACATAAATTAGATATCCTTTTTCATTAAAACTTAAGTTTAAAACATAAGGTAAATCTTCCAGTTTTATTTTAAAGGCAATAAAGTTGTAGTATTGATTTACCTCATAGTTAACAGGTCTGCTGCTAACATAAGCGCCGTAGGTTCCGGTAAGTTCTGTCCAGTCTTTTTCAAAGGTTGTGGCAGAGTAATAGCTTCTGTAAAGAGAATCTACTTTGCCTTCTATTTGAGCAAATTTTCGATTAACAAAAAGTTGTATAATTTCATTTCCTTTTGCCTCTGCAATGGAATAGTCAAATGCAAAAAGCGAATTACTTGCAAAAAATAATTGAAGACTTAATACGAAAATAATTTTTCTCATCATGACACAAAGTTAAGGTGTCATTTATAAATAATTATTTAATAATTCGGCTTCGCAAACTTTTCTATATAACTTATGATTAATTACCTCTGGCAATAACTGCATGTGCCTAATATGGTGAGTGTCTGAACCAACCAAATCTATTAAGTTGTTCTGAACCAAATATGCTGCAGCATCTGCAACTGGCTTGGAATAATAGCCAATGGTTGAAAGCATATTAAGCTGTAGCAATACACCTCTATCTTTTAGTTCGTGGTATTTTTCTTTTTCGTTTGCGTAGTATAGATATCTTTCGGGATGGGCCAAGATAGGAGTGTACCCTGCAATTTGTAATTCAAATAAACTACTGCTAAGGTTTCTAGGCTCCGTCATAAAAGGTAATTCAACTAAAATATGTTTCCCTTTTGGCCCAAAGGTGAGAAGGTTTCCAGAAGCAATTTTCTTCTCAAACCCATCGTCAATCATATATTCTGCCGCTGCTTCAAATTCAATTTGAATATTTTCTTCAATCAGTCTTTTCCTAATTTGATCTCTCAGTGGATATACATTATCCTTACTATTTTTATAGAAATCAGACATCACATGTGGCGTAGTAATAACCTTTGTCATGCCAAGCGCAGCAAATCCTCTGAGCAATTCAATACTTTGCTCAATTACCTCGCAACCATCGTCAACACCAAATATTAGGTGGGAGTGAAACTCTACTTTCACGGGGTTTACAAAAGGTGCGGAGCTATTATCCTCCACACCTTTCTTACCAAAAAGTTTTGATAATAATCCCAATTTATACCTTTTCTAAAAATTCTTTAAGAGAAGCAATATTAGGAACATTTAAAGAATCAACTTTTCTATAATCAGCAACTAATAAACTAATCCAATCTAAACGATGAATAGTTAAGTACACTGCAGCTAAGTTAAATTCTTCAACCCCTAGCTCAATAATTTTATGATTTTCTACTTCTAATAATCCAGCTAAAAACTCAAATCTTGAGACAACTCTAGGATTACTATTTGTATTTAAAAAGAAAAACACGGTATCTAAGGTTCCATAATAGCTTTCAATTACATTATGGTTATGTTCCGGTAATACATGTGTAAAGCACTCGTGTTTGGCGTTCTCTTGAACTTGTTGAGCAAAACGAGTAGCTACTCCCTCAAACTGTGCATCACTTAGTACAACAAACTTAGAGTTTGTTTTCGATTGAATAATTTTGAAAACTTGTTCTGCATCTTCGTGGTAAGGTGTGCAATCGTCAAATAATGAGGCAATCTTTCTCAATTCAGCTGTAACATCTTTACCAATTAAGTCAGCAAAAATTTGTACTAAATAGGTTAATGAAAAACCTAGTGCCATACGTGGTTGAAAACCTGGTTCAAGGAAATAGGTTTTAATATTATTTTCTTTTGCAAAGCCGCCTAATTTGCCACCTGCAGTTAATATTAACATTTGGCTGCCACGTTTTTGTACTTCGTCAAACATGGCTAAGGTTTCTTCTGTATTTCCGCTGTATGAACCTAAAATTACTAAGGTTTTTTCGTTTACATAGGCAGGTAAAGAATAATCGGCTATAACTTCTACTGGTATTGGAAACTCATTCATGAAAATGGTTTTTACAATACGGCCACCAATACCACTACCCCCTAAACCACCAATTAATATATTCGAAAATTGGTTTGCATTTAATCCGTGGTTACTATAATTATCAATGGCAAAATTTATCTGATAATTGAATTTTTTTAATGCTTCGTGTTGTGGATTCATCTTCTATTCGTTTAATTTTATGTTGTTTTATAATCTGTTTTTTTTATTTCAAGAGTCCCATAAGGTACTTGCCGTAACCACTCTTTAAATATTTTTTGGCTTCACGCTCAAGTCCTGTTTTATCTAGCCAGCCCATACGGTAGGCAACTTCTTCAATGCAACCAATTTTCCAACCTTGGCGCTCTTCAATTACCTGTACAAATTGGCCCGCTTGCATTAATGATTCAAAAGTACCAGTATCTAACCAAGCAGTTCCTCTTTGCAATACACCCACTTTTAATTTTCCTGCTTCAAGGTATACTTTGTTTACATCTGTAATTTCTAATTCACCCCTTGGTGAAGGCTTAATATTGGCGGCAATTTCTACAATGCTATTATCATAAAAATATAAGCCAGGCACGGCATAATTAGATTTAGGCTCTAGTGGTTTTTCTTCTATGCTTAAGGCCTTCATGCTTTCGTCAAACTCCACCACCCCGTAGCGCTCTGGGTCTGTTACATGGTAGGCAAAAACAACTCCACCTTCTGGGTCATTATTGCTTTGTAATAATTGACTTAAGCCTGCGGCATAAAAAATATTATCACCTAATACTAAGGCAACTTTATCCTTGCCAATAAAATCGGCACCAATTATAAATGCTTGAGCCAAACCATCTGGTGAGGGTTGTTCTGCATATTCAAAACGGCAACCAATTTGAGAGCCATCTCCTAACAGTTTTTTAAATCCAGGCAAATCATGCGGAGTAGAAATAATTAAAATTTCTCTAATTCCAGCAAGCATTAAAGTGCTTAGTGGATAATAAATCATTGGCTTATCGTAAACGGGCATTAATTGCTTGCTTACTGCAATGGTTAAAGGATGTAGGCGCGTGCCACTTCCTCCTGCTAATATGATACCTTTCATACGTATATACGTTTAATGAGTTTTGTTAACGGTTTTGATACATCTTGTCGTAATATTTGGCATAATCGCCACTTGTTACTTCATCCATCCATTGCTGGTTATCGATATACCAATTAATAGTTTTTTCAATTCCTTCTTCAAATTGTAAGCTAGGTTCCCAGCCTAAATCTTTCATAATTTTATTGGCATCTATGGCATAACGCAAATCATGTCCTGCTCTATCCGTAACATAGGTAATAAGCTTTTCAGATTCGCCTTCTGCTCTTCCCAATAATCTATCTGCGGTTTTGCAAATAACTTTAATCAAATCTAAATTGGTCCACTCGTTAAAGCCGCCAATATTATAGGTTTCGCCAATTACTCCTTTGTGAAATACATCATCAATTGCTCTAGCATGATCTACAACATATAACCAATCGCGCACATTTTCACCCTTACCATACACTGGCAAGGCTTTGTTGTTGCGAATATTATTAATAAACAATGGAATTAATTTTTCTGGAAATTGGTTCGGACCATAATTGTTTGAGCAATTACTTAATACCACAGGAATTTTATAGGTATTATGATAGGCTCTTACAAAGTGATCAGAACTTGCTTTACTTGCACTGTATGGCGATTGAGGATCATATGGGGTGTCTTCATAAAAGAAACCTCCATCGTGCAAACTTCCATAAACCTCATCGGTTGATACATGGTAAAAACGCTTGCCTTCCATATTGCCTTTCCAACATTCTTTGGCGGCATTAAGTAGGTTAACTGTTCCAACCACATTGGTCATTACAAATTCGAGTGGGTTGGTAATACTTCTATCTACATGACTCTCTGCTGCCAAATGTATAACCGAATCAAATTGATGTTCGTTAAACAAGTTTGTAAGAGCTGCAGCATCTACCAAATCAACTCTATGAAAATGATAGTTTGGAGCATTTTCTATATCGGTAATGTTCTTTAAATTACCTGCATAGGTTAGTTTATCCAAGTTATGAATTTGGTAAGAAGGATATTTATTTACAAATAATCTTACCACGTGCGAGCCAATAAATCCAGCTCCTCCCGTAATTAATATTTTTCTATTCATGAGTATTATTTTTTTAGTTACTACCCGCTTTTTTTGATAATGCTACTTCCCAAGCCCAAGCACTGCGCATACTTTCGGCTAAATCAAATTCCGTTTTCCATCCTAATTCTGCTAATGCTTTTTCGCAGCTAGCATATACTTGCACTACATCGCCAGGGCGGCGTGGACCAATTTTATAATTTAATTTTACTCCGGTAACGGCTTCAAATGAGTGAATAACTTCCAATACCGAATTGCCTTGGCCTGTTCCCAAATTAAATACCGAATAAGCTTCTTTGTTTTTTCCTTGAGCCATAAAAGCAATTGCCGAAACGTGTGCCTTGGCTATATCCACCACATGAATATAATCGCGTATACATGTTCCATCTGGTGTTGGATAATCATCTCCGTATACAGTTAAAACTTCTCTTTTGCCAATTGCTGTTTGCGTTATAAAGGGAACCAAGTTATTTGGCACTCCAATAGGCAACTCGCCAATTAAAGCTGTTTCATGTGCGCCAACTGGATTGAAATACCTTAGTGCTACAACTTTTAAATCTGTGGCATAACATTGGTCTCTTAATACTTCTTCACAAATTTGTTTTGTGTTTCCGTAAGGCGATTGTGCCACAGGAATGGGCGCATTCTCATCTACAGGTGGTGTTGCTTCGCCATACACTGTGCAGGATGATGAAAACACAATATTTTTTATGCCAGCTTCTTGCATAGCCTCCAAAACATTTACAGTACCTCCTACATTATTTTCATAATATTTTAGGGGTAATGCCATACTTTCTCCTACAGCTTTATTGGCTGCAAAATGTATAACGGCCTCAATGTTTGGTTGCAATTTTATAAAGCTTTTTAATGCAGCTTTATCTCTGATGTCTACCTCAGCAAATTCAATTTCTTTGCCAGTAATGGTTTTCAAACTTTCTAAAACACTTGGATAAGAGTTGTCAAAATTATCAATGGCTACTACATCATAACCTTCTTTTAATAATTCAACAATGGTGTGTGAGCCAATATATCCAGCTCCACCCGTAACGAGTATTTTCATAAGATAAATCCAATTTGGGGATGAACACGCAAATTACAAGATTTTGCTATGAAAAAGAAGGAACTGAAGTATGTTTTTTTTGTTACGTTTTTCGCTCTGCAATCAACTAATATTTAAGTAATAGTATTTTTGCAAGGTGTTCTATTAGAAGTATTTATATGTATTGCCCATGCTATGAATCTCCACTTCCTTCTTAGCACTTGCCTCAACATGACCAATTACTCTGCCTTCTATGCCAAAGGTACCAGCAATAGAAATTAAGGAACTGGCAGTAATTTCATCGGTGTAAAATTCTAATAAATTACCCATGTTAAATACCTTATACATCTCTTGCCAATCTGTACCCGATTGCTTTTGAATCATCTCAAATAAAGGTGGCGTAGGAAACAAATGATTCTTTACAATTTTATGTTCATTTATAAAATGTAAAACCTTGGTTTGTCCACCACCAGTGTTGTGAATCATACCATGTATTTTATCAAAATGTTGATCCAAAATAGTTTTTATAACCGGACTAAATGTACGGGTAGGAGAGAGGATCATTTTACCAACGTTTAAAGGGTGCCCAGCCAAATGATCGCTAAGTTTTAAGCCTCCGGTATAAACCAATTCGTCTGGTACCAATGGATCGTAGCTTTCCTTCATGTTTTTATAAAAGCTGCTCAAAACATCATGTCTAGCCATGGTTAAGCCATTGCTTCCCATTCCACCGTTATATTGTTTCTCAAAATTGGCTTGTCCAAATGAGGCCAATCCTACTATTACATCACCTGGTTTAATTTTATGATTCGATATAATATCTGTTCTTTTTGCTCGAGCCGTTACGGTAGAATCTACAATAATGGTTCGAACCAAATCGCCCACATCTGCTGTTTCTCCACCAGTTGAATATATGTTTACACCATAACTTCTTAGCATAGATAAAAATTCTTCGGTGCCTTCAATTATGGTTGAAATAACTTCCCCTGGAATAAGGTTTTTATTACGTCCAATGGTAGATGAAATAGTAATATTATCATATACACCTGCGCATAATAAATCGTTTAAGTTCATTACTATGGCATCTTGTGCAATGCCTTTCCAAACGCTTATATCACCTGTTTCGCGCCAATATAAATAGGCCAAAGACGATTTTGTTCCAGCTCCATCGGCATGCATAATATTGCAAAAGTTTTCATCGCCTCCTAAGTAATCAGGTACTACTTTGCAAAAAGCTTGCGGAAACAATCCTTTGTCTATGTTTTTTATGGCTGCATGTACATCTTCCTTCTGAGAAGAAACGCCACGTTTCATATATTTATCTGAACTCATATTACCTACAAAAGTAAGGAATTGCACTTAGCTCCTCAACCTTATAATCTAAAAAATACTGGAATTACTATTCTTGTCCTAATTGGTGCCCCGTTTTCCATGGCAGGTATCCATTTGGGCATTAATTTAAATAACCGTATTGCCTCCTCATCACAGGTCCATCCAATCCTCTTGCCAACATGCTCTAAATTTGTAATACTCCCATCCGTTTCAACCCAAAAGCCTATTCTTAGATCTCCCTCAATTCGGTTATCAGAGGCTAATTCGGGATATTTCATGTTTCTATAAATAAACGCATACATAGAATCTAAGCCTCCAGGGAATTCTGGGGTGAGCCTATTTAAAGTGTCAATTATTAGGGTAGTTTTTTGTGACGTTATTTTTATGGTATCTGGTGTTTGGGCATTTGCGTTGGCAAGAAATAAACCAAATAGCAAAAAGTAGGAGAGTATATGTTTCATTATTTCCGTGGCTTATAATCTGTTCGAATAACCCGAATGGTTGTTCTACGGTTTTGTTGGTGCTCTTCTTCGGTGCACTCTACATCGTCTGAGCAATCGTTTACCAATTTGGTTTCGCCATATCCAACAGGTATCATTCTGTCTTTGGCAATTCCTTTCTGAACCAAATACGTAACGCAACTTTGGGCACGTTTTTTAGAAAGTTCTAAGTTGTAATCGGCTGGGGCACGGCTATCGGTATGCGATGCAAGCTCTATAACCAAACTAGGATTGTTCTTTAAAATCTGTGATAAAGAATCTAAAACAACTTTCGCCTCTGGTCTTAAATCCCATTTATCTAGGTCGTAATAAATACCTTTCAAAGTAATTTCTACTTCTTCGGTTGGAACCAAATCAAGGGCAAATTTTAGTTCAATAATGGTATCGGATAAAATGTTTTTAGTATCTACTCTTTGGCTCGAACCCGTTAAGTATTTGTCTTTACTTGCGCTCACACCTAGCACCTCATTCAATGGCAAGTCAATGGTAAATTGTCCTTTATCATTTGTTTTTGGTTCGCCCAAACTTTTATTTAAAAGCGTTATAGCTTTAATGTTAGCGCCTGCAATTGGGTTGCCACTTTCTTTATCATACACCAAACCTTTTAGTAATACTACCACAGGTTTGTTTGAAATACTGTAAATATCATCATCGCCCATGCCTCCTTCTCTGTTTGAAGTATAAAAGGCAAAGGCGCCTCCATTTGTTCGTTTACTTTCTGGAATAAATGAAATTCCAAAATCATCACCGCCTGAGTTTATTGGGTACCTGAGGTTTTGCGCCACTTTATACGTACCGGCACTATCTTTGGTTTCAAAAATATCTAAGCCTCCCATGCCCGTTTTTCCCTTCGATGAAAAATAGATGCTTCCATCTTCTTTCACAAATGGAAAAAGTTCATCTTCATCACTATTAATGTTTGAACCTAAGTTTTTGGGTGCACCCCAACTGTCTTTTACGGCATCGTAACTTCTTACCCAAATATCTTTTTTGCCAAATCCTCCAGGCATATCACTGCTAAAATACAATTGCTTGCCATCTGCTGTAAATGCTGGATGTCCGCAACTAAAACTATCGCTATTAAAAGGGAGCGGTTTGGGTGCAATCCAGGTTCCGTTTTGGAAATAGCTCACATAAATTTTGCAATTCACACCCTTGCCATCTTGTCCATTGCACTGAGTAAAATAAACCGAAGAGGCAGTACTATCCATCCAAACCACGCCTTCATTATAATTGGAGTTGAGCGATTTTAAGGCTATTGGTTTTCCATAACTACTACCATTAAATGTACTCTCAAATAAGTCGGAATATTTCTGTCCAGTCCATTCAAATAGTTCGCTACCCTGACATTCTTTTCTAGTTGATGTAAACACTAGTTTTCCATTTGCATAGAAGGGTGCATAATCACTTTGGTCGGTATTTAGTGTGCCTAAATTTTCTATTTTAAACTTTAATGGATTTGCCTTCCAATCAGATGCAATGGCGCATGTTTGTTGGGCATTTTTGCCTTTTGGGTCATCTGGAACCTCAAAGCTATAATCGTAAAAGGCTCTTCCCGCTTCATCATAGCGTTCAAAGTTCTTTAATAACTGACCGTAGCTGTATAGTATTTTTGGGTCAGGATATTTGCTGTTCAATACATCTTCGTACCACTTTAATGCTTGCTTAAAATTATTACTATTTCTGTAGCTTTCGGCAATTTTAAAAAGTACTTGTTGCTTTTCTTCCTCTACTTTAATCTTTGGATAAACCTTCTGATATAATTGAGCTGCAGTATTATATTTCTTAGATAAAAAGGCCAATTCTGCCCGGTCTAAATCGGCTTGATAAGGCTTAGGTTGTTCTTGTGCCCAACCCAAAATTGGGAGCAATATTAAAAGGAATACACGTAAAAATTTAGCTGCTTGCATAAAGGGTTCAATCCTAATAAATACTAGACAACACGTTGCTTAAATTGGTTTGGTTAAAAGTCACAAAGGCACAAAGATTTACGAAATTTACTTTCGGGTCTTTGTGCCTTTGTGGCAAATAGCAATTGAGTATAACTACCTTCTAGGTGCTGGTGTAGCAGGTGCTGGTCTACCTTGTGGAGCTCTTGGAGTTCCTCTTGGTGGAGCTTGCGGTACTGCTTGCACAGGTTTTGGTTTTTCCCAGAATATATCTAATACTTTAACGGTTGTTCTTCTGTTTAATTGATGTTCAGCTTCGGTACATTTTAACCCTTGCTCTCTTTCATTTGGTCCTTCACAATTACAATGCATAGCTGCAGAATCTTTCACGTTTTCGCCATATCCTCTAGATACTAAACGTAAAGTGTCAACACCGTTTCTTACTAAGTAAGCAACCGCCGAGTCGGCACGTCTTTGCGATAAGCCAATATTATATAATGAATCTGCTCTACAATCGGTATGTGAACCTAATTCAATTTTTAAACTTGGGTATTTGTTAAGGGTTGTAACCAATGAGTCTAATACTTTAGCTGCATCCGGTCTAATATCTGCCTTATCTACATCATAATAAATTCCACGCAATGTAAAGGTTTCAAGTCCTAATGAACCTAATTCAAAATCTTGGATCAAATCGGCAGATTGCTCTAAGTTTCTGGTAGTTTTTTCTTCCATTTTACTATCATAGAACATTTTGCTCGAAGCAAATAATTCGTAATCGGTTTTGCTTTTCAAAACTACTTTGTAAGAACCAGCTTGGTCTGTTCTAATTAATACTTTTCCCGTATCGCTGCTCGATGTTAAGGTAATCAAGGCGTTTGGCATAGTGGCTTTAGTTTTAGCATTTCTTACAACACCACTCAAGGTAAATACCAATGGGTTCATGCTAAATCTGTAAATATCATCTTGTCCTTTACTTCCTTCACGATTACTACTAAAATATCCACTCTCTTTATCCTTACCAAAAATAATGGCAAAGTCGTCGCCATGCGAGTTTATTGGCGACTTCATATTAATAGGTTCGCCCCATTCTGTACCGCTACCTTTAGTCCAAAAAATATCTGTACCACCTAAACCTACATGTCCACTTGAAGCAAAATATAAGGTTCCATCTTCATGAATAGTTGGGTACATATCATCTTCGTCGGTATTTACCACTGGACCTAAGTTAACTGGGTCACCCCAAGTTTTGCTTCTCTTGCTATAGGTTACATACCAAATATCTTTACCACCAAAACCTCCTGGCATATCCGAGCTAAAATACATTAACTGTCCGTCTTTTGATACAGAAGGCTGACCACAATTAAATGAATCAGAACTAAACTCTAAAGGAGTTGGTTCAGACCATTCTGAGCCTGTAATGGTAGAAGTATAAATGCGGCAACTTTTTCCTTTAAGGTTATTATCGTAATTACATTTTGTAACATAGGCGGTAGTAAATCTAGAATCAAAAGCAATAGCGCCATCGTTAAGTTCACCGTTTAAGCCACCTTTTTTATCAACCAAAACGGGTAATTGGTAAGTAATATTATTAGGGTTTTTCTTGTCAACCTTATAGGTTACAGTATATAAATCGCAATAGCCATTACCTGTCCATCCGTATACTTTACTTCCAGCTACACCTTTTTCTCTATCCGATGAGATATACAATTGGTCTTTCTTAAACCATTGTGGTGCGTAGTCTTCCCAACGTGTATTAAGTCCTTTTACATTTTCTACGTTGTAGCGAGTTTTGTCGTTTTTCCATTTTAAGGCATTTTCACAACCCTTAATTTGCCTATCAACAGATTCGCCATTTTCAGGAGTCATCTTTTGGTAGTTCTTAAACTCAACAATAGCTTCTTCAAACTTTTGATTGTTTTTCAAAGTCTTAGCCAAGCGATATTGGTTCTCGGTATTTTTTGGATCAACCTTTAATGCCTTACGATACCAGCTTTCGGCATTTTTCATGTCGTTCATTAACCAATAACATTCGGCAGCTTTATTGGCCGATTCAATTTTTTCATCCTTGTTTTTTGTGGTGGAATATACTTTACGATAATTTTCACCAGAAACAAAGAATTCCTTTTTCTTGAAAGCCGTTCTGGCATTTTCAATTGAACCTTTTCCTGCACCACAAGATGCAATGAAGCCAATAATTGAAATACCTAAAATCAGAGTCAGCAGAGAGTATCTTTTATTCATGAAGATTGGGTTTTCTAGTACAACGTATTTAATGCAAGTTTATTAAAAATTATACTTTTAATGTCACTTTGTATGAAAAAAACTTAAAAATTAAGAAATTATTGTCCTTACCCCCTATAAAATATGGGCTTTTTCTAGTTTTTTAATAAGAATAGAGCAAAAAAAAGTCCTGTTCAATGGTGGTAGAACAGGACTTTTTTTGGAGTTTCTTATTTTACGAAGAGCATTTCTCTGTATTTAGGGAGCTTCCAAAGCTCATCGTCAACTAAAAACTCTAATGCATCACTGCTATTTCTAATTGGTTCAAACAATGGCTTTACTTTACTTGAAAAGGCAACTGCACTTTTGTGGGTATTGTCTAAATGATGTGCTTTATCTAATTCACTTTGTAATTTGCTCACGTTTACACTAATGTTTTTAATGTGTTGAGCTAATTCTTTAATTAAATTCACTTGAACTTCTGTATCAGCTTTACTTAAGCCTGCATCTTTCATTGCTTTTACGTTTTCTGCAAGATTACGTTGGTAAGCAATACCCGCTGGTATTACATGGCTAGTGGCAAGTTGTGCAAGTAATTTAGCTTCAATATCTATTTTCTTTACATACAACTCTTGCATAATTTCGTAACGTGCATTTAACTCAACCTCATTAAAAATTTCATTCTTAACAAATAGGTCTTTGCTAGCTTTGCTAATGTATGCGTTTAGTGCTTCAGGTGTGTTTTTAATATTGTTTAAGCCTCTTTTAGCTGCTTCTTTAACCCACTCGTCGCTATATCCATTTCCTTCAAACAATATTTTCTTGCTGGCTTTATAATAACCTTTCAATACCTCTAAAATGGCATCCTCTTTCTTCTTACCCTTTTTAATTAAGGCATCTGTTTCAGCTTTAAATTTGTTTAATTGGTCGGCCATAACCGTATTTAATACAATCATTGCATTGGCGCAATTGGCGCTCGATCCAACGGCTCTGAACTCAAATTTATTACCAGTAAATGCAAACGGTGAAGTACGGTTTCTATCGGTATTGTCTAATAGAATTTCTGGAATTTTCTTAACGTTTATAGAACCTGCTTTACTGGTATTTTTAGAAGTTTTATTGTTTAATAAACTTTCTAAAACTTCCGTCATTTGACTTCCAATAAAGATACTCATAATTGCCGGAGGAGCTTCATTTGCTCCTAATCTGTGTTCATTACCAGCAGAGGCAATCGATGCACGCATTAAATCGGCATGATCATGCACCGCTTTAATAACGTTAACAAAGAAGGTAAGGAATTGCAAGTTGTTTGCTGGGTCTGCGGTTGGAGCCAATAAATTGGTACCCGTATTGGTAATTAAACTCCAGTTGTTATGCTTTCCACTTCCGTTAATGCCGGCAAATGGTTTCTCATGAAATAAAACTTTAAACTTATGTCTAATAGCAACTTTTTCCATCACATCCATCAATAATTGGTTGTGATCAATAGCCAAATTAACCTCTTCAAAATTAGGTGCACACTCATATTGCGAAGGTGCAACTTCATTATGACGGGTTTTTAATGGAATACCTAATTTATAACATTCGGTTTCATAATCCACCATAAAATCATACACTCTTGGAGGAATTGAACCAAAATAATGGTCTTCTAATTGTTGTCCTTTTTCTGGCGATAATCCCAATAAAGTTCTGCCTGTAAGCATCAAATCTGGTCTTGCCACACACATAGCCTCATCAACCAAGAAGTATTCTTGCTCAATACCCAAGGACACCCAAGATTTTGATACAGTCTTATCAAAATAACTGCCGCAAACATTTACAACAGATTTTTCAACGGCATGTAAAGCCTTTAACAAAGGTGCTTTATAATCTAAAGCCTCTCCTGTATACGAAACAAAAATGGTAGGAATACATAAGGTTTTTCCGTTTGAACCTTCCATAATAAATGCTGGCGACGATGGGTCCCAGGCAGTATAACCTCTTGCTTCAAACGTATTGCGAATACCTCCGTTAGGAAAACTTGACGCATCTGGTTCTTGTTGAACTAAAGCACCACCTGCAAATTTTTCTATTGCTCTGCCATCTTCGGTTGGTTCAAAAAACGAATCGTGTTTTTCGGCCGTTGCACCAGTTAATGGTTGAAACCAGTGTGTGTAATGACTTACTCCTTTAGAAATTGCCCAATTTTTCATACCTGCAGCAACTTGATCGGCAATGGCTCGGTCAATTTTTTCACCATTTTTTATGGCGGATGAAACAGCTTTGTAAGCTTCTTTTGAAAGAAACTCCATCATCGACGCATCGGTAAAAACATTGGTATTAAAATACTCCGATACCCTAACCGATGGGGGTGTAACAGTGACCGTTTTGCGGCTTTGCACTGTATCAAGGGCTTTTGAACGTAAAGTTAGCATGTTGCTTGTGTGGTTTTATTAATTGCGCCGAAGATAATACAGCTAGCAATTTTGGAAAAGAAAAAAAGTAAACAAATAATCCGCAATTCTCTCAGATACTGTGTTTATTGAGTTTTGAGGCAATGTCAATTTTAACTGCTATAAAATAATAGCCCTTCCTTCAAGGCATAGTTACTGGCAATTATTTTATTAAACGAATATTTCTCAACTACAAAACTTAATAAAACCGTTGCCACCACTATCATATCTACCCTAAAATCTAACACCCCTTTCATGCTTTCTCTTTGCAATTGGGTAGAGTTAATAATATACTTACTAAATTCAGCCACTTGTTCTTTTCTCACCTCATGGGCAAAGGGTGTAATAGAATCATAATTTCTTCCCAAATCAAGTTTCAATACATCTAATAAAGTTTCAAAGCTTCCTGCCGAACCTACCAAAATTTCCATTTTGCCATACAATTCAGAGGTTTTTTGTAAGGCATCTTGTAAAGGTTTTAAGGTGTTTTGTAAATAAGTATTAATGGATTCAAGTTCACTCACTTCAATTGGATTAGAGGGCTTAAATAAATCCAATAAACGTGCAGCTCCAATTTCAAAGCTTTGTTTATATAAAATAGCATCGTTTTTGGCAATAATAAATTCTACACTTCCGCCGCCAATATCCATTATTAATACTGGTGTTTCGGGAAATTGAAAGGATTGTTTAACCCCTTTAAAAATAAGTTCGGCTTCTAAGGCTCCTGGTATACTTTCAATACTAAATCCAAATCTTTCCTTAGCCTCTTGTAAAAATTGAGGTCCATTACGTGCGTTTCTAATGGCCGAAGTGCCAGTAGCCACAATAGATTCTATAGAATAGCTTGTTAGGATGTTTGCAAAATCTTCAAGTGCACGCATGCCTCTTTCATAGGCCATTTGCTCAATAAAACCTTTGTTTATGCCTCCTGCACCAATTTTTACTGGGGTCTGTTTCTGAAAAATTTCAATAAAACTACCTTCACTCATTTCGGCAATGAGCAAATGAAACGTATTTGTACCTAAGTCTAAAACAGCTTTAAGTTGCCTTGTTACCATATTATTAGCTTATAGTATTTTTAGTATGAGCTAATAAACTCTTTGTCTGCCAGCTTATACAAGCATTTTAACTGGGTTCTCAAGCAAGTCTTTTAGGGTTTGTAAAAAGGCCGAACCAACGGCGCCATCTACAACTCTATGATCGCAGCTTAAGGTAACTTTCATTACCTGAGCAATTTTCATAGCTCCATTTTCTGCAATCACTGTTTCTTTTGCCGCACCAACCGCTAAAATACACGCATCTGGTGGGTTAATAATAGCAGTAAACTCATCAATGCCAAACATTCCAAGGTTTGAAATAGTAAAGGTGTTTCCTTCAAATTCTGTTGGTTGAAGTTTCTTTGTTTTAGCCTTTTCTGCCAATTGTTTCACTTCAGCACTAATATGTGCTATACTCTTATTATCGGCAAACTTTACAACAGGCACAATAAGACCATCTTCAATGGCTACTGCCACACCAATATTTATATGGTGGTTGTATCTAATTTTATCTCCCAACCAACTTGAGTTGGCATTAGGGTTTTTGCGCAAGGATAACGCTACAGCCTTAACAATAATGTCGTTAACAGAAATCTTAACCTCACTAAACTCGTTCATTTGCTTACGAGCAGCAATGGTTTTATCCATGTTTATCGACATCGTTAAATAGAAATGCGGAGCGGTATGCTTGCTTTCGCTTAATCTTCTTGCTATAACTTTACGCATTTGGCTAACCGCAACCTCAGTATAGCTTTCTTGAGCCACTATTTGTGGTAATGCAATGGTATTTGCTTTAGCTGGGGCGCTACTTGCAGAGCTAGGAACAAAATTCTCAACATCCTTTTTTACTATTCTGCCGTTATCGCCACTACCTGCTATTAAACTTAAATCAATTCCTTTTTCTTTCGCAACAGATTTAGCTAATGGCGATGCTTTTACTCTTGAATCATCTGTGCTAATTGGTGCTTCAGCTGCAACAGGTGCTGCACTTTCTACTACTACCTCTGCTTTTGGTGTTTCAACCGAAGCAGCTTTTGGTGCTCCATTTAATAAGGCAGAAAAATCTTCTCCTTTTTGACCAACGATTGCAATTAATGCATCCACCGGAACAGAGCCGCCTTCTGGGATTCCAATATGTAAAAGTGTTCCTTTTACATAATTTTCTAGTTCCATGGTAGCTTTGTCTGTTTCCACTTCAGCCAGAATATCACCTGGTTTTATATCATCTCCCACTTTTTTTAGCCACGATACAATTACACCTTCGGTCATTGTATCACTCATTTTGGGCATATTAATTACTTCAGCCATGTCTTTCCTTTAGTTTTAAGCGAATTGCAAAAATATCTATTCCTCCATGGTTTGCAAATTTGATATTCGTAAAATTTGCCTTACAGAAGCATATTTCCTTCTTTTTCTATGTTTTAAGCCCTTTTTATTTGAGATATTGAATTTGCAACTTGGCTTGTTGTTGGTTCAAGGCATTTTCTAAAATCAAATAATCTCCTCTAATAAAGTAATGGTCGGTGCTCTCTAAGGCCAATTTAAACGCAGTTTCAATATCCATATCAGGGCAGGCCATCATCGTATTGGCAATACTTCCAAATCCAATTTTGTTTCCTGCGCCTAATTCATACCTACCCATTAAGGTATTACAAGCTCCATTTCCTGCAAAACTGTTGTCTTTTGGGTTTATATATAAAAAGGGAGTTTTTGCACCTGTTCCTGGGTTAATTGTTTTGCCATTTAACTCCGTTAATTTCCAATATTTATCACTTAAACCACCTGCATCTCTAGTTAATATATAATATGGTCCTGCTACGCCACCAATTCGTTTGCAGTTCTGATCCAATAAGGTTAAACGGTCTTTTGATAATAAGGCAAAACTAGAATCTGCACTCGTAAATCCATCTTTCAACATCACAATATAATTGCCCTCTTTCTTCCATAAAAACTTCCCTTTTTCTTCAAAAACATCATCCCCTTTTCCAATCCATTTGGTAATTAATTTATAGGTATTATCAGGAAAAATTTGCAACACAGTTTGTATCCCATCACAATCAGGGCAAGGTGTTGTTCCTTTATAATTTCCATCCCATTGAAAGGTAGGTGCCACTGCTGGTTTTTCAAACCAAACCGCATTTTTATCTTTCTTTTTTTGTGCCGAAACACACAAGCTTAATAAGCTTAAGCCAAAAATAAACAAACTCGTTTTTGTAGAAAATGTCTTTTTCATAAAAGGTAATTTTGCCATAAATGTACTATAAAGATTTACTTCAACAAATTTCTTGCTAGTGCCCATCTTAAAAGCTTTTCTTAACACTGGCCTTTAATAATAGTAGCGATACTAAACTATGTACCAACACTGCTCCCAGAAATAAATGTAAGGCCTGAACCAAACTCGCATCAGAATAAATATACCAAACGAGGCTAACTCCAAACGTCGAATCAGATTTGTCGAGCAAAGAAAATAACCAAGCATTTTTTTGTGGCCCTTGTCCCGAGCCTATTCCCAAGCGCCTCTTTAGGAAAGAGTTTGGCAGTTCCGATAACATATAAATAAAACCAAAAAGGGCACCCTCACTAAATTTTACGAATTCAAAATTCCAATTAAGTAGTGGTAATAAAAGTGCATTGCATAGAATCAAGAAAATAAATCCGCGGTAGGTTTTGTTTTGGCCGAACCAAGTTTTGTGAATAGGTACACTTAAAAATGAAAGCCAATTTTGCTTTACCAAAAACATATGAAGTACATTACTTACCAATAATGGCAGTAATGCTTCTTGTATCCCTGATCCAAAGTTTGTTTCTATAAAACTCATACCAATTGCGTAATCAAATTAGGCTTATTTAAGCAAATGTATCCAAATCTTTTGAGCTGTTGAAAATTGGTACAAAACTCCTGCCCAACACATAGTAAACTTGAACCGTAAATTCTATCAGTATGAACCAATACGAAACCTTATTAAGGCATATAAACCAAAACGGAACTTTTAAGTCAGACCGCACCGGAACAGGAACTCGCAGCGTTTTTGGTGCTCAAATTCGTTTTAATTTAAACGAAGGTTTTCCAATGATTACCACAAAAAAGGTTCACCTAAAATCTATTTTGCACGAACTACTTTGGTTCATTAAAGGTGAAACCAATACCAAATATCTTACCGATAATGGCGTATCTATATGGGATGAATGGGCCGATAAGGATGGAAACCTAGGTCCAGTGTATGGTTATCAGTGGCGCTCTTGGCCAAGTCCAGATGGTAAACATATTGATCAGCTTACCGAAGTTATTGAGACCATTAGAAATAATCCAGATAGTCGCAGAATGATTGTTAGCGCATGGAATGTTGCCGATTTATCTAAAATGGCACTCATGCCTTGTCATGCTTTTTTTCAGTTTTATGTAGCCAATGGAAAATTGAGTTGCCAGCTTTATCAACGTAGCGCCGATATGTTTCTTGGAGTGCCTTTTAATATTGCTAGTTATGCCTTTTTAACGCATATGATTGCTCAGGTATGTAACCTAGAAGTAGGCGATTTTGTGCATACATTTGGTGATGCGCATATTTATAGCAATCATTTTGAACAGGTAGAACTTCAGCTTAGCAGAGAGCCAAGAGCTTATCCTACCCTAAAAATTAACCCAGAGGTTAAATCTATTTTCGATTTTAAATTCGAAGATTTTACCTTAGAAAATTATAATCCACACCCAGCCATAAAAGCTCCTGTAGCTATTTAGCTAAATGGGTAGGTATAAAAAAAGGGTCTATTTCAATTGAAATAGACCCTTTTTTTAGTTTTTGGTAAAAATTAATAAGCCCTCGCAAATAATACTCTTTCCTTAGATGCAGCGCCTGTTAAAATACATTTGCCTTCTTCTGAAGGGTTATTTAAAGGTATACATCTTATGGTAGCCTTGCTCATTTCTTTAATCTTGTCTTCCGTTTCAGATGTGCCATCCCAATGTGCACTCACAAATCCTGTTTTGTTTTCAAGTGCATCCATAAACTCTTCCCAGCTATCTACAGTATGTATATGCTCGCTTCTATAATCTAATGCACGTTGGTAAATGTTTTGTTGTATCTGCTCCAACAAATGAGGAATTTTATGCTCTAAATCTGCAGCACTCATCACTTGTTTTTCTTTGGTATCTCTTCTTGCAACCTCAACTGTTCCGTTTTGCACATCTCTTGGTCCAATGGCAATTCTTACAGGAACACCTTTTAATTCATAGTCTGCAAATTTATAGCCTGGAGTAATTCCCTCTCTATCATCCAATTTTACCGAGATGCCTTGTTTCTTCAATAAATCATAATAGGCATTGGCCTTTTCAAGAACAATGGTTTTCTCTTCATCTTTTCTAAAAATTGGAACTATCACAACTTGAATAGGCGCTAATCTTGGAGGTAAAACTAAACCTTCATCATCGCTATGGCTCATTATTAAGGCGCCCATTAATCTTGTTGAAACGCCCCAACTTGTGGCCCAAACATATTCTTGTTTGTTTTCTTTGCTTACATATTTTACATCAAATGCTTTGGCAAAGTTCTGACCCAAAAAGTGGGAGGTGCCCATTTGAAGAGCTTTTCCATCTTGCATTAACCCTTCAATACAATAGGTATCAATTGCTCCAGCAAATCGTTCGTTGGCAGATTTTACACCTTTTATAACAGGTACTGCTAGAATGTTCTCAGCAAAATCAGCATAAACCTCCAACATTTTTTTTGTTTCTTCAATTGCTTCTTCTTGTGTGGCATGTGCGGTATGTCCTTCTTGCCATAAGAATTCAGTGGTTCTCAAAAACAAACGAGTACGCATTTCCCACCTTACTACGTTTGCCCATTGGTTCAGCAAAATTGGAAGATCTCTATAACTTTGAATCCAAGAACGGTAGGTATTCCAAATAATAGTTTCACTTGTAGGTCTAACGATTAACTCTTCCTCCAACTTTGCCTCTGGATCTACCACTATTTCTTTGGTTTCAGGGTCTACTTTTAATCTATAATGGGTAACAACCGCGCATTCCTTTGCAAAACCATCCACATGACTCGCCTCTTTTGTAAAGAAGGATTTAGGTATAAAAAGCGGGAAGTAGGCATTTTGGTGTCCTGTTTCCTTGAATCGTCTGTCCAATTCTGCTTGCATCTTTTCCCAGATGGCATACCCATATGGTTTTATTATCATGCAACCCTTAACGTCCGAATGTTCAGCCAAATCGGCATTCTTAACGAGATTATTATACCAAGCACTATAATCTTCGCTCCTCTTTACTTTTTTTATGTCCATATTCTATTTTTGGAATAGTATTTGATTTTTACACATACCCAGCTGCAAAAGTACTTTTTAGTTGTTACTTTGTAAAAGGAATCTAAATCCAGAATCATGAAAAATACAAAATTCCTGTTTTATGCGCTCTTTCTCTTTGCATTAGGCGCATGTAGTTCTGTTAAAAACATTGGAATCAACCAGGTCGATGACGATGTTTATTGGGCTCGAACCGATGAGCCTAAGAATGGTACCAATTATAAGGACGTTGAGAAATGGAACAAATCAAAAGGTCCAAATCCTGGAATTAGCGAAAATAGATATGAATCTGCTTATCCAGCGTATGCCACGGCTCAAGAAACTCCCGCTTCAACGTCGTACACCAATCCTGATGAAATTAGAGCCCAAGAAGCATATGCTGCTTGGCAGGCTAAACGTGGTTTTGTAGCAGCCGAGGATACAAGTAAACAATCTAATTTATTGCTTGACAACAAAAACGAAAACCGTGATGCACGCCGTTTTGATACCTATCAAACAACAAATAATTATACGAATAACTATTATAATGACCCCTACTATTCTTCTTTAAGCAGAAATTGGGCTTGGTCAAACTACTATTCTCCATACACTAGTCCTGGTTGGAATCTAGGCATTAATTGGAATAATAATTCTGGATTTAATTGGGGTTTAGGATACAATTTTGGGTATGGAATGGGTTTTGGATATCAGCCCTATGGATATAGCCCATGGGCTTATAACCCTTATTATGGGTATTCACCATACGGATACAATCCATATTATGGATATGGCTATTCTCCTTATTATTACGGATACCACTCACCCTATTATGGCTATGGATATCCTTATGGTTATGGCTACGGATACGGATGTGGTTATGGCTACGGTGGATATCGCCACAATAATCATTCAAATGGATATTACGCCAACGATGGAAGTGGAAATGCTCCCATCTCAAAACCTAGAAATTCAATGGGCTCATCTATGCCAGCAGAAGGTACTAGACCTAGTGCTAGCGCCGATGGACATTCTAGTAGACCAGACAGAAATGGTGTGATAGACAATACCACAAATGGTGGCAATCAGCCAGCAATGGCTCGTCCAGCAACTAATCCATCAAGCGAACCAGCCACGGTTTACAGACCAAACAGACCGGCTAGTGGATACCAAAGCACTGTCTCAACCAATAGGCCTGGTGGCGATTTAACTTATGATAATAATGGTCGCGCAGTATACATTTCACCAAATGCCAATAATCGCCCTAGCTCATCAGGAAACTCAGATACGAGATATTCTAATCGTCCAGGTGGAGAATTAGCAACTGGATCAGATGGTCGTCAGGTTTACGTTCCATCTCGCCCTCGTGAGTATAGTTCCTCTAATAATTCTCCTAGTCAAAGCAATCCAGATTATAATAATTCTAGGCCTAGTAGAGGTAATTCATACGATAATTCTAGTCCAAGAACACCTTCTTATTCTGCTCCTTCAAGTGGAAATTCTTCACCTAGAAACTCAGAAGCACGTCCTTCCTATAGTGCGCCTTCTTATAGTGCACCTTCATCCTCTCAGCCGTCACAAAGCCGACCTAGTTATAGCGCTCCTTCTTCACGTCCTTCGGGAGGTGGCGGAAGTTCAAGTGGTGGTGGTGGAAGCCCAGGAGGAAATGTTCGCCCTCGTTAATTAATTTATAAAAAGAAATTTATATGAAAAGGATAGTTGTAATTGTCGCGTCATTGGTATGCCTAAACGCCAACGCGCAAAATCAAGAAGATATATTTCGTTATAGCAATCAAAGCATAACAGGTTCGGCTCGAACACTAGGATTATCAGGAGCTTGGGGTGCTGCTGGTGCCGATTTAAGTGCAGCGTCTTTAAATCCCGCTGGCTTGGCTTTATATCGAAGAAATGAAATGATGGGTTCTATTTCCATAACTGCTACAAATAGTAGAACAGACTATAACGGTGGTCTAATGAGCGATAGCAGAACCATGTTTAATGTGCCTAATATTGGTATGGCATTTAACATTACAGATCAGTACATGGGTAAAGCAAAGAAGGATGGAATAGTAGGTGGTACCTTTGCCTTTGGTATGAACAGATTAAACGACTTTCAAACAAATACTCAATGGGCTGGTGTTGGCAAGAACACTACCGTTGGAAACTATTTAGCTAAGCAAGCAAATGGATATGATAGCTCAAGCTTTTGGAATTCCGACCAGGATAATACGCTTTCGGCATTAGCCTGGCGCGTAAGTTTAATAGATAATAATGGCGCCAGAAATAAATATGCATCTATCTTAGATAGAATGAACGATACAAATTATACAGTACGTCAGTACCAACAAATTCAAACTCGTGGAAGAATGAATGAATGGTATGCTGGTGGTGGATTAAATGTAGCTAACTTCCTTTATTTAGGAGCGACATTAGTCATTCAACATGCTCAATTTTCAAGTGAAAATAGTTACAAAGAAACAGTGTTAACGAGTAGCGTTGCAAATAACCCATATATTAGTTCAACCATCAAACAAAGTTTAGAAACGAGTGGAACAGGCGTTGGAGGTAAATTTGGTATTATCTTTAGGCCTGTTGATTTTATTAGGTTTGGTGCTTCTTATCATACTCCAGTGCGTCTTGGGTTGACAGATTACTACCAAAATTCTATTTCTATGAATTATAATGGTACTGTTTATAATCAAGCATCCTCTCCAAGAAAAGATACCTATAAATATCAAATTATAACTCCACAAAGATTTAATGCGAGTGGCTCCATTGTTATAGGTAAACTTTTAATTCTTAATGCCGATTATGAATTGGTTGACTATACAAAAGGTCGCTTACAATCTACTGATGGAGCCACAGATTTTTCTACTGCAAACCAAGCCAATAGTGATTTTTACAAAGCTGCTCAGAACTATAAAGCAGGAATTGAAATATGCGGTAAATATACTCGCTTAAGAGCTGGATATGCCATCCTTGGAAGTCCGTATAACGAAACATATATAAGCAAAACCAATGGCATGAAGCAATTAATTAGCGCTGGTTTTGGATGGGTATACGACAATCAATACTTCTTTGATTTTGCAGTGAGTGATAGAGTTGGAAAAGATTATATTACAGCTTATGATGGTTTGCCAACCTCAGCAGTTAATATAACACATAAATTAAACTTTGTATTTGGAACTGGAATAAGATTCTAAATCTAAGCAAATAAAAAAGCCCTGCATACAAATTGTATGCAGGGCTTTTTTATGATATTACTCTAGTTAAAATTTTGAATTATTCTGATTTAGTAAATGGTTTTGAAATGGTTTGATTGCCATCTTTAAAACGAATAAAGTAAATGCCGTTTTGAAGGTCACCTATATTAATTTCAGTTTCAAAACCTGTGTGCATAATGGTTTTCATTTTTGAACCAAGAACATTGTAAATATCAATTGAGATACCTTCTTTGGTTGCATATTTAATATTTAAACGATCTTTAGCAGGATTTGGGTAAAAGCTAAATTCTTTATTGTTTTGAACTTCTTTAACGGCAGTAACCCAAGCGTTTATTTGAAACTCAATGGTGTCATTAATAGTTGATGGATTCTTTTTAGAATATACATAAACAATTGCCTTACCGTTTCCTGGTTTGCCATTTGGAGCAAAATCGCCTTTAAATTCGCCCGACTTTCCAGTTGCTAAATTAAATGTACTTGTATTTCCAATGGCAAGATTTGTGATACAATTGAAAGGATCGCACATACCAAATTCCCAACCCGATGGAGAAACGATATCAAGCACTTGCCATTCAAAAACAGTATCTGAACTTGTATTGGTAAAAATAGATTTTGCATCTATTTGAAAATTTCCATTCGGACCTTGGCCTTTAGAAACCTTTGGGTTAAAAGAAACGCTTTGTGCCAAAGCAACTTGTAAGGAACAAAAAGCGGCAAAAATGAGTATTAGTTTTTTCATGCTATTCAAATTCCGGATTCAATTCAGTATCATTGTCGTCTGAATCTTACCTGACTGGTGCGAAAATACAATTAATTTTGGTAAAAAAACGTAAAAACGCATGAAAATCATTGTCATAAACGGCCCAAACCTCAATTTGCAAGGAATTAGAGAGCCCGAGAAATACGGAAAAGAGAATTTTTCTGACACAATTTCGACCTTGAAGGAGAAATTCCCTCATATTGATTTAGAGTATTATCAAAGTAATATTGAAGGAGAATTAATTAATTGCCTGCATCAAGTTGGTTTTAGTTATGATGGAATTATTCTTAATGCTGGGGCTTATTCACATACTTCTGTAGCAATTGGTGATGCGGTTGCGGCCATTACCACTCCCGTTGTAGAAGTGCATATTAGCAATTTGGCAACTCGCGAAAATTTTAGACAGAGTTCTTTTGTTGCCCCACATGCAAAAGGGGTGATTTTTGGTTTTGGTATTTCTGGTTATGCACTTGCTTTGCAATCCTTTTTATGAGTACCCATTCCTATCGTGTTCAGGCCGAATTAAACCTCCAACAAATGTTGGATCAGTTTGCGCTTATTCAACAATTAAATCCCACGATTAAAGCAAGCAATTATGAGGAAATGATTTTGGAAATGTATCCACTTCCTTATAGAATGCTAGGTGTATTTGATGGTGAACATTGTATTGCAGTTTGTGGTTATTGGGTATTAACAAAATTGTATTGCGGCAAATACTTGGAATTAGACAATGTTGTGGTAGATGAAAAGTATAGGTCGAAAGGAATAGGTAAAATTATGAGTGAGCATATGAACCAAATAGCGATTAAAGAAAACTGCAGAGTAATGGTGTTAGATGCTTATATACCCAACCAAAAGGCACACGAATTTTATGAACGTGAAGGGTACGAAAAAAAAGGATATCACTTTGTTAAGAAAGTAATTTATCCTTAGCACTAAGCGAATTAAATTTTTTCTTTCCTAATACAAAGTGTTCAAAAAATACGGCTGAGCTATAAATTCCATTTACCTTTTCAGCCTCTACATTTCTTGTGATTTTATCACGTGCATGCCACCAATGTTTTATCTTAAAAAAGAAGTCGGTATGGGCTCTATGTACGGCCCAACTATGAGAAGGTTTAGCATTTAATAAAAAGAAAATAGATCCTGCTAAATCAAGTGTAGATCTTACAGGAATAAGCCACCACAGTTTGCTAACACTTGAGTTTTTTAGCAACATTTGTAGGGAGTTTCTAAAATTGAGATACGTTTTTTGTGGATTTCCTTGTTTTAAGGTGCTACCTCCAAGATGATAAACTTTACTTTGGCCAATATACCAAATATGGTATCCCAATAATTGCAAGCGCCAACATAAATCAACCTCCTCCATATGGGCAAAAAACTCTTCGTCGAAACCACCAACTTCATGAAAAGCTTTTGATTTAATAAACAAGCAGGCACCACTAGCCCAAAACACGGGAATATTATTGTCATATTGCCCTTGGTCTTTTTCTAAGCTTTCAAAAATTCGTCCTCTACAAAAAATATATCCTAGATGGTCCATAAAACCACCTGCTGCTCCTGCATATTCAAAGTATTCCTTGTTTTTGTATTGCAAAATTTTAGGTTGTGCAGCAGCAATAGACGCGTCTTTTTCCATTTCAGAAATAATGGGTTCAATCCAATTTGGGGTAACTTCTACATCATTGTTTAACAGAATATAATACTCTGCCTCCACCTGTTTAAGAGCATGGTTATATCCACCTGCATAGCCATAGTTTTGATCCAATACTAGGGTTTTTACGTTTGGATAATTTCGCTGAACCCACTCAACGCTATCGTCTGTAGAGGCGTTATCAGCCAAAACAATTTCTAAGTTAGGGTAACTAGAAGCAATAACGCTAGGAAGAAATTGTTCTAATAATTCTCTTTTATTCCAATGGATAATAACTACAGCAACAGAAGGGTAACTCATTTAATTTTCTTTCTTTTTTTGCTTAAACGGAACGTACACAAAGCGCGCATCTCCTGGTGTTAATAATAGGATGCACATAAACTCTTTTGGGTTTTTAAAATTGAGTTTAAAATCTCCTTCGCGTTCAGGCAATACCAATTTCTTTTCAATTAGTTCCTCAAGTGTTGAGGCATGGATACTAAATTCTCTGGCATAATCTTCACGCATGAGAATTGGTTCTCCAAGTTTTACTTCGTGCTGATGGGCAACAAAAATAGGGTATTGAGTAAACCCTTCTTTTATTAAATCAACCGAAACCTCTTTTATCATTGGACTATAAAAGGCTAAATCTTCGGCTAAAATTTCCAGCAATTTTTTTAGAATTTCTTCTTTTTCCATTATTTCAATTCAAGTAAGGCAATGTTTTCTACATGGTGAGTATGTGGAAACATATCAACTGGTTGAACTTTTTTCACCTCATAAACATCTGTAAGTAAGGCAATATCTCTAGCTTGTGTAGCAGGATTACAGCTCACATACACAATTCTTTTAGGTCTTACCTGTAGTAATTGTGCAATTACATCTTCGTGCATGCCTGCCCTAGGAGGGTCGGTAATAACCACATCTGGGCGCCCATGTAGGTCCATAAATTCTGCGGTAAGCAGGTCTTTCATATCTCCTGCAAAAAAGTCGGTATGCGTAATGTTGTTTAAGGCAGCATTTTTCTTTGCATCTTCAATAGCTTGTTCTACGTATTCAATACCAACCACTTTTTTTGCCATTTTAGAAACAAAAAGTGCAATTGTACCAACGCCGGTATATAGGTCGTAAACCAATTCTTCACCCGTTAAGGCTGCAAATTCGCGAGCTTTTTTGTAAAGTTCTATCGTTTGATAAGCGTTTGTTTGAAAAAAGGATTTTGGGCCAATTTTAAATTTTAAGTCTTCTAATTCTTCAATTAAAAAATCATCTCCAGCAAAAACCTGAATATCTAAATCAAAAATTGTGTCGTTACGTTTTTCATTAATTACATAAAGTAAGGCTTTAATTTCAGGGAAGTTTTTGTGTAAATGAGCCAAAAGAGCCTCCCTTTTTTCTTTATCTTCATGCCCAAAGCTAACAATCAGCATCCATTCACCGCGCATATTATTACGTAGGGTCATGTTTCGCATAAAACCAGTTTGGCCATATAAATTAAAGAAATCGTAATCGTGTTCAAGGCAAAAATCGCGAACACTATTTCTAATAGCGTCGTTTAATGGAGCCATTAAATGGCAGGTAAACATATCAAACACCTTGTCGAACCTACCTGGAATATGGTATCCTAAGCCTGCATTTTCTGCTTTAGATAGAGTTCCAATATCTGTTGCATGAGTAAGCCATTTCCGGTCGGTGAAGGAAAATTCAACCTTGTTTCTATAGTGTGTAGTTTGTGCCGAACCTAAAATAGGTTCCATTGGTGGGAAGGGGAATTTTCCAATTCTTTCAAATGAATCTAATACTTGTTGTTGTTTATATCTAAGCTGCGATTCATAGCTCATTTGTTGCCATTTGCAGCCTCCACAGGTTCCAAAATGCTCACAAAAAGTAGGTACCCTATCCTCTGAAGGGGTAACAACCTCAGTAATAGTAGCAATTTCAAAACGTCTTTTACTTTGAATAACCCGTGCATTTACAATATCGCCTGGAACGGCATAATCAAGCATAACAACCATTCCTTCAGGCCTAGCAATTGATTTACCCTCACTACCAGCGGCAACTATGTGGAGGTTCTCGTAAAATTTAGGCTCTTTGCTTTTCTTCTTTCCCATTTGGGTGGCAAGATAAGGTAAAAAGTAAGAGTATGAAAGAGTAGTGGCAGGAGTAATACTTACCCAAATTATACCCTTTTAGCTTAGAATGTACTAGGGATTAAGAATCTAATAAAGGAATCTCAATTCCCATTTTAAACTGCTTTTTTATTATTCTTAAAATGAATTGATACAGCTCCTAAGCATAAGGCTGCCATACCTAATAGGCAAATATTGGAATCAATAGGAGTGTCTTCAACTTCATCCTCAAATCCTGGTTGTGCAAATGAAGAAAAGGAGCAAATAGAAAGTGTTAGGAATATGGTTAATACTGATTTTTTGATAATTTGGTTTTTCATAATTGTAAAGTTTAGTTGTTATGTTTATTTGAAGTTAATAGTTTGAGCAATAGCCTTTTTTATCCTTTTTATAATTATTATATAAAGGGTTAACTATCCAAAAGCCTAGCAGATAAATTAACAATTACCAACTCATGATTCGTGGCGGTGTTATTAATTTGCGTCAGGATAATTATAAAGCTTGCAAAGGCTAAATTGTGAACTAGAGTATATATTGTTTTATAGGTATTTTTCTAATCAATAAGTATTAATTGAAATCTAGTATCTACTTTATTTACGGTTGGACTAGTTTTTGTTTCAAGCATATTTTGTATTCTAACTTTTCTGTTGGGTTTAAAAGAATTGGGTGTGGCCTTTAAACTGCTTAATTGAAAAAAACTATAGGTAGTAAAAGTTAGAATTGTTAAACATGAAATAATGAAATTATGCTTAACACTTTTGGTGCTTTTTGGTGAAATAACTGTTTTCATTTTGTTTGTTTTTATAGTACAAAAATGTTTGGTATCGCTCGATCCATTAATAGATATTCTATTTATTTTTTTAGATAAATATCTATTAATAGATATTTATCTATATTTTGGTTTATATCTTTGATAATTAGGCAGATGCTTGGCTATTTTATTGGTTTTTAATAAAAAATTGGATTTGATTTTAGTGATGGTAAGCCCTTTTCAAGCCCTAATTCATTTATGTTTTTGTATTCAAATCCTTAGCTAGCTTTTTCCAAGCAGGGCAATTCGCTGGTATTTCTTGTTTGATTGGATAATTGCCATAGGAGTTCTTGATTGAAATATTCTCTTTTAACCATTTTCAATAAATTATATTTATTAATTATTGAAAAAATTACTCTGTATATGTCTGGAGTTCCACAGGCAACAAGGCTTATATCTTCAAAATTTATAAAAATGTGTTTAGATTTAATTTCGATGTAGTTAATCTCCACAACCTTTTTGAACACAAATTCTTGGTTTGTTTCAATAACCAACCTCGTTGAACCCTCAGAAAACTTCCAAATGGATATGTTTATGGCCAGTTCGGTTTTGGTATTCTCTTTATAATGGTCAATAAAATCCTGTAAGAAATCTAATTTACCACGTATGGATTTATTTATGGTTTTGTAACTGACTTTCATGAATTAGTTTGATAAAGTTGGTAAGCCAGTTGAATAATAAATGTTATCGAAAGGAGTATCGATGCTAGGAAAAATATCTATTTTATAAGTGTGCTTAACTTCTATAATGCAAACACATGTTAGTATTAGCACGGATGTTAAATACGTTACTTTTAAGAATAGAATTACCTCGCCAATAAAGCGGGCAAGTTTGGTTTTTAAGGATTCCTTTTTGTAGAATTTGCCTTCATTTGTTGGGTTCAAAACAAGTGTTTTCATAAGAATTAATTTTTTATGAGAACAAAACTAGCTAGGCCCAACAAGGGCATTAATAGATAAAATCCCTAATTTTTTAGAATTATATCTATTGATAGATAAATATCTATTTTGATTTCTTTTTGGAGTGTTTTAGTGCCCAAAAAAGAGGGTTGAGTATCCAATCAAATTGAAAAATGTAAATTGAAAGGGATTAAGCCTTTTTGGAAAAGCTGAATTAATTATATTATTATATAATGTTCACTTCAGGCACTATAGTAATGCCAAATTTATCTTGAACAGATTTTTGTATAGCAAGAGCTAGGGAATAAATTTCATTTCCGGTGGCATTCCCATAATTTACTAATACCAGTGCTTGATCTTTATGAGAGCCAGTATTGCCAACTTGTTTGCCCTTCCAACCACATTGTTCAATAAGCCATCCTGCAGCTACTTTAATTTGATTGTTTGGAGCTGGGTAGCCAGGAATTGTTGGAAAGGTATCTTTAAGAAGAAGGTATTGTTCTTGAGGTATTTCTGGATTCTTGAAAAAGCTTCCCGAGTTTCCTAAAACTTTAGGGTTAGGGAGTTTTGATTGACGTATAGAAATGACGGCTTCGCTTACATCCTTAATACTTGGAGTTGTAATTCCTTTTTGGTTCAGCACTTCTTGAATGGCACCATAGGAAGTATTTAGCTTAGGATGTTTATTCAGTTTAAACGTAACAGCTACAATAATGTATTTGTCTTTTTTTTCGTTTTTAAAGACACTCTCACGATATCCAAATTTGCATTCGGCATTGGTAAATTTTACCAATTTGCCACTTTCTATTTCAACAGCGAATAGCTCCTCAAAGGTGTCTTTTATTTCAACCCCATAGGCGCCAATATTTTGCATAGGAGCGGCTCCAACGCAACCTGGAATTAAGGATAGGTTTTCTACTCCACCAATATTTTTAGTCACGCAATATTGAACAAAATCATGCCATAGCTCGCCACTCATGGCTTTTACCCAAACATGGTTTTCATCTTCTCTTATTGAATCCATGCCGGTTAGGTTCATGCGAATAACCATTCCATCAAAGTCTTTTGTAAGTAAAAGGTTACTTCCTCCGCCAATAACTAATTTTTTTCGTTCGGCGAGGTTAAAGGTTGTACATAAAACTTGTACCTCCTCAACCGTCTTAACTTCCACAAACTGTTCGGCTTTAACATCAATGCCAAAGGTGTTATAGGGCTTTAAAGATATGTTCTGATAAATGACCATATTGGAGCAGCAAGTAAAGAAATAGGAATGAAAAAAGCGATATAAAAAAAATATTCTATTTTGCGGGTCATGTTTCTGCAGGTAAAAATTCTTCTAAAGCGCTTTGGTATTGCCTTGTTTTTTGCAAGTGTGTGCCGAATTCTCTTTTTTGTTTTCAATCCTTATTTTCATCAATTTGAGGTATTTGCCTTGCTGCAAGCCTTTGCCTACGGGGTTTTATACGATATTTCGGCTTTGGTTTATATGCAATCTATTTTTATACTAGTGCATTTAGTACCATTTAAGTGGTTCGAAAAAAAATGGGTTCAGAACGTATTATTTACCTGGTTTGTTTTAGCTGAATTTTTCTTTTTCTTCTTTAATTTTATGGATACAGGCTATTTTGCTGTTGCTGGAAAGCGAAGTGGAATAGAAATTTTTGCCATGGGTAAGGAGGCAGATGGACTTGTTTTGCAATACTTGGCAGATTATTGGTATTTGTTGGTGAGTTTATTAGGTGTTTTTGGACTTAGCATTTGGGCCTATTTAAAAACGAGTATTGGTGTTGGTTCGAACCAAACAGAACCGATAAAATGGTTGCCAGAAATTGGATGGCGAATTGTTCTAGCTGGAGCTGCATTTGTAGGCGCCAGAGGTGGGTTTAATTTAATGCCTTTAAATACGTTTGATGCGGCAAGGCAAACACAACCTGAACTTATTTCCTTGGTGGTAAACACTCCTTTTAACATGATTATTAGTACTCAGCAAACAGGGTTAATTGAGCAGGAGTATATGACTAAACAGGAGGCAGATAAATGGTTTAATCCTATTCAACAACACCAATATGCTGATTCCAATAGGCCAAATATTGTTGTTTTGCTTATTGAAAGTTTGGGTAAGGAGTATATTGGTTATTACAATAATGGAAAGGGATATACTCCGTTTCTTGATTCTTTAATGGGGCATAGTAGTGTTTATATGCATGCCTATTCAAATGGAAAAAAATCAATTGAGGGAATTCCTGCAGCCCTAGCTTCCATGCCAAGTTGGATGCAAGCACCTTATTTGAGTAGTTTTTACCAAGGAAACGCCTTAACCGGAATTGGAGGCTATTTGCAGGCAGAGGGATATGATGCTTCTTTTTATCATGGCGGTAAAAATGGAACCATGAGTTTCGATAATTTTATTGCCTTGAGTAAAGGTGGTTCCTACTATGGTAAAAATGAATACCCAAACACAGCAGATTTTGATGGTCATTGGGGTATTTTTGATGGTCCATATTTACAGTATTTTGGCCGACAATTAGGTGTTAAAAAGGAACCCTTTTTTAGTACTGTTTTTACCCTTACCTCTCATCATCCGTTTCAGGTTCCAGTGGGTATGGAGAATAAATTTCCTGCGGGAACTTTACCCATTCATAGAACTATTGGTTATGTTGACGACGCGTTAAGAAATTTTTTCTCCTATGCAAAAACACAGTCGTGGTATAATAATACTGTGTTTGTACTAACAGCTGATCACAGTGCCGAGAATGAACGAGCTTATTATCAGAGTGCTCAAGGTAAATTTGAAATTCCACTTTTTGTTTTTAGACCCGATTCTGCTGTTGGTATAGAAAATAATTCGACTATTTCGCATGTAGATATTTTGCCTCTAATATTGCAAGAAGCACATGTTACTAAACCTTATTTTAGCTTTGGAGCTTTGGGTCAAAACAAAATTCAATCAGGCTTAGCTATGCAGTATCACGACCAGTTTTATCAATTAATTGAATGGCCGTATGTGTACCATTTTGATGGTGTAAATCCTATGGCTTTTTACTCGCTTGATACAGATACGTTATTGAAGAAGAATAAATTAACTGTGCCGGTTTATGCAAGCAAAATAGATAGTATGGATAAAACCTTAAAGGCCATTATTCAAACTTATAACCAAAGAGTTATACATAATAAAACTCAAGTTGAATAAGTACTAAATATAATTATAATCCTTTTTCTAAGCGAATTTTTTTAGTTAGGCCTTTTATCACTAGTTCATAGGAAAGGTCTATCAATTCTAAAATTAGTTTATCGTTTACATCTAAGTTAAACGTAACTGTATTCCAATGGTTTTTGTCCATGTGGAACCCTGGTTCTATCGCTTGGTATTCTTGCCTTAGTTCAATTGATTTTTCTGGAATACATTTAAGGTTGCAGCTGCTTGGATTGTCTAATCCTATTAAACAAAACATCTTGCCAGCTACCTTAAAAACTAGGGTATTCGCATCAAACGGAAAGGTTTCTTCTACCTCTTTTTTAGAGAGGCAATATTCTCTTAACAGTTCAACATGCATTTACAAAATGCCAAATAATTTAAAGCCTACCTGTACGGTAAACAAATTGCTTTTCATAGTTGGTGCTACACCATTATAAATAAATGGCGATCCCATGCTGCTATTATTAAAATCATATTTAGCATCAATTCTAAATTTAGCAAGGTCTAGGCCAACGCCTAATTGAATGCCTGTTGTTTTCTTTGTAAGGTCGCTTTTTTCGAAGCCTGTAACAGAAGGAATATCTGTTTTTTGTTTGGTCATAAATTGGAAATTAGGACCGCCATAAATTCTAAATAACTTTAGCATTTTAAAGCCAACCAAAACAGGTACATCAATATAGCTGGCGCTATGGCTAAATAATTCATTTTTTCCGTTTGCCATCACTGTAAAATTACACGCACGACGGTTTACAATTAGTTCTGGTTGTACGTATAAACCTATTAGGATTACCTTAAAACGTCCGTATGCTCCAAAATTAAAAGTAGAGTTTGGTTCGGAACCCATTTGAATGGATTGTGTATTAGAAAGTGAAATTTTTGATTGGCTTAAACCTGCTTTTAAACCAAATTCTAATTCTTGAGCAAATGCCGAAACGCACAGGCCAATAAGGGCCATTGAAAGTACTAATTTTTTCATGTGTATGTTAAAGTATCTCAAAGCTACAAGATTTGGGTGAACAAAAAAAACAAAAATGCCACAGAGGCAGGCTTTACATAAGATTAATACTCTTAAAAGGCCTGCCTCTATGGCAAAATTTTGGATTAAACTAGTTTAGGTTTGGTAAGAAAGAATATTTCTTGCCTCTTTCTAATTGGTCGTTAAGGAAATTATTAGGGTACTCAACTTTGATATCTACAATTTTTCCTTCTTTTTTAACTGGGGTTAATTTAGCTTGGATAAATCCTTTGTAAGGTGCAACATGTAATTTCTCGAAACGAGCTTTTACTTCTTTCAATAATTCTTGATCTACTTTTACGCCGTATCCTTCCACTAATGCAGTGGCAGCTCTATAATCACCTTCCGATTTTATACGTTGGATTTCTTTTAATAATTGGCCAAATAGTTCACGTAATTTCTCGTAATTATTTACTCGCACATAGGTTTTACCATCTTTCTTAATCATCTCTACAACATTTTCTGCTTTTCCTTTTTCAAAAACCCAAGCAGCGTTTAACTGACGGTTACGCATGTGAGCTTCTTCCAAGTTTTCGCCAATTTGTAAACGAGTTAATTGTGTTATTAACCCATTTCTCATGTATCCATCATACTCGGCTTTACCAACTTCTAGGCTAGGCATAACGCCCATTTCAACCAATTTAGGATCGTATACATAATATAAGGCAACTAAGTCGGCACGCGCTTCTTCTAAGGTGCTGGCATAGTTTTTAAGAGTTTGATCTGGGTCGCCAATACCTGGATTAATTTTACCAGAAGCATGACCAATTACCTCATGCATATCGGTATGTAAATCGCTGGCAAGTGCGCCATATTTAGCATTGCGATCAATTTCTTCTTGGCTCAAGGCAAACTCTTTCATCATTGGGCTTTTGGCTCCAACTACATTGTAGGAATGTACCATATTACCCAATGAAACAGATTTTGAACCATGTTGTTGTCTGATCCAATTTGCGTTTGGAAGGTTAATTCCAATTGGTGTTGAGTGCTCGCTAGCACCTGCTTCTTGAACAACTGTAATAACCTTTGCCGTAATACCTTTTACACTTGCTTTTTTATGTTCTGTAGCAATTGGAGAATGGTCTTCAAACCATTGTGCTTCTTTGGCTATGGCTGCAATACGTTTAGTAGCCTCCATATCCTTAATACTTACTACAGATTCAAAGGAAGCTCTTTTGCCAATGGCATCATCATACACTTCAATAAATCCGTTAACAACATCTATTCTACTTTCGGTATCATTTACCCAAGCAATATTGTACTCGTCCCAAACCTTTAAATCGCCGGTGCGGTAGTATTGAACCAATAGTTCAAGTGCTTTTCTTTGTTTGTCGTTTTCTGCTACAGAAATGGCTTTCTCTAACCAGTATACAATTTTTTCAATAGCAGGTCCGTACATTCCACCCACTTTCCAAACCTTTTCTTTTAGCTGACCATTTTCTTTTACCATCTTAGAGTTTAAGCCCCAAGAGATTGGTTGTTGGTCGTTATTATTAGCTCTTGAATTGTAATAATCTTCTACTTCTTTTTGGCTTACACCTTCGTAAAAGTTATTGGCTGAACCAGCAACGTTATCAATTCCCGAGGCCAAGTTTACCACTTTAGCGTCAAATTCAGGGCTAAACATAATTGGTTTCATATCATTTAAGAAATGATCCACAGCTTTGCCATCTAATGGAAGTTGTTTAGGGTCCGATGCTTTTACTAATCCTTCATAGTACTCAAAGCTGCATGTTGGAACAAATTTGATATTACTATAATGGTGGTGAATACCGTTTGAGAAAAACACACGTTTTGCGTATGATTCAAAAGCTTTCCAATCGTCGGAGGTACGCTCTCCTGTATAGGTATTTAAAATTGCCTCATTGGTTCTGCGAACGGTAAGGTTGTATTTATAACGTTGATCATAAAAAATATCTCTACCGCAATTTGCTGCTTCGTAAAGATAATACACCAATTCTTTTTGCTTGGCTGTTAGGGTTTCAAATCCTGGTATTTGGTAGCGCAATACCTGTAAGTCGGCAAATTCATCGCAACTTACTTCAAAGGCAGGTTTCGTGTTTTTTTGAACCGGCTTTTTGTCGGCAGTAAAGGACGCAATTCCCATAGCTGCACCGAGAGCACCATACATCATAGTTTTTTTGAGATTCATGGATTGATTGTCTTAATTTGGGCAAATATATAGGTAGAAAAATTGAAAGGGCAAACCATTTATAAAATTCTGAACCAAAAGTGTTCGCAATATGAAGAATATGGGTTCATTGAGAACGATCCGATACATATTCCGCATATGTATTCAAAGGCTCAAGATATTGAGATTGCGGGCTTTTTTGCTGCCATTTTTGCCTGGGGTCAGCGCATAACCATTATAAATAAGTGCACAGATTTGTTTGAGCGCATGGATAATGTTCCTCATGACTTTATCCTAAATCATCAAGAAACAGATTTGAAAAAGATGCTTGGATTTAGCCACCGAACTTTTAACGATACCGATTTGCTTTATTTTATCTCCTTTCTGCACCATCATTATAGTAAACATTCTAGTTTAGAAGATTCTTTTAGCAAGGGAATAAATAGTAAATCAGAATCTGTTGAGCAAGGATTAATAAATTTTAGAAACTACTTCTTCTCTTTACCAGATGCTCCTTCACGCACGCAAAAACACATTGCAAGTCCTGCTATGGGTTCGGCTTGCAAGCGATTAAATATGTATTTGCGATGGATGGTAAGAAGTCCTAGAAAAGGAGTTGATTTTGGTTTATGGACAAAAATAAAGCCCTCGCAATTGGTTTGTCCATTGGATGTGCATTCGGGCAGAGTAGCTCGCAAGTTGGGCTTATTAGCTCGCACTCAAGACGATTGGACGGCAGCCATGGAATTAACAACTAACTTAAAACTGTTAGATGCTAAGGATCCGGTGAAATATGATTTTGCCTTATTTGGAATGGGAGTAGAGGGAGAGATGTAAGTATCTTTTGCGCTAAGCAAAACTTAATTTACTTTGTACTGTTTTTAATCATTACCTAAAGTTAGCATATGAAAAAAGTATTCAAATATATTGGCATAACACTTATGTCGCTAGTGGCCATTGGTGCCATTTTGTTTTTTATTTACCTCAAGCCATTTATGGATAAAATGAAGGTGACAGAAACGATTCAATTAGATCCTAGTATTACCCTAGTTACTGGAGGTGGCGGTAATTCTGGAATTATTGTAGGCGATAGTTTAGTGGTGGTTATTGATACAAAAATGGATGATGCGGCTACAGAATTTCATAAGCAGGTAATGAATTTGGCGGGTAGTAAACCAATTTTGGTCATTAACACCCATTGGCATCCAGACCATGTGGGAGGAAATAAATTATTTGCCAATCAACAAATACTGGCTGGTGGTTCATACGATCAGGACGAATGGATAAAGGAAGCGGGGAAAGAAAGTTTGCCTACACAATGGTTGCTTTCGCAGCAAATTATTCCATTGGGAAACGATACGCTCATTGTATTTAATTTAGCTAAAGATGTACATACTCCAAGTGATGTAATGGTTTACTTGCCAGGGCATAAATTATTGTTTGGCGGAGATGTGATTTTAAACAAGCAAGCACCTGTATTAATGGGAAAGGCTAGTGCAGCAGCTTATGAAGAAGTATTGGCATCGTTGCCAAGTAAAATGGATATAAAAACGGTTGTTCCTGGACATGGTAAAATAGGTGGTCCAGAAATTATAACAGATTTCGCAGCGTATTTTACAGATATGAGAGAAGCTGCTTCTAATTCAAATAAGGAAGAAGAATTAGTAGCTAAGTATAAAGAATGGAATCAGATTCCATTCTTTATGTCGCCAAAAGCAACGATTGATCATTACAAAAAATAAGGACAGGTTGTGTTTGGTAGGAGAAGGAAAGGTCGTTTATAGAAGAAGGACAGGTCGAGACCAGTCCTTACGAGCGTTCTATTCTAAATTCATTAACTTGAAGTCCATTGCCATTATCTTTCATGAAGATATAGGTTCTGAACTTACCATTGGTAGCCTCGTAAATAATAATGGCGTATTGTGCGCCTTGAGCCGAAGAACCTTTATGTTGCACGTTTACACTTTTTGGCGGATGTTCTGAGAAAAAATTCTTAAGCATTTGTTCGCTTTGTTGTTTGCTATAAATGCCTTCGTTTTCTAGAAGGGTTAATTCAACACTATTGCTAAAGAACCTGGTAATGCCACTAGTTTGGCCGTTTTTCATGGCTTGCATAATATCATCAAAGGAATCGGCTTTACTTACGGCGATATTTAAAATAAGCACCAAAAGTATCATTGCTAGCTTTTTCATAATCTCATTTTTTACGTTACAATGCTGGTATACCCAAATAGTATGCCAAAGGCCAAAGACCTATTTTTGCAGCCACTAATATAAATCACCCTTTTTGTTATTTAAAAGGAATATTTTCGTACTCATGGAAAAACGCGTTATTCTGCTCATTTTAGATGGTTGGGGAAATGGAAAACCCTACAACGGAAATGCCATTAATATGGCTCATAAACCAAATTTTGATAGACTTATAGCTCACTACCCCAATAGCGATTTACATACTTGCGGCGAATGGGTTGGATTGCCTGATGGACAGATGGGTAACTCGGAAGTAGGACATATGAATATTGGTGCGGGAAGAGTTGTTTACCAGCAATTAGTGCTCATTAATAAAGCCTTTCGTGAGGGAATGGTGAATACCAATGAGGTATTGTTAAAGGCAGTTGCAACTGCAAAAGCCACAAATAAAAAGGTTCATTTAATTGGCTTGGTGAGCGATGGTGGAGTGCACAGTTCTATAGATCATGTGAAAGGATTATGCCATTTCTTACAAAACCAAGGCCTTTCTACCTTTTATGTGCATGCCTTTACCGATGGTAGAGACACCGACCCTAAAGGTGGTGTTCAATACCTAACAGATTTAAACGAAACTTTGATTCACACCGGCGGAAAAATAGCCAGTGTTACAGGGCGTTATTATGCCATGGATAGAGATAAGCGTTGGGAGCGTGTTAAACTAGCTTACGATGCCATGGTTCATGCCACAGGCGAGGGTTCTAGCAATGTTATAGAAACTATTAAATCCCGATATGCAGCCAATGAAACAGATGAGTTTTTAAAACCCATTATTGCGCTTGGTTCAGACCAAAAACCTTTGGCTACCATTGAAGAAGGGGATATAGTAATAAACTTTAATTTTAGAACAGATAGAGGTAGGGAAATTACCATGGCACTTACGCAGCAAGATTTTGCCGAGCAAGATATGAAAGCCTTGAACCTACATTATGTTACTTTAACAGAGTACGATAAAACATTTAAAAATGTTTCGGTGGTATTCCCAGATATTGAATTGAAACATACTTTAGGTGAAGTATTGGAATCACATAATAAAAAGCAGGTTAGAATTGCCGAAACCGAAAAATATCCGCATGTGACGTTCTTCTTTAGCGGTGGGCAAGAAGTAGCATTTAAGGGCGAAACCAGACATATGGCACCCTCGCCAAAAGTGGCTACCTATGATTTGCAACCAGAAATGAGTGCAGAGCAAGTGTGTGGATTTACTTTGGAAGAGATAGCTAAAAATGAAGCCGATTTTATGGTGGTTAACTTTGCTAACCCCGATATGGTTGGCCATACGGGCGTTATACCAGCAGAGATAAAAGCGATTGAAAAGGTAGATGAGTGTTTGGGTAGAGTGGTAGAGGCGGCACTTAAAAACAACTACTCTTTGTTAGTTACCGCCGATCATGGAAATGGCGAGTATATGATTAATGAAGAAGACGGTACGCCAAACACGGCGCATACAACGAATGATGTTCCGTTATTATTAATTGAGCCACAAATTGGTTCAGGTATTAAGAGTGGTAAGCTGGCAGATTTAGCGCCAACAACTTTAGCGCTTATGGGTATCCCTCAGCCTAAGGAGATGGATGGGGTAAGTTTGCTTAGTTAGATGGCACCCTTTCAGGGCTTAATAAAAAAAGCTGCATCAAAATTACATTTGATGCAGCTTTTTTTTGGAGCTTTAGTTTGTTTTATGCTGTTGCGCCAATGTGTTTTAGGTGCATTAGGTGCGAACGCAATGCGCTAATAACAGTTGGAAATTCGTTGTAATGTACGTTGAATTCTTTGCAGGTAGCTTTTAAGATTTTATTTAATTGAGGGTAATGCACATGACTTACCTTAGGGAACAAATGGTGTTCTACCTGAAAATTTAGTCCGCCTAATAACCAGCTAACCGATTTGCTTTTGGTGGCAAAGTTAAAGGTAGTATTTAATTGGTGTACGGCCCATTCTGTTTCAATTTTAGTGTCTTCGCCATGGGTATCAATAAACGGAGCATTTTCTACTACGTGTGCTAATTGAAATACCACGGCAATGGTTAAGCCGCAAACAAATACTGCTACAGAATATCCAATTAAGGTATTGGCAACACCCGCAAAGTAGAAAGGCATAAGTAAGAATAAGCCAACATAGCCAATTTTGGTTCCCCAGAAGGCAATGTGTTCTGATACTTTCATTTTGCGAATAGGAGTGTAATCAGATATTTTTTTAGAGAAATATTTCTTGAAATCGTTCATAAATACCCAAAACAAATAGGTTAAACCGTATAAGAATAAACCATATACATGTTGAAATCTATTGAACCAATGTTTAGGTTGGCTTGGGTGAACTCTAATCCAAGGTTTAATATCAATATCATCGTCCATACCTTCAATATTGGTATAGGAGTGGTGATTGATATTGTGTTTTTGTTTCCACATCATGCTAGAACCGCCCAAAACGTTTAGGGAATAGCTCATGATATTATTGATCCATTTTTTGCTCGAATAGCTTCCATGTGCACCGTCGTGCATTACGTTAAAGCCAATGGCAGCCATATCAAAGCCCATAATTGCGCAAATGGCTAGGCTGATCCAACCATTTGTTGGAGTAAAGAAAACAAGAGTAGTATAGCAAGCAACTAAAATGCTTACTAGGATAATCGTTTTAAGATACAGGCGGAAGTTTCCGGTATGAGCAATGTGTTTATCCTCAAAATACTGGTCTACGCGCTGGCGTAAGGTGTTAAAGAATAATGCGTTGCTGTTGTTAAATTTTATTTTTGCCATCCGAATATGATTTGGCGCAAGATATTTAAAAGTTTGATAATCATACCTGACTTTAAGCAGTTTTTGCAAACGTGCTGTTTTACAGCTATATTTTGACGTTATTCGTACAACTATTCCAAGCAAAAAGTGAGATTTCAAGACGAACGTTCCATAAAAGATTTGATAAACCAATTGGTAGATCAAAATAAGTTGAAACCTAAATTATTAGAGGCCCAGTTAATTGCCGATTGGACGCGTATTGTGGGTGAACCAATTGCAAAATACACAGAGAAAATTCAGGTTCATAAAGGACAGTTAATCTTACACATAAGTTCACCCGCCTTGCGCAATGAGCTTAGTTTTCAGCGTAAAGCCTTGGCCGATTTAATTAATAAAGAATTGAATTGCGATTTTATTGAAGATGTATTGGTGAAATAAGCCAAGCTTTTTTTGAAATTTTCTTAGTGTTTAGCATATTCTATCTGCTAAATTGTGTTATTTTGAACACCAAATAAAAACTTATGTCAGTACAACTTATTGAATGTGTTCCTAACTTTAGTGAAGGGAACGATATGGCTATTATTAAGCAAATAACCAATGCCATTGAAGCCGTTGAGGGAGTTATGTTATTAGATGTTGACCCAGGTAAGGCAACAAACCGCACCGTAGTAACTTTTGTAGGTTCGCCAGAAGTGGTAATTGAAGCAGCTTTTCAAGCTATTAAAAAAGCATCGGAAGTGATAGATATGCGCAAGCATAAAGGCGAACATCCAAGAATGGGTGCTACAGATGTTTGTCCGCTTATACCCGTTAGTGGAATAAGCATGGAAGAAACTGCTGCCTTTGCTGTAAAGTTAGCCAAGCGAGTGGGTGAGGAGTTGAGCATTCCAGCCTATTTATATGAATATGCGCAACCAAATAAGGAGCGCAATAACCTTTCTATAATTAGGGGTGGCGAATACGAAGGGTTCTTTGATAAAATTAAATTGCCAGAATGGAAGCCTGATTTTGGTTCAGCCATTATGAACGAGAAAGCTGGTGCAACGGTTATTGGTGCCCGCGATTTTTTAATTGCTTATAATATTAACCTGAACACTAAATCGGTACGATTGGCTAATTCTGTGGCATTTGATGTGAGAGAAGCAGGCCGCGTAAAGCGCGAAGGAAACCCAATTACAGGTAAAGTTGTAAAAGATGCAGAGGGTAATGATGTGCGCATACCGGGAACTCTTAAAGCATGTAAAGCGATAGGATGGTTTATTGAAGAATATGGTATTGCTCAAATAAGCATGAACCTCACCAATTATAAAATTACCCCCGTACATAAAGCATTTGATGAGGTATGTAAAAGTGCCGAGAGCAGAGGCATGCGTGTAACAGGTTCTGAATTGGTTGGATTAATTCCATTGGAAGCCATGTTGGAAGCGGGCAGATATTACTTAGCTAAACAAAACAGAAGCTTAGGAGTTAGCGAAGATGAACTGATAGAAATAGCGATAAAATCATTAGGCTTAAATGAGCTAAGTGCCTTTGATCCTCAGCAAAAAATTATAGAGTATAAATTAAGAAACGCCGCGAATGAAAAACTAATTCGCATGAGCTTAATTGCCTTTGCCAATGAAACTGCCAGCGAAAGTCCGGCTCCAGGTGGTGGATCTATAAGTGCGTATGTAGGTAGTTTAGGTTCGGCCCTAGGTACCATGGTTGCTAATTTAAGTGCAGGGAAACGCGGTTGGGAAGAACAGTATACATTCTTTAGCGATTGGGCTGTAAAGGGTCAAGCTATTAAAGATAAACTATTAAAAGCAGTAGATGAAGATACAGCAGCTTTTAATAGAATTATGACAGCCTTTGGTTTGCCGAAAGGAAATGATAGCGAAAAGGCAGCTAGAACCACCGCTATTGAAGAAGCAACCAAATTTGCTTGCGAAGTTCCATACGCTGTTATGGAAACTAGTTATGCCACCTTAGAAATGCTAGGCGTTATGATTGAAAAAGGAAATCAAAATTCTATTACCGATGCAGGCGTGGGTGTATTGTGTGTGAAGACCGCGGTAAGAGGAGCCTATTTTAATGTGCTAATAAATGCAAAAGGATTAAAAGATAAGACCTATGCCGAAGCGATAGTGGTAAAGGCAAAAGCCTTATTGGCTAAAAACCATTCTGAAGCCGATGCTTTATTAGCCAAGGTGGAGGCTGCGATAGCATAAATTATAGATAGGATGAAAATAGTTAAGAAACTTCTTTCATTAGCTTTAATGATTATAGCCCCACTTATAAGTGGAAAGGCATTTTTGGAGTATGCAAACGTGACCTATTTTGATAAGAAGCCAAGTTATCCGTTTGGTAAAGAATTGATGAAAACCTTGCAGGTAAAAGACTTTAGCTATTTAGCCAATTACCAGCATGAGCTTTTAACCATTGGGATGGTGTTTTTGGCGGTAACTGTATTAGCGTATATAAGCATGATGATAAAAGCCTTGGTGAACCTAGTTTGGTTGGCAGTGGTAATTTCTGTGGGCTATTATATTTATCACTTTGTAAACTAGCTAGTTTTAGTTTAGGCAAGAAATCTTTCTTCTTTAGTACAATTCTAAATTAATGAATGTTAAAACTATGGGCTTTTAATTCTTGTTAGAGTTAATAATTTCGTCCACTGAAGGAACTAATTAAAATTAAACAATATGAACAGAAAGAACTTTTTAAAAACAGTAGCATTTGGAGCAGCTTCAAGTAGCTTACTAGTTGCCGCTTGTGGCGGTGATGCACCAAAAACAGAAACTAAAGCAGCAGAAACTCCTGCAGCAGAAGCAGCACCAGCTGCTGCAGCAGCAGATTGCAACGATTTAAGTGGAGTTGCCGAAGCTGATTTAAAACAAAGAGAGTCGGTAGGTTATGTAGCAAAATCTGTTGATGCAGAAAAGAATTGCGGTAACTGCCGTTTTATGCAAGTTGGAACTCAACCGAATGGTTGCAATGGTTGCCAATTGTTTAAAGGTCCGGTTAACCCAGAAGGAAATTGCAAATCTTGGTTTAAGAAGGATGCATAGTTAGTCGCTAGTTAGCTGGTCGCTAGTTAGCTAGTTGCTGGTTATGATGTCAGTTATCCTGAGCTTGTCGAAGGGAAAGCTGTTTCAAAAGAAATTTTGGGGCAGCTTTTTTTTTTGCAAATGGCAACTAGCCTCTGGCTTCTGGCTCCTAACTTTGTAGCAATAAGTCAATGAAACAATGAAAGAACACTAGAATATCTCAAAGAAAACTAACTATCTTATTATACTGCCATTTGTTTTGGTTGTAATTTTGCTTGCAATATATTTCACTAAGAACCGGATTGAATGGCAGGACGAAATGCAAACTTTTAAAGATTCAAAAATTAATTCAAGGATTATAGGATTAAGAGATTTGAATAGGGGGAGTTATGAAATACTGTTAAACGTAAAAGGCAGAGTTATTAATTTCGACTTACCTATTGCCTATGAAGTAAAAATGGATTCTATCGCAATTGGAGATAGCCTCGCAAAAGACGCAAAGAATGGGAAGTTTGAAGTGTTTAGGATTACTGATAAAAGGAATAGTATAAAAATCAGTGAGATTACTATAGATTAATTAAAGGTGATCCTTAAGAGCCAAAGCTCTCAACACATTTATTAGACGTAAAATTCACCTCTGTTTGACGAGGTTTAAAAGGTTGATTAATTCGTTTTCCTATGTTACATTTGAGTATAGGGCGATGGCATGTTTGAGGATTTGAAAAGAACTTATTATTTAGCTTATTTGATTGGTTTATTTTCAAAACAAAAGGAGTATATTTAAAAAGGGTTTTAGGCCTATTAACTCTGTTTTTGGAAGGGTAAAGGTAAGTTAGTGCCAATAATTGCAAGACCGACAAAGAACAAAATGACATCCATAAAATTAACTTGTATAGTATTCTTAATTCTCAGTACAGGACAGGCTTTTGGACAGGCAAATTCCAAAGTAATTTTCTTTTATATACCTTATATGGACAGCACTGAAACTAATTTGTACCGAGATACATTAGTTAAGTTTGACTTTAAAACACAATATGTGAACATTAAAAATGCTGACATTGAAAAAGAGGTAGAAAAAGCATTATTACACAATGACTACAGAATTGTTGGAATAAGTGGCGTTTCCTACTTATACCCTGGACTTGAAGGTGGATATAAGACAAACAAAGATGGAACAAAAGTTCTAATTAGACTTGACCCAAAGTATGAGAGTTACATGAAAAAATATGGATTTAAAGTGGTCAAAGGGACAAGTGATTCTATAAATTCGGACAACCCACCTCTACAAAGTGTGGCTTATGAATTCGCTAAAAAGTATAACTTACAATTAGTAGAAAAAATAAAGACAAAAAAATAATTCTTCAAGACGATTTAGAATGGAATTATTAAACCCTTAGAAAAAAGACTAATTGAAGACACAATTTAAAACCATGTCAATACGAAAGAAAATAGAAGGAAACGAGTTGTATGTGTATATGAATGGAACTCTCATATATAAACGTTGGCTCGACACTGGTCAATCAAAAGTATTTGACGTGATGGCCTATGATAAATACACATTGACTAGTATTCGTGAGTTAGAATATGAAAACAATGGGGAGCTGTTGACTGTAAAGGCAAAATTAAAACTCAAAACTACAGAGGAAGGTGGGCGACAAACAGGTTTTATTAGTGGATACAGTCCAAACCATGTTTTTGAATACACTGATAAGGGACAATTATTGCAGACATTTATTGGCGACATTCAATTTGTTGGCAAGCCTACAATAGAACCTGGAGAAGAAAGAGAAGTAATCGTTCGCTTTATAATGAATCAACCGATTGAAAAGTATTTAAACAAAGGACAAATTTGGTGGATACATGAAGGAGCCAAACAAATTGGCCAAGCCGAAATTTTATAACCACATACACAAACTATTTATTGACATTTTTGTAGCAATAGAAAATTCAATTTTATAATTTCCAATACCTAAGCACAACAACAGTCTAAACCATGATTTTCAGAATTTTATTTGGTATTACTTTTTCATTCTGTTTAACGGGGTGCTTATTAGGTGATACAAATTGTTGTGATAAAATTTGTACGAATGAAATTGCAAAAGGGATTTATTTGGAGAAATATAGAACATTTTGCGCAGGAGTTTTTGGAGAAGTAATTGAATGTTATGTGACAGATACAACAAGCTTTCGATACAAAATTGGCTCCTATGATGAGCACGAAAGTTTTCATGTTTATTTTGAAGAAGGCACAATAATCGCCTATACTCTTGAATCTAAATTTATGTGTGATACCATTGAGAAAAAAACCATTTCTAAGGCTCAATTATGGCAGTATCATCATTCAGACAAAACGTGTATTCATACCAAACCTGTTTTTGGTACTAATACCCTCACCTGCGATAGCGACTATTACCCTTTCTCCTCTTATAAAAGAGGTGACGGCAATAGTATAACACAGGTGCAATATCGATGTGGGAATGACTATAAAAATGCAATTTTTTACACTGATTCATTACATTTTTGCGTGTTAATTGGTTTGTATATTCCTGGAAGTCGTGAAAACAACTATAAGGTAAAAAAAATGGATGCTGAACATTATACTTTTTACAATACAACAGATATACAAATGTATGACACCTTAAATGTTGAAACTTTTTTAGTAACGGATTTTAAAAGCAAAAAATTAATTAGCGTGTGTAAGCAGAAATGAGAGCTTAACTTGATTTTAGTGGTTGATTAATTCCTTTCCCTACGTTACATTTGAGTATGAGCGCAAGCCATTAGAAAATACCCACCACCATAGCCCCAATTGTTAATGAAAAGAATTCTAGTTATAGTACTTAAGATAATAGGACTAGTATTACTTAATGCCTTGTTAATTGCATTTTCTTTTTGGCTTTATTATGGTCCAACAAAAGAAATACTATGGTATACCGAATCTTTAAATGATGTGGAATATTGGATGATTTTGCCCTTTTTACTTGGCCTTATTTTCTGCTTTACAGTATATAAAAAATTTAGATATGTTGGCATTGGCCTAACAGCCCTTTGCTATTCCTTAAGCTTATTTCTTTTGTTTTTTACAAATAAACAATTTGCAAGCGAAGGGAATTATAAGACCGTTTCCCTTTATAGTGCTAGAGAAACAAAAGATGCTTATTTCCTCCATGTAAGTATTTATGGATGGAGTTGTAGAGTTAAAGTTTCGCCAGAAAATTGCTTTTTAGCGGATAGTGTGAAAGTTCGAATTGACAAGGGTTTGTTTGGTATGAGAAACATTACGCAAGATGTAATTATAGAAGAAACCAATAATTGTGAACATGCAGCTATAGATAGTACGCATGTATTGAGAAGTCATTCTTTGGCAGGAGGTGAGTTAGCAGAAAAACGCTGCTTTTCTGGAGCTATTTTTCATTATACCCAATGCATACAATTGGATTCTATTACTTCCGACTTTTATTTACATCGAGGACTCATTTATCTGGTACAGAAAGATTATAAAAATGCTCTAATTGACATATTACAGGCCGCATCGCTTGAATATTCTTCCATAAAAGGGAAGGGTATTTCAAGATTTGATGGCCAGGATTTAGCGGCTATTGCGAGCGATTTAAAAGGAATGCTAGAACGAAAGGAGTATGCTGCCATTGGGGAAAATATGGACAATCTTGGTGCCTTAATAAATCTTAAGTCCAATATTAAATTGATTAAACTTTGTGCCGAAAAATTGAAAGAGAAATAAGTGCTGCTCAGTATTTATATTAGCTTCATAATTTAACCATAGCCATGGCAAATGAAATATTTAGATACCTTATTACAAGTAAAAACGGAGGATAGAAGCCTCCTTCAAATTATTTGTTGGTGGGAGCTTAGACGTGTTTTGTATAATATCATTGTATTACTTGCGGGGAGTCTTAGCATTGGCATAATGTTATTAGCTTCTTCTAGCCGTGTTCACCTAGAGCCAGGGGAAGACTTTTTTGAACCTATACTAGTGCTTATGGTTGGCTTTTTATGCAATATTGCTTATACCTTAGGTTGGCTAACTGAAGTGTTCCTTAAACGTAGCTTGACCTATGGGCCAAAGATGTTTAAAATAGGACTTTATTTTACCTTATTTTGGGTTTTTCTTCCTTCGGCAATTTGGGTAATTATTGCACTAGTTGACCTGTTTTAATTATAGCCAACATTATAGAAAACCATATGACCACAAGCTATTTACTTAAAGGATTACTGATTGGCTTTTCAATTGCAGCTCCTGTTGGGCCAATTGGTGTACTAACTATAAAACGAACCTTAACAGAAGGGCGCACCTCGGGTTTTGTTACAGGAATGGGAGCGGCAATGGCCGATACGGTTTATGGCATCGTAGCAGCCTTTGGATTAACTGCTATTTCATCCTTTCTTTTAGCACAGGAGTTTTGGATAAAATTACTTGGAGGTATGTTTTTACTTTTTATTGGTGTCAAATCCTTTGTAACTAAACCTGCAACAAATGCTGCAACTATTAACAGTAATGGACGTGTCAATAATTTTATTTCAACTTTTTTCTTAACCCTGACTAACCCCGCAACCATTTTATCCTTCTTGGCCATTTTTGCTGGACTAGGCTTAGGTACAACCAAGACAGATTATTCATCCTCCATGACATTGGTATTTGGTATCTTTATTGGATCTGCTTTATGGTGGCTGATATTAAGTTCGCTGGTTAGTTTTTTTCAATCTAAACTTACTCCCAGCAAACTTATTTGGATAAATAGGCTTTCAGGTTTTATCTTAGTTTCATTCGGACTTTTTGCTTTATATTCATGCGTGATACTTGAATAAGAATAGTCCTGCGAAACTACTGTGGCAGGAGCAAAAACTAGCATTGAGAAGAGGAAAAATTAACTCGATAGCAAGAAATTACAGCCATTTCGACTATTTTTGTGTAGCTTACTTAAGTGAGGAAATCATATGAAAAATGTTGATAAAAGCAGCTTAGAAAATGCCTATCGATTGTTTGAATCGAATGACATTCATAAAATAGAAATAGGCACAACTAAAGGGCTCAAAGAAATACATTGGTATTTTACCGGATGACGTAGATAATAGAGAAATAATCTTTAAAGGAATTGAACAGTCTTATTATTATGAAGGGTATAAAAAAGAAGAAGAATAATATGAATGGATAAAGTGCCATTTGGAAGATGTTGCCCTAGTATAAATAGGTCAATAAAAATTGATATAGAAAAAAAGAAATTAGCTATCCTGAACAAATAGGAGGTTAAAAAATAGTACGTATGAAATTAAAGCTATTAGGTTTTTTGTTACTATTCATTCACTCCTTGTGTTATGCTCAGGATACTACGTTTAGCACCGTTTATAAAAACTATGAATACGTAGATGATATTACTGCAAATGATAGTGCGATTTTTTGCGCTGGATATTCTTTCCAAACCAAAATAAACGATGGGAATGCCTGCGATGCCTATTTGTTAAGTTATGATAAGACAAACCTAAAGCTTAATTGGTCGCTAAAGGTTAGCGATGCACACACAAATAGAATTAGCTCCCTGCTTTACCATAACAATAAGCTCTATGCCTTGGTAACACAAGGTAAAATAGTGAATCTAAATGAAGATGTTCATTTAAGTTTATTTGTTCTAAATTTAAATGGAGAAATTGAACAAAAAATTCCTTTTGGCGCTTCGTTCTTTACTCCTTCTGATATGAAGATTACTGGGAATATATTAAACTTTGCTTTTCAAGTAAGTAGCTCAAAAAGGTATTCGACAAGTGATTTAAGTACTGTTGTTGTTACCTATAATTTAGCCACAAAAAAGACTATCCGAAAAAAAGTAACTACCTATTATCCTAGGCCTAAAAAAATACTTCAATCGAAAGGTAATTTGTATGTGATGGGTATTTATATACACCCTGATGCGCCCAATTTAATTGTGAGTAAGAAGGGTGTAATTTCGGAGATTAGGCTAAATGCACCTAAAACCGAGTATTTTATAGATAGTTATATTAAGGGTAATAAGTTGACTATCGTAGCAGTATTTCCTGGCGTTTATGGCGATTTAAATTGTTACCTAAAGTATTATTATATAAATACGGTTACCAATGCGATAACATCAAAAATAATTCCTTACAAAACAATGAGATGGGATGAAATTAGGTTTGATACGTATTCATTAGGAAGCTCCATTTGGCTAATTGAAAAAGAATTAAAAACTAAAAAGTTGAAGTATATTTTATTGGGCGATACTGGTAAAATACTCAAGTCGTTTCCTATAAAGGACGACGATGGATACAAGCAAAATTTTATTTTTGAAGACAATCTTCTTATTAAAGCGAGTAATGGGAGAATAAGTATAATTAAATATTAAAGAACTGTAAAAAATGAACCAAGTAGAAAAATATTTTAATGCCGAAAAATACGAAAGCTTACTTTTTGTACTAATAGGAATTATTGCAATTGCCCTTGCAAGCTATTTTTTAAGCAAAGTAAAACAACCCTTTTATGATGGAATGGCATATCCATTAATTACAATTGCTTTGATTGAAATAGTGGTTGGAAGCTCTATTTATTATAGAAGTCCAAAAGATATTGTTAGAGTAAACCAAATTGTTCAAACGGATAAAAGTAAAATTGAACAAGATGAAATTCCAATGATGGAAGTGGTGATGAAAAATTTTGAAATCTACCGTTGGGTTGAAATAGCTCTATTATTAATTGGAATACTTCTGTTTATTTTCTTTCAAACAAACGCCCTTTGGAAAGGTATTGGACTTGGTTTATCTATTCAAGCAGGATTTATGTTGCTATGTAAGCACCCGCTAAACTACACCTTGTAAATCAGGATTCCAATTTTGTGGCAGTAGATCGTCGATGTTATTTGCTTTTCGAGCAGGTAACTTTTGCAACACATCCAATAGCCATTCTTGTGGGTT
>NKJG01000216.1 GCA_002256395.1 Bacteroidetes bacterium B1(2017) | reverse complement strand
AATATCATTTTCATTTTGACAGACGACTTGGGTTATGGAGATTTGGGGTGTTTTGGTTCGAAAATCATCAAAACACCCAATTTAGATCAAATGGCCGCTGAAGGTATAAAATTAACGAATTTTTACAGTGGAAGTACCGTTTGTGCACCCTCAAGATGTACCCTCATGACGGGGAAACATACAGGTAATGCATATATTCGCGGTAATGGTGAAGTGCCATTGCGGCCATCAGATATTATTTTACCGCAATTATTGCAAAAAGAGGGATACAAAACAGGGCTTTTTGGTAAATGGGGACTTGGTGATATCAATACCACCGGTAGCCCTGAGCTTAAAGGTTGGGATTATTTCACAGGTTTTTTGCACCATGTGGAGGCACATTTTCAGTACCCTGGTACTGCTTGGAAATCGACGCCTGAAATTCCTAAACCTCAAAGAATTGGTGGCAATATTTTCCAGGGTTATGCTGCAGACTTTTTCGCAAAAGAGGCAACCGATTTTATAAAAAACAATGCTTCTACTCCCTTTTTTATGATGCTTTCCTTACCTATTCCACATGCCGAATTACAAGTGCCAAAAGGAAATTTGGCTGCCTATTTGGATGATAAAGGAAATAGCATTTTCACAGAAAAGCCGTTTAGTAGCAATCATTATGGAGGTCAGAATATGCCAAAAGCTACCTACGCAGCTATGGTTAGCAAAGCCGATGAGTATGTGGGTAAAGTAATGAAGGCCTTGAAAGACAATGGTTTATCGGAGAATACTTTGGTGGTTTTTAGTTCAGATAACGGTACGCATATTGAAGGTGGCCGCACCATGGATGATGTAAAACTGATGAATAGTTCAGGGAATTTAAGGGGTGTTAAAAGAGATTTGTATGAAGGGGGTATCCGCGTGCCAACCATTGTTTGGGGAGCAGCCTTGCCGAAAGGAATAATCCATGACCAGCCTGCTGCATTTTGGGATTTTTTGCCAAGTTTTTTAGAATTGGCTGAATCCTCACAAGAAATTACAACCAATGGTATTTCGCAACTTTCATATTGGAAGTCTGGTCAAAAAATATCTGAAAGGCCGCTTTATTGGGAGTTTTATGAAGGCGGATATTCGCATGCTGTGCGGTATGGCAATTGGAAATACATTTTTTTACATAAAAAAGACCAAGGCCCTAAAAAAGAGCTTTTCGACCTCTCTGTAGATTTATCTGAGACTAATAATCTAGCCGAAGACAACCCGAAACAATTGGCCATTATGGAAAAATTTGC
>NKJG01000006.1 GCA_002256395.1 Bacteroidetes bacterium B1(2017) | reverse complement strand
GTATTACTGGTGGAAATTTGATATACCTTGAAAAACAATACACTTACCAAAAAACTTTGAAATAGTTGAAAACATTGATAGCTACATGATATATTTATAGGTAGGGTAATACCCCCTTTGGGTGCACTACCTATATCAAAATCTAATATATTAGTAATTTCAATATATTGGATTTTGATTGGAATTATTCAGACTTTGTTGGGCGTAGTGCCTGTCTCTATTGTCTTTTTGAGTGTCTTAAATTCCTGTATAACTTGCGATGGAATAATGGCTGAATATGTTGACATTGTAACTTGTATTGACGAATGATTAAGTAATGAAGCGACAACAGGAATACTAACCCCATTTGCAAGTAAAATAGTTACAGCAAAAGTTTTACGAGCCACATGAGTTGTCAATCTCAAATTAATTTCACATATATCTGCTACCTCTTTTAAATATTCATTAAACTTAACATTTGATAAAATTGGCAATGCCTTTCCTGAAATACGACATTGATGATTATCATATAAAGCAAGTATGGATAAAGCTTGTGGTAAAAGCGGGACACGATAAGCCTTCTTTGTTTTTTTTCTTGTCATTACTATCCACTTCTCACCGTCATTTTCATTAACAATATGCTTCAACATTAATGTTCTGACCTCTGTATATGCTAATCCCGTATAACAACAAAAGACAAAAGCCATTTTAATATTGTTCAATCTTTCCGACACAAATTGCTTATTAACTATTTTATCCAAATCATCTTTGGTTAAATAAGTAACATTTTTAGGTGGCAATGTGATTTTGTATTCTGCAAATGGATGCTTTCGTATTAGGTTGTTGGCAACAGCTATCCGAGTAACTTTAATTAATCTCTGGCAATGCTTATGAACAGTGCCTTGTTTGTTATTATATTGAATTTTTAAAAACTGCTCAAATTCTGAAATGAATTTATAATCCAAATCAGTTAATGGTAAATCATTTAATCTATATTTAGCCTTAATATATTCACTTATTCTATCATAAGTCAATTGATACTTATTCAATGTGGATGGGGTGTAATCTTTATTTTGTAATTTCTTTATTGTATTTAAAACCTCATCAAATAACAGCAAAATAGTATTTGTTCTTTTATTGATACCTGTAAGTTCATTTTTCAACTTTTTAAGTGATATTTTTCCTTCTGTCAAGCTATAACGAGCAATACTATTTCTTGCAGATGCTAAAATTGTTTTTAGGGTGTCATTTTTAGAAACAACATCATTGGATGAACCTTTTATAAGATTTTTTGTGCTATCCCACAGTTTTTCTTCAACACTAATTTTAGTGCTGATATAAAACATGCCATCCTCATTTCTAATTTTTAAATAGATAGGACATTTCCCATCAACCATTTTTTTTGACTTATACAAAAAAAAGGAAAGCTTAAACAATGTATCCATAAATTTATTTTAGTGGAAATTGTATCGCTTTTTTCAATTGAATATCTGAATATTAACGCTTTTTAGGTTACATTCCATTTTAACATACCAAAAGGTCTATTAAATATCCACCAAAATGAAGATTATCCGTAGAAAATCAAAAACCACCAAAAAGCTTCTAAATAGATTGAAAATAGTCCCAAAGACAATAGAGACAGGCACTACGCCCAACAAAGTCTGAATAATTCCAATCAAAATCCAATATATTGAAATTACTAATATATTAGATTTTGATATAGGTAGTGCACCCAAAGGGATTCGAACCCCCATCTTCAGAACCGGAATCTGAAATTCTATCCATTGAACTATGGATGCAAATATTATTTTAAGAACAATCGAACCCCCATCTTCAGAACCCCCGCCCGACAGAACGTCGTTCGGGCGGGGGAATCTGAAATTCTATCCCCGCCCGTAAGACCTTCGGTCGGGCGGGCATTGAACTATGGATGCAGAATCAGTTTGGAGTTGGGGTGTGAGTGTGATTACCTACTCCAACTCAATTCTGATTAAGCCGCGAAGATAAGCGAATTTTGCAATTGTGGGAAGTGTAGAAATAGAGCGAATTAACTTGCTCTCGCTCAATGCCGAAACAGGTTTCAAGTGTAGGTTATTCCTATTTCGATATCACAATTTTACGAGACACCGTTTCATTACCCGTTTCTAATCTCAATACATATACGCCATTGGCTAAGCTCGATACATCCATTGCATTGGTTGAGCTTGTTTGAATAAGATATCCTCTTAAATCAAATAAACTTGCTTTAGCTTGGCTTATTGGTTCGGGCAAGGTCCAATAAATCTCTTCCATTGCAGGATTAGGATAGACTACCAATTGTTGAAGGCTTGGCAAACTACTTACACCTGTGCTTGCACATGCACCAATGGTATACGACAACCCAATTTCTCTATTCTTATGTTTTCCACTTAGTGTATCTGCAGGCAAGTAGGCGCGTACAAAATCTACTTTAATACACTCTGGTGAAACCGTTACACGTATATGTCCGGTTCCTTCTAAGGTATCTTGTGTGTAGGCATCGGCATTGGCAAGCATGCCTATATTGTAGGTAGAATCTGCGGCCATTGGAACCTCTTGGTAAACTACACTATCTAGCACTTCATGGGCGTACAAATGATCGTGACCTTGAAAGAAAATATTTACTTTAGTATCGACAAATAATTTATGAATGGGCTTAGCCCAACCTGGCCTATAGGTTGCAAAATTATATTGCCCACCAAGAGTTTGATAGCCGCCCCATTCATTTAAAGGTGCCACCATTTTACCACCTCTATTTTCGCCACTTATATGATGGGCAAATACAAATTTATATTTGGCAGTACTTCCTTCTAAGGTATTTTTTAACCAAGTATACTGAGCCAAACCCAAGGTCCAATCCCAGCCATGAGGCTTAGGTGTGGTATCATTATCATCGCGATAGGCATCAAGCACTACAAACAATGCATCGCCCCATGTCCAAGCATAATAATTTTCTGGAGTACCCATTCCAAATAATTCTTCCTTGGTATTACCTGTATAAAACTGGTTTGGGTATGGATTAGGGTAATATTTTTTCCTTGCCAAAGTGCCATAAACAGCAATATTATTAGGTGGATTTTTTAATAGATAATATTTTTTCTCGCCCTCATGATTACCTAAACAAACATAGAAAGGAACAGAGTGGCAGATTGAACCTAGGAAAGGTCTGTATGCCTTATGCAAAGAATCCATCTCAAAATTTGTTGTTGAATTGGGTGTATGATCATCTCCAAAAATATCGCCAAGGGTCATCATAAAATCTGGCTTATCTGCTGCCTCATTTGCGAGGGTAACACGATACATATTTTGTACACCTTTTTTATCATACAAATGTTCATCGGCTTCTAGCGTAAAAGTAAAAGTGCTGCCTTTTGCTCTAGCTGTATGAAAACTATATTCGGCCGAAGATTTAAAGGTAGAAGCGGAACTTGCCTTATAGAAAACCTTATAAAAATAATTGGTATTGCTTGTTAAAGCGATTAGGTCGCGTTCATCTGGTATATTGGCGGCAGCGGCATAGGTGCTAGATGTATTTGAATAGCTGCCCGATTGCTTTCCATAGCTAATATAATAATCGGCATTTTGATCAAATAATATACTAATGGTTATGGCATTATCTGTAGGCCGACCCAAAACGATATCAAAAGTTTGGGCTTGAGCTTTATCACATAGAAAAATTACAATAAATAGTAAGAAAGTAGAGCGAAATAAATTTTGCATATGGAAATTTAGATGGCGTAATCCTAAAATGGTTTAATGGTTATGAATTTATTTTTTTACCCAAAAACATCTTCAAAAAAATCAGGGAATTTGAAATAGAGAATCACAAAAGCCACCAACATTATTCTAAGGCTCCAATACAAAAATGGCTTGCTCATTAAATACTTTGCATCCAAAATTCGCATAAGCACTAGGCTCATTAAATAGGCCATAAAGGCACATTGGAGGCCTACCAAAAGGAACAATTGAAGTTCAGCAAAAAGAAAATAAAAAAAGAAGCCAAAGATTGTAGCCCCAAGTAAAAAGAAAAACCCTGGTATGAATCTAACTCTATGCCATTTCTGTAAATCTTTAATAAAGCTCACCAGAGAAACAATGGCAAATATTAACAATAAAACTACAATAGCCATTTCGGCATCGCCAATTATTGAAACTACCGAAACAATCAATAAAAAGGCAGAAAGAAAAACCAAATTGTTTTTACCCTTAATTCTTAAAGGAGCGGTAGATTTGAGTTTAAAGGGTAATTGCTTGCCATATTCAAGATTTGGCAGAGCAAAAAGTTTAAGTATGGTTGATTTATCCTTTTCAGATTTTATACTAGGAATTTCTTTGGGTTTAGGGATAGAGGGCTCACTCTCCTTTGCACTAAGTTCCTCGTTTTGCTTTTCAGGTAAATTGTCTTTTGAGGTAAGCTCTCGCTCCTGCTTATCTTTAGGTTTTGGCTTTACAGAATATTTTGTTCTAAATCCATAGCGTTGCTGGCAACTAAAAGTTAGGAGCAAAAGTAAACCAATACCAATTTTTAAAATAAGCAGATTACGCATTTAGGGTTTAAGTAATTTCTACTCAAATTAACGGCTTTCAATTACATAACAGAAAACTTTTTAATAGCAATCTTTATATTCATATACATTTTGAACCTTTCGTGATCCGCTCCCATAATTTGAATACCTAATCTCTGATTTTAAATACCCACTGGTTGTTTTGGTGTATTCATATAAAGAATCTTCAAGCACTAACTTACCATTATATTCCCAATAGGTAGATAGGGTAATGTGTTTAGACCTTGGCATTGTGCTTTCGTAATTTGGCACCATACCGTATGGATTTAAGGTATTGGTATCTATTAAATAATATTCTGTTCCCAATTGAGTTTCCGATTTCCAAACCCTCTTTATTATATCTCCAAAAGTATTAAAAAAGGCCGTATCTGTTCTTAGCAACACTCCACTCCCATTCTTTTTAAGCACCACACAAAAATTTGAGAAATAACTTATTTCTTCAGTGCTCCTTAAAGCAAGTTTATCCAATGAAGTACCTAGGTCGTAATATCGTAAACGATATAATTTGTGATTTAGGTAATCAAACTCTCTCCTTGCATTTATTCCATATCTACCCCATGTATCCAACCATTGTTGATCCCATGAAAGAATATGGTTTTTACAGGCATCATAATTTATATTATTTAATACATCTGGCTTAGGAAGTGATTGAGTAGGTGTTTGAGTATAAAAATTTGATTCTATAACAAAGCCTCCAGTGTATGAATAAAGATTAGCCCCAGTAACTGAATCGCATTCGTTTGTAGTAACCTGGTACAATTTACAGCCTTTAACTTCAGCCATATTGGTATCAGAACAAAGCTTAAGCTCAGCCTTTTTTTTGCAAGAAATGCCAAGCAGTAATAGTATACTAAATAGAAGTTTGAAACTATTAGGTTGAGGTGATGCCATATTCAAATTTAGATAATTAAAAATGGATATAACTTCGGAACTTAGATTTCTGCAATTACTAATAAATTATTAAGGATATAATTTGGTTTAATAGATTGCCCGCAACCTTATTACCCTATGTAACAAATGTTGCCCAGCGCCCTGACCTAAATCAGCAAAATTGGCTCGAGCCAAGTGTTTGTTTCTTGTAATTTTGTAGGCTCATTATGGAAAAGATAATTTTTGCAATTGTACTTCTACACCTACTTGCAGGCTTTGGTTGGGTTATTTATAAACTCGAATACAAAAACAAAAAATAGGTATTTTAATAGGAATTAGTACCTTTAAACTTTAATTTTAAAACGATGAAAAATCTTGCTTTGCTTTTGGTAGCTGTTGCCCTTTTTAGTTTCTCTTTTACTGCCTGCAAAAAAGAAAATAAAACTGTAAATAAAGTTATTGAAGTAACGCTTGAACCTAATCAAGCTTATAGCTATACCCTACCAAAACTAGGTGATGCCGATGATGTAACAGAAATTACCACAGCGGCCTCTCATGCCTTAACGAGTAATTTAACACCGGTGGGTTCAAGTGGCGAAAACGTTTTTAATTATTCTCCTACTTTAGATTATATAGGAAGTGATGTGGTGGTTGTGAGTGCCAATGAAACTATTAGCAATACTCATTCATGTAATACAGGAAACCATGGCAACAAACAATGTGGAGGCCACCATCATGATTGCGGAACGGATACCTATACCTTTAACATAAACATTAAAGGAAGCAGCAATTAAGCTGTTGTTTGAACCTCAAATTTCCTTCCCCATTCTTCCATTTGAATCATAACAGGTAAGAGCTTTTGGCCTTCTTCTGTTAATGAGTATTCTACTTTTGGTGGAATAATTTCATGGACCTTTCTATTTACCACCCCTGCTTGTTCTAACTCGCGCAATACTTGGGTCAGCATTTTATCATTAATGCCAACAAGTATCTTCTTGAGCTCCCCAAAACGCTTGGCTCCATCACGTAAATTCCAAAACACCAAGCCCTTCCATCGGCCACCAATAACAGAAAGAGTAAGATCTACTGGGCAGTAAAAAAAGGTGCCATCTAAATTATAGCGCTTCATTGTATTTTTTTTCTCAAAGGTATAGGTTTCTAAAAGCACTTACCAAATCTATAGTGCTTACTTTTTGGGTAGTATATTGATTTAGAACCGTACCCCCTGCATTTTTGAGCCATCAAAAAAACAATACAATAAGATGGAAAACTCAACTCAAAAACAAAATCAAGAAACGGCCCTTTCGGTATCATTAGCCATATTAGATGGCCGTTGGAACGATTTAGACAAATTGCTCCACAAAGACTTTACCTATACCGGCGATGGATTTGTATTTACCAAAGACGAGTATATTGGCTTTATGCAAGACATGAAAGCGGCCTTTTCTAATTTGCAAATGACATTTCCAAACATTATTGCCCAAGACGATATGGTAAGTATACGCTTTATTTCTACAGCAGTAAATACAGGTAGTTTTATGGGTGCGCCGGCTAACAAAAAGAATTTAGAGGTGCATGGAATTTTTATGCGTAAGGTAAAAGATGGTGTTGTATTGCAAGAATGGCAAACCACCGATTTATTAGGTGTAATGAAACAAATTGGCTTTGGAGCTTTAATGGGCTACTCTGTATTCGTGGGCTTATTTAACGTGGCTCAAAAGCGTCCAGTTCGCAAATTCTAAGAGCCGCAATCGGCTTTTTTATTAAAGCTAATATCGTCGGTTACAATTTGCATGCCCAATAAACCGTCGAGTATACGTATGCGTAATGAGTCGAGTCGCTGGCAATTATCTATTGGAACCTTGTATTGAACCATGCCGCTCTTCTCATATACGTATGCCCCAATAACTACTTCATTGCTTTCCAATTTGGTGATTTTTTCAATTGGATATTGGCGCACATAATTGCTAGGACTAGCCATTTTGTTAAGCGAAAAAATACCCCAAATAACTAAAGGAATAAGTAAGCAAACCAAACCAAAACTTATAAATTGAATTGGCCTAAACGCTTTTAATTGCAGCAGCGGAAGTACTACCAACATAATGCTTACAGCCAAAATCTCCTGAAAAAATTCGGGAGCTATAGTAGCAAAACCACTTGGCTTGGCAAAGTTTAAATAAAGGTAATAAGCGGCAGCAATTAGAACTAAATTTAATAGCACTTTGCCAAGGTAGAGAAATATTTTTTTAAGCAGATCCATAGGTAATTAGTTTTGTTTCAATTAAGTGCCAACTTAGAAAAAAAACAAAAAATACCAATAACCAAATTTGTAAAATTAACTATTGGTAAAACTACTTTAAAACAAAAAAGGCCAGCAACACCTTTGTTGCCGGCCTTTTTGATATGAATTAATATTCCTATTTAACAATTACCATTCTTGAGCTTAAGCTCGATTCTGGTGTGCTAATTCTTACGAAATAAACTCCTTGAGGCATTTCAGAAGTGTTAAATATTACTTCGTTTACACCACTTTGAAGCTTATTGTTTTCTGTACTTAAAACCACTTTACCCGTTACATCCATTAACTCAACTGAAACAGTATTTGCATGTACTAAGTTTAAGCTTACAGTAAATTGGTTATTTGCTGGATTAGGGAATAAACTTACTTGACTAAATGCTGCATTAGCTTCTGTAATACTTGTTGCAAGAACAGTAATTGTTTTGCTAACGGTATCGGCTAAGAAGGCATTGCTAGCAATTAATCGTACAGTATAGGTACCATTAGCAGCGTACGTATATTCTGGGTTCATGGCCGATGAAGTATCGTCTGATGCAGTTACTACTCCAAAATCCCATGCATATGTGGTAGCATAACCTTTAGTATCTGTAGTGTTTGTAAAAGTAAACATTCTAGAACCAGCAGTTGTACTTTGAACATAGGTAAAGTTAGCAGCTGGCTTATCTGTTACAAATACAGTTACAGATTTGCTGATAAACGATGTATCAAATAAATTAATAGCATAAAGAGTAACAATATACGATCCATTAGCAGGGAAAGTAAAGCTAGGATTTTCCATCGTAGAGGTATCGCTAGTAGATGTGCTTACACCAAAATCCCATAGGTAACGAGTAGCTATACCTCTAGTATCTGTAGTATTTGAAAAGCTATATCCTTTTGAATTTGGAATAGTTTGGGTGTAGGTAAAATTAACAATTGGTTTAGAGTTAAAAGGAGTTTTACCTGTACCAAAGTTTGAACCATTCATTGCAACTGAATTTGAAGCAGGAGCATAATTAGGATTAGTATACATGAACGGACGAACTAAATTCACTTCATTTGAAAGTTTGAAGGTATCTGTTTGATTGTTTACTACCCAAGCAGCAACATTTGCAGAAGAAGTAATAGCCATAGTATCACTTGATGAAGCTAATCTACCAGCTAAACCAGAAGGTACACCACCAATGATATTAGCTTTAAATACAGCAGTACCATTTTGGAAATGAGAGTTTGTTAAACGAGAATCTACTAATAAACCAGCAGTAGGATATCCAGTTAAAATTGAGTTTACAACTGAAATAGCTGAATTTCTGCGAATATGAGCAGCACGTTGGAAATTGCTGTTTACAGATGCTGTTTGTCCGCTATATAATGGACCAACCATTGTCATGTTACTAAATACAGCAGCAGTTCTTGGAGTGTTAGTTGAACCGTTAGCATCGTTATCACTTTCAAAGCCATTTGATCCACTTTGATCAGCATTTGAAGGAATACGCGCACCAATACCAAATTGAATATTTCCACGGAAACCATTATCTGTATCAAAATCATCGTCGATACCAGCATACGCAATTAGGTATTTAGCATTTACCGCACCACCAAACCACTCATATGAATCATCTCCTGAGTATGAAACTTGGATGTGATGCAAAACTGTTTTTCTACCAACTGAGTAAAAAGTAATACCATTAATTTCTGAGTTAGCAGCAGTAGTCAAAGGAATACCAGCAAACTCAACTCTACAGAATGTCATTATACCAGAACTATCATCATCATTGCTTCCACCATGACGACCATCAATTTCGCCAGCACCAGTTACAGGTTTAGCAATTCCACCTTCGGCAGCTGCTGTATCACCTTGAGGTAAATTATGCACGGCACGACCAGTTATTACAATACCACCCCAATCGCCAGGAGCACGTAAACCAGCACCTTTGCTAGATGTAAATACAATAGGTTCAGCAAGTGTACCCATGGCATTAATTTTTGAACCACGACATATTACTAATGTACCTTTACCAGTACCACGAATAACTGTACCAGGCTCAATAGTTAAAGTAGCACCACCTGTTACATAAACATACCCATCATTTAATAAGTATACGTTATTTTTTGTCCAAGTTGTATTAGTAGTAATATCACCACCGTTAACAGTAACAGTAGTAGCAGGGTATGTAGTTGTAGTTGGGTCAAAATTGCTCCAACCTTTTGTCCAATCTTTGGTTGTATCAGGACTTAATGCACCGCGGTAAGGAGTAAAATCAAAGAAGTTGTTTTGAGTTGCAGCAATTGTAACACCTACGTTTTTAGTTACAATACTACTATCATAAGCATTCTTAACTTTTAATTTAACACTATAGAATCCATTAGCAGGAAAAGTAAAGCTTGGGCTTAATGCAGATGAAGTATCAGTAGTTGATGAACTTACTCCAAAATCCCAAGAATACGTTGAAGCAAAACCTCTTGTATTAGATACATTATTAAAAATAAATGTTCTGCTAGTTGGGCTTGTTTGAGCAAAAGTAAAATCTGCCACAGGCTTAGCATCAATAGGAGTTTTACCAGTTAAGAAATTAGATCCAGATAATGCTACTGAATTAGAAGCAGGAGCATAACTAGGGTTGGTATACATAAATGGACGAACCAAGTTTACATCATTTGATTGATTGAACGTATCTGTTTGATTGTTTACCACCCAAGCAGCAACACTAGCAGAAGAAGTTACAGCTAAAGTGTCACTGTTAGAAGCTAATCTACCAGCTAAACCAGCAGGTACACCTCCAATGATATTAGCCTTGAATACAGCAGTACCATTTTGGAAAGCTGAGTTGGTTAAACGAGAATCAATTAATAAACCTGCAGTTGGATATCCAGTTAAAATTGAGTTTACAACTGAAATAGCTGAATTTCTGCGAATATGAGCAGCACGTTGGAAATTGCTATTAACAGATGCTGTTTGTCCGCTATATAATGGACCAACCATTGTCATGTTACTAAATACAGCAGCAGTTCTAGGCAAGTTTTGAGAACCGTTTGCATCGTTATCACTTTCAAAACCATTTGATCCACTTTGATCGGCATTTGAAGGAATACGCGCACCGATACCAAATTGAACTAAACCTTTAAATCCATTATCCGTATCAAAATCATCATCAATACCAGCATAGGCAATTAAGTATTTGCAATTTACTGCACCACCAAACCACTCGTATGAATCGTCGCCAGAATACGATACTTGAATATGATCTACTTGAGTTTTTCTTCCTACTGAATAAAAAGTAATACCGTTAATTTCTGAGTTAGCAGCAGTAGTTAATGGAATACCAGCAAACTCAACACGGCAATAACTTAATACACCAGAGCTATCGTTATCATTAGTACCACCATGACGACCATCTATTTCGCCAGAACCTGTTACTGGTTTAGCAATTCCACCTTCGGCAGCAGCTGTATCACCTTGAGGTAAATTATGAATACCACGACCAGTTAACACAAGACCACCCCAATCGCCAGGAGCACGTAAACCAGCACCTTTGCTTGAAGTAAAAATAATTGGTTCGGCCAAAGTACCTTTAGCATAAATTTTTGAACCTCTACAAATAATAATAGTACCTTTTCCAGTACCACGAATAATTGTTCCAGCCTCAATTGTTAAAGTAGCACCACCAGTAACATAAATATATCCATCATTCAATAGATACACATTGTTTTTTGTCCATGTGGTGTTGGTTGTAATGTCGCCGCCATTTACTGTAACAGTAGTAGCAGGATAAGAAGTAGTTGTTGGGTCAAAATTACTCCAACCTTTTGTCCAATCCTTAGTTGTATCAGGGTCAATTGCCCCTCTATAACTTGTTGGTGTAAAGAAATTGCTTTGCGCATAAGAAAGGCAAGCAAATAAAATCATAAACACACTTGTAGTGAGTTTTTTCATATCTGTTTTGGTTTTAATATGGTATCAAATTTCATGAACCCATGTTACCAAACATTAACCCTACGGTTAAGTTAAAATGATGCTCATGTTACCTTAATGTAAACGCTACTGTCTATCAAACAAAAAGGGCCGCACAATGGCGGCCCTTTTTGTTTACATAGAATATGTTTTAAAACTTCAAGCTCACATTTAAACTATAGCTTGAACCAACTTTAAAGTTCCAAATATCTTTGTCTATACTTGAATTGTAGCCAGTTTTGGCATCGCCATTCTGGTAAAAGATAACATTTTGATGTAAGATATCGCGAATAGCAAAACGAATATCTAAGTTCTTCCAAAGTGTTTTGTTTAATTGTAAATCAAACACGTTTCTACCTTTTTCCCAATAACTAGCATACTCAGAATTACCAACGTTAGTAATACGTTGACCAATTCTATTATACATAAACGAAACGCCATAACGTAATTTTGGATGGCTATATTGAATACCTCCATTTACAATATAAGGTGATTGTCCTTGCAATGGTCTGTCTTTACTTTCCGTAGCAAGAACTTTAGAAACATCCACTTTTGATTTAATCCAAGCTGCATTACCCATTAGGTTCATACCGCTCATAAATGCACTTTCGGAATGTAATAATTGACCCAAATTTAATTTGTAATCAAACTCAATACCTGCGCTCCAAGCTGAAGTTACATTTTGGTAACTCATTAAACGCGGACTACCACCCGAGAACAATATTTTTTCAATAGGATCTGTGAATTTTTTATAGAAAACAGATACCGAAATTAATTGTGCTGGAGTTGGATAAAACTCATAACGTAAATCGTAGTTCGCAATTTTTGTTCTTCTTAAATTCGCGTTTCCTTCTACTAACATTAAATCGTTGAAGTCGAAAAACTGGAAGGCAGCTAACTCTCTAAACTCAGGTCTAGAAACAGTTTGAGAGAAGGAAGCACGTAAATTTGTTTTCTCAGATAATGAATACACTAAGTTTAAACTTGGTAAGAAATCAACCACTGTGGTATCAATCTCAAACTTCTCATTTATACCTGTTCTGTAGGTGCTCAATTGTTGGTTATACGATTCTAAACGTACACCCCAAATTACTTTAAAACGAGAGGTAACTTTTGAATCTACTCTAAAATAAGTTGCAAATAAATTACTACCTGCGGTATAGGCATCTGTTGGTGTTGTAGCTTCTTTTAACACTAAACCGTTTGTATCAATATTACTTTGTTGGAAAATTTGATCCAATGGCTGAGAGCTATAATCTGGATGTTGCCCAGGAGCAAAGGCATAACCTAACTGACGAGCAGTAAACTCACGCGTACGTTTTTGAGCATAGCCACCAACTTTTAGTTCGTTTTTAAACTTACCAATGTTAAGTGGATGAGAAACATCTACACCTGCATTATAAATTAAATCTCTTTGGTTCGAGTAAAATCTACCAGCAACTTCTGGCTGTGTGGTACTTGATAAAGGCACTTGAAAAATAGCCTGATCGTCGTTTAAATTACGTTGGTATTTTACACGTCTGAAATCTGGAGTAATTCTATTTAATTGGCTAAAGCCGGTGTTCCAAGTAATTTTTGTTTTTGATGCGCCCATCATGTGTTCGCCACTTAATTGATGACTGTTCAACACATTTTGGGTATACCACATGGCATAAGATCTAGATTCAAATCCATTAATTAAATCTGCTCCCTCACGAATAACTGTTTGATCGTTTGAGTTAATATTTAATAAGTTTTTTAGCGAAACTTTATTGTTTTTAGTCTTATAACTTATGTTCCACAAAAAGCCATTTAAGGTATTGGTGGTATATTGTTTATCTTTATACTCATACACTTTACCATTATTATCATAATCGGTACGTGTTACTAATTGAGTAGTAGGTGTGCTTTGCGACGACAATGAAAAAATACTACCTAATTCAAACTTGGTAAATTTCTTTAAATGACCCATGCTAAACTGTAAACTATAAGCAGGGCGGGCATTTGAGGTGTTCAATTCAAAATTATTATTGAACGGTTTTGCAACATTAACCAAACGCTTTACATCATCCATGGTTTGAATATTGTTTTGATATTCGCTCATGGTTTTATTATCTGGGAAGCCCTTAGGTAATTTACGAGTTCCATCATCAATACCTAAAAAATCGGTTGAGCCTTTTACATTTCTAGTATAATCTTTAAACGTTGTTAAGGTATTAATACTTGAACCTAAAGAAACTTGATAGAAGTTTTGCTCTGGAATGTCTTTGGTTTTAATTAAGATTAATCCACCTGCAAACTCACCAGATAAATCGGGAGTAGCAGATTTAACAATGACTAAATTATCTAATAAATTAGCAGGGAAAATATCAAAGGCAAAAGCCTTTCTATCTGGTTCAGAACTAGGCAAAGGCGAACCATTTATAAAAGCACCATTATATCTATCTGGAAGTCCGCGTATGATAGCATATTTATTATCTTGAATGGTTGCACCGCTTACGCGCTTTAATACATCACTTGTGCTTCTATCTGGCGTTTTGCGTATTACCTCTGTAGATACACCATCGGAGATACTGGTAGCGTTTTTTTGCTGAACCAATAAAGCACTTGCTGTTTCGCGCTTTAACTCACCTTGAACTACAAACTCAGTAAGTTCTTTGGTAGACTCTTCCATGGCAACGGTAATTGTGGTAACCTCATTGGCCTTTACCTCAATACCAGTAAGAACTTTCTTATGGTATGAAACATAGCTTACTACAATATTATACGTACCCGGTTTTAAGTTACCTATTAGGAATTTTCCTTCGTAATCGGTAGCAGCACCTTTTGGTGAACCTTCAACCACTACAGTAACTCCCAGCAGTTCTTCGCCTGTTTTTTTGTCGATTACTTTGCCACTAATTTTTCCGTCAGTCTGCGGAAACGCTTTAATAGCAGTGCTTGCGAGGATAATAAAAATAAATACTGTGCTAATTTTTTGTCTCAACTTCATATGCTTAGAAATTGACACAAAATTATCAGCCCTGCGTTACCACAAAGTTAGGTTCAGGTTAGCTCTCTGTTATTTGAATGTTAAGCTAATATTACCAAGCCTCACATTCAAGAGCTTACAAAATGAATAAATTATTACGAAATAACACCTAGCTCTTTACCAACCTTTTTAAAGGCGGCTATTGCTTGATCTAAATGATGACGCTCATGACCTGCACTTATTTGAACACGAATACGCGCTTGACCTTTTGGAACCACTGGGTAATAAAAGCCAACTACATACACCCCTTCTTCTAATAATTTAGCAGCAAAGTCTTGCGACAATTTAGCATCATACAACATCACGGGTACAATTGGATGCTCACCTGGCTTAATATCAAAACCAGCTTCGGTCATTTCTTTTCTAAAATATTGTGTGCTTTCCCAAAGCTTATCTCTAAGCTCGGTAGTTTCTGTAAGCATATCCAAAACTTCAATGCTTGCACCCACTATAGAAGGAGCCAATGTATTTGAAAATAAATATGGGCGGCTACGTTGACGAAGTAAATCAATGATTTCTTTTTTACCACTTGTAAAACCACCCATTGCGCCACCTAAAGCTTTACCTAAGGTTCCAGTAATAATATCAATCTTGCCCATTACATTTCTAAATTCATGTGTGCCTCTTCCGGTTGCACCCATAAATCCACTTGCATGGCATTCATCCACCATTATTAATGAATTATATTTTTCGGCTAATGCCACAATATGGTCTAACTGAGCAATGGTACCATCCATACTAAACACACCATCTGTAACAATAATTCTGTTGCGGCAATGTTGGGTAGATTTTAGTCTATCCTCTAAATCGGCCATATTATTATGCTCATATCTATGGCGTTCAGCCTTACATAAACGCACGCCATCAATAATACTTGCGTGGTTTAATGCATCACTTATAATAGCATCTTGCTCGTTAAATAAAGGTTCAAACACGCCACCATTCGCATCAAAGGCGGCAGCATATAAAATAGTATCTTCTGTTCCTAAGAAAGTAGCAATTTTTTGCTCTAGCGTTTTGTGAATGTCTTGTGTACCACAAATAAAACGGACAGAACTCATTCCATACCCATGACTATCAATACTGCGTTTGGCAGCTTCTAACACACGTGGGTGAGAGGATAAACCTAAATAATTATTGGCACAAAAGATTAATACCTTTTTACCATTTTGCATGGTTACTTCGGCACCTTGAGGCGAGGCAATAATGCGTTCGCGTTTAAATAATCCTGCTGCTTCAATTTCGTTGAGTTCAGCCTGTAATTGCTCTTGTAATTGTCCGTACATAATGCTCAAATTTTGTACGAAATTATACAAAATAAGCGGCTTGCCTTATGTTTTCTAAAAAAGCTGTGTATTACTCAATCAAAAATTTCGCAACATATTGATTTCCTATGCCATCGCTGCTTTGGAAGAAGTAAAAACCAGGAGTTAAGCCCCTAGTATCGATGCTATTTTCATAGCCTTGCAAGGTTCCGGTTTGAACGCTATGACCCAAAATATCAGAAATAGTGTAGGGACTATCTTTGAGGTTTTTATCGCTTCTAATCTGTAAAATATCTTTCGCTGGGTTTGGAAATAACACACAGTTTGGAGCTTGTAAACGCTCTTCTTTTACTCCACTAATTACACCTTTAATATCGGCAGAATACATTCGTATACCGCCACGCATGTTACCTATAACAAGTTCCGAAACACCATCTCCGTCTAAATCACCCGTAGCCACAGATGTTTTAGGACCAAAGAATAAATTAGAACCTGAAACAGTTGCCGCATCAGAAAATACATTTTCAATTTCCATGCAAGTTCTGCTTGCACTGGCATCAAAGTTTCTATATAAAAACACTCTGCCTTGATCGCTACCAACCAATACTTCGTAGTTACCATCCTTATCTAAATCGCATACTTCTGGAACCGAGTAACCATCAAAATAATACGGCATACCGGCCGAAATAATTTTCTCGCCCACAGCAACCTTTCCAATTGAATCAATAGAAGCAGTGGCTGCAAATTGCGCTGCTAATTCTGTACCTGTATTTTCAAAATATACTAAGGTTCCATTTTTTCTACCCACAACAATATCGGTTTTTCCATCTTTATTTAAATCAACCAAACAAGGTGCAGCAGAAGTACCTGCAAACATGTTAAAGTAATTGTTGCTAATTTTATTAAACACAATGTTTCCGCCCAAGCTCGCATTTTCGTAATAGTGTAATTTACCATTTAAATCGCCAATAATCATATCCGGTAAACTATCCCCATTTAAATCGCCAAAGCTTGGAATAACGCGCTGTATTTTAGGTGTGGCAGAATTTATCATTAGAAAATCACTGTTTTCTAATACAAACTTTGCCTTGGTTTTGGTTCCAACATTTTTAAACAAAACTAACTTATCGTTACTGTTAGCAGTAACTGTGTATTCGCCTTGAGTGGCAATAATTAAATCTAAATCGCCATCGGCATCTATATCTACTAACCTAGGAATACTGCCGCCACCTAAATCCAGCATATCGCCAACTAAAAAATTTGTACTCTGGTAGGTAAATGTAGGAACTGCAGATGTACCTGTATTTCTGTAATACATTACTTGCTCGTTGTTTTTTGCAGCCGCCTCAGCATTTGGCGCCACAATTAAATCTTTCTTTCCATCCTCATCAATATCTACAATAAAAGAAGCAGGGAATATCTCAATTTTAGCCTGAACCGAATTAGATGGAAAGGCAGTGTCTTGTGCAATAATAGAATCGCGTTTAAGACTCATGATAGTTTTTCCATTTTTTAAATATACCAATGATTGAAATCCCACATCACCATAGATCAAGTCCATATCTCCATCATTATCCGAATCAAAAACAGTTAGGGTAGTTCCATTATGTTTGGCCGTTTTATAATTCCTAAAGCAAGGACTATCATCATTTAGTAAGAAACCATTTTTGTTCACTAAATAACTCATATAGCCCCAGCATTCGTCTCTAAATACAAATTTTAGTGAATCGTTGCCATAGCCCATTTCTTGACTTAAATTTTGGTAATAAGTAATTACATTTTTGCCAAATTGCATTAATAATATATCCATATCGCCATCGCCGTCAATATCGTGAAAAGCAGAATAATCGGTATTGGATAAAGCAATATTAGAAGGAGGTAACATTTCTAAACCTGTATCCATTAATTGATTTAGGTCTTGCTTCCACTTTAACTTGCCCGGCACAGTTGTAACGTTGCGCAACAAACGAACTCCGTTAGATGAAACATATTTATCAGGTTCGGGCTGGGCATTATAATCTACTTCCGTAAAAATATCTTCTTTGCCATCTTTGTTATAATCATACATAAGAACCCATTTGTACAATGGAGGAAACATACTTTCGTAAAACGGAGCATATACATAAGTGCCATTTTTAAAGAGGTAGGTCATGGCTTTGCTTCCCACTCTATCAAACACAAAAAGATCTTTCACCCCATCTCCATCCAAATCTATTTTATTAAATTGAGGCGCATTTAAGCCACCTATAAAAGGGTATTTAAGCGTATCGGTAAGGTTTACACTAACAGTAGCCTTGTTGCTATAATTAAATTGCACAGGCTGAGCCCAACTTAAAAAGGGAAGAAACGCTAGTAAAAAAAGTAAATTGGATTTTTTCATGCTTGGGGAATTTAATGCAAGGTAGGGATAATTAAGATTATTTGTTAGGCTCAAACGTTGAAATGAGTTTACTTTTCGATGACAATTTTAGCTAGTAATTTAGATCCAGAGGGGTTATTTGTTTGAAGTATATAGAGTCCATTTTTCAACCTCTGCACATCAATGCTCGATTCATACGAATTTAATTCACCTGATAGAATCACATTTCCTAGGACATCAAAAATTACATACGCTTGATCTTTAAGATTAGCATCTGATTTTAGCACTAAAATATCTTTTGCTGGATTTGGATAAATCTGCAACTGTATGGGATTAGATTTCATTTTAGGTAAGCCACTAATAATACCCTTTACATCGGTTGTGTACATTCTAATTCCACCTCTATAATTCCCGATAAGAATTTCGGACAAGCCATCGGCATCTATATCGGCAGAGCTTACTACACAAGCAGGCCCAAATTCTACGTTACTAGGTGCAATTCCAAGGCCTTCTGAAAATACATTCTCAATTTTGGGGCAAACTCGCGTGGCACTCGCTTCAAAATTTGAAAAGAGAGATACCCGTCCATAATCACATCCAACTAATATTTCATAAAAGCCATCCTTATCCAAATCACATACATGCGGCATGCTATAGGCGCCTGCAAAACCAAAATTGGCAAAATCAGTCATATCAATTTTACCAATTGAATCAATGGTTGGGCTAGCTGTAAAATTAGGCAAGGTATCGGCTCCACTATTTTCAAAATAGGCTAAGGTTCCATTTTTTCTTCCAGTAACAATATCTAATAATCCATCTTTATTTAAATCTACCAATTGCGGATAATTAAATACACCTGCAAACATGGAAAAGTAATTGGAGCTAATTTTTTTAAAGGAGATATTTCCATTCCTACTGGTGTTTTCAAAATAATGGAATTTGCCATTCATATCACCCATCAACATATCAGGTTTTCCATCGCCATTTAAATCACCAAAACAAGGAGCAATCATATAGGTCTTTGGGTTTGAACTATTAATTGTTAAAAAATCATTGTCCATTAACAAATACTTTGCCTTGCTGGCAGTACCCATATTCATAAATAAAAGTAATCGATCATTACTGTTTTGGGTAACAGCATAATCGCCATGTGTAGCCATAACTAAATCTTGGTCGCCATCCGAATCTATATCTACAAATTGTGGGGCGTTTCCTGAACCTAAATCAAGTGTTTCATCTTGCAAAAAGGTGTTATTTTGATAAGCGAATATGGGCACACTATTACTACCCGTATTTTTATAATACGAAATTTGAAAAGAACTTTTAGCAGCAGTTTGCGCTGCTGGTGCAACAAGCATATCGCGCTTTCCATCATTATCTACATCCAAAATATAAGCAGCAGGAAAGATATCAACTTTTGCCTCAAGGGTGTTTTTAGGATAAATTGTATCCTGTTGAATAATTGAATCTCTACCTTGTTTATTTATGGTTTTACCATTTTTTAAAAACACCAAATTCTGAAAAGATTTATCCCCATATAACAAATCCATATCCCCATCATTATCGGCATCAAAAGGCGTAAGGGCAGTACCTCCATCGTGTAAAATTCCTTTGTAGTTTCTAAAACAGGCGCTATTATCATTTAAAACAAAGGAGTTGTAATTAACTTTATACGACATATAACCCCAGCATTCATCTCTAAATTGAAACAAAAGAGAATCTAGACCAAAGCCACGCTCCTTGCTCATATTTTGATAATAGGTGATAACATTTTTGCTTGGTGGCATTTGCAAAATATCTAAATCCCCATCACCATCCATGTCTTCTATAGCATTTATATCAGAATTTAAAATACCCAATATGCTTGGTGGCAAATCAATAATACCTAGGTCGTATAATTGATTTTTACTTTGCAGCCATTTCTTTTTGTAAATATCTGTACTTACATTTTTAATAACTCGTAATCCATTTCCATACACATATTTATCGGCCTCTGGTCTAGCATTAAAATCTATTTCCGTAAAAATATCTTCCTTGCCATCTTTATCATAATCTCGTAACAATGCCCAATAATACAACTTCGGGAACTCAGATTCATATTTGGGTTCATAGGCATATTTCCCATTTTTAAATACATAGGTTAAAACCTTATTTCCTACCCTATCAAAAACAAATAAATCCTTCACACCATCCCCATTAAAATCTATCTTAGAAAATTGAGGCGAGTTTAAACCTCCTGTAAAAGGATAATCAAAAGTATCGCTGCTACCAATTGAAAAACTTGCCTTATTGCTTAAATTAAACACAACTGGCTGAGCCCATGCAGTGAAAGATAAAAAGACAATTATTAAAAGTAGATTGTATTTTTTCATGCTTGGCTTATTTTTGATGCAAGTTAGAAAACATTGCTCTTTTTAATTCTTTATTAATTCATAAAATGACCACCACAGAACTATATACTCTTTTTTTACAATACCCAGAAGTTTGTACCGATACCCGCAAGCTTAGCAAAAACTGCCTCTTCTTTGCACTTAAAGGTGATAATTTTAATGGGAATACCTTTGCACAAATGGCGCTTGACCAAGGAGCTGCGTATTGTATTGTAGATGAAGCAGAATTTGTTGTAAATGAAAAATGCATTTTAGTTAGCAATGTTTTAAACACCTTACAAGATCTGGCAAAATACCATAGACATCAATTAAACTTGCCTGTAATTGCTATTGTTGGTTCAAACGGAAAAACTACTACCAAAGAACTTATTAGCTCTGTTTTACAAACCAAGTATTCTATTTTAAGCACGCCAGGGAATTTTAATAACCATATTGGTTTGCCCTTAACACTTCTTATGCTTACCAAGAAACATGAGATAGCGGTAATTGAAATGGGAGCCAACCACCAAGAAGAAAACGCATTTTTATGCCAAATAGCTTGTCCTTCGCACGGTATAGTTACTAATAACGGCAAAGATCATTTAGAAGGTTTTGGAAGTATGGAAGGCGTTATTTTATCGAACGCCGAATTGTTTGATTATTTAAAACAAGAAAATGGAATTGCCTTTGTAAATGGCAACGATTCTGTTTTAATGAACAAAAGTGAAGGCATACAAAATAGAATTATTTATGCCGCTCACACCGAAGAAAAAATAGATGCGCAAACAACCTATTTAAAAGCAGATTGCTTTCAACCTACTATTCAATTTAAGCTTCAAGGCACAGAAATAATAAGCCCTTTGAGTGGCGATTATAATTTCGATAATATTTTAGCAGCGCTAAGTATTGGCTTACATTTTGGATTAACAGCAGCCCAAATTAAACAAGGCATAGAGCAGTATGAACCTAAAAACTTGCGTTCGCAACTCATAGAAAAGGAACATAACAAAATTTTCTTAGACGCCTATAATGCTAATCCAAGTAGTATGGAAGTAAGCATTAGAAATTTTGTGGCCATGCCGGGTTCAAACAAAGTACTTATTTTGGGCGATATGTTTGAGCTTGGAAAATATGAAGCAGAAGAACATCAAAGCTTGGTAGAGTATTGCCAAAATTTGGGCTTAGAAGACGTTATTTTAGTAGGTAAAGCATTTTGCCGAACCAACACTGCTTACAAAAAGTTTGAGCAAACCAAAGAGGTGGCAGCCTTCTTAACAGAAAACCCTTTCAAAAACAAATTTGTGTTCTTGAAAGGGTCTCGTGGAATGAAGATTGAGAGTTTAATAGAGAACTTATAATACTCCGTAAATAGTTTCTTCTAACACTCCGCTTCTTATTTCTTCAATTAAATTACGTACCCGTAAAATTAATTCGGGTACAACAGCCTTAACTTCTGGCGTGAGCTCTATTCCTTGCTGTTGCAAGCTTTCTATGCTAACAACAAACAAATGAATAATAGGCATTTTATCCATTAACTGTAGTGCACCCACCATATCTTTTAAACCAATATCATGGGTGCTCATAGCCTTTGGAAAATCGTGTGCAAACCGTGGTTTGATAAGTCGTATTGTTCCAATAGGATGATCGCCTAAAGTAGCATCAACCAAAATCACCGTTTTATACAATTCAAAATACTCTAATAAATGAAACCCGCCAGTTCCACCGTCCAGCACATCTACATCGGCTGGTAGGTTTTCTTTAAGCAGTTGTTCAGCCACATGCACGCCAATGCCTTCGTCGCCCATTAGGTAATTTCCAATTCCTAAAATCAATATGTCTTTCTTAGCTTGCATGTTTTTTTTTAATTATTTTTTTGGCGAATGGTGTTTTTTTTCTTCAAACACATCTTCTTCAATAAATTTCCAACCACCGCCCATGCTACTCATTTCGCCTCTACCTTCAACGTAATCGTGGTAAAATACCAGATAAACATGTATCACGGCAAAGAGAATAAAGAACCACATAGACCAATGGTGTATTTGGCGGCATAAAATATCACCCCCAAACATAGCAGGTACCCAAGCAAATAATTGAGGCAACCACCAGTTACTCATTGGAGCATACAATCCAAAGCCTGTTAAGCATTGAACCATAAAGGCAATAAAGGTAAGGAAGTATATAAAACCTGCCATTGGATTATGTCCAATACTCACATGCTCTTTTCCTTTAAGCATGAGAATATCTTTTTTAAACACAGTCCACATTTCTACCCAAAAGCTTTTAGTGGTAGGAATAAACTGTTTCCAGTTGGCATATTTATTTCCAACAAAACCCCAATAAATGCGAAAAATAAAATTAAAGAAAAACAGATAAGCTGCTGCAAAATGCACATACCTTACCCAACCCATTGTGTATTGGGCTACGGCTTCGTGTTGGCTTTGCAGAGCCAAAGGATTAGCGATATAAAAACCAGTAGCTACCAATGCAATTATTACTAATGCATTTAGCCAGTGATACATTCTTACGGGAAGTTCCCATACATATACTCTGCGCAAGCGCGGAATATGCAAATATTTCGTTGCCATACTATGTTGTTTAAGAATTATTCGCCCACCACGCTTATGCGGCTTATATGTTTACCTTCTTCATCATAAATATGCACGCTACAGGCCATACAAGGGTCGAAACTATGAATGGTACGAATGATTTCTAATGGTTGATTTTCATTCGCAACAGGCGTATCAATTAAAGCAGCTTCGTAAGCACTCATTTGTCCTTTACTATCTCTAGGCGATGCATTCCAAGTTGTTGGAACCACCAATTGATAGTTGGCAATCTTCATGTCTTCAATATTAATCCAATGTGCTAAGGCGCCACGAGGTGCTTCGGCATGACCAACACCCAAGGCAGTTTTAGGCCATGTTGTAGGGTCGAACTTACTCATCTCTGCCATGCGGGTATCGCCCGATTTAATATTAGCAATTAAAGATGCATAGAACTCTTGAGCCCAACCTGCTGCTAATTTAGCTTCTAAACCTCTTGCGGCTGTTCTACCTAATGTAGAGAATAAGGCGGTAACGGGCACATTTAAATCGGTAATGGTTTTGTTTACTACTTCTTTGTATTCTTCTTTACCTCTAGCATAGCCAACTAATACACGCGCTAGTGGACCAACTTCCATAGCATGACCTTTCCACCTTGGAGTTTTAAGGTAACTATATTCTTTGTCGGTATCTAAATGTTCAAATGGAGGTTTAGGGCCAGTATAATTAACTGTGCTTTCGCCTTTCCATGGATGTAAACCTACATCTTTACCACCTTTATAATCGTACCACGATTTGGTAATAAACTCTTGCACTTCATCGTCTTTTCTTAAGTCGATATCATGCACCTTACTCAAGTCTTTGTTTAAAATAGCACCCGATGGAAATTTATAGCTTGCTATATCTCTATACCCATTTGTAGGCAAATCGCCATACACCAAGTAATTACCTAAACCACCGCCAATTGCACCCCAATCTTTATAGAACGAAGCCACTGCCATTAAATCTGGAATGTATACTTGTTCAATAAATTCTTGTCCTTGTTTTATTAACTGTCCTACATAAGCCAAACGTTCGGCGTTAATACCGCTTACATCGTCTAAACCAATAGAGCATGCCATACCACCTACAAGGTAATTTGGATGTGGATTTTTACCACCAAAAATAGCCTGTACTTTTACAATTTCTTTTTGCCATTCAAGAGCTTCTAAATAATGCGCTAAGCCAATTAAATTAACTTCTGCAGGTAATTTATAAGCTGGGTGACCCCAATAGCCATTCGCAAAAATTCCAAGCTGACCGCTATCTACAAATTTCTTCACACGTTTTTGGATATCGCTAAAATATCCAGGTGAACTTTTTGGCCAATGCGATAAACTTTGTGCTAATTCAGAAGTCTTTTTAGGATCGGCCTGAAGTGCATTTACCACATCTACCCAATCCATGGCATGTAGGTGATAGAAATGCACCACATGATCGTGCATATATAAAACGCAATGCATTAAGTTACGAACCAACTCTGCATTAACAGGCACGGTAATATCTAAGGCATCCTCAACGGCGCGAACAGAAGTAAGCGAGTGAGTTGAAGTACAAACTCCACACACTCTACCCACAAAAGCCCATGCATCTCTAGGATCTCTTCCTTTTAAAATTTCTTCTAACAAGCGCACCATGGTACCACTGCTATATGCATCCACAATTTTGCCATTCTCTATATCCGCTTCAACGCGTAAGTGACCTTCAATTCTAGTAATTGGGTCAACAACAATTCTCTTACTCATACTTTTCTTTAGGTTATAAAAATTAAGACTCCAATTCCTTTTCAGTCACTTTACCTTCATCCTCTAGGTTCACAATTAAATCGTGTTTGCGAACATTGGTATAAATGGCATGTGCAGCCAATGCCATACCAGTAGCCGTTAAAGCAACCTTACCAAGAGTGTCGGCATTAGATTCAATACCAAAGCCTGCAAAGGCAGCATCTCTGTTATATAAGCCTCCATTATCCCAATAGTTTTCTTCGCTACATCCAATGCAACCATGACCGCTTTGAATTGGATAACTTGTTCCATTATTCCATTTCATTACGCCGCAGGCATTATAGGTAGACGGGCCTTTACATCCCACTTTATATAAGCAATATCCTTTACGTGCACTTTCATCATCAAAGGTTTCAACAAATAAACCTGCATCATAGAACGGACGACGGTAACAAGTATCGTGTACGCGTTTGCTATAGAATGCTTTTGGCCGACCTTGACGATCTAATTCAGGAATTTTTCCGAAGGTTACTAAGTGTACAATTACACCTGCCATAACCTCACCGATTGGAGGGCAACCAGGAACTTTAATTAAAGGAATACCTTTTAATAATTTATGAATTGGAGTAGCCTTAGTTGGGTTAGGTTTTGCAGATTGCACGCAACCATTACTAGCACAACTTCCCCATGCAATTACAGCTTTTGCATCGGCCGCTACTTCTTGTAATATTTGCATAGATGTTTTACCACCTATCATACAATAAACGCCATCGGCGCCAGTAGGTACACTACCTTCAACACAAAGAATATATTCTCCTTTGTACTTGGTCATAGTATTCCGCATCGCTTCTTCTGCCTGAAATCCCGAAGCAGCCATCAGGGTCTCAGTATAGTCAAGCGAAATCATGTCTAAAAGAATGTCGGCAACCATTGGGTGCGACGATCGAATAAAACTCTCAGAGCAACACGTGCACTCCTGAAAATGCAACCAGATTACAGGTACTCGCGGCTTCGTCTCAAGTGCCGTAGCTACCTGCCCTATAGCAGATTTGTCGAGGCCAATAAAGGCAGTCATCATGGTAACAAAACTCAGGAAATCCCTGCGTGTGTACCCTTTTCTCTCAACTTCCTCATAATAGGTGGGCTGAGCTTTTGGAGAGTCATCTTTAGTCATGTTGATGGGTTTAAAATTTTTAGGACAATAAATTGGTACATCAAAGTAATTTTATGACGAAGTGAAATATTATGACTTTAATCAATAAAAATTCTGATTTAAATAAACTTATCAAGTAGAAATTCTTTCTTAATATTGAGTTACAAAATTTTAATAATTGTCTGATGAAAAAAATTAGCACACTTGTAGTAAGTTCTGTTGCCACTTTACTTCCTTTCTTAGGAATGGCACACCCTGGTCATGGCGAAACCGAAGGATTTACCATAACCCATTATTTTGTTGAGCCAACCCATGCTGTTGTATTAGGAGCAGTGCTTGCTTGTGGAGGTATTTTTTACCTGTATATGCGTAGCAAAAAGCAATCAGAGAACAACTAAAAATCATGCATGAGCTATCCCTTGTTATGAGCATAATTGATATTGCTCAGCAACACGCTTTGGATGCCGATGCCCATTTAATTGAGGAAATTGAATTAGATATTGGAACCCTAAGCAGTGTTGAAATGGATGCTTTTGATTTTGCCTGGAGCCAAGCTGTGAAAAACACTTTGTTGGCAGGCGCCATAAGAAAAATAAATCGAATTGAAGGCAAAGGAACCTGCCTCGATTGCGATGCCCAAATTTCTTTGCAGCAAGTATATGATGTTTGCCCTCAGTGTGGCAGCCATTTTATTAATGTACTTAGCGGCAAAGAATTTAGAGTAAAAACATTATTGGTTTCCTAACACCTAAAACTAAAACAAACTATGTGTGCAACCTGCGGATGCGACGCTAATGGCGGAGCAACTTATCATGAGCCCGGCCACCACCACCATCACGATGGCACTAGCCACTCGCATACCCATACCAAAAAAGTTGTGGATGTAGAGAAAGATGTATTACACGAAAACAATCTTTTGGCCGAACGCAACAGAGGTTATTTTGATGCCAAAAATATTCTTGCCCTAAATCTTGTTAGCTCACCAGGCTCGGGTAAAACTACTTTGCTTGAAAGAACACTTACCGATTTAAAAGGACAACTAGAATTTGCGGTTATAGAAGGCGATCAACAAACCACCAATGATGCCGACAGAATTCATGCTACTGGAACTAAGGTTACTCAAATAAACACAGGCAAAGGCTGTCACTTAGATTCGCATATGGTAATGCATGCTTTGCAAGGAATGAAGCCTAAAGCAAACTCGGTACTATTTATAGAAAATGTAGGTAACCTTGTTTGTCCTGCTATGTTTGATTTAGGTGAAAAAGAACGTGTGGTTATCATTAGTGTAACAGAAGGTGATGATAAACCGTTGAAATATCCGGATATGTTTTTTTCTTCTACATTATGCATTATTAATAAAACAGATTTGTTGCCTTATGTTCCATTTGATATGGAAAAAGTAAAAGCAAATGCGCTAAAAATTAATCATAAGCTAGAAATTATAGAAGTTAGTTGCACCAACGGTGAAGGCCTTGAGCAATGGTATAACTGGCTTAAAGCAAAAGTTCCTGCAGCAGAATTGGCCTAATTATTTGCCGCATGGCCACTTCCAATAAACCTACTCAAACCTTTCATATTCACCTAACAGGTTTGGTTCAGGGTGTTGGTTTTAGACCTTACGTGTATAAGCTTGCCACCGCATCTAAAATTTGTGGCGAGGTATTTAATACCACTGATGGCGTTCATGTGTTTTTTAATGCAAGCAAACAAAAAGCAAATGCCTTCTATAAACAAATTTTCACGCATATTCCAGCCCATGCTATTCTTAAACATCATACCTTAAGTGTAAGCAAAACAAGCAAAAAGTATACTCACTTTTCTATTAGTAAAAGCCCAGATTCTTTAAGTACTGATTTACTGTTAACGCCGGATATTGGGATTTGTTTGGAGTGTTTAAGGGAATTAAGAGACTATAGGGACAAAAGGCATAACTATGCTTTTACTACCTGTTTACATTGTGGGCCTCGGTATAGCATTGTACAAAAACTACCTTACGATAGACCACATACTACTATGGCACATTTAGCTATGTGTCCAAGCTGTAAAGAGGAATATATCAACCCATTAAATCGTAGGCATTTTAGTCAAACCAACTCCTGCCCTACGTGTAGTGTTCCAATGGCTTTGTTTGGTTCGAACCAACAGATAGTAAGTAGCAATTGGAACCAAATAAGTACGCATTTACTAATTGCCCTGAACCAAGGAAAAACAATTGCAGTAAAAGGAATTGGTGGTTACTTATTACTCTGTGATGCTACAAATGAAAAAGCAATTGGAGAATTAAGACTTAGAAAACACAGGCCAGCCAAACCATTTGCAGTACTCTTTAATACTATAGCACAAGCAAAAGAAGAAGTAGAAATAAATGCAGTAGAAGAAAAAGCGCTTTCAGGTGCGGCTGCTCCAATTGTTTTATGTAAGCAAAAAAGTAATTCTAAAAGTAAACTTTGCAATAACTTAATTGCTCCTGGTTTAGCTAAAATTGGAGTGTTAATGCCATACTCTCCATTACTCTACTTATTAGCCGAAGCTTTTACCAAACCCCTTATTGCAACAAGTGCTAACCTTAGCGGAGCACCTATAATTTATAGAGATAAAGATGCCATAGATAACTTATTTGACATGGCAGAATATGTGCTTAGTTACGACAGAGAAATAGTAGCACCACAAGACGATAGCTTAATACAGTTTGCCAACAAGCAACAACTCATATTAAGGCGCAGTAGAGGATTAGCACCCAACCATTTTCCAAATCCATTTGCAGAGTTAAAGCCTACAGTTTTAGCTATGGGCAGTGAACTTAAAAGCACCTTTGCCCTAGCCTATCCAAACAATTTACTAGTGAGCCAATTCTTGGGCGATTTACAAAGTTTAGAATCTCAAGAAGCATTTAAACATACTTTAGAACATACTTGCAACTTAGTAAAAGCCAAACCACAAGTAATTTTAGTTGATAAACACCCTGGCTATTTTGCGAGCGAATACGGAAAAGAATTAGCCGCAAAAAACAAACTGCAACTTTTAGAAATACAACATCACAAAGCACATTTCGCAGCTGTATTGCTAGAGAATAAACTACAAAACAGCAAGAAAAAAATCTTGGGCTTTATTTGGGATGGCACCGGCTATGGCGATGATGGCCAAATATGGGGTGGCGAAACTTTTACCTTTAGTAAAGGAATTATTACTAGAACGGCACAACTTGCCTATTTCCCACAACTACTTGGAGATAAAATGACACGTGAACCTAGGCTTTCGGCTTTAAGTATGCTCTCCATGATTCCTGAGAAAACAAGTATTCTGGAACCTCTCTTTAGCAAACAAGAATGGCAACTATACACAAGCATGTTGGCTCAAAAACCAAGTTTGTTTTGTAGTAGCATGGGTAGGTTATTAGATGCAGTGGCGGCAATCTTAGGCGTTTGCACCATTCATCAATACGAAGGGCAAGCCACCATGATGCTAGAAACACTTGCCACAAGTCATCCCAAGAAATGTACAGCGAGCTATAGTGTAAAATTTTCGGAAGAAAACATCAATTGGATACCCTTTTTGCAAGAACTGATTTTTGACATAGAAAAAAAATTAGCGAAAGAATATCTTGCTTGCAAGGTGTTTAATACCTTAGTAAAAATGATAGAACTTGTAAGCACAAATTTGAACATAAACCAACTTGCGTTTAGCGGAGGTGTGTTTCAAAATGCCTATTTAGTAAATGCTATTCAAAAGAAATTGAGTAAAACAAAACAACTTTATTTTAATACCCAACTAAGTGCCAACGACGAAAACATAAGCTTTGGACAATTGGCTTATTACAGCTTGCAAACACCAATAGAACCTAAGAAAAATAATTCCACATTTACCTTTTAATACATAACCTATGTGCTTAGCAATTCCTGGAAAACTACTTTCAATAACCAACCAATTGGACGAAACATTTAGGTTTGGCAAGGTGTCTTTTGGAGGCATTACCAAAGAGGTAAATTTATACATGGTACCAGAAGCCCAACTAAACGATTATGTTTTGGTACACGTGGGCGTTGCCATAGGAATAGTAGATGAAGAAGAAGCGCGAACGACCTTCGAGTACCTAAAGAAAATGGGTGAAGTTGACGAATTAAACATATTGCCATGAAACACCTTACAGAATACCGCAACCCAGAATTGGTTCAGGAATACTTAGATAAAATACACCGTATTACTACCAAGGATTGGACCTTAATGGAGGTTTGCGGCGGACAAACACATAGCCTTGTTAAGAATGGCATTTTAGATTTATTGCCCAAACACATTACTATGGTGCATGGCCCTGGTTGCCCTGTATGTGTTACCAGTGTAAGTGTTATAGACGAGGCAGTTTATTTAGCCGAACAAAATAATGTAATACTCTGTTCTTTTGGCGATATGTTGCGCGTACCCGGAAGTCATAAAAACTTATTAGAAGTAAAAGCCTCTGGTGCAGATATTAGAATATTATACTCGCCTTTAGAAGCGGTTGAAATTGCCAAAGCAAACCCTACAAAAGAAGTAGTATTTTTTGCAGTAGGCTTTGAAACAACTGCTCCCGCAAATGCATTAAGTGTGGTTCAAGCACATAAAATGGGTGTATTAAATTATAGCATTTTAGCTTCACATGTATTGGTACCACCTGCCATGGAGGCAATACTTAGCGATGAAGATAATAAGATAGATGGCTTTTTAGCTGCAGGGCATGTTTGCACCATTATGGGTATGGAAGAGTATTACCCTGTGGCCGAAAAATATAAAACCCCTATTGTTATTACAGGTTTTGAACCCGTTGATTTATTGCAAGGAATATTGATGTGTGTAGAGCAATTAGAAAAAGGCCAATACCAAGTAGAAAACCAATATGCACGCTATGTGCAACGTCAAGGCAATGAAATGGCCATGAACACCATTAAGGAGGTGTTTGCGGTAAGCGATAGAGTTTGGCGAGGCATTGGTTCCATACCACAAAGTGGATACGAAGTAAACGAAGCCTATAAGCATTATAATGCGCGTTTAAAATTTAAGCTGAACCTACCTGCGGCCGAAGAAAACAAAGAATGTATTAGCGGCGAAATAATGAAAGGCTTAAAGAAGCCTAAACAATGCCCCAATTTTGGCAGCAAATGCAAACCAGAGCATCCTTTGGGAGCGCCAATGGTAAGTAGTGAAGGAGCCTGCGCTGCCTATTACCACTATGCAAGTGTTGATTCACTAAGTGCATAAATTAAAGAATGCAAACATGGACCAAAAAATAAAAATGACCTTGCAATGCCCGATGCCAAAATTTGATTTTGATGTAATAACTCTTGGGCATGGAAGTGGCGGATTACTTACACATAAACTTTTGCAAAGTGGTGTGTTTAGTTTATTTAAAAACGATTTATTGGATCAGCAACACGATGGCGCCATCTTTGAACTAAACGGCAAAGTAGCCTTTAGCACCGATAGCTATGTTATATCCCCAATCTTCTTCCCAGGTGGAAACATTGGCGATTTAGCCATTAATGGAACTGTTAACGATTTGGCCATGTGTGGCGCTCAAGCCAAGTACTTATCCTTAGGATTTATAATTGAAGAAGGTTTTTTGATGACAGAATTTTGGCAAGTACTTGTTAGCATTAAAGAAGCTGCAGATAAAGCTGGAATTAAAATAGTAACTGGCGATACCAAGGTGGTGGAAAAAGGGAAAGGCGATAAAATATTTATTAATACTTCGGGCATTGGTTTATTACACCCAAAAGCAACTATTCATCACAATAGAATTGAACCCACAGATAAACTTATAGTAAGTGGTAAAATTGCTACCCATGGCATTGCTATAATGAGCCAACGCAAAGGCTTAGAATTTGAAACAGATATAGAAAGTGATACTACCAATTTAAATCATTGCATAGAAAATTTATTAGACACTTTTGGTTCAGACATAAAGTTTTTGCGCGATCCAACTCGTGGTGGAGTAGCATCTGTTTTAAATGAAATTGCCGAATTAAGTAAACTTGGTTTTTTATTGGATCAACACCAATTACCCATTGACCCAAGAGTAGAAGGAGCTTGCGAAATGTTGGGCCTTGACCCACTTTATGTAGCCAACGAAGGATTGTTTATGGCAGTGGTAAAAGATAGCATCGCAGAAGAATTTTTAGCACACCTTAAAACCCATACATGTGGAGCAGATGCTGCTATTATTGGGGAAGTAAATACAGAAAACCCAGGCAAAGTAATTCTTAAAAGCAGAATTGGCGGCAAGCGCGTTGTTAACTATTTAACGGGCGAACAATTGCCGAGGATTTGCTAGGGTCAAATTTTTGTACATACCAAATTTTTACAGGCAAAAAAAGTTAAAGCTAGATAAGCAATTGAAAGAATTAACAAAGGGCGTTTTCGTTGTTTTAAATAATTCCATCGCATTTCAGCAAAATGTTTTTCATTCTCTAGTTCTAATTCTTGCAATCTCTGTAAATTCATCATACCTGCAGTACCACAGCCAATAAGTTGCATTTTTTCTACCTCTGGAATTTTAACAATAGGTGCAGGTGGTAAATAATAGGTTCTAACTGTATCTCCAAATACTAGGTATAAATTAATTTTATTCTTCCTTAAACCACTTAACAGGTAAATAAAATCTCCAAAGCAAACATCCTTAAAAACAAACGCAAGTCCATGTAGGCTATCCTTATTTCTTTGTATGGAACTAATTTTCTGAATGCCTTCATCAATTGCAATTAAATTGTCCTTTGATTTTTGTGAAAATACCTTATAGGAATATTTGCGTTCAAAAATTGGCAAATGCATATCTAAAGTAATTCTATCTTCCCCTATACTATTACCATAAGTAATATTGGGAGGCATATTAAGTTCCAAACAATATTGAGGCTTAGGTGTAGACTTAATAAATATATAGGGTATTATAATAAGAGGCAAAAGAACTAATGATATAAGTCCTGGCAAATAATATAAGCGAGCATGGGTTTTATTTGTTTTCAAGTTTGCCAAATAATAAATGAAGATACCCTTTATTAAGGATAAACTCTACAAAGATGTTTCATGGAAATTCTAGTACAGCAAATGGTATTTAATTTTCAAACAAAATTTTAGAATATTAATTACAGTTAAACAAAAAAGGCTTATGAGTATTTGGATTAAAAAATACTCACAAGCCTTCTATTTAAAATTATTTGGATAGTATTCTTAAAACTTCACCGCAATTGGCCCACCGCTATATCCATCGAGGATTAAATTGTGGTATTCGCCTGCTTTTACCAACATGCCCAAATCAAAACAAATATCTTTGGTAAAATAGGCATTGCATAATTGTGCTTCTGGCAAGTTGCCAAGCTTTATATGAATAATATTAGGATCGCTGCTGTAAATAGTTCCTTCATTATACATACATATAGCTTCATCTTCAAAACTGCATCCTCCATACCCTAGGCTCAGCCATAATTTGCTTCCTTCTGTCCAAGCTTTAAGTATGCTCACCGTTTTCTTGGTTTCTGGCGATTTACCGGTAATAAATGGTCTACAGCCTCCTACTACATCATAATAACGAATGGCACGAATATCTATTGAACTACCTACCATACAAATAGAGGCTCCAGAACTTGAAAGAGTATACCTAATACTGGCTCTTTTGTTGGCATAAATGGCATATAGTTTTGGTATGTATGCAATCTCAAACTTCTCGCCACTTAAACTCTCAAATACCCAATTGCATCCATCCAATTTTCTGTAATCTCTAAAGTATCCATCGGCTATAAGTTCTTTTGAAGCAATTCTGCTAATACAAGTAAGTCCAACTTTATAATCGGCAGGAATAGTGTTTGCCGGGCATAGAATTAATTCATCTTTACATGACTCACCACTTTTTAAATTGCGCACAGAAAAACTAATTTGATCTCCTTCTCGATAAATTTCTGCGGCAATATTTAAAACATCGTTTGCACAAGGTTGATAAATTTTACCATTCTCGGCTTTAATCCAAAAATTATCTAATGCGCTTGTGCCACACATAGGGTAAAACAATTCGCCTTTAATATTGCAGGCTTGAGGGCCTCCTCCTGTGCCTCCTCCTGTTCCACCGCCTGGTTCATCGCCCCATTTCTTGCACGAAGTGCTGTACATAACAATAACTAATGCTAGTAATGCTACTATTGAATTTAAGTTTTTCATAGATAAAGTTGTTGTAAGTTTATATATCGCAAAAACTACCTCAGGTACAAAAATGTTACAGCTAAGGTAAATAATATTTTAATCCAACCTGCACACCAAACAAATTTGCCTTATGATCATTATAATAAGAAGATTGAAACGTATTCTGCAAATTTTGCTGGCCTTGAACTCCTAAAACCACATAACAATTTTGTAGAATTGGATACGAAACCAAACATTTTTCTTGAAGAGAAAAGATATAGTTAGTAAAACGTTCGTTCTTGGCATCTTGCAGGTGCTCTGGTGCATATCCAATAGTAGTTGAAGCTTTGTAACTGCTAGTTCTATAAAGGTAGGTAAGCTGTGGCCCCAGGCCTATCAGAACTTGCCATTTGCCAAACGATTTGCAATATCCTATTTCTAAAGGCAGGGCTAAATAGATTAAACTTTCATCAAAATATACCGCATCTGTTTGATAGGCCAAACGAGTATGGCCGCCCGTACTTAAATTTAGGATAGATGAATCTTGCTCTGCTTTAGAAACAGATGCATAGGTGGTTTTTAAATAGCTTATGCCAGCACTATAATACCAATTTTGGCTAAAGGTTCTACCAAAATACCCATCAAAACGCCAGGAAGAAAGAGGCTTATCGTGCTCTTGTGAACTATCGCCAAACACCAATACACTTTTTGAATTATACGCTTGTTGAGTGCTGAAAACAGTTTGCGTATACCCTATGCCAACAAACCAATTATTTCTAGAAAATTTTATTGGCTCTTTGTTCAATACAGAATCAGGAATTACTACTTGCTCGCAAACCTGAATATGCTCTTTGCTTTGTTGGGTTTCTAGGCTATCAAATTTAGGAATGCCTTTTACAGAGTTTGCAGAAAAGGCAATTGGCTCCGCTTTTTCTATTTTTGCTGTTGCGGGAACCTTTTCTATTTCTATTTTTGGTTTCACAGCTTCGGGTTGAGGATAGCTTGTTTTTATAGGTTCAGAAATAGGCACTTTAGTTGATTTTGCAAGCGTGTTTAATTTCATAGGTCTCTCCATCCTTGGTTCGGCCAAATCTGACTTTTCAGCACTTTTATTTACAAGCACTTTTTCTACCTTAGGAGTATTTACAACAAGCTTTTCTTGCACCTTTGTAGGCTTAGGTTCGGCAAATTGCCAAACAAATACTATTGATACCAGCACCATTGCTGCCATACCAAAAAGCCAAAAGGCTGCCACTTTTCTCTTTCTCTTTTCCTGAACCTGTTGAAACACATGCAAGGGAGCCTCCATTTCTAGCCCATGCAGTTTCTCAAACAAAATATCGTCGGTTTGGTCTTTATTACTTACTTCCATATTTCTTAGATAAAGGATAGTTGTGAGCACTTTGTTCTATTAATTTAGCCTTTGCTCTATGCAGCAAAACCCTTGAGGATGCTTCGGTGATGCCAAGCAATTCGGCTATTTCCTTATGCGAATACCCATCAATAGAAAACAAATTCATAACAGATTGTTGGGGGTAGGGCAAGGTTTGAATTAGGTTCATCAATTGTTTTGCTTCCAATTGTTTTAAAGGATCGGTATCGGTTAAAAACACTTCTGTTAACTCGTTTACATCTAATTCAAAAGTATATTTCTTGTTTAATCGCAACTGTGTGAGGGCGGTGTTAATCATTATTTTTCTGAGCCAAGATTCAAAGGATCCATTTTGTTTATACTGCGAAAGCTTATCAAAAATTTTTATAAATCCTTCCTGAAGTACCTCTTCTGCCTCTGTTCTAATTGGGCAATAACGTCTACATACCCCAAATAATTTTGGAGCGTAAGTATCCCAAAGCAAGCGCTCTGCTTTGGAATTGCGCTTAAGGCAGGCTGCAATCAGTTCAGATTCTGTCAGGTTAATTGTCTCCTATAGTAGTGTAGACTATGTTTTGAAGCAAATTGTTACACAGGTGGCAAATTTTTAAATTTTAAGATTTGATTAATTTTTATCAAGCTATCTTTCAAGCAAATACAAATACCTTCTAACCTTTTAAAAGCTTAGCAAGTATATAGAGGTATAAACAAACACACTATGAAAAATTTAAAGCTACTACTCATTACAGCAATGGTTTTGCTCTATGCAAAATCAGCCCAGAGTTCCTGCAATGCTTCCTTTACCTATGCCATTAGCGGACTTACGGTAACGTTTACCAATACCTCTACCACCACCAGCGGGTTTCCTAACATGATGATGTATAATTGGAGCTTTGGAGATGGAACCTACTCTACTGTTAAGAACCCTGTTAAAACATACGCTACAGGCGGAGTAAAAGGAATTCAATTATTTATTAACGATTCGTTTGGTTGCACACATTTGGCTATTGATACGTTTATTTTGGTAAACCCTACACCCACCTGTAATGCATCATATACAAAACTTATAACAGGAGGTAGTGGATTTACCGTAGCATTTACTAATACTAGTGCAAGCTCATCTAGCTCAAATGCCATCCGATATTCTTGGAATTTTTATAATTATAATTACACTGATACCATTACTTCCTCCTTAAAAAACCCAACAATAACATTCACTAACGGGGGCATCAAATATGTTCGACTTACAATGTATGATTCAATAAGTTCATGCACCGCCACTAAAATGGATTCTATTATTTTATATAATGGTCTTGCTTGCCAAGCATTATTTGGAAAAACTATTAGCAACTTAAATGTAACTCTTAACAACAATTCTATTAATGCAGCTTATACCTCTTCAGGCTTAAACTATTTATGGCAATTTAGTGATGGAACAACATCTACGACACCAAGCCCAGTTAAAACATTTGCCACTGGTGGAATGAAAACAATACGTTTAACCATACAAGACAGCGCACATTTTTGTACCCATACCAAAATAGATACAGTAATTTTAACAGCACCTGTTAGTTGCACTGCATCTTTTACAAAAACTATTACTGGGTTAAGTGTTGCTTTTACAAATACCTCAACAAGTTCATCTGGTTCAAGTGCTATAAGATATAATTGGTATTTTTCTGATGGAACAAGCTCAAACTTAAAAAACCCCACCAAACTTTTTACCAGCGGCGGTGTCAAATCAGCACGATTGAGTTTGTATGATTCTATTTCTTCTTGCACCGATACAACACTTGTTACGTTTATCTTAAGCAGTGGTTTACCTCCATGCAGCGCAAACTTTTATGGAACCAAAAGCGGACTAAGTGTTACATTGAACAACCTTTCTCTTAACTCAAGTGGTACTTCTTTGGGATTAACATATAAATGGACATTTAGCGATATGACTAGTTCTACACAGAAAAACTTAACCAAGACATTTGCTACAGGTGGGTATAAAACAATTCAATTAGATATTACCGACAGTATTAATCCATGTACAGCTTCTGCTAGAGATAGCTTTATTTTATCAGGAAATTCATGCCAAGCAAACTTCACCAAAACTATTAGCGGCCTTACTGTAACCTTAAACAATACCTCCCTTAATGGAAATGGAAATACCGCAGGTTTATCTTATTCCTGGGGTGGTACTTTTCCTAATACAACACAAAAAAATCCAATCATAACATTTTCTAACGCAGGGCTACAAGTTATTGGTTTATTTATTTACGACAGTATAACAAATTGTACCTCTTCCAAATCAGACACCTTCAATTTAGTTGCCCCTACCCCACTTTGCAGCGCAAGTTTTGCCTTAGCAATTGATACTACCACACCATTTAATTTCTTCTTATTAAACACCAGTTTAATTCGCCCAGGCTCTAGCTTTTACTGGACCTTTGGAGATGGTGGCAGTTCTACCTCTATGACCCCAACACATGCATACTCTACCTTTGGAAAATATCTTGTATGCCTAACGGTATCTGATTCTGTTTGCACCAGCACTTATTGCGATTCTATTGGAATGGATTCTTTAGGTAATCTTTTGAAAAAAGGAGGCTTTAGTTTTAGAACGCTCGATTATACTAAACTTACAGGCGCTACTGGTTTAGTAAAAATGGCTGAACCAATGAAGTATTTTGTGTATCCAAACCCAAGTGCAGGTGAACTAAACGTAGAAGTTAATTTAAGAGAAGCCACCCCGCTTAACTTTGAACTAATGGATATTTCAGGAAAAATACTTGCAACCAAAAACATAGGCCTTGCATCTGGTAACTATAAAGAATCCTTAGATTTAAGTGAATTAAAACCATCCATTTACTTCCTAAGTATACGCTCAAACCAAGGCGTATCTACCTTTAAAGTAATTAAAAACTAGGTTCACACAACATGACCGAGGCAGAGCTCATAAATGGATGTATAGCTAATGATAGACGGTGTCAGAGCCAGCTCTATAAGCTCTACTTTTCATTTATGAGCAAAATTGCCATGCGCTATTACGAGAATACAGATGATGCTGTGGCAAGCATGAATCTTGCTTTTTTAAAACTCTTGCAAAACATAAAAAACTACGATTCATCTTTTTCTCTTTCTACCTATTTAGGAAGAATTTTAATGAATACTATTCTAACAGATATTAAAGCACGCTCAAAATATGGGCTACTTTTTTTAGATGAAGATGAAATAGAATATGAATATGAATTTAGCGTAAATGAATCGGAGCAAGATCTTGCCTATAACGATATCCTGAAACTAATTTTTACTCTACCCCCATTGCATAGAAACACGTTTAATCTCTTTGTTTTAGATGGCTATTCACACAAAGAAATTTCAACGATGCTAAATATATCCGAAGCACATTCAAAATGGTTGGTGCACGATGGGCGTAAACGTATTCTGAAAATGTTACAAGGAGTGAACCAAGAAATTGTGAGTCTTAAGAAGGTTTTATAATGAAAAAGAAAGATTTAAACACATTTATCCAAGATAAGCTTGATGCCGAAAATGGAATTCCATTTAAGGACGAGTATTGGAATTCAATGAACGATTTATTAGATGCAAATATGCCTGTAAGCCATGCTGCTGCGGGTGCAGCTAAAACTACAAGCATTTTAAAATTAGTTTTTATTTCGGTGGCCAGCGTGATGCTTATTACCGTTTCTGTTCTTTCGTATTCTTATTTTAATTCAAAAATCACTTCTCCTAAAACATCCCAAGTTGCAAGCCTAAGTCCAACAGTAAATTCAGAAAACAAAACAACTCCTATTAACTCCACTTTGGTTCAAACCGAAAGACAACATGAACTTACAACCCCTTTACAAACAACTACTAAAACAGAAGCAACAGTTTCCCAAAATAGCAGCAACACAAAGCAAACAACAAACATTCTGGCAGCAACAGATATTTCAAACAACAAAATAAGCTCGTTAAATAACACTCGTAAAACAAATAAAAAGAATGCTGAACCTAGCCCTTTTGAAAGTGAATACTCTTACACAGAGAGCTCAAATTCTTTTGAAGTACTTCCTGAAGAAACAATGCCTTCAAGCACAGAAATAGAAGAATTCTCTCATACACAATCAGAATTCAATGTCATTGATTCACATCTTCCAAATTTTACTTTACAAACACCTGCTTTAGCTCTGCTTCCAATATCTACACCCATCAATCCAACTAGAAACAGTGTCTTTAAACATCTAAACGTATCTGCCTTTATAGGCGCCATCCGTCAAGAGCAGGGCAAAACCATTGAATCGTATACCCTTCCTGCCCAAACAAATTTCACCTATGGTATTAGTGTGGAAAGCACAATTAAACGCATCTCTTTTAGAACAGGTTTTGCAATTAGTAACTCTACTATCAATCTTACTACTCAGTACTTAAATACTGTGTATACTGTTGATACAACGTATAAAATTGTTAACCCCAATTACGGTACAACTCCTTCGGGCAAACCAATTGCCTTGGTTCAAAAACACCTTGATACAACATCTGTAACGACTACTTCATATGCGAAAGAAAGCAGTTACCAATATCAAATTCTTAGCATACCAACCACACTACACTATAAAATTCCGCTAAACAGATTTACCCTAATACTTGAAGGAGGGGCATTACACCATATAAGGGTTGCGCAACAAAGTAATGCCCCAATTCAAGTTTCTAACGCCGAAATAAAAACTACTTTTCCAACATATTCTATGCAAGTTTGTGCAGGAGGTGGAATACGTTATGCTCTTAATATAAATTGGGCAATTGGTGTTAATTATATGTATAGCCTTAACCCAAATCAAACAAGTTTGCATTTAGTTAATAATGCCCAACAAGCCTCATTTGCTCTAACAAGATATCTTTGGTAAGTACTACTCATTCAATATTATTTTACTTGTTCAAAGTCGCTCTGCTTTGTGGCATATTCTAAATTTAATAGCCAAATAAATTGCAGGATATGCATCCATTTTTGTAGGATTGGCAAATACACTAAACCCGTTTGGGTAAAATACATATACACCATTGCATATAAAAACAAGAGCATGCTTATGCTTAGTATTTTTAGAGGCATTAATTTTGTTTTTAAAAGCAAAATGCTGCTATAAAAAACAACAAGTAAAGTAAAAACACTACTAATAGTTATCATTAAATCGTGCTGTGCTGGAATACTTATAAGCGAAGAAAAAAGCATAAGACAAAAACCAAAATACATTATGGGTAGGGAATATTTTTTGATATCCACCTTATTGGCAAAACGCACAAAAGCCAATCCTGTAAATACGCCCATTAACACTACGCCAATAACTCCAAAAGGCCTAGCCGTATTATCCCTTCCATTGAGGGCGGTATACTCTAATAAATTACTAATATAGTTTTGGCTAAAGCTATACCCACTTGCTTGCTTATCTATTATACTACCACCTGGGTATACCAGCATGGCAATAGCAATAAATAGCATTGAAAGTAACAAGCCAAGCAATACAAGGTGTTTGTTTAAAAAACTTCTATTATACATTTCTACTGCAATTATTTATGTGAATTAAAGGAAGAAATATTCTTAAAACAAGGATGCCTAGGAGATTTAGTTAAAGCGCCGCAAAGGTGACTGAGCCTGTCGAAGGCCATTTATTCTTTTTTTATTACCTTGCTCTTTTTATCGAGCGAGAAATTTGAAAACAAAATTCTACTACTTTATTTTTAGAACTCTGTGTTTGGTATTGGTTCAAACAACTGGCCTTTGGGCTCAAACCTTGCAAAGCACGCCAAAGTTCAGACATCTTACTATTGATAATGGCTTATCTCATAATACCGTTTATGCCCTCTTGCAAGATAAAGACGGGTTTATTTGGGCTGGCACACGCTATGGCCTAAACAAATATGATGGCTTTGATTTTAAAGTTTACCTGGATGGAAAAGATCTTGCAGGCCCTACTGTGCACTCTCTTATGCAAGATAAAACAGGCTCCATTTGGGTGGGACATAAAGACGCTGGAATTTCTATTATTGAACAAAACTCTGGAAACATACTTCATTTTGTAGGCTCTGATTCTACTATAGATTGGAAAACACTAAGTGTGCGCAAAATCTTTGAGGATAGCAAAGGTAATATTTGGCTCGGCACTTCGGGCGAAGGACTTATTTGTATGGATAAACGAGGTAAGATTATTACTCACCTGACTACTTTGCCCACGCAAGAAAACAAGCGCTTATGGACCGACTTTGTTTTTGATATTGTAGAAGACAACAAGGGAATTATTTGGATTGGAACTTCGGGAATTGGATTACATGCATTTAACCCTAGTACAAACCAAGTAAATCATTATGTAAGTAAAGATGTATATGAATTAAATAGCTACGAAAAATCGCTGTGTTTAGATAAAAAGGGAAACCTTTGGATTGGAACTTGTGGCAGTGGTTTGTATAAATTTAATTTAACGAGCAAACAATTTAGCAATTATGCTACATGGAATACAGCCCCGCAAAGGCTAATAAACAATAGAGTTACAGATGTTGAAACAGACTCAAACGACCAAGTTTGGATAGCTACAGATGGAGGTGGTTTAAGTTATTTTGAACCAAACACAAATGCCCTTAAAACCATTCAAGGTTCAAAACAACAATACCAATCATTAAACACAAACGCCCTTTACCAACTCTTGTTTGATAATGCAGGAAGCCTTTGGGTAGGAACCTTTAATGGTGGCATAAATGTGCTCTCTAGAAATTTGTCGCCTTTTCAAATGAATGAGCTTAACTATGAAAATGGAGCGCTTAAATCTGTTTTAGCCATACAGGAAGACGAGCAAAATAGAATTTGGTTAGGCACCGATGGGGATGGATTGCTTTTGGCTGAACCAAAAAAGAATGGTCGACAATTATATCCAGCCAAAGTAGGGTCTGGCAATTTTCCTTTTCAAGCAATTACGTGCATAAAAAAAGCTGGCCCAAATGCCCTTTGGGTGGGCGCCTTTGCTGGTGGCCTAAGTTTATATAATTATAGCACCTATAGCCTTGTCAATTATCAATATGATGCATCAAATTCCAATTCTATTGCTCATAATAATGTTTGGGATATTGAAGTAACGCCTCAAGGAAATTTATGGATTGCTACTCTAGGTGGCGGACTTTCATATTTTGATGTGAGTACAAAAAAGTTTACAAGTTATAAGCCAAATAAAATTGACCCTAGCTCCCTTGCTAGTTTCCAAATTGTAGATGTGCTATTAGACCATGATCGCAAAAAAATATATGCCGCTAGTGAAGATAAAGGCCTTAGTTGCTTGAACCTAGAAACAGGTAAGTTCAAACGATTTAGTCAGAAAAACAAACAAACAAACAAAGCACTTAGCAGCGATAAGCTTAGATGCATTTTTGAAGATAAAAATGGCCTCATTTGGATTGGCACCGAATTTAATGGACTTTCCATTTTAGATCCAAAAACAGAGTTAGTAAAAATTATTAATACAGAAAATGGACTTTCTAGCAATGTAGTTCATTCGATTGTGCAAGACCCAAAGGGCTTTATTTGGATTACTACTCAAAGAGGCTTGCATAGGATCGACCCAACTAATTTAAACCTTATTGATTTTGGTAGCGACGAAAACTTAACTAATAACCAATACAATCCAAAATCGAGTTACCTGCTCTCGAATGGAAATATTTTGTTTGGCGGTACTGGCGGATTATCCTTGGTTCAGCCCATTTCTGAAATACAAAACTTCCCAAACCAAAAGGTATTGTTTTCTGGCTTAAAAGTATTTAACCAAGAAGTTACGAGTGCCACCTTTAATAATAGAAACATTTTACCCGAAGGATTAAACACTCCTAAAGCTCATATTGAGCTTGATTATTCAGACAAGGCAATAGCCATTGAATTTACCACAAACGATTTGGCTAACTTAAATAAAAAGCGCTTTGCGTATTTATTAGAAGGCTTTGAGCGCAATTGGAACCTATTAAATACGGGTGAACATCGAGCCCTATTTTCGAGCCTGCCCCCTGGCACCTATAAATTAAAGGTAAAAGTGCTGAACCCAAATAACCAATGGAGCGATGAGTTTATACTTCCTATAAAAGTGAAACCGCCCTTTTGGAAAACCTGGTGGTTTGTTTTACTCTTAATTGTTGTAAGTATATTCATACTCGTACTTCTTGTTTGGTATGTTTTAAAACAACAAAAGGCACGTTACCGACTCCAGGCCGATAAATCGAAACAAGAGATTTTGAAACTTAGAAACGAAAATCTAGAAAACGAAATACAAGCAAAACGTGCAGAGCAAGAAATACTTCGACTCCAAAACGAAAGCCTAGAAAGAAATTTCCAAGCCGAAAAACGCGAACAGGAAATTCTAAAGCTTAAAAACGATAACCTAGAAAAGGAGGTTAACTCGAAAAAAGCCGAAAAAGAAATTCTTCACCTAAGAAATCAAAACCTTGAACGCGAGGTTGAAGCAAAGAAAACGGAACAAGAACTCTTACACCTTAGAAACGAAAACTTAGCTCGAGAAGTAGAAGCCAAACAAACACGCTTAAGTGTTTCCCTTTTACAAAGTGCCCATAAAAATCAATTCCTCAATGATTTAAAGAACAAAATCCAAAAAATAGAAGCCAGCACCAGCAATCAAACAGAAATTAGAAAAGTATTGCGGGAGATTAATACCGAAATTAATCAAGAAGACTACTGGGAACAGTTTCAATTTAACTTTGATGAGATGCATAAAGATTTTGTGGGCAAACTTAAAAAAATGCATCCTAGCATTAGCGCAAACGATTTACGCTTATGTTGCTTCTTACGATTAGAATTAAACAACCGCGAAATAGCCTCTATTTTACATATTACCGTAAATGGAGTGGAACAAACCAAATACAGGCTTAAGAAAAAGATGCAATTAGAGGACAAATCTTCTCTAAATGAATATATTATAAATATTTAAGGCCCCAACTTCACCAAATTTCAACTCCTATTACCATTCCTATTTAGAATGGGTCTGAACGAAACTCCATTTTTTTTCAAAATGAAGAGTATTTGTCAGGTGTGTTTTTATGCCAAAAGCTAGTTTTCACCCCTAGATTTGATTCAACAATTAAAACATCTCCACGAGATTACAGAAAAGGACACATCTATTATTCTGTTTTTCAGTGTTTTATTTTAATTATAAATCTAGTTTGCACCGAAAATGAAAAAGCTTCTTGAATTAAAAAGAAGTAAAATGTAGGGCAAAAAAAGATGCATTGTCAGGTAAAAAAATTCATTAATGTGATTATATGAGACTACTCTTTACTACTATTTCTATTCTATTAACAAGTGTACTTTCGGCACAGGTAATTACTGGAACTGTAAGCGACGCTAAAAATGGAGATGCATTAATTGGTGCAACACTTATAGTTAAGGGAACGCAAAAAGGAGCTTCCACAGATGCTACTGGTAAATATAGCCTAGAAGCAAAACCTGGAAGTATTTTAATTGTGCGCTACACTGGCTACCAAACCAAAGAGGTGCTAATTGGCAATGTGCTAAAGGTTGATGTTCAATTAAGCCTTAGCTCAGAGCAATTACAAGAAGCAGTGGTTGTTGGGTACGGAAGTAAATCGAGAAAGGATATTACCGGTTCTATTTCTTCTATTTCTGGAAAGGACTTAGATAAAAGACCTATAACGCGTATAGAAAATGCCTTACAAGGTCAGGCCGCTGGCGTTCAAGTAATGCAATACTCTGGCCGCCCAGGTAATGAGTTAAGTATTCGTGTGAGAGGAACCACTTCCCTCTCGGCAGGAAACGAACCATTATATGTTTTAGATGGTATTCCCTTATTATCGGCCGAAGGAATAAACCCTTCAGATATTGCTTCCATTGAAGTTTTAAAAGATGCTTCGGCATCTGCCATTTATGGAGCTAGGGCGGCAAATGGTGTGGTGCTAATTACGACTAAATTAGGTACTGCCAACAAACCACTAATTAGTGTTAACTACTCTTATGGTTCAAGCAGCATTACCAAAACCTTGCCTGTTTTAGGAACCTCAGAGTATATTGATTTAATAAACGAGGAATATATCAATGCAGGCGGTTCAGCTCGTTTGAACCAAGCCGATTATACCATCAATACCAATTGGCAAAAGGAGGTTTACAGAAAAGCTCCTCAATCAAATTTTCAATTATCACTTTCAGGTGGAACCAATAAAAGCAGGTACTACTACTCCATCAACAAGCAAAGTCAGGATGGAATTGTAAAAAACTCTGGTTACGACCGCACCACTGCACGAATAAACATGACCAATGAGGTGAGACAAAACCTAAGAGTGGGAACCAATATTTCTGTATCCAATATCAACTTCAAAAACGTTCCAGATAATAGTCGCGTAAACCAAGGTGGAGTTATTTTAGGCGCTCTTTCTACACCACCACTTATTGGTATTTATAATCCAAACGGAACATACACTGTAAACCCATTACAAGCTTGGGAAAACCCTGTTGCCAATATTGAGGCACCCATTAACACTACCAATACCAAACGCTTTGTAGGCAGTTTTTTTGCTGAGTACGATATTATTAAAAACTTAACTTTTAAGAGTTCCTTTAATGTAGAAGCATACGCCAGCAAAAGTGATTATTTCTTAGATCCATTTAGAACCCAATATGGCCGTAGCTTAAATGGTATAGGATATACAAACACCAACAATCAACTTGTTTGGTTATCAGAAAATACCCTTACCTACAAGAAGAATTTTGGCAAACACGATTTTAATTTCTTAGGTGGATATACTGCGCAAGCAAGCAGATACGAATCAACTGGAGGCAATGTAAATGGATATCCAAATGCAGCTGTAAGTACCTTAAATGCAGGCAGCAGAAAGATAGATGCAAGTTCATCGGCATCAGAATGGGCATTGTTATCCTACTTAGGAAGGGTTTCATATAAATATCAAGACAAATATCTAGCAGAAGTAAACCTACGTTGCGATGGATCTTCGAGGTTTGGTGCAGAAAACAGATATGGTTATTTCCCATCGGCATCTGTGGGCTGGCGTGTTTCGGAAGAAAGCTTTATGCCAGAAACAAAATGGGTAGATGATTTAAAACTTCGCCTAAGCTTAGGAACTACAGGTAACCAAAATATTGGTGATTATTCATCCTTTGGACTTTACTTTTTAGGTTCGAGCTATACCTTAAACGGAACCATTTACCCTGGTACACGCCCATCTACCATTGGCAATGCAAATCTTAAATGGGAAAGCACACGCCAGTTTGATATTGGTTTAGATTATAGTTTCTTAAACTATGCCATTACAATTACTACCGACTACTATATTAAACACACAAACAACTTATTAGTAAACGTAGATTTACCACGCAGTACAGGCTTTAGCAGCGGTATTCAAAACATTGGTGAAATTGAAAACAGAGGACTTGAATTTGCTATTAAAACTAAAAATATTTCTAAAGCTAACTTCACTTGGATTACCAATTTTAACATCTCTAGCAATAGAAATAAAATCTTAGCTATTGGTGGGGCAGAGAAAGTTATCTATGCAGGAGATATTCCCGAAAGAGGCTATTCGGTTATACTTAAAGAGGGTGGTTCTATTGGCCAATTTTATGGCTTTGTGAGCCAAGGTGTAGACCCATTAACGGGTAATATTGTTTTTGAAGATTTAAATGGCGATGGACAAATTACCGATGCAGATAGAAAAGTAATTGGAAATGCAACACCAAAATTTATTGCAGGTTTAACCAATACTTTAAGCTACAAAAACTTTGATTTAGACTTCTTATTTCAAGCATGCTACGGCAACCAAGTGTTAAATGCCACACGCATTGAAACAGAAGGAATGTTTGACGTGAAAAATGCCAGCACTACTACCTTGAAAAGATGGAAAACGCCAGGCGATATTACAGATATGCCAATAGCCATGTTTGGCGACCCGAACAAAAACAGTAGAATTAGCGACCGTTTTATTGAGGATGGATCTTTCTTACGTTTAAGAAATATTACTCTATCCTACCATATCCCATTGAAATGGATACCGCGTTTAAAAATTAGCAAGTTTGATGTGTATGTAAGCGGTCAAAACGTATTGGTGTGGACCAAATACTCGGGCTACGACCCAGAGGTGAATAGGGATGGGAATAGCAGCATTTCGCAAGGAATTGACTATGGAACCTACCCACAATACAAAACATTTATTGGCGGAGTTAAAATAGATTTTTAGGAGAACCAACACATGAACAGAACAAGAACAAACTATATACTTTCTATACTTTTCTTAGTTGCCCTAGGCCTTGGCGCTTGTAAGAAAGATTTCCTAAACAAAAAACCCATTTCGGAAGTTACAGAAGGCAACTTTTTTAAAACTGGTGCTGATGCCGAATCGGCTATTATTGCCTGCTATAATAATTTTCAATCTGAGTATTATGTATTTGATTATTACATCAACAATGATGTAGTTTCTGATAATTGCTATGCAGGTGGCGACAATCCAAACAACTTTCAATTAGACGAATTTACTACCACTGCACTTAACGGAAATGTAAGCAGAGATTGGAATTATTTATATGATGCCATTGGTCGATGCAATGCCGTTTTAGACAATGTAGGTACCATTACTTCCTTAGACCTTACAGAGCAGAGAAAACAAGAGATATTAGGCGAGGCCGCATTTATTAGAGCCTTCCATTATTTTCAATTGGTAAACCTGTATGGTGATGTGCCATTAATTATTAAAAAAGTAAACTCCACAGATCCATCTGTCATTTACCAACCACGCAGCAGTGTAGATGCCGTATATGCAAGCCTTATTGCCGATTTAAAATTTGCAGCCGATAGACTTCCGGTTCAACACCCTCAAGGAAAACAACGCGTAACAAAAGGAGCTTGCAATGCTATGTTGGCTAGAGCATACGCTCAAAAACCTAGTCCCGATTGGCAACTAGCGCTGCAATATGCAGAAGAAGTAACTAGCAGCGCTTCTTATCAGTTGCTTACTGATTATGATTTCTTATGGGATGGTAAACACGAAAATTCAAGTGAATCTATTTTTGAAATACAATTTATTAACTCGGGTGAGCAAGCAAACTGGGGACCAATGTTATGGCTACCACCTTCCATGAATCCAACTTCGTGGAAGAAGTTTAATATGCCTTCAAACAACCTTGTTGCAGCCTTTAAAGCAGCAGGAGATACTGTACGTTTAAAATCATCTATCCTCTTTGAAGGTGCCTTGCCTTGGAAAGATTCACACTATCCAAACGATACCCTTCCTTTCCCATACAAGCAAAGAACTGCAAGTGCCGGCCGCAGCGACAATAACATCTTAATTAGATTAGCGGATATTATCTTATTACAAGCAGAAGCAAAAAACGAACTTGGAAATACAAGTGGCGCAAAAGATGATTTAAATTTAATTAGAACACGTGCTAAACTTGGCAATACAACTGCCTCCACACAAGCAGAAGTTAAGGAAGCTATAGCTAATGAACGCCGCTTAGAACTTGCCTTTGAGGGTCAACGTTGGTTCGACCTTAAACGTAGTGGAAATGCGCTCACTGTTATGAATAATCTTGGCTTAAATTATTCTGTAACAAGCAAAGGATTGCTCTTTCCTATTCCCCAAGTAGAAATGGACAGAAACCCTAAACTTATCCAAAACCCTGGCTACTAAACTCAAAACACAATTTATATATTTTAAACAATTAAAACCAAAACACATGAAAAAAATCAATTTACTATTTTCATTCTTGTTAGTTGCATTTGTAATGCAAGCTCAAACTGTTAATGTTACCATTAAGGTAGATATGACAGGCAAAACGGTATCGGCTGATAGCGTACACATGGTAGGTAGCTTTAATGGATGGAATCCTAAAGCAAACGTTATGTTGCCAGAAGGAAACAACATTTACTCATGCACACTTAGCGCAAAACCAGGTGATGATATTGAGTACAAATTTATGAATGGTAATGCTTGGGGTACCGAAGAAAGCAAACCAACTGGTAACTGTACAACTGGTAACAGCGGAAACAGAATTTTAACTGCTCCTTTAAGTGATATCACAATTCCTGCGGTATTATTTGGTAGCTGCCCTACTTCTGTTGCAACTAAAACCATTACCTTTTATGTAGATATGGCCGATTCAACAGTTGCATCTACTGGAGTTCACGTTGCTGGTAACTTCAATGGCTGGAACCCAAGCTTTACAGCTTTAACCAAATACAATGGTACTGTTTACAAAGCAGATGCAGTTGTATTAAGCTCGATCTTAAAATTGCAATACAAATTCTTAAACGGAGATTCATGGGGTAAAGACGAATCACCAGGCGCACCTTGTGCTGATGCGGCTTCACACAACCGTTTGTACAGAATTGACACCATTGCAACTGCTGGTAGCTTACCAAACTACAAATTCAATACGTGTACCAAAACTACTACTACGGGTATTGCTTCTGTTGCTAACCAATTTAGCTTCGCTATCTATCCTACAACTTCACACGATTTCATCAACGTAAAATTTGAATCGGTAAATAAAGAAGATGTAAACTTCACTATCTATTCAATTAGCGGTCAAGTAATCTCTACAGAAAATGTTAAGAGAACAGAACTTAGCTTAAACAAAAGAATATCTGTTGAAGGTTTAAGCCAAGGGTTATACTTATTAGAAGTAAGCTCAAACAATAGCAAAGCTGTTCAAAGATTTTTAGTTGACTAATTAAAAATAATATAGAATCCCACCCCTTCCGTTTTTCATTACTTATAAAAAGTATTAGGAGTTAGTTTTAGTATGATTTGTTTAGGCCAGGGGTGGGTTCTATAGTTTTCAAACAGAGGCAATGAACAGGAAACGTTCATTGCCTTTTTTACCAAATAAAAATGCTTTTGCTGTATATTGAACCTATTATTAAACCCATCATGAAAGGTATTTTTGCACCTGTATTACTACTTATTTGTTTCTTGCAAGTAAACTGCAAGAGCAAAGAAATTATGGTGCCAAACACCAGCAACAACCCAACAGATGGTTCGGTAAGCGTATGGCTAACCACCCACTCTGGCGGTTTAAAAATGGTTAAAAGTCCGCTTCAATTAAAACTCCAAAGCAAAACCACAGCAGATGTAAATATAGACCTCGACCTTAGCCAAACAAAACAAGAAATGGAAGGCTTTGGTGCAGCGGTAACAGGCTCATCGGCCTATGTATTAATGACCCACTTAGGTGCCACTCAGCGAGCACAAATACTAAAAGATTTATTTGATACCAAAGATGGAATTGGCCTTGGTTATGTTCGTTTAACAATGGGCGCTAGCGATTTTTCGCTCCAAAACTACACCTACAACGATATTCCAAACGGGCAAACAGATATGCTACAAACAAGCTTTTCTATTGCACAAGAAGAAACAAATTTAATACCCCTATTAAAAGAAATTTTAGCCATTAACCCCAACCTAAAAATAATGGGTTCGCCCTGGAGCGCACCCGTTTGGATGAAGTCAAATAAAAGTTTTACAAACGGAGGAAAAGTAGATACTGCCTACTACAGTGCCTATGCTTTATACTTTGTAAAATATATTCAAGCCTTTAAGCAAAATGGGATACTTATAGATGCCATAACCATACAAAATGAACCCTTATATGCCGCTCCATATATGAGCACAGAGATGAGCGCCGAAGCACAAGCCCTATTTATTAAAAGTTATTTAGGACCTGCTTTTGCAGCCAATTCTATCACCACAAAAATTATTATTTACGATCACAATTGGGATAGACCCGATTATCCATTAAGCATTTTGGCAGATGCAGATGCTCGCAAATATGTATCGGGCACAGCCTTTCATTGCTATGGCGGTAACGTTAGTGCCATGAGCCAAGTGATGACTCAATACCCCGATAAAGGCATTTACTTTACCGAATGTTCAGGTGGTGATTTCTCTACCGATTTTGGAAATAACCTAGCCTGGAATTCAGAAAACCTATTGATTGGTTCGCCCCGAAATGGCGCTAAAACAGTATTGTTTTGGAACCTTGCTTTAGATGAAAACCATGGCCCTAAAAACGGTGGATGTGCCGATTGCCGAGGTGTAATAACTGTAAATAGTAGCACTAAGTTTATTGATAAAAATGTAGAATACTATGTGCTTGGCCATTCTAGCAAATTGCTTCAAGCCCATGCATTAAAGTTACAAACTGCCGATACACGTTCGCTAGGCTTATCGCAAGTAGCCTACTTAAACCCCGATGGAACAAAAGTAGTAGTTGCTTATAACCACCAAGCCACCGCCCTTAAATTACAAGTTAATATTGGAAGCCAATCATACAGCTATAGCCTAGAATCTGGCGCCTTAGTGAGCTTTAAATGGCAATAACCATTGCAATACCACCTTCAAATGCACCAAATTAAAATCAAACCCCTACTTATCGCTAGTCTTATTCTTTGGTCAAATCTACTTTTGGCTCAAACAGCAACCCAAGCAATTATTTATACCACCGCAAAGGGTAGCTCCTATAAACTAAGCCCGAGCGATACCCTAAGTTTTAAGGAAAGCAAACAACCCCTCGAAACGCAAATTTGCTTGTTTATAGACAACACAAAAACCTTTCAAGAAATGCAAGGCATTGGCGCAGCTATTACCGATGCAAGTGCCGAAACATTTGCTAAAGTTTCGGCAGCTGCACAAGAAGAATTACTGAATGCTTTCTTTGATAAGAATACAGGTATTGGGTATTCACTTGCCCGCACCAATATTCATAGCTGCGACTTTTCGAGCGAGAGCTATACTTACATTTTAGAGGGTGATAAAGAACTCAACTCGTTTAACATTGAACACGATTTAAGCTTCCGAATTCCATTGCTTAAGAAGGCTTTTGCAAAAACAAATAACGAACTTAAACTCTTTGCATCGCCATGGAGCCCTCCTGCCTTTATGAAGGATAACAATAACATGTTGCAAGGTGGAAAATTACTTCCAGCTTACTATCAATCTTGGGCTACTTATTTCGTAAAATTCATAACGGCCTATCAAGCGGCTGGCGTGCCTATTTGGGGCGTGTCGGTTCAGAACGAACCTATGGCAAAACAACGCTGGGAATCGTGTATTTATACTGCTGAAGAAGAAAGAGATTTCTTAAAAAATTACCTTGGACCAACACTTAAAAACAATGGATTTGGCAACAAGAAAATTATTGTATGGGACCATAACCGCGATTTACTTTTTCATAGAGCCAATACCATTCTATCCGACCCCGCTGCGGCGGCCTATGTGTGGGGCGTTGGCTACCATTGGTATGAAACGTGGACAGGTGCCCAACAACAACATGATAACTTAAGTTTAGTTAAACAAGTATATCCTAATACCAACTTAATTTTTACCGAAGGCTGCAAAGAATCATTTAACAAAAAGAAGTATAAAAACTGGGATATTGGTGAGTATTATGCCGATGCCATGATTAAAGACTTTAACCGTGGCGTATGTGCATGGACCGATTGGAATATTTTTTTAGATGAAACAGGTGGCCCAAATCATGTTCAAAATTTTTGCTTTGCACCCGTGCATGTAAATACTAAAACCAGCGAAATTATTTACACCAATGCCTTTTATTATATTGGTCATTTTAGCAAGTTTATAAGACCCGGCGATTACAGAGTAGCTTGCTCTAGCAGCCGCAGCACCTTGCAAGCTTCGGCCTTTATAAATGCACAAGGAAAAACAAGTGTGGTAGTATTAAACAAAGGCGATAAAGCCATTAGCTATATGCTGTACTCGGGCACAAAAATGTTGGAGGTAACTTGTGCTGCTCATAGCATTCAAACAATCGTATTTTAACTAAGAAGCAATTTCCATTTTAATCTTGCGGCCTTTTATTTTTTCGGTTTGAACCAACTGCAAGGTTTTTTGAATTTTGTTTGCCTTTATTGCCACATAAGCCGATTTATCTAGCACTTCAATTTTACCCAATTCGTCTTTCTTTAAATTGCCTTTTTGCAGAAGCATTCCCACAATATCCATTTTATTAATTTTATCCTTTTTGCCTGCTGCTATATACAAGGTTTTCCATGCCATTGGTTCTGGCATAACAAATTCTTTAGGCAAAGGCTCTTCTGTTGGGGTATCGCTTATAAACCTTGGCAAAGTATCTTCTAAATCTAAGAGGTAATAAGCCGTTCCAGCAGCATTCATTCGGGCGGTACGTCCATTTCTATGAATTAATACATCTTCTGTGGCAGGTAATTGATAATGCACTACATATTCAATCTCTGGAATATCTAGGCCTCGCGCTGCTAAATCTGTAGTAATTAAAAAATGAACCGAACCATTGCGCAACTTAATTAAAGTCTTCTCGCGATCTATTTGCTCCAGTCCGCCATGGTAAAAACCATGTGCAATTTTATGCACCGCTAATTGCTCAGAAATACGGTTTACGGCCTCTCTATGATTGCAAAAAACAATGGTTGGTTTAGATCCAATTTTACCCAAAAGTAACATCAAGGCTTCCAATTTATCGTCGCCTTGAACACGCATAAATTTGCTCACCAATGCCGATTCTAATTCTTTGTCTTCTTGCGTATAATTTAAAGTAACACCCTTATCGTATCCAACAAAACTAGGCACATCATCTAAGGCTGTTGCAGAAGTAAGCACGCGTTGCTTAAGCACCTTGCACATACCAATTATAAAATCCATATCCTCTTTAAAGCCAAATTCTAAAGATTTATCAAACTCATCAAGTATTAGGGTATGCACTTTACGTAAATCCAAACTCTTAGTTCGCAAATGGTGGCCTAATCTGCCGGGCGTTCCAATTAATACGGCTGGAGGTTCTGTTAAGCTATTTTCTTCGGTTCGAACCGAATGGCCCCCATAAAAGCAATTTACTTTAAAGGCAGTGCCCATTTGTTTAAATACCTTTTCTATTTGAATGGCTAATTCGCGTGAAGGTACAATGATAAGCACCTGCACATAGTTTTTATCGGGCTGCAAATTGGCCAAAATAGGAAGTAAAAAAGCCAAGGTTTTGCCCGAACCTGTTGGCGAAATAAGCATTACATCAGAGCCAGAAGAAATAGCTTTAATGCTAGCTTCCTGCATTTGATTTAATTGAGTAATGCCAAAATTAGCAAGTATGGGCTGATAGTTCATATATATATTATTGCGCGTTAGAACCCGCAAATATAACCCAATAAAGCAATAAGCCCCTAAACCTTAGTTAAAAGCGTATTTAGAGCTTGGTTCAAATCAAAAATAATGTCCTCATAGTTTTCTACACCCACCGAAAGTCGAATCATTTTATCTGTAATTCCCAATTCGTTCCTAAGATCCAGGTCCACATCGGCATGGGTCATGCTAGCAGGGTGCTCGGCCAAGCTTTCTGTGCTACCTAAGCTTACGGCTAGCTTAATTAATTTAAGTGCATTTAGCACCATAAAAGCTTCGTGCTCGCCTCCCTTAATATCAAACGAAATCATGGCCCCATTGCTTAAACATTGCTTTTGTTTAATGGCATAGGCCACGCCATCGGCAGGAGTTAAATTGCCTAAGAAATATACCTTTTCTATTGCTGGGTGAGTATTTAAAAATGCAGCCACCTTATCGGCATTAAGCGTTTGGGCATCCATGCGTACTTTTAGCGTTTCTAAGCTACGCATGAGCAGCCAACCTGTATTTGGGCTAGCCATATTACCTAAGAAGGTACGTAAGCCTTTTACACGCTTCATAAGTTTGGCCGAACCTAAACAGGCTCCTGCAATCACATCGCTATGTCCACCTATGTATTTTGTGGCAGAATACACCACTAAATCGGCACCCAGTTTTAGTGGGTGTTGCCAAAGCGGACCCATATAGGTATTATCAACTGCCAAAAGCACTTCCTTATCTGAAGTTGAAAAATGGCTTGCGATCTCTTTGCTACCTGCTATATCAATTAAATCGTTGGTTGGGTTGGCGGGAGTTTCAATAAAAATAAGCGCCAAATTAGCCGCTAAACCAGTTTGTTCTACAATTTTATAAATCTCTTCTTGGCTTTGCCCAACTTTAAATGAAGCCACATGAATACCAAATTTAGGCAAGATTTTACTGATAAAATGATCGGTTCCACCGTAAAGTGGATTGCTTGTTAAAAGTAAATCGCCAGGCTTCAAAAACTCTAACAGAACTGTGGTAATGGCCGCCATGCCACTTTCAAATACGGCTCCTTCTTCTGCTTCATCCCAAAGGGTAAGGCGGTTTTCTAAAATCTCTAAATCGGGATTGTTTATTCTGCTGTAAATTAAACCTAATTCTTCTCCCGCTTCAGGCTCTTTAAGTCCGTATGCCACTTCAAAAAAATGTTTACCGGCTTCGGCACTTTTAAAAACAAAGGTGGATGTTTGAAAAATAGGGCATTTAATGGCGCCCTCAGAAAGCTGTGGCTTATAGCCATAGCTCATCATTAAACTCTCTGGTTTCATGTTAAAAAAAAATAAGCGGCTAAGAACTTGCTCCACACACGCTCTTAAGCCGCTTCAAACCTAGGTTTTATCTCTAATAAAAAATGTGATAGAAATCAGGGAATTACCAAGCAAACAAACACGTACGGAACTTATTTCACATCATCAAACATATAGAGAATTCCAGCTACACAAGCCCACTTAACAAGCTGTGAGTTATTTTTAAACTTTAATTTCTTACGAATATGTAAGGTATAGGTTTCTACGCTACGAGCGCTTAAACAGCCAATTCTTTCTGCCGCTTCTTTATAGGAATGTCCACAACTTAAATAATTAATGATTTGAATTTCTTTCATACTTAAATTATTCGAAAGCAATACTTCATCATTCAATTCTTTTGTTGAATTTTCCTTAAAATAGTTCTCGATATAGGAGGTATCAAAAAAGCGCTTGTTGCTTAAGATATGTTTTATAGCCTTAATAAGAACTTTATGTTTCTTTTCGCAAAAGCCACCCACATTTGTTTCGGCAATTTGTTCAATTTTACTCGGGTATCCTCCACTTACTAAAATACTTTTGCGTTGCAAAAGTGGATCAAGTTGGGCTAATATTTCTGGTCCATTACCCAAAGGCAGGTAATAATCCATTATAATGAGATCAATACTTTCTAGTTGTTTGTATTTGGCTAAAAAATCGTGACCAGTTTTAGAAAATAAAACAATTTTAATGTAGGGTAATTCTTTTAGCCATTCTCGAATGATTAATTGATCGGTTGGTGAATCATCTACGATAACAGCATTTAGGGGTTTTCCAAAAAACTTCGGCATATTAGGCAATCATTAATTTGAGTTGAAAAGGTAATTCTATCTATTCTAGTTGTCAATATGGGGGAACTACGAAATCTGTTTGAAGGCCACTTGAAAAAAAACAAAAAGGAATAAATAACAGTTATTCATAACAGCCACAACATCAATATTTATTGGGCTTCACAGAAATAGGAAAACCAACAAAACCGAAAATCGCAGAAACAATTCTGTAGAAACAATTCTATAGCTAATTGCTAAATTAACATACTCAAAAACTCAATTAGGAGATTAATAAAAAGGGCCAATGAGGGCAAATTTTGTTTATAGGGGGGAGAATTGAACTAAAAACATAGCCAGTAGAGAAATATTTGGCGTCTATTTAAAAAAATTTCTTAGAGTGAGTATTTTAAAACTTGTATTCTCTACAGATTCTTTTTTTGCATAAGCTCCATATACAACTCTAATTCCTCCTCAACAACTAAAGTTTCTATTGAAACTTGCTTAAGACTTGAATAAAAGTTCAAAAGGTCTGGTTTTGAAAAATCATTGAATACCAACTTAAAATTATACAAACCTTCTTCAAAAGAAAAATTTATCGCACGGTAATTTCTATTATAGCTAATCTTTAAAAGAGTGTTTAGAGGGTATTTCTTTATACCCCAAGTTCCTAAACGGTATATAAACTCCTGGTCTATGGAAATTGCATAAGGTCTATATTTCTTGCTATACACTTTCAACATAAACTCATAGCTCAAAAAAGTTAAGGGAATAATAAATATGCTATAACCGCTATAAGAATCCATGTTTCTTGAAAGCGGCACTAGTAAGAGGATTGGAACAGTTAATATGTATGCCAATTCTTCTTGGATATTTTTATCTATTCTATTCAGAAATAGTTCTCCCGGCATTTGCTGCCTAGAAATTTGGTGGAAGCGCACTAAGAAAACCCCTAAAACCAACACTGAAAATAGTATTAGGCAGTAAGGCGAAGACAGAAAGCTGTCCTCTGCAACATTAAGCTGAATAAGAAAGGCGCTTAGGGTAGTAAAAAAAATGAGAAGGATGTATTTCATGAGGAGTTGTGCTCACAGTATGAGATAAAAACTATTAACACTCACTTGCGGGCTATATGGTTAAACAAAATTAATCTGATTTTCCTTTTTTAAAAGAAAGTATACAAATATAGAAAACATGGACAAAAAATTAGTCATGAGCGTGTAAAGCATATTTTTTAAACTCTCTTTTTTTTGCAGAATCCTAGGCACACCAACATCTCAATGCATTGCTCTTTGACGGATTGCGGTGTAGAAGAAATCGATGGGTTGCTGGAAATACCCAAAACAAGCGACCAGCCACAAGCGACCCTCTCCCTTCACTAGCGACTTGTCTTTTAAAAATATTCTCATACCTTGTAGATACATTTTCAACTTATGAAAGCATCACGTAGAAGTTTTTTAAAACATAGTTCGGCAGCATTGGTTGGTTCGTTAACTTTACCTGCTTTGGTTCAGGATATACAAGCAACTCCTTTGCCTTTAATAACTGGCGAGGTATTACCTACCGATGAAACCTATTGGCAATTGGTGCGCCAACAGTTTCCTTTAACAAAGGATTGGGCCTACTTAAATAATGGTACTATGGGCCCTTCGCCTTACCCTGTTATTGAAGCCGTGCGCAAGGGAATGATGGATGGTGACCAGTTTGGAAACTACGGTGGCTGGGAAGCCACAGCTGGCAAATTGGCCAAGTTTGTTGGTGCCAACGAAAACGAAATTGCCCTTACCCATAATGTGACAGATGGAATAAATATTGTTTGCTGGGGACTACCTTTAAAGAAGGGCGACGAGGTTATTATGACTACACACGAGCACGTGGGAAATGCCTTTCCTTGGCTCAACAGACAAATGCTGCATGGCATTGTTATAAAAGTATTTACACCCGCTTCAACTGCTGCCGAAACGCTTGATAGAATAAAAGCATTATACACTAAAAAAACACGCGCTATTGCTGTGCCGCATATACCTTGTACGCAAGGACAAATTTTGCCCGTAAAGGAAATATGCACTTGGGCCAAAGAAAAAAATATGTTTGCCTTTATTGATGGCGCTCATGGTCCAGGCCAACTAGAATTAGATTTACATGATATGGGTTGCGATGCCTATGCATCATGCAGTCATAAATGGATGCTTGGCCCAAAAGGCACAGGTTTCTTATATGTACGCAAAGATTTTCAAAGCACTTTACAAACCTATTTTGTAGGTGGAGGTAGCGACAATGCAAAATGGAATATGGCTACAGTTCCTATTTCTACTGGCACATACGCCGATACTGCTCACAGATATTATGGCGGAACTCAGAACTTAGGATTATATAAAGGTGTAGATGCAGCCATAGATTTTATAGAAAGCATTGGCTTAAAAAACATTCATGCTAGAATTTCATATTTAGGAAAATATACGCAAGATCAATTGCTAAACTTGGGCGAAAAAATTGAATTAATAACTCCTACAGAAGAGCGATCGAGATGTGCCGTAAATGGCTTTAGAATTAAAGGCTTTGATTTTAGTAAATTCTATGGCAAATGCGCTGAGGCAAAAGTGCGAATAAGAATGGTGCAAGAAAACAGTTTAAACAGCGTACGCGTATCAACACATATTTACAATAACACCTCCGAAATAGATAGGTTTATAGAACTCGTAAAAAAAGAAACGCTCTAAGCCGAACCAAATTTAATTGGCAGATATAGCATCTAATACAGCATATAATTCATCGTATTCTTTCATACCTGTTTTTTCTTCTGAACCGGCTAAAAGATTAATGGCATAAGGTTTATAGGTATGTAGAATTTGCTTAACGTTTTCTGTAGCAAAAGGCAAGTTCCAAATTATTTTATACTGCGCGCAAGCTTCAATTAATTCTCCTTCGCGCTCACTAATTTCTATGGTTCCGTTTAATTGAAAGCCATCGCAATAAGGTGCATAAGCGCAAAGCTCATTGGCAAGCTGAACCGAATCCATTACGTTTAAGTTTATTGCCTTAATAATTGGCTTGCCTATTTGCGGTAATTCATCGGGTAAAATAGCATTGCTAAGCAATACAATATCTAGGTTTAAAAGCTCACTTAATTCGGCAATATCTTGCAACTCTTGATCGCCAAATTCGCCCACAGTATGCGAGCCACTTGTCCACTCAATAATTTCTTTCGCTTTTATAGGCAATAAAAAATCAGCAGAACTTGGGTCGAAACAAAAACCCATATAGGCAATACCTTCTGCCGCGGCAAAACGCGCATCGGATAAATTGGTAATAGGACTAAGTTTTAGTTTGCTTGAAGTAGCCATAATTTGTTGTATTAAGAAATTCGGCAGCGAAAGTAAGGAAAAGTTGTTAGGGAAGAAAGTCGCTGGTCGCTGGTCGCTGGTCGCTGGTCGCTGGTCGCTGGTCGCTGGTCGCTGGTCGCTGGTCGCTGGTCGCTGGTCGCTGGTTGCTGGTTGCTGGTTGCTGGTTGCTGGTTGCTGGTCGCTGGTTGGCCCCCAACTAGCGACTCGCGACAAGCGACTTTCTTCCCTACCAGCGACCTTCTTACTATCTTAAGGGAATGGAACAAAAGAATAATAAAACACAAAATGGATATCGGGATTTAGAAATCTATAAAACTTCGTTCGACCTTTTTATTAAAACTCACAAATTTTCAATGAAATTTCCTCGGCATGAAATGTTCGAGTTAGGCAGTCAATTAAGGCGTTCGGCCGATTCAGTTAACTCAAATATTGTGGAAGGATATGGAAGAAAAGTATACCCAAAAGAATGGTATAAGTTCATGGTTTATTCATTAGCAAGTTGCGATGAAACGAGCCTTCATCTCCTAAAAATAAATCACCTTTACCCTTATCTTTCAAGCGAAACTTCGCAACTCTTAATTGAATATGACCAACTCGGAAAAAAAATATCCAGTTTCCTAGATTATTTAAAAAGGAGGTATGGAATAGTGTAACTGGTAGGGAAGAAAGTCGCGGGTTAGCTGGTTATCTCGTTTGCTAGCGACCAGCAACTTTCTTTCCCACCAGCGACCTTCTTTCCGACTAGCGACTAGCGACCTTCCTTTACACTAGCGACTGCCTTCTTAAAAACCGGCACATTGCTACACGCTTCGCCATACATAATGCTTTTGGCAAAGGGTTGTAGTTTGGCTGTTATTTCAACGTAAGCGCTTACTGGAATTGAAATTTGGCCGCAGCCTTTTATAATTACACGCACATCCTTAAAGGCAGAATAATCTACTTTTTGCAAAGCTTCTTGAAATAAAATTGTTTCTACCTCGGGTAGGCTGGCAAAAAAATAGCGTTTGGCAAAGGGCTGAACCGAAACCCCTAAAAGCATATACGCCCAAACTGGAATGATGGCATCAGACGAACAAGTAAAGGCAACAATTTTGCCTGCATACTGGCTCCAGTCGTGGGCCTTTACAAATTCTCTATAGTCTTTCTCTTTTAAAATAAGTTCTCTAAAAAGCCAGGGTTTAATATCTAAAACAAGCTTTTCGGCAGGCTCATAATAGTCCTCTAGGTTCAGTGTAACTAAACCCGAGTTGGCTACTTTATTTTCTATTAAGAGATCTTCGCTCATCGCAAGAATACATTTTTATTAATGGTGCGTTTGCTCGTTACCTGAACCAAGCTAGTATCTGTTTTAAAACTATTTTTGGCAACTATATAATAATTACCTTGAAGTAAATAGCCAAAATCGGCTTCGGCAGACACATTGCTTTTTCTATAAAACAAATAGATGCCACGCTTAATATCGTCGTAATTGGTATACAAGAAAACATCTGTATTGCTAAGCTTAGCGCTAGTAAAATCATCGTAGGTATACACATATAACCTTCCATTAAACTGGGAGCTATCTACGGTAATAATTGGGCTGGTAGAATCAGAACTACTTGTGCCAGATTTGGTACATGCACTCATGAGGGCAACCAAGGCAAACAAAAATAAAATTGACTTTTTCATAATAGTAGGTATTAATAATTTTTCTTAAACCAAAAATCGGGCCTAATTAATTTCACTAATTTTAACGGCATTGGTTCTAGATCTATCGGTAATAGGCATACTGGCTGTATTAATAACAATATCACCAGATTTAACATAGCCCATTTCGGCAAGTTGACTATTAATATCTTGAATAGATTGATCGGTACTTTCGAAGCCACGGTATAAGAAACCTCTTACTCCCCATACCAAACTTAATGTTTTAAGTAAACGAGGGTTGGTTGTAAAAATAAATATTGCTGCTTTTGGTCGGTACGATGATAAGCGGTAAGCAGAATAACCAGAGAACGTCATACCTATAACGGCCTTTGCATGTAAGTGATCAGAGATACGAACAGCGGTAAATAAAATTTCATCCGAAATAAAGGTAGGCGAATGATCATCGGGGCGTTTGCCTTTAAAATAAGGAGCATTTGTTTTTTGCTCAACCTGGGCAATTGTTTTTTGCATGGCTCTAACACATTGTTCAGGAAATGCACCAACAGAGGTTTCGGCACTTAACATAACGGCATCAGCACCATCCATCACTGCATTGGCCACATCATTTACTTCGGCTCGTGTAGGAACTGGGCTCGTAATCATGCTCTCCATCATTTGGGTGGCAATAATTACTGGTTTAGAAGCCTCGATGCATTTTTTCACAATCATTTTCTGCAGCACTGGAACTTCTTCCATAGGCATTTCTACACCCAAATCGCCACGAGCCACCATTATACCATCGGCTACTTGAATAATTCTATCGATATTAACAATGGCTTCTGGTTTTTCTATTTTAGCCACCACACGAGGTTTCCACTCGTTGAGTTCAATAATGTTTTTAATAAAAATTACATCATCGGCATTTCTAACAAAACTTAAAGCCACCCATTCTACCTTTTGTTCAAGGCCAAATTTTAAATCGTCTAAGTCCTTTTGGGTCATGCTTGGAATAGACATTTTTGTATTAGGAAGATTGAACCCTTTTTTATTGGTTAAGAATCCACCCACAATAACTTCTGTTTTAATTAAGTTTTTACGATTGGTTTCAAGAACTCGCAATTCTAATTTTCCATCATCTAATAAAATGCGTTCGCCTTTATTAACGTCTTTGGGAAGGTTTTCGAAGTTCACATAAATTTTCTCGGCAGTTCCGATACATTTCTCGGTGGTAACTTCAAGAATAGAGCCTGTTTTAAGTTCTATTTTACCATTTTCCATTTCGCCCACGCGAAGTTTAGGACCTTGCAAATCGAGGAGCATGGCAACGTGTGTACCTAGTTCATCGTTTAGCTTATTAATATTATCAATAACTTTTTGGTGATCCTCATAGGCGCCGTGAGAAAAATTCAGTCGGCATACATCTACACCCTCTTTTACAATACTTTTTAAATTCTCGTAGCTACTAGTAGCTGGGCCAATGGTGGCAATAATTTTAGTTCGGTTAAATTTTAATTCGCTCATTATGTCTTAGATAATCCAACTGATTTTGGATTTAATTTTATCGTTTTCAATAGGGGCAATAAGTTGCACACCTTGTAATTTCATGCAATCTCTAGCAAAGGAATTCGCATCAAAAAATTCCAATCCTCCCCTAACAATTAGGAGAAAATCAAATTGTTTGAGCTCACTAACTAGGGTCAAACCGAATTCTTTATTGGCTAATAAGTAGAAATCGAGATGATTTTCCTCGTCTTGAAACGCAAATTTTGAAAAACTTGTTTCCGATTTAGGATTAAAATCGGGAAGTTTTAAATCTGGCACCCGTTCAAAATTAAACGGAGGCACAAAATTTAGAAAAAAGACCAATTTACTAGCCTTATGACCTGAAACCAAGCCAAAAAGTAGGAAAGCTAAGTCTTCTTCGACCTCTAATTGAAGTTTTTTCAAGCTCACAAAGTAATGGATTTTGGGTGAAAAGTCTGCAAAAGGAGAAATAATTTAACAAAGAGAACCAAAAGAATAAGAGATAAATTAAGTCAAAATTTGAAAACTTGCATTTTATTTACAAAAAGTAGTTTATTTGCAGACTATTAAATCTTAAGAAAATGTCAGATATTAAAGGAAGAGTTAAGACCATCATTATGGACAAACTTGGCGTTGAGGAAAGCGAAATCAACGATGAGGCAAGTTTTACAAACGACTTAGGTGCCGATTCATTGGATACCGTTGAGTTAATTATGGAATTCGAAAAAGAATTCAACATTGCTATTCCAGACGACCAAGCTGAGAAGATTGGTACTGTAGGACAAGCGATTTCGTACATCGAGCAGAACGTAAAAAGCTAATTAAGCGTTAATTAATTAATTGCTTATGCTTTCCCGCAGAGTTGTAGTAACAGGACTAGGTGCTATTACGCCCATCGGAAACACTTTACCCGACTATTGGGATGGATTATCAAATGGGGTTAGTGGCTGTGCGCCAACTACCCAATTTGATACATCCAAGTTCAAGACTCGGTTTTCGTGTGAAGTTAAAAACTTCGATCCCACCCAATTTATTGACAAAAAAGAGGCCCGTAGAATGGACCGCTTTACCCAGTTTGCTATTGTTAGCACGGATGAAGCGATAAAAGATGCTGGGCTAACAGACGATGTAAATAAAGATCGTGTGGGAGTTATTTGGGGTACCGGTATTGGTGGCCTTCATACCTTTTTGCATGAAGTAAGAGAATTTGCAAAAGGTGATGGTACACCTAGATTTAGTCCGTTTTTTATTCCCATGATGATTGGGGATATTTCTGCGGGTATGATCTCTATCCGTCATGGATACAGAGGTCCGAATTTTGTTACCGTTGCAGCCTGCGCATCTTCCACAAATGCTATTGCCGACGCCTTTAATTATATCCGCTTAAATAAAGCAGATGTAATTGTTACGGGTGGTTCAGAAGCATGTGTAAATGAAGCTGCCATTGGTGGGTTCAATGCTATGAAAGCCTTGAGCGAGCGCAACGATGACCCTGGAACTGCTTCTAGGCCATTTGACTTAGACAGAGACGGATTTGTTTTAGGAGAAGGCGCTGGTGCCTTAATCTTAGAAGAATACGAACACGCCAAAGCTAGGGGAGCAAAAATTTATTGCGAAATTATGGGTTGCGGCCTCTCTGCCGATGCATACCACATGACAGCTCCACATCCTGATGGATTAGGTGCTACCAATGTGATGAAATATGCTTTGGAAGATGCAGGTATGAAACCTGAAGAAATCGACTACGTAAATGTGCATGGTACTTCTACTCCTTTAGGAGATCCGCAGGAGATCAAAGCAATTATGTCGGTTTTTGGCGACCATGCCTATAACATGAACATTAGTTCAACCAAATCAATGACAGGCCACCTTTTAGGAGGAGCGGGTGCCATTGAAACCATTGCCTGTATTTTGGCAATTTACAAAGGAGTTATCCCTCCTACCATTAACCATTTTACGGATGACCCAGCATTTGATCCGCGATTGAATCTTACCTTTAATAAGGCTCAACACCGCGAAGTAAATGCAGCCATTAGTAATACCTTTGGTTTTGGCGGACATAACGCTTCTGTTATTGTGAAAAAATTTGCCAAATAGGTTTTGTTAAGAAAACTTCTTACACATCTTAAGCCGCGAACTGCGGACCAACGTACCTTTGCGCTCAAAATAAAATCTATCACTGGCTATATGCCAATGAATTTGATTGCTTATGAGCAAGCGTTGAGGCATCACTCTGTTTCAAGAACCATACATCATACCGGTTATAAAGACAGTAATGAGCGCCTAGAATATTTGGGAGATGCCATGCTGAACGCTATTGTGGCTGAGTTTTTATTTAAAAAATATCCGTTTAAGGACGAAGGTTTTTTAACTCAGTTACGATCTAAAATTGTGAGCCGCGAGAGTTTGAATGAATTGGCCATAAAAATTCATTTGAATTTGTTGGTGGAGTATGACCGCAAGGCCATGCAAAATATAAATTTACGTAATAGTATTTTTGGCAATGCCTTAGAAGCCTTTATTGGAGCCATCTTTCTTGATTCTGGCTTTGATGGTTGCAAGCGTTTTATTATTGATAACCTATTACGTTTTCATATTGATGTAGATAAGCTACAGAGCACCGAAACAAATTTTAAAGGTCGCTTAATTGAATACGCACAAAAAAATAATAAGCCAATTGATTTTGTAGTAGAAGAAATTGCCGATGGCAAAAATAAAATCTACCAAATAAGCGTGAATTTTGCTGGCGAAATTAAAGGCCAAGCGCAACATACTTCGAAGAAAAAAGCCGAACAAATGGCTGCTCAAAAATCCTTTGAGCTTATGAATTTATCTTCGGAAGTTTAGACTGCTATTTAGACTTCACCATACACATAACATCGTTCATACCTTGATACCATTCTATGCAATACCCTTGCGGATGAATAGGAGCATGAGAAAGTATATGGTCAAATGCCTGTTGAATGCTAGAAATATCTTTTCTAAAATCTGCAATTTTTAACCCATAATACGTGCCTGCAGCGATGGAAAAACTTGGTAAATTATATTGGCTCAATTCGCCTTCTACCAATTCTTGTGCCGCCACTTTATAAACAATTTTACCTTGCTCGGGTCTTGAAATACCAAAGCTTTTGCGCTCAGCATTAAATGGTATAAGCGCATGCATTTTTTGATGTGCCTCTAAAACGCCTTCAGGGAAAGAGCTTGCTTCGATATAAAACACCTCTATCGGGTTTTCAATTTGTATGAGTTCCATAATAAAAAATATCCTTCCTAACTTGAAGGCATAAATCAAATATAGTAATTAAGAGTTACTTTATCTGAACATGAATATGGTCATCGTGCCGCACTGCTTGGCAACCGTGAAACCTAATTTTATCGTTGCTTAAATTCATTCTCAATTTCAAATGAGGCTCAATAAATATCTTACTTATGTTTTGCTGGGAGGCAAATAATAAAACCAATTCCTTTGTACGTATGGGATCAAAAACATAATCCTTCTTCTTTCCTTGCGGAATGATATGCGTTAAAAAACTATACTGCCAATATCCTTTTTGAGTACAAAATTCGGCAGTATTTTGTTCCGCAGGCAATGCCTCTTCACAAACACCATACCCAATTACAGAAGGATTTAGATTGCTAGCCTCACCGGTACTTGAAAGAGTATAACAAAAGGATAAATCTAGCTTTTTTCCATCGTTATGACTTAAATGCGGAATTAAGGGAAAGTGATTTATAAAAGGGAAATTAGCATCTAAATAATTTACACAGGTGCCAGGATATTTTTGCCCCATTTGAGTAGCAACCGAAAATGCTAGCTCGCGCAATTCGGTTCGTACATAATTTCTATTTAGTAAACAGGTGAGCTTTGTGAGTGGCCTTAATCCATTTTGCTCCGAAATAGGTAACGGAACTCTGCCAAAGTGCTTAGCAATTGGAGGAACAATCAAAAAAGTAAAGAATAAATATAAACTTACGAATAAGGTAAATTTTAGTCCTAGTTGGGTTAACTTTTGATTACTAAGTGTATTGATAAAACGGTAAAGAAAAGTACAAAGGAGATAAACTAGCCCTCCAATTTGGGTAAAAACCGTAAGTACTATGAAAATTAGTATTGAAACCAGCATGCTATAAATCTATACTTAAACTAAAGCCTACACCAAACACATTTTCAATGCGAATGCTTGGATCTTCTTTAAGATACTTTCTAATTTTTGTAATAAACACATCTAAACTTCTTCCTAAAAAATAATCGTTCTCGCCCCACAAATCTTTCAAAATATCTTCGCGTTTTACAATAGAATTTTTGCGCTTGTATAAATACAATAATACATCTGCTTCTTTCTCTGTGATACGTTTGGTTTGTGCATGTATGCGCAAAGATTGATTTGCATGATCAAAAATATAGTTTCCTAAGGCTATTGGATCGCTGCTGCTACCTATAGTTTCCTTAATTGGTAATCGGCGCTCAATCGCTTTAATTTTCCAAAGCAATTCTTCTTCATCAAAGGGCTTACTAATATAATCATCGGCCCCCAACTCATAGCCTTTTAGTTTATCTTCCTTTTGAGATTTAGCTGTAATAAAAATAAAAGGAATGTCTTTGTTTTTAAGTCTAATAATTTTTGCTAATTCAAATCCATCCAATTTGGGCATCATTACATCTAGTAGACACAAATCAAATACACTGTTTTCAAAGGCTTTTAAGGCCAATTCTCCGTCTTTGCATAACTTAACCTCATATCCCTCGGCCTCCAAATAATCAAGCAGGAGAACGCCTAAATTAAGATCATCTTCTGCCAATAAAATTTTACGCTTACTTACTGTCATTGCTTAAAGGTAAATTAAGAGTAAAACGCGTTCCAACACCAAGTTCACTTTCTATAGAAATAGTTCCTCCATGAAGCTCAATAATTTTTTTGACATACGCCAAGCCAAGACCAAATCCTTTAACATCGTGAACATTGCCGGTAGGAACACGAAAGAACTTATCGAAAACTTTCTTTTGAAAATCTTTATCAATGCCAATCCCAGCATCACTTATCACCAAACAAAAACTCGAAGAAGAGTTACTTGTTTCAATAGTTACTTGCAGTTTATCTTTTGAGTATTTTATGGCATTATCAATTACGTTACAAATAGAATTAGAGAGATGTGTTTTATCACCAAATACCTCAAACTCTTGTGCGCCTAGGTTCAGCAATAATGACCCTTCTCTTGCATCTATTTGTAAGTTCATACATTTTACAGCCTCCTGAACCAATTGATGCATATTGAGTTTTTGTTTGTGCAATGGAATTTCACCACGCTCAAGGGCTGTCATTCCTAATACTTGTTCTACCTGCAATTTTAACTTTTCGTTTTCTTGAAGAATAATGTCGGTGTAATGCTTTTGTTTTTCTTCGTTGCCAATATTTCCATCCTTGCGCATAAGCTTGGCAGAAAGAGCGATATTGGTGAGAGGTGTTTTAAACTCATGGGCCATATTATTTAGGAAATCGCTGAGGTGTTGCGCCAACTCTTGCTCCTTAAAATAGGTACGAATTGTTTGCCAAAATAAAATCATCAAAACAAAAACTAGGAGGACAGATCCAATAAACATGGGGCCCATTTCGGCATAGATAAATTGTTTTTTTTCAGGGAAAATTAACTTTAGAACTATTCCATTTTTTATCGCTACCTCTTCCAACTTTTGAACAAATACATTATTGCTCATGCTAACCTTTGCTGGCACTCCAAAAGGCCCAGGCTGTATAACCTCAAAAGAATAACTGAGCTGGAAATTATAGAAACCCATAAATTTTTTAAGTAGAGAATCTATTTTATTTACTTCTTGCTTATCAAGGTTTAGCTTACAATCAGAAAGGTTTTCTAGTACACAACACCTACCCATTTTTAAACAGGTTTCTTTGTCGCTTCCCAAAGCCTCTGCCGTTCTAGACAAAACCATATTTGCCTTTTCATTAAATAACTGCTCTTTAATTTGGGCTGTTTTTAACAACCAATTAACCTGTATGGCCAAAACCAATACTAGGGCAACAGACGACAGTACTATGAATGTTTTGTTTAATTTCATTTCCACTTCAAAACTAGGCAAATAAAGCTCTTTTCGAAAACCAATAACAAGTCGTTAACAAGCTAATAACTACTTACTAACAAAATAGCCCAAGCTATCTTTCTACATTTGTATCACAATAACTAACAAAAACAAGTATGAAAAAGTTAATTTTAAGCACAGCAACAATTTTATTTTTAGGTTTTACTGCAATGGCCTGCGATGGCGACAAATGCGGCAAAAAATGCGAAAAGAAATGCGATAAGCAGGAATGTAGTAAAGAAGGTACTTGCAAAAAAGATGGCAGTAACAAAGAGTGCAAGCATGATGATAAAACCTGCAAACACGACAAAGCTTCTTGCGAAAAAAAATGCGATCATAAAGGCGCTAAAACAGAAGTGAAGCCTGAAGTGAAGCCCGCGAATTAAAAAAAACGTGAAGGCGTGAAGCGAGATGAAAAGCGATGGGATTGGGGAGATGGGTTGGGAGAGGAAGAAAATTAAAGTATTTTGCTAAATAATCTTTAACAGAAGAGTAAACCGCAATTTAAATTAACATATCAAATTTGAAAAAAATAATTTATGCGCTGATCTTATCACTAGTTGTGGTAGGTGGACTTGTTTTTGCAAATCGTGAGAGCAAGAATGAACCTTCAGATAAGCCAATTCAAAAGGCTCTTTCGGAGGCTGAAAAGAAAGCCGAATTGGCGAAATGGGAGACTAACCCTGAGACCATAAAGTTTAGAAAATGGGAAGCCTCTCCTGCAGGTATAAAAGTGCATGCAAGTATGGCTAAAATAAGGAAGTCGATACAGGATTTTGCCATTATGGAGGCTATTGTAAGCTCGCTTACTCTACCAGCAGGTTCAAGATTAGGCTATGGAATAATGGTGAGAATTAATGGGGAAGAGTATATTCTTACTTTTGAGCCTGCCAACCTAGGCAAGGATAGCCTGAATGTTAACACTGGATTAGAACAATTATATACTCTAAAAGTTAACGACAAAATAAAAATAAGAAGCCAATTCCAATCCTACGCACCCAAGTATTCCTATCCAATAGTTTCGGCCGACTATTTAGAACGAGATGGCAAACTCCTTTATAAACGTGTACGTAAAAAAGGCGGTTGCTAAATACCCAAATTACGCAATAGAACAACAAGAACGCGTGAAGTACGAATGACTTCACGCGTTTTTCTTATATTTGCCCATGCGCTATTTTATTCGCTTGGGGTATAATGGAAAGAATTATTGTGGTTGGCAAAAACAGCCCAATGCGCCTAGCGTTCAGGCCGAGATAGAAACAAAACTTAGCACTTTACTGAGGCAAGAAATTGAAATAGTAGGTTGTGGCCGAACCGATACAGGCGTGCATGCCAAAGAATATTTTGCGCATTTTGATACCAATCAAGAAATAGAAGGGCCTGTAGTTTGTTTTAAGTTGAATGCTATGCTTTCTAAAGACATAGTAATTTATGAGGTGTTTTTGGTTGAACCAAGCCTACATGCACGCTTTGATGCAAAACTTAGAGAGTATGAATATTGGATTAGCACACTGCCCGACCCATTTTTACATGAACTAAGTTATTTATATCCTAGACCTTTAAACATGGAGGCCATGAACAAGGCGGCAGCCCTTATAATGAGCCACACAGATTTTGAATGTTTTAGTAAGGTGCATACCGATGTTAAAACTTTTAATTGCAAAATATCCTATGCACATTGGCAAGTAATGCCCAATAATAAACTTCTATTTACCATTCGCGCGGATCGGTTTTTGCGAAATATGGTTAGGGCCATAGTAGGTACACTTTTAGAAGTTGGAAAAGGAAAATTAAGCATGGCCCAAGTGGAGGCCATTTTACTGAGTAAAAACCGCAGTGAAGCTGGCCAAAGCATGCCTGCTCATGGTTTATATTTATCAAAAATAAGCTACGATTCGAAATTCATTTTAAAGCCTTAACAATTTATTCTGCTTTAATTAATTTACCTTTTATTACTTCTTGAGTACTTGTTTTTATCACATAAAAATAAATTCCTACAGGCAAATTGGCGAAAGGAATATGGGTATCCCTATTGCAAAAATTAGCCTGATAAAAACAATCGCCTTGTATGGAATAAAGGTTAAACTCATAACATCCGTTTAACTCGGTTTCAATGCGAATTTCGTTTTGTATTGGATTAGGATAAAGAGTAAACTTATCAAGCGATTTCAAATTTGCTAATCCATTTGGCTTCACAAAATTGATATAGGCATTTTTAGTGAGCGTAATAAATGTATCTAAATAATTTACCTTTAACTCAACTGTGTAGGGTCCTGGTTTTTGAAGCAAAACAAAGGGACTTTCAACGCTTGAATCGGTGCCAAAACTAAAACTAGACTGACCACCATTACTAGAAGAAATTTTCCAATAATAACTTTTAACAGGGTAATTGAAAGAGGGTGTTAATTTAACAGAATATGGCTTGTGGATTGTAAGTGAATCAGAAACAAATTCGAGTGTGGGAGAAATATCTTGGACCACCATTCTATTTAAATAAACAGAGTCATTATATCCTTGAATCCACCAAACCCTTGAATTATCTATAGGTTCAAGCTTACTATAACTAAGGTAAGAGCTAGAATCTGTAATTTTATACATAGCATCTTGTGCCAATAATTTACCTGCATTTCCAAAGCTAGTATCAATGCTACCTTGGTGGTTAATTTTATACACTACACCTTTTTCCAACGGCGGACTTTGTGCTAGTGGTGTCCAATAATCATTTAGTAAATAAGCGTTTTTTAAAAGTTTAGCTTGCTGCGTTTTGCCACTAAAATTACTTAAAGTAAAGAGTGGTTTTGAACCAATTACAGTGCCATCATACGTAACCTTTATCCAAATATCTTCGGTATAATTACTCGGACAAGTTCTTTTAATTGAGCCACCCATTAGATAGTAATTATTCACGGGGTCATCTATCATAGAATTAATTTTCAAATAAGATGAATACGATTTTCCATTACAGATATAGGTGTGTTGGTAGCTAAACATTCCATGATCTGCAAACTTATCCTCCATAGCACCCATAGAATCGGAGCACATGAGGGTGGAATCAAATCCTAAAAAGATTCTGTTTCTGTGATCTACCATCACCATTTTAGGAGTAAAGGTTCCATAACCCAAATATATTTGATCGTAGGTACCATCATAATTAAGGTGGTAATATCCTGTTCCACTTATCAAAATAGTATTGTTATGAAAATTTAAGAATACTCCATTAATGGGATTATAAGCCCTGGTATACCTATCACCAAAAGCAAAATCTCGATTACCCATTGAATCCAATTTTATCACCCAGCTAGTATCTGTACCCGATTCATATTTATTATAGGCAATACAAATTTCTTTAGTAGGTAATTCAAGAATATCGCACTTAAAATTATTTAGTGTGCTAAGTGGCAATTTAAACATTCCCGCATCGCCAAAATTCATTACTTGGTTTCCATTTACATCTACTTTAAAAACTACTAAATTATCTTTATATGTTAAGGTAGTTAAGCCAGCAACAAGCAATTCGCCCGATGCCATAGATTTGCTTGAAAGGATTTTTAAGGGTAAAAGAACCTGTATTTTTTTTCCTTCTAAAATAAGAATACTAGAATCGGCAAAACTATACTGATAGGCACCCGCTTTTGTAAAGGCAGTAATTAGTGCAATTCCATTATGCCCCTCTTGTGTGCCAAGAGCCTTTCCTCCAAATGCTCTAAATGTTTTATTCGGAAGTTGAACAAAAAAATTAAAAAAGCCTCCACTAGTATGTTCAGAAAAATCGTAATTAGGTGTACTCAATTGATTATTGCCAAAAGAACTATCGAGACTACCATTATTAGTGAACCTAAAAATTTTGCGGTTAACGCAGGTATAATATCCCGACAAACTATCTGGTATAATTTGAGTTGGATCCATAGTATGCAAATTATATCCATTGGTTCCAAAAGTACTATCTAGCAAACCTGTTGGATGGAAACGAGCCACTCTTAAAATGGAGCCTTCACCAGGTTTTTTAAGTATTCCCAAATACTTTCCATTTGGCAAAACCTGCATATCAATAAAATAATGATCGCCTCTTCCATAGGTCCACGTAACAGAACCCTTTTTTCCAAACGTACTATCTATAGTTCCATTTGAATTTAATTGAGCTATGGCTAAGCCAGCCGAATCCATACTTAGATAGGCACCGCTTAACAAATATTTTCCATTAGGCAAAGTTGTTAAAATAGGGTTTTGATCTTGAGCTACGATATCTAAAAACTGAACGCCAGTATCATTAAATGTGCTATCCAACTTTCCATTAGGTAATAGACGCATCAAGGCAAAATCAGAATTATAACCAGCATTTACAGTTCCACTTACAAGTATTTTTCCATCCTTTTGAACCGCCAATGAATTGATATAATCGCCCCAAATACTCCAGGCATAGAGGTGATATCCCTTATTAAAAAAGCTTGTATCTATTGCACCCGTAGGCCAATATCTGCTCACCACTACATCGTAAAAAAGAGTATTGTTTAAGCCAGCAAACACAATTCTTCCTTGTGGGTCTATGCTTGCCAAATCATAATAAAACACATTGCTATCGCTTATTGGAATAGAAAATGTTCCTTTATTCCCAAAGGTAGTATCGAGTGCTCCATTTTCTAATCGTCGCGAGACAATGATCTTAGAACCTCCATCAAAAAACTCCTTTGCTACCAGCGTAATTCTATTTAAAGAATCTGGCAAGGCTTGAAATATGTTTTGCACATAGTTAGAAGATACGGCTGTTAAGGCAATGCTCTTTTTACCGTTTGTGCCAAAGCTTTTATCGAGGCCATTTTGCCCAACTGAATGAATGGAAAAAGAAATACAAAAAAGTAAAAGGAGGAAGGTTTGCTTCATCCTCAAAAATAGCAGGTAAATACTTTATTTTTTATCAAAATATAGACATTCATACCAAGAAAAAAAGTTGGGATTAAGCCAAATCCTTGCTCAATCCCAACTAGAGGTTTTTTAATAATTAGGCTAAATCGTCTTTCGCATGTTTTTGATGTTCCTCTGTAAGTTTCTTTTGTATTTCATAAGAAACTGCATTGTACGAATCGAAATGCATTTTGTATTTGGCCTTACCTTGTGTCATGCTTTTTAAAGTTGACTGGTAATCGTGCATTTCTGAAAGCGGTACTTTGGCAATAATTTTTTGATAGTGACCATGTGTATCCATTCCTTCAATCATACCTCTGCGCGTTTGTAAATCGCCCATAACTGCACCCGTATAATCGGTATCGCATAATACTTCTACCTCATAAATTGGCTCCAATAATTGAGGATCGGCTCTATGGAAGGCATCTTTAAAGGCCATCATACCTGCAATTTTAAACGAAATATCATTCGAATCTACTGCATGCATTTTGCCATCGTATACACTAACACGTACATCGCGCACGTAACTACCAGTAAGCGGACCATCATGCATTTTTTCCATAATACCCTTCATAATAGAAGGCAAGAATCTATTATCAATAACACCCCCAACAATGCAATTTAAGAACACTAATTTTCCACCCCAAGGTAGAGGATGTTCATCTCTTCCACGCACGTTCACACCTTCTGGGTCGGGCATACCTTCAAAGAAGGGTTCAACCAACATATGCACTTCACCAAACTGACCTGAGCCACCACTTTGTTTTTTATGGCGATAATTTGAACTTACTTGTTTTTGTATGGTTTCACGATACGCAATTTTAGGCATCACAAAATTTACTTCTAATTTATATAGATGTTCAAGCTTCCATTTAATAACTGCTAAGTGCATTTCGCCTCTACAGTTTAATAAGGTTTGCTTTAATTCGGCAGAAACTTCAATACTTAAACTTGGGTCTTCTTCATGCAATTGGTGCATGGCCTGAGCCAATTTTTCTTCGTCGCCTTTCTTAGTACTTTCAATGGCCATTTGAAGATGTGGTTCAGGAAAATCAATTGGTTTGAGTGCAATATTTTTACCTTTTACATGCAAACTATTATTGGTATGTGTATTGCGCAATTTAATGGTGGCACCAATATCACCAGCAGCCAACTCATCAACAGGAATGCGTTTTTTACCTTCTAATAAAAACAATTGGTTCAGCTTTTCACTGGTTCCATTATTTTCATTTACAAGCTCCATTCCAACACTAACTGTGCCCGAATAAACTTTAAACAAACTCATTTCACCTAAGTGCGGCTCATTAATAGTTTTGAAAATAAAAATGCAAGCAGGACCATTTCCTATACATGGCAAAGAATCGCCGTTCTCGGTAACTTGTTCAGGCATTTCGGCAGCACTAGGGCAAACATTATCTATAAAGCCTAAGATTCTTCCAATACCCATATCTTTTTTAGACGATACGCAGAAAAGAGGAAATAAATCGTGGTGGATTAATGATTTCTTTAAGCCTGCGCGCATTTCATCTTCTTCCAAGGTACCTTGCTCAAAGTATTTCTCCATTAGGCCTTCATCGTTTCCAGCAATGGCCTCAATTAAATCTTTGTGCATGGCTTCGGCCTTTTCCATTTCTGAAGCAGGAATAGGTAATTTTTCAGGCTTACCACCCTCTGGTCCAAATTGATAAAGAACCATGTTTAACACATCTACTATGGCATTAAAACCCGGTCCACTATTCATAGGATATTGCACCACAACAACGCTCGAACCAAATCTATTTTTAGCTTGCTCAACCGTTTTATCAAAATCGGCCTTTTCATGGTCCATTTGATTTACTGCTAAAATCATAGGTGTTTTAAATTCTTCGGTATACTCCCAAACTATCTCGGTTCCTACCTCAACACCTTGCGCGGCATTAAGTACCATAATGCCCGTATCGGCAACACGTAAAGCAGCAATAACTTCTCCTGCAAAATCATCGTAACCAGGGGTATCGATAATATTAATTTTGTACCCTTTCCAGGTAGTGTGTAATAATTTTGAGAAAACAGAGTTTCCTCTTTCTTGTTCTAATTCGTGGTAATCGGCAATGGTATTTTTTTCTTCCACTGTGCCTCTACGAGTAATTAAGCCAGCTTCGTAAACTGCACATTCTGCAAGTGTTGTTTTACCACTGCCCGAGTGCCCAAGCAAGACAATATTCTTAACATGGGCGGTATCAAAGTTTGCCATATTGCATGTAATTTATGATGTAAAATTACAAATCACCTCTGCTTGGTGGCATGATAAAACTTAGCTTTTTCCTTGTTTATTGTCAGAAACAAGAAAACTAATTTTTGAATAAATTGGGTGAAATCCCGCTGTAAAAAGCTATTCTTTTTCCAAATACTCTTTCACTTTTTCCTTGTAGTAGGGCTGTAATTCAACAGGCACCGATTGAAGGAGTTCTGTTTCGCGCGTATTTTTACGCTTAAATTGTTCGAGGTATTGCGGGCTTGGTTTAGGAATTTCCTTACCCTCATGCGATTCACGTTTTTGCTCTTCTTCTTGCTTTTTCTCTGCCTTTTCGTGTTCTAATAAACGGGTTAAAATTTCTTGTTGGCGCATTAAGGTTTCTTGGGTAAGGCGCTTATTAACCAAATCCTTCTCCGTTTCCTCCATTAACTTTTGCAAATCGCCCAATTGCTTTCCACCACCCATTTTTTCTTTCTCTAGTGCATCCATTTGGCTCAACATACGCTGCATTTGTTGGCGTATGGCCATTTGTTGAGCGGCCATTCTAGCAAATTGTTCGCTTCCTTGTTTTCCCTTTTCGCCTGAGCCATTTTTATTCATGCCTTCCTTCATCTGCTTGTTCATCTCTTCTTGCATTTTCTTTAATTGACTCATGCTAGGCTTGCCACTTCCTGGTTTCTTTTGAGGTTTTCCTTTGCCCTTACTTTTCCCGTTTTTCTTTTCTTGCTGTTGTTGCTGCATTTGTTGCAAGGCATCACTTAGCATCACACCAAGGTTATTCATGCGGGTCATGGCATATTGCTGTTGCACTCTAATTTCACCCGTATTACGTGTACTAAAGCTATTGGCGGCATGATCCAAATGACTATTCATTTTGGTTATTTCGCGATTTACAAAGGATTTAATTTCAGGCACATTTTTACTTAATGCCTGTAAACTATCCTCAATCATTTTAGCATTATCCTTAATGGTTTTTTGCTCTTGAGCTAATTGTACAAATTGAGGGTTATATCCATTAATGGCCTTCATTTGCTCCATTACATTTTCTTGGTCTTTACTCAATTGAATTAAGTTTTCCAAAATTTCGCGTAAAGCTTTTTCGTCTACCTCGGCCTTTTCCTCCTCTTCTTTTTCTTGTTGATCGGCCATTTTCTGGCTCATCTTTTCTAATTCATCCGTAGCCTCTTTTTGCTCCTTACTACTTTTCTTAGAATCGCCTTTTTGTAAATCCTCACTACTCTTTTGCATCTTCTCCTCAATCTTCTTTTCCTCTTCCTTGGTATTGGCTAGGTCTTTGGGAGTTTCTAATTCTTTATTCTGTTTTTCTAAATCCTTTAAGTCTTTTTGTATATCCTTAAACTCTTTATTTAACTCGTCTTGCTTTTGCTTAAGTTCTTCTTTGCTTTTACTTTTTTCTTCTGTTTCCTTGGCAAGCTCTTGCTGTTTTTTGGCTAAATCGCTTAGGTCTTTCTTAGCATCTTCCATTTTCTTCTCTACCTCCAATTGCTTATACATATCCAGCATTCTATCCAATTCCTTCTCTACATCTTTATTGTTAAGCTCCATTTTATCCAGCTCTTTTTTAATAAGCTCTTTATTTTGTTGCTTCATCATTTCTTCCATTTGCTTAAGCAACTTTTTCATCTCATCCGTCATCAACTCCTCATACATTTTTTGAAGCTCTTGCTGCTTTTCAATAATGCGTTTATCTTCTTCCTTAAAAGCTTGCTCTTTCTGGTTTTTGGCTTTAAAATCTTTTTGCAATTCCTCCATTTTTTCGGCCAAGTCTTTTTGCCTTTGAGTTAAATTCTCTAGTTTCTTTTTCTCTTCCCACGTTAGTGGTTGCTGCGATTTTAATTTGCGTTGAATATCCTTAAGCTCTTTAGCCAAATCTTTTGATTCTTTTAGCGCCTCTTCCATTTTATCTTCTAAGGCCTTACTATCAGAGGATGCTTGTTCTTTAATTTCGTTTCTATTTGGGGCTTTAATAGCAAATATTTTCGAGCGAGTGCTTTTTGCTCCATGCACACCATCGTTATCCCAAAGCTCAAAATAATATTCTATTTCATCGCTGCTTTCAAAATTTATTTCATACAAATTAAACACATGGGTAATGCTAATATTCTTCGAAGGAGTAATTGGCAATACCAAGGTTTGCATGCCCTTCTCAAGTTTAGTTTTGGTATCCGATTTTAAAAACTTGTAGTTAAAAGTCAATTTACTCAATCCGTGATCATCCGAGCCATCTCCACCAAAATAAATGAACTTGCCTGTCAGCGAATCTTTTTGTTCTTGAATATTTATAGCAGGAAAAGCATCGGGCACCACATCAATTTGAAAGGATAAGGAATCGCCTTGAGCCACTTGTTTATTGCTTAATTTCACAGAATAGGCATCGGGTAAAAAGAACTTTCTGCTATACTCAAAATGCACTTTGTCTTTTGTACTTGCTTTGGCAATAAGTTTATTAAAATAAAGGGTAATATCTTCTGTTTGCTTGCCTGTAAATTGCCATTTAAGAGTTGTTCCAGCAGGTATAGATAAATCGCCGGCATTACTTATAACTTCATCTTTTTGGTTTAAATAAGCTGGGTAATCTAAGTACACAGAATAGTTTAACATAACGGGTAACGTGCGAACCTCTAAGAGTTTTTGCGCATCTTCAAAACCTAAAGCCTCCAAGAAAAAAGGAGTGCTTTGTTGCAAATTTCTAAACAAAAAAGTAAAATGAGTGGCATCTGTTTTTTGCATGCGCAAAGTTTGATTTTGCATATGTACAAATACCTCATTGGGAATTTCTTTTCCGCTTAATTTTACTTTCAATTCAAAATCTTGAAACTGATTTGCTTCTAATGTTCCATTTTCAATAGTAAAATCAAAAGGAGCTGGAACCTTAAATGTCTTATCATATTGTAATACACGTTGTGCCCCATCGCTTACCAAACTAGGCGAAACCAGCAAGATTAGGATCAGCCCAACAACAGGTAATATGGCAAAACGCAAGTATTTAATATTTGCTTTATAATCTATGGCCGAACCAAATGGAATTGGCTTTAGTTCATTTGATTTTTGTTCTATTGCAGCAAGCAACAACAGTTCATCGGCACTGCTTTTACCAAGAAGTTGAAGTGTATTTAAAAGCTTATCTGAAATGTTCGAAAAATGTTTCCCTATTATTTGTGCTGCTTGCTCATGTGAAAGTTGCTTGCCCAATTTTAAAAGTTGAGCCAAAGGATATAAAATAAAACGGGCCAATAGGCCAAGAGAAATGAAGAGTAAGGAATAAAACAATGTTGCTCTTACGCTGCTGGTATACCTTCCAAAATACTCCAGTAAAGAAACAAACAAAAAAGTTAGTACAAATAAACCGGTAAAAATGATGCTCCCTTTTAAGAGCAAATTGCGGTAATATTTTCTAATAAACGCATCGAGTTTGGCTATAAGCAAATGGTTAGCAGACATGATGGGTTAAAGGCTATCTTTAAGTTTAAAATAAATATCGTCGAGTGGACCATTAACGCCAGGAAAGATATTGATGTTGTATGCGTGCTTAAGTTCTAAGATAAAAATTAGAAAAAATACCAAAATCACAGAAATATAGATGAATGATTTAATTCTTCTAATCCAATGCTGCGTATTTTCGTTTTGCCACCACATGCTACAAGTATAAGGCAATTGCCAAAATTTTGGGACAAAAAAATGATGAAAATAAATAGCAGATTAATTTCTGACAAACGAAAAGGTATCGCCATCAAATAAGCCCTTATCACTAAGCTTTAAATGGGGTATAACCAATAAGGCCATAAATGATAAACTCATAAATGGTGCGCGTAGGTTCGAACCTAATACCTCTTTGCTAAAAATATCAAGGAGAGAATATTGTTTTGCCACTTCCCAAGCCTCGCCAACACTCATTAAACCTGCTAATGCTAATGGTAAAACATGTGTTTCGGTTTTTGAGCATGCCACCAAAGCACCAGTTTCTTTAATCACTTTATTTATGGCGTGGCAAATAAATTCATCGCTACTGCCAACCGCAATAATATTATGGCTATCATGTGCCACGCTTCCAGCAATAGCTCCACCCTTAATACCAAAGTTTTTAATATACGCAATGGCAGGTTTAGCAGCAGTGTATCTATTTACAACTACCAGTTTTAATACATCATTTTCTTCTGTCAATTCTGCCTTTGGAAGATTTATTCGTTCGGTAATTAATTGCCCATCGAGGCAAACCATTATTGGTTCTACATCGCTTGGTTCATACGTCAAATCACCTAGGTCTATTTCATTGGCAACAAAATTATTAAGGGCTTTTACAGGCGAACTTTCAACTAAACAAACACCTTCTTGGGCTAATAAATTCCCTTTGATATAGGTTTTTAACACCTCAAAATGAGTTACATCTTTAACGATAACAAAATCGGCCGAATGCCCAATTTGCAAGGTCCCATGCGTCATTTTATAATGCTTCACTGGGTTTAAACAAGCTACCTCTAAAACATCAAAAACAGAATTTCCAAGTGCAACTGCTCGTGCAGCCAATTGGTTTATATGCCCAAGTAATAAGGAATCTGGATGCTTATCATCACTACAAAACATTAACTCTTTGGCATGTGTTTTAAGCAATGGAATTAAGGTATCAAAATTTCGTGCAGCACTTCCTTCTCGTATCAAAATTTTCATTCCCAATGCAATTTTATCTAATGCCTCTTCTAATGTATAACACTCATGATCGGTGCTAATGCCTGCTGAAACGTATTTTTCTAAGTCTTTGCCACGCAAACCTGGAGCGTGTCCATCAACGGGTTTGCCGTATTTATGAGCAGCCTTAATTTTAGCATGAACTTCAGGGTCATCAAATAGTACACCCGGAAAATTCATCATTTCAGAAAGGTATAAAATTTCGGGTCGAGCCAAAAGCTGCTCCACTTCTGCTGCTGGCATGGCTGCACCTGCGGTTTCAAAAACTGTTGCGGGCACACAGGATGGAGCACCAAAATTAAAGTAAAACGGAACTTGCTGACCGTTTTCAATCATATACTCTACACCTGCCAAACCAAGAACGTTGGCAATTTCATGCGGATCACTAATTGTTGCAATGGTTCCATGAGTTAATGCCATGCGCGCAAATTCGCTAGGCGCAAGCAAAGAGCTTTCTATATGCACATGTGCATCTACAAAACCAGGAATAATAAAAACATTCGGTGCTTGCTCAATTTCAGTTATAGAAACAATAATTCCATTTTCAATTCTGAGCTGAGCAGGGTAAATTCTGCGCTGTTCAATAGCTACCAATTGGCCTTCTACTAACATACTTAACGCTTTAATTCTTCTACAAAAAACTGAAAAGGTAAAAAGGTTTTAGTTCCTTCCTCGGCTAGCCACACAGGTCCGTCTTGACCTTGCAATAAGGTTCGAATAGGTTGCTTAAACCTCACTTCATATTCAGATAAACTCTGCAAGCAAGCGCCACAGCTCATTATGGGGCCTTTTACATTATAGTCTTTTGCTCTTGCCGTAATGGCCATTTCTAAAACAGGCACATCTGGGAAATTGGCTCCAGCATAAAAAATGGCCACACGCTCCGCACAAAGTCCACTTGGGTAAGCCATATTTTCTTGGTTGCTACCTGTAACAATAACACCATTGGCTAACCTAAGGGCACAGCCAACTAAAAATCTAGAATAAGGAGCATAGGCTGTTTCCATAACCTTGCGGGCTTCGGCCAAAAGTTCTTGGTCGGCCGAACCCAACTCGCTTTCGTTGGTAAATTCTTTCACCACCGATTCTCTTTTCACAATTTCCATATTCAATGTTAGGTAAATTTATACAAATCTACTTCTTTGGTTCAGACCATTTAAAAAGATTTTTGCTAGTAAATTAGCCTTGAAGCGGCAACAAATCTGCTCTGCTTAGAATTGGTTTGTAAATCTGTGGGTTTGAACCTATATTTGCCCGGCAAATAACTAAAGGTATTATTTGCCATGTTTCAAGACACTAAAAAATTTTTCGGTGAGGGCTTAACTTACGACGACGTATTACTTTTGCCTGCTTATTCCGAGGTACTTCCAAGAGAAGTTCTTACTGCCACTCAACTTTCACGCAATATTCGCATTAACATTCCTATGTTATCTGCAGCTATGGATACTGTTACAGAATCTAAATTAGCTATTGCTTTAGCGCAACAAGGTGGGGTAGGTATTTTGCACAAAAACATGAGCATTGATCGCCAAGCCGATGAAGTGCGTAGGGTGAAAAGAAGTGAGAGCGGGATGATTTTAGACCCTCTAACACTGCATGATGGCGCCACTCTTAAAGATGCTCACCGCATGATGAGCGAAAATAAAATTGGCGGTATTCCAATTGTAAATGACAACGGCAAATTGGTAGGTATTTTAACAAATCGTGATTTGCGTTTTGAAAAAGACTTGAACCGACCTGTTACAGAGGTAATGACTAAAGAAAAATTAGTTACCGCTCCAGAAGGAACTAATCTTACTCAAGCCGAAAGCATTTTACAAGAATATAAAATTGAAAAGCTTCCTGTAATTAATAAAGATGGTAAGCTTATGGGTTTAATTACCTATAAAGATATTCTAAAAATTAAAGACCATCCAATGGCTTGTAAAGACAAGCATGGTAGGTTAATAGTAGGCGCGGCTGTTGGAGTTGCTGCCGAAACAGAAGCACGAATTACCGCCTTAGTTAAAGCTGGAGTAGACGTAGTTATTATAGATACAGCTCATGGCCACTCTAGAGGGGTTATGAACGAGGTAAAACGCCTTCGCCAAGCCTTTACCAATATTGATATTATTGCTGGTAATATTGCCACAGGCGATGCTGCCAGAGCTTTAGTTGATGTGGGTGTGGATGCCGTTAAGGTGGGTGTTGGACCAGGTTCTATTTGTACCACACGTATTATTGCCGGTATTGGTGTACCTCAGTTAACAGCGGTTTACGAAGCAGCCAAAGCCATTAAAGGCAGTGGCGTTCCAGTAATTGCAGATGGTGGTATACGTTATAGTGGCGATTTAGTAAAAGCCCTAGCAGCCGGCGCTAGCACGGTAATGAGCGGTTCTATTTTCGCAGGCGTTGAGGAAAGTCCAGGCGAAACTATTATCTACGAAGGACGTAAGTTTAAATCGTATCGCGGTATGGGTTCTATTGAAGCTATGAAAGAAGGTAGCAAAGACCGTTATTTCCAAGATGCCGAAGACGAAATTGCCAAATTAGTTCCAGAAGGCATTGTGGGTATTGTGCCATATAAAGGCTTATTAAAAGAAGTGGTTTATCAATTTGTTGGTGGTTTACGCGCAGGTATGGGTTATTGTGGAGCCAAAACAGTGGAAGACCTTCAAGAAAATGGTAAATTCATTAAAATTACCACAGCTGGCTCTAAAGAAAGTCATGCTCACGATATTACCATTACCAAAGAAGCTCCAAACTATAGCAGAAACTAATTGGGTTTAGCACCAATGAGAAAAGCTTTCCTACTCATTTTTTGTTCCTTTTTTGTTTATGCTGGTCATGCACAAGTTACAAATTCGGGCATGACAGATAATAGGGATTCGATTGAAAATGAAAAAATAAACATCTCAGGATATGTAGATGTGTATTATGGCTTTAGTTTTAATCAGCCCAAATCCTCCGATAGACCTTATACCGTATCGGCTCCAAGGCATAATGAAATTAATATTAATCTGGCCTATATAGATATTCAATATAGGTCGGATAGAGTTAGAGCTAGGTTTGTACCTGGCGTGGGAACCTATATTAATTCAAATTATGCAAGCGAATCGGGCACTCTTAAAAACATTATTGAAGCTAATGCTGGTGTTAAATTAAGCAAGAAAAAAGAAGTTTGGATGGATGTGGGAGTTATTGGTTCACCCTTTACCAATGAAACAGCGATATCCAAAGACCACTTAATGTATACACGTTCCTTTTCAGCCGAGTATGCACCCTATTATTTATCAGGCGCTAGGTTAACAGTCCCTTTATCACCAAAAATTAAAGCCTACGCTTATGTAATTAACGGTTGGCAACAAATTTCAGATGTAAATAATCCACTATCTGTTGCTACTCAAATAGAATACAAGCCTTCCGATTATATTCTGTTTAATTGGAATACCTATGTTGGTTCAGAAGAATCAAACCAAAACCCCACGTATAAAAACAGATATTTTACAGATTTGTATGCCATTTACTCAAAAGGTAAATTTTCGTTTACTAGCAATGTGTATGTTGGAATGCAAGGGGTTAAGGATACCCTACTTGCAAAAACAACTACTAGACATTGGTGGCAAGCTAATTTTATTGGAAAGTATGCCTTTAACCAACAACATTCTGTAAGTGGTAGAATTGAATATTTTGAAGATTTACATGAAATTGTAGCCAAACCTATTACAAATACCCATGGCTTTAGCACCTATTCAACTGGACTTTGCTATAACCTACAAATTGGAAAGCATGCCATTTTTAGAGTAGAAGGCAAACATTATTTCTCCGATAAAAGTGTTTATATAAGCAAGGATAATTTGCCCATTAAAACCGACAATTTACTCATAGGTAATTTAACAGTTTGGTTTTAAACTTGTGAACGCACTGCCTCCCTTACGAAAACAGTGCGCTGCTTTGCTGGTTTAAAATTTTGTTTTTCTTAGGAATAAACTCTTAGGCTATTGCCTGTTAAGGTGGTTTTATAAATTGTTAATCCGTTTTTTCCATTTCCATTTAGGCCACTTCCATCCATTGAAAAGGCTGCTCCATGGGCAGAACAATTCCACTGGTTCACACTCTTATTATAATATATTTTTTGTTGGCCTTCGTGACTACAAATAACCGTAGCGGCAGCGTATGCGCCAGCAGTGGTTTTAGCAATTACTACCGAATCTTTTATAATATAACCACCATTTGTTTTTAAAGCCGTGTAAGCCGAATTTGTTAAATCAATAGTAAAATCTACCGAGGCAGGGGTATCGGTTTTTTTGCACGAACCTAAACACGAGGCAGTCAGAGCAAACGCTGCTCCCACGCCAATACTTGATAAAAATTCTCTACGCTTCATACTCTTTATTCTTATGGCAACCTAACGGAATCTACCTTGAATATTTATGCCTGCGTTTTGTTTATAACAAAAAACTTACATTAAATGGGCCGGTTTACCAATTAATAACTAAAACGAGTAAAGCAGAAATTCCCTATTTTCGCCGCAAGCATTTTTAATTATGATAGAACTACAAGGCGACCATAACAGATATTACCAACAACAACTAGATACCACGCTAGAGTTTATTATTCCTTTTATTGAACGCGAAAAGAAAATAGAAAAAGGCATGCGCTTCTTAGAAGTTGGAAGTGGCTATGGCGGTATTTGCAAGGCCTTTGCCAGTAAAGGTTGCCAAGTAACGGGTATTGAATTATTGGATCATGCCAGCCAAATTGCCAAAGAATTTTTAAAGGAAGAAATTGCCCAAGGTTCTGTTTCTATTATCAATAAAAACGTTTACGATATTAATCCCGACAAAGACCTTCAAGAAAAATTTGACATCATTCTTTTAAAAGACACCATTGAACACATACATGGCCAAGATAAATTTGTACAACATATTATCAATTTCTTGAAGCCAAATGGGGTAATCTTTTTTGCCTTCCCACCTTGGTTTATGCCTTATGGCGGTCACCAACAAAGTTTAGATAGTAAGTTTTTAGAAAAGCTTCCGTATTTCCATATTCTGCCAACACCAATTTACAGAGGCATTATGAAAGCCTTTGGCGAAATTGAAGGAAGAATTGTAGATACGCTTGAAGTAAAGGAAACTCAAATTAGCATTAATAGGTTCGAACGAATTACAAAAGCTGCTGGATTTAAAATTGCCCAAAGAGAATTTTACCTAATAAATCCGAGTTACAAATACAAGTTTGGTGCAACACCAAAGAAACAATTTGGCTTTATTTCGGCCTTACCTTGGATCAGAGATTTTGTAACTACTACTTGTTATTACGTATTAAAGAAAGCCTAAGTAAAAACCGTTTGTTTCCTATTCGGCAGGTTCCACTTTGGGTTCATATTGATGAAATGCCTCATCAAATACGCGCTTTAATTTGAACTCCTTCATGGGCGAAATAACCAAAGGAACTTTCTCAACGGTAACAGAAGAGGTATCTAATCCAAAAGCTTTTTCTTCGCTTAAACTTAACCTATCTAAGGTAAAGTAAGCGTCCATAATCCAACGCTCATACCCACTCAATTCATTTTCATGTGAGAGGTGACGCTTTAACACAACAAAGCGAAAATCGCCTGTAATGTTTTGTTCTCTCAAAGAAGTATAGCGCGACGTTACATCCACTTCCTTGTTTTTAACAAGTTCTTCTACCACTTTTCTAAAATAGAAATTTATTTTTTGCTCTATTCTAAAGCCCAATCTAAAATCTATTTTAATAATATCATTCGGTACAATATGCTCTACCTTATACTCCATGGTATAGGGTTTTTCATCTACGTTTATATGCACAAACCAATAAATATCGGCGCGCTTAGGGCGTTTTTGCAAAATAGAATACATCACTTTTGATTCTACTTCAAACAGAGTATCGGCGCTGGTTAAATAAACTAGGTGAGTGGAATATTTAGAAATGGTATTGTCTTCACTTAGTTGTTTTAGAACGGGGATATAGGTTTTTAGTGACACAAATTCTGTTAAGCGGTTCTTAATTTTACGTCCTTTGAACCAAATCCACATCACAAAAATAAAGAAGCTACTAAGTAGTAAGCTGAACCAACCCCCATGCTCAAATTTTAATAAATTGGCAACCAAGAAAGATCCTTCAATGGTAATATATACCAATAATAATGTAGCAACTAAAAACTTATTTACCTTTAGGTTCAGCAAGTAATTAGATAACAAGAAAGTGGTAGACAACATGGCAATGGTAATAGCCAAACCATATGCTGCCTCCATGTTTGATGATTCTCTAAAATATATTACTACCCACATACAACCTGCCCAAAGTATCCAGTTGGCGCTAGGAACATATAATTGTCCTTTTAAATCGGAAGGATATTTAACCGCAACCTTTGGCCATACATTTAATCGCACCGCTTCAGAAATTAAGGTAAACGAACCGCTAATTAAAGCCTGGCTAGCAATAATAGCAGCCAAGGTAGCCACCACAATTCCATAAGGTAAAAACTCTGGCGTCATTAATGAATAAAACGGATTTACACTTCCTAAATATTTACCTTCCATGGTAAGCATTTGTGCACCTTGCCCAAAATAGTTCAGCATCAAACACGATTTCACAAAAATCCAGCTGATACGAATATTCTTTCTACCGCAATGTCCTAAATCTGAATATAAAGCTTCTGCTCCAGTAGTACATAGGAAAACGGCACCTAGGATCCAAAATCCTTGCGGATAGTTTACTAATAAATTATAGGCGTAATATGGCTTTAAGCAATTTAATACATCTACATGGTGAGGTATATTTTGAATACCTAATACAGCTAACATTCCAAACCAAATAAACATTATTGGTCCAAAGGCTTTACCTACCAAGCTTGTTCCACCTCTTTGAACCAAGAACAAAAGGGTAATAATAAATAATACAATAGGAACAGTATGAATATCGGGTCTAATAATTCGCAAACCCTCTACCGCCGAAGCCACCGAAATGGGTGGAGTAATAACACCATCGGCTAATAAGGCACAGCCCCCAACAATGGCCGGAAAAATTAAATGAGGCCTCCTCCTCTTAACTAACGCATAAAGAGAAAAAATGCCACCCTCCCCATTATTATCTGCTCGAAGAGTGATAATAACGTACTTAACCGTTGTTTGAAGAGTTAGGGTCCAAAAAATACAACTTAACCCACCATAAATTAGTTCTTTGGTTATGATTTTGTCGCCAATTATGGCTTTTAAAACATATAGTGGAGATGTTCCAATGTCGCCATAGATAATTCCAAGAGCAATTACTAGACCACCAATAGTTAAAGAATCTATATGGCCGTGGCCATTTTTGTGTTGAGTACTCACAGAAAGTTTTTAAAGTGTGTACAAATGTATCAATAGCATTTAAATTGCAAAGGTAAAAATTACACCTTTTTTAATTTGCCATCTCGCTAACGAAATGAATATGCAAAAGGTGAATATCATCTTTACTAAATTCTTCGCCATATTCTTTCATGGCAGCCTCCAAAACATTGTCATTTGTTTTACGGAAGAAATCCATTACCTCTTCAACAATATCTTCCTCTGTTACCTCATGAACATACCTGCTTAGGTTTAGCTTGGTGCCGCTATTCACAATATTTTCAATCTCCTCAAGCAATTCCTCTTTCTTAATTCCTTGGCCGCGGGCGATATCATCCAATGAAACTCGTTTATCAATATTGGTAATAATGGCAATCTTTCTAGCCGATTTATTAACTACCGATTTAATGGTGACATCCTCGGTGCGTTCAATATTGTTTTCGGTAACATATTTTTCTATCACTCCCAAAAACTCTTTTCCAAATTTTTGAGCCTTACCAGCACTTACACCCGTAATTTTGGAGAGTTCCTCCATTGTTATAGGATATTTAAATGCCATTTCTTGAAGTGAAGGCTCCTGAAAAACAATGTATGGAGGCAGGTTTTTAGCCTTAGCAACCTTTTTACATAAATCTTTTAGGATGCTAAACAATACCTCATCGTAAACTGCCTCCACTTGGCTATCGTCTTCGTCGGTATCGGTAAAGCGCTCAAACTTACGATCAACGGCCATTTCAAAGGCAATAGGTTTTTTAAGATAGGCCTCTCCAACATCGTTGATAGATATTAAGCCGTAGTTCTCAATATTTTTGGTAACCATGCCTCTAAGCAATAATTGCCTAATTACCGATTTCCAATAGTTCTCGTCCTTATCTTTTCCTACCCCAAAGCTACTTAACTCATGATGGCCACTCATGGCTACCTCATGGGTTTTGCTTCCAATTAAAATATCTACACAATGTTTCAGGTTGTATTTACCCTTAATTTCTTTAATCATCTTAAGGGCAGCAATAGCAGCCTCTTTACCATCTACCTTTTCTTTAGGGTGACGGCAATTATCACACATTTTATTACAATCTTTTTCAGGAAACTCTTCTCCAAAATAGTGTAATAAAAACTTACGTCTACAAGCCGCCGACTCTGCAAATGCTTCGGTTTCAAATATAAGCAACTCCCCTATTTCACGTTCGGCAACAGGTTTGTCTTTTAAAAACTTTTCTAACTTCTCAATATCCGCTGGGTTGTAAAATAAAATACATTCGCCTTCCAGTCCATCACGCCCGCCACGACCAGTTTCTTGGTAATACCCTTCAATACTTTTAGGAATATCATAGTGAATCACAAACCTAACATCTGGCTTGTCTATACCCATACCAAAAGCAATGGTGGCAACAATAACATCCGCATCTTCCATCAAAAACTTATCCTGATGGTCGGCGCGTACCTTGGCATCTAAACCCGCATGGTAGGCAAGTGCTTTAATTCCATTAGCCTGCAAAATTCCAGAAATTTCATCCACACGTTTGCGGCTCAAACAGTAAATAATACCCGTTTTATTTGGGCGAGCTTTAATAAAGGAAACTATTTCTTTTATTGCCTCACCCTTTTTACCTTTTGAACGTACCTCGTAATATAAATTTGAACGGTTAAACGAGGATTTATACACCACCGCCTCGGTCATTTGCAAATTTTTAATAATATCGCTTTGAACCTTTGGCGTTGCCGTGGCGGTTAGGGCAATCATAGGAACATCCTTAATTTCCTTCACCATTTGCTTAATTCGGCGATATTCTGGCCTAAAATCATGTCCCCACTCAGAAATACAATGCGCCTCGTCAACCGCTACAAATGAAATATCTATGGTTTTTAAGAATTCTATCGTTTCGTCTTTCTTTAAGGTTTCGGGAGCTATATAAAGCATTTTTGTTTGACCCGCATTGATATCTTTCTTTACAGCAGTGATTTCACCTTTATTTAAGGATGAATTTAAAAAATGGGCAACACTCTCATGGGATAAAGAACGAATGGCATCCACCTGGTTCTTCATTAAGGCAATTAGAGGAGAAATAATAATTGCCGTACCTGGCATTATCAAAGCTGGTAATTGGTAACAAACAGATTTTCCCCCTCCTGTTGGCATGATCACAAATGTATCATTGCCACTCAAGAGATTATGGATAATTTCCTCCTGCTCCCCTTTGAAACTATCAAACCCAAAATAATTCCTTAATGCTTCTTTCAGATCGGGTGTAGTACCCGTTGATGTTTCTTTTACACGTTTCGCTGCCGCCATATCGCTGATTTTTTAGAAAAAGTAGGCTAATTTAACATAAAATTTCGGGTAATTAAAACTAAATAGCCGAAAAACTTTATTTATTTGCAATAGATTTTAGGCAAACTGTGTTTGCCACGAACGAAAAACAAAATGCAAAACAAAAACAATTATGCCATCATCATGGCAGGTGGAGTAGGAAGTAGATTTTGGCCTAGTAGCAGAACTAATTTTCCGAAGCAATTTTTAGACATTTTAGGAACGGGAACTTCCTTATTACAACAGACTTATAAGCGTTTTCTCAAAAGCTTTCTTGCCGAAAATATTTACATTGTAACCAATGAGGCATACGTGGGATTGGTAAAAGAACAACTCAAAGGAATTGGTGATCAACAGATTTTGGGCGAACCAATTGGTAAGAACACCGCTGCTTGTATTGCTTATGCCTGCGGAAAAATTAGTAAAATTAATACCCATGCGGTTTGTATTGTGGCTCCAAGCGACCATTTAATTTTAGACGAACCTGGCTTCCTTGAAAAAGTAAATATTGCCCTTGAATTCGCCAGAAAAAACCCTGCCTTGGTTACTTTGGGCATCAGACCAAGTAGACCTGATACGGGCTATGGCTATATTCAATACCACGATGGAAACGAAGTGGATGAAATTCATAAGGTAAAAACCTTTACCGAAAAACCTACTGCAGATCTAGCAAAAACCTTTTTAGATAGTGGCGATTTTCTCTGGAATGCAGGCATTTTTGTTTGGAGTATTTCTAGTATTAAAGCTGCTTTTAAAGAACATTTGAACGAGCAATTTTCGATGTTTAACGAAGCACTCGATTCCTATTTTACCGATAATGAAAGTGTGGCCATAAAAGAAATTTACGAACAAACTCGTAGCATTTCAATTGACTATGGCATTATGGAAAAAGCCAATAATGTGTATGTTATTCCAAGCGATTTTGGCTGGAGCGACTTAGGCACTTGGACTTCTTTATATGAAATTTCAGATAAAGACGAAAACGAAAATGTGAGTACGGGCAAGAACATTATGTTCTACAATACTTCTGGGTGTATGGTGCATACTTCCCTAAAACCAGCTCATAAGATTTTTGTATTAAACAGCGTTAAAGACCTTATTGTAGTAGACACTCCAGATGTTTTACTTATTTGCGATAAAAACAAAGAGCAAGAAGTAAAAGAGGTTGCTACCGATATTAAAATAAAATTCAACGAAAAGTATAGCTAAGAACTAAATCTACCCCAAACAATGGATTCACTAAAAAAAGGAGATAAGGTTGCTATTACCGCTACCGCCCGAAAAGTTAGCTCAGAGGAAATGAAACCAGCTATCCAAATTTTGGAAAGCTGGGGCCTGAAGGTAATAATTCCTGAAAACCTTTTTTTAGATGAAAACCAATTCGCTGGTTCAGATGACATACGTAGCAAAACGTTTCAAGATTTGCTAAACGACCCAAGCATTAAAGCCATATTCTGCGCTAGAGGCGGCTATGGAACCGTTAGAATGGTAGATGCCCTCGATTTTGATTTATTCCTTGAAACACCCAAATGGGTTATTGGATATAGCGATATAACCGTTCTTCATGCACATATTCAAAAGAAACTAGGTTACTCTAGTTTGCATGGACCAATGCCAATCAATTGGCAAAAAGACAAACTTCATCCCGAAAGTCTGGAACATCTTAGAAAAACATTGTTTGAAGGACCTCAAGAAATACACATTCCAAAACATCCGCTTAACCTACGAGAAGACGATGCAGAAGGTACTTTAATTGGCGGCAACCTTTCGGTTTTATATTCCATTTTAGGTTCGGCCAGCGACCCAAATTACGACCATAAAATTTTGTTTTTAGAAGACCTGGATGAGTATTTATACCATATTGATAGAATGATGCAAGGTCTTAAACGTGCGGGTAAGTTATCGAACCTAGAAGCTCTTGTAATAGGCGATATGAGCGATATGAAGGACAATACCGTTCCATTTGGAAAAACCGCGTATGAAATTATTGCCGATAACGTAAAAGAGTATTCATACCCTGTAATTTTTGGCTGGCCTGCTGGCCACGAGTCACGAAATTTAAGCCTAGTTATGGGAACTAGGTACCATTTAAAAGTTGGAAAGCAATTGGTTCTTAAACCTTGCTAAAAGTATAACTGGCAAACAAAAATTCCGCTAATTACGCATACCAAATCCACTAGCAACATAATGCTTAAAGTATAGCGTGCATCTTTAACATTTACGGATCCAAAATACAAAGCCACTACATAAAAAGTGGTTTCTGCCGCACCTTGAAATAAGCACGATAATTGACCCGTTAAACTATCTGCTCCATATGTTTTCATAGCATCTAACATAAAGCCTCTTGAACCACCCGCGCTAAACGGACGCATAATGGCAACAGGTATAGCATTAATTATTTGTTGATCTACATTAAAAATACTTAGTGCCGATCCAATCCCATTCATAACGATGGTCATAAGAGTTGAATTTCTAAAAATGCTTAATGCAACCAACATAGCAATCATATAAGGCAAAACACGCACTCCAGTAGTAAATCCGTCTTTTGCACCTGTAACAAATGAATCAAATATGTTGGTGTTATTTGCTTTAAATACTTTTTCCTGAGCAATGCAATACACTACAATTAATAAGATAATAAATAGCAAAACACCGTTGCTTAAATTACCTGTAAAATGAAATTTCTCAATTCCATCAAGCTTATTTATATATACCAGTAAAAGTGCAATAATTGCCGAAACACCTGCCACCAAACCCACCACAACCAAATTTACAAGATTGATTTTTTGTTTAATACTCACAAATATCAAAGCAGCTAATGTTCCAATAAAAGAAGTAATAATTGTTGGAAGCATAATATCTGCCGGGTTGCTTGCATGTTGTGCAGCACGATACCCAATAATAGATGTTGGAATTAAGGTTAATCCAGCTGCGTGTAAACACAGAAACATAATTTGGCTATTGGAGGCCTTTTCCTTTGTTGGATTTGCTTCCTGCATACTTTCCATTGCCTTTAATCCAAAGGGTGTAGCAGCATTATCTAATCCTAAGAAATTTGCAGCAAAGTTCATGGTCATAAAGCCATAGGCAGGATGCCCTTTTGGCAATTCTGGAAAAATGCGCATGAAAAAGGGAGCCATTACACCCGCCAATTTTCCAATGGCATTAGAATCGTTGAGCAGATTTAATAAGCCACAGAAAAAGGTGAGGTACCCAATTAAGGGCAACCAAATATCCATAATGGTATTCTTACAGGTTGGAAAAATTCCATCGGCCGATTGCTTGCCTATATTTAGTTCAACCGTACCATTATCCAATAACTTGTATAGGGTATCATTTTGAACGTAACCAGCTCCTTTATTGGCTTGCAAGGCCGCTACTAAACTAGTATCAGCGGCAAAATTGGCTTGAGGCACCTCTGCCACCAAAACAGGGTCGTTTTGCTTTCCATTAACCAAGCCATTTAACGAGTACATCTTATTTACAAACAGTAAATAAAAAATATACAACGCACTAATTGCAATCATCCAACTCCAAAATCTACTTAAAGCCATAGCCCAATTTTTGTTTATTCAATTCTAACATTTTTGGTTCAGACCTAAAAAAATAGTTTTACCCTGATAATTGGTAATGACAAAAAAAATGGCCCAAAGTAAAACACTTTGAGCCATTTCTAATTTTGCCAGAAGCCAGAAGCTAGCGGCCAGAAGCTTTTCTATTATCCTAAATAAGCCTTTAAGATTTTACTCTTGCTAGATTTACGTAATCTGCGAAGCGCCTTTTCTTTAATCTGACGAACACGTTCGCGAGTTAAACCAATTTTCTCTGAAATATCTTCTAAAGTATGTGCTGGACCACCATCTAAGCCGTAATAGTATTTTAATACATCACGTTCTTTTTCGCTTAAAGTAGATATTACACGGTTGATTTCTTTTTGTAACGACTCATTAATTAATTGCACATCCGGACGAGGCTCATCATTGGTATCTAAAATACCTAATAAGGTATTGTCTTCACCATCTGTAAGAGGTGCATCAATACTTAAGTGACGACCAGTTGAACGCAATGCATTTTCTACTTCTTGTAATGGAATATCCATTGCTTCTGCAATTTCTTCCACGGTAGGTTCGCGCTCTAATTCTTGCTCTAAACGAGCCGATGTATTTCCAATTCTACCAATTGAACCAACTTTATTTAAGGGCAAACGTACTATTCTACTTTGATCGGCTAATGCTTGCAAAATAGACTGACGAATCCACCAAACTGCATACGAAATAAATTTAAAACCACGGGTTTCATCAAAACGTTTAGCTGCTTTTATTAAACCTAAGTTTCCTTCGTTAATTAAATCGCCTAAAGTTAAACCTTGATTTTGATATTGTTTTGAAACCGAAACCACGAAACGAAGGTTGGCATTTACAAGACGCTCCAAAGCCACTTGATCACCTTCCCTGATTCTTCTTGCCAACTCCACTTCCTCCTGCGCATCAATCATTGGAACTTTACTGATCTCGTTCAGGTACTTATCCAACGATTTGCTTTCGCGGTTGGTAAACTGTTTGCTTATTTTAAGCTGCCTCATATTATTATAAACCCCTTCTTGTGAATTGTTAGAATCTGCAAATTTCGTGAAAAGATATGTTTATATGTTAAAAAATCAAGAAAATTTTCCTAAGTGTTTTACATACAGAGCATTAGTTCAAAAGTCAGACATTCGGCCAAATTACTGACGTACTGCCATTATGCGTGCATTCTTGGTTCGAACCGAGCCTTAGCCAAAAATTTTGTAGATTAAAAAGCTGCTGCCATAAGCCAAAATAGTGAGGTAAATAAATTGTATGACGGCCCATTTTGCAGCTCCTGTTTCCTTTTTTACAATGGCAACTGTGCTCATGCATTGCAAGGCAAAGGCATAAAAAATAAGCAAAGAAAAAACGGTGGCTAAACTATATGCCGGCTTTCCCGTTTGGGAGTTTGTTTCGCTTAACATAGCGCCTCGTAACGAATCTAAATTATCTTCCGAACCACTGACACTATAAATGGTGCTCATGGTTCCAACAAACACCTCACGTGCAGCCATTGAGGTAAGCAAAGCAATTCCAATTTTCCAATCAAATCCTAATGGTCTAATAGCAGGTTCAATAAATTTACCAAATTGTCCGGCATAGCTGGCTTCTAAGAAATCTGCATCCCGGTGCAAAGCTAATCCACCAATTAAGGCTTCATTTTTTTCGGCATCGCTAAGCTGCTCCAATTGGGCATTGTATTTTTGTGCCACAGCATTCATTTTTTCTTTTGGCCCAGTTGATGCCAACACCCAAAGAATAACCGAAACAGCAATAATAATTTTACCCGCGCCATATACAAAGGCTCCTGCCTTTTCGTAAAGCGTAATTAAAATATTGCTTGGCAAAGGCATTTTATAGCCTGGCAATTCCATTAAGAAATAATTCTGTTGGGTAGATTTAATAAAGTGCTTAAACACCCACGCACTAAGCATGGCAGCGGCAAAACCAACAAAATACATAAGCATTAATACCAAGCCATGAATATTAAATGGCCCCCATACCGCTGTATCTGGAATAAGTAGTGAAATTAATAAGGTATACACCGGTAAACGGGCAGAACAACTCATTAAAGGAATAACCAAAATAGTAATCAATCGCTCGCGCTTATTTTCTATACTTCTGCTTGCCATAATACTTGGTACAGCGCAGGCCATACCGCTAATTAAAGGAACAATAGATTTACCATTCATTCCAAACGGACGCATCACTCTATCCATAATAAAGCCTACTCTAGCCATGTAGCCAACATCTTCGAGTACGGCAATAAAGAAAAACAATACTATAATTTGAGGTAAAAAAACTATCACCCCACTTAATCCAGCAAGTATGCCTTGAACCAACAAATCATTTAATACTCCCTCGGGCAGTGAGTTTTTAACATATAAGCTGAACCAACTAAAGGCAGATTCTACCAAATCCATTGGATAAGCACTCCAACTAAAAACTGCCTGAAAAATTAAAAACATTAACAACAAAAAGATGCCAATTCCATAAAATCTATGTGTTAAAATAGAGTCTACTTTTCTGGTAATAGATTTCTTTAAATTATCTTTTGGTTGTTTACGCGCAAGTTTAACCGTTTTGTCAATAATTTGATATCTCGACAAAACCTCGTCTTCTTGAAACTGCCTGGGGTTAAAGCCATAGCGCTCAAATATTTCTTTAATACGTGCCGATTTTTCACTGATTAAATCCTTTGCATTTATAGAGTATTGCAAAGCCGCATAATAATTACGCTTATCACTTACTTTACTCAAATCAACAAGCATGTTTTGGTTTAGATTATCTAAACTAAAAAAATCAACATGCGTTAAAGGAAGATGATTTATAAGAGTGGCTTTTAACTCCTCAACTCCTTGCTTTTTGCGTGCATTTATAGGAATTACTTTTACTCCCAAATTAGCTTCTAGCTCTGGAATATTATATTCTATTCCTCTGCGCTCTGCCACATCCAACATATTTAAAGCAAGAATGGCGGGCACACCCAAATCGCAAACTTGGGTAAACAACAGCAAATTGCGTTTTAGGTTGGAGGCATCGGCAATAAAGATTACTAAATCGGGGAAATTGGTTTCCGATTTATTTCTCAATATTTCGTAGGTAACCAATTCATCTGCCGATTTAGGATACAGGCTGTAGGTTCCAGGCAAATCAATAATCTTGAGCTTCACCTTTTCAGTAAGCATGGTTTCGCCCATCTTCTTTTCAACGGTGGTTCCCGGAAAATTGCTCACCTTTTGGTTCAAACCAGTGAGGGCATTAAATAAAGATGTTTTGCCACAGTTGGGATTACCAACCAACGCTAGGGTTACAATTCTTTCCATTCCTTCAGTTCTATTTCAACATTGGCCGCATCTTCTAACCTAAGACATAATTTTGATTCACCTACCCGAATGGCAATTGGATCGCCAAATGGGGCAATATTTTCCAATTCAACGCACTCGCCAGGCAACATTCCCATCTCAAATAGCTTGAGTGCTAGCACGTCGCCATTAACTTTGGTAACAATTGCATGTTGTCCTGCCTGTATTTGTGATAGGTTCATTTGCGCAATTTAGACTTTTTCTAAACTGCAGCAAAATGATTGTTATCAGACTTTCAATTTTTCTAAAGCCTTGATAAAAAAGGCTTGGACCTTAAATTTCAAAAATAAATCCGGTTTCCTTGATTTAAGTGAGGTTTTAGCCCTCCACAAATTATCTAATTTGAATTGCAAAGCTTTTCTTGCAAGGAGAAAAATTAGCCTAACCTTCGACTTTTTTTAAGAAAGAAAAATCATGCTTATAAGAACATTTGGAAGCGCAGTATATGGCGTAAACGCTGTTACCATATCCATAGAAGTAAACGCTGGTTCGGGGCCAGGAATTGGATACTTCTTGGTTGGATTGCCAGATAATGCAGTAAAAGAAAGTTTACAGCGAATAGAAAGTGCCTTAAAGTTTCACAGTTATTCTTTGCCTAGGCAAAAAATAGTAGTAAACATGGCTCCAGCTGATATTAGAAAAGAAGGCAGTGCCTATGATTTGCCTCTGGCCATTGGTTATTTAGCTGCCACAGAGCAAGTAAATGCAGAAAATATTGGCAAATATATCATTATGGGTGAGTTAGCTTTAGATGGCACACTAAAACCAATTAAAGGAGCCTTACCAATTGCTATTCAAGCGCGCAAAGAAAATTTCGAAGGATTTATTTTACCCAAAGAAAATGCTAGGGAGGCAGCCATTGTAAACAACTTAAAAATTTATGGGGCAGATTCTATCTCTGAGGTAATTGATTTCTTTAATGGCATTGAAGGCAAACTAGAATTATTTGAAATAGATACCCGAAAAGAATTTGAAGAAAGTCAGCATAAACTGATAGACGATTTTGCAGATGTGCGTGGGCAAGAAAACATAAAACGGGCCTTAGAAATTGCAGCCGCTGGTGGCCATAACGTAATTTTAATTGGACCACCTGGGGCTGGTAAAACCATGCTGGCAAAAAGGCTTCCAAGTATACTACCTCCTTTAACACTTCAAGAAGCATTAGAAACCACAAAAATTCATTCGGTAGCTGGTAAACTAAGCAAAAATAGTTCGTTATTATATTTAAGACCTTTTAGGTCGCCACATCATACCATTAGTGATGTAGCCTTGGTTGGTGGCGGGGCGAACCCAAACCCAGGAGAAATATCATTGGCACATAATGGCGTATTGTTTTTAGATGAATTACCCGAATTTAAACGTACTGTTTTAGAGGTAATGCGTCAACCCTTAGAAGAAAGAAGGGTAACCATATCAAGAGCCAAATTTTCTATGGATTATCCAGCTAGTTTTATGTTGGTAGCAAGTATGAACCCATGCCCTTGTGGTTACTTTAACCACCCCGAAAAAGAATGCGTATGTGGCACTCAATTGGTTCAGCGCTACCTAAGCAAAATTAGCGGACCATTGCTCGATAGAATTGATATACATATTGAAGTAACTCCCGTAAATTTTGATCAATTAACAGATGCTAGAAAAGCTGAACCAAGCGAATTGATACGAAACCGAGTAGTTGCTGCAAGAGAAATTCAAAGCATGCGTTACCAAGAGATGGAAGGCGTTTATAGCAATGCGCAAATGAGCTCAACCATGGCGCGCGAGTTTTGCCAACTGAATACCGTAAGCCAAAATTTATTAAAGGTAGCCATGAACAAATTGCAATTAAGTGCCCGAGCCTACGATAGAATCTTAAAAGTTGCCCGAACCATTAGTGATTTGGCTGGTTCGGAAGATATTAAAGCTGAACATTTAGCAGAGGCCATTCAATATAGGAGCTTGGATAGAGAAAGTTGGGGAGGCGTGGCTTAAAATAAAAAAGCAAGAAATGACCGACAACAATTTGCCTGAAGACATTTTAGTAAGCAAAATATACTTTCTAAGAAATCAAAAGATTATGCTGGATAGATATTTAGCGAGTCTTTATGGGGTAAAATCGATTAGACTCAGAGAGCAGGTTAAAAGAAATATAGAAAGATTTCCAGTTAATTTTATGTTTCAGTTAAATGAAAAAGAAGTAGAAGAAATGGTATCGCAAAATGCGATACTTGGCTGTTGAGCGAAGGCTGTGCCTTCGCTCGATTATGTTGTAGCTTAAGCTACCGGAAAAATTATGTCAAATGCATACAAAATAACAGATCAATTTGCGCCGTACTATTTAACATTTCAGGTGGTCCAATGGGCAGATCTATTTACACGTCAAATCTATCGAGATATTGTTATGGATAGCTTCAGGTATTGTTGCCTGAATAAAGGTCTCGAAATTTATTCCTATGTAATTATGTCTAATCATATTCACCTTATTGCAAGAAGCAAAAACGGAAACCTAAGCGGCGTAATTAGAGATCTGAAAAGACATACTAGCACCAAAATATTAGAAACAATTGGAAACATAAACGAAAGCAGAAAAGACTGGCTACTCCTAATTTTTAAATATGCAGCTAATGGTCATTCCAGAAATGAGCTGTACCAGGTTTGGACACATGAAAACCATGCAGTAGAGCTATTTTCGAAAAAGTTTATTCAACAAAAAATAAATTACATACATAACAATCCAGTAAGGGCAGGCCTTGTAGCTAATCCTGAAGATTATCTATATAGCAGCGCACCCTATTATGCAGGAAAAGATGGTATTTTTGAACCAGTGGTTTTGAACTTTGCTTGGATTACAATCAAATGAGTAATCCATATCAGGGAGCTTAAGCTCCTTTCATAATCGGACTTAGGCAAAGTCTACGTCCAGCGGGACACAAAAGTTAATTGTAAAAAAATGAAAACAGGTATTTGCTATTACTTCGCCTTCCTATTCTTTTGTTGCGTGTCCTGTCGTAAAAACAGAATTGCAGAGACACCGATAACATCAGAATTAATTGATAGTCCCACAGTAGATGTAAATTGTAATTTCCCTGAATCACAAAGCCAATTTGGATATTCTTTTTATGAGGTAGGTAATCAGTATTACAATCCCATATCATCGGGAAATGGAATTTATACAAAATTCTTCAACTCAAATACAAATATGGAAGGAATTGCACTTATTAATGATAGTAATAAAGTTCAAATCATTAGTAACCGAAAGGCTGCAAGCAAAATATCATGCTCCACAACTGGATTGCTCTGGACAGACTATTTAACCAGAGAGACAAAACTGTATTCCTTTTTCAATAATTCAGATGCGGTATTTGAGAATAGCCCGAATCGTGAAATCAGTAACCTATGTTTTAATAGAAATGGTACCAAGTTTATGTATATGTGTAAAATGAGGGATGACATTACTAAAACATTGCTGATAATAAGGGATATTTCATTTAACGAATTGGACAGCTTCAGGGTTAATGATTTTGTTCCTGAGGCCTGGTATAATCTTGTGTGGATCAATGATGATGTTATAGCAATGTCATTTTATAATCCAGTTGAGGAAACAATTGGAATTCATTATTTGAATATTAAGACTAAAAAGTTATTAACTCCATATGTTACTCCTTTCACTGCTCAAAAATTCGCGATAACGTCTGTATTGTGGTCCTCCATTAATCAAAGTCTTTACTTTTGTGACGGTTTTGCAATAAGTAAGATACCTTATCCTGGAAGTGCTAGAACCATTTCATTTAATTCATGTGATACACTTACCCTATTATCTCTATCATCAAGCGCAGGAACAAAGGCTTTTGCTGAAATTGTGACTCGAAAGAAAAAAAGTGAAATCAGGATTGAAGAAAAGCACTCAATTTATACAATTGATTTTGTAAGTAAAAAAATAAGCCCATACCTTGATTAGGCCATAATATGAGGTATTGGTTTTGAGTTTTGCCTAGATTACAATTAAATAAGTAATCTTTTTATGGGAGCTTAAGCTCCTTTCATAATCGAACGCAGACATAGTCTGCGCCAAGCGGGGTCCGACGTAGATACAGTCTAAGCCCAGCGGGGGTTATTTATCTTCCTTTTCTACGCAGGTTATTATGGTAAAACACTTCCTGCACCAATAAGACTTCAACTCAATAAAAAAGAAGAAAAAACGGGCCCAAAAAGGACGTCTTACTCTTTCCATATCCCACGAACCACAATGGGGACAGTGGGATTTAAGGGTGTATTTTACAATCTGACTAGGCATATTCGAGGCCAACAAAGGTATTAAAACTTCCTTAAACTTCAATAAAACAGGGAAATTTAGATTATTTTAGGTTTTGTATTACCTTGCAATGACTCAAATTAAAGAAGCGTGTTATTTAAACAAATTATAGGTCAAGACTTTATAAAAAGTAAACTTATCACCATGGCTAAAACGGGTAGGATTAGTCATACCCAACTTTTTGTAGGAAGCGAAGGAAGTGGCAATTTAGCACTTGCAGTTGCATTTGCTCAGTATGTAAATTGTACAAATCAACAAGAAACGGATAGTTGTGGTGAGTGTCCAAGTTGTGTTAAATTCGACAAATTGGTTCACCCCGATTTACACTTTACCGTACCAACCATTTCACCCTACAAACAAACTAAGGAGCTTACAGAAGACTGGAGGGAAGCTTTTCTTAAGAACCCTTATTTAAGCAATTACGATTGGCTTCAAACCATGGATAATAATGCCAATAAACAAGGCAATATTACACGTGAGGAATGTAGAGACATTATAAGCAGACTTAGTTTAACAAGCTATGAGGCAACCTTTAAAACGCAAATAATATGGATGGCCGAATATTTAGATACAGCTGGAAATATTTTACTTAAGCTTTTAGAAGAACCGCCTTTGGGTACTTTAATAATATTGGTTGCCAATAATACCGAAAAGGTTTTGCCAACCATTTTATCAAGGGCACAAACGGTTAAGATTCCTAAACTAACCGACTCAGATATTGAACATGCCTTACAAACTCATCACCAGTGTTTGCCCCAAAAGGCAAGTGATATTGCTCGTTTAGCAGATGGAGATTACAATTTAGCGCTTTCGCTTTTAGAAGTTGAACACGATGGATACTTTGAAATGTTTAGCACCTGGATGCGTTTTTGCTTTGGAGGAAAGGTAGAAGATTTACAGAAATGGGTGGATGAATTAAGCGGTTCGGGACGAGAGTATGTAAAGAATTTCATTGGTTACACTACCCAAATGATGAGGGCTGCCTTCATTTTCAAGTATGGCGATCCTAAACTTTTACGGGTGAATGAGCAAGAACGTCAGTTCCTTATAAAATTCTCAAGCTTCATTTCAGAGCATAATTTAGGACAGATTATTGAAAGCCTAGATGAAGCGGTTGTTTCAACGGAACGAAACGCAAATCTGAAAATCCTGTTTTTAAATCTTTCTTTGTATATTGGCAGACAATTGAAAGGTGGCCAAAAGGCTGCTTAACAATTTCTTTTTTAGGATGTTTACTGAAGTAACATCTGTATGGTATAACGATTATTATTTAAATATATATGGGTTGTGGATCGGGAGGATGCAGCAGCGGAGGTTGTAGCACTGGAGGATGTAATAAATTAAATACGTATGATTGGCTTGCGGAAATGGAACTTCCACCGCATATGAAGCCATTTGATATTGTTGAAGTTAGGTTTAAAGGAACTCGCAAAGAGTTTTATAAAAGTGCCCACGTTGATTTTTACGTAAATGAATATGTGGTTGTAGAGGCAGAAAATGGCTACGACATTGGTAAGGTTAGTTTAAAAGGTGAGCTAGTAAAACTTCAATTAAAAAAATACAATCGTAGTGAACACGATACCGATTTTAGAAAAGTAATTCGTAAAGCTACAGATGCCGATTTGGCTAAGTTTAAAGAAAACCAAGAACTAGAAGTTCCAACCATGTACAAAGCTAGAAGCATTGCCATGGAATTGGGCTTAAGCATGAAATTAAGCGATGTTGAATACCAAGGCGACAGACGCAAAGCAACCTACTACTATACTGCCGAAGAACGCGTTGATTTTAGAGAACTTATTAAACGCTTAGCCGAAAGCTTTAAGGTACGAATTGAAATGCGCCAAATAGGCTATAGGCAAGAGGCTGCGCGCTTAGGTGCTATTGGTTCTTGCGGTAGAGAATTATGTTGTAGTACTTGGTTAACTGATTTTAAATTGGTAAATACCCACGCTGCACGGTACCAAAACTTATCCCTAAATCCGTTAAAATTAAGTGGCCAATGTGGTAAGCTTAAATGCTGCTTAAACTTTGAGCTCGACTCTTATATGGAAGCCTTAAAGGAATTCCCTTCAGAGAATACAGTGACCTTACATTTTGAAAATAATGTGAGTTATAAATCGGTTAAAACAGATATTCTTAAACGCTTAATGTGGTTTGCTCCTCAAACAGAATTGGGTGGCGAATGGCTTAGCCTTCCTGTAAAGAAAGTAAACGAGTATTTGGATCAAAACAAACGTGGCGAAAAACCTGCTTTGGAAATTCAAGAAAAGAAATCGTTGAAACCAGAAAAAGTTGAGCTTGAGTTTAAAAATGATATGGGTATTGGTAGCCTGACACGTTTGGATGAACGCGATAGGAATAAAGGTAGAAATCAAACCAAAAATCGCCCGAAAAACAAAGGAAATGCAGGTTCTAACCCGAACCAACAAAATCCTAGACCAAACCCTAATAACGGACCTCGTCCACAAAATCAAGGACCAAGACCTGCACAAAACGCTACTCCAAACCCGAACCCTAATCCAAACCAAAATGCGCCAAGGCCTAATCAAAACGGACCGCGACCTGAAGGTGGAGGACAAGCAAATGGTGGCAACCAAAACCGCAGACCGAACCCAAATAGAAATAGAAATAACCCAAATAGAAATCCGAAACCATAGATGAATAGGAGGCGCATTACCATTGCATTTATTAGTTTACTTTTTGCATCGATTGGATTAAGTTCATGCGATAAGGCTAAGATATTGGATGAAAATAAAGACTTAGTTGGACAAGCTTGGTTTTATAAAAACAAGTTAGCCTTTGATGTAAATATTGACGACACAAACAAAACCTATAATGTATTTGTAAATCTAAGGGTAAGTAACGATTATAAGTACAGCAACTTCTTTGTAATGGTGCATCAAACCTCGCCTTCGCAAGTAATAAGCAAAGAGCGTAAAGAAATTACGTTATTGGATGACCATGGAAATTGGCTAGGTAAAGGATTAGGGGATATGTATGATTTTCAAGTGCCCATTTATCCTCAAAAAAGGTTTAAAGAAAAAGGGATTTATCATTTTGAATTGGAACAAAATATGCGTGAAGACACCCTTCAAAATGTATATTCTGCTGGTATGCGTTTCGAAGATTTTTTATTGGCTAGAGGCGAATAGAAATTTACCTAAACCAACGCTCAGCTAGTTTTAGAGTGTAGTTGCAAAAATCTAGTAAGCCTTTATCATACATCTCGTTTCCTAAGCTTTGGCCATCTATTGTAAGTACTTCTTTGGTAAAATGTGATTCAAATATTTTGGAGGAAATGATGGATTCATTATTTCCAAAACTTATAAGTTTGCTTACAATTTGCATTAAATGTAGTGCTGGAGCTTTGCCACCTTTACCCGTTGAAACACCTACAAAAGCAAACACTTTATTGTTAAACAAATGCTCAAAAGGCTTATTGGGCAAATAGTTTAGCATGTTTAATATCTCGGGTGTGGTGGTCCAATTATATTCCGGAGAAACAATTAAAATTACCTCGGATTCATCAAAGGCTTGTATTAATCCCTTTTGAAAATCGCTTAAGAGGGCTGGGTTCAAACCACCTTGAGCCATTAAAGGAATATCGTAGGTTTGAAAATCTATGATGCGAACCAAATGAGTTGGTTCAAGCAAACGCTCTATTGCTTTAGCAACCCGAAGGGTATTATTATTAATTCTTGCTGAACCCGAAATGATGGCAATTCTCATGTATATTAATTTTGATTCGAACTTTGGTAAGTCCTTATAAAACGATACAAATTAAAACCAGGATTGTTTAGTTCCTTTTCCAATTCCTTCTCTAGCAAGGGTATTAAAATATCGCGGGTGCGCATGGCTTTAATTAAAAGAAGCGCCTTTTGTGCTAATAAATGAACTTTTTTTCCTCCTTTAATAGGCAAGGCTGCATGTTTAAGTATGGCCTGTGCCAACTCTTCAACACCTATATGCTGCGATGCAACCGTTTTTATAACAGGTGTTTCCCAATTTTCTTGGGCATATTGATGAGCCAAACTTAGGAGATTCTTTTCAAAAATAGCGGCCCCTTCCCTATCCGATTTATTTAAAACAAACACATCGGCAATTTCCATCACACCGCTTTTAATCGTTTGTATATCGTCGCCAGCTTCTGGTACAAGCACTAAAGCGGTGGTATCGGCAAGTGCAGCAATTTCAACCTCGCTTTGCCCAACACCAACCGTTTCAATAATTACATAATCAAATTTAGCTGCTCTAAGCACATCACAAACCTCAAATATTTTAGGAGCTAAACCACCTAAACTTCCACGGCTTGCCATGCTTCTAATAAACAAATTTGGATTTAAAAAGTGCTCGCTCATTCTTAATCTATCGCCCATCAAAGCACCTTGGTTAAAAGGCGAGCTAGGATCAACAGCAATAATGGCTACCTTTTTTTGTTGGGCTAACCAAAAGCCAGCTAAGGCATTTATGAGCGTACTTTTTCCAGCACCTGGCGGACCAGTAATTCCAATTAGGGGTGTGTTTTCAAAATTAAATTCTTCCAATATTTTTTCATAACCAGGCACATCATTCTCTACCCAAGAAATCATTCGGGCAAGAGCTTTTCTGTTTCCGGTTTGAACCAAGGAAGAAATATCTTGCATAGAATTTAGCAAGCTATTTTATTAACTCTATTGGCATGTCGGCCACCTTCAAATGGTGTGCTAACAAAGGTTTTCACAATCTCTTGAGCCAATTCCAATGAAATAAAACGAGCAGGTAAGCATACAATATTTGCATCGTTATGGGTACGGGCTAATTGGCTTAATTCATTGGCCCAACAAATGGCTGCTCTAATACCTTGGTGTTTATTGGCCGTCATAGCTACACCATTTGCACTACCACAAATTAAAATACCTAATTCACTTTCCTTCGTTTCTACCGAAGTAGCTACTGGGTGTGAAGTATCTGGATAATCCATTGACGCTGTGCTATGGGTTCCAAAATCTTTTACTTCATGTCCGGCACTAGAAAGAGTTGCCTTAATGGCCTCTTTATAATCAAATCCTGCGTGATCGCATCCAATTGCTATTTTCATCTGTCAAAATTAAGGGCTAAGCAGCAAATAAAAAAAGCCTTCTCCAGTTTGTGGAGAAGGCTTTTCTTTTATTCCTGCTAAAATTAGTTTTTAGTCATGGTTAGGTTAGTATAATAAGTAATACCAGCATCTACCTCAGTTATTTTTAATTTCAACGAGGTAGCAGTTAACTCACTAATATCCATTAAAGTAGTATCTCCATCAATAACACGTAATTGAGATTCATTATTTAATAATGCCCAATTTCCACCTGGAGAAGAATCTGGTTCAGCAGGATCACATTTAGTAGCACCTGGCTTACTAACAACAGTACCAGCAGCTAAGAACTCTTGCAAATCGTCTTTATCACAAGCATCCATTGTTGCATAAATATCAACTGTTCCAGAAGGTGAGGTTAAGGTTAAACCAACCATTCTCCAATCTTTACCAGTTAATAAGGTGCTTTTGCTAGTGGTTTCAGTTGTTTTCTCATCTTTCTTACAGGCGGTAAACATCAATGCCGATGCTGCCAATCCTAAGGCTAGTAGTTTTATTGTTTTCATAATGTGTTTAATTTTGTTTTAACGAATGTACTAAAAATACCTAACAAACAAATCCCTTTTTAGGTTTTATTGGGCTGCCTTTTTTAATTTATTTTTCTCTACCTGTTTTGCAACTAAGATGCTAATTTCATATAAACCATATAAAGGTAAGGCCATCATAATTTGGCTAGCCATATCTGGAGAAGGGGTAAGAATACCCGCCAAAATTAAGATAACCACCAAGGCATAACGTCTGTATTTGCTCATTAGTTTGGAACCTAAAATACCCAACTTGGCTAAAAAATAAACCAACATAGGCATCTCAAAAATAAGTCCGCAGGCAAAAGTTAAGGTGGAAAGGAATGAGATATACGACTCCAAATTAATTTCATTGCTTACAATTTCACTCACCTTATATGATCCTAAGAAATTAATTGAAAGAGGGGCTAAAAGGAAATAGCCAAACAATATTCCTATAAAGAATAAAATGGAGCTAAAAAACACAAAGCCTCTGGCATAGGTAATTTCTTTATGACTTAAAGCGGGTTTAATAAAAGCCCAGAACTGCCATAATACGTAAGGGAATGCAACTACAAAACCTCCAACAAAAGAAATAAATAAATGTTGGGTAAATTGCCCTGTGATATCAATATTAGAAAGCACAAAACCCATTTCCTTCACGCAATATTCATCTGTGCCTTTGAGCCAATACGAAAAATCGCACATTTGTCTGTAGGTCCAAAAATCTAGGTGAACAGGACCAAATAAAACGGTATCAAATAAAAAGCTCTTGTTAAAAAATATAACAACAGCGGCAACTAAAATAGAAACTACCGATCGAATAATGTGTTTACGCAACTCATCAATATGATCGAAAAAACCCATTTCTTTAACACCACTAGTGTTTTCGTCTAATTGATCTAATGCCATTTCGTTACCCTATTCTAATTAACTTAATTGCTCTTCTAAAGAGTTTTCAAAAATTGTTTGGTAGCTGCTTATGCTTCCAAAATCCAATCCATTTACTACTATTCCAGAATTGCTTACCTCACCAATTTTTTCGAAAGGTATCGTTTGTGAAACTAATTTTTCAAATTCAGCTTGTTTATCTTTCTTCACACTCACTACTACTCTACCTTGAGCTTCGCCAAACAAGAAGGCATCAAGCCTTAAAGCGGCAGCACTTTGAGCGTTAATAGTAAAGCCAAATTTACCTGGCATAGCACTTTCTAATAAGCAGGTTAATAAACCGCCTTCGCTAATATCATGTGCGCTTTCTATTAAACCAGCTCCAATGCCTGCCAAAACTGCGCGGTGCAATTTATGCTCTTCATCCAAATTAAAATAAGGTGCCGGCGATTGCGCCACCTTGCGGTAATGAGCTAAATAATGCGAGCAGCCTATATCGTTTTTAGAATGTCCTAATAAATAAATGGCATCCCCTTCATTTTTAAAATTAAGGGTCATGTGCTTTTGGTTCGAACCTAATAAACCCACCATACCAATAGTTGGTGTAGGGAACACCGCATTCTCATCACTGCTTTGATTGTAAAAGCTAACATTACCACCAGTTACAGGGGTGTCAAACTTCTTACAAGCCTCCCCTAATCCTTTAATAGCATATACAAATTGGTAATATACTTCTGGGTTATATGGGTTACCAAAGTTTAAGCAATTGGTAATAGCAGCAGGCTCTGCGCCCGAGCAAACTAAATTACGAGCAGCTTCAGAAACAGCAATCATACCTCCCACAAATGGATCGGCATACACAAAGCGGCTATTGCAATCAACCGTCATAGCAATAGATTTATCTGTTCCTTTAACCTTTACCACCGCCGCATCACTTGGTGCATTGGTTGTTTGGTTAATGGTTCCTACCATGCTATCGTATTGGTTATACACCCAACGTTTGCTAGCAATATTTGGGTGGCCCATTAAATACTTAGCAATAGCAGGCGCTTCTTCTGGCGTACAATCTGCCACTTGGTTCAGATTAAATTTAGCAATTTCTTGAAAGTATTTAGGCTCTGTATACTCTCTGTGATAAACAGGAGCACCACCACCTAACACCAAGCTTTCGCCTGGAATATCTGCTCTAAGCTCGCCGTTCATATAATATTGAACACGCTCTGTATCGGTAACCTCACCAATAATGGCATAGGTTAAATCCCATTTGGCAAATATTTTTTCTACTTCTGCTTCATGGCCTTTTTTAACAATAACCAACATACGTTCTTGAGATTCAGAAAGCAGGATTTCCCAATCTTTCATTCCCTCTTGGCGCATAGGTACTTTGTCTAACCACACCTTCATACCTGTTTTGCTCTTCGCACTCATTTCGCTCGTAGAGCAAGTAATACCAGCAGCGCCCATATCTTGCATTCCTACAACTGCATCTGTTTGCTCCAACAATTCAAGACTCGCTTCTAAGATTAATTTTTCCCAGAAAGGATCGCCCACTTGCACAGATGGCAGGTCTTTCGCAGAATCTTCGGTAATATCTTTTGAAGCAAATGCGGCACCATGAATACCATCTTTACCCGTGGCTGAACCAAATATATAAACTGGATTTCCTAAACCTTCTGAAATAGCCGAAACTGTTTTACCTACTTTGGCAATACCCACACTCATGGCATTCACCAAAGGATTTATTTGATAGCAATCATCAAAATACACTTCGCCACCAACAGTTGGAATACCAAAGGCATTGCCATAATTACCAATTCCTTTTACCACACCACGAACCAACCATTTGGTACGTTCGTTTTCTATATTTCCAAAACGAAGTGAGTTTAATTGAGCAATTGGGCGCGCGCCCATCGAAAAAATATCGCGGTTAATACCACCTACACCTGTGGCTGCACCTTGGTAAGGCTCAATAGCACTAGGGTGGTTATGACTTTCAATTTTAAAACAGCATGCTAAACCATCGCCAATATCAATCAATCCGGCATTTTCTTCACCTGCTTTGGCCAACATTTTGTCGCCTTCTTTTGGTAAGGTTTTAAGCCAAACAATAGAGTTCTTGTAAGAGCAATGTTCGCTCCACATAACGCTGTAGATGCTTAATTCTGTAAAGTTTGGGGTACGACCCAATATTACTTTTATCTTCTCAAACTCTTCTTCACGCAATCCTAATTGCTTTGCTTGTTCAACAGTGGCTAAAATGCCTATTGGTTGTATATCGCTCATGGTAATTTTTCGAAAGCGCAAATTTGCGCAATTGTTAGGGTAAAGCCAAAATTTGAGGATAAATAAATGGGAACAATTGCCTTGCTTGAGTCAAATTTCGAGTTTGGCTTAGTCTATCAATTTCCAAAACGCTTTAAGGCCCTGTAATTCAGCGTGCGCCTTTGCTTCATTTTCTGCTTTAAGTTGGTAGGCTTGGCAAACTTTTTCTAAAACTGCTTGGTTTAATTTTTCAAAAGCACCCAATGCATCTATAAATACCAATAAACGGTTTAGGAAAGAACTTGAAGGAAGCTTTTTACCAAAAATTTTCGCATACTTTTTCTGAGCAACTTGTAAAGCTTTGGCTCTATTTCCTCCAAAATAATGGCTTACATGCTCACTAATTTTATCGGATAGTGGCAATAGAGGTATGTATTTCTGACCCGCTTTAAGTTGCAAATAAATATCTGCATCGGCCAATATAACTAAGGTTTTGGTGGGTGTACGGTAGGTTTTATCGCTCATCATTTTAGCCATTTCTTCTTCAGCTAATTGAGCCAAATTTGCTTGCATGGGTCTGAACCCAAGCTTATAATAAAACCAAAATGCCCCCGATTTAATGCCATCCGAATTTCCTTGGCCTATTTGATAAGGATCAACCGTAAACTGGTAAATATTAAAACGCGATTTATATAAGCGAAGCAATTGTGCCACAACTAAAGAAGATTCTCCTCCTCTATAAGGTGGCAATACATTTACTCCAAATGCCGCTTGGAAAGCTGTTATCCAACAACCACCGTAAGCCATTGGAAGTCCGTTCTTAAAAAGTAAATACCCAACATACGATTGTAAGGCAAACTTTTGCTCTGGAATCATATAATACAAAGCAATTGAAATTCCATTGCCCATATCAAACAATTCTGTTTCGTGTTCTTGGCAATAGGTAAACGTATCTGTTTCTCTTAAGAGCGATGCCATAGAACCTCTGGCAAGTCGAACCAAGGTGCTTTTATCATTGGGTTCAAGCTTCAATTGCTTAGGTTTTCCAAATGCCAAAACTTCCTCTACAGAACACTTCTTTTGAATTCCATTTATGTGTAAATAGGGCTTACCAAAAGGCAATCTGCCTGTGCTTAAACCCAATAGTTTTTGATCTAAACTAAATTGCGTAAAAACCTGAAAACCAGCAAAAACACTTTCTCTGTGTGAAATACTTGCATCCATTTGCAAGCTGGCATGAACATAGTAATTAAGTAGTTTATTTTTAGTGTTTACGTTTGGCAAATAGCGCTTTTTCCAATTCTTAAAATAGCCAGCATGGCCAGGCATCAATTCTTGTTCAACAGAATCTAAGGTATAGGTTAGTTTGCTTACTAAATCGGTATTATCGCCATCAATGCCAGCCAATTCGCAGGTTTCAAGGTTTTCATTTAGCAAATATTGGTTCAGCAATAAACCAAATTGAGCACAAACTTGGCTGCCAGTTATACCCGAATTATAAAATGCATTTGGGTCTTTTTTTACTGCACGGCTTACCCTTTCAACCAAACAGCTAAGGAGTTGATTTGCCAATTTAAAAACCGTTTCATTTGCAGGATAAGCGAGAATAAATAAAAGAGCATTATGCAATTCTATTATTTGTGAAGGTTTAGACGGAAAATTTATTTGCAAATAACTCAGAGCAAATTGTAGTTCCTGAATAGAATTTGAATCAAAAAGTTTTTGTTTATATAAAACTATTTCCAAAGAATTTGTGATGCTGGGTGGAGTTATCTTATCCATAATTAACCCGATATTTAGTTTGTAAAAATGTTATAGCAAGGTATAAAAATTTGTGTAAATCAAACAAATACATGTACTTTTATACTAGCAAAAATCTACCTTATGAAAACAATTCTATTTACGATTATATTTAGCTTGGTTTTTTTGCCTGCTTTTGCTCAAAAACCTACGCATCAAATTGGGCTTACAACTAGCTTAATTGAAGATTATAAATCGTATAACATAGCAGAATATTATTTAAGAGACATCTCCACAAATATTTTGTACGGTGTTCAATACAAGGCACATTATAAGGCATTTAGCCTGCGCAGTTCTATTGGTGTTGCACACAATTCTATCAACTATATTAGTCCTGAAGGAAATACCTACCAAAGCACAGAGAAAGGATATAGAAACGCGCTTGAAGGAACGCTTGGAATAGAAAAGCGTTTGGGCTCAAAAAAGTTAAGACCCTATTTTGCCGAAGAAGTATTTTTTACTCAAGGCAATAAAAAGGTTGACTATAACTTTAGCGGTTGTTTTGGAAGTGGAGCAGGATTGGCAAACATTAAATCGCAAACCTTTGGATTAAGCTCTATCCTAGGAGTGCAGTATCAAATAAACAAATACCTAGGATTACATTTTGAAGTAGCCCTTAGATTTTCACAAACAAGAATAGATAACGGAAGAGGATATAGCGGTGGCTATAATTCCTTTGGCCTAAACCCTGTTCAGAATTTTGGGATTAACTATACTTTTAAGAAATAAGAAAATTGCTTTTGCCTTAAGCAAAACGTATTGAACCTAAGAATACAAAAGCTCTTTTAATTTAGCAGTTACCTTATCGGCATTTGGCAAAATTTCGGCTTCAAGTCCCATATTCATTGGTATAGCAGGTACATTCTTAGCACCTAAAGTTGCCACAGGACCATCTAAACTAGTAAAGCATTGTTGCATAATACGAGCTGCTAAGCTTTCGGCAAACGAATTATTAAGCGCCTCTTCTGTTAATACCAAACACTTGCCATGTTTGCGCACAGCCGCCATTATTGCTTCTTCATCTAAAGGCAATAAACTTCTTAAATCTAAAACCTCTATTGCGCCATCAAAATTCTTAGCAGCGGCTAATGCCCAATACACACCCATACCATAGGTAATAACCACGCATGATTCGCCATTTTCTATAGCCTCATCACTTGCAGCCAACACACAATTTGCCTTACCAAAAGGTAATACATAATCCTCATCGGGCTCAACACAACGCGCTAATTCTGTACCTGGGTTTTTGCTCCAATACAAGCCTTTATGCTCAAGCATTATGCAAGGGTTGCCATCATAATAAGCAGCTTTCATTAAGCCTTTCATATCGGCGGCATTACTTGGGTAAGCTATCTTTATTCCTTTTAACGTTAACAAGGTAGATTCTATACTACCACTATGGTAAGGACCGCCACCGCCGTAAGCACCAATGGGTATACGAATAACAGCACTTACAGGGTATTTACCCATAGTTAAATAAGACGATTTTGTAATTTCACACACCAATTGGTTCATGCCCGTCCATACATAATCTGCAAACTGAATTTCAACAATTGGTTTTACTCCAACCGCACTCATACCAGCAGTAGACCCAACAATATACGCTTCTTGAATGGGAGTATTAAACACTCTATGCTCACCATATTTAACGGCAAGTGTGGCAGCTTCTCTAAACACACCACCTAAACGTGCACCCACATCTTGGCCATAAAACATACATTCTGGATGTTTGGCTAAAAGTTCATCTACTGCATGTAAAGCAGCATCTACCATTACTACAGGTTCTTTGCCTTCTGGCTTTCTAATACCTATTTCTTCGGCAGCACCACTTGGCGCATACACATGGTCTTCGGCAGTTTCTGGCGCAGGATCTGGAGAGGCAACAGCTAACTTAAATTGTTGCGCTACCTTATCTGTTTCAATGGCATTTATTTCGTTTAACTCTTCTTCACTTATTCCAATACTTAATAAATGAGCATGCAATTTTGGGCCTGGATCATCTTTTAAATGTTTGGCCATATCCTCATCGGTACGGTACCATTCTTTGCGCACACCAGAAGTATGGTGGCCCAACAAAGGAACTTTAGCATGAAGCAAAATAGGTGCACGATGCTCTCTTACATAATCTATACATTGTAATACCGCATTCCAAGATTTAGGAAAATCACTTCCATCCACTCTAAGGCGTTGCATACCTTTAAATCCACCAGCATATTCGTAAGCATCCATCGCACGCATTTCGTTGCTGCTAGCGCTAATGCCCCAATCATTGTCCTGAACCAAATAAATTATAGGCAATTTTTTTAGTACGGCCATTTGAAACGCCTCAGCCACTTCGCCTTCGGTAATTGCTCCATCGCCAATGCTACACACCACTACTGGCTTTTCATTGCCATCTAATAAACCCTGACTTTCTAAATAAGCAACTCCATGTGCCATACCTGTTGCAGGAATAGCTTGCATACCAGTAGCACTGCTAGAATGAAGCATTCTAACAAAGCCATCGCGCTTTAAATTTGGATGCGAATAATAGGTACGGCCACCCGAAAAAGGATCTTCTCCTTTTGCCAACAATTGCAACATAAGCTCATACGGGCTCATGCCCATTCCTAAAAGCATGCTTTCGTCGCGGTAATATGGAGCAGCAAAATCGCTCCCTGTTAGTTGCATTCCCATAGCCAATTGAATGGCCTCATGACCTCTACTGGTAGAGTGTACATACTTGGTTATCGGGCGATTTGCATCATATATTTCGGCCATGGCTCTTGCAGCACACATGTGCGCGTAAGCCTCTAAAAGAATTTCTTTATCCATAACAAGGTTTGCAAGTTTACAGATAAAAGTGAAAGTTTTATGCAGAATCAACCCACAATCCTAATTTTATTGGTATGCCTTGCATTGGTTCAAACCAAACCCGTACTGCCCGAACCTACTGATTAAGAAGCGCTTCCTTCTGCCGATTTTTTCAATTCTCTCGCATATCCTAAGAAAACATCCACGGTCATCTCTTTATAAAAAATTAGTCCATGGCTTGCTCTAACTCTCGGATCTGTATTTTGATAAAAAAACTCTTTACCTAAAAGTAACTGCAAATCCCGAAGTTGGTTCACCCATATTTTCTGAGCTACTTTACTAAATTTTCCATTGAGTTCATAGCTAGGAAAAGAGGCTTCCACCTGACTTAAATAGCAATTAGTGAACACATCGTTTAAGTTCGACATATCATTTAAAGAAACAGGAACAATCACATTGGCATCGGAAGGATTAAACTTATACCACACATTTCTGTATCCCCAAACTCTTAAGTTACTTAGGTCCTTCTCCTTCTTCCATTCCCTAAGGGCATCGGCCGTAGTTTGCAAAACCTTATAATGTGTATCCGGACCACTTCCTTCTGGATCAAAAGTAAGGCTCAAAACAGTAGGGTTAATTCTTCTAAACATTTCCAATACAGGAATCACATCTCTATCTTTTTCGGGCTGTTCGGTAAAAATATCACCCTTATAAAAACCTAGTCTATTATGCGTAACATTTTCGCCCTTAACGCCATAATGGGCCCAAACCAACTCCTCCTCAAACTCCCTAATCATTCCCTTCAATTGTTGAATTTTAGGCGGGTTCTTTTCGCCATCATAGCTTCTGCGCAAAATGCTTACAATATCATTTATGGCATTATATAATTCTTGTAAATTAGTAACCTTATACACTTCGGTAACAGCTCGTACAAGCCTATGGCAAAATCCTCTTTGTTTTTCAACTTCATTGCCACTAGCCACTTTGGTTAGGTAATGGTAAATATCTTTATCACGTTTGTGTTTGAAACCAAACTCAAAAAAATCGGGATACAGGATCATTTGAATTTTTCCTGCCTCCAAAAATCGTTTGGTATTTTCTAAGGCTTGAATAACAAATTTATTGGTAACAGCCGTGAACCCAGAGGTAAGAACAGCAAAGTGAAACTCATTACTTGGCTCATGAAAATGGTTGGCAATATGTGGCAAAATTCCCAACATGATATCATCGTGATGCGGACCCGTATGCAAGAAAACTTCATTTTTTTCTTGCACCATCCCACGTTGAATTTTCTCTACCACTTGATTAATAACTGTGCTTACCGTTTGCTCAGAAACACCAGGAATTGTTTTAGTAAACAAATCATTTTGCAAATCGGTTTGGGTTAAATGATGTCCGTATTTATTTAACTTTTTACATAAACCTATAATGGCTCTTTCGGTTTTTTCTGGGCTCCATTCTCCTTGTAAGAACGTATTCTTAACCCTATCAGATAGTCGCAAAGCCGCCCCTTCTGTAAGGTAGAACCTTGCATTAGGCAATTTACTTAGAACCGAACCAGGGTACAAATTAGAAGGAGTATGTTCCAAGGTTTGTTGAATAATACCTGCCTTAGCCTCGCCTGCGGCAATTATAATAGCTGTTGCATTTTCATTAAAGGTAATGGTTTGCAATCCTATGGTAATAACTAATCTATTTGCCGAAATCTCGATCCCACCTAAATCAGTTGCCGCAACGGCTTGCGTTTCAAAATTTGTTTCTGTTAGGCGTGTGGTAGAATTAAAATCTGAGCCGCGTGTGTTAAAAGCAATATGCCCATCGGGACCAATACCACCCAGAAAAAAACCAATACCACCTTTTGCCCTAATGGCTGATTCATATTGCATACACCAATTATCAATCATAAAGATGGCTTCTTGCTGTAGCTTTTCTTGCTTTGTTTTGCATTCACTAAAACGTAAACTTAAGTCTACTTTTGAGTTCGGCCAAATATCCGTATAGGTCAATCCATGTGGCAAAGGTATTTCATCCGAATTTATCAGTAACGCATTCTTTGGGTTCAGCCCAAAACCCTTGATATAGTAGTTACTTACATAGTTAAAAAAACTATTATGCTGTGCCGAACTGATAGGGTAAAACTCATCGAGTTGAACAAAATGTAAGTTCTCTAAACTAGGTTTTGGAGTATCAATGATTCCATATTTTTCAAGAACTTCCTTCCCCTTTTCATTGTCCCAATTTTCGAGCAAAAATTTTGTCCACTTAATAAAAAATTCGGGCGATTTTCCGGTAGGTAAACTAATAACCCCAGTTGGATTTTGGGCCACCCATTCTAAAAACCTTAGGGAGGTAAACAAACCAAGGTTGGGGAAATTATCTACTAAAATATAGGGAATCTGGGTGCTGATTGAAGGGGCACCAGACAATTCGTGGAAGGCTTGTTCCACTTTTGAGAATTGAGTTTTACTTCCAAGTTGCATATTTGCAGGTTTATTAAAACGAATTTATTACTAGTCATCTATACTTAGGAAGTCACCTTTCACAACTTATCCCCCATCGACTCTTAATTGCCCTGCAAAAGCTATTTGTTAAAATATATTTATTTTTTGACATAAGCATGCAGCAAGCTATAGGCTTTTAGCTATTTTCGCACTATGAGTAGTAAAGAAGTAACATTTCAGAAGATAGCAGTAGCCATTGCCTTCTCGCCAAGGTGCGAGGCAATGGTAGCAGAGGCGCGTATGTTGCAGCAAACCTTTCATTCGCAACTAATTTTTATACATGTTGGAAAACAAAGTTTGCAAGAAGAACAATACTTAAAACACCTTTTGCATAGGTTCAACCTAGATGGTGATACCAATGAAGTAATATGGAGAGAAGGAGAACCCGTAGAAACTATTATTGAAATTTGCCAGAGCAAGCAAATAGATTTATTAGTTGCTGGTGCCCTTGAAAGAGAAAGCATACTAAAATATTTCTTAGGTGGTGTATCTAGGCAATTAAGTCGTAAGGTAAAATGTAGTATGCTTATGCTTACCGAACCAAACATTCATCCGAACGGTTTTAAGCACATTGTAGTGGAAGGTACAGACCATCCAAAAACCGAAAACACCATAAGCATAGCCGTTGAAATTGCTCGTGCATTTCAATCACAAACGGTAGATATTATTCAAGAAAGCGACCTTAGCAAACTAGCACTCATACGCAGTGATGATTTTAAGGAAAATGAAGCCGACGAACATAAAGAGGCCTTGCTAAAAGAAGAAGACGAAAAGCTAGAAGAAATATTACGCTGCACAGATTGTGGCGAATTAAAAATTAATACCGAACGAATTGAAGGAAAACCTGGTTATGTTATTAGCCAATACGCACGCCAAAAAGAGGCCGATTTATTGGTGGTAAACTCTCCAGATAAACCCATGAATTTGCTCGATCGCGTGTTTCCTCATGATATAGAATATGCCTTGGCCGACTTGCCTTGTAACTTATTAATTGTGCACCCCAAAGACGCAGAATAAGCTGAATGAAAATACTCAACCATAGTGAAAATATTAGTTTAATACTAAGCATAGGCTTAATGCTGATTGCTGCGCGCTTGTTTGGTGAGTTTTTTAGAAAGTTTAAAATGCCATTGGTGGTAGGTGAGTTAATTGCGGGCGTATTACTTGGCCCTTCTTTATTAGGAATGTTTTATCCTAAAATTAGCGAGGCCATTTATACCCACAACGACCATGCTTCATTAGCCCTAAATGGCATAACCAATGTTTCCATTATTATGCTGCTTTTTGTGGCAGGTATGGAACTTAATTTATCTGTTATTAGGCAACAAGGTAAAGCCGCTTTTTCTACCAGTATGTTTGGATTACTTATTCCATTAGGCTTAGGTTTTCTATCTGCTTATTATGCCTATGAGTGGTATGGAAGAAACAGTTCAGACAAATTAGTATTTGCTTTGTTTATGGGAACGGCCATGGCCATTTCCGCCCTACCTGTTATTGCTCGCACGCTCATAGATTTAAATTTGTTCCGAACCAAAATAGGTTCCATTATTATTGCTGCGGCCATGTTTAACGACTTGGTTGGTTGGATACTCTTTTCAATGATTATGGGTATGCTTAAAGGCAGTGCAAACCATAGTGTATTGCTAACCTTATTGTATACCCTTTCCTATGCTATTTTAATGCTAACTCTTGGGCGCTTTTTAATAAACAAAAGCTTGCCTTGGGCCGAAAAGAATTTTAGTTGGCCAGGTGGATTTTTAAGCATGGCACTCGGACTTGCGTTCTTAGGTGCGGCCTTTACCGAATCAATTGGATTACATGCCATTTTTGGAGCCTTTATCATTGGTATTGCCATCGGCGATTCGGTTCATGTAAAAGACAAAACCAAAGACATCGTAAACCAATTTGTAACCAACATTTTTGCGCCATTGTTTTTTGTTTCCATTGGCTTTAAGGTAAATTTCTTTAGTCATTTTAATTTTCAAATAACTGCCGTGGTACTTTTGGTAGCTGTAATTGGAAAAATATCGGGCGCATACTTAGGGGCAAGGCTTGGCGGACTAAACAATAAAGAATCCTTAGCCATTGGATTTGGAATGAACGCCCGCGGTGCTATGGAAATTATTTTGGCCACACTTGCCCTACAAGCCAATTTAATTGGCGAAGAATTATATGTGGCAATTGTAATAATGGCGGTAGTTACAAGTGTAATGGCTGGGCCAATGTTAAACTGGTTAATAAAGCCAAAAGCAAATACACTCGATACAAATTAAAAAACTTTTTTACTTTTGCCCTCCATGGCTAAAGATAAGATACGCAGATTTGCAGAGTTTAAAACCTTTCCTAATTGTTTTGATTACCCCTACCATTTAAAAGGTAAATGGCATCAAGACTATTTTAAAAATACCAATCCAATTGTATTAGAACTAGCCTGTGGCAAGGGAGAATATACTGTTGCTTTAGCCGAAGCCTTTCCAGAAAAGAACTTTATTGGAATAGATATTAAATCGAATCGCATGTGGGTGGGCGCTAAAATGGCTCAAGAAAAACAAAGTACAAATGCGGCCTTTGTGCGAATGATTATTGAAAAATTAGCCGAGCATTTTGAAAAAGGAGAAGTAAGTGAAATTTGGATCACCTTTCCAGATCCATTTCCAAAAGACCGCCATGAAAAACATAGATTAACACATCCTAGATTTTTAAAAGTATACCAAGAAGTATTGCCAGACAATGGCCTTATTAACTTTAAAACCGATGATGATGGCTTGTTTAACTATACCGAAGAACTCTTTGCGCAACTAGGTATTGTACCTATACAGGTAGTTAGAGACGTGCATGGAACAGAAGAAGCAGATGCCTATGTTAGAAACATAAGCACCCACTACGAAAAACTTTTTAGAGGACGAGGAAGAACCATTAAATTTATGAAGTTTATCCTTCCAACTCAATTGCCCGATTTAAATAAAGGCTGATTTTCGCCTAACTTTTTAAGGGCTAATTGAATGGCTTTGTCCTCTTTTTGAATAACTGTATAATACCCTTGATCGCGCCAAATCTGACGAGCTATTAAGGCTTTTATTTGTAATTGAATAAAACTTTTTGAACGAGCACTTTCGGCCGCACTTGGCCTATCAACCCCATGCTTAAAAGCAAATTCTATGAATTGTTGGTAAGCAGCTTCATTAATTTGGTAGGCATCATTATACAGCTTTAAACTAGGAATAGCAGTAATGGCTTTTCTATTCTGATCCAAATAATCGTAAGCAAATTTTCCTATAAGTGCATTGCCTACCACTAGTGTTAAAAACTTAGAATTAAAGGATGTATCAATAGGGACAAAAAAATCGGGAGCAATTCCACCACCTGCATGAACGGTGCGTTTTAATCGCATGGTATAATAAGGAGTAGAATCTAAAATAGCTGTTTTATCGCCATTCTCTAATTCACCATTTTCGTAGCGGTTCATTAAATCGTGTTCATATAAATCCTTATCTGAATAATCTTTTTGAATACATCTTCCACTGGGTGTATAATATCTTGCAACGGTTAAGCGCAAAGCTGATCCATCGCTTAATTCATATGGTTCTTGAACCAAGCCTTTACCAAAACTACGACGGCCAATTACCATTCCTCTATCCCAATCTTGAATGGCACCACTCACAATTTCACTTGCAGAAGCAGAGCCTTCATCAATTAATACGATTAATTTACCCTCTTCAAAAACACCGCCATGCTCCGATTTATATTCGGCTCTAGGTTTGGTTCTTCCTTCGGTATATACAATCAATTTTTTATCGCTTAAAATTTCATCCACCAATTGAATGGCTGTGCTTAAATACCCACCCGGGTTACCACGTAAATCAAGTACCAAGTTTTTAAGATTATCCTTTTTAAGATCCTCAAAGGCTTTCAAAAATTCATCATGTGTATTTTCGGCAAAGCGACTAATTTTAATATACCCCGTTTCATTGTTAAGCATGCGCCAAGCATCCACACTAAAAATGGGGATTTTTCCGCGGGTAATTTTAAATACAATAGAACTTTTGTTGCTAGGTCTGTAAATGGTTACATCTACTCGCGTTCCACCCGTACCGCGTAAAAGTTTAAATACCTTTTCGCTCGTAATTTTAACACCCGCTACAGGCAAAGTATCTACTTTAATAATTCTATCGCCAGGTAAAATACCAAGCTCTTGAGAAGGGCCGCCATTAAGGGCTGTAACCACCATTATTGTATCATCAACAATATTAAATTCTACGCCAATTCCTTCAAAGTTTCCATCTAATTGCTCATTGGCAACCTTTAAATCAGAGGCGGGTATATAAACAGAATGTGGGTCTAAGCCTTTTAAGAAATCATTCATGGCGGTTTCCTCTAATTCACTCATATCAACCGTATCTACATACGATTGATTTATTATAGCCATAAGCTCAGAAAACTTATTGCTACCTCCAATAAAGGTTTGAACCGAAGCGGCAGGACGGAGAAAAATGCCAAGCATTAAGCCTATAGATAAAATTAAGGCATAAACAAATGGCTGCCATTTATTGAAATTATTTGACATATTTTTGAATTCGTAAAGAGCAAATATAAGTGCATCCCTATTTATTTGAATGACGCATGGAAAAGAAAAAATTAATACGTACCACCGAAGCCGATTCTAATCACCAAAATTTGGAGCAAATGAGCACCAAAGACCTTTTGGCAAATATGAATAAAGAAGATCAAACAGTACCTTTGGCTATCGCAAAAGCCCTACCCAAAATAGAAAAATTGGTTCAGGCCGCTCACAAAAAAATGGCTGCCGGTGGTAGATTATTTTACCTAGGAGCAGGCACCAGTGGGCGTTTGGGCGTGGTAGATGCAAGTGAATGCCCACCTACTTATGGAGTACCTTTTGGTTTAGTAGTTGGCTTAATTGCAGGTGGCGATAAAGCCATTCGCAAAGCAGTTGAATTTGCAGAAGATGATACTGAACAAGGTTGGAAAGATTTACAAAAACATAAGGTTACAGAGAAAGATTTTGTAATTGGCATTGCCGCAAGTGGCACAACACCCTACGTAATTGGAGCTTTGGATATGGCCAACAAAAACGGAATTGAAACCGGATGTATCGCGTGTAATAAAAATTCTCCTTTGGCTCAAACCGCTAAATACCCTATTGAAGTAGTGGTGGGACCCGAATTTGTAACCGGAAGTACACGCATGAAGGCTGGTACTGCTCAAAAATTAGTATTAAATATGATTAGTACTTCTATTATGATTAAATTGGGCAGAGTAAAAGGAAACAAAATGGTAGACATGCGTTTGAGCAATCATAAATTAGTCCATAGAGGCGTTCTTATGCTTATGAAAGAAATGAACATAAGCGAAAAAAAGGCGAAGACTTTACTTGATACATACGGTAGTGTAAGAAAAGCCATGGAAGCTTCTAAAAACTAAAATGGAAGTAGTATTAAAGATTATTACCGTAGTTTTATGGAGTGCCGTAAAATATTTTATTGGAATTGGTTTTGCGATAGGCTTTGGCTTTAACCAAATAGAAATTCTTATTTACACGGTTGGTGGTGGGATGCTTGGCGTGGTGGTATACCTCTACTTATGGGAGTTTATCTTAAAAATTTATCACCGATTCTTTCCTAAGAAAATAAAGCCAATTAAATTTAGTAAGAATAAACGAAGGCTAGTAAAATTTATTAAAAAATACGAAGTATGGGGCATAGCATTACTTACACCCGTAATACTTACGCCACCAATAGGAACCATCTTAGCCACCACTATTGAACACAATAAATGGCGTATCAAACTAATTATGTTTGCTTCGTTTTGTTTTTGGACCCTCCTAATTTTGGGTCTCAAATTAGTATTTAAAATAGATTTTGAAAAAGTACTCTAACCTATTTTTTTAGGTTCATTAACTTTTGAGTTTCCTTGTCTTTAGTAGGCTTTGCCTCCGTTTCTTCTAATGGCATATACTGTATATAATGACGCCATTTTTCTAAAACTGCAGTAAAATCGGCAGGTAATTCACTATCAAAGAAAATTTTCTTTTTGGTAGTTGGATGAATAAAACCAAGTGATTTAGCATGCAAACCTTGACGAGGCATAAGCGCAAAGCAATTCTCAACAAATTGTTTGTACTTGGTAAAGGTGGTTCCTTTTACCACATAATCTCCACCATAGGTGCTATCAGAAAAAATAGGATGACCAATACTTTTTAAATGCACTCTTATTTGGTGTGTACGTCCAGTTTCTAGTCGGCATTCAATTAAGGTTACATAATTTAAACGTTCCAAAACTTTATAATGTGTTACACTCCATTTTCCTTTTTCTGGATCCTCGTATAGCTGAAACACCTTACGATCTTTGGCACTTCTACCAATATAACCCGTAATGGTTCCTTCATCTTCAGGAAAATCGCCCCAAACCAAAGCTTGGTAACTGCGTTCAATGCTGTGGTCAAAAAACTGTTTAGCCAAATGGGTCATAGCCACTTCTTGTTTGGCAATGACTAAAATGCCCGAGGTATTTTTATCAATTCTATGAACCAAGCCTGGGCGGATATTATTTTCTTTGATAAAATTAACATCTCTTAAATGCCAAGCTAAGGCATTTACCAAAGTTCCACTTACATTATTATACCCAGGATGAACCACCATGCCAGCAACTTTGTTAACCAACATAAGGTCATTATCTTCATATAAAATAGATAATGGAATATCTTCTGGAACAATCTCCGTATTTTTAGGTGGAGTAGGTAAAACTATTGAAATAACATCAAACGGTTTAATCTTATAACTTGATTTTACCGGAGCATTATTTACCAATATAGAGCCCGCATCGGCAGCAGCCTGTATTTTAGTACGGCTAGCATTCTCAATGCGATTCATTAAATACTTGTCAATTCGAAGCAGGCCTTGGCCTTTATCTACCTCAACTCTAAAATGCTCAAACAGTTCCTGCTCTTCTTCTGGCGCATCAATTTCCTCATCAAAATATTCTTGCATAGGGTACAAAGATAGGGTGTAAAAACAAGAATAGGAGCCTAAGCTCCCATTCTTGCGTAATCAATCAAATCTTTGCTGCTTTACCACAAACAGCAAACCTTAAATATGGCAACAACTAATAATTTCTTATTTAGTTACCGTTAACATTTAAGTCGAAACTTAATAGTGAACCTTCCTCCTTAGCTGGCTCTGCCGGCGTTTCCATTAAACTTGGAGCGGGAGTATCTTTTGGTTCAGCTTTCTTTGGTGCTACAACTTTAGGCTTAATTAACTCGCCCATACCTGCCACCTCAATTTTGTTCTCTTTGGCAAACATACCTAGGGCAATGGCTTGTTTAATGCCATTAATGCTTACCTCAATTTCAAAATCGTCGTTTGAAATAGCTCTCGGATTAACCGTAAAGCCTACTCTTTGATCTAAACAATAATCCAGTAAGATCTGGATATTTTTACGTTTACTTAATAATACTGGTCTTTCCTCTGCCATTGAATATTCCTCCTTTTGAGGCTGTAAAATTACAAATTCTAACGTATTTTGAGGGTTAAGATTTTAAGAATTAGGCGTAAACTTTGCCATGCTTTTCAACGTCAGGCGAATAAAAGTTAATAAACGGTGGACAAGTTGGCTTTTGGGAAAAATCCCAAATTGAAATTTGAGTATAGTTGCCTGTTTTACAGTCAATTAACGCAATAAGGTAAAATTGCCACTTTTGCTCTTATCCGAGCCTTCCCAGCCTGTATAACGCAAACGATAGAAATAAACATCCTCCTGGCAATTTTCTCCATTTACCTTGCCGTCCCATGGTTTATTCTTGTCGTTGGTTTCAAATATTTTCTGACCCCATCTGTTATATATCTGAATATTAAAGTCTTTAACAAAAACAGGAACCCATTTATACTCGTCGTTTAAGCCATCGCCATTAGCGGTAAAGGCATTTGGGGTATATACGATTGGCGGTTGATATAATAAAATGGTATTTGATTGACTTTCGGCATCAAAGAAGGTGGTAAGGTTGGAGACAAATTTTTCTTTGGCAACCACATAATAATAGAATAGGCCTTCATTTAGATTCAACTTATCATCAATATATTTAATAGCCGAGTCGGTTTTACCAATTTGCACAAAGGGGTTAGCAGGGTCGGCTCTTTGAAGGCGGTACTCTTGAACCCCATCTTGCCAACCTAGATAAGCTTGCCAGTTTAAGGTACTCATAAAATCAGATGACCTGCCAGAAATTACCATAGAGCAAGAGATGGCGCCAACCGGACCAATATTGTCGCAGGTATCTCGCATTACTATATAATAACAATAAGAAGTATCGGCAACATCCACCAATTTATCGGTGTATTTGGTATCAAAGGAGTTTTCAAAAGTTTCTATTAAATCAAATTTGGTTCTACCACGTTTGCTTTTATAAAGGTAATATTTAGCAAAATCTTTTTCAGGTGTTTCGGGCCACTCTAATTGTAGGTAGCTATTATCAACCACCGTAACATATTTAATGTATTGCTTTTTAGGCAAGGCTTCAATTTGCTCGAAGGTAGAAATGGTATCAGAAGTTGGCCCAAGATTACCGCATTTATTAACACCCCGCATAAAATAGGTATAATTTACCTTGTCGTAGTTAGGCGAATTGGGGTCATGAAAAATTCTTAAGCCTTTGGTTGAAATGGAATCTATTACCCTAAAGTTTTTATAATTTATACCTCGGTAAACATAGTATTTATCAAAATAGGGATTTGTTGGACTAGTTGAATCGCCATAAAACAGGTAGGTTTCTTTCAAATTAACTAGGTTCATACAGAGCAAATCTGTTGGATTTACCAATGGCATAGGTTTAATTCTAACCCAGAAATTAGAGCTTGCATTTCTAGAAATTGGGCAGCCATTATCATACGCATAAACCGTAAAAGGTATAGGCTTATTAAGGGTTTGCAATTCGCAGGCAGTTTGCCAGCAAATGGTGGTTTGAACCGACCTTAAGCCCGCAGAAAGGGAATCGAAAATGGGCCTATTTACGAACGCTGTATCCAATGAATCGTAGGATATTCGCATGTAAACAGAGTCTGTTGCGTCTATTCCTCGTATTTTAAAACATACTTCATCTGGAATGGTAATCTCTACCGTATCGGTCAATAATAACTGATCGTTAATGGTAGTTACACTAGCCAAAGGAGGATTATTAGGACATACCGTAACGGTCATTTGCAGCTCAAGTCTGGCTTCACCAATCTTTACCCCAAACCTAAATTCTTCCACGCGTATACTTGCCACATATACACCAGGTGTGCTAGGGTTACAAGATATTAAACCTGTTGCCGGATCTATAGTAAGTGGCACTGAACCATCAATTGTATTTGAATTACTGAACCCATTGCGCCATACTACATTTGGGTATGGGCCAGCCATAGCCGAATTTATGCTAGGGTTATTTCTGTCTAACAAACCATTTAAGGGTGTAATTAAAGAATACTTCAACTCATCCCCATCATCGTCTACAAAATTCATATTGTATTGAAACAAATTGTTTACACACAATAAGGTATTTGGGTTGTTTTTATAATAAGGGGTACTATTTTTAACAGTTTTAAGATTTGGCACCTCTGTATAAAGCGCCATTGCTGCATCGCCAGGGTTTACGATATTAGAAATAATACCATTTCTACAACAACGTTGCCAACTAAGGTAATATCCATTATTACTATTATACAGGTTAGAATTTAGGGTAATATTTTTTGTATAGGTTCCAATATGGGTACAACCAGTAACAATATTGGCGCAATTATCACCCGTAAATTTTAGGGTGTCATCGTTTATTTTGCTAAAGGTTAATTGAAATTCGGCCTTTTTGATGTGGGTACCTTTTTCAAATATTCCTACATAAATTGGGTTATCAAAATAGGCATTCGGGTTGCCATTCTCGCAATCGCGAATAATATGCGCTGTTAGCGTATAGCTATCTCCCCCATTCCATTTAAGCTCAATGATACCGCCCACCAAATGGGTAGCGCCTACCAACATTGGCAGACACAATACAACTAATATGAGGGCTATTTTTCTCAAATCTTGGTCGAAGGTATTATCTCAATTGGAATAATTTAAGCCCAAAAGGGTTTTTTACCAATCAATTACATAATCAAATATAGTAATTCTATCGAAATGTAACTATGTTGTTTCTCCGAGAAAATTTGGAGGCTAGAAGGCAGTGAGGATGGGAGGTGGGCGTTGGGAGCTTGGGGTACAAATTTAATTTGGCAAAAAAAAGGTCTTCAAGAAACCTCTTGAAGACCTTTGGATTAATTTATTGACTGATTACTGCTTCGCTCTTTTGATAAAATAAAGCAAAGACCCTGCAACTACAACGTGCATAATATTTAATACTACAGCATAAGCAACCGTTACATTGGGTATTCCCACAAATGGATTGATAAATGATACTACCAAAAGTATTAAAGAAACAATGCTAAAGGTTTTAAATCCACTCTTGCCAAATTTCTCGAATAAAAAGAATACGCAAGCACCTACCATGGTTGGCATTACACTAGAGATAAGAATTGGAACAATGGTCATAGCTTGACCCGGTTGAATCATAATGTCGTCGGTAATAACGCCAGCAGCATGAAAGATGTAAAACAAAATGGCATTCACTACAAGTGCCACTCCAGAAGCTACTGCAGCAGCAGTAATGATTTGTTTGAAAGTTAATTTAGTGTTCATATATTTTGTGTTTTAAAAGTGTGTCTTTTTAGGGTTTATTTTAATTTTAGTTATACATACAACTATTATTTCAAATTTTTTTTACGCTCTAATTTTATCTAAAAGTGCATTTAAATGAAATGCTTCAGATTCACTTAACTTTAGTAAACTCCCCTTTTCATTATCAAAAACTTGATCGAGTTTTTTTAACAATGAAAGCCCCTCTTTTGTAATACTAATTACATATTCGCGCTTGTCTTTTTCTGATTGATGAACGAGAATAAAATTCTTAGTTTTAAGTTTTTTAATTATCAGGGTAACATTAGAACTTGGCGCTATCATCCTACTTAAAACATCTTTTTGGCACATTGTTTTAGGGTGACTACCTCTTAAAATGCGTAACACATTCAATTGCTCGTGTGTTAGGTTATGAGGCTTTAAGAAAGAACTAATTTTATTGTAAATCCAATTGGCCGTAAACAATACATTTAAATTTGCCTTCACTTGTTCTGAAGCGAAACTCTTTTGTTTTATTTCTTGTTCTAAGCTAGCCATCGTTTATTCGTTTACAAATATAAAAATAATAGTTGTATATACAACTATTATTTTTATAGTAATTGTATACCTACCCTATTAATGGGTTCAACAGGTATTTTCCTAAACACCTAAATCTGTGAAATGTGCAAATCATTTCAAAAGTTATGCAATAGAAAGTTACCTATCATAGAAGAATCTTGTTGCTTCAAAAAGCATAAGAACAAAACTAATGGCACCTAACAAAAATCATCACCCTATAATATTAGAATTAGCAAACCTAATCCAGAAAAACAAGTGGACCAAAGAGTTCAATACGGCCATTAAAAGCGCCTACCAAAAGAAACTGCCTTTGCTAGAGAAGGTGGCTACACTAGAGCAATACTTGGATTGGTTAAATGATTTTCTGTATTGGATTCCTCAAGAAAATACAAGTGGTTCATGCGTAAACGACCATTTAAGCGCATCCTATTTTATAGCTGATCAAGAACCACTCTTGTCTTTACAAAACAATGTTGCCGCTTATAAGAAATCGCCAGCACTTACTCCTTTTTCAAAATGGTTAGTTGAGTATGCCAATGCTCTTGGTGCGTTTCATGATACTCCAGAATCATTGACCGATGAATCAGAAAAAACATTTTATGATACTCCTTCTTATAATATGCATGAGTACTCAAGGCCGCATGGTGGTTGGAAAACATTTAATCAAATATTTGCCCGCCATTTTAAACCTGGATACCGCCCCATTGCAGCCATATCGGATCAGACCGTACTTGTAATGCCGGCAGATTCTACCTTTGTTGGACAATGGGAAATTAGAAAGGACTCACAGATTACGGTTAAAAATATTAATTGGAAAATAAGTGAATTATTAGAGGATAGCCCATACAAAGACCGATTTACAAATGGGATGTTTATGCATGCATTTCTAAGCCCAGTTGATTACCACAGGCAGCATGCCCCACTTGGAGGAAAAGTAGTAGAATCAAGAGTAATTCAAGGCCAAGTATACTTGGATGTAAAAGTTAAAGCACAAGAAAAGAATAGTAAAACTAATATCCTTGAAGCTAAACGAGTGTATGAAGATATAGATGCTACGGGATACCAATTTGCGCAATCAAGAGGCCTGATTGTGATTGAAACACCCATAGGCCTTGTGGCAGTATTACCAATAGGTATGGCTCAAGTATCATCGGTAATTTTAACCGCTGAAGAAGGAGTAACTCTTAGAAAAGGAGAAGAGCTATCCTATTTTCAATTTGGGGGTTCAGATATCATCCTATTATTTGAAGCATGTAGCAATGTAAGTATTTCGGCCCAAGCTAATACACATTATAAAATGGGAACTAAAATAGGGAAAGCTTATCCAATAATTAAGTGGAACGCATAAAAAATAGCATGAAAAAACTACTAACAACAGGATCAGGAATTCCTTATTTTGAAAACGAGAATACCATGAGTGTAGGGGCAAGAGGACCACTACTCCTCGAGGATTTTATCTTGCATGAAAAAATGGCTCATTTTAACCGTGAACGTATTCCAGAAAGAGTAGTTCATGCAAAAGGAACAGGTGCCTTTGGTACTTTTACAGTTACCAACGACATAAGCCAATATACAAAAGCGAAACTATTTAGTAAGGTAGGCAATACCTGTAAACTACTTGCACGATTTTCGCAGGTAGGGGGAGAAAAAGGCAGCGCGGATACCGAAAGAGATCCGCGCGGATTTGCACTTAAATTTTATACCGAAGATGGCAATTGGGATTTAGTTGGAAATAATACTCCCGTTTTTTTTATTAAGGACCCGAAAAAATTTAGCGACTTTATCCATACTCAAAAACGCGACCCGAAGACCAATTTAAAAAGCCCAACTATGATGTGGGATTTTTGGAGTTATAATCCCGAAAGTTTGCATCAAATACTCATTTTAATGAGCGACAGAGGAACACCCTATTCCCATCGATTTATGCATGGATTTGGAAGTCATACCTTCTCGATGTTGAATGCAAAAAACGAAAAGGTTTGGGTAAAATTTCATTTTATCACACAACAAGGAATAAAGAATTTCACTGGAAAAGAGGCCAATGAAATGCGAGGCATAAATCCCGACCATTCGCAACAGGATATGGTTGAGGCAATAGAGAACAAAGAATTTCCAAAGTGGGAAATGAAAATACAAGTAATGACAAATCAGGAGGCAAAAGATTTTCCTTTCAATCCGTTTGATGTGACAAAAGTATGGCCACATGGCGATTTCCCTTTACTTGCAGTTGGAGAATTTGAGTTGAATGAAATTCCTAAAAACTATTTCGCAGAGGTAGAGCAAGCAGCCTTTGCACCTGCCCATGTAATAAATGGTATTGGCTATTCGCCCGACAAATTATTACAAGGGAGGATTTTATCTTATCCCGATGCACAGCGGTACCGCTTGGGTGTTAACTATGAGCAAATACCAGTAAACAAATGTCCTTACTCCACCAATAATTACGAGCGCGATGGATATATGCGTGTGGATGGGAATGGACAAAGCAGTGAGAATTATTTTCCGAATAGTTTTGATGAAATAATTGTGGATGAAACCAGTAAAAAACCTGCCATGGAATTAGATTCAACAGAAGCTAATTGGTTTGATAGAAATGGGCCTGGAGATAATGACCATTATACTCAAGCTGGCATTTTGTTCACAAAAGTGATGAGTGAAAATGAACGCAAAAATACTATTGCAAACATTGTAGATTCGATGAGTGGAATTATTGGAGAAAAGAAAAACGAGATTATAAACCGACAGCTTTGTCATTTCTATAGAATGGATAAGGCTATAGGAGCTGATATTGCAAAAGGTTTAGGGATACCAATGGATGTAAAGTAAATGGAATAAAAAATTAAGATGGTCAAAAGAAAATTAAAGGAATGGCTTAAGCGATATTTACCAGCAGAAATTGTTGGAACGATAACAGCATTAGCTGCTGCAAGCATTACCCATTACTTTACTTATAACTTAATACTTATTGCCTATGCAGCTTCCTTAGCCGAAGCTATTGGCTTTTATTCTACGGTTTTTATCCAACAATTAATGCATGTAATTAATGTAAACAAGACCAAAAACATCTTGCTTACATTTAAAGATTTAAGCAAAATCATCCGCAACATCTTATTAGAATTTGGTGTTGCCGGACTATTGGATGATTTAACACTACGTCCGTTTTTTATGTATGTATTTCCAATCCTATTAAACAATTTCGCCTTAGGAATTTTAGTTGGTAAACTAGTTGGCGACCTGAGCTTTTATTGCATTGCCATACTTAGTTATGAACTAAAAAACCGTGTTGATATATCTCGAAAAAACAACACTCCTTCAAACACATAAGGCTTAAAATATAAACCCCTTCTAAAAATGATGCCTAAAGGAAAACTATTACTTATTGGAGGCCATGAAGACAAAGGCAATGAAATAGCAGGAGAAAATTTAAAGATCCAATCTAAGAAAGAAAAACAATCTCATTTTGAAATACTAGGCAGTTTAATTTCTAAAATTCCAAGAGCCAACCATAGTATTGAAGTTATTGCCGCGGCATCTTCTATTTCAAAAGAAATGGAAGAATTATATGTTGCATCTTACAAACAAGAAGGCTTTACTAAGGTAGGAATTATTCATTTAAATGAAGTGGAAGATGCATCTAACCAAGGGCTAATTAAGCGTATTGAAGGAGCACATGCTGTATTTTTTACAGGTGGCGATCAATCAAAATTGGTTTCACTTCTTGCAAACACTAAACTCATACATGCCATTAGAAATAAGTACCACAGTGACAAAAATTTTATTGTTGGAGGAACAAGTGCAGGAGCAATGGCTATGCCCGAAATTATTATTGCTGGAGGTATACTAAGAGAAGCACTTTACCACGACGATATTAAAATTGCCACTGGACTTAATCTTATTACTGAAATTATTGTGGATACCCATTTTATTAAAAGAGGGAGGTTTGCTAGGCTAGCTCATGCGGTGGCATTAAATTCTACTTGTTTGGGAATTGGATTAGAAGAAAATACCGCTTTATTAATATCTGAGGGTAATATAGCCGAATGTTTAGGAACAGGAATGGTAATAATTATGGATGGAAGTGAATTAGGCTTAACTAATATTGAGAGTGCTGTAGATACAATTCCAATTATTATGGAGAATATGAAATTTAGTATACTAGCGGAAGGCACTAGGTATTCAATATGTGAGAGGAAAATTCAAGTGTAAAAAAAATCAGCGTAAGTGTGTTCCGCTTTCGCGCTCACACTCACACTGATTTTTGTGGGCCCACCTGGGATCGAACCAGGCACCCCCTGATTATGAGTCAGATTAAATCACTTATTTTTTCTTATATTTATTTATTATTGCCTGTTTATCAACACAATAAAATTTTTAAACATTTTGATTTTTATCAATATTTACCCTCTTTTTGGTCAAAAGTATGCAAATAGTATGCAAATGATTTTACTATATTTGCCTCCATATAACAATTATTAACTATGAGTGGTGGCGCAGTAGTATCCATTTTTTTAGATAAAAGACGTTCAAAATCTAACGGAAAATATCCTGTGAAATTGAGAGTTTATATGCAAATGCCAAGGGAACAAAAATTATACCCCCTAGATTTCGAATTTTCAGAAAACGAATTTGAGTCTATTTGGCTGACTAATAAACCATTAAAAGAACATCGAGAAATTCGCCTAAAACTTCAATTTATTGAAAATAATGCCATTCATTTTGCCAAAAATATTGTTCCTTTCTCCTTTTCAACATTCGAAAGAATGTATTTTGACACCCAATATAAGAACAAAAACGATATTGGATATTACTACGAGCAAGCGATTAAAAAGTATAAACAAAACAATCAAATTGGCACAGCAGAAAATTACGATTTAAGTTTAAAGTCACTATTAAAGTTCCATGGGAAGAATTCACTACCAATTAATTTTATTACCACTCAATGGTTAGAAGATTATGAAAGGTATATGATAGAGGTAAATAAAAGAAGTCAAACTACCGTTGGTTTTTATTTGCGTCCTCTTAGAGCTATTTTTAATGCTGCTATTGCCGATAAATCTATTAATTCAGAGCAATACCCATTCGGAAAGCGAAAGTACACAATACCTGCGCCAAAATCGGTTAAGAAGGCACTTAGCAAGGAGCAACTAACTATGCTTTATAAATGTGAGCCTAAAACATTAGAGCAAAAAAAGGCCAGAGACCTTTGGTTTTTCTCTTACTCTTGCAATGGCATGAACTTTAAAGATATTGCCACATTGAAATTTCAAGATATTAAGGGTGAATCACTCACCTTTAATCGTGCAAAAACCAAACGAACAAATAAATCCCAAGCACCTTCAATTGTATACCTAAACGATTTTACAAAACAAGTAATCATTGATTATGGGAATGCGAAAGGTAAGGCAGAAGATTACGTATTTGATTTTATTTCAAATGATGATAACGCAATTGAAATTGAACGCAAGGTGAGTAATATCATCAGGTATGTAAATCAACATTTGAAAACGCTAGCCAAATCAATTGGTATTGAGGAGGAAATTTCTACCTATTGGGCACGACACAGCTTTGCCACAGCTGCTATCCGTCAAGGAGCCAGTATGGAATTTGTTAGTGAAGCTCTAAGACATTCAAACCTAAATACTACCAAAGGATATTTCGCAGGTTTTGAAGATGAAAAGAAAAAGGAGATTAATGCGAAGTTGATGGAGTTTTAATGCAAAAAGCATCTTCAATTTTGGTGCCTTTGAATATTGATTGTTTGCAATAAATAAACTGAAAACAATCATAAAAATAAGTAGGCATCTTTTTAGCCTTTTTATTGCTTAATATTTTACTTGCGGTGACTTTTAGAACTGCTTAAAGGCACATCGTATGGAAAATAATCCTACCTATTTTGAAGAGAAATTAATTGTTCTTGAAAAACGAATATTAGTTGTTTTTAAGAAAAACTATGTACGTAACTTAGAACGTGCAAGGGATAAACAAATCGTAAAAAAAGAACAGCTTTTTAATTATTTCTGTGAATTTAGAACCCGATTTTTTTTTGAAAAACCCATTGTTAAATTAATAGCTAGTTTTGATTACTATTATTTAAGGGGATTGCCTATTGACCTGTTAATGTGTGATATTGAACGTGATTATTATAGACAGAAAGAAAATGAAGAAGATGCGTTTCCTAAAGAATATTCAGACCCATATATAGTGCTTTTTTTATGCGCTAAATATGCTGCATACTACCAATTCATAAAAGGATTTCAAAAGGATTTTCCAAATGAAGTTGAGATTTTTTTTAATGAAATGGAAATCGAAAAACGGAATATGTTAGGCTATGATGAAGCAGATATTATTAAAGTAAATGTAAAGGGAGAATTGGAAGGCTTTGGTGAAAAGACATCGGATAAAATGCCAGAATCAATTGTTGAAGAAATAGATTTCCTTGATTGCATTGAGGCTACCAATATTCGTCAAACCCTTGCCCTTACATTCCTATTGGATGAATTGAAAATTCAAAGAAATGATAACACAAAAAAATCTAAACTAATTGGCATGCTTACAGGTAAATCGTCTGAATCTATTAGAAAACTGCTTTCTAACTTGTATGGAAAAAAACCTCAAACACTTGCAAAAGACCTTGAATTTATCCTTCCCTATTTTCAAGATTTAGGTATTAAGACCATTGAAAATAAAATTGAAATGGTGCTTAGAAAGCTTAACAACAAAATTGAAAACCAAAGAATTAAAGATATGTAGCCCCCTACAACCCCCTGTACAGATAATAAACAATAAGAGTTTTGGACCATAATTATTAATTATTATGACAAACATTATTGTAACCACAAAAGATGAATTAGAAGGTATTATTGAATCTTCAGTTAGAAAAGCATTTAGCACACACGTGCCCCAAGAAAATTCAAAGCAGGATGATTTTCTTACTATTTCCCAAGCAGCAGAATATTTAAACTTGGCTAAACAAACTCTTTATGGGTTTACCTCCACTAACCAAATTCCTTTTATTAAAAAGGGTAAGAAACTTCATTTTAGAAAAGCCGATTTACAAGCATGGGTTTTAGAAGGTAAACAAAAAACCATTGTTGAAATTCAAAAGGAATTAAACGATAGAAAATGAAATGGAGGCCGAGATTGCAAGAGATAAGCTATTGCTTATTATAAACGCTAGAGAGGAAAGGCTCCAGAAGTATGCAAGCCAAGAAACTTCCAAGCAAAGTTATATCGACACTGAGAACAAACTTATTGGGGAACTCACCGATATTTATAATGAATTGAAACAACTTCAATTTCTATCCATTTGGGAATACTTGGAAACTAAAATCAATACCTTATGCCAGGTAGATCCTCAAATTGGTTTGGTTCAAATTATATTGCCAGTTTCATGCATAGGAAAAAATATGGCACTAATTGATTTAAATCCATTTGTGAGTTATGAAAGAATTTAATTTAGTCACCAAAAAAGGAAGTTTGCCAATTGAACTTAAGAAATCTAAATCAGATGAGCCTTTATTATTATTCAGAACTGCCAATGAATGCATTGAATCTGCTAAATTAAAACCTGTTCCCAAGATGCTGTTTTCAGAATTCTGGCATGAAGATGAGATTTGCATTTTGTTTGCAGATACCAATGTAGGTAAATCTATCCTCGCAGTTCAAATAGCCGATTCTATAAGTAAAGGTCATTCAATCTATGGGTTTAAAATGACTGCAAAATGCCAAAAAGTATTGTATTTTGATTTCGAGTTAAGTGAAAAACAATTTGAAAACAGGTATTCAGAAAATTACCAGAACCATTATTCCTTTTTTAGCAACTTTTTCAGAATAGAAATAAATCCTAAGTGTGTTGATTTTTTGGATTTCGAGCAAAAGTTGTTTCAGGAAATTGAACAGGCTATCATTAACATTGGGGTGAAAGTTCTGATTGTAGATAATTTGACTTATTTGAAAGCACAAACTACTGAAACTTCTAAAGAAGCATTGCCTTTAATGAAATTACTAAAGGACCTAAAGCTTAAATATGATTTATCTATTCTCGTTTTGGCACATACACCTAAAAGAAACCATTCTAGTCCACTTAACATTAATGATATTGCAGGCAGCAGGCAGTTGGCAAACTTTACCGATAGTGCTTTTGCCATTGGTCAGAGCTGTCAAGACAAATCATACAGGTATATTAAACAAATAAAGGCAAGGGCAACTGAAAAAATATACGAAAGTGAGAATGTGATTTTATGTTTGATAAGCAAGAACAACAATTTTTTAGGATTTGAATTTGTTGGTTTTGTGAATGAAGGCCAACATTTGGCTATTTCCGAAGCAAAATCCAAAGACGACCTGGAAGAATCTATTCTTGAAATGAAACAAAAAGAGCCTGATATATCTATGTATACCATCGCTCAGAATCTGGGAACCAATAAGATGAAGGTGAAGAGGGTGTTTGAAAGAAATGGCATAAACACCTCCAAAGAAGACTAGTAACACTTGGTAACACTTAGTAACACTTTTCAAAAGTGTTACTAAGTGTTACTATTCTGTTACTATCAAAAATTGGGTAAAATTCTATTGAAATCGTGTTAATAATTGATATTCCTTAGAATTCCCTTTATTATTCCGCTAGATTCCTGAAAATTCACACGTTTTTCTTAGAATTTCCTAGATTTTACTCATAATTCCATTGGTTTTACCTTGATTGGGTAGTTTTACTACTAAGTTTTTCCAATTTTGAGGTGCAATTTGAGTATTTCATATAGATTGTTGAAAGAATTTTTTCGTCTTTTTATATAACTTGCATTTAAAGTATAACTTGATAGAACTATTTTTTTAAAATTCAGCTTCAAATCCAATAATTAATTATTCTAATTGGCTTTTTTAGAAAAGTAAACTAGACTATCACTTCCCATTTAATACCACCATGACACGTATTGAAAAATTTAAATACATATCAACCTTTAACCATTGCAAATACAAGCCTTCTCAGGCATTATTTAAAGGAAGATATTAAGTACCGCTTCCACTTTAATGGGAAGGAGTCAGATAAAGAAATAAACGGTACTGGAAACGATTATGATTTTGGAGCGAGGATTTATGATGCGAGGTTGGGTAAATGGTTTTCTTTAGATGCTTTTCAGGATGTATACATAGCACTATCTCCATATACATATGCTGCAGACAATCCTATAAATATTATTGACCGTGCTGGCCATCTATTAAAGGATAAGAATGGCAACATTATTGCTACTCCAACAGGAAATACCGTAACAAGGCAATCAGGATTGACATATGAAGAGAATGGAAAAACTTACAAAACAATTACCAAGTATCAGGAGGTGGTAATTTATACAGATAAAGGTACACCGATTAAAGCTCTTAGAAAAATAGAGTCATATGTTGAAGAAAAAGGCGATGATGGAAACTTTACACGTGTTCAAAAGGAACCTAAGCCAGGATCAGAAAGTAATTGTCATGGTTATACATTTGCAGGTGGGCAGCTTGTCATAGAAGAAAAGGCCGGAGGAAAAGCAATTAGAACTATTCTGAAGGAAGATGGATATGTAATGAAGGAGGATGGAAAACCCGTATCTAAAGATCAAGCAGATGGTTTTGTTGAGGTTGGCAAAGGTGAGATTATGCATACGGGAACTAAGTCAGGAAAATTATGGTCCGCTGATCATGGAGATGGTGTAGCCACCGAAAATGTTTCATTATTAGAAGCTCAATCAGTTTATATGAAAAATCCCAATGCTGAAATGAAGTTCTTTAAAAATGGCACTTCAAATAACCAAAATATAAAAGGAGTTAATGTAATGGATAAAAAAGATGCAGAAAGTTATGGAGCAAAGACTAATGAACCAATTGTTGAATAATTTGAGAAGATATATTTATTATGTAAATATTTTAATGAGCTTTTTTGCTTTTCAATTAAAATCATATGCCCAAGTTATTAACTATGGGGCTGATTCAATAAGAAAGACGGGCGAAAATATCAGCCCTGTAGAAAGAGCAAAAGTTCTTCGACTAATAAATACCAGGAATGATGACTTGCAAATTATTGACCATCCTCTTTTGCATTCATGGTCCATTATTAATAAAAACCAAATTAAGCCTGACTCGTTATTCAATTCTTTAGATAGCGCTATGTATATTGTTTATTTGAACGATACTCATCTCCCAATAATGTGGATCAAAATAGGTATGAAACATAGGGATAAATATCAGTTTACGAGGGTCTATAATGAAACTAATAGTCAAATTATTTTTGAAGAGATTTTAGGTAGTAACTATATTTATAGGAATCGAATAGAATATGATGAAGCTGGAATCCCATTTCTCAATTGCATTTATGAGAGTAGCGGGGGTAAACATGGTATCAAATATCTGAAAGAGAATAATAAAGGAGATTATATAAATGAAGTAATAGAGGATAATTGCCATTGTGATTGGTAATGAATGCTGGATTTGCCTTGAACTATTTTTAATTTTAGTTCTTTGAAAAATTTGATTGGTTTTCTGACTATTGACAGGGGGTGAAAAAGTAGTACTTGGTTTTGATTTAAGTTTCACTTTTTTGTTAAACAAGCAACATGCAAACAAATGTTATGCTTGTTTATAAAGCATTGCGCGACCAATCCTCAAAAAAAATGATTAGCTCAAACGAGTAACTAAATTCAACCAACTAAATATTTGTTTTAAATTCTCAAATAGGAGAATATTTATTTATTAGAGAAGCAAACAATTGCATATTGGGCATTTGATATTTTAAGGTAGAACTGATACGCTTATGTCCAGCTAATAATTGAACATCCTCTAAGGGTAACTTATAAAAATTAATCCAATTGTAAATAACACTTTGTCTAATTGTTTTTGGGTTTAATGTTTTACTTGGAAATAGGAACTTAAAGGTTTCAACCAAATAATTTATTTCATCAACAGAAATCACATTGCCCGTTTTTCCAATTAGAAAATTAGATACGTTTTCATTAGTTAATTTCAATCTGCATTCTTTTAAATACCTTTCAAAAAGCTCTACCTGACTTGGCATTAAATTGATCAAGCGACTATTCACAATTCTATTCCCCTTAACTCGTATTCTTTCTAAATCAAAATCAATATCGTTTAAACAAATATTGCAAAGTTCATTTGAACTTAAGCCTTGATAAATTAATAAGGACATTAACACTTGGTTTCGCAATTTTAATATTGGATAGCGTTCTGGGCGGTTAAGCAATGAACCTAATTCTGTTGGAGTAAATAGGCTTATTCCAAGGATCTTGGTGGCTTTGCCTTTTATGCTAAAATGTTTAATGGGGTGAATGGTTATTTTACCTAAGAACAATAAATAATCGTAGTATTTCTTAATTCCAGAAAGCACAAGTACTGAGCTAAAATGATTTCCATTTATAGAATATAAGGCACTTAAATAACTTGTAATTTCTTTAAACGATAACTTGGAGGGGTTGGAATTTAAACGCAAATATTTATTCACTACATACTCATACATTTTACAGGTAGAGTTGCTATATTTATTCGTAAGTAAATACGAGTGAAAAGTAATGGTTTTCATAAATGCCCTATTTAAAATCTAAATGCTCTAGCAACTGCATTACTCCTTCTTCTTCGTATGGCATAAAGCTGGGTGGTGTCTATTTGGCTATGACCCAAAAAATCTTTTACCAATTCAATTTTGGCTCCATTTTCAATTAAATGAACGGCTATACTATGACGTAAACAATGCAGGGTAATGTTTTTTGCCTTAAGATCCTTTAATTTTGAACCATTAATTATAGCTTTTAAACATTTATTAAGTGAATATCCTGTCAACCTATTTCCATGAGAATTCAAGAAAAATGGAAAGGATTTGGACTCATCCATTACCCATTTTTCCTTCATAAAACTTATATATTTATTTATGTAATTGAATATGCTATCCGACATAGGAACCAATCTCGATTTATTCCCTTTTCCATTTCTAACAAGGATATATTTTTCCTTAAGGTTTATATCTTCTAGATTCAATTGATACATTTCGCTTCTTCTTAAACCACAACCATATGCGCAAGAAAGAATTGCCTTCATCATTGGAGAAATATTTCTTCTAAAAAGTATTTTCATTTCCTCAACACTGGCAATTTGCCGAGGAGTGTTTACTCTAAATTTGAATTTAGTTTGGCGAACAGGGTTATGAGTTACTTTTTTGCAATCAAATAGAAAGTCAAAAAATATTCTAATACTCTGAATATGATGTTGGGTGGAAATGGGGGAAAGAATACCGGGCTTTCTGTGCCTTGGTCTATTTAAAATATATTGGTGGTACCTCAGAATACATTCATGTTTGATGGTTAAAAAGTTGTTTTGTTCATTTAACTCTAAAAAATATAGAAATTCTCTAACAGGAGAAACATACATAGGTTCTTTTCCATTACCTATGCCACGCAATAAAAGGATTTTGTGAAACTCTGAAAGCCACTTCTCAAAATAAGGATTATGTAATACTAAATGTTTCATTTTGCAGATTAATTAGTCTACAAAGTTTGCTTTGAAATAAAAGAAACATCAAGCCAAATTATTGATTATTTGAGCGCTAGTTTTGTAAAAATGATAGATTCTAGTGTTTTAGGATTTTCTAAGAAATAAAATAGTTACCCAAATGGCGAATTTTATTTAATCTTATTTTACTTAATAATTTGTTAGACTAACATTTAAAGTAGAAGTAATAGCATCCATTTTCTTGCAAATAATGCCTTAGAAAGCCTGTATTTGCAATGGGTAATGGGTAGGAGGATGAATATATCAAGTGGTGGTATTGAGGTATAAAAATAGGAATAAATACTCAAATGAATTAAAACAAGTTTGGGATTAATAAATTATGTTTCTCTTAAATCGGAAAAATAAATTATAGTTCAAAATGTTCTAAAATAAAAGTAGAATTTGATTGCATAAATCCAAGTTCAACTTTTTTATTCCAATTCTTTCACTTTCATCATTACTTTTTCTACGAGGTTTAGTTTCATAAAATTGCTTAATAAGCAATTTTATTTATCAAAAAGCAAATGCACCGTGCGGTGCTTAGTAAGCAATGTTATTTATCAAAAAGCAAATGGGGGTTGTAGCGCATCATAGACCTTGCTTCAAATATGACTCTAGTTCCGACACTACTTCCTTAAGCAAAATGCATTTAATTCTAGCTTAATCTTTGCTATTCCATCACTGGAAAAAAGCGTAGAATCATTCCAATACTTATTGCTAATATTATCTGTACTATCTCTTGTGATCGCCTTATTAAAAAAAAGACATGATTCAATGTAAACACGATATACTCTGGTAATGTTACCTTTTAAAATACGTCTTTCTTTTTCATTCCATCTACTATTAATATCCCCTTCAATATCAATATTTCCATATGAGAAATTAGTTTCATTAGCAAACTCACTAACCCTATTTGCGAATGAAGTAAAATCCAAGTCTTCTAAATTATAGATCCAATCCCTTACATATGAGCTATCATTCTGAGCCCAAGCACTTATAAGCTTATTGTAGTCATACTTAAAGTTGCTTTTCCTAAATCCCCCCTCGCATCCTGCAAGAAAAATTAGACTTACGATTACTAAGTTGATGTATTTTCCCATATTATTTTTTTGAGTCAAAGAATTTAAAATTCCAGGCCTTTCCTTTGATTGTCTCTCCAAATCTAATGTTTAATGCCACAAAAGTATACTCTGTTTTCCTTGCTGGAGCAGATTTCCCACTATCCAAATTTCCCTGAATTGTGGTGTAACTATCAAAACCAAATGTAGGCCTATCAATTTCTGTTATCGTTTGAGCATGGAAACCTCCATTATCAGGATGCTTCCATGACATCAAATCGCCCACCTCCAAGTCGTCCCATTGTTTGTCAGTTGCTAATTTAGAATTGTTAAAAATATCAGCAGCACCATAATTAGCAGCAATATTGTCAGCAAACCTCTCCCATTGGCCCTCTTTGAAAGACACTTTTGACCCATCCTTCTTTGTAAATCCATAGTTATCATTATCGAATGTTGGATCTTTGTCCTTGCCTTGTTTATTATCTTCAAAATGTACTGATAACTTATACTTATATGCGAATTCAACTAAACCTTTTATTGCTAAATCAGCGCAATCAATCTTCTTCTTGATATAATTTTCAAAAATTTTAGGGGAAGTCGCTCGCCAGGCATCCTGATAGGTCATACCTTTAACATAATTTGCACCCAACTGTTGGATATGAGATTTATCTGTAATCACATCATTCCAGCTATGCTGGGACTTCCACTCTCCGCCATCCAAATCAATTCCATCAATTGGTCGATTTGAAGAAAACTGATATGGTGTTAGTTCAGGAAATCCTTTAGTTAGCGGATCAACAGAAAGGAATCTACCTAGTCTAGGACTATATATTCTAAGCCCATAATCATACTCATTTCCATCTCCAAAGGTTTCATTGTCTGCCTCCTTGCCATTAAAGTGGAAGTGATAGCCCCCTTTTTCTTGCAAATAATAGCTGAGAAGGTCTGCGTATGCAATGGTTAAAGGCTGATATGAGGATGAATATTTCAATAGGTGTATATGTTGTATAAAAATAGAGAGAAAATCAAAAAGAAAGGGGATATTTTATTAAAGTGTATACCAAATATTAGGTTCTTTTTATAGCCAAGCTTTCTCCATATTCGCATAAAAAACCTTTTGTTCAAAATGATTTTAAATAAGAAAAGTAGAACTTGATTCCTTTTAACCAAGTTCTACTTTTCATTCTATTTTTTTTTCAAAATTCAACCATCATCACTAGGTGCTTTATTTTCATTAAATTGCTTAGTAAGCAATGTTGATTATAATAAAGCAAATGGAGTGTGCACTGATGTGAATGACTCTTTTGACAACACCAAAAACCTTAGTTTTTATTGAAACGAAACCACATTACTAAAAATCATACATCCATTGCACATCCTTTTAAGATGTAAAAGCATTTTGATATTTGAATTAATGTTATGTTGGGTAATGCATGGGTTATTTGTAATATCTAATGTATCAAGATTTTTTAAATTCGAAATTTTATCTGGAATAAATTCAATATTATTATTTGAAATATCTAGGATTCTTAATGAGTCCAATTTGTAAATAAAGGTAGGTACTTGGGTTAAATTTGCCATAATTCCCAATTCTTGTAAATTTGAAAAACTCGACCATGATTTTTTCTCATCAAAATCTGAAGATTTAATGTATAGAGTTTTAAGGTTCTTCAAAGAATAAAAATTTTCCGGCAAAGATTTTATACTATCAATTGAAATTATTAGAAATTCGATATTTTGCATTAATCCAATTTCTTTGGGAATTGAATCAATTCCTTTTAAATCAATTTCGAGCTTTTTTAGCTTTTTGACTTTACTAAGTTTAATAAAAACATCTTTTGGGTTTGGAAAGTAACAATCGTCAAACTCTATTTCCACAAGACTCTCCGAACTTTCAACAAATGATGGTATTTCATAGATTGTATCTTCATATAAAATAAGTTGCTTAGCACAGTTAAAATAGAATTTCATGGAATCTAGATTGAAAACTTGTCCAAGATTCTCCTCACAATTGTAATTTTTATTTTTAATCTCAGATGAATTTCTACATGCCACTATTAACAATAAAATAAAAGCTATTTTTTTCATCTTAAACATTAATATAATTTATTATCAGGAATACAAAATGGTCTGGCTGGTGCACGAGCTTTCAAATCAGGTGAAGGCCCATCAAGAGATAAACCTCCAGCATCGATTACTCCAGTTGTCGTTCCATCTGAATTAGATTTGTTACTAATATTAGTTAATGCATAATTAGCAATTGCATCAATTCCTGATTGCTGTACTTTTCCATCGGTCAATTGGCTTCCTCTACCCATTATATCGAATGGATCTGTTTTACTAAAATCAATTGATTTTACATCATATTCATACTCATTTTGAGGTTGCCATATACCAGGTTTTGGGAGCCAATCATCGTAATACTTATCCGCTAGACCCAACATATGGCCCATTTCATGTCCTCTAACGCCATCCTTATTAATTTGTTTCCAAATCCCAGTATTCCCGTCATATACATGATCCCGAAATCCTTCTTTTGGATTTCTTACTAATGCAACAATATTTGCAGAACCTTTTTGAAAATTATCTTGTTGGTCTTTATTTTGAGGTTCTAACACATCTACTTTTATATTGAACTTAACATTGTAAGATTTACCATTTGCATCTGTGAATTTAAAATCCTTACCCCAGATATTATTTATTTGACTTTGCATTTCTATTGCCTTGTTGGAATTGGCCCCGCTTCCTGTAATGTAAATTTGAGCAGAAAAGGTTATTGTATTTCCACTTATTGTATAAACAGCGTCATTTCCATCAGGGTCTTTGAAATATATTGGATTGTTTTCATATGAATTATATGGGCTTAAATTGGGATATTTTGCTTGACTAGGATCCAAACTCAACCATCTCCCTAATCTCGCATCATAAATCCTCGCTCCAAAATCATAATCGTTTCCAGTACCGTTTATTTCGTTGTCGGATTCCTTCCCATTAAAGTGGAAGCGGCACTCAACTTTTTCTTGCAAAAAACACCTGAGAAGGCTTGTATTTGAAGTGATTAAAGGATGATATTGGTTTGAATATTTCAATGGTTGTATTGAGACATAAAAATAGGAAAAAATACTTAATTGAATTAAAACAAATTTGGATTTAATAAAAATTTCTTAACCAATTTTTGTTGGAAAAGTTTAATGTGAGTAAACCAAATAAAAAACAACTTATTCAACCATTCCAAACCAAAAGTAGAACTTACTTTCTTTAAATCAAATTCTACCTTTTTTCATTCCAATTCTTTCAATTTCTATTACTCTTTCTAAGTGCTTTATTTTCTTCAAATTGCTTGGTAAGCAATGTTATTTATCATAAAGCAATTGGAGTGTGAGGTGGAGCGTGCGGTAATAAATTTGTTTAAAAAATACTATTTATCATAAAGCAATTGGAAAGTGAAATGGAGTTTGTTGGGATGAAGTTTTTCATTGTTTTGTTGTTGTACTGTCATTAATTACCTCAAAAATATCATTGATATTTTTTTTCATTTTGAATCCAGTGATACTATCCGTAAACGCAATTTGAAATTTAATATCATATGTGCCTTTTTTAATAGGTGGGCATATTGAATAATATCCACAGTTAACGTTGTTAATCTTTTTGAAAACAGGAAATAACCTTGTTTTCGATAAGTCAATTATCTCAATGTAGCAATGTGGGAAGGTTGGAATAAAAAACAAGGCCTTAAGCGAATCATTTTCAGTGAAATAATTTTTCCATATATCAGTTTTAGTACCAATAAGCTCTCCAAAATAGGATGGTTCGCCTTCAATTTTTATTAAATTTCCACTTTGGTCATAAGACCTTTTGTAACACCAACCTCCTTTAATTCCAAATGTGGTGTAGTTATTTATATTTCCATTAGTATAGTAATTAATTTCTTCAAGTATTTTACCGCTATAATATAACTCATATTTTAGTAGTTTGCCTTCATCGTAAGTATTAAAGTTCAATATTAAACCAGTAATTTCCGAACCTATTCCAATTGTTTCAATTTTTTTCTTTTCTTGAAAAAGGCAGCTATTTAAAATAAGTATTAAAATGCTACAAAAAATTAATATTAATTTCATAATTCAATTTTGTTTTTTGTGGAATTCTCCAGGTGAAACTTTATTTATTTCAGAGGGTTTAATACCTAAATTACTAGTATCATCCTTTCGTCTTTCAATTTTTCCAATTCTAAAATAGCCACAAGAACTACATTGAGTAACTTTGCTTTTATCATATGAATCTTTTGCCTCTTTTAAATCTTTTAAAGTACTTATAAACTCAGCAGTTCCCAATAATCCTTTTATTTTGGGAACCGATGAACCTCTTAAACCACCGAAAGCTGTCATTGCGTCTTCAATATCAATAGCAGTAACATCTGCATCGGCTTTTGTTTTCCATTTTGTGGCACTAGCGCCGCCCTCAAGATTATAAAACATGAAACCGGAGCCTTGGTATCCTCCTTCACCTTCAATAGTTCCTTCCTCTATTTCAAACATTGGTTTATTTCTTGTGCTAAACCAATCACCAGTTGCTGTTTTTCTTACATCATCCTTTTCATCGGAATTAGGGTCCTTAACTATTTTTGGTGCTGAGGGGTTTCCAACCTGAACAAGAGTACCATCCGCCTTTCTTAATACCTGGACCACTGTTTCAAAATCATAATATCTAATTTCCCACTCATCGTTGTTAAATGGATTCCAACTAGTGTTACTTACTTTTTTATAGTCTGTTATTACTTTATTGGAAACTACCACTCTTATCATTTTTGTTTGTTCTCCTGTACTTTCATCAGTAATAATTGTGGTAACATATTCTTTTTTTCCATCTGGATCGGAGAAAATAATAGGATTATTACCTAGTGCTTTATAAGGACTAACAAATGGGCTTTCAAGAAGTTTAGGATCTAAACTCAACCATCGCCCCAACCTCGCATCATAAATCCTAGCCCCAAAATCATAATCATTTCCTGTGCCGTTTATTTCGTTATCGGCTTCCTTGCCATTAAAGTGGAAGCGGTAGTCCAAAAATTTAGGGTTTTGATAGGTCCTTCCTGGTAATGTTGTTCCGAATGGATAATAATCTTGCGCACTTATGACTTGTGCACTATAGTAAGAAACTCCTAAAACACCATCCACACTCAAGCTAATATTGTCAATATCAAAACTATTATTATTTGCGGTATTGCTAATTTCAATTCTGGGTTCATCGCTTATTGAAACAATGGGAATTGATAATGTATTAACTCCTGTATTATTGGATAAAGTGTTAGAGTATAATACAGTGTTTGTTTTGTCCAAAACTTTAATTTCAATATCAGAGGCAGAACCTGCATAATTTAAATCAAGAGCAAGAGTATAATTTGTGTTATTAACCAAATTTGCTGAAACTTTTGCCCCAATAGTAGATCCTGTTCCAGAAACATGCAGTTTATCGTTTGTATTAGTTAATACAGTTGACCCTAAAGCATCCCAATCCTCTATTCCCAATAAAAACTGACTACTTAAAATCTTTAAGTCTTCAAAATTACCGTTGTTGCCGTTTGGTATTTTTTTGTCGGTAATTACTGCCAGAACATTTCCTAGATGATTACTTAATTCATATTTTCTGCTACCAAGGGCATAAAAACTTGTTCCATCATCATAAACAAAGGATCCAGATCCTAGCAACATGGCATACGTTTCATCGCCAATAAGCTTCCTTTTATTTTCAATATCTAGCCAAATAGATTCAGAAAAACTAGACCAATTCCCTGATGCATTAGCGCTGTATATAAACCATTCCTTTATTTTATTCTTAATTTGATTGTTAAACGTTTCATCCGATAGGCCATGAAAAAGACGTATTCTGCAAAACAATGAAGACAAGTTTTTAACAAACCTAACGTAGTTTTCACCTTGGGGATTTGATGAAGTAATAAATTCCGAAATCGGTACACCTAAATCAGACTCCAATTCATTATCTATATAGGTTCCCATTGCATTTGAAAACCCGGGACTAAATCCTAATACATTTGAAGTGTAATTTGAAAACCATGTTTTGAGATTCGCTTTGTCGTTTATTTCATTTAATTCAAGGTTGACTCCACAATTAGCAAATGCATCTGGCACCAATTCACCTAATCTACTGCTACCATAAATATAGGTATTTACTTGTTTTGAATAAGTAAATTTGCTTTCATAGGTGCTCATAATATTTCCTTGGGCATCTCGGTAATAAACTGTATAAACCCAATCATTTGAGGATCCACTAGCAGGTTTTACAATTTTACAAATTCTATTTCCAGAAGGATCATAAATAAATTCTAAATCAGGCTTGCTGCTACCATTTGAACGTGTGATTTTTTTGATTTTTCCATACACTGTCCATTCAATATTCCCTATTTCTTCTTGAGCATCGCCTATTAGGTTGCCCAATGCATCATACTTGTAATTTGAGCTCGTTTGCCCATTTTCTATATCACCACTATATGAACTTGAACTTATTGCATCAATTACATGAGTAAGCCTATTCGTGTTTTTAATATTTCCGTTACTAATTTTATCATAATTATAGGTAAAATCATCATAGAGTGTTCCACTTTCATCCCTTCTTTGAAGGGTCATAATATTCCCGTTTGCATCATAGGTAAAGTCACTTTTGTATGCAGTACTAGTGCCTCCGCTGAGCCAAGTATTGTTATCTCTATCATAATTGGTATTGTTTTGAGCGCTGGTAATACGATTGAGCTGGTCATAACCATATACCATTCCATTAGCAACAGGATAATTATTATTGGTAAATTGCCCAATAGTAGTCACCATGCTTTTTATATTCCCATTGTATAAATTATTTGAACTACTTCTTAAGCCACTGCCAGTGGTACCTCCTAAAAAGTAGTTTTCAAGACCATTAGGCAATTTTGTTGCGGTGTAATCTCCTTCAAAATAGTTTAAACTAAAACCAAATTCATCTTTGCCAAAATTTGCATTGTGATTTGTGCTTGCATTATATGCATCTTTACCTATATCATTCTCACCTTTTAGATTTGTTGAATTAACTCCTTTAAGCCATCCTTGAATTGTATATGCATAATCTACACCTTGCACTTGTTGAGTACCAAGTTCAATTCTAGCTAATGGTCCATGCCTGTAATAAAGATATTTTGCATCCTTTTGCCATATAACCCCATCATGGGAAGTCTCAACGGCAATAATTCTATTATCAGCATCATATCCATATTTATGAATAAACTGATCAGACATCCCTTTTTGATAAATTACTTTATTAACCTTTCCACTTATCAAATCATAATCATACTCCAAAACTTTACTAATTAATTCAGGATTTATGCCATTTAAGATTTTATTTTCTTGTACTAATGATTTTACATTCCCATGAATATCATATGAGTAATGACTTGCTGATAGGTAGGAATCGTTTGAAGGATCAGAATCCATATCTAAGCCTGAAATTAAATCACTATAAGTAGTACTTACAACTCTTCCACGCAAATTATCTTGGATGAATGTTGAATTATTTACTTGAACATTGTAATAAGAATTGTCATAAAAAGTTTTGGTTACCTCCTTTCTTGAAAAGGTGGTTCCTCCATCAACAATCCATGCCGCAAAACGGTTGTAGTCTACCATTCCTTGTGCATAAACAGGCCCTGAAATTAAATTATATGTTGCAATAGCTTCTTCAATTGATTTATCAGCATATTTTTTACCAACTTCAATAATTCTGCCTTTATAATCGTATAAAGTATAACTATAAATAGTTTTACCTTCCCTCATTTGCTTAGTATTTTGAGAAGCCACCATTCTACCAAGACCATCATAATAAAAGTGCGATGAATATTCTGCGTTTTTTAGACAAACTACCGTATCACTTGATGTTGAACCAAATTGGACAAGATGTAAATTCTCATTTAAGCATCCATTTAACAAAGCTATTTTTTTGCCACAATAGCTAATGCTCCATTCAAAGGAAGGAGAACTTCCTCCTCCATTTCTAGTACGCATAAGGAAGCCATTATCGCCACCTACGAAACCATTTTCATAGTCACGGAAGTATATTGAATACAAATTACTATTACTTGATTTGATAGCGTATGACCAATCCTGACTTGAACTGTTTTTAAGCACTGTTGCAGTATAATTACTTGAAAAATAACTTAAGCGGAGCATTTTGTTATTGTCACCAACTATAAAAGCAAATTTTGGTCCTGGAAAACTAATGGCGTTATATTTTTGGGTAAATGGAACCGTTCCAGCTACATTAACATTATTCCATACAGAACTACTACTTAACCCAGTAACATTAACTAAAATTCCTGAAACATCTGGACTAGGATTTTGGTATTTAATAATGGCTATTATCCTGTCGGCAGCCCCCATAGCCACATCAACAAAATCATAATTTGAACCCGACATCGTTTGTGTCTGCCACTTATTTCCGCCATTAGTGGTAAAAATGAGGGTTTTATTTTTACCTACCGCAATACCATTATTTGCATCAGAGAAGCTTACTGAAATTAAATCTTCACTTACACCTGTGTATTTAGACTTCCATGTAAGCCCTTTGTCTTCAGATTTTATTAAGAAACCTGATTTACCAACAGCAACTAAGGAGTTGGTACCTTTTATTGCAACAACTTTATTAAGTGAAGTTACATTATTTAATGAAACGCCATAACCTGACCCCGATAAGGCTCCAGAGGCATAATCAATTTTTAATATTTGATGGGTTTGACCCGACGAAACTGATTTGTTTCCTATAAGATATAGTTTAGTACCATAACTACCTATTCCATTTAAACTATTTGTGATAGGTGTTGAATTGGTATTAGTATAGGTAGAGGAAACATAACTATTACTGCTTAAATTAAAAGAGATTGAGTGTATGCCATTAAAATCATCTACCAAGAAAAGATTCATGTTGCTGTTGCCACTCGTGTAATTATGAACTTCAAGTTTTTTGATACTTTTCCCATCTAAATTATATGGTAATGAGGTTATAGATGCGGCACTAACAATGGAAGAAACATTCTTAATTCTGATTGGTTTCGAATTTACTCCAACTGCAATCATGTTTGCATCCTTATTCCCTTTAATATCTAAAAGGTCATTTTTATCACAATTATGTTGTAGAATATACCAATTTGGAGAAAGATTTCCACTAGTGATAGCAGAGTAAATAATTGCACCCTTTTCACCTACAGCGACAACATTAATTCCATTGGTATTTATGGCATTTAATTGAGGAAGTTTTATTCTATTGCTTCTGTCAAATGTAGTTGTAACATTAGTCGTGCTAGGTTTCCACTTATAGATTGTTGTGAAAATATCCCCATTTACTCCCACGCAAATACCCTTAGCATTTAAATTAGAGTTTTCCATCCAAACAGAACTTTGGTTAGTGTTATTTATTGGTAGTGGATAATCAAAGGCTTGCCAAGTATTCGAAGAACTTCTTTCATGAAGTTTGAGAGTTCCTGAATTATTTGTTACCAAAAAAGGAATTGCTAATTGATTTTTTTCGTACTTTTTGGGTTCACCTGTACCTAATGAAATTGCAGTTTGAGTTGATGTATTATTAATTGTGTTAATATCTTTTATTTCAAACAGAGATTTTGTTGAACCATCGATTACAATTACTTCAATTAAAGTTTCAGTAAATGCTATAAGATCCACTAATGTTTTGGTATAAATTGTAGATCCTAACTGTACTTTGGAAGTACTCCAAGTATAACCACTTCCTATACTTCTAAATATTTCCAAATTTCCACTCAGAACTCGAGTTCTAAAAAGGGCATAATCATTTGAAATTGTAATCCTTTGAAAATCTCCACCACCAGCGGGTGCTCCAAGGGTATTTGTATTTGACCAATTTGATGAACTATAAATGTTGTTAATGTAAACCTTTCCTTGTGCATCTAGAAGGTAAATTACATCTCCAGATATTGCCATATCAACAAAGTTAATTCCACTATTGTATTCAATTAAATTTGTAAAGTCTGATGAATTTGGAGCTGTATAAAATACTTTATTATTATCAGTAAAGAACACCCCTTTGGAATCATTCCAAATGAATGCATCCTTAATACTTTGGTTTAGATTGTTTGGCAGCCAGTTCCAATTATTACCTTCATCATTAGAACTTAGCATAAACCCATTAGTACCCAACGCAAACCACTTGTTGAGGCCTCTATACTTTCCAACTTTATTCAGTTTTTCTGATTTAATTCCAGTGTGCTTAACCCAAATTGGATTTGATAATGTAATATCAGAGCAATAATACCTTGCGCCATCGGAACCTAATGCAACAAATGTATTTCCAGTGCTTGAAATACTCTTAATGGTAATTGGAACACTTGTTATTAAATTAACACCACCCCATGTTGTACCATTATCTAATGATTTCCAATATCTACCGCTTCCATCAAGTACTATCATAATACTCGTTAATTTTCTTAAATAGATAATTGGTTCCTCAACTGGCGCATTTTTACTATACCAGTTTGTCCCTCCATCAGTTGTGTAGATAATTGCACCTTCCTTGTTTGTAGCATAAACCTCTGTTTCGGAAACAACATGTAAATATAGTAGGTCACCATAATCAATGGGTGCTAAATTATCAGTCCAGCTATTTTTTATTGGATCTCCATATTTTATAAATCCATTTGAACTTCCAATATAATTACCAACTATAACACCTCTGTATTTATCAACATAACTTAATGAATTAATACTTTGGTTTGTTGTAAGTGGAAATAAATTAGCATTAACTCCATCCCAAACATTAAAATCTTCTTGGTCTGGAGTTGATTGTGATATCAATTGATTTAATGAATTATATTGATAAGTTGTAGTGTAGGAATGACTATTATAAGTTTCTGCATCGCCTGTTACTACTTCCTGTTTTACCGCGCTTATTTCTGATTCACTTAATAAATCTACGCCTTCAGGTGGAACTGTTCGAACCAAGTTACCTGCCTGATCGTAATAATATAGCGTTGTGTGGTATTCATTATTTTCCGATTTCATAAGAAAGGTCTCTTGAACACTCAAACATTTTGCTATGTATGCTTCTCTAAAATCTTTTTTAATTTTATTGATATAGCTTTCATATGCAATTTTTGCGTTGTGATCCCTTATTAAATTCATGTATGAAACACATTCTGCTTCTAAATTTCTTTGCAAAACTGGTAGATTTGGCGCCTTGGTTTCACAAAGATCACCATTACAATTCTCTTTAAACCAGACGTCATCAAGCGCAATTTCAAAGGCATAAGTAAAAATACTTCTATCAATTAATACTTCAATTTTAATATCAGCAGAAACATTTTCTCCTGAATTCCAATTTGCTTTTATAATATTCCAAGTATCACCATTGTTTCCAGTTTCAATACTTTGAACTATGATATTATTAATTTTTACGTTAATAACTGCCTTATGATTTCCATATTGAATATTTTGTTCGGAAGGCATTTTCCACCATAAACTTAATTCATAATCCTTATTTCTTAATATATCAATTTTTTGATTCCAAATTTTGTAGCTAAATGGGGCTCCAAGTGAATTATCAACTAACCGATACCAAGCAAATTTACCTTTACCGTTATAAGTATGGTCAGCATTGGGCGTTGTACTACCAATCCATCCGAGATTTGCGTTTACATAATAACTTCCTAAGCTTCCCAAACTTCCACCAGGTTGACTATACATTATATTAGCATCTGCCCCAATGGAATTATTTCCCTGATCAAAATCAAAATTTTGAGAGAGTGGGCCGCCTGAACAACCACAGATTCTTTGAATAGAAATGTCGTCAAATGCAATATAATTATTTGCATTTGTTTCAATATTAAAAATTCCCAGGTCTAAGTATTCCTCTGCCCCAGAATTCCAACTAAAACTAATTTTCTTCCATTGGTAATTAGCATCAAAAGTAACCTTCTTTTCAAGAATATCTTTTTGATTAATTCTAACTAATATGGAGTTGTCAGTACTTGCAGCTGTTTTATTTGCATTCAAATAATAGAAAGAAATTTCATAATTGGTATTTGACTGTACTAAATATTTTTTGCCCCATAAATAAGGTAAATTGTCTAAAGCTGGATTTTGTGTTTGCTTACTCCAATCCTGACTTATCGGTTGATGTGATTTGCAAATAAAGAAGTTTGTATTTGCAGAAGGGGAATGATCCGAAATCTCAGCAGGCTCAGTTGAGCCAGATAATACTGGAATCTTATTAATTAGCCTATATTGACCTTGATCAATAAGTGGTGTTGAGGTTGAATTAGAATTAAAAGTATAGGAATTATGATCAGTTATTAAATTAATATTTCCAGTTTGTTTTAAATCACCTTCAAAAACTAATTCTTCCCCTTCACAGGATTTACAATTATATTTTGAAAGGCAAGAATTGTATGCCTTCACTTCCAAGATTGTTTCATCTTTAAACTTAACTAACATTTTAAAATACCCTTGTTCTGGCCTTTCTGGATCAGGTAGAATATCTAAAACGGATAAAATATCATCAAATGAATGTGTATTAAATGGGAACTCTATTTGTAATTGACAACCACTAGCCCCTCCTTCACAAGGGTTATTCGGCAGGCTTAGGCACCAAGAACCGCACCCAGATCCATTTAAGGTTCCACATAAAGGAATTTTTACATTTACATTGCAATCCCCTCTAACATGGTATCCGTAGTATATTTCACAATTATCTCCATTTGAACTTTTCCTTACATTAAAATACTTAGGATAAGTTATAGGATTGGGATATAAATAATCTGGATAAAAACAGGGTGAAATTGGCAAATCAATGTAAGAAGTATCTCGGTATTGATATCTGGTTGGATTTCCAAATTGATCTAAAATATATCTATATTCTCCATTGGAAAGGCAAGCATAATACATACCAGAAACAACAGCATTGCCTCCTCCTGGATTTAAATTTACGGTGCCATTTGGCAAGGTATACCTTTCTTTATATAAATTGCCATATAATCGAATATATCTTATAGGAGTTGCTGTTGGGCAAGGTGAACAAGTGCCCCAAGAGGCTATTTCTGATGGACTAGGGATTAATTGATTTAATTCATTTTCAAAATCAGAAATGGATTTAGATGGATTTATTTTTGGCAATTTACGTTCATAATCAAAACCACTTGATCCTGTTTGATATCCAGTTTGATCGAAAATACTACATTCGCTGCATTTATATGGCAAAGTGCCAAACTCCCCTCCGCCCCATGAACCTTCCTTAAGTGCATATTCCGACCAAATAGACCCCCTCATTCCGTTTGAAATTGACCCCCTATTTGGAGATTCATTTTAGCATAGATTTATAAGCGAAAAGTCAATAACAAATAAAGGGAATATTATTGAGTTTTAA
>NKJG01000215.1 GCA_002256395.1 Bacteroidetes bacterium B1(2017) | reverse complement strand
ATTTTACTCATTTCTAATTTATATTTTTTATCAACAATTACTAAATCTCAAACTTTGTCCATTTATTTTCAGTTGCGTTGGACTTCACAACAGTATTAATAAAGCCCATTCCACGCAATCCATCGTCTATGCCTGGAAAATCGTGAATTTCTGGAATGTAAGCTGCAGCGTCATCTTGCGTTCCACCCAAATTACCTGCAGCTACTGCACGGTTTTCTGTACCCCATCTCGCTCTTAAAGCAAAAGCAAAATTCCTGTAAATATTTGCAAATGTCTCAATATAACCCTCAGGGTGTCCTGCAGGCTGACGTGTATGTGCTTGTGCATGTTTTGAAAGATTGCCAACGCCAGTTCTGATGATTTTTGAACCATTTTCTTGGTTAGTCATTTCCAAAGTATTAGGCTCCATTTGTTTCCATTTGAGGCCACCAAACTCACCATAAACTCGAATATTGAGGTCATTTTCTTCTCCGTTACAAATTTGGCTATTGTGCAGAATACCTTTGGCTCCATTGTCAAAACGCAACAAAATATTGGCATCATCGTCTAATTGACGACCTTCTACAAAAATTGTGAGATCTGCACACAGTTCAGTGATTTTGAGACCAGTGATATACTCAGCAAGGTTTTCGGCGTGTGTACCGATATCTCCTACTCCACCCGCTGCACCACAGCGTGCTGGATCGGTCCTCCAAGCAGCTTGTTTTTGTCCCGTGGCCTCAACCAGTTGTGAAAGCCATCCTTGCGGATATTCTACTATAACCTTTCTGATTTTGCCAATGGCACCAGACTTCACTATAGCTCTGGCCTCCTTTACCATCGGGTAGGCGGTATAATTGTGTGTTAGGGCAAAAAGCAATCCTGAGTTTTCAACAATGGGTTTTAGGGCTTTTGCTTCTTCCATATTGAGCGTCAAAGGCTTGTCCATCACCACATGGAAGCCATTTTCTAAAGCAAACTTTGCAGCCTCAAAATGCACATGATTGGGTGTAACGATAGAAACGAAATCCATCCTTTCACCTTCTGGTAGGGCTTTTTCAGCCAATATCATTTCTTGAAATGATCCATAAACCCTACTTGGATCCAAGTAAAGTGCTTCACCAGTTGCTTTTGATTTTTCGGGATTGGAGCTGAATGCACCACAAACCAATTCAATTTCTCCATCTAAGGCTGCACCGCGACGATGTACAGCTCCTATGAATGCTTCAAGGCTTCCGCCAATCATACCCATTCTTATCTTCCTTGCCATTACTATTTTTTAGGTTGAAATTGCAATTTTATGAAAAATAA
>NKJG01000023.1:10241-21014 GCA_002256395.1 Bacteroidetes bacterium B1(2017) | reverse complement strand
TTGACACTTTACAAATACAAAAGATGAAGATACTTGAAATTAAAGAAACAGTTTCTAAACCTGCTGTTATATAGGCGGACGAACTTTTCTTAATCGGAGTTCTGCGAAAATTCTTTTGGGCGTAAACACCAAACATTGGGCAAATTCAACAATTGAAATACTTCGAATTCGAAAAACACTCAAATCCTAATTTTCACAAGCAATTCAACATCCACCAGTTCTTGGAAAGGCATAAATGGCTTTTCCTGAGACATATAGATTAAAGACCTTGTCGTCAATTGCGGGCGAGATGAGTGCCCAATTCTTTCCTTTATCCTCAGATTTGTAAATACCTTTTGGGTGACCTACAAATAGGTAATCATCCACTTGTAAAACGTTTGCGATTAAATCGTGGGGAGGAAGACCAGCATCAATAGCTTGCCAGGTTTTGCCATCATCGTAGCTGGTTCTTACTCGTCGAGTTTTTGATGTGGTGTTGTAGCTAATGGCCGCAAACCCACCTTTAATAATCGCCACATCTATTCCTACGCCACCTTCGCTAATAACTGTTTTCCAGGTTTGGCCATCGTCTGTAGAGCGAATAATGCCTTTTTGACTCGTAGCCACCAACACGCCATTTGACTCCACCATTTTTATTGACCAGCCATCAATCACATGTTTCCATGTTTTTCCACCATCTATGGATCTATACAATCCACTATCAGAGCCTATGAGAAAGGTATTTTTTTGTGTCTCGAAAATGGTTCTTAGCATGCTTCGTCCAAAGTTTGCAAATATAGGCGACCAAGCTTTTGTTTTGGGATCAAATTTTGAAATTTTTCCGTCGTATGTAACAGCATACATTCCAGATTTGCAAACCGACACTGAACCAAGCTTGTTTACAGCATATTCTTTTTTCCAGCCAGGTGACAATACATTTGCATTTCTATGATACATCTCTTTTTCAGTGTAGTAAAAAAGGCCATTATTATTTACAAAAAGCTCTGTATTCTCTAGATTTGCCGGTAAGCCATTGCTAATGTCTTGCCAAGTGTTACCATAATCAACCGATTGGAAAATTACGTTTTTTACATCCTTTGCAGTTGTTTTTAGAAAAGTTGGATCTTCTCCAGGGAAATTTATTCCGAAAAACAAAAAAACTAAACATTGAAAAATGATTAGGAAAGATACCTTGACCGTGTTCATTACAAAATTGGTTTCGTGAAATAATGGGATAAAAGTATGCTTATTTATTTTGTGACATTTGCTTATTGTGTAAAAAAATGTAAAGCAATTGTAAATTCTTATAGGCAATTCGGCCTACTACTAATCTATTTAGGATAAAAATACTAAGACACAAGCTGGAAAACAAGTGAAAAAAAATAGTACAATTCAGCGTTTAGAAGACTCCATTTTATTTCCCAGTCAAGGAATCGATCATAATTTATAGATTTCAATTAAACCTTTTGGCTAAATTATTGTCGAAGCTTTATGAGAAAGCCAAATTGAAAATTTATGAAAGTTCAGATTCTTACTTTAATCCTTTTAATTTCATTTTTTTCTTGTGAAAAACCCGAAGATGATTCAGAACCGACACCACCAGGCGAAATGTATTTCCCCGCCAAATCAGGCAATACTTGGGAAACCACCTCATTAGCAAGTTTAGGATGGAACGAAAATGCCGTAAAACCCTTAAAAGATTTTCTGGTAGAGAAAAATTCTAAGTCGTTTATGATTTTGGTAAATGGTAGAATCGTGATGGAGGAGTATTTTAATGGACATACTGCAAGCACCTCTTGGGCTTGGAATAGTGCAGGTAAAACCTTGGTTTCAGCTACAACAGGAATAGCTCAACAAGAAGGATTGTTGAACATCAACGACAAAGTATCGCAATATTTAGGAGCAGGTTGGACCAATGAGCCTTTAGAAAAAGAAAATTTAATTACCACCAGACATTTGTTGACCATGACGACTGGTCTTAATGACGAAAATCAATTGGTCATTAAATCAAACCTCAATTATGTGGCAGATGCTGGTAAGCGATGGGCTTATGGTAATGTTTTTCAGAAATTAATGGACGTGGTGTCTGAAAGTAGCGACCAAAGTTTTGAATCGTATTTCGAAGCCAAACTCAAAAATAAAATAGGGATGGATGGTAAATGGAATATAGGACTTATTTTTAAGCTGTACCAAAGCAATACCCGCAGTATGGCGAGGTTTGGCCTATTGGCACTCAACAATGGTAAATGGAAAGATGAGCAAATTTTGAATGAATCGTTTTTCAAAGAAAGTATAAATTCTTCACAAAATATCAATCCATCCTATGGCTATTTGTGGTGGCTAAATGGAAAAAACAATTATATGGTGCCGAGCTCTCAAACGGTGTTTCCGGGCATGTTGGTTTCGAATGCTCCATCAGATATGTTTGCGGCAATGGGTGCAGAAGACCAGCGGATTTATGTAATTCCTAGCAAGAAGATGGTGATAATCAGAATGGGCAATGCCGCCGATAAAGCAAATCCATATTTTGCAGTTTCTGGCTTCGATAAGGCTCTTTGGGATAAAATTAATGCGGTCATAAAGTAATTTTTGGATTAACTTCATTGACAAACTACTATTGGGTAGCCTTTTAGATAGCAATTAATTTCAATATACTATTTTACAGATTTCCAACCAATTTAAAGTAAGATAGCTAAATTTTATATTTGATTGTATTTAATCAAATTTGAAACCGGTGAAATATTGGGTTTACTTAATATTTTAGCCTCTTTTAACAAAAAAATCATCTAGAGTTTTATCTCCAACAATAAAAATGTTTATTTTGGTCTTTCATAATATTTCTACAAAAGGCCTCAATGAATTCTAATCCTAAAAGCAGAAATTTAACTGCATTGTTTTTAATTTCAATTTACTTCTTTTCTGGTTTTGCAGCTCTGGTTTATCAGGTTATTTGGCAACGTTGGCTTGCTTTTTTTACTGGCATCAGCTCGGTCAATATCAGTTTGATTGTATCTGCTTTTATGGCAGGTTTAGGGATAGGTTACTTGGCAGGAGGCTATCTGTCTGACAGGCTTCAGCAAGGAAAACACGTATTTTATTTCTTTTTGGCCGAAATAGGTATTGGAATCTTTGCCTTTTTTAGCAAAAGCATTTTTTATGATTGGCTATTTGTGGAAAATAGTAGTTTTCAGCTTGGTTCGATATACTTGTACATGATTTTGTTTTTGTTACTTTTGGTTCCAACTTTTTTGATGGGCGTATCGTTACCCTTACTCTCCAAGGCTTTCAAGAACATCGGAAATCAAGGTAATTTTATAAGCTTGTTGTATTTTACCAATACACTTGGAGCTGCTATCGGTACTTTTATTACTTCTTTCTACTTAATTCCCAATATGGGTTTTGAAAAAGCTATTTATGTAGCTGCTGGTTTGAATTTCTTCTGTGGGCTCTCAGTTTTGCTTTTTAATGACATAGTTAAAAGAGAAGAAAGCAAACAAGATGAAAAAGCATTGTTGACAGATAAATTGTACGAAGAAGAGTTAAATGTGCCTTTCAAATTTTGGTTGATTCAGTATTTTATTTCTGGTTTCACCGCTATTTCATTCGAAATCATTTGGTTTAGAATGATAGATGTAATGATGAAGTCTTACGCGGTTACGTTTTCTATTATTCTCACCATTTATTTGGGCTCAATGGCCATAGGTACTTGGTTAGGTGTGATATTCAATAAGAAATACAAGAAAGGAAAACTCAAAACTTTTTTATGGATTCAAATCACATTATATTCCTATGTGGCAGCGAGTATAGCTTTGCTATATTTTTCTGTGGAAAATATTGGTTTTCTTGAGCCATTAAGAGGTTATTTTGAAGGATATGAGGAGATACAAAGTTTTAAGTTGAGGTTAATAACCATGCTTATCATTCCAATTTTTTTGATGTCCATTCCCACTTTTATTATGGGTTTTAGTTTCAGTGTTTCGCAGAATATCATCCAAAACGACTTTTCTTTGGTGGGGAAAAAACTTGGCACTTTACAATTTATTAATATCGCTGGCTCAACCGCTGGTGCATGGTTTGCTTCCTTGATAGGTTTCGAAATACTGGGTACCTCCTTAACTTTAAAGTTGCTTCTACTTACGGGTTTTATCTATATAACCATACTTGGTTATCAACAGTACTTAAGCAAAATAAATGCGGCTTTGATGAGCTTTGGATTGCTAGTTTTGGTGTTTTTAGTTCCAGAAAAACAAGATTTTTGGAGGGTGGTTTCTGGTGTAAATGAGGAGACTGATTTTATTTTTAGTGAAGATAAAACGGCTTTGTCTTCCATAAAAATTGGGGAAGAAAATTCCACAGTTTTTATAAATGGCCTTGGTCAAAGCCACTTTCCTATGAGGACAGATTATTTCCATGTCATGTTAGGTGCTGTGCCTGCCTTCTTGCATCCAAATCCTGAGCGTATTGGCATTATAGGATTGGGTTCTGCAGGAACACTCTATGGTGCTTCAGGCAGAGCAAGTACCACAGAATTGGTTTGTTGGGAAGTTATCAAGAGTCAGCCAAGCGTACTTTTTCAATATGTGAGGAGAACCCGTGATAGTTCGGCTTATTTTATTTTAAATGATAAAAGACTAGCTTTAAAATTAGAAGATGGCAGAAAGGAGATTCAAAGCTCCAAACTGAAGTATGATATTTTGGAGGCAGATGCACTCAGACCGAGGTCTTCCTATGCTGGAAATCTCTATTCAGTGGAATATTTTAGTCTTTTAAAGTCAAAACTAAAACCCAAAGGTTATGCTGTAACATGGGCACCAACTGAAAGAATCAAAAGGAGTTTTAGGGTAGTTTTTCCTTATGTTTATGAAATTCAAGAATCGCTCTATTTAGGTTCTGATTCGCCAGTAGATTTTGATAGAGAGGTCATATTAAAAAGATTTGATGAGCCTTTTTCTGACGCGTTTTATAAAAGAGCCGATATAGATGCCAAGGTCATTATGAATAATTTTCTGAATACTTTGAAAATCATTCAAGAAGGAAAATTGCTTGATAATAAAGATATTAACACAGATATGTGGCCCAAAGATGAGTATCAGGTAAAATAATTGACAGGTCAAATATTATTAATGACCAATTTAACCATACTTTGTCTTTCTTTAAGAATTTGGTTAATTTGAATGCAGATTTTTAAATAAAGTAAAATTAACTTTCTAAAGCTCCACCTAATTTGGGGTTTTCTAAATCTTGGCCTCCTGATTTATTTTTTAATAGCTTGCTTTAAATTTGCTAGAAATCATATTGGCGGTTTTGGTACCGTAGTTTTTGTGTTTGGACTCTTGTATTTTGTTGGTGGATCCAAGTCAGATGGTAATGCAGCTAAGTTAAATCAAATTAAAATATTCAATTTTGCCATCAAAGATAGTTTAGAGCAGAATTCAGTTAAGTATGATCATTTAATATTTGAAGATCAAATAGTTACAAAATACGATTTGGCCTTTAATTATGGAAAAACATCTTATTCTAAAATCAATACGCCGATAAGTGCATATTCTGGAACAACGGGTTTGGTGATAGGTACTCATAGGAAACCAATAAAAATCAGTGTTTTAAAAACCAGTGACAAAGACACATTTAAATATTTGGTTTATGGAATTTTAGAATGGAAATTGTTGGGTGTTAGGCTTTATACCCAATCTAAAATATATGATGGAGTTAAACTTTTGATATAAGTTTTATTTCAAACTTTCAATTTTCAAAAAAATAATCTTAGATTGACTTTTTATATATCAATTTATGAAAACCAAAGTTACCTTTATCATAGCAATTATTGCTTACAGCTTTACTTCATTTTCCCAAAATCCTAAAGAGGGATATGTAATCGGCAAGAGAATATTAGATTTAATAAATCAAAACAAGGCCACTGAATTGGCTGCATTGGTGAATTATCCACTTCAAAGGCCTAGCCCTATTCCTGATTTACAAAATGAAAAAGAATTTGTGGCTTATTTTCCTACACTTTTTGATGCGAAATTCAAGAAAATCATTCCAAAGTTTTCTCAAAAAGAGGTAATGGCTAGAAACGGTATGTTTGGAATGGTGGGTGAGGTTTTTACTGGTGAAATATGGTATGATGACTCAGGAATTTATAGTGTTAACTACAATTCGGATAGAGAAATGGCTCTTGAAAAGGCTCTGAATGATAAAACTAAGGCTATGATTCATCCCTCTTTAAAAGACTTTGAAAGCAATATCGTCATGTTGAAATCGAAGAATTTGGAGCTTAGGATTGATTATACAAAAGATGCTAAATGTCGTTATGCTTCTTGGAGTAAGGGGAAACCCTTAAGCCAAAAGCCAGATTTGGTACTATTTGGTAATCAAGAAATCAGTGATGCTCATCCTCCATTTCCTTTCTATGTTTTTAAGAATAAAAACTGGAAATACATCGTAACAGAGGAATTTGAATGCGAAGATTGCGATATTCTGGATAGAATGTTGATTTTGGAAGAGAATGGAGTGGAGAAAAGTAGAATTTTGATGCGAATATCAAAGTAAGAAAGGTTTTTCTTCTTAAAAATAGGAATGCCATTTGACATTCCTATTTCATCACCTTTATTAAAAAAATCAATGTGCCTCCAGCCAGTTTTTACCCACACCAATCCCTGTCTCAATTTTTACTTTCATCGGTATGGCATTTACCATGAAGTAATCCACTTTTTCTTTCAAATAATCAATTTCCGAAATGTGAGCATCAAATACCAATTCGTCATGCACTTGCAATATCATCTTTGATTTGAGCTTTTCAGCTTTCATAAAATCATGAATATTTATCATGGCCACTTTAATCATGTCTGCAGCGGAGCCTTGTATGGGAGCATTTATGGCATTTCTCTCCGCAAAACCTCGATTGGTTTGGTTTCTTGAATTGATATCTCTCAAATATCGCCTTCTGCCTAAAATAGTCTCTACGTATTCAGTTTCTCTGGCTTTATTTACACATTCGTCCATGAAGGTCTTTACGTTTGGAAACTGTGTGAAATATGCATCAATGATGTCTTTTGCTTCGCCTCTTGGAATACCCAATCTTTGAGCTAAACCAAAAGCTGAAATTCCGTAGATTATACCAAAGTTCACCATTTTGGCTTTTCTTCGCATGTCAGAATTTACCGCATCTAAAGTTACCCCAAATACTTTTGCAGCCGTAGTAGAGTGTATATCAATACCCTGATTAAAAGCTTCCACCATGCTAGCGTCTTCACTAAAGGCTGCCATTATACGCAATTCTATTTGCGAATAATCCGCAGAAAGTATCAAATGCTCTGCGTCACGAGGAATAAATGCCTTTCGGATTTCACGTCCTCTCTCCGTTCTGATGGGAATATTTTGCAAGTTAGGATTCGTCGAGCTTAAACGTCCTGTAGCCGTAACTGCCTGATTATATGAAGTATGTATTCTTCCTGTTTTCTTAGAAATCAATTGAGGAAGTGCTTCTACATAGGTACTTTTAAGTTTGCTTAATTCTCTAAAATCCAATATTTTCTTTACGATTTGGTGCTCGGCTTCATAGTTGCTTAGGACGTCTTCGCCTGTAGCATATTGGCCTGTCGGCGTTTTCTTTGGCTTATCGTCAATTTTCATCTGCTCAAATAGAATCTCTCCCAGTTGCTTTGGCGACCCCACGTTGAACTCCATTCCAGCTATTTCGAAAATCTCCGATTGGGTTTTTACCAAATCCTTTTGAAGTGTGTCAGAAAGATCTTGAAGAGCTTGAACGTCTAATTTTACACCTTCACGCTCCATACTACTTAAAACACTCACCAGTGGCACTTCTACCTCATAAAGCAGCTTTTCTTGATTGGTTTTTTTGAGTTCTTTGTCTAAAATAGTTTTGAGTTGTAGCGTAATATCTGCGTCTTCAGCAGCATATTCTTTGATGGCTTCCAATGGAACATCCCGCATATTTCCTTGTTTTTTGCCTTTGGCCCCAATAAGCGTTTCTATACTTACAGGTTCATAATTAAGGTAATTCATCGCCAAATAGTCCATGCCGTGTCTTTGTTCCGGTTCAACGATATAGTGAGCCAACATCGTATCGTACAATTCGCCTTTGAGTTCTATGCCATAATTGCTCAATATCGTTAAGTCGTACTTCAAATTTTGAGCAATTTTCATGATTTTCTCATTCTCAAAAACCGGCCTAAATTCTTCTAATACTGCTTTTGCTTCTTCAAATCGAGGTGGACAAGGCACATAATAAGCTTCTTTGGCTCTGTATGCAAACGAAAGCCCAACGATTTCGGCATCTACTGCATCTACGTCTGTGGTTTCTGTATCGAAACATATTTCGTCTTGAGCCATCAAATATTCTATCAATTCGGCTCTTTGCTCTTTGCCCTCTATCAAATAATAATCGTGCACAACTGAATTGATGGTGTCTTTTTCTTTCAGTTCTTTCGGTTCTTCTTCTTCCTCTGTGTTACCAAATAGTGAGATTTGGTTGGTTTCCACCTTTACTTTGGTTTTGGGCTCTGGCTTGTTGATGTCCTGATTGGTGCCATCAGATTTGATTAATCGAGTTTTTAAAGTTCTAAATTCCAATTCATCTAGTAAAGCCGAAAGTTCCTCTGTATTGGGCTCACACATTTTTAGGTCTTCTTCATCAAATTCTACTGGGACATTGATTTCTATTCGAGCCAAATGTTTCGACATTATTGCACTTTCTCTTCCTGCCCTAATTTTTTCTCCTATTTTGTTTGGGATTTTTTCAGCATTTTCTAAAATCCCTTCGATGGTATCATATTCTTGAAGCAATTTCACTGCGGTTTTTTCGCCTACTCCAGGTATTCCCGGTATGTTATCTACTTTGTCGCCCATCAAACCTAGCATGTCTATCACTTGGTCTATTCGGCTGATTTCCCACTTAGCCAATATCTCAGGTATGCCCATAATTTCTATGCCATTGCCTAAAAATGCAGGTTTGTATAAGAATATGTGTTCATCAACCAATTGTCCATAGTCTTTATCTGGGGTGTACATAAACACATCAAATTCCTCTTTTGGGGCTTTCTTGGCCAAAGTTCCTATCACGTCATCTGCCTCAAAGCCATCTAATTCTATCAATGGGATATTCATAGCTTTTACCAGCCTTTTTACCAAAGGAATTGCCGTAGTAATGTCTTCGGGTTGAGCTTCTCTATTGGCCTTATATTCTGGAAAATCTACATGACGAAAGGTAGGGGCCTTCGTGTCAAAACAAACGGCAAAGTGTGTTGGTTTTTCTTTTTTTATAACCTCCAGCATGGTGTTTGTAAACCCAAAAACCGCACTTGTATTTACTCCAGTTGAAGTAATTCTAGGATTTTTGATAAATGCGAAATGGGCTCTGTAAATCAAAGCCATGGCATCAAGTAAAAACAATTTTTTAGAACGCATGAGAACTTTTTATGAGATAATGATTAAATTCGGCTTTAAATAAAAAATCAAAATACGGAAATTTTGAACAAGGATAAAATCTATTTTGCAATATTACTATTTTTTATTGCAAAATTAAGCTTCGGACAAGCACCAGTCCGTCGAGAATTTCAGACAGGAAATACCACACAATTGATTTTGAGTGAAACAGCTTTGCCTACCAAAAATTATGACTTCAGCACCTCTGATTTACAAGTGAAATGGCATTTGTTGATTTTAGATTTGATAGAACAAACGACAGGTTATACACCTTTGGTGGCCGCTCGTTCGCTTGCATATATTGACTTAGCAGCTTATGAATCTATTTTGCCAGCTTATTCAAAACGAGCATCACTTTCAGGCCAACTTCAAGGATTCGAAAAGCCCAGAGAGTTTGAAATAGATACGACAGATTTTATAAAAGAAATTGCCTTAAACAATGCTCTTTTTGCAACCGTTGACAAGTTTTTTGTAGCAGCTCCATATATTTGGATGGAGCGTATAACCGCATTAAAAGATTCTGTGGATGCTAAATTTTCTCTAAATCAATCGAAATTGGCCATTATTAAGTCTAAAAATTACGGTGTTTCTGTTGCCGAAATGGTGATAAAATATGCAGATAAAGATGGCGGTAAAGATGCTTTATTTAGAAGCTATGATTTAAACTATCGCCTGCCTTCTTGTGAGTCTTGCTTTGAAATAAACAGGGTAGCAGATTTGGAAAATACAGGCCCTTTGCATCCCAAATGGGGAAAAAACAGGACTTTTATGGAAGAAAATCAAACTGATTTTGACATAAAGCCAGATTTCGAATATTCCAAATACAAGGATTCTAGATTTTACAAGGATGCCATGGAGGTTTACAATGCCTCAAAAGAGGTTACTGCAGGTTCCGATAAAATGAACATTGCCAACTTTTGGGATGATGCGGCTACTTTTACTTATACGGCGGTGGGACATTCGGTATCTATTTTAACTCAACTACTAAGAGCTAATCCTGTTTCGATAGATTCTTCTGCAAAATTGTATGTTTCACTCACTTTGGGACTTAACGATGCCATGATAGCGGCATGGAGGTCGAAATACAAACATAATTTGATTCGTCCTGGGGCATACATTAAAAAATATATTGATTCCAAATGGGAACCCGCCATACTTACTCCTCCATTTCCTGAGTTCCCTTCGGGCCATTCGGTTCAGTCAGCTACTATGGCAACCATTTTAACCAAAATGCTGGGTGATAAGGTAAGTTTTACGGATTATTCCAAATATTGGGTAGGGGAGCCTAAAAAGTTCAACAGTTTTTGGGAGTCGGCCAACGAAACCAGTATTTCAAGGCTCTACGGC
>NKJG01000023.1:0-9446 GCA_002256395.1 Bacteroidetes bacterium B1(2017) | reverse complement strand
CTCTTTACAGATGGTCTCTTTTCGCTGCTTCTTTGGGTGTAGTATTTACGGGACACTTTGGAGGCTCTTTGACCCACGGAGATGATTATTTTAGTTTTTCTAATAAAAAGGAGACGACGACAAAAAGTGGCTTTTTAACTTTAAATGCTGATTCAGATAGTCTTTCTAAAGAAAACCAAGTAAAACTCATTGGTGAAGTGAGGGCGATTTTTGCTCATAATTGTTACAAATGTCATAGTTCTAACAAGCAAGAGAGCAAATTGCGGCTCGACCAAAAAGAATTCGTTTTTTCGGGTGGCAAACATGGAAAAATTATAATGCCTGGCAATCCTGAAAAAAGCGAATTGTCACGAAGGATTTCTTTGCCTCGAAATCACAAAGAAGCCATGCCAACGAAAGGTAAGGCCTTGAATGCTGATGAAATAGAATTGTTAAATTTCTGGATAAAAAAAGGTGCTCCCTGGCCAGATGGTTCATTGCAACCCATGCTATTTAAGGTTGCCAAAATGGAACCCCGAAAACCCACTTTGCCGACTCCCACCGGCGATTTGAAAAATCCAATTGATTTGTGGGTGAATGAATACTTTAAACAAAACGAAATAGATTGGAAACCCAAAGTAGATGACCGTACTTTTTTGAGAAGGGCATATTTGGATATTGTTGGACTTTTGCCCACCGCTTCCCAGATTATTGCTTTTGCCAAAAATCAAAATCCTGACAAAAGATCTGCTTTGATTAAGCAACTTTTAGCACAAGATGAAGAATATACGCAACATTGGTTAACTTTTTGGAACGATGCACTTAGAAACGATTACACCGGTCCCGGATATATCACCAATGGAAGATTCAATATTACAGATTGGCTTTACACGTCTATAAAGCAAAATAAACCCTATGACCTGTTTGCAAAGGAATTGCTCTCACCGAAAGAGCCTTCTAAAGGCTTTGTGGAGGGTATTCAATGGCGAGGAACCATTAATGCCAGTCAAAGAGTAGAAATGCAAGCCGCTCAGAATGTGGGACAGGTAATTTTGGGTTTAAACCTCAAGTGTGCATCTTGCCATGATAGTTTCATAAGCGACTGGAAGTTAGAGGATGCCTACGCTTTTGCCAATATTTTTTCGGAGGAAAGATTGGAAATAAACCGCTGTGATAAACCAACTGGCAAATTTGCTGACACAAGACTGCTGTGGCAAAATTTCGGAAATATAGATTCTACAACTTCGAAGGCGAAAAAAATGGAACAAATGGCCAACCTTTTGGTGCAACCAGCAAATGGCCGAATATACAGAACCGTAGTGAATCGAGTTTGGAAGCAAATGATGGGAAGGGGAATTATAGAATCGCCTGACGAAATGGACAATGAGCCATGGTCACAAGATTTGTTGGATTGGTTGGCTTCAGATTTCGCAGAAAAGAAATATGACATCAAAGAGCTGATTTATCTAATTGCAAGTTCGAAAATTTATCAAACAGCATCCGAAAGTGTAAAAAGCACCAATTTGCTTTACGACAATAATTATAGATTCAAAGGAATGACCCGCAGAAGACTTTCAGCTGAACAGTTTTCTGATGCAGTCAGCCAAATCATAACGCCGATTTTTACTCTAAAAGACATGAAATATTCGGGAACGAAGTCTAACCCTATTAAACCTGCATTTGCAAGGGCCTCTTTGGTGGCTAACAATGCTTTTTTGACCGCTTTGGGTAGGCCAAATAGGGAAGTCGTATCCACGAGCAGAGATAGCCAAGCAAGCCTTTTGCAGGCATTGGAGTTGACAAACGGTGAAAGATTAACGAATGTTTTGGCAAGAGGAGCGAAATATTGGAAGGCTCAGTTTAAAACTAGGGATGTAATTATTAGGGTATTATTCAGTAAAGCATTGGGCAGGCTTCCTAATAAATCTGAAATGAAAGCCGCTCAATCTGCCATGGACGAAAATCCAAGTATTGAACAGATTCAAGACTTGTTTTGGGCAGTTTTGCTTTTACCTGAGTTTCAACTTATTTATTGACAAAAATGAATTCTTTTTCTTAGCGTACTAGCGGTGAAAAAATATGAAAAATAACAGAAGAGATTTCCTTAAACAAAGTGCGGCCACTATCGCCACAATGGCTGTGGGTAGCCCAATTAGTCAATTGTTGACATCTTGTGGAGTAAAAAACACAGAGAATGCAACAGCAGACTCGGTAATTGTGCTTTTTATGGCAGGAGGAATGGCTCACACCGAAACTTTTGACCCAAAAAAGTTTACACCTTTCAGTAAAGGAATGAAATCTGACAGTGTTTTGAGCACTTTTAAGGCTGTTCCAACTGCATTAGATGGCGTTAGTTTTTCGGAAGGTTTGGAATCTATCGGTAAGGTTTTAAATAAAGGGACAGTAATTCGCTCTTATGTAGCTGCAGATTTGGGACATATTTTGCATACCCGACACCAATACAATTGGCATACTTGCTATGAGCCGCCTCAATCGGTTGTGGTGCCGCATTTGGGTTCTTGGATTGCCAAGGAATTAGGGCCAAAAAATGAAGTAATACCTCCATTTATTAATATCGGACAGCGTTTTGATGTTGGTGAAGGTGAAGAACTCAAAGCTTTTCACAGTGCAGGTTTTTTAGGAAGTGAATTTGGACCATTTATGATACCTGATCCCACAAAAGGACTTGATAGCGTGCGTCCGCCAGTGGGAATGTCACTCAAGCGATTCGAAAGTCGAAACCAATTGTATGAAAAACTCGTGAATGAATCTGCCATGGGCGAGTTTGGGAGCGATTATCAAAAAGAATCCTTGAAACGATCAATGGAACAGGCTTATATTTTACTTAATTCTCCTGAAGCCAAAGCATTTGATTTGAGCCAAGAACCCAAAGAAAAATATGATGTTTACAATACAGGAAAATTTGGCTTGGGTTGTTTAATGGCTAAGCGATTGGTAGACCAAGGAGCCAGATACATCACTGTAACTACTGAATATGTGCCATTCGAAGGTTGGGATACGCACGAAAATGGTCATACCAGATTGGTCGACATGAAAAAAATGATAGATGCTCCCATTGCTCAATTAATTAAAGATTTGGATGAAAGCGGTAGATTGGATAAAACTCTAGTGATTGTAGCAAGCGAATTTAGCCGAGATATGCTCATGGAAGGTCGACCTGACTTGCGTGTTTTGGATCAAGTAGAGCAACCCGATGTAATTGAAGATATCAAAAACTATGGTATGCACCGCCATTTTACCGATGGATGTTCCATGTTGATGTTTGGAGGTGGTATAAAAAAAGGAAGTGTTTTTGGCAAAACAGCCGATGAAAGACCTTGTAAAACAGTGGAAAAACCCATAAAAATAGCCGAAGTACACCAAACGATATACCATGCTTTGGGAATAGCCCCGGACACCAATTATGAAATAGAAAAACGCCCCTTTTATACTACGCCGGACGGAAAAGGGAAAGTGGAGATGGATTTGTTGGAGAAAAAAGTTCAAGGTGTGTCGTAAAAATATTTTTGTAAAAGAATATTTTAATATTTCTAAATCATTTTAATCATCAATATTTTTGGTCTCCTTTTTCGGAAAATAATAGTTGACTTTGTGGAAGTGAATTTTTCGCTTGAATATTTCTTTAGTTGTTGGCGATTTTTAAAAAGGATTTCTGACTTTGACTTGATTTTATGATTTATATACTTCTTCACCGACTTTTCCTCATAACTAAATGACAGTTATATATTATAATTAAAAGTTATATCATAATAAAATCTATCTATTTGTCTTATACTTAATTTCTGTTGATATTTGTATGAGTTTTTTGTAAAATATCACTTATGTCATTTTTTTATCAAAATCAATGTGATTACTTAGTGTGTGTTTTAATAAATGCTCTGTTTTAATTTTAAAATAATTATTTAATAATGGAAAATTATACTTCCTCAGACTCTAATGGTGCAGGCAAATGCCCATTTAACCACGGTGCTGTAAATCAGAGTGCAGGTGGTGGTACCAGAAATCAAGACTGGTGGCCAAATCAATTGAATTTGGGCATACTTCGTCAGCATTCTTCATTATCTGATCCTATGGATCCAGGTTTTAATTATGCCGAAGAATTCAAATCATTGGATTTTGCAGCCTTGAAGCAAGAAATCTATGACCTCATGACCAATTCACAAGATTGGTGGCCAGCAGATTACGGCCATTATGGTCCGTTTTTTATTCGTATGGCTTGGCACAGTGCAGGTACTTACCGTATTGCTGATGGCCGTGGAGGTGCAGGAGCTGGTGGACAGCGTTTCGCTCCACTAAATAGCTGGCCAGACAACGGCAACTTAGACAAAGCTCGTCAGTTATTGTGGCCAATCAAACAAAAATATGGTAGAAAAATCTCTTGGGCTGATTTGATGATATTGGCTGGAAACTGTGCTTTGGAATCTATGGGCTTCAAAACTTTTGGTTTTGGTGGAGGTCGTGCGGATGTCTGGGAGCCAGAAGAAGATATTTATTGGGGTTCGGAAGGTGAATGGTTGGCTGACAAGCGTTACACTGGTGATCGTGAATTGGAAAATCCATTGGCAGCAGTTCAAATGGGTCTTATTTATGTAAACCCTGAAGGTCCTAACGGAAACCCAGACCCAATTGCTGCGGCAAAAGATATTCGTGAAACTTTTGGTCGTATGGCGATGAACGACGAAGAAACAGTGGCTTTGATAGCTGGTGGACACACGTTTGGTAAAGCTCATGGTGCAGCAGATCCAGGCCAATATGTAGGTGCTGAGCCGGCTGGTGCAGCTATAGAAGAGCAAGGTTTGGGTTGGAAAAACTCATTCGGTACTGGAAATGGCGAATATACAATAACGAGTGGATTAGAAGGAGCTTGGACAAGCAGTCCAACGAAATGGGATAATAATTACTTCTGGAACCTTTTCGCATTTGATTGGGAACTTACAAAAAGCCCTGCAGGAGCACATCAATGGATACCGAAGCACGGAATGGCCGCTGATACAGTTCCTGATGCTCACAATCCAGAAAAACGTCACGCTCCTATCATGTTTACAACTGATATGTCGTTAAAATTGGATCCTATTTATGGACCTATTTCAAAACGTTTTCATGACAATCCAGATCAATTTGCCGATGCTTTTGCTCGTGCATGGTTTAAATTGACACACCGTGATATGGGCCCTAAGGTGCGTTATGTTGGGCCTGAAGTTCCAGCTGAAGACTTAATTTGGCAAGATCCAGTACCAGCGGTTACGCATAAACTAATCGACGATGCTGATGTAGCTGCTTTGAAAGGTAAAATATTGGCATCGGGACTTTCTGTTTCAGAATTGGTTTCAACCGCTTGGGCATCGGCATCCACTTTCCGTGGGTCTGATAAACGTGGTGGTGCAAATGGTGGACGTGTACGTTTGGCTCCTCAAAAATATTGGGCAGTAAACAATCCAGTTCAATTGTCGAAAGTTTTGGATGTTTTGGAAGGTATTCAAGCTGAATTTAATGCTTCTTCATCTGATGGAAAATCGGTGTCAATTGCGGATCTAATCGTTTTAGGTGGTTCAGCAGGTATTGAACAAGCTGCCAAAAATGCAGGTCAAGAAATCACTGTTCCATTTACTGCTGGTAGAACAGATGCTTCACAAGAACAAACTGACGTTGAATCATTTGGTGTTTTGGAGCCTTTGGCTGATGGTTTCAGAAATTATAGAAAAGGATTTTATACTACCCCTGAAGAGAAAATGTTGTTAGACAAAGCTCAATTGTTGACTTTGACAGCACCAGAAATGACAGTTTTGGTAGGTGGTATGCGTGTTATGGATACCAATTTTGATAAATCTAAGCATGGGGTATTTACAAACACTCCTGAGGCATTGACCAACGATTTCTTTGTAAACCTGTTGGATATCAGTACTTCATGGAAAGCTACCTCTGCTCATGCAGATATGTTTGAAGGCCGCAACCGCACCACTGGAGAGTTGGTAGGCACAGCGACTCGTGCTGATCTTATATTTGGCTCAAACTCTGAGTTAAGAGCTATCGCTGAGGTTTATGGTTGTTCAGATTCGAAATCGAAATTCTTGAAGGATTTTGTTGCAGCTTGGACTAAAGTCATGAACTTGGATAGATTTGATTTAGTATAAATTTTAAGATTTATATGTTTCATTAGGTGGCTTGATTTTCAGGCTACCTTTTTTTGTTTAAATTAAATAGAATTCTGTTTGATTTTTGGATTTGATTGGAAAGTCTAGATGTTTCAAATGAAGGATAATTGAGGTGTTAAACTATTAAATTTTCCTTAAATTTTCAGTTAAGAAGTTTAAGTATTTCAGATATTGCATTAAATTATAGAAGATTATAATTTATTGATTTTCAGTAAATTGTGTTACCTTTACGTAACATTAAAAATAGCTTAAAAGCCATCGTCAATTACTTCTCGATATTTTGCAGCGTGTTTTTCTTCATCTTTAGTGCTTAGATTTGCGTAAATATTTTTTCAAAACATCAAGAAAAAAATCCGAGTTAACCCACGAGATTGTTTTCTTGAAAACGGAAAGGTATTTACGCTAAAAGCAACTTTATATTTAAATCATTCAAACAAATTAAAATCATGAAAAAATTATTTTTGTTAATACCTGCGTTTATAGTTGCGGCAAGTTGTACAAGTCCGAAATCTGAAGTAAATACTCCAGCAGTAGAGGATGCTGTGGTAGAGACTGTTGTGGATTCTACAAGTACCATGGAATCAGAGAAAGTTGCAGAAACAAAAAGTACTGCGGATGACAATGAAGGTGCGGCAGTATCATCTGGAACTACTAAATCCGTAAATACAAGTTCTGTAGAATCAAAGCCAGCAAAAAAGAAGTGGTCGAATAAGAAAAAAGGTGCGATTATCGGTGCGACTTCAGGTGCTGTGGCCGGTGCTATTGTTTCCAAAAAAAGAGTTAAAGGAGCAGTGATCGGAGGAGCTGTTGGTGCTGGAGTAGGATTAGGTGCTGGTGCTATTTTGGACAAAAAAGAGAACTAAAATAGTGTAATATTATTTTCATTATTATGTAAAAAGGCTCTTTGAAACATTTTCGAAGAGCCTTTTTTAGTCTTTCAATCGGGCAAAATCTTCACCATAATATCTTTTACAAACACTTTACTTTTAGGATCGTGTGCTTGAATGGCAAACGTTCCACTGCTTAGTTTTCTGCCTTTGGATTGGTCAATATTATCAGGTTCGGTATAATCTACCACCACTTGGTCGTTTATTTTGGTGATGATGTGTTTGCCCTGAACTAGGATGGTTTCGGTGTACCACTCATTGTCTTTTACATAAGTTTCTTTTACATCTTTAATGTCATATAGGCTTGCGGTACGCTTCCAATCAGTATGTGAATTGTTTACTTGAACTTCATAACCTTTTGATGGCCAACTCTTTTCTTGATATTTGGTATGGAAATACAGCCCAGAATTTGAGCCTGGCATAGTCATTACTTTGGCTTTGAATTCAAAATTTTTGAAATCATGGTTTCCCACTGAGCCATCATAAAACAAATGCCCTACGGGTCCATTTACCACGATTGCACCATCTTCTACTTTAAAAGACGCAGCATTTTCTCCAACTTTCCAGCCGTTTAAGGTTTTTCCATCAAATAGCGATACCCATTTAGGTTTTTTTGCCAGAAAGCCCATAGAAACTGTTAGAAGGACGGCCAATGTGGCCATTGAGATAGTTTTTTTCATTTTTGTATTTTTTTGGTTGAAATAAATTTGAAGGTAAGATACTTAAATAGACTATTTGATGATTGAAATTTTGAATATATAAATTCAAAGATGGATAATCTTGACAATAATATAAAGAACTGTACAAGAAGCCATACTTTTACTTGGTATGAAAACTATTTACTTTTCATTACACTATTATAATATTCTTTTAAAGTATTTTGCTTCAAATAACCACCATCAAGTACATTTTTAGCAGAAGCATTTACTTCTGACCAACTCAATGTAGATTGTGGTTTGATGCCTAAAACATTTTGATATAAATAATTTACTTGAATAGGTAGGATTCTGCTAGGTAAACTACTTCCAAACTCACCCACGTATCCAATAGGAGTTGAAAAGAGCACTCTCCAATTGATATTTTTTAAAGATAATTTTTGAAATTGGTCGGAATCGTCGACCAAAATAGGTGGGATCAGCTCAGCTGAATGACTCAACATCCGCATTAATCCACCTAACATCAATAATGCTTTTGAAATTAAAACCGCGTTTTCTTTCCCTAAATATTGAATTGTTGAATAAGAAAGCCCAAAGGTTATTAAACTTGTCAAAATAAAAAACAAGCCAAATTTTTTGTCCCCAATGTAGTAGGACTGTAAAAATATGATCGAAAAAGCAAGCAGAACGAAACTCCAGTGCCAGCTTTGAAATATAATGAACCACAATACCACTTCAATGATGATAGTAGAATGGGTAAGTTTGGTCAACCAGGTGGTATGCAAAAGAGCATAACCAATTGATTGATAGTCGAGATCTACATTTGTTTGAGGCTTAAAAACGTTGTGTAAGGGTAAGTACTTGCCAACTATACGGTCTGGTATTGTATTACAAATGATGTAAAGTACAATCATGGCAGTAATGGTAAAAATCCAAATTTGGTTTATAAAGGGCTCGTAATTTGAAAGCCAGTCAAATATTTCCATAAGTTTGAAGTTTATTTTAGTTTTAGGGCCGAATTTTTGGAATCTGAGAGCTTCTGATGGGTATTCACTCCTCCATTTTTAAAAAAAGTTATGATGCTTTCGAATTGTTTTATAAGGTATTGGGGCATTACCATATTCATGATATTAGCTGGGAAGCTTCCACCTTGATTTTCTCTATCTATCAAAACCAATTGACTACTTCCATCTTTATTGGCTTCAAAAAGATGCCCTCCCCACCAATCTATCCTTTTAAAATCTTTTGTAACTGGCATTTCATCAAGAATGATGGATTTAAAACTTGTTTGCCAAGTAGTTTCATCAATTTTTCTAGACCATTGAATATAAAGTAGGTCGCGTTTGGAAATAAACGGAATGCCTGGATTAAATTGTTGATAGATAATCTGTACATTTTCTTCAAGTTCTTTAACCAAAAAACCTCCAGTATATTCAGCGGTCCAGTAATGATGATAGTCAATCATTTTATTGACAAAAACGTCATACACTTCAGAATGGGCTGCTTCAATTTTCGGAATTCTCCACCTAAAAAGGTCATTTTTATCATCTGGAAAGGGTCTTTGCCAAATATTAATTCCATTTTTCTGGGTTCCTTCCCTCCAACCTTCGTCAGACTGCATCAGTGATAAGTCTTGGTCCAACCACTTTTCTTTATTTAACTCCCAATCCCGAAGGGTAATCATTATATTTTTTTTATTTATGAATAAAAATGCAGGATAACATCATATTCTAAAAGAAATATATTTTAGT
>NKJG01000022.1 GCA_002256395.1 Bacteroidetes bacterium B1(2017) | reverse complement strand
ATTCCACACGCCATGGAAGTTCTAAAAGACGGTGCTGGCGTGATTTTTGACTTTGGGGATTCCAAAAAATTAGCCCTAGAAATAAATAAATTGCTCAAAAGCAATTCGCTCAGAAAAAATATCAGTTCTATTGGGCTGCATAGCATGGCTCCAACTGCCTGGGAAAATGTAGCCATAGCCCATGCTCGATTGTTTCAAAAAGTTTCTTTAAGGAAGATAGATTTGGAATACAAAATGCCAGAGCCAAATTTGAATTATCTAAAAAAAATGACGACAGATTTTGGCATAATTCAGTTTTCTATTATTCACGAACCAGATATAGACTCGGGCTATACCGTAGATGACAATGCCCGTGCCTTGGTAGCTACTTGCATGCATTTTCAAAAAACAAAAGATATCCAAGACTTACCTTACATAAAAATATATCTCAATTTCATAGTATTCTGTTTACAAAACGACACTAGATTTTTAAACTATGTCGATGAAAATAAGCAATTTACGCAGCAGAACTATGAAACAAACCTCGAGGATTCAAACGGCCGAGCCATTTGGGCATTGGGATTTATGATATCAATTGGAGATTCATTACCTGAGGAATTGGTTATTGAAGCAGAAATAGCCCTTGATTTTGCACTGACCAACTGTCTCGAAATACACTCTTCAAGATCAATGGCTTTTATTATCAAAGGTTTGTATTACAAAAACTTAGTTAATAAAAATCTAAATGACATCATTTTGCTTACTCAGCTGACCAACAGACTGGTACAAATGTATCTCCACGAGTCAGAAAAAAACTGGGACTGGTATGAGAGTTATTTGACCTATGGAAATAGTATTTTACCAGAAGCAATGTTATGTGCTTATTTGGCTACTGGTGAGCCTATTTACAAAGAAATCGCCAAAACGAGTTTTGATTTTTTACTTTCCAAAATATTCATTGGGCAAGGAATAAGCGTGATCTCGAACAACGGTTGGCTACATCGAGGCGAAGAAGATAATCGCGTAACCATAGGTGGTGAACAAGCTATTGATGTCACCTATACGATATTGGCCCTCGATAAATTCAGAATGGTTTTTCATGAAAACAACTACTCAGAAAAAATGAGAATAGCATTTAGTTGGTTTTTGGGCAACAATCACCTACACCAAATCGTCTACAACCCCTGTACTGGAGGATGTTATGATGGCTTGGAGGATACTTACATTAACATTAACCAAGGGGCCGAATCGACAGTGAGCTATTTGATGGCCAGGTTAACAATGGAAAATGTAAAAAAGCCGAATCAAATTCGAGTCATCGAACCCGTACAGGAAGTAGAGATTTATCTATAGAATATTGCAAAAACTACAGCGTGTGAATTTTGTAAGTTTTCTGGCAAATTGTGTAATACAATAATTACCTGAGGACACGACCTTTGCAAAGAGAAATTTTCGATTTGAAAACTTTAAAAATAAATAAAATGGGCAATTTACTGTATTTAGTAGCCGTGATATTAATCATTCTTTGGGCCATTGGGTTTTTCGCATATAGTTTTGGTGCCATCATCCATGTTCTACTGGTTATAGCGGTAATAGCCATCATCTTGAGAATCATTCAAGGCAAAAGCATAATTAAATAGAGATCAATAAACAATTTAAAATCAAGATAATGAAATCAGGAAAAGTATTATTAGGTGTGTTGGCTGGAGCGGCCGTTGGAGCTATAGCCGGAATATTGTTTGCCCCAGATAAGGGTTCTAGAACAAGAAAGCAAATCGTGGACAAAGGTGAAGATTACGCCGATGGTCTAATAGAAAAATATGATGAAATGACAGCAGTACTTTCCAAAAAATACAACAATGCGATGCAGGAAGTGGATGCACTAGTAGCAAAAGGAAAAAATAAGTACAACCAAGCAATGTTGGAAGTAGACCAAGCTATGTCAAACGGAAAGAACAAATTGGATGATACAAAAAATCAAAATTCTTGATAATCATTAAGGAAATGGCCGATTCATTGGATCGGCTATTTCTTTGTAAATACTTAAACGATGGATTTTAAAGAAGGGAAAATTGAGATGGTTTACGCAAAAATTGAGGACCTGGTTAGCAATCAACAAGAAATCATAAAACTGAAAGTTTACAGTAAATCTGCAGATATGGCTACTTTTCTGGTTATGAAAATAATCATGTTTGTTGTGGTAGGTTTGTTTGTTTTATTTTTAAACATTGGCCTGTCCATATGGCTGGGCGAAATCTTGGGCGAAACCTACTATGGATTCTTTGCATTGGCTGGATTCTATGCAATCTCTGCCTTAATCATCAAAACATTTCTTTACCGTAACATCGAATACAAAATCAATAATTTCTTTCTTTTTAAAATTTTAAAAGGAGAAAATTTATGAAAAAAATTAAAGAACAATTAGAATTTAGAATTTTAGAACTCGAAGTCCAACAGAAAGAAAACCTTCAATTGCTTATAGAAGATTTACAAGAAATTGTTGAAAACCTTACGCCACTCAATCTTATTAAAAATGTAATTGCCGATAGCGAAATATCTTCAGAAAACATCGGACAAAATATTCTTAATGATGCCATTGGCATTTCTTCAGGGTACATTACAAAAAGGTTGATGTTTGGCTCTTCAAACAATCCGGTAAAAAAAGTAATGGGATCCATGTTTCAATTTATTGTTGCAAAATTTGTTTCTAATCAGTCAGAAAGAATAGAGGCTATCGGAGAAGTAATAATGAGAAAAATCGGGTCGAGTTTTTCAAAAGACAAAATGGTGGTGATGGATGAATAGTCCATTTAACCATGCGATGTTAAAAAAAATCTCCGTACAACTAATAGGATAACGGATTTTAAATCAACTTATTAATCTCCACCTGATATTTCTAGAATGTGGGAATTTCATAAACTTTAGACTAAATTTTGTAATACTCCTTAGCATAAAAAAGGTGACCTTTGATTATCAAACAAGAACAATATTACAAACACTAATTATGGCAAATCTTACGAAATTTAAAGGGAATTGGAACGAAACAAAAGGAAAGTTAAAGCAACAATTTGCAATGTTGACGGATGATGACCTGATGCTTGCAGAAGGCAAACAAGATGAGCTTTTAGGAAGATTACAGGTCAAGCTAGGAAAAACAAAAGAAGAAATTCATACGCTTATTTCAAGTTTATAAAAATTAAAAACAAATACAAAATGAAACAAACATATTTAACATTGGCAGCTATCGCCATCCTTTTTACAGCAACAAATTGTAAAAGCGAAACAGAAAAAGTAGAAGAAGCAACAGCTGATGTAGTTGAAGCAGGCAAAGATTTAGAAGAAGCCAATGCTGATTATCAAGTAGAAGTGGACAAGTACAGAATAGAAACTGCTGAAAAAATCACTGAGAATGAAAAGTCAATCACAGCGTTTAATCTTAGAATAGCCAGCGAAAAGAAAGAAGCAAGAGAGGACTATAAAAAGAAAATTGCTGAGCTAGAAGCAAAAAACTCAGACCTCAAAATGAAAATGGACAATTACAAAGCCGACAGTAAAGAAAACTGGGAAAAATTCAAAGTTGAGTTTTCTCGTGACATGGACGAGTTAGGAGCTGCGTTCAAAGATTTGACTGTTAAAAATGTCAAATAATTCTTCTAAAAGTCCATTTAACTAATAAAAATAAATTCACAATGCATAAATCACACATATTTTTAGCGATAATAACGCTATTAAGTTACACAGCTTTTTCTCAAGAAACACTAGAAGACGTTAGAGGTAAGGTAAAATTCGGACTAAAAGGAGGCATAAATTACTCCAACAATTACGATTCTGAAGGAGAGGAATTTGTTTCAGAAAGTAAAGTCGGTTTTGCAGGAGGAATATTCTTAGGAATACCAATTGGCAAGTTTTTAGGAATACAACCTGAATTGCTCTATTCTCAAAAAGGATATAAAGAAACCGGACAGTTTCTTGGTAGCACCTATGACTTTACCAGAACTACGGATTACATTGATGTACCGCTACTGGTTTCTATAAAGCCAGTAAAATTCCTTACCATTCAAGCTGGGCCACAGTTTTCTTATTTGGTGAAACAAAAAGACGTATTTACAAATCCACTTGCGACAATTGAGCAGGAAAATGAATTTAAGAACGACAATATCCGCAAGAATATTTTCGGATTTACAGGAGGCTTAGATATCAATATTAATAAATTGGTAATCGGAGCAAGAGCTGGCTGGGACATACAAAACAACAATGGAGATGGTACATCAACCAATCCGCGATACAAAAATGCATGGACCCAAGCAACCATAGGATTTAGAATTTTATAATAATCAAAAAAATAAAGACATGAACATTCAATTGATATTACTGGCCTTATTGTTAATGATTGGAATTTACGAAATAATTACATTAAGTTTTCAGCCCAAATCAGAGAAAGATTTGTCTTTATTTTGGAAGAAATCTATAAAAAGTTTAAAGGTTTTTGAAAGGGAATTAAGAAATAATGCGATTCAAAAGTACTAATTACACGTATCTATTTTTATTAAAAAGCGTATATTTTATAGTGGTTAATAGGGTTAATTAAAAAAATCCACCTTAGATTAGGGTGGTTTTTTATTTTCTTCAAATCTCTAAACGACCATATTTCTCAAAATCCCAATCCCTTCAATTTCTAGTTCCACTACATCGCCAGGCTCTAGCGGTCTATGAACCGAGAAATTATTCTCAATCAAACTCCCCCAACCTACAGTTCCTGAGCCTAAAATATCTCCCGGCATTATGTTTACCCCATTTTCAGAAGCTCTTTCGAGCATTTGCCCAAAAGTATGGTGAACAGTTTTATAATTTCCTTCGCAGATGGTTACACCATTGATTCTTGAAGTCATTTTCACATCAAACCTTGCATCTTGCACCTTTGGAACTTTTAAAGGTGCTTCAAAATAGCTTTCAGAAAAAGGTACCTCATGTTGTTCAAATTCGTCAGCAGTAACGATACAAGGACCAAAAGCATTTGCAAAATCTTTTCCTTTATGCGGTCCGAGTGGGATTGTCATTTCCACTTTTTGGGTTGCTCTTGCTGTCCAGTCGTTGAAAATGGTATAACCAAAAATGTAATTCTTGGCTTCTTCCTTCTTTATATCAGAGCCTTTTTTGCCGATTATGCAAGCTATTTCCAACTCGATATCCAGCTTAGATTCATTTGCTGGTCTTTTGATTTCATCATTTGGTCCAAACACATTGTGGTGGTTCGTAAAATAAAAGATGGGCAATTCGTACCAAGCCTCCCCTACGGTATGTCCAAATGACTTAGAAGCATTGAGCATGTGCATTTCGAAACCTATATAATCTCTAATACTTCGAGGATTGGGCAAAGGTGCCAAAAGTTTTACTTCTTCTAAACTATAATGTGGCTCTACAGCACCCAATGATTTGATAATCTGAAAGTAATCTTCATGATGATCTATAAAAGTGAGCATATCAGTCGGCAGTTTTTCACTTGCCAAACGCATATCTATCACACTATCACCCTGCAACCAGCCAATTCGGCTTTCTTGGTCTTTATTTAAGAATGTTACTAATTTCATATCACTTTAATTTAGGAATTGGGAGTTCGGAATTGGGAATTTTATCCGAATTCCACATTCTAACTCATTTTTTAACTTTATTTATTGATGCTACAACTATCGAAATTAGTTCATTTCCTTCTTTCCATAAATCCTTCACTTTTTCTCTGTAAGATTCATCAAGACCAACTGTAAATTCTAACCAAAATAAAGTTTCATCCAATTCTTCTTCAACAATCGTAAGTTTATGTTTAAAATCAGCTATGGATTTGGCTCTTGAAACCGCACGATAATTAGCAGCTGATGATGGTCCACTTCTAACAATTTGATTTCTTACTGTTCTATAACCTAATTTATCAGGCAAAGTCTCTGCAAATTTTACAATATCAATTGCATAAAACTTAAATCTGTTTTGAAGGTCTTTTATATCATTTTGTTTCATAAAATTGAGTAGATGTCTTGTTTGATTTTTTTCTATTTATATTCAATAATGTTGTAAATGTAACAATTCCCCATTCCCAACTCTACCTTCCAAATTCATATTAAATTTCTTCCGTTAAAGCCATCCCAGTCTTACCCATCAACATACCCATATTTGCACCTTCTGGAAGCGGTTGATCGTTGTATTCTAGTAATTCCCAAGAGCCTAAAGTTTCTGATACATCTACTACCATCTTACAGCGATCGTATCTTCGAGTCATATATCTATCGAATATCTCATTCACCTCACCTGCTTTCTGCAATTCCTCTATAAGGACCACGGCATCTTCGATAGCTAAGGCCGCTCCAGAACCCAACTGCGGAATGGTAGTATGAGCAGCATCTCCCAAAACTACCACGCGGTTTTTATACCATGGTGCCGGCATTTTGAGCGTCTCTAGTATTCTATAATTTACCAATTTGGCATCAGTCACTTGAGGTATTAACTCTTGAACCAACGGTATTGGATAAGCCGACATGTAGGTTTTAAGTTTTTCCACCAGTTGGTCTTCTGGAATAACAGGATGATCGCCTTCAGCAGAGTTTAAAAAAATATAACACAAGTCTGCAGTCATTGGAATAACCCCCATTTTGTGTTTTTTATTGAAGAAAATATAGCCCGTATCCAAATCAGCTGGGCGTTTGAATGCATACCTCCAAACTGAAAGTCCTACATAAGTAGTTTTGAATTCTCCAAAAATCAGTTTCCGAACTTTTGAGTTTACCCCATCAGCTGCTATAACTATATCGTAGCGACCTTTAGTACCATCCGTAAATGTAACATTTACAATATCAGGCTGATTATCAATAGTTTCTACAGAAACACCCATACGGTATTTTAATCCCACTTTTTGAGCTTCTTCAAACAAAACATCGTGTAATATTTTTCTGGAAATACCATTGTGACTTGGAAACCTACCGATGGGCGGTGTTCCTGCCTCCCCTATTTGTACCCCATGTGGCAGGCATAATTTCACTTTTCCGTAGGGCGACCCTCTCCGCATAGCCTCGTCGGCCACCCCAATGGCATCTAATGCCCTAAGTGCATTGGCTTGCTGGATGATACCAACACCATAAACATTAAATTCAGAATGTATTTCTACTACATCTACCTCAAAACCAGCTTTTTTTAAACCTATGGCGGCAGATTGGCCGCCTATGCCGGCTCCGACTACTAAGATTTTTTTTATAATACTCATTTTTATTTAGGGTTGAAAATTAAATGGGTTATGCTTTTATTTTTTCTGCTATCCAATCGTACATTTCCAAAGTCGGCATAAAATCATCTACTTGGCAATGCTGAGCACCACTTTCGCCCGACGGAACAATTTTCATTTTATGTTCACAAGTCAAATGCTTTTCAAGTGTGATTGCGTGTTCTACAAAATTTTGTTTGTCATCTCCACCGTGCATAATAAAAGTAGGCATCGAAATTTGTTCGGCTACGCCATTTTCTAGCGTAAAACCTTTTAATTTTTCAAGCACTTCCTCATAGCTATTGGCATCCATGATGTGCATTACTATCTCTGCCAAAGGATGTTTAGCCGTTCGACCAGCCCAAACAGCATAATATGACCAAACAGCACCATAAACCATACAAACCTTGAATCTAGGTTCGAAAGCCGCACAGCGAGCAGCCATGTAGCCACCCATAGAAACGCCTGCTATGCCTATTCGAGTCGTATCAACCTCATTTTTTAAATGCTCCACCACATACTCATAAACTGCTGTTCCGGCCACATTATAGTCATAACGAGAGTGAATGTGATTCAGGCGTAATGCAGCTCCTTGACCAGGCCCATCGACCGCCAAAAGTGCGATTCCTCTTTCGTTTAAGTGATTTCCGATTCCAAAATAAAGTTCTTCAGCCAGACTATCCAATCCACCAAACATCACCATTACTGGTGGATTAGTAACTCCAGCAGGTTTGAACAAGTAAGCAGGCAAAAATGAGTCTTCAAAAGGCACTTCAATTTGCAACGGTTTTTCGTCGAAATATTTTATGGCTCTAATGAAAGCTTCACGAGCTTTGGTGTAGGTATCGAGTTTTCGGCTGTCTTGCAGATTCATAAAAAACTCGGCAGTCCGCAAATAGTTAAATGCCCTCAAATAGGTTCTTCTTGCGGAAACAGGAGCATTGTTTTTCTCAAAATCTTCCGCCCAAGCAAAAACTTGGTTCCCTTTTTCTAGCCAAGCCAAATTAAAGCTCTCTCGATTTTCGGGATCAATTTTTTGAGCTACTTCTATAATTTCGGCAAATTCACCACCCCCATAATGGGCTTGACTCAATGCTCTATTTACTTGATATGAGGGCATGTACTGCCCAGGATAAAAATGCCACATTTTGATTTTGGATTTTAGATTTCGGATTGGGGGTTTATTCCTTTTATCCTAATCAACTATTCTTTTTTTAATTTCTTTTTGACCGAATTAATGCTTGAAACAATGATTGATAGTAATTCATTACCCTCTTTCCAAAGAGAAGAAACTAAAGTTCTTTTTGACTCATCAAGTCCAACAGTGAATTCTAACCAAAACATTGTTTCATCTAACTCTTCTTCAACGATTTCCAATTTATATTTAAAATCACTGGATGATTTCCCCCTACAGGCGGCCCTATAATTAGCAGCAGCTGAAGGCCCACATCTAACGATTTGATTTCTCACAGTTCTGAAACCAAGAGTATCAGGTAAATTTTCTGCAAACTTTACAATCTCAATTGCATAGGTTTTTATCCTGTTTTGTAATTCTTTTTGCGTCATTTTGATTTAGTTTTTTGATTAATGATTTGAACATAATAATTCCTATGAATAAATCCGCAATCCCAAACCATAAATCCGCAATAACTAAACGTCTGCCGGCTTCACTGTGCCATCTTCCGAAAGCCCTAACTTTTTACCTTTCCCCATCTCTGCAAATGGATTTGCACTTCCCCAAGCATCGTTTGGATTATCTTTTAGATAATGAACGTCCAAATGATCAGGAGCAAAAACCAACCTTGCACAAGCATAATATTCAAACAAAACTCCGCTACCTGGGTCGATGATATAAATAAAGAAACCTTCATCAGCTTTGTGACGCGTTGGAGCACCCATCACGCTCTTGTAGCCTTTTTCTATGAAATAATCGAGAGCTATCAATACTTCTTCTCTACTATCTACATTCCAACAGATATGATTCAACACACCTTCGTTTTCACCGATATTTGGGTCAGTAAATACTGCGATATCGTGAGAAAGATTGGCAATAGTGTGCAATCCACCTATAGGCGGCATGTCGTCAGAAATTCTGATCTCATCGGGATTTTTAAGTCCCATATTTTTCCAAAATTCCTTTTCGGTGGCATACTTTCCTTTCGCAACCATATAGGTAACGTGGTCGAAACGGCGTGGATTAGCTCCCAACTTACGGTTACTTGCGTAACGATCAGCATACACACTGCCGCGTTCTCCTTGTTCACGCAACCAAACAACATCCCAAAATACTTCGTGCGTATGTCCATCTGGCGACTGAAAACGATATGCCTTTCCATGACCTAAATCTCCTTCCACCCAGCCTCGACCTGCACCGATATGCTCCAAATATGCCACACACTCTTCTAAAGCCTCCGGGCTATCTGCACGCCAACCTATGTGTCCTAGTCCTGATTTTTCGTTTTTAGTTAGCTTCAATGTATGATGAAAATAGTCACCCCATGCTCTAAGGTAAACTGAATTTTCTTCTCTTCCTGTTTCATCCATACCAACCACGTCACGGAAAAATTCAACCGATTTATCCAAATCTGTGGTCAGAACCTCTACGTGAGCCATCTGAGAAAGAAAATGAGGATTCTTTGCCATGTTATATATTTTTGTAAAAATACTTTTATTTAATAGTACAAAACTAATAGTCAGAAAGCAATGATATTAATCGAAAATAATCCATTTGTATTCATTATCAATCAATATTCTAATGCATTAAGGAAATACCTATTAAAAAATATTCCAAACTAAACATCGATAAATAAAAAGGCTTAGTATCAATAACCATACAGTGACCAGTAAGGCTCGGTTAGTCAAAAATGAACCAAAGTGTAAGTTCGAAAACTACACTTGGATTACTGAACTAAGAGACATTGATACTTATTAATTTTCAAAAGAATAATTGCATTAATGAAAACAAGTACTGTTTCGAAGAAAATAATTCATGAAATTGAATTTGTATCTTTTCTATAATTTATTCCTCAAGAATCCCTTTTAGAACAGATTGTGCTTCATCAGTATAACCTTTGGATATTCCCTTTCCTGGAATCGAAGAATTATCCAAAAACTTATCTCTCATATATGCCAGTGGTTGAGGAAGACCGTGATAAAATTTACCTAAAAAACGTGCAAAAGCAGTTGTTTTATTTGTAAATGTTAATCTTTCAGATTCATACTTTTGCAAGCCTTCTTGTAATTCGTTTAAGTCTGATAGATTTTTTCCTTTTAAAAATTTTGCCAAGAAAAAAGCGTCTTCTATTGACATACCTGCTCCATAAGCAGCGTACGGTGATGTAGGATGTGCTGCATCACCCATTATCGTTGCACGCCCTTTTGACCATTTTTTAAGTGGTTCTCGATATTTTACTACCCAGCGGAATAGTTGATGATTAGGGTCAGTATGGGCTAATATTTTGGGTATAGGATCTGCAAAATGTCCAACTCTTTCTTTTACATAAGCCATTACATCATCAGGTTTTTCTTGTGTTTCGGTACATTTCTCAACAAACCACCATTCATAACAGTTTTTTCCTTTATAAATCAAAGGTGCAAATCCAAACTGATGTTTTCGATCATGCATTATAATGATATTGTTACGATCGGAGCCATCTAACTCGCACCATCCCAACCATACCGCAATACCTAAGTGTTTTGCCTCAGAGTACCCCCACAATTGCTGTCTTACTTCCGAATTTATTCCATCGGATCCAATTAATAAATCTGTTTCGTAAGTTTCCCCATTTGCAAAATTAACCTGAACTATATCGTCATTTTCTACGTGATTGACATAAGTATGGTTGGTCTCAATCATTCCTTCAGGCAAAACTTTTAACATTCTCTCATATAATTCTGCTCTCATCATTCCTGATTGCCAACCCGTAACCCCAGCTTTGTCCAATAAACTTTTATCTAGTTCAAATTTTACGCGAACATGTCCATCGTGTCTTCGAAATTGAGGTTCTCTTGCTGCGAAAATATCGTTTACATCTACTCCCCATTTACGTAAAATAACTATGCCTGTTGCATTTAAAATAATAGCCCCACCTAAAGGTGTTACAACTGAACTCTTTTCGAATATTTTCACATCAAAACCAGCTTGACTAAGGGCAATTCCTGCGGCTATTCCCCCGGGTCCAGCTCCTATTATGGCAATTCTCTTTCCTTTCATATAGGGTTAATTTTATTAAGATTTGAATATTTTTTTATACAAATCTAAGGCAAAAGGCACATGAAAAAGTAAGCAAAGGGGAGTAATAAATAAGCAAAATATGACTATTGCCGGTATTTTTTTGGTGTAATGCCCACTTTATTCTTGAAAAGGCGAATGAAATCACTTGGATTGGTTTCTGAAAATTTAAATGCGATTTCGCCTACACTTAAGTCAGTTTGTTTAAGCAAAACTTTTGCCTCTAAAATTATCATATCAATTAAAACATCTTGTGAAGACTTTCCTGTGACAGTTTTTACACATCTACTCAGGTGCTCAGGCGAAATGGAGAGTAAGTCTGCATAATCTGATAATTTTTTAGTTTGAAAAATATGTTGAGAAAGGAGATTTTTGAACTTTTTTGCAATTAAAAATGCAGCATTTTGTGGCTCTCCAGTTTTTTGTTTTTCAAGTATTACCAACTCTCTAAATATGGTGGCCAAATGTAAACTTACCAAGCCTAAATCTATCTTCTGATTTTGTAAATAATAGGTTTCCAAACGTTTTAGTAAAAATATAATAGTTTCCTTCGTTTCGTCTGAAACTACGAAAAGGGGCTCTCCATAATGCTGTAAAAAAACAATATCCTCTAAAAAAGATTGTTTGGCAAAAAGTTCGTTAAATATCTGGAAATCAAAATGGCAAAAGTATCCTTGAGCATCTGATGTGATGTATTCACAGGAAGTAATTTGGAGTGCAGGCAAAAAGAAAAATGTGTTTTTTGAAAATTCATATTCATTAAGGCCTTTACATCTCTTAGAGCTACCTTTTGTTAAAAAAATAAAATCAAAAAGCGTTTTTTTATGTGGAGGAACGGGGAATTTTAAAAAATGAATTACATCCTCAATTCTGTTAATATGAAAAAAGGGATGAGCCTGACCAATATTCATTTTCCAATCATCTCGAAAATGGAAGTTTGAAAGTTCTTCAGGTTTAAAGACTGTAATTTCACTTTTCAAGTTTTTCATGTAAAAAACAAATTAAGCCAAAGCTCCTCCATCGGCTTTAATAGAACTTCCAGTAATAAAACTTGATTGGTCAGAACATAGCCAAAGAGCAACATCTGCAACTTCTTGAGGAGTTCCCATACGTTTCATCCTTTGGAAATTGATGGCTTGTTGTTTGGCTTCTTCATTCTCTGCCAACTTACGTCTACCTTGCATAATCATTGGCGTTTCGATGGCGGTCGGGCAGATAGAATTTATTCTAATGTTTTGGGTTGCATATTCTATGGCTGCTGTCTTCATCAAACCTTCAATTCCGTGCTTTGATGCAGCATAGGGTGAGTTTTCGGGTTGACCTATCAATCCAGCGGCAGAAGAAAGGATAGCTATGTTTCCACCCCCATTTTTAAGCATTTGAGCTATTTGATATTTAAGTAAATACCAATTTCCTGTTAAGTTCACGGCAATTTGTTGCGTCCAATACTCTTCTGGGTATTCATGTATTTTTAATGAAACAGGGCCTGCAATTCCAGCACAATTTGCCGCACAGTCTAATCGCCCGAAAACCTCCACAGTTTTAGTAATTGAATTTTCTACTTGTTCTCGATTAGCAATATTTACCTCTATTGCCATAGCGATACCATTCAAACCTACTATTTCTGAGACTGTTTCTTCGGCATTTTGTTTGTTTATGTCACAACAAACCACCTTTCCACCTTCTTTTGCAAATGATATTGCGGTAGCTTTTCCAATTCCAGAACCCGCTCCTGTTACGTAGCAAACTTTATTTTCGAATCTTTTCATAATTTGGTTATTTGTTATTTGTGAACTGGTTATTAGAGAACTTCTGCATGGAGAATAGACCTGAATTATTACAAATAAACCAGTAACCTCCCGATACCTATCGGGACAACCAATAAACAGTATCTAATTCCCATCGCTTATCGTCGTTCCACCATCCACTATGATATTTTGACCTGTGACAAATCCTCCTGCTTTTGAAGCGAGCATTACCGCAACTCCCGCAATTTCATTTACTTCTCCAACCCTTCGAAGGGGTGTATGCAGCAATCTCTTTTTCATAAATTCCTCGTTTTGTATCAAAGATTCAGAAAAAGGCGTATTTATCATTCCAGGGGAAATAGCGTTTACTCTTATGTTATCAGGACCAAATTCAACTGCTAGATTTCTTGCCATTTCTATTAAGCCAGCTTTAGAAACCCCATATAGTCCTAGGCTTTTATTGCCACGAACTCCAGCTATACTTGCTAAATATATGATAACGCCATCTTTTTGGGATTGCATTTCTGGTATCACCAATTTGGTCAAATAGATGGCGGCTTGCAGATTTAAACCCATTGTTTTTTCGAAATCTTCTTTTGTGATGTCTAGAAATCCCCCAATTGGTGCTGCTCCAACACAATTAACTAAAATATCAATTGTACCAAATTTTGTTTTACATTCTGAAATCAAATTTTCGATTTCCTCTTTACGGGTCATATCACATGGAATGCCAATAACCTCAATTTCAAGTTTTATAAATTCCTCAACCGTTTTTTCAACTTCAATGGGTTCAAAACTTGAAACCACCACTTTGGCTCCGTGGGTTCCCATTGCTTGTGCAATGGCTTTTCCCATTCCCGAGCTTGAACCCGTTAACAAGGCCGTTTTGCCAGACAAATCAAATAAATTACTCATGAATCATTTCGTCGGTAAGCGGTACACCATTTACTTCAAATGGTTTTGCTTCAGTTAATACAAATATGATTCTACAAATTTTGCTCGGACTTGGATTTCTCCATTTATGTATAGTACCATTTTGAATTATGATTCCACCAATGCCTACAGCTTTAAAAACTTTGTCATCAAGTTCTAACTCAATTTCGCCACTCATTACTATTCCATAATCAATACTTGCACTGCGATGCATGGGTGATGAGGCTCCTGGCAACATATCTACCACGCGTATCACCGAACCACCTTTTAAGGTAGTTCCTGCATCACGCATTCTTCCGTCTATTTGGTCGTTACAATCTGCAGGTACAGATGCCGAAGTCCATAAAGTAGCCATGGCAGCGTCACCTGTCGGAATGACCACAGTTTCGATTTCTTCATCAATTGTAAAAATCGCTTTTCCTTCTTTGGTATGTCCGGTTACTATTCTTCTTATTGGTATTGCCATGCTTTACTTTTTATATTTCAAAACTCTAGAGTCTTTGATTACACCTTTCCAGTTCAATCCAAATCCAAAATCATAGGCATTGCCCTCTGAATCTTTGTATGGCATCATGTCAAAAGGTACGTCTTCGGCTTGCTTTTCTACGGTTTTCATATCTGCTGGCATTTGCATGGGCAACAAGGCAGATGGCTCAGCTTTACCTGAGAGTATTTCAAAAACTGCCTGATCTTGCACACCAAAATTCAACAAAATAGCACTGGCATCTTTTTCTATTTCACTAAAAATCATTGGATTAGAGGTAAAAACAGAAACTACTACGGGTTTCCCTTTCATCGCTGCTTTGGTTTCTTTTACCAAAGTCGCATCTGAATTATTAGCTGTCTTGGTCGATTTATTTTTATACCCCCTATCGTTAGATTTTTCTAAGGGATCTCCTCCTGCTATACTTTTTTCTCTGGCTTCTGTAGCAGTATAATCTCCATATTGCAAACTTATTGGCAGATATCCATTTCCCCCATTTTTAAGATCTTCTTTGTCATAGCCAATAGTAGCTGCTGGATTTTGAATAAATACCAAGGCTAAATCTGCTACTAGAGGATCCTCAGTGACATTAAAATATTTCTTGACCAAATCAATACTTATTGGGTAATCTGTTGAGGCAGGTGTTTCCATTCCTAAAAAATTTCGGCTGGCTGGTGTAAATCTTTTAGGAACAAAAACCGTCTTTTTAGCGTCTAAGGGTAACGTTTTACCGTGGTTTTTGAGCATTACAATAGACTTTAATTGAGCACCATAACCTTCTTTCATAAATTCTGGCTTACCCACAATGTCTTTGGTTTCTTCTGGAACTAGGTATGGATTTTCAAAAACACCAACTCTGAAAATATTCTTCAATAATCTCACCGCTGATTGTTCCATCCTGGTCCTCATTTTAACCTCTCCAAATTCTCCGACTCCCTTTTCATATGCAGCAAGTATAGGTTTTGCGTCATTATTACCACCAAATTGATCTACGCCTGCCATCAAAATTTTGAAATGTCTATCTACTTCAGAAAGGTTTTCTACTCCCCAAGAACGGCCATCTAAAAATTGGTCTAATGCTTTATGTTCTCCAGTGATTCCCCAGTCGGTACACACAACGCCATCGTATTTGTATTTAGTTCTTAATAAGTCGTTTATCAAATATTTATTATAACTATTTCCTACATTTTCTCCATTTTTTGGGTCTTGGTTCCAAGAGATGGTATAATAAGGCATAACAGCTGAAGCCATTTGAGTTTTACCTTTTAGCTTAAAAGCCCCTTGAATAAAAGGGATTAGATGTGCTGAGAAATTATTACCTGGATAGACAGCAAATTTGCCAGAGCCGTAATGAGCATCACGCCCAGCCTCACCAGAACCTCCTCCTGGCCAATGTTTTACCATTGCATTCACACTGCCATCACCCCAACCTGTGGTTGACTTTGAAGTAGTTTGAAATCCATCGCAATAGGCCTGACCCATGGCCGCCGATAAAAGTGGACTTTCGCCAAATGTACCATTAAATCTTGCCCATCTTGGCTCTGTTGCTATATCAACCTGAGGAGAAAGTGCTGTCGTAATTCCTAATGCTCTGTACTCTTTAGCTGCAATTTCGCCAAACTTTTGCGTCAAAGCCGGATCAAATGTTGCGGCCATTCCAAGTGAATTGGGCCACATAGAAATTTCCCCTCCAGAGGCGGCATCATATTCGGCCTTGGCTCTTGTACCATGTCTTGGATCTGTACTGTTATTGGCTGGAATACCAAAACCGACACTTTCACAAAAGGCCTGCAATTTATTGTTCCATTTGGCTGCTATCTCGGGGGTTTGAACAGTCGTAATTAAAACATGACGAAGATTGTCTTCTACCAAAAACTGCTTTTGTTGGTCCGTCAAATCGCTTGGGTCTGTTTCACCAGCTTTGAAAGGTTTTCCACCATAAGTACCCGCAAAGTATCCTCCTGGTCTGGCCGGAATAGATTGGTGCGAAGAATAAAGCATTAAACCGGTTATCTCTTTGATACTTAGCTTAGAGGCTAAATCTTTAGCACGTATTTCAGAAGACAATCTCCAATCTTCGAATTTATCTAGCTTGTTGTTTTTGTTCAAATCTTTGAATGCTAAACCATTAACTGTGAGAATCTTCACGCCAGAATTTGGCGAGTACCCTAGTGTTTGGCCACTTGGATTTTTTACAATATTAAACTCTCCTTTTTTTGTTTCTGACCATTTTGTCTGAGCAGTGGCGGCTACAAATAGTAATTGTAAGGCCAATAAACCAGTTATTTTATTTTTCATATTTTTAATTTTAAAAGCTCATTTCTTTGAGATTTGAATCAATATTTAGGGTTGCCTCAGTTGCGGCTTTTACTTGTTCTTTTGATATTCCTGGAGCTATTTCCAAAAGATTAAAACCTCCATCAGGTAAGACTTCTATAACAGCAAGCTCTGTAACTATTTTTTTAACACATTGAACACCCGTTATCGGTAAACTACATTCTTTTAAAAGTTTGGATTTTCCATCTTTTGACACATGTTGCATCGCAACAATAATATTTTTGGCGGAAGCCACTAAGTCCATCGCTCCTCCCATGCCTTTCACCATTTTTCCTGGAATTTTCCAGTTGGCTATGTCCCCATTTTCAGATACTTCCATGGCTCCAAGTATTGTCAAGTCTACATGCTCCCCTCTAATCATGGCGAAGCTTTCGGCTGAATCAAACAAAGCCGACCCTGCTTGCATGGTAACGGTTTGTTTCCCAGCATTTATCAAGTCAGCATCTACGTTTTCATCAGTTGGAAATGGACCTATCCCAAGCAAACCGTTTTCAGATTGCAGCATTACATTTATTTCTTTGGGAATATAATTAGCCACCAAGGTTGGGATTCCTATACCAAGGTTTACGTAGGAGTTGTTGCGAATTTCAAAACTTATCCTTTTGGCAATACCATACTTAGTTAATCCTTTTCCATATTCAAACAAAACCTCTTGTTCACCAGACCCTAGCCCTCCATGGGGGGCGGGGGGGGCCGTTGTCCGCTGCTCAATCCTTTTTTGATAATTTTCTCCCTTAAAAATACGCTGAACAAATATACCAGGTACATGAATTTCATTGGGATTTAATTCACCGGTCTCTACCAATTCTTCGACTTCAGCAATACAGATTTTACCTGCGGCAGCCATCATTGGACTAAAATTTCGGGCGGTACCTTTAAAAATCAAATTACCAGATTTATCGCCTTTCCAAGCCTTGATTATTGAAAAATCAGCTCGTAGCCAAGCTTCTTTTAGATATTTCTTACCCTCAAATTCCTCAATTTGCTTTCCTACGGCTACTTCTGTACCCACACCAGCAGGTGTAAAAAAAGCTGGAATTCCAGCTCCCCCTGCTCTTATTCGTTCTGCCAAAGTCCCTTGCGGAATAAGCTCAACCTCGAGTTCACCTGAAAGCAGCTGCCTTTCAAACTCCTTATTTTCACCCACATACGAGGAAATCATCTTTTTCACTTGACGTTTTTGAAGCATCAAACCTATGCCAAAATCGTCCACACCGGCATTGTTAGAGATACAAGTCAAATTTTTCACGCCTTTTTCTACCAAAGACTGAATACAGTTTTCAGGAATGCCGCAAAGTCCAAATCCTCCCAACATCAGAACAGAGCCATCACCAATGTCAGCAATGGCTTCATCACTATTTTTTACAACTTTTGAAATCATAATCAGTCTTTTATCTTTCGAGACAATAACCTACAAATATAAGCATCGAAACCAACGAAATATTAGTCTAAAGAAATCCAATTATATTCAAAATCAATCAATATTTTGATGGTGGATCTTAGGCTTCTCCTGAAGTTTACTTATAAAAAATATGGCCAATAATGCTAACAATCCTGACAACCACAAAAAGGCCGATGGATCAATAGTATCAGAAAGTAAGCCAGCGATTCCAGGAACAATAACACCTCCAATTATCTCCGCAACGCCCGTAATTAGCCCAATTGCCTTAGCCTTGAGGTGATTTGGAACAGCTTCAGAGGGTATAACCGCAGCTACCAACGGAATAGTACCCATGGTGAAATAAGTTAGAAACATGGCTGGTAAATGTAGAGCCGAACCTGCCAAATAATAAACCGCAAAAGGATAAATAACTCCCAATGAAATAAAAGCATTTAGCACTTTCTTACGTCCAATTTTATCAGAAAGCCCCGGAACAATGATGGAAGAGACCAATCCAGAAACACCCAAAAGCCCCATGGTTTTACCCATATCATCAGCGGACATACCTTGTGTATTTACAAAATAATTGGAGATAAATGGCAATGTTGCAAACCACCAACCAAACACGCAACAAGCTGCTCCAATGCCCCATTTGATGTTGTTGTACCGCAAAAGTTCCTTGATATTTAAAGCGGACTTTTCTTTGTTTTGGGAACGAGATATTTGATCTGAGGACGCTTGGCTACTCTCTGCTGTAGAATTTTCAACAAACTTCCATGCTAAGAGACCTAAAAGTAAACCAGGTACACCAGCCACAAAAAAAGCATTTCGCCAACCCATATTTTCGGCGATTTGAACCAATAACACTGGAGCCAAAATAGACCCAAACAATGCTGAACCAAATGCCTGTAGAATGCCTGCATTCAGTCCTAATCGGTTCGGGGATGACTCTCTTTCCACAAAATTTTGTGCCAAAGGAATAACTGGGCCTTCTGCAAAACCCATCACCAATCGAGCCAAAAGTAAAGTAATAAAAGATGTAGCTAATCCGGACCCAAATGAACAAATGGAGAAAATAAAAACTGCAACGATGAATACAATTTTCTTTTTATTGTTTGTCTCTGCCCAAGCAGTGGAAAAGAAACTAGAAAATGCCCAAGCCAATGACAAGGCTCCTGCCAACAGCCCAATTTGTGTATTGTTCAGATTCAAATCTTTGGCCACATAAGGCATCAAAAAATTAAGTGCCAGTCGGTCGAAAAACAAACAACCAAAAGTGAGTGCCATGAGCATCACAATGCCATTTTCATAGGTAAAGAGTCCTTTTTTCATTTTTTATTTAGGGTTTAAAATAAATTGCGATTTCAAAAAAGCGATTAAATTTCCATTTCTAAAAGTGCATAACTTAGTGCTTTACCATGTGTGTCTATGGCCAAAGAGGTTGTTACACCACTTAATAAAGCATTTTGACAAACAAATAATAAGGATGAAATATTAGGCAAACAAAACCGCTCAATTTCACCCGAAACTATTTCTTTTAAATGTAGTTTAACTCTTTCTGAAGTCACAAAATCACAAAGTCTGGGATAGTCTGATTCATCAAAAGGTATCAGTGAAAGCGTAGAGATATTTCCTTTATCGCCGGCTCGGCTATGGGCAATTTCATATAATTTCATATTGTCTGATGCATATTATAATTGGATGTTCATTGATTAAAAATACGCGATTTGATCTTTTACTTTATTTCTTTCCATGAGTACTGAAACTACCCCAATTACCTCAGTTTGGATTTTCCTAACTCCTCCGCCACCAGCTGGCCCGTTGGTATATAATGCCTCCACTTCCTCGCCAATTATTGCAGCTTCTTCAATTGTGTCCGCTTTGGTCGCTACCCTAAGCCTTACTTCATAAGGACTATTATTATGCCCAAAACTGGTACGATGTACTGCGGAAATCCCGATATAATCTGTTCTTATTTCTTTAAAACTAGAGCTCAGACGCTTCTCTATTATCTCACCTGCTAACCTTGCCCGATCTTCTGCTCCAAACCCTGCATACGAAATTTCACCCTCGCCTAAGTAAAATGCTTTAAATCCTACGCTAACTTTTAAATTGACAGGTTTACTTTTGCCAGTCCCGCCTTTTACCAAAACTTGATTTTGTCCTAAATCCTCCAGTTTGACTGTAGTGAAATTGGCTTCTACATCTGGCGTAATATATTGATTGGGATTTACAACCTCATACAACAATTGCTCTTTTACTGTAGCCAGATTTATGAGACCACCAGTTCCTTCTACTTTCGATATGATGGCCGAGCCATCATTTGATATTTCAGCTATGGGATGACCCAAAATGTCTAAACCAGGAACCGATTTTTTGTCTTTATCAGCGAAATATCCACCCGTAATTTGACCAGCACATTCTAACAAATGGCCAATTACTGTTCCCTGCCCAAGTGTATCGTAATCGTCTAGTTTCCAGCTAAATTCATGAATCATCGGAGCTAAGAACAAGGAAGGGTCAGCCACTCTACCCGTAATAATTATTTGTGAACCATTCTCTAATGCTTTTAAAATACCATCGACGCCTAAATAAGCATTGGCAGAGATAATTTCGCCTGATTGCTTGACAGGCAAATTGGTTTCCATAGCAAGTGCTTCAAAATCTAACATTGATAAAACATCAT
>NKJG01000137.1 GCA_002256395.1 Bacteroidetes bacterium B1(2017) | reverse complement strand
GACACTGTCTCATAAAGTGTGTAAGTAAAATATATGGGTTCAGCTTTTTAATTAAAGTTGAACCCTTTTTTCAAAGATAGTTAAGAACTGATTTAGGATAAGTCCCCAGTTATGTATGGGCATTTTCCATTTTTTAGTAGCCTCCCTAAGTGCTAAAAATACTGATTTTAGAAGAGCTTCATCAGTTGGGAATGATAATTTGTTTTTAGTGTACTTTCTGATCTTACCATTCAAGTTTTCAATCAGATTGGTGGTATAAATGATTTTTCTGATTTCTAGAGGGAAGCCAAAAAATACGGTAAGTTCTTCCCAGTTGTCTTCCCAGGATTTTATGGCATAGGGGTATTTTCGCCCCCAAATGTTAGCCAGATCTTCTAATGCAGCTCTTGCAGCTTCTTTTGTTGGTGCATCATAAATCTGTTTCATATCCCTTGTAAATGCCTTTTTATCTTTCCATACTACATATCTGCTGGAGTTTCTGATCTGATGGACCACACAGATTTGTGTGTTTGATTCGGGGAAGACTTGTTTAATGGTTTCAGTAAATCCATTGAGATTATCTGTGGCCGTGATCAAGATATCCTCTACGCCTCTAGCCTTTAAATCGGTTAATACACCGAGCCAAAATGAGGCACTTTCGTTTCTGCCCAGCCACATACCCAATACCTCTTTTCGTCCGTCCCTATTGAGTCCTACGGCTAAATAGATGGTTTTATTAACCACTTTACTGTTTTCGCGAACTTTAAAAACAATACCATCCATCCAGACCACTAAATACACTGATTCTAAAGGCCTGTTTTGCCAAGCTATAATATCACTAGCTACTGCATCAGTAATTCTAGAAATAGTGGCTGTAGACACTTGAAAATTGTATACTTCCCTAATTTGTTCTTCAATGTCACTTACGCTCATCCCTTTGGCATACAGGGATACAATCACATTTTCCAACCCATCCACCATACTTTGCCTTTTGGGGATCAACATGGGATTGAAAGACGCATCTCGATCTCGAGGAACCTGGATCTGAGATTCGCCATAAGAAGTCTTTATTTTCTTCTTGGAATAGCCATTACGGGAGTTGGAATCAGGCATTTTTTCGTGCTTGTCATAACCTAAATGAGCATCTAGTTCTCCTTCAAGGATCTTCTCTATACCCCGTTTTTGTAGTTCGGCTAGGAATGAATTCAATTCTTCCCCAGTTTTAAATTGCTTTAGAAAAGCATCTGAGAGCATTTGTTCTTTGTCCATAATCTAAACTGTGTTTTAAAGTTAAAAAAAGTGAGGGATAAGTTGGGGTGCACCCCAACTTATCCCTCACTTACACAGTTTATAAAACAGTCCC
>NKJG01000021.1:12142-22247 GCA_002256395.1 Bacteroidetes bacterium B1(2017) | reverse complement strand
TGCCCACCAAAGTTCATCGGAAACGGAACGGGGTCATTGGATTGTCTGATTTCACCGAAATTGGCTTCGTATTTTCTGATATTGTCTTGCAGTGCCAGTAGCAATCTTTGTGCGTGTTCTGGCGTCAAAATCACCCTCGATTTAACTTTAGCTTTTGGCACGCCGGGCATCAGTCTGATAAAATCCACCACAAACTCGGAGTTGGAGTGGGCAATCATGGCCAAGTTGGCATAAACACCTTCGGCCATTTCTTCAGACAGTTCTATATTGATTTGATTTTCTTCTTCCTCCATTTTATTTATTCGTTATTGGTCAATCAAAGCTATGAAATGTTTATTTATAAACGAAAAATTATCTCAAAATCTTACGCAACAGTTAAGATAAGGTTAATTTTTTGCATCATTTGATGCGTTTTTCTGCCTAAAAATGAGATTCTTAGCACATTTTTGGCTTTTATCAAACTATTACTCCGCTTTTGTTTTATCTTCTGCATTTTTTTCATAATTTTGCAGCCCGAAACTGAAATCAAAAATTTTCGATAGTAATCTGGATTAGAATATCCGTAAACAAATTACAAATAATGGCTCGCGATTTAAAATTTACAAGAAACATTGGTATTGCCGCCCACATTGACGCCGGTAAAACCACCACTACAGAGCGTATTCTTTACTACGCTGGTGTTAACCACAAGATCGGTGAAGTACACGACGGCGGTGCTACTATGGACTGGATGGAGCAAGAGCAAGAAAGAGGTATCACTATCACTTCTGCAGCTACAACAGTTGGTTGGAAATACAGAGACAACGACTACCATATCAATATTATAGATACTCCAGGTCACGTGGATTTTACCGTTGAGGTAAACCGCTCTCTTAGAGTATTGGATGGTTTGGTGTTTTTGTTTAGTGCGGTGGACGGTGTAGAGCCACAGTCTGAGACAAACTGGCGTTTGGCCAACAATTATAACGTGGCTCGTTTGGGCTTCGTAAACAAAATGGACCGTTCGGGTGCTGACTTCTTAAACGTGTGTAAGCAAGTGAAAGAAATGTTGGGCTCAAATGCAGTTCCACTTCAGTTGCCTATCGGTGGTGAAGAAAACTTCAAAGGTGTGGTTGACTTGATCAACAACCGTGGAATGGTGTGGAACGAACACGATAAAGGTATGACGTTCCAAGAGGTGCCGATTCCTGAAGATATGTTGGAAGAAGTAGCTGAGTGGAGAGAGAATCTCCTGGAGGCTGTAGCTGACTATGATGAGACTTTGATGGAGAAATTCTTCGAAGATCCAAACTCTATCACCGAAGACGAAATATTGGCCGCTTTGCGTGCTGCTGTGATTGACATGAAGATTGTACCAATGTTGTGCGGTTCGTCATTCAAAAACAAGGGTGTACAAACTATGCTTGACTTGGTAATGGCCTTATTGCCATCGCCATTAGATAGAGACGGTATCAAAGGTACTAATCCTGATACGGGTGCTGAAATCATCCGTCAACCTGATGCTAAAGAGCCATTTGCAGGTTTAGCGTTTAAAATCGCCACTGACCCATTTGTTGGTCGTTTGTGTTTTGTTAGATCTTATTCAGGTACATTGCCTTCAGGCTCATATATATTGAATAACCGTTCGGGTAACAAAGAGCGTATTTCTCGTATATTCCAAATGCACGCCAACAAGCAAAATCAAATCGACGCTCTAGAAGCTGGTGATATTGCTGCGGTTGTAGGATTTAAGGATATCAAAACAGGAGATACGCTTTCTGACGAAAAACACCCAATCGTTCTTGAATCAATGGTATTCCCTGATCCCGTTATCGGATATGCTATTGAGCCTAAGAAAACGGCTGATCAAGACAACTTCTCTAAAGCGATCACTAAGCTTATTGAAGAAGATCCAACTTTGACCGTTGAAACCAACGAAGAAACTGGTCAAACTATCATGAGAGGTATGGGTGAACTTCACTTAGAGATCATCATCGACCGTATGCGTCGTGAGTTTAAGGTAGAAGTAAACCAAGGTGCTCCACAAGTAGCATTCAAAGAGACATTTACTAAGACTGTTGAACACCGTGAAGTTTACAAAAAACAATCGGGTGGTAAAGGTAAATTTGCAGATATCGTATTCGAATTCGGTCCAAGAGACGACGACGAAGAAGGAAAAGAGAAGAAAATTGGTTTACAGTTTGTAAACGGTATCGTGGGTGGTGTTATTCCTCGTGAATTTATCCCTGCAATCGAGAAAGGCTTTAAAGAGGCTATGAAAACAGGTCCTTTGGCTGGTTTCCCAGTTGACTCTTTCAAAGTTAGATTGTACCACGGTTCATTCCACGACGTCGATTCAGACTCATTGTCATTCGAATTGGCCGCTCGTATGGGCTTCCGTGAGGCTGGTAAGCAAGCAGGTGCTAAATTACTTGAGCCAATCATGGCTCTGGAGGTTTTGACGCCTGATGAGTACACTGGACCAATCACTGGAGACTTGAACCGTCGTAGAGGTATGATGAAAGGTATGGACACCAAGGCTGGATCTCAAGTGATCAAGGCTGATGTGCCTTTGTCGGAGATGTTTGGATATGTAACTGACCTAAGAACTATGTCTTCAGGGCGTGCTACAGCTAACCTTACTTTCTCTCACTACGATTTCGTTCCTAACAACATCGCTGAAGGTGTTATTAAGAAAGAAAAAGGAAACTAAGAGATTTCGTTTAGATTGTTATAAAAAGAGCAGCTCTCAGCAATGGGAGCTGTTTTTTTATGCGATAAAATTCGTAGATTTGACTTTAACCTTTGATAAAATGAATATTTGTAAAACGCTTTCCTTTCTGTTTGTTTTCTTTCAATTTTCTGTTGCTCAAAACACCATTAGTAAAAGTATTTCCCCGCTTTTCCTAAGTGCAGAAAAAATACAAGGCAAACCAGAATATTTATCTAGTCCATATGCTGCAGCTGGCGATAGGCTCTATATGGTCGGTCATCAAGACGGTACGTTTCCAGACTTGGGCTGGCATGTGCAAGGTGAAATGGGCGGAGTATGGTGTCATCGAATCAAGCTCATGGATGGTTTTGAGGTGGAAATGCTGGTAAATAACCAAAAGTATGTTTTGAACAAAGCCGATGTTTTTGAAAATTATGCATTTGGCAATAAGCTTACTTACAATAGTTTATCTCCTGATTTTGTAATAGAAAGATATCAATTTGTACCAGATGGAAAGAAGGCAGTTTACATGGAGTTCTTGATAAAAAATAAGACCAATAAAGCTTTAAATGTTTCGATAGAATTAAAAGCCATTTCCAATCTTATGCCCGTTTGGTTGGGTGAAAGAACCAATATGGTTGATGGTAAAGACGAGGCTGTTTTTAAAGAAAACAAATGGTTGGTAAAAGACAAATTGAATCCCTGGTATGTGATGTATGGCTCAAAATTGAAAGGAATTGTTGTTTCAGAAAAAGAAAATCATTCGCATAAACTCCATACTTCCATCACTCGAACACAATATAATCTGACAATTTCTTCAAAAGCTAACGGTAATTTCCCACTGATTATTTCGGGTTCAGAAAAGAGCCAAATGGAGGCTTTGAATACTTATACTGAATTAGCTCAAAATGCATCTTTGGTTTTGCAAAAGAAGCAAACTAGGCTTTTAAATGTAAATGAAAAATCAAAGATAACGCTCAGCGATAAAGACTTGGAAAAAGGATTTCGCTGGATTAAGTATAATACCGATTGGTTGATTAGAGATGTGGAAGGACAAGGCAGAGGCTTGTGTGCGGGTTTGCCGGATTACCCATGGTGGTTTGGTGTGGACAATGAATATACGCTGAAAGGTTTGATAGCAACTGGTCGTAAAGATCTGGTATATAGTACAATAGATTTGATTCATGGCATTTCAGAGAAAACAAATGGCAACGGCAAAATTGTTCACGAGGTATCCACAAACGGTGTAGTTTTTAATAATGGGAATGTAAACGAAACACCACAATTTGCCTCATTGATTTGGGAGGTATTTTGTTGGACTGGGGATAAAGCTTTCTTGAATAAATACTTTCCAACCATAGAAAAAGGATTAGACTGGCTGTTGAAGGAAAACGATAAGGACGGAAATCTTCTACCTGACGGCTTTGGAATGATGGAAATTCATGGCATGGATTCTGAGATGATAGATGTGGCGGTTTATTCTCAAAAAGCCTTTGCTGATGCTGCAAAAATGGCTTTAGTTTTAGGAAAAACAAATTTGGCCAATCAATACCAATCCAAAGCTGACAAAATCAAAGAAAAAATTAACAAGGATTTTTGGGTGGAGGAATTTAACTCTTATGCCGATTTTATAGGTACAAAAAAGCAAGCGTTGCATCTCTTGGATGATGCCATAATCAGGGCAGATACTTTAAAAAAACCATGGGCAGTAGCTGAACTCAAGAATTCTAAAAAACAAATTGAGGCATTTTCAGAAGATGAAAAAAGAGGTTTTGTGATGCACCACAATTGGGTAGTAAATACGCCCATGGAAATGGGAGTTGCAGACAATGAAAAGGCTATAAAAGCTCTCGAAACAGCCAAGAAATTTACAAATCCTTACGGCATGTTTGTGACAGGCATCGACCGAGACGAAACGGCTGGAACGGAAGAAGGTTCATTTGTCACTAATCGCAAAATATTTACCTACACAGGTGCGGTAATGACCTTACCAACAGGCGTGCAAGCCGTGGCCGAAAATAACTATGGTAGACCAGACGAAGCCTATTCACTTCTCAAAAGAATGATGAAATCCTTCAGTTTTGCCCTTCCAGGCTCAATTTATGAAGTTTCACCTGACTTTGGTATGTTTTCACAAGCTTGGAACATGTATGCTTTTGGGGAACCCATTATCAAACAGTTTTTTGGAATAAAACCTTTGGCACATCTTAAAACTATTCATATTTCGCCATTGCTTCCAAGCAAGTTGGTTGATGGAAAAATACAAGATGTGGAAATAGGAGAGAATCAAATCTCGTTAAGTTTTATTCAAAAAACAGATTCCCAAAGTTTCGATATTAATCAAAAATATAGCAACTGGAAACTGGTTTTCTCTCAACCTAAAGGCCAATTTAGAGTATGGAAGTTGAACGGGAAAATTGTTAAGCCAAAGGCAATTGATGATACAGAAGTTGTTGAGCTTAAGGGATTAAAGAATTCTTTGGTCTTGATAAAATAATTTCTTTACCTTTCAAATCGCTATTATTTAATTAGCTGATCGAATAAAAATACGAAGAACCAAATGGCTACTAAAATGGGTGATTTACCTGTAAGCTTAAGAGCGTTCTCTTTGGAACTGGATAATAAGAAAAATTAAAGTACTTTGGACTCTGAATTAATATTCAGCGGCTTTTTTTGTTTTAGGTCAAAATTTATCAAATGAATTATAACAAGAAATTATTTAAGGCAATCTCTAATACGCAGAATGGCGATACTTCCTCGGAGACTATTTTTGAATATATACAGAATGGAAATGTCCTAAGTTCTAATTATTCAGGAGGCAAAATTTTGGTGGGTCATTTGATTGGAATTGTCAACGAGCTAGGACTTATTAATATGCGTTACCACCACATCAATTCAGAGGGTGAATTGATGACTGGTATTTGTATTTCAAATCCTGAAATGTTGCCCAATGGAAAAGTAAGATTACATGAAAAATGGCGTTGGACCTCTGGCGATTGTTCCGAAGGAGAATCCATTTTAGAAGAAATATAATATCTTATATTTTTGATTTATATGGCTCTTCTTATTGCTTCATGTAGATCTTTTGGATTAAATGGTTTTGTTAGATAATTGTTCATTCCGCAGCTATAAACCTCAGACTGAGTGTCGTTAGAAACTGAAGCTGTTAAGGCTATGATATGCGTATTTATTCCCATTTCTCGTATTTTTTTAGTAGCAGAAAGACCGTCCATTATCGGCATCTGTAAATCCATCAAAATGACATCATAATTGTTGTTTTTAACTTTTTCAACTGCCACTAGACCATTTTCTGCTAAATCAATGTCAATTTTCCAGTTTTCCATCATTTTTTTCGCCACCAAAACATTAAATTTTATGTCTTCAACAAGCAATACTTTTATTCCTGCGAGCAGTACATTCTCATTTGATTCAATGCTTTTTTCAGGGATTGGTAGACTATTGTCTTTCACAAAAGGCAATGTAAAGTAAAAGTTTGAGCCTTTGCCAAAATCACTTTCGACATGGATATCAGCGTCCATTAACACCAATAATTTTTTGATAATGGCAAGGCCTAATCCCGACCCTCCATGTTCTCTTGTAATATTGGAATTTGCCTGAGTAAAACGTTCAAATATTTTTTCTATATTTTCTTTTTCAATCCCAATCCCATTATCCACTACTGAGAACTTGACATAGGTTGGATCTTGGCTTTCTCCTACAACCGAAATATTTATATTAATATCTCCGTTGCTGGTGAATTTTATGGCGTTAGAAACCAAGTTGTTCATCAGCTGACCTAAGCGTAGCGAATCTCCCAAGACCAAATCTGGGACGTTTTCGTCAATGTTTAGATTGATGTTGTTTTGATGTTCATCTGCCTTAAATCTGTTTGTAGATCTGACATCGCTGAGCAAGTTTTTCAAAGAGAAAGACTTGTTGTCAAATTTGATTTTTCCGTCTTCTATTTTGCTAAAATCTAGAATGTCATTTATTAAATTTATCAGGTTCATGGCAGCAATATGGAGTGTGCTGATAAATTCTTCTTGGTGTGGTAAATGTACCTCTTGTTTTAAGATATGGATGTTTCCGATTATGGCATTCAAAGGAGTACGAATCTCATGGCTCATCACCGATAGAAAGTCTGACTTTGCTTTGGCGGCTTTTTCAGCATTTTCTTTCGCAAAAACCAAGGTTTGTTCCAGTTCATTTTTTATGTTGATTTGGTCGTTTAATAAATCAATAATTTCGGCCAAATCGTCGGTATCCTTTAGTTTTGATGCATTGTTTTCGTCTAGAATTGTTAGGGTTTGCTTAACTTTTTTTATAGACTCTTTTTTTAGAGTATTCTCTTTTTTTAAGTTTTGAAGTACATCCTGGTATTCTTTTTCACTGATTTCGAAAGCGTGTTCGGTGATTTTTTTGTCTCTTTCGTAAGATTCATAAGACCCACTCACTACTTTTATAAGCGAAGTAAACGCTGGGTTGCTTATCGCATCTTCTCCTAAATGTTTGGCTATTTGCTTTGCCAATAAAGGGTGTAAATCCATAGTATCAAATTTCTTTAAGCGTGGTAATGGTCATCGTTTGGTTTTGTAATTCGCACTTTTGGGATTTAACTAACGGAGAGATTTCACCGTAAGAGTAAAACCCTGAGACACACGTTTCTGCCCCAAAAATGTCTTTTGCTATTTCTATTTCTTCTTCTACTCGGTCGTTTAATATGAGTTTTCTTCCCACACAACTTATTAAAATAGCCAGGTCTGGTTTGTCGAAATCAAACGAAACAGCTTGCTGTGCTGCCGATCCTGAGGCGTTAATTATTTTGTCAAAATTCGCTTTCATGAGTCTTACTTTGCTACCCTCTGGCAAATTACCTGCAAATGTCATGGATTGGTTTGACTCGTCAATTGATAGGATTGTTCGGACATTTTTGGTGTCTTGTGCGTCATTTGAAATCGAAATAGGAAACAGCAACGCTGATCCTGGGAGTTCATCTGCATAAGAACCAAGATATTGTTTGTAGAGTTCTAAAGCATTTTTATTGTCAAGCTCAAAAAGCACGTTTTTTTCTGATTTTGTTACAATTCGTTCTGGCCCAAATTCGTCCCAACCACCTAATGAGCCATGGCCAACTTTTATGTGTTCTCCATAAAAACCTATCAGCACGACGTTTCCTGATTCAAGATTGGCATCCACGCCTACAAGTGTCGATTGAAACCTCGATCCGTCACCTGCCAATCCGCCAGTAATGAGAATTTCATCGTTATTTTCTGTATTTATTCCTTCAAGAAGTTCCGTGCCGTTTATAAGGCCACCATCTGATAGTACAAAAATATATTTTAGGTTATCTTTTGGCATTTTTTTGAATAAGTCCAGTCCTAAATCGAAGCTATTGGCAAAGTCTTTTATATTGGCCAACTCGCATACAAATGGCGTTTTTTCTAAGTGTATAGCAGTGGTAGAAAGTTGCTCGTCGTAGAAAGCATAATTGGCGATTTCACCCGCAGTTGTGGCTGAAATTAATTGTGCATTTGGATAGTCAACTTTTATTTTACCCAGAGCTTCAAAAGTGATATTGTTTTTTCCTCCCAACACCAAGACAATTTGACAGAGCTCTTGGTTGAATCCTTCGTGAGAATAGACTGTTTGCCAGCCGCTGTCAGTTGTTATTTTTTGTTCAATTTTCATGTATCATTTAATAATTTTCGGTTGTAAATAGCTTTGATATTTTATCGGTTGAATTTTCATTGTTTTGCCATATATTCAAGGAGCTTATGTTTATTGATTTAAACAAATCACCTTTGATATTTAACAGTTAAAAACATGAAAGAAACATGAAAACACAATGTCGAATTTCTTTAGAAAAGACAATAACCCTGCCAATTCGGATTATGAATTACGCCAAATGACCGTAAAATAAGCCTTTATTTTGTAATACTTATCAAGAGGTATCAAAACACTGGTTTTAACAGAAAATCTATGAATTTTTATAATTTCAGAATAAGGATTTTTGAAAATAATTTTTCCAAAAATTGGTAATAACCAGTGGGTAATTTCCAATTTTTAGTTTTGGATATTCCACAACAAAGCCTTCCAACTTGCTCTGGCTAAGTCGTTTTTTCTTTGAGTAAAATACTTTAAAATATCACGGAATACTGTTGCAGACAAGTAGGCCAAAGAAATGATTTTTTCATTGCCTTTTCTCCATTTTCTGGCGAGTAAAATTCTGTTGCGTGTTTTGTAAAAAACTTGAATGAAGCTTTGTTTTCCTATAGAAATAGATTCTTTATGTAAAACCACTGAATCAGGAACAAACATGATTTTGAAACCTTCTTTTTTGATTCGTTCACACCAATCTATCTCCTCATAGTAAAGAAAGTATTCCTCGGGCATTTTTCCTGCCTTTGATATTGCCTCTGATCTTACAAGCATGGCTGCACCATGTGCCAATGCTGTTTCTACCGTTTGGCTGTATTTTTCAGAATCTTTTTGTCCATAACCAACCGCAAAACTCTGGATTTTTATAGGATGCAGTGGGCTGGATCCCGCAAATTGAATGGTATCTGGGTGAGCATAAAATATCAATTTAGAAGAACAAATGCCTACATGATTATCTTTTTCCATCACTTCAACCAATGGCTCCAAGAAGTCTGGTTTAACTTCTGTATCATTATTGAGAAACATCATGTATTTTCCTTTTGCTTGCTCTATAGCTAGATTATTTCCTCCAGCAAAACCGAGATTTACCTTACTCAAAATTACGTTAACCTCTGGAAATTGCTCCTTGATTTTTATGTTCGGACTTTCCTTTGAAGCATTGTCAACGACAAATACTTCTATGTTTTTATAAGTTACCTCTCTTAAAGATTTTAGTAGACTGATGGTAACTTCCGTTTGATTGAAGTTTACTGTGATAATTGATACAAGTGGCTTCATTTATGCGAATTTTTGATTAATAAACAAACATTATGTAAAGTTTCAGTTACATTGTTAATGAGCTCGTCTACGACTCTTTTTTCTGTCTTGTTTTTTTCTATACTTTCTAGTTTTCTGATCACCTGCTTAAGATTTGTGATCTGTAGCATATCAATAGAGGCTTTTAATTTATGAGCTATTAAGCCTATTTCTTTCCAGTTTTCAAGTAAAAAGTACTGATGCATTTGCTTCATCACTTCTTCTGCTTGGTTTACAAACAGCTGCTCCATCTGCCTTATTTGTACTTGATTTCCCTTCATCATTTGGGTAAGCAGGCTATTGTTATAGGTTTGTACTGTTATAATCTGCTTGCTTTTTGGACTGGAAATGGAGTAGCTTTGGTAAACAAGCATGTACTCAATTAGTTTCTTTTTGAGATATTCGGCTTCAAATGGTTTGGTGATATAGTCATTCATTCCAGCAGATTTGAAATTGTCC
>NKJG01000021.1:0-11280 GCA_002256395.1 Bacteroidetes bacterium B1(2017) | reverse complement strand
TTGAATTCATTGCTATTAATTATATTTTGTAGAATCTTTTTAAGATTAAAAGGAATAGCTTGAATATTCAACAATCCGGATTCGATTTTGGAAAAATCTAAAATTGAGTTGATGATCAATGATAAGTTTTCGCTAGAAATTTGGATTGTGTTTAGATAATCAGATTGCTGTGGCGACAGTTGCGTTTTCTGAAGAAGGTTGGACATGCCAATGATTCCATTCAGAGGAGTTCTTATTTCATGACTGACAACAGAGAGAAATTCCTGTTTAATTCTTCCCGACTCTTCTGCTTTTTCCTTAGCTTCGTTTAGTTCTACTTCTTTATTTTTTCGGTCAGTAATGTCAGATTCTACCGCTATAAAATTGATGAGTAGCCCATTATCATCGTAAATTGGCTGAATAGAAATTTCTATCCAATATTTCTTTCCCGTTTTTGAATAGTTGAGGAGTTCTGCTCTAAAACTCTTTTCTTCTTTTATTTGATTTCGTATATACGCTATGGTTTCTTGATTGGTTTCGGGACCTTGCAACAAAGAACCCGGTGTCTTACCAATGGCTTCTTCAACTGCGTATCCTGAAATACGCATAAATCCATCATTTGCCCACTCAATAAGTCCTTTTGCATCTGTAATTATAATGGCGTTGTCGGTTTTTTCGGCAACCAAAGCCAATTTTCTGATTTCCTTTTGGTACTTATTTTTTTGTTCAGTTTCTGTGATTACTTTATTATGGAGCAGGCACGATTGCAGGGCTATACTAAGTTTTCCAAGAACCTTTTCTGTTTTTTTGGTTTCCCTTAGATTAAATGATTTTTGAGATGGATTTTTTTCATAAAAAAAGAACTTTATAAAGCCTAAATTTGGAATTTCTAGAAACCAATAACTCCCCGACTTTATGTTTTTTTCTTTTTTAAAGTATTGAAAATATGTATCTTCAGTGTTTACCTGAATAGCCTTTTGTTGCTTCAAAGTATCGGCAAAATCATCTGGAAGAGTTTCTGTATGGTCAATAACCAAAAAATGCGGATGAGCAAATATTAATGAAAACTGATTGGGGTTTTCTAAATCAAGATGTATGTTTTTTATCCAAATTGACCCAAAGTCTATGTTTTTTTGTCGCATCCAGACTTTCAGAAAGTCTTCGCTTGTTTTTTTTAGATCTAATGTGCCACCTATTGAAAGTGACAACTCATATAAGAGGGAGAGTTCTCGAACTATTTCAAGTTTGGTCTCCATCAGGAATTGAGGCTACACGCCACGATAGTTTTATTGTAGAATTCAACAAATCCCATGCCGTTAGAGGCTATTTCACCCAATGTAGCCACTCCCCTGATTTTTGAACTCTCTGGCCCCAAAACAGTTTTCATGGCTGCGAGTTCATCTTTAAATCGCTCGTTGAGATACATCACGCGTGTGATACAATCAAAAACCAATAGACTAGAATGGGTTTCTGTGTTTATGGTCATTTCTGCTACTTCTTTTGCTGCATTTATTAACGTATTGGGATTGCCTGTAAGAATTTGTAGCATAGAGTTTTCAGGAATCTCAGAGATGCAAGTAATGGAGCCATCTTCATTTAAAATGAAAGGATCGCGAACAACAAATTCGGTACCTTCTTTGTAAATTCCAAAGGGGAAAACCTTGGCTATATCGAAAAAATTGCCTTCATTAAATTTATAATTCGAATTACCTTCTATGGCTTCTTTATAGACTTCAAATGCAGGTCGCCAATTGAGTTCTTTAATAATGTTTTTTTCGGTAGATGTTGCAATAAATGGCCCTTCAAAAACTTCCCATCCATGTTTAACACCAATTTGACTATGAGATTTCAAAAGAGCCATCACTCCTCCGTCTTGAAAAATGCCCTCATTGGTAAAAATACATGGCTTTTGTTTAAGTGTTATGAAACCAGCACCACCCCCTACGATGTTCATTTCATTACCGAAAAAGTTATATATTTTTCGAAGAAACGAATCTGTCTCTCCCATCAACCCATCTGTTAACAGAATGGCCGTGCCAACTGTGTCAAGGTCCACATTTGTATCGTAGAAATTATCATCTTTGGCTGACAGCCTAATGACTTGTTCTACAGGCGGGATTTGTAGAATCAGAAAACCAGTATCGTAATTTTGTAAGTCGGAGAAAATTGTAGGGAAAATGCCTCCAAAGAGTTTTAATTTGTGGCTATTAAAGGCATCTATCACCAACTGGGCTTCGTCAGCAGATTTCTCTGCAACAAAAACCAGGTGATAATCCGTTGGTTTTGCTGCATTCGCAATACTTGAGAAAGAAATATCTGAAAAACTGCTGAAATACATTTATCCAAAGTTTTAGTACTTATTATATATTACAGAAAATGTGCCGTTTTGTTACTTAGTTGAAAACTAGTTATTTATAAGTATTTAACATTCCAAAATTTGGAAGAAAGTTTATTTTTTGGATTTACAATTCTCCACTTTTTAACATATTGTAGATAGTAGATTTGCCAATATCCAGTTTGTCAGCTACGAGCAAGACATCATTTTCGTATTTGTCTAAAAAGTGCCTAAGGATTCGTTTATTATACTCTTTTAAGGTAAGTTCTTCTAACAAGAATGAACCTTCCGGTTTTAAAGAATTAAAACTGATGTCTTCCACACTTATATTGTTGTCTGTCGCCATCACGCAAGCCAATTCTACTATGGCTTTTAGCTCTCTTATATTTCCTGGGAAACCGTATTGTAGCAGTTTCTGTGAAGCTTCGTTTGTGAGTGAAATTTCTGGTAGTTTATTCTTTTTGCAGTAATCCTCTGCGAAAAATTTAGCCAAAATCATGATATCATTTCCTCTTTCGCGTAGAGGAGGAAGCTGGATATTGAGGCCTAAAAGCCTATAGTAAAGGTCTTCTCTAAAAGTCCCTTTTTGAACCTCATCGCCAAGGTTTCTGTGGGTAGCTACTATTATCCTTGCATCAAATTTTACTGTAGAATTACCACCAACTCTCACTATTTCTTGTTCTTGTAAGGCTCTCAAAATTTTCGCTTGGATGGTTATATCCATTTCTCCAATTTCATCTAGAAACAGAGTACCTCCATTGGCTTCCTCAAACTTCCCTATTCGCCTATTCATAGCTCCAGTGAAGGCCCCTTTTTCATGGCCAAATAGTTCACTTTCAACCAGTTCTCTTGGAATTGCTGACATGTTTACAGCTACAAATGGTTTCTTACTTCTTCCAGAATTGAAGTGAATAGACTTAGCTACCAATTCTTTACCAGTACCCGTTTCTCCATAAATGGATACATTTATCTGGCTTTGGGCTGCCTTTTCCATTAATGCAAATACACGCTTTAAAGGAGGACTATTGCCTCTAATACTATTGGAAAACTCATATTTTTCGCGAACCTCTTCTCTTAATAATGTTATCTCTTCTTTGAGTTCTTTGGTTTCTCTTATTTTTAAAAGACAATTCCAGAGCCTGTCTTTGGTGTTTTCGTCTTTTACTATGTAGTCATATGCCCCTAGCTTGAGCAATTGAACAGCCGTGGTGATGTTTTCTTGGCCCGAAATAATTATTACAGGAATCTCAGGATGGTCTTTTTGGATTTTCTTGAGAATTGTCTCACCATCAATATCTGGAAGAGAGTAGTCCAGTGTTATAACTGAAGGTCTTCTGTATAAGTTATCTACAAAACTTTTTCCATTTTCAAATCTGCTCACTTCATAGTCAGGGTTCAAGTTAAGGTGATACTCCAACATTGAGCCATAAAAGGCGTCGTCTTCAACTATAAATATCGAAAATTGCTTGCTCATGGTCTAATATTAAATTATATCCAAATGTATGAATTTTTCCAAAATAAAAAAGGTTTTTCCAGAATTAGGAAAAAACCAAGTGCTTGTAATTTTACAACATGCTCATTATTAATAAGTTAATTTTTTTGGAGTGATAATGGCAAAAGGACAATTAACGAAACAATAATTATAATGAAAAAAAAGATTCTAATAGTAGATGACAACCAGATGGTTCTTGGCTTGCTCAATCACAAGCTTAAGGATGATTATGATCTTCGATTAGCACCGACATTAAAAATTGCCAGATTACTTATCAAAAACGACGATGTGCCAGATTTAGTCATTGTGGACTTGAATCTTGGAGAAGAGCATGGCCTGACATTGATTAAGTATCTGAAAAAGAATCCTAAGTATTCGGATATTGCAATTTTAGTGTTGTCTGGCGACGAAAAAAGCGAGACAAGAATTGAGTGCCTCAGTGCAGGTGCTGACGATTATGTTGGAAAGCCGTTTCATCCTGAAGAATTGAAATTAAGGATTGACAAGCTTTTAAATTCTAAAGAAGACGCCAAAGCTTTGGAGGAAATTGAAAATCTTGAGGATTTTACTTTTCCTGAACCGAAAATGTCGTTTCGAAAAAGAGCTTTTGATGTGGTGCTTTCGTTGACCGCCATTTTAATACTCCTACCCGTTTTTATAACGGTAGGGGTATTAATTAAATTAGACTCTAAAGGGCCGTTTCTATATCTTTCAAAACGTGTAGGTGCTGGTTATAAGATTTTTAACTTGTATAAGTTTCGTACAATGAAAGTTAACGCTGATAAGGAAATCAGTAAAATGGACGATTTCAACATGTACAAAAAAGATGAACTTGAAGTGTCTGAAAATGACAAACAAGAACTCATTTATGATGGCGGCTGGATGAGCGAGCAGGCTCTTCAAACAAAAAAAGAAAGCAAAGCTGCCTTTATGAAATTTCAGAACGATCCACGTATTACACGCTTAGGGACTTTTTTAAGAAACTCAAGCTTAGACGAATTACCCCAACTTTTCAATATTCTAAAAGGAGACATGTCGATTGTGGGAAATAGACCGCTTCCACCTTACGAAGCCGAAAAACTTACCAAAGACGAATCAGCAGCAAGATTTTTGGCTCCTGCAGGTCTAACAGGTCTTTGGCAGGTAACCAAAAGAGGCCAAGCCGCTTTGTCTGAAAAAGAACGAATGGACTTAGACAACACCTACGCACAAGAGCACAATTGGCTTTATGATATCAAACTAATTTTAAAAACCTTCCCGGCAGTTTTTCAGTCGGAAAAAATGTAATATCATGTCGATAATAATATTAACGTATCTCAGCATTGGAGTTGTCTATGTACTTTTTTTTAGTTTGATGGCTTTGTTTTCAAGCAAAAAAATCAAAATACAAAAGTCCCCCAAAAGTCGTTTTTTGTTTTTAATTCCTGCTTATAAAGAAGACGGAGTAATAATAGAAACAGTAAAAAGTCTAGAAAATCAACCTGATATTTCAAAGGAGGACAAAATCATCGTGATAGGTGATCACCTTCAAAAGGCCACTTTAAAGATTCTGGAGAGTTCGAAGGCTCAAATTATAGCTCTAAATCTGGAAAAAAGCACGAAAGCCAAAGCAATAAACATAGCTCTTTCTACCATCCACGCGGATTTTGATGCTGTTGTGCTTTTGGACGCGGATAATCATTTGGTTCCAGGCTTTATTAATAAAGCAAAAGCCGCTTTTGCGGGAGGAAATAAGGTGATTCAAGCCCATAGAATTGCAAAAAATTTAGACACGCGTTTTGCATTTTTGGACGCCATAAGCGAAGAAATTAACAACTCTGTCTTTAGAAAAGGTCATGCCAATATAGGATTATCTTCTGCTTTGATTGGCTCAGGCCTAATCATGGATTTTCAAGAATTCAGGAATTTTATGTCAGAAATTGATGTAGTCAGTGGCTTTGATAAACAGCTGGAACTAGACTTACTACACAAAGGACAGAAAATTACTTATTTGCAAGAAGCCTATGTTTTAGATGAAAAAGTGCGAGAAAGTGCCGTATTCGAAAACCAACGAACACGGTGGATTTCTGCTCAGTTTAATTTTGCCAAAAAACATTTCTTTAGTGCATTTATTGCTCTTTTTAGAGGCAATATTGACTATTTCGACAAAGTTTTGCAATTTCTGCTTCCCCCTAGATTGATTCTTTTGGGTAGTGTTTTCATATCATTAATTGTTCATATTTTTTTAGGTTCGTTTATTCTGTGGAATGTTGGATTGGTCGTGGGTTACGTAGTTGGGTTGTGGTTGGCCATTCCTTCATATCTCAGAAAAACCATCAAACTCAGAGATTTTTCATATGTGCCAGTTAGTCTCTGGTACATGGTAAAAGCTATTTTGAAATTTAAAAAAGCCAATAAGGTATTTATTCATACGCCACATTTAAACACTTATTCGAAATGAAAATAGGAATAGAAGCCCAAAGGATTTTCAGAAAGAAAAAACATGGGATGGATATCTATGCTTTGGAGCTTATTAAAGCACTTCAAAAATTAGATCATACCAACGAGTATGTGGTTTTTGTAAAACCTGACTCAGACGTGTGTTTGCATTCTTCAGAAAACATGAAGGTGGTTAAAGTTAAAGGAGCTACTTATGTTGATTGGGAGCAAATATGGTTGCCAAAAGCCATAAAGGCGGCTGGTGTCGACGTGATGCATTACACGTCTAATACTGCTCCGCTTAATAGTCCTGTTCCTTATGTAGTCACTTTGCACGACATTATTTATATGCATTCTTTTTCAGGAGGCACTATTTATCAGACTGCGGGGCATTTTTATAGAAAATTTATTGTACCCAAAATAACCAAAAAAGCTAATTATGTTTTTACGGTCTCTGATTTTGAAAAGATACAAATCAGTAAAACTTTGGATATCAGTGATAGTAAATTGAAGGTGATTCCTAATGCATACAGTTCTACTTTTAGAGAAATAGCCAACAAAGACACACTGAACCTCATAAAAGAGAAATACAGTTTGCCCGACGATTTCATTTTGTTTTTAGGAAACGAAGCTCCTAAAAAGAATTTGGTGAATGTTCTGAAATCTTATTCAAAATATGTGGATGAAAATCCCGACCCAACCCAGTTGGTCATTTTGGAAAGCAGTCATGAGCAAATTTTAAATCATCTTGCAAAAATCAAACGATTGGATATTTTAGATAAAATATCGCTCCCGGGCTATATAATGCACAGTGATTTGCCCAAAATTTACAATTTGGCCACTCTTTTCTTATATCCTTCTTTGAGAGAAAGTTTTGGAATACCCATTATAGAAGCCATGGCTTGTGGTACGCCGGTGATTACTTCTACTTCAACTGCCATGCCCGAGGTGGCAGGAAATGCCGCTTATTTGGTGGATCCTCAAAATGTTGACGAACTTACAAAAGCCATCAACGAGCTTACCAATAATATCGATCTAAATACCGCAATCAAAGAAAAAGGACTGAAGCGTGCCGAAGATTTTTCTTGGAAAAACACCGCATTTCAAACACAGAATATCTATTTAACTAAATAATGAAAACTTTAGAAATTTCTTTTTGGATAATGCTCGGCATAACTTTTTATGCCTATGTGGGGTACGGAATCTTACTTTATGTACTTGTTAAAATTAAGAATTTGTTTGTTAAGAAGCCAAACTTTAGTAATCAGGTGTTGCCTGAGGTTACTTTGTTAGTGGCGGCCTACAACGAATCTGATTATGTAGTGGATAAAGTCAAAAATACGATTGCACAAAGTTACCCTTCAGACAAATTAAAAATAGTTTTTGTGACAGATGGTACGACCGACGATTCTATAGAAAAGCTAAAATCTTTTGAGCAAGTTAAGGTTTACCATAGTGATGAGCGTAAGGGAAAAATGGCTGCTATCAACCGTGTAATGCCATTAATTAAGAGTCCAATTACCGTTTTTACTGATGCCAATGCCATGCTCAATACAGATGCAATTAAAAGTATGGTTGAGCATTTTGTAAATCCCAAAGTCGGAGTGGTGGCGGGTGAGAAACAAATAATTAAAGTTTCTGAAAACAATGCAGAGGTGGGAGAAGGTCTGTATTGGAAATATGAGAGTTTCTTGAAAAAACTTGACTCTGAGCTATATTCTACAGTTGGAGCGGCAGGTGAATTGTACGCCATTAGAACTTCGCTTTTTCAAACGCTTGAAACAGATACTTTGCTAGACGACTTTGTTTTGTCTTTAAGAATATGTTCTAAAGGCTATGTAACAGCTTACGAGCCAAGTGCAAAGGCTATGGAGACAGCCTCCTTAAATATAGCAGAAGAACTTAAAAGGAAAGTTAGAATTAGTGCCGGGGGTATTCAGTCAGTCCTTAGATTGCAAACATTACTCAACCCATTTAAACATGGATGGCTTACTTTTCAGTATTTGTCGCATCGGGTATTAAGATGGACTTTGGTACCAGTTTTCTTGGTTTTGATGCCTATCGTTAATCTTTTCTTAATGGATAATCCATTTTATCAATTGAGTTTATTTTTCCAAGTTGCTTTTTATAGTTTGGCTATTTTAGGCTATGTTTTTGAGAAAAAAGGGAAGAAATTTAAAGCTCTGTATGTTCCATATTATTTTTCGTTTATGAACTACGCAGCCATTCTGGGTTTCAAAAGATTCTATTCAAATCAGCAAGCAGTTACTTGGGAAAAAGCCGCTAGAGCTTAAACTCTCACTCTGAAAGTCATCCTATGAAAGGGCGTGTAGCCGTATTCTAGGATGGCTTTTCTATGAAATATGGTTGGATAACCTGCATTTTCATGCCATTTATATCTGGGATATTGCTGTGCCAGATCTTCCATGAGTTCGTCGCGGTAGGTTTTTGCCAAAATAGAAGCCGCTGCAATGGAAAGGTATTTACCATCGCCTTTTATCACACAAGTGTGCGGAATCATCGGATACGGAGTAAATCTATTACCATCCACCAAAAGGTGTTCAGGATGTATTTTTACAGAAATTTGATCTACTGCCCTATGCATGGCCAAAAAACTAGCTTTTAAAATATTGATTTGGTCTATTTCGATGTTTGAGGCTTCTGCAACCGCCCAAACCAAAGCACTTTTTTCTATTTCAGCCCTGAGTTCTAGTCGCTGGTCTTTAGTAAGTTGTTTCGAATCATTCAGCCAAGGATGTTCATAGTCTTTGGGCAAAATAACAGCAGCAGCAACTACAGGACCTGCCAAGCAGCCTCGGCCTGCCTCATCTAAGCCAGCTTCAACGTAGTTTTTATTGAAATAGGGGAGGAGCATTTATCGATCGTTTTCACATTATTGGTTTGAAAAGTGTAAAAATATTATCAAAAAACCAATCAATTATCTGATTAGTGGATAATATTTCAATTTATTTAAATTCTCCAATTCCTGATTATCTGCTTAATTGAACCCCTTCTGCGATTATTTCTTAAAGCTAAAGTGTCAGATTCAAATTAGTTTTCTTAGAAAGAATTGTAAGTAGCAAATCAATTTTAAAACCGAATTTTTAATAAGTTTTCTTTACTTTTTAGACGTTTAAATCCGAATTAAACCGCCTATATAAATTAGCCCAATCTAGTGAATTGACGCTGAAGAATTACATTATTTTTGGTTAAAATACCATGTAAAATTATGAAAAAGAAAGAATTTATTAAGACGCAAATCTTGTTAACGAGTATTGTTTCTATTGCCATTTGGAGCCTTTTAGCTTGGTATTATTTTAATGGCGGAGTACCTAGTCACCATATTTTAGCACGAGAAGATCTTCCCGAAATATCCAATTGGTGGGGAGCAATTTTGCTGCCGCTTTTGACGTGGATTGTAGTTTTTAGAATTCAAAAAAGAGAAAATCTGCCTATCGGAAAAAGCCCTGAGTTCCTAAAAATACCCCTAAAAGTCTGGCTAGGATTTTTAGGTGCATTGATATTGGGTGTTGCACTTTCAGTTTTTTTTACACTTGGCAACGAGAGCATGCCAGAATATTTAATCCTATCCGTTTTTTTCATTTCCTTATTTTTCCCTGTTTATCGAGCGGAATGCCTTTTGGGATTTGTTATTGGCATGACAATCACTTTTGGTGCAATTTTGCCAACAGGAATTGGAAGTATTTTGGCCATAATTGGATTTTTAATCCACCATCTAATTCGGCCATTAATCATTTATCTATTCAGTTTTATTAAAAAACAATAGTCTATTTGTTATTTGGCTTGAGTCAATTTTGGTTAGAAATTTCAGTTATTGAGAAAAATAGAGGCAACATTGAACCTCAATCCTTTTTTTTCGATTAATAATGAAACCACTAATTTATTAAATGCTTCTGAAAAACGCCTACGGAGGGTTATCACCCAAAATATGGTTACTTGCATTGGTGATGCTCATTAACCGAGCTGGCACTATGGTGGTTGCTTTTATGACCGTTTACACCACCCAAAAACTTCACTTTTCGATAGAAAATGCGGGCTTTGTTATGATGTCCTTTGGTTTTGGGGCGATTTTGGGCTCTTATTTAGGCGGAAAACTAACGGATGTCTTTGGCTACTTTTTCGTTCAGTTTGGAAGTTTGTTCATTGGTGGATTATTATTTTTTGTGGTTGCCGAAATTCAAACCTTCGAACTGCTTTGTGTAGCTACATTTGTTCTTTCTGCATTTGGAGAAGCCTATAGACCTGCCAATTCGGTGAGTATAGCACACCTCAGCACGCCAGATACGTTCACCAGGTCAATTTCTTTGGTGAGATTGGCCATAAATTTGGGTTGGGCAGTTGGTCCAGTGTTGGGGGGGATTTTTGCTACCAGAGATTACAAATACCTGTTTTGGGCAGATGGCGTTACCAATATTTTGGCTGCCATTATTGTACTGATATTTCTTCACTCCAAATATGTAAAAAAAGCAAAAATATCAAAAGCGGAGGCAAAACTCAATCGAGCCGAATCACCTTGGAGAGATAGCACATTTATGATTTTCATGGTTTTTACTACCATTTATGTGATGTCTTTTTCTCCTTTATTTGTGGTTTTGCCAGTTTATTATAAAGAGATTTGCAATATGTCGGAGTTTCAAATAGGCCTTCTCATGGGTATGAATGGCCTTTTGGTGGCTTTGGTAGAAATGCTTATCATTTATAAACTTGAAGGCAAATATACCAAGCTCCAACTGATTACTTTCGGCTGTTTTCTGTTGGTTGTCAATTATATTATCTACCTCAATTTTACCGCATATGCCTGGATGTTGATAGGCATTACTTTTGCTACTTTTTCTGAGATATTCGCTATGCCGTTTATGAATACTTACAGCATAGAAAGGGCAAAGTCACACAATCAAGGACAGTATTCTGCTGTGTACGCTATGTCTTGGCCAGTCGCACAAATTGGTTCTTCTTTACTTGGTACTCAGGTAATTGCTGGCCTTGGTTATACCGCACTTTTACTGCTTTTGGGAGGATTGGCTGTGGTGGCTAC
>NKJG01000136.1 GCA_002256395.1 Bacteroidetes bacterium B1(2017) | reverse complement strand
GAAGTTTTTTTTCAATGAGTTGAGTTGCAGTAGTAAAATAGTCGTCGTTTGGTATCTCTTTCATGGCCACTTCCATGATATATTTACTCATTTTCCTAGCTTTTAATTCAGCTTTTATTCTGAGTCTCCCCCATTTTTTAACCCTAAATTTCCCTCCAGCAAAAGCCTTGGCAAATCGTTCTTCGTTCAGATAATTCTCGGTAATCAAATAGGCGATAATCTCTTCGGCTTCGTCGCCCCATATCTTCCACTCCTGTAGTCGTTTCCTGACTTCGGCTTGAGTGCGTTCTTGGTAAACGCAATAATTGGCGGCTTTTTTAAGGATGGCGGTGTCCAATGAATAGGGGAGTTATGAATATTTTTTGTGAATTAAATCCGCCGTCAAAATTAATTCAACAAATTGTAGAAATTTAAATAAATTGAATTTATATTTACGTATGAATAATTATTATTTATACGTATATATAACAATGGATACAAAATTAACTTTAATAGCAGATAAAGAAATTATTGAAAAAGCCAAGCAATATGCTAAAAGTCAGAAAATTAGCTTGTCAAGATTAATTGAATCTTATCTTTCTTCTCTAGTAAGTAAAAGGTCGGAGGAAATTGAGATTTCTCCATTGGTTAAAAGCTTGAGCGGAGTAATTTCTTTGGAAAATGACTTTGAAGCAAAAGAAAAATACGCTGATTTCCTTCTTGAAAAGTACAAATGAAGAAACTGTTCATTGATACAAATATAGTTTTGGACTTATTGGCCAAACGAGAACCGTTTTATGAAAGCTCAGCTAAATTGTTTTCATTGGCAGACCGAAACGTTATTCAGTTATCAGTTTCTTCACTGACGTTCGCCAACACAAATTATGTTCTATCAAAATTAAAATCTACCAGCGAAGCCAAGGAAATTCTCCGAAAGTTTAAATTGCTCGTTCATATAGTTTCCCTTTCTGAAAAAATAGTAGATTTAGCTTTAAATAATTCAGCGTTTAAGGATTTTGAAGATGGTTTACAGTATTATTCTGCCATAGAATCTAACCAAGATATCATTATTACAAGAAATCAGAAAGACTTCAAATCTTCGCTATTGTCAATTATGAGTGCAGAAGAGTTTCTAAGTTCTTTATCCTAAAACCTCAACCCCATCAACAACTCTACATAACCTGAAATCCCTTCATAAATTTCTTGCACAAAAATATATTCATCAGCAGTATGTGAGCGAGCAGAATCTCCTGGGCCAATTTTTATGCTGGTAAATGGCATCAAAGCTTGGTCGGAGAGTGTCGGTGAACCGTAGGGTTTCATGCCCAATTCAATTCCTTTTTTTACTATCGGATGTTCAAGCGAAATGCCTGACGGATTGAGTC
>NKJG01000214.1 GCA_002256395.1 Bacteroidetes bacterium B1(2017) | reverse complement strand
TCTTTGCTTTGAACTTCCTTTTTCTCTTCATTTTTTAGGAATGCTATCAAGGCTTGTTTTTCCTCTGGTTTAATAAATCCAAAACCGGGCATCATGCCCTTTCCTCCATTTATCAGATTCAAAAGTGTTGCGTTATCATGTTTTTTGCCAATTTCTATAAGCGATGGATAACCACTTTTTACATTGCCTTCTCGGTCGGGTTGGTGACAACTTTGGCAGTAATTCACATAGGTTTTCTCACCCATTGGCACTCCACTCATGTTCTGAGTAGGTTTCATGGTTTGTATCCAGGCCATCTCGTTGGCATTAATATAGATAACGCCGTTTGGATCAACCGCACTTCCACCCCATTCAGCACCTCCGTCATAACCGGGGAAAATGATAGTACCCTGCTCACTTGGTGGGTCAAAAAGACCCTTCTTATAAGTTCTAAAAGCTTTTATTAACTCTTCACGATTTTGAGCATATGGAGAAATATCCTTTTCTGTAAGCTTGAATGATTCTCTTGCATACGGTTTTGGTAAAGTGGGAACGGGTTGCGTAGGCCAAGTTATTTCTCCCTTTAATTTAGACTTAGGAACCGGAACTTCATTTATTGGGAACAAAGATTTACCCGTAACTCTATCAAATACAAACACATAGCCTTGCTTGGTTACCTGGGCCACAGCATCAACAGCCCTTCCGTTTTTGTTAAGTGTAATCAAATTCGGCGGTGCAGGCAAATCTCTGTCCCAAATATCATGATGCACAAATTGATAATGCCATTTGAGTTTTCCAGTTCGGGCATCCAATGCCAAAAGGCAATTGCTGAACAGGTTTTTTCCAGGTCTATTTCCTCCGTAAAAATCATAAGCCGCTGAGCCTGTTGGTACATACAAAATACCTCTGGCTTTGTCTACTGCCATACCCGACCAATTATTCACTGCTCCTATTCCATCGTTTTTATACGCATCTTTTGGGAAAGTCTCATATCCTTTTTCTCCTGGATAGGGTATGGTATGAAATGTCCAAACCAATTTTCCCGAAACCACATCAAAAGCCCGAATATCGCCAGGAGCAGCATCGGCATCTTCGGAGAGGCGGAGCGGCATATATATCAGATTTTCGAAAATAGTACCTGGAGTATTCGAAATGATGAATTTGTCTTTGGCTATTTCTGGCAAGCCTGTATGCAAATCTACTTTTCCCTTATTTCCGAATGATTCAATAGGCCTGCCAGTATTGGCATCCAATGCCCAAAGATTTGGCCCTGCGGTATATAGAATTCGTTTATCATTACCATTTTGCCAATAAGAAACGCCACGGCTTGTACTTGCCCAGTTTTTAAGTGGGTCGCCGAATCGCCAAATTTCTTTCCCAGTGGTAGCATCCAATGCGAACG
>NKJG01000135.1 GCA_002256395.1 Bacteroidetes bacterium B1(2017) | reverse complement strand
TATTCTTCATCAGAAAAATTATGTGGTAATAATTCTCTAATGTAATGAATATCAGTCTTTTATCCAAATTTCTTTATGGCTATTTTGTTGATTTTCAAAGAAATATATTTTTTGTCATGTACTGAAAATAAAGTTAGATAGACGGGCATCGCCTAACAGCCGTTTGGCGCAATAGCTACTTTTTCTTATGCTGAACTTTTACGGTTACGAAAAAGTTTTATCTTTACAAGAAGAAAAAAATGTTCCCGCAGGCCGCTACTGACGCCAAGCGGCGAAACGTTAACGCCAAGCGTTTTTTTTAGGACTAATTTTTCATTGATTGAAATTTAGCTGGTCAACTCCTCTCCTACTTTGAACAACATTTGATTGAATATTTTTGCTTTGATTTTTTGCGGCGTAGATAGTTGGAAGCTTTGATAGATTAGAGTCTGTTCAAAAAAAGAAGAAGAAAAAAGAAGAAGAAAAAAGAAGAAGAAAAAAGAAGAAGAAAAAAGAAGAAGAAAAAAGTAGAAGGAAAAAGTAGAAGGAAAAAAAAGTTGGAATGAAACGCCTAGCGTTAACAGCCGTTTGGCGCAATAGCTACTTTTTCTTGAACTGAACTTTTACGGTTACGAAAAAGTTTTATCTTTACAAGAAGAAAAAAATGTTCCCGCAGGCCGCTACTGACGCCAAGCGGCGAAACGTTAGTGGCAATTTTAAAAACCTGGGAATCAAGGAATGAACAAACTAATTAAACTTTTTGCTCTATTTACACTAATGTCTTCTTGTCAAAGTCAAACGAAAAGTGTGCCTTTAAAGAATTTTGAAAAAGAACTTAACAAAGAATCCATCAATGAATTTGAGAAAAACTCACCATTAATTAATTTTCCGAGTTTAACAGGTGATTATAAACTCTATAATTACTTTAAACTATTCGGAAATTCAGGAGCGACTGTTGTTTATGAAATTAGTCCAGAAATAGAAAAGATTCTGAATAGTAAAATAAAGGCCTTTAAACGTATAGACAACAATTCATTAGTAGAACAAGATTCCACTTATGCTTTTTACTCAAAAGACAACAACATAGTTTTTCCAGAAATTGGTTCAGAGTTTGAAGAATTATCTCCAATTCCAACACCAAAAGATTCGGAAGTGGAAATTTATTTAATAAAAAGTGGAAATCTAAAAAAAGCTTTCAATGATGAAACAGAAGATAAAAATCAAGAGTGCAAATTCTCAAATGGAATTTATCTTTTGAAAAGCAAAAAAAAGGTAATATATTGGTTTTTAATATATAACGATAAAAACTGCCACTAACATCATGTTGACGCAATCGGGTTTTCTGTGGTGTAAAGAAAAAATAATCGTTGTAAGTGGCAAAACCGTTTTTAGTTTTTTGCCTTTTTTTGTAAGTTTACAAAAAATAAAAACGGTTTTGCCGCACCGGTTTGAAATTGAAAATAAAACTCACCAAAGTC
>NKJG01000134.1 GCA_002256395.1 Bacteroidetes bacterium B1(2017) | reverse complement strand
GTAACTAATCAGTAACCTCCAGCCGTGCAATAGTAAATAGTGCTTTTAGCACATTTTGGCTGTTTTTTATTGCTGTATCGGTAATGGAGCGTAGGATGGCAAAGTTCATTGCGCCGCCAAAGGACTTGAACTGTCCAGAGATTTTTTGTTTTACCTTGATGTTGCGAATGGCTCTTTCTGAGCCGTTGTTGTCTGGCGGGACGTCAGGATATTTCAGGAAATTGAACAGAAAGGCCTTGTATTTTAGCATGCGTTTATGGAACGAGACCAATTCTGCTATTTTTTCATCTACCTTTTGCTCCAGTAATTCAAGAAATCTGGATTCAATATCTGATTTTGGTTGATGAAAATGGCCATAATCGTTGTGTTTCATTTTTTGTTTTACTGCAAGCGCATCGCGTATAAGCTGTTGGAACTTTATTGCCCATTTGTCTTTGTGAACCTCGATGAAATAGTTAAGTTCTCTGAGTAAATGTGCGGTACAAATCTGATGGTTTAATGCCTGAATTTGAAAATGGCTCTTCCAGCAATCGTGTACCAAAACAGCATTTTTAAACCCATTTTCAAAATTACTTTTAATGGTAGCAAACCCACGATTATCAGAGGGTGCAATAAATGTTAAGTGGTCATTTTGCCAAGTCCAAAACCAACATTTTTTACCGTCTATTTTAGCCCCTGTTTCATCTGTGCCAACCACTTTGCTGGAAACAATTTTCTGTTTAATAAGTTCGTAAGCGGGTGCTGCTTTAACAGTCAATCGGTTAAGTAATTCATGAATACCGCCGATGCTAATTGGTAAATGATACGCATTATTTAGGAACTCTCTCATTCGATCAAAAGGCATGTATTGCCTGCTAAATAAATACCCAATAAGGCTTTCTGTATTAGCACCATAGCTGATTGAAGCGTTTACATTCTGAGGAAAATTGCCACATGTTGCGTGTCCACAATTACACTGCTTTTGGTAAATTCGATGTTCAACATACTGGGGCTTGATAATCGGGATGTCGACAACTTGTCTTTTTCCAATAAATTCAACAGGAACATCCTGTAAATCAGAACCACATTCAACACAGAAATCGGGAACGTAATCAATAATCTGATCTGGATGTTCAGTCATTTTCAAGGTATTCCCCTCATGGCCCTTTTGGCCGCCCACTTTTGCACCTGTTTGTTGGCGAAGACTCTTGGTTTTTAAAGGTCTATTCTCGTCTTTTGATGGCGGAATCGAGCTGTTACGGCTGTTTTTTGGGTTTTCGTATTTAGCAAGTCTTTCCCGCAAAAAAGCATTCTCCTTTTCCAAAACAGCCAACCGTTCTTCAAGAAGTTGCATCTTTGCAAAAAGTTGCGCTATTAATACACTTTGATCCACCTGAAATATTTTTCACAAAGGTCAAATGATTTGAAATCAAAGCAATAAATACAGTCCAATAGTTGTCGAAAGTTAATAACAAAAGTGAA
>NKJG01000133.1 GCA_002256395.1 Bacteroidetes bacterium B1(2017) | reverse complement strand
ACATTTTTTTACATAAAAAAGACCAAGGCCCTAAAAAAGAGCTTTTCGACCTCTCTGTAGATTTATCTGAGACTAATAATCTAGCCGAAGACAACCCGAAACAATTGGCCATTATGGAAAAATTTGCTAAGGATATGCATGTAAAATCGGAGCATACACTTTTTCGCAGGGCTGAGGAGAAGTAGTTACTAATCAATGAAAATTTGGAAAGTATAGGGAAAATGAGATTCACTTTTAAGCTTTTAATACACATACCCAGTCGCCCATTTCGATGGCCTCGTGTTTTTTCTGCGGTGCTTCTGGCCCAGAATCGTTGATTGAATTAAATTTCAAGAAAAAAGGATAGCTTTTTAATTCCGACGATGTCTGTACCATCAAAGGGATTTTCAAAATAAACTGGTCCGACACAGATAACCTCAACTATAACAAGGAGCAAGCTGAGTTGGTGAGGTAATCAAAACTGCCTCATATAGCTCAGTTTACTAATAAATGACTGATTTCGAGAGGTATTTTCTCGAATATGGCGTTCGTTAAATACCAAATATAGAAAACTCAGTCGGACAAATTCCCAAAGCCCAAGAATGTTTATTTGACTTCTGTTTTAGAATGTTTAGATAAAAACTAAATGCTTGAAGAGCAAATATGGAATAGAAACCAATTTGCAAAGAAGGGTAAATGTTTTTAATTTTTTCTTCTCCAAAACCAAAAAAAGTTACGTTAACCCCCTTTGAGGTTTAAGTAAACATGAGGTTAATATAATTCAGAACAAAAGCAGGGTTTCAAAATTTTAAATATTTTTACTATCTTCACAGGTATTAAGACTAAACTACAAAGCCATGAGTGAACTGGCCGTAAAGCTAATTGCCGAAAATAAAAAGACCAAAGATCCTTTTTTGGATTTGGGTAATTGTGGACTTAAATATTACCTGCCAAAAGAACTAGCCGATTGTGTTTGGTTGAAAAGTTTGAATTTAGGTTCTTATTATTCGAATGAAGCAAATAAATTGATTATTAGTTTAAATTTAGGAGAAAGTAATTACTTTAAAGGCACTGAACTAATTAGTTTAGAAAAACTAACAGGTTTACAAACTTTAGAACTTAGCGATAATAAAATTAGCGATATTCGTTTTTTAGAAAAACTGACAGGTTTACAAACTTTAGACCTTAGTTCAAATCAAATTAGAGATATTAGTTTTTTAGAAAAACTGACAGGTTTACAAACTTTAGACCTTAGCTCAAATCAAATTAGCGATATTCGTTTTTTAGAAAAACTGACAGGTTTACAAACTTTAGACCTTTGCTAAATTAAAATTAGCTATATTCGTTTTTTAGAAAAACTGACAGGTTTACAAACTTTATACCTTAGCGATAATCAAATTAGCGAAATTCGTTTTTTAGAAAAACTGACAGGTTTACAAACTTTATACCTTAGCTCAAATCAAATTAGCGATATTAGTTTTTTAGAAAAACTGAACGGTTTA
>NKJG01000132.1 GCA_002256395.1 Bacteroidetes bacterium B1(2017) | reverse complement strand
AATAATGGGTGGATGATTTTAATGTTATATTTTTCAATGCGTGTTCAATTGAAGAACCTAAATTTTATGTAAAATAACAGATAAGGTTTTACATTATCATTTCTTCAAAAACTCTTTAATCCAGAGCCCCGACTTTTTGATGGTACGTTTTTGCGTTTGGAAATTGTTGTAAACGATTCCAAACCTTGGTTTGAAACCATCGGCCCATTCAAAATTGTCTACCAAAGTCCATATAAAATATCCTTTTAGATTAATGCCTCTTTTAATGGCTTTCCTACAGATTTTGAAGGTCTTTTTCAAGTACTGAATTCTATTTTTATCATTCACTTTGCCGTCCAACAATTCCTCGTCAAAACATACGCCCGATTCTGAAATATAAATTTCCTTTACCCCTTCATATTGGCTAAATTTTTCTAACATTTTCAACAAACCTTTTGGGTAAATTTCCATACCCATGTTATTTATTTTTACATTTCGTTTCTCAGCAGGAATTTGGTTGGCAAACAAAATGGGTGGAAGAAGACTATACTGAGCCACAATTCTGAAATAGTATTGAATGCCGATAAAATCAAAATCAAATTTCATCCTTTCTTCATCACCCGGTTGATAATATTTTTCAATACGTTTCAAGCCGGGAATCACGTCAGTTGGGTAACCCAAACCCAGTGCTGGCTCTATGAAAAATCTATTTAAAAGAGCATCTAAGCGTTTTGCCGCATTTACATGTCTCCGCCAAATGTTTTTTGGACGCACCACTGAACACGAGAAGGTAGTGCCTATTTGTGCGTCTGGAATATTTTTTCGGAGAATCCTTCCTCCTTCGGCTTGGCAAAGTGTAGCATGGTGTGCAGCTGGCAGAAAGAACCGAAGACCTTTTTTCCCAGGGGCATGGATACCCATAAAATAGCCAAGTCCAATAAAACTCATAGGCTCATTTAGCACAAACCATTTTTTTACTTTTGGACCAAACTCTCTCGAACAAAATTCGGCATAATGACTAAACCAATTGAGGATTTCTCTGTTCGTCCATCCACCCATATTTTGTAAAACCTGTGGCAAATCCCAATGATATAGCGTTATCCAAGGTTCTATTCCATTGGCTATGCAACAATCAATCACTTTGTGGTAAAATTCCACACCATTCGGGTTGGGTTCGCCAATGCCATTCGGAAATATCCTCGACCATGAAATGGAAAATCGAAAAGAACCGAGGTTAAGTTCTTTGATGAGTTTTATATCTTTTTCGTATTTGTGATAAAAATCAGTGGCTTTGTTGCCATTACCATTTTTGAATTTCCTAGAATTGGTAAAAGTATCCCAAATAGAATCTTGTTTGCCTCCAAGGTTTCTGGCTCCTTCGGTTTGGTAAGCAGAGGTGGCAACACCCCAAATGAATTTTTTCGGAAAATGTTTAGCTTTTATTTTGCCAAAATCCATTTTGTAAGCTTGAGGTTTTTTATGAATTTACAAATCTACATCTATA
>NKJG01000213.1 GCA_002256395.1 Bacteroidetes bacterium B1(2017) | reverse complement strand
TCACAGTAGATTGGGCAATGGAACGTTGTTGGGCGATTTCCTCCACCGAGTATCCGTCCTGATACAATTGATAAGACACGGCTTGCGTCAGGCCTTTGCCCATTCGAGCGGCTGATTCTTTGTTTTGGTTAACAAACTCAAATATTTCCTTGATAAAAGCTTCACCAAAACGCTTAAATTTTTCCTGGCCAACACCTGAAACTTCCAAAAACTGACTTTTGGTTATTGGCTTTTTGGCGGCCATATCAACCAAAGTAGCGTCTGAAAAAACAATATACGCTGGCGAACCTATTGCGTCGGCAATTTGCTTACGGAGTGTTCTGAGTTTTTCAAACAACTCTCCTTTGATTTGTTCAGACTTACTTGCAGTTCTACTTATTTGCTCGACCTCCGCCGTTTGCCTTTCAGCGAATGAAATAAATTCAGATATTTCCACTTTTCTAAGACCTTTCAAAATTTGTCGACTTACCTCATTAAGCTTGAATGTGTGGCCTTCATCATAGGCAATATCAAAAGCACCATAATTGAGCAATTGTAAGATATAATCGACCCAAATTTCAGCTTTGAGGTCTTTGCCAACACCAAAAGTCGGAAGCTGATCGTAGCCCTTATTCAACACGCTTTGGTTACGACTTCCTCTCAGTACATCAACCAGCATGGTCAGGGCCACTTTCTGGTTGGTTCGGAAAATTGCCGAAAGTGCTTTTTGAGCCAAAACAGTTGCGTCAAATTTCTTCCGTGGATTTTTACAAACGTCACAATTGCCGCAGTCTTTGCCTATGTCTTCATTAAAATAACTGATCAAAATCCGCCTACGGCAAATATTCGCTTCAGCATATTGCTTCATCCTATCCAACTTGGCCAGCATCAGTTCTTTCTGTTCCTCAGGCAGTTCAGAACTTTTTATCATGTCGGTTCGGGTCACGATATCTGCAAAACTGTAGAAAAGAGCGGTTTGTGCTGGCGTTCCGTCACGACCTGCTCGGCCAATTTCTTGGTAAAAACTCTCTACATTGCTGGGCATATTGTAATGGATAACCCACCTGACATTTGACTTGTCGATACCCATACCAAATGCTATGGTAGCCACTATGATGGGCGTTTCATCATTGATAAAATTCTCTTGAATCTTTGAGCGTTTGTCTGCATTGATGCCTGCATGGTATGCTTCTGCCTTAAATCCCAAATTATTCAAGCTTTCAGCAACAGATTCGGTGGATCTTCGACTCAAACAGTAAATAATCCCGGATTGATTAGGTACTTTATTAAGAAAAGACTGAATTTGTTGCAAGCGTTTTCTTCCAGGCAATACTTCCAAACTGATATTTGGCCTATCAAAACTACTGATAAAGGTATGTTCGTCAGGAATATGCAACTGTTTACAAATGTCTCTACGCGTAACTTTATCGGCTGTGGCGGTAAGAGCGACGACTGGAATATCTGGAAATTGATCTTTTAATATAGATAATTGGCGATATTCTGGACGAA
>NKJG01000212.1 GCA_002256395.1 Bacteroidetes bacterium B1(2017) | reverse complement strand
GACGGAACGATTACTTGGTCATCAGGATTGGGAACTGGAACAACGAAAGAAGTAGGAGTAGGTACTTACACAGCAACCTGTGTTAACTCATGTGGAAGCTCAGCAGTATCAAATTCTATAACGATCAACAACGGCCCAGCCCCAGCAGCCCCAGTAATTTCATCAAACAAAACGACTGTATGTGGAACTGATAAAGCAACACTTACAGCAACAGGATGTGTAGGAGGAACGATTACATGGTCATCTGGATTAGGCACTGGAACAACGAAAGAAGTAGGAGTTGGAACATATTCGGCAACCTGTCAAACAGCTTGTGGAACATCTAATTTATCAAACTTGATAATCATTACAAATAGCAATAGTTTATTTAGAATTGAAGGCCCAACCCAACCAATTTGCCAAGGCTCTTTAATAACTTTAACAGCTATTGGTTGTAATTCTACAGTAACATGGTTTAACGGCATGGTAGGTTCTAGTGTGACATTTTTAGTTACGTCAACAGGTGCATACGGTACATTTAGTGCGACTTGTGGAACAGGGTCTAGTCAAACAACTTGTGATTTCAAAGAAGGAAATATTACCTTAATGTCCAAAGGTGGAAGTTCTGGATCTGGAATAACTACAAAATATCTTCTAAGTAGTTCTTCTAAAATTATTTTACAAATTAAAGACAGCCCTACATTCACCAATGTAATTTCAGGGTCATACAACATAGTAGCTGTTACATATAATTCAAATATTTCCGGTTTGATTGAAGGTCAAAGTTTGAATAATATAGTTTCTTCTTGTAAATCGGTGAGAGAATTGCCAATTTCAGTATGTAATTCTTCAGTATCTAACCTTTGTGAAGTAAATACTGAATCGATTGAAGTTAGTATATTACCAGCCCCAGCAGCCCCAGTGATTTCATCTAACAAAACGACTGTTTGCGGAACAGATAAAGCGACACTAACAGCAACAGGATGTGTAGGAGGAACGATTACCTGGTCAGGTGGCGGAGTAGGCACTACCAAAGAAGTAGGAGCAGGAACTTACACGGCAACATGTACGACAAGCTGTGGAACATCTGGAAACTCAAACACGATAACAATCGGAACGAGTCCATCACCAGTAGCACCAGTGATTTCTACCAACAAAACAGTTATCTGTGGAACAGATAAAGCAACCTTGACCGCAACAAGCTGTGCAGACGGAACGATTACTTGGTCATCAGGTTTGGGAACTGGAACAACGAAAGAAGTAGGAGTAGGTACTTATACAGCGACCTGTGTTAACTCGTGTGGAAGCTCAGTAGTATCAAATTCTATAACGATCAGCAACGGCCCAGCCCCAGCAGCCCCAGTAATTTCATCAAACAAAACGACTGTATGTGGAACTGATAAAGCAACACTAACAGCAACAGGATGTGTAGGAGGAACGATTACCTGGTCAGGTGGCGGAGTAGGCACTACCAAAGAAGTAGGAGCAGGAACTTACACGGCAACATGTACGACAAGCTGTGGAACATCTGGAA
>NKJG01000131.1 GCA_002256395.1 Bacteroidetes bacterium B1(2017) | reverse complement strand
AATTGGATCAACACTTAAAAATTTCCCAAGCCTTGTATCATAAATCCTCATTCCATAATCCTGCTGCCCGCCTTCACCCTTCACCTCATCATCCTTCTCCTTGCCATTAAAGGAGAATCTATACTCATAAAATTGCACATAAATATTTCTCTTTGAGTCATATTTATTTGGCCAAACACCGTTCCTATTTGGGTTTAATTGAAGCAATTTTAATTTGGTTTATGCATTTGCTAATTTAGTTGTTTGCTGACATAATATTTGTTATATAATTTCCTGTGACACCTTGATTATATCAACATGTATCTAGGTAGTTCTTGAATTCAAGCATATCAAACTTGTTCTAAACTATTAATTTTATTTTGGATATACGCAAATGCTTCAATTAAGACTTCTTCCTTCGAGATTTTTGAGGGACAAACTTCCTCTAAATAGGCTATTAAATTTGCCAAAATTTGGCCATAGCTCAGATTATTATTACTTGAACAAGTACCCATTTTAACCTCCGCCCTAGCCAAAATTTGTATGATAGAAATTTCCAAATGATCACAAATCAATTTTAAATCTTCCATGGATAATGAAATTTCGCCAGTTTCCAACCTACTTAATGTGCCTTGGTTTTTTGAAATAGCTTTTGCGAGCACCTCTTGTTTTATCCTTTTTTGAACCCTTATTTCTTTAATTAAATTACAAATATGCAGGTTATAGGTTTCTTGATTCATTGGCATTTTGGGATATATCGATTTAATAATTAGATGTTTTTATTTAACTTTTAACGGATTAATATGAATTATCATTTTTAATTGCTAAAATCAACCACAACTATTCAAACGTAAATAATGCTATAAAAATAATATTTAAATCTACTCGCTAAACTATACTTTGAATATTAAAATTGTTCCCTTTTAACTATTAATTTTTATAATAAATTATTAATCAGCACTAAACAATTTAAGCTGGAATGAAAATTTGGTTATCTAGTCAAGTTTTAAAATTATATTAATGGGCGTATAATTGCCAAATATTGATAAAATGGCGCTATAAACGACCTAAATGCATACCACGCATAAAATATTTTACACTTTTTGAAGTGATCCAATTAGGTTTGAAAGTAAAATCCTATTTCCTGGAAAAACTTTTAAGGCCTTATGACAAAAATTTACAAACCCATTTTAAACCAAGAAAATTCTGGTAAAAACAAAGTTCAATTTGGTAATAACTTCCAAATAATTTCCTCAAAAAGGTCTTTTCAAAAATAAAATGGGAGCAAGCTATGCTAGGTATTTCCTTCCAAAGGGGTATTTGGTTCTAGTAGTTATTACTTTGATGAGTTTACAAAAGTTGTTTTCACAAGATTTTAATCATCCACACAAAACGGAACTTATGTGTATGGATGGAAATTCCGGACAAATTGACCCCCTCATTCCGGGGTAAACTGACCCCCTCGATTCCGGGTTAAATTGACCCCCATATTCCGGGGCAAACTGACCCCCTAAAATAGCATAGTTGTATAAGCGATTA
>NKJG01000130.1 GCA_002256395.1 Bacteroidetes bacterium B1(2017) | reverse complement strand
TAAGTCGGTTGGCTTCACCATCAGTGAAATTGCCCAATTGCTGGATGCCTGGTATAACAACAAAATGACCATATCTGAAAAGTTAGGCGTTTTAGAGGAGAAACTGTTGTCGATTGATGAACGAATCAAGCAACTGCAAGAAATGAAAAAAATGATCAGTAAGTTCAAAAATGATGTGATTGAAGACGATTGTTAGACTCCTGGGTTGGTGACTTTTATTGCATGAGGAATAAGCTTTGGGACTTTGTGAGGGTGTTGGGAATTTAGCAAATAAAGTTCAAGAGAAATACCAAACTAAGGACCAAAGTAACTAGTACTAACACTGTCTAACTGAATACTAAAGCCCCGCTTTTGACAATTCTATATTGAGCGTTGCTTATTATTTATCAAGGTTTTGTTTCTTATTCTTTTGCAGTGATTGGATATAAATGTTTAAATGAATTTGAAACAGCTTGGTGCATAATGGTTGCATGATTTTCTTGGGGTAAATAGTCAAAGAATACTTTCACTTTTCCACTTTTTGTGCCTTTAATTTTTGCAGTCAAAAGATTAGCGTCAACTTCCATTACTCTTGGGATTTCAGTAGGAGTGAGTCCTTCTTTTCCAACGCCAATGTAGATGTCTGTTTGTTGATTAAAATTCTCTTTCAATAAATTTGAGTTTTGATTTAACAAGGAGCCATTGTCCCACCACAGACTTGGGCTAATAATTATGTATTTATTGAAAAGTGTTGGTTTCTTTAATAAAACTTCAGTGGCAAATAGTCCACCAAGTGATTGTCCGATTATGGTTTTGTCACTGTTTGTCTTGTATTTGGTTTGTATATAAGGTTGTAATTCCTTTTCAATAAACGAAATGAATTTATCTGAATGTCCCGATCTTGGATAAACCTTTAAGTCTTTTTTAATGGTTGTTGGAAAGGTAAAATCTCTTCTTCTATCCACAGTAGCGATACCAACAACAATAGATTTTGGAATTTGATTTATCCATTCAAAGCTATTGAATTGTACCAGTCCAACAATATGTATAAAATCTTCGTCGGCTGAACCGTCCAATAAATAAATTACTGGATATTTTGTTGTGTCTTTTTGATTATAACCTTCAGGAAGATAAATATTTAAAATTCTTTTTTCTGCCAGTACATTTGATTGAATTTCGTCTATTACGCCAAGAATAAATGGTTTTGATTTTTCTCCAGGTTGTTGTCCAAATGCGAAAACTGTTATAAAAGTCAATGTAAAAAGTAAAATATTTTTCTTCATTTTTTGTCAATTTCTTGTTTGTATTGGGGTTCGATATTTAGAGGCACAACGGTTAGCGGCTTGGTGATGGCGGGGTTTAGAAAGCACCAAAGTTCAAATTTAGTACAAAAGCCAATAGAATGTACAAATGTTCAGCCTAGCACTAAAGCCCCACTTTCGCCAAACCCAGCTTATGTGCCGTATTTTTATGGTCATTAAAGTATTTTTCAATTTCTGTTATTGCGTTTCCAAGTCCGTTTTCGTTTCTAATTTCTTGACCAACCTTTAAAACGTTGTTTTTGATTTCGTCTTTCTGTA
>NKJG01000129.1 GCA_002256395.1 Bacteroidetes bacterium B1(2017) | reverse complement strand
AATTGGTAGAACATTTAATTGAAAATGGATGTAAGCGAATTGCAATCCTTGCTGGCCCTAAAGAATTATTAATAAGTAACGATAGACTTGATGGTTATCTAGCTGCATTGAATAAATACGGAATTCCTATTGACAATAATTTAATATATAATTCTAATTTTCAAAAAGATGAAACCACAAAAGTATTAGACATTTGGTTATCATTAGAAAACCCACCAGATGCGATTTTCACGGTGTTTTATTTAAACGCCATTGAAATGATGGTCGAAACAAAAAAAAGAAATATTAAAATACCAGAAGATATTGCTTTTGTAGGATTTGGAGATGATTTAATTGCAGAATTATTTGAGCCATCATTAACTGTTTTTCACCTTTTTCCATTTAAAATGGGTGAAAACGCCGCAAACGTTTTAATTGAAAATATAATAAACAATGAACATTCTAAATCCAAAACTTTAGAAATTACGGGAAAACTAATAGTCAGAAAATCTTCATTAAAATCTTAATTTGGGCATAATGGATTAGTAGAAAAAGTAAGAAAAGACTTTATTGAAAAATTTAAAAAAAAAGATATCAATCATAGCATTCAAAACATGGTCTATATGGAATTTGGAAAGACCTTATACAAAAAAACCAAATATACTGTTGAGGTATTGTAATAAATAACTGGCATCTAAATCGAATACTTAAAAAACTGTAACACCAGCTTGGTACTCGTCTAGAGATGTCCGACCCCACTAAAATAATATAGCATAAGCGGCATAATTGGTGTGGGAATCACTTCGCTTAGCAACTCTATTGAAATTTATTTAAACAAATAAATCTCACTATTTACACAATAAGGTTTGAATATAATAAAAAACCGGCGGCCACGCCTAATGATCTATCGAAACGTAGAACCGCTACTCTCATGAAACTCGGCGTCCCCGTTTGGACGGGGACGCCGAGTCCAAGTACCATGCTGAGGTGGAATCCGACCGGTGCGGTAGGAATCGATTCCGACAGGAACGGCATTCAGATATAAACGATCTGTTCAATTACGTATAAAACGATAAAACCCAACAATTACATGTTGAGGTTTAATTATAATAAAAAACTGGCGGGCAAGCCTAGTGATCTAGAGGAATGCCGCACCACTACTCTCCCGGAGCTAGCCGCCAGCGATTGATCCAAGTACCATCACCGGTGCGGTAGGAGTCGCTTCCGACTGGTGTGGCATTCCGACTTAACAGATCTGTTCAATTACGTATAAAACGAAAAAACCCCAACAATTACATGTTGAGGTTTAATTATAATAAAAAACTGGCGGGCACACCTAGTGATCTATCGGATTGCCGCACCTCAACTCTCCCGGAGCTAGCCGCCAGCGATTGATCCAAGTACCATCACCGGTGCGGTACGAGTCACTTCCGACTGGTGTGGCATTCTGACTTAACAGATCTGTTCAATTACATATAAAACAAAAAAACCTCACTGTTTACACAATGAGGTTAATTATAATAAAAAACTGGCATCTACCTACTCTCCCGGGTTTGATCCAAGTACCATCGGCGGTGCGGGGCTTAACTGCTCTGTTCGAAAT
>NKJG01000128.1 GCA_002256395.1 Bacteroidetes bacterium B1(2017) | reverse complement strand
CAGTTTTTTGTATTGAAAACTTTTCAAGTGCAAAATTGTAGGCATCTGAAAGTTTTTGGGTATTTTCAAGATCCAGATAAGTATTTTTTATATTAAATATTTTATTGGCACAATCAACGAAATTTGTATTTTCAAAATGAAACCCAAAATTCCCTTGCCCTATTACTTCCATTGGGCCACCAATATCAGACACTAATACTGGTATTTTTGCAAACATACCCTCTGCTATTGTTAAACCGAAACCTTCATCTCTAGAAGGCTGCACCAGTAAGGAGTAGTTTTTTAGATTTTGATATATAAAATTTCTATCCCAATTTCCGACTAGCTTAATATAATTGTTGAGTGATAAGTCGTCAATTAGCTTCTGTAATAGTTTCATATCAGGACCTTGGCCAACAATATCTAAACTTATATTATCGAATTTTAAATGGTAAACAAGGTGATGTATAGCATTTATTAGAATATCTTGGCCTTTTATTTTGCTTTGAAGTCTTCCTATTTGAATTATTTTGAAAGTGTCAAAGTTGTAATCAACTTTGATATCTATGTTGTCATAAAGCACTCCATTTGGGCAACTTATTATATTGTAAGACCCTCTAATATTGCTTTTAACATCCTCTGAAATAGCAAAAATTTTGTTGTATTTTCTTAGATTATCTAAAGGAATACCGTTTCTATGTAGTGTTAAATATACTTTGCATTTCTTTCTGAAGAATAAAAGATTTATCAAATTGTGATGGTGGCAGTGAATTACGTCTGGATTTATTTTATTAATAGTTACATTTAACTTAAGTACGTAATATGGATTTATAGATTGTTCAGGCCTATTAATAGTTATAATTTCCACATTTTTAGAAATTCTTTTGATGAGTGAAGTTGAATAGATGTTGTTAACAATAATGATTGACACTTTATGATTAATAGATTGAAGATTTGCTATGTCCGTAAGCAGATTTTCTGCTCCGCCAACTTCCAAGCTAAATATTAAGTGTGTTATTTTCATTTTATTTGTATCATTTTTTTGATAGTAACTTTTAAGGCATACCAATAGGTTTGCCTTAAAGCTTTTGAGTAAATAAAATTTGCCCCATTTTTAATCAATGTTTTTCTTATTTCTGATAAAAAAGCAGCCCCCCCAGTGGCTGTTTTTGTTGTACTATATACTCTAAAAGCACTTTGAGGAGCTTCATCGGAATAATGAATACTACCAAACTTTAACAATTGAAACCACAAGTCTAAATCCATACAATAGTTCAAACTTTCATTTATAAGATTGGTTTGTTTTAGTGCTTTGGCTGAATAGAAGGAACCTTGTTGTATAATTGAATAGTTATTATTTAACAAATCGATTTTATTTTGGATTTTTATGGTGTATTCTCCCAATGTTTGCCCATATTCATTTATCCTTCTATTATTGCAATTATACAATATCGACGCATTTGGATGCTTTTGATGCAGTTTTATTATATTTTCCACGCATGTTGGGTATAATATGTCGTCAGAATTAATCCAACCTATTAAATCGCCTTTTGATAATTTGAAACCTTTATTAATGGCATCGGATTGTCCTTTATCTTTTTCA
>NKJG01000211.1 GCA_002256395.1 Bacteroidetes bacterium B1(2017) | reverse complement strand
AAACCGAGAAAAGGGGAATTCTTTTTGTGGACATCACACCCATTTCTCGCCAAGCCATCAATGACCCTTCTCTTATTGCAGAAGATGGTTTGCATCCTTCTGGAAAAATGTATCAGCTTTGGACAGAGAAAATAGTACCCGAACTCCTGAAGAAACTTAAACCATGAACCTAGAAGAATTACAACAAAAAGCCTTAGAACTAGATAAAAAGGATCAGCTCGCACACTTTAGAGATCAATTCGAAATTGGAGAGGAAATATATTTAGACGGAAATTCACTCGGAAGATTGCCCAAAAGTACCATTGGTCTCATTTCTGAACTGACTCAAAATCAATGGGGAAAGCGTTTGATCAGAAGTTGGAATGAGCATTGGATGGAGCTACCCAGCAAGGTTGCAGCCAAAATAGCCCAGGTAGTTGGAGCCCAAGCAGATGAGATATTTGTTGGTGACAGTACCTCTATCAATTTCTACAAGTTGGCTTTTGCGGCACTTAAAAACCAAGAGCCAAAAACCAGAATCATCACCGATTCGATCAATTTCCCGACGGATATTTATGTTTTACAAGGTTTGATTGAGCAACAGTTTAGAAATCATTCTCTTACAATAATTCAAAGTGCCGACGAACAGCAAATTTCAGATGAAGCCATTTCAAATGCTTTAGATAACGAAACGGCTTTATTGACCCTTTCCCATGTGGTTTTCAAAAGTGCTTATATGTATGACATGCACAAAATCAACCAGTTGGCCCATGAAAAAGGTGCAATGGTGTTGTGGGATCTGAGCCATTCTGCTGGTGCTGTGGAGGTTAATCTCAATGAATCTGGTGCAGACATGGCTGTAGGCTGTACCTACAAATATCTCAACGGTGGCCCAGGGGCTCCTGCATTTTTATATGTGCGAAAAGACCTCCAAGCTAAACTGATTAATCCTATTTGGGGATGGTTTAGTCACCAAAAGCCCTTTGATTTTACCTTAAATTACGAAGCCAAAGCTGATATTCAGCGATTTGCAGCAGGTACTCCTTCGGTGCTGTCATTGGCAGCCATAGCGTCAGGCATAGACATCACACTCGAAGCAGGCATGAAGAATTTAAGAGAGAAAAGTGTCGCTCAAACCAACTATTTGATAGAATTGGTTGAAAATCTGCTGACTCCTATTGGATTTACAATTGCTTCGCCGACCAATTCCAATGTAAGAGGTTCCCACGTTTCCATCCAACACCCAGAAGGCTACCGAATAAACCGAGCCATGATAGAACCCATATCCGGCTCACCAGTTATCATTCCCGACTTTCGGCCACCCTATAACATTCGCTTGGGTATTGCACCTCTTTACAACACCTTTGAAGAAATCTACCAAACCATTGTCCGAATCAAGACTATCATTGAGACGAATGAGTTTGAGAGGTTTGGTGGCGAGAGGTTGGAGGTGGTTTAAAAATACTGAAGATTAAGACCTAAAGTAAAATATGCAATACAAAAGAATGCCAATAGAAGTAGAATCGCCAGAAGAAAAAGGTTATTCTACCATCAAATACAATCTTGCCGAAAGCTCAATAAGTGACAAAAAAATCTCTGATATTTTGCCT
>NKJG01000127.1 GCA_002256395.1 Bacteroidetes bacterium B1(2017) | reverse complement strand
TGCTTTCAATCCAAATCGAAATTTACAAATTTTGTCATTTGAGCTTTATTTTTTAAATATTCAATATTGCAATACAAACATTTTTTAGATTAAATTGCATTTGATTTATTAATAAACTCTAAAACTAGAAATATGGAAAAAAGTATTTGGCGTAAAAAACCAATGTCCGCTTACGAGGCTGATATAAAGAACAACCAGTTGAAACGCGTGATGGGTAAGTGGAGTCTTACAGCAATTGGTATTGGGGGTATTATAGGTGGAGGTATATTTGTTTTGACAGGTACAGCCGCACATTATCACGCTGGGCCTGCATTGGCATTGTCATTTATAGTTGCTGGTATAGGCTGTGTTTTTGCAGCTCTTTGTTATTCCGAGTTTGCTGGCATGCTACCTGTTGAAGGATCAGCTTACGCTTATGCTTATGGAACAATTGGTGAATTGTTCGCTTGGATAATTGGTTGGGGCTTAATATTAGAATATGCCATGGGAGCCATGACAGTAGCGGTGAGTTGGTCAGGGTATTTTAATAAACTCATCAACTTATTTGGAATTGAAATTCCCTATTATTTAAGGAATGATCCATTTTCTGCTGCTAGTTATGCAACAAATAATAATTTAGAACCATCTTCATTTGCATTCAACTTACCTGCATTTATTATAACATGGGTTGTTACATGGATTTTAGTCAAAGGAATTAAGGAAGCTAGAAATACCAATAATCTTATTGTGGTTCTTAAACTTGCAGCTATACTTTTTGTAATTATTGTTGGAGCATTTTATGTGAATGCCGACAATTGGCATCCATTTATTCCTGAGCCTGAAATGGTTAAACATGAGGATGGAACATCGGCAGAGGCATACGGTATCAGAGGTATATTAAGTGGTGCAGCGGCTATATTTTTTGCATACATCGGTTTCGATGTGGTTTCTACTTCGGCGGGGGAGGCCATTAATCCTAAAAAAGATGTGCCATTTGCTATAATTGCTTCATTGTTGATATGTACTGTACTATATATAATGGTATCATTGGTGCTTACAGGAATGATCAACTATAAAGAAATTACTGGGGATGCACTCAAAGCTCCAGTGGCATTTGCATTTGATCATGTGGGAAAACCTTGGGCTGTTCTAATAATTACGGCTGCAGCCACAACTGGTTTGATTTCAGTAATGTTGGTTATGATGTTGGGTCAAACTAGGGTATTCCTTGGAATGGCAAAAGATGGCCTATTACCAAAATTCTTCAAACAAATTCATCCAAATTTTCAAACTCCTTGGAAAAGTACAATCCTTGTAGGATTAGTAGTTTCACTAGTTGCTTCTTTTACACCTATTGGTGTTTTGAGTGATATGACCAGTTTCGGTACTTTGTTTGCATTTGCAATGGTATGTCTTGCTGTGTTGATACTCAGAATAAAAGACCCAAATAGAGAGCGTCCTTTTAAAACCCCAATGCTTAAATTGATAGCTCCATTGGGAATTATCACCAATGTTGGACTAATCGCTTTGTTAAATGGTTTGGCTCAAAAATTAGCTATTGCATGGTTATTGATAGGATTGATCGTATTCTTTATATACGGTCAAAGAAACAGTAATCTCAATCA
>NKJG01000126.1 GCA_002256395.1 Bacteroidetes bacterium B1(2017) | reverse complement strand
TCCTGACTTGTCCGTTTTAGTGCGGTGCAACAATTTTTGATAAATATTCTAACATTTGTTGGTTTGGTTGTGCTTTAAGTATCATCTCTTTATTGGTAATTTGATTTAGTATTCTTCCAGACGTTATTTTTTTGCATTCGTGGGTGAATTTTTTGATTGATACTCCTGTTTTTAGTTCTACATGCTTTGATACGACAAGTGCTATAAAACAAATTAGAACATGTAGTTTTATAGGTTCTTCTTTAAAATGAAAAATGGGTCTGGTTTGTAGGTCGCTTTTCGATATTCTGAATGCTTGTTCTATTTTGTACAATTCGTGATATCGTTGAATTACTAACTGATTACTAGCAATTTTTTCTTCTAAATTGGTATAGTAACCCTTTATTCCTAGTAGCTTTTTTGTTTTATCAATAAGTTCATGATTTATTTCAAATTTATCATCACTTACCTTTTTAGTAAATTTGGTTTTTGGGTTTTTTGAAGGATTTTCTACAATTGCTTTGGCTTTTTCAATTTGTTTTTCCATTTCAAATTTATCTTTTCGATATCGTACATTTGAAAAACTACATATTAAAAATCCTTTATCTGTTTTTAATCGGATCGTTTTTGCATCTTCTCTTGACAGAGATTTATCAATAGCTTCTAGGGTTTCTTTAGAAACATTGCCAAGTCTAGCACCAACTATATAATTGATTTTATTTTCAATCAAATTTTTTACATTTTCCGTGCTTATCATAGCTGCGTCTGCAATAATTGTAAAGTTTCTTGCGTTGTGTTTTTTGATAAAATTCTTAACAACTGGAAGAATTGTTTTTCCCTCGAAAGTGTTGCCTGAAAACACCTCATAAGCCACGGGAAAACCCTCTTTGGTTACCATTAAAGCGATTAAAATTTGAGGTTGTTGTGATTTGTTGTCTTTTGAAAAACCATTTCTTCGCAGTTCATCTTCTTCAAAAGTTTCAAAATACAAGGTTGTAACATCATAAAACAACAAATCAAAATTGAAATTGTAGTGCTTTTTTGCAAATTCAATTGTGGTTTGTTCGATTTTTAATTTTAATTCAAGCCACTTTTTTGCCTGGTCATAAAATTTTTGTCGTCTATGTTTAATGCCAAAATATTGTTCAATTAATTCAATGGAACGCAACTTTGATGCAGGTTCAAACATTCTAATAATCACCAAATCTTTTAATAGTCCGATGATGTCTTTGTATCCCATTTCCCAAATAATATCAGTAAATGATTGATAAAAAAAATGATACCAAACTCCAATAAATGCACAATGATTAATGTTGAAAATTTTATTTGGGTCCTCATCAGAGAATAGAAACATCTGCCCAACATAATCAATGGACCATTCTTTAGCAATTGCCAATAGTTCGTTTAATTCTTCATCATTATGTGCAGAGCCGAAATGTTTAAGAATAATTCTTTTGTTGTTTTGATACTTTATAGCCTGAACAGCTTTGGCTTTTGAACGTGTATTTACTATCCTAATTTTAACCATTTACCAACCGTTAGTGCGGTAAAATTAAAAAAATAAAATTTTAAAACACTTATTTACAGCATTTTAAAAAACATATAGATAAAGGGCGGACAAGTCGGGA
>NKJG01000125.1 GCA_002256395.1 Bacteroidetes bacterium B1(2017) | reverse complement strand
GAAATACCCAAATTTTAGGATTTTAAACCATTCAATAAAATAAAAACTTTGTGTTTTATTTTTTTTACCCAAAAAACTCATGAAAAACTTCGTTAAAATTCTAATTTTCAGCCTTTTCGCTTTCACTACTTACGCACAACAAGTTACTGAAATTGACTCTAAGAGTGTGAAACTGCCAAGGTATGCAGATCAAGCCGCAGTTACAGCGGCCATTCCAACGCCAACTCAAGGTATGTTAATTTATAGGACCGACACCAAGTCAAATTGGTACCATAATGGTGCCAATTGGATTAACATGTTGAGTAATGGATCTTCTGATTGGCTCAGCATTGGCCCTGATATCTACAGGGATAGCCAAGTGGGAATAGGTAATACTTCGCCTGAAGCCACACTCCATGTTGGGATTTTTGATGAACAGACCCAATTAGCAAAAGGAAATATTCGTTCGGAAGGTAATATTGATATTGGTAATCGGTCATATCTCGTTTTTGGGAAAAAATCAGCTAAAGATATTGACAATGAATATGGGAGAATAGGATATAATTTACATGGAGACCAAGCTTTGGATATTATTGGAGCAGGAATTGTAGGAAAGGAATTTCAGCAGAAATTGAATTTTTTCGCTCCTAAAGGAAATACCTTTCGAGGACAAGTTTCTATTTTTGAGCCCTATACCGAAAAAGTTTTAAGGGTTTCTAATTCAACTCAAGAGTTATTTGCAGTATCAGAACAGGGTTTAAATATTCGAACTAACCCCACCCAAAATGGTAAAGCTGGTACTGTTTTAATAAATGCATTTGAACCCCAACAAATCGGGAAATGGGGCTTTGACAATGTTGGCTCTGAAATGATAATAGATGGTCAACAAACAATCAATCACAATACTGACACTAAGATAAACTTTGGTGTGATAGAGTTTGACCATAATAATTTTACTGAATATGAGTTCGGCAATCCTATGGCGAATACTTCCACCGATGTATTTACAGTTCCTGCTTTTGGTGTATATCTGGTAGACTTCGACATTTTATGGAATGATCCATTGATTGACATTGGTGGTACAGGGATTAGAAACGGTAGGGTAAAAATCAAAGTAAATGGCGTCACACGCCGAGAATTTGTTAGTGACTTAAAATTAAGAGAACATTGCTTCATTAAATGCAATCAATTTGACATTATTACCATCGAAGTAGGTCATGAACATTGTTTTGACCCACCACCACTTTGTATCACGGGTATTTCTAGAAAATTAGATTATGCGAGAGTTACCGTTATGAAATTTTAAATTTATAACAATAATGGAAACCATAAAATATATCAAAAATCACCCACAAGTACATGTAGGAAGCAGAAAATACCTTGCTCCAAATGAGATATTACACCTAGAATCTGATCTGAATTATACGCAAATCTTATTGGCAGACGGCAAAAGAATTTTAAGTTCTACACCACTAAAAATCATTGAAAATCGATTATTGCCTTTCAAAAATTTCGTGAGAATTAATCGCCAAAGTGTTGTGAACCTTGATTTGGTGGAAAAGATAGAAGACCAAACGCTGTTTTTACCAGGTGAAAGAAAGATAATATTCTCTAGAAGAAGAGAAAAGG
>NKJG01000124.1 GCA_002256395.1 Bacteroidetes bacterium B1(2017) | reverse complement strand
ATGTGGCTTTGCTCTTTGAGGAGGGTAACCATTGCCATATTTTTGATTTAATGATAAACGAAAATAATCCCATCACCATCAATGATTGGGTGATGAGTATGGGTTTGTCGCACTACAAAATCGATATAGTGGATAGCGATAACTACTTGTTTTATGGCCGAAGTGAGGAGGAGAAGTATGTTCAAGATGGTTTTAGCTACTTTCACTATGAAGGAGAATGCAGAGACAACCATTGGATTCCCAAAGGTTTGGCCATTAACGAAACCGCCTATGAATTCTTTCTTAATGAACAAGCCTATTTGGACACAGATTCTAAATTATCAAAAGATTACAAGACCTTGGTGGGGAGTATTATCAACTTTGAATGTGTAATCAGAGATTATGACTTTAATAAAAAAGTTACTCTTCAATTTCAAGCCAAACATTTTGAGCTCATCGAAAAATATAGATATATTTATTTCTTAAAACTTAATAAATGGATGGGCAAACTCGAATATTGGGACTTTTGAATGTCTCATTGTTTTACGTTATCAAGGCAGATCATCAATAAACTTCAGGGACATACATTTCCTTCGGTATCGGTTCTCGGGTATAATCAGGATTATGCACTCTTTCGGGTAAAATAACCTCAGGATGATCTACCGTTCCATAGGGTATTTGAGTTAAAAGATGATTTATACAATTGAGTCGGGCTCTTTTTTTGTCATCGGCTTCAACAATCCACCAAGGAGAGGTTTGTGTCGAAGTTTTTTCGAGCATATATTCTTTTGCTTTGGTATAAAGTTCCCACCGTCTTCTGGACTCCAAATCCATGGGAGAGAGTTTCCATTGTTTTAATGGATCATTTATTCGCATCATGAATCTAAGATTTTGCTCGTCGTCAGAAATAGAAAACCAATATTTCACAAGGATGATACCAGAACGAATGAGCATGTTTTCGAACTCAGGTACATCATGAAGGAATTGTTCGTACTGTTCATCCGTACAGAATCCCATTACTTTTTCTACGCCTGCACGGTTATACCAACTTCTGTCAAACAGCACCATTTCGCCACCTGCTGGTAAATGAGATACATATCTTTGAAAATACCATTGGGTCACTTCTCTGTCGTTTGGAGCTGGCAAGGCGGCTACACGACAAACCCGTGGATTGAGACGCTGTGTAATGCGTTTGATGGCTCCACCTTTTCCTGCAGAGTCACGCCCTTCAAAAAGTACTACTACTTTTAGTTTCTTGAATTGCACCCAGTCTTGAAGTTTCACCAATTCGCCTTGCAGGCGGAGAAGTTCTTTAAAATATCTTTTGCGGTCTATATTTTTGTTTGCACCAACTTTTCCTCCTAAACGCTCATCATCCATTTCCATTTCAAGCTCTTCATCTAAACTATCCATGATTTCTTGATGAATTCGATAATCTAAATTGGTTTGTTTTGTGCTCATATTTGCAGGAGAAATTTTATGCTAAATTTATCGAAAATTCAATGAAAATAATAATGAAATTAAATTAGATTTTTCAAATTATTCAGCTTTCTTGGGTTAAGAAATTGTGAATAATGGGTGGATGATTTTAATGTTATATTTTTCAATGCGTGTTCAATTGAAGAACCTAAATTTTATGTAAAATAACAGATAAGGTTTTACATTATCATTTCTTCAAAAACTCTTTAATCCAGAGC
>NKJG01000020.1 GCA_002256395.1 Bacteroidetes bacterium B1(2017) | reverse complement strand
GGCAAACTTTCATGGCCTTTGGCACCTACGGCTTGTACCGCAAAAATGTAATTGTCTTTAGAATAGGGGAGTTTGAGTTCGAGGTTTTCGGTGTAAAATTTCTTTTGCCAAAACGACTGGTGTGTTTCACGCATCAATACGTAGTATCCAGCAGCTTTGCCTTGTTTCGGGGCAGACCAATGCAAGTTTGTAGCGTTTCCGAGGCCTTGCACGTCTATCATGACGTCTTCGGGTACGGCAGGAGCGGAGGCTAAATTGGCCAAAGTAGCCAAGTTTACGGCCACATTTTTTCTCAAATATTCAAAGTCCATAAATTTATGCAAGTCGCCATATTCTACACCGTTTTCAGTTCTTAGGTCTTGGTGTTGGTGCAAAAAATTCTCGTTCATTTCTGACATTCTTACGGCTGCGAAGCCCTCAGTTACAAATGGCGTGTGGTCGCCGCCACGGAGAAATCTGTCGTTTCGGTAAATCATCACCACTTCTAGGTTGTCCACGTATCGCTCACCGATTTCCTTCACATATCTGGCCACTTGTCGAGAATGGCCATCGTTTTCGTATCCAAATTGCCTGATGGCACCTACTTTTTTGTCGGTCTCGAAAGCTGGAATTCCTTCACTAAAAACCCTGACTCTGGTGTTGTCAATAATATTGGTTTCGTTGGAATTGTTGCTGCCCATGATGTCGTTGTTCAGCAAAGCCACCAAATTCCAGTTTTCGGCTTTGGCTTTTTTTGCCAAATAATTTGCCCCTAAAAGTCCTTGCTCTTCGCCACTGAAAACCGTGAAAATCACCGTTGCAGGAAATTTGGAAGCAGCCAAGACTCTGGCCAATTCTATTACAGCGACTGTTCCGCTACCGTCGTCGTTGGCTCCCGGTGCGTCTGATGTACGGTTCATTACATCTGTTACTCGGCTGTCTATATGGCCACTCACCATAAAAATTCTGTTATCGGTGGGGTCGGTACCTTTTATTACGGCCATCACGTTTTCCATTTCTATTTTAGCATCTATGCGTCGGCCATCTGGCTCAAGTGTCCATTTGTCGAGATAAGCGGTCATACGCCCATCGGATTTTTTGGAGAATTCCTGGAATTTGTCCAAAACCCATTTTCGGGAAGCACCAATGCCTGTTTTCGGGTCTGTGGTATTGCTGAGGGTACTTCTAGTGCCAAAAGTCACGAGTTTCTTTACATAAGCACTTAAAGTATCACTCGATATTTGCCCAATAAATCCTGAGATTAAGGGGTCTCTTTTTACAATTTCTTGGGCAGAAGTTTTACCTGAAATTGACAAAATGAATAAACTTGAGAGGAAAACGGTTTTTATAATTTTCACTGGTTTTTTGTTAATTTGAAAGCTAAAATAACTTAAAAAATCAAAAAACTTTCGAAGAAGTAGACCTTTGTCGGTTTCTGGTAGATTGAATTGAACACTAATTTATTATTTTAAATAGCTAGACCAATGAAGTTTAGAACTTCAACTACAAAATAATTCGGAGGGATTTAGTGTTTTAGATCTTTCTTCTTCTTGAAATCGGCACAACTGTGCCATTAGAAAGTAGAACTTCTGCAATAGAGATGGCCACCACATGCTCCATGTTTACCATGTAAGTACGGTGTACCCTTTTAAAGTTATGTTCTTGGAGCAAGTTCTCGTATTTTTTAAGTGTATAAGAGCAAATGAAACTCTTGCTGTTAAGAATATTAATCTCCGTGTAGTTGATATGCGATTTTAGAAACAGGATTAGGCTGGTGTCTATCTTCAGTTTCGTGTCTAGATTTATAATCATTATAGTGTAAGTTTTCAGTAAAGCAATTAACGGTTTTCTATTAAGGGATGAAAATATTTTTTTGTGAAATGCCCCTTATTTTTTGTGAAATTAGATATTTAGAAAAAATATTGATTTTGAATGCTTTGAACATGATTTGTCTTTATTTTAGCAGGGAATAATTTCCTTTATGAAGTTTAAGATTCTGCTATTTCTGTGTTTGTGTATCAAATTGGCTATTGCCCAAACCAAGCCTACTTTTGAGGAAGAGAAGAAGGCCATCGCTTATTCTCTTTTGACCGAAGCCATAGCCAAAAACGACTCCATAAAAATGGCTGATGGTTATTATGAAATGGGCAAATATGAGGCGGGCATTGGAAATTATATATCCGGGAACGCTTGGTATCGAAAAGCTTTACCGATTTATAAAAAGCAGAAAAGATATTTTGAATATGGTAGGATTTACCAAAGAATGGCCGAAAACGAAGCTGCTAGGAAAGATTATAAGCAAGTAGGAATTTTCTCCGATAGTGCCGTAGCTATTTTTAAGAAATATGATTTGGCCAAAGGAATCATTTCAAATTACTTATTCACTTGTGATTTAAACTATAAACATTTAAAGAAAACACCCTCTGAAGTTCTGCGAAATTTTGATAAGATGTTGGTCTACGCTAAAAATAACGGTTTGGAAGTAGAGCATACATTTTTACATCAAATGAAAGGGTATATACTTCAAGAGTCCAATCCAGCTGAGGCCCTAAAATCATTTGAACTTTCGAAAACTTATATGAAGAAATTTGGCTTTGAGCGGCTATATACTGGCTTAAATGCTGCTATGGCTGTGTGCTATGCCCGAATGGGTCAACCCTCAAAAGCAAGGGAATTGTTAAAGGACAATCCGCACGCTACATATAGTCTTCAAAGCGATAAATTTATGTCCTATAGGGTTCAAAGGAATTTGGCTGAAATAGAAATATTTAAGGCAGAAAAAAACTGGGAGAAGGCTTTTGAAAAACAAGCAGAATATATTGATTTGCAAAACGAGATTCATACCTCAGAAGAAAATAGGCTGTCTTCTCTAAGAAGTTTGGTGGATGTTTCGGCCTTGAGTAAAAGTCAGGAAAGAGAACTCCTGCTCCAATCTCAATTGTTGCAGTCTAACAAAAGGCTCTTGAATATTTTGATAGTGGTTGGCTTTATGTTTCTAATGTTGTTGGTTCTATTGTTTTTTCAAAACAGCAAAAATCAAAAATTGGCTCAAAAATACCTTAACATTAGCCACAAAAACGAATTACTCATAAAAGAACAAAGTCACCGCGTCAAGAACAACTTGCAGGTAATTTCAAGTCTGATTGGCCTTCAAAAAAACCGCCTCAAAAACAAAGAAATACAGGATTCTTTGGAAGAAATGCAGGGCAGGATATCTGTAATGAGTGTTTTACAACAGCTTTTTTATGAGTCAAACGATTCGGTCAAAATCAAGATCGGCGATTATTTTGAACAAATATTAAACAAAACGGAGGTGATTTTCAACAAACCCGTTGAAAGGTTTTTTTCTGTCGAAAACGCATTAATTGACCCAGATTTAGCCATTCATTTGGGAATAATTTTTAATGAATTACTTACGAATAGTTTCAAGTATGCTTTTGGTTTTGAAAATCTCCAGCCGAAAGTTTCCGTGTCTTTTTTTATCAAAAACGGCGAGTTTTATTTTGAATACAAAGACAACGGTTCTAACGCAAATTTGTTGATTTTCGAGAAGGAATTTTATACTAAATCGCAGTCTTTCGGGCTTTGCCTTATACGTCTAAAGTCGAGTGAATTGGCAGGAGATTATAGTTTTGCTTACGAAAACGGCCTTAAGTTTAAATTAAAATGCATTTATCATGAAGCCAAGAGTCTTAATAGTTGAAGACGAGTTGATTACCGCCATGGAGTTCAAAGAAGCACTAATGGATGCTGGCTTTGAGGTGCCAGTCATTGCCGACAAGGTTTCGAAAGCCAAGGCTGCATTTGAAACGATGGCTTTTGATCTTCTTTTGCTCGATATTACACTTAAACATGACCATTTAAACGGCTTGGATTTTGCCGATATGGTGAGAAAAACTTCTACCGTACCCATTATGTTTATTACGGCTGACACCAACGAAACCATGCTTGAAAAAATGAATAGCTTGGGCAACTGTAACTACATGATGAAAGCCGTGAGAACGCCCGAGTTGGTGTTTAAATCGAAACTGATGATTGGGGCTAAGGAAAATAATGGAACAGAAAATGTTAAATATCAAGAGGTTGTATTGCTGCCAATCAATAAATCTCACCAAAAAGTAAAAAAAGCAGACATTGTGGCCATTAAGGGCAATGGTTCTTATTCGGACATTTACATTGCAACGGAAATCCACTACCACACCCTTTCCATGAACATGAAAAAACTCTTAGAAGGTTTAAATTATCCGGATTTGTTCAAACTAAATCGTTCCAATATCGTCAACTTGAACTTTGTAGAAAAAATAGAAAAAGATCAGCTTTATCTGAGCAGTCACGATCTTAAATTCACTTTGGCCAAAGGCATTAAAAAGGAAATTCTGGAACTTTGGCCAAATGTGAGGACCTGAGTCAGAGTAGATATTGAAAAATAAGACACAAAAAAAGCAACCATTACTGATTGCTTTTTAAAAATGCTCCCGAAGCTGGGCTCGAACCAGCGACCCTCTGATTAACAGTCAGATGCTCTAACCAACTGAGCTATTCAGGAATCATGGTGCAAAAGTAGAACGTTTTTTCTTATTGTTCAAATTTTTCCCAACAAAAAATTTATCTTTTTTTGAGTTTTCCCACCAAAAACACTTTAAGTTTTTACAAATCAGGGATTTAAATAACTATTTCAATATTTTAATTTTTTGTACTAAATTTGAGTTTGATTTGAAAATCATAGAATGAAAGCAGTTTTCAAAAATATTAAAAGTCGCGACGCCTTTCTTTTCTCCTAAAGAATATTTTTCCTTTTTTATTTTTTTAACCTCTCTTCCAAAATCTTTGGAAGAACATTTTCTATTTTTCAAAAATGAAAACAATCATTGAACCTTTTAGGATCAAGTCTATTGAACCTATATATTTTACCACAGAAACCGAAAGAAAGCAAATGTTGGCCGATGTAGGCTACAATCTTTTCGGCCTTAAAGCAGAGAATGTCATAATAGATTTACTCACCGACAGCGGCACCTCTGCAATGAGTGCCATGCAGTGGGCGGGAATTATGAACGGCGACGAAAGTTACGCTGGATCGCGAAGTTTTTATCGTTTTGAGGAAACCATCAAAAAGATTACAGGACTGACGCACATTATTCCTACTCACCAAGGGCGTGCAGCTGAAAAAATTCTTTTCTCTATAGTGGGCGGCGAAGGCCAAATAATTCCCAACAATACCCATTTTGATACCACCAGGGCGAACATAGAATTTAGTGGAGCAGAGGCTATAGATTTTTTGAATGAAAATGGCAAAAAACCTGATTTTATAGCCGACTTTAAAGGTAATATGGATGTAGAGAAATTGCGTACTTTTCTTAACGAAAAAGCTGAAAAAGTACCATTGGTTATGTTAACAATTACCAACAATTCTGGTGGTGGGCAGCCTGTTTCAATGGAAAATATACGCCAAGTTAGCGAAGTATGCAGAGAATTTCAGAAACCATTTTTCTTAGATGCCTGTAGATTTGCTGAAAATGCTTACTTCATCAAAATCCGTGAAAAGGGGTACGAAAATAAAAGCATTTTAGAGATATGCCAAGAGATGTTTAGCTACGCAGATGGAATGACCATGAGTGCTAAAAAAGATGCTTTGGTGAATATTGGAGGCTTTTTGGCACTAAATGACAGCGAACTGGCACAAAAATGCAGGAATGTGTTGGTAGTAACCGAAGGGTTTCCAACTTATGGCGGTTTGGCAGGGCGAGATTTAGAAGCAATAGCCCAAGGTTTGGAAGAAATTTTGGATGAGAGCTATTTGCATTATAGAATCAGAACCATTGCCTATTTGGGCGAAAAACTAGTTGAGGCAGGGGTTCCATTGATATTGCCAACGGGAGGGCATGCCGTCTATCTAGATGCAGGAAAATTCTGTGGACATATACCCAATTACGAGTTTCCTGGCCAAGCCATTGCATGTGCCTTATACCTGAAAGGTGGCATAAGGGCTTGTGAAATAGGCTCTATAATGTTTGGAAAATATGATGAAAACGGAAATACAGTTTCACCTGATTTGGAATTGGTAAGGTTGGCCATTCCAAGGAGAGTGTACACCCAAAGTCATATTGACTATGTGGCGGAAGTAATCATTGAGGTCTTTCATGAACGAGAAAAATTAAAAGGTTTTAAGATTGTAAAAGAGCCAACCATGCTAAGGCATTTTACAGCGGAGTTTGCTGAATTGTAAAAGAAAATATGCCACGAAATATCTGATGTTTGTAAAAAAAACATGGGTGATTTCGTGGCATTTCCATTCAGTTTTTTTAAAAATTAGCTTGGATTTTCCCAGTTACCCTATCTAAAATATCAAATGCCGTTTCGGCCATCTTATTGCCGCGGGTATCTAGAAGAGGGTTTATTTCCACTACTTCCAAACAAACCACTTTCTTTGAGGCCACTATTCCTTCTAATAACAGATTAATTTCGTTTTGATCGAATCCTTTCGAAACCGGCGTACCTGTTCCATCCGAAACCAAGTCTTTGTCCATAGAATCTACATCGAAAGATATGTATATGATTTCGCATTCAGAAAATTGCTTTAAGGCTTCCATTACACAAACATCCAAGCCCCTAAACCGCACTTCTTCTATTTTGTAATTTCTAATTTTAAATTGTTCAATAATATCGTTTTCAGCTGCCTCGGTATCTCTTACTCCAAAATAAATCAAGTTTTCGGGTAAAATCTTTGACCCTCCTATGCCGATATTCTTCATGTTTTCCCAATGCTTTTGGGTTTCGGCCAATGGTTCGTTGAGCTGTAAATGTTTATTGTCTAAACCTAAAGCTGCTGCCAATGGCATGCCATGAATATTGCCAGATGGCGAAGTATAAGGTGAGTGTATGTCAGCATGGGCATCTATCCAAAAAACACCTAGTTTCTTATCTGGGAATGCTTTTTTTATGCCGCTTATAGTTCCCAAGGCCGAAGAATGATCTCCCGAAAGTAAAATGGGGAAAAAATCATTTCTTAAATTGCGGTCAATGGCATTTGAAACCCGCGTACATTGTTCAGACACATGGCCTATTCGTTTGGCAAAAGAATTGTGGTCTTTGTTGTAGATGGATTCATTATGTGTAGGAATATCCTCAAAGGGAAATTCATTGAAATAGTGATTTTCCTTACCAATTGCCGCTATTTCCATAGCATCAATGCCCAAATCCGAGCCTCGAGTACCTGCTCCAATATCTGAGCGGTTTTTTAAAATTTTTATTTGCATTAAGGGTTTTGTTGGTTGTTGCAAATAATCAAATATTATTTTTAAAGAAAACAAAACAGTCAAATTTTCTTTTCTCTTATTATTAAAGTAAAAAATCACATAATTATACGCTAAAAGAAGAAATTTAAAACCATCAATAAAGTGTTTTTTTTGGGCAGCCGGGCGGGCTCTCGCCACTCGCTCTTTTTTTGTGGCTTAGGCAAAAGGAGCTCAAACAATGGCTCCATCCCTGCTGGGATAAACCAGTAAATAAAACCTTTGGGGTCAATAACTGCATTGTATTTCAAGCATTCACTACCTCAAAAACAAAACTCGCTGCCAGCTTGGCTGTTCGGTTGTCAATATCATGTTCAGGGTTGAGTTCGGCTAAATCAAAGGCTTTAAATTTCTCCGAACCGACGGCTTTTCTAAAGATTTTCTTAAAAAAATGGTCTGGCATTATGCCATTATAGGCCGTGGCACTCACGCCAGGAGCAAAGGGTGCCGCAAATACATCTAAACACACTGTAATATACAAAATGTCAATACTATCCATCCAGTCTTGAAGGATTTGAAATATTTTGTTTTCATTCTCAGGCACAAAATCATCTGCCAAAATAAAAATGGTAGAAGTACTTTCGGCTTCCTGAAAAAGAACTTTTGTGTTTGAATTCTGTTGAATGCCTATGGCTAAATAATTATAATTCTCATCTTGCCTTGCTATCTGCCAAAAACCTGTTCCTGAAGTGGCTCCAACTGATTTATCGATGGCTCTGTTATCAAAATGGGCATCAAAGTTTAAAATGCCAATCTTTTGGTTTTGGAAAGCCTTTCTAAGTCCCGAATAATGCCCAAACATTACCTCGTGGCCTCCTCCAAATACTAGGGTTTTTATATTTTTTGATTGAATATTATAAACTGCTTTTGCAAGGTTTTCTTGAGCTTGCTCTAAATTAGGTCCTTCGCAAACTATATTTCCGTAATCAGCTATATGTATGTTCTCAATGATTGGAAAATTGGCACAGGCTTTTCTTAATAATTCAGGACCCTTTTTCGCTCCAGTTCGGCCTTTATTTCTCCTTACACCCTCATCACACATAAAGCCTATTATTCCAAAATCAACAGATTCTTTTAGAGCCTCCACGTTTTCTGTGTTAATGGACTGATGCCATCTAAGGTATTCTTCCAAATGACCGTCTATTCGGCCGGTCCAAGGCAAAGCTTTTTCGTACATTTTGTATTAAATTAAAATACCCATTTTCCAAACATTACAAGGTTTTAACTGTCCTTGATGGTACAATATTTCTCTATAATCATCAGTGAGATAAGACTGAAAATCAGCTTTATAGCCGGTTCCAACTTTTCCAATATCATACAGATTCAGAGCTTTGGCGGCTCTAAATGTAAGTCCTGAAAAAACTTCGGCAGTGGTCAGTTTTTGAAAGGTTGCGAATATGGACGCTTGTGTGAGTAGGTCACCCATGGGTGCTGAGCCCGGGTTAAAGTCAGAAGCTATAGCCAAACAAGCTCCTGCATCCAAGAGTTTTCGGGCTGGTGTAAATGGCTCGCCAAGACCAAGTGAGGCACCGGGTAATGCCACAGCCACGGTTTCAGACTGACTCAGGATTTTAATGTCTTCGTCGGTGCTGGCCTCCAGATGATCGGCAGATAATGCACCAAGTTTAACTGCCATTTGGGACGAACCCGATGTAAACTGGTCGGCATGAACCGTAATTTTAAAACCGAGTTTTAATGCATTTTGTAAATACTGAGTAGATTCGGCTATGCCAAAAGCAGATTTTTCAGTGAAAATATCAATTCGATTGGTTAAATCCTTGATTTTTGGAAGTAGGTTTTCCTCCAAATGCATTAAGTATTCGCTTGCGGTTCCCTCATAATCTCTTGGCTTCACATGAGCCGCTAAACAGGTAGACACTACCGTTGATCTGGTTTTTAGCGTGTTAATTATCTTCAAAAGCCGCATTTCCTGCTCTACTGACAAGCCATACCCTGTTTTTATTTCTAGGGTTGTTATTCCTTTTTTTAGGAAATTATTTACCCGATTCTCCGTCAATGTCATCAAGTCTTCGTCGATAGCATTTCGAGTTTGGCTAACAGTACTCCATATACCGCCGCCCTTTTCAGCTATTTCCAAATAGCTGGTGCCAGCGTTTCTTTCTGCAAAATCCATTGCTCGAGAACCTGCAAAACATGTATGCGTATGACAATCTACAAATCCGGGTAGCAATACGCTTTTGTGAGCGATTTCTTCGATTTCTACCAGTGGATTTTCTCTTCTTAGGGCATCGAAATTGCCCACTTCCAAAATATGGCCATTACAAACCAAAACTCCTCCATTTTTCACAACCTCCAAGGCCTGATCTGGTATGGATCCTTTAAAATCAATATGGGCAAGAGTCAGAATTTGCGAAAATGGGCCTATAAGTTTCATGCCTTGGGAAATTTAGTTAAAAATAATACTTTCAATAATTTCATCATCTACCAAATTTGGTAAAGTAACTTTTAACTTTTTCGACCGTGCCATTTCTCGTTTTATGGCAAACATTGCATTTTCATTTCTTGCCCAACTTCGCCGTGCTATGCCATTGTTCACATCAAAAAATAGCATAGACTTTAATTTTTTACTTGCTTCCTTGGTGCCATCTAAAAGCATCCCGAAGCCGCCATTGATAACTTCGCCCCAGCCAACTCCTCCGCCATTATGAATAGATACCCATGTGGCACCTCTAAAACTATCTCCTATTATATTTTGAATGGCCATGTCGGCGGTAAACCTACTTCCATCTCGAATGTTGCTAGTTTCTCTGTAGGGTGAGTCTGTTCCGCTAACATCGTGATGATCCCTACCTAATACTACATTTCCAATTTTGCCCTTGGCTATGGCTTTATTAAATTCATCGGCGATTTTTGCTCTCCCCTCGGCATCAGCGTACAATATTCTGGCTTGTGATCCAACCACCAATTTGTTTTTATTGGCATCGATTATCCACTTTATATTGTCTTCTAGCTGTTGTTTTATTTCCTCAGGGGCATCCTTTAGCATTTTTTGCATCACTTTCAAGGCAATCTTGTCGGTTTTGTCTAAATCGTCAGGTTTACCTGAAGTACATACCCATCTGAAAGGGCCAAAGCCAAAATCGAAGCACATTGGGCCCAAAATATCTTCGACATAGGAAGCATATTTAAAGTCGATATTGTTTTCTGCCAAAATATCAGCACCAGCCCTTGATGCCTCTAACAGAAAGGCATTTCCATAATCGAAAAAATAAGTGCCTTTTTTTGCATGCTTATTAATGGCATTGGCTTGTCTAACCAATGATTTTTTGACCAAAACCTTAAATTCTTCTGGATTTTTACTAATCATGTCATTGGCTTCCTCAAAACTTAAACCCACAGGATAATAGCCTCCAGACCAAGGATTATGTAACGAAGACTGATCTGAGCCAATATGTAGATAAATGTTGCGGGTGTCAAATTCTTCCCAAACCTCAACCACATTGCCAATATAGGCTATGGAAACAACTTCATTACTTGACTGTGCCTTTTGAACTCTTGCTATGAGGTCTTCTATATTTTCAACCAAAACATCCACCCAACCTTGTTCATGCCGTTTCCACGCCGCTTTTGCGTTTACTTCTGCACAAATTGTTATACAACCTGCAATGTTTCCAGCTTTGGGTTGAGCACCACTCATTCCGCCCAGGCCGGATGTTAGAAATATTTTACCTGAAGGTTTCTCGTCTTTCTTCAGTATTTTTCTGAAAGCATTAATGACAGTAATGGTGGTTCCATGTACAATTCCTTGTGGGCCAATATACATAAAGGAGCCAGCTGTCATTTGACCATATTGTGTGACGCCAAGGGCATTAAATTTTTCCCAATCATCAGGTTTGGAATAATTTGGAATCATCATACCGTTTGTAATAACTACTCTAGGGGCATCTTTTGAGGATGGAAACAGACCCATTGGATGCCCAGAGTATAAGTGTAGCGTTTGGTCATCTGACATTTTTGCCAAATACTGCATCGTGAGTAGGTATTGAGCCCAGTTTTGAAACACCGATCCGTTTCCTCCATACGTAATCAACTCCTCGGGATGCTGTGCTACAGCAGGGTCAAGATTATTTTGAATCATCAACATAATGCTAGCTGCTTGTGTACATTGGGCTGGGTAATCTTCTAAAGGCCTTGCAAAAAGTTTATATTCGGGCTTAAAACGGTGCATATATATTCTACCATACTTTTTAAGTTCCTCAGTAAATTCTAAAGCCAAAATTTGATGCCAGGCAGTAGGAAAATACCGCAAAGCATTCCTGATAGCTAGTTTTTTTTCTTCTTTTGATAGTATGTTATTTCTAATAGGTGCTGAATTAACTCCAACAGGATATGGTCTTTTGTCGGGTAACTTTTCGGGAATTCCTTTTAAAATTATTTCTTGAAACCTAGTTTTTTCTTCTTGATTTTTCATTTTATTAGCCTTTAATCAAACTAATTTATACAGTATAGATTATACGAGTCATTTGCATTTATTTTTTGAGAAATAATTGCAGTCAAAGCTGGGCTTTTGATGAGTTGATGAAGCGTATTGATATCATATGAAAAGCTTCGGTCTTTGGTAGCAAAATCCACATGAATTCTTACCTCGGCAAAAACCTCCTCCAGCACTTTGGAAGATTTAAGTGGTCTTCTAAATTCCAATGCTTGGGCTGCATATAACAATTCAATGGCCAAAATGTATTCTAAATTGTCTAAAACTGCGTGGAATTTCCGACCGCTAATTGATCCCATGGACACATGATCTTCTTGCCCCAGAGATGTTGGGATAGAATCGGCCGATGCAGGGAAGCAAAGTGATTTGTTCTCTGAAACTAGAGCTGCAGTGGTGTACTGAGGTATCATAAAACCAGAATTTAAACCAGTGTCTTCTAACAATAATCTAGGCAAACCATATCTGCCTTCAAGCATCAAATAGCATCTTCGGTCGGAGATATTTCCCAACTCTGCGGCAGCAAGTGTGCAATAATCTAAGGGTAAAGCCAAAGGTTGCCCGTGAAAATTCCCCCCACTTATACTATCGTGCGAACCCAACACTATCGGGTTGTCAGTAACCGAGTTAAGTTCTATTTCGGTCAATTGTTTTAGATGAATATAAGCATTTCTAGAGGCTCCATGTACCTGAGGCATACAACGTAAGGAGTAAGGATCTTGCACACGGTCGCAGTCGAGATGTGCTTCTAAAATTTCCGAACCTGACAACAGACTTCTAAGCCTTTGGGCCACCCATTGGCTACCTTCAAAGTTCCGAATATCGTGCAATCTTTTGTCGAAAGGTTTGGCGGAACCCATCAGTCCTTCAAGCGATAAAGCACCTACAATGTCGGCGATTTCTAAGCAATGAAACAGCCTAGCCAACCCAAATACGGCATGAGCCAGAATAAATTGCGTACCGTTGATCAGTGCCAAGCCTTCTTTCGGACCCAAGGTGAGGGGTTCTTTGTTAAAAGTTTTAAGTAAATCCAAAGTTTGAAACTTTTCGCCTTTATGAAATACCTCACCTAACCCAATTAGCGGCAAAAACAAATGAGAGAGTGGGGCCAAATCGCCAGATGCCCCAACCGAACCTTTGCAAGGCACAAATGGAATAATATCTTTCTCAATCATCCACAGGATACGTTGGATAGTTTCTAAACGAATACCAGAAAATGCTTTGCAAAGGGAATGAACTTTACAAATCATCATTGCTTTTGCTAGTTGCAAAGCTATAGGTTCGCCCACACCAACACTATGGCTGATGAGTAAATTGTGTTGTAGCTCAGATGTTTGAGATTCTGAGATTTTGGTGTCACACAAAGGCCCAAATCCCGTATTTATGCCATAGACAACATCAGTACTAGCTACTATTTCATTAACCCAATTGGTGCTGTTGTTTATTTCCACCAATTTTTTTTCTGAAATTTGGCCTGTAAGTTCTCCTTTTACTAAAGCCAAAACTTCGTTTACACCTAGAAAATCTTCTCCGTATTTAAACATTTAATTTAGATTTTATTCTTTCGTTTAAAGGGATTTCTCCAAACCTATCTTCTATTTTTATCAATTTTTGTAACACTTCGCTTTCTTCTAAAAACGCATTCATGGTTTGGCTCAAAGCAATCCAAACAGGCTTTATTTTGTCCAGAAGGGCTATTCCTTTAGGGCTGAAATGGATGTCTTTTCGGCGGCCATCGTCATTAGAAGGCGTTAAGGCAACCAGTTTTTTTTCTTGTAAAGTTTTGATTAACTGGCTAATAGCCGAATGAGAAACGTCAAGCGTATCTGCGATTTCGTAAATAGATAAACTGCCGTGTTTGTCTAATAAATAAAAAACGCCAAACCATGATGCTTCAAATGGAATGTCGAGGTCAGTATACACCTTATTGATCTCGCTCAAAAAATAATCACTAAGTCTTTTGAGCCTTGTACCAAATACAAGAGGGCCGAGTTCTTGATAAAAATTCATAAACAAATATATATAAGTACTTATATATATTGTAATAATTTGTATATTTTTTTAAAATATTTTTATAAATTATTTATTAAAGAAAGAACTTGATGCTTTTGGTTGGTCAGTGTTGATAAAATCGACACTGAGGTCAAATAAAGTTTGCCATGCTAAAGGAGTATCTGGTGTTGCCCAAAAACGAATGGGATAACCATAGGTGTGTACGCTATCGATAATGGTCTTTAGTTTTAGCTTTTCTTCGTCTGTCATAGGTTTATCACCTTTCCATTTTGAGTAGCTTCCAAATGAAAAACTGACCAAAGCTATTTTTGATTTATCACCTTTGCTGAGATCTTTGAGCGACTGGTGGTCGAAAAAAATGTAATTGGGATATTTTGTGTATTCCAATATTGGTGGGCGATTTCCGGATATCACGAATTTGATATATTTCTTTAGAGAGTGGGCATTGGCTAGTTTTGGATACTTTGAAATGGCTTTTTCGACAGCTCTTAATGTTGGTTCTGCATTGGTTTTTAGGTCGATAAGGATCTGAAGTTCTTGCCTTTTTCTTGCCTTAACTACCTTGTTTAAAGGCTCCAAATATAGTTTTTCGAGTGTTCTTTCAGGATTGATTTCGTTTTTTTCGTGAGCTACATATAGTTTTCCATCAATCAAATAAACATCTGCTTCTATGGATTTTGCCCCCGATTCATAGGCTTCCCAAAACGGACGAGCTTGCACATAGTCGTTGTGCGAATGTATTTTTTGAGCTAACACATTGTTCAAACCAGCAATCAATAAGAAAGTAAGCAAGTTTCTAAGCATTTTTTTGAATTTGTTGCCGCCAATTTAGCAATAAAGCCTGATTTTCGTTACTTTAGATTTTTAAATATTCAATCTTATAAAATGAAAAAAATCTTAGTTCTTCTGTTTTCTCTCATTTCTATTTATGCAAATGCCCAAATCGGTGTTGGAGCCAAAGCTCCCAAAAAAGCTAAAATCCTTTTTGACGGATCGAATAAAATGCTCCATGAAAAGTGGCAATATTGGAACGGTCCAAGGCTGAAAGCCACCATGCCCATAAAATGGGAAATTCAGAATGATCCGGTAGAATCGGGAACTGTTGTAAACACAAACGATCCAGCAGCAGCGGGTGGACTTTACGGAGCTGCAGATATTGTAACCAAAGAAGAGTTCGGAGATTTTAGACTTCATGTAGAGTTTTTTATCAAAGAAAAAGGCGGAAATAGTGGGGTTTACCTTCAAAATAGATACGAGATTCAAGTTTTAGACGGAGATACAACTTCACATGGAATGGCAGCTGTCATCAACGAATCGCCATCGCCATATTATGCTTACAATGGCATCGGCAAATGGAATGCTTATGACATCATGTTTCGGGCGGCCAAATTTAAGGACGCTAAATTGGTTGAAAAACCGATGGTGACCATGTATTTCAACGGCAAAAAAGTACATAAAAATCAAAAGATTTCCCAGGTTTGGGGAGGGCCGAACTCAGGTCAAGATGGAGGTAATGATGGTGGAAAGGGCATTACGGATAGGCCAGGCGGGCTTAAATTGCAGGCCGAAGGACACAATGTTTACTACAGAAATATTTGGATAGTACCCATGAACATCAAAAAAGCAGATACAGATTTTTAATAAAATAAACCATTTGATTATGAGTATTGTAGATTTATTTAGGGAAGCCAATGGCAAGCTGAATGGCAAACATTTATTGGCAATTGGCACAGTTCTGATTTATTTTTTGATTGCTGGGATTCCTTCAGGATTCGACAAACGTTTCGGAATTCTTTCCTTACTGATATCGGCTCCGTTGGCCTTGGGTATTTCCTCTTTTTTCTTAAATCTTGTCAGGGGAAATGAGGTTAGAGTGGAGCAAATTTTTGATGGATTCAAAAACTATGTGCCTTCTCTGATTATGACTATTTTGATCACCTTAGCCGTTGGTTTTGGCCTAGTTTTATTGATTATTCCGGGTATAATTATTGGTATAGGTTTTTCAATGTCATATTTTATTTTAGCTGATAATCCACAGATGGATGCCGTTTCGGCCATGAAAGCAAGCTGGGAAATGATGAAAGGCTATAAGGCCGATTACTTTGTATTTTCTTTGTTATCCATATTGCTTTGTATTCTTGGACTTATAGTGCTTGTTGTAGGTTTTTTCTATGTTGTTCCAATAATATATGCTGCTTCTGCACTCTTTTATGAAAAATTAAGATTGAAAGCTTAAAGTTTGATTCTTAACAATATTATGACTTCTGTACAATCTAAGTACAGAAGTTTTTTATTCTATATTTATTGATAAAAATTATTAAAAAATGTATTTATTTAAAATGTTTTGATAATTCTTCTTTTTTGAATATTTAAATTATAGTTAATTCAAGCAATTTTAGTGTTTTACTTTGCATATTCTTGGCGTTAAGAAATTGTAAATTTATTATTATCAAAAATTTTCAGGTTTTAAGATATGGTTAAGACTGGAATCTTGACATATCTCGAATTGAAATTGGACCTAATTTTACCGATATTTTTATAAACTTTAAACCAAAGAAATATGAAACGAAAACTTCTACTTTTAGGAGCACTTTTTTGCTGGCTGGCAATGAATGCTCCTTTTTTGTTTGCTGGAGTTCCAACTGTCGATAAGATAGTTAAGGGAAAAGTGATGGACGGCTCAACCAACGAAGCCCTAATCGGGAGTACCGTTACACTCAAAGGTACAACGAAAGGGGTAATCACTGACGTAAACGGAAATTACAGTATCGCTGTTCCAGAAGAAAATGCGGTCTTAGTATTTGCCTTTATCGGATACGATTCTCAAGAGATTAGGGTTGGAACACAGTCAGAGATTAATGTAAGTCTGGTGTCAAATTCGTCAGAACTCGCTGAGGTGGTGGTGATTGGATACGGAAATACACGTTCCAAGGACGTAACTGGTTCCGTGAAATCTATTAAAAGTGAAGCTTTCAACAAAGGTATCATCAATTCACCTGAGCAATTATTACAAGGTAAAGTGGCGGGTGTAAATGTAACCGCAAGTAGCGGTGAACCTGGTGCGGCCTTGAATATCAGCGTGCGTGGGCCTGGTGGTGTAAGAACTGGGAGCACACCTTTATTTGTTATTGATGGATTTGCGTTGGACAATTCGAGTGTGGGGGGAGCTACGAACCCACTTACTTTCTTGAATCCTGAAGATATTGAGACCATTGACGTTTTGAAAGATGCATCTGCGACCGCTATTTATGGCTCGAGAGGTGCAAATGGCGTGATTTTAATCACTACCAAAAAAGGCAAAAAAGGTGCTTCAAACCTTAATTACAGTACAAGTTTAGGGTATTCGAAAATGGCTAGGCCATTGGATGTTTTTACGGCAGATGAATTTAGGTCGGAAATCAAAAAAATTGGTGCAAATTTTATAGATGACAGCGGCAATACCGACTGGCAAAAGGAAATTTCGCAAACAGCTTTTACACAAAACCACAACCTGGGATTGAGCGGAGGTACTGACAATCTCAAATATTTTGGTTCTTTTGGTATGCAAAAGCAAGAGGGTGTTCTTAAAAACTCAAATCTAGATAGATACAGTGGTAGAGTCAACCTCAATCAAAATTTTTGGGAAAACAAACTCAGCGTAGATGTAAACATCAGTGCATCAAGCACCAACAACGAAAGACCAAATTTTCAGGGTTTGATTGGAAGTGCAATTTCAGCTAACCCGACCTATGTTCCTTATGCCGCTAATGGTTCTTTAAAAAAATATGCAGATGGTACCAACCCGATGCTCACATTAGCTCTTGATAATGACCTTACGGTTACGAACAGAATTTTGGGAAACATAAGCCCATCTTTGACCTTAGCTAAGGGATTAGTTTATAAGCTAAACTTTGGTATCGACAATTCTAGTTCTTCAAGAGATTTACAATCTCTTCCAAACGCTGAGCCTTTGGTTTTGGGTGGTTTGACCTCCATAGAGTACAAAAACACCAACAGGTTGATAGAGAACTATTTGACTTACACTTTGTCGAAGGACGTACATGCATTAACTGCTTTGACTGGGCATTCTTACCAAAAAATATTCCTGCAAGGTCGTTCATTTAGCATCAACAAGTTTCCGCTTAACGAAATCGAGCCAAGATTTAACCCAGGCCTGGGTCAGGATCTAACTTTGGTAAACAACAAACCTTCAGGTTTTGCGACATTAAACGAATTACAGTCGTTTTTCTCGAGAGTAAACTATGAGTATGACGACAAATACTTGGCCACTGCCACTGTAAGGGTGGATGGCTCTTCAAAATTTGGTGCTAATAATAAATATGGTGTGTTTCCTTCGTTTTCAGTAGGTTGGAGACTATCGGAAGAGGAGTTTTTGAAAAACACCAAATTTGATGACTTGAAAATCAGAGCTGGTTGGGGTTTGACGGGTAATCAGGAAATTCCTTCAAAAATCACGCAAGCCTTATTTACTTCGTCGGTTTCAGGAACAACGAGCTATCCACTTGATGGCGGTACCAGTTATCCTGCCGGTACAACTTATTCACGTTTGGCCAATCCAAATATCCAGTGGGAAGTTTCTTCTCAAATTGATATAGGTTTGGATTTTGGCTTATTCAATGGATCCTTGACTGGTACCATCGATTATTTCAACAAAGTTTCTAGAGATATTTTATTGGAAGTTATACCTACTGACCCAGTTCAACCTGCTGGCACACTTTGGACCAACGTTGCCGATATGAAAATTATCAACAAAGGTTTGGAGTTTGAGCTATTACTAAGAAAAAAATTGGGCAACAAAATGCGTTATGAAGTGGGCGGAAACATAACCTTTATAAACAATGTGGTGAAAAACTCTCCTTATACCGTAATTCCTTCGGGTTCTGCATCTGGCTCTGGTCTTACTTCAGCTACTATCAATGGTTATATCAACGATCAGCCAATCGGTACTTTTTATTTGAGACAATTTGCTGGTTTTGACGACAAGGGTCTAAGCATATATGCCGACTCCAATGGCGACGGAATTTTCTCTGACAAAGACAGGATTGCTTCAGGTACAGCTTTGCCAAACAAAATTTACAACCTAAACGGAAACTTTAGCTACAGTTCGTTTGATTTGGGAGTTAATTTCAACGGAGTTGCTGGAAACAAGGTTTATGACAACACGGCAAATGCCAATTTTTATAAATTGCGTTTGTCTAAAGGCGTAAATACCACCAATGAGGCTACAAAATACCCAGAAGAATCTATCAATAACTCTGCACCAGTGAGTACAAGATTTTTGAAAGACGGGGCATTTTTTAGATTAAACAATGCAGTTTTGGGATATACACTTAATACCTCAAAATTGGGCATTAAGAAGTATGTTTCTACTTTGAGATTAAGCGTTACAGGACAAAACTTATTCCTGATCACGAAATATGACGGTTTCGATCCTGATGTCAATACCGACCGCTCAGTAAATGGTATTTCATCTTATGGGATTGACTATTTGACATACCCTAAGGCTAGATCCGTAATTTTTGGTTTAAATATTGGACTTTAATACTTTAGATAACAATGAATAAGAAATTTACAAAAATATTTACAATCGTTGGCATTTTGTTTTTAGCCAATGCATGTACCAATCTTGAGGAAAATGTACTTGACGAGTCGTTTAGCACTACTGTTTCTGAAAAAGATGCAGCCAATGGAGTTATCGCTCCTGTTTATGCACTTTTACCTACCATTTATCAGCATACTACGTATTTTGCACTTCAAGAAATCACATCAGATGAAGCTATTTTGCCTTATCGTGGTGGAACCGACTGGGGTGACAATGGTATCTACATAGAGTTGCACAAGCATACTTATACCAGTAACAATGCCAACGTTAGAAACACTTGGAACCCACTGGTGCAGGCACTTTCTCGCTGTGTAACGGCTATTAGTGCATTACCTACGATGTCAGACCCCAACGCCAAAACATATTTGGCAGAGGCCATTGGTATGAGGGCTTTTTACAATATGATGATTTTGGATTTGTATGGAATAGTTTTCAAAAAAGAAGATCCAGGTCAGGTTTCTGAAATATTGAGAGGCCCTGAGGCTGTGGAGTATTTGATATCAGAACTACAAAGAGCAGAACCAAATCTTCTAAACAAAGCGGCTGTAGGTACTGGCAGGTTGACCAAAGCTGGTGCTTGGGGACTTTTGGCTAGGTTGTACTTAAATGCCGGAATTTATCGTGATAGATATGCAACAAATTTTGATTTGAAAGCCTCTGATATGGATCAGGTAATTTCGTATTGCGATAAAATCATTGCTTCAAACGAGTACAAACTCTCCAATGATTATTTCTCAATTTTTGGTGATAAAAACCGGGATAACTCTGAAGTAATTTTTGCGGTGGATCAAAGGCCAGAATTGAACGGTCATAATCGTATGGCTTATTTCTCGCTTTCCGGAGATCAATTTCCTCTACCCGCTTTTCCTGCTGCAAACGGCACGGACGGTCCAGCCATTACACCAGATTTTTATAGAACTTGGGTAGAGGCAAACGAAGGTGGAGACCCAACCAAAGATCCGAGATTCTATCAAGAAAACCTCAAAATATACTCTACTGGAGTAGATACGTGCGTAGCGGGTGCTGATTTCAAAATAAACAGAGGTATCTTGAGAGGACAACAGTATGGCTTGATAAGAGTAAACGGTGTTTTCTTGAAATGTGCTGATGGTAAGTATAAAGTAGGACCGTTGACCAACCTTACCAGAAACAGACCAGACAAGAAGGTGATTTTTACTGAAAATGTTGATTTTACGCCTGCAGGAAGCGATTATCCAACGGGTTATAGAGTAGAGAAATATGAGTTTTCGGCCACTTCAAATACTGGACGTAACCGCGGTGACGCCGATATCATTATTGTTCGTTTGGCGGATGTGCATTTGATGAGAGCAGAAGCTCAGCTGCGTAAAAACAATGCCGCAGCAGCTTTGACAGACGTAAATGCAGTTAGATCGGCACGAACCCTGACAAAACCTGCAGCTCCTTTGTCGAGTATAACCCTAGATTTGTTATTCAGAGAGCGTGGCTTTGAGTTTTATTGGGAAATGCTTCGTAGATCCGACATGGTTCGTTTCAATAAATTTGAAGGAACTTGGACCGAAAAAGACAACAACGATAAAAACAAACGTATCTTCCCGATACCGCAAACTGCTATAGATGGGGCATCGAACTTGGTCGGCTATTTGGTTCAAAATCCAGGTTATTGATCTTGGATCTTAAATGGAAAAACCGCAGCGGAAATGTTTCTGCTGCGGTTTTTTTGTAATTTACACTCTAATAAAATTTTTACAAACTCTCTTCCAACCAATCCACCAAAAGCTTCACGCCGTAGCCAGTAGAAGATTTCATTGACCCATATTCTGAATCGCCGAATGCTACCCCCGCAATGTCAAGGTGAGCCCAGTTGGTGTGTCCATCTATAAATTCTTCTAAAAACTTGGCTGCTGTAATAGCTCCAGCAATGGGAGCGGAGGACAGGTTTTTGATATCCGCCACGTCTGATTTCATCATGTCTTTGTAATCATCCCAGAGAGGCATACGCCACACTTTTTCACCTGTATTTTGTCCAGAATTTATGAGGCTTTGAGCCAAATCGTCGTTGTTGCTCAGCAATGCAGCTGCCGCATAGCCCAAAGCTTGAATACAATTACCCGTTAATGTAGCTAAATCTATCATTGCATCAGGCTGATGGTTCTTTTTTACATAAGCCAATGCATCGGCAAGTACCAATCGGCCTTCGGCATCGGTGTTGATGACCTCGATGGTTTTACCTAAATATGAGCCAATTACATCACCTGGTTTTATAGCCAAGCTATCTATGCAGTTTTCGGTAAGAGCCACGGCTCCCACAATATTTACTTTTAAACCAAGTTTGGCCGCCATGTCCAAAGTGCCAATAACCGCCGCAGCTCCGCCCATGTCAGACTTCATGTAGTTCATGTTGTCTCCTGGTTTGAGCGATACACCACCAGTGTCAAAAGTGACTCCCTTGCCTATCAATCCCACTTTTTTGTTGGCTTCAGGATATGTATATTCCATAATGACAAACCTTGCAGGATTTTCTACACTACCTTTTGATACCGCCAAAAGTGCCTTCAATCCTAATTGTTCACAATGGTTTTCGTCAAATACTTTAACAGAGAAACCGGAGGATTTTCCCATTTTCTCAATTTCCTCCGAAAGCATTTGGGGAGTTTTGTAATTGGCCGGAGAATCCACCAACTTCATGATTCTCATTTGAGTTTCCGCCAGCATTTTTCCTTTGGCCAAATCATTTTCTATGGCTTTTTCAGAAACAAAATTCAGCTCAGCATCCTCCGAAAACCAATCATTTTCCACTTTTTGGTTGGTTTTTAACATTCCCAAATTGTACTGAGCTAAATAAATACCATTGGCTAAGGCTTCTGCAAATTCCTCCAAATCATCGTGATCCAGCAAAATGTTGATATTGCCACTCAGTTTGCTTTTATTATTGTAGAAAAAACTTCTAAAAACTTTAGAAACTGCCGAGGCTTCTCGCTTTTTACCGAGACCGAGAAAGTATATTCTATTTTCTCCAACAGACAAAAGTGTTTCTTTGGCTGAACCTTTGAAGTGGTCAAGAAGGGGCCAGTTGTCGAATTTTATAGAACTCGGTATTTTCTTTATTGTATTCGAGATTATTTCACTTTCAAAAATCGGTATTACATATGAATTTGAAATTTCCGTACTATTTAGTTTTGTCGAAATCATGTATTTATTTTTATGAAAATTTTAAATCCTTTTCTTTTTTAATATTCAGCGTGATTTATTAAAAAAATCTGTGTTTATCTGTGCTAATTTTAATTTCTATGTTCTTTAACTACTTAACCCCCAAAGCCTCCTTATAACTCACCAAATTTATTCCTTTTCTTATTACAGCTTCTTTAACTTTTTCTGACGTAAATACAGTGGTAACATCTTGGCGTTCTTTAGCTACGTCTTCGTAGCCGATATGAGAGATGGCCCTAAGTTCTTCATTGTCAAGGCCTGGATGTTCTACAAACACATACGTTTTTCCAGTTTCTAGTTTGTCCAACATTTTTATAAAGCCCTCTATCCGCTCTTCGGTGGTTTTGTTTCTAAACTCGTAGCCAGTGTTCTGAATGTGCGTAGACCCCGCGTCCACCATTTGAATACCATATTCTTTCCCGATTCTGGCTATCATTTCTTTCATTTCCTTCGTAAAAGCCAAGCTACCCATGTGGCCCGAAACATGGCTCAGTCTTGGAATATACTTTTTGGCCATTTCTATTTGAGCCCTTAATTCCTGTTCGATGTCTTCTATTTTCCAGTCGTTGTCCATTATGGCTTGCATGGGGTAGTTTTTGTTGTGAAACAACATCGGATAGAAATACCCATCTTTATTCCTAAGACTTGGTGCATCTGTGAGCGGCCTCCATTTCACATTATCCCATTCGCTCGTTATAGCAAAATGCAGTCCTACGTCGATTTTCGGATTCTTCTCCAACATTTTTATGGCCTCAGGAAACCACGGCGAGGGTACAATTATCTCGATAGAAGTCTCGATGCCTTCCACATACGATTTTATAAGTGCCTCGTTGCCCGAATGCGAATACCCCATGTCATCACCCCTTACTATTAGTTTCGGTGCATTGGCTATCTCCGGTCTTATTACTGCTTTTATGAGCGTTCGAGTAGCATTTTTATTGAAAATATTCTGAAAATCTAAGGTCACATAATCTCCATCAAAAGCACAAACAATGGTTTCGGTATGCGGACTTTCAATGTATTTCAAGGTCAACTCCAAAGTTTTTTCATCCAACCAAGTGTAGCTATTGGCGGTTTTAAATGGCGACTGACCTATTCTGTTTCCACGAGCTCTGGCTACCAAATAGGGTCCAAACTTGGTCGTGGTATTTTCTACCCAAGTTCCATTTCCAAATTTTAACTTGTGGTCAACGGAGTCAGTAGTCAAGCTTACATTCAAATTATCACCTTCAAATTCAAACTTAACTGCCTTCAATGCTCTAGTGCTAGAATACACACCATAAGTTTTTCCCGAAATCTTCTCTTTCCACTGCGATGCCTTGTTTTTTACCGAAATAGGCGTGGCCAAACTTTTTGATTTGGCATTTAATTCGGTCAGTGCTTTGGCGTTTTTTGGCAATTTGGAATCTTTCAAGGCTGGAAGAATATATTTCCAAACCAAATTTATCTCATTTTGCATGTCAGGAGCTTCGGCAGTTATGGCTATAACAGCATCTTTTTCGGGAAGAATGATGATAAATTGGCCATTGGCACCATCGGCTCTATAACCATTATTTCGGCAACGCCACATTTGATAAGCGTAGCCCTGGTGCCAGTCGCTAGAATCTCTTGTAGTTACGCCTTTGGGCAGATCTTGCATGATTTTCATGCTACTGGCTTCTTCTATCCATGCCGCTGGAATTATCTGTTTGCCATTCCATTTGCCTTTTTGAAGAAACAGTAAACCAAACTTAGCCATGTCTTCGGTTTTCAGTCTTAGTCCATAGCCACCCGTATTTATACCTTTTGGGTCTATTTCCCAGTCTATATTTTGTATGCCAAGCGGGTCAAAAAGCCTAGGCTGTAGATAGTCAATTACCTTCTGGCCAGTTACTTTCTGAATGATGGCCGAAAGCATATAGGTGGCAGGTGTGTTGTAAAGAAACTTTGTTCCTGGTGTGTGCACAATCGGTGTCTTTAGGAATTCTTTTACCCAGTTGTCGCTGGTGGCTATGAAATTGGCATTCTCTTTTTCATGCCCAACGCTCATCGACAGCAAATCTCTGATCTCCAAATCAGCTAAGTTTGGGCTTATTTTTTCTGGCAAATCATCAGGGAAAAAACTCACCACTTTGTCGCTCACGCTGAGCTTTTTCTCTGCCACCGCAAATCCAATGGCCGTAGCTGTAAAACTTTTGCTGGTAGAATACATGGTATGCTTGAGGTCACTTCTGTAAGGAGTCCACCAGTTTTCTGACACCACTTTTCCGTGTCTAATCAACATAAAACTATGAAACTCGTGCTTACTTTTAGTTGCAGCTTCCAAGAAATCCAAAATACCCCGCGAACTCACTCCCTCAGTTTCGGGCGTACTTCTAGGTAAAGAAAGTTTGTTTTGAGCCACCACTTGTAGCCCGAGTAATATCAGGAGGAATACTTTTTTCATTTTATGTTAAGATTAAGATTGAATAGGTCATTAAAAGTAGTGATTTCTGATACAATTAGAATCAAAAAATCAAATTCTTATATGTTGGATTTCTATTTCTGAATCCGTTAGAGCGTTTTTTATCGCTGAGTTACTTTTGAAGTTTAGCACACTCCCATTTTTCCTGACTTCGTGTATTTTCTCCATTTCTAAATTTGCGAAAAGCCACATTTTCTTTTGTGGTTCACCCATGGCCAAGATTCCCTCATCTGGAAATCCTAAGTCAGGCGTGCTGTAGATGGCCGAATAACCATAATTAATATCCACCGCAGGCGACCAAAGGGCATCGCCAACAGTTTGTGAAACCGCCACATAACATTGATTTTCCATTGCCCTTGCTCGAGCACCCACATGTACACGAGCAGCTCCTTTGAGTGTTTCGGTGCAGCTCGGTGCAAAAATCACCTCGGCACCTGACTCACAAAGTAACTTTGAGCCAATACCAAACTCTACATCGTAGCAAGTCTGAATTCCAAATTTTCCCCAGTTGGTTTCAAAAACACTCAATTTTTTAGTGCCAGACGAGATTCCCCACTCTTCGTCCTCAAACCTCGTCATAAAAAACTTGTCTTGGTAGCCAGTCAATCCATTTGGCCCAACCACAAAAACCCTATTAACAAATCGACCATTTTCAAAAACAGGAAAACTCGGACATAATATTATCTTATCAAATTCATTGGCTATCTGGCAGAAATTGGCGAGAAAATCGGGCAAAAGTTCGTTCATTTTCACTATTTGGCCTACCAAGTCTTTTTGGATTTGCCCGCTGAACAAACTCGCCATTTCCATTGAGCCATATTCAGGAAACACCAAAATCTGAGCGTCTTCAGAACTTGCTACCCAGCCACGAATGTTGATTTTCCAATCCTCCAGATTTCCGAAGTAGCCAATCGGATACTGTGCGGCAGCTATTTTCATATCTTTTTCAACCAGTAAATCATCATTTTCTCTGTTTCCAGTGGTTCATTTATGTCTTTCCAACTAAACTTACTCTTCAAAACCTCACTTTTTTTATAGCCCCTACTTTTCCAAAATTCATCCAGAGGTTCATAATTATCGGGCTTTAGCGGATGATTTTGCGGCCTATCGACTGCACAAAAACAGGTAGTTGAATAATCTCCAAAACTGGAAACATGCCTTTCCCTTTGTTCAAAAAACTGTTTACCAACTCCTTTCCCTCTACATTCCTTAAGCAAAATACTCTCTCCAAAATAGAAAATATCGTCTAAATTCATCCCACTCAACTCAAAAGGTTCCTTTACCTCGTCGGTTTCATCCACCAACGGAATACAAGTCGTGGCACCTACCATTTTCTCATTGTCAAAAACCGCAAACAAAAATGCACGATCCGAATTGAAATAAGTCTGCAGATAATCTTTCTCGTATTCAAAACTCCCCTCATACAAATATGGAAAATCCCGAAACACCTCAATTCGCAAAGCCGCCAATGGAGTAACAACCGTTTCTATTTCTTTACCTATATATATGCAGCTTCTCATTTCGTCATTTTTGCATCAAAAATTTCAATTTTAATGAACTTAAATAAGGCCTTGTCGATTGGCAATAACCAATAACCAATAACCAATAACCAATAACCAATAACCAATAACCAATAACCAATAACCAATAACCAATAACCAATAACCAATAACCAATAACCAACTCACTTCGAAACCAACTCTATCCAAAGCGGCAGATTATAATAAGTAGTCACCCTGCTGATTTTCCCATTCTTCACTTCCAAGAAAGCCCCTGCTGGCAAAACATACGTTTGGTTATGAGCAGGAGGCAGACCCTCATCTGCTACTTTATAAATACCATTCACCACAAACTCAACCGCTACCCGGCTATTGGTTGGCTCAGAGAAAAACACCATGTCAGTTAGAGTCTCATCATAGCAAGTATCCATCGTACCTAAAAACTCCCTAAACTTCTCCAAACCAATCCGCACATCTCCCTGATTGGCCTCATGTCTTATCTCCGCATCCAACAAAGCCATCATTCCGTCCCAATTTTTGGCATTAAAGTGCCCGTAATACTCCTTTACAATTTCCAGTGCGTTCATTTCTCTCTTTTTTCTTTCAAATATATACCCTTCGATTCTAAAAACCAATTGGCCAACACAGCCATAGAATCATAAACTCATTATACATATATAGATTGGTCGATTCTTCTTTGGGCGTGCCCCTCCGCCCCAGAAACCATAGAGAAAGAATAAGGTTTAGTGTTGAGGGGCTCTGGGTCGGGCTATCCGCTCCCGCTTTTGTGCCCGGCCTAGCGGCCAGGTCACAAAGAGCTCCGCTACTATCCCTCACGCGGGAGAGAGTAAAATTGCAAAAAAGAGAATAAAAATATTTTGAGTTGTTATCAAAGCTAAAAACTGGTCAAAAGCTCCCAAGAAAACACATTCAATCCAGAAAAAGGCAAAAATTCACTTATAACGAAAGGGGAAATAAATATAACAAAAGCAAGAATTTTTGTGGGGATAAAAGTCAAAAGTCTTTGAAAAGCAAT
>NKJG01000123.1 GCA_002256395.1 Bacteroidetes bacterium B1(2017) | reverse complement strand
AAAAATGAGCCTGGTAAAAGTTTATAAGTATCCTTAAATATGGTGTGTGGTGCTAATATATAACCATAGTTGAAGTATAATTTTAAAGCTTCAAAGTCTATTTTTTTTTGAAAATTTGGGTTATGATGGAATGATTTTAGTTCCGAAGCAAATAAAAAATTATTGTCTGATTGATAATAGTAAAGAGGTTTAACGCCTGCACGGTCCCTAACCACATAGATTTTTTTTTCAATAACGTCATATATTACAAAGGCAAACATACCAATAAATTGCTCTACGGCATTTGGCCCCCATTTATCAAATGAATTTAGTATTACCTCAGTATCTGTTTCAGTTTTAAAAGTGTAACCCTCATCAATTAGTATTTTTTTTATTTCACGATAATTATAAATTTCACCATTATATACAATATGCCATCTTTCGTTTTTAGAAGTCATTGGTTGGTGTCCATTTGAAGAGATATCTAATATGGATAGTCTTTTATGAGCTAACCCAATTTGGCATTCGGTGGTATCAAATAGTTGTGTTCCTTCATCATCTGGCCCTCTGTGTCCGAGGGGTTTTATCATTTGTAATAATATCTCTTCATCAGACTTTCTATTGAAGTCGATAAAGCCTGCAATTCCACACATTAATTTTGCACGTTTTTTGTAAACCAAGAAACAAACTTTCTAAGGCCCTCTTCAATATTTGTTTTTGGGGCATATTCTAATCCAATTTTCGATTTGGTAAGTGAAGCAAACGTTATGTTAACATCACCAGGTTGTTTAGGAAGTCTGGTAATTTGTACCTCTTTTTTTAAAATAATACCTAACAAATTTACCAATTCATTAACTGAGATTGTAGTATTTTCTCCTAAATTAAAGATTTCAAAACCGTTGATTTTTTCTATTGCTTTTGTTATTCCTTGTAAAATATCATCTATATAGGTATAATCTCGCCTCATTGAACCGTCGCCGTATATTGGAATACTATTTCCCTCCAAAGCTAGTTTTGTGAATTTTGAAATGGCTAAATCTGGTCTTTGTCTTGGTCCATAAACAGTAAAAAATCTAAGACAGAAAATGTCAAAATTGTATAGATGATGGTAGGTATGACAAAGTAGTTCAGCAGCTCTTTTTGATGCAGCATAGGGTGAAATAGGACTATCACTCGCATTGGTTTCAACAAATGGGATTTCAGTTGAATTGCCGTAAACTGAAGATGAAGAGGCAAATATCATTTTTTTTACATTTGCTTTTTTCATATTGTTAAGTATATTAAGAGTACCAATTAGATTTACATCAAAATACTCTTTAGGCGACTCAAGGGAGGGTCTTACACCAGCTTTTGATGCCAAATGGACTACAATATCAAAGTTATAATCCTTAAAAATAGAATCTATGAGTTCTTCATCTAAAATATCACCTTCAATAAATGTGAAATTGTTATTTTTTGAAGCATTTTCTAGATTTTTAACTTTTATCTCTTTTGAATAAAAATTATCATAATTGTCGACAACCACCACCTTCTTTGACTGAGAAAGTAATAAATCAACTAAATTGGAACCTATGAAACCAGCTCCTCCAGTAATCAGAATAGTCATATTTGCCATTATAAATTTTAGTAGTGGATAAGATAGTTTTCCACAGTTTTTTGTATTGAAAACTTTTCAAGTGCAAAATTGTAGGCATCTGAAAGTTTTTGGGTATTTTCAAGATCCAGATAAGTATTTTTTATATTAAATATTTTATTGGCACAATCAACGAAATTTGT
>NKJG01000122.1 GCA_002256395.1 Bacteroidetes bacterium B1(2017) | reverse complement strand
ACGAGTTGGTTTTTTTGTGGGGGTAAAAGAAATGAATGGGGGTACATTAAATAGCTTTCAACTTCACGTTGTTAATCATGGCATCTAGGGCATAGAGGATGCATGCTTTGTCTTGCTCGGGGAACTTGGCAATGTCGTTCAGTCGTTTGAGCATAGATGGGTCTTTCAGGAGTTCTCTGTCTTCTGTTTCTCCGCACAGCAGCAGCCCTTTACCTCTTTTTTTTTCAATTGAAAGAAATAACAATGGTTGTGTTTTTTTACTATTTTTGAAAGGTTCAAAAGAAAGAAAAAGTTCATTGAAAGAAGTGGTTTGCTGATGTTTGGTAGAATGCTGAAAATACTTGTGCAGGGAAATATAGGTATGGGTTCCAAGGACAAGAGAAAGATGATGAGATTAAAGGGGAAGGGAACTCAGTAAACTACACCTTTAGAATGCATGATACACGGGTGGGACGGTTTTTTGCGAGAGATCCTTTAACTAGAAAATATCCATTTTACAGTCCTTATGCATTTAGTGGAAATAGGGTGATTGACAGTCGTGAGCTTGAAGGATTGGAACCACTTACCGTACATAAAACTATTGACGCCGCTGCTATTAATTTTGGTCAATTTTATAATGACAATTCAATACGCGATAATCAAGAATATGGATCCACAATTTATGCAGTAAACGATAAGTCTGGTGCTGTAATTGGATACACTTATTCTATTGCTAACATTGGAGTTACTGGATCTACAGTGACTGTAAGCCAACCTCCCAATGGCCAAAAAGGTGTAGCGGACATTCATACACATGCTGCTTCGACCGAAAATGCGCCTGAAAGGTATTATGATAATATTTTTTCCGGAGCAGAAGCAACACCACAGCAAAATATGGCTCAAAAAAAATTTGATATCGGAGGTAACAATAGAAAATGTATGAATGGCTATGTAGCAACACCAAATGGATCACTGCAAAAGTATGATGTTGATACTGGTGTTATAACAATTTTACCTGTTAAACTTCCAGCGGATTCAGGTAAAGGAAATGGTGAGCCGAGTGCTGGTATAGCTGCACCAAGTACGTGGTCTTATACTTTGAAAAAGGGAGATACATTAAGTTCAATGGCAAAACAATATAATACCACAGTTCAAGAAATTTCAGCTGAAAACAAAATAACGGATCCAAATAAAGTTAAGTCTGGAACTAAATTAAAAATAACAAATTAGAACAAAATATTTTACCATGACATTTTTTTCAAAACTAAAAATAGAATTTTTCCAGTATTTAGTTATTGCTTTTCTAATTCTTTTGTGTCTGAGTTTTTCGAAATTTGGCTACAATAAATCAATTCCAAAAGATGGATATGTTCCGAATCAAGAAACAGCAATAAAAATTGCTGAAGCTATCTGGACTCCCCTTTTTGGTGAAAAAGTTCTTTATTTCAAACCCTATGAGGTAACTTTAAAAAATGATTCTATTTGGGTTGTGGAAGGTACACTAAAAGATGATTCTAAAGGAGGAGTACCTTATATTGAAATAAATAAAAAAGATTGTAAAATTCTACTAGTGTCTCATGGAAAATAAATAAGTTATCAAATTTTTGGTAATGTCTCAAAATTATTGCTGCCCTATTTCAGCCAACTCAACCAATGGTAATGTATCAAAGTTAGTGATGATGCACTTTTGCAAACTCAACCAAAAAAAACCAACTGTAACGAGTTGGTTTTTTTGTGGGGGTAAAAGAAATGTATGGGGGTAAATTATATAGCTTTCAACTTCACGTTGTTAATCATGGCATCTAGGGCATAGAGGATGCATGCTTTG
>NKJG01000121.1 GCA_002256395.1 Bacteroidetes bacterium B1(2017) | reverse complement strand
AATATTTTTAAAACACAAAAAATTAAGATTTCATAAAACCCCCCATCTACTATATCATTATCTTGCACGTTTATTAATAAATATAATTCTACCAACCACCACCTAACGCATCGGTTTTTGTAGCCCTCTGCTCACCCCACAAACCACATTCCAATCCTATTCCAATATATCATCTCAACACCTTCTGCCGCCATCCGCTTGATGCTACTGGCTCAAACCTATATCAAGCCTTTCCCAACAGATCCCACCCAAGTCCGAACCTATTCCAACCTGTTTCCAGACCAATTCCAGTCATGGTCTAATATATTCTAATATAGTTGCCGCCATCCGCTTTTCTGCTACTGGCTCACCTATTTTATATCACCTTTATTTATTAATAAATATTTTCTGGATTTTACCCTATTTTTATTGCTTCTGTTGTATTATTTTCTTTGACAGGTCTATCTGCCTTAAAAGCTATCAAATGAGCTGTAATAGCTTCTTTCTTTCAACTTATTAATATAAATAATTTCTCTTGCATATGTCATGAAAATTTCGTACTATTTGTAGTGTGAAAAGATTTAGTGATACAAGTTAAATGGCTTTTGATTTAAACATGATATATTGATAAGGTTCGGCTCATTGTTGTTTATGCAATTGAATGACCAGTTATGCCGTGGTATAACCTTCCTTTGATATGGTCTTTAACGGTAATTAAACCTGTGTAATTATTATTAAAAATGGTCAAATAATATAATATTTATAATACATTATACAACACTGTATCTTTACCTACTACTTTTTTACACCATATCTTGAAGATGGTTGATAATACTAATAGTTACAGCCGTTATAAAAATGCAAAAAATGATATATTTATTAATATATTAATAGGTAAATAAAGGCATAGGAAGCCAGTAGAGGCTGACTATGCAGCTACTATCATCCTCTTAACCTTCTGGACAGTATTAACGCTCACCTTTTCCAAGGTTGCTATCTTCCTTACTGGATACTCTTTTTTCAGTAGTTTAACCACACCTGCGTATTCTGCAAGGTATTTTTCATCGGTTTTTTTATACCCCTTTTGACGACCTACTAAACCACCCGTGCTGATATAGTAGTCATAGCCGCTTTTCATACGTTGTCTAATCTGAACCCTTTCCATTGTTGCTATCTCTGCCAATAGTGTTAGCATGAACTTCGCCATTACATTGACCTCACCGTTCGTATTTAATGTTTCAATACCACTATTTTTTATTAATAATGATATATTATGTTGGTTAAATAGCTCTATGGTTTGCAGTGTTTCCAAGGTGTTTCGCCCAAGTCTTGATAGCTCTGTAACTATTACCTTATTTATATTATTGTTTTTGACATAAGCTATGAGACTGCTTAATTCCTTTCGTTCAGACACTGTTTTAGCACCACTTATGTGTTCAGCAAAGGTTCGGCATACATTCCACCTATTTGCAGCAGCATACTTTTCTAAATCTTGTAACTGATAGGCATAGTCCTGCCCAACAGTGCTTGTTCTACAATATAAAACTACGTTCATCCTACAAAGTTACGATATGAAAAGTGACAGGCAAGTCACTACCAATGCAGTCATATATATCATTTATATAAATATGATACCTTTAATATATTGGTAAGGGTAGCATTCAAAGATTAATTTGATACAAAATAAAAATGATACAATTCTGGTCACCATAATTTTAATATATTCGTGGTGGAAATTGTATTACTGGTGGAAATTTGATATACCTTGAAAAACAATACACTTACCAAAAAACTTTGAAATAGTTGAAAACATTGATAGCTACATGATATATTTATAGGTAGGGTAATACCCCCTTTGGGTGCAC
>NKJG01000120.1 GCA_002256395.1 Bacteroidetes bacterium B1(2017) | reverse complement strand
TTTGGCTCTATTCGAATGGAACCCGTGTTCATGGTTTTGGCTCAGTCAGCCGCAACTGCGGCTGTTTTGGCGATTGATTCCAAGAAGGGCCTGCATGAATTGAATGTCACCAAACTGCAAGAAATACTAAAAAGTAATCCCTTGGCTGATGGCTCGTTACCCGAAATATTGATTGACAACAGTTATAATGGTCAATTTTCGGTATTGGGCGAACATATAATCATGAAAAAACAATACGGTAGATATGGAAAAGATTATGTAAAAATAAATTCAAATGGACAAGCGACGTTTTCTACTATTGTATCAAACGCTGGTAAATATAACCTTCAAGTTTACTTTCCGAAAAGTGAAAATAATTCTAAAAACGTAAAAATTATTGTAAAAATTGGGAATCAAATCATCGAAAAACAGTTTGAAATAGACGCCAATGAAAACGATTGGTATAACTATGGCGAAATAGAAATAGCAAGCGGCGAAAAAGTAAGTGTGACCTTGTCCAGTCTTTCCGATGCTGGATTTATAGCCGATGCAATTCTTTTTGTACCAATCAAATGAAGAATTTAAACTATTAAAATGATTCTGACGTTTTCTCTAAAACCAAAATAATCAACCATGAATCGTTTATTTATTTTTCCTTTACTGAGCTTGGGTTTATTTTCATTGAATTGCTCTGGAATGCCTAAAACAGAGCCAAATTTAGTTTCAAAAACAGACACTACAATTGCTCCAGTAGAAACCAGAGAGGCAAATTCTCCTCAATACAAGTCCGCATTTGTTGGGCAAACCAGAACAAACGGTGTTAAAACTACCACCAAATACTCTTTTAAGGTATTGACAGAAAAACTAAATTCACCTTGGGGTTTAACTTCGCTTCCTGATGGTCGATTGCTCATCACAGAAAAAAGTGGTAACCTTAGAATAGTGAAGACGACTGGCGAAATGAGTGATAAAATCACAGGACTTCCAACAGTAGATACAGATGGCCAAGGAGGATTGCTAGGTATTACGCTGGATCCCGCTTTTGCACAAAACCGTATGGTTTATTGGGCATTTTCTGAACCTGTTAGTGGTGGAAACCACACTTCAGTGGCCAAAGGTAGATTAAGCGACGACGAACGCAAAATAGAAAATGCGGTGGTTATTTACAGAGCTACACCAGCCCACAAGGGAAATCTTCATTATGGTGGCAGAGTACTTTTTGATAAAAATGGGTATTTATTTGTAAGTACAGGCGAACGTTCGGATCGCAGCACACGACCACAAGCACAACAGCTCAACTCTGGACTGGGCAAAATAATCAGAATAACCACAGAAGGCAAACCCGCACCTGGAAATGCTTTAGTCTCAGCGGGAGGATCAAGACCTGAATTATATTCTTATGGCCACAGAAATGTACAAGGACTTACCATAAACCCTGTGGATGGTGAGTTGTGGTCGAATGAATTTGGCCCAAGAGGAGGAGATGAAATCAACCATGTAATCCCAGGAAAAAACTACGGCTGGCCAACAATAACGTATGGAATTGAGTATGGTGGCGGAAAAGTTGGTGATGGAATTCAACAAAAAGAAGGATTAGAACAGCCAGTTTACTATTGGGACCCTTCGGTTTCACCTTCAGGTATGACATTTTATTCTGGTACACAAATACCAGAATGGCAAAATAATCTATTTGTAGGCTGTCTAAGCGGTATGCATATTAATAGATTGGTAATTAAAGACAATAAAGTAATAGGCGAAGAAAGGCTATTAATCGAAGAATATCAACGTTTTAGAGATGTTCATCAAGGAAAAGATGGCTCATTGTATGCAGTAACTGACCAAGGGCGTTTATATAAAATTGGAAAGTAA
>NKJG01000119.1 GCA_002256395.1 Bacteroidetes bacterium B1(2017) | reverse complement strand
GACGATGGATTGCGTGGAATGGGCTTTATTAATACTGTTGTGAAGTCCAACGCAACTGAAAATAAATGGACAAAGTTTGAGATTTAGTAATTGTTGATAAAAAATATAAATTAGAAATGAGTAAAATCAAAGTTGGAGTTGTAGGTACAGGTTTTATCGGGCCAGCCCACATTGAAGCCTTGCGTCGTTTACCAAACATCGAAGTCGTGGCTCTATGCGAGGTAAATATTGAATTGGCTACTGCAAAAGCAGCTCAGTTAGGCATTGAAAGACCTTGTACTTTCGACCAATTGATGGCCATGGAAGATATTGAATGTGTACACATTTGTACACCTAATTTCCTGCATTATTCGCAGTCTAAAGCCGTATTGTTGGCAGGAAAGCACTGTGTTTGCGAAAAACCTTTGGCAACAAATCTGGAAGAGGCCGCTGAATTGGTAGAATTGGCAGCAAAATCTGGCTTAGTAAATGCTGTTCATTTCAATTTAAGATATTACCCTTTGGTTCGTCAGATGAAAATGATGAAAGAAAAAGGTGAGTTGGGTGAAATATACGCTGTAATCGGTTCATATCTACAGGATTGGTTGTTTTACGCAACAGATTACAACTGGCGTTTAGAACCAGACAAGTCTGGAGATTCTAGAGCCATTGCGGATATTGGTTCGCATTTATTGGATTTGATAGAGTATGTAACAGGTTTGAAAACAGTTCAAGTTATGGCTGATTTTAATACTGTTCACAAAAACCGTAAGAAACCATTGAAGCCTTTGGAAACTTACTCGGGCAAGATGCTGGCTCCAGAAGATTATGCCGATGTGCCGATAAACACTGAAGACCATGCCAATGTATTATTGCGTTTTGACAATGGAAATAGGGGTAGCATTACCGTGTCTCAAGTATCAGCAGGTAGAAAAAACCAATTGAAAGTCGAGATTTCTGGTTCTGTAAAAACTTTAGCTTGGAATTCAGAGGCTCCAAATGAAGTATGGATTGGTGCCAGAGATGGTGCTAACTCGGTGTTGATGAGAGATCCTTCTTTGGTTCATGAGGAAGTTCGTTCGCTAATTACCTATCCAGGTGGACATAATGAAGGTTTTGGAGATACTTCGAAACAATTGTTTAAAGAAGTTTACCAAGCCGTGGCCGAAGGTAAACAACCTGAAAGTCCAAAATTCCCAACATTTGCTGATGGTTACAGAGAGCTACTGATTTGTGAAAGAATTCTTGAAAGTAGCAGAAGCGATCAATGGGTGACGGTTTAAGGATTTTTGATAGATTCGATTAAAAGATTAATTTGATTTTAGATTTTGAAATACTAAAAATGGCTAAAAGCTATCAGCTAATAGCTAAAAGCTAAAAAAAACAATGAAAACAATAAAAGGACCTGGTATATTTTTGGCTCAGTTTATGGGCGATGAAGCTCCGTTTAATTCTTTGGATACCATTGCCGACTACATGGCAGATTTGGAGTACAAAGGCATTCAGTTGCCAACTTGGGATCCAAGAGTGATAGATTTGAAAAAAGCGGCTGAATCGCAAACTTATTGCGACGAGTTGAAAGGAAAATTGGCTGACAAAGGCTTGGAAATTACAGAGTTGTCCACACACTTGCAAGGGCAATTAATTGCTTCACATCCAGCTTACAATACCATGTATGATGCTTTTGCACCAGCAGAAGTACACGGAAATGAGCCAGCACGAAGAGCTTGGGCTGAACAACAGTTGAAGTATGCCGCTGTTGCATCTAAAAACTTGGGTTTGAAATCGCATGTGGGATTCTCGGGAGCATTGGCTTGGCCGTTTTTGTATCCTTGGCCGCAGCGACCTTCTGGTTTGATTGAAACAGCATTCAAAGAATTGGCCAACAGATGGAAGCCGATTTTGGATATTTACGACGAAAACGGTGTAGATTATTGCTATGAACTTCATCCAGGCGA
>NKJG01000118.1 GCA_002256395.1 Bacteroidetes bacterium B1(2017) | reverse complement strand
TGGGCAGATATTCAAAGTAAAACCGAAGGGCCCGATCAGTGGAATATTGCGATTTCAAATGGCATTTTAGGTCTACAAACTGATCATCCCAAGGAACTGATTGCTTTTTTGAATAAGCTGGGATTGCGGTAGAAAATTAGTTGTAAAAAGCCAGAGAAATAGAATTTCAAAGGAGCATTTTATGCAATTACTAGCTTAATAAACCTGAATTTTAAAGCGTAATTAGCGGTTAAACCACAAAACCGCAATAGTGCGGTTTTGTGGGAGTTTAAATATGTTTTTTGCTATTCACTTCTGCTTAAAATTTCCCTTAATTTCCTTTACATCATCCATTTCTGGGCCTTTCATTACTTTTCTCCAATCGATGTTTCTATGGTAAACTTTCATGGCTTTTTCTACATCAAAAACCCTTGGGTCATTCATTTCTAAAGTATAAGGTGTAAAATCAGGTTTTGAAGTAAAGAAATCTTGAAGCAATGAAGCCGTTACATCGTATTGATTGACATAAGGTACTTGTAATACATTATAAATGGTTTTTAAAATTGAACCAAAATTGGCGTGTGTATTACTTACGTGGCCTCTTTTTATATATGGACTGGCCATCATTAATATACTTCGGTGTGCATCTATGTGGTCCACTCCGCCTTGTGGGTCGTCTTCAGTCATGATTACGAGCATGTTTTTCCAATAAGGTGTTCGGGAAAGGAAATGCAAGATTCTACCAATAGCCAAATCATTATCTGCTACAAACGAAGCTCGGGAGGTATAACCATCTTCAGGTCGTGGATCAGCAGTGTGGTCGTTTGGAATTTGTACAGTAACAAGTGAAGGCATTTTTTCCTTGCCTGTGAGCCACATTTTAGTGAATTCTACCTCAAACTGATTCATACGGAATTGATCCGGTATGTTGGTATTGTATCCTGCATAGTTGTGGCTTGTTCGGCTATATAAAGCTTTTTGCATAGGCACCATTACTCCATGACCTGCACCCGTGGCCGTGTCTGCCCAAGTTTCTCTTACATGAGCCGTTTCGTTGGCTTCTCCAAAATTATAAAACGAAACTTTTTTTCTTTCTAATGCCTCCCATATTCCGCCTCTTTCTGCATAATCTTCAGGGTCCATGCTGCCTGTTGAACCCGGGAACCGACGTCCTGGAGCCGAACTGAATAATTTTGCGGTTTTACTTACACTTGAATTGGCCTCTACCCATTCGTTTGGAATTACGCCCATCATCCAATGGTGACCATGAATGGAGGCATCGCTGTCGCAGTAAAAGTTATCACTGTAGGCAAAGCTTTTCGCAATTTTATGGTGATTGGGTGTTACTTTCATATCAACCATTTTACTTTTCAAACTATCAGCCAAAGTGTATTCGCAGTTTATGCCAAATCGTGCCAATGTCGAATCTCCTTTGCCAGTTTTGAGTTGACCAAAAACTTCGTCATACGTTCTATTCTCTTTGGTGATGTAAACAATATATTTAATAGGGCTTTTACTAGCTTGTGGGTCAAGCGGAAGCGGATTGTCGTCTATTTTTTTAGTATTTTCTACAAAAGTATTGGCGATAGTTTGCTCCGTATAAGTTCTTAACTTTTTTGCATTGGGCATAGGTATTTTTTGGAAACTTCCCAGCTGAATATCCCCCACATAAGTTCCTTGCGGAGGAGCCACAAAGTTCTTACCGCCATTTGGTCCAGCACCTAATCCTCGGCAGGTTATGGCATAAATATATTTTTCATCAGATGAAAGTAAAACCCTTGTAGGTCCCCATCCTGAAGGGATCAGACCTATAGTTTTTTGAAGATTAAGGTCTATAACTGCTATGGCATTCATGCCTAATAAAGCAACATAGAGTGTTTTTTCGTCTTTACTTAGAGTAATTCCAAACGGGAGTGCCCCTCGATACTTATCAATTCTTTTGTCGATTTTTATAGGTATATGCGATACAATCTTATGAGCTTTATAGTCAATTACCGAGA
>NKJG01000117.1 GCA_002256395.1 Bacteroidetes bacterium B1(2017) | reverse complement strand
TTAGTCCTTTAATGAACCTTTGGTCGGGGTTTACATCAAAAGTCAAATCATAATGTTTTAAATCCCACCATTTCCGTTCTGGCGTAATGCTACCCCTTAAAGAATCTTCAAAAGTGATACTTTTTTGTGCAAATCCCTGAAATCCAAACAACAATAGAACAATCCAGTATTTTTTTAACATAAAACTCAATTTAAAATCAATAGCTTTTTATAAAAATAGATAAAAAAGATTGATTTGCGGTGGCTTGTATTACCAATTTTTCTTTTTGTAGCCTAAAGTGGCATAAAACAACAAAAATAAATAAAGAGGCACCAAAAGCCAATAAGCCAGTTGAGTACTGTATAAATCCGACATTTTGCCATAAACCAAAGGTAACAAAGCTCCTCCAGCAATCATCATGATCAACAAAGCAGAACCTAATTTCGTGAATTTACCTAAACCATCCAAAGCCAATGGCCAAATGGCCGGCCACATAATGGCATTGGCCAAGCCCAAGAGTGCAATACAAAAAACAGTAGTAAAACCACTCGTAAATAAGGCAATCAGTGTAACAATAAGTCCAAAAATGGATGAATATTTAAGCCAATTTTGTTGTGAAACAAATTTCGGAATCAAAAATATTCCGGCCACATAACCCAACATCATAAACCAGAGCGTATATGTCCCAAAATCCTTTGCTTCTGCCTCTGGAAAACCTAATGAAATGCCATAGGTAATGATGGTATCGCCCGTAATAACCTCCAAACCCACATAGGCAAACAAAGCCCCCAAACCCAAAATCAAATTTGGAAAAGCAAAAATACTGGTCTTATCTGAAGCTCCTTCGCTTACACCCTCTTGCTCTTCTGACACTTCCGGAAGGCCTTTTGAAAACAAAATAACCACAGCTAAAACTATTAAAACACCAGTAAGTATAATATATGGGAGCACTACTTTATCCAATTGTTCAGCGGTAGATACAGCACCTGCAACCGCGGAACTGCCAGCAAGCAACAAGCCACCGAAAACTTTTTGACTGATAATACCTGCTGTTTTGTTGGCAATCCCCATCAAACTGATTCGTTGAGCAGCACTTTCCCTAGGCCCTAAAATGGTCAAATAAGGATTAGAGGCTGTTTGTAAAAGTGTTAAGCCGATACCAATCGTGAATAATCCTCCAAGAAATAAAGGATAAGATTCCATTTTGGCGGCTGGTACGAACAATATTGTACCAATAGCCATAATGAATAAACCTAGTGACATTCCTTTCTTAAAACCAACTATTTTAAGCACGGACGATGATGGGATGGCCATGACCGTGTAACTTATAAAAAACGCAAATGTTACCAGATATGAGCTAGAATTATCTAATCCAAAGGCGTTCTTAAAGAAAGCTATGAGTGTACCATTTACCCAGGTAACAAAACCAAACACAAAAAACAAAAGCCCGATAATAATCAATGGACCTATATAGGATTTATTTTCTTTCATAATGATTAGAGTTTTTAAAATTTTTTAAAAATAGCTACATTTTTTTGGAATATGAAAAAACAATCAGAAAAAATGGATTTAATTGTTGAAAACTCAAATATCTAGGATAACGTGACAACTTATCTACGTTTTAACTAAAAATAAACAAACAAAGAAAGTACTGAAAAATCAGCACTTTCTTGAAAACTAAACTTAAAGGCATTTACACCAAAGCGGCAGTCAAAATAATTTCTGCATTTAATAATCTTGAAATAGGGCATTTTGCTTTAGCGGCCATTGCAATTTCTTGGAATTTCTCATCGCCTATGTTGGGAATAGTAGCTGTTAAGTTCAATTCAATACTGACGATGGTTCCGTCTAGAAAATTAACACTAGCAGCAGTATCTATGTTGTCAGCAGTAAAACCTGCTTCGTTTAATAAAAAACTCAATTGCATAGAAAAACAACCTGCATGAGCTGCACCGATTAATTCCTCTGGATTGGTACCCACACCGTCTGCAAAACGAGTTTTAA
>NKJG01000116.1 GCA_002256395.1 Bacteroidetes bacterium B1(2017) | reverse complement strand
ATTGGCTGACGCTTTGGCACAATCCAAAAAAGAAGGCATAAATGGCACTATTTACACCCATCCAATCGGCAATCATGGGCATGCAGCTGGACCAACCATAGGCATGTGGGACAACCAAGGGAAAACCATCGGACCTGGAGATTATCCACTAAACCCAAATACAGCTTATTCAATAGAACTAAATGCGGCTGTCCAAATTCCAGATTGGAAAAAGACCGTAAGGATAATGTTAGAAGAAGATGGTTTCTTTGACGAAAAGGGCAACTTCAGATACATTGACGGCAGACAGAAAGAGATTTATATGATTCCGAGATAAAGTTAAATAAATATTCAACCATGGAAAGAAGAAATTTTCTTAAAAATGCTGGACTTGGTTCAGCAGCGATAGTCTTACCACAGCCTAATATTCAAGCCGATAACAAATTAAAGCCTCGAATAAAACTCAGTGTTTCAAGTTATTCCTATTGGCATTTTAAGGGTGATAAGTTTCCAATAGAAAAAGTGATAGATGATGCAGCTCGAATGGGTTTAGACGGCATTGACGTTTTGCACCGACAAATGGAAGGCGAAGACAATGCTTATATCCAAAAACTAAAACGTCATGCTTTCGAAAATGGCATAGCACTTACTTGCTTGTCCATTCATCAAGGTTTTGTTTATCCTGATGCCGCCGAACGAAAAAAACACATTGACCATACACTCCATTGCATAGAATTAGCGGCCAAAATGGGTATTCCTTGCTTGCGACTAAACACTGGCCGATGGAACACCATAAAATCATTTGATGATTTCATGAAAGCCCGTGGAATAGAGCCAGCCATAGCTGGTTATACCGAGGATGATGCCTTTGTTTGGTGTATTGATGGTGTAGCACAATGTGTAAAAAAAGCCGAGGAATTAGGCGTTTTGTTGGCTTTAGAAAATCATTGGGGCTTGGCTGCAACCCCACAAGGAATGATCAGAATTCACAAGGCCATCAATTCACCCTGGCTACAATTGTTGATGGACACGGGCAATTTCTTGGAAGATCCTTATGAAAAACTCGAAATGATAGCCAAAGATACCTGCTTTGTTCAAGCCAAAACTTATTACGGAGGCGGAGTATGGTACAGTTTAGATTTGGACTATGAAAGAATCGTAAAAATCCTCAACAAAGTCAATTACCAAGGCTATATTTCTATTGAATTTGAAGGTAACGAAGCTGCTGAGTCTGGGGTTAGAAAAAGTGTAGAATTGCTGAGAAAATATATTTGAAACAATTTATAATTGCCCCGAATGCACGAATTATTTTATTCAAACAATTGATATTCAAACATTACAATTCGTGCATTCGTGGCAAATCTTAAAATTCTATTGGAATAGTCACGCCTGTTTTATCCCAACCAATGTGCATATCAGCTCCTTTGGTTTCACTTTTGGTTAAAATTATCGAAAGATTTTCTAGACTTTCGGCCAAAGTTCTGGTTTTAACTTTAAATCGCATCACATCTTTGGATTCTTTGTAGTCATAATCGCCCCAAATATCCGTTTCGGTGTTAAGAATTATAGTCCATTCGTCAGCCGTTGGAATTGCAAAAAGACTATATACACCAGCTTTAACTTTTTTACCGTCTAGTTTCACATCTTTAAAGAACTTGATTTCCGTAGCTTCATTGGCTCCAAAACGCCAAACTTTGTCATAAGGCACCAACTTTGCACCGAAAACTTCACGGTCTTTTTTGGCTGGACGGGAATAAGTAACTCTTACAAATGCTTCTTTGCCAACTTTTTCGGGAGCAAATTTGATGTCATGAGCAAAATTATCAGGATAATAAGCCATGTCCATAGGACTTTTATCAAGACCTCTGAATTTTTGGGCATGGGTATTCAGAATAAATGCAAACGAACAAACTAAAAGAATAAGGTGTTTTTTCATGTTACAGCTTTAAATTTATCAAATATGAGAAATTTTGATGAATAAATTTGTCAATCAAATGACAATCTGAA
>NKJG01000115.1 GCA_002256395.1 Bacteroidetes bacterium B1(2017) | reverse complement strand
ACACAACCTTTATCTGGGGCTATGGTAAACGTTGCATCTGGTTTTGGTTTAATAATATACGTAGCCGAATCACTTACATTAGCACATACATTTGGATTAGTGGTTAAATCTCTTGTTGTTGCTCTAAAGGTTATTACTCCATTGGTAATATCTGCTGGAGTAGCAGTATAACTTATTCCGCTTACGCCATTGTCTTGTATACTTCCTAATCCAGTTGAACTCCATCCCCATGTATAAGGTGCACTTGGTACTGTTTTAAAGCCTACATTAAATACCGCTCCATAAGAACATACGGTTCCATCATCGGTAATTTCTATCTTAGGTGCATCTTGTATGCGAATATCAATTGAGTCTCTGTTATCGCAACCAGTACCTGGGTCTTTGTAGTAATACTTCACATTGTATTTTCCGGCCAATACATTGCTAATGGTAAATTTACCTAAGCTCACATCAAACTCTGTTGAAGCTACTCCTGGCGAACTCATGGTTCCATCCGCTGCATTAATATTATTTGGACTCATAAAGAACAATACGCTGCCATTTGTTTTACATACCGCACTATCCAAATCTGTTAGGTATCCAATATCTACTGCAGGGTTTTCATTTACCTGAATAGTAGTAGTATCGGCTACTCTACAACCAGAGGCTGTATCGGCATATACAAGAGTATATTGGCGTGTATAGCTTTCTAAAATGGCGTGGTTTGGATTAAAATTACGTCCACCACTTATAGCTGCTTTGTATGCTTGGTCTGGTGCTCCAACATACCAATAGCTGGTTAATGGATCAACTGCATTGGTAGAGCGGCCCAACATATGTAAATCTAAATTTACTGCTGCTCCAGATCTACATAATGGTGGAGCAATTCCACTTTCTACTACTGGTGCTTTAATTACTTTAAACACAGCTGTATCAAATGCTTGGCAACCGCCTACTGGCGATGGTGCCAAGAAACCACTTATTGCTGGTACAAACGTTACCGGATTGTTTAATGGGAAAGTTGCTGTAAACTGATAGGTAATAATATTGGTATCAGGTGAGTTTAATACATCCGTTCCTTTTGGATTAAATGCGTAATAATTAATACCTGCATTTGGTTTGTAAATTCCTCTTCCAAACCATTGCTCATTGGTTGCCAAGGCTCCTCCATTTGGTGAGTAACTTTGGGTTCCTGGGTTTATATTAAATATTTTATCAAAATCGCAGAAGGTACGACTTGGACCTGCATTAATTACAGGTACTGGGAATACCGACAATACAATTGAATCATAAATTCTACAACCATCGCCATCCGTTACCGTTAAGCGCATAATATTTCCGGCTGGATTAGAGGGTGGTGCTGGTGGTAAATTAGTTAAGTTATTAATAATTACTTGTCCGCCACTAATAGCTAATGGATTAGATGGATAAGACCACACCGAAGTTATTTGACCTGGTTTATTGGTAGAGGTAATGCTTGGCAACAACACCACACTGGTATTGCGGCACAACGACATATTACTTGCCCTCACAATTACTGGAAGTGGTTTTACTACCACATTCATGGTATCTACATACGAACAGGTAATACCGCCGTAGGTTATAAATCCGGTAACTTGATAACTTGTATTAGTTGCTGGTGACACATTTAAGGTGGCTGTATTGCTTAACACACTAGTTGGGTCAACAATTGGTAAAGCGCGCCATTGGAAACTATCTATGGCAGCGGTAATTCCACTAGCTACTATATTTATAGGAGGATCGTTAAAACAGATGGTGCGGTTTGGACCAGCACTTACTGGTACTTGAGAATTCACATAAATCATCGAAGTATCAAATCGAATACAACCATTTATATCCATTTTCTTAACTACATACCTACCACTATCTTGAGGTAAAATTTTCTGTGACATGGTATCAGAAAGAACTGGAGCAACAGGAGATTTATACCAACGCCAAGTATTTACGGTGTTTATGCTATTACCAGCGTCTAATGTATCGCTAGTACCATAACAAAAACGCATGCTA
>NKJG01000002.1 GCA_002256395.1 Bacteroidetes bacterium B1(2017) | reverse complement strand
GAACCACCAGCACTAGCACCTTTATTTATAATAAAACCTATGCAGCTGTTGGAACTTACACCGTAACTTTAAGAGCTATCTCAAGTACAGGTTGTGTAAGCTATGCTACTCAAACCGTAACGGTAACTCCAAGTGCAAGTGCAGCCTTTAGCTACACTCCAAATAGCTGTTCAAGCAAAGCGGTAGTATTTAGTAGTGCCGCTTCGGTATCTGCAAGTACTTACTACTGGACATTTGGTGATGGTCAAACATCTACACTTGCTAACCCAACACATACCTATGCAGCAGATGGAAACTATAGTGTAACCTTACGTATTAATAATACAAGCACTAGCGCTCCACAAACAGTTGCAGTAGTAAGTAACCCAGTTGTTGGTGCAATATCAAGATCGGTTACAGCTTGCAGCAACTTGTATACCTTTACTAATACCTCAACAGGTAGCACCTTAACGTATGCTTGGACCTTCTCAGGCGGAACAGGAGCCACATCGGTAACCAATACAGCTACTCGCTCGTATGCTTCATCTGGAACACAAACAGTAGATTTAGTCGTAACTGCTGCTGGAAGATGTTCAACTAGTGCCACTCAAATGAGCTTCACTGCTGCTTCGGCTGCAACTGGAGTAACTGCTGCGGTGGTAGTATCGGCAAGCAACCCTTGTAATACAACTAGAACCATTAATAATACAGGAAGCGTTGGAGCTAGCTCATACAGAGTTAAATTAGATGGTGGTGCATATGTAACTAAATCTACGTTCCCTTATGATACAACAGGCTTAACAGTTGGAACCCATACGTTGAAATTAGTAGCTACTAATGGTACATGTTATGATACAACTACAACTACCTTTGTAATTGGTAGCGTAACGGCAGCCTACACTTCTGCTTCTAGCACGTGTGGTACTTCGGTTACCTTTACCAATACTTCTACTTCAACCAGTGGTACACCAACGTATGCTTGGAACTTTAACTCAGGTGAAGGAACATCAACATCAACTTCTCCAACCTTTGCGTTTGCAACTTCTGGAACTAAAACAGTAAGCTTAACAGCTACTTTGGCCAATGGTTGTTCAACCACAGTAACTAAGAGTAATATCACTGCTAACTCAGGCACTGGTCCGGTGGCAGGCTTTACTTGGAGTATGGTTACAGGTGGTGTATGTAATACAGGTATAAGATTTACCAGTACATCAACTGGAGCAACAAGTTATACTTGGAACTATGGCGATGGTACGGTTTCTATTCCATCCTCAACTTCTACTATCTTCCACTCATATGCTTCAACAGGTTCGTTCTTAGCAACCTTAACAGCAAGCAGTGGAGCAGGTTGCTCAAGCATAACCACAGCTACCGTAGTGGTAACAGCCACAGGCTATCCTAAACCAGAATCGAGCTTCTCTACCGCTACTGCTACACAATGTGTAACAGGCAATAGATTTGACTTCTTTAACCGTACCACGTATAATGGTGCTGGATGGGTTCCAAATTACTATTGGGAATTTGGTGATGGAACACATAATTATACCAACACCCACGTTTATGGCAAAACCTATGCAGCTGCTGGTACCTACCAAGTACGTTTAGTAGGAGTGAGCAACTATGGCTGTAAAGACACTAGTTATATGAACGTAGTAGTTCAAGCAGTAGGATCTTGTACTCCTGGTATGATTAGAGGAAGTATTGACGATAAGAACAGTTCTGGTGGCAGCTTAGATGCAGCTTCAAGCAATACAGCTGCAACAGGTTTAACAACTGTATCAAATGACATTAGCGATCAAGTAATCCTTTATCCTAATCCAAATACAGGCGACTTTAAACTGGGCTTAAAAGATGTACAAAGCCAAAGCGTGAACATTGTCATCGTAGATATGTTGGGTAGAGAGGTTTACGAACATACCTATGTATTAAACGGAAGAAAAGAAATAGACTTATACGATATGAACCTAAGTGCAGGTACCTACAATTTGGTATTGCGCGGTTCGGATGAAGCAGTGGCAAGAAAATCATTTGCTGTTGTGAAATAAGACTAAGCACACATTCTAAGAAAGCTGCCTCGACGTAAAGTTGAGGCAGCTTTTTTGTTTTGAGGAAGGTCGCTGGTAGGAGGAAAGTCGCTGGTCACTGGTCGCTGGTAGGGAGGAAAGTCGCTGGTCACTGGTCGCTGGTAGGGAGGAAAGTCGCTGGTCACTGGTCGCTGGTAGGGAAGGCCGTCACTGTTAACTATGCGCTGTTAACCAGCAACCAGCGACCAGCGACTTTCTCCATTATTAGTAAAATATTAATTTAAGAGAAATTAGCTTTGTAAGCGAAACAAGCGGCTACAGAAAAATGAAAAAATTATACAGAGTAATCTTATTAGGTTGCGTATTCATACTAGGCATAACAAGTGTAGAGGCTTCACATTTATTTGGGGGAGAGCTTAGCTATACCTGCACTGCCACACCAGGTATATATAAGGTACAAGCTAAATTGTATAAAGATTGCAATGACCCAACACAAATATGTGCTAATTGCCCAAATAATGGTTTAAGCGCTTCTTGTGCAATTCAAGTACAAGTTACAATTGCAGGAAATGCATATTACGCTCAAGTTCCAGTGCAAACAAATGCCAATCAATTGTTAACCACGGTTAACTTATTTGTTCAAGGTCCTGTTGTGAGTTATGAAAATGTTCAATTGTGTAATTTACTTAAAACCATTTGCACAAATTGTGGCACTAGAATGCCCGGAACCTATAGCCCCGGTATGGAGGTATATACCTTTGAAGGCGATTTTAATGCCAATGCATTTTCTACCAGTGCCTGTTATTTCTCCGTTAGTATGAATGAGTGCTGTAGAAAGGCTTCTATTTCTAGCCCTTCTACTGCCCCAACAATGGGTTTATTTAATGAGGTAATTATCAATCGTTGTGCTAGCCCGTGCAATAGCTCTCCGCAGTTTACTAATCCACCCACAAATATTGTATGTTCTGGTGTTTACCAAATGGTAAATTTCGGTGCTACAGATCCCGATGGCGATTCGCTGAGTTACAACCTAGGTACCATGTTACCTTATAATCCATATAATTATCTCTTTCCTTATTCGCCAACATCACCTTTTCCTTATTTAGGTTTTCCAACGGTGTATCCGCCAGAAGCAGCTCCGTATGGTTTTCATTTAAATAAATCACTTGGAACTCTTTCTTTTCAACCAGTGGGAGTCTTTACTGCACCTTTAATTTTAGATGTGTATCAATGGAAACCAAATGGAGCTAGCCCAATATTAATGGGAATAAGTAGGAGAGAGGTAACTATAAATTCTAATATTTGCCCCAGCAATTATGCGCCAAAAGTAAAACGCTATTCTGCTACTGGAAATGCCCTTCCAACTGCTTACTCTAGCGATAGTATTTGCGCCGGCGCTAGCTTTTGCCGAACCTATGTTGCAACAGATTTTGATGGAGCTGATAGCACCGATTTTACCTGGAGTTTATCAACTCAATTAAAAGATGCAGGTGCAACTATTACCCGTTTATATGATAGTGCCACTAGAGTTGTAAATGGCCCTAGAGCCGATAGTATTCAATTATGTTGGGTAGCACCCGAAACACTTATTAATGTTGGTTCGTACCCTTATTATTTATTAGCCCGCGATAGGAAATGTCCAGTGCGCGGTATGACAACGTTTGCAGGTTTAATAAAAGTTTTTCCTAAACCAAGTGTTCTAGTTAAGGTTAAGAAAACGAATTATAAAACCTTCGATTTTAGCTATCAAAAACTTACGCAAACACCCACACTTTTGGGGCAAAACTTTTGGCAAATAGAAACGGCTCCTTCAAGTGATATATACACAACTATACCTGCCGATAGCATCAAGAATTACGTATTCACTAGCCCAGGTATATACAAAATTAAGCTGAACCTAAGCTATAGTTGCGGAGTGGTAACAGTAGAAGAAAACATACAAGTTTCTAGTACTGGATTAAAGATTGAAACGATTAAAAACATTGCCTGCAAAGGCGATTCTACTGGCCAACTCAAACTAAGCTATCAAAGCGGGGTGGCGCCTATTCTTTATAAATTTAATGAGTTTGCGTTTAGTAATATTGATTCTGCTCTGAACCTAAAGGCTGGCATGGTAAGGGTTGTTGCAAAAGATGCTTTAAATAGATACGATACCCTATTTGTTTCCATAGAGCAATCCAATTTTAGTGTAGATTTTGCAATTACACAACAAGTTTCTCCTACTTGTTTTGGACAAAGCAATGGTCAAATACAAATTTCGCCAAGCGTGGGTAAAGCTCCGTTTTTATTTAGCATAGATACTTTAGCGCCACAAGCTACGGGTTTGTTTAGCAATCTTGGTTCGGGACAAAAACTACTAAGTATTAAAGATTCTACTGGATGTACCCTTAGCAAAACTGTATTCCTTACTCAACCATTACCCTTGCAAATTGTATCCATTACAAAAGAATCTGTAAAATGCTTTGGGGATTCGAATGGCACTGTGAGCATTGTTGCAACAGGTGGAACTGGAGACTTGCAATATAGTATAGGTACTAAACCATTTGGTTCGGCCAATACCTTTATCAACTTAAAACAAGGCACCTATTCCATAACTGTTCGCGATTCAAATAATTGTCAGCTAACTAGTTCGGCAACTATTGCCAACGCCTCGGTAATGGCTACTTTATTGGCCGCAAAACCAATTACTTGTTATGGTGTTGCTAATGCATCGGCCAATTGTTTGGTAATTGGTGGGGTGGCTCCGTATACGTATTTATGGAACACCTTACCCGCACAAACAACAAATAATGCGAGTAATTTAGCACCAGGTTGGCACAGTGTATTGGTAAAAGATAGCAATCAGTGTGCAGCTTTCGATTCGGTCTATATTGAACCCAAAGCCTATTATAAAGGCGATTCAATATGTGCCCTTAGCGTGGATACAAGTAGCAATAAACCGCTACTCACCTGGCAAAAAACTTTAGGAAAGGGCATAGCAAAATACTATGTGTACTCGCGCCAAAATTCGCTTTCTAATTTTGTATTAAGAGATAGCATCCCCTTTAATGCAACGCCTCAGTTTATAGATAATTTACCACTAAGTAATCCAAATACAAGGCAATATCAAATACACTCAGTAGATAGTTGCGGACAAGTTTCTGTAGCATCTACCTTGCATCAAGCAGCTATCATTTCTGTAACTGGACCAGGCGATAATAGGTATGTTACCCTAACACCTTATGTGGGTTTAACGGGTGGAAAATACCTCTTATACCGAAGCACAAATGGAGCGCCGTATGAACTTTTAGATACCCTAAGTGGTTTAAGTTATGTAGATGTGTTGGTGCCTACTGGAGTAAACAATTATTTTGTAAAATACCTTCCATTCTCGGCCTGCAACAACGAACTTTTTTCAAGCATTGTAAGTATAACAGTATCTGGTATTGCGCAACTAAATTCTACTCCTTACGGAATTCAAGTGTATCCAAATCCGGTTCAATCTAGGTTTACGGTTTACACCAAAACTCCTATGGCAATTGAAGGCGCAAGGCTATTAAGTTTAGATGGAAAACAATTAAAAAACTTTGCACTAAACAACTCCAACACACCGCTAGAATTTGATGTTTCAGAGTTTGCAGATGGTGTTTATTTCCTAGAATTAAGCTCTAGCTTAAATGGAAAAGTTTCTTTTAAGATTGTTAAGGATACTAAATAAGGAACACCTTTCATCGAAAACGTTGTGGGTTGCCTAGTTTCGACAGGCTCAACTGCCTTGCGAATTATTTACTTTAATTGTTTAAAGAGTTTACACATTTTTAAGAAGTTCGAATCCTTAGGGCAATTGCCTCCTATGACATGATAATTTTTGGAAGTACATTTGTTTTTAATTGGGTTAAAGGCTTCAATAGAACAGGTGTATCCGTCTAAATAACGTGTCGTATCGATATAGCAATAAGTCCAAAAATCCATTTCTTTTAAGCTATTGGTAAGCGAATCCCAAGTTTGTATTGATACTTGAAAGTTTTGAATAACAGGCTTTGTGTTTGGATCACCCGGCATTCCATTAAATACTTTTTTAGTTACAAAGTAATTGTTATCACGTTTTTCTATCCGGATGATTTCTGAGTAATCATGTGAACCAAGTTTGTATCGATAGCTTTCGTTTGTTGCTTCAAAAAGCGAAGGCTCATCGTAACTTGCCTTATCCCATGCCTTAATATGCTCTCTTGTTTCAGGTAAACTAAGTACACTATCTTGCCAGTTTAGAGCAGCTAATTTTTCACTAGAAAGCGAGCATGGGTTCTTGCTACAAGAAATTGTTAGGAGTGAAATAATCGCAACTATGATTTTTGATTGAAGGCTTTTCAATGTTTTTATTATTTTGATTGGAGGCATGGTCCATAAAAGGACTGAAACCATTCAATTGTCAATATTACTTTTAGTTTATCAAATAATGTGCAAGCATAAAAATACCATATATCCAGCTAGTATAAAGCAGGGTATATGCTAGGCCGTACAAAATGCTTGCACTTAGTTTGCCTTTGCATTTGTTTGAGTTTTTGAATACAAGTCGTAATGCCCTAAAGAAAAGCCAATATAGCATAGCCATAAATAGGATACTACTTGTCCATACAATAGCGCCAAAAAGCCAAAAGAAAAGGCCAACCAATAGGGTTACAAGTACCCACAAAACGATACTTAAAAGTATTCCACCAATTCCTTCGCCAACAGCAATAAAGTCGGCATTTGAAGCAGCACTCGAAAGGTCTGGAATGTTTGAAAGTGTAATCTTGTTTGTTAGGTTTCCAATATCGTCTTTGAGTTTTATTCCTTTATAAAGTCCAATGCTTATAAATAGAAAAAATGAAAGTGATAAAATACTTGTGGAAAGGATGGAGTTTTCAAAAAGGCTGCGTTCTTGCTCGATGCCCAAAAGCCAAATGCAAACAATTGTTACCACAATTACAAGGATGCTTAACGCAAAAACCGACTTGCTTGTAAGAAGTTTTCTTCTAGGTAGTATATTCTTGTTTTGCAATTTCAAATTCCCAGTTTAGTCAATCCTCACGCCTTTTTTCCTTCAAGCCTTTTAGCATACTTCTCCCTTGCTTTCACTTTCCAAGGTGCATCAATCTCCCATTCGCCTGCCATAATGCAGCCATAAGGAATAATTTCGTCGAGTACTTCTCCAAGTCCAAATTCTTTCATTTGTCTTTTTACCATTTCAGCATTTTTATAGGCACTTGGTAATTCTGAAATATCAATGTGGTTTGAGAAAAAGCGGATGTCTAGGCCTTGCGTTTCTTCCTGAAATAGTTGTTCAATGGTCTTGTGAGAATTGTTTTTCTTATGTCGGCCACGACTAATATTTCGGCCAGCACCATGGGGCGCAAAGCCTAGGTTATTGGCCGTAGTAATACCTTTAACAATTAATACAGGTTCACTCATGTTCAAAGGAATTAGTCTTAGGCCATCTTTACTATCTGGCACAAACTTGTCATCTATAGGAGTGGCACCTTTGGCATGGTAAAACAAATCGTTTTCCTTGAATACAAAATTATGTTCGTTCCAAAATCTATCTAATGGATCAATGTTTAAGGCGTGTGAGCTGGCATTGTGCAGGGTGCTATGATTTAATTTTGTCCATTCTCTAACCAATTGCAAGGCATCCCAATACTCTTTTCCTTCGTCGGTATCGTAGGGAATCCAAGCATTTTTCTCTGCTGTTTTGGGTGATATTTCTTTTCTAAAATACTCGGCTACTTTAATACCTTGTGAGTAAAGGTTTGCTCCAAAGCCTCTGCTACCATGATGCGTGACCATCATTGTTTCGCCAGTGTTTTTAGAAACACCTACAAAAAGAAAATGGTTTCCATCGCCTTGTGTGGCTAAATGAGTGCGCGCAAAATTTAAGCTCCGTTCTGAATTCAGAAAGTTGTTTTGCAAAATCTTCTCTTCTAAATCTTTTGGTAAAGTAGAATATTCTGCCCTTCCACCGCCGCCAAAATGCGTAACAGAATGCGCTTTATCTAACACTGTTTTGGGCGAAACCATTCCAAAATTTGTCATCATAACGGAGCAACAAATATCGGCACTATGCATGGAGGGGTGTATGGCATTTTTAGCAATAACAACGCCTCCAACTGGTATTTGACCTTCACCGGTTGGGCAGGCATCGGGCATTACAGCACCGCCAACTAAGGTTGGAGTTTTCATTAAAACAGTCATAGTATCCAAAACCATTTTTACATTTCCTGCCTCTTCTTCTGTTTCGGCGCTAATGTTTTTATAAAAGTCTATTGGTTCAGAATGTGGTTCAATATATTTGGGTCTAACCTGCTCTATATAGTCTTTTAAGCTGTTTCCACTAAGCTGGTTTTGGTTTGCATACTCTATTACATCCTTAAACCATTTGGCTGGCTTAAATCCTAAATCTAAAATGTCTTTTCCTGTAATCATTTTGTTACTAGCATCGTTCTATCAAAGGTGTTTATTTTCTTCGTCTTTCAAAATAGTGTCCGGTAAATATATATTCAATAAATTTACTTGTTACCTCGCCCGATTCCAACACCAAAGGAATCTTTAATACCTTACTGTTTTGATAGTAATAGATTAGTTTAACAGGACGTTCGCTTCGGTCTACAACGCTAAAAAAATCAAAATAGAACCCTAGTTCATTTCTAATTCCAGTTTTGGTTTTAATTAAATGTAAGGTGTCGTTAAGTTGCCCATTTTCAATACTAAATAGTTTAATGCCTTGGTAGCTATCTTTAGTAGAATATATGGCATGACAATAGCCTAAATAAGCCGTTTTATTGCTATCCATTTGTAATGTAAAAATTTCAGAGAACCAAACACCTGGATCACCTTCTTCTCTTTTATCGGTTAAGCTAAGTGATTTGCTTTGTTTGTTATCCATGAATTGATACACGTTATCAAACCAATGCATAGTACCACCTTGCCAAGTGTCCCAAGAGTATATTCTAAAAAGTTTATCGGCCGATGTGGCAATGGTCATTCCTTGGTCTTGCAGTGCTTTAAAGGCATATTGAATTGTTTGGCTATTTTTAGCAGTATAGGTTATTAATTTCGTTTTTAATCTAGTGTTGGCTTGAGCTAGAGAATCGTCTTGATTTATTTTCGAATCATTGCCTGTGTATTCTTGCCAATATCTTATGGCGGTTATTTCCTTTAATAAATCCTGTTCCATAAATTTCAGATCTTGTGCATATAGGACAGAGTTGCCAAGAAGTATAATTGCAAATAAAAGGTGTTTCATGTGTTAACTATTTTTCCTTAGCAGCACGTCCAATATACGAGTTCATTCTTATTTTCCGCTAGTTTGCAGATATCAATGATCTTGTTAATTAGGCTTTCATATTTATCGTACCTCGTCATTTTTTTTAAGTAATAAGTTCTTCCTTCTATTTCTATTTTGTCTTGTATTTCAACCCAAAGGTCAACTTCATTAGGTTGCATGGGAAGATTTACAATTTTCACTTTCGAACTAACTTCATATACATTAGAGTCGCCTTGAATCCAGCACCTACTTCCATTAATTAGTATTTCGCTCGACAATCCCTCTGTATCCATTTTGGAATACTCTAGTTCAATTTCAAAAGGCAAAAGGGATTGATTGTCTTTTAAATGCGTTTTGATTTTATTGAGGATAGATAGGAGGGCTTTCGGATGTATGGATTTAGGTTTTTCATCCAAAATGTCGTCCGTATTTTGTGGAGTTACTATTTTCCACTCCTCCATACTTAGAAATGATTTTTCCTTGAAGAGGTTTCCAAAGGCAATTTCCCAGGTAAAATCTCTGCCAAGAAATGGAGCTTGTTTTTTCTTGTCGTATTGGTCACTTGCTATCCTAATATATGTCTCCTGTCCCATTGCCTATTTAAAAAGGTATCGTTATAATTTGTTGTTTAAAAGCTCCGTTTTCTATAATCCATAAAACTTCATAAGCACCTGCTCCATCGCTATTGCTTGCAACAATATAAATAGTGTTTTTTTTCGCATCCCTATACACTTTTGTAAAAAATATGGTAGGTTCAAATAAATTTTCTGTTGGTAGGTTTATTATTTCATTACCAATTGACAGCCTCATTTGGCCGTATTGATATTTCGGAATATCTCCGTCTGTTCCCCAAAAATGTTTTCCATTTATTTTTACTATCCAAGGAATTTCATTTTCTTTTGGACTACTTTTATAATAGAATAATTTGTTGCCTTTTGGGTTGAATTTCCTCCTTGTAATGGTAAGTTTTATAGAGTCTTTTTTGAAGGTAATACTTGTATCTGTTTGTTTTTCGCTTTGTATTTTCTCAAAGTCTGGAATCAATTTTACTCTTGATGTATGAATAAACCCACTTTTGTTTTTTATTGGGTTCAGGTGGTAGTCTGTTGTATACCAAACACCTTCTTTTTTTATACAAAAAACAATTTGTCCATTACCTAAGGTGTCAATAATAGCAGCAGAGCTAGTGGGTGATTTTCTAACATTTACATATCCATCCTGATCGGCAATAATACCAAATTGGGCAAAAGTTGTTTGGCATAAGAAGCACGCTAGTATGCTTAGGAGTGTTTTCATGGCGTCAAGGAATAATGCTTTCAGTTTTTGGCGTTCTTTATGTTCTCTTCTATCAACTTAATAAAGTTTTCTTGTTCTGTTTGGTCTTTAAAGAAACGCTTTGGAATTACATACGCGGCAAGGGTATCAACAAAAATAAAGATTGAATTTTGACTCGTTTCTATAGATTGAATGCCTTTCCATTTTTGTAGGTTTTTATTGGTATCCGATTCTTCTATTAATCCTTCTTCCGTTACACTAAATTTACGTTTCCCTAAAATTGAACCATTACTTAAGGGTAATTTTACCGCATACTTTATGGTCAACAACATTCCCACATAATTTAGTATACCAAAAGTAAACCCAGTAAGTAAAAATGTAACAATGAAAGAGCTAGGCTCAAATTCCTTATCCTTTTTTAGTATAAGTGTGAGTCCTAATGCCACCGCAAGTATCATATAGAATCTCTTCTTATATCCTTTTTTTAAATAATGGTATTTATTGAAGTCGGCAAAGTCTTCTCTAGTAAGGTCAATGTTTATTTCCATTGTTGTGTTGATTAATAGTGGCTCCTAAATTAGGCAATAACTCCTTTAGAATATTTTTTGAATATCCCTTTCAAAACCCAAAAGATCAATCCTACTAGTACCATTACCAAGTAGAATCCTATATAAAAACGTATATCAATTTCTTTCCTATTATAGATTTCCATTCCAATAAAAAGGATTGGGAACACTGACCCAAAAACAATACTGTTGGCTAGGTTCAGCAAATACATGTTCCCGTTTCTTTTCACTATCCAATTACCAATAACTAATTCATACAAGCTCGAAATAACAACCATGCCAAAGCCAAAAATCAAATATACAGCCGTACTCAATTCATTTCTTTCACACGATTCTAATTCGGGATCAATTGATATTCTATCTTTTGCATAGAAGAACGAGATAAATAGCGCTGTTCCTATGCTAATTGGTAGGATCGTTTCTGAAAGAGTTTTAGCGATTTTCATTTAAAAGAAGGTCGTTGTTAATCGATCGCGATTTTAAGGTGGCAAGAATAGTTTCAATTTCTGGATGTCGGCACCAAGCTGTAAAACTACTATTTAGGGTGGCTTGAAGCTTAGTGGTATAAAGGATCTTAACTATTTTTTGAGTCTCTGCCAATTTTCTATACCGATCTGTTTTTTTGTTTTTTATTTCAATACGAACGACTAAATGACTATAAGGAATGACTCTGGTTTTAATGGTATTTTCTAGGGTGTTTTTGAGTTTAATTGTTAAGGTTTGTTGCTGGTCGTTAAATTGTAATTCAAATGGCTCGCCATAAACAAACTTTTTTCTGATCCCAATAAAGAAATAGGAACAAATACCAATGGTCAAAAACAAATTAGTTAATCCTGGATGGTCGCCGAGCCAAGCAAATAGAGAACCTTGATCTGCAAGCCTAAAAATTATCATTACCCAGGCACAACACCAAATAATTACAAATAAGGTGGCGTATTTTAATAGGTTTACCAGTAAACCACTATCCCCTTGAGGTTCGTCTATTTGATAGATTTTATCAGGTAGTTCCGTGTCGGTATTTAGTGTGTCCGTCATTTCATTTCTTTTTTCTATCGGTTATAGTTTCAGTATATTATTGGCGTTCTATAAATTAAGTATTGAAATAAAAATCTAAGCAGCTTAATTTATACATCTCAAGTGCAATTTTTACATTCTCATTATTTAAGTCTTTCAACTTCTCCAATGCACTCATTGATTTTGCAGTATGTATAGTCATTAAGGCATGAACGCACTTTCTCAAGGTTGCCTCCATTTCATCATCATGTCTTCTATAAAGCTCTCTATTTAAAGCTATATTTAGTATTGGGTCCACAAATCTATCGTCAATATGATTCTCTAAATAAATCGTATTTAGTAAGTCTTCATGTTGAATATGCCAAGTTCCCATCAAAATTTTCTCAAGGTATTCATAGCAATTGGGGTCAAATCTACTTGAAATTTTGAAGTCAAGTAATTTAATTAAACCTTGTTCATCCTTTGCTTCAACAACTCTTTTTAGTTCGTCTATCATGAGTGTTTTATTTGGATTCATTTTTATAATAATCGCGATTTCCTAAAAGCATTTTAAGTTCCATTTCCCAAAAGCCCTTTTCTGCGTATTCTTTATCAATTGTCAAAAGATCGTTTTTTAAGTTGTTAAATTGTTGGTCAGTGAAATTGGCATCTAAAAAAGCTTCTGGCCCATTCATGTCAATAACGGTATTCACAAAGGTCTTATAGGCAATTAAACAAAGCGACAAGGTGAAGATATTTGTATTCATGGATGTAAGCAGAGCAAAGTCTTCCTCGTGGTCGAGTAGTTGAATAGCATCCTTGTTTTGTGTATTAATTACAATAGGATTTCCTGCACCATCCCCCCCAATGTTTATGTAATGATCATATTCATTTGATAAGTCGTAAAGGAAAGAAAGACTATTTATGTTGTCAAATTCTCGAGCTGAATTACCTACAAATGATAGGAAGGGAGGAGACTGCCGTGGAAGTCCACACTGTTTTAAAAAGTCACTTGTTTGGGAGCTAAGTCCAAAGGAGTCAATTTTCATTGAGCTCAAAGGATGTGTCTCAATGCCTATCGTATTCCATTTTGTTATTATGTCTTGTGGTGTAATCATATTATTGAACCTCATACGAATCAAGCAAATAAGAATCAAATATCGACTTTCTACATTCAATATATACCTCACGTTTGGGATTAAACCTGTCTTTTGTATCTTTTAGTAAGTGATAAAATTGATTTCCGCTAAGTGTGTTGTATTTGTCCTTAAAGTAAAAGCCAATAGAGGGAGCACTTTTTGACGTGGAAGGATTTATTTGTGAAATTGGAAGGGAATAAAACTCTGTGGGGCCTAGTTTTCCAATATGTTTTACATAGATATTAAATACCATTGAAATGCTGAAATAGTAAACAATTCCAAATGACACAAAGTATTTAAAGGTGTTATAGCCAATCACTAAAATTCGAGTTTTTAATAGGTCGTGTGCGGATTGGCCTAGCAATAAGAAACGGTTCCGGGTGAAATAGATGGATACTCCAATTAATACAAGCACAGAGCTAAGAATAAGCCTCAAGGGTGTGTTCAAAATTACAAGGGGCATAAATATCCTTTGAAGAACATATAGGCAAATAGACGCTACCATTAAGTAATACAATGGTTTTTCCTTCCTTTCAAGTTCCTTCTTTGAAAGGCCAATTTTTTTTTGGTACTGGTTTATTATGTTTTTCTTTCGATTCAATTTTTTTTACTTCCCTATAAATTTATTGTCTTTCCATTTACCTGCCTTAAGGTTTCCATTTTTGGATGTAAAGGTTCCAAACCCTGTTCGTTTATTGTTTTTCCATTCACCAACATAGGTATCGCCATTTTCCCACGTAATAGTAGCAATACCATCCGCCATGCCATTCTTCCAATCCCCAACAATGGTCATTCCATTAGGAAAGGTTAACGTGCCTTTACCATTTTCTCTTCCATTTTTCCAATCGCCAATATACACATTCCCATTTGTCCAGGTAAAGGTGCCTTTTCCATTGGAAATATAATCTTCACATTCTCCCACATATTTTTCACCTGTATGCCAACTAAAAGTTCCTGGCCCACTTTGTTCATTATTTATAAACTGTCCGGTAAAAACATCCCCATTCAAAAATGTTTTAGTTCCAATGCCATTCGGATTACAGTTTTTAAATTCACCTGCATATTTAACCCCCTCTGGCCAGGTATAAATTCCTTTCCCGCACCTACAATCATTTAAAAACTCTCCAACATACTTTTCCCCGTTTGAATAGGTAAGAATTCCATGTCCATTATATTTTCCGTCTTGCCATTCTCCAATATATACGTCACCATTTTTGTAAACCATTTCTCCGCGACCATTTTGTTTATCATCTTTCCAAGCTCCCGTGTAGGTGTCTCCGTTTGGAAAAACCTTATGCGTGTTTGTTTCGCATGAAAGCAAAAAGCAGGTAATAAAAAATAGGAATAGTCTTTTCATCTAGATGTTAAATAACATGTTACCGATTTGTTTAATGGTTTAAATTTTGTCAGGCTTTATGGCTGTTAGTTTTTCATTTCTTTCTGAAATTGTCCAACCAAATTTTAAATCCCATTGCGTCTGCCGATTCTCCTTCGGATTGCAGCTTAATAATTTCGAATGCTTTTTCTCCAATTGTATCCATAGGCATAAAACGTTCTAAAATATGTATTGCTGCCCAAACATTTGTCTTGTTGTCTGTAATATCTAAAAGTTTAGCAAATTCATCAATTGTTTCAATAGATTTTTTAGCTGCTACTTTTTCTACTATTTCATACATCATTTTAACTGATTTGTTATGCAAATGAACAGATTCCTTGTCGCTATAGTTTGTTGAAGCACAGGTTTTTGTTAGCTCAATATATTCCTGAATTAAATCCATTGCTTATTCTTCAACATCGTTTAAACATTCATCAAATGTCTTATTAAAATCTCTCACACGTTTTGGGTTTTCAGTAGCTTTTAGTCCCTCATATTCTGCCCAAAGTATCACATCTCTTGGGTCAATAATTGCCGCTTCAATGTAATTTCTTAAATCTTTTATATTGCCATTTGTTAAAAACAGGATACACCGAATTGTTCGGTCTGTATTAAGATAGTCAACTGTGTGTAGTGCGTCAAGTAATATTGTGTTTGCTTGGTTTGCGCTATCTCCAAAATCACTATGTATTCTTTCAAGTATGTCTTCTTTAAATGTCATTCCTTAGGGGTGTTTTACATTTTGCTTTAAACGAATTTACAGAATTAGTTTTATTTGATTTCCAGCGTATCAACTGTCCATGTGGTACCTTGATTGGATAGTTTTGACTTCGCGCTAAAATTTCCGTTTGTACCTACAATTGTGAAGGAAAGGTCTGCTTTGCCGCCATGTTTATTCCATGATAAATTTCCACCTACCAAAACACCATAATATTTTATTGCTCCTGTTTGCGAAAGAATTTCCTGATTGCTTTCACAATAGTTTTTAGTTGCTTCAAATGCATCCGAACGCCTGAAAGTTAAGACCAAAATTAACACAAAGCCCATCCAAATAAGTATGCAACAGGTCCAGAACTCCGACGCATACCTAAATAAAAAATCAGAACTTACTGTAAATGTTCCTCCAATAGTTGCTGTATTGTCCAAAACAGGTTTAGCTTTAGGAAAGTGTCCCCTTGTTGCACGATAATGGTTGAACCAATAGAATATACCTATGAGGGTCAAGATTGGAGATAGGATCATTCCAATGGTGGAATAGGGTTGTCCTTGAAATGCTTCGCCAAAGAAGGCTGCACACCACATTATACAGCCTGTTGTAACTAATATTTTATGAATTATCGGGTTTGCCATTTGTTGTTTGATTAAAAATTAAACAAGTCCATCCTTTATTAAAATTGGTCAATATAAATTACCGTAAAATATGATTTGCCACTTTATTTTAATTTATTTTAGTAACTGGTCATTTTTTTTAGGAAGGATGTATATTTTCTTGTAAGAAAAGCAGAGTCGGTAGAAATAGTGTCGATATTGAAGGTGTTTATTTTGGTCAAAGAATATTGATAGGAATGATCCATTGTGGAATCATAAATATCCTCCACCATGTGATCGTAGGAATAGTGTAAATAGGTAAGAGCATACAGTTGATTGTTTTCGAAGAACAAGGTGGAAACGTTGTTTTGGGCATCTCCAGCATCTCCAAATAGGTCGGATAAGGGAATGCTATTGGTTATTGAATCCTTTTTTAAATCATATACCCATAGAGAGATGGCTGTTGCATCATAATTCCCTGGCACTCGTGTGATGAGTCCAATGCTTGATGGATTTATTTTAAAAGAATAAGTCCCATAAAATCCGTCTGATTGAGGCTGCGAATGTTTAACAAAATCAGTGATAAGGTTGAATGTCTTTTCATCAATTTCCTTTCCCTTGAAGAAATACAGGGCATCTTGGTATAGGGTGTCTGGATACAAACAAAAGTTTTTGAAAGTTGTATCGGTATAAAACTGGGATATTTTTTCTAGCTTGTTTATCCTACTTTGTTTCTGATTACAAGAGATTAATATTAGTGTCAAGAATAGTAATAGTGTAGTTCTCATTATAGTTTCCTAGTGTTTTATTATAACTTAATCTTTTTTTTATTTAGCAATTCTTGTCCTCTATAATCTTTTGTGTTTAATTTGATTAATTGTCTACAATATTCTTCGGAGTTTTATATTTAGTTTAGTTATTTTTAATGTTTTGTACTACTAGCCCGTAACAAATTTTAGTCAAAAGTTACATTTAATTGATTTTCCTTTATTTAATTTTTCAAAAATATACGCTTCGTTCTTTTTACTCTTTCGCTAGTGTCGTCTAATATATCCTCGCTTACGTCAATTGTTTTTTTATTAATTATCCTAACGCGTTCTGCTATGTTTTCGTCGTCACACATGTAGGCTCTTGCCGAACCAAATTCTTCCCAAACATTGTTTTTTAAGGAATAAAATCTCATTAAGCCCCAACATCCTTGGAACCAACCAGGACACAATAGTATTTCTGAAATGCCATCTTTGTCTATATCTTGAATGTTGTATACTCTACCGCTTATTGCTTGCCCAAATGAAAATTGGGGTAAGCCATTTGAGAACCTCACCTTTATGGTACAATCATCGTTCACGCAACCTCCATTATGTATATCCATTGGGTCCTCAAATTTTGGTGGTAGTACAAATGCGGTATCTATTATTTTGTCAGCGTTTATATCACCCAATAAACACGTATCAATTTGGTCGAGGTAGGGAGTTGAGTCAATGCTTGTTTTAAGTGTGTTAGAGTCTGTGTTTACAGTGTTAATGGTTTGCTTGTCGTTGGAACTGTTACACGCAAACAGGAATAGAAGTAGGAGGGGAAATAGTTGTTTCATTTTGATGACTACAATGGCATTTAACTTTCAGCACCTAATTAGATTATCAGCTCTCAGCACGAAAATACTTTCATTGAACCGAACATCCAATTTCTTGTAAGTGCTATTATAACCAGTGCCCCTCAGCTAAACAAGGTTCGGCATAAGCAATAATCTCCTGCGATTCCAATTCGTCTAACTTTTCCTTAATGTTTTTATAGTCAATAGTGGATGGAATTTCCATTACAAAATATCCCTCATTCACTTTTTCCGACACACATCCAAGTTCTTTGAATAGATCACGAATTTGATTTATGTCTTTCGACAGGTCCATTAGAACAATTTGAATGGTTGAGTTGCCCGAATTTTCTATTGTCTTGCGATAGGTGAGCATTTGTTCTTGATCATCAAATTCTGCAAATACAATGTCGTCTGAGGCAACAAGTGGTGCGTAAAAAGGTATGTTTTCGAGCTTATAAAGTCCTTTTGATTTGTCAACAATTGTTGCCCACATTGTCTCTACCGTTTCTTCATCTAAGACCTCACTATAAAAACGAAATAAAATTTTAACGGATTGCTCGTCTTGTGTTATCATTATTCTATACTTTTTGCGTGATAGGGGTGATTCTTGAAATAGGTTCCTCTTATAAGGCGTTTTTAGTTAATCTATTTTTACTCTTATTTTCCTGCTGTTTCATAGAATGTAGCTATTTTTTTGCTTAGCTGTTCAAGGTCTTTGTTTTGGTTCATGGTGTTATAGAAGTCATGGTTAATTGATTTGTCTATAACTTGGCCTTCCGAAATTTTAAGCAAATACGGAAACCCTTTTTGGTCTTTAATACTATAAAGTACTTTTGAAATGAAACTTTGCTCGTAATCAGATTTTGGCGTCCTTCCTTCAAGGTATATTACTTTAATGTCTGGCGATAGGGTAGGTAAGATGTTTTTTTCAATATAGTCTTTACTGTTTTTTCTGTTGTTATAACAGAAAAAATTTGCTCCGTCATGAGTCAGAATAAATTCTTTGTATTTTTTATTAAACGCAATATTGTCAATATACCCAATGATAATGGTTGGGATAAAAAATAGTAGCAATGGAGAAAATAATAGAAAAATGCCAATGGAAATCAGAGACAAAACACCCATTGTTAGCCAACTACTAAAATTAATTTGTCGTGTTACCATTTCAATTCTAAGCTTGTATACTTTTTGTTTCTGTCCTTCATTTGTCATTCTAGTACTCAAGCGTTGCTGCCGCTTGCGGACCTGCACAGCAAGGAAATGCAGCAGTCCAAAGTTTCCGCATAAATTCAGTCTCTTGGATCAATTCTTTTTGCCGCTGTTCTTCTTGGTAAAACTTGGCCATAAACTCAAGGTCTTTATTTATCTTATTTTCCTGAGCGTATTTTTCAAAAGGTTTAATAGCCTCTTTCACTTGCTCTATTGTGGAAGTAGCTAAAGTAAGGTGGTAATTTATTGGTAAATTAAGGTCGAACTCTTTTATGTCAATTGATGGCGTTTGCCCTTTGTATCCAATCGAAATTAGAATGGCTGTTCCATCCTTAGGCATCAACATTTCCTTACCCTGGTCATAATTAACTGCATAAAATTCAATATTGTTTGTTGTATTCAATCGGTATAAACTTTTTATGGAAGTAAAAACATAGTAGCAATAAACTCTGTCAAACTCTTGTCCGTTGTCTACATAAATTCCTTCGGTTACTTTCGACTCCCAACTTTTTGGCAAGGTTCCATTGTCAATATTTATCCATCCTGTTTCACTCCAATTGAACCCATAGGTTTCCATTCTATATTTTTCTCTTTTCCAAAGTAATTTCTTGTAATCCTCGGCTACTTTTTGTGCTTCTAGGTTTTTCTTTTTGAGTACTTTCATCAACTTTTCTTGTTCCATCTCTAATTCCGATTTCACTTTTAAAAGTTGTTTTCCATAATAGCCTTTCAGAAGCTCGGCATACTTATCTGCTTGCTGAACCTTTGTGAGTTGCTGTTTAGCGAAGTTTACAAAGTTCTCGTAATAGTGGTTGCTCTCTCCAAGAGTATTTGCTGCCAAATTATCCACCTCGTAAAGGTTTAAGTTAAGGTTGTTGAGGTATGTTTCAAGAACAGCTTTATTACAAGTTTTGAAAATTATTTTCAATCGTGCTTCAAATTCTCGTGTGGCAATAAATGTGTTCTGATATTTTTCAGACTTAATAACTTTAATACTGGCTGGGTCAATACCACAGGTTGTTTCTGGGGTAGAACTTTCATGAACCGATTCCTCTGTTGAATGTTCTTGATAGGAATCAGGTGTATATTCATCCTTAATTACTTGCTTGCTTTTATTTTTATAAGGTTCGATGTATTGGGTATCAATATTGTCAATTATCCTTGAATCGCCCTTATAAACAGCAAGTTGATAGAACAAACTGTCAGTTAAATCTTGCGTTGCAGTTTTGTGATTCTTGTATGGCATTCCCTTGTCAACTTCGGTTTCAAAACCTGGAGGGAGAAAATCAAGGGAATGGATGTCAACTGTAACTAGGTAATTGTCCAAGGCTTTTGGTTCGATCCAATTCATGTTTCCCTTTTCATCTCGGGTGCCTTTATAAGCCATCATTCCTGCTTTCTTTTCCTTTGTGGGAATTTCAATATGAATAGGATTGTCTTCGTTAATGCCAAGTTGTTCTCCCTTTGAAGTTGCATTAAAATAAATCATGCCATCTGTTTCAAGTTGTTTGCCCTCTGAGCTTGTAGTTAAGTTAGAGAGTAACATATCTTCAATCGAAAGAGCTTCAGATAATTCAATAGTAACATTGTCTTCCACAATTTCGCCCTTTGTGTTTATAAAACATCCTTTCGGGCAAACTAAAACAGTTCCATTTTCGCCTTCCACAACGTTGTCTTGTTTGCTGTCAATGGTAAAGGTCTGACTAGGAACGATGGTGTTTTTAAAGGGGTCGTTTTCATGCAACTTAAAGGTGTTTGTAATGGCGTTGTTCTTACACTGCAAGAATGTCAATGATAACAGTGCGAATAATAGTGTTTTTGTATTCATGGTAATTATTCTAGTCTTCAACTATTCCTAATTTACTATTTCGAATAGTTTGTAAATCGGTTTCCGTCGTATTTAAATAGCTTCATTCCTTTGCTACTAAACCACAAATTTCCAGCTTTATCTAATAAAATGGGAATAAAATCTTTCACAATAAGTCCTTCTTTTTCGCTTCGTATTTGAAGCTTTTTACCATCAAAAAATCCCAAACCGTCTTGAGTGTCAAACCAAAGATTTCCATTTGCATCCTCTAAAATGTTGTATGAACCATTCAGGTCTTGGTCTTTAAATATATTTTGGGTATAGGTTTTTCCATCATATTTCCCAATTCCTTTGAAGGCAGTGGCGAACCATAAATTGTTTTGTTTGTCCTCTAGTATACGGTCTGTTCGTCTAATTTCTTTGTAGGGAATAATTGTTGTTAAGGCCTTACCATCAAAGCTTTAAACACCTTCACCTGCACATTCCGCAAACCAAATGGACCCATTTTTTGTTTCTATTATTGAAAATATTCCTTTTAGGTTTAAATGGTCTTTGTTGTAAAGGCTTTGCTTGTCTAAAAAACGGCTAAACATATTTCCATCATAACAATAAACACCTTCATCTGTTCCGAACCAAAGTGTTCCATTTTTATCTTGCATCATGCACCAAACCGTATTTTCAGTTGATGTGTTATTGGTGTTATTATTCGTGAAGGATGTGGAGCTAGTGTTACTAAAAACGATTGCTACACGTTCAAATTTGTTGCCGTCGAAACGATTAAGTCCTTTATTAGTGCCAACCCAAATGGTCCCTGTATTATCTTGAAGCAGAGAATAAATGTTATTACTGCTTAATCCTTGCTCCATGCCATACTGACGAAATAATTTTCCATCAAATTTAAAAAGTCCCTCCCCAATACTACCAAACCATAAATTACCTTCCCAATCTTCCATACTTGTACCTATGCGTACCTCTTTATTTGCCCCTTTCGGCAGTGGTAGTTTATCTTGACCCATCATGGTAGTATCCTTTTCATTTTGCACAGGAGGTTTCCCTTGTCCATTGCAGGATGTCAAAATTACTAAGCATATAAATAGATTGAGTACTTGTTTCATCGAGTTGGTCGTCCTAATATGGCCGCGAAAGTTTTTGCAGCCAGCCACAGATGGCCAACTAGGAAGTTTCTGTAAATCAAAGATAAAAAAAATGGGATAACAAGCAATCCATGCACATTTGCGATTTGCTTTCTTTCTTATTCACCTTCTTCGTTTCCGGGAGTTGGCCTCTGTTCTGATTGAATTAGGTTTCTAGTCCATGGGCTAAAAAAAAGTGTCAAACCAATTACAAGCAAAATTGCAAAATTAGATAGGTAATAAAATGTCTCGCCTAAGTGTTTAAATAAGTGTCCGAAACTATAAAAAATAGTAGACCCGATTTCAGTTTTATAAATTCCGATTCTAAAAAATAAGAAACCCGCAATTAAAACGAGTATAGAATTCATCCATGAAATATTTCTTTTTAGTGCATATGTCAAGGATATGGAAAACGAGATAAGAAGTGTAGTTAAGGATGCGTAAATAGGATAGTACAAGGGTTTATACGCCAATTCGCCAATAGTCATGGTGCGATACTTACCTGTACCTGTAGCTATTAATGGGCTGTTGTTGCTTTCTTTCATCGCGTCTTGAAATGCACGAAAGTCCTCCAAAGTAAAATAGAAAATAAGCTCTCTCGCTGCCGCTATTAAAATAATAGTCGCCAGAAAGTGCACTAATAGAAGTCGCCAATTGATTGTATTCATCGAGTTTTTATTTGTCCAAGTAGATTTGCATACTTCTCCCTTTTTAGTCTTACTCCTTCTTATAAATTAAAATCCTTTTTATCACGTTTTATTGCTGGGCTGATTCAAATCTATATAGAGCTCAATACTTTAATCTTCTTCAGTTCCCTTGTATTCGTTTTCTGAAATAGTGTCACCAAGAGCACTAAAATATACAAAGTGTTTCTTGTCAAAATCAAGAATGCTTCTTTTTTTTCCATTTCTATAATACTCATACCAAATACCTATTCCGATGTCTCTATTTCTATTTCCTGTTTTCTTTATTTGGCCATTGTCATAATACCATGTTGAAAGGCCACAAAAACTACTGTCGGGATAGCAGTAACCTTCAAATGCTAGTTTCCCATTTTTATGATACTCATGCGATTTCCCATTCCTCATACCATTTTTGTATTCCATGTCGCCAGCTAATTCTCCGGAGGTGTAAAATTGTTTTTCAAATCCAACCTGCTTGTTGTTTTCGAATTGTCTCGTTGTCTTAATTTGGCCCTTTTCATCAAAAACTTTCTGCTCAAAATTTTCGTTGGAATTGTTGATGAAATAATTAACAACTTTAGCTTGTCCATCAGCATAGCTTTCTTTCACCTCGATAGTATTATTGCAGGCAGTTAGTATAAATATGGAAAGGAAAAGGGAATTAATTGTATTCAGTGATTTCATGTTGGTATATTTAAACAAAGTCTTCCAAGTTTTAAGGTAAATACAAAGCAAAATTTTCTGTTTTCACCTAAAGAAATTATTAATTGCAATACTTGTCGAGGTAGGTTTGGGCTGTCTTTTCTCCTAGGTCTTTTGCTTTCATAAAGTCAATACAAGCATTTTCTTTTTGCCCCATTGAGTAATTGTAGATTCCTCTATAAATATAAGCACTCGTAAAGTCTGTATTGAGCTCTATTGCTTTATTTAAGTCAGCTATTGCCTCAGAATACTTATGTAGCTCACCATAAAACGCACCTCTATAAAAATAGGCATTCACATAATTACTTTTTAGTTTTATTACTTGGCTAAAGTCGTCAATAGCGTTTTGGGTCTGACCCAATGAATGCTTATAGGACCCCCTATAATAGTAAGCAAGATATAAATCAGGTTGTAGTTGAATCGCTTTTGTCATTTCGTCAATGGCATTTTGGTGGTGACCTAGATCTGCTTCTCCAGCTGCTTTCTGGATGATGGCAAAAACAAAATCTGGTTTTAGTGAGATGCTCTTATTGTAGTCTAAGAGTGCTGCTTTGTTATCGCCAAGGATACTTTCAGCTGAACCTCTCATGTAATACGCCATCGTAAACTTTGAATCAATATCTATGGCTTTAGAAAAATTAACTATAGCTTGTTCATAGTTGCCTTTAATGGTGTAAGCAGTTCCTTTACCATAGAAGGCATTGGCATTTTTATTGTCAACTATTATTGCAGAGTCAAATTCCTTTAAGGCATTATCAAAGTCGGAAGCTAACACTAAATTATTGCCTTTAATAAAATGATCGTCGCAAGGTTGTTCTGTTTTTTGCTTACACGAGAAGAACAAAGCCAAGCCAAGCGCTAGGAGGTAAATTGTTTTATTTTTAGTCATTGTCAATGTTTGCAGTTAATTTTACCATTCTCTCCATTCGCTCGCCAATCCTTCACCATCTCCATATTTAGCAGGGTCAAGTCCACACGCTGTTGTTAGTATATTTGTCAATTCACACAAATCTTCTCTTTCTCCTGTTTCAATTAAATCATCTATTTCTTCGTTTAGTTGATTTGTTTTTAGAATGGCCCTCTTAAATAATTGTATTTTTTGTTCTTCGCTTGCCTGGTTTCCAATTTCAATTAATGAAGTAATTAAATCATCAAATACCTGTTTGATTTTTTGGCAGTTTTCTTCTGTGTATTGTGTTAATCCTTCCGTATAGCTTTCTCTCCATTTGTTAAATGGGTACATCTGTTTAATGGCGACTAATTTTTTATGATACTCATTCGTAGGTTGATTTGAAGAGTCAGATTGTTCTGTTTTGCTTTCGGTTTGGGGTGGTGTTTCTTTCTTGCCGAATAATTTGTTGAATAATCCCATATACTGAGGTGTATTATCTGTTGAGCAACTTTAAAATGTTACGCTAAGATAAAATAATTACGAATAGATAGGCTGAAATTTATTGAAATGCGGGCATTGCTGTTAGCACTGCTTATTCCGCTTCATTCGGTTCTGGTCTTATAGTACTTCGTAATCACCACTGAAGGCTTATTCCCTATATCCTGGTATACTTTTTCTTCAACTATTTCATATGGTAAAATATCATATATCACATCTGTCTTTATAATTGAGTTGTCATTTGCATAATATTCTCTTTTCCATTGATTATTACTCTGTCTAAATGCTCTCCAATAGTCTCTCTTTATGGATTTACTAGTGCCTTTTGGGTAAATTATACAGTCGCATATCTCAATTAAATTTAAGTCTGTTGTGTAGGTATACTCCTTTCCCAAACATGTGATGGAATAGGATTCATAAGTTGAGTCTGGTAATTCAACCTTTTGCAAATAAAGGTCGGGAAGATATTTAACAAGTGTATCAGGTTGTAAATACTTGTCTCTTCCGAATGAAATATATTGCTTGTTAGTTGGAATGAATGAGTTTAAAAGTCTAACTAAAATGTCTAAGGTGTCTAGATAGTAGTTGTTTAAAATTACCTTTTTGGTGAAGCTGTCAGTTTGAAAGGTGAAAATCCAAGCCACACCGTCAATTAAAGGCCTGGCATACTTATCTTGAAGATATTGTACTTGAATAATCTTCATTACAGAGTCTATTGCATGCTTTTTAGGTTCAGTTATCTTAAGCGTTTTTATTTTCTTGTTGTCTTTTTTAATGGTTAATTGTTTGCCATTATAAAGATACTCTGATTTGTAAAAACTTAGAAGTCCAAATTGTTCTATCCTAAAGGATAAAATAGTTTGTCCATATGAGTAGTTGATAAGAAATAATAGTAAGAGTGTCGTAAATGCTTTCTTCATTGTCGTTTTTATAAATACTAAGCGCTAACGATTTGCAGATTTGAGTTCGGGCGGGTTTCTGAGCACAAAGTTTCAATTTATTACTAAAGTTTATTAGAGGCCCAAAACTTCAAGTTTGCACTTCAGCCCGCCTGACGCTATACCTGTGTTACTTGCCGTTTTTGTTCTTATTCAAATCTACTAAATATGTTAATTTCAAATATTGGTTCAATGACAAATGTTCCCTTTTTATTTATAAAGCCTGATTTTCCATTTATCTCTATATAAGCAAGTCCGTTAGTGAATTGACATGCATTTTCAAATTGGGGTTCAATTACAATAGTACCTTTCTTATCTACAAAGCCCCACTTGCCGTTGAGTTTGAAATTTGAAAGACCTTCATAAAAGTGACACATCTCATCAAACTTTGGTTGAACCACCAATTTTCCTTTGTTGTTGTATGCTCCCCATTTTCCTGACATATCCTGGACGATATACATATTGCCAATTAAGTTTCCTGTGACTTTATAAATTGGTGGCACAATTGTATCGCCTTTGCTATTTTTTCTTCCTTGTCCAGTTAAAGTGGTAAAGCTTCCTGGATAAGACTCTCTAGGAACCCAAAGTCGGTGCTTTGAACTTACTTCATCTTCGTCATAAGTCTTTCCTTTCTTGTCAATAAGAAATTCATCTCCTTCAAAAGTTTCTACTTGAGCATAGGAACTTAAAAATGGATAACAAGTTTCGTATTTCAATGGTATAACTATTTTTCCCTGTTTGTCAATGTAACCACAGCTGTCATTTAGTGTAACATCGCTTAGGCCGTTATTGAATCCCATAAAGGTATCGTCATACAAAAAGGGAATTACTATGTCGCCTTTCAGATTAATAAAACCATATTTCTTTCCATTACTCACAGGAGCAAGTCCTTCCCTAAACAAGTCTGCATCCTGGTATTGGGGTTTAATAATAAGTTGCCCTTTGCTATTTATAAACCCATATAAACTGTCTTTTTCTACTAAGAGTTGTTTGTTTTTGTCTCCTTGAAGAATGTAGTCCCAAGTCGGTTGAATAACGATATTCCCCTTTCTGTCGATACACCCAAATTTGTCATTGAGTTTAATTACGGCAAGTTGTTGTGACTTACAAGCCGTAATAAAAATAGTCAATAGGATGTATAAAGTCTGTTTCATTAAAATGGCAGCTAACGTTTCGGGCCTTGCGCTGTTTCCAACTGCGTTACTATTAATTGTCAAGCCAAGATAAAAATAAATTCGTAAATTAAGTATGCGTTTTAGTGTGTTAATGCAATTGCAAAAGGCCTCTGTTAGCGGTAGTTATTCTAGTTTCTTCATCTTCAACCTTCTGCTCTTGTTCCAATATTGAATAGTCTTAACGTCACCATTGTCATCATAATCCAATGTCACACCCCCACCTACAAATCGTCTGACTTTTCCATTTCTGTCTGTCACAACCAATGAAATAGTCTGTCCTTTTAGATCCGAAGTTAATTGGGTAATGCAATTCTTGCAATAAAAATTTGTCATACTGGTATCAGTGTCCAAATAATAAATGAAGTCTTTCGTAAAACGAATACCTGAAATTTCAGTTTGATTTGTCCAATAGGTTCTTATGGAATAGCTGTCTGACTTTTTAAAAGTCTCAATAATTGATCCTGAATAATCAAATATTGTTTCGCTTATTTTTCCTTTAGCCGCATGATAGATAGCTTCTCTTGATCTTTTTCCATTTGAATAGGTCCATTCTTCTCTAAAAAGTGAATCCTTGTCAAAGTACATTTTGTAAGTTGTTGTTCGAGTTTCAACATAGTCCCAAGTTGGTCCCCACCAAATGTAATTGTTCCAATTACCAATTTTAAAGGTAGTGTCTGCATTATTTCGATATGAACCTGTTCTAAAAGTCCATAAGCTATCCTTAAAATAAGTTCCAACTGATAAGAGATTCCCATATTGGTTATACTCACTGAAACTACCATTTACCTTGTTGTCAAACAAATTGAATTGGTAATGGAGTCTAGAAGTATCCCCGTTAAAGAATACTTTCCATCTACCATTCGGCAATCCCTTAGGAACAGTAACTAAGTCTACAGAATCCAAAATGTAAAACGTATCCAAAGGAGTTTTAACCTCCGTGAATTGTTGTCCAAAGCCGAGTAAAGGGATTAGTAAGAAAATTAGAAGTATTCGTGTCATTAATAATTGTGGCTAACGTTTCGGGCCTTGCGCTGTTTCCAACTGCGTTACGATTAATTGTCAAGCCAAGATAAAAATAAATTCATAAATTAAGTTTGCGTTTTAGTGTGATAACGGCAATGGCACAAGGCCTCAGTTAGCGGTAGTTATTCTATCTTTACACTTTTCGCAGCAATTTCAATTTTGTCACCTAGTAACTCTTCGTATTTACTGGGATATATTCCAGAAATAATAAGTGATGATATGTCGTTTAATTCTATTAGATAGACCTTAACCATAAATTCATCTTTACCTTCTAATAATTTGCCTTTCTTATAGGATATTCTTTTTTTACCATTTTTGAATTCGCCTTTATCAATTAGTACTATATTTTTATTTGATTCGTGTCGGAAACCCTCGAGTGATTTGTCGTAACTAACTGGAAATTTTATGCATACTATTTTTGCAGAAGTTGAATCTGAGAGGTAGCTGTCACCAACTTTTTTGTTAAAAATTACTGTGTCAACATCATACTTTATAACTAGCTCTTGAGCAATAGTCTTAAAACACGAAAATGTAAATAGGAATATTAGTATTACTGTTCTCATAGGTTATATTTACTTACCACTAAGGGTTGGCTGCTACAAGGAGTTGGCACCTTTCAGCACGAATATAATTGCGAAGGGTCAAATTTCCATAACCCACTACTTGTCACATCTAGGCAGGAAAACCCTGCTTTTTGGGTAGGTGCTGTAATAGGGCGTTTTTCTTCTCATTTGTTCGTTAAAGATTTGGTTAGTGTCGACAGTAAAAAGTCTGCAATTTGGTTTTGTTCTGCTGTCATATTTTGGGTGTTTGAATTTATGGCTTTTTCTAACGCAAACTTAAATTCATACCAACCGTCTGTCAACCCGTTTACATATTTCTGTGCTTCTTTAAATTCAGCGATAATTTCTGATTTATTGTCAGAAGTTAAATGCTCAATCAACTCGTCAAATATTTTCCAATAGTCTTGCCAACCTGTTACTTTATATTCTATCATTATCTATGGAAATGTAAGCCCTAGTTCGTTAACTTCTTTGTCAACTTTAATCCATTCAACTCTTTGGTCAATGTCATTTGGAACTTCACTCGTTGTCATAAAAAACGGAGTTAAATAGAAAACTTCAACGGTCCGCTTGTTGTAACCTAATGCACCAATGTCCTGCATTTGAAACTCTACGGACTTAAAACTTAACTGTCCGTTTTGGTATAAAATTGTCTGTGTCCGCCAAGCACCTTGTGAGAACAAAATTTTCATTGGTCCAATACCTACTATTAAAGTCAGAACAATTGTCGGAAATACGGTCCCGATAATTTTTCCGGTTCTTGTTTTAATAGCCCAAGCATTCCATATTAAAGTCAATGGTGTTCCAAATAATAGTCCGAGGTAAACGAATGACTTTATGCTTTGACTTTTAATGTCAAAACTTGTCATGCTGTCCAATAGGAAAAGTACAACTGTCAAGCTGTAAATACTATTCAATATCTTGCTTGTTCTTATCAAGTCGTTGTTGTCTTTTAAAATGTCTTATAAGGTTCCCACGCTTGGCGCAGTAGGGGAGTTTGGAAAACTAAATTGTCAGCCAGCACGAATATACAATAGAAGCACGACTTGTCCCGCCAAAGCGGGAAACTTTCAATGAACCTAGTTAGCCCCCATTGCGATAAACGTGTGTTAGCTATATTGAATTTTCAGTCGTCCATGAGTGGGATTTTTATCAATGGAGTTTTAGTGTCTGTTTTTCGGAAACTACCATATGCAACGACCCCTTGTCCCCAGCAAGTCCCATAATCGTAGTTAGCAGTTTCTTTAAGGTCTATTTGTCTTTTGGTAAATGTAAACACTACTTTACAAGCTCTCGCTGTATCTTCTTTGTCAATGTATGTGCAGGAGTTATTGTAATAAGTTAAGGTGTCAATAAAAGATCCAGAATTGTAGCTTGGTGCACCTTTACAAGTGAAGAAACTCATTACTATACAAGTACTGTCAAGAAGTTTAACCCTAATTTCACCAAAGTTTCCATAAGTGTCTCCGTTCTTCACTGTCGCTTTACTATTAAGTTTATAAGTGCCGGTCGGATTAATAAATAAAGTTTGTCCAAAGCAAAAATGGTGAAAGAGAAACATGAATGATAGTAAGTTTATTTGTCGTTTCATTGCATTACTGCTAACGTTTTGGGCTTGGCGAAGGTGGGGTCATAAGGTACTAAAGTTCAAATTTAGTACAAAAGAAAAAAGAAACTACACATGTTCATTAGGAGTACTGAACTTCCTTTAGCCACAAAACTGCCTGCCCGTCCGTAACGAAGTGTAGGCGGGTCTATGGAGCACAGCTTGTCCCGCCAAAGCGGGAAAACCTCGCCTATTGGGTAGGTGCTGTTATAAGCCATTTTTTCTTTTTCTGTTGTCATTCGATGTAATACCATGGTATATTAAAAAGTCCTTGTTTAAGGTCTATTTTTATTGCCTGCCCGATTTGAATTTCGTCATATTGACTTTTGGGAACCGAAATTTCTTCTTTGTCATAATGGTGTCCCCAAGGTGTAACCTTCACATAAAAAGTGGGATGTTTTCCGCTTGTTATTCGTTTGTCAACAACATCAACATTGTAAACTTTGGGTTCGGATTTATCGTAAACGCAATTAGCTCCATATGTTCCTGCATAACTGTATAGGAAAACATTAAAAATAAGTGATACGTAAATCCATGTTTTGCTTTTCGTTGTGTGGTCTATTAGCTTATGTGTCGCAAATAGAATAACTAACATAATTACAAATGCTATTGTCCCAGGAATTAGAATACTGTAAAAACTTTCGTATTCATAGTCAATCAAGACCCTTAGGAGAATTATCCAAGCAGCGAAGTCAATAAAGTCAGCCACATCATATGTATCACTTCCATCGTCATCTTTCGAAATTTCAACAAGACTTGAAATACTAGGTCTGCCTGTAAAGCCATTAAGAAAGAGTCCAATAACTGGCATACATAAGAGTGCAGTAAATAAGACGTCGTAAGGCTTTGGGTAAAATAAAAACCAAAGTCCAAGTCCCATGGTAACATATTCTAACCAATCAAGTTTATGAAAGGTTAGTTTTGAAAGTGCCACTTTGCTTCGCTTTACTTTTCCTTTATTTCGTCTTTCTTCTTTCATTGTTGTATGCTGTCCTAAAATGGCTTATTATGCTTAGCACATTTGCGATGGGCGGGCTTTTTAGCACTAATGTTGATGCGGAGATCTGAACCTTCGGCTACCACAAAACTGCCTGCCCGTCCGTAACAAAGTGCAGGCGGGCCTGCCCGTCCGTAACAAAGTGCAGGCGGGGCTGCCCGTCCGTAACAAAGTGCAGGCGGGTCTGCGGTTTACAGCTTGTCCCGCCAAAGCGGGAAAACTCCGCCTTTTGGGCAGGTGCTGTTAGCGTTCGTTGTTTTTCCTTCACTTAGGTCTTGCGTTTGAATTTCTACCTATAAGTAATGTCAACTCTAATGCGGTGTTATTGTCATTGTCGATGTTAGCAATTTCAAAATGTTTTTTTGCAAGTTTAAAAGATTTTTTCAATCCCTCACCTGTCAGATACGACAAGCCTAAATAGTAATTTGCTAAATCTTTTTCGTCTTGAGAATGAGTGTTTAGCTTATCAATAGCAACTTTTTTAAAGTGTCTACTTGCTAAAGATTTGTCAGCTACAACACCGATTCCATAATAGTAACAAAGTCCAACTTTATAATGATAGTCGGAATTTTCCATTGTCATTGATAACGAATAATAGTCAAATGCTTTTTTATAATTGCCTTTGTCTCTGAACACTGTCGCCAAGTTAAATGCTGCAATACTTGAACCAAGTTCAATTGCTTTTTTATATAATCTTATTGCTTTTTCAGTTTCTCTCACTCCATCAATTTCGGTGTCAAAATAGTCGGCTAGTCCAATGATGCCATTTATATTTCCTTGGTCGGCTGATTTTTTAAACCACTCATAAGCAAGTTTGTAATTCTGTTTAACAACTAATTTTTGATTTGAGTCTGTGAGACCCTCAAAATAGCATTTAGCAACATCAACTTGTGCGTCCGAGTCTCCTCTTTTTGCTTTTTTCAATATGTCTTGCCATTGCGTTTTGTCTGTCATTGTTATTTTAATTGTCAATTAGTAGCGGTCGCTTAACGTAGCACATTACCTTCCCTCGGCCTTGCGCTGTTGCCGACTATCAAAAGTTAATTTGTCCTGCTAAGATAAAAATAAATGCGAATCGAAATGCCGAATTTTAGTAAGTTAACGGCAATGGTACAAGGCCATTATTACCACCAGTAATTCTTTCCTGTCAAAATATGATTGGTGTCTCAACGTTAATTGTGCGTTGTCCATTCTTAACTTCTTTAACCGAAAATATCAAAAGCGTTTTAGTCGAATTGTCAAGCCTGCCTAAAGTAAGTTTTATTGATTTCATATTTACAGTTTCAGGATTACGCAATTTTTCTAAGTCTGAATATGTTGGTTCTTCAAATGTCCACTTGTAACCGCGCCAACTACTTTTAAATGCATTTGTACCATCTGCAACATAAACAGTATCAAACTTTGTCAATGGTCTTCCACCCATTAATACTTCATTTTTCGAAGGATTTACTGTCAAGGAATTTAGCAGATTTAGTTTACCGGAAGTTTTGAAGGAGTATGTATCATCAGTTCGAGTTATTTCTAATTCTTCTTTTCCAGTTGAAATAGCTTCGATTTGGTCATAATATCCCATTAGCTCTGCATATTCTTTCTCTGTCATGCCTAAGTTCGGATGATAAGGCATTTTCTGTCCAGGTTGAAGTGCCTTTTGAAAGTCAAGAAACCAATCATAGTTTTCAGAGACTCCCTTTTTCAACTTTTCACTAAGAGCTTGGATTTTGTCATCATTTTTTATTCCGTCCATAATGTCAACTATGGATTTGCCCACTGGAAGCAAAGAATTCAAATCTATAATTAGATTTCTTGTCAACGGAAGTCTTGTTGTCTCAGGTGTCTTTTGAGTACAACTAAGTGTCAAAACACTAATGAATATTGCGAGGATTTTCTTTGTCATATTATTGGTGGTAACGTTTTGTCTTTAAGTAATTTTCCAACCAAATTCTCTCTTGAATTGAAACGTCTGGTGCCAAGGGGTTATCTCTTGCATAATTGCGTATTTCATCTAAACAACGTTCCTTTAATTTATCGTCTGGCTGTCCATGTTCTAAAATTAAATGGGCTGTCCAAAGTTGAACTAGGTAATGCCCCTCTATTAAATAACCGGCAAAGGTGTCAAGTAAATTACTCTCGAAATAAAGTTCCGCTATTTCTAAAAGATTTTTGTAGCCGTCTTTGTTCTTACTATTTGGGTCGCCTGGTCGAATGCCCTTTAAATAATTGTCTTTACAATAAAAAAGATATGATGCATTCTTTTGTATTTGCTCAATTGTCATAGTCAATTGTTGTTATGTATAGGTGCTAACGTTTTCGGGCTTGGCGAAGGTGGCGATTTTTATAAATAATTTTCATGCGTAGTACAAATTTTCTTTAACCACAAAACTGCTTGCACGTCCGTAACAACGTGCAGGCGGGTCTGCGTAGCAATGAACCGCCACTTTTGTTAAACCCGTGTTATGCCTCGTTTTTTTTCTTGAGACGGGTCTGAATCCATTTTTTTATGTCATCGAATCTTATGTCACCAGTGCTAGCAGAGATAACCATTTTGTATTTGTCTTCTTGGTTGGCAACCACATCTAAATCGTTGTCAAGGAGAATGAGTCGCATAAGAACGTAGGCCGTTCTTTTATTGCCGTCAACGAATGGATGATTAATTAATATGCTTTCAAGAATTGCAGCTGCTTTGTCCGAATGAGTAGGATAAAGGTCTTGATTGTCGAAGCTTGCAAATGGTCTATTAATAGCTGATTCAAGTAAGTCTTGGTCTCGCTCACCCTTGCTGCCACCAAATTTGTCAATGAGAATATTATGAATATTGAGAACGTCTCTTAATTAAATCATTGAGCTAGTTTTTCAAGTAATTCTTTGTCTTCAGCAAGAATTTGGCGCAAGTTATTTGTCAGCCTAACCTTCTCTGCTGGTTGATCTTGAAGTTCTTTCAAAAAATCTAAAACGTCTTGTAAAACGTTTTCAGGAACACTGTCAAGAACCTTTTGTATTTCTGATTGTATTTGTGTCTTGGTCATATTCAAATATACTAAAAAGTCATTTAAGTTGTCTTGTCTTTAAAAGGTGGCATAACGTTTTGCAGAATTGCGATGGGCGTGCGTTTAAACTCAAATGTAGCTAAGGGAAACGAATTTACCAATCACTAAAATCCCGTCAAACAGAGGCGAATTACACGCCTATTGCAAATGTGCTGTTAGCAGTAGTGCTTTCTCGTCTGTCGTGTTTAGTAATAGTCAAAATACGTTTTTAATAATTTGTTTTTATTGATGTCAACGATGTAAATGGCTTTTCTTTCTTCTTCGTTTTCGTTGTCAAGTCGCTGAAAAATAAAACACTCATTTTCAAATGTCTTGCCTACAACTTTGTCAAACGCACTTGATGAACTGCGATAACTATAAAAGTCAGATGTGTCAAGATTTACAGTCTGTCCAGAAATGTTGAACTGCAAAAATTTGTCAGCGTGTTTTACAATAATGGTGTCAGCGGATTTGATAATTTCCTGTGCTTCTTCCTCTGTCGGGAATGCACCTTTGTATGAACCCCTTTGAAAACCAAACAAATTTGTCCAAAGCCTAACCGCAGCATTGTTAGCAGGAAAAACGAAAGGCTCAAAGCCAACGAATATGCAACCAGAAGAAGTCGAAACTACTCTTGTCTCTCTGTCTATGCCGTGAAAAGTTTGAGGTCCGCCAACACCTTGAAGAGTAGCTGTCCCAGTGAAATAGCGAACTGTCCCTGTCAAGAAGTTGCAACTTGGAACAAAAAGCCAAGCTGATAAAATCAAATACCATTTCAGTTTTGATTTTTTGACAATTAGATAAATCAAAATTCCAATCCAAGCAAGAAGTCCAAATGGGGAAAGTAAGAACATCCAAAATGTCGCCCATGAAATTATTATTCCTGCGGTCGCCCAATTTTTTGCTCTATTATTTGTCGGTTGTTCTGTCGTCATAGCATTGCCGCCAACGTATTGCTTATGCGCTGTTAACTGCTGGCGTTTTTCTTACTTAATCAATTGTTTCTATGTATTTGTAACTTTCTACTTTAAACAATATACCTTCAAATCCACTTTCAGTGTGCATTATATCAACGGCCCTTCCCGTAATTTTAAACCTGTCATGCCAATGCAACCAATAGTTTGAGGAGTCTCCAAACATAATAGACTTAATGTTTTTCAATCCTGTCAAATAAATATCATTTCCATTAGGAATAAAACCATCACCTTTTTGGCTATATAATACCTTAATTTTATTCAAAACATTTTCAGGTAAATAAAGCGTCCCGCTATCTACAACCGCATCTGCCGCCCCAGTGTATTCATCATAATGAATATACAAAGTACTAACAGTATCCATAATGTTGTATACATATTCTCCAACCGTATCCTTTCGTGCTATTTCAGTTTCAACTTTGGTTGAATTATTCTTGAAATTACAGGAATTCATAACCAATAATATACATATAATTAAGTTTTTTGAATTCATACTACGGTTGCAGTTAACGTTCCGCAGCTACAAGAAGTTGGCGCCTGTCAGCACAAATATAGTTGCGGAGAGCCAAATTTCATTAACCACAAATGTGTCTGCGTGGCACTGACTCGCCAATTTCTTGTAGGTGCAGTTAGCAGAGGTTTTATTTCTGTCGTAAGTTCTCATATGCTTCGATAGCTTCTAAGTCAATTTTATATTGTTCTGCATTCCAAATTAAATTCCAACGCTCTAAATATTCAGTCAGCGGGGGAAGTCCAACTTCAGCTCGTCTTTTGTCAACATTATCCGGATCTGTTAAGGGTCTTACATAATAAAGTTGAGTATCTTTATTGCGGGAAATTTGACTTCCGTAAATTTGCCTTTTACCTTTTTGTAATGCAATTCTGTCTTCAAGTAAGGCTAAATTCCCTCCAAACGCTTTTCCATTTTTAACAGCTTCTCTCATCATCGGTAAGTACTTTTCTTGCATGGATATGTTTGAATGCTGAATTACAAGAAAAAATGCTGAATTACCCTGTTCACCAACAATGTCAGCTCCAAGCCAGCCATACTTATCCAATATTGCGGTAACTTTTATTTGATTTATGGAGTCTTTTTCATTGATGGTTTTCCATAATAATTCCATTTCCTTTGAATTTCGACCAAATTCTTTCTCAGTTTCGTTTAGTTGTCGTCTATACTTTGTGTCATCTATGTATATGGAATCCAATTGTAATGCTAAAGGTTTATTTAAATTTGCTTCAGCCTTTTCTTTAGCTTCCTTTATTGTTAAAATCAAAGTTGTCCATCGAGGATTATTATGAAGCGAAACAAAATTGGAGTCTTTAGTTAATTCCTCAATGTGCAAAAAGTTTGTCTTTGATGCAAGTCTTTCAAGGTGAAAAAAAGCACTGTCAGGATAATTTGATAGCGCCCAAGAACGAGCGGCATTATAACGGTCCTTTTGTAAAGCTTTCCAGTTATTTGTTTTAAATGCGTCTGAATATTTGAAAGCAGAACTTCTATAGTCTTTGATATTGTAAAGCGAATCTGCAATTTTAACCAACTCAAAATATTGTTGCGGTTGTCCAATTAATAACGTTGACCAGATTGTAAAAGTCAAGAAATATAATGTTCGTTTCATATGCTTAATTGTCCTTAAGTGATGCCTTATAAAATCTCTGCTAACGGTTTGGGGCTTTGCGAAGGCGGGGATTTTTAGTACTAAACTTCATTAGATGCACAAAGCTTGAATATAGCACTTCACTGTCATAGAAGCACGAAACCCCCGCTTTTGCAAAACGGCTGGTACCTGCTGGCGTTGGTGTCAGTCTTGTCCAAACCATTTAAATTCTCCTGTTGATTTGTCGATTATTCCAAATTGTGTATTATTATAAACTATCCAGATTACATTTTTGTTGTCTGTCCATTTGTTGTTAGCAAAGTCAAACCGAACAATTATTGGTCGCTTTACTCTGTATTCCATTAATTTATTGTCTTTCCAAGGGTCTGTCTGCCATAATTGTTTTCCACTTTTGTGAAAAGCTGTCACATAAATTTGAGCGGTGTCAAGCACGAACTTTGTCCCTGTAAGAGAGTCAATGAGTGTGCGATTTTTTAAATTATTATTTAATGTTGCATGTCCTACGTATTGAGTCTGACCAACGCAGAAATTTATGCTCAAATAAAAAAATGTCAATATAAATAGTTGGCGTTTCATTGTATGTCTGTCTTTATGCTTGCAAGTAATGGTTTGCAGATTTGCGATGGGCGTGCGTTTGTACTCAAATGTAGCTATGGGAAACGAATTTACCAATCACTAAAATCCCATCAAACGGAGACCTATTGCACGACTATTGCAAATGTGCTGTTACCAGCTGTTTATTTTCCTGTGACTCTTGCGAAGTCCTGTCGTATAAGTTGCTCGTCTCCATCAATGATTACAACTCCTAAGTTCGGGTCAAACCAAAGTGTAGTAATATGACTTGAATAGACATATAATTCTTCTTTGATAAAGCCAAACAAACTTACACCATCATATTTCAAAGAGTTTCCAATTGGTTTCAAGATAAATTTCTCGTTTTTGAAATAAACAACTTTAATTGAGCTGTCAACTGGATTATAAAACTCTTGCCACTGTCCGTCTACCATAACAAACCATGCTAACTTTATTTTCTTAAATGTTATTGAGCAAATTTTTGCCGTGTCTGATGAGCATAAGAGTCCGCTGTCGATAAATACTGTGTCATTAATGATGGTCCTGGTTGACGTAAAGTCGAATCCACCATATTTTGATTTATAGTCAAATTTTTGAATTTGAGCATTGGTTGTCACTACAATAAAAAGTAGGATAAATGTCAAAGTGAATTTTGAAATCATATTTTTGAGGTTGTCACTTTAAATAGCTGCTAACGGTTGACAACTAACCGCAGATGGCCCAATTGCGGACCATTCTTCGTGATAACTGCTTATCAAATATAGAAAAATTTCGCCTACGAACAACCGAGGGCCATTTGCGGTTAGGTGTTGTTATAAACCGTTTTTTTTTTCAGGATTGTCCAACATGATTTTATGCTTATTTGATTTCCTTTTTATTTATGAAATAGATTGATGCGTATGCCTTTATGAATACAAGAGTCATAATCATCACTTTTGCAACTCTTGTCGTTGATTGTAATTTCTGACCTTGGTATATAGTATTTATTTTCAATATATTCTGCAATTGAAGATGCTCTCATAACTCCGATAAATTGATTTTTATTATATTCATCCAAACAACAGACTGGTGCTAATGCAATAGCTACATTGAAGGAATAAAAGGTGCTATCTTTTTCAGTCCCGTTTTTTGAAAATGAGGATGAAGAACCATATTCTTTTGTTAATTCAAGGTATACCTTAATAAACCCATCAATTTTATTTCTTCCTTCTTGGTCAATTTTTATAGAGTCCTTTTTAAATTCGATTATATAGGCAGCAGGTATCGATTTAGTATTTTCAATCCCCAAATTTATTGGCTCTATTAGTTTAAATTGATTATAGTCAAATTTTGAAAAAAATATTTCGTTTTTATTTTCGCTGCGGATTATTCCGTATTCTGAACCTAATTTTTTGTCGTTTTTTAAAAAACTTAACTCTGATTTAAATGCCATGCTAAATGAAACGAAGTATAAAAAAATAAAGGATATAAGTTTTGTGATTTTCATTTTTTTATTTAAAATGGCTTATAACGTTTTGCCGCTACAAGAAGTTGGCGGCTGTTAGCACGAATATAGTTGCGAAGAATCAAATTTCCATTTACCAGAAATGTTTCTGCGGAACACTGAACCGCCAATTTTGCCAAACCCGTGTTATGGGCTGGACTCATCTCACTATTCACTCTCAATGTTGTAAATGTTATTGTCTTCAAGCAAATATTTAAAGCGTTCTTTTTCCATTTCCCAATGTCTGTCCTTTTTCATTTTGGAGATTATTAGTTTTCTGATTTGAGGGTCTTTAAATTTAAAAAGTTCTTCAATTGTCCTGTAATAGTCGGTTGTCCCTGTGTTCTTAAATGCTGTTTTGTTTAGATATTGAACAAGTGCTGTTTTAATTTTGTCAGCATACTCTGCTTTATGCCAATTACATAAATAGTATATAGCATCTCGGTTGCCTTGTTGAAAAGCTAAAATTGCAATTTGTCTTTTATATGGTTCTTGATAAACTCTATTCTCCATAGCTCTTGTCATAAGTAACCAATACGGATTTTGACTAAATAAAATAATGCTGTCAAGCTGAATAAGGATTTTGTCGGTTGGCTTTTTTGTGTCGTCTATGTAGTTCCAATATCTATGATATAGCTCGCTTGAAATATTGTCCTGTGATTTTATACACCCGCTAAAAGTTTCAACCTGTCGGTCTTGCATTATAAATTTCTTAAAAATTACACTCAAGTCTGGACATGATTTGTCCGCCAAAGCCCAACTTGCGTAACAAGCAACTGTTGCATTTTTGTTGCCTGTCAATAAAACCAATTCTCCTGTTGTGGCGATTTCCTTTAATTGCTTAAAGTTCTTGAAGTTTTCACTTTCAGACCCTCCAAAACCAACGTGTTCCTGTTGAACTTCATTTATTTTGGAAATTTTGTCAACTATTGTTTTGAGTTTTTGAGGTGTTTCTTTGAAAGTATTACTGTCATTACTACTGTTCTTTGAAATTGTCTCCTTGTCGGTTTCAGTTTTTGTTGTCTGTACGCAAGAACTGTTAAAAGTCAGTAGAGTTGCCAGTAAAAATATGTTTGTCAAATGTTTCATTATAGTTGTCTGTGTCGTTCGTTAGCCTTGCCCATAACGTTTTGCAGATTGGCGATGGGCGGGCTTTTCAGCACAAAAGTTAATGCGGAGAACTAAACTTTCGGCTACCACAAAACTGTCAAGCAGAGACGAAACCCCGCCTATTGCCAATGTGCTGTTATGTGCTGTTTTTCTATTGTAAGTCATCCCAGTTTATTTCTGAATTGTCCAAAAGCGATTGTAAATATTCTCTGTTCGGGCTGATTAATGTCCCATAGTCTGTCGCTGATGGAATGTCAACTTCAAATAAGTAATCACACTCTTTCTCTAATATTTCATATCGTTTGTTCCCTTTTACTTTATTCAGGTCAAGGTAATATGGCGGAATATTATTCATTTGAATAAGTTCAATTCCACCTTTCCAGTCTGACATTATATTTTTAAACTCGTCTGTGGTTAAAATAAAGTCAAACGTCAGTGACCTTGCTAGTGTCTTTATGTTTACTGAATTGTCTTTGATTGGTAGTTTAAATTCTTCCCAGTCAAACCCCTTTCCTGTCGTATGGTTATGAACCCAGATGTAATTGTAGTTGTCTCTTATTAAAAAAGGTAAAATGTTTGTCGTGGCAAAGTCCAGTATAATACGATACCGTCCGGGAGCAGTTTCTCTAATGCAATTTATGTTGTCATGAAAGTCTATTGTCTTCATATTGATGTCGTCCTAAAATAGCACATAACGTTCCCGGGCTTGGCGAAGGTGGCGATTTTTATGAATAATTTTCATGCGTAGTACAAATTTTCTTTTACCACAAATCTGTCTGTGGAGCACTGAACCGCCACTTTTGCTAAGCCCGTGTTACCGGCTGCTCTTCTTTCGTCTGTCAAACTGATTGTCATTTTTTGATTGTTGTTTTGTAGTCTGCAACTGTCCCATAAAATGAAAAGCCTTGGATATAATTAATTTTCCATTTGCCTTCATCTTTTCTTGCTTTCATTTCATATTGTTTTTCATTTTTCTTACCCCACGTCCAATAAAAAGTCACAACACCGCTGTCATAACTGAAATTATTTAGAGTAATTATTTTCCAATAATTGTCATGGTAGTCTTGGCACCCACACCAATCGTCAACGTCTGTATCCCAGATTGAAATTCCATCGTTCACATTTCGCCATTCTATGTCGGTCTGTTTAATTGACGAGTCAATGCTTAATCCAATTGTCTTATGAGTTATAAAAAAGTCTTTGGTGAAGAAATTGGTCTTTCTGAAAACATCCATGTCTTTTTCGTATTCGTCCCAGTCAACACCAATGAAAATACTATCATTGGGATTATTGAATTTGAAAGGGTAACCGTTTCTTCTGTATTTTGTCTCATGCCACTCATATAAGTTCCTTAATAAAGTCGTAAGTTCTATACTGTCTGAGGTCGCAATTTGCTTATTTGAGTTGTCAGCCAAATTTGAACTGCCTGTATTGTTACAACTTGTCAAAACAATAATTGTCGATAATAGTACCAATAGGTATTTTTTAATATTCATTTCTTTGGGTCAATTTCAATTTTATCAAGGTCATAGAGTTGCCGGTAACGTCCAAGCATTGAAGCGGTTGGGGAATGCTATTCCGTCGCCCATGGCTTACCGTCGCTGAACTAAGTTACAAAAGATCATGATATATTCTACTGCCGCTCAGAATTCCTTCAGCCGGAACTGATGCTGGGATTTTTGCTGCAGTTGAAGAACATTATTCATCAGCGCCAATTGCTGCAATGCACTGTTAGCGGTAGTTTGTCTCAAGATTGCGCATTGAGATTTCTTGTTTTTCGCGCATTGTCAACATATTTATTTGTCCAATCTCCATAACTTTTAAAAGAATTTACAACCATTTCGAATTGCTTGTCCGTTAAACTCTTTTGTTTCATAATTAAAATCATCGCTGAACTTGCCATACTTTGATCAGGATCATCTTTTAAAAGATCAATAATTTCTGAAACAGTTTCGTTGCTAAATAGAATTGCTGAATCCAAAAAATCTTTTAGTGTTGAGAATCGATAATGCTCCGTATTGTCGTCTTCTCCAGATTCAAATACTGCAACCTGTTCGATTAATCTACTCATTGTTAATACTCCGGTATCCAACCACCTTCGCGAATAGTTGAGTTTAGTGAGCATCGCACTTACTTGTGTTTCATTCATAGAGTGTTCGAATCAAATTACCGCTAACGTTTCAGTGAACAGGAGAAGTTAAGGTGCGCTATTTTGTATCTAACGTTGCGCACCTTAATTTTTCCTGTTCATAGTTGTACGAAGTTACACATGCATACTGATCAACACAAGCAGATTTTCAGAATAGTTTATTTCGTTAATCTTTGATTACCGATGTAAACTATGTCTGGATCTACGTGAAAAATGTAGTCTCAACTTTATCCGATTTTAAACGGTTAACTATAACCTTTAGTCCCCAAATTATTCTACCTTTGCTCAGGCTCCTGCCTGCACGTGCTCGCACTGCATTCATTCGCCTGAGCAAAGGTTAGGAAAGTGCGCTTGCAATCGGCATTTGATGATAACTAATCGTAGATCCTGCTGAAAATGCTTGGGGTGTCAGGTTCGCAATCGTAATTTTGTACAACTTACTTATACCAGCCATAAAATCTCCCCAATACCTCATACGTTTGTTGGCTAAGGGCCATAAACTGGCTCCTTGTATATCCTATTGGGGTCATCTTAGGCTCTTTTTTTGTAACCCAAACATACTGCTTTTTTACAAATCATCAAACCGCCTTTTTATACCTAAAAGAAACCATCTAGAAACTTGCCAATTGACCATTTCCCAGCACCCATCTCATATCACCCACTTCCCAAATTTCTACTTCCTCACAAACACAAACCCAACTATCTCTTTATACTCCTTCGTATGGCGGCCATACAAGCTTTTGGAATAAAAAATAGCTTTCCTAAATAGGGTAATCATCCCAGTTTTTGGGCTCAATAATTGTTCTTCGCGTTTTATACGCAAGGCAACAAACCTTTCACTTTCTCTATGCCATTCTTCAAGCTCTCTTTTCGATTCTTCAATATAGCTTTTCAATCCCGCAATTGTTAATTCGGGTTCATTAGGCACATAGCTGGGAATATGTGTTAGGTAATCTACCAACTGCTCTAACCAATCTAATCTGCGTTCGGCAAACTTCTGACTTGATCGCGATCCTATTAGTTTTTCGGATGGCACTGCTTCAGTTTTTGCCATACTTTCGTTTGTTGTACTGCTTGCTTCCCCCAAAGCTTTTTGAGGAACTTTTTTATGCCGCTTTATTTTAAAGTTAAGGCTAATGACTTTTACACTGTGTAGAGTGCTATCCTCTACTTCTAGCGCCTTTACAATAAATTCTATTTGCCGTACTTTGGTGTTCACTTCCTCTATAATTCTGTTTTTAGAGTTTTTGTAATTCACCAGTGAATTAAAGCACACTTTTGTATCATACATAAGCTGCTTGTTAAAAGCTAAATTGTCTTTTAGCGCTTGCAAACTAATATTTGCATTTGGGGGGTTAAAACTTGAACCAAAGGATTCAAATTTTTTAATAAGGCCCTCGGCCTTGGTCATCTGTTTCAGATGATTTGAATTGGCAACTTTCATGGGTGCATGTTTTATTATTTGTTATACATAAGAAAAATTTATGCAACAAATATTGGACTTGCTCAAAACCTAAAACATAGATATTTTTTTTTGTTTACTAGATTTTTATCTATGTATAGATATTTTTCTATACTCAGCCTAAAGGCTTGTTAGCGTAAGGGTAGGGGCATATGGGAGAAGGGAAATAGGAAGTGGGAGTGCCAAAAATATCTATAAACTGAAGTTTGGCATGGTGTACACGTATGAATTTGAAGGGTACCTTTTAGGCAAAGTACTTCACCCAATAGGCAAATAGGTTCAACTCGTATAACATGTATGCTTACCTCGACTTACCTGCATTCAAACTTTTTATACAATCCTATACACCTCCTATGCAAGCTTGCTTAACTTGCCAAACCTTCCTTAAAACTTTTTGCACAAACATATTCTTCCAACTAGCAAGGGTGCTTAACTCGAATGGCACTCCTCAAAACTTTTTGTGCAAACCCTAGCACTCAAGTTGCAGGTATCTCTACCTCGGCATGCACTGGCCAAAACTTTTTGTGCAAGCCTCTTCCCCTTATAGGCAAGTATATATTCCTCGGCATACATGTTCCAAAACTTTTTATTCAAGCCCTTAAACCCAATAGACACTTTTCACCACCTCGGCCTACACTCACCAAAACTTTTTGAACAAACCCATTCACCCGAAAGGTAAATCAAGAGCAGAAAGAGAAGGAGAAAGAGAAAGAGAAGGAGAAAATAAAAGAGAAGAAGGTATGGGAGAACGTCAAGAAACTCTTTCTCAATTTTTCTCGCTAATATGCTTTGTGCCCTTTGTTCCTCCCTTTGTGGCCTCTGTGGTTAATTACTGCAACCAGCGTCTCCTTTGACAAGCTCAGGATGACGCGCACCAGCAACCAGCAACCTTCTCCCTTGAAAATAATGTCTTATTCCTTATCTTTGAACATCATACGGTGTTTATACGTTGATAAATATCATTGCTAGCCTCAGATTCTTAGTCGAAATTTACCCCTTTCGTTTCCTCCTAAATAGTGAACATACATATGGTATCAAAATTTACAAGTCAATTACTGAGAGTAGTACTACTAACTGTAATTCTTTTTTATGCTCCCCTTGCTAAAGCACAAACTTTTGTGAGCGGATTCCTTACAGCCGATTCAACCTTTACCTTGGCAGGTAGCCCCTATGTTATTACGGGTAACTTGGTTGTTACAAATGGTACTACTTTAACCATTGAATCGGGCGTAACACTGGCATTTACATCCAATACCAGTTTATTGGTTTTGGGTCAGCTTATTGCCTCCGATCCATTTGGACCAGGTATTACGTTTACCGCCAATTCGTTTTCGCCTACACCCGGTTTTTGGGGAGGAATTTCCTTTGGTGCTAATGCCACACCTGCTACCTATAGTGTAGCCAATACCTATGTATCGGGGTCTATCCTTAATAATGTAGATATCCAATATGCAGGTAGTTCAACAAGTGGGGTGTATGGTGCCATTGCCACAACAGGCTTGGGTCAGCCCTATATACGCAATGCCAGAATTATTAATTGTGCCTACCCAGGTATCTACTCAAAATCGGCCACGTCAAAAATTGTTATTAGCAATTGCACGGTTCAGAACTGCGCGGCTGGTGCAAGCAATGTTAATTATCTTAATAATGCCGCAGGTATTAATATCCGTTTCTCAAACAGTGAAGTATATATTGATAGTTGCGAAATTGGATTTAATACAGGTGCAGGTATAGCGGTGGTAAATACTACGGGAGGAGCTTTTACCACTATCTTTAACTCAAATATTCACGACAATACCAATTCCCTTTCGGCCAATGGTGGCGGTATTTTTACCGATGCTAGAGCTAGAATATTTTTCAACTTAATTTATAACAATAGCGCTACCAATGGGGGAGGTATTGCCTCTGATATTCCTGCCCTTACGGGTGGTAAAATTTATAATAATATATTTATGAATAATACCGCCACAGAAGGTGCTGCCTTTTGGGGTGCTATAGATAGTATTACCAATAATGTTATAGCTTATCATACAGGTACAAATTCTATTTTTAAATCGTACCAAAAGCAATATGTTAACTTTAACCAGTTTAGTAATAATACTGCGCCAGTAATCTTTAATTACTACGGTGGCTTTACAACGGCCGAAATTAATAAGAACTCTTTCTCTGGTAATAACACCGCTTCTAGCACTTCTGCCTTACTTAAGTTTGATGGTACTTCACCAGCTAGCGTGGCTCAAAACAACCTTATGACCAATACAGGTTATAGCTACCTTATGCAACTTATTAATAATAATAATACCACCGTTGTACCTAGCGAAAATTGCTTTTGGAAAACTACTGGTACTTACAATAACGCTGCTATTCAAGGTTTAATTTACGATGTATTAGATGATGTTAACCAAGGTCAATTATCTGTAGTGCCATTCTCTGCTACCCCGCGCACAGATTGCCCAATATCTACTGTTATTAATCCGCTTAAACGCATAGTGGGTGATAGTGTTATAGTTTATTGGCCAAGAAAAGTAGGGGAGAACGTTGCAGGATATAAAGTTAATTATGGAGATTTTAATGGTGTGTTCTTTGCCCAAGTAAAGAATACCCTGACAGATACCTTTTGCAAAATTTCTGTTCTAGAAAATATAGATAACATTTCAGTTTCGGCCTATAACACTTCTGCCATCGATTCGGATATTGATTTAATAACAGGTGCAGAATCTTGGTATACCTATGCCAATTGGGATAATGCGGTAAACCCAGATATTACTAGCTTTACCCCAACATCTGCCACCTATGGCGATTCGGTAATTATTACGGGTACTAATTTTACGGGCGCTACTGCGGTTAAGTTTGGCGGAACCAACGCGTTATCTTACACGGTTACTTCTTCAACCAGAATTAAGGCTATTGTAAATAAAGGGAGCAGTGGCAATGTATTGGTTCAAACCGGTATTGGAACAGCCACTTTATCTGGCTTTACCTATTTGGCCATTCCTAATATTACGTCTTTCTCACCGGTTTCGGGCGGACCAGGTAATACCATTCAAATTAGAGGCTTTAATTTTACAGGCACTAGCCTAGTAAGTTTTGGCGGAACCAACGCTACTTCATATACCCTTGTGGGCGATACCTTAATTAATGCCATCTTAGGTTCTGGCGCTACAGGTTCTGTAGTTGTGGTGAACCCATTTGGATCAGACACGCTAGCAGGCTTTACCTTCTGTAGTCCGTTCTCATTAACTTTAATAGATACCAATAGAACCTGCGGCGATAGTATGTTCTTAGCCGTTAACCCAATTTATACGCATTACCTTTGGAGCACCGGCGATACTACCTCAAGCATTTATGCGAAGGTGGGCGGTTCTATTAGCGTGGCGGTACAAACTGCATTGGGTTGTATTGGTAGAGATACTACTTTCTTAATCCTTAACCCAAATCCAACTCCTGCTATTACAGGTTTAACAAGCGTTTGCTCTGGTAAATCGGCCTCATATAAAACGGCTAAAAACTTGGGTCGAACCTACCGCTGGACAGTTTCTGGTGGTGCTATAAGCTTTGGACAAAACACAGATAGTATTACCGTTGTTTGGGGTGCTGCTGGCCCAGGTACTTTGCAAGTAAGCGATTCGGTAAATGCTACCGGTTGTAAAACAACTACTGGTTTATATAACGTAACAATTCTTGCCAACCCAAGTGCACCTCTTATTACAGGAGAAGACACCGTTTGCGTTTCTAGCTTCCGTGGCTATAGAGTTCCTGCCGCTTCAGGCCACGTGTTTACCTGGACTGTTCCGGGTGGGGCAATCCAAAACGGACAAGGTACAGATTCTATTTATGTTGCTTGGGCAGGTGCTGCAACCAGAATAATGTTGGTGGTAGATTCTAATTCAACCACTGGTTGTAAAAGTTCATCGGGCTCTTTAAGTGTATTGGTGGCTCCAAATCCAACTCCTGTTGTAACAGGTAACAGTTCTGTTTGTCCATTAAATACCTATACTTATTCCCTTACGTCTATTGCGGGTCATAGCTATACTTGGAGTGTTTCTAGCAATGCCACAATTGTATCGGGACAAGGCACAGCTTCTATAGCAGTTACCTTTAATACTACCTTGCCAACAGGCACCGTGCAAGTATTAGACTCTGTACGTGCCACAACTTGTAAAACGTTAAGCTCTGTATTTAATGTTACGGTTAATACATTGCCAACTCCTTTGGTAAGTGGCAAAGACACTGTATGTGCGGGTACAACGCATCAATATATTACACCTAGCAATGCAGGTCGCAGCTACAGATGGATAGTAGGGGGGGGAACCATTGTTTCGGGTCAAACCAACGATACCATAGTAGTTACTTGGCCAAGTGCAGGCAATGGTATTTTACTTGTACAAGATTCTGTAAACACTACTGGCTGTAAGGCCTTTTCACCAACCGATACCATTCGTGTGTTAGCTAATCCAACTCCAATTGTGTTTGGAAAAGACAGTGTATGTAATGGTTCACAACAGGTATATCAAACGGCTAAGAATGCTGGTCATAGCTATACATGGTCGGTACTTGGTGGTTCTATCTTAAACCAAGGTGCCGATAGCATAAATGTAATTTGGACTTCTTTAGGCTCTCATAATTTAATTGTAAAAGATTCGGTACTTGCCACTGGATGTTTTGGTATTGATACACAAGTGGTGGTTGTACTTCCAACTCCTACTCCAACTCCCGCTGGTCCAGTATCTGTTTGTGGTGGTAGTTCTGGAACCTATTCTATAACGAGTGCAAGCGGCCATACCTATCGTTGGACAGTTGTAAACGGAACCATTCTTTCGGGTCAAGGTACTTCTAGTATTTCTGTATCCTGGTTAGCAAGCTTTAGCAGTGGTTCGGTTCAGGTATTAGATTCTATAAATGCTACTCATTGTTATGCCCTAAGCGCGGTAGTTCCAGTAACTATTAATGCTACTCCAGCGCCGCTAGTAGCAGGCCCAACAAGTGTATGTGCTAATACCGCTTCTATTTACTCTGTTACTAAAAATACAGGCCGAACCTACAGATGGACTGTTAATGGTGGTACAATTGTATTGGGTCAGGGTACTGATAGCATTACCGTTTCATGGGGTGCTGCGGGACTTGGTTCGGTACAAGCTATAGACTCTGTAAACGCCACAGGTTGTAAAGGTTCAAGCTCAATTGGTGTGACCAAAAATGCCATTCCTGCTCCTGTAATTGTGGGCGAGGATACCTTATGTAATGGTACCACAAAAATTTATACTACTACCAATACAAGCGGACATACCTATACTTGGCTTGTTACTGGCGGAACCATTTCATTGGGCCAGGGTACTTCTAGTGTGGTTGTTACATGGACAGCTGCTGGAACGGGCACCTTGCGTGTAACAGATTCAATTAACGTAGCTGGTTGTAAAGGAACTTCTCCTACTTTAAATGTATTGGTAAATGCTAATCCAAACCCAGTAATATCAGGCTTAAATTCTGTTTGTGCAGGGCGCATTACTACCTATAGTATTGCATCGGGCACTGGTCATACCTATAATTGGGTAGCAACAGGTGGTGGCATTACGGCTGGTAATGGAACCGCAACGGTTACCATAACATGGGGTGCTGCTGGTGCGGGTTCATTAGTGGTTACCGATTCAAATAATACCACTGGATGTAAAGGAACCTCTGCCGGATTTAATGTTACAATTAATCCAAACCCTACGCCAGTAATCACTGGTAAGGATACTTTATGTTCTGGTACTTCTGCTATTTATAATACGCCTCTAAATACAGGTAGAACCTATTTCTGGACTGTTACAGGCGGTACCATAGCTACAGGTCAGGGTACTTCGCAAGTAACAATTAATTGGGGTGCTGCCGGAACAGGAACTTTAACGGTTAAAGATTCGGTAACAGGTGGTGGATGTAAAACGACCACATCTCCTTATAAGGTTGTTATCAATAATAATTCAACTCCAGTAATTTCTGGTGCTGCTACGGTATGTGCATCTAGCACTACTAGTTATTCAACTCCAGCCAATACGGGTAGAACCTATGTTTGGAATGTAACAGGTGGAACCATTGCTAGCGGACAAGGTACTGCGGCCATTACTGTTACTTGGGGAGCATTAGGTTCTGGTTCAATTACCGTAATGGATTCGGTAAACGGATCGGGTTGTAAAGCTACGAGTACTCCTTTTGCCGTAACAATTAATGCTAATCCAATTCCGGTTATTTCTGGAACCAATATTTTATGTGCTGGTATCAATACCAATTATACCACACCAGCTAATACGGGTCATTATTATACTTGGACCATTACTGGTGGAACAATTATTAATGGCCAAGGTACTGCTGCTCTTAATGTAACTTGGGGTGGCGCTGGACTTGGTATACTTACCGTAATGGATTCTGTAATTGGTGGCTGTAGCGCAACTACGCCAGATTTCTTGGTAAGTAAAATTGCTAGTCCAACACCAGTTATTACAGGTTCAAACAGTACTTGCGCCAATTCAACTGCAACCTATTCTACTCCATTAAATACGGGTAGAGTTTATACGTGGTCGGTTTCGGGTGGTACTATTGTTAGTGGTCAAGGAAGTGCAAGTATTACGGTACTTTGGGGTGGCATTGGAACGGGAACTGTGGTAGTAATTGATAGTATAGAAACTACAGGTTGTAAAACTGTAACGGTACCGTTTATAGTATCTATTATTACCAACCCAACAGCTATTATTTCGGGTGCTAATGTAATTTGTACAGGCGCAACTGCTATGTATGGAACTATAAACAACCCTAATAGAACCTTTATTTGGTCGGCTATTGGTGGTACTATTGTTAGTGCCAACGGTACTAGCAGTGTAAACATTCAGTGGGGACCAGCAGGTACTGGAACTGTTTACCTGGTAGATTCAATGAATGGTTCGGGATGTACTGCCTCTACCTTTAGAAATGTAACGGTTAATCCATTGCCTACTGCTTACTTCGACGCCGTATTAATGGGCGGTGGTGTAACTTGTATACCTGCACAAACAGGCTTAAGTTACAAATGGTATTTTGGCGATGGCGACTCAAGCACTTACGGAAGACCAAACCATTTCTATGCTGCTAATGGAACCTATACGGTAACACTTCATGCTACTAGTCCTGCAGGTTGTGTTAAAGATAGTTCTATGGATATAAACATGAACTCGGTAGGTATAGAAGAAGTATTTGGAAATGCTAGTAAGTTAAGAGCGTATCCTAATCCATTCCAAGGTACATGTACCATCTCATTCCAATTACTTCAAGCATCTAATGTTAGTATAGAAGTGTTTGATATGAGTGGAAGATTGGTTGAAACCATGCAAGAAAATACCGAGTTAAAAGCAGGTAAGGCAGAATATGTGTTTGATGCTAAGAGCTCACAAACTTCTGCAGGTATTTATATTGTAAAAGTAAAAATAAACGATCAAACTCAGTTCTTAAGGATTGCCGAAACAGTGGCTCCTTAAGGATTTCAACTTTTTTGCTTTCTTTCGCAGCATGCGTAAAACAGTATTGGTTATAAACGGTCCAACGGCAATTGGTAAAACTCAATTGTCGTTGGACCTTGCTTTATCCCTCCAAACAGAAATTATTTCAACCGACTCGCGTCAGTTTTACCGCGAGATGAGCATTGGTACAGCCAAACCTAGCGCAGAAGAATTGGCCTTAGTGCCACATCATTTTATTAATAACCGTTCGGTAAACGACTATTACTCGGCGGGTGATTTTGAGCGCGAGGCTTTAGTAAAGATAGACGAACTATTTGCCCAAGGCAAAGAAACCGTAATTGCCATTGGCGGCTCTGGCTTATATATTAAAGCACTCTGCGAAGGCCTTAACGAAATGCCTGCCGCTAATTTAGCTTTGCGTAATGAGCTTATTGAGAACTTTGAAACCCATGGAATAACTTGGTTACAAGGACAGATGAAGGCATTAGATGCAGAGAAGTATGCCACACTGGATATACAAAATCCTCAACGCCTTATGCGCGCTATTGAATTGCACAAACAAGGCGGCATAACAAATCAGGTAAAGAAGCTAAGACCCTTTACTATTGTAAAGATTGGTTTAGAAATGCCTCGCGAAAAATTATATGAGCGCATTAATAAGCGAGTAGATATAATGATGGAACAAGGCTTGTATGAAGAGGCTAAAAGTTTGTTTCCATTACGCCAGTTAAACGCGCTGCAAACGGTTGGCTACAATGAATTATTTGCGCATTTTGCGGGCGAACATTCTTTAGAACGAGCAGTGGAATTAATTAAACAACATACCCGAAATTATGCCAAACGTCAGCTCACCTGGTTTAAGGCCGATACCGAGATTAAATGGTTTAATGCGGAAAATCAAGGAGATATACGCGCTTGGGTCCATAGTTTAGGGGCTTAGAAAGTATGTAGAAAATTTGTATTTTCGCGCCTGCATTTACACGTATGGATTTGTTAGAGTTATTTCTGAAAGCATCTACTTGGATATCGTTAATTACCTTAACCGTAATGGAAATTGTGTTGGGTATAGACAATGTAATTTTCATTTCTTTGGTTACCTCCAAGCTTCCGAAAGAAAATCAAAACAAAGCACGTAAACTAGGTCTGTTCTTCGCGCTATTCATTCGAATAATTTTGCTAGCTTTTATAAGCTATATCGTTCACTCGCTTAAAAATCCAATATTTTATATACTCGATCATGGCATTAGCTGGCGCGATATTATTTTGTTATCGGGTGGCTTGTTCTTGCTTTATAAGAGTACGCTAGAAATTTACGAGTTATTAGAAGATGAGGGCGAAGAAACTAGCGCTAAGGTTCCTCCAACTTTTTGGAACGTAGTGTTAATGGTTATCTTAATTGATATTGTTTTTTCGTTCGATTCTATTATTACGGCCGTAGGCTTGGCTCAGGAATTACCCGTTATGATACTTGCCGTAATTTTCTCTATGATTATTATGCTCTTCTTCTCGGGTTCAATTGCCAATTTTATAAACCAACATCCTAGTATTAAACTATTAGCCTTAGCATTCTTATTAGTAATTGGTATTATGCTTTTAGTAGAAGGTTGGAGCCATGAAATTGCCGAACATTATAACCTAAAAGGATATGTGTATTTTGGTATGGCTTTCTCTGTTATGGTAGAACTCTTGAACATGAAAATGCGCAAGAAGAAAATAGAAAAACCTGTTACGCTTAAAGATATTTATAAATAATGGAACCTGTAGTTAACTTTAGTAACTGGGGTGAAATAGACTATCAACAAGCCTGGGATAAACAAGAAGCACTTTTTAAAGGTATGGTAGATCATAAATTTGCGCAACGCGAATTGGCTACCGAGCAACATACACTCTTAGCCAATACCCTTGTGTTTTGCCAACACCCTCACGTGTATACCTTGGGTAAAAGTGGCAAGAAAGAAAACTTGTTATTAGACGAGGAGGGTTTAAAAAGAGTAAATGCTACGTATTACCCCATTAATAGAGGTGGTGATATAACCTATCACGGTCCGGGCCAATTGGTAGGCTACCCCATTTTTGATTTGGAACAGTTTTTTACCGATATCCATAAATACCTACGCTACTTAGAAGAGGCTATTATTATAACACTTGCCGAGTATGGCATAAAAGGCGATCGATATGAGGGCTATACCGGTGTTTGGATAGACCCCGATAAACCAACAGCGCGTAAAATATGTGCCATGGGCGTGCGCTGCAGTCGCTGGGTTACCATGCATGGCTTTGCCTTTAATATTCATCCCGATTTAGGCTATTTCAAAAACATTATTCCGTGTGGTATTGATGATAAAGATGTAACCAGCATGGAGCGAGAGCTAGGTTTTAAACCCAACTTTGAGGAAGTATCGGCCAAATTAAAAGCAAACATTGCTCGCCAATTTGGCTTTGCCTTTAACGCCTAATCACTAATTTATTGCTCATTACCTGAGCACCATTTTGCATTTGGTAATAATATATGCCACTGGCCAAATGCTCGGTGTTTACATGCAGTTCATGCTCACCGCTAGGGTATACCTCATTGCATAGCTGTACTAATTCTCTTCCATTGGCATCTAGCAATACCATACTTACACGCTCACCAATTGCGCTGAACCGAATGGTGGTGAAGTTTTGCGCAGGGTTTGGATAGTTGCTAAGAGTAAACTTTTGTTTTGCCACTAATTCACCAGCACCGCTAGTGTTAGTATTCACAAACGGTAGTGTACTAAATGATTTAAGTAAAACGGTATTCATATCGGCATCGCTTACGCCAAACCAGTCTTTTAAAATACTTGCATACACAGTTCTAAAATCTATTTGCATAGGAATATTGTCTCCACCTGTTGGCTGATCGGGTATAAGTGGGTTGGCTCCATAAATTCCTCCATTCACTTTTTTACCAAATACAAATAGGGGAGCGGCTGCGCCATGATCGGTTCCTAAACTATCATTGCTTCTAATACGTCGGCCAAACTCAGAAAAGGTCATTCCCAAAACACGGTCCTCTATAGCTAATTGTTTTAAATCGTCTTGAAAGGCGTTAATACCTTCCGATAATTTTGCTAACAAGGTTGCGTGTACACCCACATCGGTTCCTGTGCCACTAACCTGCGCCGAGTGAGTATCAAAGCCTCCTAGGTTTACAATATATACTTTGGTTTTTAAGTCGCCTGCAATTAACCTAGCAACTATTTTTAATTGATCTGCTAAGGTGTTGGTACCTGCTGCAGGGTATAAAGTACTTTTGTTAGTAGCTTTATCGGCCGCACCTTTAACACTGCCCGAATATTGTTGGGTTTGTTGCGCTACTAATCTCACAAAACTTAACTCATGACCCATAGGTGTGCTTGGCGCTGGGTCAACCGTTCCACTAACAAACTGATAGAAATTGGTTGGGTCGGTAATACTCATACCCAAACTCATATTTATACCTTGCAAAGCGGGCGATACCATATAGCCAATTTGTATGGCTGGTGGATCGGTATGCGTGGCATTTGGGTATCCTACCGGAAAGCCTGGGAATTGTGTATCTAAGTATCTTCCCATCCAACCTGTTTCAACATATTGGTCGGCATCACTTGCGGTTAACCAAATATCGGTTGATCTAAAATGCGAGTAATCTTGGTTGGGATAACCCACACTTTGCAATATGCTTACATAGCCATTATCATATAGGTTTCGTACCGAACCTAATGATGGATGAAGGCCTGTAGCGCTTGTTCCAGTTAATGGTAAAACCTTTGGTTCGGCAATGGTAATATTAGCACGCGCATTCATGAGCTTGCTATATTGATCCAAGGGTATAACGGTGTTTAATCCATCATTTCCTCCATTGAGTTGGATCAATACTAAAACATGGTCTTCGTTGCCAGCTTTGTTTAAAAACTCGCTCATGGGCGATTCGGCAAAGGCTTGCAACGAAAACCCATTTATAACTAGAGGCAGCATTCCTGCACCTATACTTTTTCCGATAAATTCTTTTCTGTTCATGATAGCTTGGCTTAACTTAACATAATTGATATTCTGCTTGTCCCATCACATATTTTAATAAGGCTTGAAGCCTGCTGTTTACAGCTGCCTTTTTCGCTAAATCTGTAGGTGCGGCGAGGTAGGCATTCCAAGCATCTGTCCAATAACTATCGCTGCTCTGCCCCGATAATAGGAAGGAAGTTTTTAGCGTAGTTTTTACGGTACTACTAATATCTACAGGGTACAACAATTGCAGAATTTGATCCAGTAATAAATTGGGATTGCTTGCATTCGGAAATTGCTCGGCAAAGCCCACACAATCTATAATTAGCTTATAACTAAACTTGGTATAGCCAGAATATAGTAAATAATCGCACAGAGAATTGCGCTTTGGCAATGAGTCAGAGTTTATCCATAATTCGTAATACTGTGGCTCTTGGTAAAAGGCTGGCCATCCGGCCACATTGGGTGGGTCGCCAATATCTTGACCCAATATTAATGGGTATTGCTGGGTTATTTGCCAATGGCCATATAATACCTGTACATTGCTTGCACTGGGATAAACTAAATTGGTTTGCCTAGCCAAGCCCACCACATGATCAACAGGTTGTTTTATCATGCATGCTTGGTTCAACACATCGTAAAAATGTTCGCTCTTTAACAAGGTTTCTACTACTATTTTTAGTTCGTAGTTATTGTTTCTAAATAAATTAGCTAAAGGAACAATTACATTGGTTTCAACACTCTCGTCAATTACATAATACACAAAATACCTGTAGAGCTTTCTGCAGATATATTTTGCCACTTCTTGTTGGGCAAAAATCATGGTGAGTAAATCGTTTAACTCATCTAGGCCAGCTTGCGAATTGCTGCGGCCAGTAATGGTAGTTGAGTTATAAAACGATGAAAAGGTTTTGTTTCCCGTATCGTGTTTGGTGCTATCAAAAAAGCTAGTGAGGCCGGCTCTATTTGTTCTCCATCCGGTTAATACTCTGGCGGCTTGTTTTACATCTTCTTCGGTATAGTGAGCGGTTAAATCTTTGCCTACGGTAAATAACTCTTGTAACTCGCGCCCATAATTTTCATCCGGTGCGGTCTTGGTATTTTTTTCTCCATTTAAATAAATAAGCATGGCCGGGTCTATACTTATTTGTTTCACCAACTCTTTAAAGTTTCCCAAACACATACTCCTCAATAAAGCATGATGTTTATAAGAAAGCCTGGCTTCTTGCACGCTTATCATTTCGGTAGAGAAATGATTATGCCAAAACAAGGTCATTTTTTCTCTAAGACTTCTGTCTTGGTTCAGCATTAAACCTGCCCACCAAAATTTTAAGGATTGAATGCGTGCCCCATTTAAATTAGGGTTTGCAGGAGCATTTACCCAAGTCTCACCATTTGCCACATCAGGATCGGCTTGTCCAGTATTGTATCCGTAATGGTTTAAGGGTGGGGGCGGTGGATTGGTGGGAAGTGTAAGCAAAAAATCAACAGACTGAACCATGGTTTTGGTTTTGAAAAAATCCAAATCGGCCTTGCTCACGCCAAATAAGGTTCGTCTAAGTAAATGCATAATTTGCGCATCTCCCCACGTTCCTTGGTAGGGATTTATACCCGTTGAGGTTTTTTGCAAATGCCTTGGAAGGTCTTTATTGCTGGGGTCAACATAGGGGTAGGTCTTATCTACACTTGGTTCAGAACCTCTTATGTTTAAGAATTCTTTGCGAGTAATTTTGGCCATGCGGTTTAGATTTAATGCTCAGATAAAAATAATTAAAAAAGGTTTAAGTATGTGTCAAATAATTGTTTGAATATGATTTTGTGTTACGCGGCCTAATTCTTAGGTTTGAACCATGCAAAAGATCTTGAACTACATCAACGGCGAATTACTGGAGCCAACAGCAAAGCACTATTTAGAAAATATAGATCCATCAACCGGAAACGTATATAGCCATTGTGCAGATAGCGATGCCGAAGATGTAGAATTAGCATACCAAGCGGCCGCAGCGGCTTTTCCAAAATGGAGCGAAACTCCAGCAACCGAACGTAGTAAGATAATGCTCAAATTGGCTGGCTTAATTGAGGCTAACCTCGATGCCCTTGCCTTAGCAGAAAGTGTAGACCAAGGTAAACCGCTTTGGTTGGCAAAAAATGGAGAGATTCCAAGAGCTCAAGCCAATATTCATTTCTTTGCAACAGCCATTGAACATTATGCTTCTGAGGCGCACCCAATGGGAAACCATGCCTTAAATTATACCCTTAGAACTCCTATTGGTGTGGTAGGTTGTATAAGTCCTTGGAACTTGCCTTTATACTTATTTACTTGGAAAATTGCTCCTGCTATTGCTTCTGGTAATTGCGTGGTAGCAAAACCTTCGGAGGTTACACCCATGACGGCTTTTTTATTTAGCAAGCTTTGTATAGAAGCAGGTTTGCCAAAAGGAGTATTAAATATTGTGCATGGCTTAGGTCCTAAAGTGGGTTCGGCTCTAGTGGCGCATCCAAAAATTACGGCTATTTCATTTACGGGTGGAACCAAAACGGGTGCCGAAATTGCCCGCGTGGCAGCGCCTATGTTTAAGAAGTTATCGCTAGAATTGGGTGGTAAAAACCCAAACATAATCTTTGCCGATTGTGATTTTGATAAGGCCGTTAAAGAAAGTGTGCGTGCCAGTTTTACCAACCAAGGCGAAATTTGTTTATGCGGCTCGCGCTTATATATTGAGCGCTCTATTTACGATAAATTTAAAGAGGCTTACATAACTCAAGTTAAGAAATTAAAAGTGGGTGATCCCTTATTGGATGATACCAAAGTAGGAGCCATTGCTAGTAAAATGCATTTCGAAAAAGTATTGAGCTATATAGAAATTGCCAAGGAAGAAGGTGGTACAATTTTAACTGGTGGTGCTAGTGTAAAAGTAGCCGGCAGATGCGAAAATGGTTATTTTATTGAACCTACTGTTATAGAGGGTTTAGATCATTTGTGCCGAACCAACCAAGAAGAGATTTTTGGACCAGTAGTAACGCTCCAACCCTTTGATACCGAAGCGGAAGTTTTGGAAATGGCCAATAGCACTACCTATGGCTTAGCCTGCACCGTGTGGACAGAAAATTTAACCAAAGCTCACAGAGTTGCGGGGGCCATTAAGAGCGGTATTGTTTGGATTAATTGCTGGTTGTTACGCGATTTACGCACGCCTTTTGGTGGCATGAAACAAAGTGGTGTAGGAAGAGAAGGTGGTTGGGAAGCGCTTCGTTTCTTTACCGAAGCTAAGAACGTTTGCGTTAAATTGTAACGGAATTTGTTTTGTTGAAAAATCAAAAATAGATAAAAATGTTTTTTGTATTTAACAAAACACAAAAAAAATGTTTTTTGTGTTTAACAAAATGCACTACATTTGTGTATTAATAAATACATAAATGGATACTATTCCCTATAAAACAGATGAGTCTGAAATCAAACGAATGTATAACAACTTCGTTCAAAGAGTCAGAAAAACCAAGACTGAATTTGTTAGGTATCTGATGCCTACTATCAATTGGGAGGATAGGTTTATTGCTATTAGAGGAGCCAGAGGTTGTGGTAAAACAACTTTGCTACACCAATATATCAAACTAAATCTAAATCTAGATCAAAGCATAATTTATGTGTCGTTGGATGATGTTTACTTTTCCAATAATCGCTTGATTGATTTTGTGGATGATTTTGTGCTCCACGGCGGTACGCATTTGTTTTTAGATGAAGTGCATAAATACCCAAGCTGGAGCAATGAGCTAAAAAGCATATACGACAACCATTCTGAGTTAAAAATAGTGTTTACCAGTTCTTCTGTTTTAAATATAAACAAAGGAAGTGCCGACTTAAGTCGCCGGGTGGTAGTTTATGATATGGATGCTATGTCGTTTAGGGAATTTATGAACCTTAGTGAAGGTAGCTCAGTAAGTGTCCTATCATTGAATGATTTGTTGAAAAATCACCTCAGTATAGCCAATGAAATTTTGATGGGAAGGAAAGTTATTCCAGCATTTAAAAATTATTTGGATTATGGCGCATATCCTTTTTTTATAGAAGGTACAAGTAGCTATGCTGGTAAATTAGCTGCAATTGTTAACTTAACACTTGAAACAGATTTGCCAGCAGTTTTTAACATGGAATACCGCAATGTTTTTAAGCTGAAAAAATTAGTACAATACCTTGCTGTATCGGGTCCTTATAAACCAGATATAACAAAGTTGGCCGCACAATTGGAAGTTTCTAGAAATACTCTGTTGTTGTTTTTAAGTCAATTGGATAGCGCACATTTGCTTAAGCTTTTGAAAACAGATAAAGGAAATGAAAGCATTTTAACTAAACCTGAAAAGGTTTATATGAACAATTCCAATTTAATGAATGCATTGTCGGCCGCTCCTGCCGATATTGGAGCAATAAGGGAGGTTTTCTTTTTTCATCAAATGGGGGTAAAGCATAAAGTTACTTATACACCTGTAGGCGATTTCTTTATCGACGATCAATTTACCTTTGAAGTTGGTGGTAAAAACAAAACCTTCTCTCAAATCAAACAAATCAAGCAATCTTATATAGCCATTGATGGAGTTGAGACTGGAATGGGGAATAAAATTCCTTTATGGATGTTTGGTTTATTGTATTAGTGAAAGCCTATTTTTTTGTTTTTTTAACTTCTCTATTATTCCTAACAAATTCTATATTCGTTCAAAATTTAAGAACATGGATCAAGATCAAAATCAAAACCAATTACAAATTGAGTTAAGCGAAGAAATGGCCGAAGGTATATATTCAAATTTAGCTATTATAACCCATTCAAATAGTGAGTTTGTGATAGACTTTGTGCGCGTAATGCCAGGTGTGCCTAAAGCAAAAGTTAAATCTAGAATTGTACTTACTCCAGATCATGCCAAGCGTTTATTAATGGCACTTAATGATAATGTTAGTAAGTTTGAAGATATGAATGGCGATATTGCCATTAACGATGCTTCTCATCCTTTTCCGATGAACTTTGGTGGTCCAACCGGACAAGCCTAGTTCCCTAGAAATTAGCTTTAAAAATTCTAACGGCTATACTCAAAAGTATAATGCCAAAGAATTTACGTACCATCGATAATCCCGAGTCACCAAGCAATTTTTCGATGCGGCTCGACATGCGCAGGACAATATACACAAAAACTAGGTTCAGAATTATACCTAAACAGATATTTGGCAAGCTATAAACGGCACGCATACTAATAATGGTGGTAAGCGTGCCAGAGCCAGCTATAATTGGAAAAGCAATGGGTATAATGGAGCCTGTTTTTGCGGCAGGATCGTTCTTTAAGATTTCAATTCCTAAAATCATTTCCATACCTATAATAAAAATTACAATAGAACCGGCAATGGCAAACGATTGAATGTCTACCCCAAAAAGGTTCAAGAATTTTTCGCCAATTAGTAGGAAAACAATCATTAAAGCACCAGCTGCCAAGGTTGCTTTTTCGCTATCTAAATGGTTCTGACGGTTCTTAATGCTTATAATTATAGGCAAGGCGCCAATAATATCTATAATGGCAAATAGGGTTAAGGTAATGGTGGTTATATCCTGAATTGAAAACATGGGCACAAAGATAGCTTTGTACTCTGTTAAAATATTAATATTTTGCAACCGTGAGATTTTTAAAGTCATTTTTACTGAACGCCATACTTATTGCTGTGGTGCTCTACGTGTTTGTTTGGCTAGCTGCCCAAGTGCTTAGCGTTTATACCCGCCATAGCCAATCGCTTACTCTTCCTAATTTAAAAGGTTTAAAAATGGAGGATGCCGAAAAAGTATTGCAACAAAAGAAATTGCGCTACATAATTACCGATACGGTTTTTGTGGATAAGCTCCCTAAATCGGCCGTGGCCGAGCAAAATCCTGCACCCAACTCAAAGGTAAAAGAGGGTAGAATCATTTATTTGAGTATTAACTCAGATGCGAGTGCTACCGTATTAATGCCCAATTTAATTAATAGCTCTTTGCGGTATGCCGAAACGGTTATTACAGGTATGGGCCTAGTTTTGGGCAATGTTACTTATAAGCCAGATATCGCACAAAATGCAGTATTAGACCAATTGTGGCACGGACAAAGTTTACAGCCTGGTGCTAAATTGCCTAAAGGTACCAGCATAGATTTAGTGGTTGGCGATGGTAGTGGTGGAGCACTAGTTCCTCTTCCGAACCTTAATGGATTAAGCCTTCAAGATGCAACAAATGTACTTCAATCGTCGTTATTGCAATTGGGCACTGTTGTATACGAAGGAAATGTAAAAGATAGCACCCACGCCACCGTGAAGCGCCAAAATCCTCCATTTATGGAAGGTGCTACCATGAAAGGCGGCGAATTTGTTGATTTATTTCTATCTGCTCCTTAATGAAATTTAAAAAACTACAAAGCACTTTCTTCTTGGTTCTACTTGCTTTTACAAGCTTAGCGCAAGAAGTAAAATTGCCCTTATATGGCAACCCTGTTTTGCAAGCATTGCAACCTGCAGCTTCAAAACCTACATTGTTTAAACAAGGAACCAATTTTCCGTTTCAAGATTTTTTTGAAACCAACGGCAAAACCAATGGCCTTTATTGGAAGAACAACTCCTGCGATATTGCCACTAACAAAGTAATTTTTAATGCGCTTGATAGCAATAATCTGGTGTATGTAAATGCTCCTATGTGCGATGAACTAATAAGTAATTCCATGGATTTAAGTGCCACCACCCAAACTGCTTTCGCTAGTTTTACCATTTCTACAGGTACTACGTATACCGCCGGCGATTCATTAATACTATTTGGTAGAGATATTTTTGGCCAATGGCAAGAAATTTGGAACAGTAATGCCTATCCTGTTGGAACACATGAAGTACTCATTAATCTTGCTAAAGAAACATTTGTATCGAACCAATTTGCTTTGCGCTTTTTGTCTTACTCAAGCAATTTGTTGAGCAGCAATACAAATATATATACTCTTTCAAAAGTTATTGTGGCTCAAAAATGGCCTTTAGGTTTTTATGATCAAATGCGCTTGCCTCATGCCCTAGATTCTGTTCCGAGTTGGGAGTATTTTGCAGCACCAAACGTGAAAATTGTAGATGGATTTTTAAACAGTTATCCTTGGGGGAATTGTGCTAAATTAGATGTAAGAAATATAAAAGGTGTGGTATATGATAATGCCAGCAACCAATATGGTGGTGCCGATACCCTTTATACATATCCCTTTGATGTGCTAAGCCAAGATGTTGGCGATTCTATTTATTACTCGTTTGCACTAAGTCCGAATTTTCAAAATAGTGCGAGCGATTCTTTATTGGTTGAATTTAAAAATAATCTCGGTGTTTGGGTAAAGGTTTTAGCCTTATCGGGCACTAGTATTAACAACCTTACAACCTATACCTTTCCTATTAATACGGGTAGGTTCAGGTTCGCTAATTTTCAATCGCGTTTTGTTTTTAAGAGTACCTATTCAAACAGCAATAAAGCTCATTGGTTAGTGAGTGCATTCAAAGTAATTAAGAAAGTTCCGCTTCCTTTCTTCGACGATTTCTCTAACTCAAGAGTGCAGGTAAGTTCTGAAAGATGGCTAGATAAAAATGTTTTTGTCAACAACGATTTTCCTGTAAATCAACCTAGCTTAAATGTGGCCACCTTTGATGGATTAGATGCCAATGGAAATGCCTACTCTAAATTTAATATCAAAAGCACTTGCGATATTCTTACTTCAAGATCTATTAATTTAAAAGGATTAACTCCTGCCGATTCGGTAATTTTCAGTTGTTATTTTCAATACGAACCTCAAGATTTAACCAACCAAGTTTACCCAAGTGATTCGCTTGTAATTGAGTTTAGAAACTCGGCTATGGATAAAGATTCTTTTGGGATTGTTATGATGATTTGCGCAAAAGATACCTTCCTAAATAGGTTTACGTATTTTGAATATGTGCTAACAAATCCAAAATTCTTTCACGACGATTTTCAAATACGAATCCGAAATAGAGGTAGCCTGACGGGAAATTTAAATCAATGGCATGTCGATTATATTCGATTCAATAAAGGCCGCAAAAGACGCGATGCCATTAAGGATTTAGCGCTTAGCAATACGCCTCCAGTTTTATTGGGTATGTATACCAGCATGCCTTGGAATCAATATGAAGCCAATAAGGGTAAATATGGTAATTTGTCTGATAAACTAAGATTAGTTAACCACGATAACCAACCTTACGCGGTAGATTATTTTAGGTCTGTTTTAAAATCAACAGGTGATACCCTTGATAAGTTTAATAATATTTTACCAAGTATAGCGGCCCTAAGTGATTCTTCGGTGAACATTAATAAGCCTGTGGTTTTTACAGGCACCAACACAAGCGATAGCATAGTTTTTGAAACTAGATATAGGGTGAAAATTAGTGGGAACCAAAATGATAATGTAACGGGCAATGATACCTTTAGTGTGCCAACTATTTTTAGTAATTATTTTGCGTATGACGATGGCACCGCAGAAGGTGGTTATGGTATTAAGAACAAAGTAAATGTTGGAGCGTGTTTAAAATATACACTCGAAAAACCCGATTCAATAGTGGGGGTTTATGTTTTCTTTAATCAATCTGAAACAGATGTAAGCACTCAACGCTTTAATTTAAAGGTTTGGAAATCTATTTCGCCTTTATTTGAACAAGCTACCTCCGATGTGGTATTATACAGTCAGGAGGTTTTAAAGCCTATTTATACCAATAAAATTAATGGATTTACAGCCTTTAAGTTTTCTCAATCTATTGCTGTTTCCGATTCATTTCTTATTGGTTGGGATCAAACCAGTGCTTATGTTTTAAATGTGGGGTTAGATAAAAACTTTAGGTTCAATCAAAATCCCAATATGTTCTATAAATCGGATGGTAGATGGTACCCAACAGAAATTCCTGGTGCTTTAATGATACGTCCAATTATGGGTAAATTCTTGGGTGTGCCAACAGGTATTTCAGAACCTACTACTTTGGTTCGAACCGATTTTAGCATTTACCCAAACCCTGCAGCTCATGAACTAACCGTAGGTTTGGAAGATTTAGAAACCTATAAAATTAGCTTAGTAGATATTGCGGGACAAGAGATTGCCACCTTGCATGCTACTGGAAATAAAATTGATTTACCTACTGTGGCAGAAGGATTTTATGTATTAGTTTTTGAAAATCCGAAAACAGAACAGAAATTCGCCAAGAAACTAATTATTCGTCAATAAACACCTACTACTAAAATGAGCGATATAACTGTACAAGAATTGCATGAACGCATGCAAAAAGGAGAAAAATTAAATGTAATTGATGTTCGTGAAACATACGAATATGAAGAGTTTAATATTGGGGCAACCTTAATTCCATTAGGCGAATTGCCGGGGAAATTAGGTGAATTAGCACACTTAAAAAACGAAGAAGTAATTGTTCATTGCCGTAGCGGTATGCGCAGCAATAATGCCAAAATGTATATGATAAGCGAAGGTTTTACTAATGTTCGCAATGTATTAGGTGGAATGATGGCTTGGCAATCTGAAATTAACGAGTAGTGTTTTTGTCGAAACGTTTTATTCGCATTCCATTTTTTATAGGCTTACTAAGTATTGCCTTCTTTAATTTGTATTGCAATAACACTTCGCAAAAAGATATTTCCTACCCTTTTCTAAACCACAACGATAGTGTAAAATATGTAGGCAAAGATGCTTGCCGAAACTGCCATCCTGGTATTTACCAAAGCTTTATGGAAACTGGAATGGGGCAGTCGTTTGGACGAGCAACACCTCAAAAATCGGCAGCTAATTTTGCAGGGCATCAAGTTGTTTACGATTCCATAAACAACCTGAGTTATTTCCCTCATTGGAATAGAGATACTCTCTATATAACTGAGTTTAGATTAGAAGGAACCGACACCATTCACAAACGAACCGAAAGGGTTGATTATATTATTGGTTCAGGCCAACATACCAATTCGCATTTTACATCTGTAAACGGATTTGTATATCAATTACCTCTTACTTGGTATGCCCAAAAAGGTAAATGGGATTTGCCACCCGGTTTTGAGAAAGGCAAAAATGTTCGCTTTTCAAGAGCCATCGAATTTGAGTGTATGAGTTGCCACAATGCCATGCCTCAAATAGAAAAAGGCTCAGTCAATAAATTTACCAAAATACCCGATGGCATTGATTGCGAAAGATGCCACGGACCAGGTGAAGTGCATGTGGCCTTAAAATTAAAAGGGGTTTTTGTAGATACTGCTCATCAAATAGATTTTAGTATTGTAAACCCTCGTAAGCTCAGTTGGCAGCGGCAAATAGATTTATGCCAACGTTGCCACCTGCAAGGGAACGCTGTTTTAAAACCGGGTAAATCGTTTTCAGATTTTAGGCCAGGTATGAAACTTAGCGATGTATATGAAGTGTATTTGCCCAAATATGAAGGCAACGATGAGTTTATCATGGCTTCTCATGCACAACGCTTGCAACAGAGTGAATGCTTTATTCAATCAAACAAAAAGATTCGACAGGTGGAAGGAAAGAACTTTACTACCATGAACCTAACCTGTATTACCTGTCATAACCCTCATGTAAGTGTAAAACATACCGGCACCGAAGTGTTTAATGCAGCCTGCCTAAAATGCCACGAGGCTAAGGATTGTGATGAAAAGCCAGAAGCATTAACTAAAGCAAACAATAATTGTGTTTCCTGCCATATGCCTAAAAGCGGTTCTATAGATATTCCGCATGTGAGTGTTCATGATCATAAAATTAAAATTCCGGTAAGCAATTCTGATATCACCTCCTTGAAAAAGTTTGCAGGAATATACTGTGTAAATAATACCCTTACTACGGCCCAAAGTAAAGCCAATGCCTATTTATCCTATGTTGAGCGTTTCGAAGGTGAGTCTGTTGCTCTTGATTCTGCTCGTTTTTGGATACAACAATTAGGTGGCTTTGAATCTGTTTTTGAAATTCAAATTCATGAAGCCTACTTACGAAATGAGTGGGAACAAATTATAAGTTTAGCCGTTCAGGTGTCAAAAAACAAAGTTTCTAATCCTTGGTTATTTTATCGCATTGGACAAGCCTATCAAAATGTAAATGAATATGAAAAAGCTCGAACCTATTATTTGGATGCTCTTTCATTAGCACCACAAAATTTGGAGTTTAAAACAAAGTTGGGCGTGGTTTTGGTTCAGCAACAAAAGTATAAAGAAGCTATTCAGGTCTTTGAACAAAGTTTAGCATTACAACCCAAACAAGCAGATGCATGGGTTAATTTAGGCTTTGCCTATTTAAATGTAACCCAGAAAGATCAAGCTTTAAAATGTTATAATAGAGCTCTTTCATTGGACCCAGATCATAATCAGGCATTGCTAAATAGAGCGGCTTTGTATCATTTAATGGGAAATAATATAGCCGCCGTAAAAGATTTAAAACATATTTTGCGTTACTCTCCTAATCAGGCTCAGGTAATGGATTTACTTCAACAAATTGAAGGGCATTAATTGTGGGCAAAGAAAATTTGCTTTTTAATTTCTAAATCAGAAATTCGTTTTTCTACATACTCATGCAAAACAGATTTTTTAATCCCCACTTCAAGGCAGGCAAAAATGCTCGCACGTTTTTAGCAATTACAGGTGTATTATTGGCATTAGCTGCTTATAAAATCTATTCTGATGTGTTTGCCGAAAATGTTTCTTTAAAATATGCCACGAATGGCAAAATTTATTTAAAAGTTCACTCAGGTACAGATATAGTACAATTATATAATGAAATAGAACATGGCTATTACCTGCAAAATTTCGAGTCGTTTAAGCGCTTATCTAAACTTGTTAACTTAGATAAAAAATTAAAGGCTGGTAGGTACCTCTTAAAGCCAGGTATGAGTAATTACGAATTATTGAAGGTGCTTGTTAATGGCCGCCAAGAGCCCTTAAATGTAGTGTTTAAATATGCCGAAAGGGTAGAGGATTTAAGTGGCTTTTTTGCCAATCAATTAGAAACCGATAGTACCACTTTACTAAACTTAATAAAAGATACCGACGTAATTACTAAGCTTGGTTTTGATAGCAATACCATCATTAGTTTGTTTATTCCAAATACCTATAATTTTTATTGGAATACTTCCAGCTATGCCTTGTTGGAACGAATGAATAAAGAGTATAAAGCCTTTTGGACAGCCGATAGGTTAAGTAAATGTATTTCTCTTGGGTTAACGCAACAGCAGGTGAGTACCTTAGCCTCCATTGTTCAAAAGGAAAGTAATAAAGGCGATGAAATGCCTGTGATTGCAGGTGTGTACCTCAATCGCTTGCGGAAAGAAATGCCTTTACAGGCTGATCCAACGATAATTTATGCCTGGCATGATAACAGTATTCGCAGAGTTACAAATATTCATACATCTATAATTTCACCCTATAATACTTATTCAAACACGGGTTTACCTCCAGGTCCAATTTGTGCTCCTTCCATTCAAGCCATTGATGCCGTTTTAAATTTTAAGGAACATACCTTTATTTATTTCTGTGCCAAGGAAGATTTTAGTGGATACCATTCTTTTGCCACTAGCTTTGAACAACACCAGCAAAATGCCCGTCGCTACCAACGTGCTTTAAACGCTAAAAACATTCAGTAAAAAATATTTTTTCTAATTTTCTTGTTTCATATTTTTTATTAATCGTATATTTGCGATATAAAATTAAGCTATGGCTGTAAACAAGAAATCATTATTTGAGGAGGAAGATATTCTTCTCTCTGAATTTGCCAAAGCACTTGGTCATCCAGCCCGAATTGCCATCTTAAAGGAACTAGCAAAACGCGATGAATGTATTTGTGGAGAAATCGTTGAAGTATTGCCTTTGGCTCAATCTACCGTCTCGCAACACTTACAAGAATTAAAGAAAGCCGGTTTGGTCCAAGGAAAAGTTTCTGGGGTAAAATCTTGCTATTGCATAAACAAGGTAAATTTTGCAAAATTGGTTCAGGTCTTTGGTTCAGCCATGAAAGAAATAGTACTTACAAACGATAAAATTAAATGTTGTTAATTAAATTCAATTACAATGAAAACTGAAGTAGAATTAAAAGAATTGGTGAAAGAGAAGTATGCTCAAATAGCCTTGCAGGACAAAGACACAAACATGAGTTCATGTTGCGGTAGCGGTACCTGCTCAACCGAAGTGTATACTATTATGAGTGAAGACTACACACAAATGGAGGGGTATGCACCATCGGCCGATTTAGGTTTGGGTTGCGGACTTCCAACGGAGTTTGCGCTTTTTAAAGAAGGACAAACGGTAGTTGATTTAGGTAGCGGAGCAGGAAACGATTGTTTTATTGCACGTAAATTTGTTGGCGAAAACGGTAAGGTTATAGGAGTAGATTTTACTCCAGAAATGATAGAACGAGCGCGCCTGAATGCCGATACCTTGGGGTATAATAATGTGGAGTTTAGATTGGGAGATATTGAGAATATGCCCATAGCCGCAAATAGAGCAGATGTAATTGTTAGTAATTGCGTGCTGAACCTAGTACCAAATAAGGAAAATGTAATTCAAGATATTTTTAGAGTGCTTAAACCAGGAGGACATTATAGTATTTCGGATGTGGTTCTTGTAGGTGAGCTTCCTATTCAATTAAAAGAAACTGCCGAAATGTATGCAGGTTGTGTATCGGGTGCCATTCAAAAATCTGAGTACTTAAATTTAATAAAAGAGGCAGGATTTATAAATAGTACGATTCAAAAAGAAAAGGAAATTATTATTCCAACTGATATTCTTGAAACCTATTTAAATAAGGAACAATTAGAAGAATATAAAGCTTCAAGTTTGGGCATTTATAGCATAACAGTGTATGCAGAAAAACCTGCTGCATGCTGCGAACCCGGAGGTAATTGCTGTTAATTAAAGTGTATAAACATGACAAAAAAACTAAAATTTTTAGATCGCTTTCTTACTCTTTGGATTCTATTAGCAATGGCAATTGGCGTGGCTATTGGTTATTTTATTCCATCTGTTCCAGCCATTTTAAATGGTGAAAGTTTTAGCAGTGGTAGTACAAATTGGCTTCTTGCTTTTGGCTTAATTTTAATGATGTATCCACCTTTTGTGAAGGTTAAATACTCTGAGCTTCCAAAGGTTTTCAAAGATGTTAAACTGCTTTCCTTTATTGTATTTATTAATTGGATTATCGCACCATTATTAATGTTTTTATTAGCAGTGATTTTTATGCACGATAGTCCTGAATACTTTACTGGCTTAATATTAATTGGAATCGCCCCTTGTATTGCCATGGTTATTGTTTGGAACGAATTGGCTGAAGGAAACAGAGAATATGCAACAGGCTTAGTTGCCTTAAATAGTATCCTTCAAATTTTGCTATATAGCGTGTATGCTTGGTTTATGCTTTCGGTTATGCCAGCTTGGTTCGGCCTACAAAACATGGCCATATCTATTAACATGGCCGAAATTGCCAAAACAGTTGGTATTTACCTCGGAATACCTTTTGCGGCAGGTTTCATTAGCAGGTATGCGCTTATAAAGTTAAAGGGAGAAACATGGCTGAACCAAAAGTTTATTCCTTTAATTTCGCCTATTACCCTTGTGGCTTTATTATTTACCATTTTACTTATGTTTAGTTTAAAAGGTGAAATGATAGTAAGTATTCCGTTTGATGTAATTAAAGTGGCTATTCCTTTAGTAATTTATTTCTTGGTTCTGTTCTTCGCCATATTTTATACAGCAAAAGCAATGGGTATTACTTACGATAAAAATGTAACAGTTTCCTTAACAGGATCTAGTAATAATTTTGAGTTAGCCATTGCAGTAGCCATAGGAGTATTTGGCATTAACTCAGCTCAAGCTTTTGCTGGCGTTATTGGTCCTTTGGTAGAGGTTCCTGTATTATTAGCCTTAGTAAAGGTGGCTTTAAAATTGAAATATAAAAACAACTAATAGATCTTTTAATATGAAAAATGTACTTGTTTTATGTACTGGAAATAGCTGTAGAAGTCAGATGGCACACGGTTATTTAGATTTTTTTGCTCAAGGCAAAGCAAATATATACAGCGCGGGTATTGAAACCCATGGGTTGAACCCAAGGGCTGTTTTGGTTATGAAAGAAGATGGTGTAGATATATCTTCAAACACCTCCAATAATGTATTGGAATATATGGATGTGAAATTCGATTATATCATCACAGTTTGCGATCATGCCAATGAAAATTGCCCGTATATACCTGGAGATGCAGTTCGCCTTCATCACAATTTCCCCGATCCAGCAAAAGCTACTGGAACTGAAGAAGAAATTCTAGAAAAGTTTCGAATGACTCAACGAATGGTAAAAGACTATTGCCAAGAGTTTGTAAGTAAAAATATTTAAAAAAAAAGCCCTTGAATTTCAAGGGCTTTTTTTGAATAAAATTATTGGATTAATCTCTTCTACCACCCAAATAAATTTGTACGTAGTATAATAAAGTTGCAACTGAGGCTAAAGCAGCAACAACGTAGGTACTTGCCGCCCATTTAAGTGCATCTTTGGTCATTGGATATTCATCTTTTCTAACCATGCCTTTTGTATTTAACCATGCCAAAGCTCTTTTGCTTGCATCAAACTCTACAGGTAAAGTTATTATTGAAAAAAGTGTTATTACTGCAAACAAAAGTATTCCTAAAAGTAATAATGGTCTGAATACATTTATAAGCACTATACCTGCTAACAATATCCATTGAACATAGGTGGAGGCAATACTAACAACAGGCACTACACTTGATCTAAATGTAAGCCATGCGTAGGCTTTGGCATGTTGCACGGCATGTCCACACTCATGCGCAGCTACAGCGGCAGAAATTACACTGCGGCCATAATACACATCATGACTTAAATTTACGGTTTTGTTTTCAGGGTTGTAGTGGTCTGTTAATTGACCTTCAGAACTCAAAATCTTCACATCGTATATGCCATGGTCGTGTAGCATTTGCTCTGCAATTTCGGCTCCGGTTAAATGATTGGCTAAGCCAATTTGCGAATATTCTTTTACTTTTGATTTGAAGCGCCAGCTTACATAAAAGCTAAGCAACATTGGAAGGATAATGTATAGGATCATTTTAGTATTATTACCCTATGCCTCTTACAATCCTCGTACCAAGCGCACTAAAATATAAATTATGGCAAAAAGGAAGATAAAAATGCTGATTCTATTTATACCATGCATTATTTTTAGGTTCGTTGATGACGGAGTGTCAGCATCTGGCTTTTTCCAAAACTGTAAATAGGATACTAATTTCTTAAACATAATGCTTCAAAAGTACACATTTATGCTGAACCCAAAAATTTGTTTTTTAGAATGTGTAAAAAATAGATTTAGATAAGTCTAAATCTATATATTTGCCCTATGTATTCCTTTACAGAAGAAAATTATTTAAAAGCAATTTATAAACTGCAAGAACAGTCGGGCGAATTTATTAATACAAATGCTATCGCTTTGTCAATTCAAACAAAAGCTGCATCTGTAACCGATATGATTAAAAAATTATCGGATAAAAAATTGTTGGAATATGAGAAATATAAAGGAGTTCAATTAACAGAAGCAGGTAAAAAAGTTGCTATTGAAACGGTTCGGAAACACAGACTTTGGGAAACATTTTTACATAATAAATTAAGCTTTTCTTGGGATGCAGTGCATGATATTGCCGAGCAATTAGAGCATATTCATTCACAAGAATTAATAGATAAATTGGAGGAGTTTTTAGGTTTCCCAACCCACGATCCACATGGAGATCCTATACCCAGCCGAAATGGCATTATAAAAGAAAGTGATTTTGTTTTATTAAGTACACTTCAAAAAGGAGAAAAGGGAATTATTAGTGGTGTTGTAAACCACAGCACCTTATTTTTAAAACACCTAGAGAAAAATAAACTTGTTTTAGGAAAACGTTTGTCCATTTCAGATGTAAGTGAATTTGATCAATCAATTAAAGCTGTTTTGGAAGAAAAAGAAAAAATTCAATTGAGTTACGAAGTGGTTAGAAATATTCTGGTGAAGAAAACGAATTAATATGTCGAGCAAATCAGGAAAATCATTATCTGAAGTTCACGAAAGTGTGGATGTAACCGTACCAAAGAGTAGAATGAAAACTCTTTTGGCGTTTATTGGTCCTGCCTATTTGGTAAGTGTTGGATATATGGATCCAGGGAATTGGGCAACAGATATTGCCGGTGGTAGCCGGTTTGGATATAGTTTAATTTGGATTTTACTCCTTAGTAATTGGGTTGCTTTATTACTTCAGAGCTTAGCCGCTCGTTTAGGTATTGTAAAAGGTTGGGATTTGGCTCAGGCTAGCCGACAACAATACCCCGCTTGGGTAAATTTCTCCTTATATGTATTAGCCGAAATTGCAATTGCAGCCACCGATTTGGCCGAAATAATTGGAATGGCAATAGGTTTAAATTTACTATTTGATTTACCCTTATTATACGGTGTGTTAATTACTGTTTTCGATACTTTCTTATTACTGTTCCTAATTAATAAAGGCATTCGAAAAATTGAACTTTTTATCGTGTCATTAGTAAGTATTATTGGCCTTTCTTTTTTTGCTGAAATGCTAATCGTTAAACCCGATCTGCATGGCGTTATGAAAGGGTTTTTGCCATCCGCCCTTAGTGGCGAAAGTTTATATATTGCTATTGGTATTATTGGTGCAACCGTAATGCCTCATAATTTATACCTCCATTCATCCTTGGTTCAAACTCGCAAAATAAAGCGCGACGAAGAGGGGATACGAAAGGCTATTCGTTTCAATTTTTTTGATTCGGCTATTGCCCTTAATGCAGCTTTTTTTGTAAATGCCGCTATCCTAATTTTAGCGGCAGCCGCCTTCCATAGAAATGGCTATAATCAAGTGGCCGATATTTCAAATGCCCACCAATTATTAAATGGAATCTTTGGTTCCTTAGCTCCTACACTTTTTGCTATTGCCCTTATTGCTGCTGGCCAATCTTCTACCATAACAGGTACTTTAGCCGGACAAATTGTAATGGAAGGGTATTTAAATTTACGTATTAGCCCTTGGATTCGTAGGTTAATTACCAGGCTTATTGCAGTAGTTCCAGCGGTAATAACCCTGTTTTATTTTGGGGATGGAGAATTAGGTGAACTACTTATTTTAAGTCAGGTTATTTTAAGTCTTCAACTAGGTTTTGCAATTATACCATTAATACATTTTACCAATAACGCAGGTTTAATGGGTAAATTTAAGAATCCAACTTGGGTTAAAACGCTAGCATGGATTTCGGCCATTATTATTATTGGGTTAAATATTAAATTATTAAGTGAGGAGGTAGGAAATTTTTTAGAATCATCTTATGCGCAGTACACTTGGTTAAGGGTCCTATTGTATTCGGCTCTAGCATTCACTGCCTTCTTATTACTATATGTTACTATAAATCCATTTATTACAGAGCATAAAGAAAAGAATATTGTACCTCATCAACCTCTCAAACGCTTAAATATTGCCAAGCCAAAAGACTTTAAGAATATTGGTATTACCGTCGATTTTAGTTCGCATGATGAAGCTAGTATTCAACATGCTCTTGGTTTAGGTAATAAATCAACGAAGTATTTCTTGATTCATATTGTAGAATCGGCTGCTGCCCGCAGGCATGGTGAAGATGTAATGGATATTGAAACCTTGAAAGATATTCAAATGATAGAATCCTATGCAAAGGATTTAGCTGAACAAGGTTATTCTATTGAATATAAAATGGGATATGGAAATAGAGCTCAAAATATTCAATTAATTGCCGAAGAATTGAATGTGCAACTGCTTGTAATGGGAGCTCATGGACATGCAGGATTAAAAGATATTATTTTTGGTTCAACCGTAGATGCGGTTCGACATAAACTTAAAATTCCAATATTAGTTGTTCGATAAACCATATGAAAACACCCTTTAAAATTGGCGATACCAAAAGCATTCGCATTTGTGTTCAGGAAAAGGATACTGCCACCTTTGATAGTGGAAATGTACATCCTGTTTATGCCACTTTTGCCCTCGGAAGAGATGCAGAGTGGTGTTGTAGGTTATTCGTTTTAGAAATGAAAGAGGACGATGAGGAGGGTATTGGAACCTTTTTAAGTATTACCCACCATAGTCCTGCCTTAATTGGTTCAAACGTAACTTTTACGGCAAGCATTACTAAGTTGCAGAAGAATGAAATAGTTTGCCAATACGAGGCCAAGGTTGGTGATAGGCTTATTGCAACAGGTGAGCAAGGACAGAAAATTCTTAAAAAAGAGAAATTAGAAAGTTTATTTACAAACTTATCTCTTATGAATCCCTAAATTCGCAGTCCTTTTTAAAAGGAAAGCATCTAATGGCTACTAAAAAAGAAATTCATATCGTAAATAAAAAGGCAGGCTTTGAGTTTATTCTGACCCAAAAGTTTGTTGCAGGTTTGCAGTTAACTGGTACAGAGGTAAAATCTGTTCGACTTGGTAACGCGGGAATTGGCGAAGCTTTTTGTTTTTTTAAGGGCGATGAATTGTTCATTAAAGGAATGAATATCGGTACATTTAAACAAGGAAGTCATTTTAATCATGAACCTTTTCGTTTAAGAAAATTACTACTTAAGAAGCGCGAATTAGAAAAACTTAAGGTGAAGGCGGCTGAAAAGGGTTTTGCCATTGTTCCTGTAAAGGTTTTTGAATCGGAAAGGGGTTTTATTAAAATAGAAATTTCAATTGGCCAAGGAAAGAAAGCGTTTGATAAAAGAGAAACAATTAAAGAACGAGAAGTGCAACGAAGCATGCGCAGAGAAGAATAAAAAAAATCCCGATTAGCCTAGCTAATCGGGATTTTTTATGAATATGTTATTTAATTAAAATACAAATCCTAAACGTACGCCACCGGTGCTAACACCAAATAACTGAGAAGAAGAAGATTTTAAAGTTTTAGTTTCAACAGCAGTACCGCCGCTTACAACTCTTGAAGTTGTACCTTCTCCAATAGAGTTCATGCTAAATAAGCCTAAACCAAATTCACCACCTAGGTAAACACCATCAGCGATATAATAATCAGCACCCATCATTAAACCTAATGTTATGCCTAATCCAGAACCATCTGTTTGTGAGAATTTGCTATCTTTTACGATATCACCTACATTAGGGTTAGCAACCGAAGCATTTGTAACTTCAATGTTTCTTTTTCCACCTAAAGCAATACCTAATTGTGCTCCAACATATGGAGATAATTTGTCGGTACCTTCAAAGTGCATTTCATAACCTGGAGTTAAAGTTAATCCAAATCCAGATTTCTCTGTTCTGTCGGATTGAGTGGTTCCATTAGTAATAGAAGTTTTGTCTGTAGTTGAACCTAAACCAAAACGCACACGTACAGCGGCGTTGTCCGACATAAAATAACGTAAACGTAACTCAGCTGGTAAAGTGTAGTTAATAGCTGAAGTACCCGTTTGGAAGTTAAGATTAACCTCAGCTGTTTTGTTTCCTGCTGATGGTTTTTGAGCGAAGGCAAAAGAACCTGCTAATGCGAACGCTGCAACAAGTAATGTTTTTTTCATAACAAATATTTTTATTTGGTTACTCAAATATATGAGAAAAATAGATGTTAAAATCAAGTGCTAAATTGAAAATTTAATGTTGATAGTCTTTTAATCTAGACTGTATTTTTGGTAAGTAGTTAATAGTCAGATTGGATTGAATTAATTCACACTTTTGAGTTGATAACTACTTTGCATTACCAAGCTTGGTTGCCAATTAAAGGAACAAATCTAAACTGGTCTAAACTTATGTTCTCCAATGTACCATCTGTCTTCTTAATTATTATATGCATGGTTTGAACTTTACTATCCCCAACTGGAATTATTAAGATGCCTCCAGTTGATAATTGTTCAATTAAGCTTTCAGGAACCCTTGGTGCACCTGCTGTTACAATAATTTTATCATAAGGTGCGTCAGGTAAAAAGCCTTTGGATCCATCACCGTAAATTAAATTGGCTTTGTAATTCAGCTCCGTTAATAATTTTCGAGTTTTTATAAATAACTTTTCTTGTCGTTCAATGGAAGTTAATGTTGCCCCCATTTCAATTAATACAGCTGCTTGGTATCCAGAGCCTGTTCCTATTTCTAGAACTTTATCTCCTGGCTCAATATGTAATAATTGTGTTTGATAAGCAACAGTATAGGGTTGCGAAATAGTTTGCCCCTCGCCAATTGGGAATGCTTTGTCTTGATAGGCGTGCCATCTAAAGTCTTTATGAATAAACCGATGTCTGGGTATGGATTGAATGGCAGCCAAAACCCTTTCATCAAGAATGCCTTTTTCTTTTAGTTCTTTTACTAATAATCTTCTTGCACCTTTATCTTTATAGCTATCCAATTCTTTATTCACCTTCGCAATTTCTGTTAATTGCTCTTATTTAATCTTATTATCTAAGTATAGTTCTCAACATGCCTTCCATGAATTGTTTTTGTTTGTGTTCATACCTACAGGTAAACTGAGTGTTTTCGGACAATAGGAGGAATTTTTAATTCAAGGTGTATAATTTAAACGATAAGGGAATGGGTACTTGTTTAAATCTAATCGCTTAATGTCGCATTTATGAAATAATGCCCTAATACATTTGTGTTGTAATACAAACCAAACGAATGATAAATATTGGCATAGTAGGAGCCAACGAAACTAGTAAGCGGCACATAGAAAAGCTGATTGAACTCAAAGAGTTTAAATTGGTGGGTTTCTATGACCACGACTCAGTGAGCTCAGATATCATTCAAGAAAAGTATGGCATTCCACGTTTTGATAATTACACCGAGTTAATTAAAAAGGTAGATGCTGTAAATATTCTTACTCCTGTTGGTTCACATTATCAATTTGCTTCAAACGCTATTCGCAATTGCCGACATGTTTTTGTAAAGCAAGTATTAAGCGAAAATTTAGAGGAAGCCAAAGAGCTAAATAAATTGGCCGATGAAGCAAATATTCAACTATATGTTTCCAATCATGAAAAGTTTCATCCAAACTACCAAATGCTGAAACGTTTGTTGGATCAGCCTTTTTATATTGAAAGCTCTCGGTTCGACCCAAACATTATAAACTATAGTCAAGAAAATATGGTGTTTGATTTATTACTTAATGAACTAGAATTAGTTCTTTATTTGGTAAAAGCAAACGTTAAAAAAATCCGAGCAACGGGTGCTTGTCTTCACCATCCACATGTAGATTTTATCAATGCTCGTATTGAATTTGATAATGGCTGTGTCCTAAATATGGTTTGTGGAAATTTCGAATCAGAACAAAAAAACACCATCCGATTCTTCCAAAAGCACAGGACTTACAATCTAAATCTAGATAATTTTAAAATTTCTATGCTTAATTCTTCTGCTCCTGCACAAGCAGAGCATGAGTTAAATTTATCAAAAACCAAGAATGTGCCTGATATGATTAAGCGTGAGTTGTCGTTTTTTGCTAATTCAATCTCAAATCATTCCCTTAATCTTAGGACTCATTACAATAATTTTCAGACTATTGAAATAGCTCATGAAATTATTGATAAATTAAATATCAATAAAAGATAATACTTTTGCCGCTTAAACGTTTTGTGAAACTAATGCGTAGATTTTTTTTTTCTTTCCTCCTTATTGTCATTATAAGTATTCTCTCTTCTTGTAAAAGCAAGGAGGTAATGATTCCTTCTTATGTTTATTTAAGCCCGGGTCAACTAATTACTAAAAGTGATGGTACCCAAGGATATTCCTCTGCAAAGATTGAAGATTTTTATCTTTTTAGTAATGGCGAAACTCGAGGTGTAATGAGTGTTAACTCGCGAGTTCCGCTTCAAAATATTGGTAAAACTACCTTAAAAATTTCTCCTGGAATTAAGTTTAATGGACTTGCAGAGCAAAGAGCCATTTACCCTTTGTTTAATTACTATTCAAAAGATTTTAACCTAAGTGAAAACAAAGTAGATACCATTAAACCTGTATTTACCTATGTTGAAAATGCCTTATTCCCCTTTATTGAGGATTTTGATGGAAGTGGAATTAACTTAGAATATAGTACCCAGTTTAAGTCGAATGGCGATACATTGGTGAAGGATAATTCTTCAAGTTCTTGGATTCCTGGTAAAAACTCAGGGAAAATTACTCTTAATAGCACAAACCCACAGGATATTTTAATGATGTACTCTAAGGTTTATTCTTCTTGGCCAAGGTTTACACCCTTTTTTCTTGAAATGGATTATAAAGGAAATATTCCTATTACCGTGGGATTGATTACTACCGAAATTAGCACAGGCACAGTTAAATTTAAAACCTTATACATTACAAATCCTAAGTCGGATTGGAATAAATTATACCTAGATTTGGAAACGGAAATTAATACTGCTGGAACCAATATGCAATTTCGACTATTTTTTAGTTTTGCAAAAGCAGGAGTTACTAATCCAGAAGCATGGTTAGATAATTTAAAAGTAATTTACCTTGATTAAACGTAGGCTAAAACATACCTTAATTTTTATACTATTCGATGGCTTATCGGGTGGTATAAGTTGGTCTTTGTTTTTTGCCTATAGAAAATACATCATCGAGTCGGATAAGTTTGGGTATAAAATTCCAGTAGAACTGGATAAGAACTTTTATTTAGCCTTAATTTTAATTCCAATTTATTGGATCACACTTTACTTCTTGGCCGGCCATTATAAAGATGTTTGGCGTAAATCAAGAATTAATGAAATCTCTAAAACCTTTACCGTTACTGTAATTGGAGTTATTCTTTTGTTTTTTGCTCTCCTGTTGGATGATGAGGTTAGATCGTACCAAAGTTATTACAAAAGTATTCTAGCACTATTTGCACTAAATTTCGGACTTACAATTTTCTTTAGATTAATTGGGGCTTCCATTATCAAAGGTAAACTTAGAGCAGGAAAAATTGGATTTAATACCATTGTGGTTGGTAATAATCAAAAGTCGCTTCAATTGGTTCAAGAATTATTGCGCGAAGGCTCCACTCAAGGAAATATTTTCAAAGGTTTTGTAAGCCTAAATGGCGATGCCTACGACCATATTTTAAAAGATATTTTGCCAAATCTAGGGAATTACAAGGACCTGCCGAGCTTAATTACGCGATACGAAATAGAAGAAGTAATTATTGGTATTGAAAGTTCAAAGCATGCTGATATAAACAATGTAACGAATGTTTTAGAGGATCAGCAAGTTGTACTTAAAATTATTCCTGATTTATATGATATGATGAGCGGCCAAGTGCGCATGAATAACGTAATTGGTGCGGCCCTTATTGAAATAAATCATGATAGCATGCCGCAATGGCAAAAAATAATTAAAAGAGGATTGGATGTTTTTAGCTCACTTTTGATTTTAACCTTGTTCATGCCAATTTTCATGATTATTGCTCTTGCTGTAAAATTGGGTTCAAAAGGACCTGTTTTTTATAAGCAAATTCGTTTAGGCTATAAGGGTAAACCTTTTCATATTTTTAAGTTTAGAACCATGATTACCGATTCGGAAGTAGCTGGTCCTATGCTTTCTAGCGCGAATGATTCAAGAATTACTCCAGTAGGAAAATGGTTGCGTAAATACAGATTAGATGAAATCCCCCAGTTCTTTAATGTATTAATAGGGGAGATGAGCCTTGTTGGGCCTAGGCCTGAACGCAAATTTTTTATTGATCAAATTGTGAAATTAGCCCCTCATTACAAACATTTGCATAGGGTAAAACCAGGCATTACAAGCTGGGGTCAAGTAAAATATGGCTACGCCGAAAACGTGGATCAGATGGTAGAACGCCTTAAATTTGACATTCTTTACATCGAAAATAGATCCATTGCAATAGACCTTAGAATACTGATTTACACTATCTTAACTGTTGTTCAAGGCAAGGGTAGGTAAAGAAATGAATTAATTTAGGCTAATAGCCTTGGTATTTTTAAGTTATTTTCTATCTTTGCACTCCTTAAAATAAATAAAAAATGTTTGCAATAGTTGAAATTGCTGGCCAACAATTTAAAGTTGAAAAAGACCAAACGGTTTATGTGCACAGATTAGCACAACCTGAAGGCGCCAGCATTGAGCTCGAAAATGTGTTGTTAGTTAACAACAACGGCAGTGTAAAAATTGGTCTGCCAACCGTACCTGGTGTTAAAATTAACGCCACTGTGTTAAACCACTTAAAAGGCGATAAAGTTATCGTTTTCAAGAAAAAACGCAGAAAAGGATACAGAAAATTGAACGGTCACCGTCAATCTTTCACAAAAATTAAAATTGATTCTATTAACGCATAATTGTCAGGAGAAATAAGAAATGGCACACAAAAAAGGGGTCGGTAGTTCAAAAAACGGTCGTGAATCTCATAGTAAGCGTTTAGGTGTTAAATTGTTTGGTGGCCAAGTGGCTATCGCAGGTAACATCATAGTTCGTCAAAGAGGAACCAAACATCATCCAGGTGAAAACGTAGGTATTGGTAAAGACCATACTTTATTTGCCTTAATTGATGGCAGAGTAGTGTTCAAGAAAAAAGCAAATGATCGCTCATTTGTTTCTATTGAACCAATGGCTCAAGCATAAAGTTTTTTAAATAACACATATTGAACTGGGTTCAGTATGTGTTATTTTTTTTTCAGGGGGATTAGCTCAGCTGGCTAGAGCGCTTGCATGGCATGCAAGAGGTCATCGGTTCGACTCCGTTATCCTCCACATAAAGCACCTACGGGTGCTTTTTCAATTTAAAAAGCTCAGCAGGCAAGAGCGTCCCGCAAGCCTGCGGGAAGGTCATCGGTTCGACTCCGTTATCCTCCACATAAAGCACCTACGGGTGCTTTTTTAATTTAAAAAGCTCAGCAGGCTTGAGCGTCCCGCAAGCCTTATCCTATTTTCTATTTTAATTTAAAATTGGGTGATTAGTTGATGCTATTTTTTTATTCATTTAAAAAGTGCAGTTTTAAAGCTTGATGAACAATTTTCTAAAAGCTCCTATTTAGATGTTTCCGCCTACAATTAAAAGCCATTCTTCAATACCTTTTCTCCCGACTATTTGGGTGTGTATTTCCTTTGTTTTCTTTTCCATTGGCTGTGCAAATACAAATGATCAAGTAAGATTTATAGTTGCTGGTGATTTACTTCTAGATAGAGGTGTAAAGGAACAAATTGCTAAAAATGGACCGGATTATCTATTCGAAGGTGTAAAACCACTAATAGCTACTAGCGATCTAACTTTAGCCAATTTAGAATGTGTTGTTGGCGATTCTTCCTTAAAACCAATAGATAAAAAGTTTACATTTAGGGCAGCTAGTCGTTGTTTGCCTTCCCTTTTTAAAAATGGGATAAACATGCTTGGTCTTGCCAATAATCATAGCTACGATTTTGGGCAGGAAGGTGTGAGGCAAACTTGTTTAAACCTTTCGAAAAAGTCTATTGCTTATACGGGTATTCACTTAGATGGGAAAAATTGTTTGCCGAGTGTATTTAACAAAAATGGATCTCAAATTGCTGTTTTTGCCTCCTGCTTTTTATTTCAAAACAATTCACTAGTTTGTAGCCATTCGCTTGAAGAATTGGTGGAGAATATTAAGTCCTATAAATATAATAATCCTCAGTCGTTTGTTTTAATTTATCTACATTGGGGTATTGAATTAACACCTATTCCAACCACAAAACAAATTAACCAAGCGCACCAACTAATTAATGCAGGTGCAGATGCAATTGTAGGACATCATCCTCATGTGGTTCAAACTATTGAAAAATATAATGGGAAATATATTTTCTTTAGCTTGGGGAATTTTATATTCGATGCACAACATGCACCAGAGAATAAAGGAATTTTAGCTGATTTTTCTATTGTTAGAAACAAATTATTGTCGGTTCATCTGATCCCTTTTTCGATTGTAAAGTCAAAGCCAATTAGTATGGACGGAATAGATTCTGAATCGTTTTTGGATGAAATTAGTGCTATATCTCCTTCAATTAATATAAGGAAAAAAAATGGAGCATGGAAACTTGATTAAGATATGGGGCATTGCCTTACCTTTACTAATAGTATTCGTTTTCTTGAATTCATGTGGCGAAAAACCTGATTATAATCGGATTATTCAAGTAAACAACAGTCTTTTTAAGGGTAAAATTGAAGTGCTAAGAATTGATAAACTTAAAAAGTATAGTTTATCAATAGAGAATTATAACACGGGGAAAACAGATAAAATTTATACTCCGTATGAGATTTTCAAATTAGACACGGGTGATATTAATCAGGACGGGAAATTTGATCTTTGTATTGGCATAATTAAACCAACGCCATTTGATACCATTTATAAGAAACGACTTTTTATTTTTCAAATTGATAGAGATTATATTAGGCCTTTATGGCTCAGTTCTCGGTTAGTTAGGCCTTTGGAGGATTTTTGTGTAATAAATTCGAAAGGATTATATTCCATAAATTCCATTGAAAGGCAAAGTGAAAATCAGTATTCAGTTCAAAAATATACATGGGCCTCTTTTGGATTGGTTCGAACCAATAATATCAAAGAATCTATTCGCATTTCCGAAGCCCAAAAATTATTGAATAATCCTCTAGAATAATTAATTTTGGTAATCATGACCCCTTCAAAAATTTGCTCTCTATTTGCCCTTTGTTTAGGAATAGTTTTTTCTTGCAAACAAGAAAAAAAGGTTACAAGTGAAACCTATTCCTTAAACCTTAACTTGGTTCGTTTGGCGAGTTACGACGAAGGATTTCCACTCACAAATGAGGAGGTTGATGCAGATGCTCCCTATAAGACTGAAGATTTCAAACAATATTACAGCGATTTTTATAAGGATAAAAAGAAAGCAGCTCCATTTAATTTTGACGTTGATTTAGTCACAAAGTCATTTCCTGAGTTACGGTTATTAAGAGCCGAAATTCTTGCTCGCCATGGATTTCTGTTTATGGATTATGTAATGCGCTCCCATTTCAATGCAACTAATTGGTATCAACCTGTGTTTTGGTATCCCGATTTTAAGATAAAGTTGAGCGATCAAGAAAAGAAGTTCATTGATAAAGTTTTAGTTTTTGAGAAGAAACTATACCAAAGTAACTATATACAAGGGGCTAATGGGAAAATTGGTAATACTCAAAATGTGGTAAACTGGAAACAGTTCGATAAGATTCCTTCTGAAATGATGACTCATTTAAAAAAGGATGGATTTGTTATTAATAAAGGTAAATATGAACAATTGTTTCATGTTTATGACGAGAATTATTATGATTACACCCCAAGTTTTTTAACAACAGATTTGTTTTTGCAGGTATTACACATGCACATTAGCAAAGAGATGCAGGCCATAGAAGAGGAAAGACTTTTTAACGTTATAAACTCCTTAATTGCCGATGAATATTCCTTGTTTAAAAAAGAATATGAAAACGCCAAGAGTCCAATAATTAAAAAAGCTTGTGCTTGGAACCAAGTATATTATGCTGTAGCACTTTCGTTAATAACTGGCCAAGAACAGCAGGTGCCATCCGAATATAAAGATGCTTATACCTATGAATACGAACATGCGCAAAATGGACAAGGGCAAACCTCTGATTTTCTTGGTGACTCATTAATGGATTATACCCAATTTCAACCACGTGGTAATTACACCCGAACCGACTCTTTAAAACAGTATTTTAAATGTGTAAAATGGTTAAGTAATGCTTCCATTTATATTGACTCTGACGAGGGATTGGTTAGAGCTATTTTGATGGGAAATTCCTTACTAAAATCGAATGTTCGCTTTAAGAATTATTCTATATTTTCTTCCATTATTCAGTTTTTGGCTGGCGATGAAAACAATTTATCTCTTGTACACATGTGCAAGGTGTTAAAGGAAAATACTGGCCTTAGCGGGGAGGATTTAATACTGAAAGTTAACCTTGATAAAATTAGATGGGCACTTTATTCTATTGATCCCAAAATAATGGTGCCTAAAGGGGCTAATGAAAAAACGGATTATTATTTAACCCGGAAGAAAATTGTATTTGCAGCTGGTAGATACACCTTTGATGGCGAGATATTACAACGCTTAGTAAACATTGCAAGAGCCAATTTGAAGATAGAGCCAATACGACCATTCCCAAAATCTTTGGATGTTTTTGCAACTATGGGAAACAAGACTGCAGAAAACATCCTGATAAATGATTACAAAGAAAAGCAAAATTGGCCAGCCTATACCGATACCTTAGAAACCCTAAAGCGAAAATTTAAGGGTTTTAACGACTGGAATAAAAGTGTTTATAATAAGAAAATGGAAACCATTTTGAGTTTACAAAACACCGTAAAAGGTGCCCCTTATTTTATGCAAATCCCTAATTGGCAAAAGAAGAATTTAAATACCATGTTGGCCTCCTGGACAGGTTTAAAGCATGATATGGTGCTGTATATTGAACAGCCAAGTGGTGCCGAAATGGGCGATGGTGGTGAAATTCCACCTCCACAAAAAATTGCTTATGTTGAACCTCAGATTGATTTTTGGAAGAAATGTATTGCACTTTTAAACCTCAATAAAAAAATGCTGTCGGATAATGGACTATTAACAGCTAAATTGGAATACAGAAATACTGAATTAATAAATATTGCAGAGCTGTTTGTGCGCATTAGTGAAAAGGAATTGACAGGCAAACAAATTAGTAACCCTGAATTTGATTCACTATCATTTATGGGAGGTAGAATTGAATCTTTAACGCTTTCAATTATTGAGTCTGATGAAGGGTTTGTTTCTTCTGTTTCAACACCTGAGCGCTACATGGCTATTGCAACAGATGTTTATACCTATAATAATAAATGCTTGGAAGAGGCTGTTGGTATGGGCGACGAAATATATGTGATTGTTGAAATTAATGGGCTCTTATATTTAAGTCGTGGCGCGGTTTTTAGCCAATATGAGTTTATTCAGTCTAGTTCGGATAGGTTAACAGATGAAGTCTGGCAAAAACAATTACTTGATGGCAAGGAGCCAAAAACTACAAGCTGGATGAGAGATATAAAAATTGAAATTCCACAGGTGAAAACCGCTCCTAATTTTAATTTGTATTAAATGGAGTCTTTTTTGATTTCTAGCCTAAATTGTCGTTATAATTTTGCCTCTATTTAAATTATATCCTATTTCCTTCATTTTTCTTTTCTCTAGATACAAAAGCGTTTCAAAGGCTTTTTGGGGATTTGTAGAATAATTGGAAGCTTCTATAATAAAGATATTTATACTTCTTTTCTCATACTTGAGAATGAAGTATTATCTCTATATTATTTATTCTGCTAAGTTAAATAGCTATTATATTGGACTTACTATTGATTTGGAAAATAGGCTTTTTAAACATCGCCATTCTGGGGTAAAATTTTTCAGAAATATTCGCGATTGGAAATTGGTGTATACAGAGGATTTTATTCATAGGAGAACTGCAAAGAGAAAATGCATTCAATTTAAAAAAATGAATGAAAACAACAATATCCCACTTTTTCTTCAAACCAAAATGATTTAGTATGGATTAAATTTCTTTCAAAAGTTTATCTTGAACCTTTGAAAATGAAAATAAAGTCCATCCATTTTTTACTTCTTTTTAGCTGCTTATTTCCTAGGTCTTTATTTGGGCAATATGATACTTTACCAAAATCAGAAAGTAACTTTAATGGACCCTATTTTTATGAAGGTTTAACCTATGGTTCCCAAGGGAATTATAATCCAGCTACAGTTTTGTTGAATAGAGGTTTTGAAATGTTGCGAATTACTACAGGCAATTTATATTACGATCCTATAAACTATAAATATAGGTTCGATAATATTATTTGTAACTTGGCACATCCAATTCAGAACATAAGTGATTATGGTACAAAAGAGTTTTTTTTAGAACAAGTAATTCCATTTGGCGACCCTAAAAAACCTTATTGGTACCCAAATTATACACTCCATTTATTTGGTGGAGGTATGACCTACACTGGATTAAAAGAATGGTTTGTTTCAAAGAAAATCTCACACGCTGGAATCTTATCGGGCGCTACACTTTTGGGAGCTGCGCTTATAAACGAATCCATTGAAGAGCGTCAACGCGGTGGTAGTTTTAATTTAAATGTAGATGCCATTGCCGATTTTTACTTTTTTGATATCGCAGGCATCCTCTTATTTCAATCTAAAAAGGTAAATTATTTCTTTAGTAAAAAACTCAATATGCGAGATTGGTCTCGGCAACCTATGTTATTACTACCCGGTGTTTACATGGGAAATTGTGGGCAGTTTTTTTCTTTTAAACCACGTATACCCTACACTAAATCTTGGTACTTTTTTTCTATGATGGGATTAGGTGGTTTGGTGGGCGTTTCGCATACCTTTCCCTCAAATTATGGATTGTCTATTGGCTTTGGACAAGGTCCTAAACGAAAAGAAAAGGAATTGTTAGGATTGCCAATTGATGTGAGTTTGGTGCCCATGGCGGGTTTATATTTAGATAAAAATAATTCTCTATTAGCCTCTTTAGAACTAAGCAATTCCAAAAACGATTTATACCATAATTATTTTGCCGAATTAGATGTGTACCCAGGCCTCGTAAAAATTGGAAAGAAATTTAGTCCTGGTGCTTGGCTTGCCCTAAGCAAAGAAAAGGATGTGGTTTTTGGTATTAATTGCAACTATACATTTGGTTTAGGAGTAGGAATGCATCCATAACTTTATACATTTGCTTTATGCCAAGCGCTACCCAATTAATTTATACTCTTTTCTTGGCACTAAGTTATTTAGCGCTATTTGGTTTGGCCGAATTTTTATACCATATCCTTAAAGTTAGAGCCGAAATTACCCGCAAGTTAGTACATGTAGGCTCGGGATTAATTTCTATGAGTTTTCCCATTTTGTTGGATAACCATTGGTTGGTACTGCTACTAGGCGCAAGCTTCACCTTAATTATTGCCGTGAGTTTAAAATTTGAATTGTTGAAATCTATCAATAAAGTTAAACGTGTAACGCATGGTAGCATTTTATATCCGCTTTCTATTTATTTATGCTACCTTTTTTTTGATGGGTATGCTAGCCATTTTTCGCTTCGAACCGAAGCGTATTTTCTGTATTATTTGCCTTTAGGTATTTTGGCTATTTCTGATCCTATTGCGGCTTTAGCTGGTAAAACATTTCCATTCGGAAAGTATAAATCTGGCATAGAGTATAAAACGTTTTTTGGCTCAGGCATGTTTTTCTTGAGCGCGTTTCTAATAAGTATTGTATTACTTCCAAGTTTTGGTTCGAACCAAATGTTGCACGCGCTACTCATTGCCCTAGCGGCAGCTTGTGCAGAAGCATTTAGCAAAAAAGGTTGGGATAATATTTTTATACCCTTAAGTGCAATAATTGTGCTATATAGTTTGCAATTGTAATGTTTTACCTATTGGTAATAACCGTATAGAGCGGCCATGGCAGGACTTGAATATACCTGCAGTTGAATGCCTTTTGTAATGGTATCAATAGGAGTTATCTTAAAATAAATGGGTGTACTCTTATCCCAAATCATAGATGTATCGCTTGTTTGCTCATAGGTTCCAAAGCAAAAATTACTATCTAATCCGTCAATTACTCTGGTCCAACAGTAATTGCCATCCTCCCTTAGGTTTAAAATTTTATAGCCATCCGACTTTATTGTCGAATCTCTGTAATATTTCCCCGAAAGCTTATATTGTATAGGATACTTAGGATTCTTTTCTTCTTTTTTACAAGAAAATAGTAAGGAAATTCCAATAATAATAAGAGTAATGTTTCTAATCATTCACATCATTTTTTAGCAAGTAACTAAAAAAATAATAAGAAGTCCTAATTTTTTTTTGATTCATTTATCTTCCCTCTATTGTGGAGTAGTGCCCAAAGAAATAAATAATATAATGGCGGTAAGGATAAGAATTTTAAATAGACCTTTTACAACAGGATCTGGTGTGGTATTGGTTCGATGGATTTCTGAAGCCAATTCTGGTTTAGTTTTAGTAAAGAAAACTTGGTTCAAACTATCTATTTTATCAAATGATTTTAGGGCAAGTTCTTCCGCCATTTCTTTTGAAAACTCATTATTTATGGGTACTTCTTTATACCAAAAATGAGTGGTTTCTGTATAGCCAATAGAATCTATTCCTGATCGATAGGCTATTTTTATTGGTATAACTTCATATTCTTGCCAAGTTTCGTAAGTTGTAAAAAACAATCTTGTTGTGTCTGTTATTTCTTGGCAAATAAGGCTGCTAGTAATTTTATGTAGAGTAAGGGTATCGAAATGGTAGGGGAAGGGTAATGGCTCTGATTTTTGAATATCAATAAGGCAGTTTTTTAGGGTATAAGTTTGAACAATTCCCCTTTGATTGAGCTGATATCCCTTGTATTTAATATTGGTTTCGAGGGTAGTAAAAAATACTTGATCAAAGGTGTCGAGTTGTTTATTGCTAATCAAAGGCTTTTTATTTTCCTGCGGAATTTGGTATTCGAGATTGTTTTTAGATAAATCTATACCCATGTTTGTGAGGTGGTGCTCATATCCGGTTTGAACAATTGTTGTGCAAGAATTTAGTAGAATTAGGAAAGTGCTAATTACAAGCAAATGAATGCTTAGACGAAATTTGGTATGGTTCATGGATACGGTTCAAATTTACTATTTTGGGAATAAACAATTATCAAGCCAAATTTATTTTATTTTTAGGGCGCATTGTATTAGATTGCAGGCTTAAGAAATTATAATGAACATTACTTTACCAGACGGTTCCGTTCGTTCGTATGAACGGGGCACAACCGCCTTAGACATTGCCAAATCTATTAGTGAAGGTTTGGCCCGAAACGTACTCACCGGAAAATTAAATGGCCGCGTGATTGAATTGTTGGAACCTTTAAACGAGGATGGCGCTTTAACGCTCTACACGTGGGATAGCAAGGAAGGCAAAAATGCATTTTGGCATTCATCTGCTCACGTTTTGGCTCAAGCCATTGAGTTTTTTTACCCAAAAGTTAACCTAACCATTGGGCCCGCTATTGAAAACGGGTTTTATTATGATATAGATTTTAACGGAGAAGCTTTTTCTGAAAAGGAATTCAAGAAAATTGAAGACAAAATGCTTGAACTTGCTCGTGAAAAGGCAGAGTTTCATAAAAAAGAAATAAGCAAACAAGAAGCTTTAGCCTATTATAGCGAAAGAAATAACCCGTTTAAAGTTGAATTAATAGAAAACCTTAACGATGGCGAAATAACCTTTTGCTCGCATAGCAATTTCTCTGATTTATGCCGTGGTGGTCATATTCCTAATACAGGCTTTATAAAGGCTGTAAAGTTAATGAGTGTAGCCGGTGCCTATTGGAGAGGAAACGAAAAGAACCCTCAATTAACTCGTATTTATGGAATTTCTTTTCCAAAACAAGGCGAGTTAACAGAGTATTTAAATATGCTTGAAGAGGCCAAGAAGCGCGATCATAGAAAGCTGGGTAAGGAATTAGAAATCTTTACTTTTGATGATGATATCGGTCCGGGTTTACCTCTTTGGTTACCAAACGGAGGTGCTATTATTGAAATTTTAGAATCATTTGCCAAGAAAACAGAATCGGATGCAGGTTATGTGAGAGTAAAATCGCCACATATTGCAAAAGAGAGTTTGTATATTAAGAGTGGGCATTTACCTTATTACAAAGAAAGTATGTTCCCACCCATGGAAATGGATGGCGATAAATACTATTTAAAGGCAATGAACTGCCCGCATCACCATAAGATTTTTGCGGCAACTCCTAAAAGCTATCGCGATTTGCCTTTACGTTTTGCCGAATATGGAACTTGCTATAGATATGAACAAAGCGGCGAGTTATTTGGCTTAATGCGTGTACGTAGTTTGCAAATGAACGATGCCCACATTTATTGCACAGAAGCGCAGTTTGAAGATGAGTTTAAAAAAGTAAACGATTTGTATTTGAAATATTTCCAAGTATTTGGAATTGACAAATATGTGATGCGTTTCTCTAAACACGATCCAGCCAAGTTGGGTCAGAAATACATTAACGAACCAGAGCTTTGGTTGAAAACCGAAGCCATGGTGAGAAAAGTATTAGTTAATTTAGGGCTAAACTTTGTGGAAGTGGAAGATGAAGCTGCTTTCTACGGTCCTAAAATTGATATTCAAATTTACTCGGCAATCGGTAGAGAATTTACCTTGGCTACCAACCAAGTAGATTTTGCTCAAGCAGAGCGTTTTGATTTGACATTTACCAATGAGAAAAACGAGAAGGAAAGACCTTTAATTATTCATAGAGCACCTTTAAGTACGCATGAAAGATTTATTGGTTTCTTATTAGAACATTATGCCGGAAATCTACCTGCTTGGTTATCACCAAAACAGGTAAGTATTCTTCCAATAAGTGATAAGTATCTTCCTTATGCTCAAAAACTTGTTGATTTGATGAAAATAAACGATATTCGCGCCCTGCTTGACGACAGAAACGAGAAAATTGGCAAGAAAATACGAGATGCAGAAATAAAAAAAATCCCGTATATGCTTGTGGTTGGCGAGAATGAGATGCAGGAGGAGAGTGTTTCGGTTAGGAAACATGGTGAAGGGGATGTAGGGAAAATGTCGACAGCAGATTTTGTAAATTATTTTAAAGATCAACTAACAGTAAAAATATAAGTTTCTTTGGCAGCACCAATTGTACCCAGTAGCAGTAGCGGAAGACCGGGCGGGACAAGTCCCAACCAAAACCGTTTTAACAGAGGCAGGCGTTCATTAGAACCCGAACATAAACTCAATAATTTGATTCGTGCTAGCACGGTTCGTTTAGTGGGTGAGAATGTGGAGGTAGGCGTTTATCCTATTTCTCAAGCCTTAAAAATGGCTAACGACCTAGAAATGGATTTGGTTGAAATATCACCAAATGCAGATCCACCGGTATGTAGAGTTGTTGATTACAAGAAATTCTTGTACGAGCAAAAGAAGAAAAAGAAAGAACAAAAGGCCAACCAAGCGAAATCTGAAGTAAAAGAAATTCGTTTTGGTCCTAATACCGATGATCACGATTTTGAGTTTAAGCTAAAACATGCCGAAAACTTCTTAAAAGATGGTCATAAAGTTAGAGCCTTCGTGTTTTTTAAAGGAAGATCTATTGTTTATAAAGAAAGAGGAGAGGTATTGTTATTACAATTGGCTCAGAAATTAACCGAAATTGCCAAAGTAGAACAATTGCCAAAACTAGAAGGTAAAAAAATGTTTCTTATTCTGAACCCAAAAGGTAAAGCTGGGAAATAATAATAAGTGAAGTTGGTAGAGGGGATTTAAAGTGAAGTCGTATTAATAACTAGATAAAAAAAGGAGAATTTAGGACTATGCCTAAAATGAAAACATGTAGCTCAGCCAAAAAACGTTTTAAGGTTACCCCAAGCGGTAAAATTAAAAGGGCTCAAGCTTTTAAGAATCACATTTTAACTAAAAAAACCACTAAGCAAAAACGCGGATTAACCAAAATGGTTACTGTAAGTGATGCCGACATGAGTAAAGTTAAAATTTTGTTAGGAATTGGTAAGTAATCCATTTACCAAAAAACTATCGGCCGTTTTTGGGTGGGCCTAAAACACCTGGTTTTATTAACTGTTTAACCCGAACAAAAGCACAAAAGATTCGCAAATAGCGAACGCTTCCGTTCAAAAAACTAAAAATTATGCCACGTTCAGTCAATTCCGTTGCGAGTCGCGCTCGCAGAAAGAAACTCCTCAAATTAGCCAAAGGTTATTGGGGTAAAAGAAAAAATGTATTAACCATTGCTAAGCATACCATCGACAAAGGTCTTGGATATGCTTACAGGGATCGTAAAACCAAAAAACGTAACTTCCGTAGCTTATGGATAGTTCGTATCAATGCTGGCGCTCGCTTACATGGATACAGCTATAGCCAATTTATGAACCTAGTTCATAAAAGCGGTTTAGGTTTGAACCGTAAGGTTCTTGCCGATATGGCCATGAACCATCCAGAAACTTTCGAAGCAATTGTTAAATCGGTAAAATAGATTTAGGAAATTAGTACGACTAAAAAGCCCCGCTTGTCTTTCGACAGGCGGGGCTTTTTTTATGTGTAATATCAAAAAGAACTTAGCCTTTTGGTTTTGTTCTTTCGTTTAATTCGTTTAGCTCATTTGTTAGGATACCGATCGTTGAATTCGCCTTATCTAAATCAGCTTTAACAGTGGCCAATTCTTCTTTAATAGATGCACCCATACGCTCTGCAAAATGATGATTGCTGCGGCTCTCAGTAATTATTTGATGTGAAAGTGAATCGGCTTTGGTTTGTGATGCCGATTGATTTTCATGAACTGTTGCTTGCAATTCGGCTAAGTTAATTTTTGAAACACCTTTAAATTGCTCTAGTTTTTTAGATAAAACAACATACACTCCTGCACATGCAGCTATGGCTAATAGCACCAATGCCCATAGGATTTTAGTGGTTGTGCCTAAGCTTTTTGCTTCGTTTTCTAATGTCTCAAAACGAATCTCATTTGCCTTTTGAATTTCCTCAACCGTTAGCTGGGTTTTGCTTAATGAGTCGGACGTAATAGACATTTTAAAGTTGGTAGAATTAAGAACCTCTTCCACTTGCTTCATTTGCTCATGAATGGTTTTTAACTCTGCATCTTTACTACTCACTGTGCTTTTAACAGCATTTACAGTTGATTGGATGTTTCTAAGCTGACCATTTACTTTAGTCATGCTGCTATCATAATCTTTTTTCAACACATAAGGAGATGGTCCTTTTGGTTTTGCAGGTTGCGGTGGCGCAGCTACAATAGTTCTTTGGTTAGGCCTCGATTGGGCTTGTATGTTGGAACTTGAAGTGAAAAGAAGTAAAAATAAAATGAAGTAAATATATTTCATAAAATGTTTGATTTATAGGTCCCCGTTTTTGAGAACCATTTTCATAGAACAAAGATTGGATTTTTTGTAGTAATTATTACTACAATTATTTGGGTTTAATATAAAAATCATAAAAGTACTATTTTCCTTTTTTTGTCTAATTAGATACCGTTTTGGGAGGTTTTGGTTCAGAATGGGATGAAAGCAATATTGGGCATATTTTTTAAGTGTCTGTAATATAGTGTGTTGTGAGTTTGGATTCTGCTTTGATTAACAATTGCAAATTCAAAAACTATGTTACCTACTCAAACGAATGCTCTCTTTATGCCAAAACAAAACCTCCACCTTGTGGTGCAGGGGCGCAATAGAGGCTCAGGTCAAATGACCCTAAACACTCCTAATTGGAGCCTGTCTATTTTCCTTTTATTTCTAAGCTTGCTTGTATCAACCTTTATTAGTTTAAAGGCGCAATCTGTTACAGATGCTAAGATGCAGCAGATTCAAGAAGTGCTAAAGAAGAATGGTCAAACACTTCGCTTCATGGAAAATAAAGGACAAATTTCTAACAAGAATGTTCTTTACTATTTCGAAGGCAATTCTGGTTCGGCTTATATTGAGCGGAACAGTATTCGCTTTGTTGCAAAGGATGATACCTTATTGTCGTCTACTTTTGCCGATCAAGCTAAGGTGTTAAATGGTGCTGGAAACATGGAAAGAGTAAATAAGGGTAGTCATACTTTTACTCTAAGCCTGTTAGGTTCCAATTCATCCCCTAAGATTGTTTTAGGCGAATCGTTTCAAACAAAGTACAACTACTTTTTAGGTTCAAATGCCAACGAAGGAATTAGCGGAGTTAAAGCTGCAAAAGATTTAACCATCCAAGATATTTATCCTGGAGTTAATTTGCGTTTGTATAGTACCGATGATGGTAACTTAGAGTTTGACTGGATATTGGCTCCTGGGGCCGATTATTCGCAATTGAAATTAAATTTCGAAGGACAAGATAAGATTAGCATTAACAACCAGGGTAACCTTGTTGTTGCTTTGCGTTTTACGGATGTTAAATTTAATATCCCAGAATCCTATCAAGTTACTAAGAAAGGAAAGACTCCTGTTGAGTTTGATTTTTATAGTTTATCAAACAACACTGTTGGGTTTAAAACAAAATCTAAAATTGACCCTCAATATTCTTTAGTAATTGACCCAGTATTAAACTTTGGTACCTATATGGACGGAAATTTAGGTTCATCAGGTAACCAGTTTGATGCGTATTTATTTGCCATACAGGTTGACCCTGTGGATGGAAATATTTATTGCGCGGGTCGTACCAATAGAAATATTCCTACCTCTAGTGCTCCTTATGATGCAAATGGTTATTTGAATTCCATTACCAATTTAAGTGGTGCTCCAAGTGCTGGTATTCCTTATGCTGCCGTTATTTATAGAATGTCGGCTTCTGGAAATGATTTAGTTGATTTAACTTTATTTGGACCGGGTTCTGTGAGTGGGGCAAATGAAATTTCGGCCTATGCTTTAAGTTTATCTGATAACAAAGTTTTTGTAGGTGGTTTTACTGAAATAGATTTACCCGTTACCGGAAATGCATTTGACAATACTCGTTCGGGTGATGATGGATTTGTGGCGGTATTTTCTAGAGATTTAAGCACATTAAATTATGCAACTTATATTGGAAGTAGTGGTAATGATACCCGCGGTGTAACTGCCATTAGAGCTATTGATGATAATACCTACGTAATAGGCTTAACAGCCAATGCTACCTTGCCTACTAGTTCTCCAAATTATATTTCGGGTTCGGCGGTTCAAACCAGTTTCATTGGTTCAAACGAAATGTATATAGCCAAGTTTAGTAGTATGAATACCTTAAGCTTTGGTACGTATACTGGTGGTGCTGGAAACGAAACCTTTAATGATTTAGAAGTTTTTGCCGATGGTAGAATTGCATTTTGTGGGTATGGTACTTCTAGTTTAACTGAAGTAAATAGTATGGCTAGTAAATCTATTGGAAGCGATGAAGATGGAATTATTGGTGTATTAAATAGCACTGGTTCTGCTTATAATTATTTAGATGAAATTGGTGGAAGTGGAAGTGATAGAATAATGGATGTGGAGATTGCAGGAGAAATTCTATACTGGACAGGTTCAGCTAATTCTGGTTTCCCTACTTCAATAGGAGCCTATGATGTTTCGCATAATGGTGGAACAGATATTATTGTGGGTGCTTCTGATGCTGCTGGATCTGCGGGTCCTAGTAGTTACAAGTGTACTTTTTATGGAACATCAAGTAATGATTTAGGTAATGGTATTAAATTGGTTACCCAATCAAGTTGTGCTGGCGGAAGCTCTCAAACTTTCTTATTTGTATTTGGTACAGTTAGTGGCTCTGGTTTACCAACCGTAAATGTAAATTCAGAATCGTTTTATAATGCTTCTCATCAAGGTGGAAGAGATATTTTCTTTGCTGGTTTTACAAGTGATTTAAATACTCTTAACTATGGAACCTATATTGGTGGTTCATCAGATGATTATTTAGGAGCCACTGGCGATCCTAGAGGTTCTAACCATTTATGGGTGAATGGTGCAAGTGTGTATTGCGGTACCACTACCCATAGTTCAAGTTTTACCCCTACAACCTTATCGGGTGGATTTGATTTAACAAAAGATAATAGTGGAAACGATTCGCATATCATTTTGGGAATTCAATTTGCCTCTTTATTGGTAAGTGATTATAGTGATGCTCCTTCAAGCTATGGTGCTCCTGCGCATGTATTAGATTGTTCGAACCTAAAGATTAATTCTTTAATAGATGAAGAAACTAGCCAAATGCCAAGCACTTTAGCTAATGGTGATGATATTAGCGGAAGCGATGATGAAGATGGTATAACAACTTTGCCTGTTCTTAGTGGCAGCGTAACAAGTTATTCGGCCATTGTTAATGGTATTAAAAATACTACTGGAAGAACAGCTAATGTTTATGCCTGGATTGACTTTAATAGTGATGGTGAATTTTCTACTTCAGAATTTGCCTCTGGTACAGTTGCCACTGGTGCTACTTCGGCAAATGTTACTTTAAACTGGACAGGCGTTACCGTTTCTGGAGATGCCAGCAACCATTATATGCGTGTAAGGTTAACTACAAATAACCTGTCAGATAATAATGCAACTACAGTTGACGAACGTTCTACTTTAGCTGCAGGCGATGGGGAAGTGGAAGATTATAGAGTTATTGAATTAACTTGTCCTACCACAGCCAACGAATTGCCTTGCCAAACACAAAGTGCAATTAATACAAAATATGCCACTTGGTTAGCAAGTGTTAAAGGTGGCGGTGGCTGCTCTGCTGGTTCAGTAACTAATAATGCCCCTGTAAGTGCACCAAGTGTAGTAACAGGTGGAACCAATACGGTAACCTTTACTTATACTAATAATTGTGCGCCAACAACTACAACTTGTACAGCTACCTTTACGGTTCAAGCTACACCAACAATTACTGTAACACCTACCAAAGTAGATGTGTTATGTTATGGTAATTCTACTGGAAGTGTAAGCATAGCTGTAAGCGGTGGCACTGCACCTTATACTTATTTATGGAGCAATGCTGCAACTACACAAAACATTAGTTCACTAGCTGCCGGCAGCTATTCTGTTACAGTTACAGATGCAAATGGTTGCACGGGTACTACTTCGGTAACAATTGCCCAACCAGCTGCAGCACTTACTCCAAGCATTAGTTCACAAACAAATGTATCGTGCTTTGGCGGTTCAACTGGTGCCGTAACTATTGCCGCAACTGGTGGTACTACTCCAGATCAATTTAAATTAGATGCAGGTGCCTACCAACTTTCTGGAACCTTTACAGGTTTAGCTGCTGGTACCTATACTGTAACAGTTAAGGATGCAAATAATTGTACTGCTCCTCAAAATGTTACCATAACTCAACCTAGTGCTGCTTTGGCTTCTAGCTTGGTAAGTCAAACCAATGTGGTATGTGCCGGTTCAAGCACCGGTGCTATTGATATTAGCGTTTCTGGCGGTACTTCTGCCTATAGCTATGTATGGACAAAAAATGCATCGGCATTTGCTCCAACTACACAAGATTTAAGCGGATTAACAGCTGGTGTTTATGCAGTAACTATTACAGATGCAAATTCTTGTACTACAACCAGAAGTATAACTATTACCGAACCAAGTAGCGGTTTATCCTCTAGTTTGGCAAGTCAAACCAATGTATTATGTTTTGGTAACTCAACAGGTGCAATTGATATTACTGTTACAGGTGGTACTTCACCTTATTCCTATGTATGGACAAAAAATGCATCAGCATTTGCTCCAACTACTCAAGATTTAAGCGGATTAACTGCGGGTGTATATGCAGTAACCATTACAGATGCAAATTCTTGTACCACAACAAGAAGTATAACTATTACTGAACCTAGTGCTGCTTTAGCTTCTAGTTTAGCAAGTCAAACCAATGTATTATGTTTTGGTAACTCAACGGGTGCTATAGATCTTACTGTAACTGGTGGCACTGCATCTTATACTTATGTATGGACAAAAAATGCATCGGCATTTGCTCCAACTACTCAAGATTTAAGCGGTTTAACAGCAGGCGTATATGCAGTAACTATTACAGATGCTAACTCTTGTACTACAACCAGAAGTGTAACTATTACTGAACCTAGTGCTGCTTTAGCTTCTAGTTTAGCAAGTCAAACCAACGTATTATGTTTTGGTAACTCAACAGGTGCAATTGATCTTACTGTTACAGGTGGTACTTCTGCCTATACCTATGTATGGACAAAAAATGCATCGGCATTTGCTCCAACTACTCAAGATTTAAGCGGATTAACAGCAGGCGTATATGCAGTAACCATTACAGATGCTAACTCTTGTACAACAACAAGAAGTGTAACTATTACTGAACCTAGTGCTGCTTTAGCTTCAAGTTTAGCAAGTCAAACCAATGTATTATGTTTTGGCAACTCAACTGGAGCATTAGATCTTACAGTAACTGGTGGCACTGCATCTTATACTTATGTATGGACAAAAAATGCATCGGCATTTGCTCCAACTACTCAAGATTTAAGTGGTTTAACAGCCGGTGTATATGCAGTAACTATTACAGATGCTAACTCTTGTACTACAACCAGAAGTGTAACTATTACTGAACCTAGTGCTGCTTTAGCTTCAAGTTTAGCAAGTCAAACCAACGTATTATGTTTTGGTAACTCAACAGGTGCTATAGATCTTACTGTTACTGGTGGTAATGCACCTTATACCTATGCATGGACAAAAAATGCATCAGCCTTTGCTCCAACTACACAAGATTTAAGTGGTTTAACAGCCGGTGTATATGCAGTAACTATTACAGATGCTAACTCTTGTACTACAAGCAGAAGTGTAACTATTACTGAACCTAGTGCTGCTTTAGCTTCAAGTTTAGCAAGTCAAACCAACGTATTATGTTTTGGCAACTCAACGGGTGCAATTGATATTACTGTTACAGGTGGTACTTCACCTTATACCTATGTTTGGACAAAAAATGCATCGGCATTTGCTCCAACTACTCAAGATTTAAGCGGATTAACAGCTGGTGTTTATGCAGTAACTATTACCGATGCAAATTCTTGTACCACAACAAGAAGCATAAGCATTACTCAACCAAGTGCAGCTTTAAGTGCAAGTTGTTCAAGTGTAGATGCAAGTTCATATGGTGCTGGTGATGGATCTGTAAGTGTAATCGCTAGCAATGGTACTGCTCCTTATACTTATTTATGGAGCAATGCCAGCACTTCGGCAAGTGTAAGTGGTTTGTCATCGGGTAGCTATTCTGTGGTAGTTACAGATGCAAATGGCTGTACATCTTCTTGCAATACAACTATGGATAACCAACCTTTGGCTAATGCAAATACCTTTACTACTTCAGAAGATGTAGCGCTTAGCTCAACTGTTGCTTCAAATGATATTTTAAGTGCCGATGGTGGCAATGCATTTAATATTGCTTGCACTATTTGCTCAACTACCTCTCATGGTTCATTAAGCTTTAATGCCGATGGAACCTTTACCTACACGCCAAATGCAAACTATAATGGTACTGATAATTTTATCTATCAATTATGTGATGCCGATGGCGATTGTGATACAGCTTTAGTAACCATTGTTATTACTCCTGTAAATGATGTGCCTCTTGCTGTTTGGGATGCAGCTTCAACAAATGAAGATGCTCCAGTTAGTGGAACCGTAGCAACAAACGATAACTTAAGCGGCGATGGTGGTAACACCTGGAGCTTAGTTACCGGAGCTTCTCATGGTTCGGTTGTGGTTAATGGAGATGGAACCTATACTTATACTCCAGATGCAAACTATAATGGTACTGATGAATTTATTTACCAAATATGTGATGTAGATAACGATTGCGATACTGCTATTGTTAGATTAAACATAGTTCCTGTTAACGATGTTCCAGTGGCTAATTGGGATGCTACTTCAACTACTGAAGATGTACCCGTTAGCGGAACTGTAGCTACTAATGATAACTTAAGCGGTGATGGTGGCAACACCTGGAGCTTAGTTACAGGTGCGTCTCATGGTTCAGTAGTAGTAAATGCTAATGGAACCTATACCTATACTCCAGATGCAAACTATAATGGAACAGATGAATTTATTTACCAATTATGTGATGTAGATAACGATTGCGATACTGCGATTGTTAGAATAAATATTGCTCCAGTAAACGATGTACCAGTTGCAAATTGTGATGCCGTTTCAACTACTGAAGATTCACCAGTAAGCGGAACCGTAGCAACAAACGATAACTTAAGTGGCGATGGTGGCAACACCTTTAGCTTAGTTACAGGTGCTACTCATGGTTCAGTAGTAGTTAATGCAGATGGTACTTATACCTATACCCCAAATGCGAACTATAATGGCCCAGATGAATTTATTTACCAATTATGTGATGTAGACAACGATTGCGATACTGCTATTGTTAGAATAACTATACTTCCAATAAACGATGCTCCTGTAGCCAATTGGGATACTACTTCAACTGAATTCAATACCCCTGTAAGCGGCAGTGTATCTGGTAATGATACCGATTTAGATGGCAACCTTGATCCAACTAGCTTTGTGGTGGTAACAGGTGCTACACATGGTACAGTGGTTTTAAATCCTAACGGAACCTATACCTACACGCCAGATTTAAACTTCACAGGTATTGATACCTTTGTGTATCAAGTATGTGATTTAGGTATGCCAGTATTATGTGATACTGCCATTGTAAGAATTAATGTAATATGTACTCCGCCTGCAACTCCTTCGCCAATTATTGGTATCACCGATTTATGTTTAGGTGCTACTAGTGGCGTTGGTACAAGTCCTGCCGGTGGTGTTTGGAATACTAGCAATGCTACAGTATTTAATGTAGATCATTCTGGAACCATCCTTGCAACAGGTGTTGGTTCGGCCATACTTAGCTATACCGTAAGTAATGGATGTGCTTCTACAAGTGTTTACGATACCGTAACTGTAGGAAACCTACATGCCAACTTTAACATTGTAAAAGTTAATTGTAATGGTGGCTACCAATTGGTAAACACGAGCACAGGTGCCGATCATTTTGAGTGGCAAGTTACTTCTGTTAACTCGGGTACTATTGTTAAATTTAAATGTTTAGATGCCGATACCAATATTGTTATTACACTTAACCCTGGTGAATACACCGTAACCTTAATGGCCTTTAACAATAGCGGTTGTGCCGATAGCTTAAGCAAAAACTTACTAGTATCGCCTAAGCCTGTAGCTTTCTTTCATGCTCAAGCAGAAGGTTGTGGTTTAGTAGCCAACTTTGGTAATTACTCTGTTAATGGTTCAACCTATGCTTGGAACTTTGGAGATGTAGCTTCGGGTGCTTCTAATACAAGTACTTCTGCAGAACCTTCACATACCTTTACAAGTGCTGGAACCTACGCTGTACGTTTAGTAGCTATTGATACTGCTGGTTGCACCGATACCATTACTAAAAATGTAACTGTTACCAGTGCTGGAACAGCGCCTGTGGCTGCCTTTACGTATACGGTACAAACAGGTGCATGTGTAACTAAAGTATTCTTCCATAATACCTCAACTTCTGCTGCTACCTATAACTGGATCTTTAATGATGGTTCAAGTAGCAACTTAGTTGATATGTCTAAATCCTATCCTTTGGCTGGTACTTATACCGTTAAATTAGTAGCTGTATCGGCAAGCGGTTGCAGAGATACTGCCACTCAAACTATAGTTATTGGTTCAAACTCTGAAGGTGTACATGCAAGCTTTACCGTAAACGATACCGTACAGTGTTTTGCAGGTCATAGCTTTAACTTTAGCAATACCTCATTGTATTATGGTAGCGGTTGGACCTCTGATTATATGTGGAGTTTTGGGGATGGTACCTATGATAATATGAACACCTTTGTATATAATAAAACATATACAACTCCAGGTACCTATTTGGTTCGCTTAATTGGAATCTCACCTTCGGGTTGCAGAGATACTGCTTACCAAACCGTGCGCGTATTACCATCGGCTGTGGCTAATTTTGTGGTAACAGTTGGTTGTTCTAGAACTGCCATTATTGAAGCCGATAATACTAATAGTATTGGTATGCTTTGGAACTTTGGCGATGGTACCTATACCGTAAATAATAGCGATAGCTTTTTACATGTATACACAACTCCTGGTTATTATAATATCCGATTAACTACAATTGCTGCAAATGGTTGTGCCGATTCTAGTTCATTTGGTGTAATGCCTACTAATGGCACACCGCCAATTGCTAACTTCACCTATCATTTAGCATGTGGTAATAATATCCAATTCGATAATACCTCTATTGGTTCGGGCGGTTACTTATGGAACTTTGGCGATGCATCTGCCATTGATTCTAACTACGCTCCTTACCATAGTTTCCCTTACGCAGGTACATTTAATGTAAGTCTTACTGTTTACAATACTCCAACCTGTACCAATACCATTACTTTACCAGTAGTGGCTCCACAAGGATGGAATATTAGATTGCCTAAAGCTAAGTTTACTTATAGCGTAGAAGCTTGTACCAATATTATTCATGCTACCAGCAGCTCGGTTGATGCGAGCTCATACGTTTGGGTATTAAACGGAACCGTTGTTGGAACAGGTGCTACTTTATCTACTCCAACCAGCGCTCCAGGTGTATACTACTTACAATTGGTTGCTAAGAATACCTATTGCTCTGATACCTTAGAAAAAGGGGTGTTGATCCAAGACCGCCCTGTGGCAAACTTTGATTTAGCTGCTTCTACTTGCTCTAATAGCATTTATGTAACCAACACCTCGGCTAACGCAAATACCTACCATTGGAATTTTGGTGACCCTACAACTTTGGCTGATACAGCTTATGGTTCAACCGCAAGTTATAACTACCAAACTAATGGAACCTTTACCGTTACCTTATTTGCAAGTAATGTAGCTGGTTGTACAGATACCATTACCCAAGGAGTAACCGTAACTAAAGCCTTTAACCCGCATATTGCTAACTTTAGTTTTGATAACTCATTATGTAATTGCCGTTGCAAAAACATCGTGAAGTTTACTAACCTAACTACAGGTGGTGCAAATATCTACTTATGGAACTTTGGCGATGGATCAACTTCTACACAAGCAAGCCCATCAAAAGGTTTTGCCGCTGCAGGTACGTATATCGTAAGCTTAACCTCTGTTGATTCTACAGGTTGTATGACCACCGTAAGTAAGATGATTACAATAGTAGAAGGCTTAAGTGGTCCTAGTGCAAACTTTAGCACCGATTACCAAGTACAGTGCTTAAGCTCTAATAGCTTTAACTTCTATAACAACTCGGGCTTTATGGGCCAAGGTTGGACCAAGAAATATTATTGGAACTTTGGTGATGGAACTATTGATACTACCAACACCTTTGTATACAATAAGAAATATGCAGCAGCTGGTAATTACGTAGTTCGTTTAGTAGCAGAAAGCGCCGATGGTTGCAAAGATACCATGACCATGTATGTACAAGTTAGACCTGAGCCTTGCACTGGAACCATGAAGTTTGTAAACCTTGCCGATGGTACCAACTGGCATGTTGGTCCTGATTTAGGTGGAGGCACCACAACAGGTGTGGCAAACATAAATAATACCATTAGTTATGGCATGTATCCAAATCCAAACGCAGGTAACTTTGTATTAAGCTTTACAGAAACTATTCATGAGCCATTGCAAGTAAGCATAGTAGATTTATTGGGTAGGGTAGTGTATAGCAATACATTTGCTAATACCCAAGGAAAAGAGATTAAAGTAGATGCTCCAGAATTAAATGAAGGAAGCTATTTAATCTTGGTTCAAGGCACAGAACACCAATATGCCGATAAGAAATTTGTAGTTATTCATTAATTAGTAAACTCACTCATAAGCTAAAGTTGCCAGTAGATGCTGGCAACTTTAGCTTTTAATAAAAATCCTTATGAAAGCTATTCCTTATACAGAATTAGATGGGATTACCTATCCAGAATTAACAGTAGAAGAATACTCTAAGAAATCGCTTAAGCGCTTTATACATGTGTTTGAAAAGCTTAACTCTATCGTACTAATATCTATGACGCTAGCCCTATCGAGCAGAAGAGCTAAGCAAGTAGAGAAGGAGCACAATCCACAAGAGGCCTATACCGAAACGGGGAATATTGTTTTAGATATGTATTGCCAAGAAGGTATGCGCTTGTTTAACCAAGGCGAGTACGCCGCAAATATTAAAGTAAGATCGGCAGAGGAGGAGTTGTAGGAAGGACGGAAGTGGGCGCTGGGCAATGGGCTCTGGGAGCTTGCTCTCCTAAGGTTTCTACTGTCCCTTAAGTCCCTTATTACCTATACCCACTACACTTAGACATTATACGCATAGCACTTCCACTTTGTGGGGGTGCTTGTTTGCATATATACGGGTAGCACTTATACATAGTGCGGATTATTGTTTGCATGTATACGGATGGCACTTGTACATAGTGTGGGTTATTGTTTGCCTATATACGGGTGGTACTTTTACATAGTACGGGGTATGGATTGCATATTTACGGGTGGTACTTTTACATTGTACGGGTTATGGATTGCATGTATACGAATGGCACTTGTGCATAGTACGGGCTAAAGTTTGCAGGTATACGAGCAGCACTTGTTCTTAGTACGATGTTTAATGTGCTACTTAAACAATGAACTCTGTGGGTATTGGACCTCAAACTCATCCTTTATATGGGTAATGTATACACAAAAAAAACACCCCCTAAGCAAATGCCTAGAGGGTGATACCAACAAAAACAACACGTAATAGAAAGGGCCTAATTTCTAACAAACCTAAACTGCGCCATCGCTTTGCCCTCCACACTAGTTGGACCATACAAGGCTTTTACATAGCTTTTAGTTTGGCGGCATAGGGTAACCATGCCATCTGTTTCGTTTCTTAATTGCTGCGCACGCTTTGTGCGCAAAGAAGCAAGCGTTCCACTTTCTCTCTGCCACGCTTCTAACTCTTGTTTTAAATCGCTTACATACGATTTTAGACTGGCAATAGTTAAATTAGACTCATTAGGTTGATAGCCTGGAATGGTAGAAATAAAATTCACCAATTCTTCAAACCAATTCACCCGGCGTTCGGCAAATTTGTAGGCCGACCTTGAACTTTTAATGACATCACTTGAGCTCTCAGCGCTGTTTTCTCCGGGGCTAGCTGTACCACGAATTGCCTCCCTAGGTTTTTCCTCTTGCGACTTGCCCGGTCGATACTTAAAGTTTTTGCTAATAACTCTTACACTTTGCATGGTTGCTGGACTTAAGCCAAGAGAACCTAAGTTTAGGAGTATTAAACTCACTTTTTTGTTTACACCAAGAAGCATTTCGTTCTTGTTGTTTTTGTGGTTTGCCAATCTTGTTTTCGATTCTTGAATATCGAAAACCAATTGTTGGTTGAGCGCCAAATTATCTTTTAGCGCTTGCAATGCAATATGTGCATTTGCAGGGTTGTAGGTTGAACCAAATGATTCAACCATTGCAAGTAGGCTTGCCGCCGTGGTCATCTGCATAAGATGACTTGTGTTAGTATTTTTCATACTACTAGGGTTTAAATTGTTTTTCATAATTGTATTAATTATGGCACAAATATTTATTCTTGGACTTTCCCCATTATTAGATATTTCATCTATTTTTTTAGAAAAATATCTATTCATCGATATTTTATCTAGTGTGAAATAATTGGGGAGGTGGGTAGGGGTAGATGGGAGATGGGAAGTGGGAGGATTTACGCCACTCGCAACAGCAAGCAAAGCTTGCAAACGTAACGCGTAACATCTTAGATGAATGGGGATTCTTCTTTCTTAGTTTTTCTAACTTAGCTAACCCTGGTCTCTATACAAAGGGGGATTTGTTGATTAGCATAAATATGTTAATTTTGGTTTGAACCTAAAACATTTAAAAACAATATGGCACAAATTAACCCACATATTAATTTTAACAGCAATGCCAAAAAAGCCAATGCTATCTTTAACGGCCTTTCTGCTGGAGGTGCCATAGAAGCACCAATAGGCCATAGCCCCTGGGGTAGCTACTTTGGAATGTTTAGAGACAAGTATGGCATAGAATGGATTGTTGAGTTTAAGGAGGGGTGAGGATAAGGGTGGAAATTATTTTCAATTAACCTAGCTTTAAATAGAATGATTTATTTTTTATCTTTGGCATAAATACTATTTCCTATGTTAACATTTAATGCAATCCTAAAAGAGTTAAAAGACGTACCTGTTAACAGGCTAGAAGAACTATATCAATTAGTTCATTCGATGACCCCAGCTGCCAAGCAATCGGAATCCATGCGAAAAAAAATACTTTCATTTGGTGGTGCATTTAGTGATATGAGCGAAAAAGATTATGCGGATTATCTTAATCATATTGAAGCCAATCGTAAAGAGCTTTTTGAACGCCGAATAGACTTATGAAGGCCGCTCTTCTAGATACGGATATTCTTTCAGAATTTTTGAGAGGAAATGCCAAAGTTATTTCTAAGGTAGAAGAGCATCTGAATGAATATGGGTTTATTAATTTGAGTATAATAACATACTATGAAATTCTAAATGGGCTATTATACAAAGATGCCAAAAAACAACTTTCGAGATTTGAAGAATTTGCTTTGTTAAATAAAGTAATACCTCTCACCATGCCTATGGCAAAAATGGCCGCCACAATTCAAGCAGAGTTAAGGAAGAAAGGTACTGAAATTGGCCATACCGATACCTTAATTGCGGGTATTTCGATTACAAGCAATTTGCATTGATTACCAATAATACAGATCATTTTAAACGGATAAAAGGTTTAGACTTTGATAATTGGTCAAAATAAGTTTCATTGTGATCTATATTTTGCGTTAAATGAATAAACAATTTCCTCTAATAATTGAATTTAGTATCGCTTCCCTCCAAAATCTAAGAATCTTGTCAAAAGATTTTCTCGAACGAATTTGGGTTCGAAATAACTTATCTGCAGACCTGGGTTTTTGCTGGGTTTACGGCTTGTCGGAAGTTGAATTGGTAGATTTTGCAAGGCTTTGTGAAGGTGTTATTCAAGAGATAAGGCATACTATAAGCATATCAACTGATAAATTGTTAAGCGATAAACTAGGTCAAATTCTAGCAGATTTTCCTTTGCTAGATATAAGGGAATTTATAATTAATACAGATACTGGGTCGTGGCTTTTCAAATCTTTATGGGTGTTTAAGAAGATTAGGCAAACAATAAAATTTAAACATCTTGTTGAAGAAATTATCGCCTGCTGCGATAGGTTTATTCATGTTATTGAAAATAAAGAATTCTTGGAATTAGAAACAAATGTCAGTATACCCATAAACAATTATTAATGTTTTTAAAGAACTATTTGCGAACGCTTGTTATCTTTCTACTTGTACCTACCATTACTTTGGGTCAAACCATTAGGCGGCTTGATAAAACAGAAATAAGCGCTACTGATTTAACAACGAAAATTGAATGCTTAATAAAGGCTGCTAAGGTTCAGGGCTTAGCTATTGCCGTTTTTAACAAGAATAAGCCGGTGTATTCAAATTGCTTTGGGTATAAAAATATAAGCACCAAAGAGCCCATTACTAAACACACTAATTTTTATGGTGCCTCGCTTAGCAAGCCTGTATTTGCAGTAATGGTCATGCAACTTGTAGAGAAGGGGATACTTAATTTAGATAAGCCCTTACAAGACTATTTGCCCAAACCTATTTACGAGTATAAGCCAACTAAAAAATGGCATGATAACTATGAGGATTTAAGGGCAGATTCAAACTATCATAAGATAACGGCACGCATGTGTTTAGATCATACCACAGGTTTCCCAAATTGGCGTTGGGATGAACCCGATCAAAAACTACGAGTGAAAACGGCCCCTGGTTCTAGGTATGGCTATTCTGGCGAGGGCCTAGTGTATTTGCAAGTTGTTTTAGAACACCTATTAAATAAACCTCTAGAACAATTGATGCAGGAAAACATTTTTAAACCTTTAAAAATGAATTCCTCCTCCTACACCTGGCAAGCTGACTTTGAAAAGGACTATTGCCTAGGACACACTGCTACCGGCGAGACCTATGAAAAAGATAAGGATAATGATGCACGGGCAGCTAGTACTTTAGAAACAACTTTGGCAGATTACACCCTTTTTACCCAAGCAGTTTTAAACCATAAATTATTGAGTAAAGCCAGCACTAAGAAAATGTTCTCACAACAAATAAAAATTAACTCAGTAACCCAATTTGGTCCAAAACGCTTAAAAGATTCTACTTTAAATGAGGGTATTCACTTAGGGTATGGTTTAGGTTGGGTATTACTTCAATCGCCTTATGGCACGGGAGCTTTTAAAGAAGGTCATGGCGATGGCTTCCAACATTATGCCATTTTGTTTCCGGAGGTGGGAACAGGCATTGTTATCTTATCAAATAGCGATAATGCCGAAAGTATTTTTAAAGAACTCTTAGAAATATCCATTGCAGATATTTACACCCCTTGGCGCTGGGAGAATTATATTCCTTATAACTTGAAGGAGTAAAATTACAACCAAAAATAAAATCAAGTTGACTATTTAGAAAACCAGCGTTCATGTTTGAATTTATTTCTATAAAATACATTCCCTTGAAGATCCTACTTTGTATAATTCTTGTACTAAGTAGTTTTGTTGCTAGTGCTAGTGTTGGTGGAATTACTCTTCCCTATTTAATTAATACCAGCATGTGCATTGTGGTGGCTGAGGTTGAAAATTCAAAACCTATTAAATATGCCTACCAAGTAAATGAAAAAGGAGATACAACTTTAAAATATGAGGTTTTTGAAGAAGATACAGTTACCTTAAAGGTTACATATACGCTTAAAGGAAATTATGGCAATAGGCTAAGAGTGGCCTTTAATGCACATGTTTTGTGCCCTGGGTCGCCAGAGTTCCCAGATAAAAAAACAGTGATTGCCTTTCTGTTTACCAATACTAATACCAATTTATTTTACCCGATGTATTCTATTTGGGGCTCTATAGTTATAGAAAACCAAACACAACAAGAGGCCATAAAGAATAGGATAGAGGAGTATTTAGAAATAGCTAAAAATTCCAAAAACAAGAGTTTGTTGCGGGAGTGGAACGTGAAGCGAATAGAAAGCCCTTGGACACGTGATGAAGTGATAAGGGAATTGATGGTTTTTAAGAAGCATAAAGGACGTATTCAAAAGGTATACCTTTCAAAAGAGTTCTATAACTCCTTAAATAGGAATCAAAAGGCTAGGATTGCTAAAACATTTTTTGAGTTGGATTCGCTAACTTATTATGATTTATACCTGGCAAATTATATTTCAAAAAAGGATAGCCAAAAGCTTAACGCCTTCCTCATAAAGAACCTCTATATTTCCACCTCCGACTTTAACCGTTATGTGCTCATGAAAAAATATGTAGAGTTGTTTCCCAATAAACACCTACAAGCCATTGCAGAGGAGTTTGGGAAGAAGGAGAAAGGGAAAGAGAAAGAGGTGCTTTTTCAGGAATTTATGGCTAAGCTGCCTTTAAATTAAATATATAATACCATCGCATAATACAAACGTAAAATGTTCAAGAAATTTGGTTTCTTAATAGGTTTAATAGTGGTTACAAGTTGCTTGTTTGCTAAGGAAAGTTTTTGCAATCAGGTGAATGATACCCTGCGCAAAAGGCGAGCATACGTTGAATATCCAAGCTATCCATTAACTAAATATACCAGTGGAAGCTATCCTCTTAAAATGGAAATTGAAGGGGTAATTGTTGATGTAACGCCTTTGGGATATACATGTGGAGTGGTATGTGGTTGTGGAACCGTTAAGATAGCCTTGACGAATAAAATAAAAGGATATGACCACGATACCTTATTTGTTGCCATGCCCTGTTTCTCGTGCCCTGATCCTTCTTATTATTTAAATAAAAGGGCTAGGATAAAACTAAAAGTACTTACACCTCAAAACAAAGAATGTTATTGGAATCAAATTTCCCAAAATCGTTTCGATTCACATGGAATACCATTTTATATACCCGAAGATCATGAGACTCTGAGGTTGAAATAATTGTGAGATTCATTATGCGAATACTACTCATCATCTTCTTTCTATGTTGCAAAACCCTCTTTGCTCAAGATATTGCAGGGCAATATTCTTATAGAGGAGAAGACTTAACCGTTCGATCCGATTCAAGCTTTTATTCTACATGGTATGTGGGCTGTATCGTCGAGGTTTGGGTTCAGGGCAAATGGATTAAAACAGACAAGTGTATTACCTTTTATCCCATCCTTGTATTTGACACACTTGATATAAACCATACCGATTCATTGATTTATTCAAAAGATACCCTTTCACAAAGGTTAACAACCACGCAGTTTAAAGATTTGGAAGGACTAGGAGTGTACCAGGTAAAATATGATACCTTTAACCTGAGTTTGCAAGATAAGGAAGGTAAATTATACCTTCTCAATTCAAAAGGAAAGAAAATCAAGAATTGCTATGGCAGAGAGAAACGAATATCTTTTCGCAATAATAGGATCGACAAACCACCTATTGTTCTCTTTTCTTGGCAAAAGAAATATCGCCATTGCGCCTATATTCGTTCTAATAAGTAGGTAGTATGACCCAAGAAAAACCAATACCCAAAACCAATATAGTTTTGCATTTAGCTAAGGCTGCTAATATGGATATGGTAATTTGATTGTGTGTGTAGGGTGAAAATTAGCAACTATTCTCATATTTATTTAACTTTGATTTCAAAATAATCCCAACCTCCCTTCCTCCCAACCTCCCATCCTCCAAAACATGAAAATAACTCACTTACTCACACTAAGCCTACTACTGCTTCTAACAGCATGCACCTCAAACACTACCCAGCAAACAGCTGCAAGCAAGGATACCACTCAAGCTATAGCGGGTGAAGAAAGCCACGATAGAACCCAATATGTTTCACTTGCTATTGGCGATACTATTAAGAAATCCACTTCTTATTATTTTTCAAATGCAAAAGAGAAGGACGTGTTCCTCTTAACCATACATCCAGGAAAGGTTAGGGAGTCTACTTCTACTTTGCAAATTATTACCGCAAAGGGCCAGGTTATTTATACTCAAACCTTTGAAACATTTTATTTTGTTAAATTGATTTTGGAGCCAGATAGTGTTCCTAATTCAGGCGGACAAGAAGAGTACGATGCCTTTGTTGATGCCTATTGCAAAGCGATTACTCCTACTCAATACGAACGCTTTTTCTATAAGAATCTAAACACCTTTTTTGAAACAATTTATTTAATAGATAAAAGCAAAAATGCCGACTTTAATTCGGAAGAAGACATTCAAGACAAAAATTTTCTGCAAGAGATACTTAGCGACACAAGCTTACAACTCATAGACATTGCCTGCTATAATTGTAGCGAAGGTGGAGCAACAATTGGCTATTCGAAAAAGCAAAACAAAGTAGTGACCTTATTGGAGCATGATTAGTGTTGGATGTTTTAGTCATGAAAAAACTACTTCTTTTACTTAGTGTTATATGCTGTCTTTACTCCTGTAAGCAAGATACTAAAACACCCTTTAGCCAATTTAATTTCACTCAAATTCTCCCTAATGGATTAAAATATCCAATTACTGATACTGTTTTTACTGTTTCTAAAAACGACCTATATAAATGCTACGACTCAGATACCATGGGGTATTTGCTTTATGATAGTGCCTCAAATGTGATAGAAATTGAACGCTATGAAATAATGGGGACTACTATTAAATATAAGTATAACAACTTAGGCTTACCCATTGCTAAATTGTATATAACAGATTGTGTTGGGGAGAACCAATTTTTGTATAGGTTTGATCCCATTTCAAGAACACTCTATCAAATATGGATGGACGGTTCTAGAATAGATACTTGCTTCTATTATTTTAATACCGAGGGAAACCTACTAAAATCTTTAAGCGTTCCGGGTCATTCAATTTACCCCTTTAGCCATTTATATTTGGCGAAGTATTATTATACAAATTCTGGCTTACTGAGTATAAAAACCGAAACCAAGGTTAAAGGTAAAATAACGGAAGGTGATTGTCACCCTTATAATAGATTCTTCAATAAGAGAACAACTTTGTTTTATTATACCAATTCAATCCTAGATTCAAGCTTGGCCGTTTATTTTTGTCCGTTTGAACCTAGGTTAAATTATTTTACTAAAACCTATTTTAACAAGGGTAGGCCCCTTAAAGAGGTTACCTGCAATACCTTTATTACTAATTACCTTTATAAGAAGGAATAGGTTATATACTTCCCTTTAAAATATGCCTTTTTTCTAATTGGATTCATTTCAAAAAAGGAGAAAGAAAGAGAGATAGAAGGAGAAAGTGCTTATTATCTGAATTTATTGTAGTAAGTTAGCTGTAAACAAATTAAGCAATCTACCTAGTATGCAAAGGCGCGACTTTTTACAAAAATCTGGAATGTTGGCCAGCATGGGATTCGTATCCTCTGCTGCAATTGCCCTTCCATTTGAAACTGAATCGACAGAAAATTTAAAACCAGTTTTATTACCCGCTCAGCCACCTTTAGAACATAATGGAGGTTTAAGCATTCGCACCTGGGTTAGGTCTGAAATGACGGGTGGTTTGTATTCGAGTGTTGAAACGGCTGTGGCTCCTAAAACCATGGGTCCGCCACCACATTACCATAAAGAATTAGATGAGTTAATGTATGTAGTTGAAGGTACAGCAAGTGTACTGGTTGGGGGAGAAGTAATTGAAGTAAAAGCAGGAGGATGGCATTTACGTCCACGCTTAATTGAACATACCTTTTGGAACGCTAGCGATAAATCCTTGAGATTTATAGACATGTATTTTAACCAACCCTTTGAGCAATATCTCGAGCGAATATTCTTTGAACTAACAGATAAAAATGGTTTCCCAGAAGGCTCAGAAGCCAAGATAAAAGAGTTAAATGCCTTGAACCAAAAATTTGGAGTCGTATTTTCTGCCACCGCCTTCAAAGAATACGACGAAATGAAGAAGCGGTATGGCTTGAAATAAAATCCATTCGACAAGCTCAGGGCAGGCCCATCCTCGAAACCTCACAACCTCATAACCTCCTAGCTGGCATAAATAAAAGGACTTTGCTATGCCTTTTTCTTGTCGAAGCTACGCAACTCGCAATAGCAGGCAAAGCTTGCTTATGTATCTCGCAACAGCTGATAATGAAGGAGTATTTTTCAAATAAAATAGAACAAAGTATTTTTTATTTTTCGTGTTGATTCAAATATATTTGGATGAAACACTTTGTAGTACTATGACTAAATTGTCTCCTTTAAAATCTATCCTAACAGCCGTGCTATTTTTGTGCGCTATTCTTGCTAAGGCTCAAACTACCATCTTAATCACAAACGTTCAAGTATTTAATGGGAAGGATGAAAAAACAATACTTGGAAATGTTCTTATTGTAGATAATATCATTACCAAAGTTTCTACCCAACCTATTCCTACCAATAAGAGCGGAAATACGAAAATAATTGATGGGAAGGGCAAATTCTTAATGCCAGGTTTAATTGATAACCATGTGCATTTGGCTTTGAACACCATGTCTCAAGCCGACTTGCTAAAACCCGAAATTACGAGTGAAAAACTCGATGAATATACACGCATAGAAGGGGAGAAGATGCTGCTTAGAGGTTTTACCACTATAAGAGATTTGGGCGGACCTGTATTTACAGTTAAGCGCGAATTTGATAAGGGATTATTTCCTGGTCCGAGGATTTATCCAAGTGGAGCAATGATTTCTCAAACATCTGGACATGGAGATGCCCGCTTGCCAAATGAAAAATCGAAACGATGGGGAGGGGAAGTTTCTAAAGCCGAATTAATGGGTGTTGGATTTATAGCAGATGGTGTTCCAGAAGTATTAACAGCCACAAGAGAGAATTTAAGATCAGGTGCTTCACAAATAAAGGTGCATGCAGGTGGTGGGGCCGCTACCGCTTACGATCCATTAGATGTTACTCAATATACGCCAGACGAGCTTAAGGCTGCCGTTGATGCTGCAGAAGATTGGGGTACCTATGTTACGGTGCATGCATATACACCAAGAGCGGTAAAACGTTCGCTTAATGCGGGGGTAAAATGCATTGAACACGGGCAATTATTGGATCCTGAAACAATGAAACTCATTGCCGATAAAGGTGCTTTCTTAAGTATACAAGCATTAGATGAAGCACCGCCTACAGCGCCCGAAAATGTAAAGCAAAAGAAACATACCGTTATAGAAGGAACGGATAATGCTTTTAAATGGGCTAAAGAGTACAATGTGAAATTAATTTGGGGCACAGATTATTTGTTTGAACCCAAAAATGGTCCAAAGCAAAGCACCGATATTTTGAAACTACAAACCTGGTTAAGTAATTATCAAATCCTTAAATTACTAACCTACGAAAATGCCCAGGTATTTAAACTTAGTGGCTTACGAAATCCATATCTTGAAGCTAAATTGGGAGAAATAAGCGAAGGGGCTTATGCCGATGTAATTCTATTGGATGGAAATCCATTGAAAGACATTAGCGTTTTATCCAAACCCGATACCTCTATTTTGCTACTTATTAAAGATGGTATTATTTATAAAAATCTCCTCAACAAATAGGATTCAATACTAGCTGTTAGTATACCTAAGTTTCCTCCACAATATGTGGGATTCTTGCAACAATCCCTCTCTGCTGTGTAACCCTTATTACCTATAACACGTGTACTCTTGAACCATGATAATTCTATCATAGTAAAGAAAACACAAAATGAAAAAATTAGTATTCTTGGTTCTAGCAACTGCCTTTATTAGCAGTTACTCTTTTGCCGGCAAGCCTCCTGTAGCCGTTGAAAATGCCTTTAAGGCAAAGTTCCCTAGCGCTACAAAAGTAAATTGGGAAAAAGAAGGTTCTATGAAATGGGAAGCAGAGTTTATGTATGAAGGTAGCAAAACAAAAGTAATGTATCATGAAGATGGCACTTGGCTTAAAACCAAAAAAGACATTTCGCTTTCCGACTTACCTTCTAATGTAACCGCTGCCGTTAAAGCAAAATATCCAAATTGGATTATTACCAAAGCCGAAAAATCTGAATCAGTAAAACATGGCTTACTCTACGAAGTAGATATGAAAAAAGGCATGGAAAGAAAAGACGCCGATTTTAAAGAAGACGGTACGGTTGTGGAAGACTAAGGTGAGCACTGGGAATTGGGCGCTGAGCACTGGGCATTGGGAAATAACCTCAGCGCCCAATGCCCAGCGCCCACCTCCCTTTTTCACATGTGAATCATGTAACTTATTCAATTAATTATATAAGCATCCGTTTTCAAATACACCTCACCTTTGCGCGTTGTGAAGCTGTATTCACGGCATAAAACAATTGGAATGAAAAAGTATACTTTATTTAGCGCTGCTAAAGTTGGTTCTATTGAACTAAAAAATAGAATGGTAATGGCTCCTATGACACGCTGCAGGGCTATTGATAATATTCCGAATGATTTAATGGCAACCTATTACCAGCAAAGAGCAACAGCAGGTTTAATTATAACAGAAGGCACTTCTCCTTCGGCCAATGGTTTGGGCTATGCTCGTATACCTGGCATCTTTAGCAAAGCACAAGTAGATGGATGGAAAAAGGTAACCAGTGCTGTTCATTCGCATGGAGGAAAAATTAGTGTTCAACTCATGCATACTGGTCGTATAAGCCATTATGATAATATGGCTCACGGCTCGCATATCCTAGCACCTTCGGCTATTAAGGCTGCCGGACAAATGTATACCGATGATAAGCATATGCAAGATCATTCTATGCCAAAAGCAATGACAGCCGAAGATATAGTTTCAACCAAAATTGAGTTTGTTAAAGCTTCTCAAAATGCTATTCAAGCGGGTTTTGATGGGGTAGAATTACATGGCGCAAATGGCTATTTATTGGAAGAATTTTTGTCGCCCCGAACCAATGAAAGAACCGATACCTACGGTGGAAGTATTGAAAACAGATGTAGGTTTGTGTTAGAAGTTGCGCAAGCTGTTGCAGCAATTATTGGGAAAGATAAATTAGGTGTTCGTTTATCGCCCTATGGTGTTGCAGGCGATATGGCTAATTACCCCGAAATGGATGCTACCTATGAGTATCTTGCAAAAGAGCTCAATACCATGGATATTGCCTATATCCATTTAGTAGATCATTCGGCTATGGGTGCACCAGCGGTTCCTATAGAAATTAAGAAAATGATTCGGAGCAACTTTAAAAATACCCTCATACTGTGTGGTGGCTATGATAAAGAAAGTGCCGAAGCAGAACTAGAAAGTGGCTTATGTGATCTTATTGGCTTCGGCCGTCCATTCATAAATAACCCCGATTTGGTAGAACGTTTAGAATTCAATCATGAATTATCGCAAAGCCTAAATGTCGATTTATTTTACTCGGCAGAGAAGCAAGGCTATACCGATTATCCAAACTACAAGGCGCCTTCCATTTTAGAAATAACATCCTAAGAAGGTTTTGCTTTCATCGAAAACGTTGCGAGTTGCGTTATCTGCCTGCGGCAGAAGTTATGTGTTGCGTAGTTTCGATAAACTCAACTACCTTTCTAATTAATAGAAGTCACTAATTAAGTTTGAAGGTAGCTGAGCCTGTCGAAGTTACGCAACCCGTAACAGCTGGCGTAGCCGGCGCTCGTAACCCGCAACGTTCTCAATAGCAGGCAGGGCACTCTTATTTAGCTGATAAACTTTACACTTAATTTTAAAAGGAAAATTCTATCTTGCTAGTACAATGGTATAAAGGCCAGTACAAGTATGATGTTAGAGGTGTTTCAATTTCAATTCTCCAAAATTAAGGCCAACCCCTTAACGTTTTTGCTTGTTAGCATTACTGCACTTACTATACTCTATATTGGCTATATACATACTGCCTTTGCACAAAGCATAGCCTATTTAGGAGTTATGTGGATGTGTTCCTTTTGTATAGATTTTTATGCGCTTAGAAAAAAGGAAACTGAAACGTTTGAGGTAAGAAAACCTAAACTCGAATCCTTCTTTTTCTTTAGTAGTTTTTTATTAGGTATGCTCTTTTTATATGTTCGCTTTTCGCCAAGCATTGATTGGCAAAATTTAAAAGGTATTTTAAAGCTTGCATTACTGCCCTTGGTGCTATTTTTGTTCCCTATTGCTCTCGGTATTTTTTTATTAGTCTTAAAATACAAGCCGCGCGAATTAGGCTTTCGCCTTCAAGGCTTCATTTTAATAGTACCTATAATAGTAATTTCGGCCATTACAAATAGATTGGTTTCACCACAAAGTTTAACTTGGGATAACATTTTACTTGAGAGTGGGGGAATAGTAGGAGCGCTTTACACAGGTCTTATCTTGGCAGGTTTATCAGAAGAGTTTTTTAGAGTAGTTGGTCAAACAAGGTTAGCAGCTTTATTAAACAATACTGGTTTGGCTTGGTTTAGTACAACTTTTCTATGGGCTTTTATGCATGCTCCAAAATGGTATGCTCAAGATCCAAACCTACAAGAAGTTATACTTGGTTCAATACGAATAATACCTATTGGATTAATGTGGGGATATTTAACCTATAGAACTAAAAGTGTACTTCCTTCTATATTTGTACACGGAACTAATTATTGGGGCTTGCAAAATTTTTAAATTATGGATAAAAATAATCTCGTAAAGGAATACACAAACGGAGAAGTAACCGTTGTGTGGCAAAATGGCAAATGCACGCATTCTGCTAATTGTGTTAAAAATCTATCTAAGGTATTTCAACCTAAAGAACAACCTTGGATTAAACTAGAAAACGCTAGCAACGAAGAAATTTTGGCCACTGTTGCCAAATGCCCTTCTGGCGCCTTGAGTATTAAATAAAAACACCAAACCTAAGTACCTATGAAAAAATTAAACATGCTTGCAGCCTTTATTGGCATTCTAATTCTTAGCTCTTTTTCTAACAATAATTCAACCTCGTTTATTGGCACCTATGGCGTTTCGGACTCAGACCCATCCCAAATAAAATTGAATATTAACGCTAATCATACTTATACCTACCAAGACTTTTCTAATCCAAACCATAAAATTGATGTAAGCGGCACATGGGAACTAAAGGGTAAAAAGGTGGTATTAATCGAACCAAGTCAAGCAGTATCCTTCCATAGCGTTTGGACCTTTGTTGAAAACGGAAACGTAGCCAAATCGCATAAAGGTTTATGCTTTTATAGACTGTGTAAAATTGATTAGATTGGGATTAAAGAAACTTCAATATAAACTTACTTTTAAATGAATAAACGCATACTTGGATTTGACCTTGCGCGCGCCTATGCCATTTTTGGGATGTTTATAGTGAACTTTGTTTTTTGTTTTGGCTCGTTTCGTGATCCAAGTATACTTGGTAAATTCATAAACCTGTTTATTGGAAACTCAACATCTATTTTTATTGTATGTGCTGGTTTAGGTGTTGTATTATTAGCTAAACAATACACCCAAACACAAGAGGACATTAACAAGGTAAAATCGATCCTTTTTAAACGCTCCCTGTTTTTGTTCTTTTTAGGCTTACTGCTTTACAATTGGTGGCCTGGAGATATCCTTCATTTTTATGGTGGGTATATGCACATAGCACTCCTTATCTTGTTTGTTCCTAAACGATATTATATCTGGATTGCCATCCTTTTTCTGCTAGTGTATATTGCCTTGCAACAATATATTCCCATCTTCACAAGCTGGGATTTGCAAACCACCAAATATGCCGATTTTTGGACGCCAATTGGTTTCCTCCGAAATACCTTTTACAATGGGTGGAATTCTATTTTCCCTTGGTTTGCCTTTTTTAGTATGGGCATGTACCTTGGCCATTTAGATTGGCACAACAAACAAACATCCAAGAAAGTGTTTGTTATTGGTTTAGGACTATTGCTAGTATTTAAGGCTCTTCGTTTATACATTATGTATGATTTTGAGAATCCACTGCATCACCAATTTTATATCGATACCTGGTTTTATATTATGGAAGATTATTTTCCTGTAAATATTCCTTTCTTTATGATAACCCTAGGGTGGGCCTTTATTGTTATTTCTACTTGTATGTTACTAGCAGATAAATATTCAAGTTCTAAATTGATTTTAGTATTGGCCAATACAGGTAAAATGACACTCTCTCTTTATGTATTCCACATGACTATTGGGGTTCTTATTCTCTCCCTTTTAAGTTCCAAAAAATACACCGGATTTCCACCCACCGAAACACCCATCTCATCTGCCTATTTGCTAGGCTATGCAACCTTGTTCTTTGTCCTAAGCGTTATCTTCAGTAATATCTGGAGCAAATACTTCTCCAATGGTCCCCTAGAAACTATCATGCGGAAAGTTTCAAATTAACAAAGCTTGCCTATCATCTAAAATGTTGCGAGCTTTGCATCCCGAAGCTTTAGCGAAGGAATGTTGCGTTATTACTCTTTCGTTAATCCGTAACATATGCGAAGGATTGCCATTATTTTTTCTTTTAATTTGATATGATTATATTTGTTTGTGGAAGCCAATACTAAAAATGAATTACACGCTATCATTTCAGGAAAGAGCCAAGTTAGGTATGGAGGAGTTATCCAAACAATCGCCAGTTACCTTGACCAAGGCCAGAGAACAAGCCCGAAAGCTGAAATTAGTAAGCACCTCAAAAAACAAGAAACAGAGAGTTTAGAGAGGTTTATTAATGAAAATGGGCTCTGGGTTGAGGTTGATTTGACTCTTTATGTAAGTGAAGGGGCAGAGCAAAAGGTTTATCTTAAAAACTCTGAAAGTGTTTTTAAATTAAATGATGCAATTTATTATGGCTGTTGGAGAGATTATTTAATTAATTTATTACTGCATAATTTTTTCTTTCCTGATACAGCATACAAATTATTAGGATTTACAAAGGTTGAAGGTGCTGTATTTGCTGTGGTAGAGCAACACTATGTTACATTTACAACTCCAACTGAATTAGAGGATGTGAAACGTTTTTTATCGCAAAACGGATTTCAAAACACTAAGAATAACGATTATTATAATCCTGATTTAGGGATTATTATCGAGGACCTTCATGATGAAAATGTCCTTACAAAAAATAAAATAGTTTACTTTATAGACACCGTTTTTTATTTAACAGCGGATTTTTACAAGTAAAACGAAAGTCCATTTCCTTTATTTAATAAGGTCTTCCTACCATCTAAAATGTTGCGAGTTGCGTTATCTGCCTGCGGCAGAAGTTACGAGTTGCATAAGAAAGAGAAACAAGATTTCCTTTTCTTATAATCCAACTAGCCCGGGTGTTTACGCCCGGGAATTGTGTATAATAATAATTTTTCTGGAGGCCTTTAGGCCTTTTCTTTCGCAATTAATTTGCACTCATATAAAATATGGCTTCCAAAAGGTAAAGGCCTCAAAATGTTTTGCCTTATTTAATTATCCCAAGCCTAAAGGCTTGGGCAATTATTCTGAAACTATTACCTTCTTCGCTACTTGGAAATTGCTTCCATTTACACGCACAAAGTAAATTCCTGGCAATAAATCATTCAGCTTAAGGGTTAGACTTACTTGGTTCGGAGCTAAATACTGAGTAAGCACTTGCTTGCCATCTATCGCGATTAATTCTATAAATAACTTTTCGCTGCTAGGTTTTCCTAATTCAATTGTTAGTTGGTCTTTGGCAGGGTTTGGAAATACCTCAAATGAATTGCTAGAAGGAGTATGTTCTTTTACGGCTGTAACACCATTCACCTTAAAGCTTAAATACCTAGCAGAACTAGCTTTAATCGGGCAGGCTCTATCGCTGGCAGTTAAACGTAATAGGTATGGTTCTGTTCTCACATCTCCAAAACTTGGAGTCCAGCAAAAACGTATGCTATCCATTTTTGGTCCAGTTAGGCCTCTTGTTAAAGTATCGTATAAACGAGTAATTACCGCACCTGCTTTAAATAAATCGTTCATTGGGCTCCAAGTAAAATCGGTGGTATCGGTAGTAGAGGTATTATCCCATGCACCAAGCATCATGCAAAAGGGTTTTCCAAAAGCTAGGTTATAAAAGAAGCTTGGCTGTGGCGCGGTCAAGGCTCCAACAGAATCATAGGTTCTTACCACAGGTGGGTTATTATTTGGGCAAAACATAGATTGTATATACATATCTCTAGTTACCTCGCCCACCACTTCCATTTTGCCATTTATCTTTTGCCATTGTTTCACCACTATAGGCATGTTGGCTGCAAAAGTTCCCATTGGGCGGTAACGTATATCGCCGTTTGAACTTATATCAATTCCAGATGGAGGCAAGGCGGGTGGACTCTGAATAGGAGCTCCTAAGTACGGAAAAGGAACAGTTGGACTATAGGGTGATGTATACGCAACTCGGGTAGTTCTATTTTGCAACATAGGTCCTTTCTCATAACTTAAACTATCGCCATCTGGGTCAATGGCACCCATTGCGTTTACAATATCTTGGCCTGCGCATACAATAAAAACGGGGTCGTTGGTAAATACGGGCGAACTATTGCAGCCATTGGCGCAACGGTTTATCATAATATCTGTATAATAATTTGTTGCCATTGGGTTTACCACCGTGGTAACACTTGTGCCTCTGCAACATTGGGCAAAACCTACGCGTACCTTGCAACAAGCACTTGGCACGGCATTTAAATTTACTAAACCTTCAAAATAATAAATTTCTATTCCAGGGGTAAAGGTACCAGGAGTTCTTGAACCGCAATTGCTACAAATAGTTTTTGCCAATTTGCATAACTGCACCACATCATAGGCCGAGGCCGATTTTACAATTGTTAAGTCGGCATTGCCATACCCTTGGTCCAAAAAGGCGCTATCAAACCCTTTAATATCCACATTTACCTTACAATCAGAATTAAGAGAAGTAGGGCAGCTGGCACAAAATTCGGTACCAGAGCAATCTCGATATAGTTTTAAACCAACCATATATACCCCAGGTGTGCCTGTGCAGGTATAGCGCATTTCTGTGCAAACCACGTGGTTGGCAGAGCTTTGGCTCGAACCTAAAACCAAGAGGAAAAGGAGGGATAAAGAGAGTTTTAGTAGCGTTTTCATAGGGATAGTTAATTATACTAACAAAGTTGGTAGATTTAAACTTAATCTCAACTTAATAATTTTACCATTCTAACAAAAATCAGTGTCGTTCATTTGAGTATTATCGCTACTTTTGGGGCCTGTTAAAAAATAAAGAACCTAATTCTTTTATGAAATATATCCAATGGTGGAAGTTTGCCGGTATAGCACTGGTTTTATATGCCCTAATAGGCGGATTATTATTGCCTGTTCCTCAGTTACCAATCTTGGCTCAAAGCATACGTAATTTGTATTACCATGTGCCCATGTGGTTTGGTATGCTAAGTTTATTAGTAGCCTCTGCTGTATACTCAGTAAGGTTTTTAATGAAAAAAGATTTGGTTCAGGATATTTATGCCGAATCTTTTGCGCGCATTGCAATGTTATATGGTTGTATGGGTTTGGTAACAGGAATGATTTGGGCTAAAAATACCTGGGGTGCTTATTGGACCAACGATCCTAAATTAAATAGCGCTGCCATTGGTATGCTTATGTATGCCGCATACTTTGTATTGCGCAGTAGCATTGACGACGAAGAAAAGAAGGCACGTATTTCTGCTGCCTATAACCTGTTTGTATTGCCAGTATTTGTGGTATTAATTTTTGTATTACCACGCCTTACAGCCTCTTTACACCCCGGCAATGGTGGTAACCCTGGCTTTAATAGCTACGATTTAGATAGCCGCCTTCGCATGGTATTTTACCCTGCCGTAATGGGTTGGATCTTAATAGGATTTTGGATAGCAGATATCCAAACTCGCATGATGAAATTAGAATATAAAAAAGCACAAGAAGACTAATATGAAATACTTTATTTTAAACCAGGTTCAACAACACAGCAACCAAATGCCTAATGCCGAAGGCACAGATAAATTTATGGTGGTAATTGCTGTTATAAGCGTTTTGTTTATAGGTATTACCGGCTACCTTATTTCATTAGATATTAAACTTAGAAAACAAGAACAAAACTAAGCATGAAAAAAACTAGCATAATAGCCTTAATACTTATTGCCGTTGCCATTGGCGCTATTGTAAGCATGTATGGCGACGCAAGTACCTATGAAGATTTTACGGTTGCTACCGATCATCCAGGCAAAGAATACCATATTGTGGGAACTTTAAATAGAACCAAAGAAAAGTTCTATAACCCACAACAAGATGCTAATTTCTTCTCCTTTTATATGATCGACGAAAAAGGCAAAGAAAGTAAAGTGGTTTACCATAACCCTGAGCCAACAGATTTTGATAGGTCTGAAAAGATTGTCATTGTGGGCAGCATGGAAGGCGACCATTTTGAGGCAAATAAGATTTTACTTAAATGCCCAAGTAAATACACCGATAACCAGGTGAAATCATAGTACTAATTGAATACACCTTTATTAGTACTTCTAACAACAAACTTATGAGTTCAGTTACATTTATTGGCGAGCATTTATTTTGGGGTAACCTTGGCCACAGCGCAGTTGTGGTTTCGTTTATTACCTCTATACTAGCCTGTCTTAGTTATTTCTTTGCCCAAAACAACCCGCTCGATAAAAGCTGGGCCACCTTGGCAAAATATTCATTTCACCTACATAGTCTTGCCGTACTAACTATTATTGGCTCGCTATTTAAAATAATTTACAGCCATTATTTCGAGTATCATTACGCCTGGCAACATAGCAGCACCGATTTACCTGTACACTTTATGATCTCTTGTTTCTGGGAAGGTCAAGAGGGAAGTTTCCTTCTTTGGATTTTTTGGCAAATGGTTATTGGTCAAATTTTATTGCGCACTGCCAAAGACTGGCTAAACCCAGTAATGGCAGTAGTTATGCTCTCGCAAGTGGCTTTAACTAGCATGCTTTTAGGTGTTAAAATATTCTCGTATAAATTAGGTAGTAGTCCGTTTGAGTTGCTTAGAAACGTAATGGCTAATGCGCCAATTTTTCAATTACCAGATTACCTAAGTAAGGTAAAAGATGGCAACGGTTTGAACCCACTTTTGCAAAATTATTGGATGGTTATTCACCCACCCACCTTGTTCTTTGGCTTTGCCACAACCGTTGTTCCTTTTGCCTATGCCATTGCTTCTTTATGGCGTAAAGACTATAGCAATTGGCTCAAACCAGCTTTGCCTTGGGCTTTAATAAGCGCTATGGTTTTAGGTGCAGGTATTATTATGGGTGGCTTTTGGGCTTACGAAAGCTTAAGCTTTGGCGGTTATTGGGCTTGGGATCCAGTAGAAAATGCTTCTTTGGTTCCTTGGTTAATTTTAATTGCCGGTGTGCACGTGCTTATCATTCATAAATCAACAGGCAATAGTTATATCGTTGGTTTAATATTAATTATTACCACTTTCTTAATGGTATTATATGCTACCTTCCTTACTCGTTCGGGTATTTTGGGTAACTCATCGGTTCACTCGTTTACCGATTTGGGTATGAGCGGACAGCTGTTAGTTTTCCTTTTAATATTTGTGGTTTTATCTATAGTGCTTATAGTAATGCGTTGGAAAGAAATGCCACGCTCTGCCAAAGACGAAGAAATTTATACCCGCGAGTTTTGGATGTTTATTGGTAGTTTGGTTTTGGTTATCTCATCCTTTCAGGTAACACTTACTACTTCTATTCCTGTTTTTAATAAACTCTTCTCGGCTAACCTAGCGCCGCCTGCCGATGTAATTGCTCATTATAATAAATGGCAAATGCCTATGGCTATTATTATTGGCATTCTTACTGCTGTGGCACAAATGCTTAAATATAAAAAGAACACTTCGGTAGCTATCAAGAAAATTGGTATTTATGCGGGTATTGCCTTAGTGATGAGCGCAGGATTATACTTTGTATTTGAGTTGCAAAACCCAATCTATATAGGTTTATTATTTGCTGGTGTTTACGGTGTAGTAGCTAATTTTGCTTTATTAGTTCCCTTCTTAAAAGGTAAAATTACCTTAGCTGGAGCTAGTGTGGCGCATATAGGCTTTGGCTTTTTATTAATTGGTGTGTTGGTTTCTTCTGCCAATAAGCAAGTTATTTCTATTAACCAATCGGGTCAGGCCATAAACCCCGATTTTGACAATAAAGAAAACGTTGAGAATATTTACTTAGAACGTGGTAAGCCTGCTAAAATGGGCGATTATATTATTACTTATGTGAAAGATTCACAGCAATGGGTGAATACCTATTACCAAGTAAACTATAAAAAACTAAACAAACTAGATTCGGTAGAATATGAGTTTAACTTATATCCAAACGGACAAATAAATCCTAAGTTTGGTTTAGTGGCCAACCCAGATACCAAGCACTATTGGGGACATGATGTGTTTACGTATGTTAGCTCTGTGCCTTCAGAAAAGGCAGGTGCAAAGTTTATAAATGAGAAAACCCATACGGTAGGAATTGGCGATACTCTTTATACCAATAATGGCATTGCAATTTTGCAAGGTATTAACTCTAATACCGATGCTAGTAAAATAGATACGAAGAATTTCCAGGTATTATTAGGAGCCGAGCTTAAAGTATATACTTTGGATAAAGTGTATGATGCCGTTCCATTATATGGTGTTCAAAACAATACTGCCACTAGCTACGAAGCCTTGGTAGATGAGGCTAAGCTTAAATTTAGGTTTGCGGGTGTGGATCCTGATACTAGAAAGATTACCATCATTAGTTCTGAGAAAGATACCTCTGGCGATTTTATCATTATGAAAGCCATTGTGTTTCCAATGATTAATTTCGTTTGGGCTGGAACCATCATCATGATTGTAGGATTCTTCTTAAGTATCCTTAAACGGATGAGAGAGTTGAAGGCTTAATTCTTACTATATTAAAAAGCCCGCTTCAACTTGCGTTGAAGCGGGCTTTTTTTATGCGTGTAATTTCTTATTCAAAATAAAAGGCCCGAAGGGAAGCAAGGCAGCAACCATAGCTAGAGCTACTTGTTTTAAGCTCCAATTGTATTCTTCTTTGGCGCGTATAAGCCATATTATATAAAGTATAAATAATACGCCATGTGCCCATCCAAAATATTTTACTAATAATGGAAAGCCAAATACGTACTTAACCGGCATGGCAATAAATACCAATACCAAAAATGAAATACCTTCGGCTGTGCCTATGTTTTTAAACTGCGTAAGCAATTTTTGATCTGTCATGTTAGCTGTGTTTTATAAAACAACAAAGCAACCTAGAATCTATTCATTCTAAGTTGCTTTGTATTTAAGTGTATATTAATTCTTATAAATTTCCGCGTGTTTCTTGCTCGCGTTCAATGGCTTCAAATAAAGCTTTAAAGTTTCCTTTACCAAATGATTTGGCACCTTTACGCTGAATAATTTCATAGAACATTGTTGGTCTATCTTCAACAGGTTTGGTAAACAATTGCAATAAATACCCTTCATCATCGCGGTCAACCAAAATGCCTAATTCTTTTAAAGGCTCAATATCTTCTTCAATGGGTCCTACACGATCCAATAAATCATCGTAATAGCTTGAGGGTACTTTTAAGAACTCAACTCCACGAGCCATTAATTGTTTAACGGTACTTACAATATCATGAGTAGCAATGGCAATATGTTGGGTGCCTTCGCCTTCATAAAACTCTAAGTATTCTTCTACCTGCGATTTTTTCTTTCCTTCGGCTGGCTCGTTAATTGGGAACTTAACATAGCCATTTCCATTACTCATAACCTTACTCATAAGGGCCGAGTATTCGGTAGAAATATCATTATCATCAAACGAAAGGATGTTTTTAAAGCCCATTACATTGGCATAAAAATCTACCCAAGGGTTCATTTGGTTCCAACCTACATTACCCACGCAATGATCTACATATAATAAACCTGTTGGTTCAGGATTGTAGGTGCTTTCCCATTTATTAAAGCCAGGCATAAATACGCCTGTATAGTTTTTACGTTCTATAAATAAGTGAACTACTTCGCCATAGGTATGGATACCGCTCATGCGCACTTCGCCATTTGCATCGCTAAGTGTTTTTGGTTCCATATAGGATTTAGCACCTCTTTTCATGGTTTGCTCGTATGCATCATAGGCATCATCAACCCATAAAGCCAATACTTTCACACCATCGCCATGTTTTTTGTGGTGCTCTGCAATTGGTGAGTCAGAGTGTAAAGGAGAGGTAAGCATTAAGCGCATTTTGTCCTGAACCAATACATAACTGGCTCTGTCTCTGACACCTGTTTCGGGCCCAGCATAAGCCAAGCTTTGAAAGCCAAACGCAGTTTTGTAGAAATGTGCGGCTTGTTTGGCATTGCCCACATACAGTTCAATATAGTCGGTTCCGTTTAATGGCAGGAAATCCATAGCCCCGGTTTCATTGTTTTGGTTCATGCCGCGAATATAATTCAAAAATTGTTTTTCCTACTCCACCCACGATTTATAATAGCCCGGGTCTTCGCAGTTTAGCGCAGCTTGGGTTATTTCTAATGGGTAAAATGGATCTATCATTACGGCCAACTCCTTGGTTTCTGTTTTGCCAATAGATTTCTCAACAGTGCCTGGGTGTGGCCCGTGTGGAATTCCTTTTGGATGTAAACTAATCATGCCTCGCTCTACATGCTTGCGGCTCATAAAATCTCCATCTACATAATACAATACCTCATCGCTATCTACATTGCTGTGGTTATAAGGTGCTGGTATGGATAAGGGATGGTAATCATACAAACGTGGTACAAAGGAACAAATAACAAAATTATGTCCTTCAAAGGTTTGATGAATAGGAGGTGGCATATGCAAACGACCCGTTATTGGTTCGTAATTATGTATGCTAAACCCATACGGATATTGATACCCATCCCAACCAATGGCATCAAATGGATGGGTGGCAAGAGTGTAGGGATAAATAAGGTTTTGCTTCTTAATCAATACCTTAAAATCGCCTTTCTCATCATGGGTTTCTATGTTCTCGGGCAATTTAATATCGCGCTCACAATAGGGCGAGTGTTCTAAGAATTGTCCAAATTGGTTTAGGTAACGCTTAGGTGGTTTAATAGGAGAGAAGCTCTCTGTAATTAATAGCCTATTGTTTTCGGTGGCAAATTCTAATTGGTAAATCATACCGCGAGGTACAACCAAGTAATCGCCATAAGAAAATTCTATTTTGCCATAAAGTGTTTTTAATACGCCACTGCCTTCATGCACAAATATAACCTCATCGGCATCGGCATTTTTGTAGTAGTAAGTGGTCATACTCTTTCTAGGAGCAGCCACACTTAAATACAAGTCTCTATTAAACAACATCACCACGCGCGATTCTAGGTAATCGTCTTTGGGTTCTGTTTTAAAGGTTAAAAAGCTTCTGTTTTGCAGGTTTTTAGGCATGGCTGCAACTGGTTCAACCGAGTAGGCTTCGCCAATTTCCTTTACCAATGTAGGTGGATGACAATGGTAAACTAAGGAGTATAAACTGCTAAAACCTTCTGTAGAAATTAGTTCTTCGGCATATAAAGTGCCATCGGGCTTTCTAAATTGCGTGTGTCGTTTCTCAGGTAGTTTTCCAAGTTTGTGGTAAAAGGGCATAGTTTAATAAGTTTTGGTTAGGTTCAACCCAAAGGTAAATTTGTTTGACTAAGTATCAATCACGTTCTTTGCCTTTCGTTGAAGTTTTCAAAAATATAAAAATGCGTCCATTACTTTCTCTCCAAAATCTGATTTTTATCAGTCTTTGTTTCTTTTACATTAGCTGCACCCCCAATAAAAAGGCCAGTTCTTTGCCCGACCCTAACGATAGCTTGGCAAACACTGCTGCTGTGAAGGAAATTAGTGCCCAACTAGAAGCTAATTCTGAGGATCCAGAATTGTATTATAAACGAGCTCAAATCTATTCTAATACAAAATATTTAAATAGAGCAGAAGATGATTATTTAGCCGCCATAGCACTAGATTCATTGAACCCTCTCTACCATTTTAGTTTAGCCAGAACGTTATATGCTATGAACCAAACTCAGCGTTCGGCAGCTCAATACGAAAAAGCTATTGCCCTAAAACCAGATTATACCGAAGCCTCCTTAAAATTGGCCGATTTATATTTTGTTGTAAAAGAACATTCTAAATCTATTGCCTTACTTAACAAAGTTTTACTTACCGATAAGGGCAATGCTGGAGTATACCATATGCTTGGAATGAACTACAAAGAACTAGGCGATACAGGCAGAGCTATCTACCATTTTCAAACCGCTATTGAAACAGACCCAACAGATTTTGAATCGAACCTATACATTGCTAACTTGTATGGAGCTCGTAAAAATGCCATTGCACTAGATTATTATACTGCAGCCCTTAAACTTCGCCCAAAAAGTGCAGATGCTTGGTTTGCCAAAGCCGTATTCGAGCAAAGTGTAAAAAACTACCGCAGTGCCCTTATTGATTATAGAAGAGTTATTGATATAGACCCAGGTCATTTCCTATCGTATTATAATGTTGGCTATTTAAATTATGAGTTAGGTATGTTTGATGAGGCCATGCGCAATTGGAATATCTGCTCTAGAATGAACCCTAGTTATGCACGGTGCTTTTATATGAAAGGGCTCTTATTTGAGGAGCAAAAGAATAAAGCAGATGCTAAGTTAAATTATAAGGTTGCTCTTGACCTTGACCCAGAGAATGCCCTTTACCAAGCTGGCATAAAGCGCGTTCAGTAAAGCTTTTTGTATGAGTTTGAAATGTGCACAGAATTTGGTATTCTCGCATATAAATTTCAAATTATGAATTTAAACAAAACCATGTATGCGGCAATTTGCTTTGCCTTATTCTTTGCAAGCTCCTGCAGACCAGGTGGCGCAGAGTACATTGATGAATTAGATATAGTGGGTACCCGCTATTCTAAGGAAGCAGATTTTAGCAATAAACTCACCTATTCTCGCCCAGATTCTGTGGTTAAGATTAGCAGTAGCAATGTTTCTGATCCCGATGGCAATGGTAAACCAGATTATATCTCTCAGGCTTCTGCCAATTTAATTACCGCACAAATAGACCAGAATATGAAAAAGTATGGCTGGACAAAAGTGGCGCGCGATCAAAACCCGGATGTGTATATTATGCTATCAAGCATGGAAACTACCAATATCTATTACTATTACGATAGCTGGTATTGGGGTTGGGGCTACGGTGGTGGCTACCCTTGGTATGGTGGTGGTTGGTATTATCCTGGCTATTACCCTCCAACGTATTCTACTACTAAAACAGGTACTTTATTAATGCAAATGGCGGCTCCTAAAGATTCTACCTTAGATGGTAAAATGCCCATTGTATGGACAGGTGTAATTAACGGTATGATGGAAGGTTCAACTAGTTCTTTTAACTCTAGGGTTAAGAAAACCATTGACCAAGCATTTACTCAATCTCCAATTTTAAAGAAATAGTATCATGAAAAAGAATATTTATATTATAGCTTTCTTGCTTGTAAGCAGCTTTACTAAACTAGCAGTGGCACAAGATAATGATGCCTATTTTAACTTCTACTATAGCATGGGTCAAGGACTTGGCGAAACCAAAGACTTTATCTCTAAATACTCTTGGAGAGGTGTGGGTTTTAATTACCGCGCCGAATTAAGTGATAATGTTATGGCAGGTGTGGGTGCCGATTGGAACGTGTTCTACGAAAAAATGCCTTATGCTACCTATACCTTAGATAATGCAGCCGTAAGCGGTAAACAATATCGTTACTTAAATATGTTTCCTATGACTGCTCGCTTAGATTACTTTAAAGATACCGAAAAAGGCTACCGCTTTATTGCAGGTGCTGGTATAGGTTCAACCTATTTTATGCAAGATGTAGATATGGGTTCATACCGCCTAAACACCAATACCTGGCAGTTTTTAATTGCACCAGAAGTGGGTGTTACCTACGATTTAGATGCTAACCGTAGCTTATTACTTTCTGTTAAATACAATGCAAACTTTAAGAATACAGAATTGACAAATCGTTCGTACTTAAGTTTTAATATAGGATTTGCTTTTAATCAATAAGGTAGTAAGCTTCTAGCCTCTGGCTTCTGGCCTCTAGCAAAAAGTGCCAGAAGCCAGCTGCCAGAAGCCAGTTGCTTCTTCTACTTCGTTTCAAGAACTACAAACGGAACAATCATTTCCTCTAGGCTTATACCGCCGTGTTGGAAGGAGTTGTTGTACATATTTACGTGGTAATTATAATTGTTTGGGTAAGCCATAAAATCTTCGCCTAGGGCAAATACAAACGAGCTACTCATATTTTGTTTTGGCAAGAATGCGTCGCTAGGGTTTTTAATTGAGAACAATTCTTTCTCATTATAGTTAAGGTTACGACCTTGTTTGTAGCGTAAGTTAGTACTTGTGTTTCTATCGCCTACAATTTTTACAGGGTTGCTTACGCGTATTGAACCATGATCTGTGGTAATAACTACACGTGCTTTCTTGCTGGCCATCTTCTTAATGGCATCAAATAAGGGCGAGTGTTCAAACCAACTGGCTGTAATACTACGGTAGGCTGCTTCGTTCTCAGCCAACTCTTTCATCACATTCATTTCGGTTCGGGCATGACTTAACATATCTACAAAGTTGTAGACAATTACGTTCAATTTATTATGCCACATATTTGGTATTTGTTCTACTAAATTCTTACCTGCATTTAGGTTGGTAATTTTGGTATACGAGAACTTGTCCATATAGCCCGAGCGTTGTAATTGGCGACCTAATAGGTCTTCTTCGTGTATGTTCTTGCCTTCTTCATCTTCTTCGTTTACCCATAGGTTAGGGTAAAGCTTTTCTATTTCGCTTGGCAACATACCTGCAAAAAAGCTATTGCGTGCATAGTGCGTTGTAGTAGGCAAAATGGTCATGTATACATCGTCTTGAACCAAGTTAAATAACTCGTTTAGCTGACTTTGAACTACCTTCCATTGATCGTATCTAAAATTATCTATGAGTATTAAAAAGGTAGGTACATCATCTTTAATAAGGGGCACTAGTTTTTTGTTAATGGCAGTATGGCTCATCACTGGTGTTTTAGCGTCTGGTTTCTTTAGAAAGTTAACAAAGTTGTCTTTCACAAACTTGCTCCAACCATTGTTGGCATCGCGCTTTTGCATGGCCAATATTTCGTCCATACCTGTTTCTCCGCTTTTGGCCAATTCTAGCTCCCAGTATACCAATTTGCGGTACATTTCTACCCAACCTTCAAAGGTAGTTACGTCATATAAATCCATGCTTAGTTGCCTAAACTCTTGTTGGTAGTTTTGAGCCGTTTTTTCTGTTACCAATTGCTTGCCATCTAAGATGCGCTTTAGGCTTAATAGTATTTGGTTGCTATTTACAGGTTTAATTAAGTAATCTGCTATTTGGTTACCAATAGCGTCTTCCATAATATTCTCTTCTTCGCTTTTGGTAATCATAACTACTGGCACATCTGGCCTAAGTACTTTTATTTGGCTCAGGGTTTCAATGCCGCTAATGCCTGGCATGTTTTCATCTAAGAATATTACATCGTAGTTGTTTTCTTTTACCTTTTCTATGGCATCAATACCATTGGTAACTTTATCTACTTGGTAGCCTTTGTTAGTTAAAAACAGAATATGTGGTTTTAATAAGTCAATCTCATCGTCGGCCCAAAGAATAGTTGCGTTCATGTGCGTTGTTTATTGTTGTTTGGCTAAAGGCAAAAATGATGCCTTCATTGTTATATATTTGCGAATTAACGCATAAATTAGCATATACATTGTGGCCATCAATAAACTAAAAAATTTTAACGACCCAGTTTACGGTTTTGTAAGCATTCCCTGCGATTTGGTGTACGACGTAATTGCGCACCCTCATTTCCAGCGTTTACGCCGTATTAAGCAGCTTGGCTTGTCAAATTATGTGTATCCTGGGGCCCAGCATACCCGCTTCCAGCATGTTATTGGCGCCATGAGCCTAACCCAAGATGCGGTTCAAACACTTGAACAAAAAGGCATAGAAATTAGTCAGGCCGAAAAAGAGGCAGTGTATGCTGCCATTTTGTTACACGATATTGGTCATGGTCCCTTTTCTCATACCCTCGAAAATGTGCTTATACAAGGCATGCACCATGAGGCCATTAGCCTACATTTAATGAATGTGCTGAACCAAGATTTGGGTGGAAGGTTAACGATGGCCATTCAAGTCTTTACCAATACTTACCCTCGCAAATTTTTACATCAATTGGTGAGTAGCCAATTAGATATGGATAGATTGGATTACCTGCGTCGAGATAGCTTTTACAGTGGTGTTCAGGAGGGAGTAGTAGGGCAGGATAGGATCATAAAAATGCTGAACGTACAAAACGATGAGCTAGTGGTAGACGAAAAGGGTATTTATAGCATCGAAAAGTTTTTGATAGCCCGCCGATTAATGTATTGGCAGGTATACTTGCATAAAACCGTGGTAGCGGCAGAAACAGTTTTGGTTAAAACCATAGAGCATGCCTGTATTTTAGCTAGGAGGGGCGAACCAATCTTTGCTTCTCCCTCATTTGCCTATTTCTTACAAAATGAGCTTAGTGTAGATAGCTTTTTTACCGACCCAGAGGCTATTAAGCAGTATACTTTATTAGATGATGACGATGTCATGAGCGCTATTAAAGTTTGGTGTAGCCACGCCGATATAGTTTTAAGCACCATGGCTACTATCCTTAAAGATCGTCTTTTACCCAAAGTGGAGCTTTCTAATGAGCCTTTTGATGCCTTGCGCATACAACAATTAAAACAACAGGTTATGCAACAAAAAGGTATTACAGAAGAAGAGGCTGGTTATTTTGTGTTTACCGATTCTGTTAAAAACCGTGCCTATAACCTCGAGCACTTTAATATAAAGATTCTTTTTAAGAATGGGCAGCTTTTAGACATAGCAAAGGCTTCAGACCAATTAAACATTGAGGCTCTTACCAAATCTGTAACTAAGTACTTTCTATGTTATCCTAAGAACTTAGGATAAGCAATAAGTGTATGCCATGCATGCGACTTTCCTTGGGTTTAATTTTTGATAGTATTTCTTTTTCTTAAAAACAGACCTTGGTCAGTTTTTTCAAGTATTTATTTGTTTACATTGCATTGGATTTTCAAATAAGGTTCGAAACACCCATTAAGCAAATACGGAGCTATGAAAAATAGAACCCAACCAATGTCTCTTGAACAAGAACTACATTTGCTGCAGCAAGAGTTAGCTGAACAAATTAGAAAGAGAGAATTAGCTGAACAGGAGTTAAAAAAACGCGTTTATTTACTTAGTAAAACAGAGAAAATAGCCAATATTGGATATTGGACATTAGACCTAACACATAAAACTTTTGTTGCCTCAAATGGAGCTAAAAAAATATATGGATTTAATCATAATCCTATAACTCTAGACGATGTAAAAAAAGCCAGGTTGCCAGAATACAATGATATAATGGATAAGGCCTTGGCCGACCTTATTTCTGGGGCTAAACCTTATGATGTTACGTATAAAATAAAAAGGGCAAGCGATGGCGCCATTTTAGTATTGCATACAAAGGCTGATTATAAAAAAGAAGACAATCAAATTTTTGGAATTGTAAAAGATATTACCGAACAAGAACTTCACCTAGAACAAATTTCTGGCATGGAACAGAAGTGGAAGGGAGTAATAGAATCTACTCCAATTCCCATGGCCATAAATGATAAAAACGCAACTATTACTTTTCATAATTCTGCTTTTACCAAGGTGTTTGGCTATACCAAACAAGATATTTCAACTGTTCAAGAATGGTTTTTAAAGGCCTATCCCGACCCAATTTACCGACAAGAAATTGCCAACAAATGGCAACTAGAATTAGAGAAATTTAAGTTGCATGGTATACCTATGCCCTCTATGGAGGTGGAGGTTACATGCAAGAATGGAGAGAAAAAATCGGTGGTGGTTAGCAATTCTTGGTTGGGCGATTCACAAGAAAATAATCAGCTTGTAGTTTTATATGATATTACAGAACGCAAAAATGCTAAGGAAAAACAATTAGAGTACTTGCAGGTATTAGAAGGGGTGTTGAACTCCATAAATGTACGGGTATTTTGGAAAGATAAACACCTGCGATATTTAGGGTGTAATCAAACCTTTGCTGCCGATGCCGGATTTGATTTAGTATCGGATATTATTGGTAAAAACGATTTTGAAATGGGCTGGAAGGATCAGGCAGAACTTTACCAAACAGATGATTTAAGTGTGATAAAAAGTGGCTTATCCAAAATTAATATTGAAGAGCCTCAAAGCACTCCTGATGGAAATCAAATTACCTTACTCACAAATAAAATTCCGCTTTTAAATAGCAAAGGAGAGGTGAGCGGGGTTATTGGAACCTACTCTGATATTAGTGAGAGAAAAGAGCAAGAAGTTGCCTTGGCAAAAAGCAAAATGCATTTGCAAGCAGTATTGCAATCTACCACACATGGTATCTTAGCACTTGGTACCGAGGGTGAATTTTTATATGCTAATGATCGCTTTTCTGAATTAACCACTATTTCAAAATCCATTCTTCAAAGTGGAAAGGATGTGGATTTATTGATTTATTTTTCTGAAAAAATTGTAGATGGCGATGCCTTTAAAGTAAAAGTTGAATCGGGATATTTTAATACCGAAAAACAATCCGAACTACTTACCTTTAAAGATGGTAGAACCTTTGAATTGAATACCCACCCTCTTTACTTAGAAGAAGAAAACATTGGTAGAGTTTGGTCGATACGAGATATATCTGAGCGGGTAAATGCGGAAGCAAAAATTAGGCAAAAGGATATCGAATTTCAGAAGTTATCAACCAATGTTTCCGATTTAATCTTTCAATTTACTAGGCGTACAGATGGAAGCTATTTTGTTCCTATTGCCTCGCCAGGTATAATCAATATTTTTGGCTGTAGGCCAGAAGATGTAGCCGATAGTTTTGAACCTATTGCTAGGGTAATACACCCCGATGATATGGAAAGGGTAATTACCGAAATTGAAACTTCGGCAAAAAATCTTAGCTTTTTTACCTGCGAATTTAGGGTTCAAATACCCGGTAAAGAGGTACAATGGATTTACTCAAAATCGAACCCAGAACTGCTGCCCGATGGAAGCATAACTTGGTATGGGTTCAACACCGATATTACTTCTAGAATAAAAGCAGAAGAAAAATTATTGCAATTATCAAAGGCGGTAGAACAGAGTCCGGTTACCGTTGTTATTACCGATTTGAATGGAAACATCCAATATGCTAACCCTAGCTTTACCAAAACAACAGGATATACTATTGCCGAGGCAGTTGGACAAAATCCTAGGATTTTAAAATCGGGAGAAACAAGCTCCAAAGAATACAAAAAGCTTTGGGAAACCATTACCAGTGGTAAAAAATGGACAGGTGAGTTTCATAACAAACGCAAGGATGGAAGTCTCTTTTGGGAATCGGCCACTATTGCACCTGTCATAGATGAGAAAGGTGAACTTAAAAATTTCTTAGCTATTAAAATGGATATTACCCAAAGTAAAATAGCCCAGGTAGCATTAGAGGAAAGTAATAAACGCTATAACTTAATTTCAAAAGCCACCCACGATTCTATCTGGGATTTAGATATTGCTTCTGGTATCTTAAAGGGTTCGGTAAATGAGGGTACAGATGATTCTATTGCAAATATTTCTACTATCGATTCTGCTTGGATAAACATGATTCATCCAGACGATTTAAAGGAATTTTTACGAACCAAAGAGGAAGCACTCAATAACCCACAAACAAATTATTGGGAGCACGAATACCGCATGCTTAATTTGCAAGGAATATTTATTTATGTAAATAGCAAAGGATTTATTGTACGAGATGAACAAGGTAAGGCCAAACGGCTAATTGGTGCTTCGCAAGACATTACCGAGCGTGTGGTGCATATGAAAGCCATTGAAGAGCAAAACAAGAGATTGCAAGAAATTGCTTGGATCCAATCGCATATAGTTAGGGCTCCTTTAGCACGTATTATGGGACTAATAGATTTGCTGAAAATGGAAGAGGAGATACCAGAAGATACCAAACAATTAATGGGGCATATTTTGAGTTCGGCCAAGGAGTTTGATGAGATTATTAAGACGATTAGTAATAAGTCGCAGGTTTTGTAGGAAGGCGTTGGGAGGCAGGAAGGTTGGGAACCAGGGAATCCAACCTGTAAACTTTTTTTAGGACGAGTCACTCATCCTCCCACTTCCTTCCCTGCATGTGAGAAGGATGTAATTCTTTTAGTTTACTATATAAGTTTTATGGACGGTATTGTGCTCAAATTTGTTGGGTGAAAATAATTTCACAAGACAAATTTTATTAATATGAAAAACACAGAAACTCCAAACAAAGACCAACATGGTTCCCATTCAATGGATCATCAAAAAGGAATTGACAATCACAAAAAAGCGGCTTCGCATTTTGAAGCGGCAGCAAAGAGTCATTTAGAAGCTGCTAAGCACCACGAAGATGGTCACCATGAAAAAGCAGCCAAAGCAACTGTTGAAGCCAATGGCCATTCTAACATGGCAATCGATCATCAAAAAGAAGAGTTGAAGCATTCTACTAAGTCGTAAGGAAAGGGGAAGGGAGCACTGGGCACTGAGCGTTGAGCATTTTTCATTTCCCAGCGCCCACCTCCCAACGCCCAACGCCCTTTCCTGATAATAATAAGGTTTTTTTAACACATTGGTAGGTGAATTAAGCCTAGCTTTGCCGCAAAATACTACTATTATGAAAGTTTCTAAAGTATTACTGCCCCTTGTTTTGCTCTTGAGTTATGCAGGATTTAGTCAATGTGTGAACCCAAATTCGTATACCACAACCTTTACGGTTTCAAATACTTCAAATAGTGCGTATACCAATAAAACAATATTGGTTAATTTTAATTCAGCCTTACTTGTATCGCAAGGCAAAATGCAGGCTACTGGTTCAGATATTAGGTTTGGGTTAGATTGCTGCACACCTTTTCCGTTTTGGATAGATTCTACTACCATAAATACGGCAAACACCCAAATTTTTGTGCGCATTCCTAGCTTGGCAGCTTCTTCAAACCTTACACTTAAAATGTTTCATGGCAGTACAAGCCTTACCTCGCAAAGTAATTTTGCCACTACTTTTACAAGTGCATATATCTTAAATAGTGGGGTAGATTCTTTAACAGGAGTAGTTAATTACGATTGGTTTCAGGTAAAAGCTGGAGCCACTTTATATATTAGATATGGCAATTTGCTAGAAATAAATGCCGCCAATATACTTATTCAAGGTTCCATTGATGGAAACGAAAGAGGTTATGCGGGTCCTGCAAGTATTGCTTGTGCCGCTGGATCTGGTCCGGGTGCTGGTACATTAGGTACTTCTTGCGCTAATGGAGGAGGAGCAGGGTATGGAGGCGTAGGAGGTTGCGCCCCTGTAGGTGGTGCTGGTAGTTGCAGCAGCGCAGGGGGAATTGTGTATGGTACAACAAACGGTTATGATATTGCCATGGGTTCAAGTGGCTCAACAGGATCTAGTGGTGGAGCTTATACCGATAGAGCTGGAAACGGTGGTGGTGGAATAAAATTAGTAGGTTCAAAAGTGACTATTAATGGTATAATTACGGTAAATGGAATGGATGGGAAAGGCGGTAGCTCTAGCAATAGTAGCGGCGGAGGTGGTTCTGGTGGCGGTATTTTGGTTCATGGCGTGACACTTAATTTGGCAGGAGCAATTTTAATGGCCGATGGCGGAAAAGCGGGTAATGTATATGGTGGTGCTGGAGCAGGAGGAAGGATAAAATTATTTAGAGTACAAAGTATTAGTGGCACCTATACTACTTCGGTTTTAGGTAATATAGCTAGCACCTTTTCTTCACCTGTAAATTTGTTTACGGCACGTGGTGCAAACGGAACAGTTTATGCCGATACCCTTACAAGCAACCAAGTATTTACAAGCCCTGTTAGCACTACTTTTGCCCCTTGTGGTTTGGTGTATTTTTCTAAACCTACAGGTGCCTTAAACGATACCTTAACATGGGGGACTAACCCCGATGGAACAGGCACGAATCCACACAATTTTTCGGCCAATGGCGTGTATTATAATGTCACTAATAATGGTGCCCCAACCCTTACTGCAAATTGGTTTGTAACAGGTACCAATACAGTAGTCGTTTTTGGTGATGGCATAAATGCAGGTAATATGGTGTTTCCATCCAATTATATTTTTGGAGCCGATACCTTTTTTGTGAACAACAATTTTACAGCCACCATTTTAGGTTCGATTCTAACTAATAAACCTGGATTTGGCTTAAGCAGCAATGCACAATATACCAGCAGCTCTGCTCAAAATATTTTAGGTGCTACTTATGGAAATCTTATTTTATCGGGTTCAAGCAAAAACTTATTAAACGATGTGCGAGTATTGGGTACACTCTTGCAATTAAACAATATTAATTGCGGCGCCTATACCTTCACACTGGGTTCAAGTGCCACCCAAACAGGTACACTAAACCGTGTGTCTGGTGCTATTTATGGTAAATTTACCAGGTGGTTTGGAACCAATACTACTAGTGGTATGAGTGGCTTATTTCCAATTGGCAAAAACGGAGTATACTATCCTATCCAATTCGATTTTATTAGCGCCCCAAGCACAGGAGGTTCTATTTCATTTGAATTTGTGCCTGGCAATCCTGGAAACATCGGTTTTCCAATCTATGATTTTACCAATTCACCTATTGTGTATTTAGATAAAACGGCTATCAACGGTTTTTGGCGTATGACCAACACCTCTATTTCTGGTGGAACCTATACGATAAGCGCAACAGGAACGGGCTTTTATGGCATAAGCTATGTGATGGATTTAAGGTTGGTGCGCAGAAGCACGCCAACAGGCTCTTGGACAATACCATCGAACTCTGAGCTAGGCACAGGAACCAATGCCATACCAGTAGTAAAGCGCTCAAATATGAATGTATATGGGGGCGATTTTGCCATTGCTTCCGATTCAAGCATAAATGCCTTGCCTTTAGAATTGCTTAGTTTTGAGGCTTCAAAATTAGATAAGCAAGCCTTGTTATCTTGGACTACTGCCAGTGAAGAAAACAACAGTAAATTTGAGCTTGAAAAATCGCTTGACGGTCGATCTTTTGAGCGCATAGCCACACAAAAAGCATGTGGTACTTGCCATACAAAAAGCAGCTATTCCTATGTAGATATGGATGCCTTTGAACCTATAGGCCTAAATACCTTGTATTACCGTTTAAAACAAGTAGATTTTGACGGTACCTATTCTTATACCCATCGCATTGTACTAAGCAATAATGAGGCACTAGCCGATGCTTTAACAGTTTATCCAAATCCAAGTCAAGGCAGCTTTATCCTTTCGGTAAACACAGAACTTACCAATACCTATATGTTAGATGTATTTACTAATTTAGGTGAATTGGCTTATAGCAAAACCTGTGAACTTGGTTCGAACCAAAACGTGCTAGTGGATACCAAATTAGTGCCTGGAATTTACTTACTTAAACTTAGTGGAGCTAGCGGCACACAAACAAGGAAGCTGCTTGTTTATTAGTTTTTGAGAGCAAATGTTTGGAGGCATAGAGGTAGAGATTTATTTCTATCTCAAATCCCATCGTTCACTTCCCAATGACCATTCTTTCATCCTCCTTACTGCGCTTTAGAGGTATGGCCTAAAAAGGCTTGCTTGAAGGTTTTGGAATTACTTTTAATAATTATTTGTTTTCCTTTAGTAACCTCCAAAAGTTTAGTTAGCATAACCTTTTTTTCTCTCTCCATTCGGGTATATCGTTCCTCATATAAAAAGGAAAGAATATCTAGGTGCTGTCTTTCTAATTCTTCATTTGAAACAGCATGTTTAAGATCATATTTCAAAATTTTTAGGGCCTTTTTTCTATCTGTCATAGTGCAAATTTCAATGTAAATTTTCTGGTTTCAAAATGTTATTCCCCGATATAAATCTAAATCCGTCCTTATCAATTATGGCTAGCTTAATAACGCCACCAACCGTTGGTATATTTTCTGTATATTTTTGAAAGTTAATTTCTACTTTCATCAATAAAGAAGCTAAATCAACTGCCTGCTGTAAACTTAAGCCCGCAAGCTTATTAATTTTCATGTCGTCAAAAAATTCTTTCGGTAAAAAACTTTTTGCCTCCATTAAAAAGGTTTTTTCATAATCCTCTGGTAATATTAGAGGATCTATTTTTAAATCGGCCAATACCTTCTTAATTATTTTAGGAGTTATGTCTATAAAGAAATCAATCTCTCCAAATATTATTCGCTCGCTAATCCTATTCTGTCCATCGCATACAACCTTTAAATACTCTTCCATTTTTTTGCTCTTTATGCAATTAAAGGTCTCGTCGTGTATATCAGTTTTGTTGCAAGATAAAACTTCTATCTTAACAATTTCTGTCTTTTCTTTACCCTTATCGTAATGCGTAAAAATAAAATTTGTATTGGAAATTTCTTCATATATGTTTAGATGTTCAATAGCTTGCTTATTTATAAAATCGCAGAATTCTTTAATCTTTGTATCAAACCTTTTCCTGTTATAGTTTTTGTTTTTCTTATTCGCTTCAACAATCTCTTTTATCAAATACTCAATTCTTTTATTGTTAATTTCTGCCGAACCAGCCGTGGTTACCCCGATGTATTTGTCGTACATAAAAAGCTTTTCTTCATAATCTTTTGTATGGGATGGTTTACGTTGAAATAGGTTCACCATATCAACTGGTTCTATTTTTAATTCTTCCACTGGCGAATTTTGATACTTGTCTTTAATATACCCAATAAAATTTTCATATTCAATAACGCGCGTAATAGATGTAACAAGGGAATCGGCAATTAATGCTACACCCTTTTTAGCAACAATAGAGGCAATAAATGTCATGGTTTTTTGTTTTGTGTTTGGGTAATTGGTGGCTAGGCTTTACTAAAAACAACTTTCTTACGTTACCAAAACTATAGTGAATACCTCAAAATGAAAATGTCCGATAAAAATTAATTGCGATATTAATTGGCGCAATGGCCTGTTATTGCTCAGTTTTTTAATTTTAATTTTAAATATCATTCTAGGTTTTTTTCTTAAATTGATGAATTGGGAAATAAGAAAGAGAAAAAGAATCCTGCGACAGACTTAGGGACCACCAATCGATAAGCAAAGTATGATAATTCTAATGGTAGGAATCGGATAAGGACAATCTTTCGCTGAGGCTATAGATAGCAAAGCCAGCACACAGCGAATGCATCTGTGAATAACGTATACACACAAACTAATAAATTTTTAATATGTTTGAACGTATCAATATCTAAGTCACATTTCTTATGCAGATTACTGTTGAAGCCTTAGCGCACTTATTAAATGGAAACGTAGTTGGAAACGGCGATGTTTTGTTACATACCGTAGCTAAAATTGAGGAGGGCACAGAAGGTGCTTTGTCGTTTTTATCGAACCCAAAATACGAGGAACATATCTATACCACTGGTTCTAGCGCCGTTTTGGTGAGCCGTAGTTTTGAACCAACCAAGTTTGTTGCTACTACCTTAGTACAAGTAGACGACCCATATGCTGCCTTTACTTTTTTATTAGAAAAATTTGCGAATCCTGCTGCACAATTAAGTGGTATTGAACCTATGAGTTTTGTGCATGAGAATGCCAAATTGGGCGAAGGAGTGTATGTAGGCGCCTTTGCCTATGTATCGGATGGGGTAGAAGTGGGGCAAAATACCAAAATCTTTCCACAGGTATTTTTGGGAGCCAAGGTGAAAATAGGTTCAAACTGTACCCTTTTTGCGGGCGTTAAAATTTACCACGAATGTGTAATTGGCGATAATTGCATTATCCACTCGGGTACCGTAGTTGGCAGCGATGGCTTTGGCTTTGCGCCTTTGGCCGATAGAAGCTATAAAAAAATACCTCAAACAGGAAATGTGATTATAGAACAGGATGTGGAGATTGGCGCTAATTGTACTATTGACAGAGCCACTATGGGATCAACCATTGTGCGTAAAGGCGTTAAATTAGATAATTTGGTTCAGGTAGCCCATAATGTAGAAGTAGGAGAGCATACGGTTATGGCCGCACAAAGTGGCTTGGCAGGAAGCACTAAAATTGGAAAATTTGTGGTTATTGGAGGACAAGTTGCTATAGCGGGTCACCTACAAATTGCCAATGGAAACCAGTTTGGAGGACAATCTGGGGTATTGGGCAATATAGTAGACGAAGATAAAAAATGGTTTGGAACGCCGGTGTTGGAAGTGAGGGATTCGCTTAGAGCCAGTGCGGTTAACAGGCGTTTGCCCGAGTTGCTAAAGCGCTTAGAGGAAGTAGAAAAAGAATTAAAAAAACTTAAAAACGAATAAAAGCAAAAAAAAAGCGGGACAAATTGCCCGCTTTTCGTTTTTTTGCAGGATTATTTATGAAGCAGACAACGATAAAAAAACCTGTGAGTGTTGAAGGGGTGGGACTTCATACAGGTCAGATAGTTACCATGACCTTTCTACCTGCGGTAGATAACCATGGTATTAAGTTTCAACGTGTTGATTTACCGGGCGAGCCTGTGGTAGATGCCGATGTAGACAATGTGGTAGATACTAGTAGAGGAACAACCATTGAGCAAAACGGAGCCCGCGTGGCAACGGTAGAACATGTAATGGCCTCTTTAGCTGCCTTAGAAATTGATAATTGCATGGTTCAGATTAATGGCGGCGAAACCCCTATTATGGACGGTAGTTCTCAGTATTTTATGAGAGCTTTAAAAGAAGCGGGCATCCAAGAACTAGAATCGCAGCGCGAGTATTTTACGGTACCACAAAACATCTATTATACCGAAGCCGATAGAAGCGTAGAGATGATTGCAATGCCATTAGACGATTATAGACTAACAGTTATGGTAGATTATAATTCGCCTGTTTTAGGTTCGCAACATGCCTCTTTAACTAGTATGAAAGAGTTTGAAACAGACATTGCTAGCTGCCGTACCTTCTGTTTTTTACATGAGTTAGAGTTGCTTTATAATAACGGCCTCATACGCGGTGGCGATTTAAACAATGCCATTGTAATTGTAGACCGAGTGATAGAAGACAATGAGTTGGAGCATTTGGCAAAAATGTTTAATAAGCCAAAAGTAGAAGTGAAAAAAGAAGGCATTTTAAACAATGTAGATTTACGTTTTCATAACGAACCAGCTAGGCATAAACTATTAGATTTAATTGGCGATTTAGCCCTAATTGGTACCCCCATTAAAGCGCAAATTATGGCTGCCCGCCCTGGTCATGCAGCCAATGTAGCCTTTGGTAAAAAGATAAAAGCCTTAATAAAAAAATCGAGAAGCGCGGTAAGGGTACCTAAATACGACCCAAATAAAACCCCTCTCTATACAGCCGATATAATTGAGAAAATGTTGCCACATAGGTTTCCGTTTTTATTGGTAGATAAGGTATTGGAAGTTGGCCAAAACCATATTATAGCCATGAAAAATGTAACCTTTAATGAGCCCTTTTTTCAAGGACATTTTCCGGGTAATCCCGTTATGCCAGGTGTGCTTATTATAGAAGCCATGGCTCAATCGGGCGGGGTGTTAATATTAAGTAAGGTAGAAGACCCAGAGAACTACAATACCTATTTTATGAAAATAGATAATGCCAAGTTTAAGGAGAAAGTAATACCTGGCGATACCCTTGTATTTAGATTAGATTTAATAGGCCCTATACGCCGTGGAATTTGCGTTATGAAAGGCAGTGCTTTTGTTGGTGATAAATTGGTGGCAGAAGCAGAATTAATGGCCCAAGTAGCCAAAAGATAGGAGAACACATGCAAAGTTTATCATTTATAAACCCAGGCGCTAAGCTAGCAGAAAATGTGGTGGTAGATCCCTTTTCTATGATACATCACGACGTAGAAATTGGGGAAGGCACTTGGATTGGATCAAACGTAACCATATACCCTGGAGCAAGAATTGGCAAGAATGTGCGCATTTTTCCAGGGGCTGTTATTTCCGCTATTCCGCAAGATTTAAAATTTGATGGCGAAGAAACACTTGCCATTATTGGCGATAATACGACCATTAGAGAATGTGTAACCATTAACCGTGGTACAAAAGATAAGTTTAAAACAGAAGTAGGTTCAAACTGCCTTATTATGGCCTATACCCATTTGGCGCACGATTGTATTGTGGGCGACCAGGTAATTATAGCCAATGGAGTACAAGTAGCAGGGCATGTAAACATACAAAACGGTGCACGAATTGGCGGCTTAAGTGCTATACACCAATTTGGCTTAGTGGGCCGCAATGTAATGATAGAAGGAGGCAGCATGGTAAGCAAAGATGTGCCTCCATTTATTAAAGCAGGCAGGTATCCATTAACCTACGAAGGAGTGAATGCAGTAGGCCTAAGACGCTCTGGTTTTAGCAACGAAAAAATAAATGAGATACAAGATATCTACCGCATTTTATTTGTGCATAATAGAAACCTTAGCAAAGCATTAGATATTGTAGAAGCACAAATTGCCCCATCGGCCGAGAGGGATGAGATATTAGGATTTATTCGTGGATCGGAACGTGGGGTTTTAAAAGGCTTTAACGGCAAATAGTTTTATACCTCTGCAGTTTTGAAAATTAGCCTCAACGATATTGGGAAGAAATTTAACCGCCAATGGGTTTTTAAGGGCATTTCTTACACCTTTCATTCGGGTTCGGCCACTGCCTTAGTGGGTAATAATGGCTCGGGCAAATCTACCTTATTACAAATTATAGATAATTACCAAACCTACTCAAGAGGCAGCATTAGTTATGTGCTAAAAGGAGAGGTAATAAGCGAAGAAAACTTAGTAGGTAAAATTGCGCTAGCAGCCCCTTATTTAGAGTTGCTAGATGATTTTACTCTGCTTGAAATGCTTCGCTTTCATTTTACTATTATGCCCTTGCAAGAAGGTATTACTTTAGCTCATATGATTAACTCATGTGGCTTAAACGGGCAAGAGAATAAGTATATAAAGCACTTTTCGAGTGGCATGAAACAACGGCTTAAATTGGTAATGGCCATTTATGCCGATACACCTGTATTATTGCTAGATGAGCCCTGCTCTAATTTAGATGAGCAAGGCATTGCTTGGTATAGAAACTTGGTACAAACGCAGCTAGGTAAACGCACTCTATTAATTGCTAGCAACCAATTGTTTGAATACGATTTTTGTGAAGCCAAGCTTTCTATTATAGACTTTAAGCCTGCAGTAGTTTCTTAATTTCTAAGGCCGCCATTTGGCTGGCATCTTTATCAGAAAATAGAGTAAAAAGCTCCTTGTAACTAGCCTGTACCAATTGGTGTTTATAGCCCTTTGGCAAGATGGCCTCAAACTCGTGTTGCAAGTTTTCAATTGTATAATCGTTTTGAATTAATTCTTTTACGGCCTCTCTGCCTAGGTTTAAATTAACCAAAGAAGCATACTGAACCTTTACCACCATTTTGCCAATAGCATACGTTATTGGTTGCGCCGCATAGGCCACAACCTGCGGCACGTTCATAAAGGCAGTTTCTAAAGAAGCAGTTCCACTGCATACTACAGAAGCGGTGCTGGCAGCTAAAATATCTCGGGTAGCATTAAAAATTAGGGTAACATTTTCGCTTAAATACGGGGTATAAAAATTTGCCTCTAAGCCTGGCGAACCTGCAATTACAAATTGATAGTTTGGATACAAGGCAGCCAAAGAAACCATATTGGGCAACATACGCATTACCTCTTGTTTTCTGCTACCTGGTAAGAGAGCTATAATTGGCTTTTGGTTCAATCCATTTTGTTCTCTAAAATTAGCTTGAGGCACAAAGGCCATTAGCTGATTGTACATAGGGTTGCCAATATACACCGTGTTTACCTTCCACTTCTTAAAATAGCTTTGTTCGAATGGGAAAATGAGGAGCAATAGATCTACATACTTTTCTAATTTTTTGCCACGTTTTTCATTCCAAGCCCAAATTTTTGGGGCAATAAAATAGCAGGTTTTAATCTTATTTTCTTTACCAAAAGCCGCCATGCGCATATTAAAGCCAGGGTAATCAACTAGAATTAAAACATCGGGTGCAAAGGCCATAATTTGCTTCTTGCAGCGATCAAAATTGGCACGAATGGTTCTAATTTTTAAGAGCACCTCTACAAAGCCCATGATGTTTATTTCTTTGTAGTGTTGCAAGAGCCCTGGGTATTGCGCCTGCATTAAATCTCCTCCCCAAAATTGAAATTGAGCAGAAGGGTCCTGAGCCTTTATGCCCTCCATTAAACTCGCCCCCAACATATCGCCGCTGGCCTCGCCGGCTATTAAAAAGTACTTCATTTGCGCAATTCCTTAAAAAAAACCTTGAATTATAGTGAGGCAAAGCTAAAAAAATAATGCTAAGTGCAATAAATTACTAATTTGCGTGATATAAATTTTACCCTATGTATTACGCCGTTCATTTAGCAGCCGAGTGTTACCCCATTGCCAAAGTTGGCGGTTTAGGAGATGTAGTGGGTGCCTTACCAAAATACCTAAATGAGGCAGGCATTAGCAGCTGCGTGCTGATGCCTAAATACAATGTAAAATATAATAGAGATCATAGCACTGAAACTATTTATACAGGCACTTGTGGCAACGAAAATTATTGGTTTGAGTATAGCATACAACGCTATTCAGATGCTCCTTTAGGCTTTGATGTATTCTTGGTAGATATTCCGCCTTACCTATTTAGAGAAGGCGTTTATGGATATGAGGATGATTCGATACGCTTTATCTATTTTCAACAAGCGGCCTTAGATTGGATTTGCTCATGGCAAACAAAACCCAGTGTGTTTCATGCCCACGATTACCATGCAGGCCTAGTGCCATTTATGATAAATCATTGTTATAATTTTGGAACTTTAGCGGGTATTAAAACTGTTTTTACCATTCATAATGGACTCTATTCGGGCGATTTTTCGCATGCCTTGGCGCGTTTCTTTCCGCATTTTCCGCGCGAGGCAAATGGATATTTAGATTGGGATCATAGAATAAATCCTTTGGCAACAGCTATTAAATGTAGCAATAAAGTTACCACCGTGAGTGGTGGGTATTTAGAAGAATTGCAATATCAGCCAAACCCCTATACTTGGCTGTATAAAGAGTATGCCTTTAAAAGTACCGGCATTGTAAATGGTATAGATGCGGCGCTTTGGAATCCTAAAACCGACGATTATTTGCATACCAAACTAAAGAAAGATTTTGCCAAATTTAAGCAAGCAAATAAAGAAGCCTTATGTGCTTCTGTGGGGTTAGATGCAAGCAAACCTTTAGTAGTTTTTATTGGTAGGTTGAACCAAGAAAAAGGAGGGGAGATACTGTGTGAAGGTGTTGGAAAGTTTATGGCGCAAACACAGGAGATGAACTTTTTTTTACTAGGTTCGGGCGATAGTAATTTAGAAAATAACCTGCGTGTTTTAACAGGCTTTTACCCGCAAAACGTTGCCAATTATATTGGCTATAACGAGGCCTTGGCACATAATTTATATGCAGCAGCAGATTTTCTGTTAATGCCTTCTTTGGTTGAGCCATGCGGGCTGAACCAATTATATGCCTTGCGCTATGGAACCATACCTATTGTAAGAACGGTGGGAGGATTAAAAGATACGGTTGTTGATTTTGGTGAAGAAGGTGGGTATGGCATTCGGTTCAACCAGCCCCATGCAGGCGATGTAGTGATGAGCCTATATAGAGCCAAAGAATTATATGCCGATAAAACACGATTGAAACAGGTTCAAGACAAAGCCATTTCCTTAGACTTTTCTTGGGAATTGGCAGTAAAGAAATATATTTACCTATACGAGAATTAGTAGCTATGGAAAAAGAAACAAAAATTGTATGCCTTATTTTGGGCGGAGGTGCCGGTTCTAGATTATACCCATTAACCTCTTTGCGTAGTAAGCCTGCGGTACCTATTGCAGGTAAATACAGGTTAATAGATATTCCTATTTCTAATTGCTTGCACTCGGGCATTCGTAAAATATATGTGCTTACGCAATACAACTCGCGCTCATTAAACGCACATATTAAAAACACCTATCACTTTGATCATTTTAGCTACTCCTTTGTAGATATTATTGCCGCCGAACAAAGGCCTGGCAGCGAGCGCTGGTTCCAAGGTACCGCCGATGCCGTAAAGCAAACCTTTGCCCATATTGAAAGTCAGGATAGCGATTATATTTTAATCCTGAGTGGCGACCAACTATACCAAATGGACCTACGTGAGTTTGTAAACAAACATCTAGAAAGCAAGGCCGAAATTAGCATTGCTACCTTGCCGGTTGATAAAAACGATGCACCTGGTTTTGGCATTATGAAGGTAAACGAAGACGGCTTTATTAATGAGTTTGTAGAGAAGCCAAAAGCCAGCGAATTACCTAAGTGGGTATCGCCGGTGGATGAAAAATCGAAGGCTCAAGGCAAGGAGTTTATGGCCAGTATGGGTATTTATATTTTTAATAAGAAAACCCTAATTCGCCTTTTTGAAGAAAACCCTCACCATACCGATTTTGGTGGAGAGATTATTCCTAAAGCTATTGGCACTGGCCTTAAAGTAAAAGGGTATTCGTATAATGGATATTGGACAGATATTGGAACCATACGTAGTTATTTTGATGCCAATTTAGACCTAGCCGAAAATATACCTCATTTTAATTTGTTTGACGATGATAAGTATATTTATACCCGCGCACGAATGTTGCCACCCTCTAAGTTTACAGGTAGTACCATCCTAAAAAACTCTGTGGTGAGCGAAGGGTGTATTATCCATGCCAAAGAATTGGAGCGTTGCATTATTGGCAATAGAGCGCGCATAGGAGAGGGTACCAAGATGAAAAACTGCGTTACCTTTGGAAACGATTTTTATGAGAGCATGGACGACCTTGAACACCCAAGGCATGGCATACAAATGGGTATAGGAACCAATTGCGTATTAGAGAACTGTATTGTAGATAAAGATGTGCGCATAGGAGATAATGTAACTATTATTGGCAGTGAAAGCTTAGAAGATCAAGAAACTGAGCATTTCTGCGTAAAAGAAGGCATTGTTATCTTTAAAAAAGGGGCTGTTATACCCTCTAATTACGAATTAAAGTAAGGCCAAAAGACTATACCAAACAAACCTACGTTTTACCTTTAATTAATGTTTAACTTAGCAAGAATTGTACTACCTTGCTGCATAAATAAAAATCTATTATGGCTGAACCACAAAAACAAAATCGCAATACGCTAACCCTGCTATTGCTATTGCTCATTACCTCATTGGGAGCAAATTTTTACCAATGGAAAAACCATTCTACCACCGTTATTACTCACGGAACAGAAGTAGATAGCCTTATTAACGCGCGAGTAGAGGTTGAACGAGAGCTGACAAGCATTACCATGGAATTGGAAAAATACCGCGGTATAGCAGGCAATTTAGATACTGCCTTAAATGATGCGAAAGGACAAATTGCGGCTAAGGAAGCTGAGATACGTAAGTTGTTTGCTACCGAGAAAAACTTAGAAAAGCTTAACAAAAAGCTAAAGGTACAAATGGAAGAGTTACGCAAATTGCGTGATGAAAACTTAGAGAAAATAGATGTGTTGATGGCTGAGAACCAAAAGTTGAAAGAAGAAAACTCAAGTCTTAACTCAACCGTAAACAACCTAAATGAGCAAAAGAATATGCTAGAAGGCAAAGTAGCAACTGCTTCGCAATTAAAAGTAGAATACGTAAAAGTAAACTCGTTTAAGAAAAAAGGCAGTGGCAAGTTTGTAGAAAGTGTATTGGCAAAACGTACAAATAAAATAGAAAGCTGCTTTACCCTTATGGATAATAAAGTAGCTGGCCCTGGCGATAAAATGATTTACCTAGTAATTACAGCTCCTGATGGAAAAGTATTAATGGGATTCACTAAAGCGCAATTCACCGATTCGGATGGCAAAACCGTAGATGCTACGGCAAGTCAGAAAGTTACCTATACAGGCGATAAGCAAGACCTATGCCTAGCCTTTGAAAACGACGAGCGCATATTGGAAGCTGGAACCTATACTATTAACGTATACGCCGAGAATGTATTGGTACATGCGAGTTCGTATTTGTTGAAATAGCTTCGACAAGCTCAGCTACCTTGGGTTCCTGAGCTTGTCGAAGGGCTATTGGCACTATTTAAAAAGCGGATGAGTGAACGATAGTTTGCTCATCCGCTTTTTTGTTTAAGGTCCTACAAAATCCATAACATCTGTTGCAGGCAGATACCGCAACAATGCTACGCCAAGTCTTAGGCATGCGAAGCCCGCACTATTTTAGATGAATAGGGAGAAATTTTGGCAAGAATAGTTGTATATAATCTACCTATTATTTGGTATCATTATAGTAAATTTAGTTCCTTGCAGTGGTATCGATTCTAGGGATATTTTGCCCTTGAGTTTAGCTATAATTTCGGAGCAAATAAAGAGCCCAAGCCCTGAACCCGTTGTAGTATTTGAGGCTCTGTGAAATATTTTAAAAACATTTTCTTGATGATTGTAAGGTATTCCTTCACCATTATCCTCTATGGTTATAATACAAGTGCTGGAATCAATTTTAGCAGAAAATTTTATGAATGCATGGCCATCATTTTCTCGGCTATATTTTACAGCATTGGATATTAGATTATTTAAAAGTGTAGCTATACGACCTTCATCAGAATAAAAAGCACAATCAGCTTGAATGGAGGTTTCTAATTTAATTTTATAATCAACATAGAATTGAACACTTTCAAAAGTTTGATTTACATATTGAAGTAAATCAATTTCTTTATAAATAATATCCGTTCGCGCATTTCGAGAGTAGTTTAGAATTTCGCGAATCGTATCATCTAACCTAAATATGGATTTGCGCATGAGCGACAAATACTCCTGATTTTCGCCAACAAATTCGGCACTTTCATAAACTATATCCAGTAATCCCATTAGAGCAACTACAGGCGTTCGCAGATCATGTGTGATAGAATAGACCAAACTATCGAGTTCTCCATTAAGTTTTTCGAGTTCTTTGTTTTTTGTCATGAGCTCATCACGACCTTTTTTTAGCTCCGTAATATCCACACCATATGCTAGTAAATAATTCCTTCCTTCATTATCTTCATAAGGAAATAACTCTCTAAGAACAACTTTTTCAGTGTCGGTAAACTCATTATATATGTCTTGATAACGAACTGATTTTTTTTCAATAATTGCCTTTTGAAGAAATGAATGTCGTTCCTCGGCAAGTTGAGTATCTAAATTCCTAAACTCATAATATTCTTTTAGGGCTTTATTAATTAGCCACTTACGCGTTTCATCGTCCTTAACCGAATTCTTGTTTAAGAATTTATATCTCAGTTCATTATCAAAAATTCCAATATCTACCGGTATATTATCAAATAGATTTTCATAAAACTTTTTTTGTTTTTCAATTTCAGCATTAAGGGCGGCCTTGTCACTAAATTCCAACTGTAAAGAATTTGTGATCTGCATCAAATCAAAGACCGTATCATGCAATGCAAAATCGGATATAGCCAAATTGGATTTCATAAAAAAATCCTCATTCGTTATCCAAGGCGATCCACAAAATATTAGTCTATTATTATGGCTGTCGAACACAAATTGACCTTTTAAATTAATTGGGGAGGAAAGGTTTTTTACTTGTAAAATAAAAACCTGGTCTTTAAAATTTAAGATAGAATCAAAGGTATATTCAACTCCCAATCTAGGTCTTACAAAATCAAACGTATCTTCAAAAGATTTTGCTTCAGGTTTAATCTTTTGAAGACTTTTGCCTGTAAACATAATGGATAAATCTTCCTTCACAATAAAAAAAAACGGAAATAGCTCCTCAAGTAAATGAGCGTTAAAAATCAATGAATCCATTTATTTATTGTACGGTAATCTCAAATAAGTCATAAGTTGTATCGGTTTCGGTATGCTTTAAATGATTTACAGAGCAGGGAGCATCAAAAAAGATAGAAAGGCCATCAATTAAACCAAACATAAAATCTGTTAATCCAATTCTGGATGAATAGTAGTGTAAATGAATTTTATTTTCGCTAATAATGTCAACCTTAAATTCAGGTGTCTCCGCTTTAGGATAAATCAACATGACTCTACTATGAAAATTAGGCAAATTTTTTAAAAACTGAATAATGCTATCTCCACCAGATTTCATGAGTGTTCCATATTTTTCTTTTCCAATATTTAGGACCCAATATTTACCAAAATCTTTAAGTACATTTTCTAAACTCACACCTAGAATTTCTGATGCGGTGGATGCTAATGTAAACGTAACGCTATCATCATATAATTGAGAAGCCAAAAATGTCACATTAGAAAAACCTGCCTTTTCTTTTATTTTCTCCCAAATGTCGGCACCATAATTATCAATTATTAAGCCTTGAATTCCTTGATTTACTAATCCGTACATGTATTGTTTTTTTTTGATTACGTTTATAAGGTCATAATTAATGAACTACTCTAAATTATGAACCAGGTCCACGTTTATTAAGATTCAGATACAGGGTTTATTTGGTTTATTCTAGAAGTGTAAATTTCATTTACTATTTCTTTGTTAAGAGGTTTGCTTAAAAATCCTTTGACAGAAGTATAGGTATTAGCTTTGACTCTATCTTTTTCATCTAATGAAGAGGATAACATATAAATATTAGTACTTAAATGATTTAGCCTAGTAAATTCATCCAAAAATTCAAAACCAGTCATTTCTGGCATTCTAATATCAAGCAGGATTATATCTGGACTATTCTCTTTTGATTCGGCAAAATAGGATAAAGCCTCTTTCGCATTCGAAAACGCAGTTATGTTATTAGCTACTTCAGACTTAGTAAGTAACCTCTCACTAAGAAAATTGAAAATGCTATCATCGTCAATAATTACAAAATTTAATTTTTCACCCATATTTTAAGATTACAGGTTTCAATTTTAGTGTTTTTATGAAAATCTTAAAGGAAGATGTATGTCATATTTGCTGATTAGAACTAGCGTTACATTTATTTTCCTTTTATTGTATAAAAAATGGTATTTCTTTCATGGCAACAGCGCTTTTTCCAATGCAGGAGTTAAAGAGAAAGAGAAAGAGAAAGAGAAAGTAAGGAACCTCTTTCTGTTTCCGTTTCTTACCTTTTAGTCCCTTGTATCCCTAATGTCCCTTTTGTAGTAGAATATACCTTTCTTATACCACAAGTGTTCTTTATAACATAGATTCTTAACCTAAACTACTTTTGAGGTTTTATGAAAATGAAGTATGTTTGGGTTACATAAAAAATGGCCAAAAACATTAACCTTAATAGGCTACTTATTATGGATACAAACACTAAAATGAAAAACTTATTTAATCAAACAGACGTTTCGGAAATTCTTGCAAGACTAGATTCTCTTAGTCCTAGTTTGCAAAATCAATGGGGCAAAATGAATGTGGGACAAATGTTGGCTCATTTGAATGCAGCACTTGAAACTGCTATGGGTTTAAATGCTCCAAAACGACTTTTTATAGGTAGGATTTTAGGTCCATTAGTAAAGCCCACTTATCTAAGCGAAAAACCATTTGGAAGAAATTCTCCAACAGATAAATTTTATCTTTTTACCGATGCGCGCGAGTTTGAAAAAGAGAAAGCAAAAACAATTAAACTAGTAAAGCAATTTCAGGAAGGTGGTGCAGATAAATGCACAACAAGTCCTCATTCTTTCTTTGGTAAATTAACTCCCAATGAATGGGCAATTTCACAATGGAAACATTTCGACCATCATTTAAGACAATTTAACTGCTAAAAGGAGAAAGAGAAACAGAAACAGAAAGAGAAACAGGACATACTCTTTCTCTTTCACTTTCTTCTTCTCCTACTTCTACTTCCCAATATACCTCTCTTCAATAATATTCCTATGATGTATTTCGTGGCCGCAGAGGATGTAGGGGATGGCACTTACCTTAGTGGTTTTTCCATTAGCAGTGCCGGTTTGAGCCCACATTTCTTCATCAAAACTTTGGAATAATTCTATGGTGCTAGCTCTTAGTAAAGAAAATTCTTTTACGATACCTAATATTTTTCTATCGTTTGCTTTGCTGGCAGGGGCGTATAAATCTTCTTCAAATCCGGCTAACTCTGTTTTATCTTTTCTGGCAAAACGTAAGGCACGGTAGGCAAATATTCGTTCGCAATCCATTAAGTGAACCAATATTTCTAAAATGCTCCATTTGCCAGGAGCGTAGGCGCTCTTTAAGGTTTCATCGTCAAGGGAGGTTACTAAATCTATGGTATCTATTAATTGCACCTGCATTTCCCCCAAAATATCTTTGGTTTCGGGTACTACAGAAACATAGTTCCATTGATATGGAACGCATTCGGCTTGGGTGGGTTTAGGAATTAGCATACTTTATACGTCTTATTTGTAGGCTCAAAAGTAGAAAATATTTCGGCAAAGTACCTAAGCTGCTCATAAATCAATAATTTGCGGCTTCAATACACACATAAACCATGAGCTTTGAGCCTATATTAAACGAGTTTTGGGATAAGGTAAGAATGAGTTTAACCAACTATACCTTTGCCAAACTTACCCTTGCCAAAACCATTGGTGATACCGAGTTAAAGAATATTTATATACGCCCTATTATGCAAGGTACCAAAATGGTATACTCTGTTATGGCTCGGTATAAAAGCAAAGAAGAAGAGCGTTTTTGCAGCTTAGATGAAACCTTTGAGATAGTGAAAACGCATATGAATAATCCGTTTTTAAGTGCTTTATTATTTACAACCAGAAACGATATTACCTTTAAGCTAAATAAGAAAAGAGTAGGCAGTATTGTGGTGGCCGAACCAACCTTTAAGAGTGCTTCTGAGTTAATGTTGGTGTTAAAAGAAGAAGCTAAGATTCATCTTACGGACGTGGACCATTTGGCCTTGGGCCTGGGTTCATAAGGCGTTTGGCAAACTCTTCTATGGTGTTATGATAAAGAGTTTGTTGCTCTGGCGTACATAGTGCGTAGAGGTCTTTAAAGTGAGCAAGCGTTATTAAATCTCTGCTTGTTCTAATGCTGCTTAGTTGGTTCAGGTATATTGCCTGTAACGAATCGTTGCCTATGCCTTTTTGAACCTCCTCAAAGATGTTTTTTCGAATACCTTTTTCTATTTCGGCCAAAGAATCCATGCTGTTTCGGTGGCCTTTTTTTAGGAGTTCAAATTGCTGTATTTGAGCAGCTGAAAGCTTTAAACCATCAATGAGGATATGGTCTGGCTTACCGCCATTTCTTTGGTTGGCGGGTCTATCCCAAACTAAAAAGCCAATGGTGCCAAGGTTCAGTATTAAGAGAATACCAACTAGAATTTTCCAGACAGATTCTTTTTTCATACTAGAGTTTTATTAATTCATCGGAGCCAAAGCCATACTCGGTAGAGATATTTTGGCGCGAGGATATTTTTTGATTTTGAAGATGTTTAGAAACCAATAATACATTGAGGCCAACTAATAGAAACACAGCGGCAGCCACCCACGAGAGTTGTTTTTTAGAGATAGAAATTAGCTTTGCCTGCGGAGCTTGAGCCTTACGCATAATTCCTTCAAGAAGGTGATCAGGAGCTTTGGCTCTTTCTATTCCTTCAAGGCTTTTTAGGGCTTCAGCTAACATATCTTTATCAGTTCTATTCATGCTCTGTGTATTGAACGTTATTTAAAATTAAATCCTTCGTTAGTTTTTAAAATTTACAAGTTTGTCTCGTAAAGTTTTCTTGGCGCGCTGAACCAAAGACTCCAAAGCTTTAACGCTTAGATCCATCACCTTAGCCGCTTCGGCGTAGGGGAGTTGTTCTATATAAATAAGAATAAAGGCTGTTTTCTGGTTTTCGGGCAATTGGTTCAGGGCTTTAAAAAGCTGAGCTGCCTGTTCTTTTCGTTCAAGTTGAATGCCTGGGTGAACAAATTCTGGTTTATCAAATTGCAGCTCTCCGCTTTCTTGATTAAATAAGCTGCTCATAAAGCCAAATCGTTTCTTACGGTTTTTATAGCGCAAAAAATCGAGGCTTTTATTAATGGCAATTCTATAAACCCAGGTGCTTACTTGGGCATTTTCTTTAAAGTCGGCCAGCTTATGAAACACCTCTACAAATACATCTTGTGTAATTTCCTCGGCATCTTCGGCCGATTGCAAATAAGAAAGCACCGTGTTGTATACACGGTGCTTTAGGGTTTCATATAGCTCATTAAATTCCAAGAGCCTTAAAAACTAGTGGTGGTGATCGGGGCCAAATACATTGGCTTTATGCCCAAAGTGGTGCACAAAATCTCTCATTTCATCACTTAATTCTTTATTACCTGTTGCTTTTTCAAAGGTATCAGCCATGGTAGCAAGTGTTTGAAACATAAATAGGTTCATTTCTTCTACGTTCATATCTTGAGTCCACAAATCTATGCGCATGGCATTTTGTTGCAGGCCATCAAAAATGCTCAACATAATTCCTTTGGCACTTTCTTTCCCGTCAAAGTCGGCATCATCTGCATCCCACTCAATATTTATAGGTAGGTTTTCTTTATCCAGGTGAACATCAATTCTAATTTGAGATGTTTTTGCGATTTCTTTTTTGTCTATTGTCATACTGGTTTATGATAAATTATCTTTCAATTCTACTAGGAAATTTCTGATTTCACTTAATTTAATTTTGATAGCTTCTATATCTGCTGGAGTATCTTGCTTTTCTTTTAATTTTTCTTTGGCACCAGCAATGGTAAAACCTTCTATTTTTACCAATTGATAGATTCGTTTAAGCATGGCCACATCTGCTTGACTGTATTTACGCGTTCCGCCTTCTGTTTTGCGCGGCTTAAGTTGGCTAAACTCTTTCTCCCAAAAGCGAATTAAGGAGGTGCTTAGGTCCATCATTTCTGAAACTTCGCCAATGGTAAAGTAAGATTTTTCTATATTCTCTAAATCGTTGTTCACAATTAAAACTTAGTCAAATGATTGTCCTTCGCGAGCGGCTATATTTCTAATGGCTTGGTATTCTTCTTCGGTTAAATCGTTGAAGAAATAGTTGATAGGGTTGATTTTATTTTTACCCTTTATTACCTCATAATGTACGTGAGGTGCGGTAGAGGTTCCAGTTGAACCTACATAGCCAATTAATTCGCCACGTTTTACTTTTTGTCCCGGCCTTGCCTTTATACGGCTCATATGCGCATACAAACTTGAATAGCCAAAGCCATGATAAACTATTACATGGTTTCCGTATCCATTTCCATTTTCGGCAAGGCTTACTGTTCCGTTGCCTGTAGCGTAAATTGGAGTGCCTTGTGGAGCGGTAAAATCTATGCCCGAATGAAATTTGTGCGTTTTAAAAATAGGATGTATTCTATATCCAAAACCAGATGCAACGCGAGTTAAATCTTTATTACTTATGGGCTGAATGGCAGGAATACTAGCTAAGAACAAGGTTTTATTTTTTGCCAATTGGCTCAGCTCGTCAAACGATTTGCTTTGTATTCTTACCTTTTCATTAAGCTCATCCACCTTTTGGTTCAGGGCAATGAGCTCCTCTGCATTATCAAAGCCTTCTAGCGATCTGTATTTGTTTGCGCCTGGCTTCCTAACAACCATGTTTATTGGTTCGGCCTCAAAAATAGCTCTATAAATATTGGCATCGCGCTCTTGTAGGTCGCTTAATTGCACTCCAAGCTCAGAAATACGACCATTGAGGTACTTTATTTGAAGTTTATATTGTTCGTTTTCGCGCTTTAATACACGTTCTTTTGGCGAATCAATAAAGCTATAGGCCGCAAATACCATTATTCCTCCCGCCACGGCAGATGCCGATAAAAAACCAAACACACGCAAAACGATGGTCCATATACTGGTACCAACCTTCTCAAAGTCGAGTTTATGTGGATTATAAAAGTATTTTATTTTTGCCAAGGTTTTGCTTTTTTCTCTTGCTCAAAAACTGCTTCTTTGCAAGTGTTTAGGAGTTCTTTTTTTGCCAATAACATAAGGTAAAAAAGGACTCGAAAATAAGGTATTCTAAATAGAAGCGAAAATATTAAATTAATCTACTGATAATCAATGTCAAATTCGAGCCAAATCCGCAAGCAGTTTCTAGACTTTTTTGAAAGTAAGGGCCATAAAATAGTTCCCTCGGCACCTATTGTGGTTAAAAACGACCCTACTTTAATGTTTACCAATGCCGGTATGAACCAATTTAAAGATTGGTTTTTGGGCAATGAAGAACCTAAATACAAGCGTGTGGCCGATACTCAAAAATGTTTGCGTGTAAGTGGTAAGCACAATGATTTGGAAGAAGTAGGTGTGGATACCTACCACCATACCATGTTTGAAATGTTGGGCAACTGGAGCTTTGGCGATTATTTTAAGAAAGAAGCCATTGAATGGGCTTGGGAATTATTAACAGACGTTTACAAATTGCCAAAAGACCGCCTATATGTTACCGTGTTTGAAGGGGATGAAAAAGAGAAATTGGCCTTTGACCAAGAAGCTTTTGATAATTGGAAACTTTGGATCGACCCTAGCAGAATATTAAACGGCAACAAGAAAGATAATTTTTGGGAAATGGGCGATACGGGTCCTTGCGGGCCATGTACCGAAATACATATTGATTTGCGCAGCGATGCCGAACGTGCAGCAGTTGATGGAAAAACATTAGTGAATAATGACCACCCACAGGTAATAGAAATTTGGAACAATGTGTTTATGGAATTTAATAGGAAAGCCGATGGCAGCCTAGAAAAATTACCAGCACAACACGTGGATACAGGTATGGGCTTTGAACGCCTTTGTCGTGCCATAGAAGCCAAAAGCTCAAATTATGATACAGATGTGTTTGTGCCTTATTTAAAGTTTATAGAACAAACAACAGGTAAAGAATTTGGCAAAGTAGAAGCCATTGATATTGCTATGCGTGTATTGGCAGATCATATTCGTACCATTAGCTTTGCCATTCTAGACGGACAATTGCCATCCAACACTGGAGCGGGTTATGTTATTAGAAGAATCTTGCGCAGAGCGGTGAGGTATTACTATTCGTTTTTAGATACCAAAGAACCATTGCTATTTAAGATGGTGCCTATTGTGGGCGATTCGTTTGCCGATATTTTTCCAGAGGTTAAGCAAAAGCAAGACTTTATTATTCAAGTTGTAAAAGAAGAAGAATTAGGCTTTTTGCGTACCCTCGAAAATGGTATCAAGCGCATTGAACGCATAGAAGGCGATATTAATGGAGAAGAAGCCTTTGAGTTATTTGATACCTATGGGTTCCCGATAGATTTAACACAATTGATAGCCAAAGAAAGAGGTTCCAAAGTAGATTTAGCAGGTTTTGAAAAGAACTTACTTTTGCAAAAAGAACGCTCGCGCAAGGCTACAGCATTAGAAACCGACGATTGGTTTGTGTTAGAAGAAAACGATAACATTCAATTTGTAGGCTATGATGTGTTAGAAGCTGATATTAAAATTATGCGTTACCGCAAGGTAAAGAGCAAAGGCAAAGAGTTGTTTCAATTGGTATTTAACCAAACTCCATTTTATGCCGAAAGCGGCGGGCAAGTAGGAGATAGTGGTAGCATAGAAAGTGCCAATGAAAAGCTTACCATTATAGATACTCAAAAAGAAAACAACTTAATAATACATATAGCCACTCAATTGCCAGAAAACCCAAGTGCGGTTTTTGTGGCTAGGGTGAACCAAGAAAAAAGGAAACTTACAGAAGCTAACCACTCTGCAACCCACTTATTACATTCCGCCTTACGCAGTGTGTTAGGAACTCATGTTGAGCAAAAAGGTAGTTTGGTAAACAGTGAATATTTACGCTTCGATTTCTCGCACTTTAAAGCCATGAGCAAAGAAGAGTTGGCTCAGGTTGAACGCATGGTAAACCAAAAAATACGCGAAAACATTTCTTTAGACGAACGAAGAAATGTGCCTATTGAAGAAGCCAAGAAATTAGGCGCTATGGCCTTGTTTGGAGAGAAATATGGCGATTCGGTTCGTGTAATTACCTTTGACCCTACCTATAGCCGCGAGCTTTGTGGTGGAACCCACGTGAAAGCAACTGGCGAAATAGGCTTATTTAAATTTAGCTCGGAAGGAGCTGTAGCAGCAGGAGTAAGACGTATTGAAGCCATTACTTCTAAAGCCGCAGAAGAGTTTGTTAATACACAAGAAACGGTATTGGATCAGCTTACACAGCTATTAAAAGCAAAAGATTTAGTTAAATCTGTTGAGCAATTGGTAGAAGACAAAGCAGATTTAATGCGCAAATTGGAAGTGTTTGAAAACGAAAAAACAGCTTTGCTTAAGCAAGAGTTAAAACAAGAGGTTCAAGTAAAAGGCAATGCCAACGTATTAATCTCACGCGTTCAAATAGGCAATGCCGATCAATTAAAGAACCTTTCGTTTCAACTAAAGAATGAAGTAGAGAATTTGTTTTGCGTATTAGCTTGCGAGTTAAATGGCAAACCTATGCTGAGTGTAATTATTTCGGATGAATTGGTAGCTTCGGCTAAACTAAACGCAGGAGCCATTGTAAAAGACCTGGCTAAAGAAATTCAAGGCGGTGGTGGCGGACAACCATTCTACGCCACAGCAGGTGGTAATAACCTTTCTGGCATTGATGCCGCGCTTAATAAGGCAAATCTTATTATGTAGGAAAGAATAAGGCATGGCGTTGCATGGACGGGCGCGGTGCTTCCTTAGGCATGGTAAGACCTGCGGAATGAAAGTTTGAAATCATAGACACTTTTGTCAGAATTGACATTAACAAAAAAGCTTGAAGACACCGTCTTCAAGCTTTTTTGCTTTATTTCCGCATGGTCTTACCATGCCTAAGGCCCGCTCTAGCGGACCGTCCATGCAATGCCATGCGTTACTGGCCGAAGCGCGAGCGAAGGCAAGTAACTCCCTGCTTTACTTACACGTCCAAGCAATAGTACTTACAACAGGATTTCCAGTAGAAGTTGCAGTACGTTTTGTTGGTTTTCCAGTCGAATCGTATTCGTAAGTATATGAAGTTACATCTGTTCCATCAACGGTTTCTGTTTTAAGAAGATTGGTATTACCATTTACAAAATTGATGGCCTCCATGCTCTTTTTAGCAGGATCGGCTTTATCTGTATAGTAATCGTAGGTAGTTACAGAAGTAGTTGTACCATCGTTGTAGGTTTCTTTGGATTTGTTACCACCAGTATACTCGTAAGTAGTGCTTTCGTTAACGGGTGTAGTAAAGTAGTTACCAGAAGTTATCATAGAAGTAGCTTGGTTTTGGCTATTGTATTTATATACTGAAGTAATATGAATAATACCAGCGTAATCCATTACACTGCTATCGGCGAAACCATTTGAGTTTAGGTAAAACAATTGAGTAAAGCCACCTGCAGTAGCAGCGGTAACTATTTTGCCAGCATAGGTATAATCTGTTTGGCTGGTAAGTGTGTCTTGAACAAAAACATTTCTGCTCAATCTGTTTTGAGAGTCGTAGGTGTATGAATCGGCCGATCCATCGCCGTAATTAATGCTTTGTACCATGCAGGTGCTGGTAGGAGTGGTTGTGTTGGTTGTGCTGCTGCTTTCTTTTTTACAAGCAGAAACTACAAGCAGTATACAAACTGCTGCTGTTGTGATAATTTTTTTCATTAACAGGTATTAAAATTAAGCCTCAATATTATTGAATAGAATGCTAATCTATAAGTCAATTCGGAGATTAAGAAAATATTAACAAAAAACAGGCATTCTTATTAAAATGCCATTAATACCAAGGGTTTTGGGGGTAGGGAAGTTTTCGAGTGTTTCTGTAGAATGGAGGTGTATAAATAGCTCGGGTCTTTAAGCTAGGGATCTGAATAACAAATGCAATTTGGGAGGCCTTTAGGCCTTTTATCCTTCATAGGTGTTTCTTCCACAAAATAAATTATTCTAACCGAAAAGGCCTAAAGGCTTCAGGTTGGATACCTAACATAATCCTTTCCCGGGCATAAATACCCGGGCTTTTATTTTAAACCAGCGACTTATTAACTTAACATTGAATGCTCTCTGTAATCCACTGTTTATCAACACTAGTTGTTTAAATCCATTGAAGGCTTAACATTAACTTAATATAGAGGAAACATAGGGGTAATATTAACTTAACATTTTCGTGGCCAGTTAACAGTCTAATAACAATAACGTAACACAAACCTGGCTAACAATGGCAAAAATTAAACTCTCTCTCTCAGTAATTTTACTTTTTATTGGAGCTTTAAGCTTAAGCGCCCAAGAAGTAACCTTTAATGATAGTACCTTTAATGAACTATCGAACCGAGTAAACAAAGCCGAAAGCGATATGGCTTTCTGGAAAAAGTTGAAAATTAATGGTTGGATTCAAGCTCAATACCAACATGCAGATTCATTAGGTGCAGCAAGTGTTGCTGGTGGTAACTTTCAACCATACTCTGATAACAGAATTATTATTAGACGTGGTCGTGTTAAATTTACCTATGAGCAAGCTTTTGCCCAATATGTGTTGCAAATAGATGTTGTAGATCCAACACTTACAGCGCCTTTAGGAACCACCTCAACCAATACTATTCCTTTTGCTGTAAACGTTCGCGATTTTTATGTGAAGATCAATGCTCCGTTCTGGAATCCATTAACCTTAACTGTGGGTATGCAAAACCGTCCGTTTGGTTTTGAAATTGCCCAAAGTTCTCAATACCGCGAAACTCCAGAGCGCTCTAGGTTCACCCAAAGTTTGTTCCCTAATGAAAGAGATTTAGGTGCTATGATTACTTTACAAGCGCCAAAAAGCTCTCCATTACATATTGTTAAGATTAATGCAGGTATCTTTAATGGTGCCGGTATTGCCCGTGAATTTGATTCTAAGAAGGATTTTGTTGGACAGATTGTATTAAACAACTCAACTAAAAACGAAAGAATCCAATATGGTTTAGGAGTATCTTATTATAATGGTGGTGTGTTGCAAACAGATTCAACGGTATATAGCAAGGTAGATTTAACAAATTCTACAACTCCTGTTTATGTAGCCAACAAAGTTGGTTCAAACGTAGGAGCTTACGGTAAAAGAGAGTATTATGGAGTAGACGCTCAAATTAGCATCGATAACTTTTTAGGTATTACCACTCTTAGAGGTGAATATGTAACTGGTACCCAACCTGGTGTGGCTGGTGGAAGCCGTAGCCCAGAGATTGCTCCAGTTGGTGCAGCGTATATCCGTAACTTTAGCGCTGCTTACTTCTATTTTGTACATAAAATTGCTAATTTACCATTTCAGGTAGTTTATAAATATGATGTATACGATCCAAATACCAAAGTGTCTGGTTACCAAGTAAACAGTGCTGGTAAATTTGGTTTAGGAGATATTAAATATACTACAAACGGTTTTGGACTTAACTATTTAGTAACAACAAACTTGAAGTTTATGTTCTATTATGATATGGTTAAGAACGAGAATGTAGCCATTAATTTATTTGGTTATAATAAGAAGGATAACATCTTTACGGCTCGTGTTCAGTACAGATTTTAATCATCTAACAATTACATAACATTGAAATTTTAACATTGCAACAAATGAAAAGAATAATAATCACGTTGGTTTCTGTATTAGCCTTACTTAATACAGTTAGTGCTCAGAAGATTAAAGGTAGCGATACCGTTTTACCTTTGGCTCAGAAAGAAGCAGAAGTATTTATGAAAAAGAACAAAGCTGCTAGAATTACCGTAACAGGTGGTGGTAGTGGAGTAGGTATTTCTTCTTTAATAGATAATACTACAGATATAGCTATGTCGTCTCGTAAAATGAAATTGAGCGAGAAAATGAAAGTAAACGAAGGTGGAAGCACTTCTACCGAAGTTACTATTGCATTTGATGCTTTGGCAGTAATTGTTAATCCTGCAAATAAAGTAAGCCAATTAACTAGAGAGCAATTAGAAGGTATCTTTACTGGTAAAATTAAAAATTGGAACCAAGTAGGTGGCGATAATATGTCAATAGTTGTATACGGAAGAGAAAGTAGTTCAGGAACATACGATTTCTTTAAAGAGCATGTATTAAACAATAAAAACTATGCTTCTAATGTATTAAGTATGCCAGCAACGGGTGCTATTGTTCAAAGTGTTAGTCAAACCAAAGGTGCTATTGGCTATGTAGGTTTAGCTTATGTAGAAAATAATGTAAAAGCTTTAGGTGTATCGTTTAATAAAGGCAAAACATTTGTAACTCCTAGTGTTGCTAGTGCAAAAGATAAAACGTATCCTATTGTACGTCCATTGTTCTTCTATTATTTGGCTGCATCAAGCAAAATGGTTAAGCCATTTGTAGATTTCATTTTATCGGCCGAAGGCCAAGCTATTGTTTCAAAAGAAGGTTTTATTACGATTAAATAAGCAATAGACTCCTTGAAAAAGCTATTCGAAAAAATTATTGAAGGTATTTTAATGATAAGTGGAACGGTAACAACGCTAACCGTTCTGCTTATCATTTTCTTTTTATTTAAAGAAGGTGTTGGCCTATTTGGTAAAACCCCAACAGAGGATGGATTTATAGTGGCTGTTAACCACCAAAACCCTGTTGAAAAGCTTTCGCCCGATCAGGTAAAGAATATTTTTGATCAAAACATAACGAATTGGAAAGAAGTAGGCGGACAAGACGATAGCATTGTTTTGTTTAGAATGGACGACCTTTTTAGTTACTATACCGAGGAAGAACTGGCAGGTATAGATACCAATATGAATTTATTGGCTAGCAAAATAGATGAGGTAGTAGATAATAATAAAGGAGTAATTGCCTTTATTTCTTCAAAAGAAATTCCAGCCAATCATCATTCAAAATTGGTTCGAATAGAAAGCATTGGTTTAGGTTCATTCTTTGGTGGCGAAGAATGGTATCCAACGGCTCAACCCGTTGCCCAATTTGGTATTTACCCCTTATTAATGGGTACACTTTGGGTAAGCTTTTTAGCCATTTTAATTGCCTTGCCTTTTGGCTTGGCTGCCGCAGTATATATGGCAGAAATTGCTGATCCAAAAGTACGCGGTGTATTAAAACCTGTGATAGAATTATTAGCAGGTATTCCATCTGTAGTTTATGGTTTCTTTGGTTTAATAGTAATTGTGCCTTTGGTTCAGGAAACCTTTGGCTTACCAGTTGGTGAAACAGGATTAACTGGAAGTATTGTTTTGGCCATTATGGCTTTGCCTACCATTATTACCGTGGCAGAAGATGCCATTAGCAGAACTCCAAGAAGTGTGAAGGAAGCTAGTTTGGCCTTAGGAGCATCGCATTGGCAAACCATTTATAGAATTGTGATTCCTTTTGCCTCAAGCGGAATTACCGCTGCGGTGATTCTAGGAATTGGTAGAGCTATTGGCGAAACCATGGCGGTATTAATGGTAACTGGTAATGCAGCAGTAGTACCTCATAGTATGCTTGAACCAATGCGTACCATACCCGCAACCATTGCTGCAGAATTAGGTGAAGCGGCAAAAGGCTCTTTGCATTACGATGCGTTATTTGCCTTGGGTTGTGTGTTGTTTATTATTACTATGGTAGTAAATATTACGGTTGAAATGATGTCGGGTAAGCGTAGTAAAAACAAATTGAGATAAGATGAAAGCGAATAAGAAAAAGAAGATTTCTCAGTTTATAGCCTTTAACTTATTTAGATTAATGAGTGCCAGTATTGTTTTGGTACTCGTATCTATCTTATGGTTTATTATTGTTAGGGGGATTGGAGTAATTAGTTGGGATTTTATTTTTAAAATGCCAGAAGAAGGTATGACTCAAGGGGGAATTTGGCCAGCTATTGTAGGTACTATGTGCTTGGTTACTGGTAGTATGTTGTTTGCTTTTCCTGTTGGGGTATTATCGGGTATTTATTTAAATGAGTTTGTAAACGATAGTTGGTTTAAGCGTTTTATAAAACTTATGACCAATAATTTAGCAGGTGTGCCTTCTATTGTATTTGGATTATTTGGAATGAGTCTTTTTGTAAATACACTTGGTTTTGGCGATAGTATTTTGGCTGGTTCATTAACCTTAGGATTATTGGCATTGCCTGTAATTATTAGAACTACCGAAGAATCATTGAAGAGCATTGATAAAACAAATAGAGAAGCTAGTTATGCTTTGGGAGCTACTAAAATTCAAACCATTAGAAGAGTGGTATTGCCATTAGCTATGCCAAATATTATAACAGGTTTTATCTTATCAATAGGCCGTGTAAGTGGCGAAACTGCTCCTATTTTATTTACTGTAGCAGCCTATTTTTTACCTAAACTTCCTTCTAGTATATTCGATCAAGTAATGGCATTACCCTATCATTTATATGTATTAAGTACAAGTGGAACCGATATGGAGGCTAGCAGAAATATGGCGTATGGAACGGCATTGGTGTTAATATTAATAGTATTAGCCCTGAACCTAATTGCTAATTTTACCCGTATGTTTTTAAACAAAAAAGTTAAACAGTAGATTTATGATAGAGGCTAAAAACCTAAATTTATATTACAGCAGCTTTCAAGCATTAAAAGACATTAGCATGAAAGTTCCAGAGAAATCGGTAACGGCCTTAATTGGTCCCTCTGGCTGCGGTAAATCAACGTTCTTGCGCACTTTTAATCGTATGAACGATTTAATTCCTGGTGTGAAGATTGAAGGAAGTGTGATTGTAGATGATATGGATGTATATGATAAATCCATTGATGTAGATGCCCTTAGAAAAAGGGTAGGGATGGTGTTTCAAAAACCAAATCCTTTTGCCAAAAGTATCTTTGAAAACGTAGCGTATGGCATGCGTGTAAACGGAGTTAAAGATGAGCAAAAGATTAAACAGGTTGTTGAAGAAAGCTTAAAGCAAGCCGCTCTTTGGGATGAGGTAAAAGATAATTTAAAGAAATCGGCATATGCTCTTTCGGGCGGACAACAACAACGTTTATGTATAGCTAGAGCCTTAGCGGTAGAGCCAACTATTTTGTTAATGGATGAGCCAGCATCGGCATTAGACCCTATTTCAACTTCTAAAATAGAAGAGCTAATACACGAGTTAAAGAAAGATTATACTATTTTAATTGTAACCCATAATATGCAACAAGCTGCCAGGGTTAGCGATCATACTGCCTTCTTTTACATGGGTACATTAGTTGAGTTTGACGAAACAAAAACTATTTTTACGAACCCAGTAAAACAGCAAACCCAAAACTATGTAACGGGTAGATTTGGGTAATTTTTTATAGATTTGAGTAACAAATTGAATTATGACACATTTTGAAGAAGAATTAAAACACCTTAAACAAGAGGTGAATATTATGTTTGCTTTGGTTCATACCCAATTATCAAAAGCTAAAGACGCCTTGATTCGTATGGACAAAGACTTGGCTCGCGAAATATTGAATACTGAGCGCCGCGTAAATGCACAAGAATTAAACATTGACAGAGATTGCGAAAACTATTTTGCCTTATTTAACCCAGTAGCGGTTGATTTAAGATACTTACTTGCAGTACTAAAAATTAATAATAACCTAGAGCGCACAGGAGATATTGCCGAAGGTATTGCTAAGTTTTTATTGGAGAACCAGCAGGATTTCGACCAAGATTTATTAACCTCATCAAAGCTATTAAAGATGTTTGATGAGTGTATAAACATGATGGAAGAAATTGAAATGGCATTTGAAAATGAAGATACCGCAAAGGCTAGAAGCATTTTTAAACAAGATGAGATTTTAGATGCTATTAATAGAGAAGCGAATAAAAGCATTGCCGAATATATTCGACAACATCCAGAAAATGTGGAGCAAGCGTTGTATGTATTATCTACCATTAGAAAATTAGAGCGAGTAGGCGATCAGGCTAAAAATATTGCCGAAGAAATTATTTTCTATGTAGAGGCAAAAGTACTTAAACATAGCAAAAAGCTATAAGGCTTGTCACACTCTCGAAAAATTGTTAAAAATTAGTTAAATGGTTTTCAGGTTTTTGCGCTAATTGTGATCCAAAAGTTTGGCGTCATGTAACTATAATGGCATGATACTTGTCTTAAAGGCGAATACACAAACAAACACAAAAAATTAAACAAATGAAAAAACTTAACCTAATGCTTATTGCGTTTACTCTTTTAGCTGGTACAGCTTGTAAAAAAGACAAAACCGATGATTCTACTCCCTCTACACCATCTACTTCTACTTGCTTAATTACAAAAGATGTTTCTGATGATGGCTCTCACTCTGAGTTTACCTACAATTCTAGCAATCAATTAACAGCCTATAGCTCATTTACTGCTGCCGATACAAGCACAAATAACTTAACCTATACCTACGCCGGTAACAAGGTAACCGTAACAACGGTTGGTGGAGACCTTCCTATAACTCAAACACATTATTTAAACTCAAAAGGTTTTGCCGATAGCACCATTATTTCTTTTGCTGGTTTATTTAATTTAACTATGCTTTATACGTATAATGCTGCTGGTGAATTAACCGAACAAGCCGTTTCTGGCGATTTTATGGGTTCTCCAATTGAGCAAAGTATTACTTACGAATATACTGCAGGTAACAAAACCAAAGAAACTACAGACGATGGAACTAACACCACTGTAACTACCTATGAGTATTATACCGACAAAGCAAACGCTGGTGCAAAATCTGAGCAAGCATTATCGTTTACTCCTGCTAGCAAAAACATGTTGAAAAAGACTACCAACGACGATGGCACTTACACAGATGTATCTTACGAGTTTGATGCAGATGGAAAACCAATTAAATCTACCGAAATTGACAACACATCTACCATTGTAAAACACACTTTTACTTGGAGCTGTAAATAATTTAACCTAATTTTATTGATGGATACTTAACAAATGCCTTAATTTGTTGAGTATCCATTTTTTATTTAAACACTATGAAAAAACTAAACTTACTCCTAATTGCTTTTGTTATTTTGGCAGGCACTGCTTGTAAGAAAGATAAAACTACGGATGAACCAACAGCTTCAACTCCAGTAACATTTACTAATTGTTTAATGACAAAAGAGGTAATGGGTGATGGTTCTTATTCAGATTACACCTATAATTCTAACAAACAATTAACACGTTTTTATCGATTTACTTCTGGCGATAATTCCAAACTCGATTTATTATATACTTATTCAGGAAATGCAGTTACCATAACCAAATCTGGAGAAAGTAAACCCTATCAAATTTATTATTTGAATTCGAAGGGGTTCGCAGATAGCCTCTATTCAGCCAACTTTAGTGGAACTACTAAATATTATTTTAATTATAATTCCGCCGGTGAGTTAATAAAGAAAATAATTTCAGGTGAATTTACCAACAGCACTATATTATATGAATATACTAGAGGAAATATAACCAAAGAAACAACAATTGATAAGAGCTCAACATCCACAATAACCTATGATTATTATTATGATAATGTGAATCATTTAGCGAAAACTGAACAAGCGCGAATATTTACTCCTTCCAATAAAAATTTAACAAAATCTCTAACCATTGGTACTTCACTTTATGGTACATATAGCTATGATTTTGATTCTGATAATAAACCAATAAAATGGACATTTACAAACACTAATTCTGGAATAGTTATAGATGACATTACCTGGAGTTGCAAATAATATAACTTAAATTTATTGATGGATACTTAACAAATGCCTTAATTTGTTGAGTATCCATTTTTTATTTAAACACTATGAAAAAACTAAACTTACTCCTAATTGCTTTTGTTATTTTGGCAGGCACTGCTTGTAAAAAAGATAAAACAACGGATGAACCAACACCAGCCGAGAAAATTTGCTTGGTAACAAGTACCACGGATAGCGATAGCAATACCTTTATTTATACATTTGATAGCCAAAATAGAATCATTAAAAATGGTGCTTATAATGGCCCCGATTCAACCATAACCATTTATACCTATACCGGCAATAAAGTTGTTATGGCTTCGGGTATTGTAGAGCAAACCTATTTCTTAAACTCATATGGTTTTGCAGATAGCGTGTATTATATAGTAGATGGCTATGTAGATTTACTCATTGTACTAACTCATAACAGCGAGGGTTTAGTTACCAGCCAAAAGGTTACAGGCACTGTGCCGCAAGGAGAGGTAAACCAAATTGGAACCTTTGAATACTTAAACGGCGATTTAGTGAAACAAACTAACAATGATGGAACAACTACCTCAACTGTTACACTTGAATATTATTTAGATAAACCAAACAAATCGAAGCGTTTTGAAGAAGCTACCCAATTTTATAATTCAAGTGCTCATATGCTTAAGAAAATGACTGGCGACGATGGTTCTTTTACTTCCTATACCTATGAATATGATTCGGAAGGTAAAGTTACCAAAGAAACAAGTGTAGATGAAACCAATACGGTAAGCTACCAGAACTTTAGCTGGAGCTGTAAATAATACTCCTAAAACTTAGTTTTAAAGGTCGGTGCTCTTAAGTGGGTACCGACTTTTTTTTGCTTTAATGTAAGATATACCCAAGTGTAAACGAGAAGTTTCTACCCATGCGAGGTATATAGCCTACATCTAAATGTTCGTGATAGGTTTTGTTAAAGATATTTTCTACCGCAATGGCTCCTTGGAAGGTATGTTTTTTATGGATAAAGGATTTGGATGCACGCAGGTTATACAAGTTAAAGGCAGGTGTGGCACGTTCGCCAAAATCTTTGTTAATTCTATTTTGTGCTGCCGAATACGAATGTTCAAATTGAAATTGATAACCTGCCAATAGGTAACGCAGTGCTTGCTGAACCTTAAAGGGTGCTACCCAAGGAAGTGCTTGTCCGCTTTGGGTTTCGGCGTAAATGTATTTAAAATTGGCTCTGTATTGCACGGCATCTGTGAACCTATAGCTAAGTGTTGCCTCTGCTCCAAATTGCTGCGCATACGAAATATTCTTATAGGTTTTTACGCCGTTTGCGCCATAGGTCATAGAATATTCTTTAGGCAAAATAATATAGGTATATATATAATCTGGCGTGCGATGGGCAAAAGGTTGAAAGCTCCATTGTAGTTTCTTAAACTCTTGGCGCAATACATATTCTACTTGGTAACTCTTTTCTGTTTTTATGTCTGGATTGCCTAAGTAATCATAGTTATCCATTGGGTTGTACAAGTAATACCCAAAACGTTCATTACTGCTTGGCAGGCGCTCGGCATAGCCTAAAACTAGGGTATGACTTATACCTTTTTTAGCTTGGAAGCAATGCATCCAGGATAAGCTTTTAAGGGCATTTACTTTGTTTTTGGTTACATCAAATCCCATTCCGCCCCATAGGTCGGCACCAATACCATTGAGCACATATTGATTAAAATAATCTACTCGGCCATTCCATTTCATATAATAATTGGCTCTAATATCCATTTGATATTGAAAGGCAAACCCTAGGTTATTAATATAGCTTTCGGGCAGAGTTTGTAAATACATCGTTGGTCCGCCCAAAGGAGGATACATGGTCATTTCTGATTTAAGGTAGTTTTGGTGCCCATCAATTCTGGTTAATAATTTATGGTGTTTAAACCCAAAGCTCGATTCGTTGTAAAAGCCAGTGGTATGGCTATATCCGGGCATATCCATGTGCATTTTTACATTCTCTCTATGGGTATCATCCATTTGATGGTAAATGCTATTGTAATAGAGTTTAGTTTCGGTGCTAAAAGTTGGATGCGCTTTGCTTTGAAACAAATGTGTAATAGAAAAGATATTCGCAGTGGCTTTACCTACATCCATAGGTAGAGCTGGGTAACCCATATTACGACCCCAATCGCCTAAGTAATTTATGCGTATTTGGTTGGCTGAATCTATAACTTGTTGGTAGGAGGCTGCAAAGTTTAATTTCTCAAAACCACTATGTTTTATACTACTATCGGGTGAAGCATAATCATTGGCCTTGCGGTATGCACCACTTAGCCTGAACCCATTTTGCTTACCCGATTTTTCGAAGGCAAAACTAGTAGACAAAGCTTGGTTATTGGTAGAATAGGATTGTATAAACTGAGTTAAATATTGGGTATGGCATAGGGTAGAAGGCGCTTTAAACTTGAGGTTGATATTGCCTCCAATACTGCTCCCATTAAAATTACCTTGGGCACCATGAGCAGCAGAAATGCCTTGCAAGTTTATCGGTTCAACATAGATAGAAACGGGGTCCATTTTATCGGTACAGGCGCCATAAATGCGCATGCCATCTATGCTCAAATTAATTTGGTTGGCACTGTAATTTCTGAGGGTTGGTTCCATACCATAAGCGCCTCTTCTAATAAGGTTAACGCCTTCCATACGGCTCAAAATTTCTTCGGTACTAGCTAGTTTTGAGCTTTGGTAGAAATTAAATTGTTTGTTGTTGCCAGCACCTTGTATGGTAACTTCATTCAACAACTTTGGGCTCAGACTATCTGATTGAGCCCAAGCAAAATTAATTGTAGCAAGGATGGCTACAACACAAAAAACGATATGTTTTTTAATTGGCAATGGTATAATTAAATACAAGTTGATCGCTAAGTAGGTTGGTGTTTTTATATAGGCTCAGCCTAATTTCCCAAACACCACTCATGGTAAAATTACTTTTGCCCAAGTAATGTCCATTAGCGGTATGGAGCGGGTTTACGTTATTTGGTGAGCCATGACCCATAGAGGGCATAAATAGGCTTATTACGGTGGTTAAGTTTAACTCTTCGCTATAGGTTTTAGTATCTTTATTGTATTTATGAATGACAAATTCGGCATCATTGAGTCCAACTTTTAATTTGCTTGGTGGTATGTATGCCACCACATATTCATTGCTATCGGTACTTTGGGTAAGATGCAAAACTCTAAGGTCTGTTGTTTTAGAAACAGTACTTGAAAATACAGCTGTTCCATTTCTTCCGGTTGCTGAATTGCTATAACTAATGGCAAATGTCCAGTTGGTACTATCGCTGCTTGGTTTATCTAGAATAAAGCTAACTTTAAAAAGCTGGCTCGAATCTACTTTACTAGTAAGTTCTTCTTTGGCGCAAGGCTTTGGGTTTTGGCCTAGAGTTGAATTTACCCCTGTGCAAAACAAGTTTCCTTCGTTTAATCTTTTACCGGTAGTAGAATCATAGGCAGCTACATAAAGTGTATTGAAGCCAACAAACAAATTTTGGTAGGCATATACAAATACTTTTGCATTGGCACCCATAAGATAGCCTTCGCTTAGTTTTATCATGCCATCAGGAGTTTGCACAGTTCCTGTATTTACAGGTGGAAGCGGTGGTTGTTCTGTAGGTTCTTTTTTGCAAGAAGCAAACAATACAATAGCTAAACCAAAGCACAAAAAGGTATTTCTCATAGTATTTAAATATGTTTGGAAACAAAAGCTATTCAAAAGTATGAAATACATTGAGTATCTAATAGAATTTGGCAAAGCCTGAGAAAAATCAGAGAATTAAAACTATTAGAAAGAAGCATTTGCCTGTAAATACAAGCAAATGCTTCGATGATTTTAAATAGTAATTTCAAAAACCAACTTATCTGTTAATAAGGTTCCGTTTTTGTATAATTTTAGTTGAACTTGCCAAAGCCCGGTCATGGTAAAGTTAAGCTTGCCTTTATAATGTCCGTTTGCCACATGCACAGGGTTAACATTATTTGGTGAGCCATGACCCATGGATGGCATAGTAGGAATCATTTCAATGGTGTAGTTTTCTATAGCAGGAAAACTTGTTGAACTAGCCATTTTATGTAGGGTAAACTCAGCATCGTTAAAACCTGTTTTACCTGGGTTGGGAAGTGTAAAACTCACAAACACTTTGGCATTACTATCGGCTGCCAACAAGCTTGAGAGCATTTTAGCAGGAGTGGGTTCTACCACATTAATTTCTAATGCGCCTTCTCCCTCCATATCTATTTTATGGTTATGGTATCCAAGGGTAAGGGTCCATGTGCTGCCCACTGCCGAAGGCATAATAAACACAAATGAAGAACTATATAAATTAGTTGTAGAATCTATTTCTTCATTTTCTTCTGTTGGACAAGTATGAGTCATCATACCCATATCCATTAAAGCGCTAGCACTAAAATGTCCATCTGTTAATCTAGAGCCATCAGTAGAATCGTATAGGGCAATATACAGAGTGTTGTAACCCACAAAAAGGGCTTGTTTGGCATACACGTATGCCTTGGCTTTGGCACCTACAATATAGGTTTCGCCAATTTTTATCATTCCTTCTGGGGTAGAAGGAGTGGTATTTGTGGGGTTATTTGAATTGTTGTTTGAGCTTTCCTCTTTTTTGCAAGAGCCCATAAATAATAAGCTTGGCACTAGTACAAGTGCAATTAAAATTCTTTTCATCTTTCAATAAATTTAAACGTAATAAGGCATAAGCAAGGGCATAGATAGCCTGTGCTTAATCAAAAAGAATAAATAAAGGTTTGGTTTAATTTACGAAAGGCAAGGCGGCTTGGTGATATCCACTAAGTATTGGTCGGATAGGAATTGTATGAGAACCGCTTGTGGAATAGAAATTCCATTGGTATTACTAATTTCTGAACACGTATTTTTAGAGGAGCTTATCCATTGAAAATCTTCTTGTTGTTTTTGCTCCTTGCTAGGAAGTTTGCTTGTGCTAGTTTCTGTTTGATCTATTTTATTTAGATTTTCGTTAAGTACACAACAGCCTTGGCAATCCTTTCTTTTGGTGTTGTTTTTGTTCACACAAAGGGTGTTTGCAATCTCATGTTGGTTGGCCTTAAACCAAACAATAACAAGCGATTTGCTTACCAGCGGAAACAAAATAACAAGAGAAAATAATATGCTAACAAGCTTTTTCACTGCCTCAAAGATAGAAGGTTTAATAAAAATATTTTCTTAATAATCTTTTTTGATAAAGCATTTAGAAGCAAGTGCAAGAGGCACAAGTATCCAAATAAACAAGACCGCATAAATTAAGATACTCCCTAGGTTCGAACCAATAAATTGCTGCATAATTGCTCCCGTTAAACCCATTAAGGCCGAGATATCCATTTTAAAAATAAAGAGCATGCGACATAAATCAATAGGGTTGAAAAGACAAAGTACTATCCCAAATTTCTCTATGGGATAATCGCTCATGGCTTGAATAAGTAGTAGAATTAAACCATCATAGATAGCCAAAAAGTATATGCCTAAGAAAATAGTGATGCCAATGCCTCTTACTTTTTCGTTAATTCTATAGGCAATTAAACTTGAGATGGAAGAAAAAATAAGGGTTAAGAAAAACACATTTATAAAAATGGTAAGTAGGTATGATCCATCCGAAAAAAGGATTAGTGATAAGGATATGGCTAAGGTTTGAACCAGTAGTAAAACCAGGGTGTTTGACAAAAACTGACTAAAGAAAATAAATTTACGTTTGATGGGTTGTGTAAGCAATAAGCGAATAAAATCTGTTGCATTATAAATTTGACTTACGGTATAAATCATTACCACTAGTGGTATTAAAATGAGCAATACATTATGAATACCAATGATGGCTTTATCTTGATCATTACTAATAAAAAACAAGCCCGAACACATGGTAAATAAAATAAGTCCATAGCCTAGTATAAACCTGCTTTTAAGAATATTTAGGCTTAGGTATTTTGTTATTTTGTTCATGCTTCGTGTTCCTTTCTAAGCATAATTTGGGCAATTGTTTTTCCTAGTTTTTGGTTGCCACTGCGTTCTTTAAGTGTGCTAATAGGTTCAAAAAATAAAAGTGAACCTTGCTGTAAAAACAGGGCATGCGAGGCTATTTCATCTAAATCGTTAAGAATATGGGAGGTTATGAGAATGAGTTTTTGGTCTTTCTCAGCTACAATTTTATCCTTTAGTATTTCACTCGCAATTGGATCTAGACCAGCAGTAGGTTCATCTAAAATGAGTATTTCTGGTTTAAACATAAAGGCAAGCGCGGCACTTACTTTTTGGATGGTTCCACCGCTTAGTTCACCTAAACTTTGATGGGCAATTTTGGGAATATCAAATTTTGTATAAAGTTCGTCGTCTATTGTTTTGGCTTGCCTTATTTCTTTCATCATAGAAAAGAGTTGTGCCACTTTCATATTCTCTGGATACCTACCCATTTGCGCCATATAGCCAATTTGAGAGCGGTATTCAGGTCCGGATAAAATAGATTTTCCATTCACAAGAATATCGCCTGCATTAAATTGGGTCAGGCCTAAAATGCATTTTATAAGGGTTGTTTTGCCCGTTCCATTTTCACCAATAAGTCCGGCTACCATTCCTTTTTCTAGGCTAACGTTTATTTTATTTAGCACCAGTTTTTTGGAATAGCTTTTATCTAAATTTATAATTTCTAACACAGTACAGGTTTCATTAAAGGGTGGTCATCTCTAAGGTTTTCGGGTGTAAGCGATGGAATAACTTTTTCTAATACGTTTAGTAAATCGGCTAAAAAGCTTTGGACTAATAAGATGCTTGTGGGGTATTCTTCTATAACTCCTGTAAGCAAGTTCATGGGTCTAAAACAAATATCGCCAATGCCATCCTTGGCTAAATCATAGCCTTGGTATTTGTCCCAAAAATTATAGTTAATGGTGTTTAAAACAGTAAATCCATTGGTGGCATAATCAAAGGTATTGCTAAAAAAATTGTTGAACCTAAATACGTTATCGTCGCAGCTGGCTTGCATTCTAAGGGCATAGCCATTGTTTAAAAATTTATTGGCTATAAAGGTTGAACGGCTACAGCCATCCATATAAATGGCCATGGTGTTTTTTTGAAACGTATTGTTTAATACTTTGCTATCTCTAATGTCTTTAAGCAATAATCCATAGGCTGAGCTTCCCCAGTTGAGTACGAAATTATTTCTTAGCATCAATACTTTTTGGCTATACATAACTGCCACGCCAGCACCGTTATTAATAAAGGTATTATGAATATAGGTATCCGAATCGGAGAACATAAAATGGAGTCCGTATCGCTGATTTTTTTCGCTGTAATTATTTGCAATAAAGGAATGTTTTACAAATTCAAAATAAATGCCATCCCGGTGGTGGCTAATTCTGTTATTGATAATGTAATTATGTGTTGATTTCCAGCAATGAATGCCATTTCCAAGGTTGTTTTGGTCTCTATCGGGGCCAATTATGATATTGTTTTGAACCCTACAATAGCTGGCATTTGTAAGGTAAACCCCAAAGAAATTAGTGAGTAAAATATTGCTATCTATTGTTACATGTTTTTTACCATAAATTCTTATGGCAGCCATATCTTCTAAATCAGAATAACCAGAGTTTATAAGTTTAAGTCCTTTAATAGTAACATCGTTGGCTTGAACCGAAATAAGTTCAACTTTATTTTGTCCGTCTAAACAGGGGTAATTAATACCGATGATAGTTAAGGGTTGTGTGATAGAAATATTTCCTTCAAAATATTTTCCTGGGTAAATTAGGATGGTATCAAAGGGTTTTGATTGGCTAATGGCAACATGAATGGGTTTTTTGCCCAAATTTGGATGGACAAGTATTCTTTTGCCATATGCAGGAATAAAACTTGCAAGCAATAGGGTATAGAGGAAAATTAGTTTATTGAGGCACATATTCTTGATAGGTTCCAAATGCACTTGCGTTTGGAAAAAATTTAGCGCTACTGGCTTTGTCTTTAAAGAAAGCAACACCGCCGCCCATAGGCGATTTAATATCTTGTCCGCTTGCAAAGAAGGCCGTTTTTGAATCGATTAATTTTTCGGGATCATCAAAACAAACAACATAGGTTTGAGCTACCTCTGTTGGAAATTCTTTTAGGTAAGCTGTGTAACAATGCGCGTCATCAAATTTAAAGGTTCTGCCTTTTGGTGTGCTAAATGCTATCCCAAACTTTTTATCCATGATTTTCATTTTACAGAAATCGCAATCGTCTTTTCCAAAATTTATGTTTGGTATGCTGTTGCTACATGAACTTATAGTAATAGCTAAAATGGGTAAAAGTAGGAGGGCTACTTTGTTTAATTTTCTGCTTTTGAACCAATGAAACAGGATGGCTATAAAGCTAATCACACCTACGCTAATAATTATCCAACCACCACTGGCAGGCATACTGAGTGCAGTAAAGTTTAGCAAATCTTTATAGCCTATAATGGGCGGTTGATAAGCCATTCCCGGTACTTGAATGGGAGCTGTTGGGTCAAGGTTATGACCATAATCGTAACCCCATCTATAAAAATCGGCAAAGGCTATAATACCTCCTAAAATTGTTGTGGTAAAAAATATCTTTAAAAATTTTAACGATCCTTGTATGGCCACTAGTAAACCAAAGGCAACAAAGCCTAGGATGATATATTTTAAGTACAAAAATTCTGGAAACATTTCTGTTTTAATATGTTTCATGCCTATGTAATGGTTCAAACCATTAATAACATCTACATCTCCTTTTACTTCATTGTGCCAAATTTGAACGGATAAACCTTCGGGGTATTGGGGTGCCCAAAGATAGATTTCCCATAGTGGTAAAAACAAAGAGTAGATAACAAGTAAGCTGCAAAGGCCAAGTAGAATTCTGAATACTAAATTAAATTTCATGTTCAATTAAATAAACTCAACAGCCTGCGAAAGGCAAGCTGTTGAGTTGTGTTTTAAATTATTTCTTTACTTCGGCAGTTAGGCCTGTTGAGAAACTAATAGGAACGCTAGAACCTGCAGGAGATACACGCACATATCCTTGCATTTCTTGATGTAGCGCCGAACAGAAATCGGTGCAATACATTGGAAATACACCCACTCTGTCTGGTGTCCATTTTAAGGTGGCTGTTTCACCTGGCATCACTAAAAGCTCTGCATTGTTTGCTCCTTTAATAGCAAAACCATGCGGTACATCCCAATCTTGTTCAAGGTTTGTAATATGGAAATAAACTACATCTCCCATTTTAACTCCTTCAATATTATCCGGAGTAAAGTGCGAGCGAATAGCTGTCATCCAAACATGAACTTCATTTCCTTTGCGCTCAACTTTAGCTTGTGCTTCGCCTTTAGCAGCATAAGGGTGAGTGTTGTTTTCTATTTTAAAGATTTTAGTACTGTTTTTTGAAATTAATTCGGCAGGAATTGCTTCTGCATAATGAGGTTCGCCTGTTGTAGGGAAATCCAATAATAACTTCATTTTGTCGCCTTCAATACTATACAATTGTGCCGATTGGGTAAGTTCTGGTCCGGTAGGTAAGTATCTATCTTTAGTAATTTTGTTATACGCAATTACATATTTACCCCAAGGTTTAGTAGTTGGTCCGCCTGGTACGCATAAGTGACCAATAGAATAATAAGTAGGAACTCTATCTACTACTTCTAATTTTTCGATATTCCATTTTACTATTTCAGAAGAAACAAAGAAGGATGTATAGGCATTCCCTTTATCATCAAATTCTGTATGCAAAGGTCCTAGGCCTGGTTTTTTAACTTCACCATGTAAAACGGCATCGTATTTAAGAACTGGAATTCCTTCGAAGTTACCTTCAAATGTTTTGGCATCAATGGCTTTAATCATTTTATCGAATGAGAATACTGGAATAATAGCGGCTAATTTTCCTGAACCTACAATGTATTGACCTGTTGGATCAACATCGCAACCATGTGGCGATTTAGGGCATGGCATAAAGTAAACTAAACCTTCAAATTGTTTTGAATCTAGCATGGTTACATCTGTTAAGATTTCGCTTTTAGCAGAATGTGTTGTTTCGCTATAGGTATTATGTGCATACTTAACTTTTTTCTTGGTTCCTTTACCTGCTTTCACAAGTTCTTCGCATTTTTTCCAATTAACGGCCATAATAAAGTCTTTATCTTTTTGCGACGCATTTACTTCTAATAAAGTATTCGCTTGTTCAGTATTATAGCAAGAGAAGAATACCCAATCGCCAGAAGCTTTTTTACCTGCACGCGCTAAATCGAAGTTAAAACCAGGTAAGAGTAATTGAAATCCTAAACCCATTGTTCCTTCTTTAGGATCAATAGAAATAAAGCTTACAGTTCCTTTAAAGTTTTGTTTGTAGGTATTGATAGCTACATCTGGATTGCTATTATCATCATCCATTGGGTAACTAAAACGTGTTCCTGCAACTACATATTCAGAGTTTTGAGTAATAAATGGTGAGCTATGATTTCCGGAGCTGTTAGGTATTTCAATGATTTCAGTTGTGCGGAAAGTTTTCATATCAATACGTGCAATACGAGGAGTATTGTTACCATTAATAAATGTCCATCTTCCATCATGCGTTCCTGCAGTTAACGATAGCGCAATATGATGCGAATCGTCCCATGGCACAAAGCCGTGAGAGGTGTTTAACATAGGTTTAGTTTCTTCACTAAAGCCGTATCCACTTTCTGGGTTAACAGAGAATACAGGAATTACTCTAAACAAACGGCCCGATGGTAATCCGTAAACAGATACTTGGCCGCTAAATCCACCAGAAACGATGTTATAAAATTCATCGTATTTACCTGGTTCAACATACACTTTTTCTGCTGCGTCTTTTCCAGCGCCACTTTTTTGGCCCTTGTTTTTGCAGCTTGTTCCTAAAACAGTTACCATTATTACAAGAATGGCAATTAACTGGTTCGTTTTTGTTTTCATATATTATTAATTAAGAGGGTTCAATTATTTTACTCCATCATTATTACGCATAAATTCCAAAACATTTCTGGCATCCTCGTCGCTTAAGTTTTGGTTTGGCATGCGAACCAAGCATTCTTCTAAAAGCGCCATGGCATTGGCATCTTTGGCAAGCATTTCTTCTACGTTTGTCGCAAAATTCATAATCCATTCTGGCTTGCGTCTGCTGGTAACACCTTTCCAACCTGGGCCAACCAATTTTTCGCCAGTAAGTCTATGGCATGAGCCACATTTTAAATCATAAACACCTTTACCAGCAGCCACCATAGTTTGGTTTAATGGAGTGGTAAGTTCAACATTGGTAAATTTGCCAAAGCCTTTTTCATCGGCTGCCGTGCTGCTCGATTCGGAATTTGTTGGTGTTCCATTGGCTTCTGTTTTTGGAGCATCGCCTCCGCAAGAGGCAATAAAAAGGAGGGCACATGCGGCAACTCCTGAAAGTATTTTTCGATTCATATTTGATGTTTATTTTCGGATGTAAATGTCCGAAATATATTTGTTTTTGGTGTATGACATCGGTCATCCTAGTGCATGATATTTATCATAAAAGGATATTAATATCCGAAATAGAAATAAATTTTAACTAATTGTTTGAATTAGGTTAAAGTACTTTATTCTTTAGCCCAATTATCTAATTCATTTTGGCTCCAAAGTTCAGGGAAATAGATGCGGCGTTGAAAAGCAGGGTGGAGGTATTTCTCCCATTGACTGCCACCTGTTGCCGTTTTAGCTTCGCCTTTTGCCAATAGGTAGGTTCGGGCAGTTTCTAAGTGAACCATAGGCCACTCAATATTATATTTAACATCAAATGCTTTGAGGGCATTAACAAGTTCTTGTTTGTCATTAGCACTTAGGCTTTGTGCAATTTTTTTGTACTGGGCATACAAGTTATTGTCTTTCATTTTAGAAGCAAGTGCAATAAACTCGGGCAAATATCTGTTTTCAAAATCGCTTAAGGTTCTTGTTTTTGTTTTGGTTTCGCGGTTATAGCCAGCTTCTTGCCAATACAAATAGTCAAACTTTTCTTCGAGTTTAGTATTCTCTGTTATGTTTGATCTTAAGAATGTTGGAATAAGTAAATCTATATCGGTACACATTAATTCAATAAACCTAAACTGTGCCGATTGAAATCCGCTGGCAGGGGCAAGACTAAGCCTAAATTGATTATAATCTTCATAGCTCATGCCTTTATTCATGATACTAAAAGAGCTAATTAATAAATCGGTATACCGCACCATACGGTATATTTTAACTTGAAATTCTTTCGCCTCAACTGTGCCCGAACACAATTGGTTCAGCTCATGTTTAATGAGGTTCAAAACCAATTCTGTTATTTGATGATACACAATAAAAATAGTTTCATCCTTAAATTCGGTACGAGGGTTTTGCAATGAAAGGAGTGTATCAACTTGAACATAATCCCAATAGTTTATGGGTCTATTGTATTGAAGTCCTTTTAAATAGTTTTCGGGGTCTTGACCGCTAGATTGAAGTTTATTTTTGAGTTGGTTGAGGAGGTTTTCCATAGTTTATACAATCGGTAAATGGGAGTTTGGAGTAAACATTTTTGCCATAAATACTTGGGCAATATTATCGCCCTTCTTTTTTGCATCGTTGGCAATAGGGCCTTCAAAAAGGCTATCTAGGTTGGCATTAAACAACAAAAGCCACCTTTCAAAATGAAGTGTTTTAATAGGAAGATCGGCATGTTTAGGATAGGGAGTTCCGTTGTATACTGGATTATGGAACAATAGACTTTCCCAAAAAGTATACATTTTAAGGAGATGAGGTTCCCAATTATTTCCTATAACTTGATGGAAAATTGGACCTAATAAATCATCTACTTTTACTTTATCATAAAAGGTATCCACCATTAATTTAATATCAGATTTGGAAAGAATATCTTGCATGATTTAGTTACTTGTGAAAAGGCTCTCTCTTAAATTATCAGATAATTCTGAAATACTTGTATTGGCAAGCATGTTTTTAATATCATTTCGTATGCCTTTAAAACTGGCGTGGAGTGGACAAGGATTTTTTTCGGAACATTCTTTTAAGCCTAAGCCACAGGCGGTAAATAAACCTTCGCCATCAATGGCTGTTACAATGTCTATAAGCTTAATAGATTTATTTGATTCATCGAAATAAAATCCACCTCCGGGTCCCTTCATAGATTGAACCAATTTTTGTTTGCTAAGTGTTTGCAATACCTTAGCAATGTATTGCTCTGGAACGCCTGCTCGCCTAGAAATTTCTTTCACATTTGTTTTGATACCATCTTTTGAATTTTGGCTAATAATAATGACAGATCGAATGGCGTACTCGCAAGATTTAGAAAACATTGTTTAATTAATAAGTGCGCAAAATACATAATTGCCCCCTGAAACAAATCAGATAAATTTATCCTAATCTATGATTTTTATCATTTTCGGATATTGATGTCCGAAATATATTTGCCCTATAATATTTATAAATATGAAGAAACTTATTCTTTCTATGAGTGCCGTTTTAGGCCTACTTTATTTTAGCTCATGTGGCAACAGTACTGAACCAAAAACTGAAACTGCCGCCACAGAAACAGCAGGTGCAGGTCAGTCTGGCGTAGCCGATGATGAATCTGAAAAGGACATTGTGAAGGTGGCAATTAGTTCAAAAGACCATAGCACTTTGGTAGCAGCTGTTAAAGCAGCAGAGTTAGTGGATGTACTTTCAAATGCTGGTCCGTTTACTGTGTTTGCGCCAGTAAATACTGCTTTTGATGCATTGCCAGCAGGAACAGTGGATGGTTTATTGCAACCAGAAAAGAAAGCTGATTTGCAGAATGTATTGCAATATCATGTGGCGGTTGCGGTGTATCAACCAAGTATGTTTAAAGATGGACAAAAAATTGAAATGGTAAATGGCGGAATCGCCACTATTAGTATTAAAGATGGTAAAACATTTATTAACGATGCTGAACTTTTGGGTAATGTAAAAGCCTCAAATGGTATGGTATATGTTATAAATAAAGTATTGCTCCCGCAATAAATTGGTCGATTCTTTTTTTAGGTTTAAAAACAAGAAAAGTCCCTCACCTTGCAGCAGGTGGGGGACTTTCTTGTTTATGTGTACAGGTAATGTAGGTTTTCTTTATTTCATATAATCTAAATCAGTAAGCGTTTTTAGGAAGGCAACCAATTGCATTTTTTCGAGCGGAGTTAGGTTCAATTGACGCAAGCCGTTCTTCTTTGTCATAAGTGGATCAACATAAGAATCGGCTGAAACTCCTTCGCTATAAAAGTTTACAACATCTTCCAAAGTGGCTAATCTTCCATCATGCATATAGGGTGCAGTTAGTTCAATGTTTCTAAGAGTAGGAGTAAAGAATTTCCCTTTGTCTTCGTCTTTATGAGTTATGTTTTGGCGGCCTAAATCAAATCCGGTATAGGTTTCACTTACACCATTATTATGATACTGTTGATCGGTATATAAAGGCTCTGAATGGCAATGGAAACAATCGCCTTTTTCTGAATAGAAAATAACATACCCTTCGTATTCGTTTTGGGTCAACAATACTTGTTTCCTTCTATATTTATCAAATTTAGAATTGGCACTAACCCTTGTTCTTAAGTATTGCGCAATGGCATTTGCAATTCTACGTTTAAGTTCGGTATAGGTTATTTGGCCTACATCTGCAATGCCAAAAGCTTTGTTAAATAAATCGGGGTAAACGGGGTGTGCTTTTAATTTCTGAACCAAAAGTGTTGGATTCGTATTGAAGAATTCGGGTTCAAAATCACCCATAGCTAAGGTATCCAAACTTTCTTCTGAACCATCCCAATTAAAGGTTTTTTTGAAGCCTAAATTAATATGTGGTGGCACGCTAAATTTGGTTCCAGCCCAAGAAGTAAAAGTAGGTGAAGAGTAAGAGTATATTGGGTTGTGGCAAGATGTACACCTACGAGTATTTGTTGAAAGAATGGAGTCGGAGTAAAGCATTTTGCCTAATAATACACCCTCCTCGGTTAAGGGATTAGATGCGGATACTTCTAGTGGCGGAAAGCCTGCAGGAACAGTTACCGTATAAGGAGTAGGATAGGTTTTAGCGGTTTCTGTTGTGGTATCGCTTTTACAGCCAATGCCTATTACTAATATAAGTAATAAAATATGTTTATGGTTGAATGGTAAATACATCTGTTCCGTTGTTTTTAAGAAGTGTCATTAATTCTGGAATAGCCATGGTATAATTACCGTCTTTATTAAAGTCCCATGTATGTGGATTTTTAAACCACTCATTGAGGTTCATGCTTAAATTAATTGTGCTTGAACCATTATCGGCAAGGGTAATAGTAAGAGGAAGGCTAACATGTTTTACCAACATTTCATTGGTGCCTAAATGCATCGTAAAGCCTTGTTTTGCATGTATTGAATCAAGGTAATATCCCTCCATTTTCAAGAAATGGTATCCTCCTCCAATAACTTCTGGCCATGCCATATTTATATTGTTGAGCGAGTTTTCTAATGCACCCGAAACATTGTGTTGAGGGTCTAATCCAATATAAAAAGAAAGGTTGGTAAATGTGCCAGGACTAAAGCCTCCAATGCTTATTTGGTTGTTTGGGTTTCTGCCATCTATGTAGGTATAGCCATTTAAATAAACCTTATCTCCATTTTTGGTAGTAAGCACAAAGCCATTTAAATAATAATTTAACTTAGTAACAGAATACTTGTTTCCACCAGCATTTACATAACACATACTATCAAAAATTAACTCTTTTCCATCTACTTGGTGCGTAACTTTTAAAGTTAATTGTGTATTTGGATTTGTAGTTGATTCTGTATTGTCTTTCTTGCAAGAGCCTATGATTAGTAGTCCTGCGAGGAGTATAACCCAATTAATTGTTTTAATTTTCATCTTAACTCAAAGTTCAGGTTTTATTTGCAATCAATAACTGACCAAGGTCATATCTTTTTAGCATTTGAGGCTGTTTATTCGCAGCAAATGATACAGGATAAAGAAGCGCTTGTATTGCGCATTAAACAATTGAAAAAAGAGAAGGATGTTGTTATCCTTTCGCACTATTATATGCCTGCCGAATTGCAATTTGAATTAACAGATGGTGGCTTTGTTGATTTTGTGGGCGATTCGCTTGGACTTAGCGTTCAGGCTAGCAAAACCGAGGCTACTAATATTTTGTTTTGCGGAGTAAAGTTTATGGCCGAAACAGCACTTTTGGTGAATGAGGGTAAACAGGTATATATGCCCGATCCAAGTGCGGGTTGTTCATTAGCTTCCTCCATTAGTGCAGAAGATATAAGAGGACTTAAAAAGCAATATCCTGGAGTGCCGGTAATGGGCTATATTAATACCTATGCCGAAACTAAAACCGAATTAGATATATGCTGTACTTCTAGAAATGCCGTGGCTGTAGCCGCTTCATTAGAAGGTGATAAAATTATTTTTGTGCCAGATGTGTATATGGGTGAAAACCTGCAAAAGGTTATCAAAAAAGAACTAGGTAAGGACCTTATTTTATGGAATGGGAGTTGCGAGGTTCACGAGCAATTTAGAAACTTTTTGCCTCAAATGGCTGCCGATGAAGGTGCTGAATTATTGTTTCATTGGGAAGTGCCAGAAGATATTACAGGCATAATGGAAACAGGCCGCAAAGGCATTGTGGGCAGTACGGGTGATATTCTTAAATACGTTCAACAAAGCGATGCTAAGCGTTTTTATTTGGCCTCGGAATGCGATTTATCTGTTGCCTTAATGAAAGAAAATGCCGATAAAGAGTTTGTAACACCTTGTGTTAAATGCCCATATATGAAGCAAAATACCTTAGAGAAATTACTAGATGCTTTGGAGGCAATTGGCACACCCAATGAATCAGCCTACCGAGTTGCCTTGGATAAAAATGTAATTGATGCAGCTAAAAAGCCTGTGCTTAGAATGTTAGAATGTAGTAATTAATTACCTTTGCAAAGTTAAACACTGCAAAAGGGTATGGGTAGAACGAAACGAGTTGTTTGTGTGGGTAGCGGTTTAGCTGCTATTTATTTCTCTTTAAACTTAAGTGAAGATATTGAGTTGGTTTTGGTAATGGCCGAAGGTGCATACCAATCTAATAGCTATTTGGCCAAGGGAGGTATTGCCGTTTCACTTACCTTTCCAGATCATTTGGCTCATTTTGAAGATACTCTTAGAGCTGGTGCTGGATTATGCGATACCAAAATTACCAAAGAGGTTGTTTTTAATAGCGATGACGTTTTACAAAAATTAAAGAAAAGAGGTTTGTTGTTCGATCCTACCCCTAGCAAGGAAGGAGGGCATTCTCGTTCTCGTATTCAACATATATCGGATCAAACAGGTAAGTTTTTATTGGATAAGCTTTGGTTCGACTTACAAAAAAGGAAGAACACACATTTTTTAAGCAGCCATGCGGCCCTTGAATTAGTTGAAGAAAATGGCGAATGTTTGGGTGTAAAGGTAGCCAATGAGCGCACAGGTGAAACACAGCTAATTTTTGCCGATGCAGTTGTTTTAGCAAATGGCGGTACAGGTAATTTATATAGTCATAATACCAACGGATCGGGTGCAAATGGAGAGGGGAGTGGTATTGCCGTTAAGGCTGGTTTGAACCTAGAGGACATGGAGTTTATTCAGTTTCATCCGAGTAAATTATTTCTACCAGAAACAGGAGCCAATGTATTGGTAACAGAGGCTTTTAGGGGTGCCGGTGCCTTTTTGCAAGATAAAAATGGTGTGGATTTTATGCGTAAAATTCATCCATTAGGTAGTTTGGCTCCAAGAGATATTGTTTCTTTAGGCATGTTTATGAAGATGGAAGAAGAGCATTTGCCTTTTGTTTGGCTCAACTTTTCAAAGGTTGATCCTAGCCTTTTTAAACAGCAATTTCCCTATTTATTTAAAGAAGTTTCAAAGGCCAATTATTTAGGCAAAGGTAGGGTGCCAGTATCACCTGCTGCCCATTATCAATGTGGTGGTATTCCTGTAAATAAAAATTCACAAACACAAATGCCTGGCTTATTTGCCATTGGCGAAGTGGCTAGAACAGGATTGCATGGTGCCAATAGATTAGCAAGTAACTCGCTTCTAGAATTGTTTTATTTTGGTGAGAAATTGGCCAAACAAATTTCTAGAAACCTGGTTTCTGGACGGGCAGGAGTTGAAACTCTTGAAACATTAGATACAGAGCCTATTCAGGAGTTACAAGTAATACATGAGAATATAAAAGAGCTGATGTGGCATTCGTTTGGAATTAGAAGAAACCCATTGGATATGGCTAATGCCTTGCAAACACTAAAAGGTTTTACTACTCAAATAGAGAATTACACGCCCACTAATTTACCTGCCCAACGATTAGCCAATAGAATTACTGCTGCCACAGAAATTGCCCAAGCAGCCATAAATCGTACACGCAGTTTGGGATGCCACCAATTAGTTCGTGTTTAAAAAGTTAGCCACATCCTTTACCCATTCATTTTTATATTTGTTAAGGTAATTTTCGTGGCCAGCATTTGGGTATATTTTACACTCTTTTATACCAGTTAAGTTTTCAAGAATTTTATCTATTTCTTCCTTACTCACCTTTTCGTCTTTTTGGCCATAGAGTAATAGGGTAGGGCTATTAATGCTTTTTGCATATTCAATGGGATGATGGTTAAATGCCCAAAATCCATTTTCTATTCCACCCCAAAATACCAATAAACCAGCCATTGGAAAAGATGGAACTTTCATGGTATTAAATCTAGCGCACACTGTTTGATACATACTTCCAAAGGGACATTCTAAGATTGTTTTTTTTGGATGTAAAGGATACTCCTTCAACGCTTTCATAATTGCTACTGCGCCCATGGAAGTTCCAAACAAAATAATATTCTTTTCACCTTTGGCTTCAATATATTCAAAACAGGTTTTTACTTCTTCTGCTTCATAAAACCCAATGGTTGTTTGATTGCCTTCTGAGCCTCCCGAACCCATAAAATCTACTAAGAGAGTATTATAGCCAAGCGATTTAAATAATTCTGCTTTATCTAATAAACCAGATTTACTTCCTCCAAAACCGTGGAATAAAATTACTGTACCTTTAGGCGTAAGGGTTTTAATATACCATGCTTCAATCTTTTTATTACTTGCCAATTCAATTATTTCAAATGAATCGCTTGGTGTTTTTAAATTAACAGGGCGAGGATTTTTTACTCCAAATACTAAGGTGCCAATTTTTTGAAAGACACTTAAACTTTTCGGGTCTTTTGTTTTTTCGCTTTGGGTTTCTATAAAATGAGTAAACCTATAGGCATGAAAGGCCGCAACTACATTTAATAGAATAAAAAGTAGCAAAACTGCAAGTCCAGCTTTCTTTCGTTTTCCAACAGTGTATTGAGACATTATCTAGTTTTAGTTAATTCCAACTCCGAAACAAACCATTCAAATTCGCCACTCATTACATTCACTTTATTTGGGTCGTATAAGTCGATTTTGAGTTTTAATAGAGCTCTTTTTCTGCTTTCTAGTTGCTCGTTTATGGTTTCAATTGTATCCCCAATTAGGCTGGCCGTTGAACCTATTTTTCCTACAGCAGGTTTCTTGTATTTTACCTCTACTTTTCTAAGGATAGGAATTAAACCCGCCGAATAGCCTGTAAAGTTACTGAGTAGAAATTGGGCGCAAGTTGCTTCTGCCAATGAAAACAAAGCCGCCGCATGAACTGTTCCAATGTGGTTGGTATAGTGGGGTGAATCCTCAAGGAATAATAAATACTCCTCGCTAGAGGTATCGTAAAGTTCTATTAATTTATTAAAAGGTAATTCAGATATTTTCATGCTTCTTGCTTGCAGCAAAATACAAAAAATAACTAAACTTCATTACCTATTTAGGCTATGTCTGGAGTCCACTCGGCATAAGACGATTCTGTTTCGTATAGCTTAAGCTTAAGTAGTTTGGTGTTTGAAGGTAGTTTTGGCAACAATAATTCAGCTATAGTTTCTAAAAGATTTTCGGCGGTAGGTTCGCCATTTATAAAATACTTTTTGCCAACATAACTCTCAAGGGCGCTAATTTCAGGGTTATTATGGTTTAAGATTAAGGCATGATCCACATGTGTTAAAAAGGTTTCATCCACCCATTTCTTTACTAATTTAAAATCAATAACCATTTGTGTTTCGGGGTCTTTTTTGCCTCCAATGGTAACATGTAAAATATAACTATGTCCGTGAATATTTTTGCAAAGCCCATCGTAGTTTAAAATGGCATGGGCTGCTTCAAATCTAAATTGTTTGGTAACGCTAAGCATAAGTTTGTGTGGTTTGTACGCAGTCTATTTCAAGGGTAGAGTCGTTGTTTTTATTGTTAAAATGGGCTCTTAACAATTGGATGGCAATTCCTATAAAGGCAATGGTTAGTAATAATCCTCCCAAATAAAAGGCGCCAAACCAAGGTTTCATTGTTGCCATCATATCACCATAAGAGCTATGCTTAGGTGTTAATTGCCAGAGGCCTTTCTTTATTCCAGCTCCAATTAATCCAATCCATAGAATAAATAGTCCGCCTTGTAGTAGCCAAAAAAATCTATTGGTCCAAGGCTTTTCATTTTTTAATGGATGAGTGCTATTGCTATAAAACATAAAGGCCGCAGCTAATATTATCATGGAGTTTATACCTATGGTAGTGCCCATGCTATGTGCAACAGTTACATGTGTGCCATGGGTATATAAATTAAATGCTGGGATACTCATTAAGAGTGCCAAAAACAAATTTAAGAGCACCCAAATATTTGCGGCCATAATAAACCGATATGGGAAATAGGAGAAAAACCTATGCGCTTCGTCCACATCTGTTCGCCAATTGTAAATAATTTTTGCAAAAATAATCCACTCGGTCATACTTACCACATAGCCAAAATACCTAATATAGGGTTCTGTTGGTAGCGAGTAAATATGATGTCCCCAGTTGAAACAAAGGTTGAAAAATCCTAGGAAATACATGGCAAAGGCTAGCTTACTATGACCAACAGTTTTGTTGCCACTAATTTTATCCATTAAGAAAAATGAACTACCATAAAGAATCTGATTCCAAGAACCAACCATCGATCCATTCACTTTCCATTGGATGGTCATATCGGTAATGAGTTCTTGCCTAAAATAAGGGAATAACCATAAGTATCCTTCAAGAAAGGTGAACATAAAAAACACAATACCCGTCATCCACATCCACATATATACAGGCCATTTAGCTACACCAAACGCAATTTTAAAAAACTGGATAATAAATAGAATCCATGCTAAGGCAATAGGTAAGGAGAAAATAGGATTGTATTCCCAATATTCTCTTCCTCCAAATTGACCTAAAAAGTAGGAGGTGAAAATACCAATTAAGGCAATTATCCATAAAGCCCATTGAGCCCAAGCAAGTGGTTTGTTTATCTTATTTGGGAAGATATTTTGTAAGGCTAAATATACGCAGGAGGTGGCTCCTAAAAGTACCCAAAACAAGGCCGCGCTAGCATGTATTGGTCGCATGCTAATAAAGCCTAAGCTGTCTTTTAAAAATCCAGGCCAAATATAAGAGGCACCTGCTAGGCAGCCTGCCACTACTGCAGCAAGTAACACAATAAGTGCAGTGTTTAAATAGAGTTTGCCAAAATTAGTGTTCATGGTGTTCTTGTCCTTCAATCATTCCATCGCCCTTCACGGTAAAGGTGCGTAAATCGGCCGATCCTGTTTTATTAATAGCGGTAAAAAAGGCAATGAGTTGTGTAAATTCGGTATCGGTAAGTTTAAATGCCGGCATTTGTTTAGTACCACTTAAAATCATGGCTTTTATGTAGAGCTCACCTTTCCCTTCTTGTGCAATGCAATTGGTTAAATCGGGGCCTAAATAGCCTCCCAGATTATATATCTGATGGCAGCTTTGACAATTATATTTTTGCCAAACCAATTTGCCTTCAGCAGCAGCTTTTAACTCCTCTTGGTTCAAACCGCCCATAGATTTTGGCGGATTTAAATAAATACTAAATGAGTAAAACAAGAAGGCTGCACAAATAAACAGAAACACATACACGGGCTTTAACATACGCACACTATTTCTTGGTAATTCTAATTCTTACATCCACCGCTTTTAAATAATCAGGGCCTGCTTTAAAAGGGTTAATATCTAATTCGCTAATTTCTGGGGCCAGATGAACTAAGGAAGCAACTCTTACTATGGCATCTACAAATTTGTCAATGTCTATTCCCTTTCTATTTCTGTATCCTGCCAAAATAGGGTATCCTTTTAATGAGTTAACCATGTCTAACGCTTCTTCCTTTCCTAATGGAGCTAGTCCAAACGCTAAGTCTTTTAGCACCTCAACATGAATTCCTCCTAGGCCGCAAACTATCAAATGGCCAAAATCGCCTTCTCTACTTGCACCTACAAAAAGTTCTTCGCCTTCTACCATTTCTTGCACCACCACACCTCTTGAATCGGGTATTTTTAACATGCGATTGTATTCAGATACTAATTTTTCCCAAGAGTTTATATGCAAGCTTACACCGTTTACTTCAGTTTTATGAATAGGGCCAATTACTTTCATTGCCAAAGGAAACATCATTTGTTCTTTGGCTTTTAATAAATCTTCAAGTGTGATACACACAAATTCTTTGGCCATATTTATTCCTGCTGCTAGAGCCAATTCGCGGGCTGTTTCGGGTGAAAGGTATCCATCAGTTGCTTGGTTAATAATGCCTCTAATGGTAGCATCTTCCATACGTGCCAAACGTGTAAGTTCAAAACTTGGTGGCGCGCAATGGTATACATGGGGTAGGGCCGAACCTAAAACAACCTCATCTGGAAAATTGATATTGCCTTTGGCTAAAAATCCTTCTATCTCTTCTTTTGCATTTACCAAAGATGGGAGAACAGGATAGATAGGTTTACTGCAGGCATTCATTTTTTGGTTCAGCACATTGTAAACCTGCTTTACATTAAATAAACCAGGACTTCCAAACACAACAATTATGGCATCTATTTCTGATAAGCCTTCGCAAAAGTCTATAATAAGTCCAAGTTGTTCGGCATTACCAGTGGCTAAGAAATCAATGGGGTTTCCAACGGTAGAACCAGGGTTCAATTTTGTTAGGAGCATATCGGCCTCAGGGCCATGAATGGCTGGAACCTGCAATCCTCTTGAGCTAAGTGCATCTGTTAGCATTACCGCCGAACCACCCGCATGTGTAACAATGGCAATGTTTTTTCCATTTAAAGTTTTGCTTTGGAATATGCAGCCAACTGAAATCAATTCGGCTCTTCCACTGCAATACACAATACCTGCTTTTTTAAACAAAGCTCTAATAACGGTGTCAGAACTGGCCATCGCACCTGTATGCGAGGTAGCTGCACGGCTTCCAGCTTCTGAGTGACCACTTTTGATTGCTGCTAATTTGCATCCTTTTTTAATGAGGCTACTTGCATGTTTTAAAAACTTAAAAGGGTTTTTAATGCTTTCGAGATATAGCAATTTCACCTTCGCACTTTTGCCTTCTTCGTAGTTTTTATCTAAGTATTCTAAAACTTCCTCTACACCCGTTTGTGCCGCATTTCCAATAGAGTAAACAGATGAAAACCTTAGTCCGGTGCTTAATGCGGCTTCCATTATAAACACGGCAGTTGCCCCAGAACTAGAAATAAGTTCGCAGCCATCGGCATGGTATTCTGGAATAGGACTTGTGAAAACGCCTTTGTAGTTTTGGTTAATTACACCTACACAATTAGGACCAATTAAACAGGCATTGGCTTGGTTAATCATGGCCACTAATTCTTTCTCGCGTTCTTTTCCAATTGGTCCGGCTTCGCCAAAACCCGAGGAGAAAATAATAAAGGCTTTTGCACCTTTTTCTATAAGGCCTTTCACAGCTTCTAAGCATGTTTCGGCAGGTATAGAAATGATAGCAAGGTCTATTGATGGCAATTCATCAATAGACCTTACAGTATTTACACCTTCAATGCTTTTGCCTTTGCGGTTAACCCCATATAGTTTACCCGTAAATCCCCCATTTAATAGGTTCAGTAATACTTTACCACCGGGTTTTTCAATGTCTTCTGAGGCACCAACAACAACAATGCTTTCAGGTGAAATAAGTTGTTTGTTTATCATAATTTTTCAAAACGAGCCTGGAAGAAACGAAGGTATTGAGGTTCGTAAACCATTTTCATACCAGTAATTTTCTTTCTTCTTTCATACACCATTGCAGTAGTTTCTGCAATAACATCCATGTGAGCTTGAGTATATACCCTGCGTGGAATGGTAAAGCGAACCAACTCTAATTTAGGATAGTAATTTTGTCCGTTCGATTTTCTACCTGCGCTTACAATACCGCGCTCCATTGTTCTTACTCCCGATTCAATATAGATTTCGGCAGCAAGAGTTTGTGCTGGAAACTCGTCTTGAGTTAGATGTGGTAAAAACTCTTTTGCATCCACAAATATTCCATGTCCACCAATTGGTTTAACAATTGGAATACCATACTCAATCATTTTATTTCCTAAATATTCAACCTGACCCACGCGGGCTCTTTGATGGAAATCATCTACACTTTCTCTAATACCAATGGCAATAGCTTCCATGTCTCTACCGGCTAATCCACCATAGGTTGGCATACCTTCATAAACTACAACAAGGTTTCTTGCTTTTTCATAGGTATCCAATTCGTTGGTTGCTAAAAATCCACCAATATTAACTAAAGCATCTTTTTTAGCACTCATAGTAGCGCCATCTGTATTCGAACAAATTTCCTTTACTATCTCTGCTATAGATTTCTTTTCATACCCTTTTTCGCGTTGTTGAATAAAGTAGGCATTTTCTGCTACACGGGTCATATCATGAATAATACGAATCTTATTCTTTTTGCAATACGCGCGAAGTTCTTTAAGATTAGCCATGCTTATTGGCTGTCCACCTGCAAGGTTTACATTGGTGGCAATACTTACATACGGAATCTTTTCTGCACCATGTTTCTTAACAATTGCATCTAATTTTTTTAAGTCAATATTTCCTTTAAAAGGATGCTCATTCTTAGGATCGTGTGCTTCGTCAATAATAATATCTTCAAATTTTCCACCTGCTAATTCTTGGTGTAAACGAGTTGTGGTGAAGTACATATTGCCCGGTACGATATCACCTTTTTTGATTAGAATTTTGGATAAGATATTTTCTGCTCCGCGACCTTGGTGAGTTGGAATTACATATTTGTAGCCATAAATTTCTCTAACAGATTTTTCCATATTAAAGAAACTATTACTACCTGCATAGGCTTCGTCACCCATAAACATGCCGCTCCATTGTCTATCACTCATGGCATTGGTACCACTATCGGTAAGCAAATCAATATATACATCCTCTGATTTTAATAAGAAGGTATTGTATCCAGCTTCTTTAATTGCTTTTATGCGTTGTTGTTTGGTAGTCATTTTTAATAATTCTACCATTTTCATTCTGTAGGGTTCGGCCCAAGAAACTTTTTTATTATTTTTCATTTATCGAAAAAATTAATGTGTGATTAGGAATTAATATGTGTTACTTAAAATTATTATTTTGTTAGTTGATCGAGGTAATGATGAAGACTTGTTTTCCAATCTGGCATTGGTTTTAGACCTCTTTCTCTTAGTTTTTGATTGTCTAAAACGCTGTATTTAGGACGCGGTGTTTTGGCTACAAAATCTGTACTTTTTGCTCTACTTAAATTTGCTTGAGTATGTGTATAGGCAAATATTTCTTCAGCAAAATCAAACCAACTGCAGCTTCCTTCGGATGTTAAATGCATAATGCCACTTGGATTAGCTGCTAGTATTTCACGAATTTTATTGGCAATACTTTCTGTACTTGTAGGAGAAACAATTTCATCATCCACAACTTTTAAATCGGCACCTTCAGATGCTTTTTTAAGCATGAGTTGAACAAAGTTTAATCCGTTTTTAGCACGACAAGGACTCTTACCATAAATGGCACTTACTCTCAAAATTAGGGCGTTTTTGCACTCGTTTAAGATGGCTTTTTCACCAGCCCATTTTGATAAACCATAATTGTTTAAAGGTTTAGGTTCATCCGTTTCAAGATAAGGTGCATTCTTTAATCCATCAAACACATAGTCTGTGCTAATATGAATAAATTTAATACCTAAGTTATCACAAAATTTGGCCATTAAACTTGGGCCACCACAATTTACTAGCATCGCCTTTTCCAAATCGGCTTCACATTGATCAACATGATGGAAAGCAGCGGTATTAATTACTACATCCGGTTTGTGTAATAACAATACTTCTTTTAAATGTGCTGTATCGGTTAAGTCAAAATCGGCATGAGTTAGGGGTACAATTTTAAAACCTTCGGCACCTAAAATTTCGCAGAGGTCTGAACCAAGTTGCCCGTTAGCCCCAGTAATTAAGATTGTTTTCATGGCTTAAGATAATAATGGGTTATCGTGTACTAATTTTTTGAATACTTGAATGTTGAAGAACCTTTCATCAGTGAAATCGCTGAAAGAAGAGAGGTTGTTATATAGCTCAGAGATAATATCCAAATCATTTTGTTTAGCGTTATAGTGTAATAAATTTTTCGCCTTTTCGGTGCTAACCTTATAGTTGCGATAATCTTGAACATTTTGGTCTTCAATGGCAACATCGATGTTCATTTTTTCCTTCACAAAACCAATAACAGAGGTAGCTAATTCACCAACGGTTGTATTAAATGAACTGAGGTTAAAAATATGACCTCCTTCTTGGTCAAATTCAATAGCTTGTTTATACCCTTCACATAAATCGTTTAGGCCTAAAATGGGGCGCCAAATTCGATGATTGCTTAAGGTTATTTTATGGTTTTGAATAGCATTTTTAAACATGGTGTTCATGGCTAAATCTAAACGCATACGCGGGCTATAGCCACAAACGGTACCTTGCCTAATACAAACTACTCTAAAATTTTCCTCAGCAAGAGCTAATAAACTGCGCTCGCCTTGAAGTTTGGATACTCCATATGGGTAATTGCAAATGGCAGGATCTTCTTCGGTATATGTCTTATTTAAGGTATATCCATACACAGAACATGAACTGGCAAAAATCATTTTTTTAACACCAGCTTCTCTGGCTAAGAATCCTATATAGCTGGGTAAAGCAGTGTTTAAAATAAAATTACTTTTTGGCGAAAACTCCGCCATCGGATCGTTACTTAAACCAGCTAAAAAAATAATGCTATCATAAGGAACTAAATCCTCTTTTTTTAAATCAAATAAATCGGTCTGAATTAATTTGATATGGCTTGGTAGGTAATTACCAAACCAACATGCATCGGCTACCGTTACATCATACCCAGCATCGTGCAAGTAGGGAGATAATACGGTGCCAATAAATCCGGCTCCGCCCATTATCAATACTTTTTTTTGGTGCATACCTTTAGTATTTAAAGTTTTGTGCTCTGGCATCTTTTGCCCAATCGGCAAGGGTAGGAGCAACCATATCTTTATTACTTAGGATGGGTGTTTCTACAGGCCATTTAATGCCAATGGCAGGGTCGTTCCAAAGAATACCGGCCTCTGCTTGGTTATTATAAATACCACTGCATTTGTATTGAATTTCTGCAAAGTCGCTTGTTACACAAAATCCACGTGCAAAGCCTGCTGGTGCGTATACTAATTTTCTATTTTTATCCGAAACTAATTCACCATACCATTCTCCAAAGGTTGGTGATCCAATTCTTATATCCACGGCAACTAAAAATGCCTCACCAACAGTTACACGCATAAGTTTACCCATAGGTGGTTCCCATTGGAAATGTAAACCTCTAACCACTCCTTTAGTAGAGCGTGAATGGTTGTCTTGCACAAATTCTACATCAACGCCGGCCTTAGTAAAATGGTCTTTGCGATATACTTCTAAGAAAAATCCTCTTTCGTCTTCAAATACTTCTGGTTGGAAAACTTTTAAGCCATTCATGGCTTCGTGAATTAAGTCGATTCTCATGATTGTTTTTGATTAATAAGTTGGGTGTATGTTTTAATTCCTTTAAAAAAATATGCCCAAACAACACTTCCTTGAAATAGGTATTTGTCGATTTGGGCATCTGATAAAACTCTTCTACTTTGCACTACCTGGCGTTCTTTAGCTATTAAGCTTAAGTTGCCAAGTATCCACAAGTGGGCCGCAAGAATACCCCTTGCAACATTAAATTGCAGGGTAAACAGCGATTGAAAGAAGGCGATATAATCTAGTAAAATATGAACCAAGGTTCGTTTAACCATGTTGCTAGAACCGTAATTCTTAAGCATCATGTAAATTGAATTTCTATGGTTCCAATACGTTTTTTTGAAACTACGCGATTTAATAGTTGCACCTCCAACATGGTAAATAAAAGAGTTAGGTTGAACACGAACATCAAACCCCGCTAATCTAAATCGCCAACATAAATCAATTTCATCCATATGATGAACAATAATTTCATCTAGGGTGCCGGCCTTTTCTAAGGCGCTTTTACGAACCATCATACTGGCTCCACTTGCCCATAGAATGTGTGCCGTATCGTTGTACTGACCCAAATCTTTTTCTACCGTATCAAATAAACGGCCTCGCATAAAAGGGAAACCATATTTATCTAACATTCCTCCCGAAGCACCTGCGTATTCTAAATACTCGGGTTGTTTGCTCGAAAGAATTTTTGGTTGAATGGCTGCAATATTTTCATCCGACTCGGCTAGCTCTATAAGTGGCTCAAGCCAATTTTTGTCAACAATAACATCGTTGTTTAAGCATATTAAATACTTACTGGTGCATTGGGCAAAAGCCAAATTATAAGCAGCACAATAACCGTTATTATTTGGGTTTTGAATGATCTTCACCCAGGGATATGTTTCTTTTACATAGGCCACATCGGGCTGTGTAGAAGCATTGTCTAGTAAATATACGTGCTTATTCGCATAGGTAGATGCTGCCAATGATTGAAAGCAATCATCTAGAAAAATTTTTCCGTTATAATTTAATACGACAATATCTATACTTGGACTATTCATACTACAAATTGCGATGGTCCGAAATAAGGCAGAAATAGAGTGTATTTTTCTGACAGGTGTCAGGATTTTAACTGATTCAAATCAGTTATTCAGGAGTGTTGGAGATGCTTATCAATTGTGGCTTATCGATAATTTTGATTTGCTTTTTATTAAGACCTAAAATACCACTTTCTTCCCATGCTTTTATATTCCTTATTATGGTTTCAGTGGCAAGTCCGGCAAAGGCAGCAATCTCTTGTCTAGTAAGATTAATTTTTATAAATCCTTCTGTATTTACTCCAAAAGAAGCTTCCAGCATAAGCAAGGCTTCTGCTAATCTTTCTTTACTCGATTTTTGTACAAAGCGGATAGATTTTTCTTCCGCCTCACTTAAATCAGAGGCAAACATCGACATTAATTTTAAGGAGAATTGTAGGTTTGATCCAATGAGATCGAATATTGTTTGCTTAGGAATAAAACATATTTCTGAGTCTTCTAAAGCTTCAGCAGTAGCAATATATTGTCCATTACCTAGCAAGCCCCTATACCCAATAACATCATTTTCTTTTGATATTCTGAGTATTTGCATTCCGCCATCATCAAGGGTTCTATAGAGTTTAACCTTTCCAACTCTGATGCAATGTAAACCCTTAACCTGATCATTTTCAAAAAAAACTATTTGGCCCTTTTTTATAGTCCTGCTCGATTTCTCAATATCTAAACTTGCCAGCTCTTTGTCTTTTACTTGGCAAAAAATTGTATCGCTTAAATTCTTACAATTGATGCAATCTGGATGTGGGTTCCTAGGAATCAAAATGAGTAATTTTTTACAAAGATGAATATTAAATTAATTTAAAGTTCATTTATGACCAATATCAGTTTTTGAGTGGTTTTGGGGTGAAAAGAGAAACAAAAACACCCTAAAGATTCTAATCAATAGGGTGTTTTTGTTATTTTAATGACTTCTCAAAATCTCTTTCACTTACTCTTTCTGCTTCTTAATCTCAGTAGTCTTGGTAATTGTCACAGGACCTTTCTTTGTTTCTTCTATGCTAATTTCTTTGCCGTCTTTTCTAATAACTCTTCTTGTAGTAGTGTGCTTATCGGAATCGCTATTTTCTTCATCCGATGAAATATTAATTTTCATTTTTACGCCTTTGTCACCAATGCTAATATCTAAATCTTTATTATCATCCCCAACTTCGTCTTCTGTATAGTTTTCATCTTCCGATTCTACATCCCCTTTGCAATCGATACAGGTTAATGTTCCATTTACAAATTTGTAATATTCACCATCTGCTTCATCCAAATTGTTATCATCTAAGATGCCTTTTACAGCCATATCTAAGTGTATCACCTTTCCTTCAGGAACCCAAAGAGTAACATCTACTTCTTGCCAGCTAAATTGTTTGTTTTTTGCTAAATTAAAATAGGCAGGAATGATAATTTTATTTCCACTAATGATTGGATTATATTCAATCATTTCAATTTGTTCAAGAGCATTTTCTTTGTTCTTTCCATGTGCTCTTCTCACTACTTTTAAAACAACGCTATCCGATTTTCCTTGCTTTAACTTAACATCATCTATTTCAAGTGAAAAATTATCCTTATCCATAATTATTCCTTTGTCTTCAAAGGCCATTTCTACTTCATTTTCACCATCATTGCTTTCCAAATTATTAAAAGGCATTTCAATTCCCTCTAATTCTAAGGTGTCCTTTATGGAGATTTTTTCTAATTGGGTTTTGGTTTCATTCTGACTAATACTTGTTCCAAATCTAATTCCAGAATAAGCTAAGCAAATAATGCCAACCATAAATAATCCTACCATGGTAAAGGCCCAATTTTTATTTATAAATTTAACCTTGAATAAGGTTTTAACTACAATTAAAAGTAAACCCACAAAAGGTACCAAGAGAGTAAGCATTACACCTATTTTGGCACTGTAAATAATGCTATCATCTTTAATGGTAAAATCTATTAACTCATTTAAAAAATGTGTTTTTCCAAGGTTAAAAAATACAGCTACCATTCCAATGCTTATGGCAATTACACAGGTAAATAGGAGTAGGGCAAAAAGTCCACCAAATAGTTTAAGAACACCTTTAAATAGTTTCCCTAAAACGGTACTTCCATGTTGGGCAAAATTGTTCATTTTGTTTGAACCTTGGTTTTGCATTACCTCTCGTTCAATGCTCCTAATATCAACAGACTCGCCACGCATAAGTAATTTGTCGCTAGCAGAAACTGCTTTAGGAATAATTATCCATAACACAACGTATAACCAAAATCCTGTTCCAAATAAAAATATGGATGCTAAAAAGATTAATCTAATCCATGTTCTGTCTAGGTCAAAATAATTTGATAAACCTGCCGAAACACCACCAACAACGCGGTTATCGGCATCCCTAAATAAACGCTTGGTTTTATTTAAGCGTTGTAAACGCATGTATTCTGCTTCTTCACCTTTGGCTTCTGGAATAACCATCCATAATATCAAATAAAGCAATACTCCACTGCCATAAACAACCAAAAGGATAACAAAGGAAACTCTAACCAAAACAGGATCTACATCAAAAAAGGAGGCTATTCCAGAACAAACACCACCTAAGCTTTGGTCTGTTGGACTTCTTCTTAATTTACGTTGAGCAGGTGGCGCAAATGGTATTTTTTCATTTGCCTTTTCTTTATGCACTTCTCCATGCTCATCCATTTGGTCTATATTACCAAGTGTGCTTGTTACTTCCTTTACATCCGCTACAAACAAAGTGTTTCGGTTCGAACCTAATTTTTGAGTAAATAATTCTGCCATTCTAGATTCTATGTCCTGAACAACTTCAGAATTGGTACTAAAATGCTGGTGCAAATGATCTAGGTACGATTTAAGTTGCAGGTAAGCTTGTTCTTCTATAGTGAAAAGCACACCGGCTAAGTGAATTTGAAATACTTTTTCCATGTTTATAGTTGATTGATTGTTTTGTTTGTTGTGTGATTAACAGCTTCCACCAATTCATTCCAAGTGGCCGAAAGTTCTGTCATAAATAATTTTCCTTCTTCTGTTAGTTGATAATATTTGCGAGGAGGACCACTTTTGCTTTCTACCCAATTATAACTTAATAAGCCATCATTCTTAAGCCTACTTAATAAAGGGTATAAAGTGCCTTCAACCACTAGGAGTTTTGATTCTTTCATTTCATCAATAATATCACTGGCATATGCCTCGCCTCTGCTAATGATAGAAAGAATGCAATACTCCAAAATTCCTTTCTTCATCTGAGCTTTACTATTTTCTAAATCCATATTAAATATATTACAAGGTTCAAAGTATGGCACAAAACTATATATAAGTTGGTACTATGCAACACATAATACTATATTAAATTATAAGTACCTGTAAATTAGAGGTATAAAATGATTCAATGTTTTTGAAATAAATAAATCAATAAAATTTAGTGCCTTTGAGGAATGATAAATAGGATTGTAAGAATGAGTTTTGACCCAAGTAAGGTGCAAGAATTCTTGGAATTATTTGAACAGGTTAAGGATAAAATTGCTGCTTTTGAAGGGTGTGAAGGTTTAACTTTATTGCGAGATTCGGCTCAGCCAAATGTTTTATTTACCTATAGTTATTGGCAATCGGAGGCGCACCTGAATAAATACCGTTTTTCGGAATTATTTAAAAGTACTTGGACAGGTACAAAAGCCTTATTTAATGATGCTCCCATGGCTTGGAGCCTACTTGTTGAACAGCAGGTTAAGTAAAGTGTATAGAAAATAGGGTTTCGCACAGACTTAGGCCCACACAATTAGCTAGAAAACTCCATTCCTTTCCCGTATTTTTGAGTTTTAAAATATTCAATATGCGCAGTAAGTCGGCATTTTTGGTTTTGATTTTACTTTTTTCTTTGTCAGCCTTTGCTAACCCTAAAGACTCTTTAAGGTTAGAACAAAAGGATGGGCATAAATACATCGTACATAGAGTTGTAAAATCCGAAACATTGGCAAGCCTCGCCACTAAATATGGAGTTGACGAATCTCAGCTATTAAGCAGCAACCCACTTATCAGCGATAAAATTTACCCTGGTCAATTAGTAAAAATTCCATTGAATGAGCAAAAATATGGTGAGCTAAGAATTGCTCCTGTTGTACCTATTACAGATTCAAGATTGCCATTGGCCAAAACATTACCTACTCCAGAACCTACAAATACTATCCCAAGTGCTCCTGTTGCTGCTGCAAAAGTTGAGCCTCCTGTTATTGCAATTCCGGCAAGTAAAGAGCCAGAAAAAAAGATTGACGTAAAGCAAGAAGTTCAAAAGCCAGCTGAACAAGACTACAAAACCTATGTTGTGGCCTCGCCACAAACCGTGCAACATTTGGCCGAAACTTTTTTAATGCCAGCCAAAGATATTATTGACTTAAACAAGCTTAAAAATTATAATTTAAAGGAAGGTCAACGTATAAAAATCCCTCAACATCCTTCGTCTCAAAAGGAACCTGTTGCGGTGGCTGTTGCTCCTCCACCAGCGCCAACTCCAGCGCCAGTAAAAGAGGAACCTAAGCCAGCACCTATTTATGGTAAGCCAAGTTTAGTACCTCCTGTGGCTAAAGTAGAACCAAAACAAGAACCAATAAAACAAGAACCGGTAAAACAGGTTCCAATTAAACAAGATCCAAAACCAGTTGTGGCAGCAGCTCCAGCTCCAAAGCCAAGTCCCAAACCTCTGCCTGTTATAAAGCCTAAAGAGGAAAATGAAGTTCATGAATTGGATAATGATTCGATGATGATGGTTGTAATGAAAAAACAACGCAAGAATGAAGAGTTGTCAAAATTAGATAGCCAATATATTCACCCAGATAAAGATTCATATAGGGTGTTTGATTATAAGCGTTATGCCTACAATTATGATTTATACTCTATGCAAACCGCAGAGCATAATGCTATAGAGGTAAGTACTACAAATCAACGTAAAGGTGCTGGCGATAAAAACACAACACATGTTGTAAAACGTGGCGAAACCTTGCCTAATATTGCAAAGAAATATAGAGTTTCTGCAACCGATATTATTAATTGGAATGGACTTTTATCGTATAGAGTTAGAGAAGGACAGGAGCTCGTAATTAATTCGGAAAGAGCAAATATGTCGCCCTATCAAAGAACGGTTGCCGATAGAAATGAAGTACCAGAACAAACGGGCATAAAATATGAGTTTGTAAGTGGTTTAGCCCAATTTGATAGTAGAACTTTAGCCCGAGGTGTATATGCCAATAATATTGAAAAAGGGAAGTTTGTTTATGTCATTAATCGCGATAATTTTAGAGAAGATTTTGCTCGCGTAATGGGCCCTTTGCCAAAGGGTACACCAAAAGATGTTATTATTATCTTGGATCAAGAAACTGCATCTGAATTAAAGGTAGAAAAAAGCTGGGTAAACGTTGAAGTATACTATGGCTTAATTCATACATTGCCAACTGCAAATAAATAGGTTTTTGCTTCATGCAAAATTCACTTCAAAAAGTTAGTAAACCTTCACCTAAGGAGGCACTATTTAGTATTTTAATTCCAACTTGGAATAATTTACCATACCTACAACTTTGTATCCAAAGCATCCTCAAAAATAGCATCTATACCCATCAAATTTTAATTCATGTGAATGAAGGTTCAGATGGAACCATTGAATGGATAAAAGAAAGCGGATATGGATATAGTATATCAAACGAAAATATAGGTGTGTGTTATGCCTTAAATTCCTTAGCTAGTATGGCTACCACAAACTATATTCTTTATTTAAACGATGATATGTATGTGGCGCCAAACTGGGATTTGCACCTTTTTGAAGCCATTGAAGCCAAAGGAGATCCGTATTTTTATTATTCTGGAACCATGGTAGAATATGAAGATACTGGTAATAGGGCTGTGCTTGCTCCATATAATTTTGGAACTACTTTTAATGAGTTTAAAGAATCTGAATTCAAAATTTTTGCCGCATCCATAAAACATTCTGATTGGTTCGGTTCTTGTTGGCCACCAAGTATTGTTCATAAAACGTTATGGGATAAAGTTGGAGGGTATGATATAGCCTATACTCCTGGGTTTTATTCTGATCCAGATTTTGCGATGAAATTGTGGAATGTAGGTGTAAGAGATTTCAGAGGAATAGGGGCGAGCCTTGTATACCATTTTAAATGCAAATCAACAGGCAGGGTAGTGCGCAATAATGGGAGAAAAACATTTGCCCAAAAATGGGGTATTTCTTCCTCGTTTTTATATAAGAAAATTTTAAAAATGGGTATGCCTGCTGAGGCGGGTATGTTACTTTCTTACCCTAGTGGCCCTAGTCTTTGGATGGCAAAAATAAAAGCTTGGTATATCGCTAATTTTTAAAGTTGGTTCAGCAAATCTGTACTACCAATATTTCCTTTAACGGTAAATCCTTCGGCATAGGTAACACCTATTCTTCTACCAAATTCAAGACTTCTCCCTACTAATTGATCCATAAATTCGGGAACAGAAATAGGTGTTAGCGGTTCGGTTGAATCTGGATTGTAAAACTGAGTTTTAAAGGCTTTTATGCATTCCAATTTACGGTCGTGAAAAGCGGTAATATCAACAATAATATCTGGGTTTGTTATCATATCTTGGATATAATGATATACCTTTTTTGGGCGCCAGGCCGCTTGTTCACTATCGTTAATGCTCGTTTTTATTTTGGTTAAGCCGGATAAAAAACACGCGTCATGCACTAAATCAGCAGCCCTGCCATGATCAATATGTCTGTCAATAACAGCATTTGCAAACACCAAGCTAGGTTGATATTTTCTTATAACTTCAATTACTTTTAATATATGCGCCTCATCTTTTACAAAAAAGCCATCTCTAAAGCCTAAGTTTTCTCTGCCATGAATACCCATAATAGCCGATGATGCGTCTGCTTCTTCTTTCCTAGTTTGGGGAGTGCCTCTAGTTCCTAATTCACCTCTTGTAAGGTCAATAATTACAACTTTGTATCCCAAGGCAATATGCGCCATAATTGTGCCACTGCAGGCCAATTCAGCATCATCGGGGTGCGCCGCAAATACTAAAATATCTGTTTTCATGCTACGATAATAATGAATTGCCTTAAGATTAGTCATATTATAGGTTACGAATTTGCTATTTTACTTGCTTTGGCTTTTTTTGTATACCAAATAAATACCTATGAATAATTTAAAAGAAACATACGACAGATTGCTGAATGGAAATAAACAGTGGCAACTCAAAAAAATAACCGAGGATCCAATGTACTTCGACGAATTATCAAAAGGCCAAACCCCCGATTATTTGTGGATTGGTTGCGCCGATAGTCGTGTTCCAGATAATGAAATTACCGGCTCATCACCTGGCGATATTTTTGTGCATAGAAATATTGCCAATATGGTGGTGCATACCGATATGAATCTTTTAAGTGTATTACAATACGCTGTAGAGGTATTACATGTAAAACATGTTATTGTATGTGGTCATTATGGTTGTGGGGGAGTGCTGGCCGCTATGAAAAATACCGAAAACGGTTTAGTGGATAATTGGCTTAGGAATATTAAAGAGGTATATTATACTCACCGGGTTGAATTAGAGGCCATAGAAGATATGAAATTGCGTGGCGACCGTTTGGTGGAGCTTAATGTAAGGCACCAAGTAGAGAACTTAGCCAAAACCGCAACCGTTCAAAATGCTTGGAAAAAGAGAGAATTACAGGTTCATGGTTGGGTATTTAATTTAACCACTGGAGGCATAATAGATTTAGAAGTAATGAAAGATGAATTAGAAGATATGCCTAGTATTTTTCATTATAGTTAGATTTTTAATTATAAAAAAGAAAGGGCCCAACACTAGGTGTTGGGCCCTTTCTTTTTTATGGCGGTTTAATTATTTGCCGTTCTTCTTTTCGGTATCTTTTATGAAATCTTTTAATTGCTCAACATTTAATCTCTTGGCAATAATTTTCTTGTTTTCATCTAATAAATAGATAACCGGTGTACTATAAATATCATACAATCTGCGGAAATTGGTTTCATTATTTGGGTCATAAACATTTAACCATTTTAGTTTATTATCCCTTAAATATTTAACCCATTCTTTTGAATCTGGAGTTAAGCTTACCGCAAATACATCAAAGAATTTTTGCCCAACCACAGGTTTAGCATTTAATTCATCATACAAGGTTTTAAGTTTTGGGATTTCTTCTTTACACTTACCGCAATTGGCATCCCAGAATATTAGGAGAGTATAATTTGCTTTTAAATTATATAAACTATGATACACATTATTGGTATCAAGCATATTTAAATTTGGACCTTTATTTCCTATTAAATTGTTAATTAATTCGTCTCTACGAGCCTTCATTTTTATCAATAAAGTTTCGTCCACCCAATAGGCTTTTCCGGTAGCATAATACTTATCAACCATATGCACAAAAACCTTGTCCATACCCATATAGGTAGATGTTTCATAATGGTTGGTAATCCAAAATAAACAGTATTTAAAGTTTTCTTTTCCTGCTGCCGCTTTGTTTAAAACAAAGTCGGCCGACTTAATAATAGTATCTGGAATTTGAGGAGTAAGCTTAATCATAAAGCTCTCAAATTTATTATGAAATACGGGTGTTCTTACAATTCTATCATCGCTAAAATCAAAGTTATCAAAGTAATGATTGAAGTAATAATTGTATTGAAAGTTTGAGTCAATAATTTCTCCTTTTGAATTTCTTGGAGCATCTGGAACATCAATATCCACCATCATTTTGAAGATTTTGCTAAGCAACATTTCTGGATGTTGAGCTTGTAAATTTTTCCTATATTCAAATAGTTCAAGGGAAATTTTACGGTATTTTTCATTTAACTGACGAGTGGCTGCAGTGTCATTTTTTTCTTTAGCTACTTTCAATTGTTCATCCAATTTATTTGCATCTCTACCCATTGTTGAGGTATATCTTGTATACGCAAAAAACACATCATTTTCTGGCGAACCTTTAATCTTCATATTGTTTATTACATCCGAACTATCTGTTTCTAAACTAAAGATGGGTTCGGTAACAATAAAATCAAATAACAAGGTCTTTTCAGCGGTTGCAATTAAATACACTCCACCTTCAAGAGGTTTGTCGCCTTTAAAAACCATTTTTCCAGTTTTATCGGTAACAGCACTATCTCTTAAATACTGCTTATCGCCAAAATAATAACCTAGAAAAAACTTTTTATTGGGATATCCTTTCACTGTGATGCTAATGTTATAAGCATCTTTGGCATAGGAAGCTCCTGCTAATAGCAGAATTGAAAATAAAAATAAAACGGATTTTTTCATATATGTTTTGTCTCTTTCAGGTTGTGAAAATAACCAAAATCTAATCTTACTTCAAGGATTCTAGCGATTTAACATATTTTTAAATGATTATTAAAGGTTTATTAAGTCTTTTAAAAATAGAAACAGAAAAAATGGAGATGAAATTGCCTCAAAAACGAATTCGTTTTCTACCAGTTGCCACAACATAAATTTAGTGAGCGCTTTTATAGAGTGCTTTTTATATAAGATTGTTTTTCAGCGAGATAATTTTCGCTTTTTATGATATTCATCATTTCTTAAAACTAGGTCTAAATGTAGCTTTGTTATACGAAATCAAAAACAAATTAATCACCACTACAATGGAAAGTAAAGCACACCTTAGCGAAATACACGCTGACCTTACAAACTGGGTTTCTGAATTAAAATTTTATAAAGATGAAGTAAAAACATTTCAAACAAGACTAGAAGAAGTTGTTAAGCAAAACAACAAACACGAAGTAATGGCTGAAGTTGAACACTTCCAAAACCAATTTATCAGACAAAACGAAGTAATTGATACCCTTAAACACGATTTCAAACAATTTGATAATGTAATTGCAGCCAATATTGAAAACAATCCTGTTGCAAGCGATCACCGCGCAATTGCACTTCCAGTTGATTTAAAGGATCAGCATGATACCTTTCTAAAAATTTATAATGAACTAAAAGTAGAATTTGAGAAATTTTTGGCTAAGACCTATTAATTTCGTCGGCAATGAATACATTGCCTGTTGCTTTTAAAAATACTATCCTGTCGCTTTTTCCAGAAGAGGCAGGATATTTTTTTGATGCCTTATCAAACCCTGTTATTACCTCAGTTCGCCTAAATCCTGATAAACCAAGTAGTGCATTTTCAGAGGCTGAACACGTTGAATGGTGTCCATTAGGCAGGTATTTACCTCAACGTCCTTCCTTTATTGAAGACCCTCTTTTACATGCAGGTGCCTATTATGTTCAAGAAAGTTCGAGTTTGTTTTTGCAGGCAGTTGTTTCTCAATTAGGGCTGAACCAAAATTCGGTAGCCTTAGATTTATGTGCGGCTCCAGGTGGGAAAAGCACTTTGCTGTTAGGCGCATTGCCTTCTCAATCTCTATTAGTTTCAAATGAAATTATTAAAAGTAGGGTTTCTGTTTTACAAGAAAACTTAATCCGTTGGGGGGCTCCAAATGTTTTAATTACAAATAATGATCCGAAGCAATTTCAAAAGGCGGGTGCCTTATTTGATTTAATTTTAATTGATGCTCCTTGCAGTGGTGAAGGACTTTGGCGTAGAGATCCTAAGGCCATGGACGAATGGAGCGAAGAGCACGTGGAGTTATGTGCCTTAAGGCAAGAACGTATTTTACATGATATCCTTCCTTGCCTAAAAGCAGGCGGTATCTTGATTTATTCAACGTGCACATTCAATGAACAAGAAAACGAATTGCAGCTTCAAAAGTTTTTGGTTCAAACCAACCTTATACCATACCCAATAGAAGTAAACCCAACTTGGAAAATTAAGAATACGGATGGATGGCAATTTAAATTTTTACCTCATTTGGTAAAAGGTGAGGGCTTGTTTATGGCTATTATGCAAAAGCCCCATGAGCAAGATAATTCGAATAAACACCAGCGAAAAGCTCCCTTAAACTTTGTTTCAAAAAAGCTTTTACCTCAAATTCATTCGTGGTTAAAAAATCCTACTGAGTTCGATTATTTTACCGAAAACGATTTTGTGTATGCCTTTCCATTAGCTCATATTCAAACCTATGAAAGCATTAGAGCTACCATGTATGTGAAGCATGCCGGTATTTGTATGGGTAAATTAGATAAGGCTGGCAAGCTCATTCCTGAGCATTCTTTGGCGCTTTCAACTGCCCTGAACCCAAGCATTTCGAAAGTAGAATTAAGCAAGGAGGAGGCATTAACCTATTTAAAACGGGGGAATTTAACTCTTAGCGCCAATACCCAAGAAGGCTGGTGTTTAGCTGTATATGAAGGTTTGGCCTTAGGATGGATGAAAATTCTTCCTAATAGAATCAACAATTACTTTCCTGCCGAATACAGAATCCAAAAAGATATTCAATAGTGCAGAACATGCTCAATTAAAAGTGTTACCTTCGCCCGCTGATAAAAGACGAGGTAAACACCTGTATGAAATTTCATTTAAACCTGTTAAGAGCAGTAAATAGAGCCATTTATGCCATTTTTGAAGAAGAAAAATATGCCGATAAGGTATTAGAAAAAATTCTTCGCTCAAATAATTTATGGGGTGCTAGAGACCGCGCCTTTATTGCCGAAAATACTTACGACATGGTTCGCTATTGGCGATTAATTAGAGCCGTTGCCGAGCTTGAAACGCATGAATTAAATGAAACTAATTTGTTTACATTATTTGGCACCTGGCAGGTACTAAAGGGTGTTGCATTGCCTAAATGGGAAGAGTTTAAAAATGTAGATGAAAAGCGTGTTCATCACAATTATAAAATACTTAAAACCCAACGTAAAATGGCCTATTCTTTACCTGATTGGTTAGACGATTTGGGGTATGAAGAACTAGGTAAACAATGGAACAAAGAGGTAGAAGCGCTTAATGAAACAGCCCCAGTAGTATTGCGTGTAAATGCACTTAAAACAAATAAAGCCGATTTAGTAAAGAGCTTAGCCGAAAAAGGAATTCTTACCGAACCCGTTCAAGGTTGTAAAGACGCACTTATCTTAAAACAACGCCAAAATCTGTTTATTACCCAAGAGTTTAAAGATGGTATGTTTGAAGTGCAAGATGCATCTTCGCAATTGGTGGCAGAATTTTTAAAAATTGAACCGGGTAATAGAATTGTTGATGCGTGTGCAGGTGCTGGTGGAAAAACGTTACATATTGCTTCTATCACCCAAAATAAGGGTCGTATAATTAGTCTAGATACTGAGCAATGGAAATTGGATGAGGCTAAAAAACGTGCCAGAAGAGCAGGGGTTAGCAATTTAGAAACTCGCTTAATTGAGGGCAACAAAACCATTAAAAAATTATACGATACTGCCGATAGATTATTGCTAGATGTACCATGTAGTGGCTTAGGTGTTATTAAACGTAACCCCGATGCGAAATGGAAATTAAGCATGGAGTTTATTAATAAAGTTAAAGGTCAACAAGAGGCCATTATTAATGATTACTCCAAAATTCTAAAACCAGGTGGTAAAATGGTTTATGCTACCTGTAGTATACTTCCTTCCGAAAATCAAAAGCAAGTAGAGCGTTTTCTGAAGACTCATCCAGAATTTGTGCTTGAAGAAGAAAGAGTTGTTTTACCCAGTGAATCGGGATTTGATGGCTTTTACATGGCTAGAATAGCACGTTTAGAAAAAACAGTAACTGCTTAAATAATTGACCTAACCAAATTCGGTTTTCAGGACCTTTATTTATATACTTGTATTCTAATACATGTTTATGAATAGAATTTTATGTTGTGTTTGCTTAGCTCTTATTTTAAGTTCTTCCTGTGAAGATCCTAGAAAAAAATTAAAACCCATTACACCTGAGGTTAGTGTGGTTGAGGTGGTTAAAAGCGATTTGCCTATTTATTCAGAATATGTTGGTCAGGCCTATGGTTTGTCTGATGTTCAAATTCAAGCCCGCGTACAGGGCCTTGTTACAGGAATGTTTTTTAAGGAAGGTAGTAAGGTAAAAGCCGGTGATTTATTATATACCATCGACGATTTGCCTTATAAATCAAAAGTGGCTCAAGCAGATGGTCAGTTGGCCGACGCTCAAACCCAATTGGTAAAAGCCAAAAGCGATTTAGATAGGGTTAAACCATTAGCTCAATCAAATGCTTTAAGTCAGCGCGACCTTGACGCAGCCGTTGCAGCGGTTGGTGCCGCAGAGGGTAGGGTAAAAGCTGCTAAAGCCAGTAAAGAAAATGCCATGATAGAATTGGGCTTTTGCAGAGTTACAGCGCCTATTTCTGGATTAATTGGTATCTCAATGGTTCGCGTGGGCGATTATGTTGGTTCACTCAATACTCGTTCCTTAAATACTATTTCAGATTTAAGCGAAATGCGTGTGAGATTTCCAATAAGTGAAAATGATTACCTAGAGTTTGTTGAAAAACGCAAACAGAATATGGGTGTGGCCATTACAAAAAGGACCGTGGATTTATACACTAGCAATGGGGCAAAATATCCTTATCCTGGTGTGTTTAATGTAGCTAATAGAGAAATTGATCCTACAACGGGTTCCATAATTTTGGAGGTAATTACTCCTAATGTCAATAATGAAATCAGACCAGGTCAATACCTTAAAGTAAGGTTTGTATCTGATAAATTAACAGGAGCTATTTTGGTTCCTCAAAGGGCCGTTATACAATTACAAAACTTGTTTCAAGTGTGCATTTTAGGTGATAGTAATAAACTAGAATCTAGAATCGTAAAAACAGGCGTTCGCGTAGGCGAGAATTGGGTAATAACCGAAGGTTTATCAGAAGGCGATAAGGTGATTATCCTCGGCAATAAAATGATAAAGCCTAATTCTGTTGTAGCTCCAATTATGGTTCAAGCAGGTAAAGATTCACTTTCTAAATAGGTAATTTTATGAGTGAATTATTTATTAAACGACCAATCTTTGCGATGGTTATTTCCATCCTGATTGTGATATTGGGTTGGTTAACCCTGCAAAAAACTCCCATTGCCCAATACCCCGAAATTGTTCCTCCTTCTATTCAAGTTACGGCAAATTATACTGGTGCCGATGCCTTAAATATTGAACAATCTGTTTCTACTCCAATAGAACAACAAGTGAATGGGGTAGAGGATATGATTTATATGAAAAGCATCAATAATAATAGTGGTGTTTCTCAAATTACAGTGTCATTTAATGTGGGTACCGATTTGGATAAGGCAAATATGTTAACCCAAAATAGGGTTAGCCAAGCCAATGCCACCTTACCTCCAGAGGTTACCAAATTGGGTGTAGTTACCCAAAAATCATTGGCCTTCCCGCTTATTATGTTTTCCCTTTCTAGCAAGGATTCTAATTTCGATGGAAAGTTTTTAACCAACTATGCTTACATAAATATTGTTAACGATTTAGCGCGTATTAAAGGTGTTGGTAGAGTGGTGGTATTTGGTGGAACAGAATATGCCATTCGTGTGTGGGTTAAACCAGATGTATTATCTCGGTTCGGCCTAACCATTACCGATGTAATGAACGCTGTAAAGGAACAAAATGAAATTGTACCAGGTGGTACTTTTGGCGGTAATCCTAGCGTTAGCGGCAACCAGTTTACCTATACGGCTCGTTTGCAAGACAGGCTAATTACCGAAGAGGAATTTGGAAATATTGTTGTTAAATCAAATGCAGATGGAGCCCAAGTAAGGTTAAAAGATGTAACCCGAATTGAAATGGGTATTCAAGATTATGGAACAAATAGTAGAACTAATTCAACTCCTTCTTCTACCATTGCTATTTTTCAAGTCCCAGGTTCTAATGCCTTGGAGGTTGCAACAAGTGCTCAAAATAAGTTGAAAGAATTAAGTGAACGCTTCCCTGCAGCCGTAGAATATGGTGTTGCCATGGATACTACCGAGTCTGTAACAGCGGGTATTGATGAAATTGTTCATACTTTATTTGAAGCGGTTTTGCTTGTAATTATTGTGGTTTTTATTTTCTTACAAGATTGGCGTGCTACTCTTATTCCTTTGTTAACGGTGCCTGTTTCATTAATTGGAACCTTTATCGTTTTCCCTTTATTAGGTTTCTCTGTAAACGTACTTTCTTTATTAGGTATGGTGCTCGCAATAGGCTTGGTTGTAGATGATGCCATTGTGGTAGTAGAGGCGGTTATGCATCATATTGAACATGGGTTGAACCCAAAGGAAGCTACAAGTAAGGCTATGAAAGAGGTGGGCGGCCCAGTAGTTGCCATTGCATTAATATTAATTGCGGTATTCGTTCCTGTGGCTTTAGCGGGTGGAATTACAGGTAGGTTATATCAACAATTTGCCATTACCATTGCCATATCCGTGGCATTTTCTGCCTTTAATGCACTTACACTTAGTCCAGCCTTGGCTTCTATTTTATTGAAACCTAAATCTCAGAAAAAGGGTTTATTGCAAAAGTTCTTTGATGCTTTTAATAGAGCTTTTGATAGATTTACGGAGGGCTATGGAAAAGTTGCTGGATACTTTGCTCGTAAGTTGGTTATAACGGTTGTATTACTTGTTGGTATTACTGTTTTAGCTGGTGGCTTTGGTAAATTGGTACCGGGTGGGTTTGTTCCAGAAGAAGATCAGGGGTACATTATGATGGGTGTTCAATTACCCGATGCTTCTTCACTTGAACGTACAGATAAAGTTACCGCTAAGGTTGAGAAATATTTAAGTACCATTCCCGAAATTCGCTCGGCTACTTCTATTATTGGATTAAACGTATTTACGTTTAACCCAAGTACAAATGCCTGTACCTTTTTTATTCAATTAAAACATTGGGAAGAACGCGAAAAAACAGCCAAACAGGTTGTGTTTATGATTAATAGGCTTATGATGTCTAAGGTTACAGAAGCTACCATTTTAGCTTTTGGTCCACCTCCCATACCCGGCTTAGGTACCTCTGGTGGTTTTAGCATGATGATTGAGGATAAAGGTGGAAACACGCCTCAATATTTAGCTAAACAAACAGCTGCTTTTATAGAGGCAGCTTCTAAACGACCAGAAATAGCTAATTGCTATACTATGTATAGAGCCAATGTGCCTCAAAAATATATTTTTATTGATAAGGATAAAGTACAAAAACTTGGCCTACGACTTTCAGATGTAAGCAAACCTATTTCGGCCTATTTAGGTGGTGCCTATGTAAATAATTTTAATCGCTTTGGCAGGCAATATAGAACCTATGTGCAATCAGAAGCAGAGTATAGAATGACTCCTGATGACTTAAAAGGATATTTTATTCGTGACTCAAAAGGCCAAATGATTCCTATGAGTACACTAGCTTCTGTAAAAGATACTACAGGCCCAGATTATACCATTCGTCATAATATGTATAGGGCTGCAGAGGTTAATGGAAATGCGGCTCCAGGGTTTAGCAGCACACAAGCTTTAGCTGCACTTGAAGAAGTTGCCAAAGAAACTTTACCTAGCGATATGGGCTTCGATTGGTCGAATATGTCGTATCAAGAAAAAGAATCAGAGGGTAAAGGTGCCACCATGTTTTTAATGGCTTTAATTTTTGTCTTCTTAATCCTTTCGGCTCAATACGAAAGTTGGTCTTTACCATTTAGTGTATTGCTTGGAACCCCTTGGGTTATTATGGGTGCATTAATGGGTTTATTCTTATCTAGCTTTTTTGCCCAAGGGTATGTAAACAATGTGTTTGCTCAAATTGGTCTTGTAATGCTTATCGGTTTGAACGCTAAGAATGCGATTCTAATTGTAGAGTTTGCAAAAATGAAACGCGATGAGGGTATGCCTGCAATTGACGCTGCTATACAAGGTGCCAAGCTTCGTTTACGCCCAATTTTAATGACATCCTTTGCATTTATTTTAGGTGTGGTTCCGCTGTTAACAGCAACTGGTGCAGGTGCAGAGGCACGCAAAGTAATGGGTATGACTGTATTTAGTGGAATGGTAGTGGCAACCATTTTGGGTGTCATATTAATTCCTGGCCTATATGTTTTTATCGATAAAATTGGTGGTTCAAAAAAGAAGGAGGTAAACCCATGAGACCAATTCTAATCATTCTATTATTAGCAACAATTGCCTCGTGCAAAGTTGGACCAAAATATGAGCGTAGTAAATTAGCTGAAAGCAAAAAAGCATACGCAACTAGCACTTCAGGTGCTATTTCGGATACATCTAGTTTAGCAAAGTGGTTTGATATTTACCACGATGCAGCTCTTCAAGAGTTGATTAAATCATCGCTTGAAAATAATTTAGATATGAAGCTTACGGTGGCTCGCATTGAGGAGGCTAGATCAAATGCTGGAATAGTTAAAGCAAACCTTTTACCTACTATTGGATATAAACTTGGGGCAGGCACAACCGATTCAAAGACAAACCCGCAACAAGCCATGGTAGCAATACCCAATACTTACTATACAGGTGCACTTACCTTAAATTGGGAAATAGATTTATTTGGTAAAATTCGTAATTCTAAATCTTCGGCTGTAAATGTATACATGCAACAGGAGGAGTTAAAGAAAAACCTAAATGTAATTTTGGTTGCAGAAGTAGCCGACAATTACTTCTTGTTACGTGATTTGGATAATAGATTGGAAATAGCCGAACGTACGCTAAAAAGCAGAAAAGAATCTCTTCGAATAAACTCAGAGCGTTTTGATAAAGGTTATAATGCCGAAATAGACAAGCTACAAGCACAAATGCAGTTATCGGCTGTTGAGGCAACTATACCAAATATTAAACGTCAAATAGTTTCGGTAGAAAACGGTCTGAACCTACTCATGGGAAGAAGTTCAGGAGCCATTACCAGAGGCAAGAAAAATTCGGAACAAGACTTACCTTTAACCATTCCTTCTGGATTGCCTTCACAGTTATTAGAACGTAGGCCTGATATAAAGGCAGCCGAATATAGCTTGCAAGCTCAATATGATAGAATTGGTGTGGCTCAAGCAAACCGTTTTCCTACCTTGAGTTTAACCGCTGCTTTAGGTATGGCAAGTCCACAACTAACTACTTTAATTGGAGCCAACTCTCCTTATGGTTCTGTTGCAGGAGGTTTATTAGGTCCTGTTTTTGCTTTCAACCAAAACAAAAAGCGTGTGGATGTGGAACGTCAAAGAGCCATGCAATCGCAGGCAGTTTATGAGAAAACAGTTTTACAAGCGTTTTTAGAGGTAGATAATTCTTTGGCTAATAATATGTACCTAACTCAAGAATATGATGCCCGTAAAGTACAGGTAATGGCTGGAAAGAAGGCGTTAGATTTATCTCAACAACGATATAATTTTGGATATACTTCTTACCTTGAAGTATTGGTTCAAGAAAACTCTTTGTTTGATGCCGAAATTCAAGAATCAATTACTCAACGTCAGAAATACTCTGCTTTAGTTAATCTTTACAAAGCTCTAGGTGGTGGTTGGTAAGCTCTATTTTTTAATAGACTTTATTTAATTATTAGTTCATCGGCAAAGATCATAGAGGCAGATCCTGCGCTTGAATGAAAGGCTGGAAGTGGACCATAATATTTTGCTACTACTTTTATGTAACTAACTTTATGTTTGGCAAATTCTTGCTTAAAAACATACTTAATTTTCTCACTAGAGTTAACAGGTATATTGTGTTTTAGGGTGCTAAGTAATTGGTAATTTTGACCATCCGTCGATTCGTAAATTTGCAATTCGCTAGGCAATATTACCCACGAAGGTGTGCATTGATAAAAGCCCATTTCTAGTTCCTTAATACTCGTGGCTTTCCCAAAATCTAGTTCAATTATTAAATCATTGCCCGAATAGCCTTGCCATCTTCCACTGCTAAGATTACTTGCATCTCCTATTCTCCCATCGGCCAAAGCCATTGGTCCACCGCCAGAATAAGCGGGGTTATATTTGCTATACGGAATATTTATTTTCTTAATTTTACCTATTCCTAAATGGTAATTTAAAACTTCTGTATTAATATTTCTACGTTCTGTTTCTGAAGCAAAACTTGCACAAGAAAGCTGGACATTTTCCTTTATGTAAATTGGTTTTTCATAAACTTTGCTCTCAAAACTTGGAAGGCATTCATTGGTGCAATAGTAAATTGAGTTTTCACTTAGAGGTGCCTTCAGTGTAATTTCTCTACCCTTTTTTGTGAGTTCATTGGATGCATTAATGAGGCAATGCTTGGGTAAATATTCTAGGTCTTGGTAACAATTGTCAAGCTTTTTCAAGTTTTTATCTAGCCACCAGGTTCTATTTTCTTGCAGGTATAAATAACTAAAATCAGTGCGAATATTTTGTAAATTACCTTTTAATAAATCCAGTTCTTCAAGTATTTTTTCTTTAGAATAGTGTTGGTTCAAAAAGTTTGAATAATGAATTCTAAAAAGACTTTTATCTACGCTAAATTGAGCCTGACGAATGGCATATTTTAAATAGGCAGATGAGGGATTATCTTTCTTAGCAAAACTCAATAAGCTATCTGTTTGCTTGTAAATTTGGCTTAATTCATTTCTAACTGCTAGGGTGCGTACTTCGGCTACATCGCCAATATATTCTGGGTAAAGCGGGAAAATAGGTTCGAAAAACTTTTCATTAGTTAGAGCCTTTGCTAGCTTTCCATGATGCAAGGCAGCAAACTTTAAAATTGTTGAACTTAATGCAATACCCCAAAATTGAGTATCAAAAGCCTCCTCAAAACTAAGCCATCTTTGTGTTGCATTTCCTGTTTGTAAAGGTGCATTCCAACTTAATTCTGCTCCCCAAATAAATCCCTGCCAGTTGTTCCCAAATAAGGCATATCCATCATCATCCCAACTGGTATTTAATACCCCCGTAGCTCCAAAGAAATAACCATCTCTAATTAAGTTATAGCAATTGGTTTTGGTATCTTCTAAATTTGGATATAGGTTGTTCCAGTTATTAATGCCGGGTGCAACCCAAAAATTAAAATCACTCATGGCAATTGGTTCAAGCATGGGTTTAAAATCATTGGCAGGGTGATAGGCCCAAGGTATTAAGATAATATCTTTAGGTAGTTTACTTTTTATTTCTGGATAGTTTCCAATAATATCGCTCCACATAAGAATTTGCTTGCCACTTGGTTTTAACAAGTCATAAATACGATTAATATGATACGCATATAAATTTCCTAAGCCCATAGAATCGGCCATATGCTTACTTTGTTCAGTTCCTAAACCAAAGGTTTCATCGGCATTTATATGAATGTATTTTCCTTTAAATGCCGCTACTTGTTCTTTGTAAAAATCGGCTAATAGTTTATAGCTTCCCTCTTGGGTAGGAGAGAGGATATGTTGTTTTTCTGCCAAGTAAGAATATGCCTGCTTTGCTAGTATTTTTTCCATATGTCCAAAGCTTTGCTGATTAGCTATTAGTTCTACATGGTAAAGCTTTGCAAAGCGCTCTAATTCCATAATTTCGGCACTGCTTATTCCATCATTAGGTGCAATATCTGTGTGCGATTGGTATTTAAAAACATGCTCGGTATAAAGGGTAAAATAATTTAATTTATAAGCCGATAGGCGCTTAATTTCCTCCTTTAATTGCCCCATGGTTGGTATTGGGCCTCTGCTAATATCGTCTTGCCAAGCGCGTATAGCAAAGGAGGGTTTGTCATAAATTTCGCCACACGGAATTTGAGCTAATTGAAATAGTTGTTTAAGTGTTTGAAAGCCATAAAATAAGGCCGTTTCGGTTTGAGCCAATAGTAAAATACTGTTCTTTTCAATCTTAATTACATAGCCTTCTGCACCTGGTTCAAAACTTGATTGTAGCAGCAATTTTCCAAGATATTGTTTCCATTTTTTTTGCCCCACCAATTGCAGCGAAAGTTTGGTTTGAACCATTTTGTTAGGTGCAACTTTATTGGCAGCTTCTTCCTTTAACCATTGGTTCAGGGAGGCATTTAAAAAACTGTCTCTGCTATAACATTCTATTTGGTGGTTAAGTGAGTATTGAAATATTCCCTCGCTTTGAACCGTTTTAAATGGAGTTGGAAGTATTGCATATTGAGCCTTTAAGCCAAGGTTAAGTATAATAAAGCCTAAGAAAAGTAGTTTTATTCTCATGTTGGCAATTTACTAATTACCACTTCTTTCTAGTCTTTTAAGTATTCACACTAACTCAAAAGCATCCAGTTTTTAACCCAAAAAGGTTATTCTTTTACTAGCTTAATGTGATATTGATTCCCATTGCATTCAATGTCTACAATATAAATTCCATTGGCCAAATCTTGAGTGTTTATGGTTTTAATTCCAAATGTCCCAGAACTTATAGCTATAATTTCTTGCCCATTTAAATTTCTCAGTTTATAAGTATACTCTTTCTCTGATTGTATGTTTAGTTGATCTTTAAATGGCGAAGGATATACCTTAATTCCTGTAGCGTTTGCTAACTCCTCCATTCCATTTGCCGATTGGGAATAGAATATGGTATCCATTGACGATTTGCGCTCACAGCCATAGTTATCTGTAATGGTAGCCTGTAAAAAGCTATGAGTTTTATTACTCCATTGAACTTGCACGGCATTACTTTCAAATCCACCTATGATGTTTCCATTTATAGATTTCCAATTATATCCAAAACCCTTATAGTAAGGAATAGAATAGGTAAGAACTAAATAGGGTTTTGTTAGATAAGGATCACCAATAATGTCAAATGGGTCAATTGGAGATACCGTTAAATATAAGGTGTCTGTTTGATTTTGCAAGCCATTCGATGTCTTCACATAAACCTTATTCAAATTATCCTTTGTTTGATAAATTATCTCATTACTTCTTTCACCTGTATTCCATAAATAGGTTGAGTTTTCACAATTATCTGCCATGTTTATGGTAAATAAACCCTTGCCTGCACATATTAAGGAGTCCTTTTGTGCGATCTTAACATATCTATAACTTAGGTCTCTTTTATGATAAGAATAGAAATGATTGGACGTGTCCAATAGGGTTAAATTAAGTTTGGTTCCCGTTAAATTAAACAATTGGTAATCCTCACTTATGGTAGGATCAACATATGGTTGAATGGTATAAATAAGTTTATTGGTAAAATTAGGATCATTTAATTTACAACTAACATAGTTTTCTGGCATTTCAAAAACGGGTTGATGGGGCCTAAGCAAACTGCCAATTTTGTGTTTATAAACTCTGTAGCTCATAACATTATCAGGAAAAGAGCCTTCAAATATTACATGATTACTTGAATCTACTTCGGTCAAGTTTGGATTGTCTGAGCCCCAACCAATAACCGTATTACCATTTGATAGGCGCTGAACACTTCCCATAAAATAGGCCATAACATCAGGCGAATGCCTGTATTCCCATACTTTGGTTGCACGCATATTTACCTCGTCTAATTGGTACTCAACTGCTCTAGAATACCTGGCACCTGGTCTAAAATTGCCATTATCAAACAAAAGTATATTCCCATTGGCTAAACGTTGGGCATGGTGCTGATAGGTAAATCCAAAATCATTGGTAAAGGTGAAACTATTGCTAGAGGCATTTGGTCCAAGTCTCCATATAATTTGACCTGTTCTTCTATCAATCCTTGTAACTTCACAAAAATGCCTGGATGATAACAATAGAGTTGTATCACTATCCAAACTTATTGAATTACTATGAATGTAATCAATCGTACCTGTTGCAGTTAAATCAACCCCAACAACGTCTGAAATGGGCAAATGGTCAAAAGCTTTCCATTCAAATAATACATTGTGGTTTTGATCCAATTCTTGAATTACAATATCCATTAACTTTGCATCTGGCTTGCCATCCTTAACTAATTGTGTCATGTCCACATCTAAAATCCTATCTGCCAAAATAAAATAATTGCCAGTTTGTGGGTCCTTCGTTATTTCATGTAAATCGGTTAAATATCCATTCCCAGCCTGAAGGGTATCAACTACCTTAAGCGTTTTATCCATCAAGATAAAGCAATAATCCTCAATATTATTGGATAGCAAGGTATAGGAAAAGGTGCTATCAGGTTGCATACAAAAGTTATTGGCCAAATAGGGAACGCGCATATCGTAAATGTACTTTCCTTGGGCGTTCACAATTACATTTCTATCATTATTTCTTGGCGAATACATGCTGGTTAATAGGAAAAATGCATCTGTATCAGCAATGCTAGTATACATGTTAAAGGGTACCTGATTATTTATTTCATTGCTAATGGCAATGCCTGTTCCCGAGCTTGTACCTGATTCTGTTTTTCTTGTTTCACTCGGAATAGCTTTTTTGGGTTTTAACCAATCTTCGTTTACAAAACCTTCAATTTTCTCTTTCGAATTTGTAATAAATGTAAACTGAAAGGGTGCAACTTTTATCCCACCTTCTAATTCTATCTCCTCTTTAATTTGAACCGTAATGATACTTGCTATAGGTAGTTTTTGGTCTGTTTTTAATAGTAGTCTATACCTATCGCTTTGTTCTATAACATGATAGGGTAGTTTTTGAGTACCCGTATTTATATAGAATACTCTTTTTGCATCAAACGAAGTAGGCAAGGGCTGCTTAAAACGGATAATGATGTTTGTTTCAACACTATTGTATTTAGATTGAGGATAGGGTGAAATATAATCTACCCCAAAAAAGGTCTGTGAATATGTTTTTGATGTAAAAGTTGAACTAAGAAGAACTAGCAAAAGTACTTTCAATATCCAATTTCGATCAAGCATTACTATCCCACAAAATTTAGTTGACATAATTAGGGTGTTTATCCTTGCAATTTAACAATCTTTAACCTCAATGTACTGTGTTTTTTGTGTGCTTTACCCCTTTTTGACATTTAACTGGGGCAAATTATGATTTAATTAAGATTTAAACTGATTAGTTAATTTGGTTTTAATCCTGTACTTATCTTTTTTTAAGATACCATTTATTTAGTCTATAACATAAATAGGCCGATCCACTTCCAATTATCGCTCCTGCCAAAACATCACTTGGGTAATGCGCGCCCAAATCCATTCTTGAATAGGCAACAGTTCCCGCCCATACAAAAGAGGGTGCTATGACATACCATTTTGGATAAGCAATACTCATGGAAGTTGCCAATGAGAAAGAGGCGGAGGTATGTCCCGAAGGAAAAGAAGGGCTTCCTGCAGGTGTTACAATATCTATATCTGGATAGGTTACAAAAGGTCGCGGCCTATCAACAGCATATTTAAGGGAGGTAGTAATTAATGCCGCAGTTAATACAGATCCACATACAAATATTGTTTTTTGTTTTTGTAAGGTATCTTTTCCAATCAATGTTGCAACTATCATTCCTGCAGGTACCGCAATAATCATTGGACTAACACTGTTGGTTACAACTTTAAAAGCAGGGTCTAGATTTTGATTTCTATTTAAATTTATTTTCCTCAATAGTTCAATATCAAAATTCTGAGCCGTGCCCATAAATGGATGAAGGGACAGAATTAAAAAAGCAAATATGGTTTGAACCCAAAGATTGGAGTGAGGTTTTATCATGGTTTTAATTAATAGGGCAATTTCTTTAGAAGATCCTCAAAATTAGCTTTATTCAAATATTGAACTTTCAATTTGTTTTTTTGAGAACTTGTTAAGGCTTTTTTTAGGCTAATTATTCGTGCCTCATTAGGGAGTAAATCAAAAAAATTATCCTCTAAATCCAATTCTTCACTTGTAAGACTTATTGCCACATTTTTTGCTAAGCTAGCGCTTTTTACTTGAAGAGTTGAATCATTTAAAAGGTCAATTTTCACAATGGCATCAGGTAATTTTAAGTCCTTTGGTTTTGCAAAGAAATAATTGGCAGAATAGGAGCTGGTATCTGTTCTAAATTCCACCTTAAGGAAGGTGCTTTCAGCCAAATTTGAATTGTGCTTGAGCTTATTTAAGGGCCAACTATGGTATACCATACTGCTTAAAGAACTTACCTCAATTGGTTTCAATAAACTATCTAAAACCTTTCCATTAAAATCCATCCATTTGTATACGAATGTCCCTTTTAGTTTTTTTGTCTTGTCACTTACAATATAAATAGAGAGTGAATCCTTTTCACTTTTAGCAAACGATATCAATACCGGTTCAAACGAGCGCTTACTTTGATAATAAAATGCTTTCTTGTTATTATAGAAATCAATGCTACTCCAAGAGCTTACTGGCCAACAATCATTTAGCTGCCAATATAAAGTACCCATACAATATGGCATCGCCCGTCTATGAGCCTCTATGGCTGTTTTCATACCTTCTGCCTGCAACAATTGCGATACATAAATATAGTCTTCAAAATTTGTCGGCACCTTAAAATCACGCGCCATATATTCTTTTATAGTTTGATACCCTGTTGGATGTTTTTGATGCGTTTTAAAGGCAAGCGAATCAAAACTAGCAGGGAAGTTGGGCATAAATTTTTCGTAGGTATGAATGGATGGCATTCCTTGAAATCCATATTCACTCATAAACCGACCTACTTTTTTTTCATATTTCTCAAAAGGTTCCATTCCCCACCAAACTCCCCAATAATGCGAGTCGTCTGTATACATACTTTCTTTTCTACCCCATCCATAAGTTGGCGAACTAGCATGATAATACCTTTGAGGATCTAAGGAGCCCAAGAGGTTTGGAATAAGTTTATTAAATAGAGTTTGATAATCTTGTTCAATTTTGGATGAATCGGCAAATGAATAGGAATATTGTTTTTGCCAACCCCAGTTTTTCCATCCTTCATCTATCTCATTATTGCCACACCATACTGCTAAACTTGGGTGGTTTCTCAATCTTATTACTTGATCACTTACTTCATGTGCTACATTGTTTAAAAAGGCACTATCACCAGGGTACATAGCGCAGGCAAACATAAAGTCTTGCCAAACCAATATTCCATTTTCATCGCAGGCTTTATAAAACTCATCACTGCCATAAACCCCACCTCCCCAAACACGCAACATATTCATATTTGCTTCTTTACACTGATTAATCAAATTGGTATATGTTTCGTTTGGCAAACCATTTAAAAAGCTATGTACAGGAATTATATTGGCACCCTTCATAAAAACTGGCATGCCATTTAATTCCACATAAAATCCATTTCCAATTGAGTCCTTGGTTCTTATTAGTTTAAGTTCTCTTAAGCCAATACATTCTTTTTTTTCTTCTAACAATCTTTTCGAGTCAACTAATTTAAAGCTGAAGTGATAAAGGTTGGCATTGCCCAAACCATTACTCCACCAACGTTTAGGAGATTTTATGGTCATCAAAATAGGTATTTTGTTTTCGCCTTTTTTTAATTTGAGTACTTGATTTTGATCCTTACTTGGTCCCAATTCTTGACAGGTAATCGTAAGGTTTTTACTTGAATTAGTGTCCGAGAAAATAGTAAGCTCAAAGTATACTTTTGCGATGGAATCAGCTTCAAAAATTTGCGTACTTTTTAGTTCCCCAAAATGCGCATCCGAATAAAATTCCAAACTTACTTTGTCTATTCCACAGGTAACTAATCTTGGGCCCCAATCCCAACCGTATTGATAAGGCGCTTTTCTTGTAAATACGGCCTCTCCACCTGGTAAAGTATAGGGTAAATTTGTAGCTAATTCTTTACCTACAATACTGCTGCTTTTAAATAAAATATGGAGTTTGTTTGAACCAATATGTAGCTTGTTTTTTACATCTAATTTCCAAATCCTAAATTGATTGTTTGCCTTCCCAATTAGTTCATCGTTTAAGTAAATATTGGCATAGGTATCTAGGTTTTCAAAGCTTAAAAAAATATGCTTTTGCGATAATTCCTCCTTACTTATTAAAAGAAGTGTTTCGTATTCCCAATTTTCATTTTCTACCCATTGAACTTTGGCTTCATATCTGCCCAAAAATGGGTCGTCTATTTTCTTGTTTAGGAGCAAATCGGTATGTAAGTTACCAGGCACTTTTGCGGGCATCCAGGCATCTTTATTGCTTTGCTTAAACTGCCATTTTTCGAGTTGTAAATTTCTACTATAATTGCCATTCTGGGCAAGCAGTTGAGTAGGGTTAATGCCTAGCCAAATTTGACAGATAAAAAGCAAAAAATATCTTCCTAATTTCATTCAGCTTTACAATTTAAGAGAGCATCAATTTCTTCATAATTGGCTGTTTCGCCTCCATCTAAAATAGCAGATGAATGAAACCTATTTATGCTTGTTAAGTGGCTTATATGCTTAATATTATTGGCTCGAACCGAACCTCCAATAAGAATCTTAATTTTGTTGGATGCTATTTCATTTAACAAAACCAATTGCTTAATTCCTTCCATAGCTGTATCCTTTCCTCCCGATGTTAAAACCTCAGAAAATCCAAGTTCAATAAGCTCTTTAAGTGATTTGGATTGATTTATACACACATCAAATGCTTTATGAAAGGTACAAGGTAGGCCTCCAGCAAGTTCAATTAATTTTTGATTTTGAGTTAGATTAATTTCCCCTTGTTCATCTAGGCATCCAAAAACAAAGCCATCTGCTCCAAGTTCTTTAAATCGAATAAGGTCGCTTTTCATACGTTCAAATTCCTCAGAAGAATATATAAAGTTTCCTCCTTTTGGCCTTATCATGATATGAATTTTGGTATTAAGCAGTTTCCTTATTTCTTCAAATTCTTCAAAATTGGGTGTTAAACCATCTAGGTTTTTATTCGAACATAATTCTATTCTGCTCGCCCCAGCCCGTTCAGCAAGCAATGCCGATGGAGTATTAAAACAAGCGATTTCTAAAAACAAGTCTGACATTATTTTTTCAGGGTATCTAGTTTAGGTTTTGCTTCCTTTTTCAACACGATATGAGAATTGGGGGTATGTAAATTATTCCCGTTTTCATCGTATACAGCATAGGTAAATCCATCCTGAACACAATACGAACCATATTCGCCCTGTTTGTTTAAAGCGATAAATCCAACCTGAATATCTTTTAAATCTTTTTTTCTTATTTCCATTAATTTAACTACCCGCATTACAGCTTCTTTACAAGCCTCTTCAGGGTTTCGTCCTTGGCGCATTAACTCAACCACCAAATGACAACCTGCAATACGTATTACTTCTTCTCCATGTCCAGTGGCAGTGGCTGCACCAATTTCATTATCAACATACAATCCGGCTCCAATTATGGGTGAATCGCCAACTCTTCCATGCATTTTAAACGCCATTCCACTTGTAGTGCAAGCTCCACTTAAATTACCTGCCGCATCTAGTGCAATCATTCCAATCGTGTCATGATTTTCAATATTGGCAATAGGTTTGTACTCGCTTTTTACTAACCATTCTTTATATTCTTTTTCAGAATCGGGTACCATTAAATTTTCTTTTTTAAAACCTTGTTCCAGGGCAAACTGTAAGGCTCCATCACCAACAATCATTACATGTGGCGATTTTTCCATCACGGCCCTGGCAACTTGGATTGGATGTTTTATGTATTCTAAACAGGCCACCGAACCTATATTAGAAAGCTCATCCATGATACAGGCATCTAAAGTAATTCTACCGTCCCTATCTGGCCTGCCTCCATATCCAACACTTCTTTCAGTTGGGTCGCCCTCTGGTACCATTACTCCTGCTTCAACGGCATCTAGTGCTCTTCCACCATTCGTTAAAATTTTCCAAGCCGCATCATTTGCTGCCAGTCCAAAATTCCAAGTAGATAATACAATGGGTTTATTAAGTCGGGCCTCACTCTTAGGTGATTGATTTTCTTTTTTGTCAAAAAAATTGCAAGCATTAAGGAGGGTTGCAGCACCCGTTAATGCGGTAATTTTTAAGAAATCTTTTCGGCTATTTGTCGTGTTAGTTATATTATCCATAATACCCTATTTTGAGCTTGGTTTAAAAGCTGTTTTGCAATAATTAATTCCTCGCACGTCTAGTAATTTGATATGAATTCGCATACGCTCAAAAAAGTTTTCATAGTTTTTTCTCGCTGGCGGTGTCCATAGAACCTCCGCCAATGCACTCATTCGTGGCATACTCATATATTCCACTTGTTGGGGGCTAAGAATATATTCTGTCCATACATTTCCTTGTGCCCCCAAAATCTTATGAACTTCATCCATATCTAAAGAATCAGGTGTTGGTTCATAACTATACACTTTTTCAAGAGGTGTAAATCCTCCAATTGCTAAAGGCTCTCCTTCAGGTTTTCCTTGGTAATGGTCGAAATAACAATGACTTCCTGGGCTCATTACTACCTCATGTTTTTGCTTGGCGGCGGCAATTCCGCCCTCCACTCCACGCCAACTCATAACTGCTGCGTTAGGAGCTAAACCCCCTTCTAAAATTTCATCCCAACCAATTATGGTTCTACCCCTTGCATTCACTATTTGTTCAATTCGTTTAATAAAATAGGATTGTAATTCATGAGCATCCTTTAGGTTGTTACTTTTAATAATTTCTTGGCATATAGGAGATTTATTCCATTCATCTTTCAAAACTTCATCTCCTCCAATATGAATGTATTTGCCTGGAAATAGGTCCATAACTTCATTTAATACCTTATCTAAGAAAGTAAAGGTATGCTCACTTGGGCAAAACACATTTGTTTCAACTCCCCATTTCATACCTACCTCGGCCGGCATGCCAGAACAAGATAATTCGGGGTATGCAGCAATGGCAGCCAAGGCATGACCAGGCATTTCAATTTCAGGAACAATGCTTACATATTTCTTTTGCGCATAGGAAACGATATCTTTAATTTCTTCTTGTGTATAAAACCCTCCATATCTAGTAGAATCAAATTTGTTGTCGGCATAGGCTCCAACCATAGAGCCCTTTCTGTAGGCACCAATTTCTGTTAAAAGAGGAAATTGCTTTATTTCAATTCGCCATCCTTGATCATCTGTTAAATGCCAATGGAATACATTCATTTTATAGGAGGCTATACAATCAATATATTTTTTTATAAAGCTTACAGGAAAAAAATGCCTGCTACAATCTAAATGCATGCCTCTCCATTGATAGCGTGGGTAGTCGGTTATTTGAACACAAGGCAATGGTAGAGATCCTTTACCTTTAACAGGTAATAATTGAAAAAGGGTTTGGATGCCATAAAAAATGCCCATTCCATTTGTAGCTTGCAATAAAACTTTATTTGTAGTGATACCCAAAGTATATCCTCCGTCTGGAATTTTAAATTCTGGATTTGACCTAAACTCAATATAGTTGCCAGTTTTGGGTTTTACTTTAACCGCTCTTAATTTAATTCCATAGGTTGTTTGGATAAAGGAATGAAAATAAACTATTTCATTTATGATTTGTTCACTTGGCGTATAAATTAGGGTTGTTTCACCCAATTTAAATTCACCTGCCCCAACATTCATTTCTACTGGAAGTGGAACCAATGGTAATATCGTTTTTTTGCCTTGTGACAATGAAAAAAGAGGAAAAAGGCTAATTAAAAGGGAAGTGATTAAGCGCATAATGAATATAAAAAGCCAAATATATAATTTTCTTACTTTAATAAGCTAACGGAGAATTCCTATTAATTTAGGTAAATTGGCCTTAGGTATGCTTAGGATAAAATTATCGTTAATTTTTTGGGATGCCTTAATTTAAAGGGTCTTACAGGTGTGCTGAAAAGTTTAATTAAGGTTATTTTCGAATTAATTGTAAAGAGATAGCAAGTACTAGCATAATTTAAACGTACTTTACAGCCTTAAATGGCATAATAGGAAACGCCAAACCGATTAAACTATGATAGAAGAATTACAGAAATACCGTCAAAAAGGAAATTTCTTATTTAGACCAAGCAGTAAATTAGCCGAAGTATGCAATGCACCAGCTAATTCAAGCGGAGTATTTGCTATTTATGCCTTAGAAAGAGGCCGTGTAAATTTAGTATTTGTTGGAATTTCAGGCAAAGAAGGCCCAGAAGCAACCATTATTCATAATAAAGGTGGTATGAAAGCTAAAATTGTAACAGGAAAACAATTTGGTGGATTTTGCCGCAATACATGGCCAATGCGCATGAAACTTGAAAACATTGATGCATTAGAAATTCATTGGTTTGTAACCTATGGTGGTATGGAAAAAGATTTTCCTAGAAATTTAGAAATTGATATCCTGACCAAACACCAAGAACAATTTGGTCGTTTGCCTAGATGGAATACCGAAATTTAAGTAGTTCTATAAAGTTACTTCTTTAGAGCAAGGGTAAAAATAAAGGCACTGCCATGGCCTGGCGTACTTTCTACACTTAGTTTTCCATTATGGTTTTCTACAAACTCCTTGCATAAAAGCAATCCTAAGCCTGTACCTTTTTCTTTATTTGTTCCCAAGGTAGAATTGAAACTAGTTGGATTGAATAACTCGTTTATTTTAGAGCTATCCATTCCTACTCCATTGTCTTGAATGCGAATGCTTGTTTCATTTAAATCTTGGTTGACCGAAATGCTTATTTTACCTCCTTCTGGAGTGAATTTTATCGCGTTGGAAAGTAAGTTTCTCAAAATAGTTTCAAGCATTTTCTTATCTGCAAAAACCTCATAATGCTTCCTGCTTACAGTATTTATTTGAATATTCTTATGCTGTGCCTGAAAGGTATGCTGTTCAATTAATTCATCTAGTATTGGATCCATTAGAACTAGTTGTGGATCAAATGTAATTTGCCCATTCTTTAACCTAGCCCAATCCAATAAATTATTTAATAGTTTTAAGGTTGTACTAGCCGAGGTTTGTACTTTCTTGATATAATCTAAGGCTAAATCAAATTCATTATTCTTGTGAAAGTCTTCTAATATTTCAGATAATGCAAGGATGTTGGCCATTGGATTTCGCAAATCATGGCCAACAATAGATATTAATTTATCTTTTGTATGAAGTGTTTCTTTTAGTTTTTGTTCACTAATTATTAAAAGGTTTTCTGCTTTCTTTTTTTCTGTAATGTCAATAAATGAATAAATGCCATAGCGGCCATTTTTATTGCTGTTTTTGGATATCAGGCATTCCTTTGTTTCTCCAGATTTGCTTATCAATTGGACGTTAAAATTAGTATTGTCTCCTGTTAATTCTGTTGAATCTTTCAATACGTCTGTATGCAAAGACGGGTCAAATAGTTTCAAAAAACTTTCACCTATTAATTCGCTTTCTTCATATTCTGTTATTTTACAATAGGCCTCGTTTACTCGTAAAATTATATTTTCTTCATTTAAGATAACAATTGCTGAGGAGTTCAATTCAAAGATTGCCCTAAAGTCCTCTTCGCTTTTTTGCAATTCTTCTATCGCTTCATCAAGTGAATCACCAAAAAGGTTTGCCATCTTAGGAATGGCTATAAGAATCAGAATAAAAATAAGTATTAATAGCCAAGAAATACTAATGGCGGGATGTATATGTATTAATGGAATTATTCTATAGATAGCCACACTTTCAATGAAAATGGTGAAAAGGGTAAATGGTAAAAATAGTCGTAAAAGCTTTGCTCTACTGCTTGTTTTATAAATGTCTTTTAATAAAAAAGTAGTTCTATCGTAATTGATAAAAATAATTATGCTTACTATTAAAAAACAAAATACCGTTACTGAGGCAGGAGGGATATACCCTAGTTTATAAAAGAAAGGTGAGTCGAAGGCATAGCCTTCTATTAGAATAAAATTACATAAGAAGGCAAATAATACTAGTATTACACCCAAGTTTTTAGCAACTGCATTTGCACGTCCCATCAGAAATAGAACAAATACAAAGATTATGAAAAATAAGGCCGTAACAAACGACATATGGCCAAGGTTTGCGCCATTTTTTATTTCAATAATATCTAAGTATAAATTTTCAAACTCTGGATTTAGATTTAAGGTTCTAAAAATTAGTATTAGTATAGAAAACAAACTCACTGTGGCTAGGATGAAATTAGCCAGAACGGGCTTTGGATTTTTAGTTAAAAAGTTTTCGGAAAACAGGAAATAGAACCCCAATAAAATAAATAGCACCGCAGTAATTGGGGCCATGGGAAAATCTTTTTCTCCAACAATTGTTAAATATATTTTCCTATTCAGCCATCCCAATATTACTAGGCTGCAGAGTATAATTAAAATACCAATTAAGATTTTTGAAGATTTTTCAAAGCTCTTGGTGGGGGCTAAATGAAGCTTTTTCAAATACGTTGTTTAAACAATTTGATGTCTAAATCAATATTAAAGGTAAAATTATTTTTCATCTTTTCTATTCTTTTTAGTTACTTGTAAAAAAAAATGTACCAACTAGGGGTGAAGGATTTGGTAAATTATTAATCTATTAGATAGTATAAAATAGTTGATTTGCCAATTTTTCTGACTTCCATTATTTAACCAAACTGTATGTTCAATCAACTAAAAAAAACGCTCTTAACTTTTTGCTTTTTCTTGCTGGCCTCTCAGGCTTTTTCTCAAGCTGCTTTGCTTGTTTTAATATTTGGAGATAAGGTAGCTTCAGAAAAGTTTCACCTTAGTATCGATGGGGGCTTAAACTATGCATCCATGCCTGGTTTAAGTAAACAAAGTCCAACAACAGGTGTGTATTTTGGTTTAGGTACCTTCATAAAATTAAACGATAAATGGGCTTTAACTCCAGAGTTTAAACCTCTTTCGCCAAGAGGTGCAAAAGAGGTAGCACCAATTAGAGATTATTCGGCGGTTATTTCAGATGCCAAATACAATCTTAAATTAAATTATATAGATATCCCTGTTTTGGTTCAGTATAAAATAACACCAAGATTGTTTGTGGCAACTGGCCCACAAATGAGTTATTTAACCTCTGCCCAGCAGGTTTCTAATGGAAAATTACCTTTAGGTTCAACCGTAGATATAAACGAGGATATGAAAAGCAATTTCAATTCCTTTTATTTTTCTGTACCTATAGAACTTGGATATTCAATTTCTACGCTTAGAGGTGGAAAAGGAATTGATATTAAACTTAGATACAATGTGGGTATAAGCGATTTGCTTTCAAATACTACATACGGTTCAAGCATGGGCTCAACATTTCAAGCCTATCTTTCTTTTCCTTTTATCAATCCTCAATAGCTAGTTTAATCTGCGGTTAAAGGCAATTCCAAAAGTCCAAGTATCATAAATTTCTTCCTTGTTCTCATAAATTAAATTCAACGCAATTTCAAATTTCTCTGTAATTTCAAAACTGTACTCGGTACCTAGTTTCCACATTTTTAAATTTTTGTGCTGCTCAAATTCATAGCCTGGGCCAGTATAAAACGACCAATGCTCTATAGGATAGTAATGCGCTACAAATGCTAATGCCAATGGATTGCTGCGTTCTAATTGAACGCCTTTTTCTTCTACCGAAAAGCTTTGTAATTTAATATCACTTTGCAAGCCAAGCGACCATTTTTTGTTTATACCATAATCTAAATCAAAGCCCCAAGTGGGTATTACCATGTTTTGTTTTCCAGTACTTGTTTGGTTGGGTACATGCGAGTTGGCCATCATAATGGCTCCACGCAATGGGTGCTTGTTTTCTTGGTCTTGGGCTAGTAGGGTATTGGTCTGAACCAATATTGAAAGTCCAATTAGAATGGATACGATACCCGCCTTTTTGTATTTTACAATCACATTTTTCATACTATCTTATTGAAAATAGGTCGACATATTTTGGATTATTGGGGTCGTTTTGTCTTAAACTAGCAATGTGTTTTTTTGCTTTTTCTAGACTTCCTTGTTGAAGGTAAAAATAGGCCAATGCATAATTTAAATTTCCTGCATTTGGGTGAATTGAAAGACCTTTTAAATAGGTTTTTTCAGCATCATTTTTATTGTCCATTTGCTGTAACAATAGGCCATAATTATAAAATAACTCTGGTTGTTTGTTTCCTAATTGCATTGATTTTGCAAAACATTTCTGAGCTTCTAATGAGTTTTTCTCTTCGTAATAGAGTAGGGCTAAATTATAGTAGGTTCGGCTGTTTTTAGGGTCAATAATGGCTACTTCCTGTAATAGTTTTATGGCTTCCTTATTCTTGCCTTGACTATTATAAACAGTGGCTAAATTAAATCGAGAGTAATTTAATAAACTATCTTTCTTAAGGCTTCTTTGGTAAAATAATACTGCGTTTTGCGCATCTCCATTTTGTAAGTAATAATCGCCAAGCATAGTGTTGCCTGTTGAAAAATCGGCTTGAGATTTTAAAAAGCTTAAGTTCTCTAAATTTGCTTTTTCATAAGCACTTTTAGCGTCTTCCGGAATGGCATTTGGAGCCAAATGAAACAAATCAGCTGCTGCAATTCGCACTGCTTTTACTGGGTCGCTTAAACAAGCTTTGGCTGCATCTTTCCATTCTACTGTGGCAAAATTTTCAAGCGCTTTTAAACATTGATACCTGACTTGTGATTTGCTATCTGATAAGGATTTGAGTAATATTTTCAATCCATTTTCACTTGGTATTTCACCCAGGTAAAAAGCCGCAGTTGCTCTGGCAATGGCAGGATAGGAGGTGTCGCTTAACAATTTAATTAAATGTGCATCACTTTCTTGGTTCAATAAACTTCCTGGTAATAATTCATCCGAAAAATGGGGCTTTCTTTTTGGGCCATACCATCCATTAATTTTGTTTGCTGCCCATGTATTTGATTCCGTTTTATGGCAGCCTGTGCAGGCATTAGGTGTGGCATAGTTTACAGATTGGTCTGGCCTTGGCACTCTAAAACTATGATCTCGCCTCACATCATTACCCATATAGGTTCGCGCAGTCATATGGCAATTAATGCACTGCGATGCCTCCGTTTCTACTTTGTGAAAATGATGGGCCTCCGTATTGTATGTTGGCGCATGACAATTTAAACAAAGCGCATTTCCTGCTTTTACCAATTTGCCTGTATGGGGGTTATGACAATTGCTGCAGCGCACATTGTTATGAAACATTTTACTTTGGGTAAAAGAACCTAGTTCATAATCTTCATTCTTAAACTGCCCATCGGCAAAATAATTTTCATTGCTAATTAGGTCTGGAATTAATTGGTTCATAAAATCATTCGTTCTATTTGGTTCAGAACTAATGCTTGAACTCCTAGAATGACAAGGTGCGCAACTATTTATTTGAGAAATATTATTGGTGTCTGTTGTAGCAAGCAAATAGGAGTGTGGTGTTTTGTTTCCTGTTTTATACTCCTCCGATTCAATGTATTTTATGTGGTTTGAACCAGGTCCATGACAACTTTCACAACTTACATTTATGTGGTCAAATGTTGTTGCGTAGGAATCGCCAACAAAATCATAGTTCTTTTTTAAATTGGTAGAATGACAACTGGCACACATGGTATTCCAATTTTGCCCATTACCGGTCCAATGTAACCAATCATTAAAGTGTATTTTTTGATTTGGATATTGGTTGAACCATTTGTTTTGCTTGCTATCCCAGCTAACTCTTGTTGCTTGTAACCTACCACCAGGTAATTCAATTAAATACTGTTGTAAGGGGTAATAACCAAATGTATATTTCACTTCAAAATCATGGTTTTTGCCATCTTCGCCTTCGGTGTTGGTATAGAATTTTCCATTTTTTTTATAAAAGTTTGTTTCAATTCCATCCGCTTTAAAACCTGTGTTAAAATCCCCTAAAACGGTACTGTCAGTTGGCAGTTCCATGGCTTTAAAATGATCCGATTGTTTCCAGTCTAACTGCTGTTGATTGTGGCAGCTAGCACATTTTTCGGGACCAACATAGGTGTTTTCACTTTCATCCATTTTTTGTTTAGGTTCAAACATGCCGCACGATTCAAGCAGCATGCATATAGGTAGGCTTAGCAAACAAAAGAAAATGACAACCGGCGCTAGTTTATTCATGTGGAACCAAAAATAGGTGACTAAAATAACCAAATCCAATTAAGAATGGTAATTTGATTTTACAGAAGAAAAAATAACTTTGTTATTCGCCTAATGCAAATTTCTGTTCCACTTTTCATGATAAAGTATTTAGTTAATATTGGTTTGTTTCTCATTTTACCAGCTGGTCTTTTGGCTCAAAGTGAAGGCGGCTCTAATGTGTTAAGTCCTGGCCAATTATGGAACGAAATAGCCATTTCGCAGCATACAAGTCAAAAATTTGTCACGCAAGTAGATCTTCAATGGAGTGGTAGTAATGATGTTACTGGTGGACTAAATATAGGAAAATATACCATTAATTATGGAGCCCGAGTTTGGGAGCATTATTATCTAAAACCTAACCTTAAACTTTCTGCTTTCCTTGGTTATTGGGTCAACCCAAATGTGTTTGAAATTAACCAAAGAGAAAACACTGAGGCAAGGTTAGCACTTCAAGGGCAATATCTATTTCAAAGGAATAGGTATTCGTTTTATAACAGGCTTAGATATGAAAGACGTGCCCTACAAGCTGTTGGGTCAAGCATCGAAAATAGGTTCAGATATATGCCCAAATTGCTTATAGGTTTAAACACTAGCAATTTGCAAGCAAAAACCGTTTACGCCATTTTATCAGATGAGGTTTTTATGAAAGTAAATGCGGGTAATTTTATAGATCAAAATAGATTTACTGCAGGTCTTGGGTATTACTTTAATGATTACGTAACACTTGAAATAGCCTATGTAAACAGGTTTGTTTCGAACCAAAATGCCTCAAATGAGTTTATGCATGCGGCCTCTATTTCATTGGGCATTAGTGATGTTTTTAATTATTAGTTGGCTTTTGTTAATTGTTGAAATGACAATTGATTAATAAATTTCTTTTTTATATTGCCCAAAATAACATTTAAACCTAATACTAATTGAGATGAGCAATTCCCTAAACCCTTTGGCTAATCTTGATTCGATAAACTAAAAAAACACATTCTACTATTATGATAAAAAAATCAAGATTATTCAGCCTTTTGCTCAGTTCCTTGTGCCTAGTATCGGTTAATAGCTACGCACAAAAAGCTCCTTTTAAAGGAGAGGTTAAATTAGATGTACGAGATTCAAAAGCCGATTGGGCTCCTTACATCAGAAAAAAAGCACCTAAGGATGCCCCCAATATTTTATTTGTATTATATGATGATACCGGCCTAGCAGCTTGGTCGCCTTACGGAGGTAGAATTAATATGCCTACCTTAGATAAATTGGCAGCAGATGGTATTACCTATACTCAATGGCATACTGTTGCCTTATGTTCTCCAACACGCTCGTGTATAAATACGGGTCGTAACCATAACTTAAATGGTATGGGTGCTATTACCGAAGGTGCAAATGGATTCCCTGGATACAGCTGCCAATTGCCAGAACAAACAGCTACCATGGCTCAAATTTTAAATGATAATGGTTGGAGTACTTTCTGGTTAGGTAAAGATCACAATGTGCCAGAAACAGATTTATCGGCTGGTGCTAATAAAAGTCAATGGCCTTTGCAACAAGGGTACGATCGTTTTTATGGATTTATTGGTGGCGAAACCAACCAATGGTATCCCGATTTAACTGAAGATAACCATGCCATTGAAGCTCCTTATACTCCAGAAGAAGGATACCATCTTTCAAAAGATTTAGCTGATCAAGCTATTAAAATGATTACCGATCAAAAATCGGCTAATCCTTCAAAACCTTGGTTTATGTGGTATTGCCCAGGTGCTAACCATGCGCCTCATCAAGCTCCAAAAGAATATATTGCTAAATACAAAGGCAAATTTGATGATGGCTATGATGCCTATCGCAAATGGGTTTTACCTCGTATGATAGCTAAAGGTGTTTTACCTAAAGGAACTACGCTAACAGATTTTAACCCATTGCCAGAAGGTGTTTCTTCCGCTGGAGATTATGTTCGTCCTTGGAATACCTTAACGGCCGATGAGAAAAAATTGTTCTCTCGTTTATGTGAAGTATATGCTGGTTTCTCAGAATATACAGATGTGCAAATTGGTCGTGTGGTTGATTATTTAAAAGAAACAGGACAATATGATAATACCATTATTTTCTATGCTGCAGACAACGGTGCTTCTGGTGAAGGAAGCCCCAGTGGATCTGTGAATGAAAATAAATTCTTTAATGGATATCCAGATGATTTAGCCGAAAACATGAAGTTATTGGATGAGTTAGGTGGCCCAAATACCTATGAGCATTATCCTACAGGTTGGGCTGCTGCTTTTTCAACTCCCTTTAAGATGTTTAAGCGTTATTCAAACTACTCAGGCGGTACTGCCGATCCATTGGTTGTAACTTGGCCAAAAGGTATTAAAGCTAGAGGCGAAATGCGCAATCAATACCACCATGCGGTTGATATCGTTCCTACCATTTTAGAAATTTGTGGTTTAGAAATGCCTAAAGTGTATAAAGGTGTTGAGCAAATTCCTTTATCTGGTGTTTCAATGAAATATACCTTCGCTGCTACTCCTGATGCTCCAACCCAAAAGCATCGTCAGTATTACACCATGTTGGGTACTAGAGCAATTTGGGAAGATGGCTGGAAAGCAGTGGCAGTGCATGCTCCATTAACAAGTAAGGGACATTTTGAGGAAGATAAATGGGAACTTTACCATGTAGATGTAGATAGAGCAGAATCAAAAGATTTGGCTAAGAAATATCCTGAGAAATTGGAAGCTCTTAAGAAATTATACCTAGAAGAAGCTCTTAAAAATCAAGCTTTGCCATTAGATGATAGAACTGCTACCGAAATTTTAAATATTGAACGTCCTGTTGAAGAAGAGGTTCGCGAAACATACACCTATTACCCACATGCAAGTGCTATTCCAGAGGCTGTTGCTGTTAGTGTAAGAGGACGTTCTTATAAAGTAATTGCTAACATAGAAATTACCGATGCTACTTGCTCAGGTGTTATTTTTGCCCATGGGTCTCGCTTTGGTGGTCATTCTTTATTTATTAAAGATAAGAAATTATACTACGTTTATAATTTCCTTGGCATTAAACCAGAACAACAATTGGTATCGGCCGAACTTAAACCTGGCAAATACACCGTTGGTATGGAGTTCATAAGAGAAAAAGCTGGCCCTAATCACGAGTCAATGGGAACCGCTAAATTATATGTGAACGATCAAATGGTTGCCGAAGGACCAATGCGCACTCAAGTTGGTAAATTTACCCTTGTGGGTGATGGACTATGCGTTGGTTTTGATAGTGGCGATCCTGTAAGTGATTTATATGAATCGCCAGGTGAGTTTAAAGGTGGTGTGGTAAAATTTGTTACCATTAGTGTAGATAAAAAACAATACCTCGACCTAGAAAAAGAAAAGCAATTATTGCTGAGAGATTAAGTGTATCCATACCATAAAAAAGTCCAATTGAATCATATTCAATTGGACTTTTTTTATGCCTAAATTTTGGCTACAACTTCGGACATCTATCTCTTGGGCTGCCTCCAAACATTGGTAGATTTCCTGGAGTGATAAGTATTCCAATCGTATGATTTAAAAATTGGTCGTTTCTAATAGGTAATTGCACCTCAATATTATCGCCAGCATCGGCACTAGTAAAGGCAAATTGGGTTTGAGCCTGCAATGAAATGGCAGAATTAAATTTAAGGTTTATGCCAATGGCCAAAGGCAAGGTTAGTTCATGTTGTAAGGTATTTGATATATTTGTCAAATGAACATTTCTATAACCTAAACCTGTAGCAATATAGGGTGTTATATAGCGCAGGTCTGAACCTAAAAACTTCCACTTTAAAAGCATATCCACCGAGTTAATTCTTTTGAAAAAGAAGCTTGAATTATCGCTGCTATGATAGCCCCATTCGCCATGATTATAGTAAGCACTTGCATCAAAGCTTGAATTTAAATAACGCGTTATGGAAACTCCTGCAATACCAGGTGAGTTACGCTGTATTAAATTCATATCCGCATCATAAAAATTACTAGGAGTAATTGCAAAATCAAAAAAGCCATTGCCTAGGTCGCCTCGGTACTCACTTATCCCAATTTGCATACCAAAGGCCCAGGGATGTTTTGCTGTTTGTGCAGTTAAAAATTTAGGGGTGTTTATACATAGGCCCAGACAAAGAAATGCTACTAGCTTTTTCATAACGTTGGGGTTTACAAACAAGAACGTTCGTAAGTATCTTTTTAGGATATTCCCACAAAGTTATTTAAGCCTATTTGACAAAAACAGGAGATTAATCAGGTATTTCGGGCACGAATTTTTTTGACCCAAATTATTCCATCACGCAATACATGCCATAAATTACCATACATGCTCCAACAGAGGTGGGTACATATAATATTACTTCATAAAGGAAATTAGAAGATGGCATTAACATCGTTACAATGCATCCTGCTAATAATACTAATGCACCAAATCCAATTAATGAAAAGCCTTTCTTGGTTCTTGCACTAATTTCATCAACATTTACTTCGCTTAAATTTTCTTCGCTAGCTAATACTTGTGTAGGTGTGTTTTCCATGTCATTTATTTAGTTTCATAAATGTAGGCCTAGCGCAATCTAAATTCCAAATTTCAACACCCATTTTGGCAAAATTTGCAACAAATAATTCTTATTATTTATCTTCCTAACGTTTGTTAGTCAATATGTTAGTTTAACCTATATTTTAACCTTTCATCTAATTTCACTTATAAACTCTAGTATTCATCTATCTTCGTTGTATCATTTAACAAACAAATTAATTTAATAACCTATGGTACTCATTATTCTTGGAATTATTGTTTTTGTAGTGGCAATGGTTCTTGCCAAAACAGATGCAACAAAAAAATTCTCTTCTCCAATAACTGTTGTTGGAATTGTGTTGGTTTTATTGGGTATTTCAACAGCCTGCTTTAAGCAAATAGATGCTGGTTTTGTGGGTGTGAAGGTTTTATTTGGTCAAGTTCAAAATGATGTATTACCTAGTGGCTTGCACATGGTAAATCCGTTGGTAGATGTAAAAGAAATGGATACCAAAACTCAAAACTATACCATGAGTGGTGTGCACGATGAAGGTGATAAAGAAGGGGATGATGCCATTCGAATTCTTACAGCTGATGGATTGGAAGTTGCCATAGATTTAACTGTTTTATTTAAAGTTGTACCAGCTGATGCACCTAAAATATTAAATGAAACGGGCTTAGATTATAATACTAAAATTGTTCGTCCCATTACTCGTACTGCAATTAGAGACAATGCCGTTTATTACGAAGCGGTTGCATTATACTCTACCAAAAGAGATGAGTTTCAAGATAGAATCTTTAAAACCATTGAAAAGAGTTTTAAAGACAGAGGTATTATCTTAGAGCAAATGCTTATTCGTAATATTACCTTACCAACATCTGTTAAGGCAAGCATAGAATCAAAAATTAATGCCGAACAAGATGCTCAAAAAATGCAGTTTGTTTTGCAAAAAGAAAAGCAAGAAGCAGAGCGTAAAAGGGTAGAGGCGCAAGGTATTGCCGATTATCAACGCATTATTAGCAGCGGCCTTACCGATAAACAATTACAATACGAAACCATTAAGGCAAATCTAGAATTAGCTAAATCAACGAATAGCAAAATTATTGTTTTGGGTAAAGGTAATACGCCTATGATTTTAGATACCAAATAAGATCTAGAAGGTAATTTCTACATTCGGCAGCTCTTTCCGTATTCTATCTTTTTCTTTTTCGCCTAGTGGGTTGCCTGCTAGGTTAATTGTTTTAAGTTTTCTGAGCCTATATAAATAGGGAGGGAGCGATCCAATATTATTGTTTTCTAAATTTAACTCCTCAAGTTTTGTTAAACCAGTTATGGTTCTTGGCAAGTACAATAATTTATTATTGCTTAAATCTAAACTTACCAATTTCTTTAATTGATGGATCTCGGCTGGCAGTTCTGGTATATCATTATTAGATAAATTTATAAACTGACTGCTCTTTAATTGGTTCAGCTCAAGGGCTGAATTTAATTGATTGTTGGAGGCATCTAACTTCTTTAAATAAAACCAATTTATATAAAACTCACTTAGACTTTGGATTTGGTTATTGCTTACATTTAAGTGTTCTAAATTTTTCAATTTCCCAAACGATTTGGGCATTTCTTTTAGCTTATTATTGGCTAGGTTCAGGTCTTTTAAATTCTCTAATTTCTTAATAGAACTAGGTACTTTGGGTAATTCATTGCCACTTAAATTTAGGGTAAGCAAGCGCTCCATTTTGTTTACGCCTTTTGGCCATTTTAGCAATTGTTGTTCCTTTAATTCTAATTGTCTTACCTTGTCTTTTTGCAAAAGTGCCGAGTCTAAATTGGTATACGTTTTAAACGATTCTTTGGCATACTTAAGTTCATAAATTGGGCGAGGTGAACAATTAAGCATGCTAATAACAAATCGTCTATCTTTTACTTCTTTCAACTCCCCATTTCCAGAAGTTTCTAATTTTAAATTTTCAATGTCTTGCTCTAAGGTGTATAAGCCGCCATGGGTTATTTTTGCTAGGTATGCCAAGTGTTGGTTCACACCAAATTCTTTGCTATAGCCGCATAAAATTACTCTAACGGGCATGGTAATTTTACTGGCTAATTCTATGTCTCTAATACACGCTAAATTATCGGCTATTAATATAATCTCTTTGGCTTCGGGGAAGCGTTTCATCGATTCTAAAATGGCTTCAATATCATTTTCTTGCCTATCGCCACCACTTCCATTTAATCTTACCAAATTAAATAGGTTCATAATTTTGGGAATATCACCTGCTTCTGCCGAGTAAATTCCACCTGTTTCACCAATTACTTTGCTGGCATTGGTTTTATTATCGCCATCATTAAAGAGTGTTAAATATCTTATGCCCGAGCTTTTGTAATTTAATAAATGCCAATGAACTACTTGTGCGCCATAGCCATACATGCTGCCTGTCCAATCGTTTACCACCAATGCATCTACCCATTCGGGGTGTCTATCCATAACCTTCCAAACCACCGAGTCTGAGAATTGGTTGTTTTTCAAAAACTCATTTATTTGCCTTTTATATTGTTGCATTTCCAAAGGCGTGCGTTCACTTAATTTAATAGTGGATTCTTTGGCAGCTCCTTGTTCAAATTTCTGCTTTAGTATTCGTTTTTGTAAATCAAGTGGTTTGCCTTCAATTGCGGTTCTAGTTGAGTCGTCGAGCATTGTACTTTGCTTAATGCCTTCTATACTAATTACCATTTCTTTAATACCTCCTTGGGCAATTTTTTCGGTCTGAACCAAGGCTTTAACCCCTTGCGCCGAATCTTGCTGCTCATTATGTTTTTCTTCTTCTTCGGGTGTTCTATACCAAATAACAACGCCATGGAAAAGGGAATTTACCTGATCATCATTATCTACGTGAGTTTGCAAAATGGTATGCCACAAAAGGTCTTCATCGTTTAGGGTGGGGTCCATTTCAAAGGTATGTATGAGCCTATTACATAATAAAGGGTATATTTCTTTATACACACTATCGTGCACTGGGTAGCGCGAGTATACAATATCTACTCTATATGGGTAAACTGTGTCTTTTATATTGAGCCATAATTGGGGCGCTATAAATTGCGAACTGCGTAATCCATTTTTTAAAAATACAGCATGTTTTCCTGGAGTAACTTTGTACTCATACACCAGTTTTTCCTTAAACTTTGCCTTTACCTCAGGACCATATTTTTTGGGGTTTTTGAGGTGGTTTAGGTTAAAATAGGTTTGGGCGTTCACACTACCTGTAATCAGAATAAAAATTCCAATGATTAAAAGTTGGTAAATTTTTTTTAATGTGAACTTCATTTTTGCTTCAAATAGGCTTGTTTTTAACACTATACAGTTTCAATTGTAAAGGTATTACATTGTGTACAGAAATTGTTTTTGGATAGGCATTTTTTCTTACCTTGCATAGCGTTTGTTGGAATCGCAATTCTAACGAATTTTAATCAGGACGCGTATATGTCGAAAAATTTAAGTGAACTTTCGGGTAGAAAAGGACTCGAACGGAATTTGTTTGAAGAGCTTGGTGTACTTGCCAGAGAAGAGGGAACACCTAATCCTTCTGAGCTAGATAAATTAGCTACCGAGTTTATTATGGGTGTAGCAAATGTGTATGGTACAACCAGTTTCTACGATTTCCTTAGGCCCGAGAACAAGGGTAAAAAGGTGTATGTATGTAATGGCAGCGCATGCTTAACTGCTGGCAGTCAAAACAAACTTAAAACAGATTTGCATGCTCATTTCGATGCCAATGAAATTGGTGAAATGTGTTGCCTAGGGCGTTGCCACGAGAATTCGGCTTTTAACATAAATGGTCATAATTATTCGGGTGAGGCCATTCATCATATCGATGAAATTAAAAAAGGAACGTATCCGGTTCAAGAAAAATACCATGTGGGTTCGCTTGGAACCCCAATTCTTACAACTCCTTTTGTAGGTATAGATGCCTATTATAAAACCTTAGAAAAAGCACTTTCGCTGAGTGCTGATGACCTTTTAAACGAATTAAAAATTTCTGGGTTAAGGGGTAGAGGTGGTGCTGGTTTTCCAATTGGGTTCAAATTAGAATCTGCAAAAAATACAGCTGGTAAGCAAAAATTTATTGTGTGTAATGCCGATGAGGGCGACCCTGGTGCTTACAGCGATAGGTATTTACTAGAACATCAAATTCATTCTGTTCTGTTAGGAATGATGATAGGTGGCTATATCATGGGTGCTTCTTGGGGCGTATTATACATTCGTGCCGAGTATCCAGAATCGATCAAAAATGCAGAGGAGGCTATAGCTCAATTAAAAGAAAAGAGTTTATTAGGTTCCAATATTCTTAACTCTGGTTTTGATTTTAATTTTAAAGTTATCTCAGCTCAAGGGGCCTATATCTGTGGCGAGGAAACAGCTTTGCTTTCGAGCATTGAGGGACAAAGACCAGAGGTGCGTGTAAGGCCTCCTTACCCAACCCAACATGGTTTGTTTAATAAACCTACCGTTGTAAATAATGTAGAAACCTTAGCCAATATTCCCTTTGTAATTTCCAATGGTGGTGCTGCTTTTGCGGCTTTAGGTAAGGGCAGATCTACAGGTACCAAATTGGTTTCATTAGATGGATTCTTTAATAGACCAGGTATTTACGAAGTAGAAATGGGAACTCCTCTTAAAACAGTTATTGAAGAGTTAGGCTTAGGGTTTAAATCTCCTGTAAAGGCTATGCATATAGGTGGTCCGCTAGGTGGATTAGTGCCAATAAGCAAAATACCCGACTTAAGCATCGATTTTGAAACCTTTGCTTCACAGAAGTTTTTATTGGGTCATGCTTCTATCGTTTGCTTGCCTCAAGATTTTCCTATTATCGATTATATCGAACATCTATTTCAGTTTACCGCTCATGAAAGTTGTGGTAAATGTTTCCCTTGCAGGCTTGGTTCAACCCGAGGCTATGAATTAGTGAGTGGGGCTAAAAATCAAGGCCAAAAAATTGATACCGAATTGTTTGATGATTTAATAACTACTATGGAAATAGGTTCTTTATGTGCACTAGGTGGTGGCTTACCGCTTCCAATACGTAATGCTTTGCAGTATTTTAACCAAGAACTAACACCTTATTTTAACGCTTAATTTTAATTGTATATGAGTACTATTGCCTATATAGATAACGAAGCATTTGAAGTACAAGAGGGAGAAACTATTCTTGCTTTTGTGCGTCGTATAAAGGGAAAACAATTAGTCCCAACTCTGTGCGATGCACCTAATTTAGATCCTTTTGGATCGTGCCGTGTATGTAGCGTAGATGTAGCTTTGGTGGCCGATGGTCCTGTTAAAACACAGGCTTCTTGCCATACGCCGGTAATGCCTAATTCGTATATTTATCCAAGTTCGGATAGAGTTCAAAAACTACGTAAGAACATTGTAGAATTAGTACTTACAGATCACCCATTAGATTGTTTAACTTGTGAAGTAAATAATAATTGTGAGCTTCAAACCGTGGCAGCCCAAGTGGGAGTGCGCGATGTACGTTACCCTGCCGGAAAAAACCATTTAGATAGAAAGAAAGATTTAAGTCATCCTTACATGACTTCCGATTTTTCTAAGTGTATTAACTGTTTCCGTTGTGTGCGTGCTTGCGATGAGGTGCAAGGTCAATTTGTGTTAAGCATGGCTGGTCGTGGCTTCGATAGTCATATCGTAAAAGGTATGGAAACTACCTTTAACGAATCGGCTTGTGTGAGCTGTGGTGCCTGTGCCCAAGCCTGCCCAACGTCTGCCATTAGCGATGTGTTTGAATCGAAATCAATTGAGTTTGATGAAAAAGTTAGAACTATTTGTACCTATTGTGGTGTGGGTTGTAACCTAGAAGTTTCAGTAAAATCGGGTAAGGTAAAATCTATTCAAGCGCCATATGATGCGAAAGTAAACAGCGGTCATACTTGCTTAAAAGGAAGATTTGCGTTTTCATTCTATAATCATAAAGATAGAATTACCACACCTTTAATAAGACGTAATGGTGTGCTTGAGCCTGCTACTTGGGATGAGGCGTATGCCTTTATTGCCAAAGAATTAAATCGTATTAAAGCAGATTTTGGACCAGATTATATTGGTGCTGTTTCTTCTGCTAGATGTACCAACGAAGAAAATTACCTCACACAAAAATTAATGCGTGCGGTAATTGGAACCAATAATGTTGACTCGTGCGCTCGTGTTTGTCACTCGCCTACCGCCCTTGGTATGCAACGTACGTTTGGCACGGGTGCTGCCACCAATTCGGTTATCGATTTAAAATTTACCGATTGTATGATGGTTATTGGTGCCAACCCAACTTCAGGTCACCCTGTAACAGGTGCAAAAATGAAGCAGCAGGCCATGAAGGGTAAAACACTTATTGTGATTGACCCTAGAAGAACCGAGTTGGCAAAATATGCGCAATATCATTTGCAAGTAAGGCCAGGTACAAATGTGGCCATGCTAAATATGATGCTCTATTATATTATTACCGAAGGCAAAGAAGATAAAACGTTTATCGAATTGCGCACAGAGGGATATGAGGAATTTAAGAAACATATTTTAGGATTAAATATTGATGAACTAGAGAAGGTAACAGGTGTTGATAGAAACTTGGCTAAAGATGCAGCCATTGCCTATGCCACTGCCAATAATGCTATGTCGTTTCATGGCTTGGGAGTTACAGAACATTCGCAAGGAACCTATACTGTAATGCTTATTGCCGATTTAGCCATGATAACAGGAAACATTGGTAGAAGAGGCGTTGGGGTAAATCCTTTACGTGGACAAAACAATGTGCAAGGTGCGGCCGATATGGGTTGTCAGCCACATCAAGGTGCTGGGTATTTAGATGTAACCAATGTAGATAATCATAGATTATACGAAGAGTTTTATGGGGCTAAATTGCCTTTGCATATCGGCTATAAAATTCCTCAAATGTATGAGGCATCCTTAAATGATAAAATGAAAGCGCTTTGGGTTATTGGCGAAGACATGGCTCAAACCGACCCGAATACGCAATATGTGGTTTCTGCCTTAAAGAAATTAGACTTATTTGTGGTTCAAGAATTATTTATGACCGAAACCGCTATGCTAGCCACGGTGGTATTGCCAGGTGCTTCGTTCTTAGAAAAAGATGGAACCTTTACCAATGGCGAGCGCAGAATTCAACGTGTAAATAAGGTGGTTGAACCATTGCCAGGAACCAAAGCAGATGGACAAATATTGGCTGAGTTTATGACCTATATGGGCTACCCTCAACCCGATTATAATCCAGAAACTCTCTTAGAAGAAATTTCTCAAATAGTTCCCTTCTTTGCTGGAGTTAAGTGGAAAGAACTAGGCATCAATGGTAAACAATGGCCAGTAGCTAAAGATGGTTCAGATACAGAAATTCTGCATACCGATACCTTTAAGCGTGGCTTAGGAAATTTTGTTGGAAACGATTTTAAAGAGTCGCAGGAAATTGTATTGAATGGAAAAGATTATCCATACATTATAACAACTAATCGCGAGTTAGAGCATTATAATTGTGGAGCTATGACCCGCCGCACACGCAATGTGCAAATACTTACAGAAGATGTTTTACTTATTTGCCAAGAAGATGCAAACAAACATAATATAGCCGATGGCGATTTTGTTTGTGTAGAATCGGCTAGGGGTAAGGTAGATATTAAGGCACGTATTACAGATGAAGTTAAGCCAGGTATTTTAAGTAGTACCTTCCACTTCCCAGAAATAATGCTCAATAATATTACCTCAAACGAACACGATTCCGAGGCCTTATGCCCAGAATACAAAGTTGTTTCGGTGAGAATTAGAAAAAGTAAGGGTGAGTATAAAAAGGCAGCTTTATTGGTTGATTAAATAAATGAAAAAAAATTTAGTATGGTTATTGGCTTTATTGGTTTTTGGAAAAATTCATGCGCAAATTCCACGATTGACCAAGGATATAAATACAGGTTATTTGAGTAGCAATGCCTCAAACTTTTTTGCACATGGCAATTACTTATTTTTTAGTGCCACTTCAGATTCAGAATCCGGTTCAGAACTATGGCGGACAGATGGAACTGATACAGGAACCTATTTAGTGAAAGATTTATGTATGGGAGCTGGATCAGGAAATCCACACGGATATTGCAGTGTTGGATCAATTTTATATTTTGTTGCCTATGATGGGATTAATGGAATTGAATTATGGAAAACGGATGGCACGAATGCTGGGACCCAACTCGTAAAAGATATTTGCCCTGGAATAAATAATGGCAATCCGTTATCTTTAGTTAACTTTAAGGGTAAGGTTATGTTTACGGCATTTACTGTGCAAACCGGAACTGAACTTTGGGTTTCTGATGGAACAGATACGGGTACTTATATGGTAAAAGAAATTAGGTCTGGAGCTGCATCACCAACAATTTCAAATTTAATTGTAATGGGTGATTCTGTTTTTTTTACTGCCGACAATGGAATAAATGGTAGGGAACTTTGGTATAGCAATGGAACGGATATTGGAACACAATTACTAAAAGATATTAACCCTACCAGTGGGAGTGGAATATCAAATTTAACCTTGTTTAATAATAAATTGTATTTTGTTGCTGATAATAATACTAGCGGTTTTGAAATTTTTGTTAGTGATGGCACTGCCGCTGGAACCAAGATTTATCAAGATTTTATTCCAGGTACGGTTGGTATAACACCAAACTATTTAACTGTTTCGGGACCAAATTTGTTTTTTAGTGGAAGTAGTTCTTTCGGAAATGAATTAATGAAACTGAATGGAGTAGATAGTATTCAAGTGATTGATATAAGTCCATTTGGTTCAAGCACACCGCAAAATTTAATTAATTGTGCTGGAACTTTGTTTTTTACGGCAAGTGTAGATAATGGAAGAGAGTTATATGTAAGCAACGGCACTAAGGCAGGAACTCGCATGACCAGAGATTTATATCCCATTCAAACAGATGGATATATTTCTAATTTAACTGTTGTTGATACAACCTTGTATTTAAGTGCCCACGAAACACCCAATTACCAAGATTATGAAGTATATTATTGCACTCCTGGTTTTGCTTATCCTAGAAGGGTAAGAGATATTGCCGTTGGACAAACATCAAGTAACCCGGGGAATTTTGTTGCATTTAAAAATAAATTGTTTTTTACGGCCAATGACCAAAAAGTTGGGGTAGAAATATGGATGGCAATTGGCAATACCGCTAATTTAGTTAAAGATGTTTATTCAGCTACTCAAGATGCTCAAATAAGTAGTATAAAAGGTATTAATGGAAAGGTGATTTTTAATGCCCTCAACAGTATTTATGGAGATGAAATTTGGAGAAGTTCAGGTGATACCAGTTCAACACAAATGATACGGGATATTATTTCTGGTTCAGCGGGAAGTTCTCCAAAAATGGTTTATTCAAATGCCAAAGAGGCTTATTTTTCGCTTAGTTCAGTTAATAACAGCCTTTTTTATAGGACAGATGGAACTGATGCTGGCACTGTGCCAATTTATATTCCAGCGGGGACTGCCGAGCTTAAAGATTTTGTAGAATTAAACAACGAATTATATTTTACAAGAAGAGGTAGTTCATTTTTAGAAAATATATATAAGTATACCCCAAGTGGAGGAGCAAATACTATTCGAATCTTAAATCCTAATAATTTGGGTGATGAAGCAGCTAATTTAACCGTATTTAAGAATAAAATATACTTCTCGGCCGATAATGGAAATGATGCGGGCAACGAGCTGTTTGTAACAGATGGAACGTATGCAGGAACTCAACTTGTAAAAGATATTTATTCGGGATATCAGGATGGTAACCCAAGAAATTTAACTGCAGTAGATTCTTTACTATTTTTTACCGCTACCAATGGAATAAATGGTATTGAACTTTGGGCGTCTGATGGAACGTCTACCAATACTAAAATGGTAAAAGATATTTTTCCAGGTTCTGGTCCTAGCTATATTAGTAGTCTCGTAAACTTTAAACATAAGGCATATTTCTCTGCCTTTACTTCACCTGCAGGTTCAAAAATTTGGAGTTCTGATGGAACAACGGCTGGTACCCAAATGTTGTCTGATTTATTTCCTAATGGAGGATTAACGGTTCCAAGTAATTTAATGGTTGTTGGAGATCTTTTGTTTTTTGTTGCCCATAACCCACAATTCACAGAAGTTTTATGTGTTACAGATGGCACACCTGCAGGCACAATAATATTAAAAGAATTTGCAGCCGGAACCGCTGGACCGCAAATCAAAAATTTTACAAGGGTTAGAAACTATCTTTATTTCACTGCTTACGATACTATTAATGGAATGGAACTTTGGCGCTCCGATGGAAGTATAGGAGGCACAAAGATGCTGCCAGAAGTGTTTGTGGGTGCTGGTAGCTCAAATCCTAATTTGTTAACCTTGGTGGGAGATAGTCTTTATTATACTGCCTACCATCCAAATTATGGAATGGAATTATGGTGCCAATATACTAATTGTATGATAGGAGGAATGCAAGCCGCTGCCACCTGTGTTGGTGATAGTGTACAGTTTTTGGATAAAACAAATTCATTAGGTTCAACCTTAAGCGCTTTTAAGTGGAATTTTGGGAATGGAGATAGTTCATTATTGCAAAATCCTTTATATGCTTTTGATAGCGTTGGTACATACATTATTACTTTACAAGCAACAAATACAGAAGCTTGTTCAGTTGATTTTAAACAAGCTCTGGTAATTAAAGAAAAGGCACAAGCAAAGTTTTTGGTTAATTCAGATTCGCTCTGTTTTAAAGGTCATTCGTTTTCGTTTACCAACCAAACAATTGCGGGCTTGGGCGAATCTAGGCTCTGGAATTTTGGAGATGGAATTAACTCTACCGTACCAAATCCAACATACTCATATAAAACTCCTGGAAAATATTTTGTTCAGCTAATAGTTGGATCAAGGCCTGCCTGCAAAAGTACCTATTCAGATTCGGTGCTTGTATTTGCTACTCCTTTAGCTCCAACAATTATGGGTAAAACAACTAGTTTTGATTCCAATACCGATTCATTTTGGGTAAGCCCAAGCGCAGGTTCAAGTTATTTATGGTCGATTACTGGAGGAACCATAATTGGTGCATCTAATTTGGATAATGTTTTTGTAAAATGGATTTTAGGTGCTAAGGCCGGAACTGTTCAGGTGCGCGAAACTAGCTCTTATAATTGCCCTAGTGATCCAAAAATAATAAACATTACATTAAGCACGAATGCTTTAAGTGAAATGAAAAATGAGTTTCAACTGGACGTATTTCCAAATCCTGCAAACTCTCAGATTACTCTGCGTGGAAATTTACTACAAAGTGGTGACTTAAAGATTCAATTGATGGATGGATTAGGTAAAATAGTGTTGTCTCAAAACCTAGAAATAAGCGGCACTTTAATAGATAAAAGTATAAACCTTCAAGGAATTGAAGCAGGAATATATGTGTTGAACCTAACTAAAAATGGGCAAACTATTTCGAAGAAGTTAATTCTTCAAAAATAATTTGCCCCTTCAAAATTGCTTAAGTATTAGTTTTCTATAAAATCTCCCATTTCAGAGAATTTTTGTATGCGGGTCTGAACCAAAAGGTCTGGATCAGTACCAACTAATTTTGATAACTCATCTAAAAGGTGAGCTTTAAATGTGGTATAGGTTTCTTCGGTGTTTGCATGCGCACCACCAAGAGGTTCAGGAATAACGCCATCAATTAATTTATTGTTTAGCATATCGGTAGCAGTAAGCTTTAAGGCCTCGGCTGCTTTTTCTTTTTGTTCCCACGTACGCCATAAAATAGACGAGCACGATTCTGGAGAGATAACCGAGTACCAAGTATTTTCCATCATTAATACTCTATCGCCCACACCAATACCTAAAGCACCACCCGAGGCTCCTTCACCAATGATAATACAAATAATAGGAACTTTAAATACGCTCATCTCATAGAGGTTTCTGGCAATTGCCTCACCTTGTCCACGTTCCTCTGCTTCGAGGCCAGGAGAAGCGCCGGGAGTATCTATTAAGCATACGATAGGTAAATTAAAACGTTCGGCCATTTTCATTAGGCGCAATGCTTTTCTATACCCTTCTGGGTTAGGCATTCCAAAGTTTCTAAACTGACGTTGTTTGGTATTACGGCCTTTTTGCTGACCAATTACCATTACACTTTGTCCGTTTATACTAGCAAAACCGCCCACCATGGCTTTATCGTCTTTTACTGTTCTATCGCCATGAAGTTCAATAAAGTTATCGAAACAATTTTCAATATAGTCTAAGGTATAGGGTCTTTCTGGGTGACGGCTAATTTGAACTCTTTGCCATCCGCTGAGTTTGCTATAGACGTCTTTTTTAGTTTCTAAAATTTTTTCTTGCAGTTCTTCTATCTTAGAATGCATGTCTACTTTGCCTTTTTCGTGAACTTTCTTTACTTCTTCCAACTGATCCTCAAGTTCCTGAATAGGTTTTTCAAAATCAAAATGTGCCATATAGTATTATTAGTTGTGCTGTTAAACAGCGCTGCAATTTTAAGTATTTAGAACTATTTACAAAATTTTTAAAAACACACTTGACAGATTAATTTTATTTTCTATATTTGCACTCCCCAAACGGAACACTGCAACTGTAGAAAGGAGCAATTCTAGATGGAAGACGGAGCGGTAGTTCAGCTGGTTAGAATACGTGCCTGTCACGCACGGGGTCGCGGGTTCGAGTCCCGTCCGCTCCGCCAGCAAAGCCTTCACGAAAGTGAGGGCTTTTTTTTTGCTTTATGATTTTTTCTTCCTCGTAGGTATTTTTAAAATAAATTCAGAATCGTCTTTAAATGCATTGCAGCTAATTAAATAGTCTTCCATTTCATCCATTTCATCGCCGAATATATTTGCGCTAAATTCTTGCGCTCTTTGAAGCATTTTTATATAGGTATCTGCCTTTCCTTTTTTTGTTAGTTTTTTTAAGGCTCCTATATAATCTTCTCTAAATACTGTTGGAATTATAATTTTTGATTGACCCATTTTTACCAATTCGGCATTCATCATTATGCGTGCTATTCTGCCATTTCCATCCAAAAAAGGGTGCACTTCGCTTATAACAAACATAATAAATGCTGCTTTAGAAAAAGGATGGTTTAAGGCATTATAATAATCAAAACTTTTTATCAAGGTTCCTCTCACCAAATTAAAATCTACAAAAGAAGTACTTCCAGCAAAATTGTTTTTGTCTTTAAACAAACCCGGTTTCTTAGCTGGTCTGGCACGCAGTAAAATAGAATGTCTATCACAAATAATAGTTAGAAACTCATCAGGAGTAGTTGGCGTTATCTGCATTTCCTTTAGGCTTGAAACCAATTCATAGGTTCCCAATACATCGTGACTATCGTCGTTTCTACTTAGTATAGGTTTGTTTGTTTGAATGATCTTTTTAGCCTCCTCTATTTCAAAAACAGTTCCTTCGATATAATTTGAAAAGTAACTTTCAAAAAAAGCAAAGTTTCTAAATGCAGTAGGTGTTGTATTTTGTTCTATGCGTAAGGGAAATTCAGTTGACTTTAATTGTCTAAAGAGATCTTCAAATAAAGTAAGCCTATGAGGGTCGTACGGCAAACCAAAAGCTCTTGCCTTTGCAATGGGTGAGCTTAAAATTTTAGAAGTTTTAGTAGTTAACAAGGCACTAATCAATCGGTTCAGTTTCTCAAACTCCTTGGTCATGTTTAATTGCTGGGCTATAGATCTTGCTTGGTCTCTTAATTTATTGAGTTCAAGTTCTCCATTTATTCTAATTATTTGTTCCAGTTTTTCTTCAAGTTCATTAATACTCAAACATTTCGATTCATCTCCAGTTTTTCTCGATACTTGTAAATTCTCTAGCAAGGCTCTTGCTTTTTGAGAAACAAATAATTCTCCCGATAATTTAGTATCGCCTTCTATTGGTTTTGGTCCCTCTAAGAATTGAAGGCTTATACCTGGTAGTTTTACCTTTTTTGTATAGGTAGTGCTTAAGAATAATTGTCCTGTTAGGCTAGGTTTAAATTCTAATGCCGAGCGATGACTTAATAAAGTTCCTGGGTAAATAGTACCCAAAATATGAAACAAATTTCTTCTAATAATCGTCTCAATAGGGTCGTCAAAATTTGAGGTAAATATTCTTGGAGCAATTTTCCTAATTTTCCCCTTACTTAAGAGCCTTTTAAGTTGATTGGATACCTTTGGGTCTTGTGAACTAAAAAGTACTTCTTGGAGCTGAAAACGTGAAATATTTTCCATTATAACTCAATATTAACCCAAAAATATGAAATATTTTCCACTAAAATGCCAAAAAGCACAAATATTTTCCACTATAAAACACATTTATTTTTATAATGTATTGGTTATTAATATTATATTTGACAAATATCTCAAAAACGTGAAATATTTTCCACTAAAATATGTTTTCATGACACTTTTAAACTAATTTCAGGTGTTTTTATTCCCTATTTGTAACTAATTCAATAAACTAGCAAGCTAAGGCATTGCTTTAATTTGGAGCAGGTTTTTAGTTATTCTTTTATTAAGGATGAAAATAGAAAAAAGTGTTTTTACCATTAACACTTGCTTTATATCCTTTTGCATTTTAATTACCTTCTTATAAATAAAATGGGCTAGAATTGCCATACTGTAGTTTTTGTAAAAATTAAATAGCTGATGAATTAGGTTTACTAAAAATTTATATCTTCTTTTTTTTTTAACTATGAGTCTATTTGGAGATAATGAATTAGAAAAGCCTGAGATTGGAAAGCCAGGTAAAATGAAAAGTTTACGGGCATATATTGTTAATTGTAGGCAATTAGAGCTTAGACAAGCGGCTATTGAGCAAGCCGCCGCAGCTTCTAGAGCAGGTACACCTACAACGGCACCTACACTCACTTCTGCCGAAATGTTAATTCAACAACAATTAAATTATTTTTTATGGGGTGCTGAAGAACTTTTTGAGCAATTAAGTAACAATGGTTTTGATTCTGAATGGCAAGCAATATCAGCCTATATAAAAACTGAAAGATCTGTAGGAATTGCATTTGCTGTTGGCTCCTCCATTGAATTACCTTGTTTTGAACTAGGATTATCATTAGAAGCAAGTGCCACCGTTAGTAAATCTAAATTTAAATTAACCTTAGTTCAACAGGTTCCTAGCACTATAAACCAGATGATTTTTGGGAGCGTTACTAACAGGTTTACAACAAATACTGTTTTGCCTGCTTACAATGTGGGCATGCCTTTGCTAATAAGTGGATTGTATGGTGGAGGCTATAAATTTACTTTGGCAATAGAACTGGAGGCGGCATTTGAACTTTCAGTACCTTTTTCAGAGGCTGTAGGTACTAAAATTGTTGAATTAATTAGTAAAGGGTATCCAGAGGCGGCAGGTGAAGAACTTTCTGCAGCTATTGGCGTGAAGGCAATTATAGGAGCTTCATTGTCTATGGAATACCTATACATGGGAGATAATTTTCCTAATCAATATGTGGATGCAACTAGCAATGAATTTAAAATTGAGTTGGAAGCAAATATTGGGGTTGATGGAAGGAATAAAGAAATTAATGCTATTGCCCGCAGAATTAAATCCATGTATAAAAATAGAACTGGAATACCTTTACTTAAAACAGATCCAAAGGAGCTTATTGTAAGTAAAGCCAGAGAAATTTATGATAATAATTTTTTTGTTGTAAATTTTGGAGATAAAAGTATAACAGAAACTCTCAACCTTATAGCTAGCGCATTAGCCTTAGAAGAAACAAGCAACTCAATTTCTGCCCCTGGAGCCATCCCAAATCAAAACCAAATTGTTTTGATGAGTATGCAACTACATATTCAAATCTTAATTTCAGATATATTTGGGGTTTCATATGATAGAGACATTCAAAAAATAAAGCTCCGAATTGAACAATTAAATTTTCAGATATGGACAGATTCCACTCCAATGAATGTTGGAAGGTTTAGAATTTCGGGAGAGAACATTTTTGTTAAAGTAAGAAATTATAAAGGCGAGTTTTGTATAAATGTGAACACCAAAAATATAACTATTAGTTATGTTGATGCAGCCGCTAGTTCAACTTCTGCCTCTCAAAACCAAGCTCAAAATATTCGTCTTTTACCTGCTACGAGTTATACAGCAAAAGTAAAATGGAAATCAAATAAAAAACCATTACATGCAACTTACCTAAACTATTCAAGTACCGAGCCAGCAGCCGGGGCTTCGGCTAGCGCCAAATTATTTACCATGGGCCCCGAAATTAGCGCTGAGGCAAAGGTTAAATTTGCCAGATATAGGTTTCAAACAAACTTTAACACCGATGAAAACTGTTCCATTTTTTTAACTCAAGATGTCAAAGTTAGATATTCTCAAGTAGCCTTTTCGGCAGGCATAAAGTTACAAAATTATGAAAAGGCATTTAATTCTATTTCTTATAAAGCTGTTTCAGGTATTTGGAATGATAGCTATATTCAAACCTTTGACGGAATTAAAGGTGTGGTTGCTATGCCTGGAAGTGGAATGTCGTTTGGCACAACAATATCATATACTACACTTAACTCTTTTGACCTAGCAAATAGAGCTCAAAACTCAGATAGGGCGCAGAAGTTTGCTAAACAGTTAAATATAACAGTAGACAATTTTTGGGATTTTATACAGAAACTTAAGGCCAGTTTAAACTTTTTTGAAATGCAATCTGAAGAATTAACAACGCCTGGTAAGCATAAAGGAAGGATGTTTTTAATTGAATCAACCTTTTCTGTAGTTGGTTTTTATTGCCCTTTAAGTGAAAAGGAAGTTCCAGTAGGAACAGTTCCAAAATTAAGTTCAAAATTGTTTAAAACTTGGATGGAAAAATTTAATTACCCACTTACTACCCCGGTTACTGGCGCGCCAACACTTTCACCAAGTGGTTCAGCGCCTGTTACCTTTGGTTCAGGCCTTGAAAAATGTTATTTGAATAGTATCTATTTAAGAGAACGACTTATTGATGTAGAAAACATTAGTGGGGGGGCTTTTAAATTAGGAGTAACAAATGGTGCCTTTACAGCAAGTGTAACTTATAGCAGTTCATCCGATTTAGGTTCAGAAGGAATTGCAAATATATTCCGATTTGATGCCCGAGAGTTTTATGGCGCTTTAAACGACCCTCATTTTCAAAATAATAATTTTATTGTTCCACCAGCTACTTTATTTTTCCAATAAATGCCATTTAAAGATAAATTTTTAAATAATTTAGTTACGCAACTAAATTTAAGGTCGCCAATAGATAATCAGTATGTAGTACCCGGAAATAATGGCAGCAGCATTAGATTGGTTAACCCCATTAATCTGAATACAATAAGTGATTTTACCTCCTTTGGTATTCCGTTTGAGGAAGCAATTGTTTTGGAGGCTATGCCTGCAGAATTTAAAAAAGATTGTTTGTTAGATTCACTTAATGTGTATGTTTTTCCTTCTTTTTCTGCTAATGAAAACTATACCATTGAATATAATTTTATCACAGATAAACCTATAGATTTAAGCAGTACATTTGAAATACTACCCACACTTACAAATGCTGTTTTATTACTTACAGTTAACAAGCAGGGAGACAATATTGATATTCAGTTAAGCCTAACTGCTACTGCTGAATTTGTTGAAAATAGTAACAAATTAATATTTAATGTATCCTTAGATATGTTAACTAAAACGGCCGAAGCTCAATTGGCTCAGCCAGGACCTTTGTCTGTTATTTTTCAAAAATTTGGGTTAGATGAATTAGGGCAGGAAATGACTTTAAATGCCTGTAATCTTTTTATTAATGCCAGTGCAAAATCCTATTCAATTGGAATTGATATTTTAGATTCAAAGGTTTATACTGATTATATTCTTGATAGGCAGGTAAGTTTTACTTTAAATGAAATTGAGTTTTACCTTCAAAAAGACCCTCAAAATACGGTAAAACGAATTTTAGGTAAAACAACTTTTTCCTATAAAGATAAGTTTAACCTAGAAGTGGATATGCTTAGAACTTCTGGTTTTTCAAATGGAGTTAATTTAAATGAAACGATTATTTCTGGAGTATTTGATCCAGGTGTAGTTTTTAGACTAAAAGAATTAATTGATGTATCTAGTTTTCCCACCGAATTGCAGGAGGTAGGCATTGAAAATGTAGGCCTATCTTACTCAACTCGTCAGGGACTATCTTTAAATGGTACCATTGCCGATTTAGTGACTTTTGATGGAAATGATTTCTCTTTATCGTTTTCTATGGGCCCGGGAATTAAATCGCTTACGGGTACTTGGAATAACACCAATGCGAAGAAATTTAATGGCGATTCCTATAAGTTAGGTGGATTAACAAAGCTTATTGATCCTATTTCGGCTTCCATTACCATTGCTATGAGCTCGGGTCAGAATTTGTTTGAAATAGATTTTCAAACGTATATTGATTTGGATAGTAATTCTGACTTAAAGCCAATTTTAAATTTAAGTGTTAGCAGGGTAGGAGGTTCGGATGTTTCTTTAGCACAAAAAACAATTACGGCTTCACTCGTATTTGGAGAAATTTCTTTTGATTTGGATGCCTCTAAATCGGCCGGAGATACAAACATTACTGCCACCTTAAGTACAAGCACTTCAACTAATAAATTAAATAAATTTGTAGGGCAGGTGGGGCCTTATTTTGGACAAAAGCAAGTGCCTTCTTTTGTTCCTAACTTATCTTTCAATGCCATGAATTTGGTATATGATAGTAGTTTAAAATCGCTTCAATTTGATATCGCAACTGGTAACCTAAACTTTAATATAGGGCCAAGTAATTTTTGGGTTAATTTAAAAACACAAATACTTTCTGTTTACGACCAAACAACTAAGAAAAGAACCACAACAGGAAGTTTAACTGGGGTTTTCAATATTGGTTCCATGTCTTTTGATATTGAAATGTCGCTAGGTGCCAGCACACTTTTTACAGCCTATTGGAAAGCGGGTAACGCAAATGGATTAAGCATTTCAGACTTTGCCAATCAATTAGGAATTTCATCATGGCATGTTTCTATTCCTGCTGAGTTTCAAACTAGGTTGGTTCAAATATCCTTACTAGTAGATTTAAAAAATGATAGCCTTACGTTTACAGCCTTAGACGAAAAACAACAAGAGGTGTTTTTTGTAGCGGGTAAACAAAATGGCACCTGGGGCTTTTATGCAGGATTGTATTTAGCACAAAAAACAACACTTAATAATTTGCCTAAAGTAGGCAAGTATTTAAGCGCAATGAGCGATGTTTCTATTAGTAATGTGCTCCTTTTAATTTCAACCATAAATGCAACAAATATAAATTTAGCTACCATTGAATTGCCTGCCTTAAAAGACAATGTTGGGCAAATGGGAATTGGTGGTCCAAATATTACCAGAGCCAAGCCAGCAGGGTTTAGAGGTGGTAACTTGTCTCAGGTTGGATATAATTATATGAATTTATATCCTGGAGTTTTGGTTGGGTTTGAATTAGACCTGAACCTTAAACCCAATTCACCTTTAAGTAGATTTGCATCCATTTCGGGTAAAGATAAACTGTTTTTTATTTGTGAATTTGCCGATCCAATTTCTAAATCCTACCTAGAAGCATCCCTAGGTATGAGTTTTGCCCTTAAAATGGGTGGCAAAACTTTGGTATTAAATAACCCAGTTATTAAGCTCAATTTTGAATTAGCTGTTTCGCTTATTGGGCAATTTGTTTTGCCTTTAGGTTCGGGCAACAGCGTTATGGTTGAACCGGTTTTATCTATATCAGAAGATGAAATAGATTTTGCCATAAATATTGATGCCGATTCTGGAACTGGATTTAAAGGTGTTCCTTTTGGTTTAAAGGGTTTGGCCATGGATAAAATGGGCTTAGAGTTTGGCCTTTTATTTACACCTCCTTCAATGGTTTTAGGTTTAACAGGCGATTTTCATATTATAAACCAATCTGCCGACTCAGATGATTTTGGGATAGTAATTTCTTTAGACGGTGAAATACCTAACCTAGATTATTTTAGTTGTTATATTAGTCAATTAAGTATTAAAGAGTTTTTAGTTGCTTTTACAGGAAATACAAATCCTCCTTACCCATCTATTTTTGATGTGGTTCAGGCAAATGATTTGAGTTTATATTGGTGCGATGATATGGTAACTCTGCCCGATTCTACCACTGCCTTACCTGGGTTTGGATTTAATGGAAATATTCAAATTTTTAATTTTTTCGCTCATGCTTCAATAAATATTAACTCTTCGGGTACTTTTATGGGATCGGCCCAATTTTCTCCCATAAATTGGTCTAATATGCTTACTCTAACAGGTGATGGAAAAGAAATTCAAGTAAAACAAAATTTAGTAAACCAGAATTGGATTCCAGCTCAAGCCCCAATACCTAGCGATAAAAACACTTACCAAACTAGAATGAGCACGGTTGTGCCAGCAGGAGGCGCAAATGCTTCATTTAATATTTTAGGGCCCCAATATTTACATGTTGACTTTGATTTTAGTTTGTTCAATTTTATTAAGACAAGTATTGAAATTGAATTAAGCAATCAAGGATTTTTATTTGATTTTTCTTATAGTGATGGAAATCTATTTCACGCCGATTTAAATTGTACCATCTCTGGAGATGGATTTTCTGCAGGTGCAGATGCCTCGGTTAATTTAGATTTTAATATTCCTCCCTTTAAGCTATTCCTCATTCCTATTCCCGAAATTAAAATAAGATCTGGATTAAGCGCTAGTTTTAATATTGCCATCAGTAAAACTAGCTTTTCACTCGACATTAGCGGAAGCTTTGAATTTGAAGGACACTCGTTGAATTTACCTTCCTTAAGTATAACGGTTCAATTTAGCACTATTAAAGAATTGATAGATAAAATTGTGAAGCAGATTTTGGATAATGTTGCTAAAATATTTAAGCAAGTGTTTGATGAAATATCTGGATTTTTTGACAAAGGTATAGCTGATGTAAAACATTTTGCTGAGCATGTTGGGAAGGATATAGAGCACCTTGGAGGAGAAATTGACACCTTTGGAAAAAATGTGGCTAATAATATTGCAAGCTTTGGCGAACATGCATGGGATGATGTGGAAGCAGGTGCAAAGCAGTTTGGTGAAAGCCTTTTACATGGATTGGAAAATTTTGGAGAAGAGGTTGGAAGTGAATTAAAAAAGGGCTTTGATGATTTGGGAAATGATATTAAGAATTTTATAGGAGCCGCAGGTAATTGGTTTGAAGATCATTTTGACCATTCTGCCTATGAACAAAAACAACAACATTTAGCACAAATTAAAGCCGATTTATGCACACACTTGATTATGGAATATACCTCCCAAACCAAAAACACTATTAATAAAAGTGATGCACAATTGAGTTTGATTTTAGGCAATTTGGGTACTACTGCAAAAAGCGGTTTAGATGATTTATATAAAATTCATACTGAGTTAGAATCGTCTCGTGTGAATACAGATGCTCAAATATATGGACTTGCAACGCTAATGAAGACTAGAGAAGAAGCCATTAAAAACACCATGATGGCCGATGGAAATAGTGCCTTAGAAAGAGCTAGCCTCGATTTAATTTTAACGGTTGAATTATGTCTTCTAAATCAATATGGAAGAGGAAGTTCTACCGATTATTTGAAAAATTATTTAACAGCAAATTTTGAGTTTGTTTATAGTACATTATCAAGTGCATTTACCCAAACATCCAACAATCAGATTACCTCTAATCCTAATAATTTGGTTGTATGCCTTAGTGAATTATATTGTACGTATTTAAATTCATCTTATTACCCTTTTTGTCAACCAGCATAATGATACAACAAAGAAATACAACTATCAAAAACAAGTTGATTCAATTCAATGGGTTAGATACTTATTTGAATATTAATCAACAAATTAATATTACGCCTTCTCAGGGTTTTATTATAGATTTTTGGATGAAGCCTGAGCAAAAGGCCACAGATTCTACCATTTTATATACCAATAATATTTATGGTAATTGTCCACTCGTAATTGGTTTTGTTTCCAATTCCTTTCAAGCAAACATTAATGGAAATAGTTTCCCACTTTTTTTAGATACTATTTATGGCACCTGGAATCATTTTGCCTTTTATTTCGATGCAGTAAATTCAAAAGCTGGATGGTATTTAAATGGAAACCCAGTTATGGAAAATCCAATTTCCATACAAAATTTCGTTATGCAATCCATTAGTATAGGAGCAATAAATATTGCTTCCTTTTTCAAAGGTAATCTTGCCCTAGTTAGGCTTTGGACAAAATTTGATAGTTTTAGAGAAATTACCAAACTTTGCCATTCCTATTACACCGAAAAGTGTGAGGATTTATTCCTTCAATTAGAATTAGTAAATGGTTTAGATCCAGATGCGGTTGTTAATTCAGGCAATTGGTTCACTCCCCAATATGAAGGCGCACCAAATTTTGTATTAAATGGCACGTCAAAATGGGTTGATTGTGAAATTCCTTTTTCTGGTTTGCTCTCAGAAAATGTGTTGCAAGTTTCTCAAAGCGCTGCCTATAATTTATTTGTTGAATCTGGGTTTACCGTTGCCACAGGTGATTTTTCTATTGAGTTTTGGCTTTGCCCTTTTTCAAAGGGAAAACGAACTCTTTTTAATTTAAATCAAATGAGAAAATTCCCAGGAATAACAATTGGCATAGTTGAAGAAGGAGGTTTTGCCTTTTCGTATCAGGTGCAAAGTGTTTTTGCTAAGTCAAAAGTAATTACTTGGGATTATGAATGGCATCATTATTCTTTTAAATTTATAGAAAAAGAAGGCACTTTTGAAACATATAGAGATGGTGAGTTATTTGATACTTTGTCTTTACCACCCAGCGATACCACTTATTTTAATACGCAACAAAGCAGTATTAACATTTTAATGTTTTATGATAACGGTTTTTCATTTCAATTTTCTGAGTTAAGATTTTGGAATAGATACCTTTCAAACGAAGATGAAAAAAGACTTTCAACTTGTCGTGTTTCGGTAGGCGAACCTGGACTTTGTGGCTATTTCCCGTTCAGTGAAAATTCTATTAACCTTGAGAAAAATTATTTAGGAATAGGTAAACTGTCTAATCCAAGAAATTCTGCCAATTTAACTTTGGTAAAACCTCTTGGAGGCCAATTTTCAACTGCCTTTTTAAAGAACTGTTTTACCTTTAATGGTTCAAGTTCACAGCTAAATTATTATTCGTATTCGTTTACAACTGTTTCTGCTTTTTCATTAGATTTATGGATTAGCCGACTTAGGTTTGATACAAGTGAAATGGTATTTGATTCTGCTATTTTAAAGGTTGGTTTTACAGCAGAAAATGAAATGATTGTTTGGGTTAATAATGGCAGCCAAATGATTAAGTTTCCGTTACCATATAAAAATAAGATGTGGTATAATTGGGCCTTTTCATTAAATAATGTAAATAATTTCTTTGGATGTTACTTAGATGGCGATTTAATTTATTCCATTCAAGTTGGAAACCTTGTTGGTTTTAATGCCTTCTCTATTGGCTCAGAAATATATAGTGGGCAAAAATTTAAAGGATCTATTGGCAATTTATCCATATGGAATAAAAGCTTGGTTCAAGACGAAATAATTGGGTATTCTAACAAGCGATTATCTGGCTTAGAACCTGGCTTAATGCACTATTATACCTTTGATAATTTTGAAAATGATTTGGTTAAGGATGAATGTAAACGAGTTGATTTGCCTGGATTAAGTTCTGGTTTGGTTAGCCCTGGAAATAGTGTGGTGGCAAATTTTACTGGGCAAGTTCCAAGGATGAAAAATGCTGCTCAAACACTTGTAAATAATAAATACCTTGAAGAAATAGCCATTGCTAAAGATAAATTGAATAAAGCGGTTTTAGATCATGAAAATAAAATTAAGAATATCTTTTATAAAATTGAAAAGAAATTAAATGCAACTATACCCGAATTATTAAGTGTTAGTTTCGATGAATCTGTATTAAAGGTATCGAACCGAAATAAAGAATTTAAATCGGAAATACAATTACCGGCGTTTGCTGCAAAAGGTAACCCCTTTATTGATCCATTGGCAGGAAAAGTTATTAGTGTTGAACCGAATGATATAATGGTAGTAGTTAAATTTCCTTCCTACGGCATAAAGGCATATGACAGGTCAAGGAAACTACTAATAGATAATACCAATTTTGAAATTGTATTTAATGTTCGATTTAATGATCCAAATGCAGCCAATTATTTAGGAAGCTTTGGAATGGAAATAGATGGCCAAGGATTTCAAATAAATTACCAAGCAGATGGTAAGGTTTACTTTGGTTCTCCAGGAAATAATGTAAGCTCGTTTGCATTTGATAAACACGACAAATGGCAGTATATTAGAATTCAATATAATTTACAAAATAGAAGTGTAGTTTTCTACCAAAATCAATTCCAAAAAGGGACATTTTATTTGCGTCAAAATCTACTTAATACCCCAATTTATCCTTCCGACGTTATTATTGGTTCAAACTTTAATAATTATTATAACTTAAATGGTCATCTAGCTGGAATTTATATTTTTAGACAAAATATAGATTATAATTATAATGTATTAGATAATTTAAGTCTTGGATATGGGTGTTATCCTGAGATTAAATTAGCTGCCATATGGAATTTATATGTTAAGAAAGGACATTTGCCTAATGTTTGGATAGGCGACGAAAATTATTATTATAATATTTATAATATAGACAATAATGGTTACACTTTAGAGGCAAGTCCTTATCAACTGCCTCCTCATAGCAGATATGCAGTTGAATTTAGAGGTGTAAATAGCTATATTGAATTAGGTAAAATTCCTGTTTCAGATAATTGCAATGTTGGCTTTAGTTTTATGATGGAGTATCAGAAATTAAAGAGAAGAGGATTTATTTTTAATTTACTAAACGAAACGGGTAGTTCGCAATGCTCCATTCAAGTAAACGAAAAAGACGATGTTGAATTTGTTTATTTAGGACAGGTTTTTACGGTTGAATCTTACAAATATTCATTGGGTTGGAATTCTTGGGATATATTTTTAAATGCTAGTACTCGCCAACTTAGGGTATTTATTAATCAAAATTTAGTTTTGGAAATTGGTGTTTCAAATATTCTAGAGCTTTCAACAACCAGCGCCTACTTAGGATGCGATAAGCCAAATGGATATAGTGGATTTATCGGTAAAATTTCAGGATTTAAAGTGTATAAACAAAGAATCTATTCCATACCATTCAACGAAAGATGGTTAACTACCATTTCGGGAATGCCAGGAAGTGATTTTGTTTTCTTTAATTTGCCATTTAGAGATTTAAATATTACCAATAATCCAAATTTTACCAACTATGCGTTTAATGTTCAAGGGTCGTATTGCAGGTTAATTAATTGTACATGGAGGTATGATATAAATGTTGGCCAATCGGTGGTATTGTTGCAATCTGATTTGCAAAACAATATTAGTAAAAGCTTATTGCCTTTTAGCCATAATCAGCCTTATCATACCAATACATTTTCAAATGGACAAAGTGTAGTAGGGTTTGATATGAGTAAATTGTTTGGAAAATTTGGGTTTGTTGGCGGTGTTATTTTTACCTTCAATCTTACTAATTTAAGCTATTCAACAACCCCTAACCAAAGTACCAGAATTGATTCTGCCTCGGATAGAATTCGCATGGGCACCGAATTCGAATTAATTACGAAGCGAAACACTGCTGTTGGTTTAGAAAGGTCATTTGGTATTGTTTTTGAACCCAAACTAATTCCTGAATTGAATTTGCAAGAAGAAATAATAATTGATTTTCTTAAATCGTACGTTCAATTAATAGTAGCTCAAGGAAAAAATTTGTATTATTTTTCACACTACTATCCAGTAATTAATAAAATTGAATTAAGTGATACCATTAAGGGAATTGCAACTTTGCCAACCGGCCCTGTTTTTCAAATATATTTACAAAATGGCCAAGTTTTTTCGTTTGATTTTGAATTGCGAACCTTATCCTTTGAGGCAAATATGGCCCCAAGCAATAGAGTGCTCAGACAATTTTTTGCCATCGACAAAAATGTGCGTGTGGATGAGAATATTAAGCTTGGTTTAATGAAAAGAAAAGAACAGTTATTGGCATTGAACCAAAAATTAGCTCTTACAAAGGCAAAATATTTAACCCAATTTGAAGTAGCTATTAAAGACCGTCAAAAGGTGGATGATAGAATAAGTGCCTATTTAAATACTCAAAACGAACTTGTTGCCCAACAAAAAGAAGCAGAACGCAGGAAAATTCAATCTGAAATAAAGGTCTACCAAGATAAAATTGCTGCTCAAGCTGCTGCAAGAAGAAAGGTTAAGCAGGAACTCGAAACTGAATTATTGTCTTCTATAGAGGAAATATCAAAATCTGTAGAAACCGTTGAGGATAAAGCGGGTAGGATTCAACAAATGACCCAATTTATGTTGAACCAATATCCATATCAATCTGTTAATTTAACCCAAGAAGAATGGAATATTATTAATAAGAATAATAATTAGGCATTGGAATAGCATCCTTTATGTTTGCTATTTTAGTATCTACTTGTAAATTTAAAACGCCTCGATTTGTTTTATTTTCACCCTAATGAAATACCTTCTTTTTGTACTTTTCCTTTTCTTATCCAATCTATCCTTTTCTCAAATTATTTTGGAAGGAAAAGTAGTTGATGCGAAAACAAATGAACCTTTAGCATTTTGTAATGTGGCTATTAAAGGTTCAACTAGAGGGTTTAATAGCAATGAGGAAGGGAAGTATAGAATTTCTATTAGTAGCGAATCAGATTCTTTGATTTTTTCTTATATAGGTTATAAAACGCTCATTCTTATTGGTTCAGACCTGCGCCGCAACACACTAGTTGGCTTGCAAGTAAATAATGTTGGCTTACAAGAGGCTCATATAGTTGCAAACGACCCATTTTTGTATGAAGCGCTTGATAAGTGTAGAAAGAAAATAATAGGATCCAAACCACAATCTTCGAAAGCATATTTTCAATTGCAAACAGATATTCAAAACCAAGCGGTAGAAATGCTCGAATGTTATTATAATGCCTCCTTAAAAGGGAGTGCCATACAGGAACTTTTACTCAAAAACGGACGTATAGGATTAGCCGAAACAAAAGACCATGGCTTCTTTACCAGCTTAAATACTTCTAGAGCCATAAGCTATTTAGACTTAGTAAAACAAAATGAATATTTGCCTTCACTACCTCTTCAATTTAAACTGTCAAAACTTAAAAAACAGTTCTACCTTAAAAAAATAGGTGAAGATGCCAGCAGCTACCAGATTGAATTTACTCCAATAAAAAATAAACGGTCGTGCTTCTATGGCCAAGTTTGGATTGATAAACAAACCTATGCCATTTTAAATATTACGCTTAACATTGAGAATGCCTTTATACATCCTTTCATGCCCGCCTATCCGGGTTCACGCATGGATAGTGTATGCATGAATATTACCCAATCGTATAACCTTTCAGAAAAAGCAAATTCACTTAATCATATTAATTTTAATTATCGCTTTAGGTTCCATAATGGAATGCCCTATTCTAGGTTAAATAATGGAAGCACCGATGGCTATAGCGTATCAACTTCTGGAGCTTTGTTTTTTTATGATTACCATACCTTATTTGTATTGCCCTATTTTACCTACGATGAAAATGAAAGTGATTATAGAAAAATAACAGCCATGCCGTACGACGATTTTTTCTGGAAAAATAATAAAGAATTGCTGCTAACAGATAAACAACAACAAAGTCTCGATTTTTTCAATAAAAATGGTCTGCTTATTAATTACACCAATAAAAAATCAAAACTCAAAGGGAATTACAATGTGTTTAAGGCTAATAATATTATTTGGTCTGATACCACTAGAGTTGCTTTAAACAAGGATAATCTCGATTCATTATTGCAAAAAGACTATTTGTTTAATAAAAACGGCCAATACTTTATTTCCGATTTATGCAAGTTAAATGTTCAAATTTACCTCTCTCTAAATCCAAGCAAAGATTCTATCCAACACAGCTCCGCAACTATTTTTGATATTGCCCAATCGTATTATCATTTGCCCATTGAACCTTATTCAAACTGCTTCCTAAATATCTACTTTGATCTCTGCGAAATTGAACGACGAAACATGGAAATGACCCTTCAATTGCGCGCCTGGAGCTTACCCGAAATGGATTCTATTTACCAGCAAACAGTTGCCAATTTAAAACAACAAACAAAGGATTACCTGAAGGATGTTCAATTGGGTCAGAACACAAAAGAACTCCTAAAATGGAATGCCTATGTTCTTGAAAAGTTAGCCATAGATAATGCTAAACTTTTTGCCATAGAGAAGGAATAATTCAACGTTTATTCCTTATTTTCTGTATGCCAACTACCAAACCCGCTGCTGCCAAAACTACTATACCTCCATCAATAGGTGTGTCAATGGGTTCATCGTCAAAGCCTGGTTGCGCTTGTAAGTTTGGAGCTAATAAAAATAGTATGGCTAGTATACTAAGTACTTGAATATATTTTTTCATGTTGTCTTTTTTCTATTTAATAAACTTGCAATAAAAATTGCCTTGTTTAGTTTCTACTTCTATTACATACAGGCCACTTGTTAAATGGCTACAATCCATTTTATTGGTATTGCCAGGGAGCTTGATGATTATTTTTCCACTTGCATCAAACACACATAACGCTTGTATGTTATCCTGTATAACTAGGTTCAGCACTTCACTTGCAGGATTTGGGTAAACCATAAGTTTGTTTTGGGTTCTATCTAGTTCATTTTCACCTAATGCCTTGTACTTAAATTGTAGTTCGAACCTAGTATTGCCAAAGGTGTTTTGCGAATTGCTATCTACTGTAAAGGCATAAAACCCTTTATCTGTAAGCAGTATGTTTTTATTTAAAAACTTATCCCTAAAATATAGTTCGGGTAGGGTGCTAAACGAGTTTAAATCGCTAAATTGGAGGGCATAATTGCCCGAACCAAGATTTGCATAAAGGGCATAGGTTTCGTTTTCTAATGGCAAACTTGTTCCACTAATGGCAAAGGTGTCTAACTTGTTTTGGCTACTAAAACCAATATAACTGGTAAGATCGTATGCATCAAATTCTGGGTCAAAGTTATTTGTAGCGCCTTCCTCAAAATACATCACAGCATCATCTAGCTTTTTGTTTGCATCAAATAAAGTTAAACGAATACTATTGGGTTTAAGGGGGGCCGATTTAAAGATTCTTCCACCAGCTTCGCTACTTATTTTATGGCTCTCACGCATGCTTAGAGTAGGAGAGCTGGCATTGGCTTTTACAAAAAACGCTTGTCCACTACTAATATATTGTGTTCCTACATTGGGTGTTCCAGTGCCTATTCCATTTACATAACTGGCATAACCTCCCAAAGCATTGGTAGTATTTATAGGGTGCCAGATATAAATGGCATTATCAATATTTATTCTATCTCCGCCTGTTACTGCTCCCCAATCAAGTGTGCATGGATAAGGGTTTCCAACTAAATTCCAACCATTGGCTGCTGCTGTGGTATAAGTTAGTGAAGGAGAAACAGGGCTTGAAGGATAGGAACCTTCCACCCAAATGGTAGTGGCATTATTAACACTATTTGAAGTTACTAAACTTATAGTTCTATCGCCTCTTATAAAAACTCTATACCCATTTCCATTTATTAAACTTGTATTACCATCTATGGCAGGCCATTTACCCGATCCATTTATCGTGGTGCCTTCATTGGTATTTGTTTCTAAATACGTAAAGGCCGAGGCTTGGTTACTTATAGATGCATCAACGGTTCCAGTGCCAGTAATGGCAATGCCTTGTCCGCTTTCATTTGTCCCATTATTACGCCATTGTAAACTATTTCCACCCACAATTGGAGAGGCTAAAAAGCGGTATTTTCTACCATTTGCTTGCACGTAATTTTCAACTCTTATAATACCTATAAGGGTGGCTCCATTTGTGTTATCTATCATTGCCGAACCAAGGGGGGATGATTGTAAGGTTAGGGTATGACCAGTTGTTGTAAGTGTTTTTGTACCCAATGCGCTAAAGGATAGTTTACCTGTTGGGTTAATTAATAAATCGTTGCCAAGACTTATGCTTGCATCTGTTCCACCGCCAATAGTTAAAGTATGGATCACATTACTTGTACCAGGTGTACTTTGGTCAAATAATAAACTACCTACTGCAGCACCAATTGTTAAATTAGAACTGCTTGAGCCGCTTATAACACCTGCGCTTGTTGTAACATTGCCATTTAAGCAAAGTGTTGTACCTGTGCCAATAGAAATTTTGCCCCCAATTAAATTTACTACCTGTAAGGTATCAGTGGTATTTGAACTAAATTCTGATCCTACCTGCAATTGAAGGATACTGCTATTTGCAAAACGAATAGGATTGCCGGAACTAGCTATAACTCTTCCTCCATTTTGAATTTCCAAAATGCTATTTGTTGTACCAAATGCCAATGCACCTGTGCTAGTTAAAGTATGTGTGTTTTGAACAATATAACTTGTTCTAGTTGTTAGATTTGTTGGTGCAGTTCCTGTTCCATCCATAGCACTATTCCAATTACTTAACATGGCAGGGTCGCCGCTAGTTTGTGAGTAATAATTTATGGGAGCATTAGGTGCAATGGCATTTAACGTATTCACACCAACAGCACCACTTGTTGTTAGGGCTCGGCCATCTAAGGTGCAATTAACATCAAAACTAATCGCTCCATTATTGCAAATAATGGTTCCTCTAAAAATTGAATTTGCTGCTATAGTTACAGCTCCATTTACTACCCAAAAAACGTTTTTAGATTGTGTTCCATTAATCAACACCACATTTGAAAAAGTACTTGTGGTGGGTGCACCATATAGTTTAATTACAAAAATTGCATTAGGGTTTCCTTGAGCATTTAAAAACAAGGAATCGGTAAAAGTAGTGGCTGCATTTAATAAATATACATGAGGAGTTAATACCAATTTATTGCCAAATTGGGCTGGATATAGAAGTTCTATGTCGGCACTTAAGGAGCTTAAATAAGAGTAAACAGTTGCCAAATCGCTTGCACAAGCACTCGTAAATGAATTTGGGGTGCTATGTACAGTTCCAGTTACCAATGCTGGGTTAAATCCAGTGGGTGTTGCACTATTGCTGCCCACATCGCCAGAAATAGAGCTTGTTCCTGTATTGCCTAATGCTCCAGTGGTGGTAAATAAAGCAAAGTTTGCGGTTGTACCCAAGCTAGGTGCGGCTGGGCCCGTTAATACCGTGCTGCCACAACCCAATGGAATATAAGCTAGTGTGTTTGTAACAGAAATTCCACCTGCAGTTGTAAATACTCGTCCTTCAATAGTATCGCCTGCACTTATGGTAATGGCTGCATTATTTGTAACTATGGTTCCACGCATGGTAACACCAGTACCTATACTTGTAACACCTTCAATTTTCCAAAACACATTGCATGCTAAGGCTCCATTAAGTAGAACAACCTTGGCATCTGCCCTTGCAGAAAAGGCCCCTTGTAGTTTAAAAATAAACACCGAATTTGGGTTTCCTTGGGCATTTAAAGTGAGTGTATTCGTTAACGTAGAAGCACCCGTTACAGAATAAATTCCTGCCATTAACGTATCACCGCCAAGTGTAGCCGATGGAAAAATAGTTGCCGTAGCAGCATCCAATTGATTGTATAAGGAGGCAACATCTGAAGAGCATGTGGCAGTGGCTGTATTCTGTGATTGCATCACTCCATTTACATTGCCAAAACCTGTTGCCGCCCCTACATTTGAGCCCACATTTCCTGTAATTTGTGAAATGGAGGTATTTGTAATAGCTCCAACGGAAGTAAATAATACATACTCTTTTGCTGAACCCATGGTAGGTGTTTGAGCAATATTTACATTAGGAAATAAGAATAAGCCTAAGCCTAGTAAAAGAACGATTTTGTAAGTCATATTAGATTGAAAATTCTCAGTGAATTTTAAGCTGTAAAGGTGTTGATCTTACCATCCAATTATCTTACATATGTAATTTTATGATTTGCAAAAGTCACACATAAGAAGGCTTTGTGGAAATACAAAAAACAAATTCAACTTAAAATACTTTTACATTGTAACTCTTAAAATAAACCTATGCTTCAATTTTCACTAGAACTCCAAACCAGAAACGAAACCTTATTTAATTTTGGAGCCATTTGTTTACTATTTGCGCTTTTGTTTTTAGCCTTAACTAGGTTCACTACTACCAAAGTGTATAATGTAAATGCCTGGTATAAGCCCTTTAAATTTGCCTTGTCAACCTTTTTCTACTCATGGGCAATGGCTTGGTATTGCTACTATTTGCCCTCTTTTAATGTGGTTTGGTTCAATTATTCTGTCATCATCCTATTGGGGTTTGAGATAATTTATATTGCTATTCAAGCAAACAAAGGGCAATTATCGCATTATAATTTAAGCACACCCATATATGCTACCCTATACTCTTTAATGGCAATTGCAGCAAGTATTGTAACTCTTTACACGGCTTATGTTGGGGTATTGTTTTTCGTAAATGAGTTTCCCGAATTGCCCATTTACTATGTTTGGTCTATACGTTTTGGTATGATAATTTTTGTTGTTTTTTCCTTTCAAGGTTTCCTTATGGGTTCAAAACTTACCCATACCATTGGTGGACCAGATGGAGGCCCAGGAATTCCCATCTTAAACTGGAGTACAAAATTTGGCGATCCAAGAATTGCACATTTCATAGGCATGCATGCCTTGCAGGTTTTACCATTCCTTTCATTCTATGTATTTAAGAGTACCCTAGCCACCATGCTCCTAACTCTAATATATGCTCTTCTTGCCACCTTAACCCTAACACAAGCCCTAAAAGGCAAACCTTTTAGGAAAGCTTCTGGCCTCTAGCTCCTGGCTCTTGGCATCTTCACGCCTCACGCTTTCATGCCTTCCTCCCAACGCCCAACGCTCAGCGCCCATCCTCCCTCTTCCCAACCGCCCAATTTGCTCTAAACTTCAAAAAGATTATCTTCGCCAACGGATGAAAGAAGTAAAACCAGATATTAGTTTAACTACCAGCAAAAAAGAGCAGGTAGAGGATATGTTTAATAGCATTGCCCATAAATATGATTTTTTAAATAGGGTTTTATCAATGGGTATTGATAAAGGCTGGCGCAAAAAGGCCATTTCTTACCTTAAACCTTTACAACCAAAACAAATTTTAGATGTTGCCACAGGTACAGGTGATTTGGCTCTAGAAGCTATGAAGCTTAACCCAGATCATATTATTGGGCTAGATATTGCCGAGCAAATGTTGGTGTTTGGCAGAGAAAAAATAGCTGCTAAAGGTTGGTCAGAAAAAATTAGTATGGTGAAAGGCGATAGTGAAAACTTGCCTTTTGAAGACAATAAATTTGATGCTATTACCGTTGCTTTTGGTGTGAGAAATTTTCAAAACTTAGCTGTAGGCTTAAAAGAAATGAACCGGGTATTAAAACCGGGCGGAAGATTGGTGGTGCTGGAGTTCTCAAAGCCTAATGCCTTCCCATATAAGCAAGTGTATAATTTTTACTTTACCTATATTCTGCCCATCATGGGCAATTTAGTAAGCAATAGTAAAAATGCGTATACCTACCTGCCCGAAAGCGTAAAGCATTTCCCTGAAGGTGCAGAATTTGCTGCATTCTTGAAGGAAGCTGGGTACAAAGATATTATTGTTAAACCATTAACTTTTGGCACTTGTTCGCTATATATAGCCGACAAATAAGCCTTGTTTTTCTATTTGTCCTCGGGGCAATTGGAGTGCATGCGCAGCGCAATTTGGAGCAGTTTGACCTCAAACCTATCCATTTTGGCTTTACGCTGTCTACCAATTCTGGTCGTTTGTTAATTGATATGAAACCCGATTTTCAAAACGACACCATTAGAAATGTGACGAGTAAAAACTTTCCTGGTATAGGCCTTGGAGCAATAACCAATGTGCGTTTGGGCGAGTATTGGGATATTAGATTAATGGCTCCCGTAATATCCTTTGTGCAACGTAATTTAGTGTACGATTTCCCAAGTGGATCCAAAGAAGTAAAAGTAGAATCGGCCTATTGCGACGGTAGTTTGCTTATTAAATACAAATCGGATAGAAGAAAAAATACACGTTTGTATGTGATTGGTGGGGGTAGGGTAAGTTATGATTTTGCTTCTACTGTTAAGAAAAATCGTGGCTTGCAAAATCCCGTGGTTTCTTTGGTGCCACTTACCTATGGATGGGAAGCAGGCTTTGGTCTCGATATGTATTTTGAGTATTTTAAATTCTCTCCCGAAATAAAAATCTGCAATACCTTCGGCAACGCCATGTACCGCGATGGTTACATTTTCACAAACGTTATCGAAAACATCTCCCCACAACTTATTCAATTCTCTCTCCACTTCGAGTAAGAAGAAGGCATGGCATAGCATGGTATTGCATGGTGTGGCATGGTTTTGTTTAACTAAGCCAAAATTCCCTTTCCCGCCGCAGGTCTTACCAAGCCTAAGGAAGCATCGCGCCCGTCCATGCAACGCCATGCAACACCATGCCTTTTCCCCCAAATTCCCTATCTTCGCCCCGCATGAAATTTTCATTGATTCAGAAAGATGCTGCTAGCAAGGCAAGAGCGGGAGTGATAGAAACCGGAAGAGGCCAAATACTTACGCCTATTTTTATGCCAGTTGGTACGCAAGGAACTGTTAAATCTGTTTCGCAAGAGCAATTAGCTGAGCGTATTAAGGCTCAAATTATTTTAGCTAATACCTACCACGTTTTTCTCAGACCAGGTTTAGAGGTTGTAAATAAGGCTGGGGGTATTCATAAATTTATAAATTGGGATAAACCCATGCTTACCGATAGCGGCGGCTACCAAGTGTTTAGTTTAAGTGCCATTCGTAAAATTAAAGAAGAAGGTGTTTCGTTTCGATCCCACCTAGATGGTTCCAAAATATTTTTCTCACCAGAAATTGCTACCGATATCCAACGCACCATTGGTGCAGATATCTTTATGGCTTTTGATGAATGTCCGCCTTACCCATGTGAGTACAAATACGCCAAAGACTCCATGAACCTAACCCATCGTTGGTTGCAACGTTGTATTACCAGGTTCAACGAAACCGAACCTCTATATGGGGTGGAGCAAAATTTGTTTCCCATTGTGCAAGGCAGTGTATACAAAGATTTACGCATAGATTCGGCCAAATTTATTGCCGATCAAAATATGCCGGGTAATGCCATTGGTGGTTTAAGTGTGGGTGAGCCCCATGAGCAAATGTATGAAATGACCGAATTGGTTTGCGAGCATTTGCCTGCTGATAAACCAAGGTATTTAATGGGTGTAGGTACTCCCGAAAATATTTTAGAGTGTATAGCCTTAGGTATTGATATGTTTGATTGCGTAATGCCAACTCGAAATGCGCGTCATGGCTTTTTGTTTACCTCTAAGGGCATTATTAATATTAAGAACGAGAAATGGAAACATGATTACTCGCCCGTAGATGACCTATTTACACCCGAGTATTCAAAAGCTTATTTGAAACATTTAATAAAATGCAACGAAATGCTTGGCGCAACCATTGCTAGTATTCAAAATTTAAGCTTTTATTTGTGGTTAGTTGGCGAAGCAAGGCAACATATTATTGCCGGCGATTTTATGGATTGGAAGAAACAAATTTTACCTATTGTAATGAATAAGCTTTAAGCGTAAGCTTTTGGCAATATATTTGAGTATAGCAGCAGAAACAACATGTTCGAAAAACTTGGCATAGGCATAATAGATAGGTATATTATTAAAAAATACCTGCAAACCTTCTTTTATTCGGTTTTGCTGTTTTCTGTTATTGCCATTTTTATAGATATTAGCGAAAAGATGGACGATTTTATTAAACGCAAACCTTCTCTGTATGTGTTGGTGTTTGATTATTACATCTTTTTTATCCCATACTTTATGGGAATGTTTAGCTCGGTGTTTATGTTTTTGTCGACCCTGTTTTTTAATAGCAAGTTGGCCCAAAACACAGAGATTATTGCCATCTTAAATAGTGGATTAACGTATCGCAGGTTCCTAAAACCCTACCTCATTGGGGCAACCATTCTGTTTGTATTATTTATTGTTTTAAACACCCAATTTCTTCCTATTTGCGATAAATACCGATTGGAGTTTGAAGAGAATTGGATCAGAGAAAGTCACCAAACCCAAAACAACAATATCTATAATATGCTCAACGATTCGAACCTAATCCACATGGAATCGTTTAATTATATTGATAGCTCTGGATTTAATTTTAACCTAGAAAGTTTTAAGGAGGGCAAATTGCAAGAACGTATTTACGCCAACCGTTTATTATGGAACCGCCAAAAACAATGTTGGACATTTGAAGGCTATACGCGTAGAATTTTTGATGGCAACCGAGAGCATATTTCAAAAGGCACCCGCATGGATACAACGCTTAGTTTAAAACCAGATGAGTTTTTTGAAAAAACCAAAGTGGTTTCAAGCATGACCAACCCCGAGTTGAATAATTATATCCGTAAGGAAACCGAAAAGGGAAATCCCAAGGTTAATATTTATAAAGTAGAGTTGTATAAACGCACGGTTGTGCCAGTTGCCTTTTATATTTTAACCTTATTGGCAGTCTCTGTTTCAAGTGGCAAAAGTAGAGGAGGAGTTGGTTTTCATTTAGGAATTGGAATAGGCTTAACCTTCTCCTATTTATTACTTATACAAATATTTAATACCGCTGGAAATACAGGGGTGTTGCCTCCTTGGATTGCTGTTTGGATACCACCCACATTATTCTTATTTATAGCCTTATACCTACTTAAAAAAGCACCTAAATAAAGAATGGGGTCTAAGCTAAAAATCAATAATTATTTACTCCTTCATTTTATTATTCTCCTATGGGGTTTTACTCCAGTTTTAGGAAAATTAATATCCTTTCAGGCCCTTGATTTGGTGTTTTGGCGCTTACTGTTTTCACTAATTAGTTTGTACGCCTATTTAAAATATAAAGGAGCCTCCTTAAAAATTACCCTGCGCGACTTTGGCATTTTGGGTTTTTGGGGAATGGTGGTTGGTTTACATTGGTATTGTTTTTACCATGCTATTAAAGTTTCAAATGTATCCATTGCCCTAGCTGGGTTCAGCATTATTACTTTGTTTGCCAGTATTCTACAACCCATATTGTTAAAGAAAAAGTTCTTTTGGGGCGATGCTTTGTATGGACTCATAATTGTGGCGGGCTTGCTTGTCATTCTGCAGTTTGAGAGCTTTTATGCCATTGGTATTTTCTATGGAATATTGGCTGCGCTTACAGCTGCTCTGTTTGGTATTTATAATGGTAAGCTGATCCAAAAATACGATGCAGGTAAGATTACCTTTTATGAGTTTTTTGGGGCCTTATTAACCATTGTTTTTTTGCAAGGATTAAGTGGTAAATTAAGTTCAATTGCTATTCCTATGGGTGGCGATTTAATTTACTTACTTATACTAAGTATTGCCTGTACCACTTTGGCATTTACCCTTAGTGTGGAGATTTTAAAGAAAATAGACCCGCTAACCGTAATTATAACCAATAATCTCGAGCCAATTTATGGAGTTGTTTTCTCTATTCTAATATTTGGAAAGAGTGAGTTAATGAGTAAAGGTTTTTACTTGGGCGCATCGGTATTGCTTTTTGCCGTGTTTTCATATCCATTCTTTAAGCGAAGATTTGCCAAAGATTAGCATAGGATTAGTCCTCAAAATCAAATCTCAATTGCCAATTCTCAATTTTAATTTTATCTTGCAACAATGGCAAAAAAGGTGGATGGGAGCGAAACTCCGCTGATGAAACAATACCTGGAAATTAAGACAAAATATCCAGGTGCTATTTTATTGTTTAGGGTAGGCGATTTTTACGAAACCTTTGGTGAGGATGCCGTTAAAACGGCTCAAATATTGGGTATCGTTTTAACTAAACGTGCCAATGGTTCTGCCTCTCATATTGAATTAGCTGGTTTTCCGCATCATTCATTAGATACGTATTTGCCTAAATTGGTTAGAGCGGGCCAGCGCGTAGCTATTTGCGACCAGCTAGAAGATCCTAAATTAACTAAGAAAATTGTAAAACGTGGGGTTACAGAACTGATTACGCCAGGTGTTAGTTACAACGATAAAATATTAGATAATCGCAGCAATAATTATTTGGCTGCTGTGTTTTTGCAAGAAGAAAAAGGCGGTATCGCATTCTTAGATATTTCTACTGGAGAGTTTATGGTTACTGAGGGTCCGCATAATTACCTCGATAAATTATTGCAAAGTTTTAAGCCTTCCGAAACCTTGGTCTCTAAGAAACAATTGCCTCAGTTTAAAAACTTATTTGGTGATAAATTCTATACCTATACCCTCGATGAATGGATTTTTCAACACGAGTTTACCTATGAAAAATTACTCACTCATTTTAATACTCAAAGCTTAAAAGGATTTGGTATTCAGGAATTACAATTAGGTATAATAAGTGCGGGTGTTTGTTTGCATTATTTGCACGAAACCCACCATGAACAAGTTGGGCATATTCAAAGCATCTCGCGCATCAACGAAGAAAAATATGTTTGGCTCGACAGGTTTACCATTCGCAATTTAGAACTGCTTGGTTCGGCCAACGAAAATGGGGTTCCGTTAATTCAAGTTTTGGATCAAACCGTTACCCCAATGGGCGCGCGTATGCTGAAGCGCTGGCTTGTAATGCCTTTAAAAGATAGGGTACTTATTGAAGAACGGTTAAGTGTAGTAGAGCAAGCTAAATTAAATTCGAAGCTTCGCAAAAAGGCTATGGATACGCTTGGACAAGTTGGAGATTTAGAGCGGTTAATTTCTAAATTGGCTATGCGCCGTATTGGTCCACGCGAATTGCAACAATTAAACCGCTCATTAAAATTAATGGAGCCTATGCAGGCTTTGTTAAAGCAATTTGCCCATCCCTTAATTGATGCTTTGGCCGATCAAATTCATCCCTGTAACTGGGTGGTAGAAAAGCTAGATGCCATGTTAATGCCCGAACCTCCGCTTACAGCAAACAAAGGAAATATTATAAAAGAAGGCATTGATGCCAACTTAGATGAATTACGAAAAATTGCTTTTGGAGGAAAAGATTATTTGCTGCAATTACAAAAGAAGGAGCAAGAACGAACGGGAATACCTAGTTTAAAAATAGCTTATAACAATGTGTTTGGGTACTACCTAGAAGTAACCAATGTACATAAAGATAAGGTTCCAACAGATTGGATGCGTAAGCAAACCCTAACCAATGCCGAACGCTATATTACCGAAGAACTTAAGCATTACGAAGAGCAAATATTAGGTGCCGAAGAAAAGATAACAGCCATAGAAGAGCGCCTGTATAATGAATTGGTAACTTCCTTGGCAGAGATTGTAACTCCTATTCAAAGTAATGCTCAACTTATTGGGCGAATTGATTGTTTGTTTTCGTTTGCTCAATTGGCCGAAAGTAACAGATACTGCAAACCTACCTTGCATGATGGCTTTGAGTTGATGCTGAAAGATGCGCGCCACCCTGTTATTGAAAAACAATTGCCGGTAGGCGAACCCTATATTTCAAATGATATTTATTTAGATAAAGATACTCAACAAATAATTATCCTTACTGGTCCCAATATGAGTGGTAAGAGCGCTATTTTAAGGCAAACGGCCTTATGTGTACTCATGGCGCAAATAGGTTGTTTTGTGCCCGCTGCGGTGGCGCAAATGGGTATTGTAGATAAAATTTTCACCAGAGTTGGTGCTTCCGATAACTTGTCGAGTGGCGAGAGTACCTTTATGGTAGAGATGCTTGAAACAGCGAGTATCTTAAATAACCTATCTCCCAATAGTTTAATCTTATTAGACGAAATTGGCCGTGGTACCTCTACCTATGATGGTATTTCATTGGCATGGGCTATTACAGAATACCTGAACCAACACCCGTATAAAGCCAAAACTCTTTTTGCTACCCACTACCACGAGCTAAATGAATTAGAACAAGCTGGCAATGGTATTAAGAACTATCATGTAAATGTTAAGGAGCAAGATAAGAAGGTCATTTTCTTACGTAAACTAAAACCAGGTGGCAGCGAACATAGCTTTGGTATTCATGTGGCACGCATGGCGGGTATTCCAAAAACAGTATTAACTCGTTCGGATGAATTGCTAAAAGAACTTGAAAAGGGTAGGGAGCAAATGAGTGCCAAAGAGCTTGGTAAAGTAAAGGTTAGTCCGATCCAATTAAGCATGTTTCAATTGGATGATCCTATTTTAATTGGCATAAAAGATCAACTTCAACAACTAGATTTAAATACCCTTTCGCCCATAGAGGCACTGCTAAAATTAAACGAGCTTAAGAAGTTGTTTGAAAAGTAGTTGACAATAAGTTTACCGTTTTTACGTAATTGGGGTATGAAAAAAGTAACTATCATCCCCCTGCTTGTATTTCTTTTTAGTGTGCTAAACACCCAAGCGCAATCGTATGATGCCTTTGTTAAGAAAGTAAATGAAACGTATTTAAGTATTCCAAACACTCAGTTTTGTGCCAGCATGTGCGAGTGCACCAACGAGGATTATCAGGTGTTTTTAGCTGCTAGCCCCGAGAATAAACAGTATATTTATGATTCTGCGGGTTGGAATTTTAGCCCTTACTTTAAGGATGCCCAGGTTTATAATGAACCTCTTACTAGGGTGTACTATCAGCATCAAGCTTACAAAACCTTTCCAGTGGTTAATGTCTCACAAGAAAGCGCAACTGCTTATTGCGCATGGCTTACTCAGGTTTATAATAGCAACCCAAATAGAAAATATAAGAAGGTTGAGTTTAGGTTGCCTACTGAAAAAGATTGGATACAAGCAGCCACTGGTAATTTGCCCGAACCAAATGAAAAGAAGGTTTTCCCTTGGCGTGGCTTAACTTTTAAGGATAAAAAAGGCCTATACCTAGCCAATTTTGCTTCGGTTGGTGAGTATAATATAAAACGCAATGCCAGCGGACAATTAATTTACGATACACTTGGGTTTGGCAGCGATTTAGGAAGTGATGGAGCTATTTATAGCACCCGTTGTGTAGGCAATTATCCTCCAAACGATTTTGGTTTATACCACATGGCAGGCAATGTTTCTGAATATACAAGTGTAACTGGCCAAACGAAAGGAGGTAGTTATATAAGTCCAGGGCATTATCTATTATTAAAAAGTAATGATCCTGAATTTCCAAATATGGAGAAGGGTGGAGCTTTTATTGGGTTCAGACCTTTTATGTATATACAAGAGAAGTAGCCTGGTTTTAGAGAAGGATACAAAAAAAAAGGAGCCTCGTTACCGAGACTCCTTTTTTTGTTATGTTAAGTTTAAGCTTAACGTGCAATTAATTTAGAAGCATCTCTGTTTCCAGAAGTATTTAGGTACCAAGTAGCATTTGATGAACCACCACTTTGAGCCCAATCAATAAACTTTAAGTAAGCTTGTGAAAAATCAACTCTTTCTTTTGCAAATGGAACCGAAGTGTTGATGTTTAAAGCCCAAGGTAAATTGTTTTCAGTTAAGTAATAACGTCCACCAGTAGATCTGTCTGCATCTTTACCAAAGTAAGTATTGTTAACTTTAGCAGTAGGTACTTTGTTTAGTAAATGAACTTCTTTACCTCTATCCTGACCAACAATTAAGTAAGGGTTAAATACAGTTGTAGGGAAGGCTGAGTAGTTTAAGGTTCCACCTGAAGGAGCAACACCATCAACCAAGAATTTAACTGTCATACGTGTGGTATCTGTTCCTAAGTATGGAGCAGCAGGATCTGTGTTTACAAAGCTGTATCCACCAGGAACAGTAAACAATTCATACGCATCGTCTAATACTAATACGTTAGCATTTGTATGACCAGCTTCTGTACCGTTTCCGTTTAATGAAATCCAAGCAGCGCCTGAAGCCTTAGAACCTGTAATGCTAGTAATTTTATCTTTGTTAATACCATCTAATTGGAATGCAAAGCCATTATGTAATGATCCACCAATTGCACGAGTAACAAAGGTATAAGATACTTCAACAACATTGTTTGAAGCATTAGTAGTAGTGGTATAACGGTAATCAACAACTAAGTCGTTAAAATCATAATCGCCCATTGCAGGCCATAAATCTTCGTACATTAAAGTACCAAAACCAGCACTAGGGTATGTGAATGTGTATGCTTTATGTGCATCATTAGGGAACTCATCTTCTATATCAGCCACGCCGTCGTTATCAGAGTCTGTTCTAGGAGTAGAAGCAGAGCATTTGTATTTATGATCGTTATCGTAGCTCGTTTTGTCGTTATCACCATTGTATTCAATTACAGTGAAATGGTAAGTGCTATTATCATCTAAATGTTTAATGCGGCAAGAGTTACCTGTTCCATCATAAACCACTTTACCAGAACCACAATCATCGCCATTTCCAAAGGTAGAATCGGCACGGTATTTACGACCGTCTTCTGCATTTTCATTCATTTCTGAACCTTTTTTACAAACAACAATACGTCTTGCACCATCACCTTTATTGAAGCTCAAATAAACTTCATCCGATTTAATTTCACCAAATGTTCCAGAACCAGCAGGTGCTGTTGGAGCTACTGCATTGGTTGTAGAATTTGTTTTGTATTTTTTATCATTTGCATATGAGCATGAATGGCCTGTACCATTGTATTCAATTACAGTAAAGTGGTAAGTTTTTCCACCTTCAAGGTTAGAAACACTAAAGTTGTTATCTGGACCATCATATACTACATATCCATTTTCAAAACCATCGCCTTCGCCATAAACGCTGCTATGAGTGTATTGGTGACCGTTTTCGGCGTCATTAGTAGTTTCATTATCTTTTTGGCAAATTACCATACGGCGACTACCAGCACCTTTACTACAGGTAAAGTTAATTGTACTTTTTGTAGTTGGGGCAAAAACTGGAGTCGAAGGAGCTGTAGCAGGAGCTGGAGCTAATGTACCTCCATCATCACTTGCAAATAATAAGGTATTAAAAGTGGCTGAAGAACCAGTACCAACCTGCTCATAAATATTGATATAATATGGAGTATTTGGCGTCATGCCTGTTAAGGTAACCGAAGTAGCAGTGTTATTAGCAACAACATACCCACCACCAATATTACTACCGCTTCCAAACGTTGTGCTAGCAGTATACGAAGTATTGTTTGTTGGATGTGTAGCTATTGCAGAACTAGCTTTTACTAAAACCAAATGGTTAGGACCTGTACCACCAGTAAAGTTAATGGTCATACCAGTAGTAGAAAGATTACTTAAAGTAATACCACTTGAAGGGAAGAAACTAGCAACACCAGTTGTAAATAAATAAGAACGAGTATTAGGGATTTTTGCAGTGTTTGAGTTGTTTACTGCAACATAAGCGATAGAACTTGCATTTGAACTTGCACTTGTTGTAACAGATCCTTGGTTTGAACCAACACCTGTTTTATTACTGAATCCTACGGAGTAACTACCATAGGTACTAGTACTTGGGCTCATTCCACTGTAAAAGAATTGAAAATTATTTGAACCTTCATATAAGGCTACTTGGATTTTACCAATTGGGTTACCATCTTTAGGAACTCTAATTACCCATTCAACAACAAAAACGCGTGAAGGTGAGGTACCATTAACAAAGGTATATGCACCTCCATTAGTAGAACCTGAATTAGTTGAAAATTCTAAATCGTCCCAATATGGAGCTATCTTTGGAATGTTTGTAGTAGAATTTAAATCATTTGTAGCTTGAGTAGTAGCAGAACTACCACCTAATTTAATCCAACCATCTTGGCCAATAAAAATATTGTTATAAGCAGTACCATCAAACGTAAAGGTAAAAGGCAATAATACTGAACTAGAAGGATTATTGGCATCCTTATCCAATCTTCTTGTACGACTACCGGTGGCTACTAAAATGCCCGAACTATTACTTTCGGTCATTGGATAGGTTGTGCTGCTAATAGCAGCCATTGCTTCTTGTAAGAAGAAACTTAACAAAAGCAAAAGGGTTATTTTTTTCATGAGTATATGATTCAATTTTTTTTAATGGGGATGTTTATTTTAACGAGATATCAAAGGTGTTAGAATTTACAAGCAAATCTGTTGTAATGCCATCATATTTCACATTGATTTTATTAACATGTGCAGGCAATTCTAAATTACCTGTATAGTTTTCTGAAGCAGGTTGAAGTTTTCTAAACAAGATATTATTGTTATCGTCGGTAATGGTTAAAGTAGATTTTCTGGCATCACCGCTTATTCCTTTAAAAGTAAAGCTAACAGTGTTGCTAGTATTCCAATTGAAATTAGCAGGAGCTTTAATTTCTTTTACAGATTTAGCTGTAACGTTAGTTGGCTTTGTTTCTTCGTATTTATCTACGAGATTTTTTTTGCAGCTGCTTAAACTTACTTGAAGTACAAGAGCAATAAGCAGAATGTTTGTTATCTTTTTCATGGTGATTTATTTATACTTACTATTACAAGCTAAGGGCCAAAGATTAACGTATCTTTAAGTGCTTGATTTTTAGTAGTATAAATTAACTGATATTTTAATTCTTAAAAATTTGATTCCCAATAGCGATGTGAAATTCCCATTTTGGATTTCAGGTAGATCCAATATAAAAGGTTGTAGGTGCTTCGCATATCTAGAATGTTTATTTGTTATTTAAGAACATCAAAACCTGCTTAATTGCTATTAAAGTATAAAATTAAGCAGTTTGCATTCAAATAACAATGATTTTACTCACTTTATTTCATAAAAGAAAAGTTGCCCAACTTTAAGGTTGAGCAACTTTTTTAACCAAAATAAATTTGAAACACAAAAATCAAACTAACTCAACTATTTTAGAGAAATGTTCAGGTTAGAAGCACTAACAGGCATTTCAGTTTTAATTCCATTATATAATACAAATACTTTAGAAGCAGCAGTTGGTAATTCAATAGTCCCAGTATAGTTTTCATCTGCATTCTGCAATTTTCTAAACAAAACGGTATTGTCTTCTGCTATTAAAGTCAAAGTCGATTTTCTAGCGTCGCCAGCAATTCCTTTAAAATCAAAACCAACAGTCTTGGTTGTGTTCCAGCTAAAGCTAGCAGGAGCTTTTATTTCTTTTACACTCTTAGCGCTTGATGCAACTGGAGTGGTTTTAGCAGATTCGTATTTGTTAACGAGGTCTTTTTTACAACTTGGTAAAGCAAATAAAGCTACAAGTGCAAGGATGGCGATAGTTTTTAAATTTTTCATGGTGTGATAATTTGGAAACTATAGGACAATTGAAGTGCCACGTGTGCCAAAAAATCGTAATGTACTATAAATTAAGTGTTTAAAAAGTTTCGCTTCTGTGCCAAAGATTTAATTTTGGTTCAAAAGAAAACTTTTTTCCCGTTTTGAATCTATTTTTGGGAATTTGAATCAATATTTGAATGAAATCCGAATCTAATTGTTCATTGGATGTGTTTGATTTTTGCTTTAGATATAATACTAGTTGTAAAACCTAAAATATACTCCTTATTGATATAGGCGAATGCTTGCTTTAAGTTAAATTTGATTTACCTAATATTTAAAACCATGAAAAACTTTATTTTACTTCTTGTCTCAGGAATTCTACTTGCCAGCTGCGGCAAAAATTTATTGGTCTCGCAAAGGTATACGCCAAGCGCCGACTTTACGAACAAAACCACCACTTATTATCTACCCAAAAAAATCTTATTGATTACGAGTACTTACGAAATATTTGAAGTGCTCAATGCCGATTCTACTTTTAACAAAACCATTAGTTGTACCTTAAAAGACATAAAAATTCAGGAGGAAATGGTTCCCGATTTAGACAATGCCTTTCAATTGGCTACCAAAACAAAAGGGAAAATTTCGTTGAAACTAGACTATGCAGGAACAGGCGTGCTCAATGGAATAAATGCAGAAAGCAATCCCATTGGTGCCGATTTATTAATTGGCACCATAAATATAGCCAGCACCGTTTTGGCCAAATTTGTTCCTTTAGTAGCTGGAGTACCCAGTATTGCAAAGTCAAAGCCCAAATCAGATACTATAGCAGCAACTGTCCCAAAATTACTTTTTAAAACAAGAACAATTAAGGTAAATACTTTTATTGATCCATCTTTTGATTCGTCATATCCTCTTAAAACTCCATTGTTTGAGGATGATTTTAGTATGCCAGAATATTCTGTATTAATAGAACCTTTTAAATCGAGTGTTCAATCTAAGCAAACTACTATTTCTAATGTAAAAGAAGATATAAGCTATAAAGGTGTTTTTTATAGAGAGGCAATTCCTGCTAGGCTAAGTGTAAATTGTCCTATTAATAATAAGGTCAAAAAAGCCAATACGGTTTCTATTCTTTCTCAAATTGTTTATTTCCCTCAATTGGGCAATCTTCAATTGGCTCCAGTTGATTTAGATTATGGAGTGTTTTCAAAAAAGAAAACGGTAGCTCTTTCTTTTAGTGCAACAACAGGCGGACTTAGCAAGCTGGAAGTTGTGAGCGAGAAAGAATATAAGGAGAACTTAAAATCAATAAACGATGCCCTAGGAACAATAAAAAACTCATATGATACATATGCCAAGGAAAAAAACAAGGATACCGAATATGAAACCAAAATGGCCGAACTGCAAAAACAATTGGACGAACTTCTCCTAGAGAAAAAGATAAGAGAAGCCCAAGCCCCCAAGTAACGGTAGGGACAGGTCGCGACCTGTACTCTTTACATGAAGAACAGTCACAATCATCCGATAAAAGGTAAGGACAGGTCGAGACCTGTCCCTACCTTCGCCCTGTCCCTACCTTCGCCCTGTACCATCCATCCCTAATGTCCAAAACACCATCTGCCAATTCTCCCAAAAAACGCTTTTCTTTGCCACGTGGCAGAACCAATTTTAATTGCAGGAGATTTACTGGATGAATTGCTGAGTAAAGGATTTTACCGTATGCAGCAAAATATGTTTACCACCTCCATAACTTTTGCCAACAATGAGTATATGGAGGTGTTTTGGCTTAGGACTATTTTGCCTAGTTTGACTGACATTTACTCTCATAAAATATATAAACTTAATAAGGGCTTTAAGGTTAGCATTTCGCCCGCAGCTATTACAGCCCAAATGGATGAACTCTATGAGATATATTTTAAGCATATAGATTTTGATGCTTCTGATACGATTTATAATTATTTACATGCCGGTGAGCATATTCTTCAATTTGACTCGTATAAAATTGAGGTGTGGGATGGCGAAACCTTAATTGCGGTTGGTTTTTTTGATAAAGGAAATAAGGCTGTTACTGGAATCCTAAACTTTTATCATCCCGAGTATAAGAAGTATTCTTTGGGCAAATACCTTATGTTGTTAAAAATGCAGTTTGCCATAAGTTGCCAAATGGATTATTACTATACGGGTTATCTTTCTCCAGATTACCCAAAGTTTGATTATAAGGTTTTTCCCGATCCAGATTTAATTGAGGTGTTTATTCCAGAACTAAATGTTTGGGTGCCATACCGAGATTGGAAAGACAATTTAAACAGTACCCAACTTTAATCTATCTATTTTGCTTTCACATTTTCAATGACTTATTGTTAGCTGGGCATATAATAATGTAAATTCATAAATTAGCTAAACAAGGTCAAATATTCTAATGTTTGATATTAAAGGATTATAAATTGCTTTGGAATAATTGGTGGTAATTTGTATTTAAGTTAAGGATATTTATATTTGGGCGGAATATTTAACTCGTATATGAACAACAATTTTGCCCCTCAAATAGCTATTTCAAAATTCACTCGCGTTTTTTGCTTCTTGGTTTTGAGTTTGTTGGCATTAAAGCCTGCAATTGCCTCTCATAATACGGGTGGAGAGATTTATTATTCTTGTACTGGCACTCCAGGGGTTTATAATATAACAGTTAAATTATATAGAGACTGCGGCGGAGTACAGCTTTGTTCAAATTGCCCAACAAGCCTTTCACCCTCTTGTGCATTAACCTTAAACATTACAGGTGCAGGGGCCAATAGTAATGGTGTTCCGGCTCAATTATGCGGGGGTGTTTCTTATGGGACTGTAACCTGCCCTGTTGCATATTATGAGGGTGGAAAAGAAATATCTCAATTTGGCAAAGGCACAAATTCTATTTGTAGCAATTGTGGAACCAGAACACCTGGAACCTATAGCCCAGGCACAGAAGTTTATACCTTTATTGGGCAGGTAAATTTAAACTCATTGCCAGCAAGCTGTTGTTTTGTTTCTCTTTCTTTTAGTTCTTGTTGCAGAAGCGCCGGTATTTCTAACATAGTTTCTCCAAGTTATAATAATAATATAGTAGAGGCCACCATAAATAGATGTGCAAGCCCTTGTAATAGTTCTCCTGTATTTTCCGAAAATGCGCAAATTTTAGGTTTATCTGGGAAGGATGTTTCCATGAATTTTGGCATGGCCGACCCTGATGGCGACTCGGTGGTATATCTAAAAAGCCCAACATTTATTAATCCTGGTGTACCAGCTACATATGCCTCTCCTTTTACTTCCAACACCCCATTAAACTATCAAGGATTTCCTGCCATTAGTCCGCCTGCCTCTGGTCCCGATGGAATTTATTTAGATCCATACACTGGTTTAATGCGTTTTAGACCAATCGGTAATTTTGTAGTTGCGCTTGCTGTTCAGGCGTATCAGTACAAAAAGGTTTTAGGAGTGCCAACTTTAATGGGAATTACCCGAAGAGATTTTCAATTTTATTCTATGTTAGCCTCTTCTAGTTCTATCCCACAATTTGCACGTTATAAGGATACCAATACCATAGTTTATACTTCTAATTATGAAAGCAATTACGATACAATTTGCGTAGGCACTACCATTTGTAGAACCATTGTGGCTCACGATTCGGATGCAGTAGATACTACCTATATTAGAAGAATTTATCAAACGCCAGGGTTTAGCACTACCTATACCAGATTATTTGATTCTACCACCAGAGCTATTAATGGGCCACGACAAGATTCTGTTAAGTTTTGTTTTACGGCGAGTGCTGCTAATGTTAGTGCTCAACCATTTTATTTGCATTTAGAAGCAAGTACTCCAAGCAGGCCAGGTATTTTAGAAAAAACAAATACCAGTTTTGTAGTGGTGGTAAGGCCAACTCCAATTCTTAGCATGCAAAAAATAAGTATTGTTCAGCCATTTACATATAAATTTAAATTTACCAATTCTGGTTCAGCAACGCTCTATTCTAGCCAAACAGAATGGCAAATAGAAAGCATGCCAGGAAGTAATACCTATACAAGTTATGTAAGTGATAGTGTTACTTCTCACACTTTTCCCATAAGCGGCAAATACCGTATTCGCTTAAATGTGGTTTCTAGTTGCGGTATCACAAGCATAATGGATTCGCTAAGTTTAAGCAACCTTGCTATTCAGCTTGTTTCTTCTAAAAACAATACTTGCAAGAACGATAGTTCAGGTGGGATAATAGTTTCGGCAAGTGGTGGAAACAAGCCTTATATGTTTAAATTAAACTCCCAAGCTTTTGGCGTTAAAGATACCTTTACAAAATTGGTGGCAGGTTTATATACCATTACTGTAAGAGATAGTTTAGGATTTATGCAATCAATGCCTGTAACACTTACTCAACCTGCAAATGCACCTGTATTATTTGTGAGTCAATTTAGCCAACCAACCTGTAATGGCGATTCAAATGGGGTTGTTACCCTAAGCACTACAAATACGCAGGCTCCTTTGCTTTTCAAAAAAGATTTACTAGCGTATCAATCTTCACCTATTTATTCAGGTTTAAAAGCAGGAGCAAGTAACTATCAAGTTATAGATTCATTAGGTTGTAAAGCCACCTTAAGCTACACCTTAACTCAGACTTCTGCCATTACATTTAGCTTTACATCTAAGGCTAGTCCTAGGTGTCCTGAACAAGTTTTTGGTCAGGTAATATTATTTACCCAAGGAGGAAAATTGCCTTACCAATATAGAATGGATGGTGGAAAATGGAAAAGTTCGAGCACCTTTGATTCAATTCCAATTGGATTTCACAGTTTTGAAACAAAGGATTCAAATAATTGTCTGCGTCCAGCATTAACATATACCGTAACTGCACCAAATGCTTTTGGAGGAAATTATTCTGTTTTGCAAAAGCCAAGCTGCACCATAAATAAAGCTACAGTATCTATTAGTGGATGGGGCGGTTTACCACCATATACATATTGGTACGATGGAGGACCAGGTGGGAGTGCTCAAACCTATTATCCAAATCTTAATCCAGGTACCTATACTTTTCATGTTTTGGATGCAAATATTTGTTATTTTAGTATAACCGATACCATTAAGCCATACGTGCCAATGGTAATTGCAGAAAGTATTAAGAAACCTACATGTGATGGCTATTTTGATGGAGCGGTAACTATTCTTGCTAGTAAAGGAAATAGTCCATATTTATTTAAACTAGATAGTTTGGGTACCTATGGAACTTTTAATGGATTTACTAATTTATCTGCTGGAACCTATGTAGCATGTGTAAAGGATAATAGTAATTGTGTTCAAACAAAAACTATTACCGTTTCCAATCCTTTGCCTATATCAAGTAAAGTGGAAACAAAAGACGAAACCTGTGCAGGAGCAAATAATGGTGAAGCCGAAGTAATTATTAGCGGCGGAACAATTCCTTATGCCACTAAATGGTTGACTACACCAATTAAAACCACTTCAAAAATTACGGGACTTGCTGCAGGTATTTATTCTGTTCAAATTCTCGATTCAAACCTTTGTAGCAAGAATGATGTGGCAACAATAAACAGCAAATCAGTATTTCAAAATGAAAGTATTTGTTTGGTTAGTGTGGATACTATAACTGGGAAAAATAGAATTAGTTGGAATAAAACCATGGATAAAGGCACGGCATCATTTGATATTCTTGCTGCGCCTTCTAGTGTTGCTACACCTGTATTGGTTAAAAATGTTTTGTATACAGATTCTTCTTCTTGGATGGATAATGTAAGTTCTAACTTACCTATAGGGCAGGCTTATTATTATTATTTAAAATCTGTTGATAGTTGTGGGTTAAAATCGGGTGCAAGTATGGGGCATAAGGCTCTTGTATTAACGGCAAGCAAAACCGGAAATGCCATAAATTTAAGTTGGTTACCTTATGAAGGGAATCAAAGCATTACGGGCTATGAATTATTTAAAAGTGTGGGATCAGGCTATCAAAGTTTAGGGACTTTTCCTTTAAGTATAAACTCTTTTACAGATAACTTTCAAAATACAAGTAGCCAAGTGTATGTTTTAGAAGCTTTATCTACTCAGATATGTTTTTCAAATTCTCATATCTATAGCAATAGAGTTCAGTTTTTACCTACAGGTTTAAAATATTCAACAACAAGCAATACCGAGTTTAAGCTATTCCCTAACCCAAGCACAGGTAAAATTACTGTGAGTGCGATTTCAGGTAAACGAGAAATTATAGGTATTGAAATTCACAGTATGTTGGGGATTAAACTTTTTGAACAAACCTATCCAAACCCACAGTCTGAAATTGCTATTGATTTAGGTTCTATTGAGTCTGGAGCCTATCAAGCGTTTATACAAACTAATACCGGTGCACGTAAGGTTCTAACTTTTGTTATTAGGAGATAGGCCTTGGCAGCAAGAATAAACCTATCTTGCGCGGCATAATGACACCCGAAAAAACAAACTTGCACCCGCGTAATGCCCACAGAAATGGCTACGATTTTACCGCTTTGAGTATAACTTTACCTGCATTAAAAGAGTTTGTGGGTCCTAATAAATATGGCAATTTATCTATTGATTTTGCCAACCCAAAAGCGGTTAAATGCTTAAATGCAGCTTTGTTAAAGCAGTTTTATAAGGTTGATGGTTGGGATATTCCTGAAGGGTATTTATGCCCACCTATCCCAGGTCGTGCCGATTATGTGCATTCTGTTGCCGATATTTTACAAGAATTATATGGCTCTAGAAGTCCGCTTGGCTCTAAGGTGCAAGTATTGGATATTGGAACAGGTTCTAATTTAGTTTACCCGCTAATTGGTTCAAGCATTTATAATTGGAACTTTGTTGGAACCGAAACGGATGAGGTTGCCTTAAAGAATGGAAATGAAATTTTAGCTAAGAACCCACATTTAGCCGAAAAGATAAAGCTTAGAAAACAAATCCGCCCTACGCTTTACTTTAAAGGAATGATTCAAGAGGGCGAGCATTTTGATATTACTATGTGCAATCCGCCTTTTCATGCAAGTGAAGAAGAAGCTAGGGCAGTAGCAGTGCGTAAGGTAAGTAACCTTGCAAAAAAGCTTATTGAAAAACCTGTGCTAAATTTTGGGGGTAGCTCTCATGAGCTTTGGTGTAGGGGAGGAGAAACGCAATTTGTGTTGTATATGATGATGGAGAGCCAGCAATTTGCCAACCAATGTTTATGGTTTACCACGCTTATTTCGAAGGGAAATACCTTGCCCGAATTGAAAGAAAAGTTAGAAAGCATGCCTATTTATGAATATAGGTTGGTGGAGATGAGTCAGGGGCAAAAGATCAGTAGATTCTTGGCTTGGACATTCCAAAACCCCGACAAGCAAGCGCAATGGCGCAAGATGTATTGGTAAAGTAAGGGAATTTGTATTTTTAGTTTCTTTGGCTATCTTGTAATTGCTTTTGTAAATGGGCTTTGGGTCGAACCAAACCTTTTTGTAAGCAATCAGATACCATATGAGTAAAAACAAAGTTGTACCGGGACTTCCATCTTTAACACACGAAAACTCGTTGAAGACCTTGGTTGAAAATAGAACCATTTACAATCTCGAGAATTGTGAATTAAATCTATTTGAAACCTATCAGCGTTCGGTTCAAGTACCTTTAAAGTTTAATGATTTGGTTGTTACTTCTATGCTTAGAGGCAAGAAAGTAATGCATTTATTTGATGATCCTGGTTTTGATTATCTGCCGGGCGAATCGGTTATTATTCCGGCCAATGAGCTCATGCGAATTGATTTTCCGGAAGCCGAGAAAGAAAAGCCCACCCAGTGTTTGGCCTTGGCAATTGATAATCACAAAATTATTAGTACGCTTGATTTACTCAATGAGAAGTACCCTAAAGAAGGGAAATCTAATTTTTGGAAACTCGATGAGCACAATTATTTTTTTTATAACAATCAAGATTTGGCTCAGACCATTAATAAACTTATTACCATTTGCCAAAGTACCGATATTAGCAAAGATGCCCTGGCAGATTTAGCTTTACAGGAACTCTTGGTTCGCATTATTCAAACACAAACATTGAAGAGCGTAAGTACTGAAATTCCTAAGGAGAAAAGTACCTATATGGCTAATACGGTTCAGCTTATACATCAAAATTTATCCGAAAAGGTTAATCTAAAACATTTGGCTCAAAGTGTTGGTATGAGCACCGCTTCTTTGTACAGAATGTTTAAAAGAGAAGTAGGTGTAAGTCCGGTTGAATTTATTATTCTGGAGCGTATTAAGTTAGCCAAGCGCTTGCTCAAAGACCAAAGTGTGTATATTAAAAATGTATCCTTTGAGGCAGGCTTTGAGGATTGCAATTACTTTATCAGAACCTTTAAGTATTACGAAGGAATTACCCCTAAACAATACCAACAATTAAACGCCAAGGATTTTGTATAAATCCTATTCCTCTATATACGTTAGGGGCTCCAATCTGCCTAACTCCTCTTCGGTAAACATGCGTGAATGTGTCATGAATCTTACTCCCAATGGGATTTCTAATGAAAAGCTAGAGCCTCTACCTTTACTTATATCAATTGTTAAGAGGGTGTACTTCCAATATTCAAATTGATCTTTGCTCATCCAAAAAGCACAGTCATCAATCCATCCTAAACACACATCGCTGTGGCCTACTTTAAAATCTCCTCTTTCAAAACACATAGGTTGCGAGCCATCGCAGCAGCCTCCACTTTGATGAAACATAAGAGGGCCGTATTTCTCTTTTAATTGAGCAACTATTTCAGAGGCTTCGGGTGTAATTACAACTCTAGCTTGGAGCATATGGCATTATTTGGCATGAAAAATAACAGGCAAAGAACCTTTGTTCTTTGCCTGTCTAGAATTAGAAGTATTAGGTGCTAAAAGAAACCTAATTTGTTTTTGTTATAAGAAATAAGCATGTTTTTAGTTTGGCGGTAATGGCTCAACATCATTTTGTGGGTTTCTCTACCAAATCCAGATTTTTTGTATCCTCCAAATGGTGCATGTGCCGGGTATGCATGGTAGCAATTTACCCAAACCCTACCAGCCTGAATGGCTCTAGGAACTTGATATAACTCGTGTGCATCACGTGTCCAAACGCCAGCGCCTAAACCATATAAGGTATCATTTGCAATTTCTAAAGCTTCTTCAGTTGTTTTAAATGTGGTTACGCACACTACAGGTCCAAAAATTTCTTCTTGGAAAATGCGCATTTTGTTATGTCCTTTAAATAAGGTTGGTTGAATATAATATCCATTTGCTAATTCACCTTCTAATTTTTGAACGCCACCACCACATAAAACTTCAGCTCCTTCTTCTACTCCAAGTTTAAGGTAGCTTTGAATTTTCTCATATTGGTCGTTGCTTGCTTGTGCACCCATCATGGTACTTGGATCTAATGGATGTCCCATTTTAATAGCTTTAGTGCGCTCTATAACACGGCTCATAAACTTGTCGTATATGCTTTCGTGAACCAAAATACGGCTTGGACAAGTACATACTTCACCTTGGTTTACGGCAAACAATACAGCGCCTTCAATAGCTTTGTCAAAAAACTCATCATCGGCATCGGCAACAGATGGGAAGAAAATGTTTGGCGATTTTCCGCCAAGTTCCATCGTAACTGGGATTAAGTTTTCAGATGCATATTGCATAATTAATCGTCCTGTTGTGGTTTCGCCAGTAAACGATACTTTAGAAATTCGTGGGGATTGAGCCAAAGGCTTACCTGCTTCTGGACCAAAACCTGTTACAATATTCAATACACCTGGAGGCAAAATATCTTTAATAAGCTCCATTAGGCATAAAATGCTAGTAGGTGTTTGTTCGGCTGGTTTTACAACTGTACAACAACCAGCAGCTAAAGCGGGTGCCATTTTCCAAGTTGCCATAAGCAATGGAAAATTCCATGGAATAATTTGTCCTACCACACCAATTGGTTCAGAAAGAACTATACTTACCGTTGTATCATCCAATTCAGATATGGTACTTTCTTCGGCACGTATAACACCAGCAAAGTATCTAAAATGATCGATGCATAAAGGTAAATCAACATTTAAGGTTTCTCGGATTGGTTTTCCATTATCCATAGTTTCAATGGCTGCAAGCAATTCTATATTTGCTTGCATTACATCGGCAATTTTGTTTAAAAGCGCCGAACGATGGGCTACAGAGGTTTTGCTCCAGCTTGGGAAAGCTAAATGCGCTGCATCTAATGCTAGTTCAATGTCTTCTTTGGTTGAGCGTGCTGCTTTAGCAATTACCGTTCCATCAACAGGACTAATGTTTTCAAAGTACTCTCCTTTTACTGGAGCTACAAATTTTCCGCCTATGAAGTTATCATAGTGTGGCTTAAATGTTGGTTTTTGTTGAATCATAAAAAATAGTTTTGAGTTTGTACAACAATGTTCTCGATAATTGCAGTGTGGGAGGTAGAACTATTCAATCAAACTATAGCACTAGAAAATCATGAGGCCTGCTGGTTCATTTATTAAGATACTTTGGTTTAACATGCTTTTGCAAGTGTGTATGCGTGCCATTGAATTTGGTTTATTGCTTAAAAACTTTGGCTACCAAGATGGCTTAGCTGCCAAGGAAATTTTGGGCTTAGTAATAGATTTAGTTTTTACCAATAGTGGCTTATTACTTAGTTATCCATTATGGTATTTGGTAAATGAAAATTGGCCTAAATTGGCCTATAGGCTTTGGATAGGGGTATTACTTGTATTAATTGTGGCACACTATTTTATTCTCCAATATTTTGTTTACCAATTAGTACCCCTCAATACGTTTTTGTTTGAGTACCCCTTAAAAGAAATCCTATTTACGCTAAATACCTCCGATACAAGCTATGTGTTTACTGCCGCTGTGCTACTAGTATTTCTGCTTTTGGTTTGCTTGGCTTTTAAATTTATTGTTTCTGCAGATAAGTTCTTACCAAAGGTGTTTGTGCTGAGTGTATTTTATAGTTCATTGCCAATGCTGTTTTTGTTTAGGTATCTAGAAATTCCTAAACAGCATTATAGTATAAATAAATCACAATTCTTTTATACCAGAACCTGTGAATGGCTGTTTACCAATACTTCTAGAGCCCTCGAAAAAGATTATTTAGCTTTTCAAAAACTATATCCCAATAAACATTTCCTTGGTTCGGCCTACCCTCTTTTACATAGGTTTGAATCCAAAGAATGTTTAGAACCCTATTTAAATAAATTTGACACCAAACCCAATATTGTTCTTTTGATAGTGGAAGGTTTAAACGATGCCTACATTCACCCGTATAATGGTTTGAACCTAATGCCCTTTACAAGTAGTTTGGCTCAAAGGGGTTTGTATTGGAACCATGCCTTTACCCTAGGTGAGCGCTCATTTGCAGCAGTTCCATCCTTAACTGGTAGCTTGCCCTATGGCAGCAAAGGCTTTACTTTATTAAATAAATTACCTCAACATATTAGTTTGGTATCTGTGTTAGGTTCAAACCAATACCAAAGCAATTTCTTTTATGGGCAAGGCGCTTGGTTTCATCAAAAGGATCGCTTTTTTAGGTTCAACCATATTGATAATTGCATTGATAATACAACCTTTAATGACCAGTATGAAAAGATAATTGTTGGCTCTGATAATTTCTTTTGGGGCTATAATGATAAGGATTTGTTTAAGCAAGCCTTGCAGTTTACAGATAGTTTGCAAAACAAACCTAGGTTAGATATTTACTTTACGGGTACAAGTCATAACCCATTTAAAATTGCCAACCAAGAAGCTTATGAAGCAAGGTATTCTGCCCTCATTGCCAATTTGCCTAAGGAACAAAAGAAGTTTTTTGAAACCTATCGTAAATACCTACTTACAGAGCTTTTTGTAGACGACGCTTTAAAAGATTTTTTTGAAGCCTATTCCTTTCGTAGTGATTTTAAGAATACCATTTTTATCGTTACTGGAGATCATCCCATGACAGAAGTACCTGTTGCTAATTCCTTAAAGCGATACCATGTTCCTCTCATTATTTATTCTCCAAAACTTAAACGAGCCCAGGTTTTTAGTTCACGTGTAAGTCATTTAGATGTTTATGAAACCTTACTTTCTTACTTAAATGGGTATGGAGTAAAGGCTCCTGATTTTTCAACGGCTTTAGGTTCGAAACTAATAGCTACAAATGGCGATTTAGGACAGCCTTTGGCATTTATGAACGATAATAGGCAGGTGATAGACTATTTGAGTGGAAGGTATTATTTAACTCAAAATGATTTATTTGAGGTAGATGAAAACTTAAATTTAATTCCGAGTTCAAATACTCAAAAGCGGGATAGTTTATTGAATGAAATAGATGTGTTTAGAAAAGTAAGTGAGGAGGTAAGCTTACACAATAAACTAATGCCTGATACCCTGTATTGCCAGGCCTTGCAATATAAGCTGCATTTTTCAAATGAAGACTTAGCTTTTGGAAAAGAGTATTCAAAGGAGTATATTAATTTGTTTGAAAATGTTTCTATCCCTAATTCAAAAAACGAACTAGAAGTAAGCTTCGATTTTAAGGCAACAGAGCATAAAAATTTGCAGTTAATTGTGGAAGCTAGAACCCTAAAGGATAGCACCGTGTTTTATTATGCTGCGGGGATAAGCCCTAAAGAAACACAATTTCAAAGTAGAATTACTCTGCCACAAATTAATTCTGCAGATGCCAAATTTAACCTTAAGGCTTTTATTTGGAACCAAGAATTAAAGACATATTACCTTCAAAATACGCATTCACTTATCTATTCACCTACTCGATAGGGTTTATTTTTTTTCCTAACTTATAAGAGTATGGAAAACAGTAACGAAAAACACAACCTCGAAACTGGGCGTTTGGGGGAAGAAATGGCTGCTGAGTATTTGGTAAAAAATGGCTATCAAATTCTTGAAAAAAACTACCGATTTGGAAGAGTTGAAATTGACCTCATATGCTGTAAAAACAAGCTTTACGTGTTTGTGGAGGTTAAGTGCAGGCACACCGCTTTGGTGCACCCCGAATTGGCCGTTGATTTTTCTAAACAAAGAAATATTGCCAGGGCAGCTTCCACCTATTTACATAAATATAATATTGTTGATCCCATTCGATTTGACATAATTGCCATCAATATTTTTCAAGGAAAAGCAGATATTGCACACTTCGAAGATGCATTTTATCCGGTTTTCTATAAATAGTTTTAAACATGAAAAAATACTTTATTCAAAAAGCACCCTTTGTGGTTCCAACAACTGACGGGAAAGTTATTAAAGAACATATTGGTCTTGCTAGTACTGGCGAGCAAAGGTTTAGCGCTGCCAATATGATTGCCCCTCCCTTTTGGACAGAACCTCACCAAACACCCCAATTTGATGAGTTAACCATTATGATTAGTGGCAAAAAACAAATTGAAATTGATGGTGATGTGGTGGTATTGGAGGCTGGACAAACCTTATTTATTAAAGCAGGAGCGCGTATAAAATACAGTAATCCATTTCCAGAAGAATCAACTTATTGGAGCATTTGCATTCCTGCCTTTTCTATGGAAACGGTAAATAGGGAGGAGGAGTAATACTTTTTTGCTATGGATATAGCCGCGCAATTAATGGCCGAGCACAGTAAGCGAAATACAGAGCTTATTGTTAATTATATTGGTTCAGACCCAAAGCTATTTGCCGAATTAGTAAGCGTTTTTTCTAAGGGCGATTATCGCTTAACGCAAAGAGCATCATGGCCCTTGAGCGTTGTTGTAGAACAACATCCTAAATTGGCACAAAAGCATATACATTTTATTTGCACTTTGCTAGATGCTAAAATGCATGTGGCAATTAAACGAAATGTATTGCGGCTTTTACAATACATAGATTTGCCCGAAGAGGAAATGGGGCCTATGGCCGATAGATGTATAAAATATATTCATGATTTGCATGAGCCTGTGGCCGTAAAGGCTTTTGCAATGACAGTTTTATATAGAATTTGTGAGAAGGAACCAGAGCTTAAAAATGAAGTGATTCCATTGTTAGAAGATTTATTACCTTTTGGAAGCGCTGGTATTATTAGTAGAAGTAAGCGAGTGCTCGCACAATTAGCCAAATTGCCTTAAGGTATTTTTAATAGGATTTTGGTTTGAGGCTATGGTTTTTTAATCTATTTTGGCCGCCCCTAAAACTACACATGAGCAAGTATTTATATGGTATCGATTTTGGTACTTCCAATTCGGCCCTTTCTATTTTTGATGAGCACACGCAAGAAATAGTGGATACGATTAGTATTCCATCCATTCTTTATTTTCCTAAAAACCAGGAGGAGGAAACTTGCACCGTAGGAGCAAATGCCATCGAACAATATATTGCTGATGGCATGGATGGTAGATTTATGAAATCTATTAAACGAGTATTACCCAGAAGCAGCTTTATAGATACTCGCATTGGTTCAAACAAATATACCGCAACAGATTTAGTAAGTTTTATTATTGGCACACTTAAAAAAATGGCCGATGAACGAATTGGCCAAATAGGTGAAAGAGCCATTATAGGTAGGCCAGTTTTTTTTGATGATGATGATGCTACAAAAGATGTTTTGGCCCAACAACGCCTTAAAAATGCCGCAATAAAGGCAGGTTTAAAGGAAGTAGCATTTCAGTTTGAACCCATTGGTGCGGCATTCGCCTACGAGAAAACAATAAGCCATAAAGAAAATGTATTGGTAGCCGATTTGGGTGGTGGTACAACAGATTTTACCTTCATTGAACTTGACCCTAAGAGAATAGGGAGCAAAGATCGTCGCAAGGATATTTTAGCAACAGGTGGTATTTATATTGGCGGCGATAGCTTCGACTCTGCCTTTATGTGGGAACGTGGTACGCCTTATTTTGGAAGAGGAGTGCAATACGAATCTAGTCCAGGAAAAATGTTGGATTTGCCTTTATCCTTCTTTACAAATATTTGTTCTTGGGAAAAGATGAATTTCTTTAATGGACAAAAGATTAAAAACGACATCAACCGTTATTTCTATTTGTCGAGGAACAACCCCAAGTTTGAAAATTTGCTTACACTTATTGAACATAATTTGGGCTATACCGTGTTTAGAGCAATTGAACAAACTAAAATAGAACTCTCGTCTCTACCTCAATCTACCTTTGCCTACAGAAATTTGGGTATTGAAATAAACGAGCAAATAAGTTTGCCTCAATACAATCAACTTATACAAAAAGACCTCCTAAAAATAAACGCCTACCTCGATACTTTTTTAGTACAGCATCAAATTAATCCAAGCCAAATTGATAGTGTATTTTTAACTGGCGGTACATCTTTGGTTCAAGGCATACAAGATTTGTTTAAAACTAAGTTTCCAAATACCAAGCTAAATTCGGGCGATAATTTTATTAGTGTGGCAAAAGGTTTGGCGTATAGTGGCTATTTATTTGATAAATAGTAATTCAATAACTTAACTAGCCTATTTTAATTTTGAGAAGTAAACTCAAAATATGATTTTTGTTAATAAAGGATGTTTTTGTCCGATATTATAAATTCTCTTTTTACATTTGTGTTCTTAAACAAGCTTATTACCTAATTAATCAATTTAAGATGAACACAAACACAGACAAAACCATTGGCTCATTTGTAGCCACAGATTACCGCACCGCAAGTGTATTTCAAAAATATGGCATCGACTTTTGTTGTAAAGGAGGAAAGACACTAGCAGAGGTTTGCCAAACTAAACAGTTAGATAGCAAGGAGCTATTAAACGAGTTAACATCCATTACACAAGCTGGAAATAGCTTAGCTACCAATTTTACCAATTGGCCTTTAGATTTATTGGTGAATTATATCCAAAAAATACATCATACCTATGTTGTAAATAATACCGAACCCCTTATACAATTTTTAAATAAGCTTTGTAAGGTTCACGGTTCAAACCATCCCGAATTGTTTGAAATAAACGAACAATTTATGGCCGCAGCAGGCGAATTAGCTGCACACATGAAAAAGGAAGAGTTAATTTTATTTCCTTATGTACAAAAATTACAGGCTGCAAAAGAATCCAATAGGTCTTTAGAACAGGCAGGTTTTGGTTCAGTTCAAAACCCAATTCAGGTTATGATGAACGAACATGAGGTGGAAGGGGATAGGTTTAGAAAAATTTCTGAATTAAGTTCTAATTATACTCCACCTGCCGATGGCTGCACCACCTATAGGGTTGCTTATGCCATGTTGAAGGAATTTGAACAAGACCTTCATTTGCATATCCACTTAGAGAATAATATTTTGTTTCCAAAGGCTATTGAATTAGAAAAGAGTTTGCAACACGAAGCTGTCTCTTAATTAATTCTTTAATCTTTTGGGATACCATTTAAGTCTTAACTTTTTGGGTAATTTTGGGTTATGGAAAAACAAATTACTCAAAAAGTTTTTATTTTATTTCTGCTACTTAGCCTTGGTTTTATGGCCAAAGTTGTTGCTCAAAAGCCTACTTTATTAAAAGTTGGAGTTGCAGATTCGGCCTTATTAGATTACAAAACGATTGGCGATACTAGCTACTTTAAAGTTAAACAAGGTGCCTATTTTCAATTATGGAAAACAGATGGTACTCCAGGTGGAACCAAATTAGTAAAGGATTCATTTGTTAGTGAAATTGGAAATTTTGCTGCCATAAATAATACACTTTATTTTTTCGGTCCAAATAGAGCGGGCAAACCTGCTTTATATAAATCAAATGGAACCCCTGCAGGAACTCAAATAGTAAGGTCTTTTGCCACAGATTCAGCCGTTTTATTAGGGTTGAGTGTAATTAATAATGTTGGCTATTTTAGCTATACCCATGGCACTCCTCATTACGAAGGTGTTTGGAAAACCTATGGCGATTCTGCTGGAACCACCGAGATAAAATCGGGACTAATAGTTAAAAAGACCTTTGAAAACAAAGCCTTTTTTAAAGCAGGATTAACAGCGATTATTTTTGTAGTTAATTATCCTAATAATACTTATTCTGCCTTATGGAAGACCGATGGAACACTCGCTGGAACCACAAAATTAAAGGATAGTGTTTTTAATTACAGCACAAGCAAAATTGGTGGAATGGTTCAAACAAGCACCTGTGCTATATTTACAAATACCTTTGGAGCCTCCAATTTATGGCGCAGCGATGGATCTATTGCAGGAACCTATCTTATTCGTGGTGGTAGTATAAATAACCTTACATTATACAATGATAAGGCCTATTTTTTATCGGGTGCGGTATACAAAACCCTGAACCAAACAGATGGTTCTGCATTTGGTGCTGTGCTTGGCTTAACCAATGTGGGTAATAGTTTGGGCGTTTTAGGCAACAAACTGTTTTTAGGTGGTAAAGACAATAACGATTGGGAGCCATATGCAGGTGATGCTACTCCATCTAATTCGGTACTTTTAAAAGATATACATTTGGGTACAGATGCAGGTGGGTCCGATCCTAGATTTTTTACAGCCGTTAATGGTACTATGTTTTTTGTAGCTAATGATTACCTACATAGTGATCAAATTTACAAAACCAATGGAACCCCAAGTGGAACTAGCCTAGCCTATTCTTTAGCCGATACCATTCGCAATTTTAGCACTAAGGGTTTATCTGCTAGTGGAACCAATCTGCTTTTTGTTTCTGGCAATAACTTGTATTCTTTACGTACCACAGGAGTTTCGGGTTTATTTCCCCTAAACCAAGAACAGGTTTTAAATCTATATCCAAATCCAACAAATGGCATTTTAAATATAGATTATAAGGCCTCATCAGAAGCAACTCTTAAAGTTTATTCTTGTTTAGGACAGGAGGTTTTAAGTATTCCATTTGCATCCACCATTGATTTAGCAGGTTTAGGTTCAGGAATTTATTTACTAAGCATTTTGGATGGCGAAAAAAGTATAACTCGAAAAGTTATTCTAGAGTAATCTTTATTTTTGTTCATGCAAGAGTTTAGCTTATCACGTTTTTGGAAAATTTTCTTTCTTATTCTATCACCTATTGGTGTAACAGCCTTAAGCATATTTATTTTTAGAATTGATTTCAAGAATGATTCAAATCCCTATTTGTTAGTGGGTTTTTGTCTTGCAGGTATAGCCATATTAATCCTAGCCATTATAGATGCCTATTATGGAAAATTTGTCATTGCAGAGGATAAAGTTTACACCAAAGGAATATTTAATAACAAGGAACTTTATTTGGATGAAATTAGCGGATATAGGGAAGAAAATAAGCACATCATTATTGAAACAAATGCCCTCAATAGAAAACAAATTAAAATAAGTACCTATTACGGAAATACAGGTGATATTTTATTATGGTTGTCTTACTATTACAAAAATTTAGATGCAGAATTAATTGATATCGAAAAGGAAGAAATATTAAACAATCCTCATTTTGGCTGGACAGAGGAGGAGAGGGCCCAAAAACTTCATTTAGCACAAAGTATTTCTACCATACTAAATATAGTAGGATTTATTGTTGGAGTTTGGTTGTTATTTTACCCAAAACCCTACCAGCCATTAATGTTTGGAGCCCTCTTAATACCGCTGCTAGTAATAGGAATTATTAAGTACTTCAAAGGGCTTATTAAATTAAATGAAAAAGAAAAAAGCGCTTATCCAAGTCTAACTTTAGCCTTAATTCTTCCGGCATTAATCTTATGTATTCGTGGCATTTCAGATTATAACCTCATAGATTCAAGTTCTATAATACTTCCAAGTAGTATCCTTTCCTTATCTATATTAGTTTTCTTATTAGTAAATCACAAGGAGTTAGAATACCACAAAGCCAAAGACCTTTTTGTAGTACTTATTATTTATGCTATTTTATTTGGGTATAGTTTTGGTATAATTATCTCCTTAAACGGTTTATTAGATAAGAGTGCTCCTCAATATTATTCGTCCACCATTTTAAGCAAACGAACAAGTAGCGGAAAATACACGAGCTATTACTTTGAAATAGATACTTGGGGTAAGCAAAATGAACCAGAAGAAATTAGTATAAGCAGGCAAAAGTATGATTCTTTAGAACCTGGTCAGGTTGTAACTGTTGAGCTAAAAAATGGCTTCTTTAATATGCCTTGGTATCATATAAAATAAGGTCCTAATACTTGTATTTATCTTTCCAACGTGCCTTTAAAAAGGCCCTTTGTTCGTTTTCTCTGGGGTTGTTTCCTGGCTCATAAAACTTTTGTCCTTTAATGTTTTCTGGCAAAAACTCTTGCTCCACAAAATTATCTTTATAGGCATGTGCATAGGCATATTCCTTTCCATAATTAAGTTCTTTCATTAATTTGGTAGGGGCATTACGTAAATGTAATGGAACAGGTAAGTTACCTGTTTTGGCAACTGTAGCCATTGCTTCTTCAATGGCCATGTAAGAGGCATTACTCTTTACCGATGTAGCTAAATACACAGCACACTGAGAGAGTATAATTCTTCCTTCAGGCATGCCAATTTTATGAACAGCATCAAAACAATTGCTCGCAATTAAAAGGGCATTTGGATTGGCATTGCCAATATCTTCGCTTGCCAGAACCAACATTCTTCGGGCAATAAATTCAATGGATTCGCCTCCTGCCAACATGCGCGCTAAATAATACACTGCTGCATTAGGATCGCTACCTCTAATAGATTTTATAAAGGCCGAGATAACATTATAATGCTCCTCTCCACCTTTATCATATTTGGTGGTTTTCTTTTGCAAAACCTTTCCTACCCAATCATTTGTTATTATTATATCTTCTCCTGCAGGCACCTGGCTAACCAACAGTTCTAGAAGGTTCAGCAATTTTCTACCATCACCTTCGCTATGTTGAAGCAATAATTCTTCTTCCTTTAGTTCTATTTTAAACTGCTGCAAATAGCTATCTTTAGCAATGGCCTGAACCAAAAGTTCTATGAGTTCTTCTTTGCTTAATTCATTTAATACATATACTTGAGCACGACTTAGCAATGCGTTGTTTACTTCAAAGCTTGGGTTCTCTGTTGTAGCTCCAATTAATACAATGCTGCCATTTTCTACTGCACCTAACAAAGCGTCTTGTTGGCTTTTATTGAACCGATGAATCTCATCCAAGAATAGTAATACCTTGCCAATTTTCTTAGCTTCCTCAATTACTTTTCTTACCTCGGCAACACCAGCTTGGATGGCACTTAGGTAATAAAAATTTAGTCCAAGTTCATTTCCAATTATTCTTGCCAAAGTTGTTTTACCAACACCAGGAGGGCCCCAAAAAATCATGGAAGGGATATTCTTAGTTTGTATGGCCTGGTAAATAGGAGCGCCTTGAGCCAAAAGGTGTTTTTGCCCAATCATATCAGATAGCGTATTGGGTCTAACGCGCTCTGCTAAGGGTTTTAGTGGTGTTGAGCCTTGCATAAATTACCTCAATTTAGAAATGTGTATATTTGCCAATATTATGCAAAAAAAGTTTGTCATATATTTAATTTTATGCCTGTGTTTAGCCACTTCAAAAATAATGGCTCAAACTGTCATTCCTATGGATACTGCCATCAATTCAAAAAAGATGTTTTATCAAGAGGGGAAAGCCAGTTATTATGCCAATAGTTTGCATGGAAGGAAAACAGCGAGTGGACAAAAATATAGCACAAAAAAATTAACTGCAGCTCATAGAACTTTGCCACTTGGAACTCGAATTAAAGTTACCAATAAGAAAAATGGCAAATGGGTAATTGTTACCGTTAACGATAGAGGTCCATACTCTAAGAAGTATATTTTAGATTTATCCTATAGAGCTGCCAAACATTTAGGTATGACCCAAGGAAGTGGATATGCCCGTGTGGTTATAGAAGAATTGCCACCCAAAGACCAACCTTGGCCGCAAAAGCACGTGCCCGATGCCCCTGGAATGGGCTTAGGTGGGCAAGTGCCTTTAACAGAGCCTAAAAAATAAGCTTCCTATTTTTGGGTGTCCAATAATAATTGAATCGATTCATCTAAAATTAAATTTCCTTCTTCTTGATGAAGTTCCTTTAACTTAGCTTTTTGAGCCTCTCTGTCTTTCTTTTTCTTCTCCCCAATTTCCATTTCAGCTTTATACTGAGTTTCATTTAAGGTAATGTATTTACGGGCTCTACTTTCTTTAACGTTTGCAATGTCTTCAATTAAAAATCTATAACCTGCAGAACTGTCCATGCGGGCTTGGTGACTCATTTTTAAAGCTGCCAAATTTGTTTTAGCTCTATTTAAACTGCTATAATTTTGAGGGGCAATTTCGTCGTATGGCAAGGCAAACTCACTTGCTTCTTCCCCAAATTCTTTATCCGAGTAAATGCTTGGGAATTCGATATCTGGAATAACTCCTTTAAATTGGGTACTTCCTCCAGATATGCGGTAGAACTTGGCAATGGTTAATTTAAGCTGACCCAATTTCTTTCCATCTATTTCAACAAAGCTATTTAAATCCAATAGATTTTGAACAGTACCTTTTCCATAGGTTTTTTCACCTATTACCAAACCTCTATCATAATCTTGAATGGCGGCTGCAAAAATTTCTGATGCCGAGGCACTAAATCTATTTACCAAAACGGTCATTGGTCCATCCCAAGTTATGCTTTCGTCTCTATCTTCTTCTGCTTTGGTGATACCAAAATGGTCTTTTACGGCCACAACAGGACCTTTTTTAATAAACAATCCGGTAAGTTCAACGGCCTCTTGTAAACTTCCTCCGCCATTGTTTCTAAGGTCAATGACAAGCGCGTCTATAGGACCAGAACTATCTTGCTTAAGTTCCTCAATAAGTTTCTTTACATCTCTGGTAGTACTTTTATAATTTTTATTGCCCGCTTGTAAAGCTGCAACATCCATGTAAAAGGTAGGTAATACAATTACTCCAACTCTAAATTTCTTTCCATTGCGTTCAACTACCTTAATGCTTTTCTTTGCGCCTTGGTCTTCTAAAACAATTTTATCGCGTACAATTTCAATAATCTTACTCTTATTGTTAATAGCATCGGCCGAAATAATTTCAAGTCTAACAATGGTTCCTTTTTTACCACGTATTAAGCCCACTACATCGTCTAAACGCCAATCTAATACACTAACCATTTCGCCATCTTTACCTTGTGCAACAGCAACAATTTTATCATTGGCAAATATTTGTTTGCTTCTATCTGCTGGCCCACCCTTTACAACTTCTCTAATTTTGGTGTATTCGTTTTCTGTTTGCAATGTGGCCCCAATTCCTTCTAAACTAAGGCTCATGCTGGTTGCAAAATCCTCGGCTGCTCTTGGTGAGAAGTAGTTTGTATGTGGGTCGGCAATTTCTGTTAAGGAGTTTGCAAAGAAGGAAAATACATCTTCATTCTTTGTTTTGGCCAATTGTTTTAAAAGATTGTAATATCTCTTTCTTAAAATATCGGTATAGGTTTTTTGATCCTTTCCATCTGCTTTTAATTGCAAGGCTTCACTTTTAGTTTTACGCAACCAAAGTGCATCATATTCTTTTTGCGATTTTACCCATTGAGCATGCTCTCTGTCTATTTCAAATGAATCTTTTTTGCTAAAATCAAAATCTTGATTCAGCAAATCAAAGGTGTACTGAATACGATCATACAAACGTGTTTGGTATAAATTGTAAATTTCAAAGGCCTTGTCAACATTGCCTTTCATTAAATCATCATCCAATTGGTAGCGATAGGCTTCCAACTTATCCATGTCTTGCTTTAAGAAATAGACTTTTGCAGGGTCAAGATTTTCAATAAAATTATCAAAGAGAGTCGATGATAATTTATCATCTATGGTAACCTTACGATAGTGGTAAGTATTTAATATTTGTCCAATTAATTGATATAATACTGGGTGCTGGTTTTCGGCTGAAAATGTTTTAAGTGCTACTTTGGTGCTATCATTCGCAAATGCCGAATTAAATAAAACAAGGGCAATAATGCCGACTAAAAATTTCTTTATCATTACGTGCAAGGTATAAAAATTAGCTCATCTCACAAATTGCATTCCTACGAGAATGGATTTATTCCCATAAGCGGTTAAAAAAATGGATAAACTTTATTTTTCTGAAGGTAAATAGAGTTTTTGAATGCTTAATTCTAAGCACGAATCGGGTTTTTCAATTACTCTACCAATTTCTTTGCCTCCCTTATAAAATATAAAAGTAGGTATGTTTTCAATTTGCAGAGCATCCACATTTAGGTAGGCACATTTCTTTTTTTGATCCAACATTATTAATCCGAGTTGGTTTTCTGGAACACCAATTTGATCCATTATTTTATAAAAACGAGGGAGCTCACGTTGCGTATCACTGCACCATGAGCCAGCAAAAATCAATACCCTAATTTCTGTAGCTTTTGGCTTCAGTGCGTCAGTTAGGGTTACATTTGGCTTATATACATCGTATTCATATTTGAACCAAGGGAAATTTAGTTGGTCTAATAGTACAGATTTTTGTACACTTCCATTTAAAACTTGGTCACTTCCATTCCTTGTAAGGGTATATGGTTTGAAGGAGTTACAGCTATTTAATACCAATAAAATGAGGGTTATAGAGTAGAATTTGCTTATTTTGATTAGTTTTGGTCTCAACATTTTAGATAATTTTATTTCTGGAATGTAATTTGTAAAATTGAAACCATAAAATAAAATTAAAATGAAAAAAGTACTCCTAGCCTCCGGAATAGCCAGCCTATTAATTTTTAGCAGTTGCGGTCCAAGTAGAAAAGTAGAACGTATGGATCCAAACACCGTAACCGATATTAGCGGCAGATGGAATGATACCGATTCTAAATTAGTTGCCGACGAAATGATAAAGGATGTTTTAGATCGTCCTTGGCGCACTAATTTTGAAATGAAAAATAGCAAGAAACCAACCGTAATTGTTGGTCAAATTAGAAATAAAACTTCAGAGCATATTGATGCGGGTACCTTTATTAAGAACATGGAAAAATCGTTTATTAATTCGGGTACTGTAAGTGTGGTTCAAAGTGGTGAAGAACGCAATGAAATAAGAGATGAACGTAGCGATCAACAAACTTTTTCGAGTGAAGAAACTCGTAAAAAATGGGGTAAAGAAAAAGGTGCTGATTTTATGTTAAATGGGGTTATTATGAGTATTGTTGACCAATACAAAAACCAAAAAACTGTTAAGTACCAAGTTAATTTAGAACTTACCGATCTTGAAACAAATGAAAAGGTTTGGATCGGCGAAAAAGAAATCAAGAAGTTTATTAAAAACTAATTCCCTTGAACAATTCAGTATACAAGAACGGCATAATTTTCTATGCCGTTCTTTCTTTCATTGTCTTGCTCTTACCGGCATGTGCTACTTATTATCAAAAAAATGAGGAGTTCATGAATGCCGTTTATACCAATAATTTTGATGCAGTTAATAAACTCCTAAAAGACGATGCATCATGGGAAAAGCATGACCATAACAAACTCTTATTTTACCTAAATAAGGGTACCGTTCTGTGGATGCAAGGCGATTATATGAACAGTAATGTATACTTTCAAAAAGCCGATTTTTTTGTAGAAGATTATAATAAAAGTGCTGGAGATTTTGCTCTAACCTTATTGGTAAATGCCTCCGCGTCGAAATACGGAGGTGAAAATTTCGAACAAATATTATTGCATTATTATGGCGCCCTTAACTACCTCTCATTGGGTCAAACCGAAGAGGCATTAATTGAGGGCAAACGTATGCTTGAGAAAATGCAAAAGATTACCGATAAATACGGTAATAAAAATAAATACAAGCGCGACGCCTTTGCCCACAACCTTTTAGGCCTAATATACGACATACGTGGCGAGTATAATGATGCCTATATCGCCTACAAAAATTCGTATGATATTTATAAAGATGATTACTTGAAGCAATTTGGTACTCCCATACCCCTACAGTTAAAAAAGGATTTATTACGAACCGCCAAAGCAATTGGCTTTTATGAGGAAGTGAGAACCTTTGAGGCCGAGTTTAATTTAAAGGCCGAAACTTTGGATAAAGAGAAAGGGCAGGTGTTGTTTTTTTGGAATAATGGTTTAGGTCCAATAAAAGATGAATTTTCAATTAGTGTTATGATTATTCCCTATGGCGATGGATGGGTTGAATTTGTGTATCCAGAATTGGGTATTGCCATTCCATTTAGAACCAATGATAAAGATCAAAACAAGGATTTGTTGGATATGAAATATATTAGACTTGCCTTGCCGAAATATGTTAGTAGACAACCCTATTATACCAGAGCTCAATTAAATACAAATGGCAACACGTTTTCATTTGAAATGGGTGAAGATATAAATGCAATTGCTTATAAAAGCTTAGAGGATAGAATGGGTAAAGAACTTGCCATGGGTTTGTCGAGAGTGGCTTTAAAACAATTAGCGGTATACAAAGCCCAACAAAACAAGGATCAACAAGGTTTAGCAGTAGCTGCTATGTTGTACAGTGCCTTTTCAGAAAAGGCCGATACCCGTAATTGGCAATTATTACCCTACTCAATAAATTATTCGCGAGTGCCATTAGATACAGGTGCTCAAACCATTCAATTTGAAGCCTATAATGAACAGAACATTAAAGGGGCGAATAAATCATTTGATGTTAAAATTGCAAAAGGAAGTACAAAAGTTCTTTCCCTTCAAACCATTGAATTTACTGGTTTTAAAGCTAGGTAATACTAGATTCTAAACCCTAAACTCCATTCCATAAAATCAGATTGAAGTTGTTTTTTATTGTTTAGGGTTCCTTTAAAGAATAAACCTGTAAATAGAGACTTGTTCAATTGATAGCCTAATCCAAATTTTATATATACAGGTTCCTTTATTACTTTCATAGGATATATATAGTGATTTAGGCTTAATGGAAAAAAGAAATTGCCAGCTTCAAATCTATTGCACCACCCTAAAGCAATCAGGTATTTTTGATTTTCTGGAACTTCAGAATAGTTCTTTTGAGAATCATACAAAAGAGCTTGAGATGCGTCGTAGAAGGCGTCTAAGCCAAGCCCTGTGCTATATAATTTATTAAAGGAAAAGTAAACTTGGTTACTTAAAGAAGCAATAGAAAAACTATTTATATAATTAAAATATCCAATTTGGCGGTAAGCATAGGCACCGTATACTTGGTAATAAATTGATTTTGATTTCCCTGTATAGGTAGGCCTTTTTATTTGTGAATAGGCTAAGCCCATAGGGTAATAAGTCATGCCAAGCTGAGCATAAAGAATATTGATACCTCCATTGGGCATTTTTAGGCTCCCATTTGATACATGGTATAATCCAGTTCCTGCTGTTAAATGTGTATATGCATTCAGGTTATAACTTAAATTTAAACCAAAATCTAAAGCAAAGTTTATGGGAGAACTTATGGCTCTATTGTCGAAATTGCTTGCATGGGAGTATTGTTTGGTGTTTAGGTTCAGCCCATATGAAACCTTAGCTCCAAGGATTACCCTCTTGTTTTGAACCAAATTGTAGGTATAGCCTGGCAACACTGCTAGGCTGTATCCAAACGTATCGGTATTGTTTAGTTTAGTAATTTTAAGTTCAAGATTTAACCTAGGATCACCAAAAACATCTGTAAAGGCCTTTTTTTGAATGCCATATTGAACCCAATTAAGGCTTAGACCAACTGGAATACCATTTAAACTTTCTCCTGTTTTATTAATTCCATTTGAGGCGAAATGATAACCTGAAAAAACTGACGCTTCAAATCCTCTAATTCTACCTTTTGATTCTTGAGCAAACCCAATTTGCGACAATCTTAAAACGAAGGTCGAAACAAATAGAATGGTTACTTTTAGGCGATTCAATGGTTTTAAATTCAATAGTTCGATTTTATTAAACTATTTTCTTTGGAACTTTTAGTTTGGCAATGTACTAAAGATTAGGCAAATTCGAAGATATGAATAAAGTTCTTTTTGTTTGTTTAGGTAATATTTGTCGCTCACCAATGGCAGAAGCAATTTTTAAAAACTATGTTTTTAGGTTGGGCTTAAAAGAATATTTTGAAATAGATTCTGCTGGCACAGCAGCTTATCATATTGGTTCAAAACCAGATAAAAGAACCATTGAAGTAGTTCAAAATAAATCGATGGAAATAAAGCATTTGGCTAGGCAAATTGTCTTGTCGGATTTTACATCTTACGAATATATTTTTGCTATGGATACGAATAATTTGGCTGTGTTAAAGAATTTGTATCCATTAAATGGAACTGCTAAATTATTTTTGATGCGCAAGTTTGATCCGAATGCAAATGGCTCCTTAATAGTGCCCGACCCATACTATGGAACCCTAGAAGATTTTCAAAAGGTATATGAAATTTTAGATTCGGCTACTGCTAGAATTTTTGAAGGATATAAGCCTGGAGATTCTTTGCTTACAGAACAAGAGCTAGATTTTTTCAAATCTTAAATGCTTTAATTAGCATTAAAAACGCCAAAAAACCATGCTTATAATTCCTGTAACCATAATTACTTTGCTTAAGAAACTTAATTGTGAGAAATCGTTTTTAACATCCGCCTTTTTGATTCGCCAAGCTAAAATGAGCATCGGAATAATAACAGCAATGAGCATATAAATTAAGAACCATTTATTGGTATTTGTGCTGCTAAAACTTAAAGATTCAAAGCTAAAGCAAAAAGAAATACTTAAGATAAGTAGGGTAATTTGAAGCCAAAACAAAACCTCTTTTGTTTTCCTTATTCCTAAAACTATTGGCAAGGTTCTACACTTAAATTTTGAGTCGCCTCTTAAATCCTCTGTGTCTTTTATTATTTCCCTTTGAAGGGTGGTGATAAAGGCAAAGATTCCATAAACCCATATACCTGCCTTAAATACATTTGGGTCGTACACAAACAAAATCCATAAGGTAAATGCCGTTAAAAAGGCAACCATTATATTGCCAGATAGGTATGTTTTCTTGAGAAATTGTGAGTATAACCAAAGACTTAAAACGCAGGCTAAAACAAGAACAGCCATACTTTTACTAATGCTAAAAGCCAAACCAATGGATAGCGTATTTAAAATAAAATGAAGAAACATGGAGTACCTTCTGGAAATGCTTTTCCCAACAATTACTTTTTCTGGTTTATTCACCAAATCAAGCATGACATCCATATAATCGTTTATAATATACCCAGCGGCGGCAGCAAGAAATGTACTTATTAATAAAGCAAAAAAGCTGGGTTGTAAAAGTGTTTTATAGCTAATGCTAGGAGTTAAGAAATAGTACGCAAATATTTGGGTAGCAACAATAATTAGTAGATTGTTGAGCCTAATAAGTCTAATAAAATCAAGTACCTTATTCATTAAATACTTTCTTGGTCTTTTTCATTCAGTTCTATAACTCCACCCGAAATAATAAATTTCATTAAGTTGCTGCTATCTCCATCAAATGGTTTGATTTTAGAACTTTCAATAAAAAATAAATTTCCCGAAAAGGCGTATGAATGTGGCATATAGACTGCCAATATTCCTGGAAGGTTTAATTGAGCCAAATCATCTTGAGTAATAAAACCAGGCTTATAAATGCCTGGTGATAATTCAACAATAACTGGTTTTGAGAATTTTTTCTTCTCCCCAACAAAAGCCTCAATAAGGTCTTTTACGGAGGTGTAAATAGTTTTTACAAAAGGGATATTGGAGAAAAAATCATCTAATAAATCTATTATTGGCCGGGTAATTAAGGTTGAACCAATAAAGCCCATAAAGGTTATGGTACCAATTACTATTATGCCTCCAAGTCCAGGAGTTTCAAGTAATAGAACCGCATCTAATGATTCCATTAGCGACCTAATAATTCGATAGGTGGCATAAATGGGTAAGGTTATTAAAAGTCCTTTTAAAAAATAGCTGAGGAGCTTTCGCATCCTTGAACCAAAAGATTTCTTTATCCTATCTTTTCCGAGTGTCATGTTAATAATCAATTTCTAATCCTAACCCTTGTACAAAATCACCTAATTGAGGGTTCTTTTCAACCATGCGTTTAAGTTGATCAGGCTTACTTATCTTACTCAAATGAACAATTCGATCTTTGTTAACAGTAAAAACGATTTCTAAATCGTAATTCTGTAACTGCCTGCGGAGAAAGGGAATTAAATCCATTCTTTCTTCATCCATTGTTTCATTTTCAAGGGTGCTTTTTAATTCAATTTCAACCTTTAAAGGAGTAATAAATTTTATGGGTGAATCTTTCAAAAATACCGCAATCCTTGACTTTCCACCCGAATCTAAATTTTGAATATAGGTTGTCCAAATTCGTTGGAAGTCTGCTTCGCTAAAGTCTTTGTTTTCTCCTCTTTCTTCAACTACCTGAACTTGGTTGATACTATCTTGTTGATTTTGTTCTTTATTCTTAGCTACCTGTTCTTTCAAGCGTTCAATAGCAGATTTTCCTGAACCAATTCCAGAAGAATTAGACAGTGAAGAAATGGATACAGGAGGTTCAACCGATAGGGGAGGAAGTGTAGGTTTTGGTTCAGAAGGTATTGAGGTAGGAGCAGTAGCAGAAGAACTTACATCAATTTTTTTTTTCTCATCAACCATTGGCTGATGAGTAGAAATTTGAATGGCTCTTTGTAAATTACAAAGCTTCATCAAAGCAAGTTCTACATGCAAACGCTGGTTTTTGCTAAGCTTATAATTAAAGTCGGTTTGATTTAGCAAATTAAGCGAGTTTAACAACCACGTACTTGAACAAGTTTGTGATTGTTGAAGAAATTTGGCTTGAACATTTGGCGCTACTTCTAACAATTTAAGTGTGTCTGGATGTTTACAAACCATTAAATTACGAATGTGTTCGCTAAATCCTTGCAGAAAGTGTTGGGCCTCAAATCCATTATTAAGGATTTCATCAAACAACAATAAACTACCCGCTAAGTTACCTGATAATAGTAGGTTTGTAGCCTTAAAATAATAATCGTAATCCAACATGTTTAAGTTGGATATTACGTCTGCATAGGTAATTTTATTCCCGCTAAAGCTGACAATTCTATCAAAAATTGATAGGGCATCACGCATGGCCCCATCCGATTTTTTGCCAATTACATGTAGGGCTTCTTCTTCTGCTTGAATGTTTTCGCTTTCACAAATTTTTCTAAGTTGCTTTACAGCATCGTCTATTTTTATTCTGTGAAAATCAAAAACTTGGCAACGGCTTAAAATAGTAGGAAGTATCTTATGTTTTTCTGTAGTTGCTAAAATAAATTTGGCGTATGGAGGTGGTTCCTCCAATGTTTTAAGAAACGCATTAAAGGCAGAAGCACTTAACATATGTACCTCATCAATGATATAGATTTTGTATTGAGCACCTTGAGGGGCATATCTCACCTGATCCACCAAACCTCTAATATCATCTACTGAGTTATTTGAAGCGGCATCTAATTCATAAATATTAAAAGAAGCATTGGCGTTAAATGCCCTACAACTATCACATTCATTACATGCTTCAAAATCGGCACTAAGATTTGTACAATTAATGGTTTTGGCCAATAATCGCGCGCTTGTTGTTTTTCCAACCCCTCTAGGTCCACAAAACAAGAAGGCGTGAGCCAAATGCCTATTTTTAATGGCATTCTTAAGTGTTTGCACAACATGTTCCTGCCCAACCACCGTATCAAAACGGTCGGGTCTGTATTTACGCGCACTTACCACAAAATTTTCCATGCCGCAAAATAAAAAGAAAATGTGAATTAAAAATCGAAATCCCAGTTAAACAGAAGTACCGATGGGTAACTCTATATAAAAGGTTGAGCCAGAATTAGGTGTACTTTCCACTTTTATTTTTCCACCATGCTCTTCTACAATAGATTTAGTTATAGAAAGTCCAATTCCAATGGTTTGTTCCTTTTCTAAACCTTCTCTGGCAGAAGTTGTGTTTTTTTCAAAAATATGGTTTAATAAATCTTGGTTCATTCCAATTCCGTTGTCGCTAATACTAATAAAGCAAGTGGTTTCATCTTGCCATTGAGAAACAAGTATGACTGAATTTCGTGGGCTAAATTTAATGGCATTCACCAAAATATTAATTAATACACGTTTAATTCTATCAGAATCTATTTTTACTAGCAATGGAGTATCCAACTTATATACTATTTGAATGCTTTTTGGCTTGGATTTAAATTGAAGTAAACTTGTGGTATCTGTAATTAAGGTTTGAATTTCAGCTGGCTCAAGTTTTAGGTTTAGTTTGCCCCGTTCAATCATCGATTGATCCAAGATATCTTCTATAATATTTAAGGCCAGCATACAACTACTATCAATAAGTTTATTGTATTCAACAGCTTCCTCATTAGTAGTAATAAATTCTTCTAGGAGGTTATTTAAACTTAATACATTGCCAATAGGTGTGCGTAAATCATGCGCCACAGATTGAATTAAAAAGCTTTTGTTTTGGTTTATTTTCTCTAAGGTAGAATTAAGTTTTTCTAAGTCGGTTTTTTGGACATTTACTTGAGAATTTAAGTATTCTAATTGATGGTTTCTAGCCTTTGATTTTTGAAGATTATAATAGACCAAACCGATTATGATGAAAAATAAAATAACAAATCCAATCCCAACCTGTATTTGTAGGGAACGATACTCATTTTCATGTTGAAGCAACTTGTTCTCCATTTTTTGTTTTTCTAAATCATGAAGTAAAATTTGTCCACTGAAAGTAGATTTCTCCATCGATTTATCAATTGAATCACAATAGAAAGAAAATGCTTTTTGCGCTAAATATGCCTCCTTATAGTTTTGGGTGGCAAAGCTCAACCTAGCTAATTGTGGGTAATAAACATCAAATACACTAAAGAATTTCTCTTCGTAAATAAGTATTTTGGCTTTATCTAGGCAATCTTGTGCTTCCTTATACCTATTTATTTGGGTATAAATATTTGAAAGGTAAATTAAACTTTCAATTCCATGGCCTATTTCAAGGTTTTTGGGATCCAAGCAGGTTTCAATTCCCTCTCTTAAATTTTTAAGTGCCAAGGTATAATTTCCCAAATAGCTATAAATCACACCTAAGTTGGTTTTGATAACACCAATGGGTCTATCTCTGCCAAAAGGAGCGGTTTGGCAATAAGCCATAGCAATTTTCATATAGGCTAGTGCCTTAGGATACAATTTTAGCTGCTCGTAACAAAGGCCAATATTCGACAGGCAGTTTTGAATCCAATAGGCATTTAGATTCGACTCTTTTTCATGTTTTTTGAAAAGAACAAAAGAAGCCATAAAGTATGTTTTGGCCCTATTATAATCCTGGTCTTCGTAATAAATTAGTCCAAGTTTATTATACAGGTAGGCAATTTGAGTTTCATCTTGAATTTCTTTAAATTGGTCAAGAGCTTTTAAAAAGAAAGGTAGTGCTTTCTTAATATCTCCAAATTGTTCATAGTAACTTGCATTTCCAATTAAACCAGTTCCAATGAGCTTTGGAGAATTCATTTTTTTTGCAACCTCATTGTATTGGTTTAAAAACTCTTCTTGCGCCGTATAGTTTTTTCTTCTACTAGCAAGCGCTGCCTTTACACTTAAATAATTTGCATATTGTAAGTTAATCTCTGAATTTCCAATTTGTTTGTCAAGTTCAACCTCCACTCTAAACGCCCATTCGTTTTCATGATTATCTAAATGATGGTTGCATAAATTTATTAAAGAATCAACCGTATTAACATTCGCATAAGCACATAAAATGCTTGCAAAGAACAAGATGAAATAAGAAAGTGTTTTTTTACCCGACATAAATTGTCTTAGCATATTGGCGAATATAGAGTATATTTGAAGAAAATGGCGTTTGATTAGCTATTTTTTTTATTTAAAGTGATTTAGGTTCAGATCAATGTATTTTACAATTATTTTCATTTATAGTTGATTATCTGAAAAAAAAGCCTACTTTCGCGGTCCTTTAAAAATAAATTCCTCAGTAAATGGCAACTAAAACCAAATCTAAAAAAGCAGAGACGGTTGTCTTAAAAGACTATGAGTCAGTGATTATTTTCACTCCCGTACTCTCCGAAGAGCAGTTAAAAGATGCAGTATCAAAGTACCGCAAAATGATAACTGACGACGGCGGAGAGCTGGTTCATGAAGAAAACTGGGGTTTGACCAAACTTGCGTACCCAATTCAAAAGAAGTCAACAGGCTTCTATCATTTGTTTGAGTACAGGTCAAAACCAGATTTTATTTCAAAATTTGAACTAGCTTTCAGACGTGATGAACGTATCATGCGTTACTTATCAGTGTCTTTAGACAAGCATGCAGTAATCTACAACCAGCGCAAACGCAATGGTGAATTCAATCAAGGTAAAAAAGATCAAAAACAGGAAGGAGCGAAGTAATCATGAAAAAGAAGACAAACGCATCTCCGGCAATGGTTTTTAACACCATGCCTGAAGCACCACAAAAGAAGAAATTCTGTCGTTTCAAGAAGAATGGTATTAAGTATCTTGATTACAAAGACGCAAACTTCTTATTGAAGTTCGTTAATGATCAAGGGAAAGTTCTTCCACGCAGGTTAACCGGTACTTCTTTGAAGTATCAACGTAAAGTGTCACAGGCAATTAAACGTGCCCGTCACATAGCAGTTTTACCTTTTACAGGCGATTCTTTAAAATAAGGAGACTAGACAATGAAGATTATTTTAAAAGAAAACATGAAAAACTTGGGTCACCAAGGAGATGTTGTGGAAGTTAAAAATGGTTATGCAAATAACTATTTATTCCCTCGTGGTATGGCTATTATGGCAACCGCAAGTAACCTGAAAATGCACGAAGAGAACAACCGTCAAGGTGCTCTTAAACGTGAAAAAATGAAAACCGATGCTTTGGCATTGGCCGAACAATTAAAAGAAATGTCTATCACTATTGGTACCAAAGCTGGTGCAAATGGTAAGATTTTTGGATCTATTACCCCACTTCAAGTGGCTCAAGCTTTAAAAGCTAAAGGATTTGATATCGATAGACGTAAGATTGAAATTAACGATGTGAAAACATTAGGTAATTACGAAGCCATCTTAAACTTACACCGCGATGTTACTGTAACTATCGTTGTAGAAGTTGTTGGTGAATAATTCTTACACGCATTCATAAAAAAACCACCCTCGGGTGGTTTTTTTTATGCCCTTTGGGCAAGTTGCTTTTGTATATACTTTCCTAAAATATCAAATTCTAGATTTACAAAGTCGCCAACCTTCAAGTTCATAAAAGTTGTATGTTCATAGGTATATGGAATTATTGTAACATAAAATCCAGCGCTCGTGCAACTTATCACAGTAAGACTTACTCCATTAATACAAATGCTTCCTTTGTCTACAATCAAATTTTGTTGAGCAGCTTGGTTTAATTTAAAATGAAATAACCAACTTCCATTTTCTTCCGATATTTTCTCGCAAATTGCTGTATCATCCACATGCCCCTGAACAATGTGCCCATCAAAACGGCCATTGGATAACATGCATCTTTCTAAATTTATGGTGTCGCCAATAGCTAGACTTCCCAAATTTGTTTTTGATAACGTTTCGGCTACCGCAGTTACCATATGCGCATTTTCCATTAAATCAACCACTGTTAGGCAAACTCCATTATGTGCCACACTTTGATCAACTTTTAGCTCTTTACTTATTCCAGATTGAACCCAAATAGTTAGGTTCGAACCAAACGTATTTAGTTCTAATACTTTTCCAGTACCTTCAATAATTCCTGTAAACACTTTATCTTATTATGGTTATCGTACCTCTAAGAGTACGTTTTTTTGTTCCTTCTAAATAGCTTTCATACACATCTGCAATGTAGTAATACACGCTTTCTGTTAATTCTTTTCCAGACTCCTGGTCGTTGCCATCCCAATTAATATCGATGTTATTCGTCTTAAATACCTCTTGCCCCCAACGGTTATAAATAACAATATCTACCTTATCTATAAACCTATACGGGAATGGATTTAGCATATCATTTTTGCCATCATTGTTTGGGGTAAATACATTTGGTATGGCATAAAACGGACAATTATCTATGCATTTCGCATTGGCAAAATAGCTGGCATTATTAAAAGAATCAACCGCAATAACTGCGTAACAACCCGCAATGGAGAATTTAAGACTTTCTCGTTTATCAATGTATTGATTTGTTCCAAAAGCTACTGAATCTAAAAGAGTCCAGTTTTCCTTGGCATTTTTCTTCCAGTAAATTCTATATTTCACTACATCCGTCTCACAGGTGGATGGATAAACCCAATTTAATTTTACCTCTAAGGCGGTAAATGAGTTACAAGGTGTATCAATACTTAATATTGGGGCACACGGCCTTATTGTATCTATGGGTGTACCACAGATTTCCTGAGATTTATTTTGAATTAAAAAAGGATAATAGATAGGATTATAATTTCCTTTGGTTTCAACATAATAGCAATAGGTTTGTCCGTTAGTTAAACCCGTATCGGCATACCTAAGATTGCTAGTACTACCAATTGAATCGAATAGGTTCAGACTATTTTTTCTATAAATAACACTTTCCTTATTTAACCAAGGCACATCTACTTTCCAAGAAAGTATTACAGTTCTATTTGTATTTATATTCCCTAGTCGAACCGATCCAGCAATGGTGCTTTCCTCTGTATATTTAAAGGTATTATTCTTGGTGGAATAGAAAATTACCTTATAAAAGTAGGTGTTTCCAGTTGTATTAAGTAAACTATCAATATAGGTGGCATCACTTAGCTCACTTGTTGTATTAGCAATAATTCCTGAACCAACATTCGCATAATTACCTAGTGCACTAGTTGATCTCAATAATTGCATTTTATAAGGAGGAGGAAATTGATTTGAATCTAGAATATCTGGTTTCAGCCAATCAACCCTTATCTTTCCATTACTTTCTGATGTTTTTTCAACGCTTACTTTCGTAATAATTGGTTTCGTTTTCAGGATTATGTCACATACCTCTTCACTAGCATAGCTCTCAGTATATTCTCCAATTAGGATTACCGTACCATCTTCATTTCTTGGATAATACCAGCTAGTTATAAGATAACAGTATCTAATTAGAGGAGAAAGTCCTTTACCAAAATTGTTGTCGAAGAAAGTAGTGTTATTTACGCCTTTCGTGGTGTCGTATAAAACATACCCTGTATAACTAGGCACTCCCGTTTCGCAGGCGCCATGCTTCCAATAACTTGAGTCAACCCTTCGGTATATTCTATAGCCTAAAGCCAACCTACAGGTATCTCTATTCCAACTTAATTTCAAGCCATTGCTATCTTGCTTTATTTGAACATTTTTCGGAGCTGGACCAACAACTTTAATATTCCAATACTTAATATCTGATAATGGCTTTGTTAAATGATTGTCTACGGCTCTAAAAACGGCCATATGTGGCCTATATCGAATAGCATTGCAACTTGGTTTCCATCTAAACGTAGCATTTACTCCAACATAAGGCCCTTCAACATAAGAGGTTCCAGGAACCAAAGGCGATATAAATGCAGGACTATTTACCTGAACAAATGGACTTCCGTAACTATAAATTCTAAGAGTTTGGCCAATATTGGTATCCTTGGCAAATATTTGTTGCTGTAGTAAAACATTCGCTTCCACGCAAGTATCAGCAGGAACGCGCAGTTGAGGTGGGTTATTATCGCAGTTATTATTTATGTAAACCTGCATGTCTCTAACGACATACCCAATAAGTATACCTTTTCTGTACTCCCTAATTAAAATAGCCCAATTATAATGTCCAGTTTCAATGGGTGTTTTCCAAGTAAGCTGACCCGAATTAATTTCAATATTAAAATATTCACTAAAGGCAGGAATGGTAAAATTAGGTACTTCAACACCTTTAGCCCTTTTTGGTGCAATTATGGAAAAGGCTAAGCTATCTCCATCAGGGTCGTAAGCAGAGGGGTTGTGAGTAAATGTTTTAAAAACGCAGCCAACATCAATAGGAGGGAAAAGTAAGACTGGAGATTGGTTATTACCGAAGCCCGAAAGTGCGTTAATCCATGATTCTACATAAAATGGAATATTTACACTGTTGCCACCATTTATATTTTTTATGTTATCAACTCGGTTTGGATCAGTAATAGAAATTAAATAGTAATCTGGACCAGAATAGGTATGTGTAGTTCTGTAAATATTCTTTTTAACTCTGTTATTTATATCATCATTTACAATTTCACCATTTCCATTTGACCTAGCAACAATACTACTTGTTTTATCACCAAAATCAACCTCCATTTCTTGTCTATCAGCGGCAGAATTGGCTGGATCAGTATAGGTAATAACGGTTATTTCATAAAGAAATGGGCCTAATTGTTTATAGGTAATTTCTCCAGCACGATAATGGGTAGCACTCACCTTTAATGCAAGCAGCAAAAAGCAAAAGAAAAGGAAAATGAGTCGTTTAATTTTGGCCAAAATTATAGGTGTTATAAACAAGACGCTAATTTAAAACAAAATGTTGCATTTGAAACATAAAAAAACCATGATTACGTAAATGTAACCATGGTTTTACTAAAATGAAATGTATGAGATTATTTTATCTGAGCAGATAATTCTGCAGAAAGATAATCTCTATTCATACGAGCGATATGCGTTAATGAAATTTCTTTAGGACACTCGGCACTACAAGCACCTGTATTGGTACATGATCCAAATCCTTCATTATCCATTTGAGCCACCATTTCCATAACGCGTTGTTGTCTTTCTGGTTGCCCTTGAGGAAGCAAGGCGAATTGAGAAACTTTAGCAGATACGAAAAGCATAGCTGAGGCATTTTTACACGCAGCAACGCAGGCACCACAACCAATACAAGAAGCAGCCGCAAATGATTCATCAGCATTTTCTTTTGAAATAGGAAGTGCATTTGCATCTTGAGCATTACCCGTATTAACTGAAATAAATCCACCAGCAGAGATAATTCTATCAAATGCAGTACGATCTACAACTAAGTCTTTAATTACAGGAAATGGAGACGCTCTCCAAGGTTCAATTACAATAGTTTCGCCATCGTTGAAGCTACGCATATGCAATTGGCAAGTTGTAATACCTTGCTTAGGACCATGTGGGCGACCATTAATAAACATACTACACATACCACAAATACCTTCACGGCAATCGTGATCAAATGCAATTGGGTCTTTTCCTTCGTTAATTAATCTTTCATTCAACACATCGAACATTTCAAGGAACGACATATCGGTAGAAATATCTTTAACTTTATATTCTTCAAACTGACCTTTATCCTTAGCGTTTTTTTGACGCCATACTTTTAGAGTTAGATTTAAATTTTTTTCCATTTTATTTAAGCTTTTAGCCTTTAGCTGTTAGCCTTTGGCCTTTTAATTAATTGGTTGTTTTATGCAAAACTGTTTCCGCTAAAGGCCAATAGCCAATAGCTATCAGCCTTATTTATAACTTCTTTGAGCAATTTTTATATTCTCATAAACCAGGTCTTCTTTTGTTAATTCCCAGTTGTTTCCTTCAAAATACTCCCAAGCCGCTACATATTTGTAATTTTCATCATCGCGCATCGCCTCACCTTCTTCGGTTTGATACTCTTCACGGAAATGTCCACCACAACTTTCGTTACGCATTAAGGCATCTTTACACATTAGCTCACCTAATTCAAGGAAGTCGGCCACGCGAACTGCTTTTTCTAATTCAGGATTCATTTCGTTTGCATCACCTGGGATACGAACATTGCTCCAGAACTCTTTTCTCAATTCTTGTATTTCGCTAATAGCTTTATTTAAATCTTCCGAATTACGAGCCATACCGCATTTATTCCACATAATTAAGCCTAGGCGCTTATGGAAATGATCCACCGATTTGGTTCCTTTAATTCCCATCAATTGATCGATGGTTGATTTAACTTTATTTTCTGCATCCACAAAAGCCGCATGATCTGTAGGAATTGCCTTAGTCATGATTTCTTTGTTTAAGTATGCTCCAATGGTGTATGGTATAACAAAGTATCCATCGGCTAAACCTTGCATTAAAGCAGAAGCTCCCAAACGATTTGCCCCGTGATCAGAGAAGTTAGCTTCACCCAAAGCGTACAATCCAGGGATGTTTGTCATTAGGTTATAATCTACCCAAAGTCCACCCATTGTATAATGCACAGCAGGGTATATCATCATTGGTTGTTCGTATGGATTAACACCCGTAATTTGTTGATACATATCAAACAAGTTACCATATTTTTCTTTTACTACTGCGCGGCCCATTTCGACAATTTGCTCCTCGCTAGGGTTATGAATACCTTTTTTAGTGGCTTCCATATTTCCGTAACGTTTTGTATTAAAAGCAAAATCTAAAAATACTGCTTCACCTGTTTTGTTTACGCCAAAACCTGCATCGCATCTTTCTTTAGCGGCACGGCTAGCAACGTCTCTAGGTACCAAGTTACCAAAAGCAGGATATCTTCTTTCTAAATAGTAATCTCTATCCTCTTCAGCAATTTGGTTCGGCTTAATTTTATTTTCACGAAGTGCTATTGCATCTTCTTTTTTCTTAGGAACCCAAATTCTTCCATCATTACGTAACGACTCACTCATCAAGGTTAATTTTGATTGGTGGTCACCAGAAACTGGAATACAAGTAGGGTGAATTTGAGTAAAGCAAGGGTTAGCAAACATGGCGCCTTTTTTATGAGCTTTCCATGCAGCAGTTACGTTTGATCCCATGGCATTGGTTGAAAGATAAAATACGTTTCCGTATCCACCTGAACATAACAATACAGCATGACCAAAGTGGCGTTCTAATTTACCCGTTGTTAAATCACGGGCAATTATACCTCTACATACACCATCAATAGTTACTACTTCTAACATTTCGTGGCGGGCATACATTTTTACATTACCCATACCAACTTGGCGTTGTAAACCACTGTATGCTCCTAATAATAACTGTTGGCCAGTTTGACCAGCAGCATAAAAGGTTCTTTGTACTTGAGTACCGCCAAATGAACGATTACTTAATAATCCTCCGTATTCGCGAGCAAAAGGTACACCATTAGCAACGCAATGGTCAATAATGCTTGCACTAACTTCTGCTAAACGATACACGTTTGCTTCACGAGCGCGATAGTCGCCTCCTTTAATAGTATCATAAAATAAACGATAGGTTGAATCGCCATCGTTTTGATAGTTTTTTGCGGCATTAATACCACCTTGAGCTGCAATACTATGGGCTCTACGGGCCGAATCTTGAAAACAAAATACTTTTACCTTATAACCTAATTCTGCTAAAGAAGCAGCAGCTGAGGCTCCGGCTAAACCTGAACCTATTATAAGAACTTCCAAGCTACGTTTGTTCGATGGATTTACCAATGGAACTGTTGAGCGGTACTTGGTCCATTTTTGTTCCAAATTACCTTCAGGAATTTTTGAGTCTAATTTCGATGTCATATCTGTTGGTTCAAAAAATTATTTAAAGAAAAAGAATAAAGGCATGGCGGCAAAGCTTGCAGGAATAATTACCGAGAAGAACCAAATTCCTAAAAACTTAAATAGGCCATTGTATTTGCTATGGTTAATACCCAAACTTTGGAAAGCACTTTGAAATCCATGATATAAATGGAAAGCAACGGCAAACATGCAAAATACATATAAGGCAACTAACCACCACTCTTTAAATTCAACTGCAACTTCATTGTATAAATCTTTTACAATGGTTATTTTATATTGAGAGCCATCCGGTGCAGCATCTACGCGCTCTTCAATTTTATTGTGTTGGCTGTAACCTGCAGTCATTGGTCTAGCCATCACTTCACCAGTTTGTAGGTTGGTTAAATACTGTGTGTAACCCACTTCATGTCCAAACTTGTATTCGAACCAAAAGTTTTTCATGTGAATGACTAAGAATACCAAAATAATTGTTCCTAAAACACCCATGCTGCGGCTTGTCCAATGGCTATTTGCAGCACCATTTTGAACAGCATACTTTACAGGGCGTGCCTTGTTGTTTTTGTATACCAACATTATTCCTTTAAAAGCATGGAATAATAGACTTGCATACAACACATACGAAACAACCTTAATGAGAGGGAAGGTGGTCATAAAAACGGCATAGGTATTAAACGCTAAACCATAATCAGATTTAAACAATTGCAAGTTTCCAACCATGTGTATGATTAAGAAAGAGCATAAGAATAATCCAGTAAGGGCCATAATAAACTTTTGGCCAATGGATGATGAAAACATTTTAGTAACCCAGTTCATTCTTTATAGTATTAAAATTTGTGTGCGAATTTATAGTTATCTGCAATTTCTTAAGGCGAAACCCCTAACATTTATTAACAATTTCGATATTTATACCTATTCTAAATAGCAAATTTGACTTTCAATAACTCAATTAACATACTTTTTCAATAAATGTTTAAAAAAGCTCAACTCGCTTTGTATTTTTGACAAAAAATTAATTTCATCTATTTTGTATTCCCTTTTACGTAGTATATTATTTATGATGCCTCCAGAGCGAGCGCATTATTTTACTTTTCATTCATTACGTTTCTTTATGAAAATCCCCTTGGTTCGAGCCCTGTGCTTTCAAACCTTTAAGGTAGAAAATAGCTACGATTTTTTGGGGTTGAAATTTACAAATAGGGTAGGATTAGCAGCTGGTCTTGATAAAAACGCAGGCTATTTGCATGAACTTAGCGCCTTGGGTTTTGGCTTTATCGAAATTGGTACAGTTACTCCAAAACCACAGCCAGGAAATGATTTGCCGCGTTTGTTTAGACTAAAAAAGGATGAAGCCCTAATAAATAGAATGGGTTTTAACAATGATGGGGTAGAGGTAGTTGCTCAACGATTAAAGAATAGACCAGCAGGGTTAATAGTAGGAGGAAACATTGGAAAGAATAAAATTACACCTAATGAAAATGCCTCGGATGATTATGCTATTTGCTTTGATAAGTTATACGAAGTGGTTGATTATTTTGTTGTGAATGTTAGTTCTCCAAATACTCCAAACCTTAGAGAATTGCAGGATAAGAAACCCCTTCTCGAAATTCTAACACGTTTAGTTAAGCTTAGAAATGAATGGATTAAGAAGGGTAAAATAAGCAAGCCAATCCTATTAAAAATTGCTCCCGATTTAACTGATACTCAAATAGACGATGTAATTGAAATTGTAGAAGAAAGTGCCATTGATGGATTAGTTGCAACTAATACCACCATTTCAAGAGAAGGATTGTTTGCTAGTAAAGAACAGGTTGAAGCCATTGGTGCTGGTGGTTTAAGTGGCAAAGTTTTACAAAAGAGATCAACCGATGTAATTAAATATATTTCAACCAAAACGAAAGGAAGTATTCCAATAATTGGTGTGGGTGGTATTCATAATGCAGAATCTGCTTTAGAGAAAATTGAGGCAGGAGCAAGTTTGGTTCAAGTATATACTGGTTTTATTTATGCTGGCCCGAACCTAGTAAAGCAGGCCGCTAGGCTTATCAAAAAGAAAAGTATTTAAACTACTTCGGCTACAACAAAGGTACTACCTCCAATAAAAATTAAATCGTTTTGCTTAGCTGCTTGTTTAGCGGCACTTAGAGCAATATCAACACGTTCATAGGTTTTGCCATGCAATCCAAATGAGTTAGCTTGAAGCTGTAATTCTTTTTCATCTAAGGCTCTTGGTATGGCAGCTTTTGTGAAGTAATAGGTTGCATGCTTTGGTAATAGGGCTAAAACTTTTGAAATGTCTTTGTCTTTAACCATCCCAAAAACCATATGTAAGGTTTCAAATTTTTGTGAAGCAAGTTGTTTAACCACATACTCAATTCCGTTTACATTATGTCCTGTATCACATATTGTCATTGGGCTAGATGATAAAACTTGCCATCTTCCTAATAATTGTGTATTCCGCTTCACATTCATCAATCCTTCGCGCACATCTCGTTCGCTAATTTTGAAACCAGATTGAATTATAGTTTCAAGAGAAGCTAAAACGGTTCCTATGTTTTTTTGTTGGTAGAATCCGTTTAAATCGCAGTAAACGTTTTTCCATAATTCACCAAATTGAAACTGCACATCAAATGCCGACTGTTGATAGGAACTATTAAAATATAAAATGTTAACCTTTTGATTTGAAAAGCAAATAGGACTCTTTGTTTCAATTGCTTTCTCAACAAATACATGCGCAATATCTTTTTGGTACTCACCAATAATGACGGGTATCTCAGGCTTAATAATGCCTGCTTTTTCAAAGGCTATTTTTTCAAGAGTGTCACCCAATAAATCCATATGGTCCCATCCAATATTTGTAATAATACTGGCCAAAGGGCTAATAATATTTGTTGAATCTAAACGACCACCTAATCCTGTTTCTATAATGGCGATATCAACTTTTTCATGGGCAAAATAATCAAATGAAAGTGCAACAGTCCATTCAAAAAAGCTTGGTTTAATTTCTTCAAAAAGGTCTTTATGTTGAGCAACAAAATCAATAACCTTTTCTTCCGAAATCATGTTACCATTGATTCGAATTCGTTCTCTAAAATCTCTTAAATGCGGCGATGTGTACAAGCCAGTTTTATATCCTGCTTCTTGTAAAATTGAGGCCAGCATATGGCTAGTAGACCCTTTTCCATTGGTTCCAGCAATATGTATGGTTTTAAACTTAGTTTGAGGAAAATCAAGCGCCTTACATAAGGCCAAGGTATTGGTTAGGTCTTTTTTTATAGCAGCGCTGCCAATTCTAGTGAACATAGGCAGTTGGCTATAAAGGTAATCCAGTGTTTCTTTGTAGTTCAAAGGGCTTGATATTATCCTGAGTGAGGAATTTCCAAGCTTCGAAATTAAGTCCCTTCTCTTGATTTCAAAAGGAAATTAATAACTTAATCTAATTTTTACGGTTTAAACCTAAAAATAATAGTCATAGTACCTGTTTGATCGTCGGTGCCATCTGTTCTTGGAGCAAATCTAGTTTTAAGCGCACCTTCTTTGGCTTTACTTAATAGTGCAGGTTCAATGGTATTGCTACCAATTTGACCTGGTATTGCTTTTATTACCTCGCCATCTTTATTTACTGTAATGCTTACAACTACTTTTCCAACTGATTTAGAATTATCAACAATAGTAGGCAATTGTTTAACCTTTCTGCCCGAAGGCATATGTATAGCTATATCATCCTCACCTTTTGCATCGAACCCATCGCCATGATCACCTTTACCATGGCCATCTTTACTTCCAAATTCAGAACCATCCTCTTTTCCTTGGTTTCCTGGGTTATCTCCATCACCATAACCACCCTCACTATTGTTTTTCCTACGAGTAAACAAGGCGGCTTGCAAGGGTTTTTTAGGTAATTCCAAAACAGGCTTTTTGGTTTCAGTTACAGGTTTTACTGTATTTACTTCTTTAGGTTTGGGGCTTGTTTTATCTTTAATATCTACACTTTCCGAATTATCAGAAGTTACAGATTGTTGGTCTGTTGCTTCACTAATAGGAACATAATTATCTGTAGGTGCAGGGTTTGGAGTAGGAGCATTTGCAGGGCCTCCCATGTTTTCTTCTCCAATACTTACTTGTAATCCAATATTCCCAAGTGGAGGATCAGGTGGGGTTAAAACAACAAATACCAACACTCCAAAAATAAGAGCATGAACCAAGGTGGTACCAACTGCACCATAAATTTGATGTTTGCGTGTACTGTGGTCTAAATAATATTCTTCTGCTGCCATATAGTTTGTAAATTTAGGTACAGAAGGTTTATTGGGCTAGCTTAGCTTTTAAACCTTTTCACAAGCTAGAACGCTAGTTGACTTGTTTTAAGTACAAGTGGGGTCTTATTGACGTTTTAAATCGCCATTTTGGAGTGCTTTAATAAACTTACCCCAAGCCATCACATCCAAAACTGGTATTGGTTGAGGTTGGCCATTATAATAGGCTTTATTGGCGTAGTCGTTGAACTTCCACCTCGCATTATCATACGCATCATACGATAAACTATTAGCAACATCAGCTAAAGGTTTCCTTCTCAAATTTTGCATAGCAAGGGTATAATCATCTTCAGGAAGGTTGGTTCGAGAAAACATATAATCCATTTGTTCTGCTGTGGGATGCCCTGTAATAACAACATCCTCCAATAAAAATGTATCCACTGTCATGGCCACAACACTCTTAAATTTACTGCCTTTCGCGCTTTCAGGAAGCTTAAAGCTTCGAGGTACAAATCCAACACAAGTAAAAACTAATACATCTGAACGTTTGGCTACAAATGAAAAATAGCCTTGCATATCGGAATAAGAACCGCGACTAGTTCCTTTAATTCTTATAGTAACAAATGGAATTGTTTTAGTGCTATCATAGTTAACAACAAAGCCAGTAAACTGAACCAAGTCTGAGTCGTTTCTGCTTTGAGCCTTTGATTCTAACCCTTGAAAAAAGAGGAAAAAAGAAACTAAAAATAAGCTGTGTTTAAAATGCTTCATTAAAAAAAATATCCTCCGGCTAAACAGCCCAAAACAATAATTGGACTAGGTACTTTGGTTGACAATAATAAGAATAATGTTGTTAATAATACGAGCATATTTTGCTCATTTACTTCAACGGGTAAAAAGAGTAAATAGGCCGACGAAACAACAAGCCCTGCCGAGGCCGCATTAATGCCTTCGATGGCGTTTTTTACAGGTGCAAAATTTTTGAGTTGGTTCCAAATTGGAAACACAAAAAAGATTAGTAATATGCCTGGAAGAAAAATACCAACTGTTCCAGATATCATACCCAAAACCTGCCCAAAGAAGCCATATTCCTTAACACTCATTGCTCCAGCAAAGGTTGCAATTGAAAAAACGGGTCCAGGCATGGCCTGTAAAAATCCTAAACCAGCCAAAAAATCGCTGGCTTCTATATAATGTTTGTACTCTACAAACTGATTAAACATTAATGGAATTAATACATTTCCACCCCCAAAAACAATGCTCCCATACCTGAAATTATTTTCAAATAGGAGTAAAAATCTATTTTGAGTGGCAACCCCTGCAATTGCAGCAATAATAAAAATACCTCCATAAAGCAGGAGATTATCCCATCGAATATTTTTAATTGGATCTGGTTTTTTTACAGACCCTCGCGTGTTTATATAACTAGAAATTAATCCTCCTAAAATTAGCATGACAGGTATTAAAAAAGGCGATTGTTGCCAGGTGCCAATTATCGCGGTTCCAACCAATAGCGCCCAATGGTAGCGTTTTGTTACAAACATTTGGATAAATTTATAGGCGGCATAAATTAAGAAACCACTTGCCATTGGGGCAACAAATTTCATAAAGCCTAATTTGGGGCTAGCTAAATCAAAGTTACTTAATACAATTGCTAAGGTACCCATTAATAAACAGGCTGGCATAATCCAAATTCCTAAGGTAATAAACGCAAATGTAGGTCCACCCATTTTGTAACCTATAGCTGTTATAGTTTGTGTGGAGGTTGGTCCAGGGAGCATGCTGCATAAAGAATTTAGTTCAATTAATTCTTCTTCTGTTAAATAGTTTTTTTTCTGAACCAAATGCTTTCTAAACATGGTAAAATGCACCTGAGGACCACCAAAAGCGGTTAGAGCTAGTTTAAGTACATCTAATAAAAAGAGTACTTTTTTAAAATGTTGAAACCTGCTTGAACTCATGTAGCATTTTTAGCAAGTAACAAACATAAAAAAAGGCGACCAATTAGCCGCCTTTTTTTATAGATTAAATTTTGATTAGTTTATGAGTAGTTTTTTGTAAGCTACCCCTTCATTACTAGTTATCTTCACAAGGTAATAACCAGTTGGATGTTCTGACAATTTTAGAGTTGTGCTAGGTAAATTTCCTTGAACCAACTTTTGTTGAACCAATTTACCTTCAATATCATAAATTTCAATACCTGTAATCTTTGCTCCACCAAACACATCCACTGTAATTTCTGTTAGCGCTGGATTTGGATAAAGTCTAAAATTATCGCTTTCTTCAATTTGGTTTAAACCTGTAGCTGGCGGTAATGAGAAGTTTTCAACCTGATCTGTAGCACTTGCGCTACTTCCTTGATTAGCATAGAATCCCATTCCTCTTCTAGCAAAACCTTTCCAAAGTAAATCTTTGTTTGCTCCACCATTATTGATTGAATCAGCCAAAATAATGGCATTACGGGCATCTAAGAAACCTGGACTACATGGTTGTAATTTTAATCCGTCCATTACCAATTGCATCATTTTGTTATTACCACCGTTGCCAGCATACCAATCTGGGTTGAAACCATATTTATCAATCATGTCAAGGTATAAATCATATAATACTGTGCACCAAACGGTACCTGTTGCATGAACTTCTGTATTTAATTTAACAGAATTATAAGTTAAAGGATTAACAGTCATGCTGCGTGAATAGCGGTATTGACGAATTCCTAATCCTGTAGTATCTTGGTCATAAACAAAGGTTCCAATTCCTTTTTTTACTGTGGCAGGGTTTTCCCAAACTCTAGTGGTTAAAGCCAATGCAAAGAAATCACTCCAACCTTCACCACCTTGTTCTCTATTATTTAAACAACTTGAATTTGCCGGTCCTCCTGTTAATCTAATAGAAATTCCATGGCCATATTCATGTGTCATTACTCCATTATCCAAGTCGCTATCATATACTTTAGCTGTATTAAAAGCAGATGAATCAAACAAAATTGCCATAACCGAATCTGATTGAAGGGCTGTTTTTATCATCACTCCAGTTCCATATCCAATTATAATTGAGGGAATGGTAATAGCAGCATCTGTACCTGTAACAGCAGTAGGGGTAAGACCATTTGTATTATGTGCAATAATTACGGCAATAGCGCCTGCAGCTTGAGCGGCTTTTATTTTATTTCTGTTTGCTGTACTACTTGTTCCGCAAGTTCCTCCTCTATCAATTAATACAATATTTCCGGCTAATTCAGACGAATTTGCGATTAAACCGCAGCCATTGCTTGTGGTTGTTCCAGTAACTCCCACAACCGAATCCATAAGTAATACTATTTTACCTTTAAGTCCTTCTGGAGTTAATCTAGGACCCGATGTTGATTGTGGGCCATAAAACACTCCTTTAATAGAATTAGGATAGCTTACTCCCAATGTATTATTTGAAGTTGATGCTCCACTAGTAGGCCAAACATACATTTGCATTCTTCCACTTATTCCATCTACAGGAGCAGAGAAATTTGCATTACTAGTACCACTACCATCTTGTGCATCAGCCATAACAGCATCTCTTCCAAGACCATTGGCACTAAGATTTTTTTGTTGGTAATTGCCACTCTTTTCATCAAATCCATAATTAAAGAAAATATCATGTAAAATATTATTCCAATAAAATAGATTTACAATAGCTGCATTTAGGTTGGCTCTTGGTTTAGCGCTGATACTATATGGATAATCAAAAATTAAGGAATCACCTCCATTAGGTGAATATCCGCCCGTGCTACCATTATTATTCAAGGTGTCTTCTTTTGCCCAAACATTATTACCACGCGTTATCAAAAATTCAGGTCCTACAACGCCGTTGGTATCATGCCATCCAAATGGAGAAGCATTTGCAGATGCGATATCAGTCATTAAACTTCTTGGACCATGGTTTGGACTTTCAAGTGGCAAAGGAAATACATTATAGGTGCCAGTGGTAGCCTTTTTTCCTAAACTAAGGGGGGCCGTTTCATCTTCAAATAAGAAACTTGAACTAGATTTGGTTTCAGCTTTTGGTTCAAAATTACAAAAGGTAGTATAATTGTTTTGGGCAATTACTAATCCTGTTTGTGCATCAACCTTCTTGTTCCAAAAATCGTTCGTTTCATCATTTAAAAATTCTAATTGCCATACTAGTTTTACTTCGTCTGCAATTGCAAAATAACCAGCCTTTACTCTAATTTTTTCAGTAGATACCGTTGGTTCGAACCAAGTTAATACAGAGTTCTCTGCTAAAGGCGCTTTATTTGCTAGTGTTGTAGCCGACATACCTTCAGTTGCCAAAGCTGTTTGCATGGCCTGAATAGCACCCACTTTTGGTTTAGTGGCATTAACCTTTTGGGCTATGTTGGGTATAAAATTATGATGGTATCCTATAACCTTTCCATCTTTTGAAAAGTGAATATCAACGTTTGCATTAAATACCTCTACACCATTTAATGTTTGATTACCGTATACATGTGTAACCCCATTATGGGCACTTGTATATTGAGAGCTCACAGAAAAATTTACTTCATTTGCATTAAGAAAATTCTCTTTAAGTAATGCGTTAGTAAATTCTGTTTTTACAAGGGTTTCCGAAATTTGGGCATTTGCCCCAATTCCTAATGCTACAAGTGCAAAAAGGTTTAGTAGTTTTTTTCTCATTCGTATGAAAGGTGTTTCTATTGAAATGTTTTTTTACTTAATTAATACTTAGGAATAAAAATCAAATATCTATTTCAATAGTCAACAATCCAAACCATTTGGTTCGATTTTATTTGCCTGAGGAACTTTGGGGCAATTTTTTTACCTAAATTACCTAAATCTTACATTAAAATGTTTTTAAGAAAGCTTTTTAGCTCTGGCTCCAAATTTTTGGTGAATTGGGAGTAAAATAAAAATTAGGGTATAAGCTACACCAATTTGAGTTTCCATAGGTGCCTCAAATTGAAATCCAATGGAAATAATAATTACATGTATCAATAACAATGGATCAAGAAAGGCCTTTTGATAAAAGAGGGGGAAATAGAAAAATAGGGTAAACATAATTACTCCTAAAATGCCAATAGCGGCTAAATAATAAAGAAATTGGTTGTGAGGTATTATGGGTTTGCTTATTTCAGGATACTGTGTTTTAAAAATTTCAAGGTTTAAATCTTCTAAATCGCCAAGTCCGCAACCCCAAAGTAAAGAGGTATTTTGGGCAATTTGAATCGCGTTTTTATAGGAAATTATTCTACTACCTAAACTTTGATTATTGGCACTTCCCTCATTTTGATAATTGTTTAAATCTTGGGTTGTATTGGCAATTTTATTACTTACCGTTGGTGAAAGGAATAAAGTTGCGGTTCCAACAAGTATTAAAATAGCGCCACTAATTAATGCCTTTTTGTATTGTTTTTTCTGAAAAATCCATCTGCCTAACTCAACCAAAATTATAACGTATAAAGCTAATAAGCCACTTCGAACCGAAAACACATGTATGAAAATAAATAGGAAGGTTCCACCTAACAAAAAGATATTTTTTTCTAATGGAAGTTTATAATAGCGTTTGCTTTGATATAACCAATACGAAACATAAATAGCAAAAACAATCATTAAACTTAAGGTGGGATGATGACTCACAATGGTTGGCATCACTCTGCTTTCTAAATATAACTGGTTAATGAGTTGCTGGTTAAACAGATAATAAACAAAGGCTATGAGACTTATTAATAGAATGAAAAAGAAGTAGGATTCATATAATAAAAAATGTCGCCGAGTTGAAAGTTTTGGGATTTTGATAAATGCTATTGGAAGCAATAAATAGGGTAAGGCAATTTGCCATCTTTCAAATAGGTAGCTATGGTTTTCAGAATAAAGGATAGATGGAAGGAGTATTGCAAACGTTAAGGCAAGAGAATAAAATGGTTTAGAATTTTGCCTTCCCTCCAAAGCAATAGGCTTAAGTAGGTAGGAAATACCTAATAATACCAAAACAACCATACTAATGCTTGGTAAAATTCTAATGAAATCTATTAGCAACATACCAGAGCTAATGCCTAAACAGCATACAAAAAACACATATTGTCTGGCTTTTTCCATGGCTAAATCAACTCATAATTTTTGAATTCTCCAAGTCGGTACCCGGTTTTGTTTTCAAACCAATATAAAAGACGATTTTTAAGGCTACTATTTTTCTTATTTAATTTAGGTTTAAAATCCCAGTTTTTAAGACTTATTCTGGCTTGAATGCAACTAGGATGTTTACCAGTAAAGGGAGATATATCATCAATAGTAGAGTAATCAAACTCGTTAATTAATTTTTCTTGTGCTTTTATCCATTCGTCACTATGCCAAAGTTGGTGGAAATTTCTAATTTTTTCTTTCATTACTTCTGGGTGTCGAACCCAACCATAATGAAATATTTGTCCACCACTTTTTTTTACCTTTAACTTTTGCCCATTCTTCCTAAATCCTTGCGCATCTCGGTAGGATTGAATTTCGGGGATGTTCCTAACAATTCTAATTTCGTTTCTATAATAGGTTCGAGAGTTTGCCACAAAATTAAAGTTTCCAAAAAAATGTTTGTATTCAAAGAGTAATCCGTCAACCTGTTTGTTTGATACATGCTCCTGCATAGCCGAAACAATCTCCTTAGTGTGTTCTTCATTTACTAATTCATCTGCTTGGATATAAAAACACCAATCGGCCTCTGGACTAACTAGTTTGCGTGCTTTATCTGTTTCAATTGCTAAAATTCTACCACCTTCTCTTAGTGTATCATCCCAAATAGAGTGGTGAATTTTTATTTTATCTGAACCAATTGATTCAATCAATGCAAGGGTGTCGTCTTCCGATTTTCCAACCAAAACGATTACTTCATCACAAAAGGGTAGAATAGAACAAATGGATTCCACTACAGGGTAATCATATTTAAGTGCATTTCTTACAATTGTAAATCCGCTAACAAACATATTATTTGGCTCTAATAGCTTCAACTGGGTCGAGTTTTGAGGCGGTGTAGGCAGGAATAAATCCAGAAACAATTCCGATACTAACAGATACTAATATACCTGTAATTATATTTCCACTACTCAAGAATAGGTTCAGATCTAATGCGCTTTTTACAGCCAAGGTTATGCCATATACACTAACTAAGCCAATTGCGCCACCTACTAAACAAAGAACAATTGCTTCAACTAAAAATTCAATTAAAATAAAGTAGTTTTTTGCGCCTAGTGATTTTTGAATGCCAATTTGTTGAGTTCTTTCTTTCACACTAACGAACATAATATTAGCAATTCCAAACCCTCCAACTAAAATTGCAAATAAACCAATAATCCAACCGCCCAATGAAACAACACTGAATAATCCTTTCAAAGGTTTAGACAATAGAGTAGTTTTATTAATGGCAAAGTCAACCTCTTCATTAGGTCTTAATTTTCGTATTGATCGCATGACACCTTTTAGTTCGTTTTCAAGTCTATCAACCGTAATACCATCTTTGGCTTTAATTTGAATACGGCTATTAACCATATTGCTGTTTAAGCGAACATAACTTGCTGCTGTGGTAACAGGAATAATAAATACATTATCCATGCTATTACCAATCATACTTTCTCCTTCTTTTTTAAATACGCCTATTACCCTAAATTTTTTCCCTTTTACACTTATTTCTCTTTCTAATGGGTTAATGGTTGGAAATAAATTTTCGGCAATTGAAGAACCAATTAATACCACCTGCTCTCCATTTTTTGATTCATTTTCGGTGAAGAATCTTCCACGATCCAATTCAAAATCTCTAACATCTGGGTAACCTTGCGAAACAGCCATACCACTTACATTTTCGGCATTTAAGCTTTTGTATTTAACAATGGCGCCAGGTAGGTTTATACTTAAAGCAATACCTTTTCCTAAGGTAATTTGTTCCTCTAGTTTTTTTAGTTCATCAACCGTTGGATTTGGCCTATTCATATATTGCCACCATTTATAATCTGGACCAAATTCCCAAGGCCATTTTTCTACAATGGCCACATCCTTCCCCAAACTATCTACACTATCTTGAAGGTTCTTTTCTAACGAATCTACAATACTTAAAACCATTATGATGCAAAAAATGCCAATCGTAATTCCTAAGGTTGATAGGAAGGTTCGAACCATATTACTGCGTAAAGCCGAAAAAGCGGCAATTGCGCTTTCGCTGATTTGGCCAAATACGAGTAATAGTTCATTTTTCTTTTTCATGCAGCAGTTTTAGCTTATTGTTTTTCGCTTCTATCAATTAAGGATTCAACACTTTTATCGTATGCTTTAATAATGTTCTTAACCAATTTATGCCTTACAACGTCCTCAAAAGTAAGGTAAGCAAATTCAATCCCTTCAATTCCTTCTAAAATTTTTACTGCCTTAACCAACCCCGACATTCCTTTGCGAGGTAAATCTATTTGGGTTAAGTCTCCAGTTATTATAAATTTAGCGTTAGGCCCCATTCTGGTCAAGAACATTTTCAGTTGTAAGTCGGTTGCATTTTGGGCTTCATCTAAAATTACATAGGCATTATCTAAGGTTCTACCACGCATAAATGCCATAGGGGCAATTTCAATAACACGGGTTTCAATATAAGATTTAAGCTTGTCTGTAGGAATCATATCATCCAAAGCATCATACAATGGACGTAAATAGGGGTCTATTTTTTCTTTTAAATCACCAGGTAAAAAACCAAGATTTTCGCCGGCCTCTACAGCTGGACGAGCCAAGATGATGCGTTTAATTTCTTTGTTTTTAAGGGCCTTAACAGCCAGTGCAACGGCCGTGTAGGTTTTACCTGTACCAGCAGGTCCAATGGCAAAAAGAATATCATTGCTATGCATTAATTGCACCATTTTACGTTGGTTAGGCGTTTTGGCTCTAATTACTTTGGCATGATTTCCATACAAAATAATATCTCCCTGATCGCCATTCTCCAAAGGTTTTGGCGAATTTGGTTCCTTCGACATTGCTCCGCTTAAAATTCCTTCAATTTGCAAGGAAGAAATACCTCCATACTGCTGAATGTGTTGAATCATTTGATCAAATTTGTCTTCAAATAATTCAATATCACTATTTTTTCCTTCCAATAGTACTTGGTTACCTCGAGCCACAATTTTGAGCTTGGGGAAGTGTATTTGAAAGGTTTTTAAGTTTTGGTTATGAACACCAAATGCTTCTGCAGGGTGGAGATGTTCAATTAAGATTTCTTTGGTATTCAAATTTTGCTGTACTTGCTGTTAATTTGTACGAAAATAAGAAAAGATTTTGAACTCTGTTATAACAATGGTTTCCGATTACGGTGCAGGTAGTCCATACACAGCAGCAATGCTAGGTTCGGCTCTAAATTTAATGCCTGATGCCAAGGTAATAGAGATTTCGCATCATATTCCTGCTTACGATTTAAGTCAGGCCGCTTTTCTTTTGCGATCAGTATATTTGAACTTTCCACTTGGTTCATTCCACTTAATTTGTATCGATACAAGTTTAGCTTTGCACAAGCAATTTCTATTTGCAGAGGTAAATGGGCATTATTTTTTGGCTGCCGATAATGGCGTTTTCTCACTATTATTTGACATTGAACCAACAAAGATTTATCGAATTTTGGTTGACAAAGACTGTATTAATGATCTCTTCCCAGAAAAAAACGTGTTTTTACCTTTACTTGCTAAGTTTGTTCAAAAGGGTGATTTAAAAGGCTTGGCTGAGCCTGGTAAAATTGAAACTATAAAGCAGGGAATACAGGCTTTGGTTGAAGGAAATGGTATTAAGGGAACCATTATGATGGTAGATGGATACCAAAATGCGATTACCAATGTTCATAAAAGTTTATTTGAAAAAATAGGAGCGAATCGAAACTTCAAATTATTTTATTGGAGTAAACATTCTATTAGCAAAATACACCAACACTTTAATCAAGGAAGTGCTGGTGATGATGTGCTTCTTTTTAATGAAAATGGATATTTAATGATTGCCATTCATAGAGGAAAAGGTGCGCAATTACTGGGTTTAAAGCCAGGTTCCAAAGTGGTGATAGAATTTGAAAGTAGCGAAGAAAACTAGTCGTTTCCTTCGCCTCTTTTTAAGCTATATTTTTCAATTTTATTGTATAAATGGCTTCTTTGAATGTCAATTTCTGCAGCTGTTTTTGCCACATTCCATCCGTTTTTCTTAAGCTTTTCCTCAATAAATATTCGCTCTACATATTCTTTAAAATCTTGCAAGGTGCTGAATCGTTCATAAATAGACTTTTCTTCATCACGAGCATTTATTGGGCTGGCAAACTTTTGAATATCCTCTAAGGTAATTCTGTTCTGACCCAATATTACCAGTCTTTCAACAATATTTCTTAATTCTCTAATATTACCACTAAAGTTAAGTTTCTTAAATTCTTCAAGTGCCTGCGGCATAAAGTTCTTTCTTGGCAATCCGCTATCCTCGCAAACCTCCTTAACAAATTTTTCCGCTAATAATGGAATATCATCTCTACGCTCATTTAAAGAAGGTACATGAATCAAAATCACGCTTAAACGGTGATATAAGTCCATTCTAAAATTACCTTTTTCAATTTCCTTTAATAAGTTCTTGTTGGTCGCAGCTATTACTCTTACGTCAACTTCCACATCCTTATCACCACCTACACGAGTAATTTTATTTTCTTGTAAGGCACGCAACACCTTAGCTTGAGCAGATAAGCTCATATCTCCAACCTCATCCAAAAATATAGTACCATGATGTGCTTGCTCAAACTTTCCGATACGTTGTTTAATAGCAGAAGTAAAGGCTCCTTTTTCGTGGCCAAACAATTCACTTTCTATTAATTCTGTAGGGATTGCCGCACAATTAACCTCAATTAATGGGTTCTTTGAACGCAAACTCTTTTCGTAAATCCAACGGGCAACAAGTTCTTTCCCAGTGCCATTTTCTCCTGTAATTAATACTCGCGCATCTGTAGGAGCAACCTTGTCAATTGTGTCAAGAATATTCTTAATAACAGGAGAATCGCCAATAATATCTCTTGTTTTTGAGGCTTTTCTGCGTAATACTTTTGTTTCTATAACCAATTCTTTTCGGTCAATAGTATTTCGCAAGGTTATCAACAATTTATTTAGGTCTGGTGGCTTTACAATAAAATCAAAAGCACCTTTTTTTGTTGCTTCAACGGCCATTTCAACGTTTCCATGTCCAGAAATCATAACAAAAGGAAGGTCTTCGTCAATTTCTTTCGCTCGCGTTAAAACAGTCATACCATCCATTTTAGGCATCTTTACGTCGCATAAAACGGCATCGTATTCTTCATTTTCAATCTTCTGTAAACCCTCTTCACCATTGGCCGCTTCGTCTACTTGGTAACTTTCATACTCAAGTATTTCACGAAGTGTATTGCGAATTGTTTTTTCATCGTCGATTATCAATATTTTGGCCATAACTTTATTTGCTTAGGTTTGTAAAAGTGAGAATTTTTGCTTTCAATTAAAACTTTGTTGATATTTGGTTGATTTTTTATGAATAACACGCTCCTTCAATCCGCTGTAGAAAAAGTAATTGGCAAATCGCCTCAAGTATACGGTTTTCACCATATTGGAGGTGGAGAGATAAACCAAACGTATAAAGTTCTTACAGATCAAGGGATATTTTTTGTTAAGGTTCATGAACTCGAACAATTCCCCAAAATGTTTGAAAAGGAAATGTTTGCTCTTAAGGCCTTGCAAAAAACTGGAACGATTGAGGTTTGTAACCCAATAGGCATTTGTGAGACTGATACAAAAGAGTTTTTCTTCCTAGATTATATTGAAAATGGACCTCCTTCTGAAAATTTTTGGTCTTCACTAGGCGAGAAGCTAGCCCAATTACATCTGGTATCGAATAGGTATTTTGGATTTATAGAGGATAATTATTTGGGTACAGTTCCTCAAATAAACAACAGGGTAAGCAATTGGGGACAGTTTTATATTAAAAATAGGCTCATGCCAAATGTTCGTAAAGCTGCCGAAAACATGTTTCTTGACCAAGAACAGATTCGTAAGTTTGAAAAATACTATAAGCTAGTAGAAGTTGTATTTCCAGATGAAGCACCATCCATGCTACATGGTAATTTATGGAAAGAGCATGTAATTTCGGGTCCCAATGGCCAAGCAATTTTGAGTAATCCATCTACTTATTTTGGACATCGAGAGATGGATATTGCTATGACCCAAATGGTAGGCAATTTTGATCCAGCCTTTTATGAAGCTTACCATGCTAGTTACCCTTTAGAATACGATTGGGAAATAAGAATGGATTTTTGCCAAATGTATTATTCGCTAGTTAATTTAAATAACTACGGTATAGCTTACCTTCCATCTGTAGAAGATAAACTAAACCGTTGGGTTAAATAATACTATTTATATAGCTCCATCGCTTCTAGAGTATTCAGCAATAATCCTACGCGAGTCATTGGTCCAACACCACCTGGTACAGGTGTAATCCAACTAGATTTAGGTGCTACTGAATCAAAATCAACATCTCCCTTTAATCTGTAGCCACTTTTAGCTGTAGCATCGTCTACACGAGTGATACCAACATCTATTACAACGGCTCCTTCTTTCACCATTTCGGCTTTTAAAAATCCTGGGATACCTAAAGCTGCAATTACAATATCAGCCTGTTTGGTAAAGGCGCTTACATCTTTAGTTTTGCTATGAACCACTGTAACGGTACAGTTTTTATGCAACATTAACGCAAACATGGGTTTACCTACAATATCACTTCTACCAATAACCACGCAATGTTTGCCACTTGTTTCTATTTCATAATGTTCCAGAAGTTTGATTATTCCAAAGGGTGTGGCTGGTAAAAAAGTACGTAAACCTTTAAACATTAATCCAACATTCATTGGATGAAAACCATCTACGTCTTTTTTGTAACTAATGGTTTCAGTTACTTTCTTTTCATTGATATGCTTTGGTAGCGGTAACTGAACAATTAAGCCATCAATTTCTGGATTATTATTTATTTTAATTACCTCCTCTAGCAGTTGTTCCTCAGTAATGCTTGCGTCAAAACGCAAAACTGTAGAATCAAAGCCTACCTCTTGGCAATCTTTTTCCTTTGCGGCAACATAGGTCATACTTGCACCATCTGCACCTACCAAAATAGCAGCCAAGTGTGGAGTTTTCTTACCTTGTGCTTTTAATAATTTAACTCGCTCGGCAATTTCGAGCTTAATTTTTTTAGATACTTCGTTTCCGTTGAGTAAATTCATAATAATAGTAATAATTATACGCCAAATTGTTTAAGATGATGATCTATGTGTTTGTATTGACCCAAGCCATGTTGCTGGGCAGTAAGCTTGCCAAAAAATGGACTAGGGTGTGTGGTGCAATTTGCCATCCCACCTAAAGAAAACTCCTTAAGTAGTCGTTCTAAACGGTCTTTACCTCTTAAAAAAGAGCGGTCATCAACAACCAAATACTGTTTTGAAGTTGGTGAGTTTTTTCTCCATGGAGTATCATTAAAGTATTGGGTTTTTATGAATGACCCCAAAATATAACCCAATAGAGTTCTAGGTGGCTTTGTTTTGCCAGTTACAAAATCAAGTGCGCGAGCGCAATGTTCCATCATTTGTGCGGCATTCATTTTACCCCAAATAGGAGTGGTGTCGGCCTTAATCTGGCTAACCCTATCCAATACTTCGGCTAAAGTTTCAATGTCGTACAATGATTTCAATTCAATTTCAAATTTTGCTCAGCGAATTAAAATCAAATTACTCTCAAAAAACATGATAAAAGATAGATTCTTAATGTAGGATAGAGGTGTTAATCAAGTTTTAATACTGCCATAAATGCACTCTGCGGTATTTCTACTGAACCAACTTGGCGCATCCGTTTTTTACCCTCTTTTTGCTTTTCAAGTAATTTACGTTTACGAGAAATATCACCCCCATAACATTTTGCTGTTACGTCTTTTCTTAAGGCTTTAATTGTTTCGCGAGCAATTACTTTAGCTCCAATACTTGCTTGAATTGGAATTTCAAATTGGTGGCGAGGTATTAGTTCCCTTAATTTTTCACAAATTCGTTTTCCAAAATCATAAGCTCTTTCTCTATGGATAATAGCCGAAAGTGCATCTACATTTTCTTTGTTCAATAGGATATCTAATTTTACTAAATCAGACTCTACGTAGCCAATAGGATGGTAATCAAAGGATGCATACCCTTTGGATATTGTTTTTAGCTTATCAAAAAAGTCGAATACAACTTCCGCTAATGGCATATCAAAAACCATTTCAACACGTGTGGTTGTGAGATATTTTTGTTCTTTTAAAATTCCTCTTTTGCCAAGGCAAAGACCCATAATTGGACCTACATAATCAACATGTGTAATTATTTGAGCCTTAATAAATGGTTCTTCTACGTGATCAATATAATTTGCATCAGGCAAATCGCTAGGGTTATTTACTACATTCATAACCCCTTTATTATCGTAACAATGGTAACTTACATTGGGAACTGTTGTTATTACAGTCATCTTAAATTCGCGTTCAAGGCGTTCTTGAATAATCTCCATATGAAGCATACCAAGGAAACCACAACGGAATCCAAATCCTAAAGCGGCCGAAGATTCTGGTTCAAAGGTTAAGGATGCATCATTTAATTGAAGCTTATACATACTTTCGCGAAGTTCCTCAAAATCTTCAGTATCAACTGGGTAAATACCAGCAAATACCATTGGTTTCACCTCTTCAAAACCTTTAATTGATTCGGCAGTTGGCCTTTCTACATGGGTAATTGTATCACCTACTTTTACTTCACGAGCCTCTTTAATACCCGAAATAATATACCCCACATCTCCTGCTGAAATTTGAGCTTTTGGTTCAGGCGTTAATCCCAAAATACCTACTTCATCGGCAAGGTATTCGCTATTATTCGACATAAATTTAACCTTGTCGCCTTTTTTTATAACTCCGTCAATTACCCTAAAATATGCTATAATTCCTCGGAAGGAGTTAAATACTGAATCAAAAATTAGTGCCTTCAAAGGGGCATCATAATCGCCTTTTGGTGGGGGAACTCTTTTTACAATAGCCTTTAAAATATCACGAACACCTTCACCCGTTTTTCCACTTGCTCGCAAAATATCTTCGTAATCACAGCCTATTAAATCTATAATTTGATCACTAACTTCCTCTGGCATAGAGTGTGGAAGGTCAATTTTATTAAGAATTGGAATGATTTCAAGTCCTTGTTCAATTGCTAAATAAAGGTTTGAAATGGTTTGAGCTTGAATACCCTGACTTGAATCTACAATTAATAAGGCTCCATCACACGCTGCAATTGAACGTGAAACTTCATAACTAAAATCTACGTGACCGGGAGTATCAATTAGGTTCAGAACGTATTTTTTACCATCTTCTGCATAATTCATTTGAATTGCATGGCTTTTTATGGTAATTCCTCTTTCACGTTCAAGATCCATGTTGTCAAGCAATTGAGCTTGCATGTCTCTAACTGTGGTGGTGTTTGTATATTCTAATAGTCTGTCGGCCAGCGTACTCTTACCGTGATCAATATGGGCTATGATGCAAAAATTTCTAATATGGTCCATTGCCGCGAATATAGGTTTTTATGCTGAATTTTTAGCTCGATAGGATTTTGGAATAATTATTGGTTAGTTTGTTTACAAATGCTACCCTTATGAAAAATACTCTTTACCTATTTCTACTATTTTCTTTCCTATTTTCTTGTAAAAGTATTCCCTATCATCAAACTCAGGCCATTGCTATTGATAATTTAGCCTCAAAAAAATATGATTTAGCCTTGGCAGAAATGAATAAAAATAAAGAATTGAATCAACAATATAACCTTATGCTTAAGCAAGTGGAGGAGGGAAGGGTATTGTTTTTACAAGGAAATTATAGTGCTGCAAATAAATTATTTATTGAAGCAGAGCTTAAAGTTGAGGATTTCAATAGTTATTTCTATCGCGATATTTCGGGAGGTAAAATCAAAGTATTTGACTTTAATAATGAATATTATTCGGGAAAAGTGACCACAGAAAAACCTAAATCTATGGGATTAGATTGGCGGGAGGCTCCAAAATCATCTGGATATTCTTATACTGGTTCTTTAAAAACAGCCTCTAGAACCGAATACATTTGCCTTGATATGGAAAAGCCACTTCTTAATTTTTATGTGGGATTGAGTGCTGCTTATGGCAACAAAGACAATTTTTTAGTGGAGGCAAAACGACTTGAAAAAATAGGGGAGAATCTGGATAGGAGGGCCTATCCAATTAATCCTGAAGTTCCTTATGCTCGCAACCCATTTACCAATTTGGCGGCTGGTTTATTTTATGAGGCCGCGGGTGAACCCAATGATGCCCTAATTGCCTACGAAAAGGCATGGCAATGCTATCAAGATTATTATTCACAGCCATATTACGGAATGGTAGCGCCTGAGCAATTAAAACTTGATATACTAAGAATCAATAAAAAGTTGGGCTTTACAGATAAATATGAACAATGGAGTAAGCAATTTTCGCTAAGTTTAAAGCAAGATGAGCTTTATTCTCGTTCCTTAGTTCTTATTATTGAGGAAGGATTAATTCCATTTAAAAACCCTACCGGCAATTTTCAAATTCAAAATAAACCCAATAGTAATTCTCATAATCTTCCTACTACCTCATCTGTGCGAAGTTTCGACGACCAAACGCCAACTTTTCCGGAATATTTACCTGCTTATTCTGTTCAATATTATCCCTATACAAATAGGGTTAAGAGTATTCAGGTTGATCAAACAAAATACGAGCCCCAACTTATCAATAACCTAGAATTTATGATGGTTTATGGATACGGAAAGCGGAATTTTAGGGAAAGAGTTTATCCAGTAAGTACTGGAAATGGCTTTGATTTGCGCCATTGGCAAACTTTACCAAACAAAATATATTATGTTCGAATTCCTTTAAAGAAAGACGAATCAACCCTAAAGTTTTCTTATACCGTTGGTAGACAAATTAGGAATGTTGAATATACGCTTGATTTAAACAAGCAAATGCAGATAAGACATATTTATGTTTGCGAATAATTGTAATATTTACTAAGTTGGACCACTTTTAACTCACTCTTTAATACTCACTTTATGACTGATTCAACAGCTTCTTCCTCCCAGAATTCTGTAATTGTTGTAGAAACGCATGTGGTTGCTGCAATTAATAAGGTTTGGAATTTTTTTACCGAACCTGAACATATTTGTAATTGGAACAATGCATCGGATGATTGGCATACCCCCTTTGCCCAAAATGATTTGCAAGTTGGTGGAACCTTTAGTTACACAATGGCTGCAAAAGATGGTAGTTTTAAATTTGATTTTGGTGGCACCTATACAGAGGTAAAAAAGCACGAATTGATAGCCTACACCTTAGATGATTCAAGAAAAGTAAGTGTTGAATTTTTAGGGATTGATGGGGGAGTTAAGGTAACTGAAACTTTTGAACCAGAAACTCAGAATTCTCATGAATTGCAGCAAGCAGGCTGGCAAGCTATATTATCAAATTTCAAAAAATACGTTGAATCTCATGCTTAGGTTGGCTTAATATTTTGAAGCTGCAAAGATATTCTAGAATACTTTAGAATTATTTTCACTTATTTTCGCTTCATGATATTAACTGTTATCCTACAGGAACCTCCCATTTGGTTGGTATTGCCATTTGTATCGTTGTTATTAATGATTGCAACTGGTCCGGTTTTGTTTCCTACAATTTGGCATCATTACTATAAACATATCAGTATTGGACTTGGTTTGTTAGTTGGAACCTATTATGTATTTGCATTAAAAGATACTGTATTGCCCCTGGAAACCTTGGCAGAATATGCCTCTTTTATTAGCCTTTTAACCATTTTATATATTTCAAGTGGAGGCATCTATTTCTTTGTGGATGTTGAATCTAAAGTTTGGGTTAACATTGCCTTTCTATTTATAGCAGCCATTTTTACTAATATTATTGGTACCACGGGAGCCTCCGTTTTATTTATTCGTCCGTTTATGAGAATAAACCGCTACAGGCTCAAACCTTACCATATTGTTTTCTTTATTTTCCTTATTTCAAATGTTGGGGGATCTCTTACTCCTATAGGTGATCCACCGCTTTTTATGGGTTTTCTTAAAGGGGTGCCATTTTTTTGGACAGCGGAGCATTTATGGCAGCCGTGGTTGGTAGCAATTATTAGTTTATTATCTGTATTTTACGTCTTCGAAAAACGGAATACAAGCCTTGATGATGTGGATGTTAGTAAACATTATACGAATAAGATACTTATAACTGGAAAACGTAACTTTATTTGGTTACTTCTTGGAGTATCCACCGTGTTTCTTGACCCCAATATTATTGAAGGTTTGCCGTATATAGATTTTCATGGAAAGAAGCTTTCGTTTATAAGAGAAATTATTCAATTAAGTGCTTCTTTACTTTGTTATTTATTTGCCAATAAAAAGGCCTTACAAGGAAATAAATTTGATTTTGACGCAATTAAAGAAGTTGCCTTTTTGTTCTTTGGAATATTCCTATGTATGATGCCTGCCTTGCAATCTTTGGAAGCATTTGCTCACCACCAAAAAGATAGTTTAGTGCTCTCTCAGGCCTTAATATATTGGAGTAGTGGAATTTTTAGTAGTGTATTAGATAATGCGCCAACCTACCTGAATGTTTTTGCATTAATCCTTTCAAGTGCTAATTTCAACATGAATATTTATAGCGATGTACATTTATTTATGGCCAGCTCTGGGGTTGATTTATTGAGAGCCCTATCTGTAGGATCTGTATTTTTTGGTGCAATGACCTATATAGGAAATGGGCCTAATTTTATGGTAAAGGCTATAGCAGAGCAAACTGGTGTTAAAATGCCTAGTTTTGGGAAGTATATATGGAGTTACAGTCTCCCAATTTTACTACCCATTTTGGTGTTAATTAGCTTGCTATTCTTTAGGTAAATTTATTCCAAAGTGGGCCAAAAAGACTTAAATTATTTGTTTTTCAAGGGAACTCTTACTTCTGTTTTATCCCAATGAAATACCATATTAAATGTTCCGCTGCTATCTTTAGGTTCAAAGGATATCTCAAATTGCTCTAAAAAGTTTGCATCGTTAAATGCCTTTACTTCAGTTCTAAAAACATCTTGTTCCATATCTGCTTCTTGAGCTCCCCATCGGTCCCATTCTTTATTTACACAAACCGTCCATTTATCGTGGCCTGGATAAGCATATATAGCATATTTACCTGGTGCTAATTCCTTTTCATTGAATAAGATAGCTTGATTGTTTTCAAAAGTTGTAGCTTCATTGGCACCTAATCTCCAATATTTACCATATGGCTGCAAAGCTTCCGCTTCCTCTTCGCCAAAAATTACCCTTCCTTTTGCATAGGGACGGCAATAATTAACTGTAATATCTAAAGCCCCTTCCTTGTAATTTGCTGTTGCCGCAGGACTATGCTTCTTTGTGTCTTTTTTAAACCAATTAAAAAAAATTAGGATGCCAACAATTACAATACCTGTAATAATAAGAATTCTCTTTAACATATAACTTTCATTTACAATCAAACATAGGAATTAAAGGAATTTAATCCTAGTCTAATTTTTTCAACCAATTAAGTTCCTTTTCGGTTAAATTCCTAAACTCGTTCGGTTTTATTTCTCCTAAATCAATTTCTCCAATTCGAATACGCTTTAAAAAAACAACGTAATTGCCTAATGCAAAACACATTCTCCTAATTTGCCTATTCATTCCTTGCGTAATTTCTAAATAAAAACAAAGCTCATCTATTGGTTCAAAAAGGCAGGGTTTAGTTTGTTTTCCCAATATTTGAACCCCAGTTTCCATGGCCAATTTGAAGTCGTTTTCATATGGCTTTTCCAATTTAACTAAATAACGTTTGCTAATTTCTTTAGCGGGATTAATAACCTTATTGTAAATCAAACCATCGTTGGTTAGCAATAGCAATCCCTCAGAATCTTTATCCAATCTGCCAGCATAAAATAGGCTGGTATCTTTCTCTGGTAGAAAATGGTAAAGGCTTTGGTTTATTTCTGGGTTCAGAGTGCATTCAATACCCTTAGGCTTGTAATACGCAAAATACTTTAAATGGGAGGCGGTTTGAACCAAAAGACCATTACAACTTAACTCTGAGTAGGGGTCAATAATTTGGTTTTCAAAACAAATCTCGCCATTTAGAAGAACCTTACCAGCAGCTAGTGCTTCCTGAGCTTGAGCATAACTATAGGTTAGTTTCTTGACAATAAGATAGGAGATTTTTTTTCTATAATTCAAGTTTCTTAGTTTTCTTCTGAATAGTAAATCTTGTAAAACTTCCTGCCATCTGGATCCACTCCCTTTTCTATATTGTTTTGGTTTCCATGGATATATATATGGAAGTTCTTGTCTAATTTTAACACACTCTTAAACACTCGAGCTTGTTTTTTTACAGCATGGTCAGAGATATCAAATCCATCTTTTAGCTCAATTTCAAACTCCGTTTCTACCTTTGATTGGTAGTCTTTAAAAGAAGTAATTAGGCCTTCATTATCTCCAAAAACGGTATTCGAAAAGTCATTCTTATCAAAACGTTCATTGTCTTTAAAATAGGCTACTGAACGATTTAGCAAATCTATTTGATCTGCCTTGCTAACCTCAAATTCCTCTTTTAATTGTTTGGTAACAAAGTCTTTGGTTACAGTTAAAAAATTCTCTGTAAAATGAAAATTATCAGAACAAGGTTTTATTTTTAAGTATTGGTCACGCCAATATAAAGCTTCTGAGCTCTTGTTAACCCTATCTACAGCGCATACTTTAAATCCTTTTTCGCTTTCAATATTTAGAATTAAACAGCCTTTATCCAATTTGTCAACAGGAGTGCCTAAATCGTAATTTAGGTTGAACCCAGTGCCATGGCGTTGCATTTTAAGGAAATGGTCTTTTGTTTCTGCTTTAAATAGGCCAATTGCCTGAACCAAATTGCCCTCATATTGCAGGTCATTAAACCGTGCAACATAAAAATCCCCCGACTTAATATTTGGGTGCAAGGCAGTCTCAAATAAGTGTTTCGCAAAATGAATACTTTGAATATGGAAACTATCTGGGTGCTCAAAACATTGTTGGGCGTAATGGTAAACCGGATTCATTTCATGGTCATCATTACTAAAGGTTAGGTGAAAGTATTCAGGCTGATGAAATGGTTTTAGAAAATATTGAAGAAGTAATTCTTCTAATTTTTCTTCCTTATTATCTACCTTTTCCTTTGAAATAATAAGGGATTCACCATTTGTTTTATTGCCAATTTGATGCACAGAAACTTCAGCTAAACTTACCAGAGAAAAATCAAGCATAGAATTATTTTTTCGGGAAAATACAGCTCCAAACTTGAATGAGGAAATTTTATTTAGAGCTTGTTCAATAAAATTGTTTTGGAAGAAACAATTACACTTAGATTGATTAACTTGCCGCCCTATGCAAATGATTGAATTTACAGATGCCGCAAAAGAGGCTATTGCGCACTATAAAGCCACTCTTCAAATTCCTGAAGGGTATAGTTTAAGGGTTGGTATTCGCCAAAAAAATGCACAGGACAAAGGATTATTAATTGGTTTTGATGCCAAAACGGATAAAGACCGTTTAGCTCATATTGATGGAATAGAAGTAATTTATAATGCTGGTCAAATTTTCTTTTTTGCTGGTATGCTAATAGATTTTCAAGATTCTAATGGCAGAAAAGGCTTTAAATTTGTTGAAAAGAGTAAATTAGCGGCTCCTACTGCTGTATGACATTTACCGAAAACCTTAAAATAGCACTTAATTCTATTAATGGAAATAGATTACGAGCCACCATTACCGCTCTAATTATTTCTATTGGTATTATGGCTCTAGTTGGCATTCTGACAGCCATTGATGGGATTAAAGCCGGCATTAATAACTCCTTTTCAAATATGGGAGCAAATACTTTTACCATTAAAAACAGAGGGCAAAGCATCAAATTCTCTGGTGGAAATAAAGGTCCAAAGAAATTTAAGGCAATCTCAAAATCTGAGGCCGATAAGTTTGTGGCTGAGTTTAAATTCCCTTCTACTACTTCTTTATCTGTAAATGCCAGTTTTGCGAGCACCGTAAAATATGCCAGTATAAAAACGGATCCCAATATTATGGTTATGGGAGGCGACATAAATTATTTAAATGTAGCCGGGTATGAAATTGACCAAGGTAGAAATTTCTCTGAAAAAGAAATGCTGTCTGCATCTAATGCTGTTTTATTAGGTTCAGAAATAAAAACCAAACTGTTTAAAACGGGTAATGCGCTTGGTGAAAGTGTTTTTATTGGAGGTGCCAAATATAGGGTTGTGGGAATTCTAAAAAGTAAAGGTTCAAGTATGGGATTTGGTGGCGATAGAATTGTTATAGTACCCATTCAAAATGCCTATCAAACCTTCTCTATGCCCAATATGAGTAGCGTAATTACGGTTGCCGTAAAAGATATTAGTACCTTAGATTTTGGGGTGGAGGAAGCAACGAGTTTATTTAGGAAAATAAGAAGAATTCCTGTTCGTGGTGAAGAGAACTTTAATGTAATGAAGTCGGATAATATTGCTAAAGAAATGATTAGCAATCTTAGCTATGTAACCATTGCAGCAACCGTTATTGGCTTTATAACTCTTCTGGGTGCTGCCATTGGTTTAATGAATATCATGTTGGTTTCTGTTTCGGAACGTACCCGCGAAATTGGAATTAGAAAGGCTATTGGAGCAACTCAAAAAATGATTCGAAGACAGTTTTTATTTGAAGCAGTTGTTATTTGTCAAATTGGAGGAATTGGTGGAATCATATTTGGAATAATCATTGGAAATATAGTTACCTCCCTTGTGGGTGTTGGTTTTATTATCCCTTGGCTTTGGATGTTTAGCGGTATCACATTATGTGTTATAGTAGGTTTAGTAAGTGGCTTATATCCTGCTATTAAGGCAAGTAAGCTTGATCCAATTGAAGCGTTAAGATTTGAATAATTTTAAAAATGGAAAGTAATTTAGCTCAATATTATACAACGTATATGCAAGGCCTATGGATAGTTGCCTGCATATTTTTTGCAATCGGAATCAGTAGATTAATCTTAGTAATAAAAAATAAAGATTCAAGATCTTGGATTAGTTTTAAAAAGCATGATTGGTATATTTTAGCTACCAAACTTGTTTTCTTTTTGGGTTTACTTGCCTTCCTAGCCGATATACCTGTTTGGTTTATTACGGTGGCCCAATTTAGGCCCTTTGCTCCAACCTTTCCACATGCTGTTTTAGTATTTGTATTGTATTATATTACTATTCAAGAATTAATCTTATCGCTTACCGTATCCAATGAATTGGTAGTTGGATTTGTAAAAAGAATGGTATTCTTTTTAATAAGTATTTTTTGTAGTGCCTCTTTTATTTTAGCTGCCCTAATTGTACCTGGTACCTATAAGTATCCTGCTGTCGACCAATGTCAGATGCTCGATTTACCCGTTAAAGGAACCTGGCTTGCCTTAGATGCTGGGGCTGAGAAATGGGTGAATTATCAAAGTAATTATCCTCCTCAAAAATATGCCATGGACATGGTAAAGCTTAATGAAGATGGGCGTTTCTTTATAAATAATGGAACAGATAGTTCCGATTTTAATTCGTTTGGCGACAGTGTTTTTTCTCCCTCAAAAGGGATTGTATATTCAATTGCAGATGGCTTTGAAACACAATTAATAGGTAAGGGAATTGATTCAATAAACCCAGCAGGAAATCATATTGTAATTGAATTATCTGCAAATAAATATTTGTTTTTAGCGCATCTTAAAAAAGCAAGTATTTTGGTAAAGGAAGGTGATACTTTGCAAAGTGGTCAGTTTATTGCATTGGCTGGAAATAGTGGCAATACTAGCTTTCCTCATCTCCACATGCATATTCAAGATAAACCTTTATTTAGTGATACACTTGCTTTGGGTCAACCATATAGGTTCAATACCTTAGAGTTAAAACGTTTTTTTGGATTTAATAAACAAGAAAACGCCTGGATTTTAAGAAACGATCGATTTAGAAATTAATATGCAAACCAAATTTATTTGGCCCATACTCCAAGAGATAGATGCACTTTGGCTTAGCATTGCTTTTATTAGTGTGTTTTTTTTCTTTTTTATCATTAAGGTAAAGTTTCAAAAACAGGCATCCTTAAAGTCGTATGGTGTTTTATTTTATTCATTTGTATTCTATACCATTTCTGCATTTTCATTTTTAGTATTAAATGCCCTAGATACTTTTTTTAGATTACAATCAGATGTGTATAGTTCTTTCATTTGGTTTTTTCCATTTGCCTTAATTAGCGCCATTACTGGTGCTTTAGTAGGTTTGCTTATATATTGGGCAGGAACCAAAACTGCCAATAACTATGTTCTTAAATTAATGAATTTAAGCTTATTAGTAATTGCTCCGTATTTAACTTATGCATTGTTAATTCAACCATTCAAGCAAACGCTAAATTTGGTTCTAGAATCGGTTCCAGATGTGCCCGCACAAAAGAAGGAATTGAATGCTCAATTTTTTACTGTTTTGCTGCAAAAGCCCCAAGCCGTTTGGGAACCAGCCATGCCTTCTCAAGTTTTCGATTCACTTTCTATATCCATTAGTCAAGGAAATAAGGTCGTGGTTACTAAAATTTCAAACGGATTTTCATATAGTCACCTATGGTCAATTTCGGATATTAACCAGGTGTATGTTTCTAAAATTATTCCCTATAAACAATTAGCTATTCTGTGTTTGTCCCCGGCCATTCAAGGTCAATCAGCTCTTGGAGTTATTGATTCTTTAGGGAATTTAATTTATCTAAAAACCTTGCCCGATTATGTAAATAGAATGAGTGTAAGTAAACAAGGGCAATATATTTTACTTGAAAAATCGGATGTTAATGATAGTGCTAACTTTGTCACGTGTATTCAGCTGAAGCCATAAATTAGTTGGTTCTAAAGGCTGATGAGGCAATTCCATCTGCTAAGAAACGGCCTTCTTTTGATAAAATAAAGGCCTCCTTTGTTTCTACTACATAACCCGATAAAATATATTCAGCCAAATCTTGGCGTAAGGTTATTAAATATTCCAAACCAAATTTTTCTTCAATCTCTAATAAATTAACTCCCCACATAGTTCTTAAGCCTGTCATAATCGTTTCGTTAAACATATCCTTCTTGCTTAAGATTTCTTTTTCTAATGGCAAAATACCTGCATCCAATGCTTTCATATAGCTTTGGTTATTACTTACATTCCACATTCGTGTGCCAGGATAATAACTATGGGCACCAGGGCCTGCGCCTAAATAAGATTTACCTTTCCAATAATTTGTATTATGAAGGGCATAAGAATCTGGTTTGCCAAAATTGGATATTTCATAGTGGTCGAACCCAAATTTTTGTGTTTGATTTATAAGCTCCAAAAACTGATTTGAGGTTTCTTCATCCTCTGGCAGAATTAATTTATTACGTTCCTTATATTTTCCAAAAACAGTTTGAGATTCAACCGTTAAACAGTAGCTCGAAATATGGTCGATAGGAAGGTTCAGTGCCTTTTGCAAATTGTTTTGCCAGGTAGCCATGCTCATACCTGGAATACCATATATTAAATCGATACTAATTTTTTCTATTCCAAATTGCTTAGCTCTATCAACACAGTAAATGGCTTCATTTGCAGAATGCGCTCTATTCATGAGTTTTAAATGATCCTCTTCAAAACTTTGAATTCCCATGCTTAAACGGTTGATGGGGGTAGTGGATAGCATTTTTAAGAAGGCATTTTTTACATCATCTGGGTTTGCTTCTAAAGTAAATTCTTTTACTTCGCTCAAATCATAATGGGCATAAAGCGCTTCTAATAATAGATTTAATTCCTTTTCGTTTAATAAACTTGGAGTTCCCCCTCCAAAATAAACGGTTTCAATTTTCTCACCAGCAAGTTCTTCTTTTCTCAAAAAAAGTTCTTTCGCAATTGCACTCACTAGCTTTTCTTTGTATGAAAGTACTGTGCTGAAATGAAAATTACAGTAATAACAGGCTTGTTTGCAAAAAGGAATATGAATATAAATACCTGCCATATGTAATGCGAATTACGTTTGCAAGTATTGAGTTTCCAAGTTGTTTCTAATTTTATTGAAAAAGTTAATCGTCTTATGTCTTTTAATCTCGCTCGTAATACAGGTACAGGCGCAGGCAATTTATAAACTAAAATTTAGGTTCGAACCAACAATAAACTACCTGCAAAAACAGGCTGGGAATTGGATAGATACAGATAGTTTGGGCATATTAAATAGAAAAAACGAAGTACTTTTACTTTGCTATGAACAATCCTATTTTTTAGCCAATAATAGTTCTCAAGAGATCCATAACGATTCTATTAGTATTACTATTCAATTAAATCAATCGTTTAAACTTACTAAGCTTAGACCTGGAAATTTACCATTAGAATGGGTAGAGGCTGCTGGTCCAAAACTTTTTGGAAATCCGAATAAGCCATTTCAGTCGCAAGAAATTTCTAAGGGAATGCAACAAATATTATCCTATGCTCAGAATAATGGGTATCCATTTGCATCTATTTCACTCGATTCAATAATTATAGATACACTAGGAGTGAATGCTTCGATAAATCTTCAAAAAAATAGTTTAACCTTTTTTGATTCAATTGATTTTGGAGGTACTGCCAGAATGAAAAAGAGCTTTTTGCAAAATTATGCCAACATAAAACCTGGAATGATATATCAAGAGGATGCGTTGAAAAATTTAGATTCTAGGTTAAGTGAACTTTCATATGTGCAAGTTGTAAGGCCTTTGGGAGTATATTTTTATGGAAATAAGGCTAAACCCTATGTTTATATTGATTCAAAAAAGGCCTCAAGTTTTGATGGTGTTATTGGGTTCGCACCAAATAGTAGTCTTAACAATAAACTAGTTGTAACTGGAGATTTAAATTTGAAGTTAGTTAATTTAATTGGGTCTGGAAAGAATCTAGAATTGGCCTATAGAGGCTTTTTAAACTCTAGTCAGGATCTTCAAGCAAAATTTTTATACCCTTATTTTCTGAACTCAAAGGTTGCCATAGAATATGCGTTTAAGTTGCTAAAATTTGATACAAGTTGGTTTGAATTGGTTAATGATATTGCCTTTCAATATCGTTTTACTGGAAATAATTATGTGAAATTCTTTTATCAAAACCAGCTGGTTAATTTGCTTCAAGTAGACACTCAATTTGTGCTAAGTAATAAAAAACTACCAAGCAATCACGATGTGCGAAACGACCTATATGGACTTGGGCTTAGGCGATCTACCCTGAATTATTTTTACAATCCAAGTAAAGGATATTTATTAGAATTGGAAGCAGGTGCTGGAACCAAGCGAATTAGTAAAAATTCGACGATTCAAGATTTAGTTTTGAGTGAAAATGGTATTAATTATTCTATCTATGATTCAGTAAACCTTAAAACTATACAGTTTAAAGGGAGTGGAAATTTAATGGTGTTCAATAAACTGGCCTCCCATTTTGTGCTGCTTACACAGCTAAAAGGCGGCATTGTGTCTAATGAAAATCTGTTTTTAAACGAACTTTTCCGCATTGGTGGATTAAAAACCTTGAAGGGTTTTGATGAACAAAGTATTTTTGCGAGTAAGTACCTCATTGCAAATGTTGAATTGAGATACTTGTTTCAACAAAATTCAGGTTTTATGGTATTCTGGAACGGAGCTTGGTATAAAAACGAAGCTGTAAATCCTCAAATAACTGATAAACCTTGGGGAGTAGGGGCAGGTATGAATCTTGAAACAGGAGCGGGAATCTTTTCTTTGTATTATGCATTGGGTACTCAAAAGGGAAATCCACTTGAATTTCAAAGGGCTAAGGTGCATTTTGGACTTGTAAATTTCTTTTAGTAAAGAATCATGAAAAAAAGTTGGCTACTATTTGCGGTGTTATTTATGCTTTGCCTTGCTAGCTATGGGCAAGATAGTACCCTCAAGCAAACTCCCAATGATTCTGTTTCACGTATACAAGATTCACTAGAAAACAATACCCCATTAACTTTTGCCGATAGTTTGGCTAGCCCAGTATTAATGCGTAAATATTTTTTCTTAAATGAACAAATATCTGGTACCGCTGTAATTCTAAAAACACAAGAGCAGGCGCGAGATTTACCTAGACTCAAGGCTATTAAAATTAGGAAGCTTGAGGCAAGCCATTGGAAGTTTTGGATTCTTTTGTTAACCGTATTTTTCTTGGCATTAATACGATTATTAAATGTTAAGCGATTTGATGAAATTATTTTATCTTCATTTGATATTCATGCCGATTTCAAGGGATATTCAGACAAAACAGGTAATTACTTGGTAAGTAATATTGGACTATTTATTAATTTTATCCTTTCACTTTCACTATTTCTAACAACCTTCTTGGAGTTAAATCATCAAATAGAAACGGATAATTATTATCTGCTTTTTTGGAAGTTTTCATTGGTTTTGTTTTTGGTCTATTTGGCCAAAATAATTATCAATATGGTGGTAGGTCTATTGTTCAAAATGCGAAAATTATCTGTGGTAATTTTGTTTAATGCAATCATGGTAAATAATATTTTGGGAGTAGGTTTGGTATTCTTAAACCTATTTTTTGTATTTGTTACAGATTTGTTTTCTGCAAAAATTATTTCAGCTATTATTCTCATTACCATTTTGGTGGCGGTAATTTACAGGCAAATTAAAAATCTTCTGATGAGCCCTCAATCAGGAAGGTTTCAATTTTTATACATATTTTTATATCTTTGCGCCTTGGAATTATTACCGTGGTTAATTCTGTTCAAATTGTTTTTAAATAGCTGGTAGATTGAAAAACGCAAAAATTAAAAGTATTCTGATCTCTCAGCCAAGGCCTGAAAGTGAGAAGTCGCCCTGGTTTGATCTTGAGAAAAAGTATAAGTTGAAAATGGATTTCAGACCGTTTATTCAGGTTGAACCCATTTCTGGAAAGGAATTCAGACAACAGAAAGTTAATATACTTGACTATACTGCTATGATTCTGAATTCACGCAATTCAGTAGACAACTTTTTTCGCATGTGTGCCGATTTAAAAGTTGAAATTCCAATTGACATGAAGTATTTCTGCGTGAATGAAAGTATAGCTAATTATTTAGCCAAATACATTCAGGTAAGAAAGCGCAAAATATTTGTAGGAAAAGGAACAGAAGTGGAGTTATTTCCCTTGTTTAAAAATCATCCTACAGAAAAATATATGTTTCCTTGCAGCGATTGGCGCAAGCAAGACATTGAGAAGTTTATGAAAAAAAGCAAGTTTGTGTTCAAAGAAGCTTTCTTTTATAAAATAAAATCAGCCGATTTATCTGATTTAACTCACGTAAACTACGATATCATAACTTTTTTTAGTCCTGCTGATATACGCTCTCTTTACGAGAATTTTCCCGACTTTAAACAGAACAAAACCCTTATCGCAGGGTTTGGTGCAACAACCATCAAAGCCATGGTAGACGCGGGTTTAACGGCAAATATACAAGCTCCAACACCACAAACTCCGTCTATGATTACTGCTGTAGATAAGCACATAGAAGCCCATAACAAGGCGGTTTAGCAGGTGTCTAGTAAGCTATATTTTTTCTTTAATTTTCAACATTCTTCCTTTTTTTTAAGATAATTTCTATATTCGTAATTACGTTTTCTAGATATTATTTTAAAACAAAGCGAATGAGGTCAATTTTTACAAGAGTTATTTTAGGTTTAGCTGTTCTTGCAACGGCCAGTGAAATCAAGGCTCAACAAGATCCGCATTACAGTAATTTTATGTTTAATAAACTTACTTACAATGCTGGTTTCGCTGGGGCTACAGATGGCAAGATTTGCGCAACACTGCTTTATCGTGACCAATGGGTAGGATTTGGTGGTGGACAATCTAGTGCAGGTTTGCAAAGAGGGGATGCTCCTAAAAATTTAGTTGGAAGTTTAAATTCTAATATTGGAAAGCACATTGGGTTGGGTTTAACCATCGTAAGTGATGAATTAGGTTTTCAAAAAACAGTTGTTCCTCGTTTGGCTTTATCTTGGCGTCAAGATGTTGGTTCAGATGGAAATTTGGCTGGAGGAATTGGAGTTGGGTATATGCAAAGAAATTTGGATGGAGATAAATTAAAAGCCATTGACCCTAATGACCCTAAAATTCCAAGTGGTAAGGTAAGTGGATCTGCAATTGATTTAGATTTTGGATTATACTATACAAAAGATAACCTAGCTGGAATGTTTAACAAGTTTTATGCTGGATTATCTGCTACCCATCTAAACCAAAATAAAATTACCTACGAGTACCCTCAAGGTAGATCAACAGTGGATGCTAAAATGCATTATTATTTTGTTACAGGTGCTGAATATGATATTAACTCTAATTTGACCTTACAACCTAACATAATTGTTAAGAAAGACCCGGCTAAAGTTCAAACAGATTTAAATTGTTTTTTGGTTTGGCATCAGAATTTAAGAGGCGGATTAACATGGCGTCCAATGGATGCAGCAGTTGTGTTGCTTGGATACCAATTCCCAATGGGGAAACAAGATTTATATATCGGATATAGCTATGACATAACTACTTCCCGCATTATAAAATACAGTTCTGGTTCTCATGAAATAGTTTTGAGATATTGTTTTGGAGTAGTAATTCCTCATACAACTCCAATCCTTCGCTCAAGATATACCCCAAGGTTCATGTAATAATATACAGTGATTAACGTTTTATTAACAAAATAATCGTTCAATAGCTTGTATTATTCATGCGAATTAATATTTTTGCCACATTACAGTAATTAATACTTTATATAAAATGAAGCAATTTAAATGGTTTTTCTTCTTATCTCTCGTCCTAATCCTAAGTGGTTGCGGATTGAGCAGTGACAGGGGAGAATTGACAGGTACTAAAGGAAGAAGCGCGTGGTTTCACCCTCAGCCTTATGGTACAGTGTACATTCCTTCTGGAACCATCCACGTTGGAGCAAATGAGCAGGACATTCCTAATCAGATGATCGCTCCTAACAAGCAGATTACAATTACTGCTTTCTACATGGATGAAACGGAAATCACCAATAATGAGTATCGTCAATTCGTTGACGAAATCATGGACTCTATCTTCCGCGAAAAGCTGGGAGATAAGTATTGGGTGCCATTGATTGACCCTATTACCGAAGAGGAAACAGGGGAGCATGCCATTAATTACAAAATGAGAATGGAGCCAGAAGACATGAAAAATGGCGAAATCAATGATATGTATTATCAAGGTAATGATATTTACTACCGTACTAAACAAATAGACGTTCGTAAATTGAAGTACAGATACGATTATATTGATTTGCGTGCTGCAGCTCAATTACATAAGCAAGATGCTTACAAAGCAAATCGTTCAGATTTCAAAAAAGAGCAAGTTGTAGAGATTTACCCTGATACATTAGTATTCATGCGTGATTTCACCTATGCATATAATGAGCCTATTTCAACCATGTACTATTGGCATCCAAAATATGATGATTATCCAGTAGTTGGGGTTAATTGGAAACAAGCTCGTGCATTTGCTCATTGGAGAACTTTCCATTTAAATGCATACTATGCTGAAAATGGTGAAAATGGTGTAACTGCCTTCCGTTTACCTACAGAATATGAGTGGGAATATGCTGCAAGAGCAGGAAGAGACCAAACTATGTATCCTTGGGGTGGTCCTTATGTAAGAAATGCTAAAGGTTGTTCGTTAGCTAACTTTAAACCAGGTAGAGGTGATTATGGTGCTGATGGTGGTGTATACCCAATTCGTGTAGCTTCTTATTTCCCTAATGATTTTGGTTTATATGATATGAGTGGTAATGTGGCTGAGTGGACTGTTTCGGCTTATGCAGAATCTGGTCACTTATTTACACATGATTTAAACTCAGATTACCAATATGATGCAAAAGATGAAGATTCTGAAACCTTGAAACGTAAAGTAATCAGAGGTGGATCATGGAAAGACATTGCACATTATATTCAAAATGGTAGTCGCTCATATGAATACCAAGATAGTTGTAACTCTTACACTGGTTTTAGATTAGTTCAAAGCTATGTAGGACGTTCAAACAGAGATAAGAAATAATAAATTCGACCCAAACAAACAAACTAAACAAATACTAAACTTAAATTATTAATCAAATGAAAAACAGTTTTTTAGAAAGTAAAGGCTTTAAGTCGTTCATGGCAAAAGCTTATGGAATTGGTGCAGCAGTTGTAATTGTAGGAGCGCTTTTTAAAATTCTACACTTAAAAGGTGCAGATTTAATGTTAATGGTTGGTCTAATCACCGAAGCGGCTATTTTCTTTGTATCTGCCTTTGAACCACCTCATCAAGAACCAGATTGGACTTTAGTTTATCCTGAATTAGCTGGATTAGAGCCTAAAGAAAAGAAATCGGCTGGAAACAAAGGTTCTATCACTCAACAATTAGACAAGATGATGGAAGAAGCTAAAATTGGTCCAGATTTGATTAACAGCTTAGGTAATGGAATGCGTACATTAAGCGAAAATGTAACAAGCATGAAAGATCTTTCGAATGCTGCTGTTGCAACAGATGCTTACACTAAGAACGTACAAAAAGCTGCTGATTCATTAACAGGTATTAACACTACATACACCAAAGCCGTAAACGCTATGGAAGGTTTAGTGAATGCTTCAGAAGGATCACGTGAGTATGGTGCTCAAATTGAAAAAATGACTAAAAACTTAGCTTCATTAAACTCAATTTATGAATTAGAGATTTCTGAGTCTAACAACCACTTAAAAGGTATCAACGAATTTGTTGGTGGCTTATCTAAAGTTGTAAGTACTTTAAATGATACCAATACTAATGCCGAACACTTTAAGGGTGAAATGGACAAGTTAAACAAAAATCTATCTTCATTGAATAGCGTATATGGTAATATGCTAGCTGCAATGAATGTTCGTGGTAATTAATTTTCAAAAGGTTTTTGTAAAAACTAAATATTAAAAGAAATGTCTGGAGGTAAAGTATCAGTAAGGCAGAAGATGATCAACATGATGTATTTGGTGTTAACAGCATTGTTAGCACTAAACGTATCGGCTGAGATCTTGAAGTCCTTCCATATGGTTGAAGTTAGCATGGACCGTGCAGGTGCTAACATCGACGAAAAAAATAAAGGAACTCTAAAAGCAATTGAGAAATATAATATCGATTTGCCTAACGATAAAGTTGGTAAAGAGGCTTATGATAAATCTCTTGCAGTAAAGAAAATTGCAGATGAAGGCGTAGCTTATTTTGCAAAATTAAAAGATGAATTGATTACAGCTGCTGGTGGTCGTAAAGACGGTAACCCTGAAGAGGAAATTGCTCAAGCTAGTAACATTGAATTACATGCTAATTTAATGATTAACCAAGGTAAAGGTGCTGAGGTTAAAGCCAAAATCAATGAAATTCGTACTAAATTGATGGCTTTTGTACCTACTGATAAGCAAGGAAATATCAAAAGTGATTTAACAACTCCTGAACCTAAAGATTCTAAAGAGTCGTGGGAAGGTCAAATGTTTGAACATACACCACTTGCAGCGGTAGTAGCTTTGTTATCTAAAACTCAAAACGATATCAAAAATACAGAGTCACAAGTTTTGGATTATATCAGACAATCAATTATTGGTGAAGTAACTATTGTAGATAATTTCTCAACTGAAATTATTCCAATTAGTGGTACCAACGTAACTGTTGGTAGCGATTACGAAGCTAAAATCTTCTTAGCTGCTTCTAGTTCACGTTCTAACCCAGATATCAAAGTTAATGGTCAAGCATTAAAAATTGAAAATGGTGTTGGTGTGTACAAATCTAGAGTAACTAGCGAAGGTGAAAAAGAATACAATGCTGTAATTACAACTACTAACTCATCTGGTAAATCAACTACATACACAGCTAAAGGAAAATATTTTGCCTTAGCTCCATTGGCAGTAATTTCTGCTACAAAAATGAATGTGGTGTATATTGGTTTACAAAATCCAATTTCAGTTTCAGTACCTGGTTTTTCTGCTAATAAAGTAGAAGTAAGATGCCAAGGTGGAAACTTAAAGAAAGTTGGTTCAGGTGGAGAGTTTGAATTAACTGTAGATGGTTCTTCAAAATTAATTACCATTATTGCCTCAGTTGATGGCAAAGTAATGGGACAAAAAGAATACCGCGTTCGTCAAATACCTAAACCAACTCCAATGTTGGGAGATATTGAACAAAGTGGTGGAATTTCTATGGGCCGTTTAAGATTAGTAAGTTTTGTAGGTACTCCTTTAAAAGACTTCGTATTTGAAGGTGTTAAATTTACTCCTTCATCATACACACTAATTGTTGACCCTAAAACAGGAAACCCACAAGTATTTTCAGGTACATCTTCTGCTCTTAGCCCTCAAGCTATGGGTGCATTAAGAAATGTTAGACCTGGAGATAGAGTTTATTTAATGAAACTTAGAGCAAAAGGTCCAGCTGGAGAAGTAAATATACCTACCTCATTAGCATTGGAAGTATCTAATTAATAAGAATATGAAAAAAGTAATTTTTGGATTAATGTTATTGTATTCATTCTTGAACTTAAGTGCTCAAGGTGTATATGATGATTTTATCTACAACCGTCAAGCTGTTACTGAAAGGAAAGTTATTCCTTGGCCTTATTTGCGCGAAGCAGATGTAATGTATGCCAAGAGAGTGGTTCGCATGGTAGATACTCGCGAAAAGCCTAATCAACCGATGGCTTGGCCCAAAAATCCACTTAGTATCATACTTTATAATGCTGTAAGAGATGGTAAGTTAACTGCTTACTTGAACGATTCACTTACATCTCAAATTTCTATTGAGGATTTCTTGAAATTAGGTACAGATACAGAATACACAACTATTTTGTTAAATCCTGATGATCCAAGTGAAACGAAAGATACATTTGTTGTAAATCCTATGTTTCCGGATTTACGTATCAAGAAATTTAGAATTGTTGAGGATTGGATTTTTGATAAAAAGCACTCTCAAATGTTTGTGCGTATAGTATCAATCGCTCCTCAATATAATTTAAAAATTGGTGGTGTAGATTTAGGAGAAACCGATCTTTGTGTGTTTAAATATCACTCAAAAGATGCTCAGGATTTACGACACTTTTTAATAAATTATGAGATATTTAATCGACAAAATGATGCTGGTAGGTTAACCTATGACGACTGGTTTGAGCAACGACTCTTTAACAGTTATGTTATAAAGGAAGCTAATCAACAAGATATGTATATTAAAGATTATGCAGAGTTTAAAGACAACGGTGTTGCTGCCATCCTAGAAGGGGAAAGAATTAAGCAAGAGTTGTTTGAAAAAGAACATGATCTTTGGGAATACTAAGATTGAAATAAAACTGTTAAAGCCCTGCTACCATTGGTATGCAGGGCTTTTTTTTGTCTATTGTAATTTTTTTCTTACATAGTTACACTAGGTTGCCTAATTCGCCCGTTAAGTAGTTGAATTCCATTAGTATTTAACAATTAAATCGTGCTGCCATGAAAAATTTCTTTCTTTTGGTAGGTGTCATTACCATGCCTACTTTATGCCTATGTCAGAATTTTTATGATAATCCACCTGTTTTAACTTCACTTAATAAAACCCGAGAACGAAAGGTTGTACCATGGCCCTATTTAAGAGAAGCAGATGTTTTTGTGGTAAAGAAAGTAGAGCGAATAATAGATGTCCGTGAAAAGCAAAATCAACCTATGGCTTTTCCCGCAAATCCCTTTTCAAAGGTTTTATACGATGCAGTTCAAAACAATACGCTTACACCTTATGAGAATGATTCGCTCACAAGTGTTATGAGCATGAATAAGTTTTTAAGTATTGGACTTGATACAGAAGTTTTAACAATTCCCATGGATCCAGATGATCCAAGTTATACCAGAGATACCTTTGTTGTAAATCCGTTTTACGTTACAGATAGAGTTAAGAAGTTTCGTGTTGTTGAGCTTTGGATATATGATAAAACACGGTCTCAGTATTTTGTAAGAATTATTTCAATTGCACCACAATATGAATTGAAAATTGGTTCGGTTAATTTAGGTTGGCAGGATTTATGTGTACTAAAATATTATTCGAAAGACGATAAAGATATTCGCCATGTTAATATTAATTATGATGTATTTAATAGGCAAAATAATATGGTTGAATTAACTTTTGATGATTGGTTTGAACAGCGTTTATTTAGTAGCTATATTACTAAAGTATCCAACATGCATGATTTAAGTATTCGAGATCAAACAGAATTTAAGGATAATGGTGTAGAAGCTTTGTTAGAAGCCGAGCGCAAACAACGTGAATTAATAGAGCGAGAAGAAAATTTATATGAGGATTGATGATTTTAATTTCCTGATAATGAGTAAATATAGGCGTCTTCAGCTTTTTTTTGGATTTATTTATGGAAACTATTTGCATTTGAGCTCGCCATTCCTATCTTTGCACTCCCCTTGAGAGCGTAACAGCAATCAAAATGGAGGCATAGCTCAGCTGGTTCAGAGCATCTGCCTTACAAGCAGAGGGTCCTTGGTTCGAATCCATGTGCCTCCACAAAAAAGACTACCTAATTTAGGTGGTCTTTTTTATTTAATGGAACTTTATACCTTATACATACTTTATTCAACAATCGTCGATAAATACTATATTGGATTTACTGGAGATGATATACTGTTGCGTATTAAAAAACATAATAGCAATCATAAAGGCTTTACAGGAGGCATTGGAGATTGGAAGTTGGTTTATAAGGAAGAATACCCAACTAAACAAGAAGCAATGCAGCGAGAGCGTGAGATAAAGAAATGGAAATCTCGCAAGAAAATAGCTCAGTTGGTTCAGGGCATCCCGACTTAAGTCGGGAGGGTCCTTGGTTCGAATCCATTCCGAACAATCGGAACAAGTCGTGCCTCCACAAAAAAGACTACCTAATTTAGGTGGTCTTTTTTATTTAATGGAACTTTATACACTATACATCCTTTATTCTACATTCATCGATAAATACTATATTGGATTTACTGGTGATGATATACTGTTGCGTATTAAAAAACATAATAGCAATCATAAAGGCTTTACAGGAGGCATTGGAGATTGGAAGTTGGTTTATAAGGAAGAATACCCAACTAAACAAGAAGCAATGCAGCGAGAGCGTGAGATAAAGAAATGGAAATCTCGCAAGAAAATAGCTCAGTTGGTTCAGGGCATCCCGACTTAAGTCGGGAGGGTCCTTGGTTCGAATCCATTCCGAACAATCGGAACAAGTCGTGCCTCCACAAAAAAGACTACCTAATTTAGGTGGTCTTTTTTTATGCCCAATATTCATAATTGCTTACTTACCTTTACCGATATTTTATTTTATGGATTTTTTATCGTTAGGCTTGTCGCCAACATTGGTAAAGGCTTTAAGGGAGGAAAATATTCTTGAGCCTTATCCCATTCAAAAGCAAACTATTCCTGCCATTCTATCAAAGCAGGATGTGCTAGGAATTGCAAAGACTGGTTCAGGAAAAACCGCTAGTTATGTTTTGCCATTGTTGCAAATGCGTCAGGGTAAATTGGTTCAAAGCCGCCATATTGCTGCTTTGGTATTAGTTCCTACTCGTGAGTTAGCAGTTCAAGTTCAAGGAGTATTTACTCAATTAGGTCGGTTCGAACCTAAACCAGTTAAGACTTTAGCTGTTTATGGTGGCGTTTCAATAAACCCGCAAATGCTAGCCATGCAGGGTGTTCAAATATTAATTGCCACCCCTGGTCGTTTATTGGAATTGATAGAATGTAATGCCGTTCAATTAGCAAGTGTTGAAACCTTAGTGTTGGATGAGGCAGATAAAATGTTGAATCTAGGATTTGAAGAAGAAATTAAAAAGGTCCTTTCAAAATTGCCTACCAAAAGGCAAAACATTTTGTTTTCTGCGACCTTAAATGAACAGGCAGGAAATGCCGATTTACTAAAATTAAATAACCCTATAGTTTTTAATGCAGAGGAAAATGCCACTGAAAATATCGAGCTAATTACTCATTCGGCCTTCTCCCTTAAAAATGAGATGAAAGGGCCATTATTGAGAAAATTATTAAAAGAGAATATAGATAAACAAGTTTTGGTTTTTGCGTCAACGGTTTATCAAGTAGACAATATAACAGATAAACTTTTAAAGAATGGATTTGATGCAATGTCCATTCATTCAAAGAAAACTCAAGGAGCCAGAACAGAAGCCATAAATAAATTTAAAAAAGGTAGTTTAAAAGTACTTGTGGCCACCGATTTATTGGCAAGAGGAATTGATATACAATTACTACCCATGGTAATAAATTATGAATTACCTCGATCTCCTAAAGATTATATTCATAGAGTTGGAAGAACTGGAAGAGCTGATTCATTTGGGGAGGCCATTTCTTTTATTACCGAGGCTGATGAGGCCCATTTTAAAGTAATTCAAAAAAAGATTGGGAAAGTAATTCCTTTGGAACCAGCTAAAATTTGATGTTCAATTTTTGACTAAGGCTCAATAAATAAATTATCTTCGTAGCACGAAATTAGTTTCATGAAATACCAATACATTATTATTGGTGGCGGAATTGTTGGATTAGCAACCGCTTACCAAATGTTAAAACAAAGGCCAGGCATTAAGTTGGCTATCATTGAAAAAGAATCATCGGTAGCGGCTCATCAAACTGGGCATAACAGCGGTGTAATTCATAGCGGTTTATACTATAAACCGGGGAGTTTAAAAGCCAAAAATTGCATTTTAGGATATAAAATGTTGCTTGAGTTTTGTGATACATATGGCATTCCTTATGAACTTTGTGGTAAACTAGTAGTAGCTTCATCTAAAGAGGAAATAGTTGAATTAGATAAATTATACCAACGTGGTATAGAAAATGGGTTAACTCAAATAAAACGAATATCTCAAGAGGAAGCACTTGAGATAGAACCACATTTGCGTGTTTTAGAAGGAATGAAAGTTCCGTATACAGGAATAATAGATTATACGGTTGTTTGTGAGAAATTAGCTGAGTTAGCCATTGAAATGGGGGCTGATATTTTTACCGGACATAAAGTTGAAAAAATTCAGTTAAGTGACGCATTTGCAACTATTGTAACGGCTCAAAAAACCTTTACTGCCGATTTATATATTAATTGCGCAGGGTTGTATTGTGATAAAGTTGCTGCTTTAACCCAAAAGAACATCGATACACGGATTATTCCGTTTAGGGGTGAGTATTATATGCTGAAGCCTGAAAAACGGTCATTAGTGAAGAATTTAATATATCCTGTTCCTGACCCTAACTTTCCATTTTTAGGTGTTCACTTTACCCGGATGATTGACGGAGGGGTGGAAGCAGGGCCAAATGCGGTTTTTGCTTTTAAACGCGAAGGATATCAAATGTCGGATGTAGACTTAGTTGAAATGTTTGAATCATTGGCATGGCCTGGTTTTAGAAAGGTTATGGGTAAATATTGGAAAACTGGTTTGGGAGAGTTTCATCGTTCTTTTTCAAAGGCTGCCTTTACAAAGGCTTTGCAAAAGTTAATTCCAGAGGTTCAAGAAGACGATTTAATTCCTGCCGAAGCGGGAGTTAGAGCGCAAGCATGTGATAAATTTGGCGGTTTGATAGATGATTTTAAAATTATTGAGGAGCAACATGCCATTCATATTTTAAATGCACCTTCGCCTGCTGCCACTTCTAGTTTGAGTATTGGTTCTACCATTGCCGCTATGGCTTTAAAATAAAATATGTTTGTTTCTGAAACTAAATTGAGAGTTAGATATGCCGAAACCGATCAAATGGGTTACGTGTATTATGGAAATTATGCAACCTATTACGAGGTAGCAAGGGTAGAGGCGTTGAGGGATGTTGATTTAAGTTATAAGCTTTTTGAGGATACAGGTATAATGATGCCTGTTTTAAGTTTAAGTTGTAATTATGTAAAGCCCGCTAAATATGATGATTTATTAACCATTAAGACATTTATTAAAGAAATGCCAGGTGTACGAATTCATTTTTATTATGAGGTTTTTAATGAAGCTGGAGTGTTATTAAACAGAGGTGAAACCACTTTGGTTTGCATTGATATGAAAACACAAAGACCATGTGGTAGTCCAGCTATTTTAATTGAAAAATTAAAACCCTATTTTACCGAGTAATTAAGTTTGCTAGATAAATGAAAAGCCAACGAATATTTTTAACACGTCCATTTAAGTGGCTGTATAAAAAAACAGCAGCCATAAGTATGCCTGGAAACAAGGAAGTTTCATTGTATGCTGTCTTGGAATTTTTTGTTCGAAATATTGGTAAAAGTGAATTAAACCTAAGAGCATCCGCCTTAGCCTTTACATTTTTTTTAGCACTGTTTCCTACTGTAATCTTTTTCTTTACGCTAATTGCCTATTTACCTTTAAAATATACTCCCGACGAGATTTTGTTTTTTGTTGCAGAAGCTATTCCAGCCAATGTTTATGAAACCATTAAAGAAACCTTGTTAGATATTTTGAAAAATCAAAGAGGTGGTTTATTATCGATAGGTTTTTTCTCCGCCATTTATTTTTCAACCAATGGGTTTCATAATTTAATGACTTTATTAAATAAATACAGCCATTTCAAAGAAACTCGTCCTTTTTGGAAACAGCGTTTGGTAGCCATCGGATTATCTTTTTTTATTACCATTTTGATTTTATTTTCGGTTTTGATGGTAACTACTGGAACCATTTTAATTTCGTATTTGGAGAAAGTAAAATACTTCCCTAGCTCAACCATACCTACACTTATATCAGGCTTTAATATATTGGTAGTGGGCTTAATTGTGATGTTTATTGTTGGAGCTATTTATTATTATGCTCCTGCTAAACAACGTAAATGGAATTTTTTTAGCACAGGTGCCGTATTTGCTACCCTTGTAATTTTAGTTACAACCTATGGGTTTTCACAATATGTAAACCATTTTAATAGTTATAATAAGGTATATGGTTCTATTGGGGTTTTGATAGTAATAATGATGTTGATTTACATTAACACCTTTATTCTGTTGATGGGTTACGATTTAAATGTGGCCTTAGATATGGCTCTTGATCAAGAGCGCAGGAATAGTGCTCGAAGGACGAATGAAAATAAAATAGTTTACCTAGAGGCATTGCCTAAACAAGAAGAATAAGTGAAGTAGAAAATCAAAATAAAGTTTTGATTGTTGTAATGATAGTAATTAATAATTAGCATGGATTTATTGGATCAAAAAAGCATGAAAAAAGTTGTGCGAGTGGGTGGTGTGCCAGAGCACTTTAATTTAGCTTGGCATTTGGCCAATGAAAATGGATTGTTTTCACAAGAGGGTATTGAAATAAATTGGCAAGATGTACCTGGTGGCACAGGAGCTATGTGTAAAGCTTTGCGAGAAAATGAATTGGATATTGCCATTACCTTAACCGAAGGAATAGTAGCGGATATTATGGCTGGTAATCCAAGTAAAATAATTCAATTTTATGTTAATTCTCCCTTGCGATGGGGTATTTATACAGGAGTAAATAGTGGTATAAAATCCTTAGATGAAATTGCATCAAAGAAATATGCTATAAGTAGGTACCGTTCTGGATCTCATTTAATGGCTTTTGTAAACGCTAGAAATTTGGGTCAAACCATTGATGAAGAAAAAGATTTTGTGTTAGTTGGCAATATGGAAGGCGCTCGTAAGGCTCTGGCAAATAATGATGCCCAGGTTTTTATGTGGGAGAAATATATGACCAAACCATTGGTTGATGCAGGTGAATTTAGGTTTTTAGGAGAATGTAAAACACCATGGCCTTGCTTTGCAGTTGTAGCAACAGATTCTTTTATTGAAGAAAATTCTCAGCTATTAGGCAAGGTTATAGAGGTTATGAATAAAAGTTGTTATGAACTTAAATTTAAGGAGTTGGAGGCTACCCAAATGGTGGCATGGCGCTATCAATTAAAATTGGCCGATGCCAAACAATGGTTTAGTGAATTGGAATATGCCTACAGCGAGGAGATAGATGAAATACAAATGGTTTCTATTTTAAACGATTTAAAATCATTGCATATAATTGACAGACTACCTCAAATTGAGGAGGTTTGTTATGCTCCTAATTTGCACGTTAATTCATCTAATGAGTATTAAAATTTAGGAGGGCCTAAAACAATTTCTTGTAAAAAGGCAATAATACCTATATTTGCGGGCGATTTTTATATAGCTACATGGCTGAGAAACAGAAAATAGTATACATAACCAGAAGAGAGCGCTTTAATGCAGCTCATAAATTATACAATGTAAATTGGACAGAGGCAGAGAATGAGGCCTTTTTTGGTAAATGCTCCAACAAGTATTACCATGGTCATAATTTTGAATTGTTTGTTACCATAAAGGGTATTGCTAATCCTGAAACAGGGATGGTAATGGACCTTAAGAAGTTGAAAAAGATTATAAAGGACTCGGTAACAGAAAAACTTGACCATAAAAATTTAAATGAAGATGTAGATTTCTTAAAAGGAATGATGCCTTCTATTGAAAATATTGTTGTGGCTGTTTGGGATATAATGGCTCCTCAGATTGAGAATGGTAAGTTGCACAGCATTAAACTTATTGAAACCGAAAATAACTTTGTAGAGTACTTTGGTGAATAGGTAAAGGTTCCTAATTTGCCTCTCAATTTTAGCTCTCCCTTTATTTGACGTGCTTTCCTATTGTTCTGCACATAAAAACTTCTTACTTTCGTTGTTTATTGAGTAAATATGATAGTAGTAACGGGAGCAGAGGGTTTTATTGGCAGTTGCCTAGTTGCCCGATTAAATGCGGATAATTTTAATGATTTAATTTTAGTGGATGATTTTGGGCATGTGCCTGGAAGAGAGCATAATTTAGTTGGCAAAAAATATTCTCAAAAGGTTGAAAGATCTCAGTTTTTTGATTGGATGAAAGAAAATGCCCATGAAGTTCAATTTGTTTTTCATATTGGTGCTAGGACGGATACAACTGAAAAAGACGAAACTGTTTTTAAAGTTCTGAACCTAAATTTTACCCAAGATTTATTCAATTATTGCGTTTCCGAAGGAATTGGATTTGTTTATGCATCTAGCGCTGCTACGTATGGTGAAGGAGAAAACGGCTATGACGATAATGAACAAGGTTTAGATAAATTGAAGCCAATGAACCCTTATGGCAGGTCGAAAAACGACTTTGATAAATGGATCTTAAAGCAAGAAAGACAACCTTATTTTTGGGCTGGACTTAAATTCTTTAATGTTTACGGGCCTAATGAATTTCACAAAGAACGCATGGCGAGTGTAATTTTTCATGCCTATCATCAAATTAAAGAAACGGGTAAGGTTAAATTATTTCAAAGTCATAAGCCTGAATATGCTCATGGTGAGCAAATGCGCGATTTTATTTACGTAAAAGATTTATGTGATGTATGTCTATTTTTAATGCATCACAGGAAAAATAGCGGCTTGTATAATCTTGGTACAGGGAAGGCAAGAACATGGAATGCTTTAGCAAAAGGTATTTTTAAAGCCTTAAATCTTCCTGAAAACATAGAGTATGTTCCAATTCCAGAAGATATAAGAGAATCGTATCAATATTTTACAGAAGCCAATATGGAAAAGCTTCATAACATAGGATATACCAAAGAGTTTACCACATTGGAAGATGGAATACATGACTATGTGAATACGTATTTAGAAAAGAAGGCATGGTATTAAATAAGTACCTATTTAGGTTCGAACCAAATTATTAACCCATAGAATTAGATTGCCAAAACACCTAAAATATCTACTTTGGTTAACCATAAGCTTGGTGTTTTTGGTGTTGTTGCTTGCAACTGAAATTGGTATTTTACAGAATACCGAACGACAAGAAAAGGATAATTACGAAAAAATTCAACTCGTAATGCATGATAAGGAAGCCGAAAGTAAGGACCTTATTTATCAGCTATTATCAGATACCTCGCGCATTAGCAGAAAATGGATGGATTTTGTAGATGTTGCCAATAAACAAAGTTTTATTGTGCATCTATTTAGGAATGATACCTTGTTACTTTGGACCGACAATACAATAAATTCTAAAAAATATTTACCTGCCTTAAAGGACGGTTTTGTTTATTTGAATACCAATAATGGGGCCTATATGGTTTCTTTTTTGGAAAAGGGGTCTTATAAAATGGCTTTGTTTTATAGGCTTAAAACCAATTACCTTTTTCAAAATCAATACATCCAAAATCATATTAATCAAGATTTGTTTTTTTTAGGATCGGCTTTGTTTAGTCCGTCGCCAATAAATGGTTTCCACGATTTGTTTGATAGAAAGGGAAAGTATTTATGTTCCATTCAAGTATTTGGTTTTCCTAAACTTACTCCCTACTGGTTACGTTTTTTATTGCTTTTAACCTTAGGGGTTGCTGCTTGGCTCTTTCATTTAATATGTGTTTGGCTAATAAAAAAGTACTTTTATTTAACAAGTTTTCTGTTCTTATTTTTAACGCAATTGGCTCGGTGGTTATTCTTAAGTTACAAGCTTCCCGTTTTTATTTATAATCAAAAGCTCTTTAGCGCCAATATTTATGCCTCTTCTATATACAACCCTTCATTAGGAGATTTTTTAGTTGCAGTAGCAATTTTACTTTGGTTTTTGGTGCTGATAAAAGATAGTCATGCTACCTATTCAAAGAAAAAAGCTGCATCCTTTATTCATTTAGGATTTACAGCTTGGCTTACTATGGTGTTGGCTGATGGTGCAATAGATAGCATAAAAAGTCTAGTTTTCGATTCACAAATCTCCTTCGATATAAAGAATATTTATGCTATAAATGCCTATACTTTTTTAGGGCTTTTATTAGCATTTATGCTACTCCTCGTTACCTGGCAAATGGTTCAGCGCTTATACAAAAACCTACAAAAGCCAGAGTTGAATTTTTATGAAAAGTTCTTTGTTGTTGGCCTTATTTTTTACTTTTTCCATCCTTATATTGTTATTTATTTGTTTGAACGAAAGGCTCTATACTCGTATGCAAGTTCACTTATAATCTTTGTTTTTCTTGCCTATAGGCATTGGGTCATTCAGAAATTAAATCGGTTTCAACAGTATTTTGTTTTAGTTGTTCTATTAAGTATTTTTACTTCTATCACCATCTACTATTACAGTAATATTGAGGAGGAAGAGGGGAGGTTTTTATATGCTGCTAAGTTGGTTTCACAAAACGATGTAAATGCCGAATACTTTTTAGAAGATGTAGAGAAAAAGGTAGCAGGAAGCAAAATTATTAAGACCTATTATGTTAATCCAATTGCCTTAAAATCTCAATTGGTTAAAAAGTTGAGACAGCTCTATTTTAGTGGGTATTTGGGTAAATATGATATTTCGGTCTATGATTTTGAATCTAATTTTAATCATCATCAGGTTCGGAATATTTTTACCTACCCACAGGTTGATTATATTTATAAAAAACTAGGGTCAACTACTATAAATAAGAACTTTCGATTCTTGAAAAATAATGCCTATTTAAAGGGTTATTTGGGCAAGTTTATTGTAAAAGATAAAGGCAAAGTTTTAGGTTATTTCTTTATTCACCTTCAACCTAAATTATTGCAAGATGAAAATAGGTTTGATGAATTATTGATTGATGGGTTTAGAAATAATTACAATAAACATCGCAATTATTCTTATGCCATTTATAGAGACATGCGCCTACTTAGTCAAAGTGGCGATTATGCCTATAGAACAACTTTTACCTGGGATAATTTTGAAGGTAAAAGTAGATCGTTTGTAGATAATGGGTATAGCCATTTATTATTTAAAGAAAACGATAATTTATTTGTAGTTGTTAGCCGTAAAGCAGCTTCTTGGTATGAGCCGTTTGGATTGTTTTCACTCTCATTCACTTTCTTTACCTTATTACTTATTGCATTTATTTTGCTCTATTTATTGTTTAACAATAGATATATCAAACAAAGCAAATTGAACTCAAATAAGGTTTGGCTTTGGGTTCAAAAACATATCAATAATTTTTTAATTGTTAAAGATGCAGACTTAAGCTTAATACGAACCCGAATTCAATTGGGTATTGTTTTAATTGTATTTATTACCCTTGGTGCTACAGCCTATTTTACAATTAATTTTATTAGTAATCAAAATTCACTTAAGCAAAACGATAAGCTAGTTAAGAAAATTAGAAATGTGGCTAGTGCCATTGAAAACGAAAGTCAGGATATAAATTTTAATTCTAACCAAAGTGATGTGGAGGCTAGCATTAATCAAATTGCTGATTTTTATAACACCGACATTACCTTTTTTAATGCACAAGGAGAACTTTTAAGTTCAACCATTAAAAAGGTTTACGATGACGGTATTATTGCCCCATTAATGAATGCAAAAGCATTTTATCATTTAAATAATTTGAGAGAGTCTCAATATGTTCAAAATGAAGAAATAGCAACCTTTGAATACAGTGGCGCATATGTTCCTGTATTTGGCAAAAACAGAGTCCTATTGGGATATGTGCAATTGCCTAACTTTTATGAAAGTAGCGATTTAAACAGTGAAATTTCTTCGATTATTGTTGGCTTCATTAATTTGTATGCCTTGATGTTTTTGGTTATTGGCGCTATTGCTTGGGTTGTATCACGGAATATTTCTTACCCTCTCGTGCTTATTCAACAACAAATGGCAAGAACCACATTTGGACAAAAAAACGAATCTATTTCATGGACTCGAAAGGATGAAATTGGGGAATTGGTTAAACAATATAATTTAATGATTGACCAATTAGAAGATAGTGCTGCTAAACTAGCCAAAAGTGAACGTGAAGGTGCCTGGCGCGACATTGCTAGGCAAATTGCACATGAAATAAAGAATCCGCTTACTCCAATGAAATTAAGCGTACAGCATCTTGAAAGGGCTTGGAAAGATCAATCTCCCAAATTACCCGAAACATTTGCAAAAGTTACTAAAACCCTCATTACTCAAATAGATACCTTGAGTGATTTAGCCACCGAATTTAGTAGCTTCGCTAAAATGCCAGCCCCTAGGTATGAAACCATTTTTGTAAATGATTTATTAGAGCAAATAATTCATTTGCAAGAGCAAACTTTTGACGGAGAATTATTGGTTGAATGTGCTCCAGATACCACCATTTGGTTCGATGCTGGTTACTTAAATAGAACCTTAACCAATTTAATTAAAAACGCGTGTCAGGCCATTCCAGAAGAACGAATTGGGAAAATTGACGTGTCTGTAAAAACGTATGATACCTTTATGCAAATTGAGGTGAAGGATAATGGTTCTGGAATTCCTGAAGATCAAACGGAAAAGGTTTTTATGCCTTATTTTAGTACCAAGGTTATTGGTATGGGATTAGGTTTGCCTATTGTTAAAAGTATGATAGAAAGTGGGGGAGGAACCATTTGGTTTGAAAGTAAGTTTGGCGAAGGAACAACTTTTAGCATTAGGCTACCGTTAAGCCAAGCGGAATGAGGTTAGTTTTTGCCTTACTTAGTTGTTTTTTGTTTGGTTTGAACCTAAAAGCACAAACCACTGTTCCCATTTATTCTAAAAAATATATTCTTCAAACCGACTCCATTACCCTTGATACCTTGCCCATTCTTGTTGGTTCGGTGAAAATAAAGGGATACCAAGAAGGCCTTGATTATCGAATTAATTATTTACATGGTGCCTTAATATCTATCCGAATACCTTTAGCAACTCATTTGGATTGTGAGTATTCTGCTTTGTCATACAATTTCAAGAAAAGCTACCAAAACAAAGATCCAAAACTAATTCAACCTGTATTTTCTGAAGTTCAAAACCCGTTTAAGTTTGATGCTCGCTCTAGTGGCTTTGATCCTGTTTTAAAGAATGAAGGATTAGTAAGTAATGGAAGTATCATGCGTGGTTTAAGTTTGGGAAATAGCCAGAACGCAGTGGTAAATGCAAACTTAAATCTTCAATTGGCAGGTAAAATAAATAACGATGTTTCTGTGTTGGCGGCCATAAGTGATGATAATAATCCTATTCAGCCAGAAGGAAATACCCAGGAACTACAAGACTTTGACCAAGTTTATGTGCAATTTAGTAAGAATGCAAATAAGCTTGTTGTGGGCGATTATTTAATGACTAAACCAGAGCCTTCTTATTTCCTAAATTACTATAAGAAATCAAGAGGCCTTTTGGCTCAAACCCAATTTGAAATAAAACCAAAACAAAGCTTACAGGTTAATGCTCAGGCGGCCTTATCTAGAGGAAGGTTTGTAAGAAATATTATGAATGGGGTTGAGGGAAACCAAGGGCCATACAGGCTTACAGGACCTAATGGAGAGGTGTTTATTATTTTAATTTCTGGAACGGAGGCTGTATATCTTGATGGAGAAAAACTGACAAGAGGCGAACAAAATGATTATACCATTGATTACAATAGTGGTGAATTGGTTTTTATGCCCAAACGATTAATTACCCAATATTCAAGAATTGTGGTTGAGTTTCAATATTCGGATAGAAATTTTGCCCGTACACTTTTTGGTTTTTCTACAAAATGGGAAACCGCAAAATCGACTGTTTATTTAAATTACTATACCGAGCAAGACAATAAAAATCAACCCTTCCAGCAAAGTTTAACAGATAGCAATAAGTTTCTACTGGCAAGTGTTGGCGACCAATTAAATGAGGCAAAAGTAACTAGTGCTAAACGAATTTATCCATTTGATTCAAAGAAAATCTTGTATCGTAAAATTGATTCTTTAGGATTTCAAAACATATATGTTCACACCATAGATCCTACTTCAGATACTGTTTTTTATGAGCTTAGATTTAGTTTTGTAGGAACCAATAAGGGTAATTATAAGCAAGGAGCTAGTAGTTCAAATGGCAGGGTTTTTCAATGGATTGAACCAATTAACGGTGTGCCTCAGGGCGATTTTGAACCCTTTATTCAACTGATTGCTCCAAACAAAAAACAATTGCTAACCTTGGGGTCAATGGTTAGGTTCGACCCAAATAATTCAATGGCAATAGAACTTGCTAGAAGTGATAATAATAAAAACCTATACAGTGATTTGGATAATGCAAATGATGCTGGTTATGCAGTAAAGCTTGAATCGAAAAATGAACTTAAACTTGGAGGTAAAGAAAAAACTGTTCAAAGTGCTGTTCATTATGAATACACGGATGCCCAATTTAGGTATGTAGAACGCTATAGAAACGTTGAGTTTAACAGAATTTGGAATAGGCAATTATCTAATGGAAACGAAAGCGATACAGGGAATAAGGAGCATATAATTAATTGGAAGCTTGCCTTTAACCACGCAAAATATGGTACTTCATTTTACCAGCTTGGATATTACAACAAAGGGGAAGGTTCGTTTATAGGTTGGCGCCATCAAATAGGTTTTGATTTAAAGAATACACGGAATAAATTTCAAAGTACAGCCGAATGGTTGAACGGACAACAGAAACCAACAGCATATACTTCTGCCTATGGTACTGAAATAAAGAATCTACAACTTAATTATACCAGATTATTAAGAAAAATAAATGTTGGAGTACGCACCAATGCCGAACAAAGTACCTTTAAAAATGCAGGCGATAGCTTATTAAGTGGGAGTTATGCGTATGAACAGGTAGCACTTTATTTGCGCAATAAAGATAGTTCGCAACTCACCTATTTTATAGACATAAACACTCGCCTAGATCAAATTCCTTTTTCCTTAATCCTTAAAAATCATACCCTTGCTAAGGAAGCTAAGGCTGGAATTTCTTTCCTTCAAAAGAACTTCAATAAATTATCTATCGATGCATCCTATAGAAATTTTGAGGTATTAGATTCAGCCTTTAAAGACCTTAAACCAGAGCAAACTTTATTAAGTAGAATTGAATATGATTACAGTTTTCTAAAACGACTAATTACTGCCAATACCTATATTCAGGTGGGTTCGGGAAATGAGCTTAGAAGAGATTTTCAATATGTTGAAGTGCCAATTGGGCAAGGTGTTTATGTTTGGAAAGATTTTAACGAGGATGGACAACAACAATTAAATGAGTTTCAGCCTGCCTCCATGGCCGATAAAAATTTGGCCAATTATATTAAAGTATTTTTGCCTACAACAACCTTGTTAAAGGTAAATAGTTCTCAATTAAGTCAAACATTAAATATCAATAATTTTAGCACTAAAAGGTATACAGGCTTTAAAGGGTTTGCCAATAAATTTAGTAACCAAACAGCTTGGCGTTACGATAGAAAAGTTTTGGCTGATCCCGCACATTCATTGACGAGTATAGTTAATCTTAATGTTAAAGATACTAGCCTAATTAGTTTGGCCTCTGTGTTTAGAAATACCTTATTTTTTAATAAGAATAATCCAAAATATGGCCTAGATTTTAGTATGCAAAAACAACAAAGTAAGAACCTCCTAACCAATGGATTTGAAACTCGTTTAAGAGAGGAATATACTTTTGGTGCCAGGCTGAACCTAACGGCAAATTGGGCTCTCACGGGCAATTATGCTATTGGAACTAGGGGATATACCTCCGAATACTTTATTAGCAATAATTATTCCTATCAGTTTCATGAGTTGAAACCTAAATTAAGTTACCAATTTCAACAGAAATGGCGTGTAGGAGTTAATTACTCTTTGGTTCAATCGAGCAATTTGCCCGAACTAGGTGGAGATGAAAGCAAAACAAATGAACTTGGTTCGGAGATTCGTTATTCTTTTATTAAAATGGGAGTACTAACCTTAAAATACACTCATTACCAAGTTGGATTTAAAGGCAATGTAAATAGCCCATTGGCCTATGATATGTTGCAAGGTTTAAGTATTGGAAAGAATCAATTATGGAGCATAAATATGCAACAAAGATTTGGCAACAACCTTCAAATAAATATTAGTTATGAAGGGCGTAAATCGGGCTCTTTAGCCATTATCCATACAGGTAAAATGGAAGCTAGGTATATTTTTTAAATGCTATTTTATTCTTCTATATCTGCTGCAACTTCTTCTAATATAGCTTCTTTTTGGGTTTCGTCTTGTAACCAAAAACTTGCCAATTTATACCCTATGGATAAAACAATTGCTCCTGTAAATAGGCCAATAAAACCTGAATACATAAAGCCTCCAATTACGCCTAAAAAGATTACTAACATGGGCACTGGAGCTCCTTTTCCTAATAATATTGGTTTTAAAATATTGTCCGAAATGGCAACCCCAACAAAATAAATACTCCATATACTGGCAACAAGAGTACTACTTGAATCAAACACATAAAACATACTTATAAGCATTACTATGCCAGGGCCAATTTGAATAATGGCTAATATTAAACAGACTAATGTCCATATGGCTGCGTGTGGAACGCCAGCTCCCCATAGGCCTAATCCTGCTAATAAGGCTTGTATTACCGCAACGCCTAAAACACCCTTTACTACATTTCTGATAGTTTGAATGCTTAAGTCTAAGTATGCCTGACCATCAGCTCCAATAATCTTAGTAAAAATGTTTCCTGAAAAATTTGCTTTATCACCAATTGCTAAAAAAATTCCAGAAATAATAATAGATACGATGAATTGTATCCCAACTAAACTAGTACCTATAATTATGCTAACTACTCGCTTACTTAATTCAATAATTTGAGATTGATATTTAGTAATGAATGCCTCTAAATTAGCATTTAAATCGCTCAGAAAATCGTGCAATTTGTCGCCAATAATTGGCCACGATTCTATGAATTTGGGTGGCCCTGGCATAACAAAAGTGCCTTGTTCAAATTGATTTTTTAATTCAATAATTACCTGTGTGGCCGATGTAAAGAACAATACAGCTGGAACCAAAATAACCGACAACATTAAAATGGTAATAATTATAGCTGATAAGGCAGGTTTTAATTTGAACTTTCTGATAAAGAAATTTTGTAATGGACGTAATGAAATGGCAATTATTAATGCCCAAAGTACGGGCATGATAAAGGGCGAAATTATTTGGAAACACCAAAATAGTATTCCAAATAATAAAATTAATCTAATTGCAATTTCAATGGCCTGTTCCGAAACTTTTTTCTCGTTCATATATTTACTTTCTGCCTGTTAGAGACTTTCTAAATTATACAACTACATTAACAATTTTTCCTTTTACTACAATTACTTTTTTAGGAACATTTCCCTCCAACCATTTTACCACCACTTCATTTTTTAAAACAGTTTCCTGCATAAATGTTTGATCGGCATCTAACGCAAACTCAATATTGGTGCGATGTTTACCGTTTATTGAAATAGGGTAAGAGAAAGAGTCTTCAATTAAATACTCAGGAACAAATACCGGATAACTTGCTTTACTGATGCTTTCTGTTTCGCCTATGTTTCTCCAAAGTTCTTCACTAATATGTGGTGCATACGATGATAAAACTACTAATAAATCTTTCAGTATAGCCTTGTTCCTACATTTCAATTCGCTCAATTCGTTCACACAAATCATAAAGGTACTAACCGAAGTGTTAAAAGAAAAGTTCTCAATATCCTCCGCTACTTTTTTGATTGTTTTATGAAGGCTTTTTAATTCAGGCTTGCTTGCTTCCGCAGTACTTAAATTTAATTCTCCATTGGCATCATAAAATAAGCGCCATAATTTTTTCAAAAACCTCTGAACGCCTTCAATACCTTGGGTATTCCATGGTTTGCTTTGCTCAAGTGGGCCCAAAAACATTTCATATAGTCGTAGGGTATCAGCACCATATTGCTCAACAATAAAGTCAGGCGTTACTACATTCCACTTCGATTTCGACATTTTTTCAACTTCCCAAGTGCAATGGTATTTACCTTCCTCTGTTACAAATAATGCTTCTGCATAATCTTCTCTCCAATTTCTGAAAGAGGTTTCATTAAGCACATCATTTTCAACAATACTCACATCCACATTTAGCTTCACGACGTTGATTTTACTATAGTCTAAGCCAACAGATTGATGGTTTTGTTTGTTAAATTGCTCAAATAAAATGGGTATGTTTTTAATTCCGTTCGACTCGTCAATAAATCCTTTAGATGCAAAGAAGCTTAGAACTTTAACCTCTCCCTTAAAGCAATCAACCCTAAATACAAAATTACTTCTACCTTGTATCATGCCTTGGTTAATAAGCTTTTTGGCTGGTTCATTTACAGGTATTAATCCTAAGTCGAATAAGAATTTTGTCCAAAATCTCACATATAACAAATGCCCTGTTGCATGCTCACTTCCTCCAAGGTATAAATCAACTTGCTGCCAATAATTTACAGCGTCTTTGCTTACCATTTCGCTGCTATTAGTTGGGTTCATATACCTTAAGAAATACCAACTACTGCCCGCCCAGCCAGGCATAGTAGAATATTCAAATTCATATTGCCCTTTATATTTCCAATCAATAGCCCTAGCTAAAGGTGGCTCACCCGTTTCGGTTGGAAGAAATTTATCAATTTCAGGCAAAATGATAGGCAGGTCGCTTTCTTCAACTGGGTAGGGTATACCATCTTTATAATAAATTGGAATGGGTTCGCCCCAATATCTTTGTCGGCCAAATATGGCATCCCTAAGTCTAAAATTAGTTTTTCCTTTACCTAAGCCACGCTCTTCAATTTCACTAATTGCCTTCTTAATCGCTTTCTTTACACCTAATCCATTTAAGAAACCAGAGTTAATACAGTTACCTTCTTTTGCATCAAATGAACTTTCAAAATAATTGTGTTCAAGGCCATTATCAATCACTTGTAAAATAGGTAATTGAAATTGTTTGGCAAAGCCATGATCGCGGCTATCGTGGGCAGGTACACCCATTACAGCGCCCGTTCCATACCCACCTAATACATAATCTGCCACCCAAATAGGAACCTCTTTACCCGTAAATGGATGGATTGCATAAGCGCCAGTAAACTCTCCACTAATACGTTTTACATCTGATTGACGCTCGCGTTCACTTCTATTTTTTGCCGCTTCTACATAATTCATTACCTCATCCATTCTGTCGGAAGTAACTATTGATTCAAGCATTTCATGTTCAGGAGCGATGGCCAAAAAGCTTACTCCAAAAACGGTATCCGGGCGAGTTGTAAAAACTTCAATATCAAATTTTTGGTCTTGAATTTTAAACAATAAGCTAGCCCCTTGCGATTTTCCAATCCAATTTCGTTGCGATTCTTTTAAACTTTCTGTCCAATCTAAGCCATCCAAATCAGCCAATAATCTATCGGCATAGGCTGTAATGCGCAAGCTCCATTGGTTCATTAATTTGCGTTCAACTGGGTATCCGCCTCTTTCACTAACACCATCCTTTACCTCGTCGTTGCTTAACACTGTTCCCATTGCTGGGCACCAGTTTACATAGGCTTCACTTAAATAGGCTAATCTAAATCCTAACAGAATTTTTTGTTGATTTACTTCTCCAAATTTTTTCCATTGCTCCGCACTAAAGGCAGGGTAATCAAATTCAATCCCACCAGTTAAAATACGATCGTCACTTCCTTTAAATCCTTCACTTTCAAATAAATTTATAAGGGTTTCAATTGGTTCAGCTTTATTACTTATTGGATTATACCAGCTGTTGAAAAGCTTTAAGAAAATCCATTGTGTCCATTTATAATAGTCGGGGTTGGAGGTTCTAATTTCCCTACTCCAATCGTAGCTAAAGCCAATTTTATCCATTTGTTGGCGATACCTATTTATGTTTTGTTCGGTAGTAATGGCAGGATGCTGGCCCGTTTGAATGGCATATTGCTCTGCAGGTAAACCAAAGGCATCGTAGCCCATTGGATGCAATACATTATATCCTTTTAAGCGTTTATATCTGCTAAAAATATCACTGGCAATATACCCTAGAGGGTGTCCAACATGCAAACCTGCCCCACTTGGGTATGGGAACATATCTAATACATAATATTTGGGCATGTTAGGGTTTTCGCTAACCTTATAAATTTCCTTTTCGGCCCAATATGCTTGCCATTTGGCTTCAATTTCTTTGTGATTGTATTCTCTGCTCATTCCTTTAAATTCTACTTATTTTGTTGAGGGCTCCGAAAATAATCATTTTTTGCCAAAACCCCGTTTCTAAAAAGTCTGCTAAAATAGACGCCAAGCAAGGCTTTTCCAAAGTTGTGACTTATTTCCGTTTGGCTTGCTTAAATTCCTTTATAATATTTGTTGACTTAATACCAAAACTCGTGAACCAACCCATAAAACGCAAGAAAAAATTTAGCTACCTCTCGTCTATTCTTAGCATATCAATGGTTTTGCTAATGTTAGGATTGTTTGGCTTTTTGGTAATTGGCAGCAGGCATATGGAAACCTATTTGAAAGAAAATATGGTTATCAATGTGTTCTTACAACCAACCATTAGCGATGTGGAGGTAAAGGAAATTCAACAAAAAATTGAGGGACAAGATTTTTTAAAGAGCTTAAATTATGTTTCAAAAGAGCAAGCAGCCACAGATTTTAGCAATGAATTAGGGCAGGATTTTGTAAGTTTTTTAGGATATAATCCTCTTATGGGTTCGTTTCAAGTAAAAGTTAAAGAATCTTTTAATAATCCTGAATCCTTAGCACAGGTAGAAACCTATTTGAGAGGTTTGGGAAAAATTACTGAAGTTAGCTATCAAAGGGCGGCTTATGATTTGGCACAGAAAAATATTAGAACCATTGGTTTAATTCTTTTTGCTTTAGCCTCTATATTTGGTGTAATAGCTGTTTTATTAATACATAATACCGTACGATTAAATTTATATGCCCAACGTTTTATTATTAAAAGCATGCAATTGGTTGGTGCTACACATTGGTTTATAACCAAGCCATTTGTTTGGCAGTCAATTAAAAATGGCCTTTGGGGCTGGTTAATTGCCCTGTTATTATTGGTTGGGCTGAACCAAACCTTGCCAATTTGGATACCAGAATGGGCCGAATTTGAGCACGGTGTTAATTTAATGGAAATGTATGCTGCACTTCTAATTCTTGGAATGATAATTAGTTTTAGTAGTAGTTTTATTAGCACACGAAAATACCTTTATTCGCGTTTAGAAGATTTGTATTAAATCAAGCTTTGCCCATAAGTTGAAAAGGAGTGGGCAAATTTGGTTGGATAATTAACAGATTAATATAATATTGCACCCATGAGTAAAGAAAAAATCAGCGCCAAAAAAGTAGACAACACAGAAAAAGATTTTGTGTTTGGTAAAGAAAACTATACCCTAATGATAGTTGGAATTGCCGTAATATTTGCAGGCTTTGCCCTAATGGTAGGTACCGAAGATATTTTTGATTTTCGTAAACTAACCTTAGCGCCAATAGTTGTTCTTATTGGCTTTGTTATTGAAATTGTTGCCATTATGCGCAAGTCGAAAGACTAACCTTATTGAATTTTATGCCTGAATTAACGTTGAAATTTACCGGTTAATTCTTTTTTTAATTCAATTTAAAATTACCACTTACTATGGATATACTTCAAGCCATCATACTCGCTATTGTTGAGGGTATAACAGAATACCTTCCTGTTTCTTCAACAGGGCATATGATAATTGCCTCCTCAATTATGGGCATTGAGGCAAATGAATTTGTGAAAATGTTCACAGTTGCCATTCAATTTGGAGCGATACTCTCTGTTGTGGTGTTATATTGGAAACGTTTTTTTCAAACGCTTGATTTCTATTTTAAACTTGGTGTTGCCTTTTTGCCTGCTGCCGTTTTAGGATATGCGTTTAACGATTATATTGACGCAATGCTTGAAAACGTTGTGGTAGTAGCCATTGCCTTAGTATTAGGAGGAGTTCTATTGCTATTTATTGATAAGATTTTCAATAATAAAGAAGGTGAAAATGATGAGGTAAGTTATGGTAAAGCGCTTGTAATTGGATTCTTTCAAGTAATTGCCATGATACCAGGAGTATCAAGATCTGCAGCAACAATTATTGGTGGTTTAAGCCAAAAGATGAGCAGAAAAGCAGCAGCTGAATTTTCATTTTTCCTTGCTGTTCCAACTATGTTTGCTGCTACGGCATATAAAATGTTAAAGTTTTATAAGGCTGGTGGTTTCTCTTCTGGCGATAATAACATCATGCTTCTATTGATAGGAAATGCAGTTGCATTTGTGGTAGCTTTAATTGCTATTAAGGGCTTTATTAGCTACTTAACCAAACATGGTTTTAAAGTTTTTGGTTGGTATAGAATTATTGTAGGTTCAATTATTTTGATCCTTTATTTCTATGGATATAACCTTCAAATGGTTTAATATTTTTTTGTGGAAGACATTCTGAACCTAGAAATAGGTACCGTTTTAAGGGTATATAAACCCTATACTTGGACAAGCTTTGATGTAACAAAGAAGATTCAACGATTAGTTTTAAGAAAGTTAAACAGGCAACAACCATTACCCAACGGACAAAAACGTAAAGTTAAGGTAGGGCATGCAGGAACTCTTGATCCCTTAGCAACAGGTTTATTAATTGTTTGCATCGGTAAAGAAACGCGCAATATAGAAACCTATATGGGACTGCCTAAAGTTTATACAGGCAACTTCTTTTTAGGCGCTACCACACCCAGCTTTGATAAGGAAACACAGCCTGATTCATTGTTTTCAATTGAGGAGATAACTGAAGAAAAGATTCTTGATGCGGCAAAATCCTTAACGGGTTATTTAGATCAAATACCTCCAGTATTCTCGGCTATTAAAAAAGATGGCGTAAGAGCTTATGAAGCAGCTAGGGCAGGAGATGAAATAAAATTGGATGCTCGAAGGGTATTGGTTCAAGATTTTAAAATAACGCATATTAATTTACCTTTAGTTGGTTTTGAAATTACCTGTAGCAAGGGAACTTATATAAGAAGTATAGCAAGAGATTTTGGAAAAGCATTAAATAATGGTGCTTATTTAGAAACTTTATGCCGAACCCAAATAGGAAACTTTACAATTGACGAAGCAATAACCATTGATGAATTGGCAGAAACATTTGCAGAACCTTTAAAATATAAAGAAAGATAAAAATTATTTGCCTTGGTTTTCAGACAGGTAAATGCGAAAGAGAAAATAAATGAAAAAAGGTTTGTGAGATAGGCCCAGAATTATATCTTTGCACCCCGTTACAGATAACAAATGTAGCCGATTCCGTAGCTCAGTTGGTAGAGCATTACACTTTTAATGTAGGGGTCCTGGGTTCGAGTCCCAGCGGGATCACAAAGGCAGTCGCAAGGCTGCCTTTTTTTATGCCCTTTCTTTTCCTTTAGCATGCAAAATTTGAAACACGCAACACAACTGTTTGCTAAACATGCAATTTTTTTTAGTGTGTTTGGCAAAGAATAGTTTCTATAAATCATTTTAAGCATTCAATTTTGTCCCACTCAAATCAATTCGTATGAATGCATGTAAAAACAATTTTCTAATCAAGCAGCTTGAGAAGAATAGGAACGTTTTTGTAGGTTCAAAACCACTTATTACTTTATTGTTGGTCATTCAACTTTTGCTTAGTAGTTGCGCACTAATGTCAAGTAGCCCAAATGCCGAAATGTTATCTAACCCAAGCGCAGGACTAAATGGAAGTTTTGAAATAATTCAAGGAGGAACACTTGCAAAAACTGCGGCATTAAGTCCAAAATTCCTATTTGGACTAACCTATGACTATACCTCTTCAAATTTGCCTGTAAATTGGTATTTCTTTACTCAAACAGCTTTAAATGCTAAAAAAGATAAACGGGTTGAATCTGATTTTGATATTTTAATTGATTCTACTGATGCCATAGAAGGAAGCAAATCGGTTAAATTTGTGGTGAGAGCTTGTGATTCCCTTCAATGGAAATCACCAGGTTTGTTTCAAGAATTTGAAGTTGCTTCTCCTGGTATGTATGAAGTTAGCTTTTGGGTGAAGAATAAAGGGTGTAATTTTGAGGCAACTATAAGTGCTATAACTTTAAAGGGAGGTCCTCCTTCTGAAGCAAAATTTATTAGATCTAAGGATACCTTAGTTAATTGGACAAAATATACCGTTCAAAGAGATATGCCAATTGGATTAGATAGAATACGGCTAGATTTAATTCTTAAAAGCCCTGGCACCTTTCAATTGGATGATTTTAGAATTGTTCGCTTGGATCAGCCAAAAGCCTCAAAGGTCTTATAATTACAAAAAAAGCCTACAAAATTTTGTAGGCTTTTTTTGTAATGGGTAACAAGCAAATAGAATAATTATTTAAGCTATTTAGCTATTAAACTAAAGTAGGGCTTGAACCTACACTCTTCCCAAAGGGATGCTTTGCCGATGGATTTCTATTTTACGACACCAATATCTTTAGTCTTCTCTGCTTCCATCATCAGCCATACGCACCATCTTGGGTGTAAATTTGGCCACAATATCCACTAACTCTTTTTGAGATGACATGACCGTTTCTATATTTTTATAAGCCATAGGAGCTTCATCCAAACCAGCACCAATTAAACTTACTCCATGATCTGCTAATACTTTTCTCATTTCTTCTTTTTTAATATTCTTATTGGCAAATGATCTACTCATTTTTCTTCCTGCTCCATGGGCAGCAGAGTTTATTGAGTTTGGTTCGCCTTTACCTCTAACCAAGAAACCTGGCGCTGTCATAGATCCTGGAATGATGCCCATAACATCTTTTGAGGCCGGTGTAGCACCTTTTCTATGCACAATGAGGTCTTCACCCATATGGGTCTCTTTCCAAGCGAAATTATGATGGTTTTCTACCTTAGCTAATACTTGGGCTCCAATTGCTTTGCTTATTCGTTCATGAATAATTTGGTGGCAAGCAGATGCGTATTCACCAGCTAAATTCATGGCAATCCAATATTCTATTCCTTCTTCACTTGATACATCTAAGTAAGCTAAGTTCTTTGCTTCATCGGGTAGCTTACAAACTTCCTTCGCTATTTTGGTATATTCATTGGCAATTGTAGCTCCAAGTCCGCGTGAGCCCGAATGAGTTAATAAGGCCAAGTATTTTCCTTTAGCAATATTTAATACCTCATCACTTTCTTCAAATTCTATTATTCCAAATTCCACAAAATGGTTCCCACCTCCCGAAGTTCCCAATTGGTCGGCAGCTTTGCTTTGAAGTTTCTTTAAAAATTCAATCTCATTAAAGCTTGGGTGATCCAAAACAGAATGGGTTGCTTTGTGGTTTGCTTGCCAAATTGCACCCGCTCCAAATTTTGTATGAGCTATTAATTCTCGTTTATACTTAGCTTGGTTTTCCATAAAATGTACTTCTGGAATATCATAAATAGATAAGGCCATTCTACATCCAATATCCACTCCAACACCATAAGGAATAATAGCATTTCGTGTGGCTAATACACCACCAATTGGTAATCCATAGCCTTGATGCGCATCGGGCATTAAAGCTCCAGCAACGCTAATTGGTAGGCGCATGGCAATATCCATTTGTGTTCTTGCTCCTGGTTCTATTAGGTCACTTCCAAATATGGGGTAGGTTTCACCCACTTCTTTTAAGCTAGGTGTTAGTTGGTTCGAACCTACACTAACAGCGGCTTCTGGGCTGTTTAATAAATTATTTTCCATATGTTTTAATATCTGTTTTCAAATGTAGTACGATCCTACGCAATCAATTTGCGTAGGATGTTTTTTTTGTTTAAAAAGGCAATACTCATGTTAAGGTTTATTTTCAATTCCAAAGTGAAGTATCTCAACATAACGGCACTTTTTATTAGATAGGAAATTAGTATAGAAAGCATGTTTTGAATTAAAAGTTCGAAGAATCTTTCTAAAACGTCACTATTTGTCGGGAAGGCAAGACTTGAACTTGCAACCACAAGCGCCCAAAGCCTGCATTCTGCCAATTGAACTACTTCCCGAAGTATAAACAGGTAAAAAGCTGTATGTGTATTTCTATTGCTCTACCATCTGAGCTACCCCATTTTCATGGGAGTTGGGTTCGAACCAACGACACACAGGTTACGATGAACCACATACATACGACACTGTTTAATATTTTACTAAGCCTCCCTGCTCCAATTAACAGGGAGGCGGCATATTTATACAACAACCTGTTTGATTTTTTCTAAAGCACCCGCTCCATTTTCGAGCGACTCTAAAACATCAAACACCTTTTCGTTCCAACCTGCAATTAAGTATACGTCCTTGTTTGCAATAGATACTGGAGTATTCCCGTATCCTGCTAAATCAAATAGGTACAATTTTGCATTTGGAACCATTTTCTTGTAAGCACGCCAAGAATTTTCTAAACTCTTACCACCGTGATTGCTTGAATAAAGCTGACAATCGGTGAACAACATAATTTTATCTAGGTATTGCTTCCGGTTTAGCAAATCGTCTATTACTTTGTAACCATTCGTAGAATAACCCACTTCACCTTCGCGTTTGTGGTATTCATCCACATTTGATAGGATGGCTTTTTGGGGCATATTAATTACTTTCCAAGTATCGCCAAACATCCCTGTGATAGCGCGTTTACATTTCGTTTGCAAAATCATGGCAAGCACCAATCCAATATCATATAGCTGTACTTTACTTCTAGCCGAAATTGTTTTTTGCATAGAGCTACTCACATCACAAGCAATGGCAATTTTAGTTGATTCATCAAAACCTTTTACGTTTTGTACACTCACTAAAATTGCGTCTTCCAGGGCATTTAAGATCATACTCACCCTGTCATATGGCAAGCATTTTAATTCACGGTAAGCCGAAAGAAACCTAAAAGGCATTTGTTTAGAATGTGCCACATTCCTTTCATTTGAAAGAAATTGGCAAACCTTATTCAAATGGCTATCCGAAACATTTGCTTCCAAAATATTACGTAGGTTTCTCAAAAGGGCCATATACCCCACTTTTTTACTATCAATTAATTCTTCCCATTTAGCCGTAATAGCAAGTGATTTGGCCTTACTGCTTTCAAATTTTTGCTTCCCCAAAGCCGAGAGTTCAGTTTCCCAGGTATATGGAATGGCTAATTCATTAGAGGCAATTTTATTGAAGAGAATTTGTTGTGCTACATCCTTTGGTTTTGGATGAACCAAGAATAAGGCATCTCTTAATTTAATTTCCCTAGCTCGATTGTATTTCGCAAATTGGTATTCATCAAATTTGTTAAATGATTGAGCCAATCCTTTTTGAATTTGCTTCGAAAGTTTATTCAATTTTTTAGTGTCATTACGTTTGTTAGCCAATTGGTAGTAAGCTAACATTTCGGTAATTTCATCGGCTCTATTTACTACAGCCGAAACAGTTTTGGCAATTAATGGATTACCTGAATTTTGTTTAGCTAATTCAATTGTTAATACCATTGGAATGCTTCTCAAATACATTTCTGTTCTTGAGTATACCGCCAATTGGGCCACAAACTCTGGACGGTTTTTATGAATCAACTCTTGTATTCTGCTTAAACGATCTGTTTCTGTTTCATAAAATGAATCACCTAAAGTAGTATTCACTACTGCTGAGTACAATTCAAATTCGGGACTAAGTTTGTAAGCATTTGCGCCTTCATAGTTAGTTGTTGAAAGTTGTTTTCTTTTAAAGATGTTGAATTTCATTTTTTTCTCCTTTCTTAGTTTGTGTTCATGTTGCGAGTGTGTTTTACTTTGCTTCAATTGAACGGTACAAAGATTAGATAGCACTATGCAGTGGAATTGCGTACTAGAAAATTAGTCCGATTATTTTGTAGTATTAGAATTAATTTACACATAATCAGTTCCTTTATTTTACATAAAACTGCTGAATAATTTCTTCTGCGCAAATAGATTGCGTAGTTTAAGAATAATTTTACCTTCACGTTCATAATTATTAAACCCAATTAAAGATGTCTATAAACAAATTGGCCCTTATTAGGTATAAAACAATTGATAATTGTTTAAAGAATAGGTTTCGCAAATGGACCTTGGATGATTTGGTAGAAGCTTGTGCCGATGCATTATATGAATATGAAGGAATAAGCAAAGGCGTTAGTAAACGCACGGTTCAGCTTGATTTACAAACCATGCGCAGCGAGAAATTAGGGTATAATGCACCCATTATTGTAACGGATAAGAAATATTATAGTTACGAGGAGAAGGGTTATAGTATAACTAATTCGCCCTTAACCCAGCAAGATATTGGCACCTTAAATGAGGTACTACTGGTGTTGAAACAGTTTAGTAGCTTTGGTTTTTTTTCTGAATTAAATGGAATGGTTACCAGGTTGGAGGATAAGTTGTATAAGCAACAGAATAAGGGTAAATCGTTTATTGACTTTGAGAAAAATGAGCTTTTAAAAGGTCTTACTTTTATTGATCCCTTGCATAAGGCCATACAAGCAAAGAAAACTATTTCAATAGTCTATCAATCCTTTAAATCAAGGCAAGCACAAACCTTTGTAATTTGTCCGTATCTATTAAAAGAATATAGAAATAGGTGGTTTTTAATGGGGGCCAATAAAAAGGGCTTTGCCATTATGATCTTGGCTTTGGATAGGATAGAATCCTTTGAAGAGTTAGCAAAAGAAAGCTATTTGAAACCAAGTGTAGATTTTAGTAATTATTTTAATGACGTCATAGGTGTTTCAAAATTGCCCAATCAAAAACCCTTACTGATTACTATGAAAATAAGCAATGAGCATGCTCCTTACATACTCACAAAGCCGTTTCACAGTTCGCAAAAGATATTGACTAAAGACCAGGAAGGAACTATTTTTACGATTGAAGTGATTTGGAACTATGAATTAGAAAGGGAAATTTTAGGATTTGGCGAGCAATTAAAGGTTTTAGGTCCTCGAAGAATTAGTGGTAAAATTAAATCGAGACTAAAGCAAACGCTGGCTCAATATGATATAGAAAAGGAATAGGGAAGATTTTGATTTATTAAAAGTCCAAACTAGAGTTAATATTTTTACTATCATTTTAGGCATTTTGAACTGTTTACTTAAAATAACTTTGAATAGTTTTTTAGTAAAATGGCACTTCATGATTAAGGTTTCTCCGGAATTAGTAAGAATATTTTTATTTAATCACCCTTTTGAGTACAAATCTACTCATAGGAAAATTTGCTATCCATTATTAGTCCGATTAATCCGAAAAATAGAGGAAGGAAATGAGTTTGAGGAAATCAAAGTAGAGGATGACATTATTATTAATGGTCATCATAGATATATTGCTTTAAAATACTTAAACGAGCCTATAAAAATCCAGATTTGGAAACGAAGTCCTACAACCGAAATATGCCCTTGGGATAAAGTTGAAGTAGATATTAATGATTGGGAAACACTAGCACAAATTGAAAGGTACAGAAGCTAATAGGTTAGTAAAATAATTACTAATGAGTTATTTGTAACGATTAAATAAAAAATATAAATTTGTGTAGTGAGAATATTGTTAGACATAGATGGAGTAATGGTGCCAGCCAAATCTTGGAAGTCAGTTGAGAAATTGGAGGATGGTTTTGCCTGTTTTAATATCACTGCTGCAACCCTTCTGCAGAAGATAATTTCTGAAACAGGTGCTACAATTGTTTTAACCACTTCACATAAATCTTTATATAGTATTGTGGAATGGAAGAACATATTTTCTAGAAGGGGAGTTTATGCCAATTTTGATAAATTGGCTGATAATGGATTGCGATTAAGCAGAAAGGATGAGATTTTGAGTTGGCTTAAAAAAAACAATTCAAATGAAAAATTTGTAATCCTTGATGATGATACATCCTTAAATGATTTACCAATTGAGGTAAAGAGTAAGTTGGTATTAACTAGCCCTTATATAGGCTTAAATATTGAAAAGGCCGATTTTGCTATAAAAATTTTACAAGGTCAATAAAAAAAAATCCCCAACACAAACGTGAAGGGGATTTAGTACTCGGGGCGGGACTTGAACCCGCACGTCTTTAAAGGACACAGGATTTTAAGTCCTGCGTGTCTACCAATTCCACCACCCGAGCATTTCTTGAAAGAACAAAACTAAATAAGTTGCCTCACTTAGCCTATTTAAAGAAAAAAGTTACAGGATGTCCTATAACTTTTTTCCTCTTGGAGCGAAAGACGAGGCTCGAACCCGCGACCTCAACCTTGGCAAGGTTGCGCTCTACCAACTGAGCTACTTTCGCATTTACCAACTTTAGTTTCCTTTAGCTGATTTCCCTTTTGGGGAGTGCAAATATAAGCAAGCCCCCTTTTTTTGCAAGCCTTTAGAAGAAAAAAAAAGATAAAATTTACTTAACACCTGATTTTCAAACGAAAATTTCTTCAAAAGCCCAACATTTTATAGCACATACCGCTTTTTAAATATTCTTTTTTGGGTGTACTATAAGTTGAGATATCCTCTTTTTTGAAGGGTGTATTAACAATTCCATTACCTAGAATTAACATTGGTATATCATAGTAAGGGCAAATTGCAGCCAAATTAGGAGCCTATGTTAGTTCTAGATTCAGAAAAATAAATAGGTTCAAACAACAACATGACAAAAAGAAAAGTTGATATTTTAGTTATTTCCGATGTTCATTTAGGAACGTATGGATGCCAAAGTAAGGCTTTGTTAAAGTATTTAAACAGCATAAAACCTCACCGTGTTATTCTTAATGGTGATATTATTGACATGTGGCAATTTAGCAAACGTTACTGGCCTAAATCGCATATGAAGGTCATTCAAAAAATTATTAAATGGACAAGCCAAGGCATTAAGGTAGATTATATTACAGGGAACCATGATGAGCTGTTACGAAAATTTGCTGGCTTTAAAATGGGTTCGCTTAGCATAGAAAACAAATTGGTATTAGATATAGATGGTAAGAAAACCTGGATTTTTCATGGAGATGTATTTGATGTTACCATGAAGCATTCGAAATGGCTCACTCGACTTGGATCGCACGGGTATGATCTTTTGATACTCATAAATGCCTGCTGTAACTGGATTTCTGAAAAAATGGGAAAGGGTAAAATATCCTTATCCAAAAATATTAAGAATAGTGTGAAGCAAGCGGTGAAGTTTATCAATGATTTTGAAAAGATATGTGCCGAAATTGCCCTATCAAAGGGGTATGAATATGTTTTATGTGGCCATATTCACCAACCCGAAATGAAAACTGTAAGTACCGATAAGGGAAGTATTCAGTACTTAAATTCCGGAGACTGGATTGAAAATTTAACTTCACTTGAATATGCGAATGGAGCTTGGAGCCTTTATAAATTTGATGAATCACAGTTTGAAACGGATGTCGACGACGAAGTGGATGACTTGGTGATGATGAGTAATGACAAGATTTTTGATCAGTTGTTGAGCGAGTTTACGGTTGGTTCAGAAGGATTAAATAAAGCCACTAAATGAAAATATTATACGGAGTTCAAGGAACAGGAAACGGGCATATAACTAGAGCAATTGAGATAATTCCTCATCTCCAGAAATGGGGTCAGGTTGATATTTTAGTTAGTGGCACATCTTCGGATATTGAATTACCTTTTGAGGTAAAATACAAATACAATGGGTTGTCGTTTGTGTTTGGAAAGCAAGGTGGAGTAGATGTATGGCGAACCTATTGGAAGCTGAAAAGTTTTAAATTGATGAAGGAGATTAAAACCTTACCTATACATAAATACGATTTAATCATTAGTGATTTTGAACCTGTTTCGAGTTGGGCGGCACTAAAGGCAGGCAAGCCTTGCATTGGTTTAAGCAATCAAATAGCAACCTTACACCCAATGGCTCCAATGCCTGCCAAAACAGATTTGTTAGGCAAACTTGTTTTATCTCATTATGCTCCAGTAACTATAGGATATGGATATCATTTTAAAGCTTTGGATCAGCATGTATTTACTCCCATAATACGTAAGGAAGTACGTGAGTTAACACCCACTAGTGAAGGGCATTATACGGTATATTTACCGGCTTATTCTGATAAAAAAATAATAAAGCATTTGCAGAAATTTGAGGCAATTAAGTGGGAGATTTTTTCTAAACATAGCAAGAAAAAATACAAGGAAAAGAATTGTAAGATTCAACCCATTCATAGCGACAAGTTTTTAAGTAGTTTGGGTTCTTGCGAAGGTGTTATTTGTAATGCAGGATTTGGAACTACTAGTGAGGCATTATTCCTAAAGAAGAAACTCCTTGTTATTCCAATGAAAAATCAATTTGAGCAACACTGCAATGCCGCAATGCTCAGTCAAATGGGAGTTAGCAGCATTAAGAAGTTAAATAAGAAAAATAGAGATGCCATTGGGAATTGGATACTATCTACCGAAATTGTTGAGGTTGATTATCCTGATAATACAGCAGAAATTATTGAAACGATTGTAAAGAATCATGCAAACCAGAGCACGCTTCCTTCAAAAAAAGACAAATCCTATTCTAAGTTATTTAAGAATTTATAATGAATAATTGGAGTAGTTTTGGCGAACATAAAATGCCTACACGTTCAGATTTTGGTAGAAAATTTTGTTGGGGAGTTTCTGCCTCAGCTCTACAAACAGAGGGTGCTCACACCCTTCATGGAAAAGGCCCATCCATTTGGGATGACTTTGTTACCAAAGGGAAAATTAAAGATAAATCGACACACTTTACCGCCAGTAATTTTTACCACCATTTTAAGGGGGATATCTCTTTAATTAAAGATTTAGGAATTCCCAATTTCAGATTTTCATTGTCGTGGTCGCGCATTTTGCCAAATGGAACGGGCGAAGTAAATAGGGCAGGGCTAAATTATTATCACCAAGTAATAGATACCTGTTTAGAAAATGGCATAGAGCCTTGGATAACGCTTTATCATTGGGATTTGCCTCTAGAACTTGAAAAACAAGGAGGATGGACAAATAGAAATATTACGACTTGGTTTGAAGAATATGTGCGTGTTTGTTTAAAAGCATTTGGTGGAAAAGTGAAAAATTGGATGGTTTTAAATGAACCATTAGTATTTACTGGAGCGGGATATTTTGCAGGCTTTCATGCACCTGGAAAAAAGGGCTTATCTAATTTTTTACCGGCTGTTCATCATGCTTGTTTATGCATGTCTATTGGGTATAGAACCATAAAAGAATTATATCCTGATGCCAATGTTGGAACAACATTAAGTTCATCCTTGATTACTCCCTATTCAACAAAAGGAAGTGATTTAATGGCATCCAAAAGAATGGATGCATTGGTAAATAGATTGTTTATTGAGCCCATATTAGGTTTAGGTTACCCCATAGAAACCTTACCCATATTAAATAAGATAAATAAATGGGTAATGCCTGGCGATATGGAACTTATTAAGACTAATTTCGATTTTATAGGATTGCAGGTGTATACTAGAGAGGTGGTTACTAGTAGCATTTTTACGCCCTATTTACGAGCTAAAATTGTTATGGCAAGTGAGCGTAAGGTTCATCATACAAAAATGGATTGGGAAGTTTATCCAGCTTCCATTTATGAATCTATTAAGAACTTTAGTGCTTATGAAGGGGTTCAAAAAATTATAATTACCGAAAATGGAGCCTCCTTTGAGGATGAAGTTATTTTGGGTAGGGTAGAAGACATTCAACGTATTCATTATTTAGAAAAGCATATTGAACAAGTTTATAAGGCCTATTCTGAAAACCATAAAATTGCAGGATATTTTGTATGGTCTTTAACAGATAATTTTGAGTGGGCTGAAGGGTATCATCAACGTTTTGGATTGATATATATTGACTATTTAACTCAAGAAAGAATTATTAAAAATTCGGCTTTTTGGTATCGAGACTTCCTCTCGGGCAAACTTCTCTACTAAATTGTTGACCATTGATTTAGGGTTAAAATGCTAGCCAATATTGTTCCTTAAGCGGAAATCGGCTATCATTGAAGTAATATTTTTTTTGATTTAAACATGACAACAGACTTATTAGTAGCACTTTTAACCTTAGTATCCTTGGAGGTTATCCTTGGAATTGACAATGTAATATTTATTTCTATTCTATCCGACAAATTACCTCAAGCCGAACGCAAAAAGCTTAGACAAACGGGTATGGGTTTAGCTATGATTATGAGATTGGTTCTTTTAACCTTGATCTCTTATATCATGAAATTAGAAAATGATTTGTTTACAATTGCTGATATTGATATTTCGGGGAAGGATATAATTTTAATAACTGGAGGTTTGTTTTTAATGTATAAAAGTACCAAAGAAATATATCTTAAAACAGAACATGCTGGTGAGGAAGACGATTTAGTAAAGACTAAGGCACACACATTTAAAGATTTATTACTGCAAATTTTGGTTTTAGATATAGTGTTTTCTATTGATTCAATTGTAACGGCAGTTGGTATGGTGGATAATATTTGGATAATGTATGCAGCCGTAATTATCTCTGTTGGAATTATGTTGATGGCTTCTGGTTCTATCAGTAAATTTATTCATGAGCATCCTTCTTTTAAAGTTTTAGCCCTTTGCTTTTTAATTGTAATTGGTATTTCATTAATAGCAGAAGGATTGGATCAACATATACCTAAAGCATATATTTATTTCTCTATGGCATTTGCATTTTTAGTAGATGTTATACAAATGAAAACCGCTAAAAAACACTAATTTATTGTATGGAAGTAGTACATAAGGCAAATACACGTGGTCATGCTCAGCATGGTTGGTTAGAATCTTTTCATACTTTTAGTTTTGCTTCCTATTATAATCCAGAGCGTATCCATTTTGGTATGTTACGCGTATTAAATGATGATAGGGTAGATGCTGGAATGGGTTTTGGAACTCACCCCCATGATAATATGGAGATTATTTCTATTCCTTTAGAAGGTGATTTGGAGCATAAAGACTCGATGGGAAATACCACCGTTATTAAAAATGGTGATATTCAAGTAATGAGTGCTGGCACTGGAATTTATCATAGTGAGTACAATAAAAATAAAGACAGGTTAACTAAGTTTCTTCAAATTTGGGTAATCCCAAATAAAAAAAATGTTCCCCCTCGATACGACCAAATTACCTTGAATTTGGCAGATAGAAAAAATAAATTTCAACAAATACTTTCGCCTAATGCTAGTGATGAGGGTGTTTGGATTCATCAAGATGCTTGGTTTCATTTAGGCAAATTTGATATGGGACAAAAAGCAAATTACAAACTCAAAAAAGAAGGTAATGGAGTATACGTTTTTGTATTAAACGGCGATGTTAAAATAAATTCGCAAGAGCTTAACACCCGAGATGGGTATGGGATTTGGGAGATAAATGAATTTAATTTTGAGGCTTTGTCTCAAGATGCAGAAGTGCTTTTAATGGAAGTACCGATGAGGTAGGGAAGAAGGTCGCTTGTTGGGGGAAAGTTGCTGGTCGCTGGGAGGAGGAAAGTCGCTGGTCGCTGGTGCTTTAAAAAATTACCAGCAACCCGCGACCAGCAAGCAGAAAACGAAATAAACATGAAAAACGAAAATAAGATAGCAAAGACTCAATACCCTGTAATGGAAGTAATAAAAGACAGGTGGAGTGGCAGAAGTTTTAGTGATAGAGAGCTTACCAACGACCAATTAAAAACAATGGTTGAAGCTGCAAGTTGGATGTTTAGTGCGGTGAATGAGCAACCATGGCGATATGTGTTGGGGTTAAAAGGAAGCGATAATTTTGAGAAATTGCTTTCAACTTTGGCTGGTGGAAATGCTCCTTGGGCTAAGAATGCAGCAGCATTAGTTTTAAGTGTGGCAAAAACAACCTATACAAGAGAGGGAAGTCCACTAAATGGAATGGCATTGCATGATGTTGGTTCGGCAAATGCAGCCTTTTCTTTACAGGCTACCTCCATGAATATTATGTCGCACCCAATGGGTGGTTTTGATAAGGACAAGGCAAAAGAATTATTTTCATTATCCGAAGAAATGGAACCTGTAATTGTATTTGCTTTAGGTTATTCTGATAGTGCTGAAAAGCTGGAAGAGCCCTTTCTAACTAGAGAAAATACCCCTAGAACTCGAAAGAACTTGGATGATTTATTACTGGCATAAAAATAGAATTTCTTTTATAGCCTTTACATATTAAAAAATAGTTTTTATACTTGTTAAACTTATTTTTAATAATGACTATTACTCCTCTTCAATTAGTTTCCATTACCGATTTTATACTTGCTGCAATTTGCCTCTTAATTTCAGGGGCATTGTATGGCAAAAGCAATCCATTCTCTATTTCAAATCGGTCCTCGAATTTGGTATTATTTATTTTTTTTGTTGGAATGGCAGCCTTTATGGGAGGTTTAGATCATGGTTTTTTTCAAGTAATAGATCAACGATATATTCCAACTACCTTAACCTATTTATCTATTGCCTTTGCTACCTATTTTCTTTTTAGGTATACCATTCAGCAATTTTTCGAAGGGAACCTTGCTAAGGTTCTTGCTGTAATTGCATTGATTCAGCTGATATTGTTTGTTGGATGCTCCTTTATTATTCACCAATTTACACTCGTCATTGCGAATTATTCTCCTATTTTAATTTTGTTTACCGTATTAAATATCCTGCATCTAAAAAGTAAAAAAGGAAATGTTTATTTTGTCATAACCTGCATTACCATTGTAATTGCAACATTGGTTCAATTTTTAGGATTCCAAATATCGCCTTTATTAAATGAAGATACTTTGTATCATTTGATTGCCATTGCTGGGTATATTGTTTTTTATTTTGGCGTTCTTGAAAAGATTATTTTAGAGCAAAAAATCAATAGTTAATTTTCCATTTTTTATAGAAATCGGCTAGTAACCAAATTGGTCCAATAAGCAAGAATTGAATATCTTTTAAAAACGAAGGCTTTTTTCCTTCCACATGGTGCCCATAAAATTGTCCTATCCAAGCTGCAATAAAAAGCGAAAGAGCGATGGAAAAAACAGGATATCCATTGCTTTGTAGGCTAAGACTTATGCCTAAACAAATACCTGCAAATACGATAGCTCCAAGGGCTAATTTCCAAGAAAGTCGAATGTAAAATAGGGAGGCAAATATCAGGCTAAGTTCTGCTAAATTAAGGTTCAAACCGAAAGGTGTTGGAACTGGAATTAAGGAAAACATTGCTACTATGCTGAAGAAAATAATTGGAACACAAATCCAGTGAATTGTTTTATTGAGTGAGTTTTTGTGGCTCTCGCCATACGCTTCTAGCCATTGATGTATAGTCATATTTTTATCTATTGAAATGTAAACGCATACCCAAGTTACTTTCGTCAAATTGGCCTTCTTTATAAACTACATTTCCGTTTACAAGGGTATGCGTTATAACAGAATTAAATTCTTGTCCTTCAAACGGACTCCAGCCGCATTTGTATAAAATATTGCTTTTACTAACGGTATACGTATCTTTTAAATCAACTATAACTAAATCGGCATAAAAGCCTTCTCTAATAAATCCTCTACGATCTATTTCAAATAAAATGGCCACATTATGGGCTGTTTTTTCTGCAATTTTCTCTAGGGTAATTTTGCCTTGTTTGTATAGTTGCAACAATGCGTTTAAGCTATGCTGAACCAAGGGGCCACCCGATGGTGCTTTTAAATACGAAGCACTCTTTTCTTCTAAAGTATGCGGCGCATGATCGGTAGCAATCACATCAATTCTATTATCAATTACGGCCTGTAAAATGGCATCTCTATCAGAGGCTTGTTTAACTGCTGGGTTCCACTTTATAAAATTACCTTTTGTTTTATAATCTTCTTGGCTGAACCAAAGATGATGAACACATGCTTCGGCTGTAATTTTCTTTTGAACTAAAGGCAATGAATTGCTAAATAAACTGAGTTCCTTAGCGGTGCTAATATGCAGTATATGAAGCCTAGTATTATGCTTTTTGGCTAGCTCAACAGCAAAAGAGGAAGATAGGTAACAGGCTTCTTCACTTCTAATCATGGAGTGGTAACTTGCATCTATATTTTCGCCATATTTTGCTAGCACCTTGGCTTGATTTTGTTTTACTAAAGGATCATATTCACAATGGGTAGCAATAAGCGTTTTTACCTCCGAGAATATTGATTCTAGCGCCTTTGGATCATCCACCAACATATCACCAGTGCTTGAACCCATAAATATTTTCACCCCACAAATTTTGCTTTCATCTACCTTTAATAGTTCTGGTAAATTATGGTTTGTGGTACCCATAAAGAAACTATAATTGGCTAGGCTGCATTGAGAGGCTCTGGAATATTTTTGTTCAAGTAATTCAATTGTTGTTGCAGAAGGGGAGGTATTTGGCATTTCCATGTAGGATGTTACACCGCCTGCCACTGCGGCTTTGGCTTCGGTATAGATTTCACCTTTATGGGTTAATCCTGGTTCTCTAAAATGCACCTGGTCGTCTATTAATCCAGGAAAAAGGTATTTGCCTTCTGCATTTATAACTAAATCGGCAGGCATAGAAATACCCTGACGTTCTATTTTTTCAATAAAATTTCCCTTGATAAAAACGTCGGCATGAACTATTTCACCTTCATTTACCAACTTGGCATTGCGAATTAATATTGTTTTCATTGTGATGCGAACTTACTAAATTTGAGTACAAATGAATAATATAGCAGAAGTAGTTTTACGAAGTATTAGTGTTTACCTATTTATGATTATCGCAATGCGACTAATGGGTAAAAAAGAATTAAGTCAGCTGAATACCTCTGATTTGATATTAATCTTACTGATTTCCAACTCGGTTCAAAACGCAATGGTTGGTACAGACACTAGCCTGCAAGGTGGCATAATTGCAGCAACGAGTTTGTTTATTGTAAATTATGCTTTGAAGCTTTTGGTCTATAAAAATAGAAATTTGCAAATACTATTAGAAGGTGAGCCTACTTTATTGATATATAAGGGTGAAATACAGACGGCAAATTTAGATAGGGAAAAAATTACCTTATCCGAACTCAAAGAAGCCATTCGTGAACATGGACTATCTGAATTTTCTGATGTTGGCTTATCCATGTTGGAGCGGGATGGCAATATTTCTGTGGTTGCTGGCAATATGGATCAACAGCATATTTATAAACGCAAGCGAGGACTTTCCCTAAAGTTGTCAAGAAAAAAGTAGCTTAATAGTTTTCCCAGTTCTAGTGATTACATTTGCCTTCTAACGTATATTTCTTGAACAAACATCCTCTTTTTATTCCTTGGCTTGCATTTGCAGCGGTTTCAATATTTTGGGGAACAACCTATTTGGCCATAACCATTGGGGTAAAAACAATGCCTCCTTTGTTTATGGCGGCCTGCAGACATACTATTGCAGGTTCAATTTTGCTTAGTTATTTTTTATTCCAAGGGTATAAAATACCTAATTGGAAAGCATTAAAAACCTTTGGATTAAACGGAATCTTAATGTTGGCTGGTGGCAATGGTATTATAAGTTGGGGAATGCAATACGTTGGAAGTGGCCTTACAGCCCTAATTTGTGCCCTAACACCGGTATATATTGTTGTTATAAATAGGGTAATGGGCAATCAAGAAAAGTTGCACCCATATGCAGTATTGGGATTTGTCATTTGTTTGATTGGCCAATTCTTTTTATTTAAAGATAAAATAAAACTTTTTGAAGACCCCATGTTTGCTTGGGGAATATTGGCTGTGGTTGTTTCTAACTTTTTATGGGCATTGGGGACGGTTTATTCTAAAAATCATAAAACCAACGAACATCCATTATTTGCCTCTGGATGGCAAATGATACCAGGTGGTATATTGCTCTTTTTTGTTTCGTTTTTTAGGGGAGAGATGCATGCTATAAACCCTAGTTCTGAGGCATTATGGGCATTAGGTTACCTAATTATTTTCGGTTCTATCGTGGCTTATGGTTCGTATATGTATGTACTTAAGCAATTGCCTGCAATTATTGTAAGTACCTATGCCTATATAAATACGATAGTTGCCATAATTTTGGGTTGGTTTTGGTTACATGAATCCTTAGATACTTCCACTATTATAGCTGTTATGTTTACTATTTTGGGTGTATTTTTGGTAAGTAAAAATTCCTAAAAAGAATTTTTTCGAACAATTTTATTGTTTTTTTTTGATTTCATTAATTAGCGAGTAGGCGCAAATTCATTTTGAGTTGTTAGGTATTTATTTAAGATAATTTATTTTATTTTAAACCAATTTGTCGAAGGTTTTTTACTATTGATTTTCTGTTACTTTTAAATATCATTGGAGATATTATTAGCCCAATATTCTTTTTGAAACTGAAACATGTTAGAGTCTGATTTACTAGTAAACGCATTTATTCAACAACCCATACCTAGCATAATAATTAGGGGAAATGCACCCATATTTGAGGTGTTATCTATAAATGCTGCCTTTAGTAATTTAGGCTCCATTTCTTATTCCGACGTTAAATCAATGAGTTTGATATGCCTGCTTGAAAAATGCATTCAAAGGCAAGAAGACAGTCAGTTTTTCGACTTCATAACAGTTATTGATACTGTTCTTCATTCGGGCCATGGTATTCGCTTAGATGCACAGAAAATAGTATTTAAGGAATCTAATGGTGAAAAGCCAATAGAAGTTTTTTCGCATATTGAAATTACTCCTATTCAGGATTCACAAAAATTAAATTCCTTCCTTATTAGTTTTTTACCTGCAATTGAGAAATACAGATCAGAGAATGAATTATCCTTTCACGAAAAACTTGAGCTAGAACGTGCCTTGAAAAATTCGGATCGGCATTTAAATAACATTGTAGAAGGGATAGGTGCAGGTACTTGGGAATGGGATATTTTAACCGATGAAGTAAATAGAAGTGGAGAAATTTTTGAAATAATATTGGGTAAATATTTCAAAGATAAGAAGCTGCCAAATGGCTTTTGGAAAAGCTTAATTTTTGAGGAGGATTTACATCGTGTGTTAGAATCAAACAGAGCCACACTTGAAAATCCAGAAGTGCATTTTTGGGAGGAAGAATTTAGAATAAAGATATTTGATGGTCAATATATTTGGATAAGGGAGAGAGGGTATATTTTTAGAGATGAAAATGGTAAGGCTATTCAAGCTATTGGAGCCACTCAGAATATTAATGAACGTAAAAATTACATTCAGGCTATTGAGGATCAAAATACCAAACTTAGGGAAATTGCTTGGATGCAATCGCATGTGGTTAGAGCCCCATTGGCAAGGATGATGGGAATTGTTGAACTTGTTAAAACAGGAAGTTTAACTCAGGACGAATTTTTAGAATTTATTCCTCACTTTATGAGTTCAGCCGAGGAGTTAGATTCTATTATTAGAGATATATCTGGAAAAACAGAGAAAGTTCAGGAGGAATAACATATTTGGATTTTATGAAAGGTAATTTTTATCTTTTAGCTATTTTATTTCCTGTATCTCTTTGCATCGAACATTTAAACCGTAAGGTTGATTGATCTCGAAGTGCGCTATGTTTAGTTATGCGAGACTTCATTCTTTTTCGCCACATCCTAAAACTAGAGGGTAAAGAATTCTTTCTCATAAATTCTATTACATCCTTTTCTCTTAATCCAAACTGAAAAGTAATTGCTTCAAATGGAGTTCTATCCTCCCATGCCATTTGAATAATTCTATCCTTGTCTTGGTCTGTAAGTACCGTATTTAATAAAGTTGTTTTGTGTGTTGTGTCCTTCATTTATTAAAGTTGATTGATTGTATTTAAATAAAAATCTGCTTGTTCTAATAGCTCTGCTTTTGCACTCGGGCTCATTTTGTGCCAAACATTATACATCATTCCTATTCTAGGGTTTTTAGAAAGTTTTTCCTCATGTTTATCATAAAAATTCCAATACAAACTGTTGAATGGACAAGATTTTGGGCCTGTTTTTTTAGAATAATCATAATAACAGCCTCCACAGTAGCTACTCATTTTTTGAATATAGGCTGCAGAACTCACATAGGGTTTGGTGCCAACAATTCCGCCATCTGCAAACTGACTCATACCTCTTGTATTAGTAATTTCTACCCAATCAAACGCGTCCATATAAATGCCCAAATACCAAGCATCTACCTCATCGGGGTGTACTCCTGCAAGCAAGGCAAAATTACCAGTAATCATTAAGCGTTGTATGTGATGGGCATAGGCAAATTCAAGTGATTGAGAAATTGAATTTTTTAAACAATTCATCTTTGTATTACCCGTCCAATACCAGTCGGGTAGTTTTTGCTCATGTTCAAAAAAATTACTTTTGGCATAGCCAGGCATTTTTAACCAATAAATACCTCGCATGTATTCTCTCCACCCAATTATTTGCCTAACAAAACCCTCTAATTGGTGGAATTCAACTTTATCTTCATTTTTAAAATAGGCTTCAATGGCTTTATCCACTACCTCTTTTGGCGAGAGCATTTTAGTATTTAATGAAAACGAAATTCTAGAATGATATAAAGACCATTCTTTGGGTGCCATCGCATCTTGAAAGGTTCCAAACAAAGGCAAACAATTTGCTAAAAAAAAGTCAAGCAGTAGTAAGGATTGTTCTCTATTAATTGGCCAAATAAAATTTTCACTATCAACTGTTCCTATGGTATTAATTTGAGCTACTTTTAAATCCTTTTCAATTTCAGTAACCTTGTTCGAAAATAAAAAAGGTAAAATCGGGATTTGATTTTTGGGTAACTTTTTTCTGTTATCTGTATCAAAATTCCATTTTCCATGTAAAGGTTTGTTATCAGGCTGAACCAAAACAGAATGCTTTATTCGCATGTATCGATAAAAGGTTTCCATTACAAAAGTTTTTTTTCCTGCAAACAGATTTCCTAATTCTTCCCTATTAGTATAAAAATGTTCTGAATCATACACCTTATAGGGAATTGAAAGCTCTTTTGTAAATTGTTTGAAATGCTCGTCTAATCGGTATTCATCGGGCTGTTGGTATTCAAAATGTTCGAACCCAAATTTTTCAAGTAAGGCATTACAATTTTTATCAAAACTTTGAAGATTGGTGTTATCAGTTAGCTGAATATAAATTACCTTATGCTTTTGTCGTTTCAATTCTTGAGCGAAATTTCTCATGGCAGCAAATATTCCTAACACCTTTTGGATATGATGTTTTGCATACTCTGTTTCACTTTTTACCTCCATCAATACGTATGTTATAGTTGGGTCAATTATTTTGAACCAGCTATGACTACTATTTAATTGGTCACCTAATATTAATCGAAGTGTTTTTCCTCTATCCAATCCTATGTTTTCATTCTGCATGTATCGCTACAATATTTAACGTGTTCCCAGTTTTTCTCCCATTTTTTGCGCCAGCTAAAAGGTCTACCACATATAACACAAATTTTGGAAGGAAGGTTTTCCTTCTTAATTCTTTTGATAGGAATAGTTTGACTTACTTTTTTCATTTTATATACCTATTAAATACACTTAGGCCCGACCATTCACTTTTTAGGAATTTACATGTGTATTAAGTATTCTTTTTCCCTCTAATTTTAGGTCAGAATCTTTTCTAAATCCCCACATTATTTCTCGAGCTTTTTTGGATGTTTCCTCCACATTTACAATTGGAAAGGGATAGTCTTTACCAATAACACACCCGTATAAATTTTGCTCAATAAGGGTTAATAGATGTGGTTTGTGTACTAAATTTGAAGGTACCTGGAGGAGCTCAGGAACCCATTTTTTAATAAATAAACCCTCGCTATCATGCGTTTCTGAGTTTTTATAAGGATTATAAATTCGAATGGTATTAATGCCTGTAGTTCCGCTTTGCATTTGTATTTGTGGGTAATGTATTCCAGGTTCATAATCTAAAAACTGTCGTGCTAAAAAATGCAATTCCCTCCAATCTTGCCAAAGGTTGAATGAAAAAAAAGATACCATCATCGCTCTCATTCTAAAATTAATATAACCAGTTTTAGCAAGGCAGCGCATGCAGGCGTCTATTATTGGAACACCCGTTTGACCAGTTTGCCAGGCGTTCATATACACCTCATTTTTAGGCTTCCTAATTTTATCAAAAGCACGGTTTATATTTTCATTTTCATATCGGCATTCCGATTCAAATTTTTGAATAAAATGGCAATGCCAATGCAAGCGCGAAATGAAATTTGATAAGGCTCTTTTATTAGACGACTGCTTGTAAACACTAAGTGTAAATTGGTAAACCATGCGCATACTAATATTTCCATAGGCTAAATAGGGCGAAAGCCTGCTACAACTTTTTCTACTTAAAGACGGACTGCTAATATGCTTGCTATAATTTACATAGCGTTCGGAGATAAAATTCTTTAGGTATTTCCAAGCCCAAGATTCGCCTCCAGCTTGAAAATTTGGGTTTCTAATTGTTATTTCTTTATCAAGGATTTCACCTTTTAATTCATCGTATATAGAATCATTAAGTAGGCATAGGTGCATTTTTTTCTCATCTATAAACAAGGGTTTTTGAGTCATTTTATGTTCCCAATCTTGTTTCCATTTCTTCCTAGATTTTAGTCCTCTAATAATGCCATTTGTTTGAAATTCTTTCCATTGAATAGAATTTGTTTTAAAAAACACCTTCATCCTTTTATCTCGCTCATAGGTAAGCGCATTTCCAATTTCTTGGTATGAGAAAACTGTTTTTATACAATAGTGTTTGGCTAGCTCTTCAAATACTGGCTGCACTTCATTTCGAAAAAAATAGATTTTCCCCTTACTCAATTTCAAGGTATCATTCATCTCCGAAATTGATTCATAAATAAAACGCCAATGCCTTACATCGCTGTCGTGATAAGCCATTACCGAAGGTTCAAAAAAGTATAGTAGGAGGGTGGGAAGAGGAGATTGTTGAGCAAAGTATAGTGGTTCATGGTCTAAAAAACGCAAATCGCGTTTAAACCAAACTATATTTATTTCCTTCTTATTTCTGAAAATAATTTCTTCATCACTCATAAAAATAGAACAACCTTTAATTAAAATTGTTCCATTTTATGAATAACAAATAATTCACCAATAAAGGTGATGGTGACAGTATTAAATTTTGGCTTATTCGAACTCCTATTATTTATTGAGGATAATAGTCTTAACGGCAGTGTCATTATTACCTTTAAAGCTTAGGTAATAAACACCGTTTGAAAGACTATTCAAGTCAAGTTCAGTTTGTTTTTGATAAATACTTTTAGTGAACACCTTCCTTCCAATAGTATCATAGATATATAATTCTCCAAATTTTGAATCTAAGGTTTCAAAAAACAATATCCCATTTGAAGGCACTGGATAAACATGTATGCCATTATCGGCCTTTAGCTCATTTCCAATGGAAGAAGCACCAGCTGCTTTGAAAGTGTATGGTAAAGACCATTGCACCAAGGATAGGGCATTACCAGTAAATAGCTTGAAACCGCCAGCCATTACCATGTACAATTTAAAATTATTTATAATATTGGCATTATTGTAGTTAAAAACAAAATCATATTCTGGTGTTGTATTGAGAGAATTTGAATTGATTGTGCTAGGTTTTGCAAATGAATAATTCCACCAACCTGCATCATATACAGTTGTGTTTATCCCAATTACACCATTCCAAATATTTATGTAGTTATGATTGTCGAGGTTTTCTAATCGTCCACGAACATATTCAGCGTCCATAGTAGAAATGTTATCTAACCAAGGGTAAAATTCAATTATTTCACCTTGTTCACATAAATCATTATCGTTTCCTCTGCTATCTGGATTGTTATCATCGTCAATGGTAAAGGCTGTTGTAGGAGAATACGCTAAGGGTGAAATGGGTATAGAAACACAAGCAGTTGAATATTCTTGACCGCTTTCCTGAACTATAAAATCAATGTAAACATTTGTGCCAGCAGGTGTGTTTGGATCAATATTTATTTCAAATTCATCTGCAGACCAAGCTTTATCATTCCAGCCAATATTGTTAAGAGCTGAAGAACTATCAGTAATAGTTATATATGGGTTATTTGAACGTACTTTACATATGCCACTTACAATAGATTGTCCATTTACTTTATTGTTTGTACACTCTACTTTGAATCTTGCACTTTTTCCTGGGTCGACAAAATTTCTTGGATTGCTTGGATTTACATTGATTTTGGCAGGAAGATTATACGTGTAATATGCAGCGAATGAAGGCGAAATATTTACCTGATCTACTGCTGCCAAATTGGTTAAATAAATTTGAGGGTCAACAATGGTTTCTACAGAAACGATGGCAGTATCTTGTGTCTTACATCCATTAATATCTGTAATTTTAACTATATGTTTACCCTGACATAAGGAAGTAGCTGTTTGGGTGATTTGATTGTTCGCTTTAGGTCCCCACAAATAACTAAATGGGGTTGAACCCGAAATAATTGTTACGGTTGCAAGACCATTGCATGAACCACTGCATTTGCTATTTGTTGAACCCGAAACCGAAACAACTGGTAATTCGTTTACAAGGATTTCTTTTGAAGCAGATGCTGCACATCCTTTATTATCAATGCCAGTGGCTATATAAGTCTTTGTGCTTGTTGCCATAAAAGGTTCGCCATTAAAAATGCCTCCAGTCCAATTGATGGAATCTGCTCCAGCAGCAGTTAATATGAAACTGCTTCCTTGACACACTGAATTGTCCGAAGCAGTTATAGTAATAATAGGCAATGGGTTTACAACAACAGATAATGAATCGCTATTCTGACAACCATCAAATGAGGTTACCAAAACACTAAAAAATCCGTTTAATGCAAGTGTCATGTTTGGAACGGCAACTACAGGAGAGGAGGTGGTGGACGTATAATTATTGGGACCCTTCCAACTGTACAAAGATCCACTTCCAGCATTTACCGTAGATAAAACGAGTGTTTTTCCCTGGCAAATAGAGTCTTTGCCAGTAATATTTACATTAGGAGCAGGTTTTACTGTAATGTTAATTGTTTCACTTGCAATGCAGCTACCTTGATTTACTGTTACGGTATAAATGCCTCCACCTAATGATGAAATAACCGGAATACTAGGATTTTGACTGTTTGAAGAAAAACCATTTGGGCCGCTCCATTGATACCCAGCTCCCGGGATATTGTTTACCGTTAGATTCAACCTTTGTCCTTCGCAAATCGTACTTGAAGTTCCAGGTATGATTACGAAATTGCATGTAGCATGCACATATACATCATCTGATCCTTTTGGTTCTAAAAATAATGTTCCTTTGCCTGGATCAAAATCGGTTGCACCATTTGAGAAGGAACCGGTAGAATAAACAAATCCGTTGGGGCCAAGACACATTGAATAGCTAATAATGTTTAAGCCACCGAGGCCTTTTGCCCAAACAAAATCACCGTTATTGTTTAGCTTGCTTAGAAAAGCCCCGCTGTTATTAATTGTAAAAACAGCTACCCCAGGGTCAAAATCCCCACCACTAGTAAAACCTGTGGTATAAATATTTTTGGCCGAATCAATGGCCAAACTATAAACGCGCTCTCCACCTGTACCACCTAATTTTTTTGCCCAAACAAAATTACCTGATGAATCCAATTTGCTAATAAAAATATCATCATTACCCAATGAAACTAAGTTGAAAGTACCAGAACCTAAATCCATGTCTACAGTTTGTGCAAAATAGCCTGTATAATAAATATTGCATAAGTCATCCGTAACAATTCCAGTAACATCATCAGCGCCTGCACCACCAACTTTTTTTGCCCAAACAAAGTTTCCTAGTGCATTTAATTTAAGTAAAAATCCATCTGAACCAGATGCGGTAATATTAACAGTAGTTGGTCCCGGATCAAAATCTATGGTACCTTGAAAAAAGCCTGTGGCATAAATATTTCCCAATTTGTCAAGGTAAAGAGAATTTGCTTTGTCATAATTTATATCGCCTATTTTTTTTGCCCAAACAAAGTTACCCAACGAGTTAAGTTTACTGATGAAAATATCGACGTTACCAGCAACCGAAGTTAAATTAAAGGTTGAACTGCCTGGATCAAAATCTGTTGTATTATTGAAATTCCCAATTGTATAAATGTTTTGATTGTCATCCACTTTAATGGATGTTCCATTAACAACCCCACCCGCTGATGCAATTGCCTTTACAAAAACAAAAATACCTGCTGAGTCTAGCTTGCATACATACATTTGACCACCACTTAAATTGGTGACTCCAATTCCTGGATCAAAATCAATGGTTCCTTGAAAATCTCCAAGAATATACACATTCCCGAATTTGTCTGTTGTAATTTCATTTGCCCATGTGCCGGCAGGAAAGCTTTTAATCCATTTAAGATTGCCAAATTTATCCAACTTACGTATGAAGGCGCTACTTTTACCTACTGGCACAATCAAATTAACTATTCCCACCCCTGGGTCAAAATCTACCGTGTCCATAAAACTGCCAACCGAATACACGTTTCCTAAGTAATCTGTTACAATAGATTTACTTTGTTCATATTGGGTACTTCCAATTTTATTTACCCAAGCCACCTGTTGGGCTGATAGTAGGTTTAAAACGAATAAAAATAATAGGGAAAGTAAGGTTGATTTTTTCATTTTTTTTAAGTGATTGGATGCTTTTTTTCAACCTAAATTATTTCTGTTAAAATATAGCAGTTTAAACGTTGTTTAGTGTCAATAATCGATAAATTATTTTTAATAACAAATAAAAACGACTGAATGGCTGTGTCATAATTTTAAGAATAGTAGAGAATTGAGCTAAGGCAAGCCTTTTGACGCAAGAGTGGTTTTAAAGATTTGGTTTGAAAACCTTTGCTAGGATAACTTGAAAATAATTTGAAGGCAATGCAAGAAAGCAGAAATAAAATTTCGACTTAGTAAGCTTAAATGTAAATGGGAAATTAGCAGAATGCAGGCCTCTAGAGGCTTATGGGGTTACTTTCCGATACAGGAACTGATAAGAAAAAACAACTCTGAAAACCCTTGATTTTGCTGAGTTTATTCATTTTTTCGAGCAACAAATGAGCAACTACTTATCAGATTTCGACTTTGTTGAGTTACAAGTGAGCAACAAAAAAGAACGACAAAACAAAGATAAAATAAATTTTTGATACTTATATTTTGTTGTCGTTTTTTTCTTTTTGTTGCATTGAAATTCCTTCCCATTTTCTACCCTTAAAATGCGCAAATTTTAACCACGTGAGCCAATGAGCTTTTGATTATTTGAGTATTTGAATTTATTTTTTCAAAGAAATAATTTCGATTTACCAGTCACTTAAAATCTTATTTTGTCCATACACGTCTAAACTTCCGTTCCAATGTGTACCATTCTGTTCGGAAGCTTTTTCATTTCAAAAAATGATTTTACTTTAGTGCGCTATGGATGCAAATAACTCAAAAAGTATCACCAATGAGATGCTCATGGAACAATTCATGGAAATGAAATCCATGATTGCCAATTTGCATTCTGAGATTGAAAGTCTAAAGAATCCAGTTGATGATTTTTTAACTAAATGGATCGATACATTTGAAGCCATGCGCATGCTTCGTGTCAGCCGTCGTACAATTGACAACTACATCAAAGCAAAGAGACTCACCCCGGTCAGAATTAATAAAAGGAATCACTTTGCGGTATCCGAAGTTAAAGGCTTGTTGTACGTAACAGAATCACCCAAAATCAGAAGCTACCAGGAAGACATTCGTTCTATGCTGCAACAGGTAGCAAAAATGGATGAGCTGGGCGAGGATTGGTAGTTATTGCATGAATTTTTCCATTTTTTGCATGCAATTCAAAAAATATCTGTACTTTTGTATCAAAGAAATGAATTTGCTCCGTCAACATATCAAGCAGGGTGAGGTATATCGCCGTTCTGACCTGGAATATTATTCCACGGCCATAGATAGGCATTTGGCTCAATTAACCAAAGACGGAACATTGGTAAAATTAAACCAAGGGTTGTATTACGCGCCTAAACAATCAAAATTTGGGGCTGTTCCACCGGATGACCGCCAAGTAGTAGAAAGTTTTCTGAAGGACGAAGATTTTCTTTTGGTATCCCCAAATAGTTTTAATTCATTAGGACTAGGCCTAACACAACTTTACAATTCTACATGGGTATATAACCATAAGCGCAAAGGCGAGTTTCAACTCAATGGAAAGACATTTGAATTCAAACTAAAATCCTCTTTCCCTAAAAATATCTCAAGAGAATATTTGCTCGTTGATTTATTAAACAATTTGGATAACCTAGCAGAAGACCAAACACAAGCCTTAGATAAATTGCCAAATAATGTACGTAGTTTTAATGCTGATGCTTTGATGAAGGCTACTCAACAATATGGAACAGGCAAAACAAAGCGCACTTTAAAATCAATAGTTAGAAACGTACTCCAGCATGCTTGATTTCATACATAACGACCCTGAATTCAAAGAGCTTCTCTCTATTGTATCTTCCAAAAAAGGCATTGATATTACATTGGTTGAGAAGGATTATTGGATCATGCATGCATTGTACTCATTGCAACAACAGGGAATTGAGTTTGAATTGAAAGGTGGAACGTCATTATCCAAAGGCTATGGATTAATTCATAGATTTTCAGAGGACATCGACATTCACATTCGTACAAATTTTGGCTTACCCATTGAAGGGAAAGAAGACAAATCACAAGTAAAAACGGCACGCAAAGAATTTTATGATGTGTTTGCAAAATCGCTTTCGATAAATGGGATCAAAGAAATTGTTAGAGACCATGAATTTGATGACAAAGAAAAATTCCGAAGTGGAGGAATAAGACTCTACTATGAAAGTTATACCCCTACGTTGGAAGGGCTGAAAGATGGAATTTTACTAGAAGCTGGATTCGACACCGTAACACCCAATAGCCCCATCGATATATCTTCTTGGATTTGGGAACACCTTATTTCAATAGGAGCACACATCAATTACATAAACAATACAGCAACAGGTGTACAATGCTATCATCCAGGTTACACCCTAGTTGAAAAACTTCAAACAATAGTTCGCAAATACCGCAACAGAGATAACCCTGGAGCTTCTGATGATAAAAACTTCATGCGCCAATATTATGACGTTTATTGCTTGCTTGGCAATTCTGATATAAAGTCTTTCATTGGAACTCCTGAATATTTAGCACATAAAGCAGTTCGGATAAAAGGCGCCGACAATTTAATTCCCCTAAGCGAACACCCTGCCCTTCTACTGAATGACCCAGAAATCAGAGAATCATTTAAAAGTCGTTATTTATCTACTTCCAAGCTTTATTATAATGGGCAACCAGAGTTTAAAGATATTTTGGCAAGAATACAATTGCATTTAAATCGGTTGTAAAAGGGTTTCAACGGTTGAGTAGCCTTTATCATCATGATTTGAAGTTATTGCAAAAAATGCAACAACTCTGTTTAAAATTACAAAAGAGAACTGCAAAAACATATGCATAGGGCCTTTAGACCATTTCGTTGACGTCACCAAAATGGTCAAAATCGGTTCTGAATCATTTGCACATTCCAATTCTAAAATTCAAAAGAGATTTTTTGCGATAAGTAGCGGTTTCCAATACTTTTCGCAAATTTTTTCTATTATACCTGAGCTATTTAGCGAAATTTATGGCGAATTCAAAAAGGGGTTAAAAACTTTGGTTATCAATACTTTGCAATTCATTCATTAGTATCTGACGACTTTTTTTGGCGAAATTCTGGCGAATTATAACTTGTTCCTAAGAATGTTTAATATCGGGTTGATTAGCCTTTATCATCATGATCTGAAACATTGCAATAAATCCAGCAGCCAGATTGAATTTAATCGAAAAAATGCAAGCGTTGAAACTACCAATTTGCTGATGCGTGATACGGTATGATACGCAAATATACGATACCGATACTGCACTCTTGCTTGCGTTTGCCCATCCCTAACTAACTCTCCCAATAAGAATAGCACAATTCTATATCGGAAAACAAGCCAAACTAATTCCATACAAAAAACAAGGAATTTCCCTGTTGAAATATTAATTCTTGTTATTATCTTTCGTTTGTTATTTTTGTATTAAAATAGACAAGTCGGAGGAAGTTATGGAGAATCTGTTTGGAACTAAAATTAGGTCTTTACGCGAAGCAAGTGGAATACTTCAACGCCAGGTAGCATATCATTTGGATATTGACTCACCAATGCTGAGTAATGTTGAAAGAGGAGAACGCAAGGCACGTCGAGAGTGGATACCTAAACTGGCTCAGTTGCTTAAAACCAACGAAGACGAACTGCTTACCGCTTGGTTAGCAGACCGTATTCAAGAACTTGTCCAGGATGAAAAAGTGGCAAAAGACAGCATTAAAGCGGTGGCGATGAAAATGGGAATGAAAGTAAAATAATACGGAGAGAGAGGATTATGAACCCTCCGGAGAAAAATAAAATATATGTTTGAACAAACTTTTAAAAACATCGATGATATCCTATATAAGGATGCAGGTGCAGACAGTGAACTGGATTACATAGAACAAACTTCTTGGGTTTTGTTCCTGCGATACCTTGACCATTTGGAAAGTGAAAAAGCAGATGAATCCGCTTTGGAAGGAAAAGATTACAAATACATTCTGGACGAACAATACCGTTGGCCAAATTGGGCAATGCCTAAAACAGCAGACGGAAAACTTGACCACCACAAAGCCACTTGTATGAAACGAAAATCAAAAACATGGGCAATGCTGGTCGCAATGGCGGACAGTATTACACGCCACGACCTTTGATTCGTGCCATCATTGAAGTGCTAAATCCGCAAATTGGTGAGAAGATTTATGATTCAGCTTGTGGAAGTGCGGGCTTCTTATGTGAAGCGTATGCATACATGTATGACCGCATGGAGAAATCCACAACCAATCTGAAAACGCTTCAAGAAAATACACTTTACGGAAAAGAGAAAAAAAACTTGGCCTACATAATTGGTGTAATGAACATGATTTTGCACGGCATTGAAGCCCCGAATATCATTCATACCAATACGCTGACAGAGAACATCAGAGACATTCAAGAAAAAGACCGATACAATGTAATTCTTGCTAATCCGCCATTTGGTGGGAAAGAAAGAAAAGAAGTGCAACAAAACTTCGATATCAAAACAGGCGAAACGGCTTCTTTATTCTTACAGCATTTTATTAAAAGTTTGAAAACAGGCGGACGAGCAGGTATTGTTATCAAAAACACTTTTTTGAGCAATGCAGACAATGCTTCTGTTTCCTTGCGCAAACATTTATTGGAAAGTTGCAATCTTCATACAATCCTTGACATGCCAGCTGGAACATTTTTGGGTGCAGGAGTAAAAACCGTTGTTTTGTTTTTTACTAAAGGGGAGCCGACTAAAAAGATTTGGTATTACCAATGTGTGCCGGGCAGAAGTTTGGGTAAAACTTCACCGTTGAATGATGATGACTTAAAGGAATTTAAGGAACTGCAAAAGTCCTTAGCAGATTCTGATAAATCTTGGACAGTAGATGTTTCAGCAATAAGCACAAGAAATTACGATTTGAGTGTAAAAAATCCAAACGGAAAAGTGGAGCAAACTTTCCGTTCTATGGATGAGATATTGGCAGAGATGGAAGCATTAGACGAAGAAACAAGCGAAATTTTGAACGGAATAAAAGAGATGTTTTCATGAGCCAAGTCGAACTAACCACTTTAGGAAAAACGTGTGAGTTTTTCAATGGTAAAGCCCATGAAAAAAGCATTGACGAAAATGGAAAATACATTGTAGTCAATTCTAAATTCATTTCGCAAGAAGGCAGAGTTATAAAACGCACCAAAGAACAAATGTTTCCTTTATACAAAGGCGATATTGTAATGGTTATGAGTGATGTGCCGAATGGCAAAGCATTAGCCAAGTGTTTTATCATAGACCAAGACGATATCTATTCATTGAATCAGCGTATTTGTTGCATACGCAGCAAGGAGTTTGATATCAAGTATTTGTATTACCAACTCAACCGACACGAACACTTTTTAGCTTTCAACAACGGTGAAAACCAAACCAACCTAAGAAAAGACGACATTCTTGATTGTCCGTTGATAAAGCCTTCAATAGAAGAACAAATCAGAATGGTAAAAGAGTTAGATGAAGCTTTTATATATCAACAAAAAGCTATTGAAAATGTAGAAACTAATATCGTAAATTCAAATCAGCTATTTTCTAGCGAACTAAATAGAATATTTTCAAATCCAGATTGGGAACATAAAAGACTTGAAGAAGTTTGTAAGACAGGTTCAGGCGGAACGCCATTAAAGGTACATAAAGACTACTATGAAGGTGGTAACATACCTTGGTTATTGAGCGGTGAAGTTTGTCAGAAAGAAATTATTAAATCATCTTCATTTATCACAAAAAAAGGACTTGATAATTCATCAGCAAAATTATTTCCTGTAAATACTGTTTTAATCGCTATGTATGGTGCAACTGCTGGACAAGTAGGTATCCTGACATTTGAAGCATGCACCAATCAAGCAGTTTGCGGAATACTGCCTAATGATAAATATTTACCGGAGTTTATTTATTACAACTTTCTTTTTAGAAAAAATGAACTAGTTGCACAAGCAACAGGTAACGCTCAACCGAACATTTCGCAAATCAAAATTAAGCAGACAAAAATCCCTTTTGTTGATTTGAGTGTCCAAAGTGATGTTGTAAACAGATTAAATCTGATAGCTGATAAATCTTTATTTCTTCATGGAAAGTATCAACAAAAGTTGGAAAGGTTAAATGAACTGAAAAGCGGAATCTTGAAACGAGCATTTGAAAAGGAACTAATAGAAACGGAATAATATGCATTTTTTCTACTTAGACGAAGCAGGTTGCAACTTACGAGACCTTCAAAATGATGAAGCTCCAATATTCGTATTGGGTGGAATTATTGTGAAAGACAAGGGTTGGAACAAAACGCATGGAGATTTTGAAACCATCATCAACAGATATTTCAATAATGCTATCCCTGATAATTTTGAATTGCATTCACATGAACTATTAAGCCCAAACGGTGACGGTCATTTTGCAGGGCATGACAGAGCAAGAAGAAATCAATTAGGTATTGACCTTTTAACCCTTCTGCAAACAAGGGGGCATCAGGTTTTTCTACACGCCATAGACAAAAACAGACTTCATGCTTATAATGTAGCTCCGATTAGCAACAAAGAGCATGTAGAATTGAAAACGCCTTATTTGCTTTGCTATGACAACGGTATAACAACAATTGAATGGTTTGTTAGAGAAAGACTTGGTTCAACCGCAAGGGGGATGGTAATTATTGACGAGAAAGACGGATTGAAAACAGAAATAGAAGCACTAACCAAACACAGACGTTTTCATCCAACCAAAACAAAAAGAGTAAAGTGGATTTCAGAATTTAGCTATCCGATAGATTCAGAAAAGAATCCAATGGTGCAATTAAGCGACTTGGTTTGTTTTGCCACAAAAAAATATTTGGGGATTGAAAACGGCTATCATGATGCTTATCCGAGAGCCGCAAAAGAATTTTTTAGAGAGTTATATTCAATAATAGATGACCGCTTAATTAAAAAGGGAATTGTGCCAGAAGAAGGCAGATATGCAGATGCTTTCAATGACTTTATGAGAGATGTTACTCCCAAACCAAGAAACGGTTGGAAAACAAGACAATATTAAATGAACGAAACCGAAACAAGAGCAGAATTAATTGACCCTGTTTTAAGAGCAGCAGGTTGGGGCGTTGTGGAAGGCAGTCGCATTCGCATGGAATTTCCTATAAATAAAGGTCGATTAATCGGGCATGGTCAGCGTAGCAAACCCGACAAAGCTGATTATGTTTTGCAATACAAAAACAGAAATCTTGCAGTTATTGAAGCCAAAGCAAGAGATAAATACTATACCGAAGGCGTTGGACAAGCCAAAGACTATGCTGGAAAATTACAGGTTCGTTTTTCATACAGCACCAATGGTTTACAGATTTACCACATAGACATGCAAGAAGGACAGGAAGGTGATGTATCTTCTTATCCTACACCAGACGAATTGTGGGACATGACTTTTGGAGAACAAAACAAACTCCAACCACTTTCAGCCGTTTGGCGCGACAAATTACTTTCTGTTCCATTTGAGGACAGAGGCGGAACATGGCAACCACGATACTATCAGGAAAACGCCATTACCAAAGTTTTAGAAGCAGTTGCCAATGACCAACAACGCATTTTATTAACCCTTGCAACTGGAACAGGAAAAACGGCAATTGCTTTTCAAATTGCATGGAAAGTGTTTCAGGCAAAATGGAACATCAACAAGGACGGACAACGAAGCCCAAGAATTTTATTCTTAGCTGACAGAAATATTTTGGCAGACCAAGCATTCAATGCTTTTTCGGTTTTTGAAGAAGATGCTTTGGTTCGAATCAATCCAAGCGACATAAAGAAGAAAGGCAAAGTGCCGAAAAACGGAAGCGTGTTTTTTACAATCTTCCAAACTTTTATGAGTGGCCCAAATGATACACCATATTTTGGCGACTATCCAACAGACTTTTTTGATTTCATAATAATTGACGAGTGCCACCGTGGAGGAGCCAATGACGAAAGCAGTTGGAGAGCAATTATGGAATATTTTAAACCAGCCGTTCAGTTAGGTTTGACAGCAACACCAAAGCGAACCATTAATGCAGATACTTATGATTATTTCGGTGAGCCAGTTTACGTTTATTCATTAAAAGAAGGTATCAACGATGGTTTTTTAACGCCTTTCAAAGTCAAACAAATTGACACCACAATTGATGAATATGTTTTCACTTCTGACGACACAGTTGTAGAAGGAGAAATTGAAGAAGGTAAACGCTATACCGAAGCGGAAATGAATCGCTTAATTGAAATTAAGGAACGGGAAGAATACAGAGTAAAAATATTTATGAGCCTCATAAACCAAAACGAAAAGACTTTGGTTTTTTGTGCTACACAATTGCATGCTTTGGCAATTCGTGATTTAATAAATCAATATGCAACAACTAAAAATCCTAACTATTGCCATAGAGTAACGGCAGATGATGGAAAATTAGGCGAACAACATTTAAGAGATTTTCAAGACAACGAAAAAAGCATTCCGACAATTCTTACCACTTCACAAAAATTGAGCACTGGAGTTGATGCTCCCGAAGTGAGAAACATTGTTTTGCTTCGTCCTATAAATTCAATGATTGAGTTTAAACAAATCATTGGACGTGGAACTCGTTTATTTGACGGCAAAGACTATTTCACCATTTACGACTTTGTAAAAGCACATCATCATTTCAGCGATCCTGAATGGGACGGAGAGCCAGAAGAACCAACGGAACCAACGCCAAGACCACCAAAAGAACCTTGTAATAGTTGCGGACAAACTCCTTGTATTTGTGCAAAGGAACCAGACCCTGAACCATGCCCTGTTTGCGGTTATGCTTATTGTCGTTGCGAAACACCGCCAAGACGTATGGTGAAAGTGAAATTGGCTGACGGAAAAGTTCGACAGTTTCAACACATGATAAGCACTTTGTTTTATAGCCCTGACGGCAGACCAATTTCAGCAGAAGAATTTTTGCAATCACTTTTCGGAGCATTGCCCGAATTATTTAAAAGCGAAGATGAATTGAGAACAATTTGGAGTAAACCTGATACAAGAAAAAAACTATTAGAAGAACTGACTGAGAAAGGTTTCGCAAAACAACAGTTGACAGAGTTTCAAAAAATTCTGAACGCTGAAAACAGCGACATGTACGATGTTTTAGCCTACATCGCTTTTCATTCTGACATTTTAGAAAGAGCAACAAGAGCAGATAAAGCAAAAATTCACTTGGACAATTATGACCCAAAACAGCAAGAGTTTTTAAACTTCGTATTGAGCCAGTATGTAAAACAAGGCGTTGAAGAATTGGACGATTCTAAAATAGGAGATCTTTTAATTTTGAAATATAATGCAATTGCAGATGCAAAAAAGGAATTAGGAGATATTCCATCTATCAGAAATGCTTTTATTGGATTTCAAACCTTTCTATACAATAACAGAATCGCCCTTTAATTATGAATATTTTTTTAAGCCATGCAATAGCAGACAAAACTATAATAGAGAATATTGAAAAAACTTTAAAGCCTTATGGCCTGAATTTTTTCATTGCGGAACATACTCGTTCAGTTGATTCATCCATTACTGAAAAAATTGAAGCAATGATTCAAAAATCAGATATTGGCTTGGTACTACTCACAGAAAAAGGGTACAATTCACATTTTGTACAACAAGAAATAGGCTACCTAAAAAGCCAAAGGAAGCCATTTATTCAAGTAATTCAAATGGGTTTTGAAAATCAAATTAAAGGATTCAATTACGGCAAAGATTACATTCAACTCGACCCCAACAATACAGATGCAGCTTTAGAAGAAATTAAAAAAGACCTTTTAAAATTTCGCAAAAGAATCATTACTCAAAACAAAATTAAGCAAGACCAAATTATTGCAATTCAAAAAGCAGAAGCCCAACGTAAAAAACAAAATGAAAATACTGCATTAGGTATTTTAGCCGGATTACTGGTACTTGCTATTGCATCGGAAAATAAATAAACCCTCTTGGAGTGGTGTCCAAAAAGAAAAAAACACAAAGTTTCTAAATTAGATGACACTAATAATTGAAGGCGCAATTGGATTTATGCTCAAAGTTCTAAAGAATGGCTTTGATACTGCGCCTTTTAAAAATGAATTTGATGCAATTCGGCATGGTGACTATGCAACATTTTTAAGAATTATTGGAGGTGATATTCCTTTTATGGTTATATATAGTAACGGAAAAATTCGTGCCGAAGAAAACAATCCCAATTATGAATTTGATTTTGAAGGACTTTTTAAATCAGGCCCTTCACTGAAGGAATTTCTAATTTCATGTTATAACCAATATGGCAAAATAAAAGATTTAGATTTAGATGATGTAACTTTTCAAAAATGTGCAGTTTTTGAAATTGCGATTCGAATGCATGCAAACAATGCAAACCTGCTTCCTAAAGCAAAGAGAACGAAACTTGAGCAAGCGATAAATCTTTTATGTACTCATAAAGAAATAACAAATGAAGAAAAGAATTTATTACATGAGGGGAGAAAATTCATCAATAAAATAAAGCACAATAAGAATAATTCTTATGATTGGAAAATTGGCGTAAAAAAATTTGAAAGCGCATTTCAAGTTTTGGAAAAATGGAGCATTCTAATCATTTAAAATGGAAGGCTTCGGTAATTCCAAAGGAATTATTATAATCCCACGGCAATTCCGTGGTAAAATCAACTGAAAAAATCAGAATTTTCGAGATTTTCAAGGAATTCTATGGAATCATCGTCGTATTCGTAGGAAACGATGAATTCGTCTTCATCCTCGTCCTCATCAATGTTGTCATTGGCGGTTTCAAGGGCTTTGTTAAAAATATCCATTAGTGATTTAAGGTAGTAATGTCCCAGATGTGAATTAATATCTATGGCGTAGACGGCCATGTGTTCTTGAACTTGTTCCCATAGTTTGCTAAGTGTTTTGTGGCTGCGTTTGAAGGTCGCCAGATCCATTTCAATTTCTTCGTAATCAAATTCATCCAGGTTAGCACGTTCCTTTTCAATCCATACTTTTATTCCATGGTTGATTTTGCGTTCCTCTATTTGCTGCTGCCTCGACAAAGCATCTTTTTCTAAATGCCTCAGCTCCAATTCTCGTTTGCGAAGTTCCAATTCTTTGTCTTGTTGAGCCAATTTGCGCAATTCAAGTTCGTGTTCTAATTGCAGTTTTTTTAAAGCGATTTCACGCTCTAGTTTATTGAGGTCGTTGTGGTTTTCCATAGTGTTTTTATTTTTTAGATTTAATTGTTGATTAGTGTTTGTGGCTTTGGCAATAAGGTCAATGGGCAATAAATTGCCTCCATTGCCTGATTGGCCATTAAGCCAACGAAATACCTGGCTCTTACTTACATTGAGCTCAGAGGCTATTTGTCTTATGCTATAGCCCTTCTTTTGTAGCTCTTGGGCTTGGTGTATTAAATTTTGATTCATGGTTATTGATTATTTTACTCATATACTCAAATGCTCATTGGCTCATCGTCATTCTTTTGAGCATCTTTTTTTCGATACTTTCCATGACCAATGCGTTCAAAGGCATCACTGGATAAATACCTTGTAAGGGTTGCAAGAGAAATATCTAATCCCTCTCCAATTTCATTGGCCTCCTTTCTGGTGAAAGTATCAGGTAGCATCTCAATCATAAATTGTAGCTTGCGGTATTTGACAATGTCATTGTTAACGCCTGGCATTTCTGCCATGTGTTTTGCACTATTGCTAATTAAATGCTTCGCTAAACTCATAGCCACATTGAAATCGGACTGGTTTAATTGCATTACTTGTGAGGGATTTGCCCTTTGATCAATAAATAATCTCAGACAAGACAGAACCATAGTTATACGATAGCAAATCAATCCTGTGCGATGCAGGGAGGCTAAAATTCGATCTCCGGTATCATTAAAATAAGATTCTAAAAATGCGGCAAACTTGTTTTGAAATTCTACCTGTAAAGATTTCTCCAGATGACATTCCAAAGGTGTCCCAAGCCTGTTTAATAACTCGTATAGGATAAATATCTGCTGTCCCAATTGCATAAATTCCTGTCCCGGTATTGTCCCTCTGCGTTCAAATACATCTCTAAATTTTGGGACACTCCGCATGGAATAGTACATGAAACGGCTAAACAATCCATTCTCGGCATCAGGAATCAATCGTTTTAACTGTCCTTGTGTCCCTGTTAGAAATACGCTGAGCTTGGGTGCTTCCAATGAAATATACTCTTTGTTGGTTTTTCGCTGAATCTCCACCGTTTCATGGTGAAACGCACACCTCAATACATCACTGAAATTTCCCCAGTCCTGCGACAATGAATTACTCAAGGTATCGGCTTCGGTGCTGAATAATATTCCGGAACCGTTGTTTTCAGATAAGGTTTGCAAAAATGAGCTGGCGCTGTTGTTGGCAGGAATCAGTAACATTTTACATGGAGGAGGTGGGATAAATCCTTCTTGATTGTCCTTGTCTTTTTTCTTGCTATTTAACTTTGCTTCAAATTCTTGTTGCAGTCTTTTTGTTTCTTCCCGTTTTGCTTGATGAATGGGTGCAGCTAAATACCGGACAAAATTCAAAATGCCTTTTCCTGCACCTGCGGGCGCATCTATGAATGCAAAGAGGTTGGGATACACAATTCGGTTGTCGTAAATACCATATACATTCGGTAAACAACCCGATAAGATAGTTATTGCGCCTAAAAGAATTACATCGCGCTCCTGTTTATTGGATGCCACAATGAACAAGGGCTGCAAGCAATCAGGGATCAATTCAAATACGGAATCATCGAAATTCAATTCCGTATTTTCAGCTGCATCCGGAACCCAATAAACATCTTCTTTTAGTTGTTCCTGTTTGGGGTTCATCGTTGAATTGGATTTTGACGAACATAGCTTCTGGCATCCTTTTCAATTTTGCTTATCTGCTCGTGTTTACCTGAATTCAACCATTCCTGCAATTCTCCTTTTCTAAATAGAATCTTTTTCCCATTCTTATAGAAGGGAATTTTTCTTCTACTTGTCATAGAATACAAGGTTTGTTTGGCAATGTGCAGAAATTCTGCAGCCTGGTCGGCGTTGAGCACTTCTGCTTTCTGGTTGCTCTCATTCAATTCGGTAACTGCCGTTTCTTGATGCTGTTCTAATGCAGACTGAACAGCTTCATTCACCAACTCTGTGATGAATGCTTGTAGGTGGGTAATACTTTCTTTCATATTGAAACATTTACTCACCTAGCATCAAAAAAAGAACCGTGCCAGATTCTTTGGTTTCCTTTTTTTATTTATCGATTCTTGAAGGGTTCGAAGAGCAAATTTTTTCAGTACCAATCTGTTCCACAGTGTTCCAAACTCGTCTACTTTTGCGCAGATAATATTGCAATCACGCAATTTCAAGAAAGTGAATTTTATCTCCGTATCACTCTGACAATCAGCCAATTTGTCACTGACATTTTTCACGATTGTTGTTCATTCTTGTCAGATTTAAACCCAAGTTGAATACTCTTCATTGCTTTTGTTTTCGTTGTATCCATCACCTTTCCATAAATCTGTGTGGTATGAATGTGCTTATGTCCCAGCAATTTTGAAACGGTATAGATATCGGTTCCTTCCGCTAGTTGTAAGGTTGCAAATGTGTGTCTGAAATTATGAAATGTGATTTTCTTTCGGATACCTGCGCTTTGCAACCAACGATTCAAGTTTGCATAGTCGCGTTGAAAATTATAATCACCAAAAATCTTTTCGCTGCTTTCTTCATAATCACCTAGTAAACCTAATGCTTCGTCTGATATGGGTAATGTTTCCATACCCTTGGTTTTGCTTTGTGTGAAGCGAATGAAATAGCCCAAGTTTTCGGAGTGTTGAATTTGGTCACCACGAAGTTTAGTAACATCACCCAGTCGCAATCCTGTGAGCGCAGAAAACATACAAGTACGTTTGAGTAAATCAGATTCAGCCGGCGTATTATACAATTTCAAAAGTTCTTCTTTGGTTAAAAACTCTCTATATGTTTCCGGTTGTTGAATGCCTTTCACCGCATCAAAAGGATTGCTAATCATGTGACCATATACCATTGATTCCCGAACCGTTGCTCTGAGCTTGTTGAAATATGTGTAACACGAATTTTGAGAGATGCGCATTTTGGGTGAATTGATGCGTGTGGCTTTTTTCTCTAAAAACTCTTTGTATTCATTGATGAATTGCGGAGTGATATCACCGAAATTGCATTGACCCTTACAAAACTGAACAAAGGTTTTATAGGATGCAACCCAACCACCATGTGTATTGGGATTGCCAATCCATTTGTTCATTTGCTTTTCATAGAATGGCAGGAAGTCATCAAACTGTGAACTACGTTTGATGCCAAACTTTCCTGCCAATCTATCAAGCTGCCGTGTGGATGCTATGGAACGCGCTAATGTTTCCATGTCTTTATTGTGGCGTTTCTCCATTTCATCCCTTGGAGGATTATATAGATACATGTCTAGGTATTCCCACCGGGTAATTTTACCACTTTCTGGATGTATAATTGGCGGATAGTGATCTAGGTAAAGGCTTATCCTACCTGTCTTTAAAAGGCGCTTTCGAAGTGTAACTCTCATAACTATTTGGATTTTAAAATTTTATCTAATTCATCACGCAGGATTAATCGCCTCGTACCAATAGAAAAGGTTCGGATTTTATTGGCTTTAATCATTCTTGCAACTGTCCATCGGGAGATTCCGAGCAACAAACTCACCTCATTTACGCTCAAAACCTCCCTGGCTTGAATCATCACTACAGGGGCAGTTAATTGACTTTTAACAAGTGTCTTATCTTGGAGTAATTTCTCCTGTCTTTTGTTCTCTTTATAAGCCCTGGAGCCACATTTGTGAGAGCAGTACAAAGTGGTACTTTTCCTTGCCAAGAACGCTTCTTGGCAGAAAACACAGATTTTTGGATATGGGTGTTTACTAGCAGTCATTGTCATTTCGCCGTTATGTAGCAGCATGGTGCACGGTGGTGCAGCATGGTGCAGGGTGTAGCAATTTTTTTTAATACGTTCTAAATTTGTTGCTGGCATGTTGCTCAAAATATCTGGTGTACAGATGAGCAACAAAAGTGATGCAAAACGCCAAAAATGACGAAAAATGACCGTTGGTCTAAAAACGCGAAAACCCTTGACTAGCAAGGGTTTTCTTTATCTTTTGTTGTTTTTGTTTATCGTTGATTATCGGCGTTTACTTGCCAATACAAAACTTACTGAAAATATTTGTTAGTAAATCGTCTGTAGTTATATCTCCAACTATCTCGCCCAGGTGGTAGATAGATTTGCGAATATCAAAGGCCAATAGCTCGCCTGTTTGTTGCATTTCCATGCTTTGCAATACACTTTGCAAGGATTCTCCAGCCAGCATTAAAGATTGATAATGGCGAACATTTGTAATAATTACATCATTGCTTACCTGATCTTTTTCAATGGCTTCTTTTAGGCGTTTCTTTAGTTGAGCAATGGAGGTTTGTTCTTTTGATGAAATAAAAATAATATCCTCTCGCGCCTCAAATTTCTTCTGAATGGCTTTTGGATCTCCCAAATCTATTTTGTTGGCAATTGGAATAACAACGGCCCCAGAATCTTTTAAGAATTCTAATTCTTTAGTCATTTCCTCAAAGCTTGTTTCTATGGCATCAAACAAATACAATACTATGCTTGCTTGTTTTAACTTTTCATGTGTTTTCTCAATTCCTATGCTCTCAATTACATCAGATGTATGTTCGCGTATTCCAGCGGTGTCTATGAGCCTAAAAACAATGCCATCTATTACAAAAGCTTCTTCAATGGTATCTCTTGTGGTACCAGCAATAGCGCTTACTATGGCTCTTTCTTCGTTCACTAGTGTGTTTAATAGAGTAGATTTTCCAGCATTAGGCTTGCCTGCAATTACAGTTGGTACCCCGTTTTTAATGGCATTTCCCATTTTAAAGGTCTGAACCAAGGAGCTAATTAAGGCATAAATATTTTGAACCAAGGTTTTGAGTTCAGGCCTGCTAGCAAATTCAACATCCTCTTCGCTAAAATCGAGCTCTAACTCAATAAGGGAAGCAAAGTTTACCAGCTTTTCTTTGAGCACCATAATCTCTTTGCTAAACCCGCCACGCATTTGGTTCATGGCGGTTTTATGGCTCATTTCTGAGTTAGATGCTATTAAATCGGCAACGGCTTCGGCTTGCGATAAATCTAGTTTTTTGTTTAAAAATGCTCTAAGTGTAAACTCGCCTGGTTGAGCCATGCGGGCACCATTTTTAACCAATACTTCCAACATCCGTTGCTGTATATATGGCGAACCATGGCAGCTAAGTTCAATAGTATTTTCTCCAGTATAGCTTCTGGGTTCAACAAAAACGCTTGCTAAAACTTCATCTACAATATCTTTTCCGTCCATTATTTTTCCTAAATGGAGGGTATGGCTATCCGCTTTGTTTAGGTTCGAACCAACAAAAATTGAGTTAACGATTGTTATGGCATCTTTACCACTAATACGTAATACACCAATAGCGCCAACACCTGCGGGAGTAGCTAATGCACAAATTGTTTCTGCTAATTGATTTCTACTTGTTATCACTTGGCTTCAAAGATAAGCGTTGCGCTTGGGTTTTTATCGTTCTAAAATTCAAAATGTTTTACGCCGATATCATATTCATGAAATCTTCTTCACTAATCATTTTGATATTTAAATCGCTGGCCTTTTTCAATTTTTCTGGACCCATTTTATCGCCTGCAATTAGGTAGTTTAGACTTTTAGAAATACTACCTACATTCTTACCACCATTGCGTTCAATGAGTTTTTTTAACTCATCTCTACTCATCGAAAATGTGCCTGATACTAAAAATGTTTGGCCTTCTAAAACCGAGCTTCTTGTTTCATTTGGGTCATACACAACCTCCATACATAAACCATATTCTTTGAGTCGCATAACTAGGTTTACATTTTCTTCATCGGCAAAAAAGCGAGTAAGGTTTTCGGCAATTTTCTCACCTATTTCATGTACTTCAGCAATTTCTTGGGCTGTGGCAGCTATAATCTTTTCAATGGTTCCAAAGTGCTGAGCCAATTTTTTGGCAACCGTTTCGCCAATCATTCGAATGCCTAAAGCAAATAAAACTCTTTCAAAAGGTATAGCTTTTGAGGCTTCAATTCCTTTGATAATATTCTCAGCACCTTTTTCTTTTATCGAACGTTTTTTCTTTTTGCCTTCGGCATCTTCTTCTAACTCAAACTCTACTCCATTTAATTGTTCGTAGCTTAGTTCAAATAAATCGGCATAGGATTTTATCAAGCCTTTATGAAATAATCCTGCCACTGTTTCTGAACCTAAACCTTCTATATTCATGGCTCTGCGAGAAATAAAATGTTCCATTCTTCCAATAAGTTGGGGTGGACAATGACTATCATTTGGGCAATAATGAATGGCCTCACCTTCTTTTCGTATGAGCTCTGTTTTGCACTCAGGGCAATGGGTAATATAGGCTATTTTTTGCGCAAATAGGTCACGCTTACTGCTATCTACACCCGTAATTTTAGGAATAATTTCTCCACCTTTTTCAACAAAAACGGTGTCGTGTTCATATAAATCTAAGCGTTCAATTTCATCGGCATTGTATAAACTTGCTCGCTTAACAGTTGTACCCGCCAATTGCACCGGTACAAGATTTGCCACAGGTGTGATGGCTCCAGTTCTTCCAACTTGGTAGCTAACTTTTAGGAGTTTACTAATAGCTGTTTCGGCTTTATATTTATACGAAATAGCCCAGCGAGGCACCTTTGCCGTAAAGCCTAATTCTTTCTGGTGACGATATTCATTTACCTTTATTACTACGCCATCAATCTCATAACTAAGTTTACTTCTTTCGATATCGTATTGTTTTATAAATACCATTACCTCTGTAATGTTTTTGCAAATTCTAAAATGATCGCTCACTTTAAAGCCCCACGATTCGGCTAGTTTCAAGGATTCGGCATGGGTATTACACAAGTTTTCGTCGGTGTAAACAAAGTACAAAAAGGCATCTAAGGATCGTTTTGCTACCTCTTTAGAGTCTTGCATTTTAAGACTACCTGATGCAAAGTTTCTTGGGTTTTTATATAAACGTTCAGGAATTTTATCCTCATCAACACCTTGTTCAAGCAGCTCTTTTTTGAGTTCGTTATTCAGGCGCTCAAAAGTTTTTCTATGCATAAAAATCTCTCCTCTAATATCAAATAGGGGAGGGAAATTGCCAATAAGTTGTTGAGGAATGCTTCTAATGGTTTTAACATTGGCAGTTACATCGTCGCCTTGTACGCCATCTCCGCGAGTTACGGCTCTTAATAATTTGCCATTTTCATAAGTAATGCTAATGGCTAATCCATCAAATTTAAGTTCACATACATACTCAAACTCATCGCCAATAGATTTTCTAATTCTATCGTCAACCTCCTGAATTTCTTCTTGCGAGTATGTGTTTCCCAAGCTAAGCATGGGGTATTTATGTTTAACCTGGCTAAAGTTTTTGGTAATATCTCCACCAACTTGCTGGGTAGGAGAGTTGGGTAAAGCAAATTCAGGAAATTGAGCTTCTAGTTTCTCTAATTCTTTTAAGAGATGGTCGAACTCAAAATCGCTGATGCTTGGTTGCGATAAGATATAATAATTATAATTATGCTGCCAAAGGGTTTGGCTCAGCTCTTCAATACGTGTTTTAGCTTCCACAGAATTCATAAAGCAAATTACGTCATTGCACTCGAATCAACAAAGGCTTTTGTAAGGACAGGTTGTGACTTGTACTTTTGGTGCATGGACAGGTTGTGACTTGTACTTTTGGTGCATGGACAGGTCGCGACCTGTCCCTACAAGAAACCCAACTGCAATTTTGCCGATTCACTCATCAAATCTTGGCTCCAAGGTGGATCAAATGTTACTCTAACTTCCACTTCTTTAACGCCATCTATGGCACCTAATTTTTCTTTTATTTCGGCAGGCATACTTTGTGCTGCAGGGCAAAAAGGAGAGGTAAGCGACATGACAATTTCTATATTTAATTCATGCGAAACATTTACCTCATAAATTAATCCTAATTCGTAAATATTCACCGGAATTTCTGGGTCGAATATGGTTTGTATGACTGTGATAGCTTCGTTTTGTACATCAACAAAGTTTCTCATTGGTTTATTTTCTGCTGTTTCCATTCTTATTCAATTATCCTTTATTTGTTGCCCATAGCAAAGGCATACATTTTCATTTGTTTAATCATGCTGCTAAAGCCATTGCTTCTTTGCGAGCCAATCATACTTCCCATTCCAATTTTTTCAATAAAATAAAGTTCGGTACTTAATATTTCATCTGGGGTTTTACCGCTCCAAATTTTAACTAATAAACTTACCAAACCTTTTGTTATTTCGGTATTGCTATCGGCTTCAAAAAACACTTTTCCATCTTCAAAAACTGGGTATAGCCAAACTTTACTCTGACAACCCTTTACAATAAACTCTTCTATTTTATGTTCTTCGGGCATAGGTCTTAGCTTCTTCCCAAGATCCATTAGATAGAAAAGTTTACTCTCCATATCGTCTTCAAATAGGCTAAAATCGTCAATTATCTCGTCTTGTATTTCTATTGTTGTCATTTACCTTATTCGCTTTTAATAGTAAAATTAGACTTTGGCTTTGGCCTAAAAAAGTAATCTTTTAACTCTGGTTCCTTTATCCATCTCTCAACAATACTATCTATAAATTCTAATTTATAGGTGCAAGTATTGGTGTTAAGTGTATACTTATATTCTCTGAATAATTGGGTTAAAGTATCGATATAGGCGGGCTTTTCATGATCTAAAAAACGATACCATTTGCTTAATTTTCCATCTTCAATTCTCAATAAAAGAAAGTCACTTCCATCATAAATTCTTGCGGGTTCATCTTTCTTAAAGGCCGAAATAACATAGGAGGGATGCGTTTCTGCAAACTCGTTTAAATGTTTGAAGAGCTCTTTTTCTTTTGTTGAATTATAAAATTTAAAACCCTCTTCTGGTATTGGTTCACCCGTTTTTGGATTTATTAGGTGCATCATAAATCCAGAGTCGGCTTCTGGTGAATAAAGCAGCATTCCATTGGCAAAATAATGACTAACAGAATCGAACTCAAATTTTTGCACCGGCTCAAATAATACCCAGCTTATTTGCGGCTTTGATTTATGGTCGGAATGGCATCCAATGGCTCCAAAAATTACAGCACAAAATAGAATAATATTTACTAAAGTGCTCTTCATTAATTCCTGCTCAATATGGTTTCTAAAGAATGGAGTAAAATATCAATCTCTTCCTTGGTATTATAGAACGAAAAGGATGCTCTAATGGTTCCTTCAATTCCATAAAATGCCATTAAAGGTTGGGTACAATGATGACCAGTTCTAACCGCAATTCCTTTTGCATCTAGCATCATACCTATGTCAAAAGGGTGTTTGTCTTTTAACGTAAAGGATTGTACAGCCACTTTATTTGCAGCCGTTCCAATCAACTCAATTAGGTTCGAACCTAGTTTGTTATTGATTGCATGAAGTCCATTGGTAAAATGAACCAATAACTCATGTTCATAGTTTGCAATCGCTTTTTTACCAATTGAAGTAACATAATCAATGGCAAATTTAAAGGCAATAACATCGCCAATATTTGGGGTGCCCGCTTCAAATTTAAACGGAATATCGGCATAAGTAGTTTTACTAAAACTTACCTCCTTAATCATTTCACCACCTCCATGATAGGGTGGCATAGATTCAAGTATAGCGCGCTTTGCATATAAAACACCCACACCTGTTGGGCCATATAATTTGTGCGAGCTTAATACCAAAAAATCCATATTTAAGGCCTGCACATCTATTTCAATATGCGAACCAGCCTGCGCTCCATCTATTAAAACCAAAGCTCCTTTTTCATGAGCTAGACTTATAATTTCTTCAATGGGGTTAATGGTTCCAAGTGCATTGCTAGCCCAAACGCAGGCTACTAATTTGGTTCGAACCGAAAGTAAATTTTTATAAGCTTCTATATCTAACTCTCCATTGGTATGGATAGGAATAACTTTTAATAAGGCACCTTTTTCTTCGCAAATAAGTTGCCAAGGCACAATATTGCTATGGTGCTCCATGTAGGTAATTAAAACCTCATCGCCTGCTTTTAGGTTTTGTCGGCCCCAAGTTTGGGCTACCAAATTTATGCCTTCGGTAATGCCTTTTGTAAAAATGCATTCCTCGGCTTCATTAGCGTTTATAAAGGCTTGAACCGTTATGCGGGTTGCCTCAAACATGCCCGTAGATCGGTCGGCCAAGGTATGCGCGCCTCTATGAATATTGGCATTATTCTTTGTATAATACTCGTTGAGGGCGTTTATTACAGAGAGAGGTTTTTGCGTAGTGGCAGCATTATCAAAATATACCAAGGGTTTGCCATGCACTTTTTGATGAAGAATGGGAAACTCTTCTCTAATTTTTTCAATATCGTGTTTTCCTAGTGTCATGGTGTTAAACTCTGGAGTAGTTAGAGTTTCCTGCTAATTTCGTCTTCTAATATCTGAACCAATTCGGGTATTTTTATTTTAACAGCAATATCATCAGCATAGGCATTCAGCAATAATTTGCGTGCTTCTTTTTCAGAAATTCCTCTGCTACGTAAGTAAAATAAAGGCTCCTCATCTAATTGTCCAATAGTAGCACCGTGTGTACATTTTACGTCATCGGCAAATATTTCTAATTGAGGCTTGGTGTTTACGGTTGCCTCTTCGCTCAACAAAATATTCATATTACGTTGGTAGGCATTGGTTTTTTGCGCATCGGCATGAACCATAATTTTACCATTGAACACCGCAGTACTTTTATCCTTTAAAATGCCTTTATATTTTTCGTCGCTAAAGCAATGAGGCATGGCATGATCTACTCTACTATGGTTGTCTATAAACTGAGTTCCATCGGTAATATATAAGCCATATAATAGGCTATTGCAATTGCTACCATTCATATAAAAATGGAGGTTGTTGCGAACCCATTGCCCATCGAGCATAAGGCTTACTTGGTTTATATTAGTATTTGCGTTTTGAAAAATTTGAGTATAATTATTATGAAAGGTTTGGCCTTTAGCTCGTTGAACTTTATAGTGTTCTAAACTTGCATTCTCATCTACAAATACTTCGTTTACTACATTGGTAAAAGAGCTGTTTGAACCCAAAGCAATGTAGTTTTCAATAATTGTAGCACTAGCTCCTGCCTCAATTATAATAAGGTTTCTAGGTTGTTGCAATACATTCAGATTGCTAGAATCTGTAATGTTTGTAATCATTATTGGGAAGCTTGCTTGAATGTTTTTAGGAATAAAAATAAAGCCGCCATCACTTAAAAGGGCCGTATTCATAGCCACTAAACTGTCATTTTCTGTTTTAGCGTACTTTCCAAAATGGGTATTAAATAAGGCAGTATGGTTTTTTCTAGCGTGTGCTAAACTGCTTATCAAAATGCTTTTATCTGTTTCTAATAAAACGCTTAACTCTTCTCTTAGGCAACCATTCACAAAAACTAGTTTATTACATTCTATTTTGTTTAAAATACCTGCTTCTAAAAGAACTTGGGCATCTAAACTACTTTCACAAGTTTCTGTAAAACCACCTTGAGCAATAGTTCGTAAGCTAGTATATTTCCATTCTTCATGCTTTAAAGTAGGTAAGCCAAGTTTCTCAAAGTTTGAGAAAGCCTCCAATCTTACATCATAAAAACTATCCTTCTCTGCTTGTGCTTGGTAATTGGCAAAGTTGGTTTTAATTTGATCCAATAAATTCATTGTGTTTGCTACTTGTGCTCCCATGTTAAACAGCGGCTTCAATTTCCTGCTTAATCCAATCGTAACCTTTTACTTCCAATTCTTTTGCTAAAGAGGCATCCCCACTTTTTACTATTCTTCCTTTGTATAATACATGTACAAAATCAGGAACTATATAATCTAGCAAACGTTGGTAATGGGTAATAACTAAGAAACTTCTTTCTGGATTGCGTAATTTATTTACACCGGCCGAAACTAAACGTAAGGCATCAATATCCAAGCCCGAATCCGTTTCGTCCATAATGCACAACTTTGGTTCAAGCATGGCCATTTGAAACACTTCATTACGTTTCTTTTCGCCGCCGCTAAATCCTTCATTTAAAGAGCGAGAAGTAAGAGCTTTATCCATCTCCATTTCTTCCATTTTGCGCTTCATAAATTTCAAGAAATCTGTTGCCTCCATTGGGTCTTGACCGCGGTATTTGCGAATTTCGTTGATGGCAGTTTTTAAGAAATTGGTATTGCTTACACCTGGTATTTCCACTGGATATTGAAAGGCTAAGAATAAACCTTCTCTAGCTCTATCTTCGGGAGATAATTCTAAAAGATTTTTACCCATAAAGTTGGCCGAACCTTCCGTTACTTCGTAATCTGTTCTACCTGCTAATACAGATGAAAGGGTGCTTTTTCCTGCACCATTTGGGCCCATAATGGCATGCACTTCGCCTGGCTTAATCGTTAAATTTATTCCGTTTAAAATTGCTTTTCCTTCTATCGAAGCTTTTAAATTTTCTATTGTTAACATGTTACTTTCGTCTGTTTCTAGTAATTACTAGTGTTATTTCTAAATTCTACTTTACAATATTGTTTATCCAACCGAGCCTTCCAAAGAAACGGCTAATAGCTTTTGAGCTTCAACAGCAAATTCCATTGGCAATTGGTTCAGCACTTCCTTACAAAAACCATTTACAATTAAGCTAATGGCTTCTTCTGTTCCAATGCCACGTTGATTGCAATAAAAGATTTGGTCTTCACCAATTTTGCTTGTACTAGCTTCGTGTTCAAGCATAGCACTTTGGTTATTCACCTCTATGTATGGAAAGGTATGTGCTCCACATTTATCGCCAATTAACATACTGTCGCATTGGGTGTAGTTACGCGCCTGTTGGGCATTTTTATTAATTTTAACCAAGCCCCTATAGCTATTTTGAGATTTACCTGCAGAGATACCTTTCGAAATAATTCTACTTCTGGTATTCTTTCCAATGTGAATCATTTTGGTACCCGTATCGGCCACTTGTCTATTGTTTGTAACAGCAACAGAGAAGAATTCTCCAATGCTATGATCACCTTTTAAAATACAACTTGGGTACTTCCAAGTAATAGCCGAACCTGTTTCTACTTGTGTCCAACTAATTTTTGAGTGAGCGCCTTCGCAACTTCCTCGTTTGGTAACAAAATTATAGATACCACCTTTTCCTTCTTTATCACCAGGATACCAGTTTTGTACGGTTGAGTATTTTATTTCGGCTTTTTCCATGGCAACAAGTTCAACCACAGCTGCGTGTAATTGATTTTCGTCGCGCATTGGAGCGGTGCAACCTTCAAGGTAACTAACATAACTGCTATCGTCAGCAATAATTAAGGTACGTTCAAACTGACCCGTATTTTCAGCGTTAATTCTAAAATAGGTCGATAATTCCATAGGGCATCTTACGCCTTTGGGTATATATACAAAGGAGCCATCCGAAAACACAGCGCTATTAAGTGCCGCGTAGTAGTTATCTGTTGGTGGCACTACCGAACCTAAGTATTTTTTTACTAGATCTGGATGCTCGTGAACGGCTTCAGAAATAGAGCAAAAAATGACACCCTTTTCCTTGAGTTGTTCTTTAAAGGTGGTGGCAATAGATACCGAATCAAATACTGCATCAACAGCTACGCCTGTAAGCCTTTTTTGCTCCAATAAACTAATTCCTAGTTTTTCAAAGGTTTTCAATAATTCTGGGTCTACCTGATCCAAACTATCTAAGGTTATTTTTTGCTTTGGTGCAGCATAGAAAATTACTTCTTGGTAATTAACTTTTGGGTAATTAAAGTTCTGCCAGTTTGGTTCTTCCATCTTCAACCAATTTCTGTAAGCCTTTAAGCGCCATTCTAGCATCCATTCTGGCTCTTTCTTTTTTGCAGAAATAAAGCGTACCGTATCTTCGCTAAGGCCAATGGGGGCAGTTTCCATTTCAATATCTGTAGTAAAACCATATTTGTATTCTTGGCTAACTACTTGATCTATAATGTCTACTTCAGGTTCCGACATGATTTTGTGCTTGTTAAGAGGAGGCAAATTTAAAGATAAATTAGATTTATTTGTACTAAATCTAAATAATATACAAAGGAATTTGAAGATTGTTTTTCAAATAGCAAAAGATATTGATTTTTAAGGTTTTGAGACGGCCATAAAAAAAGGCAAACATGGAAGCTCCATGTTTGCCTTTTTTTATGCTATTGGTCTGAACCTAGCCTGGGTTCAAGGTTTAATTTCTTACCTTAACCAATTTATACACTTCAGATTTACCATTATACGCTAAGCGCATGAAGTAAATACCATGAGGTAAAGAACCAGCCTCATCCAAATTAATATGTTGTTGGCCAGCCTCGCTGTTTAACTGACGAGTTAATACTGTTTTACCTTCCATATTAATTAATTCAATGTTAAGGTTAACATCCTTATTCACATTAAACACTAATGATAGTTGATCATTAAAAGGATTTGGTTGAATAGTTTGAAGCACTATTTCATTCTCTTCATCAAATAAAATGCTAATCATTGGCGAAAGTTCATTGGCTCCATCTAAATCAACTTGGTTTAAGCGATAAAATAATTTATGGCTACCAAGGCTTAAGGCCTCTTTATCCATATAATCATAGGTAATAAGCTTATTGCTAGAACCATTGGCTTTAATTTTGGCAATAGGGTCAAAATTTATTCCATCCTTACTGCGCTCTAAAATAAAATGAGAGCTATTGGTTTCGGTAGCAGTTGCCCAATTTAATTGAACTCCCGATACTGTTTTTATGCCTTTAAAGTATGCATAGGTAACAGGTAATGGATTTGTAGTTCCAGAACTAGCAATACCATATTGCTTGGTAAATGTGTTGGTGCTAGGCAACCAAAACGATACAGTTTGAGAAGGTACACTAAAGGCGTCGGCAGGATTGCGAGCAAGTGTCCAAAGACCTGAGGCTCCATTATCTCTAACAGCTAAATTTAATTGAGAGGCAGTTGCCGCTGCTCCTAAATTTCCTCCAGGAAGTTGGAAGGTAGCATAGGCACTATCATAAGTAGCAGTACCATATTTATAAATTACCCAATGTCTGTTATGACTTGTTTTTGGTGAGGTATTAATTACGGTATCAGGAATAAAACCTAATGGCAAGAATTTAATGTATTGAACAACTACATCATGTGAACCACTCATGTTTTGGAAATTCATGGATAGGTTTTTGCCTGCGAAGCTTTGAGTGCTTGAATTGGTAAACGTAACAGAAGTACTTAAGGTAGTATCTAAAGGCAATGAACTAATAAACCAAGCATTTACTAAATCGAAGTTTGTCATGTATGCCTCATTGCAATTGCCCGAAGCATCAGCTAATACTGATTGGTTAATACCTTCATCAAAACGTAAATATTGAATTAAATTAGCATTACTTAAAGGTGCTACTTTAGTGTGCATTCCTAACCTAATTTGGCTTGTTGTTCTGGCAACATTCCAGTAATAATAATTTTCTAATCCTGCATTTAAAGAGTTGGTTAATCCTGCACGTCTTCCTAAAAATATTGGACCATCTTTAGAAATTACCGCTCCAGAAATAATTGTATCTAAGCCAATTTCTCCATTTACATATAAACGCAAATTGGTTCCATTATATGTTAAAGCTATATGTGTCCATGAATTTAATACACCTGAAACACTACTCAACCTGTCGACATAAGCACCCGTGTTGGTTTGCATTACTACTTGTGGCGTAGCTCCAACTAGATTAATGGTTAAAGAAGTATCTGTAGTGGTTGAATCTTTAGAATATAGGGTACCAATTGAAACTAAACTTGAAGGACGAACCCAAGTTTCAATGGTAAAAGCACTACCAGGTTTTATGCTAGGATCGTTAGGTATACTAACATAATCATCCACACCATCTAATTGAATTCGGGTTCCACTTGAAACACCACCAGTTACTGCTTGTACAATAAATGTTTTTGTAGCAGTATCGTTATTTGCATCTCCATCACCCGCTAACTCCGACCATGTTTTCATAATATAGGTACCAGGTGTATTGGTATTAAATGATGTTGGATAGGTAAGGTTTAAGGATTGTCCAGGTAAAATAAAAGCAATGTTAGAACTATCGTTGAAAACAACCGCATTAGTTACAGAATTATAAATTCTACATTTAGATTTAATAGAAAATTGTGTGTTTGAACCATAATTAAACACGGTAGCACTTGGGTTAATAGTTTGACCAGATGGTAAGGCATTACAAGGAGTTATGATACCGCTAAAACCTAAGTCGTTTGCCAATTGTAAACGAGGCTCAACCATAAACCTGAAATTAGAATTGGTGGTTAAGAAATCTGTCCAAGTTGTTCCTCCAGTTGGCGAAGTATAATAAAAAGTACTTCCTCTAATTGGTGCCTCATTTTGAAAAGAGAACGAAGCATTTACTGTTCCTGTTTGTTTTACGCCTACGAAAAAGGTTCCACCAATTGGAATAGGAGGGTTAACAGGTATGGTATTTAATCCAGCTAAAGTTACAAAAGAGTTTGATTGCCATAATAAGGTTCCTGGCGTTCCAGTTGCAGTTGTATCCCATATACCTACCTTTAATGTTGTTCCACCCACACTAAAATTCACACCAATTTGGTTAATACTATTGCTTCCTGTGTATGGAAATTTGGCCACAAAATCACCTGTAGCACCTGTAAATCCAACACCTCCAGCAGTAGCAACTGTTGGGTCGGCATAATTATAGGTGTTTAAATTTACTACCTGAGTATAATAATTGGTATCGTTAAATACGTTGTTATCGGCGTCCACAAAAACTTTTACAATATTAGTTCCAGTGCTTAAAGGAGTATAGGATGGAAAGGTGATAGTGGTATCAATGCTTGCGTTAATACCTGAAACCAAAACAGAATCTAATACTGTATTTACTCCACTTACTTTAATTTTAACATACACGTTTGTTAGTCCGTTTGTACCAGCATTTTTAATTGCTGCCTTAACAGTATGTGGCGCACCGAAAGGAATTGGAAGTTTACCCATAGAATAAACTTGTCTAATAGCAATGTCTGTTCCATAGATTGGTACAAATCGTAAGGTAACGCCTGGCACAGGTAATGGTCTAGCACCACCAACATTATTACCATAATTAAAATTATTACCTGTATAATTACCTACAACAGCAGAACCAAGGTTCCAAGCTTGTGTAGAACCTTTGGTAACAGTTAATAATTGATTTGCCAAAGTAGAAGTTCCTTTTAATCCAACTTGAGCAGCTTTAAAAACACTCGCACTCGTGCTTGGTGTAGCTGTTCCATACACAAACTCTATAATATTTGTTCCTTCATACAATTTACATTGAAAGCTAAAGTTCAAGAATTGAACTGCTGGTGTGGTGCTGTTTTCTGTAACATTTTTCCATTGTATGGTACATACTCTTGAACCAACAGATCCAGTGGTTGAATATCTAAAATCTACACTTGCTGTACCTACCAAATCTAGCTGAAAAGGTGCTATCATATTTGGGTCAGAAATGTTAAAAATACCGCCTGTTCCAGCAGCTGAGTTCTGAACCAATGCGGTATACAAAGCTGCTGTAGAGGGTGCCGTTGTTCCAAGTTTAATAACACCGTTAGTATTAAAAATAAAATCGGTGTAGGATGAACCATTGTAGGTAAACGTAAAACCTATAGGCAGAGAAGCAGAATTGGCATCATTACTATTGGCAACAGTAATACTTGAGCCACTTGTACCTAGGTCGGAATAGGTTCCACTAATGTTTTGAAAACTTGAAACAGGATAATTTAATTGTGCTTTAGCCCATGTGGAGAAGAATAAAACTCCAATCCATAAGGCTAGTTTAATACAGTAGTTTTTTTTCATATTTATTCGAATTTATAATAAGCAATATACTAATTATTTGACTTTTAGGTTCAGTGCCTGCCTTTTTTTACAATTAGCATTAGGTTAATTTTTTTTGTTGCAGGGCTTAATCATTTGTAGCTACTTTGCAGCAGTATGGAAACGGTTGAATTAAATTTTAAAGAATATGGTTCTGGTGAGCCTTTAATAATACTTCACGGGTTTATGGGGTCATTAGATAATTGGCATACCTTAGCTACAAAGTTTGGTTCGAACCGCCATGTTTTTACCATTGACCAAAGAAATCATGGAAAGTCTACCCATAGTTTACATCACTCCATTCCTTTGATGGTGGAAGATCTTCGAGCGTTTTTGGAGAAGAAAAACCTTAGCAATTGCAGTATTATTGGACATTCAATGGGAGGGAAGGTGGCCATGAAGTTTGCCTTGGAATATCCGCAAATTGTTCAGAATTTAATAATTGTGGATATTGCTCCAAGACAATATAAACGCGGTCACGACGATGTGTTTGAGGCAATATTTTCAGTAGATTTTAGTAAGGTAGAATCTAGAAAACAAGCAGAGGAAATGATGGAGCCTTATATCTCTGATTTTGGTACACGACAATTTTTGTTAAAAAATTTAGATCGAAAAGAGGATGGCACCTATGGATGGAAAATGAATGTGCCTGTTTTGCATAGAGATTATGAAGAGATTGTAAAGCCTATTGAAAGTGATTTCCCATTCCTAGGGAATACACTTGTAATTAAAGGCGGAAATAGCAGGTATATAAATAGCCAGGATGAAACCGATTTTGAACAATTATTTCCAGCGTGTCAATTTGTTTCTATACCGAATGCTGGCCATTGGGTTCATGCCGAAGCCCCAGAAGAATTTTATAAAATTGTTTTGGATTTTATTTCCTAATTAACCGCATTTTTGGGGAACTCAAGTGAAAGGGTTGTTCCTAATCCCTGTTTAGAATCTAAGCTAATTTTACATTCAAGTTTAGTGGCTATTTCTTTAACTAAAAACAAGCCCATACCTGTACCTTGAGAAATATTTGTACCTCTATACGACCTTTCAAAAATACGATTCAAGCTATTTTCTTCAATTCCAATTCCATTGTCTTTAAGAAGTAATACAACAGATTTTTCATTAGTTTGAAGTTCAATTTTTAGGTAATTGTTATCTTTACTTGGGTCCAAAAAATGAACAGAATTTTGAAAAATATTTAACAGGATAATTTCTAATCTTTTACTATCTGTATAAATATTTACCTCAGTGTTTTCATTAAATTCGATAGATAATTTGTTTGGATAGTTTTTGTTGAACTGACAAATTTGTCCTTTTATAAATGTATTTAAGTCAATGGATTGAAGTTTTATTTCTGACCTCAGGTTAAATGAATAATCGACCATTTTTCTCAAGAAATCATCTAATTTGTTAGTTGTTTTATTTACGATTTCCATAAATGAATCCAATTCTTCATTTGGATATTCCATTTTATGTAACTCTATTAACCCAATTAAATTGGCAATTGGCCCCCTAACCTCATGAGATAAACTGTATAATAACCTGTCTAAATCCTCATTTGTTTCTATTAATTTTAACTTTTGTTGCTCATTTTTTTGCTCTTGAATAAAACGTTCTGTTACATCTCTTGAATTAACTAAAACACCTGAAACACCTGGAGTATTGGTCATATTACTACCTTCTGATTCTAGATATACATAATGTCCCTTTTTATGCAAAAAGCGATAGGTTTCAGTATAATTCTTTCGGTCTAAAATGATTCTTTGATAAAAAATATTTTTAATAGTTTCTAGGTCATCTGGATGTATTAATTCAAAAATATTCTTTCCAATTAATTCATCTTGACTATAGCCTAATACACGCTCAACAGATTCTGATTGATACATTGTAATTCCGCTTGTATCAATAATTGAAATAATATCACTTGCATATTTTAGTAGGGATTGTGTTCTTGATTTCTCAAGGATTAAATCATGATGGGTTCTTTTTTCATTTGTAATATCAACCACCGAACCTTCAAAATATGAATTCCCATATTCATCGATTGATTTAGCTACATTTATCCTGATCCAAATTATATCTTTATTTTTCTTATAAACTGTAGCCTCATACCCTACAACCTTTCCTTCATTGTTAAGGCGATCCATTAACTCCTGCCTTTGCGTTGAGTTAGTGTATAATTCTTTTGAAATATTACTTACAGAGTTTAATAATTCCTCCTTACCTCCATATCCAAATATTTTTGCAAAGGCATCATTACAATAAATAAAGGAACCATTAATTGTACTTTGATATAAGCCTTCGCTTATATTGTCCATGATTGTTAAATAAGAACGTTCTTTTAGCTTTTCTTTCCTTAAAAGCAATCTTAAAAACAACCATGGTTTATGAAGTAGTGATGAAGGCATTTCTTTAGTATTGGGTAGTATACTTTTTGTAATTTTTGGTTTAATGGGTGTACATTCAATAAATTACTCATGCAAGTTACTTTAAAAAAGTTAGTTTGCAAGGCTAAAAATGAAATTTAAGCGACTAAAAAAGAGGTTTTAATGGAATTTTGGCCTTTTGCAATTGCTTAGTCACCTATTTCGGCCCTCATTTTTTGAATGGATGCATGATAAATTAACCCAAAAGTTCTATCCTTCATAAAATCAGTTAAAGTTTCTTGCATATCGGCAGCCTCTTCACTTAATGCCATCATTTTTTTTCTCCATTCCATATTGTTTGGTTCAGCCTTAATTTGCTTTATTACATGAATATTTTCATCCATCCAAATCCCATATTTTACCATAAATTCTTGTTGAACCTCATTTAATCGCAATACATCTTCATTGCCTATTAACGTATTTAAAATTGGATTATCGGCTATGGCTCCTCCAAGTGATTTTGTCAATAATTTAATGAAATTTTTTCTACTTGTTTCTTGATTTTCCATTTTGCTATTTTGATCTCAAACATACTTAATCCTTCTCGTATTTTTAAAGTTAATTCTCTTGAAAATTGGTTGAAACCTTATCCTTTAGTCATTATTTTATATCTTGCCTCCAATGTCGTATCTCACCAAAAAAATAGAGAAAAAATGGATGGAGCACTTCCTTGCATGTGCTTTGGTGGATTCTGCGACTGGGCAATTTCAGCAACGTCTTGCCCATCAATTGTTTTATGGGCGTTTAGACGATTCCTATCCTATTAATTTTCCAGATAATTTTGATGAGTTTTATAAGAAATTGGGTAAAAATACTCAAGGGGAAGAACTAGATAAACTAATCGTTTTCTTAAACTTTATTGGTATTCATTTAAGACAGGAACAAATACAAAAACACCTCTCAATATTTCCAGATGATTTTTTAAAAATACACCGCAATGCTTATTATATTTTCAAAACCTTAGCACATTATGGTGATACATTTGAGGTGTCGAAGCCTTTTAAGGATATTGGAAATAATGTATATTTTTTATTGCGAGTGGAGGCCGGAGAAATTAGTGCTGGCAATCAATTAGAGCTTTTTGAGGATCTTTCCTTACCCGAATTGTATAATAAATTTACAAGCCTGCCAGATGGATATGGAGCAAATGAAATTATTCAAAATTTGTTTCGATTAATTGAAGATTCGAATGAAAGCTATTTTATTACAGGTAAGGCTGGAACTGGAAAATCCACCTTTATTCAATATGTAGCTAGAACCACCAAGAAGCGAATTCTTAAACTTGCCTTTACCGGTATTGCTGCCATAAATGTGGGTGGTCAAACCATTCATTCGTTTTTTTTATTTCCTTTAAAACCTATGCTGCCAGAGGATGAAGAGATTTTTAAATTCAAAGAAACGAGTGATAAATATAAACTCATACAACTTACAGATACCTTCATAATTGATGAAGTATCAATGCTTAGGTCGGATATTTTGGAGGCAATTGATTACTCACTTCGGATAAATGGAGGTAATCCTTATAAACGTTTTGGAGGTAAGCAAATTCTTTTTGTTGGAGATATTTTTCAATTACCACCTGTTCATAATAAACAAGACGAGGTTGAAAAAATGGTATTTACAGAGGAATATAAAAGTGAGTATTTTTTTGATGCTCCAGCTTATCGCGAACTCGGTCCAACATTTTTTGAATTTCAAAAAAGTTACAGGCAAAAAAGCGATTTAATATTTGTTGAGTTACTTGATTCTGTTAGGATTTGTAGGGTGTCTGAAACTACGTTAAACCTTCTTAATGAGCGTTACATCCCAACTTACGAGCCACAGGTTGAAGAGTTTGTTATTCATTTAACGACAACTAATATTTTGGCTCATTCCGAAAATAAAAAACGATTATTGGCTTTACCTTTTACCTCCTTTGTTTTTGAGGCTAAAATTGCAGGCGAATTTAACGCCGATAAATTCCCGACCACACAGCATCTTGAATTGAAAAAGCATGCCCAGGTTATTTTTATTAAAAATGATTCTGCCCAAAAATGGGTTAACGGAACAATTGCAAAGGTTGATTTTATTTCTTCAAATTTACTTGAAATTCGCCTCCAAGATGGAAGCACTCATAAGTTAGAACCAGTAACTTGGGAAAATAGAAAATACAGGTATGATAGAGGACAAAGGAAAATTGTATCAGAGGTAATAGGTACTTTTACGCAATACCCAATTAAGTTGGCTTGGGCTATAACCATTCATAAAAGTCAAGGCTTAAGCTTTGATAAGGTACTTATTGATTTGGGTTCTGGTGCTTTTGTAAATGGGCAAGTTTATACTGCCTTAAGTAGATGTAGAACTTTAGATGGTGTGGTTTTGAAACGACGGCTTAAAGAGGCCGATATTATTGGCGATGAGCGAATAATTAATTTTTATCAAACAGAAAAAATAATACATACCCTTTTGGATTAATTTAAGGTTCTATTCGAATAATCTTTTCAAAAGATTGAACCATAGATTTGATAGTTAATAAAATTTCTGCCTGAAATTCTGGTGATAAAGATTTCATTTCTTTTAACGCATGAAAGCGAAATCCAATCATACTTATTAATGCCTGACTTTTACAGTCCTTTTGTCCAAAATCAACCATCAATTCACTAGATGAGTCGATTAGTTGATTGGATACTTCCTCAATTATTTCAAGGTTTTTTCTATAAAAATACAGATAATCCTCTACTGATATTTTAATCTCTTTGGCGTTCGGTTCCTCTCTAAAATAGAGCCAAATAATGACTAAATCATTCGTTAAAAAATTAAGCTGGTCATTAGATATTTTATTTGAAAAATTTAAGAAAGTATGTAATAAAAAGGGTTGAGATTTTTTAATTTCTTTGAAAATGTCAATAAAATAGGACTCTCCATTTGTTGAAATTTGTTCTATGATAGTTGAAACTTTATCCACTTCTTCATTAAGTGGGTAGGGGATATAAAATGATTCTTCCATAGGTGGGGATTGATGGCTAAACGTGTATCCTAATTTTTAACTAAGATACAGAGTTTATTTTACAAATAACCACCACTTATTAGGTATAATATGCCACTTATATGTTTAATGCGGCTTCTATTTTAAAATCTTACCTATGATTATTCTTTAAAATTAAATTCAGTTTTAAGTTGTTCGGCGGTTTTTTCAATACTATTTACGTCCATTTTTATATCGGCAAAAGGCCTATCCTTAGCGTTTTTTGCTTGCAAAGAAATGGTATAGGCAATATCTAATCCACCTATAATTTTTCCGAAAACGGTATAATTTTTATCTAAAAAATGATCTCCATTTACATTCGTAACAATATAAAACTGACTACCGCTAGAGGCCTTTGCTGGATTATTGGTTCTTGCAGCGCCAATAGCGCCATAATCGTGTTTTAGGCTATCTACAAATTCTGCTGGAATAGTATAATTTGGACCACCATCACCATCGTTGGTAGTGTCTTGATCTTTACTATTTGGGTCGCCTCCTTGAATAACAAAATCTTTTATGATTCTATGAAAGGTAGTTCCATCAAAATACCCAGAATCAGCCAAGGCTAAAAAATTTGCCCTATGTTTTGGAGTTTGCTTATAAAGCCACATATACATTGTACCGAAACTAGTTTTAATTTCAATGATTTTTTCTGTAGGCACTGGTATTACAGGGTCTGGCGTACTTGGGTTCGATTTTTTACAACCGAATAAGCTTCCCAAAATGGCAACCCAAAGTATAAGTTTGCTTTTCATAATTAGTTTGGTGTTAAACGAAAATACAAGAAATAGTAAGAAAACAAATTTGAAATTTTTTGAATTGAAAATTGATCCTATTTTGTGCTATCCAACATGGATAGTAAATCAGTTTTAGATAAGGAATTTAAAAAACCACTATCCGTCTTTATTAAATCATCCACCAATTCTTTTTTGCCTTGTTGCATGACCCTAATTTTTTCTTCCAAAGTATCAGGAGTTAATAGCCTCACAGCTATTACATGTTTCGTTTGTCCAATTCTATAGCTTCTATCTATAGCTTGATTTTCAACTGCAGGGTTCCACCATGGATCAACTAAATATATATAATCGGCTTCTGTGAGGTTTAAGCCAACCCCACCGGCTTTTAGACTAATAAGAAATACCCTAATCTCTGGATTATTTTGGAATGAAGTAACAATTTTTTCTCTGTTTTTGCTTTCACCTGTTAAATACTCATATGATATTTCTTTTTGGTCTAATTCTGTTCTTATTAGTTCTAGCATACCTACAAATTGTGAGAATACCAGAATTTTATGTTGGCTAGATTTATTCTCAATTTGTTCCATTAAAACCTCAATTTTGGAGGAATAATTGCCATAGCTAAACTCCTCTTTAACCAATGCCGTTGAATTGCATAACTGCCTCAGCTTTGTTATTCCTGTTAGCACATGCATACTTGTTTGTTTAATTTCATCATTCGTTTTACCTGCTAAATACTCACGGAGTTCCTTTTCATGATAAGAGTAGGCGCGTCTTTGTTCTTCGCCCATTTCGCAGTATAAAATCATTTCAGTTTTTTCGGGTAATTCCTTCGCTACCTGCTTTTTGGTTCTTCTTAAAACAAACGCTTGAATACGCTGCTGTAACTCTTTAGCTCTTTTGCTATTCTTAAATTTATCAATGGGTATGGCAAAAATTTCTGTGAAGTAATTTTTATTACCTAATAGGCCTGGACAAGCAAATGAAAGTTGACCATATATGTCAAGAGTATTATTTTCAATTGGTGTTCCTGTAAGTACAATTCTGTTACGAGCTCTAAGTATCCTAGCTGCCTTATAGCGTTGCGAATTTGGGTTTTTTATAACTTGAGATTCATCTAAGAAAATATAGTTAAATACAAAATCCTTAAGGAAATAAATATCTGCAAGCATCATTCCGTAGCTAGTTAAAACAACCTCATGCGTTTCAAATTCAAGTTTGTTTTTAACTCGGTTCGAACCAAAATGGGTATATACTTTAAGACTAGGGGCAAACTTCTTTAGTTCTAATTCCCAGTTAAAAATAAGCGAACTTGGAGCCACAATAAGGTTGGTTTTGTGTCCATGCTTAACACGCTGATGTAGCAAAAATGCAATTATTTGAATGGTCTTACCCAAACCCATATCATCTGCTAAACACCCTCCAAAATTATAGTCGTCAAGAAAGTTTAACCAGTTTAAACCTTCCTGCTGGTAATGCCTTAATTCGCCATTAAATCCTTTTGGTAAGCCAACTTCCGTTAATTTTTCGAAAGAACTTAATCTGCTTTTGATTTCTTTTAGTTCACTCTTTATTTGTGCACTAATTTCTTTATCCTCAAATAGTTCTTCAATTAATCCAAAATTACTTTTCGGAAATATCAGTTCATTTTCACGAATTTCTCCAAGTGCAAAATAATGTTCAAATTTCTTTATCCATTCAACAGGTAAAATCCCTTGGCTACCATCATCAAGGGCAATAAATTTGCTTTTGTTTCTAAGGGCTTGATGGATTTTTTTAAGTGCAACTTTTTGCTTGCCATAAGAAACTTGGATGCCAGCATTAAACCAATCTATGCCACTTACAAGGTCAATTGAAATGTTTATTTTATACGCATTTAATTTGTTTCCCTTTAGTTCATTAAATCCTAAAATAAGAATATTTTCCTTCATCCAATCTTCAAATGCATCCAAAAACCAATTCGAATCAAGGAACTTTGTTCTATGTAAATAAAAGTATTGAGCCATTTCAAGTTGCTCTGTAAACTCTTTATGTTGTCTAAGAATTAATCCGGTAAAGGTGTCTTCTAATTCAAAATTTCGATCAATCAAGAACTCATTTCCATTTGGATCAACATCATAAATTTGTTTTCGTGAATAAACAGGTATTTCTACATTTCCGTAGGCTACAACTGGGGTTATAGATATAAAATCACTCTCTTCAGAAAGGTAAATAATACGACGTATATCTTGGTTAAAATAATGTTCGCTTTCCTGTTTTTTTGTAGCTTTTTTTATAAATGAATAGTTTATCTGTATTCTTTTTTCTAGTGCATCTAATACGCTTAATCTAAATAGCTCAAACTTTGATTTATGGATTAATATTTTTTCATTATTGCTTTTAAAATACTCTAAAACTTTCAATAACTGTGTGTCGGTAACTAAGTTTAAGCTATCAGAAAACAACACAAATACTCCAAATTTAATCTGAACCAACCTTAAAGGAATCCATTTTGAATTTAATTGAAACTCGCCACTAATTTCATAAAAAGGAGCTTTTTGATCAACCTGAACTTGAATGTTCGTTTCAAATGCATTCAATTTAATTGCTTCTAACGATTTTGCATTTATGCTTTCTGAAATACTAGGAACATGCATAAATACTGGTAACTGCAATGGGTTTGCAACAATTTGTTTTAAACCATTAAGGTCGTGTTCGGTTTTATTTATGGTATAATTATTTTGATAGCGAGCGAGTGCAGAATAAAATTTTGCAACATCTATGTCCTCTGTATTCCATACTAAGCTTATTGGATCAATGAGCACCAAAGGGTTTTTAGGTTTCCCATCTTTTGACTTGGCACACTCATAGAGCTCTATATTTAATTGATCATAATACTTATGTTTTCTAAATACGATTATTAAATGACTCTTATTTTTAATGGAGGTGATTTGTTCAATACTGCCAGAAGTTTTAATAAGTTTACTTTTTAATAAGGCATTTGAATTTGCCGTAACAGCTTGTAATTCGGCTATAATTGGCTTTATTATTATTCCTTTCGACTCATAAAAAAGAGCAAAATGCTCATCTAAATTGAGCTCATTTTCAAGTCCAAAATCTTTCGCAAACTCCAAAAGTTTTTGCTTTCTTAGAATCGGGTCAAAAAATATTTTGAAATAGGATTTCGAAATGATTTGTTGTAAAACAATGGATTGGTGTGTACAAAGTTTTTTCTTTGAACTTGAGCAAGGACATGAAACTATTAATGAATCATTAACCTGGGTAATACTTACATCTGGAAAGCTTATACTCGATTTTTGAAGTGTAAATACACCACTATTTAGTTCTAATTTAATTGGAGTAAGTTCTAAATATTCTTGTCTATTTACATCTGGATTTAACTCACTAATGGCAATTATATCTACTTTAGTTAGCTTATATAATAGAGTGTTCGATAAAATAATTTCATTAGGGTGATCTCTCATCAACTAGTTTGTTCATTTTTGGTTCAAACCGAACCAAAAGAATCATGCCAATTTAGGCTTCGTAAGCCTAGAATACAAATCAAAATACTATTCTAAAAAAATAACTAGGATAGAAGTTCTTGGCGTAAAATAAATTCCATTTGCTCAGCGCTTCGTTCAGCCCTTTCTGTTTGTTGAGCTCTTTGTCTAATAAACTCCTCTTCTGCGTACTTACTGATTGCCTTTTGAATAGTTTCGTCTAATATTTTTTCTTCCCAAGGTTTATTGAGGTAGCTAAATATCTTTCCTAAATTTACGGCGTCAACGGTATCTGCAAAATTGGCAAAACCAGTAAGCATAATCCGCATAGGTTTTGGGTGTTGATCCAACATCATTTTTAAAAATTCAACTCCAGTAATTTCTGGCATACGTTGGTCGGTAATAACTACTTGAATATCTTCGTTTTTCTCCAATATTTCTAAAGCCACCTTCGCGCTAATGGCTATAAAAACATCATATTTTATTCGAAAACAGGCCTTAAAAGACATTAAATTGTTTTCTTCATCATCTACATACAGAACTTTAATTTTTGAATCCATAGGTTGGGTGGATTAAATTATCTACAGACAATATTAATAAAATTCTATCTATATTGCGCTAAAAATAATTTAACTTGCTCTTTTTTAACTTAAATGGTCGAAAATATAATAACTATTACTCCTAAAATATTTTCCTTTCAAACAATGGATGAAGTGGAAGATTTTATTTCTACTCATTCTCATCATCATGAAATAGTAATTTATGATACGATTATAGAACAACTTTCTGAATTAATAAAATGTAGATTTCCAGAAAAAAGGTTTGATAAAGAAACACTTTCACAAAAAGTGTCGACTTTTTTGGAAGGAACTAATCCTGTATCCTATGGTGTATGGGTGTTTTACCCATGGAACAGAACACTTATACATCTATTGCCAGAAAAGGAATTTATTGAGTTACGGACAAATAGAAATCAATATAAAATTAGTCCAAATGAGCAGAACCATCTATCTAAAAAGATTGTTGGAGTAATTGGATTAAGCGTTGGGCAATCTGTTGCGCTAACCATGGCAATGGAAAGAAGTTTTGGAGAAATTAGATTGGCTGATTTTGATACCTTAGATCTTAGTAATTTAAATAGATTAAGGGGGAAAGTTTCTCAAATTGGATTGGCAAAAACGCTTATTTGTGCTAGAGAAATACTTGAATTAGACCCATTTTTAAAGGTAAAAGTTTTCAATGAAGGTATTCATGAAGGAAACATCGATGAGTTTTTTACAAAGGATGGTAAGCTTGATTTACTTATTGAAGAATGTGATGGATTGGATATAAAAATACTTTCGCGGTATAAGGCCAGAGAATATGGTGTTCCAGTTTTAATGGAAACAAGTGATAGGGGCTTATTAGATATTGAGCGTTTCGATTTAGAACCTAAAAGGCAAATTTTGCATGGACTGGTTGGAGATTTGGATCCGGCTAAATTAAAGGGTTTAAGTCAAGAAGATAAAATTGAGTACCTATTGCCCATGGTAGGATTAAACTCCTTATCAGAACGTATGAAGGCTAGTATGATTGAGGTTCAAAGTTCAATTGTTAGCTGGCCTCAATTAGCTTCAGCCGTTACCATGGGAGGAGGAGTTGCCGCCGAAATGAGTAGAAAAATTTTGTTAAATAATTCAAGCGTATCTGGTCGTTTTTATATTGATTTGGATGAACTAGTACCGGAGCCAAAATCGATAGAAAAAACTGTTTTCATAGAAGAAATAAAGTCTCCTTTAACCATTGAAGACATTCAAAAGATTGTTAAAGAATCGGGTGTAATTGCTAGGAAGGATTACCTAAATGAGATGGATAAAAAATATCTTATTGAGGCCGCATCTATGGCTCCTTCAGGTGGTAATACCCAACCTTGGCGTTTTGGGTTTTATGAAGGTAACCTCTTTTTTATCCACGATATTTTTCATTCACAATCTTTTTTGGATTTTGCCAATCTCGGTTCGTATATTGGATTTGGAGCAGCTATAGAAAATATACGTGTTCAAGCAGCTGTGCTAGGTTACCGCATAAAGCATCAGTATTTTCCGAATACAAATGACAGCAGGTTGGTGGCAATTTGTAGTTTTGAACCTAGCGATGAAAAAGCGGAGGTAAGCCTCTCAAAAGCTATATTTGACAGGCATACCAATCGAAAAATTGGTTCAAGGCAGGAATTATCAAACGAACTTAAAGAGCGATTCTCAATTATTAGGTCAGAAGAACCTAATGCACATTTAACCATCATTGAAGATATGGATAAAATGAATGAACTTGGGGAGTTGGTTTCATCAGCAGAAATGCTATTATTATTACATCCTCAAGGTCATCACGATATGTTCACAAAAGAACTTCGTATGACAACTAAGGAAGCATTAGATACGAGAGATGGCCTAGACGTGGCAACTTTAAATTTTAGTAAAGCAGAGATATTAGCATTAAGAATTGCCAGCAGCAGAAAGGCCATTGAATGGGTTGAACGTATTGGTGGTGGAGAAGCGTTTAAAAAGAATACTAAGAAAGGAATAGCAAATGCCTCGGCTATGGGTATTGTTTCTATGCCATTTTATTCCAATGAATCGTATTTACATGCGGGAGAATTTGTGCAAAAAATTTGGCTCGAATCTACCCGTGCTGGATTTTCTTTTCAACCAATTACTCAGTATAGTTTTTTAATTGCACGGTTAATCCATGGAAATGGAGAAGGGTTTACTGAAAACTATATTCGTAAATTTAATGACCTGAATAATAGGTTTAAATTAATTTTACCCGAACTTGCTACAAGAGAGATTAATTTTATTTTTAGATTGGCCAAAGAAAAGGATGCGGAGGTGAGGTCTTTACGTCGCCCAATAGACAAATTACTTTTCAATATAAATTAATGATAAAAATTAGGGCATTTAAGGTAACCGAAGATCATTCCGCCTGCTTAAGGTATATCAAAGGGCACCATTTAGTTTTGGAATCATATGGAGTTACAAAAGTAACTTCCCTAAATGCCGATTGGATTGACGATCCATATACATACGCAATTATTGTTGAATCTGAGGATGGCAAAAAGGTTTATGGAGGAGGTAGGATCCAAATAAAAAGCCAGCAATTAAGAATGCCAATGGAAGATGCAATTGCTATTTTGGACGACCGTATTTATGAATATGCCAATAATTTAGGTGTCTATAATGTGGCAGAATTCTGTGGCTTATGGAACTCTAAAGAGGCTGCTGGATATGGTATTGGATCTATTTATATGGGAAGGGTAGGTGTGGCTATTTCAAACCAATTGAACTTTCAACATCTAACAGCCTTGTGTTCTCCAGGAACCCTTAGAAACTGTTTAAAGGTGGGATTTAAGGTTATTAGAGAATTAGGAAATAATGGTACTTTCTATTATCCTAAAGAAGATTTAACGGCAACTGCCTTGCTCATAAACGACCTTACTAATTTACCCGCTGCAGACCCAATTGAACGTGATGCAATATATAAAATAAGGGAAAACCTAAATGGGGTTTCAATTGAAAAAGGCCCTAAGGGCGAAATGGAATTTATTTACGAATTAAATATTGCGAATGAAAAATAGGTTTTGGGTTTTATGGCTTTTTATATTCACCAACATACCTGTTTGGTCTCAGTCTATCGTGCAGTTTGGTGGAAAAAAAGAACTGATTATTAGTCAAACCAGAATACTAATTGATACCTCTTGTCAGAAAAGCTTCCATACAATAAAGGCTGATTTTGCCTCAAACAAAGGGTTTACAGGCAAGTTAGATATTGATTATGTAAAATATCCAATTTGGATTAAGGTAGAAGTAGAAAACAAAAGCGCTTCAAAATCCTTAATGTTTATTTTTGAAAATCCTTTAATTGATTCCATAGATTATTTCTTAGAATCAGATTCCATCAACCCAAGCGTACACAATTATTTAGGAAATGGTTTTAATGCAAGAGAGCATAGAGGAACCTTTCAAAAATTTGATATTCATTTAGCACAAAATGAAAAGGCTACCTATTACTTTAAAGTGAGGGGTAATGAACAAATGCTCTTGCCTTTATCTCTTTCTACCGAATCGGATGCAATTCAAAACAATAACTTAAGAGACTTAATTTACGGTGCTTTTATAGGTGTGGTATTGGTTATGTTATTTTATAACCTATTTGTTTTTGCCTCCACTAAAGACCGTAATTACCTGTACTATGTTCTGTATATTCTCTTTATTGGATTAGGACAAATTTCCTTAAGTGGGCATTTATTTTCTTTAATAATTGGTAATTCACCTGCATTATATAAATCCTGTATTGTTGTATTACCTGCTCTTTCAGGCATTTTTGCGATCCTATTTATCAAGCAATTTTTACAGGCCAAACAATATGAACCAAATCTTGATAAGGCACTTTCTGTAATAGCTGTATCTTATGGTTTAGCTGCCATTATTCGAATTTTTGGCCAAACCCATATTAGTGCTAGAATGATGGATGTAATTGGACTTCCAGGTGCTGCATTGGTATTTGTTTTGGCATTTAGGGTGTATAAGAAAGGACTAAAATCTGCTAGTTATTTTATTGCTGCATGGTCAATATTTATAGTTGGTGTAGTTATGTTTGTATTTAGAAACTTAAGTGTTTTACCATTTACTTGGGCTACCACCTATACTCTTCCTTTAGGTGCATCTTTTGAAGTTGCATTACTTTCATTTGCGCTAGCCGATAAAATCAATACCCTTCAGGCCCAAAAACGAGAAAAGGAAAAAGAAGCCCTCATGTCGGCTTTAGAAAATGAGCGTCTAATTAAGGAGCAAAATGTTGTACTTGAACAGAAAGTTTTAGAAAGAACCCTTGAATTGGAAAATTCAAATACCCAATTAAATACCACACTATACGACTTAAAATCAACGCAGTCGCAATTGGTTGATCAAGAAAAAATGGCTTCTTTGGGACAGTTAACCGCTGGTATTGCCCATGAAATTAATAACCCAATTAATTTTGTTACATCCAATATCAATCCATTAAAGAGAGATATTAAAATGATCCAAGACTTAATGGGTAAATTGGAAGAGTTAACTCAACAAGAAATTAGCATAGAAGAAAAGAAGGCAATTATTAGCAGCTATAAGAATGAAATTGATTACGATTATCTTCAAGAAGAATTAAACTTCCTGCTAAAAGGTATTGATGAAGGCGCACATAGAACTGCCGAAATTGTAAAAGGCTTAAGGATATTTGCCCGAAATGATGAAGATTCTATTTTAAATACCGACATCGTAGAAGGCATTGAATCAACATTAGTCATCTTAAATAATCAATTTGGAAAAATTGTAATTGAAAAAAAATACTCCGAACCGGTATTGATTGATTGTTATCCAGGGAAATTAAATCAAGTTTTCTTAAATCTAATAAGTAATTCATTATTCGCTATTCATGCTAAATTTGGCGAAAATATTGGAGGAAGAATTGGCATAAATTTAACATTTGATAAGGAGTTCATTTACCTTAGTTTTGAAGACAATGGAATAGGTATGAGTGAGGCAGTTCAAAAACGAGTGTTTGAACCTTTTTTTACCACCAAACCGGTTGGACAAGGTACTGGATTAGGTATGTCTATAGTATTTAAAACCATCGAAACTCACAAAGGCAAAATTTCGGTTAAGTCTACTGAAGGAGAGGGTACAAGTTTTGAAATTCAATTGAATAGATCTTTAATTTTTAACAATGGCAACGGATAAAAATATTAAACCAATTGTACTTTACGTTGACGACGAAAAGAATAATTTAATGGCTTTTAAGGCGTCGTTTCGAATGGATTTCGAAGTGAACCTAGCCTCTTCGCCAGATGAAGCTATGGAGGTGCTTAAAACCTGCGAGCCACATGTAATTATTTCTGATTACCGCATGCCATTTATGACGGGAATCGAAATGTTTGAAAAAATTAGAGATGTATATCCTCGTCCTTTAAGAGTATTACTTACTGCTTATGGCGATGTGCAATCTCTGACAGATGCAATTAATAAAGGTCAGGTTTATAGGTATATTAAAAAGCCATGGGTTGAAGATGAAATTAGAAACGTGGTTCGTGAGGGCTTTGAATACTATTTTACTAAAAATCAATTAGAGGAACGAAATAGAGAATTGAAAGAGGCCTATAAAGATTTAGATAGATTCGTATATAGTGTTTCTCATGATTTACGCTCTCCTTTAATGGGTATATTAGCTATTTCAAATTTACTTACTAAAAGTAGCAATATGAACGAGGTAAGTGATTATGCCGACCTTATTGCTAAAAATGTTAGTCGCCTTGATGAGTTTATATTTAACTTATTAGAATACTATAAAATTAAACGAGGAGAACTCAATATTAAGGCCATTAATCTGGATGAGTTATTACTTCAAATTGTTGAAATTTATGAATCGGATGCCCAAAGCAAGGGTATTAAGATTAGCATAGAGGTAGATCAACATGAAGAATTTAGGAGTGATCCTTTAGTCATTATGGTGGCACTTCAAAACCTAATTTCTAATTCTATTAAATATCAAAGGGAGTTAAATACCAATAAACTAATAAAAATTTCGGTAAAGGTTCTAAAAGGCGAAGCTATTGTTCTGGTTGAGGATAATGGAATTGGAATTGAACCAGAGTTTATACCAAAAATATTTGATATGTTTTTTAGGGCTTCATCCATTGGAACAGGTTCTGGAATTGGACTTTACAATGCCAAACATGCCCTTGATAAATTAGGAGCAGAAGTGAAAGTAAATTCTGTTCCTAATGTAGGTACTCTTTTCGAAATTAAATTGCCAAGTAAATAGTTAACGGCCTCCGCGTTTACTTCCACCTCTTCTATTTCCAGAGCTCGGCCCTGAGTTTCTTCTTTGCTCGGGTTTTCGATGGTAATTGCCTGAATGTTGCTTTTTTGCAGGTGTACTTACCTTTTTTGCAGCTGTCTTTTTTGCCGGAGTCTCTTTCTTTTTATGATCGCTTGATTTGCTATCTTCAATCATACTGTAGAGTATTTCTAACTCTGCGTCTGTTAAATCTCTCCAATCGCCAAGAGGAATTCCCTTTAAATGAATATGCATAATTCTTACTCGTTCGAGTTTCGTTACCTCATATCCAAAATGCTCGCACATGCGCCTTATTTGCCTATTTAATCCCTGAATTAATGTTATTCTAAAGGTTTGAGCTCCTTCCTGAATTATCTTGCATTTTTTGGTAGTTACTCCCAACATGGGCACACCTGCCGACATTCCATTAATAACTTCTGGAGTTAGAGGTTTGTTTACACTAACCACATATTCTTTTTCATGTTTGTTGCCTGCCCTAAGAATTTTGTTAACCAAATCTCCATTATTGGTTAAAAATATTAAGCCCTGCGAATCCTTATCCAGCCTGCCTATTGGGAAAATTCGTTTACTATGATTTACAAATTGAACAATATTATTTTCAACTCCATCTTCGGTAGTTGAGGTAACACCTATCGGTTTATTAAGTGCAATAAAAACTATTTCCTCGCCTCCTCTCGGTTCAAGATTATGGCCATTAACTCTAACTTTATCTCCAATTTTAACTTGGTCGCCAACACTTGCGCGTCGGCCATTTATGAATACATGTCCTTGTTCTATATATCTGTCGGCTTCTCGTCTCGAACACAAACCGCTTTCACTTATAAATTTATTTAATCGAACTTTTTCCATACCCATTCATATCTTATTCTAGTAACAAATATAGGATGTTTAATCGGTTGCATTGCCTTCCATTTCGCCAATAAGTATTTCAGAAATCTCTTGTGCTTTTGTTAAAACCATAAAATGTCCTGCCTTATTTATTAAATACTTCGGTTTGAACCCATTAATAGGAAGTAAATGGTCGTTACTGCCATGAATTCTAATAATATTCGTTGGCGGCTCCTTTCTTTTCCAGGTAACAATTGCATGGATGGCCCATTTTGAAAATTGAGTATCCGTATGTTTTAAAATATCGTTTAAAAGAAGTTTATCGGATTGTTTTTTCACTCCAAAATACCAACGTGTAATCCAATTAGATTGAGTAGTTGCTTTACTTGGTAAAAGCCTATGAATTCTTAAGCTGCCACCAATCTTAAACAAAAGGGGAAGTTCTGCATACGCTGCAATACTAGATATAAGAAAAGTTTTTTGTGGTTGAATAAAGCGAAGTAATTCACAACATAAAATACCTCCAAAAGATAGTCCCACTAAATAAAATGGTTTGCTGCTATCAATTTCCTTTGCCATTTTAGCTGCGTATCTTTCTAAGGTGTCGGTTGGCCCAGATTCAAAATAGGGTAAGTGAATTACCGTGTATTTTACCGGGAATTTTACTCGTTTAAAGGCTCTACTATCTGCCCCTAAGCCACTTAAGAAGTAAATTGGTATGGGTTGTTCATTCATTTTAGGTTCGAAAAATAGGATTAAAATCAGAAACTATCCAAAAATTCAATTTAGCATTACATTTGTTTCTGTTATGAAAAATAGTTTATTGTTGGTTTTGGCACTTTCTCTTTTTGCCTGCAAAAATAAAGTCGAAAAAATTAAACCAAGTATCGAATCTGTTTCAGAATCCATTTATGCCTCTGGAACAATTAAAAGCAAAGATCAATATCAAGCTTTTTTAATGGTTTCGGGAGTAATAAATAAGTTTTATGTTAGCGAGGGCGACACCGTTAAAAAGGGCCAAGCCATATTATCTGTTTCAAATGAAGCACAAAAGCTTTCCAAAGAAAATGCCCAATTAGCTTCCAATTTTTCTGATTTTGATGCAAATAGAGAAAAGCTGGCCGATGGCCGTAATGCGATGGAATTGGCTCGCATCAAATTAAAAAATGATTCGATGTTATGGGTGCGTCAACAAAATTTATGGGCTCAACAAGTTGGTTCCAAAGTTGAACTAGAACAGAAAGAATTGAACTACCAAAATTCTCGCACCGCTTATGCATCTTCTAAAAGTAAGTACGACGATTTAAAACGACAATTAGATTTTAATTCAAAGCAAGGGAAAAATAATGCTCAAATTAGTTCTGTCATTGAAAGCGATTATACTCTTAAAAGCGATATTGATGGCGTAGTTTATAGTTTGCTTAAAGAAAAAGGGGAGATGGTTTTGCCTCAAAATCCCCTTGCTATCATTGGAAGTAAGAATGATTTTGTTTTGAATATGTTAGTGGATGAATATGATATAACCAGAATAAAATTAAAACAACAGGTGTTGGTTAGTTTAGATAGTTATAAAGGAGAGGTGTTTGTTGCAGAGGTGAGCAAAATATTTCCAATAATGAATGAGCGAAGCAAAACCTTTCTGGTTGAAGCTACCTTTATTAAACAGCCTCCCGTACTTTTTCCAAATATTAGTTTTGAAGCAAATATTGTTATCCAAACTAAACCTAGCGCATTGCTTATTCCAAGAAGTTATTTGCAAAACGATTCCTTTGTAACAAAAGCAACTGGTGAAAAAGTTTTGGTTCGAACCGGCCTAAAAGACTACCAAAAAATAGAAATTCTTTCTGGAATAACAGAGGCTGATGAGTTGATAATTCCAGTAAAATGAAATTCAAATTAATTACCTCTATTTCCATTTCCTTATTACTTGCAAGGTGGCGTCAAACCTTAGTTGCAGCTATTGGTGTAACCTTTAGTATTACTATGTTTATTGCCTTGCTAAGTTTTATGTCGGGATTAAATTCTATGCTCGATGGATTGGTTATAAATAGAACACCACATGTACGATTATATAATGAAATTAAAGCATCTACTTTTCAGCCTATAGACCATATTGCTCCCTATACTATTGGCCATAATTTTATTAGATCTGTAAAACCTCGTTCCGATAGGCAAGGCTTATATAACGGAGGTGCCATTATCAAAGCCCTTAAAGCTGATCCTAGAGTTTATGGAATTGCGCCTAAAATTGTGACTCAGGTTTTTTATAATATTGGTTCAACAGATTTGGCTGGAATTATTAACGGAATTGATGTATTGGCAGAAACTAAACTTTTTTTGTTTAAGGACTATGTCGTTAAAGGTAATTATATCGATTTATTAAACACCCCAAATAGTATAATTCTTGGAAAAGGAGCTGCCGAAAAAATGATGGTTCAAATTGGTGATGTAGTGCAGATTACAAGCACAAAAGGAGAACGGAATCAATTGAAAGTTGTGGGCTTTTTTCAATCAGGATTGGCAGAGGTAGATAAGGTTCAAAGCTTTTGCTCGTTGCAAACAACTCAAAAAATATTAGGAGAAAGTAATAGCTTCATGACAGATATTCAAGTGAAAATATTGGATATAAAAATGGCACCAGCTATGGCTAAAGAATATACTAAGACATTTGGTATAGAAGCCATAGATATTCAAACAGCAAACTCTCAATTTGAAACAGGAACATTTATTAGAACCCTTATTTCGTATGTGGTGGGTATAACCTTATTAATTGTAGCAGGTTTTGGAATCTATAATATCCTAAACATGATGATTTATGAGAAAATGGATTCTATTGCCATCCTAAAGGCAACAGGATTTTCGGGAAAGGATGTGAATTTTATTTTTATTTCTATTGCCCTTAGTATTGGAGTGTTTGGCGGCTTACTGGGTTTAATACTTGGTTTTGGATTAACCGCAATAATTGATCAAATACCATTTAATACTTCAGCCTTACCAACCATTAAAACGTATCCAGTAGATTATAGTCCGGCTTATTATATAATTGCAAGCATTTTTTCGGTGGTTACAACCTATTTTGCTGGGTTTTTACCTGCTCGAAAGGCGAGTAAAATTGATCCAATAATAATTATTAGAGGCAAATAATATGGAAGCAAAAATATTAGAGGCCAAACAAATCACTAAATATTTCCACGACCCAAATACGGTAAAGGTTTTAAGTGATATTAATTTTTCCATTCAAAAAGGAGAGTTTGTTTCGGTAATAGGCAAATCTGGCTGTGGTAAATCAACTCTACTTTACATCCTTTCTACCATGGATACAGCCTATGAAGGCGATTTACTTATTAATGGTAAATCCATGCGAAACCTTAAAGAAGCTGAATTGGCAAAGGTTAGAAATGAGCAAATAGGATTCGTTTTTCAATTTCATTATTTATTAAATGAGTTTAATGTGCTTAGAAATGTAATGTTGCCAGGCCTTAAACTTGCTAAGTATAGCGAAGAACAAATAGAAGCCCAGGCCATTGAAAAGCTAAGAATTTTGGGCATTGAAAGTGAAGCACTCAAGAAACCAAACCAATTATCTGGAGGACAAAAGCAACGAGTGGCTATTGCAAGAGCGCTCATAAACAATCCATTGATAATTATGGGGGATGAACCAACTGGAAATTTGGATAAGAAAAACTCAGAAGTAGTGTTCGAAATTTTTGAAGAATTGGCCCTTGAATACAATCAATCTTTACTAATTGTTACCCATGATCCAGAATTTGCCTCCAGAACTAAGAGGGTTATTGAAATGCAAGATGGCCAAATTATTAGAGGGGCATAGGTTTGTGCCGACCCAAAGCAATCAACATTTAATTTGTGAATACTTTCATTTGGTGGGTATCTATTGTTTTCCTACTTTTGCCCAAATCTAAACTACTTTGAACAGAACAGTCAATAAGTTTCCGGCCACTTTGTTATTAGCAGATGGTACGGTATTTACAGGAACCTCCATTGGGAAAATAGGTTCAACTACAGGGGAAATTTGCTTTAATACGGGTATGACAGGCTATCAGGAGATCTTTACAGATCCTAGTTATACTGGACAAATTTTACTTCAAACCAATGTTCATATTGGAAATTATGGGATAAACCATATTGAACAAGAATCAGATACCATTAAAATTGCTGGTTTAGTTTGTAAAAACTTTAATGTTCCTTACTCACGCAAGCAAGCCGACCAATCGGTTCAGGAATATTTTGCCTTAAATAATATTGTGGGTATTACTGATATTGATACCCGTGAGGTGGTTCGTCATGTAAGGAGTAAAGGAGCTATGAACGCAATAATCTCTTCAGAAAATAAAACAATTGAAGAGTTAAAAGCAGAGTTGGCTGCCGTTCCATCTATGGAGGGCCTAGAACTTTCTAGCACCGTTTCTACTAAAGAAACCTATTATTTTGGAAATGAAAATGCTGCTAAACGTGTAGCTGTTTTAGATTTAGGAGTAAAACAAAATATCCTTCGTTGCATAGAAGAACGTGGAGCTTATTTGGCTGTATTTAATTGCAAAAGCACTTTTGAAGAAATGATGCAATTTAAACCTGACGGCTTTATGATTAGCAATGGCCCTGGCGACCCTGCTGTGATGCCATATGCAGTGGAAACCGTTAGAAAAATTGTAGAGGCAGGTATTCCTTTATTCGGTATTTGCCTCGGACATCAAATGTTGGCAGAATCGCAAGGATTGCATACCTTTAAGATGTTTAACGGACACAGAGGTTTAAACCATCCTGTTAAAAATTTACTAACTGGAAAATGCGAAGTAACTAGCCAGAACCATGGGTTTGGTGTAAGTTTAGAGGAAACTTTAAATCACCCAACAGTGGAGCTTACGCATATTAACCTAAATGATAATACCGTTGAGGGAATACGCATTAAAGGTAAAAAAGCCTTTTCTGTTCAATACCATCCTGAAGCTGCTCCAGGACCAGAAGATAGCAGGTATCTGTTTGATGATTTTATGGCTTTGATGAATTAAAAATAAATTAACTTCGTTTCGCAAAACTATCGCAGTAGCGATTACCCCTATAATTAACAACCATTAAGTATCAATTAAATGAGCTCAATTATTAACATTCATGCCCGTCAAATTTTGGATTCTCGTGGCAATCCAACAGTAGAAGTAGAAGTGGTAACAGAAGGAGGTGCATTGGGCCGTGCTGCGGTTCCATCTGGTGCTTCAACAGGTATTCATGAAGCAGTTGAATTACGTGATGGCGACAAACATTTATACATGGGTAAAGGCGTTTTAAAAGCCGTTAAAAATGTAAACGAAGAAATTAATGATAAACTTTTAGGAATCGATGTGTTTGAACAAAACGAAATCGATCGTAAAATGATTAAATTGGATGGAACCGACAATAAAGGTAATTTAGGTGCCAATGCAATTTTAGCTGTTTCTATGGCATGTGCAAAAGCTGCTGCTATTGAATCAGACATGCCTTTATACAGATATGTGGGTGGTGTAAATGCAAATACTTTACCTATTCCTTTAATGAATATCTTAAACGGTGGAGCCCATGCCGATAATGCTATCGATTTTCAAGAATTTATGGTAATGCCTACCAATGCAAATACCTTTTCTGAAGCCTTGCATATGGGAACAAATGTTTTCCATCATTTGAAAGCCGTATTGAAGAAAAAAGGATATAGCACGAATGTAGGTGATGAGGGAGGATTTGCTCCAAATATTCAGTCGAATGAAGAAGCAATAGAAACGGTTCTTACTGCTATTGAAGCTGCTGGGTACAAACCAGGAAAAGATATTCATATTGCTATGGATGCAGCTGTAAGTGAATTATGGGATGAGAAAAAAGGGTTATATGTTTTCAAAAAATCTGATAAACGCGAACTAACTCCAAGTGAAATGGTAGCCTTCTGGAAAGAATGGGTGGGAAAATATCCTATTATTTCTATTGAAGATGGTTGTGCCGAAGACGATTGGAAAGGTTGGGCTGAATTAACCAAGGCAATTGGCGATAAATGCCAATTAGTGGGTGATGATTTATTTGTTACCAATGTTAAACGTTTATCAAAAGGTATCAAAGAAAATATTGCAAATTCAATTTTAGTAAAAGTAAATCAAATTGGATCTTTAACCGAAACTATTGATGCGGTAAACATGGCTACAAGAGCTGGTTATACCAATATTATGAGTCATAGAAGCGGTGAAACGGAAGATACTACCATTGCCGATTTAGCAGTTGCTTTAAATAGCGGTCAAATCAAAACTGGTTCAGCTAGTAGAACTGATAGAATTGCGAAATACAATCAATTAATTAGAATTGAAGAGGAGCTAGGTAAAAATGCTTACTATCCTGGTAAAGACTTTAAATACGCTAAATAATAGCCTTCATGAAGCTAAATGCAAACTATATTAAGCCATTTCGAAACAAGTATGTGCTTGCAGGAATAGCATTTTTTGTCTTGCTTTTAGTAAACGAACGCAATAGTATTTTTGATCAATTAGAATATCGGAAGGATTTAAAAGAGGCTCAACAAAAATTTGAGTACTACCAAACCGAAATTCAAAAAGTGAAGAAGGAAAAAGAAGAGCTTTTTGGCAATAAAAAGAATTTAGAAAAATTTGCCCGTGAGAAATATCTCATGAAAGCCGATAACGAAGATGTTTTTGTGATGATAGAAGAAGAATAGAAAAGGATTTTCCTTTTCTATTCTTCTAATCAATTTAATTTAATAGGGTAAATTCTCCTCTGATCTTTTGGTCGTTGCCGTTGGCATCAATGAGAATTATTTGATAGAAATACACACCTGGATTACATTTTTGTCCATCGTATGTCCCATCCCATTTAAAATTTACATCATCTGATTGAAACACCGGAATATTGATTCTATTGGTGATTATAACCTTAGCTTCTGTAAAGCCAAAGGCAACAATTCCAAAATAGTCATTCGTTCCATCGCCATTAGGGGTAAAGGCAGTAGGTACAAATATTTTAGATTTATCAAACACATAGCCTACATATGTTACAGAATCATTGCAACCCGAGTTATTTTGGGTAACTAAGGAAATTACCAATACTCCTGTATCTTTTGGATAATGCAGAACAATCTTGTTTTTGCCTGTATCAATTAACGAATCATTGATAAACCATTTCCATAAATCGGCTTTATCTCCGGTATAACTTAAGGTTATTTTTTCGTCTATTATCCAATAATTAGGCGCATGATTGAAGGAAGCTATGGGTTGTTCTTTCATTTGTATAAGTGTTCGTATGGTATCACTAATACAGGTATTTGATTTACCAATTACATACAACTCTGTATTTACTGTATCCTTAAAAACAAAGTAATTTCCAGTTGAACCATCGCTCCATATAAATCTATCGGCTCCAGAGGCATAAAATATGGCTGTATCTCCTTGGCATACTTTAAGCGGACCTACTAATTTAACGGGCAATTTACTAACTAAAACAATTTGGCCATAAGCGGTATCGCCCCAACAGCCACTGCTATTTTGTTCAACAATTTTTAAAGTGTAAATTCCTGGATTACTTTGCCAATCAACAGAAATTTTATTTGAACCTTGACCTGTATGCACAGCTCCGCCTTTCTCCAAAATCCACAAATAAGTAGACCCTGCAGTTAAAGGCACTTCATAGCGTGCATCAGTTTGTCCTACGCAAACGGTATCAATAATTTGAGACCTAGCGCTGTAACTGAACGCAAAGAGAAGTGCAACTAATAATTTAGTTGCTTTAAGAAACAAAGTAAATTAAGCTAAAGCTTAGTTAGTAGGAGTAATGGTATTAGCCGAAGGAACTGAGTTGATAGTTATGCTTAAAATATCTAATACACTGGCATTACCTGATACAAAATATCCACTTACTACAGAACCTGCTTCGGTTGCAACAGTGGCTGGATTTGTAGTAACAGAACTCACTCTTAAGGTATAGGTACCAGCAGATAAACCACCTAATACTGTAAGTAAATCTGTTCTTTGGGTTCCACTTAAATTAACAGTAGAGGTTGATGCCGAAGCACCTGTTGTTAATGAAACTGTTCCAGAAGCACCCGCAGTTAAAATTGGAGTATTAGTACCATCGTATAATTGGTAGCCAATGGTTAAACTATTACCGTTTGCTGTTACACCTTTAATGTTAGCAAAATTAGAAGAGGTAATGGTTACACTTGAAGGTAATGTTGCTGAAGCCGCACAAAAATTAGTTGCGCTCATAGCCGAAAACTCTGGATATGGAAACACGGTTACAGTTAAATCATTATCTCTAGAACAGCTACCTGTTGCAGTTTCTGTTAAACGCAAAGTACCTGTTGCAGAGGTAGTATTAGAGTTGCTAAAAGTAATGTCGAAAGAGGTTGTCGCACTACCTGTACTTGTTGTTACTGTAAGGCCAGATGCTAAGCCTGTTGTGCTCCATAAATAAGTATTTGGGGCGTTGTTTGTAACGCCAAAGTTGTACGATTTTCCTTCCCACATTTTCTTTTGAGCATTGGCAATTTGAGTGAATCCAAGTACCATTAATCCAATTAATAGTACCAATTTTGTGTTGATGTTTTTCATGATGTTTAAATTAAATTGTTATGTGTTTGATTTTTTAGTTTGTATTTGGATTAATTGTTTGTGTAGAGGGAACAGGGTTAACTGTTACACTTTGTGTAAGCGTTTTTTCACATCCACTCGTATTGTTTTTGGTTCGTAAGGTTACAGATATTGTTCCTGTTGAAAGTGTTTGAATGCTCGTATTACCGCTAGCCAAACCTATAAACCCTGCACCAAAATTCCAATCATATAAATCGGCATTGGTGGCAGAAGCCGTAAAGGTTGTGGCTATACCATTACACGCATTGGTAGGAGTAAAACTTAATGCCGAGGGAACAGTACCTACAACAACAGTAAAAGAATAATTTGCTCCACTATTATTATTCATACTTAAGGTGCTTAAATCGCAATAGGTTTCATTAACAACACCGCTTGGTGCCAATTGGCTCAGGGCTAATTTTGACGTAAATACATAGTAATAAATTGTTCCTGAACCAGGGTTTGGAATGGTTGCAGTTCCAGATGTTCCGGTAAAGCTTATCTGAACCAAACTGCTGCTTGTAAACGTTGCACTCGATGAATAACGTAAATATCCTTTCTCTGCAGCGTTTAAACTTTGATTGGCATTTATGGTTACACTCACATCGCTGCCACTGCTACAAATTGTAATTGGACTTTGGGTGATAGAACTAATGGTTGCAGGATTAAAATTAGTTTCCCATACTGCCATATAATTATTGGCACCTCCATTATCACCAATGTTAAAGGTATAATATCTACCGGCAATGATGGCAGGTAAAAATCCACTTTGCCCACCAAAACTTGTATTCCACCTAGCCGAACCTGCGGTTAACAAGGGGTCAATAATACTATCGAAAGCTGGAATAGCAGTGGATGAAAAATAGGGCCGCCAATTGGTAGAATAATTTGTGGCGGCAGCAGTACCTGTTGCAAACTCCCATTTTGCCAAGCCACTTAACGCACTATTTGCCGCTAAACCTCGGTAAGATCTAAGTTTACCATATGTGCTTAAATTGTAGGTGGAATAGGTATTATAATTAAATGCATCTGTACCCAATACAGTAGGTTGGGCATATGCTGGCGAAAGCAATAAGCACAATACAACAGAAAGAAATACTATTCGCAGGTTCAAAACAAGGGTTTATAAAACGCAATATCCTGAAAGTTAGGGATTATTTCAAGTTAAATATAGCAGCCAACAATAAAGGTGTTTAAGTGGAAGCGATTCCTAAATTACCTTTATTCATTTCTTTGTAATTCCGCTAGAATCCTACTTCTTAAGGCCTTAATTACGGCGGTTTCGGTATTTGATAAGAATATACACGTCACTCCTGTATCTAAAAACCGGTAAATAATATGCATATTTCCGGGGTGCCCTCCGCTATGATAAACCAATTTGCCTTTAGGAGTATCCTTAATAAACCATCCAAATCCATATCCAATATTTGGGTTGGTTCTTGCAAACAGTTCTTGCCCATTAAAGATAGGAATGGCAAAAGCTTCTGATTGAATGGTAGCTGGCAATAGCGTATTTTCTCTTAATGCCTTATCCCATTTGGCAAGGTCTTTAGCTGTGCTAACCATAGATCCATCGCCATAAAAATCGCCTAAATAAGTTACAAAGTTGAACCTAGGTTGCAAATGAGCATAGGCATATTCACCCTTTTCAGAACTATGCCCAATAGCCAAATTCTTATTTTTTATTCTGCTAATATCTGTTACCATATAGGCATAAGTATCTTTCATTTTTAAAGGTTTAAAAATGTTTTGAAATAAAAATTCCTTATAGCTTAAACCAGAAATATTCTCAATAATAGTGGCTAAAAAATCGTACCCTATATCGGCATATTCATACTTAGTTCCTGGCTCAAATTGCAATGGGAGAGGGTGTTTTATTAAATAATCTAATACCTCTTTATTGCCATTTGATTTAGTGGTATCCAAGTTCAATCTTATTTTATCCCAAAAATTAGGAAGGCCAGATGTATGTGTAATGAGATGCCTAATGGTAATATTCTTATAAGGAAAAGTAGGAATATACTTGCAAACCATCGAATCATACTCAAGTTTCCCTCTGCTTTTTAAAATCAGGATTCCATAGGCCGTAAATTGCTTTGATATGGAAGCAAGTTGAAAGGAATTGTTTTTGGTTAAGGGCGTTTTTTTTACAGCATCAGAATAGCCAAAACTTTTTTCAAACAAAACTTCTGAGTTTTTTGTAATTAATACATTTCCATAAAAGGCCGAACTAGCATAGGTGCTATCTAGTATTCGTTCAATTTCGGTACAATTTTGAGCTCTTATAAAATAGCTTTGTAATACTACAAATAGGAGTAGGCTATATCTAATTTTCATTGTGAGCTATCCATTCTTCTTTCGAAATTTTTAACCAATTACACTCCGTATTTCCCCATTCTAGCCAAGTAAAGGTTTCAATAAATTTAAGTCCGCATTTTTCTAAAACTCTTCTCGATGCAAGATTGTCAATATGAGTAATTCCAATTACTTCTTGCGCTTTAAGGTTTTCGAAGGCATATTTTAAGGAGGCAACCGTAGATTCTGTCGCATACCCTTTACCCCAATAGTTCTGAATAAGTCTGTAGCCTACATCCAAAAAATCAGTACGATTATTAACAGTTGTTTTCATGAGTTTTAAGCCTGTCCAACCAATAAAATGACCACTTTCTTTTTCTATCATAGCCCATCTTCCAATGCCATTTTCTTGATACTGTTTTTGAATAAATTCAATCATGGCGCTACATTCCTCCATGCTTGTTGCGGCATTACTTCCAAGGTATTTGTGCACTTCTGGGTTCGAGTCTAACTCATAGAATGCTTGCACATCTGTTGAAACTAATTCTCTTAATAATAGGCGTTCTGTTTCAATTATAGGTTTCATATGGTATGGCTTTGATTTGCTTTAGAAAGGATGTTTATAAACTCTTCTGTTTGATATATTTTGTTTAAGCTTACTGGTTCTATTGGATTTTGGGTATGTTCTGCTAGAGCCAATTGAAACCAAAAGGTATCGTGCCAAGTACCTTGTTTGTAGCCTATTTTTTTAAAGATTCCAATCTCCTCAAAACCACACGATTTATGTAAGGCAATACTCTTAGGATTTGGAATAACTACTCCAGCAAATACATTCACAAATCCTTGCATTTTCAATAGCTCAAAAAGAGTTGAATACAATAATTTTCCAATTCCCTTCCCCTGGAAATTGGGTGCCATATAGATAGTAGATTCTGGCGACCATTGATAGGCTTCTCTGTATCTATGCGTGCTGCAATAGGCAAATCCAACAATGTTTGTACCTTGTTTGGCAATTAACCAGGGGTACTTTTGAGTATTGGTATTTACCCTTTGGGCATATTCTTCAAAACTTGGAACAGTATGCTCAAAAGTGATACTGGTATGTAAAACATACTGGGTATAAATAGCCAATACCTCTTCTATATCTGGTTCGGTAATGAGTTTAATTTCTAGGCTGCTGGTCATTAATTTTGAACTATTAATTTCCCAACAAATAACAAAAAACACAGCGTATTACAAAAACTCTGAAAGACTGTTTGCTCTATTCTTATTTTGTTACCCCAATCATCACCCCAAAATTCCCATCGGTTTGAATCCAATTCTTTTGAGGTAAGTACATTCTGGAAACATACCCATCGAGGTAAAGCGCGTTTTTGCATCCTATAGATTGGAAATAAGTAGCAAAATCAAATAGGTTGATAGGCTCCTTAGTAATGGCAAAAATTACCTTGTTATTGGGCAATATTCCAACGCCATTTCTAATATTCACATTTGTTGAACCCTCTTTAAACTCAGGATGTATTTGTCCGTCTATTACTAGCATAGGACCAGATTGGGTGGCAAATTTTATGGTTTCTCTTTCTATAAAATTAGTGCTCATACAAATGATTGGAGTATTTTTATCAGTGATATAAAAAACTCCATTTGGCTTAAGGTAAAAGTTTCCATTTCCACTACTCGTATCAATAAGAGTGTAGGTTTCAAAGTTTTGTATAAAGAGACCTTGCGGTCGTTGATCTCTTAAATACATTCCTCCATTCATGGCAAAAAGTAATATTCTATTTTTACTTTCCACATAGGTTTTCAAATTACCCAAACTTCCTATTATTTCTCCAGCATCATTTTTCCAATAGAGCTGCAAATCTTGTTTTTTTAAATCTACTTCATAGGATAGAATTTTAGATTCAATTGGGTTTTGCTTGAATTTAATAGCAATAAAGGCAATACTTAAAAAAATGCCAATACCAGCAAGTATGAATCTAGATGTACGTTTCATAATATTTTCAAATCCAATTTACACAATTTACTTTATACTCTCCTAAATCCCGTAAAAATCGGTCAAATCTCCCTTCCCAATGTCCACTTCCCAAGGCCAAAAAAAAAGCCCTCACATACGCAAGGGCTTTTTCTTAAAAATGGGGTGGAATACCGGGCTCGAACCGGCGACCTCCTGAACCACAATCAGGCGCTCTAACCAACTGAGCTAAAACCACCATTTTGGGAGTGCGAAAGTATTCAATGAAAATTAATAATCAAAAAAAAATTGCAATTACTTCAGAAGTCCCTCAATTTCATCCCAATTTACTACATTCCAAAAGCCCGTTACATAGTCAATTCGCTTATTTTGGTGTTTTAAATAGTAGGCATGTTCCCATAAATCTATTCCTAAAATCACTTTAGGCATCATTTCTGGAACCGCTGCGGCATCCATTAATGGATTATCTTGGTTGGCTGAGGTAACAATCTTTAATTGCTTGTTTTGCAATATAACCCATACCCATCCAGATCCAAATACACCCATAGAAACCTTTTCAAAGGTGGTTTTAAAATTCTCAATGTCTCCAAAAGAAGCTGTAGCCAATTTGGTAAATTCTGAACCCATTGATGTTCCTGTTTTTAATGATTTCCAAAAGAAACTATGGTTCCAATGCCCACCACCATGATTGCGCACTGCACCTTTAACACTTGCTGGCACAGAGGCTAGGTTCAGCAATAACTCCTCTATGCTTTTGTTTTTTAAACTAGGTTCTTTATCCATAGCCTCGTTTAATTTATTGATATACGCCTGATGGTGTTTGCTATAATGAATTTCCATGGTTTGGGCATCAATAAATGGCTCTAAGCTATTATAAGCATATCCTAGTGCTGGTAGTTCATATTTGCCATTTGTTGGCTTACTATCGGCTTCCTTTGCTGTTGGTTCAGCAACTATCGGCTCCGCATTTACGCCAAAGGTTAATGCTCCTAAACCCAATAGGGCAGAGGTTTTGATAAAATCTTTACGGTTTGTTTTAGTTTTCATATTCAATATATGCGCTACTTATTTTTGTAAAACTAGTTTCTTACCCATCAAAGGTACATCATTCACAAGCATTTGGTATAAATAGATTCCAGCAGGATAGTTGCTTGTTTGAATGCTGGTTTGGTGATTCCCTTCAGCCTTATTTCCAAGGTCAATTTCTTGAAGTAATTTGCCGTTTAGGTCTCTCAATTGAATTTTTATTTGTGCTGTTTCAATCAACTTAAATCCAAATGTAACATGGTCGCTTGCTGGGTTTGGCCAAGCGTTAAACAAGTGATTGGTGCTTTCAATCAATACGTCATTTTGGGCTGTTGCATAGGTTAAACGCATTTGGTAATAACCTCCAGCTTTTGCGTTTAAAGGCTTCGTAGAGGTTCTACCCGAATTGCTTTTTGCCTCCAAATAATAATACACACTATCGCTTCCTTGTAGCTTAGCATTTTCAATATCGCCAACCCAATAACCACTGCTATCTGTTAAGCTAACTTTATTCCAAGTTGTATCATTGTTCTTTACCCAATAACAGGCCGCATTTTGCACACCCGACTTTGTATCAATTTTAGAAACGATATGGTATTTTGGCAAAGCAGGTACTATTCCATCTACACTTGGATGCCAAAAACGAATTGGGTCTTCCACCGGAATTTGCATGGTAATACAATGGATGGCGCCACCTAAAGGAGATAAATCTCTGCTATCAATTGGAACAATTTTATATCCTGGAAACAACTTCTTGTAATAGGCCATAATTCTTGCATGTTGCGCTGCATTGCCAGTTTTACCATCATAATACGATGGAAAAATGAAGCTGCCATTTACTGTTAATCCATTTATAAAATTACGTGCATCGTTGTTTAATTGATTGCATGTTCTTACTGTATGATTGCCATTATCGTCTGTAGGATGCTCTACTCTAAAAATTCTAAATGGCCTTCCATAGGTTGATTTTAAACCCAATAGATATTGGTAATTATCCTCAATAATTTGTTTATCGTTAGCAGTAATCTGTGATGGATATTGCGCTACTATTAAAGATTGCTCATCCATTAGCTTCACATATAAATCAATATGTCCCGTTCCTCCATCACATTTCAAGGAAACCAAATTGCTTAAATCGGGAGTGTTAAAAATTTGCCTTAAGGTATCAAAAGTTTGTTGTTGGCTCCATGGCGAAGAGTGCACGCCATTCTCTCCATTGATAGTTGGAATGACATCACTAAAAAACAATCGTCCATATCCATCTCCCATAAGGTTACCACCTTCTGAGTTTAGTTGCGTAACATAGTTTTCATACCCCATGGCTGCAGCCATTTGTGCCGGAAAAACATTATCGTAATCTCTGCCATCATAGTATTTCATATCCACAAAGCCAATGCTATCTAGGTTCTTAGAATAAAAGGCCATTGGGCCATAATCACGCGTCCACCAATCGTCGCCACTAGTAACCATAAACTTATAATTCTTAAGAGGCGTGCCTCTAGCTGTCATAAAGTTCAAGATTTTGGTCGTATCGCCATTGTATAAAACTCTAATCCAAACGGTACATTCTTTTTGAATGGCATCAGCTAATTGAGCAGATACATCGCCATAAACGGTTGTTAAATCAACTCCTGTTGGGTTACCATTAGCATCGTAATCAAAACTCCAGCTTATAGCAACTGCTTGCGATTCTTCAAACTCACCTGGTAAAACAATATTATTGGGTACCATTTTATGAAGTGAGGTCTTGAATAGCTGCTCTGTTTTGCTGGCATTTCTAAGAGCCTTTTCCTGTTCTGTTTGGTAAGCGGGTTTCTTACCTGGGCGCTTGGTTTGAGCAGTTACAGTAATGGCAAAACTCAAGAATAAAATAGCTACTGCTACATTTTTAAGGATATTTTTTCTCATATTTTTGATTCGAACCAAAGGCTAATTCTGTTATAGATTATACCTATGTTTGCGTTTATTAATACCATTCGAACATATGACAAGTGCCGAAAATTTCAAAGTTTATACCACGGGAAAATTACCTTTTACCATAAATGACTTAAAAAGGAGGGAAGAACCGCTACAGGTGCTTATGTGCAGTCCAGAGTACTTTGATATCATTGATGTGAAAAATGTTCATATGGAGGGTATGGCTCAGCAATTGAATAAGGAACTAGCGCTTAAACAATGGAGTGATTTAAAGTTTGTCTATGCGCAGCTTTTGGATCAAGGCCTTATTGAGGGTTTAAAAATTATACTTGGAGTCAAAGGTTGTGAAGACATGGTTTTTTGCGCCAATCAAACCTTTCCTTGGATGGGGCCAAACCAAAAGAGAGAAGTTTGGATGAGCCGTATGCGCCACCCTAGCAGACAACGTGAGGTTCCTTTTTTTGAAAACTATTTTTTAGAAATGGGGTACCAACCAAGACATTTTGCTAAAACTCCGCTTTTTGAAGGAATGGGAGATACCATTCCGCACCCGGGTAAGCTTTTGTTATATGGTGGTTACGGACATAGAAGTAATAAAACAGCTTATGAAGAATTATCGGAGCAACTTTCTGTTCCGGTAATTGCATTAGAGTTAATAAACGAAAATTTTTATCACCTCGATACCTGCTTTGTACCTTTATCCGAAACACAAGTAATGTTATGTAAAGAAGCATTTACAGAAGAAGGGTTAGCGCTTATTCATCAATGTTTTGAAGAAGTATTAGAAATTCCAATGGAGGAAGCGATAGCCACCTTTTGTTTAAATGCACATGTGGTAAACAACCAAAAAACCAATAAGAAGGCAGCCATACTGCAGTTGGGCAGTGTTGCTGCAAAAGCGGCTTTAAACAAATGTGGCTATACCATTTTTGAAGTAGAAACCAGTGAATATATGAAATCTGGTGGAAGTGTATTTTGTATGAAAATGATGTTCTTTTAGTTGTACAACCTTAATCGGATACCAAATCTAAAAGCTCTAACAGGCAAAGGATAATGCGGTGTATAATAATATCCTGTAGTTTGCCAATCCATATTAATATGTTCAAACTTGGCAAACAAAGTGGCCGTCATAATTTGGCCTGTGACAAAAACATCTATTAATGGATAATTGCCAATCTTGGTTTGATCTTGCAAATAAAAGGCTCTAGCCGATGGATTGTAGGCGTTTCCATAATAGGCGGTATTGTAAAATACCTCAGCACCCAATTGAAATAGGAGTGCTTTTCTAAACAAAGTTCCATTTAAATAGTAGCGCAAATTAGCTCCCATAGTAGGCAATTGAACAATGTCTAAATTAGATTTTTGAAGCATCAATTTGTTTTCAAAAAAGAACCAACCCAATTGAAAAGTCTTATTTGCTTCGAGGGTATTAATAACCAAAATATCGCTGCTTTGGGTTGGGGTAACTTCTTTTCCATAATACACCCAATTGGCAATAATATATTGGTTAAATATGGCTGTAAAATTATGTCTGAACCTTTTAGTACCAATACCTGCACGCCATTGGGTAACATTTATTTTAGAATAGTTTTTACTCCAGCTAAATGGGGCAGAATTATAGTTTGTGAGGGTATAATCGGGTTGTAATAATTGGTTATTAAAACTGCCAGAAACATCAAAATTCTTGAAAAGGAATTTTAAATCTCCCCCTAATTTAAAATCGTTTTGATTATACCCACTCATACAGTAGGAAGCAGCTAACCTTATGCCAATATTCTGAGCAGTTTTTGGTAGGCGTTCTAATTTGGCCTCACCCCATACATTTTGATACGTATTAGCCAAACCCATTTGATTTACATTTATATACTTATGCGAAAGGGCAAATTCAATATAGCTTTGTTGATATTCATTACTTTTTGTCCAATAGGCATACGCCAATCTATTCATTAACGTTTTACTAGAAATAGAATCATAAAAAACGCCTGAAGTATCAATGTTGGCAGAAGGAAAGAGTGTACTGTCTTTGTTACCGCTAGGGTTATCAAAATAAAAATTATCTACATCATAGCGTATGGTATGAGAAATAAATCCTGCTCTACTTAAATAATAACTAGTATCTTCATCCTTAATCAATTCTTTCATTGATCCTAAATAAAAATACTGTTTGGCATAATACGTTTTACTCCTAAACCTACTTTGGCAATTTGCCAATTTAACAGGAGCAGCTTTATTTACCCCTCGCAAACTTTCAAATAAAGAATCGCTTTTAATACCTCCATTTTCGTCAACAACTCCTCTATTCCAAATAGCATTGGCAAGTATGCCATACCTGTTGTTTTTGCTCGTGTAATTGCTCGCTATATTGGTAAAATACCCACTTGTATATTGGCGTGGGTAAAAGCCTTGTGAGGTCACCCTATCGTAATCTACTCCAATATTAAAGCGCGGTGTAAAGTTCATAAAATACTTCCCACTAAATAATAACATTTCCTTTTGACCTTGGGTATAGGTAAAATCGGCGTAAGGCTTTTTAGTATGGTAATATCTCGATTCTTGAGGGGTTTTATAATAGCTTTGGTAGGGGTTAAATCCTAAAACAAAATCGGTTGTTCTGTTCCAATCAAAAAACATACTACGACCAGGAGTTCCAATGTTTCCGAGGTCTTGAAACATCACGTTCTTTTTGAAATAGGTATGGTAAATTTCGTTGCGCCTAATTACGGTGTCTTCATACACCAGCCCCAAATTTCTGTCCAAAGCAAACTCAGTAAAAAACTGGGTTGGGTAGGGCACCTGCTTACTACTATCCTTTTGGGCATTCGCTAGTTTAGGCAATTGCCAGAGGATCACAGCTAATAAAACGATTGCCTTTTTATGCACGAGTTTGACTTATTGTTTAATTATTTTTTGAACCAATTGAAAGGAGGCAGTTTGCAGAACAACAAAATACATGCCTTTCTCTAATTCATTTGTTTCGGTTTCAAAGGTAGCTCCACTAAAAATCTTATGCAATATCAATTCTCCACTCATAGAATATAGCTTAAGTTCAAAAGGCTCAGGCATCTTAGGTAGGTTTTGTGCAAAAAGTTTTTCTGTAAATGGATTGGGATAAAAAATATTCTTCTCTATTCCACCTATTGTTTTTATCCCCGTAATACTTGGGTCGAGCTTGAAAATAAAAATCCCTTCACCCATATCACTCGCCGCAATTAACCCTGATGGTAAATAGGGATATACTCCCCAACAACCTTTATATCCCTCATAACTGGTAGGTGGCCAGCTTGAGGTATGATAATAACCAGCCACTTTTGGCAAGCTTTCATTACTTAAATCAAACACATAAAATCCATCGTGGTAATAGGAAACATAGGCAAAGTCGCCAATCCAATAGGCATTATGAGCCGTTGCACCTGTATTGGATCTAAACATACTCACCAATTTGGGATTATTTAAATCACTTATATCAAAAATCTTAATGGATAATCCACCTGGTATTTCGTCGGTAAACATAATTCGTTTACCACTTGCATTCAGCATACTACTATGGTTGTATCCGTTTTCAGGGTAATCGTTAATCATAGAAATAAGCTTTTGATTCTTTAAATCTCGTAAATCAAAAACCCATAATCCTTTGTATTCTATCGAGCAATAGGCAGTGTCGTTTCTTACGTAAACTTCATGAACATTTTTAAATAAGGGGCCACCATCCACATAGGTAGGAACGTTTAATCGGCCAATCCAATAAGGGTGTTCGGGTGTTTCTAAACTTAATATATCCATGGCGGCAACACCACCTTTTTTTAATCTATTAATAGCTAAATATAGGCGTTTGCTTTTGGCCTCAATAAAAATACTGTGTGTATTAAAGGAAAGTGAATCGCTATCGTAAACCTTATGAACCGAATCTGGTAAATAACGCAAATCAAAAACTTGTAGGCTTCCTTTATCTCCGTTATCACTTACGCAATACACATAATTTTGGTAGCATTCATAATCTCTATTCACCACATTTTTGGATCGTCCATCTTCTACATCACAAACAACAATTGCTCCTGGATTGCTGATGTCTAAAAAATAAATGCTATCCGTACTACCTGCAATAATGTATTCTTTATTTGTTGTTGAATCGTAATATCCAGTTAAATCATTCCATATTTGGTAGCCATTTAATTTGGGTAAATCATTTCTAGAATAACGGCCAAGCAACTCTACTTTGTCAGAAACTCCCTGAGCAAAAATTGGTTCAGCCCACACCGTAAGCAGCAGGAATACTAAATATAAACCAATTTTATTGCTAGGCATTACCATTTCATTAGCTTCTTTGTAATTTGGTTCGAACCAAGCGAAAGAGTAATAAAATAAACTCCTTCCGGGTATTGCGACAAGTTTATTTCTGAGTTTGAATCCCAATTTGTCTCTGTTAAAATTAGTTCTCCAATGGTATTCCTTAATTCAAATGATACCTTGTTAAAAGGGCTACTAACCTTAAATTTTCCAGTACTTGGATTTGGAAAAATGTTCACTTCTAAACTAGGTTCAGGATTGCTTTCAACACTAACTAATTCCGAATCTATTTCAAAAACATAAATACCAGATGTTAAATCACTAGCAATAATATGATGACTTGGCAAATAAGGGTAAACGCCCCAACAACCTTTGTAGCCGCCATAAATTTCAGGTGTTTCAGGATGCGTATCATACCAGGCTACTTGCTTTGGATTGCTTGGGTCGGCAATATTATACACTCTTACCCCATCATGATAAGCCGAAACATAGGCAAAATTTCCTACCCAATAAGCATTGTGGGAGGTGGTGTTTGCATTACTATTAAACTGACTAATAAATTGAGGATTGCTTAAGGTATGGATATCAAATATTTTAATATCTAAGCCCATGTTTTCATCTGTAAACATTAAGTATTTCCCAGTTTTGTCGAGCCAACTGCTGTGGTTATATCCTTGATCTGGATAGGAGTTAATGCTTCCAATTAACACATGATTTGCTGTGTCTCTCACATCAAAAATATATAAGCCAGGATCGCCACAACTTAAATAAACGGTGTCGTGTCTAGCAAACATTTCATGAACGATATTAAATAAAGGAAATCCACCTGGTTTTTTAGGTACATTTAAGCTACACATCATGGTAGGCTTTTCTGGGTCTCTAAGCGAAATTATATCCATAGCCGAAAAGCCACTTGGCTTTAAATTGCTGCTCATATACATTCTCTCACTTACCGAATCAATAAAAATAGTATGGGTAAATGTTCCTAATTCATTGCTTTGATACACCAAATGGATGGAGTCGGGGAGGTATTGCAAATCAAATATTTGCAAAGCGCCAACGCCACTACCTTGGTCTGAAACACAATAGGCATAATGTTTATAGGTTTCATAATCTCTGTTGCGAGCAAATATAGATACCCCACCAACAGCAGACACCCGTACCATGTTTTTGGCATCTGTAATATCAAAAACATATACACTATCAGTACCGCCACAAATAATATATTCTCGTTTTTTAATGGGGTCAAAATACCCTGTTAAATCATTCCAAATATCAGTTCCATCTACCTTGGGTAAGTTTGGGTTGTTAAATGACGAAAGCTTTCGCATTCTGTAGGAATCCTGAGCCCATGAAGAACCTTGAATCAAAACAAAAAACACTACTAGTAAGAATATTTTTTTCAAAATTATAGGTTGAATTTCACTTGAAATTCTAAGTTTATTTTTCAGTAAAAGTATAGCTGTAAGTATAATGAATTTTAGTTGTTTTTGCACCAAGAGCCTCAAATAGACTGTGCATTTTTGGGTTAAAATCGCCAATCCATGACAATTCAGCGCAGGTATATTGAGGATGTGTTTGCCTAATGGTTTGGTAGAATTTAATGATCATACCTGTCTCTAAACCCAAGTTTTGATATTGTGGAATAACACCAAATACAATTCCTCTAACCCTATTAATCTTACCAAAATGTCGGTGATACAAGAACTTTAGCTTATTCCATAAGTTCATTGTTCCATTTAAATGTTTAAAAATTTGGTTTACATCTAACACATTTACATAAAAGCCAGCCGGTTCATTATTTGCATATACAAACCAAATTGCCTCTTCTATCATTATAGGTTTTAGTGAAACCAATGTGCTTTCAATTTTATCTTGCGTAATAGGCGTAAAATCTGGCCTATGAGCCCAAGCCTTATTATAGATATGGATAAAATCGCTAGCAAATTCATTTAATCTATTCAATTTAAAATGCTCGAACCTATAGGCTGGGTTTCTAAATACTCGCTCCGATAATTTTATAAAACGCTCCGATTTAAAATCAGATAATCCTATCTCACTAGTAGTTTGTTCAAACACTTTCTCAAAGCCATATTGCTCAAATAAATTTTGGTAATAAGGGAAGTTATAATTCTCTTGATAAGATGGGTTTTTGAACCCATTTACCAATAACCCCCAATATTTATCCTTTTCTCCAAAATTAATTGGGCCTTTCATTTCTTTGCAGGCGTTTTTCTTTAGCCAATTTTGGGCGGTATCAAATAATTCTTTTGCAGCCTCAAAATTGTTAATACATTCAAAAAAACCTATGCCACCATTTAGGCTGTTGTCTTCCATTTTATAAAATGCAGCAATGCGGCCAATAGTGCTGCCATCCCTAACTAATAGCCACCTGCAAGCATTTCCTATTAAGAAGTTTTTGTTTATCTTAGGATCAAATACATCCCTAATATCTGTGTCTAAAGGCGAAACATAATTGGAATCACTTGAATATAATTTCTTAGGGAAGTGAATGAATTCTTCCTGATCTTTAAAACTAATTACTTCTATAACTTGCATTTGCAGCGAATTTCAACAATGAAAGTGGATTACACAAGGAACTTGTTTTGTACTATTCAACCTAAATTGTTACTTTGCACAACAAAATAAACACTGTTATGCTTAACATTGGTGATAAACTTCCTGATTTTAACCTAAAGGGTTTCGATGGTAAAATGTACACACATTTTGATTACGCCGATAAATATGCCCTAGCCGTAATTTTTACATGCAATAGCTCACCTGTATCTCAAGCTTACAGTCAGCGTTTGCTAAAATTATTCGAAAAATACGAAGAGGATAGCATGGGTATTGTAGGTATCAATTCTAATGACCCTGCACAATCGCCTTTAGACGATTTTACCCATATGCAACAAGCGGCAGCTAAGTTTAATTTAGAAGAAATGCATTTCTTATACCTTCAAGACGATACGCAAGAAGTAGCTAAGAAATTTGGAGCAACTACCAATCCAGAAGTGTTCTTATTTAATCGCAAACGTGAGTTGGCCTACAAAGGAGCTATCGACGATTGTTGGGAAAATGAAGCAATGGTTACTTCAGTTTATTTAGAAGAAGCCATCGAAGAAACCTTAGATGGTATGGATATAGACTATCCAGAAACTAAAGTTGAAGGCACGCCAATTATTTGGAAAAAATAATTCGATTCTTAAAGGTTCTCTAGCCTTTTATTAGCAAGCTTTATGCCCTTAAAAGGAAAAACTATTATTATTACCGGTGCCTCCTCTGGAATTGGCGAAGCATGTGCGTTTTCCTTTGCCAAGGAAGGTGCAAATATTGTATTAGCTGCGCGCAATTTGGCTAAATTAGAATTAATTACAGCCTCTTTAAATGCCTATTCTAATTCTGTTTTGGCTGTTCAATGCGATGTGCGAAAAGAACAAGATTGCAAGAACTTAATTGAGCAAAGTATTCAAAAATTTGGCAGAATGGATGTGTTAATAAACAATGCAGGTATTAGTATGCGTGCAATGTTTAACGACATGGATTTAGTGGTAATGGAAGAGCTAATGAATACCAATTTTTGGGGCGCGGTTTATTGTACCAAATATGCCTTACCATACCTTTTAAAATCAAAAGGTAGTGTTATTGCAGTTAATTCTTGGGCTGGTTTTACCGGACTTCCAGCGCGAACAGGATACACTTCTTCAAAGTTTGCTTTATTAGGTTTTATGGAATCTCTTAGGGTCGAAAATCTTAAAACTGGATTACATGTTGGTAGTATTTTTCCAGGTTATACTGCTTCTAATATTCGCAACTCTGCTTTAAATGCTAAAGGACAGCAACAGCAAGACAGTCCGCTTGATGAGAAGAATTTAATGCAGCCAGAGGAAGTAGCAAATTATGTAGTGAAAATGGTCAAGCAAAGACGCAAATACCATGTAATTACACTTACAGGCAAGCTAATGTATTGGATTAATAAATTGTTTCCAACCTATATAGATAAGCAGGTTTATAAGGTAATTTCTAGAGAAAAAGACTCCCCATTTAAATAGGTAAAATAAAAAAGTCCCACACTTTGCAGTGCAGGACTTTTAGTATATAAACAACCTTTCGGTTATTTCCTTCCCCCATCGTATGTGGGGGTACACAGGAAATATTAAGCGTCTATCTTAGCATATTTAGCATTTGCTTCAATAAACTCTCTACGAGGTGGAACTTCATCTCCCATTAGCATACTAAAGATATGATCTGCTTCTGCGGCCGAATCTAAACTAACACGTTTTAGGGTTCTAGTTTCAGGATTCATAGTTGTTTGCCATAATTGTTCAGCGTTCATTTCACCCAAACCTTTATAACGTTGGATTCCTACGCTATCAGGGTTTCCGCCTTTAGCTAAACGCATTACCGCTTCGTCACGTTGTGGTTCAGTCCAGCAATATTCTTCTTCCTTACCCTTCTTAACCAAGTATAATGGTGGTTGAGCAATATAGATATATCCAAATTCTATAAGCTCTTTCATATACCTAAAGAACAATGTAAGAATTAGCGTACGAATATGGCTACCATCTACGTCCGCATCCGTCATAATAATAATTTTATGATACCTAAGCTTAGCCATGTTTAATCCTTTTGCATCCTCGGCAGTACCAATGGTAACACCTAGGGCGGTAAACATATTTCTAATCTCTTCGTTCTCGTAGATTTTATGCTCCATCGCTTTTTCTACGTTCAAAATCTTACCTCTTAATGGCAAAATTGCTTGATTAGCGCGGTTTCTACCTTGTTTAGCAGTTCCACCAGCAGAGTCACCCTCTACCAGGTATATCTCACATAAACTTGGGTCGCTTTCTTGACAATCTGCTAATTTACCTGGTAAGCCACTACCTGTAAGTGCACCTTTACGTTGCACCATTTCACGAGCCTTACGGGCTGCTGCTCTAGCTGTTGCAGCAAGAATTACTTTTTGTACAATTAGCTTAGCTTCTCTAGGGTTTTCTTCTAAGTAATTGTTTAGCATTTCACCAACACATTGGTCAACCGCACCTGTAACATCACTGTTACCTAACTTAGTTTTAGTTTGTCCTTCAAATTGTGGTTCTTGAACTTTAACAGAAATTACTCCTGTTAAACCCTCACGAAAATCATCTCCACTAATTTCTATTTTAACATTTTTTAGTAAACCTTCTTTATCAGCATATGCCTTAAGAGTTCGTGTTAAAGCTCTTCTAAAGCCTGCCACGTGTGTTCCACCTTCAATGGTATTAATATTATTTACATAGGAATGTAAGTTCTCTGTATAGCCTGTATTGTAAATCATGGCTACTTCAACAGGTACACCACCTTTTTCACCTTCAACATAAATAGGTTCAGGCAACAATTTCTCGCGAGTACCATCTAGGAAGTTTACAAATTCTCTTAATCCACCTTCGCTATAGAACATTTCCTCTCTAAGGTTTCCTGCTTCATCTGGGCGGTTATCTTTAAGGGTAATTCTAATTCCACGGTTCAAAAACGAAAGCTCACGCATACGAGCGGCAAGCGTTTCATATTTAAATTCCGAAACGGTAAAGATGCTCAAATCTGGTTCAAAGTAAACTGTTGTACCAGTTTTGTCGCTTTCTCCAACAACTTTTACATCGTATAATGGCTTTCCACAAGAATATTCTTGTTGGTAAATTTTACCCTCACGATAAACGGTAGCTCTAAGTAGGGTAGAAAGTGCATTTACGCAACTCACACCCACACCATGCAAACCACCAGAAACTTTGTACGTATCTTTATCAAATTTACCACCCGCATGTAAAACGGTCATTACAACCTCTAATGCCGATCTTCCTTCTTTGGCGTGAATGCCAGTAGGAATACCTCTACCATCATCCTCAACAGTAATTGAGTTATTGGTATTTATATTTACAAATATGTTTTTACAATATCCTGCTAAGGCCTCATCAATTGAATTATCAACCACCTCATATACCAAGTGGTGCAAACCTCTAAAACCAACATCGCCAATATACATGGCAGGTCTTTTCCGCACTGCTTCCAACCCCTCTAACACCTGAATGTTATTGGCATCATAATTTTGTCTGTTATCCATTGCTTCGTTACTCATTTAAAAGAAATATTTTTAATGCGTAAAAGTAAGCCAAAAGGCGGTCTGAACCAAATATATCAAGGCGTTTATTGGCTTTGTTTTCCACAAGTTTTCAATATAAAAAACAGAATTACTTTTAGCCTATTCAAATACCTTGCTAAATGGAGCAAATAGGTTGGTATTTACAGTAATTTCTCCTGTTACTAATTTATTGAAGTTCTTTAATTCACTAGTAGCATACGAATGAAGTTTTTCAATAATGTCCTCACCAAATAGCCCACTAGCTTCTAATAAGGCTTGGGCTACATTATATTGGGGCAACATTTTACCATCATCTATTTTAATGCAAACACCTAGTTTTTGTTCTGTAAAGCTCATGCAGAAAACGCCTTCAGCACCTGTTTTTCCAATTAATTTGGGTGCTGTTAGGTTCATCATATCTGTACAATAACGTTTGCTTCCTGCCACCATAAATGGATGTGCACTTATGGCTTCAAGAATTGTTTTGCAAGCTGTTTGTCTTGGTTCAGAAAAGGCACTTGGTTCGGCCAAATTCTTGAAACACAATGCCTGGTTGTAAACAGGAATTGAATAAATTGGAGCAGTGCAACCATCTAACGCACAAACCATTTTCGATTTTGGATACTCATACATTGCCTCCACGCATTCCAAAATTAGCTCTTGAATAGGATGTTTTGGGTTTAAATAATCTGCAGTAGGGTAGTTCAATAGTTTACATAAAGCCAACATTCCTGCATGTTTCCCGCTGCAATTATTATGTATGGCACTTGGTTTGGTATTGGTTCGAACCAACTCATCCGAATCCTTTTTATTGGTAGGATACTGGGAGCCACATCCTAATTCCTCTTCAGAAACCTCTATCTTATTTAATATACTTCTGACAACTTCCAAGTGTTTGGCTTCTCCATTATGTGAGCCACAAAAAATGGCTATTTCTTCTAAGGTAAATCCAAATTTCTCTACACCTCCTAATTCTATCAATGGAATGGCTTGCACAAATTTCATGGCAGATCTTGGATAACAAATCTGATTTGGATTACCTAGACTAAAAACTATTTCACCTATTTGATTTACTACACAAACACTTCCTCTGTGAAAGCTTTCTAATACGCCACCTCTATAAATTTCAACTAAAATTGGATTTTCCATGCTTTGCAAAGATGCTAATTTTAGAACTATTGTCGAACACAAATACGCTATTTAAACCAGAGCCTTAGCGTGTAATTTGCAAATTATGCAAATAAAAAACAGGTCATTTACTAAATTCAGTTAGATTTACGATAAAAGTGGCCCTAGTTTTGTCATATCAATGTCTGTAAAAAAAAACAACCTAATTACATAAAACCAAAACCCATTATGAAAAAACTATTTTTCCTTCTATTGTTAGGATTCGCTTTAACACCAATAGTGTCTAAAGCACAAGATGCAATGATTTTAAGAGGCAAAGCCGATACCTTAAAAATTAAAGTAATTGAAATTGGCACCGAGGAAGTTAAATATAAACTTTGGCCAGTAGATGAAGGTATGCCTGTTATGGTTGAACGTAAGGATAGAATCAATAAAATTATTATGTCGAATGGAACTGTGATGAGATTTTCTGAATCTGAATTCGCAAATGCATCAAATTACACCAACCAACGCAAAATGGCCATTAAAATGGATTTGTTTTCATTATTATCGGGTACCACATCCATTGCCTATGAACAAAATATTGAGCCTGGTAGAAGTTGGGAAGTAGGAGTGGGAATGATAGGTTTGGGATTTAATACCAACGAAACCACAAGTCCAAATTCGGGTGCATTTTTTAGAGCAGGATATAAGTTTATAAATCAACCCGATTATTATTTAAAGGGAATGCGCTATACTCATATTATGAAAGGTGCATACATACGCCCTGAGGTTGTGGCTCATTTTTATTCTAATAAAGGTTCAACAACAACGTATGATATTCCGGTGTATAATTCAACCACTGGAGTTTACACAGCAAATCAAACTATTACCAAATCCACTACTAGTTATTCTGGATATGCTTTTATGTTAAATTTTGGAAAGCAATGGGTGTTTTCAGATGTGTTCTTAGTCGACTTTTTTGTGGGAGCTGGAATTGGATCTGGTAATTCGCGTACCACCCAGAATTCTGTTTCAACCACTACAGTTACTAGTTCTACCTCTTATGGCTTTTACGACGACTACTCTAATTCAATAGATTTGGGAACAGGAGCGGGCATGCTTGTTAACCATGAAGGAAATGTTGGATTTGCCACTCAAATGGGATTGAAATTAGGTATCTTAATTGGCGGACTTACCGAAGAAAAATAAGTAGAAATAAACTTTAACAAAAGGCTCGATATTCATCGGGCCTTTTGTGTTTACAGACTTAATCTTAACTTTGATTTATAAATAACTCATACTATGAAACAAAAACTACTTTTTATAGCACTTTTAATTTGTCTATTAGGTACAAGTAAACTAATGGCACAAGATAAAATGCTCCTTAGAGGCAAAGCCGATACCTTACAGGTTAAAATTATGGAATTGGGAGTAGATGATGTAAAATACAAAATGTGGCCAGAAGATAGTTCTATGCCTATTATGGTTGAAAAGAAAGAACGTATCCGTAAAATTATTTTTGCCAATGGTACGGTAATGAAATTTGCTGAAGACGAATTTAGTAACGCGCAAAACTATGCAAGCCAAAGAAAAATGGCCGTTAAAATTGATTTGTTTAGCCCAATTAGAAAAGTGTTTTCTGGATCCTTTGAATATTCTATAAAACCAGGAATGAGTGTAGAAGGAGGAATTGGAATAATTGGAATAGGAAGCTATACAAGCGATGCGTATAATTTTACCGAATCGGATGGTGGCTTTTTTAGATTAGGAGTTAAGTTTATAAACCAACCCGATTACCATATGAAAGGTATGCGTTATACCCATATACTAAAGGGCGGTTATATTAGACCAGAGGCAATGTTTATTCATCATGAAAATAATGGTACGAGTAATTTTTCATTATTTGGAGGATCTGGGACTTATAATGTAAATAATAAAATAGTTGTTAATGGTGGTGCCTTCTTTATTAACTTTGGAAAGCAATGGGTTTTCTCAGATATATTTTGTGTTGATTTCTTTATTGGACCTGGTATAGGTAATAAAACTGTTACCTATTACGAAAACGGTAAAATGGTTGGGAGCTTATCAAATTCTTCCAATTTTGGAATGGCAGATATATATGCAAATAGTGGCGGCTTTGGCTATGGTAATTTTACTTCTACTTCAGGTAAAGTAAGCTTTTGTTTGCAAACAGGTTTAAAGCTCGGTGTGCTTATTGGTTCGAACCAAAAATAACCAACACCTAAATCTGCCAATTAATTGGTTCAAGGCCTTTGCTAGTTAAATAGGTATTGGCTTTTGAAAAATGCCTACATTCATAGAAACCTCTATGTGCCGAAAGTGGACTTGGATGAACTGCGGTTAATACTAAATGTTTACTTGAATCTATTAAGGAAGCTTTGCTAATAGCAAAGCTTCCCCATAAAAGAAAAACAATATGCTCTTTTTGTAGGCTTACCTGTTTTATAACTTCATCAGTAAACTCTTCCCAACCTTTCTTTTGGTGACTTCCAGCTTGGCCTGCTCTAACTGTTAGAGTAGAATTTAATAATAAAACACCTTGCTTTGCCCATGCCATTAAATTTCCATTTTGAGGTGTTTTATAGTCGGGATAATCAACTTGTAAACCTTTGAAAATATTCTTTAAAGAAGGTGGAAATGCAACTCCATTATTTACCGAAAAACTTAGCCCATGCGCCTGTTGCGGACCGTGGTAGGGGTCTTGGCCCAAAAGCACAATTTTTACTTTATCAAAAGGTGTGTAATTAAATGCCTCAAAAATTTGTGGACCAGGAGGGAAGATTAATTCACCTTTGCTTTTTTCGAGCCTTAAGAAATTTCGTAAGTGTAAAAAGGAAGCTTGATTAAACGCATTGTTTAAAACCAATTTCCAGCTTTCTTCAATTTTTACATCCATGAATGGTAATTTCTTAGGTTGGCAATTTATACCTTGTTTTTAGGGAATCAAATTAATAAAACCAATTTTCATTTGCATTTATGCCTTAAGCAATACACTTTTGCCCTATGGATCATAAACTAATAATTGAACAAGCATGGGATAATCGTGCTTTATTGAGCGAAGCAAGTACTCAAGACGCCATAAATGAGGTAATTGAAAAATTAGATAAAGGAGTGTTAAGAGTGGCCGAACCAACAGATACTGGTTGGAAGGTGAACGACTGGGTGAAGAAAGCCGTTATTTTATATTTCCCTATTCGTAAAATGGAAACCATTCATGTTGGGCCTATGGAGTTTCATGATAAAATGGCTCTTAAAACAAATTACGCCGAACTTGGTGTAAGAGTAGTGCCTCACGCGGTAGCTAGATACGGTGCTTATTTAAGTAAAGGAACAATCTTAATGCCTTCTTATGTAAACATTGGAGCCTATGTAGATGAAGGTACAATGGTTGATACATGGGCTACTGTAGGTAGTTGTGCCCAAATAGGAAAGCATGTTCATTTAAGTGGTGGAGTAGGTATTGGTGGGGTTTTAGAGCCTGTTCAAGCAGCTCCTGTAATTATTGAAGATAATTGCTTTATTGGTTCAAGATGTATTGTGGTAGAAGGTGTACACGTAGAGCGTGAGGCTGTTTTGGGTGCTGGAGTTACACTTACTATGAGCACAAAAATAATTGATGTAACTGGTCCTGAACCTATTGAATACAAAGGAAGAGTTCCTGCTCGTTCGGTTGTAATTCCAGGTTCATATACCAAGCAATTTGCCGCAGGTTCTTTCCAAGTTCCTTGTGCCTTAATTATTGGTCAGCGCAAAGCCAGCACCGATTTAAAAACATCTCTCAATAATGCATTGAGAGAATATGATGTAGCTGTATAATTAATATTTTTTAGTCGTGTTTTCCTCCTGCCATCATTTTATAAATATGTAGCAGCGATGGAAACACGGCATCCATAGATTCAATGGCGCCTCTAGTGCTTCCTGGAAGCGCTAATACAAGCGTATTTCCTATCAACCCACATACACTTCTAGAGAGCATGGCATAGGGCATCCGTTGCATCCCATAATCGCGTATGACTTCTGCAATTCCTGGGATTTCTTTTTCAATCAATGGTTTTAAAGCTTCAGGTGTAACATCTGTCGGCGATAATCCTGTACCACCTGTAATTATTAATAGGTTAATTTCTGCTTTGCAATATTCCTTCACTTGTGTTTGAATAACTTCTACTTGATCTGGAATTACACAATAATCTGAATTAGCGAAATTCATCGCTGTTAATTTTTCAAGTATTGCCTTACCAGCTTTATCTTCTTTTTTGCCAGCCGAAATACTGTCGGAGCAAACAATTACCGCAGCTTTAAGAGTATGACCAATTTCGTTTTTATAATCAGATTTGCCACCTTTTTTCTGAACCAAGGCAATGTTTTTTATTTCAATTCCTTTGTCAATTGGCTTTAACATATCATACATAGTAAGTGCCACAACCGATGCACCATGCATGGCTTCTACCTCCACACCTGTTTTATAAATAGTAGCCACTTCCAATAAAATCTGTATGTCTAATCCATTTATTTCATAACTCACTTTGGTGTATTCAATGGGCAATGGATGACAATCGGGTATCATATCACTGGTACGCTTCACCGCAAATAAACCCGCAGTCTTAGCCATTTCAAACACATCGCCTTTGGCAATTTGTTTGTTTTTAATAGCCTCAATTGTATCCATTGAGCTAACACTTACAATAGCTTGTGCAATTGCCTTTCTAAAGCTTGGCGATTTATGTGTAATATCAATCATTGGTTTTGTTGGTATTTATTTTCCAGTGTTCATTTTCATCCTCTAAAATTTCTTTGCCCCAAATAGGCACTTCCTTTTTAATGCGCTCAACCAGGTAAGAACATGCTTCTTGTGCGTTTGTTCTATGTTTAGATGAAGTAAAAACAAACAAACATACTTGCCCTGCATTTACAATTCCTAAACTATGGTAAATATGCATGCAGCTGAGGTCAAATTTGGCAAAACAATCTTCCCTAATCGTATGCAAAATTGGTTCAGCCATTTCTTGATAGCAAGTGTATTCAATGGCTTGCACTGTTGAGTTGTTTAGTTCATCTGCTCTTACCTGACCCAAGAAGATACTGTGTGCTCCAATATCTGTTTTGCTACCATGACTGGCAATAGATTTGGCAATAAATTCTGAACCAATGGCACCTTCTACAAATACGTTTTTCTTCTTTTTAGGTTCAGACATAAACTTATAATTTTATGATATCAATAATATGAACTGGGCAATTATCTTTTGCTCTTTGGTTTTCTTCTAATTCCCAATCGGGAATGTTTACATTAAACATACCTCGTTTGTTAACAGCGCCAACCAACACCGATTTGCCATCCATTCTGCTAACTCCCCAACGGTTGGGAGCAGCTTCTACGCAAGCATTGCAGCCAATACATTTATTTCTTTGTTGGATTACCTTATACATCTTATGCCTCAACCAATTTGTATAATTTATCCGAATTTCTAACCTTTTGACTTAGTGGTAATGAAAACAAATCGCCTTTATTAATTTCTTCTACTTGCTTATCCTCAACCCTTAATTCGCTTACAATTGCTTCTTGATAGCCGCTGCTTGGGCCCATTACAATTATTTTATCGCCTATTTTTAATTGATGACTTTCTGCTTTAAACTCGGCTACGCCAACTTTTGGAAAGTAATTCATTCCTTTGCCAATATATATTTTCTTTTGAGTTGCCTTAGAGCCATATTCATCATTCCATTCACCCATTTTGCGACCTAGGTAGTAACCATCCCAAAAACCTCTATTAAATACAGTTGAGAGTCGTTGTTTCCATTCAACTACTTTATCTTCGCTAAACGATTTATCGTAATGGGCATCTATGGCTTCTCTGTAGCATTTGGTAACGGTGTATACATAATCTGCCGAACGACCTCTGCCTTCAATTTTCATAACCTTTACACCTGCGTCAATAATTTTATCAATAAAATCAATGGTGCATAGGTCTTTGGCCGACATAATATACTCGTTGTCTATTTCAAACTCAATGCCTTCATCTTTATCTGTTACGACATAATTTCTTCGGCAATTTTGTATGCATGCACCTCTATTTGCCGAGGCATTATGTGAGTGCAAACTTAAATAGCATTTTCCCGAAACGGCCATACATAAGGCACCATGAACAAAGATTTCAATCTCTATCGGCTTACCTGCTGGACCTGTAATATTTCTACGTTTAATTTTCGAGCAAATATCGGCTACTTGTTTTAATGTTAATTCCCTTGCCAATACCACAACATCTGCAAAGGTGCTATAAAACTCAATAGTTTCAACGTTTGATACATTTGCTTGGGTAGAAATATGTACTTCCACACCTTCTTTAAAAGCAGTGCTAATTGCAGCATGGTCTGAAGCAATAATTGCAGTAATACCCGCCTTTTTAGCGGCAATCACTATCTCTTTCATTAACCTAATATCGTGGTCATATAAGACAGTGTTTAAGGTTAAATAGGTTTTTACATTATGTTTTTTGCCTATGTCTGCAATTTTCTCTAGGTCGTTTAGCGTAAAATTATTGGTAGATCTAGCACGCATATTTAACTGCTCAACACCAAAATAAACTGAGTTGCAGCCAGCTTGTATGGCTGCCATTAGCGATTCATAAGAACCTGCTGGCGCCATTAATTCTATTGGTGCTGGCAAATTAGTTGTTTCCATAATACTTCTTTTGTTCTGCTATAGATTCTTGGTGGATTCTATTAAAAATATCCAACACAAATTCTTTGTTCAAAGATAACTTTTCAAGTTCAATTAACTTTTTGGCCATTGTTTTTTCCCATTGCTGGGCCTGCACAATTTCCATATTTGATTCCTTTTTTACTTTGGCAATTTTTTTAATAAGCTCATTTCTTTCTTCAAGTAAGGCTATTAATTTATAATCAATCTCCTCCAATTCACTTCTAAAATCCTCAATAGTTTTTGGTTCAGAATGAATAATGGATTTACTTTTTGGAGTAATTTGAACCGAATAAAATTGGTTGCTTAAGGCATTATAAGTAAGCATTTCTTGGTTCAGGTTTGAACCAAGTCCTGTAATTAGTTTTATGGCTTCTGTTGCTTGCAAGATGCCTATTAATCCAGCCACAACGCCTAAAACACCCGCTTCGGCGCAGTTTTCAACCATTCCTGACTTTGGTTCAATGGGAAAAATATCCCTTAAATTAAATTTTTGACCAGACTCTGTTTCTACATTAAATACTCCCACTTGCCCTTCATACCTCGAAACAGAACCATAGATTAAAGGAGTATTTTGAGCAGCACAATAATCATTTAAAAGGTAACGTGTTTCAAAATTATCGCTGCCATCAATCACCAAATCAAAATCATTTGTAATTTCTATGGTCGATTCATCCAATTTAAAAGTAAAGGGAGTAAGGGTTGAATCGGGAAATGCTTGTTGAATTTTAGTACAAGCAATTTGAGCCTTTAATTGCCCAATATCATTTGCATCAAACAAAATTTGCCTTGCCAAATTACTTTCTTCAACGGTATCAAAATCAACTACACCAATTTGACCAACACCTGCAGCCGCTAGGTATAGTAGGGCAGGGCAACCCAAACCACCAGCCCCAATAAGTAATACTTTTGCTTCAAATAGTTTCTTTTGCTGTAGCAAACCAAACCCAGGTAATTTTATTTGTCTATTAAACTTTGCGTAATTCATAAAGATTAACCTCCAGAGAAAGGCGGTAATAAAGCAATTTCACTCATTTCTTGAAGTAAGCATGGCTCATGTATGATTCGTTTGTTTATAGAAATGGCATAGGAAAGTTCTTTTAATTCAGGGAAATCAGTTTCTAATTGGTTCACTAAATCAGCACTGGTCTTGGGCGCGTCCATTATCCATGTATGGTTCTTGGTTATTTCGGCAATTTGTCCAAAAGCAAGGATTTTAACTTTCATTTCTATTTAAACTATTCATGCAAAGGTGAGCAATTATTAGTAAATTTTAGGTATATATAAGTTTGGTGGCAGCAATAAATAATACCACTGCAAGTAATATACGAAGTGTTTTTAAGTTGAACTTTTGAGCTCCTAAAAAAGCTCCGATAATTCCGCCTAGCATGGCAAGTACTATAAATAGTATCATTTGATTAGTGAATTCGACACCAATTTTTTGCGCGCCAAAAATACCAGCTATAGAATTTACCAGAATAAATAGGGCACTTAAAGCCGATGTTTCTTTAAAATTCGTCCATCCAAGAAACAATAAAATGGGCGATAATATTATTCCACCCCCAATTCCAATTAAGCCAGAAAGAAAGCCAATACTAGCGCCTAAAAATAAGGCTAATGGTATATTAAAAGGTCTCCCTAATTTTTCTTCCTCTTTCATAAATCCTGTAAGTCTAATAATTGGAAAAAATAAAATAAACCCCAAAATTTGCCTATATAATTTGTTGTCCAAACTTATTGAACCGCCTATATACGCTGCTGGAATTGAAGCTAGAACCAAAATCAAAAACAAATTCCAGTTTATGGAAGCCTTTCTTTGAAATTGCCAAAACGAAATGGAGGATACCAAAATATTTAAAACCAAAGCGGTTGGTTTCATTACAGTAGGTGCAAAGGCAAATACCGACATTAAAGCCAAATACCCACTTGCTCCGCCATGTCCAACCGAAGCATAAAGGAAAGCTACAATGGGTAATAAAATATAAAATGCTAGTTCTACATCTGCCATTTCTGAATAGTAATTAGGCCCAAAAGTCTTGAAATGGATGAACTTCTACCAATTTACCTTCTTTAAAATCTGCTTCTTCTTCTTCTAAAACAACAAAGCAATTGGCCTGGGTAAAAGCACTTAATTTATATGATTCCTGTCCTTCACAAATATACACGAAGCCATTTTCACTTCTGCCTTTTAAAAAGGTGGTAAGTCCTGCTTTCTTAAATGTTTCTGCTCCCAAGGGCAGGTATTGTTTATTTTCTGAACCAAATTCAAAACCCATCATTTTTCTAATGCAAGGAACAACATAATGGTAAAAGCAAGATGCTACTGAGGAGGGATTACCTGGCAAACCAAATACCATTTTGTCTTCCTTTTTACCATAATACAAAGGCTTTCCCGGCTTTTGTTTAATTTTATGAAAGAGGGTTTCAACCTCATTATTATGAAACGCTTTGGCTACAAAGTCGAAATCGCCAACAGAAATCCCACCCGTTACTAAAACCATGTCGCAGCAATCAAGGGCCTCTTTAATAGCATTCGAAATTTCTTCTTCAATATCATCGCAAATGCGCACTAAATAAGGCCTAATATTTCCTTCAACTAATGCCGCTTCAAGCAAAATAGAATTGCTTTCATATACTTGACCGTGATCCAAATGTGCACCACTTGCTACTAATTCTTTACCTGTAATTATTATTCCAATCTTTGGTTCAGGATAAATACTTAGCTCATTTATTCCTAAGCCAGCTATATAACCAATTACGCCTGCGTTTAATTTTGTGCCTGCCTTAACGGCAATTTCGCCAAGTTCAATTTGAGAACCCTTTTTCCTAATATTTGCTCCTTCACTAATTTTTAAATCATGGATGGTAATAGTTGAATCCACAACTTTTACATGCTCTTGAATTATAATCGTGTCGGCACCATTGGGAACAGGCGCCCCAGTATAAATTCTGCTTGCAGTACCTGGTTTAAGGCTAATAGCATGGGTTTGCCCGGTTTGCGACACGGAGCTAATTTCAATTGGCTCACTTCTATTTGTTTGATTCCAACAAAAGGCATAGCCGTCCATTGCCGATTGATCAAATGGAGGTGAACTTATAGGTGCTAGAATATCTTGAGCTAAATGTTTTCCAAATGCTTGGTCTAATGAAACTAATTTGGGTTGTAATTTATGAGTATGAAGGTGTATTAATTCCTTAGCTTCTTTTACAGATATCATAATTGAAATTTGGTTCAATTTAATCTTTAACCACCAATATTTATCATACTTCTATTGACCAATTTTTCAGGGTCTGTTTCTTCAAAACTCGGCGCAAATTGACCACCTTGACTAAATTTTTTCCCTAAAACGGTTTGAGTAATTATTGGAAGAATATCTTTTCCTTCTCTTAAGGTGCTTAATAAATCAGATTCTTCGGCAGAGAACAAACAATTTTTTAGTTTACCATCAGCTGTAAGTCTAAGCCTGTTGCAATCGCCACAAAAAGGCTCACTCATGGTGGTAATAATGGCAAAGCTTCCTTTAAAGTCGGTTATTTTATACTTTTTTGCCGTATCATGTTTGGCATCCTCAAGCTTTTGGTAGCTATATACTGAACCTATTTGCTCTAGAATTTGATGATGGGTAATAACTTGGCTTTGATCCCAATGGTTGCCAGTAAATGGCATAAATTCAATAAAGCGAATATGAATGGGTAAATCTTTACCTAGAAGAATAAAATCATTAATCTCATTCTCATTTTGCCCTTTAATAAGAACACTATTTACCTTTACATGAAAATCGTTTTCAACTAATAACACTATGTTTTTATACACCTTTTCAAACAAATTCCGTTGTGTAATACGTGCAAATTTGTCTGCTTGTAAAGTATCTAAACTGATGTTTATGGAACGAATATTTGCCTTTTTTAAAGTTTCTAAATGCTCCTCAATTAGCACTCCATTTGAGGTTAGTGTAAGTTCAACAGGTAAGGTTGATAAGCCTTCAATAATCTCTTTGAAATCCTTTCTTACCAATGGCTCTCCACCGGTAAGTCTAATTTTGGTGATACCTTGTTTTACAAAAAGAGAGGCAATTTCTAAGATTTCTTTGGCGTTCATTAAATGCCCAGCAGGCATAAATTTCATATGCTCATTTGGCATACAATATACACACCTAAAATTGCATTGATCGGTAAGCGAGATTCGCAAATACGTATGTGCTCTGTTGTAGGAATCCCTAAGCATGTATGGTAGTAAGAAAAAGAAAACTAAGGTCTCTTTTTAAAGTTCTTGAAATTGCGGTTTTTATTGAACTTATTTCTGTTTTGGTTATTTCTATGGTTGCCTCCATTTGAGTATTTATCTTCTCCAATGGCAGTAACCTTGCGTTGTTGCATGTTTTTAAATTGCAAATCATCGCTTTCGCTTATGCTAATTTTACCCTGACTTAAGCTCTCCAAATGCGCCATAACCTCATCATCGTTTAGCATTTCTAAGTTCCAAGCTTTAGAACTCATTTTCATAAACGAACCAATAGCATTGATATAAGAAGTACGAGTTGGACCTTCTTCAAATTCAGAGATTTTTTCAATCATCTTAGGCACAATTTTGCCATAGAATCTAAATTTAATTCTGCTTTGAGGATAGGTTAATGGATCGGGCTTAGCCTTAATGGTTTCTGCAGTTGGAATAGGGTAGGGCGAATCAACGTCTAATTTAAAATCGCTCATTACAAATAAGTGATCCCATAATTTATGCTTATAGTCAACCACATCCCTTAAATGAGGGTTTAATTGCCCCATTAGCTTTATGATTTCATTTGCAATAATTTGGCGACGCTCGCGAACAGGCTCTTCTACTGCCACTTGCACCATTTTCTGTATGATGCGTCCGTATTCCGAAATTAGTAATTTGCCTCTTTCGGTGTTATATTCTAAACTTACAGTCATGTGTTGTGTTGCAAGATAGGTTAATTTCCTAAATTCCCAATGAGTTCTTTAGCGGCTGCAAGTACCTTTTCCGAAGGGTTTTCACCACTTAGCATCCTGGCTATTTCTAAAACTCGTTCTTCTTTATTCAAAGCTCTAATGGCAGTTTGAGTTTGCTCGCCTTCATTGCTTTTGTATACATACAAATGTTGGTCGGCTTTTCCAGCAATTTGAGGTAAGTGTGAAATGGCAATAACCTGATGCGAACTTGCGTGTTTGCGCATAACTGCTGCCACCTTTTGTGCAGCTTCACCCGAAATTCCCGAGTCTATTTCATCAAATACTACGGATGGCAATTTCACTTGATCGGCAATTAATGATTTTATGCAAAGCATTAATCGACTTAACTCTCCGCCACTTGCAACTTTATTGATAGGTTGTGCACTAAACCCTTTATTTGCAGAGAATAAAAAGGTTATTTCATCCATTCCATCCGCATTAGCTTTTTCAAAGGCTAATTCTACAAATTGAATATCAAAAATGGCATTAGGCATGGCAACCTGAACCAGGAGTTCATTTACCTTAGTATTGATTTCAGAAAGACTCGATTTTCTTTTATCTCTTAAGCCTAAACCAGCATCCAGTAATACTTTTTCAGCTTTTTCCAAGTCCATTAAGGTCTTCTCAATTTCGTTTTCTAAAGAGCCTAAAGATTGTAAACGTTGGTCAAATTCTTCTTTTAAGGTAAGTAATTCTTCCAAGGTTTGAACCCTATGTTTCTTTAGCAGAGAATAAATTAATTGTAAGCGTTCCTCAATATGTGCCAAAAGTTTAGGATCAGAAAGTGTTTTATCTGATATGGCCAACAGCTCCATAGAAATATCCTTTAAATCGAGCAAATTACCTTCAATTCTTGGTAAAAGACTTTTTACCGTCTCTTGGTGTTTTGCTGCTGTAGATAAACTATTTTTTAGCTCCCTTAATATATCAACCACAGCATTTTCGCTTCCATCAAGCATGTTGCTAGCTTGCAAGGAAGCTTGTTGTATGGTTTCGGCATGACTTAATTCATCCAGTTTTTTTTCTAATTCCTCTTGCTCACCAATTTTTGGATTCAGTTCAATTAATTCGTTTAAAACAAACTTAAGATAGTCCTCATCTTTTTTTGATTGAGCTTCTTGTTCTTTAAGTGACTGAAGTTTTCTTTTTAGAGCTCCAAACTCTTTAAATGCAGCTAAGTAATTGGATTTTTCTACCTGAGTTTTGGCAATTAAATCAAGTACTTCTAATTGGAATTTACTCTCATTCAATTCCAGAGTTTCATGCTGCGAAACAATATCTACTAGGTTCAGCCCTAACTCTTTTAGAATAGGTAAGTTTACGGGTGTATCGTTTATGAAGGCCCTAGATTTTCCGGCAGAATTTAACTCTCTCCGTATAATGCAAAGCGGTTCATAGTCTAATTCGTTTTGCTCAAAAAACTCAGTAAGATGATAGGATTCAATCTCAAATTGAGCCTCCACAATACATTTATCGGCCCCCTCTAGAATAACTTTTGAGTCGGCTCTTTCTCCTAAGATTAAGCCCAAAGCACCCATCAGGATTGATTTTCCAGCCCCAGTTTCGCCAGTAATGATACTTAGTCCCTTGTGAAAATGGATTTCACTCTGCCTAATGATGGCGTAATTTCGAATTTTTAAACTCCTTAGCATTTTTCAGGAGCGAATATAAGGTTTAGGTATATGTGGTTTTCCACATCTAATTTAAGATTTACTCTAAGATTAAACGCTCGCTTAATTTTTGCTTGTTTTGTTTAATCTCAATCACATACATTCCTCTAGGCAAATCTTCGGTATTGATTTGGTTTTGACTTGTATTTTCAAGGGTTTTGTGCAAAACTGTCTGACCCAAAATATTGTAAATGGTAAGTTCCGCGATGCCTGATTGAGATAATTCTACGCTCACAAAATTCTTTGCAGGATTTGGGAAAAACTTTGCTAAAGCTACAGGTTCAACTGGTTTGATGGATGTTGGCCATACCTGAATATAGTTATCTTTCTTTACGATGTTATTTCCAGAGGCATTTGTAGCTGTTAATTGTACCGAGTAATTTCCTTTTTGGGTAAATTGTACCTGAATATTCTGGGCGATGTTTCCAGATAAATAAATTACACCAGTTGTAGGTGTAATAGCCCATTTCCAACTTGTTGGGTTTCCGGTGCTTGAATCAGTAAAATATACTGTTTCATTAATGGCTGGCATTACATTGCTGCAGGCAAATTTTGCTACTACAGGTTCGGAAATAGTAATATAATCAGTTCTTAAGGTATCATCGGCGGCACCTTCATAGGTTAAACTGAGTTTTACACTGTATTTTCCAGTAGCTGTAAAAATAACCTTTGGGTTTTCACTTGTTGCACTAGAACCTGCTGCAAATACATAGGTTCCAGGTGTAATTGTCCAATTAAATGTTTTAGGAATTCCGAATGATTTATTGCTTAAGGTAATGGTATCACCAATTTTACCTCCAACCTTATTCGCGCTAAAGTTTGCATTGTTTACGTATGCTTCTGGGCGATAAATATCTTTGTATTTAATACTTGTAACAGCACTTGTTAGGCTATTTACAACCACTTCCATAATTGGATATTTCTCTGTTTTTGCAAGCCAAGTGTATTCAATTTTGCTATTTGGAAGTGGAATTCCAAAACCATTGAAAATTATGGAATCTGTTTCATCTACTATAGATTTAACACGAATACAGTCAAATGTACCATAAGGTGTTGTAATTTTCCCCCAGCCATCTACAGTGGTAGATCTTGTTCCAGCTTGTTTTAGAGTTCCCAAGGTTGCCAAACTTTGCTCCCCAGAAAACGAACCAGAGTAGGTACTACCAAAGGTTAATGGATATTTAAAAACAGTATCTTTTGGAGCGTATACAATGCCTAAAGGTAAACTCTGAATGGTAGCACCTCTGCCAACAATAATTTGTGCAGCAGAGCTAGTTTTATAGAACATATATACATTAGATGCAACACCTCCAATTGGACCTAACCCTTGGTTTGATTGTGGAATGCCATAGGATGCATTACTTAAAAACTGCAATAAATAGGGTGTTTGAAGGGGTGAAAAATATTTCTGAACATCCTGGTTTTGAACCTTTATGCTAGAAAAATCCCAGGTGTAATTAGCTCCTGTAGAAGTATAATCAAACGTACTAGCAGTGGTGCTATACCTTAGGTTGTCATTAGCTTGTGGCATATCGGCATTTAAAATGCTTATTTGTGCCATTGAAACGCTACTTAGTAGAACAAATACTGAGAGTAATTTTATTTTCATATGCGTGCTGTATTCCGAATTTATTTGTCGAAATTTACAGCAAATTAAACCAATAAATGGTTTTTACCAATTCCTAGACATTCTTTGCCGAACTATGACATTTCTGGAATAATTAGGCTTATGCACATCCCTTTCCATTAATGTGGAAAGCTTGTGGAAATAGCTTAATTCACATTTTCTTAATTTGTGTAAGATAAACTAGACGAATACTTGAACCAAGAAAAACAAATATGGCAATTAGTGGGTCATTACCTTCACAAGCATAACGAGTTATGTATTGCTGGTATTGGTAGGTTTGCTGCCCAAGTTCATGAGTTCAATGTTGATCCAATAGCTAAAAAAATCATCCCTGCCTTCCGTAAAATCTATTTTCAGACGGGAGAATTTGAAACTAGCGAACAATTTCTTCAATTTCTTAGTGATAGTTTAACTTTAGAGCAAAATCAAATTGTTGATAAGTTAAGCGAGTTTGTGGCGGCATTTGAGGAAAATGTCAAAAATGTTCAAAAGCTCGAAATCGATAATTTTGGGGCCTTTAGATACAATGTTATGGGTGAACTCAATTTTGAGTCGAACCTAGCCAATGGTTTCAATGATTCAACCTTTGGTTTAAAGCCCATTCATTTTGCTGCAAATTTGCTTAAAACCAAACGTATTATTGTGGATAGGGAGGAAAGTGCCGAGGACGAAGAACTTACTCAAATGCGTGAAAGCGCCCTAAAGGAACTAAAAGTACTCTTGGATAATGCTAAAATAGCAGAGAGCCAAAAGCCACAAAAGTCGTCCAAGATTTTCCCTTATGTTGCTACTGTTTTAACTCTTATTCTATTAATAAACTTAGGTTTCTTCTTGTTTAAGGGGCCAGTTGAACAATTAAAACAACAAATTTCTCAAATGAATATTTTGGGAAATTCAGCCCAAATATTAGATACTCAAAAGACCGAAACCCCGAGTATTGCTCCAATAGTAGAAACGTCTAAACCAGCAGTAGAAGCTGCTTTGGTTCAGCCAGTAACAAACGATAGCATTGCTTCTCATATTAACCTTGCATTTTCTAGAGCCTACTTTGATTTTGATAGTAGCTTATACACTATTCCAGAGGCTGCAGTAATTGAGCCTATTGCTTCCACACCAATTATTGAAACACCCGTTGCTTCAGAAGTAAAAGAAGAGCCAAGCATTCAAAGCCCAAGCGAAGCAGTTGTAAACGAACCTGTATACGGTGCTCCTAACATGGTTAATGTGGATGCCAAAGAAAACGGAATAGAAAAAGGATTTTATGTGGTAGCAGGGGCATTCAAAAATGAAGGCAATGCCACTCGCCTTAAAGACAAGTTAGCGAAGAAAGGTGATACAAGTGCCGTGGTTTTTAAGCCAAGCACCTATCCTTATTATTTAGTTGCCTTTCAAAAAAGCCCAAATTTAAATCAGGCATTAAATTTATTAGAAAAGAAACAAGCAAATAACCCTTCCATTTGGGTGTATTGTGCTTTTTAAATTCTTGGTCGCCAAGCAACTTCTTCACCCTTATTTTCAAATACAATTTGTCTCGACAGTACAAATAGGTAATCGCTAAGTCTATTCAGGTAAATTACAATCATATCTGGCACTGCTGAACTTGATTGAAGTAATACAACCATTCGTTCGGCCCTGCGGCAAATACAGCGTGCAACATGGCAATGCGAGGCAACCAAATTTCCGCCAGGTAAAATAAAGCTCTTCAACTCTGGAAGAGTTTCATTCATTTTGTCTATTTCTTTTTCCAAAAGAGCAATATCCTCATCATGCAAATCTGGAATTTTCATTTTCGATTTTTCTGGATCACTTGCCAAAACCGAACCTATGGTAAATAATCGATCTTGAATTTCGTATAAAAGTTCCTGCCTGTGTTGGTCAGTACTAAGGTCTTTTATAATTCCTAAATAGGAGTTGAGTTCATCAATAGTACCATAAGATTCTATTCTCATATGAGATTTTAATACTCTTACGCCACCTATTAATGAGGTTTCGCCCTTATCGCCTGTTTTTGTGTAGATTTTAAATGACATAAAAAAGCCTGCTTAATCTTTGCAAGTAAAAGATTAAACAGGCTTTTTTAAAAATTGTTTCTTCACATTATTTACTACTTAGTGAATAAATCATACCCAAGGAGAGTATTTGCGACCATTGCATGGTATGCGATTGATCATAATCATTAATTAAATTCACTTGAAAGTTGGTGCTTATGTACTTGGTTGCCTTTAAGGTAAGGTTGGCATTTAGTATATGCACAAAGGCGTTTGGTTTACCATTCTTGAAGTAATCGTAATTTACCATATACCTAGTTTTAAAGTTTACATTTTTGGCCAAGTCTTTATCAAAGTTGAAAATGTACTGTAAAACAAATTGGTTCCTAATTTTGTCACCTGGTTTTTCTAAACCATATAATTGTGCATTTGAAATAGATTTGTCTAAAACAACCGTTTGTCTGAGTGTTCCAATACCTAAGCGCATCCAGATATAATTTAGTGGCTTATATTCTAAACCAACAGATGTGGTAATATAGGCAGGGGCCATAAACGTGGAAATAAGAGAATCCATAGTAGCATCTACGCTGCTTTTTGTTTTATAATCAAAACCATCTTTAAATTGTGAAAGAAAATTTAAAGAACCAAACACGTTCCAGTGGGAATTTAAAATATAACCAGCCTTTAGGTCATAAAATAGCCTATCTGCATTCTTCCTTCTCTTTTCACCCTTATTGTCTTGGTACCCCAATTGCATTTGAAGATCGCTATTAAAATCCCAATTATCGGTATGGTGTTTAGCATTGTAATTTAAAAACCAACCAAAGGCAAAGCTGCTCACACCTCCACCTTTCCAATTGTCGCTAAAAGAACTCTGATTTAAAGTAAAGCCTGCTTGAAAATTATGTTTAAACAGCCTTTCTTTAGGTTTTACTGCGGCTGAATCGCCTTGGGCAAATGCGGTTTGAACCGATACTAGAACTAAAAAAAGTAGGAGATTTTTTTTCATAAATAGTAGAATTGGTTTAGTTTTATTTTAATAGCCTAACATGGATTTTAATTGAGCCACAACATAGTCTATTTCTTCTAAAGTATTTTGTTTTCCAAATGAAAATCTTACACTTGGTCTGTCTGGGGCAATGTTTAAAGCTGCTAAAACATGCGAACCCACATTTGATCCAGAAGAGCAAGCGCTGCCTCCCGAAGCAGAAATTCCAGCAATATCCAACTTAAATAAAATCATTTCGGCAATTGGTGTAGGAGGGAAGTTTACACTTAAAACGGTGTAAAGTGAATTTCCTTCCGGGTCGCCATTAAATGCTACTCCAGGGATATTCTTTCTTAATTCTTGGATCAAATAACTTTTTAAACCTTGAATATGCTTTTTATCGGCTTCCAAATTTGTTATTGAAAGTTCGAGAGCTTTTGCTAAGCCAACAATTCCATATACATTTTCGGTTCCACCGCGCATATTTCTTTCTTGCGACCCACCCGTTAACATAGGTGAAATTTTAGCGTTATGGTTTATGTAGATAAATCCAACACCTTTAGGACCATTAAATTTATGAGCGCCACAGGCTAAGAAATGCACATTGGTTTTCTTTAAGTCGAATGAATAATGACCCATAGTTTGTACGGTGTCGCAATGGAATAAAGCATTGTATTTACCACATAATTCACCCACAGCATCCAAGTCTATCATGGTGCCAATTTCATTGTTGGCATGCATTAAACTAACCAAGGCATTTGGGTATTGAGCAAGCAATTCTTCCAAATGTTCCATATTTATATGACCGTTTGGATATAGGTTTACCAAATGCAATTCTACCTTTCCATGCTTGGCAAGTTCTTCGGCTGTATGACTTACAGCATGGTGTTCAATAGGTGAGCTAATAATATGTTTTACCCCACAATCTTCAATAGACCTTCTAATGGCCATATTATCCGCCTCGGTGCCTCCACTAGTAAAAAATATTTCACCTGGAGTACAATTTAACATGCTAGCAACTTTTTTGCGTGCATCTTCAACCATTGTTCTAACTACTCTTCCATGTGCATGGGTAGAAGATGGGTTACCATATTCTGTTTGCATCATTTTAGTTATTACCTCAATAACCTCTGGTGCAACAGGAGTGGTGGCCGCATTATCCAAATATACCTTCATTCGATATGTATGTTTTAAGTTTAAGTTTAGGTGCTAGGATGTCTTATTTATCTTTTAACGTTTGGTAACCGATTAATTTATAGATAAGCTTTGCCATGGTATATTCTGTTAAAATATTGCCTTTTACAGGAGCAATTTCTACCACATCAAATCCTACCACATTGCGTTTTGCGATTACCATTTTTAAGAACTCAATGGTTTCATTCCAAAGCATCCCGTTTGGTTCGGCAGTGCCTACAGCAGGAACAATGCTCGGGTCAAATCCATCAGCATCAATACTAATATATACGTTTTCGCCAAGAGTCTTTAAAGCCTCTTTAGCCCAATTAGGATTTTGTCTTACATTATGAGCATAAAAGGTATGGATATTAGCTGAATCCTTTATTAACTGAGATTCTTCAATACATTGTGCTCTAATACCTATTTGAGTTAATGGCACTTCTAAATCATGAATTCTAGCCATAACACTGGCATGAGAATATTTATTGCCGTGATATTCTTGGCGTAAATCACTGTGAGCGTCAATTTGTAAAACATGCACATCTGGTACAAATTGCTTTACAGCTCTTACCGTTCCATAGGTTATGGTATGCTCTGCACCAAGTGTTACGGGAAATTTATTATCAGCTAGCAAACGCTGAGTATGTTTTTCGATGTGTTTAACGGCTTTTAAATCCACTCTGTCTGTAAAATCCATTGGATGCAAGGTGCAAATTCCACCCTTAAGGTAGCTTTCTTGATCCAATTCTTCATCGTATAATTCTACAAATTGGGAAGCTTTAATCATTGCGGCAGGACCCTTAAATGAACCAGCTAAATAGGAGCTAGTATATTCATATGGAGCCGATTGGATAACGTATTTACTCTTTTCATAAGAGCAAAAGTCGTCGTTTTCAATGGCAAGAAAGTTCTTCTTGTGGTTATAATATTTCATGTTCAATAAAGCTTAAAAAATCTCTGCTGGAATTTCAAATTCTGAATCCACATCTGTTAATACAAATGGTTTTCCTTTGGTAATACAAATGGTATGTTCAAATTGTGCCGAAGGCCTACCATCAATAGTTCTGGCTGTCCAACCATCTTTTCTATCTACCTTGCATCTGGCTTTACCAGCATTTATCATAGGTTCAATAGTAAATATCATACCTGGAGCCAAAATGGGGCCTGTGTTTTTATCGGCAATATGGCAAACCTCTGGTTCTTCGTGGAATTTTATTCCTACACCATGTCCGCAAAACTCATACACAGTGCTATAGCCAAAAGAGGTGGCGTATTTGTTTATTTCGTAGCCAATATTATTCAAGTAATTACCCGTATAGCATTGTCGGATCCCAATTGCTAGGCATTCTTTGGTCACCTCAACCAGTTTTTTGGCATGATCTGCTACCTCTCCAACTAAAAACATTTTAGAGGTATCGCCGTAAAACTTCTTGTAAATGGTGGTAATATCCACATTTACAATATCTCCATCGCGCAATTCGTAAGGACCAGGTATGCCATGGCAAATTACCTCATTAACAGAAATACATGATTCTTTTGGATAGCCATGATATCCCAAGGTAGCAGCAACTGCGCCATGGTCAAGCATAAATTCGGCACAAACTTTATTCAAAAACTCTGTGCTAGTGCCAGGTTTAACAAAAGGTTCAACGGCCTTTAATGTATTTGCAGCAATAATACTGCTAGCTCTAATTCCCTCAATTTGTTCGGGAGTTTTAATAATAATCTTACTTTTTGTGTCTCTGAATGCCAATTGCTTTGGATTAAAGGGCAAATGTAGGATTTTAAATTAATTTTTTGAGTTCAAAAATGGGCAAAAAAAAACGCCGAACTAGTCGGCGTTTTCAATTTATAAAGTGTTTAAAATCTCTTTTATTTCAACAATTGAATTGTCTACCAATTCATTTATTTTATTAATCATAGCTGGCATTTGATCTAGGTGACTGCCCTCTTTGCCATATTGTTCGAGGCTACGAATGGTGTTAAATAACTCATTCGCCCCAAGCATTTGAATAGGTGCTTTCATTTTATGAGCAAGATGCCCTATGCCTTCAAAGTCGTTCTTTGCTAGTAACTCATGATACAATTCTGCCTCAGTGGCAGTAGTGGTAATGTAGAGTTCAAGCATTTCTTTAATGAAGCTGTTATCGCCACCCGAAATCTCTTTTAAATATGTTAAGTCGATTATATTTGCCATACCAATAATTTGCGTACAACTATACGAAAAAAATAATTTACTTGCATCAAAAAAAAGTATCCTATGCAAAATGGAGTATGCCTATTGAGTTTAATTCCAATTCGGTTCGAACCAACAAGCAAAAGTGAAATGGTTTCTCAATTATTATTTGGAGAAACCTATGAGATATTGGACCAACAAAGTGATTGGATAAAAATTAAAACTGAAACAGAGAATTATGAGGGGTGGATTAGCCAAAATCAATATTGCACTTGGAATGAGCAATCGGAAAGTAGGCAGGTGTTGGGTGTGTTCCCTTATGCTGTTGCTACCAATAAAGTTTCTAATTTAGAGGTAAACATCCTTCCAGGAAGCGTTGTTCATGATTTAGACGTGAAAGAGCAGGAGGTGTATTTTCAAATAAATAATGTGAGGTATAGTTTAGCTATAAGTCCAGACGAGTTAATGGCAATTGGTTCAAAAACAATAGGACAATATGCCTGTAAATTTTTGAACGCCCCTTATTTATGGGGCGGTAAAAGCATGTGGGGAATAGATTGCTCTGGACTTACTCAATTACTTTTTAAAGTTGCAGGCCTACAATTACCAAGAGACGCCTATCAACAAGCAGAAATTGGCGACCAAGTTGATTTTGTAAATGATGCCAGATTAGGCGATTTAGCTTTCTTTGATAATGAACAGGGAAAAATAACCCATGTTGGAATGGTATTAGAGCCAGGAGAAATTATTCATGCAAGTGGAATGGTTAGGCGCGATGTGCTTGATAGCTATGGCATTTTCAACGAAAGTCTTGGAAAACATACACATAAATTAAGAATGATTAAGCGCATTATTCCATCAATTTTATAAGATTAAATAAAAAGATTTTTATTCAACAAACAATCGCAGTTACTTTGCGCTTAGAATGTGAGGGTAATTAAACCTAAAACCTTTTTGAACCCTATACGTTTACTAGTAAAACCAATTAATTAACACATACCATGGCATTAAAACAAGGAGATAAAGCTCCAGCATTCAAACTTATTGATACCGATAAAAAAGAAGTATCCTTAGAAGATTTTAAAGGTAAAAACCTTATTGTACATTTCTTTCCTGCTGCATTTACAGGCGTTTGTACTACTCAATTATGTACAGTTAGAGATGCAATTAGCATGTACCACAACGATAAATGTGAGGTAGTTGCTATTTCTGTTGATTTGCCTTTTACCTTAGGTAAATTCAAAGAATTGCAAAACCTTAACTTTACTTTGTTATCTGATTTTAACAAAGAAGCTATTACTGCTTACGGTGCCATTTACGAAAATTGGATCTTAGGATTAAAAGGTGTAGCAAAACGTTCTGCATTTGTAATAGATGCGGAAGGTACTATTCAGTATGCAGAAGTATTAGAAAGTGCTGGCGACTTGCCAAATTTCGCTGCAATCAACGAAACTTTAGAGCGCTTATAAGATTTTAGGTGCTGTATAACAGATGGGTTCAGGTTTTTTTCTGAACCCATTTGTTTTTTTAGGCTATTTCCATACATTTGCACCCCACAATTGGTTTCGTAGCTCAATTGAATAGAGCATCTGACTACGGATCAGAAGGTTACAGGTTTGAATCCTGTCGAGACCACCAAAACCCTTTATTGCCAAAAGCTTTAAAGGGTTTTCTGCCCAGATGGCGGAATTGGTAGACGCGCTAGTCTCAAACACTAGTAACGCAAGTTGTGCCGGTTCGACCCCGGCTCTGGGTACTATTAGATACGTAAATCCTTGATATTAAAGGGTTTGAAAAAAAGAGTGGTACAAAAGCGTATTTTTAGACATTAAAAGCATCCTATTTTAGGGTGCTTTTTTTTTATTTAATTTTCCAATTTCTTTTCTTATTCATTAACCTGATTACATTTGAATATGACAAATAAATACTTCCTAATATTATTCTTATTGACATTGATTTCATGCAATGGGAATTATAAGAAAATAGAATTACTTGAAAAAAAAATATCTGAAACAACGGATGTGTACAATCAAGTTGATTTAGATTTATTCCTTAATCCTAAAAATGATTCAATAATTAGCCTTCATGATTCATTAACTGAATCGCTGAAAGTTTATAATTTGGAAATTGAAAAATTGAAAAATGAAAAGAATTTTTTAAGTAATTTATTTGATGGTGAGGCAGAAACTAAAGCAGAATTATTTGTTTTAACCGATGGATTTGTTGAATCCTTACAAACTGAATTTAAAAGTTATGGGATTCTAAATGGTGAAAAATACACTAAACATACAAAAGATGGTTTGTACAAGGTAAATCCAATAGGAAGATTAATCAATGTTAAAATTGAGAATCCTGAAAAGAATAATGAATATGAAACATTGAAAAACGAATTAAAGGAGCACTATAAAACCAATCCTAATGTTAAGAATGTTTATATATGCAATGCTGGCACTATAATGATTGATTGCCGAAATTGAGTTGAATTATTAATATCTAGGTTCTTTCAAACTATTTTTAATCAAATTCGGCGAATAATTCTCATTTTCCTAATTAACTATTAATATTTATATAGAAGCAATAAAAATTAAAATAAATGCAAATACAAAATAAATTATTCCAAATTTTTAATCATCACAGGTTTGTTTTAATTCTTTTGATTAGCATGTTTTTTTCTTGTTCAAAATCAGAAGATCTGTATTTTAGGGAGGGAGGGGCTCTGCTTTGGATTAACGAACAACATAAAGATACTGCAATTAAAAATGCCGTTCAACACACCTTAGAAAATTCTTCCATTATTATTGCCCAAGTTCACTGGAGCCCTCATGATAGTAGTTTTTTTGATAACGTTGCTTGGTATTTTTCCTTAGCTAAGGATCACGGTAAGAGTTTTATGATAGCTGTAGATTGGCAAAAAGTTGACCGTTCTGGCACTAATGGCGGCTGGAGTTTTGAAAATGTGGCAACTGCGAATTTATTCAAGAAGGATATGATAAGATTATTAAATGCGTATAATCCTAATTATTTTAATTTGGGAGTTGAGGTGAATTATTATGCATTAACATCTTCTGGGGGATTTAAAGCTTTTGCTTCTGTGTTTAGAGAAATTAAAAGAGAACTAAAAAAAAACAAACCTGAATTAAAAGTGGGTCTATCTTATCAGCTTGAATTACTCTATGGACACCATCATGGGTGGAATGAGACTAATTCACTATCAACTCTAGATAATCTTCTTGGGGATATTGATTATTTAGGCATTTCAACATACCCTGATATGGTTTCAGAACAGAAGAAATCAGACGTGCTATTTTCTACAATATATCTTGATAGTATAAGTATGAAATACTCATTGCCTATTGGAATTTCAGAAACAGCCTTAAGTACTAAATTGTACAATGAGGAGCAACGTAAATCTTATGTTAAGACTATTTTTCAAAAAGCTTGTGACTTGAATTTAAAGTTTGTTTTCTGGGGCTCCATGATTGATGGAAATGGTGATAATGTTTGGTCGGATAAAATAGGCCTATTGAGTAGTAATGGAATGCCTAAGAATGAGTTTAGCCTTTGGAAAAAAGAAAATCTAAATTTTTATAAGTAAATGGAGCTATGTTTAATCATACTAGCCAAAAACGAAATGCATACCTTGACAGAAACAATAGATAATATTCAAAAGAAACTAAAAAGTGAAATCCCTTTTAATATTTTGGTTATGAATAAGCACTCAGATTACGGAACGCTTCCAATTTTAGAAAATTTATCTAAAATTTACTCTAATTTAAATTATGTTTCAAGGGAATGGGATGGAGGTATCGGTAATGCAATTCGTTTCGGTTTTACCAAATGGCAAGGAGATTTTGTTACAATTTGTATGGCAGATGGTTCAGATGCTCTGAAGGCTATTCTATTTTCACACAAAATGATTTGTGGTGATGGCAATGAAGTTGCTTTTGGTTCAAGATTTTTAAAAGGTGGTCAAGTAGAGAAATATCATTTTAGGAAATATTTCTCAAAAAGCATTTTTAATAATTGGGTTAGAATTAAGACAGGTGTTAACTGTAATGAATTTGTAAATATCTTTAATCTTTATACTAGACGTTCTATTAAAGTAATATTTCCATTAGATTTTACTGGGTTTATTATTGTTAAGAAATGAGTTTAAAGGCATTTAAATAGGATTAAACATAGCAATTATATCTATTTCCTGAAAACAAAGGAAAGCAGGAATCTTAAATGTAAAATTGAAAAATAGTTTTATACTCTTTATGTCAACGTTACTTAAAATATATGGACAATGAATCTGATTAGTAAATTTTTCCTTTTAATATTATTAATGCTTTATCTCCTCCTTGGACTAAGTTACAGTCAAAAGCAAGGTTTTTGGCATGACGAAATGTATACTCTATCTTTTTTAAAAGGGGTGAGTATTTATAATTTTGAAGGTAGCATATGGTCTGAAAAGGATACTATTTATGATGTCAATCATTTTAAAACATTGTTAGCTGAAGATAACTTCTACTCTAACTTTTCCAAACAGATTTTGCATGAAGGACACCCACCGCTGTATTTTGTTTTGTTAAAATTTTGGTCCTATATCTTTGGTTATTCTGAGGTGGCGCTTCGAAGTTTCTCTTTATGCTGTGGATTAATTTCATTATTGGTGCTATTTACCTTATTCAGAAAAAAAGCAAAGCAAACATATACAGCATGGTTAGTACTTGTGATGCTAATATTTAATCCATTTTTATTTTATTTTTTTTCTGAAGCAAGAATGTATGCCTTAGCTTTTTTATTGGCCTCATTGACCTTTCGATATTGGATGGTTTATCAAGAGGAAAAAAAAATAAAATCTTTTGCGTTCTTATTCTTTTGTCTTTCATCTATTGGCTTGTTATATACTCACTATTATGGACTATTCTTTTTAACTACTTTAGCATGGGTTGAATTGCTCAAATTTGGATTTAAAAGATCTTTACTGAATCATGGTATTGCCTTTCTATGCTTGCTACCTTGGGTACCTGCGGTTAGAAAACAAATGAGTTTTCATGATGTACATTGGACTGATGGAATTATCTCTTTTAGTGCTTCAATTAAAGGTTATATTGAAGGAATTAATAAGTTATTGATATCTCCAATAGAGAATCTGTTTCCATATGAAAAAGTAATGATGATATTAATTCTAACAATATTATTAGTATTTCTTTTTATTAAGGAGAGGGAATTTACACTAATTTTATTGTCCGCTATTTTAATATATGGCCTACAAGTATATGTATTTGATCAGTTAGTTGGCCATCATACCATTCTGGTGCCAAGATACTACATGTTCTGTCTTATTTTTATCTACTGGGGCTTCTATAAATTGATTGATAGCTCTTACAAGGTTGTTTCATCATTAGTCCCATTATCTTATTCTATTATAACAGGTATTGTATTATGCCAAATATACCAACTTGATCGAGCTCCCAAACAAATGTTTCGAGAAGTAGCAGGCTTTGTTGATAGTCAGGTTGATTCAAATACAAGAATATTAGTGTTTGAACCTGAAGGTGTTTTAATGGTCGGAGTTGCATACTATCTTCAAAATAATTTTAAATTAGTATCTGCCCATAAGACAACAGTTGAATTGACCTCTTCTGCTGTTTTTATAGATGAAATGTTAGGAGTAGAATATTGTGAAAATAAATATCACCTTAAACAAAAAAGAAAGTTAGAATTTATCCCTTTTGTAGCTGTCAACTTATATAAATAATATGCGACCATTATTTGTTTTCTTACTTTTTGGATTAGTGCTAAGCATTCTATTCTCATCTGGACAAATAGAGAACCCAGATACTCATTTACGATTAACACAAACTCGAATAATTCTAGATGATAATCAGTTTGGATTGCCTGATGATGTTGGTGAAGACTCGCATGGAAACATTTCAATAAATAAAGATGGGCAAAGGTTTATGGTTTACAATCCAGGTCAAACAATTATTTTCATCCCAATATACTATATAGCAAATCTTGTATCTACAGATGAGGTAAATGCGTATTATTTTTCAGCATTCTGTGTGTCTTTTGTAAATTATATGGTTCATGCATTGTGTTCTTTTATATTATTTAAAATTGCCTTACTTCTCGGCGCATTAAGAAAGCAAGCTTATCTAGTTAGTATTTTTTTTGGATTAACTTCTTACTCTTTTGTTTTTGCACAAAGCACTTACGAACACCATTTTGAAATGTTTTTCATTTTGCTTAGTATATACTTTGCACTAAAAAGAGACATAAATCATCGAGGTCTTTTATCTGGTCTAATGCTTTCAATAGGTTTAGTTTTTAGAACTACAACAATTCTTGCTGTTCCAGCCATTTTGTTTTTGCAAAACAATAATAAAGAAAGAATAAAAGCAATAATTAGTCTTACAATTGGAATTGCTTTTGTATTTCTATACAATTTTTATCGTTTTGGAAATCCTTTAGAAACAGGATATTCATTAGCATGGTCATTGGCTCATTCCGAAAAATTTGATTTTTGGTCTTTCTCGGGATTCCCTAAAGCATTCTTCGGCTTTCTATTTTCTCCAGGAAAAGGAATTATCTTTTTCTCAACAACCATTATAATTGCCTTGTTCAGAATAAAAATATTCTGGAATATGCAACGGTTAATGTTTTTTTCTGTTCTTCTAATTTCGGCAACATATCTTGTTTTTTTTTCTTTCAACTTTGCTTGGCATGGAAGTATATGGTCTTATGGTCCTCGTTATATCCTACCAATTATTCCTTTTATTTATCTACCTATTATTTATTTAGAGCCTAAAAAATGGGTTTTCGTTTGTCTACTGCTTGGATTTATTTTCCAAGTAGTGCTAATTTCAGTGAATTATAAAAGAGATGTGCTTAATGACTATATTACCTATAACGGACTTTCTGACATGGAATATATTAATTCAATAAAAAAAGAGCCTCATTTTTCACAGATAAAACAATTAGCTATTATTTTACCTAAAAATTGTGGCAAATTAAATAATTATATGCCTTATTCTCCATGGAAGAAAGAGATACGAACTGCATCAAATGTTGATGTCTTAAATTTATCAATAGAGAAAAATTCAATTAATTTTTGGTGGATTAGAGTTTTTCATTTTACTACTTCGAAATTGAGTCGTTTTTTTTCTTTATTGGTGCTAGTTTTTGGTTTAATTGGAGCATTTATATTATTTCTATATGTCAAAAGAGAGTTTATATAAATATCTAATTATAGCTATTATTAGCTTAGGAGGTATTCTAAGGCTAACTGTTTTTTGGGTAAGCCCGTTTAACAATTCATATGATGACCACTTAGAAGTAATTCAGTTCTATTCAGAAAGCTTTAACCTACCTGCCCCCTTTCAATGTTGGGAATGTTATCAGCCTCCCTTGTATTATTATACGTGTGCTGCTGTATACAAAATAGCCGAATCCTTAGGAGTTGACAAACTTACCTGTTGGAAAATGGTTCAATTTATTAATCCATTTCTTTCAATAATCCTTATAATTATTGTTTACCAAATTTTACTGCTATTTAAAATGCCTAAACTATCAATAGCTGTAACATTGTCTTTTATTGTAATTCTCCCTAGAGATATTTTCACCTCTGCAATGATTGGAAATGACTATATGTTGGTATTCTTTGCAATATTGTCATTCTATTTGTTTTTAAAAACCTTATTTGCATTAAGGAATGGTATTAATGTTTGGATCTGGTTTATTTTACTGATTCTTTCCGCCACTTTAGGAAGCATTACAAAACAACATGGTTTATTGATACATTTATTTTCATTTAGTATTTTCCTTGTTCTTTGTAAAAAAATATATCGTAAAAAATTAATATTTGCAATTCCCATATTGTTGATTGCTATTTTACTGTCAATTTCTAATGAATTATGGAAATTTAACCAAACAGGTGAATTATTAGTTAGCAATCAACACTATTTTGATTACGCTAAAAATCAGTTTCCTGGCTCGATAGATAAGGTAGAGTTTTTCTCGTTTCGAATTTTTGAATTATATCAAGAGCCGTTTATTTCCGAAAGAACTTCAGCATCTTTTTTTACAGAATTGTTTGCAAGAACATTTTATGATTATGAGTGGAGATTTATTAGCCCTAAAATTCTATGGGCCAATACACTTGGCTGTTTAGGATACTCATTAGGTTTAACATGGTTATTTTATTTTGGCATTATTGTTTATTCGTGTATCAAGGATTTTAAAAATAGTTTGTTCAAATTAAATTGGCTCACCTTATTTACTAAAATACCACCCATTTTATTAGGATTCTTATTTATGCTTGTTCCATTTATTCAGACATTACGATATCCCTATTTTTCAAGTATGAAATCGATGTTTATGCTTTCAGGTATAATACTATTACTTATTACCCTTGGTAGTCAGATTAAAAAAAGTTCGTTGAATCAACAAATTGGAAATTACATGATAGTGTTGAATATAATATACGGGATTATACTTGTTGTAAGTATTTCTATTTATTTAGGTATTTCTCTTAATCACTTAAATGGGCCTTTGTGGCCTATTCCTTAAAATATTAACATGATTAAAAATAAAAAAATTATAGTTGTCTTACCTGCATATAACGCTGAAAACACATTAATTGCCACCCTAAATGAAATTCCGTTTGATATAGTGGACGATATTATTCTTGTTGATGATTGTAGTTCTGACAAAACCATTGAAATAGCAAAATCATTTGGTTTAAAACATGTTTACCAACATGACTCAAATTTAGGATATGGTGCAAATCAAAAATCATGTTACAAAAAAGCAATTGAACTTAATGCTGATATTGTAATTATGCTGCATCCAGATTATCAATATACACCTAAATTAATAGAATCATTTGCATATATAATTGTAAATGATGTTTATCCAGTAGTATTAGGTTCAAGAATTTTAGGTAAAGGAGCTTTGAAAGGTGGCATGCCTATTTATAAATATTTTTTTAATCGTCTTTTAACTTTAGCTCAAAATATAATAATTAATCAAAAATTATCTGAATACCACTCAGGATATAGAGCTTTCTCTACGAATGTTTTGAAAAAAATCAATTTTGAGGTTAATTCTAACGATTTTGTTTTTGACAATCAGATATTATCACAAATTTTTATGGAGGGCTATGAAATTGGAGAAATTTCTTGTCCAACAAGATATTTTAAAGATGCTTCTTCAATAAATTTTAAGAGAAGTCTAAAGTATGGAATTGGTTGCTTACTTGTTTCAATTGAATACCGTATGCATAAATGGAAAATTTACAGATCACATAGATTTATGAGTTAATAAAACAACACAATACCATCGCCTACATTAAATTGGCGGTTCAGAGGTTAAATAAAGTTTTGTGCTTCGTATCAAGTTCAGTGATGAAAGAAAGTTTAGTCCTTCGAAATTTGCAAACTCTTGAATTTGCAAAATGTTATTTGCTACTTTAAAGGAACCTTTATGAAATTTATCCTTTCTTTTTTTCTATTCTCTGCCTTTATACTATCCTGCAAAAGCAAAACGAGGAGGCATGGTGAAATAATTATAAGTGACGATGACATTGAGGCACATTGGTATAGTGAGGCTACTATTTGTAGCTTGTCGGATGTTGTATCTATTACAAAAGGAGATTCTTCGATTGAAGTTGAATTCCAATATTGCTTTACCTGATATTTCAATTGTTGAAAATTCGATTACAATAAAGTCACTTCCAAAGCAAGTTATTCTTCATTTTAGAGATTAAGCCTTTAACTATAAAGTAAGGCTAGTTACAAATATTACCTACGAATACTGGAAGGAAAAAAAATTTGAATGGGACAAACAAAGAGATTAAACAAAATAGCAATCTAAATAATTGAATTGTTTTTAAAGTTATCAAAGGGCTTTTTTGTTTTTAGGCAATTGCAATACAAATTTCAGAATAACATACCTTGCAAGACCTTTCTATTTCTGGTATGCATATAGACAATGAGTACTTAAAGTATAAGCCCAATTTAAAGAAGAGAATTTTTGCTTCTATACTCGATTATGCCATCTATTTCTTGAGCTTTTTTGTATATATTATGTTCTTTGGAACTGAAATTGGAAATGGGGAAAAAACGGTTACGGGGCTCATGTTTTTGCCTATTCCTATTTTTTGGTTCTGCTATTTTGTGCTTGTTGAATATAGGTTTGGAGGTACCTTTGGACATCTTGCTTTTCATTTGAAGGTACTTACTTTGAAGAGAAAAGAAATAGAGTTTTCTCAAGCCCTTAAAAGGCATTTGATTGATCCAATAGATGTGTTTATGTATGGAATTCCAGCTATGATTGCTATATTGAATTCTGAAAAACACCAACGAATTGGTGATATGTGGGCCGGTACATGTGTGATTGATTTAGAGGATTTTGAACAAATAAATTTAGAAGAACATTCTTAGATTGACTTCTAAATTTTTAACACAAATAAAAACAAAAAGTAATCATGCAAACGCCTTTTTCGCAAACATACTTTCATGGCACTAAGGCCGATTTAAATTTAGGTGATTTAATAGAAGTAGGAGTCAACTCAAACTATGGGCAAAGAAACGCGGCTAAATATATTTACCTCACTGCTACCATAGATGCTGCTATTTGGGGCGCCGAACTTGCCTTAGGTTCAAACCGCCAACGAATATACCTTGTAGAAGCTACTGGGCCCATTGAAGACGACCCTAATTTAACTGATAAAAAATTCCCAGGAAACCCTACTAAATCTTACAGATCTAAACATCCATTTAAGGTGGTGGGAGAAATTACCATTTGGCAAGCTCACCCAGAAGAACAAGTGAATGCCATGAAAGCGGCGCTGGCCAAGCTAAAGGAAGAAGGAATTGAAGCAATTGAAGATTAGTTTTGGAAGGGGAATTGGGCGCTGGGACTAATAATATAATTCATAATTCAATGACTAAGGCATACTATAGTATAATCTTTTCAATTTTTCTAAATTGCATTCCTGCAATTGCGCAGAAGGTAAAGCATAAAGGGGTTCTTTTTGAGTATACGCAAGCAGATAGTATTGTTAATGCTCAACAGCAAATTTTGGCAAAGGATTCCTTTTTTATAGCTTATAAGGTAACTCACCTTGGTTACATAAAATACAATGATAAAAAGCGCGAACTTTATTATGAAAACCCCTTTCAAGTAAGCCTTTATTTCAAGGAAAAGAGGAATTATTATGCTAAGAAAATTAATAATTATGGCCTTAGTAAATCCTTTAAAACGAATGCGCTTGACCTAGATAGTTTTCTTGCTATTAATTTTGAGCAAATGCTAACTGAAAAGCTTGAAAGGAGTAAAGATACTCTTGTTTTGGAGGATGGAAGAACAGTTATTTCTTCAAGTATTACAGACCATGTTCCTTACCACCAAGTATGGATAAACTATAAAGGGAAGCAATTGATTTATTATTTCTCGGATGATTTTGAAACCAACAAATGGAACCTAACTAAGAAGCAATATTTGTTTCTTAAAATGTTGCAAGGATAATAAGGAAAGTAGTGGCTTTGCTATGGTGGAGTTGGCGTTGAGCGCTGTGAATTTGGATTAATTCATAACTCATAATTCAAAATTCATAATTTTTCCCTGCCTTCAGCGCCTTCGTGTCTGTTGTGTTCTTCCCTTTGTGGCCATTGTGGTTACTTTTCCTTTTCTATTATTGAGGCAATTTCACTAAAGTAAAGTGGGAGTGTGAGTTTGAGTAATTAGAATATAGTGTGAGTGTGGGATTGAGTAATTAGGGAGGGATGCTCACTAAAGTCCCTTTTTTAGCCATTAATATTGTACTTTAGCAGGTGCTTAAATACTAACTAGTTTAATCCTCACTTATAATGGAACCAAGAAATCCGCTGCCGCCTTTTACGGAGGAAACAGCCAAACAAAAAATTCAAATGGCCGAAGATGCCTGGAATAGTAAAGATCCTGTTCGTGTATCACAAGCTTATACTATTGATAGCGAGTGGAGAAATAGAAACCAATTTCTAAAAGGAAGAGATGAAATTGTTTCCTTTTTGAATGCCAAATGGAAAAAAGAACTCAAGTATAAGCTCAAAAAAGAATATTGGGCGCATACCAATAACCGCATTGCTGTGAGGTTTGAGTATGAATATCAAAACTCAAGCGGACAATGGTTTAGAGCCTATGGCAATGAAAACTGGGAATTTGACGAGCTTGGCTATATGGCAAAACGCTATGCGAGCATCAACGATTTAGAAATTAGTGAATCGGAGAGAAAGTTAGTTTAAGTAGAAGTTGAGGTTTTTAGGCTACACAATCTACCTTATACTTTCATAATATCTCTCTAGTAGGGGATGAATCTCGTAAAAACAGAGAATCATCTCCCTTTTTACGAGAATCATCCCCAAAAAAATGAGAATCATCTCGCTGTAAGGAGATGAATCTCGTAAAAACAGAGCATCACCTCGTATTTTACGAGAATCACCTCCAAAAAAATGAGGATCACCTCGCTGTAACGAGCTAATCCTCGTAAAAACCGAGGATCACCTCGTATTTTAGGAGGATCACCTCTAAAAAATAGAGGATCACCTCGCTGTAACGAGGTAATCCTCGTAAAAACCGAGGATCACCTCATAATTTAGGAGGATTACCTCTAAAAAATAGAGAAGTTTCCCAAATTTATTGAGCACACATACCACCATCTATTACTTGGGTGGTACCCGTAATAAATTTGCTATTATCACCTGCTAAAAAGAGAACTAATTGGGCTATTTCAATGGCTTCGGCATAGCGTTTTAATGGTATGCTAGCTTCAAATTGTTTCTTAACATCTTCGCCATGTCCGGCAGATGCACCTTCTTCTATAGAACGCATCATTCTGTTGTTTACAGGTGAGGGGTGAACCGAATTAACTCGAATTTTTCTTGCGGCAGCTTCTAGCGCTGTGGTGCGCATTATGCCCACCACGGCATGCTTACTGGTTACATAGGCACCCAAGTTTGCAAAGCCCAATAAACCTGCCACAGAGGATGTCATAATAATACTACCGCCATCATTCATTTGTGGCAATACATATTTATTACCCAACCAAATGCCTTTTACATTGACAGAAATTACCTTATCAAAAACTTCTTCTGGGTACTCAACAATGGGTTTAACAACGCCTTCTATTCCTGCATTATTAAAGAAGACATCAATTTTGCCATACAATTTTACGGCATGGTTCACATACTTTTCTACATCAATTGATTTTGAAACATCGGCAAAAATAGAGCTCACATTTACGCTATCTAATTTACTTATTGTTTCTTTCAGTTTTTCTTCGTTGATATCTACCAACAAAACCTTGGCGCCTTCTTCTAAAAATAACTTAGCAGTAGTTCTTCCAATACTACCCGAACCACCTGTAATAATGGCTACTTTGTTCTCTAATTGTTTCATTTTTGGATTGTATTATTATACGAACCAAAAGTAGAATCAGGTTTTAGGTTAATGTTATATAGTAAGGTGTAATTGTTGCAATAATCACACACGCTAAAGCTGCTGGCATCTGGCTGCTGGCATTTTTTAATAGAAAGGGACATATAGGACAATGGGGACTAAGGGGACATAGGGATAGCTATAGAAAAGGCCTAAAGACCCGAGCGCCCAATGCCCAGCGCCCACTTCTCCCTATGGATGCAGCGCCTTGTAATTCCAGCCTTTTAGGAAGTCGATTATTTTCTCTTCACTATAACTTTTACCTTCTTCCAAGTACGACGAATTTTGGGTGTGTACCCTAGAGCCGTTGCCATCTAAGATAACAAAAACAGGAAAGCCAAATCTATTAGGATACTGAAGGCTAGTGAGTATCTCTTCGTTTTTATTTTCTTTACTATAGTTTAAATGATACACCACATAATCGGCTTTTAGTAAAGAATCGATAGTGGGATTGGCCTTGCAAAACCTATTGAATTCTATGCACCATTTACACCAGTTGCCACCTATTTGAAGCAATACCATTTTGTTTTCTTGTTTTGCTTTTTTTGCAGCTAAACCAATGGCCTCTTTTGCGTTATCAAAAGGATGATATAATAGCGTATCGTTATGTTGCGCTTTTAGGTTCGAACAGCTAAAAAGTAAGACAAAAAACACAAAGGAAATTAATTTTAAAAGGCCTGATTTGGAATTTCTCATAGCTCAAAAATAATAAAAGCAGGCTAAAAACCTTGCTCTATCCATATCTCTGAGCAATAATCCTATATCTAGGATAAAATGTACATTTCCATAAACAAGTAATCGGACGCAGGCTGTAATTTGTTGCATGAAATATCCTTGTTTAAAATTAGGTTTTGTTTTCTTCTTATTATTTATGCCGAACCAAGGCTTGTTTGCGTGGGGATTTTATGCCCATCAACAAATAAATAGGTTAGCCGTATTTTGTTTGCCAACCGAGCTATTTGGCTTTTATAAAAAGAACATTGATTACATCTCTGAGCATGCGGTTGACCCCGATAAGCGAAGATATTTAGTGGCAGGAGAGGGAGTGAAGCATTTTATAGACATGGATTATTATGAGAAAGTTTTACCTTTTGATACCTTACCCAGAGCATACCATTTGGCCTGTGAAAAGTTTAGCAAAGACACCTTGCATACCTATGGCATTGTTTCTTGGAATATTCAATGGATGTTGCGCAATTTAACCGAGGCATTTGCGCAACACAACACATCGCAAATACTTAAATACAGTGCAGAAATTGGACATTATATTGCAGATAGTCATGTGCCTTTGCATGCTACCTCAAATTATAACGGGCAGCAAACAAACCAGCATGGAATTCATGCTTTTTTTGAAACCCGATTGCCCGAATTATTTGCACCAAAGTATGATTTTTTTGTTGGGCCTGCGTCCTATATTAGCTCACCCTTAGAGGCTTCGTGGCTAGCAGTGGAAGGTAGTTTTGCCTGCTTAGATTCTGTATTTGGCTTCGAAAAAAAATTGCACCAACACTTCCCCGAACATAAAAAATATACCTATGAAGTTAAAGGAAATGCTTTGCTTAAAATGTACTCACCCGAACTTGCTTGGGCCTACCATCAGCAATTAAATGGTATGGTAGAGCGACGTATGCAGGCCGCTATTCGAGCGGTTTCTTCATTTTGGTATACAGCTTGGGTAAATGCTGGTCAACCAAATATGGATAATCTAAATTTAATACCAACAGATACCATAAACCTCGAAGCCTTTCCGGTGGCCTTACCAGAGAAAATGCTTGGCAGGCAAGAATAGTATTCAACCATTTACTAGGCGCTTAGGTGTTTATTGTGCATAACTTGTTTTTGCTACTACACACTTGCCCTTTATTTTTGTTTGCAAGAGAAATAGGAGCAAATTTATACCTTGCCTTAGTTCTTACATTTAGAACGTACTAAAAAACAAACTATAACAATGAAGTTTATTGTAAATAGCAGTGTCTTATTGCGCCACTTATCCTACATTGATGGGGTTGTGGTTTCAAAACCAATCATCCCAATATTAAATAACTTTTTATTTGATATTAAGGATGGCGTGTTAACAATTCACTCAACAGATTTAGAAACCACTATGAGCACCAGCATTAAGGTTGATGCCAAAGAGGATGTATCTATTGCCATTCCTTCTAAAACAACTTTAGAGCTGTTAAAAACATTGTCGGATCAGCCATTGGCTTTTTCAATTAATGAAGAGAAGGGTTCTGTTGAAATTAAATACGAAAGTGGTCGATTTAAACTTACGGCTCAAAAAGGTGATGAGTTTCCTAAAACTCCAGAAGTAGAGGGTGCAAGTACCTTTGAAATTGGTGCCAAGATTCTGCAAAAAGCCATCAACAAAAGTGTTTTTGCTACTAGTAGCGATGAGTTGCGTTTAAACTTAACAGGGGTTTATCTTCAGTTATTTAAAAACAATATCACCTTTGTTGCTACAGATGCAAACCGTTTGGTGCGTTTTACTAGAAATGATGTGCAACCAGGAACTGAAGAAGCTTTAATTTTGCCTAAAAAAGCTTTAAACCTTTTAAAATCTTGTTTGCCTAATGATGATACTCAGGTAAAGGTTAATTTCAATCGTCAGAATGCCTTCTTCCAAATTGGAGATGTAAGCTTAATCTGTAGATTAATAGATGAGAAATATCCTGATTACCGCGCTGTTATTCCTACAGAAAATCCTAATAAATTAACTATTGATAGAGGTGAGTTTTTGATGGCAGTAAAACGTGTATCTATTACCTCAAACAAAACCACCCATCAAATTCGTTTAAAACTAGCGGGTAGTGATTTAACCATTAGCGCCGAGGATATTGATTTTGAAAATGAATCACAAGAGAAGTTAACTTGCTCATATGTGGGCGAGGATATGGAAATTGGATTCAATTCTAAATACCTTTTAGAAATGCTAAACAATATGGATGCTCCTCAAATAGTATTAGAACTTTCGCAACCTAATCGTGCGGGTGTTATAGTACCTGCAAACCAAGAAGCAGACGAAGATGTATTAATGCTTATTATGCCAATGATGCTTAATAATTATTAATTAGATACTTATTAAACAAAAAAATCCAGCTTAGGCTGGATTTTTTTTTGCAGGTACTTATTGATTAATTGGAATTCTACCGAGTTGTAATTTGGTGTTTACCTTCTTTATAACTTTAGCAAAATCATCCGAGAAATATCCGCTTGTCTTTATTCTTCTAAAATAATTTAAGGGATCACCACCAATAAAAATCCCCATACTGTTTGCACTTGTATTGTAGGGTTTTCCTAGTTGATTAAATTTGGTGTCGTACATATATAAACCATAATCAGATTTATGGGTATATTCAGATACATCTTCAATAAAAGAAGCAATAAAATAATTGCTGCTATCAAAACTAACTTCTGCTTTTGGTTCAAGATTTTGATCTAAAAATACTCCTTTAAAATCGCCTCTATCTACCTTGTATGCATCGGTATTCATAAAGAATTCAACCTTGCAAAAATCAAAATTTGCAGCAAACTCTTTCATGATGTTTTTATTGGTTTGGAACTGCAATTTCCGAACATAGTTGGCATCCTCAATTCGCTTTTCTGTTATCAGCTGATTGATTAATTTTTCATTTGGTGCTTCAAGCATAACCAACAATGTTCCTTGAGCTCTTTTATTAAGTTCGGCAACGATACTTTTTTCTTCAGTAATCATTTTGTTCTTAATTCTTACTGCACTTAATCTAATTCCAATCTCCACGCAACTTGGTCGACCATTAAAAGTAGTAGCCGTTGTTTTATTAGTAAAACTATGGATATACTTTAACTCTAAGCTTGCCACATCGCCCATACTTACTGTTAAACCAATAATTCCAGAAAAGTCTATTGCCCCAATTGTATTTGCATTTTGGCTATCATTTGTCAGTTCTCGGTACGAACCAAATTCTACAACCTGGGTATTCGAAAAAGTTAAATAGGAGGGCCTAGCGCCAATAAATAATCGCAAATCGTCCGACATTCTGTCGGGCACATAATTGAGGTAGGCGCTAAAATCAATAAAATTACTTTGGAAACGTTTGTCGCTAGTATTATCTCTATAACTGAGCCAAGAAAGCGCTGGCTCTAAGGTAAAATCCAATCTATTTAAATACCTGTTGGTATGATAAGGGGTAATTGCCCTTTGGTAAAATACTCCAAAACTTCCCATTCCCCTTCCAACTAAATTCTCATGAGCCACATGAACGGTGGTGAAATTACCGTTTAATGAAAGTCCATAATTTGGCTCATCAAATCTTTGTGCATAGGATAAAGATGAAACAAAAAATGATAGTAGTAAAAATAGTTTCCTCATGATATCAGTTTATTAGGAAGTCAATGTTTCTTTTCAAACCGTTGTATTTGCTGCGCTTTAAGGGCGATTTTTTAAACAATTCGGTAAATAATTCTTCGGAAATATCCTGCCAATTGGAAGAATTCATTAATTCAAAGCCTTTATTTGGTTCAAACCTAGGTTCTTTTGTGGCTTTTGCAAACTTATTCCAGGGGCAAACATCCATACAAATATCGCAGCCAAAAATCCAATTGGCCCATTTCCCTTTCAATTCTTCTGGAATAGCATCCTTTAATTCAATGGTAAAATAGCTAATACATTTACTCCCATCTACTTTATTAGGTTCATATATTGCCTCGGTAGGGCAGGCATCTATACACGCGGTGCAGGTGCCGCAATGGTCGGTTACAGGAGTGTCGGCTGCTAATTCTAGGTCTAAAATAAGCTCGCTTAAAAAAAAGTAACTTCCGGCACCTTTATGTATAATATTTCCATTTTTACCCAACCACCCAAGACCGCTTTTTTGTGCCCAAGCTTTTTCAAGAACGGGTGCAGAATCAACAAAAGCTCTTCCGTTTACGTCACCAATTTCTGTTTGAATGAAAAATAATAGCTCCTTTAATTTATCCTTCACTACCTCATGGTAATCTTCACCATAAGCATATTGTGAGACTTTTAATTGGTTCGAACCAAAAACAGGGGATGGGTTATGGTAGTTATAAAGCATACTAATTACAGATTTGGCGCCATCTACCAATAGTCTTGGGTCGAGGCGTTTATCAAAATGGTTTTCCATATACCCCATTTTGCCATTTCTATTTTCCTTAAGCCATTGTTCTAATCGAGGGGCTTCCTCTTCTAAAAAATCGGCTTTGGATACCCCACAAAAAGCAAAGCCCAAGCGTTTAGCTTCGGCTTTGATAAGAATACTATTTTTTTCGCTTAGGTTCAAAAACTAGTTAATTGGTACGTGAAAATTAATTAAAACCATCCTTACTATCAACTAGCAGGACTTTTTAAAGAACTACCTCTTCGCCTTTTGCGTCAATAAATTTATAATCTACTAGATGTAAACTGTTATTAGGAGTAACTTTTATCCATTGCTTATAGGCTCTCCACCATTTAAAGCGAGGCGATTTAAACCAACCATCTTTTAAGAAAGCAGCTAAATAGGGATGAACTTCTATGCAGAAACCCTTTAAACTAAGGTTTTCAATAAGGTATTTAACGTGGCTATCAATATCGTCTACAATACTTACACTCGATTGAATTTCGCCGCTGCCCATGCAGGTAGGACATTTTTCATTAGTTACAACGGCCATTTCTGGCCTCACACGTTGGCGAGTAATTTGAATTAAGCCAAACGGACTCATTGGAAGAATCTTATGTTTAGCCCTATCGGTTTTCATTACCTCCTTCAGCTTCTCGTAAACCAATTTGCGATTGCCAGCGGTTTTAAGATCAATAAGGTCAATTACAATTATACCACCAAGGTCTCTTAAGCGCAATTGGCGGGCTATTTCTTCAACAGCCTCCATATTAACTTTAAGGGCATTTTCCTCTTGATTTTCGCCTTTATTAGAAGTGTTACCGCTATTTACATCTATTACATGCAAAGCTTCGGTATGTTCAATTATAAGGTACGATCCACCCATAAAGTTCACTTCTTTTCCGAAGCTAGTCTTTATTTGTTTTTCAATTCCAAACTGCTCAAAGATGGGCAATTTGCCATTATAGAACTTAACGATACTTTCTAATTCAGGAGATTTATTATTTAAGTACGACTTAATTTTAGTGTATAAAAAGTTGTCGTTTATTTGGATGTTGGTATACGTCTCATTTACCAAATCCCTAACCATGGTAAGGGTTCTGTCGTTTTCGCCTAAAACTTTTTGAGGAGAATTTGCTTCTTTTAATTGTTTGCACATTCCATCCCATTTGCTCATGAGATCTTTTAAATCACTTTGCAAATCGTCAATACTTTCACCCTCCGCATTGGTTCTAATAATGACACCAAAATTTTCGGGCTTAATGGCATTAACTGCTTCTTTAAGTCTTCTACGTTCGTCTTGTTTAACAATTTTCTTAGAGATGCTAATAGAATTATCAAAGGGCATCATCACTAAAAATCGTCCAGCTAAAGAAAGCTCACACGTTAGGCGCGGGCCTTTGTTAGAAATAGGTTCTTTAGTAACCTGAACCAATATTTGCTGATTGCGTTTAAGTAGGTCGGTAATTTTACCACCTTTATTAATATCCGATTCTAAATGTTGAGCTTGAATGCTATTTTCTTTAGGACGGCTACTGCGCAGCATGCGCGTAAATTTCTGAGTCGATTGAAATTGGGGGCCAAGGTCGAGGTAATGCAAAAAGGCATCTTTTTCGTGGCCAACGTTAACAAAGCCGGCATTAAGGCCAGGCATAATTTTACCTACAGTTCCTAGGTATACATCACCAACTTGGAAACTATTGTCTACCTTTTCGTGGTGTAGTTCGATAAGTTTTTTATCCTTGAGAATGGCAATATCTACCCCTCCCGAAGGGTTTGAATTGATTATTAATTCGTAATTCACTACAATAATGTTTTAGGCAATCAACCAAAAGGTTGTTGCAATGTGAGGGAGGGTAATAAAGTAATAACTTAAGAGGGGGCAAGAACAGAAAAAGAAGTAAGCTAAATACTTACTTCTTTTTCAATTCACATTACTTCTTCTTGTGTCTATTTTTACGAAGACGTTTTTTGCGTTTGTGGGTTGCGATTTTATGACGCTTTCTTTTTTTACCGCTTGGCATGTTAATTAGAATTTTTAAGGTTATTAATAGTGATATCTATATTTTTCTTAGCTTCCTCATCAGGCACAAGGCCTTTAAAGGTTTCAAAAGATTTTATTGCTTCGTTCTTCTTACCTAGCTGGCTATATGCTTCGCCAAGGTAATAATGAAATTCTGGATTCATCGGCTCAATACGTGTAAGCGCTTCAAAACGGCCAACAGCTTTATCTACTTGCCCAGAACGCATAGAAAGCATTCCAAGGGTATAATTAGCGTCAACATTATTTGAATCTCTACGTGTTACATCCTTTAGTAATTGTACGCCCTTCATAATGTCTAAATCATTTTGAACGTAGCAAATGGCTAATGCATTTTTAGCTTCAAGATTATTTTCATTAAGTGCAATTACTTTTTCAAATGCAGTAATGGCTTGCTTAGAAGCATAAATTTGCATGGCTGTATCCACACAAGTAGCGGCAAACTCGTAATATTTAAGCGCTGAATTGTACCAAGAATTTTCATCGTTTAAACGGGCGGCAGCTTTTGAAAAATAATGCGCACCTACCAATTTAAATCCTAAAGAATCCCAAGTACTAGCTAATCCAACAATTTCAAATAGCCTAGCATCTGGCTTGTTTGCTATTTGAGTTTGGTCGCTTAATGATTGCCAAGTTTCGGCCGAAACAGAATCTTTTAAATTGCCCAAATACTCATCAAAATCAAAAGGTTTATGCATAGCCATGGGTGCCTGGGTTGCAGGTACCATATCTGGTGTGGATGATTTATAGTTTAAGTAAACTAAAATCCCAACCAGGCCAAGCAATACGCCTAAGATGATTATTTGTGCTTTGTTAAATTGCATTAAGCTTCTTTTAAGGCTTGTTTAGCTTCTGCTTCTCTTTTTGCAGCAGTAGTTTTTACAACTTCACTTTTCTTAATTTTCTCTACGAAAGTTTTAGCTGGCTTAAATGATGGAATATAATGCTCATCAATAACCATTGCGGTATTTTTAGAGATGTTACGAGCAATTTTCTTTGCACGTCTTTTAATAATGAATGATCCAAAACCACGGAAGTAAACATTTTTACCTTCTGTCATGTTGTTGCGAACCACTTTAAAGAAAGACTCTACTACTTCCTGCACTTGGTTTTTCTCTACACCTGTTTTAAGTGAAATCTCTTGGATAATTTCTGCTTTAGTCATTGTTACTCTGTATTATATGATTGAATGTTTTCTTCTATTTTAAATTTTCGCCCACTCGTAAGGGGTTGCAAATGTATGTATTAGAACTGAAAAAAGATGTTTTTTTAATAAAATATTTCATTTTTCTTGCCAGTCCTTAATTATGCTGCAACAAGAACTTTTAAAATGGTACGGTTTGAACCAACGCCAACTGCCTTGGAGAAACACCACAGACCCATATGTGATATGGCTTTCCGAAGTTATTTTGCAACAAACTAGAGTGCAACAAGGATTGCCCTATTTTTTAGACTTTCTTCAAACATATCCACAAGTTAAGGACATGGCTCAGGCAAGCGAGGACGAAATTTTGAAACATTGGCAGGGTTTGGGATATTATTCTAGAGCAAGAAACATGCATCATACCGCTAAATTGGTAAATGAGCAATTCAAGGGCAGTTTTCCTAAATCCTATGCCGAATTAATTAAATTGAAAGGAATTGGCCCATATACAGCCGCAGCTATTGCTAGTTTTGCCTATAACGAGGCTGTTGCCGTGCTAGATGGTAACGTGTTTCGTGTGCTTTCTAGATTGTATGGGCAGGCCGAATCAATAAATTCTACTACTGGCAAAAAGATATTTGCTGAATTGGCTCAGACTTTCTTAAATAAAAAGAACCCTGCCATGCATAACCAGGCTATGATGGAGCTAGGTTCTTTGGTTTGCACCCCCACTAAACCCAATTGCCCAAATTGCCCATTAGAAAGTAAGTGCCTGGCTCACCAATTAAAACAAGAAGATTTATTTCCCGTTAAAAACAAAAAGAACCCGGTAAGGCATAGATATTTTAGTTATTTACACCTTCAAGCGGGCTCCAAATTGGCAATTATAAAACGACCTGCAGGGGATATTTGGCAAAATTTAGTTGATTTACCCTTACTTGAAAGTTCAAATCCATTAAGTTTACAGGAGTTTTTTGTAGAAATGTTGGAGTTAAATTGGATTCATGCCCAGCAAAGTTTGAAATTGGTTTATGAAAAAAAACACATTCTTTCACACCAACATCTTCATGCCAATTTTTATTTCCTTGAAATACCAAAGCCTATTCCTCTTGGTATTGGCGAAATTTGGGTGACAAAAAAAGAACTTCTAACTTTTGGTGTACCACGATTATTTCAGCATTATCTAGAAAGTTTGGAATAAAACACCTTAAAATTAGAGCCAAACTTGGGTGCTAAATTCAAGTAAAATCGAATACCTTTACCAACTCAAGTTTGCAATTTACATGCACACATGAGAATACTAAAACTGTAAATTATGTCCTTAAATAAAGTAATGCTTATTGGTAACCTTGGGATCGACCCAGTTGTTAAATACCTTGAAAACAATAGGGTAGTAGCGCAATTTACCATGGCAACCCACGAACAGTTTGTAGATAAAAGTGGCGAACGTAGAGTAGAAACCGAGTGGCATAATATAGAAGTTTGGGATCAATTGGCCAGATCTGTTGATTCACTTAAAATGAAGGGTTACCTTAAAAAAGGAACTCAGGTTTATGTAGAAGGAAAAATTAGAACCGAAAACTATAAAGATAAAAATGGAAATGAGGTGCCACGTAAGAAAATTAAGGCAAATCAAATTCAACTCTTAGGTTCGGCCAAAAGCACGGATGAAAAGCAATCGGAGCCTAATACGGACTTAAATGGATAGTATTTTGTTGACAAAACTAGGAGCATTTTTTTCTTTTATAGCTGGTAATGATTACTTTTGCTTAATCACCTTTAATAAATAATATGGACGAACCTCCCGCTGGTAGTATTTTTTTACAACTGTTTAATCCAGCTTTTAGCTCATCAGACGCACTTAGCGTTTTGTTTTCACTTCTCGGAATTATCATTCTTGTTTTTCTTTCAGCTTGCTATTCTGGCTCAGAAAATGCCTTGTTTTCTTTAAGCAAAGCGCAATTAGCAGAATTAATTGAAGAACCAGGATCAAGGGCTAATGCAATAAATTTTCTTTTACGATACCCAAAGCGCTTATTAGCAACCATTTTAATTGCCAATACGTTTGTGAATATAGCGGTGGTTTTGGTTACTACTTTTCTATTTGGTACGATATTTAATTTCCATGCCTATCCTTTATTTGGATTTTTATTTGAAGTAGTTTTTGTAACCTTTTTATTGGTATTGTTTGGTGAGGTTATTCCAAAAGTTTATTCTTTCCAAAACAATGTAAAAATCTCTCGCATATTGGCGGTTCCTATTTATTACACCTATAAATTGTTTCAACCACTGGTATTTATTTTGGAGCGCAGTACCTCTATTATTGATAAAAGAATTACCAAAAAAGGTCATATATTATCTGTAGACGAATTGAACCATGCGATAGAAATTACTTCTGAAAAAGATGCACCAAAGCAAGAAAAGAATATTCTTAAAAGTGTGGTTAATTTTGGAAATACAAATGTTAAACAAATTATGCGTCAACGTCCCGATGTTATTGGCGTTGAGCTTAGCATTTTGTTTGACCAATTAATGTTGCAAATTGTAGATTCTGGGTATAGTAGAGTGCCTGTGTTTGAAGATAACCTAGATCAAATTAAAGGTATTTTATTCACTAAAGATCTATTACCACACTTAAACGAAGGATCCGATTTTAATTGGCAGGCTTTAATTAGACCAGCTTATTTTATTCCTGAAAGCAAGAAAATTGATGATTTATTAAAAGAATTTCAAACCAAAAGGATGCATTTAGCGATAGTGGTGGATGAGTTTGGTGGAACGAGTGGTTTAGTGAGTATGGAAGATATTGTGGAAGAGATTTTTGGTGAAATACAAGACGAGTTTGATGAAGATGAGCATGTATACACACGTATCAATCAATATACGTTTGTGTTTGAAGGTAAAATGCTTATAAACGACATGTGCAAATACATGGAGATTCCTGTTGAAGATTTTGAAGATGTTAGAAACGACGCAGAAACAATAGGAGGAATGCTTCTTGAAATTAATTCACATCTTCCAAAAATGGGTCAGGAAATAAAGTTTAAAAACTACACGTTTAAAATAGAATCAGTTGATGCTAGAAGAATTAAACGCGTAAAAGTTTCGTTTGAACCAATACAACATGCAAACAGCTAAGCTATTTTTAGTAAGTATTTTATTTTTTATTTCTTGTGGTGGTAACCAAGAACAGGGCGCGCCGCGTCCTAGAGGCTTTGAGCGAATTGATTTTCCAAAGCGGGAATATTCTAGATACCACCTTGATAATTGTCATTACAGTTTTGATTTACCGGTGTATGCTGAGGTTAAATTGGATCCCTATCCAGCAGCAGAAGAATGTTGGTACAACGTGTATTATAAACCTTTTGGAGCCACCCTACATTTAAGTTATAGGCAAGTAAAAGACCGTAAAGACTTATTTAAATTACTGAATGATTCGCGTGAAATGGTTTTTAAACATGTTATGCGTGCCGATCAAATAGTAGAGAATTACGTAGGTACAGATAAGTTTCAAGGGATATTTTATGAGCTAGATGGAAGTACAGCTACAAATGCTCAATTTTACGTAACAGATAGTACCGAGCATTTTTTAAGAGGCTCTTTATACTTTGAAACTAAAACAAACCAAGATTCTATTGCACCTGTTTTAAAGTTTATTAAGGCAGATATGATGCACTTAATTCAAACTCTTGAGTGGGAAAAGTAATTATCGTAAAAGGGTAAAATTGCCCTTTTTAATGTATTTACTGTTATCCCATCCTCCATACTCTACGATATAAAAATAAACATCTCCTTGAGATTCATTTCCTCCGTAGGTACCTTTAAATCCATCCTTTTTAGAATACGTTTCAAAAATACGTTCGCCCCATCTATTATAAATTTGTAGATGGTAGTCTCTCACAAATACAGGCACTAAATGAAATACATCATTCACCCCGTCGTTGTTATCTGTGTAGGCGTTTGGCGAATAAAGAACTGGCAATTGCAGTAATTGAATCGTGTTTGATTTACTCGTTTGGTTGTTGCCAAAATCATTTTCATACGCAAGAATGGTATATTCATATAGGCCATTATCGTAGTTTAATTTTGTATCAGTTGCCATTAATGGTTTAATAGATTTTGAACCAAAAATAGCATCTTCATAAAGTGTTGGTTCAGTTTTTAATATTTCATATTTATTTACCCCTTGATCCCAATAATCATAAGGTAACCAATTCATATTATTTACAAAAGGCTCTGCTTTTCCATCCAATAAAATGGTACATGCCTCTTTGTTTTTAATACTCTTATTGCCGCATAAATCTATGTTCACCAATTGGTAGCAATAGCTATTTTCACCCACTTTTACCTCTGAATCTGTATAAACGGTATCTTCTAATGTTCGTATTTCTTTATGTAAAGAATAAGCTCCAGCTCTACCCGCTCGTTTCCATATTTGGTAGCGCCAAAAACTATCCGATTCTGCTTCCTCAAATACTAATTGAACATCTTTGTTATTACTAACTGTTGCCGTATAAATAGCAAGATTCGGAGCAAAGGTCTTATCGTTTTGAACGCAGGAAGATATACTCGTATCTCCATAAAACCCACATACATCCATTGAACTTAATTTGTAACAGGTGGTATTGGCAGTAACAAATTTAAAAATATCAGTATACCCTCCTGTGCTTAAATCTGTGAAACTAGCCACACGCGTAGGCACTCCGTTAACGGTTCTAATTAAAAACAATTCCTTTGTTAAATTGCTTGGGACAAAGGTTGACCATTCTAATAAGATGGAATCTGAACTAATTATTTTAGGGCAATAACTAACCGGAGGAGATACAGGCAAGGCTGGTATAACTAAAAACTGAATGATTTTAGTTGCCTGTCTAAAATAGGGGCAGGTATTATCTCTTACAATTATTTGAAGTTCTAAAGTATCTTGGTAAATATCACCACAGGTTGGTATCCAATCCAAACTAACAATACCTTCTCCAAGTCCGTTCACAAATAATCTTGTACCTTTTCCCAGGGTATTAAATGATCCACCCAATTTCACAAAAACAGAATCTTTGGTGTCTACACTAGCCACTCTAAAATCTCGTGTAAAGGTATCGAAGGCATGAAGTACAAACAACTCTGTTTGCAGTCCGGTAAAATAGTTTGAACCAAGTGTATCTGATTTAGGCAGGCTACAAATGACTCTAGAACTATCGCCAGGCCTTCCACAGCTATTTAGGCTTACCATTTGGTAGCAATAGTTTTGGTTTAAATTATCAGGAGCCACAGAGTCTTTATAAGAAGTTTTTATCTGATTGGAAATAGAGTCGAATCTAGTTAATGGCCCATTATTTATTTTTCTTAATAGTTGATAATTCTTAAAATCAGAGTTTGCTGCACCATTAATCCAGGTTAATTGGAGCGTATTATCATTTACAATTTTTATACATTCTGGAAAAGGAGCTGGAATAGGTTCAGACCGTAAAACAATTTTTATTTTACCATAAATTTCATTTGGCGCTGGGCATGCACCATCGGTAACTGTTACATCAATAACAATTGTATCAGAAGGGTAATCGCTACATAGTGTGCTAAAGTGTAATTTACTTGCTATTAAACCAGGAACATTGTTAATTGTAGTAATTACAGCTGGATTAATTGGTCGGGTTAAAATGTCGCCAGTAAAACTTATGGTTAAATTATCGCCACCTGCATCTGTTGTAAAAAAATCATAATCTAATGTTTGACCAGCAATAATTGTTAAAGTAGTATCGGTAAATTTGGGAGGAATCATGTAGGTTCGCATATCAAACTTAAACATACCCAGATTACATCCTCCAATATTTGTATTATACGCTCTCTTTCCAGGGTTTACTTTAGAGTAGGCAGTTGGAGTAGTGGGGAAGTCGCTTAAACCTCCGCAACCCGCACAAACAGCTTGATAAACTACGCCCGATCTATCAAAATGACTTGTTCCTCCGTCGACATGTTCTTGACTAAAAGTACCTCCATAATAACTTGCATATAATAAGCTACCAAAGTTTGGTGCCAATACCATTAAATAAAAATCAGAGCCATCGGTATTTTTTTGAAAAGCATCTGGAGTTGTTGCCAAACCAGTAACATCATCCATTCCAAAATGGTACGATTCATTTGTTCCACCTCCCCAGCCACTTACGTATATGCGGCCGCAAACATCAATTAGAAATGCAGAAGGCGAAATAGATGGTTCAGCCCCAGCCTTTCCAAAGGTGGTTGATAAAAGTAAGGTGCTTAAACTAGAATTGTATTTTTGAAGAAATTGTTTGGCGTTGGCAGTTCCATAAACTCCAGAGCTTTTGGGCATATTGCCATTGGTTTGACCCAAAATATAAATATTGTTTATATCATCTGTTTGAACAAAAAAAGATTGATCGTAGGTAGCAGTTCCTGAATAAATTAACCGTTGTTTTACACCCGAGCTGGAGTATTTAGCAATAAAACCATCCACATCGCCGCTGTATCCAAACGTGCTTGTATTAAAAGCCAAGCTAGAACTTGTTGTACCACCAGTTATTATTGGTTCATTTAATGAATTTACACACACAGAATAAGCCGATTCGTCGCCCGTACCTCCCAGGTAGGTAGCAAATATTAAAGAGCTTAAAGAATTGGTGAGTTTAATAAAATAGGCATCTTGATTACCTCCACCAAACGAAAATTGGTTTGCATTTACAATGGGCAAACCTTGCGCTTGAGTAGATTTTGTACAAGTAGTTATATAAATATTCCCAGTTAAATCTGCTAATACTTCCCCTCTAAACCAATCGGCATAATTATACGGCAAATCGTGTGATTGCGCGGGAAATCCATAGTGCGACTCTCCATTAATTCCATCATCATTTGTACCTCCAATAAAGGTAGAGGCAATAAGAGAGCTACCAGAGCTATTTAATTTTAAAACGAAAATATCGGCACCTCCATTGTAAGATCTATCGAGTGCAGCAAACGTAGTAGGAAAATTAGATGAGTAGGTTGTTCCAAAAACAAAAATCTCCCCATTAACTATGGTTACACTATGAGGTTGTTCATTATCACTACCACCTAAAAATGTTCCAAATATAAGAGCCGAACCTGAGGGATTGAACTTGGCAATAAAGGCATCTCTAGCATACTCGTTATTAGCTGCACTTCCTCCATTAAAACTTACATCGTAGGCACCAGTAGTAAAGGGAAAATTGGCAGCATAAACTGTTCCTGCACCGTAGGCATTACCAGAAGTATCATAACTAGCGGCAAACCCAAAATTATCAGCCGCACTGCCCATATAGGTTCCAAAAATTACATCGGGGTCAATGGTAATTGGAAGGTAGGTGTTTTTAGTTTTTAGCTTAAAGCCAAGCGTGTTGTTTTGAAGTGTATATTGGGTTGAAATAGCTTTTTGTGTTTGACCAATTTGCTGATAACTTACAGGCGCAGATTCTATCATTTCGCCCAAGCTTGTTTTTACATGAAGTTGATTTTCTTTGATAAAAAGTTCATCGGCTCCTTCGTACTTTAATTGAATTTTACTTGGGTCAGCACCTGCTTGTAAAACAAAATTTATCTTTATTCCATCTGGTTTGGAGATAATTTCTAAATCTGTTTTCGGATAAATATTTTTTAGAACTATTCTTTTATACGCATACACAAAAGAGGCCCATTTGCTTTGATCGCTTACAAAATAATTGTAATACTCATCGCTCTTATTCGTTTTTTCAATACCTGGATTAGGATTGGAATTTTGAAAATACACTTTCACAGAATGGAAATGAACCGACTTAATATCCTTACCATGTTGGTATTCATGAGTTGCTTCTTTATCAATAAACAAATAGGTGAGGCAATTTTTTTCAATAAAAATATTTCCAATAGGAATATCTGCTTTAAAGAGAACATTCTCTTGCCATTGTCCCTTGTTTTCTGTAAATTGAATGGCCGATTTTATTGGTAAGGATGCACGACTTTCCTTCTGAAATGCTAGTAATAACAGGCAATTCAGAAAAAGCGGAAGGAATATCCTTTTATATTTTGTGGCTGTTTTCAAAAAAATCAGGTAAATATAACTAAATGATAGACAAAAATAAACCCCGAATAGTTGTTTTAAGCGGTGCTGGTATAAGCGCAGAAAGTGGATTGCAGACTTTTAGAGATAGTGATGGGCTATGGGAAGGTCATAAAATAGAGGAAGTTGCAACTCCTGAGGCATGGCATAGAGACAAAGAAAAAGTGCTCGAATTCTATAATTTACGCAGGATTGCTGCCCATAATGCAAGTCCAAATAAAGCTCATTTGGCTTTAGCAGACCTTGAAAAAGAATTTGAAGTAGACATTGTCACCCAAAATGTGGATGATTTGCATGAACGTGCCGGAAGTTCAACAATTTTACATTTGCATGGCCAATTAAATAAAAGTAGGAGTACCGCAAATCCTAAATTAATCTACCCAATTAAAGGCCCAAGCCTAAATTTAGGAGATACGTGTGAATTAGGTAGTCAGTTACGACCACATATTGTTTGGTTTGGAGAGGCAGTACCTATGATAGAACCGGCAGCAAGCATTGTGTCAAAGGCAGATATCTTTTTAATTATTGGAACCTCCTTGCAAGTATATCCAGCAGCGGGTTTGGTTCAGTACTTTGATACCAATAAGCCACTATTTATTATTGATCCAAAGCCCATGCCGTTTATAAATAATCAAAAGCTTACACACATTCAGAAAACTGCTGTAGAAGGCATCTTTGAATTTGTTAACCTTGTAAATAGTATAAAGTTTTAGGGTTTATCCTATTTCAAACTTAATTGGATTCATTCACAGGGTTTATGTATCATTGAAACATGGAAATAGCAGCTAAATTAAGAGTAAGTTTAATTCAAAGCGACCTTGTTTGGGAGGATTCAAAGGCTAATTTAGACAATTTTGCGAATGAGGTATTGAAGCTTAAGAACACTACTGATATCATAGTTTTACCCGAGATGTTTAGCACTGGTTTTAGCATGAGACCACATTTATTTGCTCAAACCATGGAGGAGGATGCCGTTTCGAGCATGAAGGAATGGGCAATAAAAACTCAAGCTGCGGTTTGTGGAAGCCTTATGATTAAAGAAGGTGAGAAGTATTTTAATAGGTTTATTTGGGCTGAACCAAATGGCACTTTATTGTATTACGATAAGTCTCATTTGTTTAGAATGGGCGAGGAACAAAAGCATTATTCGAAAGGAAGTATAAGGTTGTTGATAGCCTATAAAGGTTGGAATATTGCCCCCTTTGTTTGTTATGACCTTAGGTTTCCAGTTTGGATTAGAAAAACACCTGAATTTAATTACGACCTATTAATTTTTGTGGCTAATTGGCCAGAGCGCCGAGCCTTGCATTGGAAACTTTTGGCTCAAGCGAGAGCAATTGAAAACCAAAGTTATGTTGTGGCGGTAAATAGAGTTGGTGCAGATGGATCTGAAATCTATCATTCTGGTGATTCGCAGGTAGTTGATGCTTTAGGGAATGTGGTATATTCGAATAATAAGGGGATAGAAACAGCTACAATTTCATTATCTAAAGAGGATTTGGTAAAATATAGAGAAACTTTCCCCGTTGGTTTAGACGCAGATAAGTTTGAAATTTAAACTTCATGCAACGATATTGCAAAAGAATTAATCAAGTAGTTATAAGGAAACACAGATGACCACAAAAAAATACGTAGCTTTAGTAGGAATAATTATATTTTCTATTATTCAAGTTCAAGCACAAAAAAAGAAAGACACCAAAGTTCCAAAAACAGCTATTGAGCAGCCATCAAAGGAAGGTTTTGGCGTAATTCAATTTGATTACCTTAAGTTTAATTTTGGCAATATCAATGAAAAAGGGGGTAGAGTTTACCATGATTTTCATTTTGTAAATTTAGGTTCAGGTCCATTAACTATAAAGAATGTTGTAACAAGTTGTGGCTGCACAAATACTACCTATACTAGAACTACTATCCAACCTGGAGATTCGGGTGTTGTAATTGCTAGTTATGACCCCGATGGTCGTCAGGGAGAATTTGATAAAACAATTTTAGTTGAAACAGATGGTAATCCTTCCAATCAAACATTGACTATTAAAGGGCATGTTTATGCATCTAAGTTTAATTTTACCGACACGTATAAATATCAATATGGAAATGTAGCAGTAATTACAAATGCTATTACTTTTAATAATGTTAAAACAACAGGGTATGATTCTTCGGAAATTGGCTTGTACAACATGAGTAATAAACGCATTTATGTATATAAAATAGAGGCTCCAGCAAATATTGAAGCTATTAAGCCTTATGATAATATGCCTCCTAATACAGATATGCGTATTAAGCTTAAGTATTATCCAAAGAATCCACCTGATTATGGGATGTCGAAAAGTGAAATACGTATTTACACAAACGATGATTCTTTGCCAGTTAAAAAGTTTTATGTCACTGCCAATGTAAAGGAAGATTTTAGTCAGTTAACAAAATCTGATTTAAAGAAGGCTCCAAAAATGGTATTATCTTCAACAGAGATTGACTTAGGTAATGTGCCTTTATTTAACTCGCCTAGTGGTACCTTTACCATTACAAACAAAGGTAAACAAGATTTAATTATTAGAAGGATTGTTAGAACCTGCAGTTGCCTTAATCCAGAGCTTTCGCAAACCATAATTCCAAAAGGAAAATCTGCCACACTTAAAGTAGCCTTTTCTTTGGTAAATATGGCAGGTCCAGATAGTAAAACTATCAAAATAATTACCAATGACCCTAAACAATCTGAGGTAACGCTTACCTTGAAAATTAATGTGACTGAGTAGACGAAACTGACAATTTTTCATTCTCAATTCTAGAGGCATTGTTTTTGTGTTTAGGCAATAAATTTGTTTAAAACCTTATCTATATTATCGTATATGAAAAAAGTAACCATTGTATTACTTGGCTTTATTGGCGGTATAGCTGGAGCGCTTTTAATTACCCAGTTTCAATCTAAAGTACTTGTTCTTGAAACAGCATCTAAGGCAAATCAAGAATATTCTACTGTAAACTACAAAGGTAACTCCCTTGCCAGTGCCGATTTTGTGAAGGCATCGCAAGCCTCAACTCATAGTGTGGTATTTATAAAAACACTCACTAATCAAAGGGCTTATCAGCAAGATCCTTTTTTCGATTTTTGGAATGGAATGGATTTCTTTGGACAACGCGGGCCAACAGCAAGTTCGGGCTCAGGTGTAATATTAACTTCCGATGGATACATTGTAACAAACCTTCATGTTGTAAAAAATGCTGATCAAATAGAGGTTATAACAAATAATAATAAGCAATCTTATAAGGCAAAAGTAATTGGATCAGACCCCTCAACAGACCTTGCGTTATTAAAGATTGAAGCCAGTAATTTACCTCATATTGTACTAGGGAATTCGGATCAATTACAGGTAGGTGAGTGGGTTTTGGCAGTAGGTAATCCATTCAATTTAACATCAACCGTAACTGCAGGTATTGTAAGTGCAAAAGGACGTAATATTAATATTGTAAACAACCAATTTCCAATTGAGAGTTTTATACAAACAGATGCTGCAATTAACCCTGGTAATAGTGGAGGAGCTTTGGTTGATTTAGAAGGTAAATTGGTAGGAATTAATACCGCTATTGCAAGTAATACAGGCTCATACAATGGCTATGGATTTGCCATACCTGTAAACATTGTTGCCAAAATAGTAAAAGATTTAGTTGATTATAAAGAAGTACAAAGAGGCTTTACAGGAATGGATGTAAAAGACATTGATGCAGCCATTGCTCAACGGATGAAAATTACCGACAATCATGGAGTATATGTTGATTTTGTTTTACCTGAAGGACCTGCCGAAAAATCGGGAATAAGGGCAGGAGACTTGCTAATAAAAATAAACGATAAGGATATTGACAGCAAGTCAAATTACGATGAACAAATTGCCTATTTGAGGCCTGGTGATAAAATTAAAATGACCTACCTTAGAAATGGCAAAGAAGAACTTACAACTCTTAGCCTCATTAACAAGGAAGGGAATACGGCTATACTAAAAAAAGGAACAATTAGCTCCGAATCTTTAGGCGCTGATTTTCAACCCATTTCTAAAATAGAAAAAGATAAATTGGGCATCAAAACCGGATATAGGGTAAGTAATATTCGCCAAGGAAAGATTGCTGGTATGGGTATTCAAGAAGGATTTATTATTACCGCAATTAATCGTAAAGAATACGAAACCGCAGAGGCCTTAATTAAAATTTTGGAGACAGCTAAAGGACAAGTTTCATTAGAAGGAATTTTCCCAAATGGTGGAAGAGGAGTTTTCTCTTTTTATATGTATTAGAAGATTATATAAAAGCTATTTCAAGGATTTATTTTTGTTAAGCATATGAGAAATATCATTGAAAAAAAGGGGCTCACGAATTAAACTTGCCTACACACTTAAAGCAAAAAAAAATGATTCGTTTTGATTATTTAGAGGCAAATAAAGATAAATTCCGTAAGCAGTTCTTAGAGGCAGTTCCTTTCCCACATATTGGTATTGATGAAATTTGCGATGCCGAAAAACTAACAGAGCTTTATAATCAAATACCTGAAATAGAAACGCCAAGTGCGGATTATGTTTTTGCGAAGAATAAATTTGAAAAAAGTAAGTATTACGAAATGGGAGGCTTGTTTAGAGAATTGCATGAGGACCTTATAAATCCAAGATTTTCCAGCCTAATTTCATACATCACAAAAGAAGAAGTTTTTATTGACCCTACCTTTTATGGTGGAGGCATTCATCAAGGAAAAAAAGGCAGTTTTTTAGATATGCATGCCGACTTTAATTACCACCCTTTACATGATAATTGGTATAGAAATTTAAATCTATTATTGTATATCAATAAAGATTGGAAAAAAGAATATGGTGGTGAATTGCGTTTAGAGGATAGCAGAAGTGGAGTGAAAACAGAAGTGGATGTTCCTTTTAACAGGTTGGCCATAATGCATTGTAGGAGCTACACTTTGCACGGCTATGATCCAATTAATTTTCCTGAAGGAAAATACCGGACATCTATTGCAGCATATGCCTATACAATCCATCAAGAGCCAATAGAATCAAGCAGAACTACGGTGTGGCACGTTAAGAAGGAAAGCCCATTAAAATATATGCTCTCTAAAATTTGGGTACCGGCAGTTAAGGTTAAAAGCCTTTTTTCGAAAAGCAAAACAGCCGACCATTAAGATTTAAGCAACAAAAACTATTTCGTAGCATCCTCTAAAGAGGAGCTACTACTGCGATGTTTGCGATGTTTACGGCTTGAACTTGATTGTGTCGAACTCGTGGAATCGTCAAATTTACTTTCCTCAGGTAAAAAGCCCTTAAAAAACATTAGTAGCCAACCACTAATAAAGGCAATTCCTCCCAAGGGGGTAATTGCACCAATAATTCTATAGGAATCATCGCCCCAAATACTACGAGTAGCTAAAAGGTATAGACTACCAGAAAAAATTAAAATTCCAGCTAAGAACAAACCTAGGGTAAGATCAAGCTTATTTTCATCAAATTTACGATGACTTAAGGAGAGTATAATAATTGCCAATGCATGGATCATTTGATACCTAACACCAGTATCGAATGTGTTTAGCTCGCTTTCACCAATTAATTCTTTTAAAACATGGCTACCAAAGGCTCCCAAAATAACTCCAATAGCAGCTAGTAAAAAGCCTAAACGAGTGTAAATTCGATGTGTATGTTTCATAGGAATGTGTGTGAACTTGTGAACAATTTATAAGTAACATGTGAATTTGACAAATTATTTTCGAAGAATATTATGAATAAGCAGTTATTGAGCATATTAAGTATAGTAGTTTCCATTGCAATAGCATTGGGGATATATCTTTATTTTGCGCAAATTGAAGATAAAAGTATTAAGCCAATTCAAATAGTACCTGATAATGCGGCAATAATAATTGAATCGAAAAACAGTAGTACAGATTTAAAAAATTTGGATGACCCAACCTTTCTGGATCGGTTATTATTAAACGAACAAATTTCGAATTTTTATTCACAAGTAAACTATTACGACAGTTTATTGAAAACCAATGAAACAATGGAGGAATGGTTTAGTAAGGGCCAGGCAACTTATTCTTTTCATACGTTTTCAAACAAAAGTGTTGGCTTTTTTATGGCCGTTCAAACACTTAAAGAAGTTGAGCCAAGTAATGCGTTTGCATTTTTTCAAACACATTTCCCCAATAGGTACAAGCTTTCGAAACGAAAGTTTATGAACGAGGAGTTATTTGACTTTACAGATTTTAATGACGGCACCCATTTTACAATAGCTTTCAAAAGTAAACTTATGCTGTTTTCGCCAGATGGAACCTTGGTTGAACTTGCATTGCAAAAAATAAATCAATTTAACAATGACCCTTCAATTGAGGATAAACTCGCATTTGTTAAGAATAGCGGGGATGGTTTAAATATTTATTTTAATTATAAAAATTTGCCAAGCCTAATCCAAAGCACCTGTAGTGAAAATTACCAGCAATCATTTTCTATTCTTGGAAATTTTGCTGAAAGAGCTGTTTATAATGTGGAGTACGATGACGAGGAACTACTATTAAAAGGTGCCGCACAAACACATGAAACGAATTTTCAATATTTAGACTTATTAAACTCCCAAGCACCTATTGAAAACAATTTAAGAGCAAATATTCCTGATGGAATTCATTTTGCTTATACCTTAGGATTTAATGGGTATCCAGCCTTTTACAAAAATGTAAATGAATATTTGTTGAGCAGAAAATTGTTCATGCCTTACAAAAACTATATTGATAGTATAGAGAGGTCATTGCAATATCCATTTGCTGAAAAGCTAGCCTCGAAATTCGCAAATCATGCAGCCATTTTATCAATTGACGAACCAGGCTTATGGAAAGATAGCTGTTATGTAATGGCCGTAGAAGTAAGCGATGCACCCGGGATGGAAACACTTTTGGCTGAAATGGAAAGATCTGTAAAAAGAAAATTTGCCTCTGATACGATTGCTAAAAAGGCAGATACAATTCAATATGGAATAATCCCTAGAGCTTATTTTGGCGATGCTTTAAAGTTTTATTTCACTGATTTATTTGAAGGCCTAGAAGCAAATTATTACATTCAATCAAATGGGTATTTTTACTTTGCCAATAACCCTCAAATATTGCATGTTATGCGTTTACGTTGGGCTCAGCAAAAACTGCTTTCCAAGCAAGAACATTATAAAGATTTTGAAAGAAAGTTATCTCCAAATTCAAATTTGGAGATATTAATCATGAATGATCATGCACCTAAATATGCACTTAATTTTTTGAATAATGATTGGTTTAGTATTGTGAATCAAAATATGGGAGCATTTAAACGTGCACATCGCATGGCTATTCAGTTTGCTGGTAGTAACGATAAGATTTTTGCCACACAAATCTATACCCACTTTAATATCTCAAAAGCCGAAAAAACCGAACAGGTTTGGGCAATTCAACTTGATACAAATATGATTATACAACCTCAAGTGGTCTATAATTACTCCTTGGGGTCGCAAGTAATCTTAACTCAAGATGCCCGAAAACAAGTATATATGATTGACAGGGAAGGGAAAATATTATGGAAGAAAGCTATCGACGACCAAATTATTTCAAAAATAGAGGAAGTAGATTTATATAATAATGGGAAGCGCCAATGGGTATTTAATTCTAGTCATTTTATTTATATGATTGATGATAAAGGAGTGAATATTTCTGGCTGGCCTGTATGGATACCAACTGGGACAAATTGCTCTGTCAGTGTTATCGATCCTAATAAGGATAGAAACTATCAACTATTTGCTACAGGTATCTTTTATAAGGTTTCGGCGTATAATACACAAGGCCGTTTACTGCCTTATTGGAACCCAAAAGAAGTTTGGCCGAACCTAAAAACACCTATCCAACATTTCATGTTTGGTTCGCAACAAGTGTACTGGTCATTAAATGAAAAAGGAAAAATAAATTTTCTTTCTAACCAAGCGAAATCAATTGAAAAAATAAAACTAGATAGCAATTACCAATTCTTGGATGCCAAAATTGACACAAAGGATACAGGAGTATTTACGTTAACTGCATTAGATTCAAATCAACTTATTACCATTACTTATTCAAGTACTAAGCCTATTACGGTAAAAACTTTACCAGCAGCTGGGTTTCATCATTTTGTCCAAGTTTCACTCTCCTCTAGCCGAAAAGGATTTTTACTAATAGGGAATGAAAAGGTGCAAATTATAGATGAACAAGGTGCAACTATTTGTGAGAGAAAATCACTTTCAGGAAGCACACTGCAGCCGCAATGGTGTGCAATTGGTAATGGTCAAAAACTAATTTATTGGGATCAAATTAATAGAAAAATTGCTGTCGAAAATGCTAAAGGGGAGGCCTATAAGCCTTTTCCAATTAATACTTCTGGGCCATTTGTAATTGGAAACCTATTTAATGAGGCCGACAATTGGCTCATCTTTGCTGATGAAAATAATAAACTAAACTTATACCGCCTTAAATAATGCTGCCTAAGCGATATGTTTATTTGCAATCAACATTATTTGCCATTTTAGGTATAGGGTTATTGTATGTTAGCTTTAGAAAAACAAATTTTTCTGAGCTATTAGGTGTTATACAAAATGGAAATCATTGGGTACTCGCACCTGTATTTTTTGTTTCTGTTTGGGTTATCATAGCTCGGAGTTTAAGGTGGCAAGTGCTCTTTAATGGAATTGGATTTAAAGCTCCATTTAACGTATTGCTTGCGTCACTTGCAAGTGGATATCTAGTAAATTTTGCAGTGCCCCGTTTAGGTGAAATTAGTAGGGCCATGTTGTTGAAAAAATCGCTGCAATACCCTATAAACACAAGTTTAGGAACAATAGTATTTGAACGCATTGCGGATGTTATTTGTTTAGGAATTATTATTTGTACAGCTTTCTTGTTGGAGTTTCTAAACCATGGTTCATTGCTTAATAATTTCACAAAAGACATAAACCTAATAACCCCAAACAAAATACTAGTATTAGGATTATTGCTAGGTGTAGGGATTGTAATTTATAAATGGCTAAAGAAAAGACATGATGGCTTTAGCGAGTGGATTACAAAGTTAATAGATACCGCTCTTTCGCTAGTAAAAATCAAACAGAAATCTTGGTTTTTGGTTCATACCATTAGTATTTGGATTGGATTTTATTTAATGACCTATTTATGGTTTTTTATGTTCCAAGACTCTGCAAAACTTACAATGTATGATGCCTTTTTGGTAATGGTTTTGGGCGTAGTAGCCAGAACACTTCCTATACAAGCAGGTTCGGCCGGAGCCTATCATTTTGTAGTGAGCCAGGCGTTTGTATTACTTGGACTTAATTTAGTTAACAGCAATGCCTTGGCAATTGTCATTCACGGGTTTCAAACAATCTTAACATTGCTATTTGGATTTACGGCTTATCTTTGGCTCTTCTATTACAACAAGAAAAATGCTACTAAAATCAATTAAAATAAAAAACCTATTCGTTTTCATTACAGTTTTCTTTTTACTCGGTTCGAACCAACTAAGTGCTCAAAATTTCCCAAAGCTTGGTAATGATAGCTTATTGGATGTAGCTAATTGGAACGTTGAATGGTTTGGTGATATTAGCAATGGACCAACAGATGAAGCTACACAATTTGCGAATGTAAAAGCCATGCTAGAAAAAACGGATATGGATGTTTTTGCATTAGAAGAAATAAGCAATGCAAATGCATACAACTCTTTATCATCAGCACTTGCAGCTAAATACGATACGTATATTTCTGCCTTTTCGCAAACCCAAAAAATGGGTATTTACTGGAAGAAAAGCATGTTTGATGTAATTATTGATAGCTCCTTCGATATCCTTAATTCTCAAGCATCAAAATTTGGAGGAAGATCGCCTTTGCGAGTTGCGCTTAAAACAAAAGGTGGTACCAAAACAGATACTCTTTATTTTATTGTATTGCATATGAAAGCCTTTGCCGATGTTAACTCATATAATAATAGGGTAGATGGTTCTAATGCCTTAAAAACCTATTTAGAAAGTGTACTGCGTGGCACAAAATATATTGTGCTTGGCGATTGGAACGATGATTTAGATGAGTCTATTTATAACGCTTCTGTTTCTCCTTATAAGAATTTCTTAAACGCTAATTATACCTTTCCAAGTAAAGAGTTAACAGATGCAGGTAAATCATCTTATGCCTTCAGCGTAAATATGATCGACCATCAAATGATTAGTAAAACATTGGATTCTTTTTACTTCAAAGGTTCTGCAAAAGTTTTAGATAATGCCGCTACGTATTGTACCGGATTTAGCAACAACACTTCCGATCATTATCCTATCTATTCATACTTCGATTGGAAAAAATTAACTACTCGAGTGATACCAGCAGGCCTAGAAAATAGTGTCCATTCAGCTGATGTGAATGTGTATCCAAACCCCGCAAAATCAAGCCTCATAATTCAGTGCGACAAAGAATTGACAGGTGTTCAAGTATGCAACTTACAAGGTCAGGTATGTATTAAGCAAGAGCTTTATTTATCGCCAACAAATACACTTGAACTAGCTATTCAAGATTTAGAAGCAGGTATGTATTACTTGAAAATTGAAAGTGGAAATACCATCTTAACGAAACCATTTGTAAAGCAATAAATGAATTAAAAATAAAACAAGAAAGGCAGCCCAAGAGCTGCCTTTTTGCGTAATCAATCAGATTGAGAATATCAATCTAATGTTTTGCTATGATCCATAATATACTTCCAGATCTCTAGAACATCTTCAATATTTACTTCATAGGGTTTATAAATTGGGTTGTTTGAAATAAGAACCAATTTTTTGCTCTTGGCTATATCGTTATATACACGTTTAAATACAATACCATCTTCTTTAGTAAGAATAACGTAGCACAAACCATCTTTAAGGCTGCTCCAATCTTCAACATATTCGCAGGTTACATAAGTTTTATCTTGAATAGGTAACATAGAATCTCCGCTAATTTGAAAGCTGCGATATTTCTTACGCTTATCTAAAAATGGCAAACTAAATTGAGGTAATTCAGAAATAAACTGAATATCTGTATAGCCAGCAGTATAGCCAGCGCGCGCTTTTTCAGATACCAATTCTATATTATCTATATTATCAGAATTAGTCGTTGTTGCAATAATGCGCAAGTATTTACCTTTAATATAATCTTCTAAGCCACGCTCTAATTCTCCAACTTTGTGCTCTGGCAATCTGGTAAGGTCTATGCGTAAAAGTGTGTCTAAACTAATTCTAAAATAATCGGAAATGCGCACTGCCATATCAATAGGAGGAGAGGCTATATTATTTTCATAGCTATTTAAAACAGAGCGCTTAGATTCTAGCGCCAATGCCATTTCTTCCTGACTAAAATTTTTCCGTTTCCTGAGAAACTTAATGTTAGATGATAAATACATAGTTTACTTGCTTAGAATACTTTTGCAAGATATGTAATGGTATTTTAGATGTCAAGTTTATGTTAATCATATTAACATAAAATGCCTAAGTATATGACAGTCAAAATAATAAATTATCTTAAAATAATTAGTTGAGAAGTAAATTGATTCTCATTATTTTCAAACATAATTAAATAGCTGCCAACTACAAGCTCTGAAATAGCAATTAATTCGAGCTCATTAGACAGATTTTTTTCTGTTTCCAAACTACCAACAATAGAATATGCATTCTTCATTGGAGGAGCCTTGAGACACTTGTATTCACAGGCTCTAGACCATTTTGTTGACGTCAACAAAATGGTCTCTATTATTTCAACTTGATAGCTAAGAGATTCTTACTTATTAAACATTGGTTTGTTAAAAAAAATCATAGAAACACGATTTATTTTTTATGGCGTTAAACACGCGTATTAAAAGGGTTAGAGAGAACAGCCATTACATAGTATGCTTGCTGTTCTATTTAGCTTGCACATTCAAATTCAGGTATTACTATAATTTAGGATCATAATAAATTTTATGTACCATGGAAAAAGAACTAATACAAAGACTGCATGGCGAATTTGAAGAATTTGCTTATGATGAAAAAGGTGTTGAATACTGGCTTGCAAGAGACCTCCAACCTTTATTAGGTTACTCTGAATGGCGAAACTTTTTAAATGCCATTGAAAAAGCAATAGAAAGCTGTAGATCCACAGGAGAAGAGCCTTTAGACCATTTTGTTGACGTCAACAAAATGGTCAGAATTGGATCTGGAGCGGAACGTAAGCAAGAGGATATTATGCTTACTCGGTATGCCTGTTATCTTATTGCCCAAAATGGCGATCCCAAAAAAGAGCAAATTGCTTTTGCGCAAAGCTATTTTGCCATGCAAACCAGAAAGCAAGAACTTCTTGAAGAAAGAATTTTGCTTGAAGAAAGAATTTTGCTTGAAGAAAGAATTTTGCTCGAAGAAAGATTACGAGCTCGTGAAAACTTAATTTCGGCAGAAATGCAATTATCTAAAAATCTTTATGAAAGAGGCGTAGATAGCAAAGGGTTCGCTATTGTTAGAAGTAAGGGTGATAGCGCATTGTTTGGAGGATTTGATACTCGTGCAATGAAACGAAAATTGGGGATTTCTGAATCTCGCCCTTTAGCAGATTTCCTACCAACCATTACTATTTCTGCAAAACAGTTGGCTGCAGAAATTACCCATTTTAACGTAAGCAAGAAAGGTCTTTTTGGTGAAAGCGAGATTACCCAAGAGCATGTGAAAAACAATGAAGATGTAAGGCAATTACTTGGGAAAAGCGGGATTAAGCCCGAAAAATTGCCTGCTGAAGAAGATATTAAAAAACTAGAACGAAAGATAAAATCCTCAGATAAAGATATCACTAAAAAGAAGTTGAGAATAAATAAAAACAATTCTATTTAACAAACTATTGTTTTCGTTGAGATGCCAGTATTTACAAGCCCTAGACCATTTTGTTGACGTCAACAAAATGGTCTTCATTCTCCGCATTTTTCGCCCTACATTTTAACGCCCTCATTTGCTGAGAGGTAAAAAAACAATTTGCATTTTTATTATATTAAAGTTAATATTATTAACTACTAAATGTTATTTATATTAACAAAATGAATAAGACCATTGCCCATATGGACCTCGACACGTTTTTTGTTTCGGTGGAACGACTAGAAAATTCAGCCCTCAAGGGGAAGCCTGTCATTATTGGCGGCTTCTCCGACCGGGGTGTTGTAGCTAGCTGTAGCTACGAAGCCCGTAAGTTTGGCGTGCATTCTGCTATGCCTGGCAAACTTGCCCGCCGACTTTGCCCACAAGCTATTTGGATACGAGGCGATATGGATAAATACAGTAAATTTTCGCATACTGTTACGGATATTATTGAAGAAGCTGCCCCTCTAGTTGAAAAAGCTTCAATAGATGAGCATTACCTTGATGTAACAGGTTTAGATCGTTTTTTTGGAACCTATAAATGGATGCATGAACTTAGGCACCGCATCATTACAGAAACAGGATTACCTATTTCGTTTGGCTTATCAGTAAACAAAACAGTATCCAAAATTGCTACAGGCGAAGCTAAACCTAATGGAGAAAAGGAAGTGCAACAAACAAATGTAAAACCTTTTCTCTTCCCACTTTCAATAAAAAAAATACCTGGCATAGGCGATAAATCGTATCACACGCTGCGTGATATGGGTATTGTGCAAATAGAAACTTTAGCCAATATGCCTGTTGAACTGCTTAGTAGAGTAATGGGCGAGAATGGTAAGATTATTTGGGAGAAAGCTAATGGCATTGATGCGAGAAGGGTAGAGCCCTATCACGAGCAAAAATCAATTGGTTCGGAGCGAACCTTTGAAACAGATACCACCGATATAAAATTCTTGCACCAAACACTCTCTAAAATGGTGCAAGATGTATGCTTTGATATGCGTAAACAAAACCGCCTTTGTGCTACTGTAACCATTAAAATTAGGTATTCCGATTTTCAAACACATACCATGCAAGCTAGAGTTGCCTATACCTCTTACGACCATGTAATACTAGCCAAGGCAAAAGAATTGCTTGATAAAGTATACGATAGAAGACTACTTATTAGACTTATTGGCGTAAAAGTGAGTAACCTTGTTTATGGAGCCCAACAAATAGATCTTTTTGAAGACAGCGAAGAATTAGTAAAACTCTATCAAGCCTTGGATCAAATTAAGTTTTGGTATGGAAAGAAGGCTGTAGCCAAAGGCCATTCAATAGATTCGAGGAAGAATACCAATAATTAAGGTTTATTTATTTAGTACATTTTTTATACGCCATTTAGGTTTTAATAAGCAACAACATGCTTTGGAATACACATACATATTATAGTCTTAGATACGGTACTTTTTCGGTAGAAGAGTTAGTATTACAAGCCAAACGATTGGGCTTGCAATCTCTTGGAATAACAGATATAAACTGTTCAACTGGAATTTTTGAGTTTGTAAAATGCTGCATCCAACATGGAATTAAACCCATAGCCGGCATTGAGTTTAGAGAAAAAAATCATTTACTGTTTACCGCTGTTGCCAAAAACACAGCAGGCATAGAAGAAATAAATCGCTTATTATCGGATCATAACTTGTATGGAAAAGCCTACGCCGATAGACTTAAACACCTTCAAAATAGCTATGTGATTTACCCTTTGGCAAATTACCCGAGCATTTTAATGGATCATGAATTAATTGGTGTTCGACTTTCTGACTTCACTAAATTAATGCGTAAGGATTGCACTAAAATTAAAAACAAACTTATCCTCCAACAACCCGTTACGTTTAAAGACGCCTCAAGCTATGCCTTGCATTTGCACCTACAAGCAATTGATAACAACGTATTGCTAAGTAGGCTCGAAACAAGCGCTGCTGCTGCTCCAGATGAGTATTTAATGTCGGAGCCAGATATTATTCATGCATGCCGTTACCATCATTATATTCTCAGTAACACCATTAATTTTATGGATCGGTGCAGCGTGAATTTTGATTTTAAAACAAACAAAAATAAAAAGGTTTATTCGTCATCTGTTTACGACGATAAACAGCTCTTGCAAACGCTTGCCTACGATGGTTTAGAATATCGTTACGGAAGTAATAATATAGTAGCAAAACAACGTGTTCAAAAAGAATTAGACATTATTGATAAGCTTGGTTTCTCGGCCTATTTTTTAATTACTTGGGATATTATTAGATACTCTATGTCGAGAGGCTTTTACCACGTTGGACGTGGGAGTGGGGCTAATAGTGTAGTAGCTTATTGCTTGCGAATTACAGATGTAGATCCTATAGAGCTGAACCTATATTTTGAACGTTTCTTAAATCCTAAACGTACTTCACCACCCGATTTTGATATTGATTACAGTTGGAAGGAACGACCTCAAGTGCACGATTATATTTTTAAACGATATGGCAGAGATCATACCGCTTTGCTTGGCACCATGTCTACCTTTAGAAGTAGTTCTATTTACAGAGAGCTAGGGAAAGTATACGGTTTACCTAAACGTGAAATAGATATTTTGGCAGATTACCCCCATAAAGCCGACCGAAAATCACCCATTATTTCACGCATACTCGACATTGGAAAACAACTTCAAGATTTTCCCAATCATAGATCTATTCACGCAGGTGGGGTGCTTATTTCAGAAGAACCAATCTTTCAATATTCTGCCCTTGATTTACCTCCAGTAGGCTTGCCAACCGTTCAATGGGATATGTATATCTCTGAAGATATTGGCTTCGAAAAATTTGACATACTATCTCAACGTGGCATTGGACATATTAAAGATGCCGCCGATTTAGTATGGCAAAACAAACACATTAAAGTGGATGTTCACGAAGTACAAAAATTTAAAACAGACCCTCACATCAAACAACAATTAAAAGAAGCAAATAGCATTGGTTGTTTTTATATTGAGAGTCCTGGCATGCGTGGCTTATTAAAAAAACTCAAGTGCGACACCTATATTCATTTGGTTGCTGCTAGCTCTATTATTAGACCAGGGGTTGCAAAATCGGGAATGATGAAGGCGTATATACAACGTTTTCACGACCCTAAAAGCATCAATTATTTACATCCTGTTATGCAAGAACAATTAGAAGAAACTTATGGCGTAATGGTGTTTCAAGAAGATGTTTTAAAAGTTTGTCACCACTTTGCAGGTTTAGATTTAGCCGATGCAGATGTGTTGCGCAGAGCCATGAGTGGGAAGTTTAGGTCAAAGGCTGAGTTTCAAAAAATAATCGATAAGTTTTTTGCCAACTGCAAAGAGAAAGGCTACCCCGATGAACTTACGAAAGAAGTGTGGAGGCAGATAGAAAGCTTTGCAGGATATTCTTTTAGCAAAGCTCATTCGGCCTCGTTTGCTGTAGAAAGCTTTCAAAGTTTATTCCTCAAAACCTATTATCCAATGGAGTTTATGGTGGCTGTTATCAATAATTTTGGAGGCTTTTACCGCACTTGGGTGTATATAAACGAACTCAAAAAAACAGGCGCAAAAGTTAATTTGCCCTGCGTAAACGAGTCGGTTCAGTTTACCAATATAAAAGGAGAGGAGGTGTATCTTGGCTTTGCTCATATAGAAAGTCTTGAACGCAAAACTATAGAAGCCATTTTAAGTGATCGCTTGCAAAATGGGCCATTTCTAAGCTTTGCCGATTTTATGGATCGTGTGCCCATTAGTGTTACACAAGTAAAAATTTTGATTAAAGCCGGAGCATTTAATTTTTGCGGAACAGGTAAAAAGCATCTTATGTGGCAAGCATATATGTTTCAACAAGACTCTATAAAGCACGCCGAACCAATTACTCAAAAAGTAACTAACTCAGAAGGGCCGCAAACCATTCAGCTATTAATGCAAGAAACGGTTCAGTCTATTTTATTTGCGAGACCTCATAAAGAATTTACCTTGCCACAATTGCTATACAACCCAATAGAAGATGCTTACGACGAAATAGAATTACTTGGATTTCCGGTAAGCATGACAGAGTTTGATCTTTTACAAACTACTTATCGTGGCGATGTAAGCGCCCTTGATATGAGCAAATACTTGGATCAAACCGTACGCATGTTGGGAAATTATGTAACTACTAAATCTGTAAAAACAGTACGTGGCGACTATATGGCCTTTGGTACTTTTTACGATGCCGCCTCTAATTTTTTTGACACCACACACTTTGCTAAAAGCCTAGAAACATACCCTTTTGCTGGGCGTGGCGTGTATTTAATTGAAGGAACAGTAGTAGAAGAGTTTGGCTTTTACTCTATTGAAGTTAGCAAAATGGCCAAGCTTGCCACCAAGCCCGATCCGAGGTATTAACTAGTTGTAATTTTCAGGCTTTGTTTTATATTTACCTAATGAAAAAGCGAGCAGCAATATTTCTTTCATTTACATTGCTACTTCTTGCTGGCTGTGGGCAAGGAGATGATGGTTGTTGCTATGACTATGATCCTTGCTCTTACAAAAGTTTTGATCGTAAAGGTGATGCAATAGCATATCTAGGACTTGATACAGCCAACCAAAATTGGGTGCCGGAGTTTATTGGAAGTGCAACTATTCCGTTCAAGAAAGTAAATTCAACTGCAGAAATATCCTATCTCAGGTCGGGTTTTGACAGACCATATTATACCATAAACGTGCGCAATCGCATTACACGCGATTCTGCCTGTAAGAGAGATGTGTACACCCGAGATTATGCCAATTGTAGTTTTGAGAGTTTTAAATATACAGGCTCTCCGGGCGCAAAATTAGAATTAAGCGTTAAAAGATTGGTGGTTCCAGGGCCGTATGTCATGGGCACTGTTTTCGACTCGATTAATTTTTATAAATCATATGAAGTGTTAAAAGTTACCTTCTCTAATCTTGAATTTAGTTTCAACCCTAGAAACTTCGTCAATACCCAAACACAAATATTTCATCCATCTATTACCTTTGAAAATGTAAGGTATGATAGCGTGTATGAATTGTTAAAGCCCAATGCAGATACCACATATATCATTCCTCAAGGCATTTATTACTCGTGCAAAGAAGGAGTAGTGGGTATGTACCTTACCAATAAAGCCGAAGTATGGTACAAAAAATAACGTTGCTTGCATGCCTTTTATGCTTGTTGTTTGCATCGTGTGGGGAAGCGTATATAGAATGCGAAAAAGAAGAAGTTATTTACCTATCACTTGCAGATAACAATTGGGCATTGGATGCGCAGCGTGGAAGTGCAAATAGTGCTTGGATTTCAAATACTGGTTTTTCACAATCTGCTGCATTGGTAAAAAAGCCAATTTATTATTCTTACTATTCAAACAAATTAGTACCACCCATTAAATTAGATATTGATAAGTGCAGGAGATATGTTGCCCTGCCATTACAATTCACTTTTACACCAAGTATCTATCCTGTTCAACTAGGTTTCGATATTTTACACAATCCATTTACTAAAAATATACAAGTAAAGGTGAGTCACGAGAACACCAATGGTGATTATGATAATCAATTCTTTGAGGAAGTTTTATTTTCAATTGTTGATTCAGCTTTATCTACCGAATCAAAATTTAGTAAATACGAGTTGTATTATGATTCTCCCGAATTGCTTTATTCTAAAGCCACATTTTTTTCAAATTTTACAGGTATTTCGGGTAGAACCTTTTCAAACGTGTATAAAGTTCCTCTCGAAGCATTTAGGTTGGTAAAGACTAAATCTAGCGCAATTAGGCTGGTTTGGATTGCAAAAGAAATTGGAATTGTTCAATACGAAATGGCCGATGGGCTCATTTGGTGCATGAAATGAGTTAGCGAATTTTATAACCCAGTTTAATGCCACCCTGCAATTGATCAGTAAATGTATTGATACTGTATATTGGGAAAGGTCCTTCAATTGGAAAGACAAAATTCTTTTGTTTTGATATGGTAGCAGGGTCTTCTTTGTAATGTGTTGCCTTGGTTACCATACCGCCATATCCAAATGAAAAATCTATTACCCAATTATTGAAATCAATTTGCTTACCTATATTTAGAATCAAACAAGCGCCCTTAATATCATAAGATTCTCGGTTAATAGCATCTTCAAAAAATCCGGTTTGAAGGTTTATTTTTCTTGAGGGATATACATAACCGGCATGATGCTGAAATACCGCCAACTCAGGTTTTATATATAATCTTCGCCAGATGTTTTTGGGTTTGCTTTGAGGTACCCCATTGATAAGAAATAATCCAGCACGTGCGTAAATCCCTCTTCTATGGTCCTGCCCTGTATAGGCACTTGCCCATGGCCCTATAAGTCCAAGACCGAATTCTGGACTTAAATTTTTTCTTTCTGGATGAAACTGAATAGATACATATATATTTCCCGTAAATGGCGCCACTACATCTCCTTTAACAATAGCACGAACTGGTTTTTGCGCGTTTAATGGAAAAGCCAGACAAAGCAAGGCAAGACAAACGTAATTATATACTTGTTTATAGAACATAACCCAATTTTAAACCGGCTTGAAAAGCAAACGTAAATGTGTTAAAACTTAGAATTGCCCCATAAACATTTTTGTTATTGGGGTTTTCGTAATTAAAATAATAATTATATCCAGGTTCTAGATTATTTTGTTCATACGTATATCCAAGCCCCATACCCATAAAAGCATCAAACTTTACTTTTCTACCTAGATTCTTTTGATACCCTAAATTGTAAATAGCTCCAAACCCTATTTCGTGAAAACGCAATTGCACATTCCTCGTTTCAACTGTTCTTCCTCCTATGTATTCATCGAATTGAACCGAATACTCTGAATTACGTTTCAAAAAAAACAAATCTCTTCTGATGTAAAAGCCTTCCATAGCTCGATTCTCAAGGCCCCGCTTTCGCATATACCTAGTTTGAGGGTAGCTTTTTTGACCCGCTCGTAACATAAATCCACTCAATTTGGTGGCATCAATCAACATTCCTGCTGGTGGCAAAAACACCACCAATCCCAATTCCCAACTTTTATGTGGCGCATATTGCATTTCATATGCAAGCGAAAAATTCCCCAAAATGACGGCTGGCAAATCCAATTTCACTATTTTACCAGAACTGTCTACTTGTGCATGCAGAGTAATTTTCTGCAAAAACATAATTTCTGCAACCAATAAAAGGAAAAACTTCTTTTTCAAGACTCTAATTAAAATTGAAAATTACTGAATTAGGCCAACAATACCTATAAAGCTTTTTGACATTTTTATAAATTCCACTTCAGTCTTTGTGATAATCGGTTTTTCATTTCGATTTTTTTTTCAGTTCTTGCCTCATAGAATAACCTAAGAATGAAAAAAATAACCATAATAAGTTTAGCCTCGTTGATTCTTTTTGCTGCTTGCGCTAGCTCAAAGAGCAAAAAGAAACCTGCTGCAGGTGCTGCCACGCCAGCTAAAACAATTAGCATTGCCGACAAAACCAAGTCTTCGAAAAAGTTGGGAGGATTGTTTCCTCTTTATCAAGACACAGCTACCGGAAATGTAATGATGCTCATTAAAAAAGAGCAGCTAGATAAAGAGTATATTTATTTCTCCTATACCGTTGATGGTGTAGTTGCTGCCGGACATTTTAGAGGTAGCTTTAGAGACAATAAGGTTTTTACCATTAAACGATATTTTGATAAATTAGAATTTACAGTGTTAAACACTGGTTTTTATTTCGATCCAAGTAATCCAATAAGCAAAGCTTCAAATGCTAATATTAGTAATGCTATTTTAAGTAGCCAGAAAATTGTAGCTGAAGACACTAAAAAGGGTGAAATACTTGTTGATGCAAGCGCATTGTTTTTAAGCGAAAATATGCAACAAATTAAACCTTCGGCCATGCCAGGCTCTATGGGATTTCAATTAGGTGGCTTAAGTAAGGATAAAACCAAGTTTGTTAGCCTAAGAAATTACGAAAAAAACACAGACCTAATTGTAGAGTATGTGTATGATAATCCTTCTCCTGTGTTTGGCGGTGGCAAAGAGGTAACAGACGAAAGAGCTGTTAGCATAACCGTTCAACACACACTTATTGAAGCACCAAAAAACAACTTCAAACCTCGCTTTGATGACCCTAGAGTTGGGTATTTCTCAGAGCAAGTTGAAGACATGACAACTACTGAAGCCGTTGCTTATCACGATTTAATTCATCGTTGGAATTTAGTAAAGAAAGACACCAATGCAGCCATCTCTGAGCCTGTTGAACCAATTGTATGGTGGATTGAAAATACTACTCCACTAGAGTTTAGACCTACCATTAAGGAAGCAGGAGAGAAGTGGAACCTTGCATTTGAAAAAGCAGGCTTTAAGAATGCAGTTATTATTAAAGAACAGCCCGATACTGCCACTTGGGATGCTGGAGATATTAGGTATAATGTTTTGCGCTGGACAAGCTCGCCACAACCTCCATTTGGTGGGTATGGGCCAAGTTTTGTTGATCCTAGGACTGGCGAAATTTTAGGTGCAGATATTATGTTGGAGTATATTTTTGTAACAAATAGATTGCGTCAAGAAAAACTTTTTGTAAGTGATGCTTCTTCAGAAATCACCCCTAACAAACAGTTCAATAATTTTTGTGATGCTAACGACTACTTGCATCAAACAACTTTATTTGGAACCCAAGTTTTAGATGTGCAAGGCATTAGCGATATTGAAAAACGTGATTACATGAAACAATCTTTGTACTATTTGGTACTTCACGAAATGGGTCATACTATGGGCTTAAACCATAATATGAAGGCCAGTCAAATGTTAAAGCCATCTCTAATTAATAATAAAACACTTACACGCCAAATTGGACTAACAGCTTCTGTAATGGATTATCCTGCTGCCAACGTTGCCTTAGATAAAAGCAAACAAGGCGATTATTTTACAACTCGCCCAGGTCCATACGATTTATGGGCAATTGAATTTGGATATACACCAGCATTAGCAGATACTAAAGCCGAAGAAAACAGAACCATTACCTTGCTTTCAAAATCAAACGACTCCTTACTTATTTTTGGAAATGATGCAGATGATATGCGTGGGGTTGGCAGTGGTATTGACCCAAGAGTAAATGTGAATGATTTAAGCGGAGATGCCATAGGTTACGGAGTAGAACGCATTCAATTAAGTCTTCAATTAATGGGTAAATTGAAAGATAAATATAGCAAGCCAAATCAAAGTTATCAAGAATTAAGACAAGCCTATAGTGTGGTTCAAAACGAGTATTTTCAAGCAACAAATGTAATTGTTAAATACATTGGTGGGGTTTATGTGAATAGAACTTTTGTAGGTCAACCAGGTGCAGGAAAAGCGTATGTTCCTGTTCCATTAGCAGAACAAAAACGCGCTATGAGCATCCTGTCGCAATACGCATTTTCGGCTAATGCATATGGGGTTCAAACAGATTTGTATCCATACCTTCAAAACCAACGTAGAGGATTTAATTTCTTTGGAGTAAATGAAGATCCAAAGATTAATGATAGAGTATTAGGGTACCAAAAAACATTACTTGCACATTTAACTAGTGCAAGTGTTTTAAAACGTTTATCAGACACACGTATGTATGGAAATACCTATTCTGTTGTGGCTATGTTTAACGATCTAACAAACGCTATTTTTAAAGGCGATAATGGCGCTGTTCCAACCTTTAGGTTTAACCTGCAAGCTGCTTATGTGGATAGATTGCTAGGGATAGTTTCAAGTAATTTTTATGATGGCATATCTCAAGCCGCAGCATTGGCTCAGCTAAAAGCTATCGAAAAAATGCCAATAGGAGGTAATGATGAAGCAAAAGCTCAAAGTGTTTTGCTGAACCAAAAAATTAAACAAGGGTTGGAGAAGTAATTCTTTAATGCTTAAAATCAAATAGGCTTTAGGTTTTCATAAACGAAAATTTAAAGCCTATTTTTTTTATTAAACACCACAAAACGAAACACTTGTGCAAAAAAAATAAAGATTGGTTGATTTTCCTTCATTCCGCATTACATTTGCAGTCCGTTTTTTTTGCTTAATTAGCCTTAAATGTGTCTATACAGTAAGAAACTAGGAGACAATCTTCTTTTAACGGATTTAAAACCAGTATACTAAATGAAATTATCTCAATTTAAGTTTGCCTTCAATGAAAGCTTAATTGCCAAACATCCAACCGATGCTCGCGACGAATCAAAATTAATGGTTATTAATCGTGAGAAAGGTAAAATAGAACACAAAAAATTCTCTGATATTTTAGGCATGTTCAACGACAGAGATGTGATGGTTCTTAATAATACAAAAGTTTTTCCTGCACGTTTATATGGTAGCAAAGAAAAAACAGGTGCCAAAATTGAAGTTTTCTTATTACGTGAATTAAATAAGGAAATGAAATTATGGGACGTATTGGTTGATCCAGCTCGTAAAATTAGGGTAGGTAACAAGCTATACTTTGGAAACGATGATTTAGTTGCTGAAGTAGTTGATAACACTACAAGTAGAGGTCGTACTATTCGTTTCTTGTTTGATGGTTCTGACGAAGAATTAAGAAAACTAATTGATAAATTGGGTGAAATGCCAATTCCTAAATACATGGGAAGAGACGTTGACAAAAACGATAAAGAACGTTTCAATACCATTTTCGCCAAAAATGTAGGTGCAGTTATTCCTCCAACTGCAGGTTTGCATTTTAGCCGCGAATTAATGATGCGTCTAGAAATTAAAGGCGTGCGTTTTCCAGAGTTAACCTTACACAACGGTTTAGGTTCATTTAGAACTGTGGAAGTAGAAGACCTTACTAAACATAAAATGGATTCTGAGTACTATGAAATACCGAAGGAAACCACAGAAATTGTAAATACAGCTATTACCGAAAAAAGGAAAATTGTTGCAGTTGGAAACTCCGTTATGCGTGCATTAGAATCTTCTGTTTCTTCAGCCGATAGATTAAATCCTTTGAGTGGTTGGACAGATAAGTTTCTTTTCCCTCCGCATGATTTCAAAATTGCGAATGTGTTAATTTCTAATTTTCATCCACCAGAATCAACATTATTGATGGCAACCGCTGCCTTTGCTGGGTTTGAATTATTGGAAGAAGCCTATAACGAAGCCATTAAAAAGAAATATCGTTTTCTTGCTTATGGCGATGCAATGATAATTATTTAGATAAATCAAAATGCTTGTTAATAGGTAACTTTTAACAAGCATTTTTTTTATAATTAATATGCTAAAGTACGCCTTAATTGTTGCTGGAGGTAAAGGATTGCGAATGGGTTCTGAAATGCCTAAGCAGTTTATTAACTTGAATGGAACACCTGTTCTAATGCATACCTTAAGGGCTTTTGCAGTTATCGAAAATATCAACTTGATTTTGGTGTTACCTCAAGATCAGGTTGGCTTTTGGGAGACCCTATGTAATTCGATGGAATCTGTCCCCAATCATCAAATTGTAGTTGGTGGGCCTACCAGGTTTCACTCTGTTTCAAATGGTTTAATGGCTATTCCCGAACCCAATTCATTGGTTGCTATTCATGATGGCGTGCGACCAATGATAAGCAAAGAAATTATTGAAAACGGTTTTGAAACAGCTCAATTAAAAGGGAATTCTGTTGTTGTTGTGCCTTTAAAAGATTCCTTGCGTAAACAAGAGCTATTAGAAAACCACAGCGTAAATAGAGCGAATTATTATTTGGTTCAAACACCACAAACTTTTCAAACAAACATTTTACTTAAGGCTTATCAAAATGCGTCGCATGATAACTTTACAGATGATGCATCGGTAATAGAAGAAGTATTGGGTGATAAAATAAACATGATAACAGGTTCCTACCAGAATATCAAAATAACTACCCCTGAAGATTTATTGGTAGCTGAAGTTTTTTTACGAAATAAGTAGATTGATTAGTTACTAAAGAATCCTTTAGCAACCAAATAGGGGATAATAATCCATAAAACAACTCCCTTAATTAGAAAAAATAAAAAGCCGGCAACACCCATTCGCTTCATCCAAAGTTTGAATTTACTTCGTCCTTTGTGGCTTACAGGGCATTCTAAGGGCTTATCTTGTGCTTTTTCTAAGGTGTCCATTATCTACTCAATACAACAAAAATAGGTTTGTTTTCTGTTTCTCCAAATTCACGAAAATCAAAAACCTATTTTTTAGTGAATCTATAAATAACAACTTGGTTAACATTAATGTTTCCATCTCTGATAATGACAAGTTCATTTCCAAATTGATCCACATCAATATCCAAAACCTCACAGGTGGTTTTTTCACAGTAGGGCTTTAATACTGCAGCCATTTGGAGCTTTTTAATTCGGCTATATCTATTGTCGTTGTCAACGCAATAATTATCTAAATTTAAGGCATCAAAGTTTCCATTTTGAACCGCATTAAAAAGTAAAGTCCCTTGCCCATCTAAAATAGTTAATTGGTTTACAGCTTCCTCCTGAACGTTTGTTCTACCACGCATAACACTAACAGTTACCAATGGGCCCTTATGAGAAATAATGGGAGGTGCAGGAACCGATAAGCCATCATTTTCAATTAATTTATACTTTTCATTATTAATTATTTCGAACTCTTTATGCCAAAACAAACGCATAACACTAGAGTTTGGATCCATACCATAATTTGCGACTAAATAACCCGATTTGCCGTTCTTATTTATTAAGCAACTAACAATAAAAGTTTGTAAACTTGGGTTTAAACTAAATGCCGCTTCCTTTCCCAACATTTGCTCATTAGGCATAATAAAATTATCCAAAAGCAATTCTCTAAAAAGATTAAACTCCTCGTCGTAAAAGGCAATGTGATAAGCGATAGCGTTAGGATCATATTCTGCATTGGCACCTTTTTTTGCCAAAATATAATACCCCATACTTTCGCCTACCATGCTCCAATTGCCAATAAATTTCATGCTTTGTAATGGGTTGGCACTAGGTAAAGCAATATCTATTTCTTGAACCAAATTGTCTTGTGGGTTCAATAAATTATTTTGATAGATATGCAGTTGTGAATGGCCATCATATACCTCAAAAACCATCTTACCAAGGGTGGTAAAATGGATTTTAGAAATTAAATCTTGGTTCAGACCAACACTTTCAATATCTAATTTCTTATTAGCTATTTCTCTACCAGTAAAATCTAATACCCTAATGGTATATTTTGTGCTGAGTCTATCTATTAAGAAAATATTGTTTTTGCTTGCATAAAAACTCACCTGTCCGGTAGTGTTTATTTTAAAATTAGCTCTTTTACTTAAATCCTTGCTATAATAAAAATAATTGTTTTGGATGCTTGCATCTTTTCCAACTCCTTCATCAACATCTTTACTTTTATTAAAAACTAGAATAAAGCCATACTCGCCCAAGTCGTAATGATGATTGCAATAGCCCCCACCAGATTGCTTATCCAAAATGATTTTAGATTGAGCCAAGGCCTTAGTTCCTGAAAAGGCAATGGTTAGGAGAAATAAATAGGAGAGAAGAAGATAATTTTTCATGGGGATTGCTAATTCTTGCACTCAAAGATGTACTAAATTTGCTAAAAAAAATAGCCTATTGGTACGAGCTTTTGCACACCAATAGGCCATCTGTATTCTAATTAATTCAGACTATTTACGCCTCAACTGCCAATTACTAGAAGTGTTTTCAATTGTTTTGGTTTCCTTTCCTTCATATTGAAAGAAAATATTCCCAGCACTAAATGCGGCAGCCTCATTTAATTCAGTGTTCGTCTTTTTAAGCAAGTCTGGAGAAAAATATTTCTCAATAAATTTTGTATCAAAATCTCCTTTAACATATGCCTCATGGTTCATGGCAAATGTTCCAAAACTTAAGGTTGTTTCAATTCCACTAATTCGATAATCCGAAATGGCACGTTTCATTCTGTCAATTGCTTCTTGCCTAGTAGCACCAAACGTAATTAACTTGGCAATCATAGGATCATATTGAATAGGAATTTCCATGCCTTCTTCAAAACTATCATCTACTCTTACCCCGTAACCTTGTGGTGTTTTATAACTAACTAATTTCCCAATATCCGGTAAGAAATTATTCATTGGATCTTCTGCACAAACTCTAAGTTCAATAGCATGTCCATGAATTTTCAACTCATCCTGAGTATATCCTAAGGTTTCGCCGCGTGCAATTCTTATTTGCTCTTTCACTAAATCAAGGCCAACAATTTGTTCCGTAACGGGGTGCTCAACTTGTAAACGAGTATTCATTTCTAAGAAATAAAAATTCAACTCATGATCAACCAGAAACTCTACAGTTCCTGCTCCATAATAGTTTGATGCTTTTGCGACATTTACTGCAGCCTCACCCATTAACTTTCTAACAGCAGGAGTAAGACAGCTTGATGGAGCTTCCTCAATCAGCTTTTGATGCCTGCGCTGAATACTACATTCGCGCTCAAATAAATAAACAACATTGCCATGTTGGTCGCCTAATACTTGAATTTCTATATGTTTTGGCGATCCAACAAATTTTTCAATAAAAACACTATCGTCCCCAAAAGAAGCTAATGCCTCAGATTGAGCCATGCGAATAGATTCTTCAAATTCTGATTCAGCATTAACTACTCGCATTCCTTTTCCACCGCCACCTGCAGAGGCTTTAACTAAAACGGGGTAACCAATTGAATTGGCAATTTTTTTAGCTTCTGCCACATCTCTTAATGCCTCCTGAGTTCCAGGAACTAAAGGCACATTAAATTTTGAAACAGCCTGTTTAGCGCCAATTTTACTTCCCATAACCTCCATACTTTCGGCCGAAGGACCGATAAATATAAGCCCAGCTTCCTTTACTTTACGAGCAAAATTGGCATTCTCACTTAAAAAACCATAACCTGGATGTATGGCATCTGCACCCGTTTCTAAAGCAACCGAAATGATTTTATCTCCTAATAAATAACTTTGGTTACTTGGCGGTGGGCCAATACAAACAGCTTCATCTGCATATCTAACATGTAAGGCTTTACGGTCTGCTTCGCTAAAAACGGCAACAGTTTTAATGCCCATTTCTTTTGCTGTACGCATTACTCGTAAGGCAATTTCGCCTCTGTTAGCAATTAATATTTTTTTCATGTTTTGAAGATAAATCGAACAAAATTAATAGAAAATTAGAATTGACTATAATTATACCATTTTAATTACTTGTATTAGCTCTAACCTCCACTATTTAAGCTTTAAAGAAATAAAGTTTGATCCAAAATTTATACATCACACTTAGTTAATCAATTAAACCTACATTTACATAAATTTAATTACCCTTTAAGGTGGGCTATTAAGTCATAAACCCATTTTGCATGAAGCTAATTAAATTCCATAGCGACGAAAACACTCAAAAACAATTTGCCAAAGAGTTAAGGCAAAATGTAAATGCTTATTTTAAGGAGAATAATTTATCAACCAAGGGCAATTTTATCATGGTGGTAAAAACCGTTTCGGTATATGCCTTGTATGTTCTGCCAATTATTGCCATTTTCAACTATAATCTGCCATTTGGATGGGCATTTTTAATGTATATTGTTTCTGGATTTGGCACTGCAGGTGTAGGAATGAGTGTTATGCACGATGCCTTACATAATTCCTATTCAAAACATAAATGGATTAACAAAATAATGGGGTGGAGTATGTACATTATTGGAAGTAATGTATTTAACTGGAAAATTCAACATAATATTTTCCATCATGCTTATACCAATATTGAAGGTTTGGATGAGGATATTCAAACTCGTTGGATTATGCGTTTTTCAGAACATACGCCTTTAAAACCTATCCATAAATACCAATATTTATATTCTTTACCGCTATATACTATGATGACATTTTCAATGTTATTAGGTGATCTTCCTCAATTAATTGGCTATTATAAAGTTGGGTTAATGAAACAACATTTAGGAGATCCCAAAAAGGAATTCTCAATAATGATTGGGGTTAAAATTATTTATTTATTTGTCTTCATTGGTCTACCAATACTATTTACGGATTTAACTTGGTATCAAGTTTTAATTTCATTTGTAGCAATGCATATGGTTGCAGGTTTTATTTTTTCATTGGTGTTTCAGATGGCACATATTGTTGAAGGTGTGGCGCAGCCAATGCCAGATGAAAACCATGTTGCCGAAAACGAATGGGCTGTTCATCAACTGATGACAACAGCCAATTTTGCACCTCGTAATTGGCTATTAAATTGGTATGTTGGGGGACTTAACTTTCAGGTGGAGCACCATTTATTCCCAAATATCTGTCACCTGCATTATCCTGCTCTTTCAAAAATTGTAGAGGCCACTGCAGATAAATATGGTGTTCCTTACCTTCAAAATGACACCTTGTGGATGGCTATAAAGTCGCATATAAGAAGACTTAAAGAGCTAGGTATGGACTAAAATTATTAAGCAGATTTTAAAGATAATCCTTATTTTTGGCCTTTATGAATGCCATCAAAAATTTAATTAGAAAAGAACTTCTTCTAGAATGGAGGCAACGTTATGCCTTAAATGGGATTCTGTTACAAGTATTATCCTCTGTATTTGTTGTATACTTAGCTGTAAAACAGTTAAACAACCCTACATGGAATGGTGTCTTTTGGGTTGTTATGTTGTTTATTTCAATTAATGCCATTGCTAAAAGCTTTATAGGTGAAGGAAAGGGTAGAAACTTGTATTACCACATGTTGGTTCAACCTCAACAATTACTATTGGCAAAGTTTATTTATAATGCTTTATTAAACATAGTTTTAGCTTCCCTTTGTTTGGCTACATTTTCTTTACTAATGGGCAACCCAATTCAATCATTAGGCCTTTACATAGCTGTAACCATTTTAGGTTGCCTTGGTTTTGCAAGTACCTTTACCATGCTTTCGGCAATTGCCTCTAAAGCTGGAAATAGCAACTTATTAATGCCCGTATTAAGCTTACCAATTATTATTCCACTCTTATTAATAGTAATTAAAGCTGCCATGAGGTCTATGGATGGACTGGATTCTAGCTTAATTTACAAGGATCTTGGGATATTGTTTGCCTTTAATATTTTGGTTATTACACTCGCCTATATTTTATTTCCAGCGGTTTGGAAAGAATAATTTAGCAGGAGTATTCGTTCCTAATAACTTAAAACTATCTTTGTATCATTCAATCACCAGGGCTTTTTACCCTTAATTGTTTTGAACTATGAGTAAAAAAGGAAGAATTTTAGTGGCCATGAGCGGCGGTATAGATAGTACCGTAGCGGCCGTAATGTTAGCCGAAGAAGGCTATGAAGTTGTTGGAATAACCATGAAAACATGGGATTACCAAAACAGTGGAGGCAGCAAAAAGGAAACAGGCTGTTGCAGTTTAGACTCCATAAACGATGCTCGTTCCATTGCTGTGCAATATGGAATTCACCATTTAATTTTAGATATTCGAGATGAATTTGGCGATTATGTAATCGATAATTTTATTGAAGAATACTTGGCTGGAAGAACGCCAAACCCTTGTGTATTATGTAATACCCACATTAAATGGGAAGCTTTACTTAAACGAGCTAATCAATTAGATTGTGAATTTATTGCAACAGGTCATTATGCTCAAATACGCCAAGAAAATAATAGATATGTGGTTAGCCGTGGGCTTGATCACCATAAAGATCAAAGCTATGTTCTTTGGGGCCTAAGTCAAGAAAGTTTGGCTCGAACCAAGTTTCCATTAGGAGGTTTTCATAAAACCGACATTAAGCAAATGGCCCTGGATAAAGGTTTCACCGAGTTGGCAAATAAAAGTGAAAGCTATGAAATTTGCTTTGTACCAGATAACGATTACCGTGGATTTCTTAAGCGCAGAGTAGATGGTCTAGAAGAAAGGGTAGATGGGGGCTTATTTGTGAACAGAGAAGGTAAAGTTCTGGGCAAACATAGAGGCTACCCATTTTATACGGTTGGACAACGAAAAGGCCTAGAAATAGCATTGGGAGAACCTATGTTTGTTCTAGAGATTAAACCTGATACAAATACGGTTGTTTTAGGTAGAGAAGAAGAATTACAACGTAATGGAATGTGGGTTAGAAATATTAATTTGCAAAAATATGAATCTATCCTAAGCCCAATGGAATCGCTAACTAAAGTTAGGTATAAAGACGCCGGAGCATTAGCAACTATTTCTCAAGAAGAAAATAGAATGAAGGTTGATTTTCATTCCCTAGTAAAGGGGATTGCACCTGGACAAAGTGCAGTTTTCTACGAAGGAAATGATGTTATTGGTGGTGGTTGGATTCAATCAAGCAGAGATATCTAATGACAATTTATCCTAATCGAATTTGTTGCTTTAAGTTCATCCTTATCCTTTCAATGGTAAGTATATTGTTTTCTTGCAAGAAAACGGAAGTAAAAGATGAGCTATTAGATTTAGGTTATTCTTACTACCCCCTTGATTCGGGATGGGTGAAAATGTACTCTGTGGATTCTATTTCATTTAATGATAACACAGGCAAAATAGATACCTTTCAATTCCTTTTATTGGAAGAAAACAACGGATTGATTTCGGCCCAAGGACTCAACCAACACGTTGAAATAACTAGAAAAGTTCTGTTCAAAAATAGTTTAGTTTGGGAGCCAAGAACAAGTCTTTTTGCCATCCAAACCAATTCTAATCTTCAAGTTGTATCAGACAATATTCGACTCGTTAAAATTGTCTTTCCAATTGGTTCTGTTCTAAATTGGAACGGAAATCAATATACTAATTTAGGCAAAAGGACATTCTTTATGCAAAACCTGGGGTTTAGTTTTTCAAATCAAGATACTGTTTTTAATAATTGTATTCAGGTTCAAGAAGCCCTAGCAAATAATGCTATAGAGGAAGTTCTTATTCGTTCGGTTTATTGCAAAGGCATTGGACTTGTAGATTTTGTAAATAATAATTTAAACACTCAAAGTTCTGGCAAATCTGGCTATTTAGTCCATCAAAAACTTGTATTTTATAAACGCCCATGAGGTCATTTTTAGCGCTTCTTTTATTATTGCTTGGTTCGAACCTAATGGCTCAGCAAAAATTTTATTTTGTTGCCTTTGCGGATAAACCAAATTATAAAAATCAACTCTATCAACCTTCGAGCTACATTTCCTTAAAAGCAATTGATAGAAGGACAAAAAACAGAGTTCCATTAAATGTAAATGATGTACCACCAGATAGTGCTTATTTGTCTCAATTGGCAAGCCTTCCTCTAGTAATGTATGGTAACAGTAGATGGCTAAACGGGGCAATAATACTTAGCGAAGTAAAAAATATTGGTGATACTATAAAAAAGCTACCTTTTGTTTCTGGAGTTAGCTATTTAGGACCTGCCTATTTTTATGATGAAGCCGATGATGCCACCGAAAATAGTTTGGAGAACCAATTAAATATTTTAGAACAAAGTTTTGAAAACAAAAGAGATAAAAACGACACTCTTATGGCTGGCAGAAGCTATGGCCAGTTAAAACAATTACATGACGAAAAAATAGTTTCGAATGGAATAGGAGGTAAGGATGTTTTAATTGCTGTAATTGATGCTGGGTTTAAAAATTTGGATCAGCTAAAACCCTTTAAACACCTCTTTAAAGAGAAAAGAATTTTGGCTGCTTATGATTTTGTTGAACGTGAGGAGGAAGTTTTTGATGATGATGAGCATGGTTTAGCAGTGCTTAGTTGTATGGCCGCCTTTCAACCTGGTTTAATTTGTGGCACAGCCCCGCAGGCAAATTACATTTTACTTAGAAGCGAAAATGCAGCTAGTGAATACTTAGTTGAAGAGTATTTTTGGACACTTGCTGCCGAATATGCAGATAGTGCCGGTGCCGACATAATAAATTCATCATTAGGATATACAAAGCATGATGAAAAACAAATGGGGCATAAATATTCTGAACTCGATGGCAAAACTACTATTATTACCAAAGCAGCAGAAATAGCTGCCTCAAAAGGAATACTTGTGGTTGCTAGCGGAGGCAATGAAGGAGATGATATTTGGCGCCAAATAAGTGCACCTGCAGATGGTCCACATGTATTATCAGTTGGTGCAGTGGATAAATTTGGATCATATGTAGGTTTTAGCTCGGTTGGCCCAACGGCCGATAAGCGTATAAAACCTGATTTGGCTGCACAAGGAAAGGGAACAGTTTTACTTTCTAAAGATGGGAAAGTTTTTGAGGGTAATGGTACCTCTTATTCTGCGCCTCTTATTTCTGGTGTAGCTGCACAATTATTGCAGCAAGCACCAAATACTAGCGCCGAAAAACTCAAGGAAATCCTTACCCTTAGCTCCTCTCAATATTATAAGCCTGACAAATATCTTGGTAATGGTATTCCTGAAATGGAGTTAGCAAGTGTTATGGTTATGGCAAATCAAGATTCTATTTTAGATATTAGGGAATTAGCAGATCAAAATTTACACGTTACAATCTATTCTCGCTCCATTCAAAAAGTAACTATTACTATAAAAGAGCCTGTGAAAGGAGATTTGGACAATTCTACTTTTTCACTTAAAAAAGGATTAAATAGATTTGTAATCAAAGGGTACAAAAAACGCCCAGGCGGTTTATACCACCTGAGCGCTCAATTCCTAGTCAAAAAGAATGAAATGGATTTTATGAAGCCTTAATTTTTTCGGTGCGTAAAGAAGGGATGTTAATATTTAACAAATAAAACCCACCAAACAAAATGCTTGAATAAAGAAGATCTGATGCAAAAGTGTTTTGGAAGAAAGGCCATCCGGCAATATAACTGTTCATCATTCCTGCAAAATCATGAGTATATAATGTTCCCATCGTAACAGGGTAGAAAAACACAAAATTGGTTATTAAATAAAAAGCTACTGAAGAACTCATTGAACCAAGAGCTATTTTATACCAACTTGTATTGTTTCTTAATAAGGTTCCAATAAATATTGATACCATAAATGCGGAATAGGTAATTAACATTTCAGCGCCATAAAATGGCAAAAACAAATCACTAACTACCATGGCCAAAATTGGAACTAAATACGCCAAATATTTCTTATTCAAATAAGCACCTCCAAATAGGGCAATAGCACCAATAGGACTAAAATTAGGAGCATGTGGGATAAGGCGTAATAATGCAGCAGTGAAAATTAATGCAGTTATGGTTAAAAATCTCTTGTTCATGATATTTTGTTGTGGAGGCGAAAATAAGAAGCTTTTTATAGAATACAAGGTCAAAAGCTATTTCCGAACCGATTATTCTAAACTATTTTTCCCCAATTGTCCATTCTTGGATAATGAACCATTCAAAAGGCCGCCCAAAAGAAGTAAAGGCCATTTATAAAAAAACTTGTCGCACTCAGTCGAAAGTCTTTAAATTGCACAAATATTTTAGAACGAAACTATTTTATACGGTTTTGCTCTAAAACTTATCAATGAAAAAACCATTAACCAAATATTTTAAAATGAAAAAAGGTTTATTATTTGCTGGAGCATTTGCCTTGTTGTTGGGAATCCAAACAAGCAATGCCCAAACTCCAGTGCCTGCCTATCCAGCCCAAACAACCCTGCTGGACTCTGTTAGTGCCAAGCCAGGTGAAATGAAAATTTCTTACAAGAAGTATCGTTTACCTAATGGATTAACGCTTATTGTACACGAAGATCACTCTGATCCAATTGTGCATGTAGAGGTTACTTACCATGTTGGTTCGGCCCGCGAAACCCCTAAAAAATCTGGGTTTGCGCACTTTTTTGAGCATATGATGTTTCAAGGATCTATGCACGTAAAAGATGAAGAGCATTTTAAAATTGTTCAAGGTGCGGGTGGTCAAATGAATGGTACCACAAATAGAGATAGAACCAATTATTTTGAAACGTTACCTGCAAACTATCTTGAAACAGCCTTGTGGTTAGAAGCAGATAGAATGGGTTTCTTGCTTGATTCGGTTACTCAAAAGAAATTTGAAGTTCAAAGATCAACTGTTAAAAATGAAAAAGGACAACGTGTAGATAACGTACCTTATGGCAAAAGAGATGAAATTAAAGATGCTGCCTTGTATCCTGAAGGACATCCTTACAGCTGGCCTACTATTGGGTATTTAGAAGATTTGGATCGTGTGAATGTAGACGATTTAAAGAACTTCTTTATGCGCTGGTATGGACCAAACAATGCTTGTATTGTAATTTCAGGAGATGTAAACACTGCTGAGGCTATAAAATTAACAGAAAAGTATTTTGGCCCAATTCCTAAAGGTCCAGAAGTGCGTGCACAAAGAATTGACCCAGTAAGATTACCAGATAATAAATATGTAAACTATGGTGATAATGTATTTGCTCCAATGTATGCATTTACTTATCCAACTGTTAAAAACTACCATCCAGATGAAGCTGCTCTTGATATTTTAGGATATGTGATGGGTAATGGTAGCAATTCAATTCTGTATAAGAATTTTGTTAAACCTGAAAAAGCATTCCAAGCTGTTTCCTTTAATGGTGGATACGAGCTTTCAGGCGAATTTGAGGTTGTATTTGTTGCCATGCCAAACTTTGAAGGTGATAATGACATAGAAAAAGGATTTATGGCTGCATTAAATGAGTTTGATGCTAAAGGTGTAAATGATGATGATTTAAATAGAGCAAAAGGACAATTTGAAACAAGTATCATTCAAAGCATGCAAAGTGTTGGAAGCAGAGCCAGTATATTAAGTCAAACTTGGTATTTAAGCCACAGCAATCCACGTTTAGAGAAAAATTATAACTTATCTGACGAACTTGCGCGTTATACTAAGGTAACAAAGGAAGATGTAATGCGTGTTTTCCGTCAATATATAAAAGGTAAAAATTACACTTTAGTAAATGTATTCCCTAAAAAAGCTAATGCTGCAGCCAATAAAGACGAAGCGAAAGAAACACCTAAAACAGAAACCGCTGGCAAAACTGAATTAGAATACAAAGGATTAAGTTATACCACTCCTAAAGATAATTTTGATAGAAGCAAACGTCCTGAAACTGGACCAGCAAAATTAACTGAAATCCCTAATTTCTATAGTGCAAACTGGGATAATGGAATGAAAGTAATTGGTACGGAAACTAAAGAATCGCCTATCGTTACTATTTTATTAAACATGAAAGGTGGAAATATTGCAGTAGGTGATCCAGCAAAAACGGGTCTTGCTAATTTAACTGCAGATATGATGGGAGAGGCTTCTGTAAATTATACGAGCGAGCAATTAGAAAATGAATTAGATAAATTAGGTAGTTCGATAAGCTTCGGTGCTGGCTCTGACAACCACTTTATGCAAATTGTATGTGTAAAGAAAAATATTGATGCTACATTGAAGTTGGTTGAAGAAAAATTAATGAGACCTAAATTTAATGCAGATGAATTTAAGTTAAATCAATCTCAAAATTACCAAGGAATTAATTCTCAAAAATATGATGCAGGGGCAACAGCTGATTTAGCTTTTGGTAAATTGATTTATGGAAAATCTATTGCGGCAGAACCTGTAAATGGAACACTTAAATCTATTAAAGCAATGACACTTAAAGATGTTCAAAGCTATTACGATAGATTTTATGCACCAGATTTTGCGACCTTAACAATTGTTGGTGATATTACAGAACAAGAAATTATGGGCAAATTAGATTTCTTGAAAAATTGGAAGAAGAAAGGTGTTGTTATCCCTGTTATAGCAGCTCCAGTTGCAACAGTTGTTAATGGTAACCAGGTAATGTTAGTAGATAAATACAAAGCTGCTCAATCCGAAATTCGTATCGGTAACTTGGGTCAAACCTACGATTGGAATGGCAAATTCTTTAAAACTAATGCTATGAATTATCCTTTGGGCGGTAACTTTAACAGTAGACTTAACTTAAACCTTCGTGAAGATAAAGGATTTACTTATGGAATTCGTTCATACAATAGTGGTTATAGAGATCGTCCAGGTGTTTACGAAATTTCTACAGGTGTACGTACTTCGGCTACAGATAGCGCTTTAAAAGAAATTATGTACGAAGTAAACAATTACAAAAACAATGGTATTACTGATGAGGAACTAGATTTTATGAAGAAATCTATAACTCAAAGTGACGCCTTACGTTATGAAACCAATTTCCAAAAAGCTAGTTTCTTGAATAGATTGGTTGAATACAACTTGCCTAAAGATTATATCCGTCAACAAAATGTTACCATTAAATCGTTAACTAAAGAAGAAATTAATGCATTAGCAAAAGAAATTCTTCAACCAGAAAAGATGGTTATTTTAATTGTAGGTGATAAAGAAAAAGTAAAAGCTCCAATTGAGAAATTAGGCTACAAAATACAGGATTACAAAGAGGTAGAAGTAGCAACTTACGAGAAAAACTAACCTAGTTGACCTCTGTTTTGATTTATTAAATAAATTTAAAACCATATAAAAAATGCCCTGCCTTTAAGAAGGTGGGGCATTTTTTTAGGTTCGAAACAAACTTGAAAATTGTTTTTAAACACAAAGTAATAATTTGACCCAAATAAAGTTTTGCCTTATGTTTGTATTGAAATAGGAGGGTTTGAACCTTTTTAGTATTTTGTTGACTACTATTTATAGATAAGCAAGTGAACAAAATACATACTTAAGGGTAAGTCCAAATTTTAACTAAGATAACCAATGAAAAAACTATTGTTAGCCGGCTTGGCAATCCTGAGTTTACAAGCCTTTGCTCAAAAAAGCAATGTAGAGAGCGCTGCCATTTACCTTAGAAACGGTGAAATGGAAGATGCAAAAAAATCCATCGAGGCAGCCATTATTAATCCTGAAACCAAAGATGATCCAAAGGCATGGTTTTACTATGTGGCAATTTTGGATACTATTTATAGAAATCCTGCCTATGAAAAACTAGTAGATACTGATTTGGCTGAAAAATTTTATGCCGGTTGCAAAAAATGTATCGAAACAGATGTTAAAAAACGTTACGAATACTATTGCCGCGATAATGCCATTTTGAATAGTGCTTTTATGAATTTTAATAAGGGTATTACAGCTTATGAGAAGAAAGATTATTCAGCTGCAATTAATTACTATCAAATGGTTTTAGATGTAATTCCTTATGACAAAAATGAAGATTTAAAAAAGAACAATTTGTCGGAAAAGAATATCTATCTATACATGGCATATTCTGCAGTTCAATCTAATAACAATCCCAAAGCAAAGATTTATTTGCAAAAATTAATGGACTTAAATTACGACGACCATTTAATTTACATGCAAATGGCTAATATTTATTTAGAGGAGAAAGATACCACTAGTGCATTAAAATTTGTAGATCTTGGAAGAAGTAAATTCCCTACAGAAAAGGCATTAATTAATCAGGAATTGAATATTTATTTAAATATGGGTAAACCAGATATGTTGCTTGATAAATTAAATGCAGCTTTAGAAATTAACCCAGACGACGTTCAATTATTGTATGTTCGAGGTAGTGTTTATGACAACTTTGCAAATGATCTTATTAAGAGGGGAAAACATAGCAGAGATACAGCCTCAACCTTAACAAGAAAGGCGCAGGGTGAGAAGGTTGCCGCTAAGAAGGCCAATTATACTGCCGCTGCAGCTAATTATCAAAAACAATATTCTGAATTTCAGAATAAGAGTAAAGAAAGTGCGGTTAAAGCTGAAGCCGATTATAAAAAAGTTGTGGAATTAAATCCTGATTATATTGATGCATTTATAAACCTAGGAGCGCTTACAAACAATAAAACCACTGAATTAGTTGAAAAAATTAATGGTTTGCCAACTAATATAACCCAGGCCGAATACGATAAAAGATATAATCCTTTGAAGAAACAGAAGGATGATATCCTGAATACAGCCTTAGGATACTTTAATCAAGCATTAGCTATTGCTGATGCCAAGGGTGAGGATACGGCAGATAAGAAGAAAGAGAAATACGAATACATGAGAGAAATTCTTCAAAGCATCCAAATGGTTTACGCCAATTTAGGTGATGAAAAGAAAGCCATGGAAACTAAAAAGAAACGTGAATTGTATGATTAATTTAAAATAGAATTTCAAAAAAAATCCCAAGCATTCGTGTTTGGGATTTTTTTTTGAATTAAGTTCTATAATTAGGGTAGGTGCAATAATGGAAGCAAATTCAAAAGCATTATAATAAAATACTTTTAGAACATTGTATAGTAATAAGGTGGAAGTAACAAGTTAATGTTTAGAACAAACCTATTTAACATAATATTAATTATAGGAATTTTAAAGTGTGTATTTAATTGCTTTTAAAGGTGTTATGTTTTGGCTTGACTATGGTTTCATCATAGACTTAGCGCCCTCAGGAATTGTAAAGGTAAAAAAGCTACCCTCGTTAACTTTACTTTCCACGGTAATTAACCCACCATTAAGTTCTGTAAATAATTTACAAAGTTTTAAACCTAAACCACTACCAATTTCTTTTTTTGTACCAACGCTACTTAATCCACCATCAAAAATAAATGGCAATTGGCTTTCAGGAATTCCCATCCCCTCATCCTTAACTTGAACAAAAATTTCCTTCTTAGAATTTCTGCCTACAAATATGGTTATGATAGATTGCTCCTTAGAAAACTTTACGGCATTTCTTATAATGTTACTTAATACTATTTTAAATAGCTCTTTATCACCAATCGCATAAATATGCCCTGGTATATGTGTTTGAAGGTAAATTCTTTTTTTTAATAGAGAACTAGATTCACTTGAAGTAACATTTTGGATAAGTTCGTTAACAAGAAAAGTTTCTTTATTAATGTTTAACCCTTTCATTTGAGAGCGTGCCCAAAACAAAATATTTTCAACCAAAGCTGAAGATTCTTTAATTTGATCTTGGGTTGAGTTAAACACCTGAGTTTTTTCTTCTAAACTTAATGTATCATCATTAATCAATTCAAAAATCGATTTTACATTATTTATCGGGCCCTTCAGGTCGTGCGACATGCTAGCAAACACGATGGATTTATACTCATCTATTTCTTGAATGGCTTTCATTTGAAGCACTATCAATTCGTTTTTCTTAACTAGTTCTTCCTGCTGTCTGGTTTGTTGTTCCTTGTAATATAGAGCCATCTCTAGAGAAACTCCTCCAGATAATACTAATGAAATTACCGTATCAAGTAACCTTAATTTTTCAGAAGAATAAGCAAAGATTAATTCTGGATGAACGAAATAATATACTAAGAACAAGGTGGTAAGCAAAATAATAAGAAAGAAAACCCCATAAGATTTTTTTCTATTAAAGAAAAATCCAGTAAACATTGGGATCACAAAAAAGTACATGAGTATTGGCCCATTATAACCTCCATTCTGAGGCCAAAAAAACATCAAAAACGATAATAGGATAATCAAAAATAGAATAGCTTTAGCATTGCTAAGGACTTGAAGTTTTCTTACATTAAAGAAAAATGCTGAATTAATTAAGAAAAGTACAAGGGTAAATATGCTTAAGGAAATAGGTAAACCCGTTAGAAAATTAGAAAATACTCCAATAAGGCTTGCAACTGCTATTGTTACATTTCCGGCTAAAAACATTTTGGTAGAAACATCCATTTTATTCCCCTCTGGGAACAAAAAATGATTTAAGCTAAAAATTGTACGTTTCAAGGTATGTTTCTCTCTAACAAAGTTATTTATTTTATAACTACATTCAACAACAATAACTTAAAAATTTGCGACTTGAAAATGTTAAGTTTTTAATATATTTTTACTAAGAGTAATAAACCTACCTATTAAATGAGCAAACCAATAAAATATTTCCTCTTTTTTTATGTGCTCATACAAATAGTTCCGCTTAATGTATTTGGGTTAAATACCAAATTTGGCTTCATTAAAAATGAAGGTCAGATTTTAGACCAAAATAGAAAACAGAATACGAAAGTTGTTTATTACCATTCGGGTAATTCCATGAATGTACATTTGAATAATGAAGGCTTTAGCTATGAACTATTTAAGTATCCTGAGAGCAATATAAACCAAGGAAAAAAGTTTCAAAACTTTGGTAATACAAGGCCTAATGTTGGCAATTTGATGCCGATTTCCTTCAATAGAATTGACATTGAACTAGTTGGTTGTAATACCGAGGCTCTTTTTCTACCAGATAATGAACAGAGTTCAGTACTTAATTTTTATAATGAATATACTCCTGATAAGGGTTTTGAAGGAATTAATCATTTCAATACGGTTATTCGAAAAAACATTTATCCAAATATTGATATTGTTTTTACCTGCGAAAATGGCTTTAAATACACATTTGTAGTTCACCCTGGAGGTAATCCTAGCCAAATACGATTAAGAGTTAACGGCTCCCTTAAAAGTGCTCTAAATGAAGCTGGGAATCTTGAGTTTTCATGTAAGTTGGGCACTATCAAGGAGCATATCCCATTAAGTTATTTAATCAATGAGAATGAGAATCAAAATCAAAAGGCTGTAGATGTAAAATATAAACACTATTCTGATTCAGAGTTTGGGTTTCTTATTCAGGATATTCCTAAAAATCAAACGCTTGTTATTGACCCAAGTCCATGGGCAACCTATTTTGGTGGTTCAGGTTATGATAATGGTAATAGTATTAAAATAGATAGTTCTGGAAGTTCTATCGTAATTGGATATACCTATTCTACTTTTGGAATAGCTACCTCTGGAGCTTACCAAAGTACTTATGGCGGAAATAACGATGGATTTATTTTAAAATTTAATGAGTTTGGCAATTTAGTTTGGGCAACTTATTATGGAGGGAATGATAATGATTATTGCTATGATGTAACTATTTCTAAACAGGGATATTTATTAGTTGCAGGACTTACAGGATCTACTAATGGAATTGCTACTTCAGGATCTTTTCAGGATTCTTTAAATGGAGTTACGGATGCCTTTGTACTTAAATTTACTGGTTCTGGTACAAGGGTTTGGGCAACCTATTTTGGAGGTAATTTTCTTGATTATGGATATGGAATTGCAAGCGATGATAATGAAAATATTTTTTTAAGTGGATACACCAATTCAGATCAGAATGTAGCAACGGTAGGCTCACACCAAAGCTCATTTGGAGGGAATAATGATGCCATGATTGCTAAATTTAACCCAAATGGCAATTTAATTTGGGCAAGCTATTATGGAGGTTCAACCAATGAGTATGGAACTGGAATTACCTGCGACCCCCAAGGAAACGTGTTGTTTACCGGATTTACAGCCTCCTCAAGTGGCATTGCCACAAGCAACGCGTATCAAAGTCAATTAGGTGGTTCGGGAACAACCAATGACGCCTATTTGGTGAAATTTAATACCTATGGTTTGCGTATCTGGGGCACCTATTTTGGTGGAAGTAGTAATGAAGATGGTAGATCATTAACTTGTGATGAGAATGGAACCATTTATTTAACAGGAACAACCCTTTCCTCTAATGGAATTGCTAGTTCTGGCGTTTTTCAATCAATAAATAAAGGTGAAAATGATGTTTACCTTGCCTCATTTGATTCGTCGGGTGCAAAAAAATGGGGAACCTATTTTGGAAGTGATGTGGATGAGTTTTCAAATAGTGTGGTTTTGGATAAACTAGGAAATCCTGTTATTGTTGGGTTTACAAACTCGGCATTAGGTATAGCTTCAGCAAATGCCTACCAATTAACTTTAGGTGGAAATGAAGATGCGTTTATTGCCAAATTTGATACCACTGGCAATAGAATTTGGTCGACCTATTATGGCGGAACCCTTGGCGATTATGCCTATAGCGTGGCAATAGGGAAAAACAATTATGTTTTGGTTACAGGATTAACAAATTCTATTTCCAATATTAGTACCTCTGGAGCTTGGCAAACAACATTGGCTGGAACAAATGATATGTTTTTAATATCCTTAACAGGCAATGGTAATTTAATTCCCATCACAAAAAATGCGATTTTTGGTTCACAAACAATTTGTGGTGGCACCTCTCCTGCTCCTATTATTGGATTAATACCTTCTGGTGGCTCAGGCGTTTACAATTATTCTTGGCTTATTTCCTATACGGATTCTAATTCTGGCTTTACCCTTGCCCCTGGTTCAAACTCCTTGGCCAATTATGTACCAGGAAATTTTGCCTATAAATATTGGCTTAGAAGAAAAGTAATTTCTGGCGGTGATATTGATACTTCGAACGCTGTTTCTATGAACTTGTTTCCAAAGCCAAGCGCTCAATTTAATATAAATTTACCTACCCAATGCGCCAAATTCAACGATTTTTTTCTTACTGACCAAAGTACTTTAGTTGATTCTGTTATTAGGTATACCTGGGATTTTGGAGATGGGATGTTTGATAGTTCGAACCAAATATCAATTCATAAATCTTACGCCATTTCTGGGTCTTATTCTATAAAGCTCGTTAAACAAAATTACTGGGGATGTAAAGACTCTTTAGCAAAGACTATTTTAGTTAATCCTTTGCCTTTAGCAATAACTAATACTACTCAATTTACTACATTTTGCGCTGGCAATTCAATTACCCTACACACCAATTTAAACGGAGGAAAAAAAGGAGTTTGGATTAAAAACCTGAATCCTTTATTGGATACTTTAAGCGATTTAGAAGTTAGAAATTCAGGCATATACCAATGCATTCAAACGAATGAATTTGGATGTAGTGATACTTCAAATTCAGTTACGGTAATTGTTAATCCTAAACCAATTGGAAAAATAGAAAGTCCAGATTCATTGGTAATTTGTGCAGGTGATTTTGCTTTGTTACTGGCTCAACAAAAGAACCTTAATTATTATCAATGGTATAAGAATGGCAGTAAATTATTTGGTTCAAACCAATATTCCTATGCCACAGATATACCAGGTAATTTCCAATTAATTGTAAGAAATGAATTTGGGTGTTATGATACGAGTCAACAAATAAAAGTTAACCAAAATCCTAAACCAGCTTTGAGCACTATAACAGGTACTAATTCAATTGTTTTAATAGTACCTATTACCTTAAAACCATATACCTATAAGGTTTCTCCAAAAGCTGGATCAACTTTTAATTGGTATGTAAACAATTTACCAGTTAGTTTAAACGGTCCAGATTCTTTAGAGGTAACCTGGACTCAAAAAGGAACCTTTGTATTAAAACTAATCGAAAAAAATTCGTTTTCATGCCAAAGTGATACGGCCTATTTACCTGTTATGATTGATCTATTTAATGGATTAAACAGAATTGAATACAATACCTTTGGACTTTATCCTAACCCAAGTTCTGGTAAAATTACACTTCAAATAAGTAAGCCAAATGAGAATGATTGGGTGGTTCTAAATATGTTTGGACAACTTGTTCATTCCTTTAAAATAAAGGGACTTGAGACCTCTCTAGATCTTTCCTTTTTGGAAAATGGAACCTATTTTATTAAACCCCAAAATATAAATGGGTATCAAGTTGAACCTAAAAAAGTAATTATTCTACATTAAAAAATTGAGTGCGCTTTTTTAATAATTGAACTTTTATAGATTTGTGAACCAAAACTTAAAAATTATGAAAAAAATTATTCTAGGGGCCTTATTATTATTATTTGTAGCACCCGTATTTGCTCAAGATGCGCAAGACGACATTAAAATTATTCAAACCTTATATGGTAAAGAAAAAAGAGCTTTAGTTGGTCAGTATTTATCCTTAAGTGTTGAAGATTTAGCCAAATTTGCTCCTATTTATGAAGCATATGAAATTGAAAGAAAAGAATTGGGTAGAGCAAGACTTACAAATATTAATGAATACGTGAATGCCTATGGTTCGGCAGATGAAAAGAAAATTGATGCTTTGACTCAAGAATTAATGGATATCAATATTAAATCGGATAAGCTTTTGAATAAATATTATGGCAAAGTAAAGAAAGCTGTTGGTGCAAAAAACGCCGCAAAATTTATGCAAATTGAAAACTACTTAGCTCTTAGCGTAAGAATGTCTATTTGGGATAATATCCCTTTTATTGATGAATTAGACGGAGTTAAAAACTAATTTCAAATACCAGTATTTAAAGAAAAGGTCGAGCTAAATTAGTTCGACCTTTTTTGTTTAACCCTGCTCCTCGCTAATATTCCTAAGGCAATTTGAGCATAAGCAATCGGTATAATTTGCAGCAATTAGCTTCCTTGCGTTCTCTGTTAATTGAATACTTGCACATTGGCAATTGGTAATGTCTTCGGGCTTACATTCAAACTCTTGCCCACACTTTTCACACTTCTTATTTGTCATGGCTGAACCAAAATTTTGTGAACCATTGAACCCAGGTTAGTTTTAATAATAACTAGAAAAACTCCAGATAGAGTTGGTGTTAAAATGCTTGTATTTAAGGTGTATTGAGTGAATTCTGTGGTTTGAAGTATCCTTCCAGATAAATCGCTAATTGAAATAGACTCAATTGTATGTTCGGAATTTAGTTGAAGCCTCTCTCCCATTTTGGCAGGATTAGGAAAGATTAGAATTTGATTTTTTGAAAATTCTTGAATGCCTTCCAACCTATAAGTGTGAATTACTCCAACGGCATCTATATCAAATCCTGATGAAGGGTAAGGAGTAGGCCAAGGATCGTTGATTAAATTTCCAATAGAATCTCTCGATCCAAAAGCAGGATTAACACTTCCAACTACATCCACAATACGAATATATCCTATCTCATTCAAATTAAGATTAAGGTCTTCTAAGTCGAATGGAGTTCCATAAGCGCCAACATATTTTCCGGCCAAGTTGTTTATTTTACTGGCATTTAAGCTTCCAAATGGACCTACCTGGCTATTGGTATCAGTTAAACTATGTGCAGGGAACCTATAGAAATTCTTTCCATCGCTACTAACTTCTACGAATGCTAATTCTAAAAAGTTAGAATCGGAGCCAAATGAAAATCCATTTTCGAAAACAACAAAATCTGGCCCTATGCCATTATAAATACCACCTGGAAAAAGGAGTGTAATTGAGCCACCATCTCCTAAACTATAGGTTAATCGGTCGGCTTTTTGGGTTGCGAAGGAATCTAATCCAGAAGAAGCAAAACCTAAACTTGTATCTGCACAATTTTTGAATCCTAATTTTTTTTCTACTACAAAAGAAGCCCAATCTTTAATAATAGAACTATCCGCATGAATTGCCGCACAACCAGTTATACCAACTTGCGGCGAGTATTGCGACAGCGCATAATTTGAGACCAACAATTGGATCAGACCGAAAATAAGTAGACCTTTTTTATACATAATGAACTTAAGCCAATTCAAAAAATTAGTAGCCAAAGATACATTACAAGTTTTAAAGTAGGCGTAAAAAAAAGCGCCTCAAATTTTCATTTGAAGCGCTTTTTAATTTGAACTCTACTTATTCTGTCGGTGGAGTTTCATCCTCACCTTCATCCTCATCTTCTTCCTCTTCAATATCCTCCTCTATTATTTCTGGTCCAACTTCCTCTATATCTTTATCTGTTCCAGCAATAACTTCAAATCCTTCTACAATTTCTCCTTCTTCCACTTCCCCATCATTTTCACCTTCTTCTTCTCCAGGAATATAATTGATTTTTGCTACGCTTGCTATTTCGTCTTTACCACCAATATTAATTAAACGTACACCTTGGGTAACTCTACCCAACACTCTTAACGAGCTTACACTTAATCTAATGGTAATACCGCTCTTATTAATAATCATGATATCATTTGTATCATCTACATCCTTAATAGAAACTAGCTTACCCGTTTTTTCGGTAACATTCATAGCCATTACACCTTTACCACCACGTTTGGTAATTCTGTAAGCTTCTACCTCTGTACGTTTACCCATACCATTTTCGCTCACCACCAACACATTGGATTCTTTAGGGTCGGCAATAGAAACCATACCAATTACCTCATCTCCATCTGCTAAGCGAATTGCTCTAACCCCAGTAGCATTTCTACCCATTGGGCGAACACCACTTTCATTAAAACGAATGGCTTTACCTTCCCTACTTGCGATAATAATCTCGCTCGTTCCGTTGGTTAGTTTAGCTTCCACTAAAGTATCCCCTTCACGAACATTCATAGAATTAATACCATTTGCTCTTGGACGGCTATATGCTTCTAATGTAGTTTTCTTGATGGTACCTTTTTGAGTTACCATAATTACATTATAGGTATTTAAGTATTCAGGATCGCTTAATGTCTTCACACATAAGAATGCTTTTACTTTATCTTCAACCGGAATATTTATCAAGTTTTGGATAGCTCTACCTTTACTTGTTTTTTCTCCTTCTGGAATTTCGTAAACACGCAACCAAAAACATCTTCCTTGTTCTGTAAATAACAACAAGTAGTTATGATTTGTAGCCATAAAGATATGTTCTACAAAGTCTTCTTGACGTTTAGCTACGCCTCTACTTCCTCTACCACCGCGAGCTTGAGTACGGTATTCGTTTAAAGACGTACGTTTAACATAACCCAAATGTGAAATAGTAATTACTACTTCTTCATCTGGAATTAGATCTTCCATACTCATTTCGCTACCAACCATTTCGATAATGCTTCTGCGTTCGTCGCCGTATTTATCTTTCATTTCGGCTAACTCATCTTTAATAATTTGCATACGCAAGCTTTCGTTTGATAGAATTTCTTGCAATCTGCCAATGAGTTCCATTATTTGGGCGTATTCTTCTTTAATTTTATCGCGTTCAAGTCCAGTTAAACGTTGTAAACGCATATCCAAAATGGCCTTGGCTTGAATTTCAGATAATTTAAAGTTCTCCATTAAGCCAGTTCTAGCTTCATCTGGAGTACGCGATGAACGAATTAAGGCAATTACTTGATCTAAATGATCTAAGGCAATTAATAAACCTTCTAAAATATGAGCACGTTTTTGTGCTTCTTCTAAATCAAATTGAGTTCTACGAACAATAACAACATGGCGGTGCTCAACAAAATGAACAATTAAATCTTTAAGGTTTAATGTTTCAGGACGACCTTTTACAAGAGCTACATTGTTTACACTAAAGGATGTTTGAAGTTGAGAGAACTTATAAAGTTTATTCAATACCACATTTGGAACAGCATCGCGTTTTAAGTCAAACACCATGCGCATACCATCTCTATCACTCTCATCTCTTACATCGCTGATGCCTTCAATAACCTTTTCATTAACCAAATCAGCAATTTGCTTAATAAGGGTTGCTTTGTTTACTTGATACGGAATTTCATTTACAACAATTTGGTCTTTACCCGTTTTTGTTGTTTCAAAACCGGCTTTAGCACGCATAACAATTCGTCCTCTACCTGTTTCAAATGCATTCTTCACTCCTTCATATCCATATATTGTTCCACCTGTAGGAAAATCAGGAGCCTTAATAAATTTCATTAATTCAGGAATGGTAATGTCTCTGTTATCAATGTATGCCTGAATTCCATCTACACACTCTGATAAATTATGAGGAGCCATATTGGTTGCCATACCTACGGCAATACCAGCAGCACCGTTCATTAACAAATTAGGAACCTTTGATGGCAAAACGGTTGGTTCTGTTAAGCTATCATCAAAGTTGGGACGAAAATCAACGGTATTTTTATCAATATCAGTCAATAGTTCTTCAGCCATTTTACGCAAGCGAGCTTCTGTATAGCGCATTGCTGCAGGTGGATCACCATCAACCGAACCAAAATTTCCTTGACCATCTACCAACATGTAACGCATATTCCATTCTTGGGCCATACGCACCATGGTATCATAAACGGATGAATCGCCATGTGGGTGATACTTACCCAAAACTTCCCCAACAATACGAGCCGACTTCTTGTGAGCTCTGTTTGAAGCTAAACCTAACTCTGTCATACCGTATAAAACTCTACGGTGAACCGGTTTTAAACCATCACGAACATCAGGCAAGGCCCTGCTCACAATAACCGACATCGAATAATCGATGTAGGCGGTTTTCATTTCATCTTCGATGTTAATCTGTATAATTCTATCTTCTGCCATAATCTATTTATTGTACAGGTGTTAGCCTGCCTTTTTTTACTTCTTTTTATATAATAATATTAGAACAGGTCTCGACCTGTTTGTACCGATATATAAACCATTGCAAAATATGGTATTTAGGCCGATTTTTAGGCATAAAATTCCCACATAAAAATGCTTATTTGTGGATAATAAATTGTCGTATTTTTTCTTTTATATTTGGTCCAATATGAATAGTACTTATACGCGTATCTTAATCGCACTAATTTCACTTTTTAATTTGTCAAATTCATGGGCTCAACGTGTTGACTCTGTGGACGTTTACTATTACAATATCCATGTCAATTTGCAAAACATAACTAGTAAGCAAATTCAAGGTACGTGTAAGATAAATTGTACCGCCTTGTTTAATCAAACACGCAGCTTAGTTCTTGACCTTCAAAATCTACCAGTAAGCCAGGTTTTGTGTAATAATAAGAATACTTATTTTTCTCAAACAGATTCCACACTCCATATTAATCTTACAGAATCCTTCCAAAAAGGAGACTCAATTAATTTAGAGGTATCTTATGCTGGCTCTCCTGTTAAAGATGCCCGTTGGGGCGGGTTTTTCTTTAATGGAAACTATGCTTTTAACATGGGTGTCGGCATGGCTTCTAACCCACCGAATTTTGGTCGTTGCTGGTTTCCATGTATTGATAATTTTACAGACAGAGCAAAATATGAATTCCATATCACAACAGATACTGGTTTTATGGCGGTTTGTAGCGGTTTGCAAGACCCTGCAACTATAAATGGAAATGGATCAATAACTTGGAATTGGCATTTAAACCAAAGTATTCCAACCTATATTGCTAATGTAGCTGTTAGTAAATATGTATTAATTAACAGCTCCTATTCAGGAATTGCACGTAACATACCAATTTCATTAGCTGTTTCGGCTGCCGATACCCTAAAAGCAAAAGCATCCTTTGCTAAATTAAACGATGCCTTAAGTTGCTTTGAATCTAAATTTGGCCCTTATCTATTTGATAGAGTTGGTTATGTTGGAGTGCCTTTTACCTCTGGCGCCATGGAACATGCCTGCAATATTTCTTTTCCATTATATGCAGTTGATGGTTCAACAAATTACGAAACCTTAATGGCGCATGAGTTGTCACATCATTGGTTCGGGAATTTAGTTACTACTCGCACTGCAAGTGATATGTGGCTAAACGAAGGTTGGGCAAGTTATTGCGAGGCCTTGTTTTTAGAATGTGTATATGGAAAAGCTACCTATGAAGAAAAAATGAATTCAGAACTATTTGAGGTTTTAAGGTGGGCTCATGTAAGAGATAAGGGCTACAAACCAGTATCGGGCGTGCCTTTAGCACAAACATATGGAACCCATGTGTACACCAAAGGGAGTCTTATGGTACATAGTCTTCGAATGCTAATTAATAATGATACTGCTTTCTTTAATACCGTTAAAACTTATTTGGCGGCTAATAGATTTAAAGATGTTTCCACTTCTGATTTACAGGCACATTTTGAAAAACGATTTGGAGGAATGATAGCTGCATTTTTCAATTCGTATATTTATGATAAAGGGCATACCGACCTGCAATTTATTAGGATTAATAATAATGGAAAACAAAACTGTGAAGCCATTTTTCAACTAATGTCGAGACATAAAACTAACCTTCCTGAATTGGTTTGGGCTTTTGTTTCATATAATTTAGGTACTCAATGGAATGAATATTATGCTCCTATTTATAGAAATAATCAAACAGGTGATTATTCGCTTGCAATTAGTACCGGAAATCTTACAATTACAAATTTTAAAATTGGAATTAATCAAGGTACTATGAATGGCGCCAGTACTCAAAAAGAATGGGTAAAAGGTACTACACCTAAGACATTTGCAAATGTATTGTTAACTATAACGCCACAAATTAATTCTGATTCAACCTATTTTTTCATCCAACATCATTTTGCTCAACCATGGATTGGTTCAAAACAATTACCGGTAGGAATTAGAATTTCTGGTGAACGCTATTGGAATATTGATGGCTTATGGAATGATCAATTTAAAGCAACAGCCTTCTTTAATTACGATGGCAGTACTCCAAGTGCCACCAATACTGGCTATTTAGACAATGAACTAATTTCTGGGTTGGAAGATAGCTTGGTTTTATTATTTCGTAAGGATGCTGAATCTCCTTTTGTGGTAGAAACCGATTTAACTAAACAAATGGGGCCAAGTAAAATCGATAAAACAGGTAGGTTTTGGGTAAATAATCTAAAAAAAGGAGATTATGTTTTTGGTGTTTATGATATTCGTGCTGGTATAAAAGCTGAACCAAATGAAGGTGCCCGTAAGTTAATTGTATACCCGAACCCCACTGATGGAGCAATAAACATTCAACTTCCAGCAAATCACGGGACAGGTAAATTTTCTGTTTTTACAATGAATGCAGTCTTAATTATCGAACACAAGGTTTCTAAATCAGATACTCAAATGGAGATTCAAACAGGCAACTGGCAAAAAGGTGCCTATACTATTTTATTTGAGGATGAAAAAGGTAAACTTACACAAACCTTTATTGTAAAGTAATTTATGAACAAGCCTGCTGTTGCTGCCACGCGCCTAATGAGAATTGAAAATGGCGAAGTTACTTACAAGGAAGATTTACTTGCCGTTGAAGAGCCTCTTGAAATTCGTTTAGGTTTTGGTTCAAAAGAAAATAGACAACAGAAGAAAATTTCTGTTACTATGCGTACCCCAGGCAATGATTTTGAATTGGCTTTGGGCTTTCTTTTTACTGAAGGTATTGTTAAAAATTCTACTGAAATTTCCAGCATTCAATATTGCACCGAACTAAATACTTTAGAAAATAATTTCAATATTGTACGAGTTGAATTAAATGAAAATGTAGATATAAATCTAGATTCTATTCAACGGAATTTTTATACCACCTCAAGTTGCGGCGTTTGCGGAAAAGCTAGTATTGAAGCGGTTTTTCAACAATGCGACAAGACAGAGAAAGAGCTGTTTTTAGTAGCTAGTCCCCTCCTATTAAGTTTGCCAAAAACCTTACAAGAACACCAACAAGTATTTACCTATACCGGAGGATTACATGGCTGTGCTCTATTTTCAAAAGACGGAAATTTTATACTTAGTAGAGAAGATGTTGGTAGGCACAATGCCTTAGATAAACTCATTGGAGCAATTCTTGGTTCGAACCAAAACCAATTTAAAGAAAGTATTTTATTGTTAAGCGGACGAGCAAGTTTTGAATTACTTCAAAAGGCAGCAATGGCAGGGATTTCTTTAGTGGCGGCTGTTGGTGCACCAAGTAGTTTGGCTGTAGATTTAGCCAAAGAAAATGATATTACCTTAATAGGATTTTTGAGGGATAATAGGTTCAATGTATACTGTGGAGAGAAACGAATCCTAGCATAAAAAAGCCCGAATGTTTTTATCACTCGGGCTTTACATTTATACTAATTCCTCTTCCTCCGTTTCTTCAATTACCGTATCTTTTTCAATTCTTAAATTATCAATGATAAAGGCTTGTCTATCCATGGTGTTTTTACCCATATAATATTCCAACATTTTTTGTATTGGCATATCTGGTGTTAAAACAACAGGTTGTAAGCGCATATCATCTCCAATAAACAATCCAAATTCATCTGGAGAGATCTCGCCAAGACCTTTAAATCGGGTTATTTCAGGTCTAGCACCTAATTGTCGTATAGCATCGTGCTTTTCTTGTTCGGTATAGCAATAAAAGGTTTTTTGTTTGTTTCGAACCCTAAATAATGGAGTTTCTAAAATAAAAATATGTCCGTTTTTCGCTAGATCAGGGAAGAATTGCAAGAAAAATGTGAGTAGTAATAAACGAATATGCATTCCATCCACATCGGCATCAGTTGCCACAACAATTCTATTGTATCTTAAATCTTCAATACTTTCTTCAATATTTAAAGCATGTTGAAGCAAGTTAAATTCTTCGTTTTCGTAAACAATTTTCTTGGTTAAGCCATAACTATTTAATGGTTTACCACGTAAACTAAATACAGCTTGAAGCTCTACATTTCTGCTTTTGGTAATTGAACCACTTGCCGAATCCCCTTCTGTAATAAACAAAGTTGTTTCAAACCTACGCTCATCTTTTCCATCATTATAATGGTAGCGACAGTCGCGCAATTTTTTATTATGTAGGTTAGCCTTTTTCGCGCGGTCGTTTGCAAGCTTTTTAATACCTGCCATTTCCTTGCGCTCACGTTCACTTTGGTTAATCCTTCTTTGAAGGGCATCTGCAACCTCGGGATGTTTATGAAGAAAATCGTCTAAACTTTTCTTCATAAAATCCATAACAAACTGCTTCACACTAGGCGATTCGGTTGGTGCCATGTTTTGTGAACCAAGTTTGGTTTTGGTTTGACTTTCGAAAACAGGTTCTTGAACGCGGATACTTACTGCAGCAATAATGCTGGCACGTATATCAGCCAAATCAAAATCCTTCTTATAAAAATCCCTTACCGTTTTGGCAAATGCTTCTCTAAACGCATTTAAATGCGTTCCACCTTGGGTGGTATGTTGCCCGTTAACAAAGCTATAATACTCTTCGCCATATTGATTTTCATGCGTAATGGCAACTTCAATGTCTTCTCCTCTTAAGTGAATAATTGGATACCTTAAAGCTTCTTCATTTGTTTTACGCTTTAATAAATCCAATAAACCATCTTTTGAAAAGTACTTTTTATCATTGAACCAAATGGTTAATCCGGCATTCAAATACACGTAATTCCAAAGCATATTTTCAATATACTCGTTAATATACTTGAAGTGCTTAAAAATGGTATCATCCGCAACAAAACTTATCGAAGTTCCATTTGGCTCAATAGTATCTTGCAGTTTATGGTCTTTAACTAAATGTCCTTTTTCAAATTCGGCTATTTTACACTTTCCATCTCTAAATGATTGAACCTTAAAATTTGCAGATAAGGCATTTACAGCCTTGGTTCCAACTCCATTTAATCCAACAGACTTCTTAAAAGCGGCGGAGTCGTATTTACCGCCAGTATTAATTTGAGAAACACATTCAATAACTTTTCCAAGAGGAATACCTCTACCATAATCTCTAATATAGGCTCTGTTGTCTAAAATTTTTATATCAATTTGCCTGCCATTGCCCATTACAAACTCATCAATAGAGTTGTCTATTATTTCCTTTAATAGGATATAAATACCATCATCCATGGCGCTACCATCGCCCAGTTTACCTATATACATACCTGGCCTAAGCCTAATATGTTCACGCCAATCTAATGAGCGAATACTGCTCTCGTCATAATTTACAACTTCTTCTGCCATACGCTTAATTTAAGATGCCAAGATACGCAGAGATAGACTATAACTTTATGGTGGGTTTTGCACAATCCTGTGGAAAAAGGCTAAACCTTCTTAAATAAAAATAGCTTCTAGCTTTTCTGTGGTAATTGGTTTTATGATAAAATCCTTAAAACCAGGAAATTGTTTGCTGCTAACCTTATCCACGGTATCCACAAAATTGCGGAATACATACATAGGTACGGGGTTGATTTCTAATTTTTGAAACTCATCCATGAAGTCCCATTCAGTCATCCATTTCAACCCCAAATCCAATAAAATCAAATCCGGCATACTCGTATTTGCCTCCAAATAAAGCAATGCATTTTTTGGATTATTAAATGATAACACCAAAATTGAAGGGTCTGTCCTTCCAATAATTGACTTGGTAATAAAGTGATTGATCGAGTCATCATCCACTAGCATAACAACTTTTGCCCTGTCATTTTTGGGGAAGATGTTTAATTCGTCTTTGAATTTTGATGAATTAAGAGAATTATTTAACTCATGAACAACCTCATTTAACTGATAGGATGCTTGTTTTAGGTAATCGATAAGCATTAAGTTTTCTGGATTTGCCAAATTATTAGTGTCTAATAAATTTACCAAACCAAGCATATTTGCAATGGGATGACGCAGTTTGTGGGATGTTAAGAAAGAGTATTCATTTATTCTTTTTGTGGTTTCAAGTAATTCAGCATGTTGCTTTTTCTGAACCAATTCGTTTTTATAAAAGCTAACCCGAAATACTTGCTTATCCAATAAAATCAATTTACTACTTACTGTAAAAAGTATAAACTCCCCTTTTTTGGTTAGAAGTAATTTTTCGTAATCAAATTCCTGATTGGGAATTTGTTCTATGTTCTGCCAAACGTTATCAAGCTTTTCAATAAAATTAGGTGCCACAAAGTTTCTAATATTTTGGTGCAGTATTTCTAATTTATGAAAACCTAATTGGTTACAAATAGATTGATTGCAAAATAAAATCTTACCTTGACTGTCATATATCATTATTCCATCAGGTGAAAAATCTAAAGCCGATTGGAATACTTCTGGATGGTTTATCATCGAAAAATTAGCAATTGAGGGTACAAAAAAACAAAAAACCCCGAAGTTTTTGCTCCGGGGTTTTAAAATAAATTTTATTTTTATTAACGAATTGCAGCTTCAAACAATGGGTTTTTGAAGAATTTCAAAAACTCAACATCATCTTTTGCCATCGTTCTTGCAGCTGAATTTTTGCTCACAGCCTGAACCAAATTAGTTGTACAAACATCTTGGTTATTCATTCTAGCACCACAAATGGCACGTAGGTAATAGTGTTCCCAAGTTAATTCGTCAACATTCAAATTATCAATTGTAGTTTTTGCACCATTTGCATCACCATTTAATAATTGAGCTAAAGCGGTATTGAAATCAGATTTACCACTTTTTCCAAAGTTACTTACAGCTGAAGCATAATTACCAGCTTTAACATCAAATACACCTAAGTTATAATAGGTATTAGCTCCATTATCAGCAGCTTTTTGGTAGAAAGATCTAGCGGTAACATTGTCTCCTTTTGCGCGAGCTAAAGCACCCATATTTGCTAATACAGTACCATTATTAGCGCTTAGTTCATTGGCTTTATTTAAATTAGTTGTTGCATCATTCAAATTATTCGTTTGAAGATTAACAACGGCTAAATCATTAAAACCTTTCCAATCATCAGCAACCTTCATTGTATAAGCAATTAAAACGGCTTCTTTTTGTTTAAGGTCAGTAGTAATAATTGCTAAATGGTACAATTCAGTATTATTTAATTGATCATATTTACCATAAAAAGTAACTAATTCAGCTTCAGTTTTAAATGGTTTGTTACCAATTACAACTAATTCTGATTTACGTAATTTAGGTAAAATAGTCTCAGCCGATTTCTTCCACGATTTCTCATAGTTCTTGCGCAATTGAGATTCACGCTCGTCGTCGCTAATATTAGAGTTGTTTACAATAGCAATCATAGCATCTTTATCAGCTAAAGTAGAGGCAGCAAGTTCAGTTGCATAACCTTTCCAATCTTCAGCCAACATATAGCCCATGCTAAAGTTACTATCATTCACTTCCGAGAAGCCTAATTTCTTTAACTCTTTTCTGAAATAAGCAAATGTAGAAGATGATCTTCCTTTAGATAGATTACTATTTCTTTCTAATTCTCCATCTGGAGATGCATATGCATTAATAGATATTCCTCTAATAATCCAATTTGGATCTTTCTTCAATAACTTCTTCAATTCGGCAATCTGACCTTTATTGCTAAGAGTTTTTCCTACTTTAAAGTTCGGATTGAACTTATCCACATCCATTGGGAAGTAAATATTCACCGATTTATTACTGATTTCAGGCTGGTAAGAATCTGTTCCACTTTGAAATTCATTTGAGTATTTTAACATACCCGCAGTGGTAATAGTACCAACAACCATAATGCTATCAGGCACTTTAAGTGCTTTTCCATTATAGCTAAAACGTGGATACAATTTTACATTTTTCAAATCGGCAGTATAAGGAATTTTGTCACTATACGTAACAGAACCTCCCGATTTTGAATTTACAGTGTAATCTGCCGATCCTTTAGCTTTTTCGCCTTTAACTGTTACACTTTTAAGTGCAATTTCTTTTCCATCCTTGGTTTTTAAATAAGGTTGAAATGTAACCAGGGCGCTGGCTTTCATTGATTTTTGTGGCACATTACCATTAATCACAACGCTTACAGAATCGCCTCTCATTTCTAATGGGTTTGGCGTAACTGAATAGTTGTTCTTTGTGAAATTTGGTCCACTACAGGCGGCTAAAAAAACTGAAGTGGCTAAACTGATTGGTAGAACTTTTTGGAAAAAATCCTTCATTGTTATTTATTTTTGTTGCGCAATTATAAGGCATTGAATCAAACAATAAAAAAATAATTCTCATATTTTGTATATAATTAAAATTAGAGGAAAGGCAAAAATCCCAGATTACCTGCAAGTCAGAGATGATAACTTCACTCTTATTGCCTACACTCGCACCGATAGACCAGAAAAGGCCTTAGAGAAATGTGGCCTTGGAAAGAACATTCCTAAAATCCTTGAATTAATGAATACTATTCCCTTTGGGAAAATGACCAAATTAGAATTACATGACTGATAACAATCCTCTAATAACATTGAATGATGTGAGTGTGTTTCAACAAGATAATTTGATATTATCTGAAATAAACTTATCTATTTCTGCTGGTGAATTTGTATATCTTATTGGTACAACAGGCAGTGGTAAAAGCTCTTTACTTAAGGTTCTTTATGGAGAATTACCTGTTGTTAAAGGCATTGGCTCTATTGTAGGATTTGATTTAGGCTCCTTGAAAAAGAACCAAATACCACAGTTAAGAAGAAAAATTGGAGTAGTGTTCCAAGATTTTCAATTACTTTTTGATAGAGATGTGTTCGAAAATTTGAACTTTGTGTTAAAAGCAACAGGTTGGAAAAATGATTCTGAAATAGACCAACGTATTAAAGAAGTTTTACAACTTGTTGGACTTTCAACCAAAGCCCATAAAATGCCTTTTGAGTTGAGTGGTGGCGAGCAACAAAGAGTGGCTATAGCAAGAGCCCTGCTAAATAAACCAGAACTTATTTTAGCAGACGAACCTACAGGAAATCTTGATCCTAAAACGAGTGACGACATTTTAACCCTACTCCATCAAATTTGTAAAACGGGAACTGCAGTAGTAATGGCAACCCATGATTATAGAATTATAGATAAATACCCTGCCAATATTATTCGATGCGAAGCGGGGAAAGTTCAAACCAATAAACTACTAAAGGAAACTAATTCAGGTGTTGAATAATTTTTGATGCATTTAAAAGTACATCAAACTGCTTACCCAATAGCTGTTTCCTCCATTCAATGTCTTGTTCGGTAAATTCTTTTTCCATTAATGCGTCTATTTGAAGAGCCATTTTCTCTGGTTCGTCCTCAATAATACACGCTTTTTCGAGGCCGCTTCCGGAAACCATACTTGAGTTAACAAGCAAAAATCTTCCATTGTATAATACGTTTACAAGCTTTAGTTTAATACCTGTAGGTTGAAAAGTAACTAATACATTTATATGGGCGTTTTCAATTAATCCTGTAATTTCTTCAGGCCCTATATTTTCAACTAATTCAATATTGGGTTGCAAAGATATTGCCTCTCTAAGCTCAGGTTTCACACCATCCCCCGCTATTTTTAATACGTGATTCGTTTTAGAAAAAACCTCTTTTACTAAATACATGGCGGCAAGATGATTTTCTGCAACACTTAACTTCCCATGATAAAAACAATAAGGCCCTGAACCAATTTTACTTCTTACATTATCATTCCCATGGAAAGCAGGCAGCAGAAACACTTTCTCTCCAAATTGGACCGTTAAATCTTTACAATCCTTGGAAGAAATCCCCCAAATTGTTTGCGCCTTCAAAACAATATTTTCAAAGGATTTTAAAACCTTTGACTCATACCAATAATAAAATCGCCTTGCTATATTGGTTTCAGATTGTGCTAATTGTGCGTAATAATCGTGTTCAATATTATGCATCCTAACCATTTTATTGCGCTTGCTTAGGCTTGGATGGTCTAAATAATAACAACTATGAAGTGCTTCAAATAATATTGGGTTTTCATCCAATAATAAATTACTTAAGAGCTGGGAGTTTTTTCTACTACTAACAATATAAGGCAGCCAAAATTCAAATACGAGCTTTCTTCTCGGATAATAATAAACTTCTTTGCAATAGAATTCTAACTCTTGCCTTCGTTGTCTATCGCCATATTCAAAACAATGAAGAGTAATATCTATTCCTAGCTCACTTAAGGCCTTTATTTTGTAAAACACATCTATTACACCGCCATAATTTGCCGGAAAAGGTATGTCGAAAGAAACAATATGTAGGCTTTTTTTCAATTACAAGGAATAATATATCGAAATCAATTTATTTGATTCCAACTGCAAATTATAAACTTGAGAAGCTTTCAAACAATTATTTTGCAAACGTTTATATAAACCGTTATCACTAAGAAGTTTATTTACGGTCTCAAAAATCGCCTCCTCCGAATGCTTACATAATAATGCCACCTCATACTTGTTATTTATCTGCTCGTATTCAATAAAAGTTGGGCCCAATTGAGGAACCTGAGCATGCATATAATCAAAAAACTTGTTCGCTAAGGAATACTGATAGCTAAGCCCATCTGGCTCCAAAACATTATATCCAATATATGCCTTACTGGTTATTTCGGGCAAATCTGTTGGTTCAACAAAGCCTAAGAAAACTGCTTTTGCCTCAAGGCCTTCTTGTTTTACTAAGGCTCTTAAGGGTAAACTTAAATCGCCCTCTCCCGCTATCCATAAAATTGCATCTAGGTTTTTCATTGCTCGTATTATTTGCTCTAAGCAACGTCCCTTGTTTAATGCTCCTTGGTATAAGATTATTTTTTCGCTTTTCTCGCTAATGGTTTCGGTTTGAACCAACAAAGGAACATTCATTACACAGTCGAAGGGTTTGGAATATTCTTTCTCTAAAACTTTTGCCAATTGTGGAGCTACAGTATAAGCTTTTACTGAAAACGGAATGCACAATTTACCAATACCATTCCAGATTGCCTTACTCATATTTCTACCGCTTAATTCTGGAACCTCCGTAAAATATTCGTGTGAATCAAAAACTAATTTTTGCCTACGAATTATGGCTGCAAGAGTATTTGCTAATATGGTGTCCAAATCTACAGCCCCATTTACATATGCCTTATTAAATAATAAAAACAATAATAATCGAATATTGAATTCTAAATAAAACAGCTTCCCCCTTTCAAAAAAACAATGAAACCTAACTTGTTTAAATTTACTTTCATTTAATGGAATTGAGCCAGTTTTATTTCTGCCAACCAACCAAACCTCAAACCCTGCATCCACCAATATGGATGCATGCCTGCGCATTCGTTGGTCGTAACTTAAATCATTCGTTACGGTAAAAATTATTCTTCGCCTTTTTTCCAAGTTATGTATTGTTGAGAATCCAATTGCAATATACCTTTATCCAATAAAATCCTTAATCCAAATGAAAGATCCTGTTCATTAAACCCTACTATTTCCTTCGCTAATTCTTTTGTGGAAGGTCTTAGCTCCCATTTTACCCTTTTCAATTGAGCGATTAAAGTTTCAATTTTACCTTCTTCCCAAGGCTGAGCCAATTTTTCCTTACAAACGTCACAGGCACCGCAGTCTATCGCAGAATGTTCATCAAAATAAGATAAAAGAACTCTGCTTCTGCATACCAGCTCATTTGTTGCAAAAGCAATCATAGATTCTAATTTTTCTTCTTCAATCTTTTTTCTTTCCCTCAATAAACTTGGGTTTAAATTTAAATATTCGGATTTAATTCGAGGGTCTTTTAAATATAATTTTGGCCGGTTCTTCTTCTCCACATAATCTAGTACTCCCAACAAATGTAATTTAGTTAACTTCTCACTAATTTCACGTTCCAAACAATTCAATTTAATACCTAAAACCTTTTCACTTATCGGAATGTAATAATCAAAAATTCCTCCATAGGTTCGAAGCAAAATCTTTAGTAAATCATCATACATTTGATACTCTACTTGAAAGGCATATAGCCTGTTTCCAGGCATTAACATTTTCACTCTTGCGGGTTGGCTCAAGTCTTCACTAACATGAATTACATCTAATTGCGACAATAGTTTTATAGCATTTAAAACAAGGGTAGGATTGGTTTTTAGGTAAGTAGAAAAAGACACTAAATCAAAATCAAATCCTTCTACATTTAATTCTCCTATTGGTATATGAAAATAACTTCCAATTCCTTCATACACCATTTTTAAAACACTTTCTGGTGGATGATTTTGAGCCAATCTGGCTCTCATTATTTCTGCGTCAGATGAATGATACACTAACAAACAATAGGCAGGATTTCCATTTCTACCTGCTCTTCCAGCTTCTTGATAGTAGGCCTCCAAACAATCAGGTATTTCATAATGAATAACCAACCTACAATCTGGTTTATCTATACCCATACCAAAGGCATTGGTACAAACCATTATTCTAGTTTTGTTTTTAATCCAATTATCTTGTCTTGATTGTCGTAATTCTGCAGTAAGCCCAGCATGGTAAAAACTTGCATTAATGCCGTGTTCTATTAAGTATGCAGCTATTTCCTCTGTTTTTTTTCTGTTCCTAACATAAATAAGCCCACTACCTTTGGTAATGGCTACACTATTTAAAAGCTTTTCTAATTTATTCTCATTTTTCCTAACAACATAATGTAGGTTCAGTCTTTCGAAACTTTTTCTAAATGCATTTTTATGTTTGAAACCCAATTGGTCTTGAATATCATCAACCACTCTTGCGGTGGCAGTTGCGGTTAAAGCCATGATGGGCACACCAGGTAAATATTCCCTAATTTCTTTTAATTTTCTGTACTCTGGTCTAAAATCAAATCCCCATTGACTAATACAATGAGCTTCATCAATTGCCAAAAGCGAAATATTCATTTGGCTTAAATGGTCTCTTAACAAACTCGTGCTTAGACGTTCCGGCGATACATATAAAAATTTAGCCCCACCATGGACACAGTTTCCCAAAATTATTTGAATTTCCTGATGCGTTAATCCCGAAAATATTGCGTACGCCTTAATTCCAATTTTTTCTAGGTTTTCAACCTGATCTTTCATTAAAGCAATTAGAGGCGAAACAACCAAACATAAACCATCTAAGGCCATTGCAGGTACTTGAAAGCAAATTGATTTCCCTCCTCCTGTTGGCAAGAGGGCTAAAGTATCCTTCCCATCCAAGACCGATTGAATAATCTCTTCCTGCAGTGGTCTGAAGGAATCATATCCCCAATATTTATGAAGTATTTGGTGAATGCTCACTTCAATATTATTCCATCTTTAATTGTTAACATTCGATCACTTTGTTCTGCCAATTTTAAATTATGAGTAACAATAACAAAGGTTTGTTTCATTTCCTCCCTTAATTTAAAAAACAAGAGATGTAATTCTTCGGCAGATTTTGAATCAAGGTTACCACTTGGCTCATCGGCCAAAATAATAGAAGGCTGATTTATAAGGGCACGTGCCACAGCTACTCTTTGCTGTTCACCACCACTTAAAGCATTTGGTTTATGATTAATTCTAGATTCTAAACCTAAATAGGTGAGCAAATGAACAGCTCTTTCCTTAATTTCCTTTTCTTGATGCTTGCCAATCCATCCAGGAATGCACACATTTTCCAAAGCGGTAAATTCAGGTAATAATTGATGAAATTGGAAAATAAATCCAATATGTTTATTCCTAAACTTCGCTAATTTATTTCCCGTTAACGTTGAAACATCTTGCCCGCCAATCTCTAAAATCCCACTGTCTGACTTATCTAAGGTTCCTAAAATTTGAAGCAAGGTTGTTTTACCAGCCCCAGATGCCCCAACAATTGAAACAACCTCTCCAGCCTGAACATGCAGGTCTACACCCTTCAATATAGCCAAATCGCCATATGACTTCCTTAAATTTTCTGCTCGAATCATCGTTGGTCAATATTAAGAAATTGAGCTTGAAATTCCTTTATTTTAAATATTTTCAAGGGAAATTTCATCTAAATAAAAAAGATTAACAGGCAATGTCGCTTTTTTTATATGTTCGCAGGTAAGTATAACATAGAAATATCACCAAAATGAAAAGAATTGTACCAAGTATTTTCGTATGCACAGCTCTAATCTTAGGATTAGCATTTATAAACAAAAAAGAACCTAAAGGTATTGATTTCAGCGCAATGGATAAATCAGTTGTTGCTGGTGATGATTTTTATCGTTTTGCAAGTGGAACTTGGATTAAAAATAACCCAGTACCTGCAAGTGAAAGTAGATGGAATAGCTTTAGCATTGTATCGGAAAGAAACAATACCATTTTACGACAAATTTTAGAACAAGCAGCTGCAGATAAATCGGCTAAACCAGGTTCAAATAAAGCAAAAGTTGGTGCATTTTACCGTCTTTTTATGGATACAATTAAGAGAGACGGTCAAGGAATTAGACCATGCCTTGGCGATTTAGCTGCAATTAACTCTATTCAAAATAAGGAACAATTAAATGAGTTAATATCAAAATTCCACAAAAAAGGAATTCGTTGCTTTTTCAATTTTTATGTTGGTCAAGATTTAAAAAATAGCACCTCCTATATTACCTACATCTCGCAAGGAGGCTTAGGTTTGCCCGATCGCGACTATTACCTAAAGCAAGACGCAAAATCAATTTATATTAGAGAAGAATATAATAAACATATTCAAGCAACCTCCCAATTATTTGGATTTTCTGAAGAGAAAATTTCGGATGAAGTAATTTCATTTGAAACAGAATTGGCAAAAGCTTCAATGAGCAGAACAGAAAGACGAAATCAGGAAAAGCAGTATAACAAGAGATCACTTTTACAAGTTGATACAGATTATCCAGAAGTAAGATTAGCTGCTTATTTCCAACTTCTTCAAGTTAAGCCATTTGACAGCTTAATTGTTTCCCAACCCGATTTTTTTGCTCAGCTGAATAAATTATTGGCAACCACTCCTCTATCAACAATAAAAGCCTATTTGAGATGGAATTTAATGAACAATGCAGCGGGATTTTTGGATAGTAAATTAGAAAAGCAAAACTTCTATTTCTATGCTACGGTTTTGTCTGGAACCAAAGAACAAAAACCTTTATGGAAAAGAGGAATTGCAGCCTCAAATAATATTGTAGGTGAATTATTAGGACAATTATTTGTTGAGAAAACATTTTCACCTGCTTCTAAACAACGCGTTAATGCAATGGTTGATGATATTGTAGCTGCATTTAAGATTAGAATTAATAATTTATCTTGGATGAGCAATGAAACTAGAGAAAAGGCCTTAATAAAACTAGCCTCATTCAATCGTAAGTTTGGGTATCCTGATAAATGGGATGATTATTCCAAATTAGATATCAAAGAGGATTCATATATTGAAAATAACTATAGGGCTAATGAATTTGATTTTAACGATATGATCAATAACCTTGGAAAACCAATTGATAAAGGTCGTTGGGGCATGTTACCACAAACCGTAAATGCATACTATAGTCCAACCCTAAATGAAATAGTTTTCCCAGCAGCAATTATGCAACCTCCCTTTTTTGATGGCGCTGCCGATGATGCAGTTAATTATGGTAGCATTGGTGCCGTTATTGGCCATGAACTTACTCATGGATTTGATGACCAAGGTGCTAAATACGGTGCCGATGGAAACCTGAAAAGTTGGTGGACAGAAGAAGATAAAAAATCATTTGAAGAAAAAACAAAGGTGCTTGTAAACCAGTTCAACGGCTACTTTGTTAGCGATAGTTTACATGTAAATGGAGAGTTAACTTTAGGCGAAAACATTGCCGATTTAGGCGGATTAACAATTGCATATGAAGCTTATCAAATGCGTTTAAAAAAGAATCCGGGTAAAATAGTAAATGGATTTACTCCAGAACAAAGGTTTTTTATTGGTTTCGCTCAAATTTGGAAAAACAATGCGCGTCCTGAAGCCATGCGTCAGTTAATTCTTACTGATCCGCACTCTCCAGGAGAATTTAGAGTTTTTGGCCCTCTTAGCAATATGCCTCAATTCTACCAAGCTTTTGGGGTTAAAGAAGGAAATAAAATGTATAGAAAACCTGAATCAAGAGCCAATATATGGTAAACAAAAAAGTATTAGGCCTTTTTTTTACAACTCTCCTATTTGCATCCTGCAACAGTTCTTGGCTGCCAGTTAGCATTGATAAAAGTTTAGGAGAACAAAGTAAAAATCAACTTAATTCAGATGCTGGGTTTGTAACCATTCTCGACGAGGAGGAATACCCAAAGGTTTATGGTAAATTAAAAGAAATTAGGAACAAGATTTTAAAATCTAGTAAACTAGAACACAAAAGCGATTTCTCTTGGGAAATTAAAGTTATTGAGGATGATTCAACCTTAAACGCATTTTGCCTACCTGGTGGATATATATATGTCTACACTGGCCTATTAAAATACCTCGACTCGGAAGATGCCTTGGCTGGTGTTTTAGGGCATGAAATGGCACATGCAGATTTGAGGCATTCAACCGACCAATTAGTTAAGAACATGGGGCTTTCCTTGTTAGTTAAATACTTTTTTGGGGTAGATAACTCTACTTTATTAAACTTAGGGGCTAATTTATTAAGCCTTTCCTTTAGCAGAAAAGATGAACGAGATGCCGACTTAAAATCGGTAGAATACTTGTATTCTACCGATTTAGATGCTCGGGGTGCTGCAGTTTTTTTTCAACGCTTAAAAAAAGATAAGAAAAACCCTGAAATGGTTGAGTTCTTGAGCACCCATCCTGAACCCGAAAATAGAATAGAAACAATTTTGAATAAATGGAAAGAACTTGGTGCTAAAACTGGCAAGAAGAATAGCAAAGAATACCAAGAATTAATCCAAGAATTACCCTAATTAGGAAGGGTTCTAAAAAACCAATCCCAAAAAGGAGAACTCACTCCAAATGCTTTATCACCCTGCTGATAGTGATGTTTTGCATGGTGCCTCCATAAAATTTTAAATCCTTTTATAGGTTTATAGGCATGAATTACATAATGTATGCTAACATAAATAGCCCATCCATTTATGAATCCAGCTAAAAAAACAAACGTATTTAAATCCATAAAAAGGTAAAAAGTCCCAAAAAGCAGCAAAATTATTGATAAGCCAGGCAAAGGCGGCATTATTAACCTTTTTACATCCCTTGGAAATTCATGGTGTATTCCATGGATAAACCTATGAAAGGTCTTAACCCTTGGAGAATCGGTTATAAAATGAAAAATATACCGATGGGCCATATATTCAAAAAAAGTCCAGAATAGTAGAGCAAACAGATAAATACCGGCACTTTTGGTAAACCCATTTGAGGTGTATGTATTGTTTAAAAATAGTAAAAGGCACCAGATAAAACCATAAAATAGGATGGCGGTAAGTGGACTAATTTGGGTAAAGCGTTCTAATTTTTGGCTTTCAAAAAGTATTCCTTTTTCACCCGACTCTATTTTTTGTTTTTCTAGCATGGGAATTCCTCTCTAGCAAAAATGTTTATTCTAGTACAATTTATCAAATTTAGTTTTTTATAGAAATCCCTTTTTGACAACAATTGCCCATAACAATACAAAACACCATAATGAATCGGGCTTCAACCATGACAAAATAGCATTACACTTTTGAAATTTCTGGCTTACTCTTGAAATCTAATATTTTATAAATCAATATTTAATAACATCAAATATGCTATTTAAGTTTAGATTCTATTGAGAATATTTCCTTTTCAATTTCGGATCTAAGAGCACGTGAGTTATTTTGAACTGCGCTTAGGTAGGGAGCCAACTCCTTTAGGTATAAAATCTCCCTTAACAATATTGCATGGTATTCTTCAATTTGTGCTGCATTTTTAGCTAAATCAGGGATTTTAAGAGCAATTTCTTGCAAATTCTTTAATTCTATGCTCAAATCTGCATTCTTCTTTTCTTCTCTATACATTGCTCCGGTACCTAAAATTAGCCAATCTGGACTTATATCAGGGAATTTATCCAAAATCTTTTGAATTAATTCTAAACCAGGCTTATTTCTGCCCGAACCTATGTGAGTAAGGACTGGAAGTGATATTTCTAAAATCTGCGCAAAGGAGGATTTGCTCAAATTCTTTTGAATCATAACACTTAACACACGTTTATTTAGCTCATCCATGTAATATATTGATTAACAATAGTTAAATACATTTGTAAAGGGTCAAAGATACAAATGTAAAGCAACTAATACAAATGTAAAGCTGGTAATATACATTTGTTAAGCAAGCTAGTGAATAAATACTTTAATTTACTAATCTTAACTAATTGTATATCTATGTTTTATGCACTATTTTAATACACTTGTAAACTCCTTAAAAACAATTGTAAAGCAACGCTGAATGTGCTATTCTGGCATATCCTAAAACAAAACACCCTCCTATTTCCTTTATGATACATGAAAAGTAAAGTCCTAAACTATCAAACTAAAATAAGTCGTCCATTACCTGAGGTTTTTGATTTCTTTAGTAAAGCGGAGAACTTAAATAGATTAACTCCAGAATCAATTCATTTTAAAATATTAACTCCTCTTCCAATTTTGATGAAGGTTGGGCAGCGAATTGATTATAGAATAAAATTATTTGGAATTCCATTTTTATGGCAAACAGAGATCTGTGAATGGCAACCAAATGTTAAATTTGCTGATAAACAGCTATCAGGCCCTTATGTTGAATGGCATCATCAACATATTTTTGAGGAAGAAAATGGGCAAACACTTATGACTGATATTATAACTTATAAATCAAAAGGATGGATTTTGGCACCTTTTCTTCATTGGTTCTTTGTAGATCGGAATGTGAAGGAGATATTTGCCCACAGAGAAACCAAATTAAATGAAATCTTCCCAACAACAAAATTCAATTAAGAAGTGCGAACACTGCCAGCAGTGGACAGATGGTGAAAAGGCCTTTTGTACCCATTGTGGAGAGATTTTAGATAAAAAGTATAGAGAGGAACGAGCTGAGCTTGAAAAGGAACAACGCGAAGGTACACCCATGATGAAATGGGTTCGATTAAAGCAGGCCAACAATAGTAAATTTTGGTTTTTAGTTGAAAAAGCCCTTCAAAGTGGTCAAATGTTTCTTGTTTTCTTTTTTATAGTTATAACAATTATTTTGCTGCTCATGCCAGGATAATATGAAAATTGGGCGTTTCATTTTCATTATTAGCCTATTTATCCTCGACAAATGGATACAAAACACATATGCACCAAATGCTTTTATTAGTAATTATTTAGATGATATTCTGTTTTTGCCCATATTCTTAGGCATAACCTTATTAGCTCAACAAAAATTAATTCAAAAAGAGTTCACTTATTCTCCTTTTGTTATTATTGTAATTTGGGCCATTGTTGCCTTTGTATTTGAATTAATAATTCCTGTTTTATCAAACAAGTTTACTTCCGATTTTTTTGATGTTATTGCCTATGGAGTTGGGGCAATAATCTTTGGATTATTTCTTAATCAATCTGCAGAAAAGGTTAATTTATAGCTAAAACTAACATCTGATCCAGGTTCAAGTGCCACAATTCCCTCCTTTTGTGAAATATCCGAATTGAAATTGCACCCATCAGCAATTCCTAACCACGGCTCTAAACAGATGAAATTTTCTTGACCAGCTTTTGTCCATATACCCATAAATGGAAATTGGTCGAAATCAAGTTGAATGCAATAGTTGCTATTCACTTTTTTAAGTGAAAGGGTTTTACTTGCTAACTTTTTGAATACTATAGCATCTTTTTCAAAAAGTTCATGATTCAAATTAAGTTGCTTTTGGTTGGAAGAAAGAAGTTCACTTTCACCAGTAAAAAGTCCATCCTTTAATAAATGGCGTTCCAAATTTTCCTTGTCTGAAAACTCAATATAATAGTTCTCTAAATTTGCCTCTGGAAGCATAAAACCAGGATGTGCTCCTACTGAAAAATACATGGTTTTAACATCTTCATTTAATATGGTATAGGTGGTTTCTAAAACATTTTCAAAAACTTGATAGGTAATGAAAAACTTGAACTGGTATGGATATTTGCTTAATGAGACATCGTCAGAAACCAACATTGATTTTAATAAATCTTCATAGACCTCAATGGCTTCAAATTCGCAATCACGTGCAAAACCATGTTGGCTCATTTCAACTATTTTTCCTTCAATTGTGATCCTATTTTGGTTTAGTTTGCCAACAATTGGAAACAAAACAGGGGCATGTCTATTCCAAATTTCAGGATTTCCATTCCACATAAATTCGAAACCAGTTTGTTTATCTAATACTGAAATCATTTCAGCACCATGTGTATTAATAATAACTTTTAACTTGGAGGATTGAATGCTATATTGAGTTTCCATGAACCTAAATTAGTTTACTAAAATAGAAATAATCTTTAGGATTGGGGAAAATGTTTGAACATACTTTGGTTTATTGCTATTTAAAAGTTCTATTTTTGAGTATTAAATTGAATTAGAGTGAATCAATTAATCCGATTTTTCTTTATTGCCCTGATTACTTTCATTATCGTAATCTTTGTAACCGATTTTCAAACGGTTGTAGATGGTTTTGAGGGATTGGTAGATGGAGTATCTGCTGTCTTATCGCCTGTTAAATCTGTATTTAGGTAGGTTTTCTTTTGGCAATTTCAGTATTTTAAGTCATATTTGAATCCCTTTGCCGTGGTGGTGAAATTGGTAGACACGCCATCTTGAGGGGGTGGTGCTCGCAAGGGCTTGGGAGTTCGAGTCTCCTCCACGGCACAAATGGATGATATTCAGTAATATCATCCATTTTTTTTTGCTAATGGCACAAAAAAAGCCCTGGATTTCTCCAGAGCTTTTTTAAATTTTTTCAGAAAAAATTAATCGATAATTACAGTACGTTCTGCATTTGGCGATTTAATTTTCACCAATTGAGTGTTTACTTTAATACCTATTTTACGTAGGACAGATGATACTTTATTTCTTCTTCCTTTTCTTTTCAAACGAGTAGTTGCCATAATTTTAATTTTGTGCAAATATATACCTTTTCTGCTTTTTGCAAACTAATACCCTAAAATATTTAACATAGTTTCTTCTTTTTGCTCTTGGGCAAACACCTCATAACTTAAATTACCTGCCTCATCCCTATCTATTAAAATGTGCTTTGGGGCTGGAATCAAGCAATGTTGAATACCACCGTAACCACCCAAACTTTCCTGGTAGGCTCCAGTATGGAAGAATCCCATATGTAAGGTTTCATTCGAATCAATTTTTGGCATAAACACCTGGTTCGTATTTGTATCCGAATTGTAGAAATCTTGGCTATCGCAGGTTAGTCCACCTAAGTTTATTCGTTGAAATTCTTTATCCCAATTGTTTACGGCAAGCATTATAAACTTTTGACCAATACCCCAAGTATCAGGCAAAGTTGTTATAAATGAGCTATTTATCATATACCACAACTCTTTATCATTTTGCTCTTTTTGGCCAATTATTGAATATAACATACCCCCACTTTCACCAACCGTAAAAGAGCCAAATTCAGTAAAAATATTGGGTACTGGAACTTTTCTATTATCACAAATGGCCTTAATATAATATACAATTTGGTCTATCATATAGGCATAATCATATTCTACACCTAATGATGTGTATATTGGCATACCACCTCCAATATCTAAAGTATCAAGGTCATCACAAACCTCCTTAACATCACAATAAACATTTACCAAACGTGCTAATTCACTCCAAAAATAAGTGGTATCCCTGATTCCTGAATTAACGAAGAAATGTAGAAGTTTTAATTTAAAATTTGGATGTCCTTTTATTTTCTCTTGGTATAAATCAAGAATTTTTTTGTGACTCATGCCAAGTCTTGAGGTATAAACAAGGAAATTGGGTTCTTCTTCTGTTGCAATTCGAATTCCTAATTTTGTTTCTCTGCTTGTATGGTTATTTAATAATTCAAATTCGTCAATATTATCAAGAACACAAACTAAATTTTCGAATCCATTATTGACCAATTTTGCCATATTAGTGGCATATTGCTCCGTTTTATATCCATTGCAAATGATGAATTGCTTTTTATCGAATTTATTCGCTTGTGCCAATCGTTCAATAATTGATAAATCAAACGCAGAGCTTGTTTCTAAATCCACCCCATTTTTTAAAACTTGGTTCAGAACGAAGCTAAAATGGGAACTTTTAGTACAATAACAATAATTGTAATTGGCATTGTATTCATATTTTTCAAAAGCCAATTTAAACAAGTCTCTCGCCTTTTCAATCTGAGAATCAATTTTAGGCAAATAGGTAAACTTAAGAGGTGTGCCATATTTTTCAATAAGTTCCATTAGGTTTATTCCATGAAACTCTAATTGGTTATTTGCCACATCAAATCCATGCCTAGGAAAGAAAAAGGTTTGATGGATTAGATCTGTGTACTTGTTTTTGATATGTAAATTGCTCAATTTCTAAATATTTGTGCAATTTTAATGAAAGCAAAAGGTTTCTACACATAAATTAATTATGAATTGGCATTTTTTTGTTCACTTTACATTCAATTTGTTCGCCTCGAGCAAAAAGCTATATTTGCCGAACACCATCCTACGGAGGTTTTGTGAATAATGTAAAAATAATAACCATTGAATCTGATTTTGGAGCAGGAAAAAAAGGTGCTAAACTTGGACCTCAGGCTCTACTTAAAGAATTACCCAAACAGTTACTAGAAAACATTCCTATTGATATTATTAGTTCATCTGAAATTGCAGAAGAAGAGCATCATGAATTTGCCTTGCATATTGAATCCATTTTAGAGGTAGAAAATAGAGCAATTGAAGCAATTGAAAAAGCCGTAGTGGATGGTTTCAGGCCTTGGATTATTTCTGGCGACCATAGCAATGGACTTGCAGCCATAAGTGCCTATAAAAATCTTTATCCAAAAAACAATTTGGGTGTTATATGGATTGATGCCCATGCAGATATTCATACACCTTATACCTCGCCAAGTGGAAACATGCATGGGATGCCATTGGCAGCTGCCCTAGGAATTACCAATAATAAAAATTCGCATAACAAAGTTGATAAACAAGTTCAATCACTATGGAAAGAAATGATTGAATTGGGGTCGAAAAAAATTGCACCAAAACTTAATCCCAAAGATTTAGTTTTTATTGATATTAGGGATTTGGAGGTTGAGGAAACTAATGAAATTAAAGAATTAGAAATAAAGCATTTCTTACCTGCTAATAGAAAAGATTTAGGCATAAAAGGAATCCTCCAAGAGACCTTAGAACATCTGTCGCATTGCCATCACATCCTTGTATCCTTTGATGTTGATAGTATGGACCCTTCTATTTCTTCGGGCACAGGCACACCTGTTCATGATGGATTATCGAGAGATGAAGCAGTTGAATTATTAAGTGGTTTCTTAAGTATACCAAACCTATTTTCGTTCGAGATAACCGAAATAAATCCTTTGTTGGATAGACATAATCCAATGGAAATTGCTGCTGCAAATGTATTAGAGGAAACCTTTAAAAGATCTACTTTCTTTTAAAGGTTTCTGCTTATCTAACACCTAATTCAATCCTTTTAGGAATTCAATTGTGTCAATTCCATCAGCATAGTCCCATAGTTCTGGTTGTTGAGATTTTCCAAAAGGAACATTCCCTCCAAATTGTGGCAAACCAACGGTGCATTGAATGTTTTCCTCATGCAATTTTAAGAACGCATCAATATCATTTTGGTTTTCATAAATCTGGAACATTAATACACTTAAAGGCGACGCTAAAGCATCATCTTGCCTAACAATTAAAAAGCCATTGTCTAAATGAGGGTCCTGATTCATTAGGAACAAGGCCTTATGGTAGGTATAATTATTAGCGTATTTATTATGGTTAATTATGTCTTTGTAACGCTCAAAAGCTAAGAACATAGGTTCTAAATTGTAGCCTTTTGGAACCAGTAATTTGGATACATTTCTGCACCCTAAACCAAAATACAAAAACACGTCATCCGCTAAATTATCAAGGTCCTCTGAACTTTCATTTCCAGTTAAAATAGCCAGACTTTTTCTGTTTTTTCTAAGTAAACTTGATTTATCTTTAAAATAATACTCAAAATACCTATTGCTATTATTGCTACCAGTGGCAATTACGGCATCGAAGTTTTTTAATTGATAGTCCTCTGCCATCCTAATATAGGATTTCATTTCAGGAGATAATTCAAGAATTTGTTCAATAACCCATCCTATTAATTTGGTATCGTCGCTACTTGGTTTAATAAGGGCTCTATTTCCTGTTATTAAAACGCAGAGTAAATCATGAAAACCTACCAAAGGAATATTGCCCGCCATGATAATTGCGACGGTCTTAGGCTCATTTGGTTCAATTAATTGGTAGTGGTCTAACCATTTTCCAATATTTTTTTCATTTAAAAGGCATCCCCAAGCATGAAGGGCCCTAATTTGCATATCTAGGGTGAACCAATTGTTGTAGATGTAAGCCTGCTGTAATAGAGGCGATTCCGAATTTAATTGAAGGAGTTTGTCTCCTAATTTTGAAAACAACTCTACTCTTTGTGAATAATTCATATAATTTAGACTAATTCTATTTTTTTGAAAGCGCCAACAAAACTAAACTTGCAGTAGTTATCATCCTATAAAAATTTTAGAAATATGGCAATCATAATCACTGATGAATGCATCAATTGCGGAGCATGCGAACCTGAATGTCCGAATAACGCAATTTATGAAGCTGGTGCCGAATGGGCATGGGCAGACGGAAACAATCTTAGCGGAACCATTTCTGTTGATGGAGAAACCATTGACGTAAGTAAGCGTTTTGCACCTAAGTCTGAAGATACTTACTTTATTGTAAGCAGCAAATGTACTGAATGTGTTGGCTTCCATGAGGAACCACAATGTGCTGCAGTTTGTCCTGTTGACTGCTGCGTTCCTGATCCAGATGTTGTTGAAACACAAGAAGCACTTTTGGAAAAGAAAAACAGAATGCACATTTAAAAAAAAAGCTGCTCAATATTTGAGCAGCTTTTTTTATGTAAATAAGTCGGGCTTTATGTACGAGTAGGGTTTTAGTACCTCTGCCACATTACTTGGATGCTTCTTAGAGCTGATAAGTTTAGAAATGGTATAAGCTTCTAGCTTATAATTTAATTCACCTAGAAAGCATGCCTGAATATCTTCCTTTGTACTTTTTAAATTTACCCAAACTGATTCCTGTTCTTTTGTTAGAATTAGTGGCATTCTTTTTTTTGTATTGTGAATCGTTTCCATTAATGGGTTGGCAGGCATAGTAAGAATTGAAAACGTTTTATAAGTACTATTTTCTGCTGGATTGAACCAATAGTCAAAAATACCAGCAAACGAAAAAATGGATTGATCCTTTAAATGAATGTAGTAAGGTGTTTTGCTTTTATCTAGTTCTTGTTTCCATTCAAAAAATCCAGTGGCAGGAATTAAACATCTTTTATTGAGAATGGAGTTTTTGAAAGAAGGTTTTTCAAAAATGGTTTCGGTTTTTGCATTTAATGTATTTACTCTAAATGTATTTGCTTGTTCAAAATTACTTATCCAAGCAGGAATTAAGCCCCATTTATGAAACTGGATTGAGTTTGGTTTTTCGGAGGTAATTACTGGAAAATTGGGGAAATCAAACCCATTTAAATGATAACCAACCACCTCATTAATGCTTGAAAAGCTTGGAAAATCGCCCTCAAAAGGCCGTTCGTATTCCATTTCTAATTGTTTATAAGTAGCACCTACAGAAGCATGATAGCACATGTATTAATAATTATTTTTAGTTTAAACCATCCCATTCCGACTTTAATAATGAATATACAGCTGAGTCCTCATATACTTCATTTTTAAGATAGTGTTCTCGCATTAGACCTTCATATTTAAAATTATTTTGATGAATTAATTTAAGGGAAGGAGTATTTAGAGGACTAATCATAGCTTCAATTCTATGAAGTTTCATTTGTTCAAACCCATATTTAATAATGAATGGTAAGGCTTCTTTCATATAACCTTTTTGTTTAAAATCGTCACCAAAATGAGAATAACCTAGCTCTGCCCTATTATGATTAAAATACCAGGTATGGTAACCGCACCAGGCAAAAACCTTAGCGCTAATTTTCTCCTCCAAATAAAATAGTAGAATCGTTTTACTATGGGTTTGAATCCCATTTTTTAACCTATTTTTTTCAGTTTCTATTTCTATTTCGTTTTGATGGCCAAAAAACTGAGCAATTTCTGCATCGGTGTAGTTTTTTAAAACGTGTTCATAAATGTTTGCATCAACCACCTTGAGTTTTAGCCTTTCAGTTTCTATAATTTGGATAGGTTTGGTTTCCATAAAAAATGAATTAATTAACTAAAAAAAACCTGGTAGAATAAGGAAATACCAATTGAAACTGGAATTACTCGAAGGAAGAGATGATACAAATATTCTCTATCTTGAATTGCCCTAAAATTTTGGTAGTATTGAATTCTTACAACAAGGCCAATAACAACGCAAATTAGGCTCATCCTAGCCCAAACAGGAGTTCCATCTGAGGAAATAAAGTTTTGGAAAATTAGAATCAGCATGAGCCAAATAAACCAAAAGGAACCAAAAAACTGCCACAAATTATATTCAAACTTTGAGTTTAGTACATCGTATTCGGGTATTTTTTCTTGTACTTCTTCATTAGCAAGTTGGGCATCCTGTCTGTCGAAATTAAAATCTTCCGTGTAATTAAGTGGGTTTTGTTTCATTAAGTAACATAAATGCCAATATACATCCGGCAATTTTTCTTCAAATTTCTGAGGAACTTCAAAGAAGTTCTCGATACAAACTGAAAAAAACTCTGCTTTATTGGTTCCGCCATACTCCCTGAAAAACTCTTGTGAACCTTCTCTAATATCTTCAAAGGCATCGGTTCCATTTTCTTCCCAATCTTCAAAATACATGCTTAATCGCTCATCCGAAAAGCCAGATTCCAAAGCCTGTAATCGTAGGATATGTGCAAATTCATGTAGTCCTAAGTTATAGGTTTCACTTGAATCTTTATAACCATTTATGAAATCGTCCCAGCTAAGAAATACAACACCATTTCCCATTGCTAAACCTTTAACCCAAGCCTCTGTTAACCTGCTATAAAATATGGAAGGAAAAACCACTACACCTTTTAACATGGGAATTGTAGGTGAATTAAATCCAAAAGTAAGTTGAGTGATGCTAGCACAAAGTAATACTTTTACTTCTTCTGTTATTTCAAAATCCTCCCTCCCTTGAAACTCCAATTCTTCCCTAATCAATCGAATTCTGGAGATAAATTTAAGTTTACCTGGCATAGATAACTTTGCGTAATAAGGATTCTTATTTTGCAACAAGGTATCGTATTGCGGAAAGTTGGGAACATCCCAACTTTCCGCATAGTCATCATTTTTACTTTTAAAATAATGGTACCGCAATAATCCCCATACGAGCACTATACCGTAAAACAAAACCTCATGATAGGGAATAATTGATTTCAATGGCAGATTATTCTTTAATGGTTTCCTTAGTTTCTTTGCGTTTTTTTTCCATAACATCTTCTAGAAGTTGCATGCCTAAAAGCCCGCTAATTGCACCATTTGAACCATCGCCAGCCGACCCAGTAATTAATACCTCAGGGATGATTTTTACCCCTTGTGTACCAATTACCTCGGTTACCTTTAATTTAGTGAAATTATCTCCGCCCATAGCCTCTACAGATAATTTATACGATTCGGCGTTTGACTTACCAATAGCCAAAATTTTCTCAGCTTCTGCCCTACCTTCTACTTCAATTTTTTGAGCCTCTGCATTTGCTAAGGCTTTAATTTTTTCAGCATCTGCATTTGCAATCAATTTGGTACGTTCAGCATCTGCACCAGAAATTACCTTCACACGTTCAGCTTCCGCAGTAGCTTGAATTTTCACACTCGTTGCCTCACCTTCTGCTTTTTTAACGGCAGCATCCGCTACACGTTGAGCAATCCAAACTCCCTGATCAGATTTAACAACTTCTTTTTGCATATCAGCAATCGCCGTTTCTTTTTCAAGTGTTTGACGAGTTTGCTCAGCTTTCTTTTGAGTTTCGTAGGTTACATTTTGTTCTTCGGCAAGTTTACGGTCTGTAAGAGTTTTCATTAAACTTTCTGGAGGAACAATATCACCTATTAAAGTATCTACCCCATTTACATTGTATTGTTCAAGAACTCTTCCAATATGCATTTTTGCTGATTCCTGGCGTTCCTTACGAGTACCTAGGAATGCAATTACATCGCTATCTTGAGCCGAGTTTCTAAAGTAGTTTCCGATAGTTGGTTCAAGAACCTGACTCACTAGATTGTTCATATTACCAAAACGAGCAATAACTTTAGGTGCTTCAGTGGTTGGTATATGGATAATTTGAGAAACATCTAAATTGAATGGGAAACCATCCTTTGAACGCACAGTTATGGTTGATAAATTCTTGTCGAGTTGATGAGATTCGCTTCTGGCACTAGCCCAATTTAAAACAAGGTTTGTGGTTGGTACCAATTCAACACGCATAATATAGGTGTTCACAGGGTATTTACCTGGGCCAAAAGGTTCGGCCCAAACGCCTTTTTCACCTTTAGTTACAATGTTACCATGTTTAAATTCAGCACCACTAAGGTCTTTTCCTTCATTACCCACATAGCTAATAACCACCCCAACATGACCAATTGGAATTTCTGTCATTTTTATTTGTTCTACTTGAACAAACCATGGGTTGAGGTAGTACGACCCAGCAAGAATAACTTGTGGTTGTAGTCCTTTATTACCACCGTTAACCAAAAAAGATCCAACATCCTGGAAGTTGTTATGCTCGGGAACTTGCCGACCAGCTATGCTACCCTCCTCAATTGGTTGTCCATCCAAGGTTGTAACAATACCCACCATATTTTCTTGAATGATGGTCATATCAACCACAATTACATCAAATAAAAAGGTGTTGATACGATAGGTACCAGCGGTAATAAATGCTGCTTGACGCCCCTTACATCCTCCATTTTGAAGGAACATAACAGCACTTTGAAAGCTATCGCATTCTATTTTTCGAGCAAGGATATGGCCGGTAGGTAACTCATTACCATCTTTTGCAACAAACAATCCAATTTTACCTTCAGGAATAATTGTAAGTGCTTCCATGGTAATTTCATATTGCCAAAACCATTTAGCAAAATAAATACCAGGAGCCAAGGTTTGAGCTTGAAAACCTGCCTCACCTTCAAGAGCTAAAATTCGCCCATCAGGAAGTGCCTTTTTAGACCCAAAAAGCACAAATTTCTTTGTAACCAAACCTATTTTATCCTCAGGAACGATAACTATTCCGAGGAATACACGAAAAGTGAATTTGTAAAAAATAATTAATAATAATACGGATGCAATTATTAAGATTGTTGATATTTCCATTTCATTTAAAATTTATTGTTAAAAATAGACTGTGCGACAAAAAATTAAAACCATTTAATAGCTTGAGAATTTGCATAAATTTTCAATTAAATGCAAAGAGTCAAACAAAAAAATAATGTGGATTTAGAAAATTCATGGAATCGCAAAAAATGGTTTCAAACCGGAAATGAATTTTCAAATAATGTAGTTACATTGGTATAGCTGTAGTTTTAGGCAATCTGTCATGTCGCACAGATACGTAAATAATACAAAGTAAATGCCAACTTTTTCATGATAATATGTCATGTCATTATTACACGAAGCAACTGAAGTAGCCAATAAAATATAGCTATTTGGGGAATTCAATTTATTATAAAACTAGCAAAATGAAAAGTATTGAAGCTGGGATTTTTTTGGGATCAACATAAAAATAATACTTTTTAAAGTACCTATTATGACTATAAATGAATAATATTGTCAGCATGAAAATTGTAGTAAACACACGTGCTTTAATGCCAAACAAGTTGGATGGAATAGGTTGGTTTACTTTTCAAACACTCAAGCGAATAACTCAAAACAATCCAGAGCATGAGTTTATTTTCTTGTTTGACAGGCCTTTTTCTAAGGAGTTTATTTTCAGCAAAAATGTGAAGGGAATTGTGTTATTTCCACCAGCGAGACACCCTTTTCTATATGTTATCTATTATCAATGGTCGGTAAGGAACATTCTAAAAAAAATAAAGCCGGATGTATTTTTGGCGCCAGATGGATTAGTTGCTTTAGGTTCAAAAACCAAGCAGTTAGCGGTTGTACACGATATTAACTTTTTACATTACCCAAAAGACTTAGGATATTTTTACAGTAAATATTATAGCTATTTTGTACCCAAATTTATTCAAGAAGCCAAACGAGTTGCAACTGTTTCAGAGTTCAGTAAACAAGATATTTGTAAAAGTTACCAAGTTAATCCCAACAAAATTGATGTGGTTTTTAATGGAATTAATGAGGGTTATAAGCCATTGTTGGAAGAAACGAAACAACTGGTAAGGGATCAATACGCTAATTCAAAGCCATATTTTATTTTTGTTGGATCCTTAAGCCCGAGAAAAAATTTGATACGTTTGGTTCAGGCCTTTACAAAATTTAAGAAAGAGAGTCAATCCGATTTTCAATTGGTATTAGTTGGTAGTAGTTTTTGGGGCGAAAAAGAATTAGATGATGCCTTAAAAAACAGTCCCTATTTTTCTGAAATACACATTGTAGGAAGACTGGCTCAAGAAAATTTGGAGCTTGTAATGGGTTCAGCATTTGCCTTGGCCTTTGTTTCCTATTTTGAAGGGTTTGGAATACCATTAATTGAGGCCATGCAATGTGATATTCCGGTATTGTGCAGTAATACTAGCTGCATGCCAGAAATTGCAGAAAACGCCGCTCTATATGTTGATCCATTTGATGTTTCGAGCATTGCGACAGGCATGAAACAACTATATGATTCACCTAAATTAGTAGGAGAATTAATAGAAAATGGAAGACAACAACGGCAGAAATTTTCTTGGGATTTAACATCCAATAATCTTTGGAATTCTATTTTGAAAACTATTTCTGAGAACTAATTATGGTTTCAAAAAAGATGTTTTAGTTTATTTAGAAACTAAAAATATTACTGTAAATATTAAGCAAATTTGATGGGAAATAGCTAAATAAATTTCTTTATTTTGCGAGCAAATGAATAAAGAAATAATTGTAAGCGGAATTAGACCAACAGGAAATTTGCATTTAGGGAATTACTTGGGTGCTGTTACTAATTTTTTAAAAATGCAGCATGAGCACAATTGCTTTTTTTTTATTGCCGATTACCATAGTTTAACAACTCATCCAAATCCGGCAGATTTACATGCAAATGTTAGACAGGTTTTGGTTGAGTATTTGGCATGTGGATTAGACCCAGAAGTTTGTACATTATATATACAAAGCGATTTGCCACAAATTCCAGAACTTTATATGATGTTGAATATGCATGCTTATAAAGGCGAATTGGAACGTGTTGCTTCATTTAAAGAAAAAGTAAGAACACAGCCTGATAATGTAAATGCTGGTTTGTTAACCTACCCAGTACTTATGGCTGCAGATATTATCATACATAAGGCCACTAAAGTCCCTGTTGGTAAAGATCAAGAGCAACACTTAGAAATGGCAAGAACATTTGGAAATAGGTTTAATAGGATTTACAACAACTCCATTTTTCCTGAGCCATATGCCTTTAATTATGGTAAGGAGTTAGTTAAAATACCAGGATTATTAGGTGGTGGAAAAATGAGTAAAAGTGATGGCGATGGCAATGTGATTAACCTAATTGACTCCCCAGAAACTATTCGCAAAAAAATGTCTAAAGCCGTTACAGATGCAGGTCCTACTGAACCAAATACCCAACCAAGTCCTGCGGTTCAAAACTTATTTGATTTAATTAAAATAGTTTCAACAGAAGATAAGTTAAATCATTATCAAAATTTATATGCCACCTGTAGCATACGGTATGGCGATTTAAAGAAAGATTTGGCAGAAGACATGATTATATATTTACAGCCTATCAGAGAAAAAATTGCAACAATTAGTTCTGATGCTGCCCTACTTAAAAGAGTGGTAGAACTTGGTAGGGAAAAAGCGAGTGCTAGTGCACAAAAAACACTCGATGAATGCAGGGAAGCAATTGGATTCAAATCCTTTTAAAAATAAAAGAGCGCCCAAAAGCGCTCTTTATTTTTTTTGAAAAGATTACCTGTACTCCTTCCAAATATTTTACTATAATTTATTTTTGACTGCCAAATTCGTAGAACAAGCTGTTATTTAAACTTTTGCCCGAGGAAACACTAGCACCTACGCTTCCAATTTTTGATTGCACTTGAGTGTTAATTTGAGAATTAACTTGATCCTCGAAAAAGGAACTCACTTCAATATCTGCGGCCAGAACCACAATGAGAGATACAAAAAATAGCCCTATAAAAGTTAGGGTAAAGAGTAGGCCGCTTGCCTTGGGGTTGTTGGTGCTCATGGTAATTAGTTTCTTTGGTCTTTAATCAAACAATTAAATATTTCAATTAATTAAAATGGAAATATTTCCTGAATTGCATATACAAATGTAGAAACTACTTTTAAATTTCAATACACGAATGAGTATTTGGCGGCTTATAACTATTAAACGGCAAATAAGATAAAAACGAATAAATAAACTCCTTTCAACAAACCCTCAGAAAAATCAGGCATCTTACGGCTTTTACCTATTAATGGAAGTATTATTAATTTGAATTGTAAAATTTTTATTAATAAAATCTTATTGTCCAAAACTCAGGCATTTTACCATTAAAATTATATTAACTCGGCTAGTATGGCAAAATCAACCAACCACTAAGAAACTAAGTTTTTTGCTTTTTCTTTTGAGCAGAAGGAAAAAGTACATTATTTAAGATTAGTCTATATCCAGGAGAATTGGGATGAAGAGTCAAATCTGTAGGTGGTTCGCCCACTTGGTGTTGATAATCTTCCGGATCATGTCCTCCATAAAAAGTCCAAGTGCCTTTACCAGAAGTGCCATGAATATAGCGAGCTTCATTTAGTGATTTATTATCGCCAAGTATGATTACGCCACTTTTAATATAGGGCTTTCTAAAGGCGGTTGTTTGACCCCAAAAACCTTTAACGGTTGAGGTATGGTTTTGATTTAGCATAGCAGGAACCATATCCCATTTGGCACTAAATTCAAATAATGAAAACACATCATTTTCTTCGGAAACTGGCCTTGTTCCTTGCATAGCGTCTATGTAGCTATGTTCATAGGTAAGTGGATCGAAATAGAGTTTATAGTCTTTAAAGGCAAAGCTTTTGCTAAAATCTAATTTAGGATTTGCATTCCAATCGGCAGGATCACCATCAAAAACTTGCTCACAAATATCTAAGCCATCGGCGGCAAGCGCAATATCGTAGGTGTCGGTGGCACTACACATGGCAAACATAAAGCCTCCTCCAAGAACATAATCTCTAATTTTTTTAGCCACTGCCAATTTCAATTCTGAAACTTTATTGAATCCGTGTTTAGAGGCCATGGCTTCACTTTCTCTAACCTCGGCTTGATACCAAGCTGCTTGTGAAAAGTTAGAATAGAATTTTCCGTATTGCCCTGTAAAGTCTTCGTGATGGACATGAAGCCAATCATACATGCTCAATTTGCCATCGAGCACTTCATCATCATAAATAACTTCATATGGAATTTCGGCATAGGTTAAAACGAGGGTAACTGCATCATCCCAAGGTTGTTTGGTTTTAGGAGAATAAACGGCAATTTTAGGAGCTTTCAGTAATTTAACAAGTTCCATATTAACCTCAGGACGGGCTACTTCAGTGAGAATTTCGGTAACTTGGCCTTCACTAATCGTTTCATAGGTAACGCCTCTAATTTTACACTCTTTTTCAATTAGTTCGTTATACATAATCATAAAGCTTCCACCTCTATAATTAAGAAGCCAATTTACCTCCAGGTCTTTTTTAAGAACCCAGTATGAAATACCGTAAGCTTTTAAATGATTCTTTTGATCTTCATCCATAGGAATAAGCAAACGTGTTGCAAAGGATATTTTGCTAATACTAAAAGATAGGAATATTAATAGAATGAATTTCTTCATGGATTGGTTCAGCTTTAAATAAAATTAACTGTTTAAAATACTTTTTGTAAGTACTTCATACACGTTTGCTAAATTAGGGTTTTCAAGTAATAAACGACGGTGATTATCAATAGTAATAAAATCTTTACGTGCAGCAGGGCCTGTTTGAATTAAGGATGGATTTTGGGTATTCACCTTTGTGAGTGTTTCGTTGATTAAAGGTTTTAAGACATCAAACGACAACTGGTTTTGATTTAAGAAAGATTGTGCCAATGTAAATAAGTGATTGGTAAAATTGTTTACTAAAACGGCAGCAAGGTGCAATTGTTGTCTTTGTTGGCCTTGGGCAAGAATTGTTTTAGTGGTAATAGAATCAGAAATAACTTCAAGTAACCTTTTGTCTTCATCTGTGTTTGCCTCTATACAAATTGGAATATCCTTAAAGCTAACTAATTTATCTTTCGAAAATGATTGAATAGGCCAGAATACTCCAGTATGTGCATGAGGAGAAAGTGTTTCAATTGAACTGGTACCAGAACAATGAACCACACAACCAGTTACCTTTAAATTGTTTGAAACCTCCCCTATTGCTTGATCAGAAACACAGAGGAAATATAGGTCGCAATTTGGGGGGATAGAGGAATAATTTTTAATGTGTGGAATTTCAAATTTCTTGGAAAATGCTTGTGCCTCTGATTCATTTCGAGCAAATACACCTTCCAAAGTAACTGTTGATTTTTGAAAGGCATTTACCAAATTATGCGCTAGACGCCCAGTTCCAATTATAAAAATAGAAATCATACTTAAGTCCTTACATTGACCTCAAACATAAATAAAAACTTAGATAAGCCCCTACAACAGAATATCTAAAAAAAAATAAAGGCATTATTACGAATATTCTCCTTGATTTATTTATTTTAGCACCAATGTTTAAAATGCGAATATGAGAAAAATACTACTATGCTTGCTGGTATTAACCAGTTTTACTATTCCAATGAGGGCCCAAACTCCAGACTATAAATGGGCTTTAGGTCTTAATGTTGGATTTTCTGAATACAGTGGAGATTTAGGAAATAGTTTTTTAAAGTTTGATTTATCTTCACACCGTGCCTATTCTAAAAACAACATAAGTGTAGTTGATAAGCATATTTGGCATGCAGGATTAAGTGCATCAAGATACTTAGACAAACGATTTGATTTGAATCTTGGTTTACTTACTGGACAACATGGATATTTCAGGAATATTAATTACAACTATTATTCTAAATTTAATTATGCAGATGCGACCATAAGATGGAAATTTTTGGCTCAAGATTACGCTAAGTTTACTCCTTATTTTTTGATGGGTGTTGGAGTAAGATCCTCTGCTTTACCTGATGGCAACGACTTTGGCCAGAAGAGAATGAACGATTTTGTTATTCCATTAGGAATGGGGGTTAATATTAAAATTGAAGAACGTTTTTATTTAAACATACAATCGCATTATGGTTGGACTAGTGGCGATAAGGTTGAAGGAAAAGTTCAATATACTCGTTTATCCTATGACCAATTGTGGCATCATTCTGTAGGTGTTAGTTATCTAATAGGCAAAATGAAAGACGAGGATGGAGATGGTGTAGGTGATAAAAGAGATAAATGCCCTGGAACTCCTAAAGGAGCTTTGATAGATAAAGATGGATGTATTATAGATGCAGATAAAGATGGCATAGCAGATAATTTTGATAAATGCCCAAGTGTTGCAGGTATTGCAGCTTTTAATGGTTGCCCTGATACCGATAATGACGGTGTGGAGGATGCTCAAGATAAATGTCCAGCTGTTGCAGGCTTGGCTAAGTTTAATGGCTGCCCTGATTCTGATAATGACGGTATTGAAGATGCATTAGACAAATGTCCAAACGTTGCTGGCAAAGCAGAGTTTAACGGTTGCCCTGATACCGATAATGACGGTGTTGAAGATGCAGTAGACAAATGTCCTAGATTAGTTGGAACAGCTGCAAATGAAGGTTGCCCTGATAGCGATGGAGATGGATTAGCTGATAATGTTGATAAATGTCCAGCCTTAGCAGGTGTAGCAAGTAATGGTGGTTGTCCGGAAATTAAACAAAATGTGAAAAAGCTATTTGAAAAGGCTTTACAAGGAGTTCAATTCGAAACAGGAAAATCAACCATTAAGAAAACATCCAATCCTATCTTAGATGGAGTTGCAAAAGCCATGAATGAAAATCCAAGTTATAGATTGTTTATAGGTGGACATACCGATAATGTAGGTAATGCAGATAAGAATATGCAATTATCAAAAGACCGTGCCGCTGCTGTTAGAACTTATTTAATTTCAAAAGGCGTAGATGCAAGTAGAATTGCCTCAGAAGGATATGGCGATACACAACCAGTAGCTGAAAATAAAACAGCAGAAGGTAAAGCCAAAAATAGACGCGTAGAATTTAAGGTTCAATTTGAAGATTTTGTGAAATAACAAGTAATATATTTTAGAACGCCCTACAGATTATTTTGTAGGGCGTTTTTTTATATTCAATAACAAGGTGATTTAATATGCAAAGCCAAGCAAAAACTATTGAAGAGTATTTGGTTGAAACTCCCGAGGATCGAAGAGAGGCATTGACCAAACTAATAAATTTATGCAGGAAACATTTAGGTGAATTTGAGGAGAAAATGACCTATGGAATGATAGGATTTGTTGTGCCTTTAAAGGTTTATCCAAAAGGTTACCATGTAAATCCTAATCAGGCTTTACCCTTTATAAATATAGCTTCGCAAAAGAACTTTATTGCCTTTTACCATATGGGAATTTACGGCAATGAAGAAATCCTTAACTGGTTTGTGAATGAGTACCCTAAACATTCAAAAAGCAAGCTAGATATGGGCAAATCATGTATTAGGTTTAAGAAAACATCAGATATACCTTATGTTTTACTTGAGGAATTACTTACTAAAATAAGTCTTAAAGGATATATAGAAAAGTATGAGGAAATACTTTTAAAATTAAAAAAATAATTACTTCAAAATAAGTTGCTCTTGGGTTAGGCCATAGCCTGTAAAAGAACCAATAGCCCCTGTTACATTTGATTTAACAGAAACAGGTGTAGCAAAGGGGCCACCATTATTTGCGGCACTTCTAAACGAATCCCAAAACACAAATTCTGGCCTACCTATTTGAGCTAAATATACATTCACGGTATCGCCATATTTATATGGATTTAGCATTTGAAATGGTCGTTCTTGATTATTTATTAGTTTATCATCAAAGGTGTAAAATCTATCGCCATATCCCCATCCAGTTAGAAATGGGATAAAGCCTTTTTTGAGTACCACACGGTAATTATTTTGCTCTGGGCCATCAAACCATTGCAGGTAAAAAAAAGCATTTGTATCCTTCTTATTTGGTTCGAACCAATAGTGAATACTATCAATTACAACGGGTTTTGGAATAAAGGTTTTACCCGAAATTTTTCTTCCATCAGCAAGCTCCACCTCAAGTAAATAAGGTGTTTGAGCCTTACCTGTGAAGAGTGGATTTAAATAAATGCCGGGAATAATAGTATCTAATAAATCATAAAATTGAGTTCTATTTCCCGCATAAAAAGTATCCATACCACTAATTGACCCTTCAGTAATAAAAACTTGAGCTCCGCTTACGGCTGCTAAACTTAAACTTGGATTGAAATAATCGAGGGTTTTTGAAAGGATAACATAATTAAGAGTTGGGGTAAGTTGGTTAATGGAAGCTTCAACAACGAGCTCTTCTTTTGAGGGAGGAACATTTATTTGAATTTCCTTTTCGCATGAAGCAAAGAGTATTGATATACCTAAGAAAAACTTGAATGTATATTGGTTTAGTTTCATTGTTTTTTGGATTAAAATTTAAAGTTCCATTGAACAGATGGTACAATAGGGAAAAGGTAAACCATAAACGCTTTTACTGTTTGGGTGGTGATATCAGGAAGAAAATAAATGAAGTATGGATTTGCTCTATTATAGACATTATACAGACTAAAATTCCATGAACTTTCATACTTCTTCGTTTGCTTTTTTAGATAGGTAAAAGATATATCTGCCCTATGGTAAGATGGCATTCTAAAAGTATTCACTCCACTATATTTATCAATAAAAACAAACTTAGGTTCGCCCGTTAATGGATCTATCCCAAACCTATATGCATAGCGCGAATCGGGCAGTGTGGTGGCGTTTCCAGTGCCATATACAAACACAAAATTACCACTCCATTTTTTATTAAATTGATAGCTCAATAAAACCGAAATATCATGAGTTCTATCGTATCTATAAAAATACGGTTTACCATTATTTAAGGCATCAAATTGCCTGGTGGTTTTGCTTAGGGTGTACCCTATCCAACCAGTTAATTTGCCCGACTTTTTTCTAACAAAAAGTTCTAATCCATAGCTTTCACCTTTACCAAATACCATTTCGTTTTCTAGATTTTGGTTAAAGAATAAAGAAGCACCTGGCTTAAATTCTATTTGGTTTCGCATTGGCTTATAGTATACTTCGGCTGAGGTTTCGTAAACATTATCTTTAAAGTTACGGAAGTATCCTAAGGCAAATTGTCTTGCCATTTGGGGCTGAACCAATCTGCTGCTCGGAACCCACAAATCAACAGGGAACTGGGCTCCAGAGGTTGTAGCAAGGTGTAAAAATTGATAGGTTTGAGTATAAGATGCCTTTAAACTTGAAGTTTCGGTCAGCAAATAAGTTCCGCTAAATCTTGGTTCGAGCCTAGGGTAAAAAGCAATGGATTGGCCTTTTCCATAGTTAATACTTTTTCCGGTTGGCAATTGGGTATCGTTATCATATTCGGCTTGGGTATAGGGGCCAATTAAATTAAACGCTACTGCTCGTAATCCATAATTAATTGTTAACCGATGATTTATTTTCCATTCGTCTAACAAATAAGCCGCAAACTCATGAGCATATTGTTTAGTAATAATTTGCTCAATTTGTGCCGAACCAATATTACCTGTAAGGATGCCTGGTTGGAAGGTATGAAAGGTATAATTAACACCAAATTTCACTTGATGATTTTCTTGAGCAAACCAGGTAAAATCAGATTTAAGGTTCCAATCGAGGAGGTTACTTCTAACTTTAAATCCACCAGCACCAAATTCAAAATCGTTAAAGAGTTCGTACCTATTAAAAATAATGCTGGTATTAGAAAATAATTTTGGGTTGAAAACATGATTCCATCTAGCAGTTGCGGTGCTATTGCCCCAACCAAAATTAAATTGAACACTGCTATTTCGTTCACTTTTATAATCGAGGATATCTCTACCAAAATATCCAGAAATAAAAATGCGATCTTTAGGACTTAGAATGAAATTCATTTTAAGGTTCAAATCGTAAAAATAATAGCTATTGCCTTTGATAGTGGCAGGAAGAAAAGGTTTAGCCAAAGCATCTACATAGGTTCTTCGACCAGAAATTAAAAAGCTGCTTTTGCCTTTCTTTATTGGCCCTTCCGCAGTTAATCTTGTTGCAATTAAACCAATGCCTCCGCTATATTTAAACTCTTGATTATTTCCTTCACGCATATTTACATTTAGGATGGAAGAAAGTCGACCTCCATAATTTGCAGGCATACCACCTTTAATGATATCAATATTTTTAACGGCATCGGAATTAAATACAGAAAGGAAACCAAACAAATGAGAAGGGTTATAAACCACCGCTTCATCCATTAATATTAAATTTTGATCGGGTCCACCTCCCCTTACATAAAAGCCTGTGCTGGCTTCTCCCCCGCTTTTAATTCCTGGCAATAAGGTTATAGCCTTTAAAACATCCGGTTCACCAAAAATAACCGGCATCGATTTTATTTTTTCTCCACTTAATTCAATCCTACTCATTTCTGTATTCCGAATATTTTTATCCATTCGTTCACCGCTTATGAGGACTTCTTTTTCTAGAATATTTTTTGGAGCCAGTTCAATCTCAATGGCCGAGCCCTTTAAATTCTTTATTGAAACTGTTTTTGGCTTGTATCCTATGTAAGAGCAATTTAATTGTGTTGTAGTTGAAGGAACCCTTATAGAGAAAAACCCATACACATTTGTAACTGTTCCAAACGTGCCTTCAACATTTCTAATACTTGCACCAATAAGGGTTTCACCTGTGGCACTATCTTTTACATATCCACTTATAGTTAGCTGTTGAGCAGAAACCTGGAAGGAAGCAAAAAAGATAAATAGGGTCAGAAGAAAGAAAAAAAGGCATTTCAAACGCATGTATCAAAAATAAGTAATTCGCAAGGAGTTCAACATAAATTAAGAATATTTTATTGCTAAGACACCAAAATTTACCAATTCAATACTTATGTTTGTTTAACCCAACCTTTCACCCCAGCAAATGAGGACAATTGTATTTTTAATTTGTGTATTAAGTAGTTCCATGGTTCATGCCCAATATTGGGATTTGCTAAAGAAAGAAATACTTAAGAACAAAAAATCTCCCAAAGTAGAAATTACAACAACAGACTATGAGGAGGAAGAACCTGGTTCGACACATATTGTAATTATTAGTGATTCGGCATTGGTAAAGCTTATGAGGCAGGAATACCTAGATAATGAGCCAGCTAGAAAATTAAAAAAGCAACAAAAATTTAATGAATTAAGTGCAGCTACCAGATATGTTTTAGGAGATACCAATGCCCTTAAACAAGTTTTAATTGATTTGAAAGGAGATAGTGCCGAATTACGAAATAGCATTTATAGTGATTTATCGTCGAATGCAATTGTATATGAAGAGTGTAAACAACTTTTATCAAATACACTCTTATCATCGGCAATTTTAATGAACTTAGAAGATACAGCCGATGAAGTTTCAGTTGCCCAAATAGCAGGTTTTTATCAACTACCAGGTTACCAAAAGGCTTTCGAAAATCATCTATTAACAAAGGGTGAAGTAGAAAATGGAAGATTGTTTTATTGGCTTGGGGAGGAAGGCATTAACACTTCTATTTTGCAATGGATGGGGCAGATGATTTTGGAAAGAAAATTCAATTTAAAGAAAGACTATTGGATTGCCAATGGTTTGGAATCGTTTGCTACAAATAACTATACTGGTAACCGCCAAATTAGTGTTGACATTTGCACCAAAATATACGAATTGAAGATTCTTGCACGAAATGAGTTTACGAGTTTGAAAGGATACGCGAGTAATAATCCAGCCTATCAAATTTCAAACGTCTTGTTAAAATATGGATCAGAAAATGCACTTCCGTTAGCAAAAATATTAGCAAAAAACAAAGCGCTAGGTAAACTACCAAATGAGTTTATTATGCGCTGCGACAGACAGAAATACGAGCCAATTTTGCTTGAAAAACTGGGTGACCAAGATACTTATAGCTCAGAAATAGATATAGCAATTGATTTTTATAAGGCAAATCATAACCCTGAAATTCCAATTAAATTACTTAAGCAGGTAACAGGCAATTCTTATACTTCAAATTACGAAAAGGAAACAGTTGTAAAGGCGCTAATTGATATGGGGGCTGATAGTTTTATTGTTAATAGAACCCCATATATAAAGGACGAAAAAACTTATAAAGAACTATTGATCTACTATGAAATTAACACCCAAAATGTAGAAGCATTAGTTAATGATTTAACCCAAATTGGTATCGTTGAAACTAAAAATGAAGTGAAACTTATTGATATTCTATCTAAAGATACTGCCTTATCTAAACCTTCGGGAAGCAATATTTATAGAGTTTTAGAGCATATTGGAAATTACAAAAGCGTTAGCCTAATTGGCAACGATTTACCATTAAATTATGAGCCACTCATAAGTTCCTTTTTAGAATTAAGTAAAGGTAAAATTGGGCCCTATTTAATTGAATCGAAAGCAACAGAAACAGAAACCGTTGAAACTTACACTTACACGGTGAGCGTATTTGCCAACAATAAGGTTTACACCATGGAACCCGAAGATATTGGAGACATTTACGACTATAAATCGATTTCGGATTTATTAAATTTAATAGCTGGTGATGCGAAATTAGAAGAAGAGTTTATTACCCTATCCTTTGATGAGGAGTATTTGGATGTGATATTTGGAAAACGCACTCAAATTGAAGCCATGGAACTGCGCTATAATATTGGAAATTTCTATTATTAATTGGGTTTTTCTTCGAGCACCAGTAGCACATATTTACCTTTATCAAAAATTGGATTTACCTCAAAAATAGAATCAAATTTTGAGATAGGTTGTTCTTCTAAATTTACAATTAGCCAATCGCCAACATTAAGCGATTTAATATCGTTGGTATAACTCGATTTATAACAAGCCAAACTATCTTGTAAAAGGTAATATCTAATTGGATGTTCAAATTTGGTACTATATACTTTTAATGGTTCGATAACTTGTTTTTGTGTTCGCAATTCTTTTAAAAAATGAGGAAACTCAAAGCTGTCTTTTTCAGTGTAATTTAAATAAAATACAAAGGTCGCAATAAGGAGCAAGGCAGGCGTAGCATATGCTCTAAGCTTTTGCGATTGAACGGATATAAACCACCCCAAACATATAGCAAGCAAAGGATACAAGCTCCCATCATACCAAACTAATTTGGTTTTTGAAAATGAAATGACACACCAAATACTTGCTGCACTTAAAACAATAGCTGTCAAAAATCTTTTTTCATGTGTGCTTGGTTCGAACCAAAATTTAACTGCAAAAAAAGGCAGTAAAAGTATGAAAGGTTGAAAGCGATAAACAAGTAATTTAACTGTATGATAGTAAAACGGAATTTCTGTTTTATGAATATTGGTTTCTAAAAAAACACGCTCCCCTACCTCGTTTTCTAAAACCGCTTTAAAGTATCCTGGACTCATCCTTTCTCGCAGAAAATAATATCCCATAAATGAGATTAAGAAAGCAACAAAACCAATATATAATTGCCATTGCGACACGCTCCATTTTAGTTGTTTTTGACTACTTGTAAATAGAAATAATCCAGGTAAAATAATTAATCCATAAACGCCTTTGGTTAGGCAGGCTAAAGTTAAAAAAAGAAAGAATAGTAAGAGCCTTTGAGGTTCATGTAACAAAATTGCCTTTGAAAAATAGAGAATAGCAAGAGCCATAAAAACGGCCACCATGGCATCAAAATCGCCACTACGAGCTTCGTGCCAACCCGTAAAGCCAATGCTTCCAATTAAAATAAGCGACGCAAACAATGCCCATTCTAAATTTTTAAACTCTTTATAAATGAAATAAAACAGAAAACATGAAAAGAGGTAGGCTAAAAGAGCTGAAGGAAATCGTAAGGAGAACGTATTCACTCCAAATATTTTTGTAGATAGGCTCATTAACCAGACTCCAAAAGGTGGTTTTGAGTTGTAAACATCGCTTTGGTGGTTAAAAGTAACCACAATTGGATTGTTCGACTGACTCATTTCGTAGGCATTTATGCCATAAGTTGCCTCATCCCACTCCCTAACAACAGGATTTTGGACATGAAACAAAAAGGCGAAAAATCCGGTAACGAGCACCAAAATCCATGATTTTGTGTAAGTTAAAGTTAGAATTGATTTCATTTTTGCAAATCCGAAGGTAACAAAGAGAAAAGTGTTTTGCACAATAGCAGATAAATACTTTCAATTGTTGTTTGAAAACGTATTTTCGCAACAAATTTTATAAGAAATGAATATTCATGAATACCAAGCCAAGCAGATTTTAAAATCATTTGGCGTTGCCGTTCAGGAAGGCATAGTTGCCGAGACTGCTGATGAAGCCCATGCTGCTGCATTAAAATTGAAAGATCAATTTGGAAGTGATTTTGTGGTTATAAAAGCCCAAATTCATGCTGGTGGCCGTGGGAAAGGTAATATTGTTGGAAAAGAACAAAGAGGTGTTGCCGTTGCAAAAAATGCCGATAAGGCAAAAGAAATTGCAGGAAATATCCTTGGAGGAACTTTGGTTACAATACAAACTGGCCCTAAAGGAAAACTAGTAAGTAAAGTTTTGGTAGCCCAAGACGTATACTATCCAGGTCCTGGCGAAACTAAGGAGTATTACATGAGTGTAATGCTTGATAGAGGTCAAAGTAAAAACATTATTGTTTACTCTACCGAAGGTGGAATGGACATTGAGCATGTTGCAGAACATACTCCACATTTGATTCATAAAGAAACCATTGATCCTAAAGTGGGTTTACAAGGTTTTCAAGCTCGTAAGATTGCTTTTAACTTAGGTTGCGAAGGCGAGGCATTTAAACAAATGGTGAAATTTGTTACCGCTTTATATAAAGCATACGACAAATCTGATTCGGCCATGTTTGAAATTAACCCTGTATTGCGCACTTCAGACAATAAGATTATTGCAGTTGATGGGAAAGTAAATATTGATGACAACGCTTTATACCGTCATCCAGATTACGAAGCAATGCGCGATACATCTGAAGAAGATGCTACCGAAGTTGAAGCAGCTGAATACAATCTTAACTTTGTTAAATTAGACGGAAACGTTGGTTGTATGGTTAATGGTGCCGGTTTAGCAATGGCTACTATGGATATTATTAAATTATCTGGTGGCGATCCTGCAAACTTCCTTGATGTGGGTGGATCTGCCAATGCAAAAACTGTAGAAGCTGGTTTTAGAATTATCTTGAAAGACCCTAATGTAAAGGCTATTTTAATTAATATTTTTGGTGGAATTGTACGTTGCGACCGTGTTGCACAAGGTGTTGTTGATGCTTATAAGAGCATTGGCAATATTCCAGTTCCAATTATTGTTCGTTTGCAAGGTACCAATGCCGAAGCTGCGAAATTATTAATTGATGAGTCGGGATTGAAAGTATACTCTGCTATTGTATTAAAAGAAGCTGCTGATTTAGTTCAGCAAGCTGTTGCAGGAAAATTATAATTTTTAGCTAAATTAGGCACTGAATAATGAGTGAGGATTACTTCCTTTTCATTACTCAGTGCCTTTTTTCATTTATATCATGCTACTCGCACTACATACAAAAAATCCAAATCCACGCGACCTAAAAAAGGTGCTTGATGTTTTGAATTCGGATGGGGTAATAATTATTCCTACGGATACGATTTATGCTATGGCTTGTAGAATGGATTCGAGAAAAGGAATAGAGCGCATGAGCAGGATTATGGGAAAGAAACCAGAAAAGGTAAATTACTCCCTATTATGTTCTGATTTGGCAAATATTTCTGATGTAACAGCTGCTATTGATAAAAATGTATTTAGGCTGTTAAAAAATAATTTGCCTGGTGCCTTTACCTTTATTTTAAGGGCTAATAACCATGTAAGCAAGCTATTTGCTGGCAACAAGAAAACAATTGGTATAAGGGTTCCAGATAATACCATTGCACAAACCATTATAAAGGAATTAGGTTCGCCGCTTGTTGTTTCAACCATTCATCATGAGGATGAAATAATTGAATATATGACCGATCCTGAGGAGATTCATGAAAAATTTGAACACCAAGTGGATATGGTTATCGACGGTGGTTCGGGTGGAAATATCCCCTCAACCATTATTGATTGCACTTCGGATGACCCAATTGTAATTCGTGAAGGCAAGGGAGAAATTAATAATTAATACCAATTATTCATCGTAAAACTCATAGAGTTCTGCCATATAATTGTTTGTCCAACCATCGATAATATCATCATATTCTTCGTCGGGAATATTAGTATGCCTTACCTCAATTGATGTTCCTTGGTTATGAACATGCAACTTAAGGGTTACAATACTTGGAGTTTCGGTTGGTTCCTCTCCAAAAAACCATTCTTGAACAATTTTTTTATTAAGCTCAAGTTCTAAATTTTTTCCAACAATACTTCCATCCCACATAGAAAATTCTGAACCTACCTCTGCTACAAAACTAGCCTGATCACCTGTCCAAAGCATCATAGTTGGTTCATTGGTAAGAGCCAAATACACATCTTCTGGAGGTGCAGGAATGACATAATATTTCTTGAAATCTTTCACCTTCCAAAGATAAGAAATAAAACCAAATCTACTTATTTAACAGTGCCAACCCTTCTTTAGCCGAGGAATCATCTGGTTTACTATTTAAAACATGGTTAAAGGCATTCTTTGCCTCACTTGTATTTCCAAGATAATATTGACTCCAGCCGTAAAGTAAATTGGCATCTTTATCAAATGGATAAAGAGCAATAACTTCTTGCAAATATTTTTTAGCAGTGGTATAATCTTTTCTATAAAAGTAGATCGAACCTAGGTAGTAATTGGCTTTTGAATTTCTTGGATCAAGCTTTAAAATATCTTTATATGCTTGCTCCACTCCTGTCCACTTTTCTTGCACACTTAAAGGATAAATTATCCCCCATAATGGCTCTGTAGCCAATGGTTTTAAGGCAATTGCTTTTTGATAATAAGCTACAGATTCGCTATGCTTTTTATCGGCATAATATAGCCAACCTAATCGTAAATTTACTTCATATGAAGAGGTATACGTTTGTGCTTGCATAGCTGCAATTGCTTCGGTATAGTTAGCGTTTTTTTCTGCAGCATAACTCTTAGCAAAAATCTCACTTAAGTTTTGGGCGTTAGCGTTAATGGTTGCCACTAGAAGCATTCCAAGAACTAGTTGTTTTAAAATTGACATTTTAGTGTGATAAAAAATAAGTTTGTTGAATAAGAAAAATTGTTCGTCTTTATAGTTGGTTGAACAGGACCAATTGGAGCAGATTCGCTTTCATAAGATCCAGCTCTTTTTTGAATTCTATAGCCAGGTGTAATAATCCACCTCTTTATTCTGTAATTTAAATCGGCTCCAGCCGACCATTTCAAAGGGTCAAATGTATTTAAGGTTAAGAAGCCCATATTGCACATATAATTATCTAAAGAACCTTTTAAAAAGCTTCCCTCAAGGGAGATTGAATTCTTAAATGAATAGCCAATTTTTTGATTAAAGGCATATGAATTACTCCCATCACTTCTAATAAACGAGCCACTCGTGTAGGTGTATAATTGTTGATGACCCAATGGGAAAGTTGTTATTCCTAATTCTGCTTGAAATCTATTTTTAAGATCGAAATCGCCGTAATTAAGCACTAAAATAGGTTCTATATATTTCATGCGTTTTGAAATAAGAGCGCTAATACTAACAGCGTTTGATGTTTCAATGGAATCCTTAAATACCGAATTTGGAGGTGGTGGCTGAATAGTTGATGAAACGTAGGGGAATGGGAAGTTTTGACGATAATAAGCAATGCCAATACCTGTTTGCCATCCGTGTGCAAGCAATTTAGTAAACCCAAAATTGAATTGATAATTTAAGCTCGACTTTTCTACCTCTGTATTCTTATCAAAAAACTCAAGCTTACTCAGGTGGGTTGATTGAAAAATATTTCCACCTAAATGCCATCTAAGGTCGGGTGAGGCTAATCCCTCAGCATATACACGAGTATAGGCCATTTTAGAAAAGAAATTACCAGAGGCATAATTAGAACCTGATTCTCGCAAAATCTCTCCCGAATAACTAGATGCTAAATTCGTATTGATTAAACCGGTTTCTATTTCAACGCTTCCTAAACCTGTTGATTTTGGTTTTATGCTTGCACTTGTAGTTGGATATTGAATTAGGAATGCATTTGCTCTATTAAATTGAGCAGTAATTAGCAAGCAATTATAGGCATAGGATAAAATATCAGGTTCAGATGGATTCATTTCAACTGCTTTCATAAAATGAATGGTGGCTGGTTCAAATTTGTTCATTTTATAATAAGCAATTCCCATTCGCACTCGTAGGTCGTAAAAATCAATTTTTTGATCCAAAGCCTCCTCACCTAGTTTCGTTAATTTTTTATACTCAAAATCATTGTAATACTCTAAAGATTTAACCTCAACACTAGTGTAGGTAAGTGGTTGAGCGTTTATTAAGACGGGCCAAATGAAAAGAAAAAATATTAATCTACGCATATCCATTTTTCTGTTTTAGGGCCATTAAGTAATGTTAATTCTGAAACACCTTTTTCTGTAATAACAATAGAATAGGTGCTGCTTTTAAACTTCTGATTTAATAAACGTGCCTCCACATTACTTTCAATTTCTATTCGTTGTGGGGCTAATAATTGGTCTACCTTTCTAATTTTACTTGAAAAACGTGCTTCCGTAAATAAATAAAATGGAGCCAAAACATCTTGAAACCAAATTAAAATAGGCGGATTAAAATGAATCAATGGTAGCTTGTCTCCTAAATTTATTTTTGGATATACACCTAATAATACTGAATAGCAACTAGTGTATAATTGAAACAAACTACTCTTTCTACTTCCTTCAAAGTCGGTGAAATAAAAGCGAGTGCCATCGTTTACAAAATAGGCATAGCTGTTTGTTTTAGGTTCAAAAAGGTATAATCTATTGTATTCATCTGTAAAAACCTCCCATTCAATTAAATCAGATTTACCCTCAATTACGAAATGAAATTGTTTACCAGGCATCCAATCAAACGCATCATGCAATAGCTTTTCTTGCATAACATTTGAAATGATTACATCTTGTTTGGGTACTTCAAATTGTTTTAACTCCCATTCTTTAGTAATTCCAAGTTCTAAGTAATAGGCCAAGGGATAAGCTAAGGTTTTTGCCCCTAAGGTTGGGGTTGTTTGAAGCTGGAAATGCATATGAGGCTCTGGTGAACGCCCACTGCTGCCGCATGCTGCCAATAAAGTTCCCTTTTGTACAAAGTCACCAACTGCTACTTTAAAAGAGTCCTTTTTAAGATGGCTTATTTGTGAAAACACCCCATCCAAATGATTTATAAGGATACTATTTCCCCAATTTTTTTCGGTATCAACCACCCCAATTTCATTATCATCTATATGGTTAAAAATAGCATATACATATCCATCGGCAGGAGCTAAAACAGGTTTATTATAGCAATAAAAATCATTTAGATGAAGTCCAGGTTCTCTATAGGTTTTTAACTTTTCATCCACCACCACAAAATCTAAAGCCTTACTCCAATCGCCCAAATGAGTTATTTTACCATCATATGCTTGGCTTACCTGCCACTCACCCCAAAAAGGCAAAGCAAATTTCTTTAAGTGTGCTTGATTGAATCTACTTAAGGCATTTAAATATTTATAAACTGTTTTTTCGGCCGAATAATATTGAATGGTAACAAGGTGTAAAAATTTATGCATCCATCTTTGATGAAGGGCATATAAAAAGATACAGGTTAAAACACTAAATGCAAGGGTAAAGGTTTTAAGTTCAAAACCAGTAAATAATTTATCAAAGGCAATTTGCATTAATAATAAAACGGGTACCAAAACCAAACTACTTGCATACGAATACAAATTTGGAATGAGGTAAAAGCCACCTATCGCAATAGCAAAAAAGATATAGTTCGACCCAACCATATTATCTGAAAGTTGATAAATATCTGCACCAAAAATATCATACACATAAAATGCCGCAGTAAACCCAAACACAGCAAGGGAGAAGGTTATACGCGAAAATAAAAACAAAGAAATAGCAATTAATAAACCACCTAAAACCGATGAAATAAAAAATGTTGCAGCCAAAGTTTTGAAGAAAATTTTAATTAATACAGGCATTGAAACAGTATCCAAACTATGCACTAGAGTCTCAAAAAAACTTTGAACTCCAGGCACTCCTATTTCAGAATAAACCACAGGCGCAGCCAAATGAATATTACTTAAGCTACTAACGGCAAGACAAACTATCCAATAGCTTAGTAAAAACGGGAAACTTAAAAAGGGCAATTGTACCTTACCAAAACTACCCTTAAAGACGGCTGTTGTAACTAATAAGCTTAGGTTCGAAACAAAAAACAAAACAAGGAATGCTCCGTTTATCTCGAATCTAAAACCCATGGCCAATCCAAATAGCAAGGCATTAAAGCCAAAAATACCTTCTCTTATTTCTTTTCTATTAAATCCAAAGGCAAAGGCCATTAGGTTCACTAGCAAAACAGATACTAGACCAAATAACCCAACCTTTGGATCAAAAAATGTTACCAAAAGTATAGTGCTAGCAAATAGCTTGTTTAAAGAAAAAAATATTTGGCTATAACTGTTCAGTACAGTATCCAAAAAATATAGCCAATTAAGTTCTTTTTTCATGTTCAAAATTCAAATTGCATCTTACTATTAATTTTTCGAAAGTTCAAATTCTACAACTCAAACTTTTCAAGATGAGCAGGCATATGCTCATATTGCAACATGGTTTCAACCGATTCTTTATGACGAATAAGATGAACTTGCTGCTTAGCATCAACCATAACAATATTAGGGCGCATTTGAATAAACTGCATCCATTGAGTCATGTTGTATGCTCCTACTTTATGAACCACCACTTGATCGCCTTTGCTTAATAATGGTAGGTTTACACTCTCTCTAATACAATCAATATTCATGCAAAGTGGCCCGTAAACTACCATATCTTCTGTATGGTGGGAGAATTCTTGTGCAGGTGAAATTTTGTGGTTATACCAGAAAGCAGTAAACAATAGGTTCACACCAAAATCCATAATGGTGGCACGACGACCATCGCTTAAGCGTTTGGTGGCAATTACCGAACCTAAAAGATAGCCTGCATCATCAATTAAAGCTCTGCCAGTTTCTAAAAACAGGGTAGGCAATTCATTCGGTTTGAAACCAAAGTTTAGGATGGTTGATGAAATTGCTTCTGCATAATCTTCCATACTTGGAATTATATCTGGCCCCTGAAGGTAACTACCTTTCAACGTATTAGCTGAGGCAAAGCCACCACCCAAATCAAGGTATTGGATTATTTTATTCCATTTAGACTTTATGTTAATAGCCAAATCGCACAGCTTCCAAGCCGCAGTTGCGTAGGCTGCAGAGGTTAACATATAGGTTCCAATATGACAATGCAAACCGTTTAATTCTAGCTCTGGCTGACTCATAATTTTATTTATAGCATTCCAAGCTTGGCCATTTTCATAGTTAAATCCAAAGCGATCCCACATTGGATATACGCCTACATCCATATTCACACGAATGGCAACTGAAGCCTTCATTTTTAGGTTCTGAACAACTTCAATTAACATATATAGCTCGTCGAAATGATCAATATGAATAAGCGATTTATTTTTAACCGCAAGTATTAAATCCTCCTCCGATTTATCGGGACCATTAAAAATAATTTTATTTCCTGGAACGCCATTACCTATGGCTTTTTTATATTCAAAAATGGATACAACCTCTGCCCATGAACCTTCTTGATGAAACACATTACAAACCGCATTCATGTAATTTGTTTTGTAACTCCAGGCAAATTGAACCTTAGGATATCTGGTTTTAAACGCTCTAACAGCTTGCTGATAATTCCTTCGTATTTGCTGCTCGCTAATAACAAAAACTGGCGAACCATATTCTGCAATAATATCTTTAACAGCCACACCTTCTATATGGGTAACCGGAGCATATTCTGTGCGGGTACCAAATTTATTCATACTTCCAGTATTTAACTTTTGAATAACTGGACGCTCATAACTTAACTTTGCCATATGTATAGAAATTGAAAGTTTTTTAATGTTTATTTAAATGATTTTATGTCGGTAGTATTTTTTATAGTTCGCCCAAGGTTGAAATTTTTTCATATTCTTGAAGGCTAACTATTTGATCAAACGAATAGCGAACAAAGAGCTTCCCGCTTTCATAGGTTTCATAGGGTTTAACATCTTCGCCTAGTGCCAATTTCACAAGTGCTTCGGGGTGGTTCTGACCACAACCAACAGCTAAATAAACCCAAGCTGGAAAACGAGGATTCATTTCTAATAGGTAATACTCTCCTTCTTTTGATTTTATAAATTCAAGTTCACAACCTCCGCGCCATTTAGAATTTGCAATTACACGATTAGCTATTTTTATAAGCTCCTCATCTAATAATGAAATACCTGCCCAAGCCTTTCCTTTATCCGTAATATATAACTTACGCATAGGAACAGCTCCAATACAATTTCCATTTCCATCGCCTATTGCAGTAACATTTACCTCATTACCCGAAACAAATTCTTGAAGGATAATTGGAAGTCCCCATTTATTGGCAATTTTATGAAAATAGTTCACAGCTTGCTCTGGAGTTGCCGCAATACTTGCATCATAGTATTTACCTTTTACAACTAAAGGGTAACCTAGTTCTTGACCTATTGCTCCTATTTCAGCAGGTGAATAAATCATTTTCGCTTTAGGCACTTTTACCTCATTCTTTTCACCAAATTCATACAGAACTGACTTATGTCGCGATTCAAATGTTTCTAGATCTGGCATGAAGGTAGCGATATTATAACTTGATTTTAGAATAGGTCCAAGCTTAATAAAACTATGCAATTCGGCATCAAAATTTGGGATAATAACATCTAACTTTTCTCTCGAATGTATATATTCTAAACGCACCAATAAGCTATCCATACCAGAAGAAGGCAATGGAATAGAATAAGATTTATCAACCAAATCGTGCATATATAATCCCGGTTCAAGAGTTTCGTAACTCAAACCAATTATTCGAACATCAAACTCTGTACTTTCTTTTAATGCTCTAATAACGGGTATACCTGGGCCTGGACTATCAATATTATTTAATCCAGAAACGGCAACGGTTATTTTGCGCCTATTCATGGTCGTTTATTAATTGGTACGACAATAACATTTGAAAAAAATCACTTAAATCTTTTTCAATAGTGGCATCATCGGCAGCATACTTATCTGCCAGAATTTTTGTAATTTCTTTTCTATCCTTTTGATCCTTCATTAACCTAATAATTTCTTGACCAATTGGGTTGGTTGAAAATGAATCACCACTAACCGGGTTGAAAATAAATCCGTTTTCACTCACGGCGATGTTTTTATTTAGTTGCATACTCTTTACTTATGAATTAGTAATTTATGTAGGTTTAAACGACAAATCAAATGTAAGCATTCGATTGAAACTACATGAATAATGTCAGTCTTTGGTAAAATGGAGTTTTATGATTTCTTTTGCTTTAGTTATGAGCATACTAGCAAGCATTAAATCACAAGCAAATTCACTTTCTGACCAATTAATTACCATTCGCAGGCATATCCATAGTCATCCAGAACTTTCATTTAAAGAATTTGAAACTGTTGCCTATGTGAGGGCCCAGTTAGAGGCAATGGGAATTACTCAAATAAAGGAAATGGCAGTAACTGGATTGGAAGTATTAATTGAAGGAAAAAATCCTTCCTTTAAAACCATTGCCCTGCGCGCCGATATGGATGCCCTTCCAATAATTGAAGCCAATGAGGTGGAATATAAATCAAAGAACCACGGAGTAATGCATGCATGCGGCCATGATGTTCATACAACTTGTTTATTGGGCGTTGCTAAATTATTGATGGATCATAAAGATCTTTTTGAAGGCACATTTAAACTTATATTTCAACCTGGAGAAGAAAAACTTCCTGGCGGTGCAAGCTTAATGATACAGGAAGGTATTCTTGAAAACCCTACTGTTAACACAATTTTGGGTCAGCACGTAATGCCACTTATACCTGTTGGTAAGGTAGGTTTTAGAAGTGGTTTATATATGGCAAGCACTGATGAATTATATGTTACAGTAAAAGGAAAAGGTGGTCATGGTGCCATGCCTCATTTATGTATTGACCCAATTGCAATTACAGCACAAATGATTACAGCTTTGCAGCAATTGGTAAGTAGACAAAGTAATCCTATTATTCCAAGTGTATTAAGCTTTGGAAAAGTAATAGCCAATGGAGCTACTAATGTTATACCCAATGAGGTTTATTTAGAAGGAACCTTTAGAACTCTTGACGAAAACTGGCGAGCAAAAGCACATGAATTGATGCTAAGAACAGCTACTAGTATTGCTGAAGGATTTGGCGGTTCTGTTGATTTTGAAATTAGAAAAGGATATCCGTTTCTTAAAAACAACCCAGAAGTTACAGCTAGAGCAAAAACTGCTGCGCAAGAATATCTTGGTATAGAAAATGTGTTAGATTTAGATATTTGGATGGCTGCCGAAGATTTTTCATATTACTCACAAGTTGCACCTGCGTGTTTTTATAGATTAGGAACAAGGAACGAATCAAGAGGTATTATTTCGGGTGTGCATACCCCTACTTTTGATATTGATGAAGACGCATTAGCTCTTGGGTCTGGACTTATGGCTTATTTAGCTATACAAGAAATGGGTTCGAGCCAAACTCTGTAACCTACGCCCATTAGGCATCTTAAGCATTTTTAATTTTCTAAAACTAAAATTAAATCCGGTTTACTGGATTTAGTTGATGGCTATTGCTTGCAAATTATTTTGGGGTATGCGTCCTTTGAAGGATATAAAATACACCTGTATGAAGTCATTTTTTTTCATTAACATAAACGAAACATTAGGATGATGTTTAGTTGAAGTAGTGAGATGACTTTTACCCCGAGTTAAGTAGTAAGATTTTGATTTTAACTCTAAAGTAACTGAAATCAAAAATAAAAAATAGTATATGAAAAAAAGTGTTTTACAGTATCAAAGCCTTTCTAAAAGTAAAGGCAAGTTTTCTTTATTTAGGTTTATAGGTTTAAGTGTTATGTGCTTGTTTTTGGGTACTAACAGTGTAATGAGTCAAGTAAGTATAACAACCTCTTCAACTTACTTCCAAGATTTTACCATTGGAACAAGTGGTACTGCCAGTTTACCAACAGGATTTAAATTTGGAAACAATACAGCCGATTGGACAGCTGCTGGAAATACAACAGCTACAACCCTTGCTTATGGAAATACAGGATCAGGAGCTGTAACTTCATCATCAAGTGGAGGTGCAATAAATTGGGCAAATGGTATAACTGGTAGTGCAACAGAGAGGGCTATTGGATTTTTAACAGCAGGAGCATATACCTCACCAAGAGATATCTTTTTTGCCTTCACAAATAATACCGGCAGCACAATAACAGCATTAGATTTGCATTTTGATTATGAAAAATACAGGTCGGGTTCAAGAGCTTTTGATTGGACATTTTTTCACGGAGGTACAAATACCAGTGTAAATACATCTGCAACAGCTGGAGACCAAAGCTACGCAGCGGATGCAAATAATACGGTAATTTCAAACCCGGCTGTTACAATAAGTAAAAGTGTAAGTTTAACAGGATTAAGTATTACAAATGGGTCTACCTATTATTTTAGGTGGAGATATACTGGTAATGGTGGTTCAACCAATGGACAAGGAATAGGTATAGATAATGTAACATTAGTTTTTCCCCAGAGCTTGCCTTATTCACAAAATTTTGGAACCTCTGCCTCCTTTACTACCTATCCAGCTGGGTTTCATGGAAGGGCCCAAGATGGCAGTGCTACTGCTAGTCAAGCTACGGCATTGGCAACCACACCTTCAGGTTCTTTAATTGGTTTAACTGCCCAAGCAGGTGCAATAGCTTCTGAACCAACAGGCGGACTTTTAGGATATGGATTATCCTCAAACGGAGAACTTGCGATAGCTACATCAAGTAGCACAACGAGTGGTTTAAATCAACCATTTTTAACTATAAATACTGGATCACTAACTAGTGTTAATGTTTCGTATGACATTGAGGTTTTGTATTCTGCATCGGGATATAGGACCATGGGGATTGAATTAGAATATAGAGCAGGTACAACGGGGTCTTGGACTTCTGTATCTGGGAGTTCTGTTACTTTCACAGCCGGTGGATCTACGCCAATCCTGAATAGTGTTACAAGTAAATCATCTTTATCTATAACAGGACTTTCAACTAGCACAAATTATCAATTAAGATGGGCATCTTGGAGAGACAATTCCTCTGGTTCTACAAATTTAACAGTAGGGTTGGATAATGTTTCAATTACAAATTCATCCTCATCATCGTCGAATATTATTTTAAATTCTAGCTTTACACACCCAACAAATATTGATTATTCTGCCTACCAAACTGCTTCTACATTAACAAGTGGTAATTCAATTGAAGTAGGCCAATTTGATATTCAAGATGGTGGTGGCAGTTCGGATGCAGATGCATTAAGCACTACGTTAACTGCTATTTCTTTTACAGTTGCCAACTTTTCAAATATTCGTACCCTAGCAATTTTTGATGGTAGCACAAATGTTGGTGAGCTAACTTCGGTAACTGCTACCTCTAGCTTTTCTGGACTGACCTTAGCACCATCAGATAATGGGAGTAAAACTTTTTCATTAAGAGCTACTTTTAAAAGTTCTGTTACAGATAATCAACAAATTTCATTTACGGTATCTTCGGCAACAGCAAGCGGAGCGGGATCAGGTTTTTCGGCAGCCAATGCTGGGGCAGCAGCCACTTCCACTAGTGGAGATAATAACAAAATTGAAGTAGCTACTACTGATATAATTTTTGACCAAAATGTAAGTCATGTAGCTCAAAATTCTGTGATGAACCCATCTCCAACTGTTAGAGCAATTGACGCAAACGTAAATTACGATTTAGACAATACATCGAATGTTGTTTTAACTATTTCTTCTGGTTCAACAACTTTTGGAGGAGCTGCAACCACTACAGTTGCAATGGTTGCAGGTGTAGCTACATTAAATAATTTAGTATTTTCAACAGCTTCAAACACAAATCAATTAACGGCTACACAAGGGTCGTTTACAGATCTTAGTAATTCATTTAATGTAACTTCTGCTGCTCCAGAAATAAATGTAAAACAAAATGTAACCAGTATAGTATCGGGTAGTGGTACCTATGCCGCTGGTAGCATTGTTTCTGGCAATTCGGGTTCGGCCACAACTTTTACTATTGAAAATTTAGGCACCTTAGATCTAACCTATTCAAGTATAACAAGTTCAAATACTACAGATTTTACTCTAAATACCGCTAGTGCAAGCAGTCCAATTACTCCAAGTAATACAACTACTTTTACTGTTACGTTTAACCCAACCACAGCAGGAGCTAAAACTACTATAATTACAATCATTAATAATGATACTGATGAAGGAACGTATACCTTTACGGTTACTGGTTCTGGAACAGTTTCGGTAGCATCTGATATTACAAATACCGCTGGATATACTTACACCAGTAATGTTGATTATGCCGCTAAACAAACTTCTAGTACTTTAACTTTAGCCAATAGTGTAGGTGTAAATGGACTAACATTGCGCGATGGTGGTGTAACTACTGATGCTGATAACTTAGCCACTACTTTAACAGATATTACATTTAGCACAGGTGGTTCAACTGCCATTAGAACAGCAGCCTTATTTGATGGTTCAAGTAATATAGCAGAGATTGCTGTAAATGGTGGAACAAGCATTACTTTTTCTGGACTAACTTTAAGTACTAGCACAGATGGTGGAACAAAAGATTTTGAATTAAGAGTTACTTATCAATCAACTGTAACAGATAATCAGCAACTAACCTTTACGGTTAGTTCTGCAACATCAACAGCTACTCTATCTGGTTTTGCATCAGCTAGTGCTGGGGCTGCAGCCTCTTCTACAAGCGTCGATGTGAATAGATTAGAAGTTACTGCAACAGCTTTAGCATTTGTTGCTCAACCTGCTAATACAACTAGCAATGTAGCTATGACAGATGTAACAGTTAGTGCAAATGATGGGAATGGAAATAGAGATTTAGATTTTACAAGCTCCATTAGAATTACATCAACTGGAACCTTAACAGGTTCACCTATTGATGTGGCAGCTAGTTCTGGTTTAGCTACTTTTGCTGGCTTAACACATACTGTTACAGGAACTACCTTAACTTTAAATGCCGAAAGAACTTCTACTCTTGACTGGGATGTAACAAGCTCTAGTTTTGATATTAATGCGGGTCCTGCAAGTTATATTTATCGCTCATTACGCACTGGAAATTGGAATGGAGTAACTTCTGGTAGCGAAACATGGGAAAGATCGGCAAATGGTGGTTCTACATATGCAACAGTAACACTTTCTGCAGATTTACCAAGTAGCTCAAATAGTACAATAACTATTCAAAACGGCCATACGGTTACTGTTTCTGCAACAGCTACTGTAGATGAGGTTGTGGTTCAAAGTGGAGGAATTTTAATAGTTTCTGCTGCAATGACAGTTAATAATGGAACGGGCGATGATATTAGTATTGAATCAGGTGGAAGAGTAAATTACACTGTAAGTACTTTTACCTATACTGCTAGTTCAAACATTAGAATTAAAACCGGTGGAATTCTAAGTGTTGAATCTACTGGATTAACTGCTAATAATGCTGGCGTAAATGCTTCTACTCATGTTTATGAAACGGGTGGTATTTTATTGTATAATTTATCTTCTTCACCATCTACATCAGGTGTTACCTACTTCCCTAATGTAACCACAGAAATTCCAATTTTTAGATTTGGACAAACCATTGCTTCTTTGGGAGCTGGCACTCAAACTACATTTAATGGCAGGGTTGAACTTGCAAGCGGGGTAACTTTAGGTTGGACAGGTAATAGTACAAAAACATTTAAATATGGAATTGTTGGTTTGGGTGGAACCAATGCAATGACTGCATCTGGAACAGGAGTATGGAGTATTACAGGAACTAGCGCTCAATTAGGAACAAATGGCGGAACATCATTAACCTTAACAAACACAAATGGTATTACTATTAGTTCTTCTACTTCTGCAACCTTAGTTGGCAACTTAAATTTAGGTGCATCTACAAACTTAACTGTTGCTGCAAGTGGTGGTATTTTAGATGCTGCAAATAATCAACTTATTGCTTCAGGTGCGTCTGCTACCTTTACCATAAATGGAATTTTAAAGACATCGAAAACAGAAGGATTTAGCGGCAGTACAAGCACTACAATTAGTACTTCTAATACACCTACTATTACGTTAGGCTCTGGCTCAACTATTGAATATACCTCTGCATCGGCTCAAACAGTAACACCTAGGGCTTATGTAAATATTACCATAAGTGGTGCAGGTATGAAATCTGTTTCTGCTGGTGGCCAAATAACATTTAGCGGAACCTTGACCACAGCCGGACTATTAACTTTAAAATCAGATAATACTGGAACTGCCTCTATTGGTTCAAGTGGTTCTATTACAGGAAATGTGACCGTAGAACGCTATATTCCATCTGCTACATCTGGAAGAAAATACAGAAATCTTGCGGCTCCTTTTAGCTCTGGTCCTACCATTGCCTCATCTTGGCAACAACAAATTTATATAACTGGTTCTGGTTCTGGTGGAACTGCTTGCCCAAGCTTAACAGCACATTCAAATGGATTTGATGCTTCTACTAATAATAACGGAAGTATGCTTACATTTAATGAAGCAACAGCAACTCCTGTTGCAACCACTCCTAATATTAGTGGTGCCACAGTATATACCAACGCCTGGACAAGCATCCCAAATACTGGCTCTACTAACTTAACTGCAGGAACAGGTTATAATGTTTATATAAGAGGTAATAGAAGCCAAGGATGTGGCTTATTGGATGGAACTAACAATACACCCATTGATGTAACATTAAGTGCGAGTGGTACAGTTAAAACAGGAGACCATACTTTTGCTGTTACTTACAATGCGTTAAATGGTGATGGATGGAATTTAGTTGGAAACCCTTACCCATGCGCTATTGATTGGGATCAGGCAAGTTGGACGAAGACAAATGTTTTGGGAACTACTTGGATTTTTGATCCAGCCAACGATAGATATGCAACTTATGTTACAGGATCGGGTGGAACCAATGGTGGTACAAATATTATTGCATCTGGACAAGCATTTTTTGTAAAAGCAAATGCAGCATCCCCTATCCTTTCTGTTACAGAGGCTGCTAAAACAAATAGTGCTGCATCGAATATGTTTAAGGGAAATAAACCCTTTGAAATTAGATTAACCCTTAGTAATAGTAACTCTAAATCGGATGAACATTTAATTATATTTAACCGAAACAAAACCGATTTATTTGACGAAGATGCAGATGCCGAAAAAATGGGAAATGCTAGTGGTGTAAATATTTATTCCTATGATGTAAACAATAAGAAATATGCTATTAACACACTTGCTAATATTGAAGATAATAGTGAAAAAGAGCTTCCGCTAGGCTTAGGTTCAGCCACCCAAGGAAACTACACTATAAAGGTTGAAAGCCTAAGTCTTCCTAATTTCTACCAAGTATTTTTATTAGATAAATACACGCATACCGAAACTCAACTACTAAATGGAGAACCTTTGATAAAATCATTCAATGTAACTTCAGATACAGCCTCGTTTGGTAATAATAGGTTTAGCATTTGGATAAGCAATAATAGGCCTCATTCTACAGGCTTATCAAGTGAAGAATTCATTGAGCCAAGCATTTCGGTTTATCCTAACCCTACAAATACGAGTATTTCAATAAACACAAATTCGAAATCGAGTTCAACCCTAAAACTGATTGACCTTATGGGTAAGGAAATACTTGCTATTGAAAATCCAAAAGCAATTGAACAAATAGATCTTAGCAATTTTCAATCGGGTGTTTACATCCTACAAATTGAAAATAAAAATAAGCTTGTTAAAACAACGAAAGTCATTAAAAACTAAGGAAAAATCCATCTCTAAAAAACTTTAATATGAATACCATACCTTTAAAATGGCATGGCCTAAAATGGGCCTGCATGTTATTTCTTTGCCTAATAATTAGGCCTTCAGTGAGTATTGCTGATAAATTAAACAGCTCACTAAGAGAGGATAAAACTATTTATTCTCATACTAACAATAACTCAATTCAACTCTTAACCAATACAAACTCAACTGCAATCATTAATCTTGATATTGACCCTCAATTAGAAAATATTGAAGCTGGAATTCCAGATGATCCAGGAAACCCTGACGCCCCTATTGACAGCGAAATAGTTTTTCTTATCCTTGCCGGTTTGGGTTTAGGTTTTTATTCAAGCACTAAACTCAAAGCAAATATTAACTAATTACATAAAATAATAATCTACCCAAGAAAAGAACCTGCCATTAGCAATTTTTGGCAGGTTCTTTTTTTGTATTCCTGATAAATAAATTATCAAATTGGATATGTTTTTTTTAAGAAAACGTTGATAATCTTAATAATTAAGACATAACAATTCTATACTTTCGCATATAGATATTGTTAATTTTACACATGCGAAGTTCCCTTTTAAGTATACTATTTATAGGCTTATTTCAATTTAATTCATTTGCCCAGCCTTGTTCTGGAGGCAGTGGAAGTAGTCTTCCCACTCCATCAAAGTGTTTTGAAATAGTAAGTATTTTAGTGGATGCCTGTGACGGTTCCAATGAAGGCCAAAATGAAATGGTTCGATTAAAAATTGGAGCTACACCCTTACTTATTAGTGGCTTTTCGGTTCCAGCATACGGAGGAAGTGGATTTGTAAATTGGGGAGCCGGGGCATCTAATATTTGGAGAGGAATTGCTACGTATAATGCCACAACCTTGGGCAAAATTAACACCATAAATTCAAGTATAAGTGCTTCAAGTCACTGTGGTATTCTAATTCCCCTTAACCCTGCCCAATACGTTCCAGCAAATGCTAATTTATTAATTATTACGAGTACTAGTTTTAACCCAAGCGCTCAGAGTTTTAATAATTTAATGGATACTCTATATGTTATTATGCAAACGAGTGGAAATACTGCAGGCCATTTTGCTAATAATACAGGTGGAACCCCTAACACACGGATGTTTATTCTTAACCATACCCTGTGCAGCGATACTGTAGAGTATGATAAAACTAAACTTTTAATGCAAGACCAAACCATAGGAGCTGAAGATGGAGGTACTGTTAATTTTGCCTATAATGGTACCGATACCTATGTAAATTATGGCTGCGCAGTTCCAATAACTCCTATAACATATGATGCAGGAACAGTTACAGGACCCTTTTGTAGTGGATCAAGTATTAACCTTAATGCTAGTGTAAGTGGAACAAATTGCTATGTTTGGCAGGCAAAGGATACAAGTCAGGGTAAGTTTGATGATACAACGATACTTACTCCAAAATTTACCATAAAAACAGGTCTCCCTTCGAGTACAATTACTTTATATTTCAAAATAAGAAATACCTGCTCACTTGCAAAAGATTCTGTTGTATTTACAAGTACAACAAGTACTGTTATTTTGAATGCGGGAAATGATACTTCACTGTGTAAATCAAAAATATTAAAATTACAAGCAAGTACTAATTCTTTAGGAACCATTACCTGGAGTACAAGTGGATCTGGGAGTTTTAATAATTCTGGCATTATTCAACCTAACTACACACCCGGTGCCTTAGAAACAGGTATTACTTATCTAAAATTAAAACAAGTTACCACTTGTGGAACCTACACAGATAGTTTAAAATTAACTCTTCTAGCATCTCCAGACCCCAATTTTTCATTTCCAATTGGAGCAATTTGTGAAGGATCTTCTCCATTTAATTTAAGCCCAAATACTGCTGGTGGAGTTTTTAGTGGAAGCAACTTGAGTGGGAATACCTTTACGCCAAATAGTAGCGGTAGCTTTCCAATAAAATATTTAATTTCAGTTTCAGGCTGTGTTGATTCCTCCATTCAAAGTATTATAGTTGTTGCTAAACCAAATCCAAATTTTAGTATACCTGCAAACCCCTTATGTATTGGTGATGCCCCTATTAATTTATCGCCTACCACTAGCGGTGGGGTGTTTTCTGGAAGTGGAATAAGCGGTAATACGTTTACTCCAAGTTTAAGTGGAACGATTCCTGTAAAATATAAAATTACTCTTGCGGGTTGCGCAGATTCATTAACTCAAACAATTACCGTTAATCCGAAACCTAATGCAACCTTTGCTCCTAGCCTAACCTTAGTTTGCGAAAAATCGCCTGCCATTTCTTTAAATCCAACTATAAATGGAGGCGTATTTTCTGGTAGTTCAAGTATTTTGGGTACTAGTTTCGACCCAAAATCACCTGGAATTTATACCATAAAATATGAATTAAATGCCCTTGGCTGCATCGACTCAAGCAAACAAACAATTGTTGTAGAGGCAAAGCCAAATCCACAGTTTACTTTAACAGATACTCTATTTTGTAGTGGCGATCCAAGTATAACCTTAACTCCAATTGAAAATGGAGGTGTTTTTTCTGGAAATTTTGTTACTAGCAATTCGTTTAACCCATCCAATGCAGGTAAACATGATATTCAATATACCATCATTAAAGGTACCTGTAGAGATTCCTCTATAAAAACTGTTAGAGTAATAGAAACACCAACAGCAAGCTTCGATTTTAACCCAACAATAGGAAGTGCCAACGAGGTCGTGCAATTCACTTATACCGGCACTACTGTTACAAATTACCGCTGGGATTTTGGTTCGCCCATTATAGGAACAGATAACAAAAAAGACCCAAAATTTGCCTTCCCAAATTCGGGCACTTATCCCGTAAAATTGTGGGTATCAAATGAAGGCTGCCTAGATTCAATTTCAAAAAATATGGATATTGAAACCGCTGATACATTAATCGTTCCAAACGTATTTACCCCAAATAGTGATAGTATTAATGATCGATTTGGAGTAATATCTTTGGGCTTAAATGATTTTCAATTATACATCTTTAATCGTTGGGGTGGATTGGTATTTGAATCAAATTCATTCTCTGAATCCTGGGATGGAAATTACAATGGAAACCCTTGTCCTATTGATGTATATTTCTATATAATCGAGGCCAAATCTAGAACAGGCCACCAATACCATTTAAAGGGAACTCTAACTCTTTTGAGGTAATTTTTACTTAAAAAAAAATAAGGCTAAAATTTACTTATTGCCTCCTTCTACCAAATCTAAAATTTGGTTGTTTAACCACAAATGGTATCCAGTTAAATTTTTTGTTGCCACAATCATCATTGCTTTGGCAACCTTTACTCCTTCAACCGCTTTATACAACCTCAGTGGTCCAATAAACAATGGGTTTAAAACTCTCATAAGATATTGGCTTATTGTTTCCATTGGTCTGCTTTCTGCTCTTGAACCAAGCAAAAGAGAGGGTCTAAATACATGAAAACTAGTAAACCCGATTTTGGCAATTGCCTCTTCTATTTCGCCTTTAAGTTTACTGTAAAAAATAGTTGAATTCTTATTAGCCCCCATTGAACTTATTAGGAAATACCTATCTGCCCCATTTTGTTTAGCTAATTTTGCAACTGCTAATGGATAATCAAAATCAATTTTCCTATACGTAATAATATCTGGGGTTTTGGCTTTAGTTGAACCTAAGCAGCAGAAAACATCATCTGCATACATATCGTTTGAGTAGTCCTCTAAATGGTCAAAATCTAATAATATCTGTACTAACTTATCATGTTTTATTACTAAATCTCGCCTTGCAAATACTGTGACCTTAGTATATTTCTCGCTTTTTAGTAATTCAAACACCAAATTCCTACCTATCAATCCGGTAGCACCAATTACAATTGCAGTTCTTTGCATAATTAATTAATAGTCGCTCGGCAGAAACCTTGTCTTTTCTTTGGTTGAAGCTAACGCTGTTTCAATCATTTTTTTTGCAAGCAGATTTGAGGGCGTTTTGGCAAACTTATTAATATTTCCTAACCCTATAACTCTAAACACTGAACTCAAACTCTTTTTTGCTGCGTATAAAGTACTATCCAAGTTTACTGGCAATTTAATATTGTTTACTCTAAACACAATAAAATTCTCGAATCCTAAATTTTCAATTTCTTGTTCCAACCTAGCTCTTAACTTATATTTTTCAGAATTAGAATTGGCATTTGCCTTATTTGAATTCAATAAATAAAAATTCTTAACTCCCGTTGCTTTTGCCACTTTTGCAAATTCATAAGGGTAATCAAATTCAAAATTAGCCCCATCATCCAATTTTGTTGTGCTAATATAATCTGTTCCTAAAAAACAAAACACATCGTCAATACCTTCAAATTCAGTACTGCTTTTTTGAATATCTGAAAAATCAACTAAAACCTTCTTAATGTGGATGTTTTTTAGTCGATGATTATCGCGTCTTGTAAAAACAACAATTCGTTTATAATGTCTGTTATTTACCAAGGCTTCCATCATTTCCTTGCCAATTTTTCCAGAAATACCTGTTATTAGTGCCGTTCGCATAGTTACGAATTAAGAGTATATTAAGGACCATTTCAAATTAAAAATGTATTAATCAAACCTGAAAACCATTTAAATACGTATTTGGCAACTCAAATAAACATTTGACGAGAATTTGTTCGTTTTTTTTTACCTTAAACAGTAAATTAATTCAACAATTGTGAAAAAGAATGGAAATAGGTTTCTATAAAAAGGGATATTTTCGCAAAAACAATTTGAACGATGATAAATAATCATGAAATAGACTATCGCATTTTTGGAAGTGAAATGCAATGTGTAGAAATAGAATTAGATCCAAATGAAACTGTTATGGCTGAACCTGGTAGTTTTATGATGATGAATGATGGAATTCAAATGAATACCATTTTTGGAGACGGCAGTCAACAACAAGGCGGCATTTTAGGTAAACTAATGTCGGCTGGAAAGAGAATGTTAACTGGCGAAAGTTTATTTATGACAGCCTATACCAATATAGGTTCAGGAAAAAAAACCGTAACCTTTGCGGCACCTTATCCAGGCAAAATTATACCCTTAGATTTAAGTAGAATGGGAAATAGGATTACGTGTCAAAAAGATGCCTTCTTATGTGCTGCAAAGGGTGTTAGTATTGGAATTGAATTTCAGAAAAAACTTGGGACAGGCTTATTTGGTGGAGAGGGCTTTATTATGGAAAAACTAGAGGGGGATGGATTTGCATTTGTTCATGCTGGCGGACATGTTGAAGAAAGGCAATTAGCCCCAGGAGAATTATTAAAAATAGATACCGGATGTATTGTAGCATTTACTAAGGATGTGGAATATGATATTCAATTTGTTGGTGGAATTAAAAACACCTTATTTGGTGGCGAAGGTGTGTTTTTTGCCACGTTAAGAGGGCCTGGCAAGGTTTGGATTCAATCTTTACCAATCTCTCGACTAGCTGGTAGAATAATGGCTTATGGAGGTTTTGGTAATCGTAGAGAAGAAGGAGGCATACTTGGTGGCCTTGGAAATATTTTGGATGGAGATGGTTTTTAAGTTTGAAAATGAGTTCAAACTATTTAACGCAACTAACACATACAGCAATTGACAAACTATAGAAAGATAGATGTTCACGCGCATATTTTGCCTGAAAACATGCCCAATTTAAAGGATAAATTTGGTTACGGTGATGAGTTTATTTATCTCGACCATTTTCAACCAGGTAGGGCTAATATGATGAAAGCAGATGGTACTTTTTTTAGAACCATTGATGAATTATGCTGGAACCCTGAATCTATTATTGAACACATGGATAAACATGATGTTGAATTAATGGCTCTTTCAATAGTACCCGTATTATTTTATTATTGGGCTAAACCAGAACATACCCTTGAATGGGCGCAATATTATAATAATCATTTAGCTAAAATTCAAGAAACCTACCCTACCCGATTTGTTGGATTAGCTACTTTGCCAATGCAAGATATTAACTTAGCATGTCAAGAATTATCCAGGTGCAAACATGAGCTGAACCTACCTGGAGTTGAAATTGGAACTCATATTGAACATAGAAACCTGGATGATGAATATTATTTTCCTTTTTACGAAACTGCCGAAAAATTAGGTATGTGTATTTTTGTTCATCCTTGGGATATGATGGGACAGGAACGAATGCCGAAATACTTCTTACCTTGGCTTATTGGAATGCCTGCCGAAACATCTTTGGCCATCTGTAGTATGTTGTTTGGTGGAATTTTTGATAAGTTCCCAAAACTTCGGGTTTTATTTGCGCATGGAGGTGGTTGCTTTCCCCAAACTATTGGTAGAATATCGCATGCCTACCATGCCCGACCCGATTTATGCAACGTTCATAAAGTAGATGATCCAAGAACCTATACAGATAAATTTTATATCGATTCGTTGGTACATGACGATGAAACGTTCAAATTTTTATTGAATATGTTTGGTGCCGATAAAATTGCCATGGGTTCAGATTTCCCTTTCCCTTTAGGCGATTTAGAACATGGAAGGTTTATAGAATTAATGAAAAATTTGGATGAAGAAACCAAGGTAAAGCTACTCAGAAATACAGCCAAAGAATGGCTTGGTATTTAAAGTATCCTTCAAAAACAATTCTTTTTCTTTTCATTACCCCTACCTTTACAAAAAATTACTATGCTAAATTTTGAAGATCTAAACCTAAATAAACAGTTATTGAATGCTCTTCAGGACTTGGATTATATGCATCCAACGCCTATTCAAGAAAAATCATATTCTGTTATTATGTCGGGTGCAGATGTAGTTGGCGTAGCACAAACGGGTACGGGTAAAACCTTCGCATACCTGCTTCCTTTGCTCAGAATGCATAAGTATTCCGAATCAAAATACCCTAAAATTTTGATTTTGGTTCCAACCAGAGAACTAGTTGCCCAAGTTGTAGCAGAAATTGAAAAACTTAGCAAATACATGACCATTAGGTTTGCTGGTATATATGGTGGGTCAAATATTAATCCTCAAAAACTCGCCATTACTGCAGGCTTAGATATCCTAGTTTCAACCCCTGGCCGACTGGTAGATATGGCTATGTTGGGAGTATTAAGGTTAAAATCGGTGCATCATTTTGTCATTGATGAAGTGGATGAAATGATGGAAATTGGGTTTAGAGCCCAGCTAACAACCATTTTAGATTTGCTTCCTCCAAAACGTCAAAACATATTTTTTTCGGCAACTCTAGGACCTGATGTGCAGGTATTAATAAATACGTTTACTAAGAATCCACAACAAATTGAAGTGGCAGTGCATGGTACTCCACTCGAAAAAATTAAACAATCGGCTTATGATGGGCCAAATTATTTTACTAAAGTTAATTTGTTAAATCACCTTTTAGAAGATAAAAAGGTGTTTAATAAAGTAATGGTTTTTGTGGCCTCAATAAAACTAGCAGATAGACTTTTTGCTCAATTGCTTCCTACATTCGGAGAAGAGTTGGCCTTAATTCACTCCAATAAATCCCAAAATAATAGGTTTTTAACCTTAGCAAATTTTCATCAAGGCTTAAATAGAGTATTAATTGCAACCGACATTGCAGCCAGAGGACTTGATATATATGAGGTTTCGCATGTTATTAATTTTGATACACCTATAGAGGCAGGAGATTATATTCATAGAATTGGTAGAACGGGTCGTGCTGGAAAAAATGGTATTGCCATTACCTTCTTTAATGAAGTTGAAGAACCTTACTTAGAAGAAATAGAGGCCTTAATGAAACTTAAGGTTGCCAGAAAACGTATTCCAAAAGAGGTTGTTATATCCTCTATTTTTAGTGATGAGGAAAGACCACAACAAGCAATTAAATCGTACCTAAAGGCTCCAAGCAGAGCGGGCGCACCCGTGACTCATCATGAGAAAAAGGCAAAAAATATGAAAGTAAATCTTGGGGGGCCAAGAAAAAGAAATCCGAATAAAAACAAACCTAGAAATAGGGCTGTTGAAAGAAATAGGGCTCGTAAAAAATAATTAAAGAATCTTCTTTATTTCTTGAACCAAGGCATTCAAACTTTCAAATTGTTGTAGGGCAATTTCTTTCTTTTGAATCTGTATTTCATCAGCTATTTCAAGAATTAAATCCAAAGGGTCAAATTCAAATCCAATCATAGCGTCATCAAAGTTAAGTCCTACAAGCAACCCATCATTTGACATTCCAACACACCAATTTTCAATAAAATCACTTAAAGGAATACTTGTTGGCAAATAGGATTCCCAATCTTCAGTTTGGCAAACTTCAGCTAAAACTGGGTTCCCCCAAAAACAAACCACTCCAATGGGTTCTCCATCTTCATCTTCCAATTCACTAGAATTTGACGTAGCAAATCCATTTTCTCCTTTCAAGCCCCAAACCATTTCACTTTCTACAATTTGGCTAAGAAACTTTTTCTTTCGTTCTATTAAATCTACCGAGTCTTGGATCATAATACTAATTTTATGCTTACAAAGATGCATCAAAACCTCAGAAAATTAAATTCTATATTCTTAATTGAACAACTTGTTAAAAACTGGTTATGTTTTTGCCTTATAATTGAACCAATAAATAAAAGATTATGAGTACAACAGTAGAACATATTGAATGCCTAATTGTAGGTTCAGGCCCAGCAGGATATACCGCAGCCATTTATGCTGCCAGAGCTGATATGAAACCAATAATGTACGCAGGTATGCAACCAGGCGGACAGCTAACAATAACAACAGATGTAGAGAATTACCCTGGTTATCCTGAAGGTATTATGGGTCCCGAAATGATGGAGTTATTCCGCAAACAAGCTGAACGATTTGGTACTGATATTCGCTATGGTATGATTACAAGTGTTGATTTTAGCGGAAAACCTCCTTATAAACTTATAGCAGATGAATCTCATGAAATATTGGCCGAAACTGTCATTATTGCCACGGGTGCGAGTGCCAAATGGTTAGGAATACCATCTGAAGAAAAACTAAACGGTAGAGGCGTAAGTGCTTGTGCAGTTTGTGATGGATTTTTCTTTAAAGGCAAGGATGTAGCAATTGTTGGGGCTGGAGATACGGCATGCGAAGAAGCTAGTTACTTGGCAAAAATTTGTAGTAAAGTATATATGATTGTAAGACGTGATGAATTTAGAGCGTCGAAAGCAATGGTTAACCGTGTACTTTCAACACCAAATATTGAGGTGCTATTTGATTCGGAAACCGATGAAATTTTGGGTGAAGACAAAGTAAGTGGCGCTCGATTAAAAAATAGAAAAACTGGAGAACTAAAAACAATAGACATTAGTGGTTTCTTTGTGGCTATTGGTCACCACCCTAATACAGATATCTTTAAGGGATTTTTAGATATGGATGAAACGGGTTATTTAAAAACAATACCAGGAACAAGTAAAACAAATATTGAAGGTGTTTTTGCTTGCGGCGATGCTCAAGACAAGGTTTATAGACAAGCTGTTACCGCTGCAGGAAGTGGATGTATGGCTGCCTTAGATGCAGAAAGATACCTTGCCGCAAAACAAGATGCTTAAATAAAAAAGGCTGACTTAAATTAAGTCAGCCTTTTTTTTTATACCACATTTTGTCCCTTTAAGGTAAATGTAAACGTACTTCCTTTACCAACCTCACTTTCGGCCCTAATTGTTCCACCATGCTTTTCTACAAACTCCTTACAAAGCACTAAGCCTAATCCAGTGCTTGGTTCACCATCAGTTCCTTTACGCGTTTTTATACCTTTTAAAAAGAATAAACTATCACGTATTTGTTGGTCCATTCCAATTCCAGTGTCGCGTATAGTAATCTCAACAAGTTTGTTTTCTTTTGCATTTGCCCCAATAAAAATTTCACCCCCATGGTTGGTATATTTTATTGAATTAGAAACCAAATTTCTTACAATGGTTTGGCACATATTTCCATCAGCAAACACCTCCAATCCATCTGGAACCGTGTTATAAATACTAATTTTCTTGATTTTTGCTTGGTCCATCGACATTGAAATGCAATCCTCAACAAATGGGTGAAACTGAATATTTCTTGGGCTAAACGGAAAAGAGCCTTGTTGGATTTTCGACCATTGAAGCAAATTTTCTAATAGCCTAAACAAATTAGAGGCAGAATTTTTCATTGCTAAAACCATCTTTAGAATTTCTTCCTCCGAAAGGTCAGCTAATTCATCCATCATCATTTGAGTTAATGCTAAAAATCCGTTTAATGGCCCGCGCAAATCATGCGAAACAATAGAAAAGAATTTGTCCTTATCTTCAATAACCTTTTGCAATTCAATGTTTTTCTTTTGACGTTCTTCTTGGGCTAATTTCCTTTCAGTAATGTCAATAATTAATCCGTGCCACAAACTATTTTCATCATCTAATAATTCAGGGCTGGAAGAAATATGAAACCATTTTAGTTCCTCATTAATAATTATTCTTCCCTCCCAATCAAAAGGAATTTTCTTTTCAAATGACCGTTTATTTAATTCAAAAAAGCTCTCGAAATCCTCTGGATGCACCATTTTAAAGGCCTCCATAGGGTCAGCTAATATTTTTTCTTCACTCACTTGTAACATGGAAGGCATAGGTGGACTCATGTACACAAATTTAAAATTCATAACTTTATCGCTATGAATAATAAACACTCCTATAGGAATTTTTGAAACAAGCCTATCATATTGATTTTTACTTTTCCTCAACTCGTCTTGCGCCAACTTACTTTCATGGATATCTTTAAAATTTACAACAATTGCCTCCACATTTGGATCAGCCAATAGATTTGTAAACGTACTTTCAATCCATATAAAATTATTATTATGAGTTCTATATCTATACCTAATGGTAGGAACATAGTTTGGATTAGAAAGTATGGTATCTAAATGCGCTAGAACCGCAGGTAAATCCTCTGAATGAGTATTTTCATATGGATGTCCATAAGTATCTTCTTCAGGTTTAAATCCAAATATTTTCTTACCTGCTGGACTTACAAATTTGAATTCTCCCTTATCAGAAATGAGTGCAATTCCATCTGGTGCTCTTTCAATAATTGCTTGGAAGTGCCTTGCCAATTTTAAATTTTCGAGTTCAACTTTTTTCCGGTCGCCAATATTCCTTGTTACTCCAATTAATTCTATTTCATCCTTTTCGTTTCGAACCAAAGTTGCATTCACCTCTGTAAATACAATTGAACCATCCTTACAAGGTTGATCAAATTCAATTGATGCGGGTAAAGATGAACCTTTTGGAAGTTGCATAAATTTCTGAATTGAATTTTGCAACAAATTTGTAGCTCGTATATAAGATTCTGGGGTTAAGGCCTCCTTAAAACCATGACTCATAATTTCTTCGGGAGTATATCCTCTTAATTTGTAAATTGTAGGACTTATGTATTTATATCTTTGCGTAACAGGGTCCATAACCCAAATGACGTCATTTGAATTTTCGGCAACCAGCCTATATCTGGCGTCGCTTTCTTTTAAGGCTTCCTCGGCATTTTTTCTTTCTGTTATATCATTTATACTCGAAAGAATAAAATAGTCGGTATTAACTTGAATAATTTGAGCCGAATAAAGTGTTGTTCTTATCTCACCATTTTTAATTTTAAATTTGGCCTCCATGCCAGAAATGCTAGCACCAGATTTAAGAGTTTCAATAACAAATTGTTGTTCCTTTTTATCAACCCAAAGGTCTAATGAAAAGGTAGAATTTGCGAGTGTTTCTTCTCGCGTATAGCCAGAAATTAGACAAAAGGCATCATTTACCTCAACAAATTGCCCTCCAATTAATTTCGAAATAGTAATTGCATAAGGAGAGCTTAAAAATGCTTTTGAATATTTCTCCTCACTTATTTTTAAAGATAATTGGGTTTGTTTGCGTTCGCTAATATTTCTGGTTATTAACAAGAATTTCTCAGGATTACCATAAACATCTTTAATAAATTCTGCATTTACTTCAATATCAATTTGAGATCCATCTTTTTTAATACCTATATATTCTGCAGGCCCTAAAAACACTCCTTCAAACATCTTTTGAATATTGGTGAGCGCACGCTCCCTATCCAATTCTACAATAAAATCAGTAATTGGTTTTCCAACTATTTCTTCCTCACTATCAAACCCAAACATAGCCAAACCAATAGGCGAAAGGGTTTCTATTTTCCCTTCTAAATTGGCGGTTACAATGGCATCGGGTGAAGCATTAATTAAAGATCTAAAAAGAGATTCTTTTTTTATAAATGCATTTTCATAATTCTTTCTATCGGTAACATCTCGTAAAAAAGTATAGAAAATATATCCTACTTCACTTTGCATAAAATAGGATGAATCCTCTATATATTTAACCTCGCCATTCTGGGCTACAATTTCTTGCTCATACAATTGCCCTTGCCAAAAAGATTTGGTTTGTGTAATTTTTTGAAACCCACTCATAAGAATTTCAGCCAGCTCAGGAGTTCGAATTTTTAAAGGGGCAATTTTTAGCTGAACTTCCCAAATTAATTTTCCTATAGCTTCCTGTTTTTTAATCCCAGTAAGGTTTTCCATTGAGCTATTCCAAGCAATTATAATTCCTTGCTCGTTAGCCATAGAAATTCCATCCCTCGATAATTGAGAAACATTTATGTCCGAATCCAAGTTTAATTTGGGGAAAACCTCATTTGAAAAAGGTGAGGTTTGAGCAACTCTATTTTCTAATTCATTAATTCTAATTAGAAGATCATCATAACTAGGTTTCTCTGTTTTCATTTCAACTACCTTTTTCAACTATTAATTTTGGCCATAATTCTTATTTGTTTTTCATGGGTAACATAACAAAGAAATGACTTCCTTTATTTACCTCGCTTTTAACCCAAATACGACCATTATGTTTTTCAATAAACTCTTTACATAAAACTAATCCTAAACCCGAACTAGGTTCGCCATTAGTGCCTTTGCGGCATTTTTGACTATGAAAAGAAAATAAATTCAACTTAGTTTTTTCATCCATTCCAATTCCAGAGTCCTCTATAACAACCTCAACAAATCCATCATGAGTTGGCTTAGCTATTAAAGAAATCACACCTCCTGGATTAGAAAATTTGATGGCATTTCCAATGAGATTTCTAAAAACTGTTTGAAGCATATTTCTATCCCCTTCAATTTCTATATCTCTTAAAACATGAGACTGAATTTGAATAGATTTAATTTTTGCTTGATCATTTATTGAAACAATACACTCCTCAATTAATTTATCTAACAACAACCTTTCTGGAACAAATGGAAAAGTACCATTTTGAATTCTCGACCACTGAAGCATGTTTTCCATAAGGTTGAAAAGATTCTTAGCAGAATTTTTCATACTCAAAATTATGGATTGAATTTCTTCAGAATTAAGTGAATTAATATCCTCTAAAAGTAGCTGAGTTAAAGAAAGGAAGCCATTAATTGGGCCTCTCAAATCATGAGAAACAATAGAGAAGAATTTATCTTTTGCTTCATTAATTCGAACCAACTCTTCATTCTTGTTTTTAATTTCTTCCTTAGCTTGCTTTTCTTCGCTAATATCATCCATAATCGACAATACATAGGATTGGCCTTCTACTCTAAAAACATTTGCCGTATAAGAGCCAATAATTTGTTCGCCATTTTTCTTTTTAAACAAATACTCTTTTCCCAAAATTGGCTGTTCATTCCTTAACAATAAAAGTGCTTCATTCCTTTCTTCGGGATTTAACCAAAGTCCTAAATCAGTTGACGTTTTACCTTGAGCAAGCTCTTTGCTATATCCCAAAACTTTGGTAAAAGCCTCATTTGTATCAATAAATTTTCCTGTATTTAATTCACTTATAGTTATGGTAAATGGGGAAGTATGGAATGCAGTAGAAAACTTTTCTTCGCTCATTCTATAAGCAATTTCAGCATTTCTTTTTTCTGTTATATCAATAAAATAAACAACAATTTCATGAACCTCATTATTTGAATTACGTATCACAAAACCACCAACTTCCAACCAAACTAAATCGTTCGTTTTTGGCCTAATAACTCCAAAAACCAACTTCTTTATATTTTGATTTTCATTACCTAAAAGATTTACTGGATATTGAGAATAACTAATCGGTTCACCCTTCTCATTCACAAAATTCCATGCTGGGTCTATGGCCAATTTACCTTTTAATTGATCGTCGCTTAAGCCCAATAAATCCGATGCTTTGGGATTATTTTCTTTAATGGTTGAATCAGCATCATGAATGACAATACCTGCATCAAGATTTTGCAATAATCCAAAATACCGCTTTTCCATTTCCGAAAAATTGTTCAAACTACTTTCCTTCCAATTTAATGATTCATCTTGGTTGGATGTATCACCTACATTTCCTTTACTAATATCCTTAAAAGGTTCCATCATACTATTACCTAGAGATCAAATTGTTTAATGAAGTTAAGAAATCTTTAAATAATATAATCAAAATTAACAATTTAGGACATAAATTAATCTAATTTTAATCATACTTTGTTTGTGTTTTTTTTGCTCTATTAATTTTTTGAACAATAAAGTTCATCCACATCTGTTAATAAGTATATTTCACATTCACTCGTTTATTATGAATCTTCGATTTGGGCGAAAGTTAACTCTAAAAAACTCATGATTAGAAAAAAAATTGTGGCAAAAAAAGTGGTGAAGAAAGTAACCAAACGTCAAAACAAACCAAAAGAAGTTAGGAAGATTTTTGTACTAGATACATCCGTTATTTTGTACGATAATAACTCGATAAAAAACTTTAAAGAACACGATGTAGCCATACCTATTACTGTTCTAGAAGAGTTAGATAACTTTAAGAAAGGTAATGATACCATTAATTTTGAGGCAAGGGAGTTTATTCGTTACCTAGATAAATTATCAGGTGAATTTATCCTTACCGAATGGATACCTATAAATGGCCCTACTCGTGGAAGTTTTAAGGTAATAATGAATGAGAAAACCAAGATTGATGCTCAAATCGTTTTTGGTGAACGGAAAGCCGACCACCGGATTTTGAATGCCGCTCTGGCAATGAAGGAGCAATATCCCAACAGAACTGTAATTATGGTTACTAAGGATGTAAACCTTAGGCTAAAAGCCAAATCTCTTGGAATAGTAGCGGAAGATTACGAAACTGGGAAGATCAAAAATATCGATACACTCCATACTGGTCGAACCATAATTGAAAAAGTTAAACCTTCGGTTATTGATGAAATTTATGCCAGAGGATTTGCTAGCTATGATTTAGCGATGAAAAAGAAACCCCTAGCCAATCATTTTTACATCCTAAAAAATAGCCAAAACTCTGTTCTAACGTATTATAATTCGGAAACGGAAAGCCTTGAAAAGGTTAATAAATCAAGTGCCTACGGCATAAAGCCAAGAAATGCCGAACAGGCATTTGCTATGCATGCGGTGCTTAACCCTCAAATAAAACTTGTTACCATACAAGGAGTTGCTGGTACAGGTAAAACATTATTGGCACTTGCAGCAGCCTTAGAACAGAAAATGAATTACAGGCAAATTTATTTGGCTCGCCCAATTATACCTTTAAGTAATAGAGATATTGGATTCTTGCCTGGTGACATTAAATCTAAGATTAATCCATACATGGAGCCGCTTTGGGATAATTTAAAGTTGATCCAAAACCAATGGAAAGAAACGGATAAAGAATTTCAAAAAATAACAGATATGGTGAACCAAGAAAAGCTTGTAGTAACCCCTTTGGCTTATATTAGAGGTAGAAGCCTTTCCAATATCATGTTTATAATTGATGAGGCTCAAAACCTTACTCCATTAGAAGTTAAGACCATTATAACTAGAGCTGGTGAAGGCACGAAAATTGTATTTACAGGAGATATTTTCCAAATTGATACTCCATATCTCGACTCACAATCAAATGGGCTTTCGTACTTAATTGACAGGGTTCACGACAATCCATTATACGCACATATTACGCTCGAAAAAGGCGAAAGGTCGGAATTAGCTAATCTAGCAAATCACCTTCTATAGAAATTTAATGGAACCAGAAAACAACAAAGGCAGTATAAAAAACAATCAAAGTGAACGGATATTTTTAGAGGGTCCCCGCTCTAGAAGAAAGGAATTTGTTTTTGTTTTTAAGGTGTTTTTTGAATTCATTAAAGGATTTAGAAAACTACATTTCCTTGGACCTTGTGTGACCGTTTTTGGAAGTGCTCGATTCGACGAAAACCATATTTATTATCAAAAAGCTAGAGAAATTGGAGCAGGTTTAAGCGACCTTGGTTTTGCTGTTATGACTGGCGGAGGGCCAGGAATAATGGAGGCTGCCAACAGAGGTGCCTTTGAAAATAATGGCCTTAGTATTGGTTGCAATATTCATTTACCACACGAACAAAAAGAAAATCCCTATTTGCATAAATGGGTTGATTTTAACTATTTCTTTGTTCGTAAAATATTGCTCGTAAAATACTCTTATGGATTTGTAATTATGCCAGGAGGTTGGGGAACTATGGATGAAATGTTTGAAGCGCTCACCTTAATTCAAACTGGCAAAATAAAGGAATTTCCCGTGGTGTTGTTTGGAATAGATTATTGGAAAAACCTTATTGAACTAACACAAGATATGGTTCAAAACAAAACCATCTCCGTGAATGATTTAACCGAACATTTAATGGTTACTGATTCGGTTGAAGAAGCAATGGCCCACTTTAAAAAACACGCCATTCAAAAGTTTAATCTCAAAAAGAAAATGGTAATAAATCCTTACTCATTTTTAGGAGAAAAAAAGTAGTTAATCCTCTTTATTCATTTTTATAGCTCGCTGGTAATTTGAATAAAAACTCGTTGCAGAGCTAGTTTTATAATGACAGTGATTACTAATCGTTCCTGTTTCTTCGCATTTACAAGCAACAATTTTATTGTTTTCTAAAAAGAAGCGACAGTTTTCACAAGCAACGGCCGAGCACATTTTAAATTGAGACTCCTCTTTTAAAACAAATTCTATACCTACCATTTCTATATCAACGGCAGCCATTCTTTTCCTTCCTTGGTAGCTACAGGTAGCAACTAAAAAGTATGTATTTCCAAGTTGCTCTACCTTTAACTCACCTACTTTGGTTCCATCTTTAAAGGTCCACTCAAATGCTTTGGATAAATTGCGTTGGTTATCTTTTAAGGAATAAACACCATTATTAATTTCGCCAATTGCAACGCTATTGCTTTGACCAAAACAAACAAAAGAAAGTAGAACAAAAAAAATAGGGAGTATTGCTTTATTCATCATTTTCTAATTAAAAATTTATTATCCACCAATTAAACGAGCAATAAAATAGGCTGAACCAGCAGCAATTGCACCAATAAATAAAGTTTTAAAAGCGCCTGAAACTGGAGGTTGACCAATGATGCGAGTTTTAAAATAACCAAAGGTAAATAAGCAGATAGCTGTAATTATACACGAGTAAATAAAACCATCTTGAGGTGTGCTAGTAAAGAATGAAAAGTATGGACTTAATGGAACAATGCCACCAATAATATATGAAATACCAATGGTTAATGCACTTTGCCTAGCTCTATTTATATCTGGTTTATCTAGTCCTAATTCATAGCGCATCATAAAGTTTACCCATTTATCCTTATCCTTTGAAAGTTCTTCAACAATAACTTCAGTTGATGCTTCACTTAAGCCATATTCTTGAAATACATCTCTAATTTCCTGCTTTTCCTTTTCAGGGTAAATTTCAACTTCCAAATATTCTCTCTTGAGTTCACTTGCATAATGATCTATTTCTGTTTTACCTGCAAGATATCCGCCTAATCCCATAGCAATGCTACCAGCTACAATTTCTGCCAAACCTGCGGTTACAATTACTCCATTTCCTTGAGATGCTCCTGTTAAACCAGCTGCTAATGCAAACGGAACTGTGAGTCCATCGCTCATTCCTATTACAATATCCCTAACTATTTCACTTCCACTGAAATGTTCTTCTTGATGATTATGAGTATGATTTAACATGTAATAAGATGCTTTTTAGGATTTAATTTTTTCGTATTTAGAAATATTGGCAATATTAATTTCACTTAAGAGTTCCACCGCTTTTGGTTTTTCTATTTCCTCAGCACCCTTAAAAATATTTACTAATTCATCACTTTTTGCTTCAAAAAACACCAAAAGCATAACTGTATTTGGTGAAATTTTAAACACTTTTTTAACCTGCTCTAAGGAAATCATTATTTGCTTCCTAGCTTGGAATGGGTCTTTTGTAAATTGGTCCATCCCCTTTCGGTGGTATAAATAATAGGCACTGCGCAAGGGCCTAAAGCGTTCATTTAATATATTATCTATTAAATTATACCTGGTTCTAACTGTTTTTTCAAATGGCTTCCAACCTGCCCTAGAACTAGATTGTTGAGCCAAATTTGCAATTTGAAATGCCTTCGTATAATAGGGCGATCCTCCTTCTAAAAAAAAGCTATCAAAGTCTAAGGCCAAAGTATAATAGGCATAGAAACTAATTAAGGACGACAAATCACCCAAGAATTGCCCATCTTGATATTCAATACGATCTTGTTCCTGATATTTAAAATCCCAATTTTCATCATTGAAACTAAATAGAGTGGTACTGTAATTTGCTCCATACACAGGCCTCCTAGTTTGAATAATGGCAGATGCTCTATATTCATAACTAGTTTGATCATATGCAGAGAGAATTATCTCAATATTCATTTCAATTTTCTCGTTGTTTGCCACCACTTCATTGCTCCATTTGGCATTATTTATAAAGTCTTGCAAACGCTGCTCCAATGCTCTAAAAATAGTCTTGTCGGTAACTTGAACCTGCTGATCATTAATTTTTACACGACATAAAAACTCCTGAGCATAGGCTGAGTTTAACAAACATAAAAGAAAAGAAAAAAACACTATTTTCTTAAACATGTAATAGGTGTATTATTTGGTTAACTATATCTATTGCAACTTCATTTTTGGGTTTTAAACCATAGTTGATTTTTTGCCCATCTTTGTGCAAAATTTGAATCATATTCGTGTCGAACCCAAACCCTGCTCCTTTATTTTTTAAAGAATTTAGCACAATGAAATCTAGATTTTTCTCTATCAATTTCTTTGTCGCATTCGCTTCCTCATTATCTGTTTCAAGGGCAAAGCCAACAAGTATTTGTTTTTTAGTCTTTAACTTTCCTAGTTCCTTCAAAATATCTCTCGTCTTTTTCAACTTCAACTGTAACGAATCTCCACTCTTTTTAATTTTACTGATGCTCACTTTTTCTGGAGCATAATCGGCAACAGCTGCCGACATAACAGCAATATGGCATTTAGGAAAATGGGTTACTGTTGCATCAAACATCTCATCAGCCGAGGTAACATCTATTCGGGTAATATTTGACTGTTTAACCTGCTGAGAACTTGGTCCTGTAATCAAAATTACTTTAACTCCTTTAAGAGCAAATTCCTCTGCAATGGCAAAACCCATTTTTCCAGTACTATGGTTCCCAACAAATCTAACAGGGTCTATATGTTCATAAGTTGGTCCAGCCGTTATAAGTATTTTCTTACCCTTTAAAACGCTTGTTGCAATGGTTAAATTGCTAATGTATTCAATTAGTTCTTCGGGTTCAGCCATCCTTCCTTTTCCCTCTAAACCACTTGCTAATTCACCCGAATTTGGTTCAATAATTTTAACACCATAACTCGATAATGTTTTTAAATTCGCATTTGTAGAAGGATGAGCAAACATATCTAAATCCATGGCAGGTGCTACTATTACTGGACATCTTGCAGAAAGGTAAGTTGCTAGTAAAAGATTATCACACATACCATATGCCATTTTTGCAAGGGTATTTGCGGTGGCAGGTGCTATTAAAAAATAATCTGCCCATAAACCCAACTCAACATGATTAGCCCACTCACCTGTTTCGGAGCTCACAAAATTAGTATGAACCTTATTCTTACTAAGTGTTGATAGGGTTACAGGCGTTATAAAATCATGGGCCGAGGGAGTCATAATAACCTTAACTTCAGCTCCCGCCTTAACAAATAAGCGGGTCATTGCAGCCATTTTATAGGCTGCAATGCTCCCGCTTATTCCAATTAATATTTTTTTTCCTTCAAGCATTATGAAGGCAAAATAAGATATTAGTTTCCTTCTGCCAAACGCTTTTCCTTTTCAGGGTTGCGGAAATGAATTTTATCATCTAAAAATTCTTCCGTAGCAATAAGAGTTGGCTTAGGTAAACGCTCATAAAACATACTAATTTCAATCTGTTCACGATTTTCAAATACCTCTTCCAATGTATCGCTATCGTTGTTAAATTCATCTAATTTAGCATGTAATTCTTCTTTTAATTGTGAACCAATTTGATTGGCACGCTTTGAAATGATGGCAATCGACTCATAAATATTGTCGGTGCCAGTTTCCAATTTCCTTAAGTCACGCGCGATGGTGGTTGAAGGAACATTTTGATAATTGTTGTTAGCCATAGTGTATATAGTATTATTTTATTTTTTCTGAATTTCATCAGAGGTACAAATTCCATTGTCAAAATAAAGTATGCGGTGTACCCCTTTTACCACACAATCTATATAAGAAACCCCTTGCGAATTATTTTCCATTTTATCCACGGTCGAATTAGGAATTTGATAAACGATCTCCATGCATTTTGCAAAAGGTTTCCCAATAAACTCAGCCTTTACCTCCAAGCGCATGCTCTTCGGTTCAGAGCTTTCAATAATGGATGCATTTCCTCCCTCCACTGCTGGACCTGCAACAACAGATGTGTCGGCTTTTATTAATACATGTGGTATTTTATCATCATCTCTGCTAAGCCACAATAACAAAACCAACAAAGCAATCAAAAGCACAATTACAAAGCCTGTTTTTTTCATTGTTTCTCCTTTTGATTAATTTTCTTTAACGCAAATAAAGCTTTTTGCTGAATTTCTTTCGCATCATTCATGTATTTGCTATTTTCTAGATATTGCTCAGTAAACTCATCATAAGCTAAAAGGGTATTTTCATAACGCTCTTTTTGCTTGGTTTGAATACTGTTTTGAGCCAATAAATAACTAGATTTAACAATCAAATAATCTACTTCTTCCTTTTGAATCATCTCAGGAAATTCTCTTGAAATGTTTTTTAAACTAACAATCGCACTTTTGTATTCGCCCATATTGTAGTACATCTTAGCAGTACGATAGGCTTTATAACTCAACTTCTCACGCAACTTATCCAAATAAGTATTGCATTCATTTATATATTTACTTTCTGGATACACATTAATAAATATCCTAAATGTTTCTATTGCCTTGTATGTATCGGTCTGATCCAACTCTGGTTCAAACGACTCCAAATAGGCGCAATAGGCATTCATATATAAACATTCTTCGGCATGCTCACCAGAAGGAAAATTCTCAAAATAGGTTTTGAATTGAAAACCAGAAAGTGCATACATTTTCAATCCAAAATTACACTGCCCACTATTGTACAAGATTTTTTCAGCAGTTGGTGTACCGCTGTATGCATCCTCAACCTGCTCGTATAAGCTAATGGCTCTTACAAAATCCTTCTTTTTATAATATGCATCTGCCATTTCTAGCTTCAACCTATTATCTGGATTTTTAAGTGCCTTTTGGTACTTATTTGTACAAGCAGATAAGAATATAGAAATAAATAGAATACTTAAACCGAAATACCTCATAGTTAGCAAACTGCAAACATACACTTTTTATTTTGTGAATTTCAATTATTTTTACAACTTATTGAACCTAACTAAAGCACATATCATCCTGATAATTTGGATATTATTCATGTCCAAGCTTTCTGTGGCCCAATTAGATTCACCGTATCAACTTCACCTTTTACCTAAACAAACCGATACTCTAGCGCTAAAGCCCAGTAAAAAGTTACATCCCGATAGCATTATTGCCTACGCAGAGAGTTTTATGGGAGATAGATACCGAAGGGGTGGAACTGGCGCCAAAGGATTTGATTGTAGCGGCTTTACCATGATGGTTTATAGGAAGTATGGCATAAAATTACCTCATACCTCTGCTGGTCAAAGCTTCATAGGTGTTGAAATTCCACGCAAACAAATAAGTAAAGGTGATCTGCTCTTTTTTAGAGGTAGAAATAGCCGAAGAAGAGGAATTGGTCATGTTGGAATTGTTATTTCCGAAAAAGGCGAACCTGTTCAATTTATTCATTCAAGCACAAGTTCGGGTGTTAGAATAGACCGACTTGAAGCCGACTATTATAAAAAGCGGTTTATGAAAGCCACGCGCGTTTTGCCTTTAAACAACTATTAGGTATTTTAGTGTTTTAATTTCACCCCAATGAAAACTCAAAATAAGTTTATCCTTTTCATATTTGCTTTGGTTGTTTTGTTTTTGGGCTCATGTAAAAAGTCTGAAACTACTGATGGAATACCCAGTGCTGATAGAGTTATAAACCATGCCCCTATTGGGTACAAATTTCCTGCAAAATTTGAAGGTTGGGATTTTTTTTCTCATATTGACGTGTATGAGTATGGCAAACAAAAACCAACACCAACTAATGCAAAAGAAATTTATTTTCCAGATTTGATTGACCTTTGGGGTAATAATTTAAGTCAAAATAATATTAATAAAGACAAAAAAATAGTTGAATATATATTCAATACTGAACAAATGACTTTGTTTGGTTTTAAAACAAATTATATTTTTCAAAAAGGGATTTTTTATACTGAAATATTTTACGGTCCAAATAATGATCCAAGGTCTTATTTTTATCCATTCTCTAGGGGTGATTATTACCACCTAAACTATTATACTTATTATATAAACATGAATGAACATAGGTTCAAATTTTACGAACCCAATAATATGACATACAATCAAATATTTCAATACTTACAGGATAGACTTGACAGAGGATTTTTTGCAGAAAATTCCCATAAAATAGCAATAGGAAGGTCAATGTGCAATCTAAACCTTGTTACAAATCTATAGCCCAGTTTTGAAACTCAGATTTTTTAATACATTTGTTACTTCTATAAATTATAAAACCAATTTTTCTAAACTATGAGCGCTCGTAAGCCTTTTAACATTAAAAAGTGGATAGATGAAAATCGTCATTTATTAGTACCACCAGTTGCCAATAAAAACCTATACCCAGAAGGAACAGATTTTATTGTTATGATTGTGGGTGGCCCAAATGCCCGTAAAGATTATCATTACAACGAAACCGAAGAATGGTTTTATCAATTAGAAGGAAATATTACGGTTAATATCCAAGAAGATGGTCAGGCAGTTCCTATTCATTTAGGTCCTGGCGATATGTTTTTATGTCCAGGCGGAACACCACATTCACCTGGTAGAACAGAAGGCTCAATTGGACTAGTTATTGAAAAGGTTAGAGCGGGTAAAGGTTACAAAGATGGATTACTTTGGTTCTGCGAAAAATGCAATCACAAATTGCATGAGGTATATTTTGAATTAGAAAATATTGAAACCGATTTTCAACCTCATTTCAAGAACTACTATACTTCCGAAGACTTTCGTACCTGTAAGAAATGCGGACATGTAATGGAAACAAATCCTAAGTTTTTATAGGACATATTTTCTCTAGAAGTGATATTTTTTTAATTCCTTTTTCTTGTTTCTATAATTTGAAAAGGTAATTACTAGTAATATTAGTATAATAACACCTACAGCTGCATAGAGGTAATTTTTATTCTGAACCAATAAATTAGGTTTGGCCAATTCTGTTTCAACTGGTAAAGCTGTTTTAATAGGCCTAAGATTTTGCTTTCGCAATTGAAGTAAGGGTGTATTATACCCATATCTTTCTGCCATCACATATATACTATAAGCTTTGGCTCTGCCTTCCGCACTTATGAGTTGCGAAACATTTGCAAGGTCAAATAATAAATGACCAACAAGTAAATCTGGAGCTTTTATAAAAGATAATCGTTCATTTAATTGAAACAGAAGTGCATCTTTAAGTTTAATTATTTCCTCCTTACTAAGACTTGTTACAGGGCTTGGTTCGAGCCCAAAATCTGTCCTAATTAAGGCCATACTTGAGATAGAATCGGGTTCACTTAGTTTTAATTTAAGTATATTCAAATGAATCCACTCCGATCCATGATGGGAGCTTGGATCTAACGAAATTGCCTTATTTAACCAAGTATATGCCTTTTGATTTTCACCCATCAACTCATACATAGTTCCCAAATTTGCTGCTGTAGCATAGCTATTTGGATTTTGCCTTTCAATGCGCATAAATACTGCCTCTGCATGTTGGTATTGCTTCAATAAAACCAATACCAAACCATAGTCGGATAAATAGGCAAGATCATCTGTTTTACGATATAAACTATCTAATTCTATCAGTTCCTTTTCAAAATTGTCGAGAAAAAAATCATGGCCTCTAGGTATAAAATTGTCCTTTATATCGGCAAATAAGAGCGAATTATTTTTCAAATAATAGCTCTCCCCATTAAAGCAGGCACTACTTTTACTTAGAAAAAGGAAACTAAAAATACAGCAAATCCAAAAAACTTTCATTGTGGGCAATTTAGGTTCGAAAACGCAAAGCACCTATTTTTGGTATATATATTTAGATTGCCTTCTGTGTATTAGCCCACAAAGTTATACCCAAAAATTACGAGGATATAAAAAAGTATTTGCAAGGGAAAGTGTATGTTTGAAGGTAGAACTAATTATACCTATAAAATTGCTTTAAGCATCTTCCAATTATGAAAAAATACCTTGTTTTATTAAGCATGCTATGCAGTTTTATTTTCCCTGGTAAAGCTCAAAATTATTGGTGGAACCAAAGCACTGCCTATGAAATTTTTGTGAGAAGTTATTATGATAGTAATGGCGATGGGTTTGGCGACTTTAATGGAATTACCCAAAAACTCGATTATTTAAACGATAATAATCCTAACACAAAAACAGATTTGGGAGTAAAGTTAATTTGGCTCATGCCTATTAACGCTTCCCCTAGCGACCATGGGTATGATGTAACTAACTATAAAGCCCTTAATCCAAAATATGGTTCACTAAATGATTTCAAAAATTTACTCACTCAAGCACATGCTCGAGGAATAAAAGTTGTAATGGATTTTGTGATGAACCATAGCTCCGATCAACATCCTTGGTTTATAAAATCAGCTTCAAACGACCCTTTTTATAGAAACTTTTATAGATGGGAAACAAACCCTGGAAATCCAACAGGGCCTTGGGGTCAGCAATTATGGTACAGCAAAAATGGAAGTAATTATTATGGCTTATTTTGGAGTGGAATGCCCGATTTAAATTATACTTATCAACCTGTAAAAGATAGCATTTTTGATGCGGCAAAATTTTGGATAAAAGAAATTGGGGTGGATGGTTTTAGATTAGATGCCGCCATGTATTTGTTTGAAGAAGGCACAACCCTTAAAAATCATCCTAAAACAATAGCCTTTTGGAGAGAATTTAATGATAGTTGTAAATCTTGGAACTCTAACTCATTACTGGTTGGCGAGGTTTGGGATGCAGCCTCAAGCATTGCGCTGTATAAAAACAAATTAGATTTATGCTTCGACTTTAACTTATCGGATGCCAATATGTATGCCATTAACAATGGCGATCCTTATGCTTCTAGGCTTAATCTAAACAACAATGCTACTATTTTCAACCCAAATCAATCTGCTACATTTCTAACAAACCACGACCAGAACAGGGTGATTGATGTGTTTAGTGCTAACCTAGAAAAAAACAAAGCAGCAGCATCTTTATTATTGACCCAACCTGGCGTACCATTTATTTATTATGGGGAAGAGGTTGCCATGAAAGGCTCAAAACCAGATGGGAATATTAGACGTCCTATGCAATGGTCGAACACTACAAATGCTGGTTTTACAACTGAAAACCCTTGGTATAGCTTAAATAGTAACTATGCAACGTTTAACGTAAGTACATTAAAGGCTGATCCAAACTCAATTTGGAATCACTATCAAAAATTAATTGCCATTAGAAATTCTGAACAAGCATTAATGGTTGGTTCGTACAAAAATCTTATCAGCAATCAAAACAAGGTACATACCTATCAAAGAAGTTACGAAGGTTCAGAAATAATTGTAATGGTAAATACAAGTAATGAGGCTTATGATAGCGTATTATTTACTGTAACTAGGGCCGATGGTGCTAATTGGACCTATCAAATTCAAGATATTTATAATGACAGTGAATTCATGAATTATCCAAATTGGGGTAATCTTTACAAATTTATTTTGCCATTAAAACCATATCAAACCAGAATTTTAAAATTTGCTTACATAACAGGACTTGAACCTACAAACTGGAACCCTGATATTAAGTTATTTCCAAACCCATCAAATGGAGCTTTTAACATTGAAATGAACCAAATTAATGAGCCTATAGAATTAAGTGTTTTCTCAATGGATGGGAAAGAAGTTTACGCCTCAACAATAACACAAAAAAATAATACGTATTTCATTAACCAAGAAGCTGGTATTTATTTTATAAAGTTGAAAAATAAGAATGGGCAAACAATAATTAAGAAATTGCTTATTACTAATTAAAGTTAAGTTTAGGAAACCTATATGCCTCCCCATCATGAATAAATAACTCATGAATTTCAATGGTAATAAATTGATGTATTGGAAATTGTTGAACAATATCTAACACATCAGCGGCATTATCTGCTAAAAAAATAATCCAGCCTTTGCTTCTATCAAAACTAATTGAATAGGATATAATTTGGCCACTACTTATTAGTTCATTTATATAGGCCCTGTGAGCAGGAATCATTCTCATAAAACTCATTTCTAACTCCTCGGGAAGAAACATCTCAACCATAAATTGTGTTTTCATATCAAATACCTCCTCGCTCAATTGTCAACAATAATGCCTTAAATTGAATCTATTTTAAAACAATTAACGATTTATTAACTTGAAAATGTGTTTTTGCCAATAGAAATTCATCCTACTTTGGGGTTAAATTTGTTTTGAGATGATTAAAGAACGTAAAGGACATTTATTTAAAGATAGAGAAATCAGCTGGTTACATTTTAATGAACGGGTTTTGCAGGAGGCAGAAAATCCTAGAAATCCATTATTAGAAAGAATTAAATTTTTAGCCATATTTTCATCTAACCTAGATGAGTTTTTTAGGGTTAGAGTGGCTCAAATAAGGCGTTTACAAAGAATTAATGGCAAAAAAGCCATTTCAGAATACCAATCTTCACCCGATGAAATATTGTCGGAAATACAACGGACAGTTTTGCTGATGCAAGACAAATTTACCGAGATCTACGAAAATCAAGTTCTGCCTGAATTAGCTAGAAACAAAATATTTCTTATTGAAGAAAATCAAGTTAATGAAAACGAAGCTGCCATCATTCAAGATTATTTTAAGGCAAGTGTATTAAACAATCTGTTCCCTGTTGTACTTGATGAATTAAGGCATATTCCTCACATGCGCGACCGAAGCATTTATTTGGCCGTAAGAATGAAGACAAGCAAATTAGGATTACCTCCTAAACATGCCATTATTGAAATCCCAACAGGTATTGTAAATAGGTTCTTTACCCTACCCGATTTTGAAAAAGGTCAACATATTATTTTACTAGAAAACATTATTAGACTCAACCTTAATAGAATCTTTTCTATTTTCGATTTTGAAGAGTATGAATCTTACATCATTAAAATAACCCGAGATGCGGAATACGAAATTACTCAAGACGATACGGAGTATTCTGTTAACTTATTAGATAAAATTCAGAAGAGTTTAAAGCAAAGGTCGAAAGGCATTCCAACAAGATTTGTTTATGATGAATCTATGCCTAAAGAGATGTTGGAATTTCTTATTAAAAAACTCGATTTAAAAAACGTTAATCTCATACCTGGCGGTCGTTACCATAACTTTAAAGACTTTATGGATTTTCCAAAAGTGGGTGCCTCTGTTGATTATTTTCCTGCCTTAAAGCAAATTCCAATTCCCGAGCTGGATAAGGAAAAACGGTTGTTCGATGTAATAAGTAGAAAGGACATTTTACTTCATCAACCTTATGAGAGTTTTGATTATTTAATTCGCTTGTTACGTGAGGCGGCTATTGACCCTAAAGTAACCACTATCTTAATTTCTTTATACCGTGTTGCAAAACATAGCAATGTGGTAAATGCCTTGATAAATGCGGTAAAAAACGGCAAAAAGGTTGTGGTTCTAATGGAACTCCAAGCCCGCTTCGATGAGGAGTCCAATATCTATTGGACCAATCAACTTCAAGAAGCTGGGGCACAAGTTCATTTTGGAAAAGCCGGTCAAAAAGTTCATTGCAAAATCTGTTTAATTTACCGCAAAGAGGATAGCAAAATTGTTAAATATGCCCACCTTTCAACAGGTAATTATAATGGTGTTACTGCCCGCATTTATAGTGACTTTTCACTATTTACAAAGGACACTAGAATTACTGAAGAGGTAGATGCCCTAACCGATATTTTGTTTGTAAACTTAAAGAGAAGTGGGTTCAAACATTTATTAGTGGCGCCAGATTTTATGAAGAAGCAATTTATTGCGCTTATTGAACAAGAAGCTTCATTTGCCAAAGCTGGAAAACCTGCTTTTATAAAGGCCAAAATGAACTCATTAGTAGATGTGGATATCATAAAAAAGCTCTACGAAGCAAGTAATGCGGGAGTTAAAATCCAGCTTATTATAAGAGGTATTTGCTGCCTTGTTCCCGGTATTCAAAATAGCAGCGAGAATATTGAGGTAATAAGTATTATTGACCGATTCTTAGAACACGCCAGAGTGTATATGTTTTGCAATAATGGAGATGAAAAAATTTACCTTTCATCTGCCGATTGGATGAGTAGAAATTTAATGAATCGAATAGAATGCGGATTTCCGGTATACTCGGAGGAAAATAAACAGAAACTAAAATCCATTTTTGAAATCCAATGGAACGATGAAGTTAAGGCACGTAAAATAGATGGAGTAAGCGATATTGAATACAAAAGGCAAAATAAGAACGAAAATTCTATTAGCTCCCAAGAAGCTACTTTTGCCTATTTAACGAAACTTAATACTCCTTAATTAGGATTACTTTCCATTTATTATTTCCTCACCCGAAACACTAAAAAAGGCCGTAGGTGTTGCTTGTCGCAGTGCCAAATACTCTTGATAAATTGGGCTAAAATCTTTTCGCTCGTCCATACATTGATTAAAATTATCATTTAATCCCATTAGCATTTCTGTGGCCTCACGAACGGAAAAATTTCCGCTTTCATGGGCAGTTATATAATCAACTAAATTATTTTGAACCAAGTAATTTTTGAATAAGGGATTTGCCTTCCGGTTAATCATTACTCTAACACCACATACCGCAGCAATGCTTAAATCTAGTACATCATCAAAAAAATAACATACTTCTGAGTGTTGAATATTGTTTTGTGCGCAAAAATGGTTTAAAGCAATTAGTTTATGAGGTACTTTATAATAACATGAATTAAAGTGTTCGCGTTCACAAAAATAAAAAGCCATTTCATTTTTTTCTCCAGATATAATGGCAGTAGCAGGTAACTCCTTATTTAATAAATAATGGCTGAACCTAAGCATATTTGTACCCATACTATCGGCCTCATTAAAGGTGCTACTTTTGTTTTCATTTTTAACGGCATTATTAAATACCCCATCCCAATCAAAAACAAAAGCTTTAACTCCATTTAATTTTGAGTTTATTTCTATAGAAGGGGTGCAAAAAACGCCACCTATTTGAGTAAAAATCGATTCTGTATGGTTCATAATTATTGAAGAGCAAGTTAACTTTTTTTCTAAAACTAAATCAAAAAAAAAGCCTTGCGCACTGAGTAATACAGTGAACAAGGCTTTCAATTAAAATGATTAATTTCTTATTTTTCCATCACCATTTTAAGGTTATCTAAGCCCTTTTGCAACTGATCGCCTAGCATCTTATCCATATCCATAGCAAGCAACATAATATTCATTGGATAATCCATTTTTCCATCAAAACCCCATTTCACTAATGTAGTGCTATCATTAACACTTGTAGTACTCATAAAGGCATGATCTTTTGATTCAAAAGGTTCCTTAAAACGTAATTCAAAATCAATCTTTTCTCCTTCTGTAATTCCTAAAATCTCTTGCTCTCCTGCTCCTAAATCTTTGTTTGTACTTTTCCAACTTGATACAGCACCAACCATACCATCTGTGCCAGTAAAACCTTTTTCCATGTTGGGATCCATCATTGCCCAAACACTAAAATTGTCTTGGTTCTTTAATAATTTAACATAGTTAAATACTTCCATTTTGGGTTTGTTAATGGTTATTTCTCTTTCTACAGCATACTCCTTTTTAATAAAGGCAGCAATCAAAAGTACAATTCCCACTAGGGCCAAAACAACAACTAAAATAGTTTTTAAAATTTTCATAATTAGGTGAATTTGTTAGGCTTGCAAAATATTAAATTACTTATTAATGCAATCATAATTTTGATTAATGGTTAATTTATAGGATATATAAAACAAAAAAAAACTCATAAAAAAAGGCCAAACCCTACTCTTTGTAGGATTCGGCCATTTTTTTCTTAAACAATCAATTCAAAAATTGAATGCTTTTTATTTGTCCTATATTTTTAGTCTTCCAAATCTTGGATATCAATCATTCCAATAGGTTTACCATTTTCGGTAACCAAAATAGTATCCACCTTAGTTGATTTAAATAATCCAGCCGCTTCATTTAATAAGGCAGAACCTTCAATGGATACAGCATTTCCATAGGTAAAATCACCCATATTTTTGCTCAATACATCTCTACCGTCTGTTTGGATTTTTCTGCGTAAATCACCATCTGTAAATACACCTTTTAAACTTCCATCTGCATTTACAACCGTAATTGCGCCAAAGCCAAATTCTGTCATCTTAACAATGGCATCAGCTAAATTGGTATCTGCAGTAACAGTTGGATTAACTGAATTGATGGCCTCTTTAACTCTTACAGTCATTAAACGAGTATCATGAATAAACTGATCTGTACCAACTGTGGTGAAATGATTTTCGGTTAACTGTTTCATGATTTTTAATGGAACAGTAATGGTGTGAACGCCTAGGTTGAGAGCATTTCTAATATGCTCCATAGTACGCACAGATGAGAACATTACTTTGGTATCATAACCATAATGATCTACCGCATCAACTATTTGAGCAACTAAATCTAAGGCATCATGCCCTTGATCTTGTAAACGACCTACTAATGGACAAACATAGGTAGCACCTGCATGCATTGCCATATAGGCTTGTTGCAAGGTGTAAACTAAATGTACATTTACCAATAAACCTTCGTTTCTAAGCATTTTACAAGCTCTAACGCCTTCCAAAGAAACGGGTATTTTAAATACCGTTTTTTTAGGATCAAGTCCTAATGCCAATTGGCGTTTTGCTTCTGCTAATACATCTTCAGCTGTATCACCTAAAGCTTCAATTTGAAGAACAGGTACAATTTTAGATAATTTAACAATCATGGCATCCACATCGGTAATACCTTCACGTTGCATGAAAGTAGGAGTAGTGGTTAAACCATTTAAGAAGCCTAATTTAAATGCCTCTTCTATTTCTTTAAGGTTTGCTGAATCTAAGTATAATTCCATGGTATAAACTTGTTATAAATGCTTTTGGGCAAAAATAGACTTAAAATTGAAATTTGCTAAAATCGGGTTAATTATATTTACCTAAGCCAAATTGATATCCCAAGCTAATGTTAATTCCGTTTGGCGCTTGGGCCTTATGCGCCGCAGTTTGAACATTTGAAAATTTAAGGTCTGAGGTATTATAAGTAGTACCTTTATAAACAAGTGTTGGTTGATCAAATTCAACTTTAACTTCATTTATTGCCAAAGAATATCCCAATTCTATAAAAAAGCGATTTCCTTTTGTGGATACAAATTGCTTTTGTACAGACAAATGAATAATGTTTACAGGATTATAAATCATATCCGATGTAACAGTTACTTCTTCATTTGAATTAGGTAAATTCACTTTCGAATCCATACTTGGAAGGGCTGCACCTGAATTACGTGTAAAACCAATACTTGGACACCAAGTATTAGAAGCACCTGCAAAGGTGGTAAATGAAAATCCTGCTTTTGATCCCCATCCACCTATACCTAAATTCACCTCAGCCAAGGTTTTTGGGCTTAACCTTACCCCAAAATCTAATCCTAAAAAACCATATTTTCCATATATTCCAGTTCCCAAACCTAGGTAACAAGCTTTTAAACTCTTAGGTTCAGCTTTAGTAGTTCCATAAGCTGGTTCATATTGTGCTGAACCAATTCTTGAAAATAGTATAAGAAAAAGTATGCTGCTAAATATTTTTTTCATGGCGCTAGGATAAAATTATTTCGCTCTATAGCTAAGCTCTAAATTATGTATATCGATTAAAGGTTTTACAAATTCCTCTAAATCATACACACTTAATTGAGATGCTGCATCACATAATGCTTTTGCTGGCTCAGGATGTGTTTCAATAAATACACCATCTACTCCAGCTGCAACACCGGCTCTACTTAATACTGGTAAAAACTCACGAGCGCCACCTTTTGCATCGGCACTAGGAATACCATATTTACGAATGGCATGGGTAATATCAAATACAACTGGATACCCAATTTGTCCCATTAAAAAGAAACTTCTTGGATCAACAATCATATCGTTATATCCAAAAGTATAGCCTCTTTCTGTTAATATTATTTGGTCGTTTCCTGCATCAATACATTTTTGTACTGGGTGCTTCATGTTTTCTGGAGCCAAAAACTGACCATGTTTGATATTTATTACACGCCCTGTTTTAGCTGCCGCAACCATTAAGGTTGATTGCATGCATAAGTAAGCGGGAATTTGTAATACATCGCACACCTCACCAGCAGCAGCAGCTTGATCTGGATAGTGAATATCGGTAAGTAAGGAAAAGCCAAATTGCTCTTTAACTTTAGCTAAAATCTTAACTCCCTTATCCAAACCTGGTCCATCATAGAATTTTAAGCTACTACGATTGTCTTTTTGGAAAGACGATTTGTAAATGATTTTAATATTTAATTTTTCTGAAACCTCTTTTAATTTTTCAGCGGTTTTCATCATAATTGATTCTTCTTCAATTACGCATGGTCCCGAAATTAGGAACAACTCATCGCTCCCACAATTGATATCCCCTACTTTTACTATTTTAGTCATGTTTTAAATATTTTTCTAAAAACGATTATAATCTTCTAAATAAATCTTCGATAGTTTGAATGCTAATTTTATCCTTCCAATCTGTTCCTATAGCATGATTCCACATATGAGGCAAATTGTACGCTACATGAGCCATGGCAGTAATTTCAGCATCTGTCCAACCCTTACTTAAACCTTGAGGAAGGGTAATAGAATGTTTAGCCAACATCGTTTTAAACTCGGCAACTCCTTCTGGATAATAATCGCCTAAATGTTGAAATGCCAAACAATTTGCATAACAATGTTTTTCGCCAAATATCTTGCTTAATCCATAGCTTAAAGCATGGCAAACGCCCACTTCAGAATAGGTTAAACTAAGTCCGCCCATTAAGGAGGCAACCATTAATTTATCATCATTTTCGGCTCCTCTACCTGCGTTTTCGCCAAGGTAGATTTCACGACAAAGTTTTAACGATTGTTCGCCATAAGCAAAGCTATAAGCATTGTTTAAAATACCATCTCTACTTTCAATGCAATGAATAAAGGTATCCATGCCTGTATAAAACCATTTATCAGTAGGAACACTTTCGGTTAATTCTGAATCTAAAATTACTTGATCAAAAATTGTCCAATCACATTTTAATCCTAATTTCTTTTCTGGTCCAGTTAACACAGCTGTCATGCTACATTCTGCCCCAGTACCCGAAATAGTTGGAACTCCAACATGGTACACTCCTGGTTTTTTAATGAGGTTTAATCCTTGGTATTGTTGCGAAGGCCCTTCATTGCATAACATTAAAGAAAGTGCTTTTGCAATATCCATTATACTACCTCCACCAATACCAATTACACCAGAAGGCAAACCCTTTTGGGCCAAAATTTCATCGCGTAATTGATCTATTTGCTCAGTAGTAGGTTCATGCGGATCAACATCTACGAAGTAAACAGTATCTTCAGGCTTTTGTTGAAGTCTATTCTCAAGTTCTTTACCTTTAAAGTAATTATCAACTATGTATACAAAATACTTTTTGTTTAACTCCCTTTTAGGTTCAATAATTTCGGCCAATTGGTTAAAGCTACCTCTACCAAAAACAGTTTTCTCTATAGATTTAAAGTTCTTATGACTCATTCTTGTTTTATTAAGCTGTTTGACCCAAAGCTGTTGTAATAGACATACTCATTTTCGAAATTAGTTCCTCTAATTCTTCTTGTTTCCATGAAGCTTTAATACCAAATGAAATCAACCTTCCGATGGTTTCTTGGGTTTTAGGAATATCTAAATTCATGTAATCTTGAGGTGCGCCTAAAAGTTGAACATTTGTTTTAGCAGCCACTTTACCCTCTTTAATATGATTCCATTGATTGATAAAATGATACATATTTGTAAACCAATAGTTAAATCCTGCAACCCCATTTTTATTAAATTCTTCCACTACGCGTTTAGCTGCTTCTGTATTAGGCAAGAACATATTTAAGAATGTAGCAGAGTCTCCATTTGGATCAGGAATAGTTGCGAAAGTAACTCCAGGTATTTTGCCAAGTTCACTCATCATTTGAGTTTTAATTCTGTTGTTATTTTCTCTAATCATTGGTACACGGCGGGTTTGAGCCAAACCAATTGCTGCATGTAATTCCGATATTCTGTAGTTAAATCCTAACACTGGGTGGTTTTCCATTCCACGGTTATTTCCTTGATGATCGTGACCATGATCTGAATAATTGTCGGCTAATTTATACGCAGTTTCATCATTAGTAACCATAACTCCACCTTCGCCAGCAGTAGCAATTTTGAAAAAATCAAAACTATAACAACCTGTTTTGCCAAATAAACCTGTAGAAACTCCTTTATAACTAGCGGCCATAGCCTGACCCGCATCTTCAACCAAAGTCAAATCATGTTCTTTAACCACTGCCATTATTTCGTCCATTTGAGCCATCTGACCACACATATGAACTAAAACAATTGCTTTTGTTTTAGGAGTAATTGCCTTTTTAATTCCAGCAGCACTTAAACAAAGTGTTTCATCAATCTCGGCAAACACTGGCAAAGCTCCAGCAAAAATTACTGCCTCAACAGTGGCAATATAGGTAAATGGAGGAACAATAACCTCGTCGCCAGCGCCTACTCCAGCAGCAGCTAGAGCACATGATACTGCAGTGCTTCCACTTGAAACTGCGTGCGCATATTTTGCTCCTACTAATTTGGCCACTTCCGATTCAAATTCACGTGCTTTCCAAATATTGTTTCTCTGAGCATCATGATTAAATCTAAAAAAGATACCTGTTTCTAAAACATCATTAATTTCCTTTTTTTCTTCAGCACCATAAAATTCTGTTCCTGCCATGTTTTTTGTTATTTAATAATTGGGCAACAAAAATAATCATTCTAGGGGTCTTTTGCCCATAAAAAAGTCGATAAATATTAATTTTAAATTAATCCCAAAATGAACATAGCGATTCAAAATGAACAAAAACAATCCACATTGGCATGTTGATTACAGACTACCAAAACAGAATATTTTACATTGAATATCAAACAATTAAACCTAAACTTGATTTTTTATTTCAGCATGGAATAGAACTTGACTTTAGCAATAAAACCAAAATAAAACACACAATGAACAAAAAATTCCTATTCCTACTTTTAGCAAGCACCCTTATAATGGTTTCTTGCAAAAAAAACCTACAAGAATCTGCCACTCCTTCTATTGCTAAAGCAAGTAAGGTTTCAGAATTAAAGGCAAGCGAAACCTTTAAATGGAAAACCTCTAAAAGTTTAGTATTAAATGTTGCTGGCATTAATACTCTTACACCAATCAATCGCACTTTAATTGTGAGTTCGTTGGATGGCAAATCAATTTATTATAGTTCACTTCAACTAATGAGCGCAACCACTATAATTAATTTAGTTGTGCCTGCCACTAACACTGAAGTTTTAGTGACCTATGGAAAAATTAAAAAGGTTATTCCTATTAGTGGAAACATTCTTCAATTTGATTACAACGCTAACAACTAATAAATTTATGAAAAAAATATTTATACTATTAGCTGGTTTATTTTTAACCGAATTAACTAGTACAGCACAACAAATTACCTTAAACGGTGAAAACAATTCTCAAAAAGAAGATTATGTAAATTGCTGGGATTTTAAAGGTGTATCGTATATTGAAAAAGCCATAACTGGCAAAATAAGTATGGCTACCGACCTTACAACAGGTTCATGGAAAGACTTGTATATTAAATCGCCATGGGTGCGTTTAAAGGCCGGAAACATTACACTTAAAAGTAGAATTACGGCTGAAGGAGACAAAAACAAGTATATTTTTGTGGCATACATCCCTTATTTTAAAGAAGGTGAAGGCGATTTAGTTGAATTATATAAATATGATATGCCAAGCACAGGTAAGGATGTTCAATCTATTTCATTTGCCGTTCCTGAAAAAATTGCCAATGATGGAAATCCTTATAAAATATTATTTTCAATTGGTGGAGATAAAGGTGAAGCAGGTTTATTAATTGATGATATTAGCATTCCAAGTACTTATTTCTCCGATCCTTCTAATGATTGTAAACCATTATCGGTATCTGAAGATGCCTTTAAGGATGACGATGAAGATAAAGTTGCAAACATAGATGATGCCTATCCAAAAGATAAATTTAGAGCATATGATAATTATTACCCAGCTTCTGGTGGCTTCGGTACATTAATGTACGAAGATCTATGGCCAGCAAATGGCGATTATGATTTTAATGATTTGGTTCTTGGTTATAAATTTAATACGGTTACCAATGCAAGTGGAGAGATAATTGAAATTAAATATACCTTTAAGGTTAGAGCTATTGGTGCTAGTTATAGAAATGGTTTTGGGTTTCAATTAGATAATATTCCAGCCGAGATAATTATGGCAGTTACAGGTGGCGATTTTAAAGGCGATTACACTAAAATTGCGGGTAATGGTGCTGAAGCCGACATGAAATTAGCGAATTTTATGGTGTTTGAAGATGCATATAGAATTTTACCTTCACCAGGTGGAAGCGGCGTAAATGTTGGTTCAGATGGAATCTATGTAACTCCTAAAGAAATTGAAATGGTTATTAAATTTATGGATGAGGATGGAAAATTCGTTAAACTTTTGACAAGTAAAGAATTAAATGCAACTAATTTTAACCCATACTTAATTATCAATCAAGAACGTGGTAAAGAAGTTCACCTTCCTGATTTTGTTCCTACAGAAAAGGCTAACTTTAAATATTTTGGTCAATCACAAGATAATTCGAACCCAGATAAAGGCATCTATTACAAAAATAAAAATAATTTACCTTGGGGATTAAATGTGGTGGAAGAAATACCCTATTCTAGAGATACGGAAGATTTCCTACACTCTTATCCAGCATTTGGAGAATGGGTTGAAACCAGTGGCGAAAAAACAAAAGATTGGTATGAGAATAAAGGGGATTATAGGAACCTAAAATACCTTTATAATATTAAATAATAGGTTTAATAAAGAAATAAAAAAAGGCTGTTTCAAAATGAAACAGCCTTTTTTATGCTTCCCTTTTTACGCTTAAAAGTTCTAAAATTAGCTCCTCACTTTTAAGCAAAATATCTTTGCTTTGGCCTGGTTTGCGTAAACCAAAGCCATACCTATATTGCTTATCGTAATGGATTAAAACTATTTCTGCCCAAGTTCTTAAATCCCCATTTTCAAGGGCTTCAATGGCCATCCTATTAATTAAATCACCCATTCGTTTTTTAATTTGTTTGGTTCGCTCAATTAAAAGATTTTTATCAAAGCATCCATATTCCTTCAGAATGTGTTCAAGTCTATCTTCAAACGAATACCCAAGAAAATATACAAAACTATTTCGTATGCCTTGATATATTTGAGTTGGTACCTGAAGTGCCCCAATTAATCGGCTTTCATCCTCAACCCAAACAGGATTTTCAAAATTAAATTCTCTTAGTATTTCAAAGGATAAATTCTCAAAATGCTCCTGACTTGGTTGGGGATGTTGACCTAAGGATCCAAAGGCAGAACCTTTGTGGTTAGCTAATTTTTCAATGTTTAAAACCTGCGCTCCCCTATTCTCAAGTTCATCCAAAACATAAGTTTTCCCCGAACCAGTTAATCCACCTAAAACAAAAAACTCAAAATCTTTTGCCAAAAAGTCTAAAACAACCTGCCTATAAGCCTTATAACCTCCTTTAATAAGCTTCACATTAAAACCTGCGGAGCTCAATAGGTTACTCATTATTTGGCTTCTAAGTCCACCACGCCAACAGTGAATGTTTATTTCTTGACCCTCCCAATTTGCATAGGCATATTCAACGTAGGTTTTAAATTTGGTACCTACCAATTCATAACCCAATAAAACAGCCTCTTTATGGCCTTTCTGTTTATAACAGGTACCAACTAGTTTTCGTTCCTCATTATTCAAAATTGGAAATGAAATTGCACCTGGAATATGACCTCTCTCAAACTCGCCTTCACTACGTGCATCAAGCAATAAACCTGTTTTAGGCTCATTAATAAAATCTGATATTGAGATTAATTTCAACATTATTAAGGTTTCAATCTAAAATTCTGACAAAAAATAATGAAATTCGCGGGCATATATGGAAGAAAAAGTTCTAATTATTGATTTCGGGTCGCAATATACCCAATTAATTGCCCGTCGCCTTCGTGAGCTAAATGTTTATTCTGAAATTCATCCTTGCACCCATATCCCAACTTTGGATGCGGCTACTAAGGCCGTTATTCTAAGTGGTAGCCCATATAGTGTAAATGATGGGATATTGCCAGATGTAGATCTTTCCCCTTTTAGAGGAAAACTTCCTTTATTAGGAGTTTGCTATGGTGCCCAATTATTGGCTAAACAAAATGGAGGTTTTGTAGTACCAAGTAAAATTAGAGAGTATGGCCGAGCCAACCTTAAGTTTATAGCGAATAGTGACTTACTTGCGGGAATCCCTGCTGATAGTCAGGTTTGGATGAGCCATGGTGATACCATTCAAGACATTCCAGAAAACTTTGAGATTATTGCGAGCACTGAAAGTGTGAAAGTAGCTGCATTTAAAATAAAAGGTGAATCAACCTATGCCATTCAATTTCACCCTGAAGTAACACATAGCACAGATGGTAAAACCTTATTGCATAATTTCATTTCTAAAGTTGCAGGCCTTAAACAAAACTGGACACCAACACATTTTATAGAGAATACCACAGCCGATTTAAAAGCTAAATTAGGAACAGATAAAGTAATATTAGGCCTTTCTGGTGGCGTAGACTCTTCGGTTGCGGCCATGTTATTAAAAGAAGCAATTGGTTCGAACCTAACTGGTATTTTTATTGATAACGGCTTATTGCGTAAAGATGAATTTGCCCAAGTATTGCATGCCTACAGGAATATGGGTATTAATGTAATTGGGGTTGATGCTAGTAAAAAATTCTTGGATGCTTTGGCTGGAATAAGCGACCCAGAGCTTAAACGTAAAGCTATTGGCCGAGTATTTATTGAGGTTTTTGACGAAGAAGCTCAGAAAATTGAAAATACTAAATGGTTGGCTCAAGGCACCATATACCCAGACGTAATTGAAAGCATAAGTGTAAAAGGTCCTTCGGCAACAATTAAATCGCATCATAATGTAGGTGGTTTGCCAGATAAAATGAACCTTAAAATTGTTGAGCCTTTAAGGATGTTATTTAAGGATGAAGTAAGAAATGTGGGTACTGCTTTAGGTATGGAACCCATAATTTTAAACCGCCATCCCTTCCCTGGCCCTGGTTTAGCCATTAGAATTTTAGGTGATATTACCATCGAGAAAGTTAGAATTTTGCAGGAAGCGGATCATATTTTTATAAGTGAATTAAAAGATAAAGGTCATTATAACAGCGTTTGGCAAGCAGGAGTTGTATACCTTCCTATTCAATCTGTTGGTGTAATGGGCGATGAAAGAACTTATGAAAATGTTGTTTCTTTAAGAGCTGTAACCTCGGTGGATGGAATGACAGCAGATTTTTGTCATTTACCTCATGAGTTTTTGGGATTAGTTGCAAATAGAATAATAAACGAAGTAAAAGGAATTAATAGAGTAGTTTACGATATTAGCAGCAAACCACCAGCAACCATTGAATGGGAATAAAAATGAAAATTAGAGCCTATATTTTTCTAATTGCTTTATCCTTTTGGGCGAGTAATAGCTTTGCCCAAAAAGGAATAAAAGAACTATTTGAACAAAAGTTTCAAATATCTGTAGTGATGCCTTTTTGTGGAAAGGATTTAATGGAAAATCCAAACCATAAAAACGCATCTATTGGAAATGCTTGTAGACAATATTATGAAGGCTTTTTGTTAGCAATGGATAGCTTTAAAAGGGCTGAAACTCCTATTGAAATTAGGGTTTTCGATACCAAGCGCGATAGTACTACTTTTCAAAGAATTTTAGAGAAAAAGGAAATTCAAAATTCCGACTTAATTGTAGGTCCTGTGCTAAAAGAAGGAAATGAGTTAATGCTTGGATTTTGCAATAAGAATAAAATTTATCATATATCCCCTTTTCTTACTTTAACCAAAAGTAAAATAGATAATCCCTATTTAATTTCTGTTTATCCTGATTTAAATTATTATGGCGATTTTATCCTAAACCATATTCAGGATATGGGCGAAGAAAATGCCAATATTGTAGTGTTAACAGGTAAAGACAACAACGATAAGGTTTTAAGTGCACGTATTCTTGCTTTGAAAAGTAAGTACCCATTGTGTACTATTAAATCTATAGATATTAGTAAGTATACCGATTTCAAATCTGCCTATAAATTAGGAAAACCTAATCGAGTAATTATTAGCAGTGAAAATGAATTTTTGGTTGGTTCAGCCCTGAGATATTTAAATGATTCAAATTCATTTATTGATATTGAAGTATTTGGACTTAGAAAATGGCTTGAATTTAAATCTCTAAACATACCTCAATTTGAGAGGCTAAATGTTAAAATTATTAGTCCGTTTTACTTTGACTACACCGATTCTAGTACAAAATTATTTATTGAAAGATATCGGGAGTTATATAATACTGAACCAACAGAGTACGCTGTTACAGGTTATGAACAAGCCACCTATTTCATGAGTTCCCTTATACTAAATCATGGAAATTTAGGTGATATTAAATCGCAAAAGCCAAATAAGCCATTAAGTAATTGGTACAAAATTGAATCAAAACCCGAAGGATTAAGTCTTCAAAATAATAGGTTGAATATTTTATATTTTGAGAACGGAAAACTAAAACGTTTTGAAAATTAGATTAACCAGCGGAATAAGATAAATAAGGACGCAGACAAAATAATACAAACTGGAAGTGTAAGGATCCAGGCAATGGCAATGTTTTTTATTGTTTTTGTATTTAAATTCTTAATCCCTTTGCTTGCAACCATGCTTCCAGCAACACCAGATGATAACACATGTGTGGTACTAACTGGCAGACCCAACCACGTAGAAAAACCAATTGTGGAGGCTGCAACAATTTCGGCACTTGCTCCTTGTGCGTATGTCAAATGTTGCTTTCCAATTTTTTCACCAATCGTTTGCACAATTCGTTTCCATCCAATCATTGTTCCTAATCCAAGGCTTATAGAGATCATAAAAATGACCCAAATCGGTGCATAATCTGTTATGCTCTTAAGTTGCTCAATATCCTTTTTAAGTTTTGAATTATTGGAAATACTGAGGTTCAAATTATGGCTTTTTAAAATAACCTTGCTCGACTTACCCAACAAAACCACCGCTTTTCTAATATCTGCCTTTTGGTAATTATCAAATTCAGATAGTGATTTTTTGGAAAGCATTAATGAATCTAAATAATTTAGGTTATTAAAGGCCTTAGTATATTCAAAATGTTCATCTTGAGTTAATTCAGTTGGATTTATTTTGGCAAAAGTTACTTTCACTTCCGATATTATTTCATGCATATCGGATGGCGTTTTTTCGATATTTAATGTAAAATAACCAGGAACAATTGCGATAAGTATTAGCATAACTAATCCTACCCCCTTTTGACCATCATTTGAGCCATGTGAAAAACTAACTCCTGTGCAGGTAAGTAATAATATAAGTCTGATCCAAAATGGCGGTGGATTATTAGAAACAGGCTCCTTAAAAATAACTTTATTCTTAATAACTTGTCTCAAAATATACATCAATAGAATTGCCAAGCTAAAACCCAAAATAGGAGATAATAATAAAGACAATCCAATATCACTCGCCTTGCTCCAATTTACATAGGAGGTGCCAGTATCAGGCATAATGATTGTGAAGGCAACCCCTACTCCAATTATGGAACCAATTAATGTGTGAGAACTCGAACATGGAATCCCTAAATACCAAGTACCTAAATTCCAAGCAATTGCAGTAATAAGCAAGGAAAGTATGAGGGCAATATTGTGATAAATATTTGTATCCAATAAAACCTCGGTGGGCAGTAGATTGGTTATACCAATTGCCACCGCAATTCCACCAGCAAATACTCCAATGGAGTTCCAAATACCACTCCAAATAACTGCAGCCCAAGGCTTTAATGAATTGGTATAAATAACTGTGGCAACAGCATTTGCTGTGTCATGAAAGCCATTAATAAATTCAAAAACTGCTGCTGCAAACAAACATACTAAAAGAAGTATGGTAAGGGATGTATCTAGTCCAAACATAATAGTTAATGCAATATTAAAGCTATCTTCATGGTTCAATGTTACGTAAATGTAAAATAATTGTTAGCATCTGTTTTGCCTTTTATCAAAAAAAAACTCAATCTATGATAGAATGTTTTTACTTTCGCCACGTAAAACGTAAAATTAAATGAAAAAACTGCTTTACTCAATTGCAACACTTTTGTTGCTAAGTACAGGTGTAAAAGCCGATGAAGGAATGTGGATTCCTTTATTACTAAAGAAATACAATTACGAGCAAATGAAGGCTAAAGGCCTAAAATTAACAGCCGAACAATTGTATGATGTAAATAATAGTTCGCTTAAAGATGCCATTGTTTGGTTTAATGGTGGTTGTACTGGTGAAATTATTTCCTCTAAAGGTTTGGTTTTAACGAACCACCATTGCGGGTATGATGCTATTGCATCAAATTCTACTCCAGGAAACAATATTTTGGACAATGGCTTTTGGGCTAAAAATAATGGTGAGGAAAAGCCAATTGCCGGAATGTGGGTATCTATTGTTCAGCGAATTGAAGACAAAACAGATTTCGTAATAGGGCAATTAAGTGGAGTAAGCGAAAAAGATAGACCTGCTAAACTTCAAGAAATCTATAAAAAGATTACCGATGAATTTAAGAAAGACGGAAAATTTGAAGGTCAGATGCGTGAAATGTTTAAAGGTAATGCCTATTACTTATTTGTTTTCCAAAAGTTTACAGATATCCGTTTGGTTGGAACTCCTCCACAATCGGTAGGTAAATTTGGTGGTGATGCAGATAATTGGATGTGGCCACGCCATACTGGAGATTTTAGCATGTTCCGTATTTATGCAAATAAAAACAATGAAGCTGCTGGATATGCTCCAGATAATATTCCTTACACTCCAAAACATTCTTTACCTATTAGCATGAAAGGTGTTAAAGAAGGCGATTATGCAATGATATATGGTTTCCCTGGTAGAACTAATAGATATGAGTTCTCGCAAGGAATTGATTTAGCCATTGAAAAGGTTAACCCTACCATTGTTAAATTAAGAGATATTAGATTAAAGGCTTGGAAAGAAGTAATGGATAAAAATGAAGGAGATCGTTTGAAACTATCTGCAGATTATGCATCTATTGCAAACTATTGGAAATACTTTATTGGCCAAACCGAACAAATGAAACGTTTGAAAGTATATGATTTCAAAAAAGAATCGGAAGCCAAATTTAATGAGTTTGCAAAAGGAAAGCCTCAATACGAAAGTGTACTTGCAAATGTAGAAAATGCCTATGTTGCATACAGACCAATTGCCTTACAAAGAACGTATTTAGGTGAAGGTATTTTAGGGGTTTCGATGAACGGAATGGCAAGTAGCTTATTTCCATATGCTACCAATGCAAAGGATAATAAAGATACTGCCGCTGCTAATAAGGCTATTAAAGCCGCTTTAGCTAATTCAGAAGATTTTTATAGCTCTTTCTTCCCTAGCGCCGACGAAAAGATTTTGGCTCAAATTTTAGAATTATATTATAATAATATTCCTGCCGATCAACACCCAGCTTACATGGCAGTTATTTTAAAATCGAAAGGTAAAACTACTGCCGAAAAATTTGCCAATTATGCCAAAATGGTGTACGCAAAAAGTTTCTTCGCTAGCAAAGCAAAATTTGAAGAATTCTGCAAAGCACCTAGCTATAAAAAGTTAATGGCCGATCCATGCTATGCCATGGTAGATGCTTTTTATTCTAATTATTTAACCAAATACAAACCTCAAGTGGATGCTTTCACAGCAGCCATTGGTCCTGAAGCAAGAGCATATGTTAGAGGTTTGATGGAAATGAACCCTACAAAAACGTTTTATCCAGATGCCAATTCATCGTTGCGTTTAACTTACGGTTCGGTTCAGGCCTACGAGCCAAAAGATGCTGTAAAATTTGACTATATGACCACTCTTGATGGTGTTATGGAAAAATACAATCCTAAAGATTTTGAATTTAATGCGCCTCAAAAGCTTTTAGATTTATATACTGCAAAAGATTTTGGCAACTACAAAAGAGAAGATGGTAAAATGCCCGTTGCTTTTATTACTAATAACGATATTACTGGAGGAAACTCAGGTAGTCCGGTTATTGATGGAGAAGGCCGTTTAATTGGTTTAGCATTTGATGGTAATTGGGAAGCAATGAGTGGGGATATTGTATTTGATGAAAAATACAAACGTACCATTAACGTGGATATCCGCTACGTTATGTTTTTAATTGACAAATTAGGCGGTGCACCACATATTGTTGGTGAAATGAATTTAGTAAAATAAGACTAACTTAATTATAATAAAAGGCGAATCCATTTAGTTGGATTCGCCTTTTTTAGTTTTGGACTCAATCCAATTTTGGAAAAGTTCTATGGTTGATTTTTGGAAAACCAATAGGCATAGCATTGAATAATAAACTATTACAAAATAATATTTCTTGCAATCATCAAAATAATGTTAAATCGTAGCAAATCTTTAAGTTTGTTGCGAAATCTTAATTAAAATGATATTCAATACAATTATCCAATTTTTTACACCTAAAGATAAGGTGTTCTATTCTTTATTTGAGCAAGTAGCAAACAATGTTGCCGAAATGGGGAAATTAATGAAAGAAGTTGTGGCAGAGCCAGACTTTGACAAACGTGGTGCTGTTATTAAAAGAGTAGAAGATTTGGAGCACAAAAACGATGATTTAACCCATGAAATTTTCACCCAATTGGGTAAGAATTTTATTACTCCTTTTGATAGAGAAGACATTCATTATTTGGCTACATCATTGGATGATATTTGTGATTACATTTATGCATCTGCTAAAAAGATTAATTTTTACAAAGTAAATCCAAGTGATAGCGGGATTCAAAAAATGGCAGAAATAATTGCCTTAGGTGCAGAGTCAATTAAAACAGCTGTATTTGAGTTGCGCAATATGAAAAACATGCGCAACATTACAGATGCCATTATTAAGGTAAACAGTTACGAAAATCAAGCTGACGATTTATTTGACATGTGTATTGAACGTTTATTTGATACCGAAGAAGACGTTAAAATGTTAATTAAAAAGCGTGAAATTTATCAAGTAATGGAAATAGTTACCGATAAATTTGAAGATGCTGCAAATGTCATGGAATCTATCGTGGTTAAATACGCTTAATCCAGATTCAAATGACATTTTTAGTAGTAATTATTGTGTTAGCCTTGATATTTGATTATATCAATGGATTTCACGACGCTGCAAATTCAATCGCCACCATTGTATCTACCAAGGTACTTACACCCTTTCAGGCAGTAATTTGGGCGGCATTTTTCAATTTTGTGGCATTCTTTATTTTTAAAGATCATGCTGTAGCCAATACCATTGGAAAAACAGTACACAAAGAGTTTATTACCCTCGATGTTATATTTGCTGGGTTAATTGCAGCCATTATTTGGAATTTATTTACCTGGTGGTATGGCATTCCCTCTTCTTCTTCACATACCTTAATTGGTGGGTTTGCAGGTGCAGCTATTGCCCATGCATTTGCCACTAAAGGCGCTATTGGTATTCCTAGTATTGTTGAAATGGATAAGATTACCAAAACCATTCTATTTATTTTTATTGCACCATTAATGGGTATGGTAATTTCTATGTTTATTACCCTGGTCACAATTATGCAAAACGTTTGGTACAGGGTGGGTATTATTTGTTTAGCAGCAATTGGAACATTCATTCTTTTCAATCAACTTGAACAAAGTAAACTTTCGGAAAACTTATCTAAATATTATAACGTAGATAAATTAAAAAAAGAGGTTGTGGCTGATCCAAGCTTGCAAGCTAAATTGGATTCAACCACTCAATTTATTGCTGCTGCAAAACCCTTATTAAAACAATATGATGAGTTAGGTTCTGACAAACTAGCTTCTTTAATTGCTAGTAGTGTTGATCCAAGTGCCGATGTAAAAAAACTTTCAAAAGACCTAAAGAAAGCAGATAATTCGGCAATCGTTTGGGGAATTATGCTGGTAGTTTTGCTCTTCATTCTTACGTATATCTATGTAGAGAAAATAAAGACCCCTAACTCCTATAGGGTGGCCAATATGTTTAAGAAATTACAGTTACTATCGTCTGCGGCATTTAGTATTGGACATGGAGGAAATGATGCTCAGAAAGTAATGGGTATTATAGCAGCGGCCATGGTGGCAAACGGCGATATTACAGACCTAAAACAAATGCCAGATTGGGTGCCTTTAGCATGTTATGCTGCTATTGGGCTTGGCACCTTAAGTGGAGGTTGGAAAATTGTGAAAACAATGGGTTCAAAAATTACCAAGGTTACCCCTCTTGAGGGAGTTGCTGCAGAAAGTGCTGGAGCCTTAACCTTGTTTATGACCGAGCAAATGGGTATCCCAGTAAGTACCACTCATACCATTACGGGTTCAATTATTGGTGTTGGAGCAACAAAAAGATTATCGGCGGTGAGATGGGGTGTAACAGTAAACCTACTTTGGGCCTGGATATTAACCATTCCTGTAAGCGCAGTTTTAGCTGGTACAACTTATTTCCTCATTAGTTTAGTAAGATAATACAACTATGAAAACAAAATTATTCTTACTAATTTTAGTGGCCTTGCTTGGTTCCTGCGATTCTGATCCAAGAGCCAATCTTGCGCCGACTGGAAGTTTTGGTGAAACCTTTACACCATCTGAATCTATTTTGGATGTAAGCAATTTGCCAGCAATTGATTCGAGTATTGCTGGTGCAACTCAAATTTCGGGCACTATAGAAAAATATTGTAAAGGAGAGGGATGTTGGTTAACCCTTAAGCAAGGAAATTCCTATTTGAGAGTAAATACAAAAGACAAGAAATTTATTTTGCCAAAAAATATAGACGGCAAACATGTGACGGCTAATGGATTGTTTATACCAAATGAAGATAAGGAAGGAAATCCATTTACATTTGAAGCAACAGGAATAATTATAAGTGAATAAAAAAAAGCCCTCATTTGAATTTCAAATGAGGGCTTTTTTGTTTTAGGCCTCTTCCAATTTTTCGGCTGACTTTTGGGAATATTCCAAAATCAACTCGATACTAGTGGGAGAAGGCTCGGCTTCAAGTTTATCCATAACAGCCATTCCAGCTTTTAGGTTTTTAAGTGAAGCTTGTAGATTTGTGTTTGATGTGAGTTCCAATTCTAAGCTTTTAGCTTCCTCTGGGCTCATTTCATTGTACAAATACAATAAGAGATCATTTTCAGTGTAAGTGTTTGCCATAAGCATTGTTTTTCATTAGTACATAAAAAACGCAGCTTAGGGCAAACTTATTTTAGGAAGGGATCATTATTTCTAGTTTATTCTTCAAAACTCAAGTTAGTTGGTTGATTTTGAGCCGCTTTTTCTTTTGGATATGGAATAGTGGCTGGAACTGATTCATCCACCTCTTCAAAAGTTAAGTTATCAAACCAAAGTTGACCGCTACCGCTAAGAAGGGCACCGTAGGCAATATTGGTAGCCTTTTTAGGCACATCAACCACTATTTCGCATTTAACCCAATCGGTAGTACCTTTTATTTTGCGGTTCGACATATTATCAAACACATAAGGATCACTTGGTTTTTGGCCATCAATTCGCAACCAAAATCCGCCCCAGCCGCTAACTTCAGATGTTTTAATATAACCCGACATACGTAGTCGTTTGCCAGCAAAGTTACCTGGTACAAGGTTTTGAACCAAAGTTCCAAAGCCTCTTACACGGGTACTTTCCGATTTAATTGTTGCTGCATTTGTGCCATCAATTCCTGCGCCTTTATCAATACCAATCTCATAGCGATCGGGATTTGAGCCAGCTTTGTACCAACCTTTAGGAACGTCGAAGGAAAACAGAGCTACTAGAACTACCAGTAACAATGCTACTTGTGCTTTTGCTTTCATAACAATAAAAAATTAAAGGGTTTATAAAAAAAAGGAGTTGTAAAAAGAGAGCAGAACTAAGGTATACCTTAAAGCTGTACTCCTTGCGCAACCATCATTTTGCGTAAATTGTTGAGGGCATACCTCATTCTTCCAAGGGCTGTATTAATACTCACGCCTGTTTTGTCGGAAATTTCTTTGAAGCTCATATCACCCCAATGGCGCATAATTAGAACCTCACGTTGCTCCTCAGGTAGCAATTTGATAAGGTTTTTTAATTGATGCTCTGATTGGGCTTGGATAATTTTATCTTCTTTATTTTCCTCTGCAATAATGAGGTAATCAAAAATACCATTTCCTTCACTATCGGTAATAGTTACATCGCGCTTCATTTTGCGGATATAATCAATGGTTAAATTTCGGCCAACTCTTACAGCCCAACCACCAAATTTACCTTCTTCGTTATAGTTACCCGAACGAAGAGTTTTGATGATTTTAATAAAAGTCTCTTGAAAAATGTCTTCCGCTAAGGGACGATCACGTACAATGAGATAAATAGCAGAAAAGATACTACGCTTGTGGCGTTTGATCAGTTCTTCAAGAGCAGTTTGTGTGCCGGATTGGTATAGCTTTACCAGTTCGTGGTCACTAATTTTCTGCATGTTCATGGTTGTAGATATTAAAGGGTTAAACCAGAAGGAAAAATTAGTGTAGATTTATTCTATAAGCTATAATTTATTTGTTTGTGATGTTTGTTAAGACGAATTTAGTAAACGAAATGAGAAAAACAAGCGTTAGCAAAAAAAAATTATTTTTTCTGATACGCACCTCTCAAATGAAAGGATAAACCTAAATAAATGGAAGCCGTTTGAAATGGCGGGCTATACGACTCACTGGTACCTATTGGTTTACCACTGGAATCTACATAAGAGGGTTTACCAAAATTTGACTTTGAATAAAAGAAATCATACCCAAAATTCAAGTCAATATTTTCAAAAATCATCACATTACCCCCTACCCCAATACTCATAACTAAGGAATTTTCGTTGGCTACTTTTCGTTTAATAATATCATATCCAGAAAGCGTATCGTAATAGGTATAACCAAAAGTACTTAACCAGCCTAAACCTGCGCTAGCCTTAGCAAAAAGGGTGTAATTAGAGTTATAATAATTTGCTTTAGCTCCTATCATTAAGAGGTGTTGAGACCATGGTTTATAGGATTGTAATCCAATAACTTTTGGGTCAAGAACTTTTACATACTTTTCAATGGCATCCTGATCAAGAGGATTTGAGTTGAAGGTGTATTGAATAATAGGGTTTATGGCACGTGTTTTCCGATTGTCTTCAAAAACTAAATTAATTGAATACCCTGTTTTAGCAAGGCCGCAATCTTTTTGTGTAAAATCTTTGCTGCTGTAAAGCCCAGAGGGTATGCTTATACCACTAGCAATGGAGAGTGTTTGTGCATTTATTTTTATTCCTAGCAATAAAAAAACACTAACAAAACAAATTAGCCTATTTGTTTTTTGTAATCTTGTGGCACTTAAAAAAGTTTGGTTCATACAGTTGATTTGACATGCAAGATAAAAATATTCTAATAAAAGGGGCAAGGATGCATAATTTGAAAAATGTTTCCGTTGCCATACAAAGAAATAAGTTAACGGTTGTAACAGGTGTTTCGGGCTCAGGTAAAAGTAGTTTGGTGTTCGACACCTTATATGCCGAAGGACAAAGAAGATATGTAGAGAGTTTATCGGCATATGCACGGCAATTTTTAGGAAAGATGAATAAACCTGATGTGGACACTATTCAAGGGATTTCTCCATCTATTGCTATTGAGCAAAAGGTAAATACAAAAAACCCAAGAAGTACGGTTGCCACTAGCACCGAAATCTATGATTATTTGAAACTACTTTTTGCCAGAATTGGAATAACCTACTCACCAATTTCGGGTAAAGAAGTAATTAGACATACCGTAGAAAACGTTACAGATTTTATTCTTTCCTACCCAGAGTCAAGCAAAATGTACTTGTTAGTTGCATTAGGAATTCAAGGTGGAGAAATAGAAAAGGAGTTGGAATTACATTTACAAAATGGTTTTAACCGTATTTATTTCAACGAAGAGATACTAGATATTGAAACTTATCTAGAAAATCAACAGAAAGGATTAAATGCATCTGAAAAGACTAAAAAGAAAACGAGTAAATCTTTAGAAAAAACTACTTCAGAGAACTTGTTTTTAATGGTTGATAGATTTGCTGTAATTAAAGACGATGAAGATTTTCAAAATAGGATAAGTGATTCGGTTCAGACCGCCTTTTTTGAAGGCCATGGCGACCTACTTGTATTGGTTGATGGAGAAGAAAAAAAATACGTTCCATTTAACAATCGTTTTGAAGAGGATGGGATGAGTTTTGAAGAACCTAGCGTTAATTTTTTTAGCTTTAATAATCCGTATGGAGCATGCAAAACCTGTGAGGGATTTGGAAGCGTTATTGGCATTGATGAAGACCTGGTTATACCTGATAAAAGTTTATCGGTATTTGAAGATGCAATAGTTCCTTGGAAGGGCGAAAAAATGCAAGAATACAAGCATCGCTTTGTTGCATTAAGTAGGAAAAATGATTTCCCCATTCATAAGCCTTATTACGAACTAAGTCAGAAACAAAGAAACTTCCTATGGCAAGGTGGCAAAGATTGGGAAGGGCTTTCGGGCTTTTTTGCAGAATTGGAACGCCAAACATATAAAATTCAATACCGTGTAATGTTGGCTAGATACAGGGGCAAAACAACCTGTATGGATTGCCATGGAACACGATTGCGTAAAGATTCTAATTATGTAATGATAACTCCAGAAAACTTTAATATGGAGGATGCAGGATCTGAAAGAGATCCTAGAATAACCTTATCAGAATTATTATTGATGAGCATTGACGAAAGTGTTGCTTATTTTAAGGCTCTTTGGTTAAGCAATAACCATGCAAGTATTGCCAAACGAATTTTGGTAGAGGTAGAAAATAGGTTAGAATTTTTGCAAAAAGTTGGCTTAGGATATTTATCCTTAAATAGATTATCAAATACCTTAAGTGGTGGAGAATCACAGCGTATTAACCTTGCCACATCTTTAGGCTCAAGCCTTGTAGGTTCATTATATATTTTGGATGAGCCAAGTATTGGATTGCATAGCAGAGATACAGAAAAACTTATTGAAGTTTTAAAAGCCCTGCGCGATATTGGTAATACAGTGGTGGTGGTAGAGCACGACCAAGACATAATGGAACAAGCGGATCAAATTATTGATATGGGTCCATTAGCAGGTATTCATGGTGGTGAGGTTGTTTCGATAGGTACTTTAAAAGAGTTGAAAGAAGACCCAAAAAGTTTAACGGGAAAATATCTAAATCATGTTGAAACTATTGCTGTGCCAGAACGCAGAAGAAAATGGAATCAACATATTTTAGTGAAGGGTGCAAGGCAAAATAACTTAAAGGGATTTGATGTAAAGTTTCCTTTAAATATTTTAACCGTGGTTACAGGTGTTAGTGGAAGTGGTAAAACAACCTTAATTAAGAGTATCCTCTACCCTGCTTTACAAAAATTATTTGGAAGTTATACCGGTGAAAAAACGGGTAGTTTTGATAAACTTGAAGGCAACCTTAAAGCGATTAGTCAGATTGAATTTGTAGATCAAAATCCTATAGGTAAATCGTCGCGATCAAACCCTGTTACCTACATAAAGGCATATGATGCGATTAGAGAATTATATGCCAACCAACCATTAGCTAAGCAAAGAGCCTATAAGCCACAACATTTTAGTTTTAATGTGGAGGGAGGCCGTTGCGACACCTGCTCTGGAGAAGGTGAAATAACTATTGAAATGCAATTTATGGCGGATGTTCATTTGCCTTGCGAAGAGTGTGGAGGAAGCAGATTTAAAGAGGAGGTTAGGGAAGTACATTACCATCAAAAAAGCATTAGCGATGTATTAGAATTGAGCATAGATGAAGCAATTGAATTCTTTGCAGATGAAAAGAGTTTGGCCAATAAATTAAAACCCTTACAGGAAGTTGGTTTAGGGTATATTAAGTTAGGTCAAAGTTCAAATACCTTAAGTGGTGGTGAAGCTCAACGTGTAAAGCTTGCTTCGTTTTTAGGTAAGGGAAAAAATAGTGATCCAGTATTATTTATTTTTGATGAACCAACAACAGGATTGCATTTTAACGATATTAAAAAATTATTGAAATCATTTTATGCCTTATTGGATCAAGGCCATACCCTTTTAGTTATTGAACACAATATGGACGTAATTAAGTGCGCCGATTGGATTATTGATTTAGGTCCGGAAGCAGGAACAACTGGAGGAAATTTGGTTTTTGAAGGAACTCCAGAGGATTTAATAAAGGTTAATGAAAGCTATACGGGAAAGTATTTAAAAGAAAAACTCAGTTCTGTTCATTAGATGACGAAGCAGATATACGATTTATTTTTGCACATAGGTTTTAGCTGAAATTTCTCTAATAATTCCATCTAATTCATTTGTAGAATCTAGAATATATTCAAGAATTTGATTTTTACTTAATTCATCACTTTCGTCATTACTTTGAAGAAAAGGAACTAGGCCAAGAATGCGAGCAACGGGCGCCCGAAGCACATGTGATTGAGTCCAGGCAATTTCTTTAAGAGATTTGTTTTGACTTTCAATTCTCTCAAGGTGCTGTTCTAATTGCTTGGTTCTTTGCTTAACTTTTTCCTCTAGCAAATTGTTCTGACTTTTTAATTGGTTTAAGAGTGATTGAGTAAACAATAAGTTCTTTATACGAAGTGTCACTTCAGACAAATCAAAAGGTTTAGTAATAAAATCGTTTGCGCCAAGAGTTAAGGCCATTTTTTTTGCTTCAGCTGTAGTATCTGCGGTTAACACAAGAATTGGGATAAAGGTTGTTGGTGTTTCAAATTGTTTAATTTCTGCTAATATTTCAAATCCAGAAACATAGGGCATAGCTAAATCCAATAAGATAATGTTTGGTTGATAGCTATTATAAACGTCCATAACGTTTCTAGAATCAGAAACTGTTTCGATATCGGAATAGCCTTCAAAAGTTAATAATTCAACAAGCAAATCAAGGTTTGCTTGCATATCATCCACTACAAGAATTTTAGTATCTAAGATAGTTTGGGGTGTCATTTTTTTCGTTCTTTATTAGTGATAGATTGTTTTTAAGAAAGCAATTTGAAAATAGTTTGAATAAACAATTCTAAATTTAGCGGTTTGGTAAGGTAATTAGCAGCACCAGCGGCAAGTGCCGAATTAATTTGTTTTTCTGTAGCATCGGCACTAATAATAACAACGGGAATATCTTTCACAATTAAACTTCCCTTTAATTGTTTTAAAATTTCACTACCATGTAAATCAGGTAAATTTAAGTCGAGAAGAATGATGGAAGGTCTATTTTCAATGACAGCATTAACAACATCCTGACCATTTAAACAATGCAAAATTGAAATGGAAGGAAATACAAAATAAATTACTTGTCGAACCAAGTCAATATTTGAAATACTATCATCCACAATTAAAACAGAACCTGTTATTTTTTGGTAGTTTGATTTAGTTCTATTACGTAATAGCTCTTCCTTAAGTATGACCATTTCGGCTGCAGTAGATATCTTTTCTGAAGTTTGAAATTCCAATTCAATATTGGCAATATCTAATTCAGCCGCTCTTTCCAATTTGTCAATTTGATGTATTTTAAGTTCATCTTTCAAATCTGTCACTAAATTTTTTGATTGGCTAAGTTCCATTTTTAAACCATCTGTTACAGAGGCAACAGGCAAATCAATCCAAAAAGTTGACCCCACCCCAATGGTACTTTTAACTCCAATTTGGCCATCTAAGGCGGCTATAATTTTGCGAACAACAGATAAGCCTAAACCAGTTCCCTCCACACTTGTTTTTTCTGCACCTATACGCTCAAACGGCATAAATATTTTCAAAAGATTTTCTTCCGAAATTCCATTTCCTGTATCGCAAATACTAATACGAATACTGGTAAATTTCTTCTTATTTGGTGGAATGGTGCTTACAAAAATGTTTATACTGCCACCTTGAGGGGTATATTTTAAAGCATTGTTAAGCAGATTTAGCAAGACTTGTTTCAACAATTTAGGATCAGAATGAATGGCTGGCAAAATAGTTTTAAAAGGAGTAAAACTAATTTTCAATCCATTCTTAGATGCCATGGGTGAAACAATATCTAACACCTCATTAATTAACTCTAAGCATTTGATATTTTCTTTTGAAACATTTATGTGACCTGCCTCAATTTTTGAAAGATCTAACACTTCATTAATTAAATTTAATAGATGCATTCCACTGTTCAAAATATGAGCTAAACCCTTTTTCTTTTTTTCTTCTTGCTCGCTTAAATCCATCAATTGAGCGAAACCTAAAATAGAATTTAGCGGAGTCCTCAGTTCGTGACTCATTCTCGATAAAAACTCACTTTTAGCTTGGTTAGCGGCTTCGGCCTCTTTTCGAGCTTGATTTGTTTCTTTTTCGGCCAAGAGTTGCTCTGTAATATCTCTATTTGTTCCAATTAAATGACTTGGTTTGTCATTTTCATCGAAATGTACTTGGGCCATTAGGCGAATGTGCTTTATAGATTTATCCGGCCAAATTATTCGGAAAGCAAAATCTAGTTGAGTCTTATTCTGAATAGAATTTTGATAATGAAAGGAAACCAAATCACCATCTTCGGGGTGAATAAAACTGCGCCAATTCTCCTTTTTATAATAAGGATCGTCTTTATCAAAACCATACAGTTTATACATTTGGTCATCCCAAACCAAATTCTGCTTGGCCATATCATAATCCCAAATACCAACACCAGTAATTTGAGTTGCAAGAATCATTCTTGTTGTTGCTTCTTGAAGTTCCTTTTCAAATTTCTTACGCTCAGAAATATCTCTTACTATGTATAGAACTCCTTTTGGTGTATTGAAATTATCCTTTAATACATTTGCATTAATTTCACAAAAGAAGGTGCTTCCATCCTTCCTTTGCATTAAATATTCTGTTGCACCTGTAAGGTTTCCTTTAAGCATTTCTGATAATAGGTGAATTGCTTTAGTTTGATAACTAGGATGTATAAAGTCTAAAATATTTTTACCTATTTGTTCCTCAAATGTTTCATAACCAAATAATTTAGTTGTTTGTTTGGTTACAAACTCAATGGTTCCATTCATACTAGAAATAGCCACCCCATCGGGCGAGGTTTCAATGATAGTTTGAAGTTTCTCCTCACTATTGTGCAGGGCCTTTTCCATTTTCTTACGCTCTGTAATATCAACTATTGCAGTTAATGCACACGTTTCATTTCCAATTTGTACCGTGTTTATAGAAACTAATCCTGTAATAATGTTATTTCTTTTTCCCTTTAAATTAATTTCAAGTGAAGAAGGTAGGTTTATATTAGTTTTTGCACTATTTACTATATCCTTTCTTTCGTCATAATCAACAAACAAGTTCAATTCTTTAGAAGTTTTTCCAATAATTTCGTCGCGCGTGTATCCTGATTCTTTAAGGAGCTTTTCATTCACGTCAATAAACTTACCAGTTTCAAGACTTGAAATAGCCATCAATACTGAATTAGATTGAAATGCCCTTTCAAATTTCTCTTCTGCCTGTTTTCGGTCAGAAATATCAAGTGCTATACCACCAAGGAGCATTTCATTTCCTGTTATTGGAATGGCAAATTTTCGAGTTTCATAATCTCTTAATATTCCATCTAAATTTGGGAAACTTTCGTAAATAACTTCATAGCCGCTTTTTATGGTTCTTTGGTCATCCGAAATAATTCTTGTTGTAGTTTCCTCGTCAAAAATTTCATTAAGAGGTTTATTTACCCAAGAGTTTGATCCGAGTGCTTTATCCATGGCCTCATTGCAGTAGACTATTTCGCTTTTAGCATTTTTTATAAAGACTAAAGCAGGTAAAAAATCCATAAATTTAGCAAATTGAATTTGACTATTTAAGAGTGTTAATTCGGCCTGCTTTCTTTCTGAAATATTCTGAAGAATGGTTACCCTAACATTTTTATTTTTATAAAACATCATCCTACCACTTAACATGCAAGGAAAAGTGCTTCCATCTTTTCTAAGTGCAACTACTTCATACGGCTTTTCATAGCCTGAAAGCATGTTTTTCATCACTAAATCACGATATTCAGGTACAATCCAATCGGTACCATATCTGCCTAATGCCTCCTTATTACTGTATCCAAACTCAATTTCGGCTGCCTTATTTTGGGCAATACAAATACCTTTCTCAGAAAAGAAAATAGAGTCGATGGTGGCTTCACTTAAGGCGCGATGTTTTTCCTTATTTTCTAAAAGCTCTTCAACTTTTGATTGTTTTTCAGTAATATCTTCAAATATGTAAAATCGTCCAAAATACTCATCTTTGTCACCTCTAATTTGAGTACTGTACCTATGAATGGTGCGGTTATTTGTAAATGGAATATCATCAGAAACAACAACCCTATTCTCTTCAAATTGAAGTGGTTTGCATGATTCTGCAAAGGCAGGAATATCAACCAATACAGGCAAACAATCTGGAATAATATCATTATTCTTTAGTTCACCTGTTCGCATTCTATCACTTAAATGTTCAATTCCCCATATCTCACAAAAACGATTATTAAAATATAAAATTTCGTCTGTTCTATTATCAACTACCAAAAACCCGAGTGGGGAGGAAGTAGCCATTAAATTTAATAGCGATTGATTCCAAAGTAATTGGTCTTCTATTTTCTTTGCATCTGTTATATCTGTAATAAACCCATGCCATAAAACAGAACCATCTTCCTCCAATTCTGGCGAACCGTTTCCATGTAGCCATCGAATAGTTCCATCTTCAAATTTTACACGGTATTTAAATTGCCATAAAGTTAAATTCTTAGCTGAATCTATAATAGATTGAGTTATTGCCGCAAAATCATCTGGATGAAGATTTGAAAAAACCGCATTCGAATCCTTTACTACATCTTCTGGGTTTACTCGATATATATATTTAATTCCATCACTAGCATACGGAAAACAACTTGTACCATCAGGGCGAAGCCTATATTGATAAACCATACCAGGTAATTCATCGGCTATTTTATTAGAAAACTGTAATGGTTGTACAATTTGTCCTAATTTTTTTAGCTCCAAATTCTCCTTTTCTAGTTCAAGAATTTTATTTACAAGTTCTTCCTTTGGCGTATCCTTATAATTCATGGCAGACTGTTTAAAACCCTATATTTTTCAGGGTCTAAGGTAGTCTTTCAAGTAGCAATCAAATACACAATATGACGCAAAATAGTGTACATAATAAGGAAAAGCATTGCGTAAATCAATTCTAAATAAGACAAAAAAAATGCTAATGAGCTATAGGCCAATATACTTATCCAAAATGAACAGAGAAAAAGGATTCCTTAAATTGGCTACTTTATACACAATTTGATATCAACTACAATTTGCTTTCATTGGTATTAATTGTAATTTTATTTATTAATCTCACTCATATGCCTATCCAAAAATTACTTGTTGCCAATAGAGGCGAAATTGCTATTAGAGTTTTTAGAGCTGCTGTTGAATTAGAAATAAAAACAGTGGCCATTTATACCTATGAAGATAGATATTCTTTGCATCGGTATAAAGCAGATGAAAGTTATCAAATTGGAAAAGAAACAGACCCACTTAAACCATATTTGGATATTGAAGAAATTATTCATGTGGCCAAAAGCAATCATGTAGATGCCATCCATCCAGGATATGGTTTCTTAAGTGAAAACTCTGTATTTGCCCAACGTTGCAGAGAGGAAGGAATTATATTTGTTGGTCCCGATCCAGAAGTAATGAAACAATTGGGAGATAAAGTGCTTGCTAAAAAAGTAGCTATTAGAGCACAAGTTCCAATTATTGAAGATAGCAAAGAGGATTTAGTAAACTTTGAAATTGCACATAAAGAGGTAACTCGAATTGGCTACCCAGTTATGATTAAGGCTGCTGCGGGCGGTGGAGGAAGAGGAATGAGGGTTGTTAGGGATGAAGCTTCTTTAGAAAAGAATTTTCATGAGGCAAAGAATGAAGCCAAAGTTGCCTTTGGTGATGATACCCTTTTTATCGAAAAGTTTATTGACCAACCTCGCCATATAGAGGTGCAAATAATGGGCGATAGACATGGCAATCTAATTCACCTTCACGAACGCGATTGTAGCGTTCAGCGCAGGTTTCAAAAGGTTGTTGAAATGGCTCCTGCTCCTTCTATTAGCGACAAAACAAAACATGCTTTACATGCCTACGCCTTAAAAATTTGTAAGGAAGTAAATTATAATAATGTGGGTACGGTTGAGTTTTTGGTTGACAAAAACGAGAACATATTCTTTATTGAAGTAAACCCTCGTATTCAAGTAGAACATACCGTTACCGAAGCAGTTACAGGTATTGATATTGTTAAAAATCAAATTCGCATTGCCGAAGGGTATCCTCTCTCCTCTCCCGAAATTAATATTCAAAGTCAGGACGATATTAAGGTAGACGGTTTTGCGGTTCAAGTTCGCATAACTACCGAAGACCCTGCCAATGGGTTCAAACCAGACCATGGAACTATTATTGCCTACAGAAATGCAGGTGGACCAGGCATTCGTTTAGACGAAGGAAGCGCCTATCCAAATGTTAAAATATCCCCTTTCTTTGATTCACTTTTAGTTAAAATTACTGCTACAGGAAGAAACTTATTTGAAGCATCGGAGCGCTTGCAACGCGTGCTTAAAGAATTTAGAATTAGAGGTGTTAAAACAAATATTAGTTTCTTAGAAAATGTGCTAAAGCACCCAACTTTTCAGGAAGGAAAAACTACCGTTAACTTTATTGATTCGCACCCCGAGTTATTTAAGTTTACCAAGAAATTAGATAGAGGTACCAAGGCCTTAATGTATATAGCAGATATTTCTGTAAATGGAAATGAAGATGTAAAAAAGGTTGACCCAAGTAAAGTTTTTAGAAATCCCGTTGTACCCGAATTTAAGAAATATGACCCCTATCCAGTAGGAACAAAAGATAAACTTGTTGCCCTAGGTAGAGAGGGATTTACGAAATGGCTTAAAGAAGAAAAAGCTATTCAATACACTGATTGTACTTGGAGAGATGCACACCAAAGTTTATTAGCAACCCGCGTTAGAACCTTGGATATTTTAAAGGTAGCCGAATCGTTTGCTAAAAATAATCCAGAAGTATTTTCTTTAGAAATGTGGGGCGGTGCTACCTTTGATGTAACACTTAGGTTCTTACATGAAAACCCTTGGCAACGCTTACAATTATTACGAGAAGCAGTACCAAATATTCTATTTCAAATGCTTATTAGAGGCTCCAATGCAGTTGGATACAAAGCCTATCCAGATAATTTAGTAGAGCGATTTATTGAAGAAAGTAGCAAGAATGGAATTGATATTTTTAGAATATTCGACTCCTTAAATTGGATAGAGGGAATGCGCGTAAGTATTAAGGCGGTTAATGAGCGTACTCCTGGACTTGCTGAAGCGTGTATTTGTTATACCGGCGATTTTATGGATCCTAAAAAGAACCATAAATTTAATTTAAATTATTACCTCGATTTAGCAAGACAACTAGAAGATGCTGGAGCTCATATTTTAGGTATAAAGGATATGGCAGGTTTGCTTAAACCGTATCAAGCTGCCGAGTTAATTAAAGAATTGAAGAAAGTGGTAGACCTCCCTATCCATTTGCATACCCACGACACTAGCAGTATACAACCTGCCACCTATTTAAAGGCTATTGAAGCCGGTGTAGATGTGGTAGATGTTGCCTTAGCAAGTATGAGTGGATTAACTTCTCAACCAAATTTTAACTCTATTGTGGCCATGATGCATGGACAAGAACGGGAACAAAAAATGAACCTTGCCTCGCTCAACGATTTTAGTAATTATTGGGAAGCAGTGCGTGAATTTTATTACCCATTTGAACATGAATTAAAAGCAGGTACCGCTGAGGTATACGATCATGAAATACCAGGAGGACAATACTCTAACCTTAGACCACAAGCTAGAAGTTTAGGATTAGAAGACCAATTTGAAACCATTAAACAAAACTATGTGGTGGTGAACCAATTGTTTGGTGATATTGTTAAAGTAACTCCATCCTCAAAAGTGGTTGGCGATATGGCTTTGTTTATGACAGCCAATAATTATACGGCCAAAGATATTCTTGAAAAGGGGGATAGCATTTCATTTCCTGATAGCGTGATAGAATTGTTTCAAGGCGATTTGGGTCAGAACCCTGGAGGATTTCCTGAATTGCTTTCTCAAAAAGTATTGAAAGGAAAGAAAGCTTATGAAGGCAGGCCTAATGAGCATTTAGCCGAAATAGATTTTGATAAATGCTTTATAGAATTTCAAGAGAAGTTTGGTACCGAATACAATTTCTTAGATTGTTTGAGCTACTTGTTTTACCCTAAAGTATTTGAAGATTACGCCAAACACAGAGAAAACTTTGGTCCACTTTGGCATATGCCAAGCACGGCATTCTTTTACGGACTTAAAAACAATGAAGAGTTATTAATTGAATTAGCACCCGGAAAAAACATTCTTATACGAATGTTAAATGTAATTGATGAAGGGGATGGTAAACGATTAGTTTTCTTTAGATTGAATGGACAAACAAGAAGTGTAGAAGTTATTGATAGAAGCTTTACCAGCACCAAAGCAAGTAATAGAAAAGTAAGTAATGCCAACGAAATAGGTTCTCCTTTGCAAGGAAGACTATCGAAGGTATTGGTAAAAGAAGGTGATAGTGTAGATAAAAACACTGCTTTGTTTACCATTGAGGCCATGAAAATGGAAAGCACTGTAGTTGCGCCAAAAGCAGGTAAAATTGAAAGTGTTTTACTTAAAGATGGGGTACTTATTTCGCAAGACGATGTGGTTGTTGTATTTGCGAGTTAGATTTAAATTAGAATATTGCTTTATTTGCTAATAGGAAGATGAATATCCCATTTTCCTTTTAGCAATCTTTTTCCTCTTTTTTCAAATCACATGAAATTAAAACTAAGTATCCTATTTTCATTCTTTTGCCTTTCTTCTTGGGCACAAGAATACATACCCAAAGGCAAGGAAGCACAGGTAATGAAAGTTCTGAAGCTGCAAGAATGTGCTTGGAACAATGCCAACCTTGATAGCTTTATGTTGTTTTATTGGAACTCGCCCGACTTGCGTTTTGTTTCAAAAAACGGAGTGAAAAAGGGATGGCAACCTGTTTACGATGGCTATAAAAAGAACTATGCCGAGAAAGGCCAAATGGGTAAATTGAGTTTTGTTATTTCTTCTATTGAGTTGGTTTCAAATGATAATGCGATGGTAATTGGCTCATGGAAAGTTGAAAACAGTACTGGCGTTCATGAAGGATATTTTACACTTTGGTTCAAGAAAATAAAAGGTAATTGGCTTATTGTGGTTGACCATACAAGCTAGATACTGTAACCAATTTCCAAAGATTAAAATGCAAAGTACAATCCTTAGCCGCTATTTAGTATATCTTATTAGTTTGCTTGCGGCCATTTGTTCGTTTTATTTTTATGGGCCAATAAATTACTATTTTTTCAATTCAGATCAGGCTATTCATGTGTTAATGCTAAACAATTTTGAGTGGCCAGCCGATGCTTATTATTGGGGTCAGAACAGATTAGGAAGCTTTTTACCCATTCTGGCTTTGCCTTTTTATAAGCTCTTTCATGCACATCCTTTATGGATTTTAGGAATTCTAAATTATACCTTTCTCCTTGTTAGTTTTTGGATTTTACAGAAGTATATCAAAAGCTTATGGGGTAATTTAGTACTTCTAGCCATTCTGTTTTTTCCTCATCCAAGTTACTACTATATATTGCTTATAGGGCACCCTTATGCCGCTCAAATTTTTTGTTTGAGCCTATCTATTCATTTCTTTATTCTTTTTACGAATGCCTTTCTTGAAAGCTTTACCAATCCTACTTCTAGAGAATATAGCTATGGCGTAAGTTTCATTGCATTTTCATTCTTAAGCATTTGGATCAACGAATTAAGTGCCATGGTGTATTTAGGGTTTTTCTTGTTTTTATATCCCTTGGTAATAGGTTCAGACCGCTTTTTTAACTACCTACTGAAAGAAAGAAAATCGCTACTAAAGCTATGGGTATATGCCATTGGTAGCTTAGTGCTTGGAGTGCTTTTTATAGTTTACACCAAGGCATATGCCTATAGCGACCCTAGCTACGGAAGAATATTTATTACTACCCTTTCTACCATTATAGAACAAGGAGGATATTTAGGCAATCAACTCCTAAATATTGTTTTGCTGAGAAATCATCACTCCATTTTTCAATGTGTTTTTTATTTTAGCTTTACTATTTCTGTAGTTTTAATTTTAAAAAAGAAAGGCACGGATGTGTTGTTTAAAACACTTTTGATAAGCTCCATCCTACTCTTTTTTGTGTATTGGAATTACCGCTCACATTTTGATGTAAAATATTATATACCCATATATGTGGCCGCATTTGCGTGGATTGCCTACCACTTAAATTCTTTTTCACAAGTTAAGCAAGGTGTTTTATTTTTAGCAATAGCCATCCCATTATTTTTAAGCAATACCGATTATATTTCTATTACCAGAAGCGATAAAAGCACCCTAGGAATGTATGACCAAGCAAACCTAATTCCTGCTGGCGTTGCGTATGGCGAATATTGGGACGTTTACCGCTTAAGCGGAGCAACGGCAGGTAGAATTCAAGGTGTTTCTAATAACGATTGGGACTTTAGAAATAGACATAAATTAGATAGTTTAAAAATGTTTGACAGGTGGTTCTTTTATTCTAAAAATCTTCCAGATTCGCTAAAACAAATTGGTTCAGAACAAGTAGTGTTAACAGACATAAAGGTTAGAAATACAGGAAAACAATATATCCTAATGAGCGACACCTTGATTGAATTTACTAAACTTGGTTCAGGCCCAAATAATTTAAAATAGGTTTGTTTTGAGTTTAGTATATTGCCAACCTAAATGAACCTCAAATTAAAACAATGGATTGATGGCTATATTGGCAAACTGCTTGTTGCTGTTAACCTTGTATTGGTAAGAGGCTTAGGACTTATTCTTAAAAGAGACCATAGTTTACGCCAAGCTCCAGAACATATTTTGGTCATTAAAATGTTGGGTTTAGGTAGCGTTTTAATGGCTAGCGACAGTTTGTATAGTCTCAAGAAAAAGTACCCACATGCCAAGTTAATTTTATTATGCGGCAAAGGAATTGCACCAGGCATAAAACCTTTAAACTTGTTTGATGAAATTTGGATAAACGACGATTCAAACTTATTTACCATGGTTTGGAGTGGCTTTAAATCTTTATATCAAGCCATAAATTTAAAGAAAGTTTGGGTGGTTGATTTGGAAGTGTATTCTGTTTTAACAACTTTATTTAGTGCATGGACCATGGCCAGAAACCGATTCGGGTTTCAGTTAAACAAAGTTCATTTTAGAAATTACCTCAACACTCATAATGTATTTTTTAACCAGTTTACTACGGTATACCAAAACTACCAAAACTTAGTACTGGCAATGGGGGTTACAGAAATTACTCATTTTAGGTTAAGCCTTGAACCTACCCAAAACCCTTTTGAAACAAAGTGTATTGCTATAAATAATACCTGTAGTGAATTGGGAGGTAACCTAAGAAAAATACCAGATGAGTTATTGGTTCAAACCATTACCTACCTATTACAAACAACACCTTATACACTTGCCTTAACCGGCGCTCCAAGCGATTTTGCTAGTATAGAACTATTTCTAGTTAATAGCGGTTTGAACCAAAACCAACGCGTAAAGAATTGTGCAGGCACCATGCCATTTGAAACCTATTACGCCTTTTTGCAACAACACTGTGAGGCCATGCTTAGCATTGATAGCGCACCTTTTCATATGGCTATAAAAGCCGGAATTCCAACCCTTTCTTTTTGGGGGCCCATTAACCCTATGCAACGTTTTAACTTTAGCAATCAAACAAAACATCAGTATATTTATTTGCAAACGCCATGCTCGCCATGTATACATTTAAGTGATGTGGTTCCTTGTGGGGGCGATAATATTTGTATGAAAAACATGAGTATTCTAGAGCTTAGTTCAAAGATTGACGAACTACTTAAAACAATTGCCCATGCTTAAAAACTATACTAAACTACATTGGGTAATATTTATTGTTGTATTCACTATTGTAGGATTTAGAGCCCTAAACATTTCGGTATTTAATTACGAACGCGCTCGCAATGGCTTAATGGGCGATGGCTTTAGCGACAAAAACACCCTTTCTTCTGCCAATTATTTTTTAGACTCGGGCTTTTCAAAAACAAGTTATTTACCCGTTCACGATTATTTCCCAGCAGATACCTCCTACCATCAAGTTGTTTATACCCACTACCCTGCCCTACCCAATATTTTAGCTGGTTTTTATGGGGTTATATTTCAAAGTAAAAGCGAACAAGTATTGCGAATTATCCCAATTCTTTTGGCCTGTTTCTTTTTCTTTTTTATTTATTACGTATTGTTAAAATGGGTGAAAGACCCCAAGAAAGCAACAATTGGAGCGCTTACCTTATGGCTGGCAAACTATTTTATAGGCTATGCCGATAACTTACACCAACACTTGTATGGAGAGTTTTTAAAGTGGATTTATGCCTATGGATTATATGTTTATTACGAGAGTAACAGACAACAAAAAGGAATATGGATAGGCCTGCTATTAATTATGGTTGCCGAGGTAAATATTAGTTTTGAGCAACCTGTGTATTTAGGAATATTAACTCTTGGGTTCAGCCTTATTTACCAAAAGAAAGTATTTAGTTTTGAAACCATTAGTGCAGCCGCTATGGTGGTATTAGGTTTTGCTTTACACCTCTTACAAAACGCACATTATTTTGGTTCGTGGCAATTGGCGGTGGATGATATGACCAAAGCCTATACCTTTAGAGCAACAGGTACCGAAACTATTGGATACATTAAAGAGAAAGAATTTACCTGGAAAAACTTTCCTGAAATTCCTTTTGATTGGTTTAATAGAATGGAACGCTTTTATGTGTTTCCGGGTTGGGCCATGTTGGTGGTTTTTATGTTAAGTTATAAGCAATTTAAACAAAACTACCCACGCTTATTCCAGATTAATTGGGCACTGTTTTTTGCAGCCATTACCTGGAGTTTTATTATGAGTCAGCATGCTTATGTGCATGCGTTTACCAATAAACATTTTGCCCTTTGTTATGCTTTAACGGCATCTATTTGTTTACCTATTTATTGGCAAAAAGTTAAAACAGCCTTTCAACACAAAGAAATACTTCCTAAGGTTTTACACATTATCTTAATTGGATACGCCTTAGCCATGTTCCTGAGCCAGCAAGTTTGGGAGGTATGGTTGAAGTTTGGTATTCTGTTCCCGAAATTCGGACGATAAGAAGAAAGCATGGCATTGCATGGCATAGCATGGAGCGTGCGCTGCGCTTACTTAGGCATGGTAATTTTTTTGTTCCCTTAGATATTACCATGCCTTAGGCCCCCATCTGCGGGCCGTCCATGCTACGCCATGCCCTTCCTCGCCTTCCCTTATGTTAGTTTCCCAAATTTTAGTATTATTGAGAAATTTTTAAAATAAAATTAACATGAGCAAAGCATACGTATTTCCTGGTCAGGGCGCCCAATTTGTAGGAATGGGTAAAGATTTATATGAGAGTAATGAAATGGCTAAAAGCCTATTTGAAAAAGCAAATGAGATATTAGGGTTTAGAATTACAGATATCATGTTTTCTGGTACCGACGAAGATTTACGTGCAACCAAGGTAACCCAGCCTGCCGTGTTTTTACATTCAGTAATTAAAGCATTAACAGCAACAGATTTTGAACCAGATATGGTTGCGGGGCATAGTTTAGGAGAGTTTAGTGCTTTAGTAGCAAATAAAACCTTATCGTTTGAAGACGGATTAAGATTAGTTTACGCCCGTGCAATGGCCATGCAAAAAGCTTGCGAAATAGAGCCTTCAACCATGGCAGCCGTATTAGGTTTAGAGGATAGCAAAGTAGAAGAAGTTTTGAGCCAAGTAACAGCGGGTGTTGTTGTGGCGGCTAATTATAATTGTCCAGGGCAATTAGTTATCTCAGGAAGCATTGAAGGCATAAACCAAGCGTGTGAATTATTAAAAGCTGCAGGTGCAAAACGTGCATTAGTATTACAAGTTGGTGGAGCATTTCACTCGCCATTAATGGAGCCTGCAAGAGTAGAATTAGAAGCGGCTATAAACGCAACACATTTTAGCGAACCTATTTGCCCTGTGTACCAAAATTATGTGGCCAAAGCGGTAAGCAACGTAACAGAAATAAAACAAAATCTTATCTCGCAATTAACAGCCCCAGTAAAATGGACGCAATCTGTGCAAGCCATGGTAACCGATGGAGCTACAGATTTTATTGAATGTGGCCCTGGTGCAGTTTTGCAAGGATTGGTTAAGAAGATTCATAAGGAAGCGAATGTAGCAGCGGTTTAGGGGGAAGTCGCTGGTCGCTGGTCGCTGGTCGCTGGTTACCTGGTTTTTGGTATGAAGTGTAAAGTGTAGTTTTTGTTTTACATATTTATACAACTATAAGTCACCTGCGGCCTGCGACCTTCTTTAAATAGATTCGCTGTTGCACGCCATAATTATCAAAAAATAAATACAACTTTTTTCTCCTATACATCATTGGATAATGAAATGGTTCATAGGTTACCCAAGGTCTTCTAATATCAATTTCAATAAGTTTTTGTTGTAAAAACTCTTTGTGTTGATTATTTATAAAAACCATAAATTTAGAATCTATTGATTTTGAAAAATTTGGTATGGCATAAAAAAGTGCTTCCTTTCTATTCATAGAATCTAGGTATAGAAGCAAACTATCCTCAAAATAAAGTCTTAGTTTAAATGGCGTCTTAGCAAATAAATTGTTATTAATTGTTAGGTAAAAGGTATCTAAATTAATAGTAGTATTGCTAGAATTAGGTATTTGATCACTTATAAAAACGGGTTGCAATGAGTCGGGATGGATAGCCGATTTAAAAATTAAAGTATCCTTATTAAATGAATAGGTTCCAGAATCAATTCTGAGGGTAGTACAAGAGCCATAATAACAGGAATAGCCAAAATTATTTTTAAAACTAAAATGTACACTTCCATTTGGTAATTCATATTCGCCCGATAATTTCTTTTGTGCAGAAAGATTATTACTTAGAAACAGCCACAAAAAACTCACAAGAAATTTAGCGCATAAACTCTTTACAGAAAATAATCTAAGCTCTTTAAAAATAGGCTTCATTTAAAATTGGAGTACCTGCAAGGTAATAATTCTCAAACAATTCCCCCCCTTTAGTCCCAATTGTCCCTTAAGTCATTAAACCACAAAAACCAATTATGAATTAAGCATTTGAAAACATAATTTGCTCACTATTTTACTATCCATGACACGCTATTTCCTTTGCCTATTTTTCTGTTTAGTTTCTGTTTTCGGCATGGCTCAAACCAAAATGCGCCCTATTGAGGAACTCATAAATAAGGAACAACCAGGAGGGGTGCTCATAAGAGAATGGATAAGTAAAGGCAAAAATAAAGTGGAAATTTTGGAAGTGGATAGCCTAAAAGGGAGGGATGAATTATACAAATTACAGATTACAACCCGATCTCCCATGGGAGCCATGGCTTATACCACTGGCGGCATTTTAATAGACAATGGATGGATTAGAATTTTAGGTTCGGGAAACCCAAAACTAACTAGAACCATAACAAGTTGGAATAAAGGAAAGGCCTTTGATGAAATTGGAAATCCAGCTAAATTTTTGCTGATTGCCGACGATGCCATTGGAGGATTTTTTGTTCTAAACTTTGGGGCTTATGGAACCGACTTTGCCAAGGTGTATTACTTTTCTCCTGATAATTTAAATTTTGAGCCCTTAGATCTAACCTATTCTGAATTCTTAAACTTTTGTTTCAATGGTGATTTAGATGATTTTTATAAAAATTTAAGATGGAAAAATTGGCAAGATGAAGTGAAAAACTTACAAGGCGATTGGGTGTATACTTTTTACCCCACACTTTGGTCGAAAGAGGGTAAAGACATAACTAAAAACGTTAGAAACCCTGTGCCAATTGAAGAACAATACAGCCTAAATATAGAGTTTAGAAAGCAACTGGGTTTAGATACAAAATAGATTACTTTCTAATGGCAAATGAGTCCTCCAACTTGCAAATGACCATTCCCAACTTGCAAACAAGCGTTTCAAATATACAATTGATACTTTCTGCAAAAAGAGCAAGCCTTTTTATTTAATGGTCTGTTTATTTTATTCTGATTTTTTAGTATTATTACTTTTTATTATAGAATTACCATAAACCTAACTGGTAACCTAAATAGGTAAAAGTTGAAACCAAAAACAACTCTAAAAAAGGGGCGGAACCGAAAAGCCAAATGAGTAGGAAAAACTAAATAAACTCTTATGAAATATTATTTTATTGTATTGCAGAACTACGTAAATTTTAATGGCAGAGCTAGTAGAAGTGAGTATTGGTATTTTTTCTTGTTTAACATTATTTTCTCTTTCGGGTTTGGGTTTGTATGCGGATTAATGAAAATCCCGGATTTTTCAATTCTTTATACCTTAGTTGTATTACTACCAAGCATTGCCGTAGGTGTAAGAAGAATGCATGATGTAGGCAAAAGTGGTTGGTATATTCTCATACCATTCTATAATTTTATTTTAGCATTAACTCCCGGTGATGCTGGCGATAATGAATATGGCGAGGATCCATTAGTAAACGAGCCAGAAGAAGGAGCTCTATAAGAAAGAGAAACAGAAAGAGAAAGAGGTCATTTTCTTTCTTTCTCTTTCCCTTTCTCTTTCTCTTTCTCTTTCTACTTCTTCGGGTTTCCCGATATAAGTCCTTCTTTCTGCAATCTATCTAAGATAGCATACAGGTATTCTTTTATAAAGGTATCTACATTGCCTGCATTGGTTGTTTTGGTTTGTCCGCTCCATTGCAGTTCAAGGGTTTTGGCATCGTAAATATTTGTTTCTAAGAAAACAATTTCATCTGTGGTATAGTATCCCTCTTGGTAGGTTTGTCCGTAATACCCATAAAAGCCGCCATAGTATCCATATCTTGGATAAGGTGCATACATGGGTGTACTTTGAGTTTGAACATACCTTGTTTCCTCCTTAATACTTTTTACGGCAACTGTTAAAATTACATCGCTTTTAGTGTTGCTTATAATTTCTATCAGTTTATCTTTTTCGGGTAAATCTTTCTTGGTAAAGTTTGGCGGAAAAACATCGGAACTAATGGTAGCCTCCATGCCTCTTGCGGTAGCTCTATTTGCAATGGCTGTTTCTAATTTTGTTCTAACCGCAATATCGCTTAAAATACCTGCCACAAAAATGTGTTTGTATTTTCCTTTAAAGGTTTCCACCTCCGGTTTTTTCCAACTGCCAGTAACAACGGTGCTAGGCGCACAAGCACTTACTAATAAAAGTATACTCGTTGCAAAAAGTAAAAGGATGTTTTTCATACTTAAATTATTAATCGCGAATGGTTGTAGCTAGGTTGGTTAAATCTTCGCGCAACGTAGCTTTATTTGCTTCAGAAGTGTAAGAAAGAATTTTATAAAAATAGTCTTTGGTTTCGGCAATAGTTATATTGTAATAAATTTTGCCTTTTACTTCTTTGTCGTAATAGCTTAGCTCAGTTTGAACATATTTTACACCCTCTTTGGTAAACTCTTTAGGGGTTGTTTGAACAATACCCTTCATATCTTTTACAAAGTCTTTTATGAAATTGTCGTAAAACTCTTTGGCAGAACTAAATTTCATATCTACCAATAGTAAATCAGCTTTAGAATCTTCTATTACAAAACTATATACATCTTTGGCATCGTTTTTAAATTGAACCGAAGCTGCATCATTAATTCCAATGGTACGGATCATATAATCTGGAACAGTTATATGAAATTGGTGGCCAACAACCTCTGCTCTTAAGGCCGTTTGAGCCAATATTTTACTGGTACTTAGTGCTATAAGAGCAACAACTAATAAGGAAAGTTTTTTCATGTTTTATTTTTTAGTTAAGTATAAAATTCGTTCGTTTTGGTTACCGCTGCCGGTATTTAAGTAACCCACTAGTTTTACTTTAGTAGCACTTAATTGTGTTATTTGATAATTTTGGTTGACCCAATCAATTTCAGAAATCATCATGTTATTACTGCTTTGGGTATATTTCCACGTAATGGCAAAATCAGAACCCGAATGGTTCATAATGCCTGTTTGCTTATCAGAATTAAAGGTATAGGTGCCCAAGTTGGCAAAAGTTTCTATCCTAATTTTAAGTCCACTCTCATAAATATCATTTACCAAAACGCTATCGCGGTTCCAGGTTCCTACAAAATCAATTGCGTCTGTAGGGTTTGGTGTTGGGTCATTGGTAGAATCGGGCTGACAAGCGCCTAGGAGTAAAACCAAAAACAAGGATAATATGGGCAGTTTTTTCATATAAACAATTTCATCAAAATAAGCCAAGTAAAAGCATAAAAGAAAATGGTTTAGGAATTTCTTTTTTCACTTAATATTGCGCCATGCCACATTTAGTGTACATCGTATTAGGTTCAAACATGGGAAATAGCAAGGAAAACCTAGCTAATGCCTGCCATAAAATAGGCCAACATATTGGTCAAATCACTCGGTTTTCATCGCTTTACCAAACAGCTGCCTGGGGTAATACAGAGCAAAATGAATTCATAAATCAAGTTATTTTGGTTCAAACCGAACTAAGTGCGCAAGAAACATTAACCGCACTTTTAGGAATTGAAAAGGAAATGGGCCGAACCCGAAACAAAAAATGGGAACCAAGAATAATTGATTTGGATATTTTGTTTTACGATACCCTTCAAGTAAACGAGCCAAACCTAATAATTCCTCATCCACATTTGCAAGACAGGCGTTTTACCCTAATTCCATTGGTTGAAATTGCCCCAAGTTTTGTGCATCCTGCATTAATTAAAACTATGGCTGAGCTTTTAGCTACCTGCACTGATTTGCTAGAAGTGGAAAAATTGGGAGAAAACTAAGGAATTAATCACGCATTTTTGAGGCCTTGAGTAGTAGCAGTCCATATTCATTTATAGCCATTGAAGGCAATATTGGCTCCGGCAAATCGTCGTTGGCCAACCTGCTTGCTCGCGATTGGGGTGGACATTTAATTATGGAGGAATTTGAGGATAACTCCTTTCTTCCAAAGTTTTATGAAGATTCTCGTAGGTATGCCTTCCCACTTGAAATGAGCTTTTTGGCAGCTAGGTTCAACCAGTTAAAAAAACAATTACCAGAGCAAGAGCTTTTTAGAGAATTGGTTATTAGCGATTATATTTTTGCCAAATGCCTCCTGTTTTCAAAGGTAAATTTGGATGAAGATGAGTATGAACTGTATTATAAAATGTTTGATATCATAAACCAGCAATTACCCAAGCCAGAACTATTGATTTACCTGCATTCGCCTGTTGAAAAACTGCAATGGAATATTAATAATAGAGGTCGCAGCTACGAACAAAAAATTGAAGATCAATATTTGCTGAACCTACAGCAAACTTATTTTGATTATTTACATACCCATACAGAACAACGAGTTTTACTAATAGATTGCTCAAATATTGATTTTGTGAATAACGAAGGCCATTACCAACAAATAAAAGAGTTGGCATGCAAAGAATATGAACCAGGCATTCATCATTACCATATTTTAGATTTATAAAATGGCGCAACCAGTTTTAATGAGTATAGCCTATATGCCTAGCATTGCTTGGTTTCAGCAAGTTTGTGCGGCAGATAAAGTAATTCTTGAAAAGGCAGAAAATTACCAAAAGCAAAGCTATAGAACACGCTGCAAAATACTTACAGCCAATGGTGTTATGGATTTAAGCATACCTGTTTTACATGGCAATGGAAAGCAACTTATTAGTGAGGTATTTACCCAAGAAACAGAAAATTGGAGAAAACAACATTGGCAGGCTATCTGTTCGGCGTATGGCAAATCGGCTTTCTTTTTATTTTACCGCGATGCATTAGAAAAGTTCTTTTTAAAGAGTGAGCCAGTAAATTTGTTTGAGCATAATTTAGCTCTCATAGACCTTCTTTTAAAACAACTAAAGCTTAAGAAAGAGTTTGAGTTTACAACAAGCTATGAACCAAAGCCAACAGAGCTTACCGACTTGCGCAATAGCTTTCATGCAAAAGGAAATCCATTAGAAAGTGAACTTCTTTTTAAGGAAACTTATTTCCAAGTATTTGCAGAGAAATTTCCCTTTCAGTCAAACTTATCTGTTTTAGATTTATTATTTAATGTTGGCCCTATAGCTGCCAATTACCTGCGATTAAAAGATTAAGTTTAAATTTCAAAACAAATAGGCTAGCTGTTCGTTTAAATTATACAGTTAATTTTGAAGCAAAGAATTTATGAAAGAACAAATTATTGATGCTTACATAAAGCATTGCCTAACAAAAGGCGAAGCGCCTAAGAACGTATATGTTTTTGCCCAAGAATTAGGCATAGAAGAAAAGGAGTTTTATGCTTATTATGCTTCCCTTGAAGCCATTGAAAAGAATATTTTTAGCACTTGGTTTGAGCAAGTAAAAACTCAATTAGAAAGCACCGAACTATACGCCGGATATAGTGCTAGGGAGAAATTTCTAGCCTTTTACTTTGCTTGGATAGAAGCCTTAAAAAACCACAGAAGTTTTGTGGTAATGCTCATGCACAAACAGCATAAGCATATGCCTATCCCAAGCTTTCCAAGTTTCTTAAAAGAGTTTAGAGCAGCGTATTTAGAATTTGCCAAAGGAATTTTATCTCAGGCCATTAGTGCAAACGAAATAGAAGACCGCAAATTTTTAAGCGATAAATACCAAGAAGGCATGTGGCTGAACCTAGTATTTGTGATGAATTTCTGGACAAAAGATAGCAGCCCTGAGTTTGAAAAAACAGACGAAGCCATCGAAAAATCTGTGAACTTAGCCTTTGATTTATTGGGCAAGTCGCCTTTGGATACCATGTTAGACTTTGGAAAGTTTTTGTTTCAAAACAAATAATGGAGCAAAATAGTATTCCTTCTACCAAGGTAGAAAGGGCCATGCGTTTTGTGAAAACGGGTGCCCAAATTGGTGGTAATTATATAAAACATTACTCCAAAAAAATGATGGATCCTTCGATAAGCAAAGAAGAATTGCACGAAGACAATGCCACAGATGTATATAATGCCCTTAGCGAACTAAAAGGCTCTGCACTAAAGGTAGCGCAAATGTTAAGTATGGAAAAAAACATACTTCCAAGGCAGTATACCAATAAGTTTCAGATGGCTCAATACAATGCTCCTCCCCTTTCAGGTCCTTTGATTATTCAAACGTTTATCAAAAGTTTTGGAAAAGCCCCTCAAGAAATTTTCACCAACTTTAATATGAAAGCCTCCAATGCCGCTAGTATTGGTCAGGTGCATGAAGCCTATTTAGGCACCCAAAAGGTAGCCATTAAAATTCAATATCCAGGTGTAGCAGAAAGCATAAAAAGCGATTTAAAAATGGTGAAGCCCATTGCCTTTAGGCTTTTGGATATGAATGAAAAAGAATTGGAGAAATATATCAAGGAGGTTGAAGGTAAATTATTAGAGGAAACAGATTACGAATTAGAATACCGTAGATCTATAAAAATCTCTGGCTTATGTGCCCATATTCCCAATTTGTTTTTTACCCAATACTATAAAGAATATACCGCTAAACGTGTATTAACCATGAATTGGATGGAAGGTTTGCATTTGGATGATTTCTTGAAAACAAACCCTTCCCAAGAAAACAGAAACAAGATTGGCCAAGCCATGTGGGATTTTTACGACATGCAGGTTCATGAGTTGCGTTCGGTTCATGCCGACCCACACCCAGGAAACTTTTTAATGCGCGAAAATGGAACTCTTGGAGTTATTGATTTTGGCTGTGTAAAAGAAATTCCAGAAGACTTTTACTTTAATTATTTTGCCCTCTTAGTACCCGAATTATTGGAAGAACCTGGTATTATTAAGCGTATTATGGTTCAGCAAGAAATCATTAATTCGGCAGATACACCCGAGGTGCAACAAGTAATAACAGATGCATTTATGAAAATGACTCGTTTACTTGCCACACCGTTTTTAGAACCCACGTTCGATTTTGGTAATAATGAGTATATAGATAAAATATATGCCTTGGGCGAGGAGGTTAGTAAAATGGAGGAACTTAAGAAATCTAAAGAAGGCAGAGGTTCGCAACATGCACTTTATATTAACAGAACTTATTTTGGACTATACTCTATCTTAAATGTTTTACAAGCCAAGGTAAATACAGGTGAGCGCGATTGGAAAACTCAGTTAATGAAATACCATCAAACCTATTTAGAACCTACAGAAGTTTTGTAGGATTCTGATTAAAATGCTTGAATAGCTTACAAGTTTGTTTTACCTTGTACACAAATTTGTAAGCTATGAAAATGCGCCTTGTTTCTTTAGTCTTTCTTGTTATTGGTTTTGGCTTCAATATAGCCAATGCCCAAACCGAAGCACCCGATTCATTAGGATTGCCGGGCGACAATTTAAACTTATATGCTGTTTTAGATAAGTTTCAACAATGTAAAACATTGGAAGAATTTGAAAGTGCTTTAAATAAACAAGACAATCAACTTAACAACCTCGATTTAAACAACGATAATAAAACAGATTATATCCGTGTATTAGATAAAGTAACGGGTAATTCGCATGCAATAGTTTTACAAATTCCTATTAATGAAACAGAGTCGCAAGACGTGGCTGTAATTATGGTGGATAAGGATGCCGCAGGAAATGTTTCTGTGCAGGCCATTGGAGATGAAGACCTGTATGGGAAGGATTATATTGTTGAACCTAAAGATGCAAGTGCTACCAGTAAACCAACTAGCACTCCCAATCCTGGCTATAAACCTAGTAAAACAGACACCAGTGTTTCGGCCGATGGAAAAACAATTATTATAAATAATACCTATAATACTACTACCAACAATACAACAAATAACACTACAAATACTACCCAAAGTAGCTCAAATGCAAATATGAGCGGAGCTACAGTATCTGTAAATTATTGGCCAATGTGGGGCTTTATATTTGCTCCTGCCTATGTAGTTTATGTTTCGCCTTATCATTATGCTTATTATCCAGGTTGGTATTCGCCTTGGCCACCTGTTTATTTCCATACTTATTATTGGCATCATTACGGGCATTATAATTACTACCATTATAACCATCATTACCACAATAACAATTACCATAATCATTACTACAACCAAACCAGAGTTCATTCGCCAAGCTATTATCAAGCTAGAAATAATGGTGCTTATAACAATACCTATAATGGCCCAGGCCGAACCAATGTAAACAATAACCAAACCCGTCCTTCAAATAAACCAGGGAATGGCTATCCTTCAAATTCAGATAAACAAAGGCCTTCTAATTCAAATCAATCGAGGCCCGATATGCCAAATAATACTAGACCTAGTAATCCAAGTAATACCAGACCTACTGCTCCAACTACTCCAAGCACTAGGCCATCCACTCCAAATTATGATAGGCCAGAACAAAGGCCATCCACTCCAAATTACGATAAACCCTCTTCTAGACCAAGTGCACCTTCTACTCCAAGTACAAGGCCATCTACTCCTAATTACGATAAACCAAATCCTAGACCTAGTGCGCCAAGCACACCAAATACTAGGCCTTCTACTCCTAATAATAGACCTGCACCCTCAAACAGACCTACTGGAAATGGTGGAGGTGGTGGTGGAATGAGAAGAAGATAATAACCTTTGTTTAATCCATTTGTTTAACATTTAGTCATGAAAAAAATAGTAAGCCTTAGTCTAATAATACTTTTGTTTTTAAGCTTTAAAAGTATTGCTCAACCTCGTTTTATCACCGATTCTTTAGAAACATTTGTGCTGCGCGAAATGCAACGTTGGCAAGTTCCAGGACTGGCCATTGCTATTGTTAAAGATGGTAAAGTTGTTGTATGTAAAGGCTATGGAGTAAAAAGCATTAAAGACAAACAACCCGTTGATGAGTATTCTTTATTTCAAATTGCCTCTAATAGCAAAGCATTTACAGGTACCTCTATAGCACTTCTAGATTACCAGAAGAAGATTAGTTTAGATGCAAAAGTAACTAGCTATTTGCCTTGGTTCAAACTGTATGAACCTACTTCAACTGAATTATGTACCGTACGAGATTTATTAACTCATAGAATTGGTCATGGTACCTTTCAAGGCGATTTTTTAAACTGGGGAAGTAACCTTACCCGCAAAGAAATTATAGAAGGTATGGGCCGAACCATTCCGAAATACCCATTTAGGTATAAGTATGGCTATTGTAATGCAGGATATATTACCGCAGGTGAATTAATTCCAGTAGTAACAGGCCTTTCGTGGGATGAGTATATTAAGAAAACATTCTTCGAACCTTTAGGAATGCAGCACACAAACACCAGTTTCGAAAGCATGAAAAACGATGCCAATTCTTGTGCACCCCATTCTATTTATAAAGGTAAATTGGTTCAGGCAGGCTTAACAAATATTGAAAACATGGGGCCATCGGCCAGCATTAATTCTTGTGTAGCTGATATGAGCAAATGGTTATTGATGCAATTGGATAGCGGACGCTTTAATGGTCAACAAATAGTTCCTTTTAAAGTACTGCAAGAAACCCGCAAATCGCAAATGATTAGCAACGATTTTAACTCTCGCTTGTTCCCAAGCAAACATTTTGCAAACTATGGACTTGGCTGGAATAGCTACGATTATAATAGCATGCGCGTTTGGGAACATAGCGGCGGTGCAAACGGATTTGTAACCAAAACAGAATTTATTCCTGAAGCAAATTTAGGTGTTATTGTGTATACCAACTCAGATGCCAACTCATTGTATGATGCTATGGCAAAACAAATAATTGAAGCCTATTTAAACATGCCTTATAGAAATGTAAGTGAAATCTATTTTAACCGCAGCGCCCCTGGAGTAGAAAAAGAAAAGAAAGATTTGGATAGCCTTTTGACGCTTGCTTCAAGTAAAGTTAAACTTCCAGTTGATATCAAAAAGTTTGAAGGTGCATATAGCAACTATACCTACGGAACCATGCTTATTAAAGCCGAGAAAGGTAAATTGAAAATGTATTTAAAACATCACCCAGATAATATTGGGCAACTAGAATACCTAGGAAATAATAAGTTCTTATGCACTTATTCTGATATAACTTGTGGTATAGAAGTGTTGCCATTTACGCTTGAAAATGGAGAAGTAAAAAGCTTAGATGTAAAGGTGAACGATTTTATAGATTACGAAACCTACACCTTTGAGCACCTGTTAGAAAGTATTACAATTGAGAAAAAACCAAATTAGTAAGTCCCATACTTTTTTCAAACGCTCTTAGGTTCAAGCCGCTTTCTACACCTTTTTCTTCAAGAAACGAAAGGATGTTTTCGGTAGGCATATTTCCAGTTAAGGTATCTGTTGCCATTGGGCAGCCACCAAAACCTTTAAGGGCACCATCAAATCTGCGGCAACCACTCTCCCATGCGGCAGCTACTTTTTCTTCCCAGGTATTGGGCGTAGTATGCAAATGTGCACCAAATTCAATATGCGGTAAACGTTCTATTAGCTCGGTAAAAATATAGGATATGCTTTTCGGATCGGCAATGCCTATAGTATCACTCAAGGATAAAATTCGAATACCCATAGCATCCATTTTCTGAACCCAATACGCAACTAAATCTGCGTTCCAATCGTCGCCATAAGGGTTACCAAAGCCCATACTGATGTAAACAACCAGTTCTTTATTGTGCTTTACACATAAGTTTTGCATTTGCTCAACACTCATCAATGAATCTTGAATGCTACTGTTGGTATTGCGTTGTTGGAAGGTTTCTGAAATAGAAAAAGGGAAACCTAAATACTTAATTTGAGGATGTTTGCAAGCCTCTTCAGCACCCCTTAAATTAGCCACAATAGCGAGCAATTTAGTCCTGGTTTTTTCGAGGTTTAATTGAGCCAAAACCTCAGTGGTATCGCGCAATTGAGGGATAGCCTTTGGAGATACAAAGCTACCAAAATCTAAGGTATCAAAACCCACCTCTAAAAGCTGGTTTAAATACTGAACTTTAATCTCTGTAGGAATAAAGTTGTGGAGGCCTTGCATGGCATCTCGCGGACATTCAATGAGTTTAGCTGGCATTAACGGATAATTTTCAAGAAATACAAGCACAAAAATATCGTATTAATGGTTATTTTTGACGTCCTTTTTGATTTTGAAAGAAACTTTTATCATGAACCCAGAGTTGGAAAATGTAACTAATGAACCTGTGGAGGAACAAACTCCAGTGGTTAACCTGAATGAAACTGCACCTGTTGAATCACCTGCAGAACCTGTAAATGCTATTGTTGAAGAAACAATTGCCCATGTTGAATTGAGCTCAGAACCCGTGGCAGAATCTACTCCAGCAGTAGAACCTGTATCAGAAGTTGTGATGGATTCTACCGATGTAAGTGAACTTACAGAAGAAGAACACGATTTAGCTGTTGTGGAAGAATTGCCAGATTTTGCCAATTTAAGCAAAGCCGATTTACTAAAAACTGCTCTCAAAGCATTAGCCGAGAAAGAGTTAGAAGAAGCTTTACTCATTTTCAAATCTGTTAAGCCTTATTTGGATCAACACAATGCCGAAGAAAAAGCTGAAGCTTTAGCCAAATACCTTGAAGAAGGTGGCGATAAAGATGGCTTTGAATTTAAAGGCGATGGCAGCAAAGAACAGTTTAACCAAGCGTTTACTGATTTACGTCAGCGTAAAGAAGATGCTCGTAAACGTCAAGAAGCCGAGAAACTAGAAAACTTAAAGAAAAAAGAAGCCATTCTTGAGGAAATTAAAAAACTCAACGATTCGGAAGAAACAACACAGAGCTTGAAGAAATTAAAAGAACTTCAAGGCGAGTGGAAGAAAATAAAGAATGTTCCTAAAGAACATATTGAGAAGTTATGGGAAAGTTACCGCGTATTAAATGAAATTTTTTACGACAGACTTTCTATTAATAACGAATTGAAAGACCTAGATAGAAGCAAAAATCTAGATCATAAAATAGAATTATTAGGTAAAGCAAACGAGTTAACTTCTGAAACCAATATTAAGAAAGCTCTTATTGGTGTGAAGAAATTACAAGAAGATTGGCGCTTTATTGGTCCTGTTGCTAAAGAGGCATCAGACGACATTTGGAATAGATTTAAGGCAGAGGTAGATAAAGTGTATGCCATGATTAAGTCTAAAACCGAAGAAATGGAAAAGGAACGCATGGTTAATCTAGAAGCTAAAAAAGAGCTTTTAGAAAAAGCTAAAACCTTAGCCAATTTCCAAACTCAACGTATTAAGGAGTGGATGGATCAAAGTAACTCGGTAAACGAATTAATGGAAGCTTGGAAGAAAATTGGTCATGTACCAATGGCTAACCGCGACCAAGTTTGGAACGAGTTTAGAGATGCTAGAAACGCTTTCTTTGCCAATAAAAACAACTTCTTTAAAGGAATGCATGCCGAGCGTAATGCAAACTTAAAAGCCAAAGAAGAGTTGTGTGTAAAAGCAGAAACAATTGCTGCCAACCCTATTGATTGGAATAAACAAACCGACGAGTTAAAGAAATTACAAGAAGCTTGGAAGAAAATTGGTCAGGCACCAGAAAAAGTAAACGATGCTGTTTGGAGAAGATTCCGCACAGCGTGTGATTCGTTCTTTGAAAAGAAATCGGAGCGCTATGCAAGCCAACAAACAGAGCAAACTGCTAACCTTACTGCAAAGCAAGCTTTAATTCAAAAGCTAGAAGAATTAAGTGCCTCAGAAAATCATCAAAACATTTTCCAAGAGCTTAAGCAAATTCAAACAGATTGGAATGCTATTGGCTTTGTTCCTGTTTCACAAAAAGAACCTATTAATAAAAAATACAATGAATTATTGGATACATTGTATGGTAAACACAAACAATTAAACAAGGAAATTAGAGGCGATAGAGACAAGCAAAACTTTGAGTTAATGGCAGGTTCTCCTAATGGATTAGCTAAATTACAAAGAGAAGAGCGAGTGTTAATGGAACGCATTAGAGGACTTAAGAAAGACATGGAAACATGGGATAATAATCTTGGTTTCTTTAAATCTGGAAATGCAAAAAATCCATTGGCAGAACAAATTCAAGACAAAATTAACATTGCCCAAAAGCATGTGCAAGGACTTGAAGAGAAACTAAAAGCGCTTAAAGCACTAAGAAATAAACCAGCAGAAACTACTCCTGCTGAATAAATGAGGTTAAAAAAATAGAAAACTAATACATACGATTTACTTGTTTTAAGAACAGGTAAATCGTATTTTTTTTATATGAATAGTCACTTTATCAAACATTTTATAAGGCATTATCTTACATCAAAATTTATTGATGTACTTCACTCGCCTTTTGTGTTTGAGTTGTATCAAACCTGTATTAAAAATAATGGTTCGAGCCAATTTAGCAAAATAGAAAACCATCGAAAGAAGTTAAAATCGAACACCAAAACCTTTTTCTATACCGATTTTGGTGCTTCTAATAAAAGTAGAGAAGTAAAGGTTTCCTTATTAGCCAAACAACATCTTAAACCAGCTAGAATTGCCCAAATACTGGCTCGTATAACAGCTAAATACCCTTACCAATCTATCGTAGAACTAGGAACGTCACTTGGAATTACTACTTCTTACCTTGCCTATCAATCATTACCCTCAGCTAAAATTTACACTATTGAAGCATGTGAACCTGTTAGAGAAATTGCCAAAGAAACCTTTGCTGAGCTTGAACTGGAAGGTAAAATAAAAAGTTATCTCGGAACCTTTGACGAGGTGTTACCTGGTTTGTTAAATGAAATTGGCAGCTTAGACTTCCTTTTTATTGATGGCAACCATAGTTACGAAGCCACTTTACGCTATTTTAATCTTTGCAAACCCTATTTGCACAATGAGAGCGTAATTGTATTTGATGATATTTATTGGAGCCCAGGAATGACACAAGCTTGGAAAGAAATTTGTGCTGACCCCAGCGTACGAGTGAGCGTTGATTTGTTCTTTATTGGTCTCGTTTATTTTAGAAAAGAGCAGGTAAAAGAGCACTTCCAATTGCGTATCCTGTAATGTAGACAATTTACCCAATTGGTTAGAATAATTCATTGGGATTTATTCGAACGATGTTTTAAGTTCGAATCATGAGTGAACGCATTAAAATTGGTATATTTTTCGGAGGCAATAGCAGAGAACGCGAAGTATCTTTTGCCGGTGGTAGAACAGTTTACGACAATTTAGACAAGACCTTATTTGAGGCAGTTCCAATCTTTGTAGATAGTTTCAATAACTTTATTTTGCTCGACTGGCACTTTATTTACAAAGGATCTATTCGCGATTTTTACCCATCTGTTGAGTTTCTTAAAGGAGCTAAACATGAAGTACAAGTGTATGCCGAAAACATAAAGGCAGCCTATAAAGACAATGGTAAAACCATGGCCCGCAAAATTGGCAAGTTGGTTCAGGCCGAAGAGTTAAAAAGCCTTATGGACTTTGCCTTTTTAGCCCTACACGGAAATTTTGGTGAAGATGGAACCATACAAGGTTTATTAGAATGGAACGGCATCCCCTACTCTGGCTCTGGTATTATGCCATCTTCGGTAGGTATGAACAAACGCTTGCAAAAACAATGGATGCAGGCAGCCGGAATGAAGGTTCCTAAGTATTTTAGTTTTGCCAAAGCTTCTCTTTCAAAATTGCCAGCTTTATTTGAAGAAGCTAAAAAGCAAGTAGGTTTGCCATTTGTAATTAAGCCTGCTAACCAAGGTAGCTCGGTTGGTGTAAGTGTAATTAGCAAAGATAGCCTTGAAGCCTTTACTGATGCTGTTCACAAAGCATTCTTTATTGAAACCATTAAGCCTACTCAATGGTTAGGAAAAAGTGTTTTAGAAAAAACTCAGTTCATTCAAAAAATTACGGATGTTAAAGAAGGCATAGGTTTGCCTGCCAAGGTTAAAGATAAATTGATTTACCATCCCGATGAGCTTTGGGCTTTGTTAGATAAAGAACTTAAAGGCAAAGCACATATTCAATTAGAAAGCATTTATTCTGAAACCGAATGCTTGATAGAATCGTTTATTGAAGGCCGCGAGTTCTCTTGTATTGTTTTACGAAATGAGGATGGCAGCGCTGTTGCCTTGCCTCCTACCGAGATTGTGAAAGGCCAGGAGGTATACGATTATAAGAGCAAATACTTGCCTGGATTAAGCAGAAAAATTACACCTATAGATTTAGAAGAAAACAAAATTCAAGAGATCCGTAAAGCGTGTTGCAACCTATTTACTTACTTCAATTTTCATGTGTATGCCCGCATTGATGGGTTCTTGAGCAAGAAAGGTGAAATCTTTTTAAACGACCCAAACACTACTTCGGGCATGATGCCTTCTTCGTTCTTTTTTCATCAAGCAGCAGAAATTGGGCTGAACCCATCTCAATTTTTAACGTATATAATTAGAACATCCATAAGCGAACGAATTGCTAGCCAAAGTGTAAATTATTTATACCATGCCTTATTGGCTAAATTAGATGCACAACTTACTATTAACAAAAGTAAGAAAGGTAATAAAAAGCGCGTAGCTGTAATGATGGGAGGCTATAGCACAGAGCGACATATATCTGTAGAAAGTGGAAGAAATATTTATGAGAAACTTGCCTCCTCAGAAAAGTACCAACCCTTTCCAGTATTTGTAACGGGCAATGATGAATCGCATGAATTATACCTTCTACCAATTCAAGTCATGCTAAAAGATAATGCCGATGATATTCGCGAGAAAGTAATGCATTATCATAGGCCAGATATAATGAACACCATAACCAAAGAGTGTTCGGCCATATTATCAAAGTATAGCAATACCAATTTATTTGAACCAAAGAAAATATCCTATTCCGAATTAAAACGAATGGCAGATACGGTGTTTATTGCCTTGCATGGTAGACCAGGTGAAGATGGAACGGTTCAAAAGGAATTAGGAAAGATTAAGCTTCCTTTTAATGGCTCTGGAGTGCAAAGCTCGCAGATTACCATTAATAAGTTTGATACCAATGAGCTTCTTAGAAAGAAAGGATTTTTGGTTGCCGATCATCTCTTGATTTATGAAAATGAATATGCCGAAAATGCTTCTGCTATAATTAAAAAAGTAGAACGCATTGGCTACCCACTAATTGCCAAACCTGCCGACGACGGTTGCAGTAGCGCAGTAAAGAAAATAAAAAACCGCAAGCAATTAGAGGCCTATGCAGAAGGTGTGTTTAGACCGGCCTTTGACATAAGCCCAGAATTACGTGCTAAACTAGAACTTGGCGCCAAGGAAGAGTTTCCTAAAAAGAAGTTCTTCTTAATTGAAAAATTTGTTGAGAAAGGTAAGGCCAAACATTTTCTAGAAGTAACAGGAGGTATGCTTACACATTACCGCAAAGGCAAATTATTTTATGAAACTTTTGAACCTAGTGAAACCCTTGCCGAAAGTGAAATATTGAGTTTAGAAGAAAAGTTCTTAGCCGGCCAAGGTCAAAATATTACACCCGCAAGGTATGCTAAAACGCCACTTGCCAATAAGGCTATAAGCAAGCAAGTGCAAGATAAATTAAAAGCTGCTGCTAAGGTTTTAGGCGTAGAAGGCTATTGCAGAATTGATGCTTTTGTAAGAGTATTTTCTGCTTCTAAAGTAGAGGTGGTATTTATAGAGGTAAACTCTTTGCCAGGTATGACACCTGCTACGGCAATCTTTCATCAATGTGCTTTAAACAACTATAAGCCATATGAGTTTATAGATAAAATCTTAAGCTTTGGCGACGAACGATTAAAGTTGAAGAAGTAATAAAAATACTAAAACTAGTATTGAAAATACTATAAATTAATAGAAGAATGAAAAAGCAAGTAAAGGATAGCTTAGGTTTGGAAGAAACTAATTCATCTATGGGACTTGTATATTCATACATTACGCTTTCAAATCCAATTAAGCCACTTCTAAAACCTATTGAAATAAAGTGTTTGGTTGATACTGGCTCAACCTTTTTATGTATTCCTCAACACTTGGCCATTCAATTACAAATAGAAACGCTTGAAACTAGAGAGGCAACATTAGCAGATGGAACCAGCATGAAAGTGCCCTATGCAGGCCCCATAAAAATAAGTTTTGAAAACAGAAGTTGTTATATTGGAACGCTTATTATTGGAAATGAAGTTTTATTAGGTGCCGTACCTATGGAGGATATGGATTTGGTAGTACAACCTAAATTATTACTTCTAACAGTTAACCCCGAAAGTCCAAATATACCTAGAGGACATGTTAAATTTCATCGTTCGGGGTTTCAACTTTAGTTATCTTCATAAATATTATTTCGGATTAAATAAACTCATATGAAAAAAATACTCCTCTTAACATTCTTACCGCTATTTACAATGGCACAAAACAAACTTGATATTGCCACGCTCTGGAAGTTTGGCCGACTTAGCGAGCACATGGTTTCGCCCGATGGAAAATTGGCCATTTATGCGGTAAAGCATTACGACCTAAAGGCAAACAAAGGTGCAAACACCATCTTTACACAACGTGTAAACACCGTGGTAAGGACAGGTCGCGACCTGTCCCTACGAGACGAACCTGCGGCAACGGTGGTTTTGGATGAAACCATAAATGCCTTTGGTGCGCGCTTTACACCCGATGGAAAAAAGATATCTTATCTATCGGCAAAATCTGGAGAAGTACAGTTATTTGAATGTGATTTGGACGGAAAAAATAGTCACAAAATAACCAATGTACGCGGAGGTATAAACGGGTATAAATACTCTCCAAAAATGACACACATTGCCTTGGTAATGGATGTAAAATTGGATCAGGAAGTAAAAGAAGTTTACCCCGATTTAGACAAAACCAATGCACGTATTATCGATGGTTTATTCTACCGTCATTGGGATGCTTGGCACGATTATGCCTATAGCCATTTATTTATTCAACCTTACTCAAATGGTAACCTTACTGGTGAGTTAGTTGATTTAATGAAAGATGAGCGCTTTGATTGTCCAGTGCCTCCTCAAGGCGATGATGATGAGTTTAATTGGAGCCCGGATGGAACTAAATTGGCTTACGATTGCAAAAAACTACAAGGTACTGCCGATGCCGTTTCTACCAATAGCGATATTTATGTATACGATTTAAATACCAAAGTAACTCGTAATATCTCTGAAGCAAACCAAGGTTATGATAAGAACCCTCAATTTAGCCCTGATGGAACAAAACTTGCTTGGCTAAGCATGGAAGAAGCGGGCAACGAAAGTGCAAGAAACACCTTGGTTATGTTTGATTATACTGCTCCTAAAGCTAGCAAACCTGCAGGTAATGGTACCATTCAAGCTGCCATTTATATTATGCCTAAAATTACTCCTCTAACAAACAAGTTCGATTATACCCTAGAGAATTTTATTTGGTTAGATAACGCTCGCCTGGCATTTAACGCAGTTTTTGAAGGCACTAAGCAACTCTATATGTTCGACCCTAAATTACGCAGTATAAGCCGGGTAGTACCTATTACCAAAGGTGTTCACGATTATGGTGCTTTATGTTTGGTTCCAAAAACAACTATACTATTGGCGGCTAAAACCAGTATGAGCATGCCTAACGAATTGTTTTTAGTGGATATTGGTTCAGGTAATGAGTTTGAATATAGCCAAGTAAACAAAAACATTTTGGAACAAACCAAAATGGGCAAGGTAGAAAAGCGCATGGTTAAAACAACAGATAATAAAGATATGTTGGTTTGGGTTATCTACCCACCAGATTTTGATGCCAGTAAAAAATACCCAACTCTATTGTATTGCCAAGGTGGACCACAAAGTCCGGTTTCGCAGTTTTTTAGCTACCGCTGGAACTTTCAATTAATGGCAGCTAACGGCTATATAGTGGTGGCTCCAAATCGTAGAGGCTTACCTGGTTTTGGCAGCGAATGGAACGATGCTATAACCAATGATTACGGCGGACAATGCATGAAAGATTACCTAAGTGCCATTGACGATGTAGCTAAAGAACCGTATGTAAATAAAGATAAATTAGGAGCGGTTGGTGCTAGCTTTGGAGGTTATAGCGTGTATTGGTTAGCAGGTAACCACAACAAACGCTTTAAAACATTTATTGCGCATTGCGGAATGTTTAATATGGAGAGTTGGTATGGAACTACCGAAGAAATGTTCTTTGCCAACCACGATAATGGCGGCCCGTATTGGGATCAAAAACAAAGTCCAAATAACTTTGATGCCAGCCCACATAAATTTGTTAAAAACTGGGACACTCCTATTCTAATTATCCATAACGAAAAAGATTATCGTGTGCCATTAAACCAAGGTATGGAAGCCTTTACTGCTGCACAATTAAAAGGCATACCAAGTAAGTTCTTATACTTCCCCGATGAAAACCATTGGGTAACCAAGCCGCAAAATAGTGTGCTTTGGCAACGTGTATTCTTTGAATGGTTAGATCAAACCTTAAAATAGGTTCACCAATAAATTATAACTTAAAGGTGGGTTCAAGTTAAATTGAACTCACCTTTGTGTTTATAAACGATTTTGCAAATGAAATAAAGTGATCTAAATCGGCTTGGTTGGTGGCAATTCCAACAGACACTCGAATAGCACCACGCATTTTTCCAAGCATTAAAGAACGTTCATTCGAATTTACATGGTCTCTACTCGAGAAGTAGTGTGATAGGTCATCATTGCTTAAACAACTATTAATTTCATCAATACCCGGATTGCAAAAACAACCTGAACGAAGGGATATGTTTTTAATATTGGAAGCCTCCTGAACATACTCATAAGAAAATGCCTTTTCATCCTCATCAAAAAAGTTCAGGATTATATTCCCTCCCCTATTTTCTGTACCCTCTGGACCAAATATTCTTAATACAGGATTACCATTACTATGGGTTAAATTAGATAAATGGGTTAACAAATAGTGTGTTAACTCTTTTACCCTTGCATTAATTCGATTGATACCAATTGATTCAATAAAGTTTAAACCATTTTCAATGGCTGGAATATCTAAATAATTAATGGTGCCATTTTCAAATCGCTCATGATTTTCAACTAAAAAATAGGTATCGTAATTTACGGCAACCATACTTACAGTGCCACCGGCAAACCAGCGCTTTTGCAATTTTGGAAAGGTATCTTTTCTAATAAGTAAACATCCTAAACCCGTTGGGTAGCCAAATATTTTATAGAACGAAACACACACAAAATTTGGCTTCACCTCTTGCAAATCAAGTTTGGTTGTTGGTACAAACGCGGCGGCATCAAGCAATACGTCCCAACCCTTATCTTGAAATTTTTGGATATAACTTAAATCATGTTTAGCGCCAGAAACATTTGACTGAGCAGGAAAAGCAAAAAGTTTGGTGCCATAATGTTGCTTGGCTTCCATTTGCTTCCATAAGTCTTCCTCGTTTACCTGTAGGTCTTCATAATTAATGGTAACATATTGATGAACTCCTCCATTTCGCTTGCAGTACTCACGTATTCCATTTACCGAATTATGGTTATCGGAGGTAAGCAAAAAAACGCTATCCTCATTAAATGGATAATTTTCGCCTACTATTTGAAGGGCTCCACTTGCATTGGCAGTAAACACGCAGTAGTAATCTTCTGCATTAAAAAACTCCAATACTTTTTCTCTAGCACTATCCACTAATTTGGTAGCTAATAAGGAAGAAGGGTTAGTTGAATGCGGATTACCAAAGGTATGCTTGCGTAGGGAATCAAAATGTTTTTCAAGCAATGAATTTGGATACAAATTTCCTCCTGTAAAATCAAGGTAAACTTGTTTCTCGGCATCTAAGCGTTGAAATTCGCTTTGTCGAAGTGAGTCAAAAAAGGAATTTGTTAAATCTAGGTTGGGGATTGACATGAAATGGGGATTGGGTTTTAGGTTTTTGTTAGTGTTTTATTTAAGCAAACCCTTCAGTCGATTTTTAATCGAATCTTGGGCTTGTTTTTTTACCTTGTTCGTTTCTGCCTTAATTTTTGCATCGGCTTCGGCCCTAAGTCTATCAGCTTCTGCCTTGGCCTTGGCCTCAGCCTCCTTCTTAATCCTATCGGCTTCTGCTGTTATTTTAGCTTGTGCTTCGGCGGCAGCTTTATCTAATTCTGCTTTGGCCTTGTCTGTTAATTCTTTTTGTTTGCGTTTCGCTTCTTCTAGGGCTTGGTCTTTAATATTGTTTGCCTCACCTTTGGCTAAATCCATAAAGTTGGTGGTAATTTTTGGCGAAGTAAATGTTCCACCAATACCAATTTGTACTGGCAGGGTTTCATTTGTTTTAATGCTCGTACCAGCTGCCTTATTTAATTCTGCTAATGCGCCCGTTATCGCAGCATCGGCACCTCCCAAATCTTTCTTAGGAATATTGGCAGTACCTTTATAATCTATGGTTTGATCCAAACCTGTTGAACCGGCTAAGGTTAATGTTTGTCCTCCAATTTTAACATCAAAGGGTTTTGTATTCACTCTGCCTTTTTCAACTTTATAGGCAATTTTAGCATTATAGAAACCTATCTTTTTGTATTCTGGTTTCTTAATTAAATCGGTAATCTGATCCAATACTTTAATGTTCTTTATTTCAGCAGATGGAATGCTCATCATACCTTCAGCAAAAAGGTTAGCGTAATCTGGTTGCATATGCTCATCTAGGGCCGTTTTTAGTTTAAAGGTTGTACTAAATGTACCAAAGATATTTTCTGCAGCAGGTGCTAATTTCTTTACGGTATTAAAAGTAGCAAATGCTTTTTGGAAATCTAAATTAGCCAAACCAAAATCTATATCCACTGTTGGTTTGCGAGGGTTGGTGGTTTCATAATACCCGGTCATTTTCATGGCCGAACCTAATAAGTTTAAAGCAACTTGATTAAAGCTAAGTTTTTGATTGGCCACTCCAATATTTCCAACAAAATTTGTGATATCCAAGTTGGTATAACTTAATTTTCCAATACTACTCTTTAGTGTAAAATCAATATCCTTTGGAACCTCAAAAACTGTCATGGCAGCTGTATCAGTTGCCGCAACAGCTGTATCTGCAACCTCGGTTAAGAATTCATTTGCATTAAAATTAGTGCTTGTAAAGTTTAGAGTTCCTTTAAGCACTCCTTTTCCAAAATAATATGGAAAGAAGTTCGCCAAATCGCCATTCATGTGCATATCGCTGCTACCAATTTTGGCATCAAAACTTTTAAGCGCAACAATCTTTGGAGAGAAGGTCATTTCTGAGTTTGTTAACTCAAATGCCTTAGGCAAATCAGGCGAAGCATAGTAAATGTTCTGACAAATTAAACTTCCGTTTGCTGCAAAATCTTCATAGTTTCCTTTTTCAATGGTGCTAACTTTTCCTTTGGCTGTAATATCCGATTTAATCAACCCGTGCAAAGTGGTACCTGCAGGCATAGGAACAATTTTAACAATATTATCTAAGTTCAAGGTTCCTTTAGCGTATGCATCTATATATGGGTCTGTCATTGGGTGTTGAGCCAATAAGCGGGCATCAAACGGATCTCCTTGCAATTCAAAATGGAGTTTGCTTAGGTTTATTTCGGTATGATCCAAATCTCCATCTGGGTTGTTTACGGCTAGTTTTAGTCCCACATTTTCAACTGGGGTAGGCAAGGCAGGGTATTTAAACCAACCATTTTCTACAGCTAGGTTCAAACCAAAAGCGGGCATTTGTTTATCGTTATAGGTTCCTTTCACAAAACCATCAAATGCTAATTTACCCTTCGATTGTAGATCTTTAAAATCATTGGTATAAATAGCAGGAATTAAAGATAAGAAGTTCTTGAACTCATTTTGTTTGGCTGCATAGGTAATATCCATTAGCATATCATCGCCAGGCATGGCAAAAGAGCCATTCATGCCAAATACCAATTGATTTAGGCTAAACTCATTGTCTTTAAACACAAATTTAAAGTTATTCATATCTGCATCAATGGCAGCATTGGCGGTGGCATTTACATGCGATAGGTAATTTACACCTTCCATTCCCACGGTGAAAGAGGCAATGCTTAATTTGTTTTGCATGGTAAATAATACATCCGTAAAATCACCTTCTAGGGTATAATTCATTCCCGCTAGTTCGCTATACATATCCCCTTCTTTATCGTCGTATAGGATATAACCTTCTACAATTTCAAACTTCTTTAGTTTCACATCAAACTTAGAAGCAGCAGTATCTGCCGGGTTTTGAGTAGCAGTGGTATCTGTTTTAGCAATATCCCAATTAGCTCTACCATCGCTTAAAACAAAGGCTTGTATGCGTGGATGATCCAATAGAATTTTTCTGATTTCTATTTGCTCTCCTTTAATTACACTCATTAAATTAAGTGTTAAAGAAATGCTTTGAGCCGAAAATAAGGTGTCTTTCGAAAAATCGTTTATACCAACAATAGAAAGCTTATCAATACCCACACTTAAATTGGGGAAGCTTTTGATTAGACTTAAACTGATATTTTCATCAAAATCTAGTTTGGCGTTTAGCTGAGCATTTGCTTGCTCTTTAATTAAGGAAACAATTTTTCCTTTGAATAGAAACGGGGTGGCCAATAACAATACAAACAAAATAGCCAAGCTAATGACCGCGTATTTTAGTACTTTCATGCAACAAATTTAAGGATTTATTGCCTAAGTAAACGGCCAATTCTAAAATCTATTGCCGACCATTAATAAACAGCTATATGTGAAATGTTTTTGGGATTTTAGTATGGTTGAATAAGGACATCACTCGGAATATTAAGCTGTTCATGCAATTGCCTAATCATTTCAATGGATAATTTCCTTTTTCTATTTAAAATTTCACTTGCCCTGCTTTTAAGTCCAATAATTTTAGCTAAATCTGTTTGTGTATACCCCATTTGTTCCATTCTAAATTTGATTGCCTCAATTGGGTCTGGCAAATCAATAGGGAAATGGGATTTTTCGTATTCATCTATTAAAATGCCTAAAATCTCTAATTCATCCCCTTCATTTGAATTTGCCTTGGCATCAAATATCACTTCTAGCCTTTCAAGTGCTAATAAATAATCACTTTCTGATTTTATAGGTTTAATGTTCATTTTAGTTATATTTTAGTAGCATCAATTTTATCATATTCAGAATGCGTCCCAATAAATCGCACCCAAACCATTTGAAAATCAAAATTAATCTTTACAATTAAGCGGTAGGAATTTCCTTTAATATTAAAAACAACACGGTTATCTTTTAAAATGCTCGCATTTGGATATTCAATTTTTAGTTCATTGAAGTTCTTCCAATTTGCTTGACTAGTTTCTAAATACCAGGATTTTAAAGCTTGCTCACAACCGGAATGAAGTCCCCAAAAATCTCTTAATATTTTTTTAGAAATAATTCTCATTTCAAATCCTATTTCAAAGATAAACAAAAGTTCCCTAAATGGGAAACAAAAAAAATATAATATATTATTTAAGCCTTAATAGCCCACCTCAATTTGGTTGATTTTGCGCGGGGGTTGCTAAATATTTCCTGAGCCGATGGTCGCATGGGCTCTTGTGCAATGGCGCTATATACGCCTTGACGATACAATGCTTGAAAGGCTTTCTTTACACGTCTATCCTCGCCCGAATGAAAGGTTAAGATAACCACACGTGCGCCTGGAGCTAATGCATAGGGCAGTTTTTCTAAAAAACTTTCCAATACCCCAAACTCATCATTTACTGCTATGCGCAAGGCTTGAAAACAACGCTGGCAAGCTTTCTTAAGTTCGTCTTTTCTGGTAGAAGCAGGCAAAAAGCTAAGCGCTTCTTCTATAATAGAATATAAGTGTGTGGTTGTTTCAATCACTCTTCCTCTATTAATTGCTTCCACAATGGCTGTTGAAATTCTAGCCGCATGTGGCTCATCTGAGTTTACTAAAAACAACTCTTCTAAAAATTCGGCCGAACAAGATTTTAGATATTCCGAAACAGGTTTACCACTTTTGGGGTTCAACCTAAGGTCGAGTGGACCTTCTATTTTAAATGAAAAGCCTCTATCAGGGTTATCTATTTGCATAGATGAAACTCCTAAATCGGCTAATACAAAATTAAACAGGCCAGCTTGCTCTTCTAGCATATCAATCTCAGAGAAGTTCATCTTTTGAATCACTACTTTATCTTCTCCAAAGCCAAGTTTCTCCAAACGTTCTTTGGTTCTTGGCAATTCTATTGGATCCACATCAATAGAAAATAACTTACCACCCGGTTGAATACATTTCAATAATTCGAGTGTATGACCACCATAGCCCAAAGTGGCATCTAAGCCCACTTCACCAGGTGCAGGGTGCAATACCTCCAAAATTTCATCCACACAAATAGAGCGATGCATTCCAGCAGGAGTTCTACCTTGCTGCATTACCTTTTGCACATCCTCCGAGTAGAGTTCAGGGTTTAACTCTTTATACTTTTCTTTAAATGTTTTAGGATGCGTGCCCGAATACCTAACACGGCGTTTAGGTTTTGGCTCTTCTTGTGGTTCCATGGCGGTAAAAATAACAAAAATTAACTCGTACTTGGTTTCAATTTAATAGGAATCCAAATCTCCTCCTCCGAACTTGGGTCGTTGTTTTTGTAGCGATGGTCTAATAATTCAAAATGTGGTCTGTTGTCTAAGGTATAGTCTGAAGCAGGTAACCAGGTTTTAAAGATATACTCAAAAATGCGGGTATCACTTGATAAACCTTGGTATACGAACACCGCATACAAACCACCTTCTAAGGTAAAAGCTTCCATGCCTAAAGGAATATTTTCAGAGGAATTCACTTCCACCGCTGCCCATTTTTCAAAGTTGGCTTGGGCATCTGCAAACGAAAAAGTTGGAGGATAAACCTGCAATGAGTATAAGCTCTGGTTAAGTGTATTGGGTATTTCATGGCGCCTAGGCATAAAGCTTTGCCATAATTTACCCGTAGTATTATTGGCATAATTCATTTGCAACTTCATCCCAAGTAGCTTTTTAGGAGATACATTTCTAATTTCGGGAACAAGCATACGAAACCATTTATTTAGCAGTTAATATTTCCAATAAGAGTGTATTTAACTCTTCGCCTCGCGTGAGTGTCATCATATGCGAGCCACCCTCTAAAGTATAATTTGCCTGTACATTTCTAATTGGAATGGTATGATCATTGGTGCCATGAATTTGAATAATCTTTGCGTTTTTTTCTACCCTATCCCACTCTATGATCATGCTTACTGTGCGTTTATAATAGGTAGAACTTTTGCTGGCCAACATGCTTTTAAATACTTCTTTATTGGCATTTCTATCTGGTTCAACAAGTGGTTGTAGCATTTGAGCACCTTCCTTTACCAAACCTTTAGGAACTAATTTATACAAGGGAATTACTTTTTGAAACCGATATCGAAAAGGTAATTCAGTAGTTGATTTTGCACTTGAAATAATAATAACCTTACTTGGGTTCAAATAATCTGAAAGCTCAGAACAAATCATGCCACCCATGGATACACCAATAAAACAATAAGCACCATTGGTATCTATTTGATTTTTTAGTGTTTGAGCATAACTAGCTAGAGTTGCCCCTTTGGCTGGTTCGGAGTATAATATTGGAATTAATACAAAGCTAGAATCGAGTTTGATTTTTGAAAACAACCTTGCATCTGAGCCTTGCCCAGGAAATAAATAGACTCGCGTTTGAGCGTTTGCTATTCCCAAGCACATAAGGTGTAGAAAACAGAAAGCGAGTACTTGTTTCAAGCAGGCAAGATACTAAATTACAATTTAATTGTAAGCTCTAATCTTCCTCCTAAACCTAGCTCAACAATTTTTTGTAAGGTTGAAAGGCGTACTTCTTTTATATCATTTTCTATTTTAGAGATATACCCTTTGTTGGTGCCGCATTTCTCGGCAAGCTCACTTTGGGTAAGGCCTTTTTTTAAACGGGCTTGTTGTAGCAAATACCCAATTTTAAATTCTTCATAACCGGCCTCAAAGGCATCTCTTTTTGCCTTCCCTTTTGGGCCGTATTCTTCTTCAATAAATTGGTCTAATGATTTAAGACCGTTTGCTGTTTTCATACTCTTGTTTTATTTTAAGTGCTAAATCAATTTCGTTTCTCGGTGTTTTTTGAGATTTCTTTTGAAAGCCATTTAATAACACAATTATTTTACCTTCATCAAAAACACAAAACACTCTAAAAATATCACTTCCATGCTGAATCCTTATCTCATATAAACCATCACAGCCTTCAAGATGTTTAAGGTATTCAACTGGAATTTGATGTTGAGTTTCTATTAAACGCAAAGTCCAAATAATTTTATCCTTGACTTTTTGCCTTTGCCTAACAAAAAACTCATTAAAATAGCTGTCAAAGAAAAACAGGGTTCTAACTTTCTCAGCCATAATTCTCAACAAAGATAGTAAAGTTATCCGATAGTGCAACATTTATTTTCATATATTCTAGTTTTAGTTCTCCACAAAAATAAATGGATGCCCTCATAACCAAGTTATTGAGCGCGAAACTTTATGCAGGAAACCGGATTTATTTCCACAAAGTTGTGTTGGCACCAATAAACAAGGTAGTTTGGCCAAATTGCCTAAAACTTAACAGAACCACATAGCATATAATATTACACTTAAATTGTGTTACTTTGTATCTTATGGTACCTATAAAAATGCGGTTAAACAAAGCTCAATTAGTACTTTTAATAGTGGTATGGCAGATGGTAGTGCTATCTAAAATAACCATTGCTGCAGGAACCAATGGTGTATTAAACTCTAAACGTGGGTTTATTGAAAATAAAGGGCAATTTGTTGATCAGGATAATCAGAAGAACTTAGATGTTACCTATGTGTTTTTTGGATCAACCCTTAATGTGCAACTTAGAAACGATGGCTTTTCATATGAATTGTATAGGTGCCAAACAGATACTCAAACCCAATCTTCACCTGCGCCAAAGGGTCCTTTTAAATATGGTACTCCTCCTCCTTCCTTTCAAAAGCTGATACAAAGAATAGACATTTCGTTTATTGGTGCATCTACTCCTCAAATTACACCTGTAAATGCAGCTCCAGATGTATTAAACTTTCATAGTACGGGTGAATTCCCAAGTTCCTATGAAGGTATTAACCATTATCAAAAAGTAGTTTACCAAAGTATTTATCCCAATATTGATATTGAATTTTTAATTGACCCAAGTCTTGATAATGGGTTTAAATATAATTTTATCTTACATAATGGCGCCTCTATAAACCAGATACAATTAAACATATTAGGTGCCAATAAAACTAGGCTGGATGCCAATGGAGCGATTATTCTGGAAACAGATTTTGGAAACTTACTAGAATCTATTCCGCTTAGTTACCAAATAGATTATGCCAACCCCTCTGATGGAATTACAGATGTTTCGGCCTTCTTTGTTTCATTGGGTTCAAATAAATATGGCTTAAGCTGCCCAAGCTACAACCCAAAATTAGACCTGATTATTGACCCAACCCCAATAGGAACCTACTTTGGCGGTGCCTTACAAGATTTAGGAAGAGCTGTTACCACCGATACAAATGGAAATGTAATTATAGTTGGAAACAGTAGCTCTGTGAGCAATGTTGCCACTGCAGGCGCGTATAAAACCACCATTATTGCAGGGAATTACGAAGGGTTTATTTGCAAACTCGATTCAAGTTTAGTTCCTATTTGGTGTACCTATTATTATGGAGGAGCTGCTTTGTTTTATGCCACAGCAACCGATTGGGCGGGTAATATTTTTGCGGCCGGCGGGAGCTATGTAGTAAAGTTTACAAGTGCCGGCGCCTTCCTTTGGGAAAATACTTCTATTCCAAATTATGCCTATGGCTTGGCTTGCGATTCATTAGGATATGTATTTGTTACTGGATGCGGGGGTACCGCAACACCAGGTGCCAACCAAGTTTGGGCGGGTGGCGGACAAGAGGCGTATGTGGCTAAATTTACTCCTACTGGTACCATTGCTTGGGCAACCTATTTAGGCGGACCTGGCGATGATTATGGCTATGCCGCATGTGTTGACCGGGCAGGCAATGTGATTGTAACAGGTTCAACGGCCTCCTCTAGTGCCATTGCCACAACCGGTAGTGCGCAATCGTTTTTATCTGGAGGATCGGATGTATATATTAGAAAATACTCAACAGATGGCACCTTACTTTGGGGTACTTACCATGGAAGAATTGCTACCGATTATGGCTTTTATATTTCAACAGATAAAGATAATAATATTGTTGTAACAGGTCAAACCACTTCTTGGGCGGGCATGGCAACTGCGGGTGCAACCCAACCTGCCTATGGCGGTGGAGAGCACGATGGGTTTGTGGTAAAATATAGTCCTACTGGCTCTAAACTTTGGGCTACTTATTTAGGTGGCGATAGCTTAGATGATGCCTATGGTGTGGTATGCGATTTAGATGGAAATATTTTGGTAAGTGGATATACCAAATCTGCCAATGGTTTAGCCACAGCTGGTGCCTACCAAGAAACAAAAGGCGGCGATTACGATGCCTTTGTTGCTAAGCTGAGCCCAGCAGGTGTATTACAGGGTGCTAGTTATTATGGAGGTGCTGGGGCAGAAAATGAATATGGAATAGCCTGTAGTAAAATAGGAGAAATTTATATTACAGGGAATACCAAATCCAACAGTGGTATTGCCACTACAGGTGCCTATCAAACTACGTATCAAAATAGCGATGTGTTTATTTTTAAAGTGTTTATTCCAGAGAAAACCATTGGCGCTATTACTAATAATAGTATAGGTTCGAACCAAAGCGTTTGCAGCGGTACTTGGGCTGATCCCTTAATTGGGCAAACACCGGGTGGAGGTACAGGAACCTATACCTATTTATGGCTAAGTTCTACCACTAGTGCAACCAGTAATTTTGCTGCAGCTAGCGGTACCAACACTAGCAAAAACTATAACCCTCCTATCTTAACTCAAAACACTTGGTACAAACGTATTGCTTCGTCTGGAATTTATACAGATACCTCTGCAGCCGTATTTATTGCCGTGGGTGCACGACCAAGAGCGGGCTTTACTACCAATAAATTGATTCAATGTTTTAGAGGACATTCATTTGTATTTACCGATACTACAAACTATGGTACCAACCCACCAAACCGTTTGTGGCAATTTGATAATAGCGATACGTCTACAGCGGCGAGTGTGAGCAAGAGTTTTGCTAATAGCATTGAAAATAGGCACTTGGTAAAATTGGTTTCGGGTGGCACTGGAGCTTGCTCCGATTCTATGATTAGATTTGTGTATCTGGTAAACAACCCAAGTACCCCAGCTATTATTGGCGATAGCATTGTAAACAGAAAAACCACCGAAACCTATTCTGTCACTCCCTCCAATGGCTCCAACTATTTATGGATATGCCCATTTGGTTCGGGCAGCAGCACCATAAATACCATTAACATATATTGGTTAATTAAGGGCGATGCTCAACTAAAATTAGTTGAAACAGCAGGCAATGGTTGCAAAGGTGATACGGTGTATAAAAACGTTTTGGTAAATGCCATGACAGGTTTAAGCTCTCAAAGCTTGGATGAACAATTAAGCATATATCCCAACCCTACAAGCGGTAAAATATGGCTAAACAGTGCCGAACCAAACCTTTTTGTTAAGGTATATGATATGCAAGGAAGGTTATTAGCTAAAGAGTTTATGGCCGAACCTACAGAGCATAGTATGGATTTAAGTGCCTATGAAAATGGCTTTTACCTAATGCAACTAAGCCTGCCAAATGGTGCTAGTGTAGTGAAGAAAATTGAGCTCCTAAAGTAATACCCTTAGCGTATTTGTATATGGCGAGCGAATTAGAGCACTATATTAAATCGTATTTTGGGGTAGTAGAGGCCACCGAATTGCAACAAATAGTAGCACTCTTTAAACCTACTACTATTCAGAAAGGCGATTACTTCTTAAAATCGGGGCACTTGAGTACTAAGTTAAGTTTTGTGCAAAGTGGCTTAATGCGCATCTATGTGAGCGCTCCCGAAAAGGAAATTACCCAATGGATTTCGAGCAAGGGATATTTTGTGGTTGACCTGGCCAGCTTTGTATTTGAAACACCCGCACGTTGGACTATACAAGCCCTAAGCGATGCCGAACTGTTTACTATTAGCCGCGAAGATTATATTCATATTGAGAAGTGGATGCCTAATTGGAATAGGCTTGAGAAGTTGTTTCTAGCACGTTGCTTTACCTTGTTAGAAGATAGAATATTTAGTCACCTTAGCATGAGTGCCGAGGAACGTTACGAGTTCTTTTACTAACAAAACAAAGAGCTGTTTAACCAGGTACCACAGCAATACATTGCCTCTATTTTGGGTATGACCCCCGAAACATTTAGCCGAATTAGGAAGAAACAAAGTTCTTGATTTACATCAAGAGGAATAGCTGCCACATGCCCTCACCTTTGTGCTGTAATTAATACAACATGAAAGGCATCTTATTCTTATTCGTAAACTTCCTTATTCTAAACACCACCATGGCTAAAGAAATTAAAACCAGTATCCGTATTCAAGCTTCGCCCCAAAAAGTATGGGCCATCTTAACAAACTTTGAAAGCTACCCTAGCTGGAACCCTTTTATTAAATCTATTGTAGGACCAGCTATAGTAGGTAAAAAAATTAAAGCGCGTATTGAACCACCCAATGCTAGTGGCATGAGCTTTACTCCTACCGTATTAGTGTTTAACACAAACCAAGAATTTAGATGGTTGGGTCATTTACTTATACCCGGTTTATTTGATGGCGAACATTCCTTTACCCTCACAGATAATGGCGATGGCAGCACTACCTTGGTTCAGGCCGAAACCTTTAAAGGCATATTAGTGCCCCTATTTAAAAGCATGTTAGATGTAAATACGGTGGAAGGCTTTAACCTAATGAACCAAAAAGTAAAAGAACTTGCAGAGCAGCCATAGAGTAAGTTTGGTTCGAACCTAAGAGCAGGTGCAGGTTCTAGCATAGGTATAAAATAGTGTCTTAATTTCCTTAGGCATAATAATTAAATTAGTACGCATGGCATCTTGCATTTTCTCTTGGTTCTTAGAATCGGAGTAAGGACCAAACTTGGCATTAATAGTACCCTTGCTATTATTCTCTAAATCGTATAAGTATGTTGGACCATCACAACTAAAATTAAAGGTAGCCATATCAAAATTACGTACTTGCCTATTAGAGGCGGTTCTAAAATGAATGCTTCTATTGGTAATATCATATACAATAGACCAAGAGCCGCGCAGCATTACCTCATCTAATATCCTAAACGAATAGTCTACAATAGGTGTAGGATTAGAAGGCGTAAAGTTCTGAACCAAATGCGCGGCTTTGGTAAACCTGCAAGAGGTATTGCTTTTTATATTGCTCAAAGATCTAGCATACACATCGTTTTCTAAAACGGGGTAAGGCAAGGTTTGATCTTTATACACCTTCATTTTATGGTCTATAAACTCTATTACAGCTACCTTACCAGCCGCATCGCAAATAAGAAAATGGAGGTCTTGGTTAATCTTGCTAATGCGCAAAAGTTTATCACTTTCTATCACATCTTTAATAGAGGCCGAATTATCTAATTGATACTGTATCCACTGCAATTCGTTTAAGGCTGGGCGCTCATCGGGCAAGGGGTAACTAGCTTTGGCTAGCATTATTTCTACCACCAAACCCTGCTCATTCATACCCCCAAACGGAAACTCTTTTCCAAACTGATTAAAGGTTACACTTCCATACTTACTCGTCCACTGCATGGCCTTATCGGGTGCAAATACAATAGCGGTTTTAGAGGTATTGCGTTTATTCACTACTATCACTCCATTATCAGAAACCCAATCGAGGTTACGCCCAAAAACTAACTCATTGCCGCGTTTCATTACAAAGGTGGTACACGCAAAAGAAGGTAGAATGGCTATACACAAAAGCAGTGTGGTAAGAATAGATTTCTTCATAAGTTGTTTTTAAAAGTACGGTTCGAACCTAAACGCAATATGCAAAAAATAAGTATACTTGTATATGGCAAAATTTACCTACTCAAGATACCTATTTACCTTAAGCGTGTATGTGTTCTTATTTGTTACACAGCTTAGCGCACAAACAGAAACAGAGCGTTATGTAGACGATACCAACCCGGTAATTGTGGCGCGTATTAAAGAATGGCAAAACATTAAATTTGGTTTGCTTATGCATTGGGGAACCTATAGCCAATGGGGCATTGTAGAATCATGGTCGATATGCCCCGAGGAATACGGTTGGTGCGAGCGCAAAATGGGTTCTGACCCCAACAATTACCTTACCTACTTAAAAGACTACGAGGCTTTAAAAACCACCTTTAACCCCACTAAGTTTGACCCAACGGTTTGGGCAAAGGCAGCCAAGAATGCAGGCATGCGCTATGTAGTATTTACCACCAAACACCACGATGGCTTTTGTATGTTTGATAGCAAATACACCAACTATAAAATTACCGATAGCGCTTGCCCCTATTCAACCAACCCTAAAAGTAATATTGCCAAAGAGGTGTTTAGTGCCTTTAGAAAAGAAGGTATGTGGACGGGCGCTTATTTCTCTAAACCCGATTGGCATAGCCCCTATTACTGGGACCCCAAATACCCTGCCCGAGATAGAAATGTAAACTATGAGCCCGAAGCCAATAAAGAGCAATGGGAGAAGTATATAAACTATACCCACAATCAGGTTATGGAGCTTATGAGCGATTATGGCAAAATGGATATACTTTGGTTAGATGGCGGCTGGGTATGCAAAACCAGCAAAAAAGAAATAGACGAGTGGTATGCCGGCGAGCTTAAAAGCACCAGCAATGGCTACCTTAAAAACCGCATTGTAAACCAAGATATTCGTATGGATGAACTGGTAGCAAAGGCCCGTGTAAAACAACCCAACCTTATTGTAGTAGACAGAGCAGTATATGGGGTGAACCAAAACTACCTTACCCCAGAAAACAGAGTACCCCAAAAAGAACTTCCCTACCCATGGGAAAGCTGCATTATATCGGGCGGAGGCTGGTCGCACACCCGCGATGCCAAGTATATGAGCGGCAGAGAAGGCATACAATTATTGGTAGATATAGTAGCCAAAGGCGGAAACCTCTTATTAAACATTGCCCCCACCCCAGAAGGCGAATGGCAACAAGGTGCGTATGATTTACTAAAAGAATACGGCGCCTGGATGGATATAAACAAAGAAGCCATATACAATAGCAAAACCCTAGCGCCCTATAAAGAAGGCAATATATGCATGACCCAACAAGCCGATGGCACACGCTACTATTTTTACATGGCTAAAGAAGGCGAAACCACCCTGCCAGAGCAAATTACCATTGCCAGCTGCGATCCTAAAAAAGGACTAAAGGTGTCACTCCTTGGTTCAAAACAAAAACTAACTTACACAAATAGTGAAAACACCTTGGTGGTTCATATTCCAAAAGCTTTGCAAGATAATCCGCCATGTAAGTATGTGTGGGTGATTATGGTTCGATAAACTCACCATGACAGTAGAGTAGAAAGAGAAAGAGTAACAGAAAGAGAAAGAGGTCCTTCTCTTTCTCTTTCACTTTCTCTTTCTTCCCCCTCCTACCGCGCTTTGTGTCCGTTGTGCTTCTTCTCGTTGTGGCCTTTGTGGTTACTCTTCCCTTTATTTTAAAGAAACATTTTCTTTATATGAGTAGTTGTCATCCTGAGCGAGTCGAAGGAACCACAATGGACACAACGAAAAAAAGGACCTCTTTCTCTTTCACTTTCTCTTTCTACTCTTGCGCCCTAGGCGGCTAGTACTTATACTCTAAGCGGCATAAACTTACACATAGGGCGGCCATAATTTACCTACTAGGCGGCCATGTTTGTACTCTAGTCTACTATAGCTTGCACTATAGCCAGATGCACTTGCAGTATAGGAGGCTGGTATTTGCACTCTAGGCGGCATGTGTTTGCACTCTAGGAGGCATGTGCTTATACTCTAGGCGATAGCGGTATGTATAGTAGGTAACAGCATTTGCATACTAGGCGATAGAGTTTGCATACTAGGCGATAGCGTTTGCATACTAGTCGACAGAGTTTGTACTATTGGCGACAGGGGTTTGTATAGTAGGCAACAGGAGTTTGTATACTAGGCGACAGAGTTTGTGTTTTTGGCAACAGGGGTTTGTGCTCTAATTAGCTATGGCTTGTGCGCTATGCAACTAGGGCTTGTACTATAGGTGGCAAAGGTTAAAGTTTAAGCTAGTAGAGAAAATACTTTAGGCAATTGCAGCTTGTATTTTAGGTGGTATTGATTGGATGCTGTGTGAGTGGAGGGTGTAAATGAAATAGCTTGGGGTTAGGGGGTGATAGCTTTGGATTAGTGATAGAATAGTACAAATAGTTATTTACTATGGACCATCGTCTATGGACTATGGACTTTTAAAAACTTGCAATCTTGGCAAAAATTTGTAGCTTTGGCTTAGCTTATTTATTACTTCTATTAATGCCCCGAATTCAAGAAAATTTTATTTGTTGTGTATGCTCGGGAGGAGGTGTGGGATTTTGGGGTGGGGTTGGTGGTATGGTATAGCAACCCGAATTAAAAAAACATGAGCTTAACATCTATTCTTAAAAACAAAAATAATCAAGCTCTTCGGGACAAGCTAAAGACCGAATTTGTGCGACCAGTATTTAGTTTAAAAACTGAAATTAAAGCAAATGCTTTAACAAACAATACGCAATTAGTTGGTACAGCTTTTGATTACCTAATGCGATTTTATTTACAACATCATAACAAAAATATTTTTATTCAAGTCGAGAGCTCTTGGGTTGCAGATAATTCTTATAAAATCCTGACAAGAAAATTTTCTAAAAATTTGGATTCTGATATTAAAACTGGTAGTCAAAATGATATATTTTTTAAAGCCAAAGACCTTTTAAAAATAATTATAGAACAATATGACGAAACTAAAAATAATTATTCAAAATTCATTGAGGATGGGCAATTGAATGACAATCTAATTGCCAACACAATTTATCTCGCAAAACTTGACGCTTATTTTAGATCTAAAGTTATCGACCAAAATTTTAACTACCATGACCCTAATGATATAAAAGATTTAAAAGCTTTAATTTCACTCGTTGATAAATCTAAATTTACAGCTACGGAAAAGTGCTATTTAAATCCAACATTTGGAGAAGGATCATCAATTGTAGGTGGTGCCGATGCTGACCTAATTATTGATAATACATTAATAGACTTTAAAGCAACCAAACATTTAAAATTGGAGAGAGAACATTTAAACCAGTTATTAGGCTATTATATTTTATCAAAAATTGGTGGAATAAATAATGATAAACTGGACAAACCAATTGAAAACATAGGAATTTATTTCGCAAGACATGGAGAATTATGGACTATTCCAATAGAAGAATTTGGTGACTCACAAAAATTTGAGAACTTTAAGGATTGGTTTGTTTCTTTTGTTACAAGTGACTAATTTATTGGTTTGCGATTAATAGTAAAGTTATCCTTAATAGAAACTGGCAGTTTGTTTTACACGCTAAAATCAATTGGAGCTGATTTGGTTGTGTATGTAAGAAAAAAAATTAATTTGCACTACCACCGCACATTTTGAACATTTAATTTCGCCCCGGCACACAAAGCCGACCCTTCGGCAAAACCAAAAGAGCAAAATTTACCCACCGCACTATAACAGTATCAGAATATCTTGTATATTTGACAATTCAGTCCAAAACAATTTGTCTAAATGAGTAACGAAACATTTGGTGATTATATCAGGAAAGCTAGAGAAGAAAAAAATCTTCCTCTAAGAAAAGTTGCTGCACATCTTGACATCGATACTTCAACATTAAGCAAAGTAGAACGGGGTGACAGACCTGCTTCACCAGACTATCTGCAGCCAATTGCCGACATTCTAAAACTTGACTTAAAAGAAGTTCAAACAAAATTTATAGCAGACAAAATCAGTAAAGACTTTGGAGGAATGGAACATTTAACTGACGGCTTGAAAGCCGCAGAAAAACAAATTAAAAAGACTAAAAAATAATGTCATCTAAATTCTTTACAAATAATAACGACCGTAATCTCTTTGACAAGTTCAAAGGTATTATTGACCAAATGAAAGACCTTTATGCTTTTCATGCTGTGGTAGGTTACTTTCGTTCATCTGGCTATTTTGCTTTACAACCACATTTACAAAATATCAAAGACATAAAAATACTGGTTGGTATTAATGTTGACCAAATGTTTGCCGAAGCCCAACGGAAAGGCATTATGTATTTTGGTGATGAAACCAAAACCAAAGACGAATTTCTAAAATGGTTTATTCAAGATATTAAAGAAGCAAAATATTCAGAGCAGGTTGAAAAAGGCGTTTTGCAATTCATCAATGATTTAATGGACGGCAAAATTGAAGTTAGGGCACATAACTCAAAAGCAATTCATGCAAAGTTCTATTTATTCTTACCCGAACACCATACAACTCATTCTGATGGTTGGGTTATAATGGGTTCATCAAACTTGACAGAGGCTGGGCTTGGAATAAAAAAATCTCCTAACTACGAACTGAACATCGCGTTGAAAGATTATGACGATGTTGAGTTTACAAAAAAAGAATTCATTGCATTGTGGGAACAATCAACACCAATTCTGCCAGCTGACATTCAGCAATTCAAACAAAAAACACACATCGGCCAAACCTTTACGCCTTATGAACTTTACATCAAATTCCTGATTGAGTATTTTGGAAAAAATATTGATTACGACCCTGACACAGTTGGAGATTTACCAAAGACTTATAAAAAATTAAGCTATCAAATTGATGCTGTAAACCAAGGTTTCCAAATGCTGATAGAGCATAACGGTTTCTTTTTGGCTGACGTTGTTGGTTTAGGAAAAACCGTTGTTGCTGCTATGATTGCCAAACGCTTTTTGATTGCTAATGGCTCATTGAACACAAAAATATTGGTGGTTTACCCGCCTGCATTGGAGAAAAACTGGAAAAACACTTTCCGTTTGTTTGGCATTGATAGACATACAAAATTTATCACAAACGGACGATTAGAAAAAATTGTTAATGGTGATGATTTGAACTATTGGGCTAAAGAAGATTATGACTTAATTCTAGTTGATGAAGCCCACCGTTACCGCAACCATACATCAACTATGTTTGGAAACTTGCAACGTATTTGCAAAGCTCCAAGAAATGGTGAAGGACTTGTTCATGGAACAAAAAAGAAAGTGATGTTGATTTCAGCAACACCTCTTAACAACCGACCACAAGATTTGTATTATCAGCTTCTCCTTTTTCAAGATGCAAGACGAAGCACTTTACCAGTGACTAATCTGCAAAGTTTCTTTGGTCCTATTATTCGTGAATACAGAGAAATAATGCAAGCCGACACACCGAACATTGAACGTATTCGTGAACTGTATGGCGTAATTCGTGAAAAAATAATTTCTCAAATTACAGTTCGCAGAACAAGAAGAGATTTAAAAAACTATCCAAAATACATTGATGATTTAAAAGCACAAGGAATTGAATTTCCTGAGATTGCTGCACCAAAACCAAAATTGTATGAACTCAATTCCAAATTGAGCAAACTATTTTATCACACCGTTTTTTACCTGACTGATACAGACAAAATAAACTACTACCGTTATCAAGCCATTGCATATTTAAAACCTGAGCTAAGAGAAAACCAATACGAACAAGCCGTCTTGGTTTCACAATCTCTTGCAGGGATTATGAAAACCTTAATGATAAAACGATTGGAGAGCAGTTTTAAAGCCTTCAAAATATCATTACAAAATCTATCAACTGCTACCAGCAGAATGATTGAAATGTTTGACAAAGGAAAAGTGTTGATTGCTCCTGACCTTCGAGTAAATGATTTGATGGAAAAAGGTTTTAGCATTGAAGATTTGGAAGCAATGATTATGGAAATGAACATTGAAAATCCAAGAAACAATGTTTTCACACCAGAAGATTTTGATAGCACATTTATTGACGGTCTAAGAAAAGACAATTCACTTTTAAAAGAACTCATTAAAGAATGGGCGAATATTGAAGAAGACCCAAAACTGGATGCTTTCTTTAAAGTATTAAATGACGAACTTTTAAATACTTCGATTAATCCAACGGGGCAATTGGTAATTTTTACCGAAAGCACCGATACCGCAAACTACTTGCAAGAAAAGGTAGAAGAACATTTAAAAACAAAAGTCCTAAATATTTCTTCCGACAACAGAAGTAAATTATTTGAAACAATTCAGGAAAATTTTGATGCCAATTACATTGGCGAAAGGAAAAGCGATTTCAAAATTTTAATTACAACAGATGTTTTGGCAGAAGGTGTAAACCTACACCGTTGCAACGTTATTGTTAATTATGACACACCTTGGAATGCAACACGTTTAATGCAACGAATTGGTCGTGTAAACCGAATTGGTAGCGTTGCAGGAGTTATTTACAATTACAACTTCTATCCTTCGCAACAAGGGGACGATGAAATAAAACTATACAGCAATGCCTTAGTAAAATTGCAAGGGTTTCATACTGCATTTGGTGAAGATGCTCAAATCTATACCCACGAGGAAATGTTGGAGCAATTTGAATTATTCAAGGAAGGCTTAAAAGACGATGAAGATAAACGCTTACAATATTTACGGTTCATTCGTGAGTTTAAGGACAACAATCCTAAAGAGTTTAAACGAATCAAACAATTTCCAATGAAAGCTAGAACAGCCAGAAAATTGGAAAATGTAATTAAAGAAAACACCGAACAAAGTACGGTCGTATTTTTAAAGTCACCTTACAAAATGGAGTTTTACCAAGTAGACAAAGACACTAAGGTTAATGCACTCTCCTTTTTAGAAGCGGCACAATACTTTGAAGCTAATACAACTGAACCTGGTTTTGATTTGCCGCAACAACATTACACACAAGTTGAAGCAGCTTTGCATACGTTTGAACAGGACTTTTTAGGGTCAACCTCCGAAACGGTTACCACTGGTGATAAAGCAGATGCTATTTCAGCACAAGCCAAAAAGTTTTTGCGAGATATGAAAAGCATTACCAAAAGAGATGATGTAAAAACGGCTTGCCTCAATCTTTCAGATTTGGTGGATAAAGGAACATTTACGCCAATGCCGAATGAGATAAGAAAACTAAGACAGCAACTGGACAAAAAACAGATTACCTATAGCCAAGTAGATAATTTGATAATTATGATTGCGAAAAAATATGATGCCTTTGAAAATGAAGATGAAGACAAGGCGAATGAAAACACAGAAATTGATTCAAATATTTCACCGGACATCGTTTTGTCAGAAACTTTTATTGACTAATGGACAAAAAGAAATTACAAACCGATATACTTGAAGCAAGCTACCAGCCAGAACAATGGTTGGAGGTTCTAAAATTATATTTTGGGGCAAAGAAGTTTCATCAAACACCGCAGCCAATTATTTTGCCAAGTAATGATTTGGCCGAAATGGCTGCTGAAATAGGTAGCTTTTATACTGCTGACGAGAGACTAATTGGTATTTACGAAGTAAAACTAACTGCCAAAGCGTGGATTAGCAAAAACCGTGTTGGCTTGCGTAACTTGTTACGACAGGTTTATAAGTATGACGTAGACGGTGCATTGATTGTATTTGTTCAAGACAGCAAATGGCGTTTTAGTTATGTAAGTGAAATAAGAACAGAAGAAGGAAAAAAGGAAACAGAACCTAAACGATACACCTACTTATTTGGCAAAGGCGAAAGTTGCAGAACTGCGGCAGATCGTTTTGATAAACTAAAGGGGAAGCCAATTTACATCAATGATCTGTATGATGCTTTTAGTGTAGAGAAACTGAACAAAGATTTCTTTAAAACCTACAAAGAATTTTACGAGAAATTTTGGAAGTATTTAGCAGCCGATAAAAAGTATTACAAAATATTAGCAGACAGCCGACAAACAGACGAAGAGAAAAAGCAAAAACCACTACGTGATTTTTCTAAAAAACTATTAGGAAGAATTGTTTTTTTACAGTTCCTTCAAAAGAAAGGCTGGATGGGTGTTTCGGCAAATAGCAAGGAATGGAAAGATGGAGATACTAAATTTTTACAAACACTATTTGCAACAAGTAAGCAAAAAGATAAATTCCATAGCACAGCATTAAAAATACTATTTTTTGAAACATTAAATACCAAGCGTAAAAATGATTTAGCTCCTGCATCATTAGGAGCATCTATTAAATTACCCTATTTGAATGGTGGTTTATTTGATAAGGATATTTCTTTTGAGAACGATTTTGATTTTCCAGTTGATTATTTTGAAACATTACTCGATTTTTTTGAGCAATATAATTTTACCATAGACGAGAATGACCCTTACGACAGTGAAGTAGGTATTGACCCTGAGATGTTGGGGCATATTTTTGAAAACCTATTGGAAGAAAATCGTGAAAAGGGTGCATTCTATACGCCTAAAGAGATTGTGCATTACATGTGTCAGGAAAGTTTGATTGAGTATTTACAAACCCAACTTCCAAATTACGACAAAGCAGATTTTGAACTTTTGGTAAGAAGCAATCAAGTTTCTCAAACCCTAACTTCTCATAAAAAAGCTATTGAAGTAAATGACAAATTAAAAGCTGTTAAAGTTTGCGACCCTGCTATTGGTTCAGGTGCTTTTCCGATGGGATTACTCAAAGAAATATTTGAGTGCCGTAGATTACTTTATCCCTACTTAAAAACAAACGAAAAGTTTGACCCTGCACAAGTCAAGAAAGACATCATTCAGGAAAACATTTATGGTGTTGACTTGGAAAATGGAGCTGTTGAAATTGCCCGATTGCGTTTTTGGTTGGCTTTAGTTGTTGATGAAACCGAACCACAGCCTTTGCCAAATCTTGACTATAAAATTATGCAAGGCAATAGCTTGTTGGAACGTTTTGAAGGGGTTGATTTGAGCCATGTTGCAAACAATAACCTGAAAATTGTAGAACCAGCAAAGGACTTATTTGGTAATATTAAAGAGAGCCAGTTAAAAATAACCTACACCAAAACTGAAATAGTTACCGAAATTCAAAAGCGGATGAAGAAGTTTTTCAATTTGGAAAATGCCGACTTGAAACAACAATACCGCAATGAGATTAACGAATTGGTACACGAACACATTGAATTTAATTTTGACTTACGCAAGAACCAAATAAAACGGTGGATTTCTGAATTAAAAGACAGTAACCATATTACGGACAAGCAAGCAAAGAAATTAGCTGAATATGAAACACAATTTGCTGCACTTACAATAAGTTATGAAAAACTAAAGGAGCTTGAAAAAAGGAATGATAAACCGTTTTTCTTGTGGAAGTTATTTTTTGCTGATGTATTCAAAGAAGGTGGTTTTGACATCGTAATTGGTAATCCGCCATACATTCAATTACAAAGCATGGGTTCAGATGCAGACATTTTAGCTCAAGTAGATTATAATACATTTGGTAGAACAGGTGATATTTATTGCTTATTCTACGAACAAGGCAACAATCTTTTAAAGGAAAACGGTAACCTCTGTTTTATTACCTCAAACAAATGGATGAATGCAGCCTATGGTAAAAACTTCCGTAACTATTTATTGAAAGAAACCAATCCAACATTGCTTATTGACTTTTCAAAAGCAGTAATTTTTCCTGCTGCTGTTGTCTTTGTGAACATTCTACAATTTAAGAAAGAAAAAAATAAGAACATTTTAAAAGGCGTAAGGGCTCAAAGTGATTTCCAAATTGGCAAAACCCAATTAGCAGTTTATGTGTCGCAGAATTCGGTAGAGTTAACAGACTTAGATGACGACAATTGGGCTGTTGCGGAAAAACAAGATTTTATTATTACAAAAAGAGTGGATGAGATTGGAACTCAACTAAAGAAGTGGGATTTAAATTTTTTCAGAGGTATTACATCTGGTTTTAATCATGCTTTTCATATTGATTCCGATACAAAAAGGCAGCTTATCAAAGAGGATAAGAAAAATAGTGAAATTATTAAACCTCTACTTAGAGGAAAGGACATAAAAAGGTGGGCTTATCATTTTGAAAATTTATACCTAATTAATTCTCATAATGGTGTCAGGGAAACTGGAAAACCAAGAATTAAAGTTGAACAAGATTACCCAATTATATATGAACATCTTCTCCAATTTTATGATAAAAATTCCCCGAAAGCTGTAAAAAATCCTGATGGCTCATATCAAACTCTAAAGGATAGAGCTGACCAAGGTGACCATTGGTCTAACCTAAGAAATTGTGCATTCATTGATGAGTTTGAAAAAGAGAAAATAATTTGGATAGAAATTTCTGATCGAGCAAACTACTGTCTCGATACAGAAGGAAAATACTTAACCAACTCTGCATATTTTATTACAGGTAAAAATTTAAAGTTCCTTTTAGCTATTCTTAATTCAAGGCTAATGGATTTCTATTTCTATCAAAAAACGGCACAAATTGCTGGCGGTAGAAAGCGTTATACTAAGCAGTATGTTGAGTTACTCCCAATTCCTCAAATTACCGATGAAACGATTTTGAAAAAATTTGAAGTGATTGTTACATATATGATTTACCTCAATGATATTAATAAACCACCAGTAAACCCATATACAGACAACGCTAGTATTGCACCAGTATTTGAAGATGTTTTGAATATGATGGTTTATGAACTTTACTTTGATGAACACATGAAGCAAGAGGAGATAGATGTTTTAAGATATATTGATATTGAAAAAACATTCCCTGAAATTTTGCCATTTAGTCAAGAATCTAAGACGCAAGCTGAAATTATTGGAAGGGCTTATAAAACGCTGCAAGAACAAGAAAGCCCAATTCGTAATAGAATGATTTTATCCAACATACGAAGCAAGGAGATTATCAGAAGAATAAATAGCACAACGCACTAAAATGGCAGACAACCGTTCAAATATTGCTGAAATCAGCATCCAAAATTTTAAGTTTTTTCCTAAGAACGAAAAACCTCTGAAACTTGATGGAAACAATGCTTTACTATATGGCGAAAACGGTGCGGGAAAGTCTTCAATTTACTGGGCTTTATACACTTTGCTTGAATGTGCGAATAAAGAAGATGAAGAAGAAATAAAGAAATACTTTACCCCAACCCATAAAGAACGATTAACAAACATTCATATTAAAGAGGGTTCACCGTCTTGGGTTGACCCCTATGTTAAGGTGAAATTAGTAGATGGCACAGAATATGAAATATCGCTGGGCGAATTTGACATTAATAAAAACGAAGAAGCTCAAGAAAATAATTTCTCATCAGACTTTATCAATTACCGAGTATTATTTCGTCTATATGATTTTGCACACTCAGATGACATTGACATATTTCCGTTATTTGAAAGAGAAGTTTTACCTTATGTAAAATTTGACCCAATTAAATATTGGTATAAAAAGAAAGATGGAACAATAACAGATTTAGAAACACAAAGTGGCAATCGCATTTTGCAGTTTGTAAGGCAAGGACCACAAAAGAATATACCAAATACACAACAAAAATTACGATATCCAATAAGAAAAGAACAGCAATTTGGTGATTATGCAAATGTTGTCAAGGGTTTTAGGGCAAGTTTAGAGGATTTAATTCGTTTCATAAATACTGAAGGAAACCCAATATTAAAGGATGAACTAGGTTATGATCTAACCTTTAATTTGAAAGTTGATAACCAAAGATTTTTAAAACTAAACCAAGTTGATTATTATAAAGAACCATTCTTGTTAACAGAACAAAGATTTGAACCTCCAGTCTTTAATATATGGCTTACAATACCTGAATATGAGGGCGAAGTAAATGCAGTTGAAAAACCTCATTCTTTCTTAAATGAAGCTAAACTTACTGCTGTTGGTTTAGCAATCCGTTTGGCTGTTCTAAAATATCGCTTATTCAACAATGAAAGAACTGCAAAGGAAGCAGATGGTGAAGATTTAAAGAAGAATGCTAAACTTCGGATGCTTTGCTTAGATGACTTACTCATTAGTCTAGATATGAGTAATCGTCAAAAGGTATTGGACTTGTTACTTGAAAAATATCAGAGCCAATACCAAATTATAGTTCTTACCCATGACCGTTCATTTTATGAGGTTGCAAAATCTAAAATTAAGAATTTGGGCTTTGAAAATAAGTGGATGTTTTATGAAATGTATGTTGATGAAAGCAAAGTATACGAGGATAAAACCACAGCACCAATCAAACCAATAATCTTTCGTTCCCCATCTAAAATAAAAAAAGCGGAAGAATTTATCTCAATTCATGACTATCCAGCAGCAGGAATTTATTTAAGGACGGAATGCGAAGAATTATTAGATAACGTTTATCCTGATTTTTTTAAAGTTGAAACAAAAGCTAATCATGACGGAAACCTAGAAACCAAAGCATTAAATCTGAATGATAAAATTTTGAAACTGAAAGAATTCTGCGAAAAGGAAAACATCAACTATTTACCAATAAAGGACTTGAAAGTTTACAAAGACTGTTTTCTCAATGTAGTTGCACATAATGATAAAACGTCACCTCTTTATAAAGCAGAATTAATTGCAGTATTAAATTCGTTAAAAGAATTGAAGAAAATTAAACGCAGCAGATACATTGTAAAATCCACCAAGGATTTGCTTTTTGATTTAAGCAATACTGAAGGAAATACCTTTCATTGTTCTATTCGATTAAAAGGAAACTTGACATTGTTGGAAGTTGATGGTGAAGCACCACGAATTTCATACTATAATCAATGTGAGGTTAGAAAAACAGTTATTGACGGAACTGAAAACACAGAACCATCCAATGAAAATTCGTTTCTTGAATTTTACAAACGCAAATGTATTGATCTTTTAATTGAGCCATCTCATGACTTGTTTCAGTTGCTACGTTATAGAGGAAATCCAATTCAGACAAAACTTGATGAACTATTAAATCCACCTGCATAATAGAATGGCAAAAAAATCAAATAATTTAGTTGGTGTAACAGGCGAATACTACGTATGTGCCGAACTTGGAAAAAGAGGCATACTTGCTTTGCTAACACCAAAGAACAATCCATTATTTGATATTGTAGCGGTTTCACCTGATGCATCAAGAACAGTTACCATTCAAGTTAAAACCATGAGTGAAAGAAACACACAAGGCTGGAAACTTGGAATGGATATTTGTGAAAGGAAAAACAACTCACAATTATTTGCTGTTTTGGTAAACCTTACAGGCAAAGAGATTGACTACTACGTTTATGAATACGATATACTTTCAGAACGAGTAGAAAAAGCATACGCTAACTATTTAGTAAAACCAAAACGTGACGGAGGTAACAGAAAAGATATTGCTTTCCGTTGGTTTGATTTAAAACTATTCACAGCAGATGACCATTCAAGAAAAAATAATTGGGCTATTTTAGGCTTTTGAAAAATGTTTGACGAGCTAGCAAAATACAAGAATAACGGACACTTCGTTTTTGAAAGAGGACAAACTCTTTCTCAAGTATGTAATGCACCTGAGAAATCTGGTGTGTATTACATTTTACAATTAAGTGAAGGGAAATTCCAATTGGTTTACATTGGTGCATCAGGTACAATCAATCAGAATGGACAGTTTAAAAACCAACTTCTAAAAGGCAGAATAAACAACAAACAAAACGGTGTAAAGCGACAACATTTCTTTGAGGAAATAATGGAGAAAAACGACATTGATGCTCTAAACATATACTGGTTCGTGACTTTTGATGAAAAACATCAACACATTCCAACATATGTAGAAGCATTATTATTACAAAAGCATTTTGAAATTTACGGTTGCTTACCTGAATGGAACAAAAAATTTTAGAAAAATGAAACTAAGTAAAGAACAAGCAGCTATTAGTCAACTGTGCGATGCAATAGAATTGTTTTGTAATGGGAAATATGTTTCTGCTATCACTTTGGCAGCAGCATCAGAAGAAGTGCTTGCTCAATTAGTAAACATTCATTCCAAAAAAACAGGTATTCCATATTCAACAGCTGAAGATACAGAAGCTGCGATGTTTTATAGGTTTAAGGATTTCTTGGGAATCAGAAATTATCATGCTTACCGAAACAAAATCAAGAATGAATTAAAGCATCATGGAGATTTAGGAAACAAAGATTTCTTGACAGGCAACTTCAAACAAATTGCACTCAACCATATTGCAGGTTCAATTGTGAATTATAAAACCATTTATAACAAACTAACGAATGAAAAAAAAATAACTGAATTTTGCCTTGAAATTGGATTAAGTTAAATATCACTTTGTAATGAAAGAAATTCCAACGCACCTGTCACACACATTTGCAAGCCGCACAAGCCGTCTCACAAGCCAAAGCTTGCAAAAGAGCTTCCACCTTTCCCACACAGACAAAATTGAATTAAAAAAACCTCTTCTTGTTCAAAATAAACATCCGAATTCAACTTTGTAATTACAAAGTTTATTCCTAAATTTTGAATGAAATTTCAATCAACCCTCCCTCTTACAAGCTTGAAAAAACCATCCAAACAGACGCCTAACAAAGAAAGTATTTTCCATCCTCAAGAAATTACTTTCTTCAAAACCTTTAAGGAATCCGAAGCCTATGGCAGAATGCAAATGGCTAGGATGACTCCTACCGAGCGATTACTTAACCTAGAGATACTAAGAGAAAGAGTCAGGTTATTAAGCCCAAACAAGGCTCAAACTCGTGGATCAGCCCAATTAAACCTAAGCATTGAATTTGGCGAAAAAAAACACCTCTAGAAAGATGCGCAGAGGGTGAGTTAATTGGACAATGGACTTTTTTATTTGAAACTTTGGCAAAACTTAGTAGTTTTGGGATAGCTAATGAAGACCACTTACCTTATTGCCCCACTGCCTAATAAATTTTATTTATACCACATACCCAACTGTGGTATGTAATAAAGGGGTGAATTTGAGTGTGAAATAATTAAGTCACCAGTAAAGCAAGGTAGACTAAAACAAATAAAATGACAAGTGTTGACGCATACATTTACATAATTATAGGACTACTTGGTGTAGCTTACCCTATTTTGCTTCAGGTTGTCGCCAGACTTGACGAAAAATATTCAACGGAGAGAATTGTTGAACTTTTTAATCAAGAATTGGAAAGCAAGGCTTTCCCATATTCTTTGTATTCATCTCTAATTTGTATAGTAATATGGTCTTTAAAATTGCCACCATTAATTCACATAGGCAATTCTTTAGATTATATCATAGAAAATTCAGCCATCATACTAATTGCGTTAAATGCAATTTTGCTTGTAATATTCTTTTTCTTCTTCGTAAAGAAGATTTTGATTTTTTATACACAGACTAAACTTATTTCTTATCTAATTAAAAAGCATAATGAAAGATAGTCCAGATTTAAAATATTTTTCTGCATTATCGGATTTGTTATTGCAATCAATAAGAAATCAGCAGACAAATGTATCAAAAACACTTTCTGACTTTTTTTATACTGCATTTAGAAAAGTAAGAGACCAATTCACAAATGAACCTGTTGTTTATCCAGAGGCATATTACGAATTAGTTTATAAGGCAATTGAAGAACTTGCAATACTCAAGGAGAAAAGAAATTATTTATTGGAGCATAGAACATCAGGGGAATTATGGCTTCTTGGTGAGCTTCAAGGAAAAGAAATTTCAGAAACCACATATTCATGGATGTGGAGAAATCTACTTCTTGGGGTACGTTATCAACAAGATGACTTGATTGTTAATCATTGGGAGACAAGTCATCAATACTACGTCTATAGTCTGCAGTACATTTACCAAGATTACGATCATTCAGCAAGTACCTTTCAAGTCAGTAATCAAGAAGCAGTCAACAAACGTAATGCAGAACGCCAAAGGTTTATTGAATTTCATTACGCATTGGGTGGCTTGCTCACTTATAAGGAGAGATATGCTTGTATCAAACGATTGTTTAGTTATACTCAAAGTCAACCACCGAAGTTTGAGTTACTGCCAGATTCAATGTTTGAGATTTTTAAATTCTATTTTGATGTAAGAGATCCTTATGATAGAAAATATACTTGGATTTCAAACCAATATCCTTTCCCGGAATTAAGCGGACTCAACGCAGATTATGTAATTAAAAAATGGATAATGTCCTATATGGCGATTTTGTTTTTAAGACAATATGCCATAATTCCGTATTTAATAACAATGCGACCACTTGACTTTCCTCCTATTCCAAGAACACAAGGAGAAATTAAACAATGGATTAACGGACTTGATTTTTTCAAAAAATTAGTGAGTGAACATATACAGAATAAAGACCTGCTAAAAACTTTGAATCTCGACTTTATTACACCTGAATGGTGCATAGAAAATCAAAAGCCATATCCGATAAATTTTATAGAAACGTTTAAATCAAATCTTGAAAACGCATATCATACTAACGCTCTAACTTTACCAATATCAGAGAAAAAAGTAACGGAATTTGAAACCGCGACAAAAGTAACAGTTGAATTGGCAATTGAAAAATTACAACCAATCAACAATCCCGCACCAATACAAGACGGCAATTCCGACAAATGGTATGTGAACGGACAGAAAATGCTCCAAGACAAGGATGCCTTTACTGAGAATCCAGAAGTTCATCACATGGAGTTTGATTCCTTTTTGGCCTCTGTTGTTTCAAGAAGTTTGAATGATGGCTTAGGTGAAATATTTCTTCGCAAGAGGTCGAAATCATATTTGCTGAAACTAGAAGATTTTTTCCAAGGGATGGATAAACTTGCTATTAATGAGAATTTTGTAATAGTAAATTTCGGAATAAACTTAGATTACTTTATTGATCATTTAGAGATTCCAGGATTATCAATAGACAAGTACAATAACATTAACATCCATTCCTTTAATGGCTCATATTTAGTAAGAGATTCATTGTTCGTTCTGAAAAAGTCCGACTTGCCAAACATTTCAACAAAACTAATTGATGGTAAGATAATCGCAAAATATTCTTTGAAGAAAATTAGTGAAGCCATAAACTTATATACATCAGTTATTGACCTGAACAATACTTCAAGCGAAATTTTTAATGAAAACAAACAGGACAAATCAGATGAGGATTTAAAAAAGTCGGTTCTATTGTCTATTATTATCTCCACAGAATTCAAATGGAAAAGGGACATTGAGGTAATTCAATTGCGCCAATATTCGGAATTTCTCCAAAATGGAATTGCAAACAAATTGGATGAAATTAAACCTATAGGCAACGAAAAGCCCAGCAGCTAAAAATACCTACCCAAAAGGCTGGGTTTCGTGTTCCAAAGACAGTTTTTTGGTTAATCAAACATTAGTTTTTAATCAAGTTTTGTTGTAAAAGGCCCTTCCTTCTTGTTGCTGCAAACTGTTATAAGCAAAAAAAAATGACTAAATTGAAATTATGTTAACTGAGATAGAAATTATTAATCGTGGTAAAATTAAAGATGTAGTTTTAACTTTAGACGATGGAGATATGCATAGTCCATCAGGCCATTGGGCAAATACAAGTGGTACAAGAATATATTCGTTAGGCAGAGTTGAAATAGCTGAATCCTTAATTAATAATTTTGAAAATGGGATTTATTTTCATATTGATGCTGATGAAATAAATAAAATGATTTTGCCTGTTACCAAGCCTTACATTATTATAGACTACCGTATAATTGCTAAAGAAATTCGGTATATATATGAGTCCTCTAGCAGACCGTATTTGCCGAGCTTCCCTGGTTTTGAAGCCTATGTTAAGGTAAGAAGACCATTTGTTCTATTAGATTTGATAAATATTGCAAATTATACATACCCAAAAAAGAATATTACAAACGAAAATGAATTATTTAAGTTAATGGACGAAATATCTGAGTCGGCATTAAAGTTATTTCCTACTCCTTGGCCAAATGCAATTGCTCGAATACAAGTTTTGAAAAAACATACTTTTTCTGGGAAAAGCCAAAATGCTGCATTAAAAATACTGAAAATTATCGCTTTGATAAAAAATAATAAGATATCTTCTGATCATTTATTCAAGAATACTGATGATATATTTGAATTATTGGCAGCTTATCCATTACTCAGAATTGATCATAAAATTTATAATAAAATAAAATAAAATAAAATAGACTTATGACATTTTCTGCTTATAACACTGGTTTGGCAAAAGTGGCGGTTCAGTGCTCCGCAGACCCGCCTGCACTTTGTTACGGACAGGCAGGCACATTGGTGGTTAATCAAAGTTTGGTTCTCCGCATCAAAATTTGTTGTGAAAATCGCCACCTTCTCCAAGCCCAAAAACGTCATGCAAAATAAACCATCATGAAACAGAAAACCGAAATTGATAAATTATGGGTAGAAATAGAGTCTATCAAAAATCTTGAGGAAAGAGTAATTTTAATTCATAGAGATATTACTGATAATAAAAAAAGATACAAAGTTTTAGCCGAAGAAGATCCCTACCGCTTATTTGAATTGCTAGGAGGTGATGATTCAGAACTATTGAAAACAAATTGGGCATTCGAATACACATACGAAGAATATATTGAAGAATATGATATTGATTACGATTCAGTAGAAGAAATAAAATGGGATTTAGAAGAAAAAAGTATAGAAAGAGCTCATGAAACTGGACATTGGTATGTTACAGGTACAAGTATATTAAAAGGACCCAATGGAATTGAATTAGAATTTGAATTTGAGTTTTGCGAAGGTTACCTTGATGGAATAATTGGAACGCCGTACAATGAAGCCGCACATGGAAATCACGGAATCGAATTTGATTAATTCGCCTAACAGTGTGTAAGCAATATTGCCTTACCGCAGGCCCAACACAAGGCAACATCGCCTACAAGCAAACCTTATGTGCAATTAATGGAAACAGAAAAAAACATTCGAATGACATTTGTGTGCAAGCAAAACTGGGACAGCATGACGGGAACTTCAAATGGACGTTACTGTAGCATTTGTAAAAAAGAAGTTTTCGATTTTACCACAAAATCTATTTCTGAAATAAGGGCAAAATCAAAGGGTAATCTTGAATTATGTGGACTTTTTTATCCAGAGCAAGTTAACACCGATATAATCGCACCAATAGAAACACCCAGACAAATTAAATTTATCACTTTCCTTTCAACTCTGCTCCTAACTATTTTTGCTAAAAACACGTTCAGTCAAAACCCTCAAAAAGCAAAGACAGAACAAATCGACACAAAAAATAAATCTATTATAGCGGACACCATTCCTATCAATTGCGACAGTCTTTTAAAAGGAAATACTAGATCAAATGGCCTCGAATCAAAAATGCCCTTCCTGAGAACAAAACGAAAACAATATTATTGGACAAAGAAATTTCCGTTCATAACTAAAGTGTATAATAAACCTGAAATTCGAGCACGTTTAATAATGGGACGATACATGTAAGAAATAAACATCCCATAAGCTTATTTTCGAACTACAAATGAGGTGTGCACACAAACTCAATCAATTCCCCAAATCAAACAAATTACCTGCAAAAAGGTAAAGGCCTAAAGGCCTGCAAATAATTTTATACCATTTATGAAATCCCCAGCCTAAAGGCCGGGGCTACTAAAACCCTTCCCTCCTACGCTAAAGCTTCGGCGGGCAAAGCCCCTTGCCCCCTTAGGTCTTACCATGCCCAAGGAAGCAAAGCGACCGTCCATGCAACACCCTGCTACACCATGCCTTCTTCCCCAAAAAAAACACCCCCTAAGCCAAAAGCCTAGAGGGTGAATAAATTAATCGCTTATGAAACCGACCGTTTAACGTTTAAAAGAAAACTTAATCATTTCGTTGCTCTGCAAACTGCCTGGGCCATAAATGCCCTTTACATAGCTTTTGGCTTGCCTAAAGAGGGTAACCATACCATCTGTTTCGCTTTTTAATTGTTGCTCGCGTTTGAGTCGCAATAGGTGAAGGTTTTGGCTTTCTTTGTTCCAAGCCTCTAACTCTTGTTCTAACTCTAACACGTAGGCATTTAAGGCAGTTACCGTTAAGGTGGGCTCATTGGGTGCATAACTGGGAAGGGAAGAAATAAAGCTCACCAATTCCTTAAACCAATTAATTTTGCGTTCGGCAAATTTGTAAGCCGAGTTGGAGCTTTTAATTAATTGGCTAGAACTCTCTGTTGGCTGCTCACCTGGGTTGGCATTGCTTTTAATTGGATCGGCAGAGGCAGGTTCCTTTACCTTTACTGTGCGTTGACTAAAGTTTTTGCTAATAACTCTTACCCTATCCAAAGTTGCGGGGTTTAAACCTAGCGAGCCTAAGATAAAGAGCATTTGCCTTACTCTAGTGTTAATACCAAGAAGCATTTCGTTTTTGCTTAATTGGTGGGTGGCCAATTTTGTTTTCGCATCATTGATATCGAGAACAAGTTGTTGGTTGAGCGCCAAATTATCTTTGAGCGCCTGCAAACTAATATTTGCATTAGAGGGGTTAAAGCTTGAACCAAAAGATTCGAGCATTGTAATGAGGCCAGCGGCCGTTGCCATCTGCATAAGATGACTAGATTTGGTTTTTTTCATACCAATTGAGTTGTTATTAATTTTCATAATAGAATAATTTATGGTACAAATATTTGGTATTGGATTTTCCCAATTAGTAGATATTTCATCGATTTTTTTAGATAAATATCGATGTATAGATATTTATCTATTGATTGGGGGGAATGGGTTAGGAAGGGGAAGCGTGAGGATGGGGGGCGTGAAGACAGAAAGGGAAAGTGAAAGAGTTTTAAACCTCTGTTTCTGTTTCTGTTTCTGTTTCTTCCCTCCTTTTTTTAACTTGCAGAGAATTAGCTACGGTTGTGAGGTAGTTAGTGGCAAGGTTGAAGCAAACATTAAGGCTAATTCATAATCATTAAATGAAATTTAAAACTGAAAATAATTATTTAAAGCAGGGATGGATTGTATTGACACTACCAATGTTTAAACTACATGCTAATAGGATCAAAAATGAAACCTCGCTTTATAACAACCATGGTATCTCAAATGAGCAGAAAGTTGAATTGAACAAACTATTTGAAAATAAACTAAAATTTGCCGCCGAGTTTATAGGTAAATTAGGAATAAACTATTACTCTTTAGCCAAAAGAGATACCAATGTTTGTTTTATTGCTACTGGTACCATTAAACCATATGTACATACAAAAATAATTTTTAGATTTTATGGCAACATCTCTGATGCTTCTGCCGAATCTAAATTTAGTTGGAATGAATCTTTTCAAAATATAGATTATTCAATTAAGCTTTCACCTGATATTTTAGACAAAGAAAAAATGATACTTCAAATTGACTATAAAGAAATCGAATACACACCCAGCAACCTTAATTTAAAAATAAATTGGATTGACAATTAAACACTAAGTATTGGCCTTACCAAAGGACTTACTATTTTGAAACAAGACATGCGAACTCAATATTATAAAGACATTGTTTTGATTCAATACCATGAACACCCTTGAATCCATGCACCTTCGAACGAACAAGTTAGCAGCCGCTAACATCACATTTGAAGTAGGTGTGCATTTCATCTCCATTTGATTGCATTTTAGTGATAGGTTAATTCGTTTCCCTTAGTTAAATTTGATTTAGGGCGTAGCCCCTTGGCAGATGAGCGAAACCAATAGAGGTCGGCTCAAAACCGAAATCAATAAAAAAGCAAAATGAATATAAGCATCATAGGAGCCTCGGCTGGATTAGGATTAGAAACAGTAAAAAGGGGATTAAATAGAAATCATTCCATAACAACCCTTTCTAGAACTGAGTTTGAATTAGAAGAGGAAAAACGGGTCAATAAGATACTTGGAGATGCCACTAATAAAGCCGATCTAGTAAAGTCTATCCAAAACGCAGATGCCATAATTGTAACCTTGGGCACTGGTAAAAATATGAAAGCTACTACCCTCTTTTCAGATTTTGCCAGGTTAATTGTAGAAATAAATAGGGAGAACAAAATAGATATCCCTGTGCTATTTGTGACAGGATTTGGAGCTGGAGAAAGTAAAAATTATGTTCCTTGGCTGGTAAAGATGTTTTTAAAATACTTTTTAAAAGACGTGTATGCCGACAAAACCAAAGCGGAAGAAATACTCACTAGTTCGGATTTGAAGTGGACAGTTGTGAGGCCAGGAAGGCTATTAGACAAGGAATTGACAGAGAAATACCGTATTGAAAACAACTTATTTAAAGGGATTAATATAGGCGGAATTAATAGAGCAGACGTTGCCGACTTTTTAATAAAACAAGCAGAAAAACAAACTGAATTAAAAAAGTACGTTGGTATTTCTGAAAAATAGGATAATGGCCAAACTTCATAGAAAGAATTTAGTTTTACTTTTGAATGGTGGTTTTCATAAGTTATTTATAATTTAGGAAGGCCCCTCTACACTAAACCTAAAAGCTAGAAAACAAGCGCAACATGAAACAGTTTAGAACCCTATTATTTGGCCTTTTACTTACAAGTTTTTCTGCTTGTTCTACCGACATTCCACTTGCCACTTATCTTGACCCCAACGCCCCTTTGACGATCGTTGTAAACACAAGCAATGAGCAAACCGGACTAACAACGAGTAGCACAAAAACAATTCCAGCAAAATCAATAAGGTTCAACAATTTTATGGATTGGTGTAAAAACAACTCTAAGGGTTGGCATAGCACATACGCAACCTATTTAGGCAAAGTAGTTGTTATACAAAAAGACTTTCGACTGTTTTACAATCAAGGCTTTGTTGTGGTTGGGTTCAAGGATACGAATGGCAAGGAACAACAATACTACAGGAATGTAAGTAAAGGTGAATTGGACTTTTTAACTTCTAATCTTGTTGCCAATCAAAGCTCAAATGAAATTCAACAAATGACAGTAGGAGTTTTTTGTGGTGAATGTAGCAATCATTGTGCTACCATGTTTCGTTACCAATTAGGAGGAAATGCAAATACCCTTTGGGTGGATTATACAGATAGCTATTTCGAAAAAGGTGAAGACAATATGAGCTTCGACACTCAAATCACAGATATAAAAAAATATACGCTTGTGAACGACATTCTAAAACATATTCCGGACTCCTTGCTCCTTTCTGAAAAAACGAGTGAACGCTTTGGCTGCCCCGACTGCTCCGACGGCTGCGGTATTTATCTTGAGATTGTTCAAAATAATAAATCTAAAAAATTTGCTATCGACTACCAAACCTCAGAGTTAAGCGGATATATCAAGGAATTTGCTGAATATTTGAAAATTACCATTGGAAAACTTAAGGAGAAAAACGGTAAATGAGACAGGTAATGTTATAAGCGATTTTAATACATTTGATTCATGAAAAAAAGAATCCTTCAGCTAGCTATATTGTTGCTGCCACTTACCACTCTTGCCCAATATGCTTGGCAATATGATGGAAATAGGAATGTGATTGGAGTTAAGTATCATTTATAATAACACTCAATTTGGCTTAATTAATTTAGAAACTGGAAAATACCTTTTTGAAGGACAGGATTAAAGAACATCAAAATGAGAAATAAAATAACAACCCAATATGTATCGGGATTTAAAAAGGCATACATTGACAACGGAGCGCGTGAAATTTGGGAGCATTTTGAAACGATAAAACACGGTTCGACAAAAGAAGATATGAAGAAGTTGAGGTGGATGAAAAAATCACAAATCATCTTAACTCTTTAAAATGGCTTCATTTTTCAGACCGCATGAATAAAAGAAAGTAGAAGTTCTATGATTAAATGAGGCACGGCGTTTCGTATCAAGTTCAATGTTGGAAGACCGTTTTGTGTTACCACCAACAGCGGCAATGTTAGAGCAGGTTTTAGTTGTTCAATAAAATTTTGTAAATTGGTGGTGGCATCAAAAACCATAAAGTGAAAGAAGAAATAAAATTCCACCTTGCAAATTCAAGCGATACGGAAGCTGTTGTAAAAATCTTGAAGCAATTTTCGGATGAATCGAATGGCATGCAAGCACCAGATTTAGAGGAAAAATTGACTGAATTAAGAAGGGACTATTTCCGTAAACAACTCAACAAAAATTACATTTGTTGGTATGCCACTATAAACGGAGAAATGGCATCCATTGCGGGATTAATTTGTAGAGACCAACCTCCTACTAGTAAGAACCTTTCGGGTAAATGGGGATATTTATTTGGTGTTTATACCCTCCCTGAATACAGACGAAAAGGACTCTCAAAAAACATTTTGCAGAGATTAATGCACACAGCAATGGAAAGAGGAATTACAGCCTTTGAATTGCATGCCACCAAAGAAGGGGAAATTGTTTATATCAAAGAAGGTTTTGAAATATACAGTGAACCAACCTATAGAAAAATAGTTACAGCATAAACCCTAATATGACTAAATTAAATACGTTACCTATACTAAAATTTAAGACCTCCGAATCAGATGAAAATTGGATTGAAATGCATCACGACAATTCAATTGGACTTTGGATAAAATATTCAAGAAAGAGTCGGAAGAATTTTATACCAATGAAAATCCCAGTTGGCAACTAATTTGAATGGTAGGATGACAAGTGAATTTTTAACAATTAGCAAGGATACAATTTCAATTATTACCTTTACCAATGAGCGAAAAAATAAGCAACCTTAAGAGTTTTGGACAATTTATTTTATTGACAAGTATTGTTTTGACGATTTCAGGATGTGCTGCCCGCAAACATACCTGTCTAGCGCCCATTGAAAGCAGTACCTTCCAGGTTAATTGCAAAAATAATTCTATTCCATCTTCCTATTTTACTGGAAAAGTAAGTGATAGTAAAAGCCATGAGGGAATAATGGATGCAAAAGTTATACTATTCAGCAAAGATAGAACCCCTATTGGTACCCTAACAGATTTAGAAGGAAATTTTAGTATTAAGGATATTCCTGAAGGATTTTATAATATAGAGGTAAGGTCCATCGAATATGCGATCTTCAGATTTGATTTACAAATAAAACAATCCTCCACCTGTGTGGCAGAAATAAACCTCTATAATAAGCCCATACAAGTTGAAAAGCCTGTTATTTACCTCTATCCTACCCAAAAGCAAAACGTACAAGTTAAACTCAACTACGCTGGCACTTTAACACATACCTATCCTACCTATCCTAAAAATGGCTGGCAGGTTTTGGCCGAACCAAATGGTACCTTATATGATTCAAATGAGCAAGAATACTACGCCTTATTTTGGGAAGGAAAACCGAACAAGCCAATCATTCCGCAGGACGGTTTTGTGGTTTCGGGAAAAGAAACGGCCGCATTTCTAGAGGAAAAATTAGCCTATTTGGGATTAACTAGACGAGAAGCAAACGAGTTTATGATGTATTGGTTGCCACGTATGGAAGACAATCCCTATAACTTTATTCATTTTGCAAGCAAACTCTTTGAAGAACAAGCTGAATTAGACATTCGTCCAAAGCCAGAAACAATTATTAGAGTGATGATGATTACTGAGCCTCTAGCAAGCAAGATTAAGATGCCACTTCAAGATTTAAGCAATCTAAAAAAGACCCGAAATGGCTTTACCGTTGTTGAATGGGGAGGAAGTGTAATTACTTCCATTGGGAATGAAACAAGTAGTAAATAAAAAAACCAGTGGCTAAACCATTAGCCCTAAGTAAATAAAGATACCTTGACCGAATATCCGAAAGTCGCTTTATCCGACTTTTAAGACCACACAAAAAGATGGAGGACAAACAATTTAAAATTGAACTTTTGGATATTCATTGGTTGGAAAACAGCCTTGAGGAAGATGATTTATGTGCTCACGGCCAAGTGAAAGTTAGAATTGGAAATGAAATTATTGTTGACCAAAGAGAAAAGAAAGACCATTGGAATTTAAGAGCCATGGCTATTCATTTGCTGAGGACACTTGAAAACAATCACACCCCAGATACCTTAGTTGGTGACCATTTAATTCCTTGTTGCGGCCACCATATCGACCACCTAGAGAATAGCGAAGAAGTGCATATTCAAGGCTGTTTTACTGGGATTAATTATTGGGTTCGACATACTGACCAGAAAATTAAGTTGACGACCGAATTAAAAACAGAAATAGAAATTTCAAAAAACGAATACGAAAGCGAGGTAAAAAACTTTGTTGACCAAGTAGAAGAGTTTTACAAGCTAAGTAAACCTAAACAGCTACCCGAAGATAATTATGATAGAAAAGGTTACGAGTTGTTTTGGAAGGAATGGAACCGCAGAAGAATGCTTTTAGACCTGAAATAACAGAAAAACATGTCGAACCAAGGCCTTCAGATAAGGTAATAGGTAAGATTCAAAAGAAACATTTACAGCAGATGGGTATGGAATTATTCAATACACTTGCACGGATAGTACGGTTTGGAATCTTGTTAATTAAAGTGGTATACTTACTTATTAAAAGGATTCCAATAATCAACAATCGAAATACATGAAAAGTATACTTTACATAGTGCTACTAGTACTTCTAACAAGTTTTACACTAGGTAGAAATTCTGTTGAATACAGGAAGAAATCCCCAATTAGTTTAGACACTTTAAGGCTATTTGACCAAAGCCGACAGAGAGAAATTCCAATTGCAATTTATAAACGCAAAACTGATAAAGAATTTAAAAATCAACAGATTGTTATAGTAAGTCATGGGTATAATGAAAATAGAAGCGGCTCCTATTTGGGATACACCTATTTGACGGAGTATTTGGCTGCCAATGGATTTTTTGTTGTAAGTATTCAACACGAACTCCCTACAGATAGTTTGATACCACAGTCTGGAATTCCTCAGATTGTGAGACGCCCCTTTTGGGAGCGCGGTGCCGACAATATTTCATTTGTCATCCAAGAGCTTAAAAAATCAAACCCCAACTTAAACTTCAATCGCATTACTTTAATTGGGCATTCAATTGGAGGAGATATGACGGCGCTTTTCCCTCAGAAATATCCCAATATAGTTGATAAGATTATTACCTTAGATAACAGACGAATGGCACTGCCAAGAACCAATACTCCAAGAGTGTATTCATTACGTTCAAGTGATCAAGTAGCAGACGAAGGCGTATTGCCAACTGAAGAAGAAATGAAAAAATTTGATATAACAATTATAAAATTGCCAAACACACTGCATAACGATATGGGAGATAATGCAACTAAAAAACAAGGAAAAGAAATTAATACCTATGTTTTGAAATTTTTAACTAATTAAACTGGCGAAGAAAATTAATTGACTTTTAATTCATTAGGAGCAATAATTATAAGAAAAATGAGGCATTTTATATGTATACTAATAATTGGTGTAACAGCATTTGCGGGATGTAATTCTTCGCAAAAAGATAAGCAAAGCGATGAACAAAAGAAATCTACTATGACGCTGGTAGCCATAGTAGTTGGAGACGATATTCGTATTTCATTAGAAGGTAAGGGGAATGCACTTATTGACTGGGGAGATGGCTCACTCAAAGACACGATAAAGTTAATTCCTAATAGGTCGCATCACAAACATACCTACACCGACACAACTAGTCATATCATAAGCATTACGGGTGATACCATGACCTTTTTAGATTGTTCGTATTGTAAACTAACAAAAATGGATGTTAGTGAAAATAAGGCTTTAGAAACATTGATTTGTGCTTGGAATGAATTAAAGTCATTGGATTTAAGCAAAAACAAAGCGCTTAAGAGATTAACCTGTCAGGCAAATCAACTAATAACTTTAGACCTAAGTAATAATACATTAGTAGACGATTTGTTTTGTATCAATAATCGCTTGACTGTTTTAAATGTTAGCAATTGCGAAGAGTTGGCAAATTTATATTGCTCTGATAATAGCTTAGTAAAGTTGGATCTTAGCAGGAATAAAAAACTGAAAAAATTAGAATGTAGCGACAACCAATTAACATCATTGGAAATTGAAAACTCTGTTGAACTAAAAGAATTGTTTTGCAACAACAACAACTTAACACAATTGGATGTGAGCAAAACGAACAAACTAATAGAGTTAGGTTGTGGAGGAAATCAGTTAAAGGCTCTTGATATAAAAAAGTTAAGCGATTTGAAAGAGTTGTGGTGCAGTAAAAACTTGTTGACTTTTATAGAATTAACAAGTAACAGAAACTTGCGATCATTGAGGTGCGGATCAAATAAATTAAATGCCCTAGACGTGAGCAAAAACTTTTGGCTTTCAGTAATTGATTGCGACAATAATCAATTAACTAGTTTAGATATAAGTAAGAATGAAGAACTTGTAATTTTGAGTATTGCGAGGAATAAATTTACTGCTATTGCATTAAATAATATCTTTACTAGTTTACATAACAAAATCATTGAAAAAGAATTTAAGCACATATTCATTGCTGGTAACGTAGGCACAAAAAATTGTAAACCGAGATTGGCAAAACAAAAAGGATGGCGAATAAATTCAAGCTATATTAACGAGTAAAATTAAAAGAAATGGCAGCATTTTCAGGTATAAGAAAAAGTATTTTATTGTTCTTTCTTTTTATGATTACGGGACTTTGCTCCTTTGGGCAAGTAAGCAACAAACATTCAAATTACTTAAATGATATTCAAGATGGAGATAGTTTAACTTTACTGGGTTATTTTAGCGACTGCGGGGAATGGGGAGGTCATTTCGAATCTATTTATGTATATAGAAAAGACAGTGCTTTATGGTTTACCTATAAAAAAGATTCTATACATTGTCCAAGGTATGCTAACCATGAGCAAATTGAAATGCTTGAGGTTTCAAAACCATTAACTGCAAAACAAAAGAAAATTATCCAAAACTACCTAGATGGTTTTTCTAAATTTAATAAATCGATTGAGACCAATAAATATAAAACTATTTCAAATGGGCCAAATTGCTACAACATAATTACAAAAGACAGAAACATTGAAGTTTGTGATCACAATAGGAAATGGGTATTATTTAAAAATACAGTTATTGAATTGTTAAGGTGATAGGTTAGTATTGTGGGAAGGAGAAAGGGAAAGTTATAAAAACTTGGATATTGCCAAATTAACCATAAAGTAAATGAAAAATGTTTCGTTAATTATTAGCCTATTCGTATGCAAATTATGTTTTGGGCAAACATCTGGTTCTGTTACCCAAGGCATTGGAACCACTACCACGGCCAATTTAATGCCAGCGTGTTCAAGTAACCATGTAACCCCAATTGGCACTATTATTTCAAGCGATAACAAAACGTGGATAGTACCTGCAGAGAATAATTTTGTATCAGGTACTAAACTATCTGATTTGCATAATACCTGTAATAACATAACACCAAGCTCGCTGGCTACTGCCGACTTAAGCGCAGTTCCAACCACGGTTATTGATGAACAAGGAGAAGTTATTACAGGCTATATTTTTGCTGATAATTATTTTGAATTGTATATCAATGGCATTTTAATTGGGGTGGATGCCGTTCCTTTTACGCCTTTTAATTCGTCGGTGGTAAAATTTAAGGTAGCAAAACCCTATACCATTGCTGTGAAGTTGGTTGATTGGGAAGAAAACTTGGGAGTAGGTTCAGAAATACAAAATGCAACAAGTTTATACCACCCAGGCGATGGTGGTTTTATAGCACAGTTTAGCGATGGAACCAAAACAGATGCTAGCTGGAAAGCTCAAACATTTTATATAGCCCCTATTCAAGATTTGAACACCGTAAAAGAGCTCTCAGACGGAACACATTCTACCACCACAGCCAGCACCTCTCCTACTTGCAATGCCACCTGTTATGGTATTCATTACGATATGCCTAGCGATTGGTTCAGCAAAAATTATAACGATGCGGCCTGGCCAAATGCCTATTTATACACCGCAGCGCAAGTTACCAACCAAGCTGCGTATACCAATTTTGCCACAAGCGCTTGGAGCAATGCAAGCTTTATTTGGAGTAGTAATTTAATTTTAGATAATGTGGTTTTGGTGAGAAAAACGGTAAGCGCTGCTTCCTCTATAAATGAACTTATGCAAGGAAAATTGTTTGAAATTAATAACCCAATAGAAAACAACATACAACTTACAAGCAGGCAAACTATTGGTAATACAAACATTATTTTTAACGAGCATTACTGGAAAAGAAATTCAACAATGGAATACTATAGATTTAAAGGAAAATCAACCAACTTCCTTACCAATATCTAGGGACCTAGACCCAGGTATATACTTCATAACCATAAAGGCTGATAATGGGTATTATACCTACAAATTGTTAAAAAAATAAACTCCTACCTTCGTCAAAAACTAAAGGCAAATTCACTAGGAATAACAAATGAAACTAGAAGACCTAACCCTCGAAATTTTAGCCGAAAGAGCATTGTCTCAATTCGACAGTAAAAAACTTGTTGATTGGGCTGTGAAGGTATTGGAGTTAGGCAATGAATGCGAAAACCTTTATGTATTAGCAGGATTGGATTACAATACCACGGAAGAGCGAGAAAATTATTTCTGGAAATGTGTAGTTGATTTAAACCTGATTATAGAAAAAAACGAAGAGGTGTTAATTGAAAAATATGCTCTGATGATTGCCAATAAAGCAATTAGAAATGAAGTTAGTCTTAAATATGCCATTAGCCAATTGGGAGAAATTGTTAGGGCTAGCAAGTATGACCCAAGGTACAGTGCATTTTATGAAATTGATGAGTACATAGATTATTTGACCTACGACAGTTTAGTTAAATTCAATAAGGAATTAGCCATTGAAAATTCTGAAGATTATATTTTAGATGAGCTGAAGAATTTTTTAAAAATGGAGGAATTAAAAATTCCCGTGGAGGAACGAAACAAATGTTACTGTGAGCGATGCAAGAAGCTGAATACGCCAAAAATAAAAAATAAGTACCAACTAAAAAGACCCTTCAAATCCACGGTATGGTCTTGTGAATTCTGCGGTTCGGAGAAAATAAAATTTCACACGAATCAGGAAGTAAAAAGCAGGATAATTGAAGAATTTAAGAAAAATACGAGCAATTCTAGTTTGGGATAATTGCCAACTAACTAAAATTTAGGACCAAAATTTAACGCTAGAAGAGTCTGTCTACAATCACTGGTTTATTGCAAAATCCTTCAATTTCCCCTTCAAAAATATATATTTGTGCTAATTCAATGAAACAGAAACTTACCATACTATCAAGTGCATTATTAGAGCAATTTGAATTGCTTGTAAGAAACGACTTGCAGATAGAATTTGATAAGTTAAAAGAGGCAGAACTTTCGAGCGATACATTTAGTTTTTACACTTCTGTATCGTCTGTATATTCTAGTAAAATAGAGGGTGAAGACATAGAATTGGATTCTTATATAAAGCACAAGAAATTTGGTATTGAGTTTTTACCCGACTATACAAAAAAAATCGATTATTTGTATTCTGCCTACACGTTTGCTAAAACCAATACTCTTAATAAAGAAAACATAGAAGAAGTTCATAAATTACTAAGTAAACACCTAGTAGCCATGCACCAACAAGGTAAAATTAGAACTCAAAACATGTATGTAACTACGCCCGATGGAAAAATAGAATATGTAGCTGTAAGTCCATTTGAAGTGAAAGGTGAACTAGAAAAACTGTTTGAAGATATAGAAATCCTTCTTGAGGAAGAATTAAGTATCCAGGAGGTGTTTTATTTTGCTTCTATGATTCATTTGGTATTTGTAAAGATACATCCTTGGAATGATGGCAATGGAAGAAGCGCTAGGTTAATTGAAAAATGGTTTCTTGCACAAAAATTAGGAGATAAGGCCTGGTTTATTCAAAGCGAAAAACATTATTACCAACACCATCAAACCTATTACAAAAACATTCGCCTTTTAGGTTTAGAATACCCAACTTTAGATTATCTAAAAGCATTACCTTTTTTGGAGATGCTTTCAAACTCAATTGGTCAATAATAGGATGAAAGAAAAGCCTCTATTAAGAGGTAGTCGGAAAATTAAAACCTTATCAAAAGTAATGCCTATAAATTAACTATAACAGCTTCTTTTGACAAAACATAACAACACTTTATAATTGTGTCTTGTCCGATAAATGCCAATTTATCAATTTTAAAGTTGCTTTTTAAAATTATATGATTTTCCTTTGTATCACTAAATAACTGTATGAGCACGGAAGGTGATGTAAGTAGTTTTCTAAAAAGTTTCAAGGAAAAAATGAAATTTTGGGATGTGCTTTTTAGGGATGAAAGAGGCAAAAACTCACAGGCTTTAATTGAATTAGAACTTAGGCCAATTGAACGTAAGGCGATTTTGGAAACACTAGAAGTTTTTGATTATAGTGAGGGGCCCATGGAGGAAAAACTATACGGAGGTGCCGATATGTGGGTATTTGGAAAAATGGTTAAGAAACAGGAAGTATATATTAAAATAACAATGGGTGCATTTGGCAGCAGTGTTATTTGTATTTCGTTTCATTTGGCTCAATACAAAATGAACTATCCTTTAAAATAAAATAACATGAAAAGTCCAATTACAGGTAAAGAAATGAAATTGACCAAAGAACGCCGGTCGATGGATTTTAGAAAGGAAACAATTGAAATTGTTTTCCATTTTTACAAATGCGAGGATAGTGAAGAACAATTTACTACCACAGAATTAGATGAGGTAAATTTAAATCAGATTTATAATCAATACCGCGATAAGTATCATATTCCGTTTCCTGATGAAATTAGTAGAATTAGAGAAAAGTATAGCGTGTCGGCAGTTAAAATGTCGGAAATATTAGGATTGGGAATAAATAGTTACCGCCAATATGAAGCTGGTGAAATGCCTAGTGTAGCAAACGCTAAACTTATACAAATGGTAGATGACCCAAAGGTTTTTATGGAAATGATTCAGTTATGTGCCACGATAGATGATAAAACCAAGGCCAAATATATTGATAGGGCCCAGTTAATTGCTGATGAAAAAAATAAAAATTTATTCGAACTAAATTTTAAAGAATACCTATTGGGAAAGCATTTGGCGGATATTTACTCTGGGTACAGAAATCCAAACCTTGAAAAGTTTAGCGAAATGGTGGTATACTTTTCAGAAAAACTTTCACCTTTTAAAACTAAGATGAATAAACTCTTGTTCTATGCAGATTTTTTGATGTTTAAACAAAGTTGTTTTTCAATAAGTGGAGTGCGCTACAAAGCCATAAATATGGGGCCCGTACCTACTAATTTCCAAAGCATTTTTGAATACTTAGCCAACACAAATACAATAGATATTTTTACTACCGAATTTCAACAAGGATATACTGGTGAACAATTTAGAGCAAGAGAAGAAAGACCATTTAATGCTTTCTTATTCACGAGAAAAGAGTTGGAAACATTAGAAAAAGTAGCTAGCATTTTTAAAGAAACAAGTACCAATGAAATTATTTTAAAAAGTCATTTAGAAGAAGCTTGGAAGCAAAACGAAAAAGACAAAAGCATTATCAGCTATAAATATGCGTTTGATCTTACAAACTAAAAATCTTCTCCATCAATTGCCATTTTTCAGTAGGGCCTGAACCCGGGATGGCTTGCTGATAGTTCCACATAAGAGTTTCCCATTCTTGCACCTTGGCATGGTTTGCATCGGCATGAGCCTTGGCAGAAAAGCTAAATGTAGGTTCAGTAACAAGTACCATTACTAAGCGATTATGCACTCTGTAGATATCACAGGATAGAATGCCTGTTGCCTTTATTTGCTCCAACACCTCGGGCCAAACAGCCTTGTGATAGGCCTCGTATTCGGCTATAAGTTCGGCATCATTTTTAAGGTCTAAGGCTAAGTAATAGGTATTCATTGCTATGTGGTTTGAGCAGGTTTATCTTGTTGAAAGATGGCAATTAACACAAAGCAACTAAATGGAACACTAAAGGCAATGGCTATACCAAACTTATCAGAAATGGCACCCATTAGGATCGGCAAAAATGCTCCACCAACTATTGTCATAACCAATAAGGAAGAAGCAAAGCGTGCATCATTGCCTAGGTTTTGGATGCCATTTGAAAAGATAGTTGGAAACATAATAGACATAAAAAATTGGGTCGCCATTAAAGCATACACCGCGCCCATTCCACTGCCAAGAATCACATAAGTTAGTAGCCCTAGGTTTGCCAAGCAATAAATTAGTAGCAGCTTGTTTGCGGCTATGTAGTTCATTAACCAACTGCCTACAAAACGCCCACTCATAAATAAGAACAAAGCAATAGACAAATACACAGCGGCTTCCTTATCGGTAATGCTCGTTTGATGTAATACATAACGAATAAAAAAACTGCCTATACCCACTTGTGCTCCCACATAAAAGAACTGAGCCACTAAAGCTTTTCGTAAATGCGGGTAGGATAATAAGCGGGATAATGAAAAGCCAGTACTATTTTCTTGGGTGCGAATATCGGGTAAGGGAAGTCGTAAGAAAACAAGCACTACCAAAAATACTAAAGCCGAAATAAACACATACGGCATTTGAACCGAAGCTGCTTCTTGATGTAGGAGCGTTTGCAAATCTATCTCGCTCATGCCTTGCGTGCTTTCTGCCGTAATTACTTTGCCCGATAAAATAAACTTGCTACCAAACATGGCAGCTAAAGTGGCACCTAATCCATTGAAGCTTTGTGCAAAATTTAAGCGTTTAGTAGCAGTGCAAGGATCGCCCAGAACACTTACATATGGGTTGGCAGCGGTTTCTAAAAAGGTTAAGCCAGAGGCAACTATAAACAAAGCCCCTAAGAAAAACCCATACGAAAGCAATTCCGCCGCAGGGTAAAACAACAAGGCACCGATGGCAAATAATACTAAGCCCCCAACGATCGTTTTTTGATAACCCCATTTTTGAATAACAAAGCCTGCTGGCAGAGCCATAAAGAAATAGGCTATGTAAAAACAAGAATCAACAAGGGCCGATTGCATATCACTTAACTGGCAAGCTTTTTTAAGATGAGGAATAAGAATAGGATTTAAATTATGAGCTAATGCCCAAAGAAAAAACAAGCTCACCACCGCATAAAACGACCACTTAGTTTCTGTAGAACTTAAAGCCATGTGCTCCTCCTTCTAATGGTAATTTGTTGGGCGCCTTCAATAGGTTCATCCGATACCAAAATTAGATACCCACCGCCACCAGCTCCACTAACTTTCCAACCCAAGGCACTATTTTTATACTCCGCAATTTTTGCTAAAATAGTTTCATCCACCATATTGGGAAACATAGCAATTTGCGCATGAAAGGAATGCGTAAGGGCCGAACCTAATGCCCGACAATCTTTACTTAGAATAGCTTGCCAACAATTTTCGGCAGCTTCGGCTAAGGCAATAGCTCTAGCTTTTGAAATTTGAGTATTTACTAATACATCATAGCCCTCTTGGCGTGGACCAAGACTTACCAAATACAAATTTGATTCTAAAAACTGTAATACCTCTTCTTCCAAATTTCGCTCGATAGAGCTAGGCCAATATCCGCCTGAATAATGGCTTTTGGCCAAGCCGGCAAAAACAATTCCAATAGAATCTTGTGAACCTGCAATTTCTGTTTTACCAGGAGGGTTTTCAAAAGCAAAAAGCATCTTAGCTATTTGTTCCTCATTGCCTTCGGGTAATTGGTTTTGCCATAATTGGGTAGCCACATTGCGCGTGCTACTTGCCATCCCACTTCGCTCATTAAATTCGGTTTCGGGCTCTATACTTATGGTTATTACAGCTCCTGGGGCATGTATTGAAACAAAAGGTTGATCGAGCCAACCACCTGCTAAATCAATGCGATACGGAATTCGATTTATCTTCCTTAAATCTGTGGTTGAGCGCGCAGGCAAAGTGCCATGGGGCTCACGCTTAAGCACCACTAATTCTATTTGCTTTTCTTCACAAAGAAGTTCCTTTTCCTTACTAAAACCATCTTCATTTACCACGAATACGTGTGGTTGAATGCGCTCTAGTTCGGGCAAAAAATCTAAATAGCCACTGCCTGCACTTATGCAAACTTCGTGTACTTCTTTAAGCGCCTCTAAAACATATTTGCGTTCTTGTTCACTATTAATTGGGTAGCGTTTTTTTAGGTTGTAAATGGTTTGGTCTGAACCAAGGCAAACATATACCTTACCATATTTGGCTGCACTTTTTATAAAGGCAATATGGCCGCTGTGCAGCATATCAAAGCAACCCGATACTAAGACTTTCTTTTCTGTATTTTCACTCATAACACGTGCTGCAAAATAGCAATTATATCGAAACTACACCTATACTTGGTTCAAAAATCAATTTTCATTTAAGCCTACAAATTTGTTACTTGTGCCCTTAATCATACATTTCTCTCATGATCCATTTTACTCCTATTTCTACCAACTCTAAAGTAAAAACAAAGCATTCGCTAAATGATATTTATTGGATTATTTCCCTTTTTGTTTTGCCATTTATAGGCCTTCCCACCCAACTAAAAGCCCAAGCTGATACCAGCAAAATGGCTTGGTTTGCCGATGCTAAATTGGGTATTTTTATTCATTGGGGCATTTATGCGGTGGATGGAACCAGCGAATCGTGGGCATTTCATAATAAGCAGGTACCCTACCCAAAATACATGAAACAAATAGAAGGGTTTAAGGCCGAAAAATACGACCCAACTTACTGGGCAAACCTTATTGAACAATCTGGCGCAAGGTATACGGTTATTACAGCCAAGCATCATGATGGCGTTGCACTTTGGGATACCAAAATGAATACCTTAAGCATACCTAAAAAATCACCCGCAAAAAAAGATGTGCTTACTCCTTTTGTGGAGGCCATACGTAAAAAGGATATTAAGCTTGGAATTTATTATTCATTGATAGATTGGTCGCATCCAAATTACCCGCAATTTTTAAAGGATTCGGTTCGCTATAAAGCCACAGAGGATACCCTGCGCTGGAATAGGTTCAGACAGTTTTACCAAGGGCAACTAGCCGAATTAAACAAGGCCTATAAGCCCGATTTATATTGGTTTGATGGAGATTGGGAACATAGCGCACAAGAATGGCAAGCAGCAAAAGTACGTGCCTCAATATTGGCAAGTAAACCAAACACAATTATAAACGGCAGGCTGCAAGGCTATGGCGATTATGAAACACCCGAACAAAATTTTCCGGTAAGCCGACCCAATTTAAAATATTGGGAACTTTGCATGACCACCAACGATAATTGGGGCTATAGGCAAAGTGATCATAACTTTAAAACACCTTATCAAATAATTAGCATCTTTGCCGATTGCATTGGCATGGGAGGCAACCTATTATTAGATATTGGCCCCAAAGCCGATGGCACCATACCCGATGAACAAGTTAACATTTTAACAGAATTAGGAGCATGGACCAAACAACATCAAGAAGCCATTTTTGGAAGTATTGCAGGTATGCCTCAAGGACATTTTTATGGCCCTTCTACCCTATCTAAAGACTCTACTTGCTTATATTTATTTGTGAGTCAAACAGCAGCCAACAATGTGTATTTAAAAGGATTAAATAACAAAATAGTATCGGCAGAAGTATTGGGCACAGGCATTAGCCTTGAACCAAAAATTGTAGGAAAGATTAGCTGGAGTCACGTGCCAGGCCTTGTTTATTTTGAAGTACCTGCAGCTGCACAAAACAAATATATTAGTGTTATAAAACTAAAGCTTGATAAACCACTTAGCCTATACAGAGGCAAAGGCGGTTTTGATTAAAAGCTAAATACGGCCCTTACTGGCAAATGATCGGAGGGATAATAGGTGCCATTGTTTTTTGAAATAATGGCAAAGCTTTTGGGCTTAAAAGCCTTATCGTAAAAAATAAAATCTATGCGTTTGCATATATCACTAGCCACCTCAAAACCGGTAAACGTGCAATCTCTTGTTTGTGCTATATAAGAATCTTTAAGTGAATGATTGGTATTAGACAAAATAGTTTTGTAGGCCGAACTGGTTGGCTCGCTATTAAAATCGCCGGTTAACAAACAAGGTTCATCGCCTGCCATTTCTTTCATTTTTTTAGTTATTAAGAGAGCACTCATTTGCCTTGCCGTATCGCCTATATGATCGAAATGGGTATTAAATACCCAAAATATTTTGCCAGAACTTTTGCTCTTAAATTTAGCATAGGTACAAATACGAGTTATAGCCGCATCCCAGCCTTTTGAACCAGGTATGCTTGGAGTTGGCGATAACCAAAAGGTACCATTGGTAAGCATATCATAGGCAGTGGCTTTATAGAAAATAGCTGAGAATTCGCCCTTTCTCATCCCATCATCACGTCCTACTCCTACGTAATTATAAGTTGGCAAAAAGCCCTGTATATCGTCTATTTGGTTTGGCAAAGCCTCCTGCACACAAAAAAAATCAGATTCGTTTTGGCGCATAATTTCGCTTACTTTATCAATTCGCTTGCCCCATTGATTTACTCCATCAACAGACACATCCAACCTAATATTATAGGTACATATACTTAGGGTATCAGCCTTAGCAGCAATAAACAAAACCGAAACAAGTACAAGTGCTCCAAACTTTTTCATAGTATGAGTTTATAATAATTCATCTTCCTTAATATCCTCGCTAGCACCAGGTAGTTCTAAGGCTTTTATTTCGCCTATGGCCGAACCCGCAATACCTCTAATAGAGCCATACATGTCGATTGTATTGGTAATTACTTTTTCTATTTGTTTTTCCCTTTGTTTCCAAATACGTTGATACGAGCGCTTTTCTGTTTCTAAATCGCTTTGCATTTGGGTAAAACCCTCCACAATTGCTTCTATTTGTAATTTAAAGGTATTGCTTGTTAAGAAATCGTATAGCATAGTCATTTTATCGCCCTTATTTTCTTGCGAAGCCATGGCAGTATCCAGTTGAATAATGGTTTCGCGAAGCACTTTACATAAACCCTTAAACTCCTCGTAGCTGCAAATCCAAATGCCATCTTTCATTCCCATGCGCTCCATATCGCTAGGGAATACATCCGTTACCAAAACTCCAATGGTGGCCCCTTTAGTTCTTATATCGGCTTTAAACTTTTCTATCCAGGTAGGTTGAAAATCTTTGGTACGTTTGCTTTCATAATAAATGGTACCACAATTTTGTCGGCTGCGGGTATTAACTGTTTGAACACAATCGCCTCCTCTTGCACCCTTCTTAATCTCATCAATGGTATCTAATGGAAATTGAGCCATTAGCCATTCTTCAATTGCCAATTCTTGAACCTCCCCTTGCAATTGCATAGAACCTTGTTCTTGCTTGCGCTTCATTTCCTCGGTAAGGCGCTTTTGGTCTTCTAATTGTTTATTTAATTCTCTAATATGAAGCTCATTCCTATCCTGCTCCATTTTCTTAATACGCTCGCGCTCCTCATTCAGTTTTAGGTTCAAGGTTTTTTCTGCCTCCATCATAACCTGCTCCTTCATAAGCTCATTGTTGCGCTTAAGTTGTTCAATTTCGGCCTTGGTTCTATTCAGCTCTTTCAGTTGTTCCATTTTTTGGTTCAACTCATTTTGCATGGTTTTAATTTGGTCTTGTTGCTCTGCCTCAACTTGCGTGCGCAGCTTCTTTTCCATAAGCTCTTTTTCTTCCTTTAGCTTTTGGTTCAGCCTATCTTGAAACAACTCATTTTCTTTCTTTTTCTTTTCTTCAAAATCGAGTTGTTGCTTTTGAAGATTATCAAACTCTTTATCGTATTTCTTTTTCTCCTCGGCCAACTTCGCATTAAAATCGCGCTTTAATTCCGCCTCCATTTGATGGAACACCAAATCATTTACATCTATCTCAAAACCACAATTGGGACAATTAATTGTATTCTCCTTTTCCATTACCCAAAGAACGGAGAAATTAACAAATTAGGAAACGAGAATTTTTAATTGCTTGCTACAACCTTTCATTTAATAATAATTCCTATTGAAGAAATAGGTATCGGAGATTTACAATAAATTCTTATATATCAACACATTACAACTACATATAGTATCTTTGGTTAAATCAAATCAGAAAAAATTAGCCTATGAAAAATAGAAAATTATTATGCACAATAGCCTTTGTTTTTTTAATAGGCAAGGGAGTATTTGCTCAGCAAAAAGGTTCCTATTTTTTTGAAATTGGATTAGGTGCAAACACATTAAAACCAAAAGAAGAACCAATTAACTCCAGTTCATATGGAATTAATAAACAAATTGGATTGGGAACTAGCCTTCCAATTCAATCACAGTATTCGTTTAATACGGGAATGTTTTTTAACCTTTCAACTACAAATACCTATAAAAACAAAGTTGTTCATTATTCAAATTGGAAACAGGGCCCAGAAACTACAGAGGTAAATTTAGAAACAAGTATTCGACAATCTCAACTTATGGTACCCCTGTATCTTGGTATTGAAAGAAAAAAATTCAGTTATCAGGTAGGACTTGATTTATATTATTTGCTTTCTGGAAAGCTATCGCAAGAAGTGCTTGGAAGTTATTCTGTAGATAAATATCCTGGATATGACAGTATCTATACAGAAAGTATAAAATCAGTTTATACAATTCAAAACAGCAAGAATCTTGGGGCCTTTCCTCAAACCAATATTGCCCTAATATTTGGTTTAAGTAAATCTTTAAATAAGCAACTTGGTCTTAACGTAAGGGGTTCTTACCAATTCATTAAATGCCCTCAATTTAAGAGTAGCACAGAAGCATATCACCAAATTAATTTCAATATTTCAATCACCTTTAAATTAAAACCATGAAAGCAAAAAACCTTATTGGATTATGTTTACTAGTAGTATTCATTTCCTCTTGTTCAAAAAGTGTTCAAACAGAAACACAAACAAACCGAAGCTTTAATAAAAAAGCAGGATGTGCATGTATTCCAAATTATAAAAACCCAAATTGTGGAGATTGCATTTCAAAAATATTAATGTATGGTGAAACCGAAGCCAATTATGAGGCACATTGGAATTTTTGTAAATCGGATGACCCTAATAACAATCCTTGTCCTGGAAGTGGTTTTATTTCAAAAGCGAAATTCTGCTATGCTCAACCTTCACCAAGTGTTCCAAATGACTGTTCTCTTTATTTAGAAATTGATGATTTACCAAGCTGTATAAAATGTGTAACCAGTTTACCAATATGTGTAAGGCTCAAAGGAGTTTGCTCAACCAAGAATAATAAAGATTTTGAGGTATCATTTTCAAATGAAGACCCAGATTTTGTTGTAACGGTTAGTTATGAATATTCTATTAGTAAAGATCCTAAACTAACCGTTTGTTGTAGAAAGTCTGTACCCAATTTCCCCAATTTATTTTACAATTATTGCTGTGATGCAGATATAATTTATATACCATGAGAAAAATTACCTTACTTTTAATTCTTTTAAGTAGCTCAACTTTTTCACAAAAAAAGTCTCTTGAATTATTTATAAAAAGTGGTGTTAGTCATTCTACTCAACAAGCAGATTATAATCCAATCTCGCATATAAGACCTTTTAATAAAGGTATTCAGGGCTGTTTCATAAACCTTGGATTAGAAAAAAGATTATCTCCAAAAATATCACTAACTTTTGGTTGTCAATTTTTAGAAAAAGGCTTTAAAGTAACTGATAAGTATTATTACTCGTATACAGAAAACAAAGATGAAGAATACCAATATAGGTTAAACTACCTAGAGGCCCCTCTCTGCATAAATTACCAAACTAATGGGCGCTCAAAACTTCTTTTTGGTATTGTTCCATCCTACCTTATTCATGAAAATTATAGATATAGATATAAAACAGTTTTGAACACTTATATTACTCCTACCATGGTAGACTATTACCATTCAAACCCCTATTCCGATGCTTTTGATAGGCTTAATAAATGGGACTGTTCTGCAAGCATAGGTTTAAACTATAAGGTTTATGAGAAAATTTATTTTGAAGGCACTATTCAAAAAGGGTTTGTTAGAATTGACAAATGGAAAGAAGATGATTTAAACTATAATTTTAGTTTTCTTCTAGGCTTAAAGTATAATTTAAACTAACAAAAGCCGCTTTGAACCAAATCAAAGCGGCTTTTGTGCTTAAAAAACTACCTCAACAAACTTACATTTCCACTGCTTGCAAACTTATTACCATCTGTAAAGGAGCCTTCAACAGTGTATACATAAACATCTGCTTGGCATGGTTCTCCGCTATAATTGCCACTCCAATATTCGCTTGGATTATTAGTTTCAAAAAGTAATTGACCCCATCTATTAAATACCCTAAACACATAATCATTTTTTACCTCACCCGAAATAAGAGGTTTAAAACCATCATTTACGGTATTTGCATCTGGCGTAAAGGCGTTTGGAACCAGTATTCGTCCTCCACTAGTTACCGTAACAATATTTAATTTTTCCTTTTGATCAGAACATCCGTAGGTGTTTTCTACATATAGCCTAACAGAGTATATTCCTTCACTACTAAAGGTATGACTTGTATTCTCTAAGGTATCATCAAAAACAATGGCCATGCCTTGGAAGATTTGCCAATGCCATTTTACCGCATCAAAGGATATATCAAATAGGGAGATGGTTGAATTTGGCAAAACCAATTCATAAGGATTTGCAATAAAACCAGCCTTTGGCGATGGAAACACCTCAATAATTTGTTCCTTTATTAACTCACGCATTCCACCTGGCCCAACCACGCGTAAATACACATTATACTTGCCAGGATATTTATATGTGTGCCTAGGATTTACTTCCACCGAGGTTGCCCCATCCCCAAAATTCCAATAATATTGGGTTCCATATAAACAGGTATTGGTAAAGGTAACATCTAAGGGGGCACATCCAAAAGGAGGGTCATACGTAAAACCTACCTCAGGTGGCGCCGATTTCACATTTAGATTCCGAGAAATTGAATCCTTGCAATTATGTAGGGTGGTACAAAATAATTTAACCTGAAAATTTCCTGTATCCTTAAACTCAAAACTTGGTTCAAAAACATTATCTACACTCTTCTTTCCTTTTGAGTCTATAAACTCCCAATAATAATCCATGGTGCCGCTTGCCAAAAACGATAAATTCTTAAAATTTACTTCGGCCTTTGGTAAGGAAATTTCATTAGGACTATAAATAAAATTGGCACTAGGAACAGGAAATACTTGAATAAAATTATCCTTACTTAAGGTATCCCCACAGCCATCTTCATCTAAGGCAACTAAACTCACTTTATAATCGCCGCTGGTAAAATACCTATGCGTAGGATTAGCCAAAGTACTTCCGCTACCATCGCCAAACAACCAAAAGAAATTTTGAGATCCAACTGAATTATTTACAAAGCTCGCATCTAAGAAACTGCAATTACTTTTAGCTGCTGCATCAAAATCAACAATGGGCCTTGATTTTACTAGTACATTAGAATGAGTGCTGTCTTTGCAACCCGCACTATTGGTGGCCAATAACTTTATAGAGTATGTGCTATCTGAGTTTATTTTATTTGGTAAACAAAACCTTCCACTTGTTGGAACCGAAATAAGTTTATCGTTTGATTTCCAATTAAAGTTATTAGCACCTAAGGTCATATTACTAATTTTAAACTCGGCACTATCGCATCTAAAACCCTTATTAATGGTAAAGTTTGATATTGGTTTAGGGAACACGGTAACCATTGCTTTTGCAGTATCGCTGCAACCAGAGGAGGAAACAGCTTTAAGAATAATGGTATAGGATTTATTACTTAATGATAGAATGTTTTCATAGGTTTTATCTTCATTTACACTATCACTCAGCTCAGCATCTCCAAAATCCCATTCATACGTAATTGCCCGTAGAGAATTATTTTGTAGAGATAAATCTAAAGGTGTACAACCGTTTTTAGCACCAGTAAAACGTGCATCTGGCAAGGCCATCACCTTTACTGGTAGTGTGGTAGAATCTTTACACCCATAAGGCGATTTTAACACCAACTTTACCGCGTAGCTTGTATCTCTAGTGGGTAAGCCAACAAAGGTTTTAATTGGGTTTACTAAGGTTGATGTGGCACCATTTCCAAAGGTCCACGCACAATTTACACCACCCAATGAATTATTATAAAAAGCAATACTTCCGCCACCACAAATAGAATCGTCGCTTGTTATAAAACTAGCCATTGGAGAGTATCTACTTATTATGGTACTTATAACCGGAGCACCCATACACCCATGAATAGAGCTTACGTTTAAGCGAACTATGTATACACTATCTACCAAAGGATAAGATTTAAACGTATGGCTCGGATTCATTTGTGTGGAAGTATCACCATCACCAAACTGCCATACGTATTGGTTTCCTAACTGACTTGTATTGCTAAAAACAACATCTAATGGACCGCAGCCTACGCTTTTGTTTTGGGTATAGGCGGCAATTGGATCGGGATACACTTTTGCTGTTTTGGTTAAGGTATCTCTACACCCATGTTCACTCAATGCAACCAGGCGAATGTGATAATTGGTATCGGCTAAAACATGCTGGTAATAATCGCTTGAAGGATTAACATCGCTGCTATTCATGCCATTTCCCAAACTCCAAAAGAAATTCATGATACCTATATTTCCTGTATCATTTGGATAGGATTGATTTGTTAAATAAACAGTTAGAGGACTACATCCAGCAGTATCGCTTAAGGTAAAAAGGGCCTTTGGTTTTGGATATACACGTATGGGATGTTGAATGCTATCTTTACAACCATGTAAATTTGTAGCAAGCAACTCAATCGTGTAAATGGTATCTTTGGTTTGGCTCGAACCAAAAACTGAGTTGCTATTTTCTACCGAACTGATAGTACCATTTCCAAATTTCCATTGATAGGCCATAGCACTTGTACTTGCACCAATAGAATAGGATTGATTTGTAAATGAAACAGCTAATGGTCCGCACCCAGCTTGCTTATCACTAACATAATTGGCTTTGGGATTAGCATAAACAGTGATAGCTTTTTGCGAAGTATCACTGCAACCAAATTTGCTAGTAACCCTTAGCTTAATTAAATAACTTGTATCTATAGAACTTGAGGCATAAAACACATTGCTTTTATGTGTAATCAGTGTTGAATCAATTCCATCTGTATACCAAACACTATGTAAATCGGCTAAGGCACCTCCATATTTGTGGTCTGAAAGATTGGTAAATGTAATGGCTAATGGGCCACATCCCTCAGTGGTATTTGCAACAAACTTACTTTCTGGAATAGGATATACACGTATGTTTTTTTGAGTTGAATCGGTACAACCATGCGTATTTACAACCTTTAATTTTACCGCATATATAGAATCATTTTGGGCACTTGGCATATAGATGGCAAAAGGATTTACAAGCTGACTTTGCAAACCATTTCCCATACTCCAAAGGTTTTGGGTTTGGTTCAACGATTGGTTCAGCATAATTACTTGAAGTGGACCACAACCGCTATCTGCTGTGCTCACAAATGCCGCACTTGGTTTTGGAAAGGTATAAATGGTTTTATTCACCGTATCTGGTCGGCAACCAAAAGCACTTTGAGCAATAAGTTGAATACCCACTTGAATATTGCTCTGAGTAAATAAAGTATCGGCTAAAATAGTGGCATTGCTTATTGTAGAACCATTTAAGCGCCATAAATAGGAAGCAGAATTTACCGAAGAATTTGAAAAACTAAAATTAACAGGCACACAACCAATGGTATCATTCACGCTAAACTGGGCCCTTGGCAATGCCCTAACTAATACACTTCCATTGGCGGTATCTCTGCAACCATAAACACTTGTACACACTAAATGAATACCTTTTACACCACTTTGGGTAAATACCTTTTTGGTAGATTGAATACCCGTTTGGTTTAGAGTATAAATACTATCACTAAAAGCCCATTGAAAAGTATTTCCTAAAATTGATTGGTTTTGTAAAACCAGGCTATCCTCTGCACAAATAGTAGCAGTATTACTAAATTGAGCTAGCGGTTGTGGATGAACCAAAATGTTTTTCTGTACCGAATCTCGGCAACCATTTTCATTCATGGCTATTAATTGAACCGAATAGGTGCTGTCTAACAAAACACCAGCAACATAGTTTGCCTGTGCATTGCTGCTCGTATTTGTTGCACCATTTCCTAATTTCCAAGAATAGCTCATGCCTAATAAATTTCCCGAGCCATTTGGCAAACTTTGGTTAAAATAGCTTACTGCTAAAGGTGTGCAACCTTCTACTAAACTTGGTGTAAAATCGGCTTTAGGACGTGCATAAACAGTAATCGTTTTTTGGCTGGTATCTAAACATCCAAATCTACTTTGTGCAATCAATGTTACTATATAATTGGTATCAATACTGTTTGAACCAAGTAAAACCCTAGATGGAGCAATTAGGTTAGAAGTATCGTTTGAACCAAAATTCCATTTAAAGCCTAGGTTCGAAAAACCACCTCCATAATTATGTATGGATTGGTTGCTAAGCTGCAGACTTAGCGGTGCACAAGCTGCTAAGCTAGGAGTGGTAAAGATACTTGAAGGTTTAGGAAACACATGAATATTCTTAGTAAGTGAATCTTTACATCCATTTGAGTTTGTAACAATTAAACTAGCCAAATAGGTACTATCATTTTGTTGGGAGGCCAAAAATTCATGGCTAAAATTTACAAGAGTACTGCTTTGAACCGAACCAATGCGCCATACATTACTAGCGTTTCCAGATGATTGATTGGTAAATACAATAGGCAATGGCCCACACCCAGAATCTTTGCTCGATGAAAACAAAGCTGTAGGATTGGCATAGGTTCGAATATTTTTTTGAATAGAATCTGGCCTACATCCAAAAATGCTTGTAACTAATAGTTGAATAGGCAAATTTTGTGAGGCTTGCCAAAGCGTGGTATCCTGTAATGTAATTGCATTACCTAGCAAACTCCCAGCAACTCTCCATAGGAAACTAGAACCGTTTTGAGAGGTATTTATAAAACTAAATGTTTTGGGTGCACACGCAATGGTATCATTTACACTAAAATTTGCACTCGGTAGTGGCTTCACATCTACCTGCCTAGAAAATGAATCTCTACAACCAAAAGCCGAAACAACCTTCATTTGGTATGTTTGTAAACCAGTATTAGAAAAAATTCGCTTAACTACTTGCATTGAATTGGTAGTTACTTGGTTGGTGCTATCACTAAATAAATACTGGTACGTATATCCTAAACTAGAACTATTTGTAATGGCAAAAGAATCGTTGGCACAAACAATAGCTGGTGCTGCCATTTGTGCAATTGGACTTGGGTGAACCAAAACACTTTTTGTTATTGAATCAACACAACCCAATTGGTTAGATACTCTAAGTTTTATTTGGTAACTAGAATCTCTCAATACACCAGCCATAAAGGTACTTGAAACATCTCGAGTGAAATAATTTAAGCCATTTGAAAGGGTCCAAATTTGACTCATTCCACCAATACTTCCTGTTCCATTTGGTACACTTTGATTGGTAAAATTAACCGCTAATGGAGTACATCCAGAAACTTGGTTCAAACTAAATTGAGCCAAAGGATTCGCAAAAACAGTTATAGTACCAGTGCTGGTATCTTTACATCCAAATTTAGAACTTGAAATTAACTGAATGGCATAGCTCGTATCAATTGTTTTGGAAGCTATGAATGCGCTTGTTGGATTGGCCAAAGAACTTGTATCTCCATTTCCAAAGCGCCAATAATGACCAATATTGCTAAAAGTTCCACCATATTGATGCACGGAGCTTGATTGAAAAGATACATTTAATGGAGCACAACCGGCAAGCACATTCGAGGTAAAGGCACTTATTGGTTGGGGTAATGTTTTTACAGTATGTATAATAGAATCTTTACAACCATATACATTCATAGATACCAATTGAATGGTAAATACGCTATCCATAGTTTGAGATCCTGGAAAAGTGGCGGTAGGACTTGTAGTTATGGAAATACCTGAGCCACCTAATTTCCAATTAAAATTACTGGCACCAATAGAATTATTTAAGAAAGTAACTGTTAATGGGGCGCATCCAGAATCTATTGAATTAGAAAAAGCAGCTACTGGATTGGGATACGTAAAAACTTGTTTTGAAAGAGTATCTGGCCTACAACCAAAAGGACTTAGTGCGACTAATTTTATGGTTGAATTTTGATTACTTAAAGTAATATTTTGAGCAGGCAAATTTGCTAGGGTGCTGGCAAAAACAGAATTTACATACCACATATAATTGGATGCATGGGTGCTTTGATTAACAAATGAAAACACATTCGGAGCACAGGCCACAGAATCAACAGAAATAAATTTGGCTTTAGGCAAATCTCTTACACTTACGTTTGAATTGGTGGTATCTCTACATCCTTGCGCAGATATGGCAATGGTTTGAATGGTAAACGTATTTACAGTATCAAAAGCTTTCTTTTGTGTACCATTTCCAAGTACATTTATGATAGGACTTCCATCTCCAAAATTGAAGGTATACGTTTGGCCATTGCTTGATGAATTGAGTATGCTTAAGGTATCATATTTACAAATTGAATTGGCAAAACTTACAACTGCAATTGGTTTTGGATACACCGTTACTAAACTTGAATCAGTACTATAACAATTATAATTAGTACCTACAGTTAGCCTTATCCAATACGTACCTGCCGTTGGAAAAACATAGGAGGTATTTTGGTTAACAGAGGTATAGGTTTGACTAGGAATATTCCATAACCATTTATCTATGCTATTTCCACTTAATACACTAGAACTATCTTTTATGAGAATAGAAGATTGAACGCAGGCATTACTTATTGTTAATTTAGCAATAGGCAAAGGTTTTACAGAAATGTTTCGTAATAAAACATTCTTACATCCAATACTATTATTTGCCTCAAAACGTAGTTGATAATCACCAATAACAGTAAATTTATAAGATGTATCCGTGTAAAGTAAGGTATCCGAAATACCAGGTCCGTTTACCACCCAATAAACCTTTTGAAGGGTTCCAATTAAGGTAGTGGCTGTACCTTGTAGGAGTACGGTATTGTTCTTACAAATAATACTAGGAGTTGCATTGGCACTTAAAATAGGTTTAGTTTGAATGCTTACACCACTGGTTGAATCATCAAAACAGCCTTTGTCGGTAGTAATTAATAAACGAACCGAATAATTACCCGCATTGGGATAAATATATAGTGGCGATGAACTTGTACTGCTATCGCCATTACCAAAATACCAGCGATAGGTGCTAATAAAATCACCCGTTGGAATGGTAGAAGCATTTGCAAATACGCTTGTATCGCCATGACAAGCAGGTGCGCTTAGGAAATAACTTTTGGGTATACCATAAGCATTTACGGTAAATAACATTGAATCGCTTCCGCAAGTATCAGTAATTACTAACTTAATGGTATATGCACCTGGATTAACATAGGTAACAGGTCCAGGATTTCTTAATATAGATTGAACACCATTTCCAAATGTCCATAAATATTTTGCATTAGGCGACATTCGAGTACTATTATTTACAGGCGTAAAACTTAAAGGAACACATCCCGATTGAATTCCGGATACTGAAATAATTGGCTTTGCATACACACGAATAGTATCTCTTGCCACCACATTTGCCTGACAAACATTACTAGCTGTTTCGGTCACAATATAAGTTCCAGCCAAATTAAAGGTTCTTGTTACAGTACCCACATTTCCTGCAGTAGTTGGTGTGGTTCCAGTAAATGTCCAGCTACGTGTTATTCCCGATCCAATAGTAGAAGTATCTGTAAGCGTAACCGTAAGCGGTGCACATCCAAATTTATTACTGGTGAGTAATTTAGGCTGAGGTGGCTGATTAGCAATTATCGTTTTAAAAATTGTATCCGATCCACAAGCATTACTATCAATTAACATAATGGTATAGGTGCCAAAATCGGGGAAGGTATGCGTTTGAGAGCCTTTACTCATAATCCAACCGGTGTTAGTACCATCGCCAAAATCCCAATAATATAAACGCTGGCCTGTTATACAATTATTAACCGAGGTATTGGTTAAGGTATAGGTTCGAGCCAAATTACACAAGGTTGCAGGAATACCAATATTAGCTACATCCACATCAAAAATTAAAATGGGTGAAATAGAATAGGTAGAATTATTCCCTGTATTACAATTTGGATTAAAAGCACTTAAGGAAACCGTAAAAATACAATTAGCAACTGCTTGTTTTTGGTACACATGACTAATTGGAGTATTCGCTTGCGTCCAATTTCTGGTTATAATAGTTCCATCTCCAAAGTTCCATGTTAGGATGGTTCCTGGAAAAGCATTTTGAGTAGAATCCATAAAGGTAATAGCATGCGGAGCACAACCTGCCAATTGCCCAGCTGGTAGAGGTCTAATGGAGGTACTTACAGGTCTAAGATTCATTACACTTCCATAAACAGTATCGTAACAAGAACCATTATTGACAATTATTTTAGGAGTAAAAATTCCTAAAGTATTGTAAGTATGCGCAATAGTACTGGGTGGAATTAATTGTAATCCTGAATTATCTGGCATTCCATCTCCCCAAATAATGCGGTAATTTTTTAAGGTATCTGGCGAGCTAATTTCTATATAGAAAAAGCTTGGCGCTAGAGGGTTTATGATACAATTGGTCCAACTTGGGGTAAATGTGGCCACACTATTCTGATTATAAATCTTAGGAGTTGATCCACTTAAGGATAAGGTTACAGTTTTTGTAGAATCGTAGCAATTGCCAGCAGTTCTCGCTATAACCTTAAACACATATAAGCCGGGACCTGGAATTAAATAATTTGCAACCGGGCCTAATCCATTGGTACTGTCAAACCTAACTCCATTCAATTTCCAGATATAACTGCTACCCGCAGCTAAACTTCCTGTTGAAGAATTAGTTATGGTTAATAAACGTGGATAATTGCACCCCGCCGCAATAGACACTGAAAAATTGGGCGTTAAATTGGTGCACGAAAAGGCCAGATTACTTGAGAAAAACAGGGTAAATAGTACATAGGCTAAAGTAAGTAGTAATTTATGTTTCATACTCTAGCAATTTATACACCAATATAAACCACTTAAATACCATTTACAACAACTCAAACCTTTTTAAAGAAATCAAATAGCTGAATATGACATAATACTACTGATTATCAGTAAGAAAAAATTAAGAATATTTTAATTTTTATGTCTAAAAAAGGAGATAATTTGGACATTTTGAGGAAAAGTAGCCAAACAAAGCAAGCGAAAAGCTTATTTGAATAGCTAAAATATAATTTAAATTGCGAATAATTTATTCGAATGGCATAAACACGAAATAAATTTTAGATTAAACATTCATTCAAACTTGAAATTAGAATAAGCCTCAGAAAGGAATGACCTATTGTATGACAATCTTTTGAATGTGGCTTTGCGTTCCTTTATTGAGATTTAAGAAATAGATACCTGCTTGCCAAGTGGATGTATTTATTTCGCTGTGATTGGCACCTTTAGATTCAAGAATTAGTTTGCCTTGAATATCATAAACGATTACAGAAAATTCTCCCTCCAAATCTATCTTAAATGATTGAGAAGTAGGGTTTGGATATATCCGCACAAGATTCTTTAAATCTTGTTCCTCAACTGCGGCAGCTGCACCAAATTCAAACCATCGTACAACAGACCAATTACTGGTTATTGTTCCATTTCTTCCTCTAACTCGCCAATAATAACGTGTATGCGCAGCGCCCCCACTAAACTGACTTGCAGTTCCTAGGGCATTTCCACTTGCTAATACATTGGTAAAATTTACATCATTACCAACTTGAACATCGTAACTAAGAGCATTGCTACTATTAGACCAACCTAATATAACAGGACCAACCGTTAAATTTGAGGCTGCATTGGCAGGAGAAATTAATTGTGGAATTCCAACAACAGGTGCATTTACGGTGCTGAACCAATTTACTAGCGACCAACTGCTGGTATCTTTTGTATGAAAGGCTCTTGCACGCCAATAATACTTAGTAGCATATTGGCAACTTATGGTGGCACTTGGTGAGGTGTTTACAGGGAGAGTCATTAATGGAGTTGCAACAAAATTAGAATCTGGGCTAACTTGATATTGATACCTTAATTCACTTACACTACCTTGAACACCCCAAGTTAAAGTTTGGCTCAGACCAAGATTAGTTGTGGCATTTGCAGGTGTACTAAGCCAAACTTGTTGGGTAGTAATAAAATTAAATGGCACTGACCAATCGCTAGTATCCACCACATTTATGCAACGAGCTCGCCAATAATATTTGCTTTCAAAATCTAAATCGGGACTAAAGTTTAAACCCACGTAAGCAGGAGTAAAATCATCAGGAACATGAGGATCTGTACCCGTAATATATTTAGGTGAATTAAAACTTAAGGTAGTATCTAACTCCCATTGAATAAGGCTTGAACCGGCAATACCTGTTGCTAATCCGTTGGTTGATGGTCCGGTACCGATATAATTATTTTGAGGGAAATAATTTGTAGGAGCCGCTGCAGTTGTGAAGGATGAAGTTGTTGCCTCGGCAGTATCTGAACCCATAATTGCATATACACGCCAAACATATTTTTGGGCATATATTAAAGTGGTATCTATATAATGGTAATAGGAACCATCGTATTTAAAACTATCTACCATTCGAATATAATGTGAACTATGAACTGCTGGAAATACCGAACCGGTATCCACTTCCATAACATGTGATGTTCCCCAAGTTTGTTTCCTAAAATTTAATCTTGGACGCACTGCAATTTTGGTTGAATTAAAACTAGGTGTACCTAAATTTAATTGACCCGTATAGGTTTTGAAATGAGCCGTTAGCCAAGCAGCTGTATCTAAAGCATGTAAATAGCGCATTTTAAAATGGTACCATTTGTTTAGAACAAATTGTCCTTTAAAAGTATAATTTGAACCAACAGTTATAGTGTCTTTCAACACTTGTGTTTCGGCGGAATCGGCAAACAACTTAAATTGTATTTGCGTACCATTTAATTGTCGCCAGCCAAAATTAGTAGTTAAGCCATAAACTGTAGAACCATTTGTTGGGCCATTAATATTTCCATTTGCATACACCTGAATGGCTTGGGTAATTGACCATTGTGAAACATGCCCTTTATACAAGGCACGTATCCTATAAAAATAATATTTGCCAAAAGACAAATTGATAAAAGAATCTTGAATAATACCAGGTGCAACTATTTTGGTTTGTAAGCGACTAGTATTAAAACCGCTACTAGAATCTAATTGCAATTCAATAGAAGATATGCCTGCATTTGTCCAGTTGGGAGTTATTCTAGGATCAACCATATACAAAGTAGTACTTGCATTTAAAACAGGTGCTTGGTGAAAAGTATATTTATTTATACCCGACCAGCCAAGTGTATCGCCTAAATTAGAATAGGAGCGCGCACGCCAATAAAGAGTTTTACCATAATCAAAGAGGGTTGAATCATCAAAATAACTTAGATTACGCGTAATAACTTTCTTTTTGAACGAACTTAAATTAGCAGCAGTATCAACTTCAAATTGATAAAAAATGGTAGGTAATGAACCTGTAGAAGAAGCATAGAAATTTACAATGGCACCAGTAGAATTGTTGGAAGGTTGCTGCAAGGAAGTATTGCCACCAAGTGTAGAAAAACTATAATAACCAGACCAAGCAGAGGTATCGCCAGGAGCATACGCTCTAGCACGCCAATAATAGGTTCTATTTAAACGCAAGGCGGGTGAATACACGTATGAATACGAATTAGTATCACGCTTATGGTTTATACTATTAAAAGTTGGCACCGTATCAAAATCAAATTGATATCCTTTAGCACCTGTAACAGAGCCACAACTCATAAACATATCAAACCTTACAAAGGATACCCCATTGCTAGGAGATTGTAAAGTAGGTGTAGTTAAAGAAAAGCCCTGAACCGAAAGCAATATGAAAAGGGAAAAGAAAAACTTTCTCATGCACACTTAATTTTGGTGAAAGGTACGCCAATACTTACTGAAAACCATTTTATTACCTTAAAATATTCTTAATTTTTGCCGTTTAACAAATCCATTTCCAGCCTATGGAACAAATTTTCTTTTTAATAGAAATCTATGCATCTTTGGCACATACAAAATAAAAACCATATGATTATTACAAGCACCCCAACAGTTGAAGGAAGACAAATTACCGAGTACAAAGGAATTGTAACTGGAGAAGTTATTTTAGGAGCCAATTTATTTAAAGATTTCTTTGCCGGTATAAGAGATATTATTGGCGGTAGAGCAAACGGATATGAAAAAGTATTGCGCGAGGCAAAAGAAAAAGCTCTAGAAGAAATTGAAATAGAAGCCAGACTAAGAGGCGCTGATGCCATTGTGGGTGTAGATTTAGATTATGAAACTCTTGGACAAAGAGGAAGTATGCTAATGGTTTCTATAAGCGGAACCGCTGTAAAATTAGGTTAATAATAACTCCATGAATAATTATAAAAGTAGCGTTGCCGATCGCTTTATGCGCTATGTGCAAGTAGATACTACTGCCGATCCAAATTCTGATACTCAACCATCCTCCATGAAGCAAAAAGACTTGAGCCGTATGTTGGTTCAGGAATTATTGGAGCTTGGAATTAGCGATGCGCATTTAGACGAACACGGCTATGTTTATGCAACCATAGAAGCTAACACAAACAAAACAGCACCTGTTATTTGTTTTTGCGCACACGTGGATACTGCACCAGATTGCAGTGGCACAGATGTGAAACCTATTTTGCATAAAAATTATACCGGGGCTGATATTGTTTTACCAGATGACGAAAGTGTGGTAATTAGCACTAGCAGACATGGTTATTTAAAAGAAAGAATAGGCGACGATATTATTACAGCCTCAGGTAAAACCCTTTTAGGAGCTGATGATAAGGCAGGTGTTGCTATTATTATGGATTTGGCAAAATACTTGGTAGAAAACCCAAGTGTGGAGCATGGCAAGGTGCGGATTATATTTACTCCTGATGAAGAGATTGGTAGAGGTGTAAATAAGATTGACATGGCAAAATTAGCTGCCGATTTTGGCTATACCTTAGATGGTGGAGAACGCGGACATTTGGAAGGAGAATCGTTTTCGGCAGATGGATGCACGGTAAGCTTCTGCGGTATTAGTGCCCACCCAGGTTATGCCAAAAACAAAATGGTAAATGCACAAAAAGTAGCTGCCTATTTTATGAGCCTATTGCCTGCCGATACTTGGTGCCCTGAACAAACAGAAGGATACGAAGGTTTTGTGCACCCAGTGCATATGGAAGGCGGATTAGAAGAAGCTAAAGTGCAGTTTATTGTTAGAGATTTTGTAACCGCCAAACTAGCCGAGTATGAAGCAAGATTGGAAACCTTGGCTCAAGAAGCCATTGCAAAATTCCCTGGTGCAACGTATAGTATAAAGGTTCAAGAGCAGTACCGCAATATGCGTGAAATATTGGATCAGCAACCACATGTAATGGCTATAGCCGAAGAAGCATATAAGCTTAGCGGACTAAAACCAGAAATAAAAAACATTAGAGGAGGAACAGATGGCTCTCGCCTATCGTTTATGGGATTGCCCTGCCCCAATATATTTACAGGTGAAATGGGAATACATAGCAAACAAGAATATGTGAGTGTACAAGACATGGAAAAAGCGGTAGAAGTGTGTGCCAATATTTTGGCCTTAAGCATAAAAGCATAAGGAATTAAATACAAAAAAAAGGGTAAAGCCTATAATGGGCTTTACCCTTTTTTTGTGAGTATTTATCAATAGATTTGCCAGTAAACAATTGCACATGAAAAAGCTTGGTGATATTTTATTTTTGGCTCTTTTATTTGTTATAGCTGCCTTAGTTTATGCGGTGCAATGGATAAAGAACCCAACCATGAAAAAAGTAGCATCGTGCAACCGATGTGGGCGTTTACAAAAAGAATGGATTAACTGCCGTAGATGCGGCACACAATATAGAATGCATAAAATGAGGCAGGCTAAGTCTTCGTAATTTACTATTACAATTCTCCAGGTATTTCAGAGTCGTATACAAAGTTATTTAAGGCGCCACCAGAACTTTCTAAACCAACAATATCCATTAGTTCTTCCATATAATGCGCAATTCTCTCTCTATCTTCAGTATCTATATAAAGTCCTTTAAATCGATCGAGCCCAATACCAATTTTTTCTTGAAAAGCTTTTTCACTTGGATTGCCACTATTTAAAACTTCCTCAAAATCGGCAGCAACGAGGTTAATTTTTTGTGTAAAAAGGGGCCTATTAGTTGAGTCACCTATTCCAGGGTAAAAAATACTCGTATCCATCAAAAACTTTTCTTTTTTCTTAAAAGCTTCAAGCTGTGATTTTTCCTTTGAGCCATATTTTCGTTGAACCTCTTGGCAAGAAAACAGGCATATAAATAGGAGTAAGAAAATTGCTGTTTGGGTTGGTTTCATTACAGCTAAATTAGGGAAATTACATTCAGCTATTGACAAATTCTTTACGGTTGTTTTGTAATAAAGCTCCCCCAATCATCCAATGTTTCTTTGAAATAGTTGCTATCATATTCTTGAAGGGTATCTAGATTTAGGCAACTATAATATATCTGGTTTTCTTTTGCCCAATTTATTAGTCTTATATCAATTTCAAACTCGGGTGGACCAATTACTAAGAGTAAACACCCATTTGGCGAACCTAACTCGGGCAAAAAGGCAAAGGCTTCCCAGGTTTCTGCACCGGTTGTAATAAAATAGGGAGAAATAATTTGAAACTTTAATTCCAGAGAGGCTTTGAGCCAGTTGGTTCGGGCCAATTGTGTTTTGCTTTTAAGCATTTTTATATTCCTCAATTTCAAGTGTGGGTTCAGAATATTTTGCACCAACCTTACTAAAATAAAGTTGTAGCAATATCAAAATTCCTAAAAAAAGAAATAATTCGGTTTTAATTGTGAGGCTATTAAAAATAAAAAAATGCTCGAATGGTCCTTGAATAAAGGTAGAAATAAGGACACTCAAGCTTAATAAGGTGGCGGCAAACTTTGTTGGGAAATAGGTAATTATTAGCACAAAAAATATTGGATAAAAAATAACTTCATGCACGTTAGAGAATACAGAAACAATAAGACTTGAAACCAGTTGATTTGGGGAAATATATTGGCCAATTAATAGGCTAATTATTTTTAAAGATTGAAACAATATGGCAATCCTTAAAAGCCCATATAAATTAATGAAATAATACCGGCAAAGAAAGAAGAATGCTACACTAAAAATAATACCCAAAATAGGCAAACCTCCATCCATAAAAAGGCTTAAGAAGGAAGAATTAGCCATTTGCTTAGAATCTAATAGTTTACTTGTGGTAATATTTGTCATTTCATTATCAATACCAGTAAGTAAAAAAATAACTAGAATTACTATTCCAACATGCTTCCATTCTCTTCTAATTATTGCAGAAGTATAATCCAAATCGGAAGTTTCTTGATTTGTTTTGAGTTGAAATAGTAGTGATACAATTGAAAAAATTCCCGCGCAAATAAATACCAGTTTATAATTAGTTTGTTCAAAAAGGGTGCTAATAAATGGTGCAAAGAAAGAGCCCAATGTAATGGCTATCATCAAGGCCATAATGGCCCAATTTAACAAGCTAGTATTGGCCAAAAACAATCGGGCAAATTGAGCCTTAAGGTTAGAATTAAACAAACCACTACCAAGAGATAATAAGCCAAGCCCCAAATAAAGACAATATTGGTTGGGTATTATAAGCAAAAAACAAGAACTCGCTTGCAAACAACTACCAATTATGGCCGATTGTTTATTGCCAAGTATTAAATCGCCAAGTAATGCACCCAATAAGGAGCAAAGCATAATTGAAGCCGCAAAAATGCCATATATAGAAGAGGTATCTTCTTCACTTAATTGAAGCTCACCATTAATCAGGTAAAGAATTAGAATACTTCTTATGGCATAATAAGAAAGCTTTTCAAAGCCCATTGCCATTGCAAAATTTAAAACACCTTTGGGTAATTGACTGCTTATTTTAATCATAGCGGTTTATTGAGTATATTTCATAAAAACAAACATACCAAAATCCTGATCTTATATCCAAAACAATAAATTCAACTAAGAATCTCGTTTGCCCCAATTTGCAAGTTGCAACTGCTTGTTTGCATTTAAAAATGCCTTTTTGCAAGTTGGAAATGCTACTTTGCAATTGGAGAACAAATCTTTTTCGAGTGAGAAATGCTTATAGGTATTTTGGAAAGCTACTTTGCAGATTAGAAATGCTTATTTGTATTTTAGGAAAGCTAATTTAGCAAGTTGGAAAAGATCGTTTGCATTCAAAAATGCCTTTTTGCAAGTTAGGAATGCTAGTTTGCATGTTAGGAAGCAACTTTGCAAGTTAGGAATGCTAGTTTGCAAGTTAAAAGGCAACTTTGCATGTGTATAAATTGAGACTTATATCTCGTAATCAAAAACTTAAACCAACCTAATGAGTTATACTTAAACTTTTTAATTTGAGTTCCCTAACAAATAAAAATAAAGGAAACCCAAAAGCATATCCAATAAATACGGTCAAAAGTAGATACACCCAAATTCGTTTGATTTTTAATCTAAGGCCTTCTATTAATATGAAAAAGGTACCGGCAATGGTTCCCGTCCAAAAGTCGAACGTGATACTTTTTGCATACTTACTATCTACCCAAGTACTTTTTATAAAATCGATAGAATCAAAATTTCCCTTATGTTCAAGGATGCCCAATAAGGCAAAATAAAAGGTAAATCCGCCTCCCAAAATGGCCAAGAAAAGGTAGAAAAAGTGTTTGTTGTCTGTAAATGTTTTCATAAAAAAATATTACGTAAGGACAGGTCGCGACCTGTCCTTATTCGAGGAAAGGTCATGACCTGCCCTTATTCGAGGAAAGGTCATGACCTGCCCTTATTCGAGGAAAGGACATGACCTGCCCTTATTCGAGGAAAGGACAGGTCGCGACCTGTCCCTACGGGGGGAATGTTAACGTTCCCCAATCTGTTGGCGCCACATGGCGTAATACAGGCCTTTGATGGCTAATAATTCTTCGTGCTTGCCTGTTTCTACCAACTCACCTTTTTCTAATACGTAAATTCTATCGGCATGCATAATGGTTGAAAGCCTATGGGCAATCATAACTGTAATGTGTTGCATACCCACGCTAATTTCTTTTATGGTATTGCCTATTTCTTCTTCTGTTATAGAATCTAAGGCCGAAGTTGCTTCATCAAAAATCAATAATTTAGGATTACGTAATAAGGCACGGGCAATAGATAAACGTTGCTTTTCTCCACCCGATATTTTTATTCCCCCCTCACCTATTACACTATCAATTCCATTTTCGCTACGTGCTAATAAACCATTGCAAGATGCCTGTTCTAATGCCTTCACTATTTGCTCATCTGTAGCTCTTGGATTTACAAAGAGCATATTTTCTTTAATAGTTCCAGAAAACAATTGTGTGTCTTGGGTTACAAATCCTATTTGGTTTCTTAGCTCATCAAAATCTATTTCTGTGCTTGGATGTCCATTATAGTTAACCACACCTTCATGCGGCTCATACAAACCAACTAAGAGCTTTACTAAGGTGGTTTTACCTGCCCCACTAGGGCCTACAAAGGCAATGGTTTCGCCTTTATTTACATCAAAATTTACTTGGTTCAGGGCATAATGCTTACCCGATTTATGTTTAAAACTTACCCCTTCAAAACTCAATTTTTCAATCGTATGAATGCGGGTTGGGTTGCTAGGTTTTACCTCAACAGGTTTAGCCATAATGCCTTCAAAGTTTTGTAAAGACGCTTCGGCCTCTCTGTAACTTAATATTACATTCCCCATTTCCTGCATTGGTCCAAAAATAAAGAAGGAGTAAAACTGTAAGGTCATAAGCTGACCCAAGCTCATTTGATCTTTAAAGATCATATACATGAGCATAAACAAAATGCTTTGGCGCAAGAAATTTACAATGGTTCCTTGCAAGAAACTTATACTGCGTATGTCTTTCACTTTCTCAAGCTCTAGCCTCAATATCTTTTGCGTAGATAGGTTCAGGCGTTTCATTTCTTGTTGCGTTAAACCCAAACTTTTAATAAGCTCAATATTGCGCAAGGATTCTGTTGTAGAACCTGCCAATGCCTTTGTTTGTGCCACTATACGTTGCTGAACCAATTTTACTTTTTTAGATAAAATGCTGGTTAACCAACCCAATAAAAAGCTTGCTCCAAAATATATTAAGATAAGCCAAGGCTGAACCTGAATGGCGTAAATAACAACAAACACTATCCCCACCACCGAGGTAAAAAAGATATTGATAAAGTTTAGTATAAACTTCTCCGAATCGGTCCTAACCTTTTGCAATACGTTTAATAACTCACCACTGCGTTGGTCTTCAAACTCATGGAAAGGTAATTGAAGGGCATGTTTTAATCCATCTGTATACACTGCCGCACCAAACTTTTGAATGATTAAATTAAGCGTATAATCTTGAAAAGCCTTAGCTATACGACTCACCATTGCCACTCCAATGGCAGCTAAGATTAATAAGCCCGCTCCTTTAATAAAAGTTGCGTCATCGTAATCATGCGGATGGGTAGCAAACCTATCTACTAGCTTCCCATAAATAAATGGGTCCATCATAGAGAATAACTGGTTAAGCGAAGCCAATAATAATGCTAGGCCTACCAAGTTTTTGTAATTTTTTAAATATTTGAGTAACGTTTTCATAGTTTGTTTATTCTTTGTCGCGGGTTGTGGGTCGCTGGTTGCTGGTTGCTGGTTGCTGGTTGCTGGTTGCTGGTTGCTGGTTGCTGGTTGCTGGTCGCTGGTTATTTTATTTCTGTTTTTCTTTCTCTTTCTATTTCTGTTTCTCTTTCATTGCGTGTTTTGGACAGGTCGCGACCTGTCCCTACGTACATTATTTTCCTTCCCAGGGTTCTACCAAGGCAATTTCTTCTCGCTCAACGGAAACTTGTCCGGCATGGGCACCTTTGGGTTTGCGTACATACTTTTTAGGAGTATAAATTACTGGCACCATGGCACTTCCTGCCGAACCAGAATAATGTGCGGCCAATTGAGCTGCCTTGCGTATTACAGGTTCTGGGAAATTTTGTTGAGTTTTATGTTTAATAATTACATGGCTCCCACTCACCCCTTTTGCATGTAACCAAAGGTCGTCTTTGTGCGCAAATTTAAGGGTTAGTTCGTCATTATTCTTTGCGTTTTTACCTACGTAGATTAAATATCCCTCACATTCAAAGCGTCTAAATTTTTCTTTGAGAGGTGTTTCGCTTTGAACCTTTTCTTCCTTTATCCAAGATCGGAGGTCTTTTAAATGTTGGGCGGCTTCAATTTTGGCTAAATTTTCCTTTAACTGTGCGAGTAAAATTAAACAGGTTTCCACTTGTTTTTGTTTTAACGCGAGTTCATGTTTTCTATTTTTTGCCTTTTGGTAGTAATAAGCTGCATTATCGGCTGGAGATAAATCTTTCTTAAGTGAGATTATTATCTCTGTATTTCTATAAAAATCTGTTAGGGTAACTTCCTTTTCACCTTTATGTATCAGATGCAGGTTAGCCATTAGAATATGGCCTACTTCATCAAAAGGGACGCTCTCTGCTGCATGTTTTAAAAATTGAGTAGCACCAAAAAGTAAAGCCACTTGGCGTTTTATTTTTTGTTTGTATTGTCCAAGCAATTTGTTCTTTTGGGTGCTAAACAAAAAGCTTTGCAAATAGTATTTTGAGAAGGAATTGAGGGCTTCAAAAATTACTTCGGTTTCAAACAAAACAGTATCTTTATCGATAGGTTCAAAACAAAGTTTAACCTCCTTATCTGGAGTTTGCAAAACAAAAAAGGTACCCTTAAACGCGTATGTCTCACTATGGCTTGGCTCTTGATTAAAGCCATCCATGGGCAAGAACCTATCATTTTCAATGGAGCTTCTATAAAGTTGCACTACCTCGTTTTCTTTGTAATAAATTACATTACTTAGAGGGCCATATAATTTAAAAACTAGGCTTTGGTTCGAACCAAAAGAAAAGAAAAAAGAGCGATTATGTTGATGAGCCTGAACGTTTAAAACTTCTGAACCAAGTAATTCTTTAAACAAAGGAAATACGGCACCAGTGCGTTCAAGAGGGTATTCATAGAAAAAGAACAAACCTGTTTTAGCTTCGGTATTAAGTTGTATGCTAAGTTTTTCTGAACCTTTTTCAAACACCAATGTGAATTCACTTGCCTGTTGGTTTCTATAGGCATCAATCAAACTATACCCCGTTAAGAGAGTATGTAATTCACTAGCCAAAATTGGAAATAAGGCATGATGTTGATGCAGAGATTTCATTTAAAAATGCAACTCCATTCCATCGTAGGCCAAATGCATATTGCTTGGCAATTCCTGTTCTACCTCGTAATGTAAACCTAATTGGTGACTAATATGCGTAAAATAGGCCGTTTCAACTTCCAGTTCTTTTGCTAATTCAATGGCTTCGTCTAAGGTAAAATGCGAAATATGAGTTTCTCGTCTAAGGGCATTTAAAACCAATACCTTGCAGCCTTTAATCTTTGCCTTTTCAGAAGCATCAATTCTATTGGCATCTGTAATGTACACAAAATCATTGAACCTAAAACCTAATACAGGCATTTTATGATGCCACACTTGAATAGGAATAATAGGCAAACCAAACAACTCAAAGGGTGTAAGGGAAATTTGATGCATATTCATCTCGGGAACACCGGGGTATTTAGGTTCCTCAAACGCATAATAAAACTCTTTTCGAATGGCGGCCTCTACTCGTTTCTCGCAATACACATCGATAGCACGTTTCATTCTAAAATTAAAACCACGGATATCATCCAAACCCGCCATATGATCACGATGGGCATGTGTAAACAATAAAGCATCCAATTCTTTTACTTTATATTGGAGCATTTGGGTTCTAAAATCTGGGCCACTATCTACCACAATGGTTTTTCCATTGTGTTCAAGCATGATGCTAGATCGCAGGCGTTTATCTTTAGGTTCGCTTGAACTACATATCTCACAATCGCAGGCAATAATGGGTACGCCTTGCGAGGTTCCTGTACCTAAAAATGTTACTTTCATTTGTGGTCCCAAATTATTACGTTTGGGCTTCTAAAAAAAGTAAAAAATGAAACTTACTAGAATATTCTTTTTATCCATGTGTTTGCTTTGGTTTTCGGGCAATGCTCAAAAACCTGCAAAAGGAACTAACAAAGCTCAAAAGCCGGTTTATGAATTGCTTTCTCCAAAAGAATTTCAGGCTAAAATGAAAACCGAGCCGGGTGTATTATTGGATGTAAGAACAGCCTCAGAGCATAAGAAAGGCATGCTAGCGGGAGCTACAGCGATGGATATTTTTGCCGATAATTTTGAAACGAGCATTGATAAGTTAGATAAAAACAAAACTTATTATGTGTATTGCGCTGCGGGCGGCAGAAGCTTAGAAGCCTGTGAGCTTATGCAAAAGAAAGGTTTTAAACATGTGGTTGATTTAGACGGTGGTATTACAAAATGGAAATCGGCCGGACTTCCAATAAGTAATTAGCTAATTCTAACTACTACCCGTTTTGGTTCTTCTTCGGGTGTTTCTAAAGCTAATTGTGCCTGCTTTTCTTGGTAAATTTCCTCATCCCACGTGGTGCATAAAAACATATATACCATAGAAAAATAGATAACAGAACCAGTTGGCATTTGTCCTAATATTTGATTTCCATAACTTGCCATCATAATACCAAAATAGCCACAGGTGAGGGCAATAACCTTTTGTTTAAGTCCAGGGTCTCGCAGTTTATAAACTTTTAAACACCCTATAATTAATACCAAAATCAAGGTAATTAAATGCAGTATTAAACCTACTACACCTGTTTCTACCCAAATTTTTACATACCAACTATCTAGAGCAACTTCAGATAAAAAGCTCCCTGGGCTAAATCGTGCTCCCCAACTTCCGCCCGAGCCTATCCCTCCTCCTAAAGGTCGCGTTGCCAAATAAACCGCCAGTTTCTTTTGGTTTTCAATACGTACTTGTAAGGAAGCATCGTTCGGGTCGAGTCCCGTTCGCATTCGATGTATTTGATAGTTTGTATCACCAATATGTGTGAACTTAAGAATCCCAAATAAGATACCTCCAATGGCGGCACCCGTTATTAATATTCTAAAGTTACCAATTAAAAAGAGGTATAAAAATCCACCCGCGGCAATTACAAAGAGCGGACCTCTACTACCCGATAAGGCATAGCCCCAAAAACAAACGGCGGTTAAGAACCAATAGAAGCGCTTTTCTTTTGTTGTATAAGGACCTAAAGCCATTAAAAAAGCACTTAAGGTGGTATGTGCCATAGCTGCTCCAAACTGGCCCGCATCGCTATAAAATGAAAAGATACGAAGCCTGCCTTGAATTTCATGCGTTACCTTACCACCATCATCCAACCACTTACGTTCGCCAGCTGTTACGCCAAGAATATCCATTTTAAATCCATAGAAAGCAGAGATTAAACTCCACATAAACCAAATCTTTATTACGGTATCCATATCCTCTTTCTTATTCATAAGAATAAGTATCAAGGGAATCATTTGAATAAGGTAAAGAGACACACCACGCACAGCATAAAACCAAGCCTCCTTACTCTTAGCTTCAGGGTTTACAACTTGTACCATGGTATAGAGGAACCAAACAAACATGATGAAGAAAATGGGGTTGTTCATTTTCTTCGAATCCTCTTTATTTACCTTGAAAATAGTTGCTAAAACAGTAAGAATAAGGAGTGCGTCAATTATTAAACCCCAAGGAATATTTCCTGGTACAAAACGGCTCATTCCATTGGCCAAGAAACTAAAATGCAAAACAGATAATAATCCAACTTTAGGGTCATTAAATAACCAAATTAAATACCCAAGAATAAATGGAAGTGCAATGTAAAAGCCAGCAGTAACAAGTTCGCCTTTAACAATGGTATAGCCCAAAATTAGAGCAATAAGCATAAAGCCTATTAACGCCAATCCGTCTTTAAAAAACTTATTTGGGGGTGTTGCTTCCACTGCTCAAAAAGGATACGAAACTAATATTGTTCTCCGCCTAAAATGCTCTTTAGCTTTTTGCGAACGGCAGATCTTCTCTTAGGAATTTCGCCATAAATAGATTCTAACAAATCTGGTTTTACATGATTAAGTAAAACACTAATCTTTCCATTAGCCAATTTCAAGTAGGTCTTCAATTGGAAATTATCGGCCTGTGTCCAAGATTTGGCTGCATGAACCACCATAATAGAATACTGAGCTTGCTCAACTAAATGAGCAGGTATAGGATTTTTATTTAAGCTCGGAATTTCTAATACATTATAGGATACCTCACTTAGATCATTGCTTTCACTTTCGTTGGCATGGATAAAATCTTGGATTCCGTGGTAATCAATCATACCATCATTTACTTGGTATTGGAATTTTATTAATTTAGGATTATCTGCATCTAAATATTTACCAGGAGTGCCGCTTGTTTCTGGGTATAAGTAAAGAACTTTATTTCTAATTCTGCTTAGTTTATTCACCAATTTTTCGGCAACAAACGATTTTCCCTCTTTGCCTTTTGTACTAAAAATAATAATGGTATAACTCTTAGCACTCGGGTCTATTTTCTTTAGGTCGATAAATAGCGTATTAATAATTTGTTGAAGCAAACTACTTTGAACCTCATCAATTTTCACACCCTTATCATCTAATTTCTCATGTTCTGGCAAGGCACTTAAAAGAGGTAAGCCAATTACCTTCTCTACCCTATCTGGCGATTTAATTGCTTTATCTAAAAGTTCTGAACCAACATAGTACGCTAATAATAATATAAAGCCTGCTAAGAAGGAAACCATAATTAGCATTCCACGTTTTGAAGCTTGTGGCTGCAATGGGAAAAACGGATTATCAACAACCTTTAATTGGTTGCTCATTTCTAAACTTTGTTGGCGTAATTTGGCTAGGTTCAAACCATGTAATACAGAAAGGTATTGCTTCTCTTGAACGGCTACTTCACGTTCTAATCGGTTCATGGTTGAACCTAATGGCGCAAATTCTTTATAGATTCCATCGTATTGTTTTAGGCGTTGGTCGTATACCATTAACCTACCTTTTGCTTCTTCTAATTCAACTACTTTAGAAAGCCACTCATTTAATAACGAGTTTTGCGGAACCCACTCAATAGAGTTATTAAATTCGTAGTAATCTCTGGCTTTATCACTTAGGCGTTGTTTAATTTTCTCGGCCTTATCTTGCATATCTTTAACACTACCCGCATCGTATTTATAGATTTGGGCATTGGTAATTTTATAGTTAATCTGAGCAAGCTCTTGTCTAAGTTTTACTAATTCATCATTGGCAGCTACAAAATCATTGTAGTTGGTCATTTTCTCTTCAATGCGTTTCAAAGCAGATTGAGCGGCTTCAAACTTCATTTTTTCTTTGTAGTAATCGGTCGAAAGATCTTCCTTTGATTCGGCCACAAACTTAGATTGTTCGTTGTAATTAATAATTCTATTGTTTACACCAAAGTCTTTCAGCTTGTTTTCGGAGCTTTGTAAATTATTATGAACCGATCTTAATTGATCTTCGAAATACTTAACAACGTTTACGGTTTCTGAACCCTTAATATTTTTATATCTATTGGTAAATGCCTCTATTAAAAACTTAAGTGTATTTACACATACGCCTGCATCATCCGATTTATAGCCTAGTTCAAGCATATCCGAACTAGATTTACGCATAACAGTTAAGCTACCTGTAAGCTTAGCAGCATTGTATGGGCTAGTTCCATCGGTTAATAAATATTGAACAGTGTTCTTATTACTACTGTCCTTAATGCTATATAATTTTTTCAGGGTTTTATTAAAATCACCAGGAACAATAAGTTTAGCAATATCCTCGTCTTTTAATAATTTATGCAAATCCTTAAAACGTTTATCATCCAAGTAATTTGGATCTGGTTCTTTTAATAATAAATGCTGAGCCAATAATTTCAGACATACTTCTTCAATTGTCTCGCGAGCCTTAACGGTAGTTATTAAATTATCAAAGGCATTGTTTACTTTAAAGTAATCTACCTTTTCATCGCCTTCATCCGTTATGCTATACCCACTAGCTAAACCCGTATAAATGGTTGCCGAGGTTTGGTATTCTTTAGGAAGGTTACGAGTAAGGTAAAAAACTACCAAGGCCAACATAAGAGGAAATAGGGTGAGCCACTTAAGCTTTTTAAATATAATTCTGAAAAATCCGATTAATGTCATGCTGAGTTTCGTTTATTTTTTGCGTCTCAAAGTGCTCAGCTTAACGCCAACCTCTGCTTCTAGTTGATAATAATAAATCATAAAATCTCTTCTTGACAATTCAAGGTTTGATTCTGCGATGGTGAGGATATTTTTTAAACGTGATAATTCGGAAGGATGAATTTTTCCTCTGCGCATTTCTACGTCGGCAATTTCTACTGAAAGCCTTGCGCTTTCAACATCTTGTTGCCTAACCTTCATAATCTTTTGGGAAGCAATTAAATTAAAGTAGTCATCAATTAAGATGCGTTTCATGTGCAACTCTGCCTCATCTTTTTTGTAGCGAGCCATTCGTTCTTCGGCCTTTAATTGCTTCATTCTATTTGGCCTACCAAACACCTCTGTTAAAGGAATCGTAACATTTGCCCCGAACCGATATCCTATACCCAAACTATTATTTAATACTGTACCATCGGCATTTTGCGAGTTAAGGTTGGTTTGATCACCGTAGGTATAATTGAAGAAACCTGTTACCCCATTTAAAAATAAATAACGGGTGTATTTGGTATTAAACTCGGCACGTTCTACTGAGGCTTGTTCAAATTTTAATTGCGGTGAGTACCTAACTGCATAAGCTATAATAGTATCTAAGGGTTCTATTTGTTTTCCTAAATCTTCACTTAAATCAAAGAAAATTGTATCTACTGGAATAGAGCTTAGAGGCACCATTTTAGCACCATTCCAAACCATAGAATCTTTTTTGGCAGGTGTTTGTGCCGAGCCAATAAATGGCAGGGCCAACAGAATAACCACAAAAATTCGCATGTATGTAAGGTTAGTATTCAATGGTATAACTATTAGATTTTATCAAAGTCAAAAATATTGCATATAACTCGTATATAACTCTTGATACCCACAAGCCTTTCAGTTCATTGTATTTTATTCTATACAAAAAAAAATATAGCTTTGATTAAACCTTCCACCTCAATTGAAATCAAAAAAACAACAAAACATAAAAGTATGAAAACTATGAAAAGTCTATTCTTAATGGCCAGTTTAGTTTGTTTATTAAGCTTGGTTCAAACCGCCAAAGCACAGCCACCAGCGGGCATGGAGCAAGGCAAGCGTGAGGAAATGAAAAAGAAAGCAGATGAGTTAAAAGCAAAACTAAATTTATCTGAACCTCAAGCCGCCAAATACGATGAAATTTTGAAGCGTAACCGCGAGGAAGCGAGAACAAAAATGATGGCCTTACCAGAAGATGCACCTAGAAGTGAGCGTGGCGAAATAATGAAAAAGTATATGGAAGCTGCCGATTCGGAAATTTTTGAAATTTTAGATACAGACCAACAAACCATCTATAAAGCCGAAAAAGAAAAGATGAAAACGGAGATGGCGGAAAAAAGAAAAGAAAAAAAGAAAGGGAAAGTGAAAGGTTAAATCTGCCATTCAATTATCCATTTTTGTTAGTAGAATCCTCAAATAGAATATTGTACTAAACATCTATTTATGGATAGATAAAATACTAGGCAAACAACCTGTTTTATCCATTGATTAGGGGCATTAAAAATTTATTCTTTGTAAACCAATTTATTGGAAACAAATAGTAAATTTTTAATGCCCTTATTTTTTATGAAAACCTTAAACCAAATCAAACTCAGTCGAATTACATTCATTATTTGCATTGGATATAGTTTGCTGCTTCCTTCAACTATAAAAGCTCAAACAAAACTACTTTTATCAGAGAACTTTGAAACAGGCATTTGGCCTCCAGCAGGCTGGGCAGTTAAAACAAGTGCTTCCATTACTGCAAAACCAATTTCTCAAACCTTTCCCAATTTTTATGAAAATTGGTTCTTAAATGAAACCAATTTACCTTTACCTTGGGGCAGCAATTATATTTTTGAAGGGGATGCCTCAGCTGCGGTGGGCGGCACTAATTTGGGCTTCGACCCTACTTTTGATTGGTTAATTACGGATACTTTTTCGAATGAAAATACAAACACCTTAAGCTTTAATTATTGGATGTTTATGCATTCAGATTCCTTGTATCCAACCTTATTTTATATACTGGGTAAATATAGTAGCGATAGTTCTTGGAGTATTTTAAAGCAATTTACTTATAGCAAAGAATTTAATCATTATAATTCGGAAGTGGCATTTGCCCTTAGTACCCTTCCAAATAAAACTTTACAAGTAGCTTTTGTACATAATAGTACCTATCAATTTGCCATTGATAATATTAGCATTCAATCGTTCACTACTGGCTTGGGGCAAGAGCTTAAAGAAAACGCTAATATTGAACTTTATCCTAATCCTGGAATTGAGAAAATAAACCTTCGGATCCCGATAGAATTAGTTGGTTCAGGCTATTCTATAATTAATTTAACCGGACAAATAATTTTAAATGGCATACTTACAAAAAGTGAAACACAATTTGATTTAAATGCATTAAAAAGTGGAATGTATTTAATTTCACTTAGCGATCCAGCAGGAAGAATTTGGAATAAGAAATTTGTAAAGAATTAAGTATCGTATTACCTCAGCCTAATTTTTCTACCGGCTTTAATCTTTGTTTTGGGCTTAAGTCCGTTTAGCTTTGATAGCCTTTTAACGCTTACACCATATCTGTTTGAGATTTTGATAAGGGTATCGTTTTTATGCGCTTTAACGTATTTAGGAAGCTTTGTTTTCTTAGCCTTCAGCTTTGCTGCTTGTACATCGTATAAATGCTTAAAACAACCTTTATCTACCTGAAAAGTATCGTTTAATAAAGAGCCACTTGGGAAATGAATTAAAGTTGCAGGATCTATTTTTTCGCCTTGAAACCTAACTTCAAAATGCAAATGCGGGCCCGTAGAACGACCAGTGCTACCAGCTAATCCAATAATGCTACCACCTTTTACGGGCTGACCTGGATAGGTTAATAATTGTGAGAAATGGGCGTATAAGGTTTCAAGTCCATTATTATGTCTAATAACGACCATATACCCATAATCGGCACTACGTTTGGCAATGCGCACTACACCTTCAAATGCTGCATAAACAGGGTCGCCAACCTCCATGCGGATATCTGTTCCAAAATGAAATTTTTGCCTTCTACCCCAATTCCTAAACCCAAAGTTTGAGGTAACATCACCAATGGCTGGTGGATGGAAAGAACAATCATCAAAATCGGCCAATACCAAACGAATGGTATCTTCCATTACTTTTAAATCTCTGTGATAGGGGTTAATGGTAATGGTATCCCAAACGGTATATAAATTATGAGCTGGTGCAAAGGCGGTATCAAATAAAAAATTACGAGGGCGAATAAAATCCCAATATTTTTCGGACCCAGACACAATTACACTATCAAATTCTGAAGATTCTTCCTCGTCTTCCTCAGGGTCTTCAACAAACTCTATAGAATCTGGACCTTCAATTACTTGAGCCTTTATAGTGCTTGTGAGTGCAAGCAAAAAAAACAAACATATATACAGTACAATCTTAAATCTCATTCTTTCATTTTAAGGGGTCATGCCCAAACATTCCAAGGCCCGCAAGTTATCATTATGCAATTGAGATTTTAGTGTATCTAAGGAATTAAATTTTACTTCGTTTCTAAGTTTATTCACAAATTCAATGCGTATGCTTTGATTATAAATTGTTTCACTAAACTTAAAGATGTTAACTTCTATGCTTCTCCCCTTTCCTGGGATGGTTGGATTGTTGCCAATATTAAGCATTCCACCATATTTTTGGGTTCCAACATAAACCCAAACCGCATACACTCCATCACCTGGGATGAGTTTTAAATCAGAATTAACTTCAATATTTGCTGTAGGGTAACCAATTGTTCTGCCTAATTTTCTACCTTCAACCACAACTCCTATAATGGAATAAGGCTTACATAAAAACCGAGAGGCCTGTTCTACTTCACCATTTCTTAGGGCTTCTCTAATTCTAGTTGAACTTACCGAAACCTCATCTACATCGTGTTCAGAAATTTCCTTTAATTCAAACCCATAAGTAGGGGCAAATTCTTTTAGGTGAGCAAAGCTTCCTTCTCTGTTCTTACCAAATCTATGGTTGTAACCAATAACTAAATATTTGGTTCCAATTTTATTCACTAAAATATCTCTAATAAATTCTAAGGAACTCAATCGTGAAAACTCTTTGGTAAAGGGTAGTATTACTAAATGGTCTATTCCTTGCTCCTCTAGTAAGGCTATTTTTTCATCCACCGTACTTAACAATTGCAGTCCATGATCATCTGGAAATAAAACCATTCTTGGATGCGGATCGTAAGTAATTAAAACGGTTTCACCTTGTAAGTCGTGGGCCAACTTTTTTAATTGCTGCAAGATTACCCGGTGGGCCGCATGCACGCCGTCAAAGGTACCTTGGGTAACAATGGCTCTTTTTATTTTAGTAAATTCATCTAAGCTGCGGTAAACCTTCATCCTTGGTGGCGAAAATAAGAAATTGCTACAATTAGTTGCTAGCCCCCTAATAAGTTGTGGAAATAAAAAAAGCCCATTCGCTCACCTCGCGGTTCGCAAATGGGACTTCTTTCTAACCTATGAAACTCAAGCAACCCTACTTGTATTATTTAATAACCACTTTTGTGGTATTTTGTTTTAGCTCTTGTTTAGGCAAAACAACTGTTAAAATTCCATCTGTAAATTGTGCATCAATCTTAGTTTGATCAATGTTTTCTGGTAAGGTAAATTTACGCGAGAACTTACCATAGAAGTTTTCTACCATGTGGTATTTATCCTCTTTGTTTTCGTTCTTTAATTTGCGCTCACCGCTAATGCTAAGCACATTCTTTTCAATATCAATTGAAATTTCGTCTTTCTTTAAACCAGGTAAGGCTAAATGTACTTCAAAGTTCTCCTCTTTTTCAATCACATCGGCTCTAGGAGTAAAGAACACATTGCGTTCAAATTTCCCTAAACCTTCGTTAAAAAATGAATCAAATAAACTGTTGATTTCTGATGGCATCATTCTTTCCCTGAAGAACTCTTTTGCCGGATTAAATTTAATTAGTGTCATATTGTTTTTTCCTTTATTTTTTGTTGGATACCTGCTATTCATCAAGCACTGTTCCAATCAAAAAAACAAGTCAATATGGCGCTAAACTAAGAAAAAAGGGGGATATATCTTAAAATGCAAAGACAGAATGTCTTGTTTTAAGTGTTTTCAGGTTCAAATCGTCACTTTTCAATATAGATATTAATATCATCAATCATCTTTTTAGAGATGGTTTTACATACTTTTTGAATCATATCTTCCTTACTCATTAGTTCGCGTTTTACGCTATTAAATTGCTCCCTAAACTCAACTGGTTTAGCAGGCATTCTATTATTGGTAGGAAGCTCTGGGTAAAGTGTACTTACATTTCCATTAAAGCTACAGAAATGGTATTCATCTGCCACTTCTTCACTTAACACTTCACTGGCTACAACTTGTGCCGTTTGGGTAGATACTAATTGATAAAACACTCTATAATACACTCGTCTGCGTTGATGAACATCGCAATAATTTACTTTTCTAAAGCGAGTAACGGTGGTAGGTATTCCATTAGGAATAGTAGAAGGAATATTTTCTGTATAGGCTTCATAAGCTGGCAGAGAATCTTTTTGAACGCCATTATCTTCAAATACTAAATCGCTTATGGCGGTCATTAATACATATTTTAAACCTATCAACTTACCTGCTTTGGCGGCACTTTCAGGGTCAACCACACCGCTCATTCCAAGTTCTTGTTCGCGCAACATACTTTCAATTGAGCTTCTATCAACCACCTTTAGGAAAGGGTTTTTATTCTGAACCAATGAAGCCACAATTTGTTGATATAAACGTACATCAAACCCTTGCATACGAGTTTGATTTTGCACAGGCAAAACGCCAAGTCCAACACTGGCTTTAGCCAAAACTTCTTCGCGCAAAGCATTTGAATTTTTATAGGAAATATCAATGCCACAAATCTTGTTAAAATCTCGGTAAGCTTCTTTGTAATTCTCAATCTCCTTCATCTTTAAGCCATGCTGATACAAGGGTTCAACGATACTCTTAATACGCAAAACGGTAGCATCTTTATAAGTAGAATCTATTTCAGAAATATCACTAAATACTCGTTCGGCTTGTTCAAATTTATTATCTTTCATAAGCGTTAGGCCTTCGTCGTAACGCTTACTTATATAATCATTTTTTACATCCTCAAAAATTGGATCATACATACTTTGCCAGTCCAATTCAACCCCAACAGATTGGCAACGTTGGTAATATTTCTTGCAGGCTAAATATTGTTTAACAGAATTTTCGGCATCATTAGAAACAATGTATTTGCTAAATAGGCCAAATTTACCTTGTAAAACCATATTGCCAGATTTCTGCAAACCTTGCAAAGCCAAAGCATTATTTGGTTTAAGCAATAAGGCATTATAATAATAATTGGCAGCGCCATCATTATTACCAGCTAACATTTCTTTATCGCCTTCCTTTATAAATTTCTTACTTGGGTCGCAAGAAACCAGTGTAGAAAGTAATCCTAATAGCAAGAAAAATCTATTCATATTTTAGAAGAAATAGTTAAAATGTATCCCAAACTAAGTACCTACATTTTCTCTGGAACCGCAATTCCTAAAAGAGCAAAACTCGATTTGATAACAGTAGCACTTAACCTACAAGCCTCAATACGCATAGCCTTTTGGGCCTCATTAGTTTCTTTTAAGATGGAATGGTCGTGATAGAAAATGCTAAAGGTTTTAGCTAAATCATACACGTAATTACAAACTACACCTGGACTTAAGTCCTTAGCGGCTTCAGCTATTACCAAAGGATATTGATATAATTTTACTAAGAGTTCTTTTTCAACTTTACTTAAAACAATATCCATTCCATCATAGCTAGTATTTGCTGAACCCACATTGCGCAGAATAGAGCAAATACGTGCATGTGTATATTGAATAAATGGACCAGTATTTCCTTGAAAATCGATGCTTTCTTCTGGGTTAAACATCATTTTTTTCTTAGGATCAACCTTAAGTAAATAATATTTAAGAGCCCCCATTCCAATGGTATGGTAAAGTGTATTTAGGTTCTCTTCTGTTTCACCTTCCATTTTGCCTAAAGCCTTAGTTGTTTCGGCGGCAGTATGTTCCATTTCTGCAATTAAATCATCGGCATCCACAACAGTTCCTTCTCTACTTTTCATTTTACCATGAGGTAATTCAACCATTCCATAGCTTAAATGAAAAATACCCGGAGCATATGATTTTCCTAACTTTAGAGCAATTAATTGCAATACTTTAAAATGGTATTCTTGTTCATTACCTACTACGTATATCGACCTATTACAATTAAAATCGTTGAATTTAATATCAGCGGTGCCTAGGTCTTGAGTGATATAAACCGAAGTTCCATCGCCACGCAAAACTAATTTTTGATCGAGACCATCTTCTGTTAAATCAATCCAAACAGAGCCATCATCCTTTTTAAAGAATACATTTTTCTCAAGCCCTTCTTGAACAATTTCTTTCCCTAACAAATAGGTATTTGATTCGTAATAATATTTATCAAAGGATACACCTAGCTTTTTATAGGTAACATCAAAACCACTGTACACCCAATCGTTCATCATTTTCCAAACACCCACAACTTCGGGGTCATTGGCCTCCCATTTAACCAAAAGATCTTGAGCAGCAAGAATGCATGGCGCTTTTTTTGCCGATTCTTCTTCGCTCATGCCTTTAAGCCTAAGTTCTTCCATTTCTTTTTTGTAGTGCTTATCAAACACCACATAGTATTTACCCACCAAATGATCGCCTTTTAGGCCAGAAGATTCGGGAGTTTCACCATTTCCAAAATGCATCCAAGCATACATACTTTTGCATATATGTATGCCCCTATCGTTTACCAAATTGCAGGTAAATACTCTGTTACCATTTGCTTTTAAAATTTCGGCAACAGAGTATCCCAAAAGGTTGTTGCGAATATGTCCTAGGTGCAAAGGTTTATTGGTGTTTGGCGAGGAATACTCAAGTAAAACAGCTTCTTTAGAGTTTGCTTGAGCAAAGCCATATTGGTTTGAACCAACAGTAGTTTGCAAGAAGTTCACCCAAAAACTTGGATCTATACTTAGATTTAAGAAACCTTTAATAACCTGATGACTTTTTATAAGGGAAAAATTTTCTTGCAAATAGACTCCAATTTCGGTGGCCGTTTGTTCTGGATTTTTTCTAGAAACTTTTAGGTATGGAAATACAACAAAGGTAAAATCACCTTCAAAATCGGAGGTAGTAGATTCTATAACAACTTTATCGGCTGAGATGGAGTGTTGGTATAAAGAAAATAGGGCCTGTGCAAGTTGCACCTTTAACTGCTCTTGTATCATTGAATTAATAAAGCATCAAATATAAACAGAGCAAAGGAAAATATGGCTTATTTTTCTTTGGCAGGCATAAAAAAAGAGCGGCACAACTTTGTTGCACCGCCCTTACACCTAAAACTTATGAAACTAAATTCCGAAACCGGGATTTACATTGTCACTTAGTTATAGGATACACTTTTAAAATTCTTTCGAGTAGACTTTTTAGGCATCCAAACCAAGGTAATTAAGTGGAGATAAAATAAGATTGTCTTTTTATTTCCTTCTTAAGTACCTAACAAAAGTAGCTTTGGCTATGCTTCTTTCTGTTGACCTATGTCAGCAAACTAACTGATAAATATCAGTATCAGTAGTGAAAAGGCCTATTCATTATACGCGCATGAGGCGTTCGGCAGCTTTTTCTAAGGTTTCATTTCCTTTGGCAAAGCAAAAACGCAATACGTTATTATCTATTTTTTTATGGTAAAAAACAGAGGTTGGAATACTAGCTACTTTATGTTCTTTGGTTAAACGCACGGCAAAGTCAAGGTCGCGTTCTTGCGTAATCTTCGCATAGTTGAGCATTTGAAAATATGAACCCTTGCACGGCAATAGCTTAAAGTTTGACCCCTTAATGAGCTTTTGAAAATAATTCCTTTTGTCTTCATAAAATTGATTTAATTGAAGGTACGCATCTGCATCATCCATAAAATCGGCTAATGCATATTGAATTGGTGTATTGGCGCTAAACGCCATAAATTGATGTACTTTTCTAAATTCTCTCGTTAAATTTTCGGGAGCTAATACATACCCCATTTTCCAGCCAGTGGTGTGGTATGTTTTTCCAAACGAAGAAATAATAATACTGCGCTCTGCCAATTTTGGAAAGCGAGATACACTCTGGTGTTCTTGGTGATCAAAGATGATGTGTTCATATACTTCATCACTTAAAACTACCACATCTGTATTATCCAATATCTTTTGTAGTTGAAGCATATCCTTATCGCCTAAAATACTTCCAGTTGGATTATGGGGGGTATTTATCATTATCATTCTCGTTTTGAAATTGATGAGTTTTTTCACCTCATTCCAATCAATAGAATAATCAGGATACTTCATTTCATAAAACACAGCCCTACCGCCATTTAGTTCAATGGCTGGCACATAACTATCGTAACAAGGTTCGATAACTACAACTTCATCTCCTTCTCTAACCACAGCGCTAACAGCAGCATAAATGGCATGAGTACCACCTGGAACAATGGTAATTTCGGTATCTGGGTTGTATTTGGCGCCGTATAAAGATTCTGTTTTAGCCGCTATTTTTTCGCGCAAACTCATTACACCAGGCATAGGGGCATATTGGTTAAACCCCTTTTCCATGTAATGATTTACCAAACTAATAAGTTTAGGAGAACAATTGAAATCGGGGAAGCCTTGAGCCAAGTTAATTGCCTGTTGTTCGTTGGCATGAGCTGTCATTACCGAGAAAATGGTAGTGCCAACATGAGGAAGTTTACTTTTAACGGAACCGGAAAAATTCATTTCTAGGTAGATAGATTACATGCCAATGATACACAAAGCGCTTTAGATTCCCAAGCTGATTTTATAAGCATTTGAATGTGTGTTTTTTATAGCTGAATTGAAGTTGCAATTTTTAATTTAGGAAACCAATATCATCCTTTTTTTGTTTTGTTGTTGCTTTATTAAATGGTTTTTAATAATCTCGTAACACCAACACAAAACAATTATGTACCTTATTGCAGATAGTGGTTCAACAAAAACCGACTGGTGTTTAACAGATAAAACTGGCACTACAAAAAAGATTTTTCACACCATTGGGTTCAACCCATATTTTATAGATACGGAAGCAATTTATTATTCCTTATCAGAAAATCTATTAAAAGATTTAGATGGTGAAGTTGTAACAGACGTGTTCTTTTACGGCGCTGGATGCAGCACACCAGAGAAAAAAGAAATTGTAAGAAAGGCTTTGGTAAGAAGCTTCCCAAAAGCGAATACCATTTTTGTTGGTCATGATTTATTAGCAACCGCCCGTGCTTTATTAGGAAAAGAAAAGGGCTTTGCTGCTATTTTAGGAACTGGTTGCAATACCTGTTTATATGATGGAGAAGATGTTTCCTTAAACATTGATTCATTAGGTTATTTATTAGGCGACGAAGGAAGTGGAAGTTATATTGGAAAGAAAATACTTCGTGATTTTATGCGCAACAGACTTGAACCACCTTTGCAAGCTAGGTTCAAAGAGCGTTTTCAAATTATTGATAACGAACAAATATTCACAACACTATATACTACTCAATTTCCAAACAGGTATTTGGCTAGCTTTTGTAAGTTTGCAGATGAGTATGTAACTCACCCATATATTAGAAATAAGGTACGCGATTCGTTTAGAGATTTCTTTAAAAACCTTGTTAGCAAATATCCAGATTACAAAGACTACTCGTTTAATTGTGTAGGATCAGTGGGTTTTGTATTTAAAGATATTTTAGAAGAAGTTGCTCTTAGCTATGATATGCATATTGGCAAAGTTATTAAATCGCCAATTGATGATTTAGTTCAATTTCATATAGAAAACGGGAAGTAATTTTCTTTAAACCTATTATTTAAGCGAAAGTATCCTCAACGGAAAAGCGCTTGAATCTTCTCTATACAACTTTGTTTGCCTGAGCGAATCGAGGTACAAATTTGCTTTATCTTGTGGCCAAGGATAGCTATTGAATTGAGGTTGAAATACCACAATGAAAATGCTTGAAGAAAGGTTAACAGGAAAGTGATACATCTCTTTCCTAGCAGCGATATGGGGCAATAAATTTGATTGAGCGCAGATAGAAGAACCTTTTGAAACTTCACTCAATTTATTCTGAACCAAGCTAACATTAAAGGGAGCTCGGTAATGTTCTAGGCTAAAAATATTTTCCTTTATGGGGGTATAATCTGCCTTTCTGCTTTGCATATAAGAATAGGTGCAAACCATAGTACTTATTGTTACTACCCAAGCTATACCCATTCTAATTTTTTGTTGTGAAACTGAAACCAATAGAAACAAAATGGCTACAGAAATTATAGGTGCTAACTCTATTTGATAATGGTAACTAATACCCCAAAACGACAATTCTTTGTTCCATAATTTTTGCATAAAAATGGGTAATGCCATCCACAAAAAAGTTGGTTTTAAGAGTAAGGCAACACCTCCAGAAATTAGCACTACCCAAAGAAACTCTTGCTTAACACCATCATAGTCATCGGGTTGGATATGACTTTGAAAGAACATTTTTAGCATCTCCCAAGGGTGGCTTACTATATGCCAAATTATACCACTTATGCTTGAACCTAAATGAGAGTAGCGACTTAATTGATCGAACTTCCCTGCGGGATTTAAGGCAGGCATGATAAGGATACCCGCAAGCAAAAACCAACAAATAGACAAGGCTAATAGGCTAGCAGGAAACCATTTCACACTGTCTTTTTTGGTGAACCAAAGACTAATACTAGCAAAACCCATCCATATAGCCATATTCTCTTTAGAGATAAGAACTGCCACAAAACAGAGAAGTGTTTTAAGCTTTTGATCCTTGTGGTAATAATAAATTATCCAAGGTAAAAAGCAAGCCCCAATAACATTATCATGGTAATCAAAAGCTAAGGCAGAATAAATGGCAAAGCTGCTATAAAACTGAACAAGCACAGCTAGGTTCAGCCCTTCACTTAGTTTTAGTAAGCGACCCATTTTAACAATTCCAATGCCGCAAAAAATAAGGGCAAGATTTTGGAAAAGTAAGAGTGTATAGGTTCCAAAAATATAATAGAACGGACTTAGCAAGGGCACCCATAAACTGAGGTGTAAGCCTAAATAAGGCATGTTCTTTCCTTCTATTAATTGGGTACAAATAGCAGGCTCAAAATGGGCATATTGGTTTAAGGCCTGGTTGGCAATTCCATAATCTAAACCAGCCGTCCTAAAATAGTAATGATTAAGAATAGAGACAGATGAAAACACTAAAAAGAAAAATAGGTGAACCGGCCAAAAGCCAATCGCCAGAGCACTTTTCAGTATTTTAATCATCTATAAAAATCTATTTAAGACCTATTTCCTTTAGGCGTTCAATTAAATAATCACCTGCAGAAATGGGAGAATATTCAATAGGATTTTCTTCGCTAATACATTCAGGTAAACAATCTAAACGCATTTCACTGCGGGGGTGTAAAAAGAAAGGAATTGAATACCTCGATGTATTCCATTTTTCTTTAGGTGGATTAACCACTCGATGGGTTGTGCTTTTTAACACATTATTGGTTAATCGTTGAAGCATATCACCCACATTCACTACTAATTGATCCGGTAATGCAGTAATACCAACCCATTCATTTTGTTTAGTTAATACCTGCAATCCCTCGGCACTTGCTCCCATAAGCAAGGTAATTAAATTAATATCTTCATGCTCTGCTGCCCTTACTGCCGATTTAGGTTCGGAGGTAATGGGAGGGTAATGAATAGGTCTTAGGATACTATTTCCATGATGAATTTTTTCATCGAAATAGGTTTCCTCTAAACCCAAAAAGAGAGCAATGGCACGCAACATATATTTTCCTGTTTCTTCCAATTGTTTATATGCTTTTAACCCAAACTCATTAAACTCTGGAAGTTCGTTTACAAGAACATTTTCAGGGTATTCACTTTTTATTGGGTCATCGCCTTTCACCTGTTGACCAAAGTGCCAGAATTCCTTTAAATCGCCTTCGTTTCGGCCTTTAGCATGTTCCTTACCAAAACTAGTATAGCCACGTTGACCAGCTAAGCCCGGTATTTCATACGCTTGTTTTTGAGCATCGGTTAAGGCAAAAAACTCTTGACATTGCCAGTATAGTTTTTGGCTTACATCATCTTCTAACAAATGGCCTTTAACGGCAACAAAACCAATTTCTGAATATGCTTTTCCTAGCGCATCTACAAACTTTCTTTTCTTTTCAGGGTCTCCACTTAGGAAATCAGCCAAATTAACTGAAGGTATCATGTATATATTTAATCGTTTTTAGTGTTAGTAATTTAGATTGCTTTGCTTTTTAAAGATTTCTGAAAAGTCGTTAAATTCTTTCCGGTAAAACAAACCTGTTCCAGATGTAATTACATTCCTATTATACAAAGCGTCGAAGCCACTTTTATTGAATACTTTTAATTTTGTGCTTCCATTTTTCTTAATTTTATAGGTTGCAGAAAAATTGGTTTGAGTTTGATCAATGGCATAACTTGTTTGAACCTCTAGTCTGTTATCCATAAACTGCTTGGAAGCAGAAAGTAAAATAGTTCTTCCTTTTGTAGGGTCTGATGCATTTAACAAATCAACACTCACATCAATATTTGGAACAGCTTTACCAATTAAACCAGCTGCTTGTTTACTTAATAAATCGGATACGGTTTGATTTCCAAATGAATTAGATGCGGTATTATTTGAATTAGATATTGGTACAAAACCACCAGAAATTAAGAGGAACAACATTTGTTGGTTCATCATTTCAGGATCGCGCCTAAAATTTGCCACAACAGAGTTTAACTCGGCCACCGCAGTACCTGTTACGTTGGTGGTAATATCTGGAAAGTTTAAATCGAAGGCAAACTCTGGCTTTTCTACTAAGCCCTTAATATTGATAATACACTCTACAGGCACTCGAACATTTGGATCGGGAGCAGTTTGCATATTTACAATAGGGCTAATAGTAGTTTTCAATTTATAAATACCCGAGATGCTCATTCTACCTGTTAATGGATCACCAAACCAATCAATGGTGCTACCTGGTTTTAAATCAAACTTTTTAGCAACTACATTCATAGCGCTAAATCTGTATTCACCCTCTGTTAATTCATAATTTCCATACATTAAAAAATTACCATCAGGAAGGTAATCCATTTTTAATTTAGCAATTCCTTTGGCCTTAATTCTATCATCCGATTTAGCATCAAAAATAACTTGCACTTCTGCATTTGGATTTACTTTAAGATTTAGATACACACCCATACCAAAATCAGAGGCCTTGCCTTTTCCAGAGTATGTTTGCAAGGTATCATAACTAATAAAATGGATATACGATTCGCCGGTTTCTGAACTTGCACCAAATGGATTAATAATTATTCGAGTACCTTTTTCGGAGGTGGCATTAATATACATTGCCACATCGTTGCTGCTTCCTTTCATGGTAAAATCGCCAGTGGCGTAGGCGCTGCCATAAAACAAATCATTATCCCTAGCAGTTGTATTCATTACTTGGAACGACTTAAACTCATCAATATGTATATCATAATTAAGATTAGAGAATCCATTATGTTTAATTTGCCCACTTACTCTAGCCGTTTGATTATTGGCATCTTTTACATTAAACGGAACAATCTTAATTTGATTGTCGTTAAAATTTAATAATCCTTTTTTGAGCGTATATTTGGTTTGTAAATATTCAACACGCAAAGCCACATCACTTAATTGCAATTGGCCGTTTATACTTAGTTTATCCAGAGGCCCGCTTAATTGAGCATTTAAACTAGCATTTCCATCATACAATTTCACATAATCTTTAACAAATGCTTGAAAAGCGCTTATCCTTGAATCATCAAAATTAATATCTAGGTTTAAATTTCTTCTAGAAATATCATACACACCCGAGCCTTTTAAATTGGTAATTTTACCTTTTGAAGAATTAAAGGCAATGAGCAAATCTTCTTCTTTTTCGCGATATCCAATATCAACTAAATAATCGCCAATCGTATCCTTATCTAAAGCAAAATCTGTAGCTTTAATATTTGCTATTACTACCTCGCGAGAGCCCATATTTTTGTAAACCACATATCCATTAGCCAATCCACCAAGAGAAACTCCAAGGTCTTTGGCAAATTGGTTTATAGAATTTAATTCAAAGGATTCAATTTTAGCACTTAGGTTCTTGTTTCTGCCAACAATTGGGTAATATCCATCAATGGTAATTTTTTGTTCGCCATTTTCTAGTTTAAGATTTTCAAAGAGCACTTTTTCTGTGTTCAACTCAATTGATTTACCTTCTAAAATATCCCATCTAGAAACACCTGCCTGAATCCAACTTGGCTCGTAATTTATCCAAAACGAATTCGCCTCAAATAAAATATCGTGTTTAAAGTTTCCTGTAACAACACTTTGGCTATCTTGAATTTGGTATTGAAGTTTAACACTATCTTGGAAGGCAGTTGCTTTTAAGGCAAATTCACCAATTAGTAGAGTATCTATTTTACCAAAGTTCTTAAATCCAAAAATGATAGCGCCTTGGTCTTTATTTTCTTCATTAATTTTAAAGGTAGTTTGATTTAAGTGCCATCCATCATAATTCACATTTCCTATGTATCCAGCCAATTCATAAGCTGCATGACTACTATTTACGGAACCTTCTAAATCAACATTGGTAGCATTAAACCCAGGAAAAAATAGAGGAGAAATAGATGCCGTAGAAAGCACATTTAAATCAAAATCAAAGTTTTGTAAACTGGTTTTAACCGTGCGAGGTTTAAAGTACTTTTGCCCAATGGATAAAGTCCAGTATTCAAGCTCAGCATAAAGAGTAGAAAAATCAAATTCGCCTCTAATTTTTGCATGTACAAAATCGCCATTTAAGCTAATTTGTTCTTCCTCTCCATTTTCTGTTTCTAAGCTCAATTGATTCACCCTATATGAGTATCCAGCCTTTTCATAATGAAAATCCTCAATCATCATGGTTCCATAATGATCGTTTAAATTCTTAAAATAATAATCGGCTTCAAAGTCGGTACCCATGCTAATTCTATCGGGATGAAAATGCAATTGTTTTAGGTTTGCATTTTCTAATTTTCCACTTAAAACTAGGTGGTCAAATTCTTTGGATAAATCAATTCGTACATTACTTGTTAGTTCTAGGTTTGTATCTGCCACATCAAATTGCATGCGCAAATCTTTATTGGCAATTGCACCCTTTAATTCTAGATTATGGTATTCGTAATTATTAATGCCTATGGTGGCTACATTAGCTTCAAATTTGGTGTTTATGGTAGCTAAATCAAATCCTCTTCCATTAATATTTGCATCTAAATCTATCACACCTAAGGACGAGTTTTTAAGATAGGAACCTAATTGAAAGGCATTCATTTTAATATTTCCTGAATACTCGCTCAACATGGTTTTCTCGTTTACCTTCATATTTAAATCTGTTTTGGCCGAACCAAAAGCTGTTTCAATATCACCATAGGTAACAAAGTCTTTATAAAAACCAGTATAATTACCTCGATACACTATTTTTCCAAGGTCTTCAAACTCTTGTGGCAAGGGCATATCAATTATCTTTTCTAAATCTTTTCGAATGGTGGAAGCATAATCAACCTGAAAATCCATAAAGGTTTCTTCAATATTAGGTAGGCCTCTGAGTTTAACATTTCCATTAAATTTGGTTTCAGCTCCCATAGAAACCACCATGTTTTTTAGGGTTAGATTGCTAATAGGACCTTTGCCGTTTCCTGAAACTTTTGCTTTGTATGTGTATACTTCAAATTCGGGAACAAAATAAGCAATGTCTTTCATGTCTACCTCACTTTGGTCGAGGGTGCCTTTTAAAATTACCTTATCAAGAAAATCGCTATAATCATCCCATGAATTTGAGTTTAAGCTAAAGTAATTTTTTAAGTGGCTATAAGGAGTAACCAAATCCATATTTCGCAACTCAATAGTCTTTTTACAAATAATAGCATTTGCTTTAAGCCTTGTTATTTCAAAGCCTGAACGCTCCCTAGCACAAAAACTTTTTATATCAAAAGACAACGAATCGTCGATAATTCTAAACAGTTTCGACCTAAAATTGATATCTGAAAAACAAATTCGATTATAGTCGAATCCTTTCGGGAAGAATTCGGCAGCGGAGTCAACTAGCATAAACCTAGTATCCATGCATTCGAGGTTTCGAAACTCCAATATAAAGGGAGGTGAATTGGGATCGCTTACCGTATCATTTGGATTTGAAAAGAGATTTATTACATCAAAACTATAGGTTCCATCCTTGTATGTGGTCATTTTACATAGACCTTCATCCAAAACCACATCGTTTAAAATAAAGTGAGTTGAATCAATTTGAAGTCCTGAAAGGTTAAATTGTAACCTACCAGCATAAAAAGTTGTGTCTTGTTTTTGATCGCCAAAATTTACTTCACGTAAACTAAAAAAACTCCACCCATCATAGCTAATTTCTCCAATGCTAATGCGGGTATGGTAGGTATCGTTAACATATTTTGAGACCCTATTTACAAGGTAATTTTGGAACGAATGTGTGTTAAAAAGAAGGTATAGCAACATAAGCAAGCCCAAAAAGCTTGCGAATAAAACATAAGATATTTTGATAAACTTCTTTAGCAACGTAGTTTTGCCCGAAAGATAATAAATTAGAACGTGTCGGCAAAATCGGAATCGGATATAGTTATTTTAGCCATTGAATCGTCTTGCGACGATACGGCGGCGGCTGTTATACAGAATGGAAAAATACTGTCAAACAAAGTAGCCTCTCAAGGCATCCATGAATTGTATGGTGGAGTGGTTCCAGAGCTTGCCAGCAGGGCACATCAGCAGAATATTGTTCCTGTTGTAGATGTGGCTCTTAAAGAAGCTGGCATAGGTTTGAACCAACTAACCGCCATTGCTTTTACAAAAGGCCCAGGTTTAATTGGATCATTAATGGTTGGAAGTAGTTTTGCAAAATCATTGGCTGTTTCACTAGATATTCCCTTAATTGGCATTCATCATATGCAGGCCCATGTGTTGGCACATTTTATTGATGACCCCAAACCTAGTTTTCCATTTCTATGTTTAACGGTTAGTGGAGGGCATACTCAAATCGTAAAAATGACTTCTTATTTTGAAGGCGAAGTTTTGGGTAAAACCATTGACGATGCAGCTGGAGAAGCATTTGATAAATCGGCCAAAATACTAGGCCTTCCCTACCCTGGCGGACCATTAATAGATAAATATGCTAAAGAAGGAAATCCAGATGCCTTTCCATTTCCTCAACCACAAATTCCAAATTTAGATTTTAGTTTTAGTGGCTTAAAAACATCCATTTTATACTTTATTCAAAAGCAAGTTAAGCTGAACCCAAACTTTGTGGAAGAAAACTTGGCCGATTTATGCGCATCGGTGCAAAAGGCCATCCTTAAACACTTAATGAAAAAAATCATTCTAGCCTCGGATCAAACTGGAATTAAAGAAATTAGTTTGGCAGGTGGTGTTTCTGCAAATAGTGGACTACGCTTTGCCATTTTTGAAGAAGGCAAAAAGAGAAACTGGAACACCTATATCCCTGCCTTTGAATATTGTACAGATAATGCAGCCATGATAGCAATGGCGGCTCATTATAAGTTTTTAGAACAAAGTTTTGAATCAATGGATACAGCTCCCTTTGCTCGATAGTTGAACCTTTAATTTTGTGGATACCTTCATTTTTTATATTCATTAGAAGCCTTACTTTTATAAAAAAATAAATCCTTTGAAACAGCTCATTTTTATGCGTCATGCTAAGGCTATGAAAGACTCTGCAGATGGCACAGATTACCAGCGCGACCTTGAAGATAGAGGAAAAAAAGATGCGCAGGCAATGGGTATAGCATTAGCTAAAACAAACTATAAACCAGATTTTTTAGTTGCCAGTCCCGCTAAACGAACACGAAAAACCGCACAATTAGTCGCCAAAGAATTAAAATTAGCCGAATCCATTCAAGAACTCGATAGTCATTTATATAATGCGGGTATTTCTGATTTAATGTATGTGATTCATCAATTAAATGAAAGCTACCATACCGTTATGATTGTGGGTCACAATCCATCTATGACCAGTATTATTGGGTATCTTACAAATACATTTGCAGAACATATTCCCACCTCTGGCATTGTTGTTGTTAGTTTCAATACTAAGAGTTGGAAATTGGTTCAAAGCAGGATAGGCGAGGTTAAATGGTATATTAATCCAAAAGGCATTGCACTTGTGTGAACCATTTTTTTACTTACTTTTATCGTTTTATAATTTTAGAATTAAATACATGAAGAAATTCCTTCTAAGTTTTCTTTTCCTCTTTTTTGCATTTGCACTTATTGCACAAGAGCTCCCATTTAGTGGAACAAAAAATAAAAAAGCAGAGTATTATTTTGGCGAGGCCTTAAAAAGTTTTCAACTACAAGACTACCCTAAAACCCAGAATTGGCTTGACAAAGCGCTTGCGCTTGACCCTAATTTTATCGACGCGTATATGATGCAGGCAGAAATGAAAAAGGATAATGAAAAATACCCTGAAGCAGTTGCATTATATGATAAAATTGTAGCCCTCAACCCCGATTTTCCAATGAGTTATTTTGGAAGAAGCCGCTGTTATTTTGCTTTAAATAAATATGAAGAAGCATTTAATGATGCAACAAAATTTATGAGTTTCCCAGATTATTATCAGAAAAAAGATCAAATAACTGTGGTAAAAAACAATGCTGATTTTGCCCGTACAGCCATCAAAAGTCCGTTTCCTTTTACACCTGTAAACTTGGGTAATATGGTTAACTCACCCGATAATGAATATTTCCCCGGAATTACTGCCGACGAACAAGTGTTAATATTTACGCGTTTGGTAAACGGTAGAGACGAAGAATTTTATAGGAGCACCAAAGTAGATGGCAAATATACCTTTGCCGAAAACATGGGTTACCCAATAAATACAGAACGTAACGAGGGTACGGTTTCTCTTTCGGCAGATGGACAATATATCTTTTATACAGCTTGTAATAGGCCTGGTGCTAGCGGTAGTTGCGATTTGTATTTAAGCAAATTAGATGGAAACACTTGGTCTGAACCAATAAACCTTGGCCCGCCCGTTAACTCTGCTTCATGGGAAAGTCAGCCTTGCCTAAGCTTTGATGGCAGAACCTTATATTTTAGTAGCAATAGGCCTGGAGGATATGGCCAAAGTGATATTTGGTTCACCAATTTTAAAAATGGAAGGTGGACTCCACCAATTAATGCTGGACCAGAAATAAATAGCGAAGGTGATGAACAATCGCCTTTTATTGCAAAAGACGATCAAACCTTATATTTTAATAGCGATGGCCACCCAGGTATGGGCGGCGTTGATTTGTTTTATACTCGCAGAGCGGCCGATGGTCGTTGGGAAAAACCAAAGAACTTAGGCTTTCCAATTAATAGCGATAAGGATGAAACCTGCTTAGTAATTGCCTCCAATGGTAAAGATGCCTTTATGGCCAAAGAAGGTGCCGATACTAGGGGTGGATTAGACATTTACAGTTTTGAATTATATGAGGCAGCCCGCCCTCAAAAAACAGGTTATGCTAAAGGAATTGTTTACGATGCCGTTACCAAGAAAAAGCTAGGAGCTAAAGTTGAATTAATAGATTTAGCAACAGGTAGGGTAGTTATTGAATCGTATTCGAATAAAGCAAGTGGAGAGTTTTTAGTATGCTTACAAGGCAATAAAAACTATGCTTTAAATGTGGGTGCAACGGGCTATTTATTTTATTCTGAAAATTTCGCTTTGCAAAATCAAAGTGCGGTTGAACCCTTAGTTATTGCAGTGCCCCTTCAACCAATTATTGCTGGAAATAAAGTGGTACTTAAGAACGTGTTTTTTGATTCTGAAAAATATGATTTAAAACCAGAATCAAAAGCGGAGTTAAACAAATTGGTTCAATTTTTAGGAACCAACCCAACTGTTAAAATAGAAATTGGTGGACACACAGATAATACTGGCGAACAAGGCAAGAATGGAATTTTATCTGCTAAAAGAGCACAAGCGGTAAAAGATTATTTAGCCTCAACGGGCGTACCTGTAAACCGATTAAGTTTTAAAGGATACGCAGATACACAGCCTATTGCCGATAACAAAACCATTGAAGGCAGGGCTCAAAACAGGAGAACCGAAATTAAAATTATGCCTTAAGAGGCTTTCTAATTGTTAATTATTAGTTCTTAATTGTTCACTGCTTCATTTGCTTCTTGGCCAATTTTGCCTCATATTGCAGGCTTAATTTTTGATTTATGGAAGCACTTGTATCAACTGATTTTCAATTCCCAGGTCAACAAGGTTTTTACCGTGGTAAGGTAAGGGATGTATACAACATAAATAACACCTATTTGGCAATGGTGGCATGCGATAGAATATCTGCCTTTGATGTTGTATTGCCTCGGCCAATTCCATACAAAGGACAAGTGCTGAACCAAATTGCGGAGCATTTTTTAAAACTTACCAAAGACTTAGTTCCAAATTGGCTAGTGCATACTCCTGATCCGAATGTAAGTATTGGGCATTTTTGCGAACCATATAAGGTTGAAATGGTTATACGAGGATTCTTGGCTGGCCACGCTTGGCGCGAGTATAAAGCAGGTAAGCGAGTTATTTGCGGAGTAGCAATGCCAGATGGCATGCGTGAAAATGACCCCTTCCCTACTCCTATTATAACACCAACCATTAAGGCCTCCGAAGGACATGATGAAGATGTTTCTAGAGAAGGTATTTTAGAATTAGGATTGGTATCTGAAGCCGACTATTTAGTACTTGAAGATTATACCAGAAAGTTATTTGCATTTGGTTCACATTATGCGCGCCAACAAGGATTAATATTGGTGGATACCAAATATGAATTTGGGAAAAAAGGCGATGTAATTATGTTAATGGATGAAATTCATACACCCGATTCGAGCCGTTATTTTTATGCCGATACGTATGCCGAAATTCAAGCAAACGATCAGCAGCAACGTCAGTTATCGAAAGAATTTGTGCGCCAATGGTTAATTGAAAATGGATTTCAGGGGTTAGATGGACAAACAGCTCCTGTTTTTACCGATGAATTTGTGGCCTTAGTTTCGGAACGCTATATTGAGTTATACGAAAAAATCACCTCAAAGAAATTCCAAAAGCAAGATTACAGTTCTGTTTACGAAAGGGTTTTGGGAAATATTAACAGAACCATAGAAAACTTAGAGGCATAAAATATTTAATGAATGCTTTTTGGTTTTCACTTGCTGTTAATACCGCCTATTTTTTGGCCGATGTATTTATTAAATTAGGAAGTAGCGAAACGAGTGCAGGAAGGTTAATTTATATTCGATCGCTTTTTACCGTAGCCTTTGCCAGTATTTGGCTGTTACTTTCGGGCGATTTGCATGCTGTTCCAAGCCTTGGAGATGGGTTATTTTTAGTGTTTTGCAGTATTTTATGCGCCTTAGGTTTGTATTATTATATAAAGGCATTACTTCATTTACACTTTGTAAACGTTGCGGTAATTGGTATTTGCGGAGCATTTATTCATTATGGCTTAGGAATCGTTCTTTTTAATGAAACAGCTTCCAATTGGTTTTATGTTGCCGCATTATTATCTGTTAGTGGTATAGTTATTCAATGGAAAAAAACTACAGACAAAAAAGGATTGTACGAAGCCATTTTTAGTGCTATTTGTTGGGGATTTGGATATGCGTTATTAAGTGTTCCACTTGCCCATACCAGTGCCATTTGGGGCACCTGGATAATGGAAGTAACCATTTTAATTCTTTCCGCATTTTTCTTAATTATTACAGATGAAAGCTATCCTTTATTAAGGCCTAAGCTGAACCAATGGAAAATAATTGCCGTGGCTGGTTTTACTATTTTAGGTTCGGTATTGGTAAATATTAGTTATCAAAAATTTGCGCTAAACATGTTGGGCTTTATGCAATTGGCCTTTTTTCCATACTCTCTCTTGGCAGGATATTTTTTATTTAAGGAAAAGCTAAGTAAAACCGAATGGCAAGGAATTACCTTGGTTTTATCGGGTTTGGTGCTTTACTTTTTCACCTGTACCTAAATTTTGGTGTTTGGTTCGAACCAAAAATGCTAAAAATCAATTTTTTAGACTTGCCATTCAATAAATTAGACTTATATTCGCGAGCTTTTTTAAGCGAAAGGAGATTATTTTATTGTCAAACATCATTAACAAAAACACACCAACTCCCGATCAGGATTTTGATTGGAGCATGGACAAAGCCGGATTTGGCGGCCGCTCGCAAGAGGAACACCAAACGTTAGCCTCTCTTTATGAAAACACCTTAAACGCCTTCAACGAGAAGGAAATTGTAAAAGGTACCGTAGTAGGTTTCACCGAAAAGGAAGTAGTATTAAACATTGGATTTAAATCTGATGGCTTAATTGCACGCACAGAATTCCGCGATATGCCGGATTTAAAAGTTGGCGATTCAGTAGAAGTATTACTTGAAACCAAAGAAGATCCCAACGGACAGCTAATTCTTAGCCGCAAGAAAGCGGTTAGCGAACGTGCTTGGGAAAATATCCTGCAGGCTCAGGAAAACGATATCGTTGTTAACGGTTACGTTAAAACCCGCACAAAAGGCGGATTGGTGGTTGAAGTATTCGGAATCGATACGTTCTTACCAGGTTCACAAATTGACACTAAGCCTATTAAGGATTACGATGTGTATGTTGGACAAACCATGCCATTTAAAGTTGTTAAAGTAAATCATGCGTTCAAAAATGTGGTCATTTCACATAAAGTATTGATTGAAGAAGACATCGAAAAACAAAAATCAGACATCTTGTCGAAACTAGAAAAAGGTCAGGTACTTGAAGGTACTGTTAAGAACATGACATCATTTGGTGTGTTCATCGATCTTGGAGGTGTAGACGGATTATTACATATTACCGATATTTCATGGGGTCGTATCAATCATCCAGAAGAAGTATTACATATGGATCAAAAGATCAATATTGTGGTATTAGATTTTGATGATGAGAAGAAACGTATTTCACTTGGTTTAAAACAATTAGGTGCTCATCCTTGGGATTCATTAGCAGAAAACTTAGTTGTTGGTGCTAAAGTAACTGGTAAGATTGTAAACATCGCAGATTACGGTGCATTCTTAGAAATTGCTCCAGGTGTTGAAGGCTTAATCCACGTAAGTGAAATGAGCTGGAGCCAACATTTACGTTCGCCTCAAGATTTCTTGAAAATGGGCGACGAAATGGAAGCAGTTATCTTAACATTAGACAAAGACGAACGTAAAATGTCTTTAGGCGTAAAACAATTGAAGGCAGATCCTTGGGTGAATATCCAAGAAAGATACCCAGTTGGATCACGTCATAAAGGTGTTGTACGTAACATGACCAACTACGGTTTATTTGTTGAGTTAGAAGAAGGTGTTGATGGTTTAGTTCACGTAAGTGATTTAAGCTGGACTAAGAAAATTAAACATCCAAATGAGTTTGTGAAAGTAAACCAAGAATTGGACGTATTAGTTTTAGAAGTTGACCTTGAAAACCGCAGATTAAGCCTTGGCCATAAACAATTGGATGAAAATCCTTGGGAAGCATTTGAAACCTTATTCTCAGTAGGTTCAGAGCACGAAGGAACAATTTTGAAAATTGAAGATAAGAGTGCAATTGTAGCTCTTCCTTATGGTGTTGAAGGGTATGCTCCATTGAAACAATTACAAAAAGAAGATAAGAAAACCGCTAAAGAAGATGAGGTTCTTACTTTTAAAGTAACTGAATTCAATAAGGAAAACCGCAGAATCGTTCTTTCACACACAGCTCTTTGGAAAGAAGAAGAAATTGTGAAGAAAGATGCAGAGGTTAAGACCAAAGAAGTAGAAAAAGAAAAAGTAGCTAAAGCTGCTAAGAAAATCAACGAATCAAATGAGAAATCTACATTTGCTGACGTTGGTGGATTAGCTGAATTGAAAGCTAAATTAGAAGGTAAATAGTCCTTTCTAATAAACTAAAAAAATCCCCCTTTGCGCAAGTGAAGGGGGATTTTTTTTTGTTCTTACTCCCTACTCAAATCAATATTTCGTAAAAAACAGTTTCTTGTCCCTAAAAGCTGTAGTTCATATACATTTCCTCTTTTTGTAGGTTTTTGGATTTTATGTTTGGGGAAATTTTATTTAAATGAAAAAAACACCCAAAGTACAAAGACTATTAAAAATTTTAATTTTTAGCATCGCACTATTTATTTGGCAGAAGGATGTAATTGCAACAAATTACAGTGTTTCAGGCTATTGGTCAAGTTGCCTAAATGGAACTTATGTAGAAAGTGGAACATGTAATTCAAAACCTAGGTATTTACTTAGTAATTGTGGCAATACCTTTTCTATTGCTTGGAGTGGTTCTGAATGGATACTGGATCAATATTCAAGTGATCCATGCAGTCCCGATTTTTGGTATTATTTAACTAATTCCTCTTCTAGCAGCACATGCCCTACAACAGGATGGAGTGGAATTACAGTAACGGCATTAGCCCCAGGAATTACCTATAGTACAAGCACATTTGTTGAGAGTTCTAATAATGATGGAAGTATCAGCAACTCAATCACCATTACTCATAACAATTTTAGTGGAATTACATTTACCGGTTCAAATAGTGACAATTTTGTAAGTGGAGGAAAAGTTACTGTTAGCAATATTCCAAGTGGATTAACGGCATCAATAATTAGAACTAGTAGCACAAGTTTAACCTTTACATTAACAGGAACCGCAAGCTCGCATGCAAATTCGAATGATATTGCTAATTTAAGTGTTGTATTTCAAAATAGTGCTTTTAGTAATAATGACGCTGCTGGACATAACAATTACAATTCAACTTTAGAGGTTAACTTTGCTGAACAATTAAATGTGGGAACAGGACAAACCTATACCACCATTGCAAGCGCAATATCAGCGGCAACCGATTATGATATTCTCAATTTATCAGCACAAACATTTACAGAATCAAATATTTCTATATCCAATAAAAAGCTAACCATTAAAGGGCAAGGTCCAAGCAGTACTATTATTCAAGCACATGCTAGTCCAAGTACAGCATCCTTTAGAGTTTTTGATATTTCTTTTTCTAGTTATGCCACTTCTAATATTGTAAATTTTGAAAAACTTACCATTAAGAATGGAAATACGCAAATTGGAGGCTCTGTTCAAGGTGGAGGAGCGATAAGATCACAATTTGCAGCGATTACTACTACAAATTGTTCCTTCGAATCAAATAGAGTTTGGGTTTCGGCAGGCGGTGCTTGGGGGTCTGGAGGAGGGGCGCTTTTAATAAAAGCATCTAGTCTTACTGCCGAAAACTGCACCTTTTCTGGAAATCAGCTTGCAACTGGTAATCCAGGAGATGAGATGGGTGGTGGAGCAATTCAATTTATTGAAGGATATTCTCTAAATATTAAAAACTGTACTTTTAGTAATAATACTTCTGGAGGTAAAGGTGGAGGAGCCATATATGCTGCCTATGGATCAAGTCCAGTTCAAACCCTTAATATCACAATTACTAATTCAACCTTTTCTGGAAATTCAACAACTTCTGATGGAGGTGCAATTTATGGGAATGATGGTAATTCTACCGATGTTAATATCACGAATACTATTTTTTATGGAAATTCTGCTTCTGGCAATGGACCAGAAATATACCTAAGTACAAGTACCGCCTATTCATTTAATAATTGTCTTTTCTCCAATAATAGTAATGTTGGAAGTTTAACTGGAAATTTTACAAGTTGTATATCTGGTCAAAACCCGTTATTAGGCAGTTTGGCAGATAATGGAGGCTATACAAAAACATTTGCGCTTTCGGCTGGAAGTCCTGCTATAAATGCTGGAACAAGCGGTGGTGATGTGCCTAGTATAGACCAAAGAGGAGTTGCAACTTTATCAACTAAAGATATTGGATCTTACGAGTATAATCCTACCTTTTATTACTCTCAAACATCTGGAGATCCTGCAACTTTAGGCAATTGGAATAGTGCAACAAATGGTTCAGGCTCTGCTCCTTCTAACCTAACAACTGCTGGCATGTATATTATTCAAAACGGACATACCATGACCACAACTGGAGCTTTAAGTTTTGGTACAACTGGTACTACCTTAGAAATTCAAAGTGGCGGTGTATTAACAGCTAGCTCAGGTAATGCAGTAACTTTTGCAAGTGGAAGTTCTTTACAGGTAGATGCAGGTGGAACGTTTAATGTAAACACCAACCAAACGATTGGAACAACCTCTATGGTTGGCGGAAAAGTTAACATAGCAGCAGGAACAACCTTAACCTTAAATGGTGCAGTAACTACAACTGCTGGGGTGTTTAGCGGTTCATCAACTTCAAACCTTACTATTGGAACCGATGTGGGTTCACTCCTATTCGATCAAACAACTCCGGGTACAACCAATGTTATTCGTAACCTGGTTATTGGTTCAGGTTCTACTGCTAGCCTTACTCTTGGTAATGCGTTAAATATTGATCCTACAGGTAGTGTTACCTTTAATGCAGCAGGCACCAAATCATTAACTACAGGTGGGTTCTTAACACTTAAATCATCGGCTTCGGGAACAGCTTATATTGGCAATACAAATAGTGCAACTATTTCTGGTAATTTAAGTGTTGAACGCTATTTACCTGCTACAGGCAGAAAATACAGATTCTTGGCCTCACCTGTTGTAGGTGCTACTAGTTCATATTGGAGAAACAATGGAGTAAATACCGCAGGTGTGGGTATCCAAATTACAGGTTCTGGTAGCAATTTTGATGCTTCTACTTCTAATAATCCTTCTGCTTTTAGTTATGATGAAGTGAACGCAGGATCTAATACCACAGTAGGTAACGGAGCTTCTGTTGATGCCGGTTGGACTGCCTTTACTGATGGTAACTCAACGGTTTTAACCAATGGTAAAGGTTTTAGAGTTTTGGTAAGAGGTGATAGAACCTTAAGCTTAACCACAACACCTGCTCCTGCTGCAAATACAACCACCATTAGCGTTACGGGTTCATACCCTAGTAGCCCAGTTACTATTAATACTACCAAAACTGCAGCCAATGCAAATAGTGGTTATAATTTAGTTGGAAACCCCTACCCTAGTGCTATTGATTGGAATGCGATTACTAAAACAAATGTATCAGGTACTTATTATGTGTATAGCCCTTCTTCTAGCTCTTACCAAAGTTGGAATGGTTCTACTGGAGGTGCCACTCAATACATTTCTTCGGGACAAGCTTTCTTGGTGTTAAACACTTCAGCAAGTGGTTCATTAAGTATTGCCGAAAGTCATAAAACCACAGGTGCAGGTGCATCTTTATTTAAAGGCAATTTAACAAATCATTTAAGAGTAGCTCTTAAATATGACAACTCAAATAGCGATGAAATATTTATTCACTTTAGAGAGGATGCTACCGAAGGTCAAGACAATTTTGATGCTCCTAAACTAATTAATGCTTCAGTAAATTTTGCTTCTATGGGTGTTGATACCAAACGTTATTCTATCAATTGCTTACCTGCACTTACCTTAGATAGAGAAGTTGCATTGAGTGTTATTGGTTCAGTGCAAGCAAACTATTCTATTATCTTAAATGATGTTTCTACTTTTGAAGGATACAATGTGTTTTTAGTAGACAATTACTTACATACAAGCACTCAAGTAAGCAATGGTTTTAACTACCCTGTTCAGCTATCTAGCGATTCGGCTTCGTTTAAGGATGGCAGGTTTAAGGTTGTTTTTGCTAAATCGGCAACAGGTATTGCTAGCAATGCTGCTTCGCAAAGAACAATTATAGCTTACCCTAATCCAGTTGAAAATGTATTGAACATTGATTTAAACGGTACTACTAATTCCGCATATTCAGTTTATAACCAATTAGGTGAAGTAGTTTTAGCAGGTGAGTTTATGCAAGAAAAGAATGCTTTAAACACAAGCAGTTTAAGCAATGGTGTTTACTTTATTAAAGTTCAAAACAGCAGCTCTGCTCAAACTATTAAGTTCATTAAATAATCACATGAAAATTAATCACATGAAAAAATATATTTTATCAGGCATCATAGCCCTTGCTTTATTTTTAGTAAGCGCTCCAAGTTTATTCGCTCAACCAGGTTTCGATGATGATGTCTCAGACGCTCCAATTGACGGCGGGATTGCACTTTTAGTGGGTGCTGGTATTGCGTTTGGATTTAAGAAAAAAGTGAACGAAGAAAACTAATACCATTTCCTTCAAAATAAAAAAGCCCGTCTTAGATTTCTAAGGCGGGCTTTTTGTTTTAACACTGTTCACTTTTGCTAACTATTCGCATTAAAAGAAATATAGAAATTGGTTGTTTCGGTTTGTTCAAATTTAAGATTGCCATTCAGCTGTGCTACAAATAAGTAAATTAATTTTAGGCCAATACTTTTAGATTGTTCCGGCAATTGTCTGCTTTCAAAACCCTGTCCATTATCTTTAAAGACCAAACTTATAAGGCCATCGGTATTTTGGTTTAATTCCATAGAAATTTTGGCATTTTGCTTTTCTACAAAGCCATGTTTAAAGGCATTTGCACAAAGTTCATTTACTATGAGGCCTAATGGAATAGCAGTATCTAAATTAGAGCTTAAGTTATCCTTCATATTTAAGGTAAACGAAAAGGAATGCACACTTCCATCGTATTGTTTTTTTAATTCGCTAACTAACTCTTGCAAATATTCTTTCAAATTAACCTGAGAATGCATTTCTGCTTTATACAATTTTTCGTGAACCATAGCTATGGCTTGTATCCTTGTTTCTGAATCTATTAAGGCATTAATTACAGCTTCATCTTCAACCGATCTTTTTTGCATACGGAGCATAGCCGCTATTACCTGAAGATTATTTTTAACCCTATGGTGCATTTCATGCATCAAGGTTTTTAATTCTTCTTTTTGACTAATAACAATTTTATTAACTTCTTTTTGCTTTGAAAAATTAGCATACACCACAATTCCAAAAATCACACTTATAAGTAAAATTGCTACTAACAATGCTCTCACCATACTTTCATTACGGGTATTTTTAGCCATTAAATCATTCTTCTCTTGAAGTGATTGATTAATGATATTACTCTTTATTATTTCTTCATTCTTTAGGAAATTCTCGCGTGCTAAGCTCTTTTTTAAGGCTTCATTTTTCTTTAATTCAAGTAATTGATAATCGTTTTCTTGGGTTAATGATTTTCGTAATAGTTGTTCGTTTTCAAATTTATTTAAAGCCAATAAGTTCTTATCCTTAAGAATTTGAATTTGTTGTTCCTTTTTCTCCGACTCGTATTTTTTAGCAAGTTCGGCAGTACTTCTAGAAATCTCGGTGAAATATAGACTGTCCTTTAACTGGCTAATTTTTTGGCTACATAAAAATGCGTTTGCCGAATCTTGAAGACCAATATAACAGGATAACAAATTCTTATAACATGAGTTTAAATCTCCAATTGAATTCTCCAATTGAGCGAACTCTAAAGCCTGATTTCCATATACAATAGCCTCCTTATACTTTTTCAAACTATACTTTAACTCGGCACGTAATTGGGAAATAAAAAACGAACCAATTAAATCGTCCTTACTCGTGATTTTTTGAGCCTCACTTGCATATTCATCCGCATTTTCAAATTGGTTCATAGCTAGGTAAACACTTGCCAAATTGTATAAATCAATACGCATACCATACAGACTATTAACTTTTTTATACGCTTCATAAGATAGTTTGTAATAAGAAACGCATTGTTCCAAATTGTTTTCTTCGTAATAGTAACTAGCCAAAAAGGCATAGGCTCTTGCTAAATCTGCAATCGCATTTTTTTCCTTAAAATCATTTATTGCCTTAAAGGTATAGGTTTTTGCTTCTGGTATATTTTTTTGCATATAAAAAATGAATGCAATACAATTCCAGCATTGCCCCTTTTCCACACCATACTTTTCGGCCCATTCCAAACCTTGAAAGGCATACTTTTGCGCACTTTCAAAATCTGGTTGATAACAATAATTCTCGGCTAAGGCTGTACAGGTTCCGATATAATTTGGTATTAATTTAACATTGGTAAAAAGCACCCTATTAAACTCAAAATCGTGAATGGCTGACTTCAAATTTTGGTTACACTCTTGCCTTTTGCCCATATCTCGTAAAACAAAACCCAAGGCTATTTTGGATAGAAAAACACCTTTTTTATAGTTTAGCTTTTCGGCCAATTGCAATGCATCTTGGGCGTATTTTTTACTAGAAGGATAATCTAATTGCTCTACTCTAAACTTGTTAGAAATGTTTATTTTTTGGAGAACGTTTAATGAATCTTTGGTGGCACTTTGGTTCAAAACTACAAGACTATCCAAATTAGATACTTGACCAAATGCAAGTTGAGAACTAATTAAGGTCATCAACAACAGAAAATAATAGCGAAATTGCATATGCAAATATCTAATTTGATTTTATTAATAAATTAAGGACCTCCTCTTGAGTAGATCTGCTGATTGGAATTTCAACCTCATTTACAAACAAAGAGTTTGGAGTAAAAGAGCTTACAAATTTTAAATTAACAATATACTGTTTGTGACACTTTATAAAGTTTTCGCTTGGAAGTTGTTCCATTAATTTTTTTAATGAGTTCCGCACAATATACCTTCTATCTTGCGTTATTATCTCAACATAATTTTTATCTGAAACAAGCCAATAAATATCGGCAACCGCTACTTTTACAAACCTATATTTTTCTTTAATCAAAAGGTATCCATTCACAATTGGACTTGATTCTAATTCCGAAAATTCTGAGTTAGATGCAACAAATTCTTCTGGATGATTTCTATTAGCGAAATTAAACAAAGCTATTTCCACCGATGCTAATACTAATTCTTTGGTATAGGGTTTAATTAAAAATCCTGAAGGCTTAGTTTGTTTTACATCTTGAATGGTATCATTATCGGAATAAGAGGTAACAAAAATAAATGGGATATTGTATTTTAATCGCAATTGATGAGCTACGTCGACACCCGTTTTTGCTGCCTTTAAATTGATGTCTAGCAAGGCTAAATCAATTGTATGTTGCTCTAACAGGGCAATTGCTTGCTCATAATTACGGGCCATAAATACCTCTTGGTAATTTAATTCATTTAAAATCTCAACCAAATCCTGAGCAATAATTAGCTCATCTTCAAGAATTAATATATTTATGGAACTGTACATGTAAGTAAAGGTATTGCCAAGCAAAATAGAAAATATAATGTTATATGAATATCATTTTATAGTATTATTTGAGATAGTCAGACTTTATAAAACTTAGTTTCTCCTCAAAAATCTCTCTTTCATCGATTGATTACTTCGTTTGAACGACATTCCATCTTGGCTGAAAGAACAATTCAACACCTTTGCTGTTGTAATTATTCCTTGGTTCAAACCTAAACCCAATAAAGAATGCCAAATACTCAAGCCTTAATTCCAGTAATTATTATTTTCCTTTTAATCTTTGTTATGAACAAATATTCATTCCAAGGATTAAAGCCTTTAGTTGATTCTATTGAAAGCGATGGTCTTAAATCGGTCATCAAAGTTTTATTTTGGGGTATACCATACCTAGCCTATTTCTTAACCCTATATGGTTTAATGAATATGAGAGAAAATCATGGATTTGGCTATTGGGGTGCCATTGGGTTCAATGCCTTAATAACACTTTTTGTTACACAGCTTACCATTATTTTAGTGATTTTTGGTGGCGATATTGTTAGATGGATAATCGGTCTTTTCTCATGGGTTCAAACCATTGGAAAACCTGCCGTTGAAGGACATTCCTATATTCCTGAAAGACGTAAGTTTATTGCTCAACTTGCCTTATTAGTTGCAGCGGTACCGTTTGCCTCTTTTGTTTATGGAATTGTAAAAGGCAAATACAATTACAAACTGCACAAGCATATTTTAACCTTTAAAGATTTACCTGAAGCATTTGATGGATTTACTATTACCCAAATTTCGGATGTCCACTCTGGTAGTTTAGAAAACCATGAGGCCGTTTCATTAGGTGTGGATTTAATTAATGAACAAAAAGCCGATTTGTTTCTATTCACAGGCGATTTGGTAAATAATGATGCCGAAGAGTTTGAACCTTGGATAGATGTGTTTGGGAAAATTAAAGCTCCATTCGGACAATTCTCTGTGCTTGGAAATCATGATTATGGCGATTATAGAGATTGGCCAAGTAAAGAAGCAAAACAAAAAAATCATCAAGATATTATCCATCATCATGCAAAAGCAGGTTTTACATTAATGCGCGATGAGAATATTAAAATTGAAAAAGATGGTCAGTCTATTTCATTAATTGGTGTGCAAAACTGGGGACATGGATTTATTAAAATGGGAGATTTAGATAAAGCCTTGGAAGGTGTAGATAAAAACGACTTCAAGATTTTAATGTCGCATGATCCTACCCATTTTGAGCATATTGTAAAAAACCATGACACACATATCCATTTAACTTTAGCAGGCCATACACATGGTATGCAAATGGGCGTTGAATTTCCATGGCTTAAGTGGAGTCCTATAAAATATCGTTACCCAAAATGGGCAGGCTTATACCAAGAAAACGAACGCTTCTTACATATCAATAGAGGCTTTGGTTTCTTAGGTTTTGGAGGCCGCGTAGGTATTTGGCCAGAAGTAACTTTAATTGAATTACGAAGAGGGTAGTTTTAATTCTTTATTGCCAGAAAACTTTTTGTTTACCAAAATCAAATCCCTTATTTTTGGATTATGGAAGTGCGCGAACCCGACATGACATTTTATGGATATACTTATGCCGATTACCTGAATTGGACCATTCCAGAAATGGTTGAATTGATAAAAGGTAGGGTATTTAAAATGAATGCACCTAAGCGTATCCATCAAAAAATTTCTGGAATTGTAGGCTATAAAATATACAATTATTTATTAGGTAAAAAATGTGAAGTGTATGATGCGCCTTTTGATGTTCGTTTACCCATTCATTCCAAAAAAAACGAAGATATTTATACCGTTGTTCAGCCCGATATTTGTGTTATTTGCGACCCATTAAAATTAGATGACGCAGGATGTATTGGAGCGCCAGATATTATTATTGAAATCCTTTCTCCTGGTAATAACAGAAAAGAACTTCAAAACAAATACGAGGTGTATGAAGAAAGCGGCGTTTTAGAATATTGGATTATTCATCCTGATGAACAAACTTTGCAGGTAAATTGTTTGGTTGATGGAAAATATCAACCTTCCAGATTATTTACGAGTGGAGATATCATACAAACACCTATTTTGCCTGGGTTTTCACTTGATTTAAGTGAGGTTTTTGAAACTTTAAATGCGTAAATAAATACACAATGAATCATTGGTTAGTTAAATCAGAGCCTTTTAAATATAGTTGGGAGCAGTTTGTTAAAGATAAACAAACTATGTGGGATGGCGTTAGAAATTACCAAGCACGTAACAATTTACGTGGCATGAAAAAAGGCGATTTGGTGTTTTGGTACCATAGCAATGAAGGACTTGAAGTAGTTGGTATAGCAAAGGTTGTTAAAGAGGCCTATCAAGATCCAACCACCGATAATGCCAATTGGGTAGTTGTTGATTTAAAGCCGTTTAAAAAGTTAAAGAAAGCCGTAACGCTAGAGCAAATAAAGGCTGATCCAAGACTTCAAAACATTGGATTGGTTCGTCAAGGTCGCCTTTCGGTTCAGGCCCTAAGTGCCGAAGAATTTGACGCCATTTTAGATTTGGCGAGCTAGCTATTTATACAGGCATTTCCTATTTTCAATCTTTTTTCTCATATTTGAAGACGCCTAATCAAAAATTGGCCTACGCAAAGCACGCATGAACTCAAGAATATTACTTGAAAAAAAACAACTCGACATTACCCTCGATAGATTATGCTACGAATTGATAGAGCGATTAGGTGATTTTAAAGATATTGCGCTAATTGGTATGCAACCTAGAGGCATTTACCTTAGCCGAAGAATTAAAGAAAAACTCTGCACCATTCTGGGCAAACAACCTTTTGATTACGGTGAACTAGACATCTCTTTCTACAGAGATGATTTTAGAAGAGGTCACGACCAAATTGTACCCAGCGAATTAAAAATAGACTTTACCATTCAAGACAAAAAAATTGTGTTGATAGACGATGTATTATATACAGGTAGAAGCATACGCTCTGCTTTAGATGCACTCACAGATTTTGGCCGCCCAGCCAAGGTTGAGTTATTGGTATTGGTTGATAGAAAATACAGCAGAGATTTGCCTATACAACCCAATTATGTAGGCATAAAAGTAGATACTCGTGCAAACGATAAAGTAAAAGTTGACTGGAAAGAAAACGGCAAAAAAGATGCTGTTCATATTGTAACAAGTGAATAGATTTTAGCCATGAACACAAAAAACAAACCCCAAAAAAGCGCAGGTAACACATGAAAAAATTCTCTCAAAGGCACTTACTTGGAATTAAAGATATCACTGCCGATGATATTCAATTGGTTTTTGAAACAGCAGATAATTTTAAATCCATTATTAATCGTCCAATTAAAAAAGTTCCAAGCCTTAGAGATGTTACTATTGCCAATGTATTCTTCGAAAACTCAACCCGCACACGTATTTCATTTGAACTAGCTCAAAAGCGCTTAAGTGCCGATACGGTTAACTTTGCAGCCTCTAGCTCTTCTGTCTCAAAAGGCGAAACCTTAATTGATACCGTTAACAATATTTTAGCCATGAAAGTGGATATGGTGGTTATGCGCCACCCTGCCCCTGGCGCTTGCCAGTTTTTGGCTAAACATGTAAATGCACAAATTATTAATGCGGGCGATGGAACACACGAACACCCTACCCAAGCATTATTAGATGCCTATTCTATTCGTGAAAAACTTGGTGCCGTAAAAGGTAAAAAGGTTGTTATTGTGGGAGATATTACTCACTCAAGAGTTGCCCTATCAAATATTATTTGTCTGCAAAAATTGGGTGCAGAGGTTATGGTTTGTGGCCCTACTACACTTATTCCAAAGCACATTACCTCTTTAGGGGTAAAGGTTGAACACAACCTAATGAAAGCCCTTGAATGGTGCGATGTAGCCAATATGCTGCGCATACAATTAGAACGTCAAGACATTAAATACTTTCCTTCTTTACGCGAGTATAGTATGTTGTATGGCTTAGATAAAGAACGCTTAAATTCTCTTAGCAAAGAAATTGTCATCATGCATCCAGGCCCAATCAATCGAGGTGTAGAAATTACCAGCGATGTGGCCGACAGCAAACATTCAATCATATTGGATCAAGTAGAAAACGGCGTAGCCACACGAATGGCGGTTATGTTTTTGTTGGCCGGACAGCAAGCGTAGGGACAGGTCGCGACCTGTCCTCATAAAAGAACATGAGGTAAAAAAAATGAAAGCGTGAAGCGTGAAGCGTGGAGATGGGCGATGGGCAATGGGAAGTGGGGAAGGGAGATGGGAATGATGGTAAAAAAAAGCTGCCTCAATTAACATTGAGGCAGCTTTTTTTTAATCTAGAAATGAAATCAAAATTGAAACTAAACAAACAACATATGAGTTCCCAAAACCGAACCTTGTTTGTAGAAATCGCCAACGGTAATTACGGCATCAACTCCTTCGTACATATCTTCTTTCTTGTAATGAAACATGTCCATTGCTAAGCGGCAAGCCCAAAGTTTCACACCAGACGCTACTAAGATGTCTAAGAACTCTCTAATATCAGGCATATCTATTTTCTCCATTTCTTTTTTCATCATAGAGGTGGCCAATGCTTCCATACCTGGCAAACCACCTAGCATGGTAGGCATATGCATAGCAGGATTACCTACAGTTGCTACATGCAAATGCTCTAGCTTTTTGTTATGAATTGCTTCCAATCCAAAGAAGGTAAAAAATATTTCTGCTTCTATGCCTTCCATTCTAGCTCCATTGGCTAAAACAAAAGCGGCATATACATTTTCTAGGGTGGCTTTACTTAAGATAATCATCATTTTCTTAATCTCGCCATTATATTCTGTCATCATGTTTTGTGTCTCCTTAAATGTTAAATAATACTCTAAAAAAAATCCTACAAGCAACTTGCTGGCTTAGGTATACCAGCTATTTTAGTGGAAATTTTTAGCGGACCTTGAGGGAATAATTCATAAAATTCTTTGATATCAACTACATTGCTTTTACCAATTTTGCGAATACTTAAGGCAGTTTGGTTTTTATGTTCTTGTTGCAAATAGCTAATCACTTCCCAATGTCTAGGTTTTAACTCAATGTTATATTCTTTGGCAATTTCTTCTCCAATAGTTTTGTCCCATTGGTTAAAATCTGTTAAGTAACCTTCTTCGTTTACGGCAACTGTTTTGCCTGCAATCATCTTTTCCATACTCTTGTTTTTTATAAATGTTAAAAATCTTTTCCTGCTTCTTGCATGGTGGCAGATACAAACGGAATATGAGTTCCTTTCAATAGCATGTTCCAATAAATCCACCTAAAAGCCAGCTTACCCATATGGTTCATTCTACTCTCCTTTAGTAAGCGTAATGGGCCTACTCCTGGGAATGGGAAGGTACCTTCTACTGGTTCATGCGAGTAATTAAAATCTATTAATAAAGCCTTGCCATGACCAGTTTCAATAAAGCAATTGGCATGCCCATCAAACTCTTCTTTTAAAGGCTCATTGGCAATAAAGCGCTTTATGTTTTCGGTTAATATTTCTGCCTCAAAATGGGCTACAGAACCAGCTTTAGAGGCAGGAATATTAGACGCGTCGCCAATGACAAAAATGTTTTTGTGAGCTAAGCTTTGTAAGGAACCTTTATTGGTTGGAATAAAGTTTAAATCGTCGCCTAATCCAGAGCGTTCAATTACTTCATCACCCTTATTGGTTGGTATGGTTACTAATAAATCATAAGGAATTTCGCGGCCACCATAATCAACTATTTTCTTATTTTCTTGATCTATATGTTCAATACAAAAATCGCTTTCAATTAAAATGTTTTTGTCTTTTAAAAGGTGATCCAAAGCCTCTGTTGCTTTAGGTTTGGTAAAGGCACCGCTGAGCGGGGTTACAAAGGTAATCTCAACTTTCTCACGCATATCTTTGTGGTGGAAGTATGAATCGGCTAGGAAGGCAAATTCTAATGGTGCTACAGGACACTTAATAGGCATCTCAGTAATATGAACAACTAATTTACCGCCCTCCCATTCGCGTAATTTATTACGTAGATTTAAGGCTCCTTCAAAGGTGTAAAAATCAAATATGCTCTTATACCATTCCGAACCAAGCATACCCTCTGTTTCTTCTGGTGCTGTTTTAGCGCCTGTGGCTATAATTAATATATCATAATGAATTCGCTCACCGTTTGCCATATGAACCATATTCTCTTCTGCGGCAACCTTGTCTATTTTGCCTTTTAATAAGCGAACACCTTTTGGTATAAACTCATCAATTGTTTTTACGATATCTTCGGGCTCATAAATATCAAAAGGAAGAAATAAATAACCAGGTTGGTAATAGTGCTCTTCGCGTTCGTCAATTATATCTATTTCCCAATCGGCCTTTTTTAATTCATGGCTAAGATGGTTTGCCATCATGGTTCCCGCGGTGCCTGCTCCTAAAATTACTATACGTCTCATTTTTCTAAGTTTTAATTGGGCTAAATTGCCAGTACAAAGTTGCGCTTGGCAAGGGCCGTAAACAATGAGCATTTTCAGATTTTAACCTGATATTGGGCACAGAGATATGTAACAATAATCACACAAAACCTTTGATATAAGGACGGCTTGTGTACCTTTGTGTAGCGTTTTAAAATGAAACGATTTCTACAATCCAACGTGTTATGTTTAACGACCCTAAATTAGAAGCTTCCTTTCTTGAATCTTCTTCTATCATGAAACTTCCTGAAGGAGGTTTAGTAATGAATCCAGGTGAAATTATTCGATTTATTCCCATTGTAAAATCAGGGTGTTTGCGCGTTTTAAGGCAAAATTCGGATGAGAATGAAGTATTTCTGTACCATATTATGCCTGGCGAAACCTGCGCCATGTCTATTACTTGCTGCACAGCTGGTAGTGTTAGCGAAATACATGCTTTAGCAGAGGAAGCCACCGAATTGCATGTTATTCCTATTGAAAAAATGGAAGAATGGCAACAGTATAAAGAGTGGCGAGATTTTATTGCCAGTACCTATAAAACTAGGTTCGAACGAATGCTAAAAACAATTGACGATTTAGCTTTTGAAAAACTAGATGAACGTCTTTGGAAATACTTATTGGCTCGTGCAAATGCTAAGGAAAACAATTCGCTTCAAATTAATCACGAAGAAATAGCACGTGAGCTAAACATACAACGCGAATCTGCTACCAGACTTATTAAGAAACTTAAAGAATTAGGATATTTAGAAACAACAAGAGGTCATATTACCTTATTAAAAAACGAGTTATCGTTTGAATTATAACTCGTTTTTTAAGGGTTTTATCTTAATAATGTAATTGACCCACTATAGGTAAATTTCTTGCCACTAAAGCTGGTAGCATTTACCTGGTAGATATAGGCGTCTTGCTGACATTCTTTGCCAGTTGTAAAGTCTTTACCATCCCAACCTTCATTAGGATCATACGTTTTATCTGTCATATAGGCTTTATAAACCATTTGACCCCAACGATTAAACACAAAGATTTCAATGGTTTCAAAACCAGTTGCCGATACCTTAAAGGTTTTGTTACATCCAAATGAACAATCTACCTCGCTACCTCCTTTGCCATCGGCATTCTTAGGGCGGAACACATTTGGAATAAACACTGTAATATCTGGCTCTATTTCTACAGGCACCCAGGTAGAATCATAACATCCATGTTCGCTAATAGCAGTTAACCAAACCTTCACTATTCCAGTATCTGCCATAAACATTACTTGTTTTGGGTCGCTGGTATAATCTTTTCTAACTGCTCCTCCAATGGCCAATGGAGGGAAGGTCCAGATATAATTGATAGGCGAGTTATCTGCAATAGTGCTTTGATTATAGAAATCGAAGAAGGGTTTAGCAATCGTAGTTTTTTGAGGATTGCTTATAAACTTAGCCACAGGTGTAGGCCAAGCATATACAGGTGCAGTTGCTGTATCGGTACAACCAAAAGCTTCAACAAATAAATGTACCGTGTGGTTACCTGGCTGTGTAAACGTTTGTGTTTGCACAGTTTGGTCGTATGGCGCAGCATTTAATGGTGTAGTGTTGTAATCTGTTTGATCCAAGAACCATTTGTACGTTGAACCTGGAGCAGTGCTTGGTGTGGCGGTATAGATACTATTTAATACCACTCCATATCTATCATCTACACAACCTTTATCTGGGGCTATGGTAAACGTTGCATCTGGTTTTGGTTTAATAATATACGTAGCCGAATCACTTACATTAGCACATACATTTGGATTAGTGGTTAAATCTCTTGTTGTTGCTCTAA
>NKJG01000114.1 GCA_002256395.1 Bacteroidetes bacterium B1(2017) | reverse complement strand
GTGGCATTTTCATGCCTCATAATCAATACATATTCGTCCATAATTATTTTGTTTAATGCCTAGAAGACAATCCGAAAGTATGAAATTGGACAAGAAATCTAAAAAAATATTCTTTGCTTTTGTGAAATTAAATTCTTCGTTGTTAAATATTTTGAAACAGTTGTTCTACAATTTTTAACCAAAGAGATACAAAGAAATGCATTTTTCTTAATAAAAACCTTTGTGAAACTCAGTGCATTCTTCGTGAAACTTTGTGGATTAATTTATTTGGTTTAAGGATTATGATGAAATGGTGAATTTTAGAAAATTTAAATTTCAAATTTCTGTTTCCTCTTCTTAATCCTAATCGGATTGTACCAAAGCCAGAAACCGCTGAAAGAAAGTAGAATAAGGCTCAACGAAGCAGCAGTCGTATAGAATAGTTTAAATTGGTCACTCGAGGTTTTTACTAAATAATCCACGATGGATCCATCATGTATTTTTTCTATAAAATCTGACTTTCTGGTACTTACAGATAAAATTTCACCGGTTTTGCAGTCGAGTTGAAGTTCGGTAAAATGTTGTGTAAAAACTATCTTAGCAATTCCCTTTTGTGGTCTAATATCAATTCTATCTATTTCGTCTTCCTTTTTTAAGTTGTTTTTTGAATATGACCGAGCTATCAAAACCAAACTGTCAATTTTTATCCAATCTGCACTATTTTCTGTGGCTCCTTTCTGAGTTTTAGGCAAAAGAGCGGTTTGTTTTTTCCAACCCAGGAGTAATCCACTAAATCCAATCACAAACATCACCAAAAACATAGGCACAGCAAGCCATTTGTGCATTTTTCTGTAAAAACGTGTTTGTTTTGAAAGGTCTTTTTTTTCCATATTTGATGATCAGCGTTTACAAAAATAAAGTATTTCTTCCAATTTCTATGTACTTGTAAACAATCCGTGTTTCTTTTGAAAAAATCGGAGTGTTTTCGTCCAAATACCTATTTTTTATATAATTTTATCTTTATTCAACCTTCCTTAAATGTTAAAGATTAAATATTCGATTCTCTTTTTATTTACTTTTTTGAATTTGGCTTTTGGTCAAAAAACTGAAATTGTTAGAGGGTTTACAAGAGAACATTTCAACTTTCACGGAAAAGCAGCTTGGCTGATGAAGCCAAAAGTGCCAGCTTTGGGTAATCCATGGGTTTGGCGAGCTCATTTTCCAGATTGGCATAATGAAACAGACTCGATTTTGCTCGAAAGAGGTTTTCATGTGGCCTATGTTAATACCAATGACATGTTTGGAAGTCCAGCTGCCATGCAAATCTGGGACGATTTTTATAATTATTTGGTGTCAGAAAGGCGATTGGCCACAAAAGTTGCACTTGAAGGAGTGAGTAGAGGAGGATTGTACATCTATGCCTGGGCGAAGCGAAATCCATTGCAGGTCTCTTGCATTTATGCTGAAGCACCAGTGTGTGATATAAAATCTTGGCCACTGAAACATGGCTCCAAAGAGGACTGGAATTTACTTTTAAAATCTTTTGGTTTTACAGACGCCGAGGCCTTAGATTTTTCTGATAACCCGATGGATAACTTGAAAGGATTAGCCGCTTGTAAAGTGCCCATTTTGCATGTTATCAGTTTGGAAGATAAAATTGTTCCCAATGAAGAAAATACGTTTCGATTGGTAGAAAACTACATAAAACTAGGCGGCAAGGCTTCTGTTTGGCCCATGACCAAAGGTGAAAAAAGTTTACAAGGGCACCATTTTTTAATAGAGAATCCTGAACAAATTGCTGATTTTATAGAACAGAATTCTTCACCAACGAAGATTCCTTTGGATGCCAGATATTACCATCAGGTAAGAACAGGCTTATCAAACAGTTTTAGGAAATTTAAGAACGAAAAAGTAGGTAGAGTTGCATTTATGGGTGGTTCCATAACCGAAAGTCCAGGTTGGCGAGATAAGTTTATGCAATTTTTGGAAGAGAAATTCCCATATACAAAATTTGAATTTATCAATGCAGGGATAGCCTCTACAGGAAGTACGCCAGGAGCATTTAGACTACAAAGTGAAGTATTTGCTAAGGGTAAAATTGATTT
>NKJG01000210.1 GCA_002256395.1 Bacteroidetes bacterium B1(2017) | reverse complement strand
ACCACTTGGTCTTTATTCATGCTCAGCGGGGTGTGGGTCGAGCTGCTTACAAATGGAATCAATTGTCCATCGGCATACCACTCATACTGGTAGCCTGTTCTGTTGACATTGCTATCTAGTTTTAAGTTGTTGACAATGGTCGTGGTGTTCCACTCCACACAAGCCACACCTTGGGTGGTGCCTCGGTTGCTGGTAATATATGGATTGGGCAGCGGCTCCACGGTGATCGTTGTTGAGCCGTAGGCTCTACAAGGGGTCGAGGTCGCTGTGTTGGTCACTACGATGTAAATGGATTGGGTGGCCGAGGTATTGGTAAAGGCCGCCGCATTGAGTGGGTTTGTGAAAGCGTCCGCATCAGCTTGGCTGGCAAAATAGCTCACCGAGAAGTTCGGGTTGGGCACAGGACCAAGTACTTTGGGTCCAAGCACCGTGTTTAGGTTAAAGGTCGTCAGGCCATCGTTGACCCCGTCGTTGTCGCAAGTGAAAATAGCTGGCAACGGATTGGCATAGATGTTGGCTGCCTCCTCGGCGCGAAGCACCAACTGGGCATAATTCACACAATTGGTCGTGTTGTTCTCCACCCTGATGTAAATCGTTTGTGGATTTGTTGTGTTTTGGTAGGTAGCCCACAGACTTTGTGCAATAGGACTCGTGTTGGCCTGGGCTTGGGCTTGTGATTGATGCAAACTAATGGTAAAATCAGAAAGGTTCTGCGGCGCCAATAAGATCTGTGAAGGCACATAGGTGTTCAGATCAAAAGTAGCTACCCCAGTTGATCCTATTTCACACACGCCATAGGTTAATGGCGCACTTGGCACATCTGGAAGCGGATTCACGGTGATGGGTTGTGTTACAATGACGTAACAATTGTAACCCGCCGGAAGGCTTTGGTATTGGTTAATCACCCGGATATACACATCGCCTGCTACCTCGGCATTGGCCAAATTGGTAATGCGGGTGCTTTGGTCTTGAGTTTGTGCTCCTAAAAGGGTGGTGTAGTATTCAAAAACCAGGTTCACTGCCCCATTGCGGATGTATGCTTCGTTGGCTGCTACGTTGAAGGCTTCGGTGCCACGTGGCAAGTTGTCGTCGCACTTAATCATGGCAGGCGGAGTGGTCTTAGGCGTCGGCACAGGAAGTACCCGTATGGTAAGGGTAGTGACACTGCGGCAGCCTGTTTGAGTATCGGTCACTGCTACCCCAAGGGTTTGTACCGCGGCAAAGGCGTTGGTGTATTGGGTAGGATCTGCAATTGGGTTCTGATCGGCTTGGGCCTCGGCCTGTGAGGGATAGAAGCTTACTGTGTAGTTCGGATTGTTTTGGGTAATCTGCGCAATGCTTGGGGTTAAATCAAAGCTTGTAAAGCGGTTGTTAGGAGTGCCATCGGCATCGCAGAGTGATATCGGCGAAGGGTAGCTGAGTTGCAACGGACTATTCACGATCAAATCAAGCGAGGCAATGCTGTAACACAGGCTCGTGGTATCGGTTACCTTGACCCAGATCGTGGTATTGCCACTGGCGTAATTAGTCACACTTACGATAGGCAAGCCTGTGGGCGATTGGGCTTGTGCCAAAGAGGTAAAATACCTAATTTTAAATGGACCTGCTTGGGTTTGAGCTGCCAATAGCGCAGGCTCTACCACTGTGAGGTTAAAGCGGTAGTTCTGATCATAAGGGTTGCTGTCGTCATCGCAGCGGTTCAATGGACTTAAAGCTGGGGCTGCCACCGGAGCTGGATTTACCAATAAGTTCAACGGTGTTACACTAAAGCAGCTTGTGGCCGTATACTGCGCACGGATAAACACTTGGTACACCACCCCAGCATTGTTGATATTGGTGTAGTTGGCTGGGTTAGGGATTGCATTGGCATTGTTATCTGCGTTGGTCTGGGTTTCAAAATAACTCAGTGTTACCCCCGTTACATTGCCCAAAAGATAGCCTTGCATGCTGGTCAAATCAAAGGTTGATACCCCATCTTGGTCGCTGTCGCATACGGTTAAAGGCAAGGTCATCGGAACCAACTGTGGCAATGGGTTCACCCGAATGTCCATGGTGCTGGTTCTAAAGCAGCCTGTGGTGGTGTTCTGTGCACG
>NKJG01000113.1 GCA_002256395.1 Bacteroidetes bacterium B1(2017) | reverse complement strand
AGTGTTTTTTCGTCTTTACTTAGAGTAATTCCAAACGGGAGTGCCCCTCGATACTTATCAATTCTTTTGTCGATTTTTATAGGTATATGCGATACAATCTTATGAGCTTTATAGTCAATTACCGAGATATTATCGTTTGTGGCATTGGTGACATAAATATATTTTGAGCCCACAGCAATGGAGTTCGGACTCGCACCTCCGACTACCTCAGCATCTTCTACCATTTCACCAATTTGGTGGCCTGTTTTGTATTTGTCCACAACGCTATTGGTGTTCAAATCAATAGAAAAAATACTCATTGCCTCAGGAGACAATGGACTCCCAACTCCAGGAGCAAATTGCCCGTCAATTGTGGTTCCATTTATAGATTCTTTGGTATTGTCGCCATAAGGATGCCTTGAAATGAGTTTTTCATTGTAATTCTTCTCGTTAGTTCCTTCAACCAATGGATAAGAATACATGCCCACATTGGCCACAAAGGCCATCTTTTTGTCTTTGCTTAAGGCCAATCCAAATGGTTGCCTGCCTACGTCAATTGATTTTTTAATGGTTTTTGATTTTAAATCATATCTCACCAATCTGAAATTACCTCTATCTAAAATCAACAATTCGTCTTGTTTGAATATCAAATCTGATGTGAAGCTATCTTCGTATTTTTTACCATCTACGGTTCCATTCAAAGAAAGTGAGTCAATTACTTTATTTGCTTTGATATCAAAAACGATAACGGCTCCATTGTCGCCGCCGCTCAAATACAAGGTGTTATTGTCCTCAGCAAATGCAACACCAATGAATGAGCTTTCACCCAATGGATTTAAATCTTTTTTGTCGTAGGAAGGAATTCGTGTTGTCGTTAGTTTGTCAAGCTCAATTATCGTAAATACTCCATTGTGGATGGTGACAGCCTTTTTCCCATCTGGTGAAAGACACATGCCGAAAGGGTCATGCGTAATTCGGACTAACTCGCCAGCAGGAGTAAGCCACCTACCACTTGGCAAAACGGAAGTGCCATTTATATTTATTTGTGCGTATTGGTTCTTTCCTGGTACCTCCAAGATTTTTTTCTCTTTTAACTGGGCTATTGCTGAAAGCGATAATAAAATATAGAATAATAGTGTATAGCTACTTTTCATTTTGAAATAGGTTCATGAGTTTATTCGAAATTTCAACAATGATAAGAAACAAAAATTGGTAGCGGCTTATTTTAAAATGAAGATTTTGTAAAATTTAATTCTGAGCTTCAAAAATATTGGATTTAAACTGACAAGACGAAGGTATTTGTCAGCCATTATAGTCTTGCCTTGAAATGAAACAATAGGAGAATTTTAATTTTTAGAGTAAAGTGGATACTCGCTAAATATGCTCCTAATGACGTTGCTGTAATAATATTTAGAATTATTGACAGCTTTTTTAGCTTTCGAATTATCGGTTGAAAATCCTCTCCAAACTAGGATATCACTTTCAGCATCAATCATAGAGACCATAATCATACCATTATGATAATTGTATTTTTCTGTTTTGTAAAAATCATCGCTTTCATCCCTATTATGTGATTTTGAAATTGCGGGTTGTTGGTAGGATTTGAAAACTACTTTATTGGGCAGCAAAGCATAACCGACGTATATATCGGCATTGAGAGGGTCATACACATAGCCCCTTATTTCCATTTGCTTCTTTATCGTAGCCTTTATTTCATTACAAATCTCCGTGTTATCGTTCTCACATCTCAGGAAATTGTAAGTTTGATATTTTGAAAAATTGGTTTCGTACCTATAGTCATGATCGGTAATATTTCTGACCGTAGTGCAGCCTGAAAGACCAAGAATGGAGATAATCGTAAAAACAAGGTAGGTTTTCATATTTAACATGTGTTGTATGTTACAAAAATGTTAAATTAAAGTTAAATAATTATTAAGTTTTAAAATTACTTCTGAAAACTTAACATTGAGGTGAATTTGCTTATAGAAATTTTTTATCTATCGGTTTTCAATTAATTGGTTTTTCATAACAATTATATAATAAACACTTATCATTTTTAATTCTAATTTTGTGCGTCATCAGGCCGAAGAATAATAATCATAGTGAAATCTGATAGATATTTCATTTAGACCGAATT
>NKJG01000112.1 GCA_002256395.1 Bacteroidetes bacterium B1(2017) | reverse complement strand
TGTAAAAATTCGTTAATTTTATACCTTCAGCGGCCATTTGATCTAAATTGGGTGTTTTGATGATTTTCGAACCAAAACACCCCAAATCTCCATAACCCAAGTCGTCTGTCAAAATGAAAATGATATTGGGCTTTTGTTTCTTTGGGACAAACGATGTTATAAAAATCAATAAGCTAAAAAGGATCAGTTGTTTGATTTTCATTGTTTTATAAATTTAAATATTGGGTTTAAATGCAACCTATTTACGAAATTACTTAATTGAAGTTAAAATGTTCAATTCTTTTTTGGTCTGTTAATTAATTCAACTAAAGGTTCTTTTGATTTTGTCTTTCAAACTTTTTAAAATTTGTCTTTTTAGTGTAAAACATAGTATGATGGATATGTTTGAATTTTCATTTGTTCATCTCTGATATGGCTATAAAAATCAGTGAGAAAACTATAGTTTTGAATTCATTTGACTTAGAACAAAGCATCAATATATATTAATTGGTTTAATGGAAAAATTAGATTCAGATTAATGTAATATTGCCAAATGATTAGCAAATTTAAATTTTTATTTCGGTATCGATTAAAGGAATCATTCAAATTGGATTAGAAATATGACAGATATTTATGCTACTTTAATTGTATTTTTTACGGCAGTTATTGTATTTACCTTAAGTAAAATCAAAAATCCTATTTTTGAAAAAGTATTGGATTGGATACCACCGATTCTTTTCGCTTATATCATTCCACCTATATTAGTTCAGGTTTTTAATTTAAATGTAGAACAAATTAAAATTTCTGATTGGAGTAGAAATTTTTTAGTTCCTTTGGCAATTTTAATGGTTATGACAACCCTGACTTTTAAACAATTACAGTCAGTAGGCTGGAAACCTATTGTGGTTTTTTTGTCTGGTTCTTTATGGATTGCATTGTTCCCAGTATTGTATTATTGGTTTTTTTTCAAGGGTTCCGACTCAAAAATGCTAACCATGTGGGCAGGTATTCCACCAATAGTGGGCAGTTGGATAGGTGGCAGCACAAGCCAAATAGTACTGAAAGAAATAGCCAAAACCCCAGAGAATCTATTTTTAACCGTATTAATTTTGGACAATATAATGGTAAATTTCTGGACGATACTGATGTTTCAGATAATAAAAAATACGCCGAGAATCAATAAATTTTTAAAAATAGAAAACAAGGAAATTGACCTCGAATTTAAAGGGAATACCCAACTGAGGGTCAAAAATCCCTTCATAGGTATGGGCATATTGGTAATAATAGCATTTGGTAGTTATTTTCTACCTTGGAGTTTTGTCCAGAAAATTATCTTTTTGTCCATTTTAGGGATTTTATTGAGCTCATCTTTTGCTATTTGGGATCAAAAAAATATTTTAAAATATAGCCATATTATTATTATTTTGATAATGTCTATCCTCGGCTTAAAGCTAAATTTCAATTATTTTTCTTTCAATGGAAGCTTCATATTGTTTTTAATCATTTGGCTCTTTAGCCATTTTATTTTTATGCTTTTTGTGGCTAAACTATTAAGTGTCAACACGGTATGGGTACCCATTGCGAGTATGGCCAATGTTGGTGGAATTGCTACCACGCCAGCAGTCACAGCAACATATAGGAAAGAACTAATGCCGCACGCAGTCATCTTGGCCATTCTTAGTATGGTTTCAGGTACAGCTTGGGGAGTAACAACGATTTGGTTATTTGAGGCTTGGATTATCGGATAAATAAGGGAGTCCAAATATATATTTATAATTTAATGACACTCCATCTTTTAGTTCAAACGGTTATTCCTTTTGTTTATGTTGCCTAAAAAATGGCTCTAATCTTAGCTGAAAATTTAGGTTTTGGCAAGGTGGTAATACCAAAACAATTACTTCTTGCTTAATCTCCTAAAGGAAAATCTCTAACCCATCTAAAGTCTGATTTTAGCTTTTTGAACAAGAAACAATTGAAAAAAAAGCAGGCCCATTTTCATATTATTTCTTTCCTCCTTTTTGTAAAAACTCTAATAAATCTGCCATTTCTTGGTTAGAAAGTGCATTTTCGAAACCTTCCATCATCAAAGAAGTGCCTAAAGACCGAAACTTCTTAATGTCACTTTTATTAATTAATACT
>NKJG01000209.1 GCA_002256395.1 Bacteroidetes bacterium B1(2017) | reverse complement strand
TATGGTTATTTTTTGAAAAAATATAAAATATCTTTGTTGGTAATACTCAGATTTTAAATTTTCGAATAAAACATAATTTATAATATGAACAGAAGAGAACTCATTCAGCGGGTTACAGTGATGCTCGGAGGCGTAATGGCAGCTCCACTAATGGCTGGAGCCATGGGACAAGTACTGAATGCCGAGCCAGGTTTGGTGGCAGATGATCTGCAAGAAAAACTTTTGGCTGAGGTGGCTGATATTATTATTCCTGCTACTTCTACTCCCGGTGCTAAAGAAGCTGGAGCTCATAATTTCATTGTGAGAGTGGTGCGTGATTGCTACACGAAAGCCGAACAAAAGAAATTTTATGATGGATTAGCAAAGTTGGATGATGACAGCAAATCTAAGTTTAGAAAGGGTTTTGTGGAATTGACATTGCCACAAAAAAACGAAATGATAGAAGATGCCACTGTTTATAACAAAGACTTTTTCAGAGAAATGAAAAACCTTACTATTACGGGCTATTTTACATCAGAAATCGGTGCTACCCAGGCATTGGCTTACGACCCGATTCCAGGTAAGTTTGATGGCTGTACAACATTAGAGAAAGGTCAAAAAGCCTGGGCATTATAATATTCAATCCTTAATATAAAAACATCATGAATTTAAATATAGATGCCGTAAAGGCTCAAACGTTCGACGCCATCGTGATAGGCTCTGGTATTTCAGGTGGGTGGGCTTCTAAGGAACTTACAGAGAAAGGATTGAAAGTGTTGATGCTTGACAAAGGAAAGCAGCTAGAACATGTAAGTGGCTATGAAAATGCCATGAAAAATCCTTGGGATACGATGTACAATGGTCGTTTGACAGTTGCTCAGAAAGAATCGCATCCAAAGTTAGCAAGAGATTATCCTTACAACGAAAACACTGAAAAATATTGGATGAATGACTCGCATTCGATGTACCAAGAGGAGAAGCGTTTCGACTGGTTTAGACCAGATATCGTAGGAGGAAAATCCATCATGTGGGGTCGCCAAACCTACAGACTGAGTGACATTGACTTTGAAGCGAATTTGAAAGAGGGCATAGCTGTTGACTGGCCTATAAGGTACAAAGACATAGCACCTTGGTATTCTTATGTGGAAAAGTTTGCTGGTATTTCTGGTGAAAAATTAGGTTTGCCTCAATTGCCCGATTCTGATTTCTTGCCAGCGATGGATATGTATTGCGTAGAAAAGGAAGTGAAGAAAAAAATAGCTGAGCATTTTCCTGGAAGAATAATGACCATTGGTCGTGTAGCCAACCTTTCTGAAGCTCAAAAAGCTCAAACTGGTGTTGGGCGTTCTGGCTGTCAATATCGCAACAAATGCTCATTGGGATGTCCTTATGGTGCATATTTCAGTACACAATCTGCCACCTTGCCAGCTGCCATGAAAACTGGAAGGTTAACCGTTAGACCAGATTCTGTTGTAAAAGAAATTATGTACGATGAAAATAAAAACCGTGCAACAGGTGTAAGGGTGATAGACACAAATACGCTAGAGGTTGTGGAGTTTTTTGCCAAAATTGTATTTGTAAATGGTAGTACATTAGGCTCAACTTCAGTTTTGTTGAACTCAACTTCAAACAGATTTCCAAATGGAATGGGCAATGATTCGGGTGAATTAGGGCATAATTTGATGGATCATCACTTTAAAATCGGAGCTAGCGGTGAGTGGGAAGGCGGAAAAGACAACTATTATTTAGGTAGAAGAGCAAACGGAATTTATGTGCCTCGTTATAGAAATATCGGTAACGACAAACGCGATTATGTGCGTGGATTTGGTTATCAAGGTGGCGGATCAAGAGCTGGTTGGAACCAAGGCACTGAACCAATGGCATTTGGTGCTGACATGAAAGAATCATTAACCAAACCAGGTCCGTGGAGAATGGGATTAAGTGGCTTTGGTGAATGCTTACCTTATCACGAAAACCGTATGTATCTCCACAAAACCGAAAAGGATAAATGGGGATTGCCGATAGCCGTTTTTGATGCTGAGTTTAAAGAAAATGAGGCTAAAATGCGTATCGATATGCAAAACGATGCACAAGAAATGCTTGAAAAAGCAGGAATGAAGAATGTTCGTTCCTACGACAATAAATCTTATCCTGGCATGGCCATCCATGAAATGGGAACTGCCAGAATGGGCCG
>NKJG01000111.1 GCA_002256395.1 Bacteroidetes bacterium B1(2017) | reverse complement strand
TAACCACAATCACGAGACTCCGATAAAATATACCGATGATCAAATATTGGCGATTCAAAAAGAAGTAAAATCGGAACTTTTAAAGATAAAAATTAGGATAGAAAATTTTAAGTAGTCTCTAGGTCGAAATCATCTGCCATACCAAATCAAAAGTTTCGGAGATAATTTGTTCTCTTTTGCTTTCTTGCGGTTCCGAAATTATCAGATACTGATTGATGCTGAAGGTATGACCACTTATAAGGGTAAAAAGTATTTCTAAATCCATATTTTTCAAAACACCCTCATCTATAGCGTTTTGTAAAAGTTCTTTCAGTGGTTTTACATATTTTTGGATTTCGTCTTCTGCTATTTTTTTTAAGTATGGAGAAGAATTAAATTGCTCCATGAACTTGAATTCGGCTATATGTTCTTTGGCCCAATCCAGTGTGGTGGTGTAGTATTTTTTTAGAATTTCTTTGAAAGAGGTTTCCTGAGAAATGCTTTCTGTTATTTCACAGCCCAGTTTGCCTTTAATATCTAGATAAAGAGCTACCACCAACTCGTCTTTGGTAGGGAAAAAATAGAACAAAGTACCGCTAGAAATACCTGCTTCTTTGGCAATTTTGCTGGTAGGTGTATTGTGAAAACCAAATTCCACAAAAAGCTTCAAAGCTGCGTCTAATACTTTTGATTTTTTGTCCATAATTATTCTATTTTACGCTTTTCCACCATTCCGTAAACTTTTGGTTGGGGTCATTTAAATCCACTTTTTCACCAATCATGGGAGTTATGAGCTTTAGATTTTCGGTTTTATTGTTGTCTACGATTTTGTTCAATGGCTCGTCCCATCTGTGGTTGGCCAAGGCAAATTTAGCAGAATGAACCGGAAACAAACGCTTGGTTTTTAAATCTTTAGCCGCTTGAAGAATTTCGTGAGGCATGAGGTGAATGTGTTTCCAGCTTTTGTTATATTGGCCGTTTTCGAGTATGGCCAAATCAAAAGGTCCAAATTTTGCACCGATTTCGGCAAAGTGTTTGTCATAACCACTGTCGCCTCCGAGGAATAGATTCTGACTCGGTGTTTTCAGTACAAATGAAGTCCACAATGCTTGGTTTCTCTTTATTGATCTTCCAGAAAAATGACGTGCAGGGGTAGTATTTACCCAAAAACCACCGTCTAAATCTATGGTTTCATTCCAGTCTTTTTCTATGATGATTTTCGGGTCATATCCCCAGTACTCGAGGTGTTCGCCAGTCCCTAAGCCTGTTATTACGGTTTTAACTTTAGACTTTAGCTTTATAATTGTTTTGTAATCAAGGTGGTCGTAGTGATCGTGAGAAATGAATAAATAATCGATTTCTGGAAAATCATCTACTGTGTACTGGTCAGTGCCTTCAAATGCTTTGGTGGTAAAAGACAGAGGCGATGCATTACCACTCAAAACAGGGTCCATTAATATTTTTTTGCCGTCGATTTGTATAAAATAAGAGGAATGACCGAACCACACCAATACGTTTTCTTTAGGGTCAAGGTGAAGCAAGTCGGTTTTGTGAGAGGGAATTCTCGTTCCAGGTTTTTGACCTTTTTTATCGCCCAAAGCAAATTCTTTCATTACGGTGTAATATGTTGCACCTTCTGTTAAATCAGGCGTAAAACTTTGGTTTTGAAAGGCTCCATCTCTATAATTTGGTGATTTTTTTATACGTTTTAATCTGGCTCCAGATGGCATTCTTCCGAAAACGGACATTCTAAAAAAGGCATTTACGCTCATTACTGCTCCTATAATTAATATTAATATTACTGTTCTTCTTTTCATATAACTGACTAATCAGTCAGTAAAAGTAGTATATTGTTTTTACAATTGCAGTTTTATTTTTTATGAGAGGTTTTAGAGAAGGATGAAATGCTAAATTTAAGATTTTTATGTTTTTGGTTAGAGAAGTTTTAGTTTCATTCCTTGATGACTTGCTACATATCCTAAAGATTCATAAAATCTTAAAGCTTCTGGTCTTTGCTTATCGGTGGTTAGCTGGATCATGTTACAACCTTTTTGCTTTGCCTGTTCTTTGATATATTCAAACATTTTGCTGCCAATTCCTTGTCCTCTATAATCCGAATGGATTCTAACAGCCTCTACTTGTGCTCTTAAGCCACCTTTATGGGTTAAATATTGAATAAATGTCAGTTGAAAAGTTCCAACTTTTTTACCATCCAATTCGACTATAATAAGCTCTTGGTTTGGGTCTTTCGCAATATTTTCAAA
>NKJG01000110.1 GCA_002256395.1 Bacteroidetes bacterium B1(2017) | reverse complement strand
CTAAAAACGCTGTTTTTGGAAGCCAATACCGAAATACTCAATGCCTTAGAAATAACCGCAAAGGCAAACAATCTAAGCGAAAACCTTGAAAAGAAAACCTATTCCATCAAAGACAACATCACGCAAAGTGGAGGTTCTGTATTGCAAGCACTTCAAAATTTGCCAAGTATAACTGTGCAAGATGGAACCATAAAACTGAGAGGAAACGATAAAGTAGCCATCTTGATTGATGGAAAACAAACTGCCCTGACAGGTTTTGGAAACCCAACGGCTCTGGATAACCTTCCAGCCTCGGCCATAGAAAAAATAGAAATCATCAACAATCCTTCTGCCAAATTCGATGCCAATGGCAATGCAGGTATTATAAACATCATTTACAAGAAAAACGTAGAGGAGGGTTTTAATGGAAAACTTGGTTTAATCTCAGGTTTAGGGGCACTTTGGGTTAGAAAAGCCAATTTACCTACCATTCGTCCTCAGTACAAGGCTACACCCAAAATAAATCCCAGCTTGTCGCTCAGCTATAGAAAAAATCGCATAAATATGTATTTACAAGGAGATTATCTCTACACAGAAACCTTGAATAAAAATGAATTCGTAAATAGGACTTATGATTCTGGTGATATAATTACTTCACAACTCAAAAGAAACCGGAATACACATTTCACAACCACCAAAACTGGTCTTGATTTTAATATAAACAGTCAAAATACACTCACATTTTCGGGATTGTTTGGTACTGAAAAAATTATCGACAGAGGAGATCAACCATTTTTCGATGGAATAACAGAAAACAGAATACGCCTTTGGCAGTTTTTGGAAGACGAGCTAAAAACTACTGTAATGCTAAGCTCAAACTACCAGTATAAATTTTCTCAACCCGGGCGAGTTTTTAATACAGGCTTTAATTATACTTTTCACAGAGAGGATGAAAAGTATTTTTATGACAATATTGTGGCCAGTAGTAATGGAACTGACGCTTTCAAACTTTTATCGGACGAACAAGTATTTGATTTTAATATGGACTACGTGCAGCCACTTAGCTATGGTAGAGTCGAGGCGGGCTTGAAACTTCGCAAAAGAGATATTCCAACAAATATGCTTTTTATACCTGGAACAAACTCTGTACTTGATGTAAATGCAGGTGGGGAAGCTACTTACAGCGAGCTTATTCCCGCTCTGTATGGCAATTATGTATACGAAAACCAAAACTGGGAAGCTGAAATAGGGCTTAGATATGAATATGTTAAACTAAACTATGAGGTTAACCCAAAACACAATACCTATAAAAGTGATGGCTACAATTATTCACAGCCATTTCCAAATTTCAGGGTGGCTTATAAGCTAAACGAAGACACTAAATTATCGCTATTTTTTAATAGACGTGTAGACAGACCCAACGAAGTTGACATCAGGATATTTCCCAAATACGACGATGCTGAAATTATAAAGGTGGGTAATCCTGCATTGAAACCGCAGTTTACAAATTCATTAGAACTTGGCTTCAAAAGGCACTGGGCAAGTGGTAGTTTTTATCAAGCCATCTATCACAAGTTTTCAAACGGAACCATCACAAGGCTGGCCACCACTGGCCCAAGTAGCAATATCATTTATGCTGTTTTTCATAATGCAGACAAAAGCTATAATTCTGGACTAGAATGGGTATTTAGCCAAGAAATGTCTAAAAAATATAATTTTAACATCAATGCCAATGTTTATAAAAATCAGATAAACGCATTCACTGTTGCTAATAAATACCCCGTGGCTCAGACCTTAAGTGTGGCACGACAAGAAGCTTTTACTGGTAACATAAAACTTAATAATACCTTTAAGTTTGTAAAAAAACTGGACTTTCAACTCTCTGCCATTTATTTAGCACCAGACATAATACCACAAGGTAAAATTCGAGCGAGATTTTCTGTTGACTTCGGCTTGAAAAAAGCAATTCAAAATCAAAAAGGTGATATTTTCCTGAATGGATCTGACATTTTTAACACGCTGGTAATCAAGAAAGAAATACAAGGACAAGGATTTAAGTACCTGAGTGATGATTATTATGAAACCCAAGTTTTTAGACTCGGTTACAGCCTAAAATTTGATTGAAAAATATGCTTGTTTATTTGAATTGAAAACTACGATTTCTAAAAGCTTATATATTTTTAGAGCGGATTATTTAAAGTAAATACAATTCTGCGGTTATTAAGTAAAACATAAAGTCCCAAAATGAGGTCATTTAATATGATAAAAGTATGGCTAAAAAAAGCAAAAAAGACAG
>NKJG01000109.1 GCA_002256395.1 Bacteroidetes bacterium B1(2017) | reverse complement strand
ACTCCCTTGATATAATTCCTACCTCTGCCTGAGCCTGAGCCAATGAAGACTCTGCAACCAACATGGCCGCTATTGTGTTTTGGTCCGAAAAAAGTTCGTTTACCTCAGAAGAATAAAAAAGTTCGCTATATAAACTCATAATTTCAAATATCAAAGAAAACCGTTTCGCTATCGCCTTGCATGTGAATATCGAATAAATAATAATTATCTTTTTTCTGAGCTATCAAAGTTTCTCTTCTTGAATTATCTATTTGATAAAGCACTTCATCTGTTGCATTTTTGACTTCGTCAGAAAAATAAATTCTTGTGTAAGAATGAATTAACTGACCACGCATAAACAGAATCACGGACAAAAAAGGTGCATTCTCTCCTATAGATTCAGGTTTTTTAGTTTTAAAAACAAAGCTTTTGTCTTTTTCAGTACCCGTACCAAATCTTCCGAATAGGTTATTTTTATTGTCCCAAATCTCGAGCATGGCATCGGGAATAACGTTTCCTTCGCCATCAAAAACTCTTCCTCGAATTACTATATGTTCTTCATCTGATGAAACCAGATCATGCTGAGCCAGACTTTTAAAATCGTACAAATATTGCTCAGGAGTAAGACCATATGCGAAATAAGGTCCAACGGTTTGTGATGGTGTTTGCTTTAACATAATATTTTCAAAATTTATATTTTCTCAAATGGCGTGGCTTTATGACCTCTTAAAACAAAATCAAAGCGGTAACCCAAGGCAAAATCAGGTTCTGTAGCTCCAAGATCAAACTTTGATATCAATAAGTCTCTCCCTTTCGGAGGAACTGCCAAAAATATCGGGTCATGTTCTAAAAGCGGATCACCTGGAAAATACATTTGTGTAACCAAACGATTGGTAATATTTGCCCCAAACAGTGAAAAATGAATATGATTTGGCCTCCAAGCGTTGTAATGATTACCCCAAGGATATGCCCCTGGCTTGATGGTGTAAAATTTATAATTCCCATCTTTGTCTGTCATGCATCGGCCCGCACCCAAAAAGTTGGGATCCAATGGGGCATCGTGCTGGTCCACTTTATGTACATATCTACCACATGAATTGGCCTGCCAAATTTCTATTAATGTATGCGGAATCGGTTGGCCGTTTTCGTTAAAAACCGTACCGTGTACCACAATTCTTTCGCCCAATGGTTCGCCATTTTTAATCGAATTCTTGGTTAAATCATGATCAAACTCCCCCAAATTAAAGTCCCCAAAAACAGGCCCTGAAAGTTCAGCCATTGATTGTTTCAGTAACACCAAAGGTTTGGTAGGTGCTCGGAGAATAGTTGACTTATACGCTGGTGACAATCGAGGTGGATGCACCTCCATGTCGAAAGGATTATATATCAATTGACTCATGATTTTACATTTAAAACTATATAATAAAACAAATGTACCCTGAAAGTATAATTTATTCTTGGACAAATTAAAATATTGTTTGTACTTTTATAACATAATATTAATTTTATTGGTAACAAAAAATGAGATAAACTGGAAAAATTCAAATAAAAATAAATCCTAATTACTAATAAACAACACCTTACAATAAACCCAAAGAAACAAAAAGTGAAAATTTAAAAAGCACATTTATAACATGAAAGAAAAACTCATAATATTTAACGGACTCTATGGCGAAAACAATTACAGCTCACTGCTAGAATTCGTTCATGCTGAACCGTTGGAATCGAGAAGCAAAATGTATAATTGGGAAATCAAAGAGCATTTACACACAGATTTGGTTCAGCTATTTGTCATAGAAAGTGGAAATGGAATTTTAGTTTCAGAGAAAAAAGAATCCATCATCTCGGGGCCAAGCATAGTTTTTATTCCCGTAAATACACTGCATGGATTCATTTTTCAAGATAATGTAAAAGGGGAGGTCATCACTTTTTCGGATTATTTTCTTGAAAATAATTTTAAACAAAACCAGAAAATCGTATTTGAATTAAATCATTTGCAATGCTTTAACTTTGAAAGAAACAACACGCTTTATGAACAAATGAAAACACTCAAAGAAATGATAGTTAAGGAATTAAATGAAGAAAATATAGAAAAACGCACTTTCATAAATTCCTTATTCCAAACGTTATTTCTCTCAATTTTCAGAGTTAATCAAATTCAAAAAACAAGTATGGAAGAAACGGATAATAAAACTTTAAAATATTTTCAGATTTTTCAGAAAAGTATAAGACAAGATTATTCAGAAAATAAAACTATCAGCCAATATGCAAAAGAAATAGGAATTACTACCATGCATCTCAATAGAGTTTGCA